>NZ_CP192584.1:0-4800000 GCF_050632235.1 Roseateles chitinivorans | reverse complement strand
CCCCGCGGCGGGCACGGCGGAGAACGCACTGGTCGACAGGCCGTTCATCCAGGCCGGCGACATCTTGCTCCACGCCGTCGGCGCGATCGCCGACACCTGCTGCGCGGTGAGCCCGCCGACCGCGGCGGGCGCCAGCCATTCCGGATGTTTCAAAGCGGTGATCTGTGCCGCGGTCATCGCGGCGACCTGGCTGCTGGTGAGGTATTGGTAGTGGGTCTGGTCGAGCGACGCGAGGGATGCCGTCGGAATCTGTTGGATCTGTTCTGCGGTCAGCGCGCTGAATGCGGCTTGGCTCAAGGCGTTGGGCTTGGTGAGGTCGGTCATGGTGGATGGCAAGGGTGGGTGAGAGGCGTTCCGATCGGAACGAACCGGGGATGTGGCTCAGGGATCCGGCCACGCGGATGGGGCGGGGTGAAGATCGGCCGCGGCGCTCAGCGCTCCCGCAGGCTTTCGCTCCGGTGCTGGATCAGCGGCGACAGCAGGTAGTCGATGACGCGGCGCGTGCCGGTGCGGATGTCCACCGTCCCCGACATCCCCGGGCCGATCGGCAGGTGCCGGCCCTCGACGTCGAGGGTGGTCTCCTGGAGACTCACCGTGACGGCGTAGATCGGCCCGCGTTTCTCGTCCTGCACCGCGTCACGCGAGACATGCGTGACGCGTCCGCGCAGCGTGCCGTAGCGGGTGTAGTCGAAGGCATCGACCTTCACGGCGACCTCCTGGCCTTCGCGCACGAAGCCGACGTCGCGGTTCTCGATGAACGCCTCGAACTGCAGGTGGCTGTTCAGGGGCACGACCTGCATCAGCGGCTGCGCGGCCGGGATCGCCGCGCCGACGGTGTGCGCCGTCAGTTGCTGGACGGTGCCGTCGACCGGTGAACGCAGCTGCAGCAGCGACTGGCGAGCGGCGGCCTTGATCACGTCCTGCTGCGACGCCTGCGTGACGCGGGTGGCCTCGGCCAGGCGGTCGTCCGCCTGCTTGCGGGTGGTGGCCGTCAGTTCGCGCAATTGGCTGCGGGCCTGGGAGAGCTGACCTTCCAGTTCGATGCGGGTCATCTTTCTCTGCAGGAAAGCGTCCTGTGCCACATCCTTCGTCCGGGCCAGTTCCGCGTATTCCCGTTCGCGGTCGATCGCGATCGGCAGCGCGCCCGTGAATCGCGCGATGTCCGTCGTCAGGTGATCACGGCGGGCGGCGTAGTCGTTCCAGGCACTGGACAGGTATTGCTCCGCCGCCTGCCGTCGTTCCACGGACAACTCGTGCAGCGACGGCAGTCGCGGCGCGCGGCCCGCATTCAGCGCCTCGATCAGCGCGGTCTGGACGGCCACCTGTACTGCAGCGGCCTGGCGTTCGCCTTCGGCCTTGTCCAGTTCGCTGTCGACCTCGCGGTTGTCCAGCTCGATCAGCAGCTGCCCGGCCCGCACCTGCTGGTTCTCAGTGACGTGCAACGCGCGCACGCTGGCGACCTGCGTGGAAGAGATCGTCTTGGTCTCGCCGTTGACGGCGACCTTCCCCTGGCCGACGGTCACGATGTCGACCTGGCTGAAGAAGGACCACGCCAGCGCCGACACGACGATCAGCATCAGGATGCGGGCCACCCATCGGCCGGCCGGCGACACCGGGCTGGCCTGCAGCGCGAGCGCGGCGGGCAGGAACTCGGCTTCACGCGCCGTCCGGCGCGGGGTCTTGTCGGCGGTCTCGTGGCGCCAGGATTCGCGGATGACGGTGGCGTAGCGGCCGATCAGGTCGGCGGCGGCCCCGAGTCGATGGAGCGTGCTCATGCGGTCACCTCACGGGCGCCGTGCTGCAGCGCATTCAGATGGGTGTAGATGCCCTGCGGGTCGGCCAGCAGCTCCTGGTGAGTGCCGAACTCGGCGATCTCGCCGCGCTCCATGACCACGATGCGGTCGGCGTCCCGGACCGCCGAGAGACGGTGGGCGATGATCAGGACGGTGCGGCCTTCGCAGATGGCGCGCATGTTGTCCTGGATGATCTTCTCGGACTCGTAGTCCAGCGCGCTGGTCGCCTCGTCGAAGATCAGCACGCGCGGGTTGCCGATAAGCGCGCGGGCGATCGCGATGCGTTGACGCTGGCCGCCGGATAGGCCGGTGCCGTGCTCGCCGACCATCGTGTCGTAGCCGTCGGACAGCCCGCAGATGAAGTCGTGGGCGCCCGCCAGCTTGGCGGCGCGGATGACCGCCTCGATGGGCAGCGTGGGATCGATCAGGGCGATGTTCTCGCGGATCGACCGGTTGAACAGCACGTTGTCCTGCAGCACGACGCCGACCTGGCGTCGCAGCGAGGCGGTGTCGACGACGGAGATGTCCTGGCCGTCGATCAGCACGCGGCCGCGGTTGGGCACGTACAGCCGTTGGACCAGCCGGGTCAGCGTGCTCTTGCCCGATCCCGACCGGCCGACGATGCCGATCACCTGGCCCGGCTCGACCTTGAGGCTGACGCCGCGCAGCACGTCCGCCGCGTCGGGTTTGTAGCGGAACGCGACGCTGTCGAACTCGATGGCGCCCTGCAGCCGTGGGAGCCGGGTCTTCGCGCCGGCGATCTCCGGCTGTGCGTTCAGCACGTCGCCCAGGCGGGCCACCGAGATGCCGATCTGCTGGAAGTCGTTCCAGAGCTGGGCCAGCCGCAGGATCGGGCTGGAGACCTGGCCGGCGAGCATGTTGAAGGCGACCAGCTCGCCCACACTCAGCTTGCGGTCGATGACCAGCATCGCGCCGGCCCACATGATGGCCGCGCTGACCAGCTTGCTGATCAAGGTCACACCGCTGCTGGCGATCGTGGCGACGTTGTTGACGGACTGTCCCGCCGTGACGTAGCCGGCCAGCTGCTGTTCCCACTTCTGGATCCAGCGCGGTTCCACGGCCATGGCCTTCACCGTGTCGATGCCGCTGATGGTCTCGACCAGGAACGACTGGTTCTCCGAACCCTTGTTGAACTTGACGTCCAGCCGCGCACGCATCACCGGCGTCACGGCCACGGACAGGATCAGGTACAGCGGGATCGACAGCGCGACGATCAGCGTCAGGGTCGGGCTGTACCACAGCATCACGCCGAAGAAGACCACCGAGAACAGCAGGTCCAGCACCAGCGTCAGCGCGTTGCCGGTGAGGAAGGACCGGATGTTCTCCAGTTCACGGATGCGAGCCACCGAGTCGCCGACCCGGCGGGCCTGGAAGTAGGCCAGCGGCAGCGCGACCAGATGGCGGAAGAGTCGCGCGCCCAGTTCGACGTCGAGCTTGTTGCTGGTGTGCGAGAAGACCCAGGACCGGATGCCGGTGAGCACCACTTCGAAGACGGTGGCGGCGATCAGTCCGACCGCGACCACGTCCAGCGTGCGCATGGCGTGGTTGACCAGGACCTTGTCCATGACCACCTGGAAGAACATCGGCGTGACCAGGCCGATGAGCTGGATCACCAGCGAGATCGCCAGAATCTCCGTCAGGATGCGGCGGTAGCGGACGATGGCCGGGATGAACCAGGTGAAGTCGAACTTCGCCATGTCGCCCGCGAAGCTCGCCTTGCTGGCGAAATAGATCAGCGTGCCGGTCCAGCGGGCGAGGAAGTCCTCGACCGACAGGACCCTCGGCGCCTGGCCGGGATACTGGATCAGCAACTGCGGCGGCTGCCCCTCCTGCTGGCGGTACTGCGCCACGACCAGGTAGTCGCCGGTGCGCTTGTCCTTGGCGATCGCCGGCAGCGGCGCCTGCTGCAGGCGTTCCGGGGCCTGGCGCACGGCCTTGGCCTTCAGACCCAGCGACTGGGCGGCCAGGAGCAGCGTCTGGCGGTTGAACGGGTCATTCCCGAATCGATGGCGCAACTGGGCCTCGTCGGCCGCGACACCGTGCAGCGACGCGATCGCCAGCAGGCAATGGAGTCCGGTATCGGGCTTGGGTACGTCGGGGGCGATGTCCGTGATCGTCGTGTCCATGATGGGCTCGGAGCAACCGGTCGCGGGACCGGTCGGAAGTGAAAAGGGGTGGGCTGACCGTTCGTCGGTCGTGCGGTGCGCGTCGGAGTCAGCGCAACCGGAGGGGTTTCGCCTCGCTATCGCCTTGCCATTGACCGATATCAGCCAACAATTTCAGACGCGCCGCATGCCACAGCGATTCACATTGCGCCTGGGATTCCAGGGCGTCGGCGAGCGCGTTTTGAGCGTTGATCAACTCGAGGATGTCGCCGACGCCGCGTTGATAACGGTTTCCCGCCGACTCCAGGGCCGCCGAGGCGGTGTCGAGCAGTTGCTTCGAGGAATCCATCGACGCCCGTGAGGAATGGACATCCGAGACCGTTTTGACAAGTTCACTCAATACCTGCTGCTCGGCATCGATGACCTGGGCCTCGGAGACCTCTGCCTGGGCACGAGCGCGCTGGACTTGGTATTTATTTGAATACCCGTCGAATATCGGAATATTCACGGTGAATCCGGCCGAGATCGTGCTGGAGCGTCCGCTGGACGGGGCCTGATTCGATGATCCGTTCCGCTGATGGGACAGGCTGACATCGACGGTGGGCCGGCCCTGGGACAGGGTGGCGGACACCTTGCGAGCGTCGGCATCTCGTTGCGCCCGGGCGGCCAGGATGGCCGGGTGATGCATGCGGGCGTCGTCCATCAGCGCGGCCAGGTCGGGCATCGGCGTGCTGTCGTCGGATGAGACTCGAACCGGCAGGGTCAGCGCCGTGCCGACCGGTGTGCCGATCACGTAGCCGAGCGATGAGAAGGCCTTGTCGACATCTGCCTGGGCGCGTTGACGGGACAGTCGAGCGCGGGCCAGGGCGGTCTCCGCCTGCAGCGTGTCATTGCGGCCGGCGACGCCTCGTTCCTCGCGCCGTTCCGCCGCCGCCAAGGTGCGGGCCGCCTGGCGGGCGGCCTGTTGGCGGGCTTCCAGTGTGGCTCGCGCCTGGAGGGCCGCGTAGTAGGCCTGGACCGTCTCGGCCACTGTCTTCCGCACGGCGTCGTCACGACTGGCGACCGCCGCTTCCAACAGTCTGTCGGCCGTGGATTGGTTGGCTGCGCGCTCACCGAAGTCGAACAAGCGCCAGTTCACGCCGACGGATCCGCCAAGCCCTCGCATCCGGCTGGTCGGATCCGTCGCGCCCGGGGTCCGGGTGATGCTGTTCTGCGCCAGGAGGCTGGCGTTGACGGCCGGCAACGACGCGGCATGGGCGATGCCGACCTCGGCAGTCCGTGCCTGGAGGGTTTGCCAGGCCGTCGATGTCTTGACGTTGCGGCAGAGCGCGGCGTCGACGGCGGCGGTCAGCGTCAGTGGCGCGGACGCGTCGTCCGGGAGATCGCATCCGGGAAGGTCCGCACCCCTGGCGGGGTGGACGAGCAGGAGCCAGGCGATCGTGGTGATGCCGGTCGAGCGTCGCCAGTGCCGGATGAATCGTGCGTCCATGTCTCAGTTCCTCCGCGCCGTGGCGCGAATGTGTCGGACATCGGAGGACGTCCGGATTGCTGGAACGGTTGAACGCTGCGTCCGCGGCGATCAACCATGGGACGCATTAGATTCATGTCAGGGCACCAGATAAATAGGTTGGACGAGTTCGCTCGGGGAAACGTTGAACGCTCGTGGAAATTCTCCGGATTTGATTTCCGTGAGCGACTGATCGGCTGATTTGCCAGTGTTTGCTATTGTTGGGTGGGGAGCCGATGTCGGCATTTGTGGTCCACGCACGCGCTTCAGTAGGCGTATCCCGGCGTGGGCTAGTCATGATTAACTCGCGACCGGCCTAGATTGACTGGTGACATAGTTAGTTTGAGCTAGCAAGTATCCTCAGATATTCCGCCTGCAGAGGACGAAAACGGGGCCGAGCGACAGTCGCGGCCGCGGTAGACCTGATGGGAGGAGGGGGAAGCGCGGAACGAGGCGCGGAACAGAAGCGGAATGATGAAGATCAGTTGCCAAGACCTGACCACTTGAAGAGTGGTGCCCGGAGCCGGACTCGAACCGGCACACCTTGCGGCGGGGGATTTTGAGTCCCCTGCGTCTACCGATTTCGCCATCCGGGCGGCACGGTCTTGCTGATCGCGAGGTCACTGGGCGTGACCCGCCTTGCAGCTCCGAAGCGTTGCCGCGGAGGCAACGGAGAGCCGCGAAATGAGAAAGCCATTATGCCACGCAAGACCTGGCCTCCGCTGAGAGAATCGCGGGCATGAGTGATGCAAGCGCCTTCGATCCCACGAACTATCCGACGCTGGAAGATGTCATCGGCAACACGCCGCTGGTACGGCTGCAACGGGTGCTCGGTCCCGAGCTCGCCGCGCGCGGCAACGTGTTGCTGGCCAAGCTGGAAGGGAACAACCCGGCGGGATCGGTGAAGGACCGTCCGGCCATCAGCATGATCCGGCGTGCCGAGGAGCGCGGCGAGATCAAGCCCGGCGACACGCTGATCGAGGCGACGTCCGGCAACACGGGCATCGCGCTGGCGATGGCGGCTGCGATCCGCGGTTACCGCATGGTGCTGATCATGCCGGAGGACCTGTCGATCGAACGTGCCCAGACGATGAAGGCTTTCGGTGCCGAGCTGATCCTGACGCCGCGTTCTGGCGGCATGGAGTACGCCCGCGATCTGGCCGAGCAGATGCAGCGGGATGGCAAGGGCCGGGTGCTGGACCAGTTTGCCAACAGCGACAACCCACGGATCCATTACGAGACCACCGGGCCGGAGATCTGGCGCGACACCGGCGGACGGATCACGCACTTCGTCAGCGCCATGGGGACGACCGGCACGATCACCGGCGTCTCGCGCTTCCTGAAAGAGAAGAACTCTGATGTGCGCATCGTCGGCGCGCAGCCGGCCGAAGGCTCACGCATCCCCGGCATCCGCAAGTGGCCCGCGGCCTACCTGCCCAAGATCTACCGTCCGGAGACCGTCGACGAACTGGTGCTGGTCGGCCAGTCCGACGCCGAGGACATGGCCCGCCGCCTGGCGCGCGAGGAAGGCCTGTTCGGCGGCATCTCCGCCGCTGGCGCGTGCTGGGTCGCGATGCAGATCGCGCGTCAGGTCTCGAACGCGACGATCGTGTTCGTGGTGTGTGATCGCGGCGACCGTTATCTCTCGACGGGTGTGTTCCCGGCCTGACGCCGCGCTCCCGATCGGGGATGATGGCCGCTCCACGACACGCAGGCGCTCCAGCGCCCACGCCGCATGACCTTCCGCTTCTGCCCGCAATGCGCCAGTGAACTGGCATGGATCGAGCTGCCGGAAGACGGCGGCCCCAAGTCCCGGCTGCGTTGCCCGAACTGCGACTTCACCTACTGGAACAATCCCACGCCGGTGCTGGCTGCCGTCGTCGAGTGCGTCGACCGTGAGGGTCAGGTCTTGCTCGCGCGCAACGCGGCCTGGCCGGGCCCGTTCTTCGGCCTGATCACCGGCTTCATGGAAGCCGGCGAATCACCGGAAGAGGGCATCCGGCGCGAGGTGCTGGAAGAAACCTCGCTGGAGGCGCTGGGCGCGACGCTGATCGGCGTCTACGACTTCCAGAAGAAGAATCAGGTCCTCATTGCTTATCACGTGCCCGCGCGCGGCGAGGTCACGCTGTCGCCGGAGCTGGTCGAGTACACCTTGACCCCGCCGGAGCAGCTTGAGTGCTGGCCCGCCGGCACCGGGCAGGCCCTGGCCGACTGGCTGCGCGGACGAGGCATCGACCCGAAGTGGATGGCGCCTCGCACCTGAACCGGTTGAATGTCGCTGACCGGCCGGCTGACTAGAATCCCGCTTCATCGGCCCCGGTCATCGGCGGCAAGGACGACCTCATGGACATTGACAAGGAACTCGACACCCGCGGCCTGAACTGCCCGCTGCCCATCCTCAAGGCCAAGAAGGCCCTGGCGGAGATGGAAAGCGGCCAGCTGTTGAAGGTCGTCGCGACGGATCCCGGCTCGACGCGCGACTTCCAGGCCTTCGCGCGGCAAACCGGCAACGAGCTGGTCGAGCAGACCACGGCCGGCGACGAATTCATCCACGTGCTCAAGCGACGCTGAATCGAAGACACGCCCTGAAATGAAGAAGGCCACGCTCAGCGTGGCCTTTTCGCTTCATGACGGCGCAGTGACGGGAAGTCCTGCCGTCAGAAGTTCAGCGCGGTCAGATTTCCAGCGCCTTGAGGTACTCGCGGAAGCTGGCGCCCAGTTCCGGGTGCGCCAGGGCCAGTTCGACGTTGGCCTGCAGGAAACCTTCCTTGCTGCCGCAGTCGTAGCGCTTGCCTTCGTAGCGGAAGGCGAAGACCTTCTCACGGCGCATCAGCGCGGCGATGCCGTCGGTCAGCTGGATTTCGCCACCGACACCGCGGGGCTGCGTGGCGATCTCGCGGAACACGCCCGGCGTCAGGATGTAGCGGCCGGCCACGCCCAGGCGCGACGGGGCGTCCTCGGGAGCAGGCTTCTCGACCATGTGAGTGAGATCCATCAGGCGGTCGCTGATCGGCGCGCCGGCCACGATGCCATAGCGCTTGGTGTGCTCGGCCGGCACTTCCTGGACGGCCAGGATGGACGCCTGCCATTCGGAGAACTGGTCCACCATCTGCTTGAGCACCGGCGGCTTGCCGACCATCAGGTCGTCGGCCAGCAGCACCGCGAAGGGCTCGTTGACGACCACGCATTGGGCGCACAGCACCGCGTGGCCCAGGCCGAGGGCCTTGGGCTGTCGGATGTAGATGCACTCCATGTCGTCCGGCTTGATGGAATGCACCATCGCCAGCAGTTCCTTCTTGCCGGCTGCTTCGAGTTCGGTCTCGAGTTCGAAGGCGGTGTCGAAATGATCCGGGATGGCACGCTTGTTACGGCCGTTCACGAAGATCATCTGACGGATGCCCGCCGCGTAGGCTTCTTCCACCGCGTACTGGATCAGCGGCTTGTCGACCACGGGCAGCATCTCCTTCGGCTGCGCCTTGGTGGCGGGCAGAAAGCGTGTGCCGAGTCCAGCAACCGGGAAGATTGCCTTGTTGATGAGGGCCATTTACGTACACTCCGACGGTAATTGCGCCGGCATTCTTGCACGGCACAGCTGAAAGAAAATCAAACAAACCTCTCCAAACCACTCATGGCAGTGCTAGTCCTGGAACCGCTGGAGGCTGACGTCCTGGAATGGCTGGCGGAGCGCCATGTCATCCAGGCCGCACCCGATCTGGCGGAGGCGCCGCACGCCTTGAGAGAGCATGTTGCGCAGGCCCAGGCAATTTTCTTGCCCGCCTCGATCGCGCTCGATGCGGAAATGATCCGCCGCGCACCTCGCCTGCGTGCCGTGGGCCGCATCGGTGCCGGTGCGGAGAACATCGATCTCGAAGCCTGCCGCGCCGCCAACATCGAGGTGGTGCGCGCGCCGACCGCAGCGGCGTCGGCGGAAGCCGAGTTCGTCATCGGCGCGCTGCTGGCGCTGATGCGTCGCGTGCCGGTGCAGGGGGCGGACGGCAACTGGGTCGGAAGAGAACTCGGCTGCGCGACCGTCGGCCTGGTCGGCCTCACGCCGTCGGCGCGCCAGTTGGCGACGCTGCTGCCGGCCTTTGGTGCGCGCGTGATCGGTTATGACCCGAGCCTGCACCATGCCGACCCGCTCTGGGGCCAGTGGGGCATCGAGCCTTACGGTCTGCGCGAACTGATGCAGGCTGCCGACGCGGTGAGCGTGCAGCTGGCCTACTTCCCGCGTTATCGCGGCCTGATCGGGGAGCGGGTGCTGAACTTCTGCAAGCCGTCCCAGGTTCTGGTGTCGACCTCGCACTCGGCGCTGTTCGATGAACAGGCGCTGGCCGACGCGCTGCAAGGCGGTCGGCTGCTCGCCGCGTGGCTCGACCTGATGGAGCCGGGCCTGATGGAGACCGGGCGTCCGTTGCACGGCGTGCCCGGATTGCAGGTCACGCCGCGGATCGCGGCGACGACGCGCGAGTCAAGGATGCGCGCCGCGTGGAGCGTGGCGCGGCGGATCTCCGAGATCCTGGCCACGCCCGCCGTTCAGCCTGAGTTCAGGCCGACCCACCCAGGCGCGCTGCCTGATCTTTTAGCCGAGCCACGGTGGCGCTGAAGTCGGCGATGCGCTGACGTTCCTGCTCCACGACGGCCGCCGGTGCGCGCGCCACGAAGCCTTCGTTGTCCAGCTTGGCCTTGGCCTTGGTGACCTCGCCCTCCAGCCGCGCGACCTCCTTGGCGATGCGGGCGCGCTCGGCCTCGACGTCGATCTCCACCTTCAGCGCCAGGCGCGCCGCGCCGTGCACCAGCACCGGCGACATCGCGCTCTGCGCGTTGAACGCGGCCTCGTCCTCGATCAGCTCGACGCTCAGCAACTTGGCGAGCACCTTCAGCGCGGGCGCGGCTTCGCGCAGGAAGGACAGGTCGCCACCGGCCAGCAGCGGCACGCGGTCGGACGGGCTCAGGCCCATCTCGCCGCGCAGGCTGCGGCAGGTGCCGACCACGGACTTCAGTTGCTCGACCCAGGCGACGGCCTGCGGATCGATGCGTTCCGGCTGGGCGACCGGGTACGCCGCCGTCACGAGGTAGTCGGTCGCCTTGCGGCCCGCGATCGGGGCGACGGTCTGCCAGAGTTCCTCGGTGATGAACGGCGCGATCGGGTGCAGCAGGCGCAGGATGGTTTCCAGCACGCGGATCAGCGTGCGGCGCGTGGCGCGTTGCGCGGCCTCGTTGCCCTCCGCCTGCGCGGTCTGCAGCTGGACCTTGGCCAGCTCCAGGTACCAGTCGCAGTACTCGTCCCACACGAACGAATAGATCGCGTTGGCCACCTGGTCCAGGCGGTAGTCCGCGAAGCCCTGAGCCACGGCCTGCTCGACCTTCTGCAGTTCGCTGACGATCCAGCGGTCGGCCTGCGAGAACTGCAGGTAGCCGTGGGCGCTGCCGCCGGGGGCGCATTGTTCCTTGGTGTGCTCCACCAGGCCGCAGTCCTGGCCTTGCGTGTTCATCAGCACGAAGCGCGTGGCGTTCCACAGCTTGTTGCAGAAGTTCCGGTAGCCCTCGCAGCGCTTGCTGTCGAAGTTGACGCTGCGGCCCAGCGTCGCCATCGCGGCGAAGGTGAAGCGCAGCGCGTCGGCGCCGTAGCCGGGGATGCCTTCGGGGAATTCCTTCTCCGTGGCCTTGCGGACCTTGGGCGCGGTCTCGGGCTTGCGCAGGCCCTGCGTGCGCTTGTCCAGCAGCGGGGCCAGCTCGATGCCGTCGATCAGGTCGACCGGATCGAGCACGTTGCCCTCGGACTTGCTCATCTTCTTGCCCTGCGCGTCCAGCACCAGGCCGTGGATGTACACGTGCTTGAAGGGCACCTGGCCGGTGAAGTGCGTCGTCATCATGATCATCCGGGCGACCCAGAAGAAGATGATGTCGTAGCCGGTCACCAGCACGGACGACGGCAGGAAGAGGTCCTGTTCGAGCGTCTTGGCCGGCCAGCCCAGCGTCGAGAAGGGCACCAGCGCCGAGGAGTACCAGGTGTCCAGCACGTCCTCGTCGCGCTTGAGCGTGCCGGTGTAGCCGGCCGCGGCGGCCTTGGCCTGGGCTTCGGCCTCGTCATGGGCGACGAAGATCTCGCCGTTGCTGCCGTACCAGGCGGGAATCTGGTGGCCCCACCAGAGCTGGCGCGAGATGCACCAGTCCTGGATGTTGTTCATCCACTGGTTGTAGGTGTTGACCCAGTTCTCCGGGACGAACTTCACCTCGCCGCTGGCGACGACGTCGATCGCCTTCTGCGCGATGGACTTGCCGTCCTTGCCCGGCTTGCTGGTGGCGACGAACCACTGGTCGGTCAGCATCGGCTCGATGATCTGGCCGGTGCGGGTGCAGCGCGGCACCATCAGCTTGTGCTTCTTGACCTCGACCAGCAGGCCCTGGTCCTCGAGCGCCTTGACGATCAGCTTGCGCGCGGCGAAGCGGTCCAGGCCGCGGTACTCGGCCGGGATCTCGTCCATCGTGTCGACGACGGTCGCGTCCAGCGTGAAGATCGTCAGCATCGGCAGCTTGTGGCGCTGGCCGACCTGGTAGTCGTTGGTGTCGTGCGCCGGCGTGACCTTGACGACGCCGGTGCCGAACTCCTTGTCGACGTAGTCGTCGGCGATCACGGGCACCAGGCGGCCGGTGATGGGCAGCTTCACCTGCTTGCCGATCAGGTGCCGGTAGCGCTCGTCCTCGGGATGGACCATGACGGCGGTGTCGCCCAGCATGGTCTCGGGACGCGTGGTCGCGACGACCAGCGATTCCTCGCCCTCGGCCATCGGATAGCGGATGTGCCACAGCGAGCCGTCCTCCTCCTCGCTCTCGACCTCGAGGTCGGAGACGGCGGACTTCAGGATCGGGTCCCAGCTCACCAGGCGCTTGCCGCGGTAGATCAGGCCTTCGTCGAAGAGCTTGACGAAGGTGTCGACGACGACGGGCGAGAGCTTCTCGTCCATCGTGAAGTACTCGTGGCCCCAGGACACCGAGTCGCCCATGCGGCGCATCTGCTGGGTGATGGTCGAGCCGGACTGCTGCTTCCACTCCCAGACGCGGGTGACGAAGTTCTTGCGGCCCAGGTCGTGGCGGCTCTGGCCCTGGCCCTGCAGCTGGCGCTCCACGACGATCTGCGTGGCGATGCCGGCGTGGTCGGTGCCGGGGACCCACAGCGTGTTGTGGCCGCGCATGCGGTGGTAGCGCGTCAACGAGTCCATGATGGTCTGGTTGAACGCGTGGCCCATGTGCAGCGTGCCCGTCACGTTCGGCGGGGGCAGCTGGATGCTGAACGACGGCTTGGCCGGATCGAGCGTCGGCTCGTAAAGGCCCTTGGACTCCCACAGCGGGCCCCAGTGGGCTTCAAGAGAGGCGGGTTCGAAGGACTTGGCGAGTTCGGTCATGGGGCGAGCCGCCGTGAAGCGGTGTCATCTGGGCGAGGGACAAGGTGAGCCGGCGATTGTAGGGCGGCGGGACCCCGCGACGCCCGCGGCGGGCGGCCTGAGACGGGGGACACCCCAGAGGGGGAAACGCTTCCCACCGTGGAGGGCGATGTCGAATCCCGACTCCCTGACGCGTCGTGTCAGCAGGGACGCGGTTTGCTCCGCGTTTTCTCTGCGTTTCGCCCGGTTCCCCCTTGGAGGCATTCCCTCGGCCGGGCGACGGCGATACAAAACGAAAAACAGCGATACCGCGGTGAGATGCCCTGGCGAGGGGGCATGGGAATCATGGCGACATGGATTCACCGCCCGGACACCCGGGCTTTACCGAGGAATTGCAACATGCATCTGTTTCGACGCTGGAGCCACCACCATGACCGTCAGCACGCTCACTTCGACCACGCTGGTCGTTTCGGTCCTTTCGGCCCTGTGTGTGACGATGGCTACTACGGCCCGGTGCCCGTCACCGGACCCTGGTACCGCTTCGGCGGTTTCGGTGGCTTCCCTGGGGGTGGGGCGGTCTTGGAGACCGTGGATACGGCCGCCATGGCGGACATGGACGCGGACACGGTCGCCACGGCCACCACGGTCGCCATGGTCACCACGGCGGTCATGGGTGGGACGGCCTCGGCGGGGGCGTGGGACCCGATGCCCACCACGCCGGCCGCGGCGAGAGGCTGCAAGCCCGGGCCCGCGCCTTTCTGGACCTGAGCGACAGCCAGTCCGAACTGCTGGCGCGGCTGGTCGACCAGCTCGCCACGGCCAGGCGCGCGGTGAAGGCGCTGGCGCGCGGCCCCGAGGTCGCGCGGCTCTTCGAGAGCGAGAACTTCCGCCGCGAGGAGGCGCAGGACCTCTTCGACGGCCAGATCGAGGCGCTGCGGGCGACCGGTCCGGCGCTGGTGGCCGCCTTCGGCGACTTCTTCGACGCGCTGGACTTCGACCAGCAGCAGATGCTGCGTTTCATGTTGCGCCGCTTGCGCCGTCGGGCGGGCCGTGACGGTGATGCGCGCGGCGGGCGAGACGGACGTGATCGCGGACACGGCCGTGATGGTCGTGATGGCCGCGACGGTTCCGGCGAGCGGAGCCTCTGATGGACCGCCGCGACTGCCGGCAGCCCCCGGGGCTGCTGCGGCCGGTCATCGACCGCAACCGCTGCGAGGGCAAGGGCGATTGCGTCGAGGTCTGCCCGTACGGTGTCTTCTCGGTCGGCACGCTGCCGGCGGACCGGCGCAAGGAGCTGAACCTGTTCGGCAAGCTGCGCGGCTACGCGCACGGCTGGCAGCAGGCCTTCACGCCGAACGCCGACGTGTGCCGCGCCTGCGGCCATTGCGTCAAGGCCTGTCCCGAACGGGCGATCACGCTGGTCCGGCACAGCCACAATGGACGTCACGATGCATCGATTGCTGCTGATTGACGACGACGAGGCGCTGGCCGCGCCGCTGGCGAGCTACCTGGCGCGCTTCGATTTCGACCTGAGCGCCGTGACGCGGCCCAGCGCCGCGCTCGCGCGCCTGGCCGGGGAACGCTTCGACGCGCTGATCCTGGACGGCATGCTGCCGGAGATGGACGGCTTCGCGTTCTGCAAGCGCGTGCGCGGCGGCACGGAGCCCTGGCGCGAGATCCCGATCCTGATGCTGACCGCGCGCGGCGACCTGACCGACCGCGTGGTCGGCCTGGAGCTGGGGGCCGACGACTACCTGGCCAAGCCCTTCGAGCCGCGCGAGCTCGCGGCGCGGCTGCAGACCATCCTGCGCCGCACGCGGCTGGCGCCGGCCGCCTCCGTGCCGGCGACGCTGCTGCGCTTCGCGGGCCTGGACATCGACACGGCCCGCCGTGTCGTGACGGTGGCGGCGGGACCGGTCGAGCTCACCAGCACCGAGTACGAGCTGCTCCTGATGCTGGCCCGCGAGCCGGGGCGGGTGTTCTCGCGCGACGAGATCCTGAACCGGCTGCGCGGCCAGGAAGCCGACCTCTACACCCGGGCGGTGGACATCCTGGTGAGCCGGATGCGCCGCAAGCTCGAACCGCTGGAGGCGCTCAAGACGCTGCGCAATGCGGGCTACTGCTTCGCGCTGCCAGCAGCGGAGGAGGGCGCATGACCGGTCCGCGCCACCCCTACGACCACTGGAACGATCCGCGCCAGCGCCACGCGCACCGCGAGGAATGGCGGCGCCGCGCGCGGCAGATGCGGCGCATGCACAAGCTGGAGAAGATGCGCCGCTGGGCGGAGATGGAGGCCGGCGGCATCCCGTTCCCGCGCGAGCGCGGCTGGCGCTGGCACATGCGGGCGCGCAACCGCTGGCACCAGCGCTGGCACCGGCATCACGCGCAGTTCAAGCATTCGCTGGGCGCGCGGCTGATCGCGATCTTCGTCGTGCTGGCCTGCGCCGGCATCGGCATCCTGTGGGCCTCGATGCAGGTCGAGTACGGCCTGCTGTGGGCCGTGCCGCTGCTGTTGCTGGTGACAGGTCTTGCCTACGGCGGCATCCGCCACCTGGTGGGACCGCTGCGCGAGCTGGCGGCCGGTGCGGAAGCCTTCGGGCGGGGCGATCTCGAGCATCGCGTCCCGATCTACCACCGCGACGAGATCGGCGACCTCGCGCACCGCTTCAACCAGATGGCCGAGGACATCCAGGCGATGCTCGACGGCAAGCGGGCGCTGCTGCTGGCGATCAGCCACGAGTTGAGAAGCCCGCTGACGCGGGCGCGGCTGCACGCGGAGCTGGTCGACGAGGGCGCGTCGAAGGAGGCGCTGCTGGACGAGCTCGCGCAGATGCGGGAGCTGATCTCGGCGCTGCTGGAGAGCGAGCGCTTGGGCAGCGGGCACCGGGCGCTGCACGTCGCCGACTGCGACCTCGGCGCGCTGGCGCGCGAGCAGGACCAGCCGGGCGTGGCGCTGCGCATCGAGCGCGACCTGCCGGTGCTCAAGCTCGACCGCATGCGGGTGCAGCTGCTGCTGCGCAACCTGGTGCACAACGCGCTGCGACACAACGATCCGGAGGCCGGACCCGTGATGGTGTCCGTCGAGCGCGATGGCCAGGGCGTCAGGCTCACCGTGCGGGACCACGGGTCCGGCGTGTCACCGGACGTGCTCTCGCAGCTCGGCCAGCCGTTCTTCCGGCCGGACGAGGCGCGGGCCCGCAGCGAGGGCGGCGTGGGTCTGGGCCTGTCGCTGTGCCGGCTCGTCGCCGAGGCGCACGGCAGTCGCCTGGAGCTTCGCAACGCACAGCCGGGGTTCGAGGCGGCGGTGAGATTCCCCTGAGACGCGGTTCACCCACTCATGCGAGTGGGACCTGAGGAGTCGCCTACCGGGACAAGTCAGTCCTGCTACGAGAAGCCGTGTGGCGCCGATACCGACGATTTCATTGAATCGATTTCATTGATCTTTTCGTGCCCGGTCTTGAGGACGGCACGAGGAAGATGACTCTCCCGCGTCGTCTGGCGCGGTCCAGATCATCCCGACGAAGGTGATGTTGATGAATTGATCCGATCTGAATGGAGTTGTCCATGACCTCGATGTCCTTCTCTCAAGCCGGTGCGTCCGGCCCCCTTGCCGCCGCGCGCTTCAGCGGTGCGTCCGCCTTTTCAGACAGCCTCGATGACGAGCTCGACGACGATCCCGGCGCCGACCTTGTCGCGCAGGCCCTGGACGCGAGCGGCGGCAACGGCGCCCCGCCGGCGCCACCGCCCCCGTTCGGCGCGGAGGGGGCGGCCGCCGCGCCTGCCCCGCGGCCCGCGAAGACCCTGTTCATGCAGCGCCGCCTGCTGGAGCTCCGGCCGCTGCTGCGCCTGAACGGCCAGGAGTTCGAAGCCTTCCTCTACCAGTCGCGCATGTACCCGTCGCTGAGCCGCTTCGCGCCGGGGAGCGTCGAGTACTGCGTGCCGCGGCGCGACATCACGGTCGGCCTGGCGATGAAGACGCTGCGCGAGCGCATCGAACATGCCGCCGTCATCGCGGAGCTGGTCTGCCGTCTCAAGCGCGATGACGAGGAGGAGGGCGCGCTGTGCAACGACGACGAGGCGGTCATCGCCTCCGCGGCGATCCGCGACGACCTGCGCGAGGCGCTGGGCATGCTCGGCGTCTACGAGCAGGCCATCCGCGACGGCGTGCCGGTGGTGCAGTACCACGAGCCGGTGCCGGAGGCGGCGTGAGGGACGGCGCAGCGCAGACGTCAGAGGGGCGGGCGCTGTCCGTCGCGGCCCGGTAAGCCGCGGGTAAGTCGGGGGAACGGAGGATGCGCCTTTAACATCCGCATTTCCGCCCTCGCTGCCCATGAATCGAATCGCCCTGGTCGAGGATCACGTCCGGCTGGCCGACCTGATCCGTCAGGCCCTGCAGGCCGCCGGCATTCCGACCGATGTCTTCCACGCGCTGGAGCCTGCCTGGGTCGCGCATCGCGACGTCGGGTATGCCGCGCTGGTCATCGACCGTGGCCTGCCGGACGGCGACGGCTTGACGCTGGTCAAGCGCCTGCGCGCGGCGCACCAGGGCACGCCCTGTCTGATGCTCACGGCGCGGGACGCCCTGCACGACCGCATCGACGGGCTCGAGTCCGGTGCCGACGACTACCTGGCCAAACCCTTCCCGATGGAGGAGCTCGTGGCGCGCGTGCGGGCGCTGATGCGCCGGTCGGTCGCGGTGCGGCCACCGCGGGCGGTCTTCGGCGACATCGAGGTCGTGATCGAGGAGGCGCTGCTGGTGCGCGGCGAGGTCTCGGTGGCGCTGGCCCCGGCGGAGCTGCAGATCGCGATCGCGCTGGTGCAGCAGCAGGGACGCACGGTCCGGCGCGCGGCGCTGGAGGCGGCGGCCTGGGGGCTGTCCGAGGCGGTGACGCCCAACGCGCTCGACGTGGCACTGCATCGGCTGCGCAAGAAGCTGGGCTCGCTCGGGTCGGAACTGCGCATCGTCAATCTCAGGAACCATGGGTATGCGCTTCAAGATGCGGTGGCCGAATAGCCTGCGCAACCGCGTGCTGGCGGTGCTGGCGGCCAGCATGCTGCTGAGCGCGGTGCTGGTCGGATTCGCCTCCATGGTGCTGTGGGAGCCGTTCACGCGCTGGGTGCTGCGCGACCAGATCGAGGACAACGGCGAGTCCATCGCGCGCCATCTGCGCTTCGATGCGCAGGGCTGGCCGGTCGGCATCGAGGAGAAGGCGATCGAGCCCTGGCTGTTCGACAGTCTGCGCCACGAGGTCATGCTGCGCGTGGCGGACAAGGAGGGCTACGTCGCCTACTCGTCGGACGGCATCAAGACGACGATCGCGCCGGACGGCAAGGAATTCGAGCCGCGCCGGCAGTCCTTCGTCTTCAACCGCAAGGGCATCGCGATGCACGGCGCGACCGTACCGTTCGACCACGCCGGCCGCCGCTGGTACGTGCAGTTCGCCGTCACCGATCGCATGGTGCTGCAGATGCGGGAGTCCATCGGCTTCGACGTCTTCCGGCAAGGCGTGATCGCGTTGGGCGCGACCTTCGTGCTGATCTTCCTGATCACGATCAACGTGGCGCTGCGTCAGGCCTTGTTGCCGGTGCGCGCGGCGTCCAGCGCCGCGCGCCGCATCGCGCCGCGGACACTGGCCGAGCGCCTGCCTGCTGCGGACCAGCCGCGCGAACTGCGGCCGCTGGTCGAGGCCTTCAACGCGGCGCTGGACCGGCTGCAAGGCGGATTCAAGACGCAGCAGGAGTTCCTGTCGAATGCCGCACACGAACTGAAGACGCCGCTGGCGCTGATCCGCGCGCAGGTGGAGCTGGCCGAGGCCGGCGCCTGGCGGGATCAGGTGCTGGACGACGTCGACCGCGTCGCGCGCCAGGTGCAGCAGTTGCTCCTGCTGGCGGAAGCCAGCGAGCAGCGCAACTACCGCGTCGAGGCGATCGATCCAACGCCGGCGTTGCGCGAGGTCTTCGACTTCATGGAACGCGTGGCCGCGCGGCATGACGTGACCCTGGGCCTGCACCTGAGCCCGTCGTTGCGTTTCTGGCGTGCGGACCGGGGCGCACTGTTCACGCTGCTGAAGAACCTGCTGGAGAACGCGATCCAGCACAGTCCGCCGGACAGCGTCGTCACGCTGGAGGCACGGCCGGACGGCTTCTCGGTCTCGGATCAGGGCAAGGGCGTGGCCGAGCAGGACCTGCCGCGCATCTTCGAGCGCTTCTGGCGCGGCACGGACCGGCGTGAGCAGGGGGCGGGACTGGGACTGGCGATCTGCACCGAGATCGCGTCGGCGCACGGCTGGCGATTGAGCGCGCAGCGGCGGTCGCCGGCACCGGGCCTCGAGGTGCGGTGCGACATGACCGAGGCGGCGAGTGTCGGCCCCGATCGCGGCGAGCCGCCGGCGTCGCGCGTGCGCGGTCATGAGCCGTCCGCGACCGCGGCCAACAGACCGTCGCGTCCCTCCGGCGCTGGCGTTCAGGCAGGCTACTCCCGGGCCTTGTCGCGCGCACTGTTCTGACCGGTGGCGACGCCGGGCTCACAGCAGGCTGCTTCCTGGCTATCATCCCCGCGATCAAGGAGACGACATGAAGACACGCTTCTGGATGGCGCTCGCGGCGGGCGCGCTCTTGTCCCTGACGTCCCTGTCGGCGGCGGCCCAGGAGGTCACATTGACGCGGCTCGATTGCGGCAACGGGACCAACGACCCGCGGCGCTTCAGCGACACCTTCGCCTACACCGAGACGTCCAAGCCCTTCACCTTCAGCTGCTACGTCATCCGGCACGGCGCGGACGTGATGGTGTGGGACACCGGCTACCTGCCGGGCTCCGCGCCCAACGCGACCAACAAGCCGCTGGGCGACCTGCTCAAGCAGATCAAGGTCGATCCCGCGGACGTGAAGTTCGTCGGCATCAGCCACTTCCACGCCGACCACACCGGCCAGGTGAGCCTGTTCAAGAACGCAACGCTGCTGATCGGCAAGGCCGACTGGGACGCCATCAACGCGACGCCGCCGATGGCCGGCGCGAACGCGAAGGGCTTCACCGAGTGGATCGCCGAGAAGCGCAAGGTCGAGCCGCTCAGCGCCGACAAGGACGTCTTCGGCGACGGCACCGTGATGGTCCTGCGCGCGCCGGGGCACACGCCGGGCCACAGCATCCTGCTGGTCCGCCTCAAGGAAATGGGGCCGGTGATCCTCAGCGGGGACTCGGTCCACTTCCACGAGAACTACGAGCACGACGGCGTGCCGGGCTTCAACGACGACCGGGCGCAGACGCTGGCCTCGATCCAGCGCGTCAAGCAGATCGAGAAGAACCTGAAGGCCACGGTCATCATCCAGCACGACCCGCGCGACATCGGCAAGCTGCCGGCGTTCCCGGCCGCGGCGAAGTAGCCGCGGTCAGGCGCCGGAATCATCCGCCGCCCACGCCCATCAGGCTGACCCGCTGCCGCCAGGCGTGGTCCACGTGACCCTCCGGCGCGCTGCGGAGCTGCCCGAAGTAGCGCGAGGGGCACTCGCCGTAGCAGCGCACCCACACCTTCGCCAGATGGGCGGAGTCGGTGAATCCGGACGCCTGCGCAATCGCGGTCAAGGCCCGGCCGCTGCCGAAGAACATGGCCGCGCGCTGGATCTTCACCGCCAGCGCGTACTGCCGCGCCGTGATGCCCAGCGATCTCAGGAAGCCGCGCGAGGCCTGCGCGGCGGACAGTCCCACCGGCGCGCCCAGCGCCGCCAGGTCCTGCGCCGGATCCAGCCGCAGCCCGGCCATCATCTGCAGCACGCGCGGATCCAGCGGCTGATGCGGTGAGACGCTGTCGGCCACGCTGCCCACGAGCATCTGCACCGAGGCCTGCAGCCGCCGCCCGCTCAGCCCGTGGTGGGCGAAGGCGGACGCGCAGTCCAGCAGACCGGCGAAGTGCTGCTCGTCCAGCACGCGCACCGGCGTGGGGTCCGCGGAGCGGCTGAACGTGTTGTAGCGCGGGTGCGTTGGCTCGAGGTCGATCAAGACGGCGGGTTGTCCGCCGGAGTCGATGGCGCGCGTCGAGAACGGACGCACCGCCACCAGACGGCCTGACCAGTGCTGGCCGTCGACGCTGACGCTCAGCGGCTGCGGCGTCAGCGCGCAGGCCAGCGTGACCGAGTGGCGCCGCACGCGCGAGCGAACGGCGCCGCTCGCGTAGATGAAGCTGTCCCCCAACAGGCCCAAACGCGGGCCGACGAAGTTGCCAGACGTCATGAGGACATGCTGCGACCGGCAGCGCCATCGCGTCAAGGTGGGACCGCGCCGCGCTCCTGGTCATAACGGAGCTGCGCGCGCATGGCCTTCTCCTCCATGCTGCGCGCGGTGGACGTGTCCTCTCGCATGAGCTCGAGGATGCGCCGTGCGACGGCGTCGTCCTGCGCGAACATCTCCCGGGCCGCTTCCGCGCCGAAGTGGGCCGCTCGCAGCGCCTGCATCGTCTGCAGTTGCACCAGTCCTTCCTCGGGCACCAGCGGCGCCTGGCCCGGCGGGAACGCCGCCGCCTGCGCGGCCTGGTAGGCCTCGAACTGCGCCACCAGTTCGCGCGCTCGCGCCGCGGCCGGCGCCGGCAGGCCGGCCAGTTCGGCGTCCATGCGCGCGGCCAGCGCATCGCCTTCGTTGAGCGCCAGCAGCGCCTCGGCGCGCAACCGCATCGGCTGGTCGATGACAAGCCGCCCCTTGGCGTCGGCTTGGAAGACACGTCGGGATGGCTCGGCAAGACCTGGCCCCGGCGCCGATGCCGATGCCGACATCGTCGCGTGCGGACTGACGCCGGCGTTTCCGTCGAGCGCCGCTGGTGCAGTCGCGGTCGGAGCGGCGACCGGCGCGGATGCCCCGGCTGCCTCGGCCGTCCGGGACCACGGGAAAGCCGTCTTCGGATCTTCGCCGGCCGCCGGCGCGTGAGCCCCGGCGGCCAGCCAGACGAGGAGCGCCACGGCGCCCAGGCCGGCGGCAAGGGCGAGCGCGATGCGCCGGCCCCGGTGACGATCGGACGAGTGCGACATGGTGTCCTCCGTCGGGCTCAGTACGGGCAGTTCTGGTTGTAGCGGTCGAAGACCAGCGCGGTGGCGTAGGCCGTGTGCGCCGCTCCGCACAGGAACGGCGAGTAGCGCGTGTCCGCATCCACGAATCGCTTCATCCAGGTCACGCCGTAACGCCCGATCGGCGTGTTGGTGCTGTTGGGCGTGAAGTGGGTGGCGCCGTTCAGTTCCGCATAGGCCTTGAAGGTCGAGGCGGGCAGGCTCGCATAGAAGGGGCGCGCATGCGCGGCGACCGAGGCCACCGTGTCGCCGTCGGCGCCGACGATGAGCGTGGGCACGCGCACCTGGGTGAAGCTGGTGCTGAGGTTCCACGGCGTCAGCGGCAGCGCGGCCTTGAGCGTCGGGTTGTCCTCCGCGGCGATCAGCGCGCCGCCGCCGCCCATCGAATGGCCGGCCACGGCCAGCCGCGTGCTGTCCACGCGGGCGCGCACCGTGCTGCTGGCGCTGTTGACCACGTGGTTCAGCGCCGCCATCAGTTGTGTGGCGCGACTGGCGGGCTGGTCCAGTGTCGTGTTGGTGTTGATCGTGATCACCACCAGTCCGTGCGTGGCCAGCCGGCGGCCCAGCCAGGCGACGCTGGACTGGGTGGCGGTGAAGCCGGGACTGATGGCCACGACCCCGTAGCGGCCGGCGGTGGTGGGGTAGTAGATGGTGCCGCCGCCGAAGCCGCGCGCCAGCGTGACGTTGCTGGTCGAGACCGCGAACGATCCCGCGGTGGCGTTGAGGCTGGCGGACGTGGGATCCGGGCCGATCTGCGCCGAGGCGTGGCCCGCGGCGAAGGTGGCGAAGGCGACGCACAGGGCGGCGGCCCGCAGGGCGGTCCGCAGCGAAGCTCTCTGAGTCATGGTGTCTCCCTTGATGAGGCGCCCGTGCCGCGAGATGCGACAGGGCGGCCCCAGTCTAGGAAGCGCACCGGCGGAGTGCCTTGTACGCATCCGGGGGAGGAACCCCTAGGATCGCTCAGGGAAAACCCGAAACTGATGCCCGGGGCGGATGCCCGGGATGGACCGCGTGTGTCAGCCCGCCTAGCCCTTGCGGGCCGCCGCGGCGGCCCGCGCCACGTGCAGCTTGCGGTAGCTGTCGATCAGGCGGTGATGCCGGTCGAGGCCTTCCAGCTTCATGCTGGTCGGCGTCAGGCCGTAGAAGCGCACGCTGCCGTCCGCGGACCCGAGCACGGCGTCCATGCGCTCGTTGCCGAACATGCGGCGGAAGTTGACGACGTAATCGTCCAGGTCCAGCTCGTCGTCCAGCAGCACTTCCAGCACCACGTTCACGGCTTGATAGAACAGGCCGCGATCGACCGTGTTCTCGTTGTACTGGAGGAAGGCGCCGACCAGTTCCTGCGCTTCTTCCAGTTGCCCCAACGCGAGATGGATCAGCAGCTTCAGTTCCTGGAGGGTCAACTGGCCCCAGACCGTGTTCTCGTCGAAGTCGATGCCGATCAGCGTGGCGATGTCGGTGTAGTCGTCGAGCTCGCTGTCTTCGAGTCGCTCCAGCAGCGCCTCCAACTGGTCATCGTCGAGCCGGTGCAGATTGAGCACGTCCGCGCGGAACGCCAGGGCCTGGTTGGTGTTGTCCCAGATCAGGTCCTCGACCGGATAGATCTCCGAGTAGTCCGGCACCAGGATGCGGCAGGCCGTCGCGCCCAGCTGGTCGTACACCGCCATGTAGGACTCCTTGCCCATGTCCTCGAGGATGCCGAACAGCGTGGCGGCTTCCTCGGCATTCGAGTCGGCGCCCTGGCCGGAGAAGTCCCATTCGACGAACGCGTGGTCGGCCTTGGCGCTGAAGAAGCGCCACGACACGATGCCGCTGGAATCGATGAAATGCTCGACGAAGTTGTTGGGCTCGGTGACCGCGTTGCTGGCGAAGGTGGGCCGGGGCAGGTCGTTCAGGCCTTCGAAGCTGCGGCCCTGCAGCAGTTCCGTCAGGCTGCGCTCCAGCGCGACCTGCAGGCTGGGATGGGCTCCGAAGGAGGCGAACACGCCGCCGGTCTTCGGGTTCATCAGCGTCACGCACATGACCGGGTAGACGCCGCCCAGCGACGCGTCCTTCACCAGCACCGGGAAGCCTTGCTCCTCCAGGCTGCGGATGCCGGCGACGATGCCGGGGTACTTGTCGAGCACGGCCTGCGGCACGTCGGGGAGGGCGATCTCGCCTTCCAGGATCTCGCGCTTGACGGCGCGTTCGAAGATCTCGGACAGGCATTGCACCTGCGCTTCGGCCAGCGTATTGCCGGCGCTCATGCCGTTGCTGACGTACAGGTTCTCGACGAGGTTGGACGGGAAATAGACCACCTCGCCGTCGGACCGCCGCACGTACGGCAGCGCGCAGATGCCGCGCGCCACATTGCCGGAGTTGGTGTCGATCAGGTGCGACGCGCGCAACTCGCCGTCGGGGTCGTACCAGGCCAGGCAGCGCTCGTCGAGCAGGCCCTCAGGGAGCGCATCGTCCGGGCCGGGTTTGAACCAGCGCTCGTCGGGGTAGTGCACGAAGTCGGCGTTGGCGATGTCCTCGCCCCAGAACACGCCGGCGTAGAAGTGGTTGTTGTTCAGGCGCTCGATGTATTCGCCCAGGGCCGACGCCAGGGCGCTCTCCTTGGTGGCGCCCTTGCCGTTGGTGAAGCACATCGGCGAATGCGCGTCGCGGATGTGCAGCGACCACACGTTGGGCACCAGGTTGCGCCAGGAGGCGATCTCGATCTTGATGCCCAGGTTCGCCAGGATCGCCGTCATGTTGGCGATGGTCTGCTCCAGCGGCAGGTCCTTGCCCGGGATGTAGGTCGCCGCCGTCGCATCCGGATTCAGCGTCAGCAGGGCCTGCGCGTCGGCGTCGAGGTTCTCGACCTCCTCGATGATGAACTCCGGCCCGGCCTGCACGACCTTCTTCACCGTGCAGCGGTCGATGGAACGCAGGATACCCAGGCGGTCCTTCTCGGAGATGTCCGCGGGCAGCTCGACCTGGATCTTGAAGATCTGCTGGTAGCGGTTCTCGGGGTCGACGATGTTGTTCTGCGAGAGGCGGATGTTCTCGGTCGGGATGTCGCGGGTGACGCAGTACAGCTTGACGAAGTAGGCCGCGCACAAGGCCGAGGAAGCCAGGAAATAGTCGAACGGACCCGGCGCCGAGCCGTCGCCCTTGTAGCGGATGGGCTGGTCGGCGATGACCGTGAAATCATCGAACTTGGCTTCCAGGCGAAGCTTGTCGAGAAAGTTGACCTTGATTTCCATGCGGGGACTCGTGTGCGGGTTATCCAGCATTATCGCGGGCGGCATCCGGGACCCTGGAGAGGCGGGACCGGCGGATAGGATGTCCGGATGAGTTCCCCCGAGACCTCCGGCAGCCTCGACACGCGGCTGCGCGACCTCGCGCGCCTGCGGCGCGTGCGCGACCGCATCGATCGCGAGTACGCCCAGCCACTGGACGTGGAGGCGCTCGCGCTGGGCATCGGCATGTCGGCGGGGCATCTGAGCCGGCAGTTCCGGCTCGCTTACGGCGAGTCCGTCTACGCCTACCTGATGACGCGCCGCATCGAGCGCGCGATGGCGCTGCTGCGTCGCGGCGACCTCAGCGTCACCGAGGTCTGCTTCGAAGTCGGGTGCTCGTCGCTGGGCACCTTCAGCACGCGTTTCGCCGAGCTGGTCGGCATGCCGCCCAGCGTCTACCGCCGCGACTCGGCGGCCGAGGCCGAAGGCCTGCCGTCCTGCGTCGCCAGGCAGGTGACGCGTCCGATCAGGAATCGAGAAGCGCCGGAGAAAACGTCCCCCTAGACTGCGTTCCAAGGGTCCGGACTTCGGCGGCGACGGCCGCCAACCCCGCTGGCATCAGCCTTCTGGAAACGCTCATCTGGGATCACCCCACTGGAGACAAGCATGGACATCACCATCCACTCGACCTTCCTGCCGCACGTCGACGCCGAGGAATCGCTGGCCTTCTACCGAGACGGGCTGGACTTCGAGATCCGCAAGGATGTCGCCTTCGGCGGCAACCGCTGGATCACGATCGGGCCGAAGGGCAGGCCGGACACCTCGATCGTCCTGTTCCCGCCCAACGCCACGCCTGGCCTCACCGATGAGGAGAAGCGCACCATCGCGGAGATGATGGCCAAGGGCACCTACGCGATGCTGCTGCTCGGCGCGAAGGACCTGGACGAGACCTTCCAGCGCCTGCAGTCGCGGGACGCGGAGATCGTGCAGGAGCCCACCGACCAGCCCTACGGCGTGCGTGACTTCGGTGTGCGCGACCCGGCGGGGAACATGATCCGTATCCAGCAGCTCAAGAACTGACCCCGGAGACCCGCATGCCCAGCACCACCGATCCGAAGAAGAAGCCCTTGACCGGCGCCGCGAAGACCTCCGCCAAGCACGCCGCGACGTACGTGGCGAAGAAGGCGGTCAAGCCGGCCGTCAAGAGCACCTTCAGAAGCGCCGCGCCGAGCGACGACAACGTCCCCGGCGTGAATGCCTCCAAGATGATCGATGCCCGCATCGAGGAGCTCGGCGACTGGCGCGGCGAGATGCTCGCGCGGCTGCGCAAGCTCATGAAGCAGGCGGTGCCGGGTGTCGAGGAGACGTGGAAGTGGCGCGGCACGCCGGTGTTCGAGCGCAACGGCCAGATCTGCACCGGCGAGACCTACAAGGACGTCGTGAAGATGACCTTCGCGAAGGGCGCGAAGCTGGCGGATCCGGGCCAGCTCTTCAACTCGAGCCTGGACGGCAACGCGCGCCGCGCGATCGACATCCGCAAGGGCGAGAAGATCGACGAGACCGCGTTGAAGGCGCTGTTCCAGGCGGCTGCGGCGCTGAACGACGCGGCCGCGAAGCCGAAGAAGGCCAAGCCGGCGGCCTGAGTCCGCCTGGCCCGGCTCTTCTGCCTCCCGCTTTCAGCTTTCAGCTTCCAGTCGTCGGGCTTCAGCCCTGCTGGCTCGCGAAGGTCCTGCGGTACTCCGGTGCCGCGTCCTCGCGGGTGTTGACTTCGAGCATCAGCTGTCCCGGCATCCAGCAGAAGAAACGCGAGCCTCGTGCGTGCGAGATGAGCTCGGTCTCCATCGGCACGCCCGCGCCGGCCATGTCGGCGTGGATGCGCTGGAGGTCGGCTATCGTCGACACCTCGACGCCGATGTGGAAGTTGCCGGGCCAGGTGATGTCGCGATCACGGGCGTCCTCGATGACGATGTCGAGGGCGTCCTTCTTCACGACACGGCTGCGGCCCATCGCGAGCACGGCGAAGCCGAGGAAATGCTCGAAGAACGCGGCAGTGGCGGGGACGTCGTGGGAGGGAAAGCTCAGATGGTTGAGCGTGGAACGAACCGTCGTGGAATGCGTGGTCATGGTATGCCTGTGCGCAAGCCGGCAAGACGCGAAGGGCGTCGGAATGCCAGTGGGGTTGCGCGTTGGCTGACGTAAACGCTTACGGCTCGGTGCGGTCATGATGACTGCGGAGCGGTCGCCATCGTAGTGGCGCGGTGCGAGCGTGGTCAAGCGCGCCGAGAAGACCGCAAATCTCGACGTGCGATCAGCGGATGATCGACCTCATCGAGCGGGCGGCCGCCGTCATCGGTGCCGCCGCGCAGTGCGGAACGTGATCGACCAGCGCAGCCGTTCCACCGGCGCGACGCTGTGCTGCCACGCCCAACGCGCCGGACCTCGCAGCGCGTAGATCGACCGCGGTTCGACGCTCACCTTGATGACGTGGCCGCGCTTGGGCGCATCGGGCGCATCGGGCGGATAAGGGCGGAAGTGCAGCGTTGCCGCCGCGCCGAGCGACACGCCGAAGACCTCCTCGAAATCGGGCACGTCCCGATGCCAACCCAGCGGCGTGCCGGGCGTGTACTCGGCCACCAGCGCGTGCACGAGCGCCTCCGGTGCAACACCTGCCCACTCCGCGACGCGGCGTCGCAGCGGCTGCAGTTCCTCGATGAGCGCCTGTGTCGGGCGCAGACGGTTGGCGTCGTAGTCGAAGCTGCCGCCATAACTGACGACGCGGCGCCGCGCGGTGTATTCCTTGTACTGCGCCGCCTCCAGCGGCAGCGAGCGGATCAGCGCGATCAACGCGCCTTCCTCGTCCGACGTCAGGAAGCCCGAGCGATACGTCATGCCTTCGGGCAGCGCGTCGGCGGGCGGGTCGAGATCGTCGAAGAGACTGGACTGGTCCATGAGAAGCCGCTTTACCGCTCAGCCTCGCAGGTAGTTGTCCTTCACCCGGATGTAATGCTCGGCGGAGTACTTCAGGTAGGCGATCTCGTCGGCGGTGAGTTCGCGCACGGGCATCGCGGGCCGGCCGATGTACAGGTGGCCGCTCTTGAGCACCTTGCCCGGCGACACCAGGCTGCCGGCACCCAGCATGACGCGGTCCTCGATGACGACGTCGTCCATCACGATGCTACCCATGCCGATGAGGCATTCGTTGCCGATGCGGCAGCCGTGCAGGATGACGGAATGGCCGACCGTCACGTGGTCGCCGATGATCAGCGGCGAGCCGTCCGGCTTCTTCGGGTTCTTGTGCGAGACATGCCCCATCGTCAGGTCCTGCACGTTGGTGCCGGCGCCGATCACAATCCGGTTCACGTCGCCCCGCAGCACGGTGTTGCACCAGACCGAGCTGTCGGGACCGAGGGTGACGTCGCCGATCACCTGGGCGGAGTCATGGACGAAGACGCGCTCGGCGAGCACCGGGGCGGTATCGAGGTAAGGGGACAGCGGCATGGCGGGCGAGGGCGGGCAGCGGAAGAAGAGTGGCATTGTCGCGGCGTCGAAGAAGACCGTCGCGAAGCCTGCTGCCAAAGCGGGGGGCAAAGCGGCTCCCAAAGCGGCTTCCAAACGCGCGACGAAGTCCGCTGCGAAATCAGCCGCGAAGCCCGCCGTCAAGGCGCCGCGCGAAAAGCGTCATCACCACTATGTCTACGTCGTCGAGCTCGCCGACCAGGTCTGGAACGAGCCGCGCTTCCGCAAGTCGAATCCGGACTACCGCCTCGGCATGCCCTTCGTCTACGTCGGCATGACGGGGCTCGACCCCGACCTGCGCTTCGACAAGCACAAGGCCGGCATCCAGTCCAACCGCTTCGTCTTCGACTACGGCCTGCGCCTGCTGCCGCAGCTGTACGAGGTCTACAACCCGATGCCCTACGAGGCCGCGCGGGAGATGGAGGTCGAACTCGCCATCGGCCTGCGCGAGGCGGGCTATGGGGTCTGGCAGGCCTGAACCGCGTGCTCAACAGCGGGCTGAACCGCGGACTGAAGGCGGGCTGAATGGCGCGCCCGGCACTGTTCCGATACAGCCTTGCGGCATGATGGCGCCGCCCTTCGTTCAGGAGCAGAGATGAGCGCCACGTCCCACCCCGCCGCCACGCCCGTGGCCCTTCCGACCTACGCCGACGTCGAGGCCGCCGCCCGCCGCATCGAAGGCCATGCACATCGCACGCCGGTGCTGACCTCGCGCACCGTCGACGAGCTGTTCGGCGCGCAGGTGTTCTTCAAGTGCGAGAACTTCCAGCGCATGGGCGCCTTCAAGTTCCGCGGCGGGTTCAACGCGCTGTCGCGCTTCACGCCGGAACAGCGCCGCTTCGGCGTGGTCGCGTTCTCGTCGGGCAACCACGCGCAGGCGATCGCGCTGTCGGCGCGCATCCTGAGCATGCCCGCCACCATCGTCATGCCGCAGGACGCGCCTGCGGCCAAGATCGCCGCGACGCGCGGCTACGGCGGTCAGGTCGTGCTCTACGACCGCTACACCGAGGACCGCCAGCAGATCGGCCGCGACCTGGCCGAGAAGCACGGCCTGACCCTGATCCCGCCGTTCGACCATCCCGACGTGCTGACGGGGCAGGGCACCGCCGCGAAGGAGCTGTTCGACGAGGTCGGCCCGCTCGATGCCGTCTTCGCGCCGCTGGGCGGCGGCGGGCTGCTGTCGGGCACGGCGCTGTCGACCCGTGCGCTGTCGCCCAAGGCCAGGCTGTACGGCGTCGAGCCGGAGGCCGGCAACGACGGCCAGCAATCGTTCCGCAGCGGCACGATCGTCACCATCGACACGCCCCGCACGATCGCCGACGGCGCGCAGACGCCGCACCTCGGCGACATCACCTTCGCGCTGATCCGCCAGCACGTGGACGACGTCCTGACCGCGACGGACGCGGAGCTCGTCGACGCCATGGGCTTCTTCGCGTCGCGGATGAAGATGCTGGTCGAGCCGACCGGCTGCCTGGGCTTCGCCGCCGCGAAGGCGATGAAGGATCAACTGAAGGGCCAGCGCGTCGGCATCGTGATCAGCGGCGGCAACGTCGACATGGCGCGCTTCTGCGAGCTGGTCGGCGCCGTGGCGACGGCCTGAGCGGGCGACCCGGGCGACCCGGGCGGACGTCACGAGCGGCCATCCGGCGCCTTCCGGGCGTTCTGCGTTACCGCCCGTCACAGCTGCGAGGGACGCGACGCCGTGGAGGTGACCTTGGTCAATGTCGCCGTCGGAAGCCGATGCCCAGAATGCAACCGCCATCCGATTTCGACAGCAAGGGGATCCTCGCGTGCAAGCTCATCTCATCGATTCCGTCGGCGCCGCCGGCAAGAACCGCAAGGCCGACGTCGAATCCGTACAGCGTCTGCTGACGGCCCGCCAGCTCTATCGCGGGCGCGTCGACGGCCTGTGCGGCCCGCTGACGGTCGACGGCATCCTGCGCTTCCAGCGCGGGTTCATGAGCAAGCCCGACGGGCGCGTCGATCCCAACGGCAGCACGCTGAAGCGCCTGAGCGCGGCCGCCCCGGCCACCGGAGCGCACGCCGCGTCGCCGGCCGCCCGCGTGGCCCCGGCCGCGGTCTCCCGCCCGGCGGCCGCCTCGCGTCCCGCCGCCACGCACACGGCCGCCCCGGCCACCAGCGCCGGCAGCACCTCCGCGGCGACGCCCCAGAACGTCGCGGCCAGCGGTGATTCCGGCAGCGCCCGCGCCCTGCTGACCACGCTGGTGCCGCGTCCCGACGCGCACACGATGAACCCTGGCCTGGTGGCCGTGTCCTCGTCCTACATGGTCCAGGCGCTCGGCCAGCCGCGTCACTCGTACTCGCAGGACTGCCAGCCGCTGACCAACGAGAAGCTGAAGAAGCACATCGTGTCGAAGTCGGTCGGCCCCTTCCGGGCGACCGGCCTGGACCTGGCCGTCGACAGCCTGGCTGCGGTGATGGAAGACATCCGCAAGGAACAGCCCGCCGTCTACGCGGCGCTCGGCACCGCCGGCATGCTCTGCTGCCGCAACATCCGTGGCTCGACGACCGGCATCTCCAACCACTCGTGGGGCACGGCGATCGACCTGACGCTCAACGGCGTGCTGGACCGCCGCGGCGACAGCAAGGTGCAGGTCGGCCTGACCCTGATCGCGCCGATCTTCAACCGCCACGGCTGGTACTGGGGCGCCGCGTTCCGCACCGAGGACGCGATGCACTTCGAGGCCAGCCGCTCGCTGGTCGCCCAGTGGGCGCCGCGCCTGACCTGAGCGGCCGCGGGCTCCGGCCCTCTGGGGTGCCGCTCGTCGCGACACCCGTTGTTTCAATCTCCGCGACGCGCGCCCACCGGTGCGCGTCGCCGCATGGATACTCGTTGCCATGAAGCTCCGCCTGATCTCCGCCTTCCGCCTGCTGGCCCTGTCGGGCCTGGTGATGACCGCCGCCTGCCAGCCCACGCTGGCCGCCTGCAACGTGGCCACGCTGCCCGACGGCTGGGCCGCGGGATCGGCGCGCTGGGACGGCGCCTGCGCCGCCGACAAGGCCGACGGCCTGGGCGTGCTCAAGGAGCAGCAGGGTGCCGCCGTGAAGCGCATCTTCCTCGGCCGCGTGGCCAAGGGGGAACTGGCGCTGGGCGTCGTCGACATCCCCGACCAGGGCTACATGGCCGGCCGCTTCGAGCAGGGCAAGCTCGTGCCGAGCGAAGACCGTCAGGTGTTCATCCAGGCCTTCGACGAAGCGGCGAAGGCGGCGACCTCGGTCGCCGACCGCTTCGAGAAGGCCGGCAACGCCGCCTCGGCGAAGTTCTACCGCGCCAAGGCCAAGGCCCTGCGCGAGCAGATGGACTGAACGCCGGACGCGCGACCGCCGTTGCGGCCGTCCCTGCTGACAGCGGGTGCCGCGGCGCTCGCTACAGTCGATCGCATGACCGACAGCCCCCGCGCCTGGATCCGCCTGCCCTCCGGGGCGGCGCTCGATCTGATCAACCCGTCCCCCGACGCCTGGACCGACGAGGACCTCGCGCTGCGCCTGGCGCGCACCTACCGCTGGGGCGGTGAATCCGTCTGGCCCTGGCCGCTGTCCGTCGCGCAGCATTCGCTGCTGGTGCTCGCGCTGCGCCGGCAGTGGGCGGAAGAGGGCGGCGAACCGCTGTCGCCGGCGCTTCAACGCGCCGAACTCCTGCACGACGCGGAGGAAGGCTTCCTCGGTTTCGACTGCATCTCGCCGCTCAAGCGCGTGCTGGGCGAGCCGTTCCGCGTCGTCGGCGACCGGCTGATGGCGGCGATCGCCGTCCGGTATCAGCTGCCCCCGTGGACGCCGGAGACGCACGCGACGCACAAGCGCGCCGACAGCACCGCCGCCGCGACCGAAGCCGTGCACTGCACGGGCTGGTCCGAGCGCGAGGTGCGCGAGGTGCTGGGCATCACGCATCCGGTGCTGGCGGCGGACCCGCTGCACGCGGTGTTTGGCGGCACGCCGTGGGAACCTTGGCCGTCGGACGTCGCGGCGGGACGATTCCTGGAAGCACTGCGCCAGCTCGAGACCTGACCCCGAGGCCTCACGAGGCGCGCTGCGCCGAATGACGCGGCGCAGCCGCCGGTGAGGCGGCTGTGGCGGCCGTCAGATCTGCCGCGCGATCGACCGCCAGGCGGCCTCGGCCAATATCGCCCCGCGATCCGCCGGGCTTGCCAGCCGGCGTCCCGCCAGCCACGAGCGGCTGTACCACTCCGCCGCGCCCAGCACGAGCGCCGGGATCAGTTCCTCCGGCAGCGGCATCACGCGACCGTACTTCACGTCGCGCGCGAAACACGCATCGATCGGTCCATAACGGGCCGCCATCCGCGCACGGAGGTCGTCCCCGAACGGCCCGCCCGCGACGACTTCGCGGGCGATGAAGTAGAAGCGCGCCAGGTCCGCATGCTCGGTGATCCACTCGACATACGCGGTGATCAAGGCGTCGACCACCGCATGGCTGTCTTCCAGTCCGCCGATGCGCGCCGCGATCGCGCGGCTCTGGTCGTCGACCGCCGCGAACAGCAGCGCTGCGACCACGCCTTCCTTGTTCTTGAAGTGGTGGTAGATCGTGCCCACACTCTGGCCGCTGGCCGCGCGCAGGTCGTCGATCGTCGTGGCCTCGATGCCTCGGGCGTTGAACGCCGACAGCGCCTGCGCCAGGATCAGCCGCTTGGTCTCGGCGCGGTCGTCCGGGTAGGCGGCCTTCAGTACCTGCTCGGTCCTCGCGACGGCCTTGGCGGTCTTCGTTGGCATGATTAGAATAATCTTCTAGTGTTTTCCGCGGATCTCGTCGGCCGCGCCTGTCGGTCGATCCCGACCGGGGATCGGGAGACCGCGGGGCGAGCCGCGATCATCCCTCAAAGCACCTGGTGCCCACGCGCGCATGAAGCCTCCGTTGCTGCCCGTCCTGAACGCCCTCGGTGTCCTGGACAACCCGAACCGGCAATTGGCGCCGCATTCGCAGCCGGTTCCCGGCGATCGTCTGGCGATGGCCTATGCCAGCAGCGCGCAGGACGTCGACAGGCGCTCGCTGGATGACGCGCTGGCGTCCGGGCTCTACGCGGTCAACGTCACGCTGGGCCATGTGGCCGGCAGCGACGATCCGCGTGCCGCCACGGAGCGCGACATCGCCGGTTGGGACGCCTTCATCGACACGCAGCCGCAGCTGCTGAAGGTGCGCGCGGGCAAGGACCTGGCCGCCGCGCGCCGGGAAGGCCGCATCGGCGTGATCTACGGCTTCCAGAACACGGCGATGCTGGGCACCGAGGTGGCCGCCGTGGACCACTTCGCGGACCTCGGCGTGCGCGTGATCCAGCTGACCTACAACGGCCGCAACGCGGTCGGCTGCGGCGCGACGGTGCCGGACGACGACGGCCTGAGCGCCTTCGGCGCGGAGGTCGTCGAGCGCCTGCAGCAGCGGCGCGTGCTGGTCGACCTGAGCCACAGCAGCGAGCGCACCTGCCTGGACACGCTGCGTCTGGCCGGACGTCCCGTCGCGATCACGCACACCGGCTGCCGCGCGATCGCCGATCATCCGCGCAACAAGAGCGACGCCGAGCTGCGGCTGCTCGCCGAGCGGGGCGGCGTGGTCGGCCTCTACTTCATGCCCTACCTGCGCCTGGGCGGCCAGCCGCATGCGGAAGATCTCATCGCCCATCTGGAGCACGCGATCGACATCTGCGGCGAGGATCATGTGGGGCTGGGGACCGATGGCGGCAGCACGCACTACGACGACATGGCCGCGTACCGCCGGCACCTCGAGGACGAGATCGCGCTCCGTCGCCGCCTGGGCATCGGCGCGCCGGGCGAGACGGCGGACGTGGGACTGTTCCTGCCCGACCTGTGCGGGCCGGATCAGTACCAGCAGCTGGCGCGGCTGCTGTCGGCGCGGGGACACCGCGCGGCGCGCATCGAGAAGATCCTGGACGGCAACTTCCGCCGGCTGATGACGGAGACCTGGCAATGAAGACGATGAATCGAATCACGCTGCTGGCCGCCCTGTGCGCCGTGCTGTGGGCACCGGCCGCCCGCGCGCACGACGATCACGAGCGCCAGTGGGCGCCGACCGCCGCCGACGCCCAGGCGGCACAGGCCGCGTTGCCCGCGCCGCAGGTGCTGCCGGGCGCGAAGGCGCTGCTGTCGCAGGTCCAGATCCACGGCATGACCGTGGGCCGCCAGGCGCTGAGCCGGCAGGGTGACGAGGTGCTGGTCGACTACGCGTTCAGCGAGCGCGGCCGCGGCGATCAGCTCCGTGCGCGCTGGACGCTCGACGCGCGCGGCCTGCCGCTGCGCTACGAGGCCGAAGGCAACGACTACTGGAAGGTGCCGCTCACCGAGCGCTTCGACCGCGCGGACGGCAAGGCGTCCTGGAAGAACCGGGTGGAGCAGGGCGGTGTCGCGTGGCCGGAGGCGGGCGCCTTCTACCTGCCCGCCAACGCGCCGCCGGAGTTCACCGGCGTGCTCGCCCGCGCGCTGCTGAAGGCGCCGGGGCAACGCCTGGCCCTGCTGCCTGCGGGTGAAGCGACGCTGACGAAAGGCCCGACGATCGCGGCGGGCGGGCGTCGACTGACGCTGCACCTGATCTCCGGCATCGACTTCACGCCGGTGGCCGTGTGGCTGGACGAGCGTCAGCAGACCGCCGCCGTGATCGACGACTGGTTCGAGGTCCTGGAGTCGCGTGACCTGCCGGCGCTGGCGCGCCTGTCCGCGGCGCAGCGCGAGGCGGACAAGCGCTGGTCCGCCGAGCTGGCGAAGCGGATGACGCAGGTGCCGCAGGGCGACCTGCTCATCCGCCACGCCCGGTTGTTCGAGCCGCGCGATCTGGTGGCGCGCGAGGACATGCGGGTGCTGGTGCGCGGCGGCTTCATCGTGCGCGTCGAGCCGGACGATGATGCGCCGGCGCCGGCCGGCACCGAGGTCATCGACGCCGCGGGTCGATTCCTGATGCCGGGCCTGTGGGATGTGCACCAGCATTTTTCCGGCACGGACGGCGTCTTCGACCTGATCGCCGGCGTGACCAGCGCGCGCGACATGGCCAACGACAACCTGCCGCTGATCGAGCGCGTGAAGCGCTTCGACGCGGGCACCGAACTCGGGCCGCGCGTGGTGAAGGCGGGCATCGTCGAAGGCGTGGGCCCGCTGGCCGGCCCGACCGACGTGCGCGTCGAGACGGTCGAGCAGGCGCGCAAGGCGGTCGACTGGTACGCGGACCGCGGCTACGAGCAGATCAAGATCTATTCGTCCTTCAAGCCGGAGCTGGTGCGCCCGATCGCCGACATGGCGCATGCGCGCGGGCTGCGCGTCAGCGGTCACGTGCCGGCGTTCATGCGGGCGGGGCAGTTCATCGATGCCGGCGCGGACGAGATCCAGCACCTGAACTTCATCGTGCTGAATTTCTTCCCCGAGGTCGCCGACACGCGCGGCAAGGACCGCTACACGGTGATGGCGGAGAAGCTGCTGCAACTGGACCTCGACAGCGCGCCGGTGACGGGCTTCATCGCGGAGCTGCGGCGCCGGCACACGGTGCTCGACCCGACGGTGGCGATCCTGGAAGGCCTGTACTCGGGCGCGCCGGGCGAGCCGCCGGCGGCGTTGAAGGGCATGGTCGAGCGCTTCCCGCCGATCGTGCGGCGGCGCTTGCTGTCCGGCGCGGTGGCGGTGCCGCCGGGCAAGGAGGAAGCGTACCGGCAGGCGCTCCCGCGGCTGCTGCAGCTGATCAAACGGCTGCACGATGGCGGCGTCACGCTGATGCCCGGCACGGACGCCTTCGCGGGCTACACGCTGCACCGCGAGCTGGAGCTCTACGTGCGCGCCGGCATCCCCAACGCCGAGGTGCTGCGCCTGGCGACGCTGACGCCGGCGCAGGTGTTGGGTGTGGCCGGCCAGCGCGGAGAGATCGCGGCGGGCAAGCAGGCCGACATGGTGCTGCTGGACGGCGATCCGCTGAAGGACATCGCCGCGCTGCGGCAGGTGGTGAAGACGATCAAGGCGGGGCGGGTGTTCGATCCGGCGCAGCTGGAAGCGGCGATGGGGATGGCGAAATGAGGGGCATGCAATGACCGCGAACCACAACACGATCCACCGCTTCAACAGCGGCCTCGTCCTTCCCGCCAGCGTGCCGTTCCCCGAGGGCACGGCCTTCGGGCCGTTCGTGTTCCTGTCGGGTCAGTTGGGGAACAAGCCCGGCACGCTGGAGCTCGTCGAGGGCGGCCTCCGCGCCGAAGCGCTGCAGACGCTGCGCAACATCGAGACCGCGCTGGATGCGCAGGGCCTCGGCGTCGAGCACCTGATGCGCTGCACGGTGATGCTCGCCGACATGGCGGAGTGGGGCGTCTTCAACGAGGTCTACCGCGCGTTCTTCGGTGACCGGCCGCTGCCGGCCCGCAGCGCGTTCGGCTGCAACGGACTCGCGCTGGGCGCGCGAGTCGAGGTGGAATGCACCGCCGTGCGTCCGGGCTGAGATCGATCGTCGGGGACGTCGGGGAATCGTCTCAGCCGGACGCGGGCGGCCGCGATGGCCGCCCGGCAGCTGAAGGTCAGAAGCCCTTCATGTCGTACCGCACCCCGATCCAGGCCTGACGGCCCAGGCCCTGGTACGAGTACACCGGCTCCACGTCGCGATCGGCGGCGTTGAGGACCTTGGCCTCCAGGCGCCATTGCGGCAGGAAGCGCCAGGTCGCGCGCAGATCCAGCAGCGCGTAGCCGCCCAGGTTGCCTGCCGCGTCCGGGCGCTTGCCGATGTCGGTCACCGACGCGCCGGCGCTCCACACGCCGGTGTCGTAATCGACGGAGACGCTTTCCTGATGCGCCGCGCGACGGATGAGGCGCGCACCGGTCTCGTCGTTCTTCGCGTCGAGGAAGTCGACGTTCGCGGCGAAGTTCCAGTTGCCCAGGCGATGCGCGCCGGTCAGCGTCGCGCCCTTCAGCGTGGCGTGGCCGATGTTGCCGGCGCAGCCGAAATAGCCCGCCGGGCAATCCGTGCCGTTGGGATCGGGGTTGTAGACGATCAGGTCCCGCACCTTGTTGCGGTACACCGTCGCCGAGGCGCTGGTCGCGCCGGAACGCCAGTTCACGCCCAGCTCGATGCTGCGGCCGCGTTCGGGTTGGATGTTGTCACGACCGTAGAACGGGTAGTACAGGTCGTTGAAGGTCGGCCCGCGGAAGCTGGTGCCGGCGAGGGCGCGCACCTTGAGGGCCTCCGTGAGGGCGTAGCTGGCGCCCAGCGAGCCGGTCGTGAAGCCGCCGTAGGCGGAGCTCTCGTCGCGGCGCAGGTTGCCCTGCAGCGACGTCGCGCCGAACTGGCCCGTGTAGCCCGCGATGTAGGCGTCGTTGTGGCGCTTGAGCGTGTCGGTGACGACGCCGTCGGCCTTCTCCGACAGGCGCTCGTAGGCGAGCAGCAGTTGCTGGTCCGGCGCCAGGCGCAGGGCGTTCTGCCAGGTGGCCTGATCGCGGGTCGTCTTGAACGGCAGCGGGTCGGGGGCGCCGGCGCGCGAATCGTCGATGCCGTGCGTCACCTGGACGGTGGTGGTCCAGATCGGCGACAGCGTGCCGCGGTAGTCGGCGCTGACGACGCGCGTCGTCAGCCGGTTGCGGAAGTCCGGCGTCGGATCGGACAGGTAGTCCGGCGGGCCGCCGAAGTTGGCGCTGTCGTACTGCGCGTTGAGCTTGTTCTGCGAGGCGCTGATGCCGATGCGATGGCCGTCCGCGGGCGTGAAGCCCAGTCGCGCCGTGGCCGCCGTGCGGCGGAAGCCGTCGCGGTCCGGGTTGTAGTAGCCGCTGCGGTCGTTGGGACGGATCGAGGACACGCCGTCGCTGGTCTCGCGGCCGATGCTCGCCGCGTAATCGAAGCCGGCCTGCGCGCCGCTCAGCGCGAAGTCGGCCTTGCGCGAGTCGTACTCGCCGACCGCGACGCCGCTGGTGATGTTGAGCGGGCCTTGGCCGCGCTTCGTGAAGATCTGGATCACGCCGCCGACGGCGTCCGAGCCGTAGAGGCCCGAGGCCGGTCCGCGCAGCACTTCGATGCGCTCGATCTGGTCGAGGCTCAAGGCCTCGAAGGCCGCCTGGCCCAGCGTCGCGGAGCCGATGCGCAGGCCGTCGATCATGACGACGGTGCTGTTGGTGTTGGTGCCGCGCAGCAGGTAGCCGGCCGTCTGCCCGGGACCGCCGTTCTGCAGGATCTGCAGGCCGGCGTAGCGGCGCAGGACCTCCTCGACGCTGGCGGCGCCGCTGTCGCGCAAGGTGTCGCGGTCGATCAGGACGATGTCGGCGACGCTCTTGCTCAGGGCCTGCGGCTCGCGCGTGCCGATGACGACGACGGGATCGAGCGAGGACTGCGCGAAGGCGCTCGTCGCAAGGATGGACAGGGCGGGCAGGGCGACCAGCGCGGTCGCGGAAGCACGGGCGACGGCGCGCAGCGTGGCGCGGGGAGAAGAGGCTTGCATGTCGGAACGTCGGAAAGCAGCGGCAGACGGCCGCTTCCCCGCGGCCGCATGCGGAATGGACGCGCCATCCTCCTGGAAGGACGGCGACGATCCGCCTGTTGGCCGGTATCCGGGCTGTCGGAAGAATGAACCCGTGTTGCCTTCCCGGACGATCGTCCAGTGGTGTTCAGACACGAGCCGCGCGCCTTCAACATTCAGAAGAAGCACGCCTTCCGCTTACCGTTGCGGGGGCAGCTCAGGTTGGGACCGCAGTCCCTCCTGATTCCCGTTGAACTGCGCCGGCGGAAGGCCGGGCGCGAGCACCAACGGGCGGGATCATAACGGGAGGCCCCTCGACTTCATGTCGCCTGGCGCGGGCTCTCCACGGTGCATGGGGCCTCCCTCCGGGAACCCCAAGCACCATTCCGGCCCCAGCAGCACCCGCTGCCCACGGGCCTTGGGCATGCGGGTGGACTGCGGGCGTGGACCTTACATGAACAGGTGTTCGCCGGCGTTCTCGCCGCCGAGGACCACGTAGTTCACCTTGCGCAGATCGCCGAGGGCGCGGCCGCCGGCGTAGGAGATGGAGCTCTGCAGGTCCTCCTCCATCTCGCGCAGCGTGTCGGCCAGATGGCCCTTCACCGGTTCGAGGATGCGCTTGCCTTCGACGTGCTTGTATTCGCCCTTGTTGAAGTCGGACGCGGAGCCGTAGTACTCCTTGTAGCGCTTGCCGTCGACCTCGACGGTATGGCCGGGCGACTCCTCATGGCCCGCGAAGAGCGAGCCGATCATCACCATCGCGGCACCGAAGCGCACGCTCTTGGCGATGTCGCCGTGATGGCGGATGCCGCCGTCGGCAATGATGGGCTTGGTCGCGACACGGGCGCACCACTTGAGCGCCGAGAGCTGCCAGCCGCCGGTGCCGAAACCGGTCTTCAGTCGCGTGATGCAGACCTTGCCCGGGCCGATGCCGACCTTGGTCGCGTCGGCGCCCCAGTTCTCCAGGTCGATGACGCCTTCGGGCGTGCCGACGTTGCCGGCGATGACGAAGGTGTCGGGCAGCTTGTGCTTGATGTGGGCGATCATGCGCTGCACGGCGTCGGCATGACCGTGGGCGATGTCGATGGTGATGTAGTCGGCGCCGAGGCCTTCCGCGGCGAGGCGGTCGATGAGGGCGTAGTCCGCCTCCTTGACGCCGGCGCTGAGGGAGACCAGCAGGCCCTTGTCGCGCATCGTGCGGGCGAAGGCGACGCCGTCGAGGTCGAATCGGTGCATCACGTAGAAGTAGCCGTTGGCGGCCAGCCATTCGGTGATGGACTCGTCGACGACCGTCTTCATGTTCGCGGGCACCGCCGGCAGCTTGAAGCGGCGGGGGCCGAACTCGACGGAGGTGTCGCACTCGCTGCGGCTGTTCACGCGGCACTTGCGCGGCAGCAGCAGGATGTTGTCGTAGTCGAAGATTTCCATGGTCCAAAGTCGCAAAGTCGGGCTGCGTTGAGGCAGTGCACGCCCTGGGCTGCGAGCGCTTGACTTGAGACCCGGCCAAAAAAACCGGGTCCCAAAATTTGGGCCCGGTGACCCATTCTACGCGTGCTGCGGCGCGTCGTCGCCGCGCTGCGGTGCAGCATGCATCGTTCGGGGGCTTTTGGGCGCAGTTCGCTAAACTTCGCGCCTTGGCCCGTGAACGGGCGACATCAGAAGACAAGCCACATGCATTCCGTCGTCATCAGCGGCACCGGTCTCTACCAGCCTCCGCACGTCATCACCAACGCCGAGCTGGTGGACTCGTTCAACCGCTACGTGGACCTGCAGAACGCCGAGCATGCCGAAGCCATCGCCGCCGGCACGCGCGAGGCGCTGGTGCACTCGAACGTCGAGTTCATCGAGAAGGCCTCGGGCATCAAGCAGCGCTACGTGATCGAGAAGGAAGGCGTGCTGGACCCGACGCGCATGTACCCGCGCTTCGAGGAACGCGCCGACGACCAGCTGTCGCTGATGGCGGAGATCGCGGTCGACGCGGCGCGCAAGGCGCTGGAGGCGGCGGGCAAGAAGCCGGAGGACGTGGACGCGGTGTTCTGCTCGGCGGCGAACATGCAGCGCGCGTATCCGGCGATGGCGGTGGAGATCCAGCAGGGGCTGGGCGCGGGCGGTTACGGCTTCGACATGAACGTGGCGTGCTCGTCCGCGACCTTCGCGCTGGAGCAGGCGTACAACGCGGTGCGCTCGGGCGCGTCGAAGTGCGTGCTGATCGTGAATCCGGAGATCACGTCCGCGCATCTGGAATGGAAGGACCGCGACTGCCACTTCATCTTCGGCGACGTGTGCACGGCGATCGTCGTCGAGCGCGCCGATCTGGCGACCGCGCCGGAGCAGTGGGAGATCCTGGGCACCAAGCTGGCGACGCAGTTCTCCAACAACATCCGGAACAACTTCGGCTTCATGAACAAGGCCGAGGACAGCGATCCCGACGCGCGGGACAAGACCTTCCGCCAGGAGGGCCGCAAGGTCTTCAAGGAAGTGGTGCCCATCGCCGCGGCGCACATCGAGAACCACCTGGCCGCGCTGCACATCCAGCCGAACGACGTGAGCCGCTACTGGCTGCATCAGGCCAACCTGGGCATGAACCAGCTGGTGATCAAGAAGCTGGTCGGCGGCGAAGCCGGCGCGGAGATCGCGCCGCTGATCCTGGACACGTATGCGAACACGGCCTCGGCCGGCTCGGTGATCGCGTTCCACGAGCACCGCGCCAACCTCAAGCAGGGCGACCTGGGGGTGATCTGCTCGTTCGGCGCGGGGTACTCGGTGGGGAGCGTGATCGTCAAGAAGCGCTGAGCGCCACGCCGGCCCGTGGGCCGGCCCGGGCGACTCCCGAGGAACGGGAGCGCTCAGGAACGATTTTCAACAGGGAGGGAATATGTCCATTGCCGTCGAATCCGCCAGCCCCGCGTCGCGCGCTTGGCGCGGCCCGCATCCGAGTGCCCGTGTCGCGGGGACGCACAAGATCGTCGGGGTGATCTATCTGGTCTTTGCCGTGATGTTCACGCTGGCGCTGATGTTCGGGCGCCAAGGCGCGCTGGAGGTCGGCATGGTCGTGGCGGCCGTGGCGTTCTTCGTCTTCGCGGCGATCCATCTCGGACTGTCGCGCGGTGCGACGCGCAACTTGAAGTGGGTGCGCGGGGTCAGCATCGTCGCGGCATTGCCGCTGCTGTTAGCCTTCCCGATCGGCACCTTCCTGGGTGTCGTGATCATCATCAATTCGGCCAAGAGCTGGGATTGAGCGAACGGTGCGTCGCACTTCGCCGAAGGACGACTGCCGCGACATCCGGGATCGGGCGCTGTCCTACGGGCTGATGGTCGTCGTGCTCGCTGTGAGCGCGCTGGTCCCGGATGCACGACGTGGCAGAGCGAGCGGCAGAAAATCGAACGCCAGCGGTGAACGCGCGGCGGGATCGCCACGGGATGGGGCGTCAGTCGGCTTCCTGCCACCGGTGGGCCGCGACGGCCGCGAGCGATTCCTTCATCTCCTTCTCCTGACCGAAGGCATGTAGCAGCATGAGGCGCGTGGGCGTGTAGATGCCGACCTGAAGGAGGGTTCCAGGAACACCGGGCCTCAGTTGGACGGTGCAGGAGACGTAGACGACGGCCTTGTCGCTGCTGCGCTTGATCAACGGCTTGGCAACGCGTTCGACATTGCCCTCGCAATCGTTCCAGTCCGCAATCGTCGCGAACTGGGACGGACCGCGGTGCGGGTCATCGAGCAACGAGTAGCCCTCTTGCCGCGCGCGGGGTGTCGCCTTGTTCGACATGTAGGAGGAGAAGCTGCGGGACGGCCCCTCCAGCTTGGCGAAGACCGGCCTCGTCGTCTTGTTCGACCAGCCGTCCGGCAGTCTGAGCATCAACGGACCGATTCGCCACTGCGGGCTGCCATCGACGGCCACTTCGGACCGGACGGTGAGCTGATCCGCGACCATCGGCAGTTCCTGCGCGCCAGCAGGTCGCACCAGTGCTGCGGCGAGCAGCAAGGTGGCCGCGAGCCAGCGATGGGCAATGTCCTTCGTGGAAGCAACGCGCGAAGCGGGCGTGCGAGCGGACATGGGCGGTCCTCCTGACCGATGGAATCGTTGGTCTTGTGTGTGGGATCGGCTGACGACGCAAGCGCTAGTCGATTGATGCGCTGCTATCGCCTCGCTGCACGGTACCTGGACCTGAAGGCCGCTCACCGGGCAAACCACGGAACGGCTAACCGCTCCATGTCGTCAAGCGGCAAAGATTGCCGCTTGAATCAATCGTACGCAGGCTGCGGCGATTGCGACGAGCAGGAGGACAACGGGTAGGCCAAGGAGGGTGAGGAAACCGCTCGACCGATTGGCGAAGAACCGCGATCCAAGAACGGCATTGCCAAGCCACTCGACAAGCAGCGAGACCGGCAGGCCGAGCCCCGCGAGCACGGCCCAACCGAGCACGGAATGTGGCACCGCCGGAAAGTACAGATACAGCAATCCGCACAGCAGGACTGCTGCGAGGCCGATCCATGAGACTGCTTCTCGAAGGGTCATCGGGTAACTTTATCAAGACTCATGGCGCTGATCAGGTCAGCAGCGGCGCCAGGTCCGGATCGCCCTTCGTCATGGCCCGCTGGTAAGCGGGCCTTTGACCGATGCGCTGGAGATAGGCCCGGACGTTCGGATACGGCGCCAGGTCGACCGGCAGGAACAGCCGCATCGTCGTGAGCGAGAAGACGCTCATGATGTCCGCTGCCGTGAACTCGTCGCCCGCGAAGTAGGGCGCCTGACCGAGTCGCTCCTCGACGAGCGCCAGCACCTTGTCGAGCCGCTCCTGCGTCGCCGCCAAGACAGGATGATCAGCGGGCAACGCGCGTCCCAGCGTCATCCGCCGCAGCATCACCGGCTGCAGATTGCCGTTGGCGAAGTGGAACCAGTACAGGAACGGCGCGAAGTCCGGGTGTTCGGGACTGGGCTTGAGACGGCCGCCGCCGTGTTTCGCGATGAGGTATTCGACGATCGCGGCCGACTCCGCCAGCAGCAGGTCGCCGTCCTCGATCAGCGGCGCTGCACCCAGCGGATGCCTGGCCTTCAGTTCAGGCGGCGACAGCCGGGTCACGGCATCGCGGGTATAGCGCTCGAGCTCGTAGGGAATGCCGAGCTCTTCGCAAAGCCACAGGATGCGTTCCGACTGGGAATGGCCGAGGTGATGGATGGTGATCATGTGGGGTCGATGAGGAAGAATCAGTTCGTGCGCTCGTGGCCACGGACGACGGTGGGCGCGAAGCCGAAGCGTTCGCGGAACCGGATGGCGAAGCGGGACGGGGATTCGTAGCCGACGGCGTTCGCGATCCGGGAGACGGGTTGGGTGGTCGCCTGCAGCAAGGTCAGCGCGGAAGCCATGCGGGCGTCGACGATCAGCGCGCTCATCGACTCGCCCTCGGCGGCGAGCCGACGTCGCAGCGTCGCTTCGGACATCGCTAGCGCCTGCGCCACGCGCGCGGCGGTCCAGTCGTGATCGAGTCGTCCCGCGATCAGCGCGCGGATCTGGACGGAGACGGTCATCTCGATCGGTGCAGACCGAAGCACGAGGCCATCCTCCAGCAACCAGTGCATCACCTCCAGCACACGCTGGCGTGCGACCGCGTTGGGCAGTGCGGGATCGGGGGCAGGGCTTGCCGGCCACGCTGGAAGGCATCGGCCAGACCTGTCCGTACCCGCGCCAGCAACCGCACCGGCGCCAACGGTGCATCGACGGACGCGATTCGTGCCGCCGTCTCACGATAGAAGGCGTCGTCCAGCAACGCGTTGTCGAACACCAGCCAACGCGCTTCGTAGTGCTCGCCCTCGGCGACGTCGTTGGTGAAATCGACGGTCTGCTGCCCGCTCAACAGCAACGCCTGCCCGGGTCGGGCCCTGACACCTGAACCGCGGGCCGGCTTGACGGTCTTGAGGCCGCGGTCGACGAGGATCAGCGCGGATTGGTCGACGCGCATGCGCAGGATCCGCAGTCCACGCCCTTGCAATACATGGGCCGAGACGCCGATGCCGGGTCGGCCGTGGATCTCCCGGGCCAGCGCGGACCCGTCGGGGGCCTGGATGGTGCTCGGCTTCAATTCGAATCCTCGTGAAGGGATGAATTGATCCTAGCGGTGCACCGCGTGAACGGCGGTGCGGGAACGGTCAGGTTTGGTGCCGATCCGATCAGAGCTCCGAATGGAGCTGCTCCCCATCCCACGTGGCGCCGGCGAGGGAGGCGACGACGAGTTCCACGAAGCGATCGAAGTCCTCGGCGATGAGGCGCTTCTCGTCTTCATCGCGACCGAACTTGATGACCTGGCCGACACGACCCTTCTCGTCCGGATCGAAGTCCAGTCCGTAGTGGTTGCCGCCCCAGTCCTTCGTCAGGGGAATCCACGACCGATGGGTGTAGAGCGGCTTGATGTATCCCGGCGGCTCGGAGGTCATGAACTGGGCGCTGTCGGCGTTCATGTCGGACTCGTCGATTTCTCGCCAGTTGGACCACTCGTTGCGGATGCCGTCGACCGACAGCAGATGTTCGCCGCCGACCAACCCGTGGTTGCCATCCTGACCGTCATGAACGGCGAGGAAGGCTTTCAGGCTGTCAGGGAGCGTCACGCCGAGGTGCCGCTCCAGCTCGGCGATCCGTTCCGGCTGAGCACCTGGTTGCAGGGCCATCTCGGTCAGGCAGCCGAGGGTGGACAGCGCGTCCTCGATGCGTTGCCACTGCGTCGTCATTGAATGCTTCATGGCTCGGAATCCATTTGTCTAAGTAGGCCCGCGATCACCGTCGCGGGGTCGTTGCAGTCATGGGTGTCGATGTGCCCAGGGCTCACCGCCCGCTCGCCTCGATCCGGATCTCATCCCGGCGGCAGGTCCCGCCGCCACTGCCGCTCGGCTGATCGCCCATCAGCTGCTTCAGCGAGCCGCCGGCCTTGTAATCGCGCGGCAGCTTCACCTGGATCTCGGTGAGGTACTGCCCCGAGCACATCAGCTTCACGCTGTCGCGGTAGGCGTCGCTGCCGGTCTCCGCCTGCAGCTTCTCGTAGAAGGTCTTGCGCGAGATCGTGCCGCCGATGTTCTGCCGGATGTACTGGCCCACGCCGGAATCGTTGAACTGCTTCACCAGATCGACCGCGCGGCGGAAGTAGGCGTCCGGATTCAGCGTCGTCTGGCAGGTGCCGTGCTTGCGCCACTCGTGCTCGCCGAAGCCCTTCTCGTAGAGGAAGTTCGGCATCCACGGGCCGATGTAGGCGACCGTCTCCTTCGACAAGGTCATCGGCGCGTTGCCGCAGTCGCCGTAGCTGATCCCGCATTGCTGCCGGTTGGGCCACAGTCCGTGCAGCGTCAGGTTGGTCACCTTGAGCTTGCCGTCCTCCATCGCCTCGCACTCGGGCTTGCCGCGCCGCCCCCCGCCGTCCATTCGCAGAAGCCCGGCTGCCACGACATCGCCAGCACGAAGCTGTCGTATTGGTCTGGCGTCTTGCACATGGCTTGACCGCTGTTCGCCGCTGAATTCCCAGCGGCGTTGTCGGTCGACGGTCCACGGGCGCCGATCGGTGTCGCGGGGGCCGGGGCGCCGCCGCCCGCCGCCGCGCCGCAGTCGTTCTGCACCCAGCGCTCCGGCGGTCGCGCGCCGGGCACCTGCACCCGCGTCCAGCCCGCGTTGTGCGATTCCAGGATCGTGTAGCCCGTACCCGGCGACAGCTTGGCGCCGTCCGGGTTCGTGCTCTTCCTGAAGGACTGGAAGGCCTCGCAGGCGCGCGAAGCGGTGAAGGTGCCGCTCGCGGGATCGGCCCAGGCCGAGGGCAGGGCGCTGATGACCAGCGACAGGGCGGCGATTCGGAGGGCGAGGCGCATGGAAGTCAGGCGATGCTGTCAGGACAGCCGGCTTTGTACGTCATCTGGGCGCCGCCGGGAATGAGCCCGTGGCGAACGTCCGGCGATCGGACGATCAGAAGCCGATCGACACCCCGACGCCCAGCACCCAGTCCGCCGTCTGCTTCGTCAAGCCGCGGTTGATCGAGGCGTCGAGCTGCAGCCGGCGGTCGACCAGCCAGGTCACGCCCGTGCCTGCCGAGATGCTCCGCCCGCCGTTGCGGTTGGAGGCGAGCTGGTCGCCCGCGACCTCGACGTAGCCCTTCCAGGACTCCGCGATCGGCCAGCCCAGCGACGCGCCGAGGATGCCGCCGACGAAATGCTTGCCGTCGTCGCGGCTGTCGCGGTACAGCCCGCCGATCAGGCCGGCCGACCAGTCACGCGGCAGGTCCCACTCGGCCGTCAGCCGCAGCGACGGACGCAAGCCCTGACCCCGGAACGCCGACGAGCCGCTGTCCATGTCCACGTTCAGCAGCCAGGCCAGGCCCGGCGTGTGGCGCTCGCCGTCGCCGTCCTGCAGGTGCCACTTCACGCCGAGCGCCGTGTCGGCCCAGCCGCTGGCCTTGACCGTGCCGCCGCCGTCCGACGCCCGCAGGCGCTGGTAGCCGTCGGTCTCGACGCGGAACTCCCAGTCCTCGGCGAAGCCGAAGCGGAGCAGCGTCGGCGTCGACCACAGCCGGCTGCGCACGCCGTCGCTCTTGTCGCGCTGATAGCCGATGCCCGTCTCCAGCAGCGCGCGGCCCTTGCCGACCGTGCTGCTCGATTCGACGATGCCCGGCTGGTCCGGCTCGATGGCCTCCTTGGCTTCGTCCGCCGCCCGGGCGGAACCGACCATCGCCGTCAGCAGCGCCGCAGCGATCACCAGCGTCTTCGTCATGGGAAGTCCTCCTTACTGACCGCCGCTGCGTTCGCCGCCCATCCACCAGGAGGGCGGCACGCCGGAGGCGCCCGTCGCGGGCCCCGAGGCCGCCCCCGATGCCGGGTCCGGCGGCGGTAGCGGCGGCGGCATCGGTCCGATCGTCTTGAGCCCCGCGTCGCCCGCGTACTCGCTGAAGACCCAGTCCGGACCGAATGGACCTTCCTCCTGCACCAGGCCGCCGTCCTTGGGCGGCTCGATCTCGGAAGGCTTGATGTCCTTCAGCGCGACCTGCATGTAGTCGATCCACGCCGGCAGCGCGATGCCGCCGCCGGACTCGCCCGCGCCCAGGCTGCGCGGCTGGTCGTAGCCGATCCACACCACCGTCGCCACGCGCCGCTGGAAGCCCGCGAACCAGGCGTCCACCGCGTCGTTGGTCGTGCCGGTCTTGCCGTAGAGGTCGTAGCGCTTGAGCGACGCGCTGGCCTTGTAGGCCGTGCCGCGGATCGCCACCTCGCGCAGCAGCGAGCCGGTGATGAACGCATTGCGCTCGCTGATCGCGCGGCGGTCGTCGGAGAGCTTCTCCGGCTCCGCCTGGAACAGCACCTGGTTCTGCGAGTCCACGATCTTCGTCACCAGCAGCGGCTTGAGCAGGTAGCCGCCGTTGGCGAACACCGAATACGCGCTCGCCATCTGCAGCGGCGTCACCGAGCCCGAACCCAGCGCCAGCGTCAGGTTCTCCGGCTGCTTGTCGACGTCGATGCCGAACTTGCCGGCCCAGGTGCGGCCGCGCGCCGGCGTGAGCTGCTCCAGCACGCGGATCGTGACCATGTTCTTGGACTTGGCCAGCGCCTGGCGCAGCGTCATCGGACCGTCGAAGTTGCCGTCGGAGTTGCGCGGGTTCCAGTCGCCGACCGAAATCGGCGCGTCGTCGACCAGCGTCGCCGGTCCCGCGCCGAGTTCCATCGCGCCCGAGTAGATGAACGGCTTGAAGCTGGAGCCCGGCTGCCGCCACGCCTGCGTCGCGTGGTTGAACTGGTTGCGGTTGAAGTCGAAACCGCCCACCAGCGCCAGGATCTTGCCGGTGTCGGGCTCGACCGACACCAGCGCGCCTTCGGCCTCCGGCGACTGCGTCACCGCCCACGCCCCCTTGGGGAACGCCTTGGTCGGCGCGCCGCGCAGCACGCGAATGATGGCGCCGCGCTGGATGCGCAGGTCGGCCTTGGCCTTGGGCGACAGCGCCGATTGCACCGAGCGCAGGCCTTCGCCCGTGATCTCGATGTCGTCGCCGTCGGACAGGCTCGCCTGGATCTTGTTGTTCGCGACCTGCGTGACCACCGCCGTGCGCAGGTCGTCGTTGTCCGGATGTTCGTTGAACACCTGCGCGATCGCGGCGTCCTGCTCCTGGGCGTCCATGCCGTCGGGCAGGTCCACGTCGCCTTCCGGACCGCGCCAGGCCTTGCGGCGCTCGTAGTCCATCAGCGTGCGGCGCAGCGCCTTGTACGCGGCGACCTGGTCGTCCATGCGCAGCGTCGTCGTCACGCGCAGGCCGCGGTTGTAGGCGTCCTCGCCGTACTGGGCGTGCACCACCTGGCGCACCATCTCCGTCGCGTACTGGCCGTAGGGCAGCCGCTGGTCCTGCACGGTGCGCAGCTTCAGCGGCTCTTCCTTGGCCTGCTTCGCCTGCTCCGGCGTGATCATGCCGACGTCCACCATGCGCATCAGCACCGTCGCCTGGCGGCGCTGCGCCAGCTTCAGGTTGGTGATCGGATTGGCGCGGTACGGACTCTGCGGCAGGCCGGCCAGCATCGCCGTCTCCGCGATCGACAGGTCCTTCAGCGACTTGCCGAAATAGGCCTGCGCCGCCGCCTCGAAACCGTAGGCCCGCTGACCCAGATAGATCTGGTTCATGTAGACCTCCAGGATCTTGTCCTTGGAGAGCTGGCTCTCGATCTTGAACGCCAGCAGGATCTCGACGATCTTGCGGGTGTAGAGCTTCTTCTTCGTCAGGTAGAGGTCGCGCGCGAGTTGCTGCGTGATCGTCGACGCGCCCTGGCTGCGCGAGGACGAGAACAGGTTGACCCAGAACGCCCGCATCATCCCGGGCACGTAGACGCCCTGGTGGTCGTAGAAGTTGGTGTCCTCGACCGCCAGCAGCGCCAGCTGCATCTGCTTGGGGATCTTGTCCAGCGGCAGGTAGCTGCGGCGCTCGGTGCCGTACTCGGCGAGCAGCTGGCCGTCCTCCGAGTAGACGCGCAGCGGCTGCTTGGGGTTGTAGTCGGTCAGGCGGTCCAGGTCGGGCAGGCCCGGCCAGATGACGGCCGCCACGCCGCCGAGCAGCAGGACGACGGCCAGCAGGCCCGCGCCCGACCAGACGGCGATGCGCTTCCAGGTGGGCAGCTGGCGCAACGCGTCCCGGAGCGGGGCGGTGCGGCGCCAGAGCGACAGGAAGAAGCCGGCCAGGGCCTGGGCGACGTTGCGGGCGAATTGGGCAATCTGCTGCATGCGGGGCGCACGAGTTCAGGTCGGCGGATTATCGTCAGACAACCGGGGCTGTCCCGGTCTCGGTGCGCACGGCAACAATCCGTACACACAAGACACACTGCCGACCCACGATGGAGGGAATCGGCCGGTAGGGCATCAACCGTGCCCGAGGTTCAGCGTCAGGAAGACCAGCGCGTTGAGCGTGAAGTGCAGCCCGATGGCGACCTCGATGCGGCGCGACAGCGTGTAGGCCAGGCCGTAGCCCAGGCCGGCCAGCATGGCGAGGGCCACGTAACCGGTGCCGCCCGCCGCATGGGCCAGACCGAACAGCACGGCCGCCAGCAGCACCGGCAGCCAGCCGTTCATGGTGCGCAGGTCGGTGCCGAGCCGGCGGGCGAGCAGGCCCTGGATGACGCCGCGGAACGCGACCTCCTCGGCGACGCAGGTGAGGAAGAGGTTGGCCGCCAGATACAGGCCGGCGTTGTCCGGCCAGCGCAGCGCCGGCCGGCCGATGCCGCCGATCACGGCGAACAGCCAGGGCAGGACGAGCGTCGCGGCGACGGTCGCGGCGAGGGCGGGCCACAGGGCGAAGCCCGGCAGGCCGGGGAGGGCGACGAGGCAGGACCTTCCGACCGTCTGCGCTGCTGCGACGCCAGTACCGCCAGCATCAGCATGCCGGCGACACCCTTGTCGAAGTTCAGGTACTTGAGCGTCGGCGGGCGGGCGTCGGAGGTCGTGGCCAGGTAGGTCGGGTTCAGGAACCCCGGCAGCAGGTGCAGCGCCAGCGCGAAGCCGATCACCAGCATCAGCAGCATCAGCACCGACTCGCGGCGCGGGCGGTGGCGGGCCTCGATCGCCATCCAGGCCAGGGCGGCCAACGCGGCCACCGGCACCATCGCGACGATCGTGAGCTGTCCGTGGACCAGCCCGGCCGTCACCGCCATGATCAGCAGGGAGAGCCAGGGCCAGGGGGCGCGGACCGGCAGCAGCGTCGCGGCGATCGACAGGCACAGGAGCAGGTGGCTGAGCGGCATCGGAGTCAGGGGGCTGGGTCGGGGGAGCGGGAGGCCATCGCGCCGCAGTATCCGCGAAGCGGCGCCCCCTCCGACGCCAGGTACCGCTGCCCGGGACCGCCGCGCCGCTGAGGTATCGTCCCGCCCCATGCACGAGATGACTTTCTACTGGCACGACTACGAGACCTTCGGACGCGTGCCGCGCCGCGACCGGCCGGCGCAGTTCGCCGGCATCCGCACCGATGCGGACCTGAACGAGATCGGCGATCCGCTGATGGTGTACTGCCAGCCGCCCACCGACTCCCTGCCCGATCCGGAGTCCTGCCTGCTGACCGGCATCCTGCCGCAGACCTGCGCCGAGCAGGGGCTGGCCGAGCACCGCTTCGCCGCCGACATCCACGCCGAGCTGTCGCGCCCCGGCACCGTCGGCCTGGGCTACAACACCATCCGCTTCGACGACGAGGTGACGCGTTTCCTGTTCTGGCGCAACCTGATCGATCCCTACGGACGCGAGTGGCAGAACGACTGCGGCCGCTGGGACCTGCTGGACGTCGTGCGCTGCGCCTACGCGCTGCGCCCGGAAGGCATCGAGTGGCCCAAGCACGAGGACGGCCGGCCCTCCTTCAAGCTGGAGCACCTGACCGCCGCCAACGGCCTGGCCCACGAGGCGGCGCACGATGCGCTGTCCGACGTGCGCGCGACGATCGCGCTGGCCCGGCTGATCAAGGAGAAGCAGCCCCGCCTGTGGGACTTCTGCCTGAAGCTGCGCCGCAAGGACGCCGTCTGGGCCGAGATCGGCATGAACCGGCCCTTCCTCCATGTCTCGGGCATGTACGGCACGGACCGCGGCTGCATCGCGCTGGTCTGGCCGCTGGCGCCGCATCCGACCAACAAAAACGAGCTGATCGTCTGGGACCTGGGCAGCGACCCGGCCGAACTGCTGGCGCTGGACGCCGAGACGATCCGGCTGCGGATGTACACCAAGCAGGAGCTGCTGCCCGAGGGCGTGACGCGGCTGCCGATCAAGACCATCCACGTCAACAAGTCGCCGATCGTGATCTCGTCGATGAAGATCCTGTCGCCCGAGATGGCGGCCCGCTGGGGCCTGGACCTCGCGCAGGGGCAGGCGCATGCGCAGACGCTGGCGGCCCGCGGCGGGGAGCTCTCGCGGCTGTGGTCGCAGGTCTTCCAGCGCCCGGCGGGCGAGGGCGGCGTCGATGTCGACGAGGACCTGTACGGCGGTTTCGTCTCGAACGACGACCGCCGCGCGCTGGAGCGCCTGCGCGGGCTGTCGCCCGAGGCGCTGGCCGACCGCGTCGCGCAGGGCAAGGTCGCCTTCGAGGACGCCCGGCTGGAGGAGATCCTGTTCCGCTACCGCGCGCGCAACTTCCCGGACAGCCTGACGGCCGACGAGCAGACCCGCTGGGAGCACCACCGGGCCACCCGGCTGCACCGGGGCGAGGGCGGAGCGCAGACGCTGGAAGCCTTCTTCGAACGCATCGATACCCTGGCCCAGACAGCCGAGGAATCGGAGGACGAGCGCGCCAGTGACATCTTGTCCGCCCTGTACGAATGGGCCGAGCAGATCGCCCCGCCGCCCCCCTGAAAGCGTGTCCAGCGGCTGACGAGGCCCGGGAACCGGGTCCTTTCCGGGCTTTCCAGGGCGAGCAAAAACCGGTACACCTTCGGGATACGCCAGGAGACGACATGCAATCCCAACACGACGCCGCCGATCCGACCGCCGCCCGCATGCGGGCGATGCTGGTGCGGGCGCCGCTGGCCGTGGCCTTCGTGGCCGCCGGCAAGTTCGAGGTGGTCAGCGAGCACTTCAACCACCTGTTCGGCCACGGCGACGAGACCGACCTGACCGGCACCGACCAACGGGCCTCGGTCGTGTCGGACTCGGCCCACCAGGCGCTGCAGGCCCGGATGGGCTCCGCCTTCGGCGCGGGACGGCCGCTGGACGAGGAGGTGGAGTTCGTCCGCCGCGACGGTTCGCGCTTCTGGGGCCGGTTGCAGGCGACGCCGGTGCACTGGGAGCAGCCGGCCGGCGAATCGATGTGGATCCTCGAGGACGTCACCGCCGCCCGCCAGCAGCGGTTGCAACCGACCTGGTCGGCCAAGCACGACGACATCACCGAACTCGCCAACCGCCGCGAGATCGAACGCCGGCTGGCCGAGCACGTCGGCAGCCGCCGGCATGAGCCGGTGTCGGTGCTGTTCGTCGACATCGACAAGTTCAGCGAGATCCAGCAGGGCATGGGGGCGGAGGTCGCCGACCACTTCCTGTACGGGCTCGGCCAGATGCTGATCACCAAGGTGCGGGCGTCCGACACCGTGGCGCGGCTGGAGGACGACCACTTCGTCGTGCTGCTGCCGGACTGCGACCAGCATTACGCGCAGATCGTGGCGGAGAAGATCCGCTCGTCCATCGCCGGTTACCGGCTGCGCTGGGGCCTGCACCGCGCGCGCGTGAAGGCCAGCCTGGGGGTGGTGCAGCTGCAGACCTCGCTGGATACCGTGGATGCGGTGCTCGGCGCCGGACAACTGGCCTGCACGGAAGCCAAGGCCGCCGGCGGAGACTCGGTCCGCGTGTTCATCTCGAGCGGGAGCTACGAGGAACTGGCCGGGGCGTGAGGCCCCCGACTGCGCAGCGCCAGGCGCGGCCCATCACAGGGCATGAGGGCTCCCTCCAGGACCCTCAAGCCCTGTTCCGGGCCCACCAGCACCGAGGCCCTCGTGAGAGGGCTCGTGGTGACCGGGAGAACGGTCGGGCTCAGTACTCGAACGACGCGTTCACGCTGACCGTGCGCGGCGAACCGAGCACCAGGTAGCCGCTGTTCGGGAAACCGCCCGACGACGCCCAGTAGTTGCGGTCCGCGACGTTGTCGACGCGGGCGCGCAAGGTGACCAGGTGACCGCGGACATCCATCGCGTAACGCGCGCCGACGTCCACACGGCCCCAGCCCGGCACGCTCAGCGTGTTCGTGGCGTTGGCGTAGACGCTGCCCGTGGCGATCACGCGCGCATCCAGCGACAGTCCCTGCACACCCGGCACGTTCCATTCAGTGCCCAGGTTCAGCATCGTGCGCGGCACGCCGATGACGCGCTTGCCCTCGGTGGTGGCGACGCCGGTGCTCTTCTGCTCGGCGTCCAGCCAGGTCAGCCCACCCAGCAGCTTCAGGCCGGCCATCGGCTCGCCGAAGGCGGTCAGCTCGATGCCCTGGTGACGGTCCTCGCCCTGCGCTTCGAACCCCAGCGTGCTCGTCACGACACCCCGCGGCTTGGCCGTCGAGAAGAACGCGAGCCCGCCGCCCACGCGTCCGGCATCGACCTTCAGGCCGACTTCCTTCTGCTTGGACAGGTAGGGATCCAGCACCTTGCCGATCGCCGCGGTCGCGGTCGACGGTGCGGAGTCGCCCTGCGTCAGGCCCTCGATGTAGTTGCCGTAGACCGAGAGCCACTTGCTGAACTTGAACACGACGCCGCCCATCGGGCTGGTCTTGCTGCGGTCGTAGGGCGTGCCCGGCGCGCCGGTGTTGTAGGCGTAGGTCCGCAGGTCCAGCGACTGGTGCCGCGCGCCCAGTGTCACGCGCAGCGCGTCGTCCAGCATCACCAGCGTATCGGCCACGGCGAGGCTGCGCAGGCGGGTCATGCCGGTGGTGGCGGGATCGTCCAGCCGGTTGCTGACGGAGATCAGCGCGGGCAGCGGCGCGGTGCCCTCGCCGTAGAGGTTGGTCGGGATCAGGCGCGGCGTGGCGGCCGTCGTGGAGACGCCGAAGGCGGCGCGCTTGTCGAGCCGGAAGGCGTTGGCCGACGCCACGAGTTCATGCTTCACCGGACCGGTGGTCAGCAGGCCGCGCAGGCCGACCTCGCCGGTGCGGACGCGGTCCTCGCGGGTGTTGTCGAAACGCGAGGTGGTGCCCGCACCGGTCGTGCTGTTGGTCAGCGTCAGGTTGGCCAGCGAGTTGGCCTCGTCGCTGCTACGCGCGCCGGCGGCGAACCACGCCGTCCAGCCCGTGCCCAGCCAACGGTCCAGGTCGACCTCGCCGCGCAGCGTCCCGAACAGGTCGCGCTCGTTCGAGTAGGTCCAGGGCTGCGCCCAGTTGGCGTCGCCGTCCGGCGCGGCAGGCACGGCGGTGGCGGTCGCGCCGAGGGTGACGTTGGTGCGGGTGCGCTTGAGCTTGTGGTCCTGGTAGCCGATGTCGGCGGACAGCCGCACGTCGCGGGCGCGCCAGTCCAGGCCGACCGAGGCCATGCCGAGGTTGACGCTTTCCTTGTCCACGCTGGTGTCGCCGGCGCGCGAGGCCAGGTTGACGCGCACGCCGGTGGCGTTGTCCGGGCCGAAGCGCCGGGCGACGTCGACGGCCAGGATGGTCTGTCCGCCGCTGGCGGTGCCGACCGTCATCTGCGTCAGCGGCTGGCTGGGCGCGCGCTTGGGCAGCAGGTTGATCGAGCCGCCGATGGCGTCGCTGTTGGGCGTGGAGCCGTTGAGGAAGGCCGAGGCGCCGCGCAGCACCTCGACGCGTTCGAAGAGCTCGGCCGAGATGTACTGGCGCGGCAGCAGGCCGTACAGGCCGTTGTAGGCGACGCTGTCGGAATTCAGGATGAAGCCGCGGATGAAGTAGCTTTCCTGGAAGTTGCCGAAGCCGCGGGCGAGGCGCACGCCGGGATCGTTCAGGAGCACGTCGCCGACGCTGTGTGCCTGCGTGTTCTGGATCAGCTCGTTGGTGTAGGCCGTCGTGCTGAACGGCGTGCTCATGATGTCCTGGTTGCCCAGCAGGCCGACCCGGCCGCCGCGCGCCACCTGGCCGCCGGCGTAGGACTTCACCAGCCCGCCGCGCGAGGCGTCCGCGCTGGCTTCGACGACGACCTTCTGCAGCTGTGTCGTCGCGGCCGAGGAGGCCGCCGAAGCGGGCGCCTCAGGGGCCGAGGCCTGCGTCACCGAGGGGCCAGATGGGGCCGACTGGGCGAAGGCGCCGCCATGCAGCGCGGCGGTCAGGGCGAGCGCCAGGGGCGCGAGGACGGGGCGGAAGGCGGCGGACGACATGACGATGAGAAGAGTTCGCAGATAAGAATGTTTCGCATTATCTGGAGCCCGCATGTCTGTCCGCTGCGGTCGCCACGTATGGCGCAGCAAACACCCCTTCCGAGGTAGGTAAGGGGGCGTTTGGTGGCTGGATTGCCCCGTTCTGGGGCGTTGGCCGTCGTTTTGAGGGGAAACCCGGGCGAAGTCGATCCAGAAAAATGAGCCGGGAACCCATTTCTTTTCTAAAGATCGGCTGGAAAGTGCCGATGACGGCGGGATACCTGGTCGCTTGAGGCCGGGTTCCTGGGGAAAAAGCCATGTCCAACGTCAGCCTGTCGACCGCCTTGTCCGGCCTCTCCGCCGCCAACGAGCGCCTGCGCGCGTCCGCGAACAACGTTGCCAACGCGGCCACGCCGGGGTATCGCCGCGAGCGGATCGAGGCGCAGACCGCCCAGGACGGCAACGGCGTGACGACCAAGGTCGAGAAGCTGCCGGAACCTGGCGCCGACCTGGCGGCGGACGTCGTCGAGCAGAAATCGGCGACCTACGCCTTCGTCGGCAACCTGCGGGTGCTGCAGACGCAGATCCGGGCCGAAGGCGCGCTGCTCGACATCCACGTCTGATCTGTCGCTCCCAATGACAAACGGCCGCGTTGAGCGGCCGTTTGTCGTTTCTGGAGACAGGGCTCCGCTCAGGGCTTCAACTCGAACAGCGACGAACCGTCGCCGTTGTCCTTGACCCGGGTCACCTGCGGCGTGTCTTTCAGATGCGCTGTGGCGCCGTTGCCGGACACGAACTGCAGCGCGACGCCCGGCACGGGCCGGATGCGCCAGGACGAGGCCGCGACCGCCGCGCTCAGCGACGGCTGCGCCGCCAGGAAATGCGCCAGGGCTTCGCGTGTCTCGTCCGGTGCGTCGACGACGACCTTGTCCGCCGCCAGCGCCGGGAAGTGGCCGCCGCCGTAGGCGCGGTAGTTGTTCGTCACGACGAGGAAGTCCGCGCGCTCGTCCAGCGGCTGGCCGCGCCAGCTCAGGTTCACGACACGCTGACCGTCGCTCACGCGCTTGCCATCCTTGTCGAAGCGGGCCGGCTGCGTCAGGTCGAGCTCGTAGCGCAGGCCGCCGTCCTGGCCCAGCATCATGTCGAAGTTGAAGCTCGGATAGCTCGTGTCCACGACGTCCTGACGCGCGGGCCCCTGCGGGTCGATGCGGCGGAATTGTCCGGCGGACATCTCCAGCCAGTCGCGCACCTGGGCCCCGCTCAGCTTCACGACCTTGATCGTGTTCGGGTAGACGTAGAGGTCGGCGACGTGCTTGATCGCCACGGGTCCGGCGGGGATGTCGGTGTATTGCGTCCAGCCCTGGCGGCCGCCCGACTTGAAGGGCGCGGCGGCGCTGAACATGGGCAGCTTCTCCAGCGCCGTGCCCTGGACCGCCTTCAGCGCGTAGGCCAACTGCGCCTGCGCGACCAGCCGCACGGCGGTGCCGTCGAGCACCTGCGAGAAGTAGCTCTGGATCGGCTGGTCCGCCACCGCGACCTGGCTGCGGACGTAGTCCAGCGTCGCCTGATGCTCGGTGGCGATGACGGCGGCCGGCATCGGGTCGGCGTCGACCAGCGGCTTGCGCGCGGTCCGGTCGAAGATCGGGCGCAGGCTGGACCGGCTGTCCGCCACGTGCCAGGTCTTGCCGGTCTGCTTCAAGGTGAGATCCACGATGCCGAGGTGATCGCCCCAGCGGCCGGGCATGACGGCGGGCGTACCGTAGAGCCGGCCCTTCTCGAGATCCACGCCGGGGTATCCGGCGAAGCCGGGACCGGGGAACTCCGTGTGGGCGTGACCCAGCAGCAGCGCGTCCACGCCCTTCACGCGGGCCAGTTGTGCCGCCATGTTCTCGGACAGCTTGGGCAGCTCGGTCTTGTCGATGCCGGTGTGGGCGATGACGACGACCAGGTCGGCGCCGCGCTTGCGCAGGTCGGCGACCTGTTCGGCGGCGGCGTCGACCATGTCGCGCACGCGCACCTTGCCGGCGAGGTTCTGACGATCCCACTCCAGGATCTGCGGCGGCGTCACGCCGATGACGCCGATCTTCAACGCGTGGTCCTTGCCGGACTCGTCGCGCATCGTGCGCTCGAGCATCACGCTGGGCGTGAACGCATGACGGCGGCCGTCGGCCTCCATCACGTTGGCGTTGAGGTACGGGAAGTTGGCGCCGGCGATGGCCTGACGCAGGAAGGGCAGGCCGTAGTTGAACTCGTGGTTGCCGAGGTTGGCGGCGTCCACGTCCAGCAGGTTCAGGATCTTGTAGGCGGGATGGACGTCCCCGGCCTTCAGCGGCTTCACGCGCGCGACGACGTCGCCCAGCGGATTGCCCTGCAACAGGTCGCCGTTGTCGAACAGCAGGCTGTTGGGCACCTCGGCGCGGGCGCGGTGGATCAGCGTGATCGTCTTGGCCAGGCCGAACTCCTGGGCCGGGCGGTCCTGGTAGTAGTCGTAGTTCAGCAGGTTCATGTGGATGTCGCTGGTCTCCAGCACGCGGAGCTTGAGCTCCGCGGCGGACAGCGGCATCGACAACACGCAGAGTCCGGTGAGCGCGACCCGGGCGATCACGCCCCGCGCTTGGCCCCGCAGGGCGCGCATCGACGTCGTGCGCATCGGATCAGGCCCAGTCGGTGCCGGCGACCAGCGCGGCGATCGCACGCTGGAAGCCTTCGGCATCGATCGCGTCGAAGCGGGCGGGCTCGGGGCTGTCGAGGTCGAAGACCCCGCGCAGCCGGCCCCCGGCGACGATGGGCAGCACCAGTTCCGAGCGCGAGGCCGCGTCGCAGGCGATGTGGCCGGGGAAGGCGTGGACGTCCTCGACGAGCTGGACTTCCTGCGTCCGCGCGCAGGCGCCGCAGACACCGCGGCTGAAGGCGATCCGCACGCAGGCGACCTTGCCCTGGAACGGTCCGAGGACCAGTTCCTGGTCGTCCTTCGGATTGACGAGGTAGAAGCCGGCCCAGTTCAGCGTCGGGACGGCGTTGAAGACCAGCGCCGAGAACTGCGCGAGGTTGGCGATCCAGTCGCGCTCGCCGTGCAGCAGGGCCTGGGTCTGGGCGACCAGCGTGTCGTACGAGGCGCGTTTGGCCTCGGCGCTGGACATGTTCAGCAGCGGAGTGGGTTCGAAGCTCATGGGGCGGGATTGTGGCGGAGGTCATGCCGGACGGTCGTCCGTCACGGCGAGAATGCGCCCCGATTCAAGGGAGATCGGAACGATGAACGCACGAGGGAAGGCGACGCTGCTGGCCGTCGCGATGGGACTGACGATGGCGGCGGGTGGCCGCGCCCAGGCGGACACGGCCGGGCCGGCCGCTGTTTCCGCGTCGGCGTCCGCGCCGGCCTCGCCGCTGCTGGGGCCCGACGAGCAGGTCGGATGGGTGACGCAGGGCGAATGGTCGCGCCGCTGGTGGGAATGGGCGCTGTCCTTCGAGGACGAGATCAGCCCCGTTGCCGACCGCTCCGGCGTCCAGTGCGGCAACCGGCAGTCGGGCGACGTGTTCTTCCTCGCGGGCACCTATGGCACCGCCCGCACCGTCCGCACTTGCCGGGTGCCGGCCGACAAGTACCTGTTCTTCCCGCTGATCAACTACGTGTTCACGCCGACGCGCACCGGCATGCCGAGCTGCGCGCAGGTCACGCGGGACGCCGAGCGCATCACGGACGGCGCGGAACTGCTCGTGCTGGAGGTGGACGGCGTGCGCTACGGCGATCTTCAGCGCCACCGGCAGGCCAGCCCGGAGTGCTTCAACGCGTGGGCGCGGCATCCCAGCGGCGCACGGCTGTTCCCCTCGGCGTCCAACGGCTACTACGTGATGCTCAAGCCGCTCCCGCGCGGCCGTCACACCGTGAACTTCGGCGGTGCGCTGCCGCGCATGTCGCAGGCGGTCAGCTACACATTGATCGTCGAGTAGGCCTCTTCTCGCGAGTCCTGCACGCCCAGCGGCAGCACGCACAGCGTGACCCCGTCGAGCGTGAGCACCAGTCCCAGCTGCCCGCCGACCTGCAGGACGCCGGAGGCGGCAGTGCCGCTCGACGCGGCGACGCCCGGACCGGCCGGAGCGGTCGCGGATCCCGCCGCCATCGCGCGGATCGGCGGCTGCCCGAGCATCGCCCAGAGCGCGCGCGGATCGCGCAGTCGCAGGCTGTCGAGGTACTGGCGGAAGACGAGGTCTTCGGCGGCATCGGGGGCCGTGGCGACCTCGACGTCGTCACGCCGCTGCCGCGTTCCGCCTGCCTCGATGGCAGCCTGGCGCAGTCGCGCGAGCGCGCGGCGCAAGCGCTGCCGGCTGGCGGTCTCGGATTGGCCCTTCGCGTGGGCGATCTCCGCGTGTTCGACCTCGAAGACCTCGTGCAGGAGGAGGGCGGCGCCATCCATCGGCGTCAGGTGCCAGGCCATCAGGCGCAGGGTCTGTGCGACTTCTTCCGCGAGCGCCGCCACCCACTCGGTCGACGGCGCCAGGGCGGACGTCGATCCCGGCGCCTCCCCGTGCATCGCTTCCAGCCACTGCCGCATCCAGTCGCGCCGCCGCAGGTGATCGATCGCCAGGTGGCGGACGACGGTGAGCAGCCAGGCCTGGGCGGCGTTCAGGCCCGTCGGAGCCGTCTCCAGCGCGCGGACGTAGGCGTCCTGCACCGCGTCTTCGGCCTCGGCCGGACCCAGCAGGCGGGTGGCCGCGCGGACCAGTCGGCGGTGGTCGGCATCCAGGAGGGGGTGGGCGCTGTCGTCGTGCATGGGGCGAGCTTGCCACAGGCGCTCGCTGTCACGCGGAAGGTGTCTCGTTCGTCAAGGCATCAGTCCAACCACGAGGAAACGCCCCCATGGAGCATCCCCCCCGCCGCCCCGTCCAGCGTCACCGAGCCGCGCACCTCCTACCTGGAGGAGAAGGCCTTCAAGGCGCGCACGCTGCTGATCTTCGGCACCGTCACCGACGTCCTGGCCGCCGACGTGACGCGTCGCCTCATCGCCCTGGACGCCGAGAGCGCCGATCCGATCGACGTGCTGGTCAGCTCACCGGGCGGACACCTGGAGTCCGGCGACGCGATCCACGACATCGTGCGATTCATCGCCGCGCCGGTGAACATGATCGGCACCGGCTGGGTCGGCAGCGCCGCCACCCACCTCTACCTGTCGGTGCCGCGCGAGCGTCGCTACTGCCTGCCCAACACCCGCTTCCTGATCCACCAGCCCAGCGGCGGCGCCGGCGGTCCGGCGAGCGACATCGCCATCCAGGCCCGCGAGATCATCAAGGCCCGGGAACGCATCGCCCGGACCATCGCGCGCGAGACGGGCAAGTCGCTGGAGGGGGTGCTCGAGGACATCGGCCGGGACCGCTGGCTCTCCGCCGAAGAGGCCGTCGAGTACGGGCTCGTGTCCCGCATCATCGAACGCAAGACCGAGCTCCGGGGCGGCTGAGCGGCCGCTCCGCTCAGCCCCACAGCGCCGGCTTGTTCACCATCAGGTAGAAGACGACGAGCACCGCGAGGAAGGCCGGGTAACCCAGGCCCTCCCACCAGCGGGCATAGCGCCAGTAGAGCGCCGGCAGCGGCTGGCCACTGGCGAGCGCCGCGTCGGCCATCTGCGACAGGCGGATCTGCAGCCACACCACCGGCAGCCAGCAGGCGCCCGCGATGACGTACAGCGCGATCGAGAGCGCCAGCCACGGCGTGTCCAGCGCCCAGCCGGCGGTCATGGCCAGCCACACGCCGGTGAGCGGCTGCACGATCACCGCGGGCGTGGTGAACCAGAGGTCCGCGCGCTTGACCAGCCGCGCCACCACGGCCTGCGCCGCCAGGGATCCGCTCCGGTTGGCGAAGAACAGGTAGAAGGCCGAGCCGAAGCCGGTGCCCGCCAGCAGCACGCTCGACACGATGTGCAGCCACTTGATCACGAGGTAGGTGTTCATCTTTTCCTCCTGGAATTCTTCTTCGGGTGTCTTGTCGCCGGCGTCCGCGACGGTGCCGGCCGCGGTGTCAGGCCGGCGCGTCCTCGTCGAGGATCAGCAGCAGGATCGCCACCGGCAGGTTCTTGGTCAGGCAGCCCAGCGGATCCAGCCACAGCGAGGGCAGGATCACGGTCGCCACCGCCGTCATCAGCAGCATCATCCCGCCCGCCAGGCGGTACACCCAGCGGCGGTGCCAGCGCCACATCGCCAGCCCGATCAGCAGGTCGACCAGCGCGCCCGCGACGATGACCGGCGCGATCCAGGCGTCGGGGGTCTGCGCGGCGACCATCAGGTCGCGGCTGCGGCCGTCGAGCTCGATCAGGCTGGCCGCGCCGGTGGACAGCCACAGCGCGATCAGTCCGCCGCGCGCGACGATGCGCGTGCGGCGGTGCCGGAAGTTCACACGTCCGATGCCCATGCGGCCTCCACGAACTGTTCGACGGGAACCGACGGCCGGCCGAGCACGCGCTCGAACGCGGCGGCGTCGCCGATGTTGTCCTGCTCCAGCAGGGCCAGGCTCTCGCTGCTCCAGGGCTGACCGCTGACGAAGTCGCCCAGGCGGGCGCTCCAGCGGCTGGGCGCGTCCGGCAGCGGGATCACGCGGGCCGGTGCCTGCCCGCGCTGCCGCCGGAGTTCCCCGATGAAGGCGGACAGGCTCAGCGCCCGCGGACCGACCGCTGTCACGATCTCGGGGCCGCCGTCCTGCAGCAGCCGGAGCACGGCCTGCGCCACGTCCGGCACGGCGACCGGCTGCACCTGGGCCTGGACCGCCGCGCGCGGCAGGACCAGCACCGGCAGCCGGGCCAGGGTCATGAACAGCGCGGCGCTCGCGCCGCCGCGGCCGAAGACGATGCTCGGGCGCAGCACGGTGCCGTCGAGCCGGCCTTCGGCGCGCAGGCGCAGCAGCCCCTCGTCCGCGGCGCGCTTGGTCGTCGCGTAGCGGGTGGGGCTGTGCATCACGCCGTTCGCGGAGATCTGGATCACCCGCGTCACGCCCGCGCGGGCGCAGGCCTCGAACAGCGCGGCCGGGGCCTGGTGGTGGACCGGTTCGAGTTGGCGGCGCAGGGTGTCGCGCAGCAGGCCGACGGCGTTGACGACGGCGTCGAAGCCGGTCACGCGGGGCAGCCAGACGTCGGGTGACAGGTCTTGCTGGAAGTCCTGGGTGCGGGAGCTGCCCGCGGTCACGGCCAGACCGGCTTCGCGCAACGACCGCACGATGCGGCGGCCGACGAAGCCGCTGGCGCCGCACACCAGCACGGACCGGATGGCGGGCGCGTTCATGAGGGATCTCCGCTGCGGTCAATGCAGGGGATCAGCGAGTAGCTCGTCGGAGCAGCGCGGGAAACGGGGGTGGGGATGGCTCGCATGGCGTCCTCCTGTTTGTGGTGTGTTTGATATTTCAGTAGAGACAGAAATTCATGCTCAAAAAAGGGACCGGGTCAGGTCCCGTCCCCACGCACGAAGCGCTGCACGCTGGCGCCGAGCTTGAGCACCTTCTCGAGCGTCGACGGGGAGAGCCGCATCATTTCCTCGGACCAGGCGCCCAGCGTCTGCATCAGGCGCAGGCACTCGCGCACGCGGTCCTGCGCGTCGGGAGATTCGTCCTGGAAGCCCTTGTCCTCGACCAGCTCCGAGAGCATGCGCACGGTCGGATCGAATTCGCGGTGCTTGCGTTCGCGCACGATGGTGCGGAGCAGTTCCCAGACGTCGGCGGTCGTCTCGAAGTAATCGCGGCGGTCGCCCAGCACATGGGTCACACGGATCAGGTTCCAGCTCTGCAGTTCCTTGAGGCTGGTGCTGACGTTGGAGCGCGCGACCGAGAGGGTGTCGGCCAGCTCCTCCGCATTCAGCGGGCGGCCGTGGAAGTAGAGCAGCGCGTGGATCTGCGCCACGGTGCGGTTGACGCCCCAGGCGCTGCCCATCTCGCCCCAGTGCAGGACGAAGCGGCGGGCGGTGTCGGTGAGTTCCATGCGAACGACTGTAGCTCGACAGAAATTTCTGTCAAGACAGAAATTAATGCTGCGTCGGCGGGCGCTGTCCGCATTCCCCGGCCCGTGCCCCCTGCGCGGTGCTCACTCCCCTGGTTGCCGCGCGCCGTTGGCGTCTTGCGGACGCGTGATCGTCGCCACCTTGCCCATCCATTGCGACGCCGCTCCCGACAACCAGGCGCGGGCGGTTTCGGAGCGCTTGAGTTGAAGGTCGAGGTAGGCGACGCTGACCTGCTGGGCCGCGGTGAGCCCGAGCTGCTGTTCGTGGAGTTGCCGGTAGTCGGGGACGGCGGGCACCGGCGCCAGCCGGGTCGGGCCCTCCTGGCCGCGTCCGCCTCGACCGCCGCCGCGACGTCCCTGCTGCTGGGGCTGCGATTGCGCCTGTTCCTCGGCGCTGCGGATGCGCTTCTGCTCGCGCTCGGCGTCCTCCGGACGCGGCTCGTTCCCGCCGAAGGCCGCGTGGCGGACCTCGTTCACGCTCAGCAGCCAGCCCCGGCCCGGCGGCATCGCGGGGAACGGCGCCCGGCGCCACTGGACGTCGCGCACCAGGCCGAGCACGTCGCTGTCGTCCGGTCCCGTCAGGCCGAGGACGGGCATGGCCACGTCCCGGTAGCGCGCCGGATCCGGCTGCGCGAACACCTGCGGACTGATCACGATCGCGGCGACGGGCTGGACCGCCTTCAAGGCCAGCACCGTGCCGTCCGCCTGCCGTTCGCCCGCCAGCGCCATGGCCGTCTGGGCGCCCAGCTCGTACCCGGCGACGACCGTCTTCGACCAGTCCAGCGAGCGCCAGGGCGCGTCGCCCTGGCGGCCGAGCCGCTGCGCTTCCGCGAGCAATTCGTCGAGCCGGGCCAGGCGCCGGCGCATCTGGGGCTCGGCATAGTGCCGGCGGCCCAGTTCGGTGAATTCCGCGGAGCGGGCCAGCGCCGACGACCAGGCCGTGGCGTCGTCCTCGAGCGGCTGCAGCGACAGCACCGCATACCCCGCCGCCGCCCACGCGCGGCGCCAGCGGATGCCGGCGGCGTCGGACTCGCCGAGACCGGGCAGGTAGAGGATGACCGGACGCGGGGCGGCGCTCGCGCCGGCTGGCAGCGTCAGGGTCAGCGGCACGTCGTCGCCGCGCAGGCGCCAGTTGATCGGCAGCACCGACACGGCCTCGCCCTGCGGCGCGTACCCGCGGGACGCGAACTCGCGTTGCTGCTGCTGTTCCTCGATGCGCGCCTTCGGCGGCCCGCCGCCGCAGCCGCTCAGCAGCAGCGCCGTGCCGAGCAAGGCCGCCGCCGCGAGAGCCAGGGAGCGTGCGGGGGCGTGCGGGGACGGCGTGGCGGCGGAACCGAGACGGAAACGGGGATGGGTCGGGTCGATCATGGGCGGCGACGCTAAGCGGACGATGTAAAGCGGGGATTGCTGGGTGCAAGTCCCGCCGCGCGGGCATGAAAAAGCGGCCCCGCAGGGCCGCTCATCATCGTCGCTCCGGCGCCGGTCACGCGGCGCCGGGGCGGCAGGCTCAATGCGCCGGCGCCGCGACCGGCGACAGGCCTTCCGGGATGTCCGCGTTGAAGCGCTGCAGCACATGACGGCTCATGCCCTTGGCGAGTTCCTCCTCGCCGTAGAACACGGTGCCGAGCTTCTCCCGGCGCAGCAGCTCGGATTCCTCTTCGCCATGCGTGCGCAGCACGATCTCGATGCCGGGGTTCAGCTGACGCGCCGTGTCGGCCATCTGCCGCGCCTTCATCGAGTCGGGCACCGCCACGACCAGCATCGCCGCGTTGGCGATGTGGGCCTGGACCAGCACCATGGGTTCGCTCGCGTCGCCGCTGACCGCCGCCATGCCGCGCTTGCGCAGCGCCTCGACGGTCTCGCGGCCCTCGTCGGCGACGACGAAGGGGATGCCGCGCTCGGTCAGCGCGTCGGCGATGCGCCGCCCCACGCGGCCATAACCGACCAGCACGACCTGACCCTCCAGGAACTGGCGGTCGGTGGACTGCGGCAGTTCGGCGTAGGGATCGTCCCGCTCCTCGAGCTTGCGCGCGAAGGACGAGCGCGCCAGCACCCAGCGCTGCAGCGGCGCGATCATCGCGAACATCACCGGGTTCAGCGCGATCGAGATCAGCGCCGCCGCCAGCACCAGGTTCATCCCGGCCTTGGGCAGCAGCCCCAGCTGGACGCCCAGGCCCGCGAGGATGAAGCTGAACTCGCCGATCTGCGCCAGGCTGGCCGACACCGTCATCGCCGTGTTGAGCGGATAGCGGAACACGATCACCAGCGCCGCGGCGGCGATCGCCTTGCCCAGCATCACGATCGCGACCACGCCCAGCAGGTGCAGCGGCTGGTCGATCAGCGTCATCGGGTCGAAGAGCATGCCCACCGACACGAAGAACAGCACCGAGAACGAGTCCCGCAGCGGCAGCGATTCCTGCGCGGCGCGGTGGCTGTACTCGGATTCGCGCATCACCGTGCCGGCGAAGAACGCGCCCAGCGCGAAGGACACGTGGAACAGCTCCGAGGCGCCGTAGGCGATGCCGATCGCCACCGCGATGACCATCAGCGTGAACAGTTCGCGCGAGCCGGTGCGCGCCACCTGCCACAGCATCCACGGCAGCACGCGCCGGCCGACCACCAGCATCAGCACGACGAACGCGGCCATCTGCGCCAGCGTCTCGGCGATGGTGCGCCACAGCGGCGCATCGGAGGACGCGCCCGGCGCGGCGTTGCCGCCCAGCACCGACGCCAGCGGCGGCAGCAGCACCAGGATCAGCACCGTGGCCAGGTCCTCGACCACCAGCCAGCCGACCGCGATGCGGCCGTTCATGGATTCGAGCGTGCCCCGCGACTCCAGCGCCTTCAGCAGCACCACCGTGCTGGCGCAGGACAGCGTCAGACCGAACACCAGCGCCTGGCCCGCGGGCCAGCCCCACCACATCGCCAGGCCCATGCCCAGCGCCGTGGCCGCGGCCATCTGCACGACCGCGCCGGGCAGCGCGATGCGCTTGACCGCCATCAGGTCCTTCAGCGAGAAGTGCAGCCCGACGCCGAACATCAGCAGCATCACGCCGATCTCCGACAGCTGCGCGGCGATGCCGACGTCCGCGACGAAGCCCGGCGTCGCCGGGCCGATCGCGATGCCGGCCAGCAGGTAGCCCACCAGCGCGGGCAGCTTGAGCCGCTCGGCGATGAAACCCAGGATCAGCGCCAGGCCGAAGCCCGCCGCCAGCGTGGAAATGAGGGAGACGTTGTGTTCCATCAGTGCACCGCTCCCGGACCGGCGACGGCGGCGAAGGCCTCGCGGTGACGGGGACCCTGCGCGAACGCGCCCAGGGCGGCGGCGATCCGGCGCTCCGCGTCCGCCGCGTCGGGCAGGTCGGGGCCGTAGATCTCCATCCAGGTCTGGAAGACCGGATCGTTGTCATGGCGCTGGAGCAGCCGCACCGGCCGTTCCTCGCGTGCCTGTTCGAAGGCGGCCAGCGCGGCCGTCAACTGGTCCGCGTGTACGCGGTAATAGACGTAGAGCTCGACCGGTGCGGTCGAGCGGTCGACAAGACGGGCAGGGGGCGCGGCGGCGCGCGTCGGCGGCGATGCAGTCATTCAGGTTCTCCGATGAGGTAAGGCAGGGGACGGGGGTGAGGACGGCGCCTTGCGCGCTGCCCAGGTGCAGGGTGCCGGACTCGAGCGCGGCGAGTTTCACCTCGGCCAGCAGCAGCGGGCGGCCTTCCTGCCGGCCGAAACCGGCGACCATGCCCGCGGGCTGGTCCGGGTCGGCGCTGTGGAAGATCTCCTGGCCCGGCGTGGCGTCGGCGTCGCTGCCGTCCAGCGCGAACAGGTGGGTGCGGCGCTTGATCGTGCCGCGGTACTGGCTGCGCGCGACGATCTCCTGGCCCGGGTAGCAGCCCTTCTGGAAGTTCACGCCGCCCAGCAGCTCCAGGTTGAGCATCTGGGGCACGAACTGTTCCACCGTGCCCTGGCGCACCCAGGCCAGGCCGGCGGTCACGTCCAGGCCCTGCCATTCCTCGGGATCGATCACCGGCAGGGCCGGCGCGGCGGCATCGGCCGGCTGCAGCAGCAGGAAGCGCGGCGTGAGGCCGTCGTCGGGCAGGCGGGTGGCCAGCGCCTCGCGGCCGTCGGCCAGGGGCACGCGGCCCACGGACCAGGTCGTCGCCGGAGCGGCGCCTTCCCCGGCCTCGGCCAGCCAGTCGCGCGCCTGGGCGCCGGACAGGCCCCAGACCGCCCAGCCCGCGCTGTCGTCGCTCAGCTTGCACTTGGCGCGCAGCACGAACATCGACAGCCGCTTGACCGTCGCCGGCACCACCTCGGCGGGCAGGGCCAGCAGCACGGACTGGTCGTCGGGCTTGACCGCCAGCATCGTCGCGAGCAGGCGTCCCTTGGCCGAGCAGTAGCCCGCCAGCCGGGCCTGGGCGCCGGTCTGCAGGGCCAGGTCTTGCGTCAGCTGGGTGTGCAGGAACTTGGCGGCTTCCTCGCCCTGGGCGCGGATCACGCCCCAGTCGGCGAGCCGGACGGCGCCCAGCGCCGAGGACGGCACGGGCGGCGGAGCGTGGTGGAGGTCTTCGATCATGGTCCGATTATCATCAGCCCCCGCATTTCACGAAGGGCATCGGGTCTTGTCACGCGCGAAAAACAGATCTCGCGGCACCGCGAGGAAAACGAAGAAGCAGTCGGGCCGCATCGGGCGCTGGCTGCTGTCCGCGCTGGTGGCGGCGATGGTGCTGGTCGGCGGGGGCGCGGCCGCGCTCTGGTGGTGGCTGCAGGCGCCGCTGGTGCTGGAGAAGCCGGGCGTCGAACTGTCGATCGAGCCGGGCACGCCGCCGCAGCAGGTCGCGCAGGCCTGGGTGGCGGCCGGCGTGCAGACCGATCCGCGCTTCCTGTACGCCTGGTTCCGGTATTCGGGACAGGCCCGGAAGATCCGGGCCGGCAGCTACGAGATCCATGCCGGCGTCACGCCGCGCGAGCTGCTCGACAAGATGGTGCGGGGCGATCAGGTGCTGGAACAGCTGCGCCTGATCGAGGGCTGGAACTTCCGCCAGTTGCGCGCCGCGATCGCCGCGGCACCCGCCTTGAAGCAGACCACCGCCGCCATGACGGACGCGCAGATCATGGCCGCGCTCGGCGCGCCCGGTCAGGCGCCCGAGGGACGTTTTTTCCCGGATACCTATGCCTACAGCCTGGGCGTCAGCGACCTGACAGTGCTCAAGCGGGCGCATGCGCTGATGCAGAAGCGGCTGGAGAGCGCCTGGGCGGGCCGCGGCGACGGCCTGCCGCTCAAGAGCGCGGACGAGGCGCTGATCCTGGCCTCCATCGTCGAGAAGGAGACCGGCGCGGCGGCGGACCGCGGCCTGGTCGCGGCGGTGTTCGTCAACCGGCTCAAGGTCGGCATGCCGCTGCAGACCGATCCGACGGTGATCTACGGCCTGGGCACGGACTACGACGGCAACCTGCGCAAGATCCACCTGCAGACCGACACGCCGTTCAACACCTACACCCGGGGCGGCCTGCCGCCGACGCCGATCGCGATGCCCGGCCTGGCCGCGCTGCAGGCGACGCTGCATCCGACGCCGTCCAAGGCGCTGTACTTCGTGTCGCGCGGGGACGGCACCAGCCAGTTCAGCGAGGACCTGGCCGCGCATAATCGGGCGGTCAACAAGTACCAGCGCGGCCGCTGAAGCGCCCGCGCTTCGCTTTTTGCGCTTCTTCCATCCGAGCTCAAGAGAGCCGAGAGAGCACCACGCGTGAGCGGTCGATTCATCACCTTCGAGGGCATCGACGGGGCAGGCAAGTCCACCCACATCGAGTCCGTCGCCCAACACCTGCGCCTGCACGGCGCCGAGCTGGTCCAGACCCGGGAGCCCGGCGGCACGCCGCTGGCCGAGTCGCTGCGGGGCCTGTTCCTGCACCAGGACATGGACGGCCTGACCGAGGCGCTGCTGGTCTTCGCCGCGCGCCGCGATCATGTGCAGCGCGTCATCGCCCCGTCGCTGGCGCTGGGCCAGACGGTGCTGTGCGACCGCTTCACCGACGCGAGCTTCGCCTACCAGGGCGGCGGACGCGGCATGGACGTCCAGGTGCTGGCCACGCTGGAGCAGTGGGTGCAGCAGGGGCGTCAGCCGGACCTGACCTTCTGGTTCGACGTGGACCCGGCCATTGCCGCGCAGCGCCGGGCGCAGGCCCGCGACGCGGACCGGCTGGAGCAACTGGATCTCGATTTCTTCGCCCGCGTCCGGGCCGGGTATCAGCGCCGCGCCGAGGGGTCGCGGGGGCGCATCGTCCGCATCGACGCTGGCGACACGATCGACGGCGTCGCGGGCCAGATCCGCGCCGAGCTGGAGCGCCGCGGATGGTGACCGATGCCGCCCTGAATGCCGACGGCGCCGCGGCGCTGGCCGAAGGCGGCCGTCTGCCGCTGCCCTGGCTGGCCGAGCCCCTGCACCAGGCGCTGACGCAGGGCCGCAGCCATGCGCTGCTGCTGCAGGGACCGGCCGGCGTCGGCCAGTTCGACCTGGCGCTGTTGCTGGCCCAGGCCTGGCTCTGCGAGGCTCGCAGCTCGACGGACCAGCCCGGCTGCGGCCGCTGCGCGAGCTGTCACCTGCTGCGTTCGCGCTCGCACCCCGACTTCCAGGTGCTGCTGCCCGAAGCGCTGCGCGAGGCCCTGGGCTTCGGCGCGATGGAGGCGGAGGGGAGGGCGCGTCCTCGGCCAAGGCCAGCAAGACCAAGCCCAGCCGCGAGATCAAGATCGAGGCGGTCCGCCAGATGCTGTCGTTCGCGCAGGTCAGCGCGGCGCGCGGCAAGGCCAAGGTGGTCCTGGTGTACCCGGCGGAGGCGTTGAACACCGTGGCCGCCAATGCGCTGCTGAAGACCTTGGAGGAACCGGCCGGACTGCTGCGTTTCGTGCTGGCGAGCGCCGCGCCGCAGCAGTTGCTGCCGACCATCCGCAGCCGCTGCCAGCCGCTGCAGATGGCGCTGCCCGGGCGCGAGGCCGCGCTGGCCTGGCTGACGGGGCAGGGCATCGACCAGCCCGGCGTGCTGCTGGACGCCACCGGCGGCCGTCCGCAGGAGGCGCTGCAGTGGAGCGAGGAGGGCATCGCCGCCAGAACCTGGCTGGAGCTGCCCCGCCGCATCGCCAAGGGCGAGGCGGTGGCGCTGACGGACTGGCCGGTGCCGCGCGCGATCGCCGCGATGCAGCGCCTGGTCCACGACCTGATGCGCATCGCCCACGGCGCCGGCCCGGCCTACTTCCCGCGCGACGCGCTGCCCAAGTTGCCTGCGGTGCGCACGGCGCTGGATCAATGGGCCAGGACCTTGCAGCAGGCGGCACGGCATGCCGATCACCCGCTCAACGCCGGGCTGCTGATGGAGTCGCTGGTGGCTCAGGGACAACAGGCGATGCGGCCGGCGCGCTGAACAATGCGTGATCGGCGCGTGATCTGCGCCTGCTCGACGCGGTAACCAAGTCTGACGCCGGGGCGCGGCGAGTAGACTTGTCATCATGAGCGAACTCAGCCTGAAACCGATGAGCACCACGCCCCCGCGTCCGCCCCCGTCCCGGCTCCCGCCGGCGGTGCCCGACCCAGCGTGATCCAGCTGGTGTTCAAGGAGAAGGGTGCGCTCTACGCCGCCTACATCCCGATCTTCTCGGAGGGCGGCGTCTTCGTGCCGACCACGCGTGACTACAAGCTCGGCGAGGACATCTACCTGCTGATGACCTTGCCCGAGGATCCCAACCGCTACCCGGTCGCCGGCAAGGTGGCCTGGCTGACGCCGGCCAACGCCTCGGGCGGCCGCACGCAGGGCGTGGGCGTGAAGTTCCCCGGCGACGAGAAGACCCGGGTGATCAAGCTCAAGATCGAGGAACTGCTGGGGACGGCGATCTCTTCGTCCAAGCCGACGCAGACGATCTGAGATCCCGGAGGTCGGCGGCGCGGGCCGCCGCAGCGCCCGGCCTTGAGCCGGGCGGAGTTGTTGCCATGTACATCGATTCCCACTGTCACCTGAGCTTCCCCGAGCTCCAGTCCCAGCTTCCCGACCTGCTCGCCGCGATGGACGCGGCCCTGGTGACGCAGGCCGTCTGCATCTGCACGACGATGGAGGAGTTCCCCGAGGTCCGGGCAATCGCCGATGCGCATCGGCAATTGTTCGCGACGGTGGGCGTCCATCCGGACAGCGACGAGGTCCATGAGCCGAGCATCGACGAACTGGTCGAGGGCGCCGCGCATCCGAAGGTCGTGGCCATCGGCGAGACCGGACTGGACTACTACCGCCTCAACGGCCGGACCATCGAGGAGATGGAATGGCAGCGCGAGCGCTTCCGCAACCACATCCGCGCCGCGAAGCGGACCGGCAAGCCGCTGGTGATCCACACCCGCTCGGCCGCCGAGGACACGCTGCGCCTGATGCGCGAGGAGGACGCCGGCCAGCCCGGCGGCGTCGTGCACTGCTTCACCGAGACCATGGACGTCGCGAAGGCGGCGCTGGACCAGGGGTTCCACATCTCGTTCTCCGGGATCGTGACCTTCAAGAACGCGGCGGACCTGCGGGAAGTCGCGAAGATCGTGCCGGCCGACCGGATCCTGATCGAGACCGACAGTCCCTACCTGGCCCCGGTGCCCTACCGCGGCAAGCTGAACCAGCCGGCTTATGTGCCGCATGTCGCCAAGCTGATCGCCGAGGTCCGCGGCGTGCCCGTGGAGACGCTGGCGGCGCAATGCACGGCGAACACGCGGCGGCTGTTCCAGCTGCCGGAGGCGGCGTGAGATGACGGCCCGCCCGAGCCGGAAGAACCCGTCGCGTCGAGCGGCGTTCGCCGCGGGCGCGGCGCTGTTCGGGCTGATCCTGGTGGCGCCAGGGGCGCCGCTGCTGGCGCAGGGACGATTCGGATCGCAGGCGCCGACGGCGTCGTCCGACACCGCGGCAGCGCCGGAGTTGCATGTCGCCGCCCGCAACGACCACGCGACCACCGTGATGAAGCTGCTGCTGGCGGGTGTCGATCCGAACGTCCGCGACGCGCAGGGCAACACCGCGCTGCACGTGGCCATCCGCGAGGAATCCGGCAAGGCCTTCGAGACGCTGCTCAAGAGCCCCGGCACCGACGTCAGCGCGATCAACCAGGCCGGCGAGACGCCGCTGATGCTCGCCGCGCTCAAGGGCCAGCTGGACTGGGCCAAGGAACTCGTGAAGCGGGGCGCGTTCGTCAACGAACCGGGCTGGTCGGCGCTGCATTACGCCGCCGCCGGTCCGAACGAACACGTGGTGCGCTGGCTGGTGGAGCAGGGCGCCGACATCGACGCCCGCTCGGCCAACGGGACGACGCCGCTGATGATGGCGGCCGGGTACGGCGGCCTCAGCGGCGCCGAGGTGCTGATCGCCGCCGGCGCGGATGTCACGCTGAGCAATGATCACCAGATGACGGCGGCCGACTTCGCCCGCCGCGCCGGTCAGGACGAGATGGCCGAGAAGCTCGATCAGTTGGCCCGGGCGCGGCATCCGTCACGCCCGCGCACGTCGCCGTGAGGCGGCTGCTGGCAACCCCCTAGGAATCTGTCTGACAAGCGGTTTGGCCCGCCGCCCACTGTTGGCGGACGGGGTCGGTCCCTACAGTTCACTCCATGCCGACACGGTGTCGGTGCCGCCCTCAGGGCCTCGCAAGCTGGTGCTCGCGAGCTGGCCCTCGGAACGGACTGACCCCCTGGATCCCCTGGAGACCGACATGCAGACCACGACCCAAGAGTTCTTCGCCGCCAACCCGTTCGCGATGCTGCTGGATCCCGAGCGTGTCGCCCACGAGGTTGCGACCTCCGAACGCCTCTCGCGCCTGCGCAGCCGCATCTACCGCCCGCTGGACAAGCCGCTGATCGCGCACGTCGGTGCCGACGAGCAGGCCGCCTTCGACGAGGAAGTGGATGCCGCCGAGCTGTCCGAAGCCGATCTGCTGCCGCTGGACGACGACACGTCGGCCGGCGCCCCGCTGAGCGCCTGATCACTGCCGGGGCAAGGAATCGGCGGCGCTTCGGTTTGTCAGTCCAGTCTGACTTGCGCTTCCGACAGCCGACTACACCTGCCGCCCCGCAATCTCCCTAGCATGACGCTTAGCAAGGTCGATTTATCGTCTGACCAAGCCCCACAGCCGTCCTGGAGACTGTCATGCGCCGCCCCCGAGTCCTCACCGTCCACGCCGCCGACGCCTCGCGCGTCTCCGTCGAGAGCCGCTGGCGGCTGATGGCGGCGACGAGCCTGCCGGTCCTGGCGATGGCCCTGCTGCTGGCGCTGGGCGGCTGCGGTTCGATGCAGGGCACCTCGGGCACCAGTACCCCGGGCCCCACGACCGGTGCCGCGCCAGGCGCAGCGCCCTCCGTCCTTGGTGGCAACCTCTGGTCGTCGCAGATGGAAGAGCGCCGTCTGGCCCTCGTCCAGGCAGGCGCCGGTGCAGGCATCAGCGTTGCCCGTACCTCGGACAACCAGCTCAAGCTCAGCGTTCCCGCCGATGCGTCCTTCGACATCGGCCGTTCCGAACTCAAGCCGGCCCTGAGACCGGTGCTCGACGAAGTCAGCCGAAACCTGGACGACGCGGTCCGCGTGACCATCGTCGGCCACACCGACAGTTCGGCCGGCGACGCGATCAACGGCCCGCTGTCGCTCGATCGGGCGGAAGCCGTGCGTGAGTACCTGGTCCATCACGGCGTCCGGCGCGGCCGGCTGCTGGTGGAGGGCCGCGGCGGACGTCAGCCGGTGGCCAGCAATGCCACCGAGGCCGGACGGGCCGCCAATCGTCGGATCGAGATTTTCCTGTCGCAACCCGCGTCCTAAGTTGTCATCAAGAACGGGAGTTGAGTCATGAATGCCTTCTGCCCCCGAAACGTCCTCCGCGCCGCGCTGATGCCGGCGACCCTCTCGCTGGCCTCGCTCGCGCAGGCGGCGCCCGCCGTCGACCCGACGCCCAGTTCCCTCGACGATCGCGTCGAGCTGTCGGGTCGGAGCCTGGCAGAACGCACGCACCAGCAGTCGTTGCGCGAGGCCTCTTCGGGCGCCCGTTATACGGTGACCCAGAGCGCCGCAGAGCCGCTGGCCACCGCCAACCAGTCCGCGGGTGCCGCCGGCTGGTACGGGCGGGCGCCGCAGGCCACGCAGACGATGCTGTGGGCCAAGCCTTTGTCGGGCAGCGGACTGCGGCTGGGCGTGGGGGTCGAGCAACGGGGGCTGCAATTGGCGGCGGCCGGTATTCAACGCCTTACCAGAACCTTCGTCCCGGCGCGGCCGGGGATGCTGGCGTGCTGGTCGGGTTGGCGATGCCCACCGGGCCTCGCTCCCATGCCTTCGTCCAGACGCCCCTCCTCGATGCGCAGCGCGCGCAGATCGATGATCTCAACGTGCCAGGGCTCAACAACCGCGAGCGCCAGGTGCGCGTCGGGCTGGCGTTCACCAGCCGCAAGGCGTATGCGGACCTGCGCAAGGGGTTCAAGATGGAACTCAGCGGGCAGTCGTCGCTGACCTTCCGTCCGCGAGGCGGGCGCGTCGGGGTGACCTTCCAGAAGATCTGGTGAGGCGGCGCGGCATTCTCATTCCTTGTCACCCGTCCACGAAAGCCGGCGCCAGCCGGCTTTTTCGTTGGCGTCCGACCCCGGCCTCGCTGGGAAACCTCATTGAACAAGCCCATCGGACCGGCGGTCCAGGTCCGGTAGGTCCTCTCCTACAGCGTGTCGGTTGCGGCTCCGACGCCCGCTCGCGGTGCGGGACTGCCCGCGGCGGACGGGCCAGTCCCTAAAGTTCATTCCATCGCGGCACGGTGCCGCGCAGGAGAACCGAGATGCTGCACTACGCCGTCGTCTTTTTCGTCATTGCGTTGATCGCCGCGCTGTTCGGCTTTGGCGGCATCGCCGCCGGCGCCGCGAGCATCGCGAAGATCCTTTTCTTCGTCTTCGTGATCATGGCTGTCGTCACCTTCGTGATGAGCCTGTTGCGAAAGTGACGTCGCCGGACAGCCCGTCGACCGCTTCACTGCTTTCCTCCAAAAACAAGCAAAGGATGACCATGAACAAGCCCGCAATCACCGCACTGATCGCCGCCGCCTTGAGCCTGTGCGCCGGCATGGCGAGCGCCGCCAACTTCTCCAAGTCGGTTTATGACGGCGCCAAGGACGACATCAAGAAGACCTACAAGGTCGACAAGGATGCGTGCGATCAGCTGTCGGGCAACGCCAAGGACATCTGCGTCAAGGAGGCCAAGGGCCGCGAGGACGTGGCGCTGGCCCAGCTCGAATACAACTACAGCGGCAATGCCAAGGACGAGGCCAAGCTGATCGAGGCCCGCTACGAAGCACGTTACGACGTGGCCAAGGAACGCTGCGACGACCGCTCGGGTGAAGCGAAGGACGTGTGCCAGCGCGAAGCCAAGACCTCCTATGAGAAGGCCAAGGCCGAGCTGAAGATGAACAAGAAGGTGGCTGCGGCTGTCGATGACGCGGAAGAGACCCGCGTGAAGGCCGACTACAAGCTGGCCTCCGAGAAGTGCAACACGCTGTCGGGCGATGCCAAGGACGTGTGCGTGAACTCGGCCAAGGCGCGCTACAACCAGCGCTGATAGGCCAGAGACGATTCAACCCCGGTGGGGGCGCGTTCGATCCGATGTCGTTCTCGCCTGACGTTGCACCGGCGGATCCGGGCCCACAACTCGAACATTGTCCGGATCCCCCTGTCGACACCAATTGCAACGGCGCCCCTCGGGGCGCCGTTTTCTTTGAGGTGGAATCTTGTGGATCTGCAGGGATCACAGTCGATCAAGAGGCAGAGTCGCAGAACGTCGCTCCCGAGGGCGAAGCCGCAGAGGCGTTGTCCTCGGACCAGACCGGAGCCGTGAGGATCATCGCGCCGATGCCGGAGGCCAGGACGATGAGCAGGGCTCTGCCGACGACGCTGCCCACGCTCCTCGTCCTTGTCGGGATTTCATGGAACACGACGCACCTCGTCACCGAGACGGCGGTCTGCCTGCAGCGCTTCGGAGTCGCTGATCTCGTTGCCGATCTTGATCCGCGGCTGCGGTCGTGACGGGGCGGCCGACGCGGCCGTGGGCGTCTGGGCGTCGATGTCGGCATCCGGCTCGTCGCTGCCACCGCCGCCGCAACCAGTCAGCACCAGGGCGCCGAACAGCAGTGGCGCCATGACGAAGGATCGACCGTAGCGGGCAAGCACCCGGGAAAAAGGAGGGGTCGGGAGGGAAGACGTCATCGAGGAACTCCATGAGCAAGCTTCGACGTGAAGCGGAGCGCTCATGGTCGGAATTCCTCAAGGAACGTCCTATGGCCTGCCTTGATTGCAGATGCATTCAAGCCGGCAGGTGTAGGTGGGGCACTGGCTGAAATGGAGGATCAGACCAATCCGGCCTTGTCCAATCCAAAGGCTTTGTCCTGCGACCCAGGCACGTTGCGGAACGCGACATTGAGGCGGTTCCAGGCATTGATCGACGACACGAGCCAGGTCAGTTCGGAGAGTTCCTTCTCGCCGAAATGCTCGCGGACCTCGGCGTACACCGCATCGGACACGCCGTCCTCCGGGATGCGCGTGAGCGCCTCGGTCCACAGCAAGGCGGCGCGCTCGCGAGCGGAGAACAGCGGCGACTCGCGCCAGATGGCGACGTGGTGCAGGCGCAGCGGCCGTTCGCCGCCGATGACGGCCTGCTTGACATGCATGTCCAGGCAGAACGCGCAGCCGTTGAGCTGCGAGGCGCGGATCTCGACCAGGAACTGCAGGCCGTGCTCGAGGCCGCCTTCCTTCAGGGCCATGGACAGCTCGACCAGCTTCTTGAAGGCGGCGGGCGACTGCTGCATGTAGTTCAGACGTTGGCTCATGGGGACTCCGTGATGGGTAGGGAAGTGATGGGGCAGGTACCCACAAGACGACGCAGCCCCCGCACTTGTGACATCGCCCTGCGCCCAAGCCTGCGGGCAGGCTCGCTAAACTGGCCGGCGCCCGCCAAGAAGGCCTCGAACACATCGCGCCGTGACTGCTCCCGCCCCACCGTCTTCCCCGTCCTCCACCGCCGCGCCGGCCCCCAAGACCAGCGTCTTCCGTCATCCCGGCTTCACGGCTTTCCTGATCTGCCGCCTCGCGGCGGTGTTCGCCGGACAGATCCAGGCCGTGGTGGTCGCCTGGCAGGTCTACGACCTGACTCGCGAACCGTTGGCGCTTGCCTATGTCGGCCTCGCGCAGTTCATCCCGATGCTCCTCCTCCTGCTGCCGGCCGGCGATCTGATCGACCGCTTCAGCCGCAAGCCGATCCTGGCGATCAGCTGGGCCATCAGCGCGAGCTGCAGCATGGCGTTGTGGTGGCTGTCCGGTCACGGTCATGCGGGCGTGACCGGCATCTATGCGGTGCTGGTGCTCTTCGGCTGCGCGCGGGCCTTCTCGGGTCCGGCCTTGCAGAGCCTGCTGCCACAGATCGTGCCGCGCGAGCAGCTGGCGCAGGCCATCGCCGCCAACAGCATGCTGATGCGCGTGGCCAGCATCGGCGGCCCCTTCCTGGGCGGGCTCCTGTACGGCTTCGGCGGGTCGGGCCTGACCTATCTCGTCTGCCTGGCCGGCTTCGCGCTGGGCACCGCGCTGCTGATCGGCGCCGTGCCGGTGCGCTTCGCCGCGCCGCCTTCACCGGCGGGCGGGAACATCTGGCAGCGCTTCGGCGCCGGTATCCATTTCATCCGCTCGCGGCCCATCATCCTGGGCACGATCTCGCTGGACCTGTTCGCGGTCCTGCTGGGCGGCGTCGTCGCACTGTTGCCGATCTACGCCCATGAGGTGCTGCATGCCGGACCGGAAGGACTCGGCGCGCTGCGCAGCGCGATGGCGGTGGGGGAGGTTACCGCCGGCTTCTACCTGAGCCTGCGCCCGTTCAACCGGCATGTCGGGAAGACGATGTTCGCGGCCGTCGCGGTGTTCGGCCTGGCCAACCTGGTGTTCTCGCTGTCCACGACCTTCTGGCTGTCGTTCGCGGCGTTGGCCATCGCCGGCGCGGCCGACATGGTCAGCGTCTACATCCGAGGCGCGCTGGTGCAATTCTCGACACCCGACGAGATGCGTGGCCGCGTCAATGCGGTGAACATGCTCTTCATCGGGTCGTCCAACGAACTGGGCGAGTTTCGGGCCGGCAGCGCCGCTGCGGCACTGGGCGCGGTGCCCGCGGCCGTGACGGGGGCCGTCTGTACGCTGGGCGTCGTGGCGACCTGGGCCACCCTGTTCAAGCCATTGCGCAACGTCGATCGCTTCGAGGAAGCGACGCCTGCCGTCACCCGCTGACGCGCGCCTTCAACGCGCACCCCTGAAAAAGAGCCGCGCCGACCCGGAGGGTGCAGCGCGGCAACAGGGGAGGATGCAGTCCTTGTCCGGCAATCGGTGGACCCGCCGCAGGCCCTGACGGGCCTGGATTTCGGCGGTCAGTGGCTGTTGCGACCGCGGACGGCGGGCGGAAGGTAATCCTTGCCGACCATGGCGCGGGCGAACAGGTAGTTGTTGCGAGCGCGGGCGGGAAGGCTGTCCAGATCGACGTGGCCTTGCGGGTCGCACGGGAAGGACATCGCACGACCGGCGTCGAAGATGGACTCGAAGCGGATCTCGAACTGGGACGCGGCGGCGTCTGCGGCGATCTGGAGGCTCATTTGGGTTCTCCTGGTGAGTTCCTTTGCTTTCACTATCGGCGCTGGGCCGAGTGCTTCCCATAAGCGCAGCTCGGTGTGCGATGTCGGTGCGGGGAGGTGGCCCGTGTCCGGCGTCGTCCTACAGCTTGTGGGCACAACGGAAGTGCGTCGGACGGCGTTGACGGTGCGGTCAGTGTTCGCCCAGGACTTCACACAGATTTGCAGTACGGCGCAGGTCCGGCGATTGCTGTGGGACAGCACCTACAGCGCGTCGCGGTGGGCGCCGCTTCGCCGGCGGCCCGGCGGCAGCGACCATGCTTCATCGCAACCCGATCCCGCTCCGGTTCGAGGCCACCATGGACGACAACATGCTCATGCTGATGACGTTGGCCACCTGCACCGCCACCGCGTTGGCCGTGCGCATGTGGCAATGGCTCGACGAACTGCCGCGGGATGAATCCCAGGAGGACCTTCCATGAGCGCCCGACCCCCACTGCCGCCCGAGCATCCCGCCGACGCTTCCACGGTCGATCCTTCCGTTGAGCGCCAATCCGGCGACGAGCAACGTCTGAGCCAGTCCGCCTTCGTCTGCGGCGAGGTGACCTACCGGACCGGCGACGGTCCGATGATGGCCGTCCGTCCCGGTTCTGTGCAAGTCGAGATCAACGAACACGACGTGACGCTGGGCTGGGAAGATGGTGACTCCAGGTTGAGCGCCCTCATGCCGCGCAGCGAATACGCGCGCTTCATCGGCACCGGCGCCATCAAGCCTGTCGTGACGCACCGTCCGGACGAGGTGGGCACCCCCGGCGGCGCTGAGGCCGCATCCAGTGCGCAGCCGGAACTGGACAAGGCGCAGGGCAAGCCTGGTCATTGATTCCGGTTTGAATCCGGCACCAGCGGTTCACGCCGCCCCATGAAAAACGCCTCGGAGATCCGAGGCGTTGCTGTTTGCGGTTGGGCTGATGGTCAGTCGCGGTCGCCGCCGAAGATGCCCAGCAACTGCAGCAGCGCGGTGAACACGTTGTACAGGTCCAGGTAGATGTTCAGCGTGGCGCTGATGTAGTTGGTCTCCCCGCCGTCGATGACGCGCTTGACGTCGACCAGCATGAAGGCCGAGAAGATGCCCAGCACGGCGACCAGCAGCGCCAGGTGCACGCCGGTGGATTGCAGGAAGACGTTGGCGATGCCGGCGATCATTGCGATCACGGCGCCGACGAACAGGAACTTCTGCAGGCCCGAGAGATCGCGCTTGACCACGGTCGCCAGCGATGCCATCGCGAAGAAGATGCCGGCGGTGCCGCCGAAGGCCGTCATGATGAGCGTGCCGCCGTTCTTGAAGCCCAGGATCGTCGCCAGCAGGCGCGAGAGCATCAGCCCCATGAAGAACGTGAAGGCCAGCAGCGAGGCCACGCCGGCGGCGGAGTTCTTGGTCTTCTCGACCAGGAACATCAGCCCGAACGCGCCGACGAAGAACAGGATCATGCTCGCGCCGGTGCCCATGGCGGCGAGGAATCCGGTGCTCACGCCGATCCAGGCGCCCAGGACGGTCGGGATCAGCGACAGCGCCAGCAGCGCGTAGGTGTTGCGCAGGACGCGCTGGCGGTCGGCCGACAGCGAGGAGCCGTAGCCGCCGGAGTTGAGATCGATGATGCGGTCGTTCATGTGCGTGCGCCCCATGAAGTGAGAGTTGCTGTCGATTGTAGGCGCGGGCCTTAAGGCTTCGTTAAAGTGACCGTCTTTCCTTCAATGATCCCGACGAGGCCGCAGATGAAACAGAAGCCCTTCCTGACCCTGGACGACGTCAAGCGCATCGCCGCCGCCGCGGAAGCCGAGGCGTTGAAGAACAACTGGGCGGTGACCATCGCCATCGTCGACGACGGCGGCCATCTGCTGTGGCTGCAGCGCCTGGACAACGCCGCGGCCACGTCGGCCGTGATCGCCCCCGCGAAGGCCAAGACGGCCGCGCTGGGTCGTCGCGAATCGAAGGTCTACGAAGACATCGTCAACAACGGCCGCAACGCCTTCCTCAGCGTGCCGCTGGAGGGGATGCTCGAAGGCGGCGTGCCGGTGCTCGTCGAGGGCTTCTGCGTCGGTGCGGTCGGCGTCAGCGGCGTGAAGTCGAATGAAGACGCGCAAGTCGCCAAGGCTGGTATCGCCGCCCTGGGTTGAACCAACGACGTCCTCGGTCCCAGACCGTGGAAGTCAGCGGTCGATCGGGGGCGGCCAGGCGCGAGGTTTCGGCGCTTGACGCCGGGGGAGAGGCGGACCGAGTTCAGTCCAATGGACTGAACGACGCCGACGAGCGCTGGAGGACCGAAGGTCTGACAGCCTTGCGCCTTGGCGGCCAAGCGCACTGGAGAGTGCAGTCAAGGGCTGCAAGCACATGTCCCCCTGATGACCCGTTTGCGCAAATCTTCTCCGTGAATACCCCGACGGGTTATACTCGTCAGGTTTACCCGCAACCTACCGCGTCCCGCAAACTTCACCCCCGATCGCATCGGATCCCACTCGGATCGACTCCCTCACAGGAGACCCGGTCGCACCCGCGCGCCAGCCGTCCATGGCGCGTGCCGGCGGCGATTCCAGGGCCCTGAAGCAGAGCCGGGCGCGCGCACAACAACGGAGTTTCCCGTGCTGCCCGATCTGCTTTCCGCTCCCCCGCGATTCTTGCCCTGGCAGACGGCACGGTCTTCAAGGGTTCCGCGCTCGGCGCCGCCGGCCGGACCGTTGGTGAAGTGGTGTTCAACACCGCGCTCACCGGCTACCAAGAAATCCTCACCGACCCCAGCTACTGCCGCCAGATCGTCACCCTGACGTATCCGCACATCGGCAACTATGGCGTCAATGACGAGGACGTCGAGGCGTCGAAGATCTTTGCCGCTGGCCTGATCATCAAGGAGGCGCCGGTCCTCGACTCGAACTTCCGCAAGGGTCGCACGCTGCGCCAGTACCTGAAGGACGAGGGCACTGTCGCCATAGCCGATCTGGACACGCGCCGCCTGACGCGCGTGCTGCGCGAGAAGGGCGCCCAGAACGGTTGCATCCTGGCGCTGAACGCCGGCGAGCAGATCACCCAGGCGCACATCGACGAAGCCGTCGCGCTGGCCAAGGGCGCGCCCAGCATGGCGGGCCTGGACCTGGCGAAGGTCGCCAGCCGCACCGAACGCGAAGTCTGGACCGAGACCGAGTGGACGCTCGGCACGGGCTACGGTCAGCAGACCGCGCCGAAATTCCACGTCGTCGCGTACGACTTCGGCGTCAAGAGCAACATCCTGCGCATGCTGGCCTCGCGCGGCTGCCGCATCACGGTGGTGCCGGCGCAGACGCCGGCCTCGGAGGTCTTCGACCTCGAGCCGGACGGCGTGTTCCTGTCCAACGGCCCCGGCGATCCGGAACCTTGCGACTACGCCATCAAGGCCACCGCGCAGCTGATCGAGGCCGGCATCCCGACCTTCGGCATCTGCCTGGGCCACCAGATCATGGCGCTGGCCTCCGGCGCGAAGACCTTCAAGATGAAGTTCGGCCACCACGGCGCGAACCACCCGGTGAAGGACCTCGACAACGGCCGCGTCAGCATCACCAGCCAGAACCACGGTTTCGCGGTCGATCCCGACACGCTGCCGTCCAACCTGCGCGCGACGCACGTCAGCCTGTTCGACGGCACGCTGCAGGGCCTGGCCCGCACCGACAAGCCCGCGTTCTGCTTCCAGGGGCACCCGGAAGCGAGCCCCGGCCCGCACGACATCTCGTATCTGTTCGACCGCTTCATCGGTCTCATGTCCAAGGCCTGATGAAGAGGGAGACGACTCATGCCCAAGCGTTCTGACATCAAAAGCATCCTCATCATCGGCGCCGGTCCGATCATCATCGGCCAGGCCTGCGAGTTCGACTACTCGGGCGCCCAGGCCTGCAAGGCGTTGCGCGAGGAGGGCTACAAGGTCATCCTGGTGAACAGCAACCCGGCGACGATCATGACGGACCCGGACACCGCGGACGTCACCTACATCGAGCCGATCACCTGGCAGGTGGTCGAGAAGATCATCGCCAAGGAGCGTCCCGACGCGATCCTGCCGACCATGGGCGGCCAGACCGCGCTGAACTGCGCGCTGGACCTGCACAAGCACGGCGTGCTGGACAAGTACAAGGTGGAGATGATCGGTGCCAACGAGCACGCGATCGAGAAGGCCGAGGACCGTCTGAAGTTCAAGGACGCGATGACCAAGATCGGGCTGGGATCGGCCCGCTCGGGCATCGCGCACTCGCTGGAAGAGGCGTGGTCGGTGCAGAAGCGCATCCACGCCGAGATCGGCGGCGCGGGCTTCCCGATGGTGATCCGCCCCAGCTTCACGCTGGGCGGCACCGGCGGCGGCATCGCCTACAACCCGGAAGAGTTCGAGGAGATCTGCAAGCGCGGTCTCGACCTCTCCCCGACGAACGAGCTGCTCATCGAGGAGTCGCTGATCGGCTGGAAGGAATACGAGATGGAAGTGGTCCGCGACAAGGCGGACAACTGCATCATCGTGTGCTCGATCGAGAACCTGGATCCGATGGGCATCCACACCGGCGACTCGATCACCGTGGCGCCGGCGCAGACGCTGACCGACAAGGAATACCAGCTGCTGCGCAATGCCTCGATCGCCATCCTGCGCGAGATCGGCGTCGACACCGGCGGTTCGAACGTGCAGTTCTCGATCAACCCGGTCGACGGCCGCATGGTCGTGATCGAGATGAACCCGCGCGTGTCTCGTTCCTCGGCGCTGGCCTCGAAGGCCACCGGCTTCCCGATCGCCAAGATCGCCGCGAAGCTGGCCGTCGGCTACACGCTCGACGAGCTCAAGAACGACATCACCGGCGGCATCACGCCGGCCTCGTTCGAGCCCAGCATCGACTACGTCGTCACCAAGATCCCGCGTTTCGCCTTCGAGAAGTTCCCGATGGCCGACTCGCGCCTGACGACGCAGATGAAGTCGGTCGGCGAAGTGATGGCCATGGGCCGCAACTTCCAGGAATCGTTCCAGAAGGCGCTGCGCGGCCTGGAGACCGGCATCGACGGCCTGTCCGAGATCAGCACCGACCGCGAGGAGATCGTGCAGGAGATCGGCGAACCCGGTCCGTCGCGCATCCTGTTCCTGGGCGACGCCTTCCGCATCGGCATGACGCTGGACGAGGTCTTCGAGGAAACGAAGATCGATCCGTGGTTCCTCGCCCAGATCGAACAGCTGATCAAGATCGAGCTGTCGCTGAAGGGGCGCTCGCTGGCCTCGCTGAGCGTCGACGAGCTGCGCCTGCTGAAGAAGAAGGGTTTCTCGGACAAGCGTCTGGCCAAGCTGCTGGGCACCAACCAGCACGAAGTGCGCAAGACGCGTCACGCGCTGAACGTGCGCCCGGTCTACAAGCGCGTCGACACCTGCGCCGCCGAGTTTGCGACGCAGACGGCCTACATGTACTCCACGTACGACGAGGAGTGCGAGGCCAACCCGACCGACAAGAAGAAGATCATGGTGCTGGGCGGCGGTCCGAACCGCATCGGCCAGGGCATCGAGTTCGACTACTGCTGCGTCCATGCGGCCCTCGCGATGCGCGAGGACGGCTACGAGACCATCATGGTCAACTGCAATCCGGAGACGGTCTCGACCGACTACGACACCTCCGACCGCCTGTACTTCGAGCCGGTGACGCTCGAGGACGTGCTGGAGATCGTGGCCAAGGAGAAGCCGGTCGGCGTGATCGTGCAGTACGGCGGCCAGACGCCGCTGAAGCTGGCGCTGGACCTGGAAGCCAACGGCGTGCCCATCATCGGCACTTCGCCGGACTCGATCGACATGGCCGAGGACCGCGAGCGCTTCCAGAATCTGCTGCATGAGCTGGGCCTGAAGCAGCCGCCCAACCGCACGGCGCGCAACGAAGACCAGGCCGTCGCGCTGGCCAACGAGATCGGCTACCCGCTGGTCGTGCGTCCCAGCTACGTGCTGGGCGGCCGCGCGATGGAGATCGTCCATGGCGACAAGGACCTCGAGCGCTACATGCGCGAGGCCGTGCGTGTCAGCGAGAAGTCGCCGGTGCTGCTGGACCGCTTCCTGGAGGATGCGGTCGAGGTCGACGTCGACTGCATCTGCGACGGCGAAGACACGATGATGGGCGGCATCATGGAGCACATCGAGGCGGCCGGCATCCACTCCGGCGACTCGGCCTGCTCACTGCCGCCGTACACGCTGTCCAAGGAACTGCAGGACGAACTGCGCCGCCAGACCGCGGAGATGGCGAAGGCGCTGAAGGTCGTCGGCCTGATGAACGTGCAGTTCGCGATCCAGGGCGACGTGACCAAGGGCTTGTCCGAGAACACGGTCTACGTGCTCGAGGTGAACCCGCGCGCCTCCCGCACGGTGCCGTTCGTGTCCAAGGCGACCAGCCAGCCGCTGGCCAAGATCGCCGCGCGCTGCATGGCCGGCGTCAAGCTCAAGGACCAGAAGGCCGCCGGCGGCAGGCCGCCGGTCGAGATCCAGCCGCCGTATTTCAGCGTCAAGGAAGCCGTCTTCCCGTTCAACAAGTTCCCCGGTGTGGATCCGATCCTCAGCCCGGAAATGCGTTCGACCGGTGAAGTCATGGGCGCCGGCCGGACCTTCGGCGAAGCGATGCTGAAGAGCCAGCTGGGCGCGGGCTCGCGCCTGCCGCGTCAGGGCAACGTCCTGATCACCGTGAAGAACAACGACAAGGATCGTGCGGTCGCGCTGGCGCGTGATCTGGCGGCGCTGGGCTTCGGCGTGGTGGCGACCAAGGGCACGGCCGCGGCGATCGAAGCCGCCGGCATCCCGGTGCGTGTCGTCAACAAGGTCAAGGACGGCCGCCCGCACATCGTCGACATGATCAAGGGTGGCGACATCCAGCTGGTGTTCACGACCGTCGACGAGACCCGCGCGGCCATCGCCGACAGCCGTCACATCCGTCAGGCGGCGCTGGCCAACCGGGTGACCTACTACACGACGATGGCCGGCTGCGAGGCCGCCGTCGAGGGCATGAAGCACAAGGACGGCCTGCTGGTGCAATCGCTGCAGGAACTGCACGCCGAACTGCATTAAACTTGGCTCATCCCATTCCGCCGCCGCTGCTCAGCGATCCTGAGCGGCAGCGGCGGTTTGTTTTGTTACTCAAGGTTCTAGAGACATGGCCACGACGATCCCATTGACCAAGCGCGGCGCTGAGAAGCTCAAGGAAGAACTGCATCGGCTGAAGACGGTCGAGCGGCACGCCGTGATCAACGCCATCTCGGAAGCCCGCGCGCAAGGCGACCTCTCGGAGAACGCCGAGTACGAGGCGGCGAAGGACAAGCAGGGCTTCATCGAAGGCCGCATCCTGGAGATCGAGGGCAAGCTGTCGTCGGCGCAGGTGATCGATCCGTCGTCGGTGAACGCCGGCGGCAAGGTGGTGTTCGGCACGACGGTCGACCTCGAAGAGGAAGAGTCCGGCAACGAAGTCACCTACCAGATCGTCGGCGACGACGAAGCCGATCTGAAACAGGGCCTGATCTCGATCAGCTCCCCGATCGCGCGCGCGCTGATCGGCAAGGAGGCGGGCGACGTCGCCGAAGTCGTGGCGCCCGGCGGCATCAAGCGTTACGAGATTGTCGACGTCCGCTACATCTGAGGCGTCGGACGATGCTGCTGCGGATCCGCGCGCTGCTGGCCGCGCTCTGGGCTGGCGAGTTGCTCGCGGTGGCCTTGCTCGCGGCACCGAACGCGTTCACGACGCTCGAGCGGGCCATGGCCGGCAAGTACGTGGCGCGGCTGTTCGAGATGGATGCGCGCTTTGCGCTGGCGGCCGGCGCGCTGCTGATCCTGATGGAGCGGCGCCTGCACCGTGACGGCGTGGTGCGTGGTTCGGCGATGAGCGCGGACTTCTGGCTGCCGCTGGTGGCCATCGGATGCACGGCCGCCGGCTTCTACGCGCTGCAGCCGCTGATGGAAGCGGCGCGGCAAGGGCAGGGGAGCTGGACTTTCCTGCAACTGCACGCGGTGTCGCTGGCGCTCTTCGGGGTGAGAACGGTTGCCGTCCTGGCATTGGCCTGGCGGGTGAACGGGGCGACGGCCCGCTGATCGGGGCCTTCGAACGACGAGGGAAAAGAAAGACGGCCCGCGGGCCGTCTTGTCGTTGGTGCTGAAACGTGACGACGTGGTGTCGTCACCTCAGCCTTGGCTGGACTTCTTCACGCTGGTCTGGCGCGGCTTCTTGGCGCGCTTGACCTCGCCGCCGTAGGTGACACGCTGGTTGCCCAGCACCGTGACCTTCTTGATCTGCGGACGGTTGTTGCCGCTCTTCGAGAACTTCACGATCTTGACGATCTTGGGCGCCGAGCGCGCGTCGTCCTTGGGGGCGGCCTTCTCCTTCTCGGGCATCGGGCGCCACAGGACGAGCAGCTTGCCGATGTGCTGGATGGGCGCGGCATCGAGTTCCTCGGCCAGGGTGGCGAGGATGGCTTCGCGGTTGTCGCGGTCGTCCGACATGACGCGCACCTTGATCAGTCCGTGGGACTTCAGCGCGAGGTCGACCTCCTTGGTGACGGCGGCCGTCAGGCCATCGCCGCCTATCATCACCACAGGATCCAGGTGATGAGCGTCGGCGCGTTTTTCCTTGCGCTGGGCAGGGGTCAATTGAATAGCAGGCATCTGCTTATTATCAGTGCAATGAAAGTCGATACCAAAAGCAAGAAGCTGAACAAGGCGTGGTTGAACAACCACGTCAACGACACCTACGTCAAATTGGCCCAGAAAGAGGGCTATCGCTCCCGCGCGGCCTACAAGCTCAAGGAGATCGACGAGGAATTCCAGTTGATCCGCCCCGGGCAGGTGGTCGTCGATCTCGGTGCCTCGCCGGGCGCGTGGAGCCAGTACCTGCGCCGCCGTTTCGCCCCCAAGGAGGCGGGTGCCGGCGGCGCCGCAGTCGGTGAACTGAATGGTCGCATCATCGCGCTGGACCTTCTGGAGTGCGAGCCGATCGAAGGCGTGGAGTTCATCCAGGGCGATTTCCGCGAGAGCGAGGTGCTGGCCCGGCTGGAAGCGACGCTCGACGGCAGGAAGGTGGACCTGGTGGTCTCGGACATGGCGCCCAACCTGTCCGGCATCGAAAGCACCGACGCGGCGCGCATGGAGCACCTGATCGAACTGGCGCTCGATTTTTCCCAACAACACCTGAAGCCGGAAGGCGCGCTGGTTGCCAAGGTGTTCCATGGCAGCGGTTATGACCAGCTGGTGCACGCCTTCCGTGCGCAGTTCAAGCGGGTGAAGACGGCCAAGCCGAAGGCGTCGCGGGAAAGATCGGCAGAAAACTTCCTGGTCGGCATCGGCCTGAAAAAGTCCTGAAAGAGGCCTGAAAAGGCCGGGATCGGCCGTGTGATGCGGCAGACGGGCCCTGAACACGGCTGAAAGCGCGATGAGGCGTCAAAGTTAGGGGCGCTTCGGGCGGTTGGCCGCCGCCACGCGTGGCAATATCTATCGAGGTGTATGGGAATGCCAATCAGGTCTGGGGACTTGACTGGCCTAGAATCCGCCCCATATGCCATGAAAGTCCGCTGCCCGAGGCTGTATCCGTGGGCGTGCGGTGATGGAATGACTAAGGAGTCGCGGTGAACAATCAGTGGTTCTCGAAAGTGGCTGTATGGATGGTGATCGCCCTGGTGCTGTTCACTGTCTTCAAGCAGTTCGATCGCAGCGCAACCCAGGGGAATCCGATCGTCTACTCAGACTTCCTCGATGAAGTCCGTGCGAAACGCATCAAGCAGGTCACGCTGCAGGAAACCCCGGCGGGAACGGAAATCGTGGCGCAGACCAGCGATGGCAACAAGCTGCGCACGACCGCCCCGTACATGGATCGCGGCCTGATCGGTGACCTGATCAACAACGGCGTCAAGTTCGACGCCAAGCCCCGTGAAGAGCCCTCGGTGCTGATGAACATCCTGCTCAGCTGGGGTCCGATGCTCCTGCTGATCGCCGTGTGGGTGTACTTCATGCGCCAGATGCAGGGCGGCGGCAAGGGCGGCGCGTTCAGCTTCGGCAAGTCGAAGGCGCGCATGCTCGACGAGGCCAACAACACCACCACCTTCGCCGATGTCGCCGGATGCGACGAGGCCAAGGAAGAGGTGAAGGAGCTCGTCGACTTCCTGAAGGATCCGCAGAAGTTCCAGAAGCTGGGTGGCCGGATCCCGCGCGGCGTGCTGCTGGTAGGCCCTCCGGGGACCGGCAAGACGCTGCTGGCCAAGGCCATCGCCGGCGAGGCGAAGGTGCCGTTCTTCAGCATCTCCGGCTCCGACTTCGTCGAGATGTTCGTCGGCGTGGGCGCGGCCCGCGTGCGCGACATGTTCGAGCAGGCCAAGAAGAGCGCTCCCTGCATCATCTTCGTCGATGAAATCGACGCGGTCGGCCGCCATCGCGGCGCCGGCCTCGGCGGCGGCAACGACGAGCGCGAGCAGACCCTCAACCAGATGCTGGTCGAGATGGACGGCTTCGAGACCAACCTGGGCGTGATCGTCATGGCCGCGACCAACCGGCCGGACATCCTGGATCCCGCGCTGCTGCGTCCGGGTCGTTTCGACCGCCAGGTCTACGTCACGCTGCCCGATGTGCGCGGCCGTGAGCAGATCCTGACCGTTCACATGCGCAAGGTGCCGGTCGGCCAGGACGTCAGCGCCAATGTGCTGGCTCGCGGCACGCCCGGCATGTCAGGCGCCGATCTCGCCAACCTCGTGAATGAGGCCGCGCTGATGGCCGCGCGCCGCAGCGCTCGCATCGTCGAGATGCGCGATTTCGAGAAGGCCAAGGACAAGATCTTCATGGGTCCGGAGCGCCGCTCGGCGGTCATGGATCCGGAAGAGCTGAAGAACACGGCGTATCACGAGGCCGGACACGCACTGATCGGCATGATGCTGCCGAAGTCCGATCCCCTGCACAAGGTGACGATCGTCCCGCGCGGCCGCGCGTTGGGCGTGACCTTCACGCTGCCTGAGAAGGACCGCTACGGATACGACAAGATCTGGGCCTTGTCCAAGATCTCGATGCTGTTCGGCGGCCGGATCGCGGAAGAGGTCTTCATGGACCAGCGCACCACGGGCGCGTCCGATGACTTCAACAAGGCGACGCAGTTGGCCCGCGACATGGTGATGCGCTACGGCATGTCGGATGCGCTGGGCCCGATGGTCTACACCGAGAACGAGGGCGAGGTCTTCCTCGGCCGCTCGGTGACGCGCACCACGAACATCAGCGAGGAGACCATGCAGAAGGTCGACCTTGAGGTGCGCCGCATCCTCGACGAGCAGTACGCCATTGCACGCAAGCTGATCGAGGACAACCAGGACAAGATGCACGCGATGGCCACGGCCCTGCTCGAATGGGAAACCATCGATGCCGAGCAGCTCCATGACATCATGGAAGGCAAGCCGCCGCGTCCGCCGAAGGACTGGACACCGCCGGCCAACAAGCCGGACAACGGTGGCACTCCGGCGGTCAGCACCGGCAGCGCTCCGGCAGCCGCCTGATCGCCAACGGACTCAGGTGAGCCGCAAAGGCGTCTGAGTTCATCTCGATCCCGAAGGGCCGGTCTCACGACCGGCCCTTCTGCTTTTGCGATCTACCCCGGCGGGAATCACTGGTTCTTTGGGCATTGCGTCATACTTGTCGTTTGGCGTGACGGTCCATGGCGCAATCGAGTGCGCAACCACGCCCTCGACACTCAGCCGTCCATGACTTCTCCCTTGATCTGGCAGACCACGCGCTTCGACCTCGATCTGGCGGAGCGGCCATTGGTGATGGGCATCGTCAACGTGACGCCCGACTCCTTCTCCGACGGCGGCCGGCATGCCGACGCATTGAGCGCCATCAACTTCTGCGAACGGTTGCTCGGCGAGGGCGTCGACATCCTCGATCTGGGCGGCGAATCGACACGTCCGGGGGCGCCGCGGCTCGATGCGGACGAGGAGTGGAAGCGGCTGGAGCCGGTGGTGCGTGCCGCGCTGAATTTCGGCGTTCCGGTGTCCGTCGATACCTGCAAGACCGAGGTGATGCGCCGTGCGCTGGACTTGGGCGTCGACATCATCAACGACGTGCAGGCGCTGCGCGACGAGGGCGCCGACAGGCTGCTGGCCGAGCACGGCAACGCCGGTCTCTGCCTGATGCACATGCGCGGGGATCCCGCCGGCATGCAGCAATTGACCGACTACGGCGATGTGGTCACCGAGGTTGCCGACTTCCTGCGTGAGCGGATGCACCATCTGATCGACGTCGGTGTGGCGGCCGAACGGATCATGCTGGACCCGGGTTACGGCTTTGCGAAGACGGTCGAGCACAACCTCGAGTTGCAACGCCGCCAGCGCGAACTGCTCGCGCTGGGGCGCCCGCTGCTGGTCGGCTGGTCGCGCAAGTCGACGCTCGGCGCCGTGACGGGCAAGGCCGTCGATGAGCGCATGCCGGCCAGCGTCGGCGCGGCACTGGCGTCGGTGGCGCTGGGCGCGCGCATCGTGCGCGTGCACGATGTCGGTCCGACGGTCGATGCGCTCAAGGTCTGGCAGGCCTTCGGCGCTTCACGAGACTGAGCGGCGCTGGCGGACTGCGTACGACGGACCCTTCCGGCTCGTCGGAAGTTGTCAGTGTCCCTCGATCGTGTGCCCCTGCTTGGGCGAGCAGCGACCATCTCCGCATCGGCGACAATCCGCGGATTCAAGATCCAGAAGTCGCAGGAGATCGCCTCAATGAGCCGGAAGTATTTCGGAACCGACGGAATTCGCGGAACCGTGGGTCGCACCCCCATCACGCCAGACTTCATGTTGAGGCTGGGCCACGCCGTCGGGCGCGTGCTCAAGCGCAGCTATGCCAAGCCCAGCGTGCTGATCGGCAAGGACACCCGCATCTCCGGCTACATGCTGGAGTCCGCGCTGGAGGCCGGCTTCGCGTCCGCCGGCGTCAACGTGCTGCTGACCGGGCCGCTGCCGACGCCGGGTGTCGCCTACCTCACGCGGGCGCTGCGCCAGCATCTGGGCGTGGTGATCTCGGCGTCGCACAACCCGTTCGCCGACAACGGCATCAAGTTCTTCTCATCCAAGGGCGAGAAGCTGCCCGACGCCTGGGAGCTGGATGTCGAGGCCGTGCTGGACGAACCGCCGGTCTGGGTCGATTCCGCCAGCCTGGGGCGTGCCCGCCGCCTGGACGATGCGCAGGGGCGCTACATCGAGTTCTGCAAGGCCAGCTTCAGCAGCGACCTCAGCCTGCGCGGCATGAAGCTCGTGATCGACGCGGCTCACGGCGCGGCCTACCAGGTGGCGCCGGCGGTGTTCCATGAACTGGGTGCCGAGATCATCACGATCGGCAACAAGCCCGACGGCTACAACATCAACGACAAGGTCGGTGCCACTGCACCGCAGGCGCTGGTCGCGGCCGTCAAGGAGCATCAGGCCGACTACGGCATCGCGCTCGACGGCGATGCCGACCGCCTGCAGATGGTCGACGGCGAAGGCCGTCTCTACAACGGCGACGAACTGCTCTACGTGATGGTCGCGGACCGGCTGGCCCGCGGCGAACGCGTGCCGGGCGCGGTCGGCACCTTGATGACGAACATGGCGATCGAGCTGGCGCTGCGCCAGCGGGATGTCGAGTTCGTCCGTGCCAAGGTCGGCGACCGTTACGTGCTGGAGGAGCTGGCCGCCCGCGGCTGGCAGCTGGGCGGGGAGGGCTCCGGCCATCTGCTCTCGCTGGACCGTCACACGACCGGCGACGGCATCGTCAGCAGCCTGCTGGTGCTGGAGGCCGTCTGCCGCAGTGGTCGCCGCCTGGCGGATCTGCTCGACGGCGTCACGCTGTTCCCGCAGACGCTGATCAATGTCCGCCTGCAGGCGGACCACCAGGACTGGAAGAGCAACCCCGCGCTCGCCCGCGTCGAGGCCGAGGTCATGGCCGAGCTGGGCGAACGGGGGCGCGTGCTGATCCGCAAGTCGGGCACTGAACCGCTGCTGCGAGTCATGGTCGAGGCCAGCGATGCCGAGCTCGCGCTGCGCTGCGCCGAGCGTCTGGCGGACGCCATCCGCGGCGGCTGACCCTCCACCGACCGAAAAGAAGGGCCGCCGACGCGAAAGCGTCCGCGGCCCAATTTGCATTGGTCGGGTCGCGTCGGGCGCGACTCTTCGGGAGCTGGGCGGATGATGCTTTCGCGTCATGACGTGCGCCGTGGCGTCGTCACAAGCGTCGAGAGGGTATTCCCGCACGTCCCGAAGGCTAGGGATCGAAGATGACAACGGGGTGAATCGAATATGACAATGGGTCATCGACGCCCGCCGGAGCCTTGTTTCTCCTCTGGGCGCTGTACGTAACGACATTTTTCCGGTTCCAGGCCGGCGTCACGGATGTGTCACATTGAGGTCATAGCATCCGCTCCGTTCGCCAACCAACCCAAGCGATAGGACTGAATGATCATGAATCAACTGCGTGCTGGCCTGCTGTTCGCCGCGTGCGCCGCGATGTTCTCCGCGGCCCATGCTCAAGAAGTGACCGGTGCGGGTGCTTCGTTCCCGGCTCCCGTGTACGCCAAGTGGGCGGATGCCTACAACAAGGCCACCGGTGTCCGCATCAACTATCAGTCGGTCGGTTCCGGCGCCGGCATCAAGCAGATCCAGGCCAAGACCGTCGACTTTGGCGCGTCCGACGCCCCCTGAAGGACGACCAGCTGGCCAAGGACGGCCTGGTCCAGTTCCCGACCGTGATCGGCGGCGTCGTGCCGGTGATCAACGTCAAGGGCATCAACGCCGGCCAGCTGAAGCTGGACGGCAAGGTCCTGGCCGACATCTACCTGGGCAAGGTCACCAAGTGGAACGACCCCGCCATCGCCGCCCTGAACTCGGGCGTCGCGCTGCCGGACGCCGCCATCGCCGTGGTCCGCCGCGCCGACGGTTCGGGCACCAGCTTCCTGTTCACGAACTACCTGTCCAAGGTCAACGCCGAGTGGAAGGACAAGGTCGGTGAAGGCACGGCCGTGAACTGGCCCACCGGCGCGGGCGGCAAGGGCAATGAAGGCGTGTCGGCCTTCGTGACGCGTCTGCCGAACTCGATCGGCTACGTCGAATACGCCTACGCCAAGCAGAACAAGATGACCTACGTGCTGATGAAGAACGCCAGCGGCGCCTTCGTCAGCCCGAGCGACGACGCCTTCAAGGCCGCCGCCGCCGGTGCCAAGTGGGACCAGTCGTTCTACCAGGTGCTGACCGAACAGGCCGGCAAGGACAGCTGGCCCATCACCGGCGCGACCTTCATCCTGATGCACGTCGCCCAGGACAAGCCGGCCCAGGCGGCTGCCGCCCTGAAGTTCTTCGACTGGGCCTACACCCAGGGCGACAAGATGGCCGACGACCTGGACTACGTGCCGCTGCCGGCCGCCGTGAAGGACCTGGTCCGCAAGCAGTGGACGACCAGCGTCAAGGACGGCTCGGGCAAGGCAGTCAGCTTCAAGTGATCAAGGCCTGACGAAGACGGCCCGGTGTTCTCCTCGAGGGCACCGGGCTTTCGCGCAGGACCTCGACAAGATCTCGAACGAGACGTCGTGACGGACGCGTCGAACCCGCCGGAGGAGGCGGGCGGCGCGCCAGGATTTCAAACACTCCAGCGGAGGCCCCGTGGCCGCAATACTTCCAGCCAATTCACTTGACCGAGAGCGCGGCGAGGAGCGCGTCAAGCCCGGCGGCAGTCCGACGCCGCGACGCCGCGTCGCGCCGTGGGCCGACGCGGTGTTCTCGCTGCTGACGCATGGCGCGGCCTGGCTGACGCTGGCACTGCTGGCCGGCATCATCGGCTCGCTGCTGATCGGCGCCGCGCCGGCGATCAAGCAGTTCGGCCTGAACTTCCTGATCACCGCGGAATGGGATCCGACCAAGGAGCAGTTCGGCGGTCTCGTGATGATCTACGGCACGCTGATGACCTCGTTCATCGCGCTGCTGATCGCCGTGCCGGTGAGCTTCGGCATCGCGCTGTTCCTGACCGAACTTTCCCCGGGCTGGCTGCGCCGCCCGCTGGGCATCGCCATCGAGCTGCTGGCCGCGGTCCCCTCCATCGTCTACGGCATGTGGGGCCTGCTGGTGTTCGGTCCCATCCTGGCCACCTACGTGCAGCAGCCGCTGCAGTCGCTGTTCGGCGGCATCCCCTACCTGGGCGCGCTGGTGTCCGGCCCGCCGGTGGGCATCGGCATCCTGTCGGCCGGCATCATCCTGGCCATCATGATCATCCCGTTCATCGCCTCGGTGATGCGCGACGTGTTCGCCGTCACGCCCGCGATGCTGAAGGAATCGGCCTACGGCCTGGGCTCCACGACCTGGGAAGTGGTCTGGAAGGTCGTGCTGCCGTACACCAAGACCGGTGTCGTCGGCGGCATCATGCTGGGACTGGGCCGCGCACTGGGTGAGACCATGGCCGTCACCTTCGTGATCGGCAACATGAACCAGCTGAATTCGCTGTCGGTGTTCGAGGCTGCCAACAGCATCACCTCGGCGCTGGCCAACGAGTTCGCCGAAGCCGGCGCGGGCCTGCACCAGGCCTCGCTGATCTACCTGGGCCTGGTCCTGTTCTTCATCACCTTCGTGGTGCTGGCGTTCTCCAAGGTCCTGCTCAACAAGCTGAAGAAGAACGAGGGAGCCCGCACATGAGCGCCACCGACGCCAAGCGCCTGGCGATGTACAAGAAGCGCCGGCGCATCAACACGATCGCGCTGTCCCTCTCTCTGGCCGCGATGGCCTTCGGCCTGGTCTGGCTGATCTGGATCCTGCTGGAGACGCTGATCCAGGGCATCGGCGGGTTGACCATCGCGACCTTCACGCAGATGACGCCCGCGCCCATGTCCGAGGACGGCGGCCTGGCCAACGCGATCTACGGTTCGCTGGTGATGGTGGGTCTGGCGACCTGCATCGGCACGCCGATCGGCGTGCTGGCCGGCGTCTATCTGGCCGAGTACGGCCAGAAGACCTGGCTCGGCGCCGTGGTGCGCTTCATCAACGACATCCTGCTGTCGGCGCCGTCCATCGTCGTGGGCCTGTTCATCTACACGGTGGTCGTGACGCGGATGAAGTCGTTCTCGGCGCTGGCCGGCATCCTGGCGCTGGCGCTGATCGTGATCCCGGTGGTGATCCGCACGACGGAGAACATGCTGAGCCTGATCCCCAACGCGCTGCGCGAAGCTGCCTACGCGCTGGGCACGCCGAAGTGGAAGGTCATCATGACCGTCACGCTGAAGTCGGCCCGCGCGGGCGTGATCACCGGCGTGCTGCTGGCCCTGGCCCGCATCTCCGGCGAAACCGCACCGCTGCTGTTCACCGCGCTGTCCAACCAGTTCTGGACCAGCTCGCTGGGCAGCCCGATGGCGAGCCTGCCGGTGACCATCTTCAAGTTCGCGATGAGCCCCTACGAGAACTGGCAGAAGCTCGCCTGGGCCGGTGTTTTCATCATCACGATCGGTGTGCTGGTGCTGAACATCCTGGCGCGCGTGCTGTTCAAGGAAAAGCATTGACCGGTTGAGCCACGCCGGGGCCTGAGGGCCCTGGCGACTCACGATCCACGAATCCAACGAATCGAGAAACAACATGGACGTCAAAGTCGACATGCCGGTGACCGAGAAGGCGAAGCTCTCGGTGAAGAACCTGAACTTCTACTACGGCAGCTTCCACGCGCTGAAGAACATCAACCTGGACATCCCCGAGAACAAGGTGACCGCGTTCATCGGTCCGTCGGGTTGCGGCAAGTCCACGCTGCTGCGCACGCTGAACCGCATGTTCCAGCTGTATCCGGAGCAGCGCGCCGAAGGCCAGATCCTGCTGGACGGCGAGGACATCCTCACCAGCAAGGAAGACGTCTCGCTGATCCGCGCCAAGGTCGGCATGGTGTTCCAGAAGCCGACGCCGTTCCCGATGTCGATCTACGACAACATCGCCTTCGGCGTGCGCCTGTTCGAGACGCTGTCGCGCGTCGAGATGGACGAGCGCGTCGAATGGGCGCTGAAGAAGGCCGCGCTGTGGAACGAGGTCAAGGACAAGCTCAACCAGAGCGGTTCGGGCCTGTCGGGCGGCCAGCAGCAGCGCCTGTGCATCGCGCGCGGCATCGCCATCAAGCCGGAAGTCCTGCTGCTGGACGAACCGTGCTCGGCGCTGGACCCGATCTCGACCGGCAAGATCGAGGAGCTCATCCATGAGCTCAAGCACGACTACACCGTCGCGATCGTGACCCACAACATGCAGCAGGCCGCGCGCTGCTCCGACTACACCGCCTACATGTACCTGGGCGACCTGATCGAATTCGGACCGACCGCGGAGCTCTTCATGAAGCCCAAGCGCAAGGACACCGAGGACTACATCACCGGACGCTTCGGCTGATCAACAGGGAGAGAACACCATGACCGACAAGCATCTGTCCACCCAATTCGACGCCGAGCTGAGCGGTATCTCCACGCGCGTGCTGGAGATGGGCGGCCTCGTGGAGTCGCAGGTCGCGCAGGCCGTCGAGGCGCTGGGCACCTTCAGCGGCGACATCGCCAGCCACGTGCTCAAGCAGGAAGAGATCGTCAACACGATGGAGATCGAGATCGATCGCGACCTGTCGACGATCATCGCCCGCCGCCAGCCGACCGCGCGTGACCTGCGCCTGCTGATCGCCGTGTCCAAGACGATCGCCAACCTCGAGCGTGTCGGCGACGAGGCCGCGCGCATCGCCCGCACCGTGCAGCGCCTGATCAACACCGGCGTGTCGAGCCGCCTGCGCCTGCCGATGTCGGACCTGTCGTACGAGGCCGAGCTGGCCACCGCGCAGCTGCGCAAGGCGCTGGACGCGTTCGCGCGCCTGGACGTGGACCGCGCGCTGGAAGTGCTGAAGGCCGACGACCAGATCGACAAGGAATTCGACGGCCTGATGCGCAAGCTCATCACCTACATGATGGAAGACCCGCGCACCATCTCGTCGTCGATCGACCTCGTGTTCGTCGCCAAGGCGATCGAGCGCGTCGGCGACCACGCCAAGAATCTCGCCGAAGTCATCATCTACGTGGTCAAGGGCACCGACGTCCGCCACAACTCGCCGGACGCCGTCGAGAACATGGTGCGCTGAGCACCGACGAGCGATCACCCGTCCGGCCCGCCCGCCACGGGCGTCCCGGCGGGACCCAATAAGAGGAGTTACCCCGCATGAGTCGCATCCTGGTCGTCGAGGACGAATCCGCCATCGCCGAGCTGATCTCCATCAACCTGCGCCACGCCGGTTATGAGGTCACGCTGGCCGGCAATGCCGAACAGGCGCAGCTGGAAGTGGACCGCGTGCTGCCCGATCTGGTCGTGCTCGACTGGATGCTGCCGGGCCAGACGGGTCTGGCGCTGGCACGCCAGTGGCGAGGCGCCACCCGCACCCGCGAGCTGCCCATCATCCTGCTGACGGCGCGCGCGGAGGAGGTCGACAAGGTGTCCGGCCTGGACGCCGGCGCGGACGACTACCTGACCAAGCCGTTCTCGACCAACGAGCTGCTGGCGCGCATCCGCGCGGTGCTGCGCCGCAAGGCGCCCGAGGCGCTGGACACGGCCGTCGAGGTCGGCGGGCTGGTGCTCGATCCGGGCACGCGCCGCGTCAGCCGCGAAGGCGTCGAGGTCAAGCTCGGCCCGACCGAGTTCCGCCTGCTGCACTTCTTCATGACGCATCCGGAGCGCGTGCACAGCCGCTCGCAGCTGCTGGACCGCGTCTGGGGCGACCACGTGTTCATCGAGGAACGCACCGTCGACGTCCACGTCAAGCGCCTGCGCGAGGCGCTCGAGAAGGTCAGCTGCGCGCGCATGATCGAAACGGTCCGTGGCGCCGGCTACCGGCTGACCCAGCAGAGCAGCGCCCTGTCGGCCTGAGGACGCATCCATGGCATGGATGTTGTCTCGCGTCCTGATGCTGGTGCTGGGCACCGGCGTGGCGGGCGGCCTGGGGTACTGGTTGGGCGAGTGGACGGGGATGCCGCATCTGGCTGCGGCGCTGGCCGCGGCGGCGGCCGTCATCCTGATGGCGGTCTGGGATGCGGCCCGGGCGCACCGGCTCGTGACCTGGCTGCGCGGCGAGCAGAACGATGACGCGCCGCGCGTCGGCGGCCTGTGGGGCGAGATGGCCTACCGCGTCGAGCGTGGCCTCCGGGACCGCGAGCGCCGCTATGAGCGCGAACGCCAGCAGCTCGAGCAGTTCCTGCTCGCGATCGAAGCCTCGCCCAACGGCGTGATCCTGCTCGACGGGCAGGATCACATCCAGTGGTGCAACGTCGTGGCCGGCGATCATTTCTCGCTGGACCCGCAACGCGACAAGCTGCAACGCATCACCAACCTGGTCCGTTATCCGGCTTTCGTGTCCTACCTTCAGAGCGGTAACTTCCAGCAGCCGCTGACCTTGACCAACACCCGCGCAAAATCGACCTTGCAGGTGCTGGTGCGTGATTACGGTGTCGGCGGGGAGTCTCGCAAGCTGGTGCTGTCGCTGGACGTCACCGACCGCGAGCGCAACGAGTCGATGCGGCGTGACTTCGTCGCCAACGTCTCGCACGAGATCCGCACGCCGTTGACGGTGCTGGCGGGCTTCATCGAGACGATGGCCAGCCTGCAGCTGACCGAGGCCGAGCGCAAGCGGGTCCTGCACCTGATGCAGCAGCAGACGACGCGGATGCAGACCCTGGTCGGCGACCTCCTGACGCTGGCGCAGCTCGAAGGCAGTCCGCGGCCGGGCGCGGATCACTGGATTTCGCTGGATCCCCTGCTGCAGCGCATCGGCGCGGACGCGCAGGCCTTGTCGAACGGGCGGCATGAACTCGTCTGCGAGCGTCAGACGGGCGTCGAGCTGGCCGGGGTCGAGACGGAAATCCTCAGCTCGATCGCCAACCTGGTGAGCAACGCGGTGCGCTACACCCCCGAAGGCGGGCGCATCGAACTCCAATGGCGCTGGCTGCCGGACAACGGCGGCGAGATCTCGGTGATCGACAACGGACCGGGCATCGCGCGGGAACACCTGCCGCGGCTCACGGAGCGCTTCTATCGCGTCGACGGCAGCCGTTCGCGCGATACCGGCGGCACCGGGCTGGGACTCTCGATCGTCAAGCACGTCGTGCAGCGCCACGGCGGTGAACTGCGCATCGAGAGCGAACCCGGGAAGGGCTCCAAGTTCAGGCTGCTGTTCCCGGCGGCGCGTGTTCGACTCGTCGATGCGACGGCGATGGGCGATGAAGCCGCCCCAGCCTTGCTGGCGGGACGCGACGAACTCTGAGGTTGGTCGATCTCACCCGAAAGAATGGCTCCGGTAAGGAGCCATTCTGCTTTCTGAGCTTGCTGTCGTTCGAGCGGTCGGCGCGCTTGGCCGCGGATGCGTGGGGCCCGGACGGCGAGCGTCCAAACCCCACGCATCCCCGTCCCCGAACCACCCAGGACTTCCTCGGTCTGGGACCGAGGACTGCTTCGGTCTTGAATGGAGGACTTCCAGGGCGTTGGGGTCCCGGATCAGCGATCCTTCTGCATCACCAGGTAGGTGCCGAAACGATCCGTCGGACGACGGACCACGCCGAGGACGCGCCAGCCGCTCGGCGGCATGGGCGTGCTCTCGGCCTGCACCGTGATGGCGACGGGGCAGGTCGTGCGGGCCAGGTCTTGCGTGGCATCGACCTTCCAGTGGCCCTGGAACTCGAAGGCCGCCAAGGCGTGCGTCGGCACGCCCGGTGCGGCGATGCAGTCGACGTTCGACGGCAGGTGCGCGGCAATGCGCTCGATCAGCGGCATGTTGCTGCGCGCGTAGTTCAGCGTGTGCAGTCCCAGCGTCATCGCCAGCAGCCAGGCCAGCGCCACGCCGCCTGCTGGCAGCGCAAGGCTCTTCCAGAGCGCGTGACGGTGGCGCGCGGTGCGCCAGCGCACCAGCCACAGCCAGGCCAGCGTCCCCAGCACGGCCACGACGAAGGTCAGCAGGCTGAACTGCGGCTCGTAGCCTTGCGCCAGCTTGCGGACATTGGCCAGCAGCTTGGCCGGCCAGCCGATCTGCAGCGCCATGTAGTACAGCCACAGGAAGATCGCGCCGACGGTGAAGAAGAAGACCGAGAACCAGTCGAGCAGGGCGCTCGCGCTGCGCTGGAAGGTCGGCAGCGCGAAGCTCGCCAGCACCGCCAGCGGCGGCAGCGCGAGCAGCATGGCGCGATCGTCGGCGCCCATCAGCAGGCTGGTCAGCAAAGGCACCAGGGCGGCCAGCAAGGGGACCGAGAGGTGCCGGCGCATCAGGTGCGAGCGCCAGCGCCACAGCGACCAGGCGGCGAGCGGCCACGCCGGCCAGCAGAACCAGCCCAGCAGCCGCAACCAGTCGAGCACGCTGCGTTCGCTGGCCTTCACGCGCCAGGCCCAGCCGTGCATGGGCCAGGCCACCAGCGCGGCCAGGGCCATCGCGGCCAGGATCCAGGGCAGGAACTTGCGGGCGTCCTCGTAGGTCGAACGGAAGCAGAGCCACAAGGCGCCGACAGCCAGCGCCAGCGCGACGGCGGGCGCGCCGCTGGTGGCGAGCACCGGCAGCGCCACCAGCATCGCCGTGCGCGCCTTCCAGGCGCGGAATGGCAATGCCGCCAGGCTGTAGACGAAGAGCGTGATGCCGAACAGCTGGAGGATTTCCGGCGTGATCTCATGGCCCAGGCGCAACAGGCCGAGGCTGGCGATCAACGCGAGCAGGCAGCCGTCGGCCATCGCGCGGGCGTAGTCGACCGCGTGGGCTTCGCCGCCGAAGGCGAAGGCGACCGGCTGTGCGGCTTCGGTGCGCGCGAAGTGCAGGCAGCTGTACCAGGCCAGCGCCAGCACCGCCGCCAGCAGCAGCCCGAACGGGATCCGCGCCGCGACGGCGGCATCGAGGAAGGGGAGCAGCTTGACGCCGAGCGCGCCGACCCAGTACGGCAGCAGGCCGCCGTCGGCGGGCAGGCCGGCGATCGCGGGCTGCAGCCAGGGGGCGTGGCCTTGCGCGATGCTGGCAATGAAGCCGAAGGCGGTCAGGTCGGCATTGCGCCAGGGATCGCGGCCGAACAGGCCGGGCAGCACGTAGGCCGCGCACAGCAGCAGGAGGGCCCAGCGCGGGATCGGGTGCGTGCTGCGCTCGGCCACGACGGCCGGGGTGGGCAGATTCATGCGCGTCTGTCTCGTTGTCGTTGTGGATGCCGGTGCGCATCATGCCGCAGCTTGGGCGAGCTCAGGAGGAGTCTCCTGACAGGGCACGGTAAAGGGGGGCGAAGGCGCGGCGGCGGGGACGAAGGGCCGGGAAGGGCCTGCCGGCGCGCCATGAAAAAGGCAGCCGAGGTGGCTGCCTTCTTGCGGTGACCGGATCAGGTCCGGTCGGGCGGGCCTGCTCAGGCCTTGGCGCCAGGGCGCAGGTTCGCAAACTTGTTGCGGAACTTCTCGACACGACCGCCCAGGCTGTCGATGCTCTTCTGCGTGCCCGTGTAGAACGGGTGCGATTCGCTGGAGGTTTCCAGCTTGACCAGCGGCAGTTCGCGGCCGTCGTCCAGCTTGATCGTTTCCTTGGTCTGAACCGTCGAGCGGATCACGAACTGGGAACCATTGGACTGGTCCACGAAGACCACGTCGCGATAGTTGGGGTGAATGCCTTCTTTGGCCATTTGAAAATCCTCGCTGCAGTGCCGCCAGCCACACTGCCCCTTGCAGCGCACTTGTCGACAGCGGAAAAACGCGGAGTATAGCTGAAATGAGAGAAGCCGCCCAGAGGCGGCTTCTTTGAAGTCCAGAGAGGGGGCCGGATCAGCCGCCGCGTCTCATCATGTCGAAGAAATCGTGGTTGTTCTTCGAGGACTTCATCTTGTCGAGGATGAACTCCATCGCCTCGATCTCGTCCATCGGATACAGCAGCTTGCGCAGGATCCAGGCCTTCTGGAGGATCTCCGGCTTGAGCAGCAGTTCTTCGCGGCGGGTGCCCGACTTGTTCAGCAGGATCGACGGATAGACGCGCTTCTCGGCCATGCGACGGTCCAGATGGATTTCGCAGTTGCCGGTGCCCTTGAACTCTTCGTAGATCACCTCGTCCATCTTGGAGCCGGTGTCCACCAGCGCGGTGCCGATGATGGTCAGCGAGCCGCCTTCCTCGATGTTGCGCGCGGCGCCGAAGAAGCGCTTGGGGCGCTGCAGGGCGTTCGCGTCCACACCGCCGGTCAGCACCTTGCCGGAGCTGGGCAGCACGTTGTTGTAGGCGCGGGCCAGGCGGGTGATCGAGTCCAGCAGGATGATCACGTCCTTGCGCAGTTCCACCAGGCGCTTGGCGCGCTCGATGACCATTTCCGCGACCTGCACGTGACGCGCGGCCGGTTCGTCGAAGGTGGAGCTGATGACCTCGCCGCGCACGGTGCGCTGCATCTCGGTCACTTCCTCGGGCCGCTCGTCCACCAGCAGCACCATCAGGTGGGCGTCGGGATAGTTGGCCGCGATCGAGTGCGCCAGATGCTGCATCATCATCGTCTTGCCCGACTTGGGCGGGGCGACGAGCAATGCGCGCTGGCCTTTGCCCAGCGGGGCGATCAGGTCGATGATCCGGCTGGTGATGTTGTCGTCGCCGCGGATGTCGCGCTCGAGCTTGAACTGCTCCTTCGGGAAGAGCGGCGTCAAGTTCTCGAACATGATCTTGTGCTTGGACTCCTCCGGCGTCAGGCCGTTGACGCGGTCCACCTTGACCAGCGCGAAGTAGCGCTCGCCGTCCTTGGGCACGCGCACTTCGCCTTCGACCATGTCGCCGGTGTGCAGGTTGAAGCGGCGGATCTGGCTCGGGGACAGGTAGATGTCGTCCGTCGAGGCCATGTAGCTGGCCTCGGGCGAGCGCAGGAAGCCGAAGCCGTCTGGGAGGACTTCCAGCACGCCGTCGCCGAACACCTGCTCGCCGGCCTTGGCGCGCTTTTTCATGATCGCGAACATCAGCTCCTGCTTGCGCAGACGGGCGACGTTGTCGATCTCCAGTTCTTCGCCCATTTGGATCAGGGCGGAGACGTGAAGCGCCTTCAGTTCAGAAAGATGCATGGGGGGATTGACCCGGTCTGTCGTCCAGAGCCTGCCAAGGCCAGAGACACAAACAACGGCGAGCCCAAGGGACGCGCATCCGCGTTGCGGCGGACTTGAGGAAAGCGTGGAGACTTGGGCGCCGAGTCCACGCGCTCACCCGGAACGTCGACGGCGTCCGAAGACGCCGTTGGGCCCGGGAGGGCGTGGTGGCAAGTTGTTCGCCAGGACCGCAGGGGCCCCGACGAATGGAATCATTATAGGTTGGCGTCGAGGAAGGACGTCAACTGGGCCTTGGACAACGCGCCGACCTTGGTCGCGGCGAGCTGGCCGTCCTTGAACAGCATCAGGGTCGGGATGCCGCGGATGCCGAACTTGGCCGGCACTTCGCGGTTGTCGTCGACGTTCAGCTTGGCGATCTGCAGGCGGTCGCCGTAGTCCTTGGCGACTTCGTCCAGGATGGGGGCGATCATCTTGCAGGGGCCGCACCATTCGGCCCAGTAATCGACCAGCACGGGCTTGTCGGACTGGATGACGTCGCTGTCGAACGAGGCGTCGGAGATGTGTTTGATCTGTTCGCTGCTCATGGAGATGGTCCTTGCGTGATGTCCCTGCCGGGCGGATGCCACGGACGGGCGGCCAGCCGGGCGACAATGTGTACCGCCTCGGGGGCCCCAGGGTTGCAGGGTGAGACGATTCTCACACAAGCCCGGAAACCTCGGCCCGAGTAGGCGCTCCCTGGACATGACGGTGCGCAGGGCGCATCTCAAGGGGAGAGGCCCTTGGATTTCGCTATCGTCGCGATGCGGGGAACCTTCGGGCCTGCCGCCCGCGACCCCGCCACCGCCGCCACTGTCTCCCTCGTCACCGCCCACGTCACCGCCTTGTCGATCACGCCGCCGCCCTCGATGACGTCCCCGCCGCCGGTCGACTTTCCACTGTCGTCGGTCGACTTTCCGTTGTCGCCGGCCCACACCAGCGCCGCCATCTGGGACGGCGTCGCCCGCCGGGCGGCGGATTGGCTGGAGGCGCAGGGGCTGTCCGCCCGCGACGCGGTGCTGCTGCTGCCCTTCGCGCAGCACTTGAAGCCCGCCCGCGTGGCATGGATGAAGCTGTCCCGCTGGCAGCCGCGCATCGAGACGACGCGCAGCCTGGCCTCGGCGCTCGGCCCGAGCCCGCTGCCCCACGCCCAGCAGATCACCGAGGACGCGGCCATCGATGCCTTGGCGGCCCGCACGCTGCTGGGCGGCCAGACCTGGGCCGAAGCGCTTCGCCAGGAAGATCCGCGCGCCTATGACGCGGCGGTGCAGCGCCTCGTCGAGGCCGCGCACGCGCTGGCCCGCGCCGCCGCGCTGCGCGATCCCGCGCACCGCGGCGATTTCTGGGAGCAGGGGCGCCAGGCACTGGCGCAGCAGGGCGGCGTGGGTCATCTCGAGCGCGCGCTGCTGGCGGTCGCGCTCGAATGGGCCGCGGCCGACCCGCGCGCGCCGGCCACCGATGCGCTCTTCGCGCTGCGGCCGAGCGCCTGGCTGCACCTGCAATGCGGCGGGCCGGATCCGCTCGCCGAGGCGCTGCTCGCGAGCGCGGAAGCGGCCGGCATTCCCTGCCTGCGCCTGAATGCCGATCTGCCGCTGGATGCCGCCTTCGATGGCGGCGCGCCGGTCGGACGCATCGAGCAGGCCGTGTGCGACGACTTCGAGGACCTGGCGCAATGCAGCGCCGCGTCGGTGCTGGACCACCTGCAGGCCGGCCGCGCGCCGGTCGCGCTGATCGCGCAGGACCGTGTGCTGCTGCGACGCGTGCGCGCGCTGCTGGAGCGGCAAGGCCTGGGCATCCAGGACGAGACCGGCTGGACGCTCGCGACGACCGCGCCGGCCGCGCAGCTGATGGCGATGCTGCGCGCCGCGCGACGTGACGCGACGGTCGACGACTGGCTCGCCTGGCTGAAGACGCCGCTGGCCGCGTCGCTGCGGGAGAAGGGCGGCAGCGCCTCGCTCAGCGCGCTCGAAGCGCACTGCCGCCGGCGCGGCTGGTCCGCGCCGCAGGCGGTGCGCGCCGATCGACTGCCTCCGGGCAGCGAGCGGCTCTGGGAGGCCGCCCGCGAGGCCCTCCTGCCGCTGCAACTGCGCGGCGCCCAGCCGCTCGAAGCCTGGATCGCCGCGCTGGGTCAGGCGCTCCAGCAACTGGGCGCCGACGAGCAGCTCAAGCGTCAGCCCGCCGGTGGTCCGCAGGTGCTGGAGGCGCTCTGGCTGAGCAAGACGCCGTGGCCGGGGTCGGGCCACGAGGCGGTCCTGCGCGGCGCGCAGCTGACGGCCTCCGAATTCGTCGACTGGGTGTCTCAGACGCTGGAGGCCGGCGACTACAAGCCGCCGCTCGAAGGCGGCCTGCAGATCATGATCACGCCGCTGGCGCGCACGATGCTGCGCCCGTTCGGCGCGATCGTGCTACCGGGCGCGGACGCCGCGACGCTCGGGCCTGTGCCGCCGGGGCCGGTGCTGATCGGCGACACGTTCGCGCGCGAACTCGGCCTGCCGACCGTCGACAGCAAGCGTCAGGCGCTGGCCTGGCAGTTCGCGCAGCTGCTGCGCGCGCCGGCGGTGACGCTGCTGCGCCGCGGGCATCTCGGCAGCGAGCCGCTGGCGGCGAGTCCGCTGGTGGATCGGCTGGACCTCGCGTTGCAGGCGGCCGGCCACGTGCTGCCGCATTGGCACGATCCGCGGCTCGATGCGGCCGTGCCGGCCGCGCATGTCGACCGTGCCGCGGCGCACGCGGAGGGACGCCTGCCATCGGCGCTCAGCGCGAGCGCGGTGGAATCGCTGCGCCAGTGCCCGTACCAGTTCTTCGCCCGGGTGCTGCTGGGGCTGCGCGAAGCCGGTGAGCTCGAGGTCCAGGCCGACAAGCGCGACTACGGCACCTGGCTGCACGCGGTGCTGCATCAGTTCCACACGGAGCGCGTGGAGCGCCGCGACCCGGAACTCGACGACGACGCCCGCCTGCAGCGCGCCTCGCAGGATCAGATGCGCGAGCTCGGCCTGGCGCCGGCGGAGTTCCTGCCGTACTCGGCGAGCTTCGCGCGCTTCGTGCCGGCCTACCTCGGCTGGCTCGCGGAACGCGAGGCGGAAGGCCAGCGCTTCGAACGGGGCGAGGTCGATCGCCGCGTGCATCCCTGGGCGCAGATCGAGCCTGCGCTCGCGGAACTCGCGCTGCTCGGGCGCATCGACCGGATCGACGATGCCGGCGATGGGCAACTGCTCGTCGATTACAAGACCGGCAGCGTGAAGGGGTTGAAGGACAAGGTCGCGAATCCGCTGGAGGACACGCAGCTCGCCGTCTACGCAGTGCTGATGGGCTCGCGCCAGTCGCACGACCCCGGCCCTCACCCCGCCCTCTCCCGCAAGCGGGAGAGGGAGAGGGCAGGGGTGAAGGCCAGCGGCCTGGGCAGTCCACCGGCCCGCTGCGTGGGCAATACCTGGCCCTGGACGACGCCAAGGGCATCGCCGAGATCGAGCATGAACACGTGGAAGAGACGGCGACCGTGATGCTGGACGGCCTGCGCCGCGATCTGATGGCGATCCGTGGTGGCGAGGTGCTGCCCGCGCTCGGCGAAGGCGTGGCCTGCGCGTACTGCGAGATGCGCGGCCTGTGCCGCCGCGACGACTGGGACGGAGCCGCGCCGTGACCGCGCCGACGGACGACACCCCCATGAGCGCGGCAGCCTACACGCTCGACGGCGCGCCGGTTGCGCGTGAACGCTTCTATGAGCTGGCCTGCGACCCCGCGCGCAGCGTCGTCGTCGAGGCCTGCGCCGGCGCGGGCAAGACCTGGATGCTGGTCTCGCGCATCCTGCGCGCGCTGCTGGACGGTGCGCGGCCGCAGGACATCGTCGCGATCACCTTCACCCGCAAGGCCGCCGGCGAGATGCGCGCGCGCCTGAACGAATGGCTGCACGAGTTCGCCCACTGCGACGATGCGGGCCGCGTGCTCGCGCTCCGGCAGCGCGGGCTCCCGCCGGCGCAGGCCGAGGCGCTCGCGCCGCGCCTGGCCACGCTGCAGCAGCGCCTGCTGCAGGAGGCGCGCCCGGTGGAGATCCGCACCTTCCACGCCTGGTTCTCGCAGCTGCTGCGCGCCGCGCCGCTGGAACTGCTGCGCGCGCAAGGCCTGTCGCCCGAACTCCAACTGCTCGAGGACGAAAGCGACCTGATGCCCGAACTCTGGCAGCGGTTCCACGCCGCCGTGCTCGAGGACGAGGCGTTGCTGGCGATCTATCGCGACCTGAGCCTGATCCACGGCCGCAACAAGCTGCTGGACTGGCTGACCTCGGCCTTCGAGAAACGCGTCGAACTGCGCCTTGCCCACAAGCACGGCCGGCTCATGGACAGCATGCCGACGGCGGCCGAAGCCGTGCCTGAACTCGCCGCATTCGCCGATCCGATCGAAGCCTTCGCGCCGATGCGTGGTGAGCTCCAGGCGCTGGCCATCGAGCTCGGCCAATCGACCAAGGTCACGCCGAAGAAATGCGCGACCGCGATCGAGCAGGCGCTGCAACTGGCCGACGAAGCGGCGCTGGCCGGCGTGCGCCAGGCCTTGTTCACGGCGGAAGGCGCACTGCGCAAGAACCTCGGCGACTCGCCCGCGTTGTCGGCGGCGTCGGACCGGCTGCAGCGCCTGCTGCTCGCGATCGACCAGGACCGCGCGCGCCTGTGGCACCAGCAGATGTGCGCGCTGGCGCTGACCTTGCTGGACGCCTTCGACCGCCTCAAGCGCGAGCGCGGCATCGTCGACATGAACGACCTGGAGCGCGGCGCGCTCGCGCTGCTCGGTGACGTCGACCTGTCGGGCTGGGTGCAGGAGCGCCTGGACAGCCAGGTCCGGCACCTGCTGATCGACGAGTTCCAGGACACCAGTCCGCTGCAATGGCACGCGCTGCACGCGTGGCTGTCCGGATATGTCGGCGCCGGCGGCGGCGCCAGCGGTCAGCGGCCACCGTCGGTGTTCATCGTCGGCGATCCGAAGCAGAGCATCTACCGCTTCCGGCGCGCCGAGCCGCGCGTCTTCGCGGCGGCGCGCGATTTCGTGCGTGAAGGCCTGGACGGCGTGCTGCTGGCCTGCGACCACACGCGGCGCAACTCGGTGCCGGTGCTGGCGGCGGTGAACGCCGTCTTCGAGTCGGCGAGCCTGGCGCAGCAGTACAGCGGCTTCCGTCCGCACACGACGGAGTCCGGCGGCGGCGATCCGCTGGACGGCGTCTTCTTCATCGCGGGCGATCAGGTCTCCGATGACGAAGCCTCCGGGACGGATCGGGAAGAAGGCGCTTGGCGTCCGAGCCTGACCGAGCCGCGGCGCGAGCCGGAGCTGCATCGCCGCGAGGCCGAGGCCGAGCGGATCGCCGCCTGCATCGGCGATCTGCTGGCGAAGGGCGAGGCGCAGCCGGGCGAGATCTTCGTGCTGGCGCGCAAGCGCGAGGGCCTGCGCGTGCTGGCGCAGATCCTCAAGGGTCACGGCATCGCGCATGCGGCGCCCGAGGACATGGCGCTGCTGGACGCGCCGGACGTCCGCGATCTGCTGGCACTGCTGGACGCCTTGGCGTCAAGCGGGCATCAGCTGTCGCTGGCGCATGCGCTGCGCAGTCCGTTGTTCGGGGCGAGCGAGGCGGACCTGCTGTGGCTCGCCGCCGAATCACGGTCGGTGAAGTGGTTGGATGAGCCGGTCGTCGAGCCCGTGGTCGCCATGGTCGAAGGAGCCGAGGTGGCAGAAGCGCCCGTCGTGAAGAGCTGGTGGGAGACGCTGCTCCAGGCCGACGTGGAGGCCTTGAGCGAGCCGTTGCGCCGCGCGCGGGAATTGCTGTCGCGCTGGGCTTCGACGGCGGTGCTGCGCAGCCCGCACGACCTGCTCGACGCGATCGTGCACGAGGGCGACCTGATGGCGCGCCTGGCGGCCGCCGTGCCGGCCAGCGAGCGCGCGCGCGGCTGCACGCGGTGGAGGCGCTGCTGGCGCTCGCGCTGGAGCTGGATGGCGGCCGGTATGCCGGCCTGTACGGCTTCGTCCGCGCGCTCAAGAGCCGCGCGCTGAAGCTGGTGGCGCCCGCCGAGCCGGATGCGGTGCAACTGCTGACGGTGCACGGCGCCAAGGGGCTGGAGGCGAAGGTCGTGATCCTGATGGACGCGGAAGCGGGACCGGCGCGCGCGGAGAGCATGGCGCTCGCGATCTCCTGGCCGGTGCAGGAGGCGGTGCCTCGGACGGTGGCCTTCCTCGTGTCGGAGGCGAAGCCGCCGCCGTCGTTGCAGGCCTTGCTCGACGACGAGAAGGACCAGCGCCAGCGCGAGGAGCTCAACGCGTTGTACGTCGCGATGACGCGCACGCGGCATCGCCTGCTGCTGAGCCGCACCCCGGCGAAGCGCCAGAGTTCATCGGGAAGCTGGTGGACGCGGGTGCAGCCGCAGGCCGAGGCGATGGTCGTGCCGGAAGTCGCCGACGACCCGGCGGTGCCGGACGAAGACGTCGCACGGCTCAAGGTGCTGCCGCGCGTCGATCCGTTGCCGGCCGAGGTGGCCGAGGCGGTCGCGGACGTCGGCCAGAGTCCGGATGAGGTCGACGACAGCGCGGCGCTCGGCGAGGCCCTGCACCGCGTGCTCGAATGGCACAGCGGGCCGCGGGGCGGCGCGCATGCGCTGGAGCGGCTGATGGCCGCGGCGGCGCAGATGTACGGGCTCGATGCGCGACGCACCGAGCGTCTGGAGCGCAGCGTGCGCGCGATCCTCGGCAGTGCGGACTGCGCCTCGTTCTTCGATGCCACGGCGCTGGACTGGCACGGCAACGAGGTGCCGCTGAGCTGGAACGGACACGACATGCGGCTGGACCGCCTCGTCAGCCGTCGCGACGGCGCGGGCGGGCGCACGTGGTGGGTGCTCGACTACAAGCTCCACCCGGCGCCGCAGCGCAATTCCGAGTACATCCTGCAGCTGTGGCGCTACCGCGAGGCCGTGATGGCGCTGCAGCCCGGCGAACCGGTGCGCTGCGCCTTCATCACCGGGCAGGGGCGCCTGATCGATTGCACGGAAGCGGTGGCCGGCGCGGCCGACCTGTTCGCCTGACCCGGGGTCAGGCCGGCGAGCCGTAATCGCCTTCGGACGGCCGGCTGTGCCAGGCCACCGACGTGGTCGTGGGCCACGGGCCGCCGTCCCCCAGGCGCTGGTGCACCGCCTGCGCGCTCGCCGCCGCGGCCTCCAGCACGCGGGTCAGCGCCTGGAACTCCGCCAGCGACGGCTCCGGCATCGAGGTGCGCAGGTAGACGTTGCCTCTCAGGCTCAGCAGCACGAACGGCCGGCCTTCGACCAGGATGTCCTGCGTGGCCTGCGCCAGCCGCTCGGACAGGTCGGTGTCCAGCCAGGCCATCACCAGCTCGCGGTTGATGCCCACCGCGCCGAAGCGCTGCCGCACGAGCTTGGACTCCAGCTGCGAGTGCTTGGGGAACATCACCAGCCAGCGCATCTCCTCGGGCGTGTCCGTGTCCACGCGCGTGCGCAGCGTGTCGGTGTAGGCCTCGAAGACGCTGCTCTCGAGACGCTCCATCAGCTTGCGCTCGATGAGCATCATCTGCATGTCGGGGTTGACCTTGAGCTCGCAGCGCATGCGCAGCTCGTAGCCCTCGATGTAGCTGCGCTGCGAGGGGCCCCATTCGATGCGGGTGAGGCCGGGCAGCGTGCGGGGCAGGTCGATGACGAAGCCGCGCCCGTCGCGGGCCTGGCGCAGCTGGCCGCCGCGTTCCGAGGCCCAGTCGCTCAAGGGACGCCACCGGGCCGCGTTGGCACGGGCGGCGAACCACAGTTTGATTTGTTTGATTACCATGAGGCGGGACGATGCGCGCAGGGCCCGGGGTCCGTGCAATGAGGTGTCGACTGGAGTGTCGACGAACAGGGCCTCGCGCCCGAACGGAGAACGCTTGATGATCGAAGTGTATTCATGGCCCACGCCCAATGGCCACAAGGTCCACATCATGCTGGAAGAGTGCCGGCTGCCTTACCGGGTGATTCCCGTGGACATCGGCGCCGGCGAGCAGTTCGATGCCAAATTCCTGGCCATCAGTCCCAACAACAAGATCCCCGCGATCGTCGATCCGGACGGCCCTGACGGGCAGCCGATCTCGCTGTTCGAGTCCGGCGCGATCCTGCTGTACCTGGCCGGCAAGACCGGGCAGTTCCTGCCGCCGGACACGCGCGGGCGCTACGACGCGCTGCAGTGGCTGATGTTCCAGATGGGCGGCGTCGGCCCGATGCTGGGCCAGACCCACCACTTCCGGATGTACGCGCCCGAGAAGATCGAGTACGCCATCGACCGCTACACCAACGAGGCCAAGCGCCTCTACGGCGTGATCGACCGTCGCCTGGCACACACGAAGTACATCGCGGGGGACGCGTACGGCATCGCCGACATGGCGATCTTCCCGTGGCTGCGCGGGGCGAAGAACCAGGGCGTGGAGATGGCCGACCATCCCCACCTGAAGGGCTGGTTCGACGAGATCACCAAGCGGCCCGCGGTGGTCCGCGCCGTCGAGGTGCTGGCCGAGAAGCGCCGGCCGCTGGTCGACGACAAGGCCCGCGAGGTGCTGTTCGGCAAGACCCAGTACGAGCGGCGCTGAGGCGCGCCGGCCCGGACGGCCGAAGCCGCGGGCCGTCCGCGGCGGGGTCAGATCTTGCCCAGCCGCGCGCGGTCGCCCAGCTCGGTGAGCCAGCGGCGGCCGTCCTCGCGGATCCCCGTCGCCAGGCCCTTGTCCTGCAGCCGCTGCTGCATCTCCTCGCTGACCGGCATGCCGCCGGGCGACTGCGGGAGGAAGTAGAGCGCGGCGCGCTCGTCCTCGGTGATCACCAGGTCGGCGGGCGGGACGGGGAAGCTGAAGGTCGGCGGCGTGGACATGCGCCGCAGTATCCCTCAGGGGCCGGCTCCGTCAGGCGTCGGTGCTCAGGCCGTGGCCGCGGCCTTGACCGCCCGGCTGCGCCGGCGGCCCGCCACGCCCGCCGCCACCGCGGCGATGCCCAGCAGGGCGAGCGAGCCCGGTTCCGGCAGCTCGCGCGCGGCGAAGGCCAGCGCGTTGGCCATCAGCAGCGCGCCGTCGGTCGACGGATCCCACAGGCCCGACAGCACATCGCCGGACACCGGATTCATGTTCAGGCCGACGACGATGCCGTTGTGGTCGGTGCGGTAGCCCAGCAGCGCGTTGCCGTTGGTCCAGGACGCCACGGAGACGGCGCCGGCCTTGGGGGTGATGCGGTAGCAGATCGCGGACAGGCCGCCGCTGAAGCTGTCGATGTCGCGCATCAGCGGGCTGTCCGGCAGGGCGACGGCGCCCAGGCTGCCGCAGGAGTTCTGGTTGGTGCTGCTGTTGTAGACGTCGTAGTTGCCGCTGACGAAGCGGCCGGTCAGGCCGCGCAGTCCGACGGTGGCGTGCGAGAGGCCCGCCTCGACGACACCGCCGCCGGCGTCCACGTAGTCGGCGAGCAGGTCGCCCAGTCCCGCGGCGTTCGCGTACTTGGCGTCCGAGAACACCATCACCGCGCTGTACGACTGCAGCTGCGCCAGCGTGGGCGTGCCGGTGGCGACGTTGAAGACGTCGACGACGCCGCTGACCACGCCCGTGCCCGCGATCTTGGATTGCACGTCGGCCAGCGCGCCGGCCTGCTGCGGCGCGCCGAGGATCAGCACCGAGGCCTGGGCGGCAAGGGCCGTGGCGCACAGGGCGGTGGCGGCCAGGGCGGACCGGAGGACGGGAAGGAGGGGCGAGCGCTTCATCGGGTTCTCTCTCTGCTGTCTGTCGTTCTTGTGGTCGGTGGCGGGAGGCCATCTTCCCGGAGGCGGAAGGCCATCCGCAAAACGGATCCGGAAAGCAACATCCAAGCCACGGCCCCCGAATGTCCGGCGCCTCAAGGACTTGCGACGCCTGTCCCTGGAGAATGGGTCAGCAGGTGTAATGAATTCCGACACTTCCGGCGTGGAAGTTGCTTCGCGGACCGCCCACGGGGCGCCGACATGGCCTGTGGAAGCGCCGCCGGAGGGAAGGTCGGCCTCCCTTGTAATGCGGGGGTAAAACACCGTCGCTGCGCGTGGCGTCCGGCGACGGTTGGAGGGAAACTTGCCATGGCGTGAAGGCGCGACCTGCTTGCCAGCGGGTCGCGATTCCGATCACAACGCAAAAAGGAGTCCTCATGTCAGCCAAGCCAGACCACACCGATGCCGTCGGGGGCGTCGAGAGTCACAACGGACGCTGGTTCGTCCGCGAAGTCGTCGGCGAGGCGCCGCCGTTCCGGGCCCGCTACCTGGTGATCGCCGCGCACCCGGCGCCGGGCGGCAAGCCGGAGCTCAACGGCTACTGGCATGAGCTCGAACGCAGCTTCGACACCTGGAGCTATGCGGCCGATGCGGCGCTCGAAGCGGCGCAGCGCACCATCGATTTCCGACCCTGAGCGGGCGGGGCCGGCTCACATGCCGGCCGTGATCTTCTTCTGCAGGGCCTTGTACTGGTCCAGCCGGGGGCCGCCGAGCGCGACCGCGCGCTCGATCGCCAGCGAGGCCTTGTAGCGCAGCCCCTGCTCGAGCAGCACCTGCGCCAGGTTGTTCCAGCCATCCGGCAGGTCGGGGCGCACGTCCGTCAGCCGGGCATAGTGCCGGGCCGCGGTGCGCCGGTCCTTGGCCGCATAGGCGGTGTTGCCGGCACCGAGCAGCAGCACGGGCTCGCCGGGCCAGCGCGTCAGCGCGGCGGCGTAACCCTTGCGCGCGGCGGGCGCGTCCAGCCGTTCGAGCGCGGCCAGCGCCGCGCCGGTGCCTGCGCCGTCCAGCGAGGCCGGCAGCAGGTCGGGCGGGAGCGTCGTCATCGCCCAGTAGTCGCCGCGCGCCCAGGTGCGCTCGAAGACCGGCAGCTCGACCTCCTGGCGCGCGGTCTTGCCGCTGTGCAGCAGGATGGTCCGGCGCTGCCGGTCGTAGCCGACGACCACCGAGTAGTGCCACACCGGCGCGATGTCCAGCGACAGGTTCTGGAACACGATCACCGGATGACCGGCGGCGACCTCGGTCAGCAGCGCGTCCAGCCGGGGAGGCAGCACGTAGGCCGGCAGCCCCTGGCGACGCGTCGCGACCAGTATCTCCGTCTGCAGCGAGCCCTTGCGGCCCGGCAGGAAGACCTGCGGCTTCAACTGCTCGACCGTCGTGGACTTGCCGGCCGTGCGCAGCAGCATCGCGAGCGCGGCGGGGCCGCACTCGTAGTCGTCCTGCATGATGAACGGCGTCTTCCCGGACAGGTCGACGCGCGCCGGCAGGTCCGCGGGCCACTGTCGTTCCAGCGCCTGCAGCTGCGGCGGCGTGCTCGCGCAACCGCCGAGCAGCAGCGCGAGCGCCAGCGCGGGCGCGGCCAGCGGGAGCAGCGGTCGCGAGAACAGGGCGGGGCGCGCCGGCCGGGTCATCGGCATGAGGGCCTCAGCGGATCGATCGCGTGAACGGGAAGACCTTGGTGAAGCCCAGGATGTCGGTCACCAGCAGGATCACGAACACGGCGAAGATGATGCCGAGCACGTCGCCGCCGGCGGGCGCCTGGGCGATGCGGCCGTCCAGCGCGCGGATCTCGTCGTCGGACATCGCGTCCACGCGCGCCTGCGCGGCGGCGGTGTCGACGCCTTCCTTGACCATCGCCTGACGCACGTCCTCGCGGGCGAAGAAGGCGTTGACGCGGACGCGGCTGTCCGCGGCAGTGCCGGCGGGGGCCGCGGGCTGCACCAGCGCGTCGGTCGGCACGACCTGGGCGCTCGCGTGCATCGGCAGGGCCATCAGCGTGCAGGACGCGATCAGCGTCGATGCGATCGCGCGCTTGGCCAGCGAGGGGCGCGACACGAGGGGCGCGGACGCGACGGTGTTGGACGCGGCCTGGAAAACTTGTTCTTGTCGGTTCATGGTGGACCTGGATGAAGGGGTGCCGAAATCCTAGGTCCGCGACCGAAGCTGTTACAAGTTCGATTACCGGGCGTCACATCGGATGCAATTGCCGGGTGATCCCGTCCCCGGGGAGGCGGGGCGGACGTGTTAAGGCAGCGCGGCGCTGAGGCGGCCCCGCGGTGCCTTCCGCCTCCTTGCCGGCGTCGATGTCGATGTCGATGTCAGCGATCGCAGCGCTGACCGCTGGCGCTGCGCAGGATCCAGCGCTCCGCCTTGCGCGACAGCAGCGCGGTGGAACTGAGGGTCCCCAGGTCGCAGGTTCCGGCGTCGACTTCAGCGAACTGCGCCAGTTCGACCGTGTCCGCGTTGCGCCAGCGCATGAAGCGGAAGCTGATGGCCGCCTGCTCCGGCGAGGGCTGGAAGCGGTAGCGTTCGACCAGCCGGCCGTCCTCGAGGCTCCAGAGGACGACGCCGTTGAACTCCTGGCCCGGCGACGCATGCGTCACGACCAGGTAGCGGCCGTCCGGCGACGGATGCACGTTGCCGTGCATCTCGTACCGCGTGCCGTCGGCACGCGACACCCACAGCAGTTCGCTGCCGGCGGCCAGCGTCGCGCGCACGACGTAGAACTGGCCGTCAGGGGACAGGCCGTCGAGGCGGAAGTCCACCGAGGGCAGCAGGGGATCGGCGGGATCGGGCCGTTGGCTGTCGAGGACCACCGGCCGGCCCTTGGCGACGGGCAGCCAGAGTCGCAGGTCGTCGCGACGTGCGGGAAGGCCGAGCCGGCGCAGCACCTCGGCTTCCGCCTGGGCGCGGAACTGCTCGTCGGAGCCTTCCTGGGCGACGGGCGCGCCGGCCGTCTCGGACGACGGCGCGAACAGGCTGCCGCGCGGCGCCAGCCCGACGGACGCGACGGGGCGCGGCGGCGCGGGCCAGGCATTGGACGTCGCTTCGGCCGCGAACCCCGTCAGCACCAGCGCGAGCAGGAGGGCGGTCCGGCAGGCGAGGCCGCGGCGCACGGTGAAAGCGGAGGGACTGGCGAGGTCGGAGAGGTCGGCAGCGGGAAGGGCTGCCTCGACAGCGGACGGAACGGACAACATCGGACGGCGGCGCGCACGCAGGCGCTGGCGGAATGGGAGGCGAGGCGCCGAAGTCTAAAAGGGCCTCCGTGCGCTGGCCCACAGACGTTACGCCTGGTGACAAGGCCTGGCCCCGCGTGGACGGGTCAGGTCTTGACGTCCACGGCGGGTCGATCGCGAGGTCCACCGCGACGTCCCTCGCGAGGCCGACCACGCCGCCTTTCCGCTTTTCCGCTCGTCGGCTTTTCAGCCGGTTCAGAGCCGCTCAGAGCCGCTCAGCCCCTTGGCCCCTCAGCGCCGGCAGCGCGGCGCGGTGACGTCCTTGAGCGACCAATGATCGCCGTCGCGCGCGAGCAGGACCAGCGTTTCCTCCACCGCATCGCGGCAGGTCAGGGGATCGCCCGGGGTGGTGCGCTCGAGCTCGATGGTCCGGTTGTCCTTCCAGCGCATGAAGCGGTAGAGCGTGTCGCGGTCGCCCGGTTCCTGCCGGAACTTCTCCACCAGCCGGCTCGACGCCCGCTCCCAGAGGAGGATGCCGTTGAAGTCCGCCGCCTCGGACGCGTTGACGACGGCCAGCAGGCTGCCGTCCGGCGACGGCCGGGGCGTGGCGCGCAGCCGGTAGCGTTCGCCGTCCTGGCGCGAGACCCAGATCACGTCGCTGCTCTCGTAGTAGGTGGCGCGCACGACGAAGAATTCGCGATCCGGCGACAGACCGTCGAAGCGGTAGTCCTCGTAGGCGGCTTCGCCATGGCCGCTGGCGTTGGGCCAGACGCTGTCGAAGAGCTCCGGCCGGCCGGACACGGTGGGCAGCACCAGCCGCGAGCCGTTGCGCTTGATCAGGTCGTGCCGACCCGCCGCGTTGGCCTTGCGGATCGCCTCCGCCTCGGCCTTGGCGCGGAAGGCCTCGTCCGAGCCTTCATTGCCGGCGGCCTGTCCGGGGTCCGCTTCCGGCCGCGCGCGCTGCAGATCCGTCGTGAAGTCGCCCTTGGGGGCGATGCCGGTCGACTTGGCCGGCGGGGGCGGCTTGTAGGGCGTCATCTGCGCGCAGGCCGGGCCGGCCATGGCGAGCAGGGCGGCCAGGGCCAGCGCGTGAGTCGCCGTCAGCGCGGGTCGACGGGTGCGCGAGGACCTCGCGGACGCTGCGGACGTTGCGGACGTTGCAAGGGGCGCGGCAGGGGCGACGGATCGGGCAGGGAGGGGCATGAAGGTGGCGTCAGTTCAACCGTGGATCGCCGCGGCGACGATCTGGCCGATGGAGATGCACATGGCCGCCACCACGACGGCGAGGGCCATGTTCTTGTGCTCGACGATCTCTTCCCACAGCTTGTACGGGGTCAGCTTGTCGATGACGATGAAGCTGATCCAGAACACCAGCACGCCGATCAGGGCGTACAGGATGGAGCCCAGCACGATCGCGGGCTTGAGCCATTCGAAACCTTCCATGTCGTTCTCCTGGTCGATCTTTCGTTCGATGTCGATGTCGATGTCGAGGTCGCGCATGCCAACCATGGGCGGAGGTCCGAGCGGCCGGAGTGTCTCCGCGATTGCCGGGCGACGCGTGACCGCTCGTGTCTATTTGTGGCCGCCGCCACCGCTGCTGTAACCGCCGTAAGAGCCGCCGCTGGAGCCCACGTACCCCACGCCCGACCCGCGGCTGCTGCGCTTGCACTGCTGGTACTCGGCGCTGCTCTCGCTGTAGGTGTCCTTGTAGCGGTCGCAGTCGTCCTTGCTGCAGGCGCGCAGCATCGCGAACAGCACCGCGATGATGAAGATGCCGATGATGATGTTGCGCAGCAGCTTGCCCTGGTCCATGCCGGACGAGACGTCGCGGCGCAGCGCCGGCATCTTGTCCTCGGGCAGCGCGGAGAAGCGGCGCACCTCCGCGGCGTCGAGCGCGCGACCGTGGCTCCAGGTCACCTCGTTGCCGGCCTGCTCGCTGCTGAGCAGCTCCAACCGCGTGCCGTTGCGCCACTCGTAGTCGCGCACGAGCGCGCGTTCCTCGCGCTTGACGCGCCAGTAGAACTCGCCCAGCACATAGGTGACCTTGGCGGTGTAGGTCCACTTGTGCTTGAAGTCCTTCTCCTGGTAGGTGACGGCCTTGGCTCTCGCGTTCGACGGCGCGCCGGTGATCGGGCGCACGACGCTCCAGCCGTCCTCGGTGTCGACCAGGAAGGCGAAGCCCTCCATGCGGCTGAACAGCAGGTACTCGCGCCAGAAGGTCTGTTCGTCCTCGCTGGACTCGGGGATGTCGCAGCGCTCCAGGTAACCGACGACCTGCCACGGCTGGGGCGTGCCGCCCGCGATGGCGAGCAGGCCGGTGGTGCCGAGCGGGATCTGCGGTTCCCCGCCGGTGTTCTGGCGGTAGGCCGTCAGGTCGGCGCCGGCGCCCTTGGAGACGTCGACGACGGACTTGCACTGGCCGCAGACGATGGACTGCGTCGTGCCGAGTGCCGGCTCGAGCGCCGCGCCGCAATTCGGGCAGGGCAGCGACCGGGACTTGAGCGTCGCACTGCTGTCCTCGCGCAGGCCGGTCAGCTTGAGGTCGGCGAGCACCACCGCGCGCCCGACCGACCAGGTGGGTCGCGCCGGATCGCTGTACTCGAGCGTCGCGACCTCGTCGGCGGTGTTGCGCAGGTCGACGACCGGGAAACTCGTCGCGAGATGGGGCGGATGGGGCAGCTCGCCCTCGACGGCCGCGATCGTCGCGTCCTCGATGGACGCGACCTGCCAGGCCGAGCCCGCCAGCATCTGCAGACCGCCGGGACGCAGCGTCGCCGGATCGGGCGCGCGCTCGTCGAGCGGTGCCTCGAAGCTGACGACGAAGCGGCCGTTGTCCTCGGCCAGCCAGCCGCTGCGGGGCGGCCGGTCGGCGCCGGCGTCGAACAGGATGTGCCACTCGTTCCAGCCACCGTCCGCATAGGACATCTGCAGCCGGCCGACGACGACGAAGCCCGTGCCGGCATACCGTCCGGCGGCGCCGAGCTGCAGGGGCGAGTAGTCCTCGAAGACTTCGGAGGTCGTGCCGATCTTGCGCAGCGCGTCGCCTTCACGCAGCAGCGTGGAGCGGCAATAGCTGCAGACGGCGCTGGCGGACGCGGCCGAGGCGAACTCGACCGGCGCACCGCAATTGGGGCAGTGCGCCTGCCAGCGGCGCTGGGGGAAGCGGTAGCCAATCAGGATCCGGGGCGGGACCAGCCGGTGACGCCGGACGGCGTCAGCTGAGCTTCTTCAGCAGCTCGGCCTTCTTGGCCGCGAACTCCTCGTCGGTGAGGATGCCCTTGGCCTTGAGGTCGCCGAGCTTCTCCAGCAGCAGGAGCACCTCGTCGGCGCTGGCGCTCACCGGTTGCGGCTGGATGGGCGCGGCCCCCTGAGCGGCGCCTTGAGCGGCGGCCTGGCTGGCGCCGGCCAATCCCTGCTGCAGCTGCTGCGCCATCGTCTGGCCGAGCGCCAGGCCGGCGCCCAGGCCCATCGCGTCGCCCGCGATGCCGCCGCCGCCCGAGCCGACGCCTTCGGCCAGCTTGGGGATGGCTTGCGCGGTCTGGTACTGCATGAACTGGCCCATGTTCTGGCCGATCATGCCCATGCCGATCTTCTGGTCGAGGATCTTCTGCAGTTCCTCCGGCAGGGAGACGTTCTGCAGCGTGACCATCTCGAGCTTGAGGCCGAGCGCGTCGAAGGACGGCGCGGTGGCTTCCTGCAGCGCCTTGGCGAACTCGACCTGGTTCGCGGCGAGGTCCAGGAACGGGATGCCGGACTGGGCGACCGCGTCCGAGATGTGCTGCAGCATCAGGCCGCGGAGCTGGCCGTCGAGCTCGGTGACGGTGTAGCGCTCGCGGGTGCCGGAGATCTCGGTGTGGAACTTCTTCGGATCGACGACGCGGTACGAGTAGTTGCCGAACGCGCGCAGGCGCACGGCGCCGAAGTCCTTGTCGCGGATGGTGACCGGCTGGGTCGTACCCCAGCGCTGGTCGATCTGCTGGCGGGTGGAGAAGAAGTAGACGTCGCTCTTGAAGGGGGACTCGAAGAGCTTGTCCCAGTTCTTGAGGTAGGTGAGGACCGGCAGCGTCTGCGTGGTCAGCTTGTACATGCCGGGGCCGAACACGTCGGCGACCTTGCCTTCGTTGACGAAGACGGCCATCTGCGATTCGCGGACGGTGAGGGAGGCGCCGTACTGGATCTCGAAGTCCTGCATCGGGTAGCGGAACGCCAGGACGCCGTTGTCGTCCTCGGTCCACTGGATGATGTCAATGAACTGTTTCTTGATGAAGTCCATCAGGCCCATGGCGCTGCTCCACGAAAAGGCACGGTCCAAACCGACCGTCGCGGGGGAGTATCCCTCAGCGCAAACGCGACCTTGGTCACCCCGAGGGGGAGGGTTTCCACATGGAAACGACGGAGCGCCCTTTGCCCCGTCACCAGGGCGTGACGCAGAACGAGCGGGCCACGACCGGTTTCCCGTCAGGGTGACCGGACTGTCCGCGCGGCAGCGCGGACTGCAGGGCAACAGGTCCGGGGTGACGCATGAAGAGGATCCAGGCGGCCGCGGCGGTCCTGCTCGTGGCTTCGGCCGGCTCTGCCCACGCGCTGTGCGCGCTGCTGTGCACCTGCACGCTCACGACCACGTCGCTGCAGTTCGGCGTCTACAACCCGCTGGCCTACGGGGACGTCAGCAGCACGGCCAAGGTGCAGGTGAAGTGCGGAGGCGTCCTCGGGCTGCTGATCCCGCTGACCGTCTACCTGGGCGCGGGCAACGGCACGGTCGCGGCCAGGCGCCTGTCATCCGGCACCGCCAGCCTGGGTTACGGCCTGTATGCCGATCCGAACTTCACCGTGCCGCTGGGCGACGGCACCAACGGGACGGTCACGATTTCGGGCTCGGTGGACATCGACCTGCTCGGGCTGTCACCCGGGCTGGAGTACACGATGTTCGGCCGCATCCCGGCGCGGCAGCTCACCACGCCGCCCGGCGTCTACGTGGACGTGATCCCGGTCATCCTGGAATTCTTCTGAGCGTCTTCCACGAGCGGGCCACGCCGGCCCGTCAGGTCCGGCGCGGTCCGGTCAGCCACCCGCTGCTCGCGGCCTGGAAGAGGGCTACCTGGCGCTGCCGCAACTGGCCGACGCCGGCGTCCACAGCGTCGGGGTCGTGGCCGGGGTCCAGCCGGCGCCGGCCCATGCGGTGTGCGTCACGAGGGCCTTGTAGGTCTTGCCCTGGTAGCTGACGACGGTGCCGGCGTTGAAGGTCTTGCCTTCGCTCCAGGCCGCGCAGCTCGGCGCAGGCGCGGGAGACGGTGCCGGGGCCGGTGAGGGCGCTGGCGCTGGCGCCGGAGACGGAGCAGGAGCAGGAGCGGGCGCAGGAGAAGGCGCCGGCGGTGGCGGCGTGGCGCCGCTGGTGTCGGTGCCGTGGGTGGCGGTGGTCCAGCCGAGGAACTCGTACCCGCCCTGGTCCGGTCCGTGCGAGCGCACGTACGACTGGAAGTTGGGGATGGCGACGCTGCGGCTGACGTAGCCGTTGAGCGCCAGTTCGGTGTAGCCGGACTCGGTGTGATAGTTGCGGCAGTCGCGCACGCCCGAGCCGTTGGCGAGCGACTTGGCCATGTATTCCAGGCCCATGGCCAGACGCGGCAGCGCGTCCTTGGCGTTGGGCTTGTGCATCCAGACCGAGTTGTCGCCCTGGTTGGCGGCCATCTCGGCGGCCTGGGCGATGCCGATCAGGTTGTACTGCGGGTGCCAGCAGTCGCGGGCCTTCAGCTCGTTGATCTCGCCGTTGCCGTAGATCGACACCGGGATCATCTCGATCAGCCGGGTCAGGCCGGCGGCATAACGGGTCGGGTTGTCCTGGTAGACGCCGGTGGCCATCATGCCGAGCGCGGCCGACACGGCCCAGTTGTTGACGCGCGATTGCGCCTTCGCGGTCTCGGTGTAGAGGCGGTCGACGAAGCCGTTGAAGCGCGTGACTTCAGCGGCCGGCCAGTTGCCGAGCCCGCCGCCGTGGTGGCGCAGGAGCTCGGCGGCGCTGATCCACACCGGCAGCATCCACGCCGCCTCGAGCTGGACCTGCGCGGCGTTCGTGCCGGAGGCGACGGTGAAGCCGCGGAAGGTCGTGGCCCAGTCGTTGAGGATGGCGACGGCCTTGTCGCGGTGGCGCACGTCGTTGGTCTTCACCCAGCGCAGGGTGTTGAGGTAGGCGGCCATCGCGTCGTTCTTGAAGCGCGACTCCTGCGGACCTCTGGCGCTGCCGACGACCTCGACGGTGGTCAGCGCCTGATGCGCATACGTGTAGTTGCTGCGCGAGTCGGCGAGCACGACGGCGTAGCCGGTCTTGATGCCGCTGCCGGACGGGGAGTTGGCGGCGGCCTTGAAGGTGTCGAGGCGCGCCTGGCTCATGAAGATGCCGGGGTGGCGGAACTTCGCGGGGGCCGTGGCCTGGATGGTCGCGCGGGCGCCGTCGTCCTGCGCGACGGTGGCATCGATCGCATCCGTCGCATCGGACGCATCGGACGCGTCGGACGCGGACGCCGAGCCCTGCGCGACGACGCGCGGGTCGAGGCCTTCGCCGCCGCCGCAGGCCGTCAGCGCGGCCAAGAGGAGGGGCGCGAGCGTCCATCGGAAACGGCGGGCAAAGGTCGCTTGTGGCGAGCGTGCGTGGCGCGTGGAGGTGTCCAGTCCGGTCATGTTCTTGAAGCTCCGCTGATGAGGGCGAGGCGACTTTACGAACCTGAAAACCGGCGGGGTGTGACGGGCGGTAATGAGATGCGAGCGGCGAAACGTCTGCGCGTTGGAGCTACCGCGAAAGGGGTAGGGTGGGGCGCGTTCAATCGCCGGGATAACGATAGGTCTTCGTGAACGGGACGCCGTTGAACGTGTGCGTGCAGCAGCGGCAGGTCGGTGCCAGGGTGGACGGGCCGACGTCGGGATTCACGAGTTGCAGCAGGCCTGCCTCATCGACGTAGAGGCCGCTGAAATGGCTGGACTCCCCGGTGCACACGTAGTCCTTCCGATCGTCCTCGTGCAGCGCGACCATCCAGAAGATCGGGTCGGGACGATCGAGTCTGCCGACGGCCTCCGAATGGACCTCCGACCACGGTTGTCCGACCTTGGACAGCAGGAATCGATAGAGCGGCGTGTAGTCACGACCACGTTGCTCCTTGCCATGCATGGGGCGACGCGTGGCGTCCGACATCTGCTCGGCCTTGGTGTTGCGCGTGTCGCCGAAGTCGCGTGCGCGATGGCGATCGCGCATCGTGTGCGCGGTCGTGTTTTCCTTGCGGTAGAGCGGCGGCTTGGGCTTGTTCATCACGCACTCCCGTCAGGCAGGTCGCCGGGCGTCGGCGCATCGCGATAGAGCCGCAGGAAGCGGAACATCTTTGGCCACTCCTCGCGCGGCTTGAAGACGATGGCGACTTCCTGATGGCCGAGTGCGGATTCGGTGAGCACGACGTGATCCTCGAACTGCTTGGCCTGTTCGAACTCCCTGGCGCTCACCTTGCAGACCGCCTTGAAGAACGGGCCGGGATCCAGCCATCGAGCGACCTCCGGCGTGTCCCGGAACTTGAGGTAGCCCGCCAGGGAAGCGTGCGCGACGGCGACCATCGCGAAGCCGAGGGGAATATCGTCTCTGACGAGGATGTACATCTTCATGGGGAAATCCTGATTCGATGCGCTGCTGCAAGCGGAGGCGCTTCGCTTGCAAATGGCCAAGCGCACAGCGCGTTGTAATCGAATTGATCGACCCATGGCCAACGCGTGTCACGGCCTGCGGATGGCGCCGGCGAACGGACGCGGAAGGCGGTTGGATGGCAGGCGCCGTATCCACGCGCAACTGCCTGCATTACCCCCTCTCCCGCTTGCGGGAGAGGGGAGGGGTGAGGGCCAGCGGCCGCCGCAGTCCTCGCTCCGTTCAGTATCCGCGCGTCTCCTCGGGCCGCAGTCCCCGCCGCACCTGCTCCCGCGCCCGCGCCTCTTCCTTCATGAGCCTGCCGTTGGCGACATGCCGCACCAGCCAAGGCAGCGTGCGCAGCTTCGCACCGCTGGCCGTGGCCGGGACCCAGGCCTTCGCGCATTTCTCGAAGAGCTCCGCGTTGAGCGCCAGGCGGGACGGCGTCATGCCGAGCAGCAGCAGTTGTCCCGCATGCAGCGCCACGTTGCCGCCCTCGGCCAGCGCGCCGGGCAGTTGCGACAGGTGATGGGTAGGAGGCGCCATGTGACCGAGCTGGCGGATCTGTTCGTCGAAGACGGCCGGCATCCATCCGCCGAAGGCCGACATCTGCCGGCAGAACGGGCCGCCGCCGACGAGCACCGCGCAGACGTCCTGTCGTGCCTGGTAGACCGCGCGATGCAACGCAACCCCCGGGGACCCCTGCGGGCCTGGATCGAGCGGCAGCGCCTGCATCGAGGCATCCCCGGCCGTCCCCCACCACATGCGCCCGCTCGCGGGATCGCGCAGCGACACGCTGTCCGAAGCCTGCGGCATCAACCCGCGCGCCAGCAGCCGCTGGCGAAGGCTGCGCCAGGTCTCGGGAAAAGTCTCTTCGCTCATGTCAGCGCCATCACGTCATCGAAGCGGTTCAACGCATCGTCGATCACATCGTCGGTGTCGGCCAAGCTCGTGTAGAGCCGGCTGCCCGCCACCGAGATCAGCCCGTGCGCGGTGAACGCCGCGCCCATCTCCTCCATCATGTGCTTGCGCCGCTTCGCCTCGTTCTTGACCTTGATGAGCTTCCACAGGCTGCTCGTGTCGAGCAGCAGCACGCCCGAAGTCTGCAGGTGCACGATGGAGCCGAGGTTGTACGCAACGTAGGGCAGACCGCGCCGCTGGATGATCTCTTCCAATCCGATGCGCAGGCGCTCGCCCGCGCGTCCTGCCACCGCCGGCGCGTTGGTGCGTTCCACCTCGAGCAGCGAGTGGTAGCCCGCCACGCAGCTGAGCGGATTGGCCGACAAGGTCCCGCCGACGAAAGCCCGCCGCGAGGTCGTCCCGATCCCGCCGACCAGCGACATCATGATCTCCCGCTTGCCTCCGATCGCGCCCGCCATCGGGTAGCCGCCGGTCAGGCACTTGCCGAGCACCGTCAGGTCGGGCGTCACGCCGAAGTAGCCCTGCGCGCCGCCTATGCCGGCGCGGAAGCCGGTCACCACCTCGTCGAAGATCAGCAGCGCGCCGAACTCGTTGCAGAGCGCGCGGACCTGCGCGTTGTACTCGCGGTGCACAGGCCGCGTGCCGCTCTCGGGACCGAAGGGCTCCAGCAGCACCGCCGCCGTGCCGCCGCGCAGGCGGTTCCAGCGCAGCAGCCGGCGCAGCGCCTCGGGGTCGTTGGGCAGGCACTCCTGCGTGTTCGCCGTCGCGCCGCGCGGAATGCCGATGGCCTCCATGCGGCCGGTCTTGGGCAGCCGCATGCCGTAGACGAGCTGATCGCTCCAGCCGTGGTACGCCCCGCCGATCTTGATGACGCGCTGGCGCTTCGTGAACGTGCGGGCGAGCCGCACCGCGCCCATCACCGCCTCGGTGCCGGAGCCCAGCATGCGCAGCATCTCCACGCCGGGCATGTGCCGGCAGACGAGTTCGGCGAGCTTGACCTCGTACTCGTGCAGCAGGCCGGTGACCGGGCCGCAGTCGTCGAGCAGCGCGTGCACCGCAGCGCGCACCGCGGGCGGATTGCTGCCGAGCAGCGTCGGTCCGCCGGCCTGCAGGAAGTCGATGTAGCGGTTGCCGTCGATGTCGGTGAGGTGCGCGCCCTCGGCCCGCGTGATCGCCAGCGGGAACGGATGGTTGAAGGCGAGGTTGTGCTGCACGCCGCCGGGAATCACGGTGGCGGCCTGCGCCGCGAGACGCTTCGAACCGGCGCAGTGGTCGTCGAACCAGCGCAGGACCTTGGGCATCGCGTCCGGCCGGATCGGCCGCATCGGCTGGTTGACCAGCGCGGCGAAGCGCTCGTAGAGCGCGTGCGTGTCGGGCCAGGAGGGAAGCGCGGCCGCCGCCGGCGGCGGGGTGCCGGCGGCCGACGCGGCGGGGCGCTCCTGCGCAGAGGCGGATGGGGAGGTGGCGGCGGCGGAGGCGGGGGCAAGCATGGACATCACGGTCCCTTCGGATGAAGCAGCAGATTGCGCACCGGGGCGAGTCGGGCCATGAGCCCGGGTTCGCGGCGGGCGCGTTCGTCGATGCGCGCCGCGAGCAGATCGCGGGCGAGGGTCTCGAGGTGCTCGACGGCGTCGAGCGCGGTGGCACTGTCCGCGGCGCAGCACAGGATGCCATGGTTGCGCAGCAGATAGGCTTGGCGGTCCGGGCGGACCGCCTTGGCCAGCTTGCCCGCCAGCCACGCGGTGCCCGACGGCGCATAACCGACGACCGGCACCTCGGCGCCGAGCCAGCGCCGGTGCGCCTCCGGCACCACCAGCGCCTCACCGATGAGCGCGCAGGCGCTCGCCAGCGGTTGATGCGTGTGGACGCTGCAGCCGACGTCCGGCCGCGCGCGCAGCACGCGCGCATGCAGGGCGGTCTCGACGGAGGGCTTGCGTTCTCCGCTGCTCGCGTCGTCGACGACGGTCAGGTCGGCGAGCCGCAACACGCAGACATCCTCCGGCCGCATCACCAGGTAGTCCGTCGCCGATGGCGTGACGGCGACGAGTCCCTCGTCCATGCGCAGCATCAGGTTGCCGCCGGTGCCCGCGAAGTAGCCGCGTTCGGACAGGCGCAGGCAGAGGTCCACGACGTGGAGGCGGGCGATCTCGTGCTTCATGGGGCGACTCCCGGCGCGGGCACGCGATTGAGGCGGTGGTACAGCGGCGCCAGACGTTCGCGGACTTCCTTGAAGGCTTCGAACTTGTCGCCGTAGAGCCGGCTCAATGCGACGGCCGGTTCGTAGACGCGGCGCGTGCGCCGCAGCGCCGCCAGGTCCCCGAAGCCCAGCGCGCCGGTACCGATGCCCGCGAGGTAGGTCGCACCGATCGCGTTGGCCTGGATGGGATTCTCGAGCTGCCGGATCGGCTGGCCGGTGACGTCCGCGAGGATCTGGCACCAGACGTCGCTCTGCGCGCCGCCGCCCACCGCCGCGATGGTACCGGGGGAGCGCCCCAGCAGCCGCGCGAACGGCGCCATCATCCAGCGCGTGTTCAGCGCGACGCCCTCCAGGAACGCGCGGAAGATGTCCTCCCGCGAGTGCTCCAGCGAGAGGTTGATCAAGCCCGCTCGCAGCAGCGGATCGTCCACCGGCGTGCGTTCGCCGAAGAGCCAGGGCGTGTAGATCAGCCCGCGCGCGCCGGGCGGCACGCGCGCGGCGATCTTGTTGAGCAGCTCGTAGACGGCGGGATGTTCCTCGTCGGACGCCAGCTCGTCGGGGTGGTAGAGGATGCGGTCGCGCAGGAAGGACAGGTTGGCGCCGGCCGTCGACTGCAGCGCGAGCGCCAGGTAGCGCTGATCGACCGCGCAGGGCACCGCCGCGATCTTGTGGCGGACGTCGGTGCGCATGGTCGGCACGTGCGCGCCCAGCCATGACGAGGTGCCGAGGTAGAGATGCGTCTCGAAGTCCGACACCGCCGCGCCGACCGCGACGGCGGAGGTGTCGACCGCGCCGGCCACGACCGGCGTGGACGCGGGCAGTCCCAGTGCCGCCGCGACGTCGGGCAGCAGCGGCCCCAGCACGTCGGTGGAGCGCACGAGGGGCGGCAGCTTGTCGGCGTCCAGTCCCAGCGCGCGGATGAGGCCGTCGTCGTAGCGGATGCGCGAGGGATCGCGGTTGTCGGTGACCCAGCTGGTGAGGATGGAATCCTGCGTCGCGCAGACACGGCCGCAGAGCCGGTAGTTCAGGTAGTCGAGCGCGTTGAGGAAACAGCGCGTGGCATCGTGGACAGCGGGCTGTTCATCGCGGATGAAGGCCATGTGGCCGGCGGCGTCGCGGCCGCTGAGCGACGGCGCGCCACCGGTGAGCCGCAGCCAGCGCCAGAGCTTGAGCGGCGCGTAGCCCTCGATGTTGAGCCAGCGGCCGCGCAGGCGGCGCCGGATCGCCGCGGCGCCGCGCGCATCCAGCCAGCTGAAGGCCGGACCGATCGCGCGGCCGTCGTGACCGAGGCAGACGGTCACCTCGGTCTGCGTGGAGCAGCACACCGCCGTGACACGCCGGCGCCGCGCCGCGTCGGGCGCGAGCACTTCGCCGGCGGCGTCGAGCAGTGCCTGCCACCAGGCCTGCGGGTCCTGCTCCGCCCGCGCGCCGTCGACGTGCAGCGGAACGGGTCGGAAGGCCCAGGCGACGACCTCGCCCGCCAGCGTTACCAGCGCGCACTTGCAGCCGCTGGTGCCGAGGTCCACCGCCAGCACCAGCGGCGCGGCGGACGAGGAGAAGGGACGCGACGACTCGGTAGGGGCAGGCGCGGTGGCCGACGACGTCATCAGAACTTGCGCGACACCGACACCACGACGGTGTTGTTGTCCTGGCGCTTCCAGCCGTCGCCGTCGGGGATCATGAAGAGCTCCGGCCGATGGGTGCTGGTGGCGACCCATTCGGCGGTGAAGTTGAGGCCCCAGCGCACGTGGGTGACGCCGATCGAGTAGTCGCTGAAGTCCGCCTCCTTGAAGTGGCGGATCTTCTGCGTGCCGGCATGCAGGTTGAGCGTGGTGGTGGGCGTGAGCGGATGGCGGTAGGTGAGGTCGTAGAGCAGGCTGCCGCGGGAGTTCTGGTCGCCGCGCGCATAACACTCGAGCGCCGGCGTGGGGTCGACGCCGGCGACGAGGATCTGGCCGCAGACGCCGCCGGTGTCCGCGCCGCGGTAGGAGCGCGAGAGCACGTTGAGGATACGGCCTTCGAGCTTGCCCCAGCCGATCTCCAGCACGGCGTAGGCGGTGTCGTAGCGGGTGCGGCGGAAGTCCACCGGCACGCCGGCCTCCATGTCGATGCCGTGGGGCGCGTCGAACTTCGCGCCGGGGAAGAACTCCTTGGCCAGGCCGACGCCGAAGTGCCAGCCGTCGGGATCGCCGAAGCGGTAGCCGGTGCCGAGCAGCAGGTTGAAGCCGTCGCCGTCGGTGAATGCCTTCTTGCTGACGGTGGACAGCTGCGCCAGGCCGATGATCCCGGACTCGTGCGCGAGCTGCACGCCCAGCTGCAGCGACGGCTTGCGGCCGGAGTCCGACACGCCGCGGTTGCGCAGGTCGGACAGCAGCTTCACTTCCGTCTCGATGCCCATCGTGGCGGTGCCGGACTCGTCGGCGCGGGCGGCCATGGGGGAAAGGGCGCCAAGGCAGCCAAGGACGGCGGAGGCGCACAGCGCCATCCGGGGCGCCAGCGACGACAGCGAATCGATGGGGGACTGCGCGGGAGTCTTGTCGGTCATCTCGTGTCTCCTCGTTCTGGTATTCAGGACCTGCGGGGTGCTCAGGACTTGCAGGCCGGCGTGGCGGGCAACTCCGCCACACGCTTCATCTGCTCGGTCTGACCGAGGATCTCGGTCCCGATGTAGGCGCGGATGTAGAGATCGCCGCTCCTCACGCGCAGGGCGCCCTTGTATTTCTTCTTGTCGCGGGGGTCGTAGACCCAGCCGTCGCGCCAGGCCTCGTTCTCGTAGCGGTCCAGCTGCGCGATCTGGATGCCGCAGGTGTCGTTGGCCTGGCCCGCATCCTTGTCCCAGACGATGCGGCCGCACAGCGCGGTCGGCTTGTCGTCGCAGGGCTTGAACTCGATGACGGCGCCGCCGTCCGCGCTCAGCCATCGGCCCTTGGCGTCGTCCGGGCCGATGGCCATCGCCAGGCCGGGGAGCAGCGCGAGGCACAGCGCCGCGCTCGCGGTTCGTCGTGGAAGGGCTTGTCGAGCTGCCATCGCGACCTCTCCGGAGGGACCCGCCCTCGCGTCAATTGGATAGTGATAGCTATGGTATAGCGATGACTATCGAATTTGATTTGCGGAGAAACCCTGGCGGTCGACGGTGGAAGTGCGGGAGTCTTCCGACTCCCTCTCCCGCTTGCGGGAGAGGGCAGGGGTGAGGGCCAGCAGCGGCGGAAGTGCGGAAGCCTTCTTTCTGACTGCCGAGTCCGCTGGCCCTCACCCCAACCCTCTCCCGCAAGCGGGAGAGGGAGCAAGAAGGGCGCTGCTGCCTTCGGAATGGACGGCGGAATCAGTCCACCGCGAGCCGGGAGGGCGAGCGCGTCAAGGGCAGCGCGAGCACCGCCAGCGCGGCGAACGCGGCGGCCACGAAAGGCACGGGCGCGACCTCGTCGCCGGTGACGACCAGCGAGGCCATCAGCGGTCCGAATGCGCTGCCGAAGAGCTGGGCGGCCGGCACCAGCGAGGCGACACGTCCGCTGCCGTCGACGCGGAAGGCGAGCGCCATCTGGAAGGGCAGCATGAACAACCAGGTGAAGGTGAACAGGCCGCAGAGCGTGGCGAAGGCGACGGTGCCGCCCTGCGCGGTCCGCGCGATGGCGAGTGCGCTGAGCCCGAGCACGACCGCGCATCCCAGCAGCACGGGTCGCACCGGCAGGCGGCGCACGAGCCAGGTGCCGACGCTGCCGCCGACGACCTGCATGCCGAGCCCGGCGGCGATCAGCGTCTGGACGGCCAACGGCGAGAAGCCGGCGCGCGTGCCGAGCGGCTCGGCATAGGCCCACAGCGCGCCGAGGGTGGCGAGTTGCAGGAAGACGAGCAGCAGCGTGCCGACGCGGGGCCGGGTCCAGGTCATGCCGATGCCGGCCTGGCTCACCGTGGACGTGAGCGGGGCGAGCGGCCGGGCGAAGAGGAGGGCGAGCAGCGCGGCCGCGCCGCAGAGCCCGGCCAGCACGGCGAAGCCGCCCGGCCAGCCGGACCCGGGGATGACGAGGTGCGCCAACGCGAGACCGAGCATCGACTGCGCCAGCGTCTGCACGACGAAGAACAGGCCGGCGAGGCGCTCGGGAACGGCGGCCCGGACGATGACGGCGGTGGTGCTCCAGACCATCAGGCCTTCGGCGACGCCGGCCCCGGCGCGGACGAGCCCCAGGGCCAGATCACCGGTGACGCGCATGGTCACGAGGTTCAGCGCCGCCGCGGCGAGGGCGGCCAGGACGGTGACCGATCGCAGCGAGCGCACCGGCAGCGCCAGGTCGCCGATCAGGACGCCCAGTCCCAGGGCCACGATCTCTCCCATCGCCACCAGGCCGACGCCTTCCAGCGTCACATGGCCGGCTTCGAGCAGGGCGCCCAGCAGCAGCGGCTGCAGGCCGAGCATCAGCAACGCCACCGAGCCGACGATGATCGCCAGGGCCTGCGCGCCACGGGAGCGCGTCGAGGCGGGAGCCGGAACCGCGAAAGGAAGTGTGCTCATCTCGGCGCAAACCATGCGTTGGAAGATGAGCGGAGATCTTATAGTCATGGCTATCTTTCCGGCATCCTCGTCGACCCTGGAAGAATCCCGCAGAGCCCAAGCCCGCCACGCCCCATCGATGCCTCCGTCGATGCTCATGCCGATGCCTACGCCTATGACTGCTTCGCGCCGCAAGATCCCCGCAGACGTCCCGGCGTCCGCGCTCGCCCTCGCACCGTCGATCGCGCCCGGGGCGGGGGCGTGACAGGTGTCGCCGCCGAGGCCGACCCCGATGCCGTGACGGCACCGGCGCTCGCCGCCAAGAAGCTGCCGGCGCAGCAACGCGCCACGGAGACCTACGAGCGCATCCTCGAGGCGGCGGCGCAGACCCTGATCGAGGTCGGCGTGGAGCGGCTCTCCACCAACCTCGTCTGCATGCGGGCGGGGCTGTCGCCGCCGGCGCTCTACCGGTACTTCCCGAACAAGTACGCGCTGCTGTTCGAGCTCGGGCAACGCCTGATGCAGCGCCAGAACGAGTGCGTCGCGAAGTGGATGTCGGTGGAGGTGGTGCAGCGCGGCGTGCCGGCGCTGGAGGAGGCTTTGGCGGGCCTGTTGCTGGACACCTACGCGGCCACGCGCGACACGCCCGCGGGCGTGTGGATCATGCGGGCGATGCGGGCCGTGCCCGCGCTGCAGGAGGTGCGTCTGGCGTCGCACGCGGCGGTCACGGAAGCGCAGACGCGGCTGCTGGTGAAGGCACTGCCGGGCGCGAAGCGCGCGGAGCTCAAGCTCGCGAGCCGCATCGTCGTGGAGCTGATCTACGCGACGGTGGAGATGCTCTTCGACGAAAGCCTCAAGCCCAAGGAGGTCGCGCGCATCACGGCCGGCATGATGGCGAGCCACCTGGCGAAGGTGATGCGCTGACGGTCTCGATGGCCGATGCGAGGGTCGACGACATGGTCGAGGAGACGGGCGGCGCCGGCTGCCCGGCGTCCTTCAGTAGCCGTGGATCAGCTTGTAGGCGAGTTCGGGATCGAAGATCCCCGCCTTCGCGCTGCTCGTGCCGCACTGGCCATCCGAGAGTCCGGGGTTCTTGAGCCACAGGCGCATCTCGGGGGACTCGCCGGCGGGCGAGACCGAGGGTGCCACGCCGATCTTCCGCGCGGACGGGTTGCACCAGTTGCCCTCGTAGACGGGCGGCGGGCCGTTCCCGTTGCGGCTGGTGTCGACGACGAAGGTCTTCGTTCCGAAGCCGCCCTTGGCGAGTTCCGCCGCGACGGCCTTGCCATAGGTGGTTTCGGTCTGCGTCGTCTTGAAGTTGGAGACGTTGAGCGAGAAGCCGCTCGCGTCCTTGATGCCGGCCTGGCCCAGCAGATCCGCGGCCTGTGTCGTCGACAGCCAGCTGCTGTGGCCGATGTCGAGGTAGACCTTGCTCAGCGGCGACTTCTTCTTGAACTGTGCGGTGGCATAGGCCAGCAGCGACAGGCGCGTGGCCTTGAGGCTGGCGCACTTCGTGCCGCCCAGGTCCGCGAGCGCATCGGGCTCGAGCACGATGACCGCCGAGCGCGTCGCGCCCACGGCGGAGGCGAAGGTCGAGATCCAGTCGCGATAGGCGGTGGCCGATGTGGCGCCGCCGCTGCTTTCTTCCCCGCCGCAATCGCGGTCGGGGATGTTGTAGGCGACGAGGACCGGCGTGCGTCCCGCCGCGGTGGCACGGCCGACGTAGCCCGCGACGTCCGTGCCGATGTCGGTGGTCCAGTCGCCGAACCAGCGCGCGGCCGGTTGATTGGCGATGCGGTCGCGGATGTCGTTCACGCGGCCGTCGGACGGATGGGCCTTCACCCACTTCTGGGCTTCTGAATTCGGGTCGCCGTAGAAGTCGGCGGCGTGGGCGATGCCGGTGATGGCGAGGAGCAGGGCGGGCAGGCGTCGCAAGACAGTCGTTCTCATCAGCGGCAGACCTCGTCGATCCATTCGGGGGATCCGGGCTTCAACGACACCAGCTTGCGGCCGGCCGTGTCGTCGGGCATGAAGCAGAACTTGCCGACGTAGCCGCGCGTGGGATCGGACGAATCCGATGACCTCGTGTTCAGATGGACCTGATAGACCTTGCCCGATTGAAGCTCGGGCACGGGCGCGGGCTTCGAGGTGGCGCCTTCCGGCGTCTGTCCGTAGGCGACGCAGCTGTCGGGCGACATCGTCGGCAGGCGCTGCTGGTCGAAGCTGACCGACCAGACCCGGTCGACGGGCTTCGTCGAGGTGTCGCTGATCATCACCGCCTGCAGGCGGATCGTGGGACCGCGTGCGGCTTCCTTGGCGGAGATGGTGAAGCAGGGTTGACCGCCCTGCGCCCGGACCTCGGCGTCGCCCATGCGGGAGTAGGCGCAGGCGGTGTTCAGCGACGCGCAGAGCGCGAGCGCCAGGGTGGATTCAAGGCAGGTTCGCCTTGTCGGCCGGGTTCTGGAGGAAGGCATTCAGGACCTCTTCGAAGAGCGTGATCTGATTCGCGAACTGCTGCTGGCGCATCGCCTCGGGCGCATTCATGTGCTTCAGGGCGAAGTAGTCGGCCAGCAGGTCGCCCTGCGACTCCATGTTGTAGTCGCCGAGGGTGGTGCCCGACTTCAACTCGTAGTCGTACCCGAGGCCGATGCGGATGGCGCCGCGCAGGCGCACCGGGTAGCCGAGCTGGTACTGCCAGACGTGCACCATCTCGTGGATGAACCACTGGCGGGTGTAGACGTCGGTGAGGGAGAAGTCTTCCTTGAAGTGCTTCTGGTTGAAGTAGATCTCGCCGTTGGGCGTCATGGCGGTGTCGTCGGGCTGCCAGCCGAAGGGCAGGTACTCGTCGTTGTGGACCTTGACGCTCGTGTAGTCGAGCGCGTCCTTGAACAGCAGGCGGGCCATCGCGATCTCGCCGGTGGTGAGCCCGCGGGCGCCGCCCTCGGGCGTGGCGATGGGCTTCTGTGGCGCGGGGACGTACGGGGCGTTGGCCGGCGGCGTGAAGTCCGCGGCCACGAGCAGCCAGTTGTCGCCGGCGGACGCGTCCAGCCCCACCGGCCCGGGGCGGGGCGAGTCGCCGATCCACTTCGTGCCCGGATCGGACATCAGCCGGGCGACATCCAACCCGATCGGACCAGGAACGACGGCACGTGCCATGACGAACTCCCTGCAAGGCGCCGCCGGACGGTCCGGCGGCAAGCGGCCCATGTTGCCGGGTCGGCGGGACGGGTGCAAATGACTCTTGGCCAGCCGTCCCGATGGTGGGGGACGTCAGTTACAGATGCAAACGGACGGGACGCCTTTCCCCGACGTGTCGCGCGCCGCGAGCGTCGGGTCGGGGGCCCAGATGCCGTGCCGCGGCAGGCAGTGCTGCGCGCAGGCCGCCTGCTGCGCCTCGGCGCCGGGACGGATGGCGATCAGCAGGACGGTCACGCCGATCACCGCCGATGCGATCAGCCAGGCGGTGATCCGTTTCGTCCGCACCGATGGCATCGCGTCTCCTCTGTATGGGGCGGTCTGAAGTATCGCCGTGCCGTGACGCGCCCTGGGCCTGCATCAGAATGGGGAGACCTCCGGAGTCCGCCGGCGAGCGGTCCGGCGCAACTTGGAGAATCAGACAGATCATGGCGGGGCGCGACTGGATGCCATGGTTCGGCAATCCTCATGGCCCGAACACTGCGTCTTTGATCGCTACGGAGCGGGCGGCGGCCTCAGGCTGAGAGCAGACCTTGAGCGGAAGCTCGCCGGCGAGGTAACCTGCTCACGAGAATGAACGCCGAAAGCGCCTTATGACTTCTCGTGTCGCCAGCGAGAGGGCCCGTTTGAAGAAGGACGCTCTGGCGGGTGAATATCGACTAGCAGCCTACCCGAACGCCGTGCCTGCTATGCCCCCACGAAATCGTCGATCAGCGTGGCGACTTGATCGGGAAACTGGCCCGCCAGTCCGTGATCCCCGCCGGGCACGACATGCATCGTTGCTTGCTGGATCAGCGACGCCAGATGCTCACCAGCAGCCGGCGGACTGATCTCATCGCGGTCGCCCCAGATCAGCAGCACGGGCATGCGCAACCCTTGCAAAGCCGACGTGAGGTCCGGGCCCGGGCCGAGCGCCCAACTCGGCGTTTCCGGGAACCGCTTGACGAAGTCGTCTCGCCAGTCGACCGCGCCGTGACGCTGGACGTCGAACCCGCCCGAGGTCGCGACAAGGACGAGCCGGGAAATACGCTCAGGATGGCGGTGGGCCAGCTGCACGCCCAGAATGCCCCCCATCGACTGAGCGACCACCACGACGGAGCCGGCGAGCTCCAATAATTTTCTCTCCGCCAGCGTCAGCAAATCGGCAGGACTGTTCACCGATGGAGAGGCAGGCTGAGCGCCAAGTCCCGGATAACTCACGAAGGACCGGGCGCCCGATCTCGTCAAGCGCTCCCCGACCGGGCACCAGAAGTTGCCGTCGCCGGTGACACCGGGCAGAAAGAGGAATGAAGCTTGGGACATGTGTAGGTTGGATGGATCGGTTCAGGCGGGAAGCGGACACGCCTCTGCGTGAATGGATCTAAGGCTTCGCAAGTTTTGCCTCGACACGCCGCTGAATTTCGCTGAAGCGTGCGGAGAGGTGCGGACGGTCACCATACATATCGAATTCCCGGACAGCGATAAGCCCCATCGAAAACGGTCCGGGCCTTGGCCCCGTTTCCAGTCCGAGCGCGAACATCTTGGTCCACTCGAGTTGTCGCCCGATGCTTACCGCGGGCTTCCAAGCGGTGGCAGCCATCGGCTGAATGTCCTTCATGGCTTCGTCAATCAGCTCAAGCAGCGATTTCTCGATGGGCTGATTCTCACTCGGCGATGTCCGCTTCAGGCTGAAAGCGGGCATTGACAGTGCGCTGGAACGCCAAGCGTCACATTTAAGGCTGTTGGCGTGAGGAGCATTCGTCATACGCTGCCAGCTCCGCTTGTGCCTCTTGGAGCGACAGATTGAACGTGAGTCGCAGCATTCGAAGCTGCCGCAACTCGTGCAGTTCGGCCTCCTTTGCAACCGCCAGCAGTTGCTGCCGGGACAGGCCGAACGAAGCCAGTAGTGCATACACCTTGTAGTTCGTGGTGTCTTGGACGGACATAGTGATATCAGTTGTGGACATCCAGCATAGCGTCCGCTTTCGCTGCAAAGCCGACGCGTGGGGTGGCCGATCTGCTTGGCCACCAACTGCGGCATCTTCTAGAAAGCCTATCGGTAGCCTGCCAATAAAAGTCACCGACAAGTCCTGACCCTTAAGGGGGCGTCCTCCGCATTCCCTCTAAAGAACGAACCGCCAGAAGTCTTTGATATAGATCAGAGATCGAAGTCCCGATCGGACCGAGCATGGACCCCGGTGTTTCAAAAGCGCCATGCAATTTCCGGCTCCGGTCCTGCGATCGGTGTCTGCGTCCCTGATCTCTCGATCATGGGCGAGATGGGCCTCTCCGCGAGGACGGCCATCACGTCATTGCCGTGCTTTTGACATCTCGCCCACCTCTCCGGTCGATCCGAAGGCCTGTCGCCTTCAACGCCGTAGCCGGTGGCTTCCAACGTTGACCGGGGTAGTACGACATGGCAAGTTTCCAACAAGCACGCATCGACGAGTCCGACAAGCCGCTGCGCTCGCGGCATCCGCTCGCGGGCTGCGATCAGCAGACGCTGATCCACCTGCAGCACGACTGGGGCATGACCGAGCCGCTGATCTTCGGACCGCGGCTGGGCTCCGATGCGATCTGCCTGCGGGCGGATCTGACGACGGGCTCGGCGCTGGCCAACCTGCGCGCACTGCTGGTGAGCGGTGCGTCGATGCTGTCCATGCTCGCCGACAACTGCGCGGAGGGCGATCCGGCCAAGCACGTGGCCACCGCGGTGAAGGAGTCGCTGCGCGAAGGCCTCGGCATGCTTGGGGTGGTGGAGCGCGCGGTGGACGACGATCGGAAGAAGGTGGTTTCTTGAGCGGCAGAGCTAAAGCAGCGAGGTGACGGCCATGGCTGAGCACCTCGCGTGGAACCTCTTGCTCAGAGACGGTAGGTGAGGGCATGCGTCTTCAACACGCTGCCCAAGGCGTGCTTCTGGCTGGACGTTCACCTGCGTTACTTCGACCAGCCGCTTGCCACCCCGTTCGACTCCACAACCACGAACCCGGAAAACTCGCGGTTGGCGAGCAGGATGCGGCCCTTGTTCGCATGAGCAGCCACGAAGTCGATGGCTGCGGGGATGGCGAGCATTCCGCCGATCTTTCTGTTGGCCTCGACCAGCACCAGGTCGGCAGCGATATACCTTCGCACCAGGTCTTCGAGGACCGACACGCGAAGCCCCTGCTCATCGATCGCCACGACCCATTCGCTGGCCGACTTCGGGCGCTCGGGAAAATGCTCTCGCATCAGCTCATGCACACGACGGGGATTCATCGCTTCATTCTCAATCGTGAGGCCGAAGGAACGCAGGTTCCTGCTAATCGATCCTCGACCGCGGACATCAGAAAGCAGGCGCCTCCACCTTCGCATCCTGTCCCCACGGATCCGTCACGACGAGATCGGGGCTTCTGCTCAGATCCACCAGCGCGCGGAACGACGCGGAGAACTCGCGTTGCGTCAGCAGCGCCCGGGTGCGTTGCACGAAGCGGTTGCGGGGACTGTTCTCAGGCTCGCCTTCGCGATCGAAGTGGAAGATGCGATAGAGCGCAAGCAGCACCAGTTCACGGTCGGCGCGAGCCTTCGGCGCGTCTTTCGTCGAGCAATGGAGGTACCACAGCTCCAGCGGTCGTTCGTACTGGAAGATCATGTCGCTGTCGCCGCGGCTCGACGTGGCGGGTCGTACCAGCCATCGACTCATGCTCCACAGCGTTGCCAGTGATTCGGACGGCAGATCGAACTCCTCCTGGTCGACCGGAAACCTCGGCGCCCGATGGCGGTAGGTGTCGCGGGTGACGGGCAAGCTCACGCGACGCTGATTCAGATCGGGCCACATGAGATTGAACAGGCGCTCGTTCTGACCCTCGGTATGGACCTCGACCCAGCGGCAGTCCTCGTAGGGCGCAGGCAAAGCGGGCAGGTCCCCGCACGGCTGTCCCAATTCCTTCTCCAGCTCGGACAGGCGGAACATCCGCTGGCCTCCTTGTGAGGCCCAGGTCAGGCCCAGGGCCCACAGGTGATCGAAACCCATCAGCCGATCGGCTGGCAACGCATGAGGGTTGTTGAGGAACTGGTCGCGCAGCGGGCGAAGCACGGCGTCGTCGCGGCTGGGATGAAGGTAAAGAAACAGCAGCAGGTCCAGGTGCCGGGTCGTGGAGTTCTGATTCCAGTCATGCAGCGCCTTCCAATCGGGCAGGATGCCTTTCAGGAAGTAGCGCTTGATGATGCCGCGCGCCTTCTTGTTGTCCTTTTCCAGCACCAGTAGCAGCTTGTCGGTCTCGACCCATTGCTGCTTGCGTTCGGCCACCCACGCCTTGTCCGCAGTCTTCCAGTGGCTGGTGTCGAAGTCGTCGAAATGGTCCATCGCTCCCTCTGTGATCTCTGTTGTGGGCGCGATTGTGCTGGAAGGGTGGCGTCGGTGGTCTCAAGACGTCCAGCTTGTGCCGCGCGTTGTGCGAGCACGGGTCAGAGCGGCGGAAATCGATTCGCCCCTTCCGCGGGCAACTTGTGCATGCAGGCGGCGAACAGCGGATCGACGAGCCAGCCGTCCAGCCATGACCGTACCGACGGCAAGTCCAGCGTTGCAAACCATCCCGGGTCCACTGCGGCGAACTGGCGGACGAAGGGCATCACGGCCACGTCGGTGGCGCATGGCGTGGCGCCGCCGAGGCAGGGCGCGCTGCTCAGTCGCGCCTCCAGCGGTCGCAGAAGCGCATCCACCGCCTTGTCTCGGTGTCCGTCTGGCGTGAGGGTCTCACCCGCGTAGCGCTGCGGGTACTTCCAGCGGTCCAGGTGACGCTTGAAGTCGCCGTCATTCCGCTGCAGCAGGTCGAGGTTGTCGGGCGACTGCGCCCGCGCCCACCAGCCCTGTGCATCCGACTCCGCGAACGCCCAGCGCATGATGTCCCAACTCTCCTCGATCACATGGCCGTCGGGCAACTGCAGCACCGGGACCGTCGCCTTGGGCGACAAGACCAGCAAGCTGGCCGGCTTGTCGCGCAGGCTGACCTCCACCGCGTCGAAGGCCCGCCCGGCTTGCAGGAGCGCCATCCGCGCGCGCATCGCGTAGGGGCAGCGGCGGAAGGTGTAGAGCAGCGGCAACTGGCTCAACGCACCCACAGGACCTCGAACTGCTGTCGGATTGCTGCGACCTGCATCGACACCTCATCCCCTTCGCATTTGCCCATCACGGCCCTGCCCAACGGGGCGTCGCTGCTGATGACCTGAACGAGCTGAGCGTCGTTCACCAACTTCATGCTGCCCCCATCTGGGCCGAGGAAGAGCAGCTGCTGCCGGTCGTCGGCATCGACCAGGCAGACGAGCGCGCCGAGCTGTATGCCTTTGCTGGCGTCGTAGGGGCTCGGGCGGAACTGGCGCCAGTTGGCCATCGCCTGGCGGATGGATTCGGCGCGACGCGCCTGGCCGGTGGCCAGATAGGCAGCTTCGAGACCCAGGGTGTCGTACTTGTTTTCGGCGATGTTCTCTTCGTGAGTCGCCGTTTCATGCGCAGCGCGCGCCGCCTGTTCGACTTGCAGCAGGTCTTCGGCGAGCCGTTCCAGCACCTGCTGCTGCAGCAACGATTTATCCATGATGAAAGGGCGACACCTCGAACAATCTGAGACCCCCGGATTGTGACGGCCACGACCAGCCCGGTGACCGCGGGTCCCGGCCTCAGTGATCAGTCACCGCAGCGGCATCCTTGCCGCGCGCGGCCTGAAACAGCGCGTCCATGGCCTCCAACGCCCCCGTGCCGGTCTCCGGCGCCGGTTGAATCCTTGGCCCGAGGCGCATCACCTGTGGCGGACGACCGGACGCCCCCGGAGCGTAGCGCGGCCAACGCGGCAGACCCGCCCCGTTGGGATTGCCGGTCTTGGCGAAGTTGGTCCAGTAGTCGGCCATCGCGGTGGCGAGGCGCTGGTCAGCGCGGCGCGACGTCCAGCCCTGAACGGCGAGGGCGTCGAACACGTAGGGCAGTTCAGCGCCGTGCGTTGCGCCAAGGCCGTGCCACGGCGAACCCGGGCGCGCGGGCGGCTGCTGATCGAAGCGGTAGGCAAAGACGCGGCCCTGGCCCGTGCGCGCCTGCAGGCGCATCCAGGTCCAGGTGTCGTAGCCCATGCGCAGGTCGCCTTCGAACGCGGCCCGCGCGGCGCGAGCCTCGACATCGGTCCTTGCGCGGTACCAGGGGCGCAGCGACGCGGGGAATTCGCCGATCATGTCGGCGATCCCCTTCTCCAACGTGGCGGCCGTCACCTGCTGGTCGGCGATGAACAGTCGACCCTCGTCGGCATTCCAGCCGATCAACAGGTCGGCCGGCGCCTGGCGCCCCGCGGCATAGGCCGCCCACGGCTCCTGCGGCAGCATCTCGTGGTCGAGGATGAAGTGGAAGGAGAAGCGCCGCTGCGCCTCGACGATCGCAGCCGCGGGCACCTGGCGGAGCGCCTCGAGGGTGGGAGCGCCCAGCGCCTGCGCGAAACGTGCGCCTTCGGCCTGAGCGCCTTTCAGGCGGAACGCGTCGCCGCCCGCCATCGCGGGTGGAATGAAGACGGCCCCGCTCTGGCCGATCACGCGTCGGAACAGCCCGCGCGCCGGCGGCGAGACGGTCAGGAGATTGGCCGACATCGCGCCCGCGGACTGGCCGAAGAGGGTGACGTTCGCCGCGTCGCCGCCGAATGCGCCGATGTTGTCGCGCACCCATCGTAGCGCCGCGACCTGATCGCGCAGGCCGAAGTTGCCTGAGCTCCCGTGCGCGTTCTCCTTCGACAGCGCTTCGTGGGCGAGGAAGCCGAACGCGCCGACGCGGTAGTTGAGCGTCACGACGATGACGCCACGCTGCGCCAATCGGCTGCCGTCGTACAGGGGAGCCGAACCGGAGCCGTCCGTCCAACCGCCGCCGGGGATCCAGACCATCACGGGCAGGCGGGCGGTGGCCGCGACGCCCGAGGGCCGCCACACGTTGAGAAAGAGGCAGTCCTCGCTCTGCGGTTCCGCAGGGGTTCCGATCGGCCACGGATTGCCGGCCTGCATGCAGGCCGGCCCGTAGCGCCTCGCATCCCGCACGCCGTCCCAGGCAATGGCCGGTTGCGGCGCGCGCCAGCGCAGGTCGCCCACCGGTGGCGCCGCGAACGGCACCCCCTTGAACGACTCGACCTTGCTGGCTGTCGCCCCGGCAAGTTCGCCTTCGGCGACCCGGACGGTCGCGGCTCCGGCCAGTGAGCTGAGGGCCAGGGCTGCAAGGCCGAAAAAGTGGCTCAGGGACATGCGTGCTTTCGCGATGAAAGCGTCGACTCTCCGCCTCGCGCCGACAGGCGGCAACCCACGCGCGACGAAGCGTCAAAAGCGGCAGACGATCCGCACGGCCGGGGAACTGCACGCGCCCGCCGGCCGGGCCGGCAAGTCCTGACCCCGCGCTACGGTTGAGGCCGCTGCGCCATCAGCCGCTTGCGCACCGCATAGATGTTGTTGCGCAGCGCATAAAGCTCTTCGGCATAGGACAGCGGCACCGCGATGCGGTGCGTGACGCGGTCCAGCTCGTCGAGCTCGTCGAGCAGGGCCTCGCGCTCGCCGGTGCCGGTTTCCAGTTTGGCTTCCACCTCGCGCAGCCGCGCATACCAGCGGAACACACGCGAGCGCACCCGGAAGGTGTAGAGCGGCGGCACCACGCGCGACAGCGGCAGCATCAGCACCAGCAGGCCGCCGACCACCAGCCACATGCGTTCCAGCAGGTTGCCGGCCCAGAAGGGCAGGTAGCGGGCCCAGGCCGGCGGCGTGCCGTTGATCGCGCGGTCGCCTTCGGCGCTGACCGGCAGCTCGCTGGTGCGGGTGTTGGGGAAGTCGCGTGCGCCGTTGAACCAGCCGGCCCCGCTGTGCTGGCCCAGGGCCGCCTGCGCGAACAGCTGTCGCAGCGCGGGGTGCGTCTGCTCGCGCGCCAGCAGCGCCGTGGTGGTAGCCAGCAGCGGCACGTCGTGCGGCGGCAGGTCGGCCGCCAGGTCCACGACGCCGCGCGGCAGCGTCACGGTGGACAGGAAAGGCAGGTGGCGCGAGTAGGCCTCGTTCTGCTCGAAGGCCATCAGCGCGATGGCCGGATCGCGCAGCAGTGCCCGGATCAGGCGGGCCTGCGGCGCGGAGATCAGCACCGCGGCGTCCAGCCGGCCCTCGCGCAGCGCCGCGCCGGCGTCGTCGGGCGACAGATTGGACAGCTGCAGATCGGTCGGCTTCAGGTGGTTCAGCGTCAGCAGCTTCTCGACGATCTGCGGGACGCCGCTGCCGTCCTGGTCCACGTTGACGCGCAGGCCGCGCAGCTGGGCCAGGCGCTCCAGTTCACCGCCAGGCTGGCGGCGCGCGATGCCGAGATCGCGGCGGTAGAAGATCCAGATCGGCTCGTAGAACAGGCTGCCCAGCGAGACGATGCCGGCCTCGGTGTCGGCCGCCGGATCGGCCATGCCGCCGCGGACGAAGCCCACATCCGCCGTGCCCGCGCGCAGATGGGCCAGATCGTCCTGCGCGCCTTCGCTGGCGATCAGCGTCACCTGGATGCGCTCGCGCGCCAGCGCCTTCGCATAGCCCTCGCCGAAGTTGGCGTAGGCGCTGCCGGCCGGGCCGGTGGCCAGCCGCACCTGGCGCGGGGGCTGCGGATCCAGCCACCAGTAGGCCGCGATCAGCAGACCGCCGCCGAGCAGCAGCAGCGGCCCCATCGAGACCATCATGTCGCGCAGCGTCTGCACCAGCAGGCGCAGGCTGCGGGTGGCATGCCATTGCTGTATCGGGGTCATGGAGGGGCGCGATCTTTTCCGAGGGAAGGACCGGCCCATCGTATGCGAGGCGTGCGGGCCGGACTGTTACCTCCGGCTTCATTGCAAGGCCGCGTTCAGGACTTGAAGTTGCCGTCGGACCGGGCCTGCGAGCCGCTCGCGCAGCTCGTGAACTCGCGGTTGCCGCTGCCGGTGGCCTGGTTGCTTTCCCAGACGGCGGCCGAGCCGTTCCACTTCACGTACTTGTACTGGACGGCCGTGCCGGCGGGCAGGGTGACGGTCCCGGTCCACGGCACGTTGGCGCCCGAGCCCTGGATGGTCAGCGCGAAGCCGGCGCCCGGCGCCCAGGCGCCCAATCCGGTCACGTTGCCCACCACGCGCAGGTTCTGGCCGACCACCGTGTTGGCATTGGCGATCGTGAACGTCACGGCGCAGCTGGCGGTGCCGCCGCCGCCGCCGCCGCTGACCTTCTGCCCCGTGTAGATCGCCACCGCGGGTGTGCTGCCGCTGGTGTTGGCGGGCACCGTGAAGCTGGCGTTGCCGCCGGCGTCCACGGTCACGGTATCGGCCGTGCAGCCGGTGCCGGCGGCATTCTTCGTGCCGTTGATGACGTTGCAGTAGGTGCCGGCGCTCAGCCCGGTGGCGAAGCTGCGGGTCCAGGCGCTGCCGCTGTTGTTCAGCGCGACGAAGCCGACGTTGCCGCGGCTGAAGGCGACCTGGTTGCCGTTGTCGCCGACGATCCAGTTCTGCTGCGCCTGCCCGATGCTGGCGTTGCGGAAGCCCACCATGTTGGCCAGCGGCGTCCAGCGGTGGGCGAAGTCCCAGGTCACGTTGATCTGCGGCACGCCGCCGCTGTACGGGCTGGCCGTCGGTCGGTCAGCGTCGGTGTTGCTGAACTTGAAGCCGGAGTACAGCTGCGCCTCGGCATAGCCCTGGGCCAGCATGAAGACGTTGGCCAGCGTGTAGCGCTGGCTGGCGGCGTCGTTGTTCGCGGCGTTGTTGATGTTCAGCGAGCTCCCGTTGCGCTCGGTGTCCCAGTTGGTGACGAAGACCGTGGCGTTCTGCGGCTGGAGGAAGCCCCAGCTGCCGCCCCAGTTGCCCCACGTGCCCATGATGCCGGGGAGGCTGGACAGGGTGTTGCCGTTGGTGCCTCGGAACACGTCGCGCATCGCGTACGGGAACTGGAACTCGTTGATCGTGCCGACGGGGAGGTAGCTGGGCCGGTCCACCTCGCCGTCGTTGATGATCTCCTGCGTGATCCAGATGTCCTCGCCCTGCAGCGTCTTGGGATAGCTCGCCTTCACGGCGCCCATGATGGAAGTCCACGCGCCGGCGGGCATGTGCTTGGCCGCGTCGATGCGGAAGCCGTCGATGCCCATCGCCAGCAGGGCCTTCAGGTAGTTGGCGATCTGCCCCTGCACGTAGCTGCTCTCGGTCGCCAGGTCGGGCAGTCCGCCGAGGCGGCAGTTCTGGACGTTGCTGCGCCCCGACGGCGAGTTGTAGTCGGCGTCGTTGATGTTGCAGTTGGCGTGGAAGTCGCTGGCGCTGAAGAAGGGGTAGCTCAGCGTCGCGGCGTTCCAGGTCGAGCCGTCGGTGGCCGTGCCGCTGCCGTCGGCCATCTGGTTGACGACGATGTCGGCATAGACGCGCACGCCGGCCGCATGGCAGGCGTTGACCATGCTCTGCAGCTGCGCGGGCGTGCCCATGCGGCTGGTCAGGTTGGTGTAGTTGACGGGCTGGTACACGCCCCACCAGCCGTTGGCGTTCTTGGACGCGCCGGGCGGCGAGATCTGCACGCCGCCGAACCCTTTGGGGCCCAGCCATTGCGTGCATTCGGTGGCGATGTCGGGCCAGGCCCACTCGAACATCTGCACCGACGTGCTGTTTGGATTGAGCGCCTGCGCGGGACTGCCGAAGGCGGCAAGGGCGACGCCGGCGGCGGTCGTCAGGGCGTGGGCGAGCCGGCGGCTCGAGAAGGGCAGCTGGGGCATGTTGTCTCCGGTGTTGATCGACCGCCGCCCTCGTCGCGGGGCGGCTGGTGTCGGCCAGTCGACTGCATGCCATGGCCGCTTCTCCACAGCGGAGAAGTGCAGCAACTCTAAGCTTGCATGTGCCGGAGATGCGTAGGAAAACTACTAAGTCGCGCCGTTTGCCTATGTATATGGAGCGGGTGATTTGTTTTTGATTGTAGTTTCGCTACTGAATGGACAGTGGAGCGAGCTGCCGATGGATCATGAGGTCGCCATGCCGTTGAACCGGCCGCGCCGGTGCGCGAGCATCAACAGGGCGCCTGTCATGGCCAGGCAAAGCACGACCGCCACCACGGAGCCTTCGGCGCCGAAGGCACCGCCGGACAGCCAGGTGGGGCCAGTCAGTGAGCCGTGGAGCCAGGAGTCCCCCGACTGACCGGAGACGGCGATGGAAAACACGGCTCCCTGCACGAAGTTCCATCCGAAGTGCAGTGCGGTGCACATCCAGAGCCGCCGGGTCAGCAGGTAGGCCGCACCGAACAGCAGACCGAGTTCCAGCCCGAGCAGGACGCCGATCAGTGGCGTCGCGCCAGCATTGCCCAAGTGGGCCAGGCCGAAGAGGAGGCTGGAAACCGCCAGCGCCCAGGCGATGCCGAAGGAACGCTCCAGCAGTCGCAGCAGCACGAGCCGGAACAGCACTTCCTCGATCAGCGCGCCGGCTGCAATTTTCGGAACCATGCTCACCAGCACCGCGCCGAGGTCGCCGAGCGTTCCCACTGTTTCCAGCGAATACGCGCCGAGGACGGACAGGATGACCACCACGCAAGTGAAGAGCAGGCCACCCAGCAGCAAGCCGGCCAGCAGTTCGGCGCCAGCCCCTGACGCGGAAAGCTCCCGCACGGGTCGTCGTTCCCAGTAACGGACGTAAGCCCAGTATCCGGCGACGAGGACCAGCGCCTTGATCAGATTGCGCCACTCTCGCAGGTCGGGGTCAGGCATGAAGAGCTTCGTGCCGATGTTCGCTGCGATGAAGGGGAGGGCGATGAACAGCAGGGCGGCGAGCCAGATGCCTGCGGTCGATGTGCCGAAACGCTGCGTCCACGGCGCAAGGCTCGTTGGCGACACGGCTACGCCTTGTTTCATGCCGGGAAGGTTCATGGTGCGACGCAGCGACTGCGCGGTGAATCGATCGATCAGGCACTCTGCCCGATTGGTCGATCAGACCCCATCGCTCGCCGACAGGCTGCAAATTGCGAGGCTTGAACTGCAGCGACCGGACGCGTCAAGCGCGTGAATCTGCAACGAAGAGCCCCGATACGTCATCTCGCTTGAACGACGAGCCCGTCGGCTCGTCCAGAAGGTGGAGGACCGAATCGTCCCTCGACAGCACGGCGCCCAGCGTCACGTAGCGGATGTTGGCCGTGTCCTGCATGTACTCGTCCGTCTCGTCGCCGGCCGTGAACCGCCAGCCGCTGTCGTTCTCTTCGTCCGGTGCCTCGCGATAGAGGAAGCAGATCGGCTGTCCGCCATGAAGGATTCGGTTCGTCACGAAGGCGCGCTTGATGTACCTGGCTGTGACGTCGTGGGGATCGTGGTGCTCGGTGTTGATGATGTGCCGAGCCTCGAAGCTCACCGGATCGCCAGACTGGAGACCGCGGATGTGAAACGGATCGTTGTCCAGCCGGCCCTCGAAACGCGCGCCGGGGTGGACAGCGTCCACCAGCACCCACATGCGCTCGACATGAACCTCGCTGGCGTCGTCGCCAGGACCGCGGAAGATCAGCTTCACGACCTCGCCGACCGAGACCTTGGAGAGGACTTCCGGCGACGGCTTGTAGAAGGTGTACTTGTGCTCCGCCGCGATGTCGGTGGGATCGTCGAGTTGCCAGTTGAGCATGGGGAAGAGGCGGTTGAGTGGACGAGGCGAAGTCAATGCCAATCAGGCATCTGCGACTTCGTGGCATTGCGCTCGTGCAGTCGGATCAGCTCCGATCTGGAAACCGACAACTCGTTGGAGTACATGAAGCCGCCAATCATTTGGACCCCGACCAGCTGGCATCGGATCCGGTCATAGTCGCGCTTCAGGAGGTTGAAATCTGCAGGCTGATTGACCTCAGTGAACGCCTTGAGGCCAGGATAAAGAATCGCCTTGTAGCGATAGCGCTCCCCCTCGCTGGACAACTCTCCGGGAACGAGGAGGCTCACTTGACCTGCAGGCGTTGCCGGGCCTTCAAAGAACACCCAGCCGATCCCGGTGTCCGTGACTGGAGTGCCTGTGGCGTCCAGCACATGGCAACGGAACTGCGCTTGCCGCTGCTCATTGGCGATGGCGGCAAAAGGAGCATTGCCTTCGAAGTTCAGAGCCAGCGCAAGCGTGCCAGAAGGCCAGGTTGGAGAGTATTTGGCGAACTCAACAAGCTCAGCGTCACGCTTCGCAAGACGCAGACTGTCTGGCTGGGTTGAGCATCCGGCTATGGAGAGCAGCGCAAACGCGAGGCCAAGGATCTTCATGACATGGAGCCTAGCAGCGACAACCGCTCCTCAGCCCATGAGGCAGTCCGCCGCTCCCTGGGTCGCGAAGATTTCATCAAGCTCGCTTGAGGGCTATCAGTTCAGCGAGTGAAACGCCTGGCGCGTCAGCTTTCAACCAAGCTTCGAATCGCTGCGGGTTGGAAAAGTGATGCGTTCCGTCGCTTGTCTCTACATGCGATACCTCGCGGCCGAAGCGAGCGATGAACGCTAGATGTCCCCTAGCGGCAGCGACTAGCTTTGTCTCCGCTATGGGAGCCAGTTCAGCCGACGCTTTAACGGGCCGTTCACAGAGTGGGGAGAGCCCTCGGAGCAAAGCGAGAAGCTCATTGGAGCGTCCCGAAGAGACTAAACCTTCAATGAGTTCACGCTTTGTCATCTGTACCATCGTCAAAGATGCTCGGTTGAGAAGCCCTGGGGCGTTGCTCAGCATCTGAGCATGACCTTCTGGCTCGGCTCCGGTGAAATCGTTCAGCGCGCGCGGCATGCGCATCGGGTCGTGTGAGCAGAGGCTCGTGGAGGAGCCTCAGGTTTCGGCGATCCGCTCAAATTCCCGTCGCAGCGCTGCCGAGGCGCCGTAGAGCGGCGCAAACCCACTGAGCAGCACCTGCGCGCTGCGCTGATAGGCGGCGGATTCGACGTCGAGCTGGCCGTCCCGGAGTGCCGCAACCACGGTAGTCGACAGGACCCCTGCGGGATTCTCGATGTCGACGCCGATCTCGGCGAACGAGGCCGATGCCTGCTTCGGGGCCAGGTCATGCGCCACCGAGCCCGGGATCAGCGTGGCGGCGGCCAGGCAGCAACCACCCGATACCGCCAGCGACGAATGCACCGTCTGTGGCGTGAAGTATCGGACGGCCAGGTCGGCCCCGACGGTGGACTCACCGATGAGGCAGACCTTGGGAATGGTTTCGCTCAGCAGCAGCTCCTGCGCCGTCATGAGCTGACCGTCCTTGCGACGGAGCTGCATCTTCAGGCCCGCTTCGACCCAGATCTCCCGCAGGCGCTGCATCAGCTCGACGTCGGCTGCGAGCTCGCGCGTGGACTCGTGTCCGGTCTTCCCCAGATCGCCTGCGGGAATGATGACCATGGGGACCGCGACGTCCACGCAGCTCGCGCGCACGCCCTGGAAGACATCGACCGCTTGACCCGTCGGAAGCAGCGCGCCCGTCTTGGCGCCCGCCGGTCGATGCAGGAAGAGATCCACCGCGGGGTGGCGCCCCATCACGCCGGGGATCTCGCCGGTGGCGAAGGTCCCGTCCGGCTCGATCACCATGCGCGACGTTGTCAGGACGCCGGTGTTGGTGTTCAGGATGTCCAACTCGTTCTTGCCGGCGTCCAGCCCGCTCACCAGCCCGGTGTCCAGGGCCCAGAGCTGCAGCGCCGACGACATGTTCCCGCAGTTGACGCTCCAGTCGATGCGGCCGTGATCCGACGCCAGCTGGGCGAGCGTGCTGACCAGGCGCGGCGTCCCGCCGCCGTCTTCCAGCGAAGCGAAGAAGACCTTGTTGCTGGTGGCCGGACCTCGCCCCAGGCCCGTGATCTGGCGGTTGCCGGGCCATTCGCCGGCCAGGGGGACGCCCATCAGGTGGCGCAGCAGTTCCTCGCGGAGCTCGTGGTCCTGCGGCGCGATGGCGTCCCAGATCACCAGCCCGGTGGATGTGCCGCCGCGCATGTGATGCACGGGGAATTCCCACGTGCTGCCGCGAAGACGGGGGCGGGGAAGCTGAGTCATTGCAAGGAAGCTTGGGGTGCGGAGTCTGAAGCGTATCCCGTTCGGGCGTCGGTCGCGTCAAGCGGCGCGGCACATCGATGAGCGCATGGGCGAGTGCCGGCGCCATCGGATACTCGCGCCTTCCTCCGCTCTGGCTTGCGCACGTGCTCCACCACCTTGAAATCGGTGTCTCCGATCTTGAGAACTCGCTTCGATTCTGGACGCCGTTCCTGCGGCAGCTCGGCTACGAGGAGTCGCAGCGATGGTCGGGCGGCGTGAGCTACCGCTGCGGCCCCACCTACCTCTGCTTCGTGCAGACCCCGAGCGAGCACCTGGAGGCCGGATTCCATCGCAGACGGATCGGGCTCAACCACCTGGCATTCCATGGCGAGTCCCGGGCGCATGTCGACGAACTCGCGCGATGGGTCGAGTCCGCCGGATACGCGACCCTCTACGCGGACCGGTATCCCCATGCTGGCGGGTCGGACCACTACGCGCTCTATTGCGAGGATCCGGACCGGATCAAGGTCGAGGTGGTGGCGCCGGCGTGACCCTCGTGTCCGGCGCGATCACGGCTGCGCCGGCAGCCGGATCGCGTGCCGCGTCGTGCCGGCGGGCAGCGCCGCCTGATCGAAGGTCGGCGGACCGAAGCTGCCCTGCGCCTGGCGCGAGAACGCGTAAGGCTCGATCGGGATGCCGATCACGCTGCTGTCGAGCTTGCCGTTGCCGTTGAGATCCTGGTAGATCGCGATGGCCACGGGCCCCTCGGGCAGGCCCTTCAAACGGACCTTGATGACGCCGTCGCGAGCTTCCGTCGAGGCTGTCTTCGCGGTCGCCACGGGCTTCTTCAACCAGTTCTCGGGGGAAGCGTAGGCGGCCACCTGGACCGGGCTGGGCTTGTCCGCGCCGGTGGCGGTGACACCGCTGATCTCGAGTTCGAGGTCGGCCGCGTGCGCCGACCGCGCTCCCAGCAGAAGGGCAGCGCCGATGAGCGCGACGGCGACAGAGGAACGGGCAGGGCGGATCGACATTCGAGACTCCAGGAGGCGACCCAGGGATCGGGTCGATGAGACGCACTCTAGGAAATCGTTCGGGGTCAGGCCTTGCGCTTCAGATGAAACGGCAGGAAGTGGCGTGAATCGACGGGGAATGGCGTGAGCGGGATCTGGCTCCCGCCGGCGCTGGATGTCCGCTCCGGGCTAGCCGGTGGTGGGCAGGAAGATCGACCAGATGGCCATGACCACGCCTCCAGAGAGGAACCAGGCGCCCATGCGCTTCACGAGGACGGCTTGGCGAGCACGTTCCTCGGGATCGAACATCCAATCCCACTCGAAGGGTTCGCCGCGCCCCAGAACGAAGAAGTAGGCCGGGAGGAGAAAGAAGAACAAACCGAACCCCAGGAGAAGAAGGTTGCTCTGCAGAGTGCTGAGTCCTTCCTGCTTGTCCAGCCAGAGCTCGAACGGCACGCCCCACAGCGCAAGCCACGCGCCCGCCGCAGCGGCTGTCCCCAAACTGGGTTGGATGTTCATGGTCGGAAAGTATGACTGCTTTCGCTACAGGTCCACGCTGGGAGCAGCCCCTCGGATCGCGGCGTTGTGACTGGCGATTGTCCGGCGGGCCTCCAAGGTCTGGATCGGCGGGACCATGACCGTCACCATGTCGAAGAGTGGTCTTGCAATCCTCACACTGATCAACACGCAGAGACACCGGACCTTATCCAGAGTGACTCGCGGTCCACATCGATGCCATGAGACCCTAAGCAGGCAGCGACGGCATCGAAGTAGATTTTGGGCAAGGGCACCGGCCTGGAGTCGGCCGACGCCCTCATCCAAGGTGGATCGCTCTGTTCGGGGCCAAGGGCGGCGGTGGGCGAACGCATCACTCGGGAGCAGCTTGCAAGTGCCGCTTTCGCTTCAGTCGTAGGCGGTAGCTTCGCCATCAACTGCGACGCCAGAAATCGGCGTCTTAGGACGTCGTCAGGAGGCGGATGGCTGAACCGCCAGCGGCAGGACTCTGGTGTGCTTTCCCGTCCTTCCACAGGAACGCCGACCTCGGACCACCCGCTGCGATCGATGTCGCCATCTTGACCATGGGCGGCCAAGGCAAGGAGTGCGAAAGCTGCACCCGCTAGAAGACGACGATTGGCTGCCTTCTTGGTCTGAGGCTGAATACTCATGTCCCTGCTCCATCCCTCTAGCGAACGAATCCGATGATTGTCACGAGATTCTCCCAAGTCCACCTCCGTTGCGAAGCGGTTGAATTCAGCCAGCAAGTGTTTTGCACTTGGAGGAATCAACCAAAAGCCTGGCTGAGCCGGCACTGCGATCGGATCGGCGGCGCCTCGACCATCACCGCCCCCTGAAGAACCCCACCGTCAAAATCCCCGCCGCGGTCAGCAGCAGCGACCCGCCCAGATGCATCGTCACCGCGATCGCCGCCATGGCGGGCCGCTCGGTCCTGAGCAGCTGGACGATCTCCGCGGAGAAGCTGGAGAACGTCGTCAGTCCGCCCAGGAAGCCGGTGATGACGAAGAGGCGCCAATGCGCGGGGAGTTCCGGGTGGGCGCCGAAGTAGGCGAAGGCCACGCCGACGAGGTAGCCGCCGATGAGGTTGGCGGCCAGCGTGCCGGGTGGGATGGCGGGGAAGAGCAGGTTCAGCGAGAGCCCCAGCCCCCAGCGCAACAGGCACCCGAGGGCGCCGCCCACCACCACTGCGAAGAATGAATTCACCATGTCCGTCCTTGTCGATTGGCCCGGACGGACGGCGAGTTCCTACGAAGCCATGCGCCGGGCTGTCGTAGGCATCATCAGCCGGCGGGGTGCCGGCGGTTCCTGGAGGTATGCCATCTCCAAGGGCAGGACTCTAGCCGTGGCGCGACCAGGCGCCATCGGCTCAAGCCCGCAGCGGATCCGCTGAGCGACCGCTCAGCGGCGGACCTTCCCGTCGTCGGTCAGGATCGTCATGTCCACGTACCGCGACCCGGCGTGCTTCTGGCCCGAGAAACTGATGTAGAAGCCGCCCAGGTCGAGCTGGCTCTGCGCTTCCAGGCCGCTGATGATGTTGGACGGCGACGGATCATTGCCCGCGCGGCGCAGGCCTTCCACCATCGTCTTCGCGGCGACGAAGCCCTCCATGCCGGTGTAGCTCGGGTCCACCTTCGCGGCCTTCACGCGTTGCAGGTACTCGCCCGCGATCGGCGTCAGGCCCGAGAACGGGAAGGGCACGACCTGCGACACGACCACGCCGCGCGCGTCCTTGCCCAGTTCCGCCGCCAGCGCCTGCGCGCCGACGAACGAGAAGTTGTAGAAGTTGCCCAGGAAGCCGGTCTTGCGCGCGCCCCGGATGAAGGCCGCGCAGGACTTGTAGGCCGCGACCTGCACGATGCACTCGGGCTTGCCGGCCATCACCGCGGTCAGCGACGCGGCCACGTCCACCGAGTTGCGCTCCACCGTGCCCTGCGACACCGGGGCCAGGTTGTGCTGCTTGAGCGCCGCGGTCACCGCCGCCAGGCCGGCCTGGCCGTAGGCGTCGTTCTGGAAGAACACCGCCACGCGCGTGATGCCCACCGAGGTGATCTGCTTGACGATCTCCGCCGCCTCGTCGTTGTACGACGCGCGGATGTGGAACAGGAAGCGGTTGAACGGCGTGCGCAGCGCCTCCGCGCCGGTGAACGGCGCCACCAGCGGGATCTTCGCCGCGGTCAGCAGCGGCACCGCCGCCAGCGTCGTGGGCGTGCCCACGTAGCCGAACAGCGCGTTGACACCGTCCTCGATCAGGCGTCGCGTGTTGGCCGCGCAGCGCTCCGGCTCATAGCCGTCGTCCATGCTGCGCAGCTCGATGCGCTTGCCGTTCACCCCGCCGCGCTGGTTCACCTGGTCGAAGACCAGCATCGCGCCTTCCTTGAACTGCTCGCCCAGTTCCTTCGCCGGACCGCTGAAGGGCGCGGACTGGCCAAGAAGGATGCGCGAGTTGTCGGCGAAGGCAGGCAGGCTGCCGGCGCCCGCGAGGGCGGCGAAGTTCTGGAGCAGGTGGCGGCGGTTCATGGCGGAAGACGTCCTGGCACTTCTGGAAAACCCGCAATCTTCCCCGAAGGCGGTGACCAGACGTGTATGCAGTAGCCACATCCCTGCCAGATCCCCTGCGTATCCGTATTGATCGTGGACAACTTCACGCCGCTTTCACATTGAAACACGCACCGATGCGGGGCAGGGGTTGATCCGGCGCGACTGGCGCCCGCCGGCGGGCTTGCTTCGGCAACGCCTCCCGAAGTCACCTCGCCGCGCAGTCTTTATGCAATCTTGATACCCCCGCCCCGAGCTTCTACAGCCCCTTGACGCGCCGGTTCCTAGAGTCCATCCATCCCATCCCGCCCTCAATCGAGAGGGCATGGGACCGCAAAAAACATGGATGCACTCTTTCTCGGATTGAGCGTCGTGCTGTTCCTCGTGGCGGTGGGCTTGGCCGTGGCCAGCCATCGCCTGGAGGCCAAGCAATGAACGCGCTCTACTGGCTGACCGGTTCCATCTCCGCCGGTCTGTTCGTCTATCTCCTGGTCGCCTTGTGGCGGGCGGAGGAGTTCTGACATGACGAACCTCGCCTGGGCCAACCTGGCCCTCTACCTCGCCGTCACGCTGCTGCTCGCCTGGCCGCTGGCCCGCTGGATCACCGCGCTCGCCAAGGGGCAGATGCCCGGCTGGATCGCGGCCATCGAGCGTCCGATCTTCCGGCTCGCCGGCATCAAGCCGGAAGAAGGCATGGGCTGGAAGCAGTACGCCATCGCGTTGCTGATCTTCAACTTCATCGGCGTCATCGCCGTCTACGCGCTGCAGCGCCTGCAGGGCGTGCTGCCGCTCAATCCGCAGGGGATGGGCGCGATCAGCCCGGACTCGTCCTTCAACACCGCCATCAGCTTCGTCGCCAACACCAACTGGCAAGGCTACGGCGGCGAGTCGACGATGAGCTACCTCACGCAGATGCTGGCGCTGACGGTGCAGAACTTCCTGTCCGCCGCCACCGGCATCGCCGTGGTGTTCGCGCTCATCCGCGGCTTCGCCTCGCGCCTGTCCGGCCACGTCGGCAACTTCTGGGCCGACATGACCCGCTGCACGCTGTGGCTGCTGCTGCCGCTGTCCCTCGTGTTCGCGGTGATCTTCGTCCAGCAGGGCGTGATCCAGAACTTCGACGGCTACCGGACCGTGCAGACGGTCGAGGCGCAGGACTACCAGACGCCCCGGCTCGACGTCGACGGCCAGCCGATGAAGGACGCCAAGGGCGAGCCCGTGATGGAGCGCCAGGCCACGCAGGCGCAGTCCCTTGCGATGGGCCCGGTCGCGTCGCAGGAAGCCATCAAGATGCTGGGCACCAACGGCGGCGGCTTCTTCAACGCCAACTCCGCGCATCCGTACGAGAACCCGACGCCGTTCACCAACCTGCTGCAGATCGTCGCGATCTTCGTGATCCCGGCCGCGCTGTGCCTGAGCTTCGGGCAACTGGTCGGTGACCGCCGGCAGGGCGCCGCGATCCTGGCCGCGATGAGCACGCTGTTCATCGTCGGCGTGCTGATCGCCACGCCCGCCGAGCAGGCCGGCAACCCGCTGGTGGCCGCGCAGGGCGTCGACATCCAGGCCACCGAGCTCCAGGCCGGCGGCAACATGGAAGGCAAGGAGACGCGCTTCGGGATCTCCGCCAGCTCGCTGTTCGCCGTCGTGACCACCGCCGCCTCCTGCGGCGCGGTCAACGCGATGCACGACAGCTTCACGCCCATCGGCGGCGCCGTGCCGCTGGTGATGATGCAGCTCGGCGAGGTCGTCTTCGGCGGCGTCGGCACGGGCCTGTACGGCATGCTGGTCTTCGCGATCCTGGCCGTCTTCATTGCCGGCCTGATGATCGGCCGAACGCCGGAGTACCTCGGCAAGAAGATCGAGCCCTTCGAGATGAAGATGAGCGCCGTCGCCATCCTCGTCACGCCGATCGTCGTGCTCGCGGGCACCGCCATCGCGGTCCTGGCGGGCGATGGCAAGGCCGGCATCGCCAACCCCGGCGCGCACGGCTTCAGCGAGATCCTCTACGCCTTCACCTCGGCGGCCAACAACAACGGCAGCGCCTTCGCCGGCCTGTCCGCCAACACGCCGTTCTACAACACGCTGCTCGGCATCGCGATGTGGCTCGGCCGCTTCCTGGTCATCGTCCCCGTGCTGGCCATCGCCGGCAGCCTGGCCGCCAAGAAACGCATCCCCGTCGGCGAGGGCACCCTGCCCACCCACGGCCCGCTGTTCGTTGTCCTGCTCATCGGCACCGTCCTCCTGGTCGGCCTGCTGAACTACGTGCCCGCGCTCGCGCTGGGTCCCGTCGTCGAGCACCTGATGCTCTGGAAGTGACCCTTCGGAGCCCATCATGACCCATCAACTCAAGACCCTCCATACGTCGGTGCCGGCCTCCGCCCGCACCGAGGTCCTCGGCGGCGCCAAGGTCTCCACGGGACCGCAAGGTCCCCAAGGATCCTCCGGCCCGCAAGGTCCGCAAGGTCCGCAAGGACAGGATCCGCAGCCCCCGCGCGCCAACGCCAAGACCGGCATGTGGGACGCGGCGCTGGTGAAGCCGGCGATCCGCGATTCGTTCATCAAGCTCGCACCGTCGACCCAGCTGCGCAACCCGGTGATGTTCGTCGTCTACGCCGGCAGCATCCTGACCACCGGCCTGTGGCTGGCGAGCTTCGCCAACCCGGCACTGGCCGGCGCCGAAGGCCCCGGCTTCATGCTCGCGATCGCACTGTGGCTGTGGTTCACCGTGCTGTTCGCCAACTTCGCCGAGGCGCTGGCCGAAGGCCGTTCCAAGGCGCAGGCCGCCTCGCTGCGCGGCCTGAAGGCCAAGACCTGGGCGAAGAAGCTCGAGACCCCGCGCCACGGCTCGTCGTGGCACCCGGTCGCCTCCGAGGAACTGCGCAAGGGCCACGTCGTGCTGGTCGAGGCCGGCGACCTGGTGCCGCTGGACGGCGAGGTCATCGAGGGCGTCGCCTCGGTCGATGAGAGCGCCATCACCGGCGAATCGGCGCCCGTGATCCGCGAATCGGGCGGCGACTTCTCCGCCGTCACCGGTGGCACGCGCGTGCTGTCGGACTGGGTCGTCGTGCGCATCGCCGTCAACCCGGGCGAGGCCTTCCTCGACCGCATGATCGCGATGGTCGAGAGCGCCAAGCGCCAGAAGACGCCCAACGAGATCGCGCTGACCATCCTGCTGGTCGCGCTGACGCTGGTGTTCCTGGTCGTCACCGTGACGCTGCTGCCGTACTCGCTGTTCGCGGTCGAGGCCGCCGGCGCCGGTACCGTGGTGTCGATCACCGCGCTGGTGTCGCTGCTCGTGTGCCTGATCCCGACGACCATCGGCGGGCTGCTGTCCGCGATCGGCGTCGCCGGCATGAGCCGGCTGATGCAGGCCAACGTGATCGCCACCTCCGGCCGCGCGGTCGAGGCCGCCGGCGACGTCGATGTGCTGATGCTCGACAAGACCGGCACCATCACGCTGGGCAACCGCCAGGCGAGCGCCTTCCTGCCGGCCCCGACGCTGCAGGAGCAGCTGCTGGCCGACGCGGCCCAGCTCGCCTCGCTGGCCGACGAGACGCCGGAAGGCCGCTCCATCGTCGTGCTGGCCAAGCAGCGATTCAACCTGCGCGAGCGCGAGCTGGCGACGCTGCAGGCGCACTTCGTCCCGTTCACCGCGCAGACCCGCATGAGCGGCGTCGATTTCGGCGATCTGGAACATCCCAAGCGCCAGCTGCGCAAGGGCGCGGTGGACGCGATCCGCCGCTTCGTCGAGCAGCACGGCGGCCAGATGCCGGCACAGGTCACCGCGGTGGCCGAGGAAGTCGCGCGCCGCGGCAGCACGCCGCTGGTGGTAGCCGATCTCAACGAGGGCCAGGCCCGCGTGCTGGGCGTCGTCGAGCTCAAGGACATCGTCAAGGGCGGCATCAAGGAGCGCTTCGCGCAGCTGCGCAGGATGGGCATCCGCACGGTGATGATCACCGGCGACAACCGCCTCACCGCCGCGGCGATCGCGGCCGAGGCGGGCGTCGACGACTTCCTCGCCGAGGCGACGCCCGAGGCCAAGCTCAAGCTGATCCGCGACTACCAGGCCGAAGGCCGCCTGGTCGCGATGACCGGCGACGGCACCAACGACGCCCCCGCGCTGGCGCAGGCCGACGTGGCGGTGGCGATGGCCAGCGGCACGCAGGCCGCGAAGGAGGCCGGCAACATGGTCGACCTCGATTCGAACCCGACCAAGCTGCTGGAGATCGTCGAGACCGGCAAGCAGCTGCTGATGACGCGCGGCTCGCTGACGACCTTCTCGATCGCCAACGACGTGGCGAAGTACTTCGCCATCATCCCGGCGATGTTCCTGGGCGTGTACCCGCAGCTGGCCGCGCTCAACGTGATGGGCCTGCACAGCCCGTCGTCCGCCATCCTGTCGGCCGTCATCTTCAACGCGCTGATCATCGTCGCGCTCATCCCGCTGGCGCTCAAGGGCGTCGCCTACCGGCCCATCGGCGCGGCCGCGCTGCTGCGCCGCAACCTGTGGATCTACGGCCTCGGCGGCCTGATCGTGCCCTTCGTCGGCATCAAGGCGATCGACCTGCTGCTGGTCGCGCTCCACCTCGTGTGACGCGGAGACATCCCTCATGACAACCACGCCATCCACTTCCCATTCGTCGTCACATTCGCCGCTGCGCATGTTGCGCCCCGCGCTCGTCGGCTTCGTGCTGCTGAGCGCCGTCACCGGCCTGCTGTACCCGGCGCTGGTGACCGGCGTCGCCAAGACCATGTTCCCGTTCCAGGCCGAGGGCAGCCTCATCCTGCACGACGGCAAGGTCGTGGGCTCCGAGCTGATCGGCCAGAACTTCTCGTCGCCGCGCTACTTCTGGGGACGTCCGTCGGCCACCGGTCCGATGGCCAACAACGCCACCGGCTCCAGCGGCTCCAACGAGGGTCCGACCAACCCGGCACTGGTCGACGCGGTGAAGGGCCGCATCGAGGCCCTCAAGGCCGCCGATCCGGGCAACACCGCGCCGGTGCCGGTCGACCTCGTCAGTGCCTCGGCCAGCGGCCTGGATCCGCACATCAGCATGGCCGCGGCGCGCTACCAGGCCGCTCGCGTGGCCCGCGAGCGCGGTCTGCCGGTCGAGGCCGTGCAGCGCCTGATCCAGGCCAACACCGAGGCCCGCGACCTCGCCGTGCTGGGCGAGCCGCGCGTGAACGTGCTCAAGCTCAACCTGACGCTGGACAAGGTGCCGGGGCAGAAGGCCGCCGAGCCCGCCGCGGCGCCTGTCGTCACGCCCGCCGTCACGCCCGCCGTCACGCCCGCCGTCACGCCTGCCTCGGTCCCGACGGCCTGAGCGGCGACCCCGCCCCCGTCTTTTCCACTTCTCCTGCGCAGGGGCTCTTGGCCGAGGCCGGCCGCCTGCGTGCTTTCTGTCGTCTTCACCTGTATGAAAACACGCCTTCTCTCGCTGTTCCTGATCTCGTCCTGCTTCCTGCACGCCGCCGCGCGTGCCGAAGGCGAGGCGTCGGCCGCCGTGCCTGCGCCGGCAGCGACGCCCGAGCACACCTTCACCGGCAACGTCGCCTTCGTCAGCGACTACCGTTTCCGCGGCATCAGCCAGACGTGGAAGCGCCCGGCCGTACAGGCCGGCTTCGACTACAGCCACGCCGGTGGCCTGTACCTGGGCACCTGGGCGTCCAACGTCTCGGGCAACAGCTACAACAACGGCGCCGGCATGGAGTGGGACCTCTACGGCGGCTACAAGCTGCCGGTGACCGATGCCATCACCCTGGATGTCGGCGCACTGGCCTACGTCTATCCCGGCGCACGCCTGAACGCCGCGCCGGGTCAGCCGACGTCCAACAAGTACGACAACGTCGACCTCTACGCCGCCGTCACGGCGGGCGCGTTCTCGGCCAAGCTGTCGGTCGCCGCGACCGACTACTTCGGCCTGGACAGCGAGACCGCCGGCTACGCCTACTTCAACGCGCTGCCGGCCAAGGGCTCGTCCAAGGGCACGGCCTACCTGGACCTGAACTACGGCTTCGAGCTGGGGCAGGGCTTCAACGCCGGCGTCCACGTCGGGCATCTGTGGGTGCGCAAGTACGGTGACCTGTCCTACACCGACTGGAAGCTGTCCGTGACCAGGGAGCTGAAGGATCTCGGCGGACTGACGCTGGGCCTGGCCGTCGTCGGCACCGACGCGGACAAGACGCTGTATCAGGCGGGCGACTCCGCCGCGGCGCGGGCGAAACGCCTGGGCGATGTCGGCGTCGTCCTGAGCGTCTCCAAGACGTTCTGATGTTCCCTCGGCCCTGACAGGGAGAGAATCGCCGGATGCCGAGCGCCGCTGACGAAAGACCTGACCCCGACAACCTGCTGGCGCAGATCCGTCAGCAGGAGGCGGCGCAGTCGCGCGGCCGGCTGCGCATCTACTTCGGCGCGTCGGCGGGCGTGGGCAAGACCTTCGCGATGCTGCAGGCCGCCCGCCATCTGGCGGACCAGGGCCGCACGCCGCTGATCGGCGTCGTCGAGACGCACGGGCGCGCCGACACCGCCGCGCTGCTGGACGGCGTGCCGCCGCTGCCTCGTCTGCCGATGCGGCAGGTCGACCACCGTGGCCGGGCGCTGCCGGAGTTCGACCTCGACGGCGCGCTCGAGCGCCTGCGCGATCAGCCGGACGCGCTGATCCTGGTCGACGAGCTGGCGCATTCCAACGTCGCCGGCTCGCGGCATCCCAAGCGCTGGCAGGACGTCGAGGAGCTGCTCGCCAACGGCATCAGCGTCTACACGACCGTCAACGTCCAGCACCTGGAGAGCCTCAACGACGTCGTCGGCGGCATCACCGGCGTGCGGGTGCAGGAGACGCTGCCCGACACCTTCTTCGACCGCGCCGACGAGGTCGTGCTGGTCGACACGCCGGCCGACGAGCTGCTCGCCCGGCTCAAGGCCGGCAAGGTCTACCAGGGCGCGCAGGCCGAACGCGCCGGCCAGCATTTCTTCCGCAAGGGCAACCTGATGGCGCTGCGCGAACTCGCGCTGCGCCGCACGGCCGACCGCGTCGAGGACGACGTGCAGGCCTGGCGCAGCAACGAGCGCATCGCGCCGGTGTGGAAGACCGAGGCCGCCATCCTCTGCGCGATCGGCCCCGGCGACGAGGCCGAATCCATCGTGCGCAGCGCCGCGCAACTGGCGCAGCAGCTGGCGGTGAGCTGGCACGCGGTCTACGTCGAGACGCCGGCGTTGCATCGCCTGTCCGACGCGCGGCGCGAGCGCAGCCTGCGCGTGGTGCGGCTGGCGCAGGACCTCGGCGCGACGACGGCGGTGCTGTCCGCGCAGGACCCGGCGCAGGCGCTGGCCGACTACGCGCGCGAGCACAACCTGTCCAAGCTGCTGATGGGCCGGGGCGCGCCACCCTCGTCCTCGTCGTTGCGCCGCTGGGGCAGCCGTGACCTCGCGGCGCACCTGGGGCGCGCGGCACCGGAGCTGGACCTGATCCAGGTCGGCGCTTCCGCGACGCAGCGCAGCAGCGAGGACGATCCCGGCCCGACCTTCGGGGCAGCGCCGCGCCGCTACCTCTGGGCGACGCTGGCCTGCGTGGGCGTGGCCGGGGTCTGCTGGCCGCTGTCGCATCGCATCGCCAACGACAACATCGTCATGCTGTTCCTGCTCGGCGTGATGGGCGTGGCCATGCGCTGGGGGCGCGGACCGGCCGTGCTGGCGAGTTTCCTCAGCGTCGCGCTGTTCGACTTCCTCTTCGTCGCGCCGCGGCTGAGCCTCGCGGTCAGCGACGTGCAATACGTGATCACCTTCGTCGTGATGCTGGCGGTCGGCCTGATCACCGGCCAGCTGACGGCGGGGCTGCGCTACGAGGCGCGCGTGTCGTCGGAGCGCGAGGCGAGGGCGCGCGGACTCTTCGAGCTCACCCGCGAGCTGGCCGGCGCGCTGCAGACCGAGCAGGTCATCGCGACGGCGGAGCTGCAGCTGGCGCAGCAGTTCGGCGGACGGGCGCTGCTGCATGTGCTGGACGACGACGACCGGCTGCAGCCGTCGCCGACGGAGCAGACGCTGTCGATCGGTGATCGGTCCGATGCCGGCACCGCGCGCTGGGCGCTGGATCACGAGCAGGCCGCGGGCCTGGGCACCGACACGCTGCCGGGCAGCCAATGGTTCTACCTGCCGCTGCGCGCGCCGATGCGCACGCGCGGCGTGCTCGCGCTGCGGCCCGGCGACGCGCAGACGCTGATGCTGCCGGAGCGCCGCGCGCAGCTGGAGACCGCTGCGCGCATCGCGGGGCAGGCGCTGGAGCGCGTGCACTACGTCGAGGTCGCACAGCAGGCGTTGCTGCAGATCGAGTCGGAGCGGCTGCGAAATTCGCTGTTGTCGGCGCTGTCGCATGACCTGCGCACGCCGCTGGCCGCGCTGCAGGGCCTGGCCGAGACCCTGACGAAGCGCCCGCTCGATCCCGATGCGGCCGAGACCGCGCACGCGATCGAGCAGCAGTCGCTGCGCATCAACGCGATGGTCCACAACCTGCTCGACATGGCGCGGCTGCAGAGCGGCGCGCTCAAGCTCAACCGCCAGTGGCAGCCGGTGGACGAGGTCATCGGCAGCAGCCTGCAGCTGATGGGCCCGGCGCTGGCGCGGCACCGCGTGGTGCTGGACGTGCCGGCAACGCTGCCGCTGGTGGAGCTGGACGCGGTGCTTGTCGAGCGCGTGCTGGCCAATCTGCTGGAGAACGCCGCGAAGTACACGCCGCCTGGGAGCGAGATCCGCGTGATCGCGCGGACGCACGGAGCGAATGGTGCGAGCGGTTCCGGCGAGATGCGCCTGTCCGTCGAGGACAACGGCCCCGGTCTGCCGCCGGGCCGCGAGGAGGCGCTGTTCGAGAAATTCACGCGCGGCCACAGCGAGTCGCACCTGCCCGGCGTGGGCCTGGGCCTGGCGATCTGCCGTGCCATCATGCAGGCGCACGGCGGCCGCATCTGGGCCGAGCGCGCGACGCCGCAGGGTGGCGCGCGCTTCAGCCTGGCGCTGCCGCTGGGCGAGCCGCCGGCGCTGCCGGCCTTCGATGAAGACGGCGAATTCCACCCGTGAGCGTCCAGCCTTCCGTCCATCGTGCGTCAACCTTGAGTCAACCGTGAGCCAACCGTGACCGAGCTGCAGACAAGCGTCGCCCCCGTCGCGCTGATCGTCGAGGACGAGCCCAACATCCGCCGCTTCGTGCGCCTGGCCCTGGAAGGCGAGGGCTGGTCCGTGCACGAGACCGGCACGCTGCGCCAGGGCCTGATCGACGCGGGCACGCGGCGGCCGGACCTGGTCATCCTCGACCTGGGCCTGCCCGACGGCGACGGCCAGGATTTCCTGCGCGACCTGCGCGCGTGGTCGGCGGTGCCGGTGATCGTGCTGTCGGCGCGCGGTGCCGAGGACGACAAGATCACGGCCCTCGACCACGGCGCCGACGACTATCTGAGCAAGCCCTTCGGCGTCGGCGAGCTGATGGCGCGGGTGCGCGTCGCGCTGCGCCGCAACCAGGCACGGGCGAGCGAGCAGCAGGATCCGGTCTTCCGCTTCGGCGACGTCGAGATCGACCTGGCCGCGCGCCGCGTGCGCCGTGCCGGCGAGGACGTGCACCTCACGCCGATCGAGTACCGCCTGCTCAGCCACCTGATCGGCAACGCCGGCAAGGTGTTGACGCACCGCCAGTTGCTGAAGGCGGTGTGGGGGCCGTCGCAGGTCGAGCAGAACCATTACCTGCGCGTCTACATGGGCAACCTGCGCCAGAAGCTCGAGGCCGAACCGGCCAGTCCGAAGCACCTGCTGACGGAGACCGGGGTGGGGTATCGGCTGATGCCCTGACCGGCGCCATGCCCGTGTCCCGCGCACGATGTCCGCATGGCCTGTAGCATTGGCCGCACGCCCGCATCGGGGCGCCGACCCGACCCCTCCGGTCGACACCGCTCAACAAGGAGACATCTCATGATTCAGCAGGCCCAGGTCGAACTCGCCAAGACCTTCTTCGAACAGTCGAAGAAGGCGTTCGAACAGAACTACGCCGCGTGGAGCACGGTGCTCGCCTCGCAGAAGGCGATCCTGGAATCGATGCGTGCCGGAGGCGCGCCCTTCGAGGTCGCCGCCGACCAGTTCCAGAAGCTGATCGACTTCCACGAGCAGCAGTTCCGCGTCACCACCGACTTCATGACCAAGCTGCAGGCGGACTACGCGAAGGTGGTGCAGCAGAAGACCAAGTGAGACCGGTCTTCCAGCCCGGCCGGCTCACGGTCGGGCTGATGACGCCCGCGACGTCCGCCGAGGTCCGGCCCGATCGGATGGCCGACGTCGGCGAGGCGCTCGAGCTGGCCGCGCTCGCGGACCGGCTCGGTTTCGCGGCGCTGTGGACGCGCGACGTTCCGTTGATGGTGCCGCAGGGCAGCGACAACACCGCCAGCGCGCTCGATGATCCTTTCCTGTGGCTGGGCGCCCTGGCCGGTGCGACGCGCGAGATCGCCGTCGGCACCGCCGCCATCGTGCTGCCGTTGCGGCATCCGCTGCATGTGGCGAAGGCCGCGCTGTCGCTGGACCGGCTCAGCGGCGGGCGCTTCATCCTCGGCATGGGATCGGGGGACCGGCCCGCAGAGTTCGCGGCCTTCGGCGAAGACCTGGACCATCGCGCGGAGACCTTCCGCAGCCGCTGGGCGATCGTGCGCGCGGCGCTGTCGCCCGACGCCGACGAACGTGCCGCGGTGATCGAGGCGACCGGGGGCTTCCCCGTCCTGCCGGCGCCGTCGCGGCGCATCCCGATGATCGTCGTGGGTTCGGCCCGGCAGTCGCTGCAGTGGACCGCGACGCATGCCGATGCGTGGGCGACCTACCACCGCGAGGAGGCGCGGCAGGAAGGCCGCATCGAGCTGTGGCAGCGCGCGCTCGAACAGAAGGGCGTCGGCGCGAAACCGTTCGTGCAGTCGGTGCAGCTCGAACTGCTCGCCGATCCGGCCGCCGCGTCGGAGCCGCTCGAACTGGGCCTGCGCACAGGACGCCACGCGCTCATCGCCTACCTGCGTCGCCTGCAGGCGATGGGCGTGGCCCATGTGCTGTTCAACCTCGGACGAGGACGGCCGGCACGCGAGGTGATCGAGGAGTTGGGCGAGGACGTGTTGACGCGACTCGCGGACAACGATTGAACCGGGGCGCCGCGTCGGGCGTTGCATCGCATCTCGTCGTGTCGCCGACGTGTTGTGGCGTGGCACCGGGCGGCGCGTCCCCTGTCCGGGTGTCGGATCGAGGCATCAGTGCCGTTCCTCATGGGTTGACGCTGTCGAAGCCGCGATGGAAGAATCGCGCCCACGCCGGACGGCTCCGTCCGCGCGCTCCAACCTCTTTCCTGTCCGGAGGTGCCCCGATGAAGACCCGTACGTCCATCCACTGCTGATTGCCGACGACTGCTTCCCTGCAGCATCGTGTCGGCGCCGTCTGCGCCCGCGAAGGCTGCGGCACCGGTTCCTGACGCCCCCGACGCCTGCCATGAGGCCGGTGGCGCACGACACCTCCCGCGACTTCCCCCAGCGACTCCGCCCGGTCCCTCGGACCGGCGGCGACTCGACCGCGCCTGCGACACGTCCGTCGGTTCCCTGACTCCACCAGGACCCGCCCGCGCCAACAACGCGGCGGGTGACGGACCTCATGCATTTGCAATCCCTGCCGCTGCTGCGCTATCCGCGCACGGCGCACCTCGCGGGCAGCCGCCTGCAGGCGGGCGACTCCGCCCATGACCAGATGCCGCTCGCGGCGCTCGACGGCTGTCACGTCGTCATCGAGGAGAAACTCGACGGCGCCAATGCCGGCCTCTCGTTCAGCGACGGCGGCGACCTGCTGCTGCAATCGCGCGGCCACTACCTGATCGGCGGGTTCGGCGAGCGCCAGTTCAACCCGATGAAGATCTGGGCGCTGGCGCACGAGCATCGGCTGATCGAGCGCCTCGAGGACCGCTACGTCCTCTACGGCGAGTGGGCCTACGCCAAGCACAGCGTCTGGTACGACCGGCTGCCGCATTACTTCAACGAGTTCGACGTCTACGACCGCGTGACCGCGCGCTTCCTGTCGACGCCGCGTCGCCAGGCGCTGCTCGCGGGCTCGCCGGTGTTGCCGGTGCCCGTGCTCTACGCGGGACCGATGCCGACCGATCCGAAGCTGCTCTGGGCGTTGGTGGCGCGCTCGCTGGCGAAGTCGACCGGGTGGCGCGAGGCCTTCGAGGCCGCGACGCGGCGCGAATCGCTGCCGCTGGACCTGTGCTGGAAGCAGACCGACAAGGCCGACCAGTCCGAAGGCCTCTACCTGAAGGTCGAGGACGACGAGCAGGTGCTCGGCCGGTTCAAGCTGGTGAGGCCGTCCTTCACGCAGACCATCCTCGACAGCGAGAGCCACCATGCCCGCCGGCCGATCCTGCCGAACGCGCTGGCGCCGGGCGCGGATCTCTTCGCCGAGCGGCCCACGGTGACGTGGAGCGATCTCGGCCTGGAGACGATCACGTCGCTGACGGCGTTGAAGGCATTGGCGGCGTCGCGTGGCGCGTCACGCGAGGCGGGGCGCGATGCGTCACGCGATGCCCGACGAGATGCCCGACGCGACGCCCCACGCGGCGATCACGACCACCGATGTCCCTGAAGAGGACGGAGGAGAGAACCATGAACATGCAATGGAAAGACATCCAGGCCCTGGTGCCCGAAGCGGGCCGGTCCGCGGACTTCGCGGCCTGCCTGGCCGCGTTCCCGGTGCTGGAACTGGCGAAGACCACGCCGCAGGATCCGCGTTATCACGCCGAGGGTGACGTCTGGACGCACACGATGATGGTGATCGAGGAACTGCTCGCCTTGCCTGACTATCAGGCCGCGAGCCGCGCCGACCAGGCGGTGCTGTTCCTGGCCGCGCTGCTCCACGACGTGTCCAAGCACGCGACGACGGTGATCGATCCGGTGACCGGCGCCATCGGCCAGCCGGGCCACTCCCGCATGGGCGCGATCGACGCGCGCGTGCTGCTGTGGGATGCCGGCATACCGTTCGAGCAGCGCGAGGCCGTGTGCCGTCTGATCGCCGTGCACCAGGTGCCGTTCTTCGCGCTGGCCGATTCGAAGCGCGGCCTGTCGCCCGAGTTCATCGTGCGCGAGCTGTCCTGCCGGCTGAGCCTGCCGCTGCTGGCGGCGCTGGCCGAGGCGGACATGCGCGGCCGCGTCTGCCAGGACCGCGACCGGGTGCTCGATCACATCGAGCTGTTCCGGGAACTGGCGCGGGAGGAGGGCTGCTACGGCCAGCCGCGGGCGTTCGCGGACGCGCACACGCGGGTCAGCTACTTCCGCGGCGCGGACGTGCATCCCGACTACGCGCTGTTCCAGGAGCCCGGCGCCCGCGTGACGGTGATGTGCGGCCTGCCCGCGTCAGGCAAGGACACGTGGGTGGCGGCGCATCGGCGCGATCAACCGGTGGTGTCCTTCGACGATGCCCGCGCGGCGCTCGGACTCAGGCACGGGCAGAACGAAGGCAAGGTCGCGCACGCGGCGGTGGACAAGGCGAAGGCGCTGCTGCGCGAGCGCGCACCGTTCGTGTGGAACGCGACCCACCTGAGCCAGCAGATGCGGGACAAGACGCTGGACCTGCTCTTCGCCTACGGCGCGGAGGTGGAGATCGTCTACCTGGAGCGTCCGCGCGCGGAGCTGCTGCGTCGCAACGACCGGCGCGACACGTCCTTGTCCAACAGCGCGCTGCAAGGGATGCTGCGCAAGTGGGAACTGCCGGTGCCGACGGAGGCGCACACGGTGCGTTACTGCCCGGCGGATTGAGGCCAGCCCGCCATCCAGCGGTCGACGACCGCGCCCAGCGCCGCACGCAGCCCCGCGCCGTGCGCGGCGGCGTCGCGGCGCAGCGTGTCGAGCGGCACGCGGGCCTGCGCGAGTTCGCCCGAGTGGCCGATCAGCCACTGCTCCAGGCGCGCGGGGTCGCTCTCCAGGTGGAACTGGAGCGCGAGCGCGAAGCCGTCGATCGCGAAGGCCTGGTTCGGGCAGAGCGGCGTCGTTGCGAGCGTCGTGGCGCCGTCGGGGATCTCGAACTGGTCGCCGTGCCAATGCAGCACTGGCTGCCCGCCAGCGAGCGGCGCCAGCGCGGAGTCGCGGCCAGCGCCGGTGAGCGTGAGCGGCGCGAAGCCGATCTCCTTCTTGCCGTGCGCCATCGGCCGCACGGCGGCACCGAGCGCCCGCGCCATCAACTGCGCGCCGAGACAGACGCCCAGCAGCGGCCGACGCGACACGAGGCGGCGGCGGATGAGCGCGAGCTCGTCGTTCAGATACGGATAGAGCGCATCGTCGTACGCGCCGATCGGGCCGCCGAGCACGACCAGCAGATCGACCGCCTCGAGGTCCACGTCGCGCAGGTCGTCGACGCCGGCGTCCAGCGTGATGAAGCGATCGACGCCGCGCTCCGCCAGCACGGGCCGCAGCAGGCCGAGGTCTTCGAAAGCCAGGTGGCGTACGGCGAGGACGGTCTTGGGCGTGGGCATCGGCGGGGCGCGTCGGGCGCGCGAGCGGGTGGGAACCCGCGCAGTATCGGCGTCCGCCACGCCCGTTGCCGATACGGACGCATCCGATCGTCCAATCGACGCATCCCATCGTCCAGCATCGGACCGGCTCAAGCCGACTCAAGCCGGCTCAGGCAGGATGAGGCAGCCGTCCCGACGCCGACCCCTTGCGGATGCGCCAGGCCTGCACGGCCATGAGGATCAGGAAGAGCAGGAACACGACGCCGATCGCCTTCTGCAGCGCCGGGTCGTCGGGGCCGGTGAACAGCGGAGCGCCGACGGGCACGCGGGTGAAGGTCTCGTTCAGGCCGGGGATCATGTGGCAGAACAGCGTGAAGCTGTAGCCCAGAGTTTCCGCGTACGGCGAGAGGCCGCCGAGGAAACGCGTCCGATGGGCCGCGACGGCGATGGCCAGCGCGACGAGCGTGACGATCGCCAGCACGTGCGCGATGTTGAAGCCGCCGTGGCGGAAGATGCCGAAGGCCGTCAGGCAGGTGGCGACGGTGCACCACAGGTAGGTGCGGCCGAGGGTCGACTGGCCGTCGATGCGGCCGGTGCGGACGATCAGGGCGTAGCCGGCCACGAGGGCGACGAGCGCGAACGCCGTATGCACGGCGCCAAGAAGGGTCAGACCGAACATGCGTGCTCCTTGCTGGGCCGCGTTGCCGCGGCGGGCTGGAGCGCGGCGCGCCCCTCCAGGCACGTTAGGGGGTGGGCCGGGGCGCGCGCATCGGTCGGATGGGGGAGGGGCGGGGGTGGGATTTCCCGGATTCATCCCAGGATCCGTCAGCGCCCGCAATGCGGGGCCAGCAGGCCGGGTGGCCCGCTGTCGATCCCGCGGGGCGCCGGGTGCGCGATCGCGTCGCGCAGCAGGCGGGTCAGGATCTCCTGCGAGCGCCGTTGGCCGTAGCCCCGGCCATAGGCCTGCGAGGTGATCGCGACGACCATGCGGAGGCTGGGGACGACGTAGATCTTGTTGCCGCCGTTGCCGGACGCGAACCAGACCGGCACGCGGAAGTCGTCGACCGGCAGCGACTTGAAATACCAGAGCCGCCCGTACTCGTCGGCAGAGGGATCCGTGGCGGCGATCGGCACGCGGGGGCGCAGCATCGCCTCGATGCCGCCGGCGCTGACGATGCGGCGTCCGCGGTACTCGCCGCCGCAACGCACCATCTCGCCGATCGTCGCCAGCGATCGCGTGCTCAGCCACAGGTTGCCCTGGCCCTTGGTGTGGCCGGCCCCGTCCTTGTTCCAGCGCCAGGCGGTGATGCCGAGCGGCTCGAACAGGGCCCGGCCGGCGAAGTCGCCCAGGTCCGCACCGGTCGCCTTGCCGACGACGATGCCGGCGGCATAGGCCGTCAGCGAGTTGTAGCGGTAGGTCGCTCCCGGCGCGTCCTTGCGCGGCGTCGAGAGCAGGAAGGCGACGGGGTCCGCCGACTCGTCCATGCGGTCCTCGGTGCCGGGCGAGGCGGGGTCTTCGTCGTCCGCCGCGAGGCCGGAACGCATCGTCAGCAGGTCGTCGATCGTCGCCGCGCCAAGCGCGGCTTGAGCGGCCTCGGGCCAGTACTTGCGCACCGGGTCCGAGGCGCTGGCGATCGCGCCGCGATCCATGGCGATCGTCGCCAGCAGCGCGGTCACGCTCTTGCCGGCGGAGCGGATGTCGTTGAGCGAGGCCGCGGTGGCGCCGTTGTAATAGCGCTCGGCGGCGACGCGTCCGTCGCGCAGCACGACGACGCCTTGCAGCGTCTTGTCCTGGTCCTGGTCCCAGGCGGCCAGCGGCGACGCGACGTCATTGGCCCCAGGCGCCGGGGTCGAGGCCGTGGGGGACGTCGGGGTCGAGGTCGGTGCCTGGCAGGCGACGAGCATGGCGGCGATCACGCCGATGGCGATGGCTGCCAGCGGACGGTACCAACGGACGAGGCGGGTCTGGGCCATGACGAAAGACTCCGAAGCGCGGCGGCGACGTCTCAGCGTCGCATACCGGCCAGGCAGGCGCGGAAAGTCACGCTGCCTTGCATCGCTGCACGCGGCCGCACGCCAGGGGCCGCCGCCTCATGCCACCTCACGCCACCTCGTGCCACCTCACGCCGCCCGTGCGCGGCCGAAGACCGGCGGCCGATCCAACTGCCCGATCCAATGGTGGTAGACGCTGGTGGCGGCGCCGCGCAGGCGCGCGAGGCGCTCGGGCAGGGCGGCCAGGATCTCGTCCTCGCTCTGCACCGTCACGCCGCGACCGCGTCGCAGTTCCTCGCGTCCGTGCGCGCACCAGTCGCGCAGGCCCTGCTCGGTCACTTCCAGGTGGCTCTGGAGCCCGATGTGCGGTCCCAGCGCGAACCCCTTGTTCAGGCAGTTCGAGCCGAACAGCGTCCGTGTCGCGCCGGCCGGGATCTGGAAGCTGTCGTAGTGCCAGTTGAAGCTCAGCAGCCGGTCCTCGCCGCCGAACAGGCCGCGCGCGGCCGGCGTGATCCACAGCTCGCGCCAGCCGATGTCGGGACGCGGATTCCGGGCCACGCCGGCACCCATCGCGCGCGCCAGCTGCTGCGCACCGAAGCAATGGCCGAGGATGGGCCGGCTGAGCCGCAGCGCATCGATCAGCAATGCCTGCTCCGCCCGGATCCAGGGCGTGCCGTCGTTGACGCCGTGGTCGCTGCCCAGCAGCACCAGGCCGCTGAACGCGCCCGCCGTCCGCGGCAGGGTGTCGCCCAGGTCGGGCCGCAGCAGATGCACCGGCACGTCGTGCGCGCGCAGGCACTGGAGGAGGTAACCCGGACCCTGTGCGGGTTCATGTTGAAGGATCAACACCGGTCTCATGCGAGGGGGCGCGGATCACGCGCCGTTGTTGCGAGGCCTCCAGCGTAGGGAGACGCGCATCAAGGTCGGGGCAAGACCCGGCCCTCCGGTATCAAGAATCCATCAAGGGCGTGAAGCGCGGCGATGCCAGAATGTCGCGATGAACTTGCCCGCCTCGCGCGCCCCCGCGTCTCCGTCCAGACCGCTGACTTCGACCTCAGCGCCGAGACGCTGGCGCTGCGCGCGGAAGACGGCGGCATCGGCGCCGTCGTGAGCTTCGTCGGCACGGTGCGCGACGGCGCGGACGGCACGCCCGTGTCGCTGATGGAGCTCGAGCACTATCCCGGCATGACCGAGGCCGCCATCGAGGCCATGATCGACGAGGCCTTCCGGCGCTTCGAGATCCGTGGCGCCCGCGTCGTCCATCGCGTCGGCGCGCTGCGGCCGCGCGACCAGATCGTGCTGGTGCTCGTGAGCTCGCGCCATCGCGGCCAGGCCTTCCAGGCCTGCGAGTTCCTGATGGATTACTTGAAGACGCAGGCGCCGTTCTGGAAGAAAGAACACGGACCGGACGGCGCCCGCTGGGTGGACGCGCGTGTCGCCGACGACGAGGCGCTCGCGCGATGGGGGATCAACGTGGAGGGGAACGGTCGATGAGCTGGATGCAGGTGGCGGCGGTGTCCGTCGGAGCCTCGGGAGGCGCGCTCGCGCGCTGGGGCGCGGGGTCGATGTTGAACGCGAAGTGGCAGGGTTTCCCGCTCGGCACGCTGGCCGTCAACCTCGTCGGCGGCTTCCTCATCGGCATGGCGCTGGAATGGTTTGGCCGTTATCCCAGCGACATGCTGAAACTGCTGCTGGTCACCGGCTTCCTCGGCGGGCTCACGACCTTTTCTTCCTTCTCCGGTGAATCGCTGTCGCTGCTGCAGCGCGGCGAATTCCTGATGGCGCTGTCGCACTCGGCGGCACATGTGATGGGCTCGCTGGCCGCCGCCGCCGCGGGGCTCAAGGTCATGCAGATGCTGACGTCGGCATGAGCGGAATGAGCGGCATGGCGGACTCGCCGATCCGCTTCCCCGGCCGCTCCGTGCCGGTGACGTCGTCGCGGTCGTCGCGCCGTCGTCCGGCGTGAAGCCGGCGATGCATGAACGCCTGGACGCCGCGCTGTGGATGCTGCGGCGCCAGGGATTCATCGTCCGCGAGGGGCGTTCGCTGCGGCAGCAGGTCCAAGGCGCGAGCGCGAGTGCCGCCGAACGCGCGGCAGAGTTGATGGAGGTGCTGCTCGATCCGGAGGTGGCCGCCGTGATCCCGCCCTGGGGCGGCGAGCTGGCGATCGAGGTGCTGGGACAACTGGACTTCGAGCGGCTCCGGGAGGCGCCGCCCAAGTGGTTCAGCGGCTTCTCCGACCTGTCGACGATCCAGGTGCCCTTGCTGCTGAGTGCCGGCTGGGCGTCGCTGCACGGGCCCAACCTGATGCAGCTGGGGGACACGGCCCTGGACGCGGTGTCGAAACGGATCTTCGAACTGTGGTTCGCCGAAGGCGGCGCGCCGTTCGAGCAGGACCCGGCGCCGGGCACGGTGTCGCGACGGCTGGATGGCGGCGTCGAGCCCCTCTCGATCGAGGGCTGTCTGGTCGGTGGTTGCCTCGACTCGCTGTCGCGGCTGGCCGGTGCGAGGGTGGCCGACGTCGCCGCCTGGCGTGCCGCGATGGGGGACGACGAGCGGCCGCTCTGGTTCTTCGAGGTCGCCGAGCTGCCACCCTTCGAACTGGCTCGCGCGCTGCACGGCCTGCGGCTGGCGGGCTGGTTCGACGGCGCCGCCGGCATCCTCTTCGGCCGCAGCGCGGTGGCCAAGGAGATCGCGTCGGGCGGTGACTTCACGGAAGAACACGCGCTGCAACGGGCGCTCGGCGACCTGCCGTGCCCGGTGCTGCTGGACCTCGACATCGGCCACGTCGGCCCTCAATGGACCATCGTCCAAGGCGCGCTCGGCCGCATCGACTGGCAGCCCGGCCACGCGACCCTGAGCCAGTTCCTCGCATGAAGTGAATGGGCGCGCCGCTTGCCGAAGTTTTCTCTTGAAAAATAGGGACACATTCCCACTTGGGGTCGCAACGGAGGTTTTTACCCATGCGAGTCGACAAGCTCACCACCCGATTCCAAGAAGCGCTGGCCGAGGCCCAAAGCCTGGCGGTGACGCGCGACAACCCCTACATCGAGCCCGCCCACGTCCTGGGCGCCATGCTGGCGCAGGACGACGGCCCGAAGGCGCTGCTGGAGCGCGCCGGCGTCAAGGTGCCCGCCCTCAAGGGCGCGCTGGACGGCATCGTCGGCGGCCTGCCGCAGGTGCAGGGCGAGGGCCAGCAGGTCCAGCCCAGCCGCGACCTGGTCAGCCTGCTGCAGAACGCCGAAAAGGAAGCCTCCAAGCGCGGCGACCACTTCATCGCCAGCGAGATGTTCCTGCTGGCGCTGGCCGACGCGAAGACCGACCTGGCCGGTGTCGTGCGCGGCCACGGCCTGACCCGCAAGGCGCTGGAGACCGCGGTCGAAGCCGTGCGCGGCGGCCAGAAGGTCGACAGCCAGGAATCCGAAGGCCAGCGCGAGTCGCTGAAGAAGTACACCCTGGACCTGACCGAGCGCGCCCGCGCCGGCAAGCTGGACCCGGTGATCGGTCGCGACGACGAAATCCGCCGCGCCATCCAGGTGCTGCAGCGGCGCACCAAGAACAACCCCGTGCTCATCGGCGAGCCGGGCGTCGGCAAGACCGCCATCGTCGAAGGCCTGGCGCAGCGCATCGTCAACGAGGAAGTGCCCGAAAGCCTCAAGGGCAAGCGGGTGCTGTCGCTGGACATGGCCGGCCTGCTCGCGGGCGCCAAGTTCCGCGGTGAATTCGAGGAACGCCTGAAGTCCGTGCTCAAGGAAGTCGCCGCCGACGAAGGCCGCATCATCCTGTTCATCGACGAGATCCACACCATGGTCGGCGCCGGCAAGGCCGAAGGCGCCATCGACGCCGGCAACATGCTCAAGCCCGCGCTGGCGCGCGGCGAGCTGCACTGCATCGGCGCGACCACGCTGGAGGAATACCGCAAGTACGTCGAGAAGGACGCCGCGCTGGAGCGCCGCTTCCAGAAGGTGCTGGTCGACGAACCCACCGTCGAGGCCACCATCGCCATCCTGCGCGGCCTGCAGGAGAAGTACGAGGTCCACCACGGCGTCGAGATCACCGACCCGGCCATCGTCGCCGCGGCCGAGCTCTCGCACCGCTACATCACCGACCGCTTCCTGCCCGACAAGGCCATCGACCTGATCGACGAGGCCGCGGCCAAGATCAAGATCGAGATCGACTCCAAGCCCGAGGCGATGGACCGCCTCGACCGCCGCATGATCCAGCTCAAGATCGAGCGCGAGGCCGTGCGCAAGGAGACCGACGAGGGCTCCCAGCGCCGTTTCGCCCTGATCGAGGAAGAGCTGCTCAAGCTCCAGCGCGAGTACAACGACCTGGAAGAGATCTGGACCTCCGAGAAGGCCCAGGCCCAGGGCTCCGCGCACGTCAAGGAAGAGATCGACCGCATCAAGTTCCAGATCGAGGAACTCAAGCGCAAGGGCGACTTCAACAAGGTCGCCGAGCTGCAGTACGGCAAGCTGCCCGACCTGGAGAAGCGCCTCAACGAGGCGCAGGCCAAGGAGATGGGCAAGGCCAAGGACAAGACCCAGCCGCAGCTGCTGCGCACCATGGTCGGCGCGGAGGAGATCGCCGAGGTGGTCGCCCGCGCGACCGGCATCCCGGTGGCCAAGCTGATGCAGGGCGAGCGCGACAAGCTGCTGCAGATGGAAGACAAGCTGCATGAGCGCGTCGTCGGCCAGGACGAGGCCATCGTCGCGGTCGCGGATGCGATCCGGCGCTCGCGCGCCGGGCTGTCCGATCCGGACAAGCCGCTGGGCAGCTTCCTGTTCCTGGGCCCGACCGGCGTCGGCAAGACCGAGCTGTGCAAGGCGCTGGCGGGCTTCCTGTTCGACAGCGAAGACCACATGATCCGCATCGACATGAGCGAGTTCATGGAGAAGCACTCGGTGAGCCGGCTGATCGGCGCGCCTCCGGGTTACGTCGGCTACGACGAGGGCGGCTACCTGACCGAGGCGGTGCGCCGCAAGCCCTACAGCGTGCTGCTGCTCGACGAGGTCGAGAAGGCCCACCCGGACGTGTTCAACGTGCTGCTGCAGGTGCTGGACGACGGTCGGCTGACCGACGGCCAGGGGCGCACGGTCGACTTCAAGAACTGCGTGATCGTGATGACGTCCAACCTGGGCTCGCAGCACATCATGGCGCTGCAGGGCGAGCCCGACGAGGTCATCCGCGACGCGGTCTGGGGCGAGGTCAAGGCGCACTTCCGGCCGGAGTTCCTCAACCGCATCGACGAGACGGTGATCTTCCATGCGCTGGGCGCGGACCACATCAAGTCGATCGCGAAGATCCAGTTGCGTCAGCTCGAACAGCGCCTGGACAAGCTGGAGATGAAGCTCGACGTCAGCGACGAGGCGCTCGACGAGTTGGCCAAGGTCGGCTTCGATCCGGTCTTCGGGGCGCGGCCGCTCAAGCGCGCGATCCAGCAGCGGATCGAGAACCCGCTGTCCAAGCTGATCCTGCAGGGGCGCTTCGGTCCGAAGGACGTGATCCCGGTGAGCGTCGAGACCTCACCCGGCGGCGAACCCGGCGAGTTCTCCTTCGGCAGGGTGGTGCACTGACGTCACGGAGCGCCGCGCCGGTCGGATGACCCGCGCGGCGCTTCAGGCGCGCAGTTTCTCGAGGACCTCGGAGCGGAACTCGCGCTGGTACAGCACGTAGACGACGCCGACGGCGGCCAGCATCAGCGCCCACGGCGAGAAGAACCAGCCCACCACCGGGAAGGCGAGGTAATAGCCGCGCAGGCCGTCGTTGAAGGCCTCGGCCGCCATGCCGACGACGGCACCGGCGCGGTCGGCGAATTCCTCGCGCGCTTCGGACCCCAGTTGCGCGAACTGGACCGCCTCCGGCGCTGAAGCGACCAGCAGCGCGCCGAAGGTGTACTGCCGCATGCTCCAGGTGAAGCGGAAGAAGGCGTACACGAAGATGGCGGTCAGCAGCGCGAGCTTGATGTCGAACACCAGCGTGCTGGTCTTGACCGCGAACGGCAGCCCCAGCACCAGCGCGCTGGTCTGCTCGCTGGTGCCCAGCGCGGCCAGCAGGCCGCCGATGATCAGGATGGTGGTGGAGGCGAAGAAGGACGGGCTCGACAGCAGCGCCTGGCTGACCGCGCCGTCCAGCACCCGCATGTCGCGGTAGGTCAGCTGAAGCATCCACTGCCGGCGCACCCGGTTGGTGATGGCCAGCAGCGAACCCTGCCCGTCGGCATGGCGCTTGGAGAACTCGGCGTAGCCGATCCAGGTCACGAAGAACAGGCCCAGCGCGGCCCAGTCGAGCGGCGGCAACGCGGCCAGCAGGGGTCGAAGCGATTGCATCGGGCGAGTGTAGGGCGGGCTCGCGCCCGCCCGTGGACTCACACCGGCAGATCGAACACCAGGACCTCGGCGTCCTGGCCGGCCTCGATCGCGATACCCGGCTCCTTGGCGAGCTGGAGCGCGTCGCCGGCGCCCAGCGCTTCGCCGTTCACGGTCGCCTGGCCGCGCACGACATGCACGTAGGCGATCCGGTCCGCCGCGAGCGGCAGCTCGGCGCGTTCATCGCCGTTGAACAGTCCGGCGTACAGCCGCGCATCCTGGTGGATGGACACCGAGTCCTGCGCGCCGTCGGGCGAGGCCACCAGACGCAGCTGGCCGCGCTTGTCGGCGTCGGCGAAATGCTTCTGCTCGTAGCCCGGCTCCACGCCCTGACGGTCCGGCATGATCCAGATCTGCAGGAAGTGGGTCTGACCGTCCTTCGAGTGGTTGAACTCGCTGTGACGGACGCCGGTGCCCGCGCTCATGCGCTGCACGTCGCCTGGACGGATCACGCCCGCGTTGGCGCCGCCCGGCGTGCCGTTGCCCATGCTGTCCTGGTGCGCCAGCTCGCCGCTCAGGACGTAGCTGATGATCTCCATGTCGCGGTGGCCGTGCGTGCCGAAGCCGGTGCCGCCGGCGATGCGGTCCTCGTTGATCACGCGCAGCGGTCCGAAGCCCATCCGGCGCGGGTTGTGATAGTCCGCGAACGAGAAGCTGTGGAAGCTCTTCAGCCAGCCGTGGTCGGCATAGCCGCGATCCGAGGACTTGATGACTTCACGCATGTTGATGCTCCTTCTGTGGCCGGCCCCCGGTGTGGTGGAGAGGGCCTGCTGGTTGGCGATGGACTCACTGTAGGGAAGCAGGCCTCTCCCGAGGGGGAGGGGCTTGAAGCCAGCGTTCAAATAAGATGAAGGGATGGCTCAACAAGACAAACGCCGGGTGCTGACGCCGGAAGCGCTGGCGATGATGGACAGCATCGCGCGCAGCGGCAGCTTCGCCGCGGCGGCGCGGGAGATGGGGAAGGTGCCGTCGGCGCTGACCTACTCGGTGCGCCAGCTCGAGGACGCGCTGGACGTGCTGCTGTTCGACCGCAGTTCGCGCCAGGCGGTGCTGACGGCCGCGGGGCACGAGTTGCTGACCGAAGGGCGTCGGCTGCTCCAGGAGATGGACGCCGTCGCCAACCGCGTCAAGCGTGTCGCCACGGGGTGGGAGAGCGAACTCACCATCGCCTTCGACGATGCGATCGCGCGGCGCGCGATCTTCGACCTGATGGAGGCCTTCTACCTGCAGGCCGAGGACGGCAAGCCGCCGCCGACGCGCCTGAAGCTGCGCACCGAGGTGCTCGCCGGCACCTGGGAGGCACTGATCTCCGGCCAGGCGGACCTGGCGATCGGCACCAGCGCGCAGCCGCCGGGGAGCTCGGTCGTGTGCGAGGTGCTGGGGCCGATGGAGATGGTGTTCTGCGTCGCGCCGCATCACCCGCTGGCGGGATTCGAGGGGGTGTTGACCTCGGCCGACATCGCCCGCCATCGCATCGTCGCGGTGGCGGACACGGCGCGCAGCCTCGCGCCGATGACCGTCGGCGTGGTGCCCGGGCAGGAGGTGCTGACGGTGCCGTCGATGGCGATCAAGCTCGAGGCGATGCTGCGCGGCCTGGGCGTGGGCTCGCTGCCGACGCCGATGGTGCGGCGGCACGTGGACGCGGGGCGGCTGGTCCAGAAGGAGACCTTCCAGGGCCGGCGGATCTCGCCGATGCACTACGCCTGGCGCAACACCGGCCATCGTCCGGCCAAGGCGCTGGCCTGGTGGCTGGACCGGCTCAGGAACGAGACGACGCGGCGCTCGCTGATCGAGCAGCACGAAGGATTGCTGCTGTGATCCAGCCGCGGCGGGGCTACATCGGCCGGTTCGCGCCGTCGCCCACGGGGCCGCTGCATGAGGGGTCGCTGGTCGCGGCGCTGGCGAGCTGGCTCGACGCGCGGGCGCATGGCGGGCGCTGGCTGATCCGGATCGAGGATGTCGACCGGCCGCGCTGTCCGGCCGGCGCCGATGCGGTGGTGCTGTCGCAGCTCGCGCAGGTGCGGCTGCTGCCGGACGAGCCGCCGATCTGGCAATCCCGCCGCGACGCGGCCTACCGGGCCGCGCTCGATCAACTGATCGCCGCGGGCTGGGCCTATCCGTGCGGGTGCTCGCGCAAGGACATCGCCGAGGCGATCGCCGCCCGCGGCGGCCAGCGGGAGCGGCATGGGGAGCTCATCTATCCGGGCACCTGCCGTCACGGCCTGCACGGCAAGCCCGCGCGGGCGTGGCGGCTGCGCAGCACCTCGACCGTCGACGGCGACGCGCCGCTGCGCATCGACTGGCGCGATCGACGGCTCGGCGCGCAGTCGCAGGACCTGACGGACGAGGTCGGCGACGTCATCCTCCTGCGCGCGGACGGCCTCTGGGCCTATCAGCTCGCGGTCGTCGTCGACGACGCCTGGCAGGGCATCACCGATGTCGTCCGCGGCGAGGACCTCGCCGACAACACGCCCCGGCAGATCCGGCTGCAGGAATTGCTCGGCCTGCCGCAGCCGCGCTACCTGCACACACCGCTGGTGCTCGGCGACAACGGCGAGAAGCTGTCCAAGCAGAACGGCGCCCAGGCCCTGGACCTGGGCGACCCGCTTGCCGCATTGCGACGCGCCGGCACCCGTCTCGGGTTGTCGGCCCTGGAGGCGCGGACGATGCCCGAGTGGCTCGAACACGCCGTGGTGGCGTGGCGTGTACGCCTGCCCTGATCCGTCCCCGGCCCGCCCAAGGCCGGGCCCGGAGCCCTCGGCGGCTGGCATGATCACGCCTTTGCATTTCGGGATGTCACCGGCATCCCCCTTTCAAGGAACTCCCCGATGAAGACGACCGACAGCGGCCTGCAATACGACGACACCACCCCCGGCACCGGCGCCACCGCCAAGGCCGGCCAGGACGTGAAGGTGCATTACACCGGCTGGCTCTTCAAGGACGGCGAGAAGGGCACCAAGTTCGACTCCAGCAAGGACCGCGGCGAGCCGTTCGAGTTCGAACTCGACGGCGGCATGGTCATCAAGGGCTGGGACGAAGGCGTCCAGGGCATGCAGGTGGGCGGCACGCGCGTGCTCGTCATCCCGCCGCAGCTCGGCTACGGCGCACGCGGCGCGGGCGGCGTGATCCCGCCGAATGCGACGCTGATGTTCGAGGTGGAACTGCTGGGCGTGTCCGTCGGCGCTGAAGCCATCGAACTCAACCAGCTCTCCACCACCGCCAGCGGCCTGCAGTTCGAGGACGTCAAGGAAGGCGAGGGCGCCGTCGCCGAAGCCGGCAAGCGCGTCACCGTCCACTACACCGGATGGCTCTACAAGGACGGTCAGCGCGGTCGCAAGTTCGACTCGTCCAAGGACCGCCGCGATCCGTTCCGCTTCCACCTCGGCGCGGGTGAAGTCATCAAGGGCTGGGATGAAGGCGTCCAAGGGATGAAGGTCGGCGGCACCCGATTCCTCGTCATCCCGTCGGAGCTGGGCTATGGCGCTTACGGCGCCGGCGGCGTCATTCCGCCGCATGCGACGCTGCTGTTCGAAGTGGAGTTGCTGGCTGTCTGAGCCAGGGCTTTCTTCCGCTCCCTGCAGCCCGCCGGGTCTCGGCCCGGCGGCCGAGTTCCTTTGTCAGCCGACAAAGGAACCAAAACGGCTCTGACGACGCTCATATGCGCTCGCTGGGTGGCCGTCGTCGCTCGTCACTGCGCTCCGAGACTCCTCGGACGATGCCCTCAAACGGCCACCACCGAAGTCCTCGCACCGCCTCTCTCTACAGGCTTGCTCGCTTCGCTCGTCGCGCCAGCCACTCAACGCGGTTCGCGCCGGCCTCTCACGCTCGCCCCTAGCGGGGTCTCGCAGCAGAGGGCTTCGGTGCCTTGTCGCGGCCGCGTATCGCGATCCAGTACTCGTCCCAGACATCCAGGTCGACCGTTGGTCGTTGCATCGAGGCGCCCCGCGCATCGTCAGCGTCCAGCCGAGCCAGCTCGCGCTCGCTAATTTGATGCAGCGGCTTCAACCCAGATGATCTGATGAGGATGATGCTCTTCGATTGTGCCGATGGCATCGCTGACCAGAAGCCGGTCGCCAAGCTCGTAGATGAACCGGCTCAGGTTCGGTTGCTTCAGCGTAGCGTAGTCAGCTTCGGTGATCGCGTCGCTGCCGCACCAAACGGCGTCATCCGCTTTGGCGGCACGAAGGGCATCGGCCAGACCGGTAGGCGTGATCGCAAGGAAGACCATTTGAATGTGCAGCTGGCGAAGTGGCGCTGACTACACAGTTTGCCACCGGTGCGGCAGCAACTCGTGGATGCGACTGGCCGGCTGCGTCGGCAGCCTGGTCAGCACGTCCTTCAAGTAGACCAAGGCAATCTTGGCTGCGAGACCCCGGTAGGGGCGAGCGGGCAGGGCCGTTGCGGACCACGTTGAGTGGCTGGCGCGACGAGCGGAGCGAGCAAGCCTGTAGAGAGAGGCGGTGCGAGGACTCCGGTGGTGGTCGTTTGAGGGCATCGTCCGAGGAGTCTCGGAGCGCAGTGACGAGCGACGAATGCTGGGCAGCGAGCGTATATGAGCGTCGTCAGAGCCGTTTTGGTTCCTTTGTCGGCGGACAAAGGGACTCGGCTGCCGGGCCGAGTCCCGGCGGGGTCTCACGCGGTGAGACGACTTGTATTCATGAGCGACCCAACCCCATGACTTCCTGAGCGGCCTTGCTGGTTTCTTCGCTGCTTCCGTTGGGCAGCGTGACGTGTGGTGCGTCGATCAGTTTCGGGAACTGGTTGGTTAGCGAGCGTTCATACCCGGGGTCGTAGTGCTCGCGCATGAGTTCCCCGAAGACCTCTGTCCACTGTCCGGCGAGGGCCAGGGCTTGCCACCGTCCCACGCGTTCCCGGCCGCGGAGCGTGACGAGTCCGCTGATGAGCGCGTTGAACTGCTCGGGTTGATCCTTGAAGTGGGCGTAGTCCTCGAGCAGCAATTGCACGCGTCCCGCCTCGGCCATGTCGATCCACACGCATCGTCCGTGCTGCCGCAATCGCAGATGCAAGGGTTCGGGCAGCTGGATGCCGCCGATCTTGCGGCTTTCGCTCTCGACGTACACGGGTCGGGCCGGATCGAGCGTCACCATCGCCTGCCAGAGCGCGGTGTCGAACGCTTTCTGGCTCGGCTGAGGCCGATCGGGGAGGGCGCCCAGCACCGAGCCGCGATGTCGTGCCAGCGCCTCGAGGTCGAGCACCTGCTCGCCCGCGGCGGCGAGCGCCTGCAGCAGCCGGGTCTTGCCGGATCCGGTCCGTCCGCACAGCACGACGAAGTCGAACCGCGCCGGCTGCTCCGCCAGGGTCTTGATGACTTCGCCCCGGAACGCCTTGTAGCCGCCGACCAGCTGCAGCGACTTGAACCCGATCTGGTTCAGGAACCAGTTCATCGCGCCGGACCGCTGGCCGCCGCGCCAGCAATAGACCAGCGGCCGCCAATGCTTCTGCATCAGCGGGCGGTTCGCATCGAGGTGGTTGGCAATGTTGCGCGCGACGATGGCCGCGCCGAGCTTGCGCGCCTCCAGCGGATCCTGGCGGTAGAGCGTGCCGACGATGCGGCGCTCCTCGTCGTCGAGAACTGGCCAGTTCAGCGCGCCGGGCAGATGGTCCTCGGCGAACTCCCCGGGGGAACGCACGTCGATCACGGTGCTGAACCCGTCGAGCCGCGCGAAGGCCTCGGCCGACGGTATCACGTGGTACTGACTCATGGCGCCGTCATGGTGCTGGCGCAGTCATCGTGCCATCACTGCACGGACAGGGCGTCCAGCAGCTCGGTCTCGATCTGCAGCTGCATGCGGCTCTGCTGCAGTGCCGCGCCGTCGAGCAGGAAGGTGTCTTCGACGCGCTCGCCGAGCGTCGAGACCTTGGCGAGCTGCAGGTTGATCCCGTGTCTCGCCAACACCCGCGCGATGGCGTACAGCAGGCCGGCGCGGTCGGTGGCGCTGACGGACAGCAGCCAGCGCTGCGCGCGTTCGTCCGGCCGCAGCGCGATGCGCGGGGTGAAGGGGAAGCTCTTCACGCGGCGCGAGAGCCGACCCTTGCGCGGCTCCGGCAGCGGCCCCTGCGCGACGAGCGCCTGGCCGAGCTTGGACTCGACCAGCGCCGTGAGGTCGCGGTGATGCAGGTCCAGTTCCGGCGCGATGACCTGGAAGGTGTCCAGCGCATAGCCGGTACGGGTCGTGTGGACCTTGGCGTCCAGGATGTTGAAACCGGCGCCGTCGAAGTAGCCGCAGATCCGCGCGAACAGGTCCTGCAGGTCCTTCGCGTACACCAGCACCTGCAGGCCTTCGCCGACCGGCGACGGCCGCGCGTGCACCACGGGCACGGTGCTCTCGACATGCCGCCACAGCGCCCGCGCATGCCACGCCAGGTCCGGCGCGTCGTGCCGAGCGAAGTAGCTCAGGTCCAGCGTCTTCCACAACGCGTCCTCGGTGCCCGGCAGCTGCGCCTTCAGCGCCAGCTCCTGCCGGGCCTCCTGCTTGCGCGCCTCGATCTCCGCGGCCATGTTCAGCTTCGCGCCGCCGAGCGCGCGCAGCGTCAGCCGGTACAGGTCCTCGAGCAGCTTGCCCTTCCAGGCGTTCCAGACCTTGGGGCCGGTGCCGCGGATGTCGGCCACCGTCAGCAGGTAGAGCGCCGTCAGCGTGCGCTCGTCCTTCACCTTCTGGGCGAAGTGCTGGATGACCTCCGGATCGGACAGGTCCTCCTTCTGCGCGACGCGCGACATCGTCAGGTGGTGCTCGACCAGGAACACGACCAGCGCGGCATCGGCCTTGGGCAGGCCGTGCGCGCGGCAGAAGCGTTTCGCTTCGGTCGCGCCGAGGTCGGAGTGGTCGCCGCCCCGGCCCTTGGCGATGTCATGGAAGAGCGCCGCGACGTAGAGCGCCGACGGCCGGTCGAATTGCGCCGCCAGCTGCGAGCAGAACGGGTACTCGTGCGTGTGCTCGGGGATGAAGAAGCGCCGGATGTTGCGCAGCACCATGAGGATGTGCTGGTCCACCGTGTAGACGTGGAACAGGTCGTGCTGCATCTGCCCGACGATGCGCCGGAACACCCACAGGTAACGCCCCAGCACCGAGGTCTGGTTCATCAGGCGGAAGGCGTGCGTCTGTCCCTGCGGCTCGTCGAGGATGCGCATGAACATCGCGCGGTTGGCCGGATCGCGCCGGAACGCGCTGTTCATCAGGCCGCGCGCGTTGTAGAGCGCGCGCAGCGTCTTCGCCGACAGGCCCTTGATGCCGGGCGTCTGCTGGTAGATCAGGAAGGTCTCGAGGATCGCGTGCGGCTCGCGCTCGTAGAGATCGTCGCTCGCGATCTCCAGCATGCCGCTGCGCTCCAGGAACCGCGCGTTCACCGGGCGCAGCTCGTTGTCGCGGGTGCCGTTGATCTGCTCTTCCAGGTTGAGCAGCGTGATCTGGTTGAGCTGGGTGACCGCCTTGGCCGCCCAGTAGTAGCGGCGCATCAGCTTCTCGGGGGCGCGCAGCGAGCGTGTCGACTCGTAGCCGAAGCGCTCCGCCACCGAGGTCTGCAGGTCGAAGACCAGCCGGTCCTCGCGCCGCTTCGCCGCCAGGTGCAGCTGGCAGCGGATGCTCTTGAGCACGCCCTCGTTGCGCTGGAGCTGGCGGGCCTCGAAGGGCGTGATCAGTCCCTTGACCGCCAGCTGGGGCCAGGTCTTGCCCAATCCGGCACCGCGCGCGATCCAGATCAGCACCTGCAGGTCGCGCAGGCCGCCGGGGCTTTCCTTGATGTTGGGCTCGAGGGCGTAAGGCGTCTCTTCGTACTTCGTGTGGCGCTGGCGCATTTCCAGCGTCTTGGCACGCATGAAGGCACGCGCATCGACGGCCGCGCGGAAAGCCTGGTCGAAGCGCTTCACCAGCGGCCTGGCGCCCGCCAGCCAGCGCGACTCCAGCAGCGCGGTCTGGATGGTGACGTCGCCGGCGGCCTCGTCCAGGCATTCCTTGACCGAGCGCACCGAGGAGCCGATCTCCAGGCCGATGTCCCAGCAGGCGGTGATGAAGGCCTCGATCGCGTGCTTGAGCGGTCCGGGCTGGTCGGGCGTGACGCCGTCGGGGAGCGCGTCGGGCAGCAGCAGCAGGACGTCCACGTCCGAATGCGGGAACAGCTCGCCGCGCCCGTAGCCGCCGACCGCGACCAGTGCCGCCTCGGGCGCCGCCGCGGCGATGCCCGATTGCGTCCACAAGGCCTGCAGCGTTCCGTCGACGTGTTTCGCCAGCAGGCGCATCAGTCGCGTGGCCGCGGAGACGCTGGCCTTGGCGGCCGCGAAGTCCTCCAGCAACTGCTGCTTGCCGGCCTTGAAGTGCTGGCGCAAGTCCGCGACCGACAGCGCGTCAGGCGGAACCGGGGGCGAAGCGCCCACCTCGCCGGGCGTCCTGGCGTTCATGGGCGGTCCGCGCGGATCAGGCCGGCACGGCCTGGGGCAGGGCGAAGGCGGGCGGCGGCGGCGTGCCGGCCGACTGCGTGAGGATCTCGAAGCCGGTCTCGGTGACCAGCACCGTGTGCTCCCACTGCGCCGACAGCGAGCGGTCCTTGGTGACGATGGTCCAGCCGTCGCCCATCTCGCGGATCTCGCGCCGGCCGGCGTTGATCATCGGCTCGATCGTGAAGACCATGCCGGGCACCAGCTCCTCGAGGGTGCCGGGGCGGCCGTAGTGCAGCACCTGGGGCTCCTCATGGAACTTCTGGCCGATGCCGTGGCCGCAGAACTCGCGCACGACGCTGAAGCCGGCGTTCTCGGCGAAGGTCTGGATCGAGTGGCCGATGTCGCCCAGGCGCGCGCCGGGCTTGACCTTCTGGATGCCCTTCCACATCGCCTCGTAGGTGAAGGCGCACAGCCGCTTGGCCGCGATCGAGCCCTCGCCGACGACGAACATGCGGCTCGTGTCGCCGTGCCAGCCGTCCTTGATGACGGTGACGTCGATGTTGACGATGTCGCCGTTCTTCAGCGGACGGTCGTTCGGGATGCCGTGGCAGACCTGATGGTTGATCGAGGTGCAGATCGACTTCGGGTAGGGCGTGTAGCCCGGCGGCTGGTAGTTCAGCGGGGCGGGGATGCCCTGCTGCACGTTCACGATGTAGTCGTGGGCCAGCTTGTCGAGGTGCTCGGTGCTGACGCCCGGCTTGACGTGCGGGGTCAGCATGTCCAGCACCTCGGACGCCAGACGCCCGGCGATGCGCATGGCGTCGATGTCGGCGCCGGTCTTGATCGTGATGGTCATAGGGGTGCCATTTTAGGCGCTTGGCCATCCCCGCGCAGGGGAAGCGTTCGCCCTCCCGAGGGAACGCTCCGGAGGGGCCCTCCGCGGAGGGCCCGAAGGGTCAGTCCGCCCAGACGATGACGCCGGTGTAGGCGGTGACCAGCACCACGATGCCGAAGGCGATGCGGTACCAGGCGAACGGCACGAAGCTGTGGCTGGCGATGTACTTCAGCAGCCAACGCACGCAGATCCAGGCGCTGACGAAGGAGAAGAACAGGCCCACCGCGAACAGCGGGATGTCGCCGGTCGACAGCACCGAGCGCTCCTTGTACAGGCTGTACAGGCCGGCACCGATCAGCGTCGGGATGGCCAGGAAGAAGCTGAAATCGGTGGCGGCCTTGCGCGACAGGCCCAGCAGCATGCCGCCGATGATGGTCGCGCCGGAGCGGCTGGTGCCCGGCACCATCGCCAGGCACTGGACGAAGCCGACCTTCAGCGCGTCCATCGGCGACATCTGGTCGACGTCCTGGATGCGCACCGCGGTCTGCTGGCGGCGTTCCGCCCACAGGATGATGAAGCCGCCGATGATGAAGGTGCTCGCCACCACGACGGGGGTGAACAGGTGTTCCTTGATCACCTTGCCGAACAGCAGGCCCAGGATGACCGCCGGCAGGAAGCCGATCGCCACGTTCAGCACGAAGCGGCGCGCGCGCACGTCGCTGCCCAGGCCGGCGGCGGTCTCGCGCAGGCGCTGCCAGTAGACGATGATCACCGCCAGGATCGCCCCGGTCTGGATCGCGATGTCGAACACCTTGCCCCGCGCATCCTCGAAACCGCCGAGCAGCGCGCCCGTCAGGATCAGGTGGCCGGTCGAGGAGATCGGCAGGAATTCGGTCAGGCCTTCGACGATCCCCATGATCGCGGCCTTGATCAGCAGCACAGTGTCCAAACTACGACTCCAGAATGCCGCCTCGCTCGGGGGTGGAGGCGGGTCGGCGGGGATCATAGCCGCGGCCCGGGCCGGGTTTGCGGCAGTGCAGCACCCGGATGGGCGGTCCCGGCGTGAGAGGCGCGTGAAGGCCTTCAGTCCCTCTTAAAGGGCTCCGTGCCAGGCCTTGCGCGGGAAGGGCGGCGCTTGACCGGTCTGAAAGCTCGCCGCTACATTACTGACCGGTTAGTCAGTTAATTTTCTGGCTGCCTGAGCCGTTCGCCGACCCCGCGCGCTGTGCGCGCCCTCACCCCAACCCTCTCCCGCAAGCGGGAGAGGGAGCAAGACGTCCCGTTCCGTCACCATGCCTCGCGCTTCCGCCAAGACCGCCGCCCCGGCGCCATCGTCCGCCCGACAGCGGCGGAAAGAGGCGCGGCCGCAGGAACTGCTGGAGGCGGCGCTGTCGCTGTTCGTCGAGAAGGGCTTCGCTGCCACCCGGTCGGAGGAGGTCGCCGCCAAGGCGGGGGTGTCCAAGGGGACGCTGTACCTCTACTACCCCTCGAAGGAGGAACTCTTCAAGGCGGTGGTGCGCGAGTCCATCGGCACCAAGATCGCCGAAGGCGTCTCCGAGCTGGGCAAGCACCAGGGCTCGATGGCCGAGCTGCTGACCTGGATGCTGTGGAGCTGGTGGGAGCGCATGGGGCTCACCCCGGCCGGCGGCATCCACAAGATCATGATGAGCGAGGCCGGCAACTTCCCGCAGCTGGCCGCGTTCTACAACGACGAGGTCATCGAGCCCAGCTGCGCGCTGCTGGCCGAGGTCGTCCGCCGGGGCATCGCCTCCGGGGAGTTCCGTGACGTGGACCCCGATGCCTGCGTGATGGTGCTGATCGGTCCGGTGCTGCATCTGGTGCTGCATCAGCACTCGATCGGCAAGGCGGGCGCGGTGCACGATCACAAGCCCGAACCCGAGGTGGTGCTCAAGCTGCAGCTCGAGCTGATGTTCGAGGGACTCCTCAACCGCCCGCGTCCCCCATCCGATCCGGCCGCCCCCCGGCCGGCCGCCTAGAATACCGCCCGCATTCCCGACCGCTTCCGGATCGCATTCCCGACCGAGTTTGGCGCGCCGTGCGGCGCCAGAGGACCAGAACATGAATTTCGAACAAGCCCGCTTCAACATGATCGAACAGCAGATCCGCCCGTGGGATGTGCTGGACACCTCGGTGCTGGGCCTGCTGGCCGTGGTCAAGCGCGAGGACTTCGTGCCGGCCGCCTACCGCAACGTGGCCTTCACCGACGTCGAGCTGCCGCTGGCCCATGGCCGCAAGATGCTGCCGCCCCGGGTCGAGGCCCGCTGGATGCAGGAGCTGCAGATCGAGCGCCACGAGAAGGTGCTGGAGATCGGCACCGGCGCCGGCTACATGGCCGCGCTGCTGGGCCACAAGGCGCAGCAGGTCTTCAGCGTGGAGCAGGACGCGCAGCTGGTGGTCGCCGCCCGCGACGCGCTGCGCCGCAACGGCGTGCTGAACGTGACCGTGGTCGAGGGCGACGGCGCCAAGGGCCTGCCGGCCGAAGGCCCGTTCGACGTGATCCTGCTGTCGGGCTCGGTCGCGCAGGTGCCGCAGGCGCTGCTGGACCAGCTCAAGGTCGGCGGCCGCATGGGCGTGATCGTCGGCGAGGAGCCCGCGATGACCGCGCGCATCATCACCCGCACCGGCGAGCGCGAGTTCGCGACGAAGAACCTGTTCGAGACGGTCGTCCAACGCCTGGACGGCTTCGACACGGGCTCGCACTTCACCTTCTGAGGCGCCTGCCGTCCGTCGCGCGTATTTGCCGTCGAAGGGGGCGAAGACTGCAAGTCGTCGCATTTCTTTCGAGGGAAGTGGGGGAGGTGATCTATAACCTCGCCCGCGGCACCCGGGTCGGATCGGAGGCGATCGACCCGCCGGTGCCGAGGTACTGAATCCCGTCCGCGGCCTGGCCGCGGCCGGTCCGCAGTTGGATCGATCCGAAGAACATCACATCGACACGAGGATGCCTCATGGCCGCTGAACGCCGTCCGTCTCCGATCTCCCGCCTGCCGCGGGTCACGCTCCTGGCCGCGGCGCTCGCCTTCGCGGCGGGCGCGGCCCAGGCGCAGAGCCTGCAAGAGCTGTACGACGCGGCCCGTGCCTACGACGCGACCTTCCTCGCCGCGCGCGCGGTGGCGGATTCGGCGCAGTACCGCTACGGACAGGCGCAGGCGCTGGCGCGTCCGAGCGTGGGCCTGGGCGTCGGCGCGACACGCAACGAGGTCGACCTGCCGGCGATCCCCAACGGCCAGGGCGGCTCGGTGAATACTGGCTGGCAGGGCAACACGGTCAGCAACGCCGGACTGAGCGCGAAGTACGCGGTCTTCAACCGGCCGAATGCCGGCAGCATCGAGCAGGCCCGCCTGGGCGTCGATGTCGCCCAGTCCGACCTGGCGTCGGCGGAGCAGGACCTGATCGTCCGCGTGGCGCAGGCCTACTTCGATGTGCTGGGCGCCAAGGACACGCTGTCGACCTCCAGCGCCAACAAGGCCGCGATCGCGGAGCAGCTGGCCTCGGCCAAGCGCAACTTCGAGGTCGGCACCGCCACCATCACCGATACCCGTGAAGCGCAGGCGCGGTATGACCTGGCGACCGCGCAGGAACTGGCGGCCGACAACGACCTGCGCGTCAAGCGCGTGACGCTGGACCAGCTGGTGGGCCGTGTCGGCGTCGAGCCGCGTCCGCTGGCGGTGCCGGTGGCGCTGCCGCCGGTGGCGCCGTCCACGGTGGAACCCTGGGTCACCCAGGCCGAGGACGGCCATCCCGCCATCCGCAAGGCGCAGCTGGGCCTGGACATCGCCAAGATCGAGATCGATCGCGCGCAGGGCGCCCGCTGGCCCACCGTCGACCTGAACGCCTCGCTGGGCGTGCAGCGCCAGACCGGCGAGGGCGTCAGCTACACCGGCAACACGAAGCAGGGCTCGCTGGGCGTCTCGGTGAACCTGCCGGTCTACACCGGCGGACAGATCACCAACCGCATCAAGGAGACGATGTCGCTGGAGGAGAAGTCCCGCAACGACCTCAACTTCGCCCGCCGCAGTGTCGAGGAGAGCACCAAGCGCGCCTTCTTCGGCGTGCAGTCGCTGCAGGCGCAGGTGAAGGCGTACGAAGCGGCCGAGTCGTCCTCGAAGCTGGCGCTGGAAGCGACGCAGCTCGGCTACAAGGTCGGCGTGCGCGTCAACCTGGACGTGCTCAACGCGCAGACGCAGCTCTACACGACGCAGCGCGACCTGGCCAAGGCCCGCTACGACGTGCTGGTCAACAGCCTCAAGCTGCGTCAGGCCTCCGGGCAGCTCCGCCCCGAGGATGTGACGGCGATCAACACGCTGCTCGCGAAGTAAGCGGGCCGCCTCGGACAAGAGCCGCCTCCGGGCGGCTTTCGTCCATCCGGGTCACTGGTGACAGGTCTTGCGCGTCCGACGCGCGACAATCCGCCCCATGCTTTTCGTGATCTCCCCCGCGAAGTCCCTGGACTACGACACCCCCACGCCGGACGCCGTCGCCGCGCTCGCGAGCCGTCCCCAGTTCGTGCCGCAATCGGCCGAACTGATCGAGATCCTCAAGACCCGGTCGCCCGCCGACATCGGCGGCCTGATGGACATCTCCGAAGCGCTGGCGACCTTGAACGTCGCCCGCTATCACGCGTGGTCCTCGCGCTTCACCGACAAGAACAGCAAGCCCGCGGTGCTCGCCTTCAACGGCGACGTGTACGACGGCCTGCAGGCTTCGACGCTGTCGCTGGACGACCTGCAGTGGGCGCAGCGCCACCTGGCGATCCTGTCGGGCCTGTACGGCGTGCTGCGCCCGCTGGACCGGCTCCAGCCCTACCGGCTGGAGATGGGCACGGCGCTGAGGAACGACAAGGGCGGCAACCTCTACGCCTACTGGGGCGACACGATCGCCGAGCATCTGAACGCGCAGAGCGCGCAACTGCAGTCGCCGGTGATCGTGAACCTGGCGTCGCAGGAGTACTTCAAGGCGGCCGCCCGCAAGGTGCTGAAGCCGCGCGTCATCGAGTGCCAGTTCGAGGACTGGAAGAATGGCCGCTACAAGATCATCAGCTTCTTCGCCAAGCGCGCCCGCGGCCTGATGGCGCGGCATGCGATCCAGCATCGCATCGGCACGCCGGCGGGATTGCAGGACTTCGCCGTCGACGGCTACGCCTACGCGCCCGAGGCGAGCGAGCCGGAGCGGCTGGTCTTCCGACGCCGTATCGCGGAGTGAGGTCCGGAGGTCGGCGACGAATGCGCAGCCAAGCGTAAGCGGCGACCGGTTTCCGGCACACCGGGATACAGGCAGAACCTCCTCAGTTTGATACCGTTGCGGATATGAGTAACTCGCAATACCTCACGCCGGAGCTGCGCGACTGGGTCGCCACGCAACTGCGCAATGGCATTACGCGCGACGCGCTGTACCAGGCCATGCTCACCAGCGGCTGGCAGCCCGAGATGGCGCAGCAGGCCCTGGCCGAGCATCAGGGGGCCGAAGCGCCGTTCGAGGCGCCGCTGACCTTGCCCCAGATCCAGGAGCGCGCGGTCGAGCCGGGCTCCCTGCCGGAGCCTGACCTCAACGAGCAGCGCAGCGTCCTGCTGCCCGACGGCCATCGGGTCGAGATCCTGATGGCGCTGCAGCGGCCGCGGGTGATCGTGTTCGGCAACCTGCTGTCCGAGCAGGAGTGCGACGCGATCGTGTCGAACGCGGGGCAGCGCCTGGCGAGATCGGAGACCGTCGCCTCGCAGCGCGAGGGCAGCGAGATCAATGCCGCCCGCACCAGCGAGGGCATGTTCTTCGAGCGTGGCGAGAACGAGGTCGTCGCCCGCATCGAGCGCCGCATCGCCACGCTGCTGAACTGGCCGTTGCGCAACGGCGAGGGCCTGCAGGTGCTGCGCTACCGCGCCGGCGCCGAATACCAGCCGCACTACGACTATTTCGATCCGCGCCACGCCAGCAGCAAGGCGATCCTGGAGCGGGGCGGCCAGCGGGTCGCCACCATCGTGATGTACCTGAACACGCCGCCCCGTGGCGGCGCGACGGTCTTCCCGGACATCAAGCTCGACGTGATGGCCCAGAAGGGCAACGCGGTCTTCTTCAGCTACGACCGTCCGGATCCCGCGACGCTGACGCTGCACGGCGGCGCGCCGGTCGTCGAAGGCGAGAAATGGGTGGCCACGAAATGGTTACGTCAGGGCGAGTTCGTTTGACGCGGTCTTGACCGGCCGCCCGCTAGACTCCCGTTCATCATCACGAGCGCCGGCCCGGGTCGGCGCGTCCCGAAGAAGGAAAACCACATGAAGTCGTTGATCGCCGCCCTGGGTACCGCACTGCTGACCACGCTCGCACAGGCGCAGACCCAGCCGCAGCCGCCCGCCACGGCGCCGATCCCGGCCGCGCACGCCGACATGGCGGCGCCGGCCAGCCCGGTCGCGAAGCCCGCCAAGTCCGGCGGCAAGCAGAAGGCTGCCGGCAAGACGGCGAAGCAGGGCGGCAAGCATGCCGCGGCCAAGAAGTCCGGCGCGAAGAAGAAGCCCGCGCAGCACGCCGCCTCGGGCAAGTCCGGATCGAAGAAGGTGGCCAACGCCAAGCCGAAGAAGAGCAAGCAGCGCCACACCGCGGCTTGAGACCGGAAGCCCTGAAAGCAAAAAGCAGCCCGCGGGCTGCTTTTTCGTTGGTGCACGGCGCCCGAAGGCCCGTGCCACTCGCAGGCGTCTTGGATCGCCTTAGACGCGCTTGCGGTACTCGTGGGTACGCGTGTCGATTTCGATGTTGTCGCCTTGCGCCACGAAGATGGGCACGGGGATCTCGAAACCGGTGGCGATCTTGGCGGGCTTCAGGACCTTGCCCGAGGTGTCGCCCTTGACGGCCGGCTCGGTCCAGGTCACTTCACGCACGACGCTGGTCGGCAGTTCCACGGAGATGGCCTTGCCGTCGTAGAACACCACTTCCACTTCCATGCTGTCCTGCAGGTAGTTGATGGCGTCGCCCATGTTCTCGGCTTCCACCTCGAACTGGTTGTACTCGGTGTCCATGAACACATACATCGGATCGGCGAAGTACGTGTAGGTGCACTCCTTCTTCTCCAGGATGATCTGGTCCATCTTGTCGTCGGCCTTGAAGACGACTTCGGTGCCCGAGTTGTTCAGCAGGCTCTTCAGCTTCATGCGCACGGTGGCGGCATTGCGGCCACCGCGGCTGTATTCGGTCTTCAGCACGACCATGGGGTCCTTGCCGTGCATGATCACGTTGCCGGCGCGAATTTCTTGAGCGATCTTCATGATGATTCCGGGAGATTGGGTCCGGGCACAGTCATCTGGATGCTTGGAGATCCGAACTGTTCCGGCGGTGTGAGCGTCCTGTATCGGCATCCCGCCGCCTGAAGGCCTGCCTGTCGGCGTGCCTGAAGACGTACTGGGGAGCCGCGCAGTCAGAACGCGGAAAAGCCGCGCATTCTAGCTCGAAAGGCCCCTCACGCGCCACCCGGCCGCCCGGCAGCGGCCTGGAGGCGGGCGGTGAGATCCGTCTGGGCGGCCAATCCGGCGCGCCAGGCGCGGGCGTGCGCGGCGGCGGCGGGCAGGTCGCGCAGCGCGCCGGCGGCGTCCGGCGTCCATGGCGCCAGACCGTTCCAGGCGCGGGAGAGCGCGCCCCAGCGTGCGCGCAGCGGCGCGGGCGCATCCGCCATCGATTGGGCGAGGAAGGCCTCCAGCTTCGGCCCGTGCGCGCCGTCGTCCTGGAAGTAGATCTGCCAGAGCATCGGCCGGCCGGCCCACTGCGCGCGGACGAACGAATCCTCGCCACGCACGAGGTTCAGGTCGCAGGACCACAGCAGGCGGTCGTAATCGTCCTGGCTGAGATGGGGCAGGGCGATCGCGCGTTGGCCGGCCCGCAGCAGCGGCGGCAGTTCCGCCTGCGGCGCGCCCGGGCACAGCAGGATCAGCCAGCCTGGGCCGAGCGCTTCCAGGAACTCCGCCAGGGGTGCGTGCGGGTAGGCGAACAGGCTGAGCACGCGTTCGCCGGGTGCCGGCGCCCAGCCGCGTGCGGCCAGCCATGCGCCGCCATCGTGGGCGTCGGCGGCGTCGACCAGGCCAGGCTCGCGCAGCAAGCCGCCGGTGCGCTCATTGAAGCCGGGATAGAAGAAGCGTTTCTCCAGTCCCGCCCCGGGGCCGGAAAACTGGGGCGAGCGCAACCCGTGGCTGCGCTCGACGTAGCTTTCCGCGCTGAGGTATTCGAGGTTGATCCACGCGGGCTTCACCGCGCGTGCGGCCATCGCCGCGACGAAGGCCTCCGGCAGGTCGCAGCCGAAGGTCTCGACGACGACATCGCCCGGTTCCGCCCGCACGCTGTCATCCCAGGGGCGGCACGCCAGACCATCGACGGGACCGGGCTGCATCCACGCCAGCGGCGACAGATCGTCGCTCCATAGCCGCGCCTGAACGCCGCGCTGCGCGAGGTCGCGCGCCAGGCGCAGGCACACGCCGAGGTCCCCGTAGTTGTCGATGACGCGGCAGAAGATGTCCCACGTCGGCCTGTCAGGAGTCTGCATGTCGGACGAGGGTTCGGCGGGGAGTCGGGCATGGCCGGATTATCCGGCGGCACAATCGCGCCCCATGAGCACGACCCCCGCCGGCGCCAGCGAAGTGCCGGAACCGATCCCCGATCCGTCCCTCGCCCCCGCCGCGTCCGAGGCGCCTGTTGCCCCCGCCGCGCCGGCCGCCTCCGCGGCCGAGCAGTGGAACACCCAGTCCGCCGCCATCGAGGCCGCCGAGTCGCGCCGTGTCGCCGACATGGAGCGCGCCGCGCGCGAGGGCCGCGACCGCCTGCTGGCCGAAGTGCTGGCGCTGCCGGCGCTGCCCGGCGTCTACCGCTACTTCGATGCGCAGGACCATGTGCTCTACGTCGGCAAGGCGAAGAACCTGAAGCGGCGCGTCTCGAGCTATTTCCAGAAGGACCACGGCGGCACGCGCATGGGCATGATGATCGCGCGCATCGCGCGGCTGGAGACCACGGTGGTGCGCACCGAGGCCGAGGCGCTGCTGCTCGAGAACAACCTGATCAAGGCACTCAATCCGCGGTTCAACATCCTGTTCCGCGACGACAAGAGCTACCCCTACATGCGGCTGTCCGGCCATGCCTGGCCGCGCATCAGCTACTACCGCGGCGCGGTCGACCGGCGGCATCGCTACTTCGGCCCGTTCCCGAGCGCCTGGGCGGTGAAGGAATCGATCCAGCTGATCCAGAAGGTCTTCCAGCTGCGGACCTGCGAGGACACCGTCTTCAACAACCGCAGCCGGCCCTGCCTGCTGCACCAGATCCATCGCTGCACCGCGCCCTGCGTGCCCGAGGGGCAGAACGACGACTACCGCCGCAACGTCAGCAACGCGGAGCGCTTCCTGCTCGGCGAGACGCAGGAGGTGATGGACGCGCTGCAGGCGCAGATGATGACCCACGCCGAGCGCTTCGAGTACGAGCAGGCGGCGGGCATCCGCAACCAGATCACCGCGCTGTCGAAGGTGCTGCAGCAGCAGGCCGTCGACGAGAACAGCGCGACCGGGCGCGACCGCGACGTCGACATCCTGGCGGTGAAGCTGCAGGGCGGACGCGCCTGCGTGAACCTGGCGATGGTGCGGGGCGGACGGCATCTGGGCGACCGGGCCTACTTCCCCAAGCACGTCGACGATGCGACCGCCGTCCAGTTGCTGGACGACGAGGAGCTGACGCCGGTCGACGGCGAGGGCGGCACTGCCCGCGTCGAGCCGCCGAGTCCGGAGCGCCTGGTGCTGGAAGCCTTCATCGCGCAGCACTACCTGGAGATGGCGGTGCCGTCGCTGCTGGTGCTGTCGGAGGCGGTCGACCCAGCGCTGGCCGAGGCGCTGAGCGCGCAGGCCGGCTACCGCGTCACGACGCAGGCGCAGCCGCGCGGCCAGCGCCGCATCTGGCAGGAGATGTGCGTCAAGGGCGCGGAGATCGCGCTGGCGCGGCTGCTGTCGGAAGAGGGCTCGCAGCAGGCGCGCACCCGCGCGCTGATCGACGCGCTGGACCTCAGCGTCACCGAGCTCGACAAGTTCCGCATCGAGTGCTTCGACATCAGCCACACGGCCGGTGAGGCGACGCAGGCGTCTTGCGTGGTCTTCGAGGGCCACCAGATGCAGAGCGCGCAGTACCGGCGCTTCAACATCGAGGGCATCACCGGCGGCGACGACTACGCGGCCATGCGCCAGGTCCTGACACGCCGTTACAGCAAGATGGCCGAGGCCGCCCAGAATGGCACCGGACGGATGCCGGACCTGGTGCTGGTGGACGGCGGCAAGGGCCAGGTGTCGATGGCGCGCGAGGTCTTCGAGGAACTCGGCGTGGACCTGGGCCTGATCGTCGGCGTCGAGAAGGGCGAAGGGCGCAAGGTCGGCCTCGAGGAGCTCGTCTTCGCCGACGGCCGGGAGAAGGTCTACCTCGGCCGCGATTCGGCGGCGCTGATGCTGGTCGCGCAGATCCGGGACGAGGCCCACCGCTTCGCCATCACCGGCATGCGGGCCAAGCGCGCGTCGATCCGCACCGGCGGTTCGCGCCTGGAGGACGTGCCCGGCGTGGGTCCGAAGAAGCGGGCGCAGCTGCTGCAGCGCTTCGGCGGCGTGCGCGGCGTGGCCGGCGCGAGCGTCGAGGAGCTCTGCAGCGTCAAGGGCATCTCGCGCGAGCTCGCCGAAGAAATCTATCGCGCGCTGCATTGAACGGCGCGCGGCTTGTTGGGAACAGACATGACATCGATCGATCGAACTTCCGGGTGCCGTTCCTGGGGCCTGGCGTTGCGCTGGAGCGGCAAGCTGGCACTCGCGCTGTCGCTGGCGGCCTGCGGCTCGCCGACGCAGCGCCAGCCGGACCGTCCTCCGGTGCAGGACGCCCCGCGCGCGCCCAGCGCGCCGGTCGCCACCCCCGTCGCTCCGGGCGGTCCGGTGCCGACCTCGCCGGCGGTGCGCCGCGGCCTGCCGCTGCCGGCGCCGCACGCGGTCAGCTCGCACGACGACCTGCGCCGCCAGGCCGCGCAGCGGATGGTCGCCGCCAATCCGGACGGCACCTACATGGGCGAGGTGCCGCCAGAACTGTTGGCCATTCCCGTGCTGGAGGTCGAACTCAACCAGGACGGCTCGATCAAGCACATCCGCGTGCTGCGCAAGCCGACCCAGGCCGAGGACACGATCGAGGTCGCCATCGCGGCGGTGCGCCGCGCCGCGCCGTTCGGCGACGTGAGCCGGCTGCCCAAGCCCTGGAAGTTCGTCGAGGTCTTCCTGTTCGACGACGACCGGCGCTTCAAGCCGCGCACCCTGGACGATTAAGCGAAAGCCGACGGTTCCGCGCCTGGAAACGTGGGCACAATGCCGCCCATGTTCTGGACGCTGCCAACCCTGCTGACCTGGGCCCGCATCGTGGCCATCCCGCTGATCGTCGGGGTGTTCCACCTGCAGATGTCGCCCGCCCATCAAAACCTGCTGGCCACCGTCCTGTTCATCACGGTCGCGTTGACCGACTGGGCGGACGGCTACCTGGCGCGCAAGCTCAACCAGACCTCGTCCTTCGGCGCCTTCCTGGACCCGGTGGCCGACAAGTTCCTGGTCTGCGCGGCGTTGCTGGTGCTGCTGGAGCAGCAGCGCGTCGACGCGCTGGTCGCGCTGGTCATCGTCGGGCGCGAGATCGCGATCTCCGCGCTGCGCGAGTGGATGGCGCAGATCGGCGCCTCGCGCTCGGTGGCGGTGCACGTGCTGGGCAAGCTCAAGACGACGGTCCAGATGGTGGCGATCCCCTTCCTGCTGTTCGACGGCAAGGTGTTCGACCTCATCAACACGCGCATCTGGGGCACCTGGCTGATCTACCTGGCCGCCGTGCTCACCATCTGGTCGATGGTCTACTACCTGCAGAAGGCGCTGCCCGAGATCCGGGCCAAGGCGCGTTGAGCCGGCCACGGCCGGGCCTTCGCCGCCGTTCAATCAGCCCTTCAACCCGCGCTTTCACCGGACGTGGCGCCGGCCACCTTGAAACAGCGTGTGAAGTGTGCGTGCGGATGCGGGTTTCAAGCGGGGCGCTGTCCCCTGGGCGACGGTCGGACCACCCCTGGTATCGGGACTTCCCCTTGTCTGAGCCGCCGGGCAAAGCGTCTAGAATCCGCTTCCCGCGCCGTTCGGGCGGCCTGGCAAACCAATGAGGGGGTACCTTCGTGAACAAGTCCGAATTGATCGAGCACATCGCCAAGCAGGCGGACATTTCCAAGGCGGCCGCGGGGCGCGCATTGGAAGCCGTGATCGGCGGTGTGAAGACCACGCTCAAGAAGAACGGCACCGTGTCGCTGGTGGGCTTCGGCACCTTCAGCGTCACGAAGAGAGCGGCCCGCACCGGGCGCAATCCGCGCACGAACGAGGCGATCAAGATCAAGTCGGCGAAGGTGCCGAAGTTCCGTCCGGGCAAGGCCCTCAAGGACGCGGTGAACTGAACCGGGACCAGAAGAATTCCGGGCGCTTAGCTCAGTTGGTAGAGCACCTCCCTTACACGGAGATTGTCGGCGGTTCGAGCCCGTCAGCGCCCACCAGAAAACCGAGGCAGGTCCACGTCATCCGTGGACTAGAATGCCGCGGCCCAAAGGCGAACCCCGGTTCGCCTTTGTCGTATCTGATGACGAGCCTTTGAAGCGCGTCCTAAAAGAGACCTGAGGTTGTTGATGTTCGATTTCGTACGCAAGCACACGCGGCTGTTCCAGTTCATCCTGCTGATCCTGATCGTGCCGTCCTTCGTGCTGGTCGGCGTGGAGGGCTACAGCCGCTTCATGGAAGGTGGCAACACGGCGGTGGCCTCCGTCGACGGCCACAAGATCACGCAGGCTGAATGGGACGACGCCCAGAAGAAGCAGGTCGAGCGCATGCGCGCCGAGGCGCCGACGATGGACCCCAAGGTCTTCGACTCGCCGGAAGTGCGCAAGGACGTGCTCGAGAACCTGCTGCGCGAGCGCGTGCTCGCCGCCGTGGTGGCCGACGAGCATCGCACCATCAGCAACGACCAGCTGCTCGAGCTGATCCGCACGGATCCGCAGCTCGCTCCGCTGCGCGACGTGGAGACGGCCAAGCGCATCGCCGCGCAGCAGGGCCTGACGGTGGACGGCCTGCTGCAGAGCGTCCGCCAGAGCCTGCAGATCAACGGCGTGCTGGGTCCGATCGCGCAGAGCGCGCTGCCCACGCAGTCGAGCGCCAACCTGGCCTTCGACGCGCTGCTGCAGCAGCGTGAGCTGCAGTTCCAGACCTTCGCCGCGAAGGACTTCGCCGCGACGCTGACGCCCAAGGACGCCGACCTCGAGGCCTACTACAAGGACCCGAAGGTCGCCGCGAAGTTCCAACTGCCGGAGAGCGCGGACATCGAGTACGTGGTGCTGGACGCCGGCGCCCTGGCGGCCGGCGTGACCGTCAATGCCGACGACGTGCAGAAGTACTACGACGAGAACAAGGCGCGCTTCACCTCCGATGAAGAGCGTCGCGCCAGCCACATCCTGATCAAGGCCGGCGGCGACATGGCGGCGGCGGACAAGGCCAAGGCGAAGGCCAAGGCCGACGAGCTGCTGGCCGAGGCGCGCAAGAACCCGGCCGGCTTCGCCGAACTGGCGAAGAAGAACTCCGAGGATCCCGGTTCGGCCACCAACGGCGGCGACCTGGACTTCTTCGGCAAGGGCGCGATGGTCAAGCCGTTCGAGGACGCGGTCTACGCGCTGAAGAAGGGCGAGATCAGCAACGTGGTCCAGTCCGACTTCGGTTATCACATCATCATGCTGACCGACGTGCGCGGCGGCCAGGTGCGTCCGTTCGAGACGGTCAAGGCCGGCATCGAAGCCGACCTGCGCCGTCAGCTGGCGCAGAAGCGTTACACCGAGCAGGCGGACAGCTTCAGCGACATGGTCTACAGCGATGCGGATTCGCTGAAGCCGGCGGCGGACAAGTTCAAGCTGACGATCCAGAAGGCGACCGTGCAACGCAAGGCCGCGGCGGACGCGACCGGCGTGCTGGCCTCGCCGAAGCTGCTGGAAGCGGTGTTCGCGGCGGACTCGCTGAAGGACAAGCACAACACGGCGGCGGTCGAGGCGGGCGGCAATCAGATGGTGTCGGCGCGCGTCATCGCCTACAAGCCGGCGCGCGTGCCGCCGCTGGCCGAGGTCAAGCCGCTGCTGACGATGGCCTGGGTGCAGGACCACGCGGCGCAGGCCGCGAAGAAGGCGGGCGAAGCCCGTCTGGCCGAACTGCAGAAGGGCGGCGACGCCAAGGGCCTGGGCGAGGCGCTGACCGTGTCGCGCGCCAAGCCGGGCACGCTGCCGCAGAAGGCGCTGGACCAGGTCCTGCGCGCGGATGCCTCGAAGCTGCCGGCCTATGTCGGCGTGGACGCGGGCAACGGCGACTACCTGGTCGTCAAGATCGACAAGATCCTGCCGCGCGATCCGGCGCTGATCGATCCGAAGCGTGCGGCGGAGCAATACGCGCGTGCCTGGAGCACGGCCGAGATGGCCGGCTACTACAACGTGCTCAAGGCCGAGTACAAGGCGGCGATCAAGCCGGCGGTGCTGAAGGCGACGGCTGCCTCGGCGCCGGCGAACTGATCGCGGCGTTGAGGAGAATGGGCGGCACTCGCGCGATTCCAGCTATTTGCAAAAGAATCGCAGAAAGTGCTTCCCACAGAGGAGAAAAGTGGCCATAATCTAAGGCTTCTCCAGTGGTGGCTATAGCTCAGTTGGTAGAGTCCCAGATTGTGATTCTGGTTGTCGTGGGTTCGAGTCCCATTAGCCACCCCACCAAATAAGAAACGCCCGCAAGACGCAAGTCATGCGGGCGTTTTGCATTGGGGGTTTTGCATCGGCGCTTGTGCAGAGCCTGCCGGGTCGATCCTCAGATCGCTTGCGGCGCTTGCGGCGCTTGCGGCGCTTGCGGCGCTTGCGGCGCTTGCTGCGCTTGCCAGACTGGCAGCGTGAGGCAGAACTCGCTTCCCCGATCCTGGCCTTCGCTGTGGGCCGTGATCGAGCCGTCATGCAGTTCCGCGATGGCCCGGGCCAGCGAGAGCCCCAGTCCGAGGCCGTGGTACCCCGTGTCGAGCGGACGTCGGCCCTGCACGTACGGCTCGAAGATGCGCCCCATCTGTTCCACGCTGATCCCCTGACCGTTGTCTTTCACGTGCACCACGCAGTGCGTGGCGGAGGTGACGGTCCACAGTTCGATGCAGCCCTCCGCGGGGGTGTACCGGGTGGCGTTCGCGAGCAGATTGCCGACCACTTGCGACAGCCTCGTGCCGTCGCCGCGAACCTGGATCGCCGTCCCCGGCAGAAGGGCCATCAGCCGGTGCCGCTTCAGGTCGCGTCCGGGTCGCGTGGCTTCCAAGGCGTTCGACAGGAACTCCCGCGCGGGGACCGGCACCCGCTGGACCGTCAAGGTGTGGCGAGAGACCAGTGCGTGATCCAGGAGGTCCTCCACCAGACGCTGACAGGTGTCGAGCTGGCGTTCGATGACGGCGCGCTCCGCCGTGTCGCTCGGACTCGCCCTCACGTTGAGTACCCGCAACGCGGAGCCGATCGCCGCGAGCGGATCCCGCAGCTCATGCGCGACGAGGGCCAGGACGTCGCTGCGCCGCTGCTCGGACGCCTGCAGCGCGCGGGCGCCGAATTTCAGGGCCTGATCGAGCGGCGCGCCGGGCGCCATTCCCCCGCCCTGGCCATGTCCGTCGGGCGCCGTGAATTTCTGGAAGCGTGGCATCGCGGATCCTGGAGGCGGGGAGGGGCCTCACGCTGATCGTCCGGCCTGGCACCGTCTGTGCGACGGCGTACCAACGGCCGCCGTCGCTCAGATTTCAGGGACAGGCGGCGCCGACAGCAGCCGGTCGTATTCTTTCCTGACGACGGCGTAGCACTCGCAGGTGCGCCGTTCCAGCCCGGGACGGTCCAGCACCGTGATGTGACCGCGCCGATAGCGGATGAGCCCCGCGTCCTGCAGGTGGCCGGCGGCCGTGGTCACGCCTTCACGGCGCACGCCGAGCATGTTGGCGATCAGCTCCTGGGTCATGACGAGGTCGTCGCCGCGGTGACGGTCCAGGCTCAGCAGCAGCCAGCGGCACAGCTGCTGATCCAGCGAGTGATGGCGGTTGCACACCGCCGTCTGCGACATCTGCGTCAGCAGCGCCTGCGTGTAGCGCAGCAGCTGCATCACCCGGCCTGCGCGGTTGAATTCCGCCAGCATCAGGTCGGATCGCAAACGCAGCAGACGGCCTGCGCTTTGCACGACGCCGCGGCTCGGCGTCGTCTGACCGCCCATGAACAACGACACGCCCAGCACGCCTTCGAAGCCCACGACGGAGATCTCTGCAGACCCGCCGTCCTCCAGCACGTAGAGCAGGGACACGATGCAGGTCGTGGGAAAGCAGACGTGGGTCAGAGGTCCGCCGGGCTCGTAGAGCACTTCGCCCAGCGGCGCCTCCATCGATTCCAGGTGGGGGAGCCACCGGGCGAGCTCGTCCTGCGACAACGCGGCGAGGAGCTGGTTCGCGCGCGCCGACTCCATGGTCACCATGGGCGCTCCCTTGCGGCGTTGGACCGTCGATCGAGTTTAGGAATGGCCCAACGGACCGCTATCCGGTGAAGCCCCTTGCCAAGCCGCTTGTGGGACGGACCCGGCCACGCGGTCCCTGGCAATGCGGGGTCCTGCGGACACAGCCGTCGTGGCGTGGTCGCGCGGCGGGAGCGCTTCCTGCCACTCCTTCCCGTCGAGCTTTCTGCCTAACCACGAGGACGATCATGGCCAAGTCTCCGAATCCGCCCGCCTCGCCATCCCGCAAGGGATCGGCCGCCAGCAAGACCTCGGGCGATGCGGGCCCCAAGGCTGCAGCGCGCAACACCGACAGCGCGCCCGTTCGCGCAGTGTCCGGCGATGGCGGCGATCTCGCACTCAAGCAGGCCGCCGAAACGAACGCACTCGCGACGGCGGTCCCCTTCAACGCCAACAAGCCGGCCGAACACGGCTTCGATGAAGGCGTGCATCCACAGCCCGGCGTGACCGTCGAGGCGCCATCGCGCCTGCCGTCGGCCAGCACGCTCTCCGAAGCGCAGACCAACGGCAAGGTCGGCACGCAGGCGCCGGAAGGGCGCAACGCCACGATCGCGCCGCTGGACCGCGTGCGCGTCGATTCCTCGGGCCAGGCGCTGACGACCAACCAGGGCGTGCGCATCGCCGACAACCAGAACTCGCTGAAGGCCGGCCCGCGTGGCCCGGTGCTGCTCGAGGACTTCATCCTCCGCGAGAAGATCACCCACTTCGACCACGAGCGCATCCCCGAGCGCATCGTGCATGCGCGCGGTTCCGCCGCGCACGGCTTCTTCGAGTGCTACGACGCCATCACCGACCTCACCAAGGCGGCGCCGTTCAAGGAAGCGGGCAAGCAGACGCCTGTGTTCGTGCGCTTCTCCACCGTGCAGGGCGGCGGTGGCAGCAAGGACACGGCGCGCGACGTGCGCGGCTTTGCCGTCAAGTTCTACACCGACGAAGGCAACTGGGACCTGGTCGGCAACAACATCCCGGTGTTCTTCATCCAGGACGCGATGAAGTTCCCCGACCTGGTCCACGCGGTGAAGCCCGAGCCGCATCACCATATGCCCGAGGCCGCGAGCGCGCACGACACCTTCTGGGACTTCGTCTCGCTGATGCCCGAGTCCACGCACATGCTGATGTGGGTGATGAGCGATCGCGGGATCCCGCGCTCGTACGCGACCATGCAGGGCTTTGGTGTGCACACCTACCGCTTCGTCAACGAGGCGGGGGAGAGCGTGTTCGTGAAGTTCCACTGGACGCCCAAGGCCGGCACGCACTCGCTGGTCTGGGACGAGGCGGTGAAGATCTCCGGCGCCGATCCGGACTACCACCGGCGCGACCTGTGGGAGCGCATCGAATCGGGTGCCTTCCCCGAGTACGAGCTCGGCGTGCAGGTCTTCACCGAGGAACAGGCGGACGCGTTCAGCTTCGACATCCTCGATGCGACCAAGCTCATTCCCGAAGAACTGGTGCCGGTGCGCCCGATCGGCCGCATGGTGCTCAACCGCAACCCGGACAATTTCTTCGCCGAGACGGAGCAGGTCGCGTATTGCACCGCACATGTGATCCCGGGCATCGACTTCAGCAACGACCCGCTGCTGGCCGGGCGCATCCACTCCTACGTGGACACGCAGATCACCCGCCTCGGGGGTCCCAACTTCCACGAGATCCCGATCAACGCGCCGATCGCGCAGGTCCACAACAACCAGCGCGACGGCGCCCATCGGCAGGCGATCCCGCGCGGGCGCGTGTCCTACGAGCCGAACTCGCTGGGGGGCGGCTGTCCGTTCCAGGCGGGGGCGGCGCAGGGCTTCACCTCCGTCGCGGCGCGCCAGCGCGGCTCGGACGAACAGGCCAAGGTGCGCGCCAAGCCCGAACTCTTCGCCGAGCACTACAACCAGGCGCGTCTGTTCTTCGAGAGCCAGTCGCCGGCCGAGCAGGCCCACATCGCCGCGGCCTTCCGTTTCGAACTCAGCAAGGTGACGGTGCCCGCGATCCGCGAGCGCATGCTGTCCTCGCTGCGGAACGCGTCGGAAGAACTGGCGGCAAAGGTCGCCGACGGCCTGAACATGCCCTTGCCGCCGCCGATGCCCTTGGCCATCGAGAACGCGCCCGATCCGGAGGTGCGCAAGTCGCCGTCGCTGTCACTGCTGGCGCGGCCAGGCGACGGCTCGATCGCCGGCCGCAAGGTGGTGATCCTGGTGGCCGACGGCGTGGTCGGACAGGGGGCCAAGGACGTCCATGCCGCACTGCTCGCGCAAGGCGCCGTGCCGCGCTTCGCGGCGCCGCGCATCGGACCGGTGAAGTCGGCCGACGGCGTGATGATCGAGGCGGACGTGTCGCTGGAGAACGAACCCGGCTTCCTGTTCGACGCGCTGGTCGTGCCGGACGGCGAGGAAGCGATCCGCGCCCTCGGCCGTGACGCCCACGTCTATGAGTTCGTCCGCGACCAGTTCCGGCATTGCAAGCCCATCCTGGCGCTGGGCGCGGGCGTCTCGCTGCTGCGCGCGGCGGGTCTCGAACCTGCGGTGGAGCCCGACGTCATGACGCCGGGCCTGTTCACCGGCGATTCTGCGGAGAAGGGCGCCAAGTCGCTCATCGAGGCCCTGGCGACTCACCGGCACTTCGAGCGCGAGACCGACCCGCCTAAGGTGTAGGCCGGGCCCGGCGCGCCCGCACGGCCAGGACAAGGCCAAGCCCGAGCAGTGCCAGCGCCGCGCTCGCGGGCTCCGGCACGGCCGAGGCGGCCGTCACGTCGAACGTGAGGGTCCCGCGCTGCCATTCCCCTTCGGCGACGCCGGGCGCGAAGTCCTTGAACGCCTCGCTGAACTCCAGTCGCAGCAGGCCGTCGGCGCCGACGCTCAGGCCGAACGCGCCGAGGTCGAGCGAGCCGCTGTAGCTGCCGACGCCGCTGGCGAAGTCGGCACCGCCCGGCGCGAAGGTGACGAGGTCGAGCCCGCTCGATCCGCCGAAGCTGACCTGCATCTCCGACAGCACGCTCGGCGCGAAGGCCTCCAGGTCGAGCGACCACGACAGCGAATTCAGCACGGCGTTCGCGCCGACATCGATGAACCACATGGTATTGCCGGCTTCGCCTTGCAGGTTGATGCTCTGCGCACCGGCGACGTCGATGACGATGGGTGCGGCTAGCGCGGGCGCGCTCGCGAGACCCAGCAGGGCGGAGGCAGCCAGGACGGACGCTGCGGCGAAGTGAGGGATTCTCTTCATGACGTCGGCTTTCAATGGGAGGCAGAGGCGGTTGTGGTGGCGGGAGCGGAGGCGGGGACGACGAACACGACCGCCGTGCGCGCCGGCACGGTGAAGCGGCCGGAGGTGCGATCGAAGGCGGCCTGGCGGGCGCGCGTGTCGGCGGCGCCCGGCGCGGTGTGCACTGGATGCAGCGTCAGCGCATGCCCCGCCAGCGATGGCAGCGTCAGGTCTTTGGCGGTCTTGTCGACGTTGATCAGATAGACCAGCTCGGCGAAGTTGGCGCCTGGATACCCGGCGCCATCGAGCCTGCCGACCAGCACCGTCGCTTCCTGCGAGGAGCCCGTGTTCAGGAACGTCAGCCGCGCCTTGATGTCCTCGGCCGTGCGCAGGCGCAGCAGTGTCGAGCTCTTGCGAATGCGCAGCAGGTCGCGGAAGGCGTCGCGGGTCCACGCGATGTCGGCGGCCGAGGGCTTGATCAGCGTGTTCGCCAGCAGCGGCTTCGCGTACGGCCAGTTGTCCGCGTTGTCGCGCGAGGGCGGCAGGCCGACGCCGAAGTTGTTGTCCGCGTAGGTCCAGTCCAGGCGGTTGAACCAGTCGCCGCTGTCGTAGCTGTTGCGGTCCAGCGACTTGCTGCGCAGCGTGTCCGCGCCGGCGTGGAAGTAGGCCACGCCCTGGCTGAACGCGTTGATCGCGCTGGCCAGGATCTGCACGCGGGCGCGGTCCTCGCGGCTGGTGCCGACGGGCAGGCGGAAGGCGTTGTTGTCGAACAGGGTCAGGTTGTCGTGGTTCTCCACGTAATTGACGACCTCGCCCGGCTCCAGCACCCAGCCGGCCGGAATGCCGCCGACGTCGATCTGCTCCAGGCGCAGCGTGGCGTCCCAGCTCGTCTGCATCTGGAAGCTGCGGATCGAGCCCGCCAGCGACGCGCGGAGGCGGTCGGCCTGCCACATCAGCTCGCCGCGCGACTGGCCGCTGTTGTGGCCGTTGTTGTCGTAGAAGAAGCCGTTCACGTAGCCCTGGCTGGCCAGCAGCGCTTCGCCCGAATCGCAGCAGCCACCGCCACGCACCGCGTCGCGGATCAGCGGATTGAAGCTGCCGATGCCCGAGCCGTTCAGCGACAGCATCTCTGCCTGCACGAAGCGCGCGCCGTTCGCGACCTCGCCGAAGTTCCAGCCCTCGCCGACGATCTGCACCTGGCGGCCGGCGGCCTGCTGGACGCGCGCCTTCAGCGCCTCGATGACCGCGCGCGGGTGGTGGCCCATGATGTCGAAGCGCAGCGAGCTGATGCGGTAGTCCCGCGTCCACGTGACCGCCGAATCGATCATCAGCTTGGCCATCATGAGGTTCTCTGAGGCGGTGTTCTCGCAGCAGGTGGAGCGCTCGATGCCGCCGGCGGCGTTGTAGCGGAAGTAGTAGTTGGGCACGACCTTGTCGAGCACCGAGGTGGCGTTCTGCCCCGACGAGGTGGTGTGGTTGTAGACCAGGTCCATGCCGACGCGCAGGCCGGCGGCGTTGAGCGCCTGCACCATGCGTCGGAACTCGACGACGCGCGCGAGCGGGTCGTTCGCGTTGCTCGAGTAGCTGCCTTCCGGCGTCGAGAAGTGCTGCGGGTCGTAGCCCCAGTTGAAGCAGTCGATGCCGGCCGTGGCGGCCACGGCGGCCTGCTGCGACTCGCCGTCCGGCGCGCCGGAAGGCGAGGGCGTCACGCATCCCTTCTCGTTGACGGTGGCGAAGTCGAACACCGGCAGCAGATGGACGTCGGTCAGACCCGCGGCGGCGAGGGCGCCCAGGTGGCGCATGCCGTTGGAGCCGGACTCGGCGAAGGCCAGGTACTTGCCGCGTCGCGCGGCGGGCACGGTCGCGTCGTTGATCGAGAAGTCGCGGACGTGCAGCTCGTAGATGCTCAGGTCCGACGGCGCCGACACGGTGGCGGGCGGCGCTCCGGCATCCCAGCCCGCGGGCTTGGTCGCGGCGGACTGCAGGTCCATCACCACGCTCTGCTGGCCGCCGAGCGTCACGCCCAGCGAGTAGGGATCGGCGACGAGGTTGCGCACCAGGCCCACGCCCTTCACGAAGACCTGGACCTGGTAGCGGTAGGTGGCACCTTGCAGGCTGCCAGCCTTGCTGAGGCGCCAGACGCCGGTCGCGGCATCGCGCGTCATCGGCTCGGTGGTCGTGCGGGTGAGCGTCGAGCCGGCGATCGGCGTCGTGAGCACGAGGGCCACGTCTTGCGCGGTCGGTGCCCACAGCTTGAAGGAGGTCGATCCGTTGGCGACGACGGCGCCGAGGTCCGGCACCTCGTTGGCGGCGGCGTAGAGATCATCGAGCGCACCGGCGATCTGCGCGGTCGTCGCGTTCTGGACGCGGCCGTCAGCGTCCTCCTGCACGAGCACGAGTTGCCGCTGATGCAGCGACGGCAGCCGCGCGACATCGCCCGCGCGGACGCTGAAGACCGCGCCGTTGCCGACGTACTTGAAGCGCAGCGCATCGGCCGGCGGCACGGTGCCGGTGAACGGGTCCAGCGTGACGAAGCCGTCGGCGCCGCTGACCGGCGCGTTGGCGGCGACGCTGATCTGGCCGGTCGCCGAGTGGTAGAGGCGGACGGTGCCGGTGGCGCTGATGCGCGGCCACTTCACCAGCGTCTTGTTGAGCCACACGGCGCGCGCGTCGGTGCTGGACACCTGGCGCAGGTCTGGCGACGCGGTGTAGACCGTCGCATCGCGCTCGACCAGCCAGACGTGGCCGACCTGGTTCTGGATCGTCAGCGCGGAGAACTCGACGCGGACGTTGTTGTCGCGGCCGTCCTTGTCGTTCTCGTTGGGCGGCATGCCGTGGACGATGAACTCCAGCCCCTTGCGGCTGGCGTCGCCTTGCGGATTGAGCACGGGGATGTCGAAGACGACCTCGTCCGCTCCCGCCGCGTATCCCGGCATCGCACTGAAGGCGACGGGCTGGTTCCAGTTGTCGATCGTGACGCCGCCCGGTAGCGCCGCGGCGTTCAGGCCGCTGCCGTTCCACAGGTGCAGACCCCAGGCGCTGTAGGCGCCGTCGAAGCGCTTGTAGTGCACGCGCACCGTCGTGATGTCGGGCGTGGCCAGCTGCAGCGGGTTGCCCGGGTAGGTGGTGCCGTCGCCTTGGAGGCGCCAGACTTCGTTCGCGCCGGCCTGCAGCACGAGGCTCTGGTCCGCGCCGCCGTTGTCCTTGTTGTCGCCGTTGTGGAAGAGGAAGCCCACGGTGCCGCTCGTGGCGGCGAGCGGCACGTCGTAGTAGACGCCGAAGTCGTCGCTGCCCGCAGCGTTCCAGCCTTCGTTCCAGTTGGGGCTCTTCGCGGCGTTCCAGGTGTGGATCTGCCAGCCCGCGTGATTGCCGTCGGCGCGGCGGTAATGGACGCGCAGCGAGGTCGCCGGAGCGTCAGGTGTTGCCACCGCGGCGACTCGCGCGCGGGTGGACGGCGGTGTCGCGCCCGTCGGTACTTCGGCGATCAGCGCGACGCCGTTCTCGTCGACGGCCGCCCCGCTGGTACCGGCCTTCTGCGCGAGTCCGGCCTCGCCGCCGCCGCCGCACGCGGAGAGCAGCCCGCTCAGGCCCATCGCTAAGCCGAGCGTCAACGCGCCCGCCACCCGTCGCGCCGTGCGCGACCACCCGTCAGCCCCTGCCTGCATGTCCGTGCCCTCCTCAAAGGTGGCCGGATGCTAAGGAAGTAAAACTACATCATGTGACCGTGAAATCCCGGAGTCGAACTACATGTCGGGGCTTCATGGGACAAGGCAGGGGCGGGATTCAGGTGGCATTCGGGTGAAAAAGCCACGACTTCAGCTTGTCGTGTGTAGTTTTGCTTCATTCCTGAGCGCTCGGGGAGAACAGCCGAACTCCCGCCGGAAGGCGCGGTTGAAGTTCGACAGATCGGCCCAGCCGCTGTCGTAGGCGACGTCGGTCACCGGGCGGCGGGTGTCGCGCAACAGGTGCAGCGCATGCATCAGGCGCTGGCGGATCAGGTACTGGTGCGGCGTGACGCCGATGGCCTGCCGGAACACGCGCAGCAGATGGAAGGGGCTCAGGCCGGCGGTGGCCGCGACGTCGTCGAGCGTGATCGCCTCGGCGCTGCGGGTCTCGATGCAATGGGCCGCCGCGCGAGCGCGCTCATCCTGCCGGGGCAGAGGCGCGGGCGCCTCGTCGTCGCCCAGCGCGCGGCGCACCTGGGCCACGATGGCCAGTGCCGCCTCTTCGAGCGCGAAGCCTTCTTCCCCGCCGTCGTCCAGCCCGCGGAAGAGTCCCGCCACGCGCGGCAACGGCGGCAGGCAGGCATGGGTGAAACGTTCAGCCCCCAGCGTGCCGTCGAGCATCGCCGTGGACATCGACAGCACCGTGCAGTCGTCGCCCGTGCCGTCGCTGTCCTCGTGCGAGCAGGCGTAGCCGTCGCCGGCGTTGCCCAACATCAGCCAGCCGGGGCCGAGCACCGCGCCGCCGGTGCGCGTCCGGTAGGTGAAGCGGCCGCGGTCGACCAGCGTGATGGAGAAGTGCCGGTGCTCCTCTTCGATGGGCCGCTCGCCGCGAGCGGCCCGGCACTGGCAGTGCGCCAGGCGCAAGCCGGTGCCCGACTGCAACGGGCGGTAGCGGCGGTCGTGGGCGACGGTTTCATCGATGGCGCTACCGACGGCCTCATCGAGGGCGTCATCGAGCGTGCCGACGAGGGCAGGGTGGCGCAGCGGCATGGACGGGATGCTAAGGAGCGCCAGCTCCAGAGCCTGTCAGCAGGCATCGCAGTTTTTGCCAAGTTTTCTGGGCAAGGCCTCCCTAGGCTTGCCCGCATGAAACACCTCAGCAAGTCCTTCGTCGCCGCGCTCAGCAGTGCGACGTTCTTCGTCGTTGCGCCGGCGCTCGCCGCCGATCACCTCGACACGCCGACCGTCATCGCCGATCCCGCGGCGGACATCGGCGATCTCTACGCCTGGACCTCCTCGGACGGCAGGCGTCTGACCCTCGTCATGGACATCGTGGGCAAGCGCTTCTCCGATCAGGTCCAGTATGTCTTCCACGTCGACAGCGGCCAGCGCTACGGCGCCACGACGGTCGGGACGCGCCTGCTCTGCCAGTTCGATGCGGCCGGCGTCGTCCGGTGCTGGGCCGGGCGCGAGGACGGCGTGCAGGGCGACGCCGGCGCTTCGGCCGGTCTGACCAGCCGGAGCGGGCGACTGCGCGTCTTCGCCGGCCAGCGGGACGATCCCTACTTCAACAACGTGCGTGGCACGCGCGCCGCGCTCAATGCGGCCGCGGAGGCCGTCCGGGCCGGTCAGGCGCCGTCGGACGCAAGCGGCTTCCCCGCTTCGACGGGAAGACGGTGACGCGCATCGCCGCGCTGTGGGGCCAGACCGAAGGCGGCCCGGCGCGCAACTTCCTCGCTGGCTGGACGACCTCGGCGCTGGTCGTGTCGGTGGATCTGGCGCTCGTGAACGCCGGCGGACCGATGCTGGCGGTCTGGGGACGCACGGAGCGCCGCCAGGCGGTGCCGACTGCGGATGCGGGACCACCACCGCCCGGCGCGCCGATCGATCGGATGGGCCGCGCGCTGACCGGCAACGCGCTGCTGGCCACGATCGGCACGGACGAGACGGCGAACAGGCTGAAGGAGGCCTACAACCGCGCGGGCCCCGCCGACTGGCAGGACTTCGCCCCGGAGATCGGCCGCAACCTCGCGCTGTACGACGGCTTCGACGGCGTGGCCGGCAACCAGTGGCTGGCGGAGGCGAAGGAGGCCTCGCCGGGACGCTACCGGCGCCTGGCTGCACTCCTGGCCGACGACCGCCTCTGGGTGGACAGCCGCCAGACGCGATGCGAGGTCTATCTGGCGGTGGAACGCCGCGCCGCCGGCGCAGTGGCCCCGCCCGACTGCGGCGGTCGCACGCCGTTGGTCAACGTCAACGCCGTGTTCCGCTCGCTGCTGATCCGCGGCACGCCGGACGTGGCCGACGACGGCGTCACGAAGGACGATCACACGCATTCCACGGTGGAATTCCCGTTCCTCGCCGCGCCAGCCGCGCCTCCGACTCCGACGCCGACGCCGACGCCGACGCCGACAGCGGCCGCGACGCAGGGGGCGATCGCGGTGGCCAACCTCGATCACCTGATCCATCAGCACGGCGCGGACCCGGCGGCGTTGGAGTTCTCGCTGATGCGTCTGCAGTTCCTGGCCGACTATCGGGTGCTCGACCGCGCGGCCGCGCTGGCGGCATCATCGACAGTCGACGCGGCTGGCGATGCCGTCGGCCGCCTGCGGCAGGCGCGCGCGCTCACGACCCTGCATCGCTTCGCGCAGGCGGAGCGGGTCCTCGATGCCGCCCGCGCCACGCCGATCCAGCGCGCTGCGTTGCTCGTCGCGACGGGGCGGGCGGGTCAAGCCTTGCCTGCGCTGAGAAACGAGGCCGCGCGCAGCCCGGACTTCGCCAGTCTCAGCGCCCTGGCCCGCGCCGAGGCCGGCGTCGGTCGCCTCGAAGAAGCCGACCGGCACTACGCCCAGGCGCTGACGATGCTGGACACGACGTGGCCGTTTCCCGCAGCGGCCATCGCATTCGCGCGGGGGCTGATGTGGGCGGAGCAGGGCGGCGACCCGGTGCGGGGCGCGGCCTTCTACGAAGAAGCGCTGCGACTGCTGCCCGACTATGCGGCGGCCGGCATCCACCTCGCCGAGCTGGAGCTGGCCCGCGGCGACGACGCTTCGGCGCAGTCGCGGCTCATGCGCGTGGTCCAAGCCGGTGAAGAGCCCGAGGCCCTCGCGCTGCTCGGCGAACTGCATCTTCGACAAGGCGAGACTGCGCGGGGTCGCGAGGAGATCGACCGCGCGAAGCGCCGCTACGAGGCGCTGCTGGCCCGTCACCCGCAGGCGTTCGCCGATCACGCCGCCGAGTTCTACCTCGGTGCGGGTCGCGATGCGCGCCGCGCATGGGCCCTGGCCCAGGCCAACCTGCGCGAACGCCCGACACGCCGCGCCTACCTGCTGGCGATCCGCGCCGCCGAGGCCCTGGCACTGACGCGCGAGGCCGCGTCGCTGCGCGCACGCAGGGACGCCCGCCACGCGCCCCATGCGGCATGACCCGCAGACGCGGCGCCGCACCCGGCTGCGATACTGCGCCGTCCCCTTCGCTCCGGAAGGGCCCAGCTCCAGCCGCCCGCCATGACCGACGACCCGCGCCATCCTCCCGATCTCCCCGCCCCGGCGGCGACCTCCGAGGCGGCCGCCGACGCGGCATCACGGCCCGAGCCCGACGATCTAGCCCAGTTCAGGACGCTGTTCGAGCGCATGGACGAGGGGTACTGCGTCATCGAGTTCATCGACGGCCCGCACGGTCCGCTGAGCGACTACGTGCACGTGCTCGCCAATCCGGCCTACTACGCCAACGCCGGCATCGCCGACGTCGTCGGCCAGAAGGTGCGCGAGATGGTGCCTGCCGAAGCCGACGCCTGGGTCGAGGTCTACCGCAAGGTGCTGCTGACGGGCGAGCCGGTGCGCTTCGAACGCGAACTCGAGCGGACCGGGCGCTACCTCGAGCTGTCCGCCTTCCGCATCGATCCGGTCGAGCGCCGGCAGGTGGCGGTGCTGTTCCAGGATGTCACCCGTCGTCATCGCGCCGACCAGGAACTGCGCGAGCTCAACGACACGCTCGAGCGCCGCGTCCAGGAGGAAGTCGACCAGCGCCTGCGCACCGAGGAGGCGCTGCGCCAGTCGCAGAAGATGGAGGCCGTGGGTCAGCTGACCGGCGGCATCGCGCACGACTTCAACAACATGCTGGCAGTGGTGGTCAGCTCGCTCGACCTGCTGGCGCGGAAGTTCCTCAAGGACGACCCGCTCGCGATGCGCTACGTCGACGCCGCGCGCAACGGCACGCAGCGCGCGGCGCAGCTGACACAGCGGCTGCTCGCGTTCTCGCGCCAGCAGCCGCTGCGGCCCGAGGCGCTCAACGCCAACCGGCTGGTCGCCGGCATGTCGGACCTGCTGCGCCATTCGATCGGCGGCGCCATCGCGCTCGAGGCGGTGCAGGCCGGCGGCCTGTGGCGCACGCATGCGGACCCGAACCAGCTGGAGAGCGCGATCCTCAACCTGGCGGTCAATGCGCGCGACGCGATGCCCGACGGCGGGCGCCTGACCATCGAGACCGCGAACGCCCACCTCGACGAACGCTACGTCGCCGAGCAGGTGGGCGTACTGCCGGGCCAGTACGTGATGGTCGCGGTGACCGACACCGGCAGCGGCATGACGCCGGACGTGCTGACACGGGCTTTCGACCCGTTCTTCACGACCAAGGAAGTGGGTCGCGGCACGGGACTGGGGCTCAGCCAGGTCTACGGCTTCGTCAAGCAGTCGGGCGGCCACGTCAAGATCTACTCCGAGATCGGCCAGGGCACGACGGTGAAGATCTACCTGCCGCGCCTGCTCAACGACCAGGAGGAAGAGATCGAGTCGCAGCGCGTCCCGCTGGTGTCCGCGTCGCAGGGCCAGGAGACGGTGCTGGTGGTCGAGGACGAGCCCGCCGTGCGCGCGTCCTCCGTCGATGCGTTGACGGAGCTCGGCTATCGCGTGCTCGAGGCCGACGGCGGCGAGGCGGCGCTGAAGCTGCTCGACGCGCATCCCGAGATCGCGCTGGTGTTCGCCGACGTCGTGATGCCCGGCATGAACGGCCGCAAGCTCGCCGACGAGGCGCGCCGGCGCCGGCCGGGATTGCGGGTGCTGTTCACGACCGGCTACTCGCGCAACGCGGTCGTGCACAACGGCGTGCTCGATCCCGGCGTGGACCTGCTGGGCAAGCCGTTCACGCTGGACGAGCTGGCCGTGGCGGTCCGCGCGGTGCTGGACCGCGCGGATTGAGGCTCAGAACCGGTAGGTCGCGTTGACCGACACCGCGCGCGGCGCGCCCCAGGTGTAGGTCGAGTACCAGCTGAAGATCGTGTAGTACTTCTTGTCGAAGAGGTTGGTCACGTTGACCGAGGCGGACAGGTTCTTGTTGAACTCGTAGCTCGCCATCGCGTCGAAGATCCAGTAGCCGTCGACGGTGTGCTTCATCGTGCCGCCGCTGGGCGTGGCGATGTCGCCCCAGGTCTTGTCCTGCCAGCGAGCGCCGCCGCCCACGCGCAGGCCGTTCAATGCGCCACCGAAGGCGCCATCGAGCTTGTGCGTCGTGTACAGGCTGAACTGGTTGGCTGGCGTGAGCGTCGTGACCCGCGTGCCCTGCTGCCTGGACACGCTATTCGTGTAGCCCGCCTGCAGCTGCCAGCTCGGCGTGATCTGGCCGGAGATCTCGAACTCCACGCCCTTGGTCTTGATGCCGTCGGCCGCGCGGTAGGCGACGCCGCCGGTGGGTGTCTTGCCGCCGGTCTCGATCGCGAAGTTGTCCTGCTGCAGCTGGAAGTAGGCCGCCGATGCGTTGAGGCGGCCGTTCAGCCACGAGGCCTTCACGCCGGCCTCGTAGTTCTTGCCGCGAAGCGGATCCAGCGTGCGGCCGGCTTCGTCCTGCGAGGACTGCGGCGTGAAGATGTCGGTGTAGCTCGCGTAGAGCGCGTACTCGCGGGTCAGGTCCCAGACCGCGCCGAGGTAGGGCACGAACACGCCGGACTCGTCCAGTCCCTGCGCCTTGTTGCGGTACGCGGACCAGCGGCCGCCGGTGATCAGCTTCAGGTCGGCGGGCAGGTTCCAGCGCGCGGCTGCATACAGGCCGCGCTCGCGCGTCGTCTCGTCGTTGGCGAAGTCGGGGGTGCTGTGCCACACCGGCTCGGGCACCTGACCGTTCCACTGGTAGTAGTTGGGCACGTTCACGTCATAGCCGTCGGCGAGGTAGTAGCCGTCGTTCTTCCATTGGCGGCGGGCCAGGCTGCCGCCCACCACGAGTTCATGCTTGCGGCCGCCCAGCGTGAAGGGACCGGTGGCGTAGACGTCGGCGGCATCGCTGGTCGTCTTGCCGATGTACTGGCCGATCCACATCGACACGCCGGCGCCGGTGGCCGGGTTGGGGAAGCCCGAGGCGCCCGCGCCGAGGTTGGCGTCGTAGCCGTTGATCTGGTGGTTCAGCTGCAGCTTGGCGACCCAGCCGCTGTCGAAGTTGTGCTCCAGCGTCGCGAAGCCGGTGCGGGTGTACTGCTCCCAGCGGCTCCAGGTCGCGCCGTTGTTGAACGAGCGCGGCCGGTCGTTGAACTCGCCCAGCGAATTCAGCAGCGGGATGCCGCCCCAGCTCGAGCCCTTGGGCTTGCTGTCGAGGTAGTCGAAGCCGACGGTGAGCAGCGTGTCGGGGGTCAGGTCGGCCTCGACGATGCCGTAGAGCACCGTGGTCTTGCGCTCGTAGTGGTCGACCTGCGACTGCCGGTCGGTGTAGGCGGCGACGCCGCGGGCGCGAATGCTGCCGCTCTCGTTGAGCGCGCCGCCGGCGTCGACCTCGCTGCGCCACGTGCCCCAGCTTCCGATGCCGGCCGAGGCGTGACCGCGGAACTCCCGCGTCGGCTTCTTGCGGATCAGGTTGATGGTCGCGCCGGGCGAGCCGTTGCCGGTGAGCAGGCCGGTCGCGCCCTTGAGGACTTCCACGCGGTCGTAGATCGAGGTGTCGCTGAGCGTGTTGCCGGCGGAGTACGACGAGTCGCGCGTCATCGGCACGCCGTCGTACTGGAAGTTCTGGACCGCGAAGCCGCGCGAGTAGTACTCGGTGCGTTCGCTGTCGTAGGTGACGATGCTGATGCCCGGGGTCTGGGCCATCACGTCGTCGATGGAGGTGAGGTTGAAGTCGTCCATCTTCTGGCGCGTGATCACGCTGATGGACTGCGGCGTCTCCTTGGGCGACAGCACCAGGCGCGTGGCCGTGGCGATCGTGCCGGAGGCGTAGGAGCCGGACTTCTCGGTGATCTCGCCGAGGCGGTTGGCGTTGACGGTGACCGCGGGCAGCGCGACGTCCGCCGTGGCGGCGGAGGCCGCGGAAGCTGCGGGGGCCGCGGCCTTGGCCTGCGCTTCGGCGCTGGCGGGATGGCTCTGCGCCAGGATCGGCGTCGAGATCAGCAGGCCGGCGCCGGACAGGGCAACGGCGAGCAAAGGCAGAGCGGGGCGGGACAAGCCGCGCGAGGACCGGAGCGTGGTGGACATGGCAGGGCGTCTCCTGCCGCGGCCCTCGGCGAGGAGGGCATCACGTCGGCCTGTGCCGCGGAGATCTAGGGTGGGGAATAAGACATGGTCGAGCGGACCGCGAGTTGTTGATAATAATTCTCAATTGAGAAGTTTCTCATTTGAGTTGGTCGCGTATTCGCACGGAAGCGCATCCAGTCGCACGGATACGTCAGTTGACTGCCCCGTCTGCTGGCCCTCACCCCCACCCTCTCCCGCAAGCGGGCGAGGGAGCCCGACCGAGGTCCGCGTAGGCGCGTCACCGCAAGCGGCAGAGGCAGAGGCAGAGGCAGAGGAAGAGGCAGAGGCAGAGGAAGAGGAAGAGGCAGAGGAAGAGGAAGAGGAAGAGGAAGAGGAAGAGGAAGAGGAAGCAAGAGGCGCCAGCGCCGCGAGTCGAGCCGGTGGGACTCCCTCGCCCGCTTGCGGGAGAGGGTGGGGGTGAGGGCCAGCGGCCTCGGCAGTCAGGCCAGCGCCGAGTACCCCGACACGAAGCGATGCGGCGTGCCATCGGCGTCGTAGGTCGACCGCTCGATGCGGCCGATGTCGGCGCCGTAGATGTGGATGCTGATCGAGGCCTGACCCTCGACCGCGTTGTGGACGCGGTGGATGTCCCCGAGCCGCGGCGAGACCGCCTCCACCTGACCCGGCGACAAGCGCACCGGCGGCCCGTCTGGCACGAGCTCGTGCGGCCCCGTGAAGCGGTAGCTCTGCGAGTCCTCCGCGCCGCGCAGCATGCCGATCAGACCCCAGACGGTGTGATCGTGGATGGGCGTGGCCTGGCCCGGTCCCCAGACGAAGGACACGACGGAGAAGCGCCCCTGCGCGTCGACGTGCAGCGGGTACTGCCGATAGCGATCGGCGCCCGGACGCGCGTGGGTCGACGGCAGCCAGTCGTCGCGTGCGACGAGTTCGGCGAGCAGCGGGCGCAACGCCTTCAGCAGTTCCGACTCGCGCGGATGCCGATCGAGCAGATCCTCGGCGCGCTCGATGAAGCGGGCCAGCGGCGCCGGCACGGCGGTGTCCGCGGACGTGGCGTCGCGGACCTCGCGGACCTCCACCTCGAGCTGTGGCATGTCTGTTCCCCTCATCAGTCTGGGCGAGTGTGAGCTCGGCCCCGGCGGCCGTGAATCCTGCAATCCGAGCATGGAAAGTCGGATTCGTTCTTTGCGGGTCGCCGCGCGGATCTCTACGGTCTGGGCCTGTCCGACCAACGCAGGGCCACGAGCATGAGCATCCAATTCATCGGCATGATCCAGTCGCAGAAGACCTCCGAGATCCACCCGGCCAGCGGGCCGGCCGTCGAACCGGACTACGTGACCGCCTTCGCCCAGGCGCACGAGGCGGCGGGCTTCGACCGCATCCTGGTGCCGCACCATTCGACCGGCCCCAGCGCGCAGCTGACGATCGCCCACGCGGCGGCGCACACCTCGCGCATCGGCTTCCTGCTGGCGCATCGGCCCGGCTTCGTCGCGCCGACGCTCGCCGCGCGGGAGCTGGCGACGCTCGACCAGTTCACCGGCGGCCGGCTGGCGGTGCATGTGATCTCCGGCGGCTCGGACGCCGAGCAGCGCCGCGATGGCGACTACCTCGACCACGACCAGCGCTACGAGCGCACCGAGGAATACGTCGGCCTGCTGCGTCGCCTCTGGATCAGCGACCAGCCCTTCGACCACGAGGGCACGCATTACCGCTTCGACGGCGGCTTCAGCGAGGTCAAGCCGCGTCAGCAGCCGCATATCCCGGTGTTCTTCGGCGGCGCATCCGACGCAGCGCTGCCGGTGGCGGGCAGGCACGCGGACGTCTACGCGCTGTGGGGCGAGTCGCTGGAGCAGACCGCCGACCTGACGCGGCGCGTGCGCGCGGAGGCGGCACGCCACGGGCGGAGCATCGGGTTCTCCGTGTCCTTCCGGCCGATCCTCGCGGACACCGAGGAGGCGGCCTGGGCACGTGCGGAGCGCATCCTCGAGGACACGCGCCGGCTGCGCGTCGCCGCCGGCTACAGCCGCGGCGGCCCGCAGCAGAGCGAGGGCGCGCGGCGCCTGCTCGCCGCGGCGGAGAAGGGCAGCCGCGTCGACAAGCGGCTGTGGACCGAGATCGCGCGCGAAACCGGCGCACGCCACAACAGCACCGCGCTGGTCGGCACGCCGGAGCAGGTGGCCGAGGCGCTGCTCGACTACTACGACCTGGGCGTCACGACCTTCCTGATCCGCGGATTCGATCCCTTGGAAGACGCCGTCGATTACGGCCGCGAGCTGATCCCGCGCACACGCGCCCTGGTCGAGCGGCGGTTGGCGCAGCGCCGGGCGGCTTGATCCCGGCTCGCATTTCCTTCTCCGATTCGAGGACCGCATGAGTTCCCATTCCAACGATCCCTTGCGCCGTCGCGTGCTGACCCAGGGCGCCGCGATCGCGGCGCTGACGGCCATTCCCTACGTGCGCTCCGTGCGCGCACAAGGCCGCGTGGTGGTGAAGGCCGGCGACCAGAAGGGCAACCTGCGCGCGCTGCTGGAAGCGGCGGATGAACTGCGCCAACTGCCCTACGACATCCAGTGGAGCGAGTTCCCCGCCGCCGCGCCGCTGGCCGAGGCGCTCAACGCGGAGGCCGTCGACTTCGGCCCGATCGGCGACGCGCCGCTGCTGTTCGCGATCGCCGCGGGCACGCGCATCAAGGCCTTCGCGGTGAACCGCTCCGATGCCTACGGCACGGCGGTGCTGGTGCGGCCGGACTCGCCGTTCAAGACGGCGGCCGACCTCAAGGGCAAGTCCATCGGCACGAACCGCGGCTCGATCGGGCATTTCATCGCGCTGAAGGCGCTCGCCTCGGCGGGCTTGAAGCCGGACGACGCGCAGGTCCGCTTCCTGCCGCCGGCCGAGGCGAAGCTCGCGTTGACGCAAGGCTCGCTCGATGCGTGGGCCACGTGGGAGCCGTACACCGCGCTGGCGGAAACGGCCGGCCATGCGCGCGTGCTGGTGAGCGGGCGAGGGCAGTGGTCGGGGCTGAGCTTCCTGGCGGCAACCGACAAGGCGCTCGCGACCAAGCGCGACGCGCTGGCCGACCTGGCGCAACGCGTGAAGCGCGCGCAGGCCTGGTCCTACCAGCATGTGCCGGAGTTCTCCGCGACGCTGGCGCGGATCATCGGCATCCCCGTCGAGGCCGCGCGTCTGCAGTTCGAGCGCCGCGCCACGCGCTGGATCGCGCTCGACGACCAGGTGCTCGCGGATCAGCAGCGGAGCGCCGATTTCTATCTGCAGGTGGGTCTGCTGAAGCAGCGGTTGGATGTGAAACCGACCATCACGCTGGTCTAGCGTCGACCGCGGTCCTGCTGGCAGGCTTCGACGGGAGTCCAGCCAACTCGCTGTCCGTGAAGTCCGCCGACAGGGCGACCGCCCGCTGTGCTTCCAACGCCGAGAGGCGGCTCGACAGGGCCTGCCTGACGTTCGCGTACGAGTCCGCGCCCAGCACCAGACGTCGGGGCAGGGGCTCGCGACGATCGACCATCTCCAGCATCGCCGTCGTCATCCGGTCGGGGTCGCCCTTGATGACCCAGCTGCCGTCGAGCCCGTCGCGCAGCTGCTGCACCGGGGTGTCCTGGTAGGCCGGCGTGGGCGCCGTCTTCACGAGATTGACGCCGAAGTCGGTGCGGGCCGGTCCGGGCTCCACGAGGGTGATCTCGATGCCGAAGCCGGCGACCTCCTGGCACACAGCCTCGACGAAACCTTCCACGCCCCACTTGGTCGCGTGGTAGAGGCTGAAGCCGGGATAGGCGCACTGACCGCCTTCGCTCGAGATCTGCAGGAGTCGTCCGCCGCCTTGCGCGCGCAGATGCGGCAGCGCCGAGCGGATCAGCGCGATGGCGCCGATGAGGTTCACGTCGATGATGTCCCGCAGCTGGCGGTCATCCGTTTCCTCCGCGGCGCCGAAGACGCCGTAGCCCGCATTGCTGACCAGGACGTCGATGTGTCCCGCGCGTTCGAAGGCGTCGTCCACGGCGGCGCGGACGGCGGCCGGATCCTTGAGGTCGAGGCCGACGATCCGCAGACGCTGCGGATGCCGCTCTCGCAGATCTGGGAGGGCGTCGCCGTTGCGGCTCGTGCCGATGACGTGATCGCCGCGCGACAGGGCCTTCTCGGCCAGCAGACGACCGATGCCGCTGGACACGCCGGTGATGAACCAGGTCTTGCTCATGCGTCGTTCCTGAAAGAATGGGAGGGCTTTCAGCGTAGGTCCGAGCGTCCCGCGCATTGGCACGTCCTCCCGAACAGGCTGATGAAATCCGGCCATCAATCCCGCCGATCGCCTCGTCCGCCGATCCCGCCTTGGAGTCCTCCGCGACATGCCCCGTCCTTCCTTCAACGACCTGAACGCGTTCGTCCTGGTGGCGACGCATCGCAGCTTCCGGCGTGCCGCGGAAGAAGCCGGCGTGGCGCCTTCCACGCTCAGCCATGCGATGAAGACGCTGGAGGAAAGCCTGGGCGTGCGGCTCCTCAACCGGACCACGCGCAGCGTCGCGCTGACCGAGGCCGGCGAGCGGCTCTTCGCGCGGCTGACGCCCGTCCTGGAGGACGTGGACGCCGCGCTGGCGGAGGCGTCGGCCACGCGCGGCGTGCCCGCGGGCACCGTGCGCATCAATGCGCCGGAGACGGCGGCCTGGATCCTGGTGCGGGAGGTCGTGCCGTGGGTGCTGGACCGGTTCATCGACGTCTCGGTGGACCTGGTCACCGAGGGCCGCTTCGTGGACATCGTCGAGGCCGGCTTCGATGCCGGCGTGCGGCTGGGCGAAACGGTGCCGCAGGACATGGTGGCGGTGAGATTCGGCGGCGACATCCGCTTCGTGGCCGTCGCATCGCCGAACTACCTGAAGCGGGCGGGCCCGCCGAAGTCACCGGAGGACCTGCAGCGTCACGCCGGCATCCGGCACCGGATGCCGAGCGGCAAGCTGTACCGCTGGGAGTTCGAGCGCGGTGGCGAGAAGGTCACGATCGATGTGCCGGGTCGCCTGACCTTGAACAGCATTGCGCTGATGGTGGAGGCGGCGCTCGAGGACCGCGGCATCGCGTATGTGCCGGCGCCCGCGGTGGCGCCGTATCTCCGCAGCGGACGGCTGGAGGTGGTGCTGGACGACTGGTGTCCGCCGGGGCCGGGTCTTGTCCTGTACTACCCGGGCCACCGGCAGGTGCCGTCGGCGCTGCAGGCGTTCATCGAGGTCCTGCGGGAGCGGCTGCCTTAGGTTGCCTCAGGGGCAGCGCGGATCGGGGCGCTGGCGCTCGTTCCTGCGGGACTGCGGTCTGGCCCTGCCGTTCCACGCCAACGCGGCGCTGCAGGCGAGCAGCAGCGCCGACCCCAGGAAGTTGCCCAGCGCCTCTTCCGGCTGCGACGGATGGAGTTCCCAACCCACCCGTGCATTCCAGACGGCGATCCCCGCGACGGCCACCGCCGCCGCCCAGTGCGCGACTCGCATCCCGACTCCTCGTTCTTGTCAGGAAATCGTAGCCGGTAATGTTCGGTAGCGAACATAGGGAATAGCACCGGCGCGTTGCGGCTCCCCGGATCAGGGGTGGGGCAAGGCCTCCGCGTTGTTCGGGGCGTAGAACGAGTGCCCCCACCAAGCCTCGGCTAGGGCGCCAGTGCCAGCTCGATCGCCGACTCGCAGTGGATCAGCGTCGTGTCGAAGACGGGCACGGAGACGTTGCCGGCGTTGAGCAGCATCCCGACCTCGGTGCAGCCGAGGATCATGCAGTCGGCCCCGCTGTCCACCAGACGGCGCGCGACGTCCTCGAACCGGGTGCGGCTGTGATCCGTCGTGATGTCCTTGCACAGCTCGTCGTAGATGATGCGATGCACGTCCGCCCGATCGGCATCGCCGGGAATCACGGGGCGGAGCCCGGTCGCCTGGAGGCGGTCCACGTAGAACGCCTGTTCCATCGTGAATGCCGTGGCGATCAGGCCCGGGGCCGTGAGCGACGACTGCCTGATCCGATCCGCGGTGGCATCCGCGATGTGCAGCAGGGGAATGCCGACGCCGCCCATCATCTGATCAGCCAGCTTGTGCATCGTGTTGGTCGCCAGGACGATGAAGTCCGCGCCGCCGCGTTCCAGCGCCTTGGCCTCCGCGTTCAGGATCTCGCCGGCTTCCTCCCATCGCCCCTTGGCCTGCAACTGCTCGATCCTCGCGAAATCGAGGGACCGGATGAGCAGCTCCGGCGAGTGCAGGCCGCCGAGACGCCGACGTGTGATCTCGCACATCTGGCGGTAGTAGGTCTGCGTCGAGGCGGCGGACATGCCGCCGAGGATTCCGATGAGCTTCATGACATCCGGATCGATGGTTGCTGAGGTTGGTCGGAGGTCAGCGTAGCACCCGGACTCAGAACGGCAGCTCGGCAATGCATGCAATCTACTAGTTGGTAGATAATGCGGTCAAGCTACGAGGGATCCCCATGACCGGTATCCGATCACTTCCATCGACGCCTTATGTTCCGCCGACCGCCGCTAGGCCGGGCAACAACGCGCTCTCGGGCGCGGCCACGGCGGACTTCCCGACCGTGATGAGGGATCACCACCAGAAGCTCCTGGCGCCGGCGGAATCGGCGAAGTCGGCTGCGAAGCCGGAACTCCTCGCGGCGATGTCTCGCCGGCCGGACATCGAAGCGATGATCGAGCGGCAGCATGCGGCGCGTAGGACGGCATCGCGAACCAAGGGTGCCGCCGTGTCGTGTGTCGAGGATGACGAGGGGGACGATGACGGTGTCGTTCCCTGCGGCGAGCGCGACGGCGATCCGATCGCCGGGCGAGTCGATCTCTGCGGGAACGGTCCTGCGCACGTCGTGCCGCTCGAATGCGCACCGAAGGGCGCGGTGCAGTTGATGACCTTGGTCACGAGCCCGGTCGTCTGGCATCCGCTGATCGCCGCCCAAGCCGCCACGTCGTCGAGTCGCGCTCAGCCGCGGCGCAGACGCAGGGCTGCCACCGAAGTGCCCGTCGCATCTCGGACCCGTGAGCGCGACGCGCAGGAAAGCGGAGAGATCGATACGATGGACGACCATGCGTTCTAGCGTTTCCATCCAAGTCTCCCGCTTCGTCGATGACCACCCGCCGGGCTTCGTCGAGTGCGTGCTGGTCGACGCATTCGGGAAAGCGCACGTCTTCATCGAGAAGGTGTCGGTCATCACGACCGAAAACCTCGTGTCGACGAGCAGTTATCCCTGTCCTGGCACCGTCGATTGCGAAGTGGTGGCCGAATGGACGGATGACAAGGGACGGGCGCTCACGCGGATCAACACCGAACGTCCCTGGGGTGTCGAATCCGCCGAAGGACTGACCGAGTTCGTGGTGTCGACGTCGGAGCTGCGAGCGTGAGAACCCTGCAATGGGTCCTGGCCATCGGGCTGACGGTCTCGGGAGTTGCATCGTTCGCGGCGGATCCGATGGGAGCCCCTGCTCGAGCGGGCAAGGCGCTCACGGCGGTGGACCGCTGCATGAAGCAACACAGGGTGTCGACTTGCCGTGTCTTCTACGTACGCACTGACGACGTCCTGGTCCATTCGGAGCCTCGTGAAGAGAGCGAGGTCGTTGCTCGACTCCCGGGCGCGCGCGGAGTGTTGATTGACTGGAAGTCCACACGCGAGGCACCCAAGGGCTGGGTGAGCTATGAGCGGGACGACCATGGCGGGCACGGATGGATCCAAGCCAAGGATGTGGCCGGCGTCCTGGATTTCCGACGCGTGGTCGGCTGCTGGCCCGTGAGGCACTTCTGGGACGAGGTGGGCGACTCCCGATTCGAGATTTACACGACGGTCGACGGGCTGGGCAGGAGCTCGACGCCTGACGGCCCGCGAACCGAAGTCTGGTTCACGGACAGCCTGATCCTTTTCGATTCCAGGCTGCGCGCCGGCGCGGATGTGTTCCATTACGACACGGAGACCGGGAAGCTCCGGAACGGCTACGGCTTCAAGGACAGCGGCATCGAGCATGTCGACGACGCGGATCCGGAAGCGTGCAAGGGCGGACTGAAGTTGCGGTGAATCCAGAAAGTAGGAAATGAGAAGAATGCACCGGATGATCCATGGCCTGGCTTGCCTGCTCGGGTTGCTGCCGCTTCATGCGTCGGCCCAGTACGCAGCGATGGAGGGCGATTACGCCTCTCCTTTGATCTCGTTGAAGGTCATCGTTCTGGACAGGAAGGGCACCGCGGCGGCGAGTCTCACGGTGGTGTCCGGCGCCTGCTCAGGCTCCATTGCCGGTGTTGGCACGTTCACTGCAAGAACGCTGCAGTTTTCCTCTCACACGAAAGAGGAAGGCGGCGAAGCCTGCCGGGTCTCTGCCCAGTTCGACAAGCTCGGAAGGCAGGTCACCATCACCGACAACGGGCAATGCTCAGTGTTCATGGGCGCCAGCTGCGAATGGAACGGACAGACCGCCAGGAAAGTGCCGGAGCGCAAACGGTGATCACGTTGGAAGCCCTCAACGAGCGAAATGATCACGATGATTGAGCTCGCCGGAAAATCCCTCCTGAGGTGGCGCTGTGCCCGATATTTCCGGAGCTGAAATGAGCGCTTTGAATCAACAGTTCTTGAAGGATCTTGAGCAGTACTGGCACTGTGAGGTCCGTGACGCGAGTTCGGGCGTCGACCTGCTCAAGGCGTTGAGCCATCCGGGACACTTGATCAACGCAGAGGAATTTCAAGAATGCTTGGAGTCCGCCATCGAGCAACGGAACATCAATGTGACCGACTATCAGTCGGTCACCGGTCTCGATCTTGAGACTGCGGACCAAGTCGCCGAGGATCTGAGAGGTCTTCGGAGAATGATGCACGGAACCTGATTGAGGAGCAGGGCGCCGGCTTGATTCGCTGTGCATTCATGTCGGTTGATGCCGATGCATCGGCATCATTGAGGGGCAACGTGTAGTCGGTGCTTTGACTACCGAGTCCGCTGGCCCTCACTCCCGCCCTCTCCCGCAAGCGGGAGAGGGAGTGAGAGTGCACCGCGCTGACCGGATGGATCCTTCGCTCGCATGAGGGAGCGAACGCAAGAAGTGCCGCCGCTACGAGTAGAGCCGGTCGGACTCCCTCTCCCGCTTGCGGGAGAGGGCGGGGGTGAGGGCCGGCAGCCTCACGCAGGAACCGACCTCAGAGCTCGATCTTCGCGTTCACCCCCAGCGTCCGCGGCGCTCCGACGAAGGTGTAGCCCGACGCCAGGAATCCCCAGTAGCTGCGGTTGAACACGTTGTCCACCCCCGCGCGCAGTGTCACCGGATGGCTGGAGACTCGCGTCTGATAGCTCACGCCCAGGTTCACCAGCGAGTAGCTCGGGAGCCGGTACTTGTTGTTGGCATCCGCGGTGAGGCCGTCGAAGTAGTGCACTTCAGCGTTCGCGCTCAAGCCGTCAACACCTGGCACCTTCTGCGTGACGCCCACGGACGCCTGCCACTTCGGAATGCCTTCCAGCCGGTTGCCCTCCAGGCTCGGATCCGTCCTGCGGTAGCTGCCCGTCGTGTACGCCGCGCTGGCGGTCACGCGGGTGCCCGTGTCCACATTGACGTAACCGTTGAGCTCCGCCCCACGCAGCCGCACCTGCCCGTTGGACACGTAGTAGTTCTGCGCGTTCGCGTACTCCGCGCCGCGGTCGATCTCGAACAGCGCGCCCGTCACGCCCCAGACGCGGCCGTCGTGCTTCGCGCCCACCTCGTACTGCTTACTCTTCAGCGGTGCCAGCACCTCGTCGGCGTTCGCGTAGGTCGTGCCCACCGTGCTGCCTTGTTCGAGCGCTTCCACATAGCTCGCATACACCAGCGTGTCCGCGCGCGGACGGAACATCACCGCCACCGTCGGCGTGACCGGCGTCTTCTTGTACTGATTCGTCACCGCGCCCGCGGTGTTGTACGAGGTCTGGTCGTAGTCCGAGTAGCGCAGGCCCAGCAGCACCGACCACTGGTCCGAGAACGCCACCGTGTCGCTGGCGAAGACCGCCTTCTGCGCCGAGTGGTAGTTGTGATACTGCAGCGAGTCGTCGTAGCTGCCGTTCCACGGCAGCGGCGTGATCGGCTGGTAGAGGTTCTCATCGCCGATCGGCGTGTACAGCGACTTCGGCACCGTCTGCTTGTTCAAGCCCTGCCAGGCGAGACCCGCCGTGACCTGGTGCTGGAGGCCGGCCGTCGAGAAGCTGCCCTCGATCAAGGCTTGCGCCTGCTCGTAGGTCGCCGCGCCTTGCGCCTTGTTCAGGTAGACCGTGTAGTCGCCGGCCTCGTTGAGCAGGCCCATCCACTGGCCCGAGTAGCGGCGGCGATCCTGGCTGCGGCTGACGTCCACCTTGGCCGTCCACGTGGGATCGATCTTCCACTGCAGGCCCGTGGACACGAAGAACACGTTGGAGTTGAAGAAGGTCGTGTCGTGCGCGTTCAGGTCCTTGCGGCCGCTCGGCGCCTTCGGGATCTGCGTGCCGGTGAAGTCGTCCAGGAAGAAGTCCTGCACGCCGCCCCGGACCCGCCGCGATTGATAGATCGCGTCCGCCGTCCAGGTCAGCGACGAGGTGAGCCTCGTGTCCACCGACACCGAACCCGAGTTGCGCTCCACATGCGCGCCGTTGTAGGTCTCGCCCTGTTCGTGCGTGAGGTTCAGGCGGTAGCCGTAACGGTTGTCGTCGCCGACGCGGCCGCCGGCGTCGACGTGCTCGCTGAAGACGCCATCCGAGCGGTAACCCACGTCGAAGCTCAGCAGCGGCTTGTCGGTTGGTTTCTTGGTGACGAAGTTGATGATGCCGCCCGGCGCGCCGAAGCCGTACATGAAGCCGGACGACCCCTTGAGCAGCTGCACCGAATCGAAGGTCTCGATCGGTAGCTCGACCGTGGTCATGAAGAACGGCAGGCCGTTGATCTTGTAGCCGTTGTAATCGTCCAGCGGAATGCCGCGCACGTTGATCGAATACGCGTTGAACGAGTAGGTGTCGCCCAGCGACATCACCGAGGCGTCGTTGGCGAAGACCTTGCCCAGCGACTTCACCTGGCGGGCGTCGAGGTCCTCCGCGTCGACCTGGCGGGTGGAGAAGGGCGTCTCCAGTTCAGACCTGGCACCGAGCGCGCCAGCGCCCAGCGAGCGCGTGCGCGTGCCTTGCACCGTGACGGTGGACAGCGCCGTGCCGGCGCTGCTGCCGGTCCCTGCGGTGCTGCCGGCATCGGACGCGTTCTGGGTGCCCGCCGCGGCGTCCGCATGGGACTGGGCCGAGGCGCTGCCGATCGCGCCGACCGTGCCCGCCAGCAAGGTGGCGACCGCGAGGGAAACTGCTTTCAAATGGAGTTGCATTATTCTCAGGCGTTAATAATTCGTGAATATGTGCGAATACTGCAAAATGCTTTGCGGCTCACGTTTGACTCTATTCAGACGCCTGCAAATCCAGAGAAACCTTTCGGCGTATCGATATTCGATGGCGGCGCATCCAGATGCGCTAGCCCAGAGGGAAACGAGCCGCACAGCGCCCATCGCGGCGTCTTGTGCGCATATCGATGCGCCGATTCCTTCGTCGCCCTGAAACCCCGGGATTCATAAAGTCGCCGCTGGCCCGGAAATACAACGGCCAGCTTCGGCGCCCGCCACGGATGTGCAGGACTTGCCGAGGCCAGATCAACAAATGAGAACGATCGGGATCGATATGCAAGTGGGTACGCGAGTGGGTGTGCGACTGGGTGGGCGAGCTGAATTGAAAGCGGTGTCCGCAGCCGTGCTGGCCGTGCTGGCCGTCCTGGGCGGCTCGGCGATGGCGCAGAACGCGCCGGCCGCCGCCGCTTCGGCGGCCACGCTGGACCGGGTCGAGGTGACCGCGCAGCGCCGCGTCGAATCGGCGCAGGAGGTGGGCGTGGCGGTGAGCGTGCTGTCCGGCGACGAGCTGCGCGCCAAGGGCATTACCAGCGTCAACAAGCTGCAGAACGAAATCCCCAGCCTGGAGATCGAGCCCGCCTTCGGCAGCGGCCAGCCGCAGTTCCGCATCCGCGGCATCGGTTTCCAGGATTACGGCAGCAACAACTCCTCGCCGGTCGGCGTCTACCTGGACGAGGTGTCCTTCGCCTTCCCGGTGCAGACGCAGGGCCTGCTGTTCGACCTCGAACGCGTCGAGGTGCTGCGCGGACCGCAGGGCACGCTCTACGGCAAGAACACGACCGGCGGCGCGATCAACTTCGTTTCGAAGGCGCCGACGAAGCAGACCGAGTTCGGCGGCTCCGTCGGCATCGGCTCTTTCGGCGCGAAGACGGCGCAGGGCTTCGTGTCCGGCGCGCTGAGCGACACGGTGCGCGGCCGGCTGTCCGTCGCCACCGAACAGGACGGCGGCTGGCAGCGCAACCGCGCCACCGGCGAGAAGCTCGGCGACAAGAACATCAGCGCGCTGCGTGGTCAGCTCGAATGGGACGTGACCCGCGATCTCACCGCGAAGCTGAGCATCAACCACAACGTCGACAAGTCCGATGTCCAGGGGCTCACCCTCTTCACCGCGCGACCCACGTACGGCTTCGCCGCCGACACGAACCGCCGCTCGACCGGCTGGGGCTTCGCGAGCGACTTCGCCGCGCTGGTCGGCGAATCGGCCGACGCCAAGCCGCACAAGGACAACAGCGCCACCAACGTCGCGCTGACCCTGAACTGGGACCTGGGCGCCACGCAGCTGACCAGCATCACCGCGCATCAGCGCTTCGACCGCAAGGAGCTGGCCGACTGGGACGACACCGAGATCAACCACTCGGACGTGTTCTGGAAGGACAAGGCCACCACGCTGAGCCAGGAATTGCGGCTCGCATCGAAAGGCACGGGCCGCTTCAACTGGGTCGGCGGCGTGTACGCCTCGCGCGAGAAGCTCAGCGAGGACTGGACCACCGACTTCCGCCGCGACTACGGCCTGATCACGCGCACCCGCTACGACCAGACGGGCCGCACCTGGGCCGTCTTCGGGCAGGTGGACCAGGCCTTGAGCAGCGACCTGAAGCTGGTCGCCGGCCTGCGCCAGGAGCATGAGAAGCGCGCCATCGACGACTTCAGCACCAACACCACGCCGGTCGTCCCCGGCCTCGGCGTCAACGGGGCGGCGCAGTCGCTCTCCAAGGACAACACCTCGGGCAAGCTGGCGCTGGAGTACACGCCCGCACAGGGGCAACTGCTCTACGGCTCGATCAGCCGCGGCGTGAAGTCCGGTGGCATCACCGCGCACAACACCTTCAACACGCTGGCGCTGGAACCCTTCCAGCCGGAGAAGCTGCTGGCCTTCGAGCTCGGCTACAAGGCCGACCTGAGCCGCAGCCTGCGCGTCAACACGGCGATCTTCCACTACGACTACCGCGACCAGCAGTTCCAGGACGTGACGACCACGGCCACCGGCGCGCTGGTCGGCAAGATCATCAACATCGACAAGTCCAAGGTCGATGGCGGCGAGGTCGAGCTGCAGTGGCGCCCGCTGGCCGGGCTGACGATCGGGCAGGCGCTGGGCTACAAGCACGCGAAGTTCGACCGTTTCAATTCGCCGCTGCTCGGCGACCTGTCCGGGCACGACCAGTTCCTGCCGAAGGTCAGCTATGGCGGCAACGTCGCCTATGCCTGGACGGCGGCCAGCTTCGACTGGCGCGTCGCGGCCGACTACAGCTATCACGCGAAGTACCCGTCGTGGCTGAACCTGCTCAACGTCGACGGCGGCAAGACCTACGACATCCCGAGCTACTGGCTCGCCAACGCGCGGGTGGAGGTGGCGCCGGTGAGCTCGCCGTGGTCGCTGCAGCTCGGCGTGCAGAACCTGTTCGACAAGCAGTACGACCTGACGCGCAACTTCTTCGGCAACCGGCCGAGCACGAAGGATGACCTGAACGTGGCCGCCGCAGGCGCGCCGAGGACAGTGACACTCACCCTAATCTACAACTACTGATCCGCCGCGCCCCCGCTTCGGGTGCAGGGCGTCGTTGCAAATCCTCGCCATAGCGCTGCTATGGCTCCGGTTTGCGCCTAGCCCTGCACCCGAATCGGGGCCGCGGCCATTGCTCTTGGGAGGGCTGTCATGCTGCTGAACGACGAGTTGGGGAATCCGTTCCGCGCCGCATCCGCGGACGTGAGCGCAGGGATCAACGATTTCATCGGGGGCTGCTCGCCTACGAGTCGCGCGCCGAAGGCATCCTGGCGGCCGCGCAGGCGCATCCGGACGCGGTGCTGGCGCAGGTCTATGCAGGCTGGTTGTGGATGTTCCTGGAATCGCCGCAGGGACCGCCGCAGGCACGACCGTTCCTGGAGGCCGCAGAGCGGGCGCTGCGTGATCAGCCGTCCGTCGCCGCCACCGGATCGCCGGACGCGCGCGCGGCGGCGGAACGGGAATCCCGGCATGTCCAGTTGCTCGCGCACTGGGTCGCCGGCGACGTGCCCGCCGTGCAGCGAGAAGCGGATGCGTTGATCGAGCGCTTTCCGCGCGATCTGCTCGCGGTGAAGTTGCGTCAGTACGTCGCGTTCAACCGCGGCGACTCGCCGGCGATGCTGCGCGCGATCCTGCGCGTGCTGCCGCACCATGCGGAGAACGCGTATGCCCATGGCATGGCCGCGTTTGCGTACGAGCAGTGCCACCTGCTCGACGAGGCCGAGGCGGCGGCGCGGCGCGCACTGGCGTTGCGCTTGAATGAACGCGAACCGTGGGCGCAGCATGCGCTCGCGCATGTGCTGCTGACGCAGGGCCGGATCGAGGAGGGCACCCGCCTGCTCGAGGACTGGCGCGCCGGCTGGACCGGCCTGAACTCGTTCATGGCCACGCACCTGGCCTGGCATCTGGCGCTGTTCTACCTCGCGCGCGGACGCGACGCGGAGGCGCTCGCGCTCTACGACGGCGCGGTGTGGGGCGTGTCGACCAGCTACTCGCAGGACCAGGCCGGCGCGGTCCAGCTGCTGGCGAGGTTGGAGTGGTGCGGCGTGGACGTGGGCCACCGCTGGTCGGAGCTGGCCGGCTTCATCGCCGCGCGCGGCATCGACACGGTCGAGCCCTTCCTGACGCTGCTGTATCTCTACGGACTCGCCCGCGCCGCGCGGCCGGAGGCGGATGCACTGCTGGCGGCGGTGCGGGAGGCCGACCAGGGCCGCCGCGCCGTGTGGGCCGACATCGTCTGGCCCGCGGCGATCGGGCTGGTCGCGCATGCGCGCGGCGAGCCGGAGCGGGCCTGGCATCCCTTGAGCCAGGCGCTGCCGGGGCTCGTCCACATCGGCGGCAGCCACGCGCAGCGGGATCTCTTCGCGCTGCTGCATGTCGATGCCGCCACGCACGCCGGGGCGCTGGTCGACGCGCAACAGGCGCTGGAATCCAGGCGACGGGTCGATCCGGACGAGGTGGCGATCAACCGCCGGATCGCCGATCTCTACCGCCAGCTCGATCTGCCCACGCTGGCGGATGAGGCACGACGGCGCGTGGCGCGCGTGACAGCGGAAACGGGACGGCACGCATGACGATGGGAGAGTGGATGACTGCGGCGTTCCGACAGCGGGCGCCGCGGAGAGGCGCGCTGCCGAGCCTGCTGGTCGCGCTGGCTGGCGCATTCCTCTGCGCTGTCTCCGGTGCATTCTCGGGTGCGCTCGCGGCGACGTCCGCCGATCGCGAACTCCGCATCGCGATGCAGCTGGAGCCGCCGATCCTCGACCCCACGTCCAGCGCCGCCGCCCCGATCGGCGAGCTGGTCTACGGCAATGTCTTCGAGGGCCTGCTCACGTTGGGTGAGGACGGTCAACCGAAGCCCCGCCTGGCCGCCAGCTGGGAGGTGCTGGACGGCGGCCTGCATTACCGCTTCCAGCTGCGCGACGGCGTGCGCTTCCACGACGGCACGGTCTTCGATGCGGGCGTCGCGAAGTTCGCGATCGACCGCGCGCGTGCGCCGGATTCGCTCAATCCGCAACGCACGTCGCTGGCCGCGATCACACGGGTGGTCGCGAGCAGTCCGCGGGTGCTCGATGTCTGGCTGCGCGAGCGCTCGGGCCGCCTGCCGATCGCGCTGTCGAGCGCCGCGCTGGTGATGGTGGCGCCCGCCACCGCGGGCAACAACCGCACGGCGCCCGTCGGCACCGGCGCGTGGCGCTTCGAGCAATGGCGGCGCGGTGACTCGGTCACGCTGCGTCGCAATGCCGACTACTGGGGCGCGGCAGCCACATCAACGTCAGCCTCTGCATCGGCATCGGCATCGGCATCGGCATCGGCATCGTCAGTGGCATCGTCAGTGGCACCCGAGCGGGTCACGACCCCGAACCCGAGCCTGGGGCGCCTGCGCTTCCGTTTCATCGCCGATCCGACGGCGGCGTACGCGGCGCTGATGGCCGGTGACGTCGACCTGTTCTCCAACTTCCCGTCGCCGGAGAACCTCGCGCAGTTCCGCGTGGACCGTCGCTTCGCGGTGGAGATCGGCAGCAGCGAGGGCGAAACGATCCTCGCCTTCAACCACCGGAACCCGCTGCTGGCGCAGCTCGCCGTGCGGCGCGCGATCTCCCATGCGATCGACCGGAAGTCGCTGATCGACGGCGCGATGTTCGGCTACGGCGAGCCGATCGGCAGCCATTTCCCGCCGCGCAACGCCGCCTACGTGGACCTGACTGCGGCGTCGAACTTCGACCCGGCGCGCGCACGGGCCGTGCTCGCCGAGGCGGGCATCGCGCCGGCCACGATCCCGCCGCTGCGGATGAAGCTGCCGCCGACCTCCTACGCGCGGCGCAGCGGGGAAATCCTCGCGGCGCAGCTCGCGGCGATCGGCCTGCGGGTGCAGATCCAGAACCTTGAATGGGCGCAGTGGCTGGATCAGGTCTTCACGCGGCACGACTTCGACCTGACCGTCATCGTCCATGCGGAGCCGCAGGACTACGACATCTACGGTCGCGAGGACTACTACTTCGGCTACCGCAGCCCCGCCTATCAGGCGCTGCTGCGCGCGCTGGACGCGACCACCGATCCGGTGGCGCAGCGCGAGCAGCTCCAGGCCATCCAGCGCCGGCTCAGCGATGACGCGGTCAACGGCTTCCTGTTCCAGTACCCCCGCCTGCTGGTGCGTCGCGCGGACCTGCAGGGGCTCGCCATCAGCGGCATCGGCAACGTGGAGTTCGGGCGGGCGTACTTCGACGGCACCGGCGCGCGCGGAGCGGGTGATGCCGCCGTGGAAGGCGGCTCAGGCGCCGGCTCGACCGGTGCACGGTGGCCCTTCCTGGCCGTCGGCCTCTTCGGCGCAGCGCTGGCGGCGGTGTGGCTGGCGTGGGTCGGCCGGCGTTGTGATCCCGGCTGGTTGGCCGCGCGCGGCGTGAGCCTTGCATTGACGCTGGTGCTGGCGAGCTTTGTCGTCTTCGCGCTCGTGCAGTTGGCGCCGGGCGATCCGGCGCGACAGATCCTCGGGCTGCAGGCCGACGAGGCGACGGTCGCGCAGCTGCGGCAGCAGCTCGGCCTCGACGCGCCGTGGCCGGATCGCTACCTCGGCTGGGTGTCAGGCGTGCTGCGCGGCGACTTCGGCGACAGCATCACCTACCGCGTGCCGGTCGCCGGTCTGCTGCGGGAGCGTCTGCCGTTGAGCGTGCCGCTGGCGCTCTACGCGCTGCTGCTGGCGGTCGCGATCGCGGCGCCCGCGGGGCTGGGCGCCGCATGGCGGCCAGGCAGCCGGCTGGATCGGGCGATCGACCGGCTCAGCCAGCTCGGACTCGCCGTGCCCAACTTCTGGCTCGGCCTGCTGCTGAGCCTGGTCTTCGCCGTGGGGCTGCGCTGGGTGCCTGCCGGCGGCTTCGACGGCTGGGGTCAGGGCTTGTCCGCCGGACTGGCGGCGCTGACCTTGCCGGCGATCGCGCTGGCGTTGCCGCAGGCGGCCATCCTGGCGCGCGTGCTGCGCGGCAGCCTGCTGGACCTCGGCGGCGAGGACTTCCTGCGCACCGCGCGCGCCAAGGGCGCCGGCGACTGGCGCGTGCTGTGGCGCCACGCGCTGCCCAACGCGGCGCTGCCGCTGCTCACGCTGCTGGGTCTGCAGCTGTCCTTCCTGCTGGCGGGGGCCGTGATCATCGAGAACGTGTTCTTCCTGCCCGGTCTGGGCCGCCTGCTCTTCCAGGCGGTCGCGCAGCGCGACCTCGTGCTGGTGCAGAGCGTGGTGCTGCTGCTGGTCGCGACAGTGGTGCTGCTGTCCTTCATCGTCGACCTCAGCGGCCGTGCCGCCGATCCGCGCCTGGCGCGCGAGGGAGGCCGATCATGAACGCGCGTTCTCCTGATGCGGCGGGAGCCGGCTCGGGCAACCGTCCAGAAACGCATCTGGACCGCCATCAGGGGCATCGGCTCGGTGGGCGGCTGCTCAGCGGTCTCGTGCTGAGCGCCGTGCTGTCCGCGCTGGCGTTGCTGTCGCTGTGGTGGACGCCGTGGGACCCCGCGGCGATGGACCTGCCCGCGCGTCTGCAGGGGCCGTCGCTGGCGCACTGGCTCGGGACCGACTCGCTCGGCCGCGACGTGCTGTCTCAGCTGATGCGCGGCGGCGCGACCTCGCTCGGCGTCTCGCTGGTGGCCGTGGCGCTGGGCGCCGGCGTCGGCGTGCCGCTGGGCCTGTGGGCGGCGGCGCGAGGCGGCGTGGTCGACGAGCTGCTGATGCGCGGCAACGACCTGGTCTTCGCCTTCCCGTCGCTGCTGCTGGCGGTGCTGTTGAGCACGGCGCTCGGCCCCGGCGCGATCAACGCGATCCTGGCGGTGGGCGTGTTCAACATCCCGGTCTTCGCGCGCCTGACGCGCGGCGCGGCGCTGCCGCTGTGGCAACGCGAGTTCACGCTGGCCGCGCGCGTGGCCGGGAAGGGCGCCTGGCGCATCTCGATCGAGCACGTGCTGCCCAACCTCGCCGGGCTGCTGCTGGTGCAGCTGAGCATCCAGCTGGCGCTCGGCCTGCTGGCGGAGACGGGGCTGTCCTACCTCGGCCTGGGCACGCAGCCGCCGCAGCCCAGCTGGGGCCGCATGCTGGCCGACGCGCAGACGCTCACGGCGCTGGCGCCGACGCTGGCGGTGTTCCCCGGTCTGGCGGTGGCGCTGTCGGCGCTGGCCTTCCAGCTCCTGGGCGACGGGCTGCGTGAATGGCTGAACCCGCGATCTGCCCGATCCCAACCGTCCGCTCACACGGATCAGCGGGGCCGACCGGACCCACCGGGTGGGCCGGATCGATCGAACTGGACTTTCCCATGACGGCCACGCTTTCATCGCCTCGTTCTCCGACCCTCCCGCCGCCGGCCGCCACGCTGCTGCGCGTCCGCGATCTATCACTGCAGGCCGGTGAACGCCGCCTGCTGTTCGTGCCGGAGCTGGATCTGGCCGCGGGCGAGATCGTGGGTCTCGTCGGCGAATCCGGCTCCGGCAAGTCGTTGACGGCGTTGGCGTTGCTGGGACTGCTGCCGCCGGAGCTCTCGCGGCGCGGTGCCTTGCAGTTGGAGGGCAGGGACCTCGGCGCGCTCGACGAAGCCGGCTGGCGGCGCGTGCGAGGCGCTCGCGTGGGGCTGGTGTTCCAGGAGCCGATGACGGCGCTGAATCCGTTGATGCCGATCGGCGCCCAGATCGAGGAAGCGCTGCGCCTGCACGGCCGCGGCAACGCCGCCGAGCGGTGCGCGGAGGTGGACCGGCTGCTGGAGCGCGTCGGCCTGACATCGGCCGACGTCGATGCGCGCCGTTATCCGCATGAGCTGTCCGGCGGGCAGCGGCAGCGCGTGGCCATCGCGATCGCGGTGGCCTGCCGGCCCCGGTTGCTGATCGCCGATGAACCCACGACGGCGCTGGATGTCCGGAGCCAGGCGCAGATCCTCGATCTGTTGCGGCGCCTGGTGCGAGAGGACGGTTGCGGGCTGCTGCTGATCACGCACGATCTCGGCGTCGTCGCGGAGATGGCGGATCGACTCGTCGTGCTGCGGCACGGCGAGGTGCAGGAGCAGGGGTCGCTGCTTCAACTGCTCGATCCGCCGCGCCATCCCTACACGCGGGCGCTGGTCGAGCAATCACGGTTGAGGCCGGCGCGACCCCGTGAATCGACGCCGCTGGGGGAAGGGACTGCCGAGGTCGCTGGCCCTCACCCCCACCCTCTCTCGCAAGCGGGAGAGGGGGCAAGTCCGGCGGTGATCGGCGCGAGCGGCGGGCGCGGCGAGGCCGTCGCGCCCTTGCTCTCGTTGCGCGAGATCGTCTGCGATTACCCGGCTGCCGATCGCAGCTTCTTCCGGCCCCGTCGGCGCGTCCGGGCCGTTGATCGCGTGAGCCTCGAGATCCTCCCCGGCGAGCGCGTCGGGCTGGTCGGGGAGTCCGGCAGCGGCAAGTCCACGCTGCTGCGCACGGTGCTCGGCCTGCAGCGTCCGGTGTCGGGCGAAGTCCGGCTGGCCGGCGAGCGCTTCACCGGCGCGGAGACGGCGCTGAGGCGCCGCGTGCAGATCGTGTTCCAGGATCCCTACGGTAGCTTCGATCCGCGCTGGCGCGTGGAGCGCCTGCTCGCGGAGCCCCTGCATCTGTTGCGGCCTGCGCTCAGCGAGGTGCAGGCGCGGGAGCGTGCCGTCCACCTGCTGGAGCAGGTGGGGCTGGATGCCGGCGCGCTGCGGCGCTTCCCGCATGAATTCTCAGGCGGGCAGCGTCAGCGGCTCGCCATCGCGCGCGCGCTGATGGTCAAGCCGGAACTGCTGGTGCTGGACGAGGCGGTCTCGGCGCTGGACGTGTCCCTGCGCGCGCAAGTACTGGCGCTGCTGGAGCGTCTGTGCCGCGAGCGCGGCGTGGCCACGTTGTTCGTCACGCACGACCTCGCGGTCGTGCGCGCCGTGACGGACCGCGTCCTGGTGCTGCAACACGGCCGCGTGGTGGAGCAGGGCGCGACGGCGGACCTCTTCGCCGCGCCGCAGCACGCCTACACGCAGGCGCTGCTGGCGGCAGCGCCGCACCTGGACCGGGCGCTGGCTCAGCGGACCGCGTGCCGTCGTCCGTCGCCGTCGACCCAATAGCGGCCGCCGTTGCCGTCCGAATAGACCTCGCGCTCCTTGCCGTCGACCATCAGCCGTCCGATGACGGCGCCTGCGACCGCGCCGACCACGGCACCGGTCACGGCGCTGCCGCCGGCCACGGCACCGACGACGGCGCCGCCGACGGCGCCCACGCCCGCGTTCTTCACGTCACTGGTGGCGCAACCGACCGTCATGGCGGCACAGGTGGCGATCAATGCGGCATTCCTGATCAACGAAGCAGTCATGGGGAACCTCAACGATGTTGGTGGATGACCCTGCATGGCAAGCGCTGTGCCTTGTGCCCGCTCGGGCAAGGTGCGTCGTGGCGACGCCTATCCCCACGGCAGGCCCCTGAACGAGGTCTTAACGGTGTCGATGTCAAAAGAGGGAGGACCGTTTCACGGCCGCGACATGAAGCGAAATATTCAGCGCCAGCGTCACTGAATGGGCGATCTCCGCCTCCTATACTCGCGCCCGAAAAAACCGGAGCGGTCCCGTCGATGGATCGCCGAGCAGATGTCTTTCACGGGGGAGTACCCATGTTTTCCTTGAAGCACAAGAACGCGGCCGTGCTGGCCGCGGTGTCGGTCCTCGTCGCGGCATGCGGCGGCGGCGGTAGCGACGCGGGCACGCCGCTGGTGGCGACGTCCACGAATTCGTCCGGGAACACGTCGACGAACAACACGTCGAACAACGCGTCCCCCAGCACGCCCGCCAAGGTCGATGCGCCCGTCATCCGCACGCAGCCGGCGAATGCGGCGGTGCTGACCGATGCCACAGCCACGTTCTCGGTCGTGGCCACCGGGACGGGTCTCGCCTACCAGTGGAAGAAGAACGGCGCGGTCATCGCGGGCGCCACGTCCGCCTCGTACCAGACACCGGCGGCCACCTACACGGACAACGGCGCGCAGTACAGCGTCGTGGTGACGAACGCCGGCGGATCGAGCATCAGCTCGGCGGCGCAACTGACGTTGAAAGCGGGACCCAACCAGCAGGCGTTCGAGCAGCTGATCCTGACGCCCAGCGCCGGCAGCTATCAGTTGCACTGGAACCTGAATCCCACGGGGGCGCAGACCAGCGGCATCCACTTCGTCACTTCTGACTTCGCCGTGCTGGCGGTGTCGCCGCTGACGAACGGCCCGCAGACCAATGCCCAGAGCGCCGCTCACAACCTGACGACGACACTGGCGCTGCCCACCGCATCGTCGCCGACGCGCGTTCTCAGGAACGGCGCCGTCGTCGTCGTGGGGCCGACGAGCAAGGTGAGCTATCTGGGCGGCGACGTGCGCGTCGACACGCTCGCTGCGGACGGCGTCACCGTCGCGTTCTCCGAGATCCGCAGCAAGTACGAGACCGTGGCGCTGACGGGCACCATCGCCTCGACACCCGCGGACTTCGCGCACTTCCACAACGCGATCTACTCGAACGCCGGTGTCCTGGATGCGGCAGCGACCTATGCCACCGGCGCGAGCTACATCAAGTTCGAGCAGAACAACAAGGTCGACCGCTACAACGTCTTCGACTGCACGACGGCGACGGCGGGGGTCGCGGTCACGCCGTGCCGCGTCAACACGACGCTGGCCGATGCGATGACGGCCGGCATCCAGTCCAACAGCGACGGCACCACCTACCGCCTGGCCGACGGTGCCATCCGTACGGTCGACGGCGTGTCGATCTGGGTCGCGGCCAACGCGCGTCCGACGTCGGCGACGCTGAGCGCGACGGTGCAGTACCGCATCTATTTCGAGCTCAACGGCAACGTCTACACCGGCGCGCTGATCAAGGACGGCACGCTGCTGGGCAACGGCTCCTACGTGTCGAATCCCAGCGGCGCCACGCTCGTGGACCGGCTCACCTTCCTGACCTACGACATCCGCATGAACAAGGCCGCGCATGACAGCATCGCGGCGGCGATGAAGATCTGATGGGGTCGCACTCGGCGCCGACCTTGAGCGGCTGGCGCCGCGTGCTGCGGGGGATCGTCCTCTTCTGGCTGGCGATCGCCCTGCTGCTTCCCTTGCTCCTGTTTCCCGTCGCGTCGTTCTGGACGCCGCCGGCGCATTTCTTCCAGGCGCTTCCCGGTCTTGGCGTCGTGGCCGAGACCTTGCGCTGGCTGATTTATCTCGGTGGTGCCGCGGCTGTCTTCGGGGTGCTGTTCCCGTTGCCCATCGGGGATCCGATGACCGGGTCCCAGCGCTTCTTCGGCATTCTTCTCGTGGTGGCCCTGTCGTTGGTGGCCCCGCTCGGTTGGCGGCACGGCTATCTCCCGCTCGCAGCCACGGCGAGGGGCGGTACGGAGCAAGTGCTTCCGGGCCGCATCGTCCTGGTGAGGCCGTGCTGTGCCAGAGGCGCCTGGATGCTGGAAGAACTGGAGCTCGGCTTCGAGCTGCAGGGAGAGGCGGGAACGAGACACCTGGCGCGATTCGACAACAAGGATCCATCCAAGCATTGGAGCGAGTACGACGAGTTCCGCCATTGGCATCCCAAGGTCGGCGACGAGGTGCTCGTCACCGTCAAGCGGAATCTGCTTGGACGATCGGTGGTGTGGATCGCGCCGGCGGCGGCCCGATAGCCTGTCACCGACGGAGCGCGAGCCGAGGCCGCGCGATCCGGTCTCAGCAGCCGATCGACGTCAGGTACGTCGTCGGCGCGTTCTTTCCGGGCCAGGCCTGGCTCGACGGCACCAGCGCCACGTTCGACGAGTTCGACCCGCCGACATGGAACAGGAAGTCCGGTCGCCCGTCGCCGTCGAAATCCCCGATGGCATCGATCCGCACCTCCCAGCCGTAGCCGCCGAGGCCGTACTCGTAAGCGCATGAGCATTCGCCGGGTGTGCACCAACGGGCGACTCAGCTCACCGCTGCGCCGCCAGGAATTCCCCGACATCCTTCGCCGACCGCTCCGGGATCTCCCGCTGCGGCAGATGCCCGACGTCCGGATAGACGATCAGCTTCGCGCCCGGGATCGCCGCGGCGAAACGGCGCGAATGCTCGACCGGGATCAACGGGTCGTCGTCGCCGTGCAGGACCAGCGTCGGCGCCTTCACGGCCGCGAGCCTCTCCGCCGTCGCCGTCGCATGGCTCGCCGGCGGAGCCGACATCAGGACGTCCCGATGGCCCGGATAGCGCTGGTAGCGCGCCCAGCGGTCGATCACCGCGTCGGTGATCAGCGCCTTGTCATGGACCTGCGCGGTCAGGCCCTGCTTGATCAGCGGCCGGTTGTCGATGCTGGCCAGCAAGTCCCGACCCCACTGGTATTGCAGCAGTCGGAAGGCGAGCGACGGGCTCGCGCCGGTCGCCTCGCTGGGCCAGCCGGCCGCGGACACCAGCACCAGCGCCTGCACGCGCTCCGGCGCCGCCAGCGCGAGCTTCCACGCCACGCCGCCGCCCATCGAGTTGCCCGCCACGGCGAAGCGCTTCGCGCCGATCTTGTCGGCGAAGCCGAGCACGATCGTCGTGAGCGCGTTGCCGTCCAGGATGAATCCGGCCGGCGCGGCTGTCAGGCCGTGGCCGGGCAGGTCCAGGCTGATGACGCGCCACTGGTCGCGCAGCACCGGCGACCAGCCCTCCCAGGTCGCATAGGAGTCGCCGTAACCATGCAGGAGCAGCAGCACCGGCGCATCGGCCGCCCCCTCGTCGCGGTAGTGCAGTCTCAGGCCGGGGCCGACCTCGACATGGCGCTCATTCGGCGTCTGGAACTCGCGTTCCAGCTGCTCGGCGGGCAGGTCGGGCGCACGCAGCGACCACCAGGCGATCGCCACGAGCGCGACCAGCGCCAGCAGCAGGACCAGGACGGCGTAGGACAGGATCTTCAGCAAGGCGGCAACTCCAGTAGGAGGCGAGAGCCTAACCACCTGCGTGCCCATCGCGCCACCGCCCCTTGGACGCATGCCGCATATGCAGATGCGGACCGCGTCCTTGGGACGGTGTCAGACGGCGATCACTTGATCGAGAAGCTGTCCCCGTAGACCTTCCAGTTCAGCGGCGTCTTCAGGTCCAGGTTCCCGGCCTTGAGCCACACGCGCTGCGCGGTCTCGACGCGGGTGACGTCGCTGTGCGCCTCCTCGGTCTTCATCGCCGCCACGCGGGCATCGAGGAACGCGTTGAGGTAGGTGGTCTCGTTCCCGCCCTGCGCCGGCGTCTTCGCCTTGGCCATCGCCGCCTTGCGGATGCCGCCGAAGCTCACGCCGCTGTTGCCGGGGCCGTGCATCACGATCGCGTCGTAGTAGATGAACTGGCCGAGCGCCTTCAGCCCGTCGCTCTTGGCCTGCTGCACCGACGGGTTGAAGTAGACGCGGTCACGCTCGTGATCCTGCGCCTGCTGGAACAGCGTGTCGCCCGCGGCCGTCTTCCAGTCGCCCTGGAAGTTGGGATCGAGGCCCGCATGCGAGTCGCTGCCGTTGACCGAGCGCAGCGCGTTCAGGTACTTCGCCAGCACGTTGTCCGGCTTGACCGAGTTGTAGTACTGGACCAGCTCCAGCATGTCGCCGGTGCCCGAGCAGAAGCCGATGATGCCGGCCGTGTAGCCGCGACCGTCGCGGATGTCCTGGATGTAGCGGTACTGCGCCTTCCAGTCCAGCGACGAGTTCTCCGCGCTGGAGACGATCTGCATCGCAATGTCCTTGACCTTCGGGTCGGACAGGCCGGCCGATGGCGCCGGAGCGGGCGCAGGTGCGGGAGCGGGGGCCGGCGCGGGGGCCGGTGAAGGCGCCGGTGCCGGCGAAGGGGCCGGGGCCGGCGACGGAGCGGGCGCCGGGGCGCCGACCGCCTTCAGCTTCCAGCGCTGGTTCGCGCCGCCCGTGCAGTCCCACTGCTGGATCGCGCCGCCGGCGGCGGTCGAATGGTCCTTCACGTCGACGCACTTGCCGCTGTGGCGCGCCTTCAGCGTGTAGCCGTCGGCCGACGGCGCGACGAGGAAACGCTGGTTGTCGGTCGGCGCCGTCGCCCATTGCTGGATCAGCGCGCCGTTGCCGGTGGAGACGTCGGTCACGTCCAGCGACTTGCCGCTGGCCACGTTGACCAGGCGGTAGCTGCCGCCGGTATCGGCGCGCAGCTCGAAGCGCTGCGAGGTCGAGGTGCCGCAGCGGTTCTGCTGCAGCTTCGTGCCGTTGGCGCCGACGTTGCCGGCGATGTCCAGGCACAGGCCGGACTCGCCGGATTCGATGGTGTAGATCCCGGCCGCCACGGTGACCGCACCGGCGGCGAACGCGCGTGCGTCCGGCGCGTTCTCGCTGGCGGCGGCGTCGGCGGCCGAGGCCGCGTCCGCGGCGGACTGCGCGAAGACGCTCTTGCCCGAGTCGTCGCCGCCTCCGCCGCCGCAGGCGGTCAGGCAGGCGCTGGCGACTGCCAGCAGCGCGGGCGTGGTCAGGAAGCTCGAAACACGCGGGGGCCGCGGAGCGGCGGGGAAGCGTTGGTTCATGGCGGAGGTTCCGGAAAAGGGGGAGAGGTGCCGGCAGGACCCGCCGCGTCGCCGCGGGCGCGGTGCTCGGGTTCGGCGGACAGGTCCTGCCGGCGGGGGTGGCGCGCGTCGGGCGACGCGCGCCGGGTCGGGCGTACCGGATGGGCGCGCCCGGGGTGCGGATCGGACGACGCCCCGAGGGGCGCGTCATCCCCGCGGACTTACTTCCACTCGGAAGACTGCAGCAGCGGATCGACCGTCAGGCCGAAGCTCGAGCCGACCTTCTGGCCGACGGTGCCGGGCGTTGCCAGCGGCGCGGAGCCGCAGGTGCCGCCGCCCGTCTTGATGATGGCCCACAGCATCGCGCCGTCCCGCGCGTTGCGGTTGGACGCGGTCCCGTTCAGCACCGCGTTGGTGTAGCGCTGCACCGAGTACGGCTGGTTGAGGTTGGCGCCGTACTGGCTCTTCAGGTTGCGCGAGCCGACGCACTGCGCGTCGCCGTCGTTGACCACCAGCAGGCCGCCGGCCCAGCCTTCAGGCGCGGGTTCCAGGCCGATGGACACGATGGTCTTGGCCGGGAACAGCGAGCGGTAGTCGTTGTACGCGGTCACGCCGTCGTAGTTCTCGAAGCGCGCGTCGTAGCTCATCACGTTGACCATGTCGAGCATGTTGGCCACGGCCGGGAACTTGCGCACCACCGCGCGCTCGCGACCGGCGTTGCCGCCCCAGAACGACAGCCGGCCCGAGCAGGAGGCGTCGGCCGAGGTCGCCGAGGTGCAGTCCGCGCCCGTCGACCAGCCGGCCAGCGTCAGCACGCGGCCGTTGCCGGCGATGTCCACCGCGCGGCGCAGCGCCTTGATGACGTTGGCGTAGCGGTCGACGTCGCCGTCGGTCTCGTAGTCCACGTCCAGGCCGTCGAAGCCGAGCTCGGTCTGGATCTTGGCCAGCGCGTTGATCGTCGGTCCGTTGCCGGCCGCGCCTTCCGCGGCGAGCGTGCCCCAGTTGTTGTAGGTCGCGCCGCCGACGGCCAGGATGACCTTCTGGTTGCGCTGGTGCAGCACGTCGATCGCGGCCTTGATGTCACGCGGCGTCGCGTTGAAGTTGATGCCGGTGCCCGAGAAGGTGTTGGCCGACAGCCCCGCCCACGAGAAGGCCGGATCCGCGAAGGACACCATCACATGGGTGTAGGTGGCCGGCGTGCGCGCGAACTTGCTGGCCTTGTAGACGTCGTTGGCCGACTTGCCGGTGGCGTCGAACCAGTTGTCGCTCCAGGTCGGGTAGTAGCCGACATAGACGCGGCGCGTCTGCGTGGCCTTCAGCGCTTCGGGCAGCGTCAGCGCGCCGCCGGGCGAGGGGGCCGGCGCGGGGCTCGGCGACGGGGCCGGCGAGGGCGAAGGGGCCGGAGAAGGCGAGGGTGCCGGAGACGGCGAAGGCGCCGGCGTCGGTGCGGGCGCAGGGGCCGGCGAGCCGCAGCTGCCCGAGGTCGGCGTCCACAGCGACGGCGTCGAGGCCGGGTTCCAGCCGGTGCCGACCCAGGCGGTGTGGGTCACCAGCGCCTTGTAGGTCTTGCCCTGGTAGCTGACGACCTGGCCGGCGGTGAAGGTCTTGCCTTCGGCCCAGGCCACGCAGGTGCCGGGGTTCGGCGCCGGAGCCGGCGAGGGGCTGGGTGCGGGGCTCGGGCTCGGCGCCGGCGTGGGCGTCGGCGAGGGGCGGGAGCCGGCGGCTGCGGCGCCGGCGGCGGAGTGGTCGTGCCGCTCTTCGCCGCGGCGAAGGCCTGCCAGTACTCGAAGTCGCGCGTGTTGGCGCGGCTGTATTCGCCCAGGGCGCCGTTGCCGACGCGGTCGCGTTGCGCGGCCCAGTAGGACAGCAGGCCCACGCCCTTCTGCTTGGCGAAGTTGGCCACCGTCACGGCATCGGCCGGGGTGAAGGTCTCGGACGCCACGTCGTTCTGGCCGATCATCGGCGTGATGCCGATCATGGCCCACAGCTGCGCGTCGGTCTTGGCCGGGTACAGCGACTTCAGCTGCGCCACGGTCTGGGTGGCGGCGGAGATGGCCAGGTCGCCCATCTTCTTGCCGCCGCTGTAGTAGCTGCCGTAGTCCATCGTCATCAGGTTGACGATGCTGATCTTCACGCCCGACTGCGACGCGCCGCGCAACAGGTCGACCGCTTCGCGCTGCAGGCCGCCGGTGTCGTTGGCGTTGACGTAGGGCACCACCGGCAGCGTGAACGAGGTGGTCAGGTCCGGGTAGATCGACTGCAGCTGCAGGATCGCGGCGTTGCGCACGCCGTTCAGGCGGGTGTCGCCGAGCTGGCCGCCCTCGATGTCCCAGTCGATGGAGCGCGTGCCGTTGGCGTCGATCAGGCGGCGCAGCTGCGCCACCAGGTCGTTCACCGAGCAGGTCGATTCCAGGTAGGTGCCGTTGGCGCCGCCGAAGGAGAGGATCACGCGGCCGCCGGACTTGATGTAGGCCTTGATGTCGGCCTGGAAGCTCGGGTTGCTGATCGTCGTTTCCAGACCGCCGCCGACCGTGCAGCCGCCACCGGAGACGCCGAAGGCGAGGGTCACCGCGTCGATGCCGGCCTTGGACTTGGCTTCGCTCAGCGTCTTGATGTTGTAGCTGCCGCTGCCGAAGCCCCACGTGAAGAAGTAGGGCGCGACGATCGTGCCCGCCTGGGCCTGCGATCCAGCGGCCAGCAGCGCGGCGGCCAGCGCCACCGCCTTGATTTGTCCATAACGCATGTGAATCCACTCCTGCGAATGCCGCGCGCACCGGTGGAAGTGCGGGGCTTGTTGTTCTCTATAAAACCACCATGAGACCAGCGGCGAAATGTAGAAAACTCAGGAATGGATGGCTGTGACAAGCAGTATGTCGAGGCGGTATCGGACTGTGTCGAATACTGCAAAAACCCGCGCGACGGTCACTTTCCCCGCGCCGGGTGAAACAGGAAGGAGGGACGCCGGCACCTGAACGGTGCACTTGCGCCGATGAACGGCGGAAGTCCTTGATGTGTAAGGGATTGAAGACCGCCCGACGAACGGCAAAGCAGGGCTGCCGCAGTGTGGCGGAATCTTCTACCTCTTTAGGGGCCAGTACTGACAGGTTTGAAAACATTTGTGCGGACGCGCGGTCCGACGACAACCTTGTCTCCCCTGGGGACAGGGTATGCCGGGGTGGCGGCCGGAAACAGCCGGACACGGAATCAGTATTCGAGTGGTATTTCAGATTCCTAGACTCGCGGCACTTTCAAGGAGAGATGTCATGGCATGGAATGAAGGACGGGCGTGGCCGATCCACGCATTGGTGGCGGCGGGCTGGATCGCCGCGCTGACGCTGGCGGCGGAGGGCGCGGAAGCCGCCACGCTGCGCGCGGCGGCCAACAACAACTTCGTGAGCGCGACGGCGACCGGCACCTCGTACCTGACCGCGACCGCGGGCGCGGCCCAGAGCTGGGAACAGTTCGACGTGGTCAACAACGGCAACGGCACGGTGTCGTTCCGCGCGCGCATCAGCGGAAACTTCGTCTCCGCCGACATCGGCCTGGCCGCGCCCAACACGAGCCGCCTGATCGCCAACCGGCGCACCGCCGACGCGTGGGAGCAGTTCACCGTGGTGCCGCAATCCAACGGCACGGTGGCGCTGCGCTCGGCGGCCAACGGGCTGTACGTCTCGGCCGATCTGAACCTGGGCGGCGTGCTCGTGGCCAACCGCAACGCGGTCCAGGCCTGGGAACAGTTCGTCCTCGCCGACCAGCCGACGACACCGCCGACCAACCCGCCGCCGACCACCGGCACGCCGCCGGACTTCGGCGCCAGCGTGCACATCGTCAGCCCGACGACGCCCAACCTGCAGGGCGTGATCGACGGCATCTACAACGCGCAGCAGCCCAACCACTTCGGGCCGCGCCGCGACGCCATCCTGCTGACGCCGGGCACCTACAACAACCTGCGCATCCCGGTCGGCTTCTACACGCAGGTGCTGGGCCTGGGCAGCCATCCGGACCAGGTCCACGTCAACGGTGACCTGCGCTCCAACGCCTTCCTCGGCGGCGACAACGCGACGCAGAACTTCTGGCGCGGCGCCGAGAACTTCTCGGTCACACCCAGCCTGGGCATCGGCAACAACACGATGCAATGGGCGGTCTCGCAGGCGATCCCGTTCCGGCGCATGCACGTGCGCGGCAACATCAAGCTGAACCAGAACAGCGGCTGGTCCAGCGGCGGCTGGTTCTCCGACGTGCTGGTGGACGGGCAGGTGAACTCCGCCAGCCAGCAGCAATGGATCTCGCGCAACAGCCAGTGGGGCAGCTGGACGGGCTCCAACTGGAACATGGTGTTCGTCGGCGTGCCCAACGCGCCGGCGGGCAGCTTCCCGACCGCGGGCCAGCGCTACACCAAGATCGCGCAGACGCCGGTGATCCGCGAGAAGCCCTTCCTCTTCATCGACACCGACGGCGGCTACGCGGTGCGCGTGCCGTCGCTGCGCCAGAACAGCAGCGGCATCTCCTGGAACAACGGCGGCGCCACGCCGGGCCGCACGGTGCCGATCGGGCAGTTCTACATCGCCAAGCCGGGCGACACGGCGGCTGCGATGAACACGCAGCTGGCGGCCGGCAAGCACCTGCTGTTCACCCCTGGCACCTATGTGCTGACGCAGCCGCTGCGGGTCAACAACCCGGACACGGTGGTCCTGGGCATCGGCTTCCCGACGCTGCGCTCGGACAACGGCCAGCCGCTGATGCAGACGGCGGACGTGGACGGACTGACGATCTCCGGCCTGTTCTTCGACGCGGGCGCGACGGAATCCGGCGTGCTGCTCGAGGTCGGCCCGAACGGCGCCGCCGCCAACCACGCGGCCAACCCGACGGTGCTGCACGACCTGTTCTTCCGCATCGGCGGCGCGGCGGCGGGCAAGGTCCGCATCGCGCTGAGCGTGAACGCGAACAACACCATCGTCGACCACACCTGGCTCTGGCGCGCCGACCACGGCGCCGGCGTGGGCTGGACGCAGAACCCGTCGGAGAACGGCCTCTGGGTCAACGGCAACGACGTGACCATGTACGGCCTGTTCGTCGAGCACTTCCAGAAACACCAGGTGGTCTGGAACGGCAACGGCGGCCGCGTCTACTTCTACCAGTCGGAGATCCCGTACGACCCGCAGAGCCAGGCCGGCTGGAACAGCCCGACGGGCCGCGGCTGGGCCTCGTACAAGGTGGCCGACAACGTCACCAGCCATGAGGCCTGGGGCCTGGGTGTCTACAGCGTGTTCACCAACGGCGGCATCCTGCTGGACCGCGCGATCGAGGCGCCGGTCAACGGCAACGTGCGTTTCCACAACATGATCTCGGTCTGCCTGGGCGGCAACGGCGGCATCGTGCACGTGATCAACAACACCGGCGCGCAGACCGGCTGCAATGCGTCGTTCACGCCGACGGTGACGAACTTCCCTTGAGTCGTCGCCTGCGTGGGGATCTTGTGGGCTGCAGCGTCCGCTGGCCCTCACCCCCATCCTCTCCCGCAAGCGGGAGAGGGAGTGAGAGTGCGCCGAGCTGACCGTATGACTCCCTCTCCCGCTTGCGGGAGAGGGCGGGGTGAGGGCCAGCGGCCTCGGCAGTCAACGACAGCCGGCAGACGCCCGCAGGACGCAAGACCTGCGGGCGTCGTGCTTTCCGGGCGTCACGGCGCGTCGGTCGCACCTTCCAGCGCATCGACGAACTTCGTCATCAGACGCACGAGGTCGTCGAGCTCTTCCTTGCTCCACTCGCCGAAGATCTCCCGGCCCATGCGCTGGCGCGCCGTGTCGATGCGATCCGTCATGGCCTGACCCTCGGCGGTGACGACGGCCTCGCGCACGCGGCTGTCCTGCGCGCTCTTCTGGCGGCTGACCAGGTTCAGGGATTCCAGCTTCGCCACCTGGCGGCTCACCGTCGTGTAGTCGCGTCCCACGCGCTCCGACAGGTCGACGACGCCGATCGGCCCCAGACGCTCGATGCCCACGAGCAGCGGGAACAGCGCCCGGTCCAGCATCACCCCGGCTTCCTCGATCAGGCGCTCGTCGTTGCGCGGGCGGTTCATCACGCTCGCGATGCGGATCAGCGCGCCGTGCAAGGCCTTCAGTTGGGTCGACATATGTGCATCTTGCACATTTTTTCGAGCCGGCATACCATCCCTTCAGTTATGTGCAAACTACACTCAATTGGAGCGACATGAACGGATCCATTCTCCCAGGGACCACGCAGGTCCTCATCGTCGGCGCCGGCGCGGCGGGCTTGACGCTCGCCATCGACCTCGCGCGTCGGGGTGTCGATTTTCAGCTGATCGAACAGGCGTCCCGGCCCTTCCACGGCTCGCGGGGCAAAGGCATCCAGCCGCGCACGCAGGAGGTGCTGGAGGACCTCGGCCTGCTGGACCGGCTGGTGGCGACCGGCGGTCCGTATCCGCCGCAGCGTCACCATGCCGCGGATGGCAGCTTTGCCGAGACGGCCTTCGAGACCTCGCCGCCGACCCCGGCCGAGCCGCACCAGATGGCGCTGATGGTGCCGCAGTTCCTGACCGAGGCCGCCATGCGTGAGCGGCTGGCGGAACTCGGCCATGCGCCGCGTCACGGCTGCGCGCTGGTGGATGTCGAGCAGGACGAGGAGGGCGTCACCGCGCGCGTGGCCATCGGGGCCGGCGAGACCGGCGGGGCCACGCACGGCGACGGCCTTCGGCAGGAGAGGATCCGGGCGCGCTACCTCGTCGGCGCCGATGGCGGCCGCAGCGACGTGCGCAAGCAGCTGGGCATCGACTTCCCGGGCAGGACACTCGGCGTTCGCGCCGTCGTGGCGGACGTGACCCTCAGCGGACTGCCGCGCGACGCGTGGCACCAGTTCAACGACGGATCGATGGAACGGCAGCTCGCGCTCTGCCCGCTGGCGGGGACGGCGTTGTTCCAGCTGCAGGCGCCGGTGCCGCTGGAAGGCGAGATCGACCTCGGCATCGATGGCCTCAACGCAATGGTGAGGGACCGCGCCGGCCGCGACGACATCCGCATCGAGTCGGTGTCCTGGGCCTCCGCCTACAACATGAACGCGCGCCTGGCGGATCGCTATCGGGTCGGCCGTGTCTTCCTCGTCGGCGACGCGGCGCACATCCATCCGCCGACCGGCGGTCAGGGCCTCAACACCAGCGTGCAGGACGCCTACAACCTGGGATGGAAGTTGGGCGCCGTGCTGCGCGGCGCGCCGGACTCGCTGCTCGACACGTATGAGGAGGAGCGCCGACCGGTCGCCGAGGGCATGCTGAAACTGTCGACCCGCTTGCTCGATGCTGCCAAGCGCGGTGACAACCGCCGCGGGCGCGAGGTGCATCAGCTCGACATCGGCTACCCGCAGTCGTCGCTCGCGCTGGAAGCGCCGGCACGCGAGCGCGGCCCGCAGGCGGGCGATCGCGCGCCCGATGCGCGCCTGCGCGGCGCGGCGGGGCAGGGGACGCGGCTGTTCGAGTTGTTCAAGGGGCCGTACTGGACGCTGCTTGGGTATCGGGCGTCTCGGGCCTCGCTCGGTGCCGTGCCCGCGCGGGCCGGTCTACGCATCCTCTCGATCAGCGATGGCGGCGATGGCGGCGACCACGTCGACGGGCAGGGTGACTTCCGCGACGCGTATGCCCCGCAGGCCGGCGACTGGATCCTGGTGCGGCCCGACGGCTACATCGCCGCCATCGTCTCGGCGGCGCAGCTCGACGCGCTCGAGCGGTTCATGAACGCCTGCGGTCTGCCGCCTCCCTGATCGAAGCAAAAAAGACCCGGAACTCGGCCCGGGTCTTGAATTGCAGGAGCGTCAGGACTCGATCAGAGCTGGTAGTCCAGCGACACGCTGTAGGTGCGCGGCGCGCCATAGATGGCGCCGTAGGCCAGGCCGCCGATGTACTTCTTGTCGAACAGGTTGTTGACGTTGGCGCGCAGCGTGGCGGCCTTGGACAGCTCGTAGGACGCGAAGGCGTTCACCTTGACGTAGGCGCCTTGCTTGGCGCTGCCGATCTTGCTGACCTCGGACTGCCAGCGGCCGCCCAGGCCCACGCGCAAGGCCGGCAGCATCGGCACGAGGGTGTCCGCGCGGAAGTTCAGCGTGTGGCGCGGCACCCATTCGTAGATGTCGTTGCCGTCGGGCCCGGTCAGCATCAGGCGGGTGTAGCCCACCGTGACCTTCGCGTCCTTGCCGATGCGGCCGGTGGCCTCGACTTCCCAGCCCTTGGACTTCACGTCCTTGGGCTCGTACCAGCTCTGGCCGTTCTTCTCGCCGCCGACGAAGGTGCCGGCGAAGGTCGCCAGGCCCTCCTGCTTGGCGGTGAACACCGCCGCCGTCGTCAGCAGCGCCTTGTTCAGCCATTCCGCCTTCACGCCGGCCTCGGCGTTGACGCCCTTCATCGGCGCCAGGTAGATGCCGTTGATGTCGTACTGGTCCTGGTTCTGGAAGATGTTGGAGTACGACACGTAGGCCAGCAGGTCGGACGTGATGTCGTAGGTGAGGCCGAAGTAGGGGCTGGTCTTCTTCGTGTCCGGATACGCCTTGCCCGTGGCCGGATTGCCGTAGACCGACGAACCGGCCCGCGCCAGCCGCACGGCGTTGACGCCGACGATGGCCTTGAGCGAATCGGTCAGCGCGATGCGCGACGCCGCGTACAGGCGCGTCAGCGTCTGCTCGCCGCCTTCGCCGGCGGTGCGCGGGCCCCATTGCGGCTGCGTGTAGGCGTTGCCGTCGTACGGGAAGGCCGGCAGCGGATCCAGCATGTGGTCCAGCACGGCGTAGGTGTCGGTCTTGGTTTCCTGGTGCGAGCGGCTCAGGCCCACCAGCACGGTGTGCTCGCGGCCGAACAGGTTGAACTTGCCGTTCAGGTTGGCGTCCAGCACGTTGTTGTCCGAGCTGCCCTGGCTGCGGTACGGCCAGCCCACCAGTCCCGTGTTGTCCGGGTTCAGCACGCCGCTGTTGGAATAGGCGTACAGCAGGCGCGTCGCCTCGTTGCCGTGACGGACGTTGTAGGTGACCTTGGCTTCCCAGTCCTTGCCCAGCTGATGGGTGTACTCGGCGAAGGCGTTGTAGGACTTGGTGTCCCAGTAGGTCCACTTCTGCGAGGTCGACGAGCCCACCGGGAAGTCCGCCTGCGTGCCGTCCGAGCGCAGCAGCGTCAGCGAGCCCCACATCGGCGAATCCTGCTTCGCGTCCACCGCCGTGATGCCCACGGTCAGCACGCCGTTGGTGCCGATCTGGCCGTCCACGACGCCGTACACCGAGGTGCGCTGGTCCTTGAGGTCGCGCAGGTAGGAGTCCTTGTCCTCGCGCGCCACGACCAGCCGGCCCGCCCACGCACCGTCCTGCGTCAGCACCTTGTTGTAGTCCAGCGTCGCGCGCTTCAGGCCGTCGGAACCGAAGGTCACGCCGACCTCGCCGCCGTCCTCGTTCTTCGGACGCTTGCGGATGTAGTTGATCGTGCCCGAGGAGTTGCCCACGCCGGTCAGCAGGCCGTTGGCGCCGCGGATCAGCTCGATGCGCTCGAACAGGAAGGTGTCCTCGCGGCCGACGACCGTGCCCCAGGAGTTGGTCATCCCCAGGCCGTCGACCTGCGTCAGCTGGATCTCGAAGCCGCGGGCGTTGAAGGTCGCGCGGTTGGTCTCGTACTGCTCGACGTTGATGCCGGTGGCCAGCGCCAGCGCCTCGTTGCTGCCGGTCAGGCCGAAGTTGGCCATGTCTTCCTGGTCGATCGTGCTGATCGTCTGCGGCGTGTCCTTCACGTCCATCGGCAGGCCGGTCGCCCCCTTGGACACACGGTTCGCGCGCTTGCCGGTCACGGTGATCTTTTCGAGCGTGGCGTCCTGCGCATAAGCCAGATCGCCGATCGCGAGGGACACCGCCAGGGCGCACGCGGTCATCAGGAATTGCTGCTTCATCGATGGGTCCGAAAGAGGTAGAGGGTGACTTTCCGCCGGGACTCTAACGCAGGTGAGAGTGATTCGCATTAAGTGAAATGACAAAAACGAGTCATCTCGTGACACGCGTGGTAGCGATACCACGATCAAAGGGGGCGTTCGCCCGCCTATCCTCGCGCCCTCTCATGGAGGATTGCTGTGTCCCGTTCCGCCCGCCTGCTCGACCTGATCCAGATCCTGCGCCGCCACCGCCGCCCGGTCACCGGCGAGGCGCTCGCGACGACGCTGGACATCAGCCTGCGCACGCTCTACCGCGACATCGCGACGCTGCAGGCGCAGGGCGCGCGCATCGATGGCGCGCCGGGACTGGGTTACGTGCTGCGCGAGGGATTCGTGCTGCCGCCGCTGATGTTCTCGGTCGACGAGGTCGAGGCGCTCGTGCTCGGCTCGCGCTGGGTGGCCAGCCGCGACGATGCGCGCCTGGCCGCCGCGGCGCGCGACGCGCTGGCGAAGATCTCGGCCGTGCTCCCCCGGCCCTGCGGCGGGACATGGACGACACGGCGCTGCTCGTCGGCCCCTCGGATCCGCCGGTGGTCGACCGCGGCGTGATGGCGCTGATGCGTCAGGCGATCCGCCAGGAACACAAGCTGCGCATCGGCTATCGCGACCTCAAGGGCAAGGACAGCGAGCGCACGGTCTGGCCCTTCGCCCTGGGCTTCTTCGACCGGGTGCAGGTGCTCGTGGCCTGGTGCGAGCTGCGCGAGGAGATCCGCAGCTTCCGCACCGACCGCGTGAGCGCGCCGGTGCTGATCGAGGAGCGCTATCCGCAGCGAAAGGCCGCCTTGCTGAAGGCCTGGCGGGAACGCGAGGGCATAGTGGCCACTGACGGAAATTGACAGACCGGGTTCCTAGCATCCGCTGCATCAACCCAACCGGACCCTGTCATGAGCCACCCCCACTTCCTCCTCCTGTACGTCGCCAGCCCGGCCGAGAGCAGCGCCTTCTACACGCGGCTGCTCGGCAAGCCGCCCGTCGAGAGTTCGCCCACCTTCGCGATGTTCGCGCTCGACTCGGGCGTGATGCTGGGCCTGTGGGCGTCGGCGGGCGTCGAACCCGCCGCCACGCCGGCGGGCGGCAGCGAACTGGCCTTCGCGGTCCAGGACGCGGTGGCCGTCGATGCGCGCTTCGAGGCCTGGCAGGCCCTCGGCATGCCCATCCTGCAGACGCCGTCGACGATGGATTTCGGCTACACCTTCACCGCGACCGATCCCGACGGCCACCGCCTGCGCGTGTTCTCGCCGGGAGCGCGGGGATGAGCGGCCTGTTCGGCGAAGCGGGCGGCCGGCCGCCTCGCGCGTGGATCGCCGTGGCGTCGGCCGAGCACGTGCGGCGCGGCCGCGCCGAGGGCTTCATGCAGGTCTGCCACGGCAAGGTCGCGCCGTTGCGCCGGGTCCGGCCGGGCGACCGGGTGGTCTATTACTCGCCCGCGACGCAGATGGGCGGCAAGGACCGGCTCCAAAGCTTCACCGCCCTGGGCACGGTGCGCGACGGCGACGCCTACGAGGTCGACATGGGCGGCGGCTTCCGCCCGTTCCGGCGGGATGTCGACTGGCAGCCGTCCATTCGGGAGACACCGATCCAACCGCTGCTGGATCGACTCGCCTTCACGGCCGGCAAGACGAACTGGGGCGCCGCGTTCCGCTTCGGATTGCTGGAGATCGCCTCGGACGACATGGGCCTGATCGCCAGCGAGATGGCGCAGCGGTGAGCCTCGGACCGCCGGGTCGCGGCGGTCCGTTCACCCGTCCCGCCCGATGCTCAGCGCCTTGTCTCCCATCCGGTCCGCCTCCGACTCCAACCCGACGTCGTCGTTGATGTCGACGCCCTGCATCTGCATCGTCGGGTGCACGCGGCCCTCGCGCTGCTGCACGACGTGCCAGGCCTCGTGCGGGAGGTGCGCTTCCTGACCCGGCCCGAGGTGGATGTCGTTCCCCTGCGCATAGGCCAGCGCGTTGAGCTGCGCCGGCTGCGACGAGTTCCGGTGCACCCGCACGTCGGACAGGTCCGACCCGGACAGCGATTCGATGCCGGCCTTCAGGCCGTCGGGCATGCCCGTCCGGTTCTCCTGGCGCTGCACAGGGGCCGCCTTGGCCTGCGCGGTCCCGAGCGCCTCGTCCTCCAGCGCACCGGTCTCGCGCTGGGCGACCTTGGCCTGCGCGGTGCCCAGGTCGTCATCCTCCAGACCGGTCTCGCGTTGCGCGACCGGCCCGAAGGTCGCATCGATGCGGCGACGTTGCGCGAGCTGCCGGGGCGATCCGTCCAGCGCGGCGGACAGCTCGCCGCCTTCCTGCTCACGCCGCTGCATCGCGGCGGCCGCGGGCGCATGCTCGAACGCGCCGCTGTCGTTGGTCGAGTCCTTCATCGGATGCTCCTCTCGTGATCGATCTGTCCATGCCGTGGCCGTGCCGTGCCCATGCCGTGCTCGTGCCGTGCTCGTGCCGTGCTCAGGGGCTTCCACCCGGGGCTTGAAGGTGACGATCAACCCGCCCACGATCAGGATCAGGACGATCACCACCAGCAGCGTATTCCCCGTGCGCAGCTGGTTCAGCGACGGGTCGCAGGAGAAGATCGCGCTGGCCACCGCGAGCGTGACCAGCGCGCCCGCCCACAGCACCATCAGGATCACGCGACCCATCCGCCGCACGCGGCAGTTCCAGCCGTAGAGCAGCAGCGTCGTGCCCACGATCACCAGCAGCGCCTCCAGCGCCAGCCGCAGCGGCATGCGCATCGGACAGACGATCTGGCAGAAGCGGGTGTCCTGGTCCAGGAAGGACCAGAAGCGGGCGTTGAGTTTGACCAGCACGCTCTCGCCCGCGCCGACGTCCGCCACCGGCACCGGCCAGAACGCGACGCCGCCGAAGGACCAGCCGATGTAGACCAGGTCCCGGTCCAGCGCGTCCTGCGCCGAGGGCGGCAGGTCCGCGGGCTTCCCGCCCGGATACACCAGCACCGGCATCATGCTGCCCAGCACCGCCATGCGGTCGGGGCCGGTCAGCTCGTCGGTGAAGTCGGTGCGGTTGCGCAGCTGCATCTTGTTGACGTCGGACCCCATGCCCAGCGGCGCCGGGAAACGCACCGTGATGTCGGTCTTGCCGGCGTAGTCCGGCGTGGACTTGTAGGACGCCGCCGCCGCGCCGCGTTCCTTGTAATCCCCCGACGCGCCGGTGCCGCGCTGTCGCTCCGCCTTCTTCATGACGGTCAGGAGGTTCCTGAAGCTGAACGCGGTCGACGACTCGCCCACCAGGTGCTGCGGGATCACCAGGTTGAGGTGGAAGGCGCGCGACGGCCGCGCCTGCATCGCCGTCAGCACGCGCTGCAGGTAGTCGAGGTAGAAGCGCTCGAACTCCGGCGAGGCCGCCTCGGCATCCGTCGGTTCGAAGAACACCGTCAGGCCGTCGTAGACATAGGCATGCTCGCGCCAGCCCGGCGGCAGCATCAGTTCCAGGTCGCCCTGCAGGTCGGAGTGGCGCAGGTCCAGCAACTCCGCGATCTTGGCCTCGGTGGCCTTGAGCATGCGCTCGCGGGCCTCGCCCGTCAGGCGCATCAGCACGTGGAAGTCGCGCCGGTACAGCACCAGGTCCAGCCCGACGCCGTACTGGTCCACGCGCCGCGCGAAGCCGCCGCCCGGGCTCTCGTAGCCGGTGGGCAGCAGGAAACCGCCGTTGTTGCGCAGGATCGCCCCCATGTACTGCAGCCGCGTGAACTTGTCGAAACGCACCGGGATGGGGGCGTTGCCGTCGCCGTGCATCCAGTAGGGCAGGAAGGCGAAGACGTCGTTCTCGATGTCGGGCAGGCTGCAGCCGCAGCCGTCGGGCGCCAGGTTCAGCACCTTCGCCTGCGACACGGGATGCTCGACGCCGGCGGCATCGGTGATCTCCTCGCGCAGCGTCGCGGGCATCAGCATCTCGAGGAAGGTGGTCACCGGCAGGCTGCCCGGCAGCGGCCGGGTGTCGGCCTTGTCCGTCGTGGCCGCCTTGCCGGGGCGGTCCGGACGATCCGGACGATCCGGACGATCCGGCGGGGGCGCGCGATCGCGGTCGGCCAGGTCCTGCACGCGCGGGCAGCGCTCGATCGCGGCCTTGTTCTGCTCCAGCGCCACCTCGTTCACATGGCGCAGGAAGTAGGTGCACTGCCGCGCCCGCAGCGAGTCCTGGAACACCGCGCGCGTCGGATGCTCCACGTCCTTCAACGGCATCAGCATCTCGCGCAGCTGGTCGAGCGTCGGGCCCATCACCGGCGGCTTCACCGCGAGGGCCTTCGGACCGGCGGCCTCGCCGTCGGCCGAGGGCTCGCCCGCGGCGGCCGCCGTCATCAGCGATTCGCCCGCCGAGGCCTCCGCGTTCTTGAAGATCGCCGCGAGCTTCTCCTCGGTCAGCACGTAGGTCATCGGCGGCGGCGGGTCGTCCGGCACCGTGAAGCTGGTCTGGTCCTCGGTGATGGTCCTCAGGGGATCCGGCGTGCGCGTCCTGGCGGACGCCGCGGAGCGACTCCTGGGCGCCGATGCCGCCACGGCGGGCGTTGCCGCCGCCGGCTTGGGATCGATGACGCGGATCTCGTACAGCGCCTGCTCGAGGTTCCGCGTCCGCGACGCGTCGGTCGCGGTGAGCAGGAACCGGAAGGTGCCGGTCTTCGTCGGCGTGCCGGCCAGCGCGCCGTCCTCCTCGACGAACATGCCGGGCGGCAGCTCGCCGTCGATCGTGATGCGGTACGGCGGCTTGCCGCCCCGCACCAGATCGCGCGCCTTGTACGCGCGGTTCAAGCGGCCCGACGGCAGCGGGATCGTCTGGTAGACCAGCCACATCGGATCGCGGCCGGCCGAGGCGCTGGCCGGCATGGACGGCGCGGACGGTGTCGGCGAGGGCAGGGCGGCTGAAGCGATCGGTTCCTCCGGGCGCGGCGGCAGGGCCCGGGGCGTCGCCACGTAGACCGTCGCGTCGGAGGCGGAGGACGCTGCGGAGACGGCAGAAGCCGGACGTGCCGACGGCGCCTGCGCGGCGGCATGCAGCACGAGGAACGCCGCCGCGAGCAGGGCGCCGCCGACGAACCAGCGCACGCGGGCGCAATGGCGGCAGGGCGTGGCGGGACGGCCGGCGTCGGGCGGGTCATCGGCCCACTCGTCGACGGACCACCGCCGGCGCAGGGCGTGGAAGAAGGGGCGAGTTCCCATGGTGGCTACACCGTCCGTCCTTCCTTGCGCAGTTCCTTGGCGATGCCGCGGCGCAGGTCGGCGGCCAGGATGCGATCGCGTCCGGCCTGCATCGCGTTGATCGCGCCGAAGCGCACCACGTTGGCGATCGCGCCGCCGGCCAGTTCATGGCGCTCGGCGAAGTCGGCCAGGTCCACGTCCACGTCCAGCCGCCCCGTGTGCCGCACCATGCCTTCCCACAGCCGCAGGCGCTGCTCCGCGTCCGGCATCGGGAAGTACACCGCCGACTGGAAGCGCCGTGCGAAGGCGTCGTCGATGTTGCCCTTGAGGTTGCTCGCCAGGATCACCGTGCCGGGGAAGTCCTCGACGCGCTGCAGCAGGTAGGACACCTCCTGGTTGGCGTGGCGGTCGTTGCTGCTCGAGGTCGCGGTCCGCTTGCCGAAGAGCGCGTCCGCCTCGTCGAAGAACAGGATCCAGCGCCGGTGCTGCGCCTGGTCGAACACCTGTGCGAGGTTCTTCTCGGTCTCGCCGATGTACTTGGACACCACCATGGACAGGTCGATCCGGTAGACGTCGGCGCCGACTTGGTCGCCGATCAGCGTCGCGGTCAGCGTCTTGCCCGTGCCGGGCGGTCCGAAGAACAGGCAGCGGTAGCCGGGCTTGAGCGCCTTGTCGAGCTGCCACTCGCGCATCAGCGTGTCGCCGTGGCGCGCCCAGGTGATGATGGCCTCGACCTCCTCCATCACGTCCGGGTCCAGCACCAGGTCGTCCCAGCCGAGCTTCGTCTCGATGAGCTTGGCGGGGAACTGCGTGCTGTAGTCGGGCTTGCGGGCTTCGCCGGTGCACAGCAGGTCCAGCGTGTCGGCGCCCGCCAGCAGTGCCGAGCCGTACCAGGGCTCGCCCGGCGCCTCATGCGCGAGCCGCACCAGTCCGAGCCGTCGCAGCGGCGCCGTCTCGTCGAGCATCTGCCGCAGCGCGAAACGGCGCGCCAGGTCCTCGCCCGCGATCAGGAAGGCCGCCGTCTCCACCGTCGGCAGGAAGCCGCCGTGGTGCCGGCCCTTCCAGCCGCCGAATTCGCAGAAGCCGCGGTCCAGGTTGCGGTTGCTGACGAAGAGCAGGTCCATCAGCTGTGGCCGCAGGTGCGGCGCGAGCGCCAGCGCGAGCACCAGACGCTCGGACGGGCCGAGCCCGCCTTCATGGATCAGGCGCGTGAGGTCGTCCTCCGGCCCGGCCCCCGCGCCGGCCGCCGCCCCGGGCTTCAGCGCCGGCAACGGCGGAGGCGCGGGCAGCCCGCCGCGATCCGTCGAGGACCGTGGCGAGGCGGCCGCGTCGTCCTGTGCGAAGTGCCCGGCCAGGCGCCGTTGCAGCACGCGGTCCAGCCAGTCCAGCTCGGCCTCCAGCGCGCGCGCATTGATCGCCGCGCGCGGCGACGGGTCAGCGCCATTCCACATGAATCACCCTTTCCATCCACGGGTGCCGCAAGGTCGCGTAGCCCCAGGGCAGTTGATCGATCAGCATGTCGAAGGGGCCCGGCACGACCGACAGCTGCCACGCGTCGTCGCGCCGCTCCAGGTGGCCGTCGCGACGCAGGAAGCTGCCCCGCAGTCCGTCGGGCGACGTCGTGCCCAGGATCCGCCAGTGCTGGATCACCGCGACGAGCAGGCCGTCGATCGCCTCGCGCTCGGCCTCGGACAGATCGATCAGGCGCGGCAGCGGCGCGTCCAGCGGCAGACCGCAGAGCAGCTTGTTCAGTGCGAGTTCCGGTTCCGGCGCGGCCGCGTGGCCGGTCGCGAGCGCCTGCAGCAGCAGCGCGGCGCGCGACGCCGCCTCCGGGCCGATGAAGGCACGGGTGTCCGCGAGGCCGAGCATCGAGAACAGCCGCGGCAGGTAGGGCGACACCAGCACCAGGCCCGCGTTGCCGACGGCGATCTGCTCCGCCGAGGGATCCATGCCGGGCGCCTCCGCGGCGATCGCCGACGTGCGCCGCTCGTCAGGCACCGACGCGTCAGGCGCCTTGCGCCACGGCAGCCGCAACACGTTCAGCGCGGCCGCCAGCACCGAGGTGGCCGCACGCACGGCCCGGTCATACCAACGCGCCGGCGGCTCCGCGCCGGCCGGCGTGTGGCGCTCCAGGTCCTCGCGGACGTCGGACTCGTAGCGCGCCGGATCGAAGCCCGTCGACGGATGACGCACCGCGTGGCCGAGCGTCGCCTGCCAGAGCCGGCGCCGGCGCGCCTCGACCGTCGCGCCGTCGGTCGTCGACGGCCCGGGGCGATGCGACGGGGCTCCCCGCCCCGCGGTGGAGGCGGGCGGCATCCCTGGCGCGGCGCCGCCGGGGCGGTCGCCCGGCACCTGGCCCGCCGCCGCGGCGGCGATCCATGCGGCGACGGCCTGGGCCGCGGGTTCGGTCATCCACAGGCTGAGCAGGCGCGGCAGCAGCGGCTCGGGCAGGGCCTGGACCAGCCGCTCGCGCGCGGTCGCCGTCTCGCCGACGCGCTGCAAGGTGGCGCGCAGCCAGTCCCGGTCCTCGCGCAGCAGCGGCGCCCACGCATGCGCGACGGTGTTCAGCGGATCGCTGCCGCTCGAGAAGGCCGCGCCCGCGTCCAGCGCCGCCAGCAACTGCGCCCGCAACAGCATCAGCGTGGCCGGTCGCGGGGCCACCGCATGGTCCATCGCCTGGCCCAGCACCGATTCCCACAGGGCCGCCCGCGTGCGGGGCGAGCGGCCGTCGCGGCGGGCCTGCGCGACGATGTCGAGCAGTCGCGCGGCGGCGGCGGGCTCGCCCGGCATGAAGGCGTGGACCAGCGTGCCCAGCAGGTCCTCGTCGAACTGCGCGGCCATCCGCTGCAGCAGCGCCGCGCGACCCGGCGCCGCGCGCAATGCGGCGACGAGCGCGCCGGCATCCTCGCGCAGGGCCTCCCGGGCCAGGCCGGCCGGATCGTCCCCGCGTCCCTGCCAGGGCAGCCGGCCATGTCGCAGGAAATGCAGCAGCGCGTCGCGCCGCGCCTGCGGTCGGGTGCTCACCCGCAGCCCGGTCGCGCGCCCGGACGCGCTGGTCGCGCCGGGGCCGCGCAGTTCCTCCAGCACGCGGCGCAGGCGCTCGCGCAGCAGGCGCGGCGCCTCGGTCTCCCAGTCCGCGGCGGCCAGCTCGCCGAGGTCGATCTCCAGCTCGTCCAGGCGCCAGTGTTCCTCCGGCGGGCAGCAGGCGTCGAAGACCTCGTCGATCACGCGCAGCAGCGGCCCCTGCACGCAGGCGACCAGGCGCGTCTCCGCCTCGCCCGGCGTGACGCCGAGGCCCAGGCCGGCACCGAAGTCCGCGTCGACGGTCATCCGTTCGACGAGGTGCGACGAGGCGTGGTCGGACTCACGCATGGCCTTGCACGACCGGCCCGTGGCCGTCGTCCTCTCCGCGCGGTCCCCGGCCGCCGCCCGCCATCGCCGGGTCGTCCTCGATCCCCAGGCGCTCGATCACGCGGCACGCGGTCTCGTCGGCCAGCGTGCGGGCCCGCTCGTCGTCCGCCGATGCCACCCACGCGAGGCGCGCCTCCAGCCAGGCGGCATAGGTGTCCTCGAAGCGCTGCATCGGTTCGGCGTCCAGCCAGACGCAGCGCAGGCTCAGGTGGGACGGGCAACTGATGCGCAGCGTCTCCTCCGCGAAGGTGCGGAACGCGGGCTGCGCGCTGCGCTGCGTCCATCCCGGCAGCACGACCGTCACGCGCAGGTGATGGAATTCCTTCGACAGTCCCAGCCGCGCATGCGAGGCCGCGTCCTGGCGCAGCGGCCGCAGCAGCACGTGCTCGACGACGTGCAGGCCTTCGCTCTCCTGGTCCAGGTGACGCAGGAACAGCCGCAAGCTGGCCGCGCCGCGTCGAGCGGCCGCGGCGTCGGGGAACTCGCCCAGCAGCCACCAGTGCTGGTGCTCGTCGGGTCCGAGGATGAGGCGTTGCGCCCCGCCGGGTCTGGGCATCAACCGGTAGCGCGCGCTGCGCTGTCCGGCGCGCAGCAGGCCCGCCGGCATCGGCAGCCGCAGCCAGGGCATGCGCTGCAGGTCTTCGCGCACCTGCGCGCGGTCGGCCGGCTGCACCGCGTGGCCGGCCGCGGCGGCGAGCCGCACCGCCTCGTCCTGGCCGTCGAGCAGCCAGGGCTGATGTCCGGCGCCGGGCCGGGCGACGAGGGTGAAGCGCTGCTCGCGCAGCGCGCGCGTCAGCGGCCGGTCGTGCCACTGCCTGAATCCGAGCAGCAGGCTGGCGCGGCGCTGCAGCCCGCCGCAGTTGTCCGGCACGTCCCACGACGGCCGGCCGGGATCGAAGCCGCCCGCGCGGTCGCGCGTCAACGGCACGATGTCGCGCAGCCAGGTGGCCTTGTTCTCCAGCAGCAGGGTCTCGGCTTCCTCGGGGCTGAGGTGGCCGAGGAACTGTCGCATCGAGTTCTGCGTGTAGGTCTCGCCGTGCAGCGCCAGCAGATGGTCGAGCGCGCGGTTCTTGCGCCGTGCCGAGCGGTCGAAGGGGCGGTACACCGCCTCGGCCACCACCTCGGGCGGATGCTGGTAGAGCTGGTCGAGTCCCGGCACCGCGTCGGCGCCGATCATCTGCGACCACAGGCCCTGGCGCGCGCCCGGCGCGACGGAGAACAGCTCGCGCAGGTGCTGCAGCTGGGCCAGGCCTTGCGCGATGGCCTGCTCCTGCATCACCAGGTAGGCCTTGAGCTGCCGGGCCCGAGCCTGCCGCTGCGGCGGCGCGGACGACGGCACGCCGTAGCGGCCCAGGCCGTAGATCGCGGGCAGGTGGTCCTGCACCGAGACATAGGTGTCGAGCCGGCGGTGCACGCCGCGCGGCAGCAGCTCGGCGGCGCGCGCGGCCTGCTCGGTGCGTCCGCGGGCCCGGTGCGAACGGCCGGCGGAGCGCAGGTCCTCCAGCCGTCGGCGCAGGTCGTTCCAGGCCACCGGCACCACGTTGCCGCGGCGGCGCACGCTGATCGTCGACGGCACGTCGCGATCGGGCAACCGCAGCGACAGCGCCCAGTCCGCGCCGCGCCATTCGACCGAACCGGCCGTCGCCTCGCGACCCTCGGCCCGCAGCGCGACCACGCGGGCGTCGACCACGCCGGGCACCGACAGCACCACCGTCGTGAGGTCCGAGAGGAAGAGCCGTTCCGCGGCGTCGCCCGCCTCGGGGGCGGGCGCGTCCTCGATGAAGCCGTTGTGCAGCGCGGGCCCGGTGTAGATGTGTTCCAGGGACCGGCCCTCGCGCAGCAGCTCGTCCAGCGTGCGCGAGACCGCCGCGCGCGCGATGTGCCGGGCGCAGCGGTCGTAGACCTCGGCCAGGATGTCGACGCCGTCGCGCGGACCGGCGATGTCGATGTCGGCGTGCAGGTCGCAGGGCACGTCGCGCATGCGGACGATGTCGGGATGCAGGTCCTCGCCGAGGTTGCGCCGTTCGAAGTAGGCCGCGCGCGCGGCGGCGATGCGCTCGGCGGCGGCGTCGTCGGAGAGGACGGCGGCGGTCCTCGTGCCGTTCGTGATGCCGTTCATGGTGCCGCTCGTCGCGCCAGTCCTCGTGCCGATCGACGCGCCGTCGGCCGACCGGTCCGCCTCCTGCGACAGCTTCAGCCGCAGCCGGTACAGGCCGGTGCCGGGCTCCGGCACCAGCGTCGCGTCGTCGAGGCCGGGCGCCGCGTCCAGCAGATGCCGCCGGTAATCCGCCGGCGTGGTCGGCCGGCAGGGGAAGACTTCCGCCGGCGGGTGCAGCGACAGGGCCTCGTAGTCGATCTCGCCGTTCGGGCCGGTCAGGTGGTCCGCGACCGGGAAGCCGGCGCGGTAGACGACATCGGTGAGCCCGAAGCACAGCTGCTCCAGCATCGTGATGCCGGGGTCGTGCAGGTTGTGGTCGGTCCAGGTGCCGCCGCTGAGCTTCTGCAGCATGTCGATGCCGCGCGCGCGCAGTCCGTCGAAGCCGACGTCGCGTTCCTCGTCGGTCGTGGGTGACAGCTTGGCCGGCGCCGACGACGTCGGCGACATCGGCGACATCGGCGTCGTCGATGCGACCGGACGCACGCCCGGACCGGGCAGGTCGGACGGAAACGCCGAAGGGCGTTGCGAGGCGGCGCCCGCGCTCACAGCGTGCCTCCGGTCATTTCAGGGTCGAACCACAGCTGCGACACCGAGGCCTGGATCACCTTGCCCTCGCCGTAATCGCACTGCGTGCGGATCTGCAACCGGTAGCTCGCGCGCCGGCCGTGGCCGCCGACCCAGCGCAGCTGGATCCGGTCGCAGCGGCGGCCGTACCAGGCGTGCTGGCTGCGGATGCGCTTGCGCGGTGACAGGAACTCGAGCCAGCCTGGCAGCGGGTTGTAGGTGTTCATCGCGATCGCATGCAGCATCGCGAAGCGCCCGCCGTCCTTCTGCCCGACGCCGGCCATCACCTCGAAGGCCTGGCAGCCGCTCAGCGGACCGGTTAGGTCGTGCCACTCGCCGTCGGCCTTGAGCGGATGGCCCGCGTCGTCCTCGCGGCGCAGGTCGCCGAGCCGGCCCGACGAGGCGACCACGCCCGCCACCTCCAGCGCCTGCCGCGGCCGGGCCGTGCCGATGCCGACGCGGCCTTCGGTGTCCAGCGCCAGCACCGGGTCCCGCGCGCCCGCGGCGCGGGCGTCGCCGTGATGGAACAGCAGCTGGTCGCGGTCGCCGCCGTAGGCCATGGACCAGATCGCCTCGCGGCCGCTCTGCTCGCGGTAGAAGCTGATCAGCGCGTCATGGCTGACCGGCGTCGACACCTCGAACCCGTTCTCCGGCGTCTTGCGGAAGCCCTCGTCGCTCATGTTGAGCATCGAGTCGATCAGGTCGCCGAAGTGGTCGCTGGTGGGCAGCCGACCTTCCTGGAAGAACTGCTTGAGCGTGTCGCGGTTGCGGGTCGTCATGGCGCGCCCCTGCCGATCACGAAGGCGGGCCCGGCATCCTGCCGGTCCGGACCTCCGCGGTCCGGGCTCCCGCGGTCCGGACCTCCAATCACGAAGGTGCTGCCGACCGCCAGCCGGTCGACGCCGGTCGCGCGAGGCGACACCGTCTCCGGAAAGCGGTCGACCGCGGTGAGGATGTGCTGCGGCATCGGCAACGCGATGCTCCACGGCAGCCGGGCGCGCGCATGGGCCGCGCCGGTCGCGGGGCGCGCGCCGTCCTGGCCGGGGGCTCGGCGCCCAGCGGCGCGCGGGCCGTGTCGGCCAGCGTGTAGACGTCGCGGTCGTCGCAGGCCACGGTGATCAGCGACAGCTGCGTCACGAAGCTCACGCCCTCTAGCGCGCGCAGCCGAGCCTCGAGGTCCTCGCTGCGCACCAGCCAGTCGAAGCGCGCGCCGTAGCCGTCGTCGAACCACGGCGACAGGTAATGGACGATGGCCTCGTTGACGCGGCGCAGCGTCGCGCCCTCGTGCGCGCCGCGCGTCAGGCCGAGCGTCGCGCGCAGCTGCAGCCGGTCGTAGGCGGGATTGCGGACCTGGAAGCGCGCGAAGGGCGAGCCGAGTCCGCCCAGCGCCGCCGTCATGCGCGCCAGATCGACCGCGTTGAAGCGCGGCGCGGCGCAGGCCAGCGCGGGCAGGTTGCGCGGCAGCGTCGGGATCACGACCGCCGTCACGACGCCGCTGCCGTCCAGCGCCGGCAGGCAGCGCGCCTTCAGCACGTCGGAGAAGCGCGAGAGCAGCAGCCGCTCCACGTCCCAGCCCAGCGAGGCGCGGCCCTTGTGCTGCAGCCGCTCGCCGGCGCGCGTGATCATGGCGCGTTCGTCCTCCTCGCGCTGCAGGCTGAAGGAGCGTCCGACCTGGGTCACCGAGGCCAGCCCCGGCAGCGTCGCCGACGGCCGCACGATGACGCCGTCGACCAGCGGCACCGGCGGCGCGGGCGGCGTGGTGCTGTTGCGCGGCGGCGGCGCGTCCGCATCGCCCGGCATCTGCCGGCGCAGCCGCAGCCCCTGCGTGCGCACGGACACGAGTCCGGCGAAGCGGTCGAACTCGGCGCTCGCGGACAGCCGCAGCCAGTACAGCCCGGCCGGCATCACGGTGTGGTCGGTGCTCATGTCGCGCGGCAGGTCCAGCGTCACGATGCCGGAGGTCAGGCAGCCGTGCGTCGTGTCGCCGAGCACGCGCGCCGGGGGCAGCGTCCGCCATTCGTCGTTGGCCAGCGTGGCCCATTGCACGCCCCATTGCGGGCCTGATTGCCCGCCGGGGGACCGGCCGCCGTTGAGCAGGCTGCGCGCCGAGGACTCGCGCAGCTGGAACAGCAGCGTCAGCACGCCGCCGGGGTCGCCGGTCGCCAGGCCGATGTAGAGGTTGCCGTCCGCGCCCAGGCGCGGCAGCAGGTCGTGTCCGCCGCCCGAGACCGCCGAGTACAGCGTCTGCAGGCCGAAGGGGTGGAGGTGGAACAGCCGCTCGCCGTCGACGCCTTCGGGCGGATCGTCGTCGCGGTCCAGCGCGATGACGCTGGCGGCCTCGTAGTTCAGCGTGATGCGCTCGATCATCGGCGTGTAGGGCGGATTCGGCAGCGGGCGCGGCCGCTTGGTGCGCGCGTTGGCGGCCACGGTCGAGGCCAGCTCGACCGGATAGGCCGCATGGCCGAAGGCCGCGCGCGGACCGCTGAGCTGCAGCCGGCACAGGCCGTTGCGGGGCATGGGCATCGTCGACCAGTCCTCCTCGGTGGCGCGGCTGAGCTTGCGCACCGAGCCGGCATCGATCTCGATGTGCTGCGCCGCGATCAGCTCGCCGGCCGGATCGGTGCCGGCGAACAGCGGCTGCTGGGCGGAGCGGTTGGCGCAGGGCTGCCACTGGCCGTCGCGCAGCCAGGCGATCTCGGTGCTGAAGCGGCCCTGGCGCAGCTCCTTGCCGGCGGCGCCGCCGTAACCGGCGTAGTGCGCGTCGAAGCCGCCCTGCTCGAGCGGCAGGCCGCCCCATTCGATGTCCAGCGACAGCCGGTCCAGCGTCTTGCGCGCCGCCTCGGGCGAGCCGACGACCAGGTAGGAGGACAGGCCCGGCAGCGGTCCGAAGGGCGCGAAGGCCTTCGTCGGATCGAGCGGGCCGAGGTTGTTGGCCAGGCGCACCTCGCGCACGCCGCGCACGCAGACGCGCAGTTCGACCTCGGCCAGCGGCAGCCGCGCGAGCAGCGAGTAGGGATAGAGCCGCCCCTGCGTCGCGACTTCCAGCCGCAGCACCGGCAGCCGCGTCGGCCATTCCGCGCCGTGCACGGCCGGATCGCAGCCGGTGATGGCCGGCGCGTCGGCGCGCAGCCGGATCAGCAGCGACAGGCCCGCGCCGGCGGCGCGGTCCAGGCGGCCCTCGACGGTCCACCAGCCGGTCGCCGTGCTCAGGCTCAGGCGGAACGCGCCCTGCAGCAGCCGGTCGAAGATCAGCGCGCGATGCGGCAGTCCCGAACCGTTGAACATCGCCGGCAGGCCTTCGCCGAGGAGGCGGTGGGCGGCGTTGCGCATCGAGACCCAGTCGCCGTCCGTCAGATCCCGGTGGTCCGCGTCCGGGCCATCGCCGCCGGCCAGCAGCCACTGCGGCACCAGGTTCCCGAAGGCTTCGCGGAAGGCCTCGGCGGTCCGGGCGCGCAGCACCGCGTCGCGCAGGCCGCGCAGGTCCGGCGCGGCACCGGACGAGGTCTGGCGCAGGATCACGCGGACCTCGCGCTCGCCCTCGCGCAGCAGGAGCAGCGGCGACGCGACGGCCAGGCCGATGCGCGCGTCCTCGGCGCCCGCGCCGCCGGCCGCGCCGAACAGCGGCCAGACGGTGCGGCCGTCCGCCACCGGCTGCGCGACCTTGGCGCGGGTGACGTAGTTCAGGTCGCGTTCGGGCGCGATCAGCCGGTCCCGTTCCAGCCGCAGCGTGCGCAGCGTCTCCACCCGTGCGTCGGTGACGGTCAGCGGTCCCTCGCTGACGAAACGCACCGGCCGTCCCGCCGCGTCCTTGCCGGCGTCGAAGGCCGTGCCGGGCGGCAGGTGCACGTCGCCGGGCGCGCGCAGATCGCGCTGGCAGGCGAGGTACACGGTGTCGGCGCGCGACGGCGCGGGATCGAAGCCCAGGCAGTCGCGGTAGTAGAACGCGGTGTGCCGGGCGGGGAAACGGTTGACCTCCCGCTGCGGCGTCTCGCAGACCTTCAGGAAGGCGACCAGCAACGCCGCCGCGGGCTCGTGGCTGGCCGTCGCGATGCTGTCGGGCAGCAGCTCGCGCGCCAGCCGCCGCACGTCGTCCACCGCGCTGAGGAAGGCGAAGAAGCGTTCGCGCAGCCGCTCGCGGTCCTCGCGCTCGGCGTCCGGATCGATCGCGGCCTCCTCGCCGATCGTGCGGTGCCACATGCGCGAGAGCTCGCGCTCCACGGGGCTGGGCGGGCGGGGCGCGGCCGGCCCGTCCACGGTGTCGCCGCCCTGCAGGAAGCGCCGCTCGACCCAGCGCAGGTCGGCCGCCAGCTGCTGGTCCACCAGCAGGTGGATGCGCTCGCGCAGCACGCGCGGCGCGGTGTCCGGGATGCCCGCCAGCGCGCGCCACCACAGGTCCAGCCAGCCGGCCAGGGTGAGCACCTGGCGCGCCAGGTGCGGCAGCGGCGCCGAGTCCACCTCGCGCCCGAAGCGCTGCTGCATCGGCCACGGATCGACCGCGGCGATGCGCGCCATCACCAGCGTCGGATCGGTGGCGAAGAGCGTGCTCCAGTCGCCGGCGTCATGGTCGTCCAGGTCGATGAAGCGCAGGTGGCGCGCCAGCTGCGCCGTCATCTCGACGCGCTGCTCGAAGTCCAGGTCGTCCGGGCGGAAGTAACCCGGCGCCAGGGCCATCGGGAAACGCTCGCGCTGTTCGGTGCCGGTGCTCATGCGATCCTGCTCCCCAGGACGTCGCCCGCCGGCCCGCGGCTGGCGGGCAGGTCGCCTCCTCGCGCGTCGCTTCCCGGCGCTTCGCCCAGCATCTGACCGTCACGCAGGTAGAGCGGGAACACGAAGTTGTAGCGGCTGTTGCTGCTGCGCAGCGTGTAGTCGAGCCGGATGCGCAGCACGCCGTCGTACAGCCCGGCGGTGTCGATGTCGATCGCGTTGAGCGCGATGCGCGCCTCGAAGAACAGGATGGCCTGCTGGATCAGGCTGCGGATCTCCGTCAGCGTGCTGTCGTTGATCGTCTCGAAGACCATGCGCCGCAGGCCGCAGCCATAGGTCGGGTGCATCACGCGTTCGCCGGGCGCGGTGGTCAGCAGGATGCGCAGGCTCTCCTCGACGTCGGTGACGCCGGAGACCATCACGCCGCCGCGGGTGCGCCGGTCGAAGGCCGGCGGGAAGGCCCAGCCGGTGCCGAGGAAGTCGTGTTCGGGCGCCATGTCAGCCCCCGATCAGCACGGTCGGCAGGCCGATCGCGATGTTGCCGCCGTGCGCGGTCGGATCGCCGACGCGCGCCGCCGGCTTGTGGCCGATCAGCACCGTGGTGGAGCCCATCACGATCGCGTCCGGCGGGCCGACGCAGGTCGCGTTGTCGCCCAGCACGGCGGCGGGCAGCGAGCCGATGAGCACGGTCGGCACGCCCGGGCCGATGACCGGGCCGCCCACGTGCGGGATCGGCGGCAGGCCGGGCGTGACCATGGGGCACACATGCAGGTCGGTGAGGCGGGCGGCGGGTGGCACGGGAGCTCCTTCCTCGGTCTCAATTGATCATGACCAGCGCGCCCTTGACCACGGTCTGACCCGAGGCCGAGAGTTCCGCGGAGGCGTTGCCCTTGGCGGAGAAGGCGATCTGCGCCTCGTTGGCGACGTTCAGGCCGGTGGTCTTGACGTCGGCCTTGGACGTGATCGACACCGCGCCGATCGCATCGAGCCTGATCTGTCCCTTGGCGGTGACGGTGATGTCCTTGGGGCTGTCGAGCGCGATGCCGGAGGGCTTGAGCTCGACCGTGTTGCCGTTCTGGTCCGCGAGCAGGATGGACTGGTCCTTGTCGCTCAGCACGATGCGGTTGTTGCCCGGCGTGGTGACGGTGATGACCTTGTCCTTCTCGTCGAACTCCAGCTTGTGCTTGCAGCGCGTGACGAAGGCCTTGGTGTCGTTGGGCGCGGCCAGCGCGTAGGGCGGCGTGCGGTTGCTGCTGTAGAGGCTGCCCAGGATGACCGGGTGCGAGGGGTCGCCGGCGAAGTAGCCCAGCACGACCTCGTCGCCGATCTCGGGCAGGAAGAACGCGCCGAAGCCGCTGCTGGCATGCGACTGCAGCAGCCGCGCCCAGACACCTTCGGTCTCGGCCTGCAGCACCGGCACCTTGACCTGGATGCGCTGCTCGCCGGCGGGATCGGCGTCCAGCTTCATCACCACGCCGACCTGCAGCCCCGGCACCGGCGGCAGCAGGCCGGCGGCCGGTTGCGCCGGCACGTCGGGCCGCGCGCTGAACCAGTCGGGATCGAGGCCGAAGTCGGCCTCGGTCGTCCAGGCGCCGTCCTCGATGTGGTGGCGCAGTCCGGTGATGTAGACCGAGCCGCTGAAGCGCTTGCCCACGCCCTGCAGGTCGATCAGCCCGCCGACCTTGGCCTTCGCGCTGCCCTGGAAGCTCAGGCGGCCGCGCAGCCGCGCGAGTCCCGACTTGAGCTGCTGCGCCTTCGCCCACTGCGTCAGCATGTCGCGCGACTGCGGCGCGCCGGCCTGCAGGCGGAAGCTCGCCAGGCCGATGACCTCCGACAGCGTGCTGGTGTCGAGGTCGCCCTGCGCCGGCAGCGCGGCCGGATCGGCGGCGGTGCCTTCGAGCGCGGCCTGCGCCTTCGGATCCCAGGACACCGCCATTGCGCTGCCGTACTGGTGGCGCGCGTCGACGTCGCCTTCGAACGAGATCAGGTCGATGCCGTAGGTCACCGACAGCGCCGCCTCGCCGGCGGCCGTCGGCGTGGCGACGGCGAGCGCACCGTCGTTGACCAGCACCAGCATGCCGTTGGCGTCCGCGCGCGTCAGCAGGAAGTCCCAGTCGCTGCAGAAGTGCTGCACCAGCTCGGGATGCGTGATCGCGGTCGCCTCGACGTCGGCGGACAGGCCGTGCGCGCCGGCCAGCGTGCTCATGATGTCGCTGTCGAGCTGGTCGATGTAGTTCACGTTGCGCCGGCCGATCGTCATCTTCACCGCCTTGTCGCGGCACTCGACGATCAGGCGCGCGTCGTTGTCGCCCTCGACCCGCAGGCCGTGGCGCACGACCAGGCCTTCGAAGATCGTCTCCTCCTGCAGGCCGTAGCCGGCCTGCACGGTCAACGCCGCGCCCGGCTTGAAGTGGGCCGCGTCGCTGAGCGGGAACTCGCGGTCCGGCATGTCGCCGTCGTTGAACACCAGCCGCGCGCTGGGCACGGTGTTGGCGGCGCGGCGCACCGTCACCGACATCAGGTCGGCGCTTTCGGGCAGGCGCTCGCCGTCGATCAGCACGCTGAGCGACACGACGCCGACGGTGTCCTGGAGCGGAGAGACGCCGGGCATGTCACTTCCCCACCGGTGGAAACTTCAGCACCGTCCCGGGGGGATGTTGCGGAAGTCGGTCAGGCCGTTGTAGCGGGCGACCTTCATGAAGGACGAGGAGTCCCCGTAGACCTGCTCGCAGAGCGCGCCCAGCGAGTCGTTCTTCTTCACCGTCACGGTGCGGGTCAGGTCGGAGGTGCTGGCGCGGCTGGTGACGCGGCGCTCCTCCTCCTTGCTCATCGCGCCGACGAAGGCCATGTCGACCTTGGCGCGCAGCGGATCGCCGCCCGGCTTGAACAGCGTGTACTGGGTCTTGAGCGACTCCAGCCGGCCGAAGAAGATCAGCGTGCCCCACAGCACGCGGACGTAGGGCGGCTCGGTGCGCAGGTCGATGTATTCGTAGACGACCTTGTTGAGCTGGGCCAGCTGGCCCTTCACGTCGGTCGGCTGGCCCGGCACGGCCGGGACCACTCCGGTGCTGTCGAGCACGATGGAGAAGTTGACGCGCTCGTCGTCGATGGCGCTGAACTTGGGCTCCACGCCGGGCGAGCCCTGCGACTTGGTCTTGTCGTAGCGGATGCCGAAGCTGTGGCTGAACTCGGACGGGTTGATCTGCGCCTGGAAGGTGACGTCCTTGTCGAGCTCGACCGTGCCGGTCTTGCTGAGGTTGTAGCGCGTCAGCAGCAGCCGGGTCAGCTGCGGCGAGGCGGACGTGCCGGACGCACCGGACGCGCCCGAGGCGGATGACGGGGAGGAGGCCGAAGCGGTGGTCGCCATCTCAGCGCTCCCGCTGCGCGCGCAGCCGGTCGGTCAGCCAGGCGCGGCATTCGGCGAGCAGCTGCTCGCGCAGCCGCTGCAGGTCCCGCGGCGCGATCGCGGGCGCGGGCGGCGCCGGGGCCGGCGTCACCTGCGAGCGGATCAGCAGTTGTCTGACTTCGATGCTCATGGGGTTCCCGTCACATCAACCGATTGGAGCCGGCGTAGGCCAGCTCGATGCGTTCGATCGCGACCTCGTTGCGGGTGGCCTGGAAGGCCTCCACCGACCACTTCACCGGATACGCGTTCTGCACCGCCCACACCCGCAGCGGGCCGCCTTGTTCGTCCAGCAGGAAGACGTGCAGCTGCTTGGGGAAGATCGGCTGCGCCAGCCCGCCTTCGAGCACCGACTGGCACCACAGCAGCAGCCGCGACTCCATCGTCGCGATGCCGCGCGAAAGCACCAGCTTCGGATGCTTCACCGCCTTGGGCAGCAGGTGCACGAAGGCGTTCTGGCCGCCCTCGACCACGCTCTCCGTCTCCATCTCCGGCCCGAGGCCGTTGACTTCGCGGAAGGCGCCGTCCGCGTCCTTCGCGTTGGCCCCGAAGGTCACCGCGAAGTGGAAGGCCGGGGGCGGGTAGAGCGCCTCCGCCTGCTTCCCCTGCGGTCCCTGGGAGGGCGGCGCCCCCGTCGCGCCGGCCGGCCGCGGGGCCGGCGCGCGGGTCACCCGCGCCGACGGTCGCGCCGCGGGCGGCAGCGGGGGAGCGGGGGGATGGCCATCAGGCGTTGGCGATGACGAGGCCTTCGTGCGCGATCACGATGGTCTCGATCGCCACCTCGTTGCCGGTGGACTTCAGGTCGGTGCTGGTGATCTTGGTCGGCCAGGCGTTGGTCAGGGTCCAGACCATGGTCGGCTTGCCGGCCTCGTCCAGGAGACTGATGGTCACCGGCTTGCGCTTGATGGTGTTCATCTTGATCTCGTTGAACCAGTCCCAGAACTTGTTGTCGCCCTTGAAGACGCCTTTCTTCATCGTGACGTCGCTGTACTTCTTCATGCCCGGCATCTTGAGCACCGAGAACGCAGGGCTGTCCCCGTGCCGGTACTCGATGGGCTGCGCTTCCACGTCCAGTCCGGAGACTTCCTGGAAGGACATCACCGCCGAGTCCCACTTCACTTCGAAGCGGAACTTGGGAAGGGGCCACACGGTGGCCGATTGCGCTGATCCGTCGTCTGCCATTGCCTGCCTCCACGAGGGTTATGAGGTCGGAAAATTGAGGGGCACGATGCCGCGCCGCGATCCGGGACCGCCCGCGATGCCGACGGCATCGGGGCCGTGGCCGGTCACGACTTCTGCATCTGCTGCTGGAAGGTGATCTCGATGAATTCGGCCGGGCGGCTGATGGCGACCAGGACGGTCACGCGCAGGATGCCTTCGAGGATGTCCTCGGGGGTCATCGTCTCGCCCAGGCCGACGTGCACGCTGAACGCGTCGTCGGGGACCGCGCCGGCCAGGCCGCCGCGCTTCCAGATCCCGGTGAGGAAGCTGGAGATCATGCTCTTGATGGTCACCCAGGTATTGGCCACGTTGGGCTCGAACACCATCGCCTTGGACGCCAGCCGGCAGGACTCCTCCAGCATGATCATCGTGCGGCGCACGTTGATGTAGCGCCAGTCCAGGCTGTTGCCGTCCAGCGTGCGCGCGCCCCAGACCAGCACGCCTTCGCCGATGAAGGACCGGATCGCGTTGATCGACTTGCCCTGCGTCGTGACGTTGAGGTCCTCCTGGTCCTCGTGCGAGATGGTCACCTCGGGCGAGACCACGCCGTTGAGGCTGACGTTGGCCGGCGCCTTCCAGACGCCGCGGCTGTTGTCGACCATGGTGTACACGCCGGCCATCGCGGCCGAGGGCGGCAGCAGGTTGAGCCGATTGCGCGCCTCGGTCATGACGGTGTTGTAGAGCGGGCTCATCGAGACCAGGCTCTTGTGCAGCAGCGACTTGTGGGTCTCCACCGCGACGGCGAGCGCGGCGGGCGTCAGCGCCTTCTGCTTCTCGAGGTCGGACTTGGTGGAGTTGTTCACCAGGTCGGTGACGTACTTGGTCCAGTCGTCGTCGGTCTTGACGATGTCGGCCACGGCCTGCGTCTGCTGCGCGGTGCGCGGCGGCATCGCGGGGTCGACGGCGTCGGGCAGCGACAGCTCCTTGCGCAGCAGCTGGGCCAGCAGCGCGGGGTTGGCGATGCGGGTGTAGTCCAGGTCCTTGTCCTGCACCACGGTCGTGTTGACCCAGGGGTAGTAGGCCGCGGCGAAGTCCAGGAAGTTGACGCCCAGGTCGTTGCGGAAGCCCTCGATCGGATCGCCGCCCGGGTCCTTGCGGTCCAGGTAGCCGTTCCAGACGTCGAGGAGGGCGATGCGGTTGCGCATGCGGCCGCCGCAGTGCTGCAGCATGGCCTGCTGCACCGCGACGCAGTCGGCGCGCTTGAGCAGCACCGCGTCGGGGATGACCAGCATGGTCGGCTCCTGCTCCTTGATCAGCGTGTCGATGCCGTCGGTGAGCGGCTGCGCCTCGACCAGGCCGCCGTAGTTGCCCACGGAGACGACGTAGCAGGGGCCGCCGCCGTTCTGGAAGAAATGCACCATGCCGTGGTACAGCAGGAAGCGGCCGCCGTCGGCGCCGTCGGCCTGCGTCAGCGCGTAGTCCTTGTCGTCGCCGCGGAAGTCCGAGCGCGTGTTGGCCGGCGCCTCGGCGATGGTCAGGTGCGGGTCGGGGCCGTGGCCGAAGTAGGTGTGGTACTCGGCCATCGAGCTGATGCGCCAGGGCTTGTTCAGCAGCGACTTGCCGCCGTTCTCGGCGCGCCGGGTGTAGCCGACGAAGGCGGGCACCGCGGTGGCCACCTCCACGACCGAGTTCGGAAACGCATTCTTCTCGACGATATAGACACCGGGTGTCTTCATAGCCATGGCGGCCTCCTCTGCGGGTTAGCGATGCACGTGGATCTCGGAGACGATCGCCGGTTGTCCGGCGATCGTTTCGCGGGCGAGCAGTTGCGCCGCTGCCGTGGGCAGGCGGCGGATCAGCACCTTGTCGTTGCCGCCGTTGCCGGCGCCCGCGCCGGTCGCGGTCCCGGTCCCGGAACCGCTCTCGAAGCGGCTGCGCAGCTGGAACCGGCGCGGCGAGCGCTGCGCCAGCGGCACCCGCTGGAGCGACCGGATCGCCAGCATCGGCGTGCCGTCGTCCAGGCGTTCGGCCACGGGCGGGGTGAATGCGGTCTCGCCGGCCAGGTCGACGACGGCGAGCGCGGGCTCGGTCCACTCCCCGAGCAGGCAGTACTTCCAGACCGTGGCCCGCGGCGCCGGCGGCCAGCGGTGGCGCACCGGCCAGGCGGCGGGATCGCGCGACGGCCCCTGCGCGGGCAGGCGGGACAGCGGCAGATGCAGCAGCGCGAAGGGCAGCACGCGGCGGTCGTGCGGCGTGAGCAGCGCGTGGACCTCCGGCGTGTCGAGGGCCTTGGGGCACGCGGCCATCATGACCGTCGGCGCGTCGTCCTGCGGCTCGACCCACAGCAGTTCACGCGGCCGGTCGGCGGCGTCCTCGGTGCCGCAGGCGAAGTCGTCGTCGGTGGCGAAGACGCGCCAGCTCAGCGCGGCGCGGTCATCGAAGGCACCGGAGCTGTCCTCGGCATCGGCACGCAGCCGGTCGATCGCCTCGGCCGGGCCGTGGATCCGCAGCGATCCGCCGTCGGCGCGCACCAGCGCGTCGGCGCGGCGCAGCCGCTCGGCGGTGGTGCCGGCGGGGACGAAACGCAGTCCGCGGCAGCGGCCGTCGGCGTAGTAGCCGTGCTCGACGTCCACCTGCAGCAACGGGAAGTAGGGACCCATCGTGTGCTCCCGCCGTTCAACCGTGGACGCCGGCCGCGGGCGTGCGCACCGACGGCAGTTGCGCGTCGGGCTTGCGGGCATCGATGGAGAGGAGGCGCACGCGGTAGAGCACCGACGGCACGTATCGGCCGCCGAGCACGCCCCACAGCGTGGCCAGGTCGTGCAGCCCCAGCGGCTCGATGTTCATCGTGAGCTTGTCGATGCGCGGGTCCAGGCCGGGCGTGTTCTGCGGGTCCAGCACCGGCGTGGCCTGGAAGCAGGCGATGGTGCTGCCGATCAGCTTGAGCGCTTCCGGATAGGTGCTGCCGCCGTAGTTGGCCGCGATCATCACCAGCAGGTTGAGCTGCACCGGCGGGGCGAAGCGGGCGATCCGGTCGCCGCTGCCCAGCATGTGCGCCGGCATGCCGGGCACGGCATCGCGCTCCAGGTTGACCAGGAAGGCGCAGAGCCGGTGCGAGGCGCCGGCGGCCGGGGCGCCGTCGGCCTCGTGCAGCGCGGTCACGGCCACGAGGTCCTCCGCCGACTGATGCGAGCGGCGCAGCACGGCGTTCAGGTGGCCGGCGATGTGGAGGAGGGCGGCGTCGATCATGGAGGCGGTCGGTGGGGGAGACGGAGACACCGGGGTGTCGATGCGTTGAACGATAGAAGCGCGGGTCCTCGCGTCCCATCCGACGGATGCCGATGTTGGACGCCGGCTTTTCGGAGATTCGGCTCGGCGTCCCTCGACGGACGACGCCGGGCCTCGGCGCAAGCCCGCGCTGTCCCCTGTCAAGCTGTCAACCCTTGCGGGGTGGAGATGCACACGCGCGAGGCCGCCGCTCCTAGACTCCGCGCTCACGGTCCGGAGAGGCCGGCACTGGAGGTGGAAGATGGATCCGAGCATCGAGGGAGGAACACCGCCCGCGGCCGCCGCGCGGTCGCGGCCGGACGCCGCCGGCGTGAAGGAGGGGAGCGCACCGCGCGGGGCGCAGGACGCGCGCTTGGCACGCGCGCCGGGCGAGCCGCTGAGCTTCCTGCTCGGCGACTGGATCGTGGACGTGCCCACGCGCCGGCTGCGACGGGATGACGAGACCGTGACGCTGGAGCCGCGCCCGATGGCGGTCCTGGCGGCGCTGTGCCGTCATCCCGGCGAGGTGGTGTCGGCCGAGTCGCTGCTGCAGGACTGCTGGCCGGAGGCCACGACGCTCGGCGACAACCCGGTGCACAAGGTCGTGGCCGGGCTGCGGCGCGCGCTGGGCGACAGCGCCACGACGCCGCGATACCTGGAGACGATCCGCAAGCAGGGCTACCGGCTGGTGGCGGCCATCGGCGTGCTGTCGGCGGAGGGGCCGCGCAGCCATGCGGGCGGCTGGCGCGGGCTGTCGCCGTTCCGCGGGCTGGAGCCTTTCGACGCCGCGCATGCGAGCGTGTTCTTCGGCCGCGACGACGCCGTCGCGGCGCTGCACCTGCGGATGACGCGGCAATGGCGGCTGGGCCACCCGCTGATGGTGCTGCTGGGACCGAGCGGGTCGGGCAAGACCTCGCTCGTGCAGGCCGGGCTGGTGCCGGCCTTGATGCGGCCGGCGCCGGACAGCGATCCGGGCGCGCCGCTGCTGCGCGTCAGCGCCGCGGCGCTGGTCGACCTCGGCGCGCTGGGCGGGCTGGATGCCTGGGCCGGCGTGGCGGGCGCGATGCTGGACTGGGAGTGCCAGGGCGTGCCGCTGCTGTCGGGCTACAGCATCGACACGCTGGCGGCAGACCTGCGCGAGGCCCCGGGCGAGGTGCTGCGTCAGCTCGCGATCGGGCTGGACACCACGCGCGCGCTGCGCGCCGGCGCGCAGGCGCCGCCGCTGCTGGTGCTGGACCGGCTCGAGGCGCTCTTCCAGGGCGACGACGGGGACCTGGGCGCATGGTTCGCGATGCTCGACCGCCTGGTGAGCAGCGCGCGGCTGGCGGTGCTGGCGATCTGCCGCAACGACTTCTACGCCGCGCTGGCGCGCTGGCCGGCGCTGATGCGGGGCAAGGAGGAGGGCGCCCATCTCGACCTGGCCCCGCCCGACGCGCGCGCGATCGCGCAGATGATCCGCCTGCCCGCGCGTGCGGCGGGGCTGAGCTACGGCGCGGACGAGAGCGGCCTCAACCGCCTCGACGACCGGTTGTGCATCGACGCGATGCAGGCGTCCGATGCCCTGCCGCTGTTGCAGTACACGCTGCAGCAGCTGTACCTGAACCGCGCGCCGGGCGATGTGCTGGCGTGGTCGGCCTACGAGGACCTGGGTGGCCTGGAAGGGGCCATCGGCCGCCGCGCGGAGGCGCTGCTCGGCGAGCTGCCGCCGGCGCAGCAGGAGGCGCTGCCGCGGTTGCTGCCGCGTCTTGTCGCGCTCGGTGGCGAGGAGGCCTCGCCGACCAGTCGCTGGCTCGCCGCCTCGGAACTGACCGATGCGCAGGAGCAGGCGCTGGTGCGCGCCTTCGTCGACGCACGGCTGCTGGTGGCGGACCGGGTCGGCGGCATGAACGCCGGCGCGGACGCAGACGTCGACGGAGGCCTCAACGGCTCGGGCGGTGGCTCGGGCGGCGGCGGGATCAGGAGTCGGGTCGGCGGTGTGAGCGGCTATCGTGTCGCCCACGAAGCGCTGCTGCGACGCTGGCCGCGCGTCACGGCGTGGGTGGCGCAGCACCGCGCGTCGCTGGCGGCACGCGACGAACTGCGTCCGTGGGTCGCTCGTTGGATCGAGGCGGACCAGGCGGGCCCGTTGCTGATGCCGCGCGGTTCCACGCTGTGGACGGCGGCCCGCGCGCTGGCGGAAGCGCCACAACTCTTCGACGCCCAGGAGCGCGACTTCATCGAACGCTCGCAGCGACGCTTGCGCCGCCAGCGCTGGGGCCTGGGCGCGGCGAGCGCGGGGGCCTTCCTGCTGGCCGGCGTCGCCGGCATCGCCGCGATCGGCTACGCGCGGCAGGCCGAGGTCGCGGCGGAGCGCCAGCGGCAGAGCCGGCAGCTGGCGTCCTTCATGCTGGGCGAGCTCGCCGACAAGCTGCGCCCGATGGGGCAGCTCGACGTGCTCAGCCGCATCGGCGAGCAGGGCCTGAAGCTGCTGGCGCCCGCGGAGGGCGGCCGCGAGACGCCCGGCGACGCGCTGCAGCGCGCCCGCGCGCTGGTCGTCATCGGCGAGGTCAACAGCAGCCGCGGACAGGGGCGCACCGACATCGCCACGGACGCGCTGCACGCGGCGCTGCAGCTGCTGCTGCCGCTGGATCGCGCGGCGCAGCAGGATCCGGCCGCGTATTACAAGACGCTCGGCGCCGCGTCGTTCTGGCTCGGCCAGATGGCCTTCGATGCCGGCGACCTGGAAACGGCCTCGCAGGAGATGGCGCGGTATCGCGACGCCTCCGAGGCGTGGCGCCAGGTCTTGCCCGAGGACGGCGGCGCCCAGGCTGAACTGGGGTTCGCGGTGAACAGCCTGGGCTCCATCGCCTACCGGCGCGCGGCCTGGGACGAGGCGCAGCGCTGGTTCGAGCAGGCCCTCGCGCTGAAGCTGGCGGCGCTGGCCCGCAAGCCGGACGACGCCGATGCGAAGGAGGCGGTCGCCAGCTCGCGGATGTGGCTGGGACGCGTGGCGCAGATCCGCGGCAATCCGGTGCAGGCGCTGGCGCTGTTCGACGTTGCGCGGCAGCCCCTGGCCGAGCTGGCCGCGCGAACGCCCGACGCCCTGGTGCGTCAGCGCGACCTGGCGGCGGTGGAACAGCGTCGCGCCGATGCCATGCGGGCGTCGGGGCGGTTGCGGGACGCCGTCGACACGATGGGCGTGAGCGTGGCGCTGCTTCAGGAGGCGGAGCGCCGCGAGCCCGGCAATCGCTTCTGGTCGGTGGACCGGCAGCATGCGCAGGCCAACCTTCTGCTGTTGCGCGACGACGCCGGCATGGACGTGCGCGATGCGCTGGACGCGCTACGCGCCGAAGTGCAGACGCGGCCTGAGTCCGAGCCCGGTCGCGAGTTCCTGAGGCGCACGGTGCTGGCGCGTCTGGCGGTGGCCGAGGCCACGATCGCCGCGCGCAGGGGCCGTCCCGCAGACTTCGATCGCTGGCGTGCGACAGCCGAGGCCGCGATCCAGACGCTGCTCGCGTCGTCGCCGCGGGATTGGCAGAGCCTTGAACTGGCCGCGCGGCTGGGCTTGCTGTCGCTGGCGATGTCGGCGGGGCCGACGCCGCCCGCGTCGGCGTCCACGATGCAGTCGGCGGCTTCACGGCCCGCCGATGCCCAGGCCGTCCACGCCGGACCGCGCGCGATGTGCGAATCCCTGCGCGACACGCTGGGACCGGCGGTGGCCGCCGGTCAGGCCGGACTCGCGCTCGAGGCCTGGCTGGCCGCGCGGCGCTGCCTCCGGCAGGACGCCGGCGACGACGCGGACCTGGCCCGCCTGCGCGCGGGCGGCTACGCGCCGGGTCTTCTCGAATTTTCTTCAACCCTCCCGACGAAAAGGAAGTCCCCCTCATGAGCCCGCTTGCCCCTGCCGACGACCGTCGCGAACCTTCCGCCGTCGCCTCCGGCGCCGAGCCCGGCGCCGACGCGCTGCTGATTCCCTCGAGCTCGCAGTTCTATGTGGTGCCTTGGGAGATCATCCGGAGAGAGGGTGAACCGATCTCCTTGACGTGCATGTACTTCGATTCGAACGGGGTGATGGTCGGCACGCAACCGATCGCGCGGCCCAACGCCTTCTTCCTCTTCACGCAAGGCGGCCCGAATACCGTTCCCAGGCTGCCCCAGCCGCCCCAGCCGGTGGATGTCTCACTGTTCTCCGCGGTGGCCAGGACGCTCACGACCGCCTGCATCCTCAATAGCACCTTCAACGCGGCGCCGGGGCCCGGCGGCGCGCCCTCGGTCATGCTGCCGGTGTCGCCGGGCTCGACGCGCGGGGTGATCCTGGTGTTCCGCTACCCGGCCACCGGCGTCGTCCAGGGTCTGGTCGCCAGCTCCGATCCGGAGATCAAGAACACCAGCGGCACATCGGATCCGTCGGCGTGAGGGGAGGTGCCAGAGCCATGACCGATTTCGCGACGACCGACCCCGCGACGGACGCCATGCCCCTGGCCCCGGGCGTGGCGCAGTTCTACGTGGTGCCGTGGTCCCTGCGGACGGTGCGCCACGATGCCGGGGAGACGACGCTGGTGGAGTGCCGCTACTTCGACGAGCGCTGGAACCGGATCGATCACCAGCCCATGCGCGGCGACGACGCCTTCATCCAGCTGACGCAGCGCGCCACCACGAAGCAGGGAGAGAAGCCGCCGCGGGAACTGGATCTGACCTTGATGTCGGCGGTGGCGAAGCCGGCGGATGCCGCGAAGGCGAGGCATGCGCCGGCCGATCTCAACCACAGCTTCATCGCGTCGGGGAACCCGGGCGCGACCTCGCTCATCGTGCCGGTGCTGGCGGACCCGACGCGCGATGTCGTCCTGGTGTTCCGCTCGCCGGCGGACGGGGAAAAGATCGACTACCTGGTCGCGACCTCGGATCCGGAGATCAGGAACGGCAGCAACGGCGACGATTGAGCGCGCTCCTGGCCTCGACCGGCGTGCTGCGCGTCGTCGCGTGGCAAGCCGCTCGGGGCATTTTCTCCATCGACGCCCAAGGTCAGTGCATCACCAGATCGTCGATCATCTGGTCGAAGCCGTCCAACTCCGGATCGTCGCCGGTCCTGCCGCCCACGCTCATCATGATCGCCACGGCCCCGAACGGGTACTTGGGATGCCTGCACATGGCGAGCCTGGACTTGGCCATCATCGGCTTGGCGCTGTTCAGGGACGGGCGCGCCACACCCTCCACGCAGAGGTAACGCCGCTTCTTGGCCGGCAGGATCTCCAGGCGACCTCCGTCGATGGACTCCGGCAATGCGCGCATGCCGCGCGATGCGTCTTCAAATTCCCGGATCAACTGCGCCCTCGTCTCGGAGGGCTTGATGGTCACGGCCGTCAGCTGGATGTTCCAGGATCGGAGGTGTTCCTGGTCCTGCCACTGGTAGGTCAGCGAGGTCTTGCTCGATTCAAGCAGCGTCCATTCCGGACCCGCAGGAATCGTGCTGGAGAACAGATCGCTCTTCACTGGGACTCGTCCTGCCAGCTGCGCATTGGCCGACAGTGTCACGGCCGACAGCAACAAGGACGCGACGAGATGCTTCATCAGACAAGTCATGTTCTTCGGGGAATGGGAATTGGGAAATGGGAGAAGGCGCAGGTGGTCGGTGATGTTCAGGCCGGCTCGGCCGTGTTCTATTTCTTGCGCTTCGAGTAGGTGCCGATCACAGCGCAGGTCGAGCTGCCCTCGTCCTCGGGCGACACGCAGGAGTCCGATGCGGATAGGCCGTTCTCACTGAACGCGAAGCGCACCACGCATGGCGTCTTGCCGCCCTTGTAGCGACCCTCCAGAGCGTCCCGGCTGAAGCGGGCGGGGCCGTCAAAGATCGCCACGCCGCCACAGCTTCCGTCGCCAACCACCCAGCGGACCTGATAGACATTCACGGCCTTGCGCTTCACGGTCAGGTATCCATGACAGTCGTTGCAGAGGTACTCGCCGTCGATGGGGTGCACGGGCACATCCGTGGCAAACGTCGAGCCGCAAGCAGCGATGAGCGAGAGCAACGCGATCCGGAAGTGGCGATGAAGGGTCGACATGGGGGCTGGACGTTCGATCGGGAGGCGAGTGTCGCCGAAGTGATCGAGGCCCGGTGTGGCACGGCGACGAAGGCGATCCCATCGGCGAGCTTCGAAAGAACGCCCAGGTGTGGCGCGCCATCCGCGATGTGTACCGCCGGATCGGGATTCGATGTCGACGAGATGGGCGTCTATCCCGGGCCGCCGCTCACCAGACCGCGGCCGCCGTTCGCGAGCAGCGCCTTGTGATACGCCATGCTCCGCATCGGCGGGCAGGCGAGGACCCCATCGATGAAGACCTGGGGCGGCAGGTAGCGGTGGGCCGCGACGTAGTGGACGATGCCGACCGGTGCCACGTAGATGCTGCCGTTGAACGGCACGAAGACGTTGCTCGAGAATCTGGGACCGTCGAACTGGCACAGCCCGCATTGATGAAAGCCGGCGGAGGCCACGGGCTGCCAGGGTTCCACGCAAAGCGCCTTCAGCTTCTCGAAGAAGTCCGATGACACCTCGCCGCGCCGGAAATCGCCATCGACGCCCAGCCAGCCTACGGCGAGAAGCGCGTCGCAGTCGAGCGGCAGACAGGTGCAACGATCCAGGTCCTTGAGGGCCGTCATCGGACCCGCCCTTTGCAATCGAGAACGGTCACGCGCGTGCACATCGCGGCGCAAGCCCGTTGCCGCAGAGTCATCGTCATCGATCCCTCCCCATGTGCTGAGCCGGGGACCTTATCACCTTGTCCGGGCGAGTTCTGGAGGCTGGCGGAGCGGGATCGTCCATCGGGACGAGGCGGCATTCAATGCCGCCGGGATTCAGGGGCGTGCGCGGCTGCCGTCATCTGGATCAGCCGCTCCTCCACCGCGCTCGCGGCGCCCTTGAGCATGCGCACCTGGTTGTCGTCGAACCCGGTGCGCGGCCGGTGGTCGATGACGCACAGCGAGCCGAGGCAGACGCCGCGCAGGTGGACCGGCGCGCCGGCGTAGAAGCGGATGTGAGGCGCATCCAGCACCAGCGGGTTGCCGGCGAAGCGCTCGTCCTCGCGGGCATCCAGGACCACCATCGGCTCCGGCCACCACAGCACATGGGCGCAGAAGGAGCAGCTGCGCGCGGTCTCGCGGACGTCGAGGCCGGTGATCGCCTTGAAGAACTGGCGTTCCCGGTCGATGAAGGACACCGCGCTGATGGGCGCCCGGAACGACCGCGCCACGGTGACGGTGAGCGCATCCAGGAAGGGGTCGTGCGCCTCGGACAGCAGGTCGTAGCGTGCCAGCGTGGCCAGCCGCCAGGCCTCGTCCTCGGGGTAGGGCGCGCAGATCACGGCAGGTCTTCCGCGGGCACGTGCACCCGCAGGTCGCCGCAGAGGATGGCCGTCCGGCCCTCGAGCTCGAAGGCGATGGAGCCGGTCAGGCACATCCAGCCGCCCTGCAGCGTCAGATAGGGCCGTGTGAGCTGGACGGAGCCCGGGAAACTCACCGCGCGCCGGAAGTACTGGCGCCGCGACCAGCGGGCGCCGGCACTGTTGTGGAGCGGCTCGAACTGCTCCGAGCGCTGCAGGCCTTGCCGGGCCGCGTCGTCGCGGAAGGCGATGTCGGCGAGCTGCCGGCCCTGATCGTCGAGCAGGTAGCACATCGACGCGTTGGGCGCGGCCAGGAAGTCCGCGCAGGCCTCGTTCAACGGACGGCCCGCCGCCACCGCGATGCTGGCCAGGCGGAGCCGATCGCAGTGCAGCGCCATGGACTCGCGCCACCGGTCGTCCTTGCGGGATTGCGCCTCGTCGAAGCTGCTCCACGCGGCGTCCAGTGCCTCGCTGCCGTCCTCGAGCGCCAGCGTCGTCCCCTGCGGCCGGCCAAAGTAATAGCCCTGGACGAAATCGGCGTCGCAGGTGAGCGCGATGTGGGCACCCTGCAGCGTCTCGATGCCTTCGACGAGGACGAGCGCGCCGCATTCCTGCAGCAGCGAAACCATGCGCTGGAGGATCCGCAGCGCCTTCGGGTCCTGCTTGGCCCGCATCAGCACGCGGCGATCCAGCTTCACCAGGTGCGGGGCGAGGTCGAAGACGCGCTCGAAATTCGAATGCCCGGCGCCGAAGTCGTCGAGGGCGATCAGGCAGCCCTTGGCGCGCAGGCGCTGCAGCGCCGGATAGACGCGTTCGTCCTCGAACAGCGGGGACTCGAGCACCTCGATCACGACGCGGGACGGGCGGATGCCGCTGGCGTCCAGCGCGCGCTCGATCTCGTGGAGGGCGCCGGTCGATTCCAGCAGCGTCGCCGGGTGGAGGTTCAGCAGCAGCCACTCGGACGTGTCGCGCTTGCCCATGGCCACGTAGGCCTGCAGATGCTGCCGCACGGCGCGGACGTCGAGGTCGGCGCGTGCATGATGGTTGGGCAGCCCGTCGAAGAGCAGGTTCGGCGGGATCGGCCGACCGTCGGCGTCGCTCGCGCGGAGCAGCGCTTCATGACCGACCAGGCGGCCGTGGGTGAGGCTGAAGACCGGCTGGAACGCCGTGGCGAGATTGCAGGTCGCCGACCCGTCGGTATGGAGGCTCATCGCGACGATGCCGTGGCAGCTTTCATGCCTGCATCATCGGAGGGAAGCGGGCGCCGCGGCAGAGGGCGGAGGAGGAAGGACGTGTATGGCGTTTGCCTACAGCGCCTCCGGGCCGAGTCGCGGCGCATTCATTCAAGTCCCGCCCAGGGTCTCTCGCGCTGCCGCGATCCGCTCATCGTAAGAGCGCTTCTCGAGCGCCTGGATGGCGTCTTCCAGGACGGCGCCGAGGGGCGTTTGCATGTCGTCCTCCAGGCTCTTTGCCGCGAGCGCGGTCGCTTCCCAGCACTGCGCCAGCCTGGGTGCGAGGCGTTTGCCCTTCTTCGTCAACTGCACGATGCGCTGCCGGGCGTCCGTTTCTGAAGGGCTCACCGACACGAGGTCAGCCTCCATCATGCGGCTCACGGTCTGCGTCACCGCCGGCTGGCTGATGCCTGCGGCCTGGGCGATCTCGCTGATGGTGGAGGAGTTCTCCCGCATGAGCACGCGCATCACCGGCGTGTAGCGCGGGCGGTAGCTGGCATCCACGTGCTCATAGGAGCGTTCGACCGCGCTGTCCAGCAGCTCGATCAGGTGGCGCAGTTGCGTGCCCAGAGTTCGTTTCATGCGGGCGCATGCTACTGATGCATTGCCGCTTATGCAAATGCCGGACGCCACGGCGCTGCCGTGTCCTGATGCCGTTGCGGCCGAGGTCCCGCTCGTGGCGAGCCTTACTCCGCCGGTAGGCTGTAGCTGAACTCGTAGAAGTGCTTGCCGTCCCGCACGTCGATGCCGAGGGTGCCGCTCAGGCCGGCCAGTTCGCCGGTGCCGGAGTCGGGCACGACCTGCACGATCAGCTTGGGCGTGCCCCGGTTCATCTCGCCGAAATGCATCAGCACGAACGAGCCGCTGCGACCCGCCACGCGTCCCTCGACGCGCTCCATCGCGACGTAGCCCGCCGAGCTCGGCTCCGCGCTGCGGAAGGCCATCATGTGGCCGAGGCCGGTCGCGTCGAGCTCGCCGTGGAACTGCTTGCGCAGGAGCAGGTGGCCGAGGTTCGCCTCCGCCTCGTCGGGCGCCGGGGGAAGGGGGACAGCTGCACGTCGAAGGTGCCGCGGAGGGTGTGGGTCTGGGTCATCGATGGCCTCGTTGCTGGAGAGGGTCGCAAGGCGCCGGGAGGCGTGGCCGCTGCCACGGAAGCGGCGGTCATGATCACGGCGATACTGGTCGCGAAAGCTCGCATGGGTGTCGGAGGATGTGGGAGGTCGCGCTCATTGCACCGGACCCACGCCCCGGACGATAGGAAAAACGCGACAGCGACACGGCATGACGGAACACGGACTCGGCGCCGCTCGAGGCATTCTCCACCCCGGGCTGGCACCGGGGCATTTCGTCCATGAACGGCGTCCCCCGTCGCCTGACCTGGCGCCTTGGATCGAGCACCATTGGTTCGTGGCCTGGGACCTTCGCGGGCAAGCCCCGCGGTCGCAGGCGACGCTGCCGCATCCGAATGTCCATCTGGTGGTCGAAGGCGACGAGGCGCAGGTCTGTGGCGTTCAACGGGCGCGGTTCACCAGGACGCTGGCGGGATGCGGACACGTCCACGGCGTGAAGTTCCGGGTGGCGGCGTTCCCTGCGTTCCATGCATCGCCGGTGGCGGACCTGGCGGACCGGCAGATCGATGCGCGACAGGTGCTGGGCGATGAGGTGCAGCGGCTGATCGAGCCGCCGATGGCCGGGACGCCCGAGGCGGGATGGGAGCGCATGGAGGCGTTGCTTCGCCCGAAATTGCCTCCGGCCGTGGACGTCCGCGCGGAGCGTCTGGCGGAGATCGTCCGCGCCATCGGCGCCGATCCGGCGATCACCACGGTCGACCAGGTGTGCCGGGCCACCGGCGAGTCGTTGCGTCGCCTGCAGCGCGACTTCCACCACTACGTCGGCGCGAGTCCCAAATGGGTGATCGCGCGGTACCGCCTGCACGAGGCGGTCGCACTGCTGCAGAGCGGCGAGGCCGGGCCCGATGCCGATCTGGCCCAGCGCCTGGGTTACTTCGACCAGGCGCACTTCATCCGGGACTTCCGGCGCCTGGTCGGGGAGACGCCGGGGGCGTATGTCGAGTCGCTTCGACGGGATGCGGACGACGTCGGCGCGGCAAAGTCTCGGACGGGTCTGACGGACAAGCCCTGACCCCGGAGGACACCTTCTTTCCCGCGTTCCGCGCTGAGAAATTCAGGCCGCCGGCTTGCCATCCATCGCGTCCGCTTGCGCTCGCAACTGGGCGACACGGTCGTCGTCGCCTGGCCCGTGGAGCCACAGGTGCTGCGCGAATCGTCGAAGCAGCGTCGGCGTGGCGGCTTCCAGTTGAAGCAGGCGCTCGAAGGCCGCGGTCTTGTCGGCGATCGGAAGGTCGTCGGTTGCGTCTTCGTCGAGCACCGCGACGATGGACGCCGCATCGCCCGCCTGGCCTTGCGCAAGCGCCTGCAGCCATCGCGCGGAATCGTCCGCGTCGCGCGACGCTATCAGCCGGCGCCCCAGGTCGAGAATCGAATCACTTGTCGTCATCACGTGTCATCCTAATCAGGCCGGTAGTAGGTGCCGATGCCCATCTTGCCCTCGTCGAAGCGTGAGAACCGGTATTCCACCGCCTCGCCGGCGACGGTGATGGCCCGCGTGCCGTTCTCGCCGACCGCAGGAATGCCGCCTGCGCCATGGATATGGCGCAGGATGGCCAGCTCGATCTCGTTCATCGAACCGAGCTGGGTGATGTCCTTGCTCGGCGCCACGTTGGGCTTGTGGTGGTTGACGCGGTACCCGTGACCGGACGAGAAGATGAATGAGATCGAGCCCACCGTCCAGGTCTGCCGGAAACCGTCGCCCGAGCCGGAGCTCGAGTCGGCCTCGGCAGGCAACACCGTCGGCTCGACCCAGTAGACCTTTTCCTCCGGCGAGCTGCCCGGCCGGTACCACCGATTGTCGCTGTCTCGCGACCAGACCAGGCCATCGCTGTCCTCATAGGTGAAGACATGCGGATCGCTGGGAGGTTTCAACTGGGCCACGGCGGCGGGACCCGCCGCGGTGCCGAATGCCGCGGCGATCTGCCGCCGTTGGGCCGTCAGGCGAGGACTGTCGTCCACCCAGCGTTGCAGCGCACCGGCCGACTCGACCCGTGGCGCGGCACGGCGATCATCCGAATGTGGCAACGGCGCGCGGAACTCAACGGTCTTCGTCATACTCCCACCGCCCGTCGAGGTTGAGCCGCGCCGCGACCGCCGGCCAGTCCGGGCCGGTCGCGCCATCGCACAGCCTCGCGATGGCTGCATGGATCTGGGCATAGTCGTAACGCGTCACGATCAGATAACCCCGCGCCGGCAGCGGTTCGGTCACGCGGGCCGCCAGCCATGCGGGCGTGCAGACCATGAAATCGAAGCTGTCCGCGGCCTCCTGCCCGGCCACGCCGACCAGCGCCTGGACCAGGATCCGGAAGTTGCCGGGATCAGGGGGATGGCCGTTTTGCAGATCGGGAAGATCGGGGCTGTGCAGCCGTTTCAGTTGCGCTTGCAGCGTCATGAGGTCTCCTGGTCGAACATGCTAAAACCCACGTCGTCGTCGCCCGAGCCGTCGTCATCGGGCGTGTCGACACTCGGTTTCGTCGGTGCTTTGTAGCTTGCCTTGTTCTTCCAGCCCTCATGCTCGTCGAGCCCGGTGATGGTGACATGCGCGTTGAAGTTGTACCCGCCTTCGGCGCCCACCTTGGCTTCGTAGTTGGCCTGCGCGGATCCACTCGCCTGGCCGGACATCTTCTTCATCGGTGGGCGGTATTGACGTTCCCCGCTGGCGGATACCTTGGAGTCCCAGGCCGATGCGCCGTAATACGAGGCAACGGGTGACGCCTCGACCCATTCATCACCCACGGCATTGGCCTGGTCCGGCGTGGTGTCGGCATCCAGCGTGCCGTGATAGCTGCCCCCCTCTGGGACTTCACCTCGGCCAGTTTCTCTGTGAGCGCAGCCAGCGAGATGGCCCGCTGCAGCACCGTGCCGGCAGGCGACTGCGGCGCGGTTGAACCGTTGATCGCGGCTGACAGGAGTCGTCTCTGGGCCAGCATGCGCGGCGAGTGATCGATGGCCGTCTGCAACGACGCATGCCGCCGCACGTCGGGCGCCTGGGCGGTCACCCGCGTCAGTGGGTGGTCCGTCACTGCGGCCGGCCGGCGTTGAGCGGTCGAGGCATCGGTCCTGCGGTCTTTCATCGGAACGTCCCTGGGTGCGGCAGATCGTCGATTCGTACCGTCTCACTATCGGGACGAGCGCGGGAGCGCGCCATCGGCCCGATGCTGAGATGTCGATTCAGGATTTCCGACGCCGCCTCCAACGGCGGGTCGTGGAAGTCTTGCGAATTGACGGAGCCAGGGGCGTGGAACTAGCGACGCTCGATGCCCGCAATAGCCGATGCAGACACCACCACCACGCGCACCGGTTGCGTGAATGCCGGACTGTTTGCATGCAACGCGGCCAGCAGCGCCGCCGCGGCGGCGGCGTCACACTCGCGCACCATCAACAGCGTGGCCCGGCGCGGTCGGAAGGCCTCCGCGGGCCCCAGCGATCCCGGGCGCCACCAGCCGCAATCCCACGGGTCGCGCGCTGACGGGCCTCGCATCGTCACGCACTCGCGCCACAGGATCTGCAGACGCCACGACAGGCCTCTCCAGCGGCCCAGACGCGCGAGGGCATGGCTGCCGTCGAGCGCGCAGGCCACGCCGTCCAGGCCGTCGTGCGGCGCGATGCTCGCAACGCGCAACGGCTTGTTCGGCGCGTCGACGTCCGAACCCTCGCACCACGCGCGCAGCGACGCGAGCAAGGCGCCGTCGACAACCCCGCGCTGAGCGGGCGGCATCATCAACGCGTTGTCGAAACCGCGGGGCAGCCGCATGGCGGGACGGTTCAACCGCCGCCGGGTTTTCCGGCACTGGCCGCGCTGGCCGGCCGGGCCTGCGGAGCCACGCCGATCGGGATGACCTTGACGCCGGACGGCGTCGCGCTGACCTCGGTCTGCCGGGGCGCCTGCGCCGGCTTCGGGGAACTCAGGCGGATGACGGAGAACATGTTCACCACGCCCTGGCGGGCCTCGGAGGCGAAGAACAGGCCGCCCACGGCCAGGACGACGGCCGCGATGCCGGCGATGAGTTTGACGGGGGAGATGCGCAACATGAGGAAGCCTTCGACGGGGCACGAAGGTTAACAGCGCGGCGCCTGGCCGCGCCCGGTCGCATTCCGGCTTCCGTCCTGCCGCAGGCCCCCGGACGTTCCCCGACGTCGCATGCGGATCAGCGGGGGCTGTCGCTGACGAGGCCGGGGGCGGTCCTCCAGGAGGTCACTCCTTGGCGATCGCTTCCACCTGGATGCGCAGGTTCACGTCCATCTTGAACCCGTAGTCCTTGCCCGCATCCAGGCCGAACTCGCCCCGGTTGAAGCTGCCGGAGGCGTCCGCGCCGCACAGTTCGCGCTTGAGCATCGGATGCGGCACGCACTTGAGCTGGTTCACCGTCAGCGTCAGGGGCCAGGTCTTGCCGTTGAGCGTGAGTTCGCCCACCACCTGGGTCGGCACGCCGCCCTTGGCGCCGTCGAAGCGGCCCTTGAAGGTCGCGCTCGGGTTCTTCTCGACGTTGAAGAACTTCTCGCCGGTCGCCCAGGCGTTCATCGCGTCCAGGCCGAAGTCGATGCTGGCCAGGTCCATCTTCACGTCGACGCTGCCCGCGCCGGTCGCCTTGTCGTAGACGATGGTGCCGGCGCTCTTGTTGAGCTTGCCGCGCCAGTTCGACAGGCCCATGTGGTCGGCCTCGAAGCTGGGGTAGGTGTGGGTCGGCTCGATGTCGTAGGTCGTGGGCGCGGCCTGGGCCGCGACGGCGAAGGCGAGAAGGGCGGGGGCGAGCAGCAGGGGTTTCATGGGGAGTCCTCGAGGTGGTTTGGGAGGGATGCCACCCTGACGACGATCGGGGCGGGCGGTTCTCGACATCGTCGCATCATTGCCCGGGGCAGCCGCTGCCCATCATCCCCTGCGATGGCCTGCTCAGGCCGCGAGCGTCGCGATCCTGTCCTGGGCGCCGGCGATCGCGGCCGCGCGCTGGTCGGGTCCGTAGGCGATCCCGTCGGCGGCGATCACCTCGATGTCGCGGATGCCGATGAAACCCAGCGTCGAACGCAGATAGGTCTCCGCATGTTCGAACGGGGCGTACGGCGAACCTTCCGCGTAGACGGCGCCGCGGGCGATGGCGAGGATCGCTCGCTTCCCGCCGGCCAGGCCTTCCACCTGGCCGTTCGCGTCGTAGCGGAAGGTCTTTCCCGCCACGAGGATCCGATCCAGCCAGGCCTTGAGCTGGCTGGGAATGGTGAAGTTGTAGAAGCCCAGGCCGATGACGAGGACGTCGGCGGCGAAGAGCTCCTTCAAGGTCTCGGCGCCGGTCGCCAGATCGGCCTGCAGCGCGGCGCCGTGCGCGTCGTCAGGCTTGGCGGTCGCCGCCAGGTAGGCGCCGGAGAGATGGGCGATCGGATCGGCCGCGAGGTCGCGGTAGACCACGGTTGCCTCGGGCGTGGCCGTCTTGAGTTTCGCGACGATGTCGGCGGACAGCGCACGGCTGACGGAATGGGCGCCGAGGATGCTGGAGTCCAGGTGGAGGATGTTCATGGTCAGTCCGGTTCCTAAAAGTGACCAGGGCTATTATTGGTACCGGACTTTTCGACGCAAGGAGGCACAACGTTGACACCCAGGCACAAGGAAGTGACCGTCCCGGAGGAGCGGCCTCGGGCGGGTCAGTGCGAGTCCATCAACGCCGTTCTCTCGCGCATCGGCGACAAGTGGACCATCCTGACGGTCATGCTGCTGGCCAAGGGTCCCCGGCGCTTCAGCGAACTCAAGCGCGAGATCGGCGGGGTGTCGCAGCGCATGCTGACGCTGACGCTGAGGAATCTCGAACGCGACGGACTCGTGACGCGCACGGTCTATCCGACGATCCCGCCCCGTGTGGACTACGAGCTCACCCGCGTGGGCCACTCGCTGCGCATCCCCGTCGAGGAACTCGGGCAATGGGCGTTCGCCAATCTCGACACGATCGCGCAGGCGCGGGCGGCGTTCGATGGCCGTCGGCAGGAGGAAGCGGGCGGTTGACCGGATGCGGGCCCCGGGACGTCAAGCGTCGCGCGCTGCCAGCAGATGCCCCGCCGTCTCGGCGATGCGCTGGAGCAGCACTTCGTCGTAGGGCAGCCAGGGCACCGCGGCGAGGCGGCGTCCCGCCGGCGCGGGCGGGATGCCGAGCTCGACGGGTTCGCCGCGCAGCGTGACGCGGGCGGTGGCGAGGTGCACCGCGTGCTCGCCCACCTGCAGGTGCCGCGCGGTCATCGCCACACGTCCGTCGGCGATCGCGTCGGCGAACACGTGCGAGAGCGTGTCGCGCCGCGCGCGGGCCATTTCACCGAGCGAATGCGCCGACAGCGCTTGGAGGCGGCGCCAGCGGGCGACTTGCGGGTGCGGCGCTCCGTGGCGGCGCGAAGCGTCCAGATCGTCGACGGTCAGTGGCAGGTCCGACGCCCCGTCGTCCAGCGCGAAACCGGCGGTGCTCACGAGCAGGTCGACCGCTCGGCAGGCTTCAGAAAACACGGTCGGCTCGACCGACGCCGGTGTGCAGGTCCGCCACCGAAGGCCGTCGCGGCGCTCGAACATCACAGCGCCGCTGTCCGCGTTGCCGTCGGCGCCCGGATACAGCCGCCCGATCACTGCAAAGGTCACTCGCACTGCGCCGAAATCGCGGACCAGGCCTTGATCGCGTGCAATGCGCCACCCCTCCTTGCGCGCCAGCCCGAGCAGCGGCCGCACCGACAGCACATGGCCTTTGAACATCGACGTGGTCGCGCCATCGCCATCGCCATCGGCCCGGTCGATCGGCGGCACGTAATGCTCGCGGAACGCCTGTCGGAAGGGCTGGCGCAGGCGACGGGCGACCACGGCGGCCTGCCAGCGGTGACGCTCGTCGACCGTCGCGGTGACCGGGTGCCAAAGCGACACGCGAACGTCGTCGTGCAGCGTGACCGGCTGCCCGTCGACATCGGCGGGCACGCCGTCGCGACCGGTCAGCATGAAGGCGGACGCCGCGCCGTCGGGCCGCGTGGCCACCCAGATGAGCGAGCGCGCCAGATCGCGTCCACCGGGCGCGTCGGCCAGGCGCTCGCGCCACACGGCGACGGGCAGGTCCAGCCCCTGCCAAAGCCCAGCCTCGACACTGGTCACGAGCATGGCCGACCGCTGCTTGTCCTTCGGCCCCGAGGTCAGGCGGAGCGCCACCTCCGGGCGCTCTGCGAGTCCGCGTTCGGCCGGCTTCAAGTGGCGGGCGAGCTTCTTGGCGACGCCCGCGTGACGCACGACGGCGAGCGCCGCCTTGAGCGCCTCGACAGCCTCGGGCGTGGGCACCGCTTCGATGGCATGGCCGAGCGCGATGGCGACCGCCTGTGAGGGCAGGGTCTTGGCCGCGGTGGGGGCCACGCACACTTCGGGGAGCAACTGCCGGATCAACGGTCCCAGCCACGGCTCGTCCCGCAGGGCCGCGACGCGCAGGGCGCGACCGATCGCCTGGGCGTCGTCGGGGGTGAAGGCGCCGTCCGCCTGGTAGGGGATGTCACCGCGGTGGATGGCGCCCACCCGGTCCGCCGCGCGTTTCAGCACCTGCTCCGCGTGAAGCACGAAGGCGGGCTCGGCGGCGAGCGCCGGTGTGGGCTCGGCCGGCAACTGCGATTCGAAGAACTGCGCGCTTGGCCCCCCGCCGGCCATCGCCAGCCAGGCATCCAGGCCGAGATCGGGCAGCACGTCCAGTTCGCTGCGCCAGTACGGCGAGCGCGATGCCCGCGGCGACAACGCCTCGCGCAGCCGATCGAACGACGGGCGGCCGGCGATGAGGGCCAGTGCGAGGCCGCCATGGATGTCGTGGCGCTCGGTCACGTTTGCTTCGCCGAGATCGCCAAGCACACGGTCGGCCTCGGCGGCCAGGGCCGGCGAGGGCACCTGGGTGAGCAGCGCGAGGAGCTCAAGCGCCGGATTCCATTGACGGGGCTGCACGTCCTTCAACGCGGCCAGCGCGGCGCGTTCGCTCAGGGCCGGCACGAGACCGGTGTCCCGCACCTGGACGAGGATGGACAAGGCCGCATCCTTCGCTGACCGAGGCCCATCGGGGTCGCTCGCGGCGCGCTGGATCTCGGCCCACAACTCGCCCAGTTCCAGCGGTTGCAGATCGGCGATGTCGACCGGGGCGCCGACGAAGCCGGGATGCGAAGGGGCAGGTGCCGTGAGCCGGTCCCTGAGGGTCGTGACGAGTGGCCGTTCGATGCTTTCGGTCATGCGCCGCCCCCGCCGATCAAGCGACACATGGTGTCGGCGTATGCGGGCAGAAGTTCGATGCGCATGAGCTTCGGGCAGTTGGGCGATGGGCGGCGTGGATCATAGAGGCGCGCCGCGCCGGCAATGATCGTCAACCCACCTCGATGACCACCTTGCCGCGCAGCGGCTGATCGCCGACCCGCCGCTGCTCAAGCGCCGTGTGTGCCGCGCCGATCTCCGCCAGCGGGAAGGTGGCCCCGATGACCGGCCGGATGCGTCCGCGCTCCAGCAGTTCCTTCAGCGCGAGCAGCTTGCCGCGGTTCTGCCCCGTGAAGACGAAGTGGTACTCCGCGTTCACGCCCCAGGCGGCCACCAGGTTCTGCGGCGTCGCGATGTCGACGATCGACACGACGCGTCCTCCGTCCGCCAGCACGTGCGGCGAGCGCTCGAGCGTGTTGCCGCCGATGGTGTCCAGGACGACGTTCGCGCCGCGGGCGCCCGTCAACTCGCGTACGTGGTCGACGTAGTCGCCCGCCTCGTAGTCGATCGCCTCATCCGCGCCGAGCGAGCGGACGAACTCGAACTGCGAGGCGCTGCAGGTGGTCAGCACCCGGGCGCCCATCGCCTTGGCCAGCTGGAGGGCGATGGACCCGACGCCGCCCGCGCCGCCGTGGACCAGGACGGTCTCCGCAGGCTGCAGGCGCGCCCGAGAGACGAGCGCTTCCCAGGCGGTGCCCCCGACCAGCGTCATGGATGCAGCCTCGGCGTGCGTCAGGTTGCGCGGCTTGTGTGTCACCAGCTCCTGCGGGACGACGTTGAACTCGGCATAGCTGCCGCCCTTGGGTCCGAAGATCTTCGGCGTGTAGAAGACCTCGTCGCCAGGCTTGAAGTCGTGCACGCCGGCGCCGACGCGCTCGACGACGCCGGACACGTCGTGCCCGATGACGGCCGGCAGGGGCACGTAGGCCGGGTAGTCGCCGCGGCGGATCTGATAGTCCAGCGGATTGATGGACGTGGCGACGACGCGCACCAGCAGTTCACCGGCATCGACGGCCGGCACGGGGATGTCCTGCAGTTGCAGGTGATCGACACCGCCGAAGGCGGTCAGGACGATGGCTTTCATGGGGACTCGCAAGGTTGGGTTGGCCGTCGTTCCGCGGATCTGTGCGGAACCCTTGCATTGTCATATCGCAAATTATCGAAATGTTGAGGGGCAGTCCGTGACCCTCCTGCCGTCGATGGTGATGGGGCAGGTCTTGCGTGGCCGGATGTGGGCTGCTATTCGCGGCGCGGGCCCACTTACACTGCCCGGTCGATTGCTTGATTCAGCCTATGTCCGAAGAAGTGCCGTTGCTCCGCGTGCTGGAGGTGCTGGCCAACGCGCAGCGTCTGGAGATCCTGCGCAAGCTCAAGACGCCCGGCAGCTTCCCTCCCCAGGACGAGGGCGACCCGCTGGTCGACGGCGTCTGCGTGTCGTCGATCCAGGCGGGGCAGGGGCTGGCGTTCTCGACGACCTCGAAGTACCTCGCCGATCTGGCGAGCGTCGGCCTGGTCATCGTCAAGCGGTCGGGCCGGTGGTCGTACTACCGGCGCGATGAGCGGGCCATCGCCTCGATGGTCAAGCGCATGGGCAGTGGGCTTTAGCCAAGCCGGAGAAGCCCGCCATCGGCGGGCGGCTGCGAGACGTCGTCAGTCCGTTTCATCGAGATCGACGCCGATCGGCGCTGCGTATTCAACGGACTGCACCACCCTGAAGAGCGTCCGGATCGACCGATGGGCGTATCGCCGATACGGCGTGTAAACCTGTCTGGAGTATCCCAGCGCTCGCACGTGAACGCGGATGGCATCGGGGAATGGGGCCGAAAGATTCGCCGGGACGTTGACGTCCGCGGCGATCGCGGAGGCCTTGGCTCTGCCGTTGGAGGCCATGGCGTTCAGGGAGTCGAAGAGGAGTCGGTAGAGCTCTTGGGCTTGGGGCCGCTCCTCGCCGTTGTGGACGCCGACGGCTTCCATCTTTCCGTCCTGATTGATGATCGCGGCGAACGGATAGAACGCGCCCTGCTTGGCAAGCATCTGCTTGGCGAAGTCCTCGCAGTAGCGAACCAGTTCGGCGAGGGCCGCTTCAGAGTCGGGGGGATGTCCAAGCATCTTGACTTTTTGCTCTCTTCATTCGGATCAAGATCCGGCGCCTTGTGCCGGAACGATCGCCGCATACACGCAGGTGCTGCGCGATTCTCCGCCGGGTGTGAGCCGGTCGTTGCGCAGGGTGCCTTCCAGCTGCATGCCGATCGCTTCGCACACGCCGCGGCTGCCGGCATTGGCCTCATCGGGAAACGCTTCGACGCGTCGTGCGCCGAGAGAGTCGAAGGCGTAGCGCATCAGTGCCGCCGTGGCCTCGGTGGTCAGGCCCTGGCGTTGGCGACCGGCCCTGCACCAGAAACCGAGTTCGAACTTGGGCACGATCCAGTCGATCGAATGCAGGCTGAGACTCACGACCAGCGAGCCCTGGCGGTCGAACGCGAGGTACACCAGCGAGGTGCGTTTGATGAATTCGGCGGCGCTCTGCCTGCAATAGGTCTCGGAGGCCGGCACCGAAGGCGCCGCCATCGCCCAAGGCAGCGATGCGGGCCACGCGCGCAGATCGTCGAGCGTCTCCAGGACCGCCTCGTGGACGATCTCCCCGTCACCGGCGCGCGGCGTGCGCAGCAGCAGGCGCTCGGTCTGCAGTTCAGAGGCGACGTTGCGAAGGATGGGATCAAGAGGCATGGGACTCGAAGTGTATGGGCGGGCAGCGAGCGATCACGGCATGAGGTCTCGCATGAAAGGCGCCGGCAATTGCGCTACGCGGGAGGCGGTGCCGTCGCCGCCGGCGCAGCCCCTTCCGCTGGATCCGGCAGCCGCGCGAGCTGCGCCTGCGCCAGCCGGTGATAGATCGGCACGCTGATCCATCGCGACACGAGGCTCGCCAGCAGCGCGGCCGCCATCAGGCTCAGGACCATCGAATGGCCATCCACCATCTCCATCACGATGATGAACGCCGTCACCGGCGCCTGCGTCACCGCCGCGAGGAAGGCCGTCATGCCGATGGCGATCATCGCCGCGGCGCCCTCGGTGGTGTGGGTCAGCTGCGCGATGTCGCTGCCGATACCGGCACCGATGGCCAGCGATGGCGCGAAGATGCCGCCGGGAACGCCCGACCAGACGGCGAGCCAGGTCGCGACGATGCGCAGCGTGACGTAGAGGAGCGGCAGGTCGAGATGGCCCTCGACGAGTCCGCGGGTGTAGTCGTAGCCGCTGCCGTCGGTGGCGCCATGGCTGACCAGTCCGAGGACGGCGATGGCCAGGCCGCAGGCGAAGGCGAAGCGCACGGGAAAGCGGGCGCGCCACCGGCTGAAGCGGTCGTTCCCGCCGAGCAGGCTGCGCTGGAGCAGCCGGGAGAACACGCCGCCGGCCAGGCCGCAGCCGATGGCCGTCAGCAGGCCTGGCAGCAGGTGGGACCAGGTCAGATGGTCGACGCGCAGCCGGCCGAAGTAGCTGGCGTTGCCGAAGACGGAGACCGCCATCAAGCCGGCCAGCACGATGGCGGCGATGATGAGGCCGCTGCTGCGTTGCTCGATCTTGCGGGTGAGTTCCTCGATGGCGAACATCACGCCCGCCAGTGGCGCGTTGAAGGCCGCCGCGATGCCGGCGGCGCCGCCGGCGACCAGCAGTCCGTCATGATTGAGCGGCGATCGCCGCGGCAGCCAGCGCTGGGCGTGCTGCATGACGCCGGCGGCGATCTGCACCGACGGTCCCTCGCGCCCGATGGCGAGGCCGCCCAGCAGCCCGCCCGACACCAGGAACAGCTTGGCGATGCTGAGCTTCAGTGAGACGAACAGTCCCTGCTGTCCGGGGCCGACTTTCGGGGACAGGGCGGCCATGACCTGGGGGATGCCGGAGCCGGCGGCTCCCGGGATGAAGCGGCGTGTCACCCACACCAGGAAAGCGGTGCAGACCGGGGTCCATACCAGCGGTGCCCAGGGCGACCAGGCGCGCATGGCAGAGAACCCCTCGATCGCCTGGTCGCTGACCCAGGTGAAGAGCACGACCGCCAGGCCCGCGGCCACGGCGAAGGCGAGCACGACGGTGCGTGCGAGCCATTGGCGCCAGTCGGCCAGGTCGTCGCGGACGGCGGAGAGGAAGTCGGGGTCGAAGTGGGCGGTTGAATCGGCGTCACGACCGCCGGTCTCGCCATGAGGCGCGGACGGCGGCCGCTGGGGTGGGGTGTCGTCGGCCATGGGCGCAGTATCCCGCTGTCCGCAAGGCGGGCCGGACGCGATGCGTACAGGGAGGGCGAGCGTCCCCGGACAATCCTTCGCAAGCTGCGACGGCCCCGAACTCTCGAACTCAGAACACCTTCACCGCCCGCAACTGCGCCTGCTCGTCCTCGGTCGGGAAGACGGTGACGCGCATGCGCCGCGGGAACAGGTCGTCGACGGCCTGCATGTGATGCCCGGCGATGCGCACCGCATCCGCCCACGCCACGACCACGGTGTCGTCCGGCCTGTCCAGCGAGGCGAAGGCCAGCAGGTCCGTGTGCGGGAGCAGCGTGTCCACGCCGTCCGACCACACCGAATAGCTCAGGACGCGTTCGCTGTCCTTGAACTGCACCAGTTGCGCGGTCCCCACGAAGGGCGCCGACGGATCCTGCGCGTTGCGCTGCTCCATCAGGTTCTTCTGCGCGGCGTAGTCCTCGGAGTCCTCGACGGCGATGAGCTCCTGGTACATCTGGCGCAGCGCCTCCGGCGCCTCGAAGGGCTGCCATTCGCGATCGACGAGCTGCAGCGGGCGGCACGACAGCCAGCGCGACTGCTCCTGTCTCAGCTGCTTGCACGCCGAAGCCATCAGCGCGAGTCCGGCGATGTCGTTCGCGTCCGCGACCAGCAGCACGTGCCGCAAGGGCACCATCGTGACGGGATGGGCCACGCCGGAGCGGTAGATCACGTCCGGCAGCAGCAGCCGCGAGGGTTCGTACGAGTCGTTCCAGGCACCTTGCCACAGGCCGGGCGCGATCTGCCGCCAGGCGCTGTCCGGCGACATGCCGCGCAGGTTGCGCAACGCATCGTCGAACGCGGTCTCGAAGCTCACGCCCCATCGGTCGAGCATGGCTTGCACGACGCGGGCGGTGCTCTGCGGCGTGTCCAGGCCGAGCATCGCGACGTAGTCGCCCGACACCGCACGCCACGGCGTGGCGTTCGCCTCGCGCGACAGCGCTTCCTGATCCAGGGACAGCGAGGCGGCGGCATTGAGCGCGTTCTTGCCCATGTCGGCGCGTGTGCGCAGCAGCGGGAGCAGGCGTGACTGGATGCCGGCGTAGTCCTCGGCGTCCTCGGGGAGCACATCCGAGATCGGCCGGAGGACGACGCCTTCCACGTACCGGTTGAACTCGGCGTCGCGCGCGCGGCTGCCCTTGGCGCGGAGCAGGTCCTTCATCAGGTGCACGAGATTCGAGTGCATCTGGACGTCGTTGAGCGAGAAGCGGACCTCCGGCGGGTCCTCCTTGGACGTCACATCGGTGGCGCCAGCGCCGTCCAGGCGCTTGACCACGCGCTGAATGACGTCCGCCACAGTCGGCTGGCCGAACTGCCAGCGGATCCAATCCATCATGAGCCACTCCCTGTCGTCTTGTTGGACGGCAATTGTCGAGTGCGGTGTCGATGGGGCCGGTTGGATTCGCCCGAAGGATGCGGAATCTGCCGCAAGGTTCCGGGATCGGTGTCAGGTCTGTTCGAGCGCCGCGATCACCTGTGCATCCACATCGTCGGGCTCATCGGCCTGCCGTTGCCGCAGGCGTTCCAGCACGGAGCCCTCGGAGGCGAAGTGCCACGTGTGGCCCGGCCATTGCCCGTGGAGGTAGACGTCCGAGAACCCGCCTTGCCATGGGCCGGTCACCGCCACGGCGTCTGCCTGAGGAGAGGCGCCATGCTGCATCAGAAGCTCGACCAGCGGGAGGCAGAGCGGCCGCATGTCGCTGCCCCGACCGCACAGCAGGCAGGCGATGGCGCCCAGCAGCGGGCCGCGATAGCGGATGCGCGGGTACCGGATGTCCTGCTCAAGCCGCCGGCTCAGCACCATCACCGTCAACGTCAACGTCACCTCCATGTTGGCATCCAACCCGCGCTCGAGCAGTCCGCGCATGAAGTCGACGATCAGCGCGCCGTCCCGGGTCACGTCGAACGGCGGGTCCTCCTCCGTCGGGAAACTCTGGGACGACACCCGGTCCTTCGCCGTGAAGAGGTTGCTCAGCACCTCATGCCGGAAGTCGTCGGGCTTCATCCAGAAGTCGGCGGAGGCGCCCGCATCCAGCAGGGCGTTGGCCATCGTCAGCGGTCGCAGGCCCGCGCAGGGCCTGCGCATCAGATTGCGCAGCAGCGGGAAGTCGTTCCATACCGGCGTGTCCAAGTTCACGCCGGCGGCGGCCATCTGAGGAATGGTCTCGGCGTCGCGGCAGCGCCAGTACAGGCGATCGATGCGCCGCTGGTCAGGCATGGTCGTCGGCCGAATGGAGCGCGCGCCGTGGGCAGCGAGCACGTCCAGCGTCTCCGCGCTGTCCTCGAAGAGCTCGACGCTGTTGAACAGCAGGCTGCCCATTTCCTGAGGGGGGACCTCGTCGGAGATCAGCATGGCGTTCACGTCCACGCCGTCCTGTGCGAGGAGCCACGCCAGCTGCCTGGGGAATCTGCTGAGGACGCGCATCAGCTCGTTCGAGCGCCACAGCGCAGCGGCGTCCGCGCCCGGCGCGCTGATCAGCGTGTGCAGGAAGGTCTCGTTCTCCCCACCGCCGTAGCTCTGGATCGCGGCGGCCACTTCTTGCACCCAGGGCAGGCAGGGGGCGAGTGCCGCCTGTGCATCCAGGAGCGCACGGAATGACTTCTCCAGGGAGGCCCGGGCGACGTGAACGAGCAGCGGCTTGCCGTCGACGATCGCGTCCGGCGAGGCGCCGGCCTTGATCTCCTTGGCGAGGGCGGTGTCCTTGCCTTCCAGCACCAGTTCGTAGAGTCGCTCGCCTTCGGTCAGGGGCGGCTGCGGGAAGAGCTTGGCGGCGATGCGCTTGCCGCCGTGGATGTGGATCGTCTTCGTTTCACCGACCTGGCTGTAGAAGGTGCGCACGCGGATGTGCTCCGCGCCGGCGGCGTGCAAGGCCTGGAAATGCGACTTCTCCAGCTCGTCGCCCGACGAGCTGTCGATCACGAAGCGCAGTGTCTGACCGTGCAGCGAGGCGCTTGTGACGTAAGGCCGTTCCCAATCGTCGAATGCACTCCGGAGCGGCTCCGGCCACTGCTCGGCTTCGGTGCCGATGGCTGCGGTCAGGCGTTGATGCAACGCGGCGAGTGCGGAAGCATCGTTGCCGATGCAGGTGAAGGTCAGCGTGTTGGAGGACATTCCTTGACCGCGAACGGCGGATGGGCGACGGGATGGGAGGGCAGCATAGTCGAGCGGGATCGCTGCCCTCGCCGCTGACGGGTTGCGCTGCAACAAGACCTGACCCCTCCGGTAAGAAGTCACTCGCAGGTGCTTCCTCCAGCATCGAATCGGTTTCTACGCCCGCGTTCAGTGCCTGGATGGTGGCAGGCCAAACGCCGGGCGGACACTCGCCGTCAGAGGGAGCGGTCCTCGAATTGCACGAAGCGCCAGCACCCCGCGTGCCGCGAGAAGCGGTACGACATCTCGATATCGGAGCCGTCCTGGAAGAGCTCCACGGCCATGTCCTCGGTCGACGAGGGCTTGAGGCGGTGGGTCAGCGCTCCTTGTTTCTCCAGCGTCGCGATGGTCTTCCACCGCATGAATTCGGCTCTCGATGTCGATCGCACGGTCGGCGCGGACGCATCCGCGCCCGCCTTGTCGGCCCCATAGGTCCATCGGACGGTCCGCAGCGGAAATGTTGTCCGGTCGGCAGCAAATCGCTGATCCGTCGAGAACGGACCGAAAAACGAGGTGAAGTCTTCAGGGTTCGACGCGCTGCACGTGGCCGCCTCGGCGGAGGCCGCGAGCAGCAGCGTGGCGGAAACCAGGAGTTTTCGGAGCACTGTCATCGTGAGGGCGAGCTTAACGCCTGAGCCCCTCTTGACGCGCCATGCGGCGATCCCGCGACCAGGCGGAGACATTGAATACGGCAATGACGATCAATGTGACCTGCAGCGTCGAGAAAGCGATGGTGACCGCGACCAGTCCGGCGCCAAGGTCGTCCGTGCCTGGAGGAACTGGCGGGAGCCAGCGCTCCATCAGAAACGCCGTCACGCCCATCCACCCGGCCAGCCCGACGACCGAGGACACGAGCAGCCGCACCAGGATCCGTTTCATTTGACTCCTCCCTATCGATGAAAGGCGGGAGCATGACCGGTGACTGTGAGGGCAGTGAGAAGTGTGCGAAACCCAGGGCGTGGGCGACCTGTCGCAGAACGACGAGGCAGGTTCAAGAGGCCTTCTGCCGACCGACGCCTTGCTCTTCCCGCAGCCGGCTGAGCGCCATCCGCGGCGGAACGCCGAACGACGCCGTGAACCGCCGCTGGAAGGTCCTGCGCGACATGTGGCAGAGGTCCGCCATCTCGTCGATGGTCCAAGGGTGCGACGGGCTCGACAGCACGCGATCCATCAGGTCGGAGAACGGCGCGCCCGCACGGTCCTGCGCGCGCAGCGCCTGGCTGTACTGGCGCTGATCGCCATCCCTTCGCCACGGCACCACCAACCGCCGCGCCACCCGTTGCGCCACCGTCCGGCCGCAGTCGCGCTCGATCAGCATCAGCGCCAGGTCGATGCCCGCGGTCACGCCCGCCGAGGTCCAGTACTTGCCGCTCTCGCTGTAGATCAATTCATCGGAGACCTGCAACGCCGGGAACCGCCGCCGCAGCAGCGCGGCGGAGCGCCAGTGGGTCGTCACGCGGCGGCCGTCGAGCAGGCCCGCTTCGGCCAGCAGGAAGGCGCCGGTGCACACGCTGCAGGTCCGCTGCGCCTTCGCGTCCGCTGCCCGGAGCCAGTCCAGGACTTCGGGCGTCCTGGCGACGCGGTGCACGCCTTCGCCACCCGGCACCATCACGGTGTGGATGTCCGCCGCGAGTGACTCGGCCAGGCCCCGGTCGACCTGCAGGCGCAGTCCGTCTCCGGCCGTCGCGGCCACGTCGGCGGCGCCGCAGGTGGCCAGCCGGTAGCGCACCTGACCGCTCTCTTCATTGGCCGAGACGAACGCCTGCCACGGTCCCGCGAGGTCGATCGGCTGGAAGCCATCGAACAGGAGGAAGGCGATATGGATTGGCGCAATCTGACCCGTTTCTGGCACGCGTGCCTCCTGTCGCTTCTTTATCGTGACGAGTCTCAAGGAGCCTCTTCATGCAAGTCAATGTCCTGCTGTTCCCCGGCGTCACGCAACTCGACCTGACCGGGCCCTACGAGGTGCTCGCGCGGGTGCCCGGCGCCACGGTCTCGCTGGTATCGGCGAGCCTGGATCCGGTCGCCTCCGACCGCGGCCTGGTGCTGACGCCGACTGCGACCTTCGCGAGCGCCGGTGCCTGCGACATCTTCGTCGTTCCCGGCGGTCCGGGGGCCGACGACCTGCTGACGCAGGCGCCGTGGATCGATTTCATCGCCGCGCAGGCGGAGCGCGCGTCCTACGTGATGGGCATCTGCACCGGCTCGCTGCTGCTGGGCGCCGCCGGACTGCTGCGCGGCAAGCGCGCGAGCTGCCACTGGACCGCACGCGAGTTCCTGCCGGCATTCGGCGCATTGCGCGAGGATGCGCGCGTCTGCGTGGACGGGCATCTCCTGACGTCCGGCGGTGTGACGTCGGGCATCGACATGGCGCTGCAGGCCGTCGCGCTGATGCGCGACGAGGACACCGCTCGCCAGATCCAGCTGCAGATCGAATACGACCCGCAACCGCCGTTCCCCGGCGGTACGCCGGAGACCTCGCCGCCACACATCGTGCAGCGGTGCATCGAGGCCGGTCGGGCCCGATACCCGATACGTGCGGCCGCGGTCGCGCAGGCGACGGAGCGCCTGGCGCGTCGCGAGGCCTGAGACGCGGGAGGAGGGCGCTGGGCGCTGGACGCTCGACGCGTCAGACGACGTCTTCGATCGCCCGCTTCAGCAGCGACAGCCCCAGGTCGATCTCCTCGTCGCTGACAGTCAACGGCGGCGCGATGCGGAAGACGCCGCCCATCAGCGGCAGCTGCACGATGTTCATGCTCAGGCCGTGCGCCATGCAGGCGCGGGTGATCGCCGCACCGAGTTCCGGCGCGGCTTCCTTGCCGGCCTGGCTGCGCACGATCTCCACGCCCAGCAGCAGGCCGCGGCCGCGGACATCGCCGATGCAGTCGAACTCGCGCTGCAGCGAGCGCAGCCCCGCCTCCAGCCGCGCGCCGGCGACGCGCGCGCGCTCGACCAGGCCGTCGCGCTCGACGATCTCCAGCACCTTGAGGCCCACCGCCGCAGGCAGCGGGTCGGAGACGTGCGTCGTGTAGAACAGGAAGCCGCGTTCATGGCAGCGCTCCTCGATCTCCGCGGTGGTCAGCACCGCGGACAGCGGAATGCCCGCGCCCAGCGTCTTGGACAGGGTCAGGATGTCCGGTGAGATGCCGTCGCGCTCGCACGCGAACATCATCCCGGTGCGTCCGACGCCCGTCTGCGCCTCGTCGAGGATCAAGAGCATGCCGCGCTCGCGGCACTTCGTCTGGAGCGCGCGCAGGTAGCCCACGGGCAGGTCGATCAGGCCGCCGGAGCTCAGGATGGGTTCGGCGATGAAGGCCGCGAGGTTGCCGCTGGACTGGCGGTCGATAAGGTCGAAGGCGTAGTCCAGCTCGGCCTGCCAGTCGTCGGCACCGCCGAAGCGAGGCCGGTAGGGATTGGGTGCGGGAATCGCGAGGGAGCCGACCGCCGCGGGACCGTAGCCCTTGCGGCCGGCGCAGTAGGTGGCGGACGCCGCCGCGCCGGTCATGCCGTGCCACGACTGCGCGAAGCCGACGATCTCGTACTTGCCGGTGTACAGCTTGGCGAGCTTGATCGCGGCCTCGTTGGCCTCGGCGCCTGTGCTCAGCAGCAGACTGCGCTCGAGGCCTGCCGGCGCGACCTCGGCCAGCTTCGTCGCCAGATCGACCACCGGCCGGCTGAGCATGCCGCTGAAGAGGTGGTCCAGGTTGGCCGCGTGGTCGGCGATCACTGCGGCGACTTCGGGGTGGCCGTGTCCCAGCAGCGAGCTCATCTGGCCCGAGGTGAAGTCCAGGATCGCGCGTCCGTCGGCGTCGTGGACGAAGCTTCCCCGCGCGCGCTCGATGATGAGCGGCTCGAAGCTGCCGCCGTAGCGGATCAGATGCTGGCGGGAACGGGTCCAGAACGTGGGGTCGGTGTTGCGTGACATGGGAGCTTCCTTGGACTCGTGACGGGCATGAGCCTACGGAGATCCCGACCGCCCGGGTAGCGAGTAGTGCTGATGGCTGGCATCAGCAGCGTGCATCGGTGCCCGGCTCAGGCGGCAGGCAGGGCCTTGCGCACATGCGCCGCGAAGGCGGCGGTCAGTGGCGACGGACGCTCCCGGTCGATCGCCAGCGTCACCCCGATCACCGGCAAGGGCGGCAGGCCGCTGTCCTCGCCGAGGATCTCCAGGTCCTCCGGCACGGACGTCCGCGTGAGCACGGTCACCGCCTGTCCGGAGCGCGCCATGCCGATCAGTCCGGCCAGGCTGCTGCTCGCGTAGGCGAGCCGGAACTCCCGGCCGACGCCTTCGAGGGCCTGTCGCGCGAGCACATGGTCCAGCGCGTCCTGCGCGCCCAGCGCGAGGGGCAGGGGTGTCATGCCGGCGACGGCCGAGCCGCGCCGGGCGACCCAGACCAGCGGCTCGCGGCGGATGACGCCGTCCTCGTCCGCGTTCTCCACCGACACGAGGGCGAGGTCCACCGCATGTCGCGCCAGCAGCTCGTGCAATCGCGGCGTCGGGGCGCAGACGACTTCGAGCTGGACGCGCGGATGCAGGCTCGCGAAACCCTGCAGCAGGTGCGGCAGGAAGACGACGGCGTAGTCCTCGGGGCAACTGAAGCGCAGCACGCCGGAGACGTCCACGCCGCGCAGTTCGGCGAGGGCTTCGTCGTGGTGGCGCGTCAGCTCGCGGGCGTGGGCCAGCAGCCGTTCGCCGGCGGCGGTCAAGGTGACGCCGCGGGCGGAGCGGTGGAGTAAAGGCTGGCCGGCGACGTCCTCCAGGCGCTGCATCTGCATGCTCAGCGCGGACTGCGTGCGGCCGACGCGTTCGGCGGCCTTGCTGAGCGCGCCGGTCTCGGCGACGGCGACGAGGCTGCGGAGCAGGTCGAAGTCGAGGTGGGCGGTCACGGGCGGGGTGAGCTTGGCGGTGGGAGGAGATGAGGGGAATGAGCATCGTACGCGTAGCTCCATGGCTCGCCACCGCGACCGCGCCGACGATACGAACGCGCATCGTCGAACCCGACAAGCTGCTGCGCTCGTGTCGCCCGATCAGTGACGGGTCCGGCAAGTTGCTGCTTACGGCAACTCCCACTTCTGCGGCGGAATCTTGAAATCAAACCGTTATCCCACCTTGAGGCTCTTCGTCTCGCTCCGCACTTGGACGGCGACTTAAGGCTGATTGCAGTCGTTCGCGGCTTGGTCCTTGGACGGCGGCAGCCGCTAACACCGGTCATTAGCATCAACGGTGACCTACGTCTGATGGGTCAAGGCCCTCATCCGCTTCCATGGGCGACAGCATCCCGCCAAGACGGGTTGGGCCAGAGGTGGAAGCCTTATTGACGCACTCGCCTGACGACTGCTTGTTGGCACCGTCAATCCACAGCCAAGCCCTGTTCGCGCTGCTGTCCTTCCATATAAAGGTGCTACGTCATCACCTGCTCTGGCTGCTACACCCCCTGCATGGCCGGCGCCGACGAGGCCTCATAAATATTGTGGATGCCACATTCCTATGCTCGCCCTAATGTCCTGTTTGGACTCGCACCCAGGGAGGTTGAGAAATGTTGAGGCTGACGACTGGAGCCCTGCTTGCTCTTGCGCTGTCTGGCTGCGCTTCTCTGAGGCATTCCATAGAGCCGGAGCGGATTCTTCCGCTTCCAGGTGAATCTGTGGTTGTGCCGAAGTCGCTGACGGACGACAACGGCGTGAAATGCGCACTCGCCCCTTCCGTCGCTAGCGACGGTTCTATTCCTACGGAGGTGGAGCAGTTCAGCCAAGCCATGTACTGCGCATATACCGCAGACGCCAGTCAGCAAGGTCCCTGGATCAGGCGTTTTGTTGAAAAGGGTGTGACGCTCTCCGATCGGGCATGCACGCTTTTCTTCGACACGCTCGAGCGACGTCGGGTCGATGCGGCGTATGCGCAAACGAATATGAACATCGGTGGAACTGCCGTTACGGCGATTCTGTCGGCGGCGGGGCACAACGCTCGTTCTGCCTTTAATGTGGCTACTGCGCTCGCTTTTGGCAATGCATGGTTTGAAAACTACAAGGGCAACTTTGTTCTCACGCCACAGCTCGGCAAGCTTCACGAGAAGCTAAAAACTGACTTGAGGAAGCCCATTGGAGATCGCATTAGGGAGCGGGCGGTAGACGGTGATTACGCCACCTTTGACGTGGCAAAGAGTGACCTTCAGGAGTACGACGAGTTGTGCTCGCACAAGGCTATCGTGCTACTGCTTGAGCGCAGCGTAGAGGCGGCGCAGATTCGGCCTTTTGCCGTGGGTCCTGCAACGGCCGATGTTGAACAAGCTGAGGTGATCGAAGCCGAACTTTTTCGATAGCTAACCCCGGAGGCTCAGGAACCTTCGCCAAGGGAGAGGTCGAGGAGATCTACGTCGTCGCAACGACGGGAGGCAAAGAGCGGCGCATGCCGGTGGCCAAGGCGATGGCTGAGCTTGATTCCAAAGTTGCCCCATATCTGAAGAATCTGAAGTTGGATGCGGACGTGCCGGATGCCCGTGGCATCGCCTACCTCACGAGCATCGGCAAGCTCCGTCTTCTCAACGATTCGGAGAAGGTCAGAAAGCTGAGGTTGGAGGTCGACCTAAAAGTCGAAGCAAACCAAAAAGTCGCAGTGGCCGAAGCAGGAAGGCAACCCGGTCCCCAGGCGGCGTCTTCTCAGTCTGCAGTGACATCCGAGGCTGAGGAGCGCGCAAGAGCAGCTCGAATGGCAAAGATCAGGAATTCTGCATCGTCCAGCCAACAGAGCATCTCCTTCGGCTACGAGGTCGTGAGGCCGACATCGGCACGGTAGCGCTGCGAATTCGCGCTACAACTGTTTCTCGCAGCAGACTGATCCTTCGATTTCTATTGCCGACAACTCGCGATTCGTCCCGGAGTTTCTGGGCGAAGGCCACGCGTATCGCGCGCCCTTGAAAATTCCAGGAGTAAGCAAAGATGAAGATATCGTTCTGCGCGCTATTTATCGCAGGTGTGCTGCTTGTGGCGGCGCCCTTCCCGGCGGTAGCCACCGAGGCCCCCGCAGCAGGAAAAGGTTTTCCGGAGGCCTACCTCAATAGACTACAGCGTGACCCAAACTCGTTCTCCTTCAAACGATCGCTGCTGAACGTGACGGAACGAGCTCGGGTAGCCAGACAACTGGCGAGTGAAACGAGCTTCGCCGCGTCGGGTGCAAATCCTCTAGCCGACCAAATTTCCTCACTCCTTGGTGGCAAGTTGGGAGAGCAGCCGCCCACCGCCGTTCAGGGAGAAAGGCAAGTGCCCGTCTTGATGGCTCGCTACTCCAACGGTTCCGCAAATGCGCCCTATCCCGCCTCCCAGTTGCAAAAGCAACTTTTCCAAGGACCATGGCCGACAGGCACGATGACCGACTACTACAAGGAGGTGTCTGGCGGGAAACTGAAGGTCGGAGGTTCTGTGAAAGATTGGGTGCCTCTCCCCAACGCTAGCGCATTCTACGAGGGGCAGCCTTACCGCAACTCAGCCGGAAATATGGAGGAGTGTCACGGGATGTGCGACAGTGCACAGATAGTCCAGTTCATCAAAGAGACCATCTCTAGCCAAGGCAAAATCGACTGGGGCCAATATGACAACGACGGACCTGACGGCATTCCAAACTCGGGAGATGACGACGGCTTCGTCGACTTTGCCGCGTTTGTGCATGAGGGGATAGGCGGAGAATGCAACACCCCGAACAACAAGAACATCTGGTCGCACCGATACAGTATCTCCGGATGGGGAGGGGTCGAATTCACTACAGCGACGCCAAAGAATGGGGGCGGCTTCATCAAGATCGACGACTACGTTATCATGCCGGCGCTCGCGTGCGACGGCTCGACGATGGTGCAGATCGGCGTATTCGCGCACGAGTTCGGCCATGCTTTCGGCCTACCGGATCTGTATGACACCGATGGGACCGATGGGAAGAGTTCTGGCCTCGGCGGTTGGTGCCTCATGGCCAGTGGCTCCTGGGGGGCAGACGGACTTTCGCCCGCGCGTCCCACCCATATGTCGGCCTGGGCCAAGGCATTCCTCGGTTGGATTGTGGTTGAGGAGATCGATGCTGATCAACTCAAAGCCACAGTTCCGCCGATTCAGACTTCGCGCAAGGCGTTCAAGATACGGGGTACCGGCAAGATTCACTACCTGATAAATGGAACGACACCAACGGGCTTTGACTCTCAACTTCCCGGTCCCGGCCTTCAGATCTGGCGAATCAACGAGACTGTTGTGAAAGCGGGATTGGCCTCGAATCGAGTTGAAGCTGACAACTCCAACCCGGGAATCTGGCTTATGCAGGCCGACGGAAAGAACTCTCTTGCCAAGGCGGGTCACTACTCCTCAAGGGAGGATCTTTACCCATTTCCGATAAACGGAAAAAGCAACTTCGACAACGCGAGCAAGCCTGCCTCTGTAGGTACGCTTGCGATCTGCGACGTTGGCATGAACAGTGGACGTATCGGCGTCTCAGCATATGTATCTCGAAGCGCTTGCCCAGCTTCCCAGCTCACTCAAGTTGCCGATGTGGCAGCGCCTGCAGCATCCAGTGCAGCTGTTTCGCCGTCCAACATGGCTGGGACCATTGCACAGGCGAGCAACATGAGCCTCGGCTCGTCGATTGTCGTTAGCGGGACCTTGGTCAACACTGGGCCCAACTACTTTGATCGGAAGACTCGCCACATCGTTTTAGTCGACGACAGCGGCCATGAGATTGCCGTTAGCGTGCCGGCACACCTTGAGACACCTCCAGCCGGCCCTGGCACCGCCGACACGTCGGGATCGAAGCCTCTGAGCAGCTTTCTGCAGAAGCGCGTCGAAATATCCGGCGTCATTGAGCAGGCAGGTACTGACTCCAATCGACGGGTGCTGCGAGCTCAAGAAGTGAAGATTCGTGCGAACTGATCTGACGACTCTATTGAGCGCAAGAGCGGGGAGCGCGAAGTGAAAGCGTCATGGCAACCCCCGATGCGATGGCTGCTCTTGCTCGGAATATTAGCTTTCGCGTTCTTCGCCTGGATGCTGGTTCGTTCCTCAGGCTTGCCTGATGCGCCAGCCGATGCGAAGGTGACAGATCCGATAGAGCAACGCACTACAAGCAGCGAAGAGCCTTCAGATTCCGCATGTCCTCCGGATATTCGTTCGCCTAGACCGATGCGCCTTATTCTCAGGGTGCACTTCTTGACTCCGTTAGGTCCAGCATCTCAAAGGACGGTGGAATCTATGATGGATTTAGAACGCGCCCGCAATCTGTATCAATCACTCGGTATTCAACTCGACTTTCTCTTCTCTTCAGCACCATCGGATGTCAATTGGGGGGATCTGCCTACCGACCTCGAACCGATCTCTCAGCGCAAGTACGTTGACCTCGTCAGGGCACATGCGCATTCCAGATTTTTCTCACAGGACGCAAGTAGGCGGCCAAATCCAAGTCCGGCCAGTCTGGCTCAAGCGGACATCTACATCACGTTGGCAGGAACACCTGCAAGAAACTTCTTTCGGCCGCTCGAGTCTCGAGGCAATGAAACAGTTGATTTTTTTGGGTACTCGCCTTTGTTTGGCTTTTATGACGAATCCGGAGAATTCGTTACAGAAAATCGCTTGCCTCGCAATGATGCGATCATCTTTCTGGGGAATATATGGCGACGTGAGACGGCCGAAGGATCTCGACGCCTCGCCTTAACCAGGACGTTTGCCCACGAACTGTCCCATCTATTGAACATCACCCACGGGGACGCGATCCTTGCGAGGAGGAGTCGCGAGAGCTTTCCCTACTACTCAATAGAGCATGCCACATTGGCGGATGCAGACTTCTTATGGGAGTTCACTGTCGGAAGTATCCAGCACTTGATGGCAAGCGAAATGAGATTCATCGCTCCGGGCGCCGGAAACGAGCCCTTCATCTTCGAACACTTGACGTACCGGCCTTGCAAACCACAACCTAATCCGATCCGAGTGAATACCGATGACGCCTCAGACCTCGCGCTGTCCGATGCCGCGCGGCCCTGGAGCGTCGATCCGAACACTATGGAAATGCGGATCCAGACAGTACCCAGCATGGCGCTCATTGGAAGTCCGATTGCTGGGGAGCTTCAGTTGAAAAACACCGGCAGTGCACCTGTCAGCGTTCCAAAACGCTGGGGCCAGCTTGGCGCTGGTTGGCTTCGCATCGATGTCAAGGACAGCGCAGGCTCGGTCAAACGACTGAGCGCCATCACCAATTACCAGGAAATCGTTGACTCGAACGAGTTCTTTGAGCTTCCGGCCGGCGGAGCGGTCAAAGCAAAAGTTGAGTTATCTCTCAGCCAGAGTGGACTTGTGTTTGTTCAAACGGGTCGTCACGAGCTTCACGCATCATTGATAGATCGAGCGACACAAGCTGCGGTCCTCGCCGCGAGTAGCGCTGCAATCGTTGACGTTGTCGAGCCGACATCTGACCGAGATTTAGACGCAGCTACCTTGCTGGGGGATAGTAGTCGGAGGTGGGAATACGCCGTTTCGTTGGCGTTAGGCCCGTTGAACGAGGAGGTTGCTAGCGTCTTCCGGGAGCTAGCTGCTAGGTTTCCAGAAACATCTTTGGGTAACGCCGCATCTCTATCTCTGAGCTCCTTAACGGGCAGCACAGCCAAGTCGCGCTGCATCAATCAGATCGAAAGAGTTGCGGACGATGCTCTGTCGAGATTTTTGCTCGAAGACGTAGGGCGATCGCAGCTAACTCCGAATAGGTCTGGCTGGGAAATACGATTTGCGACCGCCTCATGGGAAGTCAACGCTGCAGACACTACACGCATACGCGCTTCTATCCGAGAGAGCCTAACGACAGTTCGCAGGGCAATACTCATCGACGGTCATACGGACTCAAGAGGTGATTGCGCGATGAATCAGAAGTTGAGCCGTGATCGGGCAGAGGCGGTGGCCCGAATTGTGCGAGCCGCGCTGAAGGACAGCGATGATCCCGCCGTGCGACAGATTCGTGTTCTAAGCCTTGGTTGGGGCGACACCAAGCCAATCGACCCCCGGTCCACCGAAGATGCTTGGAAAGTCAATCGGCGGGTTCTAGTGACGGTGCTCTGAACATTGGCTCTACATGAAATCCCGGCTCCGCGATCGCAAGCGATGGTAATGCACTGATAGTGATGTCGCGCAAGGCTGCTGCCGAAGCTTTTGCGTGAAAGATTAAGATCGATTTTCCTCGTTCCGAGGAGCCCTTAGCCATACGATCTTTTGGCGACCATTTTCACCGCCCTTCATGCCAATTTTCGGCGAAGCAGAAGTGCTTATCGGCGCAGACTCGGGTGGCAAAAACACACCGAAGAACTGCAGATCCGCTCCCCATTCCCTCGCCCCTTCAAGTTCTTTGAGCACGTCGTCTGATACCAGATGCAATTGCATCGTACTGACCTCAAGCCGCGAAGCCAATATTCTTTTCATCTCATCGGCCTTCAGTCCCATCAAGGTTTTAAGTACATACTTATGGAAGCCGCTGACCGCCTTTAAGACCGCTTGCGAACTCTGATGAGACCAAAACATCGAGCGTTTCGAAATCCCTAACGAAGGCCAAAGCTCGCTTTCAAGTGAGATCGGAACAAACGAGTGCGTATCGCCGACCTTTTCGCTGCCCAATTCAGCAGGAATAGTCGACGTTCGCGGATGTACGTGGTCGTTGCGGATTTTCACAAGTTCAGCAATTTGCTGAACCTCGCGGATGCCATACGCAATCGAAGAATGACCGCGAAGGCGCAAGCACGCGTCGATCTTGCCAAGTGGCGTCATTCGATCTACCTCGCTTCGAAGAGTCTTCGGTATATCCAAAGTCTCGAGCAGGCAGTTGGCTGCGCTCTCCACGCTCAGGGCAGCAGCCAGAATAGCCGCGCGGGCAAACCGCTGGCTAGCATAGCCCTCATCATCCAGCTTCGATGCGTTCGCCGCCTGCTTGTGTTGAAACGCCGCGTCGGCAAGGAGGTCGAAGAACGCTCCGTCCCGCCACATGCACGGCACCGTTCCTTCGTTCGGCGATGTTCCGTCATTCATAGGTCACCCCACACAGCCCTCTATAGCGTCACGCGGCCAGAACGCGTCGCTCGCCGACGGCAATTGCCCGTTCAGGTAACGCGCTTGGCCGTGCCAGCCACGGCGTTCACGCACACACTTTACGTTGTGTGTCGCCCGTAGTGGCCTGGCCCCTTAGCACCCAGCCAATGTCCGCTCCCGCTGCGAAGCGGTCATGTGCGATGGTGCCGCTGATTGCGGCTCTTGGTCAGTGCGTTGCTCCGCCATCCCTACCTCTCCGCCCCCATCCCACTCCTCGCATCCCACCTCTGCATGTTCTCAAGCGCGCTCTCGATCGGCTCTGAGGTCACGCGCTCCGCGCCGAGGAACGGCCGATCCATCGCCGCCACGAAGTGAAAGACGAGTCCCAGCGCGAGTGCGAGCACCACGATCGCACTCCGACTGCATGCCGTGACCGGCAGCACCGCCACCGGCGCCAGCGTGAGCAGCGAGCTCACCATCACCACCACCCACAGCGTCGTCGGCACCTTTCCATCGCTGGCCGAGAGCCTGGCTCTGCGCTGCGTCAGCAGGTCGTTCGTCTCCGTCCACATCTGCTGTACCAGCACCGTCTCCGTCGGACTCACCGGCCGCAGATCCCCCAGCGTCCGATACACGTCATCGAACGCATCCAGCGTCGGCTGGCTCGGCTGCTCCCGCTGCATCGCCGCCCACTCCTTCCCGATCACGCTGCGCCCGTATCCGCGCAGCCGCTCCCTTGCCAGCCTCGACTCCGGCGTCCCATACACCGACAGCGTCCTTGCCAATTGCGCCATCGCCGTCGCCTCCCGGCTCACCGCCTGTTCCGCCGCGCTGAACGAGTCCCACACCGACACCGCCGAGAACGCCAGCAGCAGCGAGTTGATCGTCGCGATCACGCCCAGCGACGCGAGCGCGACGTTCCGGTCCGACTCCGTCGCCCGCGCCCGCCAACGCCGCGGGAACAGCGCCTGCGCGCCCAGCCCGAGCACCACCCAGCCGAGCACCAGCGACAACCCCAGCACCCAGTTCGGCCAGTCGTAGATGATCAGCGGCATGACGTGCCCCCTCGCTGAGGCCTTCGCTCAGCGCGTACCGCGTCATCCCCGCCACCCCGCGCACGCCCAGCTTGCGCGTCACGTTCTCCCGGTGCGTCGCCACCGTCTTCGCGCTCAGCTTGAGCCGGTCCGCGATCTCCTGCGTGCTCAGGTCCTCGGCGAAGAGCTGGACGATCTCGCGCTCGCGCGCCGTCAGCGCGGGACCCGCCGGGATCGGCATCCCGGCCTCCGGCAGCCGGTGCCGCGTCCGGATCTCGTCGACCAGCCCGCCCATCAGCCCCGGGCTCAGGTAAATGCGCCCGCCGGCCACGTCGCGTACCGCGCGCAGCAGCTCCTCGCTCGACGCGTCCTTGAGCACGTAGCCCGACGCCCCCGCCTGCAGCGCCGTCACCACGCTGCGCTGGTCGCCATGCATCGACAGGCAGATCGCCTGCACCGACGGGTGATGCGCGCGCACGCGCCGGGTCGCCTCGATGCCGTTCAAGCCCGGCATCGCGATGTCGGTGATCAGCAGGTCGGGCTGCAGATGGCGCACGAGCTTGACGGCGGCCGCGCCGTCCTCGGCCAGCCCGACGACGTCCAGCCCCGCGTCGCGGGACAGCAGCGCGCGCAGGCCTTCGCGCACGAGTTGGTGGTCGTCCGCCAGGACGATGCGGAGGGTCATCGGAATCTCCCTGAAATTGAAAGGCGGTGAGGGCGCCGGCTCACGTTGGATCAGGCCGGATCACGCCGGCTCACGTCGGACCGCGTGGGATCACGCGGGTTGGCGGGGAATGGCGTCGGGATCCAGCGGGATGAGCAGCGTCGCGCAGGTGCCGCGGCCCGGCTCGGAGCGCAGCACCAGCGCGCCGCCCAGCGCCTGCAGCTGCGCCCGCGCGCCGCCCAGGCCCAGTCCGCGCGCGTCGGACTCCAGCGGACCGCTCGGGAACCCGCATCCGTCGTCGCGCACGCGCACGCTCAGCCAGCCGGCCTCGACCTTGGGCACGATGTCGACGCGGGTGGCCGAGGCGTGCTTCTGGACGTTCAGGCAGAGCTCCCGGACCACGCGGCAGGCCACTGTCCGCTGCACGGCCGGAATCTCGGCCGTGCCCGGCGCCGCCATCGCGCTGCCGTCGACCCGGATCTCCAGCGGGCCGAGCAGGGCCAGCTCGGCCGTCAGCGCCTCCAGCGCCGCCTGCAGGTCGCCGTGCCAGTCCGGCGGCGCGAGCGCGAAGGTGAGCGTGCGGACCGAGCGCGACAGCTCGCCCAGCAGCGCCGTGACCTGCGCCAGCCCCGGGTCGTCGCCGACCGGCTCCGTCCGGCCCTGGGTCCATTCGCCGAAGGCCAGCCGCAGCCGCACGATCAGGCTGCCGACCTGGTCGTGCAGCAGCTGCGCGACGCGCTCGCGCTCCCGCTGCTCGGCATCGGCGTGGGCTTCCGCAAGCGTCATCTGCAGGCGGGTCAGCCGCTCGATCCGGTGCTCGCGGCTGAGCCGGGAGGTCGGGCCGGAGACCCGCGGACGGGCCGCGGGCGGGGAATGGGGACGGTGCGGGGTGAGGTTCATGCGAGCTCCCTGTGCGCCTGGACGGCGTCGTCGTGTGGGTACCGACCCTCGGGGGATCGGTGCCGCAGACGGTAGGCGGCGGCGCCTTCCGCGACCTTCCGGAAACCTTCCGGAGACCCGCCCCGGGGACGGGAAGCCCCGGAAACAGGCGCTTGCGGGGACCTCGGCGCGCTTGGGGCGCATGGCGTCGGCGCGGTCATGCGCGGGGGCAGTGGGGCCGCTCGTGGGGCGTGGCGCGGCTGAGGTCGTAGCAGGATTTCAGGAAATCGATGTTGGCGCCCAGGTCCGGCAGCGGGCGTCCGATGCCTTTCCAGTGCTCGGCGAGCGCCCGGCGCAACGGGTCCACGGCGGCCATGTAGTCGTCCGGGAAGGGGATGACCTCGTAGACCAGCGGGAACTCGATGTACTCCAGCTTCACGAGCGCGCCGAGCTGCTCATAGTGGAAATGGACCGCGGCGAAGTCCTCCATGTCCTGGCTCAGGTAGAGGTCCTCCCCCGAGCCCGCCCGGCGGATCAGTTCCTGGGCATTCGGCCCGATCTCGGGCAGCAGCTCGCGCTGGAAGGCCCGGGCGCGCAGCCGGATGCGCTCGTCGCGTTCCAGCAGGTGGGCGACGTGCTGCAGCGACTGCAACCGCTCGGTCAGGTTGGCGCGCTTGCTGTCGTCGACCCACTCGACCAGTTGGGTCACCGAGATCAGCACGCCGACGATGACGCTCAGCCCCGTCGCCACCCCCACCGCCCCCTGCCAGTAGTTGAGGACCGCCGCGCGGCGGTCGCGCGGCGGCGCGGCCTCGTCGGACGCGCTCAAGGCGGCACTCCCTTCTGCCGGAGCAGGACGGTCCAGGCGCGGTCCGGCGTCGGGACCAGCCGGCCGCCGGCATCCAGTGGCGCGCGCGTCCAGCTGACGCTCTCGCTGATGTTGCCGCCGATGGCGCCCAGCTCCAGGCCGTCCACCTGCACGACCAGGTCGCAGTGCCAGGTCCAGATGCGGGTGCGTTGCGCGCGGGGCAGGGCGGTCCACTGGGCGAAAGTGGCCGGCGCGTCGGGCTGCGCGTCCCGCGGCGCGCAGATGAGGTCGCCCGCACGCGGCGGTGTGACGGCGGCATCGCGGGCCTCCAGACCCGGACGGCTGCCGTCCAGCGCGGCGCGGATGTAGTGCCAGTGCAGCTCGCTGGCCTCGAACTGGCGGTCGCCGAAACCGGCGTTGCGCATCAGCCAGGAAATGAAGACCGCGCTCCAGGGCTTCAGCGAGCCGTCGTCGAAACGGGTGCGCTGCAGCGGGTAGTCGGGGCCCTTCACGCCGATCCAGTACAGCAGCACGCGGGCGTGGAGGTAGGGCTCGGTTTCCTGGCGGCGCGGAATGTCGAGCCGGCGCTCGGTGAGGTGGGTGGTGGCGTCCCAGCGGCCGCCGCCCCAGAGTTCCCACTCCTGCAGCGCGAGGGCGATCAGGCGTTCGGTCGACGGCGCTGGCGGCGCCGTCTCGCCGCCCAGACCGGCGGTCGCGGCACCGGTCAGCCCGGCGTCCGGACCGGCGGGCGGGCGCTGCGGCTCGACTTCATAGACCGGCGCCGGATCGTCGAGCGGCCACGGCGGTGGCGCCGCGAGCGGCTTCGTCTGCGCGCAGCCTTGCAGCCAGAGCGCGACGAGCGCGAGCAGCACCAGCAGCGCGGCGTGCGAGAGGTCGCGGGGGAACGGATTCCGGTGGAACAGGCGCCGGGATGGACGCTGTGACATGGGGCCTCCTGCGCCGGAGATGGGGGCGCGGAAGGCTCATCGTCGGGGTGGTCCGAAGCTCATGGCATCGGAGGAAGGCTGAGCTTGCGGGTGGGGAAATCCGGAACCGTTTCCGGGGGCGCCGAAGCAGCACTATTTTTGACTGCGGAGTCCGCTGGCCCTCACCCCCACCCTCTCCCGCAAGCGGGAGAGGGAGTCGAGGTGTCGCGTCACAACCCCCAGAACGCGTCCTTCACCGTCACCTTCGCGGGAATGATCTTCTGCGCGAAGAAGGCATCGGCGATCTTCTGCTGGTCCGCCGCGATCGCCGCCGTCAGCGGCCGTGCGCCGTAGCGCAGGCGCTTCTGCAGTTGCAGCAGCTGCGCCTCCGGCACGCCGAAGAGCGGCGCCACCAGCTTCGCGCTCTCCTCGCGGTGCTCGTTGGCCCAGGCGCCGGCTTCCGCGAGCAGCGGGATCACCTGCTCGCGCAGCAGCGCGCCGTGCTCGGTGGCGAAGGCGCGGCGCGCCTCGTAGAAGCTCCACGGCGGCGTCTCGGGCGCGAGCGCGCTGAAGTCCGCCAGCACCCGCGCCTGTGTGGCCGCCTGCGCGAAGGTCAGGTAGGGATCCCAGACGACCCACGCGTCGATCGCGCCGCGCTCGAAGGCCGCGCGCGCGTCGGCCGGCGAAAGAAAGATCGGCTGCACATCGCGCAGCTGCAATCCCGCTTTGGCCAGCGAGGCCAGCAGCAGGTAGTGCGAGCTCGAGCCCTTCTGCAGCCCGACCCGGCGCCCCTTCAGATCCGCGACGCCGCGCAGCGGGCTGTCGGGTTTCACCAGGATGGCTTCGCTGTGCGGCTGGCCGGGCTCGGCGGCGATGTAGACGAAGTCGGTGCGCGCGGCCTGCGCGAAGATCGGCGGCGGCGCGCCCGTGACGCCGATGTCGACCGCGTCCACATTGAAGGCCTCCAGCAACTGCGGCCCCGCCGGAAACTCCAGCCAGACGACCTGCCAGCCAAGCGGGGTCAGTCGTTGCTCCAGCAGCCCGCGCACCTTCACGAGCGGCAGCAACCCGCCTTTCTGAAAACCCACCCGCAGCGTGCGCTTCGCCAGTTCCGTACGTTGCGTGCGCGCCGTTGACGCCGTGGGCTCAGCGCGCGCTGTGGTGGCGTTGCTCGGTCGGACTCCCTCTCCCGCTTGCGGGAGAGGGCGGGGTGAGGGTCAGCGGCCGCGGCAGTAGCATCCCTGCCGACGGCAATCGCCGTCGACAGCAGGGGCAGGGCGGCGAGCAGGGAACGACGCTTCATGAGGGTTCCTTGGAGAAGGATGGGGATGTCGTGTGAACGCGATGGACCGGCCGGGTCAGGCCGAGGTGCTCGCGCAGCGTCGATCCTTCGTACCGCGTGCGGAACAGCCCGCGCCGCTGCAGCTCCGGAACGAGCAGCCGCGTGATCGCTTCGAAGCCGGTCGGCAGCAGCGGCGGCATCAGGTTGAAGCCGTCGGCCGCGTCGTGCTCGAACCAGTCCTGCAGCACGTCGGCGACTTCGCTCACGCTGCCGATCACGGACAGATGGCCGCGACCGCCGGCGATCTTCATCGCGAGCTGGCCGAGCGTCAGCCCGCCGTCGCTCCCGAGCTGCGTCAGCAACTGCTGCCGGCTGCGCTGGCCGCTGTCGGTGAGCGGCAGTTCAGGCAGCGGCGCGTCCCAGTCGAGGCCGCGCAGGTCGATGTTGCCGATCATCCGCGACAGCAACCCGAGCGCCGTGTCGCGGTGGACGAGCGATTGCAGCTCGGCCTGCCGGTCTTCCGCCTCGGCCCGCGTCGGCGCGACGACGACGTAGGCGCCGGGCAGGATCTTCAGCGATTCGCGTGCGCGCCCGGCGGCTTGCGCCCGCGACTTCAAGTCGGCATAGAAAGCCTGCGCACGCTCGCGCGTCGGCTGCGCGGTGAAGACGAGTTCCGCGCTCGCGGCGGCGAGCTGCCGTCCCGGCTCGGATGCACCCGCCTGCACGATGACCGGCTGCCCCTGGGGCGAGCGCGGCACGTTCAGCGGACCGCGCACGCGGAAGTGTTCACCACGGTGGTCCAGCACATGACGCCGCGCCGGGTCGTAATAGAGACCGCGCCCCCGATCGTCGATCAGCGCGTCGTCATCCCAGCTGTCCCACAACCCCTGCACGACGTCGAGGAACTCCTCCGCCCGCCGATACCGGTCGCCGTGCGCAAGGTGCGCGTCGCGGCCGAAATTGCCAGCCTCGTTCGCGTTGTCCGAGGTGACCAGGTTCCAGCCCATGCGCCCGCCGCTGAGCTGGTCCAGCGACGCCAGCTGACGCGCCACCGTGTACGGCTCGTTGTAGCTGGTGGTCACCGTGCTGACGAGCCCGATGCGCGAGGTGCCCGCCGCCAGCGCGGACAGCAGCGTCAGTGGCTCGAAGCGCGAAGACCGCGACAGCCGCTCCGCGCCCGGGCCGTCCTCGGTCGCGACGGAGTCGGCCAGGAAGATCGCATCGAGGCAGGCGGCCTCGGCCTCACGTGCCAGGTGTTGATAGAGCGCCAGATCGATCCCGGCGCGAGGCGGCACATCGGAATGCCGCCATGCGGCGACATGATGGCCGGACTCCAGCAGGAACGCGCCGAGATGCATGCGGCGGCCCGCGCCGCGGGACGCCTCAGAAGTCATACCGCGCCTGCACGCCGAAGTAGCGCTGGTCGTCGCGCGGGACCCAGCGGTTCACGAAGGTACCGCCGCGGCCGAGGAAGGACGCATACGACTTGTCGAGCAGGTTCTTCGCCACCAGCGCGACCCCCAGCCCTGGCTGGGCTGCTGCAGCGCGATGCTGGCGTTCCAGATCCCGTACGCGCCCTGGATGGTGTCGGCGAACTGGCCGATGTCGTACTGCACGCGGCTCTGCCAGGCGTAGTCGCTGCCCAGCTCCAGCTGCCGTCCGCCCGCCAGCGGGAGGCGATAGCTCGCGCGCACCGCGCCTTTCCAGTCCGGCGAGAACGGCAGCGGCCTGCCGTTGACGTCGCAGCTCGCGGCCGCACCGACGGGGCAGTTGAACCGGTCGATGCGCGCATGCACGTAGGCCACCGACGCGGCGACGCTGAAGTCGCGCGTGACGCGCGCCTCGAGGTCGGCCTCCGCGCCGCGGCTGGTCACGTCGCCCGCGTTGATCAGCCGCGTGACCACGGTGCCGTCGACGGTGTCGAAGAAGTTGGCCTGGTAGTTGCGGTAGTCGGTGGAGAACACCGCCAGGTTGAGCCGCAGCCGGCGGTCCAGCCATTCCGACTTCAGGCCGGCCTCGACGCTGTTGGAGGTCTCCGGCTTCAGCGCCAGCGCGTCGCGCGCCAGCATGTTGAAGAACACGTTGAAGGCCGGTCCCTTGTAGCCGCGCGACCAGGTCAGGTAGGTGCTGAGGTCCTCGCTCACCGCGTACTGCAGGCCGACACGGCCGGAGCGCCCGATCGCCTGGGTATCGCCGCCGAGCGCCACCACGCCGTTCACGCCCGGGATGGCCCCGGCGAACTGCGCATCCGGCGTGCTGCGGGCGCGCTCGTGCGTGAAGTCCAGCCGGTCCTGCGTCCAGCGCGCGCCGGCCAGGACCGTCCACGCCGGCGTCACGTGCCAACGGCCTTCGCCGAACAGCGCGGTGCTGTGGCTGTCCGTTCCGTAATGCGACTCACCCCAGTCGGCGTAGGTGCCGATCGCGGTGACGCGTGCCACGTCGCGGCGGTAGATCTCCTTGTCGCGCGTGTGCATGGTGAAGAGCCCCGCGACGTAATCGACCGGCAGCCCGAAGGTCGAGCCCTGCGGCGAGGCGATGCGGATCTCCTGGGACAGCTGCTCGAAGTCCACGACGCCGCGGTCGTGCGATTGCGGCAGCCCGGCGGCCGGCGCGGCCAGGCGATCGCCGTCCTGCACCTGCGTGTTGTCCCAGCCGCGCCAGCCGGTGATGGCGGTCAGCTGATGGCCGGCGGGCAGCTTGCGCTCGTAGCTCAGCGACGCGCCGCGGTTGCGGTCGTTGACGGTGGTCGCGAGGTTGGTGTTGATGCGGCGGTTGTCGTCGCTCGCCACCACTGGTCCGAGCGCCGTCGCGAAGGCGGGGAAGTCCGTCACCGCACCCGATGGATAGGCGATGAGCCGCGTGCGCGTCACGACGCCGGTGGGGATGTCGTCCTTGGACTTCAGGTAGTCCGCGGTCAGCGCGAGCTTGCTCAGCGCGTCGATGTCCCAGTCCACGCGCGCCCGCACGCCGCGCTTGTCGTAGCCGTTGACGCGGCTGCCGTCCTGCACGTTGGTGACGTTGCCGTCGTAGCGGGCGCCCAGCGCCGTCAGCGAGGCGCGCACGCCGGCGCCGAGCGGGCCCGAGATGCCGCCGCGCAGCCGGGTCTCGTTGCCGCCGCCGTAGTGGCTGACGTCGAGGAAACGCTCCAGCTGCGAGGCCGGCGCGCGGCTGACGATGTTGACCACGCCGGCCGATGCGTTCTTCCCGAACAGCGTGCCCTGCGGGCCGCGCAGCACCTCGACGCGCTGCACGTCGAGCAGGTCCAGCGTGCTCTGGCCGGGGCGGGCGAGCGGCACGCCGTCGATGACGGTGGACACGGTGGGCTCGACGCCCGGCGAGGTCGAGATCGTGCCGACGCCGCGCACGAACAGCGAGGTGTCCTTGTTGGACGCGCCGGTGCGGAAGTTGAGGCTGGGCACTGCGGCGGCCAGGCTGCCGAGGGTGTTGCGGTTGGCGTTCTCCAGCGTCTCGCCGTCCAGCACCGACACGGCGACCGGCACGCGCTGCAGCGACTCGCTGCGCTTGGCGGCGGTGACGGTCACGGCGGGGAGGGCGTTCGGCGCGGCGTCGGACGCCGCGGCATCCGGCGCCGTGGCGGCGGCCTGCTGCCCGAGCGCCTGGTCCGCGGCCATCGCGCACAGCAGGCTGCAGGCGGCAGCGAGCACGCGGTGATGCCGGTCGGGTCGGCGCCGGACAGGGCGGGGCAGGTCGTTGGTCGGGCGGCGCATGGCGATCTCCGTTTTCCTCAGAAGCGTTTGATGTGGCCAACAAGCTGTTAGCGCTAACATGATTCGCATCATCCGAATCGGCGCCGAGTCGCGTCAAAGACCAAAAGATGATTTCCTTAAACGGTTTCCGTACTGGAGCCGCCGATGCGTAAGCGCAAGACCACGCAGCGCACCACGCTGATGGACGTGGCGGCGGAGGCGGGTGTTTCCGCGATCACGGTGTCGCGCTTCTTCAACGAGCCGCATCGCGTCGGCGCGGAAGCGGCCGCGCGCGTGAAGGCCGCCGTCGACGCGCTCGACTACGTGCCCAACCTCGCGGCCGGCGGGCTGGCGTCGGCGCAGAGCCGCGTCGTGGCGATGGTGGTGCCCAACATCTCCGGGCCGATCTTTGCGCACACGCTGGAGGCGCTGTCTGACGGGCTGGCGGCGGCGGGATATCAGCTGCTGCTCGCGTCGAGCTACTTCTCGAAGGAGAACGAGGAACGCGCGGTGCGCGCCTTCCTCGGCTGGCGGCCGGCCGCGCTGGTGCTCACGAGCCGGCATCACAGCGCCGCGACCGAGCGTCTGATCGAGGCGACGCAGGTCCCGGTCATCGAGACCTGGGAGCTGACGCCGCGCCGGCCGACGCTGCAGATCGGGTTCTCGCACCGGCAGGTGGGACGTGATGCGGCGACGCATCTGTGGGCGCGCGGGTATCGGAAGCTGGCGTTCGTGCACAACAGCGCGGCGGGCGACCTGAGCGCGCAGGAGCGGCACGACGGCTTCGCCGAGGCGCTGCGCGAGCTTGGCCATCGCGGCGATCCGGTGGCCATCCGCCCCGTCGCGCCCGCACCGATGGACGCGGGCGCCGAAGCGCTCCGTGCGCTGGTGGCGCGCAAGCGGCAGCGGCCGGACGCGGTGTTCTTCGCCAACGACAACCTGGCCTGCGGCGCGCTGCTGGCGGCGCAGCGCGAAGGCTGGTCGGTGCCGGGTGACGTGGCGGTGTTCGGTTTCGGCGACTACGCGTTCGCCGACAAGCTGCTGCCCAGCCTCAGCACGATCCGACCGCCAGCCCGCCAGATCGGCGAGCACGCGGCGGCGCATGTGCTCAAGCTGGTGGCCGGGGAGCAGCCGGAGCGCCTCACGGCGCTGCAGTGCGAGGTGATCGCGCGCGAGAGCGCGTGATCCTGTGAGCGGGCAACGACCAGGCGGGGTCAGTCGCTGCCGCCTCGGTCCCGCTCAATCGAACGGGAAGTGACCTTCCGCCGCGATCGCGCTCAGCGGCAGGCGCGTGTTGGGCTGCTCGCGCGCCTGCAGCGCCTCGGGCAGCACGGCCTTGTCGCCGCGGCGGCCCAGCGCCACGATGACCTGCGGCGTGTAGTCCTCGGGGATGCTCAGCGACTCGCGGGCCCGCTGGCGGTCGAAGCCGCCGATGCTGTGCGCATGCCATCCCGACAGCGAGGCCTGCAGCGCCAGATGCGACCAGGCGGCGCCGGCGTCGAAGGCGTGGGTGGCGTTGGGCTCCAGCGCGGACTTGCCCGGCGGCAGCCAGCGCTGCTGCGACACGACCAGCACCAACGCCGACGCGCGGTGCGCCCAGCTCTGGTTGGTGACGCTGAGCGTCTCGAACAGCGTGGCCCAGGCGGGCGTGCCAGCCAGGGCATACACGAAGCGCCACGGCTGCACGTTGTAGCCGGACGGCGCCCAGCGCGCGGCTTCGAGGAAGCGCAGCAGCGTGGCGGTGTCCAGCGACTCGCCGGTGAAGGCGCGCGGCGACCAGCGGTTCAGGAACAGCGGATCGATCGGGTGGTCGGCTTCCCGCGCGTGGGGAAGGTCGGCGGGCACGGCGGTGGACAGGACTTGGGACATGGCGAGACTCCTGATGGCGGAATGGGCCGGACCTTGGCATGCCGTACGCCGGTACGCCACGCAGAAAGCCGCATAAGCAACTGCGGATCGCCGCCGCATCCGCATTCGAATCCGCGTCCGCGTCCGCGTCCGCATCCGCACCGGGACCGTTTAGCTTTCCTCAAGCCCCCCGGCGGAATTAATCGTTTGTCGCGGGGCAGGGCGATCCATAGAGTGCCTGCTCATCGACGCCCATCATTTCCTCCGGACTCCTCATGCCCGCTTCGCTCGCCCAACGCCCCGACCGTACCGCCTCCCTCGGCTTCGGCATCCTCAGCACCGGATCCATCGCCAATCACTTCGCCGAGCAGGTGAAGGGCTCGTCGACGCTGCACGTCGCCGCCGTGGCGAGCCGGACCCAGGCCGCCGCTGAAGCCTTCGCGGAGAAACACGGCATCGCCCACGCGCACGGGTCGTACGCGGCGCTGCTCGAGGACGAATCGGTCCAGGTCGTCTACATCGGCCTGCCCAACAGCCTGCACACCGAGTGGTGCCTGCGCGCGCTCGAAGCCGGCAAGCACGTGCTGTGCGAGAAGCCGCTGACCGGCTCGCCGCAGGAGGCGCGGCTGATCCACCAGACGGCCCAGCGGCTGGGGCTGCATGTCGCGGAGGCCTATCCCTACCGGGCGCAGCCGCAGACCGTCGAGATGCTGCGCCTCCTCGAGTCCGGCGAACTGGGCCGGCCGCTGTCCATCCAGGCCAGCTTCGGCTTCAAGCTGGAGAACCCCGACGACATCCGGCTCGATCCGGCGCTCGCCGGCGGGGCGCTGATGGATGCGGGCGCCTATCCGCTCAGCCTGGTCCGCGCGATCGCGGGCGCCTATCCGGAGCAGGTCCAGGCCTTCAAGCGGCAGGGGCCGCGCGGCACCGACACCGCCGTCATCGCCAACCTGGCCTTCCGGGGCGGGCTGATGGCGCAGATCTCGTGCAGCTTCCACGCGGCGGCGCACCGCTACGCCGTGATCGCCTGCGAGGGCGGCGTGATCGAGACCAGCTATTCCAACAGCACGCCCGGCAACCAGCCGGCGACCTTGCGCATCAAGCGCGGCAGCGGCTTCGGCGCCAGCGTCGAGACCGTCTCCCTGCCGGCGGTGGACGCCTTCCGCGTCGAGGCCGAGTCCTTCGTCGAGCAGGTCCTCACCGGCAAGCCGTGGATCGGCGTTTCCTCGCACGAGTCGGTGGACGTGGCGGCGCTGCTTGAGCATATTGCGCAGGTGGCCGTCGACGTCGACGGCAGGAGCTTCGGATGATCCTGGACCTGGTGGCGCTCCGGACGCTGCTCGCGGCGGTTGACCTCAAGGGGTTCGGCCGCGCGGCGGAGCGCGTGAACCGATCCCCCGGCGCGGTGAGCCTGCAGATCAAGGCGCTGGAGGAGCGGCTCGACCTGAAGCTGTTCCGCAAGGTCGGCCGGCAGCAGGTGCTGACCGATGAAGGCGAGGTGCTGGTGGGCTACGCGCGCCGGCTGCTCGCCTTGAACGACGAGGCGATGGTGGCGCTGCACCAGCTCAATCCCTGCTGCGAGATTCTCTTCGGCATGCCGCAGGACGTCGCGGACAGCCTGCTGCCGACGACGCTGGCGCGTTTCCGCGAGGCGCATCCGGGCACCAAGGTGCGGGTGAACGTGGACCTGAACGATCGCGTGCTCGACGAGCTCGAAGCGGGGCAACTCGACCTCGGCCTGGTCTTCCGTCCGGCGGACGAGCGCGATCCGGCCGCGATCGCGACCTTGCCGATGCGCTGGTACGCGGCGCCCGGGTTCACACCTGACCCCGCGGCGCCGTTGCCGCTGCTGGTGTCGGACGCGCCGTGCCTGTTCCGGCAGACGGCGATGGAGGCGCTGGACACGGCGGGCCGCGCCTGGCGCCCGGCGATGTCGACGACCAGCCTCTCCGCGCTGTGGGCGGCGGCTCGGGCGGGACTGGGCGTGCTGCCGCGCGTGGCGCTTCAATCGCCCGCCGGCCTCCAGGCCGCGGACGAGGCGATGGGACTGCCGCCGTTGCCTGAACTGTCGCTCTGCCTGGTCAAGGATGCGTTCCGCGTACGGCCGACGGTAGCGCGGCTGGCGGCGATCTCGAAAGAGGTAGCGATCGAGACCTCCTTGACCTAAATCAAGGAAATCCGCGCAAGTTGGGCGCAGCACGCCCACGCGGGGCGATAGGCCCTCAGGCTTCCCGGGTTGGTGCCGATCCCAAGGGCATTCACAACAAGGGAGTGCCCATGTCTTCGGTGTTCAATCTCAGGATCGGCGGGCGACTGGCCGTCGCGTTCGGGCTGATGGTCCTGCTCATGCTGCTGATGGCGGGCGCGTCGAACGGCGGGCTGACGTCGGTGGACGGCCGGCTGGACCAGGTGATCGGCGACCGCTACGTGAAGGTGCGGTCGGTGGGCCGCATCTTCGACGAGCTCAACCTGCAATCCCGCAATGCGCGCAACGTGCTGCTGCTGGACACGGCGCAGGAGCGCGAGCTGGAGCTGGCCTCGATCCGCGAGTCGCGGCAGCGCGCGGCGAAGATCTATGACGAGCTGGTGCCGACGGTCCAGGACACGCAGGCCAAGGCGCTGCTCGAGGCGTCGCTGAGCGTGCGCAAGGGCTACGGCGAAGCGCTGGACGCATTCTTCGCGCAGGTGAAGGCGGAGGACATGGACGGCGCGAAGCTCGTGCTGATGCAGAAGCTGCGCCCGTCGCAACTGGCCTACGTGGATGCGCTGACGAAGCTGGTGGATCGCCAGGAGCAGTTGATGGCGGAGTCCGGCACGCAGGCGAAGGAGGCGGTGCGGGACACGACGCTGGTGCTGTGGATCGCGGTGATCGCGGGCGTGGTGGCAGGTGTTGCCTTCGGCGTGATGGCGACGCGGTCGGTGACGCGGCCGCTGGCGGAGGTGCGTCGGTTGATGGAGTCGGTGGCGGGGGCGACCTCACGGCGGACGTGCGCGTGACGCGCAGCGATGAGCTGGGGGAGCTGCAGGAGAGCCTGGCGCGCATGGTGGGAGGCCTGCGCGGGCTGGTGCGCGAGGTGCGCAGCGGCGTGGACTCGGTGACGACGGCGTCGAGCCAGATCGCCGCGGGGAACCTGGACCTGTCGAGCCGCACCGAGGAACAGGCGAGCAGCCTGCAGCAGACGGCGAGCTCGATGGAGGAGATCACCGGGACCGTGCACCAGGCGGCGGACAGCGCGCGTCAGGCGACGGCGCTGGCGGCGGAGGCGTCGGGGACGGCGAAGCGCGGCGGGGAGGTGATCGGGCGCGTGGTCGCGACGATGGATGCGATCACGGACAGCAGCAAGCGGATCGAGGACATCATCGGGGTGATCGATGGGATCGCGTTCCAGACGAATATCCTGGCGCTGAATGCCGCGGTGGAGGCGGCGAGGGCGGGGAGCACGGGCGAGGATTTGCCGTGGTGGCGAGCGAGGTGCGCGCGCTGGCGCAGCGCAGCGCGAGTGCGGCTAGGGAGATCAAGACGTTGATCGGGACGTCTGGGGTGTCGGTGGCGTCTGGCGGCCGTGAGGTCGCAGCCGCTGGCGAAACGATGCGGGAGATCGTCGAGCAGATCAGGCGCGTGAGCGAGCTGGTGAATGAGATCTCCGGCGCCGCCGGAGAACAAAGCCGCGGCATTGAGCAGATCAATCAGGCGATCACGCAGATGGATCAGGTGACGCAGCAGAACGCGGCGTTGGTGGAAGAGAGTGCCGCGGCTGCCAACAGCCTCGAAGCGCAGGCTCAACGATTGGCGGAGTCGGTGGCCTCGTTCAAAGTCCTGTGAGGGTTAGAGCACGCGAGAAAGGGGTGCGTGCGGGGGCATTCATTGCGTGAGTGGTGTCACTGAGTAGTGATAGGCGTCACTCGTCCAGCAGTGACTAGAGCGCGGAATCATGAAATCGATACTGGCGTCCCCGCTCGTTGATGATGCTGACATGGCGTAATGCATCAGCGTCTGAGATGCCCTGTTGCCTGAGAACGGCATATAGCTGATAGAACTCCCCCTTGAGGTTGCCAGCAAAGATGCCGGGGTCGTCTGATCCAAGCGACACCATGATGGGAGTGTCGCCTTCACGCACATGACCTGCAGCGCCAATCCAACGAAGAGCGTGGTGCTCTTCAAATCGTTCGTATTGGCTAATGCGAACGTTGCTGCTGGGTAGAGTCTCAATTACGACTCGTCGCTCTGCAACACGCCGCATCAGCGCTTGCTGCAGTCGGAGATAGACGAAAGGTGTGAACAGCGAATCTTGAGTTTCAACGCTTAAGAGTGATTCAGCACGCTCCCGGAGCTTCTGATCGTTATGCCAATTCCACAGCAACGTCACGGCTTCCTGATCTTGTTCATTCGATTCGCTTACTAGGCGGGCTTCTTCGCGTAAGCTATCTACAAGCGAGGCATGGGACGCCGGCGGCAGTCGCGCAAGCGGAAGCGGCACTCGGCGTGAAGTTGCCGGACGCCTATCTGGCCTGTCTCCAGGTGCAGAACGGTGGCTACATCCGTTATGAATTACCGGACAAGGAACCGCCGCACAACTCGATCTGGGGCATTGGGCCGCACTTCCCCAACATCAACGAATACCACCAAGCCCTCGATCCGGAAGCTGCCGAAGACGACGGATGCTGGTCGCCGAGCGACTGCAATCGGCTGGTACCGTTCGATGGCGACGGGCATTGGTTCCTCTGTCTGGACTATCGGAACGCTGAGGAGCCGCGCGTCGCCTTCGTCGATGTTGAGGCGGAGCTTGACCTTCAGGTCGCCGCCACCTTCGAGGGCTATCTGCGCCTGCTCGTGCCGAGCTACGGCAGCGACATCCTGGGCCTGCGCCATGCGGCTTCGATCGATGAGGCGGCGCGCCGCCTGCGACCGTTCACCGGCGTCGATTTCGATCCTGCCGATGAAGATGACCATGGCTACCCGGTTCGCCGTTGCAAGTTGCAATCGGGTGGTGATCAAGAATGGATCTGGTTGTCGCCCAATCAGGCAAAGCGCGGCTTCGTACGCACCTCTGATCGACGCTACGCCGAGCTGAAGGATGCTTTGCAGGGAGATGCGCTTCGCCTGCCCGAGTACCCAGATGTCCAGGTATTGATTGGCTGCACAGATGGCATTCGCGACCGCCTCGTCAGCTGGTGCGTCAACGAAGGCATGGAGCCCGTGATGCTGGGAAAGGACTGAGGGTGCCGATTGCGCTGATTTCCTTGGCCCCCGCTTCCTGCCGTGGCGAGCGCTGCACGGTTGAAGAGGGCGGAGGATTCTTTGAGGGCGGGCTTGTCTTGATGGCGCTTTGGCTCTTCTGCTACAGCGTGGCCTACGTCGGTGTCACCCTGGCGATTGCGAGGTATCACGTTCGCAAGGGCGAGGGGCAGTGATCAGCGGAGGGAGCGGTGTCCCGATGGGGGCTCCGCCGCCAGATGCGGACGCAGGCCAACCCCCATGTGTTCTCGTCAACAACCGCTGCTTTCGCCTTGCACAAGGAGCTTCCAGCCGTCCGCGCTCCGCCCCAGCGCCTCGTACCACCACCACTCGTATCCCGACCCGGAGAACACCAGGTCATCGTGGCCATCCTGGTCGATGTCCATGTAGGTCAAGAAGCGGCGGGGCGAAAATTCCTGGACGGCCTCGGTGTGGTTGAACTCCTTGTGCGTGAGCCGATAGCGGCCGCTCTTGTCCGCCTCCGCGATCATCCGTAGTTCGTAGCCGTGATAGGACAGTTCCGGTTCGTCCTGTCCAGATTGGCTTTCGAAGCTGGCCGTTGCGATCAACACCGGAAACGGAGAATCGCCGGATGGGCCGACATCGATGATCAGCCCCGCCGGCCCGTTGGCATCGTGGGCGTTCAGGAGCGCGTTCATGGGGCCTTCGCCGACGGCTTCGGATTGCAAGACGGAACGGACCAGGTCGACCATCTGTCGTCGCTGCTCTCCCGTCAGGGCGGGAGCCGGCTTCGGCTTTCCTGACTTGAGGTCGAAGTTCGTCGCGATGCCGCCTTCGAGCGTCGAGGCCCCCTTCGGTACGCGCGCGAAGCTCGCCATCATGGAGTAGCAACCCGGCTCCTCCTTCCTGTTCACCAGTGCCAGCCCCTCCGCTGCGCCCCTGGAATAGAGGTGATACGCGCGCCGAGTGGCGAAGTACCGTTCCGAGAAGCGACGAGCGGCATCGGCCATTGCCTCCTGGTCGCCCGAGCCCGTTGAATACGACATGAGCTCGCCATGGTCCAGCGTGGCGAGAGGACTAATCGTGCCCCCATCGACGACGAAGATCAGTTGGGGCTCGTCGGACGCCCGCCGCACCACGGGGTTCCTCAAATCGGCGAGTTGCTGGCGCAGCCGCGCCGCGCCGGCGCGCTCGCCCGCCATCTCCAGCGCGCGGATCGCGGCCTCGTGCGCCCCTTCATCCAATGCGCCCAGCGCCACGACACGGTCGGCGAGTTGCTTCACCAGTCCCCGATCCTGGGGGAGGCCGCCCTCAGTCGATCAAGTTCGCCGGGCAGGGAGGGTTCCTCGTCCCCGACCAGGTCGGCGCGGATCCAACCCGTGTTGCCGCCGTGCATCGGCGCCCAGGCCTGCAGCCAGCCGCCGTCTTCACAGGTCACGCGAAGCGGCGTCGCGATGGGCAGATGAATTCGCAAGCCCGACGAGGTGGCAGGTCCGTCGCGCAGGGCCGCCGAACTGGCGATGACGAAACGCTCGAACGATTGGCGTGTCGGGGACTTCTCGGCGCAGGAGGGGACAACGCCTTCCGCCGACGCCGCGCTGCAAGCCCACAGCGCCAGCCAGAGCATCACGCTCCGGACGCACCGTGTTCGCCGCCGTTGTCCTTGCGCAGTCATCCCCATTTGTGGCTCCACACGCATCCATGAGCCGTGCCGCGCGAAGGGAATCGCATCTTCTCGAAGAAGGCCATCGTGTCGGCGTCGAAGGTCTTTTCCGGACTCGAGTCCGTGATCTGCAGATTCACGACGTCGCCTTGCTCCACATCGAACCGGATGAGTGCCCAGCCATGCTTCGCGGTGCTCGACTTCGGGCTGTCCGCCAAGTCCGGCGGGCCCAGTTCATTGCAGGCGGTGCTGTTGCGGACGGTAGCCGGTTCCGGTCGCACGGGAAGTCGGAGCGCAGTGGTGCTGCAGCCGATACACAGCGATAGCGCTCCGAGAGTGATGCAGGCGAGACGTCGCATGGCGCTCCTTGTTTGAGGAGCTGGAAACTAACGCGTGTCGCGGAGACGGGGATAGGGCGAAAACCCGAGCGGGCAGTGCCGCCGGCATGCGCGGGTTCATTGACTTCACCTCCGCTTCACCGGGACATCGCTCTGGCCACTCGCGACGAAGCAACACTCGATGACATGCACGTGCTGTCATCTCCTCGCTCTCCCGCCCCCGCCCCCGGAATCCGGTTCCTGACCTTGAGCTTCCGCTGGTTGGGCCACGTCGCGGCGTTGACCTTCTGGTCGGGAGCCCTGCTGCTCCTGCTCGTGAACGGAATCGGCGCTCGCGCGGAGTCCGTCAAGGTGTCGCCGAGCGGTCGATACGTCTTGGTCGAAATTCACTTCGATCCAGGTGCCATAGGAACGGCACGTCAGGGGTTTGCGTTGAGGCAGAGCCGCGATGGTTCCGGGGAGGCATTCGTCGACCTGAAAGCTTCGCCCGCCGTCGCCGGCATCGGTCGGGAATGGACGGCCGAGTCGATCACCTTGAGCGGGGTTCCCGCATCGTCCTTGCGACGGATCGTGCGCAGTGGTGCTCCAACCATGCACATGGTCTTGCGCTTCGGAGCCGATGAATGATCGCGTGGCAACAACTCGTCCGCAGCGCCATCGACCGTCCCGCCGCCTTCGTCATGCGGTGTCTGCGGTGGATCGGCATCGCGGGGTTTCTCTGGGTCTTCGGACAGTTGCTCGTCGAGCAGGCGGTCATCCTGATCCAGGACCGTGACTGCACGTCCACCGTCGCGCAGCGCATCATCCTGCCGAACCCGGAGCGGGCGGTGGAGGCCAGGATCCATCGGTGCACGACGGCGATTCAAAGGCGGCCAAGGCTTCGATGGGACGCTTGGGCCATTTCCACGGAGCCCGGCAAGGAGGGGAGCCGCTTGCTGATCTCCTTGGAGTACCACGAGAACGCATCGCCGAGATTGCGTCTGGATCCGGCTTCACATGCGGTCATCGACCGGTTCAGGTTTGCCGACATCCTGAATTGGGATCACGGCCGCGGCGAGGGCTTCGTGCCGACCGATTTCCTGTTCATGGACGACGAAGGCGTCGAACGGCAGCTGCCTTGAGTGATCTTGCTGTTCAGACCTGGCACCGCCCCGCCTATTCGACCCGCGCCTCACCCCAGGTCACCACCACCGGCCCGTCGGCATCCTTGCCATGCTGCCGCGCCACCAGCTCGACCAGCTTCACCCCGCGCAGGTCCGCACGGAGCTCGCGGACCGGCTGGCCGAACTTCATCGGCGGCGTCGATGCGAGCCGTTTGCCATCGCCCCAGACTTCGAAGCTGACCGGCGACGTCTTGCCGCGCGTCGAATCATCGACGCCCACGTTCGCCGTGAAGCGGAGCGACCCCGCCGGCACGCGCACCTGGAGCCGCGAATCGGCCAGCGTGCCGATGCCGTGCCGAAAGAGCCGGCCCTGGACCTGGAGCGCCTGGTCATACGGTGTCGAATCGGCGCGCGGTCCGCCCCAGCCGGCGTAGGCAGGCCGCGTCCCGCCGGTGTCCGTGCTGCCCCAGGACGCGAGGGAGCGGTAGCCGATGGGGTCGGGCTCCAAGGCGCGGACGCCGTCGCGCGCCACGTAGACGTCGCCGGGTCGCTCGGACACGTAGTAACCGCGAGGCAGCGCGTGCCGGCCCGTCGCCGTCAACAGCAGCGTCTCGCGCGGCTTGAGCTCGAAGACGCGCTCGCCGGTGAAGGTGCCGTCGTCGGAGCGCGTCCAGCTGTTGCGCAGCGCGATGGGCGCGGCCGCGTCCATCTTCAGATGCGCGGCCGTCAGCGTGATCTTGCCGGGCTCCGAGCCGCGGTTGAACAGCAGCACCGCCTTGCGGCCGTCGGACAGCGTCTTGACGAGGATCTGGCGGTCGCTGTCGGCGTACGCGATGACGCCCTGGTGTCCGGCGGGATCCTGGTTGATGGCGACGACCTCCGGCGCCTTCAGGATGTCGATGATGGCCGGCGACGCCTTCGAGAGGTCGGTCCCCATCATCAACGGCGCGGCCACGATCGCCCACAGGGCCATGTGCGTGCGCGCCTCGTCGAGATGCCGGCCGTCGAAGTCGCCGTTGCCGATCTCGAGCATGTCGGGGTCGTTCCAGCGGCCGGGACCGGCGTAGAACTCGCGTGTGGACACGGAATCGAAGTTGTGCACCATCTGCGAGAAGCCGCTGGCGATGTCGCGGCTGGTCCGCCACATCGTGCCGTAGTCCTGGCCCCAGCTGCGCACGTTGACGGTGCCCCACAGGCAGACCGACAGGACGTAATCGCCCTTGGGCCGCACCTCGTGCAGCGCGCGCCGCAGGCGGCCGTAGAGCGCCTTCGTGCCCGCGACGTCGGACTGGTTGACGTTGCCCTCGACGATCATGGGCTTGAAGGCCCGGTACTGGCCCGAGGCGACGTGGGCACGGTCGCGTCCATAGGACGAGAGACCGCAGCCATCGACCTTCAGGTAGTCGAAGTTCCACTCGCGGAAGAAGAGCGCCACGTCCTGTTCCACGAAGTCCATCAGGCCCACCTCGCGCTCCGCGGGTGTGCCTTCGGGCAGGTTGGGGCTGTCCGCGTCATAGGCCTGCGAGCAGGCGTTGCGGCCGATGTCGCTGTAGAGGCCCGCCTTCAGGCCCATCGCATGGATCCTGTCGGTGAAGGGCCGCAGCGACGAATCCTTGCCGGCGATCGCCGCGCTGGGGAACAGCCCGGTGCGGACCTGGAGCCGGCCGTCGCCGGTGCGGCGCTTGAGCCACCAGCCGTCGTCCACGTTGATGCTGCGGTAGCCGGCGCTGGCCAGTCCCGAATCGACGATGACCTGCGCGGAATCCAGGACCTTCTGCTCGGTGATGTCGACGCGGAAGGCGTTCCAACTGGACCAGCCCATCGGCGGCGTGGGCGCGGTGCCCACCGGCTGGTGTTCCCAGCGGCCGGTCGGCTGCAGCGGCGCCTGCTGTGCCTGGGCCCCGAAGGCGGTGAGGAGGGCGAGGCACAGGAGAGACTTTGTCATGGCCCCAGTCTACGAATGCTTTCGTTTGTCGCCGTCTCTCGTTTTCCACGAGATTTTCTCTTGCGATTGTCGATCGAACGAAAGTGCTCGAAACTTCTGCCTTGCTTGGTGCCCGCAGCGGGCGTCGCGCCGGTGGCGGCGTCAGAGGACCCGACGCGCGGCTTCTTCCCTCAGGCAGTCGAGCATGAGCTCGGCGCCCGGCGACAGCTGGTGGCCGCGCCGCGTGACGATGCCGTAGGCGTCCATGCGCAGCCCCAGGTCGAAGTCGAGGACCGTCAGCAGACCGGCGTCGCGGTAGGGCTGGATCAGTTCCTCGGGCAGGGCGACGACCATGTCGGACATGCCCAGCAGGCTGGTCACGACCGGCAGCGACAAGGTCTCGACCGCCTGGTGCGGCTGGTCCAGGCCGGCGCTGAGGAACAGCGCGGTGAGCCGGTCCCGCAGGATGCTGCCGCCCGGCGGCAGGATCCAGGCCTGGCGGGCGAGCTCCTGCAGGCTGAGATCACTTCGCCCGGCCAGCGGATGCCCGGCGCGCACGATGATCCGGTGCGGCTCTTCGGACAGCGGCTCGAAGCTCAGCTGGGCCGCGGACTCGCTGTCCAGCACGCGGCCGATGACGAGGTCCAACTCGCCATTCTGCAGCTGCTGGATCATCGGTTTGCTGGTGTCCACCGTGATGGTCACGTGCACCCGCGGCTGCCGGGCCTTGAGCGCGACGACGGCCCGCGGCAGCAGGGTGGTCGCCGGCGTCAGCACCGCGCCGATGGCCACGCGGCCCGACAGCCCCGACGACAGCTCCATGACCTCCTGGTGCCCGGCGTCCAGCTCGGCGAGGGCCGCCCCGGCGCGGCGGATCATGACCGCCCCGTAGTCGGTGGGCGCCACGCCGCGCGGCAGGCGGTCGAACAGCTTCATGCCCAGCGCGTGCTCCAGCTCGGCCAGCAGCTTCGAGGCCGCGGGCTGCGTCAGGTTGGCGGCCTGCGCCGCATGCAGGATCGATCCGTGGCGGCCCAGCTCCACGAGCAGCACGAGTTGCCGGACTTTCAGATGGGATCGGACGAAGCGGTCGGAACGCGGATCGGGCATGCCTAGTCGTGATAAAGCTGCGAACGCCCGCCATCGATCAGGATGTCCGTGGCGTTGATGAACCGGGCCTCGTCGCTGGCCAGGAACAGCGCGGTGTAGGCCACCTCGATGGGCTCGCCGATGCGTTTGCAGGGGAGCAGGTCGATCTGGCGTTGCGCCTCCTCGGGAGTCAGGCGCTTGAGCCATTCCACCACACGCTCGGACAGGATGAGCCCGGGCGAGATCGAGTTGACGCGCACCTTGCGCGCCGCGTATTGGATGCCCAGCGACTTGGTCAGCCCGATCAGCGCGTGCTTGGCGACCGCGTAGGGGAACGCGTCCGGGATGATGCGATGGCCGTGCACCGACGCGATGTTGACGATGCTGCCGCCGCCGCCGTCGAGCATGCCGGGCAGCACGGCGCGGCTGCAGTGCATCGGCCCCTCGAGGTCCACGGCGAGGCAGCGTTGCCACTGCGCCGCCGTCATCGCCAGCGGCTCGGTGAAGATGTCCAGGCCGGCGTTGTTGACCAGCACGTTGATCGGACCGAAACGGTCCGCGCCCCTGGCGACCATCGCCTGCACCGCCGACTCGTCGGCGATGTCGGCCGCGATGAAGAGCGCGTTGTCCTCGCCCAGTTCGGCCAGCAGCGCCTGCGAGTGGTCGTCGACGGCCAGGTCGTTGAGGATGACCTTCGCCCCCTCCGCGACGAAGAGACGGGCCACGGCCTTGCCGATGCCCTGGGTGGAGCCGGTCACCAGCGCGACCTTGCCTCTCAGACGTGCACTCATCGTGTCAGGCGCGGCGCTCGCCGCGCGTTTTCAGTTGATCGAGCAGGACCGCGGCCAGCAGGATGAGGCCGCGTACCAGGTATTGATAGAAGGCGTCGACGTTGAGCAGGTTCATGACGTTCTCCACCGTGCCCATGATGAGCACGCCGACGACGACGCCGAAGATACGCGCCTTGCCGCCCTGCAGCGACACGCCGCCCAGCACGCACGCCGAGATGACGTCCAGCTCGAAGCCGGTGGCCGCGTTGGGCTGGCCGCTCGTGATGCGGGCGGACAGGATCAGCCCGGCCAGGGCCGTGACGACGCCCTGCAGCAGGAAGATCCAGACCCGCAGCCGCTCCACGCGGACGCCCGCCAGGCGCGCCGCCTCCGGGTTGCCGCCGATGGCCAGGGTGTTGCGGCCGAAGACGGTGCTGTTCAGCAGCACGCCGAAGACCAGGAAGCACAGCGCCGTCGTCCAGATCGGCAGCGGCAGGCCCAGCCAGGTGCTGTCGCCGAAGCTGATGAAGTCCTCGTGGTCGATGCCCACCGCCTGGCCCTTGGAGGCGATGAAGGCCAGGCCGCGCACCATCAGCATGGTGGCCAGCGTGGCGATCAGCGCGTTCACGCGCAGGTAGGCGATCAGCACGCCGTTGCCCGCGCCGATCAGGGCGCCGGCCAGTAGCCCGCCGCCCACGGCCAGCGCCGCGCTGCCGGTGCGCTCGAGCACCATGGCGCCCAGCACGCCGGCGAAGGCGACGGTCGAGCCCACGCTGAGGTCGAAGTCCCGGGAGGCCAGGCACAACATCATCGTGCACGCCACCATGCCGATCTGGGCGACGGACAGCAGCAGGCCGACGACGTTGGCCGTGGAGAAGAAGTTCTCGACGGTCAGCGCCAGCACGACGAAGAGCAGCCCGTAGCCCAGCGTCATGCTGTGCTCCTTGAGGAGGGCGCGGGCGGTGGGGTGCATGCCGGGAGGGCGTTCCGTGGGAGGCGCGGAGGACGGAGAGGAGGAGGGCGCGGAGGACACCGCGGATGACGCCGGGGAGGGCGCCGTGGATGACAGGGCGGATTCTGACGTGGAGTGCATGGTAGTCATGGTCAATGCAGGGGCGCCGGCGGCGCTCCGTCAGGGAGCGCCAGCGCGAGGGCGGCCGTCTCGCTGGCGTCGGCGCGCGAGAGCTCGCCGCTGATGCGTCCGCCGCGCATGACGATCACGCGGTCGGCGATGCCCAGCACTTCGGGCAGCTCGCTGGAGACGACGATGACGGCGCAGCCGGCCGACGCCACGTCGTGGATGATCCGGTAGATCTCGTTCTTGGCGCCGACGTCGATGCCCCGCGTCGGCTCGTCCAGGATGAGCAGCTTCAGATGCGGCTCGGCCAGCCACCGCGCCAGGATGACCTTCTGCTGGTTGCCGCCCGACAGGAGGCGGATCTCCTGCCCGCGATGCGGCGTCTTGATGCGCAGCTTGCGGATGAAGGCGTCGGCGCGCGCCGCCTCGAGCCGCGGCCGCAGGAAGAGGCCGCCCGCCAGGCCGTGACGCCGGCAGCTGATGTTGATGTTCTCCGCGACGGAGCTGTGCGCCAGGATGCCCTGTTCCTTGCGGTCCTCGGGACAGAGCACGATGCCTGCCGCGATGGACGCGGGCGGGCCGCCGTCGGACACCGCCCGGCCGTCGAGCAGGACCTCGCCGCCGCGGCGCGCATCGGCGCCGTAGAGCAGCCGCATCAGCTCGGTGCGGCCGGCGCCGACGAGACCGAAGAAGCCCAGCACCTCGCCGCGGCGCACGCTGAAGCTCAGCGGCTCGGGCAGGCGGTCCCCGTGCAGGCCCCGCACCGCCACGCGCTCGGGACCGTGCTCGCGCGCGCGGTAGTCGTAGATGTCCCGCAGCTCGCGGCCGACCATGTCGGCGATCAGGCGTTCACGCGGCACCTCGGCCATGACCTCGTGCGTGACGATCTTGCGGCCGTCCCGGAAGATCGTGCAGGCGTCGCAGAGCTCGTACAGCTCTTCCAGACGGTGCGAGATGTAGATGAGCGTGCGGCCCTCCGCGCGCAGGCGCTTGACGAGCCGGAAGAGGATCTCCGTCTCGCGGTGCGACAGGCTGCTGGTGGGCTCGTCGAAGGCGATGACCCGCGCGTCCTGCAGGACCGCCTTGCAGATCTCCACCATCTGCCGCTGGGCGATGGACAGCTCGGACAGCCGCGCGCCCGGATCCAGGTCCACGCCGATCGCCGCCAGCTGATCGGCCACGCGGCGGCGCGCGGCCTGGTGGTCCACCAGGCCCAGGCGCGTCGGCAGCCGGCCCAGCAGGGCGTTCTCGGCCACCGTCAGCTCGGGGACGTACTGCAGCTCCTGGTGGATGATGGCCACGCCGGCGGCGATCGCGTCGCCGGCCGAGCTGAAGCGGCACACCTCGCCGTCGAGCCGCAACTCGCCGCCGTCGGGCCGGTACTGGCCGCCCAGGATCTTCAGCAGCGTGCTCTTGCCGGCGCCGTTCTCGCCGAGCAGTCCCATCACCTGGCCGGCGCGCGCTTCGAAGCAGACACCGTCCAGCGCCTTGACGCCGGGGAAGTGCTTGCTGATGTTGTCGAATCGCAGCGACGCCATGTCACAGGCCCATCTGCTTCCGGATCTCGGCCTGGTTTTTGCGCGTGACCAGCGTGCCGCTGGTCAGCGTCACGGGCGGCGGCGCCTTGCCCTGCGTGACCCAGTCGTAGACGGCCACGGCCGTCTCGTAGCCGTGACGCTTGGGGCTGATCAGCACCGTGCCGAAGAAGCCCGTCGGCGTGGGCTTGGAGAACTCGCTCAGCGCGGTCTGGCTGCCGCCGATGCCGATGCCGACCATCGCGTCCTGCTTGATGCCGCGGCCTTCGGCCGCGCGCACGGCGCCGAGCACGGCCTCGTCGTTCAGGCCGAAGGCGACCCAGCGCTTGAACTTCGCGTTCTTGGTGAAGGCGATGTTGGCGGCGTTGAAGGCGCTTTCGGTGTCCGTCTTGGCCTGGGGCGCGTCGACGACGTTGGCGGCCGGCAGGCCGGCGGCCTTCAGCGCGTCCAGCACGCCCTGGTTGCGATCGCGCGCGGTGGGCAGCTGGTCGTAGGCCACGCGCAGGGCGCCGACCTCGTCCAGCTTCCAGCCGCGGGCCTTGATCTCCTCGACCATGCCCAGGCCGGCCTGCTTGCCGATCTCGTAGGCGGAGATGCCCATGTGGGGGATGTCGGCGATGGGCTTGCCGGCGCCGTCGACGAGCTGGTCGTCCACCGACATGACCTTGAGGTTGTGGCGCTTGGCCGCGCGGTTCACGGCCGCGCCCAGCTTCACGTCGGGCGCGCAGATGACGAAGCCGGCCGCCTTCTGCGCGGCGAGGTTGTCGATGGCGGCCATCATCTTCTCGCCGTTGGGCACGCCGATCTTCACCAGCGTGAAGCCCTTGTCCTTGGCCGCCTGCTCGGCGAAACGCCATTCGTCCTGGAACCAGGGCTCCTCGGCCTGCTTGACGAGGAAACCGATCTTGACCGGTTCGGCCGCGCGCGCGACGTGCGGCAGCGCAAGGCTCGCGGCCAGCGGCACGCTCAGCAGGGCAAGGACGGCGCGTCGCGGCATCGTCGCCGCGCCGCCCGTCGTGATGGTGGTGGTCTTTGTTGTCGTCATGTTGTCTCCTTTGCTGATCGTCTATCGGTCGTCTATTGGTCGTTCATCGGTCGTTCATCGGTCGTCGAACAGGGTGTCGGGCACGCCCAGGGCCCGGGGCAGGCGCAGGCCGAAGAGGCTGCCGGACAACGGCTGCGCCGCCAGGGCCTCGCGGCTCAGCTCCTGGCGGGCGGTGGTGAGCATCAGCTGGTCCAGTCCCGGGCCGCCGATGGCGGGGCAGCTGGTGTGGGCGGCGGGCGCGGTGAAGACGCCCATCAGCCGGCCCTCGGGGTCGTAGCGCGCGACGCGGCCGGCGCCCCATTGCGCGTTCCACAGGCAGCCTTCGGCGTCGATGGTCGAGCCGTCGGGCCAGGCCTGCGCCTGGTCCATCTCGGCGAACAGCCGAAGGTCGGACACCTGGGCGCTCTCGGCGTCGTAGGCGCACTGCTGGATGCGTCGGGTCAGCGTGTCGCAGAAGTACATCGTGCGGCCGTCGAGGCTGAAGCAGAGGCTGTTGGCGATCGCCACGGCGGGCAGGGCCAGGCGGCGCAGGCCATGCCGCATCGAGAACTGGTAGAAGCTCGCGATGGTGCGGCGTTCCTTGGCCTCGTTCATGGTGCCGAACACGAAGTGGCCGCGCCGGTCGGTGCGGCCGTCGTTGATGCGGGTGCGCGGCTCGGCGGCATCGACGGGCGTCACGGTCTCCAACGAGCTCAAGGCCAGCGCGTCGTCCAGCGTCGAGAAGGCCAGCCGCTTGCTCAGGCCCAGCAGCACGCGCCCGGACCGGCAGTGCGCGAAGCTGCCGAGCCGATCGGGCAACGGGCAGACGCTGGTCGCCGCATCGCCCGGACGCCAGGCCTGCAGCGTGGCGCCTTCGATGTCGGTCCACCACCAGCGTCCGTCGTGCCACTGCAGTCCCTCGCCTAGCGTCGCGCTCTGCGTCAGGACGAGTTCAAGCGGCGCGTTGAACAACGCGTCGAGCGACGTGTTGAACGAGGTGTCGAACGACGTGTCGAGCGAGGGGGCGGAAGCCATGGGGGCGTGTTGCGGTGAGGGCATGTCAGAGGGCGCGCCAGGCGTTGACGAAGGACCGCGCGCGCTGCCCGACCTCGACCGCGGCTAGCCCCGGACCATAGAGCGCCGATCCCAGGCCGAATCCGGCGGCGCCCGCCGCCTTGAACGCGGCCATGGTGTCCGGCGTGATGCCGCCGACCGGCAGCAGCGGCAGGTCGCGCGGCAGCACGGCGCGCATCGCCTTGATGACGGCGGGCGTGACCAGCTCCGCCGGGAAGAGCTTCAGCGCGTCGGCGCCGGCATCGAGCGCGGCGAAGGCCTCCGTCGGCGTGGCCGCGCCCGGCACGCAGGACAGGCCGAGCGCCTTGGCGGCCCGGATCACGGCGGCGTCCGCGTGCGGCATGACGATGAGTCGTCCGCCCGCGTCGCGCACCTGGGCGACGGCGGTCGCCGTGAGCACCGTGCCGGCGCCGACGACCGTGTCGGCCGGCAGCCGCCGCGCGAGCCGGGCGATGGACTCGAGCGCGCGCGGCGAGTTCAACGGCACCTCGATGAGGCGGAATCCTTCGGCGTGGAGCGCATCGCCGATGGCCTCCACCTCGTCCGGACCCACGCCTCGCAGGATGGCGATCAGGGGCAGGTGTTGCAGCGCGGTCGTCAACATCAGGCGAGCTTCATGGTTTGCGCCAGCCGCCACAGGCCGGCGGGCGCGGTGTTGTCGAGCAGGAGCGGCGAGGGCCCACCGAATCGCCCGATGGCCAGCGCGTAGCGCCTGCACAGGGCCGGATCGCCGATGAGGGCGAGACGCTGCGATGCCGCGCCGCCCGTCTCCTCCGGTCGGCGCAGGTCGCCGAGCTCGCTCGCGACCTCGTGACCGATCAGCAGGCCGGACAGGTAGTCGGGCAGTTCCTCGGACCGCAGCTGCTTGAACAGGCCCAGCGTGCGCACGCCGAAGAGCTGACGGCCGAGCCCGGCGGGCTCCTGGGCCGCGTCCAGACCGCGAAGGAATGCGTCGTCCGACGCGGGCGGGCCGTCGTCGGCCGGCATCAGCCGCGAGAGCACCGACTGCCGGCGCAGCAAGGCGTAGAGCTCGCCGGTCATGTGCGTGGCGAAACCGGTGACGCGGCCATCGCGGACCCGCGCCCATTTCGAATGCGTGCCGGGCAGCACGAGGCAGGCATCCGCCGACAACTCGGGATGTCGCGCCAACGCGCCGATGATCTGCGTCTCCTCGCCGCGCATGACGTCCGGCTGTCCCGCATCGTCGACGAGGCCGGGAATGATCCAGAACGCATCGTCCAGCGGCAGCGCCTGGGCGGCCAAGGCGGCGGCATCGGCGGGGCAGGGCACATACGGGACCTCGCGCCAGCCGTGCTGGCTGCCGACCATGCCGCACGCCAGCAGCTTGATGCCCGCGTGCTGCGCGCGCCAGCTTCCCACCAGGTCTTCCAGGGCCCGGGCGAACGCGTCGGTGCCGCCCAGGGTGGAGGCCCCGGCGTCGGACTCGCGCGTGGCCAGCACCTCGCCGTCCGCGCCCAGCAGGAAGGCGCGGAGCCGCGTGCTTCCCCAGTCCAGCGCGATCAGGCGCGCGCGCTGAGTCATCACCATTCCGCGACGCTGCCGTCGGCATGACGCCAGACGGGATTGCGCCAGTCGGGGGCATGGCGGCTGGCCTCGATGACGCGCTGCTCGTCGATCTCCACGCCCAGGCCCGGCTTGAGCAGCGGCCGGATGAAGCCGTCCTCGATGTGGAAGTCCTCGCGATTGGTCACGAAGTCCAGCAGCTCGGCGCCCTGGTTGTAGTGGATGCCCATGCTCTGCTCCTGCAGCACGGCGTTGTGCGACACGAAGTCCACCGCCAGGCAGGCCGCCAGCGCCACCGGTCCCAGCGGGCAGTGGGGGGCGAGGGCCACGTCGTGCGCCTCGGCCATCGCGGCGATCTTGACGCACTCGGTGATGCCGCCGGCATGCGACAGGTCCGGCTGGATGATGGCGATGCCGCCGGCGGCGAAGACGCGCTTGAACTCGAAGCGGGAATACATGCGCTCGCCGGCCGCCAGCGGGATGGTGGTCTGCTCGGCCAGGCGCGGGTAGTACTCGGCCTGCTCCGCGAGCACGGGTTCCTCGACGAAGAGCGGCCGGTACGGCTCCAGCGCCTTGAGCAGCGGCTTGGCCATGGGCGCGGCCACGCGGCCGTGGAAGTCGATGCCGAACTCGATCTCGTGGCCGAACGCCTCGCGGATCTCGGCGATGCGGGCCACCGCCTCGTCCACCTTGCGGGCGCTGTCGACGATGGCCATCTCTTCGGTGCCGTTCATCTTGAAGGTATCGAAGCCGCCCTCGCGCATGCGCCGGATGTCGTTGATGACGTCGGCGGGGCGGTCGCCGCCGACCCAGGAATAGACCTTCATCCGATCGCGGACCAGCCCGCCCAGCAGCTCGTGGACCGGCTGGCCGAGGACCTTGCCCTTGATGTCCCACAGCGCCTGGTCGATGCCGGCGAGGGCGCTCATCAGGATCGCGCCGCCGCGATAGAAGCCCGCGCGGTACATGAGCTGCCAGAGGTCGTTGATGCGGGAGGGATCCTGGCCGACGACGTATTCGGACAGCTCGTGCACCGCGGCCTCGACGGTGCGCGCGCGACCTTCGATCACGGGTTCGCCCCAGCCGACCACGCCCTCGTCGGTGTCGATCTTCAGGAACATCCACCGCGGTGGAACGCGATAGGTCGTCAGCTTCGTGATTCGCATGGCGCCGGCTCGTTGAGGAACGCTGCCCAGCTTAGGAGCTTCAGCCAGTGGGGAAACATCCAATCTTCGACCGCTGCCATACGAGTTTGGAATACGTCCGAGGGACGGGTAGAGTCGCGGCACCATGATCATCCGCAAGACCGAGGCCCAGGCCGACCATGCCGAGCATGCGTCGTTCGGCATCACGGACACCGTCCGACTGTCCGCCTTCGGCGGCCTGACGCAGTACGGCGCCTACGTCCAGACGCTGCAGCCCGGGGCGAGGTCGTCGAACAGGCACTGGCACGAGAACGAGGACGAGATGCTCTACGTGCTGTCCGGCCAGGTCACCATCACCGAAGGCGACCGCGAGGAGGTCCTGCAGCCCGGCGATACCGCGTGCTGGCCGGCCGGGGCGCCGATCGCGCACCGGGCCTCCAACCAGTCCGACGCGCCGTGCACCTACATGATCGTGGGCACGCGCGTCGAGCGCGACATCTGCCATTACCCGGACACCGGGCGGACCTTGCATCGGGAGGGCAGCGCGTGGCGCCTGCTTGAAGCAGACGGCCGGGTCTTCAAGACCGGCAGTTTCTGAGGCGCATCGCCGGTTCTAGTCGCAGGCAGGGCCGTCTATAGGCGAGGCCCTACAACTGGTGACATCACCAACGACCTCCCTCCCGGGCGGCAGCCCGGGCAGCGGATACGAGTGCGGGTGAAACTGGCAGCCCGCCCGGCTGGTGGATGACGCAAGCCGACAGCTTGACAGTCGGCATTGTGGGTTGTACTGTGCAACTTATTGGGTTGTTCAGTGCAACTCACGTTGCCATCCGACCCGGCGGAGAACGAGTCGACAATCCCCCGGCGCCCTTTGTCATCGCCATGCCCATGACCCTGTCATCCCCCTTCCTCGCCGAGGTCGCCGTGCACCGCGCGGCGCCCGTGCGGGACGACGTCGTCCCGATGTTCCATGTGACGCTGCTGTCGAACCTGGCGCGCGCCTACGACAAGTACCAGGGGGCGTACCGCAAGTCCGCAATCCCCGAGAGCCGCTATCCCGAGGTCTTCCATCTGCTGACGCTGGCCGATCTGTCCATCGGCATCGACAAGGCCGAGCGTCTGCGCGCCAGATCGGCCACGGCTGGTGATCGCCTGATCGTGCTGCGGGCCGAGTTGCCGCGCGAGTCCTTGCAGCCGAATCTGCGCAACGGCATCGGACTCGTGTGGCCGTCGCCGGACCTGCCGCTCGCCGGGTTGCACGAGGTCGCGCCCGACGGGGGCCTGGGACCGCAGGTGCGGCTCGAGGAGGCGATGGCCCGCTCGCTCGCGCTGCATGCGGACGCGTTCCTGCCCTGGGACGCGATCCGCCCGCGGTCGGTCTCGTTCCTGCCGATCGCGCGCGGCTGCCAGGCGAAGTGCCCGTTCTGTTTCTCGGAGGCGTCGGCCTCGGTCGAGCAACCGCAGGCGCGCATCGACTGGGCCGGCGTCGACCAGTGGGTCCAGCGCGCACAGTCGCGGGGCGCCGAGCGCGCCGTGATCACCGGGGGCGGCGAGCCGACGCTGATGAAGCGCGCCGACCTGCTGCAGCTCGTGCGGGCCTGCCGTGCGCGTTTCGACAAGGTGGTGCTGATCACCAACGGCGTGGCGCTGGCGGGGCAGGGCGAGGCGGAAGCGGCGGAGCAGCTGATGGCGCTGCACGAGGCCGGTCTGGGCGTGCTGGCCGTGTCGCGACACCACGTCGACGAGGCCGCGAATGCCGCGTTGATGAAGATCGCCACGCAGACGCCGGTGCTGCTGCGCGCCCGGCGCGATCGCGCCGACGCGTTGCAGGGCCTGCGGATGCGGCTGGTGTGCGTGCTGCAACGCGGCGGCGTCGATTCGGTGCAGGCCGTCGATGACTACGTCAGGTGGGCCGCCGGGAACGGCGCGGACGAGGTCTGCTTCAAGGAGTTGTACGTGTCGACGAGTGAGGAGTCGGTGTGGTTCGCGCATGGCGCGAACGAGTGGAGCGCGCGTCACCAGGTGCCGCTGTCGCTTGTCCATCGATGGGCGGAGACGGCGGGCTTTCAGGAGGTCGCGCGCCTGCCGTGGGGCGCGCCGGTCTACGGCGGCTCGATCGCCGGCCGCGAGATGCGCGTGGCGGCCTATACGGAACCCAGCCTGTTCTGGGAACGCCGCAACGGCACGGCGCGCAGCTGGAACGTGATGGCGGACGGCACCTGCCTGGCGTCGCTGGAGGACCGGACAAGCCTCGTCGGACCTGGGCAAGCGGTGTTGTGTGCATGACGCCCCCATGAACGCTCCCACCTTGGACTCCTCGATGGATTTCACCGCCTTCGTTGAATGGCGCCGCGCGCAGCGGGCCATGCACACCGACCTGATCGATGTCGCCGAGACCCGCATCGTGCAGGCGCTGGCGCCCCTGCGGCCCGATGTCGTCGTGCCGGACACCTTTCCCCGGGTGCATCGCTGCCACCTCGCGCCGGTGTGGTGCGAGTTGCGTGGTCTCCCGGCTGAACTGGCGCCGCGGGCCTTCGCCTGCGACGGCGTCCGCCATGGAATCGAACTGCTGCTGCGCGCCTTCGCGCAGGCCGGGCGACGCGTCGCGTTGCCGGGCGACGTCTACCCCGTCTACTGGCGGATCGCCGCGGCGGCGGAGGTCGCGGCCAGCGCACTGGACACCTTCCCGGACTTCGATCTTGCACGGCTCCTGGGCCAGGCGGTCTCGGACGGCGCGTCGGTGGTGCTGCTGCCGGCGCCGCTCAAGCTGCATGGCCGCGCGTGGACCGAGGACGAGGTCGATGTCGCCATCCGCTGGCTCGCGCAGGATGGCGAGCGCCGTCTGATGCTCGACGGTGTCTACGCCTTCGGCCAGCCGCTGGATCCCGCGATGCTGCGGCTCATCGCCACCGATCAGGTCTTCTACCTCGACTCGCTCTCGAAGGGCTGGTTGCACGAGCTCGTCTTCGGCATGGCGCTGGTGCCGGAGCGCGATCGGGAGTCGCTGCAGGACATCTTCCGCGCGCTGCACCCGACCCAGCGCCAGCTGTTCCAGGCGCGCGAGCTGATGACGCGCTTCCGCGACTTCCCGGCGCGGCTCGCGGACGAGCTGGCCACGCATCGGGCCGGGCTGATCCGCCGTCTGGCCGAGGCGGGCGTGACCGCGAGGCCGGCGGCACAGGGCTATCTGATCGTGATCCCGTCCGATGCCCGCGCCTTGCTCGCGGACCACCGCGTGCTGGCGCTGCCCGCCTCGGTCTTCGGCAGCGCGCGCACGGATCTCTCCATCGCCAGCGCGCTGCCGACCGCAGCGACGATGACCCCATGACGCTGCTTGCCGAGGATACGGACCTGTGGGACGTCGTGTTCCGCGAACCGCCGGCCCGCGCGCGCTTCATCGAGCAGCTCGCGCGCGATGCCGGCGGGCGCCTGCTCGACGTCGGCTGCGCCACCGGCTCGTTCTGCCGCCTGCTGCGCCGTCGCGGCATCGAGGCGGAGGGCGTCGACATCAATCCGCGCTTCATCGAGGCCGCGCAAGCCAAGGATCCGGGCGGGCGCTTCCACGTCGGCGACATGCGCACGATGGCGCTCGGCCAGACCTTCGATGTCGTGGTCTGCATCGGGACGACCTTCTGCTACAACCTCTCGAACCGCGAGATCGCCGCGACGCTGTCGCGCCTGCGCGAGCACGTCAGGCCGGGCGGGCTGCTGCTGCTCGACGTCCTCAACGCGATCGCGTTCACCGGGCCGCGACCGTTCCGGCCCGTCACGCATCACGCGTTCGCGCGAGGGGGCGTCGAGGCCACCGCCACGATCCGCCACCGCCTCGATCTGGCGGCGCAGACGATGACCGAGCAGGTCACCTGGCGCCGTCCCGGGCAAGCGCCGCGGCGCGATCCCGAAGAGTCGCTGCGGCTGCTGTTCCCGCAGGAGCTCGCGTTCCATCTCGACACGGCGGGGTTTGACGACGTCCAGCTGCGCGGCGGCTTCGGTGTCGACCCGCGCGCCCGCCTCGATGGCCGCAGGCTGGTCGCGATCGCGCGTCGTCCTTTGCATCGCAAGAATCGGAGTGTCTAGGCGAGACCTCCTCGGCACAGTGCGCTCAAGCGTGGATCGTCCCGATGCACGCAACAGGACCTGTGGACGAGGACACGATGACGACGCGGAATGCCGAACCCGATGGGTTCGCAGAAGAGCAGGGGAACGGGGCAGGGAGCGTCCTGACACGCGGACTGCTGGAGTCGGGACTGCTCGACACGCTGGTCGCGGCGGACGATCCGATGGCGCGACGGGTGACCGAGATCGAGCGGCTGGCCTCGCTGCGCGAGACGCTGGCCCTGCGCCCCGACGGCGATGTCTGGGTCTTCGGCTACGGCTCGCTGGTGTGGAACGCCGCGATCGACGCGGTGGAGAAACGCCTCGCGAGGGTGGTCGGTTGGCACCGCGCCTTCTGCCTGTCGATCACCGCGCTTCGCGCGACGGCCGAACAGCCCGGCCTGATGCTGTCGCTGGACCGCGGCGGACAGAGCTGCGGCGTGGCCTATCGATTGGCGGAGGACGTCGTCGAGCGGGAACTTCGACTGCTGTGGCGCCGGGAGATGGTGATCGCCGGTTACGTGCCGCGCTGGGTGCCGCTGGTCGATGCCGAGGGCCATGGCATCGGCACCGCCATCGCGTTCACCACCGATGCGGCCCATCCGCTGTATGCGGGCGGACTCGGCGAGACCGGCATCGCCCACCGCCTGGCCACGGCGGCCGGCAGCCTGGGCAGCAACGCGGAGTACCTCGATCGGACCTGCGACGGTCTGCAGGCGGCCGGCATCTTCGATCCGGCGCTGGGACGGCTGAAGGACGAGGTCAGGAGGATCCGGAGGGCGTCCCGGGGACGTTCAGCGACTCAGCTGGCGTCGTGAAAGAGGAGGCCCTGCCTCCTGTCGACTTCATGCCGATCCCGTGTCGGCATCGCCTCGTCGAGCAGCAGCTCGAGCCCGATGCGCTCGCCGCTGCGGACGCGGCTGATCGCGTGCTTCAGGTTCACGCGGTAGTAGCCTCGCGAGCCCTGGTGCGGTCGATGCGCCACGGTGATGACCGCCAGATCGCCGCGGCGCAGCGGCAGCACCATCGGCCGGGATTGCATGCGCGGACGCTGCTCGGTCATGACGAACTCGCCGCCGGTGAAGTCCTCGCCCGGCTCTCCGAGCAGGGCCACGAGCTGCAAGGGAAACGCGTGGGGCTGCTCGGCGTATTGATGAAGCGCTTCGTAGTCGTCGACGCGCAGGCGCGTGAAGCTGGAGCGCGCCGGCCGCGCATCGACCCCGGCGCGTAGCGTCATCAACTCGTCCAGGGTGGCCGGAAAGGTCTGCGCCACGTCAAGCAACGCGTTCCAGCGGTTGGCCACCGGCACCAGGCGTTGATAGAAGCGTCGACGCAGATCGGCGATGGATGGGGGAGAAATCGCCGGCAGCGCGAAGCGCTCGCCTTGGCCCAGGCCCTCGACCGCCAGCGACGTCTTTCGAATCGCATGGTCGCCGCTCACGAGCGAGGCCAGCTCGGCGACCTGCCGGTCGTCGAGCACGCCAGGCAGGACCACGAAGCCCTCCTGGCCCAGTTCCGCTTCGATCCCTGGCCAGTTCAGCCGATCGACGGCGTCGCGCAGGCTCATCGCTGCTCGCCGGGCTGGCCCGCGTGGCTCGCCTGGCCCGCCTCGCGCAGCAGCAGTTCGCGCTTGCGATCGACGCCCCAGCGATAGCCCGACAACTCGCCGTTGTTGCGCACCACGCGATGGCAGGGAATGGCGACGGCCAGGTGGTTCGCGCCGCAGGCCTGGGCCACCGCGCGGACCGCCTTGGGCTGGCCGATGCGCGCCGCCACCTGCGCATAGCTGACGGTGGCACCGGGCGGGATCTCGCGCAGCGCCTGCCAGACGCGTTCCTGGAAGGCCGTGCCTTGCACGTCCAGCGGCAGGTTCAGGCCGAGGGAGGGCGCCTCGATGAAGCCGACGACCTGCGCCACCAGCAGCTCGAAATCGGCATCGCCGCCGATCAGCTCCGCCTTCGGGAACTGGTCCTGCAGGTCCTGCACCAGCTGCTCGGGATCGTCGGCCAGCAGGATGGCGCAGAGGCCGACCTGGCTTTGCGCCACCAGGAGGGCGCCGAGCGAGCATTGGGCCACGGCGAAGCGGATCTGCATGTTCGGCGCGCCGGCGCGGTACTCGCGCGCCTGCATGCCGAGCATGTTGTCCGCTGCGGCGTAGAAGCGGCTGTTGGAATTGAAGCCGGCGTCGTAGATGGCCTCCGTCACCGTCGCGCCCTTCTGGCCGAGCTCCTGCCGCAGCTTGTTCGCGCGGAACGCCGACGCGTAGCCCTTGGGGGTCAGGCCGGTCTCGGCCTTGAAGATGCGATGGAAGTGGAACGGGCTCATCCCCGCCTCGCCGGCCAGCTCGTCCAGGCTCGGCGGCGTCTCGGCGCGCTCGATCATCCGGCAGACCTTCGCGATCGCCGCGGCATGCTGCCTGGCCATCGCGGTCCGGTCGCCGGAGGCGCGCTGGCTGGCCCGGTAGCCGGCGGCCTCGGCGGCCTGCGCGGTGTCGAAGAACTCGACGTTCTCGCGCTTGGGCAACCGGGTCGAGGAACTGGGCCGGCAGTAGACGCCGGTGGTGCGGACGCCGTAGACGAACTGTCCGTCCGCTCTGGCGTCACGCGCCTGGACGGCGGCCCAGCGCTGCGCCTCGCTGGCGTAGGCCTCGGCGGCGCTGTCGGCGGCATGGTCGGCGTCGTGGTCGGCGTCGTGGGGGGTGAGGGGCTTCATGGGGATGCTCATGGTCTTCGATTCGGTGAATGCAGTGTCTGGCCGCGCGGGATCACAGGCACTTCGTTTCTTGCGATCGAATTCGGGAGCGGACAGGAAGGCGATCGGCAGCCGATCGCACGACCGCGTCCTGCCCGTTGTCGGCTTAGCCCGCCTTGCGGAAAGTGAGGTTGATCCGCTGGCTCCCCAGCGTGGGATGGGGCTGGTCCTTCAGCGGCATGACGCCGTGATAACGCAGCCGGTCCTCGGCGCCCCACACGGCGACGTCGCCATGGAACAGCGGTACCTTCGCGGTCGAGTCGTCGCGCCGCAGACCGCCGAACAGGAAGACCGCCGGCATGCCCAGCGACACGGAGACGATGGGCGCATCGAGGTCCCGCTCGTCCTTGTCCTGATGGAGGCTCAGCTTCGTACCGGGTGCGTAGCGGTTGACCAGGCAGGCGTCGGGCTCGAACCGCTCGAAGCCGGCCGCCGCCGCGGCGTCGTGGGCGAGGCGCCTCAGCGCGTCCGGCATGGCCGGCCAGGGCTCGCCGGTCTCGGGATCGATCGCCGCGTACCGGTAGCCGCGTCGATCCGAGGTCCAGCCGAGCGCGCCGCAATTGGTCATCGCGACGGACATGGTGTAGCCGCCCGGCGTCACCAGATGCCGGAACGGGGAGATCAGCGCCACCTCCTCGATTGCCTTCAGCAGGTCGTCGGCGACAGGCCGCGCGAATCCCCGCAGCACGCAGGCGCGCGGACCGAGCGCCTGGACGCCGTCCCTCTCCATGTCGTTGAACAGTCCCAGCGTGCCCACGGGGTCACCTCGCGTCGTGAAAGATCAATCCCACCGTATGACGGTGGCCGCTGCGGATCCGGCTCACGCCGTGACGCATGGCGACGGCCCGAGTGTCCCCCGCTTCCCGGCCACGGGACGCTGGTTCACGGTGAACACCAGGCCGTCCCCCTGCGACAGCGGGACGACCTCCGCGCGCTGCTGGCCCGACCGCGTTTCCGTCATCACGAACTCGCCGCCGGCGAAGTCCTCGCCGGGTCGCGACAACAGGATCGCGACCTGCAGCGGGAAGACGTGCTCGCCGTAGAGATCCTGATGGAGACAGTTGTAGTCGCCTTCGCCATATTGCAGGATCAGCGGCGTGGGGCGGGTCTGCCCGGCGCGATGGCATCGCTCCAGGAAGGCCGTCAGCGTGTCCGGATAACTCACGGCGATCCCGAGCCGCCGGTTCCAGCCGTCGGCGATCGGAGCGAGCCTCGGATACAGCGCATGGCGCAGACCGTCCAGCAGTGGCGGCAGCGGGTAGGCGAAGTACTTGTACTCACCGCGGCCGAAGCCGTGACGGGCCATCGTGATCGTCGACCGGAAGCCGTCTTTCTCCGGATACAAGGCCGCCAGCTGTCGGCATTGCGTCGCCGTCAGCAGACGAGGCAAGACAGCGTTTCCGCCGTCGTCGAGCGAGCGCTCGACAGCCGGCCAGTCCTGCGCCGCGAGGCCCGGGATGAGCGGCGGCATCGGCTTCGGGCTGGGGCTCTCGCGAGCGACGGCTGCATCGGTCATCTCAGTTCCTTCCATGCGAGGGCATGAGTCCAGTCTAGGCGCGGCGTGGCGTTCAAACACTCCGATCCTTGCGATCGAATTCCGATCGCATCGTCATGGCACGGAACGTCGCGGCGCGGCGCGGCGCGGTGCGGGGTCAGGTCTGAAGGGGCGGCAGGTTTGTCGATTCGGTGGCAAGAAACGGATGTTTCGCATCGGACCCGATCGATACGCTTTCTCCCACTGATTCGCCAACCACCACTCCCAAGGAGTTCTCCATGTCCATCGAAGAAAACAACAAGGCCATCGTCGGTCGCTGGTTCACCAGCTTCTGGGGCGAGACCTGCGATCTTTCCATCGTTGACGAGCTCGCGGCACCCGACATGGTGCTGCACTACTCGCTGCATGAGCCGCGCCGAGGCCGCGACGACATCAAGGCTTTCATGACCGACTTCCGCGAGGCCTTCCCCGACCTGAGCTTCTGGGGCGCCGCCGATCTGATCGCGGAAGGCGACTACGTCGTCGGCCGCTGGGAAGGCGGCGGCACGCACACCGGCCCGGCGTTCGACGACTTCCTCGTCGGCGGTCTGCCGGCGGCGACCGGCCGCCGGATGCGCTTCACCGGCACCACGGTGCTGCGCCTCAAGGACGGCAGGATCGTCGAGGAGATCGGTCTGGACGACGGCGTCAAGGCGTTGACGCAACTGGGTCTGATCAAGACGACGGCCTGAGCGTGGCGTGCCGCGCTCCGCGACTGTGGAGTGCGGCCGCCGGGCGTTGTCTCTTCTTCAGAGCGCCGGGTCCGTCGCCAGTCGCGAATAGACGTTGAAGTCCCCCGGGCGGCCGCGAACCATGCGAAAGGCCCTGAGCAGGCCTTCGTGCGCGAAGCCGCTGTTCTGCAGGACTCGGGCGGAGCGTTCGTTGCCGACCAGGACCGTGGCTTGCACACGGACGAATCCATAGGTCTCAAACGACCAGTCCGTCACCCGCCGGCACAACTGCGTCGCCAGTCGCCGTCCCCAGTACGGCGGCGCCAGGTCGTAGGCGATCTCGGCGGCACGGTTGAGGTCAGAGACGGTGTGGAAGCCGATGGTTCCCGCCAATCGTCCGCTCTCCAGATCGACGATGGCCAGGCGACGAGGAGACGTCGGGCTCACGGACTCATGGATCTCGAACAGCGGATCGAGGTCCTCCGGCTGATGGACGTTCCAACTCGTGTGCTCATGCACTTCGGGCAGACGCAGGTAATCGAACCATGCTTGCCTGTCGCTGCGCTCGATCGGTCGGAGACCGATGCCTGGAATGCCGGAAGGTGGGGGCGATTCGATTCTCATGAACGTGGCGGTGTGCTTGTCGAAACAGTCTACGTGCCGTGGGCATAGGGGCAGGCAACGCTCGCTCGATCGGATTCCGCCTCGGGCAGAATCCGGCGAACTCCGACGCCGTCCCCACGTTCCTACGTCCCCGTGACCATCCGACCCGCCTGCCGGAACTGCCGCGCCCCCATCCTCGCGCTCACCGCCACTGTCACCGGCGGCGTGTGTCTGCCGTGCGCGGCGAAGTGGCGTCACTCGTCCAAGAACGCGTCCGTGCTCGCCGACCAATCGGCATGGTCCGAGTCGAGCAAGCGGTCCCGCTCCTACGAGCCCGACGCGACGATCCACTACTTCGACGAGTTCTACTGGTGTGAGCGCTGCGATGCGCCATGCGTGTTCACGGCGGCGCAGCAGAAGCACGCTTACGAAGTGGAGAAGCGCTACCTGTTCCAGACGCGCAAGCTCTGCGACGGGTGCCACGCGCTGTCCGGGCAAGCACCGCCGGCCAGTGACTCTGCCGGCTGAACGCTCCATCATGCGTTGACGTGCGATTCAGTCTTGTCTGACGTGGTATCTCTCGGAGGAGGACCACAACGTGTCCTGCGTTGCCGCGGTCTGAGTTGCCGCTGTGCCATCAGTCATCCCACGAGCAGTGGATCGCGCAAGAACCGATGTCCATCCCGAACACGTAGATCGACCAAAAGGCTCCCTGGTCGCCGGGTCTGCTTGGGACCGCGCGTGCGACAGAAAACCAGGCGGGCGCTCTCTGAAAAATTCCGACCAATTCGGCCACGAGGCCGGAGACCAGTCGACGATCAATTGCGGTACCCACCGCCGAACGCACTCGATTCAGCATCCAGTCCTCCAGCCCCTTCGGAATGTTCTCTGGGGTCAGGCTGTCACTTTCGGAAACGAGCTCTACGGAACCTGGATCGAACCGGAAGTGTTCGGCGACTTCCGACGCCTTGCCGGACGGGCCGCCTTCTCCAAGATGCACACAGCGAAAGGCAGTGCCATCCTCCTTGAGAGAGGAGATGGCAAGGAGGTAGCCGTCGATGCGAGAGGCTTCTTCGATCAGATTCATAGCGCAGTCTTTCGGATCCGCTGTTCGAGCTCAATATACTTTCGACTAGGCAGTCTGTCTCGCCCGTGGAAGCAGCCATGCAAGCTCAAGAGTTTAGAAAGAGATTCCATGCAGCCCTTCCCGACAATGAAATTTTCAGAGATCGGAAAATCAGCGATGAGCACTGGGTGATCGAATCTCAAAAATGTTGCATTTCATTCCTCTATGAGAGGTACGAGCCAGAGGGAAGTGCGGTGATTCTGGTCTCCCGGTTCGCGGAGTCGCAGGGAATGAGCATCTTTCTCCTTCGACACATGCGTGGTGCCGCCGATGTGCTGCCAGATGGCGACAGCCCGGAGAATTTGGCCTTGGTATTCGGACGCTATTTCATGGATCTGTTGGCCGGAGATTTCTCCATTCGGGATGAATGTGAGCGGCTGAGCAACAGGTTCTTTGCGTTGAGCTTTGAAGTTGATCGACTGCCGGAAAGTGATCCAGTCAGGCGCATGTACGACACCTATGACATCGGTTGGATGGACGCCCTTGAGAAAAGGAAATCGTCATCCCCCGGTGCGTCGTTCTGATGCGTTCGTTCAAGGGCAACTTTCGTCATCGACAGGGGTCATCCCGTCTTTGTTGATAATAATTCGCAATTGAGATCAATTCTCATCTATAGTGCCGCTCCGACTCAACCCGGCACGAATTGCGATGTCTCTTTCCACGCTCAAGAAAATCGGTCTCTGCCTGACGCCGCTGCTGTTCGGCGCAGCCGCCCAGGCCCATTCGCCTTACCTCAAGCCCAACACCTTCAGCGCCGAGGAGCAGCGCAAGCACGTGACCGTCGAGGCCTCGTTCGCGGAAGGCGACCTGCGGCCCGACGTGGCGATGAAGTCCGACACCTTCCAGGTGGTCGGCCCCGACGGCAAGCGGCAAGCCCTGACCCCGGCGGCGGTGCTGAAGGACGCGAGCTACCTCGAGGTGCCGCTGGGCGCCGGCAACGGCACCTACCTCGTGTCGTCGGGCGTGCGCAAGGGCCGCCTGGCCAAGGGCGTGCTGCGCCAGGGCAAGGTGGTCTTCTCGGAACGCGCGGAAGACACGCAGCCGGGCGACCAGCCGATCGAGGTGCAGAGCATCACCCGCGCCGACGTCTACGTGACGCGCGGCCGCCCCAGCGCGGTCGACTTCGACGGGGAGGGCGTCGAGATCTTCCCGGTGACGAAGCCGTACGAGCTGTATGCCGGCGAGCCCGTCACCGTGCGCGTGCGCGAGAACCGCAAGCCGCTGGCCGGCGAGACCCTGACCGTCATCGCGGACGGCCAGAACTACGTGAGCCAGAAGCAGCCCGAGCTGGACTTCAGCACCAATGCCGCCGGCGAAGTGAGCTTCAAGCCCAAGACCGCCGGTCTCTACCTGCTGCAGGTGCGCGTGCGCCGTGCCTCTCCGGACAACCCCGCGCTGTGGATCAGCACCACGGCCACCCTGACCATCGAAGTGCAGCCCCAGCCATGAAGACCACGTTCCAATCCGCCCTGACCGCCACCGTGCTGGGACTGGCCGCGCTGCCCGCGCTGGCCGCCTCGCATTCCTCGACCACCTTCATCGCCGAGCAGGACCTCAACGGCGACGGCAAGGTGCTGCTCGCCGAGTTCAAGCTCGGCCGCGAGGTCGAGTTCGTGCGCATCGACTTCAACGCCGACGGCCAGTTGAGCGAAGCCGAGTACCTCGGCGAATTCGAAGGCCGGTTGATGCAGCGCATCGGCAAGATGGCCGATCCGGAGAAGCGCCGCGAGGAACAGCAGCGCCAGATGCGTCAGGCCAAGGTCCGCTTCGGCGTGCTCGACAAGGACAAGAACGGCAGCATCAGCCTGGACGAGTTCATGGCCGCCGGCATGAGCATGTTCAACCTGCACGACCGCAACAAGGACGGCGTCGTGGACGAGACCGACGTGAAGATCGCCGAGGACGAGAAGAAGGCGGGCAAGGAGAGCTTCGTTTCGCCTTGAGGCTGAAGGCTTCAGTACTGCCGCCGCCGCTGGCCCTCACCCCCGCCCTCTCCCGCAAGCGGGAGAGGGAGTGAGAATGCACCGAGTGGACCGTGTGACATCCTCTGTCGTAAGAAGAGATGGTTAGGAGGCGCAATGCCCGACTCCCTCTGCCGCAGGCAGAACCGGCGGTAGAAGGAGCAGTGCCGGACTCCCTCTGCCGCAGGCAGAACCGGCGGTAGAAGGAGCAGCGCCGGACTCCCTCTGCCGCAGGCAGAACCGGCGGTAGAAGGAGCAGTGCCGGACTCCCTCTGCCGCAGGCAGAACCGGCGGTAGAAGGAGCAGTGCCGAACTCCCTCTCCCGCTTGCGGGAGAGGGCGGGGGTGAGGGCCAGCAGCCGTGGCAGTACTCAGCGCCCGTCCAGCCGGAAGGAAGCCGTCGTTTCAACCGCCGGCGCTGCGTCGGCGCTCTCGTCCTTCAACGCAACACCTGTCACCTGACGGGTTCGCGCCTCGTTGAGCAACCACGCCAGCCGCGCCGCCGCGGCCTCCGGCGCCAGCCCTTCCGGCCGCACGTTGGAGATGCAGTTGCGCTCCGCGTCCGTGCGCCCCGGCCGGGGCGCCCAGGTCACGTACACGCCCATGCTGTCGGGGGAGCTCAGCCCCGGGCGTTCGCCGATCAGCACCACGGCGAGCTTCGCGCCCAGCGCATGACCGATCGGATCGCCGATCGCCACGCGGGCCTGGCGGACGATGGCCACGGGCGCCCAGCGCCAGTCCTGCGCGAGCAACGGCTTGAGCGCGGAGACAAAGGCGAGGGCATGCCGCTCGATCGCCAACGCGGACAGGCCGTCCGCGACGATCAGCGCCAGATCCGGCGCGTCGTCCGATTCACGGTCGGCCAGCAGCGCGCTCGACGCTTCGTCGAGCCGGCGCCCGAGATCCGGCCGCTGAAGGTAGGTGGCCCGATCCGCGGCCGCGCTGTGCAGATCCAGCGTCTCCAGCCCCGTCGCGCTCAAGGAGGCCGCGAGCGCCTCGTGGTCCAGCTCGCGATGCACGGCATCTCTCGCCTGCGCATGGGCGAGCTGGAACGCCAGATGCGCCGAGGTCGGCTGGCTCACCCCGGCGCGGCCCAGGCCGATGCGCGCGGGCGTGTGCTGGCGCAGCGTGCGCCAGGGATTGGGGATGAGGGTGTCGCTCATGACGACAGCAGCAAGGCGGCGAAGGCCGGCGACATGCCTTCGACCAGATGTCCCGGCGGGCCGGGCCGCGCGATCCGCATGCGCTCGAGCCAGCGCTCGAACTCCGGCGCGGGGCGCAGCCCCAGCACCCGACGCGCATACAGCGCGTCGTGGAAGGACGTGGTCTGGTAGTTGAGCATCACGTCGTCCGATCCCGGGATCCCCATGATGAAGTTGCAGCCCGCCACGCCCAGCAGCGTGAGCAGCACGTCCATGTCGTTCTGGTCGGCCGCGGCGTGATTGGTGTAGCAGATGTCGCAGCCCATCGGCAGGCCGAGCAGCTTCGCGCAGAAGTGGTCCTCCAACCCAGCCCGGATGATCTGCTTGCCGTCGTACAGGTACTCGGGCCCGATGAAGCCGACCACCGTGTTCACGAGCAGCGGCTCGAAGTGCCTCGCCACCGCGTAGGTCCTGGCCTCGACGGTCTGCTGGTCGCAGCCGTGTTGGGCGCCGGCCGACAGCGCGCTGCCCTGGCCGGTCTCGAAGTACATGACGTGCCGGCCGCGCCGGCCGTCGTCCAGCAGCGCGCCGCGCTCCAGCGACAGCGCCGCGGCCCGGGCCTCGGCCAGCAGTTTCAGATCGACGCCGAAGCTGCGGTTGGTCGCCTCCGTGCCGCCGATGGACTGGAACACCAGGTCGACCGGCGCGCCGCGGGCGATGCATTGCAGCGTGTTGGTCACGTGCGTGAGCACGCAGCTCTGCGTGGGGATCTCGAAGCGCTCGATGACTTCCGCGAGCAGGTGCAGCAGGTGCGCGACCTGCGCCACGTTGTCGGTGGCGGGATTGATGCCGATGACCGCGTCGCCGCTGCCGTACATCAGGCCGTCCAGCACGCTGGCGGCGATGCCGCTGGCATCGTCGGTCGGGTGGTTGGGCTGCAGCCGCGTCGACAGGCGGCCCGCGAGGCCCACGGTGTTGCGGAAGCGCGTGACGACCTCGCACTTGCGCGCCACCAGGATCAGGTCCTGGTTGCGCATGATCTTGCTGACCGCGGCGGCCATCTCCGGCGTGAGGCCCGGAGCCAGGCGCGTCAGCGTGGCCGTGTCCGCCTCGTCCGAGAGCAGCCACTCGCGCAGGCCGCCGACCGTCAGGTGGCCGATGGGAAGGAAGGCCGCGGCATCGTGCGTGTCGACGATGAGCCGTGTGACCTCGTCGTCCTCGTACGGGATCAGGGCCTCGTTGAGGAAGGTCTTCAGCGGCAGGTCGGCGAGCGCCATCTGCGCGGCGACCCGCTCCTGTTCGGACTCCGCGCCGACGCCCGCGAGGCGGTCGCCCGAGCGCTCCGGCGTGGCCTTGGCCATCAGCTCGCGCAGGCTGTCGAAACGGTAGCTGACGGCACCGACGCGCTCGCCGTAGGTCGAGGCCCTGGAAACGTTCATCGCTGGCTCCTTGGGGCCCAGCTTAACCCGGTCGTGTGACCGACTTACCCCGTGCCTTGCGCCAGCGACGCGGACCGACTGTTCAGCGCCACCGCGAGGCGACATGCGCCACAGATAACATTGACCCGCCTATCGTCTCCGGATCGGATCCATGCGCAGTTTCGAGGACCTTCCCGCAAGTTGGAACTTGCAACGCGTTCATGCCTGCCGGACAGGCACGCTCTATCAGTTCAATAAGCCCCAGGATCTCCACGATCCGCACAGTTGGGGCATGAGCTTCGTCATCCACTACAACCGCGATGTGGATGTCTTGGATTGGGTCGCCTTGCGCGAGCGTGTGGTGCGGATATTCAGCTCGGATGATGAGTTGAAGCGCGTTGTCACCTTCGTGCCCTATGCCGAGGTCGGTACGGATTTCATCGTGCAATCCAAGCCGCCTTACGACGGCGGATATTTCCTGAGCTCGCTTCATGAGTGGACCACCGAAGGCGACACCTGCAGGCCGCCGGAGGGTTGCGAATCGTCGTACGCAGAGCTTCAAGCCGCCGTGGAGCGCGTGATCAGCGCCTTGCCTGCGGCCGAGCGGCCGCTGCTCGAACCTGTCATCCGCTCGACGTTCACCATGAACGCGGGCTCCTGGTTGCAGTTCGTCGGGGACGACGGCTGGGTCCTCTACGAGTTGGAGATATCGACGGCACACATCGAGCGATTCCTCGTGGCGCCGCTACCCTCTTCGAGCTCAATGGGACCTTGATCCTGCCCACAACGAGAGTTCAGGACGGCGTCGCTGAGGCCCTTGCGACAATGCGCGCATGCAACCTTCCTGGTCCCTCCGACGCGTCGCCCCGTCCGACGCCGATCAAGTCGCCGCCCACGGCTGTTTCCGCGAGGACGACGTCGAACGTCGTCCGGGCTACGCCGCCTGGGTGAAGCCCCGCATCGGCGCCGGCGCCTACGTGGGCTGGTTCGCCGTCGAGGCCGGCGAGGTGGTCGGCGGTGCCGGCGTGGTGCTGCTCGACTGGGGCCCGACGCGCCTCAACCCGGGCGGCCAGATGGCCCGCATCACGAATGTGTTCACGGCCGCCACGCACCGGCGCCAAGGCATCGCGCGGACGCTGGTCGCGACCGCGCTCGATCACCTGAAGACACTGAGCATCGGCGAGGTGCGCCTCGGCGCGACCGACGATGCGCGCGAGCTGTACCGGTCGCTCGGCTTCGACGCGTATCCGGCCGAGATGCGCCGGAAGATCCCGGGCTGAGCGTCCCCGGGGCCCGCTTGACGCGGGCTGATTCGGCTTGAATCAGGGCGGCCGGCAAGTTCATCGCCAGGCCGCCCTCAGCTGCCTCAGAACGTGGCGATGGCGCCCAGCGTGAACGAGCGGTCCGTCCGGTTCTCCCGGGTCTGCCCGCTGACGCCGGCGTAGACGTAGCCGCCGGGCATGACCAGCCAGGTCCCCGTCAGTTCCGCGCGCAGGTATTGACGGCTGACGCGCGGCGCGTGGATCTGGATGGCCGTGCCGGCCAGGCTCGCATCGACGAGCACGCGCTGCAGCGCCCCGACTCGCGGCCCACGGCCAGGCGCCCGCCGAAGGTGAAGCGTGAGGTGCCGGGATCCTTGTCCGTGGAGCCCACGCCGAGGCCGACCTCCATGCGACCGCCGCCGGCCGACAGCTTGCCCAGGTTCAACGCGGCCAGCGATCCCGAGTCCTCGACCGTGGCATCGCGCTTGACGCGCTGCGTCTCGACGCGCGCGTACGGCACCAGCCGCACGTTCTCGTAGTTCATCGCCGTGCGCACGCCGATGCCGGCGAACATCTGGCGCGTGGAGGCGTCGGTCTTCAGCGGGCCCTGGCTCAGGCCGAGCGCCGCCAGGGGATCGTCTCGGCTGCTGAGCGCCTTGCCGCCGCCGCCTCCGATCTGCCCGTCCAGGATCAGCCCGGCGCCCAGGCCGAACTGGCCGTACGCCATGCCGAGCGTGTCCTTCACCTCGCCCGTGCCGCCGCTGTCGGAGCTGAGCTTCTGGTTGGATTGCGACAGCGCCACGCCGAAGCCGTTGGTGCCGTCGTTCAGCACGTCGAAGCCGATCGTGATCTGATGGCGATCGCGCGCGCGCGCCGCTGACGAGGCGCCGTCCGCGGCCCAGCGGCTGCTGCCGCCGCTGTAGTCCACCCACAGGCCGCGCTGCCGCGTTTCCAGGGCCGACACGTGCCGGGACACCGAGTCCTGCAGGCGCTGGCCGGCCGCCGGCAGGGCGGCCCCGACGGCCCCGTGGATCTCGCCGCTGAGCGAGCGCATCGTGCCCAGCAGCGTCGCGTCGTCGAGCACGGCGACCGCGTTGGACAGGGTCGTCTGCGCCGCGGTGGCGGTGGCGGCGTCCTGCGCCGCCGACATCACGTCCAGCGCCGCGGCGACCGACTGCGTGTTCAGGTTGGCGCGCTGTGCCTGGGCGAGGGCCAGGAAGGCCGTCCGCACGACCAGCAGGTCGACGCCGTTGGCGGAATAGAGCGCCCGCAGACGCGTTCCCGCCTGCAGTCCGGTGGGCTGCGAGAGGGCGCCGAAGGTCGTCGCATCCAGCCCGCCCTGCGCAGTGACGATATGGAAGCGTTCCCCCAGTGTCGGCACGTACGGCGTGTAGGTCCCGAGACCGGAGATCCCGACGAGATTGACCGTGAGCTGCGCGCCGTTCGCGCTGAACTTGCTGCCGGCGCCGGTCAGCACGAGCTGATCATGGTGTCCTGCGCCGTTGCCTGGCGTCGCGCCGTTGATGTCGACCTCGAAGGTCGATCCCGGCGCCAGGCTGACGCTGCCGCCCACCGTCATCACGCCGGGGGAATTGCCCGGCGACAGCTTGCCGCCCGACGCGACCGTCACCGGGCCGGCGATGGCGCCGCTGCCTTGCAGCACGGCGCCGCTGCGCACGTCGACGCCGCCGGCCAGGCTGCCGTTCACGTGCAGCGTCGAGGCGGCCAGGATGGTCAGGCCCGTGTAGGCCTGCGCGTTGCCGACGGTCCACTGCCCGCCGTTGAGCCGCACGCCGCCGCTGCCGCTGATCGCGCCGTTGAAGGACGCCGCCGTCGTGTCGATCGTCAGCGTCTTGCTGCCGAGCACCACGTTGCCGCCGCCCGCGAGGGAGTGCACGCTGGTGCCGGCGCTGGTGCCGGAGATGTCGAGCGTGCCGCTGTTCGTGACGGCGCCGGAGGTCGCGATGCTGCCCGTGCCCGAGAGCGCCAGGGTCGCGCCGCTGGCGACCGAGGTGGCGCCGGTGAAGGTGTTGACGCCGGACAGCGTCTGCGTGCCGCCGGCAACCGCCAGACCGCCGCTGCCGGCGATCGTGCCCGCATAGGCGCCGCTGGCGTTGGCCAGCGTCAGGGTCTGGGCGCCCAGGGCGACCGTGCCGCCGCCGGTGAGGCCCTTCAGCGTCGCGCCTGCCGTCGTCGCGGAGATGTCGAAGCTGCCGTCGTTCGCGAGTCCGCTGGACGCGACGATGCTGCCCGTGCCCGTCAGTGCCAGGGTCGCGCCGCTGGCGACCGAGGTGGTGCCGGTGAAGGTGTTGACGCCGGTCAGCGTCTGCGTGCCGCCGGCAACCGCCAGACCGCCGCTGCCGGCGATCGTGCCCGCATAGCCGCCGCTGGCGTTGGTCAGCGTCAGCGTCTGGGCGCCCAGGGCGACCGTACCGCCGCCGGTCAGACTCTTCAGCGTCGCGCCTGCCGTCGTCGCGGAGATGTCGAAGCTGCCGTCGTTCGCGAGCCCGCTGGACGCGGCGATGCTGCCCGCGCCCGAGAGCGCCAGGGTCGCGCCGCTGGCGACCGACGTGGCGCCGGTGAAGGTGTTGACGCCGGACAGCGTCTGCGTGCCGCCGGCGACGGTCACGCCGCCGCTGCCGCCGATGACGCCGCCGAAGGTGTCCGCGGCATTGCTCAGGGTCAGGACTTGCCCGCCGAGCGCCACGGACCCCGAGCCCGCCAGGCTCGTCAGCGTGGCACCGGCGCTGGTCCCGGCGATGTCGAACACGCCGTCGTTCACGAGCCGGCTCGAGGTGGCGATGCTGCCGGTGCCGGCCAGCGCCAGCGTGGCGCCGTTGCCGACCGTCGTCTGGCCGGTGTAGGTGTTGATGCCGGTCAGCGTGATCGAACCGCCGCTCGCGCCGGCGTTGACGAAGCTCATCGCGCCCGGCGTGCCGGCCGTCTGATCGGACAGCACGCCGCTGAAGGTCGAGTTCAGGCCGTTCTGGTCGATCGTTCCGCCGGTGCCCTTGATCGCCAGGTTGGCGCTGTAGACGGCGTCGGCGACGTCGGCACGCAGGGTGCCGCCGTCGAACACCGGATTGACGGTGCCGTTCACCAGGTCGGAGCCGGTCACCGTGCCCGTCGTGATGTCCGGCGTGGCGGGCGGTGCGTTGGTGCCCGCCAGCGGATTGCCCGTGTAGGTCCCGATGGTGTTGGCCAGGAAGAAGTTCGGCGGGACGGCGAGGTCGTTCCAGTTGTAGTCCGCGAAGCTGACCTTGTAGGTCCCCGTCGTCGCGATGTTGAAGGTCGTGGTGAGCCAGGGCGTGACGCCGTCCGCCGTGTCGAAGAGGTAGGCCACGTAGGTGTTGGGCGACGGACCGGCCGTGTCCCCCGGACCGCCCGCCCGGGCCAGGGACTCGAGGTACTCCAGTCCGTTGCCCGACAGCGAGAAGAGCGCGCCGTCATTGAAGCCGTGATCGGTGACGTTGAGCGCCCAGGAGAACGAATACGTCCCGGCGTTGAGCGTCATCGTCTGCGTCAGCACGGAGAAGTTGGTGACGCTGCCGCCGAAATTCGGGTTGTGATTGAGCAGCGCGTCGACGGTCCCGTTGGTCAGCCCCAGCGCGGCGTCCGCGGCGGAGGCCCCGTTGATGGTGCCGGAGACCGGCGTCAGCCGCCACATGCCCTGGCCGGTCGGCGGCGTCAAGGTGAACGGCGTGCCCTTGCTGGTCGTCGTGAACGGCGTCGTCTGGTAGGTGACGTTGTTGCCGACGCCGGTCCAGCCGGTGGAGAAGTCCAGGGTGGTCTGCGCCTGGGCCGCGCCAGGTAGCGCGCCGAAAGCGCCGAGGGCGCCGAGAGCGGCGAGGTACAGCAGGTTCAAGCGCGGAAGCGGTCGCGGCCGGCGCACGGTGCGCTCCGCCACGGCAGTGAAAGACGGCCGCGCGCGGCTCAGGCAAAGACTGTCACCCATGAGGCATCCCCTATGTTCAATGGTTTGAGTCGGCCGACTCGGATCCCCTGAGGCGCATCGCCTCACCCGCACTGGCGGATGACGTACTGCGTATGCATGGACTCGGAGATCTCTCGGGCCGTGACGGCAATCAGTCTTGCATGAACCTTTGAATCGGCTCCCCGGAAAAGACCGATGAATAAGGTGGTATGCGCTGAATTGCCGAAAATCAAATGAACGGCCATGAACGGGCTGCTCGCAAAGCAACAGCGCCGGGAGCGCCGCGGCGCGCCTCCCCGTAAGGGGGTCAGGACTTGTGTCCGCCGGGGCCGGGGCGATTCAGTCCTGCGACGGCGGCCGCTCCGTCCGCCCGTCCGCATGCCGCGCGAAGCGGTCTTCCTTGTCGCCGTGCACGGGCGCTGGATCCGGCCACGGCCAGCCGCCGAACTCGGTGCGGCGGTAGTCCTCGAAGGCCTGGCGCAACTCCTGCTCGGTGTTCATGACGAAGGGGCCGTACTGGGCCACCGGCTCGCCGATGGGCCGGCCCTGCAGCATCAGCAGTTCGGCGGGTTCGTCGCCGTTGAGCAGAGTGACAGCGGACCCCGCCCGGACTTCGACTGACGAACTCACGGGCACGACCTGTCCCTCGATCGTGAGCCGGCTGCCGGCGAAGAAGTACAGCTTGCGGCGCGTGCCGTCGCCCAGCGCCGCGGGCAGCGTCCATTGCGCGCCGGGCGCCAGACGCAGCGTCCACATCGCCAGGTCCGAATGCAGCCGCGCGCCCCACGAGTCCGGTGGCGGCGCCAGCGGCCTGGTTCCGTGAGCCCCATGCGCCTCGTGGGCGCCGCCCAGGGCAGAGGCGGGCAGGTCACCGGCGATCACCGCCACCTCGGTGGCGCGCCCGGCCTCGTCGACGAAGCGGTGCCGCGGGATGTCCTGCGACCAGAACATCGTGAAGTGCGGCTCGACCATCTTGCTGTCCGCCGGCAGGTTGAGCCAGATCTGGAACAGCTCCAGCGGGTTGGCGCGGTCATCGTGCAGCAGCGGGAACATCTCCGCGTGGACGATGCCCTTGCCAGCCGTCAGCCACTGGACGTCGCCGCCGCCGAACCGCGCCGAGGCGCCCAGCGAATCGGAATGGTCGATGCGGCCCTGGCGCACGATGGTCACCGTCTCGAAGCCGCGGTGCGGGTGGGCGGGGAAGCCGGGCACCTGCTGGCCGTGATACATGCTCCAGCCGTCCTTGCGGGAGAAGTCCGAGCCCATCTGCCGGCCCGCCAGCAGCGTCGCGTCCGGTCCGTGGCGGCCGTTGCCACGCGGATAGGCGTCGTCGTGGTGGACGCAGAACAGGAAGGGGTCGATCGTGTCCCAGGGCATGCCCAGCGGCTGGACGGAGACGACGGGCGAGGAGGGCGAGGAGAGCGATGCGGGCGATGCGGTGTCGGTCATGGCGATTCCAGGTTGTCCCGTCACCCTAACCTCATCCGGCAGTCCTTGGAGGGGGCGGCCCAATTTTCGCGGTGCCATGAGCGGGTCATGAGCGGGTCACGAGCGGCCATCACCCGAGCCCCCGCCGGCGACGCGACGCCCGTCGTCAGGGCAATCCCCGTCGGGGGACGCCCTACACGAGCTTCAGTCAGTCCTGGATGGTGCGCCGCGGGGCGCGGACGTACAACGTCCGCTCGGACCATTCACGGGCGTTTCCCCGGCGATGCGTCCGCCGGGAGGACGCCTAGCCATGCAACATCAACGCACGATCGTCAGGAATTCATTGACCCGCCTGCGCCGTGGGCTGGTCGCCGGCAATCTGATGCTGGGGCTGATGCTGTGTCTGGCCGTCGGATTGAGCCTGCGCAACGCCCGCGAGGGCGACGAGGAGGCGGCGCGGCTGACCGCCGAGAACCTCGCCACCAGCATGAGCAGCGAGGTGGCCGCGGAACTCCGCCTCATCGACAACGCCTTGGCCACGGTGGCCGAGCGGTATGCGAAGACGTCCCGTGAGGCGGACCGTCCCGAAGTCCTGTCGCAAATGGTCGCCGAACAGCGGGTGCTGCTGAAGCATGTGAGCGCGGTGCGCGTGGTCGACGCGGCCGGGGACGTGGTGTCGGAGGAAGGCGCACCCGCCACGGCGATCCACCTCGGCGACCGGTCCTACTTCGAGCGCGCCAGGGCCCGCGACGCCACCGTGGTGTCCGAGCCGCTGCTGAGCCGCGTGGCGGGGGACTGGTGCATCGTGGTCGCGCGCCGGCTGATCAATGCCGACGGGGGATTCGACGGCGTCGTGCTGACGGAGGTGACCTCGGAGCATTTCGCGGAACACTTCGCCGGGATGGCGCTCGGGCGCTCGGGCGCCATGTCGATGCGCATGAACGACAACTTCCTGCTGGTGGCCCGCCATTCGGCGTCGGAGCCCCGCTCGCTCAAGGGGCTGGGCGAGGCCACCGTCTCCCAGGCCCTGCGCGACAACATCCGGCGCGACGCGGCGCAGGGCTGGTACGTGACGCCGACGGCGCTGGACCAGGTCGAGCGCATCACCGCGTACCACCGCGTGCCGGGCTACCCGTTCACCGTTTTCGCCGGCCTGAGCACCGGCGAGTACCTCGGGGCCTGGTACCGCCAGGCGGCCGAGCTCTGCGCCCTCGTGGCGCTGATGATCGCCCTGGTCGGCGGCGTCTCCGTGCTGCTCTACCGGGGCCAGAAGCGTGAGCATGAGGGCCGCCTGGCCGCGGACCGCACCGCGCGCGAGCAGTCGCTGATGCTGGAGAACGACCTGGTGGGCATGGTGCGGCTTCGCTCGCGCGTGATCCAGTGGGACAACCGCGCCCTCGAGCGCATCCTCGGCTACGGCCAGGGCGAGATGCGCGGCATGTCGATGCGCGATCTCTACCTGGACCAGGCCACCTTCGACCACATCGGCCGGGCCGGCTATGGCGCGCTGCGCGCCGGCGAACGCTTCCGCACCCAGGTGCAGATGCGCAGGAAGGACGGCACCGCGCTGTGGATCGACCTGAGCGGCATGCTGGTCTCCGAGGAAGAGAGCCTGTGGATGCTGATGGACATCGACGCGCTCAAGCAGAGCGAGGAGAAGGCCTACGGCATGGCCTTCCGCGATGCCTTGACCGGCCTGCCGAACCGGCGCCTGTTCGAGGAAAAGCTCGCCGACGCCCAGGCCACCGCGCTGCGGGCGGACGCCGGGATCGCGGTCTGCTACCTGGACCTGGACGGCTTCAAGCCGGTCAACGACCGCCACGGCCACGAGGCCGGGGACGAGGTGCTGCAGGCGGTCGGCGCCCGGCTGCAGCAGACCTTGCGCGCCAACGACATCGTGGCCCGCCTGGGCGGCGACGAGTTCGCGATCGTCCTGGCCGCCAGCAGCGACGCGGGCGGCGCGCGCACGGTGCTCCAGCGCTGCCTGGCGGAGATCGAGCGGCCGATCGAGGTCGCCGGCGGTCACCGCGTGACCGTGAGCGCGAGCATCGGCATCGTCCTGGCGCGGGGATCCTGCGACCTGGCTTCGGTCATGCGTGGCGCCGACGACGCCATGTACGCGGCCAAGCGCGCCGGCAAGGGACGCATCCAGATCGGATCGGTCGCGTCGCCGGCCGCCTCGTCCGCGGTGAGACCGCTCGTGGCCGCTTCGGCGGCGCGGTCGTTGCTCGTCGCCTGACGGCGGGACGGCAGGGGGTGAGCGGGCCGCTCCGAGACCGCCGGGGACGAGGCGGGATCGGAAATTGCCACGGCGCGGCATCCGACCTCTCCAGACCGTCCCCACAGGCGACCGGCGAGAATGGCCCGACCTCATCCGCACCGCCTTGCCCATGTCCCAACCCCGCAGCTCCACCGGCATCGCCGGCCTCGACGACATCCTCCAGGGCGGCCTGCCCCAGGGGCATCTCTACCTCTTCGAGGGGGAGCCGGGCACCGGCAAGACCACGCTCGGCATGCACTTCCTGCTCGCGGGCCTCGCGGTCGGGGAGTCGGGTCTGTACGTCACCCTGTCCGAGACCGGCACCGAGCTGAAGGAGGTCGCCAAGTCGCATGGGTGGGACCTCGACCAGCCGGGGCTGGAGGTCTTCGAACTGGTCAGCGCCGAGCAGCTCGGTCCCGAAGCCGAGCAGTCCATCATCCATCCGGCCGAGCTGGAGCTGAACCAGACCGTGCAGGGCGTGATGGCGCGGATCGAGGCGACCCGCCCCAAGCGCGTCGTCTTCGACAGCCTGTCGGAGATGCGCCTGCTGGCGCAGGACCCGCTGCGCTACCGGCGCCAGGTGCTGGCGCTGAAGCACTTCTTCGCGCACCACGACTGCACGGTGCTGATGCTGGACGACCTCAGCGCCGCGACCGGCGACATGCAGCTGCGCAGCATCGCCCACGGGGTCGTGTGGCTGCAGCAGATCGTGGGCGAGTACGGCGCGGACAAGCGCTTCCTGCGCGTGGCGAAGATGCGCGGCATCGGCTTCCGCAGCGGGGAGCACGACTTCACCCTCAAGACCGGCGGGCTGGAGGTGTTCCCGCGCCTGGTCGCGGCCGAGCACCACAAGGCCTTCGTCCCGGAGAACGTCAGCAGCGGCAACGCCGCCTTCGACGCCGCGCTGGGCGGCGGGCTGGCCCGCGGCAGCAACACGCTGTTCGTCGGCCCTTCCGGCGTCGGCAAGACGACCACCGCCATCGCCTGCGTCCATGCGGCACTCAAGCGCGGCGAGCGGGCCGCCTATTACCTGTTCGACGAAGGCCTGGGGACGCTGCTGCCGCGCGCGAAGACCTTGGGCTACGACCTGCAGGGCTACATCGACGACGAGCAGTTCCTGCTCAATGCATTGGATCCCGCGGAGGTCACCGCCGGGGAGTTCGCGTCACGCGTGCGACGCTCGGTCGAGCAGGACGGCGTGCGCACGGTGGTGATCGACAGCCTCAACGCCTACCTCCAGGCGATGCCCGGCGGCAAGTTCCTGATGCTGCAGATGCATGAGCTGTTGACCTACCTCAACCAGCGCGGCGTGATGACCATCCTGGTGCTGGGCCAGCACGGCATCCTCGGCCAGGGCCGCATCGACATCGACCTGAGCTACCTCAGCGATGCGGTCGTGCTGTTCCGCTACTTCGAGGCCCGCGGCAATTTGCTCAAGGCGGTCTCGGTGGCGAAGAGCCGCACCAACAAGCATGCCAGCACCATCCACGAGTTCCGCCTCGGTGAACAAGGGGTGGAGATCGGCGTGGCGCTGACGGACTTCGAAGGCGTGGTGTCCGGCGTCTCGCGCTACGCCGGTGACATCGCGCTGCTGAGCGACAGCGACGACGATCAGCGCGGCGCTGAATGACGAGTGCGTTCGAATCCCGTGTCATCGTCCTGGCGCCGTTCGGCCGGGATGCGCAGGTGATCGCCGAGGTCGTGACTGGCCTGGCGCCACCCTATCCCGTCCACACGCCGGAACAGCTGCTGGCGGCGCTGAACGAGGGGGCAGCGGCGGCCGTCGTGACGGAGGAGGCCCTGTCCATCGCCTCCGGGAGCCCGGTGCACCTCTGGCTGAGCCGGCAGCCACCCTGGTCGGACTTCCCCTTCGTGGTCCTGACCAGCAAGCGCACCGGCCGGCGCGCACCCAATGCGGCGGCGTCGCTGCACCTGATGGGCAACGTCATCCTGCTGGAACGGCCGCTGAGCCCCGACACCCTGCATACCGCCGTGGAAGCCGCGGTACGCGCCCGGGCGAGGCAATACGCCAACCGGGCGATGCTCGCCGAACTGGCAGTCGCGCACGACGCGGTGGAGCGGCTCAACCGCGAGCTCGAGGACCGCATCGAGCACCGCACGCGGGAGCTGTCCATGGCCAACAACCGGCTCATGAACGAGATCGCCGAGCGCGAGCGGGCGCAGGCGGCGCTGCTGCAGGTCCAGAAGATGGAGGCCATGGGGCATCTGACCGGCGGCATCGCGCACGATTTCAACAACCTGCTGCACGTCATCGGCACCAACCTCGACCTGCTGGCGCGGCTGGACTGCCCGCCGCCGGCCGGCCGGATCGTGGAAGGCGCGCGGCGCACGGTGAAGCGCGGCGCACGGCTGACCGAGCAGCTGCTGTCCTTCGCCCGCAACCAGTCGCTGGTCCCCCAGGCCACCGACATCCACGCCTCGATCAACGACATGCAGGAGCTGCTGCTGACCTCGGTGGGCTCGCGCGTGCACATCGACCTGGCGTTGGCGCATCCGCGGCCGGTCGTGCTGCTGGATCCGAACCAGCTGGAGATGGCCGTCCTCAACCTCGCGCTGAATGCGCGTGATGCGATGAAGGAGGGCGGCACCATCGTCATCAGCACGCAGGAGGCCGAGTGCGAGCGCGAGGGTCAGGTCGTGCCCGGTGTCCGGGTGACGGTGGCCGACAGCGGCGCCGGCATTCCGCCGTCCATCATCGAGCGCGTCTTCGAGCCCTTCTTCACCACGAAGGCGATGGGCAGCGGCACGGGCCTGGGCCTGGCGCAGGTGTACGGACTGGCGAAGCAGTCCGGCGGCCAGGTGGGCATCGAGAGCGCGCCGGGGCAGGGGACGCAGGTCCACCTGACCTTCCCGCTGGCCGCGGAGACCCTGGCGGAAGAGGCCGAGGTCGACCCGTCCAGCCTGGCCACGCCGAGCCAGGACATCCTGGTGGTGGAGGACGACGACGAGGTCCGCCATTCCATCGTCCAGAGCCTGGAGCTGCTGGGCCATCGGGTGACGGCGGTGTCGAACGGCACGGAGGCGCTGCTCAGGCTCGACCAGCGCCAGCCCAGCCTGCTGATCGTCGACTACGTGATGCCGGGCATGAACGGCGGCGAGCTGATCCGTCGCGTGCAGGACGCCTGGCCGACGATCCCCATCATCCTGGCGACCGGGTATGCCGACATGGACAAGGTCGGTCAGGTGCTGGGCGCGCGGTCCATCCTGAAGAAGCCGTTCCGCGTGGACGCGCTGGCCGAGGCGGTGCACCTGGCGGTGGCCTGAGCGGCCGCGCTCGAACGCAGCCGCGCCTCAGGACGCCGGATCGAAGAAGAACACGCGCAGTTCTTGCTGGCAACGGCAGGCCTTGGCGATGCGCGCCGCCCAGTCGACGGCCGCTTCGCGTGAGGGCAGTTCCAGAACGCAGAATCCGCCGTTGAGCGCGGGTGCCCAGGGGTAGCCCCCTTCGGCGACCGTGCCGTCACCGGCGACCAGCACGGGCGGGACGCTCTCGTCGATGCCGCCGCCGAAGACGTAGACACCGGCGACCTTCGCCTCCTCGATCACGGCATGCGAATCGCGGACCACCGCGTCCCATTCGCCGTCGGGGACGACCATCGCGGCGCTGGGGAAGGAGATCAGGTACTTGGCCATGGGGTTCCCTTTGAGAAGTGGGGCCGACGGAACAAGGGCGATCATGCCCAAGAAGGTCGATGGGGGCACTCCCGGCCCGGGATTGATGTTGAAATCGCGCCGTCTTGCAACCTGCCACCTCGAATCGACACGTGTTCACTTCCACCTTCACGTTCTACAAGGGCGAGTACGACGCCGACTTCCACGCGCTGGACAACGCCATCGCGGAGATGGCGAAGGCCATCCCCGGCTACCTCGGCGAGGAGAGCTGGGAGAACGCCGCGCTGGGGCTCATCACCAACGTGTACTACTGGGAGTCGATGGACGCGTTGCGCGCGTTGATGGCGCATCCGCTGCACCTCCAGGCCAAGCAGCAGCACGAGCGGTGGCTCAAGGGCTACCAGGTCGTCATCGGCGAAGTCGTCGGCATGTACGGCAGCCTGGACATCCATCCGCTGGCCGGGCGTAGCGTCTCCGCGGCCCAGGTGACCGCGGTCCAGGCGCGTGCGGGACAAGACGAGGTGCCTCCGCCTGCTTCTGGCATGCTGCGTGTCTCCACGGACAAGACCGAGCTGGAGGTCGACATGATCCATGCGTTCCTGGCGGACGAGTCGTCGTGGGCCCGGGGCATCCCGCGCCAGGTCGTCGAGCGGTCCATCGAACACTCGCTGTGCTTCGGCGGGTTCATCGACGGACGCCAGGTGGCCTTCGCCCGGGTGATCACGGACTGCTCGACCTTCGCGAACCTGGTCGATGTCTTCGTCCTCCCGGCGCATCGCGGGCAGGGGCACAGCAAGCGCCTGATGGCGGCCGTGATGGCGCATCCCGATCTGCAGGGCCTGCGGCGATTCACGCTCGCGACCGGGGACGCGCATGCGCTCTATGCACCGTTCGGTTTCACGCCGCCGTTGAAGCCGGCGACGCTGATGGAGCGTTACTTCCCCGGCCTGTATGAGTCGAGGTCCGACGAGCGGCCGCAGCGATGACGACCTCGATCTCCCTTCACCGCGCCTTCGAGCGGATGGCTCGCCACCGCCATCGGGACGGCTACGTCGCGCTGGTGCTCGCCGGCGGCTACGTGGAGGCGGGAGATCGCGGCCGGCTGCGCGTCGAGGCCGGTCAGGCGGTGTTCCACGGCGAGCACGAGTCGCATCAGAACGAGTTCTTCCGTGCTGGCGCCCGGGTGCTGAATCTGCCGGCGGACGGGCGCGATGCCGGCGATGCCTTCGGGCATGTGGACGATGTCGACGCGATCGCGCGGCTCGCCGAGCGCGATCCGCGCGACGCCGCGGCGTTGCTGACGACGACCTTCCGTCCGTCGACCGCGCGGCTCAACGACTGGCCGGACCTGCTGGCCGCGGCGCTGGCGGGTGATCCGGCGCTCCGCCTCGCCGAGTGGGCCGATGCCATGGGCATCGCGCCGCAGTCGCTCAGCCGGGGCTTCCACCGTGCCTACGGCATCACGCCGAAGCGCTACCGCCTGGAGCTGCGCACGCTGCAGGCGCTGCGCCGGCTGCCGGGATGGCAGGGATCGATGGCGACGCTCGCGGCGGAGACCGGTTTCGCCGACCAGGCGCACCTGACGCGCGCCGTCGTCGCCCTGACGGGACGGACGCCGACCCGCTGGCTGGGTTAAGTCCGTTCAAGAACGTCCGGTCCGGCGTGCCTACGATCGAGGCATGCAACGACGAACCTTCCTGACCACGCCGCTCGTCGCGCTGCCCCCGGCGCGACTGGCCGTCCCACTGATCGCTTCGGTGGCGTCCCTGCGCGCCGTCGACGCGCGCGCTGCGCCGGCGGGCACCCATCGCACGCGATGGCGGGTGAGGTCCTCCGAGGGCTTCGATGCGATCGCCTTCCTCGGACCGCTGTCGGGCACGCCGCTCTACCTGGACTTCTACGCCGAGGACGCCGCCGCCTTCGCGCCGCGACTGCCCGAGGCGGTCCGCACCGACGTGGCGGCGCTGTGGAACCAGGCGACGAAGGACGGCTTCGGACTGCTCGGTCCCAACCTGCAGGTGCTGTTCTCCGCGAACGGCCACGACGCGACGATCGCCACGCTGCTGCGCGCGTTGCGCTCGCGGCAGACGGCCATCCTGCCGAGCTACCAGGCCAGCAGCTACTGGAGCGCGGAGGACTGGGCCTGGTTCGACCGCGCGGCGCCCCGGATCGACGCGATCTTCAGCGCGATGCAGCGCGCCGGCTTCGCGGCGTTCCGCAGGGAACGGATCGGCCAGGACCTGGACCAGCGCGTCGCCGAGGTGCAACGGGCATTGGCCGGCTTCGACGTGATCTCCTGGCAGGAGAAGCTGACCGGCCGGACCTTCGATCCCGAGATCCAGATCGTGCTGCTCCAGTTCTCCAAGCCGCACGGGATCAAGGTGCAGGGACAGACCTTCCTGCAGGCGGCCGACTACGACACGGCCACCACGGTGCGGATCGCCGCCCACGAGATGCTCCATCCGCCGATGCCGATGGACGGCGCGGCGGCGACCGCCGCGCTCGCGGCGTTCGGCCGCGACCCGCTGATCACGGCCATCGTCCGCGATCACGATCCGCGCTGGGGCTACACGACGCTGAAGGGCCTGGTGGACGAGGACCTGTGCCAGGCCCTGGACCAGCTGATCAGCGAGGCGCTGGGCGTCGCCCGCAATCCCGCGGACCGCTGGCGCAGGTCGGACGACGGCATCCACGTGATCGCGGCGGGCCTCTACGGATTGCTGCGTCAGGATCGATGGACGGAGACGGGCGGTTCCATCGAGCGGTGGCTGGCCGGGGCCGCCGCCGGAGGGCGCCTCGATCCGGCGGTGTTCCATCCGGTGGCGGCGCGGGTACTGGAGCGGCCGGTCGATGCGCTGTGGCCCGCGGCGCCGCCGGTGCAGGCGAAGGGCGCGTCGGCTGCCGGCTGATCGTCCCCGCGCGCGCGGCGCTCAACGCTCGCGTTCCCTTTCCTTGTCCCGTTCCTTCTCCCGTTCCTTCTCCTTCTCGGCCTTCTCCCGTTCGCGCGCTTCCTCCTTCTTCGCGTCCTTGTCCTTGTCCTTGGCGTGCGGCCTGTCGTGCTCGCGCTCGCGGGCCTGTTCCTCGCGACGACGCTCGTCCGGATGCCCGGCGTCGCGCGCTGGCGCTGGCGCTGGCACTGGCGCGACGGCGGCGGGTCGCTGCGCCTCGGCGGCCGCTTCGCGATGGCGCGCGGCATCGCGCTCACGCGCCATCTCGTGGTCACGCGCCGCGTCACGCTGGCGTTCCTGCTCCAGTTGCCGGTCGCGCTCATGCTGCGCATGGGCCGGATCCTGCATCGGTGGAACGGCCGGCGTCGCTGCGGTCGATGCCGGCATCGGCGCCGCACGGTTCATCTGTTCCCGCTGTTGCTGTTGCTGTTGCTGTTGCTGCGCGGCTGGCGATGGCATCTGCCCCGGCGGGGTCGCGCGGGGTTGCTCAGCCGCAGGCGGCAGCGCCGATGCGTGCGGGGGCTGCGCCGATGGAGGACGGCCTTGGCCCGGCATCGGGACCGGTGTCGCGTTCGCCGGCACGGGCGCGGGCGCGTGGACCTGGGCCGGCAGCGCCGCCGCGAGATGCGCGGCGGCGGGGACCTCGCCCTGGAACGCCTTGCCGCTGGCCGTCGAGTTCGCCGGCGCCACGATGGTGACGTTCGTGATGTTGGTGACGTTGCGAACGTTGTTCACGTTCGTGGTGTTGTTGGTCACCGAGTTGTTGACCACGGTCTGATTGATCTGGGTGTTGTGCTGGATGCGCATGCCGATGTTGGTCACCGGTGGCGCGCTGACCACCACCGCCGGCGGCGTGCCGATCGGCGCCGGCACGATGAGACCCGGCCGTGACCCCGGCGGCGGAGGCACGAACACGCCCATCGGGCCCATCGGCCGTGCGCCGCCGCCGATGGCGACCTCGACGCTGAGATGCAGCCCCGGAGGCGGCGGCACGAAGCCCACGCCGTGCGCCGCCCAGAAGCCGGAGACGAACACGACGGCGCCGTCGCGATGCTCGTAGTAGGGCTGGACCCAGACGTAGTCCGGTCGCGGCGGCGAGGACCACCGCCCCGCACACCAGACCCAACGGCCTTGCCAGCCCCAGTAGCCGCCGGTCCAGACCGCACCGGGATACGGCGGGGGCGGCGGCACCTCGACCAGCATCGGCGGCGGCGCGACATCGACGAAGACCGGTTCCGGCTGGGCCAGCGGCGGCTCGACATAGACGCTCACGATCGGAGCGGGGGCGGCATCGGGGCCCAGGCCGGCGGCGCGCGGTAGGACGCATCGGCGTGGACCACGGTGTGCGACGGGGCGACGCAGCCCGCGAGGAGGGTCGCGACGGCGACGGCGGTCAGGCACAGGGAGTGGCGCATGGTGATCGGCGGTTGACTGCGATGCCGGGCCAACGGCGCGGCAGCCCCTCGCGTTGACGCGTTTCCGGCCCATCCGTATCCGCTTGTCAGGCCGATCAAGACGGCATCACGAGCACCTCAGCGCGGAGTCATGCCGGCCTGATGAACGCGTCGACAAGTCGCTGCGGCCGCGTGATTCACAGGGTCTGAACAGTCCCGCGAACACTCAGAAGAGCAGCTTCGCCCGCGCGTAGTAATAGGCCCCGTTGAACCCGACCGGCGACAGTACGTCGTACGGGAAGTTGCCGAAGTACGCGATGTCGGCGGTGGAGCGGCTCGGATACCGGTCCGTCGCGTTGATCGTGCCGATGCTGAGGCTCAGCGCGCGCGTCGCCTGCCATTGCGCCTCCAGGTCCAGCTGCCAGACCGGCGCGTAGGTCTGCGACGGCACGAAGCCGTCGCCGAAGTCGAAGACCCGTTTCGTGCTGCCGTGACGGGTCACGCGGCTCAGCAGCGACCACGCGCCGCCGCGCCATTGCGCGGTGAGGAGGTGGCGCTGACGCGGTGCGGCGTCGGTCAGCGTGTTCAGTTCCTCCAGGCCGACGTTCGCGTCCGCATGCGGGCGCACCGTCGTCTTGCTGAAGGAGGCCGCCCACGACAAGCGCAGCTCGCCGCCGAGGGCCGCGCCGTTCCACTCGGTCACGAGGTCCGCGCCGCGCGTGCGCGTGTCCAGCGCGTTGGTGAAGAAGTTGACCCCGTCGATGCCGGGCACGCCGAAGCGCGAGGCCAGGTCCTCCGACAGTCCGTCGCCGCTGATGCGCTGCGACAGCGTGACGCGGTCCTTGACGCGGATCGTGTAGGCGTCGAGCGTCGCCGACCAGTGGCGGTCCGGCTGCCAGGTCAGGCCCAGGCTCGCGTTGCGGGAGCGCTCCGCCTTCAGGTCCCGCGCGCCGAGGTAGCGCGCGATCGGGTCGTCCACCGGCAGCGTGCGGATCTGGCTGAGCGCGCCGCCGTCGCCGCGGTCGGTCACCGTGAAGCTGAAGCCGCGTTGAGCGAGCGAAGGCGCGCGGAAGTTGGTCGACACCGCGCCGCGCAGCGCCACGCCCTCGGCGAGCGCCAGGCGAGACGAGAGCTTGGCCGTCGTGGCGTTGCCGAAGTCGCTGTAGTGGTCGTGGCGCAGCGCGGCTTCCGCCTGCCAGTCGCGGGTGAGCGAGGCGCTGAGGTCGACGTAGGCGCCGATCACGCGGCGCGACAGGCGGGCCGCGTCGCCGGCTTGAAGTCCCGGACCGGCCTGCGCGCCGCCGGGGCCGTCGAACGGGCCGACCGCGTAGGACGCCGCGTCGCCCGCGCCGGTGACGAAGCGCTCGTGCCTCCCGTCGAGGCCGGCGGCCAAGGTGGCCGGGCGGCTCAGGCCGGGCATCGCCACGGATCGTGTCAGATCGAGGTTCACCGTGGTCAGCCGGGTGCCGAAATCCCCGAGATGGAATTCGGTCGGACTGGCCGTGCCGAGCGAGGTGTTCAGCGACTGCCGAACGCCGTAGTCGAAGTCGTTGCGGCCGTGATCGAGCGAGAGGTCGTAGTCCCAGCCGGCCCAGTCGCCGCGCAGGCCCGCGACGAACTGCAGGTCGCGGTTGTCGCCGGTGGTCTGCGGCCGGTAGCCGTCCGGATAGACGCTCCGGAGGTTGGCGACGCTGTCCGGGTAGCGGTAGTACGCCGCGCCGGTCGAGCGCCGCTGCTGCCAGGTACCGAAGGCGTAGAGCTGCTGCTGCGGCGTGAGGTCGACGGCGCCGTTGAAGAAGGCCTGCCACTGTCGCGTGGCTGGCTCGCCGGCGGCGTAGTTGCGCTGACCGACGGTGGCGAGGTTGTCCGGCGTCGGGTCTTCCCACGGCGGCAGCTGGTCGAGGCCGCTGCGGTTGGTCGCGTTGCGGTGCAGGCCCTCGAGCCCGGCGCGCAGGAAGCCGCGCTCGCCGAGGGCCCAGCCCTGCGACAGGCTGGCCGACTGCGTCTGGCCGTCGTTGATCGTGCGGTCGGTGGGGGCGAAGCTCGTGTGGAAGAGGCCGGCCTCGGTGCTGAGCTCGCCGCCGCTGCGGCGCTCGTCGAGGATCACGTTGACCACGCCCGCGATCGCGTCGGAGCCGTACTGCGCGCCCGCGCCGTCGCGCACGACCTCGATGCGCTGCACGGCGGCCAGCGGGATGGTGTTGAAGTCGACGGGGTTGGTGCCCTTGCCGGTCTTGGACTCGAGGTTCACGAGCGCCGAGGTGTGGCGGCGCTTGCCGTTGACGAGCACCAGCACCTGGTCCGGCGACAGGCCGCGCAACTGCGCCGCGCGCACGTGGTCCGCGCCGCCGGAATTGGACTGGCGCGGGAAGTTGAACGACGGCAGCAGTGCCTGCAGCGCGGCGGCGAGGGTGCCGTCGGGACCGGCGGCGCGCAGCAGGTCCTCGCGGGAGAGCACGTCGACGGGCACCTGGCTGTCCGCGAGCGTCCGGTCGCGGGCGCGCGTGCCGGTGACGAGCACGGGGCTCAGGGAGAAATCCGGCGATGTCGCGGGCGCCGACTGGGCGAGGGCGGAGACGCTGCCCGTCAGGGTCAAGGCGGCGAGGGCGGTGTGGCGAAGCTTCAGCATGGGCAAGCGGGAGAGGAGGTGAGAAGGGCGCCGGTCGGACCCCTCTCCCGCTTGGCGGGAGAGGGTGGGGGTGAGGGCCAGCGGCCGCGGCAGTCAACGAGGGCAGTCGAGCCGTCAGCCTATCGGCGCGCAGGCCGCAAACCCGCATTCCGCTTCAGACGACTCCCTCATAAGCTCATGCCGTCGCGTGGTCACGACGAAGTCCGCCGCGCGGCCTGGACCGTCGGTAGCATCGCGCGTCCCCGTCCCCGTCCCCGTCCCCGTCCCCCACCATGCCCCCGTCCGTTCCTGCCAGCATTCCCGCCGGCGATCCTTCCGGCGCGTCACCCCAGCGCATCCTCGACGTCCGTCACGCCATGGCGCTGTGCATCGGCATGGTGGTCGGTGCCGGCATCTTCAAGACCTCGCCGATGGTGGCGCAGTTCCTGGCGACGCCGGAGCAGCTCTATCTCGCCTGGGCGCTCGGCGGCGTGCTGTCCTTCGTCGGCGGGCTCTGCTTCGCGGAACTCGCGGCGGCCTTCCCGGACGCCGGCGGCGACTACCACTTCCTGCGCCGCGCCTTCGGCGCGCGGCTCGGTTTCCTGTTCGCGTGGTCGCGTTTCGCGGTGATCCACACGGGCTCGATGGCCTTGCTCGGTTTCGTGTTCGGGGACTACCTGGCGCAGGTGGTCGACCTCTCACCGTGGCTCGGCGAGTACGTGAGCGCGTGGCTTGCGGGCGGGCTCATCGTCGCGTTGACGGGGCTCAACCTGCTCGGCGTGCGCGTGGGGCTGGGCACGCAACTCGGTCTGACGACGCTCGTCATCGGCGGGCTCCTGCTGCTCGGCGTCAGTGCCGGCGTGCAGCAATGGCAAGGACTGGCACCGGCCACGCCCGCCGCACCGGGCGGCGGGGCTGGCGCGCTCGGCGCGGTGAGCGGCGCGACCGTCTCCTGGGGCACGGCGATGGTGTTCGTGTTCCTCGCCTACGGCGGCTGGAGCGACGCCGCCACGCTCTCCGCCGAGATGAAGGACCCGCGCCGCGGCATCGTGCGCGCGCTGCTGCTGGGCCTGGGCACGGTCACGGCGCTGTACCTGCTGGCCAACTGGGCTTACGTCCGCGTGCTCGGCATGGGTGGCCTGGCCGCGAGCGCGGCGCCGGCGGCCGAGTCGATGCGCGTGGTCTTCGGCCGCGGCGCGGAGCTGGTCATGGTCGGCGTGGTGACGCTGACCGCCCTGTCGGTGATGAACGCGATCCTGATCGCCGGTCCGCGCACCACCTACGCCGCCGCGCGCGATCTGGCGGAGGAAATGCAGCTCGCGCGCTGGGACGCCGATCGCGGCACGCCCACGGTCGCGGTGATCGCCACCAGCGGCATGGCGCTGGCGCTGGTCGCGTTCGGCGCGGCGACGCGCGGCGGCTTCTCGACGATGGTCGACTACCTGTCGCCGGTGTACTGGTGCTTCCTGACGCTCAGCGGCCTGGCGGTGCTGGTGCTGCGCCGCAAGGCGCCGGCGCATCCACGGCCGTTCCGCGTGCCGCTGTACCCGGTGCTGCCGCTGGTGTTCGTCGGCTGCAGCGCGTACGTGCTGTGGTCCAGCGTGGTCTACGTCAGCTCGGGTGCCGTGGTCGGCGTCGCCGTGCTGGCGGCCGGTGCGCTGCTGCTGTGGAGCTACGGCCGCCTGCGCCGGCGGCCTTGATCAGCCCACCCGGAGCGACACCTCGACGTCCTCGCCGAACGGCAGCGACAGGTAGCCGCCGTCGGCGGAGCGGATGCGCGTGAGGTAGTCGGGGCTGTAGTCGACGTTGTCGGCGATGACGATCGCCCCGGGCCGAAGGCGGGGTTCGACCAGATCGAGCACGTCGTCGTACAGCGACTTCGCGCCGTCGAGCAGCAGCAGGTCGATCGACGCCGGCAGGCCGTCGCGCAGCGTCTGGAGCGCGTCGCCTGCGCGGAAGTCCACCAGGTCGCTCAGGCCGGCCTCGGCCACATGCGCGCGTGCCTGGGCCACCTTGGACGGCTCGAACTCCGTGGTGATCAGCAGCCCGCCGCCGTTGTCGCGCAAGGCCGCGGCCAGGTGAAGCGTCGACAGCCCGAAGGACGTGCCGAACTCGACGACATTGCGTGCTCCAGCGTGCCTGGCCAGCAGGTAGAGGAGCCGGCCGGTCTGCGGCGATACCGGCAGCCAGAGGTCCTTGAGCTGGCCGTAGAACTGCAGGTACTCCGTCTTGCTGCGCATGAGGCGCTCGCGTTCGGCGCGGGGGATCGCGGCCGCCGCGGGGCTGGTCGCCGCCTCCGCCTGCGCGAACAGGCGGGTCAGCAGCGGCGCGAGGGGCGCCGTGGTCAGCGTGGTCGACGGGGTCGATGAGATCGATGAGGTCATGGTGAGGTCGGGTTGTGGTCGGGTTGCGGGCGGCTCGGCGCCCTGGGGTGAATACGATCAATCCATCGTGTTTTTAGAATACGATGGATCCGTCACATTCGCCATTCGCATTCCAGCGGCCACCTCCACCTCGCCATGTCCACACGCAAAACGCCCCAGATCTCCTCCCGGAAGCTGCCTCAGCAGGCCCGCTCGACCGACCTCGTGGCCGCCATTCTTCAAGCGGCCATTCAGGTTCTGGAGACGGAAGGCGCCGCGCGCTTCACCACGGCGCGCGTCGCGGAACGGGCCGGTGTCAGCGTGGGGTCCGTCTATCAGTACTTCCCGAACAAGGCGGCGATCCTGTTCCGGCTCCAGACCGATGAGTGGCAGGCGACCACGGAGACCCTCCGACGCATCCTGGAGGACCGGAAGCGGCCTCCGCTGGAGCGCCTGCGAGTCTTGGTCCTGGCCTTCCTCAAGTCCGAATGCGAAGAGGCTGGCATGCGCGTGGCGCTCAACGATGCAGCGCCGCTGTACCGCGATGCGCCCGAGTCGCAGGCGGCCCGGGCGGAAGTGACGCTGACCATGCAGGCCTTCATGGAAGAGGCCGCACCCGAGGCGGGCATCGCGGCCCGCGCACTGGCGGGCGATCTGGTCCTCACGACCCTGAGCGTGGTGGGTCACGACTTCTCGGCCAGTCCGAGGACGGCGGCCGAGATCAAGGCCTATGCGGGCGCCCTGGCGGACATGCTCTGCGCCTACATCGGCACTTTGAAGGCCGCTCCGGCGGGAACGTCGAAGGGGGCCTCGAAGGTGATGTCGAAGGCGACCGCGGAGGCAGTTCCGAAGGCGGCGCTTAGCCGCCGCCGACCGGCTTGAGGGCGACGCGGGGCTTGGCCACCAGCAGCGCCAGCGCCACCAGCGCGGAGGCCGCGACGGTCACCGCGGCGGCCAGATAGACCGCGTCGACCGAGTAGGCCCGCGCGAGCGCTCCGGCCGCCGGGCTGAGCAGGCCCAGCGAGACGTCGAGGAAGGCCACGTACGCGCCCATGGCCAGGCTGCGCGCCTGCGGCGGGGCGCGGCGCACGGCTTCCACGCCGAATCCCGGGAAGGCGAGCGAATAACCGAAGGCCGTCAGGGCCGTGCCCGCGTAGGCGACGGCGGCGCTGTCCGCCTGCCAGATCACCAGCAGACCGGCGGCCTCGATCAGCACGCAGACGAGCGCCACCTTGGCGCCGCCGATCTTGTCGGGGAGGTGGCTGAAGAGGATGCGTGCGCCGATGAAGGCGGCGCCGAACGCGGTGAAGGCGAGCGATGCGTCGCCCCATTGTTTCGAGACGAAGAGCAGGGCGATGAAGGCCGTGATCACGCCGAAGCCGGCGCTGCACAGGGCCAGGCCCAGCCCGGGGCCGCTGACGGCGGCGAGCACGGCGTAGAACGGCGTCCTGCGGCCGGCCGCGGGCGGCACGGCGGGCGCGCGGGTGATGACGAGCAGGCCCAGGATCGGGATCACCAGCACGGCGGCGCAGATGCCGGCGAAGCCGCGGCTCGCGTTCAGGGCGACGCCCAGCGGGGCGCCGACGGCATACGCGCCGTAGATGGCCGTGCCGATCCACGCCATCACCTTGCCGGCGTTCTGCGGCCCGACGAGACCGATGCCCCAGCCCATGGCGCCGGTGACCAGGAGGCTCTCGCCGACGGCCAGCACCAGGCGTCCCGCGACGAGCACCCAGACGGCGAGCGTCGGTTGCGTCGGGAAGCTCAGCGAGACCAGGTAGACAAAGCCCGAGACCGCCGCGAGCACGAGGCCCAGGCGGACGGCGCGATGGGTGCCGCGGAGATCGGCGAAGTTGCCGGCCCAGGCGCGCGACAGCAGCGCCGCCGCGAACTGCGAGCCGATGACGAGGCCGACCACCAGCTCGTCCATGCCCAGCGTGCGGTGCACGTGCAGGGGAAGGACGGGCAGCTGGATGCCGATCGTGAGGAAGCCGATGAGGACGGTCAGTGTCAGCGGCAGCAGCCGCAGGAAGATGTCGGCGCCCGACGGCCCGGAGGCGTCGCCGCGCGATGCGTCGATGGAGCGGTTCATGGTCGTATGCGAAGAGGGGATTCGGACGCCGCCGCCTGGCACGGAGGGTCCAGGCGACGACGCAATGCGATGGATTGATCGCATTGAAGAATACGAGGGATCCGTCGTATTCCCTATTCGCATTTGCTGACGGCGGCGGGCTGGCGCGCGCATGCGCCGCGACCCCGTCGATCCGTCTCTGAGCCGAAGGGCCCGCGCGGGCGGCGGGCGATCGTCAGACGCCGGACCGGCGGCCGGAAGCGTTCCCGCTGTTCAGGTTTTCATCCGGCCCGGGCCGGCACGGACCGCTTGCTTCTTCCGCGGCTGCGGTGGCGACTGCGACTGCTGGACGATGCCGTCCCAGCCGGCCATCGCGATCTCGGCGACCGCCTGGAGTTCCGATCGGTCGGCGCCGTCACGGGCGCGGATCGCCATGCCGCTCTGCACCGTCTGCAGATACCTGGCGAGATGCGCGATGTCGAGGGCAGGCGGCAGTTCCCCATCGGCGACGCCCTGTGCCAGACGGGACGAGAGCACGTCGAAGGCGCCGGCCCGCGTGGTCTTCATCACTTCACCGAGTGCGTCATGCCCCTCGCTGCCCACCGTGCTCAGCGTGACCAGGCACCCGTGCGGCAGATCGCAGTCGGCGCCCGTCATGGCCGCGGCAGAGTCACGCAGGTAGGCGAGCGCCGCTTCGCGGGCCGTGGCCGCCTGCCGGAACCGCCCCAGCACCAGGTGCTCGAAGGTGTCCGAGTAGAGCCGCAGTGTCTCGGCGTACAGCTCGTCCTTCGAGCCGAAGGCGGCATACAGGCTGGTCGAGCCGACGCCCAGCGCCGTGGTCAGGTCGGCGATCGACGTTGCCTCATATCCCTTGATCCAGAAGAGCCGCATGGCCTTCATCAACGCATCCTCGCGATCGAAGGCACGTGGCCGGCCACGCCCGCGAGGGGCGGGCGCGGCGGTCTCCGCCGGCACGGGAATTTCTTTTGCAACGATCGCTTCATAAATGCCTTGACGATGCCAGGATCCGGATTCTACTATTAATGCATCAATCACTGCATAAATGGTGGACCCATGAAGCAACTTGCTGGAAAACGTGCCCTGGTGACGGGCGGCTCTCGGGGCATCGGGGCCGCGATCGCGCTCGCGCTGGCCGAAGAAGGCGCTGACGTCGCGCTGACCTTCCAGAACTCGGGCGATCGCGCGCGGGCCGTCGTGGCGTCGATCGAGCGCCTGGGTCGCCGCGGCGTGGCCATCCAGGCCGACAGCGCGGATCCGGGCGCCATCAGGCGGTCGGTCGACGAGGCCGTCGCGGCGTTGGGGGGACTGGACATCCTGGTCAACAACGCCGGCATTGCCCGCTACAACACGATCGCGGATTTCAGCGTGGCGGACATCGACGCGCTGCTCGCGGTCAACGTCCGAGGACCCGTGCTGGCGACGCAGGCGGCCATCCCGCACCTGGTCGCGGGAGGCCGCGTGATCACCATCGGCTCCGCCGGCGCGGACCGCATCGTCGGCGCGCCGGGCACGGTCTACTACATGACGAAATCGGCGCTCCAGTCCTTCACGCGCGGGCTCGCGCAGGAGCTGGGTCCGAAGGACATCACGGCCAATCTGGTCCAGCCGGGCTCGACCGACACGGACATGAACCCGGCCGATGGCGAGAGCGCGGACTACCAGCGCAGCCTGGCGCCGCTGGGCCGTTTCGCCGCGCCCGCGGACATCGCCGCCGCGGTCACCTTCCTGGCAAGCCCGGGAGCAAGGCACCTCACGGGCACCATCATCAACGTGGATGGCGGACTGCTCGCCTGAACGCCGTTCAGAACGCGACGACCAGCGAATCCGCGAAGCGCTCCGCCACGAACTGGCGGACTTCGGGCGACTGGAAGGCGCGGACCAGCTTGGGCACCCAGGGGCGGTCCTTGTCCTGCGTCCTCACGGCGATGAGATTGGCGTAGGGGCTCTTGGCGTCTTCGATCGCGATGGCATCGCGCTTCGGGACGAGACCCGCCTGCACCGCGTAGTTCGTGTTGATCGCGCTGGCGTCGACGTCGTCCAGCGTACGCGGCAGCTGCGCGGCATCCACCTGGACGATCTGCAGCTTGCGCGGATTCCCGGCGATGTCGAGCGTCGTGGCCGAGATGCCCGCGCCGGGCTTGAGCGTGAGGACGCCGGCCTTGTGCAACAGCTGCAGCGCACGGCCGCTGTTGGTCGGGTCGTTGGGGATGGCGACGCGGGCTCCCGTCGCCAGCTGATCGAGCCGCTTGATGCGTTTCGAGTAGAAGCCCAGCGGCGCCGTGACGGTCACGCCGACCGCGCTGATCTTGTAGCCGCGCGCCTGGATCTGCGATTGCAGGAAGGGCAGGTGCTGATAGCTGTTGGCCTGCACGTCGCCGGCGTCGAGGGCGGCGTTCGGCTGCACGTAGTCGGAGAACTCGACGATCTGCAGCGTGAGGCCGTCGCGGGCCGCGACCTTCTTCGCGACCTCGGCGATCTGCGCGTGCGGGCCGTTGGTGACGGCGATCCGGATGATCTCCTCGGCGCGGCTCGCGCCGGTGAAGAGCAGGGCGGCAGCGGCGGCGGTGAGGCCGAGGAGGGCGGAGCGTCGAATGGCCATGGCGATGGGGGAGCGGGGGACCAGCAAAGGGAACGAAAAATAGCCCGGGAGGCGGGACTCCCGGGCTTGAATTGCTCGGAAAGAGCACACGGCAAAGGTCGACGTCAGGATCGCCGAGACCGCCTCGGAGGGCTACGAAGGGATGCGCAGGTGCTTATGCGTTCCGCCTAAGATCACCTCCGACTGGAGGAGGTGGATCTTGGTGAATGACGAAAACTTCCTGGCGCGGCGATTCGACGTGCTTTGGAAGTCGCTGGTGGTCGGCTCAACGGAACTGGAACACGGTGATCCACCGATGGGCGTTGCGACCGGGCGGTTCCATCCCTCCGAGAACTATGCGTTGATCCGCGAGCGCTGCCAGCTCGATGGCAGCGTTCGGGCCGGACTTCAATTGAGGGTCCGTCATCGGGACGGGAGGATCATCGACTGTGCGGCCGGCGTGTTCATCGAGGATGCGTCCGAGGAACTGGGGCCGAAAGCGATCGAAGTCAGCGTCTTGGGCATTGGCCATCTCCTCTATGAGGAGCTGTTCCCGCAACACGTCGTCGCGTATGACGCGATGTTTTCCGCCAAGGGCAACGGCTCGCCCTGAACTGCAAGAGCGACTAACGATGGCACATCGCGAACACAAGTACCACGTCACCGTGACGTGGACCGGCAACCAGGGCACCGGCACGTCCGGCTACAAGGCCTACAGCCGGGACCATGAGATCGGGTCGGCGGGCAAGGCCACGATCCTCGGATCGTCCGATCCGGCCTTCCTGGGGGACAGGAGCCGCTGGAATCCGGAGGACCTGCTGGTGGGTTCGACCAGCGCCTGTCACAAGCTCTGGTATCTCCACCTGTGCGCCGAGGCCGGCATCGCCGTGCTGGACTACGTGGACGAGGCCGAGGGCACCATGGTGGAAGGCGCGAAGGGCCGCTTCACGCAGATCGTCCTGCGGCCGCGCGTCACCGTTCGTGCCGGAGACGACGTCGACCTCGCCCGGCGTTTGCACCATGACGCGCACGAGCAGTGCTTCATCGCCAACTCGCTGAACTTCCCGGTGCTCTGCGAGCCGTCGATCCGGACGGAGTGATCCGGGGCGGCGCGTCAAGTCCCAGACGGACGCTTCCCCGTCCGGGCTGTGGCCGGGAACGCCCCGACAGGGCAGGATGCAGTCCTCCGAATCTCCGGATCCGATCGCATGCGTCTCCCCTCCATCCGATCCGCGCTCGCGGCCCGTGGCGCGTACACCGCACGCACCGCACATACCGTACACACCGCGTCTGTCGCGCTTACCGCGCGTTACGCATTGGCGGCACTGCCCGCCTGCGCCGCTGCGCTGCTCGCCAGTCCGTCCCACGCCGCGCCTGACGCGAAGAGCCTGGTCACCGACTCCGCCGCCATGAGCCAGCTCGTCGAGGCCGTGAGCTACGACGTGATGTCCGAAGCCGGGATCGACGCCTGCGAGGAGGCGGGCGCCGCCACCGCCCCGTCGATGCGCGAGGCCTGGATCGCCTGGCGCGGGCGCTACCAGATCGCCCCGATGCGGGTGGTGCTCACCCGCATGATGCAGCGGCGCAGCGGCGATGCGCCCTGGGACAAGCTCGTCGAGCCCATGCGCCAGCGCGTGCAGAGCGACCCGCAGGCCTGCGCCACGCTCGCGCGTGAGTGGCAGGGCGGCGGCAAGGACATCGCCGCGCGCTACCCGCAGGCGGGTGCCGTGGCGCGCGCGATCGTACAGGCCAACCTCGTGATGCCGATCACCCCGCTGCCCGTCGCCGTCGAACCCGCGCGGGGCCAGGTCTTGCTGCCCAGCCAGGTGATCGCGTTGTCGGAACAGTGCGGCAACTGGCTGGTGATCTCCGAGGAGGCCGCGCGGCGTAAGCTCGGCCTGGTCTACGTCAAGGGCCGCGTGGCCCGCGACATCCGCCGCCCCGAGAACTTCTACCTGATGCAGGCGCAGGGCGACCGGATCGGCGAGCAGTTCATCCACCTGAAGTTCAACGCCGAATCCTGGCTGGGCAAGGACGTGGTGCTGCGCGGCGTCGTCACGTCGTTGAGTCGCCTGTCGATGGATCTCGCCGACGCCGCGCTCGTCAACGACGCGTCGGGGCTGACGCCGTCGCCCCTGGCGCAGACGCCGCTGGCGCGCAAGGAGGTGGCGCTGCGGCGCGTGTCGACCGCGCCCGGCAAGGGCTTGGGCGACAAGGACCTGGCGGCCGTCGTGATCCACGGTTACGCCAACAACCTCAACGGCACCCGCTGGGAGGAGGACGTGCGCTTCCTGCTGCGGGACGGCACGGTCTACCGTCGCACCGAGATGCCGCCGGACCAGCTCGACGTCGCCGCGTCGCGCCAGCTCGAGCCGCAACAGTGGGGCCGCTGGCGCAGCGCCGGCAAGAGCTACGCGATGCAGGCCCAGGACGACGACGGCCGTCCGTCCGGCGACTGGAAGCCCGAGGAGCATCAGGCCGTGCGGCCATGGCCGAAGGAGGCGCGGCTGGAAGGCAGCTTCAGCCGGCGCAGCTTCACCGGCAGCATGATCACCGGCGGCACTTCGGCCACGCACGGCATTCGGTTCACGAAGGACGGCCGCTTCGAGCGCAGCTTCAGCGCCCTGTCCAGCACCGGCAGCCTGCAGGCCATCACGGGCACGGTGATCGCGGGGTCGTCGCAGGGCGACGGCAAGGGCAGCAGCAGCACCGGCAGCAGCACCGTCGGCACGGGGCTCGGGACGGTCGGGGTCAGCAGCGGCACCCGCACGAAGGACGACGGCGCGAGTCGCCGCGGCAGATATCAACTGGATGGTTTCGTGATCACGCTCGAGTACGACGACGGCCACCAGGAGCGGCTGCTCAGCTTCCCCGTCGATGGCGACAACCGGTCCGTCTACATCGGTACCGGCAGCTACGATCGCGACAAATGAAGCAGCATCCATCCCGGCGACCGCAGCGAGGCCCCGCGCTGCCCCATGTGATCGTGGCCCTGACCGTCGCGCTGGGCGGCGTCGCGCACGCGCAGACGGCCTCCGGCTGCCAGGGCGTCTACGTCGATCCCCAGAAGCGCTTCCTCCACAACGAGGCACCGGCCGCCGCCGTCCCGCAAGCCTTGCCCGCGGGGACGCCGCTGGGCGCGGTGAGCTACAAGCCGCGGGGCTCGGCGACGGCCGTGCCGCTCGAGGACTACTTCGGCAGGTTCTGCACCACCGGCTTCCTCGTGATGCACGAGGGCCAGGTCGTGTTCGAGCGCTACCTGCAGCAGGCGCGGCCGTCGTCGGCGCTGCTGTCGGCGTCGATGTCCAAGACCGTCCTCGCGCTGCTGATCGGCGTCGCGATCGGCGAGGGCAGGCTGTCCCTCGACGAGCGCGTCGCGACGGTGCTGCCGGACTTCCGCGACAGTGCCTTCGCCGACGACAGCGTCGAGGACCTGTTGCGCATGAGCTCGGGCGTGGCGCTGAAGAACTCGTTCCGGCCCGGCGAGGCCTCGGACAACCAGAGCACGAATCCGATGATCGAGCCCTTCACCGATGTGCGCGCCTATCTGGCGGGCAAGAAGGAGAAGGATCCCGCCGGCAAGGTCTTCAACTACAACGGCGCGGTGACGGCCGTGCTCGGCCTGATGCTGAGCGCGCGCACCGGCGTGAGCAACACCGACTACCTGTCCACGCGCCTGTGGGGCCCGATGGGCGCCGAGGCGCCCGCCTACTGGATCAAGAACCGGGCAGGGCAGGAGGGCGTGCAGGGCCAGTTCGTCGCGAGCTTGCGGGACTACGCCCGGCTGGGGCAACTGATCATGAACCTCGGCCGCGTGGGCGAGCGCCAGGTCGTGCCTCAGACGTGGATCGAGCAGATGACCCAGCTGCGCAAGGACAAGCCCCAGCCCGCGGCCGTGCCGTATTACGGTCTGCACGTCTGGATTCCGCAGGCGGCGGGCGGGCGCTCCTTCGCCTGGGGCACCAACGGGCAGAACATCTTCGTGGACCCGATTGCGAAGGTCGTCATCGTGCATACCGGCAACAGTCCGGATGCGGAGTTCAACGGCAACGACCACCTGTTCCCAATCCGGGACGCGATCACGGCGGCGCTCCGGGCCGCCAAGCCCTGAACTGACGCCGACGGCTCACTGCATCCGCAGGCGCCGGGCGGCTTCCTCGTCGACCGCGTCGTCGATCTCGCGGATCACTTCGCCCAGATCGACCGGGCCGGTCGCGTGCTTGAAGCGGCCGGTCAGCGGCGTGTCCGGCGTCAGGTTGCCGCTTTCATACAAGGCCCAGATCTCGTGGCCGTAGTCGGTGCTCAGCAGGTCCGGGGCGAAACCGCCGAAGAAGTCGCGCAGGTTGTTGACGTCGCGCAGCAGCATGCGCTTGGCGTGGTTGTTGCCGGCGGCGTCCACCGCCTGCGGCAGGTCGATGATCACCGGGCCGTCGCTGGCCAGCAGGATGTTGAACTCGGACAGGTCGCCGTGCACCACGCCGGCGCCTAGCATGCGCACGACTTCGCCCAGCAGGCTCTGGTGGTGGGTGCGGGCCTCCTCGGCCGTGAACATCGAGTCGTTCAGGCGCGGCGCCGCGTCGCCGTTCTCGTCCACGACCAGCTCCATCAGCAGCACGCCGTCCATGAAGTTGTAGGGCCGCGGCACGCGCACGCCGGCGCCGGCCAGGCGATACAGCGCGTCGACCTCGGCGTTTTGCCAGGCGGCCTCCTGGGCCTGGCGGCCGAATTTCGTGCCCTTGGCCATCGCCCGGGCCTGCCGGCTGTTCTTGGTCTTGCGGTTCTCGGTGTAGTCGACGGCCTGACGGAAGCTGCGCTGCGTGGCCTCCTTGTAGACCTTGGCGCAACGGGTCTCGTCGCCGCAGCGCACCACGTAGACCAGCGCTTCCTTGCCGCTCATCAGCTGCCGCACGACGGTGTCGATCAGGCCTTCCTCGATCAGGGATTGGAGACGCGGGGGTGCTTTCATCGGGACCTTGAGGGCGCGTATCGGACGCCGGGGCAGATGGCGCGCGCGTTCGTGGGGATGCCATCTGGCGGATTGGCATCTTCTCATGACAGGACCGCGGGTTCACCGGCGCCGAGTCCGTCCGGCGCGCCGATTGCCCTTGCGGACGGCGGCTTGTGCTGCGCCGGACCCCAGGGAGCGCCGGGGTGAATCGTTCGACGAATGGTCTGTGAATCGTTCGATGAATAGTTCGATGAATAGTTCAGGAGTGCCTTGGACAGACGGACTTTCGCTGGGCGAGAAGCTTGCGGTTTGGCGCCGCTCCCTCTGAAAGCTTGCTCCGAAGCGGATGAAACAGGGGCGTTCCCAGGGCACGCCAGAACGGACGAAATGAATGCCTCATGAATAGTTCGGCGAATACCTCACGCATCGAAAGATGGATGCCCGCATGTCCTGGATGCGCAGATTCCGCGACCGGCCGCGTCTGAGCGGACTGCTGCGTTGGGCCCGCCTAGCGGCCATACGCACGCCCGTCCTCGGCGTGCTGCTGCTCGCGATCCGCAACTACGTGCAGCACCAGAGCGCCAACCAGGCGGGCAGCATGGCGTTCTCGATGGTGCTGTCGATGTTCCCGCTCCTGTTGCTGGTGTCGGCGGGCGCCGCCTACATCGGCTCGCCGGGCGACGCGGCCGCGCTGGCGGGCCGGGTCGTGGAGTACGCGCCGCCGCTCGTGCGCAGCGCGCTGCAGCCGGTGGTCAACCAGGTGCTGGCCCAGCGCAGCCAGGCGCTGCTGGCCATCGGCCTCTTCGTCACCTTGTGGACGGCATCGTCCGGCATGCAGGCCGTGCGCACGGCGCTGAACCGCGCCTACGCCATCGAGCGCGGCCTGCCGTTCTGGCGCGCGCGCCTCAAGGTCACGCTGTTCACGCTGATCGTCGGTGGCGCCATCCTCGCCATCTTCAGCTCCGTGATCGTCATGCCCTACGTCTGGGAGGCGCTGGAGAACAGCGTGGGCAAGGGCCGCGAGACGCTGTGGGTGCGCAACAGCGTGCGCTATGGCGTCGCGTTCCCGGTCCTGGTCGTGCTGTATGCGCTGCTCTACGGCTGGTTGCCGGACGTCCGCCTGCGACTGCGCACGGTGCTGCCCGGCGCGCTCGTCGGCGCAGCGCTCTGGGTGGCGGCGGCAGCGACGCTCTCGTACACGCTGCGCAGCGCGGGCAAGCTGGCGCTGCTCTACGGCAGCTTCGCCGGCGTGGTCGCCACGCTGGTGTTCCTCTACATCAGCGCGACGACGCTGATCTATGGGGCGGAGGTGAATGCCGTCATCCGTGGACGGTTGAAGGCCGCTTCAGACGCGGAGTCGGAGTCCACGGGCGAGGTCAGGTTCGACGCACGATAGAGTCGCGCGAACAACAACGGGAGGGAACAGTGGGCTCACAGCATCTGAGTGAAGACGAGCAGATGGATGCCATCCACTCGCTTCGGGAATTCATGACCGCCGTCGGCGCGACGGAGCGGCCACCGGTCGTGACGCCGTGGATTCCGGTGAAGGTTCGCGTGTCGACACGCAAGAAGTGGGGCGTCTCCACGCACGCAGGTTTTGAGTCGCGTGGAGGCGGGCGCGCGCCGTTGCTCATCCTGGCGGACACCGCCAGGGGCTTCGGGATCACCGAGACGCGGTTCGCTCCTGAATTTGTGAAGATGGCGTGGGAGGAATCCGAGCGCCAATTGACGGTCCACGGCGGGGTGACGTTCACGCTGACGTTCTGACATGCCGTCCCGCATGCGGGTCATGCCCCCCAGATCGCTACCACCTGCACCAGCACGATCTTCACGATCGTCATCGACGGGAAGATCATCGCGTAGCCGATGTCAGGCTGGTCGGTGGGCGCGATGCGGTTGGAGAACGCCAGGATCGCCGGGTTGCCGGTGGCTCCCGCGACGATGCCGGCCGCGGCGTCGAACGGCAGTCTGAACACCACCGTCGCCATCAGCAGGGTCACCACGACCAGCACCGAGACGATCGCGCTGCCGAGCGCCAGGTAGAGCCAGCCGCTCTCCGCGATCGTGGCGGCGAAGGTGGATCCGGACGAGATCCCCACCACCGCCAGGAACACCGTCAGCCCGAAGTTGCGCAGCACCAGGTTGGCCGAGATCGGCATCACCCACGTGAGCGGCCCGGTGCGGCGGCGCCAGCCCAGCAGCAGCGCGACCAGCAGCAGTCCCGCGAAACCCAGCGAGAGGTGGCCCAGCAGCGGCAGCGGCAGGCTGATCGCGCCGACGGCCAGTCCCAGCGTTACGCCGACGCCCAGGCCGATGTAACTCACCTCGCCGGTGGCGCGGACCGAGTCGCCGAAGTAGCGGCTCAGCGTCGGGAAGCTCTCGCGCGGCGCGAGCACGCCGACGCGGTCGCCGAACTCGAGGACCCGGTCCGCGTGCGGTGCGAGGTCCACGTCGCTGCGCCGCAGATGCAGGATGCGCGCGCGGCACTCGGGCGGGAGTTGCAGTTCCGACAGCCGCTTGCCGGCCAGCAGCGGGCTGGAGACGAAGAAGCGCTCGTAGTCGAACTCGCTGCGGTCGCGCAGGATGCGCCCCGGTTCCGCAGGGCCGAAGCGCAGCGCGGCGTTCTTCAGCGCGGCGGGATCGGTACCGCTGAGCAGCAGCACGTCGCCGCGCTGCAGTTCGGCGTCAAGCGCCGCGCCCATGTTGTGATGACCGCGCCGGATCGCGGAGATCGCCACCCCGTGCGGCAGCGTCTGCGACACCGCGGCGACCGTGCGGCCGAGGACGGCGACATCGTCGACGTGGACTTCCTCGACGTGGAGCGAGGGCGGGGCGGGGTGCTCCAGCCGGGGCTTCCGCCAAGCGTTGTAGAGGCCGAGCAGCAGGATCGGGATCGCCACGCCCACCGGATACGCGACCGAGTAGCCCGTCGCCGGCGACGGCCCGAACACCGCCAGCGCCGCCTGCAGCGCCGCGGTGCTGGTGCCCGCGCCGGAGAAGGCGCCCAACGCCCTGGGCAGCTCCACGCCGGGCCAGAACCGCGTCGCCGCGATCATCAGGCCGAGCGAGGCCAGAACCCCCAGCAGCGCCGCCGCATTGGCCCTGGCCCCGCGCGCGCTGGTCAGGCCGCGCAGGAACTGCGCGCCGTAGGCGATGCCGACGCCGTAGAGGAAGAGCATCAGCCCCAGGTTGCCGATGAGCGCGGGCAGCTTCAGCTGCGGCGCGGCCGCGCCGATCGCCAGCCCGACGAAGAGCACCGCGCCCGATCCGAGCGCGAAACCCTGGATGCTGCGGGCGCCCAGCCAGTAACCCACCGCGATCGTGAGGAACAGCGCCAGCAGCGGCTGAGCCGCCAGGAAGAGTCCGAACCGGTCGATGACATCCATGGATGGCCACCCCAGGAATTGATCGTGTCGAGTGTAGGGGCCAGTCCTTGCCACGTGCACGAAGCTTGACGCAACACCAGTGTTGATCGACGCTGCGGCCGTTCCTTCGTGATTCAATCGACTGGAGACCCCAGGGAGGACGCTGCGCATGACAGCCCGGTTGATCGCGCTCTATCGCTATTTCAAGCAGGCGGTGCCATTCCGCCTGATCCCCGCGTTCATCACGACCGGGGTGCTCATCGGCCTGCTCCTGGTGCCGGTGCCGGACGGCCTCAGGCCCGAGGCCTGGCACCTGGTCGCCATCTTCCTCACCACCATCGTGGCCATCATCCTGAAGGTGATGCCGATCGGCGTGATGGCGATGATGGCCATCGTCATCCTGTCGCTGGCCCAGGTGACGTCGCCGACGTCCAAGGGCGCGATCACCGATGCGCTCAGCAGCTTCTCCAACCCGCTGATCTGGCTGATCGTCGTGGCGGTGCTGATCTCCCGCGGACTCAAGAAGACCGGGCTGGGCAACCGCATCGGGCTGATGTTCATCGCCTTGATGGGCAGACGCACCGTGGGCATCGGCTACGGCCTGGCGATCTGCGAGCTGGTGCTCGCGCCGTTCACGCCCAGCAACACGGCCCGCGGCGGCGGCATCGTGCATCCGATCATGAAGTCGATCGCCAGCGCCTTCGACTCCGATCCGGCCAAGAACACGCAGGGCAAGGTCGGGACCTATCTCGCGCTGGTCAACTACCACGCCAATCCGATCACCTCGGCGATGTTCCTCACCGCGACGGCGCCCAACCCGCTGGTGGTCGACTACGTCGCCAAGGCCACCGGGCAGTCGCTGCACCTCACCTGGACCACCTGGGCGCTGTGCATGCTGCTGCCGGGGCTGGTGGCGCTGCTGACGATGCCGCTGGTGGTGTTCCTGCTCGCGCCGCCCGAGCTCAAGGCCACGCCGAACGCCGTCGAGTACGCGCGCGGCGAGCTGACCCGCATGGGGCCGCTGTCGGGCAAGGAGCGCGTGATGCTGGGCGTCTTCGGCCTGATGCTGCTGCTGTGGGCGAACGTGCCGGCGATGATCTTCGGCCCGGGCTGGACGCTGGATCCGACGGTGGTCGCCTTCCTGGGCCTGTTCGCGCTCATCATCACCGGCACCATCGATTGGGACGATGTGCTGTCGGAGAAGAGCGCCTGGGACACGCTGATCTGGTTCGGCGCGCTGGTCATGCTCGCCGAGCAGTTGAACAAGCTCGGTGTGATCAGCTGGTTCTCCATCGGCATGCGCGACGCGATCGTCGCGAGCGGGATGGGCTGGTTCTGGGTCGCCGCGGTCCTGGTGGCGGCGTTCGTGTTCTCGCACTACCTGTTCGCGAGTACGACGGCCCACATCAGCGCGATGATGCTGGCATTCCTGACGGTCGGCGCGCAGCTGGTGCCGGGCGACTACCTGGTGCCGTTCATGCTGATGATGACGGCGGGCTCGGCGATCATGATGACGCTGACCCACTATGCGACCGGCACGTCGCCGATCATCTTCGGCAGCGGCTACGTGACGATGGGGCAGTGGTGGCGCGTCGGCGCGGTGATGTGCGTGCTGGAGCTGCTGATCTTCGCGACCGTGGGCATCGCGTGGTGGCGCGTGCTGGGGATGTGGTGAGGTCGCCAGGGGCCACCGTACTTCAACCGCCGCTGGCCCTCACCCCCGCCCTCTCCCGCAAGCCGGAGAGGGAGTAAGAGGAATGGAGCAGGAATCATGAAAACCGCCGTCTTCAGTACGCGTCGATATGACCAGACCCTGTTGCAGCAGGCCAACCAGGGGATCGGTCACGAGCTGGTGTTCGTCCAGGACCGGCTCACCGTCGACACGGTCGCGCTGGCCGCCGGATGCAAGGCAGTGTGCGTCTTCGTCAACGATGCCGTGGACGCCGAGGTGCTCACGCGCCTGGCGGCGCAGGGCACGCAGCTGGTGGCGACGCGTTCGACCGGCTTCAACCACATCGACGCGGCCGCCGCCCGCCGGCTGGGCATCGAGGTCGTGCGGGTCACCGACTACTCGCCGTACTCGGTCGCCGAGTTCGCGGTGGGGCTGCTGCTCGCGGTCAACCGCAAGATCGTCCGCGCCAGCGTGCGCACGCGGGACGGCAACTTCGAGCTCGACGGCCTGATGGGCGTTGACCTCCATGGCAAGACGGTGGGCGTGATCGGCACCGGCAAGATCGGGACGATCTTCGCGCGCATCATGGCGGGTTTCGGCTGCACGGTGCTCGGCTACGACGCGTATCCAAGGGCCGAGTTCGAGGAACTCGGCGGCCGCTACGTGCCGCTGCCCGAGCTGATGTCGCAGTCGGACGTGATCTCGCTGCACTGCCCGCTGACGGAGCAGACGCAGCACATCGTCGACGCGGATTCGCTGGCGCAACTCAAGCGCGGCGCGATCCTGGTGAACACCAGCCGCGGCGGCCTCGTCGACACCGAGGCGGCGACGCAGGCGCTGAAGACGGGGCAGCTCGGCGGCCTGGCGATCGACGTCTACGAGCAGGAGGCCAGCCTGTTCTTCCAGGACCTGTCCTCCACGGTGATCCACGACGACGTGATCCAGCGGCTGGTGTCCTTCCCGAACGTGATCGTCACGGGGCACCAGGCCTTCTTCACCGTCGAGGCCATCGGCCAGATCATGGCCACGACGCTGGAGAGCCTCAGCGCGTTCGAGCGCGGGGAGCCGCTGGTGAACCGGATCCCGGATTGCTGAAACGCCCGGGGTTCTAGCCGGCGACCGTGAACTCGAACACCACGTTCGGCGCCTCGTACCGGTAGCCCAGCGTGCCGCCGTGTTCCTCGACGATGCGCCGCGTGATGTAGAGCCCCAGGCCCAGGCCGCTGCGGTTGGGCGCGCCGCGCTCCAGGCCGCGCTTGAACGGCTCGAAGAGCTCGGCCGCCACGGCGGACGGAATCTCCTCGGCGTCGTTGGCCACGCTGAAACGCTGACCGCCATCGCCGGTCGGCGCCAGCGCCACCGTCACCGGGCGACCTGGCGCACCGTAGTGCCGCGCGTTCGAGATGAGGTTGGACATCGCCTGTGCCAGCCGCACCGGATCGCCGGTGACCATGGCCGGACCCGCCGTGCGGGCGACGATCTCGAAGCCGGGATGGCCCATCCGCACTTCCTCGACCAGGTCCAGCAGCAGGGCCTCCAGATCCAGCGCGCGCAGTTCCGCATGCAGCTGCATGCCGACCTCCGCCCGGCTGAAGTCCAGCACCTGCGTGATCAGCCGGTGCATCCGTCCGCTCGACGCGTCCAGCCGCGCGCCCAGTCGCCCGGTCTGTGCCGGATCCGGTTCGCGCTTGAGCACGCCCGCCACCATCTGGATGGCCTGCAGCGGATCGCGCAGGTCGTGGCCGAGCATCGCCAGCAGGTTGCGCCGCGCCGCCTCGACTTCCGCATGCCGGGCGGCTGCCGTGCGCTGCAGTTCCAGCATCAGCTGCTTGCCGAAGCGCACGTCCGTCTCGGTCCACGGTTCGGCGCAGTCCTTGACCTGCTCGCGCCACTCCGCGAAGGAGCCGCGCGGCGTCAGCCGCGGACCGTTGGGGCCGCGCGCCACGACCTTGTCGGGCTGGCCGGCCCAGCGGACCGTCTCGCGCTGCTCCTTGCGCAGCGCGATCAGCCGGCCACCGTTGCTGGCGTCGAAGGGCAGGCACATGGAGCCGACCCATTGACCGATCAGCGGCCGCAGCGCCTCCGGCCAGTCGTCGCTGCAGGTCCGCAGCGCGGGCATGTCGCCCGTCCAGGGCACCGTCGCGATGGCCACGGCCAGCTCCTGCGGCAGGTCGCCGTCCGAGACCACCTTGCTCTGCTGCGCCAGCACCAGCGCGTCGGCGCGCAAGACGTCGCGCAGGCGCGCCGCTTGGCCGAGCAGGGCCGTGATCGCGTCATCCGCGATGCCCATGTCGGCCGCCAGTTCGGCCACCAGCGAGGCTGTGTCGGCCTGGCGGCGCGCGAACTCGCGCGCCTCGATCGTCGCGATCGCCGAGGACAGGATGTTGGCCAGCACGTCGCAGTCGGAGCGCACCGGGTAGGGCACCTGCAGCGAACTCATGTGGTGGCAGGCGATCAGGCCCCAGAGCTTGTCGTTGACGACGATGGAGACGCTCATCGACGCGCCCACGCCCATGTTGTGCAGGTACTCGACGTGGATCGGCGAGACGCTGCGCAGCACCGAGTGCGTCAGGTCCAGCGGCGGCGCCTCGGGGTGTCCGACCAGCGCGACCGCGCGGTAGCTGACGTGCGGGATCAGCCGCAGCGTGTTGAGCAGGTAGAGCCGGCGCGCCTGCGCCGGGATGTCGCTGGCCGGATAACGCAGGCCGCGGTAGGAGGAGAGGGCGTCCGACTTGGCTTCCGCCTCGACCTCGCCGCTGTCGTCGTGGCGGAAGCGGTAGGCCATCACCCGGTCGAAGCCGGTCCAGGCGCGGATGGCATCGACGGCCACCTGCAGCACCGCCTCCATCGAGCCGGCACGGCGGATCCGGTCGTAGACCCGCGCCTGGGAGCTCAGCGGCGCCAGCGGCTGGGTGCGGGGCTCGATCTCGATCAGCGTGTGGTGGTCGTGGACGTGGACGACGGCATCGTGCGGCCGGCCGCCGATCTCGACCTCGCAGAAGGCCGGCATGCCGGGCGTCAGCGCGGCTTCGTCGGCCAGGAGGCTCAGCTCGCCGTGGACCGTGCCGGGCAGGGCCAGGTCCTGCCACGGCAGTCCCAGCGTGGGCTGCAGGCCGAGCAGGGCGGGCACGTTGTCGCTCCAGGCGGCGACGCGGCCCTCGCGCAGCGCGATCAGCAGGCCGTGCGGCTGGATCGAGCCCGGGATGTGGATGGGCTCGTCGGCGCAGGATTGCAGCGTCGGAAACGAAGGCTCGAGACGTTCCATGGTGGCAATGGGGAGGGGGCCCTGGACTGTACCTGCCGGCCCGGTGCGCCAGCCCTCTCGCGGACCCTGGGACGGGGGAGTGACCGGTGGCGCGGCCAGCGGTCCTGGCGCCCGGCTGCCCGGCTGCCCGGCTGCCCGGCTGCCCGCAAGGCCGGGTGCGGGGTGCCGGGCGCGCTTCCCGCGTCCGGGAGTGCGGATTGCCCCGAAGCCTATCCGGCGCCGATATTCCGCGCCGCCTCGGAACTTCGTTCCCTTGGAGGACCGGCGATGAAGCAATTCAGCATCTTCCTGACCGCGTTCTGCGTGACCCTGGTCGCGGCCGCCGCCATCGCGCAGACGACCGAACCGCCGGTCAGTACCAATGCCAGCCGGCGCCAGTCCGGCACCGTGGGGCCACCGCTGGACGCGGCGTCGATGAACCAGCCCGCCGCATCGACGGCGCGGTCGGCGCCGCCGACGGGGGTTGCGGTGACGCCAGCGCCGGCTGCTGCGCCCACCCAGTCGCCGAGTCCTGGCGCGGTCCCGGCTCCGGAGGCCGAGCCCGCGGACGTCACGCCGCCCGCCACGACCGCGCCCGCCGAAGCCGCCAAGCCCGCCACTGGAAGCCGGGCGAGCCGCCGTGCGAGCGGCCGGGTGACCGAGGCGGACGGATCCTCCGGCGGGCTGCCGGTCCGGCCTGACCGGAATTGAGGGTTCGGCCGGACCGGAGCTGAAACGACGGAGGCTGCGGGTTTCCCGGCCCGGCGACGCCCGGAATCAATATCCGGGCCCCCTCCGTGGCGTGAACCGCGCCCGGCTCACGCAAGACCCGGCCCCGGCGTGACGCGCCGATGACGGCAATCCCCCCAGAGGGTGTGGCGGATCCCGTTCAGGTCGGTGATGCCCCCATCGACCACCCCCTGAAGCGCTGACACAATGCCCTCCAAAATTCTGAGAGGGAGTGAAAGCATGTCAGTTTCCAGCGAAGACCGTTTCGCGCCGCCCCAGGCGATGGTGGCCGATGTGCCGGCCGCCGAATCCGGCGACGTCCTGGCCAGCCGCGGCGTCCGCTTCGTCGCGGCGATCATCGATGCCGCCATCCTCTGGCTCATCCTGATGGTCGTGTCCTTCGTGGTGCCCGCCATCAAGGAGGTGCTGGCCCAGCGCGGGGCGAACTTCTCGATGACGTCCCTGAACCTGTCCTCGCTGTTCCTCGGCTTCACCGTTTTCCTGCTCGTCCAGGCCTGGCCCCTGCTGAAGCGCGGGCAGACCGTGGCCAAGATGCTCTTCAAGATCCGCATCGTCCGCACCGACGGCAGCAAGCCGGATGCGTGGCGGCTGCTCGGTCTGCGCTACGGGATCGGTTTCCTGCTGAACGTCAACGTCATCACCTCGATGATCTACGCGCTGCTCGACTGCCTGCTGATCTTCCGCGAGTCGCGCCAGTGCCTGCATGACACGATCGCCGACACCAAGGTGATCAAGCTCTGAGCGCCCATCCCGCCGCGCCCGCGCCCCGCATCGACACGCTGGCGCTGGCCGAGACCCCCGAAGGCATCGTCCTGTCCCTGCGGCCCGCGGGCCTCGTGTCGCGGACCATGGCCTTCCTGCTCGACCTGTTCATCCGGCTGATCCTCGACGTCGTCCTCGTGATGGCGCTCGGGGCCACGGGCCTGGGCGGGCTGGGCTACGGCCTGATGCTGATCGGGATGTTCCTTGTGGAATGGCTGTACCCGATCGCCTTCGAGCTGGGCCGCTCCGGCGCCACCCCCGGCAAGCAGGCGGCGGGCCTGCGCGTGGTCATGGACACCGGCCTGCCGGTCACCCCGGCGGCCTCCGTCACCCGCAACCTGCTGCGCGTCGCCGACTTCCTGCCGCTGGCCTATGCCTTCGGCATCGTGACGATGCTGCTGCACCGCGATTGCAAGCGCCTGGGCGACCTGGCCGCCGGCACGCTGGTGGTGTATGCGCAGCCGGTGGTCCTGCACGACGCCCCGCCCGCCGCGACCCCGCTGGCGCCGGCACGGCCGCTGAACCAGGGCGAGCAGGCCGCCATCCGGTCCTGGGCCGGCCGCGCGAAGCGGCTGACGCCGGAGCGCCTCGAGGAACTCGCGAAGCTGGCGGTCCCCGTGCTGCCGGCGGAGGAGCCGGGGGCCCGGCCACGCATCGCGACCGAGCGCCTGCTCGGCGTCGCGCAATGGTTGATGGGGAAGCGGTGATGGCTGAGCCACGAAGCCCGGGTGAGGACGTCCGCATGAGGAAGCGCGCATGAGGAAGTCCACATGAGGAAGTCCCGATGAGGAAGTCCCGATGAGGAAGTCCCGATGAGCCCGATGCATTTCGAGGCGACCTACGGCCCGCTGTGGGACGCCTTCGCCTCCGAACTCGCGCTCGCCAGACAAGGCAAGAGCGCGGATGGCGCGCTGCTCGCGTCGCAGTACCGCCGCGTCTGCGAGCACCTGGCGCTGGCGCAGTCGCGCGCTTATCCGATCCACCTGGTGGCGCGGCTCGAGACGCTGACGCAGGACGCGCACCAGCTGATCTACCGCCGCCAGGACTACGGGCTGCGCCAGCTGTCGCAGCTGCTGCGCGTGGACCTGCCGCGCGCCGTCCGTGCGCAGGGACGCTTCGTGCTGGCGGCGCTGGCGCTGTTCGTCGTGCCGCTGGTCGCGGCCTTCCTGCTGGCGTGGTCGGGTCCCGACTTCGCGCTCCGGATGCTGGACGCCGCCCAGTTGCGCAACTACGAGGCGATGTACGGCGACGGCAAGCAGGTGCTGGGCCGTCTGCGCGAGGCCGGCGACGACTGGCAGATGTTCGGCATCTACATCTTCCACAACGTGGGCATCGGCTTCCGCTGCTTCGGCGCCGGCATCCTGGCGGGCGTCGGCAGCGCCTTCGTGCTGCTCTACAACGGGCTGGTGATCGGCGCGGTCGCGGGCCACCTGCAACGCGTCGGCCTGGGGCACAACTTCTGGCCTTTCGTCGCCACGCATTCGGCCTTCGAGCTGACCGGCATCGTGCTGTCCGGCGCGGCCGGACTGCGCATGGGCCTGGGCTGGCTGGCGCCCGGACGGCAGGGCCGGCTCGAGGCGCTGGGCGCCTCCGCGCGCGCGTCCGTGCCGGTCGTGTACGCGGCCTTCTTCCTGCTGCTGGTGGCCGCGGCCTTCGAGGCCTTCTGGTCCTCCGCGGCCTGGATCGCGCCGGGCGTCAAGTACGGCGTGGCGGCCGTGTGCTGGATCCTGGTGGTCCTGTGGCTGGGCCTGATGGGCCGGGAGCGTCGCCATGCGGGTTGACGGCCTGGCCCTCGTCCTGCGTCCGCGCAGCCAGGCCGAGGCCTGCGACCTCGGGCTGGCGCTGGTGCGGTCGCAGGCGGCGTCGATCTGGCGCTGCTTCACGCCGCTGCTGCTGGCCGTCGCGGTGCTGGCGATGTGCACCGTGGAGCTGGGCGGCGGCGTGCCCGTCCTGATCCTCTTCTGCCTCAAGCCGTGGCTGGACCGCAGCCTGCTGTTCGTGATGTCGCGCGCCGTCTTCGGCGAGGCGACGCGCTGGAGCGACCTGTGGCGCGCGCGCCGCCAGGTCTTCGGCGGGCAGTTCCTGCGCACGGTGCTGTGGCGGCGGTTCTCGCCGTGGCGCGCCTACACGCAGCCGATCGAGCAGCTCGAAGGCCAGCGCGGCGCCGCACGCCGCCAGCGCGCCAAGCTGATGCTCAACGACAACCGCGGTGCCGCCACGGCGCTGCAGACCGCGTTCGCGCATGCGGAAGGGGTGCTCAGCTACGCGCTGATCGCGCTCGTCTGGTGGTTCGCGCCGGAGAACCGCAACGCCGACGTGCTGGACTGGTTCTTCCGCCCCGAGGCGCACGCGGCCGGCCAGCTGGGGCTGGACCTCGCGGTCGCGTCGGCCTATGCGCTGGTGGTGCTGTTCCTGGAGCCGTTCTACGTCGCGGCGGGATTCGCCATGTACCTGAACCGGCGCGTGGTCCTCGAGGCCTGGGACATCGAGCAGGAGTTCCGCCGTGCGTTCGCGTGAGGGGCTGTTCGTGGCCATGATCCTGGCGTGCGGCAACGCCGCCGCCGACGACGCCGCCGGGCGCCAGCCGGCGCCCGGGCCGGCGAAGGCCGCCGCCTCGGCGATCGATGCCGAGGCCGTGTGGCAGGCCGAGCGCGAGGTCCGCGCCGATCCGCTGTGGGCCGGCGACGAGAAGAAGAAGGTCCTGCGCCTCAAGAAGAAGACGGACGAGGAGAAGAAGCCGGACGAGGACAAGGCGGACAAGAATTCGCGCTGGTGGATCGACCTGTTCAAGAACCTGTCGTCCGGCCTGCGCGTGGCCCTGTGGCTGATCGGCGCCGCGGCGCTGATCTGGGTGCTGCTGCGCCTGCGGGACTGGCTCCAGGGCCAGGAGGGCGGGCGCGCGCTGAAGGCCGCGCTGCCGACCCATGTCGGGACGCTGGACATCCGCCCGGAGAGCCTGCCGGACGACATCGGCGCCGCCGCGCGCGCGCTCTGGCGGGGCGGCGAGCAGCGGGCCGCGCTGTCGCTGCTGTACCGCGGCGCGCTGTCGCGGCTCGTGCACGGGCACGGCGTGCCGATCCGCTCGGCCAGCACCGAGCGCGAATGCCTGGTCCTGGCGGCGGCGCGCGTGTCGCCGTCCGCGCTGGACTACCTGTCGCGCCTGGTCTCGGGCTGGCAGTCGGTGGCCTATGCGCAGCGTGAGTTGCCGGCGGACCGCTTCGAGGCCCTGTGCGCCGACTTCGAGTCGCGCATGGCGGCCGGCCCGGCCGCGGGCCCCGCGACAACGAACGCGCCAGGGAGCGCGACATGACGCGCGAACGCCTGTTCCTCGTGCTGGCCGCGCTGGTGCTGATCGCCGCCGGCTGGTGGCTCTCGAACAACACCGAGTGGGTGGAAGAGGACGTCCCCCGCCCGGCCACCGGCGAGGCCCGGGACAACCCGGTCTACGCGTTCGAACAGATCCTGCGCAAGCTCGGCATGCACGCCGAACACCACGAGCAGCTCGACCGGATGCCGCCGGAAGGCGCGCGGCTGGTGCTGCTGTCGCCGGACTGGGCCCTGGTGCCGGAACGCGCCGAGCAGATGCGCGCATGGGTCGAGCGCGGCGGTCATCTGGTGCTGCTGCAGGAGACGGGCTGGGACGACACGCGCCTGGAGGCCTGGGTGCCCGTGTTCGCCGCCGATGTCTCCGAGAAGGTCAAGCGTGCGCGGGCGGCGGCGGATGCCGCCGCGAAGGCGAAGCCGCCAGCCACACGCGGACGCGCCGCGTCGGCTGCCCACGAGGACGCCGGGAACGAGGGCGACCACATCGACCACGATCACGATGAGGACGAGGACGACGATGAGCAGGGCGACGCCGCCTTCTCCGAGCCGCCGGTCTTCGGAGAGGTCGAGTCGCTCGACCTCTGCAGCCAGTTCGGCTGGAGCAAGCGCCTGAAGGCCAAGCCCGGGCGCCAGGCGGACTGGACGCTCACGCAGGACTTCGGTCAGCAACTGATCCGCGTGGGTCAGGGGCGAGGCAGCGTGACGGTGCTCAACGCCGGCCCCGCGCTCTTCCAGGGCCGCATGCCTTTCGGCTGCGACCTCTCGCTGCTGCTGGCCGCCACGGTGCAGGCCGATCGCGGCGCCACGGTCTGGATCTACCTGAACGAGAAGCGCGAGCCGCTGACGCCGTGGTTGTGGCACACCGGCTGGATCGCCATCGTGCTGGGCGGGATGGCGCTGGCCGCCGCGTTGTGGCGGTCGGCGGTGCGCTTCGGCCCGCGCCTGGCCGCGCCGCCGCGGCTGCGCCGCTCGATCTCGGAGCAGGTGCGCGGCATGGGGGCCTACCTGCATCGCCACGGCCGCGACGCCTTGCTCGGCGCACAGCAGCGCGCGCTCGAGGACGCGGCGACCCGCCTCGTGCGCGGCTATGCCCGCCTGCCGCTGGCCGATCGCGTGCACGCGATCGCGGCGGCGACCGGTGTCGCGCAGGACGACCTGTACACGGCGATGGCCTCGAAGTTCTGCACCCGGGCGGAGCTGCCCGCGCGCCTGCAGCTGCTCGAGACCGCGCGCCGGCTGCTGCTCCGCCGCCCGTGATCCACGCCCGGACCGCCCCTGAATCGCATCCGCATCGCCTCCACGACGAAAGACCTTCGCAATGATCAAGCCCGAGGAACTCAAACTCGCCACGCACTGGCTGCAGGTGCTGCGCAACGAAGTCGGCAAGGCCGTGGTCGGCCAGCCGGAGGCGGTCGAGCAGATGCTCGTCGCCGTGGTGGCCTCCGGCCACGTGCTGGTCGAGGGCGTGCCGGGGCTGGGCAAGACGCTGCTGGCGCGCGCGCTGGCGCAGGCGCTGCAGCTGAAGTACGCGCGGGTGCAGTTCACGCCCGACCTGATGCCGGCGGACGTCATCGGCCACAGCGTGCTGGACGACACGGGCGCCGGCCTGGGCCAGCTGCGCGTGCGCAAGGGCCCGGTGTTCACGAACCTGCTGCTGGCCGACGAGATCAACCGCGCGCCCGCCAAGACGCAGAGCGCCCTGCTCGAGGTGATGCAGGAGTACCAGGCCACGCTGGAAGGCGAGAGCCTGGGCCTGCCGCGGCCCTTCATCGTGATGGCCACCCAGAACCCGGTGGACACCGAGGGCACCTACCCGCTGCCCGAGGCGCAGCTCGACCGCTTCCTGCTGCAGATCCGCATCGGCTACCCGACGCATGACGAGGAGACGGCCATCGTGCAGCTGGTGACGGCGCACCGCGCGGGGCACGAGCTGCCGCTGGAGGTCGTGCAGCCGGTGCTGGACGACGTGCAGGTGCTGGAGTTGCAGCGCCTGGCCAGCCTCGTGCATGTGGACGCCAAGGTCATCGACTACGCGGTGCGCGTGGTCCGGGTGACGCGCAACTGGCCGGGCCTGGAGTTCGGCGCGGGACCGCGCGCGAGCGTGGCGCTGATCCGCGCGGCACGGGCCGTCGCGCTGATCGAGGGCCGCGACTTCGTGACGCCGGACGACGTCGCCAAGCAGGCGCTGGCGGTGCTGCGCCACCGCGTGACGATGGCGCCGGACGCCCAGATCGAAGGGCGCGACCTCGACGAGATCCTGGCTGCCGCGCTGGAGAGCGTGGAGGCGCCGCGGCTCTGATGGACACCGTGCGTCGCGTCGTCCTGCCCACCCGGGCCAGCATCGCGGTGCTGGCCGGCCTGGCCGTGGCCGCGGCCATCGCGTTGATGGCCGGTGCGCCGCTCGCGGTCGTGGCGCCCACGGGCGGCGCGCTGCTCGGCCTGTTCCTGCTCGCGGCCGGCGTCGACCTGTGGCGCAGCCTGCGACTGTGGCGGCGCAGCGGCGTGCGCATCGAGCGCCGCCTGCCCGCGGCCTTCGCCATCGGCGCGTCGACCGAGCTGAAGCTCGACCTCGTCAACGCCGGCGAGCTGGTCTGGCGGACGAAGGTCTTCGACGAGCTCGATCCGATCTTCGATTTCGAGGGCCTGCCGCGCACGCTCACGCTCGCCGCGCAGAGCCGCAGCCGCGTGAGCTTCCGCGTCACGGCGCGACAGCGCGGCGTCGCGCGGCTGGGTCGCACCCAACTGCTGTGGCGCACCCGGGCGGGCTGCTTCGAGGTGCGTGAGCTTGTCGGCGAAGCGAGCGATCTGCGCGTCTATCCGAATTTCGCCGCGCTGGCGCGTTACGCCTGGCTGTCCGGCGACCGGCGCCTGGCGCAGATCGGCATCAAGACCTTCATCCAGCGCGGGCAGGGCACCGACTTCCGCCAGCTCGCGGAATACAAGCGCGGCGATCCGCTGCGGCATCTCGACGTGAAGGCCTCGCTGCGGCATCGCAAGCCAGTGGTGCGCGAGTTCCAGGACGAGCGCGACCAGTGCGTGATGTTCCTGCTCGACTGCGGCCGGCGCATGCGCGCGGACGAGCAGTCGGCCGGCATCGGCGAGACCAGCCACTTCGACGACGCGCTGGACGCGCTGATGCTGCTGGCCTACGTCGCGCTGTCGGAGGGCGACGAGGTCGGCGCGATGACCTTCGGCAACGAGGAAGGCCAGGGCCGGGACTGCGCGCCGCGCAAGGGCATGGGCACGCTCAACGTGCTGATGAACAAGATGCACGACCTACAGCCGGGCGGGCACCATTCCGACTACCTGGCCGCGGCGGAGGCCTTGTCGCACCGCCTGCGCCGGCGCTCGCTGGTGATCGTGCTGACCAACTTCCGCGACGAGGACTCGCCCGAGCTGCAGCCCGCGCTGCGCCTGCTGCGCCGCCGTCACCTGGTGCTGCTGGCGAGCCTGCGCGAGACCGCGCTGGGCCGCATCGCCGGGCAGCCGATCGCGGGGGCGGAGGACGCGGTCGCGGTCGCGAGCGCGCACCTGCTGTCGCAGGCCCGCCATGACGCCTTCGCCCGCGTGGTCGACCACGACCGCCTGTCCATCGACGTCGAGCCGCGCCAGCTGGCGTCGACCCTGGTCAACCGGTACCACCAGGTCAAGCGGGCCGGACTGCTGTGAGCGGCCGCGTCGACGTGGACAACGCATTCAATTCAACGAAGGAGGGAAACCATGACTGAACAGACCTTGAATCAATACGCCGCGCCGAGGGCGCATGTGGCCGACGTGGCCTCGTCCGAAGGCCCTGGGGAACTCAAGCTCTTCTCGTCCGAAGGCCGCATCGGACGTCTGCGCTACCTGGCCTACGCGATGGGCGCTTCGCTCGTGCACACGGCCGTGGCCCTGGGCCTGACGCTCGTGCTGGGCACATCGACGGCCGCCATGATCGTCAGCCTCGCGTTGATCGGCGTGGTGATGTGGTTCAGCGTCATCATCGGCATCAAGCGCTGCCACGACATGGACATCAGCGGCTGGTGGACGGTGACGGTCATCATCCCGCTGATCGCGCTGCTGTGGATCTTCATCCCGGGCACCAAGGGCGCGAACCGCTTCGGCGCGCCGCCCCCGCCCAACACCTGGGGCGTGCGCATCCTGGCCCTGCTGCTGCCGTTCTTCTTCGTGCTGGGCATCGTCGCGGCAGTCGCGCTGCCGGCCTACAAGGGCTACACCGACAAGGCCCGCGCCGCCAAGGCCGCGCAGCAGGCCCAGCAGGTGCAGCCCGTCCAGCAGCCCTGAGCGACGCCGGCTCCGGGCGGATCTCGCGCATCGGCCGTGACGCCGGTGCGCGCTCCGCGGAGCGGGATTGCCCGCGGCCGGTCAACGGGAGGGAGGGCGCGTCCGTTGCCCCTCCCAGGTTGACCTGTCCCGAGACCGGGACCGCTGCGGGAGCAAGACATGACAAGAGGCGATCAACGCCGCCGGGCCTCTCGCCGCCTGGCATGGGGCGCAGCATTGCTGGCGGCCGGGACGGCCGTCCAGGCGCAGTCGCTGCGTTGCAGCGAGGGCGGCGTGCGCGAGGGTGACTCCCGGGTCTTCCTGCTGCGCGCCTGCGGCCAGCCGGCCATCGCCGACTCCTACTGCGCGCGGGTGCTGGTGCCGCCCGCACCGGTCGTCCAGTACTACCCGGGTCAGGTCCAGCCGGTGCAACCGGTGCAGCCGGTCCCGCAGGTGGCCTGCGTGATGACGGACGAGTGGCTCTACGAGCGCGGCGACGGCTACCTGCCGGCGGTGATCCGGATCCGCGAGGGGCGGATCATCTCGATCCGCTTCGGCGAGCAGGGAAAGTCGGAGCCGCGCTGAAGGCGTGATCAGCCGGGCGCCCGGTCCCGACGCGTCCTTCGCCAGCGCGAGACGCCGGCGAGCAGCGCGACGCCGGCCAGCATCGACGCATAGGTGGCGGGTTCAGGCACGACGACGGACATCGCCCAGATGCCTGGGGAGTTCATCAGTCCGCCGGTCTCGGCATAGGCGGTTTCATAGCCGCCGTCGAGCAGGTCGCGACCCCGCGACGTCGACAGCGTGAGCCAGCCCATGCGTCCGGTCGGATAGAAGGTCTGGGTGCTGATCGACAGGTCCCAGTTGCTGGGCTGGTTCAGGAAGTTGAAGTCGGACATCGAGAGGCTGCCCGAAAAGCCCGGCTGGGGGCAGCCGCCGCAATCGAACGGCGGTGGGAAGGGATAGCTCAGCGTGGCGGTGGGGCCGAAGGGATCCGGGCTTGTCATCGAAATGCTGAAGCTGAGCACGTCCCCCAGCCCGATGCGGCTGCCGAGCGGCGCGTTCGTGGTGACCACGGCGTTGATGGACACCAGGCTGAACGAGCGCCCGCCGGTCGGATCGCCGACCGGCGCCCAGGGGTCCTCGTAGGTCCTCGTGAAGAGGTTGCCGGTGTAGGTGTACTGGTAGTACTCGGCGGCTGCCGGGGCCGAGGCCAGCGCGAGCAGCGCGGCGATTCCCAGGGCAGCGGCGAGCGGGACCTTCGCCATCGGGGGGAGCGCATGGGGGTTCTCCTTGAATGTCGTATCGGTCTCGAGGACCGATGCAACACTAATCCTGCGCGCGGTCGCGGATCGGCCGCGGCGACCCTGGATTCATGGACGCCGGAGCCGGCGGTAGGCCGGCGGCGTCATCCAAAAGCGGGGCAGGGCGGGCATGCCGCATGCCAGCGGCCGCGACCGGCGGCGGTCCGGCGGCGGTCCGGCGGCGGTGGTGCGGTTCCGGCGCCTCTGGCGCGAGGTGCCTGTCCCGGACGGGGCATGCGCGGCGTCTCGCATGCGGCTACCCTGGCGGCTCCACGGATTCCATTCACGCCATGACGACCGACGCCTGCCACCAACTCCGCCGAAGCCTCCTCGACCTCCACCGCGCGCTGGTCGAGCTGGAGCGCGGCGATTACCAGAAGACCCACGGTCCGCAGAGCGCGGGCGAGTTCCTCCAGGTCATGGCCTTCGGCGAGGAGATGAAGTGGCTGGAGCCGCTCAGCCGCCTGATCACGATGCTGGACGAGGCCATCGACGGCACGGCGGATGCGAAGGAGACGCCGCTGCCGGTGGCCCAGCGCCTGCGCGGACTGCTCAGCCTTGACCGCGACAGCGCGGATCCGTTCATGAAGCGGTACGCGGAACGCTTCGACCAATCGCCGGAACTCGTGAATGCGCATGCGGGCGCGATCGCGGCGTTGAAGGCGGTGGGGACGGTGTCGCCGGGGTGAGCGGCGGCATTGCACTCGGGAGCGCCGACCAATCGGGATCGTGCCGCTGTCGGAGAGTCTCAGTCCGCATTCAGAGTCGGGTGCTACGGCCGCAGCATCGCATCGCTCGCGCTCTATGATTCTGCGGATCTTTGCCTGGCACGATTTGATCGTCCCCCCAAGTCCATGCGCATCGTCCTTCGACTTCTCCTGGCAGTGCTCTGCACGGCGGTCCTGCTCGTCGTGTCGTCGCCCTTGTGGCTGTATGCCTTGGGACTGTCCTTGATCGAAGGACGCCCTGAGCGGCCGGCTGCGATGGCGAGCGCCGAAGATCAGGCGCGTGCCTGGCAGCTGGCTGGCGGGCATGGCGCCCCAGTCATCGAATCAACGAATCCCTATCAGCTCGTGCTGGATCTCTGGCGAGAGACGGACACCCGGCCCGAAGAGCGCGTCGCGATGTGGGTCTCCGGCGACTACGTCATTGATCATCGGAAAGGAAAAAATGGGATGTTGGGGTGGCACCTCTCGAGTGCGGCGCTCTCGATCTGGCTGGCCCGGAACTGGTCTACCGAGGAACTGCTGACCGCCGCGTCACGATCGCCCCGCGTCCAGCGGGGTTGGAATACAAGGCGCGTCGAGCCCGCGAGCGGGCGAGCAACGACTGACCCCTTGATGATCGAGCTCCAGTCCGGAGATGTGCTCTGGATCGATGCGGCCGGATGGTCGTCTGTCAAGGAACGCCGCCTGCCGTGACCCGGCATGACGGCTGCCCATCCCCTCTCATCAAGAAGCGCGACTTCCCCGTCGAGCACGTCCGCCGCTACTTGGAGCCCGGCCCGATCGTCCTCGTAAGTTCGCACTGGCGCGGCCGGGACAACGTGATGACGATGGGCTGGCACCTCGTCATGGAGTTCTCGCCGTCGCTCATCGGCTGCGTGATCTCGTCGGCGAACCACAGTCACGACATGATCCGGCGCAGCCGCGAATGCGTGATCAACCTGCCGACCACCGCGCTGACCGACACCGTCGTGCGCATCGGCAACTGCACCGGTGCCGAGGTCGACAAGTTCGAGACCTTCGGCTTGACGAGGCAGCCCGCCTCGCAGGTCCAGGCGCCGCTGATCGGCGAGTGCCACGCGAGCTTCGAATGCCGGCTGCATGACACCCGGATGATCAAGCGTTACGACCTCTTCGTCTTCGAAGTCGTGCAGGCCCACGTGGCCGCACGGCCGAAGCATCCCGAGACGCTGCACTACACCGGCGACGGGACCTTCGTCGTCGCGGGCGAGGTGATCAGCCGTCGCGCCCTGTTCAGGCCGGGCATGCTGTGAGGCGAGACGCCATCGGCGCCATCGCGGCCACTTCATGCTGACCTCACCGACGCCACGCAGACTCCGCGTCCTCCGTCGCATCGGTGAATTCAATGAGGGTTCTGCGTGTCATCGTTGGTTGTGTGTTCGTCGCCCTGTTGCTGCATCGTGGCTGCGCGTTCGTCGAGGCGTCCTGGTTCCGAAGCCTGATGCCCGAGTCCCTGGAAGCCGGCGAGGCCGTGGTGGTTCGTGACGTGGGTGCCATTCGCGAGGGATGCGGCGTGGCGATCTTCAAGCTGGGCGACGGGGCCTTGGCACGGATCGAATCGGAGGGCCTGGCGTACCTCGGCGACCAGTGGACGGAGACGCCGTATGTCGATGGCGGACCTGGATCGGGGAGCTGGATGACGGGCATGAACGAGGGCTGCGGTGATCTGCCGGACGAGATGCGCTCGCAGGTGTCGGACGCGCTGGCGTCGCCGGGTGCCTATTACCGGGTGGGCCACGAGAAGGGCTACATCGTCATCCCCCGCCTGGGCTGGGCGATCCTGTCCTTCTTCGGGTAAGTCTCCAGAAAGACCACCGCGCCGACCATGCTCGCGGCTCCATTTCCGGAGCGGGAGCATCTCATGTCGTCCATCCCTGGCCCCTTCGGCGCTTTCCGCAGCGCTTCCCTTGGCGTTTCCCTTCGCAATCCCCGCCGCCTGCCGGTGCTGCTCGTCGTGTCGGGCGTGCTGCTGGCGGGTTGCGCCACGCCGCAGAACCCCGATCCCATCGAGTCCGTGAACCGCAAGACCTTCGCCCTCAACGAGGGGCTCGACAAGGTCGTGCTCAAGCCGGTGGCCACCGCCTACAAGGCAGTCGTGCCCACGCCGGTGCGCAGCGGCGTCACCAACTTCTTCTCCAACCTGGGCGATCCCTGGTCCGGCGCCAACCTGCTGCTGCAGGGGCGCTTCAAGGACGGGATGTCCGACTTCGCCCGCTTCGGCACCAACACGACCGTCGGCCTGCTGGGCTTCATGGACGTGGCCACCGGCTGGGGCATGCCGCGCCACGGTGACGGCTTCAGCGACACGCTGGGCGTCTGGGGCGTCGGCGGCGGTGCCTACGTCGTGCTGCCGCTGTTCGGACCCTCCGACCTGCGAAGCACCGCATCCATTCCGGTCAACAGCTACGGCAGCCTGACCGGACAGCTGGAAGACGCGGGCGCGCGCAACGCGTTCACCATCGTCGGCATGGTCGACAAGCGCGCCAACCTGCTCGACGTGACGAAGATGGTCGACGAGGTGGCGCTCGACAAGTACCTGTTCGTGCGCGATGCCTATCTGCAGCGGCGCGCGCAGCGGGAGGCAGATCGTTCGGGCGCGCCGCGTGTCGAGGGCGACGAACCGAAATCCGAGACCGTGGAGCGTGAGAAGACCAAGCTCTGATTCCAGGCCGAGGTGCCGTCGCGACCCTCACTCCTCGCCTTCTCCCGCAAGCGGGAGAGGGAATAGGACGATCGGCGGCGCGCCGCCCCTTGCCGCTTGCTGGCGAGGGCAGTGGTGACGCTCGTCGAGCGGCTCAAGCCGTGATCGCCTCCAGCATCTGCAACACCGCGAAGATCATCCCCATCAGCGCGCTCAGCAGGCTGGAGTTCAGGACGAACTTCAGGGTCTTGTAGGTGCGGCGGCGCTCGGCCTTCATCTTCATCGAGCGCTCGCGCAGCGGCGACAGGCGCGCGAAGAGCGCGCTGTACAGCCCCCGGCGGTCCTCGGCCGTGTTGGGCACCACCGTGCCGCTCGCGATGACGCGATAGGCCGCATGGATGAGCCGGCCCAGCGCGTTCATCGGACGGTCCACGTCGCACATCAGGATCAGCCGCGGCCGGTCGGTCCCGTTGTGCGCGCTGTGGGGATAGGTCTCGTCGAAGATGAAGTCCCGGCCGTCGGTCCAGGCGCAGTCCACGACGTCCACCTGGATGCGGCACGCCGGATCGTTCGGCGTCTGCAGTCCCAAGTGGTACCGCAGCGAGCAGGCCATCGGGTCGGCGTGCAGCGACAGCTCGGCGCCCGCGGGCAGGATCGAGAACATCGCCCCGCGGATCTGCGGCACCTGCGCCAGCAGGGCCGTCGTGCGCGGGCACAGCCGCTGCGCCGAGCGATGCGTCGTGCCGTACCACTTCAGGTAGAACTTGCTCCAGCCGCGCTTGTAGAAGGTGCGGAATCCGACGTCGTAGTAACCCGCGGAGCCTTCCGCCTTCGCCGCCTCGAAGGCGCCGGCCGCCTCCAGCGCTAGCGCCTCGTCGCGCATCACCTGCCAGTGGTCGCGCAGCAGCTGGATGTTGCGGAGGTAGTCGGCGTCGAGGACCGGCTGGCGGGCGTGGGCCCGCGTCGTCATGTACATCAGGCAGTTGAGCGGCGCGAACACGGGCCAGCTCTTGCGCAGGTACTGGGTGAAGCTGTCGTAGCGGCGCTGGCCGCGCCAGCGGTAGACGTAGGCGATGCAGGCGGCGAAGTACGCCGTCACGGCCAGCAGGCCGAGGATGCTGAAGTTCATGGAGGTCTTTATCGGGGTCGCTGGACCCAGGTGAGCGCATCGTCGACGGCCTTGTACACCACCGGGATGACGAGCAGGCTGAGGACGGTGGAGGTGATCAGCCCGCCGATGACGACGATGGCCATCGGCACGCGGAAGCTGGGATCGCCGACGTAACCCATCGCCACCGGCAGCATGCCGGCGCCCATCGCGATCGTGGTCATGACGATGGGCCGGGCGCGCTTGCGGCACGCGTCGAGGATGGCCTCGTGGCGGTCCATGCCGTGATCGCGCCGCGCGATCACGATGTAGTCGACCAGCAGGATCGAGTTCTTGGTCGCCACGCCCATCAGCATGATCAGCCCGATCATCGAGGGCATCGACAGCGTCGAGCCGGCCAGGAACAGCGCCAGCATCGCTCCCGGCACCGACAGCACCAGCGCGACCAGGATGGTCAGCGGCTGGACGAAGTTGTTGAGCAGCAGCGCCAGCACCATGTAGATGCAGAGCACCCCCGTCAGCATCGCCATGCCGAAGCCGGAGGCCATCTCTTCCATGTCCTCGGCCTCGCCGAGCGCGCCCAGCGTGACGCCGCGCGGCAGCTGCTGGAGCGCCGGCAGCGCCAGCACCTCGCGCTCGATGTCGCCGAGCGGGCGTCCGTTGGCCTCGACGTCGAGGGTCACCGTGCGCTGGCGGTCCTGGCGCCGGATCTCCGACGGCCCGCTGCCGAAGTCCAGCGCGGCCACGTGCTCGAGCGGCACCGGTCCTCGCGCGCCGGGCACCGGCAGGCGCCGGATCGTGTCCAGGTCCTCGCGCGCGGCATCGCTCAATCGCACCATCACGGGCACCTGGCGCTCGCTCAGGTTGAGCTTGGCGAGCGACTGCGCGTAGTCGCCCATCGTCGCGACCCGCAAGGTCTCGGCGATGGCGGCTGAGGTCACGCCGAGGTCGCCCGCCCGCGCGAAGTCCGGCCGCACCCGCAGCTCCGGCCGCGCGACGCTGGCGGTGGAACTCACCGCGCCCAGGCCGGGCAGGGTGCGCAGCTCGCGCTCGACCTGCGCGGCATGGCGCTCGAGCGTCTCGGCGTCGTCGCCGGCCAGCGTCAGCTGGTAGCTCGCGCCGGACCCGCCTCGGCCGACCTTCACGCGCACGCCCGGCAGCACCGACAGGCGCTCGCGCAGCTGTGCCTCGATCTGCTGCTGGTCGAGGCCGTCCTCGCGGTCTGCGCGGGGCGTCAGCTGCAGCGTCAGCACCGCGGTGCGGACGTTGGCCGCGCCGCCTTCGTCGTCGCCCGGCCCGCTGCCGCCCGAGCCCGCGACGCCGATCACCGTGAACACCGAATGCACATGACGGTGCCTGGCGAGCAGCGTGCGGGCGCGTTCGGCCATCGCCACCGTGGCCGGCAGCTTGCCGCCGGGCGGCATCGTCAGCGTGACCTGCGTCTGGACGCCATCATCCGGCGGGATGAAGGTCGTCGGCAGCAGGAAGGCCAGCCCGATGCCGCCGGCGAAGAACGCCGTGGCCCCCAGCGCGGTGATCGCGCGATGGCGCAGGCACCAGCGCGCCGCCGCGAGGTAGACGCGGATCCAGCCGGGCTCCTTCGGGTGGGGGCGCTGGAAGGCGCGCAGCAGGTAGGCCGCCATCATCGGCGTCAGCAGCCGCGCGACCAGCAGCGAGAACAGCACCGCGCCCGCCGCCGTCCAGCCGAACTGGACGAAGAATTTGCCGACGGTACCGCTCATGAAGGCCGTCGGCAGGAACACCGCCACCAGCGTGAAGGTCGTGGCGATCACCGCCAGGCCGATCTCGTCGGCCGCCTCCATCGCCGCCTGGTACGGCGTCTTGCCCATCAGCAGGTGGCGCTCGATGTTCTCGATCTCGACGATGGCGTCGTCGACCAGCACGCCGACCACCAGCGACAGCGACAACAGCGTCACCGTGTTGAGCGTGAAGCCCATCCCCTGCATCAGCGCGAAGGTCGGGATCACCGACAGCGGCAGTGCCACCGCCGCGACGAAGGTCGCGCGCCAGTCGCGCAGGAACAGGAACACCACCAGCACCGCGAGTGCTGCGCCCTCGAGCAGCAGCCGCATCGATCCCTCGTAGTTCTCGATGATCTCGCCGGTGAAGTCGACCGCCTCGACGAAGCGCAGGTCGGGCCGGCGCGCCTGCAGGCCGGCGACAGCGCGTCGCACGCCCTCGGCCACCTGCAGTTCCCCGAAGCCGCGCGCGCGGACGATCTCGAAGCCGACGACGGGCGAGCCGTCCAGCAGCGCGGCGGCGCGGGCCTCGGAGGCCGTATCGGTCACCGTCGCGACCTGGCCGATGCGCAGGCGCCGGCCGTCGGTGAGCGACAGCTCGATCGCGGCGATGTCCTCGGCCGTCCGCACCGTGGCGATCGTGCGCACCGACTGCTCGACGCCGCCGAGGTCCACGCGCCCGCCCGACGCCTCCTGCTGCATCTCGCGCAGCTGGCGCGAGATCTCGGCCGCGGTCGTGTTCAGCGCGAGCAGGCGCTGGGGATCGAGCTCGACCCGCACCTCGCGCTCCAGGCCGCCGACGCGGTTCACCGCGCCGACGCCGGGCACGGCGAGCAGCGCGCGGCTGACCTCGTTGTCGACGATCCAGGACAGCGCCTCGGCATCGAGCTGCGGCGCCGCGACGGTGAAGGTCAGGATCGCCGAACCGACGATCTCGACCTTCCTGACGACCGGATCACGCAGGTCGGCGGGCAGGTCGGCGCGCACCCGCGCGACCGCGTCGCGGACGTCGTCGATGGCCTGGTCGGTGGGCTTCTCCAGCCGGAACTCGACGGCGATCTCGGCCGAGCCGTCGGTCAGCGTCGTCTGGAGGTGCTTGACGCCCTGGACCGTCGCCAGCGAGTTCTCGATCTTGCGCGCGACCTCCGTCTCCATCTGCGACGGCGACGCGCCGGGCAGCGAGGCGGAGACGGAGACGCGCGGCACGTCGATGTCGGGGAAGTTCTGGACGGACAGCGCCGAGAAGGCTATCAGCCCCAGCGCCGTCAGCAGCACGAAGAGCAGGATCGCGGGCGAGGGATGGCGGATGGACCACGAGGAGACGTTGAAGCTCATCGCGCGCCCTCGACGAGGCGGACCAGGTCGTTGTCGCCGAGGAAGGCGCCGCCGGAGGCGACGACGCGATCGGCAGGCGCCAGGCCCTCCAGGATCTCGACCAGGTCCGCGGTCTGCCGGCCGACGCGCACGCGCGCCTGAGCGACGCGGTCGCGGGCGTCGATCCGCATCACCTGATGCCGGCCGTCGCGCAGCTGCACGGCGCTGCGCGGGAGCACCATGGCGGCGCTGCTGCCGAGCTCGAAATCGCCGTGCGCGTAGGTGCCGGCGCGGGCCGCGTGGTGGCGCGGCAGGTCGACGTACACCAGGCCGTTGCGCGTCAGCGTGTCGACCGAGGGCGCGATCATGCGCACGCGGCCCTCGACCGCGTCGCCGTTGACCAGCGTGACGCGGACCCGTTGCCCCGGCTTGACCTGGACGAGGTCGGGGGCGGCGATCTCCGCGCGCCATTCGACGCGGCCGCCGCGGATCATCCGGAACAGCTCCTGTCCCGCCGGCACGACCGATCCCACCGTCGCGGCGCGCGCGGAGATGATGCCGTCGTCGGGGGCGAGCACCCGGGTGTGCGTCAGGCGCAGCGACTGGCTCTGCTCGACGGCGCGGGCCGCGTCGAGGCGCGCCTGCGCCGACCGCGCGGCGGCCTCGTACTGCTGGATCTGCTGCGTCGACATCGCGCCGCTCTCCCGCAGCGCCTGCCCGCGCTGCGCGTTGGCGGCCGCTTCCGCGAGCGCCACCTCCGCCTGCGCGACTTCGGCGCGGCGCTGTGCGAGCTCGGCGTTCACCGTGTCGGCGGAGAAGGTCGCCAGCACCTGACCGCGCCGGACCTCGTCGCCGACGTTCACGGTCACCGCGGTGAGGCGCAGGCCGTTGGCCTCGGAGCCGATCAGCGCTTCCTGCCACGCGCTGACGTTGCCGTTGGCGGACAGCCGGATCGGCAGCGTGGCGGGGCGCAGGCGCGTCGCGGTGACCGCGAGCGCGGGGGTCTCGGCGTGAGCGGCCGCGGGCCGGTCCGCCGCCGAGGACGGGCCGACGAACTTGACGAGCAGGGCGGCGCAGAGCAGCGCCGCGCCCGCGACGCAGAGCGTGAGCTTGAGGGAAGGGGTCATCATCGCGGAGCAGGTCGGAAGTGAGGGGGAGCGGCAGGCCCGGGAGCGACAGCCTCCGAGGTGGCCGGCTCCTGAGGGGGAGGGGCGCGACGGCGCCTGGGCCGCGACTGTCCCGTCGTCCGTCTTTCCGGCTCCTTACCGCCGGCCGGGGGTGGGGCCAGTCCTTGCCTGCCCGCTCCAGAGGGAAACAGTGGGTGTACGGTAAGGAGTCAGTAAGACGGCGGCACCGAGGATGCGGGCTCCAATCACCGCCCCATCCGGGAACTTCTCATGGCACCGCAGACACGATTCCTTCCGCAGGCACCCCGGGCGCTCGCTCGCGCCGTTTTTCTTCCGCAGCCGTCCTGTGCGTGTCGGCGCCGCTGTCCGCGTTCGCGGCGGGCCCGGGCGGCCCGGGCAGCTCTGGCGACAAGGACGGCGACTCGTCCTGGGGACTGGGCGTCGGCGCCGTGATCACGCAGAAGGCCTACACCGGCTACGACCGCGAAACCAAGGCGCTGCCGATGATCAGCTACGAGAACCGCTGGGTGAAGATCGCCGGCCCCGGCCTGACGGTCAAGCTGCCGAGCTGGAACATCGATCCGTCGCAGCGCGTCGACTTCGGCCTGGTGGCCAAGCTGGACCTGGGCGGCTACGAGCAGGACGACGCCCCCATCCTCAACGGCATGGCCGAGCGCAAGGGCGGCGTGTGGGCCGGCGCCAAGGCGGAATGGAAGACCGACCTGTTCGAGCTGGGCGGCGAGTGGACCGCCGACGCCTCGGGCCACAGCAAGGGCCAGAAATTCGCGGTGACGCTGGAGAAGACCTGGCGCCTGGGCCGTCAGGTGATGCTGACGCCGCGGCTGGGCGCCACCTGGGTCGACAAGAAGTACGTCGACTACTACTACGGCGTCCGCGCGAGCGAAGTCCGCGCGGACCGCGCGTTCTACCAGGGCAAGTCGACGACCAACGCCGAGGTGGGCCTGCGCACGATGTACCTGTTCAACCCGCACCACGCGATGTTCCTGGACCTCAGCGTCACGGCCCTGGGCAGCGCCATCAAGGACAGCCCGCTGGTCGACCGTTCGACGGAGAATCGCGTCTTCGTGGGCTACCAGTACCGCTTCTGATGCTTGAACGACGTCGAGCACCGGCCGGGCCGCCGGGTTCCTCCGGCTCATCGACCTCGCCAGGCTCATCGGGCTGGATGAACAGCCTCACCGCGAAGATGCTGGTGGCCTATCTCGTCGGCGTCGTGCTGACGGTGGCCACGCTGGTGCTCGTCTTCGACGGCGTGGCGAGCTGGCGCGGCACGGTGTACTTCGACGAGGACATCTCCGAATTCGCCGAAGAGCTCTCGGAGAAGCTGGTGTTCGACGCGGCCGGCACGCCGATCGGTTTCAATGAGGAGGCGCGGCAGTACGACTGGATGTACGCCAAGCTGAAAGACGATCTGGCCTACCGGCTGCTGGACGCGTCGGGGCGGGTCGTGCTCGCGTCGCCGGCGTCGCAGGCGTTCTGGGCCGCGAGCGGTCCCGGCGCGCGGCGGCTGAAGCAGGGCAACTTTTCGTTCGAGTACGCCGGCCAGTCGATGCGTGGCGCCACCGAGGTCGTCCGCAACGGCGGCCGCGACTGGTACTTCCAGCAAGCCGGCAGCGCGCGGCTCTTCGAGCTCTTCCACCTCGAATACGCCATGCCCTTCATGAGCAAGGGCATGGGGCTCTTCGCCACGACGCTGCTGCTGGTCTTCGGCGTCTGCGCCTACCTGACGCTGCGCCGCGTGCTCAGGCCTCTGCACGAGGTCTCGGCCTCGGCGGCGGCGATCTCGCCGCGCTCGGTGCACGGCCGTCTGCAGGTCGACCGCGTGCCGACGGAGATCGTCCCGCTGGTCGAGAGCTTCAACCGGGCGCTGGACCGCCTGGAGCGCGGTTACCGCGTGCAGCAGGAATTCCTCGCCACGGCGGCGCACGAACTGAAGACCCCGCTGGCGCTGATCCGCGCGCAGGTGGAGCTGATGGCCGAAGGCAGGGGGCCCGACCTGCTGCTGCAGGACGTCGAGCACATGACGCGGCAGGTGCAGCAGCTGCTGTTGCTGGCCGAGGCGAGCGAGACGCAGAACTACGCCTTCACGCCGACGGATCTTGAAGCCGCGGCGGGGAGGCCGTCGACTACCTGACCCGGATGGCGACGGCGCGCGAAGTGATGCTCGATGTCGTGGTGGTCGGGGTGACTGGTCCGACCGGTCCGATCGGTCCGGATCGATCGGAAGCGCCGGATCGGTCGGTGACCTGGGACGCGGACCGCGGCGCGCTGTTCACGCTGCTCAAGAACCTGCTGGAGAACGCGATCCAGCACGCGCCGGCGGGGAGTCTGGTGAGCGTGGAGATCGAGGCCGACCGGCTGTCGGTCCGCGACCGCGGGCCGGGCGTGACGCCGCACCAGCTGTCGCGGATCTTCGGGCGCTTCTGGCGCGGCGCACATCGCCGCGACCATGGGGCCGGACTCGGCCTGGCGATCTGCCAGGAAATCGCCGAGGCGCATGGGTGGACCCTGTCCGCGCAGCCGGAGGATCCGGGACTGCGGATGGTGGTCGCAAAATCCCCTGCATGACCCAAGCTGCTCCCTCGTCGCCCCTGGCCGGCAAATTCCTCATCGGCGTGTCCGTCCTGGGCCTGCTCTACCTGGGCCGGGAAGTGCTGGTGCCGATGACGCTGGCGGGGACGCTGGCCTTCGTCCTGGCGCCTTTCGTGCGGCGGTTCCGGCGCCTCGGACTGGGGCAGACCGCCGCGGCCGTCTCGGCGCTGCTGCTGGCCGGCTGCTTCATGGCGGTGGTCGGCGCCGCGCTGCTGGGCCAGTTGAGCGCCATGTCCCGCGAGCTGCCGGCCTACGAGGCCAACCTGCAGGAGAAGCTGACCACCCTGCGCAAGCTCACGGTCGATCAGCTGGAAGAAGCGCATGGCCGGGCCGGCCGGATGATGGGGACCTTCAGGTCGTCGCCGTCGCAGGGCGCCGGGCCCGTGGCCGGCGTCGACCCGGAAGGCGCGTTCCCGCGCGATGCGACGACGTCCGCGGAGCCGCCCGACCGCGGCGCGGACGCGCTGCGGAGACTGGCCGCCGCCGTCTGGGGGCCGGCCGCCACGGTGGGCATCGTGATCCTCGTGCTGATCTTTTCCCTGCTGGAGCAGGACGTGCTCCGCGACCGCCTGATCCGTCTGCTCGGCGGATCGGACATCCGCGCGGCGACCAGCGCGGTGAACGACGCGGGCCAGCGGCTGTCGCGTTATTTCATCTCGCAGTTCACGGTCAACCTCGGCGTGGCCGTCGTGATCGGCGTCCTGCTCGCGGTGCTCGGCATGCCGCACGCCGTGATCTGGGCGGTGCTGGCGGGCGTGCTGCGGTTCATCCCCTACGTCGGATTCCCCGCCGCGGCGTTGGGGGCCTGCGCCGTGGCCGCGGGCGTGTCACCGGGGTGGGACCTCGCCTGGTCGACCGCGCTGGTGTTCCTGGCGGTCGAACTGGTCGTGGCCCATGTGCTGGAGCCGAGGCTGTACGGGCATGCGACGGGACTCTCGCCGCTGTCCGTCGTCGTCGCCGCCATCTTCTGGAGCGCGCTGTGGGGTCCCGTCGGACTGTTGCTGTCCACGCCGTTGACGCTCTGTCTCGTCGTGGCCGGCCGGCATGTGCCCGCCTTGGCTTTCCTCGACATCCTCCTGGGCGACACCCCCGCGCTGAGCCTCGCGCAGCGCTTCTATCAACGGAGCCTGAGCGGCGACGCGGTGGAGATCCTGGCCGACGCCCGGGCGTTCCTGAAGCGGAAATCGCTGGCGACCTATTGCGACAAGGTGGTGCTGCCCGCGCTCAATCTCGGCAGGGACGATCTGGCGCGGAACCTGATCACGCAGCAGCAACGGTCCGCCGCGCAGCGCGTCATCGTGCATGTGCTGGGCGAGCTGACGCGCCTGCCTCATGCGCCCAAGCGCCGATGGACACGGTCGATGCTGCTCGGCGGCGACCTGGGACTGCAGTTGCGCCAGGACCGGCTGAACATCGAGGCGGGCTCGCCCGGCAAGGCGGCGGCGGGCGCTGGCGCGGCGCTGATGTGCATCAGCATGGATGACCGGGAGGCGCACCTGTCGGCGGAGCTGCTCGTCAGGATCCTGCGCGGCGATCAGCTCGACGCCTGGCACGTCACCGTCCAGGAACTGGCGAGCGTTCCCGCCGAGCGGGACATGGCGGCGGTGCAGGCGGTGCTCGTCGTGGCCGCCGCCGCCGCGGACGGTGCGGTCGAAGGGCACGCCCAGGCGCTCAACGAGATGCTCGCCCGATTGCCGCAGGCCCGCGTGATCTCGATGTTCTCGGCGAACAGGACGTCCGTGGACCAGATCGCACCGGACCGGCCGCATGACACGGTGTTCTCGTTCGAGGAAGCGGTCGCGCTGCTGAAGCGGACCGACCTCCCGGCGCTGCCGACCGGGGCCGCCGGCGCCGACCACAGCGCCTGAAGCGCGGCGATTTGTGCGCGGCGATCCGAGCGTCGGCGGGCGCGGCGCGGCGGGCTCAGGCCGCGATGGCGCTGACGCTGTCCTCGTCGCGCAGCTCCCCGGCGGCGACTTCGTCGAACGACGGCCGGTATTCGGGGGCAGGTCTTGCGCGGTGTTCGTCCGCCTGCGCCCGGGCGAGCAGGGCGCGACGCGCGGGATCCGCCTTGATCAGCCGCCGTGCGCGGCTGATTTCCGCGGCATGCTCGGGCCGGCGGCGCTCCCAGTCGGCCAGCAGCGGACCATGGCGCTCAGGGAAGATGCACCACCATTCCACGATCGAGGCCGCGTTGTTGAGGTCGAGCAGCATGCCAATACTCCGGGAGTTGGATGGCTCAATGATACTGTATGTGTATACAGTAGTCACTCAAATAAGTGGGCCTGACCGTTTCCGCCCCTGAGAGAGGGGGAGGCGGCGGACTCAGACGGCGCTGGCCCGGATGCGGGACTGGCCGAAGGTGACCGGCGCCTGCGCCAGCACGGTCATCGCCTGCAGCAGGCGGTCCATGTCGTAGGTCTTGTCGTAGAAGCCGGTGATGCCTGCTTCCACGCAGCGCGGACCGTACTCGGCCTCGTCGGCCGAGGTGACCATGTAGGCGATGCCTTCGTACCCCGCGGCGCGCAGCCGCTCCATGAGCGACAGGCCGCAGCCGCGTCCGAGGTCCAGTTCCGTCAGCACCAGGTCGGGCGCGCAGAGCGCCGCCAGGAAGACCGCCTGGTCCTCGTCGGAGGCCTGCGCCACGACGGTCGCGGTCGGCACTTCCCGCAGGCGCTCATAGAGCATCTTGCGGAACGCGGGGGAGGGGTCGGCGAGGAGGATTTTCATGGCGGTGTCCTGTACGGATACTCGCACCGCCGCGCACGGATGTCACTGCCGGTGTGCCCACTCAAGGTGTCAGGCGTTGCCTTACACGGGACCGTCGCGTGACGGCGTTCACGGTTTCCCCGTCACGGGGTGGCGGGCGCGGAACGCACCGTCACGCCGGCGCGTTTCGGCCCCTCGGCGGCCCATCGCCACAGCGACTCCGCCATCGCCTGCGCGGCGGCCGACAGCGCCCGGTCGCGTCGCCGGATCAGGTAGATGTGGCGCTGCAGGCCCTCGTCCGCGACCGGGCGCGCGACAAGGTCCGGATGGTCGAAGTGGAACAGCGTCAGCGCCGGCACCAGCGTCACGCCCAGCCCCGCGATCACCATGCCCGCCACCGAGCTGAGCTGCTCGAGCTCCAGCACCGGCCGCAGGGGCTGCGAAGGCAGTGCCGCATCCAGCGCCTGCCGCACGCTGCTGTGGCGCGCCAAGCCGATCAACGGCTGACGCGCGAGTTCCGCCAGCGTCGGCTTGCGACGCTTGGCCAGCGGATGGTCCCGCCGGCAGACGAGGTAGAAATCGTCGGACAGGAACGGCTCGACCGACAGCTCCGGCGCGGTGGCACGCACGGCCGCGAGCGCCAGGTCGGCGCGGCCTGAGCGGACCCGCTCCACGCAGCTCTCCGACAGCACGTCCGCCAGGTCGAGCTCGATGCCCGGGTACGCCGCGCGGAAGCTCGCGAGGTGCGGCGGCAGCCAGCCCGCCGCCAGCGCCGGCAAGGCGGCCAGCGCCACGCGACCGCGGCGGCGCGCGACGTGATCGCGCAGGTCGTCGGTCGCGAGCCGCATGTCCTGCAGCAGACGCCGGGCGGGCTCCAGGAACAACGTGCCTTCGACGGTCGGCTCGACCGCCCGCGTCGTCCGGTCGAACAGGCGCACCCCCAGGCTCTCCTCCAGCGTCCGGATCAGCGCGCTGAAGGCCGGCTGCGACAGGTGGCACTGCGCCGCCGCGCGGGTGAAGCTCCGCAGCTCCGCCAGCGAGACGAAGGCCGCGAGCTGCCGCGCCGACAGGTTGGCCACCGAGGACTCCGTCGTGGATGCATTCATTTGATTCACCGATCAGCTGATCAAAACAATCGAATTCTCCGATAGGCGGCGCGCGCCTACAGTCGACGACATGCCACCCGTCCCAGTGCCTGCTCCAGCGTCCGCGGCAGAGCCCGCTCCGACACCCGTCACCGGTCCCTTGCTGGTCGGCTGCGCCGCCGGCTTCTCCGGCGACCGCACCGACGCGGCACGGCCGGTCGTCGACACTCTGATCCGCCTCGGCGGTCCGGCGGTGCTGATCTTCGAGACGCTGGCCGAGCGCACGCTCGCGCTGGCGCAGCTCGCGCGGCAGCGGGATCCCGAGGCCGGCTTCGAGCCCCTGCTCGACGACATGCTGGGGCCGGTGCTCGCGGACTGTCTCGCGCACCGCATCCCGATCGTCGGCAACTTCGGCGCTGCGAATCCGCCCGCCGCCGCACGCCGCGTCCAGGCGCTGGCGGCCGAGCTCGGCCTGCGGGTGCCCCTCGTGGCCGTCGTCGGTGGCGATGCGCTCGAATCTCCCGGGCAACGCGCGCTGCTCACGCAGACGCTGGCGCGCGAGGGCCATGCCATCGCTGACGACACCATCGCCTGCGCCAACGTCTACCTCGGCGCGGAGGGCATCGCGGACGCATTGCGACAGGGCGCGGACGTCGTCGTCACCGGTCGTGTCGCCGATCCGTCCCTGACGGTCGGACCGGCCCTCGCGCATTTCGGCTGGGCGCTCGACGACTGGGACCGCCTGGCCGGCGCGACGATGGCCGGGCACCTGCTGGAATGCGGTGCGCAGGTCTGCGGCGGCTACTACGCGGATCCGGGATTCAAGGACGTGCCGGATCTGGCGACGGTGGGATTTCCCATCGTCCGGATCGAGGCCGACGGCAGCTGCGCCGTCTTCAAGGCCGACGGCACCGGCGGCTGCGTCGACGAGCACACCGTCAAGGAGCAGCTGCTGTACGAGCTGCACGACCCTGCGGCCTACCTGACCCCGGACGTCGTTGCGGATATCGGCGAGGCCGAGGTGCTGTGCGTGGGTGTGAACGAAGTACGGCTGTCCGGCGTACGGGGCCACGCACGACCGGAGGCCTTGAAGGCGAACGTGTTCTTCGCCAACGGCTGGTTGGCGGAGGGCGAGATCTCCTATGCCGGGCCGGGCGCCGAAGCGCGCGCACGGCTCGCGGCGGACGTGCTCCGGGCCCGGCTGCACGAGCGCGACCGGCAAGGCCCGCTGCGTGTCGACCTGATCGGCGTGACGAGCGTGCTGGGTGATGACGGCGGCGACGCCTTGGCGAGAACGCTGCCGGGTGAGGCACGCGATGTGCGGCTGCGCGTCGCGGCGAATCACGCCGACCGCGCGGGCGCAGAGCGCCTGACACGCGAGGTCACGGCGCTCTACACCTGCGGCCCGGCGGGCGGTGGTGGCGTGAGGACGCACGTGCGCCCGCGCCTGGGCCTTCGTTCCTGCCTGTTCCCGAGAGAGCTTGCCAAGCCCACGATCACGCGCTTGCCGGAAGTCAGCGAGGGCGGCTGGGGCCGGAATGGTGCTTGGGGGTCCAGGAGGGATCCCCCATGCACCGTGGAGAGCCCGCGCTTGGCGACGCGCATGACAGCGGCCTCCGCAAGCTTTGCGCCATCAGCCGCACCGGCCTCTTCGACCGCTTCGACCGGGTCGAACGCATCGTCGACGCATTCCGTCGAACTGCGCCTCGCCGCCCACGGCCGCACGGGCGACAAGGGCGACCGGTCCAACATCAGCGTGATCGCCTGGCATCCGGCGCTGTATCCGCTGCTGGTGGAGCAGCTCACCGAAGAAGCGGTGGCCCGCCAATTCTCATCCCGCCGACCGACCCACGTGACGCGCCATCTGCTGCCGCAGCTGCACGCGATGAACTTCGTGCTGGACAGCGTCCTCGACGGCGGCGTCAACGATGCCTTGAACCTCGACAGTCACGGCAAGGCCTTGTCCTTCGTCGTGCTGGCGATGCCCCTGGAAGTCCCGGAGCCTCTGCTGCCGCTGCTCCGGCGCCCGATCCCGAACCACAACGACACGATGGAGACGACCCGATGACCTTCCCGAAGCCGATCAGCCGCCGGCGTACCTTGCTATCTGCCGCGAGCGCCGTGGGCGCCGCTGCCTTCGCCCTGGCCGCGCCGGGGCAAGTCCTGGCACAGGCGCAAGGTGCGGGCGGCTATCCCAACAAGCCGATCACCTTCCTGGTCCCGTTCGCCGCGGCCAGCGCGACGGACCAGCTGGCGCGGGCGCTGGGCCAGGCGATCACGGAGCAGACCAAACTGGCCGTCGTCGTGGACAACAAGGCCGGCGCCAGCGGCATGCTCGCGGCGCAACAAGGCGCGCGCGCCGCGCCGGACGGCTACACGGTGCTGATCACGACCAACACGACGCAGGCCGCCAATCCGCATCTCTATCGCAAGCTGCCCTACGACCCGGTGAAGGACTTCGCGCCGGTGACCGGCCTGGGCAAGGGCGGCCAGGTGATGGTGGTCAAGGCTGACGGCCCGTACAAGTCGGTGGCCGACGTGATCGCACGCGCGAAGCGCGAGCCGGGCAAGGTGAGTTTCGGCAGCGGCAGCGCGTCCAGCCGCGTTGCGGGCGAACAGTTCCAGCAGCTCTCGCACACGCAGCTGCTGCATGTGCCGTACAAGAGCAACCCGCCGGCGTTGACCGACCTCATCGGCGGGCAGGTCGACTTCATGATCACCGACACGGCGACGGGACTGCCGCAGATCAAGGCGGGGAAGGTGAGGGCGCTCGGGTTCTCGATGACCAAGCGTTCGCCGCTGCTGCCGGACGTGCCGACGATCGCCGAGGCGGGCGTCAACGGCTACGACATGAGCTACTGGTTCGCGGCCTATGTGCCGGCGGCGACGCCGGCGCCGGTGGTGCAGCGGCTGCGCGAGCTGCTGACCGCCGCGCTGCGCAGCGTGCCGGCGAAGACCTTCTTCGACGGTGCCGGCGTGGACGCGTGGGCGAGCACGCCGGACGAGCTGCGCGCCTTCCAGGAAGCGGAGACGCGCAAGTGGGGGCAGATCATCAAGGCGGCGGGCATCGAGCCGGAGTGATCGGTGCTCGTGCTCCCTCTCCCGCTTGCGGGAGAGGGTGGGGGTGAGGGCCAGCGGCCGTGGCAGTGCTGAAGCCCTCTCGGATCACTTGCTTTTTTCGCTCCACAGCACGCCGCCGGTCGCCCAGTCCTGACGCTTGATGTCGAAGAAGACGACGTCGACGCCGTCGGCGCTGCCGCCGAGCACGCGGACGCAGGCCTCGGTGAGTTCCTTGGCCAGATCAGCCTTCTGCTGCTGCGTGCGGCCTTCGAAGAGTTCGACGCGGAGGGTGGGCATGGGTGTGCTCCTGGGAGTGGTGGGAATTCAGTCTCGGAATCCGGGCGACAGCCGGTCCACGCGGCGCAGCAGCGCAGGCCATTCGGCGTCGCCGTCGCGCTCGGTGCCGTCGCCGATCCATTGGCGATGGGTGAGTTCGGCGAGCGCGTCGTCGACCCGCAGCACGCGGCCGCTGCTGGCGGCCATCGCGCGAAGCTGGGCTTGCGCGGCGCGTTCGAGGATGTGCATCAGCAGATAGGCCTCGGCCACCGAGCGGCCGATGGTCAGCGTGCCGTGGTTCTCGAGGATCAGTCCGTCGAGCGCGCCCAGGTTGGCGACCAGGCGGACCTGTTCCTCGGCGCCCAGCGCCAGGCCTTCGTAGGCATGGCGGCCGAGCCGGCCGTGCAGGCGCATCGCCCATTGCGAGGTCGGTTGCAGCCCGCCGTGAAGCATGGCCAGGGCGACGCCCCACGGCGCGTGGAGGTGGATCACGCATTCGACGTCGGGACGGGCGGCGTGCACGGCGCCGTGAATGGCGAAGCCGCTCGGATTGACGCGGCGGCCGGTGCCGTCCACCACGCGACCGCGCACGTCGACCTTCACGAGGTTGGAGGCGCAGACCTCGTCGAAGCCCAGGCCGAATTCATTCAGCAGGTAGACGCCGGGCTCGCCCGGCACGGCGGCCGACAGGTGCGTGTAGATCGTGTCGTCCCAGCCCGCCAGCGCGGCCAGGCGGTAGGCGGCGGCGAGGTCGACGCGCACATCGGCTTCGGTGCGCGACGAGGAAGGGACAGGCTCGTTCATTGTTTCGCGGCGCAGAGATGCTTGCTCTTGGACGACCAGCAAGTCACCTTCTCGGCATTCACCACGGTGTAGAGGCCCAGGGCGATCAGGGGAAGACAGACAAATGCCTTCTTCCACCCGAGGAGGACGCCCACCACTGATTCGCCGAAGCGGATCGGAATCCCACCCCCGAAGGCAAAGACGATCGCGACGATCACCGCCGTGACACCAAGGAAGCGCGTGAATGCGAAGGCACCGAACAACATGCCGACGGCGACACCGATCACCATGAAAACGATCCCGGCCACACGAAGAAGAGGATGGCTTTCCGTCTCCTCAGAGGAGGTGGACTTGCGGGTCATTGTCAGGCGCGTTGATGGTGGAGAACTGGCGTCGAGTCTATTCGATGCGCAATGTCGCGATTCGGATCGAGCAGGCCTGGATGCAGTGCCGTCGGATGCTGTCGAAGAAGCAGACGGGTCTCCACTTGTTTGGCAACCGTTGAAGCCCGCTGACCTGCTGGTGATGTAGCGCATGGATGTCTAAGCGGACACACGCCTGCCGTCGGCGCGGAAAGCGTCCAGTCGGTCACGCGATGGGGTGGCATCGCCCTTGCCATCACGTTGTCATGACCGGGTGTGAACGATGTCGAAATTCATCATGTTGATCCGGCACGCCGAGAAGCCGACGAGCGATGCCGCGGGCGTGAACGTCACCGGCGTCCTCGATGCCCAGTCGCTCAGCGTGCCGGGATGGCGCAGGGCGGGGGCGTTGGTGCGGTACTTCGGATCAGCGGGCAGCAAGGGCGACGGCGGCCCCATCCGTTGTCCACGGCACATCGTCGCGGCGCGGCCGACAGGCCGGCATCCATCGACGCGACCGGCCGACACCGTGCGGCCGCTGGCGGAGTTCCTCGGCCTGCCCGTGGACGAGCGCTGGTCCGATCAGGACGCGCCCGAGGACGTCGCCGCGGCGCTGCGGGCGCTGGACGGTCCCGTGCTGGTGTGCTGGCGGCATCACGGTCTGCCCCGGCTGGCGGACGCGATCCTGCAGGACGACGGCATTCCCTCCGTCTGGCCCGCGGAGCGCTTCGACGTCACCTGGTCGTTCTTCTGCAGGAGGCACACCTGGACCTTCGCGGAGACGCCGCAGCTGTTGCTGCCCGGCGATCTCGGCTGCGGCATCGACCCTGTCGACCCTATCGACGCGTGAGTCGCCGGCCCGGCGAGACCTGCATCCGCAAAGCCTGCAGGCGCAAGGCGTCGTCCGCCGCCGCGCCGGAGGCCGTGTTGTCGAAGACGCACCAGACCTCCGTGCCCGTCGGCCATCGCGCGATCTCCGCCGCCCGCGCGGCGAGCCAGTCGTCCTCGTAGCGCGACCAGTACATCCGCGGCGACCCATGCCAGCGGTAGTAGACGATGGCACCGCGCCCATCGCCGTGCTCGCCCAGCCAACCGCCGGGTGCGCCGGCACCCGCCGGCAGGGCCGGATCCGCCGCGACGCGTCCGACGCGTTCCTCGACGAGCAGCCGCTCCGCGGATTCGCTGAACCACGTCGGATGTCTTGGCTCGCACAGCACGGCGCCGTCGAAGCCGGCGTGGACCGATCGGAAGAAGGCGCGAGCCGACCGGGTGTCCAGCTCGAGCGAAGGCGGCAGTTGCACCAGCAATGCGGCGAGCCGGCTGCCCAGTCCGGCGAGTGACGCCGTGAACGCTTTCACCTCGGCGCGCGGCGCCTTCAGCCGCGCCTCATGGGTCATTGCCTGAGGCAGCTTCACCGAGAAGCGGAAGTCCGGCGGCGTCTCCAGCGCCCAGCGTTCGAAGGTGGCGGCGCGGTGCGTGCGGCTGAACGTGGTGTTGATCTCGGCGCAGTCCAGCACGCGCGCATAACGGGCCAACTGGCTGCCCTCGCCGGGGAAGGACGCCACGACGGCCTTGGGAATGCTCCAGCCGGCCGTGCCGATGCGCACGGTCATTTCCTCCGTACCGCAGCCCAGACCTCGCGCAGCGTCGCGGCGATGACGCCGCGCGCATCGGGGTCGCCCTGCAGCAGCGCCTTGGCGTACTGCAGCATCTGCTTGGGTTCGACGTGCGGCGGCAGCGGCGGCACATCCGGATCGACGACCATTTCCAGCAGCACCGGCCGCGTGGCGCGCAGCGCGTGGTCCCAGGCCGGCGCCACGTCCTCCGGCCGGTCGACCCGCACGGCCTCCAGCCCGAGCATCCGTGCGTAGTCGGCGTACGGGAACGCCGGCAGATCCTGGGAGGCCGCGTACTTCGGATCCCCGGCGGTGACGCGCTGCTCCCAGGTCACCATGTTGAGATCGCCGTTGTTGAGCACCATCACGACCAGGCGCGGGTCCGCCCAGTCCTTCCAGCGGTGCGCGATGGTGATGAGCGCGTTGATGCCGATCATCTGCATCGCCCCGTCGCCGACCAGCGCGATCACCGGGCGTCCCGGATGGGCGAGCTTGGCGGCGAGTGCGTACGGCACGGCGCATCCCATCGTGGCCAGGCCGCCCGACACCGACCCCATCATCCCGGGCCGGGCCTTCAGGTCCCGCGCATACCAGCCGGCCGCCGTGCCGGAATCGCAGGTCAGGATCACGTCTCCCGGCAGCCGGGGCGACAGGTCCCAGAACACGCGTTGCGGATTGACGGGCTTCGCGTCGTTCATCGCGCGAGCTTCCAGCACCTGCCACCAGTCGCGCACCTCGCCTTCGATCCGGTCGCGCCAGGCGCGGTCCGGCTTGGGCGTCAGCAGCGGCAGCAAGGCCTCCAGCGTGAGGCGGCTGTCGCCGATCAGGTTCGCTTCCATCGGATAACGCGTGGACACGTGGCGCCCGTCGATGTCGATCTGCACGCCGCGCGCCTGGCCTTCCTTGGGCAGGAACTCCGAATACGGGAAGTGCGAACCCACCATCAGCAGGGTGTCGCATTCCTCCATCAAGGTCCAGCTGGGCTGGGTGCCCAGCAGGCCGATGCTGCCGGTCACGAAGGGCAGGTCGTCGGGGACGGCCATCTTGCCGAGCAGCGCCTTCGCGATGCCCGCGCCCAGGCGCTCGGCGACCTGGATCAGCGCGTCCGTCGCGTGCAGCGCGCCAGCGCCGGCCAGGATCGCCACGCGCTGGCCGGCATTCAGGATGTCCGCCGCGGCGCGCAGTTGCGCATCGGCGGGGACGCCCGCCGGCGCCGTCCAGCCGATCCCGGTGTGGACGGTGTCGTGCGCCCGCGGCGGCGTCGGCACCGCCTTTTCCTCCTGCAAGTCGTGCGGCACGATCACGCAGGTCACCGTGCGCCGGTCCCGCGCGATGCGCACCGCGCGATCGATCAGGTGGCGCACCTGGGCGGGCGTCATCGCGGTGTGGACGAACTCGTGCGCGACGTCCTTGAACAGGCTGTGCAGGTCGACCTCCTGCTGGTAGTCGCCGCCGATCGCGCTGCGGGCGCTCTGGCCCACGATCGCGACGACCGGCATGTGGTCGGCCTTCGCGTCATACAGGCCGTTCAGCAGATGGATCGCGCCGGGACCGGAGGTGGCCATGCACACGCCTACCTCGCCGGTGAACTTGGCATGGGCCGTCGCCATGAAGGCCGCAAGTTCTTCATGCCGGACCTGCACGAATTCAAGTCCGAGTTGCTGACGGCCGAACGCCCCCATCAGGCCGTTGATCCCGTCGCCGGGATAACCGAAGACGCGGCGTACACCCCACGCATGGAGTCGTTCGAGGATCTGGTCGCTGACGGTGGCGGACATGCGGGCGGACTCCTGGAGGATGGCGGTGAGAAGGCATGGCAAGCGGCGCACCGCCTCGATGGCCACGCGTCGATGACCCCGCTGCCCGCAAGGCGGCATGCGCATTGCCGGTTCACCCTGTCGGCGTCTTTGCCGACGCGCACAACGTGGAGACCACCATGGCTCAGCAACCCAATTCGCAGAACCAGAAGCAACCGCAGAGCGGACAAGGCCAGCAGACGCAGCAACAGCATCAGCAGGGCCAGCAAGGACAGAACCAGCCCGGCGGCCAGCAGCAGGGCTCCGGATCCCAGGGCCAGCGGCAATCGCCGCAGCAGAGCCAGCCCGGCAGCGGCCAGCAGGGCCAGATGAGCCCAGGCTCGCGCCAGCAGAACCCGCAGACCTCGCGGGATCAATCCAATCGCGCGTCCCGCGACGATCAGGATCAGGACAGCGATTCGTCGCGCGACGATCGTTGAGGACTGACGCTCTTGCAGGGCCGCGCGGGAGCTTCCCGTCGTCGGCCCGCTCCCAAGCCCCGGCATGCCGGGGCTTTCTTCATTCCGGCGCAGGTCCGTCGGAGAGCCGCTTGCCTCGCTACGGCATGGATACCCTGTTCAACGCGCTTCAATGGCCGGCGATGGCCGTCACGCTGGCCGCCGCCTGGCTGGTCGGCGGACGCAGCGCGCGTCGGCGCACCTGGGGCTTCTGGGTCTTCGTGCTCAGCAACGTGCTGTGGTGCGTGTGGGGCGCCTTCACCCAGTCGTACGCGTTGATCGTGCTGCAGGTCGGGCTGTTCGTCCTGAACCTGCGCGGCATACGGAAGAACGAGGACGACGCGGACTCGACACCGGCATCGGACGAAGCCCGTTGACATCGGCATTCGCGGCGGGCACCGCGCTTGCTATCGAGCTTGTTGCGGCGCGCCCGATCGCGCCTGGTCCCAGCCATCACCGCCAGGAGAACTTCCATGCCTTCCACGACCACCAGTTCGACCACCAGCCGCCGATCGGCCACCCGCCGCACGACGCCCGCCCGCGCGAAGTCGCCGGACGCCGTGAGCCTGCTGCGCGCCGATCACAAGCTGGTCAGCGAGCTGTTCGAGCAGTTCGAGAAGTCGCGCTCCACCGCGAAGAAGCAGCAGCTGGTCGCGCAGATCTGCCTGGAGCTCACGGTCCACGCGCAGGTTGAAGAAGAGATCTTCTATCCCGAGGTCCAGGCGGCCTTGAAGGACAAGACGTTGGTGCCCGAGGCGCGTGTCGAGCACCAGAGCATCAAGAACCTGATCGCCGCCGTCGACGGTGTCGAGCCCGGCGGCGAGGACTACGACGCCAAGGTCAAGGTCATGAGCGAATGGGTCAAGCATCACGTCAAGGAAGAGCAGAACGAGATGTTCCCCAAGGCGAAGAAGGCCGGGCTGGACATGGCCGAACTGGGCGGGCGGATCCTGCAGCGCAAGCAGGAGTTGATGGCTCAGGAGCAGGCGAAACATTGAGCACCGACGTGACGTTCCCTGGGTCCGCCACCGGCGTCGTCGACGTAGGCCTGCAATTGCGGGCGTTGATCGACGCCGGACAGGCGGATCTGCCGCTTCCGGGTCAGGGGCGGACCCTGGCGCGCTGGGCCGCGTTGGCGGCAATCGCCGCCCAGGACCTGTCGCTCGTGAAGCTCTTCGAGGGGCACACCGACGCGATGGCCATCCTTGCGGAGGCCGGCCAGTCGCCTGCGACCGGTCCGCGCCAGATCCACGCCGCCTACGGCATGTGGGCAGCGGAACCGCCCGGTGCGCGCGTGCACTTCCGGCCAACGTCAGGCGGCGCGGCTGAAGGGACGATCGTCCTGTCCGGCACCAAGGCGTGGTGCTCCGGCGCCGCCGCGCTGGATCGCGCGCTGCTGACGGTCTGGCCGGAAAACACCGGGTCGGACGGGCAGGACGGATCGGGCGGGGGCCCTGGCTCGCGGATGTCGATCTGAGGCAGCCCGGCGTGGCCGTGGATGCCTCGCGATGGAAGGCCGTCGGCATGGCGGATTCCGCCAGCGCCTCGGTGCGCTTTGAAGCGACGCCTGCGCGGTTGATCGGCCACGCCGGGTTCTATCTGTCCCGTCCCGGATTCTGGCAAGGTGGCATCGGCATCGCGGCCTGCTGGCACGGCGCGGCGTGCGCTGTCGGCGGCGCGTTGAAGGCGCAGGCCCAGACCGTTGCGGCCGCAAAGGCCGCGCGTGACGCCGGTGCCGAGGGCGGCGATCCAGGGTGGCATCGAACGCTCGCACTGGGTGATGTGGACCGGACGCTGAGCGCCAACGCCGCGCTGCTGCGCGAGGCGGCCGACTGGATCGATCGTCATCCCCACGCCGATGCTCGTACCTGGGCACTGCGCACCCGCGCCGCCAGCGATGACTGCGCCCAACAGGTCTTGCGTGCCGCGACTCGCGCAATGGGCGCGGGTCCGCTGTGTCATGACGAGGCCTTCGCCCGTCTGGCCGCGGATCTGCCGGTGTTCATCCGCCAGAGCCATGGCGACCGGGATCTGGCCGCCCTGGGCACTGAACTCATGAAACAAGCGGAGACGACATGGATGCTCTGACGATCGATCACGCCATCCAGGACCTCCGGCAGAAACAGCCTGCGAGCGACCCCGCTGCGCGTCGCAGGATCGAGGGCCTCGGTACGCCCGAGTCGATGTGGCGGCAATGGATGCCGCTGTGGCAATCGCCGCTGACCTCGCTGGACGAGTTGGTGCCTCCCGGAGCGCGGGTCGTCGTCGTGGCGCCGCATCCGGACGACGAAGTCGTGGGCTGCGGCGGGCTGCTGTCCCTGCTCGCGGCCCGTCGTCGTGCGACCCGGCCTGTCTCGTCAGTCTCGCGGGGCACCGCCCCTTTCGTCGAGGTGATCGGCGTGACCGATGGCGATGCCAGCCATCCCGGTTCGACGAACTGGACGCCGGAACGCCTCGCCGCGCGCCGGCGGCTGGAGCGTCTGCGGGGACTGCGGCATCTGGGCATCCGCGCTCCGGTGCATGCGCTCGGCCTGCCCGATGGCCGCGTGGGCAGTCACGAGCGGCGACTGGTCGACATCTTGTCTGGACGGCTGCGGTCCGACGACATCGTCATCACCACGTGGCGACACGATGGCCATCCTGATCACGAGGCCGTCGGCCGCGCCTGCGCGGAGGCGGTCCGCGCCGTGGGCGCCACGCTGATCGAGATGCCTGTCTGGACCTGGCATTGGGCGCGACCCGGTGATGCCGCAATCCCCTGGCATCGATTGCGGCAACTGTCGCTGTCCGGTCGCGCGCTGGAAGACAAATGGCTCGCGCTGTCCGAGCATCGCAGCCAGCTGACGTCGGACGGGGAACGCCCGCCCGTGTTGTTCCCGGAAGCGGTGGATCGACTGCTGCGATCCGCCGAGTTCTATCTCGTGCCCGAGCCCTCGGCATGACGGCGCGAAAACCATCGCAGCCGCTCGCGCAGTCCGGCGCGCCGGAGCGTGCGCCGTCGACGGCGTCCTCGGCCACGCTGGCCGATCATTTCGAGACCCTGTTCAGCCAGGACCCCGATCCCTGGGGATATCGCACGCGCTGGTACGAGCGCCGCAAGCGGGCCCAGCTCCTGGCCAGCCTGCCGTCCGAGCGCTACGCCAACGCCTTCGAGCCGGCATGCGCCAACGGCGAGCTGAGCGCCGAACTCGCGGCGCGTTGCGATCGGCTGCTCTGTACCGATGTCAGCGCGGCGGCCGTGGCGCACGCCCGAGACCGACTCGCCGCGCTGACGCATGTGGCCGTTCAAAACACCTCGATTCCCGCAGCGTGGCCCGACGGACGCTTCGATCTGATCGTGCTGAGCGAGATCGGCTACTACCTCGACGACCGCGCGCTGCGCGACACGATCGAGCGCGCGGCGGCAAGCCTGACCGATGGCGGCACGCTGATCGCCAGCCACTGGCGTCATCCCGAGGGCGACTATCTGCGCAGCGGCGACGAGGTGCACCGCCTGATGGCCACCGCGTTCCAGGAGCATTTCGCCTGGTCGCGCCTGTTGCGCCACGAAGAGGAGGACTTCCTCGTTGAGGTGTGGAGTCCCGACTGCCGCTCCGTGGCCCGGCGAGAAGGCCTGCGGCCATGATCGGCGCGGTCGTGCCGGCCCACAACGAGGAAGCGCTGATCGGCCGCGCGCTGACGGCTCTCGGGCGGGCGGCGCGGCATCCCGATCTGCGGGGCGAAGAGGTGCGCATCGTCGTCGTGCTCGACGCCTGCACCGATCGCACCGCCAAGATCGCTCTGGCGTCCGGCGTGCAATGCCTCGCGATCGAGGCGCGCAACGTCGGCATCGCGCGCGGGGCTGGCGCGCAGGCGTTGATCGAGCAAGGCGCGCGCTGGCTGGCGTTCACGGACGCGGACTCCGTTGTCGCCCCGGGCTGGTTCTCCCGGCAGCTGGCGATGCGCAGCGAGGCTGTGTGCGGCGTGGTCGAAGTGGGCGACTGGATGGGTTTCACGGCCGCGGAGCGGGCCGCGTACGAAGGCGGCTACACCGATGCCGACGGGCACCGTCACATCCACGGTGCCAACCTCGGCGTGAGCGTGAGCGCCTATCGGCAGGCCGGCGGCTTCCCGCAGCTGCGCACGCGCGAGGATGTCGCGCTGGTGGAGCGGCTCCAGGCGCTCGGCGTGCGCATCGCATGGACGAACACGGTGCGCGTGGTCACGAGTGCCCGTCAGGACGGTCGTGCGCCAGAGGGTTTCGCGACCCACCTGCAGCGGCTGCGCTGCGCGTAGCTCTCGCTTGCCGTTGGCGTCGGCCACGGGCACGCCGCTGTCGCGGGCATGCGTGTTGCCGATTCGCCGTCAACGCGGGACACCGCATCGTCCCAAGGAGTAAGCCCGTGACATCCTCCGACAAGATCGCCTTCCCGAAGCAGTCGCAGCCGTGGCCGGGTCTCGCCCGCGAGATGACGCCGCCGCCCGATCACGGCGAGAAGACCTACGTGGGGCACGGCCGGCTCACCGGCCGCCGTGCGCTGATCACCGGCGGCGACAGCGGCATCGGCCGCGCGGCCGCGATCGCCTTCGCGCGTGAGGGCGCGGACGTCGCGATCAACTACCTGCCGGACGAAGAGCCCGACGCGCGCGAAGTGATCGAGCTGATCCGCGACGCCGGGCGCAAGGCGGTCGCGCTGCCGGGCGACCTGCGTGACGAGGCCTTCTGCGAGAAGCTGGTGGCGGACGCCGTGCGCGAGCTCGGCGGCCTGGACATCCTGGTGAACAACGCCGCGCGGCAGCAGAGCCACGAATCGATCCTGGACATCTCCACCGAGCAGTTCGACTGGACCTTCAAGACCAACATCTACGCGCCGTTCTGGCTGAGCAAGGCGGCAATCCCGCATCTGTCGGCGGGCAGCTCGATCATCAACACGGCCTCCGTCAACTCGTACGACCCCGGCGAGAACCTGCTGGACTACGCCTCCACCAAGGGCGCGATCCTGATCTTCACCAAGGGGCTCGCGAAGCAACTGGCCAAACAGGGCATCCGCGTCAACGCCGTCGCGCCGGGACCGTTCTGGACGCCGCTGCAGGTGTGCGGCGGACAGACGCAGGAGAAGTTGCAGAAGTTCGGCACCGACACGCCGATGGGGCGCGCCGGCCAGCCCGCGGAACTGGCGTCGGTGTACGTGCTGCTGGCCTCGACGGAGTCGAGCTATGCCACCGGCCAGGTCTACGGGGCGTCGGGCGGCCGAGGGGATCCTTGAGCGCTTCGGACGCCGGGATCGGTCGCGCGGAACCCTCGGGATCGTGGCTTGCCGTCTTGGCGGTTTCCTTTTCCTCTGCTGGAGTTCCGCATGGCCACGAAGAAGAAGTCCCCGTCCAAGCCCAGTCGCGTCGATGCCGCGCACGCCGCGACGACCCCCTCCTCAGCAAGGCCGGTGAGAACCGGTCGCAGGAGACGCAGCGCTTCGGCGAAGTGATCAAGATGCCGCACGGGATGTCCGAGGCCGTCGTCAAGAAGAGCGTGGCCTCGCTGAACCAGGTGCTGGCGGACACCATCACGCTGCGCGACATGTACAAGAAGCATCACTGGCAGGTGGTCGGGCCGACCTTCAACCAGCTGCATCTGCTGTTCGACAAGCACTACGAGGCGCAGGTCGAGCTGGTCGACCTGCTGGCGGAACGCATCCAGATCCTGGGTGGCGTGTCGCTGGCGATGGCCGCGGACATCGCGGAGGAAACGCGCATTCCCCGGCCGCCCCGCGGCCGTGAACCGGCGACGGTGCAGCTCAACCGCCTCATCGAGGCGCACACGATGATCCTGACCTATGCGCGCGAGCAGGCCGAGAAGGCCAGCGACGCCGGCGACTCGGGGACGGACGACCTGCTGGTCAGCGACGTCGTGCGGACCAACGAGCTGCAGGTGTGGTTCCTGTCCGAGCACCTGGTGGCGGCTTCGCCGATCTGATCTGCAGCTTGTGGGATCGACCACCCAGCCGCTAGCGGCGCGACTTTTCGTGAACTCGTGATGTCTGCGGCGGGGTGGGTGTTCCTCTGACCGGAACGCGAGTCTTCGACCTCAGACTTGCAGGGACGCTTGCCGTGCCGCGGCAAGCGCTAAGCTCGCCCCATGCGAGACACCGCCCATGACAAGTTGCGCTTCGATGAACTGATCAGAATGGCTGAGGATGTGCTGATCGCCGACCACGTGACTTTCATCGAAACACACCATCGGCTTCACGGCATCCAATGCCCGCCTTCGCCGGCCATGAGAAGCATCCCACGCCGATGACGATCGGTTTCAACTGAGATAAGGTGCTGCCCTCAAGGTATGGGGAATCGACGATGGGGGTCTGCTACTACCTGTTCGACAAGAAGGGAGCCAAGGGTATCTGCCTTGGAAAGGCCGGCCATCGGACGGATGCCGAGTTTGATGGGCCGGTGGCGTGGCTGGATGGCTGTCGGTATCACCTGCCGTCAGCGCTGCTTCAGCAGATGATCGACCGGTTCACAGCGGAGGCAGGCCCGGAGAATGTCGTGGTGCTGCCGGAGTACGAGCTCTTCGATGGTGAAGAGCATCTCGCGTGGGATGCTGAATACGTCGACATCGGTGGCGATATCGGCCCTTCTCTTTCGGTCTATTTGCCGGAGCTTGAGACCACGTCTGGCCGAGAGGCGATCGTGCGATCGGGCCGTCGTATCGGTTGAGCTTTTTGGAACGACCCGAAGCGGTTCTTGTCTCGTCATCGCCCGCAGGTACGGACGTTCAAGTCCCCGGCACGCACACCATTGCGATGCTCGCCCACACCCCGAAGCTGAAGTAGGGCGTCAGCCAGAGCGCATCGGCCTTCCACGCCACCCAGCTGCCGTTCGGCACGCGCCGGTGCCAGGCGTCGCGCGCGCCTTCGTCGAGGCGCATGTAGACGAGTCCCCGCGCGCGTCCCTCGCGGTAGCGGCGGCAGTACATCGGCACGTCCACGCTCAGCACGTAGGCGACGAAACCGGTCGAGCCCACGATGCCGAGGAGTGCCACCGCGTGGACCCAGCCGCTGCTGTTCACCGCGATGACGCCCAGCAGGATCGCCATCCAGCTAAAGCCCGCCGCCCAGAGCGAGGACTCGACGGCCTGGGTGATGTGGTTCAGCGTCAGCACGCTGTGCCAGCAGAAGCACTGGGCGATCACCATGAACAGCGGGATCGCCCACGCGGCCTTCTGGACCGCCGGCATGCCGGCATGCGCCGCCAGCTGATGGACCAGCAGCCCCAGCTGCAGCGCGAAGCAGATCTCCGCGATCGTGGCCGCGGTGCGGCCCAGGAAGATGCTGGAGAGGGGGTGTCCACGACGACCAGCCGCTCGAGATCCACCCGGGGAAACAGCGAGCGGTAGGCGCAGACCAGCACGTAGACGCCGGACAAGGCCAGGTGCAGGTGCGCCTGCGCGCTGCCCGCCGGCACGAACTGCAGCACCGCCAGCCACAGGCAGACGTTCAGCGCGGCGATGCCGCGAAGGGCGCGCCACCAGGACAGCACGCCGGGATCCACGCCGACGACGCCTATCGAATGATTGTGTCGAATTGATGACATCGCGGCGAGCGTACCCGCGAGTCGGTCATCCGGGGAATGGCCCGGAAGGCTCATCCGGTGAGCGCGGGGCCGGCGAGGTGCCGTCGGAGAGTCGCGCGGGGTTGCCGGCGGATGGCGCGATGATGGGCCATCGCTTCAGGAGACCTCATGTTCGACCACGTCAAATTCGGCGTCCGCGACTATGCCGCGAGCAAGGCGTTCTATCTCCAGGCGCTCGGACCGCTGGGCGTCACGATCGGCGGGGAGGGCGTGCCGAGTTACGGCATCGAGATCTGCGGCAGCAACAACGCGTCGCTGTGCCTGTTCGAGACCGCGGAGCGGACGGCGCCGCTCCACATCGCGTTCGTCGCGCAGACCCGCGCGCAGGTCGATGCCTTCCATCGCGCCGCGCTGGCGGCCGGCGGAAAGGACAACGGCCCGCCCGGACTGCGTCCGAAGTACCACGCGAACTACTACGCAGCCTTCGTCATCGATCCGGACGGGCACAACATCGAGGCGGTCTGCCATTCGGCGGGCTGACCGCGCTTCAGTGCGCCGTTCAGCCCGGGTTCATCGCGGCGAACAGCGTCTCGTACTTGCCGTCGCGCTCCGCCCACCGGCGTGGGAGATCGCGGTCGAGCAGCACTTCGCCGCGCGGCGTCCGGCCGTCCTCAAGCAACTGCAGCACCTCGGCGACGTAGTCCGTCAGCGGCATCGCGCGCGGGTCGCTGGCCTGCTGCGCGCCGGTCAATTCGGTCTGCACGTAGGGCGGCGACAGTTCCAGGACCTCGATCGGCACGTGGCGCATCTGATGCCGCAGCGACTGCAGCCAGGAATGCAGGAAGGCCTTGCTCGCGCAGTAGGTCGGGAAGTCCGCGCGCGGCACGAAGGCCAGCGCGGAGCTGGTCGCCAGGAAGGCCGCGTCCGCCTTGCCCTTGAGCAGCGGCAGCAACGCGGCCGCGACGCGCACCACGCCCAGGATGTTGGTCTGCACGATGGCCTCGGCGTCGTCCGCGGTCCACGTGTCGCTGGTCATGTCCTCGGTGCGGGAGATGCCGGCGTTGGCGATGACGACGTTGAGTTCGGGGAAGTGCGCTCGCAAGGTCGCCGTGAATCGCGCGAGCGAGGCGGGGTCGTCGACATCGAGCGCCAGGCCGACGAGGCCTGGCCGCGCGAAGCTCATGGCCTCGAGCAGGGCTTGCCTGCGGCCCGTGACGATGACGCGATTGCCGCGGTCGTGGAGGGCCTCGGCGAGCGCGCGGCCGATGCCGCTGGAGCCGCCGGTGACGAGGATGGTGTTGCCGGTGAGTTTCATGGGAAGTCCTTCTGGGTTCTGGGAACCGGATGGCTGTGAAGCCGCAAACCAGACCGGCAGAAGGACGCCCGGGCGTGAGGGGACCCGGGCAGGCACTACAAGCGGTCATCGAAACGGCGTCACGATTCATCGAGAACTGCCCCGCTGGGCTCCTCTCGACAAAGGACGCGTTGGATGACGGTAACGCCTACGGCAGCGCGCAAGGCACTGCGGGGCGGAGTGTAGCGCGGGCGGCGGCGGGGCCGCTCAGAAGCCGTAGAGACTGAGCGCGTTGTCGGTGAGCACGACCTCGGTCATCGTGTCCGAGGCCAGCCAGTCAGCGAGCCATCGCGGCGAGACCGACGAGGCCTGCGACGCCTCATGGGCCGTGCACGGCCAGTCGCTGCCCCACACCAGCCGCATCGGACCCACGCGGTCCAGCCAGCGGGCCGCCAGGTCCTGGGCCTCGCATCCTTCCGCCAGCCGATAGGGCGCGCTGAGCTTCACGAAGAGCCGGTCGTGCTGACCGGCGACCAGGCCACTCACCTCGGTCGGCGACGCCGGCTTGCCGAAGTGGTCGACGACGACCGTCAGCGATTCGGGCAGCTGGCGCAGCACGTCCGCGAGGCGCCCGTGGTCCGTGTGGATCTGCAGGTGCCAGGACAGCGCCTCGAGCTGATCGAAGAGCGGATGCAGCGCCTCGCCGATGTGGTGATCGGTGCCGACCAGGTTGAGCCGGACGCCGCAGACGCCGAGCGCGTCCATGCGTCGCAGGTCGTTCACCGCGAAACCGGGCGAGACGACGGCCACGCCCCGCAGTTGCGCGGGACGTTGCGCCAGCAGCCGCAGCAGATGGGCGTTGTCCGTGCCGAGGAAGCTCGGCTGCACCAGCACGCCGTGCGAGACGCCGTGCGGCGAGACCGCCGCATCCCAGGCCTCGATGGGCGCCGCGTAGGCCGGCACGTAGCGCGATCCCGGTGCGCCGGCGGTCGTCAGATCGAACGCGTGGAAGTGCGTGTCGACCACGCCCGTGAGGGGCGGGGACACGGTCTCGGGCTGGCCTTCGGGCTTGACGGCGGGGAGGGGCGTCGGCATCATGCGCGAATTCTAGTCCTATAGAGGACTATAGGAAAACAGGTTTGAGCACATCCATCCGCCCGCGTACCTCGCGTACCCAGGACCCCTCGGGGACGCCCGGCACATCGGGCACCCCGGACAAGGCGCTGTCTCCCGCCGCCGGCGTCAGCCGCTATGCGCAGCTGGCCCAGGACCTGCGACAGCGCATCATCGACGGCGAGTGGTCCGCCGGCGCGGCCATCCCTTCGGAGACCGACCTCGCGCAGCGCTTCGGCGTGGCGCTGGGCACGGTCCGGCAGGCCGTCGCCATGCTGGCGGCCGAGGGCATCGTCCAGCGCGTGCACGGCAAGGGCACTTTCGTCACGCAGGGCTTGAACGGCCCGTCGCTGCTGCGTTTCTTCCGCTTCCGCGGTCCTGCGGACGGACCGCCGACGGCGCAGATCCGGCGCTGCCAGACCGTGCGCCTGCGCGCGGCCGAGGCGAAGGCGCTCGGCCAGGAGACCGGTGACGGCGCGCTGCGCGTGAAGCGTGTGCGGCTGCTCGACGGGAAGCCCGTCCTCGCCGAGGACATCCTGCTGCCGCTGGCCCGTTTCGCCGCGTTGCGCGACCTGCCGCCGGGCGAGTGGGAAGACCTGCTCTATCCGATGCTCGCGCGCCTGTGCGGCGTGACGGTCGCGCGTGCCAACGACGAATTGACCTTCGGTCAACTGGATGCCGCGACCGCGGCCCTGCTGGACCTGCCCGAGGGCGCGCCCGGGATCCGTGTCGACCGCCAGGCCTTCGACCTCGGCGGCCAGTGCATCGAGCTGCGCACCACCTGGGGCGACGCTACCGCTTTCCACTACAGCGCCGAGATGCGCTGATGACCGCCAGCGCGCGGAGTGCGCCGTTCCCTGATGCGCGGATCGCGCTGGTCCCTGATGCGCGGTGTGCGCTGTTCCCCGTTTTTTCCTGGAGACTCCCGATGATCACCCAACGACGCCATGCCGTGCTGACGGCGCTGGCCCTGGCCGCCCTGACGACCTTCTCCGGCGGCGCCTCGGCGCAGGCCTGGCCCACCAAGCCCGTGACCTTCATGGTGAGCTATCCGCCCGGCGGCGGCGCCGACCTGATCGCGCGGCTGATCGCGCCCAAGGTGGGCGAGGCGCTCGGCCAGACCGTCATCATCGAGAACCGCCCGGGCGGCAGCGGCCAGATCGCGGCGGGCGCCGTGTCGCGCGCGCCGGCCGACGGCTACACGCTGCTATTCGACGCGTCCTCGTATGCCGTCACGCCGACGCTGTTCCCCAACTCGCCCTACAAGCACGGCAAGGCTTTCAAGACGGTCGCGGTGACGGCGCTGTTCCCCAACGTCGTGCTGGTGAACGCGCAGTTCCCGGCGAAGAACGCCGCCGACCTGGTGGCCGCGGCCAAGGTGAAGACGGACGCGGTGGCCTTCGCCTCCTCGGGCAACGGATCGGCGCAACACATCGCCGGCGTGCTGTTCGAGCAGTCCGCGAAGGTCGAGATGATGCACGTGCCCTACAAGGGCGGCGGTCCCGCGCTGACCGACGTCATCGGCGGCCAGGTCCCGGTGTTCTTCGGCAACGTGGCTTCGACGCTGCAGTACGTGAAACAGGGCAAGCTGCGTCCGCTGGCGGTCAGCGGGAAGAAGCGCTCCGCGGCGCTGCCCGACGTGCCGACCGGCGCGGAGGCCGGCCTGCCGGGCTTCGAGATGTACGAATGGAACGGGCTGTTCGCCCCGGTCGGCACGCCCGCGCCGGTGGTCGACCGGCTGTCCAAGGCCGTTCAGCAGGCGCTGGCCTCGCCCGAAGTCAAGGCGCGGATCGCGGAGCTCGGCGGCGATGCCTTCCACGGCGGCGTGGCCGAGTCGGAGAAGTTCGTCGACGCCGAGCTGAAGCGCATGGCGACGCTCATCAAGGATCGCAGCATCACGGTCGAGTGAACGCGGCTCCGCTTTGGGCGCACCGCGTTGTTGCAAATCCTCGCCATAGCGCTGCTATGGCTCCGGTTTGCGCCTAGCGGTGCATCCCAAACCGGAGCCGCGTGGCGCGCGGGGTCAGTCGCGGAGCATCTTCAACCGGACGAGGCTCTCCGCGGTCGCCACGATCGCCTCCTCGTTCGAACGCGGCCGCCAGCCGAGCACGCGTCGCGCCTTGTTGCCGGACGCGTTGAGGTTGCGGTCGAGCAGCGAGGCGACGCTGCGTCCCGCCGGCGTGCCGCGGCCGATGAGCTTCACGAGCCAGTTCGGCAGCACCCGCGTCTTCACCCGATGCGCGGCGGCGCCGAGCTGACGCTTGAGCACCTTCGCGATGTCGACCATCCACAGGCTGTCGCCGGCGGTGGCGAGGAAGCGCTCGCCGTTGGCTGCCGGATCGACCATCGCGCGCAGATGCAGGTCTGCAACGTCGCGGACGTCGACGATGCCGGTGTTGATCTTCGGGCAGCCGGGCTGGCCGTTCATCATCCGCTGGATGATGCCGATGGAATGGGAGGTGTCGGGACCCAGCGCCGGACCGAGCACCGCGACCGGGTTGATCGCGGAGAGCTCGAGCCCGCGGCCTTCCTTCGCGATGAAGTCCCAGGCCGCGCGTTCGGCCAGCGTCTTGGACTTCTGATACGGCCAGACCTCGCCGGACTTGCCGGAGAGATCGCTCCAGTCGGTCTCGTCGAAGGGGCGGGACATCGGGCCGTGGCCGGCGCAGATCGCGCCGAAGGCGGAGGTCAGCACGACGCGCTTGACGCCGGCATCCCGCGCCGCGCGCAGCACGCGCAGGTTGCCGTCTACTGCGGGGCGGATCCAGTCGTCTTCGGTCGTCTGGGCGCCGGAGGGCGTCGGCGAGGCGCCGTGCAGCACATAGCGGCATCCGGCGGTGGCCTCGGCCCAACCGGCGTCGGCCGACAGGTCGGCGACGACGAAGGACAGGCGATCGCCGGGCTCGGCGCCGCCGACACGCAGATGCGTGAGCACCTCCGCCTCACGCTTCGCCGAACGGAGTGTGGTGCGCACGCGATAGCCGCTCGCGAGCAGCGCGAGGATGCAGTGCTGCGCGATGAAGCCGGTGCCGCCGGTCACCAGGACGAGATCGCCGCGCGGGTCGTTGGATCCGGTCGGCCGCTGGAGGTCGTTCGAGTTGCTCATGTCGTGGGGGTTCCTGTCGTTCACGGAGACGTTGCCGGCGGGCATCCGGTCCGGTGTCCGCCATGGCGCATGACCGGCACGATAGGCGTCGGGTTTCGAACTGTGAATGCTTGAGCGTTCGCATCACTTGCGCGATAGTTCGGAAATGCAGGCTGATCCGTTCTCCGACATCCTCAAGTTCACGCGCGCCGCATCGCTGGTCACCGGCGGATTCCAAGCCGGCGGCGAGTGGGCGATCCGCTTCCCCGCGCCGGACAAGATCAAGTTCTTCGCCGTGGTGAAGGGCCGTTGCTGGGTGCGGATCGAGGGCGAGCCGACGGCGCTCCTCTTCGAGACCGGCGACGTGGGGCTGTTGGCGTCGAAGCGGACGCTGGTGCTGTCGAGCGCGTTGGACGTCGAGCCGGTGGACGCGATGGCGCTGTTCTCCGGATCGGGCCGGTCGACGGCCACCTTGGGCGATGGCCAGGACTTCGCCCACATCGGGGGTCATGTCTTGCTCGACCCCGCGAGCGCACGTCTGCTCGAAGGCGTGCTGCCGGCGTGGATCCACATCCAGGCGGCCTCGCCGCGGGCGACGGTGTTCCGCTGGGTGCTGACCCAGCTGGTCGAGGAACGCGCCCATCCGCTGCCCGGCGCGCAGCTCGTGACGGAGCAGCTGTCGCAGCTGCTGTTCATCCAGATCCTGCGCGCGCATCTGGAGGCCTCGGGTCCGCTGCCGGCGGGATGGCTGCGCGCGCTGGCGGATCCGCGCATCGCGCCGGCGCTGCGTCTGATGCACGGCGAGCCGGCGCGCAGCTGGCATCTGGAAGAGCTGGCCAGCGCCTGCGCGATGTCGCGGACGACCTTCGCCGTGCGCTTCAAGGAGGTCGCCGGCGTCGCGCCGCTGAGCTACCTCGCCGACTGGCGCATGCGCCTCGCGGAGCGCGCGTTGAGGAGGAGGACACGCCGGTGGCGGTCCTGGCGCAGACGCTCGGCTACGCGTCGGAGAGCGCGTTCAGCAACGCCTTCAAGCGCATCATGGGACGCTCGCCGACGGCGTGGCGCAAGGCGGTGCCCGAGGTGCCTGCGGGCTGACCGCCGGTGTGCTGCCGGGGGCGCGATGTCCTGTCGCGCGATGTTCGATGCCGTTTGGCCGAAGGTCACTCAGCGCCGGAGCGCGTGCCGATTAGGCTTCCGGTCGGATGGACGGGCGTGCGGTCGTGAGACGCGCCCGCATCGACGCATGGAGCCCTTTGATGATCGAACAAGCCGCCTTCGCTGAACTCTTCCGGGGCCGTCCCGTCCCGCAGGAACTCTCCCGCCTGCTGGACTTCCAGAACGACCTCGATGCCGAATACACCGAGAGCCTCTTCCTGACCCTGCGGGAAACGAACGGGCTGACGGCAGGCTGGTCGAAGGATCCTGCCTTCCTCGCCCGGTTGACCGCCTTCGGCGTCGCCACTGGGTCGGGCTCGTTCTATGCGCTGTGGAATCCCGAGGATGGATCCGCGCCGGCGCAATGGCCGGTGATCGTGTTCGGCGACGAAGGCGGCGAATGGGTGATCGCCGGCAACGTGCGTGAGCTGCTGCAGCTGGCGGCGTTGGACGTCGAGCCCATGGTCATGCACGACAGCGCGTACTTCTACATCGACGATGAAGACGACGAGGAGGACGAGGACGACGAAGACGACGGCGAGTACATCGAGGCCATCGTCGCCTACCGCGACTGGTTGAAGGCGACCTTCGACCTGGAGGCCGTCGAGGATCCGGATCCCGTGGTCGAGGCCGCCCAGGCGCGATGGCAGGCCGCGTTCGACGCGTGGAAGCGGCCGTTCCTGCAAGGGGATGAGGGCACGGACACCGATGCCGCGTCGGACGATGAGGACGACGACGAGACGGAAGCCGGCGACGAGGCGCGTTCAACCGAAGAGGCGGCCCCGCCCGCACCGACCCGTCCCGACACGCCGGAGCGCCAGCTGCTCCTGGACTTCATCGCCGACGAGGCCAGCTCGCTGCGCTACGGCGAGCAGGGCGAGTTCTGGCCGAGCCACCATCACCTGATCACGCCCTTGATCGGCAAGGCGGGCAAGTTCCTCGTCGAGGCCGAGCACACCGCGTTCTTCTTCCACCTGCTCCGGCTGGACCACCTGCCGTCGCTGAAGTCGGAGGAGGACTTCGCGCTGCTGCTCCGTGCCTACGAAGGACTGCGCAGCATCGTGTGGCGCGGCTATCCCGTCTGCAGCCTGCCGCTGCATGCCGCGGTCTTCCTCTTCGGCCACGACCAGTTCGCGCGTCTGCCCGGGGAGCCGGAGCCGTCGCTGGCGGGCTACCGCTCGTCGCTGGACTTCCTGCGCTATGCGCGCTCGTTCTCCCACATGCCCGGCATCATGGGCAAGCGTCAGAAGTTCGCGGACCTGAGCGCCGATCGCGCCCTCGTGGCCCGGGTCCGCAAGACGCTGGTGCATGGCAACCAGGAACTGCTGGACGGGCTCGGTCAGCTGTGGCTCTGGGCCTTCGTGTTCCTCGTGCTGCAGGTGGAAGAGGAGGCGCAACCGGTCATCCGGCAGATCCGAGACGACGCCGCCAAGGCGGGCGATCCCAAGCACGTGGAGACGCTGGAGAGGTTCATCGCCGCCTCGGCGGGATGAGCGGTGGCCTTGTCACACCGTTGTCATCTGTCCGACTCAGACTCCTGAGCACAACAACAAAAAGAAGAGACGAACATCCAGAGCAGGAACGACCAGAACAAGAGCGACCAGTCCCACGACATGCGTCGCCATCGAGGCAAGGACAGCCTCCTCGAAGCGCTCCTTCAGCGCTTGCGCCAGGCCGGATTGACCTGGCAGCTTCGCCGGCATGAGCGGCGCCAACGCGCGATCGCCCGCCAACGAGGCCAGCCGGTGCCACCGGGGCTTCCCCTGCCGCTGAAGTCCGCCTGGCTCGCCTGGGTCGACATGGAGCATCCCGGCTGGAAGCCCGGCGAGCACGGCTGGCGGCTCGCGGCCCATGCCCTCGTCCAGTTCTTCGATGCCAGCGCGGCCGCCGCGCCGCTTGGATGCGCCTTGCCCTCGCGAGCCGCCGATCTGGTCTGGCACCTGTGGATCGAGCACGATCCCGACGGACTCGCCGCCTGGCAGCAGTCACGCTACGGCCGGACGGTGGCGCATCGCGAGCACGAGGCCGGCGACGACACCGGCGCGGCCTTGGCGCGCTGTCTGGTCCGCGCCGCGCGGGCGGAGCGGATCTCCCCGGTCAAGGGGCCGCTGCCGCTGGTGTTCCGGGTCGACGGGATTCTGGGGACCCCCTGGGGTTGGGCCTACGAACGCATCGCCGGCACGGTGCGGCACAAGGACCTGCTGGCGGATGGCCGGGCCGGCGGGAGTGCGCATCCGCACTACGCGCTGATGCCGGCGGCGCTGTTGACGTTCGGTCTCGTCAGCTGGCGCGAAGCCGGACATCTGGCGCGCGAACGCGCGAAGACGGGCGACAAGACCGGCGACAAGGGCGACGGAAGTTCATGCGGCAGCGCGTGCGGGGGCAGCCTGGGTGGCGGGGATCACGGCTGCGGAGGCGGTGCGGGTGACGGCTGCGGCGACGGCGGTAGCAGTGGCAGCAGCTGCGGGAGCAGTTGCGGCAGCGGCTGCGGGAGCTGAGGGTCAGGCGTCGCGTGCCTGGTTGAGGAACCTCACCAGGCTGTGCGGCGCCTCGTGGCCGAGGCACGCGTCGAGCACTTCGGCCGCACCCGCGGCGGCCTCGATGCTGCGAGGGAAGAGCGTCTGCTCATAGGCCGTGAGCGCGGCTTCGAGATCATCGGGATGTGCCGCGATCGCCTGGCCGAGCTCCGCGCCGTCGACCATCGCGAGATTCGCCCCGTCGCCCGCGGGCGGCATCAGATGCGCCGCGTCGCCGAGCAGCGTCACGCCGGGGACCCGCTCCCACCGGTGATCCGACGGCAGCGCATGGAGCGGACGCAGCACGGGATCCGTCTCGCCATCGGTGATGAGGGCGGTCAGCGCGGGATCCCAGCCGTCGAACTCGGACGCCACCCGACGCAGCGCGACGGCAGGATCGGCGGCCTCGATCCCGGCGACCCAGGCCATCGGTTGTCGCACCGCCACATACGTGTGCAGCATGCCGTCCGGCTCGCGGTGGGCAAAGATGCCCCGGCCCGGCGCCATCGCGAAGAACGCACCGCCGCCCACCGCCCGGGCGCTCGCCGGATGCCGGACATCGGCGTCGGACAGGTAGGTCTCGATGAAGGTCGTCCCGATGTAGGCGGGCTTCGCCTCGGAGAGCAGGGGGCGGACCTTCGACCAGGCCCCGTCGGCACCGACCAGCAGGTCCGTCGTCACCGTCGATCCGTCGGTGAAGGTCAACGCGTGCCGGCCTGCGCCGAGCGCGGCGACCGCCGCCAGCTTGCGGCCCCATTGCACCGTGCCTTCGGGCAGCGCGTCCAGCAACAGGCGGCGGAGCTCCCCGCGGCGCACCTCGGGCCGTCCGCCGTGGCCGTCGTCGGGGTGGTCGAGCAGCACCGCGCCGTGCCGGTCGAGCACACGCGAGGCTTGGCCGCCAGGATGGATGAGACGGACGAACTCGTCATGCAGCCGCGCGGCTTTCAATGCGAGCTGGCCGCTGTCGTCGTGGATGTCCAGCATGCCGCCCTGCGTGCGCGCCGTGGGCGAGGCTTCGGCCTCGTAGACGGTCGAGGGGATGCCGTGGACATGGAGTACCCGGGCGAGCATCAGGCCGCCGAGGCCGGCGCCGACGATCGCGATCGTGCGTGTCATCTTGAAATCCTTCAGGGTGGGGTGACATCGCCCGAACAGAAAACGGCCGATGCATGGAATGACGTTCCATGATGATGGAGCGGCGTTCCAGTTGTGTCAAGATCGGGGCATGGTCAAGAAGACACGTCCGCCTCAGCGGCGGGAGGATTCCCTCTCGCGGGATCGCATCATCGAAGCGTCGATCGAGCTGCTCGACAGCGCCGGGGAGGGCGGGTTGACCTTCCGGGCCTTGTCGGAGCGGCTCTCGACCGGACCCGGCGCGATCTACTGGCATGTCGCGAACAAGGGTGACCTGCTCGTCGCGGCCTGCGATGCGGTGATCGCCGGCGTGATGGCCGCGCACGTGGACCTGCGTGCCGACGCGAAGACGCCCGAGGACACGATCCGTGCGCTCGCGCTCGGCCTGTTCGATGCGATGGACGAGCATCCCTGGATCGGCTCGGTGCTCTTCCACTCGGCCGGCGCGTTGCCGGCGGTGCGTGTCCTCGAATGCCTCGGGCAGCAGGTGCGCGCGCTCGGCGCGCCGGCGGCGGGCGAGTGGTCCGCGACCTCGGCGCTGCTGCACTACATCCTCGGCGTCGGCGGACAGAACGCCGCGAACCGGCTCTCGGCGCAGACGCGCGAACTCGACCGGGATGATTTCCTCGGCGAGGTGGCGGACGCGTGGTCGGCGCTCGACGAGCGCGACTACCCGTTCACGCGATCGGTGGCGGACGCACTGCGCGAGCACGACGACCGCGGCGACTTCCTCGCGGGGATCGATCTGATCCTGGGCGGAATCAAAAGCCAGGTGGGAACGACGGCGCGAAAGCGCGCGGTCAGGCGGAGCTGAGCATGCAGGAGTTCCCAGAGTCGCCAGTCGAGCACAGGCCGATCCATTCACTGCTGCGCTCGCGCGGCTTCTGGATCACGGCTGTGCTGCTCGTGGTGGTGCTCGCGTTGATCTTTGGTTATGTCGAGATCCGGACGAGGGACTGCCGGCTGCTTTGCGGCGAGCGGGCCGGTAAGAACGCGCGGTTCGTCGTCAGTGGCGGCATCGTCCGCCAGTCTGACAAGCCGGTGACCGCACGCTGTGCCTGCGGCGGTTGAAGGGTTGAACGCGCGCGACGCGTACGCAAGGGCACGGACTTTGGATTCATCGGATTCCTGCCCCCGCTGTCCCTTGCAACGCTGACACCCGACCGGGCATGTGGGGCGCGCCCTTGCCCTAGCGGTTCCAGCGGTGGAAATCAAACCCGCTACACGGTCGAGACAGACGCATCCAAGGCGCCTCCGGCCGCGTAAAGGGACTCGGGCGGCAATCCTCCGCGCCCGTCTCCACCACAACGTTCCCTCCACAACGAGGAGCACTCCATGACCCCCTTCCCGTTCGCCCCTTCGGCGACGACCCTGCGCGCCGGGCTGTTCGCCGCCAGCGCGCTTTGCGCCGGCCTGGCCTTCGCGTCCAGTCATCGCGAGGCGCCGTTCATCACCACCGTCCCCAAGGCGGATGCCACCGACTTCTACATGTTCATGAGCTACGAGGCCGGCCGCACCGACTACGTGACGCTCATCGCCAACTACCTGCCGCTGCAGGATCCCTACGGCGGCCCCAACTACTTCTCGCTGGACCCGAACGCGCTCTACGAGATCCACGTCGACAACAACGGCGACGCCAAGGAAGACATCACCTTCCAGTTCCGCTTCAAGAACGCGCTGAAGGCCACCGCGCTGACGATCGGCGACAAGACCGTGCCGATCCCGCTGATCCAGTCCGGCCCCGTCTCCGACGTGAAGGCCGCCACGCTCAACGTCAACGAGAGCTACACCGTCGATGTCGTGCGCGGCGACCGCCGCTCCGGCACGCGGGCCGCGCTCACCAACGTCACCGGTGGCGGGACGTCCTTCGACAAGCCCGTCGACAACATCGGCAAGAAGACGATCGCCGATTACTCCGCTTACGCGGCCAAGCACGTCTACTCGGTCAACATTCCCGGCTGCAACCAGCCGGCCAAGGTCTTCGTCGGTCAGCGCAAGGACCCGTTCGCGGTCAACCTCGGCACGATCTTCGACCTGGTGAACGCGCCGGTCGGGCTGATCACCGACCCGGCCCAGATCAATGCCGCGCCCAACACGCTCGACGGCAAGAACGTCACCACGCTGGCGCTCGAGGTGCACAAGAGCTGCCTCGTCGCCGGCACCGAGCCGGTGATCGGCGGCTGGACCTCCGCCAGCATGCGGCAGGCGCGCATCCTCGATCCCGCGCCCAAGCCCGGCCATCAGACCAGCGACAAGGCCGGCGGCGCGTGGGTCCAGGTCTCCCGCCTGGGCATGCCGCTCGTCAACGAGGTGGTCATCGGCCTGCCCGACAAGGACCGCTTCAACGCCTCCAAGCCGAAGGACGACGCACAGTTCGCCACCTATGTGACCAATCCGACCCTGCCGGCGCTGCTCGCCACGGTGCTCAACCTGCCGGGCTCCGCGCCGACCAACCTGCCGCGCAACGACCTGGTCACCACCTTCCTCACCGGCATCAAGGGCGTGAACCAGCCCGCCAACGCGGTCGCGTCGGAGGAACTGCGCCTGAACACGTCCATCGCGGCCGTGCCCTTCGCGCAGCAGAACCGGCTGGGCATCGTCGGCAACCTGCTCGCACACGGCAATGACAACGCCGGTTATCCGAACGGCCGGCGACCCAAGGACGATGTCGTCGACATCTCGCTCGTGGCGGTGATGGGCGGCCTGTGCATGGCCAACGGCGACACCGACGCGCTGGGCTTCGGCGCGGCCTGCAAGCCGTCCGCGGTGCCCCTCGGCGCCACGGCCTTCAAGCTGCATGACGCGGTCGACCAAGCCGTCGTGCCGCTGCTGCCCGGCTTCCCCTACCTGTACCCGCCCATGGGCGGTACGCAGTGAACGAGGAGCGCATCATGAACGAGTCCTCTTCGAGTTCGTCCCGATCCTCCGATGACAACGGGCGGATCCGCGCGACGGCCTTGCGCCGTCCGGCCCTGGCGCTGACGGCGATCGCCGCCGCGGCGATGGTGGCCGGCTGCTTCGGCGGGGGTGGTGGCGGAGACGATGGCGGCGGCGTCCCTGGCGACCCGACGCCGGCGTCGGTGCCGGACAGCGCGCTCGGGTCCTCCACGGCCTACACGCAGTTCACGCTGACGACGTCGCAGTCGAGCAGCGAGACCGCGGAGCCGTTGACGGCGGACAAGGTGACGACGCCGCCCGCCAGCGAGACCGACGAACCGGCGTCCGTCAGTTGAGCGCCGCGCGAGCCTTCGCGCTCGCGTGCCTCGTCCTCGTCGCTGCCGTCGCGTCGGCGGCGCCCTTCACGCCTCGTCAGGACGACGAGGTCGTGGAGCGGTTGCCGCTGCGCGCGGGATCGGCGGGCGAGCGCGCGCGTCAGCGCGCCGAGCAGCGGGTGCTGGCGCAGCAGCCGCGCGATCTCGGACTGGCGCTGCGCGCCGCGCGCGAGGCCATCGAGCGTGGCCGGCGCTACGGTGATCCGCGTGACCTCGGCACCGCGCAGGCATGGCTGCAACCGTGGTGGAGCGACCCCGCCGCGCCGCCCGCGGCGCGTCTGCTGAAGGCGACGGTGCTGCAGGCGCGACACGACTTCGACGCGGCGCTCGGGGAGCTCGACGGCCTGATCGCCGAACGCGGACTGCCGGTCGCCTTGCAGGCGCAGGCGGAGCTCACGCGCGTCGGCATCCTGCAGGTGCGTGGACGCTGGGACGAGGCGCGGGCAGGCTGCGAGCGTCTGGTGGCCCCGCCGTTGTCGCTGCCGCACGGACACGCATGCCTGGCGGAACTCGACAGCCTGCAGGGCAGGGACGCCGCCGCGACGCAGCGGCTGGCGGCGCTCGATCGCGCACCCGGCGCGCCGCATGCGTGGATCGCGCTGCTGCGGGCCGAACTCGCCGAGCGCCAGGGACTTGCGGCGGCGGGACCGCTGTATGCGCGGGCGATGCAACTCGACGACGACCTCTACGTCCGCGCGGCCTACGCCGACTGGCTGCTGGACGCGGGCCGGCCGAAGGAGGCCGCCGCCATCGTGCGCGCCGGGCAGCCGGAGGGCGTCGATCAACTCCCCGATGCGCTGCTGCTGCGGCTGGCCATCGCCTGGAAGCGGACGGGCGATGCTGGCGCCGGGCGTGCGCAGACGGAGATGCAGCAGCGCTTCGATGCCGCGGCGCTGCGCGGTGATACCAGCCACGCGCGGGAGCGGGCGCGTTTCGCACTCGACGTGCGGGACGACGCGGCGAGCGCCTTGAAGGAAGCCACGATGAACTGGAGCCAGCAGCGCGAACCGTCGGATGCGGTGCTGCTGCTGCGCGCCGCGCGAGCCGCGAAGCAGCCCGGCGCGGCCGGGCCCGTCCGCGCTTTCATCCGCGAACGATCGATGCAGGACCAACGTTCGAAGGCGTTGGAATGAGAGTCGCCAAAGAGCAGATCGCCCGCACGGGCGCGTGGTTCCGGCGTCTTGTCGTCGCACTCGTCGCGCTGGTGGGTGTCCTGGGTGCGCCGGTCGCCGAGGCCCACAAGGCCAGCGACGCCTACCTGAACCTGCGCACGGACGGCGCGGTCGCGACGCTGCGCATCGACATCGCGCTGCGCGACCTCGACCGCGATCTGGTGCTCGACGCCGACGACGACGGCCTGCTGCGCTGGGGCGAGGTGCGGTCGCGCGCGCAGGACATCGAGGCGCTCGCCGATCGCGGCATTCAGCTGGAGGTCCGCGACGTCCAAGGGACTGCCTGCCGACCCGGCGCGTACGCGCCGCTGCAGCTGGAGCAGCACAGCGACGGACGTTATGCGGTGCTGGTGCGGACCTGGTCCTGTTCCGCGACGCCGGCGACGGGCACGCTGTCCTATGGGCTGTTCGCGACCACCGATCCGACCCACCGCGGCGTGCTGGTCTGGCGGCCGGGCGGGGTGGCGAAGACGGCCGTCATCGCGCCCGGGACGGTGAGCCTGTCGGTGACGTTGGGATCGGACGAGGCCCGGACGCATAGTCTGGCGAGCGTCTTCCGCGACGGCGTCCATCACATCTGGATCGGCGTCGACCATGTGCTGTTCCTGGTCGTCCTGCTGCTGCCGGCAGTGCTCCGCCGCGAGGCGGGGACGTGGCTCCCCGCCGCCGCATGGCGGCCGGCGCTGTGGAGCGTGCTCGGCGTCGTCACGGCCTTCACCGTGGCGCACTCGATCACCCTGGCGCTGGCGGTCTTCGACGTCGTCAATCCGCCGTCGCGCTGGGTCGAAAGCCTGATCGCGTTGAGCGTGCTCCTCGCGGCGCTCAACAACCTGCGGCCGGTGCTGGTCGAGACGCGCTGGCGGCTGACCTTCCTCTTCGGACTCGTGCACGGCTTCGGCTTTGCGAGCGCGCTGAAGGACCTCGGCCTGGCGCGGTCCGAACTGGCGGCGCCGCTGGTGCTGTTCAACCTCGGCGTGGAAACGGGACAGCTGGCGATCGTCGCCGTGCTGGTGCCGCTGGCCTGGGCGGCTAGGCGCTGGCGCGCTTATCCGCGGTGGGTGCTCGGCGCGGGTTCCGTGCTCGTCGCGCTGGTCGCGATCGTCTGGCTGGTCGAGCGTCTCTTCGATGTGCAGATCCTGGGAGTGGGCGGATGACAGCCGACCTTGTGATGGCAGCGGCGACGATGACCCTGGCCATGGGCCTGCTCGGCATGGCCTGCGCCGCGGAGCCGGCGGCGGAGACGGCGACCGTTCTCGCGTCTTCGTCCGCGTCCGCGTCGGCGTCAGCCACGACGCAGACGCAGACGCAGACGCTCGCGCTGCAACGCGTCGAGGTCGACGGTCGCCACTACGACAACGGCATCGGCAGCAGCGACGCCGCGTCGCAGGGGACGATCCGTGCGGCGCTCATCAAGAGTCGGCCGGTGCTGCGGCCCGGCGAGGTGCTGGAGTTCGTCCCCGGCCTGATCGTCACGCAGCACAGCGGCGACGGGAAGGCGAACCAGTACTTCCTGCGCGGCTTCAACCTCGACCATGGCACCGACTTCGCCACGACGGTGATGGGCCTGCCGGTCAACATGCCGAGCCATGCGCACGGGCAGGGGTATGCCGACCTCAACTTCCTGATCCCGGAGCTGGTCGAGCGCATCGACTACCGCAAGGGGCCGTACTTCGCCCGCAACGGCGACTTCGCTGCGGCGGGCTCCGCCGACATCGACTACCTGCGCGAGCTCGACGCGCCCTTCGTCAGCCTGACGCTCGGCGAGGGCCGCTACCGGCGTGCGCTGGCGGCCGGATCGACGCGCGTCGCGGAGGGCGTCCAACTGCTGGGTGCCGTGGAAGCGATGGGCAACGACGGACCGTGGCGACTGCCGGAGGACCTGAACCGGCGCAACCTCGTGCTGAGCCTGTCAGGCGCCTCGGGCGCCGACCGCTGGCGCGTCGGGCTGATGGACTACCGCGCCGACTGGACGTCCACCGACCAGGTGCCGCAGCGCCTCATCGATGCCGGCAGCTTCAACGGCCGGCCGTTCGGACGCTTCGATGCCATCGACCCGAGCGACGGTGGCAGCACGCGCCGCAGCAGCCTGTCCGGCGAGTGGTCGCGCGACGAGGGCGGGCGCAGCACCCGCGTGGCCGCGTACGCCATGGCGTACCGGCTGTCGCTGTACTCGAACTTCACCTATGCGATGGAGCGTCCCGACACCGGTGACCAGTTCGCGCAGAAGGACGATCGCCAGGTCTACGGCTTCAGCGCGAGTCACGCGAGGGAGACGACGCTGGCCGGGTTGCCGGCGCGCGGCGAGGTCGGCGTGCAACTGCGCCAGGATCGCGCGCGGGTGGGACTCTTCGACACGCAGGCGCGCACGACGATCGGAACGACGCGCGACGACCAGGTCAGGGAGACGCTCGCGAGCGTCTACGGCGATCTCGGCGTGGAGCTGACACCGTGGGCGCGCACGGTGATCGGCCTGCGCGCGGACCAGGCGCGTTTCCGCGTCGACAGCCTCGGCAATGCGATGAACTCGGGGTCGTCGCGGCAGACGCTGGCGTCACCGAAGTGGTCGCTGGTGCTCGGACCCTGGTCACGCACCGAGGTCTTCCTGAACGCCGGTCGCGGTTTCCACAGCAACGATGCGCGCGGCGTGACCGCCCGCGTCGATCCGCGCAGCGGCGATCCGGTGGATCCGGTGCCCGGACTGGTCAAGGCCAAGGGCTACGAGCTGGGCGTGCGCAGCGAGATCGTGCCGGGGCTGCAGAGCTCGCTGGCGCTGTGGAAGCTGGACTTCGATTCCGAGCTGGTCTACGTCGGCGACGCCGGCGCCACCGAGGCCAACCGGCCCAGCAAGCGTCACGGCGTCGAATGGAACAACCGCTACGTGCCGCTGCCCTGGCTGCTGATCGACGCCGACCTGGCCTGGACGCAGGCGCGCTTCTCCGATGCCGATCCCGCCGGCGCGCGCATTCCCAACGCCGTCGACAAGGTGGCCTCGTTCGGGGTGACCGTCCGGGAGCTGGGGCCCTGGTCGGCGAGCCTGCAGTGGCGTTACCTCGGCAGCGCGCCGCTGATCGAGGACGACAGCGTGCGGTCCCGCTCCTCGCTGACGACCAACCTGCGGGTGAGCCGCCGTTTCGGGGCGAAGACGGAACTGACGCTGGACGTCTTCAACCTGCTCGACCGCCGCGTGAACGACATCGAGTACTTCTACGAGTCCCGGCTTCCCGGAGAGACGCTGGCCGTGGCCGACCTCCATGTGCATCCGGCGGAGCCGCGCACGCTGCGCGTCACCCTGCGCCGCAGCTTCTGAGCTGGAGCCGTCCATGCCGGTCCGCGTCGAATCTTCCGGATCCGGTCTGATCCATTGGCGTGTCCGCTGCGTACAAGGCCCCATGACCACCCCCTCCGACGATTCAGGCCCCGACGCCGTTCCCGGTCGGCAGGCCGACGCGGCGCTGTCCGGACGTCCCGAGCGCGACGCGCGCCTGGCGGCGCTGATGCAGCGCGTCGCGTCCGCCGACCGACGTGCGTTCGACGAGCTCTACCGCGCCACGAGTGCGACGCTGTTCGGCATGGTGCTGCGCATCAACCGCGACCGCGGCCACGCGGAGGAGGTGCTGCAGGAGATCTACATCACCGTCTGGCGGCAGGCGCCCAGCTTCGACGTCGCGCACGGCAAGGTGTTGACCTGGCTCACGACGATCGCGCGGCATCGGGCGATCGACAGCCTCAGGCGCCGGGCGGCTCAACCGGCGACGATCAGCCGCTTCGGCGGCATCGATGGGTCCGACGGCGGCGATGGCGAACGCGACCTGCTGGACCACATGCCCAGCGAGCAGCCCAGCCCGCTGGACCTGCTGGACGACGCGAACCGGGCGCACGCGCTGGAGCGCTGCATGTCGCAGCTCAGCGGGGAGCAGCGCAGCAGCCTGGCGCTGGCGTATTACCAGGGACTCTCCCACTCCGAGGTGGCCGAGCACATGAGCCAGCCGCTGGGCACGGTCAAGAGCTGGGTGCGCCGCGGCCTGTCGAGCCTGCGAGGCTGCCTGGACCGGGCGGCCGAACGCCTCGGCGCGATGGGCAGGGCGGTCTGATGGACTACGGACATCCGGAACGCGCGGAACGGCTGGCCGCCGACTACGCGGTGGGGACGCTGCGGGGCGGCGCGCGCCGCCGTTTCGAACGCCTGCTGCCGGCGCATCCCGCGCTCGCCGCGGCGACGGCGGCGTGGTCGGCGCGGCTGCAACTGCTGGCGGGTCAGGTGGCCCCGGTCGAGCCGCCACCGCACGTATGGACGACGATACAGACGCGCCTCTTCGGCGCCGTGGCGGATTCGGCGGCATCGACTCGGACTTCAACAGCGGCCTCGACGGCCACTTCGACAGCGACTTCGACGATGGAGACACGCTCGACCGTCGGCGATCGCCCAGGCGCGCTGAGATTCTGGCGTGGGCTCAGTGCCGTGGCCCTTGCGGCGTCCGTCGTGCTGGCGGTGATCGTCGCCCGGCCCGTCCCCGAGGCGGCGCCCGTCGTGGTGGTGCTGCGCAGCACGCCCGAGGGCGTCGAACTCGTGAAGACCGGCTTCGTCGCCGGTGTGTCCGCGGATGGCCGGGCGCTGGTGCTGAAGCCGCTGGCCCCCGTGGTGATCGACGCGGCGCACGCGCTCGAGCTCTGGGCCGTGCCGAAGGCGGGGGCACCGCGCTCGCTGGGCTTGATCGCGGCGGGCGACGTCCCGACCACGGTGACGCGCGCGAACCTGCTCGACGACACCCAGGCCTTCGCTGTCAGCCTGGAACCCAGCGGCGGCTCGCGCACCGGCAAGCCGACAGGGCCGATCGTGTCGGCGGGCGGGATCTGAGGGAAGAACAGCCCCCACCATCGGGGCTGTTCTTGTGTCGCACAGCGGGGATGTCCCTCCTGTTGAGGACCTTGTCGAAAAGACGGAGTGCCGCTCGTCGTGCATACGATGACCCCCTCAACCCCAAGGAGACCCCATGCAAGCGAAGAACACGATCTGCGTCTGGTACGACAAGGACGCCGAAGAGGCCGCGCGCTTCTACGAGAAGACCTTCCCGGACAGCAAGGTGGGCCGCATCGCGCGCGCGCCGGGCGACTATCCCTCGGGCGTGGAGGGCGACGTGCTGGTCGTCGAGTTCACGGTGATGGGCATTCCCTGCATCGGTCTCAACGGCGGGCCGGCCATGAAGCACAGCGAGGCCTTCTCGTTCCAGGTCGCGACCGACGACCAGGCGGAGACGGACCGGCTCTGGAACGCGATCGTCGGCAACGGCGGTCAGGAGAGCGCGTGCGGCTGGTGCAAGGACAAGTGGGGCATCTCGTGGCAGATCACGCCGCGCGTGCTGTCGGAGGCGCTGAACAACCCCGACCGCTCGGCGGCCAAGCGTGCCTTCAGCGCGATGATGGAGATGCACAAGATCGACGTGGCGAAGATCGAGGCGGCGTTGAAGGGCTGAGCCGTTCAAGGGGCCGAGGAGACTCCGGCCTCAGTTCCTGGCGATCACCTTGTCGGCGAGCTTCTCGAGCAGATTGAGGAGTTTCTCGCCGATCAAGGTATGAAGATTCTTGGTGATGGGATCCGGCTCGGTCTTCATCGACGACGAGCTGCGGATGATCGTCAGCAGGATCATGGTGGGCACCGAGAAGAGCGCGACGACCGTGGTCACGACGATGTGCCACTTGTCGGCGGAGACTGCTGGCCAGTGGTCGAAGACGCCGACAAAGATGCCGAGCGAAAAAGTCCGGCGATGTAGAGGACGGCCGAAGCGGCCAATCCCCCACGAGCGGCCCAGGCCCGCAGGCTCAGGTCCAGCGCCTGCGGTCGGGTCACGAAGCTCCGCTCGACCTCGTTGTCGAGAGCAGGCGTCGCCGAATTTGGCACCTTGGGTAGGCCCTTGAGTGGAGCGTCAGTCGATCGTGGCATCGGGCATCTTCCTGGCGAAGTGTTTGCGAATCACCTCGTCGTCCATGACGGCGACCTTGGCGTTCCTCATCTCCTCCCACGGCCCTTCGCGCTCGCGACCCAGCGCGGAGAGCTCCAGATCTGAAAAATCACCATACTTCTCCAAGACCTCGTCGACGTAAAACCAGAAGGGCTCGTCGTCCCGGTCTGGTATGAGAGGTACGAACTTGCACGTCTCCGGCTCGAACTCGGGGAGCATCTCGATCGCCTTGGCTTCAAACTCCCTGAGGCGGTAATAGAGTGAGGAGAACAGCGGCCCATGCTCTCAGGCTTCAGGTCGCTCAGAAACGACCGATTGGCCAAGGAGCGTCAGCGTCCACGCGTGAATGAAGAACACGAACTTCTGTACCTCAAGATGCCCGAACTTGCGTCCCGCTTGTTTTCCGCGGTAGACGAATGCATTGGCGACGAGAGCAGGTGCGTAACTCATGGCATGCGATTATCCGAGCGCATCCCCGCGTTGACAGTGAGTCGACGGGGGAGACGGACTCCCTCTCGCGGGGGAATCGCGCACTGCAATTCGACGGACATCTGAAGATGAATGACAACAACGAGGGGGTAACCTACCCACAGCATTGACTCAACTGCTGAATCGCCGTTTCGCGCACATCGTCGTGTTCAGCGGCGCCGGCATGTCGGCCGACAGCGGCATCCCGACCTTCCGCTCCGGCAGCAACGGACTGTGGGGCGAATTCGATCCCCAGCAACTGGCAACACCTGGCGCCTGGGCGCGCGACAAGGAGACCGTCTGGGGCTGGTACGAATGGCGCCGCGGTCATGTGATGGCCGCGCAGCCGAATCCCGGCCACGTCGCGGTAGCGCGGCTGCAGCGCGAATGCGGCGCGCAGGTCGTGACGCAGAACGTCGATGACCTGCATGAGCGCGCGGGCGTCGAAGGCGCCTTGCACCTGCACGGCAGTCTCTTCGCGGCGCGATGCGACCGGTGCGGTGCGCGCGCCGATCTGGACGACCCGCCGCCTGAAGCGCAACGCCGGCTGACGCCGCCGACCTGCGCGGCATGCGGCAAGGGGTCGATCCGCCCCGGCGTCGTGTGGTTCGGCGAGCCGCTCGACGACGAGGTCGTGAACGCCGCGACGCGGCGCATCGCCCGGTGCGACCTGCTGCTGATCGTCGGCACGTCCGGCGTCGTCTATCCGGCAGCGGGCATGGTCGGGCTGGCCCCGAAGGACGCGGTGATCGTCGAGATCAATCCGCAGTCCGGGGAGGTGGCCGCCCAGGTGGACCACCGGTGGCAGACGACCGCGGCGCTCGGCCTGCCGATCCTCGCGGATTGGCTCGCCGACGCGGCATCGGGCGACCGCCGGGCCGGACTCAGGCCTTCGGCGGACGCTTGACGCCGTAACGCGGGCCGAGCTCGGCCCACAGGAATTCCGCGTCGTAGACCTTGCCGTCGGCGCTCCCGGCCGGCTTGTCGTGGAAGCACTGGATCGTCAGCGTCGTCGCCGGCTGCTTGCGCGTGACCGTCTTCGCCTCGCTGTAGGTCGTCGTCGAGACCGACCTGGTCTCGTTGCCTTCGGTCTTGGTCGAGGTCTCGGTCGTCTGCGTCGCCGGCACGTCGTAGCTGCTGGTCAGCACGTCGTTGCGCTCCTCGACGACGGCGAAGTAGCGGTAGCCCTTCGTCAACGTCACCTCGGCGCTGCGCAGCAGGGCCTGGTCCGCCGCCTTGGACGGCACGTCGTCCTGGTAGCCGGCGAAGGTCACGCGGTACCGGTCCTGCGCGAGCGGCGCGTCGCTGTAGCCATAGCCGCCGAACATGCGGGTATAGGACGTGAAAGCGCAGGCGTTCAGCAGCGCCAGCGCACCGATGGCGATCCATTTCTTCATTCAGGGTTCCTCCTCGGGGGCGACTGTCCGGAAGCGCCGTGACCGTCTCATTGCGGTCATGTTGCGGAATGCTTGGCAGTCGTCAGCAATTGCTGGTTCGAATAACGCGGCGGATTGTCGCCGGTTGACTGCCGAGGCTGCTGGCCCTCACCCCGCCCTCTCCCGCAAGCGGGAGAGGGAGTGAGAATGCACCGAGCCATTCGTTGCAGGAGCACTGGGGTGGCTCCCTCTCCCGCACTGCGGGAGAGGGTGGGGGTGAGGGCCAGCGGCGCCACGAACCGCGCAGTGCGGATTGGACCACCGGTCGAGGCAAGACCTGTCACCGCTCGAAGCGGTAGCCCACGCCGTAGATCGACCGGATCCGGTCCGTGCCGGCGCCCGCGCGCTCCAGCTTGCGCCGCAGGTTCTTGATGTGGCTGTCGACCGCGCGCTCGGTGACCTCGCGGCCGTCCACGTGCAGCAGATCCAGCAGCTGCGTGCGCGCATACACGCGCCCGGGCTGCGCGGCCAGGATGTGCAGCAGCCGGAACTCGATCGGCGTCAGGTCCAGCGGCTCGCCACGCCAGCTGGCGGTCCAGCCGGCCTCGTCGACGGACAGCGCCTCGCTGCCGGCCGCGAAGGCGGCCACCGCGGCGGCCGTCGCCATCTCGTGCGCGCGGCCGCGGCGCAGCGCCGCCTTCACCCGCGCCATCACCTCGCGCGGGCTGAACGGGTTCTTCGCGATGTAGTCGTCCGCGCCGGTCTCGAGCCCGGCAAGCCGGTCCGACTCATCCGCCCTGGCCGTCAGCATCAGGATGGGCACGCTGCTCATCGCGCGCAGCGTGCGGCACAGCGTCAGCCCGTCGATGCCGGGCAGCATCAGGTCCAGCAGGATCAGGTCGTGGCGCCGCGCCGTCCACGCCGGGATCACCTCGCGGCCGTCGGCCACGCATTCCGGCTCGTGTCCGGCCGCGCGCAGGTAGTCCGCCAGCAGTGCTGCCAGCTTGGGTTCGTCCTCGACCACCAGCACCCGCGACGGACCCGGCTCCATCGGCATCGGCGCCAGGCCCGACCCCGACCCCGATCCCGATCCCGATCCTTGCCCTGATCCGGAAGCCGATCCGCCCCCGGAACCGGAACCGGCACTCGATCCCGCGCCGTTCTCAGACATGGACCGGCAGCTCCACGCGCATCCACAGGCCGCCGAGCGGGGAGGGGCGCGCCTCGATGCGGCCCTCGTGCGCCTCGGCGATGCGCTGGCAGATCGACAGCCCCAGCCCCGATCCGCCACCGCGCCGGCTGCGCGACGCATCGACGCGGAAGAAGCGCTCGAACAGCCGCGGCAGGTGCTCCGGCCCGACGCCGGGCGAGGTGTCCTGCACGTCGATCACCGCATGCTCGCCGCTGCGTCGCGCGCTGATGCTCAGCGCGCCGCCGGCATCGGTGTAGCGGCAGCTGTTCTCGACCAGGTTGCCCAGCAGCTGCCGCAGCCGGCGCTCGTCGCCGAAGACGCGCAGCGGCTGTTCCGGCAGGTCCAGCTGCAGCGTCAATCCACTGCCATGCAGCCGCTCGCCGAAGGCGCCGGCCGTCACGTCGATCAGCTCGCGCAGGTCGACTTCCGACTTGCGGTAGGCGAGGGCGCCCACGTCCGCCATCGAGAGTTCATGCAGGTCGTCGACCAGCTTGTGCAGGATGCCGACCTCGCCCTGCAGCGAGCGCAGCGCCTGTGCGTCGAGCTTGCGCACGCCGTCCTCCAGCGCCTCCAGCTCGCCATGCAGCACGCCCAAGGGCGTGCGCAGCTCGTGCGAGACGTCGGCGAGGAACTCGCGCCGCATCGCCTCGTTGCGCTGCAGGGTCAGCGCCAGCTGGTTGAAGTCGCGGCCCAGACCGGCGATGTCGTCGTTGCTGCGCGTCTCCGGCACGCGGACCTCGAAGTCGCCCGCCGCGAGGCGGTGCGTGGCGTGGGCGACGCGCCGCACCGGACTCAGCAGCCGGCGAGAGATCCAGAACGCGACCGCGCCCGCGAGCAGCACGGCCGCGCCGCCCACCACCCAGGCCGAGCGCAGCTGCGCGTCGTAGAAATGCTTTTCGGCGCCCGGGCTCACCGATTCGATCGGGGTCAGCGTCAGCCAGCCGACGGTGAGGCCGTCGACGATGATGGGCCGCTCCACGGTCGGCTCCACCGGTCCCGCATAACCGGCGACGCGCTCGCGGTTTTCGTCGAACAGCGTGAAGCGCCGCGTCGCGCCCGTCAGCTCGGCCGGGCCGTGCTTGACCGCCGGCATGTCGGCCTCGGGCACCAGCGGCCGCAGCAGGCGGCCCCAGAGCTCCGGTTTCTCGCGCAGGAAATCCCAGCTCTTGCCGTTCTCGCGGTAGCCGGCGGTGACGCTGGTCCGGGCCAGTTCCAGCCGGTTGATGCCCTGCTCGTTGAGGTAGCCGATGAAGTCCCGGTTCAGGTTGATGTGCGAGAACACGCCCATCGCCAGCGCGACCGCCATGGCGGTGCTGAAGACGGCGGCGAAGAGCCGGGCGGTGAGGGTGAACGAGAGCTTCATCCGGAAGAGGGGCAGGAGCGCGGTGCGGACCGGGGGAACGAGCGGCGCCCATCGGGTCGGCGCAGAGGGTCGGAACGAGTGGCAGTGTGCCGAAAGTGATGGGAAAACCGTCGACGGACGGGATGATGAGGGCGTCCGCGTGCGACGGGCAAGCCATCCGGGCGGAGGCCGCGCGCCTGACGCGATCTTCAAGGTCTCTCCACATTCGTGGACGAGCATCCGCCGCCATGCCGAAGAAGATTCTGACATCCACGTCGTTGAAGTCCCTGATCCCGCCGCGCACCCCGCGCGCGCCGTCCCTGGGTCCGATCGCTGCGGCGCTGGCCGCCCTGGCCGTGCTGGTGCTCGCCGGCTGCGGCGAGAAGAAGGACGAGACCGCCAAGCGCGCCCCGCCCGAGGTCGGCGTGGTCGTGGTGACGACGCAGGACGCGCCGCTGGCGCTGGAGCTGCCGGGCCGGCTGTCCGCCAGCCAGGTCGCCGAGATCCGACCGCAGGTGACCGGCATCGTGCAGAAGCGGCTCTTCGAGGAAGGCAAGCTGGTCCGTGCCGGCCAGCCGCTGTACCAGCTCGACGCCGCGACCTATGAGGCCGAGCGCGCCCGCACCGCCGCCGCGCTGCAGAAGGCCGAGGCCCAGGTGGCCGTCGCCCGCAGCCGCGCCGAGCGCGACGCGGAACTGCTCAAGGCCGACGCCCTCAGCCGCCAGAGCGCCGACGACAGCGCCAGCACGCTGCGCCAGGCGCAGGCCGACGTGGCCGTGGCCCGCGCCGCGCTCGACGCCGCGCGCGTGCAGCTGGACCGGACCCGCATCACCGCGCCGATCTCCGGCCGCATCGAGGTGTCGACGGTGACCGCCGGCGCGCTGGTCACCGCCGCCCAGACGCAGGCGCTGACCACGGTGCAGCAGCTCGATCCGATGCACGTGGACATCGTCCAGAGCAGCGCCGAGATCCTGCAGCTGCGCCGCCAGCTCGACGCCCGCAGCGGCAGCAGCAGGATCAAGCTGGTGCTCGAGGACGGCACCGAATACTCGCGTCCCGGCACGCTGCAGTTCAGCGGCGTGACGGTGGACCGCGGCACCGGCGCGGTCACGCTGCGCGCGATCGTGCCCAACCCGGACGGCGCGCTGCTGCCCGGCATGGTGGTCCGGGCCAAGCTGCTGGCCGGCGTCGACAGCGGCGTGATCCTGGTTCCGCAGCAGGGTGTGACGCGCTCGCCCACCGGCGAGGCGACCGCGCTGGTCGTCGGACCGGAGAACAAGCTGCAGTTGCGCCAGCTGGTGCTGACCCGCGCGGTCGGCAACCAGTGGCTGGTCGCCAGCGGCCTCAAGGCCGGCGACAAGCTCGCGATCGAAGGCCTGCAGCGCGTGCGCGCCGGCCAGCCGGTGACGCCGGTGCCGGCGGGCATGAAGAAAGGCGGCGCGGCGGGCGCCAGCGGCAAGCCGGCTGCAGCCTCCGCGGCGGCTGCCGTCGCGGCGGAGACCGGCGGCCCGGCCGCGTCGGCGGCGACGCAGCCCGGCGCGCCTGGGGACTCGACCTCCGGACCGGCGACCGGCTCGGCCTCCGGCGCGGGGCGCTGACACCATGGCATCGTTCTTCATCGACCGGCCCATCTTCGCGTGGGTCATCGCGATCGTGATCATGCTGGCCGGGGCCGCCGCGGTGCGCATTCTGCCGCTGGAGCGCTACCCCGACATCGCGCCTACCCGCATCTCCATCAACACCAGCTACCCGGGCGCGGCCGCCAAGGCCATCGAGGACTCGGTGACGCAGGTCATCGAGCAGAACCTCAAGGGCATCGACGGCCTGTTCTCGATCGAATCCAGCAGCAACGCCTCGGGCGGCGCCAGCACCGTGCTGAGCTTCGTCGCCGGCACGGATCCGGACCTGGCGCAGATGCAGGTCCAGAACAAGGTCTCGCAGTCGCTGTCGCGGCTGCCGCAGGCGGTGCAGGCGCAGGGCGTGCGCGTGACCAAGGCGGGCACCGAGAACCTGATGGTCATCATGCTGACCAGCGACAACCCGGCTGTGACCTCCGCCGACCTGGGCGACTACCTGTCCAGCACGCTGGTCGACATCGTCAGCCGCATCGAGGGCGTGGGCGACGTCAACGTCTTCGGCTCCGGCTACGCGATGCGCATCTGGCTGGACCCGGCGCAGCTGCAGCGTTACGCGCTGGTCCCGGGCGACATCCGCAGCGCGCTGCTGGCGCAGAACACCGAGGTCTCGGCCGGCCAGCTCGGCGCCCAGCCGGCGCCCGAAGGCCAGCGCCTGACGGCCATCATCACCGCGCGGGCCAAGCTCACGACGGCCGAGCAGTTCCGCAACATCGTGCTGCGCGTGCAGCCGGACGGCTCCGCGCTGAAGCTGGGCGACGTCGCCCGCGTGGAGCTGGGCCGCGACAGCTACACCACCAACGTCAAGAGCACCGGCCAGACGGCCGCGGGCATGGCCATCCTGCCGGCCAGCGGCGCCAACGCGCTCAAGACCGCCGAACTGGTGAAGGCCAAGCTCGCGGAGCTGGAACCCTTCTTCCCGCACGGGATGAAGTCGACCATCACCTACGACACGACGCCCTTCATCAGCGTGTCCATCGAGGGCGTGGTGCACACGCTGATCGAGGCGATGGTGCTGGTCGTGGCGATCATGTACCTGTTCATGCAGAACCTGCGCGCGACGCTGGTGCCGGCGATCGCCGTGCCGGTCGTGCTGCTGGGCACCTTCGGCGTGCTGGCGGTGGCGGGCTACTCGATCAACTCGTTGACGATGTTCGGACTCGTGCTGGCCATCGGCCTGCTGGTGGACGACGCGATCGTCGTGGTCGAGAACGTCGAGCGCCTGATGCGCGAGGAGGGCCTGAGCCCGCGCGACGCGACCCGCGAGAGCATGAAGGAGATCAGCGGCGCGCTGGTCGGCATCGCGGTCGTGCTGTCGGCGGTGTTCATCCCGATGGCCTTCTTCGGCGGCTCGACCGGCATCATCTACCGCCAGTTCTCGATCACGGTGGTGAGCGCGATGATCCTGTCGGTGCTGGTGGCGATGAGCCTGTCGCCGGCGCTGTGCGCGACGCTGCTCAAGCCCGTGCACAAGGGCGAGCATGCGGCCCACGGCGGCCCGTTCGGCAAGCAGCTGGACTGGTTCTTCGGCGGCTTCAACCGCCAGTTCGACAAGTTCAGCGAGCGCTACACGGCGCGCGTGCGCTGGCTGACGGCGCGTGGGGTGCGCAGCTTCGCCGTCTACCTGCTGCTGATCGTCGGCATGGCGTTCCTGTACAAGTCGCTGCCGACTTCCTTCCTGCCGGACGAGGACCAGGGCAGCCTGCAGATGCAGGTCCGCATGGCGCCGGGCGCCACGGCCGAGCGCATGGAAGCGGTCGCGCAGGCGATGGAAACCTATCTGGCCGAGCAGAAGGAAGTGCAGTTCTACAACCTCGTGCGCGGCGCCAACGGCGACCAGGGCTCGGGGCAGGGCTTCATCCGGCTGACCGACTGGAAGGATCGTCCGGAAAAGCAGCAGGGCGCCGCGGCGCTGGCCGAGCGCTTCAGCCGCGAGCTGGGCAAGAAGATCCGCGACGCCAACATCTTCATCGTGCAGCCGCCGACGGTGCGCGGCCTGGGCGGCAGCTCCGGCATCCAGCTGTTCCTGCAGGACCTGGGCGGCGTCGGCAACGAGGCGCTGGCCGAGGCACGCGAGCGCCTGATCGACGAGGCCAACAAGCATCCCGAGCTGGCGCGCGCGCGCATCAACAGCCTGACCGAGACGCCGCAGCTGCAGATCAACATCGACGACCACAAGGCGGGCACGCTGGGCGTGGCGACGACGACGATCAACGACACGCTGTCGATCGCGCTGGGCAGCAGCTACGTCAACGACTTCATCGACCGCGGCCGCGTCAAGCGCGTGCTGGTGCAGGGCGAGGGCGCCTACCGCGCCGACCCGGACGCGCTGCGCCACTGGTACGTGCGCAACGCCAGCGGCGCGATGGTGTCCTTCAACGCCTTCGCCACGGCGACCTGGCAGAACGGTCCGCGCCAGCTGGTCCGCTACAACGGCAGCGCGGCGTACGAGATCCAGGCCGACGTGCCGCCGGGCGTGAGCTCCGGTGCGGCGATGAAGGCGATGGAATCCATCCTGCGCGAGATGCCTCCGGGCATCGGCTTCGAGTGGTCCGGCCGCAGCTATCAGGAGCGGCTCTCGGGCGACCAGGCGCCGATGCTGTATGCCGTGTCGGTGCTGTTCATCTTCCTGTGCCTGGCGGCCCTGTACGAGAGCTGGTCCGTGCCGTTCAGCGTGATGCTGGTCGTGCCGCTGGGCATCATCGGGGCGCTCGCGGCCAGCCACCTCGGCGGGCAGCAGAACGACGTGTTCTTCCAGGTCGGGTTGCTGACCACGGTGGGCTTGTCGGCGAAGAACGCGATCCTGATCGTGGAGTTCGCCGAGACCTTGCGAGGGCAGGGGATGAGCGTGCTCGAGGCGACCTTGAAGGCGTGCCGGCAGCGATTGCGGCCGATCCTGATGACCTCGCTGGCCTTCATGATGGGCGTGCTGCCGCTGGCCTTCGCGAGCGGCGCGGGCTCGGGCTCGCAGCGCGCCATCGGCGTCGGCGTTCTCGGCGGCATGGGCAGCGCGACGCTGCTGGGGATCTTCTTCGTGCCGCTGTTCTACCTCTGGGTGAAGCAGCGCTTCAGCCGGGCCAAGCCTGCGCATGCAGCAGCGACCGGCCACGATGCCCATGGCGCCGGCGACGCGGCCAAGCCGGAGGTGCGGACATGAAGAGCACCATCACTCTGACGATGCGACTCTCCGCGATCCCGCTGCTGCTGGGTTTGAGCGCCTGCGGCAGTCTGGTGCCGAGCACCGACGCGCCACGCCCGCCGCTGCGCGAGGACTTCCGTCCGAACGCGGCCTCATCGCCCACCGCCCCGGCTTCATCGGCATCGACGACGCCAGCGGCCTCGCACGAATGGCGCGGCTTCTTCGCCGATGCGCGGCTGGACGAGGTCGTCGCGACGGCGCTCGACCAGAACCGCAGCCTGCGCGCGAGCGCGGCCGCCGTCGAACGCGTGCGGGCGCAGTACCGCGTGACCGCCGCGGACCGGCTGCCGGAGATCGGCGTCGGCGCGTCCGCGACGCGCCAGCGCACGACCAACGGCGACGGCGCGACGACGACCTACGGCGTCAACCTCGGCCTGGCGAGCTACGAGATCGATCTCTTCAACCGGCTGGGCAGCCTGGAAGGCGCGGCGCTGTCGCGCTTCCTCGCCGAGCAGGAGACGCAGCGCAGCGCGCGGCTGAGCCTGGCCGCGGAAGTCGCGACCGCATGGCTGTCGCTGGCGGCGGCGCAGCAACGCCTGGCACTCAACCGGGAACTGCGCGACAGCCAGCAGCGTTCGCTGGACCTGGCGGAGCGGCAGTACGCGCTCGGCGCGGCTTCCGGGCTCGATCGTGCGCGAGCGCGCACGGCGTTCGAGTCCGCGCGCGGCGACGCGGCGGAGAGCGTGAGCGCGGTGACGCAGGCGCGGCTGCAGCTGGAGCTGCTCGTCGGTCAGCCGCTGCCGGATCGGCTGCTGCCGACCGCGCAGGAGGCGCAAGGCGCAGCGGGCGTTCCCACGGCCTCAATCGGGTCGACTGCATCGGGCGTGACGGCTTTGCCGGCGATTCCCGGCGGTCTGCCTGCCGAAGTGCTGCTGCAGCGGCCCGACCTGCGCGCGGCCGAGCGGCGCCTGCGCGCGGCGGCCTTCGACGTCGGCGCGGCGCGCGCGGCGCGGTTCCCGCGCCTGACGCTGACGGCCAGCGCCGGGACGCGCAGTCCCGATCTGGACGGCCTCTTCAAGAGTGGCAGCGGCGTGTGGAGCATCGTGCCGCAGATCGATCTGCCGATCTTCGACGGCGGCCAGCGCCGCGCGCAGGTCGAGGTCAGCGAGGCCAGCCGGCAGGAAGCGCTGGCGGGCTACGAGTCCGCGCTGCAATCGGCCTTCCGCGAAGTCGCGGATGCGCTCGCGGTGCGCGATCAACTCGCGGAGCGGCTCGATGCGCAGCAGGCGCAGGTCGACGCGGCCGAGCAGTCGCAACGGCTGGCTGAACGCAGCTACCGCCTCGGCGGCAGCAGCCAGCTGGAGCTGCTCGATGCGCAGCGTCAGTTGACGACGGCCAGGCGCGCGCTGGTCACGCTTCGCCAGACCGAGCAGGCCAATCGCGTGGCGCTGCTGAGGGCGCTCGGCGGACGCTGGACGCAGTGAGGGGAACCCTGAGCCTCAAGCGTTCGCGGCGATGCGAAAGTCTTTGATGAGGTCTTTCGAATCCGAATAAATCGAAAATAAAGCTTTCGATTTATGTTGTAAGGAAAGAAAAAACGTGGCGTAAACCATATTCGAAAGAATTCGATGGCTTCCTAGACTCCCCTGGTCATTCACCACGACCAGGGGATTTCATGAAGCAAGCCACGCGTCCGGACACGTCGATGAACCCGTCGACCCACACGGCGTTCCACACGTTCACCCGTCTTTCCGCCGTCGTCGCGCTGGCCGGCGCGGCGGCCGGTTTCTCGACCACGGCCGCGGCGGCGCCGACCGGCTTCGGCCTGATCGCCTACTGGGGCGAGACTGCCAGCACCTACGGCGGGCAGGTGCCCTCGGGCAGCTACGTCGTCATCAATCCCAACAGCGGCGCGCAGGGGCTGAGCGCGAGCCAGGTCACCAACTGGAAGGCGGTCATCGCCAACATCCGCGCGCAGGGCGGCAAGGTGCTGGGCTATGTGCCGACCGGCTACGACCGCAACACCGCCGACGAACTGAGCCGCTACAACGCGATCCCCGCCGAGTTCTCGGCCTACAAGAACACGCTGGGCGGCGTCGACGGCTTCTTCTTCGACGAGGCCGCGCACGACGACGCCTCGCTGACCGACGCGCAGAAGTGCAGCGGCACGCCGTCGAAGTGGGCCAACGTGCGCTCGATGGTGTCGGGCTCCGGTGCGGGCGGCATCAAGGTCTGGAACGCGGGCTGGCCGGGCGCGAGCGGCTGCTTCGTCAGCGCGGCGCAGTCCGGCGAGCACATCGTGATGTACGAGGCCGCGTACGCCGACTACCTCAACGGCGCGAGCTGGCTCAACGGCGACGTGCAGAACCTGGCGACCTCGCTCAACGTCAAGACCTGGCTCCTGATCCATTCGGCGACGCAGGCGCAGATGCAGGCCACCCTCAAGGGCACGACGGCCAACTACGTGTACGTGACCAGCATGACCTACAACCCCAGCCTGCCGTGGGGTGGGCCGATCTGGAACTACACGCCGACCTACTGGGGCAACGAGACGACCAGTGGCACCGAGCGCTGGTGTCTCAAGAGCTTGAAGAGCGGCGGGAGCTGCTGACACCCAGCCGAGGCCAGGCCCGCGCCGCGAGTGGCGACGTGGCGACGTGGCGACCTGGCCTCGTGGCCAGGGTTCGCCATGAAAAAGGGGAGAGCCGCCTTCCAGCGACTCTCCCCTTGCCATCGCGGGGTTGCCCCCTCGCGGCTTACTTCAGCGTATAGCTCTGCTGCGCCGTGTCATACGCGCCGTTGCGCGCCGGATCCCAGTAGGTGAAGCTGTAGCGCACGACGTCGCCCTTCTTCAGGCCGTTCACCGTGAACGCGTTGCCGCTGCCTTCCTTGAGCATGCGCACGTTCAGCTGGCCACCGCCGTTGACCGTGTAGTGCACGTCGGCCCAGGTGCCCGTCGCCTGCGAGAACTTCACCGTGGTCGCCGTCGGCTGGCTGATGCCGTCCGGCGTGGTCGGCGTGGTCGGCGGGTTCGGGTCCGTCGGCGTCGTCGTGCCCGTATCCCAGTACACGTCGTCGATCGCGAACTGGAAGGCCTGCGTCGGCAGCTTGGTGTTGTCGCCCGAGAACATGAAGATGTCCGCGATCGACTGCAGCGCGACCTTCGGTCCGATCAGCGTCGAGATCGGCACCGTCGCCGTCGCCCACTCGCCGTTGCGCACCAGGCCGAAGGCCGTCGTGTTCGCCGGGAAGTTCACCCAGTTCTGGTTGGTGAAGGTATCGCCGATGCCGATGTTGAACGACACGTTCGCCGGGATCTTGATGCGGAACTTCAGGTTGCCGTTGCGGTAGTTCGTGAGGTCACGCAGCTGGCGCGCCTGGATGCCGCCGCCGTACCACTGGCCCGGCGTGTTGTAGCTCCACGCGATGACGTTGGTGCCCTCGGCCGGCTGGATGTTGCCCGCGCCGGTCGAGGCGCCGTTCCACAGGAAGATGTCCGACGTGCTACCGGCCTGCAGCTTGTTGGTGATCGCGGTGTTGTCCGTGAACACGCCGAACTTGCCCGCCGCTTCCGGCACGGTCTGGTTGCCCAGCTTGACCTCGCCCTTGCCGTCGAGCTCGTACACGCGGACGTAGTCCACGTACATCGTGCCCGGCAGCGGCGCCGTCACCTGCGACGGATTGGCCGCGTCGGTGAAGTTGCCGCCGACCGCCAGGTTCAGCAGGAAGTAGTACGGGGCGCGCAGGGCGTCGGTGTTCACCGGCAGCGGCTGGTCGTACATGTCGTGCTCGCCGTCGTCGTCGACGACGGTGAAACGCATCTGGCTGTCGGTCCAGTAGAAGCGGTACTTGACGAAGCGGTTCGCGAACGATTTCGTCGGCTTGTACCAGTTCTTGGTCTGCCAGGCCGTCGAGGCGGCGCACGATTCATTGCCCGGCACGCAGGCGGCCTGCGCCCAGGTGATCACGTTGGCGCCGACGAAGTAGTCCGGCCCTGGCGCGCCTGCGGCGGCCCAGGCGGACGACTTGTGGCCCAGCTCGGCGATGTCGATCTCGCCCTTGCGCGGCCAGACCTGCGGGCTGGTGCCCAGCAGCCACGCGGCCGGCCACAGGCCGGTCTGGAGCTGCGGCGTCGCCATGCGGATCTCGATCATCCCGTACTTGACCTGCACCTTGTTGAAGGTGTCGAGCTTCCCCGAGGTGAACTCGTTGCTGCCGATGGTCTGCCGGCGCGCCTGGATGGCCAGCGCGCGCGTGCCCGCTTCGAACGGCACGTTGGCGATCGAGAGGTTGTTGGGGCTGTAGTACTCGAGCTCGGCATTGCCGTAGCCGCAGAGGTTGATCTGGCAGCCGTTGCCGTCATAGGGCGTCCAGAGCGAGGTGTTCAACGAGGTGCCGTTGAATTCCTCCGACCACAGCAGGCGGCCGATGGTGGGGTTGGTCACGCTGGCGTGGGCCTGGGCGGCGCCCAGGACCAGCAGGCCCAGGGCCACGGCCTTCAGGGTGCCGGGAGCCTCGAAACGATTCCGAAAACGCATGTCAATCCTTCATCGCAAGGGTGCGAATCGATGGTGGAAGTCCTGCCGCCGGAAACAGCGCGGCAGTGGCGGGAAGGGCGCCGCCGGGCGGTGAGCCCGGCGGACCCTTCGATGCGGGGAGATCCGATCCGGCTTACCAGCCGATCGTGTACGTCACCGTGGTCGGCGCGTTCGTGTGCAGCGACGGGCTGAAGCCGCCGACGTCGTCGTAGGCGAAGCCGTACGCCAGGCCGTAGCCGTTGGCGGCGCCTTCGGTGCCCTTGATCGAGTGGTCATGCCAGAACTTGGCGAACCAGTTGCCGCGCGTGCCGGCCGGGTAGAAGGCCGCCGGGCGGTACCAGTCGGCCGGGGTGGCCAGCACGTGGCGGTTCAGCGCCGCGCACACCTGCGCCTGGATCTGCAGCTGGATCGACTTGGCCGCGTCGGCCGGCGTGTCGACCTGGAAGCTGCCGTCGGGCTTGCGCGGATCGTCCAGCTTGCCCGAACCCAGGAAGACCTCGGCCGTATTGGGCTTGCCGTTGATGTAGTACGTGCCGTTCGAGCGCCCGCCGGTGAAGACGAAGCGGTTGGTGCTGCCGTCCACGCGGCCGCGGAAGGTGCCCAGGTTGTCCAGCGTGAAGACCAGGTCCTGCGTCTTGAAGCGGTTCCACATGTCGCCGATGTAGCCGTCCAGGTAGGCGCCGTTCACGTCGCCCGGGCGGAAGGTGAAGTGCGCCGGCGCCAGGATGCGGGTGCGGTAGGGGACGTTGGCGAAGTTGGGATCCGCCAGGCTGCGGAACTCGGCCGGCACTTCCTGCTGGAACTTGGTGAACAGCGCGTCGCGCGACTCGGTCAGCGGCTCGCCGACGGTCTTGTCGTAGCCGCCCAGGCCCTGCACGCGCAGCTTCAGCGGGAAGCCGAAGTGGTCCACGCGGGTCGTGTTGATGAAGATGCCCTGGTCCGGCTGGCCCTTGGGGATCAGCGCGAACTCGCCGAAGTCGAAGATCACGTCCAGGTTGGGATCGCTCGAGTTCTCGATGTTGGCGCCGGCGTAGGCGATGTTGCCCGCGCCGTCGGTGTTGACCTCGATGAACATCGGGCTGCCGACCGACATCAGCACGCGCGCCGAGTTGACCGGCGGGATCGTGATCTGCCGGGTCTGCGACAGCGGGAAGAAGTAGTTGGCGTACTTGCGGCCGTTCTTCGTCACCGTGTTGTCGGACAGGCGCATCGGCACGACGTTGCCGGCGGCGTCGACGTACACGAACTCGCCGGTCTGCCAGCTCTTGCCGATGATGGCCCAGTAGACCTGCGAGTCGGGCCAGCGGCCGTTGGTCGCGTTCTCGATCTTGAAGGTGGTCTTGGCGTTCCAGTCGGCAGGATTGCCGGGGTTGCCCGGGGTGGTCGGCGGCGTGCCGGGATCGGTCGTGCCGCCGCCGGTCGTGACGGTCGCCGTGAAGCGGGCGCTGTCATAGGCCGGGTTGCCGTTGTTGTACGTGAACCAGTAGTCCACGCGGGTGCCGGCGGCCGCGCCCGGCAGGGCCAGCTCGTAGCGCGCCGCGCCGCCGTTGAAGGGCATGCGCAGATTCTGCTGCGCGCCGCCGTTCAACTGGTAATGCGCGTCGACCCAGGTCGTCGCGACGTTGGACTTGAACCAGAGCGTGGCCTGGCTGCCGTTGAACGCGACGCCGTGCGAGAAGCTCGCATTGGACTGCGCCTGCGTGGTGGGCGCGCTGAAGCTCAGCGCGAGGAAGGCCAGGCAGGCGCCCAGCCAGGAGAGGAGGCGATTCATGAAGTCTCCAAGAGTGTTCGATGGTGTGCTGGAGTGCACCGATCGGCGCGGCCGGCCAGCGTTCTGCGACGCTCGTCCGGGTCCGCGACTTTTCTCCTGCGCAACCATCGTAGGCAAAAGCCGCGGATTCTGAAAGCGCTTTCACAAATTGGAGGTATGCGATTGAAACCGCTTGAAAGCGGCGGTCGCCGGATGCGCCTGCAGCGGCGGCGTGAGCGCCGGGGCGATGTCCGGGTTTCAGGCGACGCGGGCGGGCGCGGTCCGGATGCCGGAAACGCCGCCGGGCGAGGAGCGGCACGGGTTGGCACGGACCTCGCTTATCGTCATGGCCGCTTTTTCTCCACGTGGTGGTGATGCCCGATGCCGACACCTTCCGCAACGTCTGATGCCGAGTTCTCGTTCCGCCGGATCGCCGTGCCCGCGTTCGGGCCGTCGATGCTGTTCGGCCTGGGCGAGGGCGCGATCCTGCCGATCGTGCCGCTGATGGCGCGGGACCTGGGGGCATCGGTGTCGATGGCGGCCTTCGTGGTGACGCTGATCGGACTGGGCTCGCTGCTCAACAACATCCCGGCCTCGGTGATCACGATGCGCTGGGGCGAACGCTGGGCGATCGTCGCGGCGGGCGTCTGGAGCGCGCTGGGCATGGCGCTGTGCGTGCTGCTGCCCGGCGTGCTGGCGCTGGGCATCGGCTGCTTCATGGTGGGCATGTCCCAGGCGGTCTACAACCTGGCGCGGCAGAGCTACCTGACCGAGGCCGTGCCGGCCGCATATCGGGCGCGGGCGCTGTCGACGCTGGGCGGGGTGATGCGGATCGGCATGTTCATCGGGCCGTTCCTGTCGGCGGCGGCGGTGCATGCGTTCGGGCTGCAGGCGGCGTTCGGCGTCGGCATCGCGGGCGTGCTGGCCGCGGCGGCGATCGGCGCGCGGCTGCCGGACCTGGAGGCACCGCCGCATCCGGCCGGCGCGGCCGCGCCGGCGCCGGTTTCGCTGAAGTCCATCGTGGCCGACCACCGCAAGGTCTTCCTGACGCTGGGCCTGGGCGTGATGCTGGTCAGCGCGGTGCGCGCGTCGCGGCAGGCGGTGATCCCGCTGTGGGCGGACCACCTGCTGCTGGCACCGGCGGTGACCTCGCTGATCTACGGCATCTCGGGCGGCATCGAGATGCTGCTGTTCTACCCGGCGGGCCGCGTGATGGATCTGAAGGGCCGCCGCTGGGTGGCGGTGCCGTCGATGGCGATCATCGGCCTGGCGCTGCTGGCAATGCCGTTCACGGTCGGTTTCACGACGCTGCTGATCGCCGCGACGGCGATCGGTTTCGGCAACGGCATCGGCTCGGGCCTGATCATGACGCTGGGCGCCGACCACGCGCCGCGCCACGGCCGCGCCTACTTCCTCGCGGTGTGGCGCTTCCTGTCCGACGTCGGCGGGTCCTGCGGACCCGCTCTGCTGTCGGCGCTGGTGGCGACGGCGTCGCTGGCCGGCGGCATCGCCGTCACCGGCCTGCTGGCGATGCTGGCGGCGACGTTGCTGGGGATGTGGATCCCGGCGAAGGTGGCCGAGCGGTCGCGTTGACATCGACGCGGCGGACCAGGACCGCCGTGATGTGGACGGGGACCCACGCTTCCCCGATCTTCAGCATGGCCGTCCGTTGATGATCGACCTCCAGCGGCCAGGGCTGTCCCGCGCGGAGGCGATAGTCGTCCTTGACTTGATAGTGCAGGCTCGAGACGTCCACGACGTCGTCCGGGCCTCTCGGAGATCCCTCCGGGCCGAGCCCCAGCTGCTTGCGCAGTTGCTGGAGGACAGGCCCCAGCACGGTGTGCATCTGTTCAGGCGGCACGGTCTGGTCGACGGTGACCTTGAAGGCCGACGTGTCGTCGGGCGCGTCCGTCGTGACGGTCCGGGAGACCGGCACATGCTGGCCGAACAGCGCAAAGCTCACTGGCGCCGTGTCCGTCGTCGTCGTCCCCGCGATGAACGAATGCCCCGCGCGCTGGTAGGCGTGTCTCAGCAGTTCGAGCAGCCAGCGGGACCAGGGGCCTTCCGCGTCCGCAGCCTGCTCGAGGCTCCGCCGCACCGCGTCACGTCGTGCGTCGGACAAGTCCGGACGGGCCAGCAACTCGGCGGCGATCTGCCGGGAGGCCGCGAGCAGATCGTCCTGGTTGACGATCCCGATGAGGCGACCCTCGTCGTCGACGGCGACGTCGAACGGCGCCTTGAGGAAGGCGTGCAGGATGAGGGCGTTGTCGTCCTGGCTGGTGGCGGAGGTCCTGGTGGTCGGCCTCGGGTCGTCGCCGTCCGACGCCACCGCGACGGATCGGCGCCAGCGGTGGATCCAGCGTCCGTCCTCCCGACGGAGCACCTCGGCGGACAGCTCCTCCGCCCGCTTGTCCTGGCCGCCCAACATGGCGGAACTCATGCCCAACAGGCGGAAGGTCGCCCGGTCGCCCACCGACCAGCCGGCCGGGATCGACAGGGTCTCCTCGACCGCGAGGGCGGGTGCGGACAGGGCGGCGAGCCAAAACGAGGCGAAGAGGCCCGCCGCGGCGCGGCGCGGCAGGCGAGGGGCGAAGATCGACGGCGGCACGACAGGCTTCGGGGATGACGGGGCCGCCAATGTAGACCAGCGCCCGCCGGCGCTATCGCCGGGCGGCCCCGATTACGGTGAAATGCGGCAATCCCGTCAAGGCCTCCGCGCTGATCCCGCGCCGGTCCATCACCGGCGGGACGAGGGCCTCCCGCCAGCGATCCTCGAAGGCCTCCACCTCGCGCAGGTAGCGGACGTGGCTGGCCGCGCCGGTGCCGGCGAGCCGCTCGCCGGTCAGCGTCAGTGCCAGTCCCGGCGACAGCCACGACCATCGCCCGACCCATGCGGCCTGCCGCAGGCGCGCGTCGTCGAAGCGCCGCATCAGCGGGCGCAGTGCGCGGTCCTGGTCCAGCACGCGCGGCACGAAGCTGGCGGGCCACGTCGCCGGCAGTGAGGCGGGGATCGTCGGATGCGCGGCGTACCAGGCGCGGGCGAGGGCGTCCTCGTGCGTCTCGCTGTCCTGCTGCGCCTCGCGGATCTGCACGATCGCGGCCAGGCGCGACGGCATCGGCGCCTCGCGTTGCGCGCCCCAGACCAGGCCGGCGGGAACGACGAAGGTCAGCATCAGCCACAGGCCCAGCGCGGCGAGCATCGTGGCGGGGCCGGACAGCGGCAACGCGGAGAGCATTCCGCCGAACGCCACCCACACCGCGCAGAAGACCGCCAGCGCGAGCGCCCAATGCCCGGCCGCGTCGACCGAGGCACCAGGGTCGAGCAGCAATGCCGGCAGGGTGCCGAGCAGGGCCAAGCCCCACAGCGCGAAGAACCGCCACCCGAGTGCCGCGAGCAGCACCGGCGTCATGCCACGTCGCGCCTGCACGCGCAGCAACCCGAGGCGACCCTGCTCGCGTTCCTCCTGCAGCAGTCCGGCGCAGAGCGCCAGCGCGACCAGCGGCAGCAGCAGCGCGACCAGGGCGGGAACGCCGGGCAGGCCGCTGTCGACGAGCAGCGGGTTGCGCAGCGGCCCGGGAGGCCGGGCGTCCACATGGCGGCTGTCGAGCGTGGCCTTGAGCTGCGCCGGCAGCACGCGCAGCCGGTCGACGCCGAGGGCGAGTCCGCCCTCGACCGGCAGGCGCGTCGCGCCGAGGTCGCCCCGGCCCAGCTGGTAGGTCTCCTGCGCGGCGGCGGGGCCGGGTGGCAGGGCACTGAACTGCGCGACGGCGGCGGTGACGAGCGCGGTCCGCCGCACCTCGTCCGCAGCGGCGGCCTGCCGCCACTCGCGGGCTTCCCACCCGGCGGACAGCGCCCCGGTCAGCAGCGCCAGCAGCAGGGCGCCCAGCGCGATCCAGGCGAGCGGCTGGCGTCGCAGCCGCAGTCCTTCGGCGCGCCAGGTGTCGAGATCGGGAACGACGCTCATGGGACCACCTTCCGCGCGCTGAACCAGAGGCCGCCGAATGCCGCCGTGAGCCACAGCGTCAGCAGGCCGAGGTCCGGCAATGCCGCGCCCAGGGTGAAGCGCCAGCCGGGCGGCTCGTAGGTCCAGGCGGGCATCGCCTGCCATTGCGCGTCGCCGGCATAGCGGCTCTCGAACGACGTCAGGCCGCGCGTCGCGTCGCGGTCCCATTCGTCCATGCGGGTCGTGAAGGTCTGGCGGTACTGCTCGGCCGCGTCCTCGAAATGGCGACGGTGCGCGAGGTCCGTGCCCGCGAGTGCCCCGCCGACCGCGTGCATCGAGGCGTAAGGGCTGATCGCGGTCAGGCCGCGCAGCAACTTCTGCTGATGCCACTGCGCTGCCCACAGCGCGTCGAAATGCAGCGCATGCACGCGCGCGGCGTAGGCGTCGCGGTACAACCGCCGCGCGGCGTTCGCGCCGAGCGGCAGCTCGTCGAGCCGGCTCACGCCGTGCTCGGCGAGCAGCCTGGACTCGAAGGCTTGCAGGCGCTGCTTCGCGTCGCCGTCGCCGGGCAGTCCCTGGTCGATGTCGCGGCCGATGGCGGCCCAGAAGTCCTGGCCCGTCGGCAGCGGCGACAGCCGCTGGACGGCCGCCGCGCCCAGGCGAGGCACGAGGAAGACGGCGGCGACCCACAGGCCGATCAGGGTCAGCAGCGCGGCGCGGGAGGTGTGGCAGCACGCGGAGACGATCACCGTCACCGCGGCCCAGACGGCGCAGGAGACAAGCAGCGCGGCGCCGAACGCGATCGCCGCCATCACGCCGTTGCCGTCGACGACGAACCAGGCGCCCAGCAGCAGCGCCGGGAGCAGCACCAGCGACACGGCCGCGCACAGGCCGAGCCACTTGCCGAAGATCGTCGGCCGGGCGCGCAGGCCGCAGGCTTGCAGCATGCGCAAGGTGCCGGACTCGCGTTCGCGGGTGACCGCGCCGTGACCGAGCACCGCGATCAGCAGCGGCACCAGCGCGCCCAGCACGAAGGCCGGCGTCAGTTCGCCGAGACCGAGGGCCGGCGCCGCGTCCGCCGCCGGCGTGAACATCGCCATGTTGCGCTTGTGCGGCTCCAGCCACAGCGCCTGTCCGGCCTGCGCATCGATGCCGGGCTCCACCGCGGCCAGCGGCGAGGCCGGCTTGAACGCATAGAGCCCGAAGTGCGCGCCCCGGTGCGGATGCTTGTCGCCCTGGTGGTCCCATTGCGCGCGCGAGGCGGCCTCGACCTCCCGCCGTTCCTGCTCGGCGAGATCGAGCCGTTGCTGCGCCAGCGCGAGCATCGCGGTGAACAGCAGCATCAGCGCCGCGCCCAGCACCCACAGACGCCCGTCCCGGAGCTGCGCGCGCATCTCCTTCATCACGAGGGCGGCCATCATGACGACAGCTCCCCGGCGGCGCGCGCGCCGCGGCGCGCGCTTCCGGCCGTTTCACCAGACACCTGGCCGGACACTTGGCCGGACACTTGGCCGGACGCGCCACGCACAGGGCCATGCTCGTCGCCCCGCGCATGCCGGAGGTAGAGGCGCTCCAGCTCCTCGTGCGCCACGCCGCGCGCCTCGAATTCGGCGACGAGGCGGCCCTCGCGCAGGATGCCGATGCGGTCCGCGACCTGCAGCGCGTTGAAGAGGTCGTGCGTCGCCATCAGGATCGCCATGCCCGCGTCGCGGGCGTCGAGCACCCCGCGCGCGAACTCGTTCGCCGCCGACGGGTCGAGGCCGGAGGTCGGCTCGTCCAGCAGCATCGCGCGGGCCTGTCGCGCCTTCGCGATCGCGAGGCCGACCTTCTGCCGCATGCCCTTCGAATAACCGTCGACGCGGCGCGAGTGCGCCTCGGCGGGCAGGCCCGACGCCGAGAGCAGGTCGCAGGCGCGCCCGAAGTCGATCCGCAGTCCGGAGAGCGTGCAGAAGTACTGCAGGTTCTCGATGCCGGTGAGGTAGGGGTAGAGGGCGACGTTCTCGGGCAGGTAGGCGAGCCGGGCGCGCGCGCCCTGCGGGTCGCGCGTGGCGTCGATGCCGTCGACCAGCGCCTGGCCGGCCGCCGCCGGCACGAAGCCGAGCAGCGCGTTGAGCGTCGTGGTCTTGCCCGCGCCGTTGCCGCCCAGCAGCGCGTAGACGCAGCCGGGCGGCACCCGCAGGTCGAGCGCGTCGAGCGTCACGCGCGCGCCGCGACGCACGACGAGACGCCGGGTCTCGAGCAGCAGGGCGGCGCTCATCAGAAGAAGACCTTCAGCGACGCGCCGACGGTGCTGCGCGGCACCGGCGAGAGCATCAGGCCGGCGGCACTGCCGTAGGCGATCTCGGTGCCGTAGCGGTGCGGCTGGAACACCGCGTACAGCGTCGCCTGCATCGACGCCCAGTCGTAGGTCGCGCGCAGGTCGTAGCGCGTGTAGACGGGCATCTCGCGCTCCTGCGTCGCGGGCGTGCCGACGTAGTAGGGGATGCCGGCGATGTAGTAGGCGTCGGCATTCAACGTCATCCGGCCTGCGCCCAGCGCGAAGCGGTGCTGCACGCCGCCCTTGATCTGCCGGCTGGGCACCGACAGCTTCGCGCCGGTGTTGGCCGCGGGGTTGTCCACCTGGGCTTCCAGGATGCGGCCGAGGCTGGCGTAGACGCTGGTCGACGCGGCGAGCTGCCAGCGCGTCTCCAGCTCGACGCCCTTGCGCGTCGTCTGGCCGACCGACTTGAACGAGCCGTCGGCCTGGCCGGTGATCTCGTCGTCGTTCTGGATGTAGTACGCCGTGCCGGACGCGGTCCAGCCGGCCAGCGGCGCGGTGGTGAAGCCGACGTCGTAGGAGCGGACCTTGCTCGGCGCCACCGGGCTGATGACGCCGCCGGCCGCGCCCAGCGGACCGGTCGCGCCGCTGCTGCTGATCTGCTCGGCCGCCGGCGAACGCATGCCCTGCGCGACGTTGGCGAACAGCTCGAGCGCCGGCAGGACGGACCATGACGCGCCCAGCTTGGGCGTCAGAACGCCCTTGCGGTAGCCGGTGCTGGCGGCCGGCAGCTTGAGGTTGTCGATGTCGTAGTCGAAGCGGTCGTAGCGCGCGCCGGCGCTGAGCTTGAGGTCGCGGACCGGTCGCCACTGCGCCTGCGCGAACACGCCGTAGGTGAGCAGGTCCAGGTCTTGCGCGTTGACGTAGTTGGCCGTCGGCGCGCGGCTGACGAAGATCCGGCGCGAGGCGTCGCCGCGGTCGGCGCGCGCCTCGGCGCCGACGGCGAGGGCGGCGTCCTCGCCCAGGCGGAAGTTCTGCAGGACGCGCCCGCCGAAGATGTTGCGGTGGTCGACGCCGACCGTGTGCGTCGTGTCGTTGGTGGTGATGCCGCGCGTGCGGTCGAAGCGCTCGGCGTAGGCCGTGCCGTACCAGCCGGCATCGCCTTCGGCGGGCGCGCGGTTCAGGACCAGCGAGCTGCGGCGGGCGTTGCCGAAGCCCGGGTTGTTGGCCTGCGTCGAGCGGGGGTCGAGGCCCTTCTCCAGATCGGGCAGCAGCAGGTAGCCGGCGGCGTCGAAGTCGGCGACGTAGCGCGTGAAGCGCAGGCTGTAGCGGGCGTCCCCCACGCGGGTGCCGAGTTTCCAGAAGACCGTGTCGCGGTCGGTGCGGGAATCGTGGCGGTAGCCGTCGTTGCGGTAGAGGTCGGCGACGAGCAGCGAGTCGATCTTCGGCAGTCCGCCGATGGACGTGCTGCCGGACGCGCCGTTCGAAGCCCCGCCGAAGGTGTTGGACAGCACGAGCGTGGCGCGGCGCAGGCCGTAGCGCTCGGCGCTGACGCCGAGGCTGGAAGGCGTCGCCGCGCCGCCGTCGCGGGTGCGGATGTCCACCGCGCCGGCGCGGTTCTGGTCGCCGTACAGCGCGGAGATCGGCCCCTTGACGACGTCGATGCCGCCGATCACGTCGCCGACCAGCCATTCGAGGAACACGGGACCGTGGCCGGCGCCGCCCTGGCTGGAGGGGATGTTCTGCGGCACGCCGTCGACGTAGACGGCGGTGTCGGCCCCGTGCGTGCCCTGCGTCGCGAAACCGCGCATGCGGAAGCCGTTGCCGGTCTCGCCCTGGTCGATGTTGTTGGCCAGGACGCCGGGCACGCGGCGGAAGACGTTGGAGATGTCGCGGCCGATGGTGGTCGAGGCGATGTCCTCCTCGCCCAGATGCTGGACGGAACCGGGCAGGGCGGTCGGCTTGAGGCTCAGTTCGTTGCGATCGCCGGGTTGGCGGAGCGTCGAGGCGGATTTGCCGGAGACCTCGACGCGTCGCAGCGCTTGCGCGTCGGTGGGCGTGTCTGTGGCCGGAGCAGGCGCCTCCGCATCCGCATGTGCGACGTCGACCGCGAAGGTCAACGCGAGGAGGAGGGCGAGGGGAGTCGGCGCGAAGCGGGAGGAGACGGACGAGAAACGATTCGAGTTCATGAGGGAAGGCCCGGGAAGAAGAGGGTCGACGCCAAGCGCGGCGCCACCCGGCACCGGAGGTGCGGATGAAGCCGTGAAGACGTGGAGAGGTCAGGCGTCCGGAGCGGACGGACTCAGGCCCGGGGTGGCCCTCGAGGATGCGCGGCCAGTGCGCAGCGACCGGTGGGCAGGCCACAGGTTGGCGCGATTGGCGGAGGAGACGCTTCCGCGTGGAAGCTGAAGACCAGTGGTGTGGCCGACGCGGCGAAGAGCTGCGCATGGAACAGGCACCACGCGCAACTGCCGCCCTTTACCTCGCCGGCGCCGCCACCATCGACGCCGTCGGTATTGCCATGATCGTCGAAGGCGAACGCGTCGGTCGCGGCGGAGACATCTGCTGCGACATCGGAGCCCCCGCCGTCAGCGGAGATCGCCGACGCGCCGACGATGTCAGCGATCGGCTGGCTCGCGTGCTTCGCCTCGTGCAACGGCCACGCCAGCAGCACGCTCGCCACCAGCAGGGCGAACGTCCACAGCGTGAGGGACCGGTTGAAACGAGGCATGGTCGCGGAGGTCGGGCGTTGAAAAGCGCGGGCGGGATTGTGCACCGGACTTCATGACGCCCCGTTGGTCATGCGCGTCCGACCTGGGGATTCATCGGCTGGTAGAGTCGCAACCCATGATCAACAGGTGGATTGCGACATGAAGGTCTCGGTGCTCGCCCTGGAAGGCCATTTCGACACCGGCCTGGCCGTGACGCTGGATGTCCTGCGGGCGGCCAACAACCTGTCGGCGCTGCTGCCAGGGCTGGCGGCGCCGTTCGACGTGACGGTGGTCGGCGTGCGCAAGCGCGTGCGCTCGGGGCAGGGACTGACGGTGCCGGTGCAGGAGATCTCCTCGCGGTCGCGTCCGGATTGGGTGCTCATGCCCGCGCTGGCCGCGACCACGCCGGACCGGTTGCTGCCCGCGCTCGAGCGGCGCGACGTGGCCGATGCGATGGACCAGCTGCGCACCTGGCATGCGAAGGGCGTGCCGATCGGGGCCTCCTGCATCGGGACCTTCGTCGTCGCGGAGGCGGGGCTGCTCGACGGCCGCGAGGCGACGACGACGTGGTCGCTCTCGCCGCTGTTCCGCCAGCGCTACCCGGAGGTCGCGCTCGACGAATCGCGGATGCTGGTGCCGACCGATGTCGGCGTCACGGCGGGCGCGGCGATGGGGCACCTCGACCTCGCGCTGTGGCTGGTCCGCAAGGCGAGTCCGGAGCTGGCGGCGCTGGTGTCGCGCTACCTGCTCGCCGACATCCGCAGCCTGCAGGCGCCGTACATCATCCCGAATCACCTCGCGCAATCGGACCCGCTGATCCTGAGCTTCGAGCGCTGGGCGCGCGGACGGCTGAAAGACGGCTTCTCGCTGCAGGACGCCGCCGGCGCGCTGGCGACGACGGCGCGCACCTTGCAGCGGCGCTGCCAGGCGGTACTGGGCAAGTCGCCGCTGGACTACTTCCAGGACCTGCGCGTCGAGCGCGCGCAATCGCTGCTGCACGGGAGCGGGTTGGACCTCGAGGCCATCGCGGCGGAGGTCGGTTACGCCGACGGCGCGACGCTGGGCACCTTGCTGCGCCAGCGGCTGGGACGCGGCGTCCGCGAGCTGCGCAACGACCTGCGCTGAGCAGCGCCGATCGTCGGTCAGCGGCGCGGTGCCGCGTCCGTCCGGCCCTCAAGCTCTCAAGCTCTCAGGCCGGAGCCGGTGTCATTTCGCCGGGATCAGGCGAGCCAGCGGCATGAGCGGCACGACCGGACGCAGTTCATAGCTCATGACGCCCGACGCCACCAGCGGCAGCGTGTTCAGCGCGGCCTGGGCGTCTTCCAGCGACGGCACGTCCATCAGGAAGATCGGACCGGCCTTTTCCTGGAACCAGAACTGGTCGACCTTGCCGGAGAGGTAGAGGCGGACCGTGTCATGGACCTCGGCGGGCATGTGCGCGTTGATGACCTCGGGGGTCAGCGAGGGGGTGGGGGACGAGATGGCGAAGACCTTCATGGTGAGCTCCTTGTCAGTTCGAAGGGGTGGATGACGGAGTGAACTCTATCGACGGGCCTCAGAGGAATGAACGGTCACAAACGACATCTTTGAAGTCGATTGCGACATCCCGTGTCGCCGACGGAGCGGGCGACTACAGTTGCGCCATGCCTGTTCCACCTGTTGAATCGCCGGCCGACGTTCCGGCCGATCCGCCCGCCGGCTTCCGGCCTGGGTCCCCGCTCAAGCTGCTGCGGACCGGTCGCCTGCTGATGCGGGCCTCCACGCCCGCGCTGGCCGAGGCGACGATCGACTTCCAGTCGCGCAACCTCGCGCACTTCGCCCGCTGGGATCCGACGCGGCCGGTGGACCATTGGGAGCTGGACGTCACGCGGACCCGCCTGGCCTGCGAAGAAGCCGCCTTCGACGCGGGCACGATCTGGCGCTACTGGCTGTCGCTGGCCGATGCGCCGGACCGCGTGATCGGCGTGTGCGCGGTGTCCGAGGTGGTGCGCGGCGTGTTCCAGAGCGCGATGCTGGGCTACAGCCTGGACGTGGGCTGTGTCGGCGGCGGCCTGATGCAGGAGGCGCTGAAGCACCTGATCGACGAGGTCTTCGGGCCGGCGGTGTCGCTGCATCGCCTGCAGGCCTCGGTGAGGCCGGAGAACGCGCGCAGCCGTCGCGTGCTGGAACGCCTGGACTTCCGCCGCGAAGGCTTCAGCCCCCGCTACCTGTTCATCGATGGCGCCTGGCGCGACCACGAGACTTTCGCGCTGATCAATCCGCATTGGGGCGAGACCCAGCGGCCGGCGGTCTGAGGGACGGCTTGAGGATGAAACAGCAGCCTGGGGACGTGTTCATCGGTGCTGGCGTGGTCGCCACGGCGATCGCATTGACCTACCTGGTATCAGGTCCTGTCGCGGTCATCGGGCTGATCTGGCTCGCGCTTTCGGCCAAGCTCGTGCTCCATCTTCTCTCGCGCGATGACGAAGGCGCCCAGTTGCTCGGAACGCTGCTGCTGTTGGCCGTGCTGCTTCGTCACCTGATGCCGCGGCGTTACAAGCAGATGATCCTGCAATGGCAGCACGACGGCGTTCCGCCGAGGATCGATGGGGTCGAATGACGGGTCGACAGTGCTCACGTCGGAGGTGCTGACGGTGGTGCTGACGATGGTGCTGACGGTGGTGCAGGCGCAGCTGCGTGAGGGTTTGAAGGCTTGAAAGGACCGAAAGCTCGACCTTCGCATGAGCATGTGCGCCGACCTTCTTTGGCCGGGCACGCCAACGCCCGCAGGCTATGAGGTTGTCGTGACTGATGAATCCCCGAAAGCCCCCATGTCCCTTCGTTCGTCCCCCCGTCCGCTGATCTCCGGAATCCCGCTGAGCGCCGTCGCGCTCGCCGCCATCGCCAGCCTTGTGCCGGCTGTCCAAGCCCAAGCCCAAGCCCAAGCTCAGACCCAAACCCAGACGGCGTCGCCGTCGGCCGCCGTCGGCGACCAGCTCCAGCAGGTCGTCGTGACCGGTACCCGTCGCGTGAATCGGACGGTCGCGGAGTCTGAATCGCCCGTCGACGTCCTCAGCGTGGCCGATCTGCAACGGACCGGCACCTCGGAACTCGCGACTGCGCTCGGGCAGCTGCTGCCGTCGCTGAACTTCCCGCGTCCGTCGCTGACCGACGCCTCCGACGCCGTGCGGCCCGCGCAGCTGCGCGGGCTCTCGCCGGACCAGACCCTGGTGCTGATCGACGGCAAGCGCCGCCACACGACCGCGGTCGTGAACATCAACGGCACGCAGGGCCGCGGCTCCGCGCCGGTGGACCTGAACACCATCCCGTTCGCCGCCATCGAGCGGGTCGAAGTGCTGCGTGACGGCGCCGCCGCCCAGTACGGCTCCGACGCGATCGCCGGCGTGATCAACATCGTGCTGAAGAAGGGCGCCAAGGGCGGCAGCGTCAGCGCTGAAATCGGCCAGACCGACGCTGGCGACGGCTTCCGTCATACCGAATCGGCCAGCGCCGGTTTCGCGCTCGGCCAGGACGGCTGGGTGCGCTTCGCGCTCGAGAACCGCCATCAGCAGCGCACCAACCGCGCCGGCGTCGACACGCGCGACGCGGCGACCGAGCCGCGCCTGGGCCAGGTCAACAACCGCCTCGGCGATCCGGACAGTCATCAGCAGTCCGCCGTGATCAATGCCGAAGTCGCGCTGACCGGCAGCCTGCAGGCCTATGCCGTCGCCACGCTCAGCCATCGCGACACGGTCTCCGCCGCGTTCTGGCGCACCCGCGCGACCGCCGTGGCCAACAACGTCGCGGGGCTGTACCCCGAAGGTTTCCTGCCGCTGCAGGACAGCACCACCGTCGACACCGGGATCGTCGCCGGCCTGCGCGGCGAACTCGCCGGCTGGTCCTGGGACGCGAGCCTCAACCATGGCCGCAACCGCTTCGACATCGACGTGGCCAACACGGCCAACTACTCGCTGGGCAACGCGAGCCCGACCCGCTTCGACGCCGGCCGGCTCAGCAACCAGCAGACGGTGCTGAACCTGGACCTGTCGCGCGAGGTCGACCTCGGCCTCGCCGCGCCGTGGACCCTGGCGCTCGGCGCCGAAGCCCGCCGCGAGCGCTACGAGATCGACGCCGGCGAACCCGCGTCGTACCAGAGCGGCGGCGCGTCCGGCTTCCCCGGCTTCCAGCCGAGCAACGCCGGCGCGCATTCGCGTCACGACATCGCCGCCTACGCCAGCCTGGAAGGCCAGGTGACGAAGGCCTTCAGCGCCTCCGCCGCGCTGCGGGCCGAGCACTACAACGACTTCGGCAACGCGACCTCGGCCAAGCTGTCCGGCCGCTATGCGTGGTCGCCAGCCGTCGCGCTGCGCGGCACCGTGTCCACCGGCTTCCGCGCGCCGTCGCTGGCGCAGCAGTTCTTCGCGACCACGTCGACCAACCTGATCAACGGCGCGCTGGTCGATGCGGGCACCTTCCCGGTCGAATCGGCCGCCGCGGCGGCGCTGGGCGCCAAGCCGCTCAAGGCGGAGAAGTCGCGCAACCTGAGCCTCGGCCTGCTGCTGCAGCCGCTGGCGCAGTGGCAGACCACCGTCGACGTCTACCAGATCGACATCGACGACCGCATCCTGCTGTCGGCCAACCTGACGCTGCCCGCTGCGCTGCGCAACCAGCTGGCGGCGCAGGGCGTGCTGGTCAGCGCGGGGCGCTACTTCACCAACGCGCTGGACACGCGCACGCGTGGCGTGGACATCGTGAGCACCTGGCAGCAGGACTGGGGCGGCGCGGGCCGCGGCCAGTACACGGTGGCCTACAACCACAACAAGAACTCGATCCGGCATGTCGACGACAACCCGGCGATCCTGACCGCCAACAGCCTGGAGCTGATCGACCGCGTCTCGCTGGCGCGCGCCACGATCGGTTCGCCGAAGGACAAGCTGGTGCTCGGCGCCGAGCATCGCTGGGGACCTTGGATAGTCCGCGCGGCGGCGAGCCGTTACGGCAGCTTCGTGATCCGGCAGTCCAACGCGACCAACGACCAGACCTTCGGACCGGCGTGGCTGCTGGATGTGTCGGCGGGCTGGGAGCAGGGCGCCTGGTCGCTCAGCGCCGGCATCGACAACGTCACCAACCGCTATCCGGATCGCGTGATCACACCGAACGCGGTCGGCGGCATCCTGGCCTACAACCAGTTCTCGCCGTTCGGCGCGAACGGACGCCAGTACTACGCGAAGGCCGCTTACCGCTGGTGAGCGGGCGGCGTCGTCGGCAGCAGCCGGCGCTGACGCCAGACCGGCGCATCGGTCGGGAACAGCATCGTGCCCGGTTGGAGCAGGCACAGGTGCTGGGCTGCGGCGATGCGCTGGCGCTGTGGGCCGTGCGCCAGCAGCTCGGTCGCGACGGCCGCGTCCAGCGGCCGGCCGACGAACAGGCGACGGCCTGGGGCGAGAGATTGCCGTGACGTCTGCCGCGTCTGCCACCAGCGCAGCACGCGGTCCGCGTCCGGCCAGGGCAGGTGCTCATCCGGATCGGTGGTGATCTCGTCATCGTCCGGATCGTCGCTGGGGTCGGCCGTGGACATGGCGGGCGGGCGGCGTTCCAACTCGTGCTTGGCGAGGTCCGCGCCGGTGAGCAGGCTGAACGATTCCGCCGCCAGCCGCGCCAGCGCCGGATCGTGCATCCACGCGATGAGCGACGCTTCGTGCGTCGCATCGCCCGTGTGGCCCATGCCCGCGATGACCTCGCGCAGGGCCGACGGCGATGTCGCCATCGTCCGCAGCAATTCGCGCGAGGCGTCCAGCGGCATTGCCTTGACCACGCGGCGCAGGGCGCGTTCGCGCCAGCGCCCCGGGCCCAGGCTCATCGCGGTCAGCGTCTCGATCGCGCGGTCACGCTCGCCGAGCAGCAGGGCGGCGCCCGCGGCGCGATAGCGGCACGCGCGATGATCGTCCTTCAACGCTCGAACGCAGTGGTCGAGCAGGTCGCGTCGGCCCAGCTCGCCGGCTGCCTGGAGCCCGCGGGCGCGCAACGACGGATCGGCGTCCTCGATCGCCCGAGCCAGCGCTGGTCCGGGATCCACGCGATGCATTGCGCAGCAGGCCAGCGCGAGCCGCCGCCACAGCGGGGACGGTGCGTTCAGCAGATCCCGGATCGTGCCTTGCAGGAAGCGCGGCGAGGCCCAGCCGGACGCCGCCATCAGCATCGGCGCCAGCGTCGGTTTCGCCTCGGCGATCGCCAGCAGGCGGTGGACGGCCGCGAGGTCCTCGCTCTCCAGGGCCATCAGCGCGAGCGGCGCGGCCGCCCAGGCCTCGTCATGCGCCAGCAGTCGCCGGCAGGCCGTCAGGCCGCCCGGCGCGGTCCGCAGTCCGTCGATGGCCGCGGACAGGCGCTGATCCAGGTCTTCCAGATCGCGCAGCAGGTAGTGCGGCTGTCCGATGGCCTGCGTGCGCAGGTGCCAGAGGAATGCAGCCTCGTCGGCGTGTTCCCCGACGATGTCGGCATAGAGGTCCTCGCCGCCGGCATCGGCATGGGGGAACCTGCGGGAAGGGTCGAGAGCGGGGTCACGTGTTGCGCTCCGCGCCTCAGCGGCGTTGCGGACCGGTGTAGCGGTACGGTGGCGCGCCAAGCTCGCCGAAGTCCTCCAGGTCCGCCACGGAGCGGAGGAACGGATGGTCCTCCGGATCGAGCGAGCGCAGGAAGGCATCCCAGAGCGCGACATTGCTGGCGGGGTCGTAAGGACGCCCCGGGTCGTAGGCCTCCCGCGGCACGGGCGATCCCAGTCGCGGGAAGTTCTCGAACAGATCCGGCTTGTAGCCCGCCAGCTCGACATCGACGGCGTGGAAGCGTTCCAGCCGCTGCAGGCAGGCCTCCCACCAGGCGTCGAACGGCGCGGGGTCGGGGCAGACGTGATGGGCCAGGTGGTACATCCAGAGCGCCTGCAACGACGGATCCGGATCGTTGCCCATGTCGTGCAGCGCGGTGTTGAGGATGTCGATGGCCAGGGCGATCGCGCCCGTCACCGGCCCGTGCCACTCGAACTGGCTGGCCTCCACATACTCGACATAGGCCTCGTGGACCGCGCCGGCCCAGGCCGCGTCCAGGTACTGCCGCGCCAGCGGCGGGACGGGATGCCGGGAGAAGCGGCGCAGCAGCCACTCGGCCGAGGCGATGGCCAGTCCCAGGCTGGCCTTGCCGGTGAGGTGGGACAACCGCGCGGACACCTCGCCGTCCTCGCCGTCGTCCTCCTGCTGGTAGTAGGCGTGCTGTCCGTACTCGTCCCAGGGGTAGTCGCAGGCCTGGCCGGCGGCTTCGCTGCCGGAACGGTCCTCGTGATCGGCGCTCATCAGGCGGGATCCTTCAGGTGGGGGTAGGGGGCACCGACGAAGCCGAGCGCGCGCATCGCGTCCGGCGCGCGCAGGTACCGGTTACGGCGCCAGTCCAGCGTGGCCACGAAGGCTGCGACGAGCGCCTCGCGGTCCTGCGCGGCGTAGGGAACGGCCGGGTCCAGGAGCTCCGGCGGCAAGGCCGGGCCGCGATGGGGCGCGATGAACGCGAGGTAGGCCTCGTAGGTCGGGAACTCGCGCTTCTGCCGGAACGGTTCCGCCGGGCGGCGGGCGAAGCGTTGCACGCGCTCGATGGCCTGCTCGAACCAGGCGACGAAGGCGGGACGGTGCTCGGGCCCCATGACGCGCTGCGTGATGTGCGAGGCATGGAAGGTCTGCATGATCGGCGCGTAGTAGCTCTCCAGGTACTTCTCGCGATTCAAGGCCTTCCTCTGGTAGCTCATCACCTCCATCAGCGCCGACTGGGCGGGCGGCGTGTCCACCGGCTTGCGGACATCGCCCGCGTCCCGGTCGACGTAGCGTCCATCGATCTGGAACGCGAACGCGGCCTGCGCCAACTCCAGTGCCGAGGCCGCCAGGGCGGTCGAGCCTTCCAGTCGGGCCGCGGTCCACGCCAGGACGCCGGCGCACAGCGTGATCTGGCCGCAGTTGGTGAGCATGTCCAGCTTCTCCAGCAGCGGCGTCACCGCATTGGCCGGACCGCCGTGCCGTCCCGCGCCCCGCCACGCGAATTCGGGCGTGGGCTGGGACAGCGTGTCCGGCAGGAAGGCCGGCCGGAAGGGCCTGTCGGCAGGGGGGCGTTCAGTCATCGCAGTCGGGTTTCTTCTTCTGGTTGTGCTCGTCGCAGATCCAGATGTCGAGACATCCGGCGGCCTCGATGGCGCAGATCAGCGGGCTGCAGCTTTCCTCGCAGGGGGAGCGGGTGGTCAGGTTCTTCTTCGGGCCGTTGGGCCAGTTGATGTTCAGCAGCAACTGGCCGCCGTTGGCATTGCCGCCGGACAGCAGGGCCTTCTTGAAGATCTCGTCGATGATCTTGGGCTCCGCGTGCGCGGGGTAGTTGGGCGTCATGCTCTCGAAGCTCTTGTAGTCGTGCGGCGTCTTCTCGGTCTTGCCGAAGCAGGCCAGCGTACCGTGACTCTGCCGGTCGATGCCGGACTTGGACTTTCCCGGCGTGATGTTGAGGAACTCCTGGACCCCCGGCTCGGCGAGCACCTTCGCGCGGTCGACCTGGGTGCTCACGCCCGTGGCCCAGTCCGCGCCCGGCTGGCCCTTGCTGCAGGCCTTGTAGTCGATGGGCGCGCTCTCGCCCTGGCGGAAACGGCCGTGGGACACGGTCTGGTTGCTGGGGATCGACTTGTCCTTGCGCGCGTCCTCGTTCTTCTGGGCCAGCTCGACGCACTCCTCGTCGACCTCGAGCTTGGCCGCGCCGCCGTTGTTGACGGTCGGCGGCGTGTTGCACATGTTCGAGTGGTTGTGCGTCGTCAGGTCCATGAAGCGCGTGACGTTCGCGCCCTCGGCCTTCACGTCCATCGACCAGGCCGCGAACTTCATCGGTCCCGTCAGGTTGTGCGACCCGACGCCCATGCCGAAGCTGCGCGTGGCGGGCTCGTCGCCGGTGCTCTTGCTGTACTCGGACGCGTTCTTCTTGCCGACCTCCTGGCCGCCGATCTTCACCGTGCGGCTGCCGCCGCTGGTGTTCGAGGACACCGCCGTGTTGGGGTAGGGGATGGGGATCGGGCCCGCGGGCGGACCGGGCGGCGACAGGCAGACATCGGGCATTGCGGCGATCGACCGGTTGGACGAGGCCTTGGCCGAGATTTCCTTGCCGTTGGCGAAGACGTTCTTTCCCATGTCTCAGGATCCTGTGGCGTCGCCGCGCTCGAAGCGCGTGATGAGGGCGATCCGGCTGCCGTCGTCCTCGCCGGCGTGCAGCAGCGCGTGCTGGCCGGGCGCGTAGGCCTTGACGCCGGCCTCCAGCGCCCAGCCCAGCAGGCAGGGGAAGGTGGCCGCGCCGACCTCGCCGATGCCTTCCGCCGGATGCCAGACGTCCATGAAGCCGCGCGGCCGGCGCGAACCGCCGTCCGGCGCATGGTCCAGGCGCGCGCCGGCCAGCGCCTGTTCCTTGAACTTGAAACGCTCGCCGTTGTGGTCGCTGATGGAGAAATGGAGGTCGTGGAAATCGATGCCGGTGCCGGTCAACGCGCTCCGGATGGCCTGCGTCAGGCCGTCGCCTCGAACCGGCGCATCGGCGTGGCCGCCGTCGCGGCTCGCGTCGACCGCCTGGCCGATGCCGGCGATGACGAGCTCGTCGCGCCGGGTGTCGCCCGACGGCGTCACGATGACGCCGCACGCGGCTTCTCCCGGCAGGAACCCGTTGCTGTTGGCGGGACTGAACAGCCGGCCCCGATCGAGGTAGTGCTCGATCAGCGGCTGGGTCAGGAAACTCTCGGCGCCGACGATCAGGCAGGCGGGGGCGCCGCGCCCGATCAGGCCGGCGGCGACGGTCAGCGCCTGCGCGATACCGGTCCGTCCGCCCGCGATCACCCCCGATCGCGGAGGCAAGGCGTCGCCACGGTGTCGTGCCAGGGCCGACAGGACCAGGTCATCGAAGCCCGGCGCGCGATGCGGCCGGTCCCGCGGCGAGAGCAGGACCAGCACGGGCAGCTCGGGCGCGGGCAGTCCCAGTTGCCGGGCCTGTGCGGTGCACTGCGCGATCACCGGCGCCAGCAGTTCGGGGATCATCGTCGGGCCGGACCACCATTGCCGCAGCCGGGGACGTGCGACGCGCACGTTCGTCCCGGCGAAGCGGTCCCACAACGGCGCTTCGCGGGCTCCGCCGATGCCGGCCCGCAACGCGGCGCAGGTGGTCGCGCCGGTGTTGCCCAACGCGGTCAGCATCGCGTGGCCGACGATGGCCAGGGGCGCGCTCATCGACGTCCTCCGCGCCGCGCCCGCACCAGGTCGGCCAGATGCCGGTAATGCGTCTTGCCGGTCTGCCGCGCGCGCAGCAGCCCGGGCGTGCGGCTGAGCGTGGTCTCGATCTGCATCTCGCGCAGTTCGAAGGGGTCGCGATCGAGCGGGCAGGCCGCGCGCCAGGTCAGGCACAGCCGGTCCTCGTCCGGCGCGATGAAGACGGTGTCCAGACGGGCCGGCACTTCCAGCACCGGCGCGCGGTGGCGCAGGAATCGCACGACCACCTCGTCGCGTGGCAGCCGCGCCTCGATGCGCGGCCGGGAGGCCAGGTTGGCCAGCACGATCGTCTCGCCGCCGACCGGGTAGGGCATCTGCTGGTCCGGCGGCGCGGCCTGGTCGTAGCGCGGGTCGAAGTCGTCCGGCAGCCAGGGCCGCTTCTCGGCCATCCATCGGGCGTCGTAGGTGCCGGCGAAACCGCAGCGCGGCAGCCAGTGCCGGCCCAGCGGACCGAAGGCCATCGGTGCGTAGTCGCCGTGGGGATTCGACACCGGATGGCCGATCTCCTCGGTGGTCGGCAGCGCCGCGCCGGCGAGGCGCTCGGCGATGCGGCCATGACCGGTGCCGGAGGGGTTCCTGCGGAAGATCGAGAGGGACGTGGGGTCCGAAGGGTCGATCTCGGTGCCGCCGAAGGCATGGTCGTAGCTGATCGGCTGCGTGACGAAGGGTTCCGGCTCGGTCGACTTCCATCCGAGCACGCCCTTGCGCCATTCGCGACGGCCGACGACGGACAAGGCCTTGCGGCAGTCGCCGACCATGAAGCCGGCGTCGAGTCGCGTGACGGGCCGGCCGTCCGGCGCGTGCGCGCTGGCGCTCAGCAGCACGTCGCATCGCGGCTTGAAGAGTGCGAAGTCGTGGTCGTGCAGTGGCGCGTCCACGGCGGGGTCCTCGCCCAGCACATCGGCCTCGTGCAGCGGCTGCTGCTCGTCGGCCAGGCGCGCGCCGCGTTCGCCGCAGGCGCTCAGCACGAAGGTGCCCTTGACCACGACGACGGCGACCTCGCGCCCGTCCGGACGATGGCCGACGCTCCATCCGGCCGCGTAGGCGGTGGGGTTGACGACGATCATGCGGGAGCGTTCAGTTGAGCTGGACTGATCCGCCCTGGAGACGGTTCGCGCCGGTGGCGCGGCTGAGCACATGGGTGCCTTCGATCAGCACCTTGCCGGCCTGCGTCAGCGTGATGCTGGCCTTGCCGCAGCGCAGGACCATCTGGCGCTCGGCCTGCACGAGGCAGCGCTGGCCGTCGACGTCGACATGGAGCACGGTCGGCCGGGTGTCCGCATCGCGCCCGCCGCGGAGCACGCCCATCACCACGGCCTGCGGGACGGAACCGGGGATCACGGTGAACAACACCTGGCACCCGATGTGCCCGGCGTGCAGGTCCACGATGGTCGACGCGCGCAGCATCGCGGCGGTGGCACCGGCGCCGTCCTGCACGATCGCGATCGTGCCGCCCTCGGCCAGTGCCGCCAGCTCGCCGAGCCGCAGCGCGGGCGCCAGGCCCAGCGCCTGCAGCGCGGAGGTGTCGAATGGATCTCTGCCGCTCATGTTGGCCTCCCAGCCGTCTTGCGCCCGGCGGGTCTGCCGGGGCCAAGCACGGGACCATAGGGGCAGCGCCTCCCCGCTCCATGTGAACAAGGTCATGCCCGCGAGTAACGGGTCATTTCACAGGCCAGGGATGGGGTGTCGGCCGTGGTGGTGAGCCTGGATCCGGGGACGACGCGCAGGTGCCGCGGTTCAGGTCAGGGACTGTCGAGGCGATGCCGCCCGGCGTCCGCATCGCGGCCGAATCACGGCGCGCGATCGCGCTGTGTCAGACGAGCCCTTGCTTGCTCGCCAGCACCGCCGCTTCCGCGCGGCTGGACACGTTGAGCTTCTTGTAGATGCTCTTGATGTGGTCGTTGACGGTGAACCACTTGATGCCCATCAGGTTCGCGATCTCCTTGATCGTGAAACCCTTGCTGAGGTAGGTCAGCACCTCGTTCTCGCGCGGGGTCAGGCGTTCCCATTCGGGCACCGGATCCAGCGTGACGCCGCGCGTGCTGGGCGTGGCCGACGAGGTCAGGCTGCCGAAGCCGGAGTTCAGCCCCATCGGTCCCGAGTCGCCGGTCGAGCCCGGACGGAAATGCGACAGCAGCCGGCGTGCGATCGCCGGCGACAGCGGCGGCTGGCCGCGCACGATGCGCTGCAGCTCTTCCACCAGCACCTCGAAGCGGTCTTCCTTCAGCAGGTAGCCGTCGGCGCCGCGCTGCAGGGCAGGGAAGAGGTGGTCGTCGTCGGAATACAGCGTCGTGACGATCTTGACCGCCGGCTTGCCGGCGAGCTCCCCGAGGAACTCCATCCCGTTGCCGTCCGGCAGCTCCAGGTCGATCAGGATCAGCTTGTAGCCCGTGGCGGGCGACTCGGCCTCCACCTTGGCCAGATTGCGGCGGGCGCCTTCCAGGTCACCGGCCTCGGTGATCTCCATGCCGTCGCTGAAGCTTTCACGCACCACGCGGCACAGGAAGCTGCGGGCGACGGGGTTGTCTTCGACGATGAGAACTTTGACGGCCATGGTGTGGGGAGCGATAGCTGGCCGCATCCTAGCAGCGCCCCCAGGCTTGGATGCCCCGTGAAACAGGGTGTCGGTGGACGGTCGCCCGCCCGTCGACCGGCGGTCTGCTGCCGGTCTGCCGGCGGGCGGTCCGCGCTCAGCCGTTCACCACCACCAGCTTGCCCACCACCTGCCGCGACGCCATGCGCGCGAAGGCCCGCGGCAGCTCCTCCATCGGCAGCACCTGGTCGATTACCGGCCGGATCTTGCCCGCCGCGTACCACTGGGCGAGGGTCATCATCATCGCGGCGTTGCGCTTGGGTTCGCGCTTGGCGAATTCTCCCCAGAAGACGCCGACCAGCGAGGCGCCCTTGAGCAGCGCCAGGTTCAGCGGCAGCGCCGGGATGCTGCCCTGGGCGAACCCGACCACCAGGTAACGCCCGCGCCAGCCGATCGAGCGGAAGGCCGCCTCGGCCAGGTCGCCGCCGACCGGGTCGTAGATGACGTCCGGGCCCTTGCCCTCGGTCAGGGCCTTGATCTCGTCGCGCAGCGAGCCGCTGGCGTAGTTGATCGTGGCATCGGCGCCGATCTCGCGGCAACGCGCGCACTTCTCGTCCGACGAGGCCGCCGCGATCACCCGCGCCCCGGCCGCCTTGGCGATCTGGATCGCCGCGGTGCCCACGCCGCCCGCCGCGCCCAGGATGAGCACCGTCTCCCCGGGCTGCAGCGCGCCGCGGTCGATCAGCGCGTGATGGCTGGTCGCGTAGGTGCAGATGAAGGCCGCGGCGTCCTCGAAGGGGAAACCCGGAGGCAGCGGCAGCGCCAGCGCCGCGGGCACCAGCGCCTCGGTGCCGAAGCCGCCGGTGCCGGTGAACGCCGCCACCGCGTCGCCCGGCTTGAAGCCGGGCACGCCGTCGCCGACCGCCTCGACGATGCCGGCGAACTCGGTGCCCGGCACGAAGGGCAGCGGCGGCTTCATCTGGTACTTGTTCTGAATGATCAGCAGGTCGGGGAAGTTCAGGCTCGCCGCCTTGATCGACACCTTCAGCTGGCCCGGGCCTGGGGGCGGGGACGGCAGTTCCTTCCACTGCAGCGCCTCGACGCCGACCGGGTTCTCGCACAGCCATGCCTTCATGTCTCGTCTCCTCGTTCCTATCAAGCGGAGCCCCGCCGCGGGGTCGCCGGGCGCATGATAGGCAGCACGGGTGGACCCTCGCGTCGCCGGGGTGACGGCCTGCCTACAATGCCGCCCATGCGCATCCTCATCGCCAACGACGACGGCTATCTGGCCCCCGGACTCGCCGCCCTGGTCCGTGCCTGCGAAGGGCTAGGCACGGTGGAAGTCATCGCCCCCGAGCAGAACGCCAGCGGCACGTCCAACTCGCTCACGCTGCACCGGCCGCTGTCGGTCTACACGGCCTCCAACGGCTACCGCTATGTCAACGGCACACCGTCGGACTGCGTCCACCTGGCCCTGACCGGGCTGCTGGACTACAAGCCCGACCTGGTGCTGTCCGGCATCAACAACGGCGCCAACATGGGCGACGACACGCTCTATTCGGGCACCGTCGCCGCCGCCACCGAGGGCTATCTCTTCGGAGTGCCCTCCATCGCGTTTTCGCAGGTCGAGAAGGGCTGGGGTCACCTGGACGCCGCCACGGCCGTGATGCGGACGCTGATCCAGGACGTCATCGCCGGCGGGCTGGACAAGGCCTTCCTGCTGAGCGTCAACATCCCGAACCGCGCGGACGCCACGTCGCTGCCGCGTCGCATCACCCGCCTGGGCCGCCGCCACGCCAGTGAAGCCACCATCCAGCAGCGCAGCCCGCGCGGCGACATGATCTACTGGATCGGCCCCGCCGGCGCCGAGCGCGAGGCGGGCGAGGGCACCGACTTCCACGCCACCGCCAACGGCGCCGTGTCGGTCACGCCGCTGCAGGTCGACCTCACCGAGCACGCCACGCTGGGCCACTGGCGCCAGCAATTGCAGACCGACGGCCGTCCATGACCTCGTTGCCGCCCCGGCCCAAGCGTTTTCCGCTGTCGCTGGACAAGCTCGGATCGACCCGGCCCGGCGCCCCGAGCGCCGCCGCGGCCGCCGAGGCGCGCGAGCCGCTGAAGCCCCAGGGCCACTGGCAGCAGGCCGCCGCGATCAAGGCGCGGCAGACCACGCCGATCGGGCTGGGCCTCGATTCGGCCGGCGTGCGCCAGCGCATGGTCGAGCGGCTGCGCCGCGAAGGGCTGTCCGACGAGCGCGTGCTGCAGGCGCTGGCCACCGTGCAGCGCCACCACTTCGTCGACTCCGCGCTCGCCACCCAGGCCTACGAGGACACGAGCCTGCCGATCGGGCACGGCCAGACGATCTCCAAGCCGTCCGTCGTCGGCCGGATGATGGCCTTGATGCTGGATGCGCCCGGCGCGCGCCAGCGCGGCCATCTGGGCAAGGTGCTCGAGATCGGCACCGGCTGCGGCTACCAGGCCGCGCTGCTGATGCAGCTGGCCAGGCAGGTCGTGTCGGTCGAGCGGCTCAAGCCGCTGCACGACAAGGCGCGCGCCAACCTGGTCGGCCATCACCAGATCCGGCTCGTGTACGGGGACGGCATGCTCGGCCATCGGCCGTCGGCGCCCTACGACAGCATCATCTCCGCCGCCGGCGGTGACGACATCCCGCAGGCCTGGCTGGACCAGCTCGCGCCCGGCGGCCGGCTGGTCGCGCCGATGACCGCGCCCAGCGGCCGGGGGCAAGTCCTGGTCCTGATCGATCATGTCCGCGACGCCGCGGGCTCGCGTTTCCTGCGCAGCCTGCATGAGGCCGTCCTGTTCGTGCCCCTAAAATCAGGGGTCCTGTAGCGCGCCGGCCACCGTCTGTCGCTTTGCGGCCTCCGCGCTTCGGCTTTCCATATGACAACTTCGCGCATGCAACCACTCTTCCGTTCCCCGCTGCTCTGGGTCTCCGTGGCGGTGCTCGCGCTCACGGGCTGCCAGAACACCCCGCACCGCGCACCGGTGGAGGACCGTCCCGTCGGCAAGGGCGCGCCCGCCGTCATCCCCGGCACGGCGGTCACGCCGGCCCCGGAATCGAAACCGCTGCCCGGCGCCGAGAACGCCGGCAAGCCTGGCTACTACACGGTCAAGCCCGGCGACACGCTGATCCGCATCGCGATGGACAACGGCCAGGGCTGGCGCGAGGTGGCGAGATGGAACGGCATGGACAACCCCAACCTGGTCGAGGTGGGTCAGGTCTTGCGCGTGGTGCCGCCGGGTCTCGACCCGGGCGCCGTGACCACGAAGCCGCTGGTGACCTCCAAGGTGGAGACGCGGCCGCTGGATGGCAAGTCCCCGGCTCCGGCGACGACGACCGCCGCGGCGTCCGCGCCGGCCAGTGCCACCGCCGCCCCGAGCGTGCCCCTGGCCGCCAAGGACGACGATGACATCAGCTGGGGCTGGCCCGCGTCCGGCGCCGTGGCCGCCGGCTTCGACGAGGTCCGCAACAAGGGCATGGCCTTCTCCGGCAAGGCCGGCGATCCGGTCTTCGCCGCCGCCGATGGCCGCGTGATGTATGCGGGCGCGGGGTTGCGCGGATACGGCAACATGATCATCATCAAGCACAGCACGAACTATCTGACGGCTTACGCGCACAACCAGACCCTGCTGGTCAAGGAAGACCAGGTGGTGCGCAAGGGCCAGAAGATCGCCGAGATGGGTTCCAGCGACGCGGATTCGGTGAAGCTGCACTTCGAAGTGCGCAAGCAAGGCAAGCCGATCGATCCGTCCAAGTTGTTGCCCGCGCGCTAGAGGCGCTCAAGGAGGCGCCGCAACATGACATTGCATCGCGCCTCTTCGACTGACGGATTGCTGCCTGACGGCCTGGACCGACCCGTTCATCCCGGCCGCTTCAAGCTGCCGCCCGAGCTGGCCGCCGATGGGCATGAGTCCGGGCATGAGTCCGGGCATGACACGGGGCATGACGCCGCGCACGCGGCGGGTCATGACGAGGGCCACGACGGCCACGATCATCACGATGGCCAGGACGGTCACGATCACGACGGTGACCGCGATCCCGCGTCGCGCGACGACGACACCGCGTCCGTTGCGGTCGAAGCGGCCACCGACGATGACGACGACGTCCGTGTGCTGCGCGGTGTCGAGTCCGAGGACGGCAAGAAGGCCAAGTCCGGCAAGGGCGACCTCGGCCCCGCCGACGGCGATGCCACCAACGCCCTGCAGGCCTACCTGCGCGACATCCGGCGCACGCCGCTGCTGACGCCGCAGGAGGAGTACGACACCGCCGTGAAGGCGCGTGCCGGCGACTTCGAGGCGCGCCAGGCGATGATCGAGCACAACCTGCGGCTGGTCGTCAGCATCGCCAAGAACTACCTGGGCCGCGGCCTGCCGATGAGCGATCTCATCGAGGAGGGCAACCTCGGCCTGATGCACGCGATCGGCAAGTTCGAGCCCGAACGAGGCTTCCGTTTCTCGACCTACGCGAGCTGGTGGATCCGCCAGGCGGTGGAGCGCGCGCTGATGCATCAGGCGCGCCTGGTGCGGCTGCCGGTGCACATCGTACGCGAACTCAACCAGGTGCTGAAGGCGCGCCGCGCGCTGGAGTCGCTGGCGGCGCAGCGCGGCGGCGAGGGCGGGGTCCGCGCCGAGGACGTCGCGCAGGCGCTGGGCCGTCCGGTCCACGAGATCGCCGAACTGCTGGCCTACGCGGAACTGCCGAGCTCGCTGGATTCGCCGGTCGACCGCAACGGCGAAGGCGGCGAGTCGATGCTGGATCTGGTGGCGGACGAGCAGGCGGTCGATCCGGCGGGACATCGACTCAGCCATGAACTCGAGGACCTGCTCAAGGGCGGGCTGGCCTCGCTCAGCGACCGCGAGCGCGAGGTGCTCGCCGGCCGCTACGGCCTCGCGGACCGCGAGCCGGAGACGCTGGACATCCTGGCCGTGCGGCTCAGCCTGACGCGCGAGCGCATCCGGCAGATCCAGATCGAGGCGCTGGCCAAGCTCAAGCGCAACATGATGCGGCAGGGCATCAGCCGCGATTCGATCTTCTGAGACGGTCCGCGGGACCTTCACGCGGGGCGCTGGGATAATGCGCCCCCATGACTGATGTATCGGAATGGCTGAAGGTCGACTCGCTGGACCTGGAAGCGCAGGGCGTCGCCCACAACAGCGAAGGCAAGGTGGTGTTCATCGAGGGCGCCTTGCCCGGCGAGGAGGTCCAGGTCTCCGTCGGCCGCAAGAAGAACAAGTGGGAGCAGGCCGTGCTGGTCGCGATGCGTCGCGAGAGCTCGCAGCGCGTGCGCCCCGTCTGCCCCCATTTCGGCCTGCATCCCGGCGCCTGCGGCGGCTGCAAGATGCAGCATCTGCATCCGGGCGCCCAGGTCGCCGTCAAGCAGCGCGTCCTCGAGGACAACCTCTGGCACCTCGGCAAGGTCAGGACCGAGTCGCTGCTGCGCCCGATCGAGGGCCCGGCCACCGGCTACCGCTACCGCGCGCGCCTGTCGGTCCGTTATGTGCCGAAGAAGGGCCAGGTGCTGGTCGGCTTCCATGAGCGCAAGAGCCGCTACATCGCCGACATGCAGGTCTGCAAGGTGCTTCCCGAGAAGATCAGCGCGATGCTGATGCCGCTGCGCGATCTGGTCGGCGCGATGGACGCGCGCGAGCGGCTGCCGCAGATCGAGCTCGCCATCGGCGACACCGACGGCACGCAGGTCATCGCGCTGGTGCTGCGTCACCTGGAGCCGCTGAGCCCGGGCGACCTCGCCAAGCTGCGCGCGTTCGCGGCCGAGCACGGCGTGCAATGGTGGCTGCAGCCCAAGGGACCGGACACGGTGCATCTGCTCGACCAGGGCGGCCCCGAGCTGGCCTACACGCTGCCGGAGTTCGGCGTGCTGATGCCGTTCAAGCCGACCGACTTCACCCAGGTCAACCACCACATCAACACGGTGCTGGTCGGCCGTGCGTTGCGGCTGCTCGGCGTGCAGAAGGGGGAGCGTGTCATCGACTGGTTCTGCGGCCTCGGCAACTTCACGCTGCCGCTGGCCACGCAGGCGCGCGAGGTACTGGGCATCGAAGGCAGCGAGGCGCTGGTGCAGCGCTCTCGCGAGAACGCGGTGCGCAACGGCCTCGACAACAAGGCGAGCTTCGTCGCCCGCAACCTGTTCGAGATGACGCCGCAACTGCTGGCCGCCGACGGCGTGTCCGACCGCTGGCTGATCGATCCGCCGCGCGAAGGCGCGTTCGCGCTGGTGAAGGCGCTGGCGGATCTGATCAAGGATCCGTCGCTGGCGCCCGGCTGGACGCCGCCCGAGCGCATCGTCTACGTGTCGTGCGCGCCGTCGACGCTCGCGCGCGACGCGGGGCTGCTGGTCCACGTGGCCGGCTACCGCTGCACGAAGGCGGGCGCGGTGAACATGTTCCCGCACACCGCGCACGTCGAATCGATCGCGGTCTTCGAGCGCGATCCCGAGGCGCAGGCGCGCATCGCGCGGGGCGAAGCGGCGACCGGCATCGGTGCCGGTCTCCTCGCGGAGGCCGGCTCGGACGCCACCCTGCGCGTCGATGCCGAGGGCGGCACCGACGCATCGTCATCTCCGATCGCTGAGTTGACCGCTTAATGAGGTCGTGCGGTCGGCGCAGGGGCGCATGACGAGTCGCGGGGGCAGGGGGCGCTCGTAGAATCGACGGCTTCGGTTTCTCGCCTCGGCAGGTCCTCCAGATGTCCGGCAGCACTTTCGGCAGCTTGTTTCGCGTCACCAACTTCGGCGAGAGCCACGGTCCGGCCATCGGCTGCGTGATCGATGGCTGCCCGCCGGGGCTGGCACTGTCGGTGGCGGACATCCAGCCCGAGCTCGACCGGCGCCGTCCGGGCACCTCGCGCCACGTGACGCAGCGCCAGGAACCCGACCAGGTCGAGATCCTGTCCGGCGTCTACGAAGGCCTGACCACCGGCACGCCGATCTGCCTGCTGATCCGCAACGTGGACCAGCGCAGCAAGGACTACGGGAACATCCTCGACACCTTCCGCCCGGGCCACGCCGACTACACCTACTGGCGCAAGTACGGCCTGCGCGATCCGCGCGGCGGCGGGCGCTCGTCGGCGCGGCTGACGGCGCCCATGGTCGCGGCCGGCGCGGTCGCGCGCAAATGGCTGCAGGAGGAACTCGGCATCGGCTTCCGCGGCTGCATGACCGCGCTCGGCGAGATCGATCTCGCGTTCGAGGGCTGGGAGCACGTCGGCCAGAACCCGTTCTTCGCCGCCAATGCGTCGCAGATCCAGGCGCTCGAGGACTACATGGACGCGCTGCGCAAGGACGGCGACTCCGTCGGCGCGCGGCTGATGGTCGAGGCCACCGGCATGCCGGCCGGCCTGGGCCAGCCGCTGTTCGACAAGCTCGACGCCGACATCGCCTACGCGATGATGGGCATCAACGCGGTCAAGGGCGTCGAGATCGGCGCCGGCTTCGAGAGCGTGCGCCAGCGCGGCAGCCAGCATGGCGACGAGCTGACGCCCGAGGGCTTCGCCAGCAACAACGCCGGCGGCGTGCTGGGCGGGATCTCCAGCGGCCAGGACCTGCGCGTGGCTATCGCCATCAAGCCGACCAGTTCGATCCGCACGCCCAAGGCCTCGATCAACCGCGCCGGGGAACCGACGACGGTGGAGACCTTCGGCCGCCACGACCCGTGTGTCGGCATCCGCGCGACGCCGATCGCCGAGGCGATGCTGGCGCTGGTCGTCATCGACCACGTGCTGATGGACCGCGCCCAGTGCGGGGACGTCGAACTCCCGATTCCCGCGATCGCGGGTCAACGTCCGGCCGGTGACTGACGGTGGCTGACAGCCGCCGCGTGCTGCGCGCCAGCGCGCTGCTCGGCTGCGCCTATTACGGCAGCATCGGGTTGTTCAACCCGTTCGCGCCGCTCTGGTACAAGTCCCTCGGCCTGCCGGTCGTCGCGATCGGGCTGCTCGTCTCGATGCAGAGCTGGACGCGGCTGTTCGCGCCCTATCTCTGGGGCCTGGTGGCCGATCGCAGCGGGCGGCGCGTCGAACTGATCCGCGCCGCGGCGCTGGCCTGCTGGGTCAGCGCGCTCGGACTGCTGCTGGTGCCGGCGACCTCGGCCTCGGGCGCGGCGCCGGTGATCGGGCTGACGCTGGTCGTCTTCCTGATGTACTTCTTCAACGCCTGCGTGACGCCGCTCAACGAGGCGCTCATCGCGCACGAGCTCGCCGCCAGCGGCGGCATGGATCCGAAGCGTTACGGACGCGTGCGGCTGTGGGGCTCGGTGGGCTTCCTGGCGACCGTCGTCGGCGGCGGCTGGTGGTTCGACGGGGCGGGGATGTCCGTGTTCCCGCTGACGATCGTCGTCGGCTTGTCGGCGCTCGTGATCGCCGCCTGGCGTTTGCCCAAGCGCGCGGCCGTCCAGCACGACGCGGCTGAACCGGTGTCGGTCGCCGACACGCTGCGCCGGCCCGAGGTCGGCTGGTTCTTCCTCGGCATGTTCTTCACCGTGCTCGCGCACACGGCGATCTACGCGTTCTACAGCCTCTACCTGGACCGGCTCGGTTACGGCAAGGGGCAGGTGGGGGCGCTCTGGGCCGTGTCGGTGGCGGCAGAGATCTGCTGGTTCGCGTTCCAGGGCCGCTGGGTGCGCCAGCACCACCTGCACCACTGGCTGGTCGCCGCCGCGCTGCTCGCGGCGCTGCGCATGGCCGGCACCGCGTGGCTGGGCGCCAGCCTCGCCGCGATGGTGCTGCTGCAGTGCTGCCATGCCGTCACCTTCGCGGCGCAGCACACCGCCTGCATCGGCCTGATCGGGCGCTACTTCCCCGGGCGCCTGCAGGGCCGCGGGCAGGCGCTGTATGCGGTGCTGGGCTACGGTGTCTCGGGCGTGCTCGGCAGCCTGGGCGGCGCCTGGCTGGCCGAAAGTCATGGGTATGCCGCCTGCTTCTGGGCCGGCGCGGTCTTCGCGCTCATCGGCGCCTGGAGCCATTGGCGCTGCGCGAAGCGGGATCCTCTGCAGGCGGTCTGACGCTATCGAACCGTCGCCACCGAGAGTGGGAATCCCAGGCCACCGCCCCTCTGGCGAACGCGAGATCGAAGACCCCGCGTGGTCATTTCATCGGGCCGTCCTGCAATCCGTCGTCGGTCGCGGCAATTTCAGTCCCGGAGAAAAGCAGGCCATGACGCGCAATCTGCAATTCGTCGCGTCCGGCCGTCGCATCATTTGAGGGATTCCTACACTCCGCCGCATTCAAGGATCATCGATTGGGTGGTCCCGTGTCGAAGGATGGGGGAGATCATGCGCAAGCAATGGTGGTTGGCGGGTGTGGCGGTGGTGGTCCTCGCGGGCGGCGCTGGCGTGTATGCCACGAGCGGGGGCAGTGCCCCGGCGGCGAAGAAGGAAGACGCCAAGCCGGCCCTGGAGTTCCAGGCCGGCGAGATCGTCAAGCCGACGATGGCACCGATGCCCGGCGTCATCGAGTTCTCCGGCCCGCTGGTCGCGCCGAACACGGTGATCGTCCGCGCCAAGGCCTCGGGCAGCCTGGACCGCCTCGCGGTCGCCGAGGGCAGCCGCGTGAGCGCCGGCCAGTCGCTGGGTCAGCTGGACCTGGAGGAACTGCGCCACAAGGTCGCCGAACGCAATGCCAGCGTCGAGGCCATGCAGGCCATGTACGAGCAGTCCGAGCGCCAGTACAAGGCCAACCAGGGGCTGGCCTCGCAGAACTTCATCGCGCCGACGGCGCTGGACAACTCCCGCGCCCAGCTCGAATCGGCCAAGGGCCAGATGCTGTCCGCCAAGGCGCAGCTGGGCACGAGCGAGGTGCTGCTGCGCCAGGCCGCGCTGGTCTCGCCGATCAGCGGCATCGTGTCCAAGCGTCACACGCTGCCCGGTGAGAAGGTGGCTGCCGAACAGCCGGTGCTGACCATCGTCGACCTGTCCAAGCTGGAACTCGCCGGCCTGGTCGGCATGCACGAGGTCAGCAAGCTGTCGCCGGGCATGACGGTGCAGCTGAAGATCGAGGGTTTCGACGACCCGGTGACGGCCCGCATCGCGCGCATCTCGCCGGCCGCCGAGCCGGGCACCCGCTCGATCGGCGTGACGCTGTCGCTGGACAACCCCGGCGAGCGTTTCCGCGCCGGCCAGTACGCGGTCGCGCGCGTCGAGCTGGCGGACGACAAGCCGCGGCTGACCGTGCCGGTGACCGCCATCGGCGCGGTGTCCGGCCAGGAGCATGTCTGGCTGATCGAGAAGGGCACGCTGGTGCGCCGCATCGTGACCACCGGCCGCCGCGACCCGCGTGAGGGCCGTGTCGAGATCCTCGCCGGCGTGACGCCGCAGTCGCAGGTGCTGGGCGCACGCTTCGACAACCTGAAGGAAGGCGAGCGCGCCGAGATCCGCGTGCCCAAGGCCAGCGTGGCCAGTGCCGCCGCCAGCGGCAACGCCGCTCAATAAGCAGAACAACAACAATTCCCGCCGAGGAGCCTCCCATGTGGATGACCCGCGTCTCGATCCGCAACCCCGTCTTCGCCACCATGGTCATGGTCGCGCTGTGCGTGCTGGGGCTGGTCGCCTATTCCAAGCTGGGCGTCGAGCAGTCGCCCGACATCACCTTCCCCGGCGCGCAGATCGACATCCAGTACCCGGGCGCCTCGCCCGAGGCCGTCGAGCGCGAAGTGGCCAAGCCGCTCGAGGAGGCGCTCAACACCATCGCCGGCGTGGAGCGCGTGCAGTCGCGCAGCTTCGAAGGCCGGGTGCAGACCTCGGTCGAGTTCTCGCTGAACGCCGACATGAACCGCGGCATGCAGGAGATCCGCGACCGTGTCGCGCTGGCGCAGGCGCAGTTCCCGCGCGAGGTGAAGCCGCCCATGGTGCAGCGCTTCCAGGGCGAGAACGCGCAGCCCATCATCGTGGCCGCGCTGATGAGCGGCAACCGCACGCTGCGCGAGCTGTCGATGCTGGCGGACCTGACGGTCTCCAAGCGCCTCGGCCGCGTCGAGGGCGTGGCCAAGGTGGACGTCGGCGGCATGGCCGTGCGCGAGGTCCGCATCGACCTCGATCCGACCCGGCTGCGCGCCTACAACATCACCCCGGCGGAGATCTCCACCGCGCTGAACGCGGCCAACACCGACGCGCCGGTCGGCCTGATCTCCAACCGCTACGACGACGCGATGCTGCGCGTCGAGGGCAAGGTCAAGGATCCGAAGCAGTTCGTCAACGTCGTCGTCGCGCGCCGCGGCGAGCTGGCGCTGACGCTCGGCGACCTGGGCACGCTCAGCGAGCGCGAGCGCGAGCTCGATTCCATCGCCCGCATCAACGGCCAGCCGGCGGTCACCTTCAACATCTTCAAGCAGCAGGACGCCAACATCGTCCAGACCGGCGAGGCGGTGAAGGTCGCCATCGAGGAACTGCGCAAGACGCTGCCCAAGGACATGGAGCTGCGCCTGGTCTACGTCAACAGCGACTTCGTGAAGCACTCGCTCGACGGCCTGCGCCACACGCTGATCGAGGGCGCGTTGCTGACGATCGCCATCGTGTTCCTGTTCCTGCACAGCTGGCGCTCGACCATCATCACCGGGCTGACGCTGCCGATCTCGGTGATCTCCAGCTTCATCGCGATCTACGCCTTCGGCTTCACGCTGAACTTCATGACGATGATGGCGCTCAGCCTGTGCATCGGGCTGCTGATCGACGATGCGATCGTGGTGCGCGAGAACATCGTGCGCCACGTCGGCATGGGCAAGGACCACCACCGCGCGGCCGAGGACGGCACCAACGAGATCGGCCTGGCCGTGATGGCCACGACCTTCGCGATCTGCGCGGTGTTCGTGCCGGTCGCCTTCATGGGCGGCATCGTCGGCAAGTTCTTCTATCCGTTCGGCATCACCGTCGCGGTCGCTGTGCTGGTGTCGCTGTTCGTGAGCTTCACGCTGGACCCGATGCTGTCGTCGGTGTGGCCCGATCCGCCCAGCACCTACGTCAAGAAGGTGCCGGTGATCGGCCACCTGATCCGCGCCACCGACGCCGGTATGGACGTGCTGCACACGGTCTACGAGAAGACGCTGCGCTGGGTGTTCTCGCCGCGCCGCTTCCGCATCCCGCTGCCGGCCTTCGGTCATGCGTTCGGGACCGAGGGACAGCGCCTGAAGGACACGCCGCGTCGCCTGCGCCTGGCGACGATCACGCCGCGCGGCATCGTCGCCTGGTCGGGCGTCGGCAGCTTCGTGCTGGCGATCCTGCTGGTCCCGGCGGTGGGCAGCGAGTTCCAGCCCCAGATCGACCAGGGCTTCACCCACCTGACGCTGCGCATGCCGGTGGCGACCAGCCTGGAGCGCGGCGAGGCCAAGGTGCGGCAGGTCGAGGAGATCCTCGCCACCTTCCCGGAGATCAAGACCGTCGCCACCGTCGTCGGCAGCAGCGGCGAGGGGCTGGCGACCGGCCGCAACCAGGCCAACCTGGACATCGCGCTGGTGGACCGCAAGCTGCGCAAGCGCACCCAGACGCAGGTTGAGGACGCGATCCGCGCCGAGATCGCGCGCATCCCCGGCGTCGAGGTCAGCGTCGGTTTCAACCGGCCGGTGTGGGTGACGATCCTGGGCTCCGATCCTGAAGTGCTGACGCAGGTGGCCAAGGACTTCGCCGAGAAGGTCAAGAAGATCAAGGGCGCCGTCGACGTGGACACCACCGTCAAGCCCGGCCTGCCGGCCTTCGCGGTCAAGCTGCGCGACAACGCGGTGCGCGAGCTCGGGCTGAACGCGGTGCAGGTGGCCTCGTCGCTGCGCGCCTACGTCAACGGCGACATCGCGACCTACTGGACCACGCCCGACGGCAACCAGGTCGAGGTGCTGCTGCGCCTGCCCAAGGCGCAGCGCCAGAGCATCGAGCAGATGCGCAACCTGCCGGTGGCCTTCGCCAAGGACGGCTCGCCGATCTCGCTGGAGCAGGTCGCGACGATCGAGCCGGTGTTCAACCCCGAGGTCATCCGTCGCCAAAACCTGCAGCGCCGCGAGGCGGTGTACGCCGGCGTGCAGGGCCGCCCGGGCGGCGACGTCAATGCCGACGTGCAGAAGCTGATCAAGGAGACGCAGCTGCCCCCGGGCATCAGCTTCATGGTCGACGGCGACGGCAAGCAGCAGGCGGAAGCCTTCAACGGCCTGCTGATCGCGATGGGCCTGGCGCTGATCTTCATCTACATCGTGCTGGCCAGCCAGTTCGGCAGCTTCGTGCAGCCGATCGCGATCATGGCCTCGCTGCCGCTGGCCCTGATCGGCGTCATGGTCGCACTGCTGCTGTGGAAGACGACGCTGAACATCTTCTCGATGATCGGCTTGGTGATGCTGATGGGCCTGGTGACGAAGAACGCCATCCTGCTGGTCGACTTCACCAACCACCTGCGCAAGGACCAGGACATGTCCGTGCCCGAGGCGCTGCTGCAGGCCGGCCTGATCCGGATGCGTCCCATCATCATGACGACCGCGGCGATGGTGTTCGGCATGCTGCCGATGGCCATCGCGCTCAACGAGGGCGGCGAGATCCAGGCCCCGATGGGCCGCGCGATCATCGGCGGCGTGATCACCTCGACGATCCTGACGCTGGTGGTGGTGCCGGTGATCTATTCGTACCTGGTGCGCGGCCGCAAGGTGTTCTCGGCGGCGGATGCCGGCACCACGCCCGATGGCCACGACCACAGCCACGGCCAGCCGGTGGTGATGCCGGGCACGCCGACACCCGGCATCGCGGACTGATGCGGCGCGGGGCTCAGCAGCTCTCGCGCAGCACCAGCTGGAATCCGAGGTCCATGCAGGCCTCGGGCACCGCCTCGTGGCGCATCAGCGCCACGAGCATCCGGGCCGCCTCCAGGCCGATCTGGCGCCGGGGCGTGCGCACGGTGCTCAGCGGCGGCAGCATCTGGTCGCCGCCGGTCAGGTCGTTGAAGCCGACGACCGCGACCCGTTCCGGCACCTTCACGCCCTGGCGCAGCGCCTGCAGCAGCGCGCCCTGCGCCAGGTCGTCGTTGTTGAAGAAGATCGCGTCGACATCGGGCGCCTCCCGCAGCACGCGCTCGAACATCACCGCGCCCAGCGCCAGCGACGACGGCGCGGCATCCAGGAACTCCAGCGCCGGATCGTGCGCCGCGCCCAGCGCCGCCCGATAGCCTGCGGCGCGCTGCAAGGTGCGCGGATCCAGCTGCGCCGCGGCGAAGGCGATCCGGCGGTAGCCGCGCCGGACCAGTTCGGCGGTCATCGCGTGGCCGGCCGCCTGCTGCGAGAAGCCGACCGAATGCAGGCCGGACTCGCCGCGGTTCTCCATCACATGGACGCAGGGCACGCCGCTGCCTTGAAGCAGGGCGCGCGACGCGTCGGTGCGATCGAAGCCGGTGACCAGCAGCCCCGCGGGCCGGTTCATGAGGTAGGTGCGCAGCAGCGCCTCCTCCTCCTCGGGGTCGTAGTGCGTGACGCCGATCAGGCTCTGGTAACCGGCGGCGAGCAGCGTGCGCTGGGCCGCATCGAGCAGATCCACGAACAGCGCGTTCGACAGCAGCGGGATCAGCACGACCACCTGGTTGCTGCGCGCCGAGGCCAACGCGCGCGCCGCCGGATCCGGCACGTAGCCCAATTGGGCGACGGCGGCGGTGACGCGCTCGACCAGCTCCGCGGCCACGCTGCGCTCGCCGCGCAGGGCGCGCGAGGCGGTGATCGGACTGACGCCCGCGGCGGCGGCCACGTCCTGGAGCGTGGCTCGGCCGGTGGCCCGGCGGCGTTTGGAGGAGGGCGCGTTCATCGGCTGCAGGATAGCGCTGTCCTCCTCCGGACGACAGCCGGGGGCGACCCCAACGCGGGGCATCCGCATCCCATGAAACCCCACGTAATCCCTGATCTGGTGCTCGGATGCACCACCTAAGATAGCGCTATCCCGCCGACATTCCTGTGCGACGGGGACTCGACGGCGACCCCGGATCCTCCGATCGCCGTCTCTTTTCAGATTCTGGGATAGCGCTGTCCAATGACCCTGCCGACCGTCACCGCCGCCTCGATCTCCGCGCGCGCCATCGTCGTGATGGGCGTGGCCGGTTGCGGCAAGACCAGCGTCGGACAGGCGCTCGCCCAGGCGCTGCACTGGCCCTTCATCGAGGGCGACGCGCACCACGCGCCGGCCTCGATCGCCAAGATGCAGGCCGGCCGGCCGCTCACCGACGAGGATCGCTGGGGCTGGCTGGAACGGCTCGGGCAGATGCTGGCCGAGCAGTCGCCGGTCGTTCTCAGCTGCTCCGCGCTCAAGCGCGCCTACCGCGACCGGTTGCGCCGCGCGTGCCCGTCGCTGCGCTTCGTGTTCATCGACATCGACCGGGCGCTCGCGCTGCAGCGCGTCGCCGATCGGGCCGACCGCCATTTCTTCTCGAGCACGCTGGTCGACAGCCAGTTCGCCACCCTGGAATCGCCCGTCGGCGAGCCCGGCGTCGTCGCCGTCCCGGCGACGCTGACGGTGGTGGACCAGGTCGACGAGGCGCTCGCGCTGCTGGGCCCGCAGAACAATCAGGAGACTGCCCCATGACCACGCCCGTCCCGGATGCTCCCGCCACCTCGGCGGCACCCGCGCGCCGCTCGCGCCCGCAGATCGTCGCGGAGGCCGCGATGGCCTTGTGCCTCGGCGTGATGGCGCTCGCGGTGTTCATCAACGTCGTGCTGCGCTACGGCTTCGGCAGCGGCATCAACGCGAGCGAGGAACTCTCGCGCCTGCTCTTCGTGTGGATGGTGTTCATCGGCGCGACCGCCGCCTATCCGCTCGGCGAGCACATGGCGTTCACGAGCCTGCTGCTGCCGCTGCGCAAGAAGCCTCTCGCGCTGCGCATCGTCACCGCGCTGATCCGCATCGCCGTTATCGCCGCGGCCGGGCTGGTCGGGTGGGGCGCGTGGCAGCAGGTCGTCGTCGGACTGGACAGCCAGTCGGTCGTGCTCGGCTACTCCAACGCGCTGCTGCCGCTGCCCGCATTGCTGTCGTGCGCCGCCATCGCGGTGATGGCGCTGTGGGAACTGATCCGCCAGCGACCGCTCGACCTCGAGCACGAGTCGGACATCGAATAAGGGCAGGGCGCATCGATCATGAGCAACGAAGCACTCGCCTTCATCGTCTTCTCCGTCGGCATGCTGCTGCTGATGGGCCTGGGCATCCCGATGGCCTTCGCGCTGGTGCTGACCGGCGCCGGCATGGCCTGGACGCTGGACTTCTGGGACACCCAGCTGCTCGCGCAGAACCTGGTCGCCGGCATCGACAGCTTCCCGCTGCTGGCCGTCCCGTTCTTCATCCTCGCCGGCGAGCTGATGAACGCCGGCGGCATCAGCCGGCGCATCATCCAGATGGCCCAGGCCTGGGTCGGCCACATCCGCGGCGGCCTGGGCTTCGTCGCGATCGGCGCCGCCGTGCTGATGGCCAGCATGAGCGGTTCAGCCCTCGCGGACACCGCCGCGCTCGCCACCATCCTGCTGCCGATGATGCAGCGCCACGGGTACCCGATGGCGACATCCGCCGGGCTGATCGCCTCGGGCGGCATCATCGCGCCCATCATCCCGCCGTCGATGCCCTTCGTGATCTACGGCGTGACGACGAACACCTCGATCTCCGCGCTGTTCATCTCCGGGATCGTGCCCGGGCTGTTCATGGGCGCGGGGCTGCTGATCGCGTGGAAGCTGCAGCTGCGCAAGATGGACCTGCCGCCGGGCGTCCCGCTGCCGATGGGCGAGCGGCTCAAGGCGAGCGCCAAGGCCTTCTGGGCGCTGCTGATGCCGCTGATCATCATCGGCGGCATGAAGACCGGTGTCTTCACCCCGACCGAGGCCGCCGTGGTGGCCGCGTTCTATGCGCTGGTGATCAGCTTCGTCGTCCATCGCGAGATGAGCCTGCGCGACCTCCACGGCGTGCTGGTCCGCGCCGCCAAGACGACGGCCATCGTGATGTTCCTGTGCGCCGGCGCGCAGGTCGCCAGCTACATGATCACGCTGGCCGACCTGCCGGGCGTGCTGACCGGATGGCTCGGCGGCCTGATCGAATCGCCGCGCCTGCTGATGGCGCTGATGATGGTGATCCTCGTCGTGATCGGCACCGCGCTCGACCTGACGCCCACCATCCTGATCTTCGCCCCGGTGATGCTGCCCATCGCCGTCAAGGCGGGCATCGATCCGGTCTACTTCGGCCTGATGTTCGTGCTCAACGGCGCCATCGGCCTGATCACGCCGCCGGTGGGCACGGTGCTCAACGTCGTGGCCGGCGTCGGCCGGTTGTCCATGCACCAGGTCATCAAGGGCGTGAACCCGTTCCTGATCACCTACACCCTCATCCTGGTGGCGTTCACCGCGTTCCCCGAGTTGGTCACTGCCCCCATCAAGTGGATGCGCTGAGCCGCATCCGGATCGTCGTCAAGAATCCCGTCGAGTCCCGTTCCCCAAGGAGACAAACATGAGCCTCAAGAGCCTGAACACCCGCCGAAAGATCCTGGCCGCCGCATCGGCGCTGGGCGCTGCGATGCTGACCGCCGCGCTGCCCGCGCAGGCCGCCGACATCAAGCCGCGCCTGATCCGCTTCGGCTACGGCCTGGCGGAGAACAGCAACCAGGGCCGCGCGGTGAAGGTCTTCGCCGACGAGGTGCAGAAGCTCTCCGGCGGCAAGATGAAGGTGCGCGCGATCGGCGGCGCGGCGCTCGGCCCGGACACGCAGATGCAGCAGGCGCTGATCGGCGGCGCGCAGGAGATGATGGTCGGTTCGACCGCGACCCTCGTCGGCATCGCCAAGGAGATGGCGCTGTGGGACACGCCCTTCCTGGTCAACAACGTCCGCGAGGCCGATGCGCTGCTGGACGGGCCGGTGGGCGACAAGGTCAAGGCCAGGCTGACGGACAAGGGCCTGGTCGGCCTCGTCTACTGGGAGAACGGCTTCCGCAACCTGACCAACAGCAAGCACGCGGTCAACAAGCTCGAGGACCTCAATGGCATCAAGCTGCGCGTGATGCAGAACAACGTCTTCCTGGACAGTTTCAAGCAGCTGGGCGCGAATGCGGTGCCGCTGCCGTATTCCGAGCTGTTCACCGCGCTGGAGACCAATGCGGTCGACGGCCAGGAGAACCCGTACAACACCATCCTGTCGGCCAAGTTCTACGAGGTGCAGAAGTACCTGACGGTGACCAACCACGTCTACAGCCCGTGGATCGTGACGGTGTCCAGGAAGTTCTGGGACGGCCTGTCCAAGGACGAGCAGGCGGTGCTGCGGCAGGCCGCCGTCAAGAGCCGCGATTTCGAGCGCAAGGACACGCGCGACGAGGCTGCCAAGGCGCTGGCAGAACTCAAGACCAAGGGCATGGCGGTCAACGAGCTGAGCCCCGCCGAGACGGCCCGCATGCGCGACAAGCTGACCCGCGTGAACGCGGGCGTGGCGACGCAGGTCGGCATGGACCTGTGGAACGAAACGCAGGCGCAACTGACGCAGCTGCGCGGCGGCAAGTGAGCGTCTGACGTGAGCGCATGAAATGAGCGCTTGAAATGAGCGCGTGACGCGCGTGCGACAGCGCGGCTCGGTGTTTTCCCCGGCCGCGCCTGCGCACGAATGCGCACCGCGTCTGTCGCTTTCTCCCCGATGCGCGGGAGACATTTCGTTACCGCCGCCTATCATGGTTCGAACGCCTTACCTGATTCGCGGATGCATCGACGACACCTGACCCTGGCGGGTCTGGCCTGGTTCAGCGGCGCACACGCCGCCGGCCATGCCACCTTGCCGCCTCCGGCCTTCGGGCCGGGGCCGGCGTCGACACCGCCCGCAACGCCTGCGGCGCCCACCACGCCCGCGGCGGCCATCGCCTCGTCCGGCGGTGCGCCGTCCGCGTCGCTGCGATTGCTGAGCGAGGAATTCCCGCCGATCAACTTCACCGAGTTCGGCCAGCCGCGCGGCCTCTCGGTGGACATCGTGCAGGCGATCCAGAAGCGGCTCGGCCAGTCGCTGCCGATCGAGTTCATGCCCTGGGCGCGCGCGTTCCGTGAAGCGCAGGACGGCCCGCCGGCGGCATTGTTCTCGATGGCCCGCATCCCCGAACGCGAGAAGCTCTTCCAGTGGGTCGGCCCGATCGTCACCTTCCAGAGCACCTTCTATGCGAAGGCCGGCAGCGGCATCCGGCTGCGCTCGCTGGCCGAGGCGAAACGCGCGCCCAAGGTGCTGGTCGTGCGGGACTGGTACACGCTGACTCAGCTCCAGTCGGCCGGTTTCCACAACCTGCAGCAGATCAGCGATCCGATCCAGGGCGTGCGCATGCTGGCTGCCGGTCGGGCACCGCTGTTCGCGGCGGAGAAGCTGTCGATGCCGCAGACGCTGGTGCAGGCCGGCGTGGACAAGGACGCCTTGGAAGAGGTCTTCAGCTTTGCCGCCAGCGAGGGCTACATCGCCTTCTCGCGCAGCACGCCGATGGGGACCATCCATGCCTGGCAGTCGCAGCTCAACGAGATGAAGCGCGACGGCACTTTCCAGGCCCTCTACCGGCGCTGGCTGCCGCACGACGCGCCGCCAAGGTAGGCTGCGGGTTCCACCGCAGTCGCGCGAGACCCGACCCTCGCGCCTTCACGCCATGTCGACATCGCCCCGACCGATCGATCTTGCCCTGCAGGGCGGCGGCTCCCACGGCGCCTTCACCTGGGGCGTGCTGGACCGGCTGCTGGAGGACGGCTCGCTGCGCATCGACGGGGTGTCGGGCACCAGCGCCGGTGCGATGAACGCCGCGGTGATGGCCACCGGCTTCGCCAAGGGCGGGGCGCTGGGTGCGCGCCAGGCGCTGTCGCGCTTCTGGCAGGACGTCTCCGGCGTGCCGGCGTGTTTCGGCGTCGTGGGCGAGGCGAAGGGCCTGGCGGACGCCGCGCGGCTCGAGACACCGGCCTGGGTCTTCAATCGCAGCGCCTGGCCGGGGATGGCCGCCTGGGACGCCTGGCTGCGGCTGTGGAGTCCGTATCAGCTCAATCCCTTCAACCTCGATCCGCTGCGGGACATCGTCCGCCGGCATGTCGACATCGACGCCGTGCACGCGGGACCGGTCAAGGTCTTCGTCACGGCGACCTCGGTGCGCACCGGCCAGCCGCGTGTGTTCAGCGGCGACGACCTGAGCATCGAGGCGCTGATGGCGTCGGCCTGTCTGCCGCATAGCGCGCAGACGGTCGTCATCGATGGCGAGCCGTTCTGGGACGGCGGCTTCTCGGGCAATCCGGCGCTCTGGCCGCTGGTCTACGGCACCGAGTCCGACGACGTGCTGCTGATCCAGATCAACCCGCGCCAGCACGACGGCATCCCCCGCACCTCCACCGAGATCGACGACCGCATCAACGAGATCACCTTCAACGCGAGCCTGGTCGCCGAGCTGCGGGCGATCCACTTCGTGCAGCGGCTGTTGCGCGACCAGCGCGTCGATCCCACGCGCTACAAGCAGATGCGGCTGCACCGCGTGGCCGACGAAGGCGGGCTGGCGCAGTTCGGCGCCTCCAGCAAGCTCAACACCGATCCGCGGCTGCTGACGACGCTGTTCGGGCTCGGGCGCACGGCGGCAGACGGCTGGCTGAGCACCTGTGCGAAGCACGTGGGTCATGAGAGCTCGCTGGACATCGGTGAAGTGTTCCTGGCGAATCGCGTGCGCAATGCCAAGCCGGCCGTCAAACCGGCCGTCAAGCCGGGCCGGAAGTCGACCAGGTCGGATGCTGCGGGCAAGACCTGACACCGCGGCGCCTTCGGAGAACACTGCGGGAGGACAGGCGCGGGCACTCCACGATGCAGGAGGCCTCGCGTCCGCGAACCTCCAGCATCATTCCGGCCCCAGCAGCGCTCGCTGACCTTGCCGGCGCTTCGCGCCGGTGGTGGGCTCATGGCCGTGGGCGCATGACCATTCGGTGGGCGGGCCTTCTGCAGGTGTGGCTTGAGACTCGCGGGGGGAGCGACAAGAATGGGGCTCACATCCTTCAACCGCCCCGCACCAGCGACCTTCCCGGCAGCACGACGCGACGGGCTCCTCCGGAGTCTCACGATGCCTCATGTCCTGCCGCCGCTGCCCTACACCGTCGACGCGCTCGAACCCCACCTCGACGCGCGCACGATGGAGATCCATCACACCAAGCACCACCAGACCTACATCAACAATCTGAACGGTGCGGTGGAAGGCACCGCCTTCGCCGACATCCCGGCCGAACAGCTGATCGTCCAGCTCGACGCACTGCCGGAGAACATCCGCGGCGTGGTGCGCAACAACGGCGGCGGCCACGCCAACCACAGCCTGTTCTGGACCGTGATGGCGCCGGCAGGCAAGGGCGGTGGCGGCGCGCCGACGGCGGACCTGGCCAAGGCGATCGACACCGACCTCGGCGGCCTCGATGCGTTCAAGGACAAGTTCACCAAGGCGGCGTTGACGCGCTTCGGCAGCGGCTGGGCGTGGCTGGCGGTCGATGCGCAGGGCCGGCTCGGCGTCGAGAGCAGCGCCAACCAGGACAGCCCGCTGATGGCCGGCATCGGCTCCGGCGGCACGCCGATCCTCGGCCTGGACGTGTGGGAGCACGCGTACTACCTCCAGTACCAGAACCGTCGTCCCGACTACATTGCGGCGTTCTACAACGTCGTGAACTGGGACGAGGTGGCGCGTCGCTTCGCGGTCGCGCGCGCGGGGGCGAAGGGCAAGTCCTGACCCCAGGCACCCGGCCTCGCGCCGGTCGACGTCCCGGCGCCGGGGGACAGGGAGAACCCCGGCTCGACGCGATTCCTTCACCGGATCGTCATCCACTTCCCCGAACATCGGTCCCCATATTTCGACGTGCGGAAAGCACGCGGCATTCGGGACCATCAGGGAAGACTTCGATGCGATCCATCCTGCTTCTGGCCGCTGCGGCGGCCGGCCTCGTCCATCAGACCGAGGCTAACGCCTTCGCCCAAGAGACCCACAAGCGCATCGCCATCGATGCGGTCCGCTACATGCAGCGGCATGCGGACACCACCAACTACGCGAAGCTGCTGGCCGGCGTGACGCGCGCCGGCTACACGATCGACCAGTTCGCCGAGCAGCTGGGCCAGGGCGCCTATGACGTCGACGACTTCGCCGATACCTACCTCTGCGGCGCCGTGACCGGCGATTGCGTGCTCGCGCCGGTCTGGGGACTGGGCTCGGGCATCGTCAACTACACGTCCTACTGGCATTTCCAGAACCGCACGCAGGGACCGGACGTCCACGGCAATCCGTTCGGCGGCTACAACTACGCCAGGCTCACGGTGAAGGGCGACATCGACGACCTCGCCGCCGCATGGCTGGTCGGCGACCACCTGGACGACGGCAAGGGCGGCATGAAGGGCTGGTTCAGCGACGGGAGCAAGTACAACTCGTACGGCCTCACCGAAGCCAACTATCGCCAGGGCGGTTCATCGAGTCCGTCGATGTACGCGGACTTCGAGAAGGCGCCGTTCCAGCCGATCGACAACCTGGGCCAGTACTGGTGGTCGCAGTTCCTGGCGCGGCCGACGGTGCAGAGCCTGGGCTTCGTCATGCACACGACGGACCTGCTGCAACCGCATCACACCTGGACGACGTCCGCGCTCAACCACTCCGGCTGGGAGACCTGGGTCAAGGACTACTACGACAGCGAGGCGCTGAACGGCGACGCGCTCGTCACCACGGCGCTGGGCAGCTACACGCCGTTGGCGACCACGGCGGCGGACATCCGGCCGCTGCTGCGCCAGGGCGGCCAGATCTCGTACAGCCGCGGCGGGCAGGTGCTGTCGACGACCGACCATGCGGTCCGTCGCGACGTGGGGCGCGTCGTCGTGCCGCATGCGATCGCGATGGTCGTCCATCTGCTGAATCGCGCGGCCGAACGGCTGTGAGGGCAGGACGCTCGCGCGCCACGGCGGCGGCCGTGGCGGCGCTGGCGCTCGCGTGCGGCGCGACGCTGCTGCCGGCGGGCGCCGGGTTCGCGGCCACGTCGGTCGACGCGCGCGCCGCGTCGGCCTGGATCGCCCGCGTCGGCGACGAGGCGATTCCTCGTCGTCCGGCCGAGGCGCTGCTGATGCTCGCCCGGCGGGAGCAGCCCGACCTGACCCTGCAGGAGCTGACGCGCCTGCTGGCCATCGACCTGCTGATGGGCGACGCCGCGGCGCGTGAGGTCGGCGACGCGGCGCTGTTCGCGAGCAGGCGGGTCGCCTTCGCGCCGGAGGTCGATGGGCGACGTCAATGGCTCGCGACCTTGCAGCAGGTCTGGCCCGAGCGGATCGAACGCGCCTGGCAGGCCGCAGCGCTGGAGATGCCGCTGACCGTCGATGCGCGCGCATGGCAGGCGCTCTGGGCGAGCGGGCCGGGCGACCGTCTTCGGATGAATGAAGACCTCGACGAGGCCCAGCATGCGGCCGCAACGCGCCTCATCCTGCTGCGACATCGGGGGTTCGGCGGCGGCCCCGCCGGGGCGATCACGCTGGCCGATCTCTGGCCGTTGCAGAACGTCCAGGGTCGGCGACTCCTGCGTGCCGGTGATCTCGACTTTGCCCGGGCCCAGGCGCGGCAACTGTTGCGGGAGCGGTTCGTCGAATCGTGGCTTCGTCGGGACAGCGGCTGGAGCGTCGCCGAGCTCGACTTCGTCCGCCGGGTCATCGAGGCCCGGCAGCGCAAGCTCGCCTGGCAGCGCTGGTTGGGCCTGACCGGCGATCCGCACGGGGACGCGCCGGCCCGGGATGCGTTGGCGGCGGCTGTCACGCCGGATGAGATCGAGGCCTACTACCGCGCCCATCGGGATCGTTTCGAGCGCCTGGAGTCCGTCGAGGGCTTGAGCCTGCGCTGCGATCGCGCCGGCTGTGCGGATGAGGCGCCAGTCCCGGATCTGAGGGGGCAGCCCGGCGTGACGCGGGTCGTGTGGCGCCTCGGCGATGCGCGGCCCCAGGCCGACGTCGATGCCTGGGTGCTCGACCTGCTGCAGGCCTGGCCGGTGGGTCAGGCCTCGCCGCCGATCCGGCATCCGGATGGCGAGGGCTGGGAGCGGGTGCAGTCCCTCTCGGTCAAGCGAGGCCACCATCCGGCCGACAGCGAGACGGTCCGTCACGAGGCCCGGCAGGCCGTGGCCCTGGAGAAGCTGGAGATGCGCTGGCAACAGCGGCAGGTCGAGCTGCTGGCGTCCGCGGGCTTGCGCTGGGCCCCGGGCATCACGCCGCCGGATCGGCCCTTCGAGCCGCAGCGGCCAATGCCGTCGAGCGGGGAGCACGGCCATGCGCATTGAAGTCGGGGCGGCGATCGTGCTGGCGGGCGTCGTGATCGCGTGGATCGCCGTCAACGGCCGATCCGACGAGAGCCGACCCGCACCGATGGCGGCCGCAGCTCGTGCAGCCGAGGCCGTGGTCTCGGCGGCGAGCCGGGCGGGTGCAGGAGAGGTCGCCGGCGAGCGCGTGGCACCGACGCCACCTGCGGACGGCTTGTCGGGAAGTGATGTGATGGCCGCGTCGGCGTCGCTGCCGGCGTCCTCACCTGGCGGCGAGCTCCCGGCGGCATGGAGCCTGGCGGACTCGCGCGTCGCGGGCGACGATCGCTCACCGCCGATCGAGCGGTCGGCGCCCGAGGCGGCCACGCCGGCCTGGCAGCTCGACAACCACCAGGCCTACTCGCGGCGTGAGCAGGACCGCCATCAGGCGGTGCAACGCGCTTTCGTCGACGCCGCGGACCGTGAGCTCCCTCGGCTCGATCAGCAGATCGAACAGGGGCGCGCGATGGGGGTGTCGCCGGAGCAATTGGCGAAGGGCGAGGAGAAGCGCCGCCGCATCGCGGAGATGCGCTCGCGGATGCAGGCGGACCTGGCAGCGAGCGCCGCTTCGCCTTGAGACGACATCACGCGCCCCGGATCGCGCTGAATCGGCCTGGCATCGTCTGAAGTGGTCTGAAGCGGCCTGAAGCGCGTGCTCAGGCGCGTCCCGGCGCGATCAGAGGCGCCCGGGTGGGCTCAGACAATGCGCCGGAAGCGCAGTTCCTCGATGAGGGACTTGTCGCCCACGGTGCTGACGCGCTGCTGGATCACCTCGGCCCGGCCGTCGGCGGCGAGCTGCTGGATCTCGCGCGCGGCGCTGTCGAAGACGAGCGGATGCTCCAGGGCGGAGCCGGCATGCGGCAGGTCGACGAGCTCCCCGGGCGTGGAGTCGAGGAACATCGTCATCGCGATCGAACTCATGCTGGACCTCACGAGCTGGCTGAACACCGGCAGACTCTATGCTGCATCGCAGCAGGTTCAAAGCCGGTTGCAACAAGTTTCCGAGCATGCGTCCGGCGATCGCACGAACCACGGATCTGCACCAGGGTGAACACGTCCCGGAAAGGAAAAACGGGAGCCTTGCCGGCTCCCGCTTCGGGTTTCCAACGGCCCTCAGGCCGACGTCCGCATCAGGCGACCGCCATCCCGCGCACCTTGAACCGGGCGATCGCCTCGGTCAGGGCCATCGCCTGCTGACGCAGGCTTTCGGCCGCCGCGGCACTCTGCTCGACCAGCGCCGCGTTCTGCTGCGTGCCGCGGTCGATCGCCGCCACTGCCTCGTTGACCTGCACGATGCCGTGGGTCTGCTGGTCGGTGGAGGCGCTGATCTCGCCCATCAGGTCGGTGACCTTGCGGACCTGCGTGAGCACCTCGTCCATGGTGCGGCCGGCTTCCTGCACCTGCACCGCGCCGGCATCGACCGTCGCGACCGAGTCCGAGATCAGCGTCTTGATCTCCTTGGCTGCCTGGGCGCTGCGCTGGGCCAGGGCCCGCACCTCGCTGGCCACGACCGCGAAGCCGCGGCCCTGCTCGCCGGCACGGGCCGCCTCGACGGCCGCGTTCAAGGCAAGGATGTTGGTCTGGAACGCAATGCCGTCGATCACGCTGGTGATGTCGCCGATCCGCTTGCTGGAACCGGTGATGGCTTCCATCGTCGTCATGACGCGATGGACGACTTCGCCGCCCTGGCCGGCGACCTGCGCCGCGGCATCGGCCAGGCCGGTGGCCTTGCGCGAGGATTCGGCGTTGACCTGCACGGTCTCGGTCATCTGCGCCATCGAGGACGCCGTCTCCTGCAGCGCGCTCGCCTGCGTCTCGGTGCGGCTGGACAGGTCCTGGTTGCCGCTGGCGATCTGCGTCGACGCGGTGGCGATGCCGTCCGCAGCCTGGCGCACGTTGGACACCATGGTCGAGAGGTTGCCGCTCATCGCCTTCAAGGCCGTCAGCAGCTGGCTCAGTTCGTCGCGGCCGTCGACCTGGATCTCGTCGCGCAGGTCGCCGTCGGCCACCGATTGGGCGACCTTGATCGCGCGGTTCAGCGGCGCCGTCACCGCGCGGCTGATCAGCCAGCCCAGCAGGCCGGCCACGCCGGCCGACAGGATCGCCGTGACGATGAGCAGGTTCCGGTCGGTGGCGAACAGCTCGGTCGCCTCCTTGGTCTCGGCGGCGGAGCGCTCGTCCTCATAACGGATGAAGTCGCCGGTGGCGGTCAGCAGCGCCGCCAGCAGCGGGCGGCATTCCGCGTTCATCTTGGCGACGGCGTCGTCGCGCTTGCCGTCGTTGGCCAGACCCACGATCACCAGGGCGACCTTGCCGTACTGCTCCTCGATCCCGGCGACCTTGTCGAAGAGGGCGCGGTCCTGCGACGTCGCATCCTTCGCGGCGGCCAGGTGGGACTTCAGCGTCGCCAGCGACTGGCCGACTTCCTCATGCGCCTTGGTGACGGCGGCCAGTTCCTTCGTCCGGTCTTCCGGCGTGGTGACCAGCACCAGATTGCGGGCCGCGATGGCGCGCGACTTCGCCGCGGACTGCACCGCGATCACCATGCGTTCCCGGGCGGCGACGCCGCTCAGGTAGTTCTCGACGCGCGTGCTCGACTGGTTGAGCCAGTGCAGCGCCGCGCCGGACACGGCGGCAACGATCACCGCCATCACCCCGAAACCCGCCCACAGCTTGGTCTTGACCTTGAGGCCTGAGAAGTTCATTTGTTATCCCCCTGATGGATGTGAAACCGTGGTTCCGGTCCCAATGTGATCTTCGGCGCTATTCGCACGTTTCTCAATTGGAAGCGCGCCGAAACCCGTGTGCTGCGATCACCTACATCAGGGAGAGGAGCGCCTCATGGTCGGGGAAAACCCGATGCCGCCCGGCCCCGCGGCCTCAGGCGCCGAAGGCGTGCGCCAGACCGGCGACCTCGCGCTCGAAGATCATCCGTTCGCGCTGCACGGCCTGCTGCGCGGGGCGCGAGAGTTCCAGGTAGAGCGGGAAGTCGCGCATCAGCCCGTGCGCGCCGGCAAAGACCTGGTCGACCTGGTCCGGCTTGAAGTAGCACTCGTCGGGCAGCGCGTAGTCGCGAGCCGCGCCGACATCCAGCGCGAAGACGCAGCAGTCGCGCATCAGCGCCTCGCGCGCCAGGCGGTCCTTGCCGGGGAAGGTGCCCAGGTCGATGAAGAGCTTGCTGCGGCCCAGCGCCTCGTAGACCTGCGCCCGCGTCAGGCCGCGGATCAGGTGGACCTTGCAGCCGTTCTCGGCCTCCAGCCGTGCCGCGATCGCGCCGACGTCGTAGACGACCTTGTGGTTGGCGTTCAGGGCGATGTCGGTCTTGTCGGCGGTCGCGAAGACCGGCTCGCCCTCGGCCGGCACCGGCTTGCCCGGCGTGTAGTCCGACAGCGGCAGCGTGCGCCCGCAGCCCAGCGCCCGGATCACGTCGTGCGCGTAGCCGGACTGGTAGGTGTGCAGCACCCGCTCGCTGCGCAGCAGGTTCAGGTTGATCTTGTTGACCGACAGGTACTCGAAGGCGTTGTCGATGCTCAGCCACCAGACCATGGGCGTGCAGGGCTGGAAGTAGCGCAGCCAGTGCACGTAGGTCTCGGCCAGGACGACGCAGGTGTCCGGCGTCATCGCGATCTCCTCGGCCAGGCGCACCTGGTACTTCTGGTAGTCGGCCACGGTGTTGGGCCGCGGCTGCAGCTTCAGCGCCGTGCCGGCCGTCAGGCCGTTGCGGCGGAACAGGTCGTCGACCGCCGGCAGGTCGGTCGGCAGCACGTACCAGACGCGCGCGTCGTGCCCCTGGCGGATCAGCGAGTCCGACAGCTGGTGCAAGGCCTCCGGGCCGCCGGTCTGCACGCCGTGGGGGATCAGGATGACGATCTGCTTCTTCGCGTTCATGGGGAGGCTTTCGAGAGAAGGTCCAGCCGCGCCTGCAGCTTCTGCGCCGCGGCCGGCGAGATCGCCTGCAGCCCGGGCAGCAGGAAGCCGCTGCGGGTCTTGACGATGCGGTCGGAGAGATGGTCCAGCAGGAAGTCGGGCATCTCGCGGTACACGCTGGGCAGGTGGAAGATGCCGTGGAAGCCGAAGGTCGGGTAGGGCACCGCCGGGAACTCGACCGAGAAGTGCGAGGCGATCGCCTTCGGCGCGAAGCGGCAGCCGGCGCGCTCCAGCGTCTCGCGCATCGTGCGGCAGATGAAGAGGTCTTCGGCTTCGGTCGGATCCGGGTAGTCGAGCTGCGCGACCGCGTGGACCAGCCGCTTCGAGCGCAAGGAGAAGCCGCCGTTGCCGACCTCGTTGACCGCGTAGTTGGGCCAGGGCGCGCCGATGTAGTCGTAGTGCAGGAAGTGCGGCGAGAACTGGTCGGCGTTGAGCACGAAGCCGTCGTACTGGATCACCAGCACATGGTCCGCGCTCAGGTGCTTCGCGAGTTCGCGCGTGATCAGCAGGTTGTACTCGGTGATCGAGCGCAACGTCGGCACCGGGATGACCGGCAGGCCGGGCCAGAGCTCGGGCTTGTCGGAGTAGATGAGCACCTGGCTGAAGGGCAGCCCCTGCTGCTCCATCGCCCGCATGCTGTGCAGCAGCGCCTGGCGCGCGAGCACATGCAGGTCGGTGTCGACGATGGCGACGGCGAGGCTCGGCCTGGAGGCGGAAGGCGCGCTCATGTCACATCAGGTCCAGCAGCTGTTTCGTCACCGTGGCCCAGGAGAAACGCTTCTCCAGCCGCTGGCGGGCGGCCTCGCGGCGCGGTGCCGGGGTCAGGCGCTGCTCGACGACCTGCAGCATCGCCTCGCGCAGGTCGTCCAGGTCCGGGACGACGAAGGCGCCGACCGGCTGGGGCGCATCGGCGTCGGTGCCGGGGCGGCTGTGCAGGCGGTGGCAGAGCTCGGGCGGCGTGAAGTCGTCGGTGGCGCCGCCGCCGCTGACGATCACGTGCGTGCCGCAGCCCATCGCCTCCAGCACCGGCAGGTTGAAGCCTTCGGCGCGGTACGGCGAGACATAGGCGTCGGACAGCGCGTACAGCGAGCGCAGCTGCGGCAGGTTGAGGCTGGTCGACAGGACGGAGATCCCGTCCCGGACCTGGGGCGTGTTCAGCTGCGGCGCCCGCGCCGCCAGCTCGGCGAAGACGCGCTCGACGCCGATGCCGTACAGGCCCTGATGGTCCTTCAGGATCAGCCGCACCGGCAGGCCCTGCAGCCGCAGTTCCGCGAAGGCCAGCAGCAGCAGGTCGATGCCCTTGTTCCAGGTCGCGACACCGACGTTGGTGAACACGGTCTCGTGCGGCGCCATGCCCAGCGCCGCGCGTGCGGTCTGGCGCTGCTCGGACGTCATCGGGAAGAAGGTGTCGGTCTTGTAGCCGTGCGGCACGACCAGCACCTTGTCGGCCTCGAAGCCGTAATCGACGAGCCGCGCCTTGGACCAGCGGGTCGGCGTCACGACGATGTCGTCGCCCTGCGTGAGCGCGGCGGGCGCCATCTCGGGCGGGTCGAAGCTCTTGCCCGAGAGACCGAACTCGGTGACCACGAAGGTGGCGTTGCGGCGCGCGGCCGCCGGATCACCCAGGCGCACCGGTGACGCGATGCGCAGCCGCACGTCCATCACGCGGTCGCCGGGATCGGGCAGTCCGTCGATGATCGCGCGCTCCTCGGGCGCGAAGCCGGAGTCCAGCTTGCTCTTGTCCCAGTGAGGCATGAAGAAGGGCGCGTCCTTGTGGAACAGCTCGAACCGCGGGTCCTTCACCATCTCCAGGATCTGGTTCTGGTTGACCATCGCGATGGAGTGGTTCACCCCCGCCAGCCTTCGATGCACAGTGTTTTCAACGCGAAGCCCCTTTGAATGGTCCGGCCGCGGGTCTCCGCCAGGCGGCAGAGGGCGACCGGTCCATTGATCTTTGGACCATTGTGTCGCGCCCCGGGCGGCGACCATGCGCGGATAAGGGGGACTGGGGCCGGCCAACTTCGGGCCAGCGTCGGGACGAGGTCAGGCCGGATTCAGCCCGTCGTGGCGCGCCTTGCCGATGATCCGGCGGCGACCCTGGGGCCGCGGGGGCGGTCAGAGCAGCGGCGTGGTGCCGTCGTCCTCGAGGCGCCTGGTGCTCGCGTGGAGCGCGGCCATCGCGGCGTGGTGGACGGACGCGGAGGCCGTGTCCGCGGCGGCGGGCGATCCCGCGGCGGTGGCCATGGCCGTATGCGCCGCGTCGGACAGCAGCGCGGTCGTGGGCGCCGCCGCCGGCGCCGCCAGCAGGTCCTCGGCCGCGAGGTGCGCCTTGGCGGACGTGGCCTCGCCGGCTGCCGCGCCGGCGTCCGTCGATTTCGAGAACCAGACGTCGCCCATCTGGTGCGTCACGCCGTCGGCGGTCTTGTAGCCGGAGATCAGGCCGATCAGGTTGCCGTGATCGACGGTCGAGCTCGCCTGCGCGTTCAGGTCCAGCTCGACGATGCCGAGCTCCGACAGCGACTTGAGTTCGCCGGCGTCGGTCTTGCCGTTGCCGTTGGCGTCGGCCCAGATCCGCAACTGGCCGAAGCCGGCGTCCAGCGCGTTCAGCACATGGTCGCCGTTGGCGTCCATGGCCTGCATCGCCTCGTAGCCGTTGGCCGCGTGCTTGCCGTTGGCCAGCACGGTGCCGGTCCCGAAGAGCTCTGCCCCCGAGTCGATCTGCCCGTTGCCGTTCAGGTCGCGCGCCAGCAGGCCGTTGCCCTGCGCCATCCATCCCCATTGCTGGGCGTGGCCGGTGTTGTTCATGTCGAAGCTGACGCCTTGCGCCGCCGACACCGTCCCGAGGCCGTGGCCGTCGAGGTTGAGCATGATCGGGGTGGCCAGGAACAGGGCGTCCAGCTGCGCGCCCGACATCGCATGGATGGTCTCGCTGGTGAAGGCCAGGACCTGGTCCATGCCCAGCACGGCGAGGTCGCGGGTCTCGAAGCCGATGATCGCGTCGCTGCCGATCGCATGGATCTGGTCCACCGTCAGCGCCTTGGCCTGGTCGCGGCTCAGGGCCGTCAGGTCGTCGCTGGACATCGTGGCGAAGGCCTCCGACGAGATCGCCGCCAGCTGCTGCGTCGTCAGCGACGCGACCTGGCGGCTGTCCAGCGCCTCGATGGCGAGGGAGTTCATGGCCGCGAAGGCCTCGGTATGCAGCGCCCGCAGCGTCTGCGTGGTCAGGCCGTGGATCTGCTCCGCGCCGAGCGACGCGAAGACGTCCGTCGACAGCGCGTTCAGCGTGGCCGTGCCCAGGACGCGGAAGGCCGAGGAGGTCAGCGCCGCATAGTCCTCGGTGCCGAAGCCGCTCAGCTGCGCGTTCGTCATCTCGACCAGCTGCGTGCTGGTCATCGCGTGGATCTGGTCGGTGGACAAGGCGGCGAAGTCACCGGCGTCCATCACCCGGATCGCCCGGCCGGGCAAGAGGGCCACGTCCTGCGCGTCCAGCGCCGCGATCTGGTCGCTGGTCCAGGCCAGCACCTGCACGTTGGTCAGGCCCAGCACCTGCGCCGTGCCCAGCGCCTGGATCTGGTCGGTGTGCATCGCCGCCGCCTGCTGGAAGGTCAGCGAGCCGACCTGGTCCGGCCGCAGCGCCGCGATCTGGTCGGTGCTGAACAGCGCGATCTGGTCCGAGCCCATCGCCTTCAGCGCGGTGGTGTGCAGGACGGCGAGGTCCTGCGTCTCCAGCGCGGCGATCTGCGTGCCGCTCAGCGCCGCCAGCTGCGAGGACCGCAGGGCGGCGAACTGCAGCGTCGACAGTGCCGCCAGCGCCGTGGGGTCCATGGCCGCGATCTGCAGGGAGGTCAGCGCCGCCATCTGCTTGGCGGACAGCGCGGCGATCTGGTCCAGGTCCAGCGAGCCGAACTGGTCGCTGGTCAGGCCCAGGAGCGCCTGGGAACCCAGGCTCGCGAGCTGGGCGGTGCTCAGGTGGTCGATCTGGTCCGCCGTCAGTCCGAGCAGCTGTTTGGACGTCAGGGCCGCCAGCTGCGCGCTGCTCAGCGACGCGATGCTGTCGACGTTCATCGCGCCGATCTGGGCGGAGGTCAGTCCCAGCAGTGCGCGCGTGTTCAGGCCGACGACATCCTGGAACTCCAGCTGGCTGATCTGGTCGGTCGTGAAGGCGGCCAGCTGCTTCGACGAGAACACCGCGAACTGCGTCGAGTCCAGCGCGTTCAGGTCGGCCTGCTCCATCGCCGACAACTGCGCCGTCGTCAGCGAGGCGACCTGGTTGGTCCGCATCGCCGCGAACTGCTCGGGGACGAGGGCGTTGAGCTGGTCGGTCGTGAAGGTCTGCAGCGACTGCACGCTCAGGCCGCGCACGCCGTCGGTCGACAGCGCGTCGATCTGCGACGGCGTCAGCGCGGCGATCTGGCCGGTGCCCAGCAGCGCCGTCTGCGCGCTGCCGAAGGCGCCGACCTGCTCGCGGCTCAGCTCGTGGATCTGGGCGGTCGTCAGCGCGGTCAGGTAGATCGGCCGGACGCCGGCGAGCAGCTCCGGCGCCAGCGCGCCGATCTCGGCCGTGGAGATCGCCGCCAGCTGGAACGAGGTCAGCGCCGCGAAGTGGGACGACCCCAGGGCGTTGAAGCTGTCATGGTCGAGGCTGCGCACCTGCGCCGTGCTCAGCGCGGCGAGCTGGGCGTCGCGCAGCGTGGCGACGCCGGCCGGGCCGAGCGCGTCCAACTGGTCGGCGCTCAGGCCGCGGATCGCCAGCGTCGAGATCGCCTGCAGCGCCTGCGACGACAGCACCTGCAGCTGGTTCGCGGTCAGTGCGCCGATCTGCGCCGCGTTGAGCGCGAAAGTCTGGGAGGTGCTGAAGGCCGCGACCAGGTTGATGTCCAGCGCCTGCACCTGCGCGCTGCTCAGCGAGCGGATCACCGTCGCGTTCAGGGCGCCGAAGTCCTCGGGCTCGAGTTGCGCGATCTGGTCGGTCGTCAAGCCGCGGAACTGCGCCGACGTGAAGGCGGCGAACTGCCCCGTCGTCAGCGTGTTCAGGTCTTCGACCGTCATCGCCGACAACTGCGCCGTGGTGAGCGCGCGGATCTGGTTCGTGGTCAGCGCCTGCAGCTGGCCCGAGTTCAGCACGTCGAGCTGGTGGTCGGTCAGCGTCGCGATCACGCGCGTCGACAGCGCCTGGATCGCCCCGGTGCCCAGCGCGGACAGCTGCTCGTCGTTGAGGTCGCGCAGTTGCGTCGTCGACAGCGATCCGGCTTGCGCGCCGCTGATCGCCGCGAGCTGTTCCGAACTCAGCGAGGCCAGCTGCGCCGGCGTCAGGCCGCGCAGTGTCGCGGCGCTGAGCGCGGCGAGGTCTTCCGTCGTCAACGAATGGAACTGCTCCGGCGTCAGCGACTGCAGCTGCTTCGAACTGAACGCGGCGATCTGCGCGGTCGACAGCGCAGCCAGATCGTCGGTGTCGAACGCGGCCAGCTGGCGCGTCGTCAGCATCGCGATCTGCACCGTCTTGAGCGCGCCGAGCTGCTCGGCGCTCATCGCCGCGAGCACCTCGGGCTTCAGGCCCACCAGCGCACTGCTGCTCATCAGGCGCAGCTCGTCGGTGCTGAAGGCCGGCAACTGGTCGCTGGTGAGCCCGATCAGCTGGGTCGAGGTCAGGCTCTGCACCTGACGCGAGCTCAACGCGTCGACCTGGTCCGAGGACAGCGCGCCGAGCTGCTGCGAATTCAGCGCGCGCAGGCCCTTGGTGCCGATCGCGGCGAGGTCCTCGCCCTCGAGCGCCGCGACCTGCGTGGTGCTCAGGGACTTGATCTGCAGCGTGTTGAGCGCGCCGGCCTGCTCGGTCGTCAGCGCCACCAGCGCGTCGGTGCTCAGGGTGCGGAACTGCTGGCTGGTCAGCGCGGCGATCTGCTTGCTGTCCAGCGACTGCACCGCGTCGGACGAGAGGTGGGACACGGCGGTCGTGCTCAGCCCGCGGACCGCGCTGGTCGTCAGGGCCTGCAAGGCCTCAGTGCTGAGCGCGCTGAGCTGGTCGCCACTCAGGCCCTTGGTCTGGTTGCCGCGCAGCGCGCCGATCTGGGCGGTGTTGAAGGCGTTGAGCTGATCGACGCTCAGGGCGCCGATCTGCACGGTGTTCAGCACCTGCATCGCCGCGGTGCTGAAGACGGCCACCTCGTCGGTGGTCAGCATGCCGATCTGCTGGCTGCCCAGGCCGCGCACCTGCACCGAGGACAGCGCCGCGATCTGCGTGCTGTCGAGCGCGGTGAACTGGTCGCTGTCCATGCGGCGCAGCCGGTCCACGGTCAGCGCCGGGATCTGCGCCGTCGTCAGCGCATGGATCTGGTCGGAGGTCAGCGCGGCGAGCGAGGACGTCGTCAGCGTGCGGATCGCGGCGGTGTTGATCGCCTGGACGTCCTGCAGCTCCATCGCCGCGAGCTGCCCGGACGCCAGGTAATTGAGCTGGCGGGCCGAGAGCGCGGACACCTGGAAGGTCGTCAGCGCCACCACCTGTTCGGCGGTCAGCAAGGCCCACTCCGACCCCGTCAGCGTCGCGAGCTGCGTGGTGGTGAGCGCTGCGATCTCCGCGGGAGTGAGCGAACCGACGTCGAAGGTGGCCATGCGGGAAAGGAGAGTACTTCTGAAACCGGTCTGGTCTGTCGTTTGCGGCCGTCCATCCCTTGACGGGCGGGCGAAGGCCGGAGGCCGCAAACGGCAAACCGGGGCGCAAGGCCCCCGGTTCCGGACTGCCGCTTAGATCAGCGGGACAGCGCCGTTCTGGTCGTCGTCATGCAGCTTCTTGTAAGCCGCGCTCATCACGTCGTGGCTGACCGTGTCGGTGGCCGCGGCGGTGGTCGCCGCCGTGACCGCCGTCGCGGTGGCGGCCGTGCCGCCGCCGAGCAGGTTGGCTTCCGGCTGGGCGAGCAGGTCGCCCAGTTGCGGCGCGGCTTCCCGCGTCGTGCCGGTCATCTGCTGCGTCGCGCCGTCCTTGGTGAACCACACGTCGGACATCTCGTGCGTGCTGCCGTCGGACTTGGTGTAGCTCGACACCAGGCCGATCAGGTTGCCGTGGTCGACGTCCGTGCCCTTGGTCGCGCCCAGGTTCAGGTCGGTGATGCCCAGGTCGGTCAGGGAATGGAGTTCACCCGCGTCGGTCTTGCCGTCGTGGTTGGCGTCGACCCAGACCTGCAGCTTGCTGAAGTCCACGTCCTTGGCGTTGATGTGGCCGTCATGGTTCGTGTCCAGCGAGGCCAGGGCCGTGAAGCCGTCCAGGCCCTTGCGGCCGTTGACCGTGGTGCCGGCGCCGAAGAGCTCCGCACCGCTGTCGATCGTGCCGTTGCCGTTGCGATCCATCACCAGCAGGCCGTCGTTGCCGCCGACCCAGCCCCACTTGTCGTTGTGACCGGTGGCGTTCAGGTCGAAGTTCACGCCGTCCTTGGCGGCCAGCGTCTGCACGCCGTTGCCGTCCAGGTCCAGCACGATCGGGGTCGACGAGAACAGCGCGTTGCTCTGCTCGTGGCTCCAGCCCACCATCTGGTCGGACGTGATCGACAGCGACTGCTCCATGTTCATGGACGCGATGTCCTGGGTGTCCCAGCCGACGAACTGGTCGGACGTCATCGCCATGATCTGTTCGGTCGACAGGCCGTGCACCTGGGTGGAGGTCAGCGCATGGATGTCGCTGGAATCCATCGCCAGGATCTGGTCCGTCGTGAACGCGTGCATCTGGGCCGAGGTCAGCGTGCCGAAGTGCTGGCTGGTGAAGGCCGCGATGTCTTCGGTCGACAGCGCCGCGATCTGGTCCGTGCCCAGCGAGCGCAGTTGCGCCGTGCTGAACTCATGGACCTGGTCGCTGGTCAGCGCCGCGATCTGGTCGGTGTTGAACGCGTGCAGGGCGGTCGTGCTCAGCGCATGGATGCCGGCCGTGGTGATCGACGAGATGTCGGCGGTCTCGATGCCGGCCACCTGCGTCGCGCCCACCGCGCTCCACTGCTGCGAGGTCAGGGCGTGGATCTGATCCGAGGTGAAGGCCTCGAAGTCCGCCGAGCCGAAGGCCACCATGTTCGCGCTGCTGATGGCCGCGAGGTCGCCGGAGTCGATCGCCTGCACCTGGTCGGTGGTGAAGGCGTGCAACTGGGCCGAGCTCATCGACACGATCTGCTGCGAGGTCAGCGCCTGCACGTCGTCGGTGGCCATCTGGCTCACCTGCAGCGTGCTCAGCGAGGCGACCTGCTGCGTGGTCAGCGCGGCGATCTGGTTGCTGTCGAGGGCTTCCAGCTGCGCGCTGTCCAGCGAGCGGATGGCCGCCGTGGTCAGGCTGCGCAGGTCAGCGGTCTCGAAAGCCGCCATCTGGGCCGTCGTCAGGCCGTCGACCTGCGCCGAGCTCAGGGCCGCGGCCTGGGTCGAGCTCAGGGCGACGATCGCGTCCGTGCTCAGCGCGCCGATCTGGGCCGAGCCGAAGGCCTGCAGCTGCGCGGAGGTCAACGCGGCGACGTCTTCCGTCGTCATCGTCGAGATCTGCGCCGTCGTCAGGGCCTGCAGCTGGGCGTTGCTCAGCGAGCGGATCTGGCCGCTGGTCAGCGCGTTCAGGTCGTCGCTGGTCAGGTTGGCGATCTGGACGGTCGTCAGCGAGGCGACCTGCAGCGTGGTCAGCGCGGCGATCTGGTTGCTGTCGAGCGCCTCGATCTGGTCGGTGCCGAGGGCGCGCAGGGCGACCGTCGACAGCGCACGCAGGTCCGCGGTCTCCATCGCAGCCATCTGGTCCGTCGTCAGACCCTTGACCTGCGCCGAGGACAGCGCGGCGACCTGGACCGAGCTCAGCGCGATCACCGAGTCGGTGCTCAGCGCGCCGATCTGGGCCGAGCCGAGCGCCTGGACCTGCTGCGAGGACAGGGCGGCAACGTCGGCGCTCTCCATCGTCGAGATCTGCGCCGTCGTCAGCGAGGCGACCTGCTGGGTCGTCAGCGCCTTGATCTGGCCGCTCGTGAGGGCGTTCAGGTCGTCCGAGGTCAGGGTGCTGACCTGGCCGGTCGTCAGCGAGGCGACCTGCTGCGTCGTCAGCGAGGCGACCTGGTCGGAGCCGAGGGCCGCCAGCTGGTCGCTGGTCAGCGCACGCAGCGCCACCGTCGACAGGGCCTTCAGGTCACCCGATTCGATCGCACCGATCTGGTCGGTGGTCAGGCCGGCGACCTGCTTGCTGGTCAGCGCGGCGACCTGCAGCGAGCTCAGCGCCACGACCGCTTCGGTCGTCAGCGCGCCGACCTGGTCGGAGCTCAGCGCGGCGACCTGGTTGGTGGCCAGCGCGGCCACGTCCGCGGTCTCCATCGTCGAGACCTGCGCGGTCGTCAGGGCGGCCACCTGGGCGGTGCTCAGCGCCTTGATCTGCGCGCTGGTCAGCGCGTTCAGGTCGTCCGAGGTCAGGTTGCTGACCTGGCCGGTCGTCAGCGCGGCGACCTGCTGCGTCGTCAGCGCGGCGATCTGGTTGCTGTCGAGCGCTTCGAGTTCAGCCGAGGTCAGCGACGCCACCTGACCGGTGGTCAGGGCGCGCAGCTGGCCGGTGGTCAGCGCGGCGAAGTCGTCGGTGGCGAACTGGCTGATCTGGCCCGTCATGAGCGCGGCCACCTGGGTGGTGGTGAGCGCTTCGACCTGGTCGGAGCTCAGCGCCTGCAGCTGGTCGCTGGTCAGGGCGCGCAGGGCGACCGTGGACAACGACTTCAGGTCAGCGCTTTCGATCGCGGCCATCTGGTCGGTCGTCAGGCCGGCGACCTGCTTGCTGGTCAGCGCGGCGACCTGGCCCGAGGTCAGGGCGACGATCGAGTCGGTGCTCAGCGCGCCGACCTGGGCCGAGCTCAGCGCGGCGACCTGGTTGGTGGCGAGCGCCTGCACGTCGGCGGACTCTATCGCGGCGACCTGGGCGGTCGTCAGCGCGGCGACCTGCTGGGTCGACAGGGCCTTGATCTGGCCGCTCGTGAGGGCGTTCAGGTCATCGGACGTCAGGGTGCTGACCTGGCCGGTCGTCAACGCGGCGACCTGCTGGGTCGTCAGCGCGGCGATCTGGTCGGAGCCCAGCGCTTCCAGCTGGGCCGAGGTCAGAGCCTGCACGGCGTTGGTCGACAGGGCCTTCAGGTCCGCCGTCTCGATGGCGGCCATCTGGTCGGTCGTCAGACCGGCGACCTGCTTGCTGCTGAGCGCGGCGACCTGCGTCGAGTTCAGGGCGACGATCGCTTCGGTGCTCAGCGCGCCGACCTGGGCGGAGCTCAGCGCGGCGACCTGCGTCGAGTTCAGCGCGGCGACGTCGGCGCTCTCCATCGTGGAGACCTGGGCCGTCGTCAGCGAAGCGACCTGCTGGGTCGACAGCGCCTTGATCTGGCCGCTCGTGAGGGCGTTCAGGTCGTCCGAGGTCAGGTTGCTGACCTGGGCCGTCGACAGCGAGGCGACCTGGGCGGTCGTCAGCGCGGCGATCTGGTCGGAGCCCAGCGCGTCGAGCTGGTCGGTGCCCAGCGCGCGCAGCGCGGCGGTCGACAGGGCCTTGAGGTCACCCGTCTCGATGGCGGCCATCTGGTCGGTCGTCAGACCGGCGACCTGCTTGCTGGTCAGCGCGGCGACCTGCGCCGAGCCCAGGGCGACGATCGCCTCGGTGCTCAGGGCGCCGACCTGGGCCGAGCCCAGGGCCTGCACCTGCGCGGTGGTCAGGGCGGCGACGTCCTCGCTGGTCATCGTCGAGACTTGGGCGGTGGACAGCGCGGCGACCTGCTGGGTCGACAGCGCCTTGATCTGCGCGCTGGTGAGGGCGTTCAGGTCGTCCGAGGACAGGTTGCCGACCTGCGCGGTCGTCAGCGCGGCGACCTGCACGGTCGTCAGGGCGGCGATCTGGTCGGAGCCCAGCGCGTCGAGCTGGTCGGTGCCCAGGGCGCGCAGCGCGACGGTCGACAGCGACTTCAGGTCACCCGTCTCGATCGCGGCGATCTGGTCGGTGGTCAGGCCGGCGACCTGCTTGGTCGTCAGCGCGGCGACCTGCGTGGAAGTCAGGGCGACGATCGATTCGGTGCTCAGCGCGCCGACCTGTGACGAGCTCAGCGCGGCGATCTGGTTGGTCGCCAGCGCGGCGACGTCCGCCGATTCCATCGCATTGATCTGGCCGGTCGTCAGTGCGGCGACCTGCTGGGTCGTCAGCGCCTTGATCTGACCGCTCGTGAGGGCGTTCAGGTCATCCGAGGACAGGTTGCTGACCTGGCCGGTCGTCAGCGCGGCGACCTGCTGGGTCGTCAGCGCCGCGACCTGGTCGCTGTTCAGCGCGTCGAGCTGGGCGGTGCCGAGGGCGGCGATCTGGGCGGTGCCCAGGGCGCGCAGCTGGCCGGAGGTGAACGCACCGAAGTCGTCGGTGGCGAGCTGGCTGACCTGGCCGGTCGTCAGCGAGGCGACCTGGGCGGTCGTCAGCGCCTGGACCTGGTCGGTCGACAGGGCCTGCAGCTGGTCGCTGGTCAGGGCGCGCAGGGCGGTCGAGGACAGCGAACGCAGGTCCGCCGTCTCGATGGCGGCCATCTGGTCGGTGCTCAGGCCGGCGACCTGCTTGCTGGTCAGCGCGGCGACCTGGCCGGAAGTCAGGGCGACGATCGATTCGGTGCTCAGCGCGCCGACCTGGGCCGAACTCAGCGCGGCGACCTGGTTGGTGGCGAGCGCCTGCACGTCAGCCGACTCCATCGTCGAGACCTGGGCGGTCGACAGGGCGGCGATCTGCTGCGTCGACAGGGCCTTGATCTGGCCGCTGGTCAGCGCGTTCAGGTCGTCCGAGGTCAGGGTGTTCACCTGGCCGGTCGTCAGCGCGGCGACCTGCTGAGTGGACAGCGCGGCGATCTGGGTGCTGTCGAGCGCCTCGAGTTGAGCGGAGGTCAGCGACTGCAGCGCGTTGGTGGCCATCGCCTTCAGGTCGCCCGATTCGAGGGCGGCCATCTGGTCGGTGGTCAGGCCGGCGACCTGCTTGCTGGTCAGCGCCGCGACCTGCTGCGAGGTCAGCGCGACGACCGAGTCGGTGCTCAGCGCGCCGACCTGGGCCGAGCCGAGGGCGGCGACCTGCTGGGTCGTCAGCGCCTGCACGTCGGCGGATTCCATCGCGTTGACCTGGGCGGTCGTCAGCGCGGCGACCTGGGCGGTGCCCAGCGCCTTGATCTGCGCGCTGTTCAGCGCGTTCAGGTCCTCGCTGGTCAGGCCGGCGACCTGGGCGGTCGTCAGCGCCTGGACCTGCACCGTGTTCAGCGCGGCGACCTGGTCCGAACCCAGCGCGTTCAGCTGGTCGGTGGTGAGGGCGCGCAGCGCGGTGGTGCTCAGCGCGCGGAGGTCACCGGTCTCGATGGCGGCCATCTGGTCGGTGGTCAGGCCGGCGACCTGCTTGGTCGTCAGCGCGCCCACCTGGGCGGAGCTCAGGGCGACGATCGCGTCGGTGCTCAGCGCGCCGATCTGGGCCGAGCCCAGCGACTGCAGCTGCGCGGTGGTCAGCGCGGCGACGTCCTCGCTGGTCATCGTCGCGATCTGGCCGGTCGTCAGCGAGGCGACCTGGGCGGTCGACAGCGCCTTGATCTGGCCGCTCGTCAGGGCGTTCAGGTCGTCGGAGGTCAGGTTGCTGACCTGGCCGGTCGTCAGCGAGGCGACCTGGGCGGTCGTCAGCGCGGCGATCTGGTCGGAGCCCAGGGCCTCGATCTGGTCGGTGCCCAGCGCGCGCAGCGCGGCGGTGGACAGCGCCTTCACGTCACCCGTTTCCAGGGCGGCCATCTGGTCGGTGGTCAGGCCGGCGACCTGCTTGGTCGTCAGCGCGCCGACTTGCGCGGAGGTCAGCGCGGCGACGTTTTCCGTCGACAGCGCGCCGATCTGGGCCGAGCCCAGGGCGGCGACCTGCTGGGTCGTCAGCGCCTGCACATCGGCGGATTCCATGCCGTTGACCTGGCCGGTCGTCAGCGCGGCGACCTGGGCGGTCGACAGCGCGCGGATCTGGGCCGAGCCCAGCGCGTTCAGGTCTTCCGAGGCCAGGGCCTGGACCTGCGCCGTGGTCAGCGCGGCGACCTGGGCGGTCGTCAGCGCGGCGATCTGGTCGGAGTTCAGCGCGTCGATCTGCGCGGTCGTCAGGGCGCGCAGCGCGTTGGTCGACAGCGCGCGGACGTCCACCGTCTCGATGGCGCCGACCTGGTCGGTCGTCAGGCCGCCGACCTGCTTGGTCGACAGCGGGGCGACCTGCTGCGAGCTCAGCGCGGCGATATTCTCGGTCGACAGCGCGCCGACCTGGTCGGAATTCAGCGCGGCGATCTGCTGCGTGGACAGCGCCTGGACGTCATTGCTCTCCATCGTGGAGATCTGGGCCGTCGTCAGGGCGGCGACCTGCGCGGTCGACAGCGCCTTGATCTGCGCGCTGGTCAGCGCGTTCAGGTCTTCGGACGTCAGGTTGGCGACCTGGGCGGTCGTCAGCGCCGCGACCTGGGCGGTCGTCAGCGCGGCGATCTGGTCGGAGCCCAGCGCGGCGATCTGGTCGGTGGTCAGCGCGCGGATGGCCGCGGTGCCCAGCGACTTCAGGTCGCCGGTTTCCAGGGCGGCCATCTGGTCGGTCGTCAGGCCGGCGACCTGCTTGGTCGACAGCGCGGCGACCTGCGAGGAGGTCAGGGCGACGATGTTCTCGGTCGACAGCGCGCCGACCTGGTCGGAGCTCAACGCCTGCACCTGGCCGCTGGTCAGCGCCTGCACGTCGGCGCTTTCCATCGTCGAGACCTGGGCGGTCGACAGGGCGGCGACCTGGGCGGTGCCCAGGGCGCGGATCTGGGCCGAGCCCAGCGCGTTCAGGTCATCGCTGGTCAGGCCGTGCACCTGGCCGGTCGTCAGCGCGGCGATCTGCTGGGTCGTCAGCGCGCCGACCTGGGCGGAGCCCAGCGCGTCGAACTGGTCGGTGGTCAGCGAACGGATCGCGGCCGTGGACAGGGCGCGCAGATCCTGCGTCTCCATCGCGGCCATCTGGTCGGTCGTCAGGCCGGCGATCTGCTTGGTCGACAGCGCGGCGACCTGGGCGGAGCTCAGCGCGGCGATGTTCTCGGTCGACAGCGCGCCGATCTGGGCCGAGCTCAGCGCGACCACCTGGGCCGTGGTCAGCGCCTGCACATCGGCGCTTTCCATCGTGGAGACCTGGGCGGTCGACAGGGCGGCGACCTGGGCGGTGCCCAGCGCGCGGATCTGGGCCGAACCCAGCGCGTTCAGGTCATCGCTGGACATGGCCTGGACCTGGCCGGTCGTCAGCGCGGCGATCTGGCCGGTCGACAGGGCGCCGACCTGGTCGGAGTTCAGCGCGTCGAACTGGTCGGTGGTCAGCGAACGGATCGCGGCCGTCGACATGGCGCGCAGGTCGGCGGTCTCGATGGCGGCGACCTGGTCGGTCGTCAGGCCGGCGATCTGCTTGGTCGACAGGGCGGCGACCTGGGCCGAGCTCAGCGCGGCGATGTTCTCGGTGGACAGCGCGCCTACCTGGGCCGAGCTCAGGGCCTGGACCTGGCCGGTGGTCAGCGCCTGGACGTCGGCGCTTTCCATCGTGGAGACCTGGGCGGTCGACAGCGCCGCGACCTGGGCGGTGCCCAGGGCGCGGATCTGGGCCGAGCCCAGCGCGTTCAGGTCGTCGCTGGACATGGCCTGGACCTGGCCGGTCGTCAGCACGGAGACCTGCTGGGTCGTCAGCGCGGCGACCTGCTCGGAGTTCAGCGCGTCGAACTGGTCGGTGGTCAGCGAGCGGATCGCGGCGGATGACAGGGCCCGCAGGTCCTGCGACTCGATGGCGGCGACCTGATCGGTCGACAGACCGGCCAGCTGCTTGGAGGTGAGGGAGGCGAACTGGCCGGAGGTCAGCGCGACGATGGCCTCGGTGGACAGCGCGGCGATCTGGGCCGAGCTCAGCGCGGCGACCTGGCCGGTGGTGAAGGCCTGGACGTCGGCGGATTCCATGCCGTGGACCTGGTCGGTCGACAGCGCGGCGATCTGGGCGGTGCCCAGCGCGCGGATCTGCGAGCTGTTCAGCGCGTTCAGTTCATCGGTCGACAGCACGGCGACCTGGCCGGTCGTCAGCGAACCGATCTGGGTGCTGGTCAGCGCCGAGACCTGGTCCGAATTCAGTGCCTGGACCTGGTCGGTCGTCAGGGCGCGGATGGTGGCGGTCGACAGCGCCTTCATGTCTTCGGAGCTGATGGCCGCCATCTGGTCGGTCGTCAGGCCCTTGACCTGGGTGGAGCTCAGCGCGCCGATCTGGCCGGAGCTCATCGCCTCGATCGAATCGGTGCTCAGCGCGCCGACCTGGGACGAACTCAGCGCGCGCACCTGCGCGGTCGTCAGCGCCTGCACGTCGGTGCTGTTGACGCCGGCCAGTTGGTCGGTCGTCAGCGCGGCGATCTGCTGCGTGGTGATGGCGCGGATCTGGTTGGTGTCCAGGGCGGCGATCTCATCGCTGGCCAGCTGGCGGATCTGCTGCGTGGACAGCGCACCGATCTGGGCGGTGGTCAGCGCGGCGATCTGTTCGGAATTCAGCGCGGCGATCTGGTCGGTGCCCAGCGCCTTGACGGCGGCGGTGCTCAATGCATGCACGGCGTCCGAGGTCAGCGCGGCGGCCTGGTCGGAGGTCAGCGCGGCGGCCTGGGTGCTGCTCAGCGCGGCGGCCTGGTTGGTCGCCAGCGCGGCGACGCCCTCGGTGGAGAGGGCGGCGACCTGTTGCGAACTCAGGGCCTTGATCTGGTCGGTCTTGAGGGCCTGCAGATCGTCCGAGGCCATCGTGCCGATCAGGCTGGTGGACAGCGCGGCCACCTGCTGCGAGCTCAGCGCGCGGATCTGGTCCGAGGCCAGCGCGTTGAGGTCGTCGGACTCCAGGTTCCGGACCTGCTGCGTGGTCATCGCGCCGACCTGCTTGGTCGTCATCGCGCCGAACTGGTCGGAGCCCAGGGCATTCAGCTGCGTGCTGGTGAAGGTCTGCACCGCGGCGGTGGACAGCGCGCGCAGGTCGTCGGATTCGATGGCGGCGATGTTCGTGGTGGTGAACATCGACACGGACTTCGTGCCGAGCGTGGCGAACTGCGAGGTCGTCAGCGCCTGGAACTGCTCGGTCGAGAACGCGGCCCAGTCTTCGCTGGTCAGGCGCGCCAGGGTCGTCGACGTGAGGGCGGCGATCTGGTCGGTCGTCAGGTTGGTAATCAGCGATGCCATCTTGGAACTCCGTGAACCTATGGGGGCGGATGCGCCCATAGGCGCGAGTGGGTTGGGTCAGCTTGTTGTTGCCGCGCACCCGAACTTCCGGATGCCGTCATTCGGTTTTCGGACGCCGATTGACAAACTTGAGCTAGCCCGGAAATGTTATTGGCGCCACGCTTAACGTGAACGGAACAAAAGGGCCGGGAGTCGGCCTCAGTTCACGGTTACAGAACGCGCGTAAAGCCCGCGAACGCGGGGAGGAGATGCTTGCCAAGGCAAGGGATCCCGGCCGCGTCATCGAACGATCGTTCGGCTGTCATGCGACCGACATTCAATGGTGATCGGCACTTAGGTCAGATCCTGAAGACGCAGGACCCGCGTGGCGCGGTGATTCGACGCCAAGGAAGGCCGTCCAAAGCACCTGCAACATCATGTAAACCGTGTGAACAAAGGCCTGTGCGGCGAAGGCCTGCCAGTGGGCTTCGACGGGTGGGGCGGGTGCCGGTCGTGATAAGTTCACGGGTTTCCGGCGCGCCGGCCTGCTCAGTTTCGAGAGGGTATGACCACCTCTATTAGTTATTGATGGCTAAATTAATATGACGACAAGCCCCACCAAGCCCTATCGGATCCTCGGCCTGCAGCAGATCGCCATCGGCGGTCCGGACAAGGCGGCGCTGCGCCGGCTGTGGGTGGACGTGCTGGGGTTGCAGGTCGTCGGTCATTTCGTGTCCGAGGCGGAGAACGTCGACGAGGACATCTGCGCGATCGGCGAGGGGCCGAGGCGGATCGAGGTCGACCTGATGCAGCCGCTGGATCCGGGCAGGAAGCCGGCGGTCCATGCGACGCCGCTCAACCACGTGGGACTGTGGGTCGACGACTTGCCCAAGGCCGTCGAGTGGATGAGCGCGAACGGTGTGCGCTTCGCGCCCGGCGGCATCCGCAAGGGCGCGGCGGGCCACGACATCTGCTTCATCCATCCGACAAGCAGCGGCGAGTTCCCCATCGGCGGGGAGGGCGTGCTGATCGAGCTGGTCCAGGCGCCGGCGGAGGTGCTGGCGGCACTGGGCGGCCCGGGCGACTCAGGCAGCGCCTGAGCGCGGCCCGTTCACCAGAACTTCCACCAGGGCGCGGGCGGCGCCGGCTCCTCGGACGCCGGCTTGCGCCGCATGCCCGAGCGCTGGAAGTGCAGCAGCGGGACGGAGAACGGATCGACGCTCGCGTCGCCGCCGCCTTCGAGCTGATAACCGAACCGGGCGAGCAGCACCGCTTCCCCCAGCTCCAGCGGATGGAAGGGCAAGGGGTAGGCGTCCTCGCCGTCACCCGGGCCATTGGCCGTGGCGCCTGTGTCATTGCCCTCTCCGTCGCCGACGGGGGCCCGCTGCTGCTCCGCCCAGTACGGGGCTTCGAAAGGCAGGGGCTCGCCGATGTCCTCCAGGATGCCGCTGTCGGGCGACAGGCTGAGGGAGCGGATGAGCCGGCCGTCCTCCCAGACGGCGAAGGCGAACCAGTCGACCACGCTGTGCATCGCATGCAAGGTGATGCGGCGCTTGCCGGCGATGTCGAGGAAGCGGCCCGGCAGCTGCGACGGATGGTCGACGGCGAACTCGCTGGCCGCGATGACCCAGACGCCGGGGAAGCAGCCGATGAACATCAGCGGGTCGGGCGGGTTGGTGTAGCTCAGGTCGCCTTCGCCGATCAGCTCGAGCGTCTCTCCCGGGAAGAGCTGCTCCGCCAGCGCGCGCGACGCGTCGCGGTCGAGCGCCGGTCGCGCTTCGAGCGCCGCGCGGGCGTCGCCGTCCGCGATGACCAGCATCCAAGTCTTGGCCCCCATGCGCCATCCTCTCCGTGCAATGGCGAGGATGGTAATCGGCTCAACCCTCGTAGGGACCTTTTCCCGGCAGCGCCCAGAGCAGGCCGAGCGTGGCGCCGGCCGGCGCGACGGTGAGGTGGTCCTCGCCGGCGAGCACGCGGCTCTCGATGCGCAGGGACGGGTAGCGGCGCTGGCGCAGCAGCGCCTCGAACCGGCGCGCGTCGGCGACGAGGTCGTTCTCCTTGTTGAAGCGCGGTCCCGGCGCGACGGCTTCGTACGCGCCGACGTACTGGAAGATCCGCGCCGCCAGATCGGTGTGCCGCTTCGCGTAGGCGGCCTCGCGCTCGAACATCAGGCGACGGTCGAACCAGAACGACGGGCTGCCGAGGAGGTAGTGGCTGAACAGCGTCGGCTGCGCGAACAGCACCTGCGCGGCGAAGAGCGCGCCGTAGGAATGCCCGAGCAGCACGCGGCGATCCGGGTCGATCCGGTATCGCCCGGAGATCGCCGGCACCGCGACCTCGGCCACGTACTTCAGGTAGGCGGCGCCTTCGCCGTAGCGCGGCGCGCCGTAGCGGTCGGCGGGCCGGCCGGGTCGGAGGCGGGGATCGCTCGGGGTGTAGTCGCGCGAGCGCATGTCGACCGCGGACTCGTCCTGCGGCCCCGCCAGCCCGACGACGACGAAATCGGCAAGGTTGCGGCCCTGCTGGCCGACGCGGTTGCGCAGGGCCCGCACGAGCGGGAAGGCGTACGGCGCGTCGGTCACGAACACGGCCGGCCGCAGACCGGGGGGCGTGGGCGCGTTCGGCGGCAGATCGACCCAGACCTCGTACCGGCGCCCGGTGACCGGATCGGGCAGGGGATGGACGAAGGTGCCGGGGAGGGCGTAGGGCCCGGTGGCGTCCGGCAGCACGGGCGCCGCGATGGACCGGGCGGTCGGCATCAGCAGCGAGCCCAGCGCCGCGGCGAGGAGGTGCCGGCGGTCGGTCATGCCAGGGAGCGGGAGTGGCGGAGGATCGCGAGTGTCCCGCCCGTTGCGCCGTCACGCGCTGCGGGGCCGCGTTACGAGCGTTACGTGGGAGGGCGGCATGTGCCCGCCCGGGCCTCAATCGACCAGGATGTTCCGGTTCTTCAGCGTCAGATGGATCTTGTCGCCGACCGTGTCCTTGTTGAACGGCTTGACGATGTAGCCGGTCGCGCCGAGCTGGGCGGCCCGGATGATGTCTTCCTTGCGGCCCTCGGCGGTGACGAGCAGCACCGGCACCTTGCGCAGCGGATCGGACTCCGGCTTGGCGCGCAGGGCTTCGAGGAACTGGAAGCCGTTCATGACCGGCATGTTCACGTCGCTGAGGACGAAATGGATCGGCTCGCCCGACTCGAACGAGAGCTCGAGCTGGCGCAGCGCGGCCTTGCCGTCCTCGGCCTCCAGGATCTTCTTGAAGCCGAGCTCCCGGAGCAGCCCGGAGATGATGCGGCGCATGGTCGAGAAGTCGTCGACCACCAGGAAACAGAACTCTTCGCGTTTGATCGTCGTGACCATGTGAAACCCCTTCAGGGGTGGAATCCTAGCGTGAGCGGGCTCAGGCGTATTCGTCGAGAAAGGCGCCCAGCGTCGCGCGCGACGAGGAGCGCCGCGAACCGGCCGGGTCGTGGGCGGAATCCAGATCCTTGTCGTCCTCTTCGTTCCGGACGGGCGTCGACTGCTGGGCGGCGGCGCCCTGGCCGGTCCTTTCCGCTGCCTTTGCCGCGGCGGCCTCGGCCGCGGCCTTCTGGATCTGGGCGATCTGGTCCATCACCATCTGCATCTGCGATTGCAGCAGCTTCTGGCGCTTCTCCTTCGCCTGCGCGTCCATCGTGGTGTCGGAGGCGACGTCCTTCATCTGCTTCTGCAGCTGCTTCAACTGCGACTGCAGGCGGGCGATCTGCGCGTCGGGCCCCGTGCCGGAGGCGGCGGCGGACGTCCCCGCCGAGGACGACGAGGTGGAAACCTGGGCGGAGGGGACGGCGACGTGCATGCTGGAATTCCGGGCGATGACCGGATATCGGCCGGCGGGGCCGGGTCTTGAGGGCCCCGGTCCGACCGGGACGCGCGGCGGATCCGCGCGGCGGCTCGCACCGGGGCTCGCGTCGGGGTCATGGCGCTGCGGGTAGCATGACCGGATGAGTTCCACAACGCCTGACCCCGTCGCCGCGCTGCTGCGTCACGCCGCCACCACCTGGATCGCACCGCGCTTCCGCCACCTGGCGGACGAGGAGATCATGGAAAAGGCCCCCGGCGAGTGGGTCACGACCGTGGACCGCGATGTCGAGGCCTTCCTGACGCCGGAGTTGCGCGCACTGGTGCCCGGCTCGCGCGTCGTCGGCGAGGAACAATGTGCGGAGACGCCGGAGCTGCTCGACCAGCTCGACGAGGGCGCCGTGTGGCTGGTCGATCCGCTGGACGGCACCTTCAATTTCATTTCCGGGCGCGAGCCGCTGTCGTCGATGGTGGCGCTGTTGGAAGACGGCGTGACGGTCGGGGCGTGGATGCTCAACCCGATCTCGGGCGTACTGCATCACGCCCGGCGCGGACAGGGCGCCTGGCGGGAGTCGGAACGGCTGCATGCGGCGTCGGGTCCGGGTCTGAAGCGGGCGGTCGTCAAGACGCGTTTCCTGCCGCAGGAGCACCAGGACCGCGTCGCGACCTGGCAGGGCGTGGAGATCCTGCCCGGACTCAACTGCGCCGGCGCGGAGTACCCCGCGCTGGCGGAAGGCGCCTTCGACGCGACGCTCTACTGGCGCAAGCTCGCCTGGGACCATGCGCCCGGCACGCTGTTCATCACGGAGGCCGGCGGCGTCGCGGCGCGGCTCGACGGGACACCGTACCGTGCCGGAGACCGGCAGCCAGGGTTGCTCGTGGCGCGTAGCCGCGAGGTGTGGGACGAGGCGGCTGCCGCCTGGAATCCGACTGCGTGAGGCTGACTCCGGCTCCGGCTCCGACTGCGCAAGGGCAAGCGCGGGCTCTCCACGGTGCATGAGGGCTCCCTCCAGGACCCTCAAGCACCATTCCGGCCCCAGCGGCATCCGCTGACTTCGGGCCTCCGTCCTGCGATTGATGGTGTTCGGGCGTCTGCGTTGAAGGGATCGAGTGTGTCGGACTCGGTCCGGAACGCCGATTGCCGACTTCGCCGTCAATGACGGCTTCCCTCGATATCGCACGCCGGCTAGATCGGCTGCCCTGGTCGCGCTGGCACTGGCGCGTGGTGCTCGCACTGGGCGTGGCCTGGGTGCTCGACGGCCTTGAGGTCACGCTCGTCGGCTCCGTCGGCGCCGTGCTGGAAAGACCTGACACCCTCGGACTCTCCGCCGTCCAGGTCGGCTGGTCCGGATCGCTTTACCTCGCGGGTGCGATCGTCGGCGCCCTGGTGTTCGGCCGGATGTCGGACCGGCTCGGGCGCAAACGCCTGTTCCTCGCGACGCTCGCGATCTACGCGGTGGCCACGCTCGCCACCGCGGTCTCCACCGACTTCACCTTCTTCGCGCTGTGCCGGTTCATCACCGGCCTGGGCATCGGCGGGGAGTACGCCGCGATCAACTCGGCGATCGACGAGCTGGTGCCCGCCCGCGTGCGCGGCCGCGTGAATCTCGCCATCAACGGCAGCTTCTGGATCGGCGCGGCGCTCGGCGCAGCGTCCAGCCTGCTGTTGCTGCATCCGGACGTGCTCGGCCCGGTGCAGGGCTGGCGTGTGGGCTTCGGGATGGGCGCGTTGCTGGCGGTGGGCATGGTGCTCGTGCGCCGTCACGTCCCGGAGAGTCCCCGTTGGCTGCTGCGCCACGGCCGGGTCGACGAGGCCCGCCAGATCATCGACGCCATCGAGGCGGAGGTCGCCGCCCAGCACGGCCCGTTGCCGCCGGTGGCACCGATGGAGCAGCGCGAGCACCGCCGCCCCGTGCCGACGATGCGCGAGGTGCTGCACGTGCTGCTGCGCCGCTACCGCGTGCGCAGCGGCGTCGCGCTGTCGTTGATGCTGGCGCAGGCCTTCTTCTACAACGCGATCTTCTTCAGCTATGCGCTGGTGCTGACGCGCTTCTACGGCGTCGCCGACCATCGGGTGGCGCTCTACATCTTCCCGTTCGCGCTCGGCAATGTGCTCGGACCGCTGCTGCTGGGACCGCTGTTCGACCGGGTCGGCCGCCGCCGCATGATCGCGCTGACCTACGGTCTGGCCGGGGTCGGCCTCGCGGCCACCGGCGTCGCCTTCGTCGCGGATGTGCTGGACGCACGCTCGCAGGCGTTGTGCTGGTCGGCGGTGTTCTTCTTCGCGTCGGCGGCGGCCAGTTCCGCCTACCTGACGGTCAGCGAGATCTTCCCGCTCGAGATGCGGGCGATGGCCATCGCGATCTTCTATGCGGTCGGCACCGGCGCCGGCGGTTTCGTGGCGCCGCTGCTGTTCGGATGGCTGGTGGAGAGCAGCGACCGCGGCAACGTGGCGATCGGCTATGGCATCGGCGCCGTGCTGGTGATCGTGGCGGGATTGCTCGCGCTGCGTTTCGGCGTCGACGCGGAGCGCAAGCCGCTGGAAGACATCGCGCCGTCGATGGACCACACCTGAACGCTTCCTCTCCCGCTTGCGGGAGAGGGCCAGGGGTGAGGGCCAGCGGCGGTGGCCGTGCTGAAGCCTTGGAGGCTCCGCGCGTCAGCGCTTGCCGAACCAGCGCCTGACGCGCCGTTTCCAGTCGAGCCACTGCCGGTGGCGCGAGCGGTCGATGCGCTTCACGTCGATCAGCGTGACGTCGCCGCAGGCGGACATCGTGTGCAGGCCGCTGGCGAAGTCGCGATGCGCGAGGTCGCCGGTGAAGGTCGCCGGCAAGGCCTGGACCTCGACCGCGTCCGGCGTGAGGCGGTTGAAGCGCACCCACCGCGTCGCGCCGCCATAGCCGGTGCGGCTGTCCTGGACGGGCAGGGTCACGAGGCCATCCGCGCCGACGAAGGGCGTGCCGGCGGGCCGGGCGCCGTCGTGCGCGGACCTCACCGGGTTGGCGCGATGCGGCGTCCACGGGCCTTGCAGCGAATCGGCATGGGCGACATGCAGCTCGCGCTGGTCGCGCTTGTCCGGGCCGATCACCGCATAGAACATCCACCACATCCCGTCATGCCGCAGCAGCGAGGCGTCGACAGCGCGCACGCCGGGCAGCAGCGCGCAGACCCGCTCCCAGCGCTCCCAGCGCTCGGCGCCGTCCACCGCGCGATAGAGCGCGACTTCCTCGGCCTGGCTGGATTCGGGGACCATCCAGACCTGACCCTCGTGCTCGAAGACGAATGGGTAGGACAGATGGAAGGGCGTCTGCAGCACCGGCCTGGGCGCGCTCCAGGCACCGTCGGCGAGGTTGAGCGTGAGGCGCTGAAGATCGGCGCGCTTGGTGCGGTAGTCGAAGTTCTCGACGAACACGTGCAGCGCGTCGCCGTCGCGCAGGGCGAAGGGATCGGCGTAGTAGCACCAGTCGCCGGCTTCGGGCATCCAGACGATGCGGTCGCGCAACTCGCGCAGGCGCTCGGGACTGAGCAGATCGATGCGCTCGGGGACGACGCCGACGGTCCAGAAGTCCGACTTCGGACGCTTAACCATGGAGATCAGCCATGGGCGTCTTCGACATGCATTCCGGCCATGTCGTGCGCCCGGGCGCCCTGGCGCGCCAGCACGTCCTGGTAGAGGCCGAGCGTGGCCCGCACGGCGCTCGAGCGGTCGTAGCGCTGCATGTCGTAGTCGACCGGGCGGCGGTGGTCGCGCTGCCGTTGCGCCAGCGCGGCGGCGATCGCCTCGCCCATCGCCGGCGCGTCGTCGATCGCGACGATGGCCGATTGCGCCGGGTCCAGCATCTCGCGCGCGCCCAGCGTGGCGGTGGCCACGATCGGGAGGCGCGCGCGCATCGCCTCGAGGATGGCCAGCGGGAACTGTTCCTCGCGCGACGAGGACACGTACAGGTCCATTTCACCGAGCAGCTCGTCGACGTTCCAGCGGAAGCCGAGCAGGTGGATGCGCTTGTCGTCGCCGCGCAGCGCCTCGAGCTCGGCGCGCTGCGGGCCTTCGCCGATCAGCACCAGGTGGGCGTTCGCCGGCGCGTGCCGCTGGAAGGCCTGGATCAGCGTGTGCATGCCCTTGGCCGCATGCAGCCGGCCGACGCAGCCGATCACCGGCGCGGCGGCGGGGATGCCCAGTTCCATCCGCAGGGAGCCCGACGGCGCCTTCGCGGCGCAGGAGCCGGGGCTGCGTTCCGGGGCCCAGTTGTAGATGACGCGATGCATGCCGCCGAATTCCTTCAGGTGACCGACCTGCGCCGAATTGACGCATACCAGCGCGTCCATCCGCGCATGGTGATGCGTCTTGTATCCCACATGGAGCGTGCCGACCCGCGCGCTGTGCCTGGCCGCCGCCACCGCCTTGCAGGCCGGGCCGAGATGCCCGTGGACGACGTCCGCGCCCAGCTTCGCCGCCAGCCGCCGCACCCGCGCGCCGCGCAGCACCGGCAGGCGCAGGCCGTGGTACTGGACGCGCTGGTCCAGCGCATGCCGGACCGCGGATCCCGCCGGTCCGATCACATGGACCGTGTGGCCCAGCGCGGCCTGGGCGTTGGCCAGGTCGACGCAGTGATGTTCACCACCGGCGATGCGAGACGAGAAGACCACATGGACGATTGAAAGTGCGCGCATGACGTCGAATCGGCAAAAAGGATAAATAACGTCCGGAGTCTATTTCTTAACATTCAGCAATAGAGAGGATTTCCCCCAAGATCGTGGGATATCTTGGGCGTCAATCACAAAGATGTGCGCAATTGCCTGTCCGGTGTTGACGCCAGGCAAACAATCGGCGCGAAGCTGGGGCGCAGGGGCGCGATGTTGGGGCAGACCCGATCCGACAGCCCGTGCCGGGCGTGGCGGCGCGGGTCCGGTCGACGAAACCCCATGTAACCAAACCGGCAATGCCTGGCCTGCGCGACACGGCGCGACGAAGCGCTGTTTCCCTGGGATGAACTGCGGGCTGTGACCACCTGCATGCAGGGTCATTGAAGTTAAGCTAGCGCGCCTTTTTGCGGGTTCCGCACGAAGGACACATCTTTACGTCACTAGCCACGTTCCCCCGGAGCCCGCTTCATGCTGCGTCTGTCGCTGATTGCCCTTGTCGTTGCGTCCCTGCTTGCCGGTTGTGGCAAGTCTTCCCCCGACAAGCAAGCGTCGCCCGCGGCCGCGGCGGCCAGCGCGCCCAGCCTGCTGGTGTCGCCCGAGGACGTCCAGACCCTGGGCGTGAGCGCGTACGCGAGCGGTCCGGTCATCACCGGCTCGATCCAGCCGGAGCGCCGCGCCGACCTGCGCGCCGAACTGCAGGCGATCGTGCTGCAGGTCTACAAGGAGAACGGCGAGCGCGTGAAGCGCGGCGACCTGCTGGTCCGTCTGGACGACACCGCCATCCGCGACTCGGTGCAATCGGCCGATGAATCCGCCCGCGCGTCCTCGCAGAGCTTCGAGCAGGCCGAACGTCAATATCAGCGCCTGAAGACGCTGCAGGCGCAGGGCATGAGTTCCATCCAGGCGATGGAGGATGCCGAGATCCGCCGCAACAACGCGCAGAGCGACCTGGTCGCCGCCCGCGCCCGCGTGGCCACGGCGCGCCAGCAGCAGCAGCGCACCGAGGTGCGCGCGCCCTTCGACGGCGTCGTCAGCGACCGCAAGGTGTCGCCTGGCGACTCGGCGCAGATCGGCAAGGAACTGATCAAGGTGATGGATCCCGTCTCGATGCGCTTCGAGGGGCTGGTCTCCGCCGACCGCATGTCCGAGCTCAAGCTCGCGCAGACGGTGTACTTCCGCGTCAACGGCTACCCGCAGGTGGACTTCCAGGGCAAGGTGCGCCGCATCGCGCAGGCCGCCAACGCCAACACCCGCCAGGTGGAGGTGCTGGTCGACTTCGCCGGCGCGCAGCAGCCCGGCGTGGCCGGCCTCTACGCGGAAGGCCGCGTGCAGACGAACAGCGTCTCGGCGCTGATGGTGGCGGACAGCGCGCTGCTGCGCGAAGGCGACAAGTCCTTCGTCTGGCGCGTGGACGGCGGCAAGGTCGCCAAGACGCCGGTGACGCTGGGCGCGCGGGACGACCGCCAGGGGCTGTACGTGGTGACGACCGGGGTGAAGCAGGGCGATCGCATCCTGCGCAGCCCGACCAGCACGCTGATCGACGGCCAACGCGTCGAGCTCAGCAAGGCCGCCGCGTCCGCTGCGGCCCCCGCGATGACAAGCGCCAGCGGCACGCCGCCAGCCGGGTTGACGAACTCGGGCTCGACCTCGACCTCGTCGGGCTCGACCGTGGTGCCGCTGCCCGTGCTGCCGGTGGCTTCGGCCGCGTCGGCCCAGTGAAGCGCACAGGAGCCTGAACCATGTTCCTTTCCAATTTCTCGGTCAAGAAGCCGATCGCGATGATCGTGATCATCATCGGCTTGATGGCCCTGGGGCTGCTGGCCCTGTCCAAGCTGCGCGTCAACGAGCGGCCCGACGTCGACCTGCCGTTGCTGGTGGTCAGCATCAGCTATCCCGGCGCGTCGCCGGAGACCTCCGAGCGAGAGATCGTCAACCGCATCGAGAAGTCGCTGCAGAGCATCTCCGGCGTGAACGAGGTGCGCTCGACCTCGGGCGAGGGCTCGGCCCAGCTGCTGCTGTTCTTCAACTTCGACAAGAACATGATCGAGGCGGCGGACGAGGTCCGCAACGCGATCGCCGCGGTCCGCCACAAGCTGCCGACCGAGATGCGCGAGCCGGTGCTGCAGCGCGTCGACCCGTCGGCGCAGCCGATCATGCAGCTGGCGCTGTCGTCCAGCACGCAGTCGCACGCCGAGATCTCCCGGATGGCCGAGGACCAGTTCGCCGACCGCTTCCGCGCCATCTCCGGCGCGGCGACGGTGACGGTGAACGGCTCGCTCAAGCGCGAGCTGTCGGTGTTGCTGAACGCGCAGAAGCTGCGTGAGTTCAACGTCTCGGTGACCGAGGTCGTCAATGCGCTGCGCATGCAGAACACGACGGCGCCGGTCGGCAAGGTGCGCGGGCAACTGGAGGACCAGAGCATCCGGCTGCTGGGCCGCATCGAGTCGCCCGCCGACTTCAACCAGATCGTCGTCAAGCGCGCCGGCAGCGAGCTGATCCGCCTGGGCCAGGTGGCCACGGTGCAGGACGGTTTCGCGGAGCAGACCGGCCTGTCGGTGCGCAACGGCCACCCGAACGTCGGCATCATGGTGACCCGCACGCGCGACGCCTCGACGGTGAGCGTGGCCAAGGAGGTCCGCAAGCTGGTCGAGGAGATCGACAAGACGCTGCCCAAGGGCACCAAGCTCGAGGTGGTGCAGGACGGCGGGCAGGACGCGCAGGACAGCCTCAACAACGTGATCCACGCGCTGGTGTTCGGCGCGGGCCTGACGATCTTCGTCGTCTACGTGTTCCTGAACTCCTGGCGCTCGACCATGATCACGGCGCTGTCGCTGCCGACCTCGGTGATCGCGGCCTTCATCGCGGTCTGGCTGTGCGGCTTCACGCTGAACTTCATGAGCCTGCTGGGGCTGTCGCTGGCGATCGGGGTGCTGATCGACGACGCGATCGTGGTGCGCGAGAACATCGTGCGGCACATGGAGCGCGGCGCCGACCGCCGCACCGCCGCGCTGAAGGGCACGGCGGAGATCGGCCTGGCCGTCGCGGCGACGACCTTCTCCATCGTGGCCGTGTTCATCCCGGTGGCCTTCATGCCGGGCGTGTCCGGCGAATGGTTCCGCCCGTTCGGGTTGACGGTGGTGGCCTCGGTGCTGGTGTCGCTGTTCATCTCGTTCACGCTGGATCCGATGCTGTCGGCCTTCTGGGGCGACCCCCGGGGCACCACGAGGCGCCCAAGACCGGCATCTCCAAGAAGCTGCAGGGCTTCAACGAGTGGTTCGACCGGCAGGCCGACCGCTACGGACACGTGATCGCCTGGGCGCTGCACCACCGCAAGTGGATGGCCGCGTTCGCGGTGCTGAGCTTCGTGCTCGCGATCTTCCTGCAGGCCACCTTCGGCGGGACGAGTTTCCTGCCGGCATCCGACTCCGGGACCATCGCCATCGAGGTCCGCACGCCGGCCTCGTCCAGCCTGGAATACGCGCGGCTGAAGATGGGGGCCGCGTCCGCGCTGGCGCGTGAGATCCCCGAGACGGTCGCCACCAACGAGAGCGTCAACGCCAGCGGCGGTCGCGTCTACGTCGACCTGGGCAAGAGCACCAAGCGCAAGCGCAGCGCGGCGGAGATCGCTGCCGACCTGCGCACGCGGGTGGCGCGGCTGGTCGGCGCGGAGTACGTGGTGCTGGACGATCTGAACAACGGCGCGCAGAAGCCGGTGCAGATCCGCTTCTCCGGCGCGGACTCGCGCAAGCTGATGGAGATCACCACCGACTACATGGAGAAGCTGCGCCGCGTGCCGGGCGCGGTCGACGTCGGCCTGTCGGAGCAGGATCCGCAGAACGAGCTGCAGATCGAGCTGAACCGCGGCCTGGCCAACACGCTGGGCATCTCGGTGGGCGATGCGGCGAACTCGCTGCGGGTGGCCTTCGCCGGCGTGGAAGTCGGCGACTGGATCGACCCGAGCAGCGAGACCCGCGACGTGGCGGTGCGCCTGGCCCCGGAGGACCGGGTGGATGCGAGCAACATCGAGCGGCTCCCGATCGCGGTCAGCGGCGCGGGCGTGATGGTACCGCTGGAGCAGATCGCGACGGTCACCATGGGCAAGGGCCCGGCCAAGATCCAGCACGCGGACGGCAAGCGGATGATCGCGGTGTCGGCCAACGCGCACGGCCGTTCGCCCGGCGAGGTGACGAGCGACGCGCTGAAGCTGGCCAAGTCGATCAACTTCCCCCGGGCTACGGCATCGAGCTGGCCGGCGCGGCCAAGGACCAGCAGGAAGTGTTCAGCGCGATGGGCATCGCGCTGATCTCGGGCATCGGCCTGATGTACCTGATCCTGGTGATGCAGTTCGGCAGCTTCACCGCGCCGCTGGGCGTGATGCTGTCGCTGCCGCTGTCGCTGATCGGCGTGGTGGTGGCGCTGCTGCTGACCAAGGGCACGCTGAACCTGATGAGCTTCATCGGCATCATCATGCTGGCCGGCCTGGTGGCGAAGAACGCCATCCTGCTGCTGGACGCGGCGCGCCAGGAGGAGGCCGCCGGCGTGCCGCGCGAGGAGGCGCTGATGCACGCAGGCCGCAAGCGCTTCCGTCCGATCCTGATGACGACCTTCGCGCTGATCGCCGGCATGCTGCCGGTGGCGGTGGGCATCGGCGAGGGCGGCGAGTTCTACCGTCCGATGGCGGTGGCCATCATCGGCGGGACGATCACCTCGACCTTCCTGACCTTGCTGATGGTGCCGAGCTTCTACGACAGCATCGAGATCAAGCGCGACAGCTTCCTGGCGAAGTTCCATCGCCGTGAGGCGCGCTGGACGACGGCGGGCGCGATCGCCGCGGGGCTGGTCGAGATCGTGCTGTTCCTGACCTTCATCCGTTTCGTGTTCCGCGCGGTGATGAGCGGGTGGCACATGGTCAGCGGCAAGCGCCGCCGTCCCGCCGAAGTCGCACCCCACGGCGCGGGCGACGACTGACGCCGGCGTGCTCCCGGGCTCGCTGTCGTGACCGGAGACAAGCGATCGGCGACCGGATGGGCCTAGGAAGGGCGCCTCGATGAGGCGCCCTTTTCCTTTGTCCGTTCAGTCGCGCCGCTGGCGGCGCCACCATGCGCCGCCGCGTGCGCGCGACGGGGTCGTGCCTGACAGGTCGTAGATCTGCGTGGCCGGCGCGCGCAACTCGACCTCCGTGCCTACACCGGCGTGAGAGGTGAGGCGGTAGCCGATGCCCGCAAGTTCCGCGCGCTCGCGCATGCCGGACAGACCCCAGTGGCCGGGCCGCCCGCCGCGGTCCTGCACTTCGTCGGGAACGCCGACGCCGTCGTCGCGGATGAAGAGCGCGAAGGCGGCGTCACCGTAGCTGAGCGTGACCTCGATGCGTTCGGCCTGGGCGTGCTGGAACGCGTTGAAGATCGCCTCGCGCGCGATGAGGCAGATCGATGCCGACAGCGCCGGCGCCAAGGGCCGGCGCGTGCCCTCGACCGTCAGGGTGAAGGCGGCGCCGTGCGTGTGCGACAGCTCCCGTCCGAGGCCCTCCAGCGTGTGCTCGAGCAGCTTGCTGTCGGGCGGCGGCAGGCGCAGGTCGGTGACGCGGTCCCGGCCCTCGACGAGCAGCGCGTCGGCATCGGTCAGCACGCGTTCCATCGCGGCGCGCTCCGTGCCGGGCAGACGGCGAGCGATGGCCTCGAAGCGCAGGATCAATCCGTAGACGCCCTGCAGCAGCGTGTCGTGCAGATCACGCGCGATGCGTTCGCGTTCCTGCACGCGCGCGGCGAGGCGCTCCTGCTCGTGCAGCCGGCGCTGGCGGGCGCGAAGCGCGGCCAGCGCGCCCAATGTCGCGAGGCCCACGAGCACGGCGGCCGCGCGGAACCAGGCGCTCTGAACCAGCGTCGGTGCGATCTCGAAACGGCGAGTCGCGGGCGTGCCGCTCCAGGGACCGCCGTCCTGCGAGGCCTCGACCTGGAAGTCGTAGGTCTTCGGGCCGAGGTTGGTATAGAAGGCGCGCCGACGCGTCCCGGCGTCCTGCCAGTCCCGGTCCTGACCCAGCAGGCGGTAACGGAAACGGGTGCGTTCGGGCTGGGCGAGGCTGATGGCGGTGTAGGCGATCTCCAGGTCGCGCGTGCCGGGCGGCAGACGCTGCAGGCCGCTGTCGCCATTGCCATTGCCATTGCCGTCAGGGCTGCCGGCCGGCACCGGCTCGCCATGGACGAACAGGTGTTGAACCTCCACCGGTGGCGCTGGTGTTTCGCCTTTGGGCAGCCGCTTCGGATCGATGCGGACGACGCCGTTGCTCAGCGAGAACCAGAGCACGCCGTCCGGCGTGCGTGCGGCCGTGCGCAGCGGCCAGGATTGCTCGGCACGGCCAGAGAGCCCGTCGATCAGGTCGAAGCGTCGCCCCGACGGGCGCGAGGCGGCCCTGTCCTTGTCCGAGGCGGCCAGCGCGCGGCGGACTTCCTCGGCGGTGAGCCGCGTGATCCCGTTCGCGCCGTTGAGCCACAGCTCGCCGTCGGGCGTCTCGACGATGCCGGAGACGCCGTCCAGCGCATCGGGATCCGCCAGGCGCAGTACCGGCATGCCAGGCGCGGACACGAGTTGGACGCCGCGCTCCCCGCCGATCCACATCCGGTCGCCCTGTCGCGCGATGACCTTGATCGCGCCGATCTTCAGGCCGTCCGCGGGCGTCAGGGCGACGGTCCGGTCGCCTTCCTGGCGCAGCAGCGTGCCGTCGTCGTAGCCAAGCCAGATCCGGCCGCGCGCATCGGTGCCGATGGCGTCGGGGCCCTTGTACGGAAAGCGCCCGGTGCCCGACAGGCGCGTCACCCGGCCTTCCGCATACCGCATCAGGCCGTAGCGATGGCCGTTGAACCAGATCGCCCCGTCGGCGTCCTCGGCGATCTCGAAGACCGCGGCCATCCAGGGCAGACCGTCGGGCGTCGGCAACTGGACGAAGCGGGGACCGTCCTGTCGCCACAGGCCGGTGCGTCCGCCGACCCAGAGCCGGCCCTGCCGGTCGGTGAAGACGCTGGTGAAGCTCTCCATCCCCGGATCGGTGGGCACGGGTTCGGGGGCAGGGCGGCCCGGCGCGAGGCGCTGCACGGCCCCTCCCGATGCGATCCAGAGGTTGCCGCGCGCATCGGCGGACATAGCGATGCTGGCGCTGCGGTCGGGCAGGTCGATGCGGTCGACGGCGGCACCGCGGAAGCGGTCGAGCCCGCCGTTCGTGCCGACCCAGATCGCGCCGTCGCGGTCCTGGAAGATGCGCGTGACCAGCTCGCCGGACAGGCCCTTGTCGGTGCCGAGGAATTGATGGCTGGCCGCCGCCGCGGCGGGCGTTCCGGAGACGTCGATGCGGTTGAGTCCGTCGCGGGCGCCGTACCAGAGCAGGCCCTGGCGATCGAACGCCGGCATGAAGAAGCTCTTGGCAACCGGGTAAGGGGGCGACGCCGACGAGGCGGCCGGTTCGCCCGGCATCGGCAGCCGGGACAGGCCGCGGACGGTCGGCGACATGTCGTTGGCCCAGGCCCGGCCGTCGGCACCGACGGCGAGCTGAGTGAGACCCAGGGCAGGCACCTCGGTCGCGACGAAACGCGCGCTGCCGGCGGTCTTCACGAACACGGTGCGATCGGTGACGACCCAGAGGTTGTCGCTGCCGTCGACCGCGATCTTGAGCGCGAGCGGCGCGTGGCCGGCGCCGTCGTCATAGCCGGACTCGGGACCGATTGCGATCCAGGCGTCGCCCTGGCGTCTGAGCAGCGAGCGGCCGGTGGCGACCCAGAGCGTGCCGTCGCGTTGCGTCGCGAAGCCGCGGGTCGATGTCGCGAAGTGGCCGCCGGCGGGATCGACATGCAGGATCCGTCCCTGGCGCACCAGCGCGGCCCCGCCTTCGAGCAGGCCCACCCACAGGCCGTTGTCCTTCGTCGCGTGCAGTGACAGCACCTGGCGGCTCGGCAGCTGCGCGCCGGCCAGCGTGTCGAAGCGCTCGAAGCGCACGCCGTCGAAGCGGAAGAGCCCGGCGCCGGTCCCCAGCCACAGATAACCGTCGGTGGTCTGCGCGATCGCCATCACCGGACCCGCGAGGCCGTCCTTGAGTGTCCAGGTCGTGTGCTGCAGATGCACCAGCGGTTGCTCGGAGGGCGTCGACGACTGCGCGTGCGCCAGCGGTGCCGCCAGCACCGCGGTCAGGGCGAGGGTGGAGACGTGCAGGCGGATCGAGCGCGGCGGGCGAGGCGTGCGCAGGGGGCGTGAAGAGAGCGGTGGAAGAATCATCAGGGACGTGCTGGCGCGGAAGCGCGCGGATTGTGCCTGCCGGGCAAGCACGAATCGTGCAAGTCGAGGTGGGGACTCTGTCTGAACGGAAGCGCCTGAGTTGCCTGCAGACGCGGTGCTCAGACCACGCGGCCCGGATTGAGCAGCCCGCGCGGGTCCAGCGCCTGCTTGATCTGCCGCATCAGCTGCATCGCCACCGGGCTCTTGCGCTGCGCGAGTTCCTCGCGCTTGAGCTGGCCGATGCCGTGCTCGGCGGAGATGGAGCCGCCGTGCGCCGTGACCTGGTCGTAGACGACCGCGTTGACCTCGGTCTCGTGCTCGCGCAGGAAGTCCGCGGCCGCGACGCCTTCCGGCGCCTGGAGGTTGTAGTGCAGGTTGCCGTCGCCCAGATGGCCGAAGTCCACCAGCCGCGAGCCCGGGAAACGCACCGCCAGCAGCGCATCGCAGCGCTCGACGAAGTCCGGGATGCGCGACACCGGCAAGGCGATGTCGTGCTTGATGTTCAGGCCTTCCTCGCTCTGCGCCAGCGGGATGGACTCGCGCAGGTGCCACATCGCCTGGCTCTGCGACAGGCTCTCCGCCACCGCCGCGTCGTCGATCGCACCGCGCTCCAGCGCTTCCTCGAGCAGGCCTTCGAACTGCGTGCGGGCGTGCTCCTCGCCCTCGCTGTCCGACAGCTCCAGCAGCACCGTCCACGGACGCGGGCCGAGCGGTTGCGGCAACTGCGGGAAGTGCTTGCGGACCAGGCCCAGCGACAGCGCGTTCATCACCTCGAAGCCGGTCAGCGCCGCGCCGCAGCGCGATCGCGCCAGGTCCAGCAGCGTGACCGCGTCGCGCAGCGTGTCGCAGGCGGCCAGCGCCGTCATCCGCGCGCGCGGCAGCGGGTGCAGCTTCAGCGTCGCCGCGGTGATCACGCCCAGCGTGCCCTCGGAGCCGATGAACAGGTCGCGCAGGTCGTAGCCGGTGTTGTCCTTGCGCAGCCCGGACAGCCCGTCCCAGACCGTGCCGTCGGCGGTCACGACCTCCAGGCCCAGGCACAGCTCACGCGCATTGCCGTAGCGCAGCACCTGCGTGCCGCCGGCGTTCGTCGCGAGGTTGCCGCCGATCGTGCAACTGCCCTCGGCCGCCAGGCTCAGCGGGAACAGCCAGCCCGCCTCGCGGGCCGCCTGCTGCACGGTCTGCAGCACGCAGCCAGCCTCGACGGTCATCGTCAGATTGGAAGGATCGATCTGGCGCACGCGGTTCAGCCGCTGCAGGCTGAGCAGCAGCTGCGTGCCCGAGTCGTCGGGGACACCGCCGCCGACCAGTCCGGTATTGCCGCCTTGCGGCACCAGCGGCACGCCGTGCTCGCGGGCGAGCGTCACGACCGCGGCGACCTGCGCCGTGTCGGCGGGCCGGACCACGGCCAGCGCGCGTCCGACGTAACGCTTGCGCCAGTCGCGCTCGAAACCGGACAGGTCGTGATCGCCGGGCAGCAGCACATGGGCGTCGCCGAGGGCCGCACGCAAGGCCTCGATCAGGGCGGCGCTCATCGCGCGTCCTTGGGCGGCAGGCCCGTCGCCGCGTCGTCATCGGCCGGCCGTGCTTCCGCCTGTCGCGCTTCGGCCAGCCGCTGCCGGATCTGTGCCGCGCAGGCGACGAAGATCGTCACCGACAGCACCACCTCGACCCAGGCGAGCGCCATGCCGGGACCGCCTTCGGACGTGCCCCGCACCAGCCCCTCGGTCACGTAGAGCCAGATCATCAGGCTGACCCAGCGGTAGGTGTACATGCGATAGCGCCACAGCCCGGGCAGCGGCAGCAGCAAGGGCAGCGCCTTGATCGCGAGCGTGCCGCGCCCGGTCGGCGCGAGCCAGAGCTCCCAGGCGAGGCACACCACGGCCAGCGCCAGCGTGGCGAAGAACGCGAGCTGCCGGCTGCCGCGTTCGCGTGCGGTGGGCGCGGAGCGTGACGTCGGGGAGGTCGAGGAGGTCGGACCAGCGGCCGGCGCGGAGCTCATCGAAGGGGCGGCGTCGAGGCTTGACATGGCTGGCATCATAGCCAGCATGATCAGTGAAGTTCAGGCGCAGACGCAGAGCTGGCGCGAGGGAATCCGGGAGCTCGGACGCGAGCTGTTGACGTGGCCGTATGCACGCACGCTGCGCCTGTTCGTGCAGCGCTTCCGCGAGGAACGCCTGGGCCTGACGGCCGGCAGCCTGACCTTCACGACGCTGATCTCGCTGGTGCCGCTGCTGACCGTCGCACTGGCGCTGTTCACGGCGTTCCCGATGTTCTCCAGCTTCCAGTCCGCGCTGGAGAAGTACTTCCTCAAGTCGCTGATCCCGGACAACATCGCGCGCCCGGTGCTGATGTCGCTGACGCAGTTCGCGGCGAAGGCGAACCGGCTCGGTGTCGTCGGCCTGATCGTGCTGGCGGTGACCGCGCTGTCGCTGATGCTGACCATCGACCGCACGCTCAACCAGATCTGGCGCGTGCAGCGCCCGCGGCCGATCGCGCAGCGCGTGCTCGTGTACTGGGCCGCGCTGACGCTGGGCCCGCTGCTGCTGGGCGGCAGCCTGACGGTCACCAGCCTGCTGGTCTCGGCCGGCCGGGACCTCGTCGACAACCTGCCGCGCGGCGTGGTGGTGCTGCTCAACAGCGTGGACCTGCTGGTGCTCTGGGCCGCGATCGCGGGGCTCTTCCATTACGTGCCCAACACCGACGTGCGCTGGCGCCACGCCCTGACCGGCGCGGCCTTCGTCGCCGTGGCCTTCCACCTGGCCAAGCTGGCGCTGGCCTGGTACGTGAAACAGGTGCCGACCTACTCGACGCTCTACGGCGCGTTCGCGGCGGTGCCCATCTTCCTGATCTGGATCTACGTCGGCTGGTCGATCGTGCTGCTGGGCGCGATCCTGGCGGCGAACGCGCCGGCCCTGGCCGGCGGCGTCAGCGTGCGCGGCAACAAGCCCGGCATGCAGATGGCGCTGGCGCTGGACGTGATCCGCGAACTCGACGCCTCGCGCACCGGGGGTGAATCGGGGCTGTCGATGATCGGCCTGTCGCAGCGGATGTCGGTCGACCCGCTGCAGCTGGAACCCGTGATCCAGCATCTTCAGAAGCTGGACTGGCTCGGGCGCCTGGAAGAGGAGGGCGCGCAGCGCCTGGTGCTGCTGTGCGATCCCGCGTCGACGATCGCCGAGCCGCTCATCCGCACGCTGCTGGCGGATCGTCAGCCGGGACTGTCTGACCTGTGGGAGCGGGCCGGCTGGGAGCAGACGACCGTCGGCGCGTTGATCGGGCGCGCGGCGCCCGTCGTGCCCGCGATGTCGTCGGTCGCGAGCGTCTCGACCCCGGCTGCTACCGCAGCCACGTGACGGCCACGCCGCCGATCACGGCCAGCAGCGCGGCCACCGAATAGATGGCGCGCCGGTACGGCGGCTTGGGCCGTGTCGCGCCGGTGGGTTTCATGCCGTACTTCGGCGTGGCGCCGAGCGGTAGCGCGGACTTCTCGATCAGGGGGCCGAGCGGTGCTCACGCGCTCTCTGCTCGGCCACGCGCAGACGCGCCGATCCGTCCAGCAACTGGAGCTGCTTCGCCTGGGTTTCGCTGTCGATCGTGGCCGGTTGGGTCGGGGTGGGAATGTGGGGATGCTTGTCTGAAAACGAGCGTTGCTGCATGTGGACTGCCTTGACTACGCTCCCTCGCCTCCGCGAATCGGGTCGATTGTCACGACCTCGACGCGGGGGTCAAGTAACAGGAGGTGTGGGAGCCTGAAAGAAAAGCCGCGCGCCGGGCCCAGGCCTCGCGCAGGGGCGTGTGTTCAAGCGTGCAGCACGACCAGCAGCGCCGTCGCCGCCTTCTTCGACAGGTTGCGGATCGCATGCGCGCCGTCGACCGCATACCGTGCGGTCTCGCCGGTCTTGACCATCTGACGGCCGCCGCCGGCGGTCACTTCGAGTTCGCCGCCCAGCACGCTCAGGTGCTCGCGCGAGCCGGGTTCATGCGCCGCCGACTCCAGCGCACCGCCGGGCTGCACGGTCAGCTCGTACCACTCGAAGTTGCCCGCCAGGTCGATGGGGCCGAGGATGCGCAACCGGCACAGGCCGTCCGGGCTCGACAGTCCCGGCGTCCCGTGCGAGGCGACGATCTCGATCGGCGGCGCGGCGGGTCTTTCGCCGCCCAGCAGCTCCGACAACTCCACCCGCAGCGCATTGGCCAGCCGCCACACCACGGCCACCGTCGGATTGGCCTGGTTGCGCTCGATCTGCGAGAGCATCGACTTCGAGACCCCCGCTCTTCGCGACAGTTCGTCCAGGGACAGGCCCTGCGATTGCCGCAGCGTCTGCAAGGTCGCACCGACGCGCGGCGGTTCCAGTTTCTCTGAGGGATTGGCGGACATCGGCGGCGGCTGGCGGACGGAGGGATCGGAGAAATCAGGGAGTTCGAGTACGGTCCGGGAGGCGTCGACGCCTTGACCGGCTGCGGCGCTTCCTTGATACTGCACGGCTGTTCGATATAACGAACACGTTCGATTTAACGGATTGTGCCGCAGGAGCACCGCATGACCAACATCGTTCCCCCTTCCATCGCTGCGTCCACGGCGCCGTCCACCGACGACTTCTATCGCCACCTGCAGAACGAACTGCAGGGCATCCGCGACGCGGGCCTCTACAAGAGCGAGCGCATCATCACGGGTCCGCAGGGCGCGATCGTGAAGACGAACGACGGACGCGAGGTGCTCAACCTGTGCGCCAACAACTATTTGGGCCTGTCCTCGCATCCGAAGGTGGTGGAAGCCGCCCATGAGGCGCTGCGCACGCACGGCTACGGGCTGTCGTCGGTGCGTTTCATCTGCGGAACACAGGACATCCACAAGGAACTCGAGCAGCGCCTGGCACGTTTCCTCGGCACCGAGGACACGATCCTGTACGCGGCCGCCTTCGACGCCAACGGCGGGCTGTTCGAGCCGCTGCTCGGAGAGCAGGACGCGATCATCAGCGACGAGTTGAACCACGCGTCCATCATCGACGGCATCCGCCTGTGCAAGGCCAAGCGCTTCCGCTACAAGCACAACGACATGGCCGACCTGGAGGTCCAGCTGACGGCCGCGCGCGCCGCCGGCGCCCGCCACGTCATGGTGTTCACCGACGGTGTGTTCTCGATGGACGGCACGATCGCGCAGCTCGACAAGATCCGCGAGATCACGAACCGGTTCGGCGCGCTGCTCGCGATCGACGAATGCCACGCCAGCGGCTTCATGGGCAAGACCGGCCGCGGCACGCACGAGCACCGCGGCGTGTTCGGCAAGGTCGACATCATCACGGGCACGCTGGGCAAGGCGCTGGGCGGCGCCTCCGGCGGCTTCACGACCGGCCGCAAGGAAGTGATCGAGCTGCTGCGCCAGCGCTCGCGCCCCTACCTGTTCTCCAACACGGTGGCGCCCAGCATCGTCGGCGCGTCGCTCGCCGTGCTGGACCTGCTCGAAGGCAGCACCGCGCTGCGCGACAAGCTCGAGGCCAACACGACCTACTTCCGCGAGGCGATCCAGCAGGCCGGTTTCCAGATCAAGCCGGGCACGCACCCGATCGTGCCGGTGATGCTGTTCGACGCGGTCAAGGCGCAGCAGCTCAGCGCGCGCCTGCTGGAGCTGGGCGTGTACGCGGTCGGCTTCTTCTATCCGGTGGTGCCGAAGGAACAGGCCAGAGTGAGAGTGCAGATCTCCGCCGTGCATGAGCGCGAGCATCTGGAGAAGGCGGTCGCCGCGTTCGCGCAGGCGGGCCGCGAGCTGGGCCTGGTGAAGTAACTGGCAGCGCAAGAAGCAGCCTGAAAAGTAGATCCCATGACGAAGATCCTGTTGATCGGCGCGAACGGCCAGATCGGTTCCGAACTGGCGGTGGAGCTCGCGAAGCGCCACGGCAACGCCAACGTGATCACCAGCGACGTCGCGCCGCAAGGCCGCGTGCCGCAGCTGACGCACGAGATGCTGGACGTGACCGATGCGGCCGCGCTGGCGGCGGTGGTCAAGCGCCACGGCATCACGCAGATCTATCACCTGGCGGCGGCGCTGTCGGCCACCGGCGAGAAGCACCCGATGTGGGCCTGGGACCTGAACATGAAGGGCCTGCTCAACGTGCTGGAGCTGGCGCGCACGGTCAAGCTGGAGCGCGTGTTCTGGCCGAGCTCGATCGCGGCCTTCGGTCCGCAGACGCCCAAGCGCGACACCCCGCAGACGACGGCGATGGACCCGTCGACGATCTACGGCATCTCCAAGCTGGCCGGCGAGGGCTGGTGCCGCTGGTACCACGCCAACCACGGCGTAGACGTGCGCAGCCTGCGCTACCCGGGCCTGATCAGCTGGAAGACGCCTCCGGGCGGCGGCACGACCGACTATGCGGTCGAGATCTTCCACGAGGCCCTCAAGCACGGCCGCTACACCTGCTTCCTGAAGGAAGACCAGGCGCTGCCGATGATGTACATGCCCGACGCGCTGCGCGCGACGCTGGAGCTGATGGAAGCGCCGGCGGAGCGCATCACCGAGTGGGGCAGCTACAACCTGGCGGGCGTGAGCTTCACGCCGGAGCAGATCGCGGCATCGATCCGTCGCCGCATCGCGGGCTTCACGATCGACTACGCACCGGACTTCCGCCAGAACATCGCGGCGAGCTGGCCGCAGTCGATCGACGACTCGGTCGCGCAACGCGACTGGGGCTGGAAGCTCGGCTACGACCTCGACGCGATGGCGGACGACATGCTCGCCTCGCTGAAGGCGCAGGCGGAACAGGCGGCAGCGCCCACGCAAAACTGAACCGAGCCGGGCCGCCATGCCGGCGAGGACGTAGAGTTCAGGCCTGTTCCTTCAGGCCGACTGATCCAAGTGTCCCGACTCGCCACCGAATTCCAACGTCTCTATGCCGCCGGTCCTGAGGGATCGGTGCGCGCGCTTGTGCTCGACGTCGGGCGCCCCTCGGACTGGGAACTGCTCGGCGCCGTCTGGCGCGGCGTCCAGCTCGATCTCTCGCTGCCCGCGCCGGCCATCGCCATCGCAGGGGAGAACAGCTATCAGCTGTGGTTCTCGCTGCAGCAGGGCTGCTCGCCGGACGAGGCGAGGGCATTCGTCGACGGATTGAAGGCGCGCTACCTGAGCGGCGTCGCCGCGCCGCGCGTCCGTTGCCTGACGGAGCCCCCGGTGGTGCCGGCCGAGGTCAAGGAAGGCCAATGGTCCGCCTTCGTCGCCCCGGACCTGGCGCCGGTGTTCGTCGAGGCGACCTGGCTCGACATCCCGCCCGGTGTCGAAGGGCAGGCGGATCTGCTGAAGACATTGAAGAGCATCACGCCCCAGGCGTGGCGGGCGGCGATCGAACTGCTCGCGCCAGTGGAGACGCAAGACCTGACACCTGCGTTCGCGCCGCCATCACACGACGCGTCGGCAGCCGCCGCCTCTGCGCCGGCCACCGGCTTCAACGACCCGCGTGCGTTCCTGCTCCACGTGATGAACGATGCGACGGTGCCGATGGCGCTGAGGATCGAGGCGGCGAAGGCGTTGCTGCCGAACACCTGATCGACCAACGCGGCGTCCTCAGCCAGCCAGCGTCAGCACCCCATCCGGGTACCTGGCGCCCATGAACTCCACGAAGGCCTTGACCTTCGGACTGGCGAGCCGGCGCGAGGTGTGCAGCACCCACAGCTCGACCTCCCTGCCGCGCACCGCGCCCCATTGGACGAGTTCGCCACGCGTGAGCTGGCTCCAGACGATCGACTGAGGCAGCAGCGCGACCCCGGCGCCTGCGATCGTGGCGTCCCGCACCATCAGCATCGACGACAGCCGCAGCACGGGCCGTGGCGCGAGCGTCAGCGTGCCGCCGTCGAGTTCCCAGACGTCGCCGTCGCGCGTGGTGCTCACGACCGCCGGCACGCCCACCGCGGTCTCGCTCGACGCCGCGTGGCCTGCCGCAGGCATCGCGAACGCCGGCGCGGCGACCACCACCAGCCGGTCCTTCGCGAAGCAGCGCCCGACGAGCGCGCTGTCCATGCGCGGGTTCGGCCGGATCGCCACGTCGAAGCGTTCGTCGACCAGATTGACCACCCGATCCTCGCCGACGACGTCGATGGTCACTCCAGGGTAGAGCGCCCGGAACTCCGCGCACAGGCGTCCCATCGCGAGCTGCGAGAACAGCAGCGGCGCGGCGATGCGCAACTGCCCGCGGACCTGATCCGCCCCTTCGCGCGTGGACGCGAACGCGTCGGCCACCTCGTGCATCGGACCTTCCGTGCGGCTCAACAGGGCCTGGCCCGCTTCCGTCAGCTCGAGGCCCTTGGCGCTGCGCTCGATCAGGCGCACGCCGAGCTGCTCCTCCAGATCGGCGACGCGCCGCGACAGGGTGGCCTTCGATCGCCGTCCGGCGCGGCTCGCGCGCCCGAAGCCACCGTGCGTCGCCACCAGGTTGAAGTCGGCCAAAGCGTTCAGATCCATGTGTTCCACCATTGAGACGGTCTGTCTGTATTTTGGCGTCTGTGTTTATTGAATGCAACGTCCTATCGTTCATCCATCGCAACCACCGATGGAAAGCACGGAACCATGACCACCGTCCAAGCCCTGACTCTGAATGCCTACGGCGGCGCCGATGCCGCCACGCTCTCGACGATCGCCGCGCCTGTCGCGCAAGCCGGACAAGTGCTGGTGCGCGTGCGCGCCGCCGGCCTCAACGCCCTCGACTGGAAGCTGCGCGAGGGCTACGTCCGCGACGCCTTCCCGATCGCCTTGCCCGCGGTGCTGGGCATCGAGCTGGCGGGTGTCGTGGAAGCGGTCGGACCGGGCGCCTCGCGTTTCCAGGTCGGCGACCGCGTGATGGGGCCGCTCGGCGGTCTCGGCGCCTACGCGGAACTGGTGGCCGTGAACGAGGCCAACCTCGCCCCGACGCCAGCTTCAATCGATGACCTGACCGCCGCCTCATTGCCCGTCGCCGCATTGGCAGCCTGGCAGAGCCTCCACTTCGCCGGCCCGATCTGGCCCGCGCAACGCGTGCTGATCCACGGCGCGGCTGGTGGCCTCGGGGCTTTCGCGGTCCAGTTCGCCAAGCGCGCCGGCGCCCATGTCATCGCAACCGCCTCCGGCGACGACCTCGAGTCGGTCCGGGCACTCGGCGCCGACCAGGTCATCGACTACCGCGCGCAGCGCTTCGAGTCCGAGGTCCGCGACATCGATCTGGTCCTCGACTACGTCGGCGGCGACGTGCTCGACCGCACGTGGCAGGTCTTGTCCCGCACCGGCGTCGTCGTCGGCACCTCGTCGCCCGGGATCCTCGCCAGCACGCCGTCCGGCCTGCGCGGCCTCTGGTTCGTGATGAAGCCCGACGGCGCGTTGCTGGCGCAACTGGCGAAGCAGGTCGCCGACGGCGAACTGCAGGCGCGCGTCGGCGAGGTGATTCCCTTCGACGAACTGCCCGCCGCCATCGAGCGTCATCGCCTCGGCGGGGTCCACGGCAAGGCCGTCGTCGATTTCAGCGCCTGAATACGCCGGGCGCGCGATTCCTTTCGACTTGCCCGTTCCCCTCGTTCCCTTCCGTTCCCACCCACCCACCTACCTATCCAGGAGATTTCCATGAGCATCCTCGTTACCGGCGCTTCCGGCGCCATCGGTTCCCTCGTCGTCCAAGGCCTGGCGCGTCAAGGCGCTTCGGTGAAGGCGCTGGTCCGCCAAACAGGCAAGGCGACCCTGCCCGCGGGCGTCACCGAGGTCGTCGCCGACATGACCGACATCCCGTCGATGCGCGGCGCGCTGTCGGGTGTGCGCACCCTGTTCCTGCTCAACGCCGTCACGCCGGATGAAGTGACGCAGGGCCTGCAGACGCTGAGCCTGGCGCGAGAGGCCGGCATCGAGCGCATCGTCTATCTCTCGGTGATCCACGCCGATCAGTTCACCGACGTGCCGCACTTCACCGGCAAGCACACGATCGAACGGATGATCGAGCGCCTCGATCTGCCCGTGACGGTGCTGCGCCCGGCCTACTTCATGCAGAACGACCAGCAGGTGAAGGCGGTCATCGAGGGCTACGGCGTCTACCCCATGCCCATCGGCGACGCGGGCGTGTCGATGATCGACACGCGTGACCTGGCGGACGTGGCCGTCGTGGAATTGCTGCGGCGGGATGCCGCGCCCGGACCGCTGCCGCGCGAGGTGCTCGATGTCGTCGGTCCCGACGCACTGTCGGGAACGTCGGCGGCCGAGACCTGGAGCCGCGTGCTGCAGCGTGAGATCCGCTACGGCGGCGACGACCTGGCGGCCTTCGAAGCCCAGCTGGCCCAGGCGATGCCGTCCTGGATGGCCTACGACATGCGGCTGATGATGGCCCGCATCCAGCAGCAGGGGATGAAGCCGGAAGCCGGCACGGTGCAGCGCCTGGAGACCCTGCTTGGTCGGCCGCTGCGGCGCTATGAGGATCTGGTCAAGGCGTTGGTCGGCGCGCAGTAAGCGCCACGCCGGTGGGAAGACCGGTTCATCAGAACCGGATCTTCCCCACCCAGATGTCCTTGTACATGACCCAATCGCCCATGAAGCTGTAAAGCGGGCGCTTGAACGAGGCCGGCCTGTTCTTCTCGAAGCCGAAGTGCCCGATCCATGCGAACGCGTAGCCGCACAGCAGGCCGATCAGCAGGAAACTCCAGGTCTGCGTGACCAGCGCGTAAGCCAGACACAGCAGCCCCAGCGTCGAACCGACGAAGTGCAGCCGGCGGCAGGTCCGGTTGCGGTGCTCGCCGAGGTAGAACGGATAGAACTCGGCGAAGCTCCGCATGGCCTTCACGCGGTCGGCGCCGGCGTCCGATCCCTCGGGCGCGTGGGGCAGGGGCTGGTGCTCATGTCGCTCTCCTGGCGGTCTGCTGGGTCTGGCTGAGTCTGCGGGCGCGGCCCTCGCGGGACCGTCTGCCGGGCCGGGTCGTCGCCGGACGGCGCTCAGCCGAGCGCCGCCTTCAGTGCATTCAACATCCCCTCCGGCGCCTCGGTCATCAGTGAATGTCCGGCCGGCAGGGTCTGCACGCGAGCCCCGAGCATCTCCGCCAGCGGCTTCGCGGCTTTCGGCGGCGTCATCGCGTCCTTCGCACCGAGGATCATCTCAGTCCGGATGCCCGCAGCGGTCACCTTGGCGACAGCCTCCGGCGCGCCCTGGTAGCGATCGCAGACCAGGAAGTCGTGCTCGAAGAGGTTGCCGTGGTCCGCGTAGCCGTCCTGCATGCGCGCCATCAGCGCCAGGTTCCCGCCGTGCATCCACGCGCCCGGTCCCGGATACGACGGCTTGCCGGCCATCGTCGAGTGCGAGAACGCATTGACCATCGCCATCGCCGCCCGCGGTCGCTCGCGTGAGGTGCTCAGCAGCGCTTCCGAGACCTTCATCGGCCACGCCGTACCGACCATCACCAGTCGCGCCACCCGCGACGGACGCCGCGCCGCGGCTTCGAGTCCGATCAGCGATCCCATCGAATGGCCGACCAGCGACACCGCGCCGTCGGCCTTCACGCCGGCAGCGTCGAGCAGGTCGTTGATCCAGTCGCCGAGCGTCTCCACATCGCCCAGCGCGGGACCTTCGCTGCGACCATGTCCCGGCAGATCGACCGCCAGCACGCTGTGCCCGTGGTGGGCGACATGGCGCGCCAGCAGCGTCCACACGCTGTGGTCGTGCAAGGCACCGTGGATGAACACCACGCAGGGCAGGGCCGCGTCGAAGCGCTTGCCGCCGGTGTAGACATAGGCCGGGCGGTCTTGAACCTGGAGCTTGCGTGCACTCATTTCGAAGCCACCTTCAGTGCGGACTTCAGATCGGCGATCAGGTCGTCGGGGTCCTCCAGACCGATCGACAACCGGATCGTCCCCGCACCGATGCCCGACGCCGCGAGCGCCGCGTCGTCCATCCGGAAATGCGTCGTCGACGCCGGATGGATCACCAGCGAGCGCGCATCGCCCACGTTCGCGAGGTGGGAGAACAGCCGCAGCGATTCGATGAAGCGCCGACCCGGTTCGCGTCCGCCGTTCAGGTCGAAGCTGAACACCGCGCCGCTGCCCTTGGGGAGCAGCTTCTGCGCCAGCGCGTGATCGCGATGCGAGGCCAGTCCCGGGTAGTTGACGCGCTCGACGATGTCCTGCGCTTCGAGGAACTCCGCGACCTTCTGGGCGTTGCTCACATGGCGCTGCATCCGCAGCGGCAGGGTCTCGATGCCTTGCAGGATCAGCCACGCGGTGTGCGGGCTCATGCAGGCGCCGAAGTCGCGCAGGCCCTCGCGGCGCGCGCGCAGCAGGAAGGCGCCCACCGTGCTCTCCTCGGCGAACACCATGCCGTGGAAGCCGTCGTACGGTTCGCACAGCTCCGAGAAGCGGCGGCGCTCCCCGCTGGCCGCATGCGCGCGGTCCCAGTCGAAGCGCCCGCCGTCCACCAGCAGCCCGCCGACGACAGTCCCGTGTCCGCACAGGAACTTGGTGGCCGAGTGGTAGACGAGGTCTGCCCCCAGCGCGATCGGCTGCTGCAGGTACGGCGTCGCGAAGGTCGCGTCGACCAGCAGCGGCCGATGCGCCTCATGCGCGATCTGCGCGATCGACGGGATGTCCAGCACGTCCAGGCCGGGATTGCCGAGGCTCTCTCCGAGCAGCAGCTTGGTCTGTGGCCGGATCGCCGCGCGCCAGCCGTCGAGGTCGCCCGGGCGCACGAAGGTCGTCTCGATGCCGAAGCGCTTGAGCGTGTAGTGCAGCAGGTTGTGCGAGCCGCCGTACAGCGCGCTCGAGGCCACGATGTGGTCGCCGGCCGCCGCGATCGTGGCGATCGCCAGATGCAGCGCGGCCTGCCCGCTGGCGGTGGCCAGGCCGCCGATGCCGCCGTCCAGCGCGGCGATGCGTTCCTCCAGCACGGCCGTCGTCGGGTTCGACAGCCGCGAGTACACGTGGCCGCTGCGCTCCATGTTGAACAGGCCCGCGGCCTGTTCGGCGCTCTCGAACACGAACGAGGTCGTCAGATGCAGCGGTACGGCACGCGCGCCGGTGGTGGGATCGGGCGCGGCCCCGGCATGTAGCGCCAAGGTATCAAAGCCCGGGTCGGATGGACCTGACATGGGTGTCTCCTGCTCGTTATGGTGTCCAGTCGTGTCTGGCGCCGGGCATTGTGTGCTATGTTGCCTACCAACATTTTTCTCCCGCGGCCATGAAAGTCTCCGACATCCTGCGCGTCAAGGGCAGCACGCTCTTCACCGTCTCTCCCGACACCCCGCTGGCCCAGGCCGCCGAGACCATGGCCGAGCGCGACATCGGGTCGCTGGTGGTGATGGAGTTCGGCGACCTGGTCGGCATGCTGACCTTCCGCGAGGTCATCCAGGCCGTGGTCGGCAACGGCGGCAGCGTCGGCACGCGGCTGGTGCGCAGCGTCATGGACGACGCCCCGCTGACCTGCACGCCGGAGACCGAGATCGACGAGGTCCGCCGCATGATGCTCGGCCGTCACGCGCGCTACATGCCGGTCCTCAACGGCCGGCAGCTGATGGGCGTGATCTCGTTCTACGACGTCGCCAAGACGGTGGTCGACGCGCAGGACTTCGAGAACCGCATGCTCAAGGCCTACATCCGCGACTGGCCGGCCGAGGACGGGGCGAACGCCGCCTGACGTCCCGATCGACGCCCCAAGAAAAAACGCCCCGATCTACCGGGGCGTTCTTCATTGCAGGTTTGATTCAGATGCTCGGTGACGACGTTCGTCGCGACGCCCAAAGCGGCACTGCGACGAGCGTCATCACATCCAAGCCACTCCGTAATAGTCGTAGACCTTGCGGCCGTATTCATCGGAGTACTCGGGGCGGTCGGTCTGCGCGTAGCGCGGCGCCTTCTCGAGCTGGTCCTCGCGCAGCGGCACGACGTAGCCGTCCAGGCTGGTGTCGTACTTCAGCATGTTCCAGGGGATCGGATACCGGTCGGTGCCGATGCCCAGGAAGCCGCCGAACTCGAGCGCCGCATAACGGACCAGGCCCGAGCGCTTGTCGATGACGAGGTTGTCGATCGAGCCCAGCTTGTCGCCGTTGCCGTTGTAGACCTTGGTGCCTTCGACGCGGTCGGAAGCGATGGTGGTGCTGGCCATGAGGGTCTCCTGGTGGGTTGGGATAGGAGGTTCAAGGCAATCGCCGTGCCGCCGCCGGCGCCACCCGGCCGTCTTGCCTGCGGTTTTCCCGATGACTTCGCGCGCTTGTCCCGCACATCCGCGTCGAGCGGGAATTTCCCTTGCCTCGACAAAGGAAATCCCTTCACCCGCGACCTTCTGACCGCCGCCGTCCGCGGCCGCCCTGCATGCCCAAGCTGCCCCACGCCGTCCAGGAAGCCATCGACATCGTCAGCGAGGCCGCGCAAGGCTGGAGCGACGACAACGCCCCCAGCATGGGCGCGGCGCTGGCGTACTACACGCTGTTCTCGATCGCGCCGCTGCTGCTGATCGTCATCAGCGTGGCCGGTCTGGTGTTCGGCGAACAGGCCGCGCGCGGCGAGGTGATGGAACAGCTCTCCGGCCTGCTCGGCACCGACGGCGCGATGGCGGTCGAGGACCTGCTCAAGCGGGTCAACCGGCCGGAGGAGGGCGGCTGGGCCGCCGCCATCGGCACGATCGTGCTGCTGGTGGGCGCGACCTCGGTGTTCGCCGAACTGCAGAACTCGCTCAACCGCATCTGGAAGGCGCCGACCGTGCGCAGCGGGCCGGTGTGGCAGGGGCTGGTGACTCTGCTGCGCAAGCGTCTGCTGTCGCTGGGGCTCATCCTCGGCCTGGGCTTCCTGTCGATGATCTCGATGGTGGCCAGCGCCGCGCTGGCCGCGATCAGCAAATGGTGGACGCCCTGGCTGGGCACCGAGTTCGTGCTGCTCGCCCAGATCCTGAACGGCACGATGGCCTATGCGCTGATCACGGTGATGTTCGCCGTCATCTACAAGTGGGTGCCCGATGTCCCCGTGCGCTGGCGCGACGTCTGGGTCGGCGCGCTCATCACTTCGGCGCTGTTCAGCCTGGGCAAGTCGCTGATCGGGCTCTACATCGGGCGCAGCGGCGTGAGTTCCGCCTACGGCGCCGCAGCCTCCCTGGTGGTCATGATGCTGTGGGTCTATTACTCGACCCAGGTCTTCCTGATGGGCGCCGAACTCAGCTGGGCCTTCGCCAAGCGCCACAGCCTGCGGGAGGAGGCCGCCGCGACCGCCACGCGAACGTTGCAGACCCGTTGACGCCATCCTGGTGCGAGCGTCCGATCACCCGCAAACCCGCGCCGATCCTCGCGTTGCGTCCGGCATGCCGCTTGCCGCGTCGGCGCCATGATCGCGACATCCCTCGAGCAGCGCGCCCGTCCGCCCGGTCCTCCGGAGTTGGGCGAGGCGCCTGCGCTCGCGATCGACGGACCGTTGCCGATCGACGCGCACACGCTGGCGGAGGAGCGCCACCGCCGCTGGTGCAACGTGCGCCGCGTGCTGCTGGTGCGGCTGGACGGCTTGGCGGGCGTGCTCGCCTCGACGGCCTCGTTCGCGGCCGTGCACGAGACGATGCCCTGGACACAGCTGACACTGCTGGCGGCCCCGGAGGCGCTGGCGATGCGTCCGCACCTGCAGGCGGTGGACGACGTCATCACCTTCAACGCGCCGTGGACCGCCCACGGCGCCGCCGCGCTGGGGGCGGAGCCGCCGACCATGCGCGGCGATGCCGAGATGCATCTGATGCGCCGGCTGCGTCGCAGTCATTTCGATGCGGCCGTGCTGTTCTCGCCGTCATCGCAGAGCGCGCTGCCGGCGGCCCTGCTGTGCCGCATGGCGGGCATCCCGCTGACGCTCGCCCATGTGCGCGAACCGGCGCACGGGCTGCTCAGCGACGAATTGCTGGACGACGACGGCATCCATGACGACACCCGTCGTCAATTGGCACTGGTCGCCCACGTGGGCATGCACACCGCGGACGAACGGCCGCGCCTGCGGCTGCTGCCCAAGGACAGCCACCACATGCGGAATGCCTTGCAGCAAGCGGGCCTGGGCTTCGGTCAGCGCTACGTGTTGGTCTGCCCGGGCGGTGGCGGCGCGCGTCATTGCCCGCCGGCCGCCTTCGCCGCAGCGGCGGAGGTGCTGCTCGACGCCTGGGCCGACGACACCGCCGTCGTGCTGTGCGCGACCCCCGGCGAGGAGGCCGCCCTGGCGGAACTGCGCACCGCGATGCCGGCGCGGGGACAGGTCTTGCCTCCCGTCGCCTCGATCGGCGAACTGGCGGCGCTCGCCGCCGGCGCCCGGGTGGTCGTGGCCACCGACGATCTGCCGCTGACCATCGCGGCGGCGGCCCGCGTCCCGGCGGTCCTGCCGGGCGACGCGCTGCGCCGCGACGTGACCCTGGTCTGACGTCGCCGCCGACGAGGACACGCTGCGAGGCGAACACCTGGCGACAGGTCGGCCCGATGCCAGTCCGCGACGTCCCCCGAACCCGTTCGAAATCGTCACTGAACGTGTACCCGGGCATGGTGCTTGCCTCTCCTGCGAGCCGCGCGTGGACGCTCGGCAAACGCGCAGGCCGGACGGATGTCCGGCCTCGCTCCCGTTTCCATCACAGGAGGTTTCTCATGCACCTGCACAAGCTCGCCTGGGCGATGCCGCTGATGTTGGCCGCGACCGTGGCCCACGCGGACAGCTCCGGCAGTTTCCTGGAGGGTGCCAGGCTCGCGACGCTGGTCCGACCGGAGGCCGCGGCCCCGGCGAACGGCCCGGCCCACCAGACGCCCGCCGGCGTCCGGCCCGCCTCCCAGGGCCAGACGCCGACGTCGACGCCCGCCACGTCGCCGGGTCCGTCCTCCGTCATCGACACCGACATCGAGCCTTCCGGCGCGTCGTTCGAGATCCGCAACTTCCTCACCCTGGTCGTCGCCCTGGCCTTGGTGGGATGGGTCCAGCGCCGCCGTCGGGATGCCTGAGGCCGACGTCCCTCATGGCGGTCCCGTCGACCGCCTGCCGGCACCGGCGTGGTCCTCGGACTGCTGCCGGTGTCGTTTTGTGGAGCGTGCTGTTCGCATGTCGTTTGCGACTGGACGCTGATCGACCGGCTCTCACCGGAATATTTTTCAAATCAAATCCCCAAGGGGCTGGCAAGCGGGCCGCTTGCTGCAAGAATGAGTTAGACGAGTTCGGTTGACCTACTTCACGAATGACCGGCTCTGCAAAAGTGAACATCCCCCAAGAACGAAGGAAGACCCGGTGACCCATGCGTTGATCGTGGATGACGATATCGATTCCGTCGCCACCCTGCAGGAACTGATCGCGAGCGAGAAATTCACCGTGTCGGTGGCCCACACCCTGCGCGATGCCCGGCGGCACATCGCTCTGCAGCAGCCCGACGTGGTGCTGCTCGACCTCCAGCTCCCGGACGGCAACGGCATGGAGCTGTTCCAGGATCCGCAGCTGGTGGCCAATTCCGAGGTGGTGCTGATCACCGGCCACGCCAGCCTGGACACCTCGATCCAGGCGCTGCGCCTGGGCGCGGCCGACTATCTGGTCAAGCCGATCAACATCAAGCAGCTCCAGGGCGTGCTGTCGCGGGTGATGAAGCCCGCCGCGCTGCAGGCCGAGGTGTCCGAGCTGAATGCCAACCTGGCCAACACCGGCCATTTCGGGCTGCTGTGGGGCCGCACGCAGCCGATGCAGCGGATCTACGAACAGATCTCGCGCGTGGCGGGCACCAGCGTGTCGGTGTTCATCAACGGCGAGAGCGGCACCGGCAAGGAGCTGGTGGCGCAGACCGTGCATGACCTGAGCCGGCGCCGCAAGAAGCCGTTCCTGGCGGTCAACTGCGGCGCCATCTCGCCCAACCTGATCGAGAGCGAGATCTTCGGTCACGAGAAGGGCGCCTTCACCGGCGCGGACAAGCAGCACGAAGGCTTCTTCGAGCGCGCCAGCGGCGGGACGCTGTTCCTCGACGAACTGACCGAGATGCCGATGGAGCTGCAGGTCAAGCTGCTGCGGGTGCTCGAGACCGGCCGTTTCATGCGCGTGGGCTCGACGACCACGCTCGACGCCGACGTGCGGGTGATCGCGGCATCCAACCGCCCGCTGCTGCAGGCGGTGCAGGCGGGCAAGCTGCGCGAGGACCTGCTGTACCGCCTCAACGTGTTCCCGATCGAGATGCCGCCGCTGCGCGACCGGCTCGACGACGTGCCGCTGCTGGCCGACCATTTCCTGCGCCAGATCGCGGCCAAGGAAGGCAAGAACAAGCGCTTCACCGCGAAGGCGCTGGCGCAGCTCCAGACCTACCACTGGCCGGGCAACGTGCGTGAACTGCGCAACGCGGTCCAGCGCGCGTACGTGATGGCGGTGGCCGACGTCGTCGACGAGCAATGGCTGCCGAAGGGCGAGGGCGCGGATCCGCAGTCCACGGCCGCCTCCGCCGCCGCGGTGACCAGCCTCGGCGTGGGCGTCCCGGCAGCCGCTCCGGCGGCGGCGTTCGTGACGTCGGCGGAATCGTCCGGCCCCTCGATCACGATGCCGCTCGGCAGCTCGATGGCGCAGGTGGAGAAGGCCTTCATCCTCGCCACGCTGCAGCACTACAAGCACCACAAGGAACAGACGGCGGCCGTACTCGGCATCAGCTTGAAGACGCTCTACAACCGCCTGAAGGAATACGCGGCCGAGGATGCGGCGGCCGCCGACAAGGCCGAACAATAAATGCGTCAAGTGCGGTAAACGCAGTCACCCAGAGGTCCGACTCCCTCTCCCGCTTGCGGGAGAAGGTCGGGATGAGGGCTAGCGGCCTTGGCATGCGGCCTGCCTTGTGAAAGGCAGGAGGACTCGTATGTCGTTGCGTTGGGTGTCCGATTGCGAACCGGGGCTGCGCCGCAAGCGCGCGGCCAAGGGCTTCCGTTATGTCGACGGTCAGGGGCGTCCCGTGCGGGATGCCTCGACGCTGCAGCGCATCCGCGCGCTGGCGATTCCCCCGGCCTACGAGGACGTCTGGATCTGCGCCCGGGACGACGGCCACATCCAGGCCACGGCCCGCGATGCGCGCGGCCGCAAGCAGTACCGCTATCACGCGGACTGGATGGCGCTGCGCGGCGAGAACAAGTTCGGCCTGCTGCTGGACTTCGGCCAGCGCCTCCCCCGACTGCGGCGTCAGGTGCAGGTCCGGTTGCGCGACAGCGGCGTCGACCGCGGACGTGTGATCGCGGCCCTGGTCCGGTTGCTCGACCGCACCTGGATGCGCATCGGCCACCGCGAGTACGCGCGCAGCAACGGCTCCTACGGCCTCAGCACCTTGTTGAGCCGGCACGTGAAGGTCAAGGGCGACGCGTTGCTGCTGAGCTTCCCGGGCAAGAGTGGCGTGCGCCATCAACTGGCCGTGCGCGACGACCGCGTGGCCGCGCTGGTGCGCCGCTGCCGCGATCTGCCCGGCCAGGAACTGTTCGGCTACGAGGACGAGGCCGGCGAGCCGCATCGCATCGATGCTTCCGACGTCAACGACTGGCTGGCCACCGCCGGCGGGCCGACCTGCAGCGCCAAGGTCTTCCGCACCTGGCATGCCAGCGTGCTCGCGCTCGACCTGCTGTCGGACCACGCGCGCGCCGGCACCGCGCCGGTCGATGCGCTGAAGCAGACGATCAAGGACGTGGCCGCCCGGCTGGGCAATACCGTCGCGGTCTGCCGCAAGTCGTACATCCATCCGGAGGTGCTGGCCTGGGGCCAGTCCGACCGGCTGGCGTCCTTGCCCACGCAACGCTGGATGAGCGCGCCGCCCGCCGTTGCCGGCCTGAGCGTCGCGGAGCGGCGGCTGATGGGTCTGCTGCGGACGCAGCCGCGCGTGGAGATCGCTACGCCTGCGCCTGCACCGTTGCCGGCGAAGCGGTCGTCGCGGCCCGCCGCGGCGGGTCGTCGAGCGCGTCGTCCATCGGGGTCGACGTCGATGCCGAGGCCGCCTCGCGCAGCAGGTGATCGGCGAGCGACGGCCAGTCGCTGAAGACCCCGGCCGGCTCGCGCAGCGGCGAGCGCCGCCACACGGTTTCTCCGCCGGTGTCGAGCAGCAGCCCGGTCGCACCGGCGCGGTGACCCGCCTCGACGTCGTCGAGCAGGTCGCCCACCATCCACGAGCGTCGCAGGTCCAGGCCATGCGCCCGCGCCGCGCGCGTGAGCATGCCGGGCGCCGGCTTGCGGCACAGGCAGGCCGGACGGCCTTGTGCATCGGGGGCGTGCGGGCAGACCGCCACGTCGTCGAGCACCACGCCGAACTCGTCCTTCAGGCGCTGGAGCAGCGCGCCCTGCAGCCGCGCGAACTGCACCCGGGTGAAGGCGCCGCGCGCGATGCCGCTTTCGTTGGTGACCAGGACCAGAGCCAGGCCCGCGGCGCTCAGGCGCGCGAGCGCCTCGCCCGCGCCGGGCATCAGCCGCAGGCGCGAGGGATCGTGGATGGCCGCGTCGTCGGGCGCGACCAGCGTGCCGTCCTTGTCCACGAAGACCGCCGGGCGCAACGATCCCGGCGAGGGCCGGTCGGGCCGTTCGCGCGAGAAATCGAGGTCGTGGAGGGAGAGGGTGGTGAGGGGAGCGTCGAGCCAGGCAGTCACAGGGGCAGCCTCCGCGACGCGCTCAGCGCACCCAACCGTAGTCGGTCTGGCGCGGCGCCAGCGACTGTTTGTGCCGGGCCATCAGGCCCGGCTCCCGTCGTGCGCCATCGGCGGCCGGATCGATCACGGCGCCGGTCTGCAGTCCTTCGACCGGCGCGGCGGCCGGGTCCGCCGGACGCGCGCCACGCGGGGGCGGCAGCAGTTCGGCCAGCCGCGCCAGCGTGCGGCGCACGTCCAGCGGCTTGGCCCACATTTCCATGAAGCCGCAGCTCAGGGCGTCGAAATCGGAATCCGCCGTCACGGCGATCGCCGGCACCTGTGCCCAGCCGCGCCGCATGCGCAGCAGCTTCAGCAGGTCGGAGCCGTGGCAGTCGGGCAGGTGCAGATCGACGAGCAGCAGCGAGGGCTGCAGCTGCGCGCTCAGGCGCCAGGCGGGCATGCCGGCTTCGGCGACATGCAGGCGCAGGTCGCGGCGCTGCTCGAACATCGCCTCCATCACGATGACGTTGAGCGGGCTGTCTTCGACGTACAGCACCGACGTGAGACCGTCGTTCATCGTTCGCTCCTTCCCTGTTCGAATCCAGTTGGTCGCGAGATACGGCAATCGCCGTGCCCGGACCTCTCCCCAACCCTGGGGATGTCGCTCGACGGCACCGGGTGATTCGGCTCGTCCGGTGTAACCGGTCGATGACCGGTCCGTCAATCTCGGTGACATGTTGGCGGGCCTTCTTTTTCCGGCGCTTCGCGTGCGGGAAAGACGGTGTACGCAATGGGTATGAGGCTTGCCTTGCGGAGGAGGACTCCCCCTCACTTCCAGGAGCATCCCATGGCCACAAGCATCCGTCCGGGCGCCTCCGGCAGCCCCCAGGCGGCGATCGCGAGGATCGTGACGACCGCCCCACCAGCTTCGGCGTTCACAAACCGGTGGACCATCTGGTGATCAGCTTCCCGGGCGCGGCCGAGGCCGGCCAGGCGCGCGCCGCGCTGAGCGCGCACGGCATCGCCGACGCGGACCTGCATGCGATCGGGGATCGCGAGATGGTCGAGCTCGTCGAGCGCGACCTCAAGCGCGCCAGTCCGCTGGCCGCGATCGGGCAGGAGATCAACCTGCTGCGCAGCCATGGCGAACTGGCCGAGCGCGGCTACCACTTCCTGGTCGTCAAGGCGAAGAACGACGAGCAGGCGCGGGAGATCGCCGAGATCGCGCGCCGCAACCGCGCCGAGCGGGCGCAGTACTACGGGCACTTCATCATCGAGGAGATGCTGGAACCCGAAGGCGGCCGCCCGCAGGTCGCGGAGTCGCCGCATCGCGGCCTCGACACGCATCCGAAGCCGGACCTGCCGCGCTGAACCGGCGGCCGGCGCGCCGCCCGCACGTCTCTCGCGATGGCGGCACGCCGCTTGCCGTTCCGCTCACCACCGACCCCTGTCCCTGCTGCCACCGTGCACACGAAAGGAACCTTCCCATGAGCACCACGCCCAACAACGAGAAGAGCGACAAGACCGTGCCGTTCACGACGGCCGACGATGCCGCCAAGCTGGTCAACGGCACGGCGCCGTCGAGCACCGCGGCCGCCGACCTGGTGAACCGTGCCGCCGACAAGGCCCACGCCACCATCGACCGCCTGGCCACCGCGGCCGCGCCCAAGGCGCAGCAATTGCAGAAAAGCCTGGAGGACACGAACGAGCTGATCCACGACCGCGCGGAACGGCTGCGGATGACCGGCAACGAGTGGTGCGACAGCCTGCGTTCGAACGTCCGCGAACATCCGCTGATGGCCGTGGGCACCGCGCTGGCGGTCGGCCTGCTGATCGCGCGCCTGACGCGCTGACCGCGGCGCGCCCATGAGCGACGTGCCGCACGCTTCGCCGTCCTTCCCGCCTCCGTTCCCGCCGCCACCGCCCCCTCGGCAGCCGCCTTCCTCCGGACCCGCACCCGGATCGGCGGCGGGCCCGGCGCCTTCGGGCGACGGGCCGCCGGCCGGCGCCACCTGGCTCGGCGACGTGCAGGGCATGGCCCGCGCGGCGCGCGGCATGCTGTCCGGGCGCCTGCTGCTGCTGGCGCTGGAGTTGCAGCGCGCCAAGCACGGCCTGGTCAGCCTCGTCATCCTGGGCGTGGTGGCGGCGATCGCCGGCGCCACCGCCTGGCTCGCGCTGTGGGCCTTGCTGGTGGCGATCGCCGTGCATCTCGGCCTGACCTGGCCCTGGGCCTTCGCCGGCGTGCTGGTGATCAACCTGCTGCTGCTGGCGTGGGTCGCCGCCGCGATGAAGGCCCTCACGCCGATGCTGGCGCTGCCGGCCTCCCGCCGCCAGTTCCACTGGCTGTTCAACGATCCGATGGATCCCGAGGAACCGAGTCCCGATGGCCGCCACCCCTGACCGTCCCGACCCCCGTCGCATCCCCGATGTCCCTGACCCCGGGGGCGCGGCCGAGTCGATCGAGGCGTTGACGCTGCGCATCGAGATGGCGGAGCTGCGCGTCGTGCGCCGCGACCTGGAGTTCCAGCTGCATTGGGATTCGCTGCAGCAACGCGGCAAGGCGGTGATGGTGCCCAGCCGCTGGCTGCTGCCGGCGCTGGGCACCGGCGCGAGCTGGCTGTTCTGGCGCCTGGTGCGCGGCAGGCGCCGGCGGCATGAGCGGCATCGCCACGATGAATCGCATGCGCGGGCGTTCCATGCCTCGCGTGACGCCCGTGCGGCGCATGGCGCGCATCGCGGCGATCACGCGGAGACCGGCACCGATCGTGCCGACATGGGCTCGATGCAGCTGCTGACGCTGCTGTGGAGCCTGATGCCGACGCAGATCCGCGGCCGCGTCGGACCCGAGATCACGCAGCTGGTGCTGGGGGTGATCGCCGGGTTCATGCAGGGCCGCAAGAAGCAACGGGAAGAGACGCGCGAGGACGCCCGGTAGGCGACCGACGAACGACGCCGACGGTGCGCCCGCGCCGTCGGCGGACCAGGAAAAGGCGCGCCCTCGGGCGCGCCTTGTCGTTGAGACGGCGCATCCGGAGACGCGCCGTGATCGTCCGCTCAGACCTTCTCGGCGTTGCGCGCCTGATCGCGCAGCAACTTGATCTGGTCGTGGTTACGCAGGGTGCCGGCCAACTGGCGCTGGACGACCTCCAGCACGCCCGCCGGCAGGTCCTTCTGCGCCGCCTTGCGATAGCGCGCGACGGCCGCATCCTCGCCGCGCTCGCATTCCTCGAGCATGGCCTTGTCGCTGTAGCCGGTCAGGGTGCCCTTGACCGCAACCCAGCCGCGGTGCAGCGACCCGGCGGCGCTGCCGTCGTCCTCGGGCGTGCCGCCGTGCTGGCGCACCAGCTGCTGCAGTTCCGAGCAGGCCTGGCGGCAATCCGCCGCACGCTGCGCGAAGACTTCGCGCAGCCCTGCGCTCTTGACGTGTTCGGCGGAGCTCAGGAAGCCGTACTCGCCGTCCTTGCAGGTTTCGATGAGCGTGTTCAACTCGTCGATGACGTCCTTGTTGTCCATGGCAGTCCTTTCCGATCGGGGGAGTGGTGATGCCATGAAACAGCAAGTCACGTACCCGTCGGCAGCCCCATCGCGCGCCGCAGCGCTTCCAGGATCTGCGACGGCGACGCCGGCTTGCGCAGCACGATGAAGGACGACTCCGCGGTGAGCGCCTCGCTGAAGCCGCTGATCAGCACGACGGGCAGGCCCGGCCGGCGCGTGCGCAGCTCGCGGGCCAGCGCCTGGCCGTCCATCGAGCCTGGCATCACCACGTCCGACAGCACGATGTCCACCGCGGCGCCGCTGCCGAACAGCTGCAGCGCCTCGTCCGCGTCCTTGGCGCTGAGCACCTGGCAGGAGAAGCTGCGCAGCAGGCCGGCGGTGACGCGGTTGAGTTCCTCGTTGTCCTCGACCAGCAGCACGCGCACGCCGGCCAGGCTGTTGGTGAGACCATCGTCGCGCGTGCGCTCGGTGCCGTCGAGGCGGGCGCCGTCGGGCACGGGACGCGCGCTCGACTGCGCCGGCAGCAGCAGCGTCACCGTCGTGCCCGCGCCGAGCTGGCTCGCGATGCGCGCCGTCCCGCCTGCCTGGACGCAGAAGCCCAGCACCTGGCTCAGTCCCAGGCCGGTGCCCTTGCCGACAGGCTTGGTGGTGAAGAAGGGCTCGAAGACGCGCGCCAGCAGGTCGTCGGGAATGCCCGGGCCGCGGTCGGTGACGCTGATCGCGACGTACTCGCCCGGCGCCAGGTCCTGCACGTCCCCCGGCGAGGCGCGGCCGGCCTCGACGGTGATCTCGCCCATGCCGTTGGTCGCGTCGCGCGCGTTGAGCGAGATGTTGATCAGCGCGAGTTCCAGCTCCGACGGGTCGACGCGCACGCTCGGCAGGTCCGGCGCCATCGTCATCGCGAGCTGCATGCGCTTGCCCAGCACGGTGACGAGCAGCTCCTTCATCTCGCCGAGCGTCGAGCGCAGGTCCACCACCTGCGGATGCACCGGCTGGCGGCCCGCGACGCGCAGCAGATGCTGGGTCAGGCGGCTGCCGACGTCGACGGAGCGCATGATCGCGCCGAGCGGCATCGCCAGCGATTCGGCGTGCGGGCTGCGCTGGATCAGGTGGGCGCTGTTGCTGATGACGCCCAGCAGGTTGTTGAAGTCGTGCGCCACGCCGCCGGTGAGCCGGCCCAGCGCCGCCGTGCGCTGCGAGCGCGAACTGAGCTGCTCCGCCTCGCGCGTGCGGTCGATCGCCTCGTTGACGCGCTCCTCGAGTTCATAGCGCCCCTGATGGATCGCGGCGCTCGCATCCTCCAGCGCAAGCGCGACCTCGTCGCACTCGACCATGCCGGTCTTGCGCGCGCGCACCGGCTCGCCGGCGCGCAGCTCGTTGGCGATCTCGTTGAGCGCGTGGATGGGGCCGGAGATGCGGCGGCTGATCCACAGCGCGCCGAACATGCCGACCAGCACCAGCAGCAGCGCGCCGATCGCGATCGGCTGCAGCGCGGCGCGGGCGCCGAAGCCGCCCGGACCGCCGTCGCGCGGCACCGCGGTGATGACGGTCCAGCCCTGCGGCGACTTGCTGAAGTAACCCATCACCGGTTTGCCGTCGAGGTTGACGGACTCGAACTGCGCCTCGTCGCGCGTGGCCATCAGGCGCTTGAGGTCGTCGGTGCTGGGACGGCCGGCGTAGCTGATGCCGCCCGGATGGCGGGCGACGACGTTGCCGTGCCCGTCGACGATCGACGCCGTCCAGTCCGCCGGCAGGCGCTGCCCGTCGATGATCTGCTGCAGCTCCTGCGGCAGCACGGTGATGCTCATGTTCAGCCAGACATGGCCGCCACGCTCGATCGGCTGGATGATCTGCGCGCGCAGTTGGCCGGTGGCCGGGTCGGGGGCGAGGTCGCCCATCACGGCCTGCTCGACCAGCGGCACGCCTTCGCGCACGAGCACCGGGCGCGAGGCGGCGGTGGTGGGCAGGCCCGGCGGGGCGTCGCCGCGGCGGGTGTTCCGGGCAGTGCCGCCGTGGATGCTGTGGCGGCCGTCGACGTCGTTGCAGCAGTCGCTCCCGGAGCAGGGAAGACGGGAACCGCCGCGGAGGCCGCACCCATCGCAGGCGCCAGCGTCGACGCCTCCGGCAGGCGGCCCGGTGCCAGGCGGGTGCTGAACAGCGTCCGGTCCGGCGCGTTGAGTTCCACCCAGCCCGACAGTCCCTGCATCGCGCGGCGCGACTGCAGCTCCAGCATGGCCAGGTCGTCGGGCGGGATCTGCGGCGACGCGTCCAGGATCTGGGACAGCGATAACACCCGCGCGATGCCGGCGCGGCGGGCCAGTTCCTTGTCGACCACCATGGACAGCGCGCGCGTGCTGTCGCGCATGTGGCGCACGGTCGCGTCCTGCTCATCGTTCCAGGTCTGCCAGCTGACCCACAGCGCCGCGATGATGCCCGGCAGCATCACGGACAGGACGAGCACGAGCAGGCGGGAACGGATCGGCAGGGGCATGGGCGATGAGGCGGAGGAACGGACGGACCACCGCGGCCGGAGGCCGGCGGCGAGAACGAGCCAGCGCGGGCGGGCGCGTCGAGGCGGCAGATTATGGGCGGTGCTGTTCAAGGGCGTTCGGACGGGCCACCAGGGCCGCGTCGTCGGGAAGGGCGGAGGAAGCCAGGGGCGCTTCCGCAGGCGGGGCGAACGGTGGCGTGAACGGCGGCGCGTGCGGCGGTCGGGGCGGCCGCAGCAAGGTGCTCAGCGGCGTGCAGGGGCGGTCGCTGCCGCGCAGGTAGACGGCGACCGGGCGCATCTGCCGGTTGCGCTGGCTGATGCTGCGCAGGCAGATCAGCAGCGGTACCGCGAGCACCGCGCCGGCCACGCCCCAGAGCCAACCCCAGAACATCACCGACAGCAGCACCGACAGCGGATTCATCGACAGGCGCTTGCCGACGACCATCGGGGTCACGAAGTTGGACTCGATCGCGTGGATGCAGAGGTAGGACGCGACGGGCGCGGCCAGTGCGGTGAACCCGGCGTCGCCGAGCGAGGCGGCCAGCGACGCCGCCAGCAGCAGCCCGCACATGATCAGCGGCCCGAGGTAGGGGATGAAGTTGAACATCGCGGCCAGCGCGCCCCAGAAGCCGGGGTTGGGCAGGTCCACGAACCACATCGTGCCGGACACGACCAGGCCGACGCCGATGTTGATCGCGCTGACCGAGGCGACGTAGCGCGAGATGTCGCGCTGCGCCGCGCGCAGGCCGCCGAGCACCACGGCCCGCAGGCGGGGCCGATGCGGCAGCAGCTCGATGCAGCGCGACAGCACCCAATGCTCGGAGGCGAGCAGGAAGTACAGCAGGATCGTGGTCGCGGCCGTGGACACGAGGAACTTCAGGCCGATGCCCAGCGCCTGCGCGGTCAGCGCCACGCCTTCGCTGGCGATGCGCTCGCGCACCGGGTCCGTCGGCGGCGTCGGCGCCGCGCGACTCGAGCTGCGACGCTCGGCCGGCGGACCGAAGCCCGGAATCGCGGCGCGCCACTTGTCCACCTGGTTCAGCGCCTGGGACACCGCGACGGGCGCGCGCTGCCACCACTGCGCCACCGGCTCGGCCAGCAGCGCCACGCTCAGCACCGTGCAGCCCACCAGCGTCGTCACCAGCATCGCCGCGCTGACCGACTCCGGCATGCCGTGGTGTCGCATCGTCCGCACCGCCGGTGCCAGCACGAAGGTCAGGATCAGCGCCACCAGCACCGGCAGCACGATCGCACTGGCTTCCTTCAACAGGAAGACCAGCGCAATCAACAGCAGGCCTCGCGTCGCCCAGCGGCGCATCGTGGTCGGGGGCAGGGCGGAGGGGCGCAAGATGGTAAGGATGACGGGAGAGGGGACCGGGCAGGCTGTTGAAGCAAGGCCCGGGCCAGCAGGGAGCGCTACCACGACTGCTGGCCCTCACCCCCACCCTCTCCCGCAAGCGGGAGAGGGAGTCCGGCACTGCTCCTCTCACCCCTTTTTCGCTTGTCGAAGAAGGAGTTCCTCTCTCGCTTTTCCCGCTTGCTGAGGAGGGAGTCCGGCGCTCCTCCGCTTACTCCCTCTCCCGCTTGCGGGAGAGGGCAGGGGTGAGGGCCAGCGGCGGTGGAAGGACTGAAGCCCTGGCGCCATTTCCCCGCCGGCGCGGGATTGGGGGGCAGCGTCGGGATGCGCAACCCCCGGCCGTCGGTAAAAGGTGCCGAAAGCCTTGCGGGGATCTGGGGTGGTGGCGGGCTTCGCGGACGTTGGGCGAACCGGCGCGGTGGCATCGAGAGGCATCCAGGGTCTCCGGATGTCGATGCGCACGATTCCCGGCAGGCCCCGTGCCTACTGCGTTTGCGGCATTCGGGCAGGCACGCCGAATGACGCGCGCTCCGCCATATGAAACTTCGGCGGCGAGGTGGCATGGTCCTTGCGCTGATGGCTCCAACAGGCCGGTTCGCCGGCACTGCCTACAACCCGTTCCCGTCCTCGCCGGCGGGGACTCTCCGGAACCGGTTGTCGGCAGCCTCACCCTCTACCGGACAGGAGTCTCACAAGTGGGAGCAATGGAACTCAGGCACGAGCACAGACAGACCCAGACGCTGTCGCCTCGCCTCCAGCACGCCGTGCGTCTGCTGCAGATGTCCTCGCTGGACTTCTCCACCATGGTCACGGACATGCTGGGGCGCAATCCCTTCCTCGAAGTCACCGAGGCCTCGGACGACTCGTCGCCGCTGGACGCGGACGTGCCGGTCGCCGCGTCGCCGGTGATGTCCGACGCGCCGGAACCGTTCCCGGACGACCGCGAGATCTGGCGCGCCGAAAGCTCCGGCTCGATGCGCCGTGCAGAAGACGGCGAACTCAGCGCGCTCGAGATGACCGCGGCGCAGACCTGCCTGCGCGAGCATCTGCGCAGCCAGCTCAACGTGCTGCGGCTGTCGCCGCGCGACCTGGTGCTGGCGACGATCGTGGCCGAGTCGGTGGATGACGACGGCTACCTGCGCAGCTCGCTCGAGGAACTGGCCGTCGTCGCCCAGATGCAGCCGCCGGTGGGCATCGACGAGATGCAGATCGCGCTCAAGCGCGTGCAGGCGCTGGATCCGCTGGGCGTGGGCGCGCGCAGCGTGGCCGAATGCCTGCTGCTGCAGCTGCCCAAGCTGGAGGACGCGCGCAGCCGCAATCTGGCCGAACGCATCATCTCGCAGCACTTGAACCTGCTGGCCTCGCGCGACATCCCGTCGCTGGCGCAGCTGCTGGACGTGAGCGTGGCGGAAGCCGAATCCGTCTGCCTGAAGCTGCGCCGCCTCGACCCGCGTCCGGGCTGGCGTTATGAGACGACGCAGGCCGCCTACATCGTGCCGGACGTGCTGACGACCAAGGTGCGCGGCCAGTGGCGCGTGCAGCTGAATCCGGCGGTGATCCCGAAGGTGCGGATGAACCAGGTGTACGCCGAGCTGTTCCAGCGTCATCGCCAGCAGGGTCATGCGGAAATGGCCAACCATCTGCAGGAGGCGCGCTGGACGATGCGCAACATCGAGCAGCGGTTCTCGACCATCCTCGACGTGGCCAACGCGATCGTGAAGCGGCAGCGCCACTTCCTCGAGTTCGGCGCGATGGCGATGAAGCCGCTGGGCCTGAAGGAGATCGCCGACGAGGTCGGCATCCACGAATCCACGGTCTCGCGCGTGACCAACAACAAGTACCTCGCGACGCCGAGCGGCGTGTATGAGCTGAAGTACTTCTTCTCGCGCGCGATCGTGAGCAGCAATGGCAGCGCGTGCTCGGGCACCGCGATCCGCGGACTGATCAAGGACATCATCGAGGCCGAGCGCGCGGACAACCCGTTCTCCGACGCCGAGATCACCCGCCAGCTCGCCCGCCAGGGCCTGGTGGTGGCGCGCCGCACGGTGACCAAGTACCGCCAGATGCTGCGCATCGACGCGGTCGAACGCCGCCGGCAGCACAGCTGACGACCCTTTTCCCGAGGCGCGATGGAGACAAGGACGAGGCCCCAAGAGGCCTCGTTTTCATTGGGGCGGTCCTTCCGCTGTTCGACGGGATCGCGGCCATCGCCGACCGCCGCCTGTTGCCCGCGCTCGCCCGGCGCCGCGATGGCGCCGCGATGGCCCGCGATGGCCCGCGACCGTACGGGCCTCGCATTCAGCCCTTGCTGCCGTTCCCGCTGTTGCCCTTCGGGTCCTTGACGATCCGGTCCCGTTGCTGGGCATCCAGTCCGGGTGTCGACCGCAGATCGGTGTCCACCTGACCTTGCTTCAGGTCCTCGTGGGCCTGGCCGATGACCGCGCGCTGGTCCTCGCCGGCCGCGCCGCTGCCCATGCCGCCGGTCGAGTCGCCCCCGGTGCTCTGGTCGCGCTCATGCGGCAACTGCACGTCGTCTTCGTGGGTCGGCGCCGGATCGGGCTCGACCGTCCCCGGGGCGACGGGGGACTTGTCCAGCATGCGGCGCGGAGCGCCTGCCGCGGTCGATGTCGGCGCCGGTCTGTTGGTGCTGTTCGTCATCGGGGACTCCAGGTGATTGCGATGCCCTGACAAGGCAATCGGTTCACCCAGGCTCGCTCGCTCGCTCGAGCAGAGCCGAGCCGAGGTGAGCCGAGGTGAGGTGAGGTGAGGTGAGGTGAGGTGAGGTGAGGTGCGGTGAGGTGAGGTGAGGTGAGGTGAGGTGAGGTGAGGTGAGGTGAGGTGAGGTGAGGTGCGGTGAGGTGAGGTGAGGTGAGGTGAGGTGAGGTGAGGTGAGGTGAGGTGAGGTGAGGTGAGGTGAGGTGAGGTGAGGTGAGGTGCGGTGAGGCGCGGTGAGGCGCGGTGAGGCGCGGTGAGGCGCCCGGGCGATCCCCGCGTTGTGCGGTGCAGCGCCGGAACGGCACTTGCCCGCCCGACGCCATGCAAGCCTGGAAATCCCGTTTCTCGCTCCTCGACGCCGATCTCATGATGTGGGGTCAGCTGTTGCTCGGCGCACTGGTGATCGTCGCTGGCGCGCTGCTGCTGCACGCCATCCTGCGACCGGTCGCGCGACGGCTGGCGAGGTTCTCGCCGCTGCTGACCTCGGTGGTGCAGCGCATCGACAACCCGGTCCGATGGGCGCTTCCCTCGTCGGCCTGCTGATCGCCGCGCAGGGCGTGCCCGACACGATGCCGGGCATCAACGGCGTGCAGCATCTGCTGGGCGTCCTGACCATCGTGGCGCTGGCCGCCGTCGGCGCGGGCGCGATCACCGGCGTCGCCAACGGCGTGGCGCTGCTGAATCCGTCGGACGTCGAGGACAACCTCGCCGCACGCCGCATCCAGACGCAGACCAAGGTGCTGGCGCGCGTGGCCAAGGGCGCGGTGATGCTGACCGCGCTGGCCTTCATCCTGATGACCTTCCCGCGTGCGAAGCAGGTCGGCGCCAGCCTGCTGGCATCGGCCGGGATCGCGGGCCTGGTCTTCGGCCTGGCGGCGAAGTCGGTGTTCGGGAACCTGCTCGCCGGGCTGCAGATCGCGATGGCACAGCCGATCCGGCTCGACGACGTGCTCATCATCCAGGGCGAGTGGGGCCGGGTGGAGGAGATCACCTCGACCTATGTCGTGCTCAAGATCTGGGACGAGCGTCGGCTGGTGATCCCGCTGCAATGGTTCATCGAGAACCCGTTCCAGAACTGGACGCGGACCAGTTCCAGCATCCTCGGCACGGTGATGCTGTGGGTCGACTTCACGCTGCCGGTCAACGAGCTGCGCGAGAAGGCCACGACGATGTGCAAGGGCTCGGCGCACTGGGACGGCCGGGTGTGCGGCGTGCAGGTGGTGGAGACGACGGAGCGCACGATGCAGATCCGCGTGCTCGTCAGCGCGAAGGACTCCGGCAAGGCCTTCGACCTGCGCTGCGAGTTGCGTGAAGGGCTGATCGCATGGCTGCAGAAGACGCACCCGCAGTCGCTGCCGCGGGTGAGGGCGCTGGTGGAGGACATCCCCGCGCCCGCGGCGCCGGTGCTGAAGCCGTCGTTGCCACCATCGCCGGCCCCTTGATGGGCTCGGTGGCATGACTCCCTCTCCCGCTTGCGGGAGATGAGGCGTGTCGAGCGCATGCAGCGGTGGAGGTTGCTCCCTCTCCCGCTTGCGGGAGAGGGCAGGGGTGAGGGCCAGCGGCGGTGGAGGTGCTCAGACCCTGCCTGAACCGCGCGCGGTTCGGGCCGACCGGGTCCCCTTTTCTCCATCTCCCCCTTTGTCGGCCGCCCCGGCCGACAAATTCCCTCCTTAAGTTCCGAAAAGGGGACCCGGTCGTCCCTCTCCCGGCTCACCGAGGTGTTCGAGCATCAGGCGGAGCACGTCGTCGATCTCGGCCTGCTCGTTGAGGTAGTAGCGCGCGTGGCTGTGGTCCAGCCTCGGGCCCACGCGCACCGTGACCCAGTCGGCACCGGCGCGTTGGAACGCCGGCTCGTCGTTGGTGTCGTCGCCGACGTAGAACCCCGCGTCGGCACCGTAGCGCGCCGTCAGGCGCGTCATCGCGTCGCCTTTGTCGGGGGCGCCGTCGACGAGGACGTTGACGACGCGTTTTCCGGGCTCGGTGATGATGCCGGCCGGCAGGTCTGCCACCAGCACGGCAATCGCGTTGCGCGCTGCCACCGGATCCTTCGCCATCCGGTAATGGATCGCGATGGACGCGCCCTTGTCCTCGATCGTCGCGCCGGCCTGGTTGAGCTGCGGCTCCATGCGCAGCATGCGTTCCCGGAAAGTCCCCAGCGTCGTCACGACGTGGGGGTCAGGACCGTCGAACTCGTCCTCCGCGCCGTGGTTGCCGACGATGTGCGTGGGCTTGAAGCCCAGCCGGTGCCGCACGTCCAGCACCTGCCGGCCGCTGACGACCGCGACGGGCACGCGCGCGGCGATCCGCTCCAGCAGCTGGGCCGTCGGCTCCGGCAGGCGCGCCTCGTCGGGATGCATGACGATGGGCGCCAGCGTGCCGTCGAAGTCGAAACCCAGCAGCGGGCGGCGTGTCATGAGGCGGGCGACCGCGGCGCGGCCCTCCGCGTCGAGCAGATATCGCACCGGCATCATGGCGTCAGTGTCTCCTCTCCAGCTTCCCTTGAGCGCCGCTGCACGCGCCGCGTGATGCGCTCGCGCAGCCGCCATTGACCGGCGTCGGTCAGCATGCGGCCGGCCCAGCGGTAGACGTTGAACTCCCGCACCGTCATGCGCAGGCTGGCCATGCGTTCGCGCTGCTCCTGCGGCGGCATCAGCGCCGCGCGGTGCAGGGCGTCGGTGGTCTCTTCCACGTGGTACGGGTTGATGACCAGCGCCTCCTGCAGCTCGCGCGCCGCGCCGGCGAAGCGGCTCAGGATCAGCACGCCCTGGTCGTCGTCGCGGGCGGCGATGAACTCCTTGGAGACCAGGTTCATGCCGTCATGCAGGCTGGTCACCACGCACATGTGCGCGGCGCGGTAAAGCGTCATCAGCGCCGCGTGGTCGTGGTGCTCGGCCAGCAGCACCACCGGCTTGTAGCCGGCCTCGCCGAAGCGCAGGTTGATGCGCTCGGTGACGCGATGGATGCGGTCCTGGAATTCGCGGTACTCCTCCAGCGCGTTGCGCGTCGGTGCCGCCACCTGCACGAGCACGAAGCGCCCCTGCCACTGCGGATGCTTCTCCAGCAGGCGCTCCACCGCATGCAGCCGCTCCAGGATGCCCTTGGTGTAGTCGAAGCGGTCCACGCCGACCGCCAGCACGGTGTCGGGCGCGAGCTTGAGCCGCTCGAAGACTGCGGCGCGTGCGTCCGCCGGCGAATCCCAGCCGGCGCGTTCCTCGTCGGTCGGCCAGGCGATCGAGATCGGGTAGCTCTGCACCAGCGTCGGCTCGTCCTGGTAGCTGATCGTCGAGTGTTCGTGCTCTATGCGGGCCTCCAGGTAGCGGTCCACCGTCTCGGTGAAGTTCTTGCAATGGAAACGGGTGTGGAAGCCCAGGATGGTGCTGCCCAGCATGCCCTGCAGCAGTTCGCGCCGCCACGGGCAGATGCCGAAGGACTCGGGGTTGGGCCAGGGGATGTGCCAGAAGGTGATGATGGTCGCCTTGGGCAGCTTCTCGCGGACCATCGCCGGCAGCAGGGCGAAGTGGTAGTCCTGCACCAGCACGACCGGGTCGTCGCCGCGGGCCTCGGCGACGACCGCGTCGGCGAAGCGCTGGTTCACGGCCTTGTATTGCGCCCAGTCCGACTCGCGGAACACCGGCCGCACGTGCGCCACGTGGCACAACGGCCAGAGGCCTTCGTTGGCGAAGCCCTGGTAGTAGCCGCGCTCTTCCTCCTCGCTCAGCCAGACGCGGCGCAGCAGGTAGTCCTGCGTGTCCGGCGGCACGGCGACGCGGTCGTGCGCGTCGACGACGTCCCGGTCGGCGCTGCCGCTGCCATGCGCGATCCAGGTGCCGGAGCAGGCACGCATGACGGGCTCGACGGCGGTGACCAGGCCGCTCGCGGGCCGGCTCACGGTGATGCCGTCCGGGCCGCGCTGGTGGATGTAGGGCTCGCGGTTCGAGACCACGATCACCTGGTCGCCTCGCAGCTGGGTGCGCAGCAGGCTGCGCAGCCGCTCGGGATCCCACGGCGTCAGCGGGCCGTGCTCGCGGTAGAGGTTGTCCTCGAGCTCCCGGATGTGCTGGCGGATCTCGACCTCCAGCGGCTGCAGTTCGGGCGGTGCCGTCTCCGGTCCGCCCCGGAACCCGCCGGTGTTGAGCAGCGGGCGCACCAGGCCTTCGCCGCGCAGGATGGCGCGCATGCCGGAGACCCAGCCGCGCCAGCTCAGTTGCGCCACGATCATCGTGATGCCGGCGATCGCCAGGCCCAGCACCGTGATGAAGATGATCATGTAGCGCCGCGTGTCCAGGCTGCGGCGGTCGGGCAGGCTGAGGTCGTGCAGCAGCACCAGCCGCTCGGCATCGGGCTGTGCCGGGTTGACCGGGAACACGCCGATGTGGACGGCGCCGCTGGTCAGTTCCAGCCGGGGGTCCTTCAGCGCGGCGCTGGCCTCGGCCTCCTTGCAGCTGAGCGAGCCGGGGAAGCCCTTGGTGCTCATGACCTGCGTGCCGTCGGGCGCGCACAGGGCGATGCCCACGAGGCGCTCGTCGAGCACGCCGCGTTCGAGCAGGTTGCGCAGACGTTCGCGCTGGGCGCTCGGATCGATGTCGCTGATCGCGACGGACAGGGTCTTGGCGACCATCGCACCACGCAGGCTCAGGTCGCGCGAGAACCAGCGCAGGGTCATGCGGTCCAGCAGCGGCAGTGCCAGCAGCGCCGCGAGCGTCAAGGTGATCAGCAGCGGGACGAGGAATCGGATCTGGAGGTGCAGCGACTTCATGCCCGGCCCCCGCGCGACGCGGCGCAGGGTCTGCAACGAAGAGCTCCTCGTATCCGTCCTCCCCGTCGTGATCGGCGGCCTCGTCGTCATTCACGCGGTCCGGGTGCTGCTTCAGCGCATGCATGCCGCCCAGCGCCAGTCCCGCCGCGAAGGCGCCGTAGACCAGCAGCAGGCTGGTCACCGAGGGCGGCCGCGTGCCGGAGGCCGTGGCGCGCTTGTCGGCGCCGGGGGTGAGGACGCTCGGCGTGACGACACGGTCGACGCCGACGGCGACGACCGTCAGCAGCAGCGCGTCGGTGATCGCGTTGCCGCGCGTGGGCTGGCGGCGCATCGCGCGCAGCCGGTCGTAGAGGGCGCCCCACACCATGCCGGTGGCGGCGTGCAGCGCGATGTCGGCGGCGGAGGTCTTCAGCGGCGGACGGCCGACGCGGTATTCGGAACGACCGACCAGATGGGCGTGATCGGACCGGCTGCCGCGCAACAGCGCCAGTCCTGAGAACAGGCTGGCCAACACGCCGTCGGCGCATGCCCGGCGCAGCGCCGGGAGCAGCAATGCATTCAAAGGCGACTCCTGTGACAGAGGGAAACAAGCCCCAGGAGATGGCAATCGCCGTGCCGCCCGACCGCCGTGACGGCCGGCATGCGCCCCCGGTGTCCTCAGTTCACGGCGGTGGGGGGCGGCATGTAGGGCGGTTCGCGCACGGGCACCGGGTTCTCGCCGGGGATCGGCGGGTCGATGACCCCGGGCGGATCGTCGCCGGGCTCAGGGGCCGGCCCATGCGGCGGCGGCGGCACGAAGGGCACCTCGGCCGGATGCGGCGGGCTCGGCGGGATCGTGTGGGCCTCGAAAGGCAGCGGCAACTGGTGCATGGCGTTCCTTGTTGTTGCGCAGGCCGTTGCAAGCGGCGCGCCCGATGTGGTCGCGCTGCGGCGGCGCTGCGGCGGCTTTCGCTGCCCGCTTCCTTCCGGAAACGGCATCGCACCGGGAGTTCTGTCGGCAAGCGCTGCCGACGCACGGTGGAGAGACGCTGAGGCTCCGCCGTGGCCCGCCGGACCCGGATCGGCGAGTCCACCCGCCCGATCCGTCGACGATGTCGAGGCCATCAGGATCCAGGGCGGCACCGCATTTGCCGGAGAGGGAGGACGCCGGAGCGCCCGGTCCCGTCCGGACTTCCGACCCGCGATTTCCGCTCCTCGATTTCCAGGAGACCCGCTTCATGAACGACAAGGCATTCGAGACGCCGTGGCATCTGGTCTGGTGCGCCGATGTGGCGAGCCAACGGCTGCTGCACGTCAGCGCCTCGGTCGAACGGCTGCTGGGCCTGAGCCCGCAGGCGTTGCTCGACGACCCGATCCAGTGGAACCATGCGGTGCTGCCGGCGGACGCGGGCGAGCTGCCTCGGCCGTTCTGCGCCGACGATCTGCCGCATGGCGACGGCTTCGTCCGCGAGTACCGGATCATCGGCGCCGACCTGCACCTGTACCGGGTGCGCGACCGGCGCTTCCGCCGGCGCGATCCGCGCAGCGGCGCGTTGCGCACGCTGGGCGTGATCGAGGCGGTGGGCGAGGTGCCGCTGGACCTCGAGTCACCGGCGGAGTCTTCCTGGCAGCAGCTGTGGGACGAGTCGGCCGGGCTCGACGGCCCCGCCGTCACGCCGGTCGGGGCGGCGGTGGCGTCGCTGGAGACCGTGGAGCGGGCGATGGCCGCGTCGCCGAAGACCGGCCAGCCGCGACGCTCCGAGGAGGAACGCCCCGCCGAGCCGCCCGCGCCGGGCCCTGAACAGGCGCCGCACGAGCATCCCGACGACCCCGGCGTGCATCCGGACGGTCCGAAGCGGTATCACGACGATCACGCCGCGCCCGCGCGCCAGGAGCTCGAACAAGGGGAACCCGCATGAGGTCGCATGTCCTGCCGCAGACCGGCTTCCGCGCCGACCTGATGGCGCGCGACGAGGTCGTGGCGCTGCTGGTCGACGACCACCAGCGCGCGCAGCACGCCTTCCACCAGTTCGACCGGCTCTGGGCGCTGGGGGACCACGAGTCCTGCGAGGCGCTGGTGCGCCGCACCTGCGCACTGCTGACGGTGCACGCGACGCTGGAGGAAGAGCTCTTCTACCCCGCGGTCCGCCGGTGCCCGGAGATCGGCGCCGTCGAGCGGCGTCTGATCAACGAGGCCGAGATCGAGCACCTGGTCGTGCGCATCCTGATGTCGCAGCTGCGCCGCATGCGCGCCGACGACACCCAGTTCGCGCCGCTGGTGGGGGTGCTGGGCCGCTACGTCACCCACCATGCGCAGGACGTGGAGCAGGGCATCCTGCCGCGGCTCACGCATGCGTCGTCGGTGGACTGGCGCAGCTTGTCCACCGCGTTGCGCCGGCGTCGCGACGAGCTCGACCGCCAGTGGCGCGACGAACTCAGCCAGGAGAGCTCGGAATACGAGCGTCAGCAGGACGCGTGAGCCGTGGCCCGAACCGTCGCGTGAGACGTCAGGCGGTGGTCGGGTCGGCCGATTCCTGCGTGGCCGCCGCCGTCTGCGCCATCGATCGTGCGGCGGCGCGTTCTGCACGACGCGTCAGCGAGGCGACCAGATCGTGCGACAGGAAGTGCGTCATCAGGCGTTGTTTCTGCTGAGGCAGCAGCGCGGATCCGTCGATCATGGCGGGCCATGCGGCGTGTGCCGCTTTCACGCAGCGCGCGATCGCCGTCTCGGCGGGCTTGATCGGAATGCCTGCCTCCACGCAGAACGCCTTGAGCAGAGACGGCCGGATCGCCTGGCGATCGGCCGGACTGGCGTCGCGCAGATCACCGCGACGCGGCGCCATGCTCTCCGGAACGGTCATCAACGCATGTCCGCGGATCCGGTGATAGACCGAGTACGCCACGAGGTCGTAAGCCGGTGACAGCGTCGGTGTGACGCCGTCGGGATAGCGCACGCCGATGTTCTTGAGGTGCATGTCGGGGTTGCCGATCATCTCGTTGACGACCAGTCGCCTCAGCAGTTCATGCACCGCCGGTTCCCCCATGGCGGGCTGCGTCATCAGCGCCAGCGCGATGTCGACATAGGTGAGGGTCCGCCCGTCCGGACCGCGGCCGTACTTGTCCTCCGGCATGCGTCCGAGGATCTGGCCGAAGTCCTCCACATGGATGCGTCCCTGCGGGGAGCGGTCGAAGCGCGTGACCGCCAGGAAGTTCGTCTGGGGCGTCGTGTCGCCGAGGTCGTAGCCATGGGGCAGGCCGAGTCGCTCCAGGGGCTCCAGCTTCGCGTCGCAGGCATCGACGCCCGCGGCGCGCGCCAGCCGCAGCGTGAGTTCCTCGACCTCGGGCAGCAGGGGCTGCCCGATCACCGGCAGCTTGGCGATGATGTGCGTGTCGTGATCCTTGGTCCGGGCCACATAGCGGTCGCCGTCGCGGATCACACCCAGCTTGGGCTGTACGCCCGACAGCGAGACGCCTTCGTCGAGCGGCTCGGCCGTCACGGACATCTCCAGGGCGTCCTGCCCTTGGGTCACGTAACGGGCGAGTTCGTCCCGAGACAGCTCGACCGGCAAGGCGTAGACATTCCCGGGCAGGTCCTTGCCGCAGGCGGCCAGCATTTCGAAATGATCGGTCGGTGCGCAATCGCGCAGGGCCGCGACGTGGTCGCGGAAGACGCCCTCCGGCAACAGGTTCTGGAAGAAGGCGGGCAACAGCCAGTCGCTCCTCGATGAACGGCGGCCGTTGAAGCTCACCGACTGGATGTCGCGCCACAGTGCCGCCTGTGCCTGCGGCGTCGCCGCGCGCATCGACAGCGAGAGGGTGGGCAGGGGCGCATCGGTGCGTGCGAGCAGGCCCTCGTCGACGACGAAGCGGTTGGTCACGAGGTCTTCCGACAAGGCGTACTGGAACAGGACACCCACGCGCAGGTCGCCCAGATGGATCGCCAAGGCCTTGACGTTCATCCACGCTCCTTGGCCGCACGCGATTCACGGCGTGCATGAGCCGCGTCCAATGCCTCCGTGATCACCGAACGTACCGGCGGGCCGACGGTGTCACCAGCGGCCACGGCGGCCGCAGCCCCTTTGGGTACCACCAGGACCGCCAGTCCCAGGCGGTCCGCCAGGGCCATGAGCGTGGTCAGCCGGAAGTCCTCCTGGCCGCTCAGCACATGGGTGAGCGTCCGGGGAGAGATGCCGGCGACCTCAGCCAGACGCGCCTGGGTGAGACCATTGCGACGAGCTGCCTCCCGCAGGGTTTCGGCGATGTCTGGAATCGTGATGGGCAATGTGAGCATGGCAATAAAGTTCTAATTCGCCATGAAAAGGTACTTTATTGCCAATCGCTCGTCAAGAAAAATGGCAATAAAGTGCCAATTCATGGAAAATTAGAACTATATTGCCATATCGACCATTGTGCGTGTCGATGGTGGGCCGGGTCACGAGACGGCCTCGCGACCCGGCTGGACTCAGCGCGAGGCCGGCGTGCTGGCCGCGCCCGCCGCCGGCGGGAAGGCGGCCTGCGGTCCTGCCGCGCCGGTCGCGGTGACGCGCCAGATCACGTTGCCGACGTCGTCCGCCACCAGCAGCGCGCCCTGGCGGTCGAGCGCCACGCCGACCGGCCGGCCCATGGCCTGTCCCTGGGCGTCGAGGAAGCCCGTCACCACGTCGACCGGCAGCCCGCTGGGCTTGGCGCCGACGAAGGGCACGAACACCACCTTGTAGCCCGCCGGGACCTTGCGATTCCACGAGCCGTGCTGGCCGATGAACATGCCGTGCGCGAAGTCCTGCGTCAGCTTGTTGCCGTCCGAGGACGCCAGGCCCAGCGACGCCGTGTGCGCGCCCACCGCGAAGTCGGGCACCAGCGCCTTCTCGACGAGTTCCGGCCGCTGCGGCTTGACGCGTTCGTCGACGTGGTTGCCGTACCAGCTGTACGGCCAGCCGTAGAAGCCGCCGTCCTGCACCGAGGTGATGTAGTCGGGCACCAGGTCGTCGCCGAGCTCGTCGCGCTCGTTCACCGCGACCCACAGCGCCTTGCTCGTGGGTTCCCACGCCAGGCCGACCGGGTTGCGCAGGCCCGAGGCGAACACGCGCGTCGAGCCGCTCTGCAGGTCGATCTCCAGGATCGCGGCGCGGCGCTGCTCGTTCTCGATGCCGTTCTCGGCGACGTTGCTGTTGGAGCCGATGCCGGCGTAGAGCTTGGTGCCCTCGGCGTTGGCGATCAGGCTCTTGGTCCAGTGGTGGTTGATCGTGCCGCCAGGCAGGTCCGCGACCTTCGTCGGCTGGCCGGCGAGCTTGGTCTGGCCGGTCGCATAGGGGAAGCGCACGATGGCGTCGGTGTTGGCCACGTAGAAGCTGTTGCCGACCAGCGCCATGCCGAACGGCGAGTTCAGGCCCTCCGCGAACGCGAAGCGCTGGTCCGCGACGCCGTCGCCGTTGGTGTCGCGCAGCAGGGTGATGCGGTTGGCGCTCTTGGGCGTGGCGCCGGCCTTCTTCTGGAACTGCTTGGTGATCCAGGCCTTCGGGCCCTTGCCGTCGTCGGGGCGCACCGGCGCGTTGGTCTCGGCGATCAGCACGTCGCCGTTGGGCAGCACGTAGACCCAGCGCGGATGGTCGAGCTTGTCGGCGAAACGCGTCACCGCCAGGCCGGCCGCGGCCTGCGGCTTCGCGCCCGCGGGCCAGCCGACGGCCTTGGCGACGTTGATCGTCGGCACCAGGCTCTTCTGCGGCTCGGGCAGCGCGGGGTTGGGGCCGTAGCCGGGCGGGGTCGCGGGTTGCGCTTCGAGCGCCGTCGCCAGGCGCGCGCCGCCGGCCAGCGCGGTCAACGCGATGACCGTGGCGACCGCCCGGGTGATCCGGCGAGCGCGCTTCGGCGCGCGGGAGGACAGGGGCATCTTCTTGTTCATCGGCTTCTCCATCGAGGAGCCGCCCCGGACGGGACGGCGGCAGCGGGGAAGTCAGCAAGCGGGATGCCCGCGTCCGTGCGTCGCCCGTCCCGGGGCAGGGAGACCTGGCACCTCCCTTGCTCTCTCTGCCGCTGGTCCAGGGTGCCACGGCATCGATACTGCGGGAGAACAATGAACACGAATCGACGACGGTCCGGTGCGAGCCCGGCGTGGCCCTCCACATCAAACGCGCTCTCCGGCGCGATGCCGAGCCCATCGATCCCATCGAGCGCGAGATCGCACGTGGCCCTGCGCGTGATCGCGGGCGCGCTCGCCAGCCTGGGCGGGGTGGCTTTGGCGCAGACGGCGCCCGCGCAGGCGCTGCCCACCGTGGTGGTCTCCGGCAGCGTGGCCGAGCGGCGGCTGGACGAGGCGCCCTACGCGGCCTCCGTCATCGACGCGGACACGCTCCGCGCGGCCGGGCCGATGATCAACCTCTCCGAGGCGCTGACCCGTGTCCCCGGCCTCACCGCCAACAACCGGCAGAACTACGCGCAGGACCTGCAGCTGTCGTCGCGCGGCTTCGGCGCCCGCGCGCCGTTCGGCGTGCGCGGGCTGCGGCTCTACACGGACGGCATTCCGGCGACGATGCCGGACGGGCAGGGTCAGGTCACGCACTTCGACCTCGCGTCCGCCGCGCGTGTCGAAGTCCTGCGCGGACCGTTCTCGGCGCTCTACGGCAACAGTTCGGGCGGTGTCATCGCGCTGGTGAGCGCCCCGGTGCGCGAGCGTTTCGTCGACCTGGACCTCGACGCCGGCAGCTCGGCGCTCCGGCAGGCGCGGCTGACCGCGGGCACGCCGTTCGGCGACGGCTGGGAGGCGCAGGGCGGCGTGTCGCACATGGAGACCGACGGCCTGCGCCCTCACAGCGCCGCGCGGCGCACGCTGGCCAACGGGCGGCTCGCCTGGACCGGCGCGAGCGATCAGGTGCTGCTGCTGGTCAACGACATCGACCAGCGCGCGCAGGATCCGCTGGGACTGACCGCCGCGCAGTTCGCCGCGGATCCGGACCAGACCGCCGCCCAGGCCGAGCAGTTCAACACCCGCAAGAACGCCAGCCAGACGCAGCTCGGCGCGCGCTGGCGCCACCGCTTCGACGACGCCGGCGTGCTGTCCGAAGGCGTGTTGACCGCCTACGGCGGGCGGCGCTCGGTGACGCAGTGGCAGTCGATCGCCGTGGGCGCGCAGACGCCGGCGGGCAGCGGCGGCGGCGTGGTCGATTTCAGCCGGCGCTACGACGGCGTCGACGCGCGCGCGCTGTGGCGCCTCGGACCGGCGACGCTGGTCACCGGCGTGAACCTGGAGCGTCAGAAGGACGACCGCCAGGGCTACGAGAACTTCATCGGCACCGGCGCGTCGCAGCAGCTGGGCGTGACCGGCGCCCTGCGCCGCGACGAGGAGAACGAGGCCGTCACCCGTGAAGCCTATGCGCAGGTGGAATGGCCGCTGACGACGGCGCTTTCCGCCAGTGCCGGCGTGCGGGCGGGACGCGTGACGCTCTCGGCCAGTGACCGTTTCCTCGGCAACGGCGACGACTCCGGATCGCTGCGCTACGACTATGCGAATCCGGCGGTGGGACTCGGATGGAAGCTTACGCCGTCGCTGCTGCTGCATGCGGCGCTGGGACGCGGCTTCGAATCGCCGACGCTCAACGAGCTGGCCTACCGGGCGGACGGGCAGGGCGGCTTCAACACCGCATTGCGGCCGCAGAAGAGCACGCAGCAGGAGCTCGGTGCGAAATGGCGAGCGGGCGGGATCGAACTCGACGCCACCGCGTTCCATGTCGTCACGCGCGATGAGATCGGCGTGCTGACCAACAGCGGCGGGCGATCGAGTTATCAGAATGTCGGCCGCACGCGGCGCAGCGGCGTGGAGCTCTCCGGAGCCTGGGAGTTCGTCCCGCGCTGGCGCGCCCAGATGGCGATCGGCACGCTGAACGCCCGCTACCGCGACGGCTTCCTGACCTGCACCGGCACGCCGTGCCCGACTGCCAACGTGGCGGTGGCGTCCGGCAACCGCATCGCCGGCACGAACGGCGGGAGCGCGTACGCGGAACTGGCGTGGCGGCCCTTCGAGGTCGCGGAGGACGGGGAACTCGCCGTCGAATGGCGCGGTGTGAAACGCACGGCGGTGAACGACATCAACAGCGAATGGGCCGGCGGGTATGGCCTGCTCAACCTGCGCGCCCGTCATGGCTGGTCCTGGGGCGCGATGCGGGCGACGCTCACCGCGCGCATCGACAACGTCGCGGACCGCCGCTACATCGGCAGCGTCATCGTCAACGACGGCAACGGCCGGTTCTACGAGCCGGCGCCGGGAAGGTCGTTCTGGGTGGGGCTGTCGCTGAGGCTGTGATGCGGCGGTGACGACGAGGTGACGTGGGGGCGTAAGGACGCCCCCGGCACGCTCCTCCGGCTCAGCGCGGCGACAGCTGCGCCACCAGCCGCATCAGCAGCTGCGGCTTGAGCGGCTTGGCCAGGTGGGCGTCGAAGCCGGCCTGCAGCGCCTGCTGCCGGTCCAGGTCGCGCGAGAACGCCGTCAGCGCGATCGCCGGCAGGCGCTCGCCCGGGTCCTCCAGCGCGCGGATCTCGCGGATCAGCTCATAGCCGTCGCGGCCCGGCAGGCCGATGTCGCTGACCAGCAGGTCGAACGCGTTACCCGACAGGGCGAGCAGCGCCTCGTCGGCGCTGTGGACCACGGTCGCGCGCACCTCGCGTTCCTCGAGGATCAGCTTGAGCATCGCGCCGGCATCGACGTCGTCCTCGACGACCAGCACGTGCAGTCCCGTCAGCGAGACCGCCGGAGCATCCCCTGACGCGCCGTCACCGAGGGCCCCCAGCGCGCCGAAGGCGCTCAGGCCGCCGGAGCCCGTGTCCGTCTCCAGCGCCACCGGCGCCGCCGCTTCGCCGGGCAGCCAGAAGCGGATCGCCGCGCCGTGGCCGCGGCCTTCGCTGCGCACGTCGACCCAGCCGCCGTGCGCCTCGACCAGGCTCTTGACGATCGCCAGCCCCAGGCCGAGGCCGCCGTGCTGGCGGCTGCTCGCGGCGTCGCTCTGCGTGAAGCGGTCGAAGACATGCGGCAGGAACTCGGGCGCGATGCCCTGGCCCTCGTCGCGGACCTCGACCAGCACACCCGCGTCCTGCGCACGCAGCGACAGCGTGATCGCACTGCCGCGCGGCGAGAACTTGGCCGCATTGCCCATCAGGTTCCAGACCACCTGCTGCAGCCGGCCGCCGTCGGCCAGCAGCACGGTGGACTCGTCGCGCAGGTCGAGCGCGATCCGGTGTCCGCTTTCGTCGAGCGTGTGCTGGATCGCCGCCACAGCGGTGCGCAGCACCTCGCCGGCCTCGACGCGCTCGCGCGTCAGCGGCAGCTTGCCGATGTTCAGGCGTGACATGTCGAGGATGTCCGTGATCATCCGCGCCTGGATGGACACGTTGCGGTCGATCGCCGCCAGGCCCTTGGCCAGCAGCTCCGGCGGGCTGTGCCGCTGCAGCACGTGGGTCCAGCCCATGATCGCGTTCAGCGGGGTGCGCAGCTCGTGGGACAGCACCGCGATCAGGTCGTCCTTCATCCGCGACAGCGCCTCGGCCTCGCTGCGCGCGCTGCGCTCGCGGTCGAGCAGCTCCTGGCGCTGGTGGCCGAGCAGCTGCTGCTGCGAGATGTCCGCGGCCATCGCCATGCACACGCCGGGCTCGATCGGCGGCGAGGCGGTCCATTCCACCGGCACGCTCGCTCCGTCGTTCGACTGCAGCGCGAATTCGGCGTGCAGCCCGTCCATGCCGAGCGCGGCCACGAAGGCCTTCGCCGCGGGCAGGCCGGCCTCGCCGACGAAGTCCGTCAACGGCCGGCCGATCACGGCCTCGCCTTCGTCCGGACCCAGTCCCAGCAGCGCGAGCAGCGCCGGATTGGCGTCCAGCACCGTGCCGTCGCCGGCCTTCAGCAGGCAGATGCCGCCGGGCGCCTGCGCGTAGATGGCGCGGAACTTGGCCTCGCTGCGGCGCATCGCGTCCTCGGCCGTGCGCGTGCGCACCAGTGCCTGGATCGTCGAGACCAGCACCGCCGGTTCCACCGGGTGGGTGAGGTAGGCGTCGGCGCCGGCATCCAGGCCGCGGACCTTGTCCTCGTCGGTCAGGTAGGCCGCGGTCAGGTGGATCACCGGCAGCCGGAAGGTGCTGACCTGCGCGCGCAGCCGCTGGCACAGCTCGAAGCCGTCGATGTCGGGCAGGTGGATGTCGAGCACGACGGCCGAGAGGCCCTGGTCCGCGATCCGGAGCGCCTCCGCGCCGGTCGCTGCTTCCACCGTCGGGAAACCGGCCGCGTTGAGCTGTCGCACCGTCGTGTAGCGGCCGATCGGGTCGTCGTTGACGACCAGCACGCGATGCTGCGAACGGTCGATGAAGCGTGCCTCGCTCATGCGTCGGGCACCTCCGTGGCGACCCCCGGTCCGGCGTCGGCAGCGTCATCGGCCTTGCCCGGCGCGGCATCCGCCGCGCCGGGCAGGCGCAGCGGCAGCGTCACCGAGAACACCGAGCCCACGCCCGGTTCGCTGCGCAGGCCGACGCGGCCGCCGAGCAGCTCCGCCAGCCGCTTGCTCAGCGAGAGGCCGAGGCCGGTGCCGCGCAGCCGCTTCTGGATCGGCGAACCGATCTGGGTGAAGTCCTGGAAGATCGCGTCGTGGAACTCCGACGCGATGCCGATGCCGGTGTCGGCGACGGAGAAGGTGATCTCGTCCTCGCCGTCGGTGCCCGGGGCGGTCACGGCGCTCACGCGGACCTCGCCCTGCGCGGTGAACTTCAGCGCGTTGGAGATGTAGTTGCGCAGGATCTGCGACAGCTTGGCGTCGTCGGTGAACAGTTGGGAGATGTCCTGCGGCTCCTCGAAGATCAGCTGCACGTCCGGGTTGACCAGCACCGGCTTGAACATGCCGCGCAGCGCCGCGAACAGGTCGACCAGCTCGAACCAGGCCGGCGAGACGTCGATGCGGCCGGCCTCGACCTTGGCCAGGTCGAGCAGGTCGTTGACCATGTCGGCAAATTCTTCCGACGTGGTGCGGATGAAGGTGATCTGTTTTTCCTGCTCGTCGGTCAGCGGCCCGTCGACGCGGTCCAGCAGCAGCCGCGTCAGGCTGCGGATGGAGGAGATCGGCGTGCGGAACTCGTGGCTCATGTAGGCCAGGAAGCGGCTCTTGAGCTCGGTCGCCTGGCGCAGCTGCTGCGCCTGCGTGTCGAGCTCCGCGTACAGCGCGAGCACGCCGCGGTTGGTCTCGTCGAGTTCCGCCTGCAGCGCCTCGACCTGCGCCTGCGAGCTGTCCAGCGCGTCGCGCAAGGCGACGGTGTCGTCGATGGGCATCGTGTCCTTCTTGAGCATCATGCGCGATCCTGACGGCGGACCACCACCACCGTCGCATCGTCCCTGCCGCGCAGGTGGTCGCGGAGGATCCAGCCCGCGATCACCGCCGGATCGGCTTGCAGCAGGCCGGGCGTCTCCTCCAGCGACCAGCGGGAAACGATGCCGTCGGAATAGAGCACCAACACCGCGTGCGGCGGCCAATCGTAGACGACATCCTGCAAGCGGCGGATCTGGACGCCGAGCGTGCCGTGCTGGGACAGCAGCGTCCGGTCGGACACGCCCGAGATCAGGCGCCCCGAGATGTTGCCCGCGCCGGCGAACAGCAGTGGGCCGTCCGGCGTGAGCGACAGCGCCGCCGACGCCGCGCCGCGCGTGCTGCGCAGGCTGTCGTGGGAGCGCTCCAGGAAGGCGGCCGGAGAGGTGAGATGCGCGGCGTCGGCGCGAGCCAGCAGCGTCATGAGCTTGTCCGAGGCCTCGGCCGCGTCGACGCCGTGGCCCAGACCGTCGGCCACGGCGAGCGACAAGCGCTCGCGGCCTTGATCGTGATCGCGCCTCAGCGCCCAGGCGTCGCCGCTGACGGTCTCGCCCGGCGCGGCCAGCGACAGGCCGGCGACGTCGAAGGCGAGATCGGCAGCGCTGTTGACTGCCGACGCGACGGCGGTCGGCGCGCCGATGCGGCTTCGATCGGTGCGTGGGCCGAAGCGCGCGGCCAGCACGGTGCCCCGCTGCGGCGCGGAGAACCCGCCGAAGCGGTCCGCCATCCGTCGGATCGCGCCGAGTCCGGTCCCGGCCGTGCCGCCGGTGCTGTATCCGTCCTGCAGGCAGCGCGACAGGTCCATGCCGTTGCCCTGATCGAGCGACAGCACCTGCACGCCGACGCCCTCGGCGGCATTCGCGCCGCCCTGCGCGTCCTGGCGGCCGCGCAGGGCGGTCTCTTCCACGCCGATCAGCAGTGCGGCCTGGCGGCCCGGGCCGACGTGGCGATGGAGATTGGTGCCGAGTTCGGTCACCGCCAGCGCGAGCCGGCCGGCGGATTCCTCGTCGAAGGCGAGTTCGGTCGCGAGCGCCTGCGCGGCACGGCGGGCTTCGCCCACCTGACTCGCGTCGTCGATGGGAAAGCGTCGGAACGCGCGCACGGCTACTTCCAGCGCGTGATCGTCACGCGCGTCCCGCGGCCGGGCGCGGACTCCAGCTCGAAATCGTTGACCAGCCGCTTGCTGCCGGACAGGCCCATGCCCATGCCGCCGCCCGAGGTCCATCCGTCCTTCATCGCCAACTCCAGATCCGGAATGCCGGGTCCCTGGTCGACGAAGGCAAGTCTCAATCCCGAGCGTACGCCGGACTGGACGAGGGCCCATTCCATCGCGCCGCCGCCGCCGTAGACCAGCGTGTTGCGCGACAGCTCGCTGGCCGCTGTGATCATCTTGGTCTGGTCGACCAGCGAGAACTTCAGCTCCTGCGAGAGCTTGCGCACCAGTTGGCGCGACAGGACGATGTCGGCCTCGCTGCGGATCGGCAGGGTGCCGGAGGAAGTGGAGTCGCTCATGGCGGACGCCGTCACCGGATCAGTCCCGGCGCGTCGGCGTCGTCGCCCGCCGCCAGACCGTCATCGGCGACGCCGTCGGCGTCGTTGAGGTCGTCGGCCTGGCGCAGCAATTCCATGCCGCGCTCAACGTTCAGCGCGGTGCGCACGCCGTGCAGCGTCAGGCCCAGTTCCACCAGTGTGATAGCCACCGCCGGCTGCATGCCGACGACGACCGAGTTGGCGCCCAGCACCTTGGCGATGCTGGAGATGCCGGCCAGCATACGGCCGATGAAGGAGTCGACGATCTCCAGCGCGGAGATGTCGATGAGGACGCCGGTCGCGCCGGTGTCCTGGATCTTGTTGGCGAGGTCGTCCTGCAGCGCCAGCGCGGTCTGGTCCTGCAGGTCGACCTGGATGGTGACCAGCAGCGTCCTGCCCATGCGCAGGATGGGGATGCGCGTGGTCATGCGACGCCCAGACCGGCGGCGGCGGGTCGTCCCTTCGTGACCACGAAACCGGTGCGCTTGAGCGCGAGCGACAGCGCGTCGGCCAGCGTCGCCTTGGTCGTGATGCCTTCCAGGTCGATGCCCAGGTGCACGATGGTCTGGGCGATCTGCGGCCGGATGCCGCTGATGATGGCGTCCGCGCCCATCAGCCGGATCGCGGTGACGGTCTTGAGCAGATGCTGCGCGACCAGCGTGTCCACGGTCGGCACGCCGGTGATGTCGATGATGGCCAGTGCGGAACCGGTCTCGACGATGCGCTGGAGCAGCGCTTCCATGACCAGTTGCGTGCGGCCGCTGTCCAGCGTGCCGATCATCGGTACGGCCAGCACGCCTTCCCACAGCTTCACGACCGGCGTCGACAACTCCAGCAGCTCCTGCTGCTGGCGGCCGATGATCTCCTCGCGGCTGCGCTGGTAGGTGGTGACGGTGTATTGCGCCATGTGGTCCAGCAGGGAGGAGACCGCCCAGGTGGCGTCGCCCAGGGCTACGGCGTCGCCGGCGAACTTGCGCTGCACGCCGGCGAAAAGCGGCTTCTTCAAGGCCAGCACGAAACGGCTGGTGTCGGCGGCGGTCGAGCCCTGCGCGGCACGCGAGGCCGACAGCTGGCCCAGCACTGAGCGCACGTTGGACCAAGGCGCGTCGTCGAAATTCTCGGTGCTGCCATTGGCGCGCACACCGCCCAGGATGGCGTTCAACAGGTCGCCGGTCTCGCGGCTCTCGCTGGCCAGCGCCCGACCTCCGCTGGCGGCGGCCAGCTCGGCTTGCCATTCGGCCAGGACCTGGTCTCGGTGGACGGACAGGAGTTCTTCGACGGCGGCGCTGTTCTGTTTCATCGTGTCCTCTCGCGGCGCGGAGCCGCGCCTGGGATGCTGGAAGGGTGGGGAATTCGGGGGCGTGCGGACGGACGGCACGGCGGCGCGATCCTACTCTTGGCGCTGTTCGCCCAGAGGCATGCGCGGGCGAGGATTGGGGGAGGGTATCTCCCAGGGCGGCGTGGGCACGCCGGTTGCCCAATGCGGCTGTCAGACATTCAAGACCAAGATGATCATGATTGGGAGAACGACGTGGCGGATCAGATGAGCGTGCTGGTGGTGGACGACAAGCCGCAGAACCTGCTCGCGATGAAAGCGCTGCTGGCCGACTCCGGCCTGGAAGTATTGACGGCGGATTCCGGCCCCGCCGCGCTGGAACTGCTGCTCACACACGATGTGATGCTGGCCCTGCTGGACATCCAGATGCCGGGCATGGACGGCTTCACCCTCGCTGAACTGATGCGGGGCACGGAGCGTACCCGGCACGTCCCGATCATCTTCCTGACCGCCGGCTCGCAGGAGGCCCAGCGCAGCTTCAAGGGCTACGAGGCCGGCGCGGTGGACTTCATCTACAAGCCGGTGGACGCCCACGTGCTGCGCAGCAAGGTCGCCGTCTTCGCCGACCTGCACCGCCAGCGCCAGCTGCTGGCCGAGCGCATCGTCGAGCAGGAGCGGCTGGCGCGCGTCAACGCGCTGATGCTGAGCGCGCTGAGCCACGACATCCGCAGCCCGCTGTCGGTCATGATGCTCAACGCCGAGCTGCTGATCCGCCAGACCGAATCGCCGTCGCTGCAGAAGGCCGGCCAGCGCGTCAAGGCCGCGGCGACGCTGCTGGGCCGGCAGGTGGACCACCTGGGCAGCCTGGCGCGCCGGCCCTGCGAGCTGCTGCAGGTGCAGCCGGTGCGCGGCGATCTGGCGACCCTGGCCGCGCAGCGGCTGGACATCGAGAGCAACCAGGCCGTGATGTGGGCGCCGCCGGCCTTCGACCGCATCGGCGACACCACCGGCGACTTCGACGTCGAGCTGATGGCGCAGACCCTCGACCAGCTGCTGATGCAGGCGGCCACCCATGCCGGCGACAGCGAGATCCGCATCCAGGTCGACGGCAGCGCGCAGCGCTCGCTGATGCTGCGCATCAGCTTCGACACGGTGCTCGAACCGGAAGCCTCCATCCACCTGTTCGGCGGCAACGAGCCGGTGTCGGGCATGTCCTCGGCGCAGGTCGGGCCCGGCCTGCAGGAACCCGAACGCGTCGCGCGGGCCCATGGCGGCTCGCTGATCGGCGTCTCGCGGGCGCGTCAGGGCACGATGTTCGAGCTGCTGCTGCCGCGGCTGCAGTCCGAACGTTGAGGGCCGGTGAAGGCGCGTCCAGCATGTCCACGATGCGGCAGTGCAGCAGGCACGCAGGCCGGAACGCGCGTGGCGCCACGTCCTACACGCGGCGCCAGCCCGGCCCGACAGACCCGGCGGGCGCGCCGGCCCACAGTGGGGGCATCACAGCAACCACGATGGGGACTGCCATGAACCGATCCTCCGCTCCGACGATGCAGCGCGCGCTCAAGGTCGCGGTCGCCGCGGCCGCCTGCGCCCTGGCGGGCCACGCGATGGCCGACATCACCTTCTATGAGAACGAGAACTTCCGCGGCCGCAACGCGGGCACGGAGTCGCAGATCAATTTCCTCAAGGAGATCGGCTTCGACGACCGCGCCTCCTCCATCGAGGTCCGTGGCGAACGCTGGGAAGTCTGCGAGGACCCAGGCTACAGCGGCCGCTGCCGCGTGCTGCAGCCGGGCAGCTACCCGTCGCTGAAGTCCATGGGGCTGGACAACCGGATCAGTTCCGCGCGCCGCGTGGGCGAGGATGTTAGCCGGGACCGCTACGGCCCCGATCCGCAGCCGACCTACTATCGCCGCGGCGACGAAGGCCTGTACCAGGCGCAGGTCGTCTCGGTCCGCGCCGTGATGGGCGAGGAACAGCAGCGTTGCTGGATCGAGCAGAAGGAAGTGCGCGACCGGCCCAACGTCGGCGGCGCGGTCGTCGGCGGCGTGCTCGGCGGCATCCTCGGCCACCAGTTCGGCGGCGGCTCCGGCCAGACCGCGACCACGGTCGCCGGCGCGGTCGGCGGCGCGGTGGTGGGCAGCAATGTCAACCGCGACAAGGACGTGCGCAACGTGCAGCGCTGCGGCGCCGCGCCCAGCAACGGCAACCCCCAGTACTGGGACGTGACCTACCGCTTCAAGGGACAGGACCATTACATGCAGACCCGGCGACAGCCGGGAGCGACCGTGACCGTCAACGCACGCGGCGAGCCGCGCGAATAGACGGGCGCGGTCATCGATCGATCGACCCAGTGAGGATTCCTGGGGCCGGCCGGGGCGGGGCGCGCTAGCATGCGACCCCCGCTCCGGCCGCCCCGTTTTCGCTTCCATGAACACCACGACGTCCACCGCCGCCTCGAAGGCCTACTCGGGCAACGACCTCCACCTCGCCCACGGCGTGCGCCGCCACGACTGGCTGCCGCTGCCCACGCTGCTCGGCTTCGCGCTGGCGGTGATCACGATCATGACCACCGCGTGGTTCTCGTACCGCTCGCAGCAGGCCCAGTCCGAGTCCGCCGACGCGATGGCGCGCACGCTGATCGTGCAGGAGCAGATCCAGACCCTGGGCTCGGCGATGAAAGATGCGGAGACCGGCCAGCGCGGCTATCTGCTGACCGGCATCGACAGCTACCTCGTGCCCTTCAACACCGCGCAGGTCACGATTCCCGCCGCGGCCGAACGGTTGCGCGCGAGCTTCCAGAACTACCGCCCGCAGCTGGCGCGTCTGGAGACCGCGGAGCAGCTCTTCAAGGCGAAACTCGCGGAGATGGAGGAAACCATCGCGGCGCGGCGCGCGGGCGAGAGCGCCGCGGCGGTGACGCTGGTGAAGGGCGACCGCGGCCGCATCCTGATGGAGCGCATCCGTACGCTGCTCGGCGAGATGGAGCGTGAAGAGCGCGACCGTGCCGCCGAACGCCGTGCCTTGTGGGACGGTGCCGTGCAGCAGACGGTCGGCGTGATGTGGGGCGGCTCGGCCTTGCTGTTGCTACTGACCGCGGTCGCCGCGGTGCTGAGCTCGCGCGCCTACCGCGCCGCCAAGACCGAGGAATGGCTCAAGGCCGGCCTGGCCGGGCTGGGTGTGGAACTGCAGGGCGATCCGCATGTGGAGCGCCTCGCCGACATCGCCACCAGCTTCCTCGCGCGCTGGACCGATGCACGCGTCGGTGCGTTCTACGTGGCGCAGGACGACGGCAGCTTCCTGCGCGTCGGCGGCTACGCGCTGCCCGTGGCCACGGGCACGGACGCGGCGCCACCGGTCGTGCGCGGCGGCGACACGCTGCTGGGGCAGGCCGCGCGCGACCGCCGTCCGGTGCATGTGAAGCAGCTGCCGGCGGACTATCTGCCGATCACCTCGTCGCTGGGCCGTGCGGATTCGACCGAGCTGATGATCGCGCCGGCCGGCCTGGACCGACGGGTGCAGTGCGTGATCGAGCTGGGCTTCCTGCATCACGTCGGCGCCGCGGAAAGCGAGTTGCTGGCCCGCGTCGCCGAGCCGATCGCGATGGCGCTGCGCGCGGCCAAGGACCGCAGCCGGCTGGAGGCGCTGCTCGAGGAGAGCCGCCGCCAGGCCGAGGAACTGCAGATGCAGCAGGAGGAACTGCGCGCCAGCAACGAGGAGCTCGAGGAGCAGGGCAACGCGCTGCGCGACTCGCAGCTGCGGCTGGAGCGGCAGCAGACCGACCTCGAGGAAAGCAACGTCCAGCTCGAGGAACAGGCGCGTCAGCTGGAGCTGCAGCGTTCGGAACTGACGGCCGCGCAGGACATGCTGACCGACCGCGCCGAACAGCTGGAGCGCTCCAACCAGTACAAGAGCGAGTTCCTGGCCAACATGAGCCACGAGCTGCGCACGCCGCTGAACTCGACGCTGATCCTGGCCAAGCTGCTGGCCGACAACAAGGACGGCAACCTGAGCGACGAGCAGGTCCGTTTCGCGCAGACCATCAGCTCGGCCGGCAACGACCTGCTGATGCTGATCAACGACATCCTGGACCTGTCCAAGATCGAGGCCGGCAAGGTCGACCTGCAGGTCGAGCGCGTCTCGGTGCCGCGCCTGCTGCAGCAGCTGACGCAGGTGTTCGCGCCGGTCGCCGCGCAGCGCAACCTGGCCTTCGGCCTGCAACTCGCGCCCGGCGCGCCGGAATGGATAGAGACCGACGAGGGACGGGTCGGCCAGGTACTGAAGAACCTGCTGTCCAACGCGCTCAAGTTCACCGAGCGCGGCTCGGTGCGCATGGAGGTCGGCTCGACCACCGACGGCCGCCTGGCCTTCACGGTCAAGGACACCGGCATCGGCATCCCGCCGCACCAGCAGGCGCTGATCTTCGACGCCTTCCGCCAGGCCGACGGCAGCACCCACCGCAAGTACGGCGGCACGGGGCTGGGCTTGTCGATCTCGCGCGACCTGGCGCGGCTGCTGGGCGGCGACATCCATCTGCAGAGCACGCCGGGCCAGGGCTCGGTCTTCAGCCTGGTGCTGCCGCTGGTGCATGAGGCCCCGCTGGGCGACGAGCGTCCGCGTCCGCTGTCGCCGGCCCAGGCGCCGTATCACGGCACCGGCCATCCGCCCGTCAAGGCGCCGCCGGCGGTGCCCGCCTTCGACGCCGCGTTGCCCGCGCTGGGCGCGCCGGAGGAGGCGATGGTCACCGCCGAGTCGCTGCTGCGCGAGCCCGCGCCGGCCGCGCCCGAGCCGCGGCTGCCGCAGCTCGACGACGACCGCCTGTCGTGGGTGCCGGGCGACCGCGCCATCCTCATCATCGAGGACGACCAGCGTTTCGCGCTGATCCTGCGCGACCTGATCCGCGAGATGGGCTTCGTCTGCCTGATGGCCCACACGGCCGAGAACGGCCTGTCCATCGCGCAGCGCTACGCGCCCAGCGCGATCCTGCTCGACATGAACCTGCCCGACCACTCGGGCCTGGGCGTGCTGGACCAGCTCAAGCGCGAGCCGCTGACGCGCCACATCCCCGTGCATGTGATCTCGGTCGCCGACTACACGCACGAGGCGATGGAACGCGGCGCGATCGGCTACGCCTTCAAGCCGGTCAAGCGCGAGGAGCTCGAGGTCGCGCTGCACAAGCTCGAGGCCAAGTTCTCGCAGCGCCTGCGCACCGTGCTGGTGGTCGAGGACGACGCGCGACAGCTCGACAGCATCCGCCACCTGCTGGCCGCGGACGAGGTCCGCATCGAAGGCGTCGCGACCGCCGCGGAAGCGCTGCAGGCGCTGCGCCGCTCGACCTTCGACTGCATGGTGATGGACCTGAACCTGCCTGACATGAGCGGCTACGACCTGCTCGACCAGATGGCGGCGCAGGACGATGTCGCCTTCCCGCCGGTGATCGTCTACACCGGCCACACGCTGACCTCGCAGCAGGAGCAGCAGCTGCGGCGCTATTCGCGCTCCATCATCATCAAGGGCGCGCGCTCGCCGGAGCGGCTGCTCGACGAGGTCACGCTGTTCCTGCACCAGGTGGAGTCGCAGCTGCCTCCGGAGCGTCAGAAGATGCTCAAGGAGGTCCGCGCGCGCGACAACATGCTCGAGGGGCGGCGCGTGCTGATCGTCGAGGACGACGTGCGCAACATCTTCGCGCTGTCGGCGGTGCTCGAGCCCAAGGGGTGAAGGTGGACATCGCCCGCAACGGCCGCGAGGCGCTGGAGCGGCTCTCCGCGCCGCTGCAGGGCGCCGGCGCGATGCCCGCGGTCGATCTGGTGCTGATGGACATCATGATGCCGGAGATGGACGGCTACACCGCGATGCGCGAGATCCGCGCCCGGCCTGACATGCGGCGGCTGCCGATCATCGCGCTCACCGCCAAGGCGATGAAGGACGACCAGGAGAAGTGCATGGCCGCCGGCGCCAACGACTACATCGCCAAGCCGCTGGACATCGAGAAGCTGCTCTCGCTGGTTCGCGTCTGGATGCCGCGCTGAGGACCGACGGACGATGATGCAGGGCTCGAACGGCACGCACGATGCGCAGGACACGCCAGGCAGGCATGCGGACGACCTCGAGGTCCGGCTGATCCTGGAGGCGATCTACGAGCGCTACCACTACGACTTCCGCGACTACGCAGGCAGTTCGCTGCGCCGGCGGCTGAAGGCCGGGCAGCAGCGCTTCGGCTGCGCCAACCTCTCGCAGCTGCAGGGCCGCGTGCTGCACGAGCCGGAAGTGTTCCGCTCGGTGCTGGCCGACCTGACCGTGCAGGTCAGCGAGTTCTTCCGCGATCCCGAATATTTCCGCGCGCTGCGCGAGCAGGTGGTGCCGGTGCTGCGCACCTTCCCTCGCTGCGGATCTGGGTGGCGGGCTGCAGCGGCGGCGAGGAGGCGTACTCGATGGCCATCCTCATGAAGGAGGAAGGGCTGCTGGACCGCACGCTGATCTACGCGACCGACATCAGCCACGAAGCGCTCACGCAGGCGCAGGCGGGGGTGTACCGGGTGGACCAGGTGCCGCTGTACACGGAGAACCATCGCGCGTCGGGCGGGCATGGCTCGCTGTCGGAGCACTACACCGCCGCGTACGACCATGTGCTGATGGACAAGGCGCTGAAGGAGCGCATCGTCTTCAGCGACCACAGCCTGTCCACGGACAGCGTGTTCGCCGAGGTGCAGCTGGTGTCCTGCCGCAACGTGCTGATCTACTTCAACCGCGCGCTGCAGGATCGCGCGCTGGGCCTGTTCACCGAGGCCCTGTGCCGCAACGGCTTCCTCGGCCTGGGGGCGCGCGAGACGCTGCGCTTCTCAGCGCATGCCGGTGAATTCGTCGAGATCGCCGCGAAGGAGCGCGTGTACCAGAAGCGCTCGGCCTGACGCTGCGACTGGATCCGGCCGGGCTCGGGGCTTGCCTCGTTCCTGCATCGACCCATCCGGGTCTCACAGGAGAAGCACCATGGCCACCAGCAGCATCCTCGGCGGTACGCAGGCACCCGCGCAGGCGAAGGGCCGGGGCACGGACTCGCTCGGACCGAGCGACAGCTCCGACAGCGGCAGCGACATCTCGGGCGAACGACAGATGAGCACGGGTCCGGACGATCCGGATGAGCTCGGCGCGACGCCGTCGACGCCGGGCAGCGACACCGATCGATTCGGCACCGGAGAACGCGCCTCGGCCACGCCGGGCCGGGATCACGAGGCCGCCGACATCTCGCCGGATCGCGTCAGCCGCGAGCCGTCGCCGGACGACATCGATGCGAGCATCGACGTGGAGGACCTGGCCAGCGGCGACGATCCGTCGGCGGGGCCCGATCCGGAGCATGCGGATGAGGACGAAGACGTCGATGAATGACGTCGGGAGATGAGCTGGAGAATTCAGGTCGACGGATCCCGTCGACGGTTGGGCCTGACGGCGCCGGGAGGCGCCGTCCCAGCGCCTCAGAACGAGCCGATGGCCGCCATCGACGCAAAGGCGCCCAGCGCGAGCGCCCCCACCCAGAGACGCCACGGCGCGGCTTCGTCGCGCGGACGGCGTTGCTGATGGCGGTGGGTGAGGAAACAGGCGACTGACGCGCCGCCGGCCAGCAGGAACACGAGCGCATAGCCCAGGCCCTCGACCGAGCGGCCATGGTGCAGCGCCAGCGCCAGCACGATCTGTCCGAGCATCAGGCCCGCCACGCCGGAGACGGCGGTCGAGGACAGGGCGGCGGAAGTGGCGGTGCGGCTGGGTTGGGACATGATGTGCGGGCTCGTGGCGTCGTCGGGAGGCGATGCCGGATTGTCCGGTCGCCCCCGCGCCGCGAGCCCGTCGAAAAGCGTCCGCCGAGCGCAGTAATTCGCGTCAGGTCGCGTCGGGTTCCCGCTTGTCCGCCGCCAGATTCCCCGGCAGGATGCGATCTCGGGCCGGCCGAGGCGGGTCCGCCGATCCGTATCCAGCTGTTTCCCTCGACGCCATCGAGGATTCCGTGTTTTTGTTGCACTGCAGCACCCCCTGTTCGCGGGGTGTTTTCAGGCACGGGAACCCCCTTTCGTAGCACCTTCCTGGTACATGCGGAAGAGGGCCGGTTTTTATGTGGGTGGACGAACAGACTCCCTCTGAGGCGGGTGGTGAACTCCGGTGTCCGCAATTCGCGGATTTCCCTTTCGGAGCAACCACCATGACCCTGCCTTTGCTCGCCCGGAAGCCCATCGCGTTCCAGCGTACCCTGCTGGCTCTCGCCTTGGCCGCCGTCAGCGCCAGCGCTTCCGCGCTGCCCCAATTCACTTGGGACCCGTCCACCGCCGGCTTGAACGGCTCGGCGTTCACCGCCGACAACCTGCTGGTGTCGAACTACTCGACGGTCACCTTCTCGGGCACCTCGTTCACCGAGTCCGGCTACCTGGCCATCAGCGCCGCCCAGCTGGGTGGCGTGACGCTGCCGTCCGGCGGCCTGAATTCGGACTACGGCTTCTACATCCAGTTCAGCGGCAACGGCACGCTGACGTCGCCCGGCAACCCCGGCACGACGCCGACGCTGGGCACGCTGACCTCGCTGTCCTACACCCTGTACGGCTACAACGGCACCTCGTCGTTCGGCTTCACCGGCAACACGCCGACGGAAACCGCGACCGGCGAAGTGGCCCTGGCCACCGGCTCGCTGGTGCTGGGCACGGTGGCGACCACGCCGCTGGGCGACGGCACCTTCAACCCGTCGGCCAACGCCAAGCTGACGCTGAACTGGCTGGTGCCGGGCTTCCAGAGCTCGTCGCCCGCCTACAGCATCGCGCTGACCTCGTTCTCCAACACGACGTCGCAGGTCGAGCCCTTCGCGGGCGGCTTCCGCATCCGTCAAGGCGGCGGCTCGGTCAACTTCGCGGCCGTGCCGGAACCGTCGACCTACGCGATGCTGCTGGCCGGTCTCGGCGCGGTCGGCTTCGTGGCCCGTCGCCGCACCCGTTCGGAGAAGTGATCGCCGGCCGGCCCCTCGGGGCCGGTCACAGTTCCGGAGCGGGAGGGCATGCGGGTGCCTGAGCGTTCCGGCGCTGGGTTGTCGAGGCGACAACCGGCAATGACGTGCGGAAAAGGGCCCCGGCGCGAGCCGGTTCCCTGGACCGCCAAGGCGTGTGCCCATGACACGCCCGACGAGCCCCCGTCATCGACGGAGCGGCTCGCCGCGGTGCTTCAACAGCGGAGCAGAGCCCTCAGGCCTGCACGGCGACGGGCGCGAAGGTGGCAGAGGTGGCCGCGCTCGCGTCGTCCTGGCCCTGAGGCAGCAGACGCTGGAAGTCCTGCTTGAGCAGGGCGTAGCACTCGCAAGCCCGGGCCTCCAGCCCCGGTCGGTCCAGCACCGCGATATGTCCGCGGGAGTAACGGATCAGGCCGGCGGCCTGGAGGCGCTGGGCGCTCTCGGTGACGCCTTCCCGGCGCACGCCCAGCAGGTTGGAGATGGACTCCTGGGTGACCGACAGCTCGCAATGCCCATGCTGACGATCCAGCGACTGGAGCAGCCAGCGGCACAGCTGCCGTTCGAGCGAGTGGTGACGGTTGCAGACCGCCGTGTGCGCGATCTGGCTGAGCAGCGATTGCACGTAACGCAGCAGCAGCGACGTCGCAGGTCCGGCGCGCAGCATCTCCTCGCGCACCATCGGCACGCGCATGCGGAACGCCAGGCCGGCGCGCTGCACGACGCCACGGCAGGCCGGGGACTCGCCGCCCATCGCCGCCGCGAGGCCCGCGGCGCCTTCCGATCCGATCATCGCCACCTGCGTCGACGCGCCCGAATGGGTCGTGTGGATCAGCGAGACGATCGCGGTGATCGGGAAATACACGTGGGTGGCCGGGGTGCCCGCCTCGAAGAGCACGCGGCCCTTCAGCAGTTCCACGGTCTCGAGCTGCGCGGACCAGCGCGCGCGATCCTCGGCGGGCAGCTGCGCGAGCAGCAGGTTCGCGCGAGGGGGCGTGGCGGCAGGGTTTGCGGCAAGGGACAGGGACATCGATAGCTCCAGGAACTGCACATCCGTTCCAGCGGACCACTATGGCAAGCACCGTACCCGCCGGGGTATCGGAGCGTGTCTTTGGTGCCATTGCGTGTGCGTCCCCCCGTGGACACGGGGAGTCCGCGCGGGCGCCGGGTGTCCCGGACTGCGTGCGCCAGCGCACCGGGTTGTCGATGCTGTCCGCACAGCGTTCTAGGGGGCCTGCGCCGCGCCCTTACCGGACGGCGTCCCGCTCCCTATAACGGAAGAGCGCCGGGCCGGCGACAGATCGCGCCCGCGCGCATCCACGACTCCAACCGAGGAAGACAAATGATCCGATCCACCACCCGGTTCGCAGGGACCTTCCGCGCCACACGCTCGCTGGCGGGGCTCGCGCTGGCGCTGTCCTTCGGCGCGGCGCAGGCCGAAAGCATCCTGTTTGTCGGCAACAGTTTCACCTACGCGCAAGGCTCGTCGGTGATGCAGTTCAACCCCGGCTCCGTGACCGACCTCAACGGCACCGGCATCGGCGGTATCCCGGCGCTCTTCAAGGCCTTCACGGCGCAGGCCGGGCTCAACTACGACGTCAGCCTGGAGACCGTCGGCGGCAGCGGCCTGGACCTGCACTACAACACCAAGATGGACCTGATCAACAAGCCCTGGGACCGGGTCGTCCTGCAGAGCTACAGCACGCTGGACGCGTCGCAGCCGGGCAATCCGGCCAAGCTGATCCAGTACTCGGGCCTGCTGGCCGACGCGCTGCATGCGCAGAACGCGAACGTCAAGATCGACCTGATGGCGACCTGGTCGCGCGCGGACCAGACCTATCCGCCCAGCGGCGCCTGGTATGGCCAGTCCATCTACAAGATGGCCGAGGACGTCTACGCCGGCTACCTGCAGGCGGACCAGGCGTCCGACAAGATCGGCGGCGTGATCCCGGTCGGCCTGGCCTGGAACCGGGCGATGTCCCAGGGCTTCGCGGACACCAACCCTTACGACGGTATCGACGCCGGCAAGGTCAAGCTGTGGGCCAGCGACAACTACCACGCCAGCATGTACGGCAGCTACCTGGAGGCGCTGACGATCTTCGGCAAGATCACCGGGCTGGATCCGCGCAGCCTGGGCGTGGGCGAGACCTCGGCGGCGCAGCTGGGCATTTCCGAAGCGCAGGTGCGGGTGATGCAGCAACTGGCCTTCGAGCAGCTCGCCGCGCCGGTGCCGGAGCCCTCGACCTGGGCGATGCTGGTTGCGGGCGTGGGCCTGCTCGCGGTCTGGCGCCGCAAGGGCGCGGGCGCCCGCTACGTGTCGCGGTCCTCCAGCACGTAACCGACGCCGCGCACGGTGTGCAGCAGCTCGACGCCGAACGGCTTGTCGAGCTTGCCCCGCAGCCGTCGCACGGCGACTTCGACGACGTTGGTCTCGCTGTCGAAGTTCATGTCCCAGACCTGCTCGGCGAGTTCGGTCCGGGACAACACCTGACCCTGGCGCCGCAGCAGCAGCGTCAGCAGGCTGAATTCCTTGGGGGTGAGCGCCAGCCGCTGCCCGCCGCGATGGACCTTGCGCCGCAACAGGTCGACCTCGAGATCGGCGAGTTTCAGCATGGCGGGCTCGGCCGGCGGCGTCCCGGACGCGCGGCGCAGCAGCGCCTGGACGCGGGCCACCAGCTCGGAGAACGCGAAGGGCTTGCACAGGTAGTCGTCGGCGCCGGCCTGCAGGCCGCGCACGCGGTCCTCGACCTCGGCGCGCGCCGTCATCATCAGCACCGGCAGCGCGCGCGTGTGGTCCTGCTGGCGCAGCGCCGCCAGCACGGCCAGGCCGTCGATGCCCGGCAGCACGCCATCCAGCAGGACCAGGTCGTAGGCGCCCTCGCTGGCCTGGTGCAGGCCGTCCACGCCGTCGCGCACCAGGTCGACGACGAAACCCTCCTGCGTCAGGCCGTCGCGCAGGTAGTCGCCGAGCTTGTCCTCGTCCTCGATGACGAGCAGTTTCATCGGGCGCGCTCCGTCACTGTCCTCGTGGCCGCCGCCACCGCCACCGCCAACTTCCTGGTCATCGTCGCTTGTCCTCGTCATCCTGGGCGGTATTCCGCCCCGTCGTCGGGGCAGGGCGCCCGGCGGCGCGTCCGCGTCAGTCTCCGGCAAGACCCGCGCCTAGAATCCGCCCACCATGCTCCCACGGACCCTGTCTTCCACCGCGCCACGCGCCGGGTCCGTTCGCGGCAAGCTGCGCGCCATGGTCTGGCTGATCGTCCTGCCGACCCTGCTGCTGTCGGTGATCGCGGGCGTGGCCGTCTTCCAGACCGAGCGGCGCGCGGCGGTCGCCGCCGCCACCGAGACCGCCGAGGCCCTGAGCCTGGTCGCCGACCGCGAGATGGCGGTGCGCACGGCGCTGCTGCAGGCGCTCAGCGTGTCGCCCAGCCTGGCCCAGGGCCGGCTCGAGCAGTTCCATGGTGAGGCGTCCCGCCTGGTCTCGGGCTCGCCCAACACCATCGTGCTGACGACCGTCGACGGTCGCCAGCTCATCAACACGCGCATCGCCTGGGGTCAGCCCTTGCCGGCGGCTGGCGGATTCACCGACGGCATCGACACCACGCGCCGGCTGCTGGTCTCCAACCTCTACACCGGACCGGTGAACGGCCAGCCCAGCTTCGCGGTCCGCGTGCCGGTGACGGTGCTGGGCCGGCCGATGTACCTCGGCTACGGCAGTCCGGTCAGCGAGATGCAGCAGATCTTCCGCCAGCAGCCGCTGCCCGAGGGCTGGCTGGGCGTCGTACTGGACCGCAACGCGGTCGTCATCGCGCGCACCCGCGACCCGGAGAAACGCGTCGGCCAGCAGGCGAGCGCGAACATGCGCGACGCGCTGAGCCGCGGAAACCAGGGTGTCGTCGACGCGCGCACCCTCGATGGCGAACCGGTCTTCACCGTCTTCAGCCGCGCGCCCGACTCGGGCTGGGTGGTGCTGATCGGCCTGAGCCAGTCGGAACTCGCCAAGGGCGCCTGGACGGCGTTCGCGATGATGCTGACACTGTCGCTGGCCTTCATCGTGCTCGCGCTGGTGCTGGCGCGGCGCATGAGCCGCGCGATCGCCGATCCGCTGCGGCGCCTGCGCAAGGATGCGATCCGCATGGGCGGCGGAGCGACGATCGACGAAGTCCCCGGCGGCGTCGACGAGATCGACGTCGTCCAGCATGCGCTCGCCACGGCCAGCCGCGAGCGCGCCGGCAACGAGTCGCGCCTGCGCGAGGAGATCGACGCCGCGGTCGCGCAGACACGCCATGCGCAGCAGGCGGTGCTGCGCAGCCAGAAGCTCGAGGCGCTGGGCCGCCTGACCGGCGGGATCGCGCACGACTTCAACAACCTGCTGCAGACGATGACGACGGGGCTGCAGCTGGCGCGCCGGCTCAGCACCGATCCGCGCGCGGACACGGCGCTCGACGCCTGCCAGCGCGCCACCGCGAAGGCGGCGCAGCTGACGCGGCAGTTGCTGGCCTTCGGAAGGCCGCAGGTCGGGCATGAAGCCGTCATCGACCTGCGGCGCCAGTTGCCGGAGCTGATGGCGCTGGCCGGTGGCGCGGTCGGCAGCGCCGTCGATGTCGAACTGAGCATCGACGAGGACCTGTGGCCCGTACGCACCGATCCCGTCCAGCTCGAGCTCGCGGTGCTGAACCTCGCGCTGAACGCGCGCGACGCGATGCACGGGCGGGGCAGGCTCACCGTCTCCGCGCGCAAGCGCGTGCTGGCGCAGGCCGACCCGGTGGGACTCGCGCCCGAGCTGCTGCCCGGGGAGTACGTCGCGATCGCGGTGCGCGACACCGGCGACGGCATGACGCAGGACCAGATGGAGCGCGCGTTCGAACCCTTCTTCACGACCAAGGCGGTGGGGCAGGGCTCGGGCCTCGGCCTGGCGCAGGTCTACGCGCTGGCGCGCTCGGCGGGCGGCACGGCGGGCATCGTCAGCAAGATCGGCCTGGGCACCGAGGTCACGCTGTGGCTGCCGCGCTCGCACGGCAGGACGGAGGCCGAGGGGCCGATCGTGCGGGCCGACGGGCCCGATGCGGACCAACGCTTCGCCGGCACGGTGCTGCTGGTGGAGGACGAGCCCTCGGTGCGCGAGCTGACCGCGCAGGCCCTGGAGGAGCGCGGGTTCACGGTCAAGACCGCGCCGACCGCCGATCATGCGCTGGACCTGCTGCGCGGCGGCCTGACCGCAGACGTGGTGCTGACGGACATCGTGATGCCGGGTGAGCGCAGCGGCGTGGACCTGGTGCGCACCTTGAAGGTCCTGAAGCCGACCTTGCCGATGGTGCTGGCCAGCGGCCATCCGGTGCGCATCGAGGAGGCGCCGAACGTGCCGCTGGTGCCCAAGCCGTACGACATCGACGTGCTCGCCGCGGTCCTCGGCGAGGCGATGCGCCCGACGCACGAGGCGACGGACGTCAAGGGCCGCTGAAGGTCGCCGAAGGCCGCGGAGCGCCTTCGACGTCGCCGGGGAAGGGCGGTCCCGACCCGTCTGCCGCCGTCTCAGGCGACCTTCGGCAAGTCCTTCAGCAGCTTGTCGAGCGTGACCGGGTAGTCCCGGACGCGCACGCCCGTGGCGTTGTGGATCGCATTCGCGACGGCGGCCGCGACGCCGCAGATGCCCAGCTCGCCGACCCCCTTGGCCTTCATCGGCGACGACAGCGGATCGGTCTCGTCGAGGAACACGACCTCCTGGTGCGGGATGTCGGCGTGCGCCGGCACCTCGTAACCCGCGAGGTCGTGGTTGACGAAGAAGCCGCGCCGTTCGTCGACATGCAGCGCTTCCATCAGCGCCGCACCCACGCCCATCGTCATCGCGCCGATGACCTGGCTGCGGGCCGCCTTGGGGTTGAGGATGCGGCCGGCCGCGCACACGGCCAGCATGCGCCGCACACGGACCTCGCCGGTGAACGCATCGACCGCGACCTCGACGAAATGGCCGCCGAAGGTCGACTGCTGGTACTTCTTGTCGAGGTCGCCGAACTCGATCTTGTCCTCCGCGGCGAGGCCTTCGCTGCCGGCGACGTCGCCCAGCGGGATGCTGCGTCCGCCGCCGCGCACCTGGCCGTCGGCGAAGACGGCGTCCTTGGCGTCGAGCCCGGCTTTCTTCGCGATCATCTCGCGCAGCGCGACGCAGGCCGCGTACACGCCGGAGGCCGAGCTGTTGGCGCCCCATTGGCCGCCCGAGCCCGCCGACACCGGCAACGCCGAATCGCCCAGCCGCACGACGACCTGCTCCAGCCCGACGCCCATCATCTCCGCCGCGGTCTGCGCGAGGATGGTGTAGGTGCCGGTGCCGATGTCGGTCATGTCGGTCTCGACGGTGACGATGCCGCGGCGGTCCAGCCGCACGCGGGCGGCGGACTTCATCACGATGTTGTTGCGGAAGGCGGCGGCCACGCCCAGGCCGATCAGCCAGCGTCCGCCGGGACCTTCGCGCCGCTGGCCGGGCGCGGCGCGCCGGCTCCAGCCGAAGCGCTCGGCGCCGGTGCGCAGGCACTCGGTCAGCCGCCGCTGCGAGTAGGCCCGTTCCGGCTTCTCCGGATCGACCTGCGTGTCGTTGACGATGCGGAACTGGACCGGATCCATGCCGAGCTTCTCCGCGAGTTCGTCCATGGCGATCTCGAGCGCCATCAGCCCCGGCGCTTCGCCCGGCGCGCGCATCGCATTGCCTTCCGGCAGGTCCAGCACCGCGAGCTTCATCGCGGTCATGCGATTCGCACCCGCATAGAGCAGCCGCGTCTGCGCGACCGCCGTCTCCGGGCCGCCGCCGGGCAGGTCGCCCGACCAGCTCTCGTGGCCGATCGCCGTGATCTTCCCGTCGCGCCCGGCGGCGATGCGCAGGCGCTGGATGGTCGCGGGCCGGTGCGTCGTGTTGTTCATCATCAGCGGCCGCTGCAGCGCGACCTTCACCGGCCGGCCGCTGGCCTTCGCGCCCAGCGCGGCCATCAGCACGTCCGCGCGCAGGAACAACTTGCCGCCGAAACCGCCGCCGATGAAGGGCGAGATCAGCCGCACCTTGTCCCGGCCCAGTCCCAACGTCCTCGCCAGATCGCCGCGGCCCCAGTCGATCATCTGGTTGGCGGTCCAGACGGTGAGCTTGTCGCCTTCCCAGACCGCCAGCGTCGCGTGCGGCTCCATCATCGCGTGCGACTGGTCGGGCGTCGTGTAGGTCTGGTCGATCTTCACCGCCGCCTGCGCGAAGGCACCGTCGAAATCGCCGATCGTCGTCTCGGGCGGCGTGCCGCCGGGGCCGTCCGCTTCCTTGGGCGGCTTGGCCTGGTCCTTGGCCTTGGACAGGCTGAAGGCGCCGTCCCCTCGCGCGTACTCGACGCGGATCAGCGCGGCACCGGCGCGCGCCTGCTCGAAGCTCTCCGCGACCACCACGGCGATCGCCTGGTGGTAGTGGTCGATCTCCGGCCCGCCGAGCAGCTTGGCCGTGTTCATCTTGCCCTTGCCGAGCTTGCCGGCGTTGTAGGCCGTGACGATGGCCAGCACGCCCGGTGCGGCTTCCGCCGCCTGGACATCCAGCGTCGAGATCCGGCCCTTGGCGATGCCGGCGCCGACGACGACGCCGTAGGCGACATTCTTCGCCACGTCATGGCGCTCGTACGCGTAGGGTGCGGTGCCGGTGGTCTTGCGCGGGCCGTCGATGCGGTCGGTCGGCTTGCCGACGATGCGCAGCTGATCGATCGGGTTCGTGGTAGCGGGGGTGTCGAACTTCATGCGGTCCTCCCGGTGACCTTGGCCTGCGACAGCACCGCGGCGAGCGTGCGCTCCACCAGCGGCAGCTTGAAGGCGTTCTCTGCGGTCGGCGTCGCGCCGGTCAGCAACGCGTGCGCGGCGGCTGGCGCGCCGCGGCGCAGCTCGCGCTCGGCCGCCTCGGATCGCCACGGCTTCGGCGCGATGCCTCCGACGGCGAAACGTCCGCCGCCGTCGCGCTGGACGATCGCGCCCACCGAGACCAGCGCGAAGGCGTAGGACGCCCGGTCGCGGACCTTGTGATAGAGATGCGTGCCGACAATCGGCTTGGGCAGCGTCACCGCGGTGATCAGCTCACCGGCCTCCAGCGTGGTTTCCAGGTGCGGCGTGTTGCCGGGCAGCCGGTGGAAGTCCGCGATCGGGATCCGCCGCGCCTGGCCGTCGGCGCGCATCGTCTCCACGGTCGCGTCCAGCACCCGCATCGCCACCGCCATGTCGCTCGGATGGGAGGCGATGCAGGCCTCGCTGACGCCGATCACCGCGAGCGGCCGGCTCATGCCGCCGATCGCCGAGCAGCCGCTGCCGGGCTGGCGCTTGTTGCAGGGCTGGTCGGTGTCGTAGAAGTAGGGGCAGCGCGTCCGCTGCAGCAGGTTGCCGGCGGTCGTCGCGCGGTTGCGCAGCTGGCCTGACGCCCCCGCGAGCAACGCGCGCGACAGCACGCCATAGTCGCGTCGCACGCGGGCGTCGGCGGCCAGGTCGGTGTTGCGCACCAGCGCGCCGATGCGCAGGCCGCCCTCGGCGGTCGCTTCGATGCGGTCCAGGCCGAGGCCGTTCACATCGATCAGGTGCGTGGGGGTCTCGACCTGCAGCTTCATCAGATCGAGCAGGTTGGTCCCGCCGGCGATGAAACGCGCGCCGGGCTGTCTGGCGGCGGCGGCCACGGCGGCGGCCGGCGAGGCCGCGCGCTCGAAGGTGAACGGCTTCATGCGGACCTCCGGTCGCCGGCAGCCGGCAGCGGGACACCGGCCACGTCGGCCATCGCGTCGATGATGTTGGAGTAGGCCCCGCAGCGACAGAGGTTGCCGCTCATGCGCTCGCGCAGTTCGTCGATGGACAGCAGCGGACGGACGTCGAGGTCGGGCGTGACGTGGCTGGGCACGCCGGCCTTGATCTCGTCGAGCACCGCGACCGCCGAGCAGATCTGCCCCGGCGTGCAGTAGCCGCACTGGTAGCCGTCGTGGCGGACGAACGCGCTCTGCATCGCGTGCATCTTCTCGGGGGTGCCGAGGCCTTCGATGGTCACGACCTGCGCGCCCTCGTGCATCACCGCCAGCGTCAGGCAGGCGTTGACGCGCCGGCCGTCGAGGTGGATGGTGCAGGCGCCGCACTGGCCGTGGTCGCAGCCCTTCTTGGTGCCGGTGAGCTGCAGGTGCTCGCGCAGCAGGTCCAGCAGCGAGGTGCGGTTGTCGACGACCAGCGTGTGCGGCTGGCCGTTGACGCTGAGTGTCACGCGGGTGGTGGCCACGAGGTTCTCCTGGGGCTTTGGGCTGGCGGGCGAGGGCGCTTGCGCGGAGGCCTCCAGCGGAGCACCGGCCGCCACCGCGGCGGACGCGCCCGCGCCGGCGATCAGCAGGCCGCGGCGCGAGATCGCGCAGGACTCGGCGCTGGATGCGGGACTGTGGGGCGGACAACTGCCGCGGGGGAAGACGCGAGGTCCGCGTCCGGGCGATCCGTATCGAGATCCATGCTGGGGACTCCTGGCTGGCCGGGATCGGCAAGCTGTTGAGTCGGCAATCGCTGTGCCCAGCGACTCCTTCAGCGATGGGCCTGCAGCCACTCCTCGACGGTCTTCGCACTCGTCCCCACCGCGTCCACGGCATGCCGCAGCAGCTCCGGCGACACGCCGAAACGCTCGCCCCAATACCGCAGCTCATAGTCGTCCTGCACGTTCACGCGATGGCGTTCGCTGTTGTGCGGACTGGAGGTTTCCTCGGACATGGCGATCGCTCCCGCTGGACGTGGAAGGCGTGGAGAAGGCGTGGACAGGGACGGCTCGCTGCCGTCTCAACCCGGCTTGCGCGACGGTGGCACGCGGCTGCTGTCTTCGCCGTCGAGCGTGGCCCCGGGATCTTCCTCCCCGGCGACCGATTCGTCGAATGAATGATCCGGCACCGCCGGCGGACCGGGATCGTGCGGACGCGGCGATCCCGGCGTGGCGGCGGCCTCCTTGGCCCCGTCCGTCCCCGGCTCGGGGGCGGGCCCCGACGGCGTGTCGATCGCGTCCACGGGCGTGGGGGCGTCGGGGCCGACCGAGGTCGACGGCGAATTCGTAGCGTTCATGGCATTCCCCGGCAGGCTGCTGGCCGACACGAAGCGGCGCTTGCCCGCGCGCTTGGCCGTCGTCATCGCCGTCTCGGCGAGCCGCATCAGCGACTCCGCCTGGCGGCCATGGTGAGGGGCAAACGCGATGCCGATGCTCGCGGTGACCGACGCGTGGTCGCCGTCGGGCAGCCGGATCGGCTCGGCGATGGCCGTCAGCATGCGGCGCAGCGCCGGTTCGGCCTCGTGTTCGGCGCGCAGCGCGGTGAGCAGGATGGCGAACTCGTCGCCGCCCATGCGCGCCACCAGGTCGTGGCCGCGCACGCCGCCCAGCAGCCGCTGCGCCACCACGCGCAGCACCACGTCGCCGGCCTCGTGGCCGAACTCGTCGTTCAGGTCCTTGAAGCCGTCCAGGTCCACCCAGCACACCGCCACCAGGCCCACGCGCTCGCCCAGCAGCGTCATCGCCCCGGCCAGCCGCTCGGTGAAACGGACGCGGTTGGGCAGGCCGGTCAGCGCGTCGTGCACCGCCAGATGCTGCGCGGTCGCCTCGCTCTCCTTGAGCGCGGAGATGTCGATCATCATCCACAGCGACTCCCGCTCGGCCACGCGCGCGCCGCTGAGGTCGATCCACACCGGCGTGCCGTCCTTGCGCCGCATCCGCAGCTGCCGGCGGTAGCGCCGGCCCGCGGCGATCGCCGGATAGGCGGCGTCGCCGACCTCGCGGAAGCTCTCGTCGTCGAGGTACAGCGGCCGGGTCGTCTGCCCGTGCAGCTCCCCGGGCGCGTAGCCGAACAGCGAGGCCAGCGCGCGGTTCTTCCAGATCACCGTCCGATCGCGCAGGCGCATCATGCCGACCATGTCGTTGTCCAGCATCAGCGCCTGTTCCAGCGCGAGCTGCTGCAGCCCGATCGCCGCGCGGCGGTCGCGGCGCTGCTGCAGGAAGACCAGCAGCGAGCAGCCCAGCACCGTCAGGATGACCACGCCGGCCAGCGCGCCCTGCTGCACGACCTCGCCGCGCCAGGCGGCCAGGAACTCCGCGGTGCTCGCGCCGGTGAAGATCGTCAGCGGATACCCGCGCACCTCGCGGTAGCAGGTGATGCGCTCGATGTTGTCGAGCTTGGTCCGCGTCATGTACCAGCCCTGGTGCGGGTTGGCGGCGATCTTGCGCATCAGGTCCTCGGACACGATCACGTCGCCGATGCCGCGGATCGAGTGCGGCTCCGTGGCCGAGTAGCGCGCGATCAGGCGCTGGCTGCGCGTGCGCAGCGAGATCGCGCCTTCCGCGCCGATCGTGAGGCCCTTGAAGCTCTCGATGAAGTGCTCGGTCGACAGCGTCGTGTAGACCACGCCGGCGAAGCTGCCGTCCTCGCGTTCCAGCCGTCGCGAGACGGCGATGCCCCACTTGTGCAGCACGCGGCCGAACAGCGGCTCGGAGATGACGATGTCCTCGCCGTTGCCGTCCCGGGCGCGCTGGAAATAGTCCCGGTCGCCGACGTTGAGCGCGCCTTCCTCGCCGGCCAGCCCGTAGACGACCTGGCCGCGCGCGTCGGTGATGCGGATCGCGTCGACCTGCGGCAGCAGGCTGCGCTGGTCGGACAAGGCACGATCCATCGCGCGCCGGACCTGGTCCGCGTCGCCGGCGGTGCGACGGAACTGCAGCGCGAGCGTCGACAGCGCGTTGTCGACCTGCTTGAGTTCCGCGCCGATCTCGATGCTGAGGCTGGCGGCCAGGTTCTCGGTGGTCTCGCGGGCGCGGGTGAGGTCGGATTCGCGCCCGGCCTGCAGCGCCAGCCAGGTGGCCGTCGCGATCGCCGCGGCGATGACGAGATTGCCCGCCGCGAGCCACAGGGCCAGTCGCGTCAGGGAGCGGGGGCGTAGAGGGGCGGTCGGTCCATCGGGGGCACGCAGGGGAAGCGGCCATCCTAACCGCGACCGGCGCGCCGCGACTCATTCCCGCAGCTGGCGTTCCAGCCTGTCCAGCACCTGGTAGCAGGGCAGCACCTGCGCGACGCTGGCCTGGGGCTCCCGGCCTTCGCGGATGGCGGCGACGAACTCGCGGTCCTGCAGCTCGATGCCGTTCATCGACACGGCCACGCGGCTGACGTCGACGGTCTCGTCGCGGCCGGTGACCAGGTCGTCGTAGCCGGCCAGGTAGGTGCCGGTGTCGCCGATGTAGCGGAAGAAGGTGCCCAGCGGCCCCTCGTTGTTGAAGGACAGCGACAGCGTGCAGATCGCCCCGTTGGCGGCCTGCAGCTGGAGGCTCATGTCCATCGCGATGCCCAGCGTCGGATGGATCGGGCCCTGCAGCGCGTTCGCGCGCACCACGGGGCTGCCGCACTGCCAGGCGAAGAGGTCCACGGTGTGCGCGGCGTGGTGCCACAGCAGGTGGTCGGTCCAGCTGCGCGCCTGGCCCAGCGCATTGGTGTTGGTGCGGCGGAAGAAGTAGGTCTGGACATCCATCTGCTGGAGCTGGAACCCGCCGGCCTCGATGCGGCGGCGGATCCACTGGTGGCTCGGATTGAAGCGGCGCGTGTGACCGCACATCGCCACCAGCCCGGTCTCGCGCTGGCGGCGCACGACGGCCTCGCCGTCGGCCAGCACGTCGCACAGCGGGATCTCCACCTGCACATGCTTGCCCGCGTCCAGGCAGGCCAGCGCCTGGCGCGCGTGCAGCGGCGTCGGCGTGCAGAGGATGACGGCGTCGACGTCGTCGCGCGCCAGCGCCTCGTCGAGCTCCGTCGTCGCGTGGCCGATGCCGTACTTCGCGGCGGTCTCGCGCGTCTTGTCGAGGTCGCGGCTGATCAACGACACGACCTCGGCGCCGTCGATCTGCCGCAGCGCGTCGAGGTGCTTCTGGCCGAAGGCGCCGGCGCCGGCCAGGGCAATGCGGATCGGTGCGGTCATGGGAGCTCCGGAAGGGTCAGGGGTTCTCGAGGATCAGGTGACCCACGGCGGTGTTGGAGGCGGGCACGTGATAGAAGCGATGGGCGACGCGAGGCGGCCCGCCGCCGTCCAGGTCGGCCATCGCGCCACGGGCGATCAGCCACATCACGAGCTCGATGCCCTCGGAGCCGGCCTCGCGGACGTAGTCCAGGTGCGGCATCTCCGACAGGCCGCGCGGATCCGCGATCAGGCGGTCCATCCAGGCGTTGTCCCATTCGCGGTTGATCAGGCCGGCGCGCGGCCCCTGCAGCTGGTGGCTCATCCCGCCGGTGCCCCAGACCTGGACGTTCAGCGGCGTGTCGAAGCTCTCCACCGCGCGGCGGATCGCCTGACCCAGCTGCAGGCAGCGCCGGCCCGACGGCACGGGGTACTGCACGACGTTGACCGCCAGCGGGATCACCGGCACCGGCCATCCGGACGCGCCGGGCGCCTGCTCGCCGAACAGCAGCGACAGCGGCACCGTCAACCCGTGGTCGACCGTCATGCGGTTGATCAGCGTCAGGTCGAAGTCCTGCTGGATCACGCTCTGCGCGATGTGCGCGGCGAGCTCGCCGTGGCCGTGGACCGGCGGCACCGCGCGCGGTCCCCAGCCCTCGTCGGCGGGCGCGTAGCGGTCCGCGGTGCCGAGCGCGAAGGTCGGGATCATGTCCAGGCTGAAGGCGTTGGCGTGGTCGTTGTAGACCAGCACGATCGCGTCGGGCCGGTTCGCGTCCATCCAGCGCCGCGAGGGCGCATAACCGGCGAACAGCGGCAACCAGTACGGCTCCTGCGTGCGGCCCTGGTCCATCGCGACGCCGATCGCCGGCACATGGGAGGTGTAGACGGACGCGGTGATCCGCGCATGCGTGCTCATCGAGGGGTTCCCTTCGTGTCATGCCTGGTGTCCTGCCTGGTGTCGCCTGTCGTGGCGCCGCTCGCGTCCGCGGCGAGGTCCGGGGCGACCGGCGCGCGTCGCGGCGTGCCGTCGGGCCGGCGGCCGCCGGCCAGCATCATGTCGCGGTAGTCGGTCTCGCTCATGCCGGTCATGCCGGCGGCCATCTGCTGGTAGCTGCGCCCGTCGGTCGCGCCGATCTTGGCGAGGAAGTAGATGTTGCCGCCCAGGCGGATGCATTGGTTCAGGTCACGCGCCAGCACCGCCTCCTTCTGCGCCGTCGTCATGGCCCATTCGTCCAGGTAGGCGCGTTCGTCGGCCTTGAAGCGCGCGCGGTTCTCGGCCTTCATCAGCGACATGCAGAACTGGTTCAACCAGTAGCCCTTGCGCGCCTGGTCGGCGTCGAAGATGGTGGTGCCGGGGATGTCCTGGTAGGGCTTGTGGATCGCCATGTCGGTCTCCATCAGCGGCTGTTCAACGGATGGCCTCGGGCCAGTACAGCCGCATCGGGTTGTCCACCAGCAGCCGCTGGCGCAGCTCGGCCGTGGGCGCGATGCGCGGGATGACGTCGACCAGCAGGCCGTCGTCGGGCATGTGGTCCTTCAGGTTCGGGTGGGGCCAGTCCGTGCCCCAGAGCACGCGGTCGGGGAACTCCTCGACGACGCGCCGCGCGAACGGGATGACGTCGCGGTAGGGCTCGGGCTCGCCGTTCAGGGCCGGCGGACCGGCGACGGACAGGCGCTCCGGGCAGGTGACCTTGCTCCAGACGAAGGGGTGCTCGCGCAGGAAGCGCAGGAAGAGCGCGAAGTCCGGTCCGTCGACCGGCTTCGTCACGTCGGGACGGCCCATGTGGTCCACGACGACCGTCGTCGGCAATGCGCTGAAGAAGTCCCACAACTCGGGCAGGTCCGGCGCCTCGAAATAGATGACGACATGCCAGCCGAGCGCCTTCACGCGCTCGGCGATCTCCATCAGTTCGTCGCGCGGCGTGAAGTCGACGAGCCGCTTGACGAAGTTGAAGCGCACGCCGCGCACGCCCGCGTCGTGGAGGTCCTTCAACTGATCGTCGGTGATGCCGCGGCGCACCGTCGCGACACCACGCGCGCGGCCGCCGGAGGCGCGGCAGGCATCGACCATGGCGCGGTTGTCGTCGCCGTGGCAGGTGGCCTGCACGATCACGTTGCGGCTGAAACCGAGCCGGTCGCGCAGCGCGAAGAGCTGCGCCTTGCCGGCGTCGCAGGGCGTGTACTTGCGCTCGGGCGCATACGGGAACTCGGCGCCGGGGCCGAAGACGTGGCAATGCGCGTCGACGGCGCCGTCGGGCAGCCGGAAGCGCGGCGTCGACGGGTCCTGGTACCAGTCGAGCCAGCCCGGGGTCTTGTCGAAGCCGCCGGAGGTGGGGAGCGTCATCGGGGATCCTTCTGCAATGTCGGTGGGCAGGAGTCAGAACCGGGGTCTGGCGATCTGCGCGAGCAGCCGGTCGGCCTCGGTGCGCCAGTCGGGGCTGCGGCCGAAGTCCGCATCGCCGCGTTGCCCGAAGACGCCGTCCTCGGCCAGGTCGGCCATCCAGGCCTGGCGTTCGGCGGTGCCTTCCGCGCTCCATGGCGTGAGCCCGGCGTCGCGCACGGTCTCGGCGACCTCGCGGACCTCCTCGCTGCGGCGCCGGCCATGCTGGATCACGCGCTGGAAGAAGTAGGCCGCCTGCTTCTCCCAGTCGATGCCCGGGAAGGTTTCCTTCAGCGAGGCGAGCACGGCATCTTCCACGCCGTAGTGCCGCGCGGAGGTGAGGCTCTCGATCACCATCGCCTCCAGCCCCTTGATCATGACGCTGCGGCACATCTTGGTCGCGCTGACGGTGCCGAAGTCGGCGCTGCCGACGTTCGGCGCGAAACCCAGCCGGCGCAGCAGCGGCTCGATCGCCGGCGCGTGGGGGCCGCCCAGCAGCAGCGGCACGCGGATCCGGTATGGCGGGACGCTCGTCATGACGGCGCCCTCGACGTAGCGGCCGCCTTGCGCGTGGACCGCATCCGCCGCCTCGCGCTTGGCCTTGGGCGACGCCGAATTGAGGTCGAGCACGAAGGTGTCCGGCCGCAGCCCGGCGGCGGTCGAGCGCGCGGCGTCCAGCGTCTGACTCGCGGTCACCGCGATGACGACGAGGTCCGCCGGCGTCGCGACCATCGTGGCCGAGCTCGTCAGCTCGACGCCGAACTCGACCGCATGCTCGCGCATCGTGTCGGCGTCGCTCGACGGCGACGCCAGCTTCAGGTCGTAGGCACTGACCGTGGCGCCGGCGGCGCGCAGGTCCTCGGCCAGGATCCGGCCGACCTCGCCGTAGCCGACGAGGCCGATGCGGAGCGCCGGGGGCGACGTCTGTGCTTGCGGAACTTCGGCGCTCATGTCAGTCCAGCGAGATGTTGAGCCGCTTGATCAGGTCGGCGTACTTGGCGGACTCGCTCGCGATGAAGCTGTTGTACTGCTCCTTCGTGGTCGGGAAGACGTCGTAGCCGAAGGTGGCATAGCGTTCGCGGATGTCGGGCTCGGCCAGCGCGGCCTCGATGTCGCGCTGGATCTTCTCCTGCACTGCCTTGGGCAGGCCGCGCGGCGCGGCGATCGTGGTCCAGCCGGTGACCTCGTAGCCGGCGGGGCCGCCGGACTCGCTGACGGTCGGCAGGTCCGGGAAGGCCGGATGGCGCTTCGGCCCGGTGACCGCGATGAACCGGATCTTGCCGGCGCGCTGCAGCGGACCGGCCGTCGCCATCGAACCGAGCGCGAAGTTCAGTTCGCCGTTGGCCACGGCGGTGTAGAGCATCGACGTCTCCTTGTAGACCACGTGCGTCATCTGCGTGCGGGTCATCGCCTCGAGCTGCGCCGCGCCCAGGTGGACCGGGTTGCCCACGGACCAGGAGCCGTAGTTCAGCGCGTTCGGATGGGCCTTCGCGTCGGCCACGATGTCGCCGACGGTCCTGTACTTGCTGTTGGTGGCGACGCCGACGAAGAAGTAGGTCTTGAACAGCGGCGCGATCGGGTCGAAGTCCTTGACCGGGTCGTAGGGCAGCTTCTTGAACAGGTGCGGGTAGACGACGAGGTGGACGTTGTCCAGCTGGATCAGGTCGTGGCCGTCGGTCGCGCCGCGCTTGAAGGCGTCGATGGCGATGAAGCCGTTGGCGCCGGGCTTGTTCTCGACGATGACCGGCTTGCCCCACTTCTTCGAGAGCTTCTCTGCGACCACGCGGGCGACCGTCTCGGGGCCGGCTCCGGGCGGGAAGGGCGTGATGATGCGCACCGGCTTGGTCGGCCAGTCCGCGGCTGGCGCGCCCGAAGCACCGGCCTGGGCCGCGGCGATTCGCGGCAGCACGGCGGTCATGAGCAGGGCCGCGAGGGTCAGGCCTTGCCCGGCGCGGGCGAGGGCGGCAGCGAGGGCGGCAGCGAGGGCGGCGGCGGCGGCGGCGGCGAGGGCGGCGAGGGCGGCGGCGCGACGGGCCTGACTCCCTCTCCCGCTTGCGGGAGAGGGCAGGGGTGAGGGCCAGCGGCGGAGGCCGTACTGAACTCCGGTGCTGAAGAAGGGGTTGGCAGTCATCGTCGTTGTCTCCGTCGATCTCTTGTCGTCGGCGCCCTCTGCAAGGCGGGGCGCTCGGGTGGATGGGAACTGCTGCTCGGAACTGCGGGTAAAGCGATAGGGCGGGTAAAGCGGAAGACTTGAATCAGTCGATGTAGCGCAGGCCGGCCTTGGCCAGCGGCTCGCGCATCTTGTACAGGTCCAGGCCGAGCACGCCGGCGGCGAACTGCTCGCGCTTGGCGCCCTCGTTGGCCTCGCGCGCGGCGGCGGCGTCCAGCGTCTTCTGCGCCAGCGCGGCCGGGACGCAGACGACGCCGTCGTCGTCGGCCACGATGACATCCCCGGGATGCACCAGCGCGCCGGCGCACACGAGGGGGATGTTCACCGAGCCCGGCGTCGCCTTGATCGTGCCCTTGGCGGAGATGCACTTGCTCCAGACCGGGAACCCCATCTCGTTGAGCGTGCGGACGTCGCGCACGCCGGCGTCGATGATCAGCGCGCGGGCGCCGCGTGCCTGGAAGGAAGTGGCCAGCAGGTCGCCGAAGTAGCCGTCGGTGCATTCGGCGGTGACACCGGCGACGACGATGTCGCCCTCGCGGATCTGCTCGGCGGCGACGTGCATCATCCAGTTGTCGCCGGGCTGCAGCAGCACCGTGACGGCGGTGCCGGAGACCGCGACACCCGACTGGATCGGACGCAGGTAGGGCTTGAGCAGGCCGACACGGCCCTGCGCCTCATGGACGGTCGCGGCGCCGAAGTGGCGGAGCGCATCGGCGGCGATGCGGTCGGCGCGGGCGATGTTGCGGTAGACGACGCCGATTTCATACATGGCGGGTTCCTTCTTGTGGGGGGCGGTCGATCGGGAGGGGGTGACGGACGTCAGGGCGCGCAGCGGGCGCTCAGACGACCGGGGAAGCGAGACCCAGCCGGTGCCGCAGCGCCTCGTGACGGGCGGACGCGAAATCATCGGCGACGCGTTGCGCGGTGGCGGGCTCGGCGCTGGTCGTGGCGACGGCTGCGGCGAAGCGGGTGACGATCTCCAGTCCGGGGGGCATCGGACCGAGGATCGTCAGGCCGCCATGGCCCAGCAGTTCGCTCAGTTGCTGGAACCCGAGATCGACATCGCCCTGCGCGACCATCTTCGCCACGGGCACGCCGGCGGGCGATTGATGCAGGCGGTCGGCGAGGGCGTTGCGCAGCCCCCAGTCCTCGAGCAGCTTCAGCAGCGCCTGGCCGCTCGGGCCGGTGGAATAGCCGATGGCCCGCGCGCCGAGCAGGGCCTGGCGCAGCGCCTCGGCAGTGTCGACGGCAGGTCGGGCGTGGCCTTCCGGCGACGCGATGAACATCGGCGAATCGGCGATCGGCCGCAGTGAACCCGCGCGCAGGTGGCCGGCGTTCAGCAGCCGTTCCATCGCGTCGGCGGCGAGGACCACCAGATCCAGCATCTCTCCCGCCTCGACCCGTCTGGCGGCGTCCACGCCGCCGATCGATTCGAACCGGATCTCCAGGCCGTGCGCGGCGGTGTAGCCGGCGGACAGGTCCGCCAGCAGGGCGCGGGTGGCCATCGAGGAGAGGCCGGCGAGGGGTGCGATCACGGGGTGGTCCGGAAGCGGTCGAGTGGGGCGGATTCTGGTCCCGCCAGCCCGGTGGAACCAGTTCTGGGTTCCACTAGCTGCTATTCCGATCCGGCATGACACGGATGCGGGGCCATGCCGGTTCATGAGAGCATGCCGCCATGAACCTGACTCAACTGGAGACTTTCGTCCATGTGGCCGAGCACGGCAGTTTCAGCAAGGCCGCGATGGTGCTGGGCGTGGCGCAGCCGGCGCTGAGCCGGCAGGTGCGGGCGCTGGAAACGGAGCTGCACGAGACGCTGCTGCTGCGCAACGGCCGCGGCGTGGCATTGACCGAGGCGGGCCGGCGTCTGCTGCAGCATGGACAGGACATCCTGAACCTGGTCAGCCATGCCAAGGATGACCTGCGGGCGCGGCGCAGCGAACCGGTCGGGCAGATCACCATCGCGATGCCGCCGACGCTGGCGCGGCTGCACACGCTGGCGCTGATCCGGGCGTTCCAGGCGGAGATGCCGCAGGCGCGGCTGACGATCATGGAAGGCTTCTCGGTCCATCTGACCGAATGGCTGCTGACCGGCCGCACGGACCTGGCGCTGGTCTACAACCCCGAGCCGGTGCCGGCGCTGGAGATCCTGCCGCTGCGGCGCGAGCGGCTGTGCCTGGTCAGCCCCAAGGATCAGGCGCCGGCACGGCCGCCGACCTTGTCGCAGCTGTCGCGCTATCCGCTGGTGATGCCGCAGCGGGGGCACATCTTCCGCGCGCTGATGGAACAGGCCGCGGCGATGGCGGGCGTGCAGCTCGACGTGCGATGGGAAGTGGCGAGCGTCCCGGCCATCCTGGACTGCGTGGCGGCCGGCATCGGCCATGCGGCACTGGGCGAGGACGCGCTGCAAATCTACGAAAGGCCGGAACGCCTGGTCACGACGCCGTTCGCGAAGGCGGACATCCAGAGCACGCTGTGCCTGGTCACGCCGACCAGCAAACGGGCGACGCCGTTGATGCAGAAGACGGCGGAGGTGATCATGAGGATGGTGGGGGAGCCTCGCTGACACGCTGTCAGGCGGCGAGGTCTGTCCTCGTTGACCGAGTTCGTCGTGCCGACGCTCCCCAACGGAAGCATGAGCAGGAGAGGCTCGTGGGGTGAGGGTGCGAAGCCTTGGCCGGCATAGAAGGCCCTGGCATTCACATCGATGGCGTGGCACATCAGGCCCTTTCCACCGGCAATGCGCGCAGCAGCCTGAACCCTCCGTTGTGCATCACGAATCATGGATGAAGCGATGCCATTTCCTTGCCAGAGGCTATCCACCGCCAGACGTCCCAAGAGGTACATGGGGACAAGGGATGGCGCATTGCGACGGATGGCGCCGATCGCCAGATTGCTCTTCAGCGCCGTAGGAGCGAGCGAGTAGAACCCCACGACAACGTTACATGCCGTGGTCACGACGTAAGTCCTGGACGCTCCGTTCTTCTGGTTGGATACGGCGTGTTGTTCGAGCCACGTATCGAGGTTCCCATGACCGCAGCGGAATCCGCTGCGGTCATGGGATGGCATGAGCAAGCTCGGCGGCTGAAGGCCGCCGCGAGTCAAAGCTCCCATGGCGGTTTCCTCGCCATCATTCGTTGATAGGCCGCGTTTTCGCTGAGCGGTCGTTCCAGGATGTCCTCGCAGGCCTGCAGTTGCTCCGACGTGAGCTCTTGCGTCGCCTTGTAGAGCAATGCGTCATCGGCAGCGTCCCGCATCGCGTCGTGCACGAAAGCGGCACGCGTCTTGTTGAGGGACTCGGCTGCGGAAATGATCAGATCGCGAAGATCGGTGGGGATTTGCAGCCAAACGCTCTTATCGCTTTCGATGGGCGCTGCGCGTTGAGGGGGAGCAATCTGCGTTGCGATGGCGGGGGGCACGTAGGTGCCGTGGTCAGGGTTCAATGCCGTCACGATACGAAAATTTCTAGGAGTTTGGAAAGGCTGAAATGCTGCTGCCGATGCGGCCACGAAGCAAGCCAGCCGACGGGTGTCGCGACAGAAATCCGGCGTTCCGTTGACGTGCCTCAAAGGATCTCTGCGCGACAACGTCATGCTCCACGAAGCCGCGTCAATGCGCATCGCCCCGAGAGGGGCCATGAGGAGGGGCTACCAAAGGGGGAGTTGAGGGCGCCCCTCAGGCCGCCTTCGCCGCTGGCGGCTTCTCGCGCTTCACGTAGTGCGGCAGGAAGCTGCGCTTCTCCTGACCGAAGGCGACAGTCACGCTGTCCGCGCTGGCCTCGACGACCACGCCGCCGCCATAGCGCTTGACGCGCACCGCATCGCCGGGGTGGAACACCACCGCGATCACGGGCGAGTTGTCGGCTGTCGCGTCGACGACGTGCGCAGCGGACTCGCGCTCGTGCGCATCGATGCGCGCGCAGTTGTCGCAGCCGTGGCAGCGTTCGAAGCCCGCCGCTTCGTCGAAGGCCTCCAGCATCACCCGCCACCGGCACAGGCCGCTCTGCGCGTAGAACACCATCTGCTCGAGCCGGCGGCGGTCCTGTCCGGCCTTGGCCTCGTAGCGGGCGAGGGCCTCCCTCAGCGAGGCCGCATCACCCGGCACCGGATCCGTCAGCTGGAACGCATCGCCGTCCTCCGTGAGCCATCCCTCGCGGACCAGCAGCCCGGTCAGGACCTCGAGCTTGTTGCGCGGCCGGCCGAGCTGCTCCCGCAACGCGTCGAGGGTCCACCCGGCGTCGTCCGGCGGTGCCGCGCGCAGGGCCTCCATCACGGCCTGTGCATCGGCCGGCACGGGATACCGTCCGTTCAGGAAGAACTGCTGCACCGCCCGGTCGCCGGCGACGAACAGCAGCGTGCAGTCCGCGCGTTCGCCGTCTCGGCCGGCGCGCCCTGACTCCTGGTAGTAGACGTCCAGCCCCGCCGGCAACTGGTAATGCACGATGCGCCGGATGTCCGGCTTGTCGATGCCCAGACCGAACGCGTTGGTCGCGACCATCACGCGCACGTCGCCGCGCATGAAACGGTCCTGCGCCTCATGGCGCTGCGCGGCGCGCAGGCGGCCGTGGTACAGCGCCGCCGGGACTCCCGCGCCGACCAGCGCGTCATGCACCGATTCCGCCGCCCGCACCGTGGCCGTGTAGACGATTGTCGAAGGCAGGTCAGGGCGCTTCTCGGCCCCGACGCGGGCGTCGGCCGGTGAATCGCGTTCGCCGCTTTCCTTGCTGCTTCCGTCGCCGCCGTGCTCCCCGGCGACCAGTGCGAGCAGGCGCCGGAGCTTGTCCTCGTCGTCCGCCAGCGGCTCGACGCGGTAGTGCAGGTTGGGGCGGTAGGTGCCGGCGATCAGGCGGCCTGCGGCGGGGATGTCGAGCTGGTTCGCGATGTCGTCCACGACCTCCGCGGACGCCGTCGCCGTGAGCGCGAGCACGACGGGCCGTCCCAGGCGCTCGCGGGCCTCGCCGATGCGAAGGAAGGCCGGACGGAAGTCGTGCCCCCATTGGGAGATGCAATGCGCCTCGTCGACGACCAGCAGGTCCGTCGGACGCTGCGCGAGCTGCTCGATCCAGTCGGCGTCATCCAGCCGCTCAGGCGTCAGCAGCACGACGCGCGCGGTGCCGTCGAGCGCCATCGTTTCCTGGGTCGCGAGCGACGCCGCGTCGAGCCCGCTGTGCACCTGCGCGCAGCGGATACCCAGCGCGCCCAGCCGTTCGCACTGGTCCTTCATCAGCGCGATCAGCGGCGAGACGACGATGGTGCGGCCCGGCAGCAGCGCCGCCGGCAGCTGATAGCAGAGCGACTTGCCGGCGCCGGTCGGCATCACCGCCAGCGTGTTCAGGCCCCGCAGCACGCGATGGACGACGTCCTTCTGACCGGGTCGCCAGACGCGCAGCCCGAAGCGGCGCAGTTGCTGGAGCAGGAGGCGTTCTGACGGAGCTTGGCGGCGCGAGGGCATGAGGTGTCGAGACAGGCAGGGCGAGGGTCCCGCGGGCCTTCAGCAAGCCGCGAACCCGAGGCGTCTCCCTCGGTGTGTCCCCAGCGTTTCCCTCCGTACGTCCCTCGGTTCGTACGCCGGGCACAGGGGTTGCCAAGTGGAGCCCATGCCGCCCGCGCCAGGCGCAATCCGCCGCGCGACGGGCCCCCTCCACGTCACAAGATCCCGGAGACCTCCATGATCAGCACCATCCTGCTCGTCATCCTCATCCTGCTGCTCGTCGGCGCCTTGCCCTCCTGGCCTCACAGCCGCAGCTGGGGCTACGGCCCGAGCGGCGGCCTCGGCCTCGTCGTCCTGATCCTCATCGTCCTGCTGCTGCTGGGCTACATCTGACGATGCGCCACACGGGTCCGGTAACGGGCACCCCTTTCGGGTGTTCCTGGCGGACGCCGCATGGCCGGCGGGCTCGAACCTGCCGGCCATGCCGGTCAAGTCAGCCAAGTCGATCAGGCCCGGCGCTCACGCGCCCAGCAACGACTGCCCGCAGACCCGCAACACCTGGCCCGTGAGCGGGTGTGCACCCGGCGACGCCAGGAAGGCGATCGCCTCCGCCACATCCGCCGGCGTGCCGCCCTGCTTGAGCGAGTTCAGGCGACGTCCGGCCTCGCGCACCATCCACGGCATGCGCCGCGTCATCGCCGTTTCGATGAAGCCCGGCGCGACGGCGTTGATCGTTCCGCCGCTGCCATCGAGCGTCGCCGCGCGAGCGCCCACGTAGCCGATGAGCGCGGCCTTCGAGGCGCTGTAGTTGGTCTGGCCGGCATTGCCCGCGATGCCGCTGATGGACGACAGGCAGACCTCGCGCGCGCCGGCGTTCAGCAGTCCCGCCTCATCCAGCCGCGCATCGATCGCCAGGATGGCCGCGAGGTTCACCGCCATCACCGACTCCCATTCCGCCGCCGACATCCGCGCCAGCGTCCGGTCGCGCGTGATGCCCGCGTTGTGCACCAGCACGTCCACGCCCTGCAGGCGCCGCACCGCATCGGCGAGTTCGTCGACGGCGCCGGGCGCCGTCAGGTCCGCCGCGAGCAGCGATCCGCCGATCTCGCGCGCCAGCACCTCCAGCGGCTGGCGCGCCGCCGGCATGTCGACGCACAGCACGCGCATGCCATCCAGCGCCAGGCGCCGGGCGGTCGCCGCGCCGATGCCGCCCGCCGCCCCGGTGACGAGCGCCACCGGCGCGCGCTCGACGTCGAGCCGCGGCACCACGTCCTTGCGCCAGGAAAGCACCTGACCCGAGACATAGGCGGAGCGGTCCGACCCGAAGAAGCGCAAGGCGCCGGCCAGCGATTCCATCGAGGCCGCGCCCTCCTGCAGCACCAGCGCGTTGGCCGTCGCGCCGCGCCGGCCGACCTCCTTGGCCAGCGCGCGGACGAAGCCCTGCACCGCGTGCAGGCAGGCGGCCTCCGCCGCGCTCATGACGCCGGCCGAGGTCAGGGCGAGGATCCGTCCCCCGGCGCGACGCGGACCATCGCCAGCTGCGCCTGTTCGAACAGGGCGCGCAGGGCGGGGACGTCACGGCAACCGGTCGCGTCGATCACCAGCGTGCGCACCGGACCGTCGCCGCTGGGCACGCCGCCTTGCGCGACGATGGCCGCCAGCAGCGACGGCAGCGGCGCCGCGCTGCCCGGCGCGATCGCGAGCACCGGACGGCCGAGGAGCTCCTCATCGGTCCAGGCGTCCTGACGACGGAGCAGCGGAACGGGTTGCGGCAGATTGAACAGGCGTGCGAGGCGACGGCCGAGCGGGTGCTGGACGAGACTGAGCAGGCGATCGGTCATGGCGGCAAGGTGGGCGGCGTCGGCAACGCCGCCGGGGAGGGCTGGGAACGGCGCGCAGTGTAGGCGCGCCCGGACATGCCGCCGCTCAACGTCAACCCGATGCGCGTCTCCCGGTCGTCCGAGCGCGCGAACGGCGCGCCGCCGTGCATCCGCGCGATCGCGTCGACGATCGACAGACCAAGACCCAGGTGATCGCCGTCCGCGGCACCGTCCACCTCGGAGGCATTGCCGGCGGCTTCGGCGCGATAGAAGCGGTCGAACAGCCGCGGCAGCCGCTTCGCCGGAATGACCGGCCCGGTGTTCGCGACCCACAGGCGGATCTGCCCGGACCGCGATCCCTCGATGCCGATGCGCAGCACGCTGCCGACCGTCGCGTAGCGGGTCGCGTTGGCGATCAGGTTCGACAGCGCCCGCTTGAGCAACGCCGCGTCGAAGTCGCCGGCGGCTTCGCCGTCGATGCGCGACGACAGACCGGCCTCGTCGATGGCGGCATCGTGGTATTCGACGACCTCGGCCACCAGTGCGGCCAGGCTGTCGACGCGCTGCCGGCGCGCACGCTGCCCGCCGTAGGCCCGCGACAGGAACAGCATGTCGCCCACGATGCCCTGCATACGCCGCAGTTCCTCGAGATTGGCGCCGAGCCGGTCCCTGGTCTCGGGCGCGAGCGTGGCATCGCGGATCGTCACTTCGGTGCCGGTGATCAGGTTGGCGAGCGGCGTCCGCAGTTCGTGCGCGACATTGGCGCTGAAGGCCTCGACCTGCGCCTGCGAGCGGCGTTGGCGCTCCAGCATCGCGGTCAGCTGGTCGACGCGCTGCCTCAGCGCGCGCAGCAGTCCGCCCGCGCTGCGCAACGATGACAAAACGGTCATCCGCATGTCCGCCTCATGTCAGCGTCGCACGCCTAGAGTGGATACCAAGGCGTTTGAAACGCGCGCCGACGCAGCGGAGAACCGATGACATCGGACTTCCGCGTGCAGGATCACTTTTCAATCCAAGGAGTTCAATCATGACCAACTTCAAGAAGCTTTCCATTCCGATGGGTGCCGCCGCACTGGCCGTGGCCTTGAGCGTGCCGGCGTTCGCGCAGGTCGAAGAGGAAATCGTGTCCGGCCCGAAGTCCCGTGACCAGGTCACGGCAGAACTGGAAGCCGCCCGCATGGACGGCAGCCTCAACCAGCTTCAAGGCGACCACAGCTACGCGCCCGACTTCGACGAAGCCCGAGGCATGGATGTGCAGTACTCGAATCACCAGGCCGATGCCGACGTGACGGTGGGAATGTCCGCCGACACGAGCACGCAGGTGCAGTTCGCCGCGCCTGCTGCAGGCGGCAAGACACGTGCCCAGGTGATGGATGAGTTGGAACAGGCTCGCGCCGATGGGTCGCTGGACCGCATGTGGAGCGAGCAGGGATATGCGCCGGAGCTCGAGGCGGCGCATTCGTACGGTCGTTGATCGCTCCCGATGCCCGGCACGGGCCGCAACGATCCGCACGTCGGATCCGAGCGAGACAGTGCCGACCTGACGGACCGGACGACAGACGCAGGATGACCTGACCATGCATTGACGGTCATCCGACTTCGAGCAACGGGGTTCCCACGAGGGAACCCCGCTTTCGTTGCGGTTCTGTTCACCGTCACAAGCGCGTGACGTCGAGGATCGCCTGTGCGAACGCCTTCGGCGCTTCCTGCGGCAGGTTGTGGCCGATGCCGCCGGTCAGGTCGCGGTGGTCGTACCTGCCCGTGAACTTGCGGCGATAACCCGATGACGGCGGATGCGGCGCGCCGTTGGCATCGCCCTCCAGCGTGATCGCCGGGATCGTGATCTCCGGCGCCGCGCCGATGCGGGCTTCCACCGCGTCGAAGCGCGATTCGCCGTCGGCCAGGCCGAGGCGCCAGCGGTAGTTGTGGACCACGATCGCGACATGGTCCGGGTTGTCGAAGGCGGCGGCGCTGCGCGCGAAGGTCGCGTCGTCGAAACGCCATTGCGGCGAGGCCAGCTGCCAGATCAGCTTCGAGAACTCGGCGCGGTACTTCTCGTAACCCAGGCGGCCACGTTCCGTCGCGAAGTAGTACTGGTACCACCACTGCAGCTCGGCCGCGGGCGGCAGCGGTTGCTCGTTGACCTTGCGGCTGACCAGCAGGTAGCCGCTGACGGCGACCAGCGCCTGGCAGCGCTCCGGCCACAGCGCCGCGAGGATGCCCGCCGTGCGTGCGCCCCAGTCGCAGCCGCCGACGATCGCCTTCGGGATGCGCAGCGCGTCCAGCAGCGCGATCGCGTCGAGCGCCAGCGCCCCCTGCTGGCCGTTGCGCGCCGTGCCGGCGGTCAGGAAACGCGTCGTGCCGTAGCCGCGCGCGTAGGGGACGATGACGCGATAGCCGGCCGCCGCGAGCAGCGGCGTGACCGACTCGTAGGTGTGGACGTCGTACGGCCAGCCGTGCAGCAGCAGCACGGGCGGCCCGTCGGCCGGACCGGCTTCGACGTAGCCGACGCGCAGATCGCCGGCGTCGATCTGCTTGAGCGTGCCGAAGGACGGCGCGATCGCGAGGGCGGCGCCGTCGGCGGATGCCGCCATCGCGGTGGAGGGCAGCAGCCCGGTCAGCGGCAACGCCGCGGCGGCCCCGACCGAGGCGCCCAGCTGCAGGAATCGGCGGCGGGGCAACGCGGCCGGCATGCCGGCCACGTCCGGCAGGGAAGACGAGGCGCTCAGGCCTTGGCGCTCATGGCGTTCGTTGCGGTCGTTACTGTCGGTCATGCGGAATCTCCGTGTGAAGTGGCGATCCCCGCAGTGGACGTTCGCGATGTATCCCTGCCTTGTCGGCCCGGGCCCGGGTTTGCATGCCGCTGTCGCGCCCGGACCTGCAGATACAGCGATATACAAAGCCGTTTTCTGACATCGATCAAGGCGACCTGTAGCTTTCCTGCGCGGTCCTTCCTAGCCTGCCGGGACCGGCCGCACAGGGCGTCCGGATTCAGGGCGTGGGCCCTCGGGAGTTGTCGATGAATGGGGTGGTGCAGGATGAGGTCGTCTACTTTCCGTCGCTGCAGACGTTGCCGGCCGAGCTGCGCGCGTTGCGCGAACTCGATCGCGTGCGCAAGCGCAGGATCCTGCCGCTGATCACGCTGACGCCGCCGCAGCGCATGCCCGACGTGGTCGACTTCCGTCGCGCCGCGCAGCAGGCGGGCGAGGTGATGCAGGAGTTGCCGCACTTCATCGACCTGGGCCGGGTGCCGCTGGACCATGCGGTGGCCTGGCGCCGGCTGGCCGATCCGACACAGGGCTTCCGGACATGGCGCGAATTCGCCCAGGCGCACCGCCACGCGGTGCCCGTCGTCCTGATGCCCGACGGCGCCAGCGAGCGCGGCATCGCGGTGCAGGCGGCCGCGATCGAGCGCGAGTTCGGCCAGGTGCTGTTCCGGCTGCGCGGCACGCCGCGCTGGTCGGCGCCCTCGACCGTGATCGTGGAGCGGGCGTTGGACGGGCTCGAGGATCTGCGCCGCGCGCTGGTCGTCCTGGACTTCGGCACGGAGCGCGAGTGGCTGCTCGGCGGCGCGAGCGCCGGCCTGGATCTGCTCGCGCGCTGGCGGACGCGATGGCCGAGCCTGCGCGTCGTGGTGATGGGCAACAGCTTCCCCGCCACGGCGCAGTGGATGGGATCGGCAGAGGCGGACGACAACGCGCGCTCGGGCCGGCTGGCCATCCTCGAACGCGAGCTGCATCGTCGGCTCGGCGGGCTGGCCGTCGTCGGTTACGGCGATCACGGGGCCATCCATACGCCGAGCGAACCCGGTCCGGAGCTGCCGGCCGGCCATGTGCGCATCGACTATCCGTGGCAGGGCCAATGGCGCTTCGAGCGCCGTCGACGCGCCAGCGCCGACGATGCCAATCGGGAGGCGGCCGAAGCCATCATCGCGGCGGCGCCGTCGTTCGGTGCCCGCGACCTGTGGGGCGAACACGAGATCCAGGAAGCGGCCAACGGCCGGGTGTTCGCGCGGGGCCGCGAGGCGTGGACGGCGATCCGTGTCAACTTGCATCTGGCGACGCAGGTCGACGAGCTGCAGATCGAACACTGGAGCACCCGATCCGTGCTGCCGGGTCCGACTTCGTGAAAACCACCGCCTGGCGACAGGGCGCCGCGAAGCCCGTGGGCGGGGAAGGGGTGGCCGGGCTGCCTATACTCGCGCCCCATGCGCCGCTGGTTGACCGTCTTCCTGCTGATCCTGCTGCCGCTCCAGCTGAGCTGGGCGGTGGCGGCGACCTATTGCACGCATGAAGCCGATCCGGCGGTGAACCACATCGGCCATCACCAGCATCGGCATGAGGCGGCGGAGGCCGCTCCTGGAAGCCCGGACCTGTCTGGTGTCTCGGATTCGCTCGACGCGTCGACGCAGGTCGAGACGGCCACCGACAAGACCGCTGACAAGGCAGCTGAAAAAGCCGTCGAGAAGGCGCCCCAGAAAACGACCGAAACGACGACCGACAAGGCATTGACCTGCGTCGACGACGACTGCGGCTTCTGCCATCTGGGTCACAGCCAGCCGGTCGCGAGCACGGCCATCGTGCTGCCGGCGGTCGCCAGTCCCGTGACCACGGGCTCCGTGCCGGAGGTCTGGTCGTCGCGCGGCCCAGACCGCCGAGAGAAACCCAACTGGCCGGCCGCCTGATCGGCGGCCGCCCCTTCGACTGATCCTTGAACGCCCCGGCGCCCGCCGGGACGTGTGGCGCTCGCCGATTCCCCGTTGATCCCTTTCCTGCCCGACCGCTTCAGCGGCGGCGGGCACAACGCCGGAGTCTCCGATGCCCAAGTTCCTGGTGCCGCTGTGCAGCGCGGCACTGCTTTCCCTCATGCCGGTGGCCGGACGGGCCGCGCCCGACGCGCCGCCTGCAACCGCCACCCCCTCGACGTCGCCTGCGCCGTCCGCCCCGCCAGCGCCGGCATCAGCCTCATCGACGCTGTCGACTTCGGCGGCGCCCTCTTCGGCATCACCGCGCCTGACGTTGAGCGCCGCCATCGACCGGGCCCTGACCGCGCATCCCCGGTTGCGCGCCGCGGCCTTCGAACTGGAGGCCGCCGAGGGCGCCGTGCAGCAGGCCGCGCTGCCGCCCAACCCCACGCTCGGACTCGAGCAGGAGGACACGCGCCGCGAGACGCGCACCGTCACCGTGCTGCTGAGCCAGCCGCTGGAGATCGGCGGCCAGCGCGCGGCGCGCACCGCGCTGGCCCGGCGCGGTCGTGACCTCTCGCAAGCCGAGCTCGACGCCCTGCGCGCCGAACTGCGGGCTGACGTGGTGCAGGCCTTCTTCGCCGCGCTGGTCGCGCAGGAGCGGGTCGTCGCCGCCGACGAGTCGGTGCGCATCGCGGGCGGCGGTGCCGACGCGACCGCCCGGCGCGTGTCCGCCGGCAAGCTGGCGCCGAACGACGAGACCCGGGCGCGTGTCGCGGAAGCCACCGCGCGCATCGAGCGGCGTCAGGCGCAGGCGGACCAGTTGGCGGCGCGACATGCGCTGGCGGCTGCCGTCGGCATGGACCAAGCGGCGATCGGTGCGCTCGATGGCGCGGCGGCGTCGCTCCCGACCTTGCCCGGCGAGGCCGAGGTCGCACGCCGTCTGGCCGATGCGCCGGCGCTGCGACGCGCCCGGCTCGAGGTCGAGCGGGCCCAGGCCGCGTACGAGCTCGAACGCGCGCGCCGCATCCCCGATGTCACCGTGACCCTCGGCGCGAAGCGGGCGCAGGAGATCGGCCGCAACCAGGCGGTGATCGGCCTGTCGATGCCGCTGCCGCTGTTCGACCGCAACCAGGGCGCCCAGCGCGAGGCCCTCAAGCGCCGTCAGGCCGCCGAGCAGCTCGCGGAGGCCGAATCGCTGCGGCTGCGCGCCGAGGTGCTGAGCGCCGCCGATGAACTCGCCGCCCGCACCGACGAGGTGGACGCGTTGCAACGCACCGTGCTCCCCGGCGCCCGCGAGGCCTACACCGCCGCGACCCGCGGCTTCGAACTCGGGAAGTTCGGCTTCCTGGACGTGCTCGACGCGCAACGCACCTGGCTGCAGGCGCGCATGCAATGGCTCGACGCGCTCGCACGGGCGCATCGCGCCAATGCCGACCTCGAGCGCCGCCTCGGCGCGCCCGTCCAGCAACCGTGAGAACGACGATGACATTCAACAAGCAAGACGACAAGACGTCCCCGGGACGGGGCTGCCGAAGCGGCAACTGATCGCGATCGCGGTGCTGGTGGCGCTGGGCCTGATCGGCGGCGCGGCCATCCTGGCCTCGGGACCGGCGGGGTCCGCCAAGGGCGGCCACGGCGAGCACGCCGAAGCGGGCCATGACGATCACGGCCATGATGGAGAGAAGGACTCGGGCAGGCACAAGGATCAGGAGAAGGGTCAGAAGAAGGGCGAGGAAAAGGGCGAACACAAGGACGACCACGCCGGCGAGGCCAAGGCCACGCAGCCGGGCGACGCGCACCCGACCGCGGTGGCCGGTGGGAAGGCGGCGGACAAGGACGACGGTCATGGCCACGCTGCTGGCGAGCCCGAAGCCATCGCGATGACCGAGGCGCAGATCAAGTCGGCCGCGATCGCGCTGGAGGTGGCGGGTCCGGCGACGATCCGGACCACGACGCGTCTGCCCGGCGAGATCGGCTTCAACGAGGACCGGACGGCCCACGTGGTGCCGCGCGTGAGCGGCGTCGTCGAGGCAGTGCCCGCCACGCTCGGCCAGGCCGTGCGCAAGGGCGACCTGCTGGCCGTGATCGCGAGCGCCCAGGTGTCGGACCAGCGCAGCGAGCTGCTCGCCGCGCAGAAGCGAGAACAGCTGGCGCGCACGACCTTCGACCGCGAACGCAAGCTGTGGGAGGAGAAGATCTCGCCCCGGCAGGACGTCGACGTGGCCGAGCAGGCCTTGCGCGAAGCCGAGATCGCCGTCGCGAACGCCCGCCAGAAGCTGCTGGCCATCGGCGCCACGCCGGGCGGTGGCGCGCTGACGCGCTTCGAGTTGCGCGCGCCGTTCGACGGCGTCGTCGTCGAGAAGCACCTGACGCTGGGCGAGCAGGTGAAGGAGGACGCGAGCGTCTTCGTGCTGTCGGACCTGCGCACCGTGTGGGCGCGCATCGACGTCCCGGCCGGCGACCTGGCCAAGGTGCGCGTCGGTGAACGCGCCGTCGTGCGTTCCGCCGCCTTCGAGCAGTCGGCCGACGGCACGGTCGCCTACGTCGGCGCCCTGATCGGCGGGCAGAGCCGCACCGCGCAGGCGCGGATCTCGCTGGCCAATCCGGACCGCGCCTGGCGGCCCGGGCTCTTCGTCAACGTCGACGTCGTGACCGGCGAAGCCCCGGCGCCGGTGACCGTGGCCGCCGACGCGGTGCAGGTCTTCGAGGACCGGCAGGTCGTCTTCGTGCGCACCACCGACGGCTTCGCCGCGCAGCCGGTCAAGACCGGCCGCGGCGACGGCCGGCGCGTCGAGATCGTCGACGGCCTGAAGGCCGGCGCGAAGGTCGCGGCGATCAACGCCTTCGTCATCAAGTCCGAGGCCGGCAAAGGCTCGGCGACGCATTCGCATTGACGGAGGACGCATGTTCGAACGCATCATCCGATTCGCCATCGAGCACCGGTGGCTGGTGCTCCTGGCCGTGCTGGGCATGGCGGCGCTGGGGGTCTTCAGCTACCAGAAGCTGCCCATCGACGCCGTGCCCGACATCACCAACGTGCAGGTACAGATCAACACCGGCGCGCCGGGCTACTCGCCGCTGGAGGCGGAGCAGCGCGTGACCTTCCCGGTCGAGACCGCGATGGCAGGCCTGCCGGGGCTGAAGCAGACGCGCTCGCTGTCGCGCTATGGGCTGTCGCAGGTGACGGTGATCTTCGCCGACGGCACCGACATCCACTTCGCGCGGCAACTGGTCAACGAGCGGTTGCAGGCCGCGCGCGAACACCTGCCCGACGGGCTGACGCCGGCGATGGGGCCGGTGTCCACGGGCCTGGGCGAGATCTACCAGTGGACGATCGAGGCCGAGGAGGGCGCGCGCAAGCCCGACGGTTCGCCCTACACGCCGATCGACCTGCGCGAGATCCAGGACTGGGTCGTCAAGCCGCAGCTGCGCAACGTGCCGGGCGTGACCGAGGTCAACACCATCGGCGGTTTTGCCAAGGAGTTCGAGGTGGCGCCCGATCCGGGTCGGCTGTCGTCGCACGGGCTCACGCTGGCGGAGGTGGTCCAGGCGCTGGAACGCAACAACGCCAACGTCGGCGCCGGCTACATCGAGCGTCGTGGCGAGCAGTACCTGATCCGCGCGCCCGGCCAGTTGCGCGATCTGGCCGACATCGGCAACGTCGTGCTGCGCACCGACGGCGGCGTCCCGGTGCGGGTGCGCGACGTGGCGCAGGTCGGCATCGGCAAGGAACTGCGCAGCGGCGCGGCCACCGACAACGGCCGCGAGGTCGTGCTGGGCACCGTCTTCATGCTGATCGGCGAGAACAGCCGCAGCGTCGCGCAGGCGGTGGACCGCAAGATGAAGGAGGTCGCGACCACCTTGCCCCAGGGCGTGCACGTCGTCACCGTCTACGACCGCACGGTGCTGGTGGACAAGGCGATCGCGACGGTCAAGCGCAACCTCGTCGAGGGCGCGGTGCTGGTGATCGCGGTGCTCTTCCTGTTCCTGGGCAACCTGCGGGCGGCGGTGCTGACGGCGCTGGTGATCCCGCTGTCCATGCTGTTCACCTTCACCGGGATGGTGGGCCAGAAGGTCAGCGCCAACCTGATGAGCCTGGGGGCGCTGGACTTCGGGATCATCGTGGACGGGGCGGTCGTGATCGTCGAGAACTGCGTGCGGCGCCTGGCGCATGCGCAGTCGCGGCTGGGGCGTCCGCTGACGCGCGCGGAGCGTTTCCACGAGGTCTTCGCGGCGGCGCAGGAAGCGCGCCGGCCGCTGCTGTTCGGGCAGCTGATCATCATGGTGGTCTACCTCCCGATCTTCGCGCTGACCGGCGTGGAAGGGCGGATGTTCCATCCGATGGCGGTGACCGTGGTGATGGCGCTGCTGGGCGCGATGATCCTGTCCATCACCTTCGTGCCGGCGGCGGTGGCGCTGTTCATCGGCGACAAGGTCCAGGAGAAGGAGAGCCGCGTGATGGCCTGGGCGCACCGCGCCTACGAGCCGCTGCTGGTGAAGGCGATGGCCGCTCGGCCGGTGGTCATCACCGGCGCGGCCGTCGCGGTGGTGCTGTCGACGCTGCTCGCCACACGGCTGGGCAGCGAGTTCGTGCCCAGCCTCAACGAAGGCGACTTCGCGGTGCAGGCGCTGCGGCTGCCGGGCACCAGCCTGTCGCAGTCGGTGGCGATGCAGCAGCAGTTGGAGGCCCGCCTGAAGGAGAAGTTCCCCGAGATCGAGCGCGTGTTCTCGCGCACCGGCACGGCCGAGATCGCGGCGGACCCGATGCCGCCGAACATCTCCGACGCCTACGTGATGCTCAAGCCGATGGACCAGTGGCCCGAGCCGCGCCGCACGCGCGACGCACTGATCGCGGCGGTGCAGGCGGAACTCGCGACACTTCCCGGGCAGAACTACGAGTTCTCGCAGCCGATCCAGCTGCGCTTCAACGAGCTGATCTCCGGCGTCCGGTCGGACGTCGCGGTGAAGGTCTTCGGCGACGACATGGACCAGTTGAACGCGGCGGCGGCGAAGATCGCCGCGGTGCTGGGGGACTCGACGGCGCGGCGGAGGTCAACGTCGAACAGACGACCGGGTTGCCGATGCTCACCGTCGACATCGATCGCGAGAAGGCCGGGCGTCACGGCCTGAACCTGCAGGACGTGCAGCAGCTGGTCGCGACGGCGACGGGTGGGGCGCACGCGGGCACCTTGTTCGAGGGCGACCGGCGATTCTCGATCGTCGTGCGCCTGCCCGACGCGTTGCGCACGGACCTGGCGGCGATCGAGCGCTTGCCGGTGCCGCTGCCACGAGGCGCGGAGGGCGCGACGCGGTTCATCCCGTTGTCCGAGGTCGCGACGCTGGCGCTGGCGCCCGGACCGAACCAGGTCAGCCGCGAGGACGGCAAGCGGCGGGTCGTCGTCAGTGCGAACGTGCGTGGACGGGACCTCGGCTCCTTCGTTGCCGAAGCCCAGCAGGCGGTGACATCGCAGGTCGCCCTGCCGTCCGGCTACTGGCTGGGCTGGGGCGGTCAGTTCGAGAACCTCCAGTCGGCCACCGAGCGTCTGCAGGTCGTGGTGCCGGTGGCGCTGGGGCTGGTCTTCGTGCTGCTGTTCGCCATGTTCGGCAACGCGCGTGATGGGCTGCTGGTGTTCTCGGGCATCCCGTTCGCGCTGACCGGCGGCGTGCTGGCGTTGTGGATGCGAGGCATCCCCTTGTCGATCTCCGCGGCGGTGGGGTTCATCGCGCTGAGCGGCGTGGCGGTGTTGAACGGGCTGGTGATGATCTCCTTCATCCGCCAGTTGAGAGAGCAGGGGAGACCGTTGGAGGAGGCCATCCATGAAGGTGCGTTGACGCGCCTGCGGCCGGTCCTGATGACGGCGTTGGTCGCTTCGCTCGGCTTCGTGCCGATGGCGCTGGCGACCGGTACCGGCGCCGAGGTGCAGCGTCCGCTGGCGACGGTGGTCATCGGCGGGATCCTGTCCTCGACCGCGTTGACCTTGCTGGTGCTGCCGGTGCTGTACCGCTGGGTGTATCGACGGGAGACCCACTCATCCGCGTGAGGGCGTTGCCTCGTGAAGTGAATCCGACGCCGTGTCCACAAGTGCGGGTCATGGCGCTCGGATAGACGTTTCCCTAGAGTGGCTGCATCACTTCGCAAGGAGAGTGTGATGCCCATGTCGAAGATGGAGATGAACGGCAGGATCGTCGTCCCCAAGGACATCCGGAGGGCGGTCGGTGCCAAGCTCGGCACGCGCTTCATCTGGGAGTTGGCGAAGGACGGCAGCATCCACGTCGTTGCGAAGTCGAAGAGGCCGGTCGCGGAGGAGTGTCCGCAGCCGGATTCCGATGACGCACTGACAGGAGAAGGCAATGCATGAAACGTTTCTGAGCGAGCAAGGTACCCTGCAGGTGCCGGCGGAGATCTTGACGGAGTTGGGGGCAAAGCCCGGCACCCCGTTCCGCTGGTTTATCCGCGGCGACGGCACCCTCTTTGTTCGTGCTAAGACGACGTCGTTGGCAGAGCTGGCGGGAATGCTGAAGCCGCGCAACGGCAAGACGGTACCCGTCGAAGAGATGAGCCCGTTCCGGTGATGAGTCGAAAACAGCTTCGTGACGTCGTGTGATTTCAAGGAAGGACATACCAACCATGACGCGCAAGCCCTCAAGACCGATCGTCCCGACGCGTGAAGGTGAATGCGACGTGGTCCTGCTCTCCGGCGGCAACCCGCAGATCCCGAAGGGGCATGGCGACGTACCGGTGCAGGCCTACATCGCCGCGCTCCAGGACTGGAAGCAGGCGGTCGTGCGGCGCATGGATGCGCTGATCGTCGAGTCCGTACCCGACGTGCGCAAGGCCGTGAAGTGGAACTCGCCGCTGTACGGCGTCGATGGCACGACCTGGTTCCTCGGCATCCACGTGATGACGCGCTACGTGAAGGTCGCTTTCTTCAACGGCAAGTCGCTGGCTCCGATGCCGCCGGTCGATTCGAAGACAGCGCACGCGCGCTACCTGCATGTGAGCGAGAAGGAGCCGCTCGACGAGGCGGCCTTCGTCGCCTGGGTGACAGCGGCGAGCGCGATCCCCGGCGAGAAGATGTGAGTGCGTCGTCCTGCCCGTTTCGGGCTGGACAGCGGACCGTCGCCGCTCAGTTCGCGGCGCGCCAGTCGACCAGATCCTCGTAGGTGGCGCAGGCACCGCCGCAGAGGATCACCAGCACGTTCCTGGCCTTCTGGAGCACGGGCTCCGCGCGCTTGAGCGTCGCCGCGACGGCGGCGCCGCACGCGGGCTCGACGATCAGCCGGTGTTCCTTCGCCACGTCCAGGCAGGCCTGCACCGCTTCCGCGTCGCTCACCGTCGTGGCGACGACCGGATGCTGTGTCGTCCAGTCGAAGGCCCGCTCACTGACGCGTCGTGCGCCCAGCGAGGTGGCGATGCTGGTGATCGCCTCGAGCGTCACCAATCCGCCTGCGGCGATCGCCGCCCTCAGCGAATCGGCGCCGAAGGTTTCCGCCGCGACCAGCGGCACGTCCTGCCATCCGATGGCGTGCATGCCCTGCAGCACACCGCTCATCAGGCCGCCGCCGCCGACCGACAGCACGACCGCATCCGGCTTCGGCGCCTGCGCGGCGGCCTCCGCGATCATCGACGCGTGCCCGTCCCACAGCAGCGGGTCGTCGAACGGGTGGATGAAGGCATCCGTCGGCTGGCGCAAGGACATCAGGAAATCGTTGGCTTCCATCCAGCTCTTGCCATGGACGATGACCTCCGCGCCTTGTCGGCGGATCAGCGTCTTGGGCCACTCGCGCGTGGTTTCCGGCACCACGACGACGACGGGAAGTCCCAGCCGTCGTCCCGCGTAGGCCACCGCGATCCCCGCGTTCCCGCCCGAGGACGACAACAGCCGTGTCGCACCGCGCGCCGCATGGACCTCGCAGGCGTGGCCGATGCCGCGCAGCTTGAACGAGCCGCAGGGTTGGAGGGCTTCGAGCTTCAGCCAGACGCGCTGGTCCGGCGTACTGAACGCGTCCGATTCGATAGTGGGCGTGATGATGTGGAGGGCCATGGGCCTGATCGTAGCCGGACGACTCGCAGCCGCTACCATTCAGCGCACATGAATGCGCTCTTCGAACGATCCTGGACCCGCGCGTGGTCCGCACTCGCCGGCGCAGGCGCGGATGCCGGCGAGGCGGACGGCACCGCGCTGCGCGACGACCTGCTCGCGCGCTACGCGGAGCCGCAACGGAAGTACCACACGCGTCAGCACCTCGAGGAATGCCTCGCGCTGTTCGACGAGGTCGGCGAGCTCGCCGTCCATCCGGCCGAAGTCGAGATGGCGCTCTGGTTCCACGACGCGATCTACGACGTGAAGGGCTCGGGCAACGAGGAGCGCAGCGCCGAGTGGGCGCACGAGGCGCTGCTCGGCGCCGGCGTGAGCCGCGAGGTCGCGGATCGCGTCCGGCAACTGGTGCTGGTGACGAAACACGACGGCGTGCCGGCCAGCGTCGACGAGCAGGTGCTCGTCGACATCGACCTGGCGATCCTCGGCGCCGAGCGTCCGCGCTTCGACGAGTACGAGCGCCAGATCCGCGATGAGTACGGGTATGTGCCGGGTTTCCTGTTCCGTCGCAAACGCCGGCAGATCCTCAGGATCTTCCTGGACCGGCCGGTGCTGTACAGCACGCCCGCGCTGCGCGACCGGCTCGATGCCCGCGCCCGGGAGAACCTGCGGCGCGCGATCGGCTGATCAACGCGCCGCCATCGCCGCCGCCTGCGGCACGTTGCGGAAGCTGATGGCCAGGCGGTTGTAGGTGTTCATGAGGCCGATCGCGATCGTGAGATCGACGACTTCCTTCTCGCTGAACACCGCGCTGACGGCGGCGAAATCGGCGTCCGGCACGCCCGTCGTGGCGACGCGCGTGACCGACTCGGCCCAGGCCAGCGCGGCGCGCTCGCGGGTGTCGAACAGCGCGCCGCCCTCCGGCCAGGCTTGCACCAGCGCCAGTTTCTCGACCGGCACCCCCTTCTTCAACAGGTCCCGCGTGTGCATGTCCAGGCAATACGCGCAGTTGTTGATCTGGGAGATGCGCAGGAAGACGAGTTCGACGAGTGCCGGTGGCAGGCCGCTCTGCGCGACATAACCGTAGACGCCGCCAAGCGCCTTGACGCCGGCGGGAGAAACCTGGGTGTAGTCGAGACGTTGGGACATGGTGGGCTCCTTGGAACGGGGAATCGGGTGGTCGATGCGTGATCGATGACTGGATTCTTCTCCTGTCGTGGTGCAAAGTGGAGTCCCAGGAATCGAAGGAATCGCTGTACCACGATGAGCCCGCTGCCATGCGTCAGCCGCTGAGTCTTCCGCTCGACAAGTCGTCGGCCGTGCCGCTGGCGGATCAGATCCACCGGGGCATCGCGACGGCCATCGAGCAGCAGGTGCTGCAAGCCGGGATGCGCCTGCCGTCCTGGATCGATCTGGCGGTGCAGTTGGGCGTGGCGCGCGGCACGGTGCGCGTGGCCTACGAGAAGCTGGCCGCCGCGCAGATGATCGAGGCGTCGCGCGCTACCGGGACACGCGTCGCGGAGCGGCCCGCGGCCGCGCGATCCAGCGGCGCGGCGCTGGACCCCGGCCCGTTCATCTCGATGTACCGCGAGCTCACCGCCGGGCCGGGGATCTTCCAGCCGGGCATCCCGTCGCGCGACAGCCTGCCGTCCAAGCTGATGCATCGGCTGCGCGCGCGGGCGCTGCTCGCGGAGACGACCGGTGCCGCGCTCTATCCCGACCCGCGCGGCGAACTGGAACTGCGGCGCGAGATCGCCGGCTACCTCGCGGTCGCACGCGGCATGGTCTGCTCGCCGGACCAGGTGCTCGTCACCGGCGGGTATGCGGCGGGGCTGGGGATCGCGCTGCGCGTGCTCGGGCTCGACGGCGGCTCGGCGTGGATGGAAGAGCCCGGCTTCTTCTTCACGCGACAGGCGCTCACGCTCGGCCGCCTGACACCGGTTCCCGTGCCGGTGGACGAGGAGGGCATCGACGTCGATGCCGGCTGGCGCCGGGCACCGCACGCCGCACTCGCGGTGGTCACGCCGGGGCAGCAGGCGCCGCTGGGCGTGACGATGTCGCTGCAGCGTCGGCTGCGTCTGCTCGACTGGGCCGCGAGCACCGGCGGCTGGATCGTCGAGGACGACTACCTGAGCGAGCTCCAGCTGCAGGGGCGTGCCGCCCCGGCGCTCGCGTCGCTCGACCCGCACGGGCGGGTGATCCACATCGGTTCCTTCAGCAAGACGATCGACCCGCGCTTGCGGCTCGGGTTCGTGGTCGCGCCAGCGTCGATGGCGGCGCGATTCGCGGAGGACGCGGCCTGCCTGGCGCCGCCGCCGGGACCGGCCGCGCAACTCGCGATCGCGGCCTTCATGCGCGACGGGCATTACCTGCGCCATCTGCGGCGCGCCAAGCGGCTGTATCTGGCGCAGCGTGACGGTCTGCTGGCGCAACTGCACGAGCGCGGCCTTGAGACCTTGCCTGCGGCCCTGGCGGTGCTGGTGCGGACACCGGCGGGCGCGTCGGACCTCGCGATCGCGCGGGAGCTCTTCGCTTTCGGCATCTCGCCCGCACCGCTGTCGGTCTGGTTTGCCGAACCCGGCCGCGAGCAGTCGGGGCTGATGCTCAGCGTCGCGACGGCGCCGCAGGCGCAGGTCGCGCGCGCCTGCGACCGCCTGCAGGAGGCGATCGCCCGGCATACGCCGCGCTGAGGCTTCTGCCGGCCGCGACGTCGTCCTCCCTGGCGCCGATGAGGGCCATGCCGATCCCCCGTCATCCTGGGAGGCACGACCCTTGCCACATGAGCGGCTCCACTCCGATCTGAACGGGAACGCCCATGGACCTCGACCACCGCCCGCCGCGCGACCTCTGCGTGGGCACCGCCTCCGGCCTGCTCGGCGGCCTGATCGGCGCCGCCGCGATGACCGCCTTCCAGGCCGGCTTGGCGCGGGTCGGCATCACGTCGGGCGTGCGCGGCATGCCGTCGACCGAGCGCGCCGCTGATCGCCTCGCCAAGCTGGCCGGGCGGCGTCTGCCGCGCCGGCGTCGTCCGGTCGCGGGTGAGGCGGTCCATTACGGCATGGGTGCCGTGGTCGGCGGCCTCTATGGCGCCGCCGCCGAGCTCGATCCCCGGGTGACCTGCGGTCGAGGGACCGTCTTCGGCGTGGCCGCGGCCACCCTCGTCGACGAGACGCTCGTGCCCGCCTTCCGTTTCGGCGATCCGATCACGCGAGCGCCGCTGCAGTCGCATCCCTACTCGTATGTCTCGCATCTGGTCTACGGCGCCTTCACCGAGTCGGCCCGGCATCTCGTCCGGCGCTTCTTCGGCCGCGTGCGTGCCGGGGCGCAGGTCGTCCGGGAGGCGCGGGCTCAAGGACTGCCGGTGGTCGCGGTCCAGCCGGCCGATTCCCGGCGGACGCTGCTGATGGCGTTCCTGCTCGGCAGCACCGCGGGCCCTCGGACCAGCGCGCCGCTGGCCGTCACGAGCTGGGCCGCGAAGCTGGGCTGGATCGACGTCAAGGACTCGCCGCTGGCCTTCCTCGCGTCGACGCACGCCGTCGCGGTGACCACGCCGATGGCGATCGGGGAACTCATCGTCGACAAGCTGCCGTCCACGCCCGATCGCACCGATCCGCCGGGGCTCGCGGCGCGTGCGGTCAGCGGCGCGATCTCCGGGGCGGCGCTGGCGGGCGGACGTTCATGGCCGGCGGCCTTGGCCGGGGCGATGGGGGCGGTCGTGGCGACCTACGCGGGCTACACGCTGCGCGAGAAGCTGTCCGACGCGCTGGGTCATGACTTCCCGGTCGCGGCGGTCGAAGACCTGATCGCCTTCGGCGGCGCGACGATGGTGTGCCTGGCCCAACTGGGCGGCAGCGACGATGCGCCGGGCACGGTCACCGTCGCCCCTGGCGACTCGTACGACGATGCGCTGGCGGTACTCGGCTGGCCCCACAGCTGACGCGACCCGCCATTGCCCGCATCTTGGTCATCGCGGCGGTGCAGGCGCGGGCGTGGCCGGCGCCGGGATGTCAGGCCAGGATGGCGATCATGCCGGCGCACAGCGCCATCGCGCCGAGGTAGAGCCCCCAGCCGCGCAGGCGGCGGGTGCGTCGGCCGCGATCGCCGCCTCCGTCCGTGCCTCGCGCCAGCAGGGCCCCCGCCGCGTAGAGCCCGGCGGCGATCACCGCCGCCGCGACCAGATTGCGCGCCTCGCTCATGTCGTCGCTGGCGTCGAGCCAGACCGCCGACGCCACCCCCGTCATCGCGACCAGACTGACCGCGCGCCAGCGGTCCAGCCGGCTGACGGCCGGATCGAAGCGCGACTGCCGCAGCCGGTCGCCATCCGGCTCGGCCGTCGTCGACGTGCCCGGTGGCGCCCAGCCCGGCGACTTGAACAGCACGCGGATCCGGTCCGCCCAGCGCGGCGTGGCGCGGGCGCGATCGAACAGTTCGCCATAGAACTGGCCCACCGCCTTGATCGGGTTCCAGCTGTGCAGCGGCTTGACGGTGCCGTAGACGCAGGGCTCGGTCTCTTCGGCGAAGGTGCCGAACATCCGGTCCCAGATCACGAGCACCGCACCGTAGTTCTTGTCCAGGTAGCGCGGATTCACCGCATGGTGCACGCGGTGGTTGGAGGGCGTCGAGAACACCCGGTCCAGCCAGCCCAGCCGTCCGATGTGCTCGGTGTGGATCCAGAACTGGTACAGCAGGACGAACAGCCCCGCCGCGACGTACTGTTCCAGCGGCATGCCCAGCAGCGCCATCGGCAGGAAGAACGGCCAGCCCATCACCGCGTAGAAGCTTTCCTGGCGCAGCGCGGTCGTCAGGTTGAAGTGCTCGCTCTGGTGGTGCACCGTGTGCGCCGCCCAGAAGAGGGCGCTCTCATGGCTGACGCGGTGCAGCCAGTAGTCGCAGAGGTCGTAGACCACGATCGCGACGGCCCAGCCCCACCAGCCGTCCCAGACCGAGGGGCGGACCAGCGCCAGGTGCGGCTGCAGCCAGGCGTACATGCCGTTCTGGAACAACGGCGTCACCGCGGCGACGGCCAGGCTCATCAAGCCCTGGCTGAGGCTGCTGATCGAGTCGGACAGCCGGTAGGTGTCCCGCCCCTTCAGGCGGCCCCACAGCCACTCGAAGGCGATGCAGAGCCCGAACAGCGGGACGGCGATCAGGAGGATGCGATGCATGGCGGACGGCGAAGGACGGCGGGAGGGGGCGAAGGCGGAGCGAGGGGGCAGGACTTGCCTGGCGACCGCCTCAGAAGCGGTACCAGAGGCTGGCGCTGAAGGTCTGCTGCGTCTTGGAGGTCGTCAACGGCGACCGCGACGCGTCGCCGACCAGCCGGGCGTCCAGCCACTGGCCGCTGATGGACCAGCGCTTGGAGAACCGGTGCTCGCCGCTGAGCGCGATGCTCCAGTCCATCATGCCGGCGCGGGGGCGCCATTCGGGCAGGCCGCTCGCACGGGATTCGCCGGGACCGATGCCGTAGCTGCTGCGCAGGTGCGCGCCGTTGGCCGCCGTGGTCGCGAGCGTGACGGCGATCAGGTCGTCGCCGATCGGGATCCCGGACGTCAGGCCCACTTCGAACAACTGGCCGTCGTGCCGGCGGCCGCTGCCCCAGGAGAAGCCCGACTGCAGCATCAGCCAGGAGGTCGCCTGGACATTGGCGAACGCCTCCGTCGTGAGGCGCGACCCCAGGCGGTCGATGCCCCTGGGCGTGACCCGCGACGGTCGCCCGAACTGCGGCCAGAGCCGCGCGCCGACCTGCCAGGTCGACGCCGTCTGCGCGTCGGCCAGCAGGGGGACGAGGTTCCAGCCGACGCCCAGGTCGGTCGACACGAAGGCGCCGTTGGGCGTCAGGACTTCCACGGCCGGCAGCAGGTCATTGCTGCGGGCGCGGCTGCCGGGCGCGGAGGGCCAGCTGCGGGTCGACAGGCCGCCGGACCAACTGGTCTGCGTCGGCGGAGCGTCCATCAGCACCAGGCTGCCTGCGGCCCAGGCCGGCGCGGGGTCGACCATCCAGCCCGCCGCCATGAGGCCGGCGCAGATCGCCGGGAGCGATGACCGGACGGCTCCGCGGAACGTGTCGGGACGACGCGATCGGGGCAGGGAGGAGGGCGGACGGAGGGCTCGGCGCATGGGGGAGGACAGCTGCCGGGATTCTAGGGAGCGGGGTCCTCCCCGACCTTGCAGGAATCTGTCGTTCCACCGCCCGAGCGCCCCGCGGGGCACCCGCTGGGATTTCCCACCTCTAGGGGGTAGCGCCGGCCAGTTGGGACCTATAAATAGGGATGGCGCGTGACAACGTTGACACTCCAAATCAGCAACATGTCGTCACAAGTGTTTCAGGCATCCCCCTGAGGGTTCCCCCCAACGAGGGGGCAATGCAAGTGACCATCGGCCTATCATGCGGACCTTCTCCGGCGTGCAGTAAGGGGTGACGACGACCGAGCCGGAGACCCATCGGTCAGTCGAAAAAGGGAGGCCCTATGGAAGCAGTGTCCGTTGCCCGCACGTTCGAGGCGGCTGGAAGTGGTGGCCATGCGATGCCGGCGGTCAAGCGCCGCGTGCTGCTGGTCGACGACCATGAACTGGTGAGGGCGGGGATCCGCACGCTGTACCAGTCGCTGGACGAGATCGACATCGAGTGGGTGGAGGCGGCCTCGCTGCAGGAAGGTCTGCAGGCGTATGCCGACGGTGGCGCGGTGGATGCCGTGCTGCTGGACCTGAACCTGGGGGACTGCAAGGGCCTGCAGGGGCTGCGGCAGTTCATGGAGGCCTATCCCGAGGCCCGCGTGGTCGTCTTCAGCGGCACGCAGGATGAATTCGTCGTCCGCCAGGCGCGGGCGCTGGGCGCCGTCGGCTACCTGCCCAAGGGCGCGATGATGGCCGAGATGCGCAGCACGCTGCGCGCGCTGCTGGCCGAGGGCCAGCGCCACCGCCAGTCGCAGTCGGGCACGCTGTTCCCGCGTTTCCCGTCGTCCGCGATGTACGACCGCGTCGCCGAACTGGGCCCGCGCCATCTGGAGATCCTCGAACTGGTGCTGTCGGGCTGCAGCAACCAGGAAATCAGCAACTCGACGCAGCTGTCGCTGGGCACGGTGAAGAACTATGTCTCCTCGCTGCTGCTGGCGCTGGACGTCAAGTCGCGCTCGCACATGATCAGCCTCTTCCGCTGACGCGGTGGCCACGGTCCACCGAGGCGGACACGGCGTCGAGGAACCAGCCCCCGACACGAGCTTTCCGCCGACCGAGCTCTTCATCGACTCGCGCATCGACTCGCCGGACGTCCCTGACGTGCCGGCGAGCGTCGTTTCTGGCGTCTCCGCCGGCCCGTCCTCCGGTCCGACCCGGGGCGGCGCGCCGGTCGACGCGCGAATCGGCGCAGGTGCGGGCGCGGACGCGCCGGTTCCTGCGCCTTCCGCAGCGCCTGCGCCGGCGGTCGCCGGCGGTCCACCGCCTGCCGACGGCGCAGGTGTCCGTCCCAAGCGTTCCCGGCGCCCACCGCGACCCAGCCTCTTCGTGGCGGTCGCCGGCGCGGTGCCGGAGAACGACGAATCCGTCCAGGAAGGCCGTCGCCGGGAGCGTCGCGCGATCGCGCGACGGTTGCAGGACGCGGGCTTCGAGGAAGCCTGGAGCCACTGGCCCTGGCTGCTGACGGCGGTCACCGTCCCGCTGGTCTCGGCCCTGCTGCGCGGCACGCCGACGATCGGCCTGATGGTCTGGGTCTTCGGCGTCATCGCGCTGGCGTTGGGCTGCGTCTTCACCGCGCGGTCCCTGTCGCACCGCGGCGCCAGGAGCGACCACAGCCGCATCGCCTTCTCCGACCGCGAGGGGCGACGGCTCCTGTACCTGCAGGCCGCGGGCTGCATCGGGCTGCTGAGCCTGCATCCGTGGCTGGCCGAATCGCCGGGCATGCGCGGCCTGCTGACCGGGCCGCTGCTGGCGGCCACGGCGGCCGTGGTGGGCGTGCTGCTCGCGCCGATGGGGCGCGGGTCGGCGGTGATCGCGGTGCTGCCGGCGTCCGAAGGCCTGGCGCGGCTGTTCGATCCCGCCTCGCGGCCGGGTGCCGGGCCGGTGTGGTTCCTCGCCGCCGCGGTGGTCGGCGGGCTGGCGCTGCTCGAACACCATCGCTGGCAGCGAGCCAAGCGGCTGCTGATGGAGCAGGACCTGCACGTCAGCACCCTCGAACAGGACCGCGACGGCGCCATCCGCGCCGACCAGGAGAAGAGCCGGTTCCTCGCCATCGCGAGCCACGACCTGCGCCAGCCGGTGCATGCGCTCGGACTCTTCGCCGCCAGCCTGGAGCGCCGCCTGCAGGGCACCGAGGAGGAGCCGCTGATCCGCAACGTGATGCGCTCGATCGAGGGGCTGGAGCGTTCCTTCAACGCGATGCTCGACATCTCCCGGCTGGACGCCGGCACGGTCGAGCCCAATCTGCAGCACTTCCCGTTGCGCGACCTGTTCCGCCGCCTGCACATGCACTACGCGGGACAGGCGGAGGGCTCGGGCCTGGGCCTGCGTTTCTCGCCGGGCGGCAAGTCCGTCACCAGCGATCCGCAGCTGCTCGAGCGCATCCTGGGCAACCTGATCCAGAACGCGATCAAGTACACCGAGGACGGCGGCGTGGTGGTGGTCGCGCGCTCGACCTCGACCCACCTGAACCTCGAGGTCTGGGACACCGGCATCGGCATCAAGTCCAGCGACCTGCCGCGCATCTTCGCGGAGTTCTACCAGGTCGGCCAGAGCGAGCGCAGCCGCACCCAAGGGCTGGGCATGGGCCTGGCGATCGTCAAGCGGCTGGCGCACCTGCTGGGCTACCGGCTGATGGTCGCGTCGCGGCCGGGGCGGGGCACGATGTTCCGGCTCAGCATCCCGCTGGGCGGGCTGCCGGAGATCCCGGAGTTCACGACGGCCGCCGACACCGTGCCGATGCCGGTGATGGAGCCGCGCTCGGTGCTGGTCATCGACGACGAGGAGCCGATCCGCATCGGCCTGCAGCTGCTGCTCGAGGAGTGGGGCTACGAGTCCATCATCGCCGCGACCGCGGCGGAGGCAGCGGAGGCGGTGCGCACGCGAGCCGAGCCGCCGGACCTGATCCTCTCGGATCTGCACCTGGGCGACGGGCCGGACGGCATCGCCGCGATCCGCGCGGTGCGCGAGCTCTGCCGCACGGACGTCCCGGCGATCCTGGTCACCGGCGACACCAGCCGCGAGGAACTGCGCCGCGCGACCGAGAGCGGTCACACGGTGCTCTTCAAGCCGCTGCAGCCGCGCAAGCTCTTCAACGCCCTGCGCGGCATGGTGTCCTGAGCCGGGCGAGTGTCGCGCGTGGGGCGGCCCGCGGCGCCTACAGTAACGAGCCCTTCACGGCGCCTCACGATGACCACGATTTCCGACACCACGACCCCTCGCCGCCTGGCCTCGGCGGCCTGGGCGCTGCGCATCCAGTTCTTCGTCTCCGGCGCCTTGTTCGCGACCTGGGGTGTGCATGTCCCGACGGTGAAGGCGCATTACGGCCTGGGCGAGCAGTCCCTGGCGATCGCGATGCTGGCCTCCGGTGTCGGCGCGCTGCTGGCGCTGACGCAGGCGGGCCGTGTCGTGGCGCGCTTCGGCCCGCGCGGCGTGGCCGGATTGACCGGGGTGCTCTGCGCGGCCGGCGTCTCGATGCTGATCGCGCCCAGCGTGTACCTCGGGCTCGTGCTGCTGCTGATGCTCTTCGGCGCGACGGCCAGCCTCTTCGACGTCGCGATCAACGCCGAGGCCACCGAGATCGAGCACCTGGCCGGTCGCCCGCTGATGAGCGGATTCCACGCGATGTTCAGCCTGGGTGGCATGGTCGGCGCGGGCGTGGGCAGCCTGCTGCCGCTGCTGGGCTGGACGCCGCAGACGCATCTGCTGGTCGCGTGCGGCACGGGCATGGTGCTGATCCTCGGCGCCTGCGCGGCGATGCTGAAGATGCGCACCGACGCCGGCGAGTCGCAGCCGCTGAGCCTGCCGCGCGGCGTGCTTGCGCTGATCGGCACGCTGGCGGCGCTGGGCCTGATCGCCGAAGGCGCGATGTACGACTGGAGCGTGCTGTTCATGAGGCAGGAACGCGCCAGCGACGCCAGCCTGTCGGCGCTCGGCTACGCGAGCTTCAGCCTCGCGATGGCGCTGGGCCGCTTTGGCGGCGACTGGGTGCGGGCGCGCGTCGCGCCGGTGCCCCTGATGATCGCGAGCGGCCTGCTCGCGGCCGCCGGCATGGCGACGGCGCTGCTCGTGCCGGTCGCGTCCGCCGGGCTGCTCGGCTTCGCGCTGGTCGGTCTGGGCTTGTCCAACGTCGTGCCGGTGCTCTTCAGCGCGGCGTCCAAGGTGCCCGGCGTCAGCGCCGCGCATGGCATCGCGGCGGTCTCGTCGCTGGGCTACCTCGGGATGATGGCCGGCCCGCCGCTGATCGGCATGATCGCGGAGCACACCTCGCTGACGGCGGGGCTGTCCTGCGTCGTCTTCTTCGCGCTGTTCATGGCCGCGAGCGCGCAGCGCGCGCTCGGCGGTACGGGCCGCGCGGCCGCGCCCGCTGCGGCCGATTGAAGCCGATTGAAGCCGTGTAGGCGAACGCCCGACACGCGCATCGGGCGATCACCGGGGCGACGATGCGTCGTCGCCCTCGTGTCACCGCACGCCGTCGTCCCTACAGTTGATCCTGACAACGGAATTCGAGCTTCCGTTGTTCATGCTTCTCTCTCGCATGGTCCGCCTTTTCCCTCTGCAGGCGGACGAACTTTCGGCCCCGGTCTCACGACCGGGGCCTTTTCTTTTTGGGCGGCAAGGCCTGTCGAGGGAGGGGCTCCAGGCGGCACCTGCGTGACTGCCCGCACCGGCGCCCATGCCTAAGATGCGAGCCCATGAACAGCACGACATCGACGCAACGGCTTCGCATCGACTGGCGCGGGCGGGCCACCGACATCGAATACACCTGGGTCAATGAGGCGATCGGTGCCGCGAACCGCGACGCACCGGTCATGGTGTTCCTGCACGAGGGCCTGGGATCGATCGCGATGTGGCGGGACTTTCCGGTGCGCCTGTGCGAGGCGATCGGCATGCGCGGGCTCGTGTACTCGCGGCCGGGTTATGGGCGCTCGACGATGCGCGCGGCGGACGATCGATGGGAGGCCGACTACCTGCACCGCCAGGCGCATGAGGTCCTGCCCGCCGTGCTGGCGGAACTAGGCGTGAGGTCGCCGCCATGGCTGTTCGGGCACAGCGACGGCGGGTCGATCGCGTTGTTGCATGCGGCGAAGTTCCCCACCGCAGGGGCGGTCGTTGCGGCGCCGCACATCGTCGTCGAGGATGTCTCCTTGGACGGCATCCGCAAGACGGTCGAGATCTACCGCGCGGGTCCTCTGCGTGATCGCCTGGCGCGCTTCCACGACGATCCGGATTCGCCGTTCGGCGGCTGGAGCGAGACGTGGCTGAGTGCTGCGTTCCGGGACTGGGCTATCGTCGAGGAGATCCGCGCGATCACGTGTCCGCTGCTGGCGATGCAGGGTGTCGACGACGAGTACGGCACGCTCGAGCAGATCCGGGGTATCGCGCGCCAGGTGCCCCAGACGCGGCTCTTCGAGATCCCGGCATGCGGACATTCACCGCACAAGGACAAGCCCGTCGAAGTGATCAGCGAGGTCAGCCGATGGTTGGGGACGGTGGTCCTTGGGGTTTTGCCGCTTGCCGGCAAGGCCCCATGGTCCAGCGGCCAACGCCCAGACGAGGGCAGGTAGGCGGTCTCAGACGGTCAGCAGTCCCATCGTCATCGCCTTCAACGTCGCCGCTGCCCGCGTGCTGCACTCGAGCTTGCGGAACGCGCTTTCCAGGTGTGTGCGCACGGTGGCGGGGCTGATGCCGAGCACCTTGGCGGCTTCCTTGTTGCTCTCCCCGATGGCGATGCGGCCGAGCACCTCGGTTTCGCGCGCGGAGAGCGTGATGGCTGTGGCGGAGGGGGCGGATGCGGGAGCCGCCGTGCGACGACGCTCGGCACCGCAGACCGCCTCGGCCGCTTGGGCGTCGAGGCGTCCTGCCGCCACTTCCTCGCTCATGGCCGCGCGCGCGGCATCCGTGCCGAGTGCTGGCATTCCGGGGCGGGCGGTCCGCACCGTGACCCAGGCCGCGGCCGCGGCCAGCACACGTGCCGGCATCGGGATCGCCACGCCTGCCGCGCTGCGGAACGCGCCGGAGCCGTCCATCCGTTCATCGACGTAGGAGGCCAGCTCCGCTTCGGCGTGCAGCGCGGTCAGCCGTCGCGCGGCGCGACCGGTCCAATAAGGCATCAGGCGGAGCTTCTCGCGGTCGGCCTCGCCGAGCCGGCGGCCTTCGCTCCAGATCACGTTGGGGACCGATGCGCGACCGATGCCATGCAGCAGCCCCGCGCGGTGGAGCCGCTCCAGCGCTGCGGCTTCGAAGCCGAGCACCTCGCCCGCGTCGCGCGCTGCATCGGCCACGCGTCGCGACAGGCCGGTCATCCAGGGGAGCTTGAGGTCGATGACGTCGGCAACGAGTTCGAGCGGCGTGTCCAGCGCGGCCAGCGCCGCATCGAGGTCGCCTGCATTCCGCCTGTCCGGGGTGTCATTGCCACCCGACCGAGTGCCGGCTGCGGGCGTGGGGGCTTCGTGTGCACCAGCGTCCAGCGCGGTCATCCATGCTTGCGCGTGCTTCGCCACGAGGTCCACCAGCGCCTTCGGATACTTCGCGTCCGAGCGCTCGCCGATGTAGCGCAGCGCCGCGGGCACGCCGTGGACCCGCGAGAAGATCTCCAGGTCCCCGCCCAGCGCCACATGGAACACGACGGCGGGCACCTGGTCGCCGTCCAGGCCATCGGGCTTGCCCTGACCGTTCCAGGTCTCGAAGAGGTGGCGCATCGCGCGCTCGATGTTGGCGGGCAGGCCCAGCAGCCGGGCGATCTCGCCCGCGACCTCGCAGTGGATCAACGCGGCCTCGCCGAGCGTGCCGGCCAGCGCGGACGCTTCCTCGGCCGAGCCGTTGGACAGCATCGCGTCGCGGCCGCCGACGTCGTCGCCCAGCGCGGCAGCGATCTCCGGCGCGTTGGCCGTGCAGCCGGACCACCGCAGCAGCGCCACGCAGGCCGCGTGGCCGGGGGCCTGGTCCGCATCGCGGCCGAGCGCGAGGCCTTCGGCACGGGCCGCCTCCGCGATGCGCGCGGCGAGCCAGCCGGTCCGTGTCGAGTGGTCGACCGGCTGCCCCATGCTGAGGTCGCCGACGAACGCCAGCGCGCGCACGGCGTCGAGCACCGGCACGCGCGAACCCGCCGCGACGGCGGTCCTGGCCGTGGCGGCGGGGGTCGTGGAGGAGGACGTGGGAAGGGGCAGGGGAGAAGGATCAGTCACGGCGTCCCAGAGGAAAGGTCCAGCGCGCCGCGGGCACCGCGCCATGGGTGCCCGCGGCCGGCGCGGACCTTACCGGGATTGCCGGACGGCGTCCAGGATGACCTTGGCGACCGCTTCCGGCTGCGACTGCTGCGGCACGTGCGAGCTGTCGACCTTCGTCACCTTCGAACCGGCCCGCGCGGCCATCGCGGCCTGCGCTTCGGGGGCGATCATGTGATCGGCCGTGGCCAGCAGGTAGTACGAGGGCTTGTTCTTCCACGCCACGGCCGACACCGTCTGCTCGAACGCCTTCGCCTGGATCGGGCCTTGCGTGGCCGTCATGACAGCCGTCGCCGAGGCGGGCAGGTCTTGCGCGAAGTGGTTCTTCATGCCCTCGGCGGTCAGGCTGAGCCAGCCTTGCGCGTCGGGCTTGATGTGCGCGAATCCGGAGGGGGCCGGGAAGCCCTTGCCCTGCTCGGCGGTGTTCTGGCCGACGTTGGGCGCGAACGCGGCCACGTAGACCAGCGAGGCGACCTTGTCCGAGTTGCCGGCTTCGGTGATCACCGTGCCGCCCCAGGAGTGGCCGACCAGCACGACCTTGCCGGGCTGCGCGTCGATCGCGCGGCGCGCGGCGGCGACGTCGTCGGCCAGCGAGCTCAGCGGGTTCTGCACCGCGGTGACCTGCACGCCTTCGCGCTGCAGCAGCGGGATGACCTTGGCCCAGTCGGAGCCGTCGGCGAAAGCGCCGTGGACGATCACGACCGACGGTTGTGCGGGAGCGGCCGGCGTGGCGGCCAGCGCGGCGGTCGACAGACCGGCCGAGGCGGCGAGGGCGGAAGCAGCGGCGGCGGCGACGATGAGGCGGCGGGTGAAGTTCATGGTCAGGCTCCTGGTGGTTGGGAGGGTGTCGAGGTGTTCAAGACAGGGCTCTACTGTCGCGAAACGGACCCCGCGCCGGTATCGGACGAATGTCCGAGGCGGATCCGGCCGGCGCTTTTCCTGGCGCTCTTTCGGGCGCGTCCGGCGGCGCCCGGGGGTGTTCCCCCTGTCCCCTGGAGCAAGTGACACGGATGTGACATCGCCGCCCGTTGCCCATCGGTATTTACACCGAGGTCGCCACACTCGGCAGCGGGCGGTGTGAAGGTGACGTCAATCGTCGATCGCCCGGCGTGCGCGGCGTCCGCCACCCGCGAGCGACCTGCGCGCGGAACCGCACGTGGCCGCGTTCCCAATGCGGATGCGTTTGCGCGGCGTTTGCGCCTGACCGCGCCGGGCCCGGCCGGCAAGTCCTGACCCCATCGTCGTCCCTCCGTCGGGGCACTGACCGGCCCGAAAGCGTCATCCCTTAGGGAAAGAACCACCCCCGTACCGAGGGGGAACCGCGGCCCGACCCCCTCGTGCGCTCCGTGACAAGAGTCACAGAATCGACACGCCCGAAGGTCGTCCTCCCGCCGGCCATCAGCAGTCAAGACGGCGCTCCGCATCACGGTGCGCCGTCGTCCAAGTCCAGGTGGACATCCCACCCTCATCCTGAAAAGGACGCAGCAATGTTCAAGAAGACCTGTCTGGCTCTGGCGCTCGTCGGCGCCGCGGCCGCGGCCCACGCGGGGCCGACGCTCATCAACGAAGGCTTCGACGATGTCGCCAGCCTCGCCGCCAAGGGCTGGAAGATCGAGAACCACGGTTCGCCCGCTGGCGCGATCGAGCCCTGGTACCAGGGCAACGTGTCGACCGGCTTCACCGATCTCCACGGCGATCCCACCGCGTACGTGGCGGCCCAGTACGGCGCCGTCGCCGCCGGCGGCATCCTGTCGAGCTGGCTCATCAGCCCCGTCTTCTCGACCGCAGAGAACCTGGAAGTCTCCTTCTGGGCGCGCGGCGACGGCACCCCGGGCTACATCGACCAGCTCGCCTACGGCCTGCTCGACGTGTCCGGCGCGTTCACCAGCTTCATCCCCCAGGCCGCGATCACCGTCGTCGGCGAATGGACGCGCTACAGCTTCCAGCTGGCCGGGCAGGGCGCGGGCTCCAGCGCGCGCTTCGCGATCCAGTACTTCGGCAATGGCGATGAAGCCAACGTGGTCGGCGTGGACGACGTCGCCATCAACGTGCCCGAGCCGTCGACCTGGGCGCTGGCCGGCGTGAGCCTGCTGGGTCTGGTGGCTGCCCGCCGCCGTCGCACGCAGGCCTGAGCCGCGTGTCGAACCATCGGAACTTCCGAGTCATCTCCGCAAGGACAACGACCATGATCACCCGCATTTCCCTGGGCCTGGCGATCGCCGCGGCCCTGCCGCTGGCGGCCCAGGCTCACGAAGCCGCCGCTCCCGCGGCCGCAGAGACTTCCGCCGTCTCCACCGCGCCGGTCGCGGCACCGGACGCCCTGGTCATCGTGCGCGACGCCGAGAGCGGCAAGCTGCGCCCGGCGACCGCCGAGGAGCATGCCGCGCTGAAGGCGCTGGCCCCCACCGCCCGTGCCCGCGTGGCGCTGCGCGCCGCGGCGATCAGCCCGCAGATGAAGGTGCACCGCAGCGGCGCGGTCGGCATCCGCATGACCGACGAGATGGTCAGCCAGTCCGTGATCGTGCGCGGCGCGGACGGCAAGCTGATCGAAGCCTGTTTCGCCAGCAAGGACGAGGCCGAGGCCTTCATCAAGAGCGGCGGCACCCTCGACAAGTCGGCCCTGCCCACGGAGTAAGCCATGCAAAAACAATTCAAGAAGCACCTGATCCGCACGGCCGTCCTGGCCGCCCTGTGCGGCGCCGGCCTGGCGCAGGCCGCGACCATCGTGATCCAGAGCCGGGACCCGGCCGGTGTCGGCTTCAACGACGCGACGCCGGTGGCGCCGGTCGGCGGCAACCCCGGCACCACGCTGGGCGAGCAGCGCATGTTCGTGTACCGCTACGTCGCCGACGTGTGGGAGAAGGCGCTGGACAGCAACGTCACGATCACCGTGAACGCCGGCTGGGAAGCGCTGAGCTGCACGGCTTCGTCGGCCACGCTGGGCAGCGCGGGCGCCTGGAACATCTGGCACGACTTCGCCGGTGGTCAACCGGGCACCTGGTACCCCCAGGCGCTGGCCAACAAGCTCGCCGGCGTGAACCTGAGCGAGGACATGGAAGATGACGGCTCCGGTTACGCCGGCGTCGACATCAAGACCCAGTTCAACATCAACCTCGGCAAGAGCGATTGCCTGGCCGGTTCGCCGTTCTACCTGGGCATCGACGGCAACTTCGGCACGGGCGTGAACTTCGTCGAGACGCTGCTGCATGAACTGGGCCACGGCCTGGGCTTCAGCGTGCTGTCGGTGCAGACCTCGACCGGCTTCCGCATCAACGCGGCAGGCACGGCCTATGTCGCCAACGGTGGCCTTCCCAGCATCTGGGAACGCTTCATGTACGACAACACCGTGGGCAAGACCTGGCTCGACATGAGCAGCGCGGAGCGTCGCGCCTCGGCCGTCAACCCGCTGGGCCTGGCCTGGATCGGTTCCAACGTGCTGGCCGGCGCCGACATGCTCGCCGCCACGCCGGTGCTGAAGATCTCGGCGTCCGCGCCGGGCGCTTCGGGTCAGTACCCGTACGGGACGGCGTCCTTCGGTCCGGCCGTGAGCAGCGGCCTGAACCTCGGCGCGCTGGCGACCGTGCCGGCGGATGCCGTGAACGGCGCGGGTTGCCTGCCTTTCAGCCCCGCCACCACGGCGGCGGTCACGGGCAAGGTGGCGATCATCGATCGCGGCACCTGCGGCTTCGCGGTCAAGGCCAAGAACGCGCAGAACGCAGGCGCGGTCGGTGTGATCATCGCCAACAACGCCGCGGGCGCCGCCCCTGGCCTGGGTGGTGCTGATCCGACGGTCGTGATCCCGACGGTGAGCGTGTCGCAGGCCGACGGCGTGAAGCTGCGCACCGCGATCACCGCGGCGCTGCCTTACGGCACGCGGACCAAGCCGGGCCTGGCCAACGCCACGCTGGGCGCGGACCCGAGCAAGCGCGCCGGTGCCGATGCGCTGGGTCGTCCGCTGCTGTACACGCCGAACCCGCTGGTGGGCGGTTCGTCCGTGTCGCACTGGGATGTCTCGGCGACGCCGAACCTGCTGATGGAGCCCAACATCAGCCCCGACCTGGGCCTGATCCTGGTGGCGCCGAAGGACCTGACCAAGCCGCTGCTGAAGGATCTGGGCTGGTAATCCGCCCCGGTTCCGGAGCCTGACCGGCCCCCTGCGGGCGGGTCAGGTAGGATGGACCTCGAAAGCCTGGTGCGTAAGCGCCAGGCTTTTTCTTGCACGCGGCAACCCGAGGTGGGCGGAGCCCGCTCGAATGTCGGTCTCATGTCGCCGGAATGTCGCTCAAACGGGCGATGAAATCCGCCATGCGGACGTTTGAGGGGTGAAGCCGGCCTCAGGTTGCGTCTTCAAACAGGTGGGGGTCAGGACTGGCTGATAATCGCCGGCCCCGGCTCGCCGGAACCTGGTTTTTTACTGGAAGCATTGATGAACAAGAGTGAACTGATCGAAGGCATCGCCACCAAGGCTGGCGTGACCCGTGCCGTGGCTGCGACCGCCCTGGACGCGACCCTGGAAACCATCACCGAAGCGCTGGCCTCCGGCGACCAGATCGCCCTGGTGGGCTTCGGCACCTTCAAGGTGAGCGACCGCGCCGCCCGCACCGGCAAGAACCCCGCCACCGGCGAAGCGCTGGACATCCCGGCCTCCAAGGTCGCGAAGTTCACCGCCGGCAAGGCGCTGAAGGATGCGGTGAACAAGTAAGCCTCCCGGCTTGCTGTCACTGGGCGACGCCCGCTCCTGCGAAAGCAGGGCGGGCGTTGTCGTTTCCCCGTCTGCCGCGCGTCGATGCGCCTGCCATGAACCTGTCGCGAGGTGGGACAGAGCCCGCGGGGGCAGGGGTTGCCTCGGTCAGCGCACGGGCAATCCCAGCGCGTCCAGGTCCGCCGCCGAATGACGTTCGCGCAGGCATTCGCCTGGCTTGCCATTGATCCGGTTGACGACCCGACCCCTGGCGACGGCCGGGCGGGCGGCGATGGCCTTCTGCCAGCGCAGCAGATGGGGATAGTCCTCCACGGCGAGGAACTCCTGGGCGCCGTAGTTGAAGAGGCTGGCCGGGTACCACGGCCACACCGCCATGTCGGCGATCGTGTAGTCGCCGCCGGCGAGGTACTCGTGCGTGGCCAGATGCGTGTCCAGGACGTGGAGCTGGCGCTTGGTCTCCATCGCGTAGCGATCGATCGCGTACTCGATCTTGAAGGGCGCGTAAGCGAAGAAGTGCCCCAGGCCGCCGCCGACGAAGGGCGCGGCGCCCATCTGCCACATCAGCCAGTTGAAGGTCGCCGTCCGGGCGCGGAGATCCGTCGGAAGGAACGCGCCGAACTTCTCCGCGAGATAGACCAGGATCGATCCGCTCTCGAAGACGCTGATCGCCGGATCCGCCGAGCGGTCCACCAGCGCGGGGATCTTCGAATTCGGATTGACCCCGACGAAGCCGCTCCCGAACTGGTCGCCCTTGAAGACGTCGATCAACCAGGCGTCGTATTCGGCGTCGGTGTGGCCGGCCGCCAGCAGTTCCTCCAGCAGGAGGGTGACCTTCTGCCCGTTGGGCGTGCCTTGCGAATACAGCTGCAGCGGATGCCTGCCGACGGGCAGTTCCTGCTCGAACCGCGCGCCGGAGACCGCACTGTTGATCGTCGCGAATGAATGCCCGTAGGTCTGCTTCGGGGCCCAGACCTTGGGCGGCACGTAGCCGGCCGGCTGGTTCTCGTCAGGGGTGTCGCTCATGGCGTGCTCCTTGAGGAAATGAGGAGGAAAGGGGGACGACATCAGAGGCTGCCCGGCAGGACGAACGCCGGCCAGCCGCGCATGTGATCGATGAAGCGCTCGCTCAATCCGCCGGCGCGCAGGAACTGCGCCGTCACCGGCAGCGCGGGGCTGTCGTAATCCGGGTCGGCCGCGACCTGCAGCGGAAAGTCCCGCTGCAGGATGCCGGCGCGACCGATCAGGACGAAGTCGCAGCCCTCGTCCAGAAGCTCCGCCGCACGCTGCGCGCTCATCACCCGACCCGCCGCGCCGACGCGAACGCCCTTGCGGGGAATGCCCGTGAAGACGCTCAGCATCGTCTTTCCGATGAAGGCGCCTTCGCGGACGATCTGCCGCGAATCCCAGAGCGCGAGGTCCAGGTAGTCGATCAGCTCGCGATCGAGGATGTGCGCGGTGATGTCGCGCAGTTCTTCGAGCCGCAAACCGTACCGCTCCACCGACAACCGCCAGCCGATCTGGAAGTCCGGGCCGGTGGCTTTCCGGATGCCCTCCAGGACTTCGATCGTGAGCCGCGCACGGTTCTCCACGCTGCCGCCGTAGGCGTCGCCGCGCCGGTTCAAGGCCGGGGACATGAACTCGGACAGGATCCATCCGAACGCGCCATGCAGCGCAACGCCGTCGAAGCCTGCGCGCTCGGCGCGCTTCGCGGCTTCGATGAAGCTGTCGCGGATCCGCTCGACCTGGTCCGTCTTGAGACCGTGGATGCCGTCCAGCGTCCCGGTCGAGGCCGGGGAAGGGATGCCGCCGATCAACGGATTGGCGCGATGGCCCGCGTGATGCAGCTGGACCGCGGAGAGACCGCCGCCCGCGCGGATCGAATCGGCCATGTGGGTCAGCGCCGCCAACTGCGAATCTTCATGAATCCCCAGCTGACGTTCAAAGGCGATGCCGCTCGCTTCGACCGTGGCGGCGCCCGTCTGGATGAGGGCATAGCCGCCTTGCGAGACTTGATCGATCCAGTCGAGGTCGAACTCTGACGGCGTGCCGTCCAGCTCGCTCTGCTGGTTGGTGAGCGGCGCCAGCATGAAGCGGTTCCTCATGGCCGGCCCGTGCAGGAGCGACAGGGGTTCAAAGAGGGTGGACACAGACATCAGAGCTCCCACCCGCCGCCGAGCGCCCGCACCAGATCCACGGTCGCCCGGGCGCGTTCGCCTTCGGACTGCAACCGCGACTGGCGGTGGCGCAGCAGCGTCCGCTCGGCGTCGACGACGATGAGGTAGTCGACATCGCCCTCGGCGAAGCGGGAACGCGCGGAGCGGGCCACGTTCGTCGACGCGTCCTCCGCGCCGCGCAGATGGCCGAGTCGCTCGTCCACGGTCCTCATCGAGACGAGCGCGTCCTCGACCTCGCGGAACGCCTGCAGCACCGTCTTCCGATAGACGGCCACCTGTTCCTCGTAGCGCGCGCCGGCGCGATCCACATCGGCGCGACGACGTCCGCCGTCGAAGACCGGCAGGCTCAGCGCGGTCCCGACCAAGGTCCCCAGCAGGAAGGTCCGTTGCGACCAGCGACCCAGGTTGCCCAGATCGGCGGACTCGTAGCCCAGCGCCCCCGTGAGCGTCAGAGAGGGGAAGAACGCCGCCTTCGCCACGCCGATGCGGGCGTTCTCCGCTGCCATGGCGCGTTCCGCGGCCGCGATGTCGGGACGACGCTCCAGCAGGGCGGAGGGAAGCCCCGCCGGGAGTCGCACGGACAACTGCGTCAGCGGAGTCGCCTCCAGCGCGAAGTCCGCAGGCGCCTTGCCGAGCAGGGTCGCCAGCGCATGAGACGTCAACGCGTGCTGCTGATCGACGGCCACTTGCTCGGCCTGGGCCGCGAACAGCTCCGTGCGCGCCTGGTCAACCACATGCCGCGCCACCGCGCCGACGCCTTGCTTGCGCTCCAGCAGGCGGATCGCGTCTTCCCGCAGGCTCACCGTCTCGCGCAGCAGCCGCCGCTCGCCTTCCAGCTGACGCAGGCTGAGGTAGGTCCTGGCCACATCGGCTTGAACGAGCAGCAGTATCTGGTGCGAAAGCGCCTGCTGCTGAGCCGCGTCGGCGCGTGCGGCGGCAACACCGGCCGAGACCTTGCCGAAGAGATCCACCTCGTAGGCGACCGAGGCCTGCGCGCGCCACAGGGTCTGCGTCGACCCCGGCGCGTCGTCGCTCCGTCCCGCAGCGGCACCCGAGATGCGCTGACGGGTCGGGCCGAAGCCCGCGTCCACCGTCGGCGCGCGTGCGGATTCGCTGCGGGCCGTGAGCGCCCGCGACTGCTTGAGCCGCGCCATCGCGATGGCGACGTCGGGATTGGCCTTGAGCGCTTCCTCTTCGAGACGCACCAGCACGGGATCCCCGAACACGGTCCACCAGGGCGAGGGCGCCTGTTGATCCGCGGGCTCGGCGGGATGCCAGCGGCCGGGCTCCTCGATCGCTTCGGGCACGGCGCCGGCGCCGCGGTCTGCTTCGGCGAAGCCCGTGGGCGGATTCAGCTCAGGGCGATGTTCCTTCGGCGTGACGGCGCACGCGGTGAGGATGAAGACGCCTACCCCGAGGGCCACGGCGCGCAGCATCCATCGAGCCGGACGACGGCTCGTCATGAGAAGTCGGTTCATGCTTGTCCCTCCGGCTGCTGGAGCGCTGGGTGATGGGGATCGGTGTGGCGGGGAGCGGTGTGATGGGGAACGATGGCCGGCGCGTCGTGATGCACGGCCGAATGCAGGGGATTGCCGCCGCTGAGCCGCCGGACGACCACGTAGAACAGCGGCGTCAGGAACAGCCCGAACAGGGTCACGCCCAGCATCCCGAAGAACACCGAGATGCCCATGGCCTGGCGCATCTCCGCGCCCGCGCCGGTGGAGAGCACCAGCGGGATGACGCCCATGACGAAGGCGAGCGAGGTCATGAGGATGGGGCGCAGCCGCAGGCGGCTCGCTTCGATCACGGCCTGGACCGTGGACATGCCGGTCATCTCCAGTTCGCGCGCGAACTCCACGATCAGGATCGCGTTCTTCGACGCCAGCCCCACCAGCACGATGAGACCGATCTGGGTGAAGATGTTGTTGTCCCCGTGGGTGAGCCACACGCCCAGCAGCGCGGAGAACACGCTCATCGGGATGATCAGGATGATCGCGAACGGCAGCGTCAGGCTTTCGTATTGCGCGGCCAGCACGAAGAACACGAGCAGCACGCACAGCGGCAGGATCCACACGGCGCTGTTGCCCGCGATGATCTGCTGGTAGGTCAGCTCGGTCCATTCGTAGCCCATGCCGGGCGGCAGCGTTTCCGCCGCGATGCGTTCGATCGCCGCCATCGCCTGGTCCGAGGAGTACCCGGGCGCAGGCGCGCCGTTGACGTCGGCCGAGGTGAAGCCGTTGTAGCGCTGGACCTGGTCGGGACCGTAGGTCTGGCTCACCGTCGCGATCGACGCGATCGGAATCATCTGGCCCGAGTCGCTGCGCACGTGGAGCTGGCCGATGTCGTCGGGCTTGGCGCGGAACCGGCTGTCCGCCTGCATCCGCACCTGGTAGACGCGGCCCAGGAAGTTGAAATCGTTGACGTAGTACGAGCCCAGGTAGGCCTGCAGCGTGCTGAACACCGCCGGCGTGTCCACGCCCAGCTGCTGCGCCTTGGTGCGGTCGATGTCGAGCTTGAGCTGCGGCACGTTGACCGTGTAGGTCGTGTACAGCGGGCTCAGCTCCGGCGCCTCGGACGCCTTCTTGATGAAGGCCTGCGTGGCCGCATAGAGCGCCTCGTAGCCGAGGTCGGCGCGGTCCTCGATCTGCAGCTTGAAGCCGCCCGTCGTGCCCAGGCCGAAGACCGGCGGCGCGGGGAACACGCCCGTGAAGGCATGGCCGATGCTGGCGTACTCGCGGCGCAGATCCGCCGCGACCTGGTCGGCGCTGATACCGGGCCGGTCCTTGAAAGGCTTGAGCAGCACGAAGGACAGGGCGGTGCTGGAGCTCTTCGTCACGCCGTTGATCGACAGTCCGGCGTATCCGGAGGTGGCCATCACCGCCGGATGCTTGAGCGCGATCGCGTCCATGCGATGGATCGTGGCCTCGGTGCGGTCCAGCGTGGCGCCTTCCGGCAGCTGCGCCAGGCTGACGAGGTACTCCTTGTCCTGCGCCGGCACGAAGCCGCCGGGCACGTTGTCGGTGAGCCACCAGGTGCCCGCCAGCAGGACGCCGTACACGCCCAGCATCGCGCCCTTGTGCTTGAGCATCCGTCCGATGCCGCCGCCGTAGCCTTCCGAGGCGCGATCGAAGGTCCGGTTGAAACGCCCGAAGAAGCGTCCGAACACCTTGTGCATGCCGCGCGTGAGCGCGTCGGGCTTGTCGCCATGGGACTTCAGCAGCAGGGCCGAGAGCGCCGGCGACAGGGTCAGCGAGTTCACCGCCGAGATCAGCGTCGAGATGGCGATGGTGATGGCGAACTGCTTGTAGAACTCGCCCGTCAGGCCGCTGAGGAAGGCCAGCGGCAGGAACACCGCGGACAGCGTCAGCGCGATCGCGATGATGGGACCGCTGACCTCGCGCATCGCCTGGTAGGTCGCCTCGCGGGGCGTCAGGCCGCGGGCGATGTTGCGCTCGACGTTCTCCACGACCACGATGGCGTCGTCGACGACGATGCCGATGGCCACGACCAGTCCGAACAGCGACAGCGTGTTGATCGAGTACCCGGCCAGGTACAGGAAGGTGAAGGTGCCGATGATGGAGATGGGCACCGCCAGCAGCGGGATCAGCGAGGCGCGCCAGGTCTGCAGGAAGACGAACACCACCAGTACCACCAGCGCGATGGACTCCAGCAGCGTCTTCACGACCGCATCGATGCCGGTCTGGATGGCGCGGCTGGGTTCATAGACGACGCGATACGCCACGTCCTCCGGGAAGCCCTTCTTGAGTTCCTCCATCGTGCGATGCACCTCGCGCGAGATCTGCAGCGAGTTGGCGCCGGGCGCCTCCTGCACGGCCACCGCCACGGACGGCGCGTTGTCCAGCGTGGCGCGGATGCCGTAGTCCTCGGCGCCCAGCTCCACGCGCGCCAAGTCGCCCAGGCGCGTGACCGCGCCGCGGGCGTCGGACTTGATGACGATGCCCTTGAACTCCTCGGGCGTCTTGAGGCGGCCGTCTGCGTTGACGCTGAGCTGGAACGCCGCGTCGGCGGTCGCCGGCGCGCTCCCGATCGAGCCCACCGCCGCCTGGATGTTCTGGCGGCGGATGGCGTCGGCGACGTCGTTGGCGCTCAGGCCGCGCTGGGCCAGCGCCGCGGGATCCAGCCACACGCGCATCGCATAACCGCCGGGTCCCCAGATCACCACGTCGCCCACGCCCGGGATACGGGCGAGGCGGTCCTTCACGTGCAGGATCGCGTAGTTGCTGATGTAGTTGTTGTCGTAGGTCCCCTTGGGCGAGACCATGTGGACCGCGATCGTGATCACGGGCGAGTTCTTGACCGCCGTGACCCCCAGCCGCTGGACGTCCTCGGGCAGACGCGCCTGCGCCTGCGACACGCGCGTCTGCACGAACTGCTGCGCCTTGTCCGGATCGGTGCCCAGCTTGAAGGTCACCGTCGTGTACAGGTGGCCGTCGCCGGCGGACTTGGAGTCCATGTACAGCATGTCCTCCACGCCGTTGATGGCCTGCTCCAGCGGCGCGGCCACGGTCTCGGCGATGGTCTTGGCGTTGGCGCCCGGGTACTGCGCGTGCACCACCACCGACGGCGGGATCACCTGCGGGTACTCCGACACCGGCATGTGCAGCGCCGACACGATCCCCCCGAGCAGGATCAGCGCGGACAGCACGCACGCGAAGATCGGTCGGTCGATGAAGAACTTCGAGATGTTCATGACCGGCCTCCCGCGGCTGCGCCGGCGGGCGCCTCGGAGTTCTTGAGCGGCTCGGCGGGCTGCGCGTTCACCGCGGCGCCGGGCGTCACGCGGAACGCGCCGTCGACGATGACACGGGAGCCGGCGTCCACGCCGCTGCGCAGGACGCGCTCGCGACCCTGGAGCGCGCCGAGCTCGACCGGGCGCCGCTCGACCTTGTCCTGGGCGTTGACGATCAGCACGTACTTGCGGTCCTGGTCCGTGCCGACGACCGCGTCGTCGACGACCACGGCGTCGTACGGCGTCGCGCCCTGAAGGCGGATCCGCGCCTGCAGGCCCGGCAGCATCTCGACGCCTGCGTGCTCCAGCCGTGCGCGCACGCGCACCGTGCCCGAGCGCGTGTCCATCTGGTTGTCGAGCGCCTCGACCGTCGCCGCATGGGGGTAGCCGGTGTCGCTCGCCAGACCGACCTTGACGAGCGGGCGCGCGCCCGTGCGCAGGGCCGGGGCGATCAGTCGGAGATAGCTCTGTTCATCGACATGGAAGGACGCATAGAGCTTGCCGTCCGACACGATGCGGGTGAGCGGCGCGGCATCGCCGCCGGCCCCCACGACGTTGCCCGCGGTGATCTCGGCGCGGGAGAGGCGACCGGCGATGGGCGCGCGCACCTGCGTGTAGCTCAACTGCAGTTGCGCGCGGGCCAGAGCGGCCTGCGCTCCTTTGAGGGAAGCGGCCGCCTGGCGCGACGCGTTGTCGAGCGTGTCGAACTCGCGACGCGCGATCGACTCCGATTCCATCAGTCGCTTGCCGCGGGCCAGTTCCAGATCGGCCAGGCGTTGACGCTCCTCGGCCCCGGCCAGGTCGGCCTGCGCCTGCCGGACCTGGGTCTCGAACGGCGCGGGATCGATGGTGAAGAGCAGGTCGCCCTGACGGACCTGCTGCCCGTCCTTGAAGTGCACGGCCAGCAGGGTGCCTGGCACCCTGGGCCGCACGTCGACCTGCTCGACCGCTTCCAGACGACCGGTGTAGTCCTGCGTGTCGGATACCTGGCGCAGGACGGCGGACCGGACCTTGACGATAGTCAGCGGCGCGGCCGCTTCAGCGTGGGCTTCAGGGGAGTGATGCCAGAGAACGCTGCCGGCGCCGAGCAGCGCCATGGCGGCCGTGGCGATCGCCAGAGGGTGCTTCTTGAGGGGGGTCATACGAGGGACTCGGCATGGAACATGGGCCGCAGTCTGCGCGGCTCTCGCCCTCGCATCCAGATCCGAATCTGGCTATATTTATTGCCTCAGATGGAATTATCGGGAGCAGAGAATGACCGGTTCACAGGAGAAACAGCCTGAAGGGTCTCCGTCGCTTGTTCCAGTTTGAAGAAGAAATTTCCCACACGACGAGACCCCGATGGACCGACTCCAATCGATGCAGATCTTTGCGCGCGTCGTCGAGATGCACAGCTTCGGCAGGGCTGCGGAGAGCCTCTCGCTGCCGCCCTCGCGGGTGACGCGCGCGGTCAAGGAACTGGAAGCCTTCCTGGGCGTGCGTCTGCTGCAGCGGACCACGCGGCACATCAGCCTGACCCCGGACGGCACGACCTACTACGACCACTGCCGCCGTCTGCTGGCGGACATCGAGGCGGTCGAGGCGGGTTTCCCCGGCAGCGCCGGGCGGCCGCGGGGCCGGCTGCGCGTGGACATGACGCTGTCGCTGGCGCGTCTGGTGGTGCTGCCGGCGATCGGGCAGTTCCAGTCGAAGTTCCCCGACGTCGAACTCACGCTGACCGTGGCGGACCGGACCGTGGAGCTGGTCCAGGAAGGGATCGACTGCGTCATCCGCGCGGGGACGCCGGAGGACTCGCCGACGCTGGTGGCGCGGCGCATCGGCGCCTTCGACTGGGTCACGTGCGCGTCGCCGCAATACCTGGCACGGCACGGCACGCCGACATCGCTGGAAGATCTCCAGGAGCACCGCGCCGTCGGCTACCTGTCGAGCCGGACGGCGCGAACCCTCGACTGGCACTTCGTCATCGATGACGAGGACCGCTTCGTCCGGGTGCCGGAGGGGCTGGTGGTCAACGACACCGATGCCTACGTGGCCTGCGCGCTGGAGGGCCTGGGGCTCATCCGCGCCGGCAGCTACATGGTGCAGCCGCATCTGCTCAGCGGACGGCTGCAACGCGTGCTGACGCGCTATCCCTCGCCGGCAGTCCCGCTGTCGGTCCTCTATCCGAAGAACCGGCACCTGTCGCCGACGGTGCGGGCCTTCGTGGATTGGGTGGGCGGCGTGGTGCGCGAGGCCGAAGTGGGCTGGCGGGCCGCCGCGCTGCCCGCGTAGCCAGGCGCTGAAGGGATTGGCCCGCGGGGCAGGCTGTCGGCAACTTGCTGACGCGCGTTGAAGGATATCCGCCGCTGGTGAGGCGGGGACCCGCTCGGAACAATCAGTCCAGGTCCTTGCTCGCACCCCTTCGCGGAGCCTCACCATGACACATCACGCCCAGATCGCGTTCCCGCCGGCGAAGCCGTCCCGCGGCGCGGCGCCCGCCGTCGAGGAAGCGCGTGCCGCGCCGGTGGACCGCTGGCGGCGGTGGGTGGGACCGGCAGGCGGCATCCAGCGCAGGCTGCTGGGCCTGGTCGCCGTGGCGTGCGCCGCCGTGGGCCTGATCACGGGCGCCGCGCTGACGTTGCAGTGGCACTCCCTCGAGCAGGCCGCCCAGGTCGAGGCTCGCAATCTCGCGCTGTCGCTGGCACAGACGATGTCCGCGTCGACCAGTCACACGCTGCACTTCCTGCCCGGCACCCATGGCGTCGACCAGCGCGACCTCTTCGTGCTGGACCGTCAGCGCCGCACGCTCGCCAGCGTCGTGCCGGCTGAGATCGGCTCGCTCTATGTCGACGACAAGTCCACGACGATCGATGACGTGCTGCGCGACGGCATGCCGCGCAGCTTCACCGAGACCAGCTCCCAACATCCCGACGGCGCCCGTTTCATGGCGGTCGCCGTCCGGGCGTCCGCCGCGCCGGATGCCCCGGTCACCGGCGTCCTCGCGCTCGAATCCAGCCGCCTCGCCCGGCAACTGATCGCCGACAGCGCCCCGCGTCTGTATGCGATCGCGCTGACCGGACTGGCGGTGATGCTGGGGGTCGCCCTGGCCGGCACACGGTGGGCGCGCCGGCTTTCCACCTCCATCGAGGACCTGCGCGCCGGCGTGGACGCCTTCGCCGAAGGCCACCTCGGCACCCGCCTGGCCCCGCAAGGCCCCGCCGAGGTGGCGGCATTGGGTCGCGCCTTCAACGCCATGGCCGAGACGCTGGAACAGACCACGTTCGAACTGCGCCTGGAAAGCGCGATGGCGAAGGAGGCCGCCGCCCAGGTCGAGCGCCTGGCCTTCACCGATCCCGTGACGGGTCTGGGCAATCGCGCGTCGCTGTCGCGGCTGCTGAGCAAGCAGATCGCCTGGGCCGCCGCGTCGGATCGCGGCTTCGCGTTGCTGATGCTGGGCTTGGACCGCTTCCGCAACGTCAACGACTCGCTCGGGCACGGCGTCGGCGACGAGTTGCTGGGCCTGCTCGGTGAACGCCTGCAGGCCGCCGTCGGCGCGCACCGCGTGGTCGTGCGCCTGGGCAGCGATGAATTCGCCCTGCTGCTGGACGAGCTCGATCCGGCGGCGCTGGGCGCGACCGCGCGTCACCTGATCGACACACTGGGCGCGCCGTGCCGCATCCGCGGCAACGAACTGCGCCTGAGCGCCAGCGTCGGCGTGGCGCTCTGCCCCAAGGACGGCGGCAACGAAGAGACGCTGATGCGTCACGCCGATATCGCGATGCACAACGCCAAGGAAGACGGCGGCGGCACCTTCAAGCTCTACGCCGAGGACCTCAACCGCCATTCCGTCGAGCGTCTGGCCTTCGAGGCCGCGCTGCGCCAGGCCGTCGAGGCCGAGGCGCTGTCCGTCCACTACCAGCCCAAGGTCTCGGCGCACACGGGCTTGATCGAAGGCGTCGAGGCGCTGGTGCGCTGGAAGCATCCTCAACTGGGCAGCATCTCGCCGGTGAAGTTCATCCCGATCGCCGAGGAGACCGGCCTGATCGTCCCGCTGGGACGCTGGGTGATGCGCCAGGCCTGCGAGCAGTTGGTCGCCTGGCAGCGCGAGGGGCTGCCCGCGATCGGCATGGCGATCAACCTGTCGCCGGCCCAGTTCCGCAGTCCCTCGATGCTCGCCGACATCGACGCGGCGATCGCGGACTCCGGCGTCGATCCGACGCGGCTGGAATTCGAGATCACCGAAAGCATGCTGATGCAGGACGGGGGCCGGACCGCCGGGATGCTGAGGGCGCTCAAGGCGCGCGGCGTGCGTCTGGCGGTGGACGATTTCAGCACGGGTTATTCGTCGCTGTCGCAACTGCGCAGTTTCCCGGTCGACACGCTGAAGATCGACCGGAGCTTCGTGCGCGGGATCGCCGACGACATCGAAGACCGGGCGATCGCCCAGGCCATCGTGCAGATGGCCCGCACGCTGCGGCTCAAGGTGGTCGCCGAAGGCGTGGAGACGGACGCGCAGGAGCGCGTGCTGGGCGCTCTGGGGTGCGACCTGCTGCAGGGCTTCCTGTACAGCCCGGGCGTGCCCGCGTCCGAGCTCGAGGCGATGCTGCGGCGCGAAACCGATCGCGGGGAGTATTGCGCCCAGGCCGTGGCCACGCTGACCGGCCTGGAAGTCAAGTTCGCGGCGACGAACTTCTGACGGGGCAGGGGCGGCGGCCGCTGCAGGTGTGCTGCGACGCCGCGCCGATCGCGCTCAGCCTTCCCGGAAGTACTTCAGGGCGGCCAGGTCGGGGAACGCCGTCGGCCGCTTGGCCTGAGCCGCTGCGAACGCTTCCATCAGGTTCCTGTTCTGCCAGATCGCCGCCTGCAGCCAGCCCATCTGCTGGAGGCTGTCTTTGACGCCGTGGTCGCGCGCGTAGTGGATCGCCTGCTTGCTGCCCCAGATCGCCACCGGCGGCTTCTGCGCGATCTCGCGCGCGCATTGCAGCGCGGCGTCGACGCACTCGGCCTGCGTCGCGAAGACGTCGTTGACCAGCCCCACCGCCTGCGCCCGCGCCGCCGGCATGCGGCGGCCGGTGTAGGCCAGTTCCTTGACCACGCCCAGCGGCACCAGCTTCGGCAGGCGCTGCAGCGTGCCCAGGTCGGCCACCATGCCGATGTTGATTTCCTGGATGCAGAAGAACGCGCCGGTCTCCGCATAGCGGATGTCGCAGGCCGCGACCAGGTCCACCGCGCCGCCGATGCAGCCGCCCTGGATCGCCGCGATCGTCGGCACGCGCAGCTCGTCGAGCTGGTTGAAGGCCCGCTGCATGTCGGCCAGCAGGTCGACGATCGCCGCGCGGCCTTCGGCGCTGCGGTCGTCGAGCTGGATGCCGCCGTTCTGGAACACCTCCAGCGACATCCCCGCGCTGAAGTGCTTGCCCGTCGACGAGATCACCAGCGCCCGCAGCGTCGGGCTGCGGTGCAGCTGCGCCAGCACCGTCTCCAGCTCGCGCCACAGCTGCGGCGACATCGTGTTCATCGCGTCGGGCCGGTTCAGCACCAGATGGCCGACGCCGGCTTCTTCGGTCAGGGTGAGGCAGTCCATTCGAGTCTCCTTCGGTCGTTCCTGTCTTGGAGCAGGAAATCGGACCATGCTAGCGGGAGACCGCCGGACGCCGCGTCAAGGACGCGACGCCCGATGCCGATTGGAGAGGGCTCTCAGGCGCCGACCAGTTCTTCGGCCGGGCCGAAGAACTCGTAGCGCAGCTGCGTCGCCGGGATGCCCAGCGAGCGGCCGGCCCGGTAGACCGCCTGCATGAAGGGCTTGGGCCCGAGCAGGTAGAGGTCGACGTCGCGATCCTCCGGCAGGTGGCGCGCCAGCAGCGCATCGGTGACGTAGCCGACCTCGTGCGGCTCATCGCCGTCGCGCGGGGCGTCGTAGACGTACAGCGCCTCGACGTTGTCATGCGCCGCGGCGAGCACATCCACCCGCTCCCGGAACGCATGCACGCCACCGTGCCGCGCCGCGTGGATGAAGCGGATCGGGCGCCCGCTGGCCGCCGCCGATTCCAGCATCGACATCGCCGGCGTGATGCCCACGCCGCCCGTCACCAGCACCAGCGGCCGCGTCGCCGCGGCGTCGAGCGTGAACTCGCCGGCCGGCGCCTGCACGTCGAGCCGGCTGCCGACTTCGGCCGTGTCGTGCATCCAGTTGGACACCAGCCCGCCGTCCTCGCGCTTGATGCTGACGCGGTACCAGGGCTTGCCCGGCGCATCCGACAGCGAGTAGTTCCGGCGCACCGTCCGTCCGTCGATGTCCAGCACCAGGGTCAGGTATTGCCCCGGATGGAAAGGCGGCAGCGGCTGGCCGTCGACCGGCTCCAGGTAGAACGAGGTGATCAGCTCGCTTTCGCGCGCCTTGCGCGCGACGACCATCGCGCGCTGTCCGCGCCAGCCGCCCGGCAGCGCGGCGGTGGCGGCGTAGACCTGTTCCTCGGCGTCGATCAGGAGCTGCGCCAGCGCACCGTAGGCCTCCGCCCAGGCGGCGATGATCTCGTCGGTTGCGACATCGGCGCCCAGCACTTCGCGGATCGCGGCCAGCAGGCACGCGCCGACGATCGGGTAATGCGCGGGCTGCACGCCCAGCGCCACGTGCTTCTGGATGATGCGGGGCAGCGCGGGGGCCAGTTCGTGGACGCGGTCGATGTGGCTCGCGTAGGCCAGCACCGCGCCGGCCAGCGCCCGCGCCTGCGTGCCTTCGGCCTGGTGCGCCTCGTTGAAGAAGGCTTTCAGTTCGGGGTGCTCGGTCAGCATCGCACGGTAGAAGTGCCGCGTGATGTCCTCGCCGCGCGACTTCAGCAGCGGCACCGTGGCCTGGATCAGGGCGATGGTCTGGGGCTTGAACATGAGCTTCTGGACTCCGGAGTCGTTGAGGATGCTTTCCTCATCTCACGATCCGTGCCAGCGCTGACGACTTCAAAAATCATTCGCAACTTGTTGATTTTCAATAACTACGATTTTGTCGATGGACAGGAGAGGTCAAAATGACCGAACATCGGAAGCAGTCCAACTGACAACGAACAGGTCGCAGTGACACCAGATTCCCGCTACCGCCAGCTGCTCGCCGCCGTGCGCGGCCTCGTGCGATGCGACGCCGCCGCGTTGCTGCGGCTGCTGCCCGGCGAAGGCGCGCCGGTGCTGCAGCCGGTGGCCGTGGACGGCCTCGCGGAGGAGGCGCTCGGTCGACGCTTCCCGGTGGCGGCGCATCCCCGTCTGGCGCGTCTGCTGGACAGCGGGCAGGGGCTGCGCTTTCCCTCCGACGCGGGCCTGCCCGATCCGTATGACGGGCTGCTGGAACATCAGCAGGAACTCGAGGCGGTGCACGACTGCATGGGCGCGCCCGTGCGCGTCGACGGCCGGATCTGGGGCCTCGTGACCCTGGATGCGATGGATCCGCGCGCCTTCGACGGCGTCGACGACGGCCGGCTGCAAGGCATCGTCCGGTTGCTCGAGGCCGGCATCGCCGCCGAGGAGACCATCGCCGAACTGGCCCGCCGCGCCGAGCAGGACCAGGCGCTCGCGCGGGCCGCCTCACGCGGCGGATCGCGTGAGCTGCTCGGCCGCAGCGCCGCGATGGTCCGGCTGCGGGAGGAGATCGACACCGTCGCCGGCTCCGACCTGACGGTGCTGGTGCTCGGCGAGACCGGCGTGGGCAAAGAGCTCGTGGCGGAACGGCTGCATGCGCGCTCGCCGCGGCGCGATCGCCCGCTGGTGCAGATCAACTGCGCGGCGCTGCCGGAGACGCTGGCGGACAGCGAGCTTTTCGGCCACAAGCGTGGCGCGTTCACCGGCGCCGTCGCCGACCGCAGCGGCAAGTTCGAGCTGGCCGACGGCGGCACGCTGCTGCTGGACGAGGTCGGCGAGCTGCCGTTGCCGGTGCAGGCCAAGCTGCTGCGGGTGCTGCAGAGTGGCGACGTGCAGCGGCCCGGCAGCGATCGCGTGCAGAAGGTCGACGTGCGCGTGATCGCGGCGACCAACCGCGACCTGCGCGAGGAAGTCGCGCGCGGCCGCTTCCGCGCCGATCTGTATCACCGGCTGTCGGTCTATCCGCTGCACGTGCCGCCGCTGCGCGAGCGCGGCCGCGATGTGCTGGCGCTGGCCGGCGGGTTCCTCGAGGAGAACCAGCATCGCCTCGGCGCGCGCAACCTGCGCCTGTCGCCGGCGGCGTCGGAGGCCCTGCTGGCCTACGACTGGCCGGGCAACGTGCGCGAACTGGAGCATCTCATCAGCCGCGCCGCGTTGCGCGCGTTGTCGTCGGCGGGCCGGGCAGGGCGCTGGATCGCGATCGAGCCGGCGCATCTGGGACTGACCGCGGACGCCGCGACTGCGCGTCCTGCCGCCGTGTCCCCCGACCCGCTCGCTTCATCCGCGCCGACGCGCGAGCCCGAGCCTGAGTTCGCGCAAGACCTGGCGCCGGGTCAGGAGACGGGCACGACAGGATCGTCCCCCGGTCTGGGCCTCCGCGAAGCCACGGACCGCTTCCAGCGTCAGTGGATCGAAGCCGCCATCGCGCGCCACGGCGGCGCGATGGCTGCCGCCGCGCGAGAGGCCGGCATGGATCGCAGCAACTTCCTCCGGCTGGCCAAGCGACTCGGTGTGAACTCGCAGCGATAGAGTCCGCCGACCAGGGAATACGCCCGACGTCGATTGGCTCAGCGCGGGGCGCTCCACGATGCACGGGGGATCCCTCTGAAGTGGCCCCCACGCATCATTCCGGGCCCACCGGGTGACGTGGTCTTCGTCCCTCGCGTTACAGCGACCGCAGCCAGGCGAGCAGCGCGTCGCGATCCGCCTTTGACAGCTGCTCGAAGCGCCGGCGCGACTTCTCCGCCTCGCCGCCGTGCCACAGGATGGCCTCCGTCAGCGTGCGGGCGCGGCCGTCATGCAGGTAGCCCACGGGGATCGCCTCGGCCACCTGCTCGGTATAGCCGATGCCCCACAGCGGCGACGTGCGCCACATCGCGCCGCGCGCCCGGCCTTCCGGCAGGCTGTCCGCCAGCGCCGGGCCCATGTCGTGCAGCAGCAGGTCGGTGAAGGGACGGATCGTCTGGTCGCGCAACTCCGCGAAGGGATGGGTCCTGCCCGTCTTCATCTCCGCCGTGTGGCACGCCGCGCAGCGCAACGCGTCGAACACCCGGCGGCCGGCGGCCACCTGCACCGGATCGACGCGATGCTCCGCCAGCGGCGCGACCCCTTCGGGAAGCCGCTCGGGAGGCTGCGTTGCGCCGGCACGGCCAGCAGCTGCATGTACTGCGTCAACGCGGTCAGGTCGGCTTCCTGGATGCCTTTCTCGGCCGGCGCCGTGCGGCAACCCGCCGGGTCCATCGAGCAGCTGCGGTTCGGGAACACCGGCGACGCCACCGACATGTCGTTCAGCAGCGCCGCGGCCACCTGGTGGCGCAGGCTGGCCTTGGACGCCTTCCAGCCGAAGCGGCCCAGCCGCGTCGCGCCGGTTTCCGGATCCACGACGAAGTTCGCCTGGCCCAGGACGCCGTCCGTATCCGGTGTGGATCGCGCACGCGCCAGGATGTCCGCTTCAGGCACGGCCTCCAGCAGGCCGAGCCCGATCATCGGCTGCGCCGCACGGGCGGACCACAAGGCCGGGACCGGGCCGTCGAAGCCGAACGTCGGCTTGCGCAGCTCGATCGTCGTGCCGTCGGCCAGCTTGACAGGGCGGGTCTCGAAGCCCGTCACCTTGACGCCGTCGCCGCCGTCCAGCACCTTGCCCGAGGCCGACGACACATGCATCTGGATCGCCGAGCCGTAGCGCGGGTCCGGACGGATCGCTCCATCGGCATCCTTCACGCCGACGTGGAAGGCCATCCCGTCCACGCGCTGGTCGACCATGAACGGCGCGGCGCTGCGGCCGTTGTTGGTGTGGCATTGCACGCAGGTCGTCGCGTTGAAGCGGGCGCCCGCAAGGCCGGCGATGGCGGCCATCGGCTCGTTGCCGGACTCGAGGTGCTCCCCGGTGACGACGCTGCTGTGCGCCACGCGGCGCCCTGCCACGAAGCGCTGCATGTTCTGCATGCCGATGTGGTTGGCGGGCTGCTGGAACATCCGGAGGCCTTCATCCGAATAGTTGTACGAGACGGAGCCGAGCCCGCCCGACCAGGTGGACTCCGGCAGCGGCGCGCTGTTCAGGCGCGGCTGGACGCCGTGCCACGGGGTCAGGCCTTGCCCGACGACGTAGAGCCACTCGCCGGCGACGTAGCGGACGCCGCCGTTGTCACCGGCGGCCTGCATCGACTGCGTCGTCGTGGACATCGACGGGGCCACCTCGATAGGATCGCCGACCTTCAGCGGCCTGGCGTTCACGCGGGTGCCGTCCGGGAAGCCGTCGGCGCCCAGGCCGGCATGGCCCGGCCAGTCCTTGATCACCACCGTGCAGTGGTCGGTGCCGGGCTGGCCGTTGGCCGGATAGTCCACCGGCCGGCAGACCGAGCCCGTCGGGTCGAGCAGCGCGCCGTTGTTCATCCAGCCATAGGCGGTCACGCCGACGCGGTCGAAGGCGCGGAAGAACGCGGTCCCGCCCGGCAGGAAGTCGACGGTCGGGTTGTAGGTGTTGACCTTCAGCGTGGGCCGCGTGACACCGGCCACGCGGCTGTTGTCGATGATCTCCAGCCCCCACGTGCGGTTCCTGAAGGAGTCCGGCACGAAGGCCAGGGCGGCCCCCGGTCCCTTGTCCAACGGATGGCCCGTCGCGTCGACGGTCTCGTTGGGACCGTTGCCGACCTCGTTCCACTCTTCGCCGCGATCGCGGCCGTGACGGCTGACGCCGCGGTTCCCGAAGCGCGTGACCAGCGTGCCGTCGGGCAGCGTGAACTGCAGCGTCTCGATCGGCGCCTGCGGCGGGAACAGCGGCACCAGGTCCGCGCCGCGGGCGGGCACGGGGAAGGGCGTCGTGATCAGCGCCGGCAGGCCGTTTCCGGCCGCCGACGCGCTGTCGGACGCCTTGGCCGGCGCGGTGTCGGCGGCCTTGGCGTCACCGCCGGACCGCAGGCCCGGGATCCCCTGCGCGCTGCAGCCCTGCAGACTGCCGTCGCCGCCGCAGGCCACCATCAGCGTGCCGCCGACGAGTGCGGGGACCAGCGCGCAGCCCACGGCGATGCCGAGTTGCCTGAACGCCATGGATGGTCCCTTCCCGTGCCTGTGGGTGCGATTGGTGCCCCTTCTTCGAGGGACGTGCGGCGGGAGTGTCGGCGTTTGTTTTGCCGACCGGCAAGTTTAAATGTGTGTCGAATTGATGCGGCGTCAGGCGTGGGAGACCGCCGCGGGATCCGGCGCCTTCGGTCCGCCGACCGCGCCGAGCGCGCCTCCCCAGACGTGATAGAGCGCCTGCAGCACCACGTACTTCAGCATCTGCGTGGTGACGTTGGCGTCCTTTTCGCTGAGGCCGTAGTTCTGCATCAGGGTCGTCGGCAGGCTGGCCACCATGGCCGTCAGGCCGCCGAAGCCGGCGCTGAGGATCGCGTGCGAGGTCCAGCCCACCTTGCTGGCGAAGACGTCGCCGAGCGCCTCGGGGAAGGTGCTCTTGAGGTTCTTGACGTGGGCGCCGGCGCGCGCCGCGGCGCTGAGGATCTGCTCCGCGGCCGGCTTCTGCAGGTGGTCGAGGCAGGCGCCGAGATCGTCCCGCGCCAGTAAGTGCTGGAAGCCGGCACGCCCGGCGCTGACGTCGAAGTCGTTCTTGATGACCCGCATCCCGCCCCCGCCCAGCGGCAGCCCGAGGGCCGGATCCAGGATGCCGTCCATGGCGGCGCGCTTCTCGGGCTGGCCCTTGAGCTCGTAGTTGAGCATCGCGGGGATGCGCACCAGCCCGTTGCGCACGGCGCCGTAGCTCAGGCCCGCCGCCTTCGAGTTGTCGGCGGCCAGGCTGGTCTTGGTGGGCGCATTGGCGCTGGCGAGGGGCTCGGGCAACTGCTCGCCGGGCGGGCGCGTGTAGTAGGCGTCCTTGAAGGTCTTGCCCGTGGCGGCGCCGGAGGCGACGTCCAGCATCGACAGCGCGAAACCCATCAGCGCGCCGGTGATGAGTGCTGGCACGGCGACCGGGAGCGAGGGCATCGCTTTCATCAGGCTGGTCAGGGTCAGGTCCGCGAGCTTGAGGTTGGCCGGAATGGTGCCGAGGTTGAAGCCGCTGGCCGAGGCCATGCCGTGCATCATCGCCGTGCCCTGGTCGCGCCACTGCACCTGCTTGAGCACGGAGACGAAGTCGTCGCGGTTGTGGATGCCGCGGGACTCGAGCACTGCGGCCTGCTGGGTGGCCAGCCGCTCGAGAGCGGGGATGTCCTCGGGGCCCTGGCGCATCGCGCTGAGCAGGTAGGCGACGCAGCCGGTGACGTCCTCGGGCAGCTTCTGCGCGAGCGAGCCGATGTCGATGCGCGGGTTGACGTCACGCGGGCTCGGCACGGTGGCCGCGCTCAGCGAGGCCAGGCCGCCGGGCGCGCGGGGACCCGGGTCCGCCTCCGCGCGGGGCAGGGGATCGAATGAGCCCGGCATGCCGCGGGTGAGCTGGGTGATCTCGTCGTGCGTCTCGCGCGGAAGCGCGGACGAGTGCCCGGTCTCGGTGGCCGCGCTGCGGCGCTGCTCGGTGATCGAGGGCGCGCCGCCGCTGGTGCGCAGGGCATCGCTGGCGAGCGAACTGCTGCTGCCGTTGAGGTTGGGGGTCAGCGGCGTCATCGGGATGTTCTCGCCGCTGCCGTGCGGATCGGCGGCCCGTCCGGCGCCGCCGCTGCTTGCGGACGACGCCCGGCTGAGCACCTTGGGCGCCGACTGGCGCGGCGGCGTGGACGGCCGAGACCGCACGGGCGCCTCCGATCCGCCGTCGGTCTTCGTCGCATCGCGGGAAGATCGACGCGACGACAGGCCCTCGGGCAGGATGTGCTCGCTTGAGGACGGCTTGGACGGGGTCTCGACGACGGCTGGCGTCATCGGCGTCGCCTGCGTCTGCGGCCCGGTGAGCGTCTCGGCCGACGGAGGAGGGACGTTGATCGCGCGTGCGGTGGGAATGGTGCTGCTCATGACGCCTGGCGTGCCGTTACATCGATGCGGCATCGTCGGCAGTGCGTCCCCCGTCGGAGGGCCGGATCCGAACCGGTGCCTGCGGATGCGAAGCGAGGTCGCGCAGCGCCGCCGCCAGCGTCGGGAAGCGGTAGACGAAGCCGCCCGCCTGGGCGATATGCGGCACGACGCGCTGGCCGTCCAGCAGCAGCGTCGACATCTCGCCCGCGAGCCAGCGCAACGGCGCCGCCGGCATCCGCATCCAGGCGGTGCGACCGAAGGAGGCGGCCAGCACGGCCGAGAACACGGCCTGCGAGCAGCGGTCCGGGGCCACCGCGTTCACGGCGCCGCGCACATCCGGGCGTCGCAGCGCCCAGTCGATGAAGCCGACGGCGTCGTCCAGGTGGATCCACGGCACCGGCTGGCGGCCGTCGCCCAACTGCGCGCCCAGTCCGAAACGCGCCGCCAGCGCCTGCATCGGATAGGCACCGTCCTCGCGGCCGAGGATCACGCCGAAGCGCAGCCGCACCACCCGCATGCCGACCGTTTCCAGCCGCATCGCCTCATGCTCGATGGCGGCGCAGAGGTCGGACTGGAAGACGCCCGGTTGCGCGGGCGAGGCTTCGTCGCACAGCGCACCGGCCTCGGGCGCGCCGTAGAAGCCCACCGCGGACGCCGCCACCAGCACCTGCGGCGGACGCTCCAGCCGGCGCGCCAGTCGATGGAGCTGCTCGGTCAGTCCGGTGCGGCTCTCCATCAGCTCGCGCCGCCGTGCGCGGGTCCAGGGACGGCCGAGCACGCGGGCGCCGGCGAGGTGGACGATGGCCTCGATGCGGGTCTCCGCGGCGATGTCGTCGAGCGTGCCGATCACGGCGATGTCCGCGCTGAACTGCAGCCGCGCCTGCTTCGGGTCGCGCGACAGCACGATCAACCGGCGCCCCTGCGCCCGCAGCCGGCGCACCAGCGCCTGGCCCACGAAGCCGGTCGCGCCGGTCACGAGCACCGCCGACGCATGGCGCGGTTGCAATGGTCGGGCCGGCTGGTCCTCCAACGCGGCGGCTTCGCGGCGCAGGCGTTGCACGGCCAGCACGTTGCGCGCGCTCCAAGCCCACACCACGATGGCCATGGCGGTGAAGAGCCATGAGACCGGACCGCGTCCGGCGGCTTCCAGGCCGGTGGGCTCCTGCCACCACGCGAGCAGCCGCGGCCCCATCAGGCCGAGGAAGAGCCCGTAGCAGACCGTCAGGACCGTGTGCAGCCAGCGCTCGAAGGGCGGCAGCTGACGCGTGCGGTCCTCCTCGAGGAAGTCGGTCAATGTGATGAGCACCTCCACGCCCAGCACCGCGGCGACGACCGCGGCGAGCGCGCCGTGCCACGACCACCAGGCCAGTCCGAGGAAGAGCGCGCCGTAGAGCGCCTCGCGCCCCGCGTGCAGCGCGAGTTCGCGCCGGGCGCCGCGCCGTTGCGGCAGCCGCGCGGCCCATTCGTGGTGCCAGAGGTTGTCGAACGCGCCGAGCAGCGCCTGGCCGATGAGGACGGCATCGAGGATGTGCATGTCAGGACTCCTGGACCGGGTCGACGGGATCGATGGGATCGATGGGATCGATGAAGACGCCGGTCTGTTGAAAGGTCAGGCCCCAGCGGGCATGGGTCATGGTCAAGGTGAACCGGAAGCGGCCGGCGCCGAGGTCGCGGTGCTCGACGCGGCATTGGCCGGGGCTGAGCAGGTCGGGCAGGCGCAGGCGGACCGGTCCGAGACACCAGAGGTAGTGACGGCTCCGGAAGACCAGGGCGCCGTCGTCCTCCAGGACGTCCAGCGCCATGGCCAGCCCGCCGCGTGTGCGCTCGAGCACACCGGGGCCGGCCGGATGCGCGCGCTTGACGGACTGGACGACCCGATTGCCCAGCCGACGGGACCAGATGACGCCGCCGCGGCCGTCGGGGGTGACGGCGACTTCGGCCGGCAGGCCCTGGGCGCGGTCGGGCGTCAGCGGTCCGCGCAGCGGCCAGGCGAGCCAGGCCAGCGCGCGGCCCAGCCGCGAGCAGTGCAGGTCCATCCGGCCGGCGTAGCAGACCGGCTCGGCATGCGTGCCGAAACGGCGCTGCACCGCTGCGGGCAGTCGCGCCCAGGCGTCGGCGCCCATCAACGCGGGCAGGTCGAGGGGGCCGGTGCCGTTGCGGATGCCGGTGCCGAAGCCGGGACCAGCGCGGCCAACCGGGACCGGAGGTGGAGCGGGGCGCGGAAGAGGGTGTTCATGCCTCCTCTATCGCGAGAAACGGGCCACCTTGGAAAAGCGTCTAAGTCGTTGATTCCATTGAGCGCCAAACCATGAGCTGTATTCGTCGTATACAGTGGTCGCCCTGTCGACTATCTACGACGTATACACATGCTGCTGCGGGTGACGATGGGGATGGCGCTGGCCGAGACGCTGCTGCTGGCGGGCGTGCTGCTGGCCTGGGCCGACCGGGTGGCCGGTGGACGGCTGCTGGCCGCCTTCCTGGTCGGCATCGCGGTCTGGATCTCCGGCAACGAGTTGCCGAACTGGTTCGGGCCGGGCGTCGAGACGCTCTCGCTCCACGTGCTGGCGACGGCGCCGCTGTCCGCCGCGGTGTTCTTCCATTTCTGCGTCGTGTTCTGCCGGGCGCCGCTGCGCCGGGGCTGGATCACCGCGGCCTATGCGCTCGGGGGCGTGGCGGTGCTGGTGTCGCAGGTGCTGGTGCCGGCGCATTTCGTCGACCACCCGGACGTGGGCCGCCTCGCGCTCGCGGAACCCGCCGCCGTGATCACCAGCCTGTCGTGGGTCGTGCTCGGACTGGGCGGCGTGGGCGTGCTGCTGCACGCGCTGATGCGTCCGCCGACCGATGGTCGCGGACCGGCGCGGGGCCAGGTCGCCGCCGTCACGGCGTCGTGCCTCTGGGGACTGGCCTGCCTGGGCGGTTACGCGATCGCGCTGATGGGCTGGCCGGTCTATCCGTTCCCGCTGCTGGCCTTCCCGCTCTATCCGCTGATGCTGGTCTACGGGATCCTGCGGTATGGCGTGTTCGTCGCGAACGCGTGGGCCGGCAAGGCGCTGGTGTGGACGCTGCTGCTGGCGTCCGGCATCGCGATCGTCGGGCTGATGCCGCTGGTGCTGCCGTTCGAGTCGCGCTGGCTCAGCGGCCTGGCGGTGGCCGCCGGTTGCCTGGCGCTGAACGGCCCGGTGCGGCGCTTCGTCCAGCGCCTCATCTATCCCGGCGGCGAGGTCAGCGCCTTGGACCTCGGCCGTTGGCGCGACACGCTGCAGGCGGCTGGCAGCCTTGAGCGCCTGGGCGCGGAGGCCTCGGCGCTGCTGACCCGGCGCCTCGGGACGCCGGTGGCGGTGATCGTGCAGGAGGAGGCCAGCGCGGCGATGGCGGCGAACGCGGCCATGGGCACGAGTCCGGGAGCTGGCGTGGAGGAGGGCGCCCTCGTCGAGCGGCCGCCGACGGACCGACCCGCCCTGACGATGCGGCGCGACGGCCCGTCCTGGACGCCGCGCTGGACGGCCTGGGAGGCGGCACCACCCGGACAACGCCACGTGGCGGAGCTGTTCGCGACGGTGCTGGCCGATGCCGCCGTGCGCGTCGAGCAGGCGCAGCAGGCCGCGGCGCGTGAGCGCGACCGCCAGATCCAGGCACGCCTGGCCGAACTGGGCGCGCTGGCCGCCAGCGTCGCGCACGACATCCGCAATCCGCTCAACATCATCGGCATGGCCGTGGCGATGGCACCGACCGAGACGCGGCAGGAAGTCGGTGCGCAGGTGGCGCGGATCGCGCACCTGACCAGCGACCTGCTGGACTACGCCAAGCCGTGGAAGCTCCAGCGCGAGCGCTTCGAGCTGCGTTCGCTCGTCGAGTCCCTGATCCGACGTCAGGCCGGCGCCCGGCTGTCGCCGGCATGGCCCGCCGAGTGGTGGGTGCAAACGATCGACCCGAGGCGCCTCGAGCAGGCCCTGATCAACCTGATCGAGAACGCGCGCGGCGCGTCGGCGGCGGGCTGCGAGATCGACATCGATCTCGATGGCGGCGATGGACCGGCAGCCGCTTCCGACGGCGCCATGCTCCGCCTGCACGTCTGCGACGACGGCGCGGGCGTCCCGCCGGAACTGCGCGACCGCCTCTTCGAGCCTTTCGCCTCGCGCAGCCCCGGCGGCACGGGGTTGGGGCTGGCGATCGTCGCGCGCATCGCCGAGGCGCACGGCGGGCGCGTCGCGCTGACCGTCCGTCCGCCCTGGACCACCTGTTTCACGCTGGAGCTGCCGCGATGAGTGCCTCTTCGACATCCCGGACGCCCCCGGCCTCCGGCCGCATCCTGCTGGTCGACGACGAGCCCGCGTTCCAGCGCCTGGGCGGCGGCTTCCTGCGCAACCTGGGTCACGAGGTCCTCACCGCCGGCGACGGCGACGAGGCGCTGTCGGCTTTCGCGCGCGAGCAGCCGGACCTGGTGCTGCTGGACCTGGCGATGCCGCCGAGCATGGATCCCGAGCAAGGCCTGACCCTGATCCCGCGCTTCGCCGGCGTGCCAGTCGTGGTGCTCACCGGCCACGCCGAACACGAGCTCGCGCTGCGCGCGGCCGACCTCGGGGCCTGGGACTTCCTGGCCAAGCCGATCGATCCCGACCTGCTGCGTTTCGTCGTCGACCGGGCGCTGCGCAAGCGCAGGCTCGACGCGGAACTGGCGCAGCTGCGACGCCAGCAGGGCGAGGACTCGATGGGGTTGGTCGGCCAGTCGGCGGTGCTGCAATCGTTGCGGGCGATGATCCGACGCGTCGCGCCGACGCGGGTGAACGTGCTGGTGCTCGGTCCGACGGGGACCGGCAAGGAACTGGTCGCGCGGGCCCTGCACGAGCAGGGGCCGATGGCCGCCGCGCCGTTCGTGCCGGTCCATTGCGGCGCGCTGTCGGCGGAACTGCTGGAGAGCGAGCTCTTCGGCCATCTGAAGGGCAGCTTCACCGGCGCCTACCGCGATCAGCCGGGGCTGGTCGAGGTCGCGCGCGGCGGGACGCTGTTCCTCGACGAGGTCGGCGAGATGCCGCCGGCGATGCAGGTGAAGCTGTTGCGGTTCCTGCAGGAGGGCACCTACATGCCGGTCGGCGGCCGGGTGACCAAGACCAGCGAGGTCCGCGTGGTCGCGGCGACACACCGCGACCTGGAGGCGATGGTGCGGGCCGGCGAGTTCCGCGAGGACCTGTACTACCGGCTCAAGGGCGTGGTGCTGCGCACGCCGGCGCTGTCGGAACGCCGCGGCGACGTGCCGGTGCTCGCGGCGAGTTTCGCGCGGCAGCGCGGCGCGGGCATCGCGGCGGGCGCGATGGGATGGCTGGCGGCGCGCGAGTGGCCGGGCAACGTGCGGGAGCTGAAGGCGGTGGTCGATGCCGCGGCCGCATTGCTGCTGCCGGGGCAGCAGGACGTGGATGCCGAGGCGCTGTCGCTAGCGGCTGGTGAAGAGCCGGTCGCGGTGCCGCCGATCGTCGCGGGCATCGATGCCGACGACCGCGGCGGCCTGCTCGACCAGGCGATGACGGAGCTGGAGCGCCGGCTCATCAGCGAGGCGATGCAGGCGACCGAGGGGAACCAGTCCGAGGCGGCGCGGCGCCTCGGGATCTCCCGGGCGGGGCTGATCAAGAAGCTCGGGCGCTTGGGGCTGCGGTGATCCTGACGGTGGGTCAGCTCACCGACGAATCGGGCGGTCCGATGTCGATGGGCGCCTGCTCCGACACGTCCGCAACGCCATTCACCCGTCGCAGCGCTTCGCCCAGCCCTTGCGTGCCGCGACCGGTGATCACGCCGATCGCCTCGAGCACCTGATCGACGCGTAACCCGGCCTTCTCCAGCGCGCGACCTGCCTCGGCGGGGATGACCTCGGGGGAAAGGGTGATTACCCATTCCACCTGGGCGGAGTGTCGGGTCGAGGTCATGGTTGCCTCCGGAGCGGATGCTGGTGGGAAGGGGGAAGCCTGCATTGTCGCTCCGGTGGGAGCGCCTCCGGGGGAAACCGGCTGGCGACTTCAGGGCGCCTGCACCAGACCGGCGCCGATCCGGGATGGCGGGAACAGGGGCAGCTTCCGCGCGGTATCGCGCAGTCGGTTCCAGAGCGCCACCCCACGCAATCCCGGATGGGTCTGGGCCCACAGGGCGGCGCAACCCGACACGTGCGGCGTGGCCATGCTGGTGCCACTCATCGTGGCGTAGCGACGCGGCATCGGCGCGGCGGAAAAGATGTCCCGCCCTGGTGCCGCGATGTCGATTTTCCCGAAGTTCGAGAAGGACGAGGGCTGCAGATTGGGGTCGAGCGAGGCCACGGACATGATCGTCGGCGAATTGGCTGGATAACCGGTGGGGCCGCCCGCGTTGCCGGCGGCGGCGATGATGAGCAGGCCCCGGTTCAGCGCGGCCTGGCCCGCCGCGGTATAGGCGGCCTGCACTGGGCCTTGGCCGCCCAGCGACATCGAGATCACTTCGCATCCATTCGCGATGGCCCAGTTCATCCCGGCCAGCACGCTGCCACCGACGCTACCGCCGGAATTGCTCAGCACCTTGCCGACGTAGATGGTGCCGCGGAACGCGATGCCGTAACGCGGTGTCGTGCCCGAGGGCGCCTGCGGGCCGAGCGCCGTGCCGATGCAATGCGTGCCGTGGCCGTGTAGGTCCTGTACCGGTTGACCGACGAACGTGTTGGTAACGAGGGCGCGTCCGACGAAATCCGGGTGGCCGATGGCAAAGCCGGTATCGAGCACGGCCACCTTGATGCCGGTGCCATTGCGCGTACTGGCAGGTACGCGGCAGGCGTTGAGGCCCCAGGTATTGCCGGCGACTTCGGCCTGTTCGCCGGGAGCGCCCGGCGACGGCACATCGCCGGTGCTGAGGTCCCTCGCGATGGTTTCAGCGGCTCGAAGGAATCCGCGCAGATAGTCCTCGCTGCCGGCAGGGAACACGAAGTACTCGGGCTCGACGATCTGCATGGGGTCGTCGGCGCCAGGCTCCGACATGGCCTCAAGACCGTGAGCCAAGGCGGCGGGAGCGCCGATGAGCGCGGCACCAATCTCCGGAAAGACGACGGCATCCGCATCTCCGAGCGCCTCCATCTGGAGGGACTGTCCCTCGAAGTCTCGGGCGTCGGCCATGCGCATCGACCTGGACTTCAGGGCCTTGATGCCTTCCGTGATCGCGCCCTCCTTGAAGGTCACGATGTAGCGGCCCGTCTCCATGGAATCGCTGCCGCTGCTCTGTGCTGCCAGCAGCATGTCCTCGATGGAGGTCGATGCCGTAGGCGCCGGCGCGGCAGGAGATGTCTCAGTGATCGCAAGGGGACGTCGCACTTGCATGCGGCGCGATGCGGATTTGGATGTCGCCATGATGCTGCTCCTTGCCCCGGAATGGGGTGTCGCAGTCTGCAATCCGGATCGTTGGCGCCGCATCCATCGCCTTGAGGACGAGGCCTGAATCTTCCCGCTCCGGCCGCGCCCTCGCGGACACGGCCGGGTGATCAGACGTCTGCCCTCAAGCCGCGAAGCCGCCGTCGATCAGCAGGTCGGCGCCGGTGACGAAGCCGGCTTCCGGTCCCGCCAGGTAGCCCACCATCGCGGCGATCTCATCGGCCTTGCCGTGGCGCGGCAGGGCCATCAGGCCGTGCAGGCCAGCGGCGAAGTCGGTGTCGGCGGGGTTCATGTCGGTGTCGACCGGGCCGGGGGCCACGTTGTTGACGGTGATGCCGCGCGGGCCGAGGTCACGCGCCAGGCCCTTCACCAGGCCGACCAGCGCGGACTTGCTCATCGCGTAGACGGCACCGCCGGCGAAGGGCATGCGCTGGGCGTTGGTGCTGCCGATGTTGATGATGCGGCCGCCCTCGCGCATGTGCTTGGCCGCCGCCTGCGAGGCGACGAAGACCGAGCGCACGTTGACGGCGACGGTGCGGTCGAAGTCTTCCAGCGTGAACTGGTCCAGCGGCGCGACAGCGAGCACGCCGGCGCTGTTGACGAGGATGTCCAGGCGGCCGAAGCGCTCGGCGACGCCGTCGATGGCGCGGGTGAGGGCGGCGGCGTCGGTGGCGTCGGCCTTGACGGCGATCGCCTGGCCGCCGGCGGCCTTGATCTCTTCGACCAGCGCTTCGGCCGCGATGGCCGACGCCGCGTAGCCGATGGCGACGGTCGCGCCGTCGCGGGCCAGACGCCGGGCGGAAGCCGCGCCGATGCCGCGGGACCCGCCATGGATGAAGGCGACCTTGCCGGCCAGGACGGCGTTGGTGGAGGTCTTGGCGGAGGTGTGGGTGGCGGTGCTCATGGTGTTTCCTTTCGGAGAGGGGTGGTTGATGGACTCAACTATGGTCGTCGCCACCTGATTGCGGTAGTTGGAAAGGTGCGTGTTCAGTTTCAACCATTGGTATAAGCTGGCGGCATGTCGACCGAACTGAGCAGCACCCTCGATGCCTTCCTCGCCGCCGCCGACGAGGGGAGCTTTTCCGCGGCCGCGCGGCGGCTGGGCCTGACGCCCGCGGCGGTGAGCAAGAGCGTGGCGCAGTTCGAGGCGAGGCTGGGCGTGCGGCTGTTCCAGCGCAGCACGCGCAACCTGGCGCTGACGACCGACGGCGAGCGCCTCTACGCGCAGGTGCGACGGCCGTGGAGCGAGATCGGCGACGCGTTGACCGACCTGAGGCAGGGCGCCGGCAAACCCGCGGGGACCCTGAAAGTCGCGCTGGCCCACACGGTGGGACGCGAGTACTTCGTGCCGATGATGGACGAGTTCGTGAGGCGCTATCCGGACGTCGTGCCGGACCTGCATTTCGACAACCGCCAGGTCGATCTGGTTGCCGAGGGATTCGACGTCGCCATCGGCGGCGGGATCGAATTGACGGATGCGCTGATCGCGCGCGAGCTCGCACGCCTGCGGATCGTGCTCGTCGCCGCGCCGGCGTATCTGGCGGCGAACCCGGTGCCGAAGCAGCCGGGCGATCTGGCGCGTCACCGCGGGCTGCTGCGACGCTCGCTGAGTTCAGGACGGCTGGTGCCGTGGGTCCTCAAGAACAAGGCCGGCGAGGAGGTGGTGGCCAGCGTGCGTCCGGTGATGGTGCTCGACGACCCCGAGGCCATGGGCCGCGCGGCGGCCAGCGGCATGGGCATCGCGTTGCTGCCGCTGCCGCACGCGGTGCCCTTCCTCGAGCGCGGCGAACTGGTGCCGGTGCTGCCGGCCTGGTACGCCGAGGCGCTGCCGCTGGCGATCTACTACACGAGCCGCCGGCTCGTGCCGGCCAAGGTGCGGGTGTTCGTCGATCACGTGATCGAGCAGTTCAAGGCCAAGGGGTATGCGGCGCGGTTCAAGCAGGGATGAGCGCGCTCGGGGGCACGCGAAGGAGGGCGCTCAGGTCGAGCGCTGCAGGAAGCGCTCGATCTCGCTTGCGATCAATCGCGGCTGTTCATGCACGATCCAGTGCGTGGCGCCGGGCACCTTCAGGAGTGCCATCCGCGGCACGTAGTCGTCGAGCCCGTCGAGCAGCCCCGGCAGCAGCGCGGTGTCGTCGAGCGCCCAGAACACCAGCGTCGGCATGGTCACCATCAGCCGTTCGCGCGGGAGCACCGGGATGCTGTCGACGGTCTGGCCGGGCAGCGGCGGCTTCATCGGCGTGACGCGATAAAGGTTGCAGGCGCCGGTGAGGCCGGCGCGCCAGACCTCCCGGTACTGCGCCTTGAGATCCTCGGTGAGCCATCCGAAACCGTCGGGACCCGCCTTCATGTGGGTGAAGAACGTCCACAGGCGCTGGAAGTCGTCTTCGGCAAGCAGCGCCTCGGCATCGGGCCGGGCGAGGAAGTTCATGTACGCGCTGGCCTCGCGCTGCGCCGGGTTGTTGCGCAGCTCTCGCGACAGCGTGCCCGCGTGCGGCGAGTTGATGATGACCAGCTTCCCGACCTGATCCGGAAAGGCGTTGGCGTAGCCCCAGGCGAAGGCGCCGCCCCAGTCGTGCGCAACGAGCGCGGCCATCTTGCCGTCGGCGCGCTCGGTGGCGACGAGCTGCTGGATGTCCTGCACCATCAGCTGCGCCTTGTAGGCGGCGATCTCGGTCGGCGCGCTCGACCGTTCGAAGCCGCGCAGGTTCGGCGCGATGCAGCGATGGCCGCCGTGCGCGGGATCGGCGAAGAAGCTCAGCAAGTCGTCCCAGATGAACGCCGCCTCGGGGAAACCATGCAGGAAGACCATCAGCGGCCGGCCCGGTTCGCCGGCGGCGCGGCAGCTCAAGGTGATGCCGTTGGGCAGGTGGCGTTGGAAGGTCTCGATCATGCGGCGGGTCTCCGAATCGTGTCCCGCCCTGGAAGCTATCTCAAGACGCGCTGATCCGCTGCTGCGTCGGCGACGCGGCCCTGTCTCACGTCAAGCCGAATTTCTTCCGAGCCGTCTCCGTGACCGGCGTGAAGAGATTGACGAGTTGACCGTCCGGGTCTCGCAGGAGCAGGGACCGGTTGCCCCAAGGCATGGTCGTCGGCGCCTGGACCACCTGCACGTCGCCGGTCGCCAGCTGCGCGTGGCGGGCGTCGACGTCTTCCACGAGGAACTCGAGGATGGCCGATCGATTGGTCGCGGCCTCGGCAATGTCCTGGCCGAACAGCGCCAGCGTGCGCGTGCTGCCGATGGCCAGGGTCGCGGCAGGCGTGCCGAACTCTGCAAAGTCCTCGGTGAACCAGGTCGGGGGAAGGCTCAGCACGCGCTCATAGAAGGACACGAGCCGCTGGATGTCCTCGGTGATGATTCGGACGGAAACGAAGTTCATGCGGGTCCCAGGAAAGACGGTTCAGGATATTTCGCTACCAATCAGTAGCGATACTGGAGCGTATCGAAATGGCCTCTTGACGTCAATGAACTCCCCGATCGTGACGGATTGAGCCGAGTGCGTGTCGTGTGCGCGTCGTGGTATATACGCTACCAACTTGTAGCGAATGACGGCGAGGCCAGGCATGAAAGACGACGATGCGGCGCAGGTCCGGAAAGAGGCTGCCCCGGCGACCAGGAAGCTCGACGAGCGGGTGCGGAAGTCCCGCGAGACGGTGCTGCGCACGACCTGCGACATCCTGGCCGCGCGCGGGATGAGCGGCGTGAGCGTCGATGAGGTGTCGAGGCTCTCCGGGGTGGCCAAGACCACCATCTACCGTCAATGGCGGACGGGATCGGCCCTGGTGCTGGAGGCCTGCGCACTGATCAGCACGGCGCAGACGACGCCCGACACCGGGACGCTGCCGGGGGACGCGAACGCCCTGGTGATGGAACTGGCTCGCATGCTGCGGGAAGAGAAGTGGCCGAGCGTGCTGCCGTCCCTCGTCGACGCCGCGGAACGGGATGCGGAGCTGGCCAGGATCACGGGCGCCATCCAGATCGATCACACCGCCCCCTACCTGGCGGTGTTGAAGCGGGCGCAGGCCCGCGGCGAGTTGCCGGCGGACATCGAGTTGTCGGTCATCGTCGCCCAGTTGGTGGGCCCGGTCTTCTACCGGCGATGGTTCTCCCGCGAACCCATCGATGCCCGGTTCCTGAAGCGGGTCGTGTCGGCGGCGCTGTCGGGCGCGGTCGTCCCTGCAGGTCGAGTCCCCTGAAATTCACGAGGCCGCGTCGACATCGGCGGTCCTTGGCGAGCGATCCTCGACGGATGGACCTGACCTCGAGGTTGTGATTGACAGGGGTGGCGAGCCGACAGGGAACAGAAGGGCGCGGTTCCATCTCGCCCTGACACGCTGGTGGGTGGGACAACAGCGCCGGGTGGCATCTCCAAGCTCTCGCCCTCTGTGTCAAAGCGATCCTCAGCCAGCCCCCTGTTTACGCGCTGTGGACTGCCGCGCAGACATGCCAAGATACGTTTGTATACGGACGCGCCGAAGGGCCTATCCGAGGGAGGGCCCAAGAGCCCAAGGTCAACACGAGACGGGAGGGCAGGGATGTCCAACAAGATGGAGTCGCTCCAGGCAAGTCAGGCTCTGGATGCAACCGACGCTACCAGCGTCGCGCCCGACAGCGATCACGCGGCGCCTTTGGAGCCGCCGCCGGCACTGTCTGTCGACGTCACGCTCGCTGCAAAGCTCAGCCTCGCTGACTTTCAGAACGCGGTGCCCCTGCTCCGCGAACTTACGGTTGCAAGCACCCTTAAGAGCGACACGGGACAGCTTGAACTATCGCTGACCTCGACGCCCGCGTTCGTCAAGCCGAAGACCTGGCGGCTGGATGCGATCCGTTCGGGGGACCGTTACCGGATCAAGGACCTAGATGTCCAGCTTGATGGCCCGCTACTCACGCGACTCACGGAAGCTGAAACTGCAACCGTGACGTTGGCCGTTCGAGCTGCTGGCGCTGAGGGGGAGGCGCTCACAGCGACTTCGAAGGCTGTCGAACTCCTGCCTCGCAACCAGTGGGGTGGTTTGTCCCACCTGCCCGACATGGTTGCGGCTTTTGTGCAGCCCAACGATCCAGCGGTCGACCGCGTCCTGAAGAAGACTGCGGAATTGCTGCGCGAGCACGGGAAAGACCCCGCCTTGGATGGCTACAAGCAGGGCAGTTCCAAACGAGCCTGGGAGCTCGCAGCAGCAGTCTGGGGTGCCGTCGTCTCGATGAAGATCGACTACGCCCTACCGCCGGCTAGCTTCGAGCATCGCGGTCAGAAGATTCGGGGAGCAACGCAGATCGCAGACTCCGGGCTGGGAACCTGCATGGACCTAGCCCTCTTGTTCTGCTCGACGCTGGAACAGTTGGGGCTTAACCCTGTGGTGGTCTTTACGCGTGGGCATGCGTTTGCCGGGGTGTGGTTGAAGTCGGAGGAGTTCTCGACAACGGTTGTCGACGACGTGACGTCCCTGCGCAAGCGACTGAAGCTCAAGGAGCTGGTCCTGTTCGAGACCACCTTGGTCACGCAGCGCCCCCAAGTACCGTTCAGCCGAGCAGCCGAGGTTGGCGCCGAGCAGGTCGCCGAAGGCAAGGACGATACGTTCGAGCTTGCCGTCGACATCCGGCGCGCTCGGCTGCAGCGCATCAAGCCGCTGTCCAGCCCCGAACTCTTGCAAGTTCCTGAGCCCGCCGAAATCATTGCCGACGACACGATTCTGCTCGAGGACGCGCCGGACCTCCCGGATGAGGACCTGCAGGTCACTGACGACGCCACGCTTGACCCTAGAGACCGCTTGGCGCGCTGGCAGCGCAAATTGCTCGACCTGTCGCTGCGCAACAACCTGCTCAACTTCAAGGCGAACAAGAGGGCGCTGAGGCTCGACGCCCCCGACCCTGGGCTGCTTGAAGACGTTATGTCCGATGGCAAGGAGTTGAAACTTCAGCCTCGACCGGACCTCATGGACGGTAATGATCCACGCAGTCAGGCCATCCATGAGGGTAGGGACCGCGAGAACCTACGTCGTCAGTTTGCACTGGATGCGCTCCATCGGCGAGAAGTGTTCGTTGAGCTCTCCAAGGATGAGCTCGAGGCGCGCATGGTCGAGATGTACCGCAATGCGCGCACGACTCTCCAAGAGGGTGGAGCGAACACGCTGTACCTGGCGCTGGGCTTCCTCACCTGGAACCGCGCTGACAAAGAGGAAGTGAAGTACCGTGCGCCTCTCATCCTGATTCCGGTTTCCCTGAACCGACGAAGCGTGAGGTCAGGCTTCACGATGACGCTGCACGACGACGAGCCTCGGTTCAACCCGACGCTCATCGAGATGCTGCGCCAGGATTTCCATCTGAACCTTGGCATTGCCGACGGTGAGCTTCCTCGCGACGAAGCAGGCTTGGACATCGCCAAGATTTGGAAGTCAGTGTCCATTGCTGTGAAGGACATCAAGGGCTGGGAGGTGTCTGAGGAGGTGGTGTTGTCCACGTTCTCCTTCGCCAAGTACCTAATGTGGGTTGACCTGACGCAGCGAACAGATCAGCTGCGCCTCAATCCTGTCGTCAAGCACTTGATTGACACGCCTCGCGACCCCTATCCAAGTTCATCCACTTTCCCCAGTCCAAAGTCTCTCGACAGGGACTTCTCTCCGCAGCAGACGTTCTGCCCGCTGCCTTCGGACTCATCGCAACTCTCTGCGGTGATGGCGGCCGCTCGTGGCAAGGACTTTGTACTCATCGGCCCGCCAGGCACCGGGAAGAGCCAAACCATCTCGAACACCATCGCCCAATGCCTGGCCGAAGGCAAGCGCGTGCTGTTCGTGTCGGAGAAGATCGCAGCGTTGGACGTTGTGTACCGACGCCTGCGTGAAGTGGGGCTTGGTGAGTTTTGCCTGGAACTGCATTCGAGCAAGGCTCGCAAGGCGGATGTATTGGCGCAGCTGAAGACCTCGTGGGAAGCCCGTGGGGAAGTCGACTCTGCCGTCTGGGAGCAAGAAGCCGACCGCCTGAAGCGGGTCCGTGATGAGCTCAACGTCTACGTGGACCGACTGCATCATCGCCACGCAAACGGCAGGTCCATCTATGACGCAATCGGCGCCGTTGTCGATGGTTCTGACGTGCCCAACTTGCCGTTGTCATGGGCAACGCACGCGGCCCACACCAAAAGCGACACTGAGCTCCTGCGAGAGGTTGTTGCTCGCCTTGAGGTGAACGCGGGGGCTGTCGGAGCCGATGCGCTTTTGGGCGGACCGCTGCTGGACATTGGCCATGCCGACTGGTCACCGAGCTGGCAGCAAGGCGTCGTCGAGGCGGCGCGACAACTGCTTCCCGTTTGTGAGGAGGTCCTATCTGCCTACGAGCGCTTCCGCGCTGTTACGAGGTTGCCTTCGGTACCCCTGACACGTCGCGCGCGAGTGGCCACAGCTTCGCTCGCACGGTGCCTGCCTCACGCTGCAGGGCGAGATTGGAGCTTTTCCTTCGCGCCCGATGCCAGGCTCACCGTTGAACGCCTTGTTGCGGGAAGCTCCATGCTGGAGAAGCATGCGGCGTTGTCGGGGCAACTGTCTGGTGGCTGGGACCTCGCTCTGCGAGGAAATGCGACAAAGGCCGTCGGCCTGCTCAAGAAGCGTCGGGAGCAGTTCGCCAGCCTGCCCACCCCTTGGTCGCAGTTTGCGCTGGAGACGTTGCGCAAGGGCACAAGTTTGCTGAAGGAACTCGGCGACTTGGAACAAGGCCTCTCTGTGCGCTACTCCGAAGGGGTGGAACAGTTGAACGTGTACCAGCTGAGCCGAGACTATGCCAAAGCGGCCAAGTCCGTCTGGCCGCTTACGTGGCTAGGCAAGCGCAAGGTCAAGCAGCAAATTGAAGCGGTCGTAGCGGGCGAGGGCGAACCCAGGGTGGCTGACGACCTTGCGAAGCTCGTTGCCATTCGCGAGAAACGCGCAGAAATCGAGAAGCTGGACCCGGCTGATGAGCTCGTTGGTGTCTGGAGGGGCTTGAAGTCCAGACTCGACGTGCTGGTGGCGGCTACCAAGTTGCAGGACGTTTTGAAGCTCGTGCGTGCCAACGGACACTGGGTTCTGGATGGGCTCGAACCGTTGAGCGCTGGGCGGGGAGGTGAGGAGCTAGCCGCTGAGGTGAGCAAACTGCTGGAGATCGTACAACTGGATGCGCAGATGGCCGAGCTTGGCGATCTTGAGAGCGCAACTGACCGGCTTTGGAAGAGCCTCGACACGAACATTCCAATGCTGGAAGACGCTATTGCGTTCACGAAAGCGCTGCCGGAGGTTCGCGCTTCTGGAGCGATGACGGCTTCCTTCGAACACGTGGCCCAAGGTGAATGCGGCGAGAGGTTGGCCAAGGATCATGCGACCCTGAAGGAGCGAGCAGCCCTTGAGGAAAAGCTGGCCGACATGGACGACCTGAAGTCGCTTTGTCCGGGCGTATGGAAGTACCTGGAGACCGATCGGGACGAGGTGGCAAAGGCCGTCTCGTTCCAGCGGTCCATCGCGGCCGCAGTCTCAAACCTCGCAGCAGCCCCGGAGGATGTTGCGGACGTCTGCACGGCCCTTAAGCAACTCGTCATGGAGGGAAATGCGCTGCTGGACGTCGCCGGTCCCGTCGCTGCGGCGGGTGATTCGTACCTCGACTCCATCGGGCGACTTCAACCCAGCATCGACCTACTTGCAAGCCGCGGAACGTTCACGCCCGAAGCTGAAGCAAGATACAGCGATTCGGACTTGCATCAGCTGAAGGCCCGCGCTGAGGCAATCCGCGCTTCGGAGCACAAGCTCAACGCTTGGTGCGCTTGGCGCAAAGTCAGCCAGCAGGCCATGGCCCTTGGCTTGAGTTCAATCGTCGCTGGTGTGGCCAATGGGGCTGTGCCGCCAAGCAACGTTCGCCGCGCGTTCGAGACGAACTACTGCCGCTGGTGGTTGAACGCCGTAGTCGACAGCGAACATGTCATCCGAACTTTCGTATCCGCTGAGCACGAGCGGCGCATCACGGACTTCCGGACCCTCGACAAGCGCTTCACCGAGCTGACGAAATCTTGGTTGCGGGCGAATCTGTGTAGGGGTCTGCCGTTGCCGGATGACGTGACGCGAAGTTCCGAATGGGGTTTCCTGAAGCACGAGATCACCAAGAAGCGCGCGCACAAGCCGTTGCGGGAACTCATCAGCAACATCCCCACAGCGCTGACCAAGCTGACGCCGTGCCTCCTGATGAGCCCTCTGTCCATCGCGCAATACCTTGCGGCGGATTCGGAGCCATTCGATGTGGTTGTGTTTGACGAGGCTTCGCAGATTCCGGTTTGGGATGCGATTGGCGCAATTGCTCGGGGGCGCCAGGTTGTCATGGTGGGCGACCCCAAACAACTCCCGCCAACGAGCTTCTTCGACAGGGCCGAATCTTCAACCGATGACGAGGATGTCGAAGGAGACATGGAGAGCATCCTCGACGAATGCATGGGCGCTAGCCTGCCTACATTGAACCTCGATTGGCACTATCGGAGCCGGAATGAGAGCCTGATTGCCTTCTCGAACCACCGTTACTACGGTGGTCGCTTGGTGACCTTCCCGTCCCCGGTCACCGAGGATCGAGCGGTCAGCTTCCACTTCGTCAAGGGCTCCTATGCGAAGGGCGGGGCCCGAACCAATCAGGCTGAGGCCAGGGCGCTGGTGGCTGACGTCGTGAAGCGTCTCAAGACACCAGGCTTCCGCGAATCCAAGCTGACCATCGGTGTAGTGACTTTCAATACCGAGCAGCAGAAGCTCATCGAGGACCTGCTGGACGAAGAGCGGCGCAAGGACTCGAGCCTTGAGCCGTACTTTGCCGAGTCGGAATTGGAGCCGCTGTTCGTCAAGAACCTGGAGAGCGTCCAGGGGGACGAACGCGACATCATGTACTTCTCCATCACGTTCGGGCCGGACTCCAATAACGCTGTTTCAATGAATTTCGGTCCGATGAACCGCACGGGGGCGAGCGTCGCCTGAACGTTGCCATCACTCGCGCGCGGCAGGAACTGCGAGTGTTCTCGACGCTTCGCGGCGATCAGATGGACCTGTCGCGGACGCAAGCCATCGGCGTTCGAGACCTGAAGCACTTTCTCGAGTTTGCTGAGCGCGGATCACGGGCGCTTCTTGAGGCGACAGCTGGCAGCCTCGGCGGGTTCGAAAGTCCGTTCGAGGAGGCAGTCGCTGCAGCGCTGACCGCAAGGAACTGGCAACTTCATACACAAGTAGGCGCTTCGTCTTTCCGTGTCGACCTAGCGGTGGTCCATCCGGACGCTCCTGGTAGTTATCTCACAGGAATTGAGTGCGATGGAGCGACCTACCACCGGTCTGCCACCGCGCGCGACCGGGATATGTTGCGCGAACAGGTACTGCGTGGACTCGGCTGGGAGATTCTGCGCATCTGGTCAACCGACTGGTGGGTTGACCCGAAGGGCGTCATCGAGCGCATCTGCAAGCAACTTGACGACCTTCTGGCCGTCAGCCGCGCGAAGCGAGCGGTCGAGGCTGAGAAGGCCGCGGCGGAGGCAGAGGCTCGGGAGGCCATTGAGAAAGCGATGGCAGAGGCGCCAGTGGCTGCCCCGCCGCCGAACCCGTTGTCGAACACGGATCATGTTGTGCCTAAGGTGGCCGACCAGACGCCTGCGGCGCAAAGAGAGGTGCCCGAGGAGGTGTATGCACGACGGGCGTCTAGTGATGACACGAGTCTGCCGTCGAGAGGAGTGTTTGCAGAGTGCGATCCCGCTGTTGCGGTAGAGGCGTGCGACCCCGATGCATTCTTCGATGGCTCGTACGACGAGCGGCTGAAGGCGATGGTCGCGTACGTTGTCGAACGCGAGGGGCCGGTGCTGGACCTCGTGCTTGCGCGTCGCATCTCTCGTGCCCATGGTTGGCAGCGCACAGGTAGCCGCATTCAAGACCGCGTTGAAGAAGTAGCGAAGCGGGTCTTCCAAAGTACAGAGGAGTCGGTTGGCACGTTTTATTGGCCTTCAGGTGCAAGCCCGGAAGGCAAGGTACTTTTCCGTGTGGCCTCTGCCGACTCCAGGCGTTCCGTAGACGAAGTTTGCCTTGAGGAACTGACAGCCTTGGCAGCCTTGGTTGTCAACCGGGCTGCGTCCGACGACGACAACCTGGTAGCCATGGCCAGAGAGCTTGGTCTCTTGCAACTGAGAGCTGCTAGCCGCGGGAGGCTGGCGCAGGCGCTTGCGCGCTTCCGTGCAGGTCAAGACCTGACCTGATGAATTGGCGGGGCGGTCGATCGCTTTTGGGAAAACTGGGGTGTCGGATTGCTTTGCCCACCCAAGTCCTAATTTTGCGTCGGACGGCTTTCTGTTGGACGTAGGCTCTGAATGAGCGCCTTAGTCGCATCACCTATAAGACTGACAATGTGCATTATGTGATGTTATAAATAGACCAATCGCAGTCCGATGGCGATGCTCTGTTCGGAGCCCTTCAATGGGTTACGTGGAGCACCAAGTGTGCGTGTCGGCCACCGGGCTGCTCCACTTCCAGTACGTGGTCCCTGCCCCGTCGCGATCGTCCGCAGTCAAGCGTGATCCGGTCAGGCGCGGGCAAGCAACCGGCGATTCGCCAAGACCAGCGCCAGCGCCGCCACTCCCAGGGACGTCGCGCGAGTGGTTGAGGTGGCAGCACCGTTGAAGCCGAACAAATCCAGCCAAGGTGATTCAGGCACCTGCAGGATCACGTAGAACCCAAACAGGAAAAGCGCCAGGAAGCTGCGGCCACCGCGGGTCAGCTGCCCCAGCAAACTGGCCAGCGCGCTGACCAAGACCAGGCCGCACATCAGGGTCAGCAACAGCTCAGGATGGCGCACCGTCACGGCAACGGGCACCGTGAACAACAGCCCCACGCCCAAAGCGCACAAGTACTGGCGCCAGCGACGGGATTGGTCACCACCCGGCACCGCGGCGACCAGGCCCATGGTCCCGCTGCTGAAGTCGCGGGACGAGAGATCGCTGATGGCCAGCCCCCAAAGACAACAGCCTGCTGCGACGAGCGCAGGCAGCTTGGCCGGCGGCAAGACCTGCCCCAACACCGCCAGCACCGGGATCGCAAGCACAGCCCAGGGATGGGCCAGCAGCGTCAGGCTGACCTCTGCCAGGTAGGCCCCTGGAGCTCCGCCGATGCGAGGCGCGAGCCGGAGCAGGCGCAGCGCGGGCCAGCGCGCCGGGCCAAGCAGCGCCCGCATGAGCCGCTTGGGCCAGGAGCGTCCACTGGTCCCCACAGTGCGCACACGTCGGGGATCGAAACGATGGAAAAGTGGCACCGCCAACGCCGCCACCACGAGCGCGAGGACCGCGGTGGCCAAGCGCAAGGCCACGAGGTCGGCGCCCCAGAAGCCCTCCGGAAAATGGCGCATCGGCAGGCCCGGGTCGAAGGTGCTGCCCCCGATGGCCACCGTGTTCGTGTGCATGAGCACCGCCAGATGTGCGGCGGCGGCAGCCATCCCGGAGGCATCCAGGGCCTGCAACGGACTCAGTTGGAGGTGACCCGGCACCAGCGTGGCCGGCAGCACCGCAAACTGAGCCATCCAGACCAGGAAGTAGGCGACATCCCCTTTTCTCCCGACGAGCGGTCCCCAGGCGTCGGCCAGCAGGGCGAAGCTTGCGGCTGCCATCAACGTGGGCGTCAGCATCCATGCATAGGTCTGCACAAACACCCAAGGCTGCAACGGGCCTTCGCCCCGTATCCACTGGAGCACACAGCCGCCCAGCACCAGCGCCAACTGCAGCAGCATCAAATACGCCATCGACCCCAGCCAACGGCTGGCCAGCAGACGCAGATTGCCGGTCGGCGTGGTGGCGATCAGGCCCGCGCAGCCGCTGTGCAGGTCGAGGCTGCTGCGGCCTCTCACCAGGTAGAACCCGAACAGGTTGAGCACCACGCTCGCGATGCAGGCCGAGCCGAATGCCACCGTCCCGCTTTCATAGACCGTCCGCGCCTTCTGGATCACCATCATGGCAAAGCCGGTGCGGGGATCCACCACGACCATCCACGAGAGCACCAGCGTCAACAGCAGTACGAGAACCGTGCTGAGCCGCCGCAGCCGCAAACGCAGCTCGGCCTGGACCAAAGGCAGCAGGCCGCTCATGCTGCCTGCGCCTGCAGCGCGTAGCGCTGGGCCATCAGCGCCTCCTCGAGGCTGGGCTCTCCCGGTTCAGCCGCGTCAAAGGGCCGGACCCCGTGGGCCAGGCGAACGTGGATCTGGTGGCCTTGACGCTGGGCCTGGAGCACCTGCACCTGCCCTTCCTGGCGCAACTGCGTGTACTCCGCCTCGCTCAGCCGGGCACTCCAGATGCTTCCCCGCGAGCGCTGCATCAGCGTCTCGGGCGTCTCGAAGTCCACCAGCTTGCCCTTGCGCAGGATGGCCAACTGCCCCGCCATGCCTTCGACGTCCGAGACGATATGGGTCGAGACGATGACCAGCTTGCTGAGCCCGATCTCGCTGAGCAGGTGACGGAAGCGCAGCCGCTCCTCAGGGTCCAAACCGGCGGTGGGTTCGTCGACGATCAAGACGTCGGGATCATTCAGCAGGGCCTGGGCAATGCCCAGGCGTTGACGCATGCCCCCTGAAAAGCTGGCCGCCATCTGGTGCGCCTGCTGATGCAGATTGACCTGCTCCAGCAATCGCAGCAGGCGCGGTGTGTCGCGCACGCCTTTGAGGGCGGCAAAGTACTGCAGGAACTCCAGGGCGGTCAGCTGCGGGTAGACACCAAAGTCCTGCGGCAGGTAACCCAGGCGTCGACGCATGCGGTCCGGGTGTTTCACGACGTCCTCGCCATCCAGCAGGACACGCCCGCTGGTCGGTGTCGTGAGCGTCGCGATCAGCTGCATGAGCGTGGTCTTGCCCGCGCCGTTGTGTCCGATCAGGCCCACGACACCGGGTTGCAACTCCAGGCTCAGATCGTCCACGGCGCGCTGGGCACCGAAGACCTTAACGAGGTGTTGAAGGCTGAGCATGGTGGCAACTCCAGGTGGGGACGCAGTATATAAAGGGGCCAGGCCTTGCCTCAGCCCCCTTCCAGAAGGCCGTGGACGCGGTCCGGCGCCACCCACAGCCTGGACTAAGCGACATCCGCAGGACGGAGTTGCACGGCCCGCTGCTCCCACAACCGCACGAACTCGGCCAGCGCCGCGCTGCGCTGGGCCTCCTCCGTGATGCCCAGTTCATCGAGCAACATGCCGAGCGTGTGGGAGGGTTGGCGCGCCAGGAGCAGGCGGTAAGCCTGCTCGCTGATCGTCAAGCGGCGGTGGCCGCTGTAGCTGCTCTCGATGGCGTACTGGATCTGCCGGCCCGCGGGCGGCACCAGACTCTCTTTCTGGACCAGCTGCCGACTGTCCGCCAACGCCGCGACCAGCCGCTCCCAAGGCAGCGCCTCCGTGCTGCGCCGCTCGACCAGAAAGTCGCCGACGACCAGCCGGTCGAGCTGGGTGGTCAGGAAGCAGACCACGCCATCCCGCACGCTCTCGACAATGGGCTCAGCATCATTGTTGAACGACGTGTTGAGCAGCACCGGGACGCCGGTCAGGTCCTTGAAGGCACTGATCAGATCCCAATACGGTCGATTCGATTCACGCGACACGGTCTGAATCCGCGCCGATCCGTCGACGTGGCTGACCGCTCCGAGGCTCGCCCTGCTGGCCTCACGCGTCGGCAGCGAGAACAGCATGTACGGGGAGCGCTGCAGTCCGCCCAGCTCGAAGATCTCAGCCGCCGACTCCTCCAGCACGGAGGGCGCGAAGGGCCGGTAAGCCTCGCGCTTTTTCACCATGGCATTGATCTTCGACTTGTTCTCGGCGGGCCGTGGGTCGGCCAGGATGCTGCGGTTGCCCAGTGCGCGCGGGCCGAATTCCGATCGCCCCTGCATCCAACCGATCACCTGGCCCTGCGCCAGCAACTCGGCCGTCTCACGGGCGGGATCGCCAAGACGGCGCATGCTGACGAAATCGGCCCAGTGGGTCAGTTCCTTCTCGATCTGCTCGGGCGTCCCGATGTCCGAGCCCCAATACACCGACTGCGTCGCCTGCAAGGCCAACTCGTTGCGGACAGCCCGGTGTGCCGCGTGCGCGGCGCCGAGCGCGCAGCCGGCATCGTGCGCCGCCGGCTGGATGAACATCTCCTTGAACATGCTCTGGCTGGCCAGCTTGCCGTTGAAGGTGACGTTCTGCGCCACGCCCCCGCGTAGCACAGCCGCTCCAAGCCCGACTGCTTGCGGTGATGTTGGAAGAAGTGCATGAGGATGGTTTCGACCGCCTCCTGCAAGGCGGCGGCGATGTCCTGATGGTGCTGGGTGAACGGATCCCCGCGCCGGCGCGGCACGCCCAGCCCCCGGAGTACATCGTCCAGTGCGCGATCTCCTGGTCATGAACGACCCGGAACCAGCCGTCCGGCGTGAGCTGGTACATCGATCGCAGCAAGGCGCGATAGCGGGCCGGATCGCCGTACGGCGCCAGGCCCATCACCTTGTACTCGTCGAAGATGGTGTACCCGAGCTGGTGGATCACCGTGTTGTAGAAGAAGCCCAGCGAGTGCGGCGTCCGGTGGTTGCGGACCGGCTTGAGCCGGCCGCCCCGCCCTTCCCACACGGTGGTGCATTGCCCTTCCGGTCCGGCCCCGTCGACGGTGACCACCAGGGCCTCGTCGAAGCCGGACATGACGTAGGCGCTCAGCGCATGCGCCTCGTGGTGGTTCACGAACTGCAGCTTCTTCGCATCAAAGGCCCCGAACCGGTCCTGCAGCAGCTGGCAGACGACCTGCCGGATGCCAGACAAGTCATCCAGCGAGCCGCCGATGTACTTCTCAAGGATGAACAGGTCGCCGACCGATTCGTCGACATTGATCGCGAACCGCTCCACGTCCTGCAGGGTGGCCCCCGCCGTGCGCAGGCAGAAGTCGATCGCTTCCAGCGGAAACTTGTTGCTGTGCTTGATGCGATCCAGGCGCTCCTGCTCGATGCCGGCCACCAGTTCGCCGTTGGACAGCAGCACCGCGGCCGCATCGTGGCCCTGCCCGATCGGAAACTCCAGCCGATTGCCGTGTTGCGGGTCGAGACCTCCGCACATTCCCATCACCAGCATGTTTTCTTCCTCCTGATTGAAGTGGACAGATGTCCTGGGGGCTAGAACCTGTGTGTCGTCAGGCTCTGTGTCGTGTGACTCGATCCGGCCCGGTGGGGCATGGTCGAGGCGTCTTCCGGCAGCGCATCGGCCATCGGCAGGCCTGGCGTGACATCGAACAGGTTGACCGTGAAGGCGCGTCCGGCGGGGACCATGAGCTGGATCGTCAGGCCCTCGGCCGGCACGTTATGAGCGTCCAGGGTCCATTCCTCCGCCGTTGCGGCCGGAACCTCCCGCCCCTGCACCCGTGCCTGAGTGACCGGGGCGCCAAGGACCTGCAGCGTGAAGTCCCGCGCATTCCTGCGCGAACTGAGCTGCAGCTGGATCGTCCGCGTCGCGCCCTCGGTACTGTCCCCCAGCGTCTTCAGTGCCGGCGCGGGGAGCCCGACGTCTGGCGCCGCGGAGGTCCAATATCTCCGGGACTCCGCCCCGTACCATTCCGGAATGGCACGCCGCACGGCGCCCGCATCGAAGAAATGCCGTTGCCAGGAGTCCAGCACGACGTCGCCGGACAGCCATTGCGCGGTGTTGCTCCCGCTGTCGCGGACATAGAACACATTGACGGGTCGAGGGTGCTCCGCCGACGCCCCGGAGGTGAGTTCGCCGCCGACGAGCATGGCCACACCGACGGCCATCGCCGCCTTGCTCAGGAGGTCCCGCCGGCGCATCGCGGCCAGCAAGGGCCAGAGCAGGCCCAGCAGGAGCACCACGGCCACCATGGCCACACCGGCCATGGGCGTGGTCATCGCCACCAGCAGCAAGTGCACCAAGGGCGCGAACACCAAGGCAGCGGGAATCGCGCCGGCCGTCCACACCATCGCCCGTTGAGCACTGGAGAGCCTGCCGGCGCCCAGCAGCACCACGAGCCAGGAGGCCAGCACCCCCACCAGCGGCCAGCCCAGGGCATAGCTGGCACCTGGAAAATCGGCGGTCACCAGCAGCAGCAACACGAGCCAGACCAGCGCGGACCCCAGTGACAGCGTCTGGGTATTGAATCGGCGCTGCAGCCGGCCATAGATCCCGATGAACGAGGCCAGTGTCAGGGCCAGCAGCGCCCCCCAGTACCACCCGTGGTTGTAGAGCTCGACCAGGCCGCGATATTCGGCGTGGAAGCTGCGAATCAGGAGCAGACCCACGGTGGCTCCCAGCGCCAGCAGCAACGCGGTGCAGGGCAAGGCGATGAAGCCCACCACCGTGCGCCCCACCCTCACCTGTCCTCGACGGATGCCCACGGCGAATGCCGCGATCCACAGCACCAGGGCCAGTCCCGTCATCCCCCAGGCCAGCCAGGCCGGATAGTGCATCAACCCCAGGCCGGGCAGATCGAAATAGACCTGGTCGGGCGCGTCCCGGCGGGTCAGGTCCGCATCGCCCAACCGACGGGCCAGCGCGAGCATGGTGTCGCCCTGATGCTGCACGCTGCGGGGATCCACGGCGTCCACCCGATCCAGTTGGCTGTGATAGGTCGAGGCGTTGGAGATGGACGCGAAATTCAGCCCCGGCATGCCCGCCCGCTTGAACACCGAGAAGTCGGTCTGGTTGGGCATCACCCGGTAGACCTCCACCATCAGCGACGTACCGACCGGTTGCGGCGACGCGGCAAACGCCTCGATCAGACGCCCGTTGCCGGCGCTGGTCTCGAACATGAGCGTCGGACCGCTGTTGCCGCGGTATTCGAAGTTCAGGACGGCGCCGACATCGGCCGCCCAGGGATGCTTGGCGACAAAGGCTTCCGCACCCAGCAGGCCCACCTCTTCCCCGTCGGTCAGCAGCACGATGACATCGTTGCGCAGGCGCGGATTCGCCTTCAACGCACGGGCGGTCTCCAGGATGGCCGACACGGCCGCCCCGTCGTCCGCGGCGCCCGGCCCCGTCGGCACGGAATCGTAGTGGGCGACGAGCATCACGGCCTTGCCGCTGCTTCCGCTTCCTCCGCTGCCTGGGAGCCTGGCGACGACATTGCTCACGAAGCCGACAGCGCCCTCCCCTTGTGCGACGCCCAGTTCCTCTTGCGTCTGGGTGTCCCAGCCAAGAGACGTCAGCGCCTTCACGAGATAGGCCCGTGTCTGCGCGTGGGCCGGCGAGCCGATCGGATGCGGCACCGAGGCGATGTGCGGCAGGTGCGTCAGCGCCCGCTCGGCGGAGAACAGCGCCGGGGCCGCGGAAGAAGGCACGGGGGCGGCGGCTGCTGGCGCCAGACGACCAGGCACACCAGCAGCGCCAGGAAGAGGCCGGCCACCGCGGTGAGCCAGCCGGACGGCTGCTCGTCGGGAGATGGCGCGGCACCGGCGTCGATGGCTTTGCGCCCCGGGCGCGACGACGCAGGGATGGCGTAGATATCGGCGGTCATAGGATGGCCTGGACGGACGCAGGCATCTCACGAGCCACGCGGACCACCGGAATGCCGGACTGGCGGTTCTTGTGCATGTCATCCATGCAGCGCGGCAGATCTTCGAAGGCGTAGATCTCGTGGTGGAGCACCGGCTTGAAGACCGTGCCGTACAGGCGCGCGGCCTCCTCGCACCCCGCTGCCGTTTCGTAGTGCATGTGGTCGATGGTCATCTGCTTGACCGACAGCAGCGTGGAGTTGTAGTCGACGTTCTGGGAGAGTTGCCATCCGGAACTCACGTTCACCCCACACCGCGCGGAGACGGCCAGGCCGGCCTCGAACACCGGGCCTCTGAGCATGTCGCAGACCACATGCATGCCTTCACCGTCGGTCAGCGCCTTGCAGTCCTTGACGAAGGCCTTGACGTCGTCCTTGCTCGCGAACCGCGCGTAGCGGGTCTGGTCGATCGGCACCACGCCCAGGCGCTCGAGGTCCTCACGCCGCTTCGCATTGCCCGAGCAGTAAAACACGTTGTGCCCTTCCGCCTTGGCCAGCATCAGGAACAGCTCCCCCACCCCGCCCCCGAAGGACAGCACGTTCAGCACGGGATGCTGCTGCTGCGACACCTTCAGGCGGTAGATGCCCAGGCCCCGCCGCCACAGGTGGCAGGCCGTGGGGGCGCGCAAGGACAGGGCGGCGATTTCCCACAGCGAGAGGCCGCAGTGGATGGGGGCCGCGATGAGCTGCTGCTCATCCACCACGGCCTCCTCGGCATACCAGCCGTCCGAGTCGGGCTGATCGTAGGCCCAGATCCGCAAGGGGAACCCGCCGCGATCCACGCTGCCATTGGTGTGCGTCAGCACGATGTCGCCGGCCTTGAACCGCTGGACGTCCCTGCCGGTTTCCACCACTTCGCCCACGGCGCTGTTGCCGACGAACAGCTTGCCGCCCCGCATTTCGCTGATGTTGATCGGGTGCGCGGTGGCTGCATGCACGACGTTGTGCTCGGCGGACACGGCAAGCACACGCATGCGCACCTGCGTCGGACCGCAGTCGGGCAAGGTCAACCGGTCGAGCCGGATCGTCCGGGTGAGGTCGAACTTCTCGTGATCGCCGCGCACGCGTTCGCTCTCATGCGCGATGTCCTCCGCGGACACGGAATACGCTCTTGTCACGGTCATGCCTTCTTCTCCATCGTCTGGTGATGCCTGAGGCGGCTCGGGGGCTCCCACGGGAACGGCGGTGAGGGTCTGCGGCATCGGGGGCGCCCTGCACGGCCGATGCCGTTCAATGACGGGGTGTGCAGCGCTAGACCGCATCGGGCACCTCCTCTTCGACGCGGTAGACGCGGCGGTCCAGCAGGGAGACCAGGGCGACCAGGGACGCCAGCGCGCCCATCACCACGAAGAGGAAGCTGGTGCCGCGCCCCGGGCCGGTGCCGAACCATGCCCCCACGGTGCCGGACCAGTCGGCGCCCTGCATGAGCGCAGGCTCGAACACGTACTGCGCCAGCACCCCTCCGATGCTGGCGCTGACCGGCAGGATGGCCAGGCCGATGGCCTGCTGGAACGCGGCAAAGTTGCCCTGCCGGTCGTGCGGCACCTTGCGCCGCCAGATGGCCGACGTGCTGCCCGCCAGCGTGGAGCTGCACAGCATGACGACATAGGCACAGGCGCACAGCACGACGGCGGAGCTCTGCAGCCCGGCCACGGCGATGGCCAGCCCCTGGACGACATTCAGGGCCAGCACCCACGGTCTCCACTGTTTCATGCCGCCCCACACCACCAGCAGCAAGCCACTGGACAGGGCTCCGATCGCCCCGAAGGTGGAGACGGCCGCAAACACCTGTTCCGAATGCTGCGCCAGCACCAGCGGCCCGATCAGCACCAGCACCATGCCGGTGAACAGGGCGCCGATCACCCGGTAGACAAACACGGTCCCCATGGCGGGTCGCTGGTGCAGGAAGCCGAGCGCCCATTTCACGTCACCCATCGCGCTGCGCCGCACGGGTGCCGTGCCGTCGGCCGTGGACACCGTCGGCGCATCGGGGATCCGGGCGAACAGCACGCCCACGATCGCCACCAGAAAGGTCAGCACGTCCAGCACCAGGATGCCGAAGATGCCGATCCGTCCCAGCATCACGGCCGCCAGCAGCGGCGCCGCAAACTGGGAAATGGCGGTGGCGATCTGGTACAGGCCGCTGGCCCGCCCATAGTGCGCCTTGGGCACCAGGGTCGTGATGGCCGCGCTGGCCGCCGGCCCTTGAAGCCCGATGCTGAGCGACAGCACCGCCTGCAGCGCATAGAGCTGCCAGACATGGAAGACATCCAGCCAGAACAGCAGCGCCATGGTGGCCGTGCAGGCGATGGCCACGGCTTCCGAGACCAGGAGAATCGAGCGCTTGCGCCACTGGTCGGCGATGGCCCCGCTCCAGGGCATCATCAGCAAGGCAGGCAAGGTCGAGAAGAGCACGAACTGCGTGAAACTGATGACCGAGCCGGTGCGCTGGAACAGCCACACCCCGATGGCGAAGGCCGTCAGTTGAGACCCGAACATCGACGCGAACTGCGTCGACCAGATGATGTAGAAGCTGCTGCTCATCCGCGCTGCGGGCGCCGCCGCGGCCCGCTCGGCAACGGGCGGGTCGAGCGGCAGTGACGGTGGGGTGGGTATTGACATGAGGGTGCAGGGTAGGAACGTCAGGCCGCCCGCGGGCGGTCGACCGTTGTGTTGAGAGGCACCGGCGTCGTCCGGCTCAGCGGCGAATGAGGGCGGGTCGCAGCCATGCCGCGATCTCCCCGGCATGCGGCGGACGCAGCATGCTCATGTGGTTGCCGGCGCTCGTGTACACCTGCGCGCGAGGCAGGTGCCTTTCCCAGCGCGCAACGCCTTCGTCCAGGGCGCGTCGAACGTCCGGCGCACCGCCGGGCTCCGGCGAGGCATTCACCAGGTAGGCCTCGTGCACATAAGGCCGCGACAGCAGGTAATGCGTGTTGAGGTTGGTCGAGAACGTCCTGAAGATGCCCTTGAGCGTCGACAGCCGGGTGGACGGCGGCATCACGCCGTGCTGGACCAGACGGGAGAGCAGACGGGCCAGTTGCGTGTCCGCATCGGCCGCGCCCATGGACACGACCTCCAGGTCCAGCGATGTCCCCAGGCTCTGTTCATAGATCTGGATCAGACGCCGCAGGGCATCTGCCGGTGAATGATGGCGCGGCCCGTCCGCTGGCGCTTCGCCCGGCGGGCTGGAGTCGAGCACGGTGAGCGTGGCCACCGTCTGCCCCAGGTCCCGCATGACCTGCGCCATTTCCAACGCGACCCAGCCGCCGAACGAATGGCCGATCAGATGGACCGGACCGCGCGGGTGGATCTCTCGCACCGCGCGCACGTAGGCGCGCGCCGCGCTGGGCACATCCACATGCGGCACGAGGATGCCGCAGAGCCCGCGCGGCTGAAGGCCGTGGACGGTGATCTGCGGCCCCAGGGCGTCGGCGAGATCGGTCAGGGCGGTGACGCTGGCACCGGCGCCGGGCACGCAGAACACCGGCACCTGCGAGCCGCTGCCGTGCTTGAGCAGCACCGCCGGCATGTACCGGTCTTCGGGCCTCTCGGGCGGCTGAGTCCCGGCCTTCTCCAGCTCGATGCCGAGCGCGCCGGCCAGCGCCTCGACGTGGGGCGCCTGCACCATCGTGTGATGAGTGCCAGGCACCAGGACCACCTTCAGCTGGTTGCCGACGGCATCGCGCCAGCCCAGCGTGTGGTCCGCACGCTCCTCTTCCACCGCCGCAAACAGACACGGGGACGTGGGAATGGTCGGGCGGATGTAGTGGATCAGGGCCCACCTCATCGCCGTCTGGACGGCAAGGTAGCGCTTCAACACCTCCGGGCGGACGTCGGCGGGCAGCAGGCCGACGCGCTGGCCCTCCTCCAGCATCGCCAACCGGTCCCCGGCTGTCGCCAGGTCGGCCAGCCGCACCTTGACCGCATCGGGGGCCGAGTCCGGCACCCACACCAGCGAGTCGATCCAGCGGTCCACATCGGCGGGGCCGTCCTGGTCCGTGCCGGCGTCACCACTGCGTCCATCGGTCTTGAGGTAGTGGCTGTCCGTGTCGATCAGGGCCAGGAATTCGACCTGTTCGTCGGCGCCGATCAGCTGATTGGCCGCCTCATAGGCCACGATGCCCCCGGACGAGTGACCGCCCAGGCGGTAGGGCCCGTGCGGCTGCACCTGGCGGATCTCGCGCAGGTAGGCCGCGGCCATCTCCTCCACCGACGACAGGGGCTGCTCGTCATCGGCAAAGCCTGTCGCCGCCAGCCCGTACACCGGCAGGTCCACGTCGAGGTGACGGGCCAGTGCGTAGGCATAGCCCACCTCGCCCTTGCTGGGATGGAACAGGAACAGCGGCGTCTGGCGCCCCGTCGTGCGGATGGGCACCAGGTGGCGGTCGCGGCGTTCAGGGTCCCGCTTGGCGGCCAGCGCCGCAAACCCCTGCAGCGTGGGCTGCACGAACAGCTCGCGCAGCTTCAGCCTGAGGTTGAACTGGCGATCCAGGATGCCGATCATCCGCACCCCCAGCAGCGAGTGCCCCCCAGTTCGAAGAAGTTGTCGCGTCGACCCACGCGCGCCACGCCCAGCAACTCTTGCCAGATGGTCGCAATGGCGTACTCCAGGTCGCCGACGGGGGCCTCGTAAGGGTGGCTGACCAGGTCGGACTGGTCGGGCGCTGGCAAGGCCATGCGGTCGATCTTGCCGTTGGGTGTCAGCGGCATGGCGGGCAGCGTCACGAAGGCATGGGGCACCATGTGATCAGGCAGTACCTGGACCAGCTCCGCCCGCAGTCGGGCGGCCGTGGGTTCGCTCTCGGGCTGGCCGGTGACGTAAGCCACCAGTCGCGGGTCGCCGTGCTCATCCTGGCGCGCCATCACGACGGCCTCGCGCACACCCGGGCACAACGCGAGGCGGGTCTCGATCTCGCCCAGCTCGATGCGGAAGCCCCGGACCTTCACCTGATGATCGTTGCGACCGAGGAATTCGACATTGCCATCGGGCAGCCAGCGCCCGAGATCCCCGGTCCGGTACAGGCGCGTACCGGGTTGTGCACCGTAGGGATCGGGAAGGAAGCGCTGCCGGGTCAGCTCGGGCTGATTCCAGTAGCCGCGCGCCACCCCCGAGCCGCCGATGTGGATCTCTCCCGTGGTACCCAGCGGCACCGGTGCCCCGTGCTCATCGAGGATGTAGACCCGCTTGCCGGCGATGGGCCGGCCGATCGGCACCGTCGCGGGATCCGGTGCGCGACAGGGGTAGACCGTCGCGCACACCGTGGCCTCGGTAGGACCATAAGAGTTGTAGAGGTGATAGCGCGACGACCAGGCGTCGGACAGTGCGGCCGGCAGGACTTCGCCGCCGACGATCACCGTCTGAAGCTCGCCCAGGTCCGCGTCGGCCGGCAGCACCGCCAGCGCGGCCTTGGGCAACGTCAGGTGGGTGACGCCTTGGGACTTCACCAGATTCAACAAGGCTTCGCCAGGCGCCAGATCAGCGATCGAGGCCAGCAGCAAGGTGGCGCCGCTGCACAAGGTCATCGTGATCTCGGAGATGCAGACGTCGAAGCTGAGCGACACGAACTGCAGCACCCGGCTGGACGGGGTGACTCCGAACTGCGCGATCTGCGCATGCGCCAGACTGCTCAGTCCGCCGTGCTCCACCATCACGCCCTTGGGCTGCCCGGTGGAGCCGGAGGTGTAGATGATGTAGGCCAGATGGCTGGCGGTCAGTCCCAGTCGCACCGGGTCGGGATCATGGGTGGGCTGCTCTTTCAGCAGCGCCGCCTCCGCGCCGTCCAGCGCCAGCACCGGCACCCCGATGGCCACGCCCTGGCGCATGTCCTGCACCAGCGACTGCTGCGTCAGCACCGCCGCCGGTTCGCTGTCCTGCAGCATGTAGGCCAGCCGCGCCGCCGGATACGCCGGGTCCAGCGGCACATAGGCCGCGCCGGACTTCAGGATGCCCAGCAGCCCCACCACCATCTCCACGCCGCGGTGCAGGCAGATCGCCACCCGGTCGTCGGGCTGGATGCCCAGCGCCAGCAACCGGTGCGCCACCTGGTTGGCCCGAGCGTTGAGCTCCGCGTAGCTCAGCTGCTGCTGCTCGAACACCAGCGCCGTCGCCTGCGGCCGCACCCTCGCCTGTTCCTCGAACAGCGCATGGATCCGCTCGTCCTGCGGATAAGCCCGCGCCGTGGCGTTGAAGGTCTCCAGCAGTTGCTGGCGCTGGTCCTGGCTCAGCAGCGGCAGCGCGCTGACGCGGCCCTGCGGCGACGCCACCACCCCTTGCAGCAGCGTCAGCCAGTACCCCGCCAGCCGCTCGATGCTGGCCGGCTCGTACAGCGCGCTCGCGTAGCTGAGCGTGGCGCTCAGGCCCTCGGGCGTCTCCGTCAGCGCCAGGCTCAGGTCGAACTGCGTGCTGCCGCCCTGCTGCCCCAGCGTGCTGATGCGCAGGCCGCTGAGCTGCAGCGCCCCCTGCACCGGCGTGTTGTTCAGGCTGAGCATGTTCTGGAACAACGGGCTGTGGCTGAGGCTGCGCTGCGGCTGCAGCGCCTCCACCACCTGCTCGAACGGCAGGTCCTGGTGCTCGTACGCCGCCAGCGTGCCGGCCTTGACCTGCTGCAGCAGCGCCTGCACCGTCGGGTCGTCGTCCAGCCGCACCCGCAGCGCCAGCGTGTTCACGAAGAACCCGATCAGCCCCTCCACCTCGCTGCGCTGGCGGTTGGCCACCGGCGTGCCCACCACGATGTCCTTCTGTCCGCTGAGCCGGCTCAGCAGCACCGACCAGCCCGCCAGCAGCGTCATGAACAGCGTCGCGCCCTGGCTCTGCGCCAGCGCCCGCAGCCCCGACGTCAGCGGCTGGGGAATCTCGAAGTTCCACTGCGCGCCCTCGTAGCTCTGTTCGGCCGGCCGCGGCCTGTCCGTGGGCAGTTCCAGCAGCGCGGGGGCGCCGGCGAGTTCGCGCTTCCAGTACTGGCTCTGCTGCAGTAGCACCTCGCCTTGCAGCCACTGGCGTTGCCAGACCGCGTAGTCGGCGTACTGGATGGGCAGCGGCGGCAGGGTCGCCAGCGGATCTGCCCGACCCTGGCTGTGAGCCTCATACAGCGCGCTCACCTCGCGCACCATGATGCCGGTGGACCAGCCGTCGGAGATGATGTGGTGCTGCGTGAGCAGCAGGATGTACTCGTGCTCGTCCAGCTTGAGCAGCTGGCCGCGGATCAGCGGCCCCTGCGCCAGGTCGAACGGCGCGCGCTGCTCCTGCTCGCTGAGCTGCTCCACCGTGCGGGTCCGCTGAGGCTCCGCCAGCGTGCTCAGGTCCACCTCCTGCAGCCGGAAGCCGGTGTCGGGTCCGTCGATGAGTTGAACGGTCTGCCCGTCCACGCTGCTAAACCGGGTGCGCAGGATCTCGTGGCGACGGACCAGGCTGTCCAGCGTGGCTTGCAGCGCCTCGCGGTTGAGCGCCCCGCTCAACTTCAGCGCCACGGGCATGTGATACGCCGCGCCGGCGGCCGCATCCAGCCGGTCCAGGAACCACAGCCGCTGCTGCGCGTACGACACCGGCAGCGGACCGCTCCGGTCGGCACGTTCGATGCGCGCGGGCAGGTTCGCCCCGGTATATGCATCGGTGTCGACACCGGTGTCTGCTCCCGCCTGTGCGACGCTCTGCGCAAACGCAGCCAGCTCCGGCTGATTGAACAGCGAACGCAGACTGGTCTCAACGCCCAGCTCCTGGCGCACCCGCACGATGACGCGCACCGCCAGCAACGAGTGACCCCCAAGCTCGAAGAAGTTGTCGTGACGGCCAACGCGCGGCACACCCAGCAGCTCTTGCCAGATCTGCGCCAGGGCCTGCTCCAGTCGTCCCACCGGGGCTTCGTACGGCTGGCTGGCCAGGGCATCCACATCCGGTGCCGGAAGCGCCTGCCGGTCGATCTTGCCGTTGGGTGTCAGCGGCAGCGACTGCAGCACCACGAACGCACTGGGCACCATGTACTCGGCCAGCGATTGCGCCAGCTCGCTCCTGAGCGCGCTCGCCGCCAGCTCCTGCCCGGCCTGCGCCGTCAGGTAGGCCACCAGGCGCTTGTCGCCACCGGCGCCCTCCCCCGCGCCCTCTCTGGCGATCACTACAGCTTCCCTCACCCCCGGGCATTGCACCAGCCGTGCCTCGATCTCCCCCAGCTCGATGCGGAAGCCCCGGACCTTGACCTGATGGTCGTTGCGGCCCAGGTAGTCGATGTTCCCGTCCGGCAGCCAGCGACCCAGGTCGCCCGTCTTGTACAGACGCGCGCCCGCCTCCGCGCTGAACGGGTCCGCCACGAAGCGCTGCTGCGTCAGCTCCGGCCGCTGCCAGTAGCCCCGCGCCACCCCGTGGCCCCCGATGTGGATCTCTCCGGCCACGCCAACCGGCACCGGCCGGCCTTGCGCGTCCAGGATGTAGATCTGCGTGTTGGCGATCGGGCGGCCGATGTGCGGAAGCGGCCGAGCGCCTGGAATGCGCACGGCCGTCGCATCCACCGTGCACTCGGTGGGGCCATAGACATTGCAGGCCACCAGATCACTGGCGGCCGCCAGCGCCCGCCACCTGGCAGGCGCAATCGCCTCACCCCCGATGAGCACCGTCAACGGCCGCTGTCTCGGGGTCGTCAGCCATCCAGCGGCGCAGAGCAGGTCCAGCTGCGCCGGCGTGCAGTCCAGCACATCGATCTTCTGGTCGTCGATCCACTGCAGCAGGGCCTGGCCTTCCATGCGCAGCAGCGTCGGTATCAAGCTCAGGCCATGCCCGGTGAGCAACTGCACGATGATCTTGACCGATGCGTCGAAGGCGACGGACGCATTCAAGGCGAATCGCGCGCCGGGGCGCAGGTGCGCCAGGATGTCCCGCGCCAAGGCCTGCCAGAGATTCACCACGCCGCGGTGTTCGATCATCACCCCCTTGGGCTGGCCGGTGGAGCCGGAGGTGTAGATGATGTAGGCCAGATGGCTGGCGGTCAGTCCCAGCTGCACCGGGTCGGGATCGTGCGAGGGCTGCGCCTGCAGCTGCACCGCCTCCGCGCCATCCAGCGCCAGCACCGGCAGCCCGATGGGCGCGGCCCGGCGCATGTCCTGCACCAGCGACTGCTGTGTCAGCACCGCCGCCGGTTCGCTGTCCTCCAGCATGTGGGTCAGGCGTGCCGCCGGATAGGTCGGGTCCAGCGGCACATAGGCCGCCCCGGACTTCAGGATGCCCAGCAGCCCCACCACCATCTCCACGCTTCGGTCCAGACAGATCGCCACGCGGTCATCGGGCCGGATGCCCAGCGCCAGCAACCGGTGGGCCACCTGGTTGGCCCGGACGTTGAGCTGCTCGAAACTCAGTTGCTGCTGCTCGTCCTGGACCGCCATCGCTTGAGGCCTGGCCCGGACTTGCGCTTCGAAGAGACGGTGGACGAGTGCATCCTGCGGATAGGGAACGGCCGTGTCATTGAACCCCTGCAGCACCTGCTGGCGCTGCCGCGGGCCCAGCCATTCGATCGCCCCGACGCGTTGCCCTGCGTCGCGGGCCATTTCTTTCAGGATCGTCAGGAAGAGATCGGCCCACCGCTCAATGGTCTCCGGCTCGAAGAGGTCGCTGGCGTAGGTCAGCGTTCCGATCAACTGTCCCCCATACTCGTTGAGCGACAGGGACACATCGAAATGCGTGGTGTCGGTGGACTGCGCGTCCACCGCGATGCTCAAGCCGCTGAGCTGCAGCGGCGCCTGCGCCGGCGTGTTGTTCAGGCTGAGCATGTTCTGGAACAACGGGCTGTGGCTGAGGCTGCGCTGCGGCTGCAACGCCTCCACCACCTGCTCGAACGGCAGGTCCTGGTGCTCGTACGCCGCCAGCGTGCTGGCCTTGACCTGCTGCAGCAGCGCCTGCACCGTCGGGTCGTCGTCCAGCCGCACCCGCAGCGCCAGCGTGTTCACGAAGAACCCGATCAGCCCCTCCACCTCGCTGCGCTGGCGGTTGGCCACCGGCGTGCCCACCACGATGTCCTTCTGTCCGCTGAGCCGGCTCAGCAGCACCGACCAGCCCGCCAGCAGCGTCATGAACAGCGTCGCGCCCTGGCTCTGCGCCAGCGCCCGCAGCCCCGACGTCAGCGCCTGGGGAATCTCGAAGTTCCACTGCGCGCCTTCGTAGCTCTGCTCGGCCGGCCGTGGTTTGTCCGTGGGCAGTTCCAGCAGCGCGGGGGCGCCGGCGAGTTCGCGCTTCCAGTACTGGCTCTGCTGCTGCAGCACCTCGCCTTGCAGCCACTGGCGTTGCCACACCGCGTAGTCGGCGTACTGGATGGGCAGCGGCGGCAATGTCGCCAGCGGATCTGCCCTGCCCTGGCTGTGAGCTTCATACAGCGCGCTCACCTCGCGCACCATGATGCCGGTGGACCAGCCGTCGGAGATGATGTGGTGCTGCGTGAGCAGCAGGATGTGCTCGTGCTCGTCCAGCTTGAGCAACTGGCCGCGGATCAGCGGCCCCTGCGCCAGATCGAACGGCGCGCGCTGCTCCTGCTCGCTGAGCTGCTCCACCGTGCGGGTCCGCTGTGGCTCCGCCAGCGTGCTCAGGTCCACCTCCTGCAGCTGGAAGCCGGTGTCGGGTCCGTCGATGAGCTGCACGGTCTGTCCGTCCACGCTGGCGAACCGCGTGCGAAGAATCTCGTGGCGACGGACCAGGCCGTCCAGCGTGGCCTGCAGCGCCTCGCGGTTGAGCGCCCCGCTCAGCCGCAGCGCCACGGGCATGTGATACGCCGCGCCGGCGGCTGCGTCCAGGCGGTCCAGGAACCACAGCCGCTGCTGCGCGTACGACACCGGCAGCGGACCGTTGCGATCGGCACGCGTGATACGCCGGGCGTCACGACCTGCCGATCGATCCTCCAGCCGTCTCTGGAGCAGCTTGTGCAGGACCGCGTTCTGCAGTTCCGCGCGGCTGGTGGTCGTCGGCGGCAGCTTGTTCAGTTCATTCATGGGTATACGCGGCTGGGCCGGTCTCAGACGTGCTCACCGGTGAGACGCCGCAGCTCCTGCACCACCAGGACCAGGGCCTCACGCTCGGCCAGCGTCACCTCGGGGTTCCACAGATCGACCAGCAGGCAGGTCCGCGACCGGTCCCCTGCATTCCAGGCCTCGTGAAGATAGGAGTAGTCGAACAGGAGGCAGCGCCCCTCCTCCCACTGGTGATCCACGTTGGCCACCCTCAGCACGCAGCCCGACGGGATATCCACCGCAAGATGGAGATTGATGGTGAAGTTCCAGAGATCGCAGTGCGGCGCGATCCGGGCGCCCGGCAGCAGCGTCGAGAAGTGCATCTCCAGCAACGGGCACAGCCAGTCCCCGATCTGCTCCTTCATGAAACGGAAGGTCTGCGGCACGCAGTGCGCCGTCTCTTCCACCGCCCGCCCGTTCCGGAAGAGGTAAAGCGCCTTCCAGTCCTTCTGGACCCCCTTGTAGTGGCCGTAGTCCACCAGCGCGCCCGCCTTCGAGGTCTGCAGCAGCTCCGCCTTGATCTCCGGGTGCAACTGCTCCAGCCCCTGCACGATGGGACGCAGCGCCTCGTGTTCAAGGGGTCATGCCAGGGTTTGGACGTCAGGCCGGGCATGATCCACTTGGCCTGCTTCTGCAGCGGATGCCGGTCCTGACGCTTGCCCTGCAGCATGCGCTCCACCCGCAGTACCGAGTCCGCGCCGTGGCGACCGCGAATCTCATCCAGTCCTTGCTCGATCGACGGTGTCATGCATTCCCCCTGGTGTTCACTGCGGCTGCGGGCTGACGCCCGCACGCGCCGCCGCCCCGTCGTTGTCTAGGATCGCCCGCAGTTCGCTCTCGGACAGACCGCCGAGTTCCTGCTTCAACGCGTCGATGTCCGCGCCCATGTAGACCTGGAACTGCAGTTGCTGGACGCACTCCGCAAACTCCCGCAGCACGGGCCGCTCAAAGAGGTCGCGCATGGGCACATCCACACCGCATGCGTCGTCGACACGTCGCAGCAGACGCACCGCCATCAGGGAATGGCCGCCCAGTTCGAAGAAGTGGTCGTGCCGGCCGACGCGTCCCACTCCCAGCAGGTCCTGCCAGATCTGCGCCAGGGTCTGCTCCAGGTCCGTGGCCGGCGCCTCGTAGGTCCGGCTGGCCAGGGCGTCCTCGTCCGGCGCGGGAAGCGCCTTGCGGTCGATCTTGCCGTTCGGGGTCAGCGGGAGCTCGGGCAGCACGACGAAGGCGCTGGGCACCATGTATTCGACCAGGCTGCGCGCCAGCTCGTCGCGCAGTTGCGCGGCGGTCACCGGCTCCCCGTCGTGCATCGTCAGGTAGGCCACCAGCCGCCTGTCGCCGTCCTGATCCTCCCGGGCCAGCACCACGGCCTCGCGCACGCCGGCGCACTGCAGCAGCCGCGTCTCGATCTCGCCCAGTTCAATGCGGAAGCCGCGGATCTTCACCTGATGGTCATTGCGACCCAGGAACGCGAGGGTGCCGTCCGGCAGCCATCGACCGAGGTCGCCGGTCTTGTACATGCGCGCACCCGGCTGATCGCTGAAGGGGTCCGGCAGGAAGCGTTGCCGGGTCAGCTCGTCCCGGTTGAAGTAGCCGCGCGCCACGCCATGGCCGCCGATGTGGAGTTCACCGATCACGCCCAGCGGCACCGGGGCACCATGGGCATCCAGGACGTACACCCGCGTGTTGGCCACCGGACGGCCGATGCCGGGCCGGAACCCTTCGCTGCGATCCATCGACACGAAGGTCGAGTAGGTCGTGGTCTCCGAGGGGCCATACAGGTTCGCCACCCTGCGCGTGCGCGATGAGGCGAACGCCCGCTCCACCAGCGTGCCCCGCAGCGGTTCTCCGGCCAGGTTGATGCAGCGCAGGGCGTCAGGCAGCCGATCGTTGTCCAGCAGGGACTGCATGGCCGAGGGGACGGTATTGATCAGCGTCACGTCGTTCCAACGATCGTCGTGCGTCAACGCATCGGGCACCAGACGGATCGAGGTCCCGGCGCTGAGCGGGACAAAGAGCTCGAAGACATGCAGGTCGAAATTGATCGAGGTGGAGAACAGGGTCATGGCCAGCTCGTCGGTGCTGAAAGCCTCCCTGCCCCACTGGATGAAGTTCACCGCATTGCCGTGCTCGATGGCGACGCCCTTGGGCTGCCCGGTGGAGCCGGAGGTGTAGATGACATAGGCCATGTGGCCCGGTGCCAGGCCGAAGGACTGACGGCCGGGATCGTGCTCGTCCTGCTCCGCGATGCGGGCCTCGTCGATCCCGTCGACCACCAGCATCGGCACGCCGATGGGCAACGCTCGCATGACGTCGTGCTGGAGCAGCCTCTGCGTCAGGACCGCCACCGGCTCGCAGTCGGACAGCATGTAGGCCACACGCTCGGCCGGATAGGCGGGATCCAGCGGGACGTAGGCCCCTCCGGCCTTCAGCACGGCCAGCACCGCCACCACCAGCGCCACGTTGCGCTGCATGCAGATCGCCACACGGTCGTCGGGCCGGACGCCCGTGGCCAGCAGCGCGTGAGCCAGGCGATTGGCGCGCGCATTGAGCGCTTCATAGCTCAGCCGCTCGTCATCGCACACCAGGGCCAGCCGCTCCGGATGCGCCCGGACCTGCGCCTCGAAGAGCTCATGCATCAGCCGGTCGCGCGTGTCGTCGGATCGCGTGGCGTTGAAGCCCTCCAACAGCGTGTGGCGCTGCTCATCGCTCAGCAGTGCCAACTGGCTGACAGGTCGTTGGTCATCCGCCATCACCATGCCGGACAGCACGGTCAGCAGGTGATCCTGCAGGCGCTCGATGGTGGCGGCATCGAACAGGACCGTGGCGTAGTTGAGGTCCGCCGTGATCCGGTCGCTGCCGATGTGCAGGGACAGCATCAGATCGCACAGCGCGGTGTCCTCACGGGAGTCCTCGGGAAGGAAGCGCAGTCCGGCCACGGACAACGCGCTGTCCCCCGGCGTGTTGTGAACGTTCAGCATGGCCTGGAAGAGCGGGCTGTGGCTCATGCTGCGCTGGGGTTGCAGCGCTTCCACCACCTGCTCGAAGGGCAGGTCCTGGTGTTCGTAGGCATCCAGGGTGCTGGCCTTGACCTGCTGCAGCAGCTGTTCGACGGTGGGGTCGCCGTCGAGCCGGACGCGCAGCGCCAGCGTGTTGACGAACAGGCCGATCAGTCCTTCCGTCTCCTTGCGCTGCCGATTGGCCACCGGCGTGCCCACGACGATGTCGTGCTGGCCGCTGAGCCGGCTCAGCAGCACCGACCATCCGGCCAGCAGCGTCATGAACAGCGTAGTGCCGTGTCGCTGGGACAGCTGGCGCAGTCCGTCGGTCAATGCCGGGGACACCTCGAACGGCCGATGTCCGCCCACATAACTCTGCAAGGCAGGGCGAGGCCGGTCGGTGGGCAGTTCCAGCAACGCGGGGGCGCCCCCGAGCTGCTGTTTCCAGTAGGCGACCTGCGCGTCCAGCACCTCGCCTGTCAACCAGGCGCGCTGCCAGACCGCGTAGTCGGCATACTGGATCGGGAGCGGCGGCAGCGGATCCGGCTGGCCTTCGCCGAAGGCCTCGTACAGCGTGCAGACCTCGCGGACCATGATCCCGATGGACCAGCCGTCGGAGATGATGTGGTGCTGGGTGACGACCCACAGATGCTCGGTGTCGGACAAGCGCACCAGCAGGCCCCGGATGAGCGGCCCCTCCGACAGGCTGAATGACGCCTGCTCCTCCTCGTCACTCAGGCGCTGAACGGCTTGCGCCTGCGCCTGCGCGGGCAGGCCACCGAGATCGACCTCCTTCAGCGCAAAGCCCGTGTCGGCCGGCCCGACGAGTTGCACCGCCTGACCGTCCAGGGTGCCGAAGCAGGTCCGCAGACCCTCGTGGCGCCGCACGACCGTGTCCAACGCCGCCTTGAGCCGGGCCCGATCCAGCGGCCCGAGGATACGGATGGACTTCGGGATGTGATAGGCCGCATCGGCGGCAGGATCGAGCTGATGGATGAACAGCAGCCGCTGCTGGGAGTACGAGGGCGGCACGAGGTCCGTCACGGTGCGGCGGGGAATGCTGCCCGAGGCCGGCCCGCCCTGCGGGCCACGCATCCGCTCGACCTCCTGCGCCTGCGCCGCCACCGTGGACTCGCGGAACAGCGTCCGCAAGGGGACTTCGGCACCGAGCCGGGTGCGAATGCGCGAGGCCAGCTGGATGGCGATGAGCGAGCTGCCGCCCAGGGAGAAAAAGTGATCGTGGACGCCGATCGGGCCGACCCCCAGCAAGGCTTCCCAGATCGCGCAGAGTTCGCGCTCGGTGGCCGACTGCGGTGCCACGAACTCGTTGGGCAGGTCCGGCCGGGCATGCAGCGCCAGCGATGCGGCCCCGTCGTGGGCCGGCGCCGTCATCGGCGCCCCGTCGGTCGCCGGCAGTGTCGCGCCCTGCCCGCCTTGCCCGACCGGGTCGCTCCGCTGTCCGCTGGCGTCCCAGCCCGCGGCCGACACGCCCTTGCCGATCCAGTAGCGTTTGCGCTGGAAGGGGTAGGTCGGCAGCGGCACGCGCGAACGCGGCTCGTCGCGGTACACCGCCGCCCAATCGACGGCGCAGCCCACCGTCCAGAGGCGACCCAGCGCCGCAAAGGCGGTCACCTGACTGCTGGCGTCCTCATCCTGGCGCGGCAACGCATCGATGGTGCTGCACGCCGTGCCCGGCTGCAGGTCACGCTTGACCAGATTGCAGAGCGTGTGCCCTGGCCCCACCTCCAGGAACACCTCCAGCTGGCGTGACATCAGCTTGTCGACGCCTTGCGCGAAGCACACCGTGTTGCCGAGGTGACCCACCCAGTAGTCGGGGTCCTTCGCCTGCTGATCCGTGATCCAGTCCCCCGACAGATTGGACAGGAAGGGCAGCGTGGGAGCGTTCAGCGCCACGCTGGCGACCACCGCGCGGAAGGAGTCCAGGATAGGCGCCATCAGGCCGGAGTGGGAGGCCGGCCAGCCCCGGAGAAACTGGAACTCGACCCCGGCTTCGGTCCAGCGGGCGGCGAGCGCCTCGGTGGCCTCGGGGGTCCCGGCGACGGTGCATGCCTGCCGCGCGTTGACACAGGCCAGCCACAGGTCCTCCCCCAGCCACGGGCTCACCTGCTCCGGCGGCAGCAGCACCGCCAGCATGTTCGCCGGCGGCAGCGCGCCGATCAGCCGCCCCCGTTCCGCCACCACTTTCAGCGCATCCGGCAGCGAGAACACACCCGCCAGGCAGGCGGCCACGTATTCGCCGAGGCTGTGGCCGATCATGGCCGCCGGCTTGACGCCCCAGTCCATGAACTGCCTGGCCAGCGCGTACTCCAAGGTGAAGAGCGCCACGAGCGACACCTGCAGCGGCTTCATCTGCGCCTGCGCGGCGGCCACCTGATCGTCCTCGGGGAACAGCACGGTGCGCAGGTCCAGTTGCAGGATCGGCTGCGCGAGCGCGGCGCAGCGGTCGACCTGCTGCCTGAAGCACGGCTCCGACGCGTACAGCGCCCGCCCCATGCCGACATATTGCGTGCCCCCGCCGGGGAACATGAAGACGACCTCGGGCTGGCCCTTGCCACGGCTTCTGCCCGAATGGGCCGTACCGAAGCTGCGCGCCCTGCCCTCGGCATCCGGCCCGTCGATGCAGACCACGCTGCGGCGGTATTCAAACTGCTGGCGACCCGACATCAGCGTATGGGACACATCGGCGGCGGCCACCTCCGGATGACGGTCCAGATGACTGGACAGGTTGGTCGCGGCGGCGGACAGCGCGGCGGGCGTCTTGGCGGACAGCAGCAGCAACTGCGGCCGGGACGACGGCGCCCGCTTCACCCGCGCCGGCGCTTCCTCCAGCACCACGTGCGCGTTGGTCCCGCCCACGCCGAACGAGCTGATGCCGGCCCGCAAGGGCGTTCCCAGGTCCGGCCAGGCGCCCAGCGTGCTGTTGACGTAGAACGGACTGGCCGCAAAGTCGATGTGCGGGTTCGGTGCCCTGAAGTGCAGGCTGGGAGGGATCTGCCGGTGTTGCAGCGACAGCACCGTCTTGATCAGGCCGGCGATGCCTGCCGCGGTGTCCAGATGACCCAGGTTGGTCTTGACCGAGCCCAGCGCGCAATACTGCTTCCTGGCACTGGTGAGCGCAAACGCCTTGCTCAGCGCGCGCACTTCGATGGGGTCCCCCAGCCGGGTGCCGGTGCCATGCGCTTCGACATAGGCAATCGAGTCCGCCGTCACGTCCGCGATGGACAAGGCCTCGCTGATGACGGCCGCCTGTCGGTCCACGCTGGGTGCGGTGAAGCTGATCTTGTCGGACCCATCGTTGTTGATGGCCGATCCGCGAATGACCGCGTGGATGTAGTCGCCGTCCGCCAGGGCCTCTGACAGGCGCTTCAACACCACCAGGCCAATGCCGCTGCCATCCACAATGCCGGTGGCCTCCGCGTCGAAGGCGCGGCAATGGCCGTCCGCCGACTGGATACCGCCCTCCACGAAGCTGTAGCCGGTCTTCTGGAGGTTGGAGAGGGCCACGCCGCCGGCCAGCGCCATGTCGCACTCGCCGTTGAGGATGCTCTGGCAGGCCACGTGCACCGCCACCAGCGAGGTCGAACAGGCCGTCTGCACGACCAGGGCGGGTCCACGGAGATTGAGCTCGTAGGCCACCCGGCCGCAGAGGAAGTCCTTCTGGTTGACCTGCATGATGGCGCGGCCGCCCATGGCGCGGATCACCGCCGGATTCGAGGCGATGTTCTCGAAGAGGTAGGCGCTTTCCGCGACACCGCCGAAGACACCGATGGCCCCCTCGTAGTCACGCGGGCTGTATCCCGCATGCTCCAGCGCTTCCCAGGAACACTCCAGGAAGAGGCGGTGCTGCGGGTCCATGAGTTCGGCCTCGCGCGCCGCGATGCCGAAGAACTCGGCATCGAACAGGTCGATGTCCGACAGCATGGACGCCACCTTCACATAGCTGCTGTCGGCGATGAGCGCCTCCTCCACACCGGCCCGACGCAGCTCGTCGTCGGAGATCGGATGCACGGAATCCAGTCCGTCGTGGAGGTTCTTCCAGAACTGCTCGAGCGTGGCGGCATCGGGGAAACGTCCCGCGATGCCGATGATCGCGATGCTCTGCTCGGCATCGAGGTCGGTGTTGAGGTCGATCTTGTTGTCGTTGTCGTTGTCGTTCCGTTGGGTCATGACTCCCCTCCCGTCGTTGGATGCCGGCCGAGCTTTGATCGCCTGTCACGCTGCTGCGCGGCGCTGCGTTTGCGCGCCTCCGCACGCGACACCCCGCGCTGGGCGGGTGCGTCCTGGTCCTGTTCGCCCCCCAGGAACGCCGCGATCTGCTCCACCGTGGTGTGCGTGAAGAAGTCCGACATGGCCAGGCGTCCCGGATACATCAGGTCGAGTTCCTGATGGAGCCTGACGATCAGCAGCGAATGCCCGCCCAGGTCGAAGAAGTTGTCGGTGACGCCGACACGGTCGAGCTGCAGCAGCGTGGCCCACACCTGGCTCACCGCCGCCTCGGTCGCGTTGCGCGGTACCACATGGCGCTCGGAGACCGCCGATGGGTTCAGCGCAGGAAGGGCCTGCCTGTCGACCTTGCCGTTGGGTGTCAGCGGCAGGTCGTCCAGCACCACGAAGGCACTCGGCACCATGTAGTCCGGCAGCAGGCCGGCCAGCTCGCTGCGAAGCTGCGTGGTGGCCAACTCGGTCCCCGGATCGGCCGTCACATAGGCCACCAGACGCTTCTGGCTGCCCTCGTCGTCGCGGGCCAGCACCACCGCCTCGCGCACGCCCTGGCATGACGCCAGGCGGGTTTCGATCTCGCCCAGCTCGATGCGGAAGCCCCGGACCTTCACCTGATGATCGTTGCGGCCGAGGAATTCGACATTGCCATCGGGCAGCCAGCGCCCGAGATCCCCGGTCCGGTACAGGCGTGCACCGGGTTGTGCACCGTAGGGATCGGGCAGGAAACGCTGCCGGGTCAGCTCGAGCTGGTTCCAGTAACCACGCGCCACGCCCGAGCCGCCGATGTGGATCTCTCCCGTGGTGCCCAGCGGCACGGGTGCACCGTGCTCATCCAGGATGTAGATCCGCTTGCCCGCAACGGGCCGGCCGATCGGAATCGATTCCCGGTCGTTTGCCAGGCACTCGTACACGGTGGCGCAGACGGTCGTCTCGGTGGGGCCGTAGGAATTGAACAGCGCGTGCTGTGCCGACCAGGTGGCCGCCAGTTGGGGCTGCAACAGCTCGCCGCCGGTGATCAGGGTGCGCACCGCCCCCAGATCGGCCTGTGGCGGCAGTGCGGCCAGCGCGGCGCGCGGCAGCGTGATGTGCGTGGCGCCCAAGGTGCGAAGCGATTGCAGCAGCGGCTCACCGGGCAACAGATCGCCCGCCGGTGCCAGCAGCAAGGTGGCGCCGCTGCACAAGGTCATCGTGATCTCGGAGATGCAGACGTCGAAGCTGAGCGACACGAACTGCAGCACCCGGCTGGACGGGGTGACCCCGAACTGCGCGATCTGCGCATGCGCCAGACTGCTCAGTCCGCCGTGCTCCACCATCACGCCCTTGGGCTGCCCGGTGGAGCCGGAGGTGTAGATGATGTAGGCCAGATGGCTGGCGGTCAGCCCCAGTCGCACCGGGTCGGGATCGTGGCTGGGCTGCTCTTTCAGCAGCGCCGCCTCCGCGCCGTCTAGCGCCAGCACCGGCACCCCGATGGCCACGCCCTGGCGCATGTCCTGCACCAGCGCCTGCTGCGTCAGCACCGCCGCCGGTTCGCTGTCCTGCAGCATGTAGGCCAGCCGCGCCGCCGGATACGCCGGGTCCAGCGGCACATAGGCCGCCCCGGACTTGAGGATGCCCAGCAGCCCCACCACCATCTCCACGCCGCGGTGCAGGCAGATCGCCACCCGGTCGTCGGGCTGGATGCCCAGCGCCAGCAACCGGTGCGCCACCTGGTTGGCCCGCGCGTTGAGCTCCGCGTAGCTCAGCTGCTGCTGCTCGAACACCAGCGCCGTCGCCTGCGGCCGCACCCTCGCCTGTTCCTCGAACAGCGCATGGATGCGCTCGTCCTGCGGATAAGCCCGCGCCGTGGCGTTGAAGGTCTCCAGCAGTTGCTGGCGCTGGTCCTGGCTCAGCAGCGGCAGCGCGCTGACGCGGCCCTGCGGCGACGCCACCACCCCTTGCAGCAGCGTCAGCCAGTACCCCGCCAGCCGCTCGATGCTGGCCGGCTCGTACAGCGCGCTCGCGTAGCTGAGCGTGGCGCTCAGGCCCTCGGGCGTCTCCGTCAGCGCCAGGCTCAGGTCGAACTGCGTGCTGCCGCCCTGCTGCCCCAGCGTGCTGATGCGCAGGCCGCTGAGCTGCAGCGCCCCCTGCACCGGCGTGTTGTTCAGGCTGAGCATGTTCTGGAACAACGGGCTGTGGCTGAGGCTGCGCTGCGGCTGCAGCGCCTCCACCACCTGCTCGAACGGCAGATCCTGGTGCTCGTACGCCGCCAGCGTGCTGGCCTTGACCTGCTGCAGCAGCGCCTGCACCGTCGGGTCGTCGTCCAGCCGCACCCGCAGCGCCAGCGTGTTCACGAAGAACCCGATCAGCCCCTCCACCTCGCTGCGCTGGCGGTTGGCCACCGGCGTGCCCACCACGATGTCCTTCTGCCCGCTGAGCCGGCTCAGCAGCACCGACCAGCCCGCCAGCAGCGTCATGAACAGCGTCGCGCCCTGGCTCTGCGCCAGCGCCCGCAGCCCCGACGTCAGCGCCTGGGGAATCTCGAAGCTCCACTGCGCGCCTTCGTAGCTTTGCTCGGCCGGCCGCGGGTTGTCCGTGGGCAGCTCCAGCAGCGCGGGGGCGCCGGAGAGTTCGCGCTTCCAGTACTGGCTCTGCTGCTGCAGCACCTCGCCTTGCAGCCACTGGCGTTGCCACACCGCGTAGTCGGCGTACTGGATGGGCAGCGGTGGCAGCACACCTTCGTTGCCGTCTTCGCGATCGTCGCCATCTTCGCGGCCCTGGCGATGCGTGTCGCGCTGGCTGTGTGCCTCGTACAGCGCGCTCACCTCGCGCACCATGATGCCGGTGGACCAGCCGTCGGAGATGATGTGGTGCTGCGTGAGCAGCAGGATGTGCTCGTGCTCGTCAAGCTTGAGCAGCTGCCCGCGGATCAGCGGCCCCTGCGCCAGATCGAACGGCGCGCGCTGCTCCTGCTCGCTGAGCTGCTCCACCGTGCGGGTCCGCTGCGGCTCCGCCAGCGTGCTCAGGTCCACCTCCTGCAGCCGGAATCCGGTGTCGGGTCCGTCGATGAGTTGAACGGTCTGTCCGTCCACGCTGGCGAACCTCGTGCGCAGGATCTCGTGGCGACGGACCAGGCCGTCCAGCGTGGCCTGCAGGGCTTCGCGGTTCAAGGCCCCGCTCAGCTTCAGCGCCACGGGCATGTGATACGCCGCGCCGGCGGCTGCGTCCAGCCGGTCCAGGAACCACAGCCGCTGCTGCGCGTACGACACCGGCAGCGGGCCGCTGCGATCGGCGCGCTCGATGTGCGCGGGCAGCTTCGCGCCTGTGTCTGCATCGGTGTCCACGCCGGTGTCCGCGCCCGCCTGTGCGACGCTCTGCGCGAACGCAGCCAGCTCCGGCTGATTGAACAGCGAGCGCAGGCTGGTCTCCACGCCCAACTCCTGGCGCACCCGCACGATGACGCGCACCGCCAGCAACGAGTGACCCCCAAGCTCGAAGAAGTTGTCGTGACGGCCAACGCGCGGCACACCCAGCAGCTCTTGCCAGATCTGCGTCAGTGCCTGCTCCAGCCGGCCCACCGGGGCTTCGTACGGCTGGCTGGCCAGGGCATCCGCATCCGGTGCCGGCAGCGCCTGCCGGTCGATCTTGCCGTTGGGCGTCAGCGGCAGCGACTGCAGCACCACGAACGCACTGGGCACCATGTACTCGGCCAGCGATTGGCTCAGCTCACTTCTGAGCGCGCTCACCGCCAGCCCGTTCCCCTGCTCGTGCCCAGCCTGCGCCGTCAGGTAGGCCACCAGTCGCTTGTCCCCGCCCACGTCTTCACGGGCCACGACCACCGCTTCCCGCACGCCAGGGCACTGCACCAGCCGCGCTTCGATCTCTCCGAGCTCAATCCGGAAGCCCCGGATCTTGACCTGATGGTCATTGCGGCCCAGGTACTCCAGGCTGCCATCGTCCCGCCAACGCGCCAGGTCGCCCGTGCGGTACATCCGCGCATCGGCCTCGGCACTGAACGGATCGGCCACGAACCGTTCGTGTGTCAGGGCCGGTCGCTTCCAGTAGCCCCGGGCCACCCCGTGGCCCCCGATGTGGAGCTCTCCCGCCACGCCCACCGGCACCGGTCGTCCCTGCGCGTCCAGGATGTAGATCTGCGTGTTGGCGATCGGGCGGCCGATGGATTCGACGGGCTGGACGCCCGCCTGCTCCGGCGCGATGCAGTGCGCGGTGGACCAGACGGTGGTCTCGGTGGGACCGTACAGGTTCCACAGCTGCGCCACACAGCCGCTCAGCCGCTGCGCCAGCGGACCTGACAGCGCTTCGCCGCCGCACAGCACCCGCAGCCCGGCCCGGCCCGTCCAGCCGTTGTCCAGCAGCATGCGCCAGGTCACCGGCGTGGCCTGCATCAGCGTGACGCCGGACTGCTCGAGCGCCTGCTGCAGTTGTGCCGCGTCGCTCGCGGTCTCCCGGCTGGCCAGCACGATGCGCGCGCCATTGACCAGCGGCAGGTACAGCTCCAGTCCCGCAATGTCGAAGGACAGCGTCGTCACCGCCAGCACCGAATCCTCACGGCTCACGCCGTGCAGTGCCGTCATGGCGCCCAGGAAGTTGAGCACCGACCGATGCTCGATCTGCACGCCCTTGGGCAGCCCCGTGGAGCCCGAGGTGTAGATGATGTAGGCCAGGTGACGACTGTTCAGGCCATGCGCGCCCCGTGTGTCGGGATCGTGGCTCGGCTGCGTCTGCAGCAGCGCGGCATCGGCACCGTCCGGCACCAGCAGCGGCACACCCTCGGGGGCCACCGCCTGCACTGCGGCCACCAGGGCCTGCTCGGTGAGCACGACCGCCGGTTCGCAGTCGCTCAACATGTGCGCCAGGCGCGATGCCGGATACGCCGGGTCCAGCGGGACATAACAGGCCCCGGACTTGAGAATGCCCAGCAACCCCACCACCATCCCGACCCCGCGCGACACGCACAGGGCCACCCGGTCGTCCGGCCGCACGCCCAGCGCCAGCAGCCGGTGCGCCACGCGATTGGCCCGCTCATTGAGCTCGCCATAGCTCAACGCCTGCACATCGTCCCGCACCGCAAGCGCCTGTGGCTGCGCGCGCACTTGAGCTTCAAACTGCTCGTGCAACAGCGCGCCGTCGTCATAGGCCACGGCCGTGGCGTTGAAATCATTCAGCAGGCGATGCTGCTCAAGCAGCGGCAACGGATCGAGCGATGTCAGGGCCTGTCCCGGCTCGCGCTGCAAGGCGTCCACCAGCACTTCAACGCTGCGCACGAACATGCGCGCAACGCCTTCCGGATCCACGCCGTCACACTGCATGGACACCGAATACGCCCCGCCCAGGTCGTTCACCGCGACGCCGATCGGATAGTTGATGCGCTCCTCATGCGCATAGGTGACCACGCCCGCCAGTCCCGAGCCCTGTCCACCAGCGGCAGCGCCCTCGGCATCCTGGATATGGCGATAGTTCAGCAGCGTCGTGAACAAAGGCATCGGCGCCTTCACACCGCTGCAGCGTTGCGCCAACCCCAGCGACGCCTGTTCGTGAACGAGCAGCGCCGTCAGCTGCGCATAACACGCACGCACGGCCTCCTCCACACTGACCGTCCCCGTGGCAATGCGCACCGGCAGCGTGTTGATGAACATGCCCAGCACCCGCTGCGCGTCGCTGGCGCCTTGCATCCGACCGAGCAGCACGGTCCCGAAGACCACATCGTCGCGGCCCGTGCAGCGGCTCAACAGCAACGCCCAGCCGACGTGGAACAACACGGCCGGCGTCACGCCGAGCTGGCGGGAGACACCGTCGATGCGCGACGCCAAGCCGTCGTCCAGACCCAGCAGCGTCTCCCGGACGCCAGCCCCGCTGCCTTGCACGTCGAGCAGCCCGAAGGGCGCCGTGGGCTCGGTCACGTCGCCGAGCAGGCGTCCGAAATAGGCGTCGTGCGCAGCCTGATCGGTCTTCAGCGCGCTCGCCACGAAGGCCCGGTAGGACGCCGGTTCGGGCAGGTCCTCGCTGCGCCCCTCCAGGATCGCCCGGACCTCTTCCACGATGAGATCCAGCGTCACGTGGTCACCGATCAGGTGGTGGTTGAGCAGCGTGAGGAACCACGAGGGCGAGGACGTGTCGGCCGCGATGTAGGCGGCCATCAAGGGCGCCTGGCGCAGATCCAGCCGTCGTTGACGCGGATCGACCCGCGTGAGCAGCTCGCCCAGGGCATCGTCGGTCGAGGTCAGACGCAGCGATTCCACCGGCAGCGTGGCCTGCCGCCAGACCACCTGCACCGGGCTGGACAGATGCTCCCACTCGAAGGCGCTGCGCAGGATGTCGTGGCGCTGGATCACCTGCTGCAGCGCATCCAGGAACCGATCCAGCCGGTCGCGGCTGTCGAAGCCCAGCACCAGGCGCAGCAGGTAAGGATCGCCCGTGGTCTCGAGCATGTGGTGGAACAGGATCCCCGCCTGCAGCGGCGCGAGCGGATAGAGGTCCTGCAGGTTGGACACCCCGCCGGGCACGCCGGCGACGAGGCCGTCGATCTCCGATTGCGTCAGGCTCACCAGCGGCAGCATCTCCGGCGTCACGCGCTCGCAGCCGGGTTCGATGCCACCGGCCGGCAGCGCAGGCGATTCGGTGCGCTCAGCCTCCTGCCCCGCCACCGCCCGGGCGAAGGCGGCCAGGGTCGGTGCCGCAAAGATGCTGCGCACCGGCACGATCAGTCCCTGCAGACGGAGCTGCTCGATCAGGCTCACCGCCATCAGCGAATGGCCGCCCAGTTCGAAGAAGTGGTCGTTCCGGCCCACCTGCTCCAGATCGAGCAGGTCCTGCCAGATGACGGCGATCGTCTCCTCGATGGCGCCCTGGGGCGGTTCGTAGGTCTGCGTCACGACGGAGGCCTGGCCGGGCTCGGGCAGGGCCTGCCGGTCCAGCTTGCCATGCGGCGTCAGCGGCATCTGCGGCAGCACCACGAAGGCCACCGGCACCATGTACTCGGGCAGCGTCGCGAGCAGCGCGCTGCGCAGTTCCGCGGACAAGGGCGTCATGCCCTCCTCGGCGGTGACATACGCCACCAGCCGCTTGTCGCCACCCGCTTCCTCGCGAGCCAGGACCACCGCCTCCCGGATGGCGTGGCATGCCGCCAGGCGGGCCTCGATTTCCCCATCTCGATCCGGTGGCCCCGGATCTTCACCTGGAAGTCATTGCGGCCCACGTACTCGACCAGACCGGCCGATGTCCACCGACCCAGATCCCCGGTGCGGTAGAGACGCGACGATGCGTCGCCGTAGGGGTCGGCGATGAATCGGCTTTGCGTCAGCTCGGGGCGCTCGTGATAGCCACGAGCCACCTGCACGCCGCCCAGATGGATTTCACCCACCACGCCCACGGGGGACAGCTGGCCGAAGCCGTCCAGGATACGCACGACGCTGTTCTCCACCGGGTGGCCGATCGGGATCTCGGACGTCGGCAGGCCCTGGTCGGGATCCCAGGCAAAGACGGTCGCGTAGACCGTGGCCTCGGTCGGCCCGTAGGTATTGATCCAGCGGATCGACTGCGGGGCCCCCGCTGCCGACCAGGCCTCCAGATGACGCAGCTCGGCCTTCTCGCCGCCCACGATGACCAGCCTCAGCGTCTCCCAGGGCATGCTCCGCCCCAACCGCATCTCGCCCGTCCAGAGGTGCCAGAAGGAGGTGGGCAGGTCCGCGACCGTCACCCCATGTCGAGCCAGGAACGCCATGAACTCGTGGTCGGGCACCAGCAACTCGGCCGGCCGCATCACGATCTGCCCGCCCACCTGCAAGGTGGGGAAGATCTCGGTGATCGAGTTGTCGAAGCCGAACGACGCCAGCTGCAGCACGCGATCCGCTTCGCTCAGCTCGCAGGTGCGGATGTGCGCTTCGATCAGGTTGACGGCATTCCCGTGTTCCACCAGCACGCCCTTGGGCATGCCCGTGGAGCCGGAGGTGTAGATGACATAGGCCAGGTGGCTGGCGCCGAGTTCGGGGATCTGCGGATTTCCGGCCGCCGGATCCACCGATGCCTGGATGAACCGGTCGACGCTCTCCGCGGGATCGATGGTGATCACCGGTGTGGCACCCGCTTCGAAGCGGGCCCTCATCGACTGCTGCACGATCAGCACCGCCGGGTCGCAGTCCTGCAGCATGTAGTTCAGCCGGTCCTGCGGATGCTGCGGATCCATAGGCACGTACGCGGCGCCGGCCTTGAGGATGCCGAGCAGCGCCACCAGCTGGTCGGGGCAGCGCGCCATGCAGATCGCCACCTGGTCGTCCGGCCGCACGCCCAGTTGCAGCAGCTGATGCGCCAGACGGTTGGCGCTGGCGTTGACCTGTCCATAGGTCAACGCCAGGCCCTCATGGATCACGGCCACGTCGTCCGGGTGCGTGGCGGCGCGCACTTCAAAGCCGCGGTGGATCAGCGGATGAACCGCTGGCACCGAGGGCGTCGCATTGAAGCGCTCCAGCAGGTCATGCCGCTCGGCGTCCGACAGGAACGACTGCCCCGCATGCGAGGCCTCGGGGTTGCGCGCCATCGCTTCCAGGATGGCGACGAAGTAACCGAGCGCGCGCCGCTCCTGGCTCGCCGAGAGCGAGCGCGCATCGATCTTGATGCCGATGCCCTGGTTGGGCCGCTGGAAGCAATCCACGGCCAGGGCGTTGTTGGTCAGCTCGATGTCGCCGCGGAATCCCTCCGCCTTGATGTCGGCATGCAGCCCTTCATACACATGGAAATTGATGTAGTTGAAGGTGGTCTCGTAGAAGGGCTTGCGGTGGTGGTCGACGTAGAGCTGGAAGTAGGGATAGTGGCGGTACGCCATCACCCCGATCTCGTTGTCGTGGGTCTGGCGGATCAACGCCTTCCAGCTCATGTCCAGCAGCTTCTGGCGGAACGGCAGCGTGTTGAGGAACAGCCCCAGCACCTGGTCCCCGTGGGTCACTTCCGGACGGACGTTCGCGACCAGCCCGGTGGTGACGTCCTCTGCGCCCGACAGCGTGGCCACCATGCGCAGATGTGCCGCCAGCAGCAGCGAGCGCATCGGCACGCCCAGATCACTGGCCAGGGCACGCAGTTGGGCGCAGACCCCCTCGGACAATTCCACCGCCTCGTTGCGGGGCGCCTCGGGATCGACTTCCGGTTCAGCGGGCGGCAGCGCGGCGAACTCGCAGTCCGCCAGATATCCGGCCCAGAATGCCCGATGCGCCTCCGAACGCAGGGCCTGACGTTCCTGCGCAATGGTGTGGCGCGGGGTCACGGCCAGCGGCGCCTGCGCCGCGTCGGCGGCCTCCCCGAGATCAGGGCGGCATAGGCATTCACCAGGCCGGTCTGCAGCGCCGCCAGGCTCCAGCCATCCAGGATGGCGTGATGGAAGCTCAGCGTGATCTGGATCGAGTCGGCTGAACGCAGGTGCACGAACACGCGCAGCAGCGGCGGCGCTTCGAGCGCGAAGCGCGTCTGATGCTCCTGCTGCATGAAGGCCGCGATCTGCCGGTTCTGCGCGTCGGCGTCCAGATGCTGAATGTCGAAGACCTGCAGCGGCAGGGAAGCATCGACATGCACCACCTGCATCGGCTCGCTGTAGCGATGCAGATCGAAGGCGGTACGCAAGGCCGGATGGCGTCGCACCATCGCAGCCAGCACCGCCTGCATCGCGGCGGGATCCCAGGCCGTCAGCGTCAATTGGTGGCTGGTGACGTCGTGATAAAGCCCCGCAGCCTCGTCATGCGCGTTGTGGAACACCATGCCCATCTGCAGCAGGGTGACGGGATAAGCGTCCTCCACGTGCGCGGGCAGCAACTGCCGATCCGCGTCACTCAGCTGGACCTGCGACTCATCCACCGAGGCAGCCGTTCCGCTGGAGGCCAGGGCCTGCGCCAGGCCCCGGATGGTCGGCGACTTGAAGAGGTCGACGATGGCCAGGGTCAGCCCTCGGTCCCTCGCCTTGGCCACGATGGCGATGCTGCGGATGGAATCGCCGCCCACATCGAAGAAGTTGTCGTTGACGCCGACACGCGCCAGACCCAGCACCTCGCACCACGTCTCGCACAGCAGCGCTTCGGTCGGGGTGGCGGGAGCGACGTAGTCGTGGGTGGCAAGGGCGGCCGTGTCGGGGGCGGGCAGCGCCTGGCGATCCAGCTTGCCATTGGAGGTCAGCGGCAGCGCCGCCAAGACCACGAATGCGCTGGGCACCATGTAGTCGGCCAGCATCGTGGACAAGTGGCTGCGCAACTGTGCGGCCGACAGCTCGTGCCCGGGATGGGCGGTCAGGTAGGCCACCAGGCGTTTCTGGCCGGCCTCGTCGTCGCGCGGCAGCACCGCCGCATCGCGCACGCCCTCGCATGACGCCAGACGGGCTTCGATCTCGCCCAGCTCGATGCGGAAGCCTCGGATCTTGACCTGGTGGTCGTTGCGCCCCAGGTACTCCAGGCTGCCGTCGTCCCGCCAACGGGCCAGATCGCCCGTGCGGTACATCCGCGCACCGGCCTGCCCGCTGAACGGATCGGACAGGAAGCGCTGCTGCGTCAGGTCATCGCGGTTCAGGTAGCCCCGCGCCACGCCGTCGCCGCCGACATGCATCTCACCCGTCACACCGATCGGCGCCGGATTCCCCGTCTCATCCAGCACATAGATGCGCAGATCGGGAATCGCGCGACCGATCGGGCTGTGGCCCCGCTCGCCGGCCATGGACGGAGTCAGCGGCTGGTAGGTCACGTGGACCGTCGTTTCCGTGATGCCATACATGTTGACCAGGCGCGTGTCCCGGTTGATCTCGCGATCAAACCAGGGCTGCAGCATGGTCGGCTCCAGCGCCTCGCCGCCGAAGATCACCACGCGCAGCTGATGCGCGAGCGGGCTGGCCGCCTGGGCCGCGATGAGCTGCCGGAAGGCACTGGGCGTCTGGTTCAGCACCGTCACGCGATGCGTGCTCAGCAGCTCGTGGAACGCTTGCGGGGAGCGGCTCGTGAGGTAGGGAACAAGGACCAGTGTGCCGCCCTTGGCCAGGGCGCCCCACAGCTCCCAGACCGAGAAGTCGAAAGCGAAGGAATGGAAGAGTGTCCAGACATCGCGGTGGTCGAAGTGGAACCAGTCCTCGGTCGCCGTCAGCAGACGCACCACCTGCCGGTGTTCCACCATCACGCCCTTGGGCTGCCCGGTGGAGCCGGAGGTGTAGATGATGTAGGCCAGGTGGCTGGCGGTCAGCCCCAGCTGCACCGGGTCGGGATCATGGGTGGGCTGCTCTTTCAGCAGCGCCGCCTCGGCCCCGTCCAGCGCCAGCACCGGCACCCCGATGGCCACGCCCTGGCGCATGTCCTGCACCAGCGCCTGCTGCGTCAGCACCGCCGCGGGTTCGCTGTCCTGCAGCATGTAGGCCAGCCGCGCCGCCGGATACGCCGGGTCCAGCGGCACATAGGCCGCCCCGGACTTGAGGATGCCCAGCAGCCCCACCACCATCTCCACGCCGCGGTGCAGGCAGATCGCCACCCGGTCGTCGGGCTGGATGCCCAGCGCCAGCAACCGGTGCGCCACCTGGTTGGCCCGCGCGTTGAGCTCCGCGTAGCTCAGCTGCTGCTGCTCGAACACCAGCGCCGTCGCCTGCGGCCGCACCCTCGCCTGTTCCTCGAACAGCGCATGGATCCGCTCGTCCTGCGGATAAGCCCGCGCCGTGGCGTTGAAGGTCTCCAGCAGTTGCTGGCGCTGGTCCTGGCTCAGCAGCGGCAGCGCGCTGACGCGGCCCTGCGGCGACGCCACCACCCCTTGCAGCAGCGTCAGCCAGTACCCCGCCAGCCGCTCGATGCTGGCCGGCTCGTACAGCGCGCTCGCGTAGCTGAGCGTGGCGCTCAGGCCCTCGGGCGTCTCCGTCAGCGCCAGGCTCAGGTCGAACTGCGTGCTGCCGCCCTGCTGCCCCAGCGTGCTGATGCGCAGGCCGCTGAGCTGCAGCGCCCCCTGCACCGGCGTGTTGTTCAGGCTGAGCATGTTCTGGAACAACGGGCTGTGGCTGAGGCTGCGCTGCGGCTGCAGCGCCTCCACCACCTGCTCGAACGGCAGGTCCTGGTGCTCGTACGCCGCCAGCGTGCTGGCCTTGACCTGCTGCAGCAGCGCCTGCACCGTCGGGTCGTCGTCCAGCCGCACCCGCAGCGCCAGCGTGTTCACGAAGAACCCGATCAGCCCCTCCACCTCGCTGCGCTGGCGGTTGGCCACCGGCGTGCCCACCACGATGTCCTTCTGCCCGCTGAGCCGGCTCAGCAGCACCGACCAGCCCGCCAGCAGCGTCATGAACAGCGTCGCGCCCTGGCTCTGCGCCAGGTTTCGCAGCCCCGCCGCCAGCGCCGGGGGAATCTCGAAGCGCCACTGCGCGCCCTCGTAGCTCTGCTCGGCCGGCCGCGGCCTGTCCGTGGGCAGTTCCAGCAGCGCGGGCGCGCCGGCGAGTTCGCGCTTCCAGTACTGGCTCTGCTGCTGCAGCACCTCGCCTTGCAGCCACTGGCGTTGCCAGACCGCGTAGTCGGCGTACTGGATGGGCAGCGGTGGCAGCACACCTTCGTTGCCGTCTTCGCGATCGTCGCCATCTTCGCGGCCCTGGCGATGCGTGTCGCGCTGGCTGTGTGCCTCGTACAGCGCGCTCACCTCGCGCACCATGATGCCGGTGGACCAGCCGTCGGAGATGATGTGGTGCTGCGTGAGCAGCAGGATGTGCTCCTGCTCGTCGAGCTTGAGCAACTGGCCGCGGATCAGCGGCCCCTGCGCCAGGTCGAACGGCGCGCGCTGCTCCTGCTCGCTGAGCTGCTCCGCCGTGCGGGTCCGCTGCGGCTCCGCCAGCGTGCTCAGGTCCACCTCCTGCAGCCGGAAGCCGGTGTCGGGTCCGTCGATCAACTGCACGGTCTGCCCGTCCACGCTGGCGAACCGCGTGCGAAGAATCTCGTGGCGACGGACCAGGCCGTCCAGCGTGGCTTGCAGGGCTTCGCGGTTCAAGGCCCCGCTCAGCTTCAGCGCCACGGGCATGTGATACGCCGCGCCGGCGGCTGCGTCCAGCCGGTCCAGGAACCACAGCCGCTGCTGCGCGTACGACACCGGCAGCGGGCCGCTGCGATCGGCGCGCTCGATGTGCGCGGGCAGCTTCGCGCCTGTGTCTGCATCGGTGTCCACACCGGTGTCCGCTCCCGCTTGTGCGACGCTCTGCGCAAACGCAGCCAGCTCCGGCTGATTGAACAGCGAGCGCAGGCTGGTCTCCACGCCCAACTCCTGGCGCACCCGCACGATGACGCGCACCGCCAGCAACGAGTGCCCCCAAGCTCGAAGAAGTTGTCGTGACGGCCGACGCGCGGCACCCCCAGCAGGTCCTGCCAGATCTGCGCCAGCGACTGCTCCAGCCGGCCCACCGGGGCTTCGTACGGCTGGCTGGCCAGGGCATCCGCATCCGGCGCCGGCAGCGCCTGCCGGTCGATCTTGCCGTTGGGCGTCAGCGGCAGCGACTGCAGCACCACGAACGCACTGGGCACCATGTACTCGGCCAGCGATTGGCTCAGTTCGCTCCTGAGCGCGCCAACCGCCAGTTCTTCTCCGGCCTGTGCCGTCAGGTAGGCCACCAGGCGCTTGTCGCCACCGGCGCCCTCCCCGGCACCCTCCCCGGCCTCCCGCGCAATGACCACGGCCTCCCTCACTCCGGGGCACTGCACCAGTCGCGCCTCGATCTCCCCCAGCTCGATGCGGAAGCCCCGGATCTTGACCTGATGGTCGTTGCGGCCCAGGTAGTCGATGTTCCCGTCCGGAAGCCAGCGGCCCAGGTCGCCCGTCTTGTACAGACGCGCCCCCGCCTCCGCGCTGAACGGGTCCGCCACGAAGCGCTGCTGCGTCAGCTCCGGTCGCTGCCAGTACCCCCGCGCCACCCCGTGGCCCCCGATGTGGATCTCTCCGGCCACGCCCACCGGCACCGGCCGGCCCTGCGCGTCCAGGATGTAGATCTGCGTGTTGGCGATCGGACGTCCGATCGGCACCCCGCCACCGACCACCGACGGACCCACCGCATGCCACGAGGCGAAGGTCACCGTCTCCGTCGGGCCGTAGACATGCAGCAGCTCGCGGGGGCGCCCCTCGCGGCAGACCTTCTCCACCCAGCGGGGCTCCACCTTCTCGCCCCCGAACAGCAGGCAGCGCAGCGGTTGGAACGTATCGGCGGCCTCCCGGGCGATCTGGTTGAACAGGGCGGTGGTCAGGAACAGCACTGAAATGCCCTGCGTCCGGATCTCGGCGGCCAAGCGCTTCGAATCCACCGCCGTCCACTTGTCCACCAGCAGCAGGCGCGCGCCGTTGAGCAGCGCGCCCCAGATCTCGAAGGTGGCCGCGTCGAACGAGATGTTGGACGCCTGGGCCACGACGTCATCGGCTCCCAGCGTGATGTAGTCGGTGCCACGCACCAGCCTGACCACGCCGCGGTGATCCACCATCACGCCCTTGGGCTGACCCGTGGAACCGGAGGTATAGATGACGTAGGCGAGATGGCCCGGCGTGCAGCCGACCTCGGCGTTGTCCGGATTGCCGGCCGGCAGAGGCATGAAGAGGCCGTCCCGATGCGCGACGTCCAGCACCACCACGGGCACCTCGGCCGCCTGCACGACGTCCCGCAGGCTGTCCTGCGTCAGCAGCACCTGCGGCGCACTGTCGGACAGCATGTAGGCCAGCCGCTGCGGCGGATAGCTGGGGTCCAGCGGCACATAGGCGGCACCGGCTTTCAACACCGCCAGGAAGGCGATCACCGCGTCGGGGGTGCGCTCCATGCAGACCGCGACCCGTCCGTCCGGACCCACACCCATGCCGCGCAGATGATGCGCCAGACGGTTGGCCTGCGCATTCAGCGCCGCATAGCTCAGCTGCTGATCCCCTGACACCACGGCGACGGCCTGCGGCGTGCGTCGCACCTGTTCCTCGAACAGCTGGTGGATGAGCTGGTCGCCCGGGTAGGGCCGCGTCGTGTCGTTGAAGCCGACCAGCACCTGGTCACGTTCGTCGTCCAGCCACAGGGACAGGTTGCCGATCAAGGCCGCGTCGTCCGCCACCATCGCGCGCAGCAACCGACGATAGCGGTCGGCGAGGCGTTCGATCGTGGCCGGGTCGAACAGATCGCTGGCGTACTCGAGCATGCCGCTCAGGTGCCCCCCTGCTCAGAGAGCAGCAGGCACAGGTCGCACCGCGCCGTCGTCTGCGACTGCGCCAGCCAGTCGACGTCCAGCCCGCTCAGCTGGAGCTCCGGATTTCCCGGCACGTTGTCCAGCGCCAGCATCGCCTGGAAGATCGGGTGGTGCCCGAGGCTGCGCACCGGACGGAGGGCTTCCACGACCTGCTCGAACGGCACGTCCTGGTGGGCATACGCCTCCAACGTCTGCCGCCGGACCTCCGACAGCAGAGCCGACACCGTCGCGCCCGCATCGGCGTGGACGCGCAACGCCAGCGTGTTGACGAAGAAGCCGATCAGCGACTCCAGGTCGCTGCGCCGCCGGTTGGCCACCGGCATGCCCACCACCACCTCCTCCTGACCGGAGAGGCGCGACATCAGCGCCGCCCAACCCGCGAGCAGCGTCATGAACAAGGTGGCGCCATGGCGGGCGGCCAGTCGCTTCAGGCCGCGGGTCAGTTCCTCGTCCAGCGTCAGGTGGAATGCGCCGCCGGCATGGCTCTGGACGGCGGGCCGGGGACGGTCCGTGGGCAGCTCCAGCAGCGCGGGCGCACCTTCGAGCCGGTCCTTCCAGTAGGCGATCTGTCGCTGCTGGACGTCTTCCTGCAGCCAGGCCCGTTGCCAGGCGGCGTAGTCGACGTACTGGATCTCCGGCGGGGTCAGCGGATCCGCCGCGCCGCGCGAGAAGGCGTCGTACAGCGCCGACACTTCGGTCATCAGCAGCCGCAGCGACCAGCCGTCCGAGATGATGTGATGCTGGGTGACCAGCAGGACGTGATCGGAGGCGGACAGACGCAGCAGCTGCCCCCGGATCAAGGGCCCCTGCGCGAGGTTGAACGCCGTGCGCGCCTCATGGCTCGCCAGCTCGGTGATGCGACGCTGCTGCTCCGGCAGTGAACCGCCCAGGTCATGCTCGACCCAGTGGAAGCCGCCGCCTGTTGGCGCGATGCGGGCGGATGGCCTGCCGTCCACGGCCGGGAAGCAGGTGCGGAGGATCTCGTGCCGGTCCACCAGCGCATCGAGGGTGCGTTTCAGGACCGCGCGGTCCAGCGGGCCGTTGATGCGCCAGCTGCCGAGCATGTGATACGCCATGCTGGCGGCGACATCGAACTGGTCCAGGAACCACAGGCGCTGCTGCGCCAGCGACAGGGCCAGGTCCTGGCTGCGGTCCACCGGCACCAGACGGGACTGCGGCGTCACGCCGGCTGCGGCGACCACCACCGCCAGGTCCTTCAGCGCCTCGTGCTCGAAGAGCTGACGCAAGGGCACATCGACCTGCAACTCCGCCCGCAGGCGTGAAGCCATCTGGACGGCGAGCAGCGAATGGCCACCGAGCTCGAAGAAGCGGTCGTGCCGACCCACGCGCGGCACGCCCAGCAAGTCCTGCCAGATGCGGGCGATCGTGCCTTCGACGGCGTCCGCCGGCGCCTCAAAGGCTTGTGTCGTCAGCGACGCCTGATCCGGCGCGGGCAGCGCCTGGCGATCCAGCTTGCCGTTGGGCGTGAGCGGCAACGCCTCCATCACCACAAAGGCCGAGGGCACCATGTAGTCGGGCAACGCGCTCCTCAGGTGGTCCCGCAGCGGCGCGACCTCCAGCGGCTGACCGGCATGCGCGGTGAGATAGGCCACCAGGCGCCTGTCCTCCAGGGGACCCGGGCGTGCGATGACCACGGCCTCCCGCACCCCTGGGCATTGCGCCAGCCGGGCCTCGATCTCGCCCAGCTCGATGCGGAAGCCCCGGATCTTCACCTGGTGGTCGTTGCGACCCAGGTAGTCGATGCTGCCGTCCGGCAGCCATCGGGCCAGGTCGCCCGTCTTGTACATCCGGGCGCCCGCCCGGGCCGCAAAGGGATCGGGCACAAAGCGCTGCTGCGTCAATTCGGGGCGGTTCCAGTACCCGCGGGCCACCTGCACGCCGGCGATGTGCAACTCCCCGCTCACGCCCAACGGCGTCGGCTGCCCCTGGGGGTCCAGGACGTAGAGGGCGGTGTTCGCGATGGGCCGTCCGATCGGGACGAAGGGACGGTCGTCGTCTCGCGCGCAGGTCCAGACCGTCACGTCGACCGACGCTTCGGTAGGCCCGTAAAGGTTGTGCAGTTGCGCGCCGGGCAGCGCGGACAGCAACTGCCTGGCCAGCGCGGCAGGCAACTCTTCGCCGCTGCACACCACCCGGCGCAGCCCCTCGCAGGAGGCGGCGCCTTCATACGCCAGGAACTGCTGCAGCATCGACGGCACGAAGTGGATCGTGGTCACGCGGGTGTCGCGGATCACTGCGCACAGATAGGCGGGATCCTTGTGGCCCTCCGGTCGGGCCATCACGAGTCGGGCGCCGATCATCAGCGGCCAGAAGAATTCCCAGACCGACACATCGAAGCCGAAGGGCGTCTTCTGCAGCACCGCTTCGTCAGGGCGCAGGTCAAGCGCCTCCTGCATCCAGCGCAGACGGTTGACCACGCCACGGTGTTCCACCATCACGCCCTTGGGCTGCCCGGTGGAGCCGGAGGTGTAGATGATGTAGGCCAGGTGGCTGGCGGTCAGCCCCAGTCGCACCGGGTCGGGATCATGGCTGGGCTGCTCTTTCAGAAGCGCCGCCTCGGCCCCGTCCAGCGCCAGCACCGGCACCCCGATGGCCACGCCCTGGCGCATGTCCTGCACCAGCGCCTGCTGCGTCAGCACCGCCGCCGGTTCGCTGTCCTGCAGCATGTAGGCCAGCCGCGCCGCCGGATACGCCGGGTCCAGCGGCACATAGGCCGCCCCGGACTTGAGGATGCCCAGCAGCCCCACCACCATCTCCACGCCGCGGTGCAGGCAGATCGCCACCCGGTCGTCGGGCTGGATGCCCAGCGCCAGCAACCGGTGCGCCACCTGGTTGGCCCGCGCGTTGAGCTCCGCGTAGCTCAGCTGCTGCTGCTCGAACACCAGCGCCGTCGCCTGCGGCCGCACCCTCGCCTGTTCCTCGAACAGCGCATGGATCCGCTCGTCCTGCGGATAAGCCCGCGCCGTGGCGTTGAAGGTCTCCAGCAGTTGCTGGCGCTGGTCCTGGCTCAGCAGCGGCAGCGCGCTGACGCGGCCCTGCGGCGACGCCACCACCCCTTGCAGCAGCGTCAGCCAGTACCCCGCCAGCCGCTCGATGCTGGCCGGCTCGTACAGCGCGCTCGCGTAGCTGAGCGTGGCGCTCAGGCCCTCGGGCGTCTCCGTCAGCGCCAGGCTCAGGTCGAACTGCGTGCTGCCGCCCTGCTGCCCCAGCGTGCTGATGCGCAGGCCGCTGAGCTGCAGCGCCCCCTGCACCGGTGTGTTGTTCAGGCTGAGCATGTTCTGGAACAACGGGCTGTGGCTGAGGCTGCGTTGCGGCTGCAGCGCCTCCACCACCTGCTCGAACGGCAGGTCCTGGTGCTCGTACGCCGCCAGCGTGCCGGCCTTGACCTGCTGCAGCAGCGCCTGCACCGTCGGGTCGTCGTCCAGCCGCACCCGCAGCGCCAGCGTGTTCACGAAGAACCCGATCAGCCCCTCCACCTCGCTGCGCTGGCGGTTGGCCACCGGCGTGCCCACCACGATGTCCTTCTGCCCGCTGAGCCGGCTCAGCAGCACCGACCAGCCCGCCAGCAGCGTCATGAACAGCGTCGCGCCCTGGCTCTGCGCCAGCGCCCGCAGCCCCGACGTCAGCGCCTGGGGAATCTCGAAGTTCCACTGCGCGCCTTCGTAGCTCTGCTCGGCCGGCCGCGCCCTGTCCGTGGGCAGCTCCAGCAGCGCGGGCGCGCCGGCGAGCTCGCGCTTCCAGTACTGGCTCTGCTGCTGCAGCACCTCGCCTTGCAGCCACTGGCGTTGCCACACCGCGTAGTCGGCGTACTGGATGGGCAGCGGTGGCAGCGTCTCTTCACTGCCTTGGCTGTGAGCCTCATACAGCGCGCTCACCTCGCGCACCATGATGCCGGTGGACCAGCCGTCGGAGATGATGTGGTGCTGCGTGAGCAGCAGGATGTGCTCCTGCTCGTCGAGCTTGAGCAGCTGGCCGCGGATCAGCGGCCCCTGCGCCAGATCGAACGGCGCGCGCTGCTCCTGCTCGCTGAGCTGCTCCACCGTGCGGGTCCGCTGCGGCTCCGCCAGCGTGCTCAGGTCCACCTCCTGCAGCCGGAAGCCGGTGTCGGGTCCGTCGATGAGCTGCACGGTCTGCCCGTCCACGCTGGCGAACCGGGTGCGCAGGATCTCGTGGCGACGGACCAGGCCGTCCAGCGTGGCCTGCAGCGCCTCGCGGTTGAGCGCCCCGCTCAGCCGCAGCGCCACGGGCATGTGATACGCCGCGCCGGCGGCTGCGTCCAGCCGGTCCAGGAACCACAGCCGCTGCTGCGCGTAGGACACCGGCAGCGTGCCGCTGCGATCGGCGCGCTCGATGCGCGCGGGCAGCTTCGCGCCTGTGTCTGCATCGGTGTCCACACCGGTGTCCGCTCCCGCCTGTGCGACGCTCTGCGCAAACGCAGCCAGCTCCGGCTGATTGAACAGCGAGCGCAGGCTGATCTCCACGCCCAGCTCCTGGCGCACCCGAACGATGACGCGCACCGCCAGCAACGAGTGACCCCCAAGCTCGAAGAAGTTGTCGTGACGGCCAACGCGCGGCACACCCAGCAGCTCTTGCCAGATCTGCGCCAGTGCCTGCTCCAGTCGTCCCACCGGGGCTTCGTACGGCTGGCTGGCCAGGGCATCCGCATCCGGTGCCGGCAGCGCCTGTCGGTCGATCTTGCCGTTGGGCGTCAGCGGCAGCGACTGCAGCACCACGAAGGCACTAGGGACCATGTACTCGGCCAGCGATTGCGCCAACTCGCTCCTGAGCGCGCTCACCGCCAGCTCGTGTCCGGCCTGCGCCGTCAGGTAGGCCACCAGGCGCTTGTCGCCACCAGTCGCCTCGCCGGCACCCTCCCCGGCCTCCCGCGCAATGACCACGGCCTCCCTCACCCCGGGGCACTGCACCAGTCGCGCCTCGATCTCTCCCAGCTCGATGCGGAAGCCCCGGACCTTGACCTGATGGTCGTTGCGGCCCAGGTAGTCGATGTTCCCGTCCGGCAGCCAGCGACCCAGGTCGCCCGTCTTGTACAGACGCGCCCCCGCCTCCGCGCTGAACGGGTCCGCCACGAAGCGCTGCTGCGTCAGCTCCGGTCGCTTCCAGTAACCCCGCGCCACCCCGTGGCCCCCGATGTGGATCTCCCCGGCCACGCCCACCGGCACCGGCCGGCCCTGCGCGTCCAGGATGTAGATCTGCGTGTTGGCGATCGGCCGGCCGATGGATTCGACGGGCTGGACGCCCGCCTGCTCCGGCGCGATGCAGCGCGCGGTGGACCAGACGGTGGTCTCGGTGGGACCGTACAGGTTCCACAGCTGCGCCGCACAGCCGCTCAGCCGCTGCGCCAGCGGGCCCGACAGGGCTTCGCCGCCACACAGGATCCTCAGTCCGGTCCGGCCCGTCCAGCCGTTGTCCAGCAGCATGCGCCAGGTCACCGGCGTGGCCTGCATCAGCGTGACGCCGGACTGCTCGAGCGCCTGCTGCAGTTGTGCCGCGTCGCTCGCGGTCTCCCGGCTGGCCAGCACGATGCGCGCGCCATTGACCAGCGGCAGGTACAGCTCCAGTCCCGCAATGTCGAAGGACAGCGTCGTCACCGCCAGCACCGCGTCTTCGCTGTTCACGCGGTACAGCGCCGTCATGGCCCCCAGGAAGTTGACCACCGAGCGATGCTCGATCTGCACGCCCTTGGGCTGCCCCGTGGAGCCGGAGGTGTAGATGATGTAGGCCAGGTGGCGGCTGTGCAGCCCATGCAGGCGCCGGGTGTCGGGATCGTGGCCCGGCTGCGCCTGCAGCAGCGCGGCATCGGCACCGTCCGGCACCAGCAGCGGCACACCCTCGGGGGCCACCTCTCGCAGGGAGGACACCAGGGCCTGCTCGGTGAGCACCACCGCCGGTTCGCAGTCGCCCAGCATGTAGGCCAGACGCGCCGCCGGATAGGCCGGATCCAGCGGGACATAACACGCACCCGCCTTGAGGATGCCGAGCAACCCCACCACCATCCCGACCCCGCGCGACATGCACAGGGCCACCCGGTCGTCGGGCTGCACGCCCAGCGCCAGCAGCCGGTGCGCCACGCGATTGGCCTGCTCGTTGAGTTCGCCATAGCTCAACGCCTGCGCATCGTCCCGCACCGCAGGGGCCTGCGGCCGCGCGCGCACCTGCGCTTCGAACTGCTCATGCAGCAGGACGTTGTCTTCATACGCCACCGCCGTCGCGTTGAATGCGTCCAGCAGCCGCTGCCGCTCCACCGGGGCCAACAGGGGCAAGCGGCCCAGCGGGAGCTCGGGCGCTTCCACGGCCGCCTGCAGCATCACGGCAAGGGAGCGGGGGATCCGTTCGATCTCGTCCTGCTCAAACGCCAGCGAGTTGTAGATGAATTCGATCACCACATCGCCATCGCGATGGTGGTCCCTGACGTTGATCAGCAGCGGCGTCCGCTCGACACCGGAGTGCATGGGCACGACGCGCGCCGGCACCTCGCCGAAGCTCGCGTCGCCATCGAAGTACATGGTCGAAACCATGACATCGAACAGCTGGCGCCGACCTGTCGACGCCAGATGGATGCTGCGATTGATGTCCGCCAGCGGGTAGCGCTGATGGCGATAGCTGCGGCGGAGCTCGGCCACCAGCTCACGGATCAGCGCCGGGAACGACGCGTTGGTGTCGACCTGCACGCCGATCGGGCTGACCGACGAGAACATGCCGGGCGTGCGCTTGTGGCGGGCCGCATGGCGGTTGTGCACCGGCAGGCCGATCACCACCTGCTCGTTGGGCGTCACCCAGGCGAAGTAGGCCGCCAGTGCGGCCAGGAACAGGTGGGTGAAGGTGCCGCCCTGCCCGGCCGCGAAGGCCTGCAGGCGGTCATGCGTTTCCCGGGACAAGACCCAGTGCGACTGCAGGCTCGGCGCCAGCTGCCCCTCGGCGTCCGTGCAGGAGCGCTGCACCACCGGGTCCGGCAGGCGGTCGTATCGGGCGCCCCAGTAGCGCCCATCGAGCGCATGGCGTTCCGACTTCAGATACTGCTGGTCATCGGCCACGAACGCCCGGTAGGACGATGGGGGCTCGTCGACCGGCTCCCCTCGGAGCAGCGCGTTGTACAGGCGCGCCACCGACTGCACGATCAGCGAAATGCCAACGCCGTCGGTGACCAGGTGGTGGTACCGCTGCAGCCAGAAGTGTTGGACATCGCTGACGCGGACCAGCTGCGTGCTCCACGGCAAGCCGCCCTGCAGCGAGAAAGGCTGCGAGAAGCTCGATTGCAGGTAGGCGCGCGCCTGGGCCTGCGCATCCGGCGAGGCGGAGAAGTCCACCAACGGCAGCGACACCTCGACGCGCGGCAAGACCATCTGCAGCGCCTGTCCGTCCTCTTCACTGAACAGGAGGCGAAGCGATTCATGCGAATCGGCCAGGCGCTGAACCGCCTGTTGCAACACGCGGTGGTCGATGGGCCCGTCCATCTGCCAGGCCATGCCGATGTTGTAGCAAGGCAGTTGAGGATCAAGCATCTGGTCGAACCAGATCACCTGCTGGGCGGACGAGAGCGGGAACGGTTCATGGCCCAGCGCCCTGACGAGGGACCGCTCCGCGGCCTGTGCGGTGCCGATGGATCGCCAGAGCGCCGCCATCGCCGCCCCGCACTGCGCCTTGCTCGCCGGCGTGGGCGCCGCGGGCGCCGTGAAGCGCGCTGCAGGCGTCTGTGCCGCGAAGCCCGCGGTGACGACGGCTGCATCCTCCAGCGCGTCCGCCATCCACCAACGCAGCGTCGGCATCGGTTCATGGCCCGCGGCCCAGGTCCCCATGCGGCGGTAGGGCTCCCTGCGCGTGATGGCCTGCTGCACATCGCCGCCCGTGAGCAGCAGCTGGAGCCGCTCCAGGCCGCTGCCGTCCTGCGGCACCCAGCCCGCCACCGGCGTCGCGCCCGCCTGCAGGCAGCCCATGAAGGCACAGAGGAAATCGACACCGGGGTCCAGCAGCACCGCCACCTTGCCGACCACCTGCGCCTGCCGCAAGGCGTCAGCCACGGCACGCGACCTGCCGAGAAGATCGGCGTGGCTGATGCGCTCATCACAGTCGGCCAGGCCGTGCAGGAACAACGAGGCCTCAGCCTCCGGTTCATGCTGCGCCAGCGCCTTCAGCATGCCCACCACATCACCAAACCCAGCGAAGTCGATCATCACTTTGTACCGTGGAGCAGCGTGAAAAGGATCACCGCGCCACGACCCCTGTCGCAGCGCTGACGCAGTGCCAGTGCGGGGGAATGGGGTCAGGCAGCAGCCGCGGCGATGCCCTGGTTCACGAGCCGCCCCTTGTCCAGATGCCAGGTCCGCTGGGCATGGCTCGCCGCCTTGTGGTCATGCGTGACCATCACGATGGTCTTGCCATGCTCCCGGCTCAGCAGTTCCAGGAGGTTCAGGATCTCGTCGGCCGTCGTCCGGTCCAGGTCGCCGGTGGGCTCGTCGCAGACCAGCAACCGGGGATCCGCCACCAGCGCGCGTGCGATCGCCACGCGCTGCAGCTGCCCGCCGGACAGCTCGGAGGGCTTGTGCCTGGCGCGATCCTCCAGGCCCACCACGGCCAGTGCCGCGGCCACACTCTTCTTGCGCTGCGCCTTGCTCATGGTCGTCAGCAGCAAGGGCACCTCGATGTTGAGCTCGGCCGTCAACATGGGCATGAGGTTGTAGAACTGGAAGATGAAACCGACGTTCTCCGCCCGCCACCGGGCCAGCGCGTTCGATGACTGCTGATCCAGCCGCTCGTTGCCCACCCGGAGCTCGCCGGCGTCCGGCCGGTCCAGACCGCCGATGAGGTTCAGCAAGGTGGTCTTTCCCGACCCGGACGGCCCCATGAGCGCCACGAAGTCCCCTTCGGCGATCTCGAGATTGACCTGGTCCAGCACGTTCACGGACTGCTTGCCGCGCACATAGCTCTTGGTCACGCCTTTGATGGAAACGATCGCGCTCATGAGTGAATTCCTTGCTTGGGCCGCTGGAGGTGAACGGGTTCAGAGATCGCTGGCATTGACCGACGCTCCATCCCGCAATTTGTCGAATCCGCTCATGACCACGCGGTCTCCGGCGGACAGGCCGGACACGATGACCTGCCCGTCGCGCTCTCGGGATCCGAGGAGGACATCGCGCCGATTGATCTTGGAGCCGACGATGACGTAGACATACGTTGCGCCCCCTTCGGCGCCGGTCTGCACCGACTCGGGAGGCACCACGACACGGCCGGCGTTGCTGGCCGTACCGGCGGTGCTGGCGGCCTGCGGCGCCGCCGCCGTGGGGCGATCGGTCAGGAAGGCGACATGCGCGCCCATCTCGGGAAGGATGCGCGAGTCCTTGTCCTTGAAGCCCAGGCGGACCTTGACGGTGCCCTTGCTCCGGCTGGCCGTCGGGACGACGGCCACCACCTGCCCCGCGATCTTGCGGTCCGGGTAGGCGTCCAGCTTGATGCTGGCCGGCTGCCCCACCCGCAGCTTCTGGATGAAGTTCTGGTTGACATCGACCTCGACCTCGAGCGAGTCCATGTCCACCAGGGTCGCGATGCCGGTGCGGATCGTGCCGCCGCCCGACGAGATGGGCGATACGATCTCGCCGGCCTGCGCCGCCCGACTCGTGACGATGCCGGTGAACGGCGCCTTCACCACCGTGTCCTCGACCGCCTGCTGGGCCACCGCCAGGGCGCCCCGGGCCACGTCCAGGCTGCCCTCGGACACGGACACCGCCGCGCGCAAGCCGTCGTATTCCGACTTGCGGGTCTGCAGGGCCTGGGCGCTGATGAAGCCGGCCTCCGCCTGTTCCTGCTCCCGCTTGTACTGCGGCAGGCCGTTGGCCAGCGCCAGCCGGCTCTGTTCCAGCGTGGCTTCCGCGAGCCGGACGCCGCCCTGGGCTTGCCTCAAGGCGGCCAGCGCGTTGCTGTCGTCGAGCTTGGCCACGACCGTGCCGGCGGTGACCTGGGAGCCTTCCTCGATGAACAGCCGGTCGAGTCGGCCGGCGACCTTCGGCGCGAGGGTGGCCTCCCGACGGGCCACGACATACCCCGTCGCCTCCACCACCATGCCGCCAGCCGGCGTCCCCGCGTCGCTGTCCGCCGAAGGCCGCACGACGGCGGCCTTGACCGGCACCGCCTGCGAGTCGGGCAGGTAGACCCAGGCCAGCGAGCCCCCCACCAGCAGGATGCCGGCCAGGCCCCAGCCCGCCCGGCGCAGGCGGGGTTCCGCCGGCGCCGTGGGCGTCGAACCGCTCCTGTCGACGCGAAGCTGCTTCAAGAGTTCAGACTTGCTCACCGTCATCGTTCGCACCGATCCATCCGCCCTGCACACCCACTTGCGCAACGATCACGCAGCAGCCACATCCCTCGGAATCCCCGCCGGCCTGCACCATGGCCTCACGCCCGCAGAGCGACAGCCACCGGCTGCCGTGCGGCGCGGACCGCCGGCACCAGCGCCCCCAGCAGCCCGATGGCACACGCCCACACGATGCCGGTCAGCATCAGCCGCCAGCTCACCGACAGCTGGAAGACCAGCTGCGACAGCCCGGCGTTGATGGTGCTGGCCATGTAGCCGTTGAAGAGCGCATAAGCGAGCGCGGCGCCCAGGCATCCGCCGAGCAGCGAGAGCACGGCCGCCTCCAGCATGAAGGCGACCGTGATGCTGTCGGTGCGAAAGCCCACCGCGCGCAGGGTCGCCATCTCGACCTTGCGTGCATCCGCGGAGATGTAGAGGCTGTGCACCGCGCCGAAGAGCGCGCCCATCGCCATGATCACGCCGATGGTGTTCGCCGCCATCCGGAGCGCTTCCGACAGGTCCTTGGACTGCGCCGCGAAGTACTCGGATTCGATGTACGTCCCGACATGCAGATTGGGGCTGCGCTGCAGTTCTTCCCGGAAGGCCGGTGCTTGCGCCGCCGACGCGAGCCGGACGTACACCGCGTTGACATAGGTGCCCATTTCCAGGGCCGATTGCAAGGTGTCGGCGTCGCCGAGCACCTCGGAGTCATGGATGCTGCCCGAGCTGTAATGCCCCACGACGGTCCAGCTGCCATTGCCGATGCGCACCGAATCGCCGACCTTGAAGCCATGGAACATGCGCGCCACGCCGGCCCCCACCACCAGTTCACGCAGGCCCGGCTGGAACATGCGCCCGGCCGTGATCTGGATGCTGGAGTGGATGCTCAGTCCCTGGCGGCCGACGCCGCGCAGGTTCACATTGCCATCGGCCATCGACTCGATGAACTTGGCGGGAAACACGGTGACGATCTCGGCCGACGCGATCGGCTGCCCCTGGCCATCGCGCGCCACCTGGGGGGCGGCGGCGATGGTGTCGAAGGCCTCGCGGGAGATCGCACTGCCCATCTCCGATTCCGAGCCCGCGCTCATCACCAGGACGTTGTCGTTTCGTCCCGAGCCTTTCAGTGAGTTGTCCAGCCCGGCCGCAACGGCCAGCATGGTCACCAGCACCGCCACGACGCCCGCAATGCCGATCACCACGACGCTGGAGGCGCCCATGCGCAGGGGCAATGTCTGCAGCCCCATCCGCAACAGCGGAAACACTTGCCGAATGAAACCGATCATGTGATGCCTTGAATCAATGCGGGAGGGCTCAACGGCGGCGGGCCAGCGCGTCGACGATCTTCAATTGCCCGGCCTTCCAGGCGGGGATCAGTGCCACGGTCACGGCCAGCAGCAAGGCCATCACCACGCCCGGCCACAAACCGGACTGCGACAGCTCCACCACGTGCAGACGCTTGTTGAAAGCGGGCACCAGCAGATAGGCCAGGCCCAGGCCCGCACCGGCGCCCAGTGCGCACAGCAGCAGCGATTCGCCCACCGTGATCAGCGTCACCAGCCGGTTCGAGAAGCCCACGGTCTTCAACATGGCGAATTCGGGGATGCGCTCATGGAAGGTGTGCATCATGGCGTTGCCGATCATGAAGGCCAGCGTGGCCAGCACCACCGCGGTGATGGACCCGATGACCAGTCCGACATTGCCGACCTGCTTCAGGATGGTCAGGGCCAGCGCCTGTTGGGGCGAGGACCGGGTCTCGTACGATGAATTGGCGAAACGCGCATCAATGGCCTGGGACACCACCGCCGCATCGGTGAACTGCTTGGGCTTCACCAGATAGAGATCGACCTTGCCCTTGTCCAGAATCCGGGACTCGTCGAGGTAGGCGTAATGGAACAGGATGCGGCTGCCGAACTGGCCCATCATGCTCGGATCCTTGATGTTGAGCACGCCCACCACCGTGAAGGTCCAATCGGTGGAACCATCCTCCTGAACGAACTTGCCGTTGGCGCGCATCGTGATGCGGTCGCCCGCCTTCCATCCGTACTTGCTCGCGATCTTCGGGCCGACGATGGCACCGGTGCGAGTGGCCGCCATCTCGCTCATCTGCTCGGCGGTGATGCCCAGCTGGGCGCTGCGCATCTCCAGCAATTGACGGATGTCCACCGCGCCGGCCTGGATCGAGTTCTTCGGATCCTGGTAGTAGCCATCGACCACCGCGCTGGCACTCACCAGCCCGACGCCCGGCGTTGATTCAATGCCCGCGCGATACGCGTAGGGCAAGGGCAAGCCGTAGGACGAGCGGTTCATCACCACGACGATGTCGGAACCGAACCCCGGGGCTGGATGCGAGAGGGCGTAGTTCACCGTCTGCATCACGCCGAGCAACAGGAACGCCGTCATCAGCGACAACAGCGTCAGCGCGGTGCGCACCGGTCGATACCAGAGCGAGCGCCAGAGAAGAAAGAAGAACTTCATGTCGGCTGGGCGTTGAACGTTGACTTGAACCCAATCGGGAAATGACGGGCGGGCACGATTCGGTTGTCCAGGGCTTGCATCGCCACCGAACGCTTCAGCATGCGACGGCCGGCCGCAAGGCCAGCCCGGCGCGTGTGGGCGTGGTGTTGGATGCAAGACCTCGGGGTGGGTCTGCAAACCTCGACTTCACGGAATTCGCGTCAATGAAATCAACGGACCTATGGCGCGAAGATGCGAAATCTCAGGGGTTTGCAGTGGGTCCTCGGTTGCGCTGCGGTCACTCGAGGTTCCAGGAACCATCGACTGCCGCTCGATCAAAGCCGGGATACGAAATGCCGGCCGACGTCAGAAAGCTCCGACGCGCAACACTACCTCCAGCGTACAGCCGTGCAATCAATCAGCACTGCTGCCTCATTGCGGAATGCATAGCTCCGCATGGCCATCTTGTTCATCATGTATGTATTGCGTCGTTGCGGCAGCGAGTGGCCTCATTGCTGTCGAAACGACTTCTCCCTGTGAAAGACAACTCACTCTAGGCTCGCATGGACCCGCCTAGCGATCGGTGAAATCCCGGGGCGATGAGGCGCTCGGAGCGCGGTCTGGCGAGTAGGCACCCTGATTGCCATTGAGATAGCGGGAAAGGCGCGACGCGCGCAAAGGCCGGCCATTCATGGCGCCAGTGACCATTGGGATTGGGGTGCCGGCCCGGCGCCGATGCTCGCGGAGATTCGGGAATTCGGCGCCGACGTGATCAGGGTCGTCAGCGGCCTGTCCCTGGAATCCCTGACCTTGAACAGGCGTCGAGCGCAGATGCGAACGCGCTGCCGCTCGCCGCTAACATGACGCCGTCATGATCAAGCTGGCTTCTGACGCCCTCCGGCAAACGGACCAGTCGTCCCCTTTCGCAAACCTGTTGCCGCCGTCTGTCGCGATTGCTCGCGCCGACCAGGCCGCCCAGTGGGAAGAGGGCCTGCTGCCCGAAGAGCGGACCTTGATCCGGTCCGCCGTCGCGAAGCGCCAGCGTGAATTCACCGCCGGGCGCAACTGCGCACGTGCCGCCATGCGTGCACTCGGCTGGCCTGAGCAGCAGATCGGCGCCATTGGCGTCGGAGCCCATCGCGAACCCTTGCTGCCTCCTGGTCTCATCGGCAGCATCACGCACAGTGCCCACTTCTGCGCGGCCGCCGTCGCGCGCGATGACGGCGAGCTTCTCAGCCTGGGCATCGACGCCGACACCAACCAGCCGCTGGAGCCCGGCCTGGATGCATTGCTGATGCAGGCCGACGAACTGCAACGCTGGCGAGCCGCCGTTCCTGCGGGCTGCCATGCGGGCATGCTGGCATTCAGCCTCAAGGAAGCTTTCTTCAAGGCGGCCTTCCCGCACTGCCGCCGTTACCTCGAGTTCAGCGAGGTTCGACTCGAGCACCAGTCGTTCGACGGCAAGACAGGCATCGCTCATGTCCTGGTCATCGATCCGGCCTTGAGTGCCCAGCTTCAAGGCATGCGACTGGATGCCCGCTATGCCTTCGATCCTGAGCTGGTCTACAGCGCAGTGACGCTGATCAAGACCTGACACCTCGCACACCCTCGACATTGACAGTGTCGGGTTCCCCCCGGTAGCCTTCGTCGCCGAAGTTAAACGTTTAACTTCATTTGACGCCCCAGGCGAAGGAGACCCTCGTGAAGCCTATCCAACGTTACAAACGCTGCTTCCCGCACTGGCGGCAGACAGCCGTCATGGCCGCCGTGCTGGCCCTCGGCGCTTCCGCGCAAGCGCTTGACCTGAGCGCCGGCAATCGCCGCATGCCGCTGCCCGGCCTCTACGACTGGCGCAAGGCCGGCTACAACGAAGGCGCCGCGCTGCCGACCGAGGCCGACGTCGCGACGACGATCTTCGCCGTCAACTTCGGCGTCACCGCCAACGACGGCAGCGACGACAGTGCGGCCCTGCAAGCGGCCATCGACTCCGGCGCCGGCAGCGGCCCGCATGCCTACCGCAAGCTGGTGCTGCCGGCCGGCACGCTCAACCTCTCGCGCGAGATCCACGTCCGCTCCAGCTACCTGTGGATCGTCGGCGCCGGCAGCGACCCGGCCAGCGGCACGAAGCTGGTCTTCAAGCCCGACGCCAATACCCGCTACGACGTGCTGAGCGCGGACAAGAGCCAACCCGACATGAGCGGCATGAGTTCCGGCGCCGGACAGATGGGCTGGGCCTGGCCCGGCCGCGGCATGTTCCGGGTGCAGACCACCGCCGTGCACGCCGACTACGCGAGCGACTACGCCGCCGCGCCGGCCAACCGCAAGGACATCTTCGAAGGCAGCGTGAACCAGCACTGGAAAGCCGGCGTGAAGGTGCGGCAGAGCACGCCCTACGCCGCCTTGAAGGGCGCCACCGTCATTCCGCTGGACACCTCCGCGGCCATGTCGCGCTTCAGCGTCGGCGGCTACGTGCTGATCGCGGCCGCGAACACCCGCAAGATGTTCGTCGACGAGATGGGCGCCGATTGCGTGGCCACGCCCGACGAATGCGTGAACGGACTGATGAAGTCGCAGATGTTCAAGGTCGTCGCGGTGGACGCGGCGAACCGCACCCTCACCCTCGACAAGCCGCTGGAGTTCGACCTCAACCGCGACAACGTGGCTGACGGATCGACCGCCCTGCCCTCCACCGAAGGCGGCCCCGGGACCGCGTACTACAGCAAGGCCGTGCCGCTGCAGGTGGTGCGCGGGGTCGGCTTCTCGAACCTCTACGCCGAGATGGCGCTCAACGGCCTGCCCAAGCTGGGTGGCGGCACCTATGCGGTGACGCCGGCCAACGCGATCCACAACTACGGCAACCTCGCGCCCGAGTACGCAATGCACGGCATCGTCTTCAAGTGGGCGGCGGACGCCTTCGTGCGCGACGTGAAGCTGGCCATGACCGGCTCGCATCCGATCGTCACCGAGTTCGCCAAGAACATCCAGGTGCAGGACAACGCGATCGACGGCGCCTGGAACAAGGGCAAGGGCGGCAACGGCTACATGCGCGGCAGCAAGGTGTGGGACTCGCTCTATGCCAACAACCGGCTGAGCAATGTGCGCCACTTCACCTTCCAGTGGGCCGCCTCGGGCAACGTGGCGATCGCCAACCAGATGGACTGCGACCTGAACCTGCACGGCGGCTGGGAACGCAACAACCTGATCGAGCTCAACGTGAGCAAGGTGCCCTTCAACCACTCGTCGGGCAGCTGCACCGCCAACTGCGGCGGCGAAGGCGGCGCCGGCGACACGGGGACCTGGTACCCGGTCTACTGGTCCACCGGCCGCAAGGCGCACTGGGCCGGCGCCACCGGGCCGAAGAACGTCTTCTACAACAACGTGATGAAGAAGGAGCGCGACGCCAACGGCGATCGCATCGGCGACGGCTTCAGCGGCACCGACTCCGACTACGTGCCGTACTACCGGACCGACGGCAGCCGGCAGCACGTGATCTTCCAGTTCGGCGTCGATTCAAGCAACGAGGCCGTCTACAAGCACCTGGAGACCGCCCCCGGCGCGAAGCTCGCCGACTGGGGCGGCAGCGAGACGCTGGACTACGCGATGAGCCCGCGCAACGGCGTCAACAGCAGCCGCACGGACGGCGCGAGCGCGTCGCTGTTCCTGTTGAATGCTGGAGCACCAGCACCAGCACCAGCACCAGCACCAGCACCAGCACCAGCGCCAGCGCCAGCGCCAGCACCAGCACCATCTCCCGCGCCCGCGCCCGCTCCGGCCCCTGCGCCAGCGCCAGCCCCTGCGCCGGGACAGGTCGAGGTCAAGGCGCTCCTGAATCAGGATGACAACAAGCAGACGAAGTACAACCTGGCGCTGCGCAACCTTGGCACCGCGCCGCTGGCGAACCTGAAGGCCCGCCTCTACGTCGACGTCTCGGAACTGCTCGCGAGCAACCGTGCGCCGTCAGCCGTGGTCTGCGACGAGCGGTCAGGCTCCAGCCTGCCGGCCTTCTCCTGCAGCGCCTTGAAGCCGCATGCTGGCAACGTGTACTACACGGAGCTAGACTTCGGCGGCCACCAGCTCGCGGCTGGCGCGACGCTCAACTACAACATCACCCTGCGCCTGTCGGACTGGGCCGCGGTGTGGAATGCAGCGAACGACTACTCGCATGCCGGACTGAACGCGAGCACGGCGGTGGTCACCTCGCGCATTCCCGTGTTCAACGGCAATGTGTTGGTGGGTGGCTCGACCCCGTGAACCAGTGAGCGCCGGAGCGGCCGCGCCGGGTTCAAGGCAGGCGCAGTCGCTCGCCCTCGCCCGCTTCGCGGAGCTGCTCCGGTCCGTGGCCGATGGTGAAGAACACCCGCAGGGTCTTCGCCTCGCCGTACGCCGGATCGCGGCCGGCGAGGTCGTTGTTGACCCAGACGGCGAGCGCGTCGCCGCGGTTGAGGCTGCGGATGTGCTCCGTGACGTCGGCGTCACGTCCGTGGGCGCCATACAGCGCTCTGACGATGTGCAGGTGGTTGTCGTCCTGCCCCGGGCCGTAGCCGCCGGCATTGCCACCCCACGGACGGCCTTCCCAGTTGCCGCGCCACCCGTCCTGTGCCCAGTCGCCGCGTCCCCAGCCGGAGAAGTTCGCGCCGTCGATCCACGCGCCCTCGCGGTAGTCGAAGACCCGCACCTCGCCGCCGCGCTCACGCGCATAGATGCGCAGCGTCTTCGTGCGGCCCACCGCCGGGTCGTCGCGGAACAGGTCGTTGGTCACCTGCACCTTCGCGTCGCGACGGGCCAGTTCGCGCAGACGCCCCGTGACATCGATGCTCGCGTCGGCAACGCCGTAGCGCGCGCCGAGGATCACGAAGGCGCCGTCGTCATGGGCATCGATCTCCCAGCCGCCATTCCCGCCCTGCCCCCAGTCGCCGCGACGCCATGCAGTGAAGTTGGCGCCGTCGATCACGCTGCCTTCCCGGTACTCGAACACTCGCGTTCCCATCTCGGGGTTGCGGGCGTAGATGCGCAGGAACTTCGCCTGACCCACCGCCGGGTCCTCGCTGAAGAACTCATTGGTGACCCCCGTCGCCCGTGTTCCTGGCGCTCGGCGGCGCGGCGCTGGCGCTGGTGCCCGGGGCGCCGCAACTCACCTTGCCGCCGGACCTGGTGCTCGCCCTGTTCGTGGCGCCCATCCTGGTCGACGCCGGATACGACGCGTCGCTGCGCGATCTGAAGGACAACTGGCTGCCATTGACGAGCCTGGTCATCGTCGCGGTCGGGCTCACCACCACCGCGGTCGCACTCGTCGCACACGCGCTCGTCCCGTCCCTGCCCTGGGCGGCGGCCATTGCCCTGGGGGCCATCGTCGCGCCTCCGGACGCGGTCGCGGCGACGGCTGTCCTGCGCCCGCTGCATCCGCCCCAACGCATCCTGGGGGTGCTCGAGGGCGAGAGCCTGCTCAACGATGCCAGCGCGCTGCTGATCTACCGGCTGGCGGTCGGCGCCGTCGCCTCGGGTGGTTTCGTCGTGCAGGCCGTGGCGCCCGCATTCATCCTCAGCGTGGTCGGCAGCCTCATCGCCGGGCCCGTGCTCGGCCTCCTGACGCAACGCCTGCTGGAGCGGGTCCAGCACATTCCGACGGCCATCCTCCTGCAGTTCGTCGGCACCGTCGCGGTGTGGCAGCTCTCCGAGCGTTTCGGGCTGTCGGGAGTGCTCACCACGGTGGGCTTCGCCATGACCCTGGCGCGCATCGCGCCGGCCCGCATCGAGGCGCGCGTGCGCGTGCCCACCAATGCCGTCTGGGCGACGGTGGTGTTCGCGCTGAACCTGCTCGCCTTCATCTTCATCGGGCTGCAGCTGCGCCCCATCCTCATCGAGCTCCCCCAGACGACCCGGGACCAGTACCTGTCGGTGGCCGGGGCCGTGCTGGCGACCGTCATCGTGGTGCGCATCGTGTGGCACATGACGTTCAACCACTTGCTCCAGTTCCTGGGAGGCCGCCACAGCCTGCGCGCCGCGCGGCTCATGCTCAGGCCCTCCGTGGGCAGCGGGCTTGTCATCTCCTGGGCCGGCATGCGCGGCGTCGTCACGCTGGCGGCGGCGCTGGCGCTGCCCGCGAAGTTTCCGGGCCGCGACCTCATCCTGCTGACCGCCTTCCTCGTTGTCCTGGGCACGCTGCTGATCCAGGGGCTGACGCTCAAGCCGCTGCTGCGCGCACTCAAGCTGCGCGACGACGACCCCGTCGGCGAGGAAGAGGCCGCCGCGCGGCAACGCATGCTGGCAGCGGCGCTGGCACGCATACCGGCGGACAGATCGCCGGCGCTCGACCTCGCACGCAAGAACCTGAAGATGCACCTGGGACGTCCGCTGCACGACCCGGGAAGCGCCGCCGCGTCGTTCGGTGTCGACTACGACACGGCGTATGAGGACGCCCTCGGCGCGGCGCGCCAGACCCTGCTCGGCATGCGAGACGCCGCGGAGATCGGCGACGATGCCTTCCACGCGCTAGAGAACGAACTGGATTGGCTCGAAGCCACGGATCCCTTGCGTGCCGCCAATGCGGATGCCATGCCCTAGCGGTGCCATCGCGCCCACGATGGCGTGTCGAAGCGTCAGGTCGCCTGGGCCGACATGCAGCGTGCCCGTCCCGCCGATTTGGCCTGGTAGAGGCAGTGGTCCGCCAGCTCGATGAGGGACTGCTGGGTCATGTCCATGCGAGGCACCGCGGTGGCCACGCCGATGCTGACGGTCACGTGTGCTCCAGCGCCTTCCGCGCCGTGACGCAGCTGCAGCTTGCGTACCTCCTGCTGGATGCGCCCGGCGACGACCGTCGCGAGGGACAGGTCGGTGGAAGGCAGCACGAGGACGAACTCCTCGCCGCCATAACGGGCAACGATGTCGTGCTCGCCGCGGACCGCGCTGCGCAGGGCCTGAGCGATCTGCCGCAGGCACTCGTCGCCCATCACGTGCCCGTGCAGGTCGTTGTATTTCTTGAAGTGATCGACGTCGCACAGGAGCACGGACAGCGGCCGTTGCCGCGCCAGGTGCTGGCTCCATTGAGCCTCGAAGTGCGTGTCGAAGGCGGTCCGGTTGAACAACTGCGTCAGGCCATCGTGGAACGCGGTGTGCTGCAGGGAGGCATTGGCGAGGCGCAACGCCTGTTCGGCCTTCAAGGTCTCCGCGACCTGAGCCTCCAGCGCCGCGGTCCGCGCCTTGACCTGGCCTTCGAGCTGCAGCGCGTAGTCCCGGGCGGCGATGGTGTTCTCGACCTGGCCGATGGCGTGGCCGATCGTGTGGCTGAAGCTGGTGTCGGGATATGGCCCCCACCAGGCCGGCGGTTCGTACACCATCAGGCCATAGTGGATCGCGTTGACGAGGAGCGGGGTCAACACCAGCAGGTCGCCGGTGAGCCGCTGCCACACCGGCGCCGGCAGGATGGCCTGGGTGGGAAACCAGGATTCGTCCGCCGCGGCCGGCCCCGGACTGTCCAGTGCCACACGCGATCGATCGGGGATCGCGGACCCGAAGCGCTCGTAGAGGACCATCGCATAGCGGTCCAGGCCGACGTGCCTCAGGAACTTCGACAGCTCGAGCCGAAGATGCTCGTGGCTCTCGCAATTGAACAGCCACGGGACCATCTCGCCGAAGCCGGCGCGCAAGCTGTGGCGGCGGGAGTTGTCCCGCTGGATCACGCCTGCCAGCGACGAGAGTGCGGCCAGCGCCAGCCTGGCCACCGTGGAATTGACGCCGTCGCGGTCGACGACACCGGCGAACTGGTCCCGCCACATCGGGTATTCCACCTCGATGAGCGGACGACGGGACAGCGCCTCGTTCCAGGCTTCCAGAAACGCCTGGTGCCGGTCCGCGTGCGGGGCCATGTCGTCGAACAGCGCCATCCAATGCCGGAGGGGCTCCGCCAGATAGCTCTCGATGCCGTTGGCGGACACCGCGGCGGCGCGGGGCATCGCGACCGACGTGACGTGCCTTCCCCGGCGCCGCAGGAGTCCCGGACGACCAGTTCGGCGAGGAGCACCCGCGTGTCGGGCCGGACCGGGGACGTCGGCGCCTGAAGCATCGCGAGCAGCATCAGTGCCGCTTCTCTTCCTTGCTCGTAGACCGGCATGCGCACCGTGGTCAGCGCGGGCACCACGTGATGGATCGCGTCGTCGAAGCCGGTCACCGCGATGTCCTGCGGGACGCGCAGCCCGGCGGCGTTGATGGCCCGGACGCAGCCGTCCGCCATGTCGTCGTTGGCGCAGACGATGGCCTGGACATCCCGCCTGCGCTCCAGGAGCTGCTGCACCAGGCGGAACGCTTTCACCGAGGCGAAGTCGCCCGTCATCAGCAGGTCTTCCTCAACGGGGAGGCCTCGATGCTCGAGACTGGAGCGGAAGACGGCCTCGCGCTCGTCCGAGTCGGCGTTGCCCGGGATGCCCCTCAACATGGCAAGCCTGCGGTAGCCCATCGTGTCCAGCAGGTGCGTCATCAGCGCCGACATGCCGGGGACGTTGTCGATCAGGACGTTGCCTGCCTGTTCCAGCGGGCGCCCGATGCTGACGACGGGCAGCGCGAAACGCTGGATCCACGCGCTCAAGGCCTGGTCCGAGATCTGGGGACCGACCACCGTCGACAGCACGATCACGCCGCAGAAGTTCCTGGCGTCGATCAGGTCGTAGATGTCGTTCGCGGGCGTCGTCCCGGTGTTGGGCGGACGCAAGGCCTGGCCCAGGATCAGCAGCGCATCCACGCCGTTGTCGCGGAGCACGTCGCGGATCCCGCAGACGATCTTGATCTGGTACGTGTGCAGGTTGTTCGCAACAATCGCGACGCGGCGCGGGCGCATGTCTTGATGCGTCATCGAGTCTCCCGGAGCCAGGGCCTCTCAGATGTCGATCCGGCAACTGTAGCGCGCACCTGCGCCATGAGCTTCACGGCGTCTGAACATTGGCGATGACCACCCACCGCACACGCTCCCCAGCCTGGCGCACTCCTCGCCCGGGAGCTTGGCGGCCCCTGTTAACGTGAATCCATTCTTTGACGGACGGGGCAGCGCCTGGCGCGCGGAAGGTCCTCGGATCGACGACAACGGAGACAGGCGACCATGAGCCTTGTAGACATCCAACTGCTGGCCATCGCGCTGGTCAGCGTGCTGGGCCTCGTGGCCCTCATCGTGGCGAAGCCGAAACTCCATCCGCTGCTGGCCTTGCTGCTGGTATCGATGGCCGTCGGGCTCGCCACCGGCATGCCCTTGAACAAGGTGGCCTCCGCCATCTCCGGCGGCGCGGGGAAAACACTGGGCGCCGTGGGACTGGTCGTGGCACTCGGTGCCATGCTCGGCAAGCTGCTGGCGGACTCGGGCGTCACCACGGCCGTCTCCGACGCCATCGTGAGCCGCGCCTCCCACAAGGCCCTGCCCTGGGCGATGGCCGGCGTGGCCTTCGTCATCGGCATCCCGATGTTCTTCGAAGTGGGGCTCGTGGTGCTGCTGCCGCTGATCTTCGGCGTGGCGCGCAGGCTGGAGACCGGCAAGGTCGGGAGAGGCTCCGCCTATGTGTATGTCTCCGTGCCGGTGATCGCCGCGCTGGCGGCCATGCACGGCATGGTGCCGCCGCACCCCGGCCCGCTGACGGCCATCGCCACGCTCAAGACCAGCGTCGGCGCCACGATGATCTACGGCTTCATCGCGGCCATTCCCGCGATCATCCTGGCGGGGCCGATCTACGGCACCTTCATCGCGCCGCGCATGCAGGCGCGACCCGACGAGGCCATGATCCACCAGTACGTGCCGGAGAGCGAAGGGGTCGCCGCCCCCGGGGCCGGCACCGCTGCGCCATCATCGACCGCGCCCAGCGTGGCCGTCGGCGTGTTGTGTGCCTTGCTGCCGGCGGTGCTGATGCTGGCGCATGCGATCGCGGAGATCCTGCTCGACAAGACCTCCCCGGCGCTGCACGTCACGGCCTTCCTGGGCAACCCGATCGTCGCGATGCTGCTGGGCCTGGTCTTCGCGATGGTGATGCTCCGCTCCGGCGAGCCGGAAGCGGTGAGAAAGGCGCTCAGCGAGAGCGTCAAGCCCATCTCCAATGTGCTGCTGATCATCGCCGGCGGGGGCGCCTTCCAGCAGGTGCTCACCGATGCGCATGTCGGCGATGCGATCGTGCACATGAGCCATCAGTTCGCGGTGTCCCCGCTGCTGCTGGGATGGCTGATCTCCATGCTGCTGTCCGTCTCCACCGGCTCCGCCACGGTCGGGATCGTCGGCGCGGCGGGTCTGCTGGCGCCGCTGGCGGCGTCCGGCGAGACGGTCAACATGCCGCTGCTGGCCCTGTCCATCGGCTGCGGGTCGCTCTTCTTCAACTACGCCAACCATGCGGGTTTCTGGCTGGTCAAGGAGTCGTTCGGCATGTCGATGGGCGAAGCCACGCGCACGATCTCGGTGGTGCAGTCCATCGTGTCCGTCGTGGGGCTGCTGATGGTGTTCGCGCTGAACCTGATGCCGGCGCTGGGGTGAGAGGACGTCTGGGCCGATCGTCGTCCCCTTCGCGGCACGCAGGCCCCGTGGATTGCCGCTGTAATCCCGCGTAATGGCGGTTCATGCGCCTGTCTTCCAACATGGATCCGTGGTCGCTTTCAGGCGATGTCACGGCAACGTCAGATCCAGGACACGTCCTGGCATCTTCGGCAAATCCAACCAGGAGCAGACATGAACTTCCTCAAGGGACTGATTCTCTTGTTCTTCCTTTCCATCGGCCATGCCGCGTCGGCACTGCCGCTGGAGGGAACGTACACCTCACCGGACGGCTACTACACCTTGACCATCACGAGCTCGAATCCTTGGGATGGCACCATCGTGGGCAGCTACATGTCCGCCGTCTCTCCCATCGGGCCCTATGTCGAGACGGGGACCATCGGGCAATTTGCCTGGGTCAACAACAGCGCGGGACAAAGCGGCGGGGCGCCCTTCTCCATCTCCTTTGAAGGCAAGCGGCGGCCGAACGACTGGAGCTACCACTTCCGCGAGGCCTGGAACGGTGTCTACCGAGTGGACAACACGATCCTCGCCTCGGGCACACGGACCTACGTGAACAGCAGTGGCCTCATCCTGGTGGTCAACCTGGGAAGCATGGTGTTCACACGGCGTTGATACCGCTCACAAGAGGTTGGGGGCTGCGGGCCCCCTTCCTTTCGAGATCAACGACCCGCCGCATCCTTCGGCAACACACACGCACCGGTCACGCACACGAAGTTCCCGTCCCCCGGCATCTCCTGGCAGAACAGCACCAGGTACTCGTCCCCCAGGTCCCACACGACGCGTCGATCGATCTCCGCCTCGTGGTAGCCGCCTTCGTAGGAGGCGGTCCAGCTGCCCGAGCCGTCCTCGAGCGCTTCGTCCTCGCGCGCCTCATCCTCGAAGTCCGTCGAGATCGGCATGTCAGGCGGCCAGACGTCCGTCTGCGCCGGTCGATCGCTCAGCCATGCGGACACCTCGGTCGTGATCGCCTTGAAGGCGGCGAGGTTGTCGAGTTCCATCTCGCTCTGATCATCCTCCGTCAGCTCAGCGTCCTGTTCGAAGTCTCCGCTCGCGTCATGGAGCACCGCGATCTTGCGACGCGGACCGCTGCGGAAGAAGTTGTGGTCGCTGTCGTGGATGCCGTACAGCTGGATCTCCTCGATCCGGTCGGGATACGGCGCGGCGACCAGCCGCTTGATGAGGTCGAGAGGCGTGGGGTGTGTCATGCGATGCATTGAAGGCTATTCTCCAGCCCACAGTCTCGCCGATCACCTGCCTGGATACCCATGCACAAGCACCCCGACACCCCCGCCGGCACCGTCCACCGCCTGATCCTCGACAGCGAGGTCCTCGCGGGCAACCTGGTCGGCGCGCCCACCCGGCGACTCGTGGACGTCTACATCCCGCATGGCCACGACGGCCGCGGCCTGCCATTGCTTGTCGACATCGTGGGCTTCACCGCCGGCGGTCCGGTGCACACCAACTGGAAGAACTTCGGCGAGAACCTGCCCGAGCGCCTGGACCGCCTGATCGCGTCCGGCGAGTTGCCGCCGGTCGTCGTCGCCTTCCCGGACTGCTTCACGAAGCTGGGCGGCAACCAGTACGTCAACTCGGTCGCCATGGGCCGCTGGGACGACTTCCTCCGCGAGGAGGTCGTGCCCTTCGTCGAGCAACGATTCGACTGCGGCGGCAACGGTCGTCGCGGCATCTTCGGCAAGTCCAGCGGCGGCTACGGCGCGATGGTCCACGCCCTGCTGCACCCGGACTTCTGGTCCGCGGCCGCCGCGCATTCCGGCGACATGGGCTTCGAACTGCTGTATCGCCACGAGTTCGTGCCGGTGCTGCGCGCGCTCGCCAAGCAACCGGACATCGGCCAATGGGTGGACGCCTTCTGGTCCGCGAAGAAGCCCAAGGACAGCGACGTGCACATCCTGATGATGTTCGCGCAGGCCGCGAGCTTCGACCCCGATCCCTCGGCGCCCTACGGCGTGCGGCTGCCGGTGACGCTGGACACCTGCGAGCTGATCCCGGAACGCTGGGCCCACTGGCTGGCCTGGGATCCGCTGACGCTGGTGGAATCGCACGGCGCCGGCCTGAACGCGCTCAAGGCGCTCTACATCGACTGCGGCGACGTCGACCAGTACAACCTGGTCTATGGCGCACGGCGCATGCACCGGCGGTTGGACGCAATGGGTGTGAAACACGTCTATGAGGAGTTCGACGACAACCACACCGCCGTCGACTACCGCATGGACATCAGCCTGCCGATCCTGGTGAAGGCGCTGTCCTGAGGCGCTGAACCGACGTTCTCCGGCGCCAGGTCTTGCCTGGCACTCCCATGCCGGTCGTCACGCCATGTGTGAAGGTTTGTGTCGCCGTCAACCGCGATCGCCAGGCGGACGTTTCCTCCAGCGCAGTGACTTCTGCGCGCGCCATTGAATTGGGAGTCATCGCGAGCTGCCGACCCGCCTCTTCGAGGCGTGGTTGTCCATCCATTCAAAGAAGTGCTCGAATGACCAAGATTTCCATCCTCACGGCGGCGCTCCTGCTCGCCGCCGGCGTTGCGCAAGCCCAGACCGCCCCCGCGACCAGCGGCCTGTACGGCGACGTGGGCTACACCTTCCTCAACCTCAAGTCCGATGGTCCGACCGTCAAGCCGGGCGCCCTGCGCGGCATCGTCGGCTGGGACCTCCACCCGAACGTGGCCATCGAAGCCATGCTGGCCACCGGCTTGAAGGATGACACCGTGGACGGCGTCAAGTTCAAGGTCTCGCGCAGCTACGGCATCTTCGTGACGCCGAAATACAACTTCGACCAGTTCGAAGTCTTCGGCCGGGTCGGTTATGCCGACAGCAAGATCAAGGCGTCGAGCCAGGGGCTGAGCGGCTCGGACAGCGACGGCAGCTTCGCCTGGGGCCTGGGCGGCCGCTACAACTTCAGCAAGACCCTGTATGGCGGCCTCGACTACATGCAGTACTACAAGAAGGACGGCTTGAAGATCGATGGCGTGACGCTGAACGTCGGCTACCGCTTCTGATCATCGGCGCCCCGGCCCGACGCGCTCAGCGTCACGGGGTCGGGGCGTCCGTCGCGCCGCGTCAAGCCGCGGCACGCCCGCGTGAGGGTCAGGGCTTGCCTGACCCGTGGGACGTCTCTCACGCGCGCAGCGGCCCCGCCAGCAGGTGGTCGACCACAGCCATCGCCCGACGGCCGCTCTCTTCCTCGGTCAGCCGCGCGCCGCGGCCCGCGATGCTGGGCGAGGTCCTGAAGCGCCCGCCGACGAGCAGCGTCGGCACGCCGTCGACACCGGCACGCTCCTGCAGCTGATTGGCCTGCTGACACTTCGTCGCCACGCTGAACGACTGGCAGCTCTCCATCAGCCGCTTCGGATCAACGCCCGCGCCTGCGAGCACCGACGCCTGCTCCTGAGGCGTGTTCATCGACTTCCCCTGCTGCACGAGCAGGTCGAACACCACGGGCCGCAGAGACTCCTGCAGGCCCATCGACTCGAGCGCGAAGAACAGCTTCTGATGCGCGGCCACCTGTGCCCGCCCGGCGATGTGCACCCGGCGCATCGAGACGACGTCGCGATGCTGCGCCAGCCAGGCCTCGAGGATCGGATCGAAGGCCTTGCAGTGACTGCAGCCGAGCCAGAAGAACTCGACGAGCTCGATCTTTCCGCCGCCGGTCCCTGCGATCGGCGTTGCGAGGCGTTCGTAATGCTGACCTTCGACGGGCCGCCAGGCGGCTGATGTGGCCGGCTCCGCCGTCGCCGCCGATGCCAGCATCGGTGATGCGGACATCGCGGCGAGCGCCGGCACGGCCGGCAGAGAGAGCACGGTTCGTCGTTGCATGAGGATCCTCCCGGTGTGAACGGCAGGATTCTTGGCGTCGCGTCTTAGACGGCGATTAAATCGAGGATCAGGGCATTCCCCATCACGGCGCCTGACTCGCCAGCAGCTGCCGGTACGCGACCTCCTGCAGGGCCGTCGTCTGCGCCGCGGTCAGGTTCATCGCCCGCGCCGCGACGCTGCCAGCACCCAGGCTGCGCGGATCGCGGCCGGTCAGCCGGGCGAAGGCCATCAGCGCTTCCAGGTAGCTTCCGGCCGCGCTGGCATGGTGGTTGTCGCCGGACCAGAGGTTGAGCTTGTCGCCGTCGATGCCGTCGTACGGGTTGCGGTCCGCGACACCCTGACCGACCGCGCGCACGAACGCGTCGCCGACCGGGATCATCCCGGCCGTCCCGCGGTTCTGCGTGGCGGCGGCCTTGTAGCCGTTGCTCAGCACGGCCGCGGCCTGTTCGAGCGTCTGTCCGTACCAGTGTCCGCCCGGCTGGTAGACCTGGTCCGGCCGCGGCCAGGTGGCCAGCAGCCATACGTTGGCCTTGGCGTTGCCATTCGCGTTGGCGTTCACGTCGACGCCGTGGATGAACTTCTCCAGCAGACCTGAGTAGGTGATGAGGCTGGCCGGATTGCCGGGTGCGGCAGGGTCGAGGTTGCTCTGATCCTGCATGACCACGGCGTCCCAGCGCTGGTTGTCCAGCACCGCCCGCTTGCTCGTGTAGTGGAACTTGAGCGTCTGCGCGCTGACGGCCTCGATGGCCACCTGGTAGTTCAGGCCGGCCTCCACCGTGAGCTGCTTGAAGAGTCCCGGCATGCCGCCGTAGCCGCTGCCGTTCAGGTCGGTGACGTTGGCCGAGTTGTAGTGCAGCACCGGATTCGCATTGCCGTGCGTGAAGCTGTTGCCGATGAAGACCACCTGCAGCGCACCGGTCCCGGTGCTCTCGCTTCGGAATGATGACGTGCGGTTGTTGAAACCCGCCATGGCGAGGTTGGGCGCATCCGCCGACAGCACGAGCATGCGACCGGACGCGCCGCCGTTCTCGTAGAGCGAGAGCTTCACGCCCGCCGGCACTTTCACCGAGGACACGCGGTCGGCGAGCACCTGGATGTCCCCGCCGGTCGCGCTGATGCATTCGCTCTGTCCGCGGAAGTCGTAGTCCTCGTAGAAGCACACGGGCCCGGCCGCGGGCGGCGGCGGCGTCGCCGCGACCTTGAACGACGAGGTCAGGTTGTTGAAGCCCCGATCGGCGAGGTTGGGTGTGTCGGCGGTGAGCTGCAGGCTAGTGCCGGTGAAGCCCGGGTGCTGGTACAGCGTGACCCGCGTTCCGGCAGGCACGCGCACGGACGAGATGCGGTCCGTGACGGCAGCGCCGACCTCGCCGCTCACGGCCGAGGTGCAGTGGCTCGCGCCCTGATAGTTGTAGTGCTCGAAGAAGCAGACCTCCGCCGCGGACGCGGCCAGCGGAAGGAGGATCAAGGCGGCCGTTGCCATGCCCCCGAATGCGGACTTCAGGGATGCGCGACGTTGATGCATGAGGCTACTCGCAAAGACGGTTGGATCGAGGACGCGAGTCTAGGAACGCCCCCGTTCCAATGCCAATACGCGGGCCCGTCGGCGCCATATCCAAAACGTCTGAGGTCGAGTTCTCCTCGATGGACAGCCGACAGCGCCCGCCCGGCCCTCCGTATTTGGAGACAAGCCTTGCAACTTGCTACGTCGGAGACCGCGGGGGCGATCGCTTCATCAGCGTGGCGGCTGTCCGGTCTGGCCGCTCAATGGCGCACATGCAGCGTGACCGGCACCACCACCGGGTCGGCCCCGACAGGGCCGCTGATCTCGATGCTGCCTTGATACGTCCCCGGACCCAGCCCCTGCGCGGACGCGCCAACCTTGATCCGGGTGACCATCGACGCCTCGTCGTTGTCGATCGTGATGCTGAGCCAACTCAGCCCGCTTCCTCCTTGCGCCGACATCCTCGCTTGCAGGGGAAAGAACGGGCTGCAGGTGGCCAACAGCGTCTGCGGAAAGTTCAATCCCAGCGATCCCTTCTCCTTGACGAAGTTGAGCGCACCAGGGCCGACGACGATCTGGGCGGGCGGTGTCGGATCCGGGTTCAACTCGCCTTGAAGAAAGGGCATCAAGCTGGGAGCCGCGCCATCTCGAGGCGTCAACGCGGACGGCCCGAGGTCGAAGGCATCCCACACGGTGCGGATGATGGCCGTGTGATCGAAGGCGCCGGCCTCGCCGCCGTTGGAGGCACTCGACCGGACCATCGAGCCGGGCGCGATGCGTGGCGATACCACGATGGCCGGGACACGTCCGCCGAGCACATTGAAATCAAATCCGTCGGCGGCCTTGTCCGTCAACGAACTGACGGGCGGGATGTCCTTGCCGAGGCGTACCGCCTTCGGCGGTGGCACGTGGTCGTACAGCCCACCGTGCTCGTCATAGGTGACGATCAGCACGGTGTCTTCCCAGATGGGACTGGATCTCAGCAGGTTGTAGACCTGCAGGAGCAGTACTTCTCCCGTCGCCGCGTCGATCGGATGCTTGCCGCCGATCGAAAGCTCGGGAATGCTCGCGGTGCCGGGATGGTTGCTGTTGGCGGGCAACTGCCCCAGCGCGAGGTTGTCCGTGTAGCGGGGTTCGATGATCGACAGCGCCGGCAGCCAGCCGCGCTGCACATCGGCGACGAAGGTCGTGGCGCCGTTGGACTTCAGTTGCATCGGACATTGGGAGAGCCAGTCCGCGCCATCGAAGGTCGCGAGATGGACATTGCCTTCGACGTTCGCCGCCGCCACGTCGGAGACCGTGGCCAATGCGATGCTGTAGTCGTGGAAGTAGAGCTTCCAATTCGGCCGCGAGGGATCCGAGGTGCCGAGCACCGTGTCCAGCTGGCGCAGCACGGTCGGCAGCGGCACGGTCGCATCCACCGGGTTCAGGTACTGGATGTCGTCGATGAGGCTGTAGGTCCTCCCGTCCAGTTGACGCTTCACGCCTGGCGCCGCGCACAGGGAGAACACGCGATTGGTGAAGGTCTGCGTCGGAGCCGAAGCGAACCACTGGTCGCATACCGCATATCGGTTGGCCAGGAAGGCCGAGACCGGCATCTGGGCCGGCGTCAGGTAGTTCATGACGTCCGGAAGATTCCCGACGGGCACCCTGGGCTCGAGATCCAGCGAACCCTTGGTCAATTGCTCGTAGTTGTAGACGTAACCCATGGTGAGCATGTCGTCATCGGCCGGCGGATAGCCGACATAGGGGTTGCTGTGCGGCAGGCTGTCCAGTCCCAGGATCTGTTGAGCCATGTCCTTGAAAGGCTCGCCCGGGTCGATCAGCGGAATGGCGGTCGGCGCATAGAGCAAGTCCGTACCTTCGATGCAGGTCGATGTCGTCTGATTCTTCGCCTGGATGCCTGGCGGCAATCTTCTGGACGGATTGAATCCGGGGCCGGCCAATTCGCGTTGTCCGTCGGGCGGGGCGTGGTACGGCGGTGCGTTGTCCGGGTGGTAGAGCCATCCCAGGACGTTGTCATAGGAACGGTTCTCCAACATGACAACGACGACATGCTTGATGGGGGACATGGCGGATCCTCTCGATGGCCATCGACATGCGCCCCGGGGGACGCGAGGGATGCCGGCGGGCCGCGGACGTATCGCGGCCCGCCGACGCGTGTCAGTCTCTGGTGACCGGCACGTTGTTGATCACGCGGTGGCCGTAGATGAAGGTGGCATGACCCGTCATCTCCGGACCCAGCAGGAGCACCGCGCGGAACGGCTCCTCAAGGACGACCTGGGACGGTGGATCGGTCACCACGCAGAGACCGTCCAGGACGATCACGTTCTCCGGCAGTTCGACGGGGCCGCCTAGCGGGTACAGCTGGCCATGGATGTCGCGCACGGGGATGCGGCCGCCGGGCGGCGTGACGGCCTGCGTGATGACCCCGAGCCCGCTCACGCTGCTGGGAAGTCTCGATGCGCGCTCGGCAAACGACAGCGACAGATGCAGCGTCGGCGCTCCAGGCAACTTGTTGCCGACGATCAACTGGAACGGTTCCGCGAAATTCGAGGTGGGTGTGGTCGACATGGCAGGCTCCCTTCGTGCGTTCGCACCCGGCGGGTCGACGACCGCGCGACGGTGTGCATGACGGTCATCGCATCCCCTCGACGCGATGTGCATGCACTCTAGGAAACGGCGTCAGGCCCGGCCATTACCGCTCATTACGCGGCACTGCGCAGCATCGCGCGACGCGGCGGACGTTCCGCTCCCTGGCCTTGCCGTCATTGCGCAGCCGGCCGCTGTGCGCCGCGCCGGATCTCCATCGCCACGTCACCCATCCTCAACGCTCCGCGTCGTCGCTGGATCAGGGCGGGAGGCGCCACATCCTGCCCCAGCGCCTGGGCCAGTTGCCGCCGCAACCGGAAGATCTGGATGTTCAGATGCGCAGAGTCCAATCCCAGCATCTTCGCGAGCCGATCCTGATAGACCCAGCCCTGCTCCGACGGGGGCAGGCCGCGCGTCGCATCGTCGACCCGCAGCCGCGCCAGCGTGAGCAGCACGTAGTGGTGCGTCCGCTCGCCCAGGTCCAGCTCGCGATCGCCGTGACTCAGGCGGAGCGTCACATGCTCCTCGTCCAGGCTCACGTCGAAACGCGTGACGCAGGTCGTCTGCTGCGTCGTCGCGACCTCCTCCGTGATCTGCCCGAAGCCCGAGTGGAAGCGCCAGCGCCGTCCGTCGACGGCGATCTCGTCACCCTCCTGCAGCGCCCGCATGCCGTCCTCCGACGTGCACAGCCATGTGCCATCGCCTTCCTGCACGATGGACACCGAGGCCGCATCGGTCTCCGGCAGCAGCGTCGACCGGGCCAGGGAGATCGCCTCCTGGCCGTCGACGCTCAGCAGCAGCGGCCCCGGGCGCTCCAGATCCTGCACGCGCCAGGCCGACGCGCCGTCGACGCCGAAGATCAGCGCCTGCCCGGGCTTCAATTCGACCGCGCTGTTGTAGGGGATGCGCCAGCCGTCCACCGTGGTGCCGTTGCGGCTGTGGTCGCGCAACTCCCACGCGGTCCCTGTCCAGCGAATCGATGCATGCAGGCGCGAAGCCTCGCCGTCGTCCAGGACGGTGGAGGCCCCGCGATCCCGTCCGAAGACGTGTTGCGGCAGCAGGACGATCCTGCGACCGCTGGCACTGTGAATGAGGATCGCCACCCTGCCCTCTCCCCTTGTCGTGGACGCACGGACACTCTACGGAGGCGGCCGGCGGCGGCACAGCTGTAATGCCTGACAGGAGCGCCCTTGCGCATTGCCTGCGACATTCAGGCATGCGCTTCATCACCATTCCCCGACGCACACGATCCGCGCCGGAAATGGTGAAAACGTCAGTGACGACGCGAGTGCGCGATGAATCTGATTCATCTGGTGCAATTGATTCATCTGATCCACTCGACGCGTCGACTGCCGATCCGGGTCATCCGCGACTCGTCGGCCAATACCTGCTGGAACGGGCGATTGGTGCCGGGGGACAGGGCGACGTCTTCGCCGCGCGGGACACGCTGCTGCTGCGCCCCGTCGCGCTGAAACGGCTGCGCCACGCAACCGCCGAGGACAGCGACGTCCACCTGATCGAAGCGCGGCGTTCGGCCGGACTGCGGCATGCCGCCTTCGTCCGCATCCATGGCGTGGTCAAGGACGACGGCGGTCACTGGATCGTCATGGAGCGCGTGTTCGGGCGCGAGCTGTCGGCGGTGCTGCGCGACGGCCCCCTGTCCCTGCCGCTCGCGGTCGATCTTGTCCGGCAGGCGGCACAAGCGCTCTCCGAAGTCCATCAGGCCCGGTTGGCCCACGGCGATATCAAGCCGTCCAACCTGATGCTTCAGGCGGACGGCGATCTGCGCATCCTCGATTTCGGCATCGCGCAGCCTTTCGATGCGACGGGATGCGACACGGCGAATGCCGGCGCGCAGGCCGGGACGCTGGCGTACATGGCGCCGGAGCGCCTCGCCGGCGCATCGCCCTCGCCGGCCTCCGACATCTATGCGCTCGGCGCCGTCTTCCTGGAACTCGTGGGCGGACATCGCAGGCGCTCCATGGACCCATCGGCTGTCGAGGCGGCCGATGACGGCGTTTCATGGCAGTTTCCGGGCGGGCTCACGCAGCCCCTGATCCATCTCGTCCGCGCGATGGGGGCGCCCGATCCCCAGGCCCGCCCCGCCAGCATGGATGCCGTTGTCAGCGCGCTCGACCAGCTTCCCGTCGGGCCGCACGGCACACCGCGTCGGCAGACGACATCGTCGATAGGGCGAGCGGGGCTGCGTGCCGCGCTCCTCCTGGTCGCGCTGGCGGCCGCCGTGTCCGGCGATCTTCCCGCGCCGCCGGGCGCGACCGCCAATCGCAGCGTGCCCAACGACGCGCAGGAGATGCACGCGGGCATCGACGCGCTGCGTCGCTTCGACGAGGATGGCGCGGTCGCGCGTGCCCTGGCACATTTCAAGACAGTGGCGGATCGGACACCCCGCCATGCGGCGGCCTGGGCCTGGCTGGCATTGGCGCAGTGCCTCAGCTATCGCAATGACGGTCACGACGAGACTTTGCTACGGCACGCGCGCGAGGCAGCGACGCGCGCGATCACGCTCGACGGTCAACTGGCTGCGGCGCACGCGGCCGATGGATGGACGCTGGAGCTGCAGGGCGATCGCAGCGGCGCGGTGACCCGGTTCGAACGCGCGCTGAGGCTGGACCCGGACAACTCCTATGCACTGACGGGCCGGACCCGGGTCCTGATGGCGCAAGGCAAGTCGGACGCCGCGTTCGAAGCGGCCTCGGCGGCACGTGAGCGGCATCCCGACGATCGGCTCTACGTCGATCTGGTGGGATGGCTCCACTTCGAGCGCGGCGAGTTCGCCGCAGCGGAACGTGAGTTCCGCGCCAGCATCCGGCTGCAGCCCGACGCCGTCTTCGCGTACGCCAACCTCAATGCGACGCTGCTGCGGCTGGGGCGGCCGGAGGAGGCGCTGCAGGTGCTGCAGCAGGGGCTGCAGATCCGCCCGGCGGGACGGCTGTACACCAACCTCGGCAACGCGCTGTATGCGCGCGGGGATTACGCGTCCGCCGCAGAGGCCTTCAGGGCCGCGGCCGAGGGGCCGCATGGCAGTCCGAACTTCTATCTGCGCTGGGCCAATCTGGCCGACGCCTTGCGATGGACGCCGGGCGAGGCCAAGGCATCGGCCGAGGCCTATCGACGAGCGCTGCAACTGTTCCAACCCATCCTGGCGCGGGACCCGTCCCCCGCCAATGTGTCCCGCGCCGCGCTGTATCAGGCCCGGCTCGGCATGCGGACGGAAGCGACGGCAGGCCTGTCGACGCTGCAGGAACAGGCGCCGGACAAGGCCGATCCCAACTTCCGGATGGCCTTGGCGCATGAAGCGCTCGGCCAGCGCGCGCAGGCGCTGCAATCGCTGCGCCGGGCGCTGGTCCTGGGTTACCCCCTCGCCCTCGTGAAGACAGAACCGGAGTTCGCCGCCTTGCGGCAGGACATCGGTTATTCAAGATCGATTGACAACCTGAAGGAGGAGCTCCGCCATGACACAAAACAAGCCGACCGATGATTGCGGCTTTCCCGCCGCCATTTCACTGTCGTTCGACTATCAGCAGGAATCGCAGCTCCTGTGCTGGAGTGCCACCGACGGGCATCGCAACATTTACATGCAGCGGGGCCCCATGGCAGGAGGCGTCTGGCTGCAACCCGCCGAGCACGTGAGCGTGTTCGTCAAGGGAGGCGGCCCGGTCCGCAGTCTCGACAGTCGCTGGTCGTTCAAGATCATCGATTGCTTCATCATCACCATTCCGGAACTGCGTTGGTCTCGGGCCGACCACGCGAAGGAATATTCGGCGCCATCGCCGTTCGTCGGGTCGGGAAGTACCACGCGGCATGTCGACAACCTCCAGCTCGTTCCCGAGGAACAACTGTCCTACGACGAGGCAAGCAAGGAGTTCTACCTGACCATCGTTTATCGTTCCCTGAACGCCTTTCAGGTCATCGGCAAGAAGGGTGACAAGCGCATCGGCCGATGGGACATGAGCTTCATCCTGACGGTGGAGATTCAGGAACATCCAGGCGACACGCCCTACGTCCGCGTGTTTCGGTTCGACCCTGAGACGGAGGTCGGCAATGGTCACAACAAATCCAAGTCCGAGTCGGACGATTTCCCGCCATCCCATCCAGACAGCTCAAGCCGCCAGGAGTCCGGACGGGAGTGATCCTGGGCGTCAGGGCCGTTCCGTCACCCCATGCGTCAAGACAGTCTCGGCCGGCACCCCATTCCACTTCCTCAACGCCCGCTGGAAGAACAGGCTGTTCGGCAATTGCAGCATCGTCCCGTTCTGCGCGTCGCCGCTTTCCAGCAGCGTCGTGTAGACGAGGTTGATGTCGACCACCCGGCCCTTCACGCCGGGCCGGTCGCCGGCCTCCAGCAGTTCGACGACATCCCCGATCCGGAACGCATGCGTGACGTAGATCAGCAGCGTGCAGAACAAGTTGGACAGCACGCTCCACGCCGCGAAGAACGCGACCGCGCCCACCGCGGCGAAGCCGGTGAACGCCGTCCACAGCACCGAGCCCGAGACGCCCAGGCGCTCGAGCGCCCACAGCACCGCGCCGCCGTAGACGAGCACGCCGATGCTGCGCAGGAACAGCGAGGCGACCTTCACCGGGAAGCCGTAGCGGCTCGTGAGCCGGCGGGAGATGAGCCGCACCACGCGCATGAGCAGCCACGCGCCCAGGCCGATGACGGCGACCTCGATCAGCGGGACGAAGATGTCCAGCCATTCGGCCAGCCACGCGGGAAGATGGTCGTGCAGGGATTGGTAGAGCTTGTTCATGGCGCAGCAGGTTAACGCGTCGGCGGCGCGTTGCCCGCCACGCTACCTCTTCAGAGTGAAAACGGTTTCAGGTCATCACAAAGAGAGCAGCGCTGTAGCCGCTGTAGCTTTCGCGTGCATCGTTTTGATGCCGTGAAGACGAAGAATCGCGGCTCGCACACGGGTCCGACTCAAGACGGAGGGCCTGTCCCTCCTCTTCACGCCGGACCGACATGAACACCCTGCAGCGTTTCGCCCTCCTGCCCCTTGCCGCGCTGATCGCGTTGGCAACGACTGGCACCGCCCTCGCCCACAGCAGCTTCCTGAAAGTCGACGGACGCACCGTCAGGAACCAGAACGGCACCGGCGACCCCATCTACCTGCGCGGCGTCAACCTCGGCGGCTGGCAGGTGCATGAAGGCTGGATGTCTCCGCTCGCCGGCGCCGGCGACGACTACACGATGCGCAAGACGCTGAGCCAGCGCTTCGGCGACAGCGGCCGCGACGCGCTGATCAACGCCTACCAGGACAGCTACCTGCAGGAGAAGGACTTCAAGATCCTGTCGGACCTCGGCATGAGCGCGCTGCGCCTGCCCATCTACTACCTCAACCACATGAACGAGGACGGCTCGTGGAAGCGCGACGCCGCTGGCAAGATCGATTTCCGCCGCATCGAGTGGGTGGTCGCGATGGCGAAGAAGTACCGCATGTACGTCATCCTCGACCTGCACGGCGCGCCGGGCTCGCAGAACGGCGCCGACCACAGCGGCCGCATCGGCGGCTCGGGCCAGCTCTGGAACAACACCACCTACCAGAACCAGACGCTGACCTTCTGGCGCGAGCTCGCCACCCGCTTCCGCAACGAGCCCACCGTCGCCGGCTACGACGTGCTCAACGAGCCCTCGCTCAACTACCCGGCGCCCGCGACGCGGCCCGTGCTCGACATGTACGACCGGATCTACAAGGAGATCCGCGCCGTCGATCCGAATCACATCGTGATCATGGAAGGCATCTGGGACTGGACCGCCATCACGCGGCCGTCCGACTACGGCTGGACCAATGTCATCTACGAGTTCCACTACTACAACTGGGGCAACGACTCGAACTACCAGTCGCAGGTGAATTTCACCGAGGCCAAGATCAACCAGGAGAAGCAGTACGCCTCGTACAACGTGCCGCACTACGTCGGCGAGTTCATGTACTTCAACCTGCAGAGCAGCTGGGAGTACGGCCTGCGCCGCTACAACGAGGCCGGCTGGCACTGGACGAGCTGGACCTACAAGGGCACCAACATCGGCAACTGGGCGCTCTACAACAGCACCAACGCCGGCGCCAACACGCCCAACGTGGCCACCGACAGCTACGCCACCATCGAGGCGAAGTGGCGCAGCTGGGACGTCGAGAAGAACATGGCGCCCAACACGATGCTGAACGGCGTGTTCAAGGCGGCGCTGACGGGCAAGAACAGCCTGATCCGCAACCTGCCCTTCGAAGGCAGCTGGCGCGCGACCAACAAGCTCGAGGCGGAAATGTTCTACGCGCAGAGCGGCGTGAGCTTCGACAGCACCGGCATCGGCAGCTTCGACGCGGGTGACTGGCTGCGCTACATCGACCTCGACTTCGGCAGCGGCGTCGACCGCCTGAAGCTGCGCCTGGCGGTGGATGCGTCCAGCGCCGGCAAGCAGATCGAGGTCCGCCTGGACAGCCCGACGGGCGCGCATGTCGGCACGGTCACCGTGCCCAGCACCGGCGGCTGGACCAGCTTCCAGGAGGTGACGACGCCGATCCAGCGCAGCACCGGCATCCACAACGTGTACCTGGTGGCCAAGGGCGGCACCGGCGTCGCCAACCTGGACTGGCTGCAGTTCGAGGACTCGACCGGCACGAACACGCCGACGCCGCCCACCACTCCGCCGACCACGCCGCCCACGAATCCTCCCGGCTCGACGGCACCGGTCTCTGGCCAGACCTACGTCCTCGTCGCCAAGCACAGCGGCAAGGCGCTCGACGTGCGCGAGCGCTCGACGCAGGACGGTGGACTGCTCCAGCAATGGGCCTACGGCGGCGGCGCCAACCAGAAATGGGTGGCCCAGAGCGCCGGCAACGGCCTGTGGCAGCTGCGCTCCACCTCTAGCAACAAGTGCGTGGACATCAGCGGCGTCAGCACCGCCAACGGCGCGGCGGTCCAGCAATGGAGCTGCACCGGCGGCGGGAACCAGCTGTTCCGGCTGGAAGACCAGGGCAACGGCTTCTTCTACCTGCGCGCGTCGCACAGCAACAAGTGCCTGGACGTGACCGCCGTGTCGGCGCAGGACGGCGCGACCGTGCAGCAATGGGACTGCGCCGGGGACAACGCGCGGTGGAAATTCCAGGCGCCCTGAGGGACGTTTTGCACCAGGGATCGCTTCTTGCCACAGACAAAGGGCTCGCAGCCCGGCGACACCTCGTCGCCGGTCCCATTGTTCTGAAGACAAGGAGATTCACATGAAGCGTTCCCTGCTGATGGTGGCTACGGCCACGATGCTGTCCCTGGGTGTCGGCTCGGCCATGGCTCAGGCGGCCTCCAGCCCGGCCTCGGGCTCCGAGGAACAGGCCAAGGCGCTGAAGAAGCAGGCCGATGCCGATTACAAGGCCGCCAAGAAGGCGTGCAACGCCATGAAGGGCGACGCCGAGAAGCAGTGCGAGAAGGACGCCAAGGCGACGCATGAGAAGGCCGAAGCCGACGCCAAGGCCATGAAGGAAAAGGCTCAGGCCGACAAGAAGGCCATGAAGTAAACGGCATCGCCCGCCGCGGCGCTTCGGCGCTGCGTCGGGCGGCCCTGTTCCGGCTGTCAATCGCGCGGCGGGATTACCCCGCCGCGAGTTCGCGCTCGACCCGCTCGCCGCCGGTCGGGCGCGTTTGCGTGCTGCTTTTGCTGCCGCCGTCTTCGAGGATCTGACCGTTGCCCATCCGGATCGCCCGGTCCGCCAGATGGAAGTAGCGGTCGTCGTGCGACACCACGATCACCAGGTGGCCCTTGTCTCGCAGCTCCGGCAGCAACTCCGTGTAGAAGAGATGGCGGAAGGTCGGATCCTGGTCCGCCGCCCATTCGTCGAAGACCAGCACCGGCCGGCCTTCGAGGTAGGCGTGCACCAGCGCCAGCCGCTTGCGCTGGCCCGTCGACAGGTCGACCGTGCTGAACGAGCCGTCCTTCACCGACACCTTGTGCGCGATCTCCAGCCGCTGCAGATAGGGCAGCGCCCGTTCCGGCAGGCTGCCGCCCTGGCCCGCCTCGGCGGCGAGGTCCTCGAACAGGTAGAAGTCCGAGAACACCGTCGTGTAGAGCTGCCGGTAGTGGTCGCGCGTCTCGTCGGTCACCGGCGCGCCGTCGGCCAGCACCTGGCCCTGCTGCGGCGCGTACAGCCCCAGCAGCAGCTTCACCAGCGTCGTCTTGCCCGAGCCGTTGTCGCCGACGATGAACACCATCTCCCCGCGCCGCAGCGTCAGGTCCACCGGCCCGAGCACGAAGGCGTCGCCGCCCTCGGGCGTCGAGAAGGCATAACGCACGCCGCGCAGCTCGATCGCCTCGCCCAGCGTGGCCGGCGCGCCCGGCTTGTCGAGGTCGAGGAAGGGCTCCGGCGTCGCGAAGCGCGCCGACATGTCCGCGATGCGCTGGAAGGCCACCCGCGCCCGGCCGATGCCTGGCACTGCCGCAGCGATCTGGTCCAGCGGGCCCTTCAGGAACAGCAGCACCAGCACGAAGCCGCTCAGCACCGCGGGCGCCATGGTCTGGAATGCCGCCCAGCCTAGGATCAGCGCGATCAGCAGGAAGAACAGCGCCGAACCGAAGGCCGTCGCCAGCACGTAGGTGTTGATCGCGCGCCAGTTGATCTCGCGGATGCGGTCGACGGTGCCTTCGATCTGGCCGCCGTACATGCCGGCCCGACGCGCGCGGTGCATGCGCAGCTCCTTGGCGCCATCGCTGATCGCGCGGTAGGCCTTGTGCAGCTGCTCCTCGGCGTCGCGCGCCTTGTGGAAGCCGCGGATGCCGCGCGCCTGCGCCCAGGTCTGCACGCCCACGCCGATCACCAGCGCCACCAGCAGCAGCCCGAACAGCGGCGGTGACAGCCATGCCAGGTAACCCAGGCAACCCAGCGTGATCGCCAGCGCGATCACCGCCGAGGACAGCACGAAGGCGGCGTCGCTGATCATGTCGACGTCGCCGGTCAGCACCGGCATCAGCCGGTGGGTGCGATAGCGCTCCAGCGCGTCGATCGGCGCGGCGAGGATCTTGCGCGCCAGGCTCTTGCGCACCTGCGCCACCAGCCGCTGGCCGACGAGGTTGGTGCACATGCTGGACGCGGCGCGTCCCACCAGCGCTACGGCGCACAGCGCGACGAAGGTCAGCAGCAGCCCGCCGGCCATGCCGCCGGGCCGGTTCAGCACCTCGTTGATGGTGCCCAGCAGCGCCACCGTCGCCGCGCCGGCGGCGATGCCGGTCACCGCCGACACCAGCAGCCAGGGCAGGAAGGGCTTCAGCAGCGCGGAGACTTCGCCGGACTTGCCGGATTTGTCGGCGGCGGATCGATGCGGGTCGCCCGCCGGAGTGCCAGGAGCAGTGTTCATCAGCGTGGTCTTTCAGCCGCCGGCGCGGGAGCGCGGCGGACGGGGTGAGGTCCTCACCGGTAGACGTTCCAGCGCCGCGGATGTTCACGGCGCAGGCCCCTCATGAACAAACGCGGTTGCAGGACGTCTCTATTCGGACACCACCGAACCGGCATCGCCACCGATGCCGCATCCCTCGCCCATGCCCTTGCATCCCGACCTGGAAGCCTTCCTCGAGCTGGTCAACGACGCGACTGCCGACGGTCCGGCGCTCCATGAGATGACGCCCGCCCAGGCCCGCGCGGCCTACGACCGGTCGACGCTCGCGCTGGACGAGCCCGGTGCCGACCTCCCCACCGAGGCGCTCGCGCTGCCAGCCCGTGACGGCCACGTGCTGCCCGCGCGCCTGTACCGCGGCGGCACCGAGCCGCGTCCGCCAGTGCTGCTGTTCTTCCACGGCGGCGGCTACGTGCTGGGTGGACTGGAGTCGCACGACTCGCTGTGCCGCGACCTGGCCGCGCGCGCGGCCTGCGCGGTGCTGGCCGTCGACTACCGGCGCGCACCGGAGCATCGCTTCCCCACCGCCTTCCATGATGCCGAGGACACCTTCGGCTGGCTGCGCGGCCACGCCGGCACGCTGGGACTGGATCCAGGCCGCATCGCGGTCGGCGGGGACAGCGTCGGCGGCACGCTCGCCACCGCGCTGACCCTGGCGGCACGCGAGGCCGGCCTGCCGCAACCGGTCCTGCAACTCTTGCTGTATCCCTGCACCAGCGCCCGGCAGGACACGCCCTCGCACCAGCGGCTGGCCAGCGGCTTCCTGCTGGAGGCCCGCAACCTGCAGTGGATGTTCGGGCAGTACCTGCGCGACGACGCGGACCGCCTCGACTGGCGCTTCGCGCCGCTGCAGGCCGCCCGCCTGCAAGACCTGGCCCCGGCCCACCTCGCGCTGGCCGAGTTCGACCCGCTGCTCGACGAGGGCCTCGCCTATGCCGAAGCCTTGCGCGCCGCCGGCGTCCGTGCCACGTCCAAGGTCTATCCGGGGATGGTCCACGACTTCGCGCGGATCGGGAACGTCGTCGAGGAAGCCGGCAGCTTGCGCGCCGAACTGGCCGCCGTCCTCGCCCAGGCCTTCCGCTGAACGCCCCGCGTGAACAAATCGGCGCGGCCAACGTCTCTACAGGAAGACGGCGGCGCGGCAGGCGCCGCGACCACTTTCAAGGCAGTCCCATGTCCATCGCTTCGCCGGCGCAGGCCGCCGGCCGACTCCTGAGCCACATCGCGGGTCAGCCCTTCGAGACCGTGCTCGAAGGCGCCCACCTGACCGTCAAGCCGCTGGACGGCAGTTCCCCCAGCACCTGGATGCTGGAGGACGGTGCTCCCCTGCCCTCGCTGCAGGCGCGCCACGGCCTTGGCGTCGGCCAGGGCGCCGCGGTGCTGGCGGACCTCCACCTGCCGGCCGCGCTGGAAGCCCTCTTCGCGCTGCGCCCCGAATTGCCGACGTTCGCGCTCGGCGACGCACTGCCTGCCTCCGCCGCGCTGGTTCGGACCGGCATCGCGCTCCCAACCGGCGCAACGGCCCCGGCCGGCTTGGCCCATCCCGCGACCACCATCATGCCGACGACGGTTTCCCGCGAGCTCTTCTGGCAGTGGGACCGCCTCTGGCTGGCCGATCGCCGCGATCCCGCGCCGGTCCAGTACGTCTTCAGCAAGGACGGCCGTCGCCATCCGCGTCGCCCGGCCAAGCCCACCGGCACCGTCTACCGCCGCCACATCCCGTGGCTGGACAAGACCTTCAGCCTGCGCGCGCTGGACGTCGACCGCGACCTGGCGACCGTCAACCGCTGGATGAACGAACCCGCCGTCGCCAGGAGACCGGCGACCTGGAGCACCACCGGCGCTACCTGTCCGGCATCGCCGCCGACCCGCACACCATCGGCCTGATCGGCTGCTTCGACGGCCAGCCCTTCAGCTACTTCGAGGCCTACTGGGCCAAGGAAGATCGCATCGCCCCCTTCTACGACGCGGCCGACCACGACCGCGGCTGGCACGTGCTGGTCGGCGAGCCGGCGCTGCGCGGCCGCGAGTTCCTGACCGCCTGGATGCCGGGCATCTCCCATTACCTGTTCCTCGACGACTGCCGCACGCAGCGCCTCGTCATCGAGCCGCGCATCGACAACCGCCGCATGGTCCACAGCCTGAACCGCTGCGGCTACGCCTCGCTCAAGGAGATCCAGTTCCCGCACAAGCGCGCCGTGCTCGGCCTGCTGATGCGCGAGCGCTTCTTCGACGACGCGCTCTGGATCCCGCGCGGCGACACCCCTTTCTCGGTTCCGCAAACCTGAGGCACCCATGCATATCCATGACCTGATCGGCATCGGCTTCGGCCCGTCCAACATCGCCCTGGCCATCGCGCTCGAAGAAGGCCGCGAGGCCCGTCCGCAGGGCCGGCCGCTGGATGCGCTCTTCGTCGAGCGCCAGCCCGGCTTCGTCTGGCACAAGAACATGCTGCTGGACCACGCGCACATGCAGATCTCCTTCCTCAAGGACCTGGCGACGCTGCGCAACCCGTCCAGCCGCTTCACCTTCCTGAACTACCTGCACGAGAAGGAGCGGCTGCAGGACTTCATCAACCTGAAGACCTTCTTCCCCAGCCGCCACGAGTTCAACGACTACCTGGGCTGGGCGGCGGCCCAGTTCGAGGACCGCTGCGCCTACGGCGAGGACGTGTTCGAGGTGCTGCCCGAACCGCGCGGCGGCGAGGTCAAGCTGCTGCGCGTGCGCTCGCGCACGGCCGCGGGTGTCGTGCAGGAGCGCCTGACGCGCCACCTGGTCGTCGGCGTGGGCGGCATGCCGCGCATCCCGGCCGAGTTCAAGGCCTTCAAGGACGATCCGCGCGTCTTCCACTCCAGCAACTACCTGCAGGCGATCGCCGGCAACGGCGAGGCCAGGCGCATCGCGGTGGTGGGCGCGGGCCAGAGCGCGGCGGAGATCTTCATGGACCTGCACGGCCGCCCGCAACGGCCGCACGTGGACCTGGTGATGCGGGCGCGGTCGATCAAGCCGTCGGACGACAGCCCCTTCGTCAACGAGATCTTCAACGCCGACTTCACCGACTTCGTCTTCAGCCGCACCGGCAGCGAGCGCGAGGAGCTGCTCAACGAGTACTGGCACACCAACTACGCGGCGCCCGACCTGGCGCTGATCCAGCAGATCTTCGACGTGTTCTACCGCCAGCGCGTCAGCGGCGAGGAGCGCCACCGCTTCCTGCGCCGCCACGAGGTGGCCGGCGCGCAGTCGGCCGAGGACGGCCTGCGCCTGACGCTGCGCGACCTGAACCACGAGCGCACGACGACGCAGCGCTACGACGCGATCGTGCTGGCGACCGGCTACGAGCGCGACCGCCATCGCACGCTGCTGTCGTCGCTGCAGCCCTACCTCGGCAACTTCGAGGTCGATCGCCACTACCGCCTGCGCGGCAGTCCCAACTTCCATCCGAGCGTCTTCCTGCAAGGCGCCTGCGAGCTGACGCACGGCCTGAGCGACACGCTGCTGTCGGTCACCGCGATCCGCTCCGGCGAGATCCGCAGCGCGCTGCACGGTGCCGCGGGCCTCTCGCCGGCGGCGGCCCGACAGGAAAGCTCACGGCAGGCGGCCTGACCAGGGAGATGACCAGGGACATGACCCGACCCTCGCGCTGCCCTCGCCGTTGCCGTCGCCCCGCGCCGGATCGTTGAGCGAGGAGCCACCGACGACCACCGCTTCGTTTACCGCGACGCGCGCCGCCACACGGGATCCGTGGCGGCGCGCTTTTTCACGTTCCGGGCTCCCGCTTACCTCTTCGCCACAACCATGAATCCTCAGAAGGATCGCGCCATGTCCCCGTTCACGTCGTCCCCGTCGTTCCTGTCCCCGTCGTCCCCCGTGCGGCCCCGCCCCCGCCTGCTCTCGCTGGCCCTGGCGTCCGCCTTCGGCACCGCCGCGCTGGCTGGCGCCTCGCCCGCGTGGGCGCAGGCCGCCGCCGAAGCGCCCGCCGATCAGGCCGTCGCGGCCGCCGCGGCTCCGGGGTCCGCGGCTTCGGGCGCCGCGGGATCCGCGCTGCCCACCGTGTCCGTGAGCGGCCGGTCCGCGCCGACCGAGGGCACCGGCTCGTACACGGCGCGCAGCACCGGCGCGGGCACGCGCATGCCGCTGTCGCCGCGCGAGACGCCGCAGTCGCTGACGGTCATCGGTCGCCAGCAGATGGACGAGCAGAACCTGGACACGCTCAACGAGGTGATGCGCCAGACGCCCGGCATCGTCGTCAATCGCCGCGACGAACGCGTCGACTTCACCTCGCGCGGCTTCTCGATGAGCCAGATGGTCGACGGCATCCCGACGCTGGCCTTCAACAACGTCTCGGCCGAGGCCAGCATGACCAGCATGGCCATGTACGACCGCGTCGAGGTCATCCGCGGCCCCGCCGGACTGCTCAACGGCGTCGGTCAGCCGGGTGGCTCGATCAACCTGGTGCGCAAGCGTCCGACCAGGGACTTCGAAGGCAGCGTCACCGTCGGCGCCGGCAACTGGAGCCGCTATCTGACGCAGGCCGATGTCGGCGGCAGCCTGACCGCCGGCGACGGCGTGCGTGGCCGCGTGGTCGCGTCCTACTCGGGCGGCGACACCTTCATCGACAACAAGAGCCGCAAGGACAGCCTGCTGTACGCGATCGTCGAGACCGACCTCGGCGCCCGCACCGTGCTGGCCGGCGGCTTCGAATACCAGAAGAACGATATCGATGGGGCCAACTTCGGCAACATCCCGCCGTACTACGGCAACGGCACGCGCCTCGTCGTGCCGCGCTCGTATTCGTTCAGCACGCCGTGGAGCGTGTGGAACATGGAGACCAAGCGCGCCTTCGTGAACCTGCAGCATGAATTCGACAACGGCTGGCAGGTGAAGGCCGAGGTGGCGCAGGTGAAGAACGACCGCGAGCGCTACAGCGGCGACCTGCAGAGCACGCTGCCGACCTTCCCGATCAACGCCGCGACCAACATCGGCGTGGTCTCGCTGAGCGACAACCCGGCCAACGGCACGAACAAGTCGGTGGACGTGTATGCGTCGGGACCGTTCCAGCTGTTCGGCCGCACGCACCAGGCGGTGATCGGTTTCAACGTCAACAAGCTGGAGACGGAGATCGCCAACAACAGCGCGCTCAACACCGGCACGCGGCTGGACCGCCGTCCGGGTGCGGTCTTCGATCTCGGCGCGATCGCCAAGCCGGACTTCCAGTACCCGCGCCTGCGCCAGTACGGCGAGACCGAGGAACGCGCGATCTACGCCTCCACGCGCCTGCAGGCCACCGACGGCCTGTCGCTGGTGATCGGCTCGCGCGCGACCTGGTACGAGAACAAAGCCTACCAGCGCTCGTGGGCGGGCACGGCCAACGGCGCGCGCGTGGACGTCGCGCCGGTGAAGGAGGACGGCGTGTTCACGCCCTACGCCGGCGTGGTCTACGACCTGACGCCGGCGGTCTCGGTCTACGGCAGCTTCACGCAGATCTTCCAGCCCAACACCTCCAAGGACGTGAACGGCAACGTGATCGATCCGCAGCGCGGCAGCAACGTCGAGTTCGGCGTGAAGAGCGAGCACTTCGGCGGGCGTCTCACGACCGCCGCCGCGGTCTACCGCACCAAGCAGGACCATGTGCCGGTGGCGACCGGCACGCTGCAGCCGGACGGCTCGCCGGCCTTCCGGGGCGAGCGCGGCACGGTGACCGAGGGCTTCGAGTTCAGCGTCGCCGGCGAGGTGCTGACCGGCTGGCAGGTGCAGACCGGCTATGCCTACGGCACGCCGCGCAAGGCGGACGGCTCGGCGCTGTCGCCGCACCTGGCCACGCGCACCTTCAACCTGGCGACCAGCTACCGCCTGCCGGGCGTGCTCAACAAGCTGACCGTTGGCGGCAATGTGAGCTACCAGAACCACACGTCGATGGACATCATCTCCAAGCCGGCTCTGACGCAGGGCGGCTACACGCTGCTGGGCCTGCTGGCGCGCTACGACGTGACGCGGCAGCTGACGCTGTCGCTCAACGTGGAGAACGTGACCGACAAGACCTACGTCTGGATGAGCGGGCAGTCGGGGTACATGTTCGGGACGCCGCGCAGCACGTGGGTGCGGGCGAACTACAAGTTCTGACTTCGTGCTCGGATCACTGCGTTGCAGCGGAAGCGGCCGGACGGGAGCCGGCCAGATGGACCGCTCCCTGCAATGGCGGTGGTGGGGGCCTCAATCAGCCTTGATCGCCTTGATCCGTTGCTCCGTCTCACTGACGTCGCAACCCAGCGCCCAACCGACCTGCCAGTTGCCGCCATCACCTTCGCGATTGCCATAGAGCTCGCACTTCGCGGCGCGATAGACGCGCCAGGTCTTTGCCTCCTTGACGGCGAGTGCGCGCATGCCTTCCGGGTCGTGCGCATTCTTGGAGATCTCGTCGATGTGCTGGCGTTCGACGGCGTCGAGCTCCTTCTCTGCCACCCAGAGCTGGTGGCTCAGACAGCTGATCTGCGTGTGCGTCGCGCCCGCGAACGGCGCGTCCGGAGCGCAGGCGAGCTGGGAGAGGCGCAGGTGATACTGGTTCTCGACGCAGGCGGCGCTCGTGCAGGCATTGCGTTTGGCGAGCCACGCGCGCTGGGCCACACGCCTCGGATCGTTGGCCGCAACGTCGTCGCCCGGCGCGTAGTAGATGCCCAACTCGTCGTCCATGTCCGACAGCTTGCTATCGCCGCAGATCATCTTCTCGATCCTGGTTCCGGCCTTCTTGCAGTCGAAGCTGGCGGCGTGGGCCGACGAATACAGCCCCGTCACGAGCAGCATGGCGAAACCCACCATGCGCATGCCGCTCATTCGGTACCAAGGGGTGACGATGGTCTTCTTCATTCTTTCCTCCGGACAAAACGCGGCGGAGGGTAAAACACGGACCGTTAAGAGGCCGTCAGGATGTGGCCTCGGACATGAAACCGCTCGATCCCGACGGCCGATGTCTGCTTCCAGCGACGCAAGCCGCTGCCCCGAGCGGAGTGCCGTCCTGCGGCGGATCCGTCCTGCACGAGCGGGCCCTACGCCGTCGCTGCATGCAGATGGTTCGGGTCATTGACGATGAACTCACGCAGGTCCGGATACTCCTGCGACAGGAGCTCCCGCACCGACGAGAAAGGCAGGCGCTCGAAGGCGCGCTCCCAAAAGCGCAGCGCCTTCCCATCGTCGCGGAACACGCAGATCAGCCACGGATGGTCCGAGGCCATCACCGTCTGGCGGATGACTTCCGAGGCGATGCCCAGGCCACGATATTTGGGCAGCACGTACAGATCGGCGAACTCCTTGATCGTCCGTTCCTCCAATTGCTGAAGGCCGATGAGGAGCAGTCCCGCGACATGTCCGTCGTGATGGATGAGGTAACCCCATTGCGAGGCATCGGGGTCGCCCAGGCGGCCAAGAAAACCGGCCAGCGAGTTGAACCGACCGGTGGCATCGATGTCTTCGCGAGACCAGAACGATGACTCCAGCTCGTAGAACTGCCAGAGGTTGTCGAGCAACTGGGCGTCCGCGGGCGCGACTGATGTCAGGGTGACAAGTGAATTCATCCGCGATCTTGTACCTCACCGTGACACGATGGGACCGCGGAGAGCAATGTTCCATTCGGGTTCGTCGATTCCGCGGGTGCCGCTTCGCGGAATTCGATCACCGCCCCATCATCAGGGATGACGTCGAGAACCTAGCATGAAGGTCCACTTACCGGCCGGACTCGCATGCAGATTCGCTTCTATCAGCAGGACGACTTCAATTCGCTGCTGGACCTGCTCGTCGACATGAGCATCCACTACAACGGCACGAATGCCTCAGCTCGAGAGGTCATCGCTCAGCACCTGAAGGATCGGATACTCGGACCAGACTCGGACGTGCGGCTGGTCGTCGCGGAAGCCTCAGGCGTCGTAATGGGCATGGCCGCCATCTCCCTGCTCTATCCGGCACCGAAGGAGCGCGGGCAGCTGTTCATGAAGGAGCTCTACGTCCACGGCGCCCATCGCGGGATGAACGTCGGCGAGCATCTGATGCGGTGGATCGCCCGCCTGGCCGTGGAGAAGAACTGCATGCGTTTCGATTGGACCGTGGATGCGGACAACACCGGTGCGTTGAGCTTCTACCAGCGGCTGCAGGCGGAGCACGTGTCGAGCAAGCTCTACTTCCGTCTCTCGGGTGCCTCGCTCGACGACTTGGCCCAGGACCCCGTCGCGACACCCGTACCGTGACACCAGCCTACTGCTGATTGCAGCGTCCTTCCCGCCACGCCCGCGTATCCGGCCGCACCGGCACCAGCCGACGATCACCCCCTTGCCCCGCCAGGCAGAACTTGGCCACGTACCCCTTGGTGGGATCCGAGGAATCGGAAGGGCTGACGTTCAAGGCCACGTCATAGACGATGCCGTTTGCCAATTCACCCGCCGTTGCCGGCCGGGAACCCTCCGACTGCTGGCCATACGCGAAGCAGCCGGGGCCCAGTAGCGGAACAGCTTTGCCAGGTTCGAACACCAACCGCCACACGTCGATGACGGGCCGGACTGATGCGTCCGAGACCGAGATCGAAGACAGCCGCACATTCGGATCCCGCTTCGCGTCCTTGGCAGACAAGGTGAAGCACGGCACACCATCCTGCAAACGAACCTCCGCATCCCCAAGGCGCGACATCGCCCGGCCTTCGTTCAGGGACAGGCTGAGCGTGACGCCTACGACGGCCTTAAGGCAGATGGGCCCGATCAGAGGGGTTTTTGAAAAAGTCACTGAGGATCTCCTCGAACAGCGCCAGATCGTTGCCGTTCTTCTGATACTGGACCATCACGTCCGGTTTCAAGTACTTGAGCGCGTAGTAGTCGGCGAGCAGGTTGCCCTTCGCCTCCCCGGCTCAAGCTAGGATGAGACATGAGCCTTCCGTTCGTCGACCCGGCTGGACGTCCACACATCAAGTGCCTGAAGTGTCGGGCCATCGTCGTCTGGCCAGCAGACCTTCTCCCGGAAGACGCCAACCATCTCTGTGCGCTGGCCCGTCGGGACCGCCTGGAGGCGTCGACATACGCCGAGACCGTCCTTGGCCTTGAACCGAGGGCAGCCAAGGCCTTGGCTCTGCACGTCTCCGAGAGCGACCACTGTCACAAGTGCGGTCGCGAAGTGCCAGCAGGCGAATCGCTGTGCCTGTGCCGCTCTGCCAACGTCAACTGGTAGCCTGCCGTGAGCCCCGCTGCCCTCATCGGCCACGGCTGCGCCCTCGTGCTGTTGCTCCTGGCGCTCGTCATCGGCAAGCCGGTGCTGTGCGCTGTCGCGCTGGCCATTGAAGTCGGCCACGCCGCCTTGAGCGGGACGACCAAACAGTGAGGCGCGACCTTCGCATCGGAGACGCGATGAAAGAGATTCCGTGACCGACACCGCCCTGACACTTCCCGAACGATTCGATTTCGGACGATCCGCACGCTGGTTTTTCCTGATCTCGCCATGGCTGCTCATGGGGATGGCGGTGTTCTTCGGCACCATGCTCTTTCACGCGGACGATGGCAAGTCGGGCGGCGCGTTCCTGCTGGTCTTCTCGGGCGTCGGCGTCCTCGGCGCCACGGCAGGTGCGTGGTACGCCTGGCAGGTCGTCCGCAACCTGGATGAGTCGGCCATCTCTGTCGACGACCAGGGGCTGTGGCCGACGATCAGGAACAGGCAGGACGCCCTGGTGCCCTGGCACTCGATCGTCGGCCTGCGGGAACGCGAGATCTTGCAGCGCATCGACGCGCTCGACGCCACCGGCAAGACCGTCGCCAGGCTGGAGTACCAGCTGAAGGACTTCGATCGCCTGCGGGCCATCGTGCTGCAGCGGGCCATACTGCGCGGACCGGCGACTTCGACCGACACCTACGTGCGGCCGTGGTGGCACCACCTCGCCGCCTTCGGGTTCATGCTCGGTGTCTTGGTTCTTGGCGGATATCTGGGCCAGACCCGGCCATTCGTCGGCTACGTCGCGATGACCTGCTTCGCCGCGGTGATCGCATGGGAGTACGGGACCTCGCCGTTCCACCTGCGCATCACGCCGGAGGCTCTTGAGATCCGCTTTCCGGGGCGCCGGCGGCGTGTTGCGCGCGAGCAGGTCTCCGCCATCGGGATCCGCGATATCGCGATGAGCCATCACAAGCTTCCGCAGGTGGTGCTGACCCTGGCAGGGGGCGAGAACCCTGTGAGGCTCAAGTCGCTTGGCGTGCAGGCCGTGGCGTTGCATCAGGTGCTTCAGGCCTGGCATCGCGGCCAGGCCTGACCCTCGCCCGCCTCCTTCATGCCGGACTACGCCTCGCCGTGGCGCAGTGCTCGATCAACTCGACCAGTTGCGCCCGGAACCCCTGCGCCAGCGCCTCCATCGTCTCAGGCCTGAACATCCGCTCGCTGTAGGACCAGTGCATCGTCATCACGCCGTCCATCACCTGGCCGATCACCTCGATCCAGTTCGGCAGCGGGCCGTTCTCGTCACGGGCCATGCCGCCGGAATCGCGGGCGCGGGTGAAGCCGGTGCCCTCCTTCAAGGTCTGGTCGAACTGCCCCAGGTAGTTGAACGCGATACCGGGCCGGACCGCCGCCAGCGCGTCCCGCACCGCCGCGTCGGCATGCAGGTAGCGCAGCGCGCCGAAACCGACCCCGCGATTCGGCACCGCGCGCAGGTGCGCCGACACCGCCGGGATCGCCTCCGCCCACGGCCGGCCGTGCCCTGAGAGTCGCACCGGATAGGCGCTCGTGAACCAGCCCACCGTGCGGCTCAGGTCGATGTCCGCGGCATCGCCTTCGCGGCCATGGCCCTCGAGGAGCACCAGCGCCTCCGGATGCCCGCTCCACGCCGACAGCGTGCGGGCGAGCGCCGTCAGCAGCAACGCGTCGATGCCGCTGCCGTAGGCTGCGGGTGCGACGCGCAGCAGCTGCTGTGTCAACGCCGCATCGAGCGTCATCGAGGCCGAGCGCCGGTCCTTGATCCAGCCAGGCGCTTGCGGGTCATCGCGCGGCAGGTCCGGGATCGCGGCGAGCTCATGCTGCCAGTGCGGAAGTTCGGCGGCCAGAGCCTCGGAACCCGCCCAGCGTTGCAGATGCTCCGCCCAGGCCTTGAACGGCGCGCTGCGCGCCGGCAGTGCCGGCTCCGTGCCTGCCGCCAGCGCCAGGTAGAGCGTCTGAAGGTCTTCCAGCAGCACGCGCCAGGACACGCCGTCGATCGTCAGGTGATGCACGGCGATCAGCAATCGCGCACTGCCATCGGCATGCCGCAGATGCAACATCCGCCACAGCGGCCCCTGTGCGAGATCCAAGCTGCGCTGCGCGAGGTCGGCCTCGCGGCGGATGTCCTCCGGACCCGCCACATCGCGCGTCCATAGCACCTCGACGGCGTCCGCGACAGCGGCATCCTCATAGCGCTGCGTCCAGGCGCCCTGCCCGTCCTGCTGGAATCGCAGGCGCAGCCCCTCGTGGTGTCGGGCGAGCAGCGCGATCACGCGCCGCAGGCGGTCATCGTCCAGCCAGGCCGGGGCCTGCAGCATCACCGACTGGTTGTAGTGGTGGCGCGCGGGGATGGGCTCTTCGAAGAACCAGCGCTGGATCGGGGTCAGCGGGACGAGGCCCTCCGCTTGCACGACGTCCGTGCGCGCCGATGCAACCGCGGTGGACGAAGCGGATCCGGTCGCCGAGGCCGTTGCAGCCGCCACGGCGACGGCGGCGCTCAGCCCTTCGATCGTCTGGTGCCGGATCAGGTCCCGCAGCCGCAGCTCGAAACCGAGCTTGGCGTTGCGCACCCGCGAGATCACCTGCAGGCTCAGGATCGAATCGCCGCCCAACTCGAAGAAGTTGTCGCCGATGCCGACCTGCTCGACGCCCAGAACCTCCTGCCAGATCGCCGCCAGCCGACGCTCGACCTCGTTGCGCGGCGCGCGATGGTCGCCCTCGCCGCTCGTGGCCGGATCCGGCAGCGCGGCGCGGTCCAGCTTGCCGCTGATGAGTCGCGGCAGCTTCGGCAGCACGACGAGGTGAGCCGGCGCCATGTGCTCGGGCAGCGTCTCGGCGACGCGTTGGCGGATGCGCGTCAGCAGCGACGCCTCGACGACGTCCGGCAAGGCGACGACATAGGCAACCAGCTGCTTGCCCGACGCGCTCTCGCGCGCCACGACCGCAGCCTCGAGAACGCCTGGTACCTCGGCCAGGCAGGTCTCGATCTCGCCGAGCTCGATGCGGAAGCCGCGGATCTTCACCTGGTGGTCGGCGCGACCGATGTACTCGATGTTGCCGTCCGCCATCCAGCGGACCAGGTCGCCGGTGCGGTACAGCCGGCCGCCCGCCGCATCGAACGGATCGGCCACGAAACGCTGCGCCGTCAGCCCGGCGCGGCCCAGGTAGCCGCGCGCCAAGCCGTAGCCGCCGATGTAGAGCTCGCCGACGACGCCGGCCGGCACCGGCTGCAGATCAGTGTCGAGCACGTGGATCGCGCGGTCGCCCACCGGCCGGCCGATCGGCGCATAGGCGCAGTCGAAGCCTTCGGTCGCCGCGGACTTCCAGATCAGCGGCGTGATCACGCACTCGGTCGGGCCGTAGCCGTTGATCATCGTGCGCGGGCGCAGGTGGCGGCAGACCTTGTCGTACGCCGCCTTGGGCATCGCCTCGCCGCCGAAGACGTAGAGCTCCACCGGCGGCGCGTCGCCGCGCATGCCGGCCCAATCGGCGATCTGGCCGAGGTAGGCCGGCGGGAAGGCGGCGTTGGTGACCTCGTAGCGATACAGCGCCTCGCTGGTCTGCTCGGCGGTCCAGAGCTCGTTGTCGCGCAGCGCCAGACCCGCGCCGATGCACAGCGGCGTCAGCCAGCGCTCGTGTGCGCCGTCGAACGAGAACGACATGAAATGCAGCTCGCAGGACGCCGCGGTCATGCCGTAGATCTCCGCCGTGGCCAGGCAATGCATCGCCAACGGACCGTGCGTCACCGCCACGCCCTTGGGCAGGCCGGTGGAGCCGGAGGTGTAGATCACGTAGGCCAGATGGTCGGGATGGTCCGGCAGGTCGAGGTCGGCGGACTCCACGACGTCCGCGGGGGCAGCGAGGTCCGTTGCGCCATCGGCGTCGACCGTGGAGTCGACGCCGGAGGAACGATCGCGCACCGCCTCCATCGTCACCACGGCCAGACCCTCGACCACAGGCAGCCGGGCCTGCAGCGCACGCTGCGTGAGCAGCAGCGACGCGCCGCTGTCCTGCAGCATGAACGCCAGCCGGTCGGCCGGGTAAGCCGGGTCCAGCGGCATGTAGGCCGCACCGGCCTTGAGGACCGCAAGCAGTCCGACGATGCTATCCAGCGAGCGCTCCAGCGCCACGCCGACGCGCGCGTCCCGCTGGACGCCGAGGCGGACGAGATGGCGTGCCAGCCGGTTGGCGCGGGCGTTCAGCTGCGCGTAGCTGAGTTCGTCGTCGCCGAACAGCAGCGCGATCGCGTCGCCGCGTTCGGCGGCCTGGCGTTCGATCAGACGGTGCACGGGGACTGGCCGCGGCTCTGCGGGCCCGTCGCCGCGGCCCAGCGCGCGGAGGTCCGCCATGGCCGGTTCCGTCATCCACGGGAGCTCACCCAGCGGCGCGGATGCATCGGCGCTCATGCAGGCAAGCAGCTGCGCCATCTCGCTGCGCAGGGTCTCGACGAAGGCGTCGTCGAAGTCGCGGCGGCTGTAGCAGTACTCGATGACGAGCCGGTCGCCCGCGACGACCTGCAGGTCCATCGCGTAACCGGTCAGGCCTTCACCGCCGATCTCCGCGAACTCCAGGCCGTACTGGCTCAGTTGCCGCAGCGCGCGGTCGATCGGCGCGTTCTCGAACACGATGATGCTGTCGAACAGCGGCCGGCCGGACGATCCCGCCCAGCGCTGCACGTCCGCCAGCGCGGCGTGCTCGTGGTCGCGCAGCTGGAGGTTGGTGTCCTGGACCGCGCGCAGGTAGTCGCCGACGCGCTGGCCGGCGTCCCAACGCACGGGCACCGGCACCGTGTTGATGAACAGGCCCAGCATCTCCTCGGCACCGGGCAGCGAGGCCGGACGGCCGGCCACCGTCGCGCCGAAGACGACACGGTCGCGCCCCGTGTGCCGATGCAGCAGCACGGCCCAGGCCGCCTGCACCAGCGTGTTGACGGTCACGCGCTCGCGCTGCGCGAAGGCCTGCAGCGACGCGGTCTCGTCGATGTCGAAGCGCGTGTAACGCTTCTCGAAGCCGGAACGGCCCGGCGCGGCGCGGGTCGACTCGGCCAGCAGCGTGGGTCCGTCCAGCTGCGCCAGGGCCGAGGTCCAGAACGCTTCCGGCGTGCCGACGTCCTGACGCTGCAGCCAGCGCACGAAGTCGCCGTAACGCGGCGGCGCCTCGGGCAACGCCTCGCCGGCGTAGCAGCGCAGCCACTCGGCCATCAGGCGCGAGTCGCTCCAGCCGTCCGACAGCAGGTGGTGACGCGTCCACACGAGTTGATGGCGATCGTCGTCGAGCTGGATCACAGCGACGCGTGACAGCGGCGGACGGAGCCAGTCGATCGGGCGCACGAGCTCGGCGCGGGCGAAGTCGGCGATGCGACGGGTCATCTCGGCCGGGTCGGCCGGGTCGGCCGGATCGACGGAAGCGATCGGATGGGTGGAACCGGCTGCCTTGCGCCAGTCGAGCCGTTCCATCACCGCCGGCGCGTCGCGCAGCACCAGCTGCAGCGGACGCGCCATGCCGGGCTGCCAGAGCACCACGGTGCGCAGCATCGCGTGGCGCGCGATCATCACGCGCCAGGCGGCTTCTAGGCGGTCGGGATCCAGGTGGCGGACCTCGACGTTGAGCTGGTTCACGTAGAGCCCGGAATCCGGCGCCTCCACCGAGTGCAGCAGCATCCCTTCCTGCGTCGGGACCAGCGGGTAGACGTCCTCGATCGTCGAGGCGTCGATGCCGAGCGCGGCGACGGCCGCGTCGTCGAGGAAATCGTTCAGATGGCCACGCACGACCGCCGGGTTGGCGGCGTCCGGCGATGCCACCGGCTCCGCGAGCCGTTCGGCGACCGCGCCCAGGCGGGCGATGGTCTGCAGCTCGAAGAGCTGACGCGGCGTCAGCAGCCAGCCCACGCGGCGCAGTCGGGAAATGATCTGCAGGCTCAGGATGGAGTCGCCGCCGACCTCGAAGAAGTTGTCATGACGGCCCACGCGCGTCGCGTTCAACACGTCCGCCCAGATGGTGGCGATGGCGGCCTCGACCTCGCCTTGCGGCGCTTCGTAATCGACGGTGGATGCGACCTCCGGCTGCGGCAGCGCCTTGCGGTCGACCTTGCCGCTGGGATTCAGCGGCAGCGTATCCAGCACGACGATGACGGCGGGGACCATGTACTCCGGCAACGTGCGAGCCAGCGCCTCGCGCAGGAGAGCCACATCAACGGAGCTGCCGATGGCGTCGTCGCTCGCCCGGTCCTGGTCGCCTTCAACACGTTCAGTGCGTTCATTGCCTTGCGATGCGCCGATCGCGGCGTGCGCCGACACGTACGCGACGAGCCGGGCACCCGTCGATCCCTGCTGCGCCACGACAACGGCCTCGCGGATGCCGGACTGCGCCAGCAGCTGCGCCTCGATCTCGCCGAGCTCGATGCGGAAGCCGCGGATCTTCACCTGGTGGTCGATGCGGCCGAGGTAGTCGAGTTGCCCTTCGGCATTCCAGCGCACCAGATCGCCGGTGCGATAGAGCCGGCTGCCGGCCGACGAGGACGCAGCACCTGTTCCGTCGACGCCAGCGGGTCCGTCCGAGGCCATTGGATTTGCGACGAAACGCTCGGAGGTCAGTCCGGCGCGACCGTGATAGCCGCGGGCCAGTCCGACACCGCCGAGGTAGAGCTCTCCCGGAACCCCGGGCGGGACGGGATTGAGGTCGCTGTCCAGCACCCAGGTCGAGATGCCGGCGATCGGCGCGCCGATCGGCACCTGACTGCGGCCATCGTCACGGCAGGTCCAGTGCGTGACGTCGATGGCGGCTTCTGTCGGACCATACAGGTTGTGGAGCCCTGCGTTCGGGAGTCGCCGGAACACGGCGGCCTGGGCTTCCGCTGGCAGTGCTTCACCGCTGCACACGATGCGGCGCAGCGAGGTGCAGACCTCGACACCGTCGTGCGCCAGGAAGGCCTGCAGCATCGACGGCACGAAGTGGATCGTCGTGACCTGATGCGTTTCGATGAGCGACACCAGGCGTGCGGGATCGCGATGATCGCCGGGCGCGGCGATGGCCAGACGAGCGCCTTCGGCCAGCGCCCAGAACAGTTCCCACACCGACACGTCGAAACTCAGCGGCGTCTTCTGGAGCACCGTGTCCGACGCGCTCAAGGCGTAGGCCGCCTGCATCCACGCCAGACGGTTGTGCAGCGCCATGTGGCGGTTGGCCGCGCCCTTCGGACGTCCGGTCGAACCGGACGTGTAGATCACGTAGGCGAGGTTCTCGCCGTGCACCGCCACCTCAGGGTTGTCGGACGTGGCGTCAGACGGCGAGTCGACGTTCCGATCCGATAGACCCGATCGACCCGCGCGCTTCATCGCTTGGATCGCTTGGATCGTGTCGATGTCGACGAACCTGCGCCCTTCCCCGCCAGGCAGCCGGTCGCGCAGAGGGGACTGCGTCAGCACCAGCGTCACGCCGCTGTCCTCGAGCATGTAGGCCAGTCGATCGGCGGGAAGCTCCGGATCGAGCGGCACGTAGGCGCCACCGGCCTTCAGGATCGCCAGAACGCCGACCATCATGTCGAGCGAACGCTCGACCGCAAGCCCCACGCGCGCATCGGGCCGGACGCCCAGAGCGATCAGGTGATGCGCCAGGCGGTTCGCCTGGACATTGAGCTCGCCGCGCGTCGGCGACGTGTCGCCGAACACCAGTGCCGGCGCATCGGGATCGATCGCTGCCTGGCGTTCGATGAGGCGATGCATCGTCAGCAGAGAATCGAGGTTCGTACCCGTCGAGTTCGCCGCACTCTCAACGACATCGGCGCCGGAGATTCCGATGGCTTCCGGCCCCTCGCTCCATCGCGCCAGCGTCGCCACCTCGGCGTCGCCGAGCAGCGGCAGCGTGTGCAGCGGCCGGTCGCCCCCTGGACCAGCGCGTCGACGATCCCGCGCACGGCGGCTTCCAGGTACCCGGCCATGCGCTCGGCACGGACCGACTGCTCGACCTGCAGCACCAGCTCGAACACCTCGCCGCGGTCGTTGACCGACAGCGTGAACGGATAGTTGGTGCGCTCCTTCGCGCCGACCAGTGTCATGCCCTCCCAGGTCGTGTCGAGGTCGTTCGTGCTGCCCGCAGCGCTCGACTCGTGCGCGCCGTTCGCACCCTGCGTGCGCGAGGCGTTGTCCTCACCGCGGCGCGGTCCGCTGTGGCGGTAGTTCAGCAGGCTGGAGAACAACGGTGTCCCGCCCGGCAATCCACTGCATCGCTGCGCCAGCGACAGCGGCGCATGCTCGTGATGCAGCAGACCGGTCAGGCGCTCGTGCGTCTCGCGCAGCCCCTGCGCGACGCTGCGGCCGCCAAGCCGAACCCGCAGCGGCAGCGTGTTGATGAACATCCCCATCGCGCGATGCGCATCCTCGCCGCCGGCCATTCGACCGAACAGCACCGTGCCGAAGACGACGTCGTCCCGGCCGGCGGTGCGCGCCAGCACCAGTGCCCAGGCGAGATGGAACAGCGTCGCCGCGCTGACGCCCTGGCGCCGTGCCTGCGCGCGCAGGGCCGAGGAGAGCTCTGCGGGCAGCGTCAGGCGCGATTCCTCATTGGCGCTGCCGTCCAGCCGCGCATCCGCCAACCCGAACGGGGCGGTGAGCTCGTCCACCTCGCCCAGCTGCTCGCGGAAGAAGGCTTCGTGGGCCGCCGTGTCGATGCCGCCGCGCGCCTGCGCGACGTAGCGGCGGTACGGCACCGGTGACGGCAACTCGGCCGACCGCCCCTGCAGGATCAGCGCGATCTCCTCGATCATCAGCTTCTCGGCCGTGTGGTCGAGCGCCAGATGATGGCTCGGCAGCTGCAGCAGCCATTGACCGGCCGGCTCGTCGTGCACGGCGATCGCGCGCACCAGCGGCGCGCGGCGCACGTCGATTCGGAAGCTGCGACGGTCCACATGGGCCGCCAGCCGTTCCGCCGCGCGTCCCGCGGCGCGGTCCGCCTCGTCGATCGCCAGCCACTGGAGCTGCAGAGGTGCGTCGCGGCAGACGACCTGGACCGGCGTCCGCAGCCCCTCCCACAAGACCGCGGTCCGCAGGATGTCGTGTCGCGCGATGACCTGGTTCAACGCCTCGATGAAGCGCAGCAGGCGCGCTGGCGAGTCGAAGCGCAGCAGCAGCGAGATGACGTAGGCGTCGCCCTGCTCCTGCATCAGGTGATGGAACAGCATCCCCTCCTGCAGCGGTGCGAGCGGATAGAGGTCCTGGATGTTGGCGGCGCCGCCGGGAATGGCGGCCTCGATCCGGCGCAGCTCGTCCGCGTCCAGATCGATCAGCGGCAGCATGCCGGGCTCGAGGGCGACGCAGCCGACCGGGATGGTGGCGGCGCTGTCGTCGATCGTGGCCACGTCCGGCGACGGACGGGCGATGGCGGCAGCGAAGTCGGCCAGTCGTGGGTGCAGGAACAGCTCCCGCATCTCCAGGCGCCAACCGGCCTGGCGCAGTCGCGCCTGCAGCTGGATCGCCAGCAGCGAGTGACCACCGATCTCGAAGAAATTGTCCTGCCGACCGACGCGCTCGACCCCCACCAGGTCGGCCCAGATCGCGGCGATGGCTGTCTCGGCCTCCCCTTGCGGCGCTTCGTACTCGACCGTGGTCGCGGTCTCCGGCGCCGGCAGCGCCTTGCGGTCGACCTTGCCGCTGGGGTTCAGCGGCAACGCATCCAACACGGCGATGACGGCGGGGACCATGTACTCGGGCAGCACACGGCCCAAGGCCGCGCGCAGCGTGGAGATATCGATGCCGGCTGGCGATGCAGCGTCCGTCGCGTCTGCCGAGACATAGGCGATCAACCGATCGCCGGTGGGCGCCCGGTGCGCCACGACCACGGCCTCGCGCACGCCGGGCTGTGCAAGCAACTGCGCTTCGATTTCGCCGAGCTCGATGCGCAAGCCGCGGATCTTGACCTGATGGTCGATGCGTCCCAGGTAATCGAGCTGGCCGTCCGCATTCCAACGCACCAGATCGCCCGTGCGATAGAGCCGGCTGCCTGTCGACGAGGACGCAGCGCCGGTTCCATCGACGTCAATGGGTTCGGCCGGAACCATCGGATTCGCGATGAAGCGTTCGGAGGTCAGGCCTGCACGGTCGTGATAGCCACGTGCCAGTCCGATGCCGCCCAGGTAGAGCTCGCCCGCAACGCCCCGCGGCACGGGGTTGAGATCCCCATCGAGCACCCACGTGGCGATGCCGGTGATCGGCGCGCCGATCGGCACCTGACTGCGGTCGTCGTCGCGGCAGGTCCAGTGCGTGACGTCGATGGCGGCCTCGGTGGGGCCGTAGAGGTTGAAGAGCCCGGCATTCGGGAGTCGGCGGAATACGCCGGCTTGCGCCTCGGCTGGGAGCGCTTCACCACTGCAGATGATCCGGCGCAACGAAGCGCAGGCCTCGACGCCCTCGTTTGCCAGGAACGCCTGCAGCATCGACGGCACGAAGTGGATCGTCGTCACCTGATGCGCTTCGATGAGCGACACCAGGCGTGCGGGATCCTTGTGATCGCCTGGGGCTGCAATGGCCAGTCGGGCGCCTTCCGCCAGCGCCCAGAACAGCTCCCACACCGACACGTCGAAGCTCAGCGGTGTCTTCTGCAGCACGGTGTCCGACGCACTCAGCGCGTAGGCCTCCTGCATCCACGCCAGACGGTTGTGCAGCGCCACGTGGCGGTTGGCCGCGCCCTTCGGCCGCCCCGTCGATCCGGACGTGTAGATCACGTAGGCGAGGTTCTCGCCGTGCAGCTCGATATCGGGGTTCGTCCTCGAATGTTCGGAGACGTCGACGGTATCGATGTCGACGAAGCGATGCCCTTGCCCGCCCGGAAGCCGGTCGCGCAGGTGCGACTGCGTCAGCACCAGCGACACGCCGCTGTCCTCGAGCATGTAGGCCAGTCGATCGGCGGGAAGCTCCGGATCGAGCGGCACATAGGCTCCGCCGGCCTTCAGGATTGCCAGCACGCCGACCATCATGTCGAGCGACCGCTCGACCGCCAGGCCCACGCGCGTGTCGGTCCCGACGCCCTGCGCGATGAGGCGATGCGCCAGACGATTGGCCTTGGCGTTGAGTTCGCCGCGTGTCAGCGCGGCGTCGCCGAACACGAGCGCAGGCGCATCCGGCGCGGCCCTGGCCTGCCGCTCGATGACCCGATGCACCGGCTCCGCCGGAGCGACCGGCGCCGTGTTGACGCTGAGTCGCGCGAGTGCGTTCGACTCCGCGCCCGACATCAACGCCACGTCGCCGACGGCGACCTCCGGCGTGTCGGCGATCGCCGCGAGCATCGCGGTGAAGTGCCCGGCCAGCCGCTCGATGGTCGCAGGATCGAACAACTCCGCCGCGTAGCTGAAGCTCGCCCGCACCGTGCCGTCGGCGTTCTCGGTGGTGGTCAGCATCAGCTCGAACTGAGCCGCCTGCTCGCCGGCCGCGTACGGCGTCACCTTCAGTCCCGGTAGCGCCGCCTCGCCCTGCGCACCGCCGCGACCGTAGTTGAACATCACCTGGAACAGCGGATGCACGCCGAGCGAGCGCTCCGGCTGCAGCGCATCCACCAGCTGCTCGAACGGCAGGTCCTGATGCGCCTGCGCGCCGAGCGCCGCCTCCTTCGCCTGATCGAGCACCTGCGCCAGCGTGAGGCGTCCCTCCACGCGATTGCTCAGTACCTGCGTGTTGACGAAGAAGCCGACGACGCCTTCGGTCTCCGGCCGCTGACGATTGGCGACGGGCACGCCCACGCGGATGTCGGCCAGACCGGCATGGCGGGCGAGCACGGCCTGATAACCGGCCAGCAGCGCCATGAACAGCGTGGCGCCGTGATCCAGCGCCTGCTGTCGAAGCCGGCCCACCAGTGCCGCCGGCAGCGTCGTCACATGCTGGGCCGCACGATAGCGGCCATCCGACCGGCGCGGACGGTCCACCGGCAGCTGCAGCACCGGCTGCGCTCCGCCCAGCCGGTCTTTCCAGTAGGCCAGTTGCCGGTCCTTCTCGCCGGCCTCCAGCCAGTGGCGTTGCCACGCGGCGTAGTCGGCGTACTGGATCGGCAAGGCCGGCAAAGACAGGACCTTGCCCCGCACCCGCGCGCCGTACTGCGCGATGAACTCGTCGACGATCACCTTCATCGACCAGCCGTCCGACACGATGTGATGCATCACGACGACCAGCACGTGGCGCTCGGCGTCCTGACGCAGCAACGCCACGCGCAGCAACGGACCCGCGCCCAGGTCGAAGGGCTGATCCACCAGTCGACGCGCCTGCGCCCGCGTCCTGGTCTCCAGGTCGCTCTCGATTTTGGTCGCGGTCTCGGTCTCGATGTCGTTCCCAGGACCTGCCTCGGCGATGGGTCCCTGGCCGAGGTCGATCGTCTCGACCTGGAAACCGGTCGCCTCGCCTTCATGCACCCACTGGGCCACCTTCCCCTGTGCGTCCGCATGGAAGGTCGTTCGCAGCGACTCGTGGCGCTCGACCAGCGCGGCGAAGCTGGCACGCAGGGCCGCTTCGTCGATCGTTCCCTGCAGGACCAGCGCACCGGACAGGTGGTACGCCGTGCTGGTCGGGTCGAGCGTCCACAGGAACCACTGGCGCAGCTGGGCATGGGAGAGCGGCCTCGCGTCGAAGCGCCCTTCGGGGCGGGCAACGGAACCGTCGCCCGAGGACGCCGTCGCCGAGTCCGCGCCAACGTCGCCGAGCGCGACACGTGGCGCCGGCACGATCGGCAGCATCGCGAAGTCGATGCCCTGCGCCTTCAGCGCCTGCAGGAACCCGCGTTGCTTGTCGGCGGGGAGTCGCGTGAAGCGCTCCGCGAGCGCGCGCTTGGGATCGGCAGGACGGACGGTCGACGTTCCGGTCTCCGTCACTGCCGCCGCTCCGGCCGCCGATGCTGTTGCCGATGCGTTCGCGATGGCGTCGTTCTTGTCGATGATGCTCATTCAGTTCTCCCAGGTGTCCAGCAGCGCCGCCATGCGATCGAGATCGCCGCTCTGCGCCGACGTCACGGCGTCGACCTCGCGCTGCACGGCCGCGGCCGCGTCGGCCAGGGTCGGCAGTTCGAAGGACGCGCGCAGCGGCAGCTGCACGCCGAAGCGGCGTTGCACCTTCATCTGCAGTTTCAGCAGGGCGAGCGAATGCCCGCCCAGTTCGAAGAAGTTGTCGTCGCGTCCGACGCGCGCGATGCCCAGCGTCTCGGCCCACAGCGCGGCCAATGCCGTCTCGGTCTCGCCGCGCGGCGGTTCGTGGGCACGATCGACGTCGGCCTCGGGCGCCGGCAGCGCCTTCCGGTCGACCTTGCCGTTGGGGTTCAGCGGCAGCGTGTCCAGCACGATGAACAGCCCCGGCACCATGTGGTCCGGCAGCACCCGCGCGAGACCTTCCCGCAGTGCGCGCGTCGCCAGCGTGTGACCGGGCAGCGGCGACACATAGGCCACCAGCCGCGCGCCGGATGCGCCTTCGGCGGCAACCGCCACCGCCTCGCGCACGCCGGGCTGCAGCCGCAACTGCGATTCCACCTCGCCCAGCTCGATCCGGAAGCCGCGCACCTTCACCTGATGGTCGATGCGGCCGAGGTACTCGAGCTCGCCGTTCGCATTCCAGCGCACCAGGTCACCGGTGCGGTACATCCGTCCACCCGGATCGGCAGAGGAGCCGCGCGACCGCTCGGTGGAAAGGTCGACGAACGGATCGGCCACGAAGCGCTCCGCGCTCGCGTCCGGCCGGCCCAGGTAGCCGCGCGCCAGGCCGCCGGCCAGGTACAGCTCTCCCGGCACGCCGCGCGGGCACAGGTTCAGGTCGCCATCCAGCACGTAGGCGGCGCGATCCCCGACCGGCTTGCCGATCGGCATGTAGGACGCCTCGAAGCGCTCGCCGGCCATCGCGATGCCCACCGTCGGCGTGATCACGGTCTCCGTCGGACCGTAGCCGTTGATGATGCGGGGCGGCTTCAGCACGGCCTGCACGAGATCGAGATTGGCGCGTGACATGGCCTCGCCGCCGACGGTGTAGGAGCGGATCGGCAACCGGCTCGCCGATTCGCCGAGCATCTCCGCCATCTGTGTCAGGTACCCCGGCGTGAAGCACGCGATCGTGATGCCGTGACGCTCGATCTCCGCGGCGGTCCGCTCGACCGGCCAGAGATCCTGGTCGCGCGGCATCAGCGCCGCGCCGAAGGCCAGCGGCACCCAGGTGCGCTCGTGCGCACCGTCGAAGGCGATGGACGCGAACTGCAGCTCGCGGTCGGCCGGCGTCATGCCGTAGACCTCGCCGATGGACTGCACGTGCATCGCCAGCGGTCCGTGCGTGACGGCCACGCCCTTGGGCCGTCCGGTGGAACCGGAGGTGTAGATCACGTAGGCCAGATGGCCCGGATGAATATCGACGGCGGGGTTCGTATCGGCACCGGTGAAGGCGTCGCCGCCGTCCAGCGTCAGCACCTCGAGGCCCTCGTGCACCGGCAGCCTGGACGCGAACGCCTGCTGCGTCAGCAGCAGACGCAGGCCGCTGTCCTCGACCATGTAGGCCAGACGCTCCGCCGGATACGCGGGGTCCAGCGGCACGTAGGCGGCGCCGGCCTTGAGGATGGCCAGCAGGGCCACCACCATGTCCATCGACCGCTGCACGGCCAGGCCGATGCGGTCTTCGGATCGGACACCCATCGCGATCAGGCGGTGGGCGAGGCGGTTGGCCCGGGCGTTGAATTCGGCGTAGCTGAGCTGGGCGTCGCCCGAGATCAGCGCCACGGCATCGGGCCGCTCGGCGGCCTGGCGTTCGACCAGCCGCGGCACCGGCGGCGTCGCGCCGTAGCGATGACCGTTGAGACCCCAGACCTTCAACCGGTCACGCGAGCCGGGGTCGAGCACGTCGAGCTCACTCATCGTCTGCGTCGGGCGCTGCGCCAGCGCGTCCACCAGGCTGCCCAGGGCGGCCTGCATCAGCGCGCAGACGTGGTCCGCGTCCAGCGACTCGTGCACCTGGGCGACCAGCCCGAAGCCGTGGCCGTCATCGTCCACCGAGAGCCCGAACGGATAGTTCGAGCGCTCCTGCGCGGCACCGATCTCCATGCCCGCCCATGCGGTGGACGTCGCATCGCGCCGGCGGCCCGCGTGCCGGTAGTTCAGCAGCGCGGAGAACAACGGCGTGCCGCCGGACAGGCCGCTGCAGCGCTGCGCGAGCGAGAGGCTCGCGTGCTCGTGATGCAGCAGCGCGGAGAGCGCGGCATGCGCGTCCCGCAGGCCCTCGGCGACGGACTGCGCGCCCACGCGCAGCCGCAGCGGCAAGGTGTTGATCGAGAGACCCAGCGCGCGCTCGGCGCCGCCTTCGGCGCTCAGGCGGCCGAGCAGCACGGTGCCGAAGACCACGTCGGTGCGGCCCATCGTGCGGCCCAGCACCAGCGCCCAGGCGAGGTGGAACAACGCGGCGACGCCGACGCCATGCCGGCGGGCCTGCTGGCGCGCCGCGGCAGCCAGGGCGTCGGGGAGCGCCTGGCGCGCCTGACGCAGGCGCGTGCCATCGCCGCGGACATCGGCCACGCCGAAAGGCGCGGTCGGCTCGGTGACGTCGCGCAGCATCTCGCTGAAGAACGCCTCGTGCGCCGCGCGGCTGACACCCAGACGGGCCTGCGCCACGAAGCGGCGGAAAGGCACAGGCTCAGGCAGCTCGGTGGCCCGGTCCTGCTGGATCAGCGCGATCTCCTCGACGACACCGGCCAGCGTGCTGTGGTCCGTCACCAGATGGTGGCTCGGGAGCTGCAGCAGCCAGCGGTCCTGAACCGCGTCGAATCCGGCGATCGCGCGCAGCATCGGCGCGCGGCGGACGTCGATGCGGCAGCGCCCCGGCCGGGCCATCTCCTCGAGCCGCACGGCCACCGGGCCGTCCTCGGGCGACAGCCACTCGATGGCGAGCCGCGCCTCCCGGCACACGACCTGCACCGGCTCCTCCAAGCCTTCCCACAGCACGGCAGTGCGCAGGATGTCGTGGCGCTCGATGACCCGGTTGAAGCTGTCGACGAAACGGCGCAGACGCGCCTCGCTGTCGAAGGCGATCAGATGGGCGGTGACATAGGCGTCGGCGTCGGGCTGCAGCAGGTGATGGAAGAGGATCCCCTCCTGCAGCGGCGCCAGCGGGTAGACGTCCTGGATGTTGGGGGCGCCGCCCGGGATGGCCGCTTCGATGCGGTCGATCTCTTCGGGCGTCAGCGTGATCAGCACGTCGGCGGCGTCCGTCGACGCCATCGCGGACCCTGCCGCGGACGTCACCCGGGACACCGACGAGGATGTCGTCGGTGGTACGGACGACGTTCCTGCAGTCGGTCGGTCTGACGCATCGGACGATGAGGACGACACGAATGCCTGGGCGAACGCGGCGAGTTCCGGGTGCAGGAAGATCTGCCGGACTTCGGCACGACGCCCCTGCGCGCGCAGGCGCTCCAGCACCCGCAGGGCGAGCAGCGAGTGTCCGCCCAGCGCGAAGAAGTTGTCGCGCCGGCCCACCTGGTCGACGCCCAGCACCTCCGCCCAGATCGCGGCGACGGACTGCTCGACGGCGCCCTCCGGCGCCTCGTACTCGGCGTCGGAGACCGCTTCCGGCGCCGGCAATGCCTTGCGGTCGACCTTGCCGCTGGGGTTCAGCGGCAGCGCGTCCAGCACGATGATCGCAGCGGGGACCATGTACTCGGGCAACCCGCGGCTCAATGCCCCACGCAATGTGGCGATGTCGATGCTGCGCTGCGCCGCGACGTCCGGCGCGTTCGTCGAAACGTATGCGACCAGTCGGTCGCCGGTCGGCGCCCGGTGCGCCACGACCACGGCCTCACGCACGCCGGGCTGTGCGAGCAGCTGTGCCTCGATCTCACCGAGCTCGATACGCAGGCCGCGGATCTTGACCTGATGGTCGGTGCGGCCGAGGTAGTCGAGCTGGCCATCGGCGTTCCAGCGCACGAGATCGCCGGTGCGGTAGAGCCGGCTGCCGTCGCCCGCGGTGGGGTTCGCGATGAAGCGCTCGGACGTCAGCCCCGCCCGGTTGTGATAACCGCGGGCCAGGCCGACACCACCGAGGTAGAGCTCGCCTGCGACACCTTGCGGTACGGGACTGAGGTCGCCATCCAGCACCCACGTGGAGATGCCGGTGATCGGCGCGCCGATCGGCACCTGGCTGCGGCCGTCATCGCGGCAGGTCCAGTGCGTGACGTCGATGGCGGCCTCGGTCGGACCGTACAGGTTGTTGAGCCGTGCGTTGGGGAGCCGCCGGAACACGCCAGCCTGGGCCTCCGCTGGCAACGCCTCGCCGCTGCAGACGATGCGGCTCAGCGAGGTGCAGGCCTCGACGCCGTCATGAGCCAGGAACGCCTGCAGCATCGACGGCACGAAGTGGATCGTCGTGACCTGATGCGCCTCGATGAGCGACACCAGGCGTGCGGGATCCCGGTGATCGCCCGGGCCCGCGATGGCCAGTCGGGCGCCTTCTGCCAACGCCCAGAACAGCTCCCACACCGAGACGTCGAAGCTCAACGGTGTCTTCTGGAGCACGGTGTCCGACGCGCTCAACGCGTAGGCCTCCTGCATCCACGCCAGACGGTTGTGCAACGCCACGTGGCGGTTCGCCGCGCCCTTCGGCCGCCCGGTCGACCCGGACGTGTAGATCACGTAGGCGAGGTGCTCGCCATGCAACGCCACCTCTGGGTTGGCGTCGGATGTCGCGTCGGATGTCGCGTCAGACGGCGCGTCGACGTTCCGATCCGATAGAACCGATCGACCCGCGCGCTCGATCGCTTGGGTCGCTTCGATCGTGTCGATGTCGACGAACGTGCGCCCTTCCCCACCTGGCAGCCGGTCGCGCAGAGGGGACTGCGTCAGCACCAGCGACACGCCGCTGTCCTCGAGCATGTAGGCCAGCCGGTCGGCGGGCAGCTCCGGATCGAGCGGCACGTAGGCGCCGCCAGCCTTCAGGATCGCCAACACGCCGACCATCATGTCGAGCGAGCGCTCCACCGCCAGCCCCACGCGGACGTCGGGACGGACGCCCAAGGCGATGAGGCGATGCGCGAGTCGGTTCGCGCGGACATTGAGCGCGCCACGCGTCAGCGACGTCTCGCCGAACACCAGCGCGGGCGCGTCTGGCGCGATTGCGGCCTGGCGCTCGATGATCCGATGCACCGGCTCCGCCGGTGCGACCGGCGTGGTGTTGAGGCTGAGTCGCGCAAGGGCGCCCGACTCGGCTTCCGACATCAGAACCACGTCGCCGACGGCGATCTCCGGCGTGTCGGCGATCGCTGCAAGCATCGCGGTGAAGTGCCCGGCCAGCCGCTCGATGGCGTCCGGCTCGAACAACTCCGCCGCGTAGCTGAAGCTCGCCCGCAGACCCCCGTTCTCCAGTTCCGTCGTGTGCAACGCGAGCTCGAATTGCGCCGCGCGCTCCGCCATGGCCACCGGTTCGATGGTCAGCCCGGACAGTTGCCGGGCGGACAAGTCCTGACCCCGCTGATGGTTGAACAGCACCTGGAATAGCGGATGCACGCCCAGCGAGCGCTCCGGCTGCAGCGTCTCGACGAGCTGCTCGAAGGGCAGATCGGGATTCGCCTGCGCGCCGATCGCCGCATCGCGCGCCTGTGCCAGCACCTGCGACAGCGGCGACCGCGTGCCGATGCGGTTGTCCAGCACCTGCGTGTTGACGAAGAAGCCCACCACCGGCGCGATCTCGGGCCGGTCGCGGTTGGCGATGGGCACGCCGACGCGGAGGTCGGACTGGCCCGTCCAGCGGGACAGCACCGCCTGGAAGCCGGCCAGCAGTCCCATGAACGGCGTCGCACCCGCCTCCCGCGCACGCTGCCGCAGGCGGTCCATGAGGGCCGGCGTCAGCGTGATCGTGTGGCGCGCCGCCTGGTACCGGCCGTCGGCACGCCGCGGTCGGTCGGTCGGCAGCTGCAGCACCGGCTGCTCGCCGCCCAGGCGTGCGAGCCAGTGATCGAGCTGCAGCCGCTGTTCGCCGCCAGCCATCCGCTGCCGTTGCCACGCCGCGTAGTCCGCGTACTGGATCGGCCACGGCGCCAGCGTCGACTGTTCGCCGCGCACCGCAGCCTCGTAGTCGGCGAAGACCTCGTCCACGACGATGCGCATCGATCCGCCATCGGACACGATGTGATGCATCACGACCACCAGCAGGTGGCGGTCGGCGCCCTGGCGCTGCCACCCGATCCGGATCAACGGCCCCGATCGGAGGTCGAAGGGCGTGTCGACGAGTCGCCGTGCCGCCGCCTCGTCCGGCAGCTCGGTCAGCGTGACCACGGCCTCGCCCGGTCCCTGGACCTGCTGCGTCACCTCGCCATCCGGTCCGGCATGGAAGGTCGTCCGCAGCGATTCATGCCGGCGGACCAGCGCGCCGAAGCTCGCGCGCAGGGCGGCCACGTCCAGCGTCCCGTGCAGGGTCAGCGCGCCGGCGATGTGGTACGCCGTGCTCGCGGGATCCAGCTGCCACAGGAACCACTGACGCTGCTGCGCGGAAGAGACCGGCAGCGCGCGTGACCGATCGGCCACGGACAGAGGCCGGATCGCCGCCGTGTGCTGGCGCAGACCGTCCACGGCCAGCGCCAGCGCCGCCACGGTCGGATGCTCGAACACCTCCCGCGGCGACAGCTGCCAGCCCCGACGGTGCGCCAGCGAGATCAGTTTCAGGCTCAGGATCGAATCGCCGCCCAGCACGAAGAAGTGGTCGTCGCGGCCGACGCGAGTCACGCCGAGCACCTCGGCGAAGAGGCTCGCGACCGCGGTCTCCGTGTCGCCGCGCGGCGCGACATACGCGTGCGCGGTGGTGGCGTCGGGGTCAGGCAGTGCCCGCCGGTCGACTTTGCCGTTCGGGTTGAGCGGCAGTGCGTCCAGGCACACCACGAGGCTCGGCACCATGTAGTCGGGGAGCACGGCGGCGGCGCGAGCCCGCACGTCTTCCAGGTCGAGCACGCGGTCGGGCCGCGCGACGACGTACGCCACCAGTCGCGCGCCGGCCGGACCCGGCGCAGCGACGACCACGGCCTCGCGCACGGCGGTCTGCGCGGTCAGCGCGGCTTCGACTTCCCCCAGCTCAATGCGGAAGCCCCGCACCTTGACCTGATGGTCGATGCGTCCGAGGTACTCGAACTCGCCGTCCTCGCCCCAGCGCACCAGATCGCCGGTGCGGTACATGCGGGCGCCCGGCGCGCCGAACGGATCGGCGACGAAGCGCTCGGCCGTCAGGCCGCCGCGATCGAGGTAGCCGCGCGCAAGACCGGCACCGCCGAGGTAAAGCTCCCCGGCACGCCGGGCGGGCAAGGCGACAGGTGGCTGTCGAGCACCCAGGCGGCGCGCTCGCCGACGGGGTGGCCGATCGGCGCGACGGGCCGGTCGCCGAGAGAAGCGATGCCGTCCGCGGAGGCCCGCCACGCGCAGGGTGTGATGACGGCTTCCGTCGGTCCGTAGGAGTTCACCAGCCATTGCGGCGCGAAGGCATCGCGGGCCGCGCGCAGATCGGTGGTGGGCCAGGCCTCGCCACCGGCGATGCACAGTCGCACCGGCAGGCGACCGCCCGGATGCTCGGCGGCCAGCTGGCGCAGATAGGCCGGCGGCAGATGGATGGCGGTCACGCCGTCGCGACGCATCGTGCGCGCGACCTCGGCGGTCGACCAGCCATCCTGCGGCAGCAGCACGACCGCGGCGCCGTGGATCAGCGGCGCCATCCATTGCGACCCGGCGGCATCGAAGCTGATCGACGCGAACTGCAGCATGCGGTCGTCCGATGCGAGACCGAAGCGCGTCACGACGGCCTGCAAGTGCATGGCCAGCGCTCCGTGCGCCACGGCCACGCCCTTGGGGCGGCCGGTCGAACCGGAGGTGTAGATCACATAGGCCAACTGGTCGGGCGACAACAACACGCGCGGCGCCGACGCGTCGCTCACCCGGCTCACCCGGCTCGCTTCGTACGTCCCATCCGCGTCATTCGCGTCGTTCGTGGCCGACGCCATCTGATCGAGGCACAGGACCGTGAGCCCGGGGCGCATCGGCAGGCGCGCGGACACCGCCTCGGTGGTGAGCAGCAGCGCGAGGCCGCTGTCCGCCATCATGTGGTCCAGCCGCTCGGCCGGATACGCGGGATCCAGCGGCACGTAGGCGCCGCCGGCCTTCAGGATGGCCAGCAGCGCCACGACCATCTCGATCGACCGCGGCACGGCCAGTCCGACACGCGACTCAGTCTTCACCCCGTGGGCGATGAGCTGGTAGGCAAGCCGGTTGGCGCGAGCGTCCAACTGGGCATAGCTGATCTGCTGTCCGTCGGCGATCAGCGCGATCGCGTCGGGACGCTCGGCTGCTTGACGCTCGATCAACCGTGGCACGGTGGTGGCGGCTGGAGCGGCGGGCAGCGACGGCGTCGATGAAGCGTGCTGCGTGCCATTCGCTGCAACATCTCCGGACGCGTGCCGAGCGTCCGTGGCGGAGGATGTCGCCCACAGGCGCCATTGCGCGAGGGCCGACGCCTCGATGCCACCGAGCGCGCACAGCGCCAGTTCGGGCTGCTCCGCGAGTGCCCGCGCGATGTCCTCGACCGCCGCCAGCACCGAGGCGGCAACGTGGTCGGGGTCCAATGAACGGTGCACCTGCGCCACCAGCCCGAAGCCGTCGCCGAAATCGTCGACGGAGAGCGCGAACGGATAGTTCGTCCGTTCCTCGCCGTCGAGCAGCCGCACGCCCTCACCCAGCTGGGCGCCGACCGGCATCCGGCGGCTGTGGCGGTAGTTCAGCAGTGCCGAGAACAGCGGCGTGCCGCCCGGCAGGCCGCTGCAGCGCTGGGCCAGCGACAGCGGCGCGTGCTCATGGCGAAGCAGGTCCGCCAGTCCCGCGTGTGCGTGACGCAGGCTCGCGGCGACGCCGGTCGCGTCCACGCGCAGACGCAGCGGCAGCGTGTTGATGAACAGGCCGAGCGCACGGCCGGCATCCTGCCCGGCCTGCATGCGGCCCAGCAGCACGGTGCCGAAGACGACGTCGTCGCGGCCGGTCGCGCGCGCCAGCACCAGCGACCACGCGAGGTGGAACACCGCGGAGGCGCTCACGCCGTGCCGCTGTGCCTGTCGCCGGACGGCGGCGGCCAGCGTTTCGTCCAGGCTCAGGCGGGCCTCTCGCACGCCGGATCCGTCGCCTTGCACATCGACGAGGCCGTACGGCGCCGTCGGCTCGGCGACGTCGCCCAGCAGGTCGGAGAAGAAGGCCTCGTGCGCGTCCCGGCCGAGGCCCAGCCGCGCGCGGGCGACCAGGTTGCGGAAAGGCACGGGCTCGGGCAATTCGGCATCGGCCCCGCGCTGCATCAGGCCGATCTCCTCGACGATGCGCTCCAGCGTCGTGTGGTCGGACACCAGGTGATGACGCGACAACTGCAGCAGCCAGGGGCCGTCCGTCCGTTCGTCTTCCCGTTCCTCCCTTTCCACCGCGTCTTCTGCCTTCGTTGCCGGGCCGCTGCGCCGCTGCCGGCCGCGGCGGCGCGTCCGTTCAGGACTTGCACGGCGGTCGCCCGGATCATCGGCGCCTGCCGCACGTCGATGCGCATCCGGCTGCGATGGACGTGCGCCTTGAGCCGCTCGGCGGCATCCGCCGTCGGCGCGGCCCCCTCCCCGTCCAGCCACTGCAGCGCCAGCGGCGCCGCGCGGTGCACGATCTGCACCGGCTCCCGCAGTCCTTCCCAGGCCACCGATGTGCGCAGGATGTCATGCCGCCCGATCACCGCGTCCAGGTGGGCGACGAAGCGCTCCAGCCGCTCCCGGCTGTCGAAGGCCAGCCCGCGCGAGGTCACGTAGGCGTCGCCCTGCGTCTGCATCAGGTGGTGGAACAGGATGCCTTCCTGCAGCGGCGCCAGCGGATAGAGGTCCTGGATGTTGGCGGCGCCGCCGGGCACCGCCGCCTCGATGCGCCGGACCTCGTCCGGCGTGAGCGCGACCAGCGGCAGCATGCCGGGTTCGATCGCAGTGCAGCCGGCGGGAATGCCGTTCGGCGGCACGACCGTCTCCGCTTCAGCGGGACCGTTCGCGATGGCGCGCGCGAAATCGTCCAGGCGCGGATGCTCGAACACCTGGCGCACCTGCGCGCGGTGGCCGTCGCCGCGCAACCGCTCGATCAGCCGCAGGGCCAGCAGCGAATGACCGCCCAGCTCGAAGAAGTGATCCCGACGGCCGACACGCACGACGCCGAGCACGTCCGCCCAGGCTGCCGCGATGGCCGTCTCCATCGGCCCCTCCGGCGGTTCGTGACCGGCGGAGCCGGCCATTTCCGCCTCCGGCAGTGCCTGGCGGTCGACCTTGCCGTTGGGCGTCAGCGGCAACGCGTCCATCACGACGATGGCCGACGGCAGCATCGCGTCGGTCAGCACGCGGCCCAGGCGCTCGCGCAGCGCGGCGATGTCGGGCGCGACGCCGTCACGTCCGGTGACGTACGCCACGAGCCGTGTGCCGCCCAGGCCCTGCCCGGCCGTGACGACGGCCTCCCCGATCGCCGGATCGGCGCGCAACTGCGTCTCCACCTCGCCGAGTTCGACGCGGAAGCCGCGCACCTTGACCTGGTGATCCACGCGTCCGAGGTATTCGAGCTGCCCGTCCGGCGTCCAGCGCACCAGATCGCCGGTGCGGTACATCCGCCCGCCGTGCGCGTCGAACGGATCGGCGACGAAACGTTCCGCCGACTGGCCGGGTCGCTGGTGATAAGCGCGCGCCAGTCCCGGGCCGGCCACATACAGCTCGCCGGGCAGTCCCGGCGGCAGCGGCTGCAGGTCCGCATCCAGCACGCGCATCGCGCTGCCCGGCAGCGGACGCCCCACCGGCAGCGTGGCCGCGGAGCGGTCCGCCTGCGCGGCGTCCTGTGTCAAGGTGCCGACCGTCGTCTCCGTCGGCCCGTAGTGGTTGAACACGCGCAGATCCGGCCGCAGCGCGCGGATGCGGTCCAGCAGCGCCCACGGCGTGGCTTCCCCACCCAGCACCAGCCGGCGGCGCGGCAGGACCTCGGCGGGATCCCGCGCGCCCATCAGCGCCTGCAGGTGGCTGGGCGTGATCTTCAGCATGTCGATCGCGTGGCGCCGCATCACGGCGGCGAAGCCGTCCGGATCGAAGGCCCGTGCCGCGGAGACCAGGTGCAGCGTCCGCCCGGCGCAGAGCGCGCCGAAGAGCACCGTGTGTCCCAGGTCGGCCGCGACGGTCGACACCATGGCCATGCTGGTCACGCCGTCGCCCTCACGGTCCCTGTCGATGTCCGTGGCGGTGGGGCCGTTCTCCGGGCCGGCGATGCCCAGGCGGTGCAACACGCCGTCCAGGTAGTGGGCGAGCGCGCCGTGGCTCACGACCACGCCCTTCGGTCGTCCCGTCGAGCCGGAGGTGTAGATGAGATAGGCCGCCTGACCCGGATGCGTGGGCGCTGCAGCGTGGGTCGACCGGTGCGGGGCAGCGCCGCCGTCCTTGGCATCGGAAGCGGCCTCTTCCTCCGCTTGCAGCGCCAGGATCTCGACGCCGCCGGTCCACGCCGGATCGGCGTCGCCGATCACCAGCATCGCGCCGCTGTCGCGCAGCTGGAACGCCCGGCGTTCCTCAGGCAGCGCCGGATCCAGCGGCACCACCGCGGCGCCGGCGCGCATCACGCCGAGCATCCCGACGACCATCTCGATCGAGCGCTCGACAGCCAGGCCCACGCGCGCGTCGGCGCCGACGCCTCGTGCCCGCAGCTGCGTGGCCACGTGATCGACGCGTCGGTCCAACGCGGACCAGGTCAGCGATGTCTCCTCCTGGACGAGAGCGATCGCCTGCGGTTGGCGATGCGCGTGTCGACGCACTTGCTCGTGCACGGGAACAAATGCCGCCTGCCGCGGTGCCGATGCCGATGCCGATGCCGATGCCGATGCCGATGCCGATGCCGACAGCGTTGCAGATGAGGGAATCGCACGCCTCTCGCCGGTTCCCCACTCGCCCAGGCGTCGCAGGTCATCGGCGTCGGCAAGGCCGACGGAGCCGACCGCGCGGTCCGGCTCGTGCACCAAGGTCTCGAGCATCGTCACGCAGCCGCGGATCAGCCGCCTTGCGGTCGCCGGTCCGAACAGGTCGGTGTTGTAGGCCAGGCGTCCGCCCGTGCGCGACGCGCCGACCTGGAAGTTCATCGACAGGTCGAACTTGGCGTTGACATCGCCCTGCTCGATGAACTCGACGGCGACGTCGTGAAAGGACAAGGCCGGCAGGTCGCCCATCTGGACGCCGAACAGCACCTGGAACAGCGGCGAACGCGACGGATCGCGGCGCTCGCCGCGCTGCGCGAGCAGCAGGTCCAGCGGCAGGTCCGGGTGGGACATCGCCGCCAGCGCGTCGCCGCGGATCTGGCGGCAGAGCTGGCGCAGCGTCTGCCCGGGCGACAGCCGGGCCCGGTAGACATGCGTGTTGATGAAGAAGCCGATGAGGCCGAAGACGTCCTCCTCCTGCCGCCCCGCGTGCGGCACGCCGACGGCGAACTCGGATTGCCTGGCAAAGCGTGCGAGCAGCAGTTGCCAGGCCGCGAACAGCGCCACGAACGGCGTGCAGCGCTCGGCGCGGCAGAACTGCCGCAACGCGGCGTCCAGCGCGGGATCGAGGTCGAAGGCGATCGAGGTGCCGCGGAAGCCCGGCATCGCCGGACGCGGCGCGTCGGTGGGCAGTGCCAGCACCGGCACTTCGGCGCCGAGATGCGCATGCCAGTGGGCGAGCGCACGGTCGAAGCCGCCGCGGGCCATCTTCGCGCGTTGGCGCACCGCATGGTCGGCGTACTGCAGCGGCAGCGCCGGCAGTGCCACCGGACCGGACTGCTTCAACGCCAGGGCGTAGGCGGCCGACAGGTCCGCCGCGAAGATCGGGTTCGACCAGGCATCGGACACGATGTGGTGCAGGCAGAGCGCGAGGACATGCTCCTCCGCGCCGAGCCGGATCAGGCGCGCCACCATCGCCGGTGCCGCGCGCAGATCGAAGACGTGGTTCAGTGTCGCCTGGACTTCACGCGTCAGTGCCGCGTCGCGGGTCGCCGCGCTCGCGCCGGTTCTGGCGCCCTCGCCTGACAGGTCGACCTGCTCGAGCATGAAGGGAACGCTCGCCTGGGCCTCCGCCATCGGCACGCCGTCACGCTCGAAGAAGCGGGTGCGCAGGATCGCGTGGCGGGCGATCACGGCATCGAAGGCGCGCTGCAGCGCCTCGGCCTGCAGCGGACCGCGCAGCCGCATCACCCGCGGCAGGTTGTAGGCCGTCATCCCCTCGCCCAGCCGCTGCAGGATCCACAGCGGCTCCTGCGTGAACGACAGCCGGACGGCATCGCCGTCGGCGACCCGGGGAGAAACCGGAGCATCAACCGGCGCGGCGGGGGAAGGGTCATGTCGTTCATCGGTCGGACTGCGGAGTCAAGGAGGGATCCGTGACGGATCAAGGGGAGCGGCCGTCTTGTCGGCCGTCGTCTCAGACGTCTTCTCGGCTTTCTGCCAGTCGGTGGCGGCCAGGCGCTCGAAGCCCGAGGTGTCCCACGGGCCGGCGCGCAGCGCCGCGGCCAGCTCGGCCACGGTCGGGTGATCGAAGACCAGGCCGGGCTCGATCTCGATGCCCAGCAGCTTGCGCAGCCGCGCCACCAGCCGGATCACCATCAGCGAATGGCCGCCGAGCTCGAAGAAGTCCTCGTCGATGCCGATGGGCCCGCGGCCCAGCAGCAGCCCCATGCCTTGCGCGAGGACGACCTCCAGCGCGTCGCGCGGCGCGCGTGAGGCGTCGGCGATGCCGCCGGACGTGGAATTCGCGGAGGCCTCGCTCGCCGCGACGGCCGTCGCGGCCTCTGCGGCCATCCGCGCGAAGATCGCGCCGCGATCGAGCTTGCCGTTGGCCAGCCGAGGGAAATCATCGAACGCATGAAAGCGCGTCGGCACCATGTGCGACGGCAGCGCGGCCTTCAGCGACTCGCGGATCCGCTCCACATGTTCCGACTGCGTTGCGCGGTTTGGTCCGTTCGACTGGCTCCGGCGGTCCGTCGCAGTGTCTGCGCCGGCACCGCCCGTAGCGCCGGTAGCGCCAGTAACGGCGGTGGCCGATCCGCCAGCGCTCTCCAACACCACACAGGCCGACAGTTCGATTTCCCCGGTCGCGCCTGGCTCGGCCAGCACGACGGCCTGACGAACGCCCGGGAGGGCCAGCAAGGCGACCTCGATCTCCGCCGGATCGACGCGGAAACCGCGCACCTTCACCTGATGATCGGCGCGACCCGCGAGGCGCAGGCCGCCTTCGGCCAGCACGCGTGCGACGTCGCCAGTGCGGTACAGCCGCTCGCCGGGATGGAAGGGATCGTCGACGAAGGCGCCCGGGACCTCGCGTCCCAGGTAGCCCCGGCAGACCTGAGGCCCGCCGACGAAGACCTGTCCCACAGCGCCCGCCGGCACCAGCCGCATCGCCTCGTCGAGCACGAGCACGCGGTTGTTGGCCAGGGGTTGCGTCAGCGGCAACGCGTCGCCGCCTTGCAGGTCGGACGCGCGCACGCGGTGGACCAGCACGCCGACGGTCGTCTCGGTCGGTCCGTAATGGTTGTGGATGGCCGTGTCCGGCGCGAGGCGCCGCAGCCGATCGATCAACGCGCGCGGCGCGGCCTCGCCGCCGAGCACCAGCGTGCGAGGCACGCGCGGGGCCTCGCCCTCGAGCAGCGCCTCCAGGTGGGACGGGACGATCTTCACCGCGTCGATGCGCAGCGTCTCGATGAAACGCGCGAACGCGGCCGGGCTGCGGGTGTCGTCGTCGTTGGCGACGACCAGGCAGGCGCCGTTGAAGAGCGCGCCGAACAGCGCCGTGTTGCCCAGGTCGGCGACGACGGAACTGGTGAGACCCCAGCGCCGGCTGCCGGCCAGATCCATCGCCACGGTGGCCGCGACGACGTAGTTCAGCAGCTGGCCGTGCTCGATGGCCACGCCCTTGGGCTGCCCCGTCGAACCGGACGTGTAGAGCACATAGGCCAGATCGCCCAGGCGCGGCTGCGAGGCGGGCAGCGTGCCGTCCAGCTGGCGCAGGTCGATCGCGGGCTGGCCGGCGGGCGTGATCACGTCGCCGGTCAGCAGCGCCGATGCGACTTCATCGCCATCATCGCCATCGTGCGGCGGCGAGCCGGAGAGCATCAGCGCCGGTCGAGCATCCGCGAGCAGCGCCCGGCGCCGCGCCACGGGCCAGCCGGGTTCGAGCGGCAGATAGGCCGCGCCGGCCCGCCACGCGGCGAGCATCGCGACGATGAGGTCGGTGCCGCGCGGCAGGTTCAGCGCGACCAGCGATCCGGGCGTCACGCCCAGCGAGGTCATGGCGCGCGCGAGCCGGTTGGCGCGCTGGTTCAGCGTCCGGTAGTCCAGCACGACGCCGCCGGCTTCCAGCGCCGGCGCCTGCGGTGACAGTGCCGCCCACTCGGCGACATGCTGCGAAACCGTCAGCGCGCCGGCATTGCGTCGCTCGCCCTGGGCCGCGCGCAGCAGCGCGGCGCGCTCCAGCGGACCGACGGGATCCAGTTCCCGCACCGCTGCCTGCGGACGGTCCAGTACCTGGGCGATGAGCGTGGTGAACTGTCCGAGCAGGCGCTCGACCGCCTGCTGCGAATGGCGCAGGCCGTCGGCATGCAGCACCAGTTCGGCGGCGTCGCCCCAATGCACCGCCAGCACGAGCGCCGCGAGCTCGTCGGGGCGGTCGACACCGGAGCGGACGATCGCCGGTACCGACCAGCCCGATGCTGGCGCGGCGAGGGACAACCAGTGGAAGACCGTTTCCCGGTGCGCTGCCGTCGTCGGTGTGCCCGTCGGGGCTCCCGTCGTTGATGCTGATGCTGATGCTGATGCTGATGCTGATGCTGATGCGGTTGTGGGCGTCGCTGTCGCTGTCAGCGTCGTCGATTCAGCTGTCCAGTACTCCTGGGCATCCACATGCGCGCCGGTCGTGGCGGCGACCCGGGCCAGCCATTCGTCGACGCGTGTCTCGCCGGACAGCGTCACGGCCATCGGCAGCAGCTTCTCGAAGACGCCGACGGCGCCGCGCATGACCTCGTAGTCGTCCCTGCAGTCGTGCCGCCAGCCCGCGAGGAATCGCTCGAAACCGTTCAATCGCGCGAGCAGCAGCAGCCAGACGCCGTGCAGCAGCCGCTCGGCGCCGACTTCGGCGGAGTCGATGCGGCGCGCCAGATCGACGTCGAGCACGGTCCGCGCCTCGACGCGACCGGCACGCGGCGCCAGCGGCAATGGCAGACGCGGCCCGTTCCACGCCGTGTCTTCGGCCAGGTGCGCCCGCCAGTAGGCCGCGCCGGTCCGGGCCTCGTCACCGCTGGCCAGCTCCGCACGCCATTCGACGTACTGGCCGTACTGGAAGATCTCCTCGGTGTCGAATCCCACCGTCGGGGCGGTCCGGTCGGCATGCGCCTGCGCGATCTGCGCCAGCAACGCACGCAGGCTGCCTTCGTCCGCCACCAGCGCGCTCGCGCGCAGCGCCAGCACGACCCGCGTGTCGGAAACACGCGCGACGCCCGCGCGCAAGACCTGTCCCTGGGTGATCGCCAGCGGCGTGGACAGCTGGTCGATCCACGCCTGCAACGCTGCCTCGTCCCCACCGCGCAGATCGACGCTCGACCAGTCGAGCGCCGGCCGCACCGGCAGCGGCCATTGGCGCAGACCACGATAACCGTCGACCGGGCCGAAGGCGGTGCGCAGCATCTCGTGCGCGTCGATCGCCTGCTCCACCGCGCGACGCAGGGACGATCCCTCCGCGGCGCCGGCTGCGGACGAGTCGACGGCATCGTCGTGGGATGAATCGACGCCGCCACCAAGGCCGAAATCAAGGCCGAAATCAAGGCCGACATCGATCGTGACGCTCGCCGTCAGGCCGGGCACGGCGTCGAGCTGCGCGACATCGACCGTGGCGGCATCCAGCGGCCCGGCGACGACGCGCTGTTCGGGGCTCAGGCCCGTGCCGACGATCGCCTCGGCCGGCAGCCCGGGGAGATGGATCGCGTTCATCGGATCACCCCTCCCCGCCCAGCGACGCGCGATCGAACATCGCGCCCATGGCCACGACGATCTTGCGCGGCCCCTCGTACGGGTCGCGCGCATGGGCCGCCAGCATGTTGTCCAGCATGATGATGTCGCCCTGGCGCCAGTCCAGCCGCACCGCGCAGGCTTCATAGGTCTGGCCGACGACGGCCATCGTCGCGTCCGGGATCGGTGACCCGTCGCCGAAGATCACATGCCGCGGCATGCGGTCCAGCCCGACCAGGCCGAGCAGGTCCTCGCGCACCTCCGGTTCCAGGCAGCTGACGTGGTGCAGCTGCACCTGGTTGAAGAACACGCGCTCACCGGTCAGCGGATGCTTGACCACGGCAGGGCAGCGCGTGCGGGTCTGCAGCGTGTCGGTGTCCAGCCAGGCGAAGTCCGTGCCGGCCTGCGTCAGCCGGGCCTCGACCTCCGCGCGGTCGGTGGTCTTGAAGAAGTCCTGCCACGACACGTCCAGCCGCGGCGTGAAGGTGCGCACGTAGCGCAGGCCCTTGCGCTCGAACTCCTCGACGAGCTCGGCGGGCAGCCGGCGCAGCATGTCCCGGCAGTCGACGATCGGCGTCGCGCCGCCGACCGGCGACGGCAGTTCACAGAAGAACCACTGCTTGCGCGGCCAACGCTCCAGGTGGGCGCTTTCGTTGTGGAACAGGATCATCTGCCGCTCGGGATACGGCGTGGAGCGGTAGGTGTTGCGGCCGCCCTCCTTCTTGGGCAGGTCGCCGTAGCCGCCGAAGAGCTCCGGCTCGATGGATTCGGCGAAGGCCTCGAACTCCTGCGGCGTCCTCAACCCGAAGTTGCGCAGCAGCAGCCCCGCGTGCTTGAGCAGCAGGGTCTCGACGACATCCCGGTTCGCGCGCGCCCAGGCGACGGCGTCGAGGTCGGGGCGCGTGGCCTCGACGATCAGGGGAAGCGGCGGTCGTCCGCGAGCGTGGACAAGCGCACCGCGGGCGCCGCGGCCGGCGTCGACGCGCCCTCGGCGGCCGGTCCCGCGCGCTTGCCGAGCGCGGCCAGTTTGCCGAGCTTGCCCAGCTTGTCGACGGGAGGAGGAAGGGAAGTCATGGTCGGCTCCTGATGAGGCGGAGGAGAGGAAGGCGGCAGTCCGTCCAGCAGCGTGTCGAGCGGGGTCTGCGGCGCGGCGGTGGCGCGCCGCAGCAGCGTCCGCCAGTCCCGGGCGGCGGCCTCGACGGTGGCGCGTTCGTAGAGGGCGGTCGCGAACACCCACTCGGCACGGAGGCCGTCGGCGGTGTCGGTGACGAAGACGGCGAGGTCGAACTTCGACGTGGCCGGCGGACGGGACTCGAGACGGAGCGCCAGCCCGGGCAGATCGAGGCGCGCCTCGGGCGTGTTCTGGACGACGAACAGCATCTGGACCAGCGGCCCGTGACGGCGGGAGCGTCCGACGCCCGCGGCATCGACGATCTGATCGAACGGGATGGCGGCGTGCTCGAACGCGGTCAGGCTGAGATCGCGCATTTGCGACAGCCAATCCGCGAAGGTCTCGCCGCGCCCGCTGGCACCCGCAGTCCGCGCGTCATGGCCCGCCTTGGGCCCGGCGGCAGCGCCGAGCCGGCGCGAGCGCAGGGGCACGACGTTGACGAAGAACCCGATCAGCGGCTCGAGCGCAGGCAGATCGCGGCCGGCCACGTCGGTGCCGACGACGAGGTCGTCGCTGCCGGTGCGCCGGTGCATCAGCGCCAGGAAGGCCGCCATCATCACGAGGAACGGCGTGCTGCCCTGAGATCGCGCCAGACGGGTGATCGCGTCGGCCTCAGTCTTGGACAGCGTGACGGGCACCGCATCGCCGGCCATCGAAGCGACGGGTGGCCGCTCATGATCAGGCGGCAACGTGGACAGTACCGGTGCGCCGCGCAGCGTGTCGCGCCAATGCGCGGACAGTGCGGGTTGCGTCGCGGCCAACTGGCGCGTCTGCCACTGCGCGTAGTCCGCGTACTGCACCGTCAGCGCGGGCCAGTCCGGCGCCGTGCCGGCACGGACCGACGCATAGGCGGCGGTGAGATCGCGGACGAAGACGCCCACCGACCATCCGTCGCAGGCGATGTGATGCACGCACAGCAGCAGCACGTGTTGATCGGGCGAGAGGTGCAGCAACTCCGCGCGCAGCAGACCATCGCCGGCCAGATCGAAGGCGCGACCTTCCTGCGCGGCCAGCGCCGCGTCGACGGCGGTCTTCCGGTCCTCCCGCGACAGTGCGGACAGGTCCCGCTGCGGCAGATCGACCGGCGCCGCCGGTCGCAGCACGGCGATCGGCTCGCCTTCGTCGTTCTCCGGATAGACGGTGCGAAGCACCTCGTGCCGCGCCACCAGCGCGTCGAGCGCGCCCTGCAGCGCGACCGTGTCGAGTTCGCCGTCCAGATGCAGCGCGGCGGCCATGTTGTAGGCCGGATGCGCCTCGCGATCGGCGCGCGGCGTCATCCGCTCGACAAGCCACAGGCGGCGCTGCGCCGGCGACAGGATGCGTCCAGCGCTGCCATCGGTGGGCACCAGGGGCACCGGCGCGCTCGAGGTCGAGGGCGGAACACCCGGACGCTCGTCCGGCGTCGCGGCACGGGACATCGCGGCGGCGCGCCGTGCATCGATGCGCGCGGCCAGGTCAGCCAGCACCGGCGCTTCGAAGAGGTCGCGCAGGCTCAAGGTCACGCCGAGCCGCGCCGACACGCGCGAGGCCAGCTTCACTGCGGTCAGCGAGTTGCCGCCCGCGACGAAGAAATTCGTGTCGCGCGTCGGCAGCGCGGCATCGGACGCTGCTGCCATGGACTCGCGCCAGATCTCGGCGAGGACCCTTTCGGTCCCGCTGCCCGGCCGCTGCGTTCCGATCGCATCTCCCGCGTCCGACGACAGGCCCTTCCCGGCGACTCCGCCATCTCGGCCATCTGCACCGTCGCCAATGTCGCCGCCGAGCACGAAGCGCCCATTCGCATGGATCGCGAAGGCATCCAGCGTGCCATCGATCCAGCCTTGCCGCGCCGCGGCGCGTTGGATCTTCCCGCTGGACGTCTTGGGCAGGCCGCCCGGATTGAGGAGCACCGTGACGCGCGGCGCCTCGCCGCAATGGCCGCCGACGATCGCGCCGATGGCGGCAACGAGCGCCTGTTCCGTCATCGCCTTGCGCGTGCCGCGGGACACCTCGGCCGCGACGCCGATCGCGTCGCCGTCGGGGCCCGGCACCGCGAAGGCGGCCACGCGTCCCTGACGCACCAGATCCGGCTGGCGCTCGATCGCCGCCTCGATGTCCTGCGGGTACAGGTTGTGGCCGCGCACGATGATCAGGTCCTTGATGCGCCCGGTCACATACAGCTCGCCGTCGAGCAGGAAGCCGAGATCGCCGGTGCGCAGCCAGCGCTCCGGGCCCTGCTCGAGGAAGGTCTCGGCGCTGATGTCCGGTCGGCCCCAGTAGCCCAGCGCCACGCTGGGTCCGCTCACGCGGACCTCGCCCACCCGGGCCTCGCCGAGCGAGGCGCCGGTCGCCGGATCGACGATGCGCACCTCGTGCCCACGCGCCACGGCGCCGCAACTGACCAGCTGTTGCGTCGCACCGTCCGAGTGGTTCACGTGAACCGCGCGGTCTGTGCGGTCCGTGCGGTCCACGTCGACACCCGCATCGAGGTCCGCCTCGACGTCCCTGACCTCTTCGATCGGGTCCGCCCGGCCCTGCTTCAGAGCCTCGATGGAGAAGCGACGCGTGACCGCGCCATCCCCGCGTTGCCCGCCGGTGACGAACAGCGTCGCCTCCGCCAGGCCGAAACTCGGATAGATGGCGCCGGCGCGGAATCCGAACGGCGCAAACGCCGCCTGGAACTCGGCGACCGTGTCGGCACGCACCGGCTCCGCGCCAGACAACGCGACGCGCCAGGCGCTCAGGTCCCAGGCCGGCGCGGTGGCCCGACCGTCCTGGCCGTCCCGCTCCGCGCGCCCTGCCCGCCCCGCCCGCCTCACGCGCTCGGCGCACAGCCGGTACGCGAAGTCGGGACCGGCGGTGAGCGTGCCGCGATGGCGATGCATCGCCTCGATCCAGCGCATCGGCCGGGCAAGGAAATGCGATGTCGTCATCAGGACCAGCTTTCCGCCGGTAAAGAGCGGATGCAGCAGGCCGCCGATCAGCCCCATGTCGTGGAACGGCGGCAGCCAGGAGACGGAGACGTCCTGCGCCGTGGTGCCCATCGCCGTCTGGATCGCGCGCTCGTTGGCGATCAGGTTGCCGTGACTCACCATCACGCCCTTGGGCGTGGACGTCGATCCGGACGTGTACTGCAGGAAGGCGATGTCGGTCGGCCGCGGACGGTGCGGCTTCCAGGCGTCGGCGCACGCGGCATCGATCTCGTCCACGGCCAGCGCGTGCAGGGTCCCCGCGCCGCGGGATGCCGCGAGTCCCGCGAGTCCCGCGAGTCCTGCGGCCCCTGCGGTTCCACCGTACTCCCCGAAGCTGCCCGCCTCGATCACGGCGCGCGTGGCGAGCACCGCCGCCGCGCCGGCATCGCGCGCGATCGCGTCGAAGCGATCGAGGTGCTGCGGTCTCGTGCTCTCCGGCGGGAACACCGGGACGGCGATCATCCCCGCGTACTGGCATCCGAGGAAGGCGACGAGGTAATCGTCCGTGCCCTCGAGCGCGATGAGCACGCGCGACGCCACCGGCAGCGCCGCGGCCTGCAAGGTCGCGGCCAGCGCGAGCGAGCGGCGGCGGAGCGCCCCGAAGGTGACGGGCCGCTCGCGGTCGTCGGGTCCGCCGTCGGGTCCGTCATTGCCGACGACGATCAGGGCGGTGTCCCCCGCGCGCGCGGCCGCCAGGCGGTCGAGGTGCTCGACGAGGGTCGACGCCGCGCCGTCGGGCGCCGGCAGGGACGAAGGAGTCGTCATCGCGGCAGGCATGTCGCGTTTCTTTCAGTGAAAGTCTCTGGGCAGCGGGCCCGCGGCGCCGGGCGCCGCGCGGTCACGCGAAGGCGCCGGGCGCGGCTCGCGCGGGGGCGCACATGGCGCTCAAGGCGGTCAGGTGGCGGGTGAGCGCGGTCAGCACCGCGCCCTCCTGCTGCCGCACGAAGAAATGGCCGCCGTCGAACCAGTCCAGCGTGGCGGGCACGTCGGACTCGAGCGACCAGGCGGCGAGCCGGTCCGGCGCGATCTCGTCCTGGCGGCCGGCGAAGACATGCAGGGGCACGGGCAACGGCGCCTGCGGGACATGGCGGAAGCTGTCGCACACGCGGTAGTCCGCGCCGAGCACGTCGAGCGTCAGGCGCAGCAGCTCCGCGTTGGCGAAGACCTCGTCCGGCGTGCCGCCCTGACGGCGCAGATCGGCGGCCAGCGCCGCGTCATCGGCCAGCGCGGCGCGCAGGCGGGACGTGTCGCGCCGCGATGGCGCCGCGCTGCCCGAGGCGATGAGCGCGCGTGGCAGGCGCTCGCCGCGCTCGCGCAGGCGTTGCGTCATGCCGTGCGCCAGCAGCGCGCCCATGCTGTGGCCGAAGAACGCGAAGTCCCGTGCCTCGCCCGCCAGGCCGGCCCCGCCGCGCATCGCCGCGGCCTGCTCATCACAGAGCCGGTCGACGAGCGTCCCGAAGTCCTCGACGAATCGCTCGCCGAGGCGGCTGCCGCGGCCGGGCAGTTCCACCGGCACGATCTCGATCCAGCGCGGCAGCAGCCGGCGCCAGCGCAGGTACATCGTGGCGCTGGCCCCCGCGCACGGCAGGCACAGCAGCTGGAGGGCCATCGCCGGCATCGGCTTCAGCCCGCCGTCGTGGGCTGGCCGGCCTGCTCCTGCTCCGCCATCCAGTCGCGCAGCGACTTCGGGCGCATGTCGGTCCAGGTGCGGTCGACGTAGGCGAGCACCGTCTTCTTGTCACCGCGGACCTCCGGCACCACGGACCAGCCGCCGGGCACGGCCTTCCAGTGCGGCCAGATCGAGTACTGGTCTTCGTGGTTGACGAGAACGATGAAGGTGTCGTCTTCGCGGTCGAAGCAGCTGGTGGACATGAGAACGCCTCTTGCAGGATAGGGATGGGATCGTCCCCGCGCCGGTGGAACCGGCGACGGGGCCCTGTCCTGTCAAGACGTTTCAGCGTCGCGGATGTTCACGCGGGTCGCGTGCCGCGGTGTCGTCGGGATCCAGCGCGCGGGACGGCACCTGGCCGGCGAGCGCCCACAGCCGCGTCGCCTGCTGATGCAGTCGCGCGTGTTCGGGATCCTCGGCCATCCAGCGCGCGAGGGCCTGGCGGGCGGCGTCGTCGAAGTGTTCGCGATCGAACTCGCGTTGCACCCAGGTCCAGGCGGCGGACCAGACGGGATCGTCCTGCTCTTGTGTCATGGTGGGGTTGGCGGCGGCGTGACCCGGAGTCGTTGGCGCGGGGCCGGTCGACCCTGCGGCGCGAGCTTACTCCAGCGTCGCCGCGCGCCGCGCGAGGGCGCGCGGCGCAGCCTCGGAACGGGGACACGTGGTGCGCTCAAGACATGCCGATGAGACGCTCACCCAGTGCCCATCGGGCGCGCAGATGACGCGCCGCGTGTCAGTCGTCCGCCAGCAGGTGGCGGCAACCGGCGATGGCCCGGGCGGCCTCCGCGATCCAGGCATTGACCAGGCCGAGCGCACATCCCATGCGCTGCGCGATCTCGCGCTGGGTCAGGCCTTCGAGGCGATAGAGCTCGAACGCCTGCCGCGTCTGCGCGGGCACGCAGCCCAGCGCGCGGTCGATGGAGCAGATCACCTGCTTGTCGCGCATCGATTGCTCGGGCGAGACCGTGTCGGGAATGTCCAAATCGTCGGCCTCCACATCGAAGGCGCGGTAGTTCGCCTCGACGCTGTGCTTGCGGCAATGATCGAGCGCCATGTTGCGGACCACGCGCGTGCAATAACCCAGCGGCCGGTCGGCCTGACGCGGCGATTCCCCATGGGCCAGCTTCAGGTAGGCGTCCTGGAGCACGTCGTCCGCCTGCTCGGGCGTGCGCACGATGCCCTGCGCGATCCGCCGCAGCCGTGCCCGGTTCTCGATGAAGACGTGGGTGAGCCCCGGTTCGAGGCACTCGATGGTCATGACAGTGGTACTCCCTGTGACTTCGAGGTCACTTGAATGATAATAATTCTCAACAAGGCGCGACTCTACCGTCATCGCGCCCCGATTCCCGCTATCCCGCCGACCGATCAGGGGCATGACACCAGCGCTTCATATCGCAACAGTTGGAGACGATGCGTTCGTGCCCGCCGCTGTGTGCGACACCGCACCGACGGTGCGCGAACAACTGCGTCGCCAGGACCCGGCGCGTCTGCGCGAGATCGACGCCTGCATGACGGCGGCGCCGCATGTGCTGCCCGCGTGGGTCGTCGGGCGCGGCATCGATCTGGGGCAACTGGACCGGCTGACGCAAGACCTGGCCCTCGACGGACTGCCGCCGGCGATACGACGGTCGAGCCGCGCCCGCCAGCTCGGTTATCTCGGCGGCCGACTGTGCGCCGAGACGGCGTTGCTCAGCCTGCCGGACCGGCGCGGGGATCCGTGCGCGGCCCCCGCTGCAACCCTGGCCGCGGCCATTCCGATCGGCGACGGCGGCGCGCCCCAATGGCCGGAGGGCGTGATCGGCTCGATCGCCCATACCCGCGATGGCGCCTGGGCCGTGGTCGCCGCCAGTGCGGCGTGCATGCGCCTGGGCATCGACAGCGAGTTCATCGTCGACGAGGGCGGTTGCCGCGACATCGTCACGCTCTGCTGCACGCCGCGGGAGCGCCTGCGCTGGTTCGAAGTCGCGGACCCGCTGCGCGCCACCCTGCTCTTCTCGGCGAAGGAAAGCATCTACAAGGCGATCCATCCGCAGGTGAAGCGGTTCGTCGACTTCGATGAGATGGAGATGGTCGGGATCGACGCGCTGCCCGGCTTGCTGTGCCTCCACTTCCGAGCGACGCCCGAGGGGCCGCTCGCAGGACGGATCCCGGCGCTGCGGGTCCATGCCCGGCTGATCGGCGACAGGGTGCACACCGCGATCGCCGAACACCAGGACTGAGAGGCACGACCTGGCCCCACGGCCGGCAGGCCGATGAAACGGCGCGAGGACGTGGCGCGAGCAACTGCTCACCATCCGTCCCAAGCGTGCAGTCGAGAATTCCTCGCATTTGAGAATTGGTTGCATTTACACTGCGCCGCTTCAACATTCGCACGACTTCGCAAGATGTCCCTGCTCTACCTCGCGCTGGCGATGGCCGCGGCGATCGCCTTCTATCTGGGAAGCCGGCATCAGACCCTGCGCGTGGTGACCCACCCCCGGCGTCTGCGACTGGCGGGCGGGCTGCTGCTGGTGCTGGCCTGGGTCGCGGCCTGGCGCGCGCTCGGCTTCTGGGGCGGCGGCTTCGCGATGCTGACGGCTTTCATGCTGACCGCCGTGGCCCTGCCGTACCTGAACGCCTGGGTGGCGGGTCGCCGGGACGGGGAGACGCGCCATGTGGGGTAAATCGCTGGCCGCGGCCCTGCTGGGCCTGCCGCTGACGGCGGCCGTCATCGGTCTCGTGACCCTGAGCTGGCCCGGACGCTCCGAGGTCGTCACCCTGCCCTGGCTGCTGATGTCCTTCCCGCTGTGGATTGGCGTGATGGCGACCGTCTTCACCGCGCGCAGCGGTCTGCGGGCCTGGGCGTGGATGGGCGGGCTCACGGTGCTCGGCTACGCGCTGCTGCACGGCCTCAAGCTGGTCGGCTGGATCCAGGTCGTCGCCCCATGAAGATGAAGCTCAATCCCGCCACCCTGCGCAGCTTCCTGGCGCTGCACACCTGGGTGGGCCTGGCGGCCGGACTGCTGCTGTTCATCGCGTTCTACGCCGGCGCGATCACCGTGTTCACGCAGGAACTGGACGGCTGGCGCCGGCCGTCGGCCGAGGTCGACCAGGCCGCCAAGATGGCGCGCGCGCAGATCCTGCTCGACAAGGTCCAGCTCGCGCATCCGCACTCGCACAACCTGAAGCTGCAGCTGTCGCCAGCCGATCCGGAGCTCGACTGGTACAACGAGAACTACACCGAGCACCGCCGGTACGTGCTGGGCGCATCGGGACAAGACCTGACCCCGGCGGCGGCGCACGGCGGCTTCATCCAGCTGATCTACGAACTGCACTACACCGCGGGACTGCCCGCGCCTTGGGGCACGCGGCTGTTCGGGATCGCCTGCGTGCTCTACGGCCTGGCCCTGGTCAGCGGCATCGTCATCCACGCGCCGGTGCTGCTGAAGGACCTCTTCGCGCTGCGTGCCGGACGCAACCTGAAGCGCCTGTGGCAGGACGCGCACAACGTCATCGGGCTGCTCTCGCTGCCCTTCCACGTGATCTTCGCGTGGAGCGGCGCGGTGCTTGCGATCGGCTACCTGATGCTGGCGCCGTTCCAGTTCTTCGTGTTCGAAGGCAAGCTGCTGAAGATCATCAAGCCCGACCTGCAGACGGCGGCCCACGTGGAGGCCGAGGCGTCCCCGCACGCCCTGCTGCCGCTGACGGAGTTGCTGCGCCGCGGCCGGGAACAGGTGCCGGGCTTCCAGCCCTCCGAGGTGTCGCTGCACGACCCGGGCGATGTGAATGCGCAGGTCACGCTGGTGGGGCTGGTCGACCAGAGGATGCTCAGCCGTCGCGTGGCCGTGGCCCTGAACGGCGCCACGGGCGAGGTGCTCGGCGTGGACCAGCCGAGCACCTACTCGCCGGGCAAGCGCTTCCTGAACGGGCTGACGTCGCTGCACTACGGCAACTTCGGCGACACGCTGCTGAAGTGGCTGTACTTCGTGCTGGGGCTGGCGGGCGCCTTCCTCTTCTACAGCGGCAACCTGCTGTACATCGAGGCCCGCCGCCGCCATCAGCAGGCGGAGCAGGCGCGCGGTCCGCGACTGATGGCGCGCCTGACACTCGGCGTGTGCCTGGGCTGCATCGCGGGCGTGTCCGCGCTCTTCCTCTCCGGCGCGCTGCTGCGCGACCGGTGGGACCAGACGGTCTACTTCGGCGTGTTCTTCGCGAGCATGGCCTGGGCGTTCATCCGGCCGCCCGCGCGCGGCGGGCATGAGCTGCTGTGGCTCTGCGCCGTGCTGACGGCGGCGATCCCCGCGGCGGCGTGGGTGGCGACGGGTGTCTCGCCGCTGGGCGCGCTGATGGACGGGCACTGGCATCGGGTGTTCGTGGACCTGATGGCGGTGCTGCTGGCGGCGGCCTATGCGCGACTGGCGGCGGCGACGCTGAAGCGCGGCATCAACGGACCGGCGAACAGCGTGTGGGCGCTGGCGCCGAGGACGCACAAGGAACCTGCCCCGCAGGCGACGGGGACCTCGCGCCCGCTTCCGCCCTAGGACTGGGGAGGCCGGGCCGGACGGGAGAAGTACGGCACCTCGTACACACGCCCCCATGAGGCCTCTGGCGGCGCGGTCCAGAACACCGTCAAGGCCTGGCGCCAGGTCGAGGCGTCCAGCGCGGCGATCGCGGTGTGGAAGCCGGGGAGCTCCGCCAACTCCCGCACCCGCGCATCGGCCCTGACCTGCAGTTCGCCGATGTTCTGCGCATCGCCGATGGCGGCGATCTCCTGCGTGGCATGGCGCGGCGTCACCACAGACGCATCGTCCGCCTGCCGGTGGGCCAGCGGCAACCACTGATCGACGACGGGCCGGCCGTACTTGTCGACCAGCGCCTGGAACGCCGCCGAGGACAGGAAGGACTGCATGCCGCCGAGGTCCTCCCAGACATAGAACGGTGAGTAGCGCGCGGGCGCCTGCGCCGTGCGTCCGCTCACCAGGAAACCCTTGTAGCGCAGCCCCGGCAGTTCGTCGAAGCGCGGCCCGATCTCGACGGCGCGCTGGCGGACGGTGTCGATGTCGAAGGTCTCGGGGAAATCGAATCCGTATTGCATGGAAAACATGGCCGCTCCGCGTCGTCAGTGGACAGGGACCGCAGTCTGATCTTGCGGGCCTCGCCGGACAACGTGCCGGACGGCAAAGGGCCGTTGCGGGCCGCGCAAGGCAGCACTAGCCCCCGCTCGACGGTCGACGCGTCGATCGGCGGCCCACTCGGCGACCTGTCGCCGCTTTCGCATTCCGGATAACGCGGCGAGCCCGGAGAAACCTAGAGTCGCACCTCCATCCACGGCATCCGCCCGACTTCGATCGAGGAGCAGTCCCATGAGTTTCCAAGCCATCAATCCTCCAGGACCGGGCATCCCCGGCCTCTCCCAGGCCGCGGCCATCGACGGCGGCCGGCTGTTGCTGCTGTCCGGCCATGTCCCCTTCCGCGCCGACGGGTCGGTCGCGGGCCCGGACTTCGAGGCCCAGCTCGAGCAGGTGTTCTCCAACCTGGCGGCGACGCTGAAGGCCGCCGGCAGCGACTTCGCCCAGGTGGCGAAGCTGACCTACTACATCACCGACCTCCAGCCCGACCTGCTGCCGACGCTGCGCGCCGTGCGGGATCGTTTCATCGACCCGGCGCATCCGCCGGCCAGCACGCTGATCGGCGTGGCGGCGCTGTTCCGCCCCGACGTGCGCGTCGAGATCGAGGCGGTGGCCACGGCCTGATGGCGCAATGGCGCAATGGCGCAATGGCGTAATGGCGTAATGGCGTAATGGCCTGAGCGTCTTCCCGCCGCCTGCGCTCCCTATCGCGGTCCGGTCTCCTCGCCACGGCATCGCGATGCAGAATCCCCGAACGATGGATCCGACGCTTTCCCCTCCCGCGAACCCGCATGTCACCGGCATCACGCGCGACGTGCTGGTCGACGTCGAGGATCAGGCCAGGAGCCTCGCGGGTTGGGGCCAGCGATACCAGCAACTGAGCGGCGGACACTTCCGGGGCTCGATGCTCGGCTGCTCGGTGGACGGTCTCCAGTTCTTCGTGGAAAGCCTGAACCAGTCGACCCATCAGACAGGACCCGGCCCCGCGGGCGCGATCGCCCTGGCCTTCCCGCTGGTCTGTGAAGGTGCGGGGCGCGTCTTCGGGCAGACGTATGACCGGGACACCCTCGTCGCCCTGGGGCCGAGACAGGCCAGCGACTTCCGCTCACCCGCGACGCTTCAGCTGGCGGGCATCGCGATCGAGGCGGACGAGCTGCTGCGGTACGCCGCGTGGTCGGATCGCGAGGCTGCCGTCACCGCCGCGGTCTCCCGCGCCGTGCTGAGCTTGGCGCCTGCGAGCAGCGCGCGCCTTCGCCGCCGCCTGCACGCTGCGGCGCGGCTGGTGGCCGGTGAGCCGGCTGCGCTGCAGCGGGAGGTCGTGCAGACGCTGCGCCACACGCTGCTCAGCGCCTTTGTCGAGGCCGTCGACCTGATCAGCGCCGCCAGCGCCGCGCCAGCCCTCCGGCCGCTGCCGACCACAAGCCGCTCCCGCCATCGCATCGTCCGGGAGGCGGTGGAGTTCATGCGCGCCAGCGTCGACCAGCCGCTCGGCATGGTCGACGTCTGCGCCGCCGTGCGGGTGCAGGCGCGTGTCCTCCAGTACGGATTCAACGAGGCGTTCGGCGTCACGCCGATGGCGTTTCTGCGAGGGCTCCGCCTGCACGGCATCCGGCGCGAACTCCGCGCGTCCACCGAAGAACCCATCGGCGACATCGCGGCCCGCTGGGGCCTCTGGCACCTCAGCCGCCTCGCCGCGGACTATCGCGCGCTGTTCGGGGAATTGCCCTCGGCGACCCGGCGCCGTCGCGCCTCGAGCAGGTAGGTTCTGTCCGACGCCGCCCAGCGTCGCTCGCCCGGGCTCTACGGCGCCATGACCGCGAGATCGGGGGCCCCGTGTCGCGAGGTCAGCCGCGCAAGGCGGCAGCGACGGCGTCGGACAGCCGGGTCGTCGGCCGGCCGAGCAGGCGGGACAGGTCCCGCGAGGCGTCATCCAGTTCCCCCTGTCCCGATTTCACGCTGGCATCGACCACGACGTCGACGATCATCTGCGGCAATCCCCAGCCCTGCAGCGCGGCGGCGAAGTCCGCGGGCGGGAGGTCGCGGTAGGCCACGGGCCGGTCCGACTGCCTCGACACTTCCGCGGCGAACTCGGCCATCGAGAAGCTGTGGTCGCCGACCAGCTCGTAGGTCTTGCCCGCATGACCCGGTTGCGTGAGCACCTCGACCGCGGCGTGCGCATAGTCCTCGCGCGAGGCCGACGCCAGTCTCCCCTGCCCCGAACTGCCGAGGATGACGCCGTGCGTCACCGCATCGCCCAGACCGGCCGTCGTGTTCTCGAAGTACCAGCCGTTGCGCAGCAGCACGGGGGCCAGTCCCGAGCGCTTCAGGTACTCCTCGGTCTGGTGGTGCTCCCGTGCGAGCGACAAGGTGGACGTGTCCGCGCGCAGAATGCTGGTGTAGGCGACCAGCTGGACACCCGCGGACTTCGCCGCGTCGATGGCGGCCTGGTGCTGCCTGAGCCGCTGCCCCGGCACGACGGCCGACACGAGCAGCAGTTTCTCCACGCCTTCGAACGCCGCGCGCAGGGTCTCGGGGCGGTCGTAGTCGCCCACGCGCAGCTGGACGCCGAGGTCGCGCAGCGCGCCGGCCTTCTCCACGTCGCGCACGGTGGCGACGATCTCGTTGGCCGGCAGCTTCTTGAGCAGCTGCCGGATGGCCAGCCCGCCGAGGTGTCCGGCGGCGCCTGTGATGGCAATCATGTCGATCCTTCGTTGGTTTGATTCCAGCCGCCACTCTAGTCATCGGTCCGTTGGCTGAATAATGTTGAAGATCGATGATCGTTATCGAAGGATTGGATACCCCGATGGAAGTCCGTCAGCTGGATCTGTTCCTCCGCGTCGCGGAGTTGGGAAGCATCAACCGGGCCGCCCAGACGCTGCAGCTGTCGCAGCCCGCCTTGTCGCGGCAGATCGCCCTGCTGGAGCAGGACATGGGCGCGCTGCTCTTCAACCGGACGCAGGGCGGCGTGCTGCTGACCGACGCGGGCCGCCTGCTCTCGGAGCGGGCGCGCCCGCTGCTCAAGCAGTTCAACCTGCTGAAGCAGCAGGTCGGCGAGCAGGCTGCAGGACAGCTCGCCATCGGCATGCCGCCGGCCTGGCGGCAGCGGGTCGCCTGCCCCTTCATCGAGGCCATCGCCGCGCAGTTGCCCGGCGTCAAGCTGCGTGTCTGCGAAGGGCTCAGCAATGAGTTGCAGGACGACATGGCCGCGGGCCTGCTGGACCTCGGCATCGTGCCTTTCAGCGCGACACCGGCGCACAGGCACACGCAGACCGCCCTCCTGCGCGAACCCGTCGTCGTCGTGGGCCGCGCCTCCGATCTGCTGACGCCGGACAAGCCGGTGCCCCTGACCGACCTGGACGGCAGGCCCCTGGTGCTCCCCGAGCGGCCGAACGTGCTGCGCGTCCAGCTGGAGCAGGCGATGGCGCGACGCAGCTTCGACTGCCGCGTCGCCGTGGAGACCGACGCGGTCGACATCTGTCTCGACATGGCCCGGCGGGGCGTGGCCCTCAGCGTCGTGCCGGCCTCCGCGCTGTCCGGCATCGCCGGCGACGAGTCGTTCAGCTGGGCGCCGCTGCGGGCCCAGCAGGTCACCTGGGCGCTCTGGGAGAACCAGGCCCGCGCCCACTCGGAGGCGGTCGTCGAAGGCCGGCGGCTGCTCCTGGGTCACATCGGCAGCCTGATCAGGCGCAAGCAGTGGTGGAAGGCCGAGCTGCTGGTCGACTTGAAGGCATGATCGGCGTCCGTCAGACCTTTCTCATCCCGGTCCCGCCATGATCACCTGCCACCTCCGCTACGTCCTCGACCCGTTCAAGCTCAAGGAGTTCGAGCACTACGGCAAGCTCTGGATCCCGCTCGTGCGCCGGTTCGGCGGCGTGCACCACGGCTACCTGCTGCCCTCGGAGGGCGCGAACAACATCGCGCTGGCGTCCTTCTCCTTCCCGTCGCTCGCCGCGTACGAGGAGTACCGGATCAAGTCCCTCGAGGATGCGGAATGCCAGGCCGCCTTCCGGTACGCGGAAGAAACGCGCTGCATCGTCAGCTACGAGCGCACGTTCTTCCGGCCTGTGTTCGAGTGAACAGACGCCCCCGGGGCCAGGTGTTGACGCGTGCCCGGTTCTGCCGATGAGCCGACCCCCACCTCCTAAGAGGTAGAGCCCTTCGCAACCCTCGTTGCATCCCTGCAAGCATTGCAACCGGGCCGTCGCATCCGCGCGCTCCCGACGCACCTCGACACAGCGCCCGGTCACGCGTCCCTACAGTCCCTCCACCTCGACGCCCCGATGGCGTCGCTGCTGGAGAACTCCCGTGACCGTTTCCCGCCGCACCTTCCTCGGTACCGCCGCCGGCGTCGCCGCCTCCGCGCTGCCGCTGTCGCACGCGATCGCCGCCAGTCCGGTCGGCGACGTCGTCGGCAAGATCACCGTCGGCTACCAGGGCTGGTTCGCCTGCGCCGGCGACAGCGCGCCGATCAACGGCTGGTGGCACTGGGCGCAGGACTGGGGTCGCACGCCCTCCCCGACCAACCGCGCGATCATCTCGTGGCCGGACATGCGCGAGTACGCCTCGGGTTACGCCACTGCGTTCGACCGGCTCGGCAACGGCGGTCCGGCGACGCTGTTCTCCTCCTACGACCAGTCCACCGTCGACACGCACTTCCGCTGGATGCAGCAGAACGGCTGCGACACCGCGGCGCTGCAGCGCTTCAACCCCAACGGCGGCGAAGGCGCGACCCGCGACGCAATGGCGGTGAAGGTGCGCAGCGCCGCCGAGTCCTATGGCCGCAAGTTCTACGTGATGTACGACGTGAGCGGCTGGCGCAACATGCAGCCCGAGATCAAGGCGGACTGGCTGAACAAGATGTCCGCGCTGGTAGCGTCCTCGGCCTACGCGCGCCAGAACGGCAAGCCCGTCGTCGGCATCTGGGGCTTCGGCTTCAACGACGACAACCATCCCTGGTCCGCCGCCGCCTGCCTGGACGTCATCAACTGGTTCAAGAGCCAGGGCTGCTACGTGATGGGCGGCGTGCCGACCTACTGGCGCGAAGGCAAGAACGACTCGCGCGCCGGCTACCTGGACGTCTATCACGCGTTCAACATGATCTCGCCCTGGATGGTCGGCCGCATCGGCGACGCGGCCGGGTCCGACTGGTTCTACCAGAACGTCAACCTGGCCGACCAGGCCGACTGCAACGCGCGCGGCATCGACTACCAGCCCTGCGTGCTGCCCGGCGACCTGAGCGTGCGTCAGCGCAAGCACGGCGACTTCATGTGGCGCCAGTTCTACAACATGGTCCGCCTGGGCTCGCAGGGCCTCTACATCTCGATGTTCGACGAGTACAACGAGGGCAACCAGATCGCCAAGACCGCCGAGACCGCGGCCTTCGTGCCCGCCGGCTCGGGCATCCTCGCGCTGGACGAGGACGGCACGGCCTGCTCGTCCGACTACTACCTGCGCCTGACCAACGACGGCGGGCGCATGCTGAAGGGCCTGCTGCCGCTGACGCCGACGCGGCCGACGCCACCGGTGGTCGGCACGACGCCGCCCGTCGCGCAGGTGGTGACGCTGCGCGCCCGCGTGAACAACCGCTACGTGACGGCGGAGAACGCCGGCGCCACGGCGCTGATCGCCAACCGCGACGCCATCGGCGGCTGGGAGCAGTTCGAGCTGCTGGACGCCGGCAACGGCAACATCGCGCTGCGCGCGCGGGCCAACGGCAAGCTGGTCTGCGCAGAAAACGGCGGCGGCTCCGCGCTGATCGCGAACCGGACCGCCGTCGGGCCGTGGGAGTCGTTCAAGCTGATCCGCAACCCGAATGGCTCGGTCACGCTGCAGTCGATCGCCAACAACCGCTACGTCACCGCCGAGAACGCCGGCGCGGCCTCGCTGATCGCGAACCGCACGGCGATCGGGCCCTGGGAACAGTTCGACCTGATCACGGCCGCGCGCTGAGCCCGCGGGCCGCCTGGCGACAGGCGACAGGCGGCCTCCGGTCGCGTCCGATGACGGCGTGGCGGCCCGGTGTTTGCATCCGTCCCGCGAGGAACTCCGTATATCCAGGCATCGACACTACCCATAAAGAGTGGGAGCCTTGCCTTGATCACGCACCATCCGCGGGCAACCGCAATGAAGGCCGCACGCGCGCGATGGGGATGCAGCGCCGTCCGGGCGGCGGTGACGAACAATCGCGCCCAGCCAGTCGTCCGGCCCTCCGGCACGGACGCGACCCCGCGCCCTGATCCCGCCACCATGAACGCCAGCGCCGAAGCCTCCTCGACCGAGACCGCCGATCCCCTGCGCCAGCTGATGGCCCGCGTCGCCCTGCGCGACCGCGGCGCCTTCGAGCGTCTGTACCGCGCCACCTCGGCCCACCTGTTCTCGATCTCGCTGCGCGTGCTGCGCGACGAGGGCCGCGCCGACGAGGTGCTGCAGGAGGCCTACGTCAGCATCTGGCAGAAGGCCGCGAGCTACCAGCCCGACGCCGCGACGCCGATGACCTGGATGATCAACATCGTCCGCAACCGGGCCATCGACGCGCTGCGCGCCGGCCGCAACGAACGCGACAGCACCGTCGAGCTCAACGACGAGGCGATGGACGTCCCCGCCGACGCCAGCGGCGATCCGCACGCCCTGCTCGACGAGAGCCTGACGAAGGCCCGCATCGACCAGTGCATGCTCGCGCTGCCGCCCGCCCAGCGGCAGGCCCTGGCGCTCGCCTACTACCGCGGCATGGTGCACACGGAGATCGCCGAGATGTTGCGGTCCCCGCTGGGCACGGTGAAGAGCTGGGTCCGCCGCGGCCTCGATCAGTTGAAGTCCTGCCTGGACGGCGTGGCGGTGCGCACATGAACTACCTCCGCCCCGAACGACTCGACGCCCTCGCCCGCGACTACGCGCTGGGCACGCTGGCGGGCGGCGCCCGCCGCCGCTTCGAGACGCTGATGCGCGACTCGGCCGCCGTGCGCCTGTCCGCGCAGATCTGGCAGCAACGCCTGTCGGCGCTGGAAGCCGCCACGCCGCCGATCGCGCCGCCGCTGGGCAACTGGCCCGGCATCCAGCGCCGCCTGTTCCCCGACGAGCATCGCCAGGCCGCGGCGTCCGCCCCCTCGAGCGCGCCAGGCGGCTGGTGGCGTTGGCTGATCCCCGGCGGCGCGCGCGGCGCGGCCGCCGTCTCCGGCTGGACCGTCGTCGGTGCCCTCGCCGGCGCCCTGGCCTGCGTGGCCGTGCTGCGCGGTTCCCCGACCTGGATGGAGAGCGTGCAGGCCGACCAGGCCACGCCCGCCAGCTACGTCGGCCTGCTGCACGATGCCAAGGGGCAACCGGCCCTGGTCGCGAGTTCCCGCCGCCACGGCCAGCTGATGACGGTGCGCCTGCTGCAGCCGCTGGCGTTGCCCGAGGGTCAGGTCGCGCGGCTGTGGGCGCTGCCGGACAACGGCGCGCCCTTCCTGCTGGCGACCCTGCCGGCCAAGGGCACCGCGCAGGCGCCCCTGGCCGACACGTCGGAGAAGCTCTTCAAGTCGGTGCGCCGGCTCGCGGTCAGCATCGAGCCTGCGGCCACCGCGCCGGGCGCGCCGCTCACACCCTTCGTCTGGGAAGGCGACTGCGTGAAGGTCTGGTGATCGGCTGATCCGCCGCCGTGAAAGAAATCCTGCCGTCGCCCGCATCCGGGCGGCGGCCGTTTCCGTAGATGGATCCATGAGCCGCATTCCCACTGCCGCCGGACGGACCGGCCCCCGCCCCGCCCCGGGCGCGACGCCCGCCGCCCGGTTCCGTCACCGCCTGCGATCGCTGAGCCTGCTGGTGAAGTTCAACGTGATCTTCCTGGCGGTGTTCCTCGTCGGCCTGGCCGGCACCGCGGTGCTGGCGCGCCACTGGCTGCAGGCCAGCGCCCAGGAACAGGTGACGGATCGCGCCCGGCTGCTGATGCGCAGCGCCGGGGCCGTCAGCACCTACACGGCGGACCACGTCCGCCCGCTGCTGGAGGACCACCTGCGCGAGCGCTTCGTGCCCGAGGCGGTGCCGGCCTTCTCGGCGCACGAGGTGCTGGCCACGCTCTCCAAGGCCTACGAGGATTACGGCTACAAGGCGGCCATGCTCAATGCCACCAACCCGCGCAACCGGGCGGTGAGCTGGGAGGAGGACGTGATCTCGCAGTTCGCGCGCCGGCCCGCGCTGACCGAGTTTGTCGGCCGTCGCGAGACGCCCGGCGGCGAGGCGCTCTACATCGCGCGCCCGATCCGGATCAGCAACGCGGCCTGCCTGGGCTGCCATGCGTCGCCGCAGACCGCGCCGGCCACGCTGGTCGCGCGGTACGGCCCGTCCAACGGCTTCGGCTGGCGCCTGAACGAGACGCTCGGCGCCGAGGTCGTGACCGTGCCCATGACGCTGCCGCTGAAGCAGGCGTCGCAGACCTTCTGGCTGGTGATGGGCGCGTTGACGGCGACCTTCCTGGTCATGGGCGCCGCGCTCAACCTGATGCTGTGGTCGCTGGTGATCCGGCCGGTGACCGGTCTGGCGCGCATCGCCGACCGGGTCTCGCTGGGCGAGGACGCGCCGGCCTTCGAGGTCCGCCCCGGCGACGAGATCGGCGTGCTGGCCGCGTCGTTCGGACGCATGCGCCGCAGCCTGGACCAGGCCATGGCGATGCTGGAGAGCGGGACATGACCGGCAGCGGCCCGGGTTCCGCCACCGGCACCGGCGGCAAGGCGGCGCGCGCCACGCCGCACATCGGCAAGTACCTCGTGCGGGGCAAGCTCGGCGAAGGCGCGATGGGCGTCGTGTACCGCGCCTTCGATCCGCACATCCAGCGCGAGGTGGCCATCAAGCTCATCCGCCGCCAGGTGGAGGACGCCGAGGAGGCGGCCCGCGAAGACTCGACCTCCGCCCGCTTCCGCAACGAGGCGCGGGCGGTCGGGCGCATCGCCCATCCGGGCGTGGTGACCATCCACGACTTCGGCGAAGTGACGAGCGCGGACGGCATGAAGGGGTACGCCTTCCTCGTCATGGAGTTGGTCGACGGCCGCGGGCTGGACCAGATCCTCAAGCGCGAGATGCCGACACCGCCGCTGGCCTGGTCGCTGGGCGTCATGGACCAGTTGCTGGACGCGCTCGCCAGCGCCCATGCCCAGGGCGTCTGGCACCGCGACATCAAGCCCGGCAACCTGCTCATCACGCGCGACGGCCGCGTGAAGCTGACGGACTTCGGCATCGCGCGGATCGCCGACCACCACCTCACGCAGGCCGCGTCGCAGATCGGCACGCCGGGCTACATGGCGCCGGAGCAGATCCTCGGCGGTGCCATCGACCATCGCGCCGACCTCTTCGCCTGCGGCGTGCTGCTGTACCGCCTGGCGACCGGGCGCATGCCCTTCAGCGGCGCGATCGAGGCGGTGATGTACCAGACGCTGCATCAGGCGCCGCCGGCACCGACGTCGGTGCGGCCGGGCGAGCTGCCGGCGGCGCTCGACACCCTCGTGCGGCGCGCGATGGCCCGCGACCCCGGCGACCGCTTCCCCGATGCGGCGGCCATGCGCGCGGCGCTCGCTGCCATCGCACGGGAAGTTTCTGGCGATGGCGCCTTTGCGCCGACCCTGCCGGTCGGGAGCGGAACAGGGACGGGAACCGGTGCAGGAACAGGGACAGGTGCCGGGACTGCGACAGGCAGCGGAACGGGCGCCGGCAGCCGCGCCGGAACGAGGACGGCGGGCGGATTCGATGCCACCCTGATCGCCCAGATCGAGCGCGCGCTCGCGTCCCACATCGGGCCGCTGGCCAGGCACCTCGTGTCGCGCGATCTGGCGCGCAACGGCGAAGGCGACATCGGGACCCTGTCCCGCTCCCTCGCGCGCCATCTCGCCGACGAGCCGGAACGGGCGCAGTTCCTCGCCGCGACCGACGCACTGGTCGCCGCGGCCAACAAGGCGGCAGGAGTCTGAGATACTGTACATAACACCAGTCATCGCCCCTGACCCCCGTCGTGCCCTATACCGTCGCCGTCCGCGAGCTCTGCGAGTTCACCGCCAAGCAGGGCGACCTGGATCTGCGCTTCACGCCCGCGCCGACGGCGCAGGAAGGCATCGCCGGCCACGCGCTCGTGTATGAGCGCCGCGGTCCGGACTACCGGCGGGAAGTGACGCTGAGCGGCGAGTTCGGCGACCTGCGCGTGCGCGGACGCGCCGACGGCTTCGATCCGGCGAGGCGGCGCCTCGAGGAGATCAAGACCTTCCGCGGCAGCCTCGACCGGCAGCGCCCCACGCATCGCCGGCTCCATTGGGCGCAGGCCAAGGTCTACGCGTGGCTGCAGTGCCAGGCCGACGACCTGCCGGACATCGAGGTCGCGCTGGTCTACCTGGACCTCGGCAGCCAGGAGGAAACGGTCCTGACCGAGCGCTGCACGGCGGCGGAACTGCGAGCGCACTTCGAATCGCTGTGCGAGCGATTCCTCGTCTGGGCCGCGCTCGAGCTCGATCACCGGGAACGACGGGATGCAGCACTGCAGGCGCTGAGCTTTCCGTTCGGCGACTTCCGCGTCGGACAACGGCCGCTTGCGGAGGCGGTGTACCGCGCAGCGGCCTCGGGCCGCTGCCTGCTCGCACAGGCGCCGACCGGCATCGGCAAGACGATGGGCACGATCTTCCCGTTGCTGAAGGCCGCGCCCGGACAGCGCCTGGACAAGGTCTTCTTCCTGGCGGCGAAGACCTCGGGCCGGCAGACGGCGCTGGATGCGATCGAGCGGCTGGCGCCGGCGGCACCGCTGCGCGTGCTGGAGCTCGTCGCCCGCGACAAGGCCTGCGAGCATCCGGACCAGGCCTGCAACGGCGAGTCCTGTCCGCTGGCCAGGGGCTTCTACGACCGCCTGCCCGCCGCGCGCTCGGCGGCGCTGCGCATCGGGCAAGACCTGGATACGCATGAGGCGCACGAGCGCGACGGCACAGGCGACGGCCAAGGCGTCGCGTTGACCCGCGACGCCGTGCGCGAGGCGGCGCTGGCCCATGCAGTCTGCCCGTACTACCTGAGCCAGGAACTGGCCCGCTGGGCCGACGTGGTGGTCGGCGACTACAACTATTACTTCGACCACGGCGCGCTGCTCCACGGGCTGACGCAGGTGAACCAGTGGCGCATCGGGCTGCTGGTCGACGAGGCGCACAACCTCGTCGACCGCGGCCGCAAGATGTTCAGCGCGACGCTGTCACCGGAGCGGCTCTACCAGGCGCGGCACTCGGCGGGCGCCTCGGCCTCGCCGCCCGTGCGCCAGGCCCTGGACAAGGTGCGCCGGAGCTGGCGGGCGATCGACAAGGCGCAGGCCGAGCCGTATGCGGCGTACGAGCAATTCCCCGAGTCCCTGCTGAGCGCGCTCCAGCACGGCATCGGCGTGGTCGCGGAACACCTCGCCGCCCATCCCGATGACGCCGACGAAGCGCTGCTCGACTTCCACTTCGAGGCGATGCACCTGGCGCGCGCGGTGGAGTCCTTCGGACCGCACTCGCTGGTGGACGTGCAGAAGCCGGAGGGCTTCCACGCCAAGCCGGGCCTGCCCGTCCTTTGCATCCGCAACATCGTCCCCGCGCCGTTCCTGCGCCCCCGGCTCGCGGCGGCGCAGACGAGCACGCTGTTCTCGGCGACGCTGCAGCCGCAGGCCTTCCACGCGGACCTGCTGGGATTGCCCGAGAACCACGCGAGCGTCGAGGTGCCCTCGCCCTTCGACGCCAGCCAGTTGCAGGTGCATGTGGCGTCGCACATCTCGACGCGGTACCAGCACCGGCGCGCCTCGCTGCAGCCGATCGCCGACCTGATCGCGGCGCAGTACGGCCGCGCGCCGGGCAACTACCTGGCGTTCCTCAGCAGCTACGACTACCTGGAGCAGGTGGCGGCGCTGCTGGCCGAGCGTCATCCCGACGTCCCGCAATGGCGCCAGTCGCGCCGCATGAGCGAAGGCGAGCAGCGCCAGTTCCTCGACCGCTTCACCGTCGACGGTCGGGGTGTGGGGTTCGCGGTGCTGGGCGGCGCGTTCGCGGAAGGCGTCGACCTGCCGGGAAGGCGCCTCATCGGCGCCTTCCTGTCCACGCTCGGGCTGCCGCAGGTCAACGCGGTCAACGAACAGATCCGGGCGCGCATGGAGCAGCTCTTCGGCGCGGGTTACGACTACACCTACCTCTACCCGGGTTTGCAGAAAGTCGTGCAGGCGGCGGGGCGGGTGATCCGCACCACCGAGGACCGCGGCGTCGTCCATCTGATCGACGACCGCTTCGCCCGCGCCGAGGTGCAGCGGCTGCTGCCGGCGTGGTGGGCGCCACCCCTCACTAGCGCGCCCCGGTCAGGCCCCATGCTTGCCAAGGGAGCCTTGACCATGACCTCTCCCCGCGTCTATCGCTGCACCTGTGGCCACCGCCTCTACTTCCGCAACAGTGCCTGCCTGGCCTGCGCGGCACCGCTCGGCTTCCTGCCGGACGACCTGACGCTGCACGCGCTGTTGCCCGGTCCCGCCACCGCGACCTGGCGCATCGCCGGCATCGACGGACTCTTCACCCGCTGCGCGAACTTCCACACCGCCGCCGGCTGCAACTGGCTGCTCCCGCTGGATGACCGGCGTTGCGGTCCGCTGTGCGTCGCCTGTGCGCTCAACCGCACCATTCCCGATCTATCGGACCCGATCAACGCCGAACTCTGGGGGCGCCTGGAGCGCGCCAAGCGGCGTCTGGTCTCGCAACTGCTCGGCCTGCAGCTGCCGGTCGCGCCGAAGTCGGAAGCCGGCGACCGCGGCCTGGCCTTCGACTTCCTGCGCACGCTGCCCGGCCAGCCGCGCGTGATGACGGGGCACGCCTGGGGCGTGATCACCATCAACATCGAGGAAGCGGACGACGCCAAGCGCGAGGCCGCCCGGCAGCGCATGGGCGAGTCCTACCGGACGCTGCTCGGGCATTTCCGCCACGAGATCGGTCATTACTACTGGGACCGGCTGGTCGCCGGCACGACCTGGCACGAGCCTTTCCGCACGCTGTTCGGGGACGAGCGCCTCGACTACGCCGGCGCCCTCCAACGCCACCACGCCGCCGGCCCGCCGCCGGACTGGCCGCAGCGCTTCATCACGTCGTACGCCAGCGCGCATCCCTGGGAGGACTGGGCGGAGACCTGGGCGCACTACCTGCACCTGCGCGACACCATCGACACCGCCGGCAGCTTCAAGCTGCTCAGCACCGTCGACGAGGCACGGCCCCTGCCCTATGGACGGGACGACCTCTGGTCGCCGGGCCACGCCACCGGTCCGGACTTCCTGCGCCTGCTGCGCGACTGGCTCGCCATCACCAGCGTGATGAACGAGATGTCCCGCGCGATGGGCCAGCCCGACTTCTACCCCTTCGTGCTGCAGCGCCGGGTCGTCCCCAAGCTGCACTTCATTCATTGCGTCGTCGAGAACGGCAGGACCCCATGATTCGCCTCGATCTCCACTTCGAACTGGACTACCGCATCGACTCGCCCTCCGGCGATTTCGTGTTCAACATCCAGCCGGCACAGACGGCGGCGCAGCGCGTGCTGCAGGAACAGATCGTCGTGACGCCGGAGGTCCCGTGGCGCTCGGACACGCTCGCCGGCAGCCGCAACCGGCTGCTGCGCATGCGCGCGCCGCAGGGGAACTTCCACCTGACCTATACCGCGAGCGTGACGATCGACCACCGCATCGGCGATCCGGTCTCGATCGAGGAAACGCCGGTCGACGAGCTGCCCAGCGAGTGCCTGTGCTACCTGGCGCCGAGCCGGTACTGCGAATCCGACCGGCTCGTCCAATGGGCCGATGCCGAGTTCGGTCATCTGCCGCCGGGCTACGCCCGCGCCGCCGCGATCGCGCGCTGGGTGCAGCGGCACATCGCCTATTCCGCCTTCGGATCGACGACGCAGACCTCGGCGCTCGACACCCTGACGGATCGCGTCGGCGTCTGCCGCGACCAGGCGCACGTGATGATCGCGCTGTGCCGGGCCTTGTCGATGCCCGCGCGCTACGTCACCGGCACCGACTACGGCGCCGACCCGACCAAGGCGCCCGACTTCCACGCCTATGTCGAGGTCTACCTCGGCCGGCGCTGGTACACCTTCGACGCGTCGGGGACCGGCATCCCGATGGGGTTCGTGCGCATCGGCACCGGCCGGGATGCGGCGGACGTGCCGTTCGCGACCTTGTTCGGCCAGGTCCAGGCGCCGTTCGCGCCGCTGGTCCGGGCGACGGCCTGCGGCGGGTCGGGGCTCCAGTTGCCCGTCGACGTGGGCCTCGCCCTGTCCACCGATGGCGATTCGGCGGGGTGCCACCTCGCGCCGATGGCGGCCTGAGGACCAGACACCGCAGTTCGCACCGTGACGGTAAAGGCCGGGCTCCCGGCCTTGTCGCTTTCGTCTAATCGTATACGATAGACGAATGCTCCCCTGGATCAACGACACCTCCCCCGACCTGCTCGCCGATGTGCGGGACACGTCGCTCGCCAAGCTCGTCCGCGACGAGGTGCTGAACGCGATCCTGCGCGGCGACCTGCCGCCGGGTCAGCGCATCAACGAACCGGACGTCGCGGCCCGCCTGCGCGTCTCCCGTGTGCCCGTGCGCGAGGCGCTGCGCGAGCTCGAGAGCACCGGCCTGGTCGCCGCGCGCAAGCACGCCGGCGTGTTCGTGCGGGTTCTCGATCCCAAGGAAGTCGCCAACCTCTACGAGCTGCGCAGCCTGCTCGACGGCCACGCCGGCCGCCGCGCCGCCGCCCTCGACCGCCCCCGCCGCGACGCGCTCGTGAAGCGCCTCGTGACGCTCGGCCGCGAGATGAAGGCCAACGCCCGCCGCCGCGACGTGCAGGCCTATTACGCCGCCAACCTCGCCTTCCACTGGGCCATCGTGGAGGCCACCGACAACGAGCCGCTGACGCGCACCTACCAGGGCATCGTCCAGCAGCTGCACCTCTCGCGGCTGCGCAACCTGTCGCGCGACGTGGGCATGAAGGTCTCGATCCAGGAGCACGACCAGATCGTCGCGGCGCTGGACGACGGCGACGCCGCGCTGTGCCAGCGCCTGCAGGAACACCACGTCAACGCGGCGCACGGCCGGCTGCTGCAGACGGAAGGCAAGAACGACGGCGACCACCCGATCGACCGCCCCGGCGACGACATGAGCTAGGCCGCGACCGGGCGCGCGCCGGCGCACCTCCCACCAAAGCAAGAACGAGGGCCATCACAAGAGCCCCGCTTCATCCGGAGACAAACCCATGACGAACCGACGATCCGTGCTGATCGCCGCTCCCGCGTTGCTGCTCGCCGCACGACGCGCCTGGGCGGCAGACGCTTTCCCCAGCAAGCCGATCCGCTACATCGTGCCCGTGGCCGCGGGCGGCGGCAGCGACTTCATCGGCCGCGCGGTCTGCGAGCGCTGGGGCCATGTGCTCAACCAGACCTTCGTGGTCGACAACATGGGCGGCGGCGGCGGCGTGATCGCCACGCAGGCCACCGCCAAGGCGCCCGCCGACGGCTACACCCTCATGCAGGGCTACGTGGCCACGCACGGCACCAGCCCGGCCACGCGCAAGCTGCCCTACGACGCGGTCAAGGACTTCAGCCCCATAGGCATGATCGGCGGCACGCCCAACGTGCTGGTGGTCAACACCTCGGTGCCGGTCAACGACCTCAAGGGCTTCATCGAGTACTGCCGCAAGAACCCCGGCAAGCTCAGCTACGGCTCCTCGGGCGTGGGCTCGCTGACGCAGCTGGTGATGGAGCTGTTCAAGCAGCAGTCCGGCGTCTTCATGCTGCACGTGCCGTACCGCGGCATCGCGCCGGCCTTCACCGACCTGATGGGCGGACAGACGCATGCGATGTTCCCGGGACTCGCGGCGGCCCTGCCCCACATCCGCTCCGGCCGCGTGAAGCCGCTGGCGGTCACCGGCACCGCGCGCAACCCGACGCTCAAGGACGTGCCCACGCTGATCGAGGCCGGCTTCAAGGGCTTCGACGCGATGCAGTGGTACGGCGTCGTCGGTCCGGCGGGCATCCCCCGGCCGTCGTCAAGCAACTCAACACCACGCTCAACACCATCCTCACGGCGCCGGACATGCGCGAGAAGCTCGCCGGCGAAGCCGTCGATCCGACCGCCATGAGCCCCGAGCAGTTCGGGCATCACATCCAGGCCGAGGTGGCCTGTTGGACCGCGCTGGCGCGCGACCGCAAGATCCAGGTCGACGACTGAGCGGCCGACCGGACAGACCACCGCAGACACGACTGAAGAACGAGAGAACCCCATGGCACGCAACACCCAGGTCGTCGCTGACCACAACGCCCCGCCCATCACCCAGATCCTCGCCCGCTACGTGGCCACGCATCCGTCGCGCGGCTGGAGCGACGCGGTGGACCACGAGGCCCATCGCACCTTCATGAACTGGGCCGGCTGCGCCGTCGGCGCCGCCGGTCACGAGGCGATGCACGCGGCGCTGTCCGCCATCCGGATGCTGGAGCCGTCCGCGCAGGCCAGCGTCCTCGGCCGCGCCGAGAAGGTCGACATGGCCGGCGCCGCGCTGCTCAACGGCATCAGCTCGCACACCTTCGACTTCGACGACACGCATCTGAAGACCATCATCCATCCGGCGGGTCCGGTGGCTTCCGCCGCGCTCGCGCTGGCCGAGCACCTCGGCCTGTCCGGCCGGCAGCTCATCGACGCGATGGTCCTGGGCATCGACGTCTCCTGCCGCATGGGCAACCTGGTCTACCCGGAGCACTACGACCGCGGCTGGCACATCACCGGATCGACCGGCACGCTGGGCGCGGCGGCGGCCTGCGCGCGGTTGCTCGGCCTGGACGAGCACCGGACCCAGATGGCGCTGGGCATCGCCGCCTCGCAGCCCATCGGCCTGCGCGAGCAGTTCGGCACCATGACCAAGCCCTTCCACCCGGGCGGCGCGGCGCGCGCCGGGCTGTTGTCGGCGCTACTCGCGAAGCACGGCTACACCGCCAGCCCGCGGGCGCTGGAAGCGCCGCGCGGCTTCGCGCAGGTGGTGTCGACGAAGTACGCCTGGAACGAAGCCACCGACGAACTCGGCGAGCGCTTCGAGATCTCCTTCAACACCTACAAGCCGTTCGCCTGCGGCATCGTCATCCACCCGAGCATCGACGCCGCCGTGCAGCTGCGCGAGCAGGGCGTGAGGCCCGAGGACGTCGAGCGCATCGAGCTCAAGGTGCATTCGCTGGTGCTGGAGCTGACCGGCAAGAAGGAACCGGCGGACGGCCTGCAGGGCAAGTTCAGCGTCTATCACGGCGTGTCGGCCGGGCTGATCTTCGGCCGCGCCGGCGAACCGGAATACGACGACGCGATCGTCAATCGCGAGGACGTCGTCGCACTGCGCCGCAAGGTCGTCGCGACGGTGGACGACAGCATCGACGAGGCTTCCGTCGACATGACCGCCGTGCTGCGCGACGGCCGTCGTGTCCACGTGTTCGTCGAGCACGCGATCGGCTCGCTGCACAAGCCGATGAGCGACGCGGCGCTGGAGGCGAAGTTCCATTCGCAGTCCGACGTCGTCATCGGCGCCGCGCGCAGCGACGCGCTGATCGCGGCCTGCTGGAATCTCGGCGAACTGGCCGACGTGCGCGAGCTGGCCGCGCTGGCGCGTCCCTGAGCGCGATCGCACCATGCGCGGCTACACCCTCCAGCATCGGGACGGTCATGTGGAACTGCTGCTCCGCGACGACCTGCCCCGCCCTTCCCCCGGTTCCGGTCAACTGCTGGTCCGCGTCCGCGCGGCCGGTCTGAACCGCGGCGAGTTCCTGGCCGGTCACGGCCTCCATGGCGCCGGTGGCGCGCCCAAGCCAGTGGGCGCGGAGGCGGCCGGCGAGGTGGTCGAGGTCGGCGACGGCGTGCAAGGCTGGCGCGTCGGCGACCGCGCCATGGGCCGCTGCGCCGGCGGCTTCGCCGACTTCGCGCTGATCAGCGAGGCGGAAGCGCTGCACGTGCCCGAAGCGCTCGACTGGACCGAGGCCGGCGCGATCCCGCTGACCTTCCTGGTCGTCTACGACATGTTGGTGATCCAGGGCCGTCTGACAGCGGGTGAGACCCTGCTCGTGGCGGGCGGCAGCTCCGGCGTCGGCGTGGCCGCGCTGTCGGCGGCCAAGGCGATGGGCGCACGCGTGATCGCCACGTCCGGCAGCGCGGCCAAGCTCGAGCGGCTGAAGACATTGGGCTTGGATCTCGGCCTCGAGACCCGCTCGCCCGACTTCGCGGCCGCGGTGCGCGAGGCCACCGATGGTCGCGGTGCGGACCTCGCCATCGACACCGTCGGCGGCACCGTCTTCGCCGAGTGCGTGCGGGCGCTGGGCTTCCAGGGGCGGCTGGCGATGGTCGGCTACGTGGACGGCGTGCTCAAGGCCGAACTCGACCTCGAAGCGCTGCACGCGCGGCGCCTCCATCTGTTCGGCGTCTCGAACAAGCTCCGCTCACCGCAGCAGCGCGCGGAACCGGTGCCGGGCTTCCAGGCCGACTGGTTGCCCCTGTTCGCCGACGGCCGCCTGCGGCCCGTGGTGGACCGCGTCTTCCGCTTCGAGGACCTGGCGCAGGCCAAGGCCTCGATGGAGCAGGCCGAGCATCTCGGGAAGATCGTGCTGGCGGGCAGCGCGGACTGATTCACCAAGGACATCGACATGAACGTTCAACGTCGTGAACTCTGTGCGGCGGGTGCCGCTTCCCTGTTGCTGAATGCCTGCGCATCGCCGACGGCCGGCGCCAGCGGCGGGGCCGGCATCGGATCGGCCGGCACGGCAGACCCGGCCGATGCCCGGGCCGCGGCCGCCGAGTTGAGCGGCACCGGCAAGCTGCGCGCCGCGATCAACTTGGGCAATCCCATTCTGGCCAGCCGTGGTCCTGACGGCGAGTTGCGCGGCGTGTCGGTCGACCTCGCGCGCGAGGCGGCGCGGCGATTGGGCGTGGGCATCGAGCTCATGGCCTTCAACGCGGCAGGCAAGGTCGTCGAAGCGATCAAGGAGAAGCAGGTCGACCTGGCCTTCGTCGCGATCGACCCGCTGCGCGGTGCCGACACCGACTACACGGCGCCCTACGTGATCATCGAAGGTGCGTACCTGGTCCGCAACGACGCGCCGCTGCGGCGCAACGAGGACGTCGACCGCACGGGCACGACCATCGTCGTCGGCCGCGGCAGCGCCTACGACCTGTACCTGACCCGCGAGATCAAGTCCGCGACACTGGTGCGCGCGCCGACGTCGCCGGCGGTGACCGACATGTTCCTCGCCGATCAGCTCGACGTCGCCGCCGGCGTGCGCCAGCAGCTGGAAGCGGACGCGCGCCGCGTGGGCGGCGTGCGCCTGCTGCCGGGCCGCTTCATGGTGATCGAGCAGGCGATGGGCGTGCCCAAGGGGCGCGCCGCGGCGCAGCGATGGCTCAGCGGATTCGTCGAGGAGATGAAGGCCTCGGGCTTCGTCGCGGAGGCGCTGCGACGGCATGGGATCGAAGGGGCACTTGTGGCGCCGCCGGCTGGGAAATGAAGATATAGCCTCGGCTGATGCGTCCAGATCGAGGAACTGCGGGTCATCCACGGGCTCAGCGCCAATGAAGTTCCGCCATCGAAACAGGACCTTCCTGAAATCAGGAGTGGCCATGAACTCAGCGACAAAGGAACTTCAGCTATATCTGTGCGGTCATTCATCCATATGGATTTTGGTTCGCAGGAACGCTAGGTATTTCGGGTCTTCCAGTTCGAAGACCTCCAGCCCGGCGCCCATGTAGGCCCGGGTGAGCTCATCGGCAGCCCGGTCCATCCGGCCATCTTCGAAGGCGATTTCTCCGAGCCGCAAATGGATGAAGGGCTGCCCAAAGCCACCGGGCCCACGCACCGCCGAATTGAAATGTTCGTGGGCCACCGCCAAGTCGCCACTGAGATAGGCCATGTCTCCCAGGGCGCAGAAGATCCAGGTCCCCATCTCCCAATCCAGCGGATCACCGGGCATGAGCTGGAGTGCTTCTTCGAACTTCAGCTTCGCGTCGGCAAGGCCGTCATCCTCCTCGGCCAGCGCATCACCTTCAGCGCAGAGCGCGGTGATCCGAGCATAGAGCTCATCGGTCATTTCCATCGATCCCCTCGTCTTCCATTAATCGTGTTATCTGTTCGCTCGCTTCCGGGGGCGGTCGTCTGCCCCAGTTGCCGCCGTGCACCGCAGGATGGACGACTGTCCTACACCGCGAAAAGGAGGCAGACGTTAACCTCAAACGCGGGCGAATTTTCTGAAGGAAGCACCATGGAAGCCACCAACCACCAGTTCCACGAGCTGTTCGATCAACTCGGCCTCCCGTCCTCCGAGGCGGAGATCCGCGAATTCATCTCCGTGCACCGTCCCCTGCCCGGTGACGTGAAGATCACCGAGGCGCCGTTCTGGACCGAGCAGCAGTCGCGGCTACTGAAGGAGCTGCTGCTGCAGGACGCGGACTGGGCCGAGGCCGTCGATCAGCTGAACGTCGCGCTGCACTGACAATCGCCGCCGGCCCCGGTGATGGGGCGATGGAGCGCGATTGAAAGACCTCGACTGGAACGACCTCCGATTCGTCGTCGCCGTGGCCCGCGAGGGATCGGCCGCCGCTGCGGCGCGGGCGCTCGGCGTCTCCAATGCCACGGTGCTGCGCCGGATCGCGGCGATCGAGACCGACATCGGCTCCCCGCTGTTCGACCGCCTGGCCACGGGCTACGTCGCCAACGAGGCGGGCCGCACGCTCACGCTGGCCGGGGAGTCGATGGACGCCGCCATCGCCGATGCACGGCGCAGCATCGAGGGCAAGGCCTCCGCGCTGTCCGGCACCATCCGGTTCACGACCACGGACTCGCTGGCCTTCGGCGTCCTGCCTGCCTTGCTGCTGTCGTTCCGCGCGAAGTTCCGTGAGATCCAGGTCGAGCTGCTGGTGACCAACAACGCGCTCAACCTCGACCGGCGCGACGCTGACGTGACCTTGCGGCCCTCCACCCATCCGCCCGAGACCTGGGTCGGCCTGCGGCTGCTGCGGATGGACTTCGCGGTCTACGCCACGGCGAATGCGGCTCGGCCGCTCGACGCGGCGGCACTCGACGCAGGAGACTGGCTCTGGCCCGACGGCTCCCTGAGCGGTGCCGCCGCCAGCAGGTGGCTTACGAGCATCGTCCCGCATGAACGCGCGGTGCTGCGCGTCGACTCCTTCGTCGCGATGCAGGCGATGGCGGGCACCGGACTGGGCGCCGCGCTGCTGCCGCGCTTCCTGGGCGAAGTGGACCCCTTGCTCAAGCGCGTGGCCGACGCCCCGCGGGAGGCATCGGCCGACCTGTGGATCCTCACGCATCCCACGCTACGGCACTCGCCGCGGGTCCAGGCTTTCCTCTCGCATCTGTCGGAAAGCCTGCGCCAGATGCGCGGGCGCTTCGAGGCGCCGGACTGACCGGCCGACCCGTTCAGGGCGCGGTGTACACCAGGTAGTGCAGGCGGTCTTCCCAGACGCGCTCCGATTCACGACTCTGGCTCATCGTGCCGCACAGCGGGAAGAACGGGAACTGGTCCGAGGCGACCGGGCTCCCGGCGGGGAACAGCTCGCGGTTGTTCATCTGCTTCGTCAGGTCGAAGGGATCGAAGGCCGCCGGGATCGGCACGCGGTTGATGTTGGTGATGTTGGTGCAGAGCTGCTGGCGGTTGAAGTCCTCGACGTGCGTCACGGTGTCGCCCTTGTTGCCTTCCTTCCAGTGAAGCTCGAAGACGTTGCACGCGATCTCGCGCGCCTGGAAGGCCACCTTCTCGCCGAAGGCCGGACCCTGCATGTAGTTGGCGGGGAACAGATTGGCGGCGTTGTACGGCACCTCGGGGTTGTTCTGGCGCGGATACGAGAAGGTCATCGTCCCCGTCGTGATGGGGCCGAAGTAGCCGTCGGTGGGCGCGGTCTGCAGGGTGTTGATCTTCAGGCGGAACCTGAACGGCGACGCCGCGCCGCCGGTCGTCGCGGTGAAGTCGACGACATTGATCTTGTCGCCGCCGACCCAGGATTCGAAGCTGCGCGGCGTGCAACTGGTGTCGGCCTGGGCTTGGACTTCCGCGGCGGACACGCCGCCGCAGGCCTGCAGGGTCAGGCAGACGGCGGCGCCCAGGGCCGCCAGGATCGATCTCAGGAACATGGTCGTTTCTCGGTAGTGGAATGACCGGGAAATCCTAGGGATCGACCCGCTTCGAGAGTAGCCACACGGGCGCGCAGGCCCTGTGCGGCGATGACGCTGGACGTGAGAGCCAGCGCGTGCTCAGGATGGTGGGATCAGGATCAGTTCAGCTGCTTCGGATCGATCGGTCCGAGGCTCTCGCGGACATGCGCGAGCGCGGCGACGACCTTGTATGAAGGCACGCCCGAGTCGAGCAGGCGGCGCGCCGCCTGCAGCAGCACCAGATCCTGGAACGTGAAGCGCATGTCGCGGCTGGGCGCCAGCAGGTCGTCGGAGATCAAGGCCTGGATGTAGCTCTTCGGCAGGCCGGTGATGTGGCCGGCCTGGGTCATCGAGAACGGGGCGGTGGCTGCGGTCATGGGGGTGCTCCTGAGTGCGATGCCGCCACGGTACGGTCCCGGCGTTGGCTGCGGGACCGGAGAACGCTCCGAAGCCTTGTAGGACAAGGTCGAGGATGGCGACCGCCTCCGCCAACTCCCGCGCTCGCGGGGACTCTCCCGACCCTTGCCCATTCATCGCCTCGGAAACAGGATTGGGCAAAACTCCGGCAGCTTCGTGCGTTGCCGGAATCGAGACCGGGACGAACAATCCAGCCCATCCACTCGATTCCCTGTTCACCCTAGCCGGAGCCGAAAGCCATGAACAACTTCAGCCTCAACACGCCCACCAAGATCCTGTTCGGGAAGGGCCAGATCGGCCAGCTCGGCCAGGAGATCCCGGCCGACGCCCGCATCCTGATCACCTACGGCGGCGGCAGCATCAAGAAGAACGGCGTGCTCGACCAGGTCCGCGAGGCGCTGACCGGCCGCACGGTGTTCGAGTTCGGCGGCATCGAGCCGAACCCGACCTTCGAGACCCTGATGAAGGCTGTCGCGGTCGTCAAGGCCGAGAACGTCGACTTCCTGCTGGCTGTCGGCGGCGGCTCGGTCGCGGACGGCACGAAGTTCATCGCCGCGGCCGCGCAGTACGAGGCTGCCAAGGATCCGTGGGAGATCCTGTTGACCCGCGGCGCCAAGGTCACCGGCGCCGTGAAGATGGGCGTCGTGCTGACGCTGCCGGCCACCGGCTCGGAATCCAACAACGGTGCCGTCATCAGCCGCCAGGCGACCGGTGACAAGCTGCCGTTCTTCTCGGCCTTCACCTACCCGGTGTTCGCGGTCCTCGATCCGGTGACCACGTACAGCCTGCCCGCGCGCCAGGTGGCCAACGGCGTCGTCGACGCCTTCGTCCACACGGTCGAGCAGTACCTGACCTACCCGGCCGAGGGCCGCATCCAGGATCGCTTCTCGGAAGGCATCCTGCTGACGCTGATCGAGGAAGGCCCGCGCGCGCTGGCCGAGCCGGAGAACTACGACGTCCGCGCCAACGTGATGTGGAGCGCGACGCAGGCGCTCAACGGTCTCATCGGCGCCGGTGTTCCGCAGGATTGGGCAACGCACATGATCGGCCACGAGCTGACCGCGATGCATGGCCTGGACCACGCGCAGACGCTGGCGGTCGTGCTGCCGTCGGTGCTCGAGTACAAGAAGGAGCAGAAGCGCGCGAAGCTGCTGCAGTACGCGGACCGCGTCTGGGGTCTGCGCGACGGCAGCGAGGCGGAGCGCATCGACGGCGCCATCGCCGCGACGCGCGCCTTCTTCGAGCAGCTGGGCGTCGGCACGCGGCTGTCGGCCTACGGACTGGACGGCAGCTCGATCCCGGCGATGATCGCCAAGCTCAAGGAACACGGCGGCACGGCGCTGGGCGAGCACCAGGACATCCGCATCGAGGACAGCCAGCGGATCCTCGAAGCCGCCCGTTGAGCCTCCGCTGAGTCCTTGCCGATCCACCGCTGATCCTCCGCTTTCGTGGCGCACGCGGCCTGCCGACCGCGTGCGCCCGAAGTCATTTGAAGACCTCATGGCCACCACGCTCAACGCCGGCATCCGCCGGCGCATCATCGACACCGCGATCCGCTACAAGTCGGGCTCGTTCTCGACCCCGTCGCCGGTGGCCGGCGTGCGGATCCTCTATTCCGAGACCTCCCATCCGCGCACGCCGGTGCTGTACGAGCCGTCGATCGTCATCGTGGCGCAGGGTGCGAAGGTGGGATTCCTCGGCGAGAAGACCTTCCGCTACGACGCGGACAACTATCTGCTGCTGACGGTCCCCCTGCCCTTCGAGTGCCAGACGATCGCGAGCAAGGAGCAGCCTTTCGTCGGCGTGTCGATCGACATCGACACGGCGGTGCTGCAGGAGTTGCTGATCGAGCTGGGGGACGACAGCCTCGACCGCCCGGCGAGCCTCGAGTCCACCGGCGTCAACAGCGCGGCGTTCACCGAGGACGTGCTCTGCGCGATCGAACGGCTGTTCGATGCGATGCACCGCCCGCGCGACGCGAAGGTGCTGGGCAGGCTCATCCTCAAGGAAATCATCTACCACGTGCTGTGCGGCGAAAGCGGCGCGGCGCTGCAGGCGCTGGCCAACCGGCACACGCATTTCGCGCAGGTGACGAAGGCGCTGCAGCACATCGAGTCCAACTTCGCCAAGCCGCTCAGCGTCGAGCAGCTGGCCGGCCTGGTGAACATGAGCGTGTCGGCCTTCCATCACAACTTCAAGGCGATCACGAACACCTCGCCGCTGCAGTACGTGAAGAGCTACAAGCTGCACAAGGCGCGGCTGATCATGCTCAACGAGGGCGTGAAGGCCGGCGTCGCCGCGACCCGCGTCGGCTACGAGAGCCCGTCGCAGTTCAGCCGCGAGTTCAAGCGCTACTTCGGCGCGACGCCGGTGGATGAGGTGGCGCGGCTGAGGGCGTTCAGTCCGTCGGTGTCGTAGAGCGTCCGGATCGCCGGGAGCGCGGTTGTCGGTGTTTTGCCGACACGCACTGCGGTGCAAACCGGACGCGGGACACCGAAGTCCGGAGATACCGCGCGAGGGGGCGCGGCGTCACACTGCGGCAACGCCATCGCACCCAGCCCACGCCATGAAGATCCTTCTCGTCGACCCCTCCCCGTCCTGGATCGCCACCCTGCGCTATCGCCTCGGCGAAGTGCCGGGAACCGTCGTGGTGGCCCAGTGCGCCTGCGAAGAACACGCCGTGATCACCGCGGCGCTGTGCCAGCCCGACGTGGTCATCTGCGACGTGGCCTTGAGCGAAGGCTCCGGCCTGAACACGGTGGCCCGCATGCGCAAGGCCGGCTTCCGCGGCGCGGCCTTCGCCATCAGCAACGCCGACGAGGTGCTGTTCGGGCCCCGCTGCATGGAAGCAGGCTTCAACGCGTTCTACAGCCGCGAGTGCGAACTGGACGTGCTGCTGGACACGCTGCGCGAGTTCGCGGACACGCCGCTGACGTTCAACCTGCCCAAGCTGCGGCAATTGGCCGTGGCGGCCTGATCTCCTCCTCCGGGAACGACCTCGGCTCGCACCGGGTGGCGGTTCGGGACCGCCGTCGCTGACGGCGTTTCCGCTTGCCCAACATTACAAGTTTTGTTGTAATGTTGGACATGGACAAGACGACTGCCCTGGCCGGCCTCGGCGCATTGGCCCACCCGATCCGGCTCGACGCGTTCCGCGCCCTGGTGGTCGCCGGCGAAGACGGACTGACGCCGGGGGCGCTCGTCGACATGCTGGGCGTCGCGTACGCCAAGCTGGGCTTCCACCTGAAGGACCTCGGCGAGGCGGGACTGGTCACCTCGGAGCAGGTCGGCCGCAACGTGGTCTACCGGGCCGTCTATCCGCAGATGAACGCGCTGCTGGCCTACCTCACCGAGAACTGCTGCCAGGGCGCCGCCTGCGCCGTGAGCGTGACCTCGGGATCGACGTCGACATCGAGCCGTTGCGGCTGCTGACCCGGGACACGCCATGACCTCGACGACCCGCAACGTGCTCATCCTCTGCACCCACAACTCCGCCCGGAGTGTCCTGGGCGAGGCCATGCTCAACCACTGGGCGAGACGTCTCGGCAAGGACGTGCGGGGCTTCAGCGCGGGCAGCGCGCCCAGCGGCCGCATCAACCCGCTGGCGCTCGAGGCCTTGCAGGCCGCCGGCGTCGACACCACCGGTTGCCGCAGCAAGCACTGGGACGAATTCACCACGCCGGACGCACCGCCGCTGTCCCTCGTCATCACCGTGTGCGACAGCGCCGCGGCCGAGCAATGCCCAGTGTTCTTCGGTGGCACGGGACAACCGGTCAAGGTGCACTGGGGCTATCCGGATCCGTCCGACGCCGAAGGCGGCGAGGAAGGCAGGCGGCGGGCGTTCGAGCTCACGCGGCAGGCCATCGCCTATCGCATGCTGCAGCTGGTGCAATTGCCCCTGGTGACGATGCGCCACGCGGAACTCCAGCAGGCGCTCCGCAGCATCGCCCGAAGCTGAGGCGATGGATCTGCCCCGCAAGCTGTTGGCCGAGCTGCTGGGAACGGCGCTCCTGCTGGCCGTCGTGATCGGTTCCGGCGTCATGGCGGAGCGCCTCTCCGGCGGCAACATGGCCGTCGCGCTGCTGGCCAACACGCTCGCCACCGTAGGCGGCCTGTACGTCCTGATCGAGCTGTTCGGCCCCGTCAGCGGCGCCCACTTCAATCCGGCCGTCAGCGCGGTCATGGCCTGGCGCGGCGAGCTGCCGAGAACCGCCCTGCCGCCCTACGTCGTCGCGCAGCTGACCGGCGCGGTGCTCGGCGCCTGGCTCGCGCATGCGATGTTCGACCTGCCCCTGCTGCAGGTCGCCACCCGGACCCGCAGCGGCATGGGCCAATGGATCGCGGAGGGCGTCGCCACGTTCGGACTGCTGCTCGTGATCCTGCGTGCGCCTCCGGCGCGCGTGGCGGCGATGGTCGCGGCCTACATCGGCGCGGCCTACTGGTTCACCGCGTCGACGTCCTTCGCCAACCCGGCTGCGGTGGTCGGCCGCATGGTCAGCGACAGCTTCGCCGGCATCGCGCCCGCGAGCGCTCCAGGTTTCATCGTCGCCGAGCTGATCGGCGCTGCCGTGGCGCTGCTCGTGCACCCGCTGCTGTCACCCCCTCGCGCCGCCGGCCGCGAGGCCGCCTCTCCTCCATCGAGTCCCGCACGCCATGTCTGACCCCTCTTTCCCGATGCCACGCTTCCGGCGCTGAACATGGACCTGCTGGAGGTCCCCACGCCGGATCGCCTGACCGTGTCCGCGCCGTCGCGCCACCGTCCACGCCTTCTCCTGCTGTACGGCTCGCTGCGCGAGCGGTCGTACAGCCGCCTGCTGACCTTCGAGGCGGCGCGCCTGCTGGAGGCACTGGGCGCGGAGGTCCGGATCTTCAACCCGACGGGCCTGCCCCTGCCGGACGATGCGCCCGAGACGCATCCGAAGGTCAGTGAGCTGCGCGAACTGGCCACCTGGTCCGAGGGGATGGTCTGGTGCTCGCCGGAACGGCATGGCGCCATGACCGGGATCATGAAGAGCCAGATCGACTGGATCCCCTTGTCGACGGGCTCGGTGCGGCCGACGCAGGGCAAGACGCTGGCCGTGATGCAGGTGTCGGGCGGCTCGCAGTCGTTCAATGCCGTCAACCAGATGCGCGTGCTCGGGCGCTGGATGCGCATGCTGACCATCCCCAACCAGTCGTCGGTCGCCAAGGCCTTCACCGAATTCACGGAGGACGGACGCATGAAGCCATCCCCGTTCTACGACCGTGTCGTCGACGTGATGGAGGAACTGGTCAAGTTCACGCTGCTGACCCGCGATCTCGGCCCCTACTTGCTGGACCGCTACAGCGAGCGCAAGGAGACCGCGGCGGACCTGGCCGAACGTGTCGACCTGGCCGCGGCCACCGGATGCACGCCTGCCGCAGGCACCACCGGTTGCGGTTGCGCGCCCGGCAACGGCGCTCAACGGCCGCCGGTCAAAGCCTGACCCGATACGCCGCCGGCGTCTGGCCGAAGGTCCGCCGGAACACCTGGATGAACGCGCTGGCCGTCGAATAGCCCAGGTCGAGCGCGACCGCGGAGACCGCCGCGCCGGCGGCCAGCATCTCGAGCGACCGCATCATCCGCGCGCGCTGCCGCCACGCGCTGAAGTTGAATCCCGTCTCCGACACGAAGCGCCGGCTCAGGGTCCGCGCGCTGACCGCGCCCCAGTGGGCCCACTGCTCGAGGTCGCGCTCATCGGCGGGATCGTCAATCAAGGCCTTGGCGATGCGCTGCAGCCGGGGATCGCTCGGAAGCGGCAGGCCCAACGGCTCCGGTGGCGACGTGCGGATCTCGTCGAGCACGACCTCGGCGAGATGGCCGCGCGACGCCGCCAACGGCGCCAACGGCGCCGTCGACGCGTCGATCGGCCAGTTGCAGGCGCGCAGGACCGCCTCACGCAGCAGCCCCGACGCGCGAATGGTGCAAGGGCGTCGCGGCAGGTCCGCGCAGGCCGGCTCGGCGACATACACGCTCCAGCCGTGGAAGGGCCCGTGGGAACGCCCCGCGTGCGCCTCATGCGGCGGCAGCCAGACCGCATGGCTGCTCGGGACGAGCCAGACGCCCTCCTCCACGCCCACCGACAACAGCCCGCGCATGGATCCGAAGAGCTGCCCGCGCGCATGCCGGTGCGAGCCCGCCGCGAGTTCGTGGTCCTGACGCTCCTCGACGGCGACCAGCACGGGACCGTCCGCCGAGTTCGCCCATTGGTACGCGTCGTCCAGTCGTGTCGACATTGGCGGATTCAAGCTATCTGATGGCGCCGGTAGTGTATGGCCGCCACCCGGTTGGTCCGTACGCTCGGGTCATCACGACCATGAGACCTCCCATGCAAGACCCGGCCCCCATCGATCTGGATGCCCTCTACGCCCCGCCTTCCGACATGATCCAGAAGGCCGTGCTCGACCGGCTGGTGGACTTCCACCGCGACGACCTCGCGAAGGCCACCTTCTTCTGCCTGTCGACCGGCAGCAAGCGAGGGCTCGACGCGTCACCGCGCGGCGGGCCGCCCGGCGTCCTGATCGACGAGGTGCTCATGCATTGCGGCAAGGCCGTCCACCGGGCGCATCTCTGGCAGCCGGAGCCGCGCCTCGATCGACACAGCCTGCCCTCGGTGGGCCGCATCATTTCGGACGTGAACCGGCTTCGGGAAACCGGTGAGCTGGGTGCCGCCGAGATCGCGCAGATCGACGCCCACTACAGCCATGCGGTGCGGACCGATCTCTACGGCACGCCATGAAGGAGCAGCCATGAAATTCGACACCTCGAGATTCCCGCTCGTCTTCCTGATGGAGCCGGAGCAGGCACAAACGGCGGAGCCGATGGAGACGGTGGAAGCGCAGTTGACCGCGCTGCTCGATCGCGGCGAGCGTTTCGTGCTGCTGACCGATCATCTGCCCGGCGACCACGTCGAGGAATCGCACGAAGAGCGCAAGGAACGCGCCCTCTTCTTCAAGCGCAACAAGGACCGGATGAAGCAGCTGTGCGGCGGCATCGTCTTCATCACCGGCGACCGCACCGTGTCGACGGCGATCCGGTTGGCGGCGCAGGGCGCCGGCAAGGTGCTGGGGCTGGGCTTCGCGTTCGTGCCGTCGGCGGACGAGGCGCAGGGCGAAGCGATGCGGCTCCTCGCCAGCGCCTAGCCACGGCCGGATGACGGACTGGCAGCGGCCTACCGATCACCGGGCGCTTCGTGGCCCGCCCCGATCGCATGCCGCAGTCCCTCCAGGGCAGGTGCCACCACCGACAGGTCCGCGCCTTCCGCAAACACCGCGTAGGCCGGATAGAGGAACTCCGGCGCGCCGCGGATGCGGCGCAGCTTGCCGCTCTCCAGGTGCTTGCGCACCACCGCCAGCCGGAAGTAGCCGGAACCGCCGGCCGCCAGCACGTATTCGCGTCCCAGCGGCCCCAGCCCGGCGGACACGCCCGCGTGGCCCATCTCCGGGAAGGCCAGCGCATGCTGGGCCGCGAACTCCGGCCCCCAGTCCACGTAGACGTAGTCCTCGGGATCGAGCTTCTGGCCGCGCTTGCGCGTGGTGACGAGCACCAGCTTCTCCTCGAGCAGCAGCTCGATGCGCAGGCCCGGCCGCTGCTGCGGCGCGTAGACGACGGCGACGTCCAGCGTCCCCGAAGCCACCCGATCGATCAGGTCCGCGGGAAAGCCGACCTCGGTGCGCAGGGCCAGATGCGGTGCCGACGTGCGCATCCACAGCAGCCAGTCGAGCAGCAGCGGATCCCACAGGCTCAGCTCGCAGCCGATCGTCATCACCGACTCGCGTCCCGGCGGCAGCGCCACCTGATGGCGCGCGCGTTCCCACACCTGCACCAGCATCGACGCGTAGCGCGTGAACTGCTCCCCGGCGGGCGTCAGCGTCGCGCCGGCCTTGTTGCGGACGAAGAGCGTCGTGCCGAGCTGCTCCTCCAGCGTCCGAACCCGGGCGCTCACCGCGGTCTGCGTGACGTGCAGGGTCTCCGCCGCGCGGACGAAGCTGCCGGCGGCGACGATCTCGAGAAAGGTGCGAGCCAGCGTGATGTCCACGGAAGTCCTCGTCGTTGCGGATTGAATGCAACTATTCTGCACTCAAGCAGCAATAAGACTCGCTTTACCTGCATCCAACGCTGATCGACGATGACGACATCGAGATGCCCATCCGGGGCGACAGGAGTCCGTCATGAGATCCGCACCGACGCACGTCATCCACGGCCGCCGCGCCGCGCCCTCGCCACGGCAAGGGATTCCCGCATGGCTGGACAAGCTGCTGACCTGGCTCTTCAGCGGCCTGCGCGACGACGCCTGCATCCACTGATCCTCCGTCACGGCGTGCGGGTCAGCACGGCCGTCGCCCGCCAGCGCTGCGGGAACAGCTGGCGGAGCTGGTCCACCTTCGGCAGATCGTTGATCACGATGTACGGGTGGCGCGGGTTGCGCTCCAGGAAGTCCTGGTGATAGCCCTCGGCGGGATAGAACGCCTTGCCCGCCTCCAGCTTCGTCGCGAGCGCCTTGGGGAAGGACTTCGCGGCATCCAGCTGCGCGATGTAGGCCTGCGCCACGCGCGCCTGCTCGGCGTCGCGCGGGAAGACCGCGGAGCGGTACTGCGGGCCGGTGTCCGGCCCCTGCCGGTCCAGCTCCGTCGGATCGTGCGCCACCGAGAAGAAGATCTGCAGCAGCGCGCCGTAGCTGACCTGCTTCGGGTCGTAGGTGATCTCCACCGCCTCCGCGTGGCCGGTCATGCCGCTCCCGACCATCTCGTAGTGCGCGGTGCCGGCATTGCCGCCCGCATATCCCGAGACCACGCGCGTCACGCCCTTCACGTGCTGGAACACGCCCTGCACGCCCCAGAAGCAGCCGCCCGCGAAGACGGCGGTTTCCGTCGTCCGCGCGCTGTTCGTCGCGACATCCACGGCTGGCGCCGCAACGACGGTCGACGCGTTGGCCGACCGCCCCACCGCCAGCTGCTGGGTCCCGAAAACGGCGAGCGGCAGCGCGACGGCGCCAAGGAGCAGCAGCCGCCGACGGCTCGCGGTTCTACGGGAGGACGTGGCGTCAGGACCTGCCGTCCGTGCGTTGAGGGGGTGTTCATGGTCATCCTTTCATGGCCTCGCGGGCCCGGTTCAACCGAAGGTGAAGGCGTAGGCCAGCACGCCGGGATCGAGGAACTCGATGCTGAAATCGCGGTCCTTCAGCGGACCGTCGCCCTGGCGGATCAGCTGGTACAGGCGCTCGCCGCCGACGGTGCCGTTGCCGTCGGCATCGACGTCCAGACCGTGCGCCGCGCCCGGCCGCTGGCCGTCCAGCGTGACGCGGAACCGCACCGTCTTGCCGGCCGGCGCACCGAGCACCAGGTGCAGGTCGCGCGCATGGAAGCGGTAGACCACCCTCGCCTTCGGGCTCAGCGCGGCCGCCTGCTGCGGACCGACACGCCACTGCCCCTCCAGCGCCCAGTCATTGAGCGCCAGCTGCGCGGGAGCGGCATAGGTCGCCGGCTGATCGTGCGCGGCAGCCGGCCTGGCCGCGAAGCGCTCGGCCCGTTCGTACCCGACATAGGTCTCCGGCGATCCGACCTCCTGGCTGCCGCCGGCCGACTCGACGCCCTGGGCCTTCACCGCGACGGTGCCGGCGTCCGTCGATGCGCTGCCGTTCTCACGCAGCAACTGCTGGATGACGGCCTCCGAGTGCGCGTAGTCGCCTTCGCCGAAATGCCTGAAGCGCACGCGTCCCTGGGCATCGACGAAATAGTGCGCCGGCCAGTAGCGATTGGAGAAGGCGCGCCAGACGGCGAAGTTGTTGTCCACGGCGATCGGGTAGTTCACGCCCAGGTCGCGCGCGGCCTTGCGGACGTTGTCGACGTCGCGCTCGAAGGCGAACTCCGGCGCATGCACGCCGATGACCACCAGCCCCTGGTCGCGGTACTTCTCCGCCCAGGCCTTCACGTAGGGCAAGGTGCGCAGGCAGTTGATGCAGGAGTAGGTCCAGAAGTCGATCAGCACGACCTTGCCGCGCAGCGACTCCGCGGTCAGCGGCTTCGAGTTCAGCCACTGGACGGCGCCGTCCAGCGACGGGAGGCCGCCCAGGTCCGGCAAGGCACCCGCACCGCCATGACCGCCCGACATCATCATGGCGCCACCCGATCCGCCGGCCGCACCGGTCATGGCGCCTGACATCGCGCCTGACATCGCGCCGGTCATGGCACCGCCCGTCGTACCGCCCATTGCGCCTTGCATCGCGTCCTTGGGCGCCATCGCCGCATCGGCGCCGGCCATCATGGCTGACTGCGCGGCCGGCGCCATCGCGTCCGCCGGGGTGTCCGCCTGGAGGCGCTCCAGCAATCGCTGTTCGAAGCGGCCGGTGGACGCGATCGACAGCTGCGACAGCGCGCCCGTGTCGAGCCCCAGCGCGATCGCGGCGACGCCGGCCAGCATCGCGGCGCCGAGCCCGCGGCGCAGCCACTCGCCGCTGCCCAGGTGGCGCTTCATGGCGGCGAACACACGCTGCCCCGCCAGCAACGCGACCGCCAGCGAGCTCGCCGCACCCAGCCCGTAGGCCAGCAGCAGCAGGCTGGTGTGGAGACCCGCGCCCTGCAGCGCCGCCGTGGTCAGCACCAGGCCGAGGATGGGCCCCGCGCAGGGCGCCCACAGGAGTCCGGTGGCAATGCCCAGCACGAACGAGGACCACGGCCCGCCGCGTCCTGTCGACGACGACTGCGCGCGCGACGACAGGCGATCGCCGGCCGCGACGAACGGCCGGGCGACGGCATCGGCCAGACGGGGCCACAGCAGCGCCAGCGCGAAGACTGCCATCAGCACCAGCGCCGCCGTGCGGCCGGCCTGGTTGGCGCGCACCACCCAGCCGCCACCGACCGCGGCCAGCGTGGCCACCGCCGTGAACATCAGGGCCATGCCCGCGAGCATCGGCAGCACCGACCGCGTGAACGGCTGCCCGGCACGGGCGAAGACGAAAGGCAGCACCGGCAGGATGCAGGGGCTGACGATGGTCAGCACGCCGCCGAGGTAGGTCAGGAGGAGCAGCAGCATTCGAAGGTCCGGAATCTGGCAATCGAGGAAGGGAGGGTCATCAGGGCGGCGGCGACCGCCGCGTCACGCCACGTCATCTCATGTCGAGCCGGCGAAGCTCATCGACACGCCGTTCATGCAATAGCGCAGGCCGGTGGGACGCGGCCCGTCGTCGAAGACGTGGCCGAGGTGCCCGCCGCAGCGCCGGCAATGGACTTCCGTCCGCGCCATGCCCAGGGTCCTGTCGGTGCGTTCCACCACGGCGCCGGCCAGCGGCTGCCAGAAACTCGGCCAGCCGGTGCCGCTGTCGAATTTGGTCGACGACGAGAACAGCGGCAGGGCGCAGCCCGCGCAGGCGAAGGTGCCGCGCCGGTGCTCATCGTTGAGCGGACTGCTGTACGGCCGTTCGGTGGCCTCGTGTCGCAGGACCGCATAGCTGGCCGGGGACAATCTGGCTCGCCACTCGGCGTCGGTGAGGACGACCTCGAAGCGTTCGACCGTCGGCTCGGCCGCCGGGGCGGCCTCCGCCGCGGCCACCAGTCCGGGCGCACCCGTCGACGGCCAGTGGCGCGCGGCGGCGCCGACGAGGACGGCTCCGGCGGCGGTGCCGCCCAGGACGAGGAATCGGCGTCGTGTGCTCATGGCATGGCTCCTGATCGAGGTCCCGGTCCAGGGACGATGCTCGTCAGCGTACGCAGCGGGTCTCCCGAAGTCCTCACGCAAAGTTCAAATAAATGTGAGAACTCCGGACCGCCGTCCGGGCCACGGCAGCGAGGAGAATGCCCGCCATGGTGAGCGATCCCCTGAAACATCCGCCCAAGCGCCTGCTGCTCGTCGAGGACGACGCGCACATCGCCGAGCTGCTCGCGCTGCACCTGCGCGACGAGCACTACGAGGTCGTGCATGCCGCCGACGGCCATGAGGGGCTGCGCCTGGCCGAGCAAGGCGGCTGGGACCTGCTGGTGCTGGACGTGATGCTGCCCGGCGTGGACGGGCTCGAGATCTGCCGCCGCGCGCGGGCCATGCCGCACTACGTGCCCATCGTGATCATCAGCGCGCGGGGCGGCGAGTTGCATCGCATCCTCGGCCTGGAGCTGGGCGCGGATGACTACCTCGCCAAGCCGTTCTCGGTGCTGGAACTGGTGGCGCGCGTCAAGGCGCTGCTGCGCCGCGCCGAGGCGATGTCGCGCAGCGCGCGGCTGGACGCCGGCAGCGTCGGCCTCGACGGCCTGTTCATCGATCCGGTCGCGCGGCAGGCCCAGCTGGACGGCCGCGTCATCGAGCTCACGCCGCGCGAGTTCGACCTCCTCTACTTCTTCGCCCGGCAGCCCGGCCAGGTGTTCTCGCGGCTGGACCTGCTCAACGCCGTCTGGGGCTACAACCACGAAGGCTACGAGCACACCGTCAACACGCACATCAACCGGCTGCGCGCCAAGATCGAGACCGACCCGTCGAACCCGGCGCGCATCCTCACCGTCTGGGGCCGCGGCTACAAGATGGCGCCGCCAGGGGCGTGGCCGCGTCCTCCGCGTCCTCCGCGTCCTCCGCGTCCGCTGCGTCCGCTGCGTCCGCTGCGTCCGCTGCGTCTTCCCAATCCCCCGGGTCTTCCGGACCGGCCGGGGCCTGACGATGCGGCCCCGTGTGTCCCTCCGCCTGAACCTCACCCAGCGGCTCGCGCTGGTCTTCGCCGGCTTGCTGCTGCTGTGTTCCGGCGCGTCCGCCTGGCTGCAGGTGCGCTCCAGCCGGATGCATGAGCAGGAGGTCGTGCAAGGCCTGTCCCGCGACCTGGCCGCGCACATCGCGGCGCAGGCGCCGTTGATGGACGAGCGCGGGCCGATGCCCGGCGCGGTGCGGCGGCTCTTCGGCCAGCTGATGGCCGTGAACCCGAGCGTCGAGGTCTACCTGCTCGACAACGACGGACGCGTCGTCGAGCACGCGGCGCCGCAGGGCCATCTGGTGCGCGAGCGCGTCGACCTCGATCCGGTCCGCCGCTTCCTCGCCCATGCGCCGCTGCCGATCACCGGCGACGATCCGCGCAGCCCGGCGCGCAAGGTGTTCAGCGCGGCGCCGCTGCGCGTCGGCGACCGCGACGCGGGCTTCGTCTACGTGGTGCTGCTGGGCGAGGCCCACGACCGGCTCGCCGGCCTCGACGCCACCGGCAATGCGCTGCGCGCGGCGCTGTGGTCCATCGCGATCGTGGCCCTGCTCTGCCTGGCGGCGGGCCTGATCGCGTTCGGCCTGATCACGCGGCCGCTGCGCCGCCTGGCTGAAGCCGTGCGCCGGCATGACATCGACGACGCGACCGCGACGGCGCTGCTCGTCGACGAGCGGTCGCCGGACGCCGCGACGCGCGACGAGATCGCCGTGCTGCGCGCGGCGTTCTCGCAGATGGCGACGCGCATCGGCGAGCAATGGCGCCGGCTGTCGCGCCAGGACGAGCAGCGCCGGGAGATGGTGACGACGATCTCGCACGACCTGCGCACGCCGCTGTCGTCGCTGCACGGCTACCTCGAGACGCTGCTGCTGAAGGACGGCCAGCTCGATGCCGCCCAGCGACGCCGCTACCTCGAGATCGCGATCGAGCAGAGCACCGCGGTGGGCGGGCTGGCACGATCGCTGTTCGAGCTGGCACGGCTCGAGCAGGGATTCGTGGAACCGCAGATGGAGTCCTTCCAGCTGACGGACCTGGTGCAGGACGTCTTCCAGAAGTTCGAGCTGGCCGCGGCCCAGCGGCAGGTCACCTTGAGCGCTCGTTTCGACGACCCCGTGCCGCCGGTGGAGGCGGATCTGGGCCTGATCGAACGCGTGCTGACCAACCTGCTCGACAACGCACTGCGCCACACGCCGCCGGGCGGACAGGTGCAGGTGGCGCTCGAGCGCACATCGTCGGAACCGCCCGCCTCGGTGCGCGTAACGCTGGCCGACACCGGCCCCGGCATCGACCCCGCGCGTCGCGCGGATCTCTTCCAGCGCCCGTTCAATGTCGATGGCGCGCGTCGCGGCGGCGGCCTGGGGCTGCGCATCGTGCACCGCATCCTGGCGCTCCACGGCGCCGAGATCCGCCTGCTGCCGGCGCAGGGCGCGGTGTTCGAGTTCGCGCTACGTCAGGCGCCGGCCGCGGGACGCGCGGCCTCGTCGACATCGACATCGACACCGGCACCGGCACCGGCACCGGACGCGCCGACGTCCTGACGCCGCCCCGACGGGGCCGCGCGCGGGTCAGACCGCCCGTCTCGCCGTGTTGCGCATCTCCTCGCACAGCGCGTCGACGGCCTGCTCGATGACCCGATGCGCCGCGTCGGCGCGGACCTGCAACGCATCGCGGGCCGCGGCGCTGGCTCGCGCCGCCGTGTCCACGGCCGCCGCCGCGGCGCCCCGGGCCACGCGCTGCGCATTCGCCGTCGCCTGCGGGCCGGCCGACTGGTCCACCTCCGCGCGCCGGAGGGCCAGCGGGCCGGCCTCCGCGCACAACAGTCCCTGCAGGCGGTTGACCTCCAGGTGCTGCCGCTTCAGGTCCGCCTGGGCGAGGCTCAACGCCGCCGTCAATCGATCGATGCGTTGCTGCACGTCCGCAGCGGGCGGCTGCGCCGCGGCGCCTCCCGCCGTGTTCCGCGGCAGCGCCAGCCGTGCCCGCTTCAGGTCCGCGAGCCGCTCGGTCACGCGCTGCTGCAACGGTGCCAGCCGCTCCTGCGCGGCGGCATGGCGCCGGGCGGCCTCGTCGACGCGGGCCTGCAGCAGTTCCGCCTCGTCGCGAGCGATCAGGGCATCGCGCGTCTGCACCGCGACATGGGCCGTCGAGTCCGCCAGCCGTTGCTGCGCCTGGACCGCCGCGCCCGCGTCGGTCAGCGCGGCCCGTGCCGCGGCCGCATGCGCCTGCAGGTCCGGGGTGTGGGCGCCGACGACCGCCGCGAGCGCCTGCCGGACTGTCGCCAGCCGGGCCATGGCCGCCTGGGCCGCCGTGAGTCGCAGCTGCGCGGCGACGTGATGGTCCGTGGCCGCCTGCAGATCCGCCTGCGCGGCTTGCAGCTGATCGCGGTGCGTGCTCACCGCAGTCCGGTTGATCAGCAGGTTGTTCCGCGCCGCGGTGATCGCCTGCTCCTGCTGGACGGTGTGTTGAGGATCCCGGATCGCGCGGTCCAAGGCCTGCGTCAGCCCGGGGGTCGCGCCTTGCGCCGCAGCCAGCAGTTGCCGGTGCTGTGCAACCCGTTGCTTGAGCAGCGGCAGCGCATGGCGCGCCTGGAACTCCGCCGCCAGGGCCTGCTGCTGTTCTGCGATGCGCAGCGGATGCTCGATCGCACCGGCGTTCTCTGCTTCGGCGCGGCGACGCCGCAGCTCCCGCATCGACCGCTGCCGCTCGCCCAGCACCGCCAGCGCGGCGGCCTCGGCGTCGACGCGCATGGCCACCTGCGCCTGCGCGGAGAGCAGCGGCCCCGCGAGCCGGGGCAAGGGCTTCGCCGCCTGGACCGATGACGCGTCGGATCGCGGGAACAGGCCCGGCCGCGGCGTCGTCTGCCGCCACGCGCCGTCGTCCGCGCCGATGGCCAGCATCGGGGACAGGGACGGCAACTCGTCGGCGGCGTCCATGTCGGCGAACCCCATCGCGGCGGGGTGCATCGCACCCCGGGCGTTCATCGGGTTCCTGGGGTGAGTCGGCGTCAGCGAGACCGATTGGCTGCCGGCGGAGAAATTGACCATCGACCGTCCTCCTGATGAGTGCCGCCTGCGTGTGGGCAGCGTGTCGCCTCACTGTGGGACGTCGTTGTTGCCGATGGAAACAAAGAACCGAAGCGGCCGTTGACGACCCGAAGTCCTCAACGACCGCTCACCTGACGATCACCCGGCGATCAGCGCCCGGGGGCGCGCTCGCGCTGCGCGGCGCCGTCGGTCCCGGAGGCATTCGCGGAATCGGCGGGGCCGACGTCCAGCCATCCCGCCGCGATGATCACCACCAGCGCGGCCACGGCCGCGAGCACCGCGCCCCAGCTGGCGATCCGCATGCGCGGTGAGCGGCCGACGCGCTCCGAGGCATCGGGGCGCACACCTTCGATGCGGGCGGCGCTGCGCCCCGGCTGGATGCGTGATTCGGGGCCGACGATGCGCCCCGCGCCGTCGGCCGCATCGACGCCTTGCGCCCACACGTCGTCCTCGGGCGGGGCGGAACGGCGCGCGGATGCCGCGCCACGCCGCGTCACCGGATCCGGAGTGCCGCGCGGCGGCGCCTTGCCCTTGGCGCCGGTGGCGACGCGCGCACTGCTTTTGCCGGCGCTCTTCCCCGCCCCTTCCGCGCCCGTGGCGGAGGACGTGGACGCCGAGCCCGAGCCCATGTCACGCGACGACTCGCCGGTGACGCGTTCCTCCTCGACATCGTCCAGCAGATGCCGCGTCACCGCGCCCATCAGGCGGCTGGCCGAGGCCTGGCGGCGGCCGCTGGCCTCATCGCGCCGGCGTGCCGCCGGATCGCCGGGCAGCGGCCGGACCTCCTCGGCCGAGGTCGCCGACGCGCCGGACGACGCCGCCGGTCGCGCGGGCAGTCGAGGCGGATCGCCGCGCATGGCGCGGGCTCAGACGCCGTCGACGGAGTACTCGCGCCGGCCGGCCACCGCGCCGCCACCGAGCGAGATCGGCAGCACCGGCTCGATCGTGCCCGCCGTGCCATGACCGATGCCATTCCCGAGGCCGTTTCCGATGCCATTTCCGGCCACCGCCGCCGCCACGGTCGCGGCGATGGACGGCAGCTCGGCGAAGCTCGGCAGGCTCGCCGTGGCGCTCGGCGTCTCGCCGAACTGCTGCCGGTAGTTGTGGGCCAGCGTCGAGCGGTTGGCCATGCCCCAGCGCGCCGCCACCGCCAGCACGCTGTCGCGTCCGGCCATCTGCTGCAGCTCGGTGCGGATGCAGGCCATGCGCAGCTTGCGGATCACCTCGGCCGGCGTCAGGCCGAGGTTGGCGCGGAAGGCCATCTGCAGCGCGCGTTCGGTGACGTCGATCTCCGCGGCGATGCGGCGCACCGACAGCGCGCGGTCATGCAGGTGATCCAGGATGTATTGATAGGCGCGGCGATAACGCGGCGGCAGGCGCAGCTGATCGGCATCGGCCTGTTCGGCGCGTTCCTGTTGCTCGAGGAAGCGCGAATACGGCACGCGCGTCAGCTCGAAGCGCAGCCGAGCCAGCGACAGTTGCGCATGCTGTCGGTAGCAGCGCAGCGCGTCGGAGTGGCGGCCGTTCATCGCATGCAGCTTGGACGCGCAGTAGCGCAGTTCGATCGCATGGCGGTGGTGGAGCTGGCGCGCATCGTCGATGGCCAGCGGGCCGAGGATGTCGTAGGCGGTGCGCGCCTGGCCGCGGTCGAGCAGCGCGAGCGCGGCTTCGACGCGGGCGCGCTCTTCCATCGGCGCCAGACGGCGGTCGCGATACCAGCGCACGCCGTCGAAGAGGCCGTCCACACCCTCTCCGCCTTGGCCGCCCTGGCCGGCGGCCGGCGCGGGCTCGTGCGCCACGAGCGCGATCAGGAACTCGAGCCGGGCGACCACGCCCGGCAGCGCCGACAGCAGCAGCGCCGACGAGCGCAGCGCCGCGCGCACATCGCGGTCGCGCGGCAGCTCCGCGCCGGCCATGTCGTCGTAATGCCGCAGCGCGCGGCAGACCTGCAGCTCCAGCTCGATCGCCGTCAGCAGCGGCATCATCAGCGACGGCGCCTGCGCCGCCTCGACGAGCGCCATCGCGAAGGCCAGCGTGCGTGCGGCCCGGCGGTGCTCGCCCATCGACTGCATCGCCTGCGCCATGCCGGCCAGCGCCTCGACCCGCAGGGCCAGCGGAGCGTCGTCGGCATCGGCGACCACATTGAAGGTCTCGGCCGCGCGGCCCGGCTTGTTCAGGTGCAGGAACAGGAAGCCGCGGTCCATCGACGACAGCCAGCGCACCTGCGCCCGCGGCAGGCCTTCATACATGCGCAGCTGTTTCTGGAAGAGTTCCTCGGCCTGCTCGTCGCGGCCCGCGGCCAGCAATGCCTGGCCGAGCACCTGGCCCAGCGCCGCGAGCCGCTCGGGATCGCCGCCTGCCCCACGATCCAGCCGACCCAGTCCCAGCCGCAAGGCTTCCTGCACATCGCCGCGCGCCACCGCGGCGGCGACGTCTCCATCCTGCTCGGCAAGCCTCAGGCTGCCCAAGGTCAGCAACAACATGTGAACTCCTCTTCCATGCGTATCGGGTGCGTTGTCGGATACATCCGGATGCGTCTGAACGTGCATTGATCACGGATTCATCGCGGATGCGTCGCCCGCCGTGTCCTGTCCGGCGTAAGCCCATGCTAGGCATCCGCCTTCGCGGAAGGCCTCATGTCTTCACGATGAAATCCTCAACAATCCTCAACACGAAGTGATCGGGAGGGGAGCGCCCTCACCCCCGCCCCTCACCCCGCCCCTCTCCCGCGAGCGGCAGGGCGAGAGGGAGCAAGGCGTCCGGATTTCGCGTCGGCGCAAATCGCTTCGCCCCCTCCCCGCCCCCGTCGACGCCCGCAGGGACAGTGCGCCTCAACCCCGAGGAGCCGACGTGTCCCTAGCCCTTCCTCTCGCGGAGAAGAACGCCAACGCGGTCTCCGATGTCATCGCATTGCGTCCCGCCACGACGCAGGACGCGGCGTCGGTCGCGGCGATCTACAACGCCTCGCTGCGCACCCAGCCCTACCAGCCGGACGGCGTCAGCGAGACCGACGCCGCCCGGTGGCTCGCCGAAGAGCTCGCCAAGGTGAAGGACAAGGACGCGGTGCGCCACACCAACTACGTCGGCCCGATGAGCGTGCCGATGGCGAAGCTGCAGATCGAGCTGCACCAGTTCCATCGCCGCCCGATGATGGTCGCGACACAGCGCGGCGAGACGCTGGGCTGGCTGGGCTCATTGGGCCTGCACGACCGGCCGGGACTGGGCGGGCTCTTCGAGCTGGCCTACTACGTCGCGCCGCGCTGGCGCGGACGCGGCGTCGGCACGCGGCTGATCAAGTACCTCGTCACGAACGCGGCGACCTGGCGCGTGGACCGGCTGATGGCCATGGTCTGGAGCGACAACGCCGCCAGCCTGTCGGTGCTGCGCCGCGCCGGCTTCAGCACCTGGGGCGAGCTGCCCGGCGCGGTGACCGCCTTCGGCAAGCGCCGCGACATGGTGCTGCTCGGCATGACGCTCGAGGACATCGCCCACGAGCCCGACGACGACCGCGAACTCGCGATCGCGGACGCCACCGTCGCCCCGTTGATGGCGGATCCGCCGGAGTCGGCGGTCGCGGCACACACCACGGACGCCGCGGCCACCTGAGCCATGGGGGAAAAGACCGAACAGCCCAGCCAGAAAAAGCTGGACGACGCGAAGAAGAAGGGCCAGTCGCCCAAGAGCCAGGACATCAACGCCGCGGCCGGTCTGCTGGTGATCACCGTCTGCCTGAGCGCCGCCAGCGCCACCGCGCTCAGCCATCTGGAGCGGCTGTTCTCGCTGGCCAGCGGCATCGGGCTGCAGGCCAAGACCGACAGCGACATGTTCGCGGTCGCCTACGACATCGCGATCGAGGGCCTGTGGATCGTGCTGCCCTTCATCGTCGCGGCGGTCTTCGTCGGGCTGATCGCGTCCTTCGCGCAGGTCGGCTTCAACATCACCTTCGAGCCGCTGACCCCCAACTTCGACAAGGTCAACCCCGGCTCCGGGCTCAAGAAGCTGATCTCGATGCGCTCGATCATCGAGTTCATCAAGACCGTGTTCAAGGCCATCCTGGTCGGCAGCGTGATCGCGATCATCACGATGGGCCTGATCCCGCTGATGGTGGGCGCCGCGACGCAGACGCCGGTGGGCGTGGCCACCGTGGCGTGGACGGCGATGCTCAAGCTCTTCGTCGCGACGGTGATCGCGCTGGTCGTGCTCGGCCCGGTGGACTTCGCGCTGCAGCGCTGGCTGTTCATCCGCGACCAGCGCATGGACAAGGACGAGCTCAAGCGCGAGTACAAGGAAATGGAAGGCGATCCGATGGTCAAGGGGCAGCGCAAGCGCCTGGCCTTCGAGATGGCCAACAGCGATCCGAAGAAGACGGTGCCCACCGCGACCGTGGTCGTCACCAATCCCACGCACTACGCGGTCGCGCTGCGCTATCAGCCCGGCGTGACGCCGCTGCCGCTGATCGTCGCCAAGGGCGCCGATGCGCAGGCGATGGAGATCCGCCGCATCGCCGAGGCGTCGGGCGTGCCCATCGTCGGCGATCCGCCGCTGGCGCGCGCGCTGTTCAAGATGCCGGTCAACGAGACGGTGCCCGAGGCGCTGTTCGAGGCCGTCGCCACCGTGCTGCGCTGGGTGGCGATGCTGGACGGCGTGGGGACCAAGGGTGGCGGTGGTGGTGGCGGTAAACCAAGCGGGAGCAAGGCATGAGCAAGGCACTGGGTGACAAGAGCACCCTCGGCAACGACCTCGCGATGAGCTTCCTGGTGGTGGCGATCGTCGGTCTGATGATCCTGCCGCTGCCCACGGTGCTGATCGACAGCCTGCTGGCGGTCAACCTCGCGGTGAGCGTGCTGCTGCTGATGACCTCGCTGTTCATCCCGAACGCGGTGGCGCTGTCGTCCTTCCCGTCGCTGCTGCTGTTCACGACGCTGTTCCGGCTGTCGCTGAACATCGCCTCGACCAAGTCCATCCTGCTGCACGCCGACGCCGGCCACCTGATCGAGAGCTTCGGCGAGCTGGTCGTCGGCGGCAACCTGGTCGTCGGCATCGTGGTGTTCATCATCATCACGGTGGTGCAGTTCATCGTGATCTCCAAGGGGTCGGAACGCGTGGCCGAAGTCGGCGCGCGTTTCACGCTGGACGCGATGCCCGGCAAGCAGATGAGCATCGACGCCGACCTGCGCGCAGGCCTGCTCACCGGCGACGAGGCGCGCCGCAAGCGCGCGCTGCTGGGCATGGAAAGCCAGATGCACGGCGGCATGGACGGCGCGATGAAGTTCGTCAAGGGCGACGCGATCGCGGGCCTGATCATCACGCTGGTCAACATCCTGGCCGGCATCGTCGTCGGCATCATGTACCACGGCATGACGGCCGGCGAGGCGGCCAACCGCTTCGCCGTGCTGTCCATCGGCGACGCGATGGTGTCGCAGATCCCGTCGCTGTTCATCTGCGTGGCCGCCGGCGTGCTGATCACCCGTGTGGCCGACGAGCACCAGAAGAAGCCGCGCTCGCTGGGCCAGGAGATCGTCGCGCAGATGACCGCCAACGTGCGAGCGATGTACCTCGCCGCCGGCCTCACCGTGGCCTTCGCGGCGGTGCCGGGCTTCCCGGCGATCCAGTTCCTGGCGCTGGGCATCGGCCTGGCGCTGGCGGGCCGCTACCTGGCGCGCCAGCGCAAGAGCGGCGAGGCGCAGAGCGTGTCCGCCCCGATCGCCGCGCTGCAGCGCGAGGGCGGCAAGGGTGACGCGCCATCCATCATGCAGGAGGCGCCGCATTTCTCGCGACCGCTGGCGGTACGCATGTCGCCGGCGCTGGCCGATCTGCTGCTCCCCCACATGCTCGACCAGGCGATGGAGCGCGAACGGCTGCAGCTGCAGTCGATGCTGGGCGTGCCCTTCCCCGGCGTCTGCATGTGGGTCGAGCCGACGCTGCCCGACCTGCGTTTCGAGGTGTTGATCAACGACGTGCCGGTGCGCCACATCGAGCTGCCGGGGCGCCTGCTGATGGTGCCGGCCGCGCTCGCGGGCGAGCCCTGGGCCGCGTCCGCCGCGACGCACGGCGCCCTGCTGGACCAGCCCGAATCGCGGTGGATGCCGCCCGCGCAGGTGCCCGAGAACGAGCGCGCGAAATGCCTGGACATCGAGCAGATGATGGCGCGCCAGGTGATGCTGCTGCTGCGCCGCAACGCCCACCAGTTCATGGGCGTGCAGGAGATCCAGTGGATCGTCGACAAGGCCACCGCGGACTATCCGGGCCTGGTCGCCGAGGTGCAGAAGATCCTGCCGGTGCAGCGCATCGCGGAGGTGATGCGCCGGCTGCTCGAGGAGCAGGTGCCGATCCGCAACGTGCGCACCATCTTCGAGAGCCTGATCACCTGGGGCCCGAAGGAGAAGGACATGCTGCTGCTGACCGAGTACGTGCGCGGCGACCTCGGGCGCTACCTCGCGTTCGAGGCCAGCGGCGGCCGCAACTACGTGTCGGCGATCCTGCTGGACGCGGGCGTCGAGCAGGCGATCCGCCAGTGCATCAAGCCCACGCCGACCGGCAACTACCTGGCGATGCCGCCGGAGAGCGCCGCGGCCATCACCGAGAAGGTGCTGCGCATCGCCGGCGAGACGCCCGACGCCGGCGTGGCGGTGATCACGTCGATGGACATCCGGCGCTACGTGAAGAAGATCATCGAGACGCGCATGGAAGGCCTGCGCGTCTACTCGTACCAGGAGCTGGGCAACCAGGTCGAGCTGCGGCCGCTCGGCCGCGTCGCGGCCTGAGCGGGAAGCCGGACGTGATCGGGCGCGCATGAACGACGAGGAGATCCGCCGCATCCGGCGCCTCGTCGTCGGCGATCCGCAGATCCCGCCGCCGCCGGTGGATCCGCGCCAGGCGGAGCGTTTCCATCGCGCGCTCGGCGCCGTGAGACGCGCGGCCTCGGCGAACGACGCCGCGCCCGACGCCGCGGCGCCGGTGCCTCCGCCAGCGCCGGACCTGGCCCTGCCTCCTCGCCACGAAGGCGCCCACGCAGCCGCCGTCGTCGCGCCGCCGTCGCGCGAGCGCGCCGAACGCCACGAGCGGAAGGAGACCTCCTCGCCTTCCCGGAAGAAGGACCCGTCCCGCCCCGAGGGCGCCCTCGTCGTCGACGGCCATCGCCCGCGTCCGCCGGTCCTCGCCACGGCGGAGGCCGGCGCGCGCGAGGCCGGCGAAGCGCAGGAGGCCGACGCCGATCAGGACGTCGCACTCGACACCGTCACCGCGCCGCCGATGCCCATCCCGCACGTGGCCTGGACGCCGCTGCCCGAGGGCTGGGAGCGCGAGCTCGCCGACACGGTCGCGACGCTGTGCCGCAGCAGCGAACCCAACTTCCACAGCTGGACCATCCAGGTGCCGGTCGACGCCGAGACCCTGCCCCACACCGAGCTGCGCCTGTCGTTTTCGCCTCACCAACTGACGCTTCGCTTCAGCACGCAGTCGACACGCTCGCTCGCCCTAATTTCGGCCCACCAGTCGCAACTGCGCGCGTTGCTGGTCCGCGCGCTGCCCGGCGACCGGCACATCGAGATCGACATCACATGAACCGGCCGACCTCCCCCGCATCGATGCCTTCGACGAGCGCCACCGGCCACGCCGGTGACGGCGCCGGATCGACGACGCTCGCCGGCCGTCTCCCGTCGATGAGCGCGGCCGACGCCGCGCTGTCCCGCGTGGCGCACGACGCGCGCTTCGCCGACTGGCTGCGATCGACGCTGCAGCATGCCGGCATCGGCATCGCGCGGCAGCGCCAGGCGATGCCGTGGCGGCTCACCGTCGAGTCGGCGCACGGCCGCTTCCGGCTCGGCCTGGACGCGGTGGATTCGCCGGCCCTGCAGCTTGCGTGCGCGCACCAGCCGCGCGACACCGCCTGCGCGGTCGTCACGCTGCTGCTGGCCGGCTGGGCCGACGCCTTCGCGCCGATGCTGGGCGCGCTGCGCGTGGTCGACATCGCGCCGCTCACGGACGCGGAGGCCGACACGAACGCGGACGGCTCGCCGCGCCTCGCACCGGTCGTCCTCGGCGGCGCGATGCCGGTGGCGTTGCTGGACGCCGATCCCGCCGTGCTGGAGCGCGTCGCCGCCACCGCGGCCGCGTCCGGCGTCGATCTGACGCCGCTCGCGCCGCTGCCGCTGCGACCGGTCATCCGGCTCTTCGCGCGCGCCTTCCCCTTGTCGGTGCTGCGCGGACTGCGTCCGGGCGACACCGTGCTCGCCGGCGGCCAGCCGGCCCTGCTGCGCTGCGGCGTGGGCCGCGCGCTGCGCGCATCCCTTCACATCGATCCCCAGGAGTTCACCGTGCACCTTGCCGAGCCGCCCGCCCTCTCCGACGACCCGGCCGCCTACGACGCCGGACAGATGGACGCCCCGGCGTCCGGCGCGAGCACCGAGGCGCCGCAGTCCGCGGGCACGCTCGACGAGCTGCAGCTGCCGGTGGCCTTCGAACTGGACACCGCCCGGGTCAGCCTCGGCGAACTGGCCAGCATGCAGCCCGGGTATGCCGTCGAGCTCGACGTGCCGCTGCGCGAAGCGACGGTGCGCCTGGTCTGCCACGGCCGCACGCTGGGCCAAGGCCAGCTGATCGCCATCGGCGACCACCTCGGCGTGCGCATCACCCGGCTGGAGTTCGCGCATGACGCCGCTGCAGCACGCTGATCCGGTTGCGCTCTTCCTGGTGCTGCTGGCGCTGGCGGCACTGCCGTTCGCGGCCATGGTGGTCACCTCGTACACCAAGATCTCGATCGTGCTGGGCCTGCTGCGCAATGCGATCGGCGTGCAGCAGGTGCCGCCGAACATGGTGCTCAACGGCGTGGCCATCATCATCTCCTGCTACATCATGGCGCCGGTCTTCATCGAGGCGACCAAGGGCATGAGCGCCGCGTCCGGCGGCGGCGGTTCCAGCACGCAGACGCTGATGGAGGCGGCCGACTCGGCGCGCGAGCCCTTCCGCAAGTTCCTCGACAAGCACGCCGAGGAGCGCGAGAAGCAGTTCTTCCTGAAGTCCGCCGCGATCATCTGGCCGGCCGACAAGGCCGCGGCGCTGAAGAAGGACGACCTGATCGTGCTGGCGCCGGCCTTCCTGCTGAGCGAGCTGACGGCCGCCTTCCGCATCGGCTTCCTGCTGTACCTGGCCTTCATCGTGATCGACATCGTCATCGCCAACGTGCTGCTGGCGATGGGCCTGTCGCAGGTGACGCCGAGCAACGTCGCCATCCCGTTCAAGCTGCTGCTGTTCGTCACGCTGGACGGCTGGTCGCGGCTGGTGCACGGGCTGGTGCTGACCTACCGATGAGTGCGCCCACCATGAGGACCCCGATGAAGACGCCATCGACAGGGCCGGCGGGCGCGGTGCGCGCCCGTGGGGAGACCCGGCCATGAACTACGACGTGGTGGTGCAGCTGACCTCCGAGGCGCTGATGATGTGCGTGCTGCTCTCGCTGCCGGCGGTGGTGGTGTCGGCGCTGATCGGCCTGATCGTGTCCTTCTTCCAGGCGATCACGTCGCTGCAGGACTCGAGCATCTCGCAGGGCATCAAGCTGCTGGCGGTGACCGGCGTGGTCGTGGTGACGGCGCCGTGGGCGGGCTCGACGCTGATGAAGTTCAGCGAGAACCTCTTCACGGCGGTGTTCCAGAAATGAAGCTCGACCGCGCGCGTCAGGGCGCCGAAGCCCAGCAGGCGCGGGAGGCGCAGGAAGCCGCGGGCAAGGGCCAGGCGCGCGGCAGCGGCTCGTCCGGGTATGCGGGCGGGATGCACAAGGGCAATGCGTACCGGCATGCGCCGCGGGCGCAGGTGCCGGCGCGGCGCAACACCGGCCCGGCGCCCAGGCCGCGGCCGCGGCCGCCCTCCAACGGCGCGCAAGGGGCTCACCACGAGGACGAGCATCCGCAGATGCCGATGGACGATCCGCGGCAGATGGCCGCGGGCGGAGCGGGCGCGAACACGATGCGGCCGGTGCAGGGCACCGGCGGCAGGCAGCAGAAGCCCGATGCGGGCGAGCGTCAGGAGAAAGGCTCGCTGAGCTCGCCGCCGCGCGCGCGCATGCCGCCTCCGCCGCCGGAGGTCCGCGAAGGCGCGGCGCTGCGGCGCAGCGCGCTGCCCGCGGCAGTGATGCTGCGCGCGACGCCGACACCGGAGGGCAAGCCGCCGGCGGTGCTGCTCGATGCCCTGGCGTCGCTGTACTTCAAGGGCGGCGGCGCGGGCGTCGCGGCGGGTGCGATGCGGCTCGCGGCGATGACGGCGGTGGCCCGGCACCTGCCGGCGGAGGCAGCGCCGTCGCTGTCCGTCGTCAAGGCTGCGGCGGTCGCCTGGTGCGCGGCGAACGGACCGCCGCCCTCGGCGACCGACGCGCAGAAGAATGCCAACCTGCTGTTCCCGCTGAACGGACTGCGCGCCCTCTTCCGCCCGCTCGATGCGCTGCGCGACGGCGCGGAGGTACGCAGCAGCCAACTGCAACGCGCGCTGACGCAGCTCCCGTCCGCTGAAGCGTTCCTCAAGAAGGATCCCCAGACATGAGCGTCGAGCACTACCAGCACCTGATCGTCGGCCTGTGCGAGGCCGTCGGCCTGCCCGACGCCGAGACCGCGCTCGCGCGCAACGCCATCGAGGTCGAGGGCTTCGAGGTGCTGCTCGGCTACTACGACAACGACCCCGAGGCGATGTACCTCAACTTCACCTTCGGGAGCGTCACGTCGGGCCGGAGCCTGCGTGTCTACCGGCTGATGCTGGAAGCCAACCTGAGCCTGTACGCGCAGGACCAGGCGCAACTCGGCCTGGATGCGGACTCCGGCGTGGTGCTGCTGGTGGTCCGGGTGCCGATGATCGACGGCGTCGACGGGCCCTACCTCGCCGACACCATCAACCACTACATCGAGCACGGCCGCTACTGGCGCGAGAACATCCTGCTGGCGGAGGACGAGATGTTCGAGAGCCTGTCGCTCGGCGAGTACACCTGGATGCGGGCCTGAGCGACAGGCTACGCGCCGGCGCGCGAGCCCCAGGTATTCGCCATCTCCACGAACCTCGCCATCGCCCGCGTCGGCTGTTTCCTCGCCTGCGTCACGAGGTAGCACTGCCGGCGCATGACCGGAAGCGTGGTCGTCAATGCCACCACCTTGCCGCTGCCCAGCGCATCGTCGACCACCCAGCGGGACAGGCAGGCCACACCGATCCCGGACGCGGCCGCGCCGAGGATCGCTTCCGAGCTGCCCAGCTCCAGCGTGCGCCGATACCCGCGCAGATGGGGCAGCAGCCACTGATCAGTCACCTCTCGCGTGCCTGATCCCGATTCGCGCAGCAGCCAGACCATCGCCTCCAGCCGTTTCGGCGTGAACGCCCGCGTCGCGTCCTCCAGCAGCGACGGCGAAGCGACCAGCACCATCTCGTCCTGCAGCCACGGCGTCAGGACCAGCTCGCCGATGCGCGACGGCCCCTCAACCAGCCCCGCGTCCAGTTCGAAGGCCGCCACGGCCTCGCAGATCGCTTCCGTGTTGCCGATGCGCACCTGCGCCAGGCGCGACGGCCGGTCCCTCGTCAGATGGTCCCCGAGGAACTGCGGGAGCAGACGCGGCAGCACGTAGTTGCCGATCGTCGTACTCGCGCCCAGCCTCAGCGCCAGCGACAACGGACCGTCCTCATCCAGCAGCCGTTCGATGGCCCCGGCCCCGTCGAGCTGCGCCAATGCCCTCGGAAGAAGCGCGCGGCCGTTGTCGTTCAACAGCAGCCGCTTGCCGGCGCGGTCGAACAGACGCAGGCCCAGCAGGCGCTCCAGTTCGTTGAGCGCCGAGCTCGTCGCCGACTGCGACAGCGACACCACGTCCGCCGCGGCCGAGGTGGATCCGGTCTGTGCCACCGCCGCAAAGATCTGCAGCTGGCGCAGCGTCAGTCGCAAGGTCGACATCGTGGACGTTTAAGAGATTGAATCGCTTGATCCTACAAGGATTACTCGTTGGACGCATAAACAGCCAGTTCGTAATCTGACGGCCAGATAAGCCTCCGCCCTCGCCATGACCGCCAGCCTCCCCCTTGTCCACCAGCAGATGAGGCCTCGCCCGTCCATCCGGCATCGGCCAGCCGGCCGCTGCGTCCGCTGGCCCGCCTCTCCGCTCCGCCACCGCCGTTGCCGCTGCTGCCGGGCCTCGCGACCTCGATCGCGGTTGCCGGTGCCTCGATGCTGCTCGGCAGCCTGCCGTGGAGCCAGCACCATGGTTTCAGCGCGCTCACGATGGCCATCGTGCTGGGAATGATCGTCGGCAACCTGATGCCGGGGTCAGGTCATGCGCTGGCCGGGCCCGGCATCGATCTCGCGAAGAAGCGGCTGCTCCGTCTCGGCGTCGTGCTCTACGGCTTGCGCCTCACGGTCCAGGACATCGGCCAGGTGGGTGTGACGGGCGTCCTTGTCGACGCGGCGATGCTGGGCTCGACCTTCCTCATCGCCTGCTGGCTGGGTCGCCGCTGGCTGGGTCTGGATGAGAAGACCTCGATGCTGGTCGGCATCGGCAGCGCGATCTGCGGCGCCGCCGCGGTGGTGGCCGCCGAGCCGGTGGTCCGCGCCCGCGCCGAGCAGGTCACGGTCGCGGTCGCCACGGTGGTCGTCTTCGGAACGATCGCGATCTTCGTCTACCCGCCGATGCACGCGGCGTTCGCCTCTGCCGGATGGGCACTCGCGAGCCCCGCGCATTTCGGCGTCTTCATCGGATCGACCGTCCATGAGGTCGCCCAGGTCGTCGCCATCGGCGGCAGCATCGGGGACGCCGCCGCGGACACGGCAGTCATCACCAAGATGGTCCGCGTGATGATGCTCGCGCCCTTCCTGCTCGGCCTGGCCGCTTGGCGGTCACGCGATCAGCGCGGCATGCGCTCCGGACACGCCGGGCACGACAGGCACCCTCCCCTGACCCGCGACATGGTCCCGTGGTTCGCACTCGGCTTCGTGGCGGTCGTGCTCCTCAATTCGCTCGGCGTCGTGCCGGGCGCGGCGCGACCGTTGCTCAACACCGCCGACACGATGCTCCTGGCCACCGCGATGGCGGCGCTCGGGATCTCGACTCGCGCGGGCGCCCTCCGGCAGGCGGGCGTCAAGCCGCTGGTACTCGGACTCGCGCTGTCCGGCTGGCTGACGATCGGCGGCGCGGCGGTCAACGCCGCGCTGATCCGGGTCATGCATTGACCGGACGCGCGAGAGTCAGCTCACGGGTTGAGTCGCGGGGCGGATGCCGGCACCGGTGCCGATGCAGGGTCGACGGCCACCGCCGCAGCCGGCACCAAGGCCGCGGGTGGACCCGCCTTCGCCGCATCGGCCTTTCTCGCCCACTGCGCCAGCTCCGCCGACAGGCTCTGCATCGACAGCGCCGGCCTCACCTGCTCGAAGAACACCGCCACCAGCAGCGACAACATCGCGATCGCGACGGCGCCCTTCACCGGCTGCGCTAGGTTGTTGGGCTCGAGCTTCTCCGCCGTCTTCGACAGGATGCCGAAACCCAGGTCGATCAGCATCAGCACCAGCAGCGCCGGCGCGGCGATCTTGACCATCAGCTCCAGGTAGTGCCCCGTCTGCACGCGGACGAAGTCCTCCAGGATCGTGGACCACGCCGGCGACAGGCTGCCGATCGGCCACCAGTGGAAGGAGTCGAACAGGATGCCCGTGAGCATCAGCATCCCGCCCAGCAGGTAGAAGCCGCTGATCGCCAGCTGCGACAGCAGGTTACCCACCGGCGTGCTCTGCTCGCCGCTGAGCGGGTTGGTCTGTTGCACGTTGTTGTAGCCGGCCTGGTTGTCGATCAGCACGCCGACCCCCTCCGCCACCCAGAACACCGTCGACGCGGCGAAGCCCAGCACCACGCCGATCAGCGCCTCCTTGGCGATCGTGGCCACCAGCTGGACCATGTCCATGCCGTGCACCAGCCCCGCCGGCTGGCCCCAGGCGATGAACAGCGCCAGGCAGATGCACACGCCGTTGCGGATCGGCCCCTGCAGCACCTGGTCCGTGGTCGCCGGCAGCACCAGGAACACCGCGTAGACGCGCAGCAGGCACACCGCCAGCAGCATCACGCCGTCCTGCAGCGTCGTGCCGAAACCGATCACGCCCGCGAAGGTGTTGAACATCTCGTTCATGCGCCGGCCTCCGCCCTCTGCGCGGCGGCCGCCGCTTCGGCCGCGCGCCGCTGTGCGACGCGGCGCGCGACCGCGGCCTCCTCGCTCTCTTCGTCCTGCGTGTCCTCGGCTTCCTGGTCGATCTCGACGAGCCGCTTGCGGCGCCGTTCCTCGAGCTGCTCGATCTGCTGCTCGGCCCGCTGCAGCGCCTGTCTGGCGGCCACCAGCCTGGCCTCGGCCTGGGTCACCTGCGCCACGGCCGCCTGCACGCCCGCCTCGGCCTGCCGGACCAGTTCCTGCAACCCTTCGCGGACGTAGGTCAGCGTGACCGCATCCTGGGGATTGAAGGACACCGACGTGGCCAGCCCGTCGATCTTGGCCGCGCAGGCCTCCTCGTCGGCCACGCAGCCCTGATGGCGCGCCTGCGCCGCCTGGTGGGCCGCCAGCGCGGCGTCGCGCTGCGCGGACTCGGCCTTGACCTGCTGCTCCAGGGGTTCGAGCCGGCGGCGCTTGGCCCACAGCAGCAGCTTGAGCGAACGCAGGTCCTTCATCAGCCGTTCACCAGCGCCTGCAGCTCAGCCACCGTCTGCTCGATCGGCCGCAGGTCCGAGGTGGCCTGGTTCAGGAACTCGCGGATCGCGGCGTGCTTGCGCACCGCCTCGTCGGCGAAGGGATCGTTGCCGGGCTTGTACTCGCCCATCTGGATCAGCAGCTCCATCTCGTCGTACTTGGCCATCAGCTTGCGCAGCCCGCCGTTGGCGGCCTGATGATCCTTGGGCACGATCTGCGACATCACCCGGCTCAGGCTGCCCAGCACGTCGATCGCCGGGTACTGGTTGCGCGCCGCGATCTTGCGCGACAGGATCAAGTGGCCGTCCAGGATGCCTCGCACCTCCTCGGCGATCGGGTCGCTGCCGCTGTCGTCCTCGGCCAGCACCGTGTAGAGCGCGGTGATCGAGCCCTTCGCGCCCATGCCGGTGCGCTCCAGCAGCCGCGGGATCTCCGCAAACACCGACGGCGGATAACCGCGCCGCGCCGGCGACTCGCCCGCCGCCAGGCCGATCTCGCGCTGCGCGCGGGCGAAGCGGGTCAGCGAGTCCATCATCAGCAGCACCCGCAGCCCGCGGTCGCGGAAGTACTCGGCGACCGCCGTCGCGACATGCGCCGCCTTGGCGCGCTCGATCGAGGAGCGGTCCGAGGTCGCGCACACCACCACCGAGCGGGCCATCCCCTCCTTGCCCATGATGATCTCGATGAACTCGCGCACCTCGCGGCCGCGTTCGCCGATGAGCGCGATGACGCTGATGTCGCACTGCGTGCCGCGCGCGAGCATGCCCATCAAGGTACTCTTGCCGACGCCCGCCGGCGCGAAGATGCCCATCCGCTGGCCCTCGCCCAGCGTGATCATCCCGTCGATGATCTTCACGCCGGTCGGCAGCGGATGCTCGATCATCTCCCGGTCCATCGGACTGGGCGGCATCGCGAAGACCGGTCGCCGTTCCTCGCAGACGATGGGCGGACCGCCGTCCACCGGCTGCCCGAGGCTGTCGATCACGCGCCCCAGCAGCTCGTCGCCGACGGCGATGCTCTGGATCTCGCCGAGCCCGACGACCTGCGTCTGGCCCGCCGCCACGCCCAGGATGGAGCCGAACGGCGACAGGATGGTCTGGCCGTTGGAGAACCCGATCACCTCCGCCACCTGCAGCAGTCCGCCGTTGGCGTCGAGCAGGTGGCACATCTCGCCGAGCTTGGCCGACAGGCCGCTCGCGCGCACCAGCGTGCCGATCACCTCCACGACCTTGCCGGTGCGGTTCATCGTCTCGGCGCCGGCGAGCTCGAGCTCCATCCAGCGACCCAGATCGTCCAGGTTCAGCGGTGCGAGGCGGTCAGGAGCGTTCATCGCGGGGGCGGTCTCTGCAGGAAGCACGGGGGATGAACTCGGAATGAGCCGGGGGAATGAGCAGGGGGAATGCGCCGGGGATGAGCGACGATCAACGCCCGGTCAGCTCTCGGCGACCGCGCGCTTCACGGCGCGCGACATCGCGGACCGCAGCGCGTCGAGCTGCGTCTTCAGGCTGGCGTCGACGACCCCCATGTCGGATTCGAAGAGGCAGCTGCCGGCGGGCAGCGCCGGATCGACGATGACCTCGACGGACAGTCCGGCCGATTGAAGTTCGGGCACGGCGGCGATGCCGTCGCGCGCGGCGTCGAAGTCGGCGCTGCTGACCTTCAGCGTCAGCGCCGTCGCCGAGCGCGACAGCGCCTGCACGCTGCGCAGCGCGCGCTGGTACAGGGCGGCGCGGCCTTCGGTCTGCACGATGCGCTCCACGGCGCTCGTCACGACCTCGGCCATGCGTTCATGCAGACCGCGCACGGCATCGGCCTGGTCGACCGCGCGGCCGGCCTGACGCTCGTGCCACGCGAGCGCAGCCTGGCGTTCGCCCTCCGCGTGGCCCGCCTCGCAGGCGGCGTCGATCTGGGCCTGCGCGTCCCGCAGCAGCGCCTCGGCCCGCGCCTGCGCGTCGGCCACGATGCGTTCCGCTTCCGCCTGCGCCTGCGCGAGCAGCGCCTCGGCACGGGCGGTCGCCGTCTGGCGGATCTCGTCCTCGTGCCGCAGCAGCGTCACCTCGCCGGCGCGCAGGATGCCGTGCGGCGCGCCCGCGGCAACGCCGTCGTCGGCGTGCGTCGATGTCTTCCACCAGATCAGCATGGCCACTCCACCTCGGCTTCCGCCAGGGCCGCGATCGACACGGCCACGTTCCGTTCCGCCGCGACCGGCGTGGCGGCCAGCACCTCATCCACCGCCGCGCGCGGCAGCGACCAGCGCACCATCTGCCGCACCGGGCCATCGTCCGGGGTCAGCGCCGCGGACCAGTCCGAGAAGCCGACGCAGGCCCATTGCACCGGTGTCCATGCGGCCTGCTCGGCCTCGACCGGCCGGCCGCGCGCGCTCATCGCCACCAGCGGCGCGAAGTTGTCGCCGAGAGCGCGTTGCAAGGGCGCGCGCACGGCGCGGTCGATGCAGCAGCGCAGCACGCCGGGACGGCGCGCCAGCGCCAGCGTGCACAGCCGCTGCAGCAGTTCGCCGCGCGGCAGCAGGCCGAGCCGCGGCAGCGGGTCGGCGAAGCGCCCCAGCGCGGGCAGGCCGCCTTCCGGCGCCATGCGGTCGCGCCACAGCCGAGGCCACAGCGCCGCGGCGTTCTCGGGCGGCAGCGCCTCCAGGAAGCGCCACGGGCCGAGCAACTCGTCCTGCCAGCTCGCGTCCAGGTCGTCGACCAGCCCGCGCAGCTTGCCGTCGAAGCTGACGGCCCAGGCGGCGAGCTGATCGGGCGCGGCCATCGTCATGCGCCGGCTTCGGCCACCGGCACCGCGGCCGCCCCCGGCGCGAGCCGTCGGGACAGCGCCTGCGGCAGCAAACCGGGCTTCTTCCAGGCGATCACGCCGATCGCGCCGCCGGCCAGCAGCAGCACCGCCAGCAGCCCGCCGGCGACCCAGGCCCAGGTCGCGTCGGCCACCGCGTGCCGCGGCGAGGTCGGCAGCATCGCGCCCGGCACCAGCGTCACGGTCACGTTCTCGTAGGTGAGGCCTTCCACGCTGCGCGCCACCATGCTCTTGATGGACGGCGCCAGCTGCGGCACGTCGATCTCCGGCCGGTACTTGACGAACACCGAGGCGCTGGACGGCTTCACCGTCGTCGCCATCGGGTCGTTGTTGGGCAGCACGATGTGCACCTTGGCCACGATCACGCCGTCGATCTTGGACAGCGTGCTGGAGAGCTCCTGCGACACGCCGTGGATGAAGCGCACCCGCTCCTCCGTCGGCGTGGAGATCAGCCCTTCCTTCTTGAACATGTCGCCCAGCGACACGTACTTGTCCGACGGCAGGCCGTTGGCGCGCAGGATGTCCAGCGCGTTCACCACCTCCTGCTCGTCGACGGCCACGTTCCAGGTCTTGCCCCCGTCGCCGCTTTTCTTCTCCGCCTCCACGCCGCGCTGCAGCAGCGCCGCGACCATGTCGTTGGCCTCCGCCTCGGTGCGCTTGGTGTAGAGGTCGGTCTTGCATCCGGCCAGCAGCGTGATCAGCAGCACCAGTGCCAGCATGTACAGCACGTGCCAGGAGGCCCGCGACCGGCCGCCCGCATGCGCGCGCGGATCTGCAAGAGGATGGGCGCTCATGTCACTGGTTCTTCATCAGCGTCTGCAGGCCGTTCTTGCTGCTCTGCGCGACCGAGGTGCAAGCCGAGAACTGCAGGCCCTGCGTGGCCACCTGCAGGTTCAGCTCCATCGAGCGCGCGGTCAGCTCCTGCAGGTTCATGTGGGGGCGTCGGCGACGTAGCGCTGCATGTCCGAGGTCACCTGGCGCGACGCGTCGTCCAGCGTGTGCAGCGTCTTGGTCATCGTCGAGTCCGTATGGCCGATCGCGTTCGCATGTGCCGCCGCCGGATCGGGCTGCGGCTCGCGCGCCATCAGCTGCTCGAATTTCTGCGTCTGCGCCTGGAGGTCGGGCGTCGGCGTCGCCGCCTGCCGGATCATCTCGTGAGCGGAAATGGCTTGGATGGGATCGGTCATGGCTGCTCCTCAGGCCCGCATGTAGGCCATCTGCGAGAGGTCGATCGTCAGCGCCGGCGGCGTGGTCGAGCCGGACTCGTCGTCGGCGCCCTCCGAAGCCGCGGCGTCCTCTTCCGGATGCAGCAGCGAGCGCACCATGTCCAGCGCCTCGGTGTTGGTGGAGGTGTGCAGCACGTCCTCGGCGGTCGCGCGCCATCCGGCGTCGCCCGTGGCGAACTGGCAGTAGGCGAGGAAAGCCTTCGCCGTCGACCATTCCGGTGCGGTGGCGTCGAGGTTGCGCAGCGTGCGCATCGCGTCGGCCCAGTGACCGCGTTTCATCGCGATCCAGGCCTCGAAGAAGTCCAGCTGGGACACCTTGGGGCGCAGCAGGCGCACGGCGCCCAGCAGCGTCTCGGCGTCGTCCAGCAGCTCGCGGTCCACCGCCAGGCTCACCAGGCCGACCAGGCCGGAGACGAAATCTTTGCGTTGCAACGAGGAATCGATCATGTCTGCTCCATGGCTGTGTCCAGCACGGCCGGTCTCAGGAAAGCATTGGGGCTCGGAGTTGAAGGATGCTCAGCAACCCATGGCTGACGGGGCCCCGACTGGGGATGCGGCGCTAGGCGCAGACCGGAGCCATAGCAGCGCTATGGCGAGGATCTGCAACGACGCGCCGCGCCCCAGTCGGGGCCCCGGCGGCCGTGGGTTAGCCGCGCTTGAGGGTCTTTTCCAGGTCAGCCATGCTGTACTTGTTGTCGCCCTGCTGGTCGAACTTGCCTTGAGAGGTCTGCAGCGCGACGTCCGTGCCCTTGTTGAGCGCGGTGTCGTTCACGAACTTCTGGGCGGCCTGTTGCAGCTCGAACGACGGCAGGATGCCGTTGGGCATCTGCTTGCCCTGGGCGACGTCCTTCATCGTGTCCAGGTCGAAGGTCTTGCCGTCCTTGGACAGCGCGTCGAAGTTGTTCTTCAACGTCGAGATCGTCGAGTGCTGGTCGGCGTTCAGACCCTGCTTCTGGATGGAAGCGGTCAGGTCGCCGATGCCGATCTTGTCGTCACCGCCCTTGTGCTTCAGGGCCAGACCCATCTTGCCGAGCGCGTTGTCACGGTCCGCCGTGTCCAGCTCGCCCATCTTCTTCTCGCCGGCTTCGCTGCGCAGGAACTTCGCGGCCTGCTGGAACTCAGGCGTGAAGTCCTGGGGACGCATGCCCTTGGGGCAGATGCCGTTGGCGGCGTCGTCCAGTTCCTTGCCGCTGATCATCTTCATGCCGGAGTCCGACATGGCCTTGAACAGCGCGCGTTCCGCACGATTGCCGTCCATCGGACCGGTCTCGCCCTGCGGGCTGATCGATCCGCCCAGCGGGGCTGCGCCGCCGCCGGCACCGGCGCCGACCAGCGAGCCGGCCGCGCCCAGCGCATTGCCCAGGCCGCCGATGGCCTGGCTCAGGCCGCCCAGCAGCTGCTGGGCGCCAGCGCCCTGCCCACCCAGACCGCCCAGACCGTTCGCGGCCTGGCCCAGACCGCCGAGGGCCTGGTTCAGTCCGTTGAGGCCCTGCGACAGGCCGCCGAGTGCGCCCAGCGCGCCGGCGAGCGGGCCGCCCTGGCCGCCCTGCAGCGCGTTCAGGCCTTGCGTCAGGCCGCCGAGCGCCTGACCCAGGCCGCCCAGGCTCTGGCCGATGCCGCCCAGGGCTTGGCCCAGGCCGCCCAGCGGCGAATTCTGTGCTTGACCCAGTTGACCGATGGCCTGGCCGATGGCCTGCCCGGCGCCGCTCATCGCGGCCTGGATCGGGTTCTGCATCAGCTGCTCCAGCGGCCGCAGCAGCTGGGTCAGGCCTTGCAGACCTTGTTGAAGTCCTTGCAGCGCCTGCTGGATGCCGGCCAGGGGCTCTGTGCCCCTTGCAGCATGTTCAGCGGCGATTGCAGCAGTTGTTGAATGCTCATGTATGTCGCTCCGACAGAGGTTGGATGCGGTGACGCGTCGTGCGCGCAGCGCGGGTCACACCAGTCCCTTGACGCTATCGCCGCCGGCCTTGAACTTCTTGCCCAGCGCTTCCGACATGGCGGCCTGCTGGCTCATGCGGCCCATCTCCAGGTTGTTGGCGATGGTCTGCTTGCTTTGAGCCTTGAGCTCGTCCATGAACATCCGCGACGACGCGGAGGCTTCGGCCGACTGGGACTGAACCAGGGGCGCTCCCGGGAAGGTTGCGGACATGGGGTTCTCCTTGCGGGGCACGGAGCGGCCGCGACGGACCGGGACAGGCCCGAAGCGGCCGCCGCGGCGTCAGACCAGGCCTTTGACGCTGTCGCCGGAAGCCTTGAACTTCTTGCCCAGCGCTTCCGACATGGAAGCCTGTTGGCTCATGCGGCCCATTTCCAGGTTGTTCTTCATCTGCTCGGCGTTCTGGGCGCGCATTTCGCCCATCATCTGGTTCATGTCAGCCGACGAACCAGCGCCTTGGGTGCTCACGTTGTTTGCCATGGTTTCTCTCCTGTTGAATCCGGAAGCTCGCTTCCGGAATGAAAGTGCACGAGGCACCGTTTGCCCGTGGGACGAACCCTTCGTCCCATCGGATCCTGGGATCGACCGCCTCGCGTCCTGCGAGCCGGTCGACGTCAATGGGGATGTGTCACTGCAGCGTGGCGGCGTACTCGAGCACGCCGTTCGCGGCCTGTCGCACGTTGTGGTCGGCGCTCGTCGCCAGCACCTCGTCGAGCACGCCCTTCCAGCGCGCATCGCGCGCCAGCAGGAAGGCCGTGGCCAGCGCCACCTTCGCGCCCTCGTCCTGCGGGTGGTCCTCGACGTGCTGCACGAGCGTGGCCGACGCGTACTCGGCGTCGCCGCCGATGCTGTGCGCGATGGCACGGCAGATGCGGAACGGCGACGGATCGGCCATCGTCAGCTCCACCGCCGCGCTCACCACCGCGGCGTCGTCGCGGGCGCGGTACACCGCGCCCAGCAGCCCCACCGCCATGAGGTTGCGGTAGACCAGCGGGTAGCTGGCGGTCGCGCCGGCGGCGTCGGACGTCGAGGCATCAATGGGCAACGCGGACATACGGGAGCTCCTTGTGCGGTCAGGCCGGCAGCGACGCGGTGTGGATGGTTTCCCACACGTGACGCACGATGCGCTGCGAGGCGCGGAAGCCCTCGATCAGCTGCGAGCTCAGCTGGCGCTCGGCATCGGGCAGCGGGGTCTGCATGTGCGCCTCGGTGCTCTGCGCGACCTGGTCGAAGTAGCTCAGCATCGCGCGGGTGCGCTCACCGCTGAGGTCGTCGGTCAGGGTCTTCTCGATGTGCGCGAGATCCGCGAACACGGTCTGTTCCAAGGGGTTGTCCATCACGGTTCTCCGGTGGGGGATGAGGAAGACGGATCCCCGGCGGCGGCGGTGCCGTCGTCCACGGGAGTCCGGAGCGAAAGGTGCTTGGTGCCGTCGGCCGTCTGCACGTACTGCAGGCCGTCGTCGCCGGCCAGCATCGAGCCGACGCGCACGCGCGCGGTGGGGAGCGTCTGCTCGACGGCGACGTCGATGCGGCGCACCAGCGGGCCGATGTCGGCGGCGATGCGGCGGACCTCGTCCTGCAGTTCGGCGGGATCGAGCGCCTGGCCTTCGACGGCGAAGACGCCCTGCCCGCGGTGGACGACGCGCACGCCGGGCCGGTTCAGCGCGTCGCCGATCTGGCGGACGATGTCGCCGGCCGAGGCGTAGCGGTGCAGGAGCTGGCCCTCGCCGAACGGCTGCAGCGCGGCGCGCGCGCGGGCCATCTCGGCGCTGCCGGGCAGCAGGCCCTCGACGACGAGGCGGCGGTCGACGCGGCGCACCGTGAGGCCCTCGACGCCGGCCTGGCGCAGCGCCACGAGGACCTGCTCCATCGGGCTGACCGGCGGCGCGGTCGAGGCCGCGGTCTGCGTGCTGAGGACCGACGCGAGCCCCGCGATCAGGGCCGCGGCGGCGACCAGCGCGCTCAGCTTCAGGCCGAGTGCTGCCTTCGTCCGGGGCGCGGCGTCGGTCACCGCGGCGGCGGTGGCCTTGATCTTCGCGACGGGCCGCATCAACGCGTCCATCAGCGCCATGTCGCTGGGCCAGGCCGCGGCATCGGGACCGGCGCACAGCACGATGTCGCCGAAGCGCCGGGGCAGGAAGTCCTCCAGCAGGCCCTGCGGATTCGCGGGCGTTCCGTCGTCGGCGATGAGGTGGAGCGCGGGAGACACGTCGGAGCCTTCTTCCTCGAACGTCAAAATCAGCGGAGCGTGGGCCCAGTCGCTGATCTGGAGGTCGGCGTCCTCATCGCTGGCGATGCGGTACTGCCGACGGGTCAACCGTAGCTGGACCCCGGCATGCAAGCCTGTGAGGATGCGAAGCTGCTTCATGGTTTGCGAATCCCGAACTTCTTTGTCGCTTCGTGGTGGATCGACAGGGGCGTCGCGGCTCAGCCGCCGCCGCTGCCCTGCAGGAAGGAATCGGTCGGCGGCGACGGTGCGCGGGATGGCCCGTTCAACGCCGGTTGCGATGGCGCCTGCGCCGGCAATGGCGAACCCGGCGACGAGCCCGATGCCGACGGGGCTTGCGGCCCGCGGCCGTCCGCCGTCATCGCCACCGCGCCCGACGTCGCGGCGCCATACGGCCCCGCCGGGAAGGTCGGCTCGCGGATGATCCGCGGCGAGATCAGGAACAGACGTTCGGTCTGCCCGGCGCTCTCGTTGGTATGTCGGAACAGCCCGCCGAGCAGCGGCACGCGGCCGAGCACCGGCACCTCGTCGCGCTGCGAGGACTGGCTGGTCGTGGTGATGCCGCCGATGAGCAGGCTCTCGCCTTCGCCCACATGGGCCTCGGTCATGATCTCGGTGCGCTTGACGATGGGCACCGTGTCGACGACGCGGTCCTCGAAGCTGCCGTCCTCGATGTAGAGCGACAGCTTGATGCGGCGCGACACGCCGCCGTTGTCGGGCACCGAGGTGATCTGCGGCGTGACCTGCAGCAGCGTGCCGGCCTCGACCTGGAAGAGGTTGGCCTCGAGGTTGCCGGCGACCTTGACGGTGACGACGCGCTTCTCGCGCATGACCGCGGGCCGGTTGGCCACGCCCAGCACCTTCGGCTTGGCGATCACGCGGGCCTTGCCGCGCGCGCTGAGCGCGTCGATGCGCGCCATCAGCTCGCGGCCGGCGTTGGACCACAGCGTGCTCAGCGTGAAGGTGCCGGGATTGCTGCCCGGCGGCTGCGTGACGCCGAAGCTGCCCTTGCTGCCGCGCACGCTCCAGTCGATGCCCAGCGAGTCGATGCTGTCGCTGCTGACGTCGATGATGGTGGCCTCGAGCTCGACCAGCACCGGCTGCACGTCCAGGCGGCGGATCAGCTCGACGTACTCGTCCATGCGCTGCGGGCGGCCGTGGATGATCACGGTGTTGGTGCCCTCGTCGGCCTGGAAGATCGGCGGCGCGTCGTCGTCGACGGGGCTCTGCAGGCCGCGGGCGCTGCCTTGCGGCGCGGCCCCCGACCCGGGCTTGGCCGACTGGCCGGCCGTGACCTGCGACGGCTTGCGCGCGACGATGTCGGCGAGCCGCGTGTCGCGGCCCATCACGCCTTGCAGCGCGGTGAGCTTGCCCGGATGGATCTCGGCCGCCGACGCCGGCGTGTCCTCGTCCCCCTGCGCGCCGCTGGTGGTGCCGCTGTAGAGCGAGGTGAGCACCGAGGCGACGCCGCGGATGCGGGTCTGTCCGAAGACGCGGTCGCCGGCGGAAGCGAAGCGCAGCGGCACCACGCGCACCGACTTGCGGTTGCGTTCCATCGCGCCGACGTCGAGCGACTCGACCGCCGCGGCGATCAGTTCGACGTGACGCGGCGGGCCGTAGACCAGCAGCGTGCTTTCGGCCGCGTTGAAGCGCAGCGGGAAACGCGCGTCACCGAGCTGCAGCGAATCCAGCAGGTCGGTGACCTGCTCGCGACGGAAGCCCTTGAGCCGGAAGAGCCGGCTCTGCACGGCACCCGCCGGGTAGAAGTACAGCGCGGTGCCGTCGTGGTACCAGATGACGCCGTAGGCCCGGTTCATCGAGTCGAGGAACTTGTCGGGCGTGGTGTCGAAGTTGGCCTGCACCATGCCGTCGATGCCTTCGGCGAGCACCGCGGGCAGGCCCTGGCTTGCGGCGAAGTCGAGCAGCACCTCGTTCACGCGCTTGCCTTCGGCCTTGTAGACGAAACGCGGGCTGCGCCACTGGCGCGAGACGTTCTTCGTCGGCACCCGGTCCGACCTGACGACCTTCGCCGCCGGCGCGGCGGCCGGTGGCGTCGACGACGTCGGCGATGTCGCCGATCCGGTCGGCGTCGACGTCGACGTCGGTGTCGTCTGCGTCAAGGTCCTGGCCGGCGGCGCGGCCAGGGGCGCGGCGATCGGACTCACGCTGGATCCGGCGGCGGCACTGGCGCCCGATGTCGACGACGGCGACGGGGCGGATTCACCGACACGCGCCGACCAGCTGAGCGGCGCCGCGGCGCACAGCATCAGCGCGACCGGCAGGCGGCCGACCCGCATCGCGCGGCCCGGGGAACGAAGACGACGGGACATGAAGTTCACAGTGCGGGATGTCGATCGGCTTACTCGTCGTCCTGCATGGACGCCTTGATCTGGTCCGACACCTTGGTCATGGACTTGCTCATCGCCTGCTGACCCTGCTGCATGTTCATCATCATTCGCTGCGCCATCATCGATTCCATCTGCTGCATGTCCGTCGGCCCGGTGGCGGCGGCAGGCGTGGACGGGGCGTTGGCGGCAATGGGAGTGGTCATGGCAGGGCTCCGTGGATGAGATGGAGCGGAACATAGGGACCGGACGCCGGGCAGCAACGGGACCATGCGAAGGCGATGCGCGCCATGCGAAGGCGGGCGGCCAATGCCGCCTGCAGAAGCCCGGGCGTTGGCCGCCAGGGCGCGGGGTCTTGGCGTCAAGCGCCAAGACCCCGCGCCCTGCCGCCCCCAATCACCGTCTCACTGCCTCGGTCTTGATGCCGAGCCCGGCGTTGGATCAGGACAACTACCTCTGAAGAGTGGGATTCGTTCGGTCGTCGCGCGCTTCGCGTCGCGAGGCACTTCCCTTTCCATCAAGACCTAGCGTCGCGCCCTCGCAGTCATCGATGGAGCGCCACATGAACGATCGTTCGTTCGTTTCCTTCCTCCGCACGTTCGCCGTGACGACCCTCGTCGTCCACGCGGCGGGCGCGATGGCGCAATCGATCGGCGCAACCAGCGTGGCCAGCGCCGCCAGTTTCAGCACCGCGAACGAACGGCCCGTGGAACAGGTGAGCCGTTATCGCTGCACGCTGATCGACGGCAGCACGCGCCTGCTCATCGAAGATCCCCGCGAACGCCATCCCGGCCTCGCGGAAGACTGCACCGTGGTGCGCGTCGCCGTCGCACCGCTGCGCCCCGGCGCGGTGGACGACACGCCACCCTGGGTCGGCTTCGCCGCCCGTCTCATCCAGGGCCCGGGCGGCGCGGCGCCGGACCTGACGTCCTTCCTCCGCGAGGCCACACGGCCGATGCCGCCCGAGATGGCCGCGATGGTGCGCACCGCCAGCAATCGCCATCGGCTGGATCCGGCACTGGTGTCGGCGCTGATCTTCGTCGAGTCGCGTTATCGCGCCGACGCCCGCTCGCCCAAGGGCGCGATGGGCCTGATGCAGCTGATGCCGGCGACCGCCGCGCGTTACGGGGTGTACACGCGCGCCGACCTGCTCGATCCGCGCGTGAACGTCGACATCGGCGTGCGCCATCTGCGCGCGCTGCATGACCGCTACGACGGCCGCGTGGACCTGATCCTGGCCGCCTACAACGCCGGCGAAGGCGCCGTCCAGCGCTTCGGCCAGCGCGTCCCTCCCTTCCCCGAAACCGAAGACTACGTTCGTCGGATCACGACTTTGGCTGGCGTGCCTGAAACCGCTTTCACCCCCTGAACGAGGGGGCATAAATGAAAATGAATGTTCCGTAAAGGACATGAAATGCCGGCGTTGGCGACAGTGCGTCCGTCCCCCGGTTTTCAAGGTCCACGTGAAAGTCGCCACCCTCTGCCCTTCCCGTTCGCTGGAACACTTCGCCGCAGCCGCGCTGCGCGATGCCGGCTACGACCCCACCCCCACACCCACCTGAGCTCGTTGATCTCGGCGTTGCGCACGCCAGGCGCGGACGCGGTGCTGCTGGAGGACCACGACACCCACATCGACGGCTGGCTGGCCGCGTTGCGCCTGCATGCGGGACGCGGCGTGCCGATCGTCGTGCTCGGACTGGGCGACTCGGTGGGCATCTCACGCGCGCTGCAGCGGGGCGCCGATGACTACGCGGTCATCTCGGACGGTGCCGGCCCGCTGATCCATCGGCTGCGCGCGCGCATCCAGACGCGCATCGACGGCGTGCGCGCCACGTCGCTGCGCGCGGGACCGTATGCGCTGCACGCGCCGACGCAGAGCCTGTCCACCGGCGTGCGCGAGGTCAGCCTGACGGCGCGTGAATTCGCGCTGGCATGGACGCTGTTCGAGAACCTCGGCCGCGTGGTCAGCACGCACACGCTGTCGACCGAGATCTGGGGCCGCTCCAGCGACATCGGCAAGCGGACGCTGGAGCAGCACGTGTACAAGCTGCGGCTCAAGCTGAACCCCGGCGGCCCGCGGTCGCGCTCGCGCACCATGGACGGCATGCCGGTGCCGCGGATCCAGACGGTGTACGGCGTGGGTTACCGCCTCGACGTGTGAACCAAGGGGCGCCGCCGCGGACTGCCGTGGCCGCCGGCCCTCACCCTTCCCTCTCCCGCAAGCGGGAGAGGGAGAAAGAGGCGGAGCGAAGGCGCCGGCGATCAGGGCTGCGCGCGTTGCGCCGCGGTCCGCTGCGCGGCATTGCGGCTGCGCACCGTGTCGTTGAGCTGATACGACGCGACCGTCAGCGCGAGCAGCGTGCCGCCCACCAGACCGGCGACCAGCGCGTGCACGCCGGCCTGTGCGGCCTGCCGCTGGTCGGCGCTGACGCCGGGCTGTGTCAGCGTCGACTGCAAGGCCTGCACGACGCCCAGCGCGATGAGGCCCGGTACCATCGTGTTGAAGACGCGCGCATCGGCGCGTTCCGCCTGACGGCCCAGTTCATTGCGGGTGAACGGGTTGCGCAAGTCGACATGCAGATGGCGCACGTGGGACGGATCGGTCTGCTGCATCCGGCGCGCCGAGGCGGTGTCGACCAGGTGGTCCTCCACGGACGACGTCAGCATGTTGGCCGCGCCGGCGATGGCGCCGGCGCGCACGGCCAGGCCGCGCGCGGCCTGCCAGGCGGGCTGGCCGCCCAGCTGGTGCTGGATCAGCAGTTGCGCACCCATGTCGATGGCCGCCGCGGCGGCACCGAAGGTCCCGCGCATCATCCCCGTGACATCGGCGGGACGCAGGTTGCGCCCCTCGGGCGGCTGCGCGACGTTGCGGTCGCCGTTGCCGACGTGCACCGTGTTGATCGCGGGACGGAGCGCCTCCCGGAACTGCGCCTGCAGATGCGAGATCACCTGGATCGCGGCGGCGGACTGCGCCACGCCCGCCAGCGCCGGGTGGCTGCGCGAGGCGATCGTCAGCGCGAGCGCGGCGAAGTCGCCGCCGGCGATGCCAGCCGACTGCACGCCTTGCCACAGACGGCGCGGCAGGTGGTTGTCCCGCTGCGCCACGTCGCCGCTGAACGCCTGGTTGGCGACCTGCGCGCTGCTTTCGCTGTGGATCTGCGAGACGACGCGGCGACCCAGCGAGTAGGCCGTCAACGCGGTCTGCGCCGCCAGCGCCACGTCCGGGTGCGAGACCACGGCGCGCGCGAGCTCGGGCGCGATGACGCCCTGCACCACCGTCCGCACGGCCGCCACCGGCACCGCGTGGCGCACGTTCTGCGCCAGGAAGAACGACAAGGCGCCGGCCTCGCGCGGCGCGTGGCCATGACTGGTCGCCGCGGCGGTTGCCGGCCCCGTCGTGGTGGGGGCCACGGCCGTGGGTGCCACTGTGGTCGGCGCTACGGTCGTCGGCGCCACAGTCGTCGGCACCGCTGTGATCGTCGGCACTGTAACGGTCGGCACTGTAACGGTCGGAACCGTGACGGTTGGGACAGCGGTGGTTGGGACAGCGGTGGTTGGGACAGCGGTGGTCGGAACGGTGACAGCCGGCACCGTGGGCGTCGGGATTGGGGACGCCGGGCGCGTCGACGGCGTCGTGGTCGGCGTGGCGTCTCCGCTGGACGCCGCCGGACGGCGCAGTTGCTCGAGCGGCCGCCGCGGCGCGAGCGCCGCATCGGTGCTCCGCGAGGGTCCGGGGTCGGAGTTGCGCCGTGCGTTCAGGCCGCCGAGTTCGGACGACATCCGGCGCGGCGGCGTCGCGCCGCCCTGCGAAGCGCCCGGAGAGACCGGCGACGTGGGCGTCGTCGGCGCGCGCCGCAGCCGGTCGAGTTCGATGGCGCCGGCGTTGGTCGACAAGGCCGGCAAGCCGGCGGGCGGCGTCGTGATCGTCATGGGAGCGGTCCTGCAATGAGCTGCCGCCACTCTCGACAGCCCGCATGACCCAACCGTGACGACGGGACCCGTGCAGGCATGGTCCTTCAAGACCGCTTCGCGCGGTCGCGAGCCGCTTCGCCCGCCTCGGTGGCGCCGACCCGTGCGCAGCGGCTCCAGCAGCCTCAGCGCTTCAGCAGCTTCAACGCTTCAGCGGCTTCAGTGCTTCAGCAGCCCCGGCCGCCGAACGACGCCGCGATCCCCGCCGTCCGCGCCAGCGCGGCGACCATCGCGCGCGGCTCGTCCCAGCGGTTGCCTTCGTCCTGCAGCCGCGCCATCGAGAAGCCGTCCAGCCGCGCGCGCATCCGCTGCACCAGGCTGCCCCACGGCGGCAGGGGATCCGCGCGGATCGGCGAGTACGCCTGCCCCGCATACCCGGTCAGGCGCGCCGCGTCCTGATCGCGCCCCTCCTCGAACGCCAGCCAGGCGAAGACCGGCAGCAGCCGGTCGAACGCGTCGCTCTGGCTCTCGCCCTGCGCGTCGGCCTGGCCCTCGCTCCGGCTGTCGTGCCGGCTGTCGCTCCGGCTATCGCGATAGACGCCGCGCGACGGCTTCGGCGTGACGATCCCGGTCAGCACGTCCCGTGCTTCCTCGGTGCGCCCTTCGGCCAGCAGCACCGCGGCCAGGCAGCCCAGCACGCGCTGCAGGAACTCGCCGTTGGCGGTGTTGATGCCGCTGGCGCGGCTGGCACCGTCTTCCCACTGGCGCACCAGCGCCGCGGATCGCAGCGGCTGGCCGTGCCCGACCTGAAGCTCCATCAGCCGATGCAGGTCGTCGAGCACCCACCGGGACGCGCCGACCTCCTGCGCCAATTGCAGCGAGGCGCACATCGCCTCGTCGGCCTCGGCCGCCTGACCCTCGACGCGCCACACATGCGCGCGCGCCGCGAGTCCCCACAGCTTCAGACGCGCCGCATGCGCGCCTTCGCAGCGGCCCGCCAGCGCGACGAGCTCGCCCATCGCGTAGCGCATCGCGGCCTGGCTCAGCTCGCGGTCCTCGACGACCTGACGGCACAGCGCCAGGTAACGCAGCGCCGGATCCTCCGCCGTCCGCGAGACCGTCACGCCGCGCCGGTACCAGATCGCGGCGCGCTTGGGATCGTGCGGCGCGAGCAGACCCGCGTGATCGATGCAGTAGCGCGCCAGCACCGCCGGGGGCAGCTCCGCCGGCAGCTCGGCCTCGTAGGCGGCGTGCCGCCACGCGGTCTCCTGGGCCAGCTGCAGCAACTCGAACAAGGCCCTCGAATGTGCGAGCAGACCCAGCCCGCGTACCGGCTCGTGCTCCAGGCACCAGTCCAGCGCGGCCCGCACGTTGCCGAGCTCGGGCGAGAACTCCGCGATCCAGCGCGCGTCGGGCATCATCTGCAGCGCCCGTTCCGCGCGGTCGAACAGCTGGCTCATCGCGCGGGCATGCTGGCACCGCGCGATCTCGATCTCGCCGGTTTCCTCGAGCAGCAGCAACCCGTAGGCGCGGATGCCGTCGAAGAGCCGGTAGCGCGGGCGATCCTCCGCGTCGACCTGGACCAGCGAATGGTCCACCAGTCCTTCGAGCGCTTCCGCCACGGTCCACGCATCAAGCTGCCGGTCGGACAGCGCGGCCGTCGCCATCTCCAGCGTGAAGCCGCCCTCGAACGGCTCGAGCCGCCGCAGCACCAGCTGCTCCACGTCGTCGAGCAACGCGAGGCTCGCATCCATGCAGGCCCGCAGCGACTGATGCCGGCGCGGCCCCGCCTGCGTGCCGCGGGTCAGCAGCCGATAGCGGTCGCTGAGGCGCTCGCAGAGCTGATCGATGCCGAACATCGCGAGCCGGCCCGCCGCCAGCTGCAGCGCCAGCGGAATGCCGTCCAGCCGGCGGCACAGCGCCGTCACCTGGGCCACGTTGTGCAGACCGAGCGCGAAGGGCTGACCCAACGCCCGCACCTGGTCGACGAACAGCGCCACGCTGCCGTGCATCAGCGACTCGTCCACGCCCGCGCCGGCCGGCGGCACCGACAGCGGCGGCGTGCGCAGCACGCGCTCGCCCGGCACGCGCAGCACCTTGCGGCTGGTCACCATCAGCGCCACGTCCTCGGTGTTCTCCAGCACCGCGTGACAGAAGGTCGCCGCGCGCGCGCCGGCGATCTCCGCGTTGTCCAGCACCAGCAGCAGCGACATCGGCCGCAGCAACGCCAGCAGGGTCTGCAGGTCCGTGCCCGGGTCCAGCCCGAGCGCGCTCGCGACCGCGGGCAACGGGTCCGACGGATCGTCCCCGCTCAACAGGTCCACCCACACCGCGCCGTCACGGGCCGCCTGGCGGCGTTCATGCGCGCAGGCCAGCGCGAGCGTCGACTTGCCGACGCCGGGCGCGCCGACGACGGTCACCAGCCGATGCCGCACCAGACGGCTCAGCAGCGCCTGCAGGTCGGCACCGCGGCCATGCATCGCGACCGGGGCCGACGGCAACGCCCGCGGACGGACGATGGGGGATATCGGCTCGACCGGCCGGTCGGTCGAGTCATGGGACGTGTCCTCGTCCTGCCGCAACGGCAGTGCGAACCGGTACCCCTGCCCGGCGACCGTGGCGATGGCTTCGCGACCCAGCGCGCGCCGCAACGCCGACACATGCACGGCGGCGTTGTTCTCTTCCACGGCCTGCCCGGGCCAGACCCGGTTCAACAGCTCGTTCTTGGACACCACCGCGCCGCGATGCGCGACCAGCACGCCGAGCAGATCCAGCTGCCGGCCGCTGAGCGGCACGGGCACGCCCTCCGACAGGAGGACGCGCGAGGCCATGTCAAGCACGAACCCTTCGAAGCGAAAACGACTCGTCACTTCAGCTTGCCCTTCATGGCTGTCACCGACGGCAGGACCCTGCACGCCGTACGCCATCGCACCCCTTGGAATCCTCGCCATCTGCGAGGAAGGGGTCACGAAAGTGGGCGCGAGTTTAAGGGTGCGTCATGACAACGTCCAGGGAACTCGGGACGTTCCCGAAGGGGGTCAGGCCTTGACAGCGCTGACTGTCGCGCACATGTCCGCGGCGTGACGATCGAAGCCGTGAAAGGCGTGCGGATTCCCGCACAGCTGTCAGGAGGATGTCAGAGCGCTGCCACGCAGAACGGCCAGGATCTGCGTGTTCATGGGGCATCCGGGCGATCGTATGCGCAGACATGGTGCGACTTTGGTCATGTCAGCGGCTGCCGCCCAGGTCGTAGTTCCAGCGCAACTCACGGCCTGCGGGAATGTCCTCCGACGCGCGGAACGCGTGGATGCGCGCGGTCCAGCCATGATGCAGCCGGACGGGGAAGGACTCGCCGCGCACGTTGTAGCCAGTGGCCGGATGACCGCCCGGCCGGCCTTGTGCATCGAAGAGAAACAAGGTGTTCATCAGCGACAGCAGGTTCTCGCCGTTGACGGCCACCTGGCCGATCGGATCGGAGGCCGACATCAGGTAGCGGTCGTCGTCCAGCAGGAACAGGTCGACCTCGTCCAGCAGCTGGCCGCCGTAGACGCCGAGACAGGTGCCCGCCGCGATGTCGTGACGCGCGAAGAGCCCGCGCTGGCCGATGAGCGCGGCCTCCTGCGGCGAACGCAGGTCCGCGGCCTCGATGCGACGGGGCTCCAGCAGCCGCAGCGCATGCGCGGCCCGGGTGCGTCGACCGACGCGGGCGTCGGTATAGGGTGCCACGTCCGCGAACGCCTCCGCGCGATCCAGCACGTCCACCACATGGACGGCGCCATGATCGGCATCGCGGAACGGCGGATCGCCGGCGGACTCGGCCGAGTACTCGCGACGCGCCACGCGCTCGCGATGGCGCAGCCGCACCTGTGCGAGCAGCGCCAGCCAGCGCTCGGTGCCGTAGGACATCAGCGCGAGCTGACGCTCGCGCTCATCGGTCGGCGTGGCCGCCTCGTCCGTGGGCATCAACGCCAGCACGCGCTCCTGGCAGTCGAGCACATGGGTCATGTGCGCGCGACGCCGCTGCGGCGAATCCGGCATCGTATCGATGCGACGGTAGCCGTCCCACAGCCAGCGGTCCACGTCCGCGCGGTCGTGCGGCCGTACCGTATCGATGAGCACCTGGTCCATGGGGCCTCCGGAGGATGGAGGACCGAGTCTGTTCCTCCCTCCGCCGAAGACCCCGTCGCAGGCGAAGCGAACACCTCGCCCGCGAAGCGCGCTTACTGCGTCTTCGCCGCCGAGACCAGCCGGTCCATCGCCTGCGCCGGCGTGATCGCGTCGCTGTTCCAGAACTGGCTGACCACGTCCTTCATCGCGCCTTCCGCCGACGCCCGGACCGCCATGCCATGGGCGATCGACGGCAGCAGGGTATTGGCCTTGCCGGCTTCCGCGAAGTCCGCGGCCGAGGCCTTGGCGCAGTCGTCGTACTTGGCGAGGCTGACGCCCTTGCGCACCGGGATCGAGCCCTTCTCGAGGTTGAAGGATTCCTGCACCGCCGGCGACAGGATGGCCGAGGCCATGTCGCGCTGGGCCTGCTGGTTCGCGTCGCCCTTGACCTTGAACATCGCGAACGAGTCGACGTTGAAGGTATAGGACTTGGCCGTGCCCGGCGCGGGCACGCACAGGAAGTCCTTGCCCGCGGTCTTGCCGGCGGCGAGGAACTCGCCCTTGGCCCAGTCGCCCATGATCTGCATGGCGGCCTCGCCCTTCATGACCATCGCGGTCGCGAGGTTCCAGTCGCGGCCCGGCGCGTTGCGGTCGGTGTAGGCCTTCAGGCGGCGGAAGGTCGTCAGCGACTTCTCCATCGTCGGGCTCTTCAGGCTGGCGGGGTCGAGCTGGATCAGCGCCTTGCGGTAGAACTCCGGCCCGCCGGTGCCCAGCACCACGGTCTCGAAGGTGGTGAAGTCCTGCCAAGACTGCCCGCCGTGCGCCAGCGGCGTGACGCCGGCCTTCTTCAGCGCGTCGGCCGCGACGAAGAACTCGTCCCAGGTGGTCGGCGGCTTGACGCCGGCCTTGCGCATCACCTCGGGGTTGATCCAGAGCCAGTTGACCCGGTGCACGTTGACCGGCACCGCGATGTAGTGGCCCTTGTACTTCACGATGTTGCTGATCACCGGCAGCAGCAGGTCGTCCCAGTGCTCGGCCTTGGCGACGTCGTCGATGTTGGCCAGCATGCCCTCGGCGGCCCAGTCCTGCAGCAGCGGACCCTTGATCTGCGCGGCGGTGGGCGCGTTGCCCGAGATCGCGCGCGACTTCAGCACCGTCATCGCCGCGTCGCCGGCGCCGCCGGCCACGGCGAAGTCCTTCCACTTGTGGCCCTTGGCCTGCAGCTGGTCCTTCAGGCCGGAGATGGCCTTGGCCTCGCCGCCGCTGGTCCACCAGTGCAGGACTTCCAGATCGCCCGCGCGGGCCGGTCCGGCCGCGACCGCCATCGTCGCCATCGCGGCGGCGGCCAGCAGGCCTCGGCGGGTCCACGGGGTGGTCGTTGTCTTCTTGATCGATGTCTTCATCGTTGTCTCCTCTTGTCTCCGGGGATGGAGTGGTTGTCGTTGATCGACGGGATGGAAGGTCAGGCAGCCCCTTCCGCTTGAAGCTGGTCGTACAGACGCGAGACGGTCGCCGCCTCCGGCGGCGTGGCGCCCCGCTGCAGGCAGGCGGCGGACCCGGCCGCCAGCGCCGCATGCAGATGCGCGCGCAGCGGACGGTCCGGGTGCCGGTGCAGGCTGTGCAGCAGGCCCGCGACCGCCGCGTCGCCCGCGCCGACGGTGTCGGCCACGGTGACCGCCGGCGCGCGTGCCATGCAGGCCGCGTCGTCGCGGGACAGGTAGGCCACGCCGCCGCCACGCGTCAGCAGATAGAGCGCGTCGGGATTGAAGGCGCGCAGCCGCGTCATCGCATCGTCGAGCCCGAGTCCGGGGAACAGGCCGCGCAGGTCGTCGTCAGACACCTTGATCACGTCGGCCAGCGCGCACATGCGGCGCAGCGTCGGCTCGTAGCCGTGCGCCATCAGGTTGCGGAAGTTGGGGTCGTAGCTGATGGCCACGCCCTGCCCCTTCAAGCGCTCGGCCAGCGCGACCAATCGCGAGGCCAGCGGCTCGCGCGCCAGGCTGATGCCGCCGAAGTGCGCGCGGCGCGCTTCACCGGCCCAGCCCTCGGGCAGCGCGTCCGGATCGAAGTGCAGGTCGGCGCTGTCGCCGCCGACGAAGAAGTAGCGCGGCGGTTCGCCCTGCTCGACGATCGCCAGCAGCGGTGCCCGGTCGACCTGCTGCAGCAGCCGTGTATCGAGGCCCACCGCTTCGCTGGCCCGCACCAGTTCATCGCCGAACAGGTCGCGGCTCACCGCGCCGGCGAAGGCCGTGCGCGCGCCCAGCGCCGCCAGCGCGCGCGCCACGTTCCAGGTCGAGCCGCCGACGCGGCTGATCCATTGGTCGGGCGCCTGCTGCAGCATATCGGTGAGGGCCTCGCCGACGCACAGCAGTTCGGGGGCGTCACGCATGGTCGGCCCCCGCATGCCGATGCCGTCCAGCACATCCACGATGTCGTAACACGCACCCATCGTGTGGTAGTCGACCTTGCCCGCCGGACTCTTCTCGTCGCTGTACTTCCGGTTCTCGCCGTCGAGGATCCGATACCACGCGCCATGCGCGTGATCGACGAAATGCGTCCAGCTGTAGCCCCACAGGCGCTGGTACCAGTCCCAGTAGACGCCGTCCCCGGTCCGCGCGGCCAGACGCGCCGCGGCGGCGGCGCTCTCGGCCTGCACCCAGAAGTACTTGTCCGGATCGCACACGCTCAAGTCCGGCGCCAGCGAGTAGCAGAGCCCGCCGTGCTCGGCATCCCAGCCGCGCCGCACGGCCACGAGGAACAGCTTGCTCGCGGTGGGCAGCACCCAGTCCAGGTCCTGGTCGAGGTACTCCGCACGCGCTTCCAGCTGGAGCAGCAGCTTGGTCCACTCGGTGAAGTGGCCCGGCTGGTAACCCCACGGGCGGAAGAGATTGGCCGGATCGTCGCGGTTGAACAGCCAGTCCGGCTGCCAGTGCGCGTCGTAGTGCTCCCAGACCAGGCCGCCGCAGCGCTCGGCCTGGCGGCGGGTGATGTTCTGCGCCAGCAGCGCGGCGCGGGTCAGGTAGCGCGACTCGCCGGTGGCGTCGAAGGCCGCCAGCAGCGCCTCGCACGCATGCATGTTGGCGTTCTGGCCGCGGTACGGCGACAGCACGTGCCACTGTGGGCTCGCTTCGTCGGCGTAGAGGCCGCCAGCCTCGTCCCAGAAGTGTTCCTCCAGCTGCGCGAAGGTCTCGGCAATCCACGGCCGCGCCTCCTCCACGCCGGCCATGACCGCATGCGCGTAGGCCAGCAGCACGAAGGCCAGACCGTAGGCGTGGCGCGTGGCGTCGAGCACCTGCGCCTGGCCGTCACGCCAGTCCAGCAGCCACGCGTAACCGCGCAGCGCGTCGTCGTAGTGCGCCTCGCGCAGGAAGCGCACGCCGTGCCTCACGCCGTCCAGGTAGGCCGGATCGCCGAAGCGACGGTAGGCCATCGCATAGGTGAACACGTAACGCGTGCTGCTCACCAGGTGGCGCTGATGCGTGTCGTAGACGGTGCCGTCGTCCTTGAAGAAGTGGAAGAAGCCGCCGCTCGGGTCGATGCAACGCGGGTGGTAGAAATCCATCGTGTGCCGCGCATGCGCGAGCAGCACGTCGCGGGAACGGAAATCGGGCAGGTCGCCGGTCACGGAGGAAGTTGTCTGTGTCATGCAATGAAGGGATGGGGTCAGTCGTTGCTGCTGGTGCTGTCGCGCACGACCAGTTCCACCGGCAGGGTCAGTTCTTGAGGCTCGTCCGCCGATGTGCCGAGCAGCAGCGCCACGCCCTTGGCGCCGAGCGACTCCTTGTCGACGCGCACCGTGCTCAGCGGCGGATGGGCGACGGAAGCGCCGCCGATGTCGTCGAAGCCGACCACGGCGATGTCCTCGGGAATGCGCAGCCCCTCGTTCAGGCACTGGCGCATGGCGACCAGCGCCGCGCTGTCGTTGAAGCAGACGACCGCGTCGGGGCGCTTGCGGCGCCCGAGCAGCTGGCGCATGGCCTCGATCACGCCGGCCTCGCCGTCGCCGAGCTGCGGCGCGATGACCTCGAGGTCGGGATCGGCCTGCACCTGGGCCTCGAACAACGCGCGGCGGTAGCCGCGGGCGCGCTGCTCCAGGCTGTAGTGCGCCGGCGATCCGGAGATCAGCCCGATCGTGCGCCGCCCGCTGCGCAGCAGGTGGCTGGTCGCGAGGAAGCTGCCGTGCTGATGGTCCGGATTCACCGAGGTCATCCCGCGCCGGTGCATGTCGACCAGCACCGTCGGCTTGCCGCTGCGCCTGAGGGCCTCGAGGACCTCGGGCTCGAAGTAGCCGACGCACAGGAAGGCGTCCAGCTGGTGCCCGCGGGTCTGCTCCACGATGGGCTGGCCCGGGCCCGCGACGATGAAGGACAGCGACAAGCCCTCGCGCCGGCAGACCTGTTCGGCGCCGTGCAGCACGGCGGAAAAGAACGGGCTGGACGCGAGCGTGTTGTGCTGGCTGTGCAGCAGGAAGCCGATGCGCCGGATCTTGTTCTTGCGCAGCTGCGTGAAGTCGTAACCCAGGCGCAAGGCGGTGTCGCGGACGACCTGGCGGGTCTCCTCCGACAGGCCGGACTGGTTGCGGAGACCGCGCGACACGGTGCCGATGGACAGGCCGGCGGCCTTGGCGATATCGCGGATGGTGGTGCTGCTCATGGGTGGGGACGATTCTTGAAGTGCCCTTTTCAGGGGTCAACAAAGTCCCGCGAGTTTCCCAAGTGTTTAGGCCGCCGCGCTAAACACCCCTTCCCGACCTCGACATCCGTGTTCAGCGCCCCTGCCCTGGCGCCTCCGGCAGATAGGGCCACGCCACCACGATGGCGATCATCATGGGCGCGGCGACCAGCGCGGCCGCCAGCGGCGGCTCAAAGCCGACCGCCAGCAGTCCCGTGGTCACGAGCGCGCCGCCCGCGCCCGCGAAGCCATAGACCGCCCGGAGCGCCGGCGTGCAGCCCTGGCGGATCGACACGGCGAGCGCCTCGGCCGACGCCTGCATCGCCACGTCCAGCGCGCCGGCGACGACACCGGCGGTGAACAGGCCGGCGGCCAGCAGCGCCGGAGATCCCGCGAACGCCAGCGTGGGCGGCAGCAGCGCCGACCCCAGGCCTGCGATGAGCACCTGCCGCCGCGCACCGATCCGGGACCATCCGGCGCCGAGGCTCCGGGTGCCGAGCCACGCGCCCGCCATCAGCGAGAGCACGGCTGTGACGAGTTCCGCCGCGTCGAGTGCCAGGTGATGCGCCAGGCAGGGCAGGAGCGCCAGGACACAGGCGATCCCGCAGCCGGCGACGATGAAGGCCAGGCGCACGGCCAGGCGCGCCTCCGGCCGGTCCGCGGCGGGATCGAGGGACCAGCCGTCGTCCAAGGCGCTCACTCCGCCGGGTCGACCGGGATGACCTCGGACCCGGTCTGGCGCAGTGCCTTCAGGACACTCGCGCCGACATCGCGTTCGATGACAACGGTGTGCAGCGCCTCGAGGCCGGCGACGCGGTGAGCCGCGGCGGCCTGCAGCTTGTCGCGGGTCACGAGTCCGACGACATGGCGGCTGCGCTCGATGAGGGTGCGCTTGAACGCGGCCTCGCGGAAATGCGTCGTGAGGATGCCATCGCTCATCGACAGCGCGCAGACGCCGACGAACCCGCGATCGATGCGCAGGCGCGAGAGGCTGTCCACCGCGGCCGCGTCGACGCAGCCGCCCAGGTGCGGATCGACCTCGCCGCCGATCATCAGCAGGCGCAGGTCCTGGCGCCGCAGCACCGCGGCGGCGACGTCGACGGCGTTGGTGGCCACCGTCAGGTCCGCGTCCTCGGGCAGGAACTCGACCAGCGCGAGGTTGGTGCTGCCGGTGTCCAGGAACAGCAGCTCGCCCGGCCGGACCGTGGCCGCGCCGGTGCGCGCCAGGGCGGACTTGCGATCGGGCGCCTCCTTCATCCGCGCCGCGAGCGGGCGGTCGTTGGCCGCGATCGGCACCGCACCGCCGTAGACGCGCCGGCACAGGCCGTCCGCGGCCAGCGCGCGGAGGTCACGCCGGATGGCGTCCTCGGACAGGTTGAACTCGGTGGCGAGGTCGGCCGCGACCACCGCCTGGCCGGCGGCGAGCCGGTCCGCAATGACGTGCCGGCGGGCGTGAGGAAGATCGGACTGCGACATGACACCTCAGGGAGCGAGTCGCGATTGTGCACGTTATTTCATGTTCATGCACGATCATGCGCAGTCCGACCGATGATCGACGGGCCGGTCGCCCTCACTCGATCTGCACGTTCGCCTCCTTCACGAGCTTGGCGAACTTGCCGGTCTCATTGCGGATCTGCGACGCCAGCTGCTCGCTGGTGCCGCCGGTCGTCTCGGCGCCGATTTCCTCCATGCGCTTGCGGAACTCCGGCGCCTGGAGGACCTTGACCATCTCCGTGTTCAGCCTCGCGACGATGTCCTTGGGCGTGGCCACCGGCGCCAGCACGCCGAACCAGGTGCCGATGTCGAAGCCCTTCAGGCCGGACTCCTCGAGCGTGGGCACGTCGGGCAACGCGCTGGAGCGCCGGGCCGTCGTCACCGCCAGGGCGCGCAGCTTGCCGGCCTTGATGTGTGGCAGCACCGGCGTGACGGTGTCGAAGGACATCTGGATCTGCCCGCCGAGCAGGTCCGTCGCCAGCGGCCCGCTGCCCTTGTAGGGCACGTGCAGCAGGGTCGTGCCGGTGAGGTTCTGGAACTGCGTGCCGATCAGGTGCTGCGCCGTGCCGTTGCCGTTGGAGCCGTAGGTCCACTGGCCGGGCTTGGCCTTGAGTTGCGCGACCAGTTCCTGCACCGTTTTCGCGGAGGTCTGGCTGGCGTTGACGACCAGCACGTTGGGGACCAGCGCGATGCTGGTGATGGGGACGAAGTCCTTCTGGAAGTCGTAGGGCAGCTTCTTGTAGACGCTGCTCGCGATGGTATGGTGGACCGCGCCGATCAGCAGCGTGTAGCCGTCGGGCTTGGCCTTGGAGACGTAGTCGGCGCCCAGCGTCGCGCCGGCGCCGGGCCGGCTCTCGACGATCACCGGCTGGCCCAGGCTCTGCTGAAGCTTCTCGGCCAGCGCGCGGGCCAGCACGTCAGTCGTGCCGCCGGCGGGGAACGGGACGATCAGGGTGATCGGCTTGGCGGGCCAGGGTTGGGCGAAGGCCGGTGTTGCGATGCCGAGGGCGGCGATGCCCACTGAGATCGCCGACACCGCGATCAATGACCGGCGGCCCGAAGAGGTCGGAACTTGGCTCATGGTTTGTCTCCTGGTCGATGGCTCTGACGGCCATTCGAAGGGTGGTACTGCGGGAGACCGCAGCCCTCACCCCCACCCTCTCCCGCTTGCGGGAGAGGGTCAGGGGTGAGGGCCAGCGGCGGTGGAAGCAAGGAGCGTCAGGCGGGCCGGCGCAATGCGGCGATGACAGCGGCGGTAACGTCGGTCGTCTTCGCCTTCCCGCCGAGGTCGCCGGTGTGCAGCGACGGATTCGCCGTCACGGCTTCGATCGCGCGCATCAGGCGCTGCGCGGCCTCGGGCTCGCCGAGATGTTCCAGCAGCATCACCGCGGACCAGAAGGTGCCGACGGGATTCGCCAGCCCCTGGCCCATGATGTCGAAGGCCGAGCCGTGGATCGGCTCGAACATCGACGGATAACGGCGCTCCGGATCGATGTTGCCGGTGGGCGCGATGCCCAGGCTGCCGGCGAGCGCGGCCGCCAGATCACTGAGGATGTCCGCGTGCAGGTTGGTCGCGACGATGGTGTCCAGCGTCGCCGGCTTGTTGACCATGCGGGCGGTCGCGGCGTCGACGAGTTCCTTGCCCCAGGTGACGTCGGGGAAGTCCTGGGCCACCTGCGCGGCGATCTCGTCCCACATCACCATCGCGTGGCGTTGCGCGTTGCTCTTGGTGATCACCGTCAGCAGCTTGCGGGGCCGCGACTGCGCCAGCTTGAACGCGTAGCGCATGATGCGTTCGACGCCGGTGCGCGTCATGATGGACACGTCGGTCGCGGCCTCGATCGGATGGCCCTGGTGGACGCGGCCGCCGACACCGGCGTATTCGCCTTCCGAGTTCTCGCGCACGATGACCCAGTCGAGGTCCTTCGGCCCGCAACGCTTGAGCGGCGCGTCGATGCCGGGCAGCACGCGGGTCGGGCGCACGTTGGCGTACTGGTCGAAGCCCTGGCAGATCTTCAGCCGCAAGCCCCACAGCGTGATGTGGTCGGGGATGTCGGGATCGCCGGCGGAGCCGAACAGGATCGCGTCCTTGTCGCGCAGCGCGGCCAGGCCGTCGGCCGGCATCATCTCGCCGTGCGTGCGATACCAGTCGCCGCCCCAGCCGAAGTCCTCGAACTCGAAGCGGAAGCGGTCGGTCGTCGCGGCCAGCGCCTCGAGGACCTCGCGGCCCGCGGGGATCACTTCCTTGCCGATGCCGTCACCGGGGATGGTGGCGATGCGATAGGTCTTCATGGGGGTCTGTCTCCAGGTGATGTCGGGAATGGCCTGATCCGACTCTAGGAGCGCTCTGCCCTGCGGATCGCGGCTAAAGTCAATCCGTCTTCAACTTGGATTCAACAATTGGCAGGGTTTCTCCATGGCTTCAAAGACCTCGCAGCGCGCTTCAGCCGCTGGCGCAATGGACAAGACCGTCACCGCGAAGGTGGCCAAGGCGTCGACCAGCACGGCGGCGATCGCACCGGCCGACCTGGGTTTCTTCTCGGCGCTGTGCAGTGCCGGCAGCCTGAGCGCCGCGGCGCGCGAGCTCGGCATCACGACGGCGGCGGTCAGCAAGCACCTGACGCAGATGGAGAGCCGGCTGGGCACGGCGCTGCTGAGCCGGACCACGCGCCGGATGAGCCTGACGCAGGAAGGCGAGCTCTACCTGGAGCACGCGCGGCGGATCCTTGCGGCTATCGATGACCTGCGGGAGGTGATGAGCGCCAGCGGCGGCACCGCGAGCGGCCTGCTGCGCGTGAACGCGACGCTGGGATTCGGGCGGACGCACATCGCGCCGCTGATCTCGGGTTTCGTGCGCCAGCACCCGAAGCTGCAGGTGCAGTTGCAGCTGTCGGTCAATCCGCCGCCGTTGAACGAGGACGCCTTCGACGTCTGCATCCGTTTCGGCCCGCCGCCGGACGCGCGGGTCATCGCGCGGCGCATCGCCGCGAACCGCCGATTGCTCTGCGCTTCACCCGCCTATCTGCGCTCGCACGGCATGCCGAAGACGCCGGCGGAGCTGGTGCGGCACGATTGCATCGGCATCCGTCAGGGCGAGGAAGCGTACGGTCTGTGGCGGCTCTCTTCGAAGCGAGGCCGCAAGACGGTCACCGAAGCGGTGAAGACGCGCGGCGCACTGACGACCAATGACGGCGAGATCGCGGTGAACTGGGCGCTCGACGGGCACGGGATCCTGATGCGCGCGGAATGGGACATCGCGCGCTATCTGGCGACGGGTCGACTGGTCCAGGTCTTGCCGGAGTGGGAGACGCCCGATGCGGACATCTATGCGGTGTACCCGCAGCGGGTCCAAGGCACCGCGCGGGTCAGGCAGTTCGTGGCGCATCTGGCCAAGGTGCTGGGGAAGACGAGTTGATCGGTCTCATGCCGATCCATCGAAGCCGCTGATTGGCCCCCACCGTCGTCAGTGCGACTTGATGAAGGGGGACACGGCGGCGAAGACCGTGGCCGCCAGTCCGATCAGACCGAACACGAAACCGACGGACCACTTGATCGCGCCGAAGATCACGCCCTGCGTCGCCAGATGATGATCGCTGGTCGTCTTGTGCATCTCCGCCCGTCCCGCGCCAAACCCTTCCTTCATTTCCGCGCGCAGCGCGCCGATCGTCACGTTCATGGCCGCAGTGCCATCCTTCATTTCCGCGCGCAGCGCACCGATCGTCACGTTCATGGCCGCAGTGCCATCCTTCATTTCCGCACGCAGCGCGCCGATCGTCTCGTTCACGGCCGCAGTGCCATCCTTCATTTCCGCACGCAGCGCGCCGATCGTCTCGTTCACGGCCGCAGTGCCATCCTTCATTTCCGCACGCAGCGCGCCGATCGTCTCGTTGACGGCGGCAAAGCCGTCCTTCATCTCGGCGCGCAGAGTTCCGGCCTCTTCCTTCAGCTCCACACGGACCGCACCGAGACCTTCCTTCATCTCTCCGCGGAGCTGCTCCAGTTGGGCGCGCGTGGCGAGCGTCGGCAGGACCGTCTCGATCGCTTGCACCCGGGCGATCAGCTCCGGATCGGACCGCGCGGCGCGCTCGGCCGTGCTGCTCTCATAGGGGTTCACTGGCATCGTCTGTTCCTCGATAACGGCGGGCCCCTGCCCGCCATGGAGAGCAACTCTGCCACCGCTGACACGGCCCAAAATCGAATTCGGCCACCGCTCCCCCATCGGTCGGTCTCAATCTCGGCGCTCATTGCGGCGCGTCAAAGAGAAGCGAGAAAACGCCGTCCCATAGGGGTGTGGATCGACCGCATATACAGCCCCATTGGGGGATGGACACAGAGCGTCAAGCGGCCATCCCTGATGCGTGCATCCTGTAGACCCCACGATGCAGTCTGTCGCCTGACTGGCGCATCGCCCCGCCACCCGCGCTAAGGTATCGATGTGCCGTGATCGATCGCGGCCTCACCAAGGAGTGCGTCATGGGCATCGTCGGCCTGCTGTTCTGGTTGGTCCTGTTCGTGCTGTGCTGGCCGCTGGCCCTGCTGGCCCTGGTCCTGTGGCCGATCGCCTGGCTGTTGACGCTGCCGTTCCGGTTGATCGGACTGAGCGTGGAAGCAGTCTTCGCGCTGCTCAAGGCCATCCTGTTCCTCCCGGCCCGGGTGCTGGGCTGGAAAGAGTCGCGCTGACCGGGCGCCTGGCGCTGGTCGCTCCGGGCCCGTCGTCGCTCGGTCTTGCCGGGCGCGAGAATGCGTCGATGGACCTGCTCAAGACCTTCCTGCTTTTCGCCTTGACCGCACTGGCCGAGATCGTCGGCTGCTACCTGCCCTACCTCTGGCTGAAGCAGGACAAGCCGGTCTGGCTGCTCGTGCCGGCGGCCGGCAGCCTGGCGCTCTTCGCCTGGCTGCTGTCGCTGCACCCCACCGCCGCCGGTCGCGTCTACGCCGCCTATGGCGGGGTGTACATCGGCGTGGCGATGGTCTGGCTGATGCTGGTGGACAAGGTGAAGCCGTCCACCACCGATTGGATCGGCGTCGCCGTCAGCCTGGTCGGCATGGCCATCATCATGCTGGGGCGGAAAACGCCGGGCTGAGCCGGGCCAGGCCCGGCCGAGCCGGCGCCTCCGCCAGCCGCCGCATCCCGCGGCGGCCTCCGGCTCAGTAGTGCACCACCGAGCGAATCGACTTGCCCTCGTGCATCAGGTCGAAGGCCTCGTTGATGCCAGTCAGCGGCATCGTGTGGGTCACGAACGGCGCGAGCTGGATGTCGCCGCGCATCGCCTCCTCGACCATGCCCGGCAGCTGCGAGCGGCCCTTGACGCCGCCGAAGGCCGTACCTTTCCAGGTCCGGCCCGTCACCAGCTGGAACGGCCGCGTCGAGATCTCCTGACCCGAGCCCGCGACGCCGATCACGATGGACTGGCCCCAGCCACGGTGCGCGCACTCGAGCGCCGCGCGCATCACATGGATGTTGCCGATGCACTCGAACGAATGGTCGACGCCCCAGCCGGTCATCTCGACGATCACCTGCTGGACGGGCTTGTCGAAGTCCTTCGGGTTCACGAAGTCGGTGGCGCCGAAGACCTTGGCCAGCTCGAACTTCGACGGGTTGGTGTCGATCGCGATGATGCGGCCGGCCTGCGCCAGCTTCGCGCCCTGGATCACCGCCAGGCCGATGCCGCCGAGACCGAACACCGCCACCGAGTCGCCCGGCTGCACCTTGGCCGTGTTCTTCACCGCGCCCAGGCCGGTGGTCACGCCGCAGCCCAGCAGGCAGACCTGCTCCGGGTTGGCGTCCGGACTGATCTTGGCCAGCGACACCTCGGCCACCACGGTGTACTCGCTGAAGGTCGAGCAGCCCATGTAGTGGTAGATGGGCTTGCCCTGGTAGGAGAAGCGCGTCGTGCCGTCGGGCATCACGCCCTTGCCCTGCGTCGCGCGCACGGCCACGCACAGGTTGGTCTTGCCGGACTTGCAGAACAGGCACTCGCCGCATTCGGCGGTGTAGAGCGGGATCACGTGGTCGCCGGGCTTGACGCTGGTGACGCCCTCGCCCACCTCGACCACGATGCCCGCGCCTTCATGGCCGAGCACGGCGGGGAACAGGCCTTCCGGATCGTCGCCGCTGAGCGTGAACGCGTCGGTGTGGCACACGCCGGTGTGGGTGATCTTCACCAGCACCTCGCCCTTGCGGGGCGGCTCGACGTCGATCTCGACGATCTGCAGCGGCTGGCCAGCTTCGAACGCGACGGCGGCACGGGATTTCATGGGAGGGCCTTTCGGAAGAATGGAAACGGGGAGCGCGGTCACGGGAACACAGGAACCCGGCGGCGGCGATGCGGGCGTGCGGACGCGCCCGGAGAGGCGCGTCGTTCCGGCCCAGTCTATCCCGGTAGGCCGGGCGCTTGCGCGCTCTTCAACCGGTGCGGTCGCCACGCCCGGCATCGCCGTGGCGGCTCGCGAGCAGTGCCGCCTCGACGCGGCTGCGGACCTGCAGCTTCTGCAGGATGTTGGTCACGTGGTGCTTGATCGTCTTCTCGGACAGGAACAAGGCGTCGCCGATCTCGCGGTTGGTCCTGCCCGCGCCGATCAGCGACAGGATGCTGCGTTCCCGGTCGGTCAGCTCCTGCAACGGATCCGGCGCCTTGCGCTGTGTCAGCGACACCAGCATCTCCGCGGCGATCGACGGCGACACGTACACCTCGCCGGCCACGGCCGCGCGCAGCACGCCGGCCAGTTCCTTGCCCGACACGCCCTTGAGCACGTAGCCGCGCGCGCCGGCCTTGAGCGCCGCGAGCAGCTTGTCCTTGTCTTCCGACATCGTCAGCATCACGATCGCCGTCGCCGGGCAGGCCATCGCGATGCGCTCGGCCGTCGTTATGCCGTTCCAGCCCGGCATGCTGATGTCCAGCAGCACGGCGTCCGGCAGCAGCGCCTGCGCCAGCGCCAGGGCCTCCTCGCCGGACGCGGTCTCCCCGACGACCCGGAAGCCCGGATCCAGCGCCAGCGAATGCACCACGCCCTGGCGGAACAGCGGGTGGTCGTCGACCACCAGCACCTCGATCGCGTCAGCGCTCATCATCCGTCCTCGTCACGTTCAAGTCCTCGTCCGCACGGGCCTGCACCGTCGCCGGCAGGGTCACGCGGATGCGCGTCCCCTGTCCCGGCGCGCTGGTCACGGCGAAGGTCCCGCCCTGCGACTCCACGCGCTGGCGCATCCCGCTCAGGCCGAGCCGCCGACGGGCGCGCGCCTGCGCGGGATCGAAGCCCGGGCCGTCGTCATCCACGGCCAGCCGGATGCCGGACGCGTCGCTGCGCAACTCGACGCGGCATCGGCTGCCGCGCGCATGGCGGAACACGTTGGCCAGCGACTCCTGCAGCAGCCGGTACAGCGTCGTCTTGATCCGCAGCGGCGAAGGCAGCGCCGGATCGACGACGGTCTCCAGCGTCACCGGCACGGCGCCCTGGGTCTTCGCCTCGAAGTCGCGGACCACGCGAGCCGCGACGGCGTCGAGCGCCAGCGGCTCCAGTTCAGGCAGCTCGAGGTCCGCGGAGATCGCCCGCAGGTCGCGCATGGCGGCCTGCACGGCGTCGCTGATGCGGTCCAGGTCGCTGGCCAGCATCACGCCAGCGGTCGTCGCTGCCGTCGCGCCGGCCATCGCATCGGATGCTGCATCGGATGCGCGGGCCGCCTGACCATCACGCAGGTTCTTGATCTGCATCAGCGCGAAACCGAGGTCCTGGCTCGGACCATCGTGCACGTCGGCGGACACGCGCTGCAGCAGCGCCTCGTTGATCGAGATCGCATCCTCCGCCGCGCGTCGCACACGGGCGTTCAGGGCGTCGTTCTGCGCATGCATCGCGGTCAACTGCATCAGCCGCTCGCGCAGTTCGTTGCGCTGGGTGACGATGGTGAGGCTGCCCCGGCGCACGAGCAGGAACAGCAGCAGGTAGGTCGCCAGCATCGTGCCCGCGACGATCAGCCAGCCGCGCCGCTGCGCGCTGCCCGCCTCGCGGTCGATCTCGTCGGGCATCTGGTAGAACTCGGCGATCGCGCCGATGTGCCCGCGCCCAGCGGTGTGGATCGGCGTGTAGGTCTCGATCATCCGCTCCAGCGGCTGGCCGTGATCGGTCTGCCGGCGACCGCGCCGCACGCTGATCTCCGAGTAGACGCTGCCGGCCGCGGCGACCTCCAGGCCCTCGTCGATCTCGAGCTTCTGGTCGACGCCTTCGCCGTCGCTGCTGAACAGCACGACGCCGTCCGGACGCCAGATCCGCAGCGACACGATGCGCCTGGCCCAGTCCGCATCGACGACCAGCGCCTCCAGCGCGCGGCGATCCGCCTCATCGATCCGGCCCGTCCGGTTCAGGCCGTCGAGATGCGGCGCGATGAAACCATCGACGTACAGCGCGGTGTCACCGCCGATGCGGTGCACGACGCTTTCCTCGACCTGCTTGCCGACCCACCAGCCGATGACCAGCGTGGAGGCGAGCAGGACCGGGAAACTGACCAGCAGGAACTGCTGGGACAGCGACAGCGAGAGGGATCGCAACAGGAATCGCGACGGGGGCCGTGGCGTTGGCGGCGGGGCCGTGGAACTCATTCGGCGGCACTGTAACAGCGTGCTTCCGGTCCGCCCATGGACCAAGGTCCCGACCGGTCGCGACCTTCGTCCCGGTGCGATCCCGCCCTTGTGCCCTGGGCGCGGCGGCGGCGGATTCCTAGCATCGCGCTGTCTTCAGACACCCCTTCGCACAACCTCCCGGGAGCACCCCATGACCTCGACCCGTTCCTCCTCTTCCCTGCGCCGCGGCCGCGCGCTGCTGACAGCCCTGGCGCTGACCGCCGCGAGCGGCCTGGCGATGGCCGCTTCCTCCAAGGGCTGCGACGGCGGCGGCTTCCGCGTGCTCGGCCTGAGCGGCAAGGCCAACCAGACCGTGGCCGCGGGCAGCGTGCCGGCGCGCTTCCTCGTGCAGGGCAAGTATGTTCAGTTCGAGGTCGACGCGGCCAGCTTCGGCATCCGCGACTACGTCCTGACCGGCGCGGCCAATCCGCTGGACATGACCGGCGGCGTGCCCACGCCGGTGTTCGCCTCGAAGCTGCCCGACCACCGCGGCGCCGCGCTGACCGGCGGGGTCGACGTGGAACTCGACACCACCGACATCGTGCTGATGCGCGAAGGCCCGCAGGTCGCGATGAAGATCCAGGCCAAGGACTGCGCCAACGGCGGCGTGTTCCAGATGGAAGTCGCGCGCACCGACGGCACGTCGACGGTGTTCACGCACGTGCTGGCCACGCACCCGTCGAATCCGAGCCTGAACGCCTTCTACTTCGACAACCGCAACTTCCGCAACCTGGAGGGCGACGCCCTGCCCTACAAGGACACGACCGTCGTCGTGACGCCGCGGGTGAACTTCGGCAACGACTACTCGTCGCGCTTCGTCGGCCGCGACAGCCCGCAGGTGGCGACGCGCATCAGCGATGCGGCCTGCGTGAACCCGATCGTCAAGCGCGACGGCACGATCGCCAAGGTCAGCCATTGCGGACTGACCTCGCGCTGGGACGTCAGCAGCGGCGGCCGCATGGGCATGGTCTTCGGCGAGGACGCCACCGAGGTCGCCCCGCCCGCGACCATCTGTACCCACAAGTGCCAGGCGCAGAACCAGGTCAAGGGCCAGGCCCGCTCGCTGGGGTCGCCGTTCCCCGTCGCGCCCGCCGACCGGTTGCTGCCGCGTCAGTGAGGCCTCGGCCGTGATGCCTCATCAGTGAGGCTTCGTCCGTGAGGTTTCGTCCGTGAGGACGTCTTGAAGCGACATCGGCGATCCGCCTCGCGCGGTCGCCGATGTCAGTGCGTCAGCAGATAACGCGCCATCAGCCGCGCCTGCGTCTCGCTGACGCCGAGCGTCGGCATTGCGTTGTGCGCATCGATCGCCTGCGGATCACGGATCCACGCGGTCAATCCTTCCTCGGTCGGTGCCGCCTTGCCGCCGATGCGGTCACGTCCCGCAAGGCCGCTCAGGCGCGGACCGTTGGACGTGTCCGGCCCGACCACGCCGGGGATCGTGTGGCAGGCCGTGCAGCCGTGCTGGCGGAATGCGCGCTGGGCGAGCTCGACGGTCGGCAGCGGCGGTACCAGCGGCGCGGGCGCGTCGACGAGACCGTCGCATCGCGCCGCCGTCGTCGAGGTCGCGGCGCGCTTCGCCCCTTCCGTCGCTGCCCCTCCCGTTTTCCCGACCTCGACCGGAGACTTTTCCGTCGATGCGGTCAACACCCGGTACTGATCCGGCGTCATCAGCGGCAGCGCGTCGAGGAAGGCGACGATGCCCCAGAGTTCGCCCTCCTCCAGCCGGTATTCCCAGGCCGGCATGCCGCTCATCTTGATGCCGTTGCGGGTGATCCAGTAGAGGTCCTGCGGGCGCCAGTGGCGGGTCGCCTCCACGAGCGAGCTCGGCACCGGCTGCATGCCGAGCGCGAACGCCTGCGGCGCCACGCCCGGCGCGCCGTGGCAGGCGACGCAGCGGTCGCGGAAACAGGCGGCGCCCTGCATCACGCGATCCCGGGTGAGCAGATCACGCGGCGGCGGATGCGCGTCCGCGCGCCGCTGGACCGCGCGCTGCAGCGCGATTTCCAGCAAGGAATGCACCGGCTGCAGATGCGGCCCGGTCGCCGACACGTCGTAGACGCCGAACCAGACGAAGGCCACCGCACCCGCCGCCCCGAGCACGCCGGCCGCGGCGCCGGCGGCCAGGACGGCTTTCACGGGGGAGAAGCGACGCGGCGGTTCGGTCATGGCCGCAGCAAGGCAAGCGCGATGCCGGGGCGGCGGCATGCCGGCGACGTTCCGGTCGTCGGCCCGCGGTGGCCGGCCCCGGTACCCGATGCCGACTGCGGGGCGGGCACTTCGTGTGCCGGGGAGCGCGCATGACCCGCCCCTGCCTCCTGTCGATCGCCCTCGGCCTGCTGCTCTCGGCCTGCGGCCCCGCCCCGGACGAGCCGCTGCGGCGCTGGCAGGTCGACGCCGCCGACCTCGAGCGGGGGCGCCACCTGATGGCGCAGTTCCAATGCGGCAGCTGCCATGCCGTGCCGGGCGTGCCCGGCGGCGGCCAGCGGGCGCCCGCGCTGGAGCGCTTCGGCCGGCGCGCCTACATCGCCGGACAGCTGCCCAACTCGCCCGAGATCCTCCAGCGCTGGCTGCTGGATCCGCCGGCGCTCCTGCCCGGCACGACGATGCCGCGACTCGGTCTGTCGGAGCGCGACGCGCGCGACATCGCCGGTTACCTGCTGTCGCTGCGATGAGCGCGGGCGGCATGCTCCGGCCCGCCGGTCCGCAAGCGGAGGCACTGGCCGGCGTCATGAACACGACGCTGATCGTCTGCGCCTTCGCCTTCGTCTTCGCGATGGCCTGCCTGGCCGGGGCGCTGTGGTGGCGAGGCCGTCGGCCGGTATCGACCGCGCTCTGGCTCTGGGGCGGCGGCCTGGTGCTGCCGGTCCTCGTCTTCGGCGGCCTGCTCCTCCACGGCGAACGGAGCGCCTACGGCCTGGACGATCCGTCGCCGCCGGGCGCACTGCGCGTGGCCGTCACCGGCCATCTCTGGTGGTGGTCGATGCGCTACGAGTCCGAGCCGGACGCTCCCGCGTTCGCGACGGCCAACGAGTTGCGCGTGCCGGTGGGCCGGCCGGTGACCCTGACGCTGGCGTCGGACGACGTGATCCACAGCTACTGGGTGCCGGCGCTGGGCGGCAAGGTCGACATGGTGCCGGGGCGGCTCAACCGGTTGACCTTCACCGCCTCCCAGCCGGGCGTGTTCCGCGGGCCGTGCTCGGAGTACTGCGGCACCCAGCATGCGGCGATGGTGCTGCAGGTCGTCGCGATGCCGCCCGAGGACTTCGCGCAATGGCGGCGCGCGCAGGCCGGCGCCGCGCCGGAACCGGTCTCGCGCCAGGCGCTGCGGGGCGCCGCGCTCTTCCGTGAGAACGGCTGCGCGACCTGTCACGCGGTGCGAGGTTCGGCGCGGCACGACGTGGCGGACGCACCGCCGCTCGGGCCCGACCTGACCCACGTGGCGAGCCGCCTGTGGCTGGGTGCCGGCGCGCTGCGCAACCGCGATCCGCTCGGCGATCCGCGCACGGCCCTGCGGCAATGGATCACCGACGTGCAGCAGGTCAAGCCCGGCGCGCGCATGCCGTCGTACAAGCATCTGCGCGCCGACGAGATCGATGCGATGGTGGAATTCCTCGCCGGACCGCCGGTGGCGGGCGGCGGGTCCGATCGCCCGCTGGTCGCCGCCACCTCACTCGCGCCATGAGTGACATGACCGACGCGATCGACGACGGCCACGCGGGCGCAGCGGACACCGCGCCGTCGCCCGACAGACCCCGCCCCTCCAACCGGCTGCCGAGGCCCGACGGTGAACTCGATCGCCTGCGCGCCGCGTGGGAGCCGCCCAAGGGCTGGCGCGTGATCGGCAGCGTCAACAACGTCTTCATCGGCAAGCTCTACATCGCGACGGCCTTCGTGTTCCTGCTGCTGGGAGGCGTGCTGGCGCTGCTGATGCGCGCGCAGCTGGCCGCGCCGGACCAGACGCTGTTCAGCGCGCCGGTCTTCCAGCAGCTGTTCACCATGCATGGCACGGTGATGATGTTCCTCTTCGCCGTGCCGATGGTCGAGGCGATCGCCGTCTTCCTGCTGCCCAACATGCTGGGCGCGCGCGACCTGCCCTTCCCGCGCCTGTCCGCCTACTCGTTCTGGATGTATGCCATCGGCGGGCTGGCCTTCTATGCCACGCTGTTCTGGCAGCTCGCGCCCGACTCGGGCTGGTTCATGTACCCGCCGCTGAGCAGCGCGAAGTACTCGCCGGGACTCAACGCGGACTTCTGGCTGCTGGGCATCGGCTTCATCGAGATCTCCGCGATCGCGGGCGCGATCGAGCTGATCACCGGCGTCCTGATGACGCGAGCGCCGGGCATGACGCTGAGCCGCATGCCGGTCTACGCGTGGTCCATGCTGGTCGTCGGCCTCATGATCGTGCTCGCGTTCCCGGCGGTGATCGCGGGCACGGCGCTGCTCGAGATCGAACGCGCCTTCGACTGGCCGATCTTCGACGCCACGCGCGGCGGCGATCCGCTGCTGTGGCAGCACCTGTTCTGGTTCTTCGGCCACCCGGAGGTCTACATCATCTTCCTGCCGGCGGCGGGGCTGGTCTCGACGATGGTGCCGGCGCTGGCGCGCACCACGTTGATCGGCCGCCACGCGGTCAGCACGGCGCTGGTCGCCATCGGCGCGGCGAGTTTCCTGCTGTGGCTGCATCACATGTTCACCGCGGGTCTCGGCGGACTGGGGCTGAGCCTGGTCTCGATCTTCAGCGTCGCCATCGCGATCCCGGGCGCGCTGCAGGTCTTCGCCTGGATCGGCACGCTGTGGCGCGGACGCCTGCAATGGACCACGGCGACCTGGTTCCTCATCGGCTTCCTGGTCACCTTTGTCGTCGGCGGCCTGACCGGCGTGATGCTCGCGCTGCTGCCGATCGACTGGCAGGTGCACGACACCTACTTCGTCGTCGCGCACTTCCACTACGTGCTCATCGGCGGCATGGTGCTGCCGATGTTCGCGGCGCTCTACCACTGGATCCCGTTGTGGAAAGGCCGCGCGATGTCGGAGCGCGCGGGCCGATGGGTATTCGGGCTGATCTTCGGCGGCTTCCACCTGACCTTCTTCCCGATGCACATCGCCGGGATGCTCGGCATGCCGCGCCGCGTCCACACCTATCCCGCAGGGCTGGGCCTGGAACTGCCCAACCTGCTCTCCTCCGCCGGTGCCTTCATCATCGCCGCGGGGGTGCTGCTCTTCGTCATCGACCTCATCCGGAGCCAGCGCGGCCCGGAGCAGGACCACAACGATCCGTGGCGCTCGTCGACGCTGGAGTGGCTGCCGAGCGAGACCTACGGCACGCGCAGCATTCCGCAGGTCGAGCACCACGAGCCGCTGTGGCATCGCCCCGCCTTGCATGCGGAGGTCGAGGCCGGCGCGCACTGGCTGCCCGGCACGATCACCGGCGATCGTGAGACGCTGCTGACCAGTCCGGTCCAGGCGCGCCCGCTGCGGGTGGTGCTGATGGCGGGGGACAGCCTGTGGCCCGTACTGGCGGCGATCGGCACGGCGGCCTTCTTCCTGTTGATGACGGTGAAGCACGTCAGCGGCACGGTGGCGGGCGGTGTCCTCGCGATCGTCGCGATCTGGGCATGGCTGTGGCAGACCGACCGGGCGCCGCCGTTCGAGGAGGCCGAGGCGGCCGACGGCGTGATCCTGCCGATGGGGGTCACGGGTCGCCAGGCGCCGTCGTTCTGGGGCGTCGTGATCCTGATCGTGGTCGAGGCGACGATCTTCGCGTCGATGGCCTTCGCGCACCTGCACGTGGCGATGACGCTGGACGTCTGCCCGCCCCCGGGCGTGGGCCTGGCGAGCCACGCGACGCTGCTGATGCAGACCCTCGGCTACGCGCTGAGCCTGGTCTTCGTCGTGTGGGCGGGCCTTGGCGCCTGGCGTGCGCCAGTGTCGACCTGGCGTGCCGTGCTGCTCGTGCCGGCTTTCGGATCGGCCGTGCTCGCGTTCTACAGCGGCTTGCAGACGGCGTGGCCAGCGGAGCGTCCGCCGACCCTGGATGCATGGACGGGCACCTTGGCTGCGCTGCACAGCCTGCAGGGCTTGCAGATCGCCGTGGCGCTGATGCTGGCGCTGTACTACGCGGCCCGGATCGGATCGGGGCTGATCCGTCCCCGACAGCACGCCACGCGCGAGGCGGTGGTGCTGCTATGGGGATGGATCTGCCTGCAGGGGATGATCACCGTGTGGTGGCCCTGGCTGGTGGCCTGAGGCTGGATGGCTCGGTTGGCGCGACGAGCGGAGCGAGCAAGCCTGTAGAGAGAGGCGGTGCGAGGACTCCGGTGGTGACCGTTTGAGGGCATCGTCCGAGGAGTCTCGCGAGCGGAGCGTGAGAGCGACGACGGCCCCACAGCGAGCGCATATGAGCGTCGTCAGAGCCGTTTTGGTTCCTTTGTCGGCGGACAAAGGAACTCGCCCGCCGGGGCGAGACCCGGCGGGCTGGAGGGAGGTGTGCTCAAACCCCGAGCAGCGACACGGCCTTGGTATTGAGGTAAGCCTCCAACGCCTCCGGCCCCCCTTCCGACCCATACCCCGAGTCCTTCACCCCGCCGAACGGCATCTCGGCGGACGGCGTGGCGGGCTGGTTCACCCACAGCATCCCGACCTCCATGCGCTGCGCCAGCAGATGCGCGTTCTTGATGGACTTCGTGAACGCATACCCCGCGAGCCCGAACGGCAGCCGGTTCGCTTCCGCGATGGCTTCCTCGAGGGTATCGAACCCACGGATGGCCGCGATCGGCCCGAACGGTTCGTCGTTGAACACCGAGGCGTCGAGCGGCACGTCGGCCAGCACCGTGGGCGCAAAGAAGTTGCCGGCGCTGCCGACGCGTTCCCCGCCGGTGGCGATCTTGGCGCCACGCTCGCGGGCTTCGGCGACGATCTTGGACATGGCGACGACGCGTCGCTCGTTGGCGAGGGGGCCGAGGGTGGTGCCTTCCGCGAGGCCGTCGCCGAGCTTGAGTCCCTGGGCATGCTTGACCATCGCCGCCGTGAACTCGTCCTTCAGGCTGTTGTGCACGAGGAAGCGGGTCGGCGAGATGCAGACCTGCCCGGCGTTGCGGAACTTCGCGGCGCCGGCGGCTTTGACCGCGAGGGCGACGTCGGCGTCCTCGGCGACGATGACCGGCGCATGGCCGCCGAGCTCCATGGTGACGCGCTTCATGTGCGCGCCGGCCAGCGATGCGAGCTGCTTGCCGACCGGCGTGGAGCCGGTGAACGTGACCTTGCGGATGACCGGATGGGGGATCAGGTAGCTGGAGATCTCATGCGGGTCGCCGAAGACCAGGCCGACGGTGCCGGGAGGCACGCCGGCGTCGACGAAGGTCTGCAGCAGGGCGGCGGGCGAGGCTGGCGTCTCCTCCGGCGCCTTGACCAGGAACGAGCATCCGGTGGCGAGCGCCGCGCCGAGCTTGCGCACGATCTGGTTGACCGGGAAGTTCCACGGCGTGAAGGCTGCGATGGGGCCGACGGGTTCCTTGAGCACGAGCTGCTGCGCGGCCAGGTTGCGCGACGGCACGATGCGGCCGTAGACGCGCCGGCCTTCGTCGGCGAACCATTCGATGATGTCGGCGCCGGCGAGGATCTCGCCCTTCGCTTCCGCGACGGGCTTGCCCTGCTCCTGCGTCAGCAGCTTCGCGATCTCCGGCGCGCGCTCGCGCAACAGCGCGGCGGCGCGGCGCATCGTCGCGGCGCGTTCATGCGCGGACACGTTGCGCCAGGCCTCGAAGCCCTTCTGCGCCGCGTCGAGGGCGCGGTCCAGGTCGGCCTTGCTCGCGTGCGCGACCTTGCCGATCACGGTGCCGGTCGCGGGGTTGCGCACGTCGATGGTCTTGCCGCCGGTGGCGTCGACCCATTCGTTGGCGATCAGCAGGCGGGTGTCGGGATAGGAAGCGGTGGTGGTCATCGTGGGGTCCTCGAAGACGTGAGAAGACGTGAGAAAGCGTGATGGGTCACTCTACCCGCTCGATGCCGGCGGACGCATCACGCAGCGGCATATCCGACATCACCGGACGCCATACCTGGCGCAGGGCGTCCGGAGGGGTCGCAGAGCGCCCCGATGACCCGGGACCGCCGCTTGCCGCCCAGGCGGCACCCTGGTTTCCCCGATGAATGGATGACTGTTCTCCCGACTCCCCTGGCCTGCCGGTCCTCCCGCCGCGCGCCGCGCCTGCTGACGTGGCTGTCGTGGGCGCTGCTGGTCTGCGCCGTCACGCTGTCGGCGCCGGCCTTCGCGCAAGACCCGGCGCCCGAGCCGACCGACCCGGCGAAGCTGCTGGACATTTCCCGCACCGAACTCAAGGCGATCCAGCCCAAGCCGGGCAAGGAACTGACGGCGGAGGACCTGGGCGACATCAAGGACAAGGTCGGGCGCGTGCAGTCGCGCATCGAGCAGGCGGTGTCCGCCCTGCAGCCGAGGCTGAACGACGCGAAGTCGCGCCTGGAGCAGCTCGGCGCGCCGCAGGCGGACGTCAAGGAGACGCCCGAAGTCGCCCAGTTGCGCGCGCAGCTGGGTCGCGAAGTCGCCACCATCGATGGTCAGATCAAGGTCGCGAACGACTTGGCCGGCCAGGCCGAGGGCACGCTGCGCAGCGCGACCGCCGCCCAGCGGCTGCAGTTGAGCGCCCGGCTCGGCGAGCGCGTGCCGTCATTCCTGCAATCGGGGTTCTGGCGCTCGCTGAGCGCCGACCGCGCCGCGGACCTGGAACGCGCGCGGGTGTTCGGGGCCGAACTCGGCGCCTTGTGGGCCACTGTCCCGGCCACGGCGTGGCTGACCTTCTGCGGCGCGGCCGCGGTCTGGCTGGTGCTCTGCCTGGGCGCCCGGCGATTGACCGCGCGCCTGTGCGCCACCCGCCTGCCGCAGGGCCGGCTGCGCCGCTCGCTGTTCGCGGTCAGCGAGGTCCTCCTGCGCACGCTGCGGCCCGGCCTGATCGCGCACGGGCTAGTCCTGACCCTGACGGCCAGCCTGGTCGACGGCGCCCCGCAAGGTCCGGACTCGCTGGCGCAATGGCTGGACACGGCCGAGATGATCGTCTGGTTCGGCGGATTCATCGCCGGTCTCGGCGCCGCGCTGCTGATGGCGCGCAAGCCGTCGTGGCGTCTGCTGCCGGTGCCCGACGCGGCCGCCTTGCGGCTGGCCTGGCTGCCGCGCACGCTCGCGGCGGCCGTGGTGCTGGGCTGGTTGTCGTCGCGCACCGCGGCGACGCTGGATCTGAGCGTGGCCGCGAGCGGCGCCGTGCAGACGCTGGCGTCGCTGACCTTCGTCGCGGTGCTGGGCCTGGCCATTGCGCAACTCCGGCGACACACCGGCGTGTCGCCGGACGCGCCAGATGCCGCCGATGCGGGCACCGGCGCCGCGCCTGAACTCGTCATCCGCCCGCTCTGGCTGTCGGTCCTGCGCGCCGCGGCATGGCTGACGCTGGTGGGCGCCTCGCTGGCGCTGCTGACGGGCTTCGTGTCGCTGGCGATGTTCGTCCTCAACCAGGTCGTGTGGGGGCTGATCGTGCTCGGCGGCGCCTACCTGCTGACGGTGCTGGTCGACGACCTCTTCATGACGCTGCTGGCGCCCTCGCCCGCCGCCGCGTCGGGCGAGGGCAAGGGCGACGGCAAGGCCGGCGACAAGGCGAACGGCAAGGCCGCCGCAACCGCCGACGGCCCCGCGCCGCCGCGCACGCGCGAGCAGACCGCCCTGCTGTTGTCCGCCGTCTGCCGCGTGTCCATCGCCTTCTTCGCGCTCCTGCTGCTGCTCGCCCCCTACGGCGAAGGGCCGATGGACCTGGTGCGCCGCTCCGGCAGCCTGCAGGACGGCCTCACCATCGGCACGCTGGAGCTCAATCCGCTCAAGCTGCTGCAGGCGCTGGCCGTGCTCTTCGTCGGCCTGGCCGCGGTGCGCCTGCTCAAGGGCTGGCTGTCCGAGCGTTACATGCCGACGACGCGCATGGACGTCGGCATGCGCTCGTCCACGACGACGCTGTTCGGCTACGTCGGCACCGTCGCCGCGATCGCCGCGGCGCTGACCGCTGTCGGCTTCAGCCTGCAGAGCGTGGCCTGGGTCGCCAGCGCGCTGTCGGTGGGCATCGGCTTCGGCCTGCAGTCCATCGTGCAGAACTTCGTCTCCGGCCTGATCCTGCTGGCCGAGCGGCCGGTGAAGGTCGGCGACTGGGTCTCGCTGTCCGGCGTCGAGGGCGACATCCGCCGCATCAGCGTGCGGGCGACCGAGATCCAGATGGGCGACCGCTCCACGGTGATCGTGCCGAACTCCGAGTTCATCACCAAGATCGTCCGCAACGTCACCTACGGCGAGTCGCTGGGCATGGTGCAGTTCAAGCTGCCGATGCCGCTGGCGACCGACACCGACCGCGTGAAGGCGCTGGTGCTGGCGGCGTTCCAGGCGCATGGCGGCGTGTTGTCGACGCCGGCGCCGAACGTGCAGCTCGACGGCGTGGACGGGACCAACCTGGTGCTCAACGCCTCGGGTTTCGTGAACTCGCCGCGCGCGGCGTACGGGATCAAGAGCGAACTGCTTTTCGACGTGCTGTCACGGCTGCGGGCCGAGGGACTGCTGCCCGGCCAGACCTCGCCGCCGGCGCCGGTCTGAACTCCACCTTGAAGCAGGATCCGGCGACCGCCGTCACAATGGTCGCCGCCATGAAGACGCCCCTGAACGAACGCCTGAACCCGCACGTCGCGCCGGTCCCGCTGAACAAGGCCTACCGGTTGCTCAACCACGGACCGACCGTGCTGGTGTCCGCCTCGCACGGCGGCGTGCGCAACGCGATGGCTGCGGCCTGGTCCTGCGCGCTGGACTTCCAGCCGCCCAAGGTGACGGTGGTGCTCGACAAGGCCACGCGCACCCGCGAGCTGGTCGAGGCCAGCGGCTTCTTCGTGCTGCAGGTGCCGACGGCGGCGCAGGCCGTGCTGACGCACCGGCTGGGCAACCGCAGCCTGCATCAGGATCCGGAGAAGCTCAGCCATGCGGGGGCGAAGCTCGTCGACATCGACCTGCCAGCCGATGCGGGAACGATGGCGGAAGCGGGACCGGATGCGGGACCGGATGTCGGCCCGGGCGACGCCATCGCGCGTGCCGTCCCGCTGGTGGACGGCTGCGCCGCGTGGCTGGTGTGCCGGGTCTTGCCCGAGCCGCGCAACCAGTGGATCTACGACCTCTTCATCGGCGAGGTCGTCGCGGCCTGGGCCGATGCCCGCGTGTTCAGCGACGGGCATTGGCACTTCGAGTCCGCGCCGCCGGAACTGCGCACGCTGCACTACATCGCGGGCGGCCAGTTCTACGCGATCGGCGAATCGATCGTCGTGCCGGACACGCCCGCGGCGGGGTGAGGGGCCGAGCCGGTCAGAACCGGTGCTGGATCCCCAGGCCGACGCTGGACTGCGCATCGGCGAAGCCGTTGTCGTCGCGCGAGACGCTGACCACGCCGCCGTCGCCCGACTTCGCCGTCGAGGCGACCGCGTACAGGCTGGTGCGCTTGGACAGCTCGTACTTCGCGCGCAGCGCGTAGAGCTTGGGATCGTCGGTGCCGCTGGCGCCGCTGGAGATGTTCTGGAAGTAGACGGCCGGCGTGATGCTCAGCGCGGGCGTCGCCTGCCAGGTCGCGCCCAGCCAGGTCATCGTGCTCTTCGCGTCGGCGCCGCCGACGGCGAATTCCTTCTTGTAGACGCGCTGCGCCAGGAACAGCTTGACCGGCTTCCAGTCGTAGGACGCGGCCCAGTGCAGCGCCTTTTCCTTGTCGTAGCGGCCGTTGGCGGCGATCGTCGCGCCGTTGCGCTGGTCGACGACCAGCGTCGCCGAGAACGGTCCCGCCGTGTACGCGCCGGCCAGCGCGAAGAAGCGGCCCGCCGAGGCGGAGCCCGTCACCTCGCCCAGCGCGTAGGTCGCGCCGACCTTCACCGGGCCGAAGGTCCCCTGGTACTTGATCAGGTTGGACATGCCCGTGATCATCCCGTCCTTGCGAGGCTGGGTCGCGATCTGGCCGCCGGACGTGGCCCACGAGTAGAACGGCGCGTAGCCCATCGGATCGAAGGGCAGCAGGAAGTCGTAGGTGGTCGTGTACGAGCGGCCGGCCACGACGCGGCCGAACTCGCCTTCCAGGCCGACATTGGCCTGACGCCCCCAGTACGACGAGCCGGCCATGCCGGTGTCGAAGGCGACCTCGGCCTCGAGCTGGAACACGGCCTTCAGGCCGCCACCGAGGTCCTCGGCGCCGCGCAGGCCCCAGCGGGACGTGTTCATGCCGCCCGAGGTGACGCCGAAGCGGTGGTCGCCGGCGGCGTTCATGTGGTCGCGGTATTCCAGCAGCACGTCGGCAATGCCGTAGACGGTGACGCTGCTCTGCGCGAAGGCGGAGGTCGCGCTCAGGGCCAGCAGGCCGGCGGCGCACAGGGAGTTCAGTCGGACCGGGGTCGTGGTCGTGCGGAAGGATGTCAAGGGAGTCTCCTTGTTGTCGTTGGAAAATCAGGACGCAGGGGCGCCCGCGGTTCTCACTCGGTGAAGACCGGTTCTGGGGGATCGGGAAAAGGGAAGCGGGACCGGTGCCTGGACGCGCTCAGCGCCTGAGGCCGAAACGGGTGGCGAGCTCGACGTACTCGCGGTTCTGGCGATCGATGACGGTGCGCAGCGCCGGCCCGGTGAGCGCGAGCGGGAACAGGCCGTGGCGCACGCGGACCTCGTCGAAGGCCGGCGCGGCCATCAGGCGGTCGAAGGCAGCGGTCCACGCGGCGACGTCGCCGTCTGAGACCTTCGGACCGACATAGAAGCCGCGGATCGCCGGCCAGACGATGTCGACGCCCTGCTCACGCGCGGTGGGAACGCCGGCCAGCGGCCCGGGCAGGCGCCGCTCGGCGAGCACCGCCAATGCGCGGAACGGGCTCGCGGGACCGAGCTTGTCGAAGACCTCCGACGCGTCGCCCATGTAGACCTGGACGTGGCCGCCCTTGAGCGCGGCGATGGCCTCGCCGCCGCCCTCGAAGGCGACGAAACGCATCGACTTGTGATCGACGCCACCGGCCCCGGCGACCAGGGCCGACTTGACCCAGTCCTGGCTGCCGATCGTGCCGCCGGCGGCGAAGCTGATGCGGCCCGGATCGGCCTTCAAGGCAACGAGCAGCTCGGGCAGCGTCTTCCATGGCGACTGGCGGCCGACCAGGACCACGCCGTAGTCGACACCGACGGCGGCGATCCAGCGCACGTCGTCGACGCTGCGCTTGCCGAAGCGGCCGTGCGAGAGGTTCAGCAGGGAGCCGCTGGAGAAGGCCACCAGCGTCTGCGGCTCGGCGGGGCGTCTCGTGACGATCTGGTCGAAGGCGATGGCGCCGACGCCACCCGGCATGTAGCTGATGCGCATCGGCGTCCGCGTGAGCCCGGCCTGCTGGAACGCGGCCTGTGCGAGCTTGCAGCTCTGGTCGAAGCCGCCGCCGGGCTTGGCCGGGGCGATGCATTCGGGCGCGGCATCGCCGCCCGGCAGGGCTGACGCCGCGGGCGCCGAGGCGCCACGGCCCGGCTGCGCCGCGGCGCCGGAGGGCGCGGCCAGCCAGAGGACGGCGGCGAACGCGGCCACCCAGTGCCGCGCGGCTCGAAGCCGCACGGTCGTGCAGCGGCCCGCCCGGGAGGTCGGGATCGATTCCATGTCTTGTCTCCTCGCGGTGATCTGTATCGCCGCCGTCCGCCGTCGATCGCGACCGATCGCGATTCGTCGACAGGACCGCGCGGTCGCCCGCCACCTGCTTGCGGCGGACTCTAGGGACACCGCGCTTTCAGCCGGCTTTCAGCGTGAAAGGAATTTCCGTCGGTTCGCGCAGCGCCAGCCGAAGCGGAAGTCGAAGCGTCACGGTGGTGCCACGCTCCAGACCGCCGGCATCGACTCGCGCCGCGGTGATCGCCATGTCGCCGAGGTGGCGGCGCACGATCGCACGGACGATGGCGAGACCCAGCCCCGAGCCAGGCAGATCGACGTTGCTGCCGCGGAAGAAGCGCTCGCCCGCGCGTGGCCGCTCGTCGGCGGGAATGCCGGGGCCGTCGTCGACGACGCGGATCACCGCGACCTGCCCGTCGCGGTCATTCGCTGCATCGGCCTCATCAGCCTCGGCGGCCTTGCCGGCTTCTCCCGACACGCCGGCCTCGCGGCGCTCCATGCCGACCTGCAGCGTCACCACGCCGCCGCGCGGCGTGTAGCGCAACGCGTTGTGCAGCAGGTTCAGCAAGGCCTCGCGCAGTTGGCCCTCGTGGCCGAGCACGACGATGTCCCCGTCCGCGCACTCGAAGCCGAGGTCGATGCCCTGCTCCCGCGCGAGCGGCCAGGATTCGCGCGCGCAGCGGTCGGCCAGGCGCTCCAGCGCGAGCGGCGCCATCGCGACCTGCGCGGTGTCGGCGCGGGCCAGCGCCAGCATCTGGTTGGTGCGCCGCACGGTGTCGTCGATCTGGCCCTTGAGCGCGGTCAGCGCCTCGGCGAGCCGTTCCGGATCGCGCTCCCGGCGTGCGTAACCCACCATCGTCGCCAGGGTGGCCAGCGGCGTGCGCAGCTGGTGCGAGGCGTCGTCGACGAAGCGCCGGCGGCCATCGATCAGTTCGCGCTGCCGCGCGAGGTGGTGGTTGATCGCGCGCACCAGCGGCGCGGCGTCGGCCGGTACCCCGGTCTCATCGACCGGCGAGAGGTCGTCGTCGGCGCGCGCCTCGACCTCGCGCCGCAGCCGGTCCAGCGGCCGCAGGGCCCAGCCGATCACCAGCGCCAGCGTGCCCGCGACGATGGACACGGTCAGCAGGTCGCGCCACACCGCCTGCAGCAGCAGCGCGCGTGAGAACGCGTTGCGCGAGTTGGTACTCTCGGCCACCTGGATGATCATCCGCCGCCCCGGACGCTCGGGCTCGAGCTCACGGGCCCAGGCGCCCACGCGCACCGGCGCGCCGAAGTACTCGGCATCGATGAAGCGCGGCACGCCGGTCTTCAGCGCTTGACCGGGCAGCGGCAGGCCGGCGTTGCCGATCTCGACGAGACCGTCCTCGGTGCTGACGCGGAAGAACACCTGGCCGCTGGCCGTCAGTTCGAAGAACTCCAGCAGCCGGTATGGCATCTCGACGGACAGTCCGCCGGTCTCGGTCGAGACGTTGCTGTCGATCGCCTTGATCGCGCCGAGCAGCGAGCGGTCATAGGCGGAGTTGGCCGCCTGCAGGGCGGTGCCCCAGGTCAGCGCGAGCTCCAGGCCGACGGCCGCCAGCATCACCGGCAGCACCAGCGCCAGCAGCGTCCGGCGGACGCTGAACCGGTGCCACCGGGTCGGCAGCGAGGGCCAGCGCAGGCCGAGGCGCTTCGCCCCCGGCGTCTGCGCCCGGGCCGGACTCATGCCGCTTCCAGCACGTAGCCCAGGCCGCGCAGCGTGGTGATGCGGACCTTGCCGGACTCGATGCGGCGGCGCAGCCGGTGGACGAGCACCTCGACGGCCTCGGGCCGCACGTCCTGCTCGTCGGAGAACAGGCGCTCGAGGATCTCCTGCTTGGACATCGGCTCGCCGCTGTGCTGGATCAGCGTGCGCAGCACCGCGTGCTCGCGCGGCGACAAGGCCAGCGGCTCCCGGTCCAGCGTGAAAAGCTTGGAGGCCGCGTCGTACACCAGCGGGCCGCAGGCGAAACGCGGTTGGTCGCGACCGCGCGAGCGGCGGATCAGCGCGATCAGCCGGGCTTCGAGTTCCTGCAGCTCGAACGGCTTGGCGAGGAAATCATCGGCGCCTTCGTGCAGCGTGCTCACGCGCTCCATCAGCGAATCGCGCGCCGTCAGCACCAGCACCGGGACGCGGGAATCGGCATCCCGCAAGCGGGCCAGCACCTCGTGACCGCCGAGGCCGGGCAAGCCCAGGTCCAGGATCATTGCGTCGTAGCGCGTGGCGGCCAACTGGCTCAGCACCAGCCGCCCGTCATCGATCCAGTCGACGACGAAGTCGTTCTGGCCAAGTGCCTTCACCAGCCAGTCGGCCAGGGGCTTTTCGTCTTCGACGAGGAGGATCCGCATGGCGCGCGATGCTAGCGCCGCGGTGGACGGTGTCGGCTAGTGTCTTTCCACATCCCACCTCCATTCCTGCCGTGGACTGGGCTGTCAGTGACCTGGGGTTTCGCTGGACTCGTCCTCTTTCACATTTGGGTTGTCGAAGACACCGTTCTTGTAGGCGACGTAATAGGTTCCTCCAATCATGATTAGAAAGAACACATACGCCGCTGCGCAATTGAGCAGAAATTCAATCCACATGGAATCCCCTGATGAACAAGAAATAGTGGCCAAACACATTCATGACGACCAAGGACCACACGAATACCGCTCCCGCCACACTGCGTACGGAGGGTCGGTGGCAATTCGCCCCTGTTTCGAGCATCGGCTCAAACCAGCGGACGATGACGATCCAGATCGACAAGGACACAAAAACGAGGGAGGGGGCCAACGAGGGCAGGAACGCCCTGACGCCCTCGTTGGGAACATTGCAGAGGATGTCCGGCCACGTGATTGCCATCGCGCCGTCGAAGACCAGCAGGAGTAGCGACCAATCTGCCCCGGAGGTTTTCAGGGACGTCGGACCTCGCATTGCCAGATTCAGGATCCAGCTGGTGGTTGGTGGCAGTATTCCCGCCAACCAGAATGCCAACATTTCCGGACTCATCGCGTCCTCCAAATACTGCTGAGGAAGACGATCCTAGAACTGCCAGGAGGACTGAAAAGCAAGGCAGCCCGCGTTTTGCGAGGTTCGTGCCATCAAAACAGTGCAAACAAGTAGTCCGGCCTTGCAGCGGGACAAAACGGGGCTAGCGAACCGCCCGCAACGCGCCGGGGACCGATAGAGAAATACCCCTGATCAGCCGTGTCGCAGGCAGAAGCGCCGTGCGCCCGGGCCCTGATCGGCACCGTCTCCCGACGGCACGAGTTCCCGCCGCACCGCAGCCGCGAAACTCGCCAGGCTGGCGCTGCGCAGCGCCAGGAACGGCACCTGGTGCCGCTCGCTGAGGCGCTTGAGGTTGAGCGCCGAATCGTGATCGATGCAGTCGACCGGGAACACCACCAGATCCGCACGCGGCAGCAGCGCCGCCAGCAGGCCCTTGCGCGTCTCGAGGCCGCCGTCGTGGTGCAGGAATTCCCCGTCGCGGCTCTCGACGAAATCGCGAATCGCCGGCGTCGAGCTCGGCCGGCCGCCAACGTAGAGGATGCGACGACCGACCAGCAGCGCCGCGCCATCGCTGCCCGCATCCGGGACGCCGGCGCTGAGCCGCTGCAACTCGGCCTCGGCGGCGGCCAGCTCCTCGGCCTGCGCGCGGACATGCGCCTGCGTGCGCTCCAGCTGCTCCTTCAAGCGCTCCAGTTGCCGCACGGCGTCTTCGGCCACGCGCTCCGCGCGCTCGCGACGCTCGGTCTGCACGGCCACCTGCGCGAGGAGATCCTGCGCCGACGCCGCCGATTCCGACCGCGTGACGCTGGCACGGACCTCCGCCATCAGCCGCTCGGCATCGACGGCCTGCCGGCGCATCTGTTCAGCCATGCGGTCGCGCTCCTGCAGCGCATCGTGCCGGCGCGCCTGCTCGCGCTCCAGCCGCTCCTCCAGTTCCGCATGGCCCTTCTCCAGCTCGACGAAGCGCTGCAGGTCATGCCGGTTCGCCGACGCCATCAGGTGCGACAGCATGTGGACCTCGCCGAACACGGTCTGCCGCAGCGTGACCGTCACGGCCTTGTGCGTCAGCACGGCCCAGTAGGCCCCCTGGATGTCGCCACGCCGCCAGGCCTCGCGCCATGCGGTCTCGAGCGCCGCCTCGTCCGTCGCGGCCGCCAGGGCCCGGACGGCGCCCGCGTGTCGCTGGTCGAGCGCCTTGTGCAGCGCCTTCGCCACGTCGCCGCCCTGCGGCGCGAGGGAGACCGCGGTGTGATGGACGTCCAGGTCGCTCATCCCCGCCACGTCGACGTGGCGGCTCATCAGCCGGCGCAGCTCCGCCGTGCCCAGGCAGTTGCCGATCACCGAGCAATGCAGATGGGGATCGAGTTGATGGAGTCGCGACCGGTTCGCGACCGGCGTGTCAGATGTGGCCGTCGAATCGTCCGGCGTCCCGACGGAGGTCGGCCCCGTCGGCGCCTGCCCGACGATGGACGCGTCTTCGTCGCAGCAGCCGATCGGCGCCAGGCGCCCCGGCATCGCCACCTCGGTGCGCGGGGTGTCCGCGCCGGCGAGCGCGGCCAATCCACGGGGACGGAGCTTGAAGGGAGGCTTGTGCATGGCGGGCGACGGCTGACGACGCTTCGCAATATACCGTCGAATATTACGAAGCGCCTTCCGTCACCCGTTACCCGTTACCCGTTACCCGTCACCCGCCGACGGCGGGCGGCCGGCGCGTCCCGCCGGCTCGCCGCCGATCAGGCCGGCGCGCCGCGCGCCGCGTCGATCGTCGCGATCGCCTCGACGGTGTCGCCGTGGCGGACCAGCCAGCTGACCTTCTCGAGCTGGCGCAGATCGCGGGAGTTGTCCGGGTCGCGCTGCGCCATCAGCTGGCGACGGACATCACGCAACAGATGCATCGCGTTGTCCTGGTGATCGCAGTAGAGCTCGACCTGGACCGCGCGCAGCTGCTGCTGGATCGTCGCGCGGCGCTCCGACCGGCGCGCCATGTCGTCGGGATCCGTCGAGGCCTGGGCCGACGCCGCGGCGAACGCGGCGACCATGGCGAGGATCGGGGTGGACTTGCTCATGTGCTTCTCCTTCGACTCGGCGGGCTCCGCGCCGGTGGCGTCTTGTGCAGGCGTCGCCGTGGGCCGCGGGGCCGGTCGGGCCGATTGCGTCAAACATCGTGTTGCCCTGGGCGTAAGGTGCGCCCACCGAATTAGGGCCTGCTTAAGAAACCGCGCGATCGGGCGTCGGGCGCGTCGTCGCGGCGCTGGACGCACCGGGTTTTACGCGGCCGCAACGTCGCCGTCACGGACCGTCACACGAGGGGTCGCTCCATGACGGCGCGTGACCTTGCCCCGCGCTCAAGTGCAAAGGGCCACCAGGATCGCCAGGGTCACCTTTGGCGGATGGTCCGCCTTTGTATGCCAGTGTGTCCGCCGCCCGCCTCGACACGCGCCGCGCCAATTCGCCAGGGCCCTCACACACCGTCGATACATCGGACCGATGAAATGCGGGCCATGCAGCAAGTGACGCTGTCCTACCGGAGCCCGCCATGTCCTCGATCACCGACCACGTTCAAGTCCTCTACACCGCCAACACCCGCACCACGGGTGGACGCGACGGCCGCGGGCAGTCCGACGACCAGCGTCTGGACGTCCAGCTCGGTTCGCCCGGCACCGCCCGCCCCGGCACGAATCCGGAACAGCTGTTCGCGGTCGGCTGGTCGGCCTGCTTCATCGGCGCGATGGGTCTGGCCGCCCACGCGATCGGCGTCCGCCTGCCCGCCGACGTGGCCGTCGACGCGGCGGTCGACCTCAACAAGGGCGCCGACGGCTACTTCCTGAGCGCCAAGCTGCGCGTCAGCCTGCCCGGCCTGCCCCGCGACACCGCCTACGAGCTGATCAAGCGCGCCCACGACACCTGCCCCTATTCGAAGATGACGCGCGGCAACATCAACGTCGGGCTGGAGCTGGTCTGACGCCGCGGCCGCCCGGGAGTTCCGCCGTGACGCGATGGCTGTTCGCCCTCCTCTTCCTCCTGGGCGGCGCGGCGCACGAGGTGCGCCACCCGTTGCAATGCACCGCGATCACGGGCGGCGCAGGTCCTCGAGGCTCAGGACGCCGGGATCGCGATGCCCTGTAGCCGGAGGGCCTCGCGCAGGACCTCGCGCGACACCGGCGCGGCGATCTGCCCGCCGTAGTAGCCCCCGTCGGTCGACTCGTCGATCAAGGTGGCCACGATCAGCCGCGGCCGGCTGATCGGCGCCATGCCGACGAACAGCGAGCGGTACTTGCCGATGACATAGGCCCGGCCTTCCAGCTTGCGCACGGTGCCGGACTTCCCGCCGATGGCATCGTCCGCATCGAAGGACGCGTTCCTCGCGCCACCCGCGGCCAGCCAGAGCATGCGGCGGATCTGCGCCGCCGTCCTCGCCGAGTACACCGGGACCGGCGCACGCACCGGCGTCGACACGCGCAGACGCAGCGCCAGCACCGCGCCGTCGTCGGCGAAGGCGGTGTAGGCGCGCGCGATGCCCAGCAGGCTGGTCGAGAAGCCGTAGCCGTAGGACATCGTCGCCTGCTCGATCGGCTTCCACCGGGCCCACGGCCGCACCCGGCCGACGGCCACGCCGGGCACCTCGTCGAGCGCCCGTTCGCCGAATCCGAGCCCCCGGAAGCGTTGCCACATCTCCTCGGCGGACAGCGACCGGGAGAGCATCGTCATGCCGACGTTGCTCGATTTCTCGATCACGCCTTCCGCCGTCAGGATGCCGAAGCGGCCCACATCCGAGATGGTCGCCCCTTCGAAGCGGAGGTGGCCCGGGCCCGTGTCGAAGACGGTCTCCGGCCTCACACGACCCAGGTCCAGCGCCGTGGCCATCGTAATCGGCTTCGCAACCGATCCCGGCTCGAAGGCGTCCGACGCGGCGCGGTTCCTGAGCTGGTCCTGCCGCCAATGGCGCCGTTCGTTCGGATCGAAGCTCGGGTAGTTGGCCATCGCGAGGATGTCGCCGGTCCGGGCGTCGAGGACCACGACGCTGCCGGACTTCGCCGCATGGCCGTCCACGGCGTCCTTGATGCGGCGGAAGGCCAGCAGCTGGATGCGCGCGTCGAGGGTGAGCCGGACGTCGCGCCCATCCACCGCGCCGACCGTCTCCGGCGCGTCCGCGATCGCCCGACCCAGCCGGTCCTGGATCACCGCGCGCCTGCCGTCGGTGCCGGCCAGTTCGGGATCGAAGCGGCGTTCCGCCCCTTCCTGCCCGCGATGGTCGACGTCCGTGAAACCCACCACCGCCGCGACGATCTCACCGTCGGGATAGCGTCGCTGGAAACCCTGCCCGGAGGCGCGCGGCACGCTCGATGCGAGGACCGTTCCGTGACGGTCCTGGATCTGGCCGCGCCGCGCCGCCACCGGCGCTTCGGCATGCACGCGCCGGTCGCCCTGCGACGCGTAGAAGTCCTGGCCGAGCAGCTGGATCCATGCCGCGCGCGCGGCAAGACCCAGGAAGCCCGCAAGGAAGAGGAGCAGGACGAAGCGCGCCCGCCAGACCGGTAGCGCCGCGGCCAGGAGATCGCTCCTGTGGAAATGCAGGGGCTGCTTGTGCAGGTGCTTGTGCAGCTGCTGGTGAAGGTGCTTGTCGGCCATCGCGGCGCAGCCTGGCGGCGCGGCGCCGGGCCGCGGGCGGGAAGATCGGTTACGGCGGTTCCACCTGCGGCGATGGGTATAGTGAATTCCACCGCCACTCCGCCGCGAGCGCCTTTCGGCCATGAGCCCCGATTCCCCTGCCATCACGATCGCCGCCTTCCACGACGAGCGGACCGGCACGGTCAGCTACGTGCTGGCGGATCCGGCGACCCGCCAGGCCGCGATCGTCGACCCGGTCCTCGACTTCGACCTCAAGTCCGGCCGCACCGCAACGACCCAGGCGGACCGCCTGCTCGCGCACGTCGCCGAGGCGGGGCTCACCGTGCAGTGGATCCTCGAGACCCACGCCCACGCCGACCACCTGTCGGCGGCTCGCCATCTGCAGGCGCATGTCGGCGGGCGCATCGCCATCGGCGAGCACATCCGCGAGGTGCAGGCGGTCTTCCGCAAGCTCTACAACCTCGAGCGCGACTTCCTGCCCGACGGCCGCCAGTTCGATCACCTGTTCCGGGACGGCGAGATCTTCCACATCGGCGGCATCGCGGCGCAGGCGATGCTCGTGCCGGGCCACACGCCGGCCTGCATGGCCTACCGCATCGGCGATGCGGTCTTCGTCGGCGACACGATGTTCATGCCCGACGTCGGCACCGCCCGCGCGGACTTCCCCGGCGGCGACGCGGCAACGCTCTACCGCTCGATCCGCGGCCTGCTGGCGCTGCCTCCGGCCACGCGCCTCTTCGTCTGCCACGACTACCCGCCCGACGGCCGCGCGCCGGCCTGGGAGACCACCGTCGCCGATCAGCGCGCCCGCAACATCCACGTCCATGACGGCGTCAGCGAGGCGGAGTTCGTGGCGCTGCGCACCGCGCGCGACGCGCGGCTCGAGGTCCCGACGCTGATCCTGCCCTCGATCCAGATCAACATCCGCGCCGGGCAGCTGCCACCGGCGGAGGACAACGGCGTCAGCTACCTGAAGATTCCGTTGAACACGCTGAGCCGGCAGTGAGCACGAGGCCGATGCGCGTGACGCCGCCGGAGGACGTCGCGCAAGGCTCGCCGTCGTGCATGCGCGCGACCGCCGCGACGATGGCCAGTCCCAGTCCGTGGTGTCCCTGCGGCAGCGGGCCCGACGAGCGCGCCGGATCCGCTCGGTAGAAGCGGTCGAACAGCCGCGGCAGATGCGCCGCGGCGATCGCCACGCCTTCGTTCTGGACCTCGACCGCGATGCGTCCGTCATCGCGACGCTCGATGCGGACCAGCACCGTCGACCCGGACCGCGCATAACGCGTGGCGTTCCCCAGCAGGTTCGACACGGCCCGGCGCAGCAGCCCCGCATCGACCGCGGCCCGCGCGTCACCGCGCACGTCGGCGCTCAGGCCGGCCTCCTGGAGCGCCGCATCGTGGTAGTCCAGCACATCCCACGCGAGCGCCGCGAGCGACACCGGCGCGCCTCGCCGCGCCGCCTGCCCCCGTTCGGCCTGGGACAGGAACAGCATGTCGGCCACGATGCCCGCCATGCGCCGCAGGTCCTCGAGGTTGGAGGCGATCACCTCGCGCAGTTCCTCGACGGGACGCGGTCGACGCAGCGCGAGCTCGCAACTGCCGATCAAGGTCGACAGCGGCGTGTTGAGTTCGTGCGCCACGTCGGCATTGAAGGCCTCCATCTGTCCGTAGGCCACGGTCAGCCGGTCCAGCAGGGCATTGAACTGTCCGATCAGCGGCTGCAGCTCCTCCGCCTGAGCGGCGCCGTCCAGACGCCGGTCCAGCCGCTGCGCGCTGACCTGCGCCGTCTGTGCCACCAGGCCGCGCAGGGGCGTCAGTCCCAGCCGCACGAGCCAGGACGCCCCCGCCGAGACGACCGCCGCGCCGCCCAGCGCCGTCAGCGCCAGCGTCCACGCCAGCCGGCGCAGCAGGTCCTGGTCGCGCTGCTGGTCGAAGCGCATGACTGCGGTCCCGGTGCCGCCCAGTTCATCGGGCAGGCGCAAGGCGAAATCCACGCGGCGCGTGTGCGCCGGCGGCGGCAGGGCCCGCGCGGTCCGGTAGAGCGTCCGGCCGTCGCGCGCGGAGACGATCAGCGAGAGTTCGTCATGGCCAGCCAGGAAATCGTTGAGCAGGTGCTGCACGTCGGTCGCGTCGTGCGCGCCGCGCGCTTCGTTCAGCAGGCCTTGGACGGCGGCCTGCTTCTGAGTCAAGGTCTCGAGCTGCCGCTGCGACAAGGTCAGCGCGATCACCAGGTAGACGACGACGCCCACCACGCCGAGCCCCGCCATGGTCTGCAGCGCCAGCCAGCGTGACAGCCGGCCGCGCAGGCTCACGCTCATCGGAGCGGGGCGCCGTCGTCGTCCGGACGCGCCTCCAGGACGTAGCCCATCCCGCGCACCGTGTGCAGCAGCGGCCGGTCGAACGGCACGTCGAGCTTGCCGCGCAGGCGCCGCACGGCCACCTCGACGACGTTGGTCTCGCTGTCGAAGTTCATGTCCCAGACCTGCTCGGCGATCTCCGTGCGGGACAGCACTTCGCCCTGGCGGCGCACCAGCAGGCTGAGCAGGCTGAACTCCTTGGCGGTCAGGTCCAGGCGCTGTGCCGCACGGAACGCCTTGCGCCGTAGCAGGTCGACCTCCAGGTCGGCGACGGTGAAGCGGGTCGCCTCGACCGCGGTGCGCGCGCCGTGGCGGCGCAGCAGCACGTCGATCCGGGCGACCAGTTCCGAGAACGCGAAGGGTTTGACCAGGTAGTCGTCCGCCCCGCCCTGCAGGCCGCGGACGCGGTCGTCGACCTGGGCGCGAGCGGTGAGCATCAGCACCGGCACCGCGCTCGACTGCCGCAGCGCCGCCAGCAGCGCGAACCCGTCGATGCCCGGCAGCATCGCGTCGAGCACGACCAGGTCGTACCCGCCGGTCGACGCCAGGTGCAGGCCGTCGACGCCGTCATGCGCCAGGTCCACGACATGGCCCTCTTCGCCCAGGCCCTTGCGCAGGTAGGCCGCGAGCTTGGGTTCGTCCTCGACGACCAGCAGTCTCATCTCGTGTCCGCATCGCTTGCAAAGACAGGATCATGCCCGGCCGGACCTTCGACTTCCCGAAGGCCCGACGTCGGCGGCGCCGTCGACGCGCGCGCCGCCAGTTGCGCCCCCGGTCAGCTTCGCTCGCCGTCGTTGCGTTCGACGAAGACCCACAGCGGCCGGTCCGTGAAGCCCGCCGGCGCGAGCGAACGCAGGTCCACCGCGCGGTGGCCGACCGACTCGAAGGTCCAGGCGAAGGACTTGTCGCCGTTGCGGAACTGGATGGTCTCGCCGCAGACGATGTTCAGCTCGCCGGCGCCCGCCTGGGCCAGATCGACCACGCGGTCCGGCTTCGCCGCCGAGGGCATGCCGTGCACGGAACGGCCGTTGGCGAGCGTCGAGGGGGCGGTCCCGGAAGAGGCCGGGGCGGAAGCGGCGGAGGCCTGCGCGCCGGCGGCGATCAGCAGCGCGGTGGCGGCCAGGACGAAGGACGGGGCGGAGAAGGAACGGGACATGAGGCACTCCTGCAGTCATCTCGACGCGACCGGAGCCCCGGCGGGGCCTCGTCGGCACGCGTCTCGGGAATGGACTGTAGGAAGGGCCGCCCGTCCGTCCGCTGGCGGGAAGATGACATCCGCGTCATCTGGCGATGACGCCGGATCGGGCGCCTCAATGCGCCCCGGCCGCGCCGCCGCGGTCCTCCTGGGCACTGACCGCCACCGGGAACGGCGCCAGCCACGCCAGCACGATCGGCGGGATCGAGAACACCAGCACCCAGCCGAAGAAGCTCGCGTAGTGCTGCCCCACGCCCGCATACAGCCAGCCGCTGACGCTGCCCGTGGCCCACTTGGTCAGCGCCATCACGCCGGTGGCCATCGCGTAGTGGGTCATCTTGAAGGGCCCCGGCGCGATCTGCTGCATCATGTACAGCATGTGCCCGACGGAGCCCATGCCGAAGCCGAACTTCTCGATGGCGACCACGGCGCCGATCCACCACAGGTCCGTTGGCAGGGCGTGGCTGAGGTAGTAGTAGGTCAGGTGCGGCAGGTTGAGCGCGATCGCCAGCAGCAGGAACGAGCGCCGCAGCGTCATCTTCGCGGCGATGAAGCCGCCCAGGAACGCGCCCGCGATGAACGCGATCGTGCCGGCGCTGCCGTAGATGTGGCCCAGCGCCGCGTTGTCCAGCCCCAGCCCGCCTGCCGCGCGTGGATCCAGCAGGAACAGCGGTCCGAACTTCTCGATGAAGCCTTCGCCGAAACGGTAGAAGAACACCACCGCCAGCATCATCCAGATCGACGGCTTCTGGAACAGCGTGATCCAGGATTCCCGCAGCGACACCATCGCGCTGGACAAGTCCTGACCCTGCACCGCCGACGGCGCGCCCGGGGGCAGCACGCGCAGATGCCACAGCCCGAAGCCGCCCATCATCGCGGCCGCGCCCAGCATCACCGCCATCCAGCACTGCACCCAGGTCCAGCCCAGCGCGCCGTGCAGCCAGCCGGTCAGCGACACCAGCAGCCCCGAAGCGACCACCGCCCCCAGGTTCCAGCACATGCCTTGCAGGCCGGCGTAGCGCGCCTGCTCGCGCGGGCTCATCGTCGTCATGAACACGCCGTCGGCCACGATGTCCTGCGTCGCCGAGGCGAAACCGGTGATCCAGAAGAAGGCCAGCGATGCGCGGAAGAAGCCGTCCAGCGGCAGGCAGAACGCGACGGCGCCGATCGACGCCATCATCAGGAACTGCATCGTGATCACCCACCAGCGCTTGGTCCGGTAGGGTTCCAGCAGCGGCGACCACAGCGGCTTGAGCACCCACGGCAGGTACATCTGCGAGGTGTAGAGCGCGATGTCCTCGTTGGACACGCCCAGGTTCTTGTAGAGGATGGCGGCGACCAGCCCGACCAGCACGTTGGGCAGGCCCATCGCCAGGTACACGGACGGCACCCAGGTCAACGGATGCCGGGCGTGGACCGGCGTTGCCCCACCATCCGACGGTTCCGCCGACGTTCCCCCCGCCGGCACGCCCTCCGCGCGGGCAGGCGCGCCGGCACCGGCGACCCGGGATAGATCTGCACTCATCGATTTGTCTCCTCTTATGCCCGAAGCATAGAACACGTTGACAACGTTGTCATACCCGGGCAATTGCGGAGACGGCGACCGCGTCCTCACCGGGACCTTCGAAACGGCGTGCGGGTCGTGCGCCGTACGGTTCCCTTCTCTGGCGTGAACGACTGCGCGGCAGGTCGCCGGACGTGGGGACGAAGTCCTCACGCCCCGTTCAGGGGCCCCTCACGGACAGGTTTCTGAAGGCTGTCGGGCGCAACCTCGGTACACCTCTCGTAACACCCGGCCTCCCCCGGTCACGACCATGTCCATCCTCCGCAACTTCCGCATCGGCAAACGCCTGGCGCTGGCTTTCGCCGCCGTGCTGGTGCTGCTGTGTTTCATCGCTGCGTTCGGCATCCAGCAGATGCGCCGCATCAATGACAACGTGCAGGACCTGAACACCAACTGGCTGCCCAGCGTCGCCAAGCTGGCCGACATGCAGGCTGCGGCCAACGAGACGCGCCGCCTGTCGCTGCGCGGCGCGCTGGAGATCGACGAGGGCGCGCGCGCCGCGCTCGTGAAGCAGCACGACGCCTCGGTCCAAGCGTTCGACAAGGCCGCCGGCGCATACGAGCCGTCCATCAGCGGCGACAAGGAACGGCAGCTCTACGGCCAGATCCGCGACGCGTGGAAGGCCTACCTCGACGCCGACACCGAGATGCAACGCGCCATCGCCGGCGGCGAGGCGCAGCATGAGACAGCCCGCAAGCTGGCCGGCGGGCGCTCCTCCGCCCTGTTCACCGCACTCGCCAAGGCCGTCGACCTCGACGTGGCCTACAACCGCGACGGCGGTGACCAGGCCGCCAAGGATGCGGCCACCTCCTATGCCAACGGCCTGCGCGTGACGCTGGGCGTCGTGGCCGTCGCGCTGGCGATCGGCATCACCCTGGCACTGCAGGTCACGCGTTCCATCACCACCCCGATCGCCCAGGCCGTCCGCGCGACCGAGGACGTCGCCGCCGGCGACCTCACCGTGCAGATCCATGCCGAAGGCCGTGACGAGCCCGCGGACCTCCTGCGCGCCATGGGGCGCATGGTGGAACAGCTCGGTCGCCTGGTCGGCCAGGTGCGCGACAGCAGCGAGAGCATCGCCAACGGCTCCAAGGAGATCGCCCAGGGCAACGCCGATCTGAGTTCCCGCACCGAGACGCAAGCCAGCAGCCTGCAGCAGACGGCGGCCTCGATGGAGGAACTGACCAGTTCCGTGGCCCAGAACGCCCAGTCCGCGGGCCAGGCCAGCCGCATGGCCGCTGACGCCTCGGGGGCCGCCGGCGAAGGCGGTCATGCCGTCAGCGCCCTGGTCGAGACCATGCAGGGCATCAGCGACGCCTCGCGCCGCATCGGCGACATCATCGGCACGATCGACGGCATCGCCTTCCAGACCAATATCCTTGCCTTGAACGCCGCCGTCGAAGCGGCCCGGGCCGGCGAGCAGGGTCGCGGCTTCGCGGTCGTGGCGTCCGAGGTGCGCGCGCTGGCGCAGCGTTCGGCGGCTGCGGCCAAGGAGATCAAGGACCTGATCCAGGCCAGCACCCAGCGTGTGGACACCGGCGCGCGCCAGGCGCAGAGCGCCGGCGAGGTCATGCAACGGGTGGTGGCGCAGGTCGGCCAGGTCGACACCCTGATCCGCGAGATCTCCGCCGCCACGCAGGAGCAGAACGGCGGCATCCAGCAGGTCGGCGACGCCGTCACCCACCTGGACCAGGTCACTCAGCAGAACGCGGCCCTGGTGGAGGAAAGCGCCGCCGCCGCCGAAAGCCTCAACGGCCAGGCCCAGCAACTGGCGAAGCTGGTCAGCCAGTTCCGGGTCGGCGCCATGGCCTGACCAGCGAACCTCCCGTTCCCCTCTCCCACCGTCCTCGGTCGCAAAACCGTTGAAGTACGGTGGTGGTTGGGGACGGCTGGTCGCGGGGTTCTGGCGCTTGACGCCAGGGCCCTGCGACCTGGCGGCCAACGCCCCGACCTCCGGAGTAGCCTCCCCGGCCAACGCCCGTACCTCCAAAGGAGCGCTCTCGCCGAGGCCGCCCGATTACCTAAGTCACCACCCCGAGCGCCCCCCGCTGGCTATCCTTTCTTCAGGTCAAGAAGGACAACCAGATGCTCACGCCGCGTTCGGGACACCAAAACCCCCTCTCCCTCACTCGCAGGGCCGCCGTCGCGGCCCCGTTGGCCTTGGGGGCGTTGCTCGCCCTGGGCGCCTTGGGGGGCTGCTCGTCCCTCGACAAGATCAACCCGTTCTCCAGTTCGGACAAGCCGACGGAGGTGACCAAGGGCAGCATCCAGGCCTCGGCCCAGGTGAACCCGAGCGTCACCAAGCGCCCGTCCCCGCTGCTGGTGCGGGTGTATGAGCTGAAATCGGACGTCGGCTTCAATGCGGCCGACTTCGTCAGCCTGTACCAGAAGGACCAGACCGAACTGGGCACCGAGCTCGTTTCCCGCGAGGAGATGACGCTGCAGCCCGGCGAAGCGCGTCCGTGGACGAAGAAGACGCTGTCGCCCGAGACGCGCTTCGTCGCGGTCTTCGCCGCCTACCGCGACCTGGAGCGTGCGCGCTGGCGCGCGGTGGTGCCGGTCGTCGTCGGCAGGAAGCAGGAGATCCTGATCCAGGCCGACGAGCTGTCGGTGAGCGCGACGGTCAGGCTGCCGTGAGCTGGCACAGCAAGGTCATCTGGTCGCAGGGCATGTTCCTGCTGCCGCACCATTTCCAGCAGGAGACGCGCTACCTCGAGCACCTGGTGGACAGCCGCGCCCGCGCCCTGGCGCCGCACGGCTGGGGCTTCACCGAACTGGTCCTCGACGAGGCGCTGCTGAGCGTCGGCCGGCTGGGCATCGTGCGCGCGAGCGGCGTGCTGCCCGACGGCACCCCGTTCCAGATCCCGCAGGCGGACGCCGCGATGGCGCCCCTGGAAGTGCCGGCGGACCTGAAGGGCGACATGGTCGTCCTGGCCGCGCCGATCGCCCGCCCGGGCACCGACCAGGTCGCCTTCAACGGCCACGATGCCGGCGAGCTGCACCGCTATCACGTCGTCGACCAGGACCTGCGCGACCAGACCAGCGCCGGCGACGAACCCGAACCCGTCCAGACCGGCGCGCTGACCTTGCGCCTGCTGCCCGCCCGCGAGCTCAACGACGCCTATGCCGCGCTCGGCGTGGCCCGCATCGCGGAGCGCCGCGCCGACCAGCAGCTGGTGCTGGACCGCAGCTACATCCCGCCGCAGACCCGCATCGACGCCAGCGGCCACCTGTCCGCCATGGCCTCGCTGCTGCACGGGCTGGTGCGCCAGCGCGCGCAGCTGCTGTCGTCGCGCATGGGCCAGCTCGGCAACGGCGTGTCCGAACTCGCGGACTTCCTGATGCTGCAGGCGCTGAACCGCGCCGACCCGCTGTTCCGCCAGCACGCGGCCTCCCCGCACGTGCATCCGGAAACGCTGCACCGCGACTGCCTGCAACTGGCCGGCGACATGGCCACCTTCGTCAGCGACTCCCGGCTGGCGTCCGAATACCCGCTGTATCGCCACGACGACCTGCGCGGCAGCTTCGCCCCGCTGCTCGAGGACCTGCGCCGCATGCTCAGCGTCGTGCTGGAGCGCAACGCGCTGCAGATCGACCTGACCGAGCGCACCCACGGCGTGCGCACCGCCATCGTCCCCGACGCCGACCTGCTGCGCAGCGCGAGCTTCGTCATCGCGGTCAACGCGCAGGTGGCGGCGGAACAGCTGCGCCAGCGCTTCCCCGCGCAATCCAAGCTCGGCCCGGTGGACCGCATCCGCGACCTCGTCAACCTGCAGCTGCCCGGCATCAGCCTGCGCGCGCTGCCGGTGGCGCCGCGCCAGCTGCCGTTCCACGCGGGCTTCCACTATTTCGAGCTGGACCGCGGCGGCGACCTCTGGAAGCAGCTCGAGCGCAGCGGCAGCCTGGCGCTGCACGTGGCCGGCGATTTCCCCGGACTGGAACTGGAGCTCTGGGCCATCCGTCAGTGACCGCCGTCCGCGGCGACACCAGGCCCCGTCCCCCTCCTCCACCGATTCAAGACAAGTAACCTCCGGGAGCCGGCATGGACCCCTCCGCGCTCAACGATCCGTTCGCAGGCTTCGACGATCAGCGCACCTTCATCAAGCCCCGTCCGGGTGGCGCGCAGGCGCCGCGCGGTGCCTCGCCGTCACCCGACTCCGTGCAGCCCGACGCCGCTCCGCCGGCCGCCGGGCTGAACCCGTTGCTGACGCTGGCCAACCCGCTGCTGCTGCTGGTGCCGCAACTGCGGGCGACGCGCCGCGTGGACGACGTCGCGGTGCTGCGCAACAACCTCGCGCAGGGCATCCGCGACTTCGCGGCCCGCGCGGCCGCCGCCGGCATCCCGCCGGAGCGCGTCATGGCCACGCGCTACGTGCTCTGCACGATGATCGACGAGGCCTGCGCCGACACCCCGTGGGGCGGTTCCGGCGTCTGGGCGCGTCACAGCCTGCTGTCGATGTTCCACAACGAGACTTGGGGCGGCGAGAAGGTCTTCCAGCTGATGGCCCGTCTGGCCGAGAAGCCCGAGGCCAACCGCGACCTGCTCGAACTGATCTACGCCGCGTTGACGCTGGGTTTCGCCGGTCGCTACCGCGTGATCGACAACGGTCCGGCGCAGCTGGAGGCGGTGCGTGACCGCCTCGCGCAGATCCTCAAGCAGCAGCGCGGCGACTATCCCGCGGCGCTGGCGCAGCACTGGCAGGTCGAGGCCATCACGCAGCGCCGCCACATCGGCTGGCTGCCGCTGGCGGCGACCGCGGCGCTGACGGCGCTGCTGCTGGTCGGCGTCTACCTGTCGCTGACGCTGTCGCTGGCGGAGCGCTCCGACCCGGTGTTCGGTCAGATCCAGGGCCTGCGCCTGTCGCCGCCCGTGGTCGCGCCCCCGCCGCCGCCGGCCAAGCCGCGGCTGGCTCAGTTCCTGCAAGCCGACATCAAGGCCAACCTGGTCACGGTCCGCGACGAGGTCGACCGCAGCGTCGTGATCATCCGCGGCGACGGCCTGTTCGCCCCGGCCAGCGCGACGATCGTGCCGGAGCGCGAAGCGCTCATGGGACGCATCGCCGACGCGCTGACGCAGGTCCAGGGCACCGTGCTGGTGACCGGCCACAGCGACAACACGCCGATCCGCACGGCGCGTTTCCCGTCCAACTGGCACCTGTCCGAGGAGCGCGCGAACACCGTGCGCGAACTGCTGATCGCGCGCCGCGTCGCGCCCGAGCGCATCCGCGCCGAGGGCCGCGCCGAGGCCGAGCCGGTCGCGCCGAACGACACGCCCGCCAACCGCGCGCTGAACCGGCGCGTCGAAGTCAGTCTGATGGTCAATGGCCGGGCGCCTGAAGCGCCGGCGCGCGGAGCTTCCCGATGAAACGCGTCCTGGGATGGATTTTCAACCGCTGGGTGCTCCTGGCGGTGCTGGTGCTCGCCGTCGCGCTGCTGATCTGGATCGTCGGCCCGCTGGTGGCCGTCGGCGAGGCACGCCCGCTCGACACCGAACGCTCGCGCTGGATCACGATCGGCGTGCTCGTGCTGATCGTCGCGCTGTGCATCGCCTGGAGCCGCTGGCGCGCCAAGCAGGGCAACAGCGCCGTCGTGAACCAGCTGCTGCAGCAGCCCGCCGGGGACGCGCCCGAGCGCGAGACCGCCGACATGCTGGCCGTGCGCGAGCGTTTCCGCCAGGCGCTGCAGATGCTGCAGCGCTCGCGCTTCGGCGCGGAAGGCTCGGCAGGGTTCGGCGCCAAGCTGCGGTCTCGCTTCGGTGGCCGTTATCTCTATGAGCTGCCCTGGTACCTGATCATCGGCGCGCCCGGTTCGGGCAAGACCACGGCGCTGCGTCACAGCGGGCTGAACTTCCCGCTGGCCGACCAGATGGGCGACCACGCGATCCGCGGCGTCGGCGGCACGCGGCACTGCGACTGGTGGTTCACCGACCAGGCCGTGCTGATCGACACCGCCGGCCGCTTCACGACGCAGGACAGCGATCCCACCAACGACAAGGCGACCTGGAGCGGTTTCCTGCAGATGCTGCGCCGCTCGCGCCCGCGCCAGCCGATCAACGGCGCGCTGGTGACGGTGTCGGTCACCGACCTGCTGTCGCGCAGCCCGTCGGAGCGCGCCCAGCATGCCGCGACCGTGCGCGCCCGCGTGCAGGAACTGCAGAAGGACCTGGACATCCGCTTCCCGGTCTACCTGCTGGTCACCAAGGCCGACCTGCTGTCGGGCTTCATGGACTACTTCGCCACGGCCGACAAGGACCAGCGCGCGGCGCCGTGGGGCTTCACCTTCCCGCGCAGCAGCACCTCGCCGCTGGCCGGCTACGGCGCGGAGTTCGACGCCCTCGAGCAGCGTTTGCAGAACGGCCTGATCGACCGGCTCCAGGCCGAGCGCGATCCGCAGCGCCGCGCCCGCATCTACGGCTTCCCGGCGCAGTTCGCCAGCCTGCGCGGCCTGCTGGCCGAGTTCGCCGAGGGCGTCTTCGCGCCCTCCCCTACGAGGCGCAGCCGCTGCTGCGCGGCGTGTACTTCGTCAGCGGCACGCAGGAAGGCACGCCGATCGACCGCGTGCTCGGCTCGGTCGCGCGCAGCTACCAGATCGAGAACGCGGTGCTGGCGCCCAACCAGGCCAGCGGTCGCAGCTACTTCCTGAACCGCCTGCTGAGCGAAGTCGTCTTCGCCGAAGCCGGCCTCGGCGGCACGCATCGCGGCTGGGAACGCCGCCGCAACGCGCTGGCGCTGGGCGGGTACGCGGTGGTCGCGATCGCCGGCATCGGCCTGCTCACGGCCTGGACCGTCAGCTACTTCAACAACAAGAAGTACCTGGAGCAGACCTCGGCCCGCGCGGACCAGGTCCGCGAGCTGCTGCAGGCCACGCCCAACCGCGCGAGCGCCGACCTGCTGCCGATCCTGCCCGCGCTGCAGGCCACGCGCGCGCTGGCCGCGGTCGACGACCACGTGCCGTGGACGATGCGCCTGGGCCTGTTCCAGGGCAAGAAGCTCGACAGCGCCGCGCGGGCGTCCTACCAGCGGATGCTGGGCGACGCGGTGCTGCCGCGCCTGGTGCTGCGCATCGAGGAACAGCTGCGCCAGGGCGCGGCGACGCCCGTCACGCTGTACGAGGCGCTCAAGGCCTACGTGATGCTGCACGACCCGCAGCACTTCGATGCCCCGGCGTTGAAGCAGCACATCGAAAGCGACTGGGAGACCACGCGCCGCGAGCTCACGCCCGACCAGCGCGCAGCGCTCGGCGCCCACCTGGACGCGCTGCTGTCGCAGGGCGGCATCGCCTCGCCGCTGCCGGAGGACGCCTCGCTGCTGACCTCGGTGCGCACGCAGCTCGCGACGCAGCCGCTGCCGCAGCGGATCTACAACCGGCTGCGCGCGCAGGGCCTGGGCAGCGAGTACCCCGACTTCACCGTCGCGCGCGCCGGCGGCCACAACGCGCCGCTGCTGTTCACGCGGGCCAATGGCGCGCCGCTGACGCAGGGCGTGCCGGGCTTCTTCACCCGCGACGCCTACCTGCGCGGCTTCCAGCCCCGCGTCGGCCAGGTCGCGGACGAACTGGCGGCGGAAGAGCCCTGGGTGCTCGGCGTCGCCGCCGCGCCGAAGAATCCGCAGGACCTCGTACGCGCCAACGCGCCGCTGGTCGACGACGTCCGCCGGCTCTACCTGAACGACTACGCGGCCTCGTGGGAGTCCTTCCTCAACAGCGTGAAGCTGCTGCCGATGGCCACGGTGCCGCAGTCGGTGGAGCGCTCGCGCATGCTGTCCGCGCCGGACAGCCCGCTGGGGCCGTTCCTGCGGGCGGCCTCGCGGGAGACCACGCTGGCGCAACCCGGCAACGCGATCGAGAACGCCGAGCGCCGCGCCGCGGACCTGGTGCAGCAGACACGCGAAAAGGTGGCGGGCATCTTCTCCGGCAAGCCGGGTCAGCAGAACCCGGCGGACCCGAACGCGCCGCGCATCGAGAACATCGTCGACGACCGCTTCGTGGGCCTGCGCAGCATGGTCACGGCCCCGCCCGGCGGCGGCAAGGCGCCGCTGGACGAGACCGTCGGCCTGATCGCCGAGGCCAACATCATGCTGACGGCCGCCGATTCGGCGCTCAAGGGCGGCAGCGCCCCGCCGCCGTCGCCGGTGCCGACGCGCCTCAAGGCCGCCGCCGCGATGAGCCCCGAGCCGCTGCGCACGATGCTCGACGACCTCGGCAGCAGCAGCGCCCGCGTCTCGCAGGGCGCGATGCGCCAGAACCTCGGCATGGAGGTGCGCTCCCAGGTCGGCGAGTTCTGCAACCAGGCCGTGGCCGGACGTTACCCGCTGGACCGCAACTCGTCGCGCGACGCGACGCAGGCGGACTTCGCCATGCTGTTCGGCCCCGGCGGCAAGATCGACCAGCTGTTCCAGCAGAAGCTCGCGCCCTACGTCGACACGACGACGCGGCCGTGGAAGTTCCGCGCGGTCGAGGGCACGCCGCTGGGCGGCGACGTCGGCACGCTGCCGCAGTTCCAGCGCGCGCAGGCGATCAAGGAGACCTTCTTCCCCGGCAGCGCCACGCCGTCGCTGCGGCTGGACTTCAAGCCGATCGAGATGGACACCACGATCCAGCAGTTCATCCTGGACGTGGACGGCCAGATCGTGCGCTACAGCCACGGCCCGCAGATCCCGACCTCGGTGCAGTGGCCGGGACCGCGCGGCAGCTCGCAGGTGCGGGTGCAGCTGAGCCCGGTCAGCGCGAGCGGCTCCTCGGGCCTGGTCAACGACGGACCGTGGGCGCTGTTCCGGCTGTTCGACCGCGTCAAGATCGAGAAGACCAGCGCGCCCGAGCGCTTCAAGGCCACCTTCGAGATCGAGGGCCGCAAGGCGGTCTTCGAAGTCACCGCCAGCAGCGTCCGCAACCCGTTCCGGCTGCCGGAGCTCAACGAGTTCCGCTGCCCGGGCGGCCTGTGAACCGCATCAGGAGAACCCGACCATGAGCGCGCTGCCCGAAGCCCTGAATGCCGCCGGCGATGCCGTGCCCGGCTGGTACGGCAAGGTCGCCGCGCTGGGCGACTTCGCCCAGCGGCGGCTGCCGCAACATTGCGTGCAGCATTGCGACACCTGGCTGTCCGGGATGATGCAGGACCTGCCGAAGACGCTCGGCCCACGCTGGCTCGACACCTACCTGACCGCCCCGGTGCTGCGCTTCGCCTGGGCGCCGGGCGTCGTCGACATGAAGTGGTGGTTCGGCGTGCTGATGGCCAGCTGCGACAACGTCGGCCGCTACTTCCCGCTGGTGATCGCGCAGCCGCGCACGCAGCCGCCGGTGGACCGCGCCGGGCTGGATCACCTGGACCGCTGGTACACGGTGCTGGCCAACGCGGCCATGCGCACGCTGGACGACACGGCGACCGTGAACTCGCTGGAGGCCGCGCTGGCCGCGGCCCCGCCCTGGCCGGCCAGCCACGCCGCGACCCTGCCCGCGCCGGAGAACGCGGTGCAATGGGTCAGCTACACCGCGCCGGCGAGCCTGCTCACGGCGGCGGTGCCGATGCTGGCGGCGGGCGAGCTGCTGGAGCGCCTGGCCGGCTGCACGGTGTGGTCGCCCAACCCCGAGCCCGGCGAGCAGGTCCACATGCGCTGGGGGCCGGGGCTGCCTTATGTCGAGGCGTTTGCGGCGTTGCTGACGAAGAAGTCGAGCTGACGCTGTGAGCCGGGCGGCGAAATCGAATTTGAGGCGTTCGCTTTGCCAAGCATCGGGGAAACGCCCTAGATGTCAGCTACATCGCACTTCTTATAAGTGACGTTGCGTTGAACACGATCAATTCACCAGGTGCCAGTGCATTGGGGTGTTTGCCGACCGGTCCATCACATTGGGACGACACCAGTTCGATTGGAACGTCCTTAGGCAATCCCGCTCTTAGCATCGGATCACCCGGCGAGGCCAGAACGGCCATCTGCGGCACATAACCGACCTCCTGCCCCGCGATATACCATTTGTGGCTCGGAAATCTGGATGCCCGGCCAAAGAACTTGTAGTTGTATTTCCCCAACTCCACCAAGGCAAACTCATGCCAAACCCAGGGGACATGAAACTTCGAGCCTGCTTTCTCGATACCCACCTCGTCCGTATACCGCCCTGCCCTAAATTTCAACAGCGCGTTAACTATCACCCTAAAATCATTCCCACCATGTCTGTGAATGTCATCGGCCAAGACTGAATGGCGATGGAGCTTGCCTGAAACAATCGACGATTGCTGGTGCTTCTCCCCCTCGTGGAACTCCTTGTCTGTTGTGAGCCATGCCACCAGCGCCGTCATCTTTTCCACGGAATAGTTGACACCAAGAATCTGCGCATCAAAGGGCGGCGTGTACCCAGGATCGCTGAGATCGCCGCCGACCTCTCGAAAAACCGCGCCCTCCGCCGTTTTCACAAGCCGAGAAGCTGAGAGTCCGCGGTAATGTTTTTTCGCAATCGTGCTCGCCCTGACGAAAGGTCCTGTCGGACGAGGATTGGAAGTCGCGCGAAGCCCCAGGGCAACCGCGCTTTCCCAATCGAATATCGGTTTATAGAACGCGGGCTGAGGGATGTTTTCGATATCAATCCAACTGACGCAGGCGATTTCTATTGAAGCCATCGGACGCCCTCCACGCGCGCGCAAGATATAAGCACGACGATGGCATAGCGTTCCAACACCGGCAAGCAGACGAGCCCGTCTGCCCGCAGGTTCGTCATCAGTTCTGATGACGCGGGCCAGCCGGTGGCTCCGGCGGTGAGCGCCACATGACCAACCTTCTCACGTGTGCGACATTGCGTCCCAGGGAGAACAGGCACATGAAGACATTCGGACGCAGCCTCGCGCTGGGATTCCTGCTGGCCGCGCTCGTGCTGTGCGGCGTGGGCGCCGTCGCCATGCGGAGTGCCTACCTCATGGAGGCGGCGGCCGACGGCGTGACGCAGAGCCACCAGGGTCTGCGCATCCTGGCCGAGCTGCTGAACGACGTTGCCGAGGCGGAAGCCGCGCAACGCGGTTTCATGCTGACCAAGGACACGGCCTACCTGACGGCACTCGACAAGTCGACGGCCGAGATCAACGCCGAGATGGCGGAGATCCGCGTGACGCCCGCGTGGCGGTCGCGGACCGTGGACATGGACAACACGGAAAAGGACATCGCGGCGCTGCTCGCGCTGTTCCGCGAGCGCATCGCCGACCGCCAGACGATGACGCTGGAAGAGGTCACCCGCTCCCCCAAGGTCAACCAGGTCCGCCAGCGCATGGAGCGTCTGCGCGAGCGTTTCAACACCATGGAGAACGACGAGGTCGAGCACCTGGTGGCCCGTTCGGCGGAGATGGGCCAGACCACGCGGCTGGTCAAGGGCATCGGCCTCGGCGGCACGGCGCTCGGTCTGTTGATCGTCGCCGTCACCGGCCTGGTCCTCCAGCGGCTGCTGATGCAGATGGTGGGCGCCTCCGCCGTGGACGTGGCGGCCCGCGCCCGCGAACTGGAAGCCTCCTCGCTGAAGCAGGCCGGCGCGACGAAGCAGACCTCCTCCGCCGCCGTCGAGCTCACGGCCACGATGCACGAGGTCCAGGCGGCCGCCAACCAGATCGCGCAGCGCTCGACCGAAGTCGAGGAGATGGCCTCGGCCAGCACGCGCGCCGCCAGCGCCGGCAGCCTGGCGATGGCCCGCGCGCGCGAGGCCACGGTCGGGCTGAGCCAGCAGATCGACAGGGTCGTCACGCAGATGACGACGCTGGGCAAGGAGGTCCAGGGCGCCGCGACCGTGCTCGGCGCCATCGAGGAGCTGGCGGAGCGCACCAACATCCTGGCCATCAACGCCACGATCGAGGCCTACGGCGCGGGCGATGCCGGCGAACGCTTCCGCGTGGTCGCCGACGAGATCCGCCGCCTGGCCGAGAAGGTGCGCGCCGACGCGGTGGACATCCGGCGCCAGCTCGATTCCATCCGCAACGTCTCCAACGCCACCATCATGTCGACCGAAGCCGGCGTGAAGGCGGTGGCGGCGAACTCGTCGCTGTTCTCGGAAGCGGAGGCCATGTTCACGCTGATCTCCGAACGCGTGGCCGCGTCGGACATCGCGAGCAAGGAGATCAAGATGGCCACGCACCAGCAGTCCAGCGCGGGGCGCCAGCTGGAAGTCGCGCTGACCGATGTCGGCCGCGCGACCGCCGATGCGGAACAGGTCGCGCAGAGCAACCTGGAGACGGCCGCGGCGCTGTCGAAGACCGCGCAGCGGTTGAGCGCGTTCGTGGCGTCGCCGACGCGGTGGCCGGCCGCAAGACCTGGCCCCGCATCGTCCCCGGCCGCCGCGCCGCGGCGGTGACGCTCAGAGCGGCATGCGCCGCGTCGAGTCGTCCTCTTCTTCCTCTTCCAGAGGGATCGGACCGGAGTCCACAGCCGACTCCTGCACCGCGGTGCCGGCTTCGTCCGCCGGCGTCTGCGCCACTGCCGCCAGGACCGGCTCACCCACCCACAGCGCGATCGCGCTGAAGTTGTCCTGATCCGGCAGCCGCCGTTCCTCGATCACCGCGCGCATCGCCGCCAGCCAGTCGTCCGGCGACGCCGCCGCCCCCAGGGTGTCGTGGATCAGCGTGTCGCCCGCGCTGCCCCACCAGCCGTCGCTGCACAGCAGGAAGACGTCCCCGTCCTGCAGCGGCTGCGGCGAGGTCGTGTGCGGGTTCAGGTCGTCCTCGATGCCGAGCGCGGCCACGAGGTGGTTCTTGTGCGGATGGTCCTCCGCCTGCTCGGGCGTCAGCAGGCCGGCCTCGATCAGCATCTGCACGACGCTGTCGTCCTGCGTGATCGTGTCGATCTGGCCGCCGCGGATGCGGTACAGGCGCGAGTCGCCCACGTGCGTCCACAGCGCGAAGTTGCGCTGCGCGTCGACGCACAGCGCGACCAGCGTCGTGTGCATGCGGTCGCGGCCGGTGCCCTCGACGCCGCGACGGACGTCGTCGTGCGCGGCCAGCACCGCGCCGGTCAGCAGTTCGGGACGCCACGGCAGCGTCGCGTCGCCCAGGCTGGTCTGCATGCGGTGCACGGCCCGGCGCGCGGCCTCCGCCCCGTTGCGGTGGCCACCGGCGCCGTCGGCCAGCACGGCATACCAGCCGGGGCCGTTCTCGTGCGCCACGATGGCGTCTTCGTTGTTGTTGCGCGCGCCTTGTTCGCTGCAGGCGGCAACCCTGATCTTGAGCATGGTGTGAACGACGTGTAGGACAAAGGCGGGGCTCAGGCCCCGCTCTGCTGTGCTTGTTGTTGTGACGACGGCGCGGCGCCCTGCCCATGCTGGCTCAGGCGCTCGAGTTGATCTTCATAGGCCTCCAGGAAGGCCTTGCCGAACAGCGTGTGGAAGTCTTCCTGCGCCTCGTCCCGGATGGACTCGAAGTGTTGCAGGTAAAGCTCCCAGAGCTTGGCCTTGCGGTTCATCGCCAGGACGCTGTCCAGCACCGAGCGGCTCGTGAGCTTGGCCTCCAGCGCCTTGGGCTGGAAGCGCGTGAGCACGCCCTCCAGCGCGGCGCGCGTGCCGGCCATCGTGCCGATCGTGTGGCCGACCAGGTCCCGCATCGCATCCTGCATCGCCGCGGGTCCGGGCAGGAAACCGCGCACCGGCGGCTGCAGCAGCTGCTCGAGCGCCGATTGCGCGTCGGGCGAGAACTTCAGCGGATTGTTTTCACGCGAGCGGATCACCGTCACCTGCGCGCGTAGCTCGTGTTTCGTCGCGGCGCGCACGGCCATCATGCGCAGCGCGCCGTCCACCGAGGCGTTCAGCAGCGACCCGATGACCCGCATCAGGTCGGGGTTCAAGCCCTGCGGCGGCGCGGCCATGCGGATGCCGGCGCCCTCGCAGAAGGCCTGCCAGAGCGCGGCCGTGTCGGCGGCCTGACCCGGGGCGACGGGCGCCGCCGGCACGGCGGCCACGGTCGGCGCGGGTGGCGGCACGTAGGGGGCACCTGGGGCGGCGGCACGACTGCCAGTGGCGGAGCCGCCACCGCTGGCACGACAGGCGGCATCGCGGGCGGCAGGACCGGCGCGACAACGGCAGGCGCCGCCGTCGGCGGGACCGGCGGGACGGCGGCCGCGGGCGGTTGAACCGGCGGCAGTGGCGTCCGGACCTCCGGCGGCCGGAAGGCCGAATTCAATGCCGACGTGTGGTCGGGCAACGCGGGGGTCTGGGGCTCGGTGTGGGTCGCCGGCGCCGCGGCGCCGAACAGCGCCAGCGGGTCCGACGCCACCGAGTCGCGCAGCGCATCGCCCGGCTGGGACGCGCCGGCCATGAAACCGGCCAGCGGGTCGCTGCCGGCGGGCTGCAGACCGAAGAGGTCGTCCAGCGAACGGTTGTTGTCGCCCGGCACCAGGTCGGCGAAGGCGCCGCCGAAGCCGAGGTCGTCATTGCGTGCCGCCGGCGGCGGCGCTGCGGGTGGCGGGGCCAGGTCCAGCCCGCCGAACGGGTCGAAGGACGACGGGATGCCGCCGGCGCCCGACGTCGCCGGCGTGGCGGTGGCACGGGGCGGAGGCGGCGGCGCGAACGGATCGAAGTCGTCCGGCAGCATCATCGGACCGGCCGGCGCGGGCGGCGGGGCCTGGACCGGCGGCGCCGCGAAGGCCGAGACGTGTGGCGCGGGCGCTGGCGACGTGCTGAAGACGTCGGGCGATGGCGCCGCGCCGCCGAACAGGTCGGCGAACGGATTGGAACTCGACAAGGCGGCCGGCGCCGGTGCCGGCGAAGGTCCGAGCGTCGAGGGGCGGCTCAGGTCGGGCGCGCGGCGGATGACCGTCGCGCCGTTGTCGGCGCTGGCCTCGCTCTGCACTTCCAGCAGGTAGCCGCCGATGCGGACCTGGTCCAGATGGCGCAGCGGCACGGACTGGCCCTGGCCCACCGGCTGGCCCGCGACGGTGATCGGGTTGGCGCTGCCGACGTTGCGGATGATGTAACCACCGGCGTCCGCGCTGATCTCGGCCTGCTGGCGCGAGATGTGGCGCTCCGGGTCGGGCAGCGCCATGGTGTTGTTGTCGGCGCGACCGATGGTCCCCCCGGTGGCGTCGAATCGCGCGGTGATGGGCTGCGTCAAGGGCAGGTCGTTGAGCGACACCGCGCGCAGGGTGAGGGTCATGTGGCTTGCCTTTGGGACCTCGGGAGACTGGCATGGGATGTTTGCGTGACAATGGTCTCGCTTCAATGAACGAAAGTCACCTGAGAGGGGCTTGTCGCTGTTTCATACTGCACCCCGCTCGAATTCCGACGTGATGCCGATGTCGACCACTCTCCGTTCCGACGCTCCGATCTCCCTGACCCCGACCGCGCAAGCGGCGCGGGGCCGTGGTCATTCCACCCTGTCCGTTGGCACGGCCCTGCTGCTGAGCGTCGCGCTCGCGGCCTGCGTCACGCCGAAGCCGCCGCCGCCGCCGCCCGAACCGGTGGTGACGGCGCCGCCGCCGCCTCCGCCTCCCCCGCCCGAGCCCGTGCCGCCGACCGCGGCCGAGCAGGCGCTGTCGCAGAAGACCGCCATGCAGGCGATCGAGCTGCTGGAGGCGGGCCAGGAAGACCAGGCCCGCAACGAGCTGCAGCGCGCGCTGCAGCTGGATCCGGCCAACAAGCTGGCCAACAACCTGATGCGCCAGATCACGGTCGATCCGGTGCAGCAGCTGGGCCGCGAATCCTTCGCCTACACGGTGCAGTCCAGCGACACGCTGTCGCGGATCGCGGGCCGCTTCATGGGCGACATCTATTCGTTCTACATCCTGGCCCGCTACAACGACATCCGCGTGCCGCGCCAGGTGTCGGGCGGCCAGGTGCTGCGCATCCCCGGCAAGCCGCCGGCGGGTCCGCTGTACCCGCGCCCGTCGGCCAGGCCCGATCCGAAGGCGAACGCCGCGGCTGCGGCGGCCGCCGCCGCGCAGGCGCCGACGCCCCCGGCCACGACGACGGTGGCTGCCGCCCCGACACCGGCCGCGCCGCCCGCACCGCCGCCTCCGCCGGAACTCTCGCCCGGCGAGAAGGCCATGCGCGCCGGCGATGCCCACGACCGGGCGGGCCGTTTCGACAAGGCGCTGGAGGAGTACCGCCGCGCCGAGGCCGCCGATCAGCCGGGCGCCGGCGCCAAGATCGAGGCCGTCCGCAAGAAGCAGATCGCCAAGGCCACGCTGAACGCGCGCACCGCGTTCGCCAAGCAGGACCTGGCCGGCGCGATCAAGGGCTGGGACAACGTGCTGCAGCTCGATCCGGACAACGAACTCGCCAAGCTGGAACGCCAGAAGGCGGTCACGCTGAAGGCGAAGGCCGACCAGTTGAAGTGACCCGCGTGATCGGCCTGCCCGGTCCCTGCTGATCCCCTGCGAAAGAGGCGCCCCGGCGCCTCTTCGCTTTTGTGCACCGTCGCCCTGCGCCTGATCGTTGTTCCGGATCCCTGTTCCGGAGCTTCCGCCGGGTAACGCGCGTAACCCGACCGCAGCGCCGCCGGACGGCCCGCGCCCGCTACGATCGCCGCCCCTTCACGACGCTCACGCCCATGGACGCCCGCCCCCCGCGCAACTTCGCCATCGACTGCCTGCGCGGCGTGGCCATCCTGCTGGTGGTCGTGCACCACCTGGCGCTGCCGTTCCGGCTGCCGCTGGCGCCCAGCCTGCTCGGGGCCTGGGCGCCCCGGCGCCTGACCGACGCCGTCAGCTTCAACGGCTACGAGGCGGTGTTCATGTTCTTCGTGATCTCGGGTTTCCTGATCACGACGCGACTCCTCGAGCACCACGGCGATCTCCGGCGCGTCGATCTTCGCGGCTTCTACCTGGCCCGTGTGCGCCGCATCGCCCCCTTGCTGCTGGTCGTGCTGACCGTCCTGACGCTGCTGGCCGCGCTCGGCGTCCCGGATTTCGCACCGTCGTCGAGGCAGTCACTGGGCGGCCTGCTGGGCTCGGCGCTGACCTTCACCTTCAATTGGTACGAAGGCCGGACCGGCTGGGCGCCGGCCGCGTGGGACGTGCTGTGGTCGCTGTCCATCGAGGAGGTCTTCTACGTCGGTTTCCCGCTGCTGTGCCTGGCGCTGCCGCGCCCCTTGCTCATCGTGGCGCTCGCGGTCCTGGCGCTGAGCCTGATGCCGTTGCGGTCGCTGGTGCCCGTCAGCAACGAGGTCTGGTGGGAGAAGGCCTACCTGCCCGGCATGTCCGCCATCGCCTGGGGCGTGCTGGCCGCCCTCGCCGCCCGCCGCTGGAAGCCCGGCGCGCGCGACGCCCGGGCGCTCGCGCTCTTCGGCGGCTTCTGCGTGCTGCTGGTGATCGGCTGGGGAGACCTCGTCCATCGCCATCTCTTCAAGAGCGGCATGTACGGCCTGTGCCTGGGGACCTGCGCGATGCTGATCGCGTTCCGGGCGCAGCCCCCGGCGCCGCGCGCCGGATTGAACGGGCTCGCGCGCATGGGCCGACTCAGCTACGAGCTCTACCTGAGCCACATGTTCGTCGTGCTCGGCACGGTGGCGCTCTACCGCGCACTGCTGGGTCCGTCGCAGGCGTGGACCTTCGTCGTGTACGTCCCGGCGGTCATCGCCAGCATCGGCCTGGCCGTGGCCTTGGAACGCTTCATGGCGCGCCTGGGCGGATTCACGGCGTCGGCGACGTGGATGGGGTGGACGAGGCGCACCACGCGGCGCGCCCCGGCGGAATCCACGGACATCGCACAAGGCCACTGACCGTCCCCTGCTGCAGAAACTGTATATTCATACAGTATTCAATCTTTCCGGCAGTTCATGGACCTCTCCCGCAAGCTCGCCATCCTCGCGGATGCCGCCAAGTACGACGCGTCCTGCGCGTCCAGCGGCACGGACAAGCGCGACTCCCGCGGCGGCACCGGCATCGGCTCGACCGAGGGCATGGGCATCTGCCACAGCTACGCGCCCGACGGCCGCTGCATCTCGCTGCTGAAGATCCTGCTGACCAACCATTGCCAGTACGACTGCCTGTACTGCGTGAACCGCTCGTCGAGCAACGTGGCGCGCGCGAAGTTCAGCGTCGAGGAAGTCGTCGCGCTGACGCTCGACTTCTACCGGCGCAACACGATCGAGGGCCTCTTCCTCAGCAGCGGCATCATCAAGAGCCCGGACTTCACGATGGAGCAGGTCGTGCGCGTCGCGCAGGTGTTGCGCGAGGAACACGACTTCCGCGGCTACATCCACCTGAAGACGATCCCCGATGCCAGCGAGGAGCTGCTGCGGCGGGCCGGCCGGTATGCCGACCGGCTCAGCATCAACGTGGAGCTGCCGACCGACGAGGGACTGAAGGACCTGGCGCCGGAAAAGGACACCGCCGCGATCCATCGGTCGATGGGCCGGCTGAGGCTGCACATCGACGATGCGAAGGCGGCGCAGAAGGCCGTCGCCGAGGCGCCGATCCGCGTGCTGCCGGGCGCCGCCGCGCGCCCTGCCCGGCCGCCGCGCTTCGCGCCCGCCGGCCAGAGCACGCAGATGATCGTCGGCGCCGACGCCAGCGACGACCGCAGCATCCTGCGCAGCAGCGCCGCGCTGTACGGCCGCTTCCGGATGCGGCGCGTCTACTACTCGGCCTTCAGCCCGATCCCCGACGCGCCGCGAAGCTTGCCGTTGAAGGCGCCGCCGCTGGTGCGCGAACACCGCCTCTACCAGGCCGACTGGCTGATGCGCTTCTACGGCTTCGACCACGAGGAGATCGTCGACGACGGCACCGGCCTGCTGCGGCTCGACGTCGATCCGAAGCACGCCTGGGCGCTCGCGCATCCGGAGCGTTTCCCGGTCGACCTCAACCACGCGCCGCGCGAGATGCTGCTGCGGGTGCCGGGACTCGGCGTCGGCTCGGTGGACAAGCTGCTGGCGGCGCGCCGCGTCCGCCGCCTGCGCGCCGAGGATCTGCGGCAGCTGAAGCTGCCCACGCGCAAGGTGCTGCCGTTCGTGATCATCGACGGCCACCGGCCCGGTCCGACGAGCACGACGCAGGCCCTCGACGGGGCGATCGCGGCGATCGCGGCGAGGTCGCCCGCGGTCGCCGTGCCGGCTCAGATGGGGCTGTTCTGATGGTCCGCGTCCAGCTCGACGGCCCCATCGATCTCGACGGGTTCCGCCAGGCGGCGAAGCGGCTGATGGTCCTCGGCATCTCTCCGGACGACGTGGTCTGGTGCACGGGTGATGAAGACCGAGGACTATGGGCGGACGATCCGGTCGGGGACGACGAGAGCGGGGACGACACGAGCGAGGACGGGCCCGCCTGCGTCGGAAGACGGTCCGGCCAGGACACCCGGAGCATGCAGGGCCCGCAGGAGGAGCAAGGCGCGGCAGCCGCGTTCACCGTCCCGGCGTCCTTCCTGTCGCTGTGCCGCTCCGCCCTGCTCCACGCCGAACCTCAGCGGTTCACGCTGTTGTACCGGATGCTCTTCCGCCTGAAGACCGAGCCGGGCTACTGGCGCGATACGCTCGACGCGGACCGCCGCCGCGCCGAGCAACTCGAACGCGAGGTCCGGCACGAGATCCACAAGACCCATGCGTTCGTCCGTTTCGTGCCCGTCGAGGAGGACGACGGCCAGCGCCTCGTCGCGTGGTTCGAGCCGACGCACCACACGCTCGAGGCTGCGGCGCCGTTCTTCGCGCGGCGCTTCGCCAACCTGCGCTGGGCGATCCTGTCACCGCGCTGCTCGGTGTCCTGGGACGGCGTGTCGCTGGAGGTCGGTCCCGGCGGCCGTCGCGAGGACTCGCCGCCGCCGGACGCGGGGGCGGAACTCTGGCTGACCTACTACCGCAGCATCTTCAATCCCGCGCGTCTGAAGGTCGCGATGATGGCGCGCGAGATGCCGCGTCGCTACTGGGCCAACCTGCCGGAGGCGGCGTTGATCGAGCCGCTCGTCGCGCAGGCCGGCGGCCGCGTTCAGACCATGCTGGCGGCGGAGCCGACCTCGCCGCGACGCATCCGCGAGATGGCGCGTCCGCGCAGGCCCAGTGCCGCCACGCCGACGATCAGCAGCGCCCAGGTCGAGGGTTCCGGCGCCGGCGAGGCCAGCGCCGACAGCGTGTAGTTGAAGCCCGACGCCGAAGCCACCGAGTAGTCGATGACGTTGCCGTTCCAGTCGGTGACCTGGGAGATCCCGCCCCAGTAGATCGTCGGCGCGTTGGCGGCCATCGTGGCCGTCGCCGACGGGAGCGCCGCGTTCAGGCGGCTGTTCATCTCCAGGTACAGGTCCATGGTGGTCGCATGACCCGCGAAGATCGCCGCGGAGAAGCTGTAGACCGCGTAGACGTCGCCGATCGGGCTGCTGTTCCACTGGTTGTCGGTGACGACGCTGCCATCGTGGGCCAGCGTGGTGGTGCTCTGCCAGGCGGTCGTGTAGAAGCCGTCGAGCTGGTGGACGAAGGTCCAGTCCAGCGATCCCGCCTGCGTGCCGCCGCCGTTGCCGGTCGTGGCCGCCGACGTGCCGCCGGCGATCACGATGTTGTAGTGGACGATCAGCTCGTTGTCGAAGTTGCCGTCGTTGCGCGTGAAGGTCAGCGCATCGGTCTGATACGCCGTCAGCGAGGTCGTCGCGGTGCCGCTGCCCATGATGCTGGTGGCGAGGCTGCCCGACAGGCGGCCCGGTCCCATCCGGGTCGAGGCCGACGCGGAGGCACTGAAGGCATTGCCGGAGGCGTCGACCCCGTGCTCGCTCGCCGACGCGTTCAGCCATCCCGGCGTGCCGTGGTTGGAGCGGCTGTCGGTCGCGTTGCCGGCATGGATGTCGATGTTCTGTTCCGGCCCGGCGGGCGGATTGAATTGCGCCTGCGCCTGGGGCACGACGGCCCAGAAGAGTGCGGCAAGGAGGAGCGGTTTCATGAAATGGATGCCTTCGGAGACGTGCGAAGCACGAGAACGATGGCGCGAGCAAACGCGGGGCCCGTGACGCTTCTGCGCTGTCCCGGACTCCGGGGGCGAGGCCGAAGGACCGCGCAGGAAAAACGAACGGCAGGGGCGTCGCAGGCGGATAAGAACGCGGCTTGCCCCATCCCTTTCACGAGGGCGCGCGTCCGGACGATGCGCGCCCGACGTCTTCAAGGAGAGCCCCATGGAAACGCAGGAACTGCATCGCGGACGCCTCATCGACCACCTCCAGCTCGTCGTGCGGGATCTGCCCGCGAGCCGGAAGTTCTACGAGGCGATCCTGCCGCCGCTGGGCGTGCCGATCGGCGGCTCCGGCGACGACTACTTCTGGGCGGACGAGCTGTTCGTGTCGACTGCGGACAGCCAGGCCGCGCAGGGCCATCTGACCGGGCGGCACCACCTGGCCTTCCAGGCCAGCGACCGCGCGGCGGTGGACGCCTTTTACAAGACCGCGCTGGCCAACGGCGGCACCGACAACGGCGCCCCGGGCGAGCGGCCCTACCACCCCGGCTACTACGCGGCGTTCGTGCTGGACCCCGACGGCAACAACATCGAGGCCGTCTTCCACGGCGAGGCCAGGCGCAGCGCGGCGTCGGTGAAGGTCACGTTCTGAGCGGAGCGCCCGAGCGCCCGCCCGTACGCGGATGACGCCCATGAAAAACGGGGCCGAGGCCCCGTCGTTTTCCGTCGCCGTGGCGGCTCATGCCGTCACTTCTTGTCGACCTTGTTCTTCGCCGTCGCCGCGGCAGCGGGCGCCGGCGCGGACGACTTCGCCGCCGACTCGTCGATCAGCTGCCGCATCATGGCCGTCGCGCGTGCGTTCTTCGGGTCCACGCGCAGGCACTTCTGCAGCACCGTGATCGCGCCGGACCGGTCGATCGTCGCGAGCTTCTCGGCCTTGCGCACGTAGAGGTCGGCCAGCAGCCGCTTGGCCGACGGGTCGTTGCGGTCCTGCGGCGCACGCTTCTCCAGCAGCCGGATCGGCTCGTCGACCTCGCCCTGCGCGGACAGCATGGCGATGTGCTCCAGCTCGTTGCGGTCAGGGCCGGCCGCGACGGCCGGGGCCGGCTCCTTCGCCGGAGCGCCGGAGGTCGATGCCTGCGCCTTCGCGGGCGCCGCCGGCTTGGCCGCCACCGGTGCCGGCGCCGCCTTGCGCAGCGTCACGCGGGCCGGCTTGCCGAGGTAGCTCTTCTGGTTGCGCTCCTTCTCGAGCGCGCGCAGCGCATCGGCGGCCGCCTCGTTGTCCGGTTGCAGCGACAGGGCCGACAGGTACTGCGTGGTCGCGCCGTCCAGGTCGCCGCGCTTGTGCGCGGCCTTGGCCTTGTCCAGGCGCTCGGTGACGCCGGCATCGATCTGCTGCCGCGTCGCGGCCAGGCTGTCGCGGTAGCCGGCGTTGTCCGGGCGCAGGACCGTCAGCGCCTCCCAGGTCCAGGCGGCGTCGGCCAGCTGGCCGTCCTTCCCCTGCTCCTGGGCGCGCTGGACCTGCGCCAGCTCGAACGCCGACGGCGGCGCGCCCGCCGCCCCTTCCGGATTGCGCAGCGCGCCGGGGCCGCCGGTACAGGCCGACAGCGCGGCCGCCATCACGAGGGCCAGTGCAACGACGGCTCTCATGGGGTCGGTCCGATACGTCGGCTGGTCTGCAGCCGGGCCTTGAAGGCCTCGAGGTCGTGGTCGCCGAAGATCATCGTGCGGCGCAGCATCAGCGGCTGCGCGTAGAAGGCGTTGCCGCCCGGGTTGACGGTCACCGCCAGCGTGTACTTCTGGCGCGCGAGCGTGTCCAGCACCAGTTCGTTGGCGTCGCCGTAGGGATAGGCGTAATGGCGCACCTGGTGGCCGGCGGCGCCGAGCTTCTGCTCGATCAGGTCGCGCGGCCCCGCGGTCTCGGTGTCGAGGTTGCGCTTGTAGCGCTCCTCGTTCTCGCCGGTCGTGCGCTCGATCAGGTTGCGGTGCGACTTGGAGTGCGACTGGATGTCCATCAGCCCCGAGGACTGCATCTCCGCCAGCTGCGTCCAGCTCACCGCGTCGCCGCCCGCGCCGACGAAGTCGGTGTAGACGAACATCGTCGCCGGCAGGCCGAGCTTGCGCAGCACGGGATAGGCGAGCTTGTAGACCGATTCGTAGCCGTCGTCGAAGGTGATCACCACCGCCTTGGGCGGCAGCGGCTCCTTGCCGTCGAGGTAGCCCGCGAGCTGCGACAGCTTGACGACGCGGTAGTCGTTCTTCGCCAGCCATTCCATCTGGGCGGCGAAGTTGCCCTGCGAGACGGCCATCTTCCCGCCCACCGTGCCGAGCCGGTGGTAGCAGAGGATGGGCACCGTCTGGAGCTGGCCCGAGCGCACGCCCAGTGGGCTCATCGGCTTGAGCGGCACGATCAGCGGCTGGCCGGGCTCGGCCTTGGTGACGCCGCTGTTGGCCTCGCTGATCTGCCAGTCGCGGTCCTCGCTGCCCAGCAGCCGGCCGGCGATGCCGCGCAGCGATTCACCGGCCACGGGCACGTAGATCAGCAGGCGGTCGCTGCGCGCGACGATCTCGCCGTTGGCGGTCGCCGACGGCGCCTTGACCGGCGCGGGCTCGTTCAGCGGCGGCGTCGCGGTCGGCGTCGTGACGCAGCCGGTCAGCGCGAGCACCGCGGCGACGACAGCGCCCGCCATGACAACGTCGCCAAACCTCGGACGACGCGGCCGGACTCCCTCTCCCGCTTGCGGGAAGAGGGCGTCACCCCGAGGGGCACCGATGCCGTGGCGCATGAATCCATTCAACACGGACATCAGGCGGCTCCCGGCGTCGATGGCGGGACTGGCGGCGCGGGCTGCGTCTGCTCGTCCGAAGGCGCGGCGGCGACCGGCGCCTTGGCCTCGGGTTTCTGCTCAGGCTTCGGTTCAGCCTGAGCCGCCTGAGCGGCCTGCTGCCGGGCCGCGGCCAGCGCGCCCGAGCGGCGTCCGATCGTCGTCGGCGCCTCGGCCTTCGCGGCGGAGGCCGCCAGCGCCTGCTTGTCCTGCAGCGCCTGCGCCATGCGGTCGAAGGCGGCGTAGAGCAGGCCGAATTCGTCCTTGCGCTGCTCGCGGATGCGGAAGTCGACGCGGCCGCGGCCGATCTCGTCGAGCGCTTCCACCACCAGCTTGATGGGTCGCGAGAACCAGTTGGCGACGAAGAACATCGCGATCGCCACCGCCAGCACCGTCGTCACCGCCAGCACCGCCATCAGCGTGCGCGACAGCCGCGCGACGCTCTCCAGCGGGCGCTCCGGCAGGCCGAGCGCGACGCGCCCGACGGTCTTGTCCTGGAAGGTGATCGGCGAATCGAAGCCGAGGATCGCCGCGCCGCCGGCCGCGTGGTACCGCGTGCGCTTGACGGCGCCCTGCTCGCCCAGGACTTCGCCGGGCGGCGCCTGGTAGGGCTTGCCGACGGTCTCGGGCAGGCTGGACGCCGCGACCACGCCGGCCCGGTCGATCACGCTGACGCTCTCGAAGTCGCCCGTCTTCATGATCTCCTGCAGCGAGACGTCGACGGAGACCCAGTCCTCGCCGAGCGCCGCGGTGGCGTTCTGCGCGCCGATGAAGCGCGACAGCGCGGTGCCGTAGTCGGCCACCTGCTGCATCAGCGCGGCGTTCTGGCGCTGGCTGATGATGGAGCCGCTGACCGCCATCACGATGGCGACGATGCCGGCCATCATCGCGGCCCACTTCACGCGCAGCGGGATCAGCTTGGCGCGGCCCTTGTTGCGGGCCTCCTCGTCGATCTCGCCGAGCACCTTGACCAGCGAATCGGCGAGTTCGGCACCGGTCTGGAAGCGGTTGTCCGGCGCCTTGGCCAGGCAGCGGTCGACGACGCGGCGCAGCGACGCCGGGATCTCCGGACGCAGCTTGTTCAGCGGCGTCGGATCGTCCTTGGCGATCTTGAGCGCCAGGTTCACCACGCTGTCGCCGGTGAACGGGCGCACGCCGGTGAGCATCTGGTACAGCACGATGCCGACCGAGAACAGGTCCGAGCGGCCGTCGATCTTCTCCCCGTTCATCTGCTCGGGGGCCATGTATTGCGGCGTGCCGAGCACGTCGCCGACGCGGGTGCGCTGCTCCCCCTTGGTCGACTCCATGTGGGCGATGCCGAAGTCCATCACCTTGATGTCGAGCGTGCCGCGCACGCGGGCGATGTTGCCGGGCTTGATGTCGCGGTGGACGATGCCGCGCTTGTGCGCGTAGTCGAGCGCGCGCGCCAGCTGGATGGCCATCACGACGGTGTCGCGGATGGGCAGCGGCGCGCCGGGCTCGAGCAGGTCGGCCAGCGGCTCGCCGTCCAGCAGCTCCATGGCCATGTAGGGCCGGCCGTCGACCTCGCCCACGTCGTGCACGGTGACGATGTTGGGGTGCGACAGGCTGCCGGAGGCGCGGGCCTCGCGCAGGAAGCGGGCGTGGTATTCCTCGTCCTCGCACAGCGAGGCGTGCAGGAACTTGATGGCGACGTCACGGCCGATGCTGGGGTCGTGGGCCTTGAACACGCTGGCCATGCCGCCGCGGCCGATGCGGTCCAGCACCTGGAAGCGGCCGACCTGGCGCACGGGCGCCTCGTTGCTGGCGACCTTGGCGGCGAGCGAGCCGCCCGGCAGCGTGCCGGTGGACGGCTTGGGATCGGGCACCGGCGGCATCGCGCGCAGCGCCGCCACCGCGGCGACGGCGTCGGGATCGAGGATGGTCTCGGCGAATTCGGAGGCGCCGAATTCGGACTCCTCGGCCTCCGCCACGACGGGCGGCGGCGTGACGGGAGGCGCGACCGGCGGCGCCACGGGCGGTGCTGGCGGCGTCACCGCGGCGGCCACCGGCGGCTTCGCGGGCGTGGCGTCGACGGGGGCCGGCTTGGCCGCGGCCAGCTTCGAGGCGGGCACGATCACGGTTTCATTGCCGGTCGCGGCGGATTCGGGGATCGGCGTGGCGGGTGGCGCTCGGTGCCGCTGGCGGCGAAGTCTTGGTCACGGGATTCAGGGCAGCAGGGGCGATGACGGTCTCATTCCCGGTGGGAGAGAACGTGTCCAGGGGCGAAGCGGTGGCGGGCGCAGGCGAAGCGGCGACCGGGACGACCGGGACGACCGGGACGACCGGGACGACGGGGGCGGCAGGGGGAACCGGGGCGTCGGGAGTCGCCTCCGGCACGGCGGTGGCGTCCGCGACAGCGGCGGGCGCATCCGGCATGGCGGCGACCGGCGCGGGCGCGGGCTCGGCGGGAATGGGGGCGGGAACGGGCGCGCTCGCGGCCGGCGGCTCGCTCGCCGCCTGGGGCTTCAGCATCGCGGCGGGGGCGATGATGGTGTGGTCGGTGTCGACGGGGATGTCGGCCGGCTTGCGGCCGGCGCGCATCGAGAAGGTGTCGGGGAACGTGGGATCGATGAAGCTGATCTCGCGTTCATGCTGGACGGTCTCGGGGCCGTCGTCGTGGGGCGGCTCGTTCTCCTGACCGGCATCCGGGTCGGACGCGGGCACGGCGCGGTTGGCGGCGGTGTTGGGCGGCATGCGGTCCAGCGGGGCGCCGGCCGGCACGATGCGTGTCGCGTCCGGATCGAACGTGGAATCGTCGGCCGCCGCCGGCGCCTTGCCCGGCTTGGCCGAGCGGGGTTGTTCTCTTTTCGTGACATCGAACGCCTCGCCGCGGCGAGGATCGCCGCCCAATGCGCATCGTCCCTGTCACGGGGATCGGGGGCAATGAACGAAAGTCACCACGCCGGCGTCGGGCGCGCGGGTACGGCCAGGCGTCGAGGCGCATCGCGCCGCCAGGACTGCGCCATCAGGACGTATCGGAACGTATCAGGCGAGCAGGCGCGCATGCGCCGCCGGCGCGATCAGAGCCCCGGAAAACAGCAGCTGGAGCAGCATCGCGGACCACGGCGCCGCACTCGCGACGCCCGATGTCCAGAACTGCAGGCGCGACGGGCCGATCCAGAGGATCTGGCACTCCCCCATCGCCGAGAGGGCGTCGGGGTCGCCAGCGATGAACGGCGCCTCAGCCACGACGCGCTCGAAGTCCTCGAGCAACTGCTCCCAGTGCCGGCGGGCCTCGGGTGACAGTTCCGCAGGGAACTCGACTTCGAGCGTCCAGCCGGTCTCGGGCCAGAACGGCAGCGCCTCGACCCGGCCGAGCTGGCGCCACGCCTCGCTTCGGGCCGCCAGCGTCTCGGCACCCGGACTGTCCGGCGGCCCCTCCAGGGCCAGGAGCGCGAGCGGCACGGGCTCGTCCGGCTCGATCAGCTGGAACAGCTGTCGCAACGACTCCTGGGAGACCGCCGCGGCATGCGCGACCGGCAGTTCAAGCCGCAGGCCCCGTGCGGTCGCGGACAAGGTCGGGGCGCCCGCCAGCACCGGGCCGCCATCGCGCCGCGGATCGAAGGTCCCGGCGGCGACCAGGCGCCGCAGCGATTCCAGAAAGGCCTGCGTCCGCGCGACGCCGCCCGCCCCGAGGCCGACTTCGATCGCGAGGACGTCGCTCGACGCGGTCATCATCGATGCCCGAAGAACCTCAGGTACCACTCGAGCTTGACCTCGTCATCGTCGAAGCCCTCCATGTCCAGCATCTCGACGATGTCGTCAGGCATCCGCAATCCGGCCAAGCGCTGCCCGATCGCCCGATAGGGCGCCATCGCCCCGTCGTCCGCCGGATCGCGGGATCCCACGATCGGTTCGGGCCCGGCGACGAGCATCACGCCGCCGTCGGGCAGGGTCGACTGACCCACCCGCGAGTCCGCGCCGAACTGCAGCGGACCGGCTTCCTGCGCCTGGCCCGCCATCGCCGGCCCGAGCAGCGTCAACCAGCCGACCTGGATCAGGCCGTGCCCGACCGCCGCGTGCAGGGTCAGCGGGTCGTGGTAGCCCATGGCCGGACGCTTGATCAGCAGCGCCTTGTGCCGCCCCATGGCCTCGCCCAGGGTGGTGTCGCCCGAGTCCCAGATCCAGGAGTAACCGGCATGTCCGCAATAGACGGATTGCGCCGCCGCGCATGCCGCCGCCAGCTCGAACAGCTCGCGACCTTCCGGCTGCGTCGACGGCGGCAGGCACAGGCGGACGAAGGTCTGGCGGACAGGCCCTTCCTCCGCTTCGTCGTCCTCGTCCTCGTCCTCGTCCTCGTCCTCGTCGAACTCCAGCGACAGCAGTTCCAGCGAAGGGGCTTCCATCGCCGTCGCCTTCGGACCGGCATGCAGGTGCAACCCGACGATGCCGGGCTTGACGAAGGCCTTGCCCCCGAGGACGCCGTCGAACGTCGTCCGCGGATCGGACTTCAACGCCGCCGACTTGGACATCGTGTTGGTGCGATACCAGCCCAGCGGCGCGTCCGCATGCCGACGGGCGAGGAAGTCCAGGCACAGCGCAACGACCTGCTCCAGCCCGGCCTTGAGTTCCGCGCGCGGCGCGTCATAGAAGAGCACGATCTCGAAGCAGGCGCGCGCGGGCGCCGCTCCCTTGCCCGGATGGGCGATCACCAACGTGTCCTGTTCCTTGCTCGACAGCATCAAGCCTCCTTGCAGTCTTCTTCCTTGATCTCGACAAACTTCTGCTTCCCAGCCCGGCGTTTGGCCGTCAGCTGGTTCTTGGTCAGCGTGTCGCCCTTGAACTTGATCTCGACGAAGGACTTCACGTTGCCGAACTTCGCGCCGCCGTTGGCCTTGCTTAGGACCGTGAAGTCAGGACGGAAGGTGGTGCCGGGCGCTCCGCGCCCGGCCGACAACCCGCGCCAGAAATTGGCGGGGGACATGAGCTTGGTGACGCCGTCGGCCGCCAGGCCCATGAACCGTTCCTTCGAGAGGATGCATTTGAACGCACCGCCGATCTGTTTGGGAATTTTCCAGGTGGCTTCCACCAGCAGGTCGGCGCGCTTGGGTTCGAACAGGGGAAAGCCGGAGCTGTGCCGCTTGGCCATGTAGGACTGCAGCGTCGGGTACTTGTCGCTCGGGATCTTCCCCTCGTCCGCCTTCTTGCGGGTGGCCTTCACCGAGTCGCACAGCAGGTTGAACATGTCCTGGTCGATCCGGCCCTCGAGATGCTTGGGGATCTGGAACTCGCCGCCCAGGTTCGCCGCGTTCTCGTGGTTGTGGAACATCTTGTCCGACAGCCGCGCGCAGCCCTTCCCGTTCATCTTCACGTCGAACGAGTACAGGATCCAGGTCGCCTCCTTCATGAAGGTGCTGGACTTCACCCCGCCGAGCGTGCCCGGGTTGTCGCCGTTGGACATCGCGAACTTCGAGCCCTTGATGGCGGCCATGGCCCGGTCGCCCTTGACCGTCGTCGTGCCGTCGGACAGCGTCACCGATTGCGCGATGTTGGGATACGGGATGGGCACGGGGCCGCCGGGACTCGGCGTCTTGCAGACGTCGGGGATGGTCGCCATGCTGATGCCGTTGCTGAACTTGTGCACCAGCGAGTTGGCGGTCCCGTTGACCTTGATGCTGACCGGCATGCCTCAGTCCCCCCGCCCAGGCGCTGCAGCAGCCGCCGCTGGCGCCACGTCGGCGCGTCCACCGGGAACAGCGGCGTGCCCGGACGCAGCAGGCACAGGTGCAGCGCCGCGAGCGCCCTCGCCCGCTGCCGTCCGCCGTGCAGCACGCGCAGGCAGTGCACCTCGCTCAGCGGCTGGCCGAGGAAGAGCCGTCCGTCCGGCGCCAGCGCCGGCAGGCGCGACTGATGCGCCAGCCACCAGGCCCGCACCTGTTCGATGTCGGGCCACGGCAGCGCCACGTCCACCGGCACCGCGACATCGTCGTCCTCGGGATCGTCGTTGGGGCCTTCCTCGACATCGTCCGGCGGCGGCGCCTCCAGCCCGTCGGTGTTGACATCCGAGCCGGTGATCAGGCAGAAGGCCTCCAGCGCGATCCGCGCGACGTCGGGTCGGACCATCTGGTCGATCAGCCATGGCACGTAGCGCAGCTGGCCGGAGAGCCCCGCGCCGATGATGCGCAGGCGCGCCGCGCCGGCCATCGTCTCTGCCTCGACCAGCAGGCGATGACCTTCCTGCACCGGCAACGCCAGCACGGCCAGCCGGAACGCATCCATCTGCCGCGTGCCCGGCCGCAACGCGGCGCCGGTCAGCGCGGCCAGCGCCTTGCCGCGATCGCCCAGCAACACGCCGGACCACAGCGCCCAGTAGCGCGGTTCGCTCTTCTCGTCGGCGATCAGGCCGAGCACCGGTTCGAGACCGTCGACGCGCCCCAGCTCGCCCGCCAGTCGCAGCGCCCGCGCTCGCTCGCCCGCATTGGTGGAGCGCATCGACACCGACCAGCGCTCCCCCGCGTCGAGCCGGTGCGCGCCGTAGGCCTCCAGCGTCAGCCGCCGGCTCAGCGAATCGTCGGCCTGCATCAGCGCCTCGGCCTTCAGCGCCTCGTTGGCGCCGACCCAGCCCAGCGCCGCCGCCAGGCCGGGCGCCGTCTCCGGCGCCTCCCTGGCGCGCCGCACCAGCGGCAGCCAGTCATGCGGCCGACCGTTGAGCGCCAGCACCCCGGCGACGAAGAAGTCCTCCGCGCAGTCATTGACCAGCGCGGCCTGGCATGGCGGCCAGGCCTCGTCGCCGGCCTCGACCAACCCATCGATCTGTGCGGCCAACTGCTCGTCCAGATCGGCGAACTGCTGCGGCGAGTAGTGCGGCGCGTCCAGCGCGTCACGCCGCTGCGTCCACAGGAACGCGGCCTCGTCGCGGTAAGTCTCGATCTGGTCGGCGGTCACTGGTAAGGCGGAGCCGGCCTCGAATCGGGCGTTGTCCATCGTCATGCCCGCACCGCCACGTCGGCGCGGATCACCGCCGCGCCGCGCCCGCCGCCGTCGGAGCTGCCCCACAGCAGCGTCAGCGGCCCCTTCGCATGGCCCTTGCGGCAGGCCGAGGCCGCCAGCAGCAGATGCAGCGGCAGTCCCGCCGCGCCCACGTCGCCCCAGCAGTCCGCCGGCGCGAGGAAATCGGTCGGATCGCGCAGCCGGTCGCGCACGCGCAACCCGCTGAAGCCGTATTCGTCGGCGCGGTACGCCTCGCCATTCATGTCGCAGACCACGTTGTCGATCACCCCTCCTGCGGGCACTTCATCCAGCGCACGGCGCAAGGCCTGCGTCAGCCCTTCGCCGATGCAGACCTCGCCGCTCTTGTTCAACTTCGATTCGCGGCCGAGGCCGACCGCGAGCACCTCCGCCCAGCCGCCCGACGCCGCCGTCGATGCCGACGCGCCGGCGTTCGCCAGCAGCAGCGCGCCGGCCGCCTCGCCGGGGATGAAGCCCCAGGCGTTGTTCATCGGGCCTGCGCCGTGCAATTGCTCTTCGGACTCGAGCCACTCGAGCGTCTCCGGCGCGAGGTAGGAGTCCACGCCCGCGACGACGACCGCATCGACCAGACCGGCGCGCAGCCAGGCGCGCGCCTGGTCGAGCGCCTCAAAGCCGCCCGCGTGGCCGCTGGCAAAAAACTGGAACGGGCCGAGCCTGGCGCCGAGACGGTCGCGGCACAGCGCGCGCACCGCGTCGGTCGCATCGGCCATTTGCATTTGGCCGGCAGCTCCTGCGCCGGAAATGCCGTTGACGCCGCTGGCCCCGTTGATGGCGCCGGGACCGCCCGGACGGGCCGGCGGCCCCGCGACGGCGACGCCGATGCGTCCGTCCTGGACGCTGCCGACAGAGCGCGCGGGCGCGAGCACATCCGCCAGCGCCTCCGTCAGCGCCGGCGCGAGCAGCGCCACCAGGCGCTCCGCGCCGCGCAGGCTCGCATCGATGCCCGCGACCTGCGCCACGCGCATCGGCTCGCCGGCGGTGTCGATCATGTAGGCGTGCTCCCGGAAGCCGCACAACCCGGCGCGCACCGCGGCGGCAGTCGATCGCGCGTCGCCGCCCACCGGCGTGAACGCGCCGATCGCCAGCACGCGCAGTGCCGGAGGAGCCGGTGATGCCGGGGCCATCGATTCCTGTCGCATGTCAGGCCGCCTCCGCCCGGGGGCCGTCGGCCTCGACGCCGTCGGGCACCGGCGCGCCGAGCACGCCGTCGCGCAGGTCCTGCTTGAGCCAGATGCGCGTGTGCTGCAGCTTGAGCACGCGCGGGTGGCAGGGCAACGCACTGTGGAAGACCAGCGAGACCCGACGGTCGTCGGGCGCCAGGATCACGGTGTGCAACTTCGGCGGCGGGTGGACCTCGCGGTGACCATCGTTGAAGAAGGTCTTCAGGCCGAGGAACACGCGCGGCAGCGCGAAACGCGATTGGCCGCCGCCGGGCGTGAGGTTGAGCAGCGCGACCGGCTCCCCGCCGCGCAGGAAGCCCGCATGCTGCTGATCCGGCGGTGCGCACTGGTAGTGGCGGTCGTCGAAATCGTCGGGCAGCAGCGGCAGGCGCTCGCGCTGCCAGCGCTCGTCATAGGTGCCGGCGAAGCGGCGGCGCTCGGTCCAGTGGCTGCACAGCGCGCCGAAGCCGGCCGGCACGGGCCGGTCCTTCCAGCCGTGGATCAAGTGGTCGGGATCCTCGATGTTGGGCAGCGGCCGGCCGTCGACGTGGTCGCCGTCGATCGCATAGCCCTGCCCCAGCGGATTGCGCTCGTCCCAGACGGCGGGATCGACCTTGGGATCGACGCCGCCGAAGGCGCGCTCCCACACGACGGGCATCGCGGTGAACGGCGTCGGCCGGCCGATGCTCCGGCCCTGCCAGACGCGATCGCCGAAGACCTTGAGCACCTTCGCCCGCCCGCCCACGGCCACGCCGACGTCGAGCTCCGTGACCGGCGTGCCGCCGGGCGCATGCGCCTGGCCGTCCACGATCACGTCGGTCGCGACCTTGGTGCGGACCAGGTCCGCATCGGCCACCAGGCTGGTCGACGCCGCGTCACCGCGATGCGCCGGGCCGCGCAGCACCTCGGGCTGCTCGTCGGCCACGCGCGGCGTGCCATCCGGCTGCAGCGTGAAGCTCGCCTTCACCGCCACCAGCCAGATCTCCGTGCCGTCGCGGTCGCGCACCCAGCCGCGCTCGGCGGCGAACGGCGTGCGGTTCTGCAGTTGCCACATGGGGAAGCCTGGCGGTGTCCGGGACCGTCAGTTGATGTCGACGAACGCACCCTTGATGCGGTTCGCGCCGCTGGAGCGGCTCAGCACATAGGTGCCCTTGATCAGGATCTTGCCGGCGGCCGTCAGCACGATGCTGGCCTCGCCGCAGCGCAGCTCGACCTGCTTCGCGCCGTTGAGCACGACACGCTCGCCGTCCACCGTCACGCTCTGCCCGCGTCGCGTCAGTGCCGGTCCGGGCGCGGCCTCGACCGCCGGCGCGGGTTCGGCGACGTCGGACGGGTCGTGCGGCTCATCCGCGGGCGCGTACGCACGTCCGTCGATCGGCTCGTGCGCGGCCATATCCGGGCGGACGGCATGACGTGGCGCCTCGGGTTCCACGTGCCGCATCGCGCGGCCCAGGATGACCGGCCGCGACGGATCGCCCCGCTCGAGCGAGACGATGACCTCGTCGCCCTCGTCCTCGACCTTGAGGCCGACGACGGACATCGCGACCACGGGCGGCAGCCCCTTGGCCATGCGGACCAGGAAGCGGCCCTGCGCGTCGAAGCCGCAGAACATGCCGACCAGCACGCCGGCGTCGACGAGCCGCACGCGGTCCATCAGGTGCTCGGCGGCGGCGACGGCCGCGCGGGTCGGATCGCCGCGGCGGCGGTTGGGAGAAGGGGCGGCGCCCAGCGGGCCCGCGTTGTCTGCTTGCTCGGCCATCTCAGTTCTCTCCGATCTTGGCACCCTTGACGGTCACGCCGCCGCTGCCCTTGATGCCGACCGTGCCGCTGGCCTTGACCGTGATCTTGGCGGCGGAGATCGTGATCCCGCTCGAGTCCATCACGATCTTGCTGCCGCCGGCCTTGAGCGTGATCGTCGGCGCCTCGATCGTGGCGCTGGCGCCGGCCTTGGTCTTGTAGGTGCTCTTGGCGGTCTGCCCGATGGTCGCGGCGGACAGCTTGTGCGGTCCCCCCACGCCGATCGACTGCAGCGCGCCGACGTTGACGCTCTGCAAGCCCCCGATGGACACCACCTGAGCGCCGCCGACGGTGATCGCCTCCGCCGCGCCCACGGTGTGCGCGCGGCCCGCGCCGACGGTGTGGGCCTCGGCGATCGAGATCGTCGTCGTCTGCATGCCGTTGACGGTGTGGGCGCGCGTGCCGTTGACGGTGACCGTCTGGCCGGCGTTGATCGTCACCGTCTCGCCGGCGCCCACGGTCTCGGTCCGATGGGCGCCGATGGTGATGGTCTCGTTCGAGCCCACCGATTCGGTGCGGTTGGCGCCGACGGTGACCGTCTCGTTCGCGCCGATGGACTTGCTGCGGTCGGCGCCGACGCTGATCGTCTGGTTCACGCCGACGGTCTGCGTCTGGTTGTTGCCGACCGTCTCCGAGTCGTCCACGTCCACCGTGTCGGTGCGGTTGTTGTGGATGGTGGAGGTCTGGTCGTGCTCGATCGTCGTGGCCATGTCGAACTGGCCGTGGATGGTGATCATCTCCTTGCCGGCCGTGTCGTCCATGGACATCTCGTTGTAGCCGGCGCCCTTGTGGGTCTTGGACTTCATGCCGCTGATGACGGCGGCGGCCGGCAGGCCGTAGGGCGGCATCTGCTCGGCGTTGTAGACGCGGCCGGTGATGAGCGGCTGGTCGGGGTCGCCCTCGACGAAGTCGACCACGACCTCCTGCCCGATGCGCGGGATGGACACGCCGCCCCAGCCCTTGCCGGCCCAGGGTTGCGAGACGCGGATCCAGCAGGAGCTGGTCTCGTTGCGCTGGCCGCGGCGGTCCCAGTGGAACTGCACCTTGATGCGGCCGTACTTGTCGGTGAAGATCTCCTCGCCCGACGGCCCCGTCACGATCGCGGTCTGCGGCCCCGGCGCCATCGGCTTGGGCGTGCGGCGCTCGGGCCGGAACTGCTGGTCGGCGGGGATGGCGTTGAAGCGGCAGCGCAGCTCGGACTCGCCGGAAGCCGACTCCGTCGACGCCTGGCGCATCTGCGTGACCGTGCCGGTGACGAGGTACTTGGCGTTCTGGTCGTCGCGCGGGTGGCGGCTCAGCGACAGCAGGTGGCCGGTGCGCACGCCCTGGGCGTTGGTGTCGCCGTCGAAGCGGGCGAAGGCGGTCTGGATCTCGTCGAGGCGGTCCTCGACGTACTGCGCGCCGTCGCTGCCCTGCACGTAGCCGCCGGGGTAGTCGAAGACCTCGCCGTCGGACAGGTCGTAGTCGCGGGTGCGGTCCAGGGTCGTTTCCAGCGAGGTCGAGGGCCGCTCGAAGTCGTAGTCGGTGATGACGACCTTGCCGGGCTTGAGGCTCTCCTGCGTGACCCAGTTGTCGACGTACTCGAGCTCGGGGGGCGCGTTGTTCGTGCCGCCGTAGAACGGCAGGGTCTCGCAGTCCGGCGCGCAGTCGTGGGCCGAGGCGGCGTCGGTCAGCACCAGCGTGTGGCCGGACTCGTCATGGGTGAAGTACCAGTAGATGCCCTCGTTCTCGAGCAGCCGGGCGACGAAGTTGAAGTCGGTCTCGCGGTACTGGACGCAGTAGGTCCAGGGCCGGTAGGCGCGCATCAGCTTGAACTCGTGCCGGGCGACCGGATGGTCGTCGAAGACCGCCTTGACGATGTCGGGGACGGTCATCTCCTGGAAGATGCGGCAGTCCGCGGTGCGCGTGAGCAGCCACAGCCAGGGGCGCATCGTCATCTGGTAGACGGTGTGCTTGCCCTCGAAGCCGGTCTGCGCGAAGCGCGTGACGTAGCCGGCGAGGTGGCGCGGGGCGTCGTCGCGCAGCGCCATCGTCAGCGTCGCGGACTTGCCGAGCAGCTCCGAGGCGCGGATGTCCTTGCGCTCGCTGAGCAGGGTCAGCGTGGTCTCGCCGAGGTCGCTCAACGCCTCGCGCGACGCGCAGGCGTGGACGCGGAGGACATCGTCGTCGAGGGCGGTCTTGAGACGGAATGGAGCTGCCATGGGCGGACCGTGAAGGCGGACCTGAGCAATCGGTCCGTCACGGTAGGCCTGTGCGCTAAGCGCCGGAAGCGACCAAAGTCACCCGCCGTGGCGGAGAGGCGGGTGGTCCGCGTTGTTGCAAATCCTCACCATGGCGCTGCGATGGCTCCGGTTTGCGCCTGGCGGCCCCTCCCGCCTCTCCGCCACGGCCGTCGCACGTGGGACGAGACCCGGAAGGGGCGTGTTGGCCGGACTCGGCGTGTCACCCGAGTGGGTGACGCGGGCACGCGGGCGCATGCCCGCGACCGTCACATCGGCAAGGGCAGCGAGACGGTGATCGTCAGCACGGCGCCATCGTCGGCGTAGTCGGCGGTGACCTCGCGGCCTTCGACCTCCCACTGCTCCCATTCGAAGACGCCCTCGTCCTCCTCGCCGTCGACCGCTTCGCCGTAGGCGGCGGTGGCGGCCTCGCGGGTGGCGACCGGCGTGGTGGCGAGCGGGCCGTTCCCCTTGTAGGGATCGACTTCCTCGCTGCCTTCGGGGTAGTAGAAGATCGAGCTCAGCACGTGGGTGCCGGGGCCCAGCGGCTCACCGTAGTCGACCGCATGGGTCTCGCGCGGGGAGAAGGACAGCACGACGCCGGCCTCCTTCAGGTGCACGAAACCGGCGCGGATCTCCTTCTTGCGCTTCTGGGAGAGCTCGGTCGGCACGGGCGTGCCGGCGGGCGTGGTGTGCGCGAGCACGGCGGCGATGAGCGGAGCGTCGACTTCGGTCAGGCCGAGGAGGCTCGGGAGCTCGGGGAGCGTCGGGATGGAGGTGGTGGTCATGAGGCTGAACGATAACCCGTAATCGGGGCATCGGGCCGGTTCACCAGGCTGGACCGGCGATGAGGATGGAACTCAGGCAGTTCCAGTCCCGCTCGGCGAAGCCGAAGGCCAGCTTGCCCCACGGCTCCCGACGGGACCACGAGGTCTCCTCGTCGAGCGAACCGCCCCGCGGATGCCCGGTGATCTCCATGCCTTCATGACGGCGGAGCACGTCGGTCCGCTGCACGCAGGGTCCGGCGATCCGCAACACCAGTCCCCAATGCGCCTCGGGGTCCCGTTTGCGCAGGCGCAAGAAGGCCTCCTGGACAATCACGCCGTCGGCGAGCCGCACCGGGCCGCCGAAGAAGGCGTCCGTCCACTCGTTGGCGATGTCGCGCTGTGCCATCGGGGACTGCAACACAGTGGCCAGCCTGGGCGCATCGATCGGCGCCTGGGCGACCAGCAGCGGGAGCAAGGCCCAGAGGTCCAGGGGAAGGTCAGTCACGGTCGATCGGCCGGGCGGCGGCGAGGAAGTCGGTGAATGAATCGGCGACGAAACCGAGGTGGTCGTGGGACATCGGATGCGGGATGTGGAAGGTCGACAGGAAGTAGACCTTGCCGCGTCGCTCGCCTTCCAGGCCGAGCATGAACTGCGAGTTGCCCGGATCACCGCCGATCGGCAGCAGCCCGGGCGGATGGAGGTGCTCGTTCCAGAGCAGGTTGTCGTCGAGGTTGCAGCCGCTTCGGTAGGGCGAGTCGGTCCCCTTCTCTTCGAAAAGGCTGTAGGTGCTGTTGAGTTCGGCCTCGTCGCCGTAGGAACTCGCGGGCCGGCCGCCCCAGTCGACCGGCATGGCGATGGCGGCCCAGCCGCCGAACTGGTTCCGCATCATCGGCGGCGAGCCGCGGTGGTCGAGCAGGAAGGCGGCGTAGTCGGGCGGGAGCTCGAGCTGATTGCGCGCTTCGAAGGCGCGGATGTCCTCGAGGGTGATCTCGGGATACTGGTCCTTCCAGGGGAACTCTATCCGCCATTGGAAGGAGGCCCAGCGGGCGGCGTGGGCCTCCGCCCTCGCCCGCTCGGCGAGTTCGTCGGCCATCTGGCGGGCGAGCGCCTTGGCGTTCCAGGCGAGCTCGCGCGCGGGCGCCTCGGCCCGGCGGCGTTCCAGGGTGGCTTGGAGATCGGCCTTGGCCTGATCGAGTTCCTCGCGCGTGGCCGGCGGGTACGGGCCAGGGCCCTGGGACTGGCGCAGGGCGATGACGAATTCGGCCCAGTCGTCGTCGGTCAGCGGGGTGTCGTCGGGAACGTCGCTCATCATTTCCTGGCATTGCGAGCCAGCTCCGCAATGCTGAAAAGGCGGGTCCAGGATTGGCCGTCATGCAGCGCCGCGCCTGCATGGCCGGCCATCAGCATGACGCCATCGGCGACGGAAAGGTTGCCCGCGCAATTCGTGATCTCTATCGGCGCTTCGCTGCGACGCACGACGCCATCCTGGATCTCCCAGAGGCCGTAATCGCTGGTGGCATACACCCGATCCTGGAACCAGACCATGTCGCGGAAAGGCAGGCTCAGGTCGCCTCGATGGATCATCGTCCAGTCATCGCCACGGCCCCGATAGACCGTGCCGGACTGGGCGCCGATGTAGACGAGGCCGTCGCCGCCGCAGCACACCGATTCGATCCACATCGTTGACGGGAACGCCACCTGGTGCCAGGCCTTGCCGTCGTAACGCCAGACATCGCCCTGCCCGCCTGCTGCATAGATGTCGGCCTCGGAGAAGCCGTCGAAGTCCTGGAAGCCGGTTTCGCCGTCCCCTTCTGGAGGTAGGGGACCGATCTCTTCCCATTGACCCCGCCCCAGCCGTCGGAACAGGCTCCGTGCACCACCGCAGCCATAAAGCCAGCCATCCAGTTGTTTGAGGTTTCGGACTGCGCCTCGCTTAGGCCCCTGACCCATACCTCCGGGAATCTTTTCTTCCGTCCCGGAAAAGCCGCTGCCCTTTACATAGACCTGACCGGCCCGATCTACACAAACGTTCTGAAAGATCGGATTGAGGGTGGCGCCTGCCATCAGCCCGGCAAATCCTTCCAGATGGTCAGCGCCCCAGCGATCCTCGTCGCGGAAGTAGCAGATGTAGCGTGTCTTGAGCGCTTCCTCGAATGGGCGTGGCTTGGCGTCGTCCCAATCTTGGAGAACGATGAACACAAGGATGTTGCGGTCGCGCAGAACAGCATCGCGAATACCGAATCCTTCGAAGTAGGCCTTGTAGTCTTCAACTCGAAGCAACTGTCTCTCCCCGCAGTTGACGATGTTCCTCACTGCTCGCGGAAAATCGGCGCCGATGGGCGGAAATGTGAACATTGCGATCCACGCTCACAATATGTGGCTGATCGCTCATCACTTCCTGGCGTTGCGAGCCAGCTCCGCAATGCTGAAGAGGCGGGTCCAGGATTGGCCGTCATGCAGCGCCGCGCCTGAATGGCCAGCCATCAGCATGACGCCATCGGCGACGGAAAGGTTGCCCGCGCAGTTCGTGATCTCGATCGGCGCTTCGCTGCGGCGCACGACGCCATCCTGGATCTCCCAGAGGCCGTAATCGCTGGTGGCATACACGCGGTCCTGGAACCAGACCATGTCGCGGAAAGGCAGGCTCAGGTCGCCTCGATGGATCATCGTCCAGTCATCGCCACGGCCCCGATAGACCGTGCCGGACTGGGCACCGATGTAGACGAGGCCGTCGCCGCCACAGCACACCGACTCCAGCCACATCTTCGATGGGAACCTCACCCGGAGCCACGCACTGCCGTCGTAGCGCCAGACATCGCCCTGCCCACCAGCGGCGTAGAGGTCGGTTTCGGAGAAGCCGTCGAAGTCCTGGAAGCCCGTTTCACCGCGTCCTTCGGGTGGCAGCGGGCCGACCTCACGCCATTGCTCCGGGCCCACGCGGTGAAAGAGACTTCGTCCATCGCCACCACCGTAGAGCCGGCCAAACAACGGTTTGAGCCTGTTGACGCTCCCACGACAAGGTCCGACACCGCCGCCTCCAGGCACGTTCGACTCGTCCCTGGACCCCTCGAGCTTTTTCGCCAAGACCTGCCCCATGCCATCAACGGCGAAGCAGACAACATCGCCTTCCCTGGGGCCCGAGCATTTCAAGCGGGAGTAGCCGGTCATGGTGGTCGACAGCCACCGCTTCTCCGCGTTCAGTTGCAGCTTCGTGAGCCGGGTTTCCAACTCGTCGTGGAACGGCCGCGGTCGATCGTCGTCCCAGTCCTGGACGCTGACGAAATAGAACAACTCGCGGTCGATGACCGCGCAGTCCCGGATACCGAAGCCTCGGAAGCGCTTCGAGTAGTCCTCGACGGACAGGAGGTCCAGGCAAGTCACATCCACAGGTGCCCCCGGAGAAACGCAAGTTGATTCATGTTCATCATGCTCAATGAATGCGTCGACTCAGCGGAAATCGAATGCACTGAACAGTCGCGTCCACTTCTCGCCATCGTAGAGACAGGCTCCATAGGGGCCGGCGGTCAGCAGATGGTTGCCGTCGGGACTGATGTCGATACGCCCCGTCACCATCGAGCTGGGCACGCCCTCTTCGATCGCCCCCAACGGCACGAGTTCCTTGTCGCCGCCGATGACGTACAGACCTTCCTGAGCACCAAAGAGCATGCGGCCCTTGAACCAGAAGGCGTCGACGGGCTGAGAGCCCCAGCTGAGTTCGCTCGTCGCGATCTGCGTCCACGTCCCTTCGCGACCTGCCCACACGTTGCCGTGCAAATCTGTGACGTACACCTTGCCATCGCCAGCGCAGCACACGGTCTCCAGCTGCGCTTTGGTGGGTAGCGGACACTGATGCCAGGTCTTGCCATCAAAGCGCCACAGATCGCCTTCGCCACCGGCAGCGTAGAAGTCAGTGTCGCTGAAAGCGCTCAGGTCCCTGAAGCCGAGCATCCGACTCCACGATCCACTCAACTTTGGCTCCAAATAGTCCGCAGGCATCGGTACGCCGCGACCTTCGGTGTTCAGATCTACCCATCGGTCAATGCCTTCCCGACGGTAGAGGCGTCGGTCGCTGCCGACTGCATAGACCTTGCCCGCGGCTCGAACGACGCGCTTGATCACTACGCTGTCGCCGACATCCGTCTTGAGACTGATGAGGTCCTCGATGGGCGTTTCTTCGCCACGTCGCTTGGAGTCGGATGAGTAGACCTTGCTCACGGAGTCGACAGCAACATACTCCTCCGGGTCAAATCCCCGCGCGATGGTCGCGAAGGTGAGCTCTCCCGTGTCGTAGTAGCCGATCCGGGGCGCCTTGGGGCCATCCAGACCGAGCACAAGAAATCGCGTTCTTGGATAGACGTCTCTCGAATCCTTCTCCTCGACCAGGACAAAGCAGAATCTGTCGATCGTATTGAAGGCACAGTCGTGGATCGTGTAGCCCTCGACGTTGGCCTTGTACGTTGATTTGGAGAAGATCTGCATATGAGCGGCACTCCGAGCCGGTCTCAACGGAAATCGAACGCGCTGAACAGCCGAGTCCAGTGCTCGCCGTCGTAGAGGCAGGCACCGTACGGGCCAGCGGTCAAAAGATGGTTGCCATCGGGGCTGATGTCGATGCGCCCTGTGACCATCGAGTTGGGGACGCCGTCTTCGACCTCACCCAGTGGCACCAGCTCCTTGTCGCCGTTGATGACGTACAGCCCCTCCTGAGCGCCGAAGAGCATGCGACCCTTGAACCAGAAGGCGTCGACGGGCTGAGAGCCCCAGCTGAGTTCGCTCGTCGCGATCTGCGTCCACGTCTCTTCGCGCCCCGCCCACACGTTGCCGTGCAGGTCGGTCACATACACCTTGCCGTCACCGGCGCAGCACACGGTCTCCAGCTGTGCTTTGGTGGACAGCGGACATTGGTACCAGGTCTTGCCGTCGAAGCGCCACAGGTCGCCTTCACCGCCGGCAGCGTAGAAGTCGGTGTCGCTGAAGGCACTCAGGTCCTTGAACCCGAGCACCCTACCCCAGTCCGTAGGAGAGGTCGTGTAGTCCGCAGGCGTCGGGGCACCGCGCCCCTCGGTATGCAGATCTACCCAGTTGTCGATGCCCTCGCGGCGATACAAGCGCCGATCGCTGCCGATCGAGTAGACCTTTTCGGCCACTCGTGCAACGCGGTTGATCACGACACTGTCGCCTACGTCAGTCTTGAGACTGATGAGGTCTTCAATTGGAGTTTCGAATTGCCTGGACCTGCCACTGGTACTGAATACATTGCTCGCGGTATCGACAACGACGTACTCGGCAGGACCCACACCGCAGGCGATCGTGGCGAACTTGAATCGCTCGGTTTGCGCGAACGGCACGCCGCCTGATGCGGAGATCGACCGGTCCGCGATGATGGTCACAATCCGAGTAGCCGGCAGAGGATCTCGACCCCCTTTTCCTCGACGAGAAGGAAGCAATAACCCTTCTCTCTATAAATGGCGCAGTCGTGGATCGCGTAGCCCTTGAAATACCTATCCCAAACATCCCTGTCAATCATCACGTCTCCACTCAATCGAAGTGGCAACTCAGCGGAAATCGAATGCACTGAACAGCCGCGTCCACCGCTCGCCGTCGTAGAGGCAGGCGCCGTAAGGACCCGCAGTCAAAAGATGGTTGCCATCGGGACTGATATCGATGCGCCCCGTCACCATCGAGCCGGGAACGCCGTCTTCGATCTCACTCAGCGGCACGAGTTCCTTGTCGCCGTCGATGACGTACAGACCTTCCTGAGCGCCGAAAAGCATGCGGCCCTTGAACCAGAAGGCGTCGACGGGCTGCGATCCCCAACCGAGTTCGCTGCTCGCGACCTGCGTCCACCTCTCTTCGCGCCCCGCCCACACATTGCCGTGCAGGTCGGTCACATACACCTTGCCGTCGCCAGCGCAGCACACGGTCTCCAGCTGCGCTTTGGTGGGTATCGGGCACTGATGCCAGGTCTTGCCGTCGAAACGCCACAGGTCGCCTTCACCGCCAGCAGCGTAGAAGTCTGTGCCGCTGAAGGCGCTCAGATCCTTGAAGCCAAGCATCCGGCTCCAGGACCCGCTTAGTTTGGGGTCCAGATAGTCCTCCGGCATCGGCGCGCCCGAGCCCTCGGCGTGGAGATCCACCCATCCATCGATTCCCTGGCGACGGTACAGGCGGCGGTTGCTCCCGACTGCATAGACTTGGCCCGCCATCCGCACCACTCGCCGAATCGTGACCGTGGTTGCGACTGGGGTGTTCAGATCGAGGACGTTCTCGATCGGAGACTCGAACTGCTTTGACTTTCCGCTCGCGCTGTACACATTGCTTGAAGTGTCGACAGCCACGTACTCCGCCGGAGTTGTGCCGCAAGTAATCGTTGAGAAGTCGAATCGCTCCGTCTGAGCGAACGGCACACTTTCCGTTGTCATGGGCCGATCAGTGACGATCGTTACGAAGCGCGTTTTCGGAAGCGTAGCTCGATCGTCTTTCTCCTCCACGAGGAGAAAGCAATAGCCCTCGCGCCGGAAGATCGCGCAGTCGTGGACGGTGAAACCGTCGAAGTACTTCTTCCAGACGTCTTTATTGATCATCGGTTCGAAATTCGATGCGTCGGTCTCAGCGGAAGTCAAACGCGCTGAACAACCGCGTCCACTGCTCGCCGTTCTAGAAGCAAGCGCCTGATGGTTCGGCCAACAAGCGCTTTCCGGACCGTCACTGGCGGCTCCAAACGGGAGCGGCGATCACAGCAAACGGTGCCACCTGCTTCCATCGTGAATCGCTGCGCCGTTGAGACCCGCCACCATCAAGATGCCGTCGGCGGTCGACAGGTTGCCGGAACATGCCGTGGCAAGCGCCGGCGCGTCCGCGTCGACCAGCTTGCCGTCCTTGCCCACGGTCCACAGACCGTACTCCGAAGTGCACCACAGCTGATCCTGGTACCAGACGATGTCCTTGAAAGGCACGGTCATGCGATCTTCATGAATGACCTGCCATTCGTCCCCACGCCCGCGCATCAGGCCGCCGGACTGCAGTCCGACGTACACATTGCCATCGCCCGCGCAGCAGAGGCTCTCCATGGTCATGTTGGCCGGCACCTGGCACTGGCGCCAGGCCTTGCCGTCAAAATGCCAGAGATCACCTTCACCGCCTGCAGCATAGATATCGTCAGCGCCAAATCCGGCGATCGCCTCAAAGCCGAATCGGCTGGCCTTCTTGGGGTTTGGGGGATCCGGCAGGTTATGACGGATCGACACCCACTCCCGAGCGTCGCTCAGGTAGCAAACATGTCGCCAACCCGCGCAGACATAGAGCTTCCCGCCAATGGTCGCGACATTCGTCGGCCCGGTACTGATGGGACCTTGCGGAGATTTAGGAATATCGGGCCACATCTCGCCCCCGCCCTCGCCATGAACGGCCACACCATCGATGCTGCCAAGCATGACCGAGGTCTTTCCGAGATTCGGCGCCACGCCGAGCATCGGGAACACGAAGCCTGTGTACTTCCTGCCGTCGAGATTGGCATTGGCGCCAAAAGTGATGGTTCCAAACGCACGATTGCCATTGTCGTGCGGACCATCATCAAACAAGACAAAACTAACGCGGTTTCTATCGACGACTGCACAATCGTAAAACCATCGATTTTTGAAAATTCGCTGACGATATGAATCAGGAATTTCATAAAAATCACTCACCGCTCACCCCCTGCCCTTTCCACACATCCCCGAGTAGGGCTCCACGATGGTTCGCCAGTTCTCACCGTCAAAGACATTGAGCCGTTCGACGCCAGCAACGGCAAGCAGACCGTCGCGGGCATCCATATGGCCGTTGAGCCAAAGCTGCCTACCCTCATGCGTGACCGGCGCCAAGCTCCTTCCATCCCAGTGCCGGAACTGGAAGTCCGACGACAGCCAAAGCTTTCCCTCGAACCACAGCGCGTCGTTCCACAAAACGCTTGAGTTTCCCTCGTAGATGCGCTTCCAGCTGGACTTCTGCCCCACCCACAAGCTGCCACCTTCGCCACTGATGTAGACCTGCCCATCTCCCGCGCAGGTCACCGTACCCAGTTGCACACTGCTGGGGAATTGCATGTGGCTCCAGCGCTCACCGTCGAAATGCCAGACGTCGCCATGGCCGCCCACGGCATACATATCACCTTCACTGAAGGCATCCATATCCTCAAAGCCGTGACTGGTCACAGCTTCAATTGCCGGAAAACCTTCATTGAACGGCAACCAGCTTCCGATAGAAGCTCGCTTGTAGATGGAACGCCCCTGCCCCACCGAATACGCGCACCCGAACAAGGTCTTGATCCGGTGGGTCATCGGGTACTTTCCGGGAGCAATGAATTCGTCGGAGAAGTCGCGTCCTCCGCCAAGCAGGACCACCTGACCATCGGCGTTTCTCGCGACCATCATTGCCTGCGCGACTGGGACCGAGCAGACGCCGAGCTTTGGCAACTTGAGGCCAGCGTAGGTCCGGTCCCCAAAAACGTTCTCATCTCGATTGATGAACAGGTTCATCAACCTGGACGGAATGTCACTGTCGGCAGTCCAGCTCACGTCCTCCGGGTCGACCTTGCGGCGCAGACACAAACTGATCACATCCCGACTGCGCACGGCACAGTCTGTGATATTCCAGCCTTGTATTCGATCGAGCCAGATTTCCTGCGAGACGTGCGTCATTCACCACCCTTCATGATTTCGCACTGACAAGCGGCGGAACGCGGAGGCACGTCGGCGTGACTCCCGGATTCCCGGTCAGGAACTTTTTCATTTCGCCTCGGCAAGCAGCATCTTGTCCATGCACCCTTTGGTGAAGATGCTGTGCCACTCACCGTTCTCGCGGAAGCAGGCGCCGCCTAGACCGGCCATCAGCATCACGCCGTCGTTCACGTAGAGATTGCCGCTGCAAACCGCGATCTCGGGTTCAAGCAGGTGATTCTGAAACTCCACCTTCCCATCCTTGATCGCCCAGAGCCCGTTCTCGCTGACGGCCCAGGCCCGATCTTCGAACCACACCATGTCCCGCCATCCGAGGTAGATGCCCCCCTCCTGAATCTGGGTCCACGTGTCGTCTCGCCCCATGAAAGTGCGGCCTTCATAGCCGGAGATGTAGACCATGCCATCACCGCCGCAGCACACGGTGTTCAACCAGGCGTTCGTGGACAAGTGAATCTGGCGCCAGGTCTTGCCGTTGAAGTGCCAGACGTCGCCCTTGCCCCCGGCGGCGTAGACGTCATCCTCGGCAAACATGTCGAAGTCGGCGAAGCCGTCGCGCAGGTACAGCGGGTCGTCCTCCGGAACCTCGGGGATGGCATCGGTGTAGCTCTCATACCTGTCGACGCCCAGACGCTTCCCGAAGCTCCGGTAAGCCCCGCAGAGGTACGCGTGCCCCTCGAAGGTCTTGATCCTGTCGACCAGACCGAATGGCGGGAGGTTCGGGTTGTCACGATTCAGCGGCACTTCAAAGCCTGCCTCGCCGGATCCGACGACGTAGACCTGCTGCCCATGCTGCTCGAAGAGCAGCAGCTGACTCTTGGGCGCCGACATGGCACCGAGTCTCAACGGCCCCCACTCCTCGAATTCTCTCGCTCCATAGCGCGCGCCCTCGGGCTTGTCGCGAAAGAACGTGATGAGTCGTTTGGGTCTGAGCGATCGGTCCCAGCCATTTCGCTGCTCTTCATCGACCTCCTCGTCCGTGAAGATCGCATCGAGCGCGAATGCGAAGATGTTCCTGTCTCGCACGGCGCAGTCCACGATGCAAAAGCCGTCGAAACTCCCGCTGTATTCGTCGCCTGTGATCCATGTCATTGATCCACCATCTCGATCACAAGGGCCTTGATGCGCTGACGAAGGGCAGGAGCGCCCTCTTCAACAGCAAGAGTCAAGAACCGGTCGCCCAGGAAGTGGAGGAGAACTCCGTCCACAACGAAGGAAGATCGAGCAATTCGTCTTCATGCGGATCCCGAATCTGTGTCCCCTCGATCGCGACAGGTTGTAGTTGGACACGTTCAGCCGGCGGCGCATCGGGCGTAATGTCGATTACCACCGCAGCCTGTACGCAGACGCCTTGGCGCCACCGTAGAAGCAGCGGCAGGTCCGGCGGTACGAAGCCATTCAGGAACTCGGCGTGATCTTCCAGATCCAGCCACATGGGTAGCACGTGACGGGGCATGCCTACAGCCAACTCATCGAACGCGGGTCGCAAGCGTTGGCACTTGCCGCACCACGACTCCGCGCCGAGGACCACAAGCAACTCCGAGCCTGACTCACGGAGGCGATGGGCCAGTTGCTCGGCATCGAGCCACGGATCCAATCCTTGGTTCGCGCTCACTGCGAGATCCCCATGCGGGTCAACTGCGCCGCTTGCACGGCGGGACTGGCGCGCAGATTCAGCGCATAGGCCGGGAGTAGCTGTTCCAGTGCGTGCGCGGCCACGAAGCGAAGTGCCTGAGGTTGGTTGGATGCGGGATCCAGCAGTGCGCGCAGCGTCTGGGGCAGCACGGGCTGGCCCATCAACAAGCGCTGATCAGCAGAGAACGCGATGCGACTGGCCGGGTGCGCCGCCACGGCAGCGGCGTCGGGCAGCGGCAAGCCATGATCCGCGTCCTGTTGGGCGGCGCTGAGCGGTGCATCCAGGTCGAGCGGCGCATCGGGCAACGTGAGGCCGGCCGCCTCCGGCTCCACGCCGGAAAGGCAGCGCCAGACCCAGAGGGCCCATCGGGCGGAATCGGGCTGATGCAAGGCCCGGAGCACGAAGCCCAGATGCCGAGGATCTCCATGATGCAGGATGAAGCTCAGGGCCAGCCGCGGCGGCAGCTGCGTCAACAGTTGCTGCACGCCCGGATGCCCCAGCGGTGCGAGCCAGGCCAGATGTCGCAACCAGCGAGCAAGGCGTCGCTGCGCGTGCATGCGATTCCAGCCCGTGGCCGCACCCAGCAACTGCAGCTGTTCGGCGACGCTGCGCCAGAGCAGGCTGGCTGCCTGGGCGGAGTCCTCGGAGCTGCGCTCGTTCGAAGGCACCAGGCGCGCCCAGGCGAGCACGCTCTCGGCGCGCACGGCAAGGTCGGCGTCCGCTCGCAGCGTGAGCAGGACGCTCGACGCTTCGGCAGGTGCGGCGCGGCAGGCCGCCGCGCGTACGAAGGCGCTCTCATGCCGGACCTGCTGGGACCAGTCAGGAACCGGCAGCCCACGCAACGCATAAGTGCGCAAAGCGGCCACCCGGCTGACGGCTTCGGCCTGCAACGCCTGGGCCAGCCAGGGTGCTGCGTGTGCCGGCTCAGCCCAGGCCAGCGCGGAGATCGCGCCTCGAAGCAGCGAGTCCGGCGACGGCGTGACGACAGCAAAGACCGCCTGCACGGCCTGCGTTTGTTCAGGACCTGGCGGCAGGGTCAGCGCGGCATGCAACGCGGCGAAGACCTCGCCGGGCTTTCGCCACCGTTGCAGGGATTGCAGAGCGACGTCCCGACCATCGGCGTCAGCGAGCCCCAGCCCTTCCAAATGCAAGGCCAGCGTCTCGGCGAAATGCCGGGCGCGCCGTGCGGGCACCTCGGTGGCGCCGGCACTGCTGGAGAGCAGTTGCCAGTAGAACGCGGCGTCTTCCGCATGGCGGCGCACCAGCGGCAGCACGACGGGCCGCGCTCGGGCCAACTGGACATGAACTCCCGGGGGCGCTTGGACCGACATTCAACGGCTCCGGACGGCGACGGCGATCACAGCACGCGATGCCATTCGCTACCGTCGTGAATGGCTGCCCCGTTTAGGCCGGCCACCATCAGGATGCCATCGGCGGTGGACAGGTTGCCGGAGCAAGCAGAGGCCAATGCCGGCACGTCGGCATCGACCAGTTTGCCGTCCTTGCCCACGGTCCACAGTCCGTACTCCGACGTGCACCACAGCTGGTCCTGGTACCAGACGATGTCCTTGAAGGGCACGGTCATGTTGTCCTCATGGATGACTTCCCATTCGTCCTCGCGGCCGCGCAGGAGGCCGCCGGACTGCAGGCCCACGTAGACATGGCCGTCGCCCGCACAACACAGGCTTTCCATCGCCATGTTGGTGGGCACCTGACATTGGCGCCAAGTCTTGCCGTCAAAGCGCCAGAGATCGCCCTCGCCGCCGGCCGCATAGATGTCGTTGGCATTGAAGCCGGCGATCGCCGCAAAACCGTAGTCGGTCACCTTCTTGGCGGGAGGGTCCGTCAGGTTATGGCGAATCGACACCCATTCCTTGGCATCGTTCAAATAGCAGACGTGACGCCAACCTGCACAAACGTAAAGTTTCCCATCAATGGTCGCAACGTTACTGGGGCTCGTTCTAACGGGACCTACTGGAGACTTCGGAATGTTCGGCCACTTTTCATCGCCGGCATCACCGTTGACCGCAACCCCGCTGATTCGACCAAGCATCACCGAAGTCTTTCCCAGATTCGGCGCCACGCCGAGCATCGGGAACACGAAGCCCGTGTACTTCCTGCCGTCGAGATTGGCATTGGCGCCAAAAGTGATGGTTCCAAACGCGCGATTGCCATTGTCTTCCGCACCATTATCAAACAGGACAAAACTGACAGTATCCCGATCAACCACGGCGCAGTCATAGAACCATCGGTTCTTGAATATCCTCTGTAGATAGGATTCAGGAATCTCGTAGTGATTAATCAAAATTTATCTCCAGTGCTGTCATTGGTCGGATTCTTCGCAATACCAGATTCCTTCTTGGGCTTGCAGTTTATTTTCTTGTAATAGTTTTCAAGCTGCGCCCTGAGGCATTCTTCACTACATCTTGCTTCAGGGAAGGTCTTGCGCACCGACTCGACCCCTGCGCTGATGGCATCACTTTTCGACATCGTTCCCCCAAACGGGACTGAATCGTATTTTTCATTCAGAACGTTGAGCAGCGAGCGATGGGCCTTCCCATGCGATCCCAAGGAGTTGGTGGCGCCCTCGACACACATCGTCGGTGCCCTGGCGTGCTCCTTTGGGCCGTAGTTGGAGCAATGGTCGAACATCGCCTCCGGCAACAGGTGATGGCCGGTCTGCCCCGGACAGCACCCCTTGCCCGCCATCGCGGGCCCGCTACCGGTCTGGTTGTAGGGGACGAGCTGACAGCGCCGTGCGGTGATGCAGTCGTTGGTCCGGGCGACGGCTTCCATCATGTCAGAAGCGATCGCATCCTTCTTGAGCAGGCCGGTCTTCGGATCACGATAGTGATCAAGCGCCTTGTTCACGTCTCCGACTTGCTTCTTGGCCGATTCCAGCGCGCGCTGCGCGTTCTCGACCTCCTTCTTCATCTGCGGGAACTCCTCGACGGCCCGCCTCACGTCGTTGATCGCGTCGGCCGTCATGGCCACGTTGACGGCGACGCCGACCACGGGCCCGCCAAGGAACGAGAACACGCGGATGAAACCCTGTTTAAGCGCCAACTTGGCGAGCTTCTTCTTGACCGCGTCTTCCAGCGCTTGCACCACCTTCTGCTCGACAGCTTCCAGGGCTTTCATGCCGAGGCTCTCCGCCATCTGCTTGGGCAGATTCTCTAGGTCCTTGACCAACTCGTCCGCGCTGCCGGGCTTGGCCATCAGGAAGTCGCAATGACTGCCGATCCAACCTGCATTCGGCTTGCCGCTGCCGGCATTGGGCCTGCGCTGGAGTTTGCCGAGCAGCCCCTTGCGCTTGGTGTGCCGCTTGGTCTTCTCCTCCTCCGACTCCGGCTTGCACTTGTCCTCGATGTGCTCCCGCTCCCCCTTGTTCCCCTTGGTGCCCTCGCACTTCTTCTTCGACTTCGAGTCGAGATAGGGGAAGTTGGGCGTGTTGCCCACCGATGAGCTTCCGCCCGGCCTGCGTGCTGTTCCTCCCATGTCGCGCGCTCAGCGGTGGTTGTGGGTCATGGGATCGTCATGCCGGCAGACATTGAGCCCTTCGACCTTGACGTTGCCCGACCAGTCGGTGAAGAAGGCCTTGCCCTTGATTACCGTCGTCTTCTGTCCCTTCTGGAAGGCAGGCGTGGCCGGCTCGTTGCCGATGCTGTTGGCCAGATGGCTGACATTCTTCAACGCCAGCGGTTTGCCGCAGATGAACACAGTCGCACTGCCGTCCTGGAGCTGACTCGCGATCACCGTGTTGGGATACGGCAGCAGCACGGGGCCGGCCCCAGGTGGCGGCGGACTCCAGCAGGGATCGGGGAACGCGCACTTGGACGTGCCGTCGGCCGTCTTGGAGCAGATTTCGTTGCCGTTGGCAAAGACGTTGGTACTCATGGCTTGGCGAATCAGCGGAGCTCGACGACGGCCGCGGCGCGCACCCCGTCGTCGTCGGCCAGATGCAGGATCCCGCAAGCGCCTGGACCCAATGGGTGGCGCATGAGGCGTGAAAGATGGGCGAGCATCAGCGGGCCGAGCGCGGCGCCGACTTCGCCGACGCCGTCGGCGACCGTCAGAAGTTGCAGGGCATCGCCTCCGACGGGCGCGATGCGGCCGAACGCATGGCTGGCCTCCTTGGCGTAGAAGGCTTCACCGTTCTGGTCCGCGCAGCGGAACTCGAGGTCTTCGTAGCCCAGGCCCGCACTGCCCAGGGCGGCGCGGAGCGCCTGCGAAAGCCCTTGCGCACGACTCGGCACGCTGCCGTCCACGCGACCCGCCTCCACACCCCGGCCGTGACCGACGATGTGAACGGCGCGCCGTCCGTCGGACTCCGTTCGGGCGGTTTGAAGCAGGACGGCCGCCGCCGCCTCGCCCGGGATGAATCCGTCGGCATTCTTGGGCGTCAGCAGTCGTTCCTCGCTGAGGTACCGGCTAATCGTGGCCGCGTCCAGCAGGCTGTCCACGCCCACAAGCAGCACGCCGTCAATGTCATGGCGCTGCAGCAGCAACTGGGCGTGTTCCAGGGCCAGGGACAGCGCTGCACGCCCTCGCGCCAGCACACAGGACTCCGCATGGAAGCGAAGGTTCAGGGCCTCGCAAGCGCCGAGATAGACCTCGCTCCAGTCGACGGCAGCCTGCTGGATCTCCGGCCGCCTGGGCGCCATCCACAACACGGCAATGCGGCCCGGATCGCAATCTGGTGCGTGGTCCAGGCAGTCCTGAAGCGCCGCTTGCAGCCAGAGACCAAGGCGCTTCCCGCCCCAGCGTCGGGTTTCCGGGAGTTGCGCCACCAGCAGCGGTTCGCCCCTGGGCGTCTTGAAGTGACTGCTCTGGAAATGATCCATCCGCGCCTGCAGGGCCACGCTTGCCGTGTCCAGGGTGTACCCGAGCGAGCAGCAGAGTCCCGCCGACGCAATGCGCAACGGCGTGAAAGGCACCGGCTGCGTCCGCGCGCCCGTGCTTTGCGGACCGCTCATGCGAAAGCCTCCGGATCCAGCATCGGAGCGGGAAGACCGTCGCCGCAACCCTCGCAGCCGCCTTCCTGCTCCAGCCCCAGCCGTCTGGCACGCCACCAGGCACCATCGACCTGGCCCAGCGCCACGGTGTCGATTTCCTGCAGCCGCCGGCGCAGGGCCACGCTGGCTCGCCAGACCGCACTGAAGCGACCGGCTTCCGTCTCGAAGAAGATCGTGTCCACGGGTGCCTGAATTTCCTCCACGCTGTAGTCGGTGCGCAAGACCATGACCCTCAGCGCTCGAAGATTCGGCAGAGTGAAGCTGACTCGCGGTCGACCGGCGATCAGGTTCTCCAGCATCACGGGCATCGCCTCGGTCGGGTACGGCATCTGCTGGTCCGGCGGAGCGACCTGATGGAAGCGCTCATCGAAATCCTCCGGCAGGAAGGGCGCCACGTGCGCTTCCCACGTCGAGTCGTAGCTGCCGGCATACTGAATCCGTGGCGGGCAATTGGCGGGAATCGCCGAAAACGCCCAAGGCAGATGCGGACCTTCAGGGCTCGCCAAGGCATCGTGCGGCGCCTCGAGCTGGCTGGCCGGCAAGCCGGCAGCGAGGTTCCTCGTATGGGGTCCGACAAATCCCTTGCCGATCGGATTCGGCAGGAAGACATCCGCCAGGAGATCGTTGCCCGATCCGTGACTGTGCCGAACGCTTCCGCCGAAGGCATTGCCGTAATGCAGGGCAACAGACTTGAAGGGCGCAGGTGCGCCGATCTTGGCGGGTCCGGCCTTGGTCTCCCAGCTTCTGGGACCGAAAACGCGCACCTTTTTATGCAAGGCACCGACTTGCCAACCGGCGTTGAGCTGTTGGACCTCCGCAGCATCCGGGGCATGCGCGCAGGCATCGAAGATCACGTCGCACCTGGGCTTGAAGCGCGCGAAATCGCTGCCATAGCGCATCGCGCTCTCGCCGGCATCCCCGTAGTAATCGTCGACCATCGCCAAGGGCAGCGGCGGCAGCGGCCGCGGCCTTTGGCCCGGCTCCGGGATGCTCCAGGTCGCCTTCGCCACCACCACGAGATGCTCGCGCCCGGTCACGTCGAGCGCCACCGCAACTTCGGCGACGTAATGCTTGGAGCCGATGTGCAACTGCATCGTCGGCGTCAGTTCACATGCACCGAGCCACCCACGATGCGCTGCGTCGCGCTCGCATGGCTGGTGATGTAGGTCCCGCGCAGCTGGATGCGGCCGTCGGCCGTCAGCACGATGCACGCCTCGCCGCAGCGCAGCTCGAGTTCCTCGGCGGCCTCGATCACTTCGCGATGGCCGTCCACCGTGATGGCGAGTCCTTCCGGTTCCTCGTCGTGATCAGGCGGTGCCGGCCTCGGTTCTTGCGCGGCCTCGCCGTTCCACAGCAGCCCCAGCACGATCGCGGCGCCTTCGGCGAGCACGCTCAGCGCGACGCCCTGCCCCTCATGTTCCGCCGACAGCGGCACGAGGCTGTGCGCCACGCCCACGAGTCCGAGCCCGGGGACCATCGCCGAGCCCGCGATCCCCTGCGCGGGCACCGTCTGCAGCGTGCCAATGATCACCTGCCCCGGCGCCGGCAGGGCGGCCACCTGTGCGCCTTGGTTCAGCAGCACATCGAAAGGCGACGCATCTTGCGCCGCCGTGTCGACGCCGTGAGCCGGCATGTCGAGTCGCTCCACGTCAGTTCTCCAGGATCTGCTTGCCCTTGACCGTCACCTCGCCGTCGGCCTTGAAGGTCTGCTCGCCGGTGGTGCCGACGCTGAGCGTGTGGCCGTTGATGATGATCGTCCCGTCCGACTTCATCGTCAGGCTGGCCTTGCCCACCGTCAGATGGATTTCGTCCTTGGCATCGACGGAATACACGGCCCCGCTACTGATGCCATAGTCCTTCCCGACCATCGTCTTCTTGTACAGCCCGACCTGTTCGGTCTGGAACGCGCCAACCGTCGTGTTCATCATGGCGCCGACAGTCGTCTGGTAGCCAAGGCCGATCGTGAGCGCCTTCGCCAGACCGATCGTCTCCGCCTTCGCCAGCGCGATGGTTTCCGTTTTCGCGCCGCCGATCGTCACCGACCGGTTCGACCCGATGCTGATCGTCTCGTTGATGCCGACGTCTTCCGTCCGGTTCATCCCGATCGAGATCGTCTCATCGAGGTCCACGCGCTCCTTGCGGTTCTGATGGATCGTGATCGTCTCGTCCAGGTCGACCGTCTCCGTGCGGTTGCCCTTCACGAACACCGTCTCATGTCGGTCGATCGTCTTCGTCCGGTCCCGCCCGACCCAGTGCGTCTCGTCGTTCTCGACCTCGATGTCCTGGTTCTTCTCCGCGTGGATCCACAGCTGCTCGTCGCCGTGCTTGTCCTCGAACCGGATCGCGTTGGCGTTGCCGTAGCTGCCGCCCTTGGTCGAGCGCGTCAGGAAGCCGCTCTGCGTCGCGTTGGCCGGCAGGTCCCACGGCGGCAGGTTCTCGCCGTTGTAGGTCCGACCCATGATGATGGGCGCGTCCGGGTCTCCTTCGATGAACCCGATGATCACTTCCTGCCCGATGCGCGGGATGTGGATGCCGCCGAAGTTCGAGCCCGCCCACGGATGCGCCACGCTCACCCAGCACGAGCTGCGCTCGTCGCTCTTGCCGCGCCGGTCCCAGTGGAATTGCACCTTCACCCGGCCGTACTTGTCGGTGTGGATCTCCTCGCCCGCCGGACCGCTGACGATCGCCGTCTGCGGCCCCGCCACCAGCGGCTTCGGGGTACGGCGCGGCGGCCGGTACTGCTGCGCCGCTGGGATGCAGTTGAAGCTGCAGCGCAGCCCCGTCTCGCCCGAACCCGCCTCGTTGGCGGCCTGGCTCAGGCTCAGCTGCGTGCTCGTGACCAGGTACTGCGCGTTCTCGGTCTCGCGCGGATGGCGCGTCAGCGACAGCAGATGGCCCGTGCTCACGCCCTGCGCGTTGGTCGCGCCGTCGTAGGTCTGGAACTGCGTCTGCAGCTCGTCGAGCCGGTCCTCCACGTACTGCGAGCCGTCACCCGTCTGGATGTAGCCGCCCGGGTAGTCGAAGATCTCGCCGTCGGACAGGTCGTAGTTGCGCGCCACGCTCTGGTTGGTCTCCAGCGACGTCGACGGACGCTGGAAGTCGTAGTCGGTGATGACGACCTTGCCCGGCTTCACGCACTCGGCGCTGCCCCAGGCCTGGACGTACTCCAGCGCCGGCGTGGCCTGCGCGCCCGAGCCGTAGAACGGCAGCGACTCGCAGCCCGGCCTGGCGTCGTGCCCGCTGGCCGAGTCGCACAGCACCACCTTGTGGCCGCCCTCGTCGTGCTCGACGTACCAGTAGATGCCTTCGTGCTCCAGCAGCCGTGCGACGAAGTTGAAGTCGGTCTCGCGGTACTGGACGCAGTAGTTCCAGGTCCGGTACGGACGCAGCAGCTTGAACTCGTAGCGCGCGACCGGGTGGTCCTCGAAGACCTGCTTGACGATGTCGGGGACCGACAGCTCCTGGAAGATCCGGCAGTCCGACGTGCGCGTCAGCAGCCACAGCCACGGCTTGAGCTGCATCTCGTACACGCAGTGCTTGCCCTCGAAGCCGCGTTGCGCGAAGCGCGTCACGTAGCCACTGAGGTAACGCGGTGCGTCATCTCGCAGCGCGATCGTCAGCGTCGCGGGCTTGCCCAGCAGATCCGAGGCCTGGATGTCCTTGCGTTCGCTCAACAGCGTCAGCGTGGTGTCTCCGGCGTCGCTCAGACCCTCGCGCGATACACAGGTGTGCACGCGCAGGGTCTCGTCAGGCAGGGAGGTCTTGAGGCGGAAGGGTGAGGCCATGGCACCAAGGGTCAGGTCGACACCCCGGAGGCTAGGGATCACCCGCAATCACCACAACGGTCGAAAGTCACTCCCGCAGTTCGCACCGGTCCGTCGAATTTCGCAGAATTATCAGAACACCCCCTCAGGAGGTCAGGCCATCAGCAGGAATTCCTGTCCGTCCACACTTTCGGAGACGTCCTCCCGCCACTGCCGCGGGTCGTTCACCACGTGCCAGAAGACGCCCGCGGGCCAGGTCCTACCTTCACCGTGGAAGCGGTCGCGCATCATCGCAACGATGCATCGCGGGCTCGGCCAGGAGGATTCCCCGATCTCCACCATCAGGTTTCCCTGATCGAGCTCCTCGAGCAAGACCTGGCGCAGGCCGTCGGGCAGCCGGTAGACGAGCGAGATCCAGTCCACCGCGATGGCGGGGTCCTGATGACGCGCACGGATCTGCGCGGCATGCTCGCGAGCGGTCGCCGCCGCATCAGCGTCGGGGATCGCGTGCGGGCTCGCCGAGCATCGGAACTGGAGGCCATCGGGAGATGGGTAGCGGCGCCAGGCGGAGCGTTCAGGCGTGACGCCTCTGACTTTGGGCATGGGATCAGCGTTCGCGGACTTCGATCGACAGGTCACCCTGCTTCGGATCGACGTGGAACACGACCTCGCCCCAAGTGAATCGGGCCACCGCGCGTGACAAGGCGATCATCTCGGGCTCGACACCGGTCTTCCTGGCGAAGCGCTTGACCATCTGCGTGGTCAGGATCGACTCGGGAAAGTCCTCCTCGTCGAACAGCACGGCCGCCGCCGGCGCTCGACCATCGCGTGCGTCGATCACTAACTTCGCCGACAAGTCCAGACACCGGACGGGCCGTCCCTCAGCGGACTGCGCATCGGGTGCGCCTGCCCGCCAGACCGCCTTGCCGTCAACGGCGACCAGGCCGTCGATCACATTGACTTCCAGATTCATTCGAGTCCCAGAAAACCAGTCGCGCCAGCAGCGATGATCGACGGCGTTGTCCACACAAGACCTGACTCCCCGCCACGATGACCGTCGAGTCCCTTCTCATCCGCCGCATCCACACCAAGTCCTCCCGGTACGACAAGATCCGGGGGCTTTCGCATGGCCTACACGCTGGACGTGGGTGCCAAGCGTCCTGAGTTCGTCCTTCTGCCCGGGGACATCCAGCTCGTCGAGGGCCAGCAGATCCACATCGTGCGCTGGAAGCCGGGATCTTCTTCGGTCGTCGCCTTCCTCAACGGGGGCTACGGCACGCCGATCCACATGCAGCCGGGGAGCTGGTTCGGCCTGACGTCGATGGCGCTGCTCAACAACGGCATGGGGCTCTTCTATTGCCTGATTGTGGAAAAGCTCGCGCTCCTGTTGCTCCTCGGGCTGAGTTGCCTCGTCGCGAACGCATGGCTGATCCATGACGTCCGCGCACGCCTGAAGCTGAAGCAGGCGCTACAGGCCTTGCGAGCGTTCCAGCAGATGCGCGTCCGTCTCGGATTCCAGACGGAGCGAGGCTGAGCCTCAATCGAACGCGTAATCGAAGTCGCCGTCCTTCACCGCCAGCTCGACCTTCGTGATCGCCTGGCCGTTGGTGACGCGGGTGAGGTACTCGCGGCTGATGCGCGGCAGCACCGTGTTCGTGAGGATCGCATCGACCACGCGGCCGCCGCTCTCCACCTCGTTGCAGCGGCTGATGATCAGCTTCACCACGTCGTCGCCGAAGGTCAGCGGCACGCCCAGGTTCTCGCCCACGCGCTTCTGGATGCGGCCCAGCTGCAGACGCACGATCTGGCCCAGCATCTCCTCGCTCAGCGGGTAGTACGGGATCGTGACCAGGCGGCCCAGCAGCGCCGCCGGGAAGATCTTCAGCAGCGGCTCGCGCAGCGCCTTGGCGATGCCGTCCGGTTCCGGCATCAGCTCCGGATCCGCGCACAGCTTCATGATCAGGTCGCTGCCCGCGTTGCTGGTCAGCAGGATGATGGTGTTCTTGAAGTCGATGTGGCGGCCCTCGCCGTCCTCCATGCGCCCCTTGTCGAAGACCTGGAAGAACAGCTCGTGCACGTCCGGGTGGGCCTTCTCGACCTCGTCCAGCAGCACGATGCTGTAGGGGCGGCGGCGCACCGCCTCGGTCAGCACGCCGCCTTCGCCGTAACCGACGTAGCCCGGGGCGAGCCCTTGAGCGTCGAGACCGTGTGGGCCTCCTGGAACTCGCTCATGTTGATCGTGATGACGTTCTGCTCGCCGCCGTAGAGCGCCTCGGCCAGCGCGAGCGCGGTCTCGGTCTTGCCCACGCCGGACGTGCCCGCCAGCAGGAACACGCCGATCGGCTTGCTCGGGTTGTCCAGCCCGGCGCGCGAGACCTCGATGCGCTTGGCGATCATCTCCAGCGCGTGACGCTGGCCGACGACGCGCTGGTTCAGCGTGTCCGCCAGCTGCAGCACCGCCTGCACCTCGTTGCGCACCATGCGCCCCACCGGGATGCCGGTCCAGTCCTGCACCACCGCGGCCACCGCCTGTTCGTCGACCTGCGGCAGGATCAGCGGCGCATCGCCCTGCAGCGTCGTCAGCTCGGAACGCAGGCCGTGCAGCTCGGTCAGCAGAGTCTCGCGCTCGGCCTCTTCCGGCGCGCCCTCGCCGTCCTTGCGCAGCAGCGCGTGCAGTTCCAGCACGCGGTCGACCATGCCCTTTTCCTTCAGGTGGCGGGCTTCGAGCTCCGCCTTGCGCGTCTGCGCCTCGTCCAGCTGCGTCGCGACGCGCTGCTTGCGCTCCACGACGTCCATGCCGATCGCACCTTCGCGGCCGATGATCTCGCGCTCGATCTCCAGCGCCTGGATGCGGCGCAGGCAGTCCTCGAGTTCCGCGGGCGTCGCATGCTGGCTCACCGCCACGCGCGCGCAGGCCGTGTCGAGCAGGCTCACCGCCTTGTCCGGCAGCTGTCGCGCCGGGATGTAGCGGTGGCTCAGGCGCACCGCGGCCTCGATGCCCTCGTCGAGCAGCGCCACGCGGTGGTGCTTCTCCAGGATCGACGCCACGCCGCGCAGCATCAGCACGGCCTTGTGTTCATCGGGCTCGGGCACCTGCACGACCTGGAAGCGCCGCGTCAGCGCGGGATCCTTCTCGATGTGCTTCTTGTACTCGGCCCAGGTGGTCGCCGCGATCGTGCGCAGCTTGCCGCGCGCCAGCGCCGGCTTGAGCAGGTTGGCCGCGTCGCCGGTCCCGGCCGCGCCGCCCGCGCCGATCAGCGTGTGCGCCTCGTCGATGAACAGGATGATGGGCTTGGGCGAGGCCTGCACCTCGTCGATGACCTGGCGCAGGCGGTTCTCGAATTCGCCCTTCATGCTCGCGCCGGCCTGCAGCAGGCCGATGTCGAGCATGTACAGCGACACGTCCTTCAGTTGCGGCGGCACGTCGCCCTGCGCCAGGCGCAGCGCGAAGCCTTCCACCACCGCGGTCTTGCCCACGCCCGCCTCGCCCGTGAGGATGGGGTTGTTCTGGCGGCGGCGCATCAGGATGTCGACGATCTGGCGGATCTCCTCGTCGCGGCCGGCGATCGGGTCGATCTCGCCGTTGCGCGCGCGCTCGGTCAGGTCGACGGCGTAGCGCTTGAGCGCCTCCTGCTTGCCCATCGCCGCGGGCGCGATCGCGCCGCTCGCGTCACCCGGCGCGGCGCCCGGCTCGGCCGCGCGCATCGCGCGCTCCGGCGAGCCTTCGAGGATCTGGTTGAAATGCTCCCCCAGGTCGTCGACGTTGATCTTCTCGAACTGCTTGGACACCGACAGCAGCACGTTGCGCATCGACGCCGTCTTCAGCAGGCCCAGCACCAGGTGGCCGGTGCGCACCTGCTGGTCGCCGAACATCAGCGAGCCGTAGACCCAGCCGCGTTCGACGGCGTTCTCGACCCAGCTCGACAGGTCGGTGACCGAGGTCGCGCCGCGCGGCAGCCGGTCCAGCGAGGCCATCAGGTCCGTCGACAGCTGCGCGGCGTCCAGTCCGTAGTGCTTGACGATGCGATGCAGGTCGGAATCCGGCGTGTTGAGGATCTGGTAGAGCCAGTGCTGCAGCTCGACGTACGGATTGCCCCGCAGCTTGCAGAACACGGTGGCGCCTTCGATCGCCTTGTAGGCCAGCGGGTTGAGCTTGCCGAAGAGGCTGGTACGCGAGATTTCAGTCATGACGATGCTCCCTGTGATGCCGGCGGCGTGGCCCGCCCCTTCACCCGCTGTTGCGGATGCAGGTGCAGGTCGCCCCGGTCGTGACGATGCGGACGGCCGCCGGCGCGGCCCGTCCAGGAGGTGAAGCCCAGGCGCGCCTTGCCGCTGAGCGCCGCGGCGGGCACCTCGTCGCGGCGCAGCACGGGCTGCAGCTCCCATTGCAGGTTGTGGCCGACGTACTGCCGGATCCAGTCGTTCAGCGGCCGCCACGCGTCGCCGTCGGGCAGGAAGCCCTCGTACTGGCGCAGCGTGAGCGGACCCAGGACGACGCGGAAACGGTACTGCCGGTCCCAGGCCTTGTTGCCCGCGGACGTGTTGCGGCCCAGGCGCGGCAGGTCGCGGCCGATGCGCTCGGGCCGCTGGCGCGCGAAGCCCAGCCGCGTCCGCTCACCGTCCTCGACGGGCAGCCAGTGCGGCACGTGCTGCTCGATGCGCACCGGCACCTTGAAGTGGGACGACAGGATCTTGGCGAGGCCTTCCGGATGCTGCGCGCGACCGCCGTGCAGGCCGGCCTGGAACAGGCGCGCCGTCTGCGGCAGCGAGTCGCCGGGGCGTTGCGCGCCGTCGAGTCCGGTGGCGGCGCCCAGCCAGGCGGCGTAGCGGTCGGTGGCCGGCCGGTCGTGCTGCACCGTGGGCTGCGATTGCGCCCAGGCACGGTAGAAATGCAGCAGCAGCCGGTGATGGAAGACGTCGAGGAAGCGGCTCAGCGTCGGGTCGCCGCGCTGGTGCAGCCGCTCGCGGGTGTACTCGGTCAGGTGCAGCGGCATCGGCCCCTGCGGGCCGAGCAGGCCGAAGAAGCGCACGCCCAGCCGCGGCGCGGGCCCCTGGCCGCGCGTCAGGCTCTGCAACGCGGCCGGCGCGAAGTCGAGCTCGGGCTCCTGGCCCAGCCGGATCGCCTCCTGCGACGGACGCAGCCCCCGGCCCAGCCGCGGGACGTCCGGCGTCAGGCCCTCGATGCGCCGCAGCAGCGCGAAGAAATCATGGGCCCAGGGCGTCGCCTCGACGTCCTCGAACAGCGCGCGCAGCGCGGCGTCGCGCTCGTTGCGCTTCTCAGGCCGGCGCGCAAGCAGGGACTCCGGCGTCTGCACGGCGTCGTCACCGGACGCGAGGTCGGGCGCCTGGGCGGCGACACCGCCGCCGGATCCGCCCGCGGCCTCTGCGTCCTCGTCGTCCAGGGCCGGGCCGGGTCCGTGCGCGTTCATCCGCGGTCCTCGTCGAGGGCCCGATCGCCGCGTCCCTCGGCATCGCCGCCGATGCGCGGCGCCCAGCGCTTCACGAGGCCCCGCTGAGTCGTGCGCAGGTTCAACTGCGTGAAGCTGTTGATCGCCGCGTGGCGCGTGAAGTAGCGCTCCAGCACGCTCGCGAAGAGGAAGGTGCTGTGGCCCTGGAAGGCGTGTTCGTCGAGCTCCAGCGCGATCTCGGCGCCGGTGCCGTAGCTGAGCGGGCCCGAGAACGGCAGGCGGCGCACGACCTGGCGGGATTCGACGGCGCGCACGCCCTCGACCTGCCGCAGCCAGCCCGGATCGCCCGGCGGACCGTACAGGGCCAGCAGCCGTCGCATCGTCGCGGCGGCCTGCGCGGGCGGCTCGTCGGCCCACGGCAGTTGCTGCTGCGTCAGCAGGCCCACCAGGCTCCAGCCCGCCTCGCCCGCCGGCTGACGATTGACCGGTCGCGTCGGGCCATGCACCGCCTCGACCTTGAGCACCGGACCGGCCGCATCGAGCCGCCAGACGCCGGCGCCGTTGTGCGGCAGCAGCATCGGCAGGTCGCGGTTGGTCACCAGCGCGGAGACCGACAGCTGGCGGATGTCTTCGCGGTACGGCGCGTGCCGCGGGTCGACCAGCGAGAGGAAGACCTCCTCGCCGATGTAGCCGGTGCGCGGGCCCTGCTCCTTCTGGCGCGTGGACATCAGCCGCGGCTCGCGCCGCGCGGTGTAGAAGCCAGGCGCCTCGGACGGCGCCTCGTGATAGGTGGCGTAGAGCGGCTCGAAGCTCTGCTGGCCGAGCGCGCCGGCACCGTAGCCCGTGACCGACTGCAGGCTGTGGATCTCGTAGTCCATCGGCCGGGTGCGGTCCGGCACGACGTGGTATTCCCAGCTGCCGGTGCCGAGCTGGATCCGGTCCAGCCGTTTCGGGAACAGGTTGATCGCGGGCGTGCAGTGCAGCGAGACGCTGTCGACATCGACCATCGCCTCCAGCGCGCCGTCGCCGCGGGAGAAGAACAGCACGATCTCGAAGGCATTGCCGTCGATGCGCGCGAGGCGGTCGGCCAGTTGATCGACCTCGATGAACAGGAAGCGCCGCGGCATCGCCGCGAGTTCCTGCATCAGCCGGCTGCCGGAGAAGCTGCGATGGGTCTCGGGCAGCAGCGCCTCGTCGGGCGCGAAGCCCAGCGGACGGATGCTCGTCGCGGGACGCCATTGCACGGGCACGGCGGCCGCGTCGATGCCGTCGCCGGTGACGAAGGTGCCCAGCGGCGCGCCCAGCGCCAGTTCATGCAGCCGGTAGGCGACCTCGTCGGGCGCGCTCAGGTAGAGCGCGAGCCGGTCCAGGCCGAGCTGCCGCACGGGAATGCCGCCGCCGGTCTTCAGCCTGAGTCGCACGCCGCCACGGCTGCCTGCCGCATCCGGCAGGCGCGAGACCGGCAGGTCCGGCGCGTGGGTGAAGTACTGGACGTCGTCCAGCGTCAGCGGCCACAGCGTGACGTCGTGGGCGGTGCGGAACTCGCAGCGCGTGTCCTGTCCGCGGGGCACGGCGGACTGCAGCACGCTGCCGCGCGGCACCGGATGGCCCTTGGACAGGTTGGGGTCGGTCGGATCGACGGTCAGGCGCGCGATCATCATCGACGGGATCGGCGCCAGGAAGTTCGGGTAGATCGATTCCAGCAGGTGCGAGATCAGCCGCGGGTGTTCCGCGTCCAGCTTGAGCTGCACGCGCGCGGACAGGAAGGCGAAGCCCTCCAGCAGCCGCTCGACGTAGGGGTCGGCGACCTCGGCATCCTCCAGCCCGAGCCGGGCGGCGATCTTCGGGAAGTCGCGCGCGAACTCGGCGCCGACCTCGCGCAGATGGGCGAGCTCGTCGTTGTACAGGCGCAGCAGGCGCGGATCCATGTCCTCAGCCCTCGCGCACTTCGACCTGACCGGCCTCGAGGTCCATCTGCGTGCGCAGCAGGATCTCCAGCGGGATCGGCTGCGCCCACAGGTGGCCGCGGATGTCGAACTCGATCACGTTGTGCGTGTCCATGACGCTCTGCGTCTCGATCGCACGGACCTCCAGCGTGTCCGGCAGGATACGCGGCTCGAAGCGCAGGATGGCCTGGCGGATCTGCTTCTCCAGCAGGTGCACGTCGATGCGCGAGGCCAGTTGCCCCGACAGCGCCGGCAGCCCGAAGTTCAGCACGCTGTCGCCGACATGCCCGTAGGGATCGCACTCCTTGCCCATCGGCTGGATCGCGTTGAACAGCCATCCCAGATCGCGCAGCACCGCCTGGCGCAGCTGCGACTTGGTCATGACGCGACGCTCCTCCGCCTCGACGCGGTGGAAGGGGTCGTCGTCGGTCAGCCGGTCCAGCAGGGCCGGTTGCAGGCGGTCGCGGTGGATCTGGCTCATGGGCTGGTCGGGCGGTTCCGGAGCGCCGTCGCGACGCGGTCCGCCGCGCGCGACGTCGGGATCATGGCTGGCGCAGTTCGATCAGGCGCGCGTCGAGCAGCCCCGTCTCGCCCTGGTCGGTCATCAGCACGCGCTGGCCGACGCCGGCGTACTGGTCGTCCTGCGAGCCGGGCAGCGGCTGCCATTCGGTGCGGCGCGCCATCCAGACGCGCTCGTCGTCGAAGGCCACGCTGCGCGGGTAGCGCGTCGGGATCAGGGCGACGGAGCCGCCGCCGTTGGGGAATTCGAGGTGCGCCGCGGACCACACCAGGTCGCGCAGGTCCGTGGGCGGCTCGATGTGGATCTCCTTGATCGCGGAGAACGGCACCCAGCAGTAGCGGCCGTTGATCACCGCCTCCAGCACCGGACCGATGCGCGAGTCGCCGTCGCAGATCCAGTCGAAGGCCTGGCCGTCGATCGCGCCGGCCGTCGCGGGCGCGGCGTCCAGCGCCTGCACGCGCAGCTGCCGCGCGCCGGCGATGTCGCCGTCATGCTCGAGCTTCAGCGAATGGACGAGGTTGGCGACCCATTCGGCCGGCTCCCCCATCACCATCGGCGTGGTGCGGCCCTCGAAAACGGCCTCGCGCACCAGCTCGCACTTCAGCGCTTCGCGGTAGGTGTTGACCATCGCCAGCGTGCCCGCGTCGAGCTCGCCGCAGACTTCCAGTTGCGCGGCCGCGCGCGCCCATTGGCCCGTCACCGCCAGCAGCTGGAACAGCATCGTGCGCAGCTTCGCGTCCTGCGGACGCTGGCGCACTTCCGCCTGCGCCGCGGCCAAGGCCTCGGTCGGGCGGCCCGCCGCCAGCAGTTCCTGCACTGCGCTCATTCAAGACTCCCGTGGAATTCAATGCCCCGGCGGGCCCGTGAGCGCGCCGGGATGACCTCAGGTGAGGTCGTCGTCGAAGGTGTGCGTGCCGCCCATCGCGCCCTTGGCGTTCTGGGTGCGGTACTCGATGTTGACCTTCTGGAAGCTCATCGAGATGCGCTCCACCGGCGCGCCGGTCTCGTCGCAGTCGATGTCGTAGGACGCGATGCGCGCCTTCTCCAGCGTCAGGCAGAAGTAGTCCTCCTGCGAACCGCCGGCCTTGCGCAGGTAGAGCTTGGAGCTCTTGACCTCGTCGTTGGTCGCCACGGCGCTCATCAGCGCGGTGCTCGCGCTGTCGAGGCCCTTGGTGATCGTCAGCTGGCGGTAGCTGCGGCGGCCGGTCTGCTGACCGGCCACGGCATCGCCCGCGGCGCCCACGCCCCAGCTGAAGCCGCGCACGACGATGTCGTTGGCGTGGCCCTGCGAGGTGGACTCGCCCTTGACCTTGCCCGCGCGCTTGAGCGAGAGGTCGAGGTACATGTCGGCGCTGCTCGCGCCGCTGGTCAACGGATTCATCTTTCGCTCCGGCATGGACAACGGATGACGGCCTCGCGGACCGCTCCACCGTCATTCGTTGTCCGAGCGCGGCGCGCCAGGCCGAGACCTGCCGCGCCGCGGGATTCGTCGAAGGCGGAGTGCCGGCGCGAGCCGGCCCTCCTCCATTCAACACATCAACGCGTTTCGGTCGTGGCCACGTTCCAGCCGAACTTGACCGCGCCGCCCAGACCGCCCTTGGCGTCCTGAGCCTTGTACTCGAACTCGATGTCGGCGTAGGACACCGACACGCTTTCGCTGATCTCGCCGCCGGCCGAAGCGGACGGGGAGACGGCGGTCACGAGGACTTGCTTCAGGGTGACCTTCAGGAAGTCCTGCTGGCCTTCACCGGCCTTGCGGCAGGTCAGCACGGCCTGGTCGAAGTGCTTGCCCGAGGCGCAGGCCTTGGCCAGCACCGGGGAGGCCTTGTCGTAGTAGTGCGCGAACACGAAGTTGCCCGGAACGCCCTTGCCCTTGCCCGAACCGGTACCGGCGGCGGCGGTGCTTTCCTGACGCACGTCCCACGACCAGGCCAGCAGGTCGATCTCGCCCTTGTGGTCCTTGTGGGTGGATTCGCCTTCGACTCCGGCGAACTTCAGATTGGCGTCGATCGTCATGGTCGGTTTCTCCTAGATGAACTCTGTGAAAACAGTCTCCGCCTCGACGCTGACCGCGACGGAGACCAGGGATATCGGACCTGGAAAGGTCCGGATGGCGGGGTGCCTCGAAAGTCCAGAACGCGCCTTCGGAGGCGCTCCCTTCAACACGTCGCGCGTCATCGCGCGCGATTCTCAAATTCTTGTGATCTTTCTCGACGTGGCGGCCTGCCGGGATGAACGCGCCGCGTCCATCCCGACCGGACGCTCACTTGCCCTTCTGCGACGGCAGCGTCGAGACCAGACGCAGCGACACGGTCAGGCCTTCGAGCTGGTAATGCGGACGCAGGAAGAATTTCGACGAGTAGTAGCCGGGGTTGCCCGGGATCTCCTCGACGACCACTTCCGCGGACGCCAGCGGCTTCTGCGACTTCGTCGTCTCCGACGAGTTCGCCGGATCGCCGTCGACGTAGTTCATGATCCACTTGTTCAGCCACTTCTCCATGTCGCCGCGCTCCTTGAAGGAGCCGACCTTGTCGCGCACGATGCACTTCAGGTAATGGGCGAAACGGTTGCAGGCGAACAGGTAGGGCAGGCGCGCGGCCAGGTTGGCGTTGGCGGTGGCGTCCGGATCGTCGTACTCGGCCGGCTTCTGCAGCGACTGGGCGCCGATGAACGCGGCGAAGTCCGAGTTCTTGCGGTGCACCAGCGGCATGAAGCCGTTCTTGGCCAGCTCGGCCTCGCGGCGGTCGCTGATCGCGATCTCCGTCGGGCACTTCATCGCCACGCCGCCCTCGTCGGTCGGGAAGGTGTGGGCCGGCAGGCCTTCGACCGCGCCGCCCGCTTCCACGCCGCGGATGCGGGTGCACCAGCCGTAGGTCTTGAACGAGCGGTTGATGTTGGTCGCCATCGCGTAGGCCGAGTTGGCCCACGTGTACTTGGCATGTTCACCGCCGCCGGTCTCTTCCTCGAAGTTGAATTCCTCGACGGGATTCGTCTTCGAGCCGTAAGGCAGGCGTGCCAGGAAACGCGGCATGGCCAGGCCGATGTAGCGCGCGTCGTCGGACTCGCGCAGCGACTTCCAGGCGGCGTATTCCGGCGTGCTGAAGATCTTGGTCAGGTCGCGCGGGTTCGCGAGTTCCTGCCACGAGCCCATCTGCATCAGCGACGGGTTCACCGCGGCGATGAAGGGCGAGTGCGCGGCGGCCGCGACCTTGGCGATCTCGCCCAGCAGCTCGACGTCCGGCGGGCTGTGGTCGAAGTAGTAGTCGCCCACGATGGAGCCGAAGGGCTCGCCGCCGAACTGGCCGAATTCCTCTTCGTAGACACGCTTGAAGATCGGGCTCTGATCCCAGGCCGTGCCCTTGTAGCGCTTGAGCGTCTTGCCGAGGTCGTTCTTCGAGATGCTCATCACGCGGATCTTGAGCTGCTCGTCGGTCTCGGTGTTGTTGACCAGGTAGTGCAGGCCGCGCCAGGCCGATTCCAGCTGCTGGAAGTCGGCGTGGTGCAGGATCGCGTTGACCTGCTCCGACAGCTTCTTGTCGATCTCGGCGATCATGGCCTCGATCGAAACGATGACATCGCTGCCGATCAGCGTGGTCTGCGACAGCGCCTGCTGCGCCAGCGTCAGCACCGCCTGCTCGACGGCGGACTTGGCCTCGTCGGTCTTGGGCTTGAATTCCTTGTTCAGCAGCGAGGCGAACTCGCCGCCTTCGTACTCGATGCCCTGCAGTGAAGGCGCTGATTGCGCGAGGGTCTCATCGGCCATGGTGGGTGCTCCGTGGGGTCCGTCGGGTTCTGGAAAGCGTGTCTGACAACGTCGGTGCCGCGCTTACTGCGCGCCGCCGTCGGCCGGCTTCTGGGCCGTGGCCAGGGACTTCAGCAGCGCCTCGTCCTTGACGACCTTGGCGATCAGCTGCTCGGCGCCGGCCTTGCCGTCCATGTAGGTGATCAGGTTGGCGAGCTGCTGGCGCGCCTCGAGCAGCTGCTTGAGGCCGTCGACCTTGCGCGCGACCGCGGCCGGCGAGAAGTCGTCCATCGACTCGAAGGTCAGGTCCACCATCAGGTTGCCTTCGCCGGTCAGCGTGTTGGGCACGGCGAACGAGACGCGCGGCTTCATGGCCTTCATGCGGGCGTCGAAGTTGTCGACGTCGAAGTCCAGGAACTTGCGGTCCGACACCGGCGGCAGCGGCTCCGTGGGCTTGCCCGACAGGTCCGACAGCACGCCCATCACGAAGGGCAGCTGCACCTTCTTCTCGGCGCCGTAGAGCTCGACGTCGTACTCGATCTGCACGCGCGGGGCGCGATTCCTGGCGATGAACTTCTGGCTGCTGGTGGCCATGGGGTGCTCCTTGAAGCGGGGATCGGGTGAAAGGGGTGACGTTGAAGAACGGCGTCGATGTCGGTCGATGTCGGGGGGCCGGGCGCTACTCGCTGGTCGTGCCGGCAAGCTTCTCGATCTCGTGCACGCCCTCGGGGTTGAGGTCGCGCATGATCTCCAGGAAGCTCTTGCTCATCAGCCGCTGCGCGCGGCGGATCAGCAGAGGCGCGGGATTGCTGGGCTCGTGGCGCTCGATCCAATCGCAGACGCGTTGCAGCGCACGGACGGCATCGTCGCGGCTGGCGATCGTGCCGGGCGCGGCCACCGCGCCGACGGCCATGCCGCCGACACCCGCGGCCGGCACGCCGGTCGCGTCGTCCATCGCGGCCGCGGCATCGCCGCCGCCCTGCCCCTGCAGCTGTCCGGCAGCCGCGGCGAGCGGCTTGAACAGACGCAGCAGCGGCGAGAAATCAGGGCCTTGTCCGCTGCCGAGCGGCGACTCGATGGCCGCGACGATGCCTTGCACCGTCGGCAGTGCGTCGTGCAGCCGGGCGGCGAAGGCGGGATCGTTGGCGGCCTGCGCCGTCAGCCCGGCCATCAGGCCTTCAGGCGACGGCACCGACTCTTCGCCCATCGGATCGGCATTGCCCAGCGCGAGTTCCACGTCACGGACGCGGGGACCGCCGCGCTGCCCGGTCAGGCTGGCAGCGCGCAGGTCGGCGATGCCGGCCATCACGCTGGTCAGCGGCTGCAGCGCGTTCATGCGCATGGTCGGGTCGTCATGATCGGAGGCATCCAGCTGCGGATGCACATGCGCCCACTGCTGCTCCAGCAGGCCGCGGATCAGCGCCAGACCGTCGAGGGCGGCGCCGAGACCCTGCAGGCGCGCGCCGGCCCTAACCAGCCACACGGCGACGCGCAGGTCGCGCGTCCGGCGGGCCAGCGCCAGGGCCTGCTCCTGCACGGCGTGCCAGTCCGGTTCCTCGGCCGGGATGATGGTGTCGCCGAACTGCTGCTCGGGCTTGCCCGCGCCGGCAGCTTCCAGGGCGAGGAAGGCGGCGTCGTACTCCAGGTCGGCGCCGCACGGGGCGTCGTCCTGCAGGGGGCAAGTAGGGATTCGAGGTCGAGGTCAGCCATCGCGTCGGAGGCAGCAAAACGGTTGCATGCCATGGACTCTATTGACGCCTGTAACCGAGCGCAGTGGTCGAAAGTCACTTTGGCCCTTCTGGGGGGCGCCCAGGCTAGGGATTGCGAGCGTCGCCAAGTCAAGACGGCGCCGCTGCCGATCGCCGCGAGACACCTCTTCCGAGGTACAGGGATGAATGCCACCCGTCAGCAACATTAACAATGTGTTTCGGTGCGGGACAAGAACATCGCGGGCCACCCATACTCCGGCCCGCAAGACCTGTCCCCTCCGTGAGGGACAGGCTCATCACGAGCCTGACGCCATGCCCAAGAAGATCCCGACGGCCCCGTTGCCGATGTCCCCGCAGCAGACGCCGGCGCTGGTCGCGCCGCTGCCTCCAGACGCCGACCGTCGACGCCTGCTCGGCTACGCCGGGGCGGGCGCGCTCGCCGTCACGCTGTCGGCTTGCGGCGGCGGTGGTTCGGACGCGTCGGCCGCGCCGGCTGGCCCCGCCGCGGGACCGCCACCCTCGTCGTCGACCCCTCCGGCTTCGTCACCGCCAGCGGCCACCCCTCCGGCGTCGTCGCCTCCCGCATCCTCGCCGCCCGCCTCGTCGCCCCCGGCCTCTCCTCCCGCGTCGCCACCACCCGCGTCGCCACCACCCGCATCGCCGCCCCCCCAGCAGCGCCGCCGCCGGCCTCGTCGCCGCCGGCGTCACCTCCTCCTCCTCCTCCTCCTCCTCCCCCGCCGCCGCCGCCTCCAGCGCCGCCACCGCCAGCGCCGCCCATGGTCAAGCGCGGCATCGCCTACGACCTCGCGGACGCGGCCGACTTCAACGCACTGTCCGGCGGCAGTGTGGGCTGGTGGTACAACTGGGCGCTCCAGCCCGACGCGAACGTCCGCTCGAACCCCTCCATCGCCGGCACGATGGAACACGTGCCCATGGTCTGGACCACCCGGGGCCTGAAAGTCGCCGAGACAATCGCCGCCTTGAAGGCACGCCCCACGGTGACGAACCTGTTGGTGATCAACGAGCCCAACCTCACCGACCAGGCCAACCTCACGCCTGCGGAAGCCGCCGCGCAATGGCCCTTGCTCGAGAACATCGCGCGCCAGACCGGCGTGAAGCTCATCGGCCCGGCGCTCAACTGGGGCACGATGCCAGGGTACGAGGATCCCGTCATCTGGATGGACGCCTTCCTGGCTGCCTATCGCGGCGCCAACGGCGGTCGGGATCCACAGATCGACGCTCTCGCGTTCCACTGGTACGACTATGGCCTGGACTACCACCTGGACCGGCTCAAGAAGTACGGCAAGCCGTTCTGGGTGACCGAGATGGCCAACTGGCACAGCCAACCCGACGGCGCACAGGTCTACACCAGCGACAAGCAGAAGGTGGAGATGGCGAACATGGTCGCCATCTGCGAATCGCGCAGCGACGTGCTCCGCTACTCGTGGTTCATCGGCCGCATGTCGCCCGATCCGCACTTCACGAGCCTGTTCGGCGCGTCCGGCGTGCTGACCGACGTCGGCAAGCAGTACAAGAACCTGCCCAAGGCCTGACGGCCGGCCTGACTGCCGGCCGGCAGGCGGTTGCGATCAACGCAGCGCGGCGATGAGCGCCGCCTGCGCGGCGCGATGTCTTTCCAGGCCATCGGCGCCACGCCCGTCGGCGGCGGCGAGCACCGCCTGCACGTCCACCACGGGGGCCACGGCCACGGCGGTCAGTCGCCGCACCACCGCTGGCGACAGACCGTCGCAGGCGATCGCCCCGTACAGACGTCCGAGCAGACGCGCGACCTCTTCCAGCGCCGCCCCCTCCTCCAGCACCCGCGCCGGCTCGAGCACCGTCACCTCGGCGCCCAGTTCGAGCACCAGCTGCTGGAACAGCACCGCGCCCGGCGCGCGCTCATCCCCGCACAGCAACCCCATCCGGAGGCCCAGCAAGGGCTGGGACGTCGTACGCAAGGACGGGTCGGGCTGCGGCATGGTCGGACGCGTGGCGCGAGAGGAGGAGATCGGCGGCATGGTGACGGCGGTGGGCGCGCGAGGCCGCGCCGGGCGGTGAGCTGCGCAGCGTAGTCAGCTTCCGGCAATACGCGTTGATCGATGTCAACACGCAGGCCATCCCGCTTCCGGGATCGCCGCCGCGCCGACGGGGTTTGACGAGCCGTTACTGAACCGTCACCGAGGGTTCACCGACTGTTGCTGACCGATGTCAAGGATTGGTGCTGCCGTTGCGCGCCGTTTCTAGCATCCCCAGCAATCCCTCCAACCACGAGTTCATCATGCACAGCGCCATCGCCCTCGCCTCCCCTCCGAGCGACCTCTCCCGCGACCGCCTGCGCGATGCCCTGGCCGGCCGCCCGCGCATTGCGCCCTCCGCGAACCTGCCGCCTCGCGAAAGCCCGCTCTCCCTGTCGCCCACGATCGTCGCCGGCACCACGCCAGGCCTGATCGCGCCCGACCTCCGTCCGCAGGCGCGGCCGCCGCTGCACGTGACCGTCGCGGAGCCGCGCGTCGTCTCGCGCGATCCGCAACAGCGCATGCTCGAGGTGATGCGGACCATCCGCGACATCATCCAGCCGGCCGCCAAGGTCGTGCGCGCCGGCGACATGATCTTCCGCGCCGCGCAGTCGTTCAACACCGTCTACCTGATCAATGCCGGCGCCTTCAAGCTGGTGAGCCGCAGCCTGGACGGCCGCGAGCAGATCGTGAGCCTGAAGTTCCGCGGCGACTGGCTGGGCTTCAGCGGCATCGCGCACGGCCGCCATCCCTGCGACGCCGTGGCGATGGACACCGGCAACATCTCGATCATTCCTTACGACCAGCTGCTGCAGGCCTGTGCGCGGCATCCAGAGATGATGGCCGTGGTCCACGAAGGCATGAGCGCCGAGATCACCCATGAACGGCAGTCGCTGATGTCGGTCTGCACGCTGGCCTCGCTGGCACGCGTGGCGGAGTTCCTCTGCGCCTGGGCGCGCAGCATGCACCAGCGCGGCCTGCGCGCCGACGAACTCACCTTGCGGATGACGCGCGCCGACCTCGGCAACTACCTAGGCATGACCCTCGAGACGGTGAGCCGCTGCCTGTCCAAGCTCAACCGCGAGGGCCTGATCCTCTTCGGCGAACGCGGCCGCCGCCAGATCTCGATCCCCAGCCGCGAACGCCTCGAGCAGTTCGTGATCGGCGGCTCGATGGCGCGGGGGAAGCTGGCGACGGCGGCGTGAGCCGCCGACACAGACCGGCGCCGACAAACGCTCAGCGGTTCAGCGCCTTCCCGATCGCCCTCGCCAGGGCGGCGCGCTCATAGGGCTTGGGCAGCAACTCCCAGTCCAGCGCGTTGTCCGGTCCGGACGACAGCAGTTCCGCCGAGAACCCCGACATCAGCAGGACGGCGACGTCAGGCCAAGCCTGGTGGACGGTCGACGCCAGTTCGGTGCCGCGCATGCCGGCGCCCAGGGCGATGTCGCTCAGCAGCAGATGCGGCAGATGCGGCAGCGGGCCGCCGCCGGCGGGATCCTCCAGATCGCGCAGATGCCGCAGGGCCTCTTCCCCGCTGGCACAGGCCGTGACGCTGCAGCCGAGGTCGGTCAGATAGCGCCGCGCCACGGCGCGCACTTCCCCGTCATCCTCGACCAGCAGCACCCGCAGCCCCGGCGGCACTGCCGCCGCCGTCGCATCGTGCTCGGCGGCATCACGCGGCACGGCCGGCGGCTGGGGCAGGATCAAGGACAAGGTCGTCCCGTGACCGGGCGTGCTGTCGATGCCGACCGCGCCCTGCGACTGCCGGGCGAAACCGTAGACGGTGCTCAGCCCCAGGCCCGTGCCGCGGCCGGCCTGCTTGGTCGTGAAGAAGGGCTCGAAGGCGCGCTCCTTGACGTCCTCCGGCATCCCCGTGCCGCTGTCGGAGATGGCGATGCGGACATACCGTGTCGCGTCGCCCCCTGGACCCGCGGGCGCCGGGGGTCCTCGTCCAGCGCCAGCTCGCGACTCAGTGCCGGTGGGATGGCGCTCAGCGGTCCGGCCTCGAACACCAGTTCCCCGCCCTCGGGCATCGCGTCGCGCGCATTGATGGCGATGTTCAGCAGCGCGGATTCCAGCTGCGCCGGATCGGCCTGCACATCGGGGCAATCGGGCGCCACCTCGATGCGGATGCGGATGCGCTGGTCGAGCGTGCGGCGCAGCATGTCGGCCAGCGAGCGCATCATCGCACCCACGTCGACGCTCGCAGGCTGCAATCGCTGACGACGCGAGAACGCCAGCAGCTTGCCCGTCAGTTCCGCGCCGCGGCGCGACGCCCGCGTCGCCGCCGCGACCAGCTGCGGCGCGAAGCCGTCCTCGGTCACCGCCGGCAGCTCGGTCAGCACCTGCAGGTTGCCCTGGATGACGGTCAGCAGGTTGTTGAAATCGTGCGCGATGCCGCCGGTCAACTGTCCGACCGCCTCCAGCCGCTGGGAGTGATGCAGCGCCTCCTCGGTCTGCGCCCGCTGCAGGCAGGTGCCGAGCAGGTTCGCGACCGACTCCAGGAAGCGCACTTCCGCATCGCCGAAACGCTGCGGCTGCCGCGATCGCACAGCCAGCGTGCCCACGGGCCGTCCCCGATCGGACAACGGGACCGCCAGCGCGGAGACCAGGCCGGCCTGCCGGTAGGCCTCGGGCACGGCGAACCGCGACTCGCTGCCGTAGTCCTCGACCACGACCGGCGCGCCCTGCGCGAGCACGAAGCCCTGTGGCGTGCCGGGTCGGTTGGGCACGGTCGTGCCGAGGCGCTCGCCGTCCAGCAGGCCGACACCCCCGGCCAGACGCAGCTCGGTGCGGCCCGGCTCGAGCAGGTACACCACCGCCAGATCCGCCTCCAGCGCCTGGGCGGCGATCGACGGCACCTGGCGCAGCACCTCCTGGGGATCGAGCGAGTCGACGGCGATCTTGCCCAACTGGGCCAGATGCTCGCTGTAGCGCGCCCGCTGCAAGGCCTGGCGCACGCGCGGGTACTCGGCAACGCTGCGGATCGAGGCCATCGTGTACGGCAGCCCGAGCGGCTGAAGCGGACTCAGGGCGATCTCCACCAGCACTTCCGATCCGTCACGTCGACGCGCGACCAGCTCGGTGGCCGTGCCGCCCATGGGCCGCGATCTCGGCGCGCCCTCGTAGGCGTGCCGGTACGCGGCGTGGCGCGGGCGGATGCTGTCGGGCACCAGCATCTCCACGGAGGCACCGATCAACGCCTCGTTCGGATACCCCAGCAGCTGGCTGGCCGTCGGATTCGCGAGCCGGATCAGCCCCTGGTCGTCGACGAGCAGCAAACCGTCCGGCGAGGCGGCGAACAGCGCGCGGAAGATCGCGGATTCGTCGAGACCGGGCGCCCCGTCGCTCATGCCGGTGGTCAGGCGGAGAGCGTCGAGGTCACCCTCGGCGCAAACAGGTAGCCGGCGCCCCGCACCGACTTGATCCACTGGCCCTCGCCCGACTCGGCACCGAGCTTGCGACGCAGACGTCCGACCTGCACGTCGATCGTGCGATCGAACGGCCCCGACTCCCGGCCCCGGGTGTGTTCGAGCAGGAAATCCCGCGACAGCACACGCCCCGGATGCAGCAGGAAGATGTGGAGCAGGTCGAACTCGCCGGTCGTCAGCGCGACGTCCTCGCCGTCGGGCCCGGTCACGCGACGCGCGGGCACATCCACGGTCCAGCCCTCGAAATGGAGCCGCTCACGTCCGGCGGACAGGTCATGGACGATCTCGCCCGACGGTCCCCGCACGCCGAGCCCCGCCGCCGACGCGGCGCTGGCGGTCGTGTTCGCGCCCCCAGGGTGGGCTGGTGTGACGGCCGGCGCCGGTCCGGGCGCCAGCCGACGCAGCACGGCCTTCACCCGGGCGACGAGCTCGCGCAGGTCGAAGGGTTTGGTCACGTAATCGTCGGCACCGACCTCCAGCCCGACGACCTTGTCCACCGCGTCGCCGCGTCCGGTGACGATCACCAAGCCGCAGCGCCAGTGCTCGCGCAACTGGCGGGCGATGACGAAACCGTCCTCGCCCGGCAGGCCCAGGTCCAGCAGCACCAGCTCGGGTGGGTCGGCCGCCATCAGGTCCATCAGCGCGCGGCCCGTATGCAGCTGCGTCGTGCGGAAGCCGTGCGACGCCAGGTAGCCCGCCAGGAGCTGCGTGATGTCGGGCTCGTCGTCGAGGATCGCGACGTGGGCCGGCGCGGGCGCCTTGGCCGGCGCGTTCGTGGAAGGAAGGAGGTCGGGCGCGGTCATGAGTCCCGATTAGAGCGCGTCGGCGCGGATCAGCCGCTCCAGCGTGCGCGTCAGGCGATCCAGATCGATCGGCTTGACCATGTGCTCGTCGAAACCGCTGCTCAGCGCCTTGTCGCGATCCGAGGCCTGGCCGTAACCGGTCAGGGCGATCAGGCGCGGGGCGGCACTGCCGAGCTCGTGCTGGATCAGCGTGGCCAGCTGGTAGCCGTCGATGACCGGCATGCCGATGTCGAGCACCGCGGCGTCGAACCGGGACGCGCGCACCCGGTCCAGCGCTTCCTGCGGCAGCGTCGTCGTGACGACGTCGTAGCCGGCGTAACGCAGCGCCATGCCCAAGGTCTCGGCCGCGTCGCGGTTGTCGTCCACCACCAGCACCCGCCCCTGCACCGGCGGCAGCGTGTCCAAGGCCTCCGTGGCCGGTCCCGGCAATGGCGGCACGGCATGGATCTCCGCCGGCAGCGTCACGCGGAAGGTCGCCCCCTGCCCCGGTCCGGCGCTGAACACCGCCACCTGGCCATGATGCATCTCGACCAGCTGCTTCACGATCGCCAGGCCGATGCCCAGCCCGCCTTTGGAACGGTCCAGGGTCGTCGACCCCTGCTCGAACAGTTCGAAGACGCGGGGCAGCATGTCCGCATCGATGCCGGCGCCGTTGTCCTGCACCTCGATCACCAGCGCATCGCCGACGGCGCGCGCCGCGACACGGATCTCCCCGTTCGTCGGCGTGTACTTGGCGGCATTGCTCAGCAGGTTGACGACGACCTGCCGCAGCCGGGCCCGATCGCCCACCAGCCGCAGTTCCGGTCCGACGTCGCAGGCCACCCGCAGCAGGTGGTTGCGCTCCTCGAGCAGCGGGCTCACGCCTTCGATCGCGTCGGTCAGCAGGAACGGGACGTCCACCGGCTCGCGCGACAGCTCGATCTTCCCCCGCGTGATGCGGGTGATGTCCAGCAGGTCGTCGACCAGCTTGGAGAGGTGGCCGACCTGGCGTTCGATGATCTCGTGCTCGCGCGACAGCTGGCCCGTCTGCAGCCGGATCAGGTGCAGCGCGGTGGAGATCGGCGCCAGCGGGTTGCGCAGCTCGTGGCCGAGCATGGCGAGGAACTCGTCCTTCGCGCTCGCGGCGCGCTCGCGCTCATGGTCCAGCCGGGCCGCGTGCAGGCCGGTCGACGCCAGCGTCGCCGCGGCGCGCATGAAGGCGCTCTGGTGGGGCGACGGGAAGTCCGGCCGGGACGAGCCGAACCACAGGCTGCCCGCCCGCCCCGCCGGCCCCAGGTAGAGCCGCACCACGCGCAGGGTGCCCAGCGGCGACTCCAGGGCCGTCGCGCTGTCCGCGGTGTCCGGCATCTGGCGGCAGGCGATGATGAAGTCGGTCCAGGCCTCCTGCGACACGCGCACGCCGCCCAGTTGCAGGACCGTCGCCGGCGGCGCATCCGGTACCAGCGGCGCATGCAGCAGGCAGACCGCCGTGCCGACGATCCGGTTCACCGCCTCGGTCGTGAGCTGCAGGACAGTGGCGGCGTCGCGGCCGACCCAGAGGGCCGGCAGTGCGAGCAGGCCCATCAGGTCGCGCAGCGCCTGGTCGGCGGCGGACGGTTCTCGTTCTCGGGACATCGTGGTCATTCGGCCAGCCGGTGTCGTGCCGGCACTGGAAGCGCCACCGGGGCGGACCAGCCGCGACGTCGCCCGGTGGCTCGGCGCGCGGACAGTTCGCGCAGCATCTCGGCCGGCGGCGTGAAGAACGGATTCTCTCGCAGCACGCCACCGATCATCGTCAGCGGATGCGTGCGAAGCAGGTCCATCATGGTGGCGCCGTCGAGCGGCGCGAGGTCGTAGACGCAGATCGCCAGGCGGCGATTCACGTCGAGGACACCGTTCAGGCGCGCCTCGTACTCCAGCAGGTCGAGCCGGTCGAGTCCATGACGGACGGCCCATCCCATCTGCGTCATGACGCGCAGCCCCGTGAAGCCGTCCAGTTCGTTGCCTTGCGCCGCCGTGGCCTGCGCCATGGCGGCAAGCAAGCTTTCCACGTCGATCGCGCCGGGCGCCTGCGGCCAGGACCTCAGCGCCAATTGACCGCGGTGTTCGCACGCCGCCACATCGATCCCGGCGCCACCCAGCCGCGCCCGGTGCTCGTCCAGGCCACCGGGTTCGATCAGGTGCAGGCTGCGTTCGTTGTTCTGTTCCGCTTCCCGATAGAACGGCGCCAGCACCTGGCACGCCTCCTCACGGCTGTCGAAAAAGGCGCAAATATGGAAATGAGGGGTGATCACTGCTCTCTCGCACCGCCCGAGGCGTCTGGGGCCTTCGGACGTCCTCCGTCCCGAGTTGGATCGGCCAGTCAACTGGCTCTTGAGGGTCGATCGGTGGATGTTAGCTGTGAAGCGGGGGGCCGGAGGCATCCGCGAGGGGTTACACCCGGTTCCGGGCTGCCACCGCCACCGGTCGCCGTGCGATTCACCTGTCCGTGGCCGATTCGACATATCAGCCCCCAGGCGGTCGGCATGTCGCGAATCAATATTTCAGGGCCATTGACGAACTGATCCGCCAATCAAAAGAAAATCCGTGACATCCAAGATGACCTCGTCAACGAAACCCTCATGGCAAGTTGTGGACGATCTGACAAACGGCGGATGGATCGAACCCTCAAGGAGTAAGTCGATGGTCGCATATTGGGCGCTTTGCCATCGCGGCAACGGCGGCGCTCAAGCATGGGCACCCAGCGCGTGGCGTTCGCCCGCGTGTTGATCGCAAACCGCCGCGCAGGCGCGGCAAGCCAGCGCGCAACGCCGGCAATGCGCATGCTGATGCTTCTCGCACTCGTCGGCGCAGGCGCGGCACAGATGCGCACACAGCGCACAGAAGTCGCCATGGTGCTCGGATTCCCGGGAGAGCGCCCCGATCGTGGCCTCGCAGATGGCCGCGCAGTCCAGATCGAGCAGCGCGCAAGCCTCCAGCAGGCGATCCCCAGAGCGGATGCAGGCGTTGGCGCACTGGCGTGTTGCGAGCAAGGCTTCCGCGCAAGCCTTCATGCAGGGTTCCAGATCTTCAATGGGGTGGGTCATCGCGACTCCTTGGCAAGGTGGCAGGAGCGCATCTACTGGCAACCACCACTCCCGCGACTCTTCTCCGTGTCTGGCGCGCAGGGCCGAAGCCCGCCCCGATATTCTGGATGCGGACAAAACTAGCAAATGATTGCTAGTTTATTTGCACAAATAAACCATCATTAGCAGTCGGCGCCAAAATGCTAGCAAGGGCATGTCATTGCTAGACCCCGAGACAGGAAACGAAACTGGGCACCATAGAAAAACAGCCCGACGGGGTTTTCCTTGAACTTCCAAACCCATCCCCGACGATTCCAGTCAGCGAATATTGATAGTACCGGCGGCTGGAAACTCTCGTTCGCGGCACTTGCACTGATCTGCTTGCATGCCCAGGCGTGCGGCGGCCCTGCGGCGTCGGCCAGTGGGGAACGCCAAATCGCCGCGGCGACCTCCGCCAGCGGGCCCCCCGCCACGAACCTCGTCCGTTGGGGGTCTGCGATGGATGATTTCCTGGGCGGGGCCCTCTCCGCAGACCCGTCGATCGAACGTGCCCGCGCCTCGATCGCCGCCGCCGAGGAGGGCGTTACCGCCGCGAAGTGGCAGTTCGGCCCATCGCCGAGCCTGTCCCGGCAACTGGCCGCCGGCACGAGTCGGTATGTCAATGTCCTGAGCGTCCAGCAGCCTCTCTACACCGGCGGATTGCTCTCTGCCAACCTGAATGCCGCGCGGACCACCCTGCGCAGCAGCGAGCTCGAGTTGCGGGCCGCGCAACGTCAGTTGAAGCTCCGGATCGTCCAGACCTGGGCCGACTGGGCCAAGGCCCATGGCCGCATCGACCGTCTGGAGGCGCTACGCGCGGAGCATCAGCAATTGCTGGAGATGATCCGCCGGCGCACCCAGGCGGGTGCAGCCACCAATGCCGATGCCGCGCTGGCGGCGTCCCGCCTGAGCGCCGTGCAGGCCGAACTGGCCCAGGCACAGCTTGAGGAAGCCTTGCAACGCGACCGGCTGCAACGCCTGGCGCGCCGCCCCGTCGACACCTCGCTGCGCGCGATCCTGGACGGCGACCTCCCCCGCCGCCGACCTTGAACCAGGTGCTCGACCGCATCCAGCTGTCGCCGGAGATGGCCATCTCGCGCGCGAACGTCGAGTTGTCCCGCGATGAGCTGAGCAAGGCCAAGGCCGTGCTGCTGCCCACGGTCAGCCTGCGCCTGGACCGCCAGAGCGGCGCCTACAAGGACGATCGCATCGGCTTCGTGTTCCAGGCGGGGTTGCAAGGCGGACTGTCGGCCCTCTCAGGCGTGAACGCAGCCCGCTCCCGCATCGCGGCGGCGGAAGCCGCGGTCGCGGCCACGGAACAGGACCAGTGGAGCAACTACCAGCTGGAATACACCCGCTACGCCGCGGCGGTCGCCTCATTGCGCAACGCCGCGCTCACCGCCTCGACAGGCGACGAGGTGCTGGCGTCGTACCGGCGTCAGTTCTACGCCGGCAAGCGGGCGTGGCTGGACCTGCTGAACATGGTTCGCGAAGCCCACGCCACCCGGCAGGCGCAGGACGACGCCGCCATCGACGAACGCGCGGGCCTGTACCGCCTGACCCTGCTGCTCAACGACGGCCCGGCCCTCGACTGAGTACGCCGACGTCCGCCTCCTGCCGCGACTCCTCCTGCCCTTTGCCACACGCGAGCTCCCCATGATCTGGAATCCGTTCAAACGCGCGAAGGCGCCGACGTCGCCCCCTCGCTCGCCGTCGCCGCGTCGCTGGCCCATTGGATGCGGCTGAAGGGTCGCCCCGTTCCGGTCGATCTGGTGCGCCAGCGCCAGCTCGAGCTGGGGACGTCCGGCGAAGGTCTCCCTGCGGCAAGCCTCCTGGCGGCCTCGATCGACGAGCGGAGCCGGTTCGTCCTGCTCGACTCGCCGCAACTCGCGGCACTGCCGCTGCTGTGCCATCACGCCGAGCACGGCTGGCAGGTGATCACCGCCCGCACGCCCGAAGGACTCTGGACTTGCGCGGGACCAGATCAGGTTCGTCGCGACCTCGTGCTGGACAAACAGCCTTGCCTGCACGCGGTGATGGACACCGGGACCGATCCGGCGACGTCGCGCAGCGCGCGCGGCATGATGCTCGCGCAGATCCGCGGCCAGTGGCCGATCTTCGTGGAGGCGGCGGGTCTGTCGCTGGTGCTCTCGACGATCGGCATCGCCATCTCGTTTTTCTCGATGCAGGTCTACGACCGCGTCATCCCGAGCCAGGGCCATCAGACCCTGTGGGTCCTCACCCTGGGTGTCGGGTTGGCGGTGGTGATCGAGTTCCTGCTGAAGCTGGCGCGGGCGTCGCTCCTCGAGCCGAGGCTGAAGCAGCTGGATGTCGCCATCTCCAAGGCGCTGATGGCGCGACTGAACGCGGTCCGGATGGATCAGCGGCCCGGTTCCGTCGGTACGCTGGCTTCGCAGGTGCAGAGCTTCGAGTCGATCCGCGGCATCCTCTCGGCCAGCACGCTGTTCCTCCTGTTCGACATGCCGATGGCGTTGATCTTCGCCCTGGTGATCGCGGCGATCGGCGGATTCTGGATGGCGCTGCCCGCGGTGGTGCTCTTCGGCGTGACCGTGCTGACCGGCCTGCTGCGCGCCCGCCGCATCGCCCGCCTCACGGCGAGCAGCCAGTCCGGCGCAAATGCCAAGACCGGCCTGCTGGTCGAGACCATCGAAGGCACCGAGGCCATCAAGGGGCTCGGTGCCGGCTGGCGCTTCGAAGCCCGCTGGGCCGCGTTGTGCGAGGTGAGCGCCGCGCAGAGCCTGGACCTGAAGCATGAGAGCGACACGACCTCGTACCTGTCCGCCGCCCTGCAGCAGGCGAGCTATGTCGCCCTGATCTGTGTCGGCGCGGTGCTCGCCATCGACGGACACCTGACGCAGGGCGCCATCGTCGCCTGCTCGATCCTGTCCGGACGCGTGCTGTCACCGCTGGCCTCGATCCCGCCGCTGCTGGTGCAGCTGGGCAGCGCCCGGGCCTCCATGAAGGCACTCGATGCGATCTTCAGGCTGCAGGTGGACAACGAAGGCATCGCCCGCGCCATCGTCCCCCAGGTCCTGCACGGGGAACTGCGCTTCGAGGATGTCGAATTCGCCTATCCCGGCCAGAGGGAGTCGCTGCGCATCGGCAACCTGCGGTTCCGCCCCGGGGAAAAGGTCGCCATCCTGGGCGGCATCGGTGCCGGCAAGACCACGCTCCTGTCGCTCGCCTGCGGACTGACCCAACCGACCCGGGGCACGGTGTACCTGGACGGCGTCGACCAGCAGCAGATCCATGCCGGATGGCGCGCCACGCAGCTGGCCTACTGCCCGCAGCACGCCTGGCTGTTCTCCGGCACGCTGCGCGACAACCTCCTGTTCGGATTGCCCGACGTCGGCGACGACGCGCTGGTCGCGGCGTGTCAGAAGACCGGCCTCTGGCCGATGGTCGCCCAGCATCCGCTGGGCCTGGACCGCAGGCTCTCCGAAGGCGGTCGCGGCCTGTCGGGTGGGCAACGGCAACTCGTGGCACTGACGCGACTCGTCCTGGCCGATCGCGCGGTCTGGCTGCTCGACGAGCCGACCTCCGGCATGGACGACGGTCTGGAGCAGGCCACCGTCCGCTTGATGAAACAGATGCTCAAGCCAGAGGCGACGCTGCTGCTGGTGACTCATCGCCTGTCGATGCTGGCGCTGGTCGATCGCGTGATCGTTCTCGCGCCACAGGGTGTCCTGGTCCACGGTCCGCGGGACGAGGTACTGGCAAGACTGCAAGGCCGGCCGTCGCCGTCCGCGGGCGTCGCCTCGTGGTCTGCCTGAGCGGCCGCCTGCCTCACGATTTCAGATATTCAGGGATTCCCATGACAATGACCGAGAGTCTTCACAAGGGTCCGGCGCGGGTGCGCTGGACCGTCCTTGCCACGGTGGCGGCGTTGGGTGCCGGTGTGTGGTGGGCCTCGCAGGCGGAGATCGAGCAGGTCACTCGCGCCGGCGGCAAGGTCATGGCATCCTCCCGCACACAGGTGATCCAGGCGCCCGACGGAGGTGTGGTGGAAAAGCTCTTCGTGCACGAGGGAGACGCGGTCCGCAAGGGCGACCTGCTGGCCCAGCTCGACAACACCAAGGCCAGCGCCGCGCTGGCCGAGTCCAGCGAAAAGGCCGATGCGCTGAACGCGTCGCTGGCGCGTCTGCGGGCCGAAACGCTGGGGCGCCTTACCGCCCCGCCGGGACGGGCCCCTTCAACGAATTGCAGCGCAAGCTCTACGAGCGACGCCGGACGGCCCTGCAGGAAGAACTGGCGGTCCTGGAGAAGTCCGCCGATCTTGCGCGGCGAGAGGTGGAGCTCAACGCGCCGCTGCACCAGGCCGGCGACATCAGCGCGGCAGAGTTCCTGCGACTGCAGCGCACCGCCAACGAGGCGGCGGGACAGGTCACCTTGCGCCGCAACCGGTTCCTCCAGGACTCCCAGGCCGAGCTGGCCAAGACCGAAGAGGAACTCGCCAGCGTCCAGCAGATGTTGAACGACCGTCGCGGCAACCTGGAGCACACCCAACTGCGCGCGCCGGTCGACGGCGTCGTCAACCTGATCACGTTGACGACCGGCGGGGCAGTCCTGCGACCCGGCGACGAGATCATGCAGCTGCTGCCGACGGGCGACGACCTGATCATCGAAGCCCGGCTGCGGGCCGGGGACATCGGGTTCATCCGGTCCGGCATGCCGGCGGTGGTCAAGGTGGACGCCTTCGACTACAGCATCTACGGCGCCCTCGAAGGCCATGTGACCTACGTGAGTCCCGATGCCTTGACCGAGCGTACCCCGCAAGGTGAGCAGGCCTACTACCGCACCCACATCCGCATCAACGGCAAGCGTTTCAAGGGCGAGAAGGCGGATCGCATCGTGATCCAGCCCGGCATGACCGCAACGGCGGAAATCATCACCGGCCGCCACACAGTGTTGGACTACCTGCTCAAGCCCGTCAGGAAAACGGTCTCGGAATCGCTCGGCGAGCGCTGAACGCCCGGCGACCGCGTGACACCCGCACAAGTTCCATTCACGCCACCTCCTCGATCGCCATCGAACACCAGCAACAACAACTCCGAACTACAGGAGAACACCCATGATTACCGTCACCATCATCGAGGACGACGCCACCGTCCTGCAGCGCTTGATCGACGTCGTGTCGGCCAGCAGCGCCTGTCAGATCGTCGGCATCGGCCGCAATCGCGGGGAATCGGTCTCGGCGATCCTCGCCAATCGCGCCGACATCTACCTGGTCGACCTCGGCCTGCCGGATGTGGACGGCATCGATCTGATCAAGCTGATCAACGAGAAGTGCCCGGATGCGCACAGCATCGTGATCAGTACCTTCGGCGACGCCAAGCACGTGATGCGCAGCCTGCGATCGGGCGCCTCCGGCTACCTGCTGAAGGAGGAGATCCAGCCCAGCCTGATCGACAAGATCATTGCCACCCACAACGGCCATGCGCCCCTGAGTCCGGCCGTCTCCCGGCTGGTGCTCGACAAGCTGGAGAGCCTGGAGACCGGGGTGAAACCCAAGGTGGACAAAGCGCAGAAGTTGAAGGAGCTCGGTCTGGGACAACGCGAGTGGAGCGTGCTCAACCTGCTGATCGAAGGACTGCCGATCGTCGACATCGGCAGCCGTCTGTCGATCTCCCGTTTCACGGTGAATCAGCACCTGCGCTCGATCTATCGGAAGCTGAACGTCAACTCCCGGGCGATGGCGACCAGTGTTGCGCGGCTGCATGGACTGATCGACGACTGAACATGGCAACCGTCAACCAGGGAGACGGTCAGAACAAAGCCGCCCACCAGGGCGGCTTTTCCATTGAGGCCGGACATTCGAGTCTCAGGCAGCACTCCACGCGGTGCTGCCCCCCGATCCGGCATGGTGATGCGACGTGGCGTGGCCGCCTGGCGTCTGAAACACGGTGGCGGCGCTCGGCAATGGGAGCATGCGCAGCAACTGTTTGCAAAGCAGGAAGGAGACCTTCTCCATCGCCGCCGATGTACTGACAAGGCCTTCGCGGCGCACGCGCAATCGCTCATCGGCCAGTTCGCCGCGCAGCGCCTGCGCCAGTTCGCGTTCGCGGCCGTGGACGGCGGCAATGCTGAGTACCAGCAACCAGGCGACCAGGATCGCGCGCGGCAGCGACTCCAGCACATCGGCCAGCGACTCCGCGGTGGCGACACAATGGGGGACATGGATCGCCTGTACGCGCAGCAGCCGCGCGACCAATGCGGGATGGCGACCGGCCAGCAGCGCGAGCGATGCTGCGGAAGCACCCGAGCGGGCCATCAGCATCAGCCGTCCGACGACGCCGGCATCGCATCCAGGCAGCGCGGGCACCGCCAGCGTCGTGGGTCGGGCGATGCCATACCCCTGGAAATAGTCCGCGCCCGCACGAAGCGCCTGCTGGAAGGCATCGTCGTCTTCAATCTTCTCGGCGATGACCGACAGGCCGAGACAATGTGACTGGTCAACCAGCGCCTCCAGTTGCGCCGGATCAAGGCCGATGACATCGACCTTCGCGAACTGGACCCAGGGCGCGAGGGCCCATCGCGCATCGTCCACGCGGACGATGTCGTCCAGTGCAAACCGGTAGCCCCGGCCATGAAGCGCCCGGATCCGCTGCACGAGCGCGGCGTCCACGGCGATCGTTTCAAGCAGTTCGATCACGCCGACATCGGGGGTCAACGCCTCGGCGATCGGACTCATCAGCGTATCGCGGTCCATGTTGACCAGCAGATCGCCGATGGGACGCTCCGCGGCAGCCGGACCCGTCAGCAGTTCGCCATCGATCAGGGCGCTCGACAGGGCCGCGGCGGTCGCGTAGGCCCCCAGTTCCGGACGGACGCCACCGTCGGTGGCATTCCAGCGGAACAGCAGTTCCGTGGCCACGACCCGCCCGGTCCGATCGATGATCGGCTGCGTGGCATAGCGGACATGGCTGCCGAGGTGTTCGGCCTGCCAGTTCGATTGACGGGGGATTTCCGCACCATTGACGGCGGTGCGACCGGGTTCGGAGGAGCGGGACATGGGCACTTCGCGGCATGGGTGGCGAGGAGGTCTCCATGCTATGAATCCAGGGCGTTGGGCCGAATAGCACACGCGTGTCATCCGCGGACGGTGGATAGCAGTTATGAGAGGGGGCGACCGACTGCGATGGGGGAAAACGGCGGGTCCAACGCTTGCCCTCCCTCGTCGTCAGACGCGCGACCGCACCGGGAGTCCGGTGCGACGCGCGGGCCACTCATCCACCGGCCCCGGGCCGGGCCATCGCCGCGCAGGGATACTGTTCCCGAGGACGGTGGCATGCCGCCCGGGTCGTTGGGTTTTCTTACCCGGATCACAAGGAGAAGCAATATGCAGATGCGACACACCCGACTGGCTGCGGCCGCCCTGGCGATGGCCGTCCTGGCCGGCTGCGCGAACATGGACGACCGCCAGCGCGGCACCGCGGGCGGCGCCGCGATCGGCGCCGTGTCCGGCGCGGTCCTCAGTTCCGCGACCGGCGGGAAGGCGGGCACCGGCGCGTTGATCGGCGGCGCGCTCGGCGCGGTGGCCGGCAACGTCTGGTCGCGCCACATGGAGGACAAGCGCCGGGCGATGGAGCAGGCCACGCAGGGCACCGGTGTCGAGGTGACCCGCACCGCGGACAACCAGCTCAAGCTGGACGTGCCGAGCGACATCTCGTTCGCCACCAACAGCGCGGCGGTCGAGCCGCGCCTGCGCCCCGTGCTGGACGCGTTCGCGAACGGACTGAACAACAACCCGTCGCCGACCCTGGTCCGGGTCGTCGGCCACACCGACAACACCGGGTCCGATGCGATCAACGATCCGTTGTCGCTGCGCCGCGCGGAAAGCGTGCGGAGCTACCTGGCCGACCGGGGTGTCCGAAGCGACCGGATCGACGTCGCCGGCCGGGGCTCGCGTGAACCGCTGGTCTCCAACGACACGGCGGAGAGCCGTGCCAAGAACCGTCGCGTCGAGATCTTCCTGCGCGAACCGCAGCAAGGCTCGGGCGGTTGAGCGTTCCGACGCCCCAATGACAAAGGCGCCTGGCATCCAGGCGCCTTTTTCAATCACCCCGGATCAGGGTGCGGACTTGGCGGGTTCCGGTCCCATGTGCGGTCCCGTGCGGTGCAGCGCGCCGCCCTCGCCTTCCCAGGTCGTCATTTCCTCGGGTTTCGAGTGGCAGGTATTGTGCCGCTGCTCGAAGCGGCGGGCCTGCCATTGCCACAGTGCGTAGCCGGCCAGGCTCGACAGCGCGAGCGGGACGAGGCGTTTCATCAGCATGGTGTCGCTCCTCTTCGATCGGTCAGCGGGCCGGCGCGCTGGCCTTGGGTTGACGCGGCGGCGGCACATCGGGACCGGGGCGCATCGTCGCGCTGGGCGGCTCGGCCGGGGCCGACGGGATACCGGCAGCCGTCGGATTCTCCTGCACCATGCGGTCGATGCGGGTCAGGATGCCGCCGCTCTGCACGCTGCCATCGCGCGTGCCCTGCCCTCTGACCATCATGCGGCAGTCTTCCCGATCCTCCTCGGCGACGCGCTGACAGCGCAGCATCGCATTGTTGGCGAGGTCCTGCGCGCTCGCCGTTCTCAGCGTGCCCCGCTGCGCCTCCTGGCGAGCCGCACCCGCCTCCTTCAGGCAGGCAGCGCGGGCCTGGCCGGTCTTGCCGGCGATGCAGTTGGCACGTTCCTGCTCATAGGTTGCCTGGATGTCGGACTTGGTCGACGCGCCCGCCGCGAAGGCCGGCGTGGTCACCATCATGATGGCCGACAGCACGGCGCCAGCGGTGATCCACGTGGCGGCGGAGGGGGACGTGAAGGTCTTGTTGAGCTTGATCATCTGGATTCCTTTCCAGCGCCTGGCGCCGAGGTCGGAAGACGGGACGGGAGGATGAAGCAAGGCTAGGCCCGGGCGCGGCCGCCGTCTGTCGTACCGCGCCGGAGCCGGCTGTAGGACGAGTCCGGCATCGCCCTCGGCGGTGGCTCGACGGCGCCCGGGCGGCGGCGTCCTGTCCTACACCCGGACGTGGACCCTGCTGATCCTTCCGGCCCCCTCTCGCTTCTACAGTGAGCCCAAGCGCCGCGCCGCGGCCGACAGCACGAAAGGACATCGTCATGTTGAAGTGGGCCCTGATCTTTGCCGTGATCTCGCTGGTCGCGGGCGTCCTCGGCTTCACCGGTCTCGCCGCGGGCGCGGCCGGCATCGCCAAGATCCTCTTCGGGATCTTCCTGGTCATCTTCCTGGTGCTGCTGCTGCTCGGCATCACCGGCTTCAACGCGCTGCGAAAGTGACCGTCACCGTTTCCTGAACCCAGAGGAGCCAGCCCATGAACGCCCCCGAACACAAGCACCTGCAGCTTGACGAGACGGCATTGCAACGCGCTCGCCAGCACCTCGACGAAGGTCCCGTCACGCCCAGCTACGGCCCGTGGCGCGAGGATGTGATCCGTCTGCTCAACGACGCGCTCGCCACCGAGCTGGTCTGCGTGCTGCGCTACAAGCGCCACTACTTCACCGCGCACGGTCTGAACTCGCCGCGCATCGCCGAGGAGTTCCTCGAGCACGCCACGCAGGAGGCGGTCCACGCGGATCGCATCGCCGAACGCATCGTGCAGCTCGGCGGCGATCCGGACTTCAAGCCGGACTCGCTGACCCAGCGCAGCCACGCCGAGTACGACGAGTCCAAGGACCTGAAGGCGATGCTGCGGTCGAACCTGATCGCCGAGCGCATCGCCGTGGAGGCCTACCGCCAGATGATCCAGCTCATCGGCGACAAGGATCCGACCACGCGCCGCATCCTCGAGGAAGTCCTCGCGGAAGAGGAAGAGCATGCCGACGATCTCGCCGACCTGCTGAGGGACTGAGCCCATGCGCCGACGCGTCGCCGCCCTGCTCTTCGCGCTCGGCGCGAGCGTCGGTCTCGTGGCCTGCGGCACGCCGCGCGCGCCGGTCAACGGCCGCGTCCCGGATCCGCCGTCGGCCGCGCCGACCTTGACCCGCGTCGCGTCGCAGGTCGATGTCACCGGCCCTCGCGGCCCGATGAACCAGGCCAGCCGCGAACAGGCGCTGCAAGCCGCGGCCGCGCAGGGCAAATCCGACCTGCTCAAGCGCCAGATCGCCGCGATGTCGGCGTTCGGGGATGTCGACCTCTATGCGGGCAACGATGCGCAGCTGCTCGTGGACGGCCCGGCCACCTTCGCCGCGATGTTCGCGGCCATCGAGAAGGCACGCCGCCAGATCGTCCTGGAGAGCTACATCATCGAGGACGCCGACGTCTCGCGTCAGCTCGCCGACCTGCTGGTGAAGCGTCGCGCGGACGGCCTCGACGTGGCGGTCCTCTACGACGGTGTCGGATCGCTGGGCACCGAGGAGGCCTACTTCGACCGCCTGCGCCAGGGCGGCATCGCCGTCTGCGCCTTCAATCCGGTCAACCCGCTGAAGCAGCGGACGAGGTATCACAAGATCACGCAGCGCGACCATCGCAAGATGCTGGTCGTCGACGGAGAGACCGGCTTCACCGGGGGCATCAACATCAGCGCGGTGTACTCGTCGGGATCCGGCGGCTTCGGCAGTCGCGGGCCGTCGAAGGCGCCGAAGCCGAAGGCCGCTTCCAGCGAAGCCGGCGGCGGCAAGCCCGGCGACAAGGCCGACGACAAGGCCGACGAGAACGGCTGGCGCGACACGATGGTCCAGGTGCGCGGTCCGGCGACGCAGAAGCTGCACACGCTGTTCCGCGAGGTGTGGTCGCAACAGCACTGTGAAGGCACCGTCGCTGCGATCGCGCCTCCCCCGGTCCGCCCCCTGGCCAGCAGTTGATGCGGGTCGTCCCATCGACGCCGCAGGACACCGAGAACCGCATCTACACGTTGCTGCTGGGCAGCATCCGGGCCGCGCAGCGCAGCGTCTACCTGACGATGGCGTATTTCGCGCCGGGCCAGGACATGGTCGATGCCTTGTCCGAGGCCGCGCAGCGCGGTGTCGACGTCCAGCTGATCCTGCCCTCGCAAAGCGACTTCGGCCCGGTGATGCAGGCGGGCCGCAGCCATTACGAACGCATGCTGAAGGCCGGCGTGAAGATCCATGAACTCCAGGACGCCGTCCTGCATGCGAAGACCGCCGTCATCGACGGTGTCGTCTCGACGGTCGGCTCCAGCAACATGGACTGGCGCAGCTTCGTGCACAACAACGAGGTGAACGCGGTCGTGCTGGGCGAGGACTTCGGCGGCGCGATGACGCGGATGTTCGAACGCGACCGCGCCGCGTCCAAGACGATCGAGTTGCAGCGCTGGCAGGACCGCGGGCTGTGGCAGCGGAGCAAGGAATACTTTTCCAGGATGTTTGAACAATGGTGGTGAACAACGCGCCCTCTTCCGCCCCGGCCAGCGCGCCGGCCCCGCGACGACGTGGCCCGCACGGCTGGGTCATGGGCCTGCTCGTCCTGCTGGCGCTGCTGCTGATCACCGTCGGCATCTGCGAATGGCTGGGCTGGCCCTTCCTGCGCCGGCCGGCGGAGCAGTGGCTGAGCCAGAAGCTCGACCGGCAGGTGCGCTTCGACGGCGACGAGGACAATGCCGCCTGGCAGCTCCGCCTGATCGGCCACCTGCGGCTGCGCTCGCACAGTCTCACGATCGCCGGCCCCAGCTGGAGCACCCTGGGCGGCCCGATGGTGCAGGCGCAGGACGCCGCGCTGACGCTGCGCTATTCGGACCTGCTCGCCCTGCGCCACGAGGGTCAGGCCTTGCTGGTGAAGGCCTTGCGCGCGGGTGAACTGACCGTGCGGCTGGAGCGCGACGTCGAAGGCCGCGCGAGCTGGCAATTCGGAAAGCAGCCTTCCAGCGACACGCAGGTGCGCAAGCGCCCCAACATCGACGGTATCCGTTTCGACCTGCTGGAAGTGAGCCAGGGCACGGTGCTGGTGGACGACAAGATCCAGCAGCTCTCGCTGCTGGGCCGCTTCGCGCTGCGCGAGACCTGGGTCACGCCGGAGGAGGCCGCGTCGGCGGTCCGCTCCGGCCGTGCCGCGTCGAGCACGGTGACCGAGCAGCGCGCGCCCACGGCGGCGGCGCGGGTGGCCAGCGCGGCCGCATCGGGCACCCGCCTCGCCGTGGACTTCGGCGAGCGCGTGGCGGGCAAGCCCAAGGGCGCGTCGGCAGCCGCCGGCGAACCCGGCCCCGGCGAAGGCGGCCGCTACGGCATGACCGCCAGCGCGGAGGGCCACTACCGCGACCTGCCGATCAAGGCGACGCTGCAGACCGGCTCCGCCCTCCCCTGGCTGTCCTCGGACCCCAATGCGCCGGCCGTGCCGGTCACCCTGCGCGGCAACATCGGCAAGGCCAGGCTGAGTTTCGACGGCCAGGTCCGCGACCTGCTGGTGAGCCAGGGGCTGTCCGGCGAGTACACGCTGGCGGGCCCGTCGCTGGCCGCCGTCGGCGAGCCGCTCGGTGTCACGCTGCCGACCACGCCGGCCTTCGCGATGCAGGGCAAGCTGACGCGCGACGGCTCGCGCTGGACCACGGCGGTCAGCAAGGCCACGATCGGCAAGAGCCACCTGAGCGGGGAGTTCCAGTACGACAAGCCTGCGAACAGCGTGCCGACGCTGACCGGCGAGTTGCGGGGCCGTGAACTCTGGCTGGCGGACCTGGGTCCGGCGGTCGGTGTCCCGGCCGAACCGGGCGCGCCCAAGGCGAAGAAGGCGCCCTCGCGCGTGCTGCCGGACAAGCAGTTCGACCTGCCCTCGCTGCGGGCGATGAACGCCAACGTCAACGTGAAGCTGGCGCGCTTCGAATCGGGCACCGCGATCCTGCAGGCGGCCGAACCGCTGAACGCCCACATCGTGCTGCAGGACGGCGTGCTGGAGCTGCGCGACATCGACGCGCGGGTGGCGCGCGGTCAGGTGGCGGGCAACATGAAGCTGGACGGCCGCGAGCCGCTGGCCAAGTGGCAGGCGCGCCTCCGCGTCGGCGGCGTGCACCTGGAGCAATGGCTGAACCTGGAGCGCAAGAACGGCCAGCGCTGGGTCACCGGGCTGATGGGCGGACGCATCGCGCTGGATGGCGAGGGCAAGTCGACGGCCGACCTGCTGGCCAGCGCGGACGGCCGCATGGTCCTGTACTGGACCGACGGGACGATCTCCCACCTGATCGTGGAAGCCGCAGGCATCGACATCGCGCAGGGCCTGGGCATGCTGGTGCGGGGCGACGAGCCGCTGCAGGTGTACTGCGGCGTCGCCGATCTGCAGGTCAAGGACGGGGTCGTGACGCCCAAGCCCATGGTCATCGACACGAAGGACTCGGTGGTGCTGGTGGACGGCGGCATGTCGCTGGCGACCGAGCGGCTGGCATTGACGGCCAAGGTCGACCCCAAGGACAAGAGCCCGCTGACACTGCGCACGCCATTGAACATCCAGGGGACATTGGGCGACCCGCAACTCAGCCTGCAGAAGGCGCCGCTGCTGCGCAAGCTGGTCCCGGCGGCGGTGCTGGGCGTGGCGGTGGCGCCGCTGGCGGCGATCGTGCCGCTGATCGACCTGGGCGAGGACGCCGATCCGGAGAGCATGAAGGCGCTGTCTGAATGCAACGCGCGGCTGGCGCCGACATCGAAGCGGGGCTCGGGATCGTGATAATGGGCGCCTCGCTCACGCCCATACCCATGTCCACCGTTCCCGTCACCGCACCGACGCCCGGCACGCTGAACTGTTTCCTGGTCGAGGACAGCCCGCTGATCCGGGAGAACCTTGTCGCGACGCTGCAGGAGATGCTCGACCTCGACGTCGTCGGCATGGCCGAGGACGAGGCCGGCGCGCTGCGCTGGCTGCATGACGAGGCGGTCCCCTGCGATATCCTGATCATCGACCTGTTCCTGAAGCGCGGCTCGGGCATGTCGCTGCTGCCCAAGGCCCGGCTGCTGCAGCCCGAGGCCAAGCTCATCGTGCTGACCAACTACGCCACGGCCGACATGCGGCAACGCTGCGAGGGGCTGGGCGCCGACAAGGTCTTCGACAAGTCCAGCGAACTGGACGAGCTGATCGCGTACTGCCTGGAACTGGCGTCGTCGAAGGCTTGACGCCCGCCGGTCCGGGTCCACTGCGGCATCAGGTCCAGGATCAGGCAGGCACAACAAAGGGGTCCCGAGGGACCCCTTTCGTTGCCGGGCGATGCGCGTCGCCTCGATCCGCGATCGCCGTCAGTGCGCCCCGCCCGCATCCACCGGCGCGCCCATCTTCGGCGGCCGCTTGGTCAGCCAGACGAAGGCGATCAACACGACGAACAGCACGGCTGAGGCCAGGAAGATGTCGTCCGCCGCGCGCGTGAACGCCTGCTGGTCGACCAGCCGATTGATATACGCGAGCGCCTGGTCGTGGCTGAAGCCTTGTCGCTGCAGCGTGTCCAGGGCCGCCGTCTCCGCCGGGTCGCCCAGCGCGAGCCGCTCCGCCAGGTGATGGTGGTGCAGCGCCGCGCGGTTCTCCCACAGCGTCGTGGAGATCGACGTCCCCATCGCGCCCGCCGTGATCCGCACGAAGTTCGACAGGCCCGCCGCCGCGGCGATCCGGTCCGGCGTGATGCCCGACAGGGTCAGCGTCGTCAGCGGGATGAAGAAGAAGGCCAGCGCGCCGCCCTGCAGGATCGTCGGGATCATGATGGTGCCGAGGTCCGTGTCCGTCGTGAACAGCGAACGCATCCACAGCACGATCGCGAACATCACGAAGGCGAAGCTCGCCATCATCCGCGGATCCCAGACCGAGACCTTCTTCCCCACCACCGGTGAGAGCAGGATGGCCAGCACCCCCACCGGCGCCAGCGCGAAGCCCGCGGCCGTCGCGGTGTAGCCCATGTGCTGCTGCAGCCACAGCGGCAGCAGCACCACGTTGCCGAAGAACAGCCCGTAGGCGATCGACAGCACCGAGGCGCCGAACAGGAAGTTCCGCCGCCCGAAGAGGCGCAGGTCCACCACCGGATGGTCGTTGGTCAGCTCCCAGACGATGAACACCGCCAGGCCCACGACCGCGACCACGGCCAGCGCGATGATCTGGTTCGACTCGAACCAGTCCAGCTCCTTGCCCTTGTCGAGCATCACCTGCAGCGAGCCCACCCACAGCACCAGCAGCGACAGCCCGACGGTGTCGATCGGCAGCTTCTTGGTCGGCGTCTCGCGGGTGCGGTAGATGCTCCACGTCAGGCCGGCCGCGAACAGGCCCACCGGCACGTTGATGTAGAAGATCCACGGCCAGGTCACGTTGTCGGTGATCCAGCCGCCCAGCAGCGGCCCGACCACCGGCGCGACCAGCGTCGTCATGCCCCATAACGCGAGCGCCGTGCCCGCCTTGTGCTTGGGATAACTCGACAGCAGCAGCGTCTGCGACAGCGGGATCATCGGGCCCGCGACGAGGCCCTGGAACACGCGCGCGACGACCAGCATCTCCAGCGAGTGCGCGAAGCCGCACAGCCACGACGCCAGCACGAACAGCAGCACGCTGGTCGTGAACAGCCGCACCGCGCCGAAGCGCTGCGTCAGCCAGCCGGTCAGCGGGACCGAGATCGCGTTGGCGACGCCGAAGCTCGTGATGACCCAGGTGCCCTGGACCGGGCTGACGCCGAGGTCGCCGGCGATCGCGGGCAGCGACACGTTCGCGATGGACGAGTCCAGCACGTTCATGAAGGTCGCCAGCGACAGCGAGATGGTGCCCAGCACCAGCGCGGTGCCGGTCAGCGGCGCGGGGCCGCCGGGCGGCCCTGCGGGCGCCGGGGGCGCGGCGGGCCCGGGGGCCGCCGGCGCGCCGGGCGCGGTGGGAGTGGAATCGCTCATTGCACGCGGTTCGTGTTCGCCTTGACCGCGGCCTTGCCGAGGTTGGTCGCGATGATCTTGTTCACCTGCTCGTCGGCCGCCTTCTCCTGGACGTCGAAGATCGCCGTCTGCAGACGCGGCGCGCTGGCGCCGGTCGCGGCGGCCAGCATGGCGCCGCCCTGCTCACGGATGTCGACCTGCACGTCCATCGACAGGCCCACGCGCAGCGGGTGTTCCTGCACTTCCTTGGGGTCCAGCGCGATGCGCACCGGCACGCGCTGCACGACCTTGATCCAGTTGCCGGTGGCGTTCTGCGCCGGCAGCAGCGCGAAGGCCGCGCCCGTGCCCGCGCCCAGGCCCTGCACCGTGCCGTGGTACTCGGTCTTCTTGCCGTAGACGTCCGCTTCCAGCGTCGCCTTCTGGCCGATGCGCAGCTTGGCCAGCTGGCTTTCCTTGAAGTTGGCGTCGACCCAGACCTGCTGCAGCCCGACCACCGCCATCAGCGGCGCGCCGGCGGCGACGCGCTGGCCCAGCTGCACCGAGCGGCGCGCGACCCAGCCGTCCACCGGCGCGATCAGCTCGGCGCGCTGCAGCGCCAGGTAGCTCTCGCGCAGGCGCGCGGCCGCGCGCAGGACGTTCGGATGTTCCTCGACCTTGACGCCGTCGGTCAGCACCTGGTTGGAGGCCAGCTGATCCTTCGCGGCCTGCAGCGCCGATTGCGCGGCGGCGGCCTGGGCGCGGGCCGAGGTCAGTTGCGACTGCGCGTGTTCCAGCTCTTCCTTGCCGACGGCGCCGGTGGCGACCAGCGGCTGGCGGCGGGTGACGTCGGATTGCAGACGCTCCAGGTCGACGCTGACGCGCTTCAGGTCGGCCTCGCGGACCTTGACCTGGGCTTCGAAGCCGCTGTTGTTCGCATACAGCGTACGGACCTCGCGGACCGTCTGCGCCAGCTGCGCCTGGGCCTGTTCCAGCGCGACGCGGGCGTCGACCGGGTCCAGGCTCACCAGCTTCTGGCCGGCCTTCACGAAGTCGGTGTCGTCGGCGTAGACCGCGCGCACCGTGCCGCCGACCAGCGGCGTGATCTGCACGACGTTGGCCTGCACGTAGGCGTTGTCGGTGGACTCGTAGCGGCTGCCGACGATCCATTCGTAGGCGACGTAGCCCAGGCCGGCCACGATGACGACGGCGGCGATGGCCGTCAGGCCCTTCTTACGGGTGCCGTTCTTGGCGGGAGCTTGCGTGTTGTTCGGGGGCGTTGCGCTCATGGTGTGCTCTTCGGGATTCTTGTGATTCGGGAGCGCCTGCGGCGTGGCGGCCGGCGCGTCAATTCGGAGTCGATGCCTGTCGGAGGTCCGGCGATGTCAGCGGCGATCGGCGGAGGCCGTCGTCTGCGCGGCGTCGCGGGCCGGTTCGGCGTACCCGCCGCCCAGCGCGCGCATCAGGTTGATCTGCGCGTCGACCGTCAGCGCCTGCAGGTCGATCTGGCCGCGCTGCTGCAGCAGCTGGTTCTGTTGCGCGCTCAGCACCGCGATGCGGCCGGTGAGGCCGGCGCGGTGGCGCTGGTCGGCCAGCGTGGCCTGGCCCTCGGCGTTGGCCACCAGCGCGTCCTGCTGCGTGCGCTGCTGGCGCAGCGATTCGAGCGTCGTGAACTGGTCGCTGGCGTCACGCACCGCGTCCAGCACCGCGACGTTGTAGCTTGCGATCGCGGCGTCCTGCTCGGCGGCGCTGCCGCGCAGGTTGGCGCGCAGCCGGCCGCTGTCGAACAGCGGCAGGTGCAGCGCCGGGCCCGCGCCGTACTGGCGGCTGCCGCTCTTGAACAGCTCATCCAGGCCGATCGAGTTCAGGCCGATGAAGGCCGTCAGGCTCACGCTCGGATAGAACTGCGCGCGGGCGACGCGGATGTCCTGCGCGGTCGCCTCGACCCGGGCGCGCGCGGCGGCCAGGTCCGGGCGGCGGCCCAGCAGGTCCAGGTGGGGCGCCTGCTGCCAGTCGAGCGCGACCGGCAGCGCGGCGTCCAGCGACTCGGTCGCCTTCGGGCCCTGCCCGGTCAGCGCGGCGAGCTGGTGGCGCAGCAGCGCCTGCTGCTCGCGCAGCACGACCTGCTGGCGCTGGATGTCGGGCAGCGGCGCCTCGGCGACGCGCAGGTCCTGGCCGTTGTCCAGGCCGGCGGCGCTGCGCTGGCGCACCAGGTCGAAGGACTGGTCGCGCAGCGACTTCTGCTGCTCCAGCAGGCGAGCTTGCGCCTGGCTGCGGGCCAGCGCGACGTAGGCCTTGGCCACGGCGTTGGACACGCTCAGCCGCGCGGCGGCGGCATCGGCCTCGGCGGCGCGCCGCTGGCCGAGCGCCGCCTGCAGCGCCGCGTCATGCTTGCCGAAGAAGTCGAACTCGTAGCTCAGCCCGGCCTGGATGTTGGCCAGCGTCTGCACGCTGCCGGCCAGCGGCGGCGGGTAGATGCCGTGTTCGGTGATGCGTTGGCGGGTCGCGTCGGCCTCGAGCTCGGCGGCCGGGCGCTTCGCGGCCTCGGCGTTCTCGGTCATGGCCGCGGCACGCGCGATGCGGGCGCGGGCCAGCGCCAGGTTCGGCGAGTTCGCGATCGCCTGGTCGACCAGCGCATCCAGCTGCGGATCGCGGAAGGTCTTCCACCAGGCGGCATCGATCGCCGGGCTCTGGCTGTCGTCGAGGCCGAGGCGGGCCGCCTCGGCGCCGTCGATCGGTCGGTTGGACTCGTCCAGCTTGGGGATGGGCGCGCAGGCGGTCAGCACCATCAGCAGCGCCGCGCCCATGGCCAGGACCAGGGTGGTGCGGTGAAGGAATCGGGAAGTCATCGGGGGGTCCTCAATGTTGTTCTTTTGGAGGGAGCAGGCAATTGAAAAAGGGAGCATCGGTCGCACTTGTTCGTCGTGACTCGTCGATCAGTCGTCCGTCATTCGCATTTGTCGAGGGTCGACGACTCGGACGTCAGGCCCGCGTCGCGGATCGCCTGGCCGTTGACCACGATGCGTTGCAGCAGGCCGATCAGCGTGCGGAACTCCTGGTCGGTGAAGCCAGCCAGGTGGTCGTTGAAGACCTTGGACAGCACGCCGGGGGCGGCGGCCATCGCGTTCACGCCGACCTCGGTCAGCGAGACCATGACCACGCGCCGGTCCTCGACCGAGCGCTCGCGGCGCACCAGGTTCTTGGCTTCGAGCCGGTCCAGCAGCCGCGTCATCGCGCCGCCGTCCATCGCCAGCTCGCGGGCGAGCGCGGCGGAAGACATCGGGCCGTTGAAGCGCAGACGCAGCATCGGCGCCCACTGGGCATGGGTCAGGTCATGCTGACCGAGCATCTTGTCGGCCTGCAGCACCATGGACTGCTTGATCTGCCGCAGGAGCCAGCCCAGGCTCGGCTCCGACGTGAAGCTGTCGGCGCTGTAGAAATCGGCGGGCGGGGGCAACTTGGCACTCATGGCGTCGTCTTTCGTGACTTCGGATTTCCGGGACGGAGTTTCCGGAAATGCTTGATGACAATTATTGCTTAGGCAATGATTGCCGTGCCAATCACTGCCTGGGATGGGCTTTCCACGGGTAGGGACATTCCCGCAACACGTGGCCCCTAAACTGACCTCATGTCCGCCATGTCCCCTTCTTCGATGTCCTCGACCCCCACGAGTACCGCCCCGGCCCCTTCCGGGTCGCAGGCGTCTTCCTCCGCACCCGGCGGTCAGGCAAAAGCCGTGCGCACGTCGCCCCAGACGCCCCCGCCCCTGCGGGCGATGGCACCGGCGCTGTGGCCCTTCCTGCGGCCCTACCGGGGACGGATCGCCGCGGCCATCGTCTTCCTGATCCTGGCGGCGGCGGCGACGCTGGTCTTCCCGATCGCGCTGCGCCAGCTGATCGACCAGGGCCTGATCTCCGCCGATCCGGGCGACCGGCTGATGGCGCTGCGCGAGCACTTCGTCTGGCTGTTCGCGACCGGCGCGGCGCTGGGCATGTTCTCGGCGCTGCGCTTCTACGCGGTGACCTGGCTGGGCGAGCGGGTCAGCGCGGACCTGCGCACCGCGGTCTACAGCCATGTGCTGCGACAGAGCCCGGAATTCTTCGAGACCACGCAGACCGGCGAGGTCGTCAGCCGCATCACGACGGACACGACGGTGATCCAGAGCATCGTCGGCTCCAGCCTGTCGATGGGCTTGCGCAACGTGATCATGGGCCTGGGCGCGGTGGCGCTGCTGATCTACAGCAACCCGTGGGTGATGACGCAGGTCCTGGGCATCCTGGTGCTGGTCGTCGCGCCGGCGATGTTCTTCGGACGGCGCGTGCGGCGCCTGTCGCGCTCGAGCCAGGACCGCATCGCCGACACCAGCGCGATCGCGGCGGAGATGCTCAACGCGATCACCGTCGTGCAGTCGCATGCGCAGGAGGCGCGCGAGGCGGTGCGCTTCGACGTCGCGAGCGAAGCCGCGTTCGACACGGCGCGCAAGCGGACCAAGGTGCGCTCCTTCCTGGTGGCGTTCATCATCACGGCGACCTTCGGCGCGCTGCTGTGGGGCCTGTACCAGGGCACGCAGGCGGTGATGGCGGGGAAGATCACCGCCGGCCACCTGGGCCAGACGGTGGTCTACGTGATCCTGCTGGTGTCGTCGGTGGCGGTGCTGGCGGAGGTCTGGGGCGATCTGCTGCGCGCGGCGGGCGCGATGGAGCGGCTGATGGAGCTGCTCGCGGCGCAGTCGCCGGTGGCGGACCCGGCGGCGCCGGTCGCCCTGCCCGCTTCGAGCGGCCCGGCGCGCGTGGTCTTCGATCAGGTCCGCTTCCACTATCCCTCGCGCCCTGATCGCGCGGCGCTGGAGGACTTCACGCTGCGCATCGAGCCCGGCGAGACCGTGGCGCTGGTCGGCCCGAGCGGCGCCGGCAAGAGCACGGTGCTGCAGCTGCTGCAACGCTTCTTCGACGTCCAGTCCGGCAAGCTGCAGCTGGACGGCGTGGCGGTGGACCGCGTCAAGCTGGCGGAGCTGCGCGGCCGCATGGCGCTGGTGCCTCAGCAGAGCGTGATCTTCTCGGCCAGCGCGCTGGACAACATCCGCTACGGCCGCCCGGACGCGAGTCCTGAGGAGGTCATCGCCGCCGCCAAGGCCGCGCATGCGGACGAATTCATCCGCCAGCTGCCGCAGGGCTACGACAGCTTCCTGGGCGAGCGCGGCGTGCGCCTGTCCGGCGGGCAGCGCCAGCGCATCGCGATCGCACGGGCGATGTTGCAGGACGCGCCGCTGCTGCTGCTCGACGAAGCCACGAGCGCCCTCGACGCCGAGAGCGAACGCCTGGTCCAGCAGGCCTTGGACGAAGCGATGCGGGACCGCACGACGCTGGTCATCGCGCACCGGCTCTCGACGGTGCAGCGCGCCGATCGCATCGTCGTGATGGACCACGGCCGCATCGTCGAGCAAGGCACGCATGCCGAACTCGTGGCGCGCGGCGGCCTCTACGCGCGCCTGGCCGCCCTCCAGTTCAACGCCTGACCCTGACCCTCTCACGCCTCTCCCGCCGCGGAAGAGCGCCTGACTCTTGCTCCCTCTCCCGCTTGCAGGAGAGGGTCGGGGTGAGGGCCAGCGGCCTCGGCCGTCCGCCACTCTAAAATCTCCCTCATGACCGCCGACCTCACCTCCCCGCGCCCCGTGCGCAGCCAGTTCGAAGACTTCATGCGCCATGTGTACGAGCACGGCGTGGCCAAGGGCGACCGGACGGGGACGGGCACGCGCAGCGTCTTCGGCCACCAGATGCGTTTCGACCTGAACGAGGGGTTCCCGCTGGTGACGACGAAGAAGGTGCACCTGAAGTCGATCATCCTGGAGCTGCTGTGGTTCCTGCGCGGCGACTCGAACGTCAAGTGGCTGCAGGAGCGCGGCTGCACGATCTGGGACGAATGGGCGCGCGAAGACGGCGACCTGGGCCCGGTCTACGGCGTGCAGTGGCGCAGCTGGCCGAAGGCCGGCGGCGGGCACGTGGACCAGATCGCGGAGGTCGTGAAGCAGCTGAAGACCAATCCGGACTCGCGCCGGATCATCGTCTCGGCGTGGAACGTGGCGGAGCTGGACCAGATGGCGCTGATGCCCTGCCACGCGTTCTTCCAGTTCTACGTGGCGGACGGCAAGCTGTCGTGCCAGCTGTACCAGCGCAGCGCGGACATCTTCCTGGGCGTGCCGTTCAACATCGCGAGCTACGCGCTGCTGACGCAGATGCTGGCGCAGCAATGCGGACTGGGCCTGGGGGACTTCATCTGGACCGGCGGGGATTGCCACATCTACGCCAACCACTTCGAGCAGGTGGAGACGCAGCTGTCGCGCACGCCCTTCGCGTATCCGACGATGCACATCAAACGCAAGCCGGACTCGATCTTCGACTACGAATTCGAGGACTTCGAGCTGCAGGACTACCAGCACCACGCGGCGATCAAGGCGCCGGTGGCGGTGTGACGCTAGACTCCGACTCACGTTCCCCCGAAAGCACCGAGCCATGGCCCGCCGCCCCGAAGACCTGACCGAATCCGCGATGCGCGCCGCCGAGCGCCGCTTCCCGGAGCTCGCCGCCAAGGCGGGCCGGGCGGCCTACAAGCAGGCGCTGGCGGAGACCGGCGCCGTGGTGGTGGCGACGAGCAAGGGGCAGCTGGTGGAGCGCAAGGCGGACGGGTCCGTCACGGTCATCAAGGCCCTGCCGCCGGACAAGCGCGTCAAGGTCGGCGTCGTGCTCAAGCGTGTCAAGCAAGAAGCTGCCTGACCGCCCCCAGGCGTCCCAGCCCCGCCTTCGCGTGCTGGCCGGACCGAACGGCTCCGGCAAGAGCACGATCAAGCGCGAACTCAAACCGCAGTGGATCGGCGTCTTCATCAACGCCGACGAGATCGAGCGCACCTTGCGCGAGTCCGAAGGCCGGCTCGACCTCGCCTCGCTCGGGATCACGGCGACGCCCGGGCGCGTGCTGGAGAGCCTCGAGACCCACATCCGCGAGTCCGCGTTCGCCAGGAAGCTCGGACTGCATGCGGTGCTCGGGAAGATGTGCGTCGACGAGGCGCTGATGCTCGAGGTGCCCGGGCCGTTCAACTCCTACCTGGCGTCGGTGCTGGCCGATGCCATCCGGCGGGAGCTGCTCGACGAAGGCAAGACCTTCACCTTCGAGACGGTCATGTCGTCGGGCGACAAGGTCGATTTCATGCGGGAGGCCCGCGAGCGCGGCTACCGCGTCTACCTCTACTTCGTGGCGACGAAGGACCCGGCGATCAACGTGGATCGCGTGAAGATCCGCGTCAAGCAAGGCGGCCATCCGGTGCCGGAAGACAAGATCCGCGAGCGCTATGTCCGGTCGATCGACCTGCTGACCGAGGCGGCCACCGCGGCCAATCGGGCCTACGTCTTCGACAACTCGGCGGACAAGCACAAGCTGCTCGTCCAGGTCATCGACGGCGAGTCGATGGAGATCGAGGCGGGGGCGATGCCCAGGTGGTTCACGAAGACGGCGCTGTGGCAGTCGTTCAATCCGTGATCCCGGCTGCTTGACCCTCCCCATGACGGCGGGGCAAGTCCTGGCACTTCAACGGGAAGACTGAGGTTCCGCCGGAGCTCTAGAGCCGGTCGCCTTGCTGCGACGGAACTCCCACGGCGGGGTTGGCGCAGCCTCGCTCCACAGTCCGCGCCGCGCGCGTCTCGCATCGACCTCCTCGTCCGAATAGAGGGAGCGCTGTGCGGCCGGTTGCTCCCGTGCATAAGCCTTGTAGTGCCAGGCCAGGCCCGCTCTCAGCTGGGCTTGGCCGACGTCCACCGATCTCACGCGGACCACCCCGAGGATGCGGCCGTAGCGGTCTCTCTTCTTCCAGTCGACCACCACCTCCTGCCGGAACACCAGCGCCGAGAGGTGCTGCCGCGATCTCTCCCCGAAGGCCTGGCGCTTCTCCGGCGCATCGATGCCGACCAGCCGCACGCGATGCTGATGGTGCTCGTTGTCCAGCACGGTCAGCGTGTCGCCGTCAGCGAGGCCGACGACTTCGCCGCGGAGCGTCTCTGCGCTGGCGGCGCCGGCGAGGCTGCACAAGAGGACGGCGACGAGGAATGCGTGGAGCGAGGAGAACGCAGAGATCGGAAAGATCGGAGCGAGGCATCTACCGGAGGGCACGGACATGAACACTGCAGAGTGACGGAGGGACCCGGTTTGTAGGTCATTTCCCGATAGCCCGTTCAGCGATTTGCCGACATCCGCACAAATGATAAAAGTGCAAAATTCATTTCACGTTGTTACGCCGTGATGAGCGGTGTCTTCGTCCCCGTTTTCCTCCCTGAGCGGGGTCGACCCAGGTCGATTACGCCCGGCCGCGCAAGCGGTCCGGGCTACTTTTTGCTCGCGCAGCACGGAAGGGAACGCTGCTGCCCCTCAAGAAAATGCGAATTCTGCTAATCGACGCGTCTTCCTCATTCCGGCGGCGCCTTCACGAGCGCCTGACCAGCGTGCCTGGTGCCGCGGTCGTGGGAGAGACGGAGCATGAGGACCAAGCCGTCATGGCGGCAGGCCTCTGCAGGCCGGACGTCATCCTCACCGACCTGACCCTATCCACGGGCACCGGGTTCTCGGCGATCGAGCGCCTGCGGGCCAGCGGATTCCAAGGCACGGCGTATGCCGTCACCTGCGAGGACGAAAGCGTGTTCGGGCCGCTCTGCATCGCAGCGGGCATCGCCGGCTACTACGACAAGATCCATGACCTGGACCGTCTGGTGCAGGCGCTGGTCGTGATCGCGGATGCCCCGACCCCGCCGACGCGGTCGACGCTCAAGATCGCTGAACTCTGAAAGCCTGCGGGGCGGAATCGCCTCGCCCCCTTCTTCTCGGCAAACAAGCGAGACCGGAATGCTCCGCCGAATCCTGTACGTCTCCTCGATGGCTGAAGGCATGACCGACCAGGTGCTGAAGCACATCGTGGCGGTCGCGCAGATCAACAACCGGCGTCTCGACATCACCGGGGCCCTCGCGATCGCGCCAGGGGTGTTCGCGCAGATCCTGGAAGGGCCAGCGGAGGACGTGACGCGCACCCTCGCGCGCATCGAGCGGGACGAACGACACGTCGGCCTGCGGCTCCTTCTGGATGAGCCCATCGTGCTCCGGCTGTTTGACCGCTGGAGCATGCAACTCCTCGTCGACGACGGGTCGGCCCGATTGGCCATCGAGGCCACGCAAGGGGTCGCCGTTGCCCGCGAGCTGCTGGAGCAGATGCGGCGGCAGTACACGGAGGACCCGCACCTCTCCCCTGCCGCGATGCGAGGGATGGCGCTGGCGTCCTGACCCGATGGCGGCGGTCGCGCGCGAACCCGAGACGCGTGGCAGAGTCGGGGCTGTCAACAGCCCAAGATCAGCACTGGACATGAAGCTCCTCATCACCGGACTGAACGGCACCGTGGCGCCCTGGGTGAGCCGTGAAGCGGAGACGCGAGACTGGGACGTGGTGGGTTGGGACCGCGGCGCGGTGGCCCCTGCCAATGAGGCGGCGGCCCTCGCCTTCCTGCGCGCCGAGGCGCCGGATGCCATCGTCCACCTGGCGATGGGCGCCGAGTCCTGGGCAGGTCAACTGGCAGGCTTCGCGAGACTGCACGGGGTGCCCCTGGTCTTCGTGAGCACGGCGATGGTCTTCGACGCATCGTCAGGCGGACCTCATCGCCCTCACGACCCGCGGACCGCGAAGGACGACTACGGGCAATACAAGAGTCGATGCGAGGACGCGGTGCTGACGACCAATCCGTCTGCGACGGTGGCGCGCATCGGCTGGCAGATCGCGCCGGACGCGGTCGGCAACAACATGCTCCGCCACCTGGATGAACAGCACGCCCGGGATGGGCGCATCCGCGCGAGCTCAGCCTGGCGGCCGGCGTGCTCGTTCATGTCGGACACCGCGGCGGCGCTTTGCGATCTCGTTCAGGAAGGCACCGGCGGGCCGGTTCATCTGGACAGCAATGCGTTGGATGCGATGACGTTCGATCAGGTGGTTCAGCGGCTGGGGAAGAAGTTCGAGCGGGATTGGGTGGTCGAGGTGACGCAGGACTATGTGCATGACCAGCGGCTGGTAAATGAGAGCGGTGGGTCGATGCTGCCGGCGTTGAGCGTGCATCTGGGGTGAGGTGATGGCTGCAAGCTCTCCCTCGGATGAGGACATCATTGACGCTGCGCGTCATCAGATCGTTGAAGACCTCCAGCGCGCGGCACCGGGTATCTCGGAACGCACGGTTGCTCGATTGCCCCCAATTCCCCTCCGTCGCAGGGACTTGGTTGTGGCCATCCTGCTGACGGCACCCTTTATCGGGATCCACCTGCTCACGCCGGTGCAATTGCCGTGGGGCATGCTGGCGTTCCTGTGTAGCTTGCCCGGTTTGATCGGGGCACTCCTGGCGCTCAAGGCGTATCAGCGGCGCCGGCATGATGCCTTCGCGCCCTCATTGACGATGACCTCTCACGGGCTGGAACTGCGACGCAACTTCCGACGCAACGTCCGGATGGAGTTCGCTGACATCACGCGGGTGGTCGCGGTGTCAGGTCTTGACGGCGGCGGTGAGTCGACGATGACGCTGGTGCTTTATTCGTCTGGTCGTCGCATTGCCATCGGCGGTGAGTTGCTGTTCGGATCCAGCCTTCTCGCCCGTCTTGAAAAACTTCCAGGATTCGATTCGCAGGCGTATGCAGGCAGTTGGGTCGAGGAAAACGGCAGCAACCAAGCGTTCTTTTCGAAGAGAACCGTCATCTTCAGGCAGGCGATACCGCAGGTCACTGTGCGCAAGTGATTGCCGTGAGGCACGCATACGGATGTGAGGAGTCAAAACACCATGCCCTGACGCATAGCCTCTAGTTGACGGCGGGCACGCCAAGCGCATTCAACGTCGGGGTGGTCATCATTCCGCTGACTGGGAGACTCTTCACAGTCTGGAAGTGCGACAGAGCTTCGCGTGTCTCGGTATTGAATACACCATCGACCGTTCCTTCGTAGAGCCCCATGCGCTTCAAGGCAATCTGAACGCGCAAGACCTGAAGACGCAGTTTCTCTCCCTTGTTGAGCTGAGGCGTGTCAGCGTCATCCAGCCCATGTGCCGGACTCGACGCCGAGCCATGGGGTTGCGAGGCAGACGGCCTTGGCGCCTTCAACTTTGAACCTTTCGGGTCGGTCGAAGATTCGTCGAGCAGATGTGATGCAGCACTTCTCGGGCTTGGCGAGGGACTTGGTGCAGGCGGCGGCGGCGTCGGAGGAACGTATGCCGGCGGGGGTGGAGGAGAAGGCGCCGCGTAGCCCCCTCCACCACCGGAGTAGTGTGAGCTGTGGCTCGAGTGCGATCGATGACTGGAGTGCGATCTATGCCCCGCAAACAGATTGTCCATCTCAAGGTTCAGCGGCCGCAGCGAGACGGGCTTGGGCTCCGCAGGCGGCGCCACGGAGGGACCACCGGCCTCGGCCTTCGCCTTGGCACCCATGAGCGGGGCACTCGCCACGAACAGCGCCAAGGCACGAATGAATTTAGACATGGATCCTCCCCATCTCGCCTCGGACAACGGGCTTCAAGCCAGTCCGATAAATCGCGGTGTTGTCCCACACGAAGAAGCCCGAGCACCTGGGCTTGAGCTCGCAGTCTTCACATTCGGGCGCGAAGTCATTTTTCCAATCCGAAATGCTGACTGCCGCATGCGCTCTGAGCGGCGCTGGCACCTTGCAAAGCGGCATGTTCATCAACACGGGTGTGAGACCGAACAACTCGAGTTCGGCAACCGTGTTCGCCAGCTCCCGCCCATATTCCAAAACGTCGACGACACTCATATCCTTGGTCGCCAGTGCGAATCCAATGGGCTCGGTGGCCATCAGTGCCACCGCCTGCACGAACGGAAGATTGCGGCCGACGAAACGCCCCCATTCAACGAGTCCCTCGATAACCGGCCGAATCAGCACGGTACGAAGCTGAATCGCCTGCTCGAACTGCTGGAGGTTCATCAGACCTCCAATGGTTTCGTCGAAAGCGCCCGGTGACTGCACGACGAAGTCGTGAACCTCGTCGTTGCCGGCATAGAGCGGAACAAGCCAGTTGGTACGACCTGGCGGCAGCCCCTCCAGGAGCGCACGTGCGACCTGCTCGTCACCAAGCCTTCTTCCGTTGGTAAGGACCTCAACCTGCGTCTCGGGCCATCTCAGATGAAGCAAGTTCAACAGCGCGCGTAAACGGGTCGGGTGCAGAGTCGGTTCGCCCCCGGAGACTCCCACGACCGCCGGCGGGGCGGTGACCAACTTCACGATCTCCATCGCCTCACGAAAGAGCCAACCATCCTCTTGTGGCGTGGGAGGCTGAGAGCACATCAAACAGCGGCTGTTGCATTGGTTCGTGACGAACAAGGTGTGGTGCCGGTCGCTCGCTCGAAAACAGACAATCGCCCTCGCTTGCCCTTCATCCAGTTTCACCACGTCCCCGACTTCAAGTCCGCTTGAATGCAGCAAGCCAGGCAACGCAAGCGCCTTGACCACCTTCACCTCGAAGACGGCACATCTCCCGTCGGCAAGCGTGACGGTACCTTGGCTAACTCGCTCGACCCGGAAGACTCCGGAGACCAGGGCTGCCTCGCTCAGCCGCACCTGACGCATGCTCAGACTCCCGCGCCAGCCGGTGCAGACCAACGCTGCAGCAGCTTCTCTAGGTTTGGATCCCGCGCCCTCGCAGCGGCCAGACGTTTAAGCATCTCGTCGAAAAGTGCCGTGGTCCGCTTGCAGTGCTCGGTTTCAGAAGTTGGAATGGTGAAGGTCGCAACGCCAGACGCTGCGGCGTCAACGGGACTCGGGGCACAGTGACTCCTGAACGAGCAACTCGAGCAGTTGTCGTCGTTCTCCACCGCGCCTTCCAAATGGATGCGTCTCGCAGCCGGGCTTTCCAGCAGCGTTTCCATCGGTGTTCCGATCTTCCCCATCCGGAAGCTGATGTCTCCCGACTCAGCCAGCATACGGGCCTCATCGCTCGGATAAACATGGCCATCGTAGTTGTACACAAGGACTGCCCGGCCTGATGCGTTTGGACTCTGCAGGTCAACGTATCCCGCGTCAAAGCTTGAGATGAGCTTGTTCAAGATGAGGCTGGCGTAAACCTCGCGCATGGAAAAGCCCTGTTCGTTCCACCAGATGACACGGTTGAGCGCTCGGCGATAGAACGTCATGAACTGCTCGACGGTGTATCCGAGCATCTGTAGATTGCGCTTGGCAAAACCGTAATGACTCAGCGGCCGCAGGAATATTTCGTGGAGCCCCAGTGCAACATATTCGTCAACAATGACCTCGGGATGCTCAAGACTCAGTTTGGTCGTCGTCATGAGCGCCGAAACACTGTCGGCGCCAAGTACGGACCTGGCCAGCGCGATGCCGGTCACCGTTCTCTCGTACGAATCCCGGGTGGGCAAGGGCCGGTTCTTGTTGTGCAGCCAAGCCGGACCGTCCACGCTTGTCGACAGCTTCACGTCGTACTGCGCGAAGTACCTGCACATGTCTTCCGTGAGTTGGTGAAGCGTAGAGGCAACAACAAACCGTATGGGACGGTTGCGGCGTTCGGGGTGATGCGCAAGGGCCTCGATCGCGAGTTCCACCAAGTCGAATCGATTGAGGGGATCACCCCCTTGAAACTCCACTGTCAGAACCGGCGCCATGCTCTGCATGACCAGATCACACGCTGCCAGGACTTGCTCCGCCGACAAGGAAAAGCCTTGTGAGTCCAACGCTCGGCTGACTTGGCAGTACTGGCAGCTATGGGCGCACTGAAGCGTGGGAACAATGATATGAAGCTCGGGGCCTGACGACGCCGTGGCACGCTTCGATGCAATACGAGACGCGTACAGGCGGTCCTGGCCCGGCGTGGCGCTGCCGCTCTTGAGGATGAGGCGTGACTTGAGTTCGCGAATGGTCTCGGGAGAAAGCGCTGAAGGCTCTCGACGCAGTAGCGCCAGTTCCCGGATTTTGATGAAAGCCACCTCTCCTACCGGGGATAGACATGCGGACGTCGACTCATCAACGCGACGCACTTCAAACGGGCGAACTTCTGGCGAATAGCGCCCAGGCTGCACATGCCTCTCCCTGTAATTTCTTAATAGGGTGAAATGTACAGACGCTGGCGCTGCAATTCATTCTGATAAGTACTGACTGAGCCACGCCCACCAATCGACCGGCCACCCAACGGAATTTCGCACCGAAACCCGACATCGTCACTGTGCTCGCTTTCACCTAATCTTCAGCGGTAGAAAAAGCACGTGCACTCCAGCATGCTTGGTCGCAGCGCAACGCGATTACCGGCGAGGCAGCATGAAAGCTTGGAGTCGCAGCGGCAACAACCCAACGGATGCTGCTCGGGAGGACTCATGCGAAAAGTTGCAGGCTACGCCCTGTTCTCAAGCACCTTAGGCGACTCGCAGGTTGCCGCCCGCTACTTGGCGGTCCGCGAAGAAATATCCGTTTGGCTGACTGGGAAGGGCGACTGGATTGACGCTGGCGGAGATGTGCAGAGGCTGGCCCTGAAGGATGGTCGGGTCGCCGAGTACAGTTCCACGACGGCAGCAGCGAGCGATGTATCCATCGAAGAACACACCTTAACAGAACCGTCCAATCAGGCGATTGTTCGCACACACGTATTCGTGGCTGCAACTCCGAACCAGATCATCATCTACGTTGAGATGCAGGCGGCAGGTGGCGCCTATCAGCTTGGCCCCATGCGGGTGGACTTCTACTGCCCGCACATAGTCAAGCGCCTCGTGGCGAAATTTGACGACTGGTCTGTGGGCGAGGCTCCTGTGAGTCTTAGCCCGATTCGGTTCTCCGGCATCGAAGATGGCCGAAGTTTGGAATCTATTCTTTGGCATCCCCAGCGAAATCTACCGGCCTTAGTCCTTTCATCATATGAGGATGGATTTCTCACCGACAACTTCGCAAGGGACTTGGCTTCGGATTTAGTAGGAGTGGCACTTGTATGTACGATTGATTCAGAAGCCGCGTCAGAGCTTGTCATTCGTAGAGGGCGTGAGTGGTCGTGTTTCAACGGCGCCGTGCGGCTGTATTGGCCAAGACTTGGAGCGGAAAGCAAACCGTTTCAGCACCCACTCTGGACACGACAGGCCCTGCTTGCCCAAGCGACCACTACCGACGACGCGGCAACACGCTTCAAGCGTCATATGCGCAGACAGCTGTTAGGGCTGTCTGCATTCGCAATGCAAGAACCTCTGGTCTTTGCAGACACTAAACGACGTCACGCTGCGGCGATCGCAGAAAGTCAGCGAAGCGCGCTGCGTAGCCAGGATGACTGGGAGGGCCTAGCGAAAAGTTATGCTGAGGAAAATGAAACCCTCAAGCAAGAGCGCGACGCTGCGGTCATCGAGAACCTAGAATTATCCGAGCGCGTTGCTGACTTGCTTCTGGCACTTCAACAGGTCGCGCCCCCATTAATTGGAGTAGTTGCTGCCACGGAAACTCCGCCAGCGACGGTTCGCGACGCGGTCGACACGGCCAGACGGCGCTTCGCTGACCATCTAGTTTTTGGCGACGACGTAGATATCGGAATTGGCACTCTCGCGTCCGACGCGGGCCCGCCGGAGAAAATCCTCGGCTACCTAGAACAGCTCGCCTTGATGGCGGCGGAACGTGGAAAGGGGAGCCTTGGAATGAATACTCAGCAATGGCTACAAGGTCGAGGTGTTCACGTCACCGGTGAGAGCAGAACCGTCAGAAGTTCAACTGCCGAAACGGGCAAAAGGACTTGGCACGACGGCAATAGTCGTCGCTTCTTTGAGCAACACCTAAAACCCTCGGACGGGACCTCTCCGGATCGCTGCGCGCGAATCTACTTTGACTACGATGAGACGCAGAAGAAGTGCATCGTGGCTTGGGTCGGCCGACACCCTTAACGCGGGTCCTCCGCCCGCAAGTCGAACATCTAGACAATCGACTCCGTCAATACGAATAACTCACAAACACCGCCCCCACCGGCGACGTCGTGCGCCGCGTGAGCGGGCTCTTCTTCGCATCCCCGAGCAGCGTCTGCGCGCCGACCATCCCGGTGACGCTCCACTCCGTCGAGAGCTTGTACTGCCAGCTCACCCCGCCTCCGCGAGGTGCATCCCCGCCTTCGGCGCATAGACCGCATACCCGGACCTTGCCGACTGCGCCGCCGTCACCCCGTGGTACGTCTGCATGTACTTCTTGTCGGCCGCATTCGCCGACGCCGACAGCACCACCGTGTTCTTCCCATCCGCCAGCAGCGTCGCCGTGGCGCCGATGCTGTAGAGCGATCCGTTGTCCCGATTGGAGATCGCCTGCTCCGTCGCGACCTGGATCTCCAGCCGCTCCATCACGGCATAGCTCAGCGCTAGGTTCGCAGTCGCGCTCCCCTTCACATCGCCCATGCCGCGCAGGTACTTGCTGCCGCTGCTGAAGCTCAAGCCGCTGGTCTTCTTCTCCTTGCGCTCGCCGCGATAGCCCAGCGCCGCGCTGTAGCTCAATCCTCCGACCGCGCCGGCGTAGCCGAGGCCCCGTTGCGTGCTCGCGAAGAAGCCGCTGGCATGCGCGTATTCCAGGCCGATGAGCGGCACGACCATCCGCTCGTCGGAGCCGGAGTACCGCGTCGACACCGCCACGCCGGCCTGCACGACGACGGTGGACGTCGGTGCGGCCGCGGCGCGGGATTGCGCCTGCGCAGCCGCGCAGATCGGCAGCAGGACGGTGGCGAGGACAACTGGGGAAAGTTTCATGGTGGTGGTCATGGAAGTCATTGAAAGGTGGATCGCGCTCACTCGAAGCGCTTGAAAGGACGGCATTCGCCGGAGAGCCGCTTGCCATCAGCCTTGCGCTCGGTGACTCGGAAGTTGCCCTTGCACCACTCCGCCGCCGTCCGGTCGCACGCGGCCCATCCGTCCGGACCGGCGCAGGTGACGACGAAGTCCTTCCGCTCCTGCGCCGCGAAGAGCGGATCGAAGGCCGCCGCGCACGCGCCCAGCGCGCAGACGATCACGTAGAGCGACGGCGCTCGCAGAGCGCTCCGCGCCCTGGTGTCATGTCCGCGTCCGGGCGGACGGTGCTGAGTTGCTGCAGTCATGTCGTTACTCCCTGAACTGCGCCCGGCAACACGCCGGACCGCCTCGGCAGTGTCGAAACACCCCATGAACCCCACCTGAGCCGCACATGAAGAATCGATGAAGCGCCCTTCGCCACGGCCGTTTCCGGCCCGCCGGGCTGGTCCAATAAAGGCATGAAGATCCTGCTCATCGAAGACGACCTGGACCTGGGCAACGGCGTGCGCATCGCGCTGACCGACCACGGCATGGACATCGTCTGGGCGCGCAACATCGAGGGCGCGATCCGCCAGCTCCAGGACAACGCCTGCGACCTGGTCCTGCTGGACCTCGGTCTTCCGGACGGCGACGGGCTGCATCTGCTGACCCGCCTGCGGCGCGAGCAGGGCTCGCTGCCGGTGCTGATCCTGAGCGCGCGCGACGCGTTGAAGGACCGGCTGCAGGGCCTCGATTCCGGCGCCGACGACTACCTGGTGAAGCCCTTCGAGATCGCCGAGCTGGTGTCGCGCATCCGCGCCCTCGCCCGCCGCAGCTACGGCTTCGACGGCGACGTGCTCACCGTGCGCGACTTGCAGCTGCATATCCCCACGCGCCGCGTCACCGTCTCGGGACGCCCCGTCGAACTCACCGTCAGCGAGTACGACCTCCTGCGCCTGCTGATGATGCGCACCGACCGCATCGTCACGCGCCGCACGCTGGAGGAACAGGTGCTGCCCGGCGGCCAGAGCAACGCGAGCAACTCGCTCGACGTGCACATGGCCAACCTGCGCCGCAAGATCGGCGACGGGTATGTCCGCACCGTGCGCGGCGTCGGCTACGTCATCGATCTGCAGGAGGCGTCATGAGCGCATCGGTCCTCCAAGGCTTGAGGACGGTGATCGCCGCCGTCTTCCGGCCGAGCCTGGTCCGTCGCCTGCTGGTGGCGCAGATGCTGCTGCTGACGCTGCTCTGGTCGATCGGGTTCGGTTACCTGGTGATCCAGGGCGCCAAGCCCCTTCTCCAGAGCCACCGCATCTACGACACGCTCAACGCGATCGCCGACGAGCTCATCGACGATCCCGCCCGCCGCAACCGCGTCCTGACCCGCGCCCATGAGGCGATCGTCGATGAATTCGACGAACTCAACGATCCGAAGCCCAGCTTCATCATCGAGCAGCGCGGGCAGATCGCCTATCGCAGCCCGGAGGCCCCCGGGGTCGTGCCGTCCGGACCGTTGAACGAGGAGTACCCGCTGCGCGTCGACGGCGTGAGCTACCTGGCCAAGACGGTGATGGCGCCCACCGGCACGCGGACGACGATCTTCGCGCGGAACCACGAGATGAACGTGTTCATCACGATCTTCTCCAAGAGCTTCTACCTGCTGCCGCTCTTCATCAGCCTGCCCTTCCTGCTGCTGCCGGCCTGGTTGTCGATCCGCCTGGCGATGCGGCCCTGGACCGGCGTCGCCCGAGAAATGACCGCGCGTGGCCCGCAAGACCTGTCCCCGCTCGCCTATCGCGGCGGGCATCGCGAGCTCGCGGTCATGGTGGACGCGATCAACGGCTGGATGCGGCGCGTGCGGGACAGCAGCGAGCGTGAGCGCAGCTTCGTCGCCGACGCCGCGCATGAGCTGCGCACCCCGCTGGCGGCGATGCTCGTCAACGTGGAGGCGCTGAAGGCGGATGCGCGCGACGAGCGGGAACGGCAGCTGATGGCCGGCGTGATGAGCAGCGGCCATCGCGCGACGCGCATGGTCAACCAGCTGCTGCGCCTGATGCGCAGCGAGGCGCACGGCAGCGACCCGGTCGAGCGCGTCGAGCTGGACCGCCTGCTGCAGGACCGGCTGGCGGTGCTGTCGCCGCTGGCCTCGGCACGGTCGGTGGAACTGGAGCTCACCGCGGAACCGGGACTGTGCGTCGCGGCGCAGCTCACCTCGCTGGAATCGCTGGTCGACAACCTGGTCGAGAACGCCGTCAAGTACGGCCCGGTGGGCGGCACGGTGCGCGTGATGCTGAAGCGCGCCGGCGGCGAGGCCGTGCTCCTCGTGACGGATCAGGGCCCCGGCATCCCGCCGTCGCTGCGCGAGCGCGTGTTCGACCGCTTCTTCCGCGACCCCGCGCAGCGCGAGCCCGGCAGCGGACTGGGACTGTCGATCGTGAAGGCGGTGCTGGACCAGCTCGGCGGCCGGATCGAGATGCGGGACTGCCTCGGAGAAAACGAGGGTGGCGGACTCGAAGTCGCCGTGAGACTGCCGTTGGCAGAAGCACGTTCCAGGGCGCCGGACGCCTGTCCTTCCGACCGATCCTCCGCGATGCCCCCCGACACCAGCGCGCGATGAGCGCCCCACTGGCGCCGACGACCGGCGTCCGTTGCCGTTTGTCCTACAACCACTTCCACCCCTCTCCGGCAGAGGCAAGGCCCGACCCCCGGCACCATTCACGGCAATCCACCCGAGAACAGCCATGACGACCAACCCGCCGATCTCCGCCGCCGACATCCTCCTCCGCATCGCTTCTTCGCGCCCCGCCCTGCGCGTCGAGGACGTCGAGCTGCACAGCTCGGCGCGCGGCTTGAGCAACGCGGCGCTGGACGCGCTGGTGGAGCTCGCCGCACTGACCGAGACGACCGACGAAGCCGCCGCCGAGTCCGGCTACCGCCAGGCCATCGCCAACGACCCGTGCCACATCGAGGCCTTCTCGCAGCTGACCTCGCTGCTCAGCCGCCAGGGCCGTCACGACGACGCGCTGGAACTGATCGACCAGGCCGTCGGCTGGTGCAGCGACATCGCCTCGCTGTACTTCTTCGCCGGCAAGGTCCAGGAGAGCGCCGGTCGCGTCTCCCAGGCCATCGCGGCGTTCGAGCAGGCGCTCGACCTGAATCCTGCCCTGGCCGAAGCGCATTACCGCCTGGGCTCGCTGTGCGAGCAGCTCGGTGAGCCCCGCGCCTCCGCCGCCCACTTCCGCGTCTATCGCCGCCTCGTGGACGAGAACCGGTCCAACCTGCAGCTGAGCTGAGCGCCCCCGGACGCGACGCCGTTGTGAAACGTCGTCGCGTCGCTTGAAGCGCGACAGAGAGCCCGATCGGGCCTCCCTCTTTCGGCCATGCGGCACATCGCAGTCCGCACCGTCGCCGTGAGGCTCGCGTTATCCCTCCTCCCGCGCCATCACAGCGAGCGCGATCATCCGCCGGTCGACGAGGACTGCCGCGAGCCTGACGCCCGCCGCACCGCGTGCTGCTGCCCGGATCGAGACCCAGAGCCGTTAGACGCCCGACCGAGCCCCCACGTTCCTCGTGCCATCGCACCTGAGGAGGGGTTCCATGAATACCATCGCCATCCTGATGTCGGCGTTCGTGCTGTCCGTCGTCGCGCTGATGATCTTCATCTGGACGCAGCGCCGCGGCATCCTGGACGGCGATCCGAAAGCCGCCGAAGTCATCTTCGCCGCCGGTGAAGTCGGCACCGTCGAAGACCCCGCCGCCTCCGGCCGCCGCGCCCAGGCGCTCCAAGACACCAGCCCGCCGCAGGGCGTGCCCGACGCCCGCGAGCTCGCCGAGCGCGCCCGCGCCGACGCCTCGTCCGGCCCACTCGTGTTCTTCTTTCTCTGCTGCGCCTTCGTCTGGCTGCTGGTCGCGTCCGCCGCCGGACTCACCGCCTCGATCAAGCTCCACGAGCCCGACTGGCTCGTGCAGTACCCCTGGCTCACCTTCGGCCGCATCCGCACCATCCACCTCAACGCCGTCGCGTACGGCTGGGCCCCGATGGCCGGCCTGGGCATCGCGCTGTTCGTCATCCCGCGGCTGCTCAAGACCGAACTGGTCGGTGCGCGTTACGCCTTCCTCGGCGCGGCGCTCTGGAACGCCGCGCTGATCGCCGGCCTCGGCGCGATCGCCGCCGGCTTCAGCGACGGCCTCGAATGGCTGGAGATCCCCTGGCAGATCGACATCCTCTTCGTCCTCGGCGGCGCGCTGGTCGGCGTCCCGCTCGTGCTGACGCTGCTCAACCGTCAGGTCCACCACCTCTACGTCTCCGTCTGGTACATGGGCTGCGCGCTGTTCTGGTTCCCGGTGCTGTTCTTCGTCGCCAACGTGCCCGGCCTGCACAAGGGCGTGCAGCAGGCCGCGATGAACTGGTGGTTCGGCCACAACGTGCTGGGCCTGTTCTACACGCCGCTGGCGTTGGCCTCGATCTACTACTTCCTGCCCAAGATCGTGGGGCGGCCGGTGCAGAGCTACAACCTCTCGCTGCTGGGCTTCTGGGGCCTGGCCTTCTTCTACGGCCAGGTCGGTGGCCATCACCTGATCGGTGGCCCGGTACCCGGCTGGCTCATCACGCTGTCCATCGTCCAGTCCTTCATGATGGTGATCCCGGTGCTGGCCTTCAGCGTCAACATGCACGGGACCTTGAAGGGCCGGCTCGCCGCCATCAGGCATTCGCCGACGCTGCGCTTCATCGCCTTCGGCGGACTGATGTACTTCGCCAGCTCGGTGCAGGGGTCCTTCGAGGCGCTGCGCAGCGTCAACGCCGTCGCGCACTTCACGCACTACACCGTCGGCCATGCGCACCTCGGGCTCTACGGCTTCGTCACCATGGTGTTCTTCGGCGCCATCTACTTCGTCGTCCCGCGTGTGACGACGCGGGAGTGGCCCTCCCCTGGCTGATCGGCGCGCACTTCTGGCTCGCGGCTGTCGGCATCACGCTCTACTTCCTCAGCACCAGCATCGGCGGCTGGGAACAGGGCAAGGCGATGCTCGACGCCTCCCGGCCGTTCATGGAGTCGGTGTCGCTGACGATCCCGTATCTGAAGCTGCGCAGCATCGGCGGCGGACTGATGGCGCTGGGGCACGTGGTCTTCGCGCTGCACTTCGCGATGCTGCTCGCCGGCAAGTCGGCCGGGCAGGATCAACCGACGCTCCTGCGCGCCATCTGAGCGGAGCCGCCCATGTACAACGAAACCAAGTTGCTGGCCGGCGGGATGGTGATGCTCGGCGTGGCGACCAGCGCCCTCGTGGTCGTGCCCTACCTGACGGTGCGGGACCTGCCGCCGCCGGCGGCGCTCAAGCCCTACACGTCGGCGGAGCTGCGCGGCCGGCAGCAGTACATCGCCAACGGCTGCGTGTACTGCCATTCGCAGCAGCCGCGCGCGAAGGCCTTCGCGCCGGACACGGAACGCGGCTGGGGCCGGCCCAGCGTCGCGGCGGACTACGCCTACGACACGCCGCATCTGCTCGGCACGATGCGCACCGGGCCGGACCTCTTCAACATCGGCGCGCGCCAGCCCAGCGAGCAGTGGCATCTCGGCCATCTGTTCCAGCCGCGGGCCTACGTGCAGGGCAGCATCATGCCGTCCTACCCCTACCTGTTCGAGCTCAAGGCCAAGGCCGATCCCGGCGATGTCGAAGTGGTGATGCCGCCCGGCTACTCGCACGGCAAGACCGTCGTGGCGACGAAGGAGGCGCTGGATCTCGTCGCCTACCTGAAGAGCCTGAACCACACCTACGCCATCGTCGAGCTGCCGCCGGCGACGCCCGCGACGGCGGCCTCGGGCGCGGCGCGCTGAAACGGGAGGACTTATGGCCGACCTCGACGTCTCCGCGCAGCAGAAGCGCGAACTCCCCGATCCCACCGAGCAGGTCACGCCGGTGCCCTGGTTCGTCCTCGCGACCACGATCGCGCTGATGGCGCTGGGCGTCGTGTACATCGCGTTCGCGGACATCAACACCCCGGCGGCCTGGGGCGACGGCCGGCAGGAGTCGGAACTGGCCGGGCCGGCGAAGAGCGCGGCGGGCGCCGCCGGCGCGAAGGTCGACGGCGCGGCGCTGTTCGCCTCGCTGTGCGTGGCGTGCCACCAGGCGTCGGGGATGGGCCTGCCCGGGGTCTTCCCGCCGCTGGCGGGCTCGGAGTGGGTGGGCGGGAAGGACACGACCGCGGCAACCATCCTGCTGCACGGCGTGACCGGGCCGGTGAAGGTCAAGGGCACGACCTACAACGGCGCGATGCCGGCTTTCAAGGACCAGCTCAACGACGCGCAGATCGCGGCGGTGCTGTCGCACATCCGCTCGCAATGGGGGAACACCGGCGCAGCGGTGACCGCGGAAACTGTCGCCAAGGTCCGCGAGGAAACGAAAGACCGGACCGCGCCGTTCGCCGGCGACAAGGACCTGCCGTCGCACGAGTGAGGCGAGCATGAACGATTCCGCCTCACGGCCGACGACGAGCCTGGCGCCGACCCTCGCGGTCTGCGCGGTCGTCCTCGCGGTCGCAGCAGGGGCGATCGCCCATCTGACGCGGGGCTTCGAGCTCTGGACCTTCGAGGACCTGCGGCGCGATGAGGTGAGTCGCAGCGCGCTGCGCGCGGTGCCGACATCGTTGGTGACTGCAAACGGTGCGTCGCTGGAAGTCTTCGACGCGACTGCACCGGCCGGATCGACGTCGCGGCCCGCCGCCTATGTCGTCGACTTCATCTACACGAACTGCGCGTCGGTCTGCCAGACGCTGGGCGCCGAGTTCTACCGGATGCAGGACGCGCTCCGCCGCGAAGGACGCAGCGATGTCCGGCTGCTTTCCGTCAGCATCGATCCGAAGCGCGACACGGTGCCCGCGCTGCGGGCCTACGCGGCGCTGCATCGGGCCGATGGCGAGCGGTGGGCCATCGTCGCGCCGATCCGAATGGCGGCGCTGCAGGACCTGACCGGCGCCTTGGGCGTCATCGCGATTCCGGATGGACTCGGCGGCTTCGTCCACAACGGCGCCATCCATGTGATCGACAGCTCCGGCGTGGTGCTCGGCATCCATGACTACGACGATTGGGAAACCGCACTGCGGCAGGCGAGAGGCCACTGGCCCTCACCCCTCCCTCTCCCGCAAGCGGGAGAGGGCGAACGACCGAGCGGTGCATACGTCGCGCGCAACGGCGAAACGGCCAGCCATGTCGGCACCGCAGGCGATGTCGGCACGGCAGCCGATGTCGGAGGCTTGCGATGAGGTGGCCACCCAATGCAACGCAGACGATCCGCTGGCTCTTCATTGCGTCGCCGCTGATCTGGCCGATCGGTCCGCTCCGCCATGCGGTGGAGGCAAGCATGTTCACGCACATGATCGTCCAGCTGCCGCTGCTCGTCCTCGCCGGACTCTGCGCGGGCCGCCAGATCAGCGGCCCGATGCTCAGCCGCATCGCGGCGTTCGACGCCTTCGGCCTGACGTCGGTGCTGCTGGTGATCGCGACCTCGTTCGTGTGGATGATTCCAGCCGCGCTCGATCTCGCGCTGTTGTCGCCGGGCGTGGACCTGCTCAAGCACGTCTCGCTCTGGGCCGCGGGATTCCTGCTCGGAACGGCGAGGCGACGGCTCACGCTCGGCATCGAGACCTTCCTGCTCGGCAACGTCGGCTGGATGCTCGCCACCGCCGGGCTGCTCTACATGGACGCGACGACGCGGCTCTGCGTCAACTACCTGTTCGACGAGCAACAGGCCGCGGGCATCGGCCTGATGGCGATGGGCGTTCTCCTGGGCCTTCGGCTGATGGTGCGGTGGCATGGGGCGTCCGATGCGGCGCCAGCGGCGGTGCAGCGTCAATAAGGCCCGCTAACATCGGCTATGCCGTCTCCTTCGATCCATGCCTTGCCGCGCGGCGTGACGCTGCTCAGCCTTGCCCTCTACGTCGTCAGCCTCTTCAACGACGCCTTCTACATCGATGCTCCCAACCCCAGTGCATTAGCGCCCGGCTGGATCACGCTCGTGGCCGGTCCGTTCGCGCTTTTCGCCGGGTCGTGGAGCCAGCATGCCTTGGCGTGGCTGGCCAACCCGTTGATGCTGGGCGCGTGGACCACCACGGCGGGCGGTCACCGGATCCAGGCTAGGATCTTCGCTGTGCTCGCGCTCCTGTTCATGTCGAGCTTCCTGCTCCAGCAGTCCATCATCACGTCAACCAATGGGGACTTCTCGAAGATCACCGGCCGTGGGATCGGATTCTGGATCTGGATGTTGAGCGGCATCGTCCAGGTCGTCGCCAGCTTCCTCATCAATGTCGAGCGCAAGGCGCCTGACACTCAACCTTTGGCGTAGCGGCTCGGCGGCATGCCGACCTGCCGGCTGAACGCCGTGCTGAAGGTGCTCGTCGAGCCGTAGCCGACGCGCTCCGCCACCTCCGAGACGGCGAGCTTGCCCGCGCGCAGCAGTTCCTTGGCGATCTCCATCCGCCAGACCAGCAGGTACTCCATCGGCGCGACGCCGACCGTGCGGGTGAAACGCTCGTAGAACGCGGACCGTGACAGCGCCGCCAGCTTCGCGAGCTGCGCCACCGTCCACGACCGCTCGACCCGCGCGTGCATCAGCTGCAGCGCCTTCGCCAGCCGGTCGTCGGCCAGGCCACGCAGCATCCCCGGCGGCGCATCGGCGGTCGAACTCGCGCGCATCGCCTCGATCAGCATCGCCTCGACCAGGCGCGACAGCATGAACTCGCCGCCCGGTTTAGGCGCCATCGCCTCTTCGCTGACCAGTTGAACGAGCAAGGCCAGCCGCTCCGAGCCGCGCACATGCACCACGCGCGGTAGCAGCGCCACGAGCAGACCCGGATCGGCGCAGTCGAACTCGAAAGCGCCGCCGAGCGAGCGCATGTCCGCCGCGCCGCGGCGCTCGCCGTAGCGCAGCCCGCCGCGCGTCTTCGCGGCCTCGCGCGGATCCATCGGCATCGCGGGCACGGTCTCGACGCTGGATAACGTGAAGGCCGGCGTCGTCGGCAGCAGGACGAAGTCGCCCGCCTGGATCGTCACCGGTTCGTGGCCGTCCACGGCCAGCAGGCTGCGGCCCTCCAGCACGATGCAGAAGCTGGGCTGGCCGTACTCGGAGTAACGCACCGCCCAGCCGCCCTTGCCGCTGATCACATTCGCCATGACCGCACGCGGTCGCAGCAGCCGCACGACATCGGAAAGGGGATCACTCATGTTCGGACGATGGCCAAATAAATACAGACGATACGCCATCGACCGTCCGGCGCCGGATCACTATCGTTGCTCCCTGTGTCCACCCCCTCAGGAGATTTCCGATGAAGACCGCCCTGATCACCGGTTGCTCGTCCGGCTACGGCCTCGCTACCGCCCGCCGCTTCCACGCCCAGGGCTGGAAGGTCGTCGCCACGATGCGCACCCCGCGCGACATCGGCATCCCGCCATCGTCCCGCTTCCATGTCGTGACGCTGGACGTCACCCGGCCGGAGAGCATCGCCCGCGCACTCGAGGCGATCGACACCATCGACCTGCTCGTCAACAACGCCGGCATCGGCTTGTTCGGCGCCTTCGAGGCGACGCCGATGGCCACCGTGCGCGAGGTCTTCGAGACCAACACCTTCGGCACGATGGCGATGTGCCAGGCGGTGATCCCGCGCCTGCGCTCGCAGCGTTCGGGGACCATCGTCAACGTGACGTCCAGCGCAACGCTCGCGCCCTTCCCGCTCGTGGCCGCGTACACGGCCAGCAAGACGGCAGTCGAGGGCTTCAGCGCGTCGCTCGCCCTGGAGCTGCACGACTTCGACGTGCGCGTGCGCCTCGTCGAGCCCGGCTACGGGCCCGGCACGAACTTCTCCGCCAATTCCGGCGAGCGTATGCAGGGACTGATCACCGAGCCCTACGCGGGCTTCGCGCAGGGCGTCTTCGCGGAGTTCGTCGGCGCCTCGCTCACGACGACGCCGGAGGACGTCGCCGAGGCCGTCTGGCTGGCCGCCAACGACACGTCGGACCGCTTGCATCGGGCCGCCGGTCCGGACGCGGTGGCGCTCGTTGGGGCTCGCCATGCCCCCTCCTCGCTCACTCCGGGCTGAAGCACTTCCCGCGAGAAATCGACCTCAGGCGAGCTGTCGGCCGAACACGCGGTTCGGATAGTCCTGACCTTCGAAGTGATAGACCGTCTGGCCGATATCGGCGTAGCCCTGGCGGTCGTAGAACGCGCACGCGCGATGGTTGCCTGTCCAGGCGGTGAGCCACAGCGCCGCGCAGCCCGCCTCCGCCGCGACGGACTCCGCGGCCGACAGCAGGCGACGTCCCAGACCGATCGCCTGAAACGCCGGCTGCACATAAAGACGTATCAGTTCCGCCCCCTGCAGCTCGCCCGCCGGCGCTGCCTGATCGCTGACGACGACCTCGGCGAACCCCACCAATCCCGCGTCCCGGAACGCGAGCACGAATCGCCGCTCCGGCTCGCGCAACCTCGCGGCGAAAGCATCGATGGCGTATTCGCGGAAAGCCTCGCGGGCGAGGTCCGGCCGCACACCGTCGGTGGCGTAGGTATCGAGAAAGACCTGGATCGCCAGCGCTGCGATCACCGACGCATCGTCCGGCGCGCCGGAACGGAACGCGATTTCTGTGCTCATCGACGCATCATCCCAGATGGGTGATGCGGCACCGGTCCATAGCCTTCTCGAAAGCTTCTCAGAACCTTCTCAGTACTTCGCCGGCACGAACATCGACTCCGGCACCGGATGGCGCTGGTAGTCCTCGTGGCGCTCGCGGTCCGGCAGACGGATCTCCTGACGCTCGACCTCGTGGTACGGGAACTGGTCCAGCAGATGCTGGATGCAGTTCAGCCGCGCGCGCTTCTTGTCGTCCGCGGCCACGACCCACCACGGCGCTTCCGGGATGTGCGTGCGGTCCAGCATCACTTCCTTGGCGCGGGTGTAGTCCTCCCAGCGGCGGCGCGACTCGAGGTCCATCGGCGAGAGCTTCCACTGCTTGAGCGGATCGTGGATGCGGCCCAGGAAGCGCAGGTGCTGTTCCTCGTCGCTGATGGAGAACCAGTACTTGATCAGCGTGATGCCGGAGCGCACCAGCATGCGCTCGAACTCGGGCACCGAGCGGAAGAACTCCTCGACGTCGTCCTCGCCGCAGAAACCCATCACCCGCTCGACGCCGGCGCGGTTGTACCAGCTGCGGTCGAAGAGCACGATCTCGCCGGCCGCCGGCAGGTGCGGCACGTAGCGCTGGAAGTACCACTGCGTGCGCTCGCGGTCGTTGGGCGCGGGCAGCGCCACCACGCGGCACACGCGCGGGTTGAGCCGCTGCGTGATGCGCTTGATCGCCCCGCCCTTGCCCGCGGCGTCGCGGCCCTCGAAAAGGATCACGACCTTCTGCCGCGAGTGCTGCACCCAGTCCTGCAGCTTCACCAGCTCGCGCTGCAGGCGGAACAGGTGCTTGAAGTAGGCGATCCGCTCGCTGTGCGCCTCGGTCGAGTCGCTCTCGTCGAGCGCGCGCAGCGCCTCGTCGACGTGGCGGTCCTCGATCTCCAGTTCCAGTTCCTCGTCATAACCATCCTGCAGGTCGCGGCGGATGCGTTCGACGAGATCGTCGCGGTCGGAAGGAGAGCTCATGGCGGCGGAGGCGGAATTGCGGAAGTTCCGATCATCCGCCAGCGCGGTGACGACGGCGTGACGAGCAGCTCGCCGCCTCTCCCGCGCACGCCGGATCAGGGCTTCCTCGTGGACGGACCTGCCGAAGGTCGGTTCAAGATCGCATCGATGCAGGAGATGCCCATGAACCCGGAAGCCTCGCACCACTCGCTGGAGACCCGCCGCCATCAGATGTATCCGCGCCTGAGCGCCTGCGACATGGCTCGCATGCAGCGCTTCGGCACGCCGCAGACCTTCCTGCCCGGGCAGACGCTGCTCAGCGCGGGCAAGCCCGGGCCGGGGCTCTACCTGATCCTCGGCGGCACGGTGGACGTCTGCCACCGCGACGGCATGGGCAACACCACGCCGCTGATCCAGCACACGCGCGGCAACTTCTCGGGCGAGCTGGCGGCGATGTCGGGCAAGCCCTCGCTGGTGGACGCGGTCGCGGTCGACACGGTGGAGACGCTGCTGCTCCCGCCGAGCCAGCTGCGCGCGCTGATCATCGCGGAGGCCGACCTCGGCGAGCGCCTGGTGCGGGCGATGATCCTGCGCCGCGTGGGCCTGATCGAATCCGGCGCGAGCGGGCCGGTGCTGATCGGTCGTCCGAACTCGGCCGCGCTGCTGCGGCTGCAGAGCTTCCTGCACAGCAACGGCGAGCCGTACCGGGTCGTCGACGTGGCGCAGGACGCCGCCGCGGCCACGCTGATCGAAGAGTACGGCGCGGCACCCGGCGATGTGGTCGCGGTCTGTCCGGACGGCGCGGTGCTGGTGAATCCGCCCGAGGCGACGCTGGCGCGCTGCATCGGCATGGTGGACGCGACGCCGCGCGAGGAGCTCTTCGACGTCGCCATCGCCGGCGCGGGTCCCGCCGGCCTGGCGACGGCGGTGTACGCGGCCTCCGAGGGGCTGCGCGTGGTCGTGCTCGACCGCCGCGCCTACGGCGGCCAGGCGGGCAACAGCGCGCGGATCGAGAACTACCTCGGCTTCCCGACCGGCATCTCCGGCGGCGCCCTGACCGGCCGCGCCTGCGTGCAGGCCGAGAAGTTCGGCGCCGAACTCCTCATCCCCACCGAGGTGCAGTCGCTGGACTGCTCGCGCGAAGGACCGGAGGGCGAGCTCCTCATCGCCCTGACCGATGGACGCAAGCTCCGCGCCCGCACGGCCGTGATCGCCAGCGGCGCGCGCTACCGCCGGCTGGCCGTGCCACGCCTGAGCGATTTCGAAGGCCGCGGCATCTGGTACTGGGCCTCCGCGCTGGAGGCGCCGCTGTGCGTCGACACCGAGGTGGTGCTGGTCGGCGGCGGCAACTCGGCCGGACAGGCGGCGGTGTTCCTGTCCGAGCACGCCTCGCGCGTGCACGTGCTGGTGCGCGGGCCGGGTCTTGCCGACAGCATGTCGCGCTACCTGATCGACCGCATCGAGGCGACCTCCAACATCGAGCTGCGCCCGTACACGGAGATCACCGAGCTGCACGGCGATCCGCTGCGCGGCCTGGACGCGGTCACCTGGCGCTGCGGCCGCACCGGCACCGAGTCGCGCCAGGACACGCGCAACGTCTTCCTGTTCGTCGGCGCCGAGCCGGAGACGGACTGGCTCGCGGGCTGCCCGGTGCTGTCCGACGAGAAGGGCTTCGTGCTGACCGGCGCGGACGTGCGCCGCGCGCAGCGGCGGGCCGATCCGACGCTGGCCGCCGACCTGGAGTGGCAGATCGAGAGCGGTCCGGCCGCGCTGGAATCCAGCGTCCCCGGCGTGTTCGCAGTGGGCGACGTGCGCTCGGGGTCGGTGAAGCGTGTCGGCGGCGCGATCGGCGAAGGGGCGGCAGTCGTCGCACAGATTCATCAATGTCTGGCGAGAATGCGGCCCCGGAGGTCCCCATGATCCTTGAAGTCGCCCCGCTCCCCGTCCGCGCCGGCCATGAGGCCGCGTTCGAGGCCGCGTTCCTGCAGGCGCAGGCCATCATCGCCGCCATGCCGGGCTACCTCGGGCACGAGCTCCAGCGCTGCGTGGAGCGCCCGGGCGAGTACCTGCTGCTCGTGCGCTGGCGCAGCCTCGAGGACCACGAGGTCGGTTTCCGCCAGTCGCCGCAGTACCAGGACTGGCGCGCCCTGCTGCACCACTTCTACGACCCGTTCCCGGTGGTGTCGCATTACGAGGCAGTGGCGGGAGCCGCGGGTTGATCCGGCGGTTGCTACGGGCGCTGTGGCTGTGCTCTGTATGGCTGTTCGTCGGCGCGGCGGCGATGGCCCAGGAGAACCCTCTCGGCCGCTGGGACTTGCGAGTCGAGGACGACCGCCAACGGGTCATCGTCGAAAGCACCGTCCGGCTGACCGCCTACAAGGGCGACGGTTGCAGGAGCGGCGACTGGCGCAAGGTCGAGGTCGAGTGGTCGCGACGTCCGAACGCGGGCAGCTTCCCCATCGACGAGCCGCTCACCTGGATGCTGGATCAAGGGCAGTTGATCATCGGGCGCAACGGCGTCTGCGACGGCTACCTGCAACTGGTCGGCCCCTGGAAGAACGGTGAACCGATGGCTGGGGACTACATCAGCCTCGGCATGGGGGCGCGACGACGCTGGGCCGGTTCACACTGAAATATGCGGCGCCGGTCACCCGCAGCGAGCGCGGCACCGCGCGCAGCGCCGCTCCCCGGGATACGCTGGGATCGATGGTGGTCCCGGTGCTGTTCGGCGTGCTCAGCCTGGGTTTCGTCAGCCACGGCGTCGTCGCCATCCGGCGCAGGTCGGTCGACATCAGCCGGAACAGTCCCACACCCATTCTCCGCAGCGGCCGCGACGCCGTGCGCATCGGCATCCTGTTCATCCTCCTGGGCATCGTCTGCCTGCTGTTCCTTGGATACGTGCTGTGGACAATGCCGCCAAACTGAAACTGATGCGCATCCCGCAAGCTCCGTAAACTCCCGTCCCTGTCTCGCATCGACCTGCCTCCCGCCGACCTGCGTCCCTCCGGTTCCCTCTTCATCCCCATGCCTCATCTGACCCTCATCGCCGCCCTCGACCGCGCGCGCGGCATCGGCCGCGACAACGAACTGCTGGTCCGCCTGCCGGAAGACATGGCGCGCTTCAAGGCGCTCACGATCGGTCACACCGTCGTCATGGGACGCAAGACCTGGGACTCGATCCCGGCGAAATTCCGGCCGCTGGTGCAGCGCCGCAACCTCGTGCTGTCGCGCCAGCCGGGGCTCCGGCTCGACGGCGCTGAAGTCTTCGCGACGCTGGACGAGGCCCTCGCCGCCTGCGCGCCGGACGAGGCCGTGTTCGTCATGGGCGGCGCGCAGGTCTACGACCTCATCCTGCCCCGCGCCGACGCGCTCGAACTGACCGAGATCGACGCCGCCTTCGACGCCGATGCGTTCTTCCCCGCCGTCGATCCGACGGTCTTCGCCGAGGTGCGCAGAGAACGCCATCACAGCCCCGCCGAGCGCGGCCACGACTGGCACTACGACTTCGTCCGATACGAGCGCCGCGGCTGACGCCACCGTTCAGCACCCCGGCAGACGCCCCAGCCGAAGCGCGCGACCGAGCGCCGCGCGCATCGCCCCGGGGCGCCGACCTTCCCCTCCCTTCCTCGACACCACACTCCGACCCATGTCCGGCAATCATTTCCACGTCCACGGTCCGCACGACCACGAACTCGAACACGCCGCGCAGCACGAGCCCAAGGGGCTCGCCGGCCAACTGGCGGTGATCACCGCGATCCTGGCCACGCTGGGCGCCTTCTTCTCCTACATGGGCGGCGCCACGCAGGCCAACGCGGGGCTGTTCAAGAACAACGCCGCGATCACCAAGACCGAAGCCGCCAACCGCTGGAACTACTTCCAGGCCAAGAGCAGCAAGCAGAACCTGGCCGAGTTCGCGCTCGACCTGACCCCCAGCGAGGAACAGAAGACCCGGTACCGCGAGAAGATCGCCCGCTACGAGACCGAGAAGAACGAGATCAAGGTCCAGGCCGAGAAGCTCGAGGCCGAGTCCACCGAGTGGGACCACAAGAGCGACGAGCAGCTGCACCTCCATCACCGCTGGGCGCAGGCCACGACGGCGCTGCAGGTGGCCATCGCGCTCGCCGCGATCGCGCTGCTGACCAAGCGCCGCTGGATGGAGTACGCGACCCTGGGCGCCGGTGCGATCGGCGTCGGCCTGGGCATCGCGGCCTGGCTGCACGTCTGACCGCGGAGCGCGCCATCCCCCGAGCGCCCCTCCCTCCGTCGGGGGAGACTGCTCAAGTTCCGGGGAGACCGGTCGATAGCGAAGGGATCACCGCCACGCCATCAGAGCTCGGCGGGACTGCCGCCAGGGAGGCGCTTCGCAATGACCCTCATCACCTCGACCGGTGCGAGCGTGCTGGACCGCATCGCCGCCAGCCGCACGGCCTCGACCTACCGCCCCGCCGGCGTGTCCGCGCAGGCGGCCAACGCCGCCGCGAAGGCTGCGTCCACGACCTCCTCGTCCGGGCCCACGCGCGTGACGCTGGACGCGGCGGACGCCAGCGACCTCGTCTACGCGAAACCCAGGGCACCGGGATTCGGCCCGCAGCGCTTCTGGGCCAATGCGCGCGACGACGGCCTCAGCGAGCTCATGACCCGCAACAGCGGCAAGGACGCGGTGTCGCTGGCCGACCGCTGGCGCGGGCTCGGCAGCGGGCTACTCAAGCAACTCGCCGACACCGGTGCCGCCTACAAGCAGACGCTCGCCGACTACGTTCCGGGCGCCGATGCGGCCGGGGCAGTCGGCGCCAGTGACGGCACCAGCGGCACCGACGCCTCCGCGACCGCTGCGGCGGCCGCCGCCCTGCAGGAGCAGGCCCTCGGCGGCGTCAGCACGAACGCCGCCGAAGTGAACCTCACGATCCAGACGCGGTCCGGGCACACCGTCGAGCTCAAGATCGGCGTCAACAACGGCGACCAGGGCGGCACGCGCGGCCTGCAGGTCGAGGTCAAGAGTTCCGGCGCGCTCAGCAGCGCGGAACGCAAGGCGCTCGCCGACCTCGGCGACGGGCTCGACAGCGCGCTCGAAGGCCTCGGAGAAGGCGCGCCCACGCTCGACCTGTCCAAGCTGATGGCCTTCGACCGGGGCGGCGTGCTCAGCGGCCTCGACCTGAAGGTCGAGAACCCGAATGCGCCGGCCGACGTGCCCGGCGCGATGCGGGCGTTCTCGCTGCACCTGGGCACGGACACCAAGTCGGTCTCGATGCGCACGACCAGCGGCGAGATGAATCTGGAAGTCGACGCCACGCCGCCCAAGGGCGCCGCGACCAACGGCCAGCGCTGGACGGCGATCGATCAGCTGCTCAAGCAGATCGACGCCGCCGCGGATCGCGGCCATGCCGACGCCGCGATGACGAAATCCTTCAAGGACGCGTTCCAGCAACTGCAGGCGCCGCCGGTGGACGAGGATCCGTCGAGCGCCAGCAGCGTGGCGAAGGCCGTCGCGAAGAACGATGGCCAGCCGATCGCGATCAACGCCAGCGCCGGCGGTGCGGACGAGGTTGCGCCGGTCACGCCGCCGATGAGCGACGGCCTGCGTTCACAGGTGCAATCGCTGCAGAGCGGCCTGGCGGACTTCAAGGCGTCGTTCAGCGCCGACTCGCAGCGCACCAGCCGCATCGGCAGCATCCAGGAAGCGGGTCACGCCGACTACCGGATCAGCCAGACGACCACGGACCGTCCCAACACGGCGACCGGCGGCCGCTCGATCTCGCAGGCGCAGACCGAGGAGATGGACGCCCATTACGAGAAGTCGCGCACCTTCACGCTCGACCGCGCCAAGGGCAACTACGACGCCTACACGGTCAAGGACAGCAAGACCGTGACCACGCTGATCGACACGGTGAAGGACTCGGTGTCGCGCGCCCTGCGCAAGACCGACGAGCACCGGCAGAAGAGCTTCTCGCAGATCGAGAACTTCAAGGCCACCGAACACAACGAGTGGCCGTCGCAGCGCAGCGTCACCGAGCGGCTGCGCTGAGGCGCCGCCCCCGGAAACAGGAAAGCCCCGCGGCTCGCACCGCGGGGCTTTCTTTCAGGGGCAGTCGATCAGGCCGACTTGCGGCGGCGCGACACGGCGACACCGACCAGCGCCAGACCGGCCAGCGCCAGCGTGGCGGGTTCCGGCACTTCCGCGGCGGAGGCCTGGAAGAAGATCTTCTGGTAGGCGGTACTGCCGTTCAGACCCTGGATGTCGTTGATGCGATAGCCGCCGACGAAATCCATGGTGTGCAGGCACAGGCTCTGCGCACCGCTGCTGGTGTCGCACTCGTTGTTCGAAACGCCGTCGCCCAGCGCGGTGAAGCCCCACGACCAGTTCGGCGAGAAGTACCAGTTCGCGCCGTTGGCCACATGCGTGTTGCTCGTGTGGCCGGTGTCGATGATCGTGTCGGCGCGCAGGGCGGCGGCCAGCGACAGCAGCGTGTTCGAACCGGTCGCGCGGCCGGCCATCATCAGGTAGTCGCCGGAGCAGGCGCTCAGCACGTTCTGGGCGTTGCTGCCGATGGCCTGGCTCATCGTGCCGACGTAGCACTGGGTCCAGCCGCCGTTCAGGACGCTGTTGATGTCGACGTTGGTCTGCGCGCCCACCGGCAGGTAAGTCGGGGCCGCCTGGGCGGCGCCGGCGAAGGCCAGGGTGGCAAGCAGGGCGGCGATCTTGGTTTTCATGATGTCGGCGACGGGGAGGTCGGCTGATTGTTGATGCAATTGCAAAAGCAACCGTCGTGCCACATCTTTAACTCAATGATTCATATGGAAATTTTTCAAACACCCCTAATACTAGGGATGTAAATGTCAACAAATCCGACACATCGGGCACGTCGTTTGCTGTGACGTTTTTCACGAATCGCCAAGCACCTCCCACGCCTCTTGCTGAGCCGGCAAACTCGTCGTTTGTTCGCTGAGCGGTCCTTTAATACCAAAAATAATATTGATTGACCGCTGTGCCAGTCAAAGGGTATAACCGAGCTGGCTATCAAGCTCACCCAAGGCATGGCCGGAAACTTCCCGGCCCTCAGCCCTCCGCGTATCGACGATCTGCCACCTCAGACTCTGTCCACGCTTCGTGCGCCCCGTGCGCGCCATTTGCACCTCGGTTTTCCGACGTGCGCCACGACTCAGAAAGGCTCACTTGAGCACCAAAATCTATGTTGGGAATCTGCCCTACTCCGTGACCGACGCCAGCCTCCGAAGCAACTTCGGGGAACACGGCAGCGTCAAGTCCGCCAAGGTCATGATCGACCGTGACACCGGCAACTCCAAGGGCTTCGGCTTCGTGGAAATGGCCTCGGCGGAAGACGCCCAGGCGGCCATCACCGCGCTGAACGGCATGTCGGTGGACGGACGCTCCATCGTCGTCACGCTGGCCCGTCCCCGCGAAGGCGGCAACGAGGGCGGCGGTCGCAACAGCAACAGCGGCTCGGGCGAGTTCCGCTCGACCAAGCGATCGGACGTCGGCTACGGCAACGGCGGCTTCGGCGGCGGACGCTACTGATCCCGGCAGCGTCAGAAGAAGAACCGACTCGTCCGGGTCGGTTTTTTCGTCCGGACGCGCCTGCCCCTTCAATCGCAGGCCGCGCCGGCTTGCACGCGCCGCAGACACCCACGCTCCGACCGCGGGTCGGCGTCCGTTCCCCAGTAGCTGGGCGGGTAATTCCAGACCGGTCCACCCCACACCAGCGTGCGTGCCCCGTCCGTGACATAGACGTAGTGCGCGCGGGTCCGCTTCAGCGCCTCCTGCATTTGAGCGGGCGAGGCTGAATGGATGAGCGCCCAGGTGTTGACCCGGAGCGTGTCGGCGACTTCTCGCGCTTGCGCGTCAGGGGACCGCGAGCGCTCATCGTCGGCCGGGCCGTCGAAGCTCACGACATGCTCGCCCGCGCGGGCCGACCGCAGGAAGCAGTGGTTGGGCCCGGAGGCGCCCGCATTCCAGACCACGGTGCCCCCGACGTTGAGCGCGGACAGATGCGCACGCACCCCCTGCCAGCGGGCATTCGCGATCTCGCACGCGTCGGGCTTGCCGGCAATCATCGGATCGGGCCCCGCCTGATCGAAGAAGAAGCCGTCCACCCCGTCCAGGACATCCCGATACGCAGCGATCTCCAGCGGCACGGCGGCAAAGCTGGCCTGCTGGTCCTGTGTCACGCCGCCGTGTCCCATGGCGATGTAACCGAGCACCTTGCCCCCTTGCGACCGGATGGTCCGGATGACCGCTTTCCAGTTGGCCCGTTGCGTCGCATCGAGACGCTGCACGCCCTGCACCGGGCCGATGACGACCAGGCTGCCCGGGGGCACCCGTCCCTCGTAGCTGCGGGGCGACTGATCCCACAAGGCCAGCATGCCGAAGTTGGACGGCGCCGCCTCACAGGCCGGGCTGAGCGCGGTGAGTGAGACGAGTGCGGCACTCAGGACCATCCAGGCGGCCCGGGATCTGACCAGGCTCCGCACTGAGGAGCTCATCGGTTTCATCATGCGCGCGACCTTCGTGGCGATCGTGAACGACGTACCCATGTTCGCTCGTTGCGAACACCCTTGCGCTGCGGAGGGATCGTTGCGAAGGACGTCGCGGCCCGCCTTTCGTGTCTGACCGAGTCACATGCGCGTCAGTGCCGGTCGATGCGGCCATTCGACCAATCGGCCGGACGCCATCCGGTTAGATACGATGGCGCGTTGCGCAATCGCTTAGAGAAGTCATGAAATTCGCCACCTGCGAATTGAATTAGGGTTTCCACCAATCCCAAGACGTCTTTTTTGAAACGCCGGAGTTGTTTGAAATCAACAACTTAGCAATCACCCCATCCCACCCCCTCCCATACCACCTCGCGAGCAAATGGTAGCTAGCGGCGTAGTTTGGTAGCTAGAAATCATTAAACTCGTAGCGCGGAACATCAATCGTTTCTCGGGCTACAGGGGCACTGGATGGGCAAGCAGATTCACCGTCTGGATGACATCCAGATCAGACGCTGGATGGCCAAGGGCGAGGTGGTCGCGTTATCGGACGGCGGGGGTCTGACGTTCACGCTTTCGGCTGCCGGCGCCGCGAGCTGGGTACTGCGCTACAGCGTCGGCGGTCGCCGGCGCGAACTCACCATCGGCAACTACCCCGACGTGTCACTCGCCAACGCGCGGGTACGAGCACGCGCGGAGCGGGCCGCGGTCGACCGCGGTGAAGACCCGGCGATGCGCAAGAAGATCGACAAGATCGAGGCCAAGGGCGCCTGGACCGTCAATCAGCTGATAGCGGACTACAAGGACAAGCGCCTCACGCCAGACGCTCTGGCGCCCGGCACCCTGTACTACCGCGCCTGGGATCTCGACAACGTCTTCAAACCCAAGCTGGGATCATTTCGAGTCGATCAGGTCAGCGCGGCGCACATCGTCTTCGCGATCGAAGATGCAAAACGTAGCTGGACCGTCTCCAAGCGCATGCTGACGTCGGTCAAGCAGCTGTTTGCGCACGCCTGCGGGAAAAAGCTGATCCATTCCAACCCAGCGATCGGCATCGACTTGAAAGCGTTGATGGGGCCACGCCCGCCCATCAAAAAGCGGGTGATGCTGAGCCGACTCGAGTTGGAGACCCTGTTTCGCAATATTGAGGACATCGGCACCGAGAACGCCCTCGCCTTGCGGATCTTGCTGGCGACGTGTGTACGGTCGATCGAATTGGCCAAGGCTCGCTGGGAGCACGTAGACTTGGAAGGCGGCAGCTGGTGGGTGCCCGATGAGGTCGTGAAAACACGCAACGGGTTCCTGGTGCCGATGACTCCCACGGTGGTCGAATGGTTTAAGCGGCTCAAGGACTTGGCCGGTGACTCCGTCTGGGTATTGCCATCCCGGCACCCCCTTCGGCGTAGACGGCTCGGCGACATCCATGTGGGCAACACTACGCTCTGGGCCGCAATACAACGCGCGTTCAAGCGCGGAAATCTTGAGATTCGGCGCTTCACGCCGCACGACACTCGAAGCACTGCCAAGGGACACATGCGCAACCTCGGCGTGTCTCGTGAGATCTCGGAGATCGCACTGAACCATGTCCTCCGAGGCATGGAGGCGATCTACGACGTGCGCGACGAAATACCCGAGCGCCGCGAAGCACTGGAGCGTTGGGCCAACTTCATCGCTAGATGCGAGATGACCGCGCGCAGTGCCATGGTCCCAACTCCCGTAGCCGTGATGACTTAGAGGTTACCAACTCGAGAGCACTCATGGACTGCTTTGCAGCGGAAGCAGACATCGGGGCGACAGGTCGCGTTAGGCTTCTCGACCCCACGCACTGGAGTTTGAATGGCAAAGCTTGTGACTGGCGTCGTGTTCGCACGCATCGAGGACGAAGAGTACGAAGGCATGGCGCACATCTGGGTTCGAGATGCTGAGGACGCGTACTGGTTCTCGCTGTCGCGGGCAGTCGAGGCCGACAACATGCAGTTGATGGTGTCCGACCAACTTACGCACGAGTGTGAAGGCTACGCTGATTAAGTTCGATGGTTTCGGGTTGATCTGGTAGCGAGGCCGGGGCCGCATTGGGATGATGTTGGCATGAAGCAAACGACACTCGCAGTAGCAGCTGATCAGGGTGCGGAATTCGAGCGGTTCCGCAAGCCCACCCGGCGCGACGTGTTCCTGCAAGCGATGGACGCCATCGTCCCGTGGGCCGATCTGTGTGGGGTCATCGAGCCGCACTACCCGAAGGCCGGCAAGGGCCGCCCTCCCATTGGGTTGGAGCGCATGCTGCGCATGTACTTCGTGCAGCACTGGTTCAACCTGGCCGACGAGGCCTGCGAGGAAGCGTTGCTGGACAGCACGGCGCTGCGCCGCTTCGTAGGCATCGACCTCGGGCGCGAGCGCGTCCCTGATGGCACGACTTTGTTGAAGTTCCGCAGACTGCTTGAAGACGACAAGCACAAGCTGGGCGCGGCCCTGTTCGCCAAGGTCGGCGAAGTGCTTCAGAGCAAGGGCATGAAGGTCGGCACAGGCACCATCGTGGACGCGACCATCATCTCCGCGCCGAGTTCGACCAAGAACGACAAAGGCGAGCGTGACAGCGAGATGCATCAGACCCGCAAAGGCAAGCAGTGGTTCTTCGGCATGAAGATGCACATCGGCGTGGACAGCGAGACCGGGCTGGCGCACAGCGCGGTGGTAACGGCGGCCAACATGCACGACAAACACCCGCTGCCGCATTTGCTGCATGGCGCAGAGTTGGAAGTCTTCGGCGACTGCGCCTATGCCAGCCAGCCAGCTCTGATTGCCGCGAAAGCGCCGAAGGCAAAGGATCGAACGAACCAGCTCGTCAACGGCACCGGCGTGGTGGCCGAGATCGAGCGTATCGCTAACCGCATCAGATCCAAGACGCGTTCGCGGGTAGAGCATGTATTCGCGGTCGTCAAACGCCAGTTCGGCTTCAACAAGGTGCGCTACAAGGGCCTCGCCAAGAACGCCACGCGTGCATTCGTGGCACTGGGTTTGGCCAATATCTACTTGGCGCGAAAGCGTCTGATGGGATGAGTCCGCCCGCTTCGGGCGCACACGGCGCTCGGGCTTGAAGAAGCGGCGTTGAAGAGGCAATTCACGGCCGACTTGGCATCAACACCGGCGGCGAGACATGCCGCAGTTCGAGCGAGAAAATCGGGGGCTTGTTCAGCGTAGCCTGAAGTCCTGAGCGCCAGTCTCAAGCCCACCCGCCTTTGCGTGCGCGTGGATAGCTCGGCGGCTCGGTCGCTCGACGGGCACCTGGAGTACACGATTGCGTTCCATCCCGAATCGGACAGCTTCGACGCCATCGCGCGGACTCTGGGCGTTATTTTTCGAGGCAAGGAGGGGCTGGTGTTGGCCCCCACAAACGTAGGTTCCTAGCCAGTCGCAGAAATCGAAACCTTTCGGCCATACTGACCGGCAACCGGACCTTGGGGGACAACGGATGACAACATGGATGGACTGGCGCTCTTGGACCTACATCATCGCGGGTAGCGACATGGCCACCAGCGGGCGGATTGTCGACCTCGATTTTCAGGCCGGAAAGGTTACGTACCTACGCGAAACGGGGCGCCCTTTCGATGCCAATCCGCATCCGCTCGGCAGCCATGAATATGAAGCGTATCTCTATGACACCATTGAAGCTCGCTACGAGCACCTTTGGGTAAATCCGCAGAGGTCGGCCATCCTTAGCCGCGAAGACTACGACTGCTTGGTCGTCCAGCATAAGAAACCTTCATCATTCATCGAACTGGTCGACGTGGACCCTCGTGCCTATTTTGAGGGAGATGTGCTGATTACATCTGCCTCCGGGTGCCCATCGGATCTAGCGCCGTAGCGGATGCCAGAGGCGAGCGCTTAGCAGGCGGATAAGGCGACGCTGTCGAGCAAGCGTGGGCGGAATTGACGCTAGGAAAGTCCCTCGGAGGGGCGTAGTGTTCCGCCTACTCAATGGCCGTTTCCAGCCTCAACCCGGAGTCCGCAGCGCAGCGAAAGCGGACGCTATGCTGGATGTCCACAACTGATATCACTATGTCCGTCCAAGACACCACGAACTACAAGGTGTACGCACTACTGGCTTCGTTCGGCCTGTCCCGGCAGCAACTGCTGGCGGTTGCCAAGGAGGCCGAACTGCACGAGTTGCGGCAGCTTCGAATGCTGCGACTCACGTTCAATCTGTCGCTCCAAGAGGCACAAGCGGAGCTGGCAGCGTATGACGAATGCTCCTCACGCCAACAGCCTTGAATGTTGACGCTTGGCGTTCCAGCGCACTGTCAATGCCCGCTTCCAGCCTGAAGCCGTCCTCGGTCGATCGGCATCAAGCGAGGCGCCAATGCTCCTGCCAAGTCGCCTTAACTGCATCTGCGGCAACAGCGGCACGCGCTGCTCGTTCGTACGCCTCGATTCGATGAATCTCAACCAGCAGCTCGATACCGCGGTCTTCCAGGATCTCGCACGGCCAGCCGTCGCGCATTGCATCCTCAAGCACCAGATCGGGATGCACATCTTCATAGCCGGGCGGCCGGACCAGGAGGATCTGAACAGAGGTTGAACGAGATCGTTGCATGGTGTGTTTCAGGAACTGTCTGGGTACGCCGTAGGCGCGCTCCCATTGAAGACGCCTTGGTCCTATTCTGCCGGGATGCGGACCTCTCCTCACGCGAGACTTGGACCCGCGCCCGACCGGCCGCGGCAGTACCGAACCGCTGGCTCGCGCGGGTATGCATCGATTCGTGCCCCCACTCGCGCTGCCATACTCAACCGGTGCATGAGCTGGAGCAGATCCTCATCCTCTTCTTCGCGGCGGTCCTCCTGGCCGCCGCCGCGAGGAAGCTCGGCGCCCCGTCGCCGGTGTTCCTCGCGCTCGGCGGCGCGGCGCTGGCGCTGGTGCCGGGAGCGCCGGAACTCAGCTTGCCGCCGGACCTGGTGCTCGCCCTGTTCGTGGCGCCCATCCTGGTCGACGCGGGCTACGACGCCTCACTGCGTGATCTGAAGGACAACTGGCTGCCGTTGACGAGCCTGGTCGTCGTCACGGTGGGCCTTACCACCGCGGCGGTCGCCGTGGTCGCCCACACGCTCGTCCCGACGCTGCCCTGGGCGGCGGCCATCGCCCTGGGGGCCATCGTCGCGCCGCCGGATGCCGTGGCGGCCACGGCGGTCCTGCGCCCGCTGCATCCGCCTCAACGCATCCTGGGCGTGCTCGAGGGCGAGAGCCTCCTCAACGATGCCAGCGCGCTGCTGATCTACCGACTGGCGGTCGGCGCCGTCGCCTCGGGGGGCTTCGTCGTCCAGGCGGTGGCGCCCGCATTCATCCTCAGCGTCGTCGGGAGCCTCATCGCCGGGCCAGTGCTCGGCTTTCTGACGCAACGGCTGCTGGAGCGGGTCCAGCACATCCCGACGGCCATCCTCCTGCAGTTCGTTGGCACCGTCGCGGTGTGGCAGCTCTCCGAGCGCTTCGGGCTGTCGGGTGTGCTCACCACGGTGGGCTTCGCCATGACCCTGGCGCGCCTCGCGCCGGCCCGCATCGAGGCGCGCGTGCGCGTGCCCACCAATGCCGTCTGGGCGACGGTGGTGTTCGCGCTCAACCTGCTCGCCTTCATCTTCATCGGGCTGCAACTGCGACCGGTCCTCATCGAGCTTCCCCAGGCGACCCGGGACCAGTACCTGTCGGTGGCCGCGGCCGTGCTGGCGACCGTCATCGCCGTGCGCATCGCGTGGCACATGACCTTCAACCACCTGCTCCAGTTCTTCGGCGGCCGCCACAGCCTGCGCGCCGCGCGGCTGATGCTCAGGCCCACCGTGGGCAGCGGGCTCGTCATTTCCTGGGCCGGCATGAGAGGCGTCGTCACGCTGGCGGCGGCGCTGGCGCTGCCCGCGAAATTCCCCGGCCGTGACCTTATCCTGTTGACCGCCTTCCTCGTCGTCCTGGGGACGCTGCTGATCCAGGGGCTGACACTCAAGCCGCTGCTGCGCGCACTCAAGCTGCGCGACGACGACCCCGTCGGGGACGAGGAGGCCGCCGCGCGACAACGCATGCTGGAGGTCGCGCTGGCGCGCATCCCGGCGGAGACGTCTCCAGCGCTCGACCTCGCTCGCAAGAACCTGAAGATGCACCTGGGACGTCCGCTGCACGACCCGGGAAGCGCCGCCGCTTCGTTCGGTACCGATTACGACGCGGCCTACGAGGGCGCCCTCAGCGCGGCGCGCCAGACCTTGCTGGACATGCGGGACGCCGCGGAGATCGGCGACGACGCCTTCCACGCGCTCGAAAACGAACTGGATTGGCTCGAAGCCTCCGATCCCTTGCGTGCCGCGAATGCGGACGCCGTACCGTAATGACGCCGCCCCCGAGCGCGGGTCCAGGATCTTCCCTACCGGTTGGATTTCGCGACCCTTCCCTACCCGCGTTGCAAGGTCGGCGAGCACGCCTCTCATCCATCGTCTTGTACCGGGCATTCCTTCGCAACGGGCTACTCGCACGGTAATTGCCACAGAAGCGCATGTGCGTTGTGCACAGTCTCGCAAGCGGCGAGCCGCTAGCAGCGAGCAGCGAGCAGCGAGCAACAAGGAGTTTGCGGAGGGCGCATGAAAGTTGACCGAGACCATAGGGAGCAGCGCCGCGAGCAGCGGCGCCCGCTCAGTCAGCGCGCGACGGCGCATGACCGTCAGGACCATCGCGAGGCCGCGTTCACCGAGCGCGAGCGCGAAATGGCCGAGCGAACACGCCGAAGCGCGCGCATGTAGTCGTTGCCACTTCAGCCTTCGAGAAGGCCAAATGCTCCTTCACCGAACGCTTTGCCGGTGCGCCAGTTGCAGGGGCCGACGACCTCTGTAAACCGTTGAGGATCGTCTGGTTCACAGGCTCTCGCTCATCCGAGGGGCCCCACGCTCAGAGAAGCGGCAAGGTCGCAGGCGGCTCCGTCCGTTCGCCTAGCCCCGCATGACAGAGCAGCCATGTGTCATGGGTCGCCTCGCCCACCCGCCGCGCCATAGACCTGGCCAGTCGCATAGCTCGATTCGGAGGATGCCAGCAGCACGTAGACAGCGGCCAGCTCCGCCGGTTGGCCGGCACGTCCCATGGGCGTGTCGGTGCCGAACTTCTGCAGCTTCTCCTGCGTCTGCCCGCCGCAGACCTGCAGCGGTGTCCAGAACGGACCCGGTGCGACCGCGTTGACGCGGATGCCCTGCTTGGCCAGCTGCTTGGCGAGACCCTTGGTGAAGATCAGGATCGCCCCCTTGGTGGTCGCGTAATCGAGCAGGTTCTCGCCGGGATCGTAGGAGTTCACCGAGGCCGTGTTGATGATGGCGCTGCCTTCGCCCAGGTGCGGGATCGCCGCCTTGCACAGCCAGAACGGCGCGTAGATGTTGGTCTTGAAGGTCCAGTCGAACTGCTCGGTGCTGATGTCCAGGATCGATTCGTGGCTCTGCTGGCGGGCCGCGTTGTTCACCAGGATGTCCAGGCCACCGAGTTCGCGCACCGCGTCCGTTACGAGCTTCTGGCAGAACGCTTCGTCGCGCAGGTCGCCGGGCAGCGCGATGCCCTGCCGTCCGGTCTCCCGGATCAGCTCGATCACCTCTTTCGCATCGGGCTCCTCGTCGGGCAGATAGTTGATCGCGACGTCCGCGCCCTCGCGGGCATAGGCGATGGCGGCCGCCCGACCGATCCCGCTGTCGCCGCCGGTGATCAATGCACGACGGCCCGCGAGGCGGCCGTGCCCCACGTAGCTCTTCTCCCCGTGGTCGGGTCGCGGCGTCATGTCGCGCGCGAGGCCCGGCCAGGGCTGCGACTGCTTCGGAAAGGCGATCTTGTCGGAAGAGGACATGTCGGGCTCCTGATTCGAAGTCGGTGTGCGGCATCCGCGTCAGACAGCTGCGGCAACACGCATGCCCAGTCCGCCTTGCGCCTCACGCGGACCGCAGCCGGCCCAGGTGGGTCGAGAAGCCGTCGGGTGCCCGGCCCTCCTGTCTCGCGCTCGTCACCACGCGCACGGTGTTGGTCCAGGCGATGCGGACGCCGAGCGCGTGGAGACGCTCCACCAGCGCCACGTCCTCGCGCGTGCACAGCGTCGGAAATCCACCGGCCTGCTGATAGGCGCTCACGCTCACCCCGAGGTTGGCGCCATGGATGTGCCGGTGGTCCTCGGTGTCGAAGTAGCCGGCCTCGTAGGCGCGGCGCTCCTCGGACGTGAAGCCCGTCCAGTCGTCCACCTCGACCACGCCGCAGACGGCCTCGCTGCGCAGCGCCAGCTGGCGCGAGAACCAGCAGGGCGCCACGACGGAATCCGCGTCCGTGAACGCCAGCCACCGGGCGCCTTGCTCGATCAGGGCCTGCGCGCCCGCCGCGCGGGCGACGCCCACATTGCGGGCATCGACGGCCAGGCATTGCGCGCCGAAGGCGTGGGCGATGTCGCCGGTCCGGTCGCGGCACGCGTCCAGCACCACCAGGATGCGGACTTCCTCGCCTTGCAGGTCCGGATGCGCGGCGGCGACCCGCAAGGCCTGCAAGGCCCTGCCGATCAGGGCCTCTTCGTCATGGGCGGGAACCACCGCGCCGATCATGGCCGCAGGCCCTCGCGACGCGCCACCGAGCGATCGTCCGGACTCCAGACCTCGACGAGGAAGTCCTCCTCCTCGTGTCGCAACAACCGGGTCCAGCCGGGCCGCTGCCGGAACGCGGCGCCCATCAATCGATGCACCTCGTCACCGCTGCGGATATAGTCGCCCTCCGGATGCCGCCAATGGCTGGCGAGCAGCGTGCCGCCGGCGTCCAGGCTCGCTATCGCGCCATCGAGGGTCGGCCGGAGGGCCTCGTCGTCGAGGTAATAGCCGATCTCGCTTAGGACGATCAGGTCGAACCGTCCCTCGGGCCACTGCGAAGGTAGCCGGGCCTGCGACACCTCGACATGCGACAGCCCGGACAGTCGCTGACGCGCATGGGCCACGGCCGTGGCGCTGCCGTCGCTGCAGAGCAGCCGGTCGCAGCGCTGCGCCAATCCGGCGCTCAGTTCCCCATTGGCGCACGCGGGCTCGAAACCTCGCGCGTAGCGCTCCGACGGCAGGCTGGCGAGGATCTGCGCGCGCTTGCGCCGTTCGTACCACCGCGTGCGGTAGCCCCACGGGTCCGCGTCCTTGCTGAACAGATCCTCGAAGTGGTCGGCCAGCGCGTCCTGTCCCGAGGGGCCTCGGGCGTTCATGACGACCGCTCCAACACGAAGAAGAACTCCGCCGAGCGCAGCAGGCGATCCACGGCTTCAGGGAACAGCACGGGCGGACGGTCTCCATCGGGCGTCAGCTGGCTGCGGTGCTCGGACAAGGCAAGCCACTTGTCCTCGAGCGCGCGCCCGGTTAACGGCAACTGACGCAGGCGCTGCCACGGCACGGCAGGGTCTCCCGGTCGCGACCAATGCCAGGTCCACACCGGCATTTCCAGCAGCGTGGCCCCGCAGGCCGCGCTGGCTTCGGCGCAGGCCCGGCCGACGGCTTCATGGTCGGGATGGCCGTCGTGGCGCCAGGTGGAGATGACGACGTCGTGCGGCTGCAGCTGGCCGGCCAAGGCGTCGACGAGCCGCTCCTCATGGTGCCGCACCTGACCATCGGGAAGTCCGAGCCCGTGGATCGGGGCGCGCAACCCGAGATGCCGCAATCCTTGCGTGCGCTCCTGCCGGCGGCGCGCGGCGAGCCGCGCCGGCGTCCAGGTCGTCGACCCGGCGTGGCTGGCATCGCCATCCGTCACGCCGATCACGAGGACCGTCGTCATCGATGACATGGCTGACATCGACGGCCAGCGCTGCGTCGTCGCCCGCGAGCGGGCCGCCAGCAGCGACAGCAATCCGCCACAGCCCAGCACTTCATCGTCCGGGTGCGGCGCCACGACGACGACCCGCGAACCATCCGGAACCAGCTCGTCGATCGACGTGGGCGGCACCTGCCACAGCGGCATCCACTGCCGCCAGGCCCATTCAGGCGTCCCGGTGCCCTCGATGCGACGGTGCGACAAGGGCCCCGCCGTCGCCGTCAAATCGGGTTGATGCGTCTGCGGCATCGGCAGCAGATCCGGGAAGCTGAGATCGATGGTCAGAGCGTCCATGTCGTGTCCGCCTGTTGAGAGAGCGCTTTGCCGAGCGCGGCCAGATCCCGGTCGCCATGGCATTGGCGGATGAACACAGGCAAATCCGCTGCCAGCCGGGCAAAACCTTCTTCATGGCACAACGGGCCCGCGCCCATCGCGCGCGTGGCCGCGCGCAGCACCTGCTGGGCGCATTCATCGCTGGAGGCGCGCGTTCGCAGCGCCCAGACGCGCGCGTCGCGGTCGGGATGGCGATCGATCCAGGCGGCGGCCTCGCGCAGCAGCGCCGCATTGGCGCTGAGCAGTCGATCCACCTCGCCGAGTGCCAGCGCCCGATGCCAGCCGGGATCGCCGACGGCGTTCGCGCTGCTGCCGGTGCCCGTGCCGGTGCCGGTGCCGGTGCCGGAAGATGCGAGCGCCGCGGTGCGGGCGTGTGCCATGAGGACGTTCGCGATGGCACACGACGCGCCATGCCAGCAGGCGGCGATGCCGATGCCCCCTTGCCAGAACCCAGACCGGGACAGGTAGAACCCCGCCGGCCCGACCAGGCGAGCCGGGACCGCGTCGAATCGCACCGATGCACTTGCGGAGTCCGCCATGCCGACGGCTTTCCAGCGCGACGCATCGAGGGTCACGCCCGACTGCCGCAGATCGACATCCGCAAGCCAGGGCCCCTCCTCCTGGTCAGCGTGGGACCCGTCGTCCGGCCAGACCGTCAGCAGCGCCCGATCCAACGCGGCGGCACCAGAACACCACGCTTTGACGCCGTCCAGTACGACGGCGTTGCCATCCAATGCGCGAAAGACCACACGCGCCCCCGGAGGCTCCGCCGCCCACATGCCGTACGCAGGGGCCGCGGATGAGGGGCCTCGCGGTGCTGCAACGCCCACTTCGGCGAGGATGGCCATCGCGTCGGTGTGTCCCTCGAAGAGCTTGACGAGCGACAGATCCACAGCGGCCACGGTCGCCAGCGCAGACCAGCGCTCCAGGGTTCGCCCACGTCCTGGCAGCGGCAGCTCGGCCCGCCCCGCGTCGATGAGGGCACGCAGGCGTCGGCTTGGCTCGACATCGCTCATGGTCGTGCGCTCATGGTCGGGCGCTCGCGGAGGGGGTGACCCGCATAGTGGGCAAGATCGCAAGGGTCGCGGTGGAAAGCATGGACCGGTTCCTGAAAAGGGCGCCCCGCCTGGCAAGGCCGCGGCGGGAATCTGAACCGGTCGATAGCAAGCGCGGTGCCTGCGCCAGGTGGACAGATGTCCCCCTAGCGTCGAAGCGCGTTCCGGCGAGGGGGTGCTCGGTCAACGCCCGTTCGGGTCGTGGTCCTTCGCGCTCCGCTCGTTTTTGCGCACGCCACGCAGATTCATCGCGAACAGACCGACCTGCAGCACGATCAGGGCGTAGGAATGACTGAAGGCCCCCCAGACGCACCACAGCAGGTTGCTCAGGACAAAGGTCCAGAAGCCCCAGGTTCTTCGCCGCGCGCTCTGTCCGCCCACCAGCCAGGCGGCAATGAGGGTGACGGCCATGGCGGGCCATTGAAGCGCGTCGAGCATGCCGTTCATGTTGTTCATGTCCACGCACGGCAATCGGCCCGCCAACGGCCAAAAGCGACGCAACGGCCCGCACGGCTTGTCGCTTGCCGAGCTTCCGCAAGCAATCACACGGAGCCCACGGCATGTCCGTCACCCCTCGCATTGGCACGGCCGGCTGGAGTATCCCCAGGGACGCGGCCGGCAGCTTCCCCGGCCAGGGGAGCCAACTGAATCGATACGCGCGCGTCCTCGGGTGTACCGAGATCAACACCACCTTCAGCCGCACTCACCGCGAGTCCACTTTCGGCCGCTGGGCCGAAGAGACGCCGAGTGACTTTCGGTTTTCAGCAAAGCTGCCGAAGGCGATGACGCACGAAGCGCGCCTCAAGGTCTCCCGGGCAGATGTCAACGCATTCATCGAGTCGCTCGCGGGGCTGGGCGAGCGGCTCGCTGTGCTGCTCGTCCAATTGCCTCCGTCCCTGGACCTGGAAACGAGGACGGCGCGGACCTTCTTCCGTGCTCTTCGCGCCGCCTTCAACGGCGCGGTGATGTGCGAGCCCAGGCATCCGAGCTGGTTCACCGAGGCTGCGCAGCGGCTGTTGCGCGAGGAGCAAGTCGGACGCGTCGCGGCAGATCCCGCGCGTCCCGTCGGCGCTGACGTGCCGGGCGGGTGGCTTGGCGAGGCGGGAGACGGGCGTGGCGCCACGGTTTACTACCGCTGGCACGGATCACCGCGCATGTATTGGTCCGCTTACGACGACGAGTGGCTCCTCGCGCGAACCTCAGAGATGGCCCGATGGCCGGCTGGCACCGATGTCTGGTGCATCTTCGACAACACGGCGTCCGGAGCGGCTGCGGACGATGCCCTACGGTTGCAGGCCTTGCTGCGACGCACGTTTTAGCTGCTTGGTACCGGCCGCTCAGGCGGTCCGCACGCTGCACTGGCTGCACTGGCTGCACGGCTATTGCCGTTGCTGCCGCCACTGCACTTGGATCAGACCAGACCGAGCTTGGGGGTCGCGCGGAATGACGCGCAGGGCCTGCTCATCGCCTGCACATCGCCAGAGCGACGGCGCGCGCGCCTCACGGGCGAAAGGAGCCCGGGTCCAAGGCATAACGCCATGCGGCCGATCGCTGAAGCGACGTCCGGATATCGTTGGGTTCAGGATCGAGCGTGATGCCGAGCTCTTCGCAGACCAGCACGCACCCGGTGGCGGCAGCGCCGGCGCAGACCTTGCGAATGAACCCGTCAGTCTCATCGGCACGAGCGTCGAGGCGTGCCTGCACCTGCGACGACCCGTCGGGCTCCATGACGACATCCACCCGGTTGCCGTATCTGTCGCCGAAGTAGCGCCACTCCCGCATCATGGTCTGGCTCGGCCCGACGCTCTGCGACAGCCGCCCCATCAAGCGTTCAGTCGATGCCGCAGAGAGTGTTCGCCCGTCTTCAGCATGCTCAAAATCGAGATCGAACTGCCATACAGCCATGTGACTCTCCTACGCGGCACGCTTCGCCACCAGAGGATCAGACCTTGAACTCTTCGCGCTTGCGTCCGGCCGCCTCGTAGTCGCTGAGCCATCGGGCGGCGCGGCCGCGGCCGGACCAGGTGTTCCCTGGGTTGGACGGATCCCGGTAGAGCACGGGCGCGGTGGCCCCGGCCTGGGTGGTCTTTCGCTTCGCGCCCGACGCGTACGGTTGCAAGGCCACCAGAGCCTCGTCGACTGAGAACCCTGCCGCTTCCAGCTTCTTCGCGATGCCATCGACGAGCACCTTCAACTCCTCGTCGCGCTTTTCGGTGATCTTGTGCTCCAGCTCCCTGCTCAGCTCCAGCAGTTGAGCGTAGGACAGTTTGGACACATCAACGGTGGTCATCGAGTTCTCGGAAGGAGTGATTCATGCGCGCATGGTATCCGCCGGATCAGTCGTGCTCGCGACAACTGGAACCCTCGTCGCCTCGATGCCAGCCTGGTCGCGCTTGCCGGGCATAGAGTCGGTCCGCGCCTGCGGATGATCGCCGTTGTCGGGCGTCCCCCACGGGAGACGCGAAGGCCGATGAGGCATCTTTGTTAGCCACGCCGTCGTCGAGCCGCGCCGATGAGACGCCGCTGCGAGCGGCGCCAGCCACCGCCGATCTTCATCGAGCATCAAGAGGCGGAGCGCGGAGAGAACACCGCTGCGGTTAGACTTCGCCTTGGGTGCGACGCGATGAGGCGCTCGCAGGTTCATGCGAAGGTCGGGCCGCCTCGCGGCACTCCTTTGCGCCATCCACCATGCACCCTCAGGCGATCGACCTGATCGCGGCCGGCTTTTTCGCCGCCGCGCTACTCCACACCTTCGCCGCCAAGCAGTTCGAGCGATTGTCTCGACAGTTTCCCCGGCACGCGGGCCTCTTCCATCTCCTTGGCGAAGTGGAGGTGGTGTTCGGCTTCTGGGCACTCGCTCTCATCGCCACCCTGGCTGCTGTCTTCGGTGGCGCCGACGCGGTCGCCTACGCTGAGTCGCGCAATTTCGCCGAACCGCTCTTCGTGTTCGTCGTCATGGTCGTGGCAGGCTCTCGCCCGGTGCTCAGCGCCGTCCTGGGCGCAGTGGAGCATCTCACGCGCGTTCTGCCAGCGCCACGGGCGCTGGCCATGACCTGGCTCGGTCTTGCCGCCGTTCCGCTGATGGGCTCCCTGATCACGGAGCCCGCGGCCATGACCCTCGCCGCACTGTTGCTCGCCCCGCTCGCGTTCCGATCCGACATCCCGGAGCGGCCGAAGTACTTCGCGCTCGGCGTGCTGTTCGTCAATGTCTCCATCGGCGGCACCCTCACCTCCTTTGCCGCGCCGCCAGTCCTCATGGTGGCCAGTGAATGGGGCTGGAGCAGCGCGTTCATGGCCAGCGCATTCGGCTGGAAAGCGGCGTTGGCGGTGCTTGCAAATGCCACGGCAGCGTCGTTCGTGCTGCGAAAGCATCTGCGGGATCACGTACCGGCATCGGCGGATACTCCCGGTACCGCCGCCGTGCCCTGGCCCGTAATCGCGCTGCACCTGGCCTTGCTCGCCGGCATCGTGATGATGGCCCATCACCCCGTTGTCTTCCTTGGGCTCTTCTTGCTCTTCCTCGGGGTCGCCCAAGCCTACGATCGCTACCAGGAGCCGCTGTTGATTCGCGAGGCCTTGCTGGTGGCGTTCTTCCTTGCGGGACTCGTGGTCCTGGGGGATTGCAGCGCTGGTGGCTGCAGCCACTCGTGTCGGGCCTGCAGCCGCTGGCTTTGTTCTTCGGCGCGCTCGGCCTGACGGCCATCACCGACAACGCCGCACTCACCTACCTCGGCTCCCTGATCCCGAGCTTGAGCGACCAGGCCAAATACATGCTGGTGGCCGGCGCGGTAGCTGGCGGCGGCCTCACCGTTATCGCCAATGCGCCGAATCCGGCCGGCATGGCGCTGCTGAAGAACGGCTTTGCCGATGAAACGGTCGGCGCGGGCGGATTGCTCCTGGGTGCGCTGGCCCCTACCGCTGTCGCCGTGGCGGCCTTCCTGCTGCTCTAGGTGCGATCTGGACGACTACGCAGATCGGGCCGGCTCCTGCGCGGAGCCTCCCGGCAGCCGCGCCAGCCTGGCTAACTGCGCCTGGGCCAGCCGGTGGTAGATCGGCACGCTGATCCATCGGGACACCAGGCTCGCCAGTAGCGCGGCGGCCATGAGGCTCAAGACCATCGAGTGGCCGTCCACCATCTCCATGACGATGATGAAGGACGTCACAGGCGCCTGCGTCACCGCCGCGAGGAACGCGGTCATGCCGATGGCGATCATGACGGCCGCGCCCTCGGTGGTGTGGGTCAGTTGGGCGATGTCGCTGCCGATGCCCGCGCCGATGGCCAGCGAGGGCGCGAAGATGCCGCCCGGTGCGCCCGACCAGACGGCCAGCCACGTGGCGACGATGCGCAGCGTGACGTAGAGCACCGGCAGATCCAGATGCCCCTCGACCAGACTCTTGGTGTAGTCGTAGCCGCTGCCGTCCGTCGCGCCATGGCTGACCAGGCCCAGAACGGCGATGGCCAAGCCGCAGCCAAAGGCGAATCTCACCGGAAACCGCGCGCGCCACTGACTGAAGCGATCGTTGCCGCCGAGCAGGCTGCGCTGCAGGAGCCGGGAGAAAACGCCTCCGGCCAGGCCGCAGCCGAGAGCGGTGAGCAAGCCCGGCAGCAGGTGCGCCCAGGTGAGGTGCTCGACGCGCAAGCGGCCGAAGTAGCTGGCATTGCCGAAGACCGAGACGGCCATCAGACCCGCCAGGACGATGGCGGCGATGATGAGGCCACTGCTGCGCTGTTCGATCTTGCGAGTGAGTTCTTCGATGGCGAACATGACGCCCGCGAGCGGCGCGTTGAATGCAGCGGCGATGCCCGCGGCCCCGCCTGCCACCAGCAGCCCGTCGTGATTCATCGGTGAGCGCCGAGGGAGCCAGCGCTGGGCGTGCTGCATGACACCCGCCGCGATCTGCACCGACGGCCCCTCGCGGCCGATGGCCAGCCCCCCAGCAGTCCGCCCGACACCAGCAGCAGCTTTGCGAGACTGAGCTTGAGCGATACAAAAAGTCCCTGTTGCTCAGCGCCGACCTTGGGTGACAAGGCCGCCATGACCTGAGGAATGCCAGAGCCTGCCGCACCGGGTGCGAAGCGCCGTGTGAGCCACACCAGCCCAGCGGTGCAGACGGGCGTCCACACCAGCGGCGCCCACGGCGACCACGCGCGCAGCGTCGCGAAGCCTTCGATGGCCTGATCGCTGACCCACGTGAACAGCACGACAGCCAAGCCCGCGGCCACGGCAAACGCCAGAACAACGATGCGGGCCAGCCATTGACGCCAGTCGGTCAGGTCCTCCCGTACGGCGGATAGGAAGTCAGGCTCGGCATGCGAGCTGGCCTCGGGATCGTGATCCAGATGGGGATGGGGATGGGGATTGGGATGGGGTTCAGGACGGGGATCTCGATCCTGGACCTCGTCTTGCGGCGCTACGGGCAGTCCCCGAGCTTCGTTGTCACCTGCCATGCGCGGAGTATCTCGTCGTGTGATAAGTGCTCGAAGTGTGCGAAGTGCGCGGAGTGCGCGGAGTGCGCGGAGTGCGCAAACGCATGGCGTCCGCGCGAACCGTTGCGCTCGAATCCACGACTTCGCCGGCTGGGGCATGGCGGATACGACGGTCGTGATGCCAGGCCGTCACGCCAAGTCACCTCGCCCGGCGCAGCAATAGCCAACGCGCGAACCCCTTCGCAGAATCTCAACCTCAGGCAGCTGACTCAGTCTCCCCCGCAGCCGACAACAGCCGGCGATAGTGCGCTTGGAGCAGATGATCGGGTGCCAGTGAGGTCGCTTCGGCCATGAAGCCGATTTCGGGCAGATTGGGCTGGGATGTTTCGTGTTGGCGAAAGATCGCCACCGCGCGCTCTCGCAACGCCTTTTCACCAGCCGCAAACCGCCGGATGACGTCTCGCTCCGCGCCTGACATGCTTGGCATGGATCACCTCCTGGCAGCATTCTAGGGTGGCGCCCCGGCGGCCAATCAGCGCGTCACTCGCACTTTGAAGCCGGTCTGCGCGTGCAGCTCCGCCTCCGCAAGCCGTTCGGCCTCGCCTGTGGCGAAGTACGGTGCGCCGCCGTGCGGCCGAGCTCGTGGCGAATTCTCGCTATGGCGTTGTCAGAACAATCGCGAAGCGGGAACCGTCGGCGCGAGCTTCTGAATTGCCTTTGACTCACGCGGCGCATCGCACACACGCTTGCTCCGATCTCGCTGCTCGAAGGCTTCGCGACGCGCGTTATCCGTCCTGCGTTCCGTGGGCTTCGCTTGCCAGGGGTTCATCTCGCTCTCCTTGAAATGTAAGGAGGTGTTGGCAAACCGCCCTCCTAAGCGCAGCGGCGCACCCGTTCTTTTGGGCGGAAGGACGCCCATGACTAAGCAACCCGGAAGGAAGATCGCGATGGTTGGAGTCAGCCGCGGCACTCCATGGCCGAAGAGCCTGGATGTCACGCAGCGGGTGCACGAGGATCCCATGCGCGACCGTTCACTCGTTGGTTTGCTCGCTGGTTCGCTCGTTGGTTCGCTCGTTGGTTCACTTGTTGGTTTGCTCGCTGGTTTGTTCGCTGGCCTGAGGGTGTCCACGTAAGCCGGGCTTTCGTGAGAGCGCTTGGAAGACGCTCTGAAGTCACGTGCCATCGCCATGAGCAGGCGAAGCTTGGACTCAGACCTCTCGTGGTCCTTCGCTGGGGAGCGCCCTCGCGGCGCGACCGCCTGTGGACCACCTCTTACCGACACACGCCTCAGTCGGCAGAGATCCGCGAGTGGACGTCGACTCGCGGCAACGTCCTACAACGCCACCGCACCTTGGCTGCTCCTTCCCGCACGGCCTCGCAATTATTGTTGGGCGCATGCCAGGAGGCACCATGGTCACATCTGCCCGCTCCATCGCATCGCTCACGCTCAGCTTCGGTCTGGTCAACGTGCCGGTGAGGCTGTTCTCGGCGACCGAATCCGGATCTGAGATCCGTTTCAATCTGCTGGACAAGGACGGCTCGCGCCTGAAGCAGCAGTATGTCAACGAGCGGTCCAAGAAGGTGGTGGATCGCAAGGACATGGTCAAGGGGTACGAGGTCGAGAAGGACCACTTCGTCCTCTTCACGCAGGACGAACTCAAGAACCTCGAGGAAGGCAGCAGCCACGTCATCGACATCGTGTCCTTCGTCCCACAGGCCTCCATCGATCCCCTTTTTACGACAAGAGCTATCTGCTCGCGCCAGACAAGCGCGGCGCCAAGCCCTACGCGTTGCTCGCGGAAGCCATGCGTCGCTCCGACCGCTGCGCGCTGGCCAAGTGGGCCTTCAAGGCCAAGCGGTACATCGTGCAGGTGCGAGCCAATGCCGATGGGCTCATCCTCCAGCAGCTGCGCTACGCCGAGGAGGTGCGCTCGCTGGCGGACCTCAACATCGAGCATGCGCCCGTCTCCAGCAGCGAGCTGCAACTGGCCCTGAAGCTGGTGGAAACGATCGCGGAGGACGACTTCCGCCCCGAGGAGTTTCAGGACGAGGAAAAGGCGCGTGTGCTCGCAGCCATCGATGAGAAGGTCGCCGGCAAGCAGATCGTGGCGTCGTCACACACCGAAGACGAGGTCGTCGCGGGCGGTCAGGTCATCGACCTCATGGAGGCATTGCGCTCAAGCCTCGCCAAGAAGCCTGCCGCCAAGGCCGATAAGGCCGATAAAGGCGATAGGGCCGACAAGGCCGTCAAAACGCCCTCCAACGTCACCAGGCTCAAGGCCGAAGCGGCTCCTGCCGTGCGCAAGCCCGCCAAACGCGCAGCCCCCACGCCTGAGCCCGTTTCAGCGCCGGCGCCCAGAACGCGAGCGCGCAAGTGAACATGGCTTCGGGCGCCGACTATTCCGCGCGTCAGGTCGACAAGCTGGTGGGGCTGCCGCGCGCGTTCATCCGCTCACTGACGGACGCCGGAGTGGTCCACCCTGACTCGTCAGGAGGCTTCTCCCTGCAAGACCTCATCGTGCTGCGCACCGCCAAGGGGCTGCGCGATGCCCGCATCCCGCCGAGGAAAATCATCCAGTCGTTGAAGAACGTGCGCGCGACCCTGCCCGGGCCAAGGCACCTTGCCAGCGTGCGCGTGCGAGCCAGCGGTGGCACGGTGGAGGCGGCCGACGGCCACGGCACGCACGATGCGCTCTCGGGTCAGCGGCTGCTCGCGCTGGACGAGTCAGCGCCCGCCGAGCTGGCGCCGGACGGTCCGCGGGCTCCAGCCGCGGCGCGAGGCGCAGCATACTGGTGCAAGCAGGCGGTCCGACTCGAAGCCTCGGACGCGGCTGCGGCCGAAAGCGCCTATCGGCGGGCGATCGACCTCGATCCGTGTATGAGCGCGGCGTACGTCAATCTGGGCGCGATGCTGTGCGAGGCCAAACGCTGTCTGGAGGCGGTCGCGCTGTACGACCAGGCTCTTGAGCACTGCGGCCAGACACCGCTCGTTCACTTCAACCGCGGCGCTGCTCTAGAGGACTCCGGCCGTCCTGCGTTGGCGGTCGACGCCTATCGGCGTGCGCTTGAGCTGGACGACACCCTCGCCGACGCGCACTACAACCTGGGTGTGTTGATGGAGCGCCTGGGAGACACCCAGGCGTCCCTGCGCTACTTCAGCGCCTACCGGCGCCTTCACCGCGAATAGCGTCCTTAGGCCCTGGCCCTCCTCCTCGCTCCTACGCCAACCCTCCACTCCACCCTCACCCCTAGGGAGACCAGCATGGCTGACGACAAGACCAAGACCGGTGGACAGGACCGCGCCCGCATCAACGTCAATGAGGACTACGAGCTTCGGGACTGGAGCAAGAAGTTCGGCGTGACGCCCGAGCAGCTCAAGGCCGCCGTCAACGCGGTGGGCACCAGCGCGGAGGCGGTCGAGGCGCACCTGCGACACACCAGACGTTGATACCGTGCTGGTCGCAAGCTGGAGCGCCGTTGATCGCCCACGGTCTTCAATCCGTCAGGCAAGGTTCGCCTTCCCCGCGGCCGACAGCGATGGCTGGCATCCCGCCTGCCCATGAGAAATCACGACAGCCCACCACGCGATCCCTTTCACAGGAGCAGCCGATGTCCGAAGAAGCCAGCTTTGCCGCCCCCGCCGACGAACCGGCCGCCCCGACCATTGACGTCAACGATGACGCGCAGGTCCAGTCCTGGGCGAAGAAGCTCGATTCGTCCACGGCGCAGATCCGTGACGCCGTCAGGCTGGTCGGAGCCAACGCGGCCGACGTCGAGGAGCACCTCAAAGGTTCGCGCTCCACGACCAACGCAGAACAGACAAAGCGCAACGGCTGACCTGGCGCCAATCAAGAGATGACGCAGCATCCGACAACCCCGGACGGTCGCTACTTCGTCGTTCGTGGACGCCTCTGGCGCCGCACCAATCCGTCGCTCTCAACGGCGCGCGCTGCGGCGCTGGTGGCAGAGCTCATGGACGCTCGCCGACAGCTCGCCCGCAAGGACCTGAGCGCAGACGAACGGGCACAGGCCCGTGCCCGGGTCGACGAGGTCAAACGCGAACTCGGCGAACGGGGGGACGTCTGGTGGAGCGACGGCGCGCCGGACTTCAACCGCCACATGGCGGCCACGACGCCGTATGCGGACTGGTTCAGCACACTCGCAAAGAACCAGGTCTAGCGCGGCCTCAAAGCAAATGCACGGGCAGCCGGCAGACCGCCCGAAGCGGCCTGACACAGCAGTCGCCTCCCCAATGAAAACTGCGAACGCTTCTATCAGAGGCGTCGCGATGAATGTTGACTCCCACTGGGCCTCGCCCAGCCCTCGCGCAACGGTCTGTCGCCGAAATGCGCGGGCGCCACCGCGGCGACTCACAAGCTCCTACAAAAAAGTGCGGCGACGGCTGTCTCTCCTAATCCTGGGCAGGCGGTACCTTCCTCGGTCAGCACAGTCTTCCGCGAGCACCATGAGAACCGCACCTCCCCATGAAACGGCACATGCCGCGCGATTGAGCGTGGAGTCGACCTCGGAGGTCCTTGAGCGAATCCTGGCCGAGGACCTCGGGCAGGATGCCGTGCAAGCCATGGTCGATCAGGCGGCGCTCAGGGAAGTTGACGACGAGGCCCAGGCCGAGTCCAGCTATCGCGCCGCCATCTCGTCTGACGCCAATCTCGTCAGCGCGCACACGGCGCTCGCAGCGCTGCTTTGTCGTCAAGGGCGCCAGGAGGAGGCCCTCGACATCACGAACGCCGCGCTGGAGAGTTGCGACAACAACGCCAGGTTGCATCACGTGCGCGGCTGCATCCTTGAGTCTGCGGGGCGCCTGGCCGCCGCCATGGAAGCCTTCGGGCGCGCGCTCCGGCTCGACAGCAGTCTGGCGGAGCCTCACTACCGGCTCGGCGTGCTCTGCGAGCGCCTGGGCGCCCCGGTGACTTCGGCCAGGCATCTGGAGGCTTACGAGCGACGCGTCGCCGCACTCAGGTTCGACTCGCGTCTGAACTGACGGGCCAACGCCGCGACGTCGCATTCTCCGCGTACCAGCCCGCGCCTGTCGGGGCCGCGGCCGCGTTCGAGCGACGTTCTTGCGAGCACTGCCTTTGCGCAGTGCGCTGCGGGAATGCCACCTGCCTGCCACGGACACCTTTTCTCCTCGGGTGTCTCATGACCTCTCGCTCCTGCACATTGCTGCTCGTTTTGAGCGCCTGCCTGTCGCTGACGGTCCGCGCGCAGCAGGGGACGGCACCGATGTCCCCATCCGCACGCACGTGTTCAAGCCCGACAAGGTGCAACCCACCCAGGCGCGCCTGAACGGGCTCAAGGCACCGCCCGGCTTCAAGGTATCGATCTTTGCCGAGAACCTGAAGAATGCCCGGATCATCGCGGTGGCGCCTGATGGACGCATCTACGTCAGCCGCCGCGATACCGGCGATGTCCTGCTCCTGGAGGACCGTGACGGCGACGGCAGGGCAGACGGCCCTGGCGTGAAGGTGCTGGACCGGGCCGGCGCCCACGGGCTCGCCATCCACGACGGAAAGCTGTACGTGGCCACGGTCAAGGAGGTCTTCGTGGCGCCGCTGCAGGCCGATGGTCGTGTCGGGGAGCCAAAGCTCATCATCGGCGACCTGCCCGATGCGGGCCAACATCCCAATCGAACCCTGGCATTCGGGCCGGACGGCATGCTCTACATCAGCGCTGGATCGACCTGCAACGCGTGCAACGAGAGCAATCCCGAAAACGCCACGCTGCTGCGCGCGTCCGCGGACGGCCAGAGCCGCGTGATCGTGGCCAGCGGGCTTCGCAACACGATCGGCTTCGACTGGCATCCCGCCACCGGCGAGCTCTGGGGCATGGACCATGGCATCGACTTTCTGGGCGACGAGATCCAACCCGAGGAGCTCAATCGCATCGAGCAGGGCAAGCGCTACGGCTGGCCACATGTCTGGGGCGCCGGCGGCATCAACCCGCAGAGCACCCCGCCGGGGGAGATCACCAAGGAACAGTGGAAGGGCGACAGCGTGCCGATGACGCTGGGCTACAAGGCCCACGCCGCGCCGATGCAGATGGTGTTCTTCAAGGGGGAGGACGCTTCCCCGCTGAGTTTGCCGGCGACGCCTTCGTGACGATGCGCGGCTCGTGGAACCGCAAGGCGGCGTCGGGGTACGAGATCGTGCGCATCCGCTTCGCCGATGGCAAGCCGCAGCGCTTCGAACCCTTCGTCAGCGGATTTCTGACCGACGGCGGACGCACCCACATGGCGCGACCGGTCGGCCTCGCGTGGGCCAAGGACGGATCGCTGCTCATGGCAGACGATGCGAACGGGGTGATCTATCGCGTGGCGTATGAAGGCAGGGAAAAAACTGCCGCGGCGATGGAACCTCCTGCCGACGAGATGAAGCGTCAGGCGCAGCGCGGTATCGGTGTTCCCCTCGCGAAGGATCGATCGGAGACAGACGCGCGCGATGCGACTTCTGCGACTTCTGCGAAGTCCGCGGCGTCTGTGGCTTCCATCGCCCTCACCTCCACCGCTTTCGGACCAGATGCGGCGATTCCCAGGAAGCACAGCGAGTACGCCGATGGCGTGTCGCCCCCGCTGAGATGGAGTCCTGTGCCCGGGGCCAAGAGCTATGTACTCCTGGCCGAGGATCCCGATTCCAAGCCCATCACGCCCTTTGTTCACTGGGTCGCCTGGAACATTCCCCCCGAGGTGACATCGCTGCCCGAAGGTCTGCAGGAGCAGGAGCGACTGACCGAGCCCGCAGGGCTGATGCAAGGCGCCACGAGTCGGGGCTCGGTGGGGTACTACGGCCCGCGTCCCCCGGTGGGCGACCCGCCGCATCACTATCACTTCCAGATCTTCGCGCTGGATACCCTCCTGCAGCTGCCCCTTGGTGCGACCCGCGACGACGTGCTCAAGGCCGCCACCGGCCACGTGATCCGCAAGGGCGAGCTGGTCGGTACCTATCGCAAGGAGGTCAAACCGCCGAAGTGAGGCAACGCCGTCCCCATAAGCCTGCTGCAGGACGTCCTTGGGGACGGTCTCAATAGGCGTTGAGTGGGCGTGACAGTGGACGTGACAGTGGACGTTGCGTTCATCACTTCACACGATCAGCGAGTCAAAGAAAGGAGCCGGGGAACATGTTCGACATGCACGTGCCATGGTGGGAGCTGCTTGCGCGCGCGGCGCTGATCTATCTCGCGTTGTTTCTGATGGTGCGGTTATCGGGCAAACGCACCGTCGGACAGTTCACCCCGTTCGATCTGCTCGTCGTGATGCTGCTGAGCGAAGCGGTGAGCAACGGGCTGAGCGGCGGTGACGACTCCGTGGCGGGCGCCTGGATTCTGGCCGCCGCACTGATCGTCATGAATGGCGCCATCGGTTTTCTGGGATCGCGCAGCCCGCGCCTGGAAGCCTGGCTTGAGGGCTCGCCTGTCCTGATCGGGCGGGACGGGCAGTGGTTCGAGGCCGTGTTGCGCCGGCATCGCCTGGGCATCGCGGATGTCGAAAAGGCGCTGCGCGAGGCCGACTGCGAGCTGGCGGATCTTCACATGGGCGTGCTGGAAAGCGACGGGAGCATCAGCATCCTCAAGCGCAAGTAACGTCAGCGCGACGGCGCTATCCGCGCCTTCAGCACTTCTTTCATCCACATCAACGCCCCTTGCTTGCGCTGATCCGACTCCGCCGCGGTGCAGTCTGCGGGGACCGCGACCCGATAGCCCCTGACATAGGCGTCCATCGCCGTGCACTTCACGCAGTAGTCGGTCGCCAGTCCCGTGATCACAAGGTCCTTGGCCGCGAGTTGCTCCAGCAGCAGGTCCAGCGGCGTGGCGTAGAAGCCTGAATGACGAGGCTTGAGGATCATCAGGTCGGTCTTGGACGGCGCGAGCAGCCGCGCCAACTCCGCCGCGGCGCCGCCCGCTCGCTTGCATTCACGAAGCAGCGTGCGCACGTCCGAGCGCCACTGGCCGAAGTTGTCGTTGACGTAGATCACGCAGGCGCCGTCTTGATGGAATTGCTTCTTCAAGCGGGCGGCCGACCTGGCGGCCTCGACGGCCGCCTGCGCGATGAGCTCCGCCCCATCGAACGACAGCGGGTTGATGAAATCGACCAGCAGCAGGACCTTGCGGGAACGGGGCATCCCCGTTCCGCTGGCGACCTGATGATCGATCTCACGTGCCGGCTTGGTCATTGCGAAGTGAGGGGCGATTCATAGGCATGCATGAGCACGCATGGCCACGCATGAGCACGCATGAGCAAGCAGGAGCCACCCCGAGCCAGTACTTGGCGAGGGATGGCGCTGTCTCAATGCGCGGTCTGGTACTGAGCAAGCAATTCGTCCTTGCGGCTCTGAATACGCTGACCCAGGTCCACCAAGTCAAGCTTGGACTTCTTGGCCTTGGGGAACATCTCGTTTTGCTCTTCCTTCACGTGGTGCTTGACCCATTCGCTCATCACCTTGACCTTCGCGTCGTAGTCTTCGCCGTCAGGCTCCACGCCTTCCACGGCGGCGATCAGATCCTTGATGCTCTGGTGCTCAACCCGGGCCTCGGGCACGAGCTCCTTGTCACGCAACGCGGCCTGCACTTCGGGATAGAAGATCTCTTCCTCCACTTGCGCGTGAACGGTCAGTTCCTGGCAGATCTGGGCGACCAGTTCGCGCTTCTTGGCGGTGGAACGCGACTTCTCGAACTGCTCGAACAGGTCGGCGACCTTCTTGTGGTCAGCCCGAAGCAGCGTCACCGCGTCCGGGGTGCGTGGCGAAGCCTTCACGGTGGATTTTCGAACGGCAGTGGATCGGGTCGTGGCTGTCGATGGCATGTGGCCTCCTGGCGATTGCTGGAAAGTCGAGGTTTCAGCTGCGCGAGCGCGGTGCCGCTGGCGAGCCGTGAGGATGAATGGCAAACGACAGACCTACCGCCCTCGCCAAGGTGCGAGCGGCGCGAGTGAACAGGGCACGCATTCACCCCGCGCGACTGCGCAAGACACGGCGGCAACGCGCTCGCGTACCGGCCGCCCTTCCCTCCCGCAGATCGATGGGGGCGATTGCGCGGCCCGATTGCGCGGCTTGATTGAGCGGCCCGATTGAGCGGCCCGCTGAGCGATCCTGCGAAAGGCGCCCGAGCGTAACCCCAAGGCTCACGCTCGTGTCCTGTTCATGGCCACGTCCGCGCCGCTATCCTGGGGCAACAGGACTGCTCGCCCCAAGCCTCAAATGCGTCACTCTCCGCCCAGCACCTCCCCGGCGACCACCCTCGACTTCTCCGCACCGCCCGTGGAGCTCGCGCGCTCACTCCTAGGATGGACAGTGCTCGTCGACGGTGTCGGCGGACGCATCGTAGAAACTGAGGCCTACGACATGGACGATGAGGCGTCGCATAGCTTTCGCGGCATGACACGTCGCAACGCCGCGATGTTCGACGCGCCCGGCTCCACCTACGTTTACCGGTCCTATGGTCTGCACTGGTGCTTCAACATCGTCTGCCGCGAACGCGACCATGGCGCAGCGGTTCTCATACGGGCGCTGGAGCCCACGCATGGACTGGAGCGGATGCGCCAACGTCGCCAGCTCGAAGATCCGCGCCTGCTCTGCTCCGGGCCTGGCAAGCTGGCGCAGGCCCTGGGGATCACCGCGGCGCTCGACAGACGACGCATCGACGAGCCTCCGTTCGAACTTATCGCGCCGCCGGACATGGATCAGGCAGCAGACATCGCCAGCGGCACGCGCGTGGGCATCTCCAAGGCACAGCATCTCCCGTGGCGCTTCACCCTGGCAAAGTCAAGATTCCTCAGCAGGAAGGTTTGAGCGAGGGCCGGTTATCGGCGCTTCCGTCGGGGCGACACACAAGGATGAACGCTTCAACGCAGTGGTCGTGTTTTACGTGTCTTACCCATGAGATCGAGCAGGCCGCGCTCCAGCGCGCGGAAATCAAAAGGCTTGAGCCAGTACGCGCTGGCTCCCGCGCTCAGCGCGGCCTCGATGTCAATCACGTCGTTGCTTGCCGAGAGGATGACGAGCGGGACGCCGGCCAGCGTCGGCGCGGCCCGGCATTGGCGCAACACGTCGAGTCCGTCCATGTCCGGCAGACGCTTGTCCAGCAGCACCGCGTCCGGCACCTCGCGCAAACAGGCGGCGAACCCAGTTGCACCTGTCAGCGCGACCTCCAGCGTGAGTTTCGGATACTGCGCGGCCCAGTGCTGCATCAACAAGGCGTTGACGGGCTCGTCTTCCACATACACGAGCCTGCCTGAAAGGCTTTCGCCCGGCAAAGAAGCGGCATGCATCCGTTCCTCCACATCCATGTACTGACCCTCGCCTCGCCTGACCTCGTCACCAGGCGACTGCCTTGAGGTGGGCCAGTCGAGGTGGTGGCACTGCTGCAAGAAGTCAAGTAAGCCTGGGGTCGTCCGGCCTCGCTTGCTTCCTAGGTGGGTTGCTTGTTCTTCTACGAGGCGTTGTCCGTGGCGGATCACTCGCCGTTCGACAAGTTGGGTGAAGAACGTAACCCGAGGCACTCCGGTGACGTGACGGACTGGCGTCCGGCACCGTACTTGCTCAACAGTGCTATGGCGCCAAAGTTGTCAGAGGCTCTTCACACGTGGCAAGAGGCAGAGGCGCACGCTCGCCACCTCGATCAAGCGCTTGCCTCGGCGGTCTCGCGTCTGGACCTTGTCGAAGCCGAACGCGTCGCCTGGGAACTTCGGCATCAGCGCAGCTATGCAGGCGAGATGTTGACGACGACGCTGCGCCTCCTCGCGGATTGGAAGGAAGGCCCATAGTGCCGAATTTCCTCACGGCACCGAACCGCGCCGCACCGCGCCTCATCCAGCCCGCGGCACTACCATCGCCCCTCCCCACTATGGTCTGGCGCCGACGCGGTGGGGTGGGTGTCGAGGCATCCTTGCGCCGCTGGCTACGATTTGTTGGCGCTACCCGGCTCCGTGATCTTCCGGTGCTGCTCAGCCAGCATCTCGGCCGGCGTGACGTTCGCCAACACGGCCTGGATCTTGTTCTTCCAACCGGCGACCACCGAGCCTTCGCCATCTTCCATCGCCTCATAACCGGCCTTGGCAACCTCCACCGGCGGCTGCTTCTCGTCAGTGCCCACCTTTGTATCGGTCAAGTCCGCTCGGCGGAAGAACTCCGTGTCGGTCGGGCCCGGCATCAGCACGGTCACCGACACGTGGGTGTCCTTCAGCTCGTTGCGCAACGCATAGGCGAACGAGTCGATGAAGGCCTTCGTGCCGTTGTAGACGGCCTGGAAGGCGCCCGGCATCAGGCCGGCGATCGAACCGGTGATCAGGATCTTGCCGGCGTTGCGATCGCGCATCTCGCGTCCTACTCGCTGGATGAGGTCCAGCGTCCCGGTGATGTTCGTATCGATGACGTGACGCACGCCCTTGAAGTCCTGGTCCAGGAATGCGTGACCCAGTCCGTGACCCGCGTTGGCCAGCAGTGCGTCGACGCGCCGGCCCGCGAGGGCCTCATGGACCGCGTCCACACCGGCCATCGTGGCTAGGTCCGCGTTGACGAGCTGCACGCTCGCCCCTTCGGCGCCGCAGGCCGCCGCGGTGTCTTCCAGCGGCCGATCGGCGGCGAGCAGCAGATCGTAGCCATGACGCGCGCATTCCAGCGCCAGCTCGCGGCCGATGCCACTGGACGCGCCGGTGACCACTGCCAGCGGCCTTGTGACGATGTCATTCGAGTTCATGATGACTCCTGGTTCAATGCGTGGGGAATGGCGTCAGCACCACCTTGCGGCAGTCTTCTTCCTTCTTGTTGAACACCTCGTAGCCGTGCGCCGCATCGGCGAGCGGCATGCGATGGCTGACGATCACCTCGGGCTTGAGCGTGCCCTCCTCGATGTGTCGCAGCAGCTCGGGCATGTGGCGCTGGGCGTGCGTCTGACCGCTCGCAAAGCTCAGTCCCTTTTCGAACGCGTCACCGAACAGGAAGCCGTGGATGAACCCGGCGTACACGCCCGGCACGCTCACGACGCCGCCGCGGCGCGTCGCCGCAATGGCCCAGCGCAGGGACGTGCCGCTCGAGCCTTCCAGCTTGAGCGTGGACAGGACCGTCTCGACAGTGCTGCCCTTGGCCTCGAACCCGACCGCGTCGATCGAGGCGTCCACGCCGCGATGGTCGGTCTGTTCGATGATCAGTTGCGCCGGATCGTCGACCTGGTCGAAGTCGATGGGCAGCACACCGTACGTCTCCTTGGCGAACGCCAGCCGATACGGATGGTGGTCCACCATTAAGATGCGTTCCGCGCCAAGCAGCCGCGCGCTGGCAGCCGCCATCATGCCCACCGGGCCCGCGCCGAAGATCGCCACACTGGAGCCGGCGGTGATCTGTGCGTTCAACGCGGCCTGATAGCCGGTCGGCAGGATGTCGGACAGGAAGAGCACCTGTTCGTCAGCCAGACGCGTGTCGGGAATCACGAGGGGGCCGACGTTGGCCTTGGGCACACGCACGTACTGCGCCTGGCCACCGGCGTAGCCACCATACAGGTGGCTGTAGCCGAACAGTCCGGCCCCGGGACGAATGTCTTTCTTGTTGAGAATCGCGCCGCGTCCGGGGTTAGTCGTCTCGCAGGCGGCAAAGAGCTTGCGGCCGCAGAAGAAGCAGTCGCCGCATGAGATCGTGAACGGGACGACGACCCGGTCGCCGGGCTTCACATTGGTCACGCCGCGCCCTACCTCCTCGACCACGCCCATGAACTCATGGCCGAGGATGTCCCCCGACTTCATGTCGGGGATCTTGCCGCGATAGATGTGCAGGTCGGATCCGCAGATCGCGGTCGCGGTCACGCGCAGCAGCAGATCGTCATCGGCGGCGAGCACCGGATCAGGCACGGTTTCAACGCGCACATCTTTGGCGCCGTGATAAGTCAAAGCAAGCATGGAAGTACTCCTGACCGCCGCGGCGGCTGCAATGGGTGGAAGTCGCTTGGTCAGGCAACTTCAGTACCCACGGTACCCACGGTACCCACGGCACCGACTGGTCTCGCAGTTCGAAAGGCGACGGCAACGGCATCAACCTTGCCCATCGTCTGTGGGAACCGGTGACGGGCGTCATCGGTGCCATCACCCCGGTTTGAGGCTTACAAGGAGTCGCCATGAACCCGTATGGACAACGAGGCAGACAAGATCAGCGCCAAGACAATCAATGGGACGACGCTGACCGCGGACGTACGAACTACGGCAGCCGATCGGATCAATCCCGCGGCGAGCAGCGGTCCGAGTACCAAGGCAGCTACCAGGCAAACACCGACGACCAGCGCGGCAGCGGCTACCGGGGATACGCCGGCGGCAGCGACTATCGCGACGACCATCGGAATGACTATCGCGACGACTACCGTCAGGAATACCGCAGCCACGGCGACTTCCAAAGTCAGGGCGGCTACCGCGGCGGCCCCGACAGCGACGCCTGGGGCGGCGACCGCAGCCGTTCGATGGGCGGCAACAGTGGCAACTACGGCGGCGGCAACTACGGCAGGCAAGACAGCTATAGCGGTTCCGGCAACTACGGCAGCAGCAGCTACGGCACTTCAAGCGGCTATGGCCAGGGGACGTCGGATCGCTATCGCGACCAGGGCCCGCGTCACGAAGGCTGGGGCGAGGACAGCAGTCGCCGCGACTACGGCGGTATGGCTGGCTCCGGATCCGACAGCTATGCGGATTCGCTCAGTGAGCACTACGGCGGCTCCAGCGAAGGCCGAGGCTCGCAGGGAGGAGGCCAGCAACGGAACTGGCAGTCCCAAGGCGGGCAGTCCCAAGGCGGACAGTGGCAAGGCGGGCAATCCCAAGGTGGGCAGTGGCAAGGTGGGCAATCGCAGCCCCGACAGTCCCAGGGACGCCAGTCGCACTACGACCCGGATTACGAGCAGTGGCGCCACGAACAGATGCGCGCACTCGACAACGACTATCACGGCTGGCGTCAGGAGCGTTATCAGAGATTCTCGGACGACTTCAACAAGTGGCGTTCCGAACGCTCGACGCGTCAAGGGCAAGGCAGTAGTGGCGCCGGCTCCTCCGGGTCGTCCCAGTCGCTGGACCAAGAGACGTCCGATACCTCGCGGTATGGCCAAGGAAGCAGTGGCTCGGGCAGCGGTTACGGCGCCTCCGGTGATCGCAATGACAGCAGTGGTCGCAGCGATCGCAGCGACCGCAACCAAACGGCTTCGGCCGGATCGAGTCTGTCCAGCGGATCCACTGGAACGTCCACCCCCTCGTCTACCGCTTCGTCAGCCGGGTCCGGGACGTCGTTAACCTCGGGTGGGTCGGCTGGGTCGGGCGCGTCGGGCACATCTGGCACATCTGGCACGGCGACCGACAAGTCCAAGTGAGAGATCGCGTGAAGTAAGCCGAGATCCCAGCGTCACCGCTGGGATCTTTTTATGCACGGTTTTCTGGTCGCCCACTATCCCGCTTGGGTCACGGTCCCCTTCAGTCACGTAACGCGCTCTGCTCGAGCAAATATTGGGCGCATGCGTGGCGATATCCCTGCATCACCGGCCAGTCCATGACGGCTTAGTTGCCGACGGCCAGGACAGGGACACCGCCTGACAATCCACTCAACAGGCGTTCACCAAGGCCGCAACGGGCAGCTATCCAAGCGCTCGCAGCAGCGTCTGCATGTCGTAAGGCTTGGGAATCACGGCCACTCCTTCCCTGCGCGCGCCTTCGGCCACGTCGCTGTGACCGGTGACGAGCACCGACTTCACCTGGGGATGCCGCTGCCGGATCTGCCGCACGAGCTCCACCCCGTGCATGCCGCCCGGCATCACGATGTCGGAGATCACGACATGGGGCGTGAAGCCATCGTTTATGAATGCCAGCGCCTCCCTGGCGCTGCGGGCGGCCATCACAACGAATCCACCGGCCTCCAGCAGCTGCGCCGAGGCTTCCCTCACGTCGTCGTTGTCGTCCACCAGCAGCACCACGTCGCCCGCAGCGAGTGTTGCCGTGTGTACAACGCCTCCGGTCGACGAGGGGCCGGCCGTGGGCGACATCGCACCTGGGGCGAGCGAAAACGCGAGTGCGACGGTCGTTCCCTCGCCCATGACACTGCGCAACTCGACGCGCCCGTGGCTCTTGCCGGTGAAGGCGGCGACCTGCGCCAGCCCAAGGCCAGTGCCCTTGCCCGGCTCCTTGGTCGAGAAGAACGGCTCGAAAATATGCTCCCGGATCTCCGGACGGATCCCGACACCTGTGTCGCTCACTTCGACAACCAATGTCGGGCTCGCGGCGCGCGCGCCGAGGAACGCCCGGATCGTCACCATCCCGCCGTCGGGCATGGCGTCACGCGCGTTGGTCACCAGGTTCGTGACCGCGACTTCGAACTCCAAGGCGTCCAGCGTCAGCGGGGGCAGCTCGTCAGGCACCTCCAGCAGCAATTTGTGGTGCGCGTCGAGGAGGAGGCGGGCTGCTTCCGCTGTCCCTTGCAGCGCTGCGATCATGTCCACGGACTGGGCGAGGAAGTGGCGCCGCCCGGACAGCGACGTGAGTTGCCGCGTCAGCACCTCCGCCTTGCGGACATTGCGGCGGATCACTTCCACATCGGCGTCCGCCGCCGCGCCAACCCTGCGCTGCAAGATGGACAGCCGCCCGGTGATCACTTGCAGAATATTGTTCAAGTCGTGCGCCAGGCTCGCGCCGAGCTGCCCCACCGCTTTGAGCTTTTCCGCCTGCGCCAGCTGCGCCTCCAGCCGTTCCCTTCGCAGGATCTCCGCCTGCAGGCGCTCGGTGCGGTAACGAAGAGCGTCGACCGAATTGGCCAGACGATGCTGAAGGCGCCTGAAATGCTGCGCCAGGACCAGCAGCATGACCGCGCTCACCAGAACCCCTTCGATGCGGGCGCCATACCAAGCGATCGTGTAGCGACCGCCGCTGAAGGTGCTGAGCCAGACGCCCGCGGCCTCGGCAGTCATGACGAAGACCAGCCACACGAAGATCGAGCGCCTGTACAAGCCGCGCCGCCAGATCAGCGCCACGGCCAGCACCGCGATGGCCCCGGCCGCGTAGGACCCATAGATGCTGAAGGTACTGAACAGCTGCCGGCCACCGGCGAGCGTGATGGCCGCCGCGTCCGTGCATTGCGAGGCAACGGCCGCCAGCACGGTGGCGAGCACCGCCAGCACCACCGGCCAGGATCCGTCGACGGGACTGCGAGACGTGGCGACCTCCCCGCGCCAGGCGGCCCAGCCCACGAAGAGGGCAAATCCGGCGCGCCAGACGATGAACAGCCAACTGACCGCGTGGGGCGAGCCGAGTACCGGCTGACTTTGCAGGACGGCGCCGGGGAAAGTGAGGACATGCAAGACCGCCATCAGCCCGGCGAACAGATACGCCGCGGCGATGGCCGAATGCGCCCGAGTCTGCGCGGGGGCTGAGACAAGCAGCCAGAACGTGGCCAGATTGATCATCGCCACCGCTGCACCGTACATGCCGCTGATGTGGGAAAGTTCAGGCAGGGGCGTCGACGCATAGGGCGTGAGCGCCGCCGCAGCCGCCAGCAGCACAGCCGAGAGCCCGAAGGCCAGACGCTGCTGCGCGCGACTTGCGGATTCTTCGACAACCTCGCCCAGACTCATCCCCGCCCCCGTCCTGTGGACGCATTGTCACTCGAATGCAAAAGACCGATCGGCACGGTGAGCCGAGTCCAACGCGGGCCCCTGGCCCGAAAGGAAGTTGAACGTCGGGTGCGACGGAGAAGAGGCCCGAGCGGTCACGCGACATGGAACGCTCACCCCGGCGCCCGCGAGCGCACTTGCGCGCTTTTCGGGGCGCGCCCCGCGATCGGGCGGGGCGGGCCGGGCCGGGGCGGGCCGGGCCAGCTCAGGTGCCTGCGTTCGACTAGAGCGGCGTGAACGCCGACGTCGCCAGCACGAAGCTGATCGGCATGAACAACCCGCCGCCCACGTACTGAAGCTGAAGGGCGTCGGCTTGCCCTCCCGACAGCGTACCCGCCGCGCCGGGGGTGGTGGCCGTGCGGCGCGTTCCGCCATACAACGCCGCACCCGTCTTGGCTGCCAGCAGCGTCTGACCATTCGCACTGCTGGCGACGGCCGACCAGGCGCCGGCGTCGGCCGTGGCACGCCAGGACGTGCCGCCATCGGGCGATTCGAACAGCCTGCCGCCCGCCGTGGCGGCCACGACATAGCGGCCATCCGCAGACGTGGCGATCCCGCGCCAATCGCGGCTCGTCGACGCGGTGTCCCAACTGACGCCGAAATCTTCGGAACGCCAGATGACGCCGGTGTCGACCGTGGCAAACATGCGCTTGCCGTCAGCCGAGGTGCTCACGCTCCACCAGAACTGAGCGGATGCCCTGGGCGTCCAGCTTGCGCCGAAGTCGGTCGAGACATACAGCTGCGCGCCGTTGGTGGCGGCGACCAGCACGCGCCCGTCCGCAGAAGAGGCCACGGCGCGCCAGGCGCGATTGCTGTCGCGAGGCGTCCAGCTCAACCCCGCGTCGGAGGACGTCCAGATCTGCCCCAGGTAGGCCGTGGCGACCAGACGCTGGCCATCGGCAGACGTGGCCACGGCGCTCCATGCTCGCCCTGAGGCATCGTTGCTCCAACTGACGCCGCCGTCGGGGGACGTGAACAGCGCGCCGCCATTGGTCGCGGCCAGGATGTGTGACCCGTCCGACGACATGGCGACCCCAGACCAGACTTGGCCGGTCAGGCGGAGCGTCCAGTGGTCGCCACCGTCCGTCGAGGTGAACAGGTCGCCAGAGGATGTCGCCGCCACCTGGTTGACCCCATTGCTCGACATGCCGACGCTGGACCAGTTACCCGAGATCGGCTTGGCAGCCCAGTCCACCAGATTGCCGCCCGGCAGTCCGACGGTCGAAATACTTTGAGAGGCGTTTTGCGCGATGGTCCACCCTCCCGACCCCACCCCGGTCACCTTGATCCAGTCGCCGATGACTGGCGCGGTGGGCAGCGTGATGACTACAGCAGAGCTGGCATTGGCGAGGTATCCGGTATTCGCCTCCGCCTGAATGGATGATGCGGTGACGTTCACCCAACGGGTGTCGGCGGGCGCGGCGCTGCACAGGTAACTCGTGGACATGACCTCGCCGGCATCCAGGATGCCGTTGCGGTTGCCATCCTGGCCGGACTGCACACGCTGGCCGCCGTAGACACAGTTGGCGCCGGAAGGCTCTGCGCTGAGCGCCAGCAACGCATCCAATCCCGACGATCCGGTAGAACCGGTGGGACCGGTCGGTCCGGTCGGACCAGTGGGACCAGTGGGGCCAGCGGGGCCAGTGGGACCGGTGGGGCCTGTCGGACCAGTGGGCCCCGTAGAGCCGTTTGAGCCGTTTGAGCCGTTTGAGCCGTTAGCTCCGTTAGAACCGTTGGCGCCGCTGCACACGTATGCGACGCTGCTCACTTCCCCGTCCTCGAGCACGCCGCTGCCGTTTGCATCGAGCCCGGCAGCGATGACCGACCCGCCTTGCGCGCAGTTGACGCCTGCAGGCTCGGCGCGCACTCGCACCAGCGTGGATTGGCCGGTCGCCCCCGTGGGCCCCCCGCGCCGGTGAGCCCGTTACAGACATATTGCGTCGACGTGACCTCGCCGTCGACCAGCGCACCGTTGGCGTCAGCGTCGCGTCCGGAGTCGATACGCGAGCCACCGGCCGCACAGTGGCCGCCTGGCGCTTCAGCCGAAACACGAACCAACGTGACGGCGAACGTGCCCGCCGCTGTGTCGGGTGGCGAATCGGGATCAGAGGAGCCGCCGCACGCCGTCAGCAACGCCGCGGCGAGGGCAAGTCCAACGCCAAGCAGCCCGCGCGGCGGCACGTGAAGCAATAGAGGAAGGCAGCGTCGCAATTCAAGCCGTCGAGGGTAAGCGCAGGTGTGGTACATAGTTGATATCGAGGTGTACGCCGCCGGCTGCCGCACCTTGCGGCCTTCACAGCGCGATGCGTCGCAGTATCTTCAAACGCCGTATCCTGCGGGAAAGGCGGTTTCGGAAAGTGCCGAAAATATTCGAAGAGTGTCGCGAGTTCGCCTCGCTTTAACGCCCTCGGATGAAGACGTGGGAACATATCTACGGGCACCGCTCTGCGTAGCCGCCACAACGCTGGCATGCCACAGCGAATGGCGTGAAAGGCGTAGTCGGGTGCCGCGCCCCCACCGATGGCCTCTGCATGCCGAGCCTTCTAAAAGTTGGCGCTGGAAACCGCGGAACGCCGGAGCTTGCACGTGATTGCACCCGGCAGCGTTGTCGGCTACCCGGTGACGGCTTGGCCGCGCCCTTTGGCAAATTACAGGGCCGCACTATAAGAGGCGAGCTCTCGCTCCATCTGCGCCGCGCGTCACCCGGCGAACCGTGGTGGCGCCGACCAAATCCCCTCAGAAGTGGACGTCTGGTTCAGCTTCATGACGCAGGCCAAAGCCTATGCATGCGCCCTGGACGTTCGAAGTGGAACCCCGCCGCGCAGCGTAAGCTCTCAGGCGGTGGCCTGGCGAGCGTCAGGCGCCATCGCCATCGCCACTGTCCACTGACGTGCGCACCATGCGCTGCATGGTCGAGCGGCGCCATTGGCCCGTCTCTCTACACCTCGCACCGCCACTCGCGCGCATGCCGGGAGGCCAAGGGCTCCGCAATTACGCCTGACTGCGACTATCACCTGCGGGAGCCGAGTCGCCACTGTACTGCCGCCGAGCCGCAGAGGCAGCCTCGCTGGCGCTTGGGTACTCGCCAGCATAGGTCCAGCTCGCCTCACGACAGCCCTCCCCCCGCTCCTGAAAAGGAGTACGACCGGAGCGAAGTTGCCCGATGGAGTGAGCCTGGCAGAAAACTCGGGATACCAAGAAATGTCGGTCATGTTCAGCTCCGTCACCTCGTAGTTCGAATCCTAAGGCGCCTGAGGTCACCTTCGCAATACTCAGATGGGTCCGTCCAGCAGGCGGCGCGCGCGCCGTGCAGCGCCGGGCGCACGCCAGTGAGACCAACGCCATTCATTGCCCCTCTTGAAATCCTTCGAGGAACTCCTAAGTCGGCGTCGGTGCGCAGCAGGGGCTGCATGCGCCACTTTTCAGACCCTTGATGGAGGACTCATCATGTATCGATCTTTGTTCCCTCGCGACTTCTTCGCGGACATGGATCGCCTGCAGCGGGAGATGCAGCAGGCGTTCGACCTGTCCCCCACCATCCGCGGCTTTGGTCGCCACTCCTTCCCGGCGCTGAACGTCGGCACGACGCCGGAAGCGATCGAGGTGTACGCCTTTGCTCCGGGCGTGGACCCGCAATCGATCGAGGTGCATGTCGAGCAGGGGCTGCTCACCATTTCGGGCGAGCGCGGCTCCCCGCTCAGTCAGCTCGACGAGCGCGCGAGCGTGCATATCAACGAGCGCTTCGCCGGCAAATTCCGACGGGCGCTGTCCCTGCCTGAGGATGCCAACGGCGAGGCAGTGACGGCCCAGATGCGCGAAGGCTTGCTCCACGTGACCGTGCCTCGCAAACAAGCCACGCAGCCGCGGCGCGTGCAGATCCAACCGGCCGCTTGAGACAAGGGAGACGATCATGAGCCAATTGCAAACCACACAGCATTCCGCCCCGGTCAACCCCGGCACCGCGTCGAACGCCAATCGCTTCAGTGACGCCACGCTGACGCCCCCCGTGGACGTCGTGGAGGATGCGGTCGGCATCACGGTGTTCGCAGACCTGCCCGGCGTGAGCGCGGAAAAGCTCAACCTGCAAGTCGAGCGCGACGCGTTGACCATCGAAGCCGAGACAGACTTTTCGATCCCGGCGGGTTTGTCGAGCAGCCATGCAGAGGTTCGGCTGGCCAAGTTTCGCCGGGTTTTTACCCTCAGCCATGAACTCGACACGGAAAACGTACAAGCAGAGCTGTCGGCAGGCGTGCTAAAGCTGCGCATTCCCAAAGCAGCGCACGCCAAGCCTCGTCGTATTGAGGTGCGCGCCACCTGATACGCGATCCTCGCGCCGTCCCTCCCATGCGAGGGCCGGCGCGACGTCGTGCGATCCGCGCGGGACGAAAGCACGTGTTCGATCACCCAACATCGCTGCGCGCGGCCGTTCTAGTTGGCCGTCGGGATTGGCAATGCCGTGGCCGTCCGATCGTCATGGGGCGCCTGCGCGGTCCGCGCGTCGCTTCGCTCTTCGGCCATGCCTGCTCACGGACGTGCTTTCGCGCCGCAAGGGCCGTAGCGTACGCGGCCGCCACAGCCCAGCGATCACACGGACTTCAGTAAAGGAAAGGTGTGTCCGCCGTCCGCGACCAGAGGTCGAAACTTTCGAGGCCCACCGCATGTGCGGCGCCGCCGCAGGTTGCGCTCGGACAAGCGCCGCTCGCGGCGCCGGAGCGCGCCGCGGCAGCGCACCGATCAAGGTCGGCGAGGCTTGATTTTCACACCCGGCTTGCTAAAAATTCCGACTGTCCGACCGAGTCAGCGCCGTTGATCAGGATCCTCGACGCTCGAGGCGTTGAGCAGGCTTGGGACCACGTTTGCCACGCCTCGCCTTCGCCACGAGTTGATCACCCCTCGTCTTTTCCGGACCTTCAGCCGGCAAAAGGTAAGCGCGATGTTCATCTGGTCACGGGCGAGACTCGCTAATTCCTCGGCGTTAAACGCCTTCCATCATCGTTTCAACTTAAGGAGATGCAAGGAGTTCCAACATGACCGTCAAGGCAGTTCAATTCTGCGAAGCCGCTCACACCCGTCCCATGAATGGCGTGAGCCTGCAGAGTCATCGGGAAGCGCCCACCGCCAAGGCCGCGCGGCACGAGGCTGAGGCTGCCGCCCTGTCAGCCACCGAAAAGGGCGACGCCCGTGAACGCGCTGGCCTTGTCTTCCCCGACGTACCGATGCGCAACCCTAACGCGCCGGTCGATGCGCGCGCGCCTTGCGAAGCGTGGCAGCGTCGAGGCGACGCAAGAAGCATCCACCCGCCAGAACCTCTTCCGACGGCACAACTGCAGGCCCTGCGAAGGTGGTTGAGAGGCGAGATCGCGATGAGGCCGGAAGAAGCCCGCGAGCGACTGGCGCGTGCCATTGACGCGCGCCAGTTGGTGGACGAACCTGCGACGCACTGGCGCGCGGTGAAGGCCTGGATCGCAGGGGACGACAACTGGGCCCAAATGGGCTTCGGGCTCGTCCTCGACTGAAACGTGGTCGTGCTCGTGCTCGTGATGGTCGTGGTCGTGCTCGTGGTCGTCGTGGTCTTCACGACGACACGGGCACCTCGATGCAAAAGAAGCAACGATCTTTTCCAGCCACTCGGAACAAGCAAGGGTGGAACAACCAATCCGCTGCGTGATCAAAATGGCTCACACATCCCTCGAACCCAACGTTGAACAGAACACGTCACGGCGCGTCAGTTCTCAGCGGCGTTCTCAGGCGCAACTTCAGGCCTACCTGCTGGCCCGGGAAACGATTCGCCGTCACAAACCTTCCGCGACGCCGTGTTTCGCACGCGACTGGCAGCCTCGCAAGCCCACGAACCAGGAGGACGAGTGCATGGGCGCGGGCATCCCCGGGCCCGGGCACGACGAGGTAAGCCCTCCTCCGCCGTCGCGCAGCACGTCCACATAAGCGTCACTCAACCCGCCAAGCGGTTCCGACTGCCGCTTGATCGGCCACGCTGGTGGCATGTCGTCGCAACACGAGTACGACCCGCCCAGCGGGTACCGCGATTTGCCGCAGGCATGCACCACCCGGCTCGTTGCCGCCCACTCGCAAGGGGCGGCTGAGACGCAGGAGGATTAACGAGTCTGAGGCGCTGGACTGGCGGCTGGATCGGCAATGTGTGCGGGGGGCCCCGGGCAAGAGTGCGATGTGCTAGCCGTTTTAGAAACTGCAGCACTGCTCGCACGATTCGTCGGCAGACGCGGCGCGCTTGCCGCGACCTGAGCGCGCGCCGCGCACCTCTTCATCGCGAGGATGCATCGACCTCAGGTCGAAACGTGTTTCAGCTACCGTGTCCTGCTCAGCCTGTATCACGCCTCGACGCGCGTGTGGCCGGACCTTCGTCTACGACATGGTCCCCCTCCTCTCCAAAAGTTGGCGCAAGGCACCGCGAAGCTGTGTCGGAGAAGTCCTGCATGCGAACAGGATCGGGTCTGGCGGGTTGATGCGTGTTTCAACGGCAGGATGGCCGCAAGATTCACTGGCTGGTGTGACATGAGTTCCGATACCGATCCTCGCGACCAATTTCCGCATGCCCCGCGACACGACGCCCGCGTGCGCACCGAGGGGTTTGCGTCCGGTGGGCTTGGCCAGGACATCTTCCATGCCGCCGTGCACGCCACGCGCATGCCCATGGTGGTGGCCGATCCGCGCCAACCCGATACCCCGTTGGTGTTCGCCAATGAGGCTTTCCTGGAAATGACCGGCTACTCGATCGCGGAGATCCTCGGGAAGAACTGCCGCTTCTTGCAAGGGCCGGACACCGATCCCAGTACTGTGGCCCTGATTGGCGAGGCCATCCGCGCCGAGAAGGAATTGACGGTGGAGCTATTGAACTACCGCAAGGATGGCAGCACGTTCTGGAACGCGCTTTTTCTTACGCCTGTGCGGGGTGAGAGCGGAGAGCTGCTCTACTACTTTTCGTCGCAGCTGGATGTCAGCCGTCGACGCGATGCCGAGGCGGCGCTGCGCCAGGCTCAGAAGATGGAAGCGCTGGGCCAGCTCACGGGGGGCATCGCGCACGACTTCAACAATCTCTTGCAGGTCATCACCGGCAACGCCGAGGTAGCGACAGCGCGCGCCAGGAGCGCGGCGCCAGACGACGCGCTGCTCAGCCGAGCCCTTTCCAACGTGAAGGCCGCGGCGGCGCGCTCGGGCGCGCTCACTCAGCAGTTGCTCGCGTTCGCCCGCAAACAGCAGCTCCAAGGTCGCGTGGTCAGCGTCAACGACGCCATCGCCAGGACGGTCGACATGGCGGCCAGTTCCTTGCAAGGCGTGCGCGTGCAGTTGGAACTCGACCCGTCTGTCGCGAACGCGCGCCTCGACCCGTCTCAGTTCGAGACGGCGCTGCTGAATTTGCTGGTCAACGCGCGCGATGCGATGCCAGACGGCGGCCGGGTCTGGGTGCGGTCTGGCAATCTCGCGATCACCGCAGAGGACATGCGGCTGCACGGCCTTCCCGCCCCGGGCGACTATGTGACGGTGTCGGTCAGCGACGAGGGGCTGGGGATTCCCAGGCAGGCGTTGTCCCGCGTCATGGATCCCTTCTTCACCACGAAAGCCGAGCAAGGCGGCACGGGTCTGGGCCTGTCGATGGTCTACGGCTTCACCAAGCAAAGCGGCGGCATGGCAACGATCTACTCCGAGGAGCGCGCGGGCACCACGGTGCGTCTGTACTTCCCTGCGGTCGTCGATGTTCCCACCCCAACGACGTCCCAGAGTTCTTCGCGCGTGCGCGGCGGCCAGGGAGAGCTGGTCCTTGTGGTCGACGACCGTCCAGAGGTGGCCCAGACGGCCGCCGCGATGCTAGAAGCCGAAGGCTATAGCTGCCTGACCGCCTACAACTCCGACGACGCGCTGATGCTCCTCAAAGACCGCTCAGACATCCGGCTGCTTCTCACCGACGTCATCATGCCCGGCAGCAAGAACGGCGTGCTGCTGGCCCAGGAGGCCCAGCTCCTGCGTCCAGCTTTGCGTGCCCTGCTCATGACCGGATTTGCCGATGGCAGTCTGGATCGCTGGGGCGGCGAGAGCTATGACATCGTGTTTAAGCCCTTCACCTCAGAGGATCTGCGGGTGCGTGTCCGGAGAGCGTTGGATAAGCAGAGCTGAAATGCAGGCGCACGAAAGCCTGCCAATGCGTCCGGCCTCGCGACACTGAGATCGAGGAAAAACCGCGATGCCGCATGCGGCCTATGCGTCAGAACAAACGGCAGCGGCGTTCTGCAAGACGCTGACGGAGCGCGCGCGGTGTGAAACGTCCTCCCTGCCCTTCAAACTCGCCACTTCACCCATCTCGTCTACCCTAGCCTCCAGGGCCCTAGGGCCCAGGCTGATGGGCATAGCGTTTGCTGATCTGAACTGAGTCAATACGGGACCCTACCGAATCGTTGCGGGGACAAAGACATGGTCCACCCGAACAGACAGTTCATAGCGAAAGCCGATGTCCGAACGTCAGAAAAGACGTCCGATGCATGCCGAACAGGCGCCGTCGGCTACCGCGACCCGTGAACTCGTTCGCCACAACGCTCACCACGCCATCGTCGTTTCGGAGCATCGCGATGCAACGCAAAGCCACATCCGTCTATGTCCCGCTGCACCAGTTGGTACTGCTGTTCCCGCTGTTCCTGCTGTGCGGCTCCGTCTTCTTCGATTGGCTTGCCATCGCCATGGGCAGCGCCGCGTTCGCCGTCGTGGCCTTTTATCTGATCGCGGGCGGCTTGATTGGCGGCGTGATCGCCGTGCCATTCGGACTCATCGACTGGTTCTCCATGCCCACGGCACGACCAGCGCCGGGCGTCGCACGCTTTCTCGCGGGCGCCAACGTGATGGCGCTGATGCTGTTCGCCGGAAGTTGGGTGCTGCGCGAGCCCGCGCCACTCTCACCGCCTTGGCAGGCATACGCGCTCGCGTGGGCAGGCGCGCTGGCGTCGTTGCTGACCGCCTGGCTGGGGGAGACCTGCAGGGCCGTCGCAGTCCCTTCATCGGTTGCACCGACGGCTCTGCACCGGGTGATCACGCACGTAGCCTCGTGGCCAGGGAACCATCGCCGGTGGGGAGGTTCAAAGTGCCAGAGAACCAGTAATGACGGATGGTACGAAACGGTGATGCTGTGGATGCAGCAGAAACTTGGCGGCTTCATGCCGCGGTGCGGTGATGACGTGGCATGGTGAGCGATCCCGCTGGGGCCGCCGCCAGCCACCAAGGGCGAGACGACTTGGACAGCAGGACGTGGTCGCCGCGCTCGTCGGGCCCATGGCCGCTATCCCCGCTACCCCACCGCTACCCCACCGCGACCACCAACGCAACTCCACGCAAGGCACAGGATGCGACGCCAGTGGCCAAGCAACGGCTAGCATCACGACACGACATTTTTGACGACTCGACGGCACTATGGACTCGGCAACTACCGCCCTGGTGAGCAGCGAAGACGAACGGCTCGGGCGCTTCATCTCGTCAGTGACCGATTACGCGATCTACATGCTGACACCGGAAGGCACCGTGGCGAGCTGGAACGCAGGCGCCCAGCGTTTCAAGGGCTACCAGCCGGCGGAAATCATGGGTGAGCACTTCTCACGGTTCTACACCGATGAAGACCGGGCCAGCGGCCTTCCCCAGCGAGCTCTTGAGCAAGCAGTGCAAACGGGAAAGTTCGAGGCCGAAGGCTGGCGAGTGCGCAAGGACGGGAGCCGGTTCTGGGCCAGCGTGATCATCGACCCGGTGCGCTCGAGCAGCGGCGAGCTGCTCGGCTTTGCGAAGATCACGCGCGACATCACCGAGCGCCACATCGCGCAGCTTGAACTCGAGCGTGCCAAGGAAGCGCTTTTTCAGGCGCACAAGATGGAGGCGCTTGGTAAGGTGACCGGCGGCGTCGCGCACGACTTCAACAATCTGCTCAGCGTCGTGGTCAACGGTTTGGCGGTGCTGCGCAAGAGCGGCGCGCTGGCTGCAGAGGTCAAGCTGCTCGACTCGATGGAATTGGCCATCGACCGCGGGGTTCGCCTGGTGCAGCAGTTGCTGGCGTTTGCCAAACAGCAACCCGTGGAGAAATCCGCTCGACAACTGAGTCGGGTGATCTCCTCCTTCGAGGCGGTACTGCGCCGCGCCGGAACCCATCACGCCGTGCTGGCGCTGTCACTCCAGCCAGATCTCCCGCACGTGCTGGTGGACACGACGCAGTTCGAGACGGCGCTGCTCAATCTGGTGGTCAATGCCTTCGATGCGACGCCCCCGGGCGGTCGCATCGTCGTGAGCACCGGCACGGCTGACCTGGCGCGCGAACAGGTGGGGACGCTGCCAGCGGGCCGCTACGTCACGCTCGCAGTCACCGACAACGGACAGGGCATGAGCTGGGCCACCCGCCAGCGCGCCATCGAGCCCTTCTTCACGACGAAGGGCCCGGGCAGGGGCTCGGGCCTGGGCTTGAGCCAGGTGTTTGGCATGGTGCAGCAAAGCGGCGGGGACATGCAGATCGAGTCGGCCGAAGGCGCTGGCACCACGGTCACGCTTTACTTCCCCGCGTTGACATCCGGGTTCGAGGCCGAGGCGTCCAGTCAGTCCGAAACCGTGCTGGTGGTTGATGACCAGCCGGAAGTCCTGGACGTCACGTCCGAACTCTTCCGCACACTCGGGTTCGAGGTGCTCTCGGCCGACTCCGGTGAGCATGCCCTTGAGGTGCTTGAGCGCGCGCCAAGGGTGGACCTGCTCTTCAGCGATGTGCGGATGAGAGGCATGACCGGCATTGAGTTGGCACGTCGGGCGGTCGAGGCCGCGCCGCATCTCCGCGTGATCCTGGTCTCGGGTTTCGCGGGCCAGCAAGGCCCTCCCTCCTCGGACGGACGGCTGGAAGGTTTTCACTTCATGACCAAGCCCTACAAACTCAACGACGTCATCCGCAAACTGCGAGCCCTCGGCTGAGTCCGCGCTGCGCGCTTGGATGACTTTTTGTCGGAGAGCATGCCGCCCTTGGCAGCGCCAGGCTAATGCGTCAGTGGAAGATGATGGCCTTCGCGGCCTTCGCGGCCTTCGCGGGTGTCGCGGGTGTCGCGGTCGGTCGTGCCAGCGATCTAGGGCATGACTGGTGTTCCCGTATCGGGATTCCCAACGTCGCCTCACGCCGGCTCAACTGACGGCATTCGCACTGTTCGCTGTCACCGGGCAGTGGCGTGGCCCGCCCGCAGCAAGGATGGCGGGCCATCAGTCACAGCGACCAAGGTGCGCCACTGGTGCCCGTGCCGCGTTTGCGCTGCCGGTCGGCATGCCGAGTACAGAGGCGCAACACACCGATTTGCGCTGTGGAGGGGCATGTCGGTCTTCGAGCGCGCCAACAAGCTCCGGTTTGGGGGCGTCACGCCGTGCTGACGTTGGTCAAGACGCCGTCCAGGCGAAGCCGGGTCAGCTGATCGCCGTCCCCGAGTATCCAGGTACGGTGGCTGAGCTTAGTCTCCGACACCAACCCTGGCAGGCAACGCGTTGGTCGCTGATTGATCGTTCTTTCCACCTGGTTGCTGCTCATCGGCGCGTTGCCAGTCTGGGAACACCGCCTTGTGGACCGTGCGTGCGATGCACGTCTGCAGGCCTGGGCGCCGGCGTGTCGCGATGCTGGTGGCCGCGCTTTGATCGCCCGTAGGCGCTGGCGCGATCTTCCGGCTGGACCGATGACAACTGGCAAAGCACCCGCGAGAAGGGGTCACGCGATTCCGCTGCACGTGATAGCTGCCCGGGCGCCCACCGCGCCCCCTGGGCGCTCCAGGGGGCCGGCACAGATGGGGTAGCCGGGCTGGACGGGCGGACGCCTCCGCTTCGCGGCGCCTCAGCCCTGTTTCTTTCCCATTTACCCCACCGGGGTCGTAGGTCGGATCACACCTTGGGCGGATCTGTCTCGCGCTCGAAATGACGGTGTGTGCCCAGTTCGGCAATCAGCGCCCGCGCGCCGTCCACAGAGGACGTTTCGACGATGACGCCCGGCGCGTGGGCACTGGCGAGCGCGGCTGCTTTCTCATGGTCCGCTGCGATGTCTACCGCACGGCCTTCCGTACGGTTTTCCGCCCCATCCTCCGTGCCCGCGCCGGCGTCCAGTGCCGGCCCCAGGCCCGAGGCGCGCAGCAGCGTCACGCCTGCCCCCAGCGCCAGGATCGGCTTGCAGTGCCGGAACTGATCGCGGACGAACTCGAACACGTGCGCGTCCTGCAGCAGCGCGTGGATACCGGCCTCTCCGTCGGGAACCACCAGTGCGTCGAACAGGAATCCCGGCTCGTTCTCCAGCGACACGTCCGCCTGCAGCTCCACGCCGTCGGCCGTCTGCACCGGACCAATGCGCGGTGCGGCAAAGCGCGGCACGGCCCCCGCTTCGAACAGGGCGGCATGCACCTCGCTGGCGGACTGACCCAAGACGCCGTCGGCGACAAGGATCACAACCTTGCGGCCGGCCACGGAGCCGTCGCCCGGGCGCGCCATCAGCGACAACGTGGGCGAGTGCGTCACCTCAGGTTCGGGCGGCTGCTCGATGGCCAGCGGCGCGGGGTCGGGCAGCGGCATGTTGAGGCCCTGCGCGATCTTTGTCGCAAGTTCTTCCGACGCGTTACGCAGCGAAGCCAGCATCCGCGTGCGGATGGCCGGCACGGTGACCTTGCTCAGTTCAAAACGGAAGGCCGCGGCGATGTGCGCCTGCTCGGCAGGCGTCTGGCTCTCGTAGAAGAGCCGCGCCTGGTTGTAATGCTCGGCAAAGAGTTCGGGCTTGGCGCGCACCTTGGCCTGCTCGTCTCGGCCCTGCTGCCGCGCCGCCACCGAGGTGAAGCCCTGCGCAGCGCCTGCCTGGAACGGACAGCCGCCCGCCAGCGAGTTGGGCTCATAGGACACCCGTCCGCGCGGGATGGCCTGGCGATGCATGCCGTCACGCTGGTTGTTGTGAACCGCGGCGACCGGCGCGTTGATCGGGAGCTCGTGGAAGTTGGGTCCTCCAAGACGACTGATCTGCGTGTCCACGTAGGAGTGGATGCGCCCGGCCAGCAGCGGATCGTTGCTGAAATCAATGCCCGGGATCACATGGGCGGCACAGAACGCGACCTGCTCGGTTTCGGCAAAGAAGTTGTCCGGGTTGCGGTTGAGCACCATGCGCCCCACGGGACGCAACGGCACGAGCTCCTCCGGCACGATCTTGGTTGGGTCCAGGATGTCGAAGCTGAAGCCCTCGGCCTGTTCTTCGGTGAAGACCTGCACGGCCAACTCATACTCAGGATAGGCGCCTGCTTCGATGCGCTCCCAGAGGTCGCGTCGGTGGAAGTCCGGATCGGCGCCGGAGATCTTCACGGCCTCGTCCCACACCAGCGAATGCGTGCCGGCCTTGGGCGTCCAGTGGAACTTCACGAATACCGAGTCGCCCGCGTCGTTCACTAGCCGGAAGGTGTGCACGCCAAAACCCTGCATGGTCGCGTACGAGCGCGGGATCGCGCGGTCGCTCATCACCCACATCAGCATGTGCGTGGACTCTGGCATCAGCGAGACGAAGTCCCAGAAGGTGTCGTGCGCGCTGGCGGCCTGCGGCATCTGGTGATGTGGCTCGGGCTTGACCGCGTGGACCAAGTCAGGAAACTTCATCGCGTCCTGGATGAAGAAAACCGGCATGTTGTTGCCCACCAGGTCCCAGTTGCCCTCGTCGGTGTAGAACTTGACGGCGAATCCGCGCACGTCGCGCGCGGTGTCCTTGCTGCCGCGCTCGCCTTGCACGGTGGAAAAGCGCACGAAGACCGGCGTGCGCTTGCCCGCCTCCTTGAACGGCGCGGCCTTGGTGAGGTCCGTCAGCGCTTCGTAGGCCTCGAAGAAGCCGTGCGCGCCGGACCCTCGCGCATGCACGATGCGTTCGGGGATGCGCTCGTGGTCGAAGTGGGTGATCTTCTCTCGGAGGACGAAATCTTCCAGCAGCACCGGCCCGCGCGGGCCGGCCTTGAGCGAATTCTGGTTGTCGGCGATGCGCACGCCCTGGTTGGTCGTGAGCGCCTGGCCCGAGGAATCGACGCGCACGCGGTCCATCGAGGCGATGGTGGCGTTGCGCCCTTCCGGGGCCTGCGTGCCCACCTTCTCACTCGTCTGCGATTCGGACAAGGTGCTGCCCAGCGGCAGGCGCGACGCGGCAGAGGCAGTCCCCCGGCAGGTGGCCGTACACCGTTGTCGAAACCGTGTTCAGCGGCCTTGGTGGCATTGAATGGGAGCGAGGCGGCCAGTTCCTGCGTGTGCGCCACCTTCTGAACGGCGAGGTCGGCGCCATCCGGCGGCGCCGAGGTGGGCGACGACGGCCCGCTGTCGGTGTTCCTGGCCGCGGCCTTTGCGGACGAGTCCTTCGCTGGCTTGCTCAGGCTGTCATCCTTGCCAGGACGTCGCGTCGAGTCGGTGGGCTTGCTGGGCGGTTTCGGCATGTCGGTTCCCGATGTGGCGTTGAAGGTCCACTGCGTAGCACCCGGCGTTCCCGCCCCGAGAGGTCGTCATGCGGTCGAACCCGCAAGTCGGCAAGTCGGCATAGGCGCACTGCAACGCTCCGACGCGATGTCGGCCCGATGACGCGCGGCAATGCCTGAACGCAGTCTGCAAACGGTGCCGAACGCCCTCGCTGCATGACCGACCGCATGACCAATCAAATGACCAATCAAATGACCCGGCGAATTTCGAGCGCTGCCTCATTTCCAATATGGAATCGACGTCTGACGCCCCGATAAAGTTCGCAAGGCATCGCCACGTCACCAGCCGCCTGTCAGGGATCCGGAGGAAGGCATCCAACTCCACCGACGCGGCGGCCGACGCGCAGCCGCGAGGCTTCAAGCGCCCGGCAACGCCGGGAATGACACGGCGAAGATCGTTCCGTCTTCGACGGACGAGGTCACTTCCACCCGCCCCTCATGGGCCGCGGCGATCGCCTTGACGATGAAAAGTCCCAGGCCTACGTTGCGCTGTGCGCTGCCGGGCGTCTCGCCCCGCACCATGGGCTCGAACACCGCGGTGAGCATGTCGGCCGGAATGGCGTTACCGAAGTTGTGCACGGCCAGGCGTGCCGTGCCCTCCTTCACCAATGAGCTCACGGTGACATCGCGCGTTGGATCGCCGTAGGCCATCGCGTTGCTCACCAGGTTGCCCAGCAGCTGAGACAGCCGGTCGCCATCGGCGTACGCCTGACCCGGCCCCCCACCCCTGTGTAGCAGCCCCCTGCCGGGATAAGCCAGGGCGAGTTCCTCGACCGCCTTCTCAGTCACGAGATGGACGTCCATCAACTCGCGAGACACCGACAGCCCGTCCCCGAGCCGCGCGACCGTGAAGTCCAGCAAGTCATCCACCAGGCGGCGCGAGCGTTCCGCGGCGCGCGTGATGTTGGCCAGCATCCGCTGGGCTTGCTCCTCGCTGAGATCGACGCCCCGCGTGCTCAGCGCCTTGGCAGCCATCAGCACGACCGACAGAGGATTGCGCAGATCATGGCTGACGATGCCCACCATCTGCTCTGCGAACAGCGCACGATCCTTTTCGAACACCACGAGGCTGTCGGCGCGCTTGCGCGCGGCCAGCAACTCCTTCTCATAACGGTTGCGGTCCTCGGCGATGAACGCGCAGACCTCGTCGAAGGTGCCCGCGTCGGTCGTCCGGCGCATCACGTTCAAAATCATCGGGAGCCGTCGGCCGTCCTTGGCCTTCACGTCGAACTTGACCTCCGAGATCGACCCCTGCATCTGCAGCATGGGCAACCAATGGGTCTGGTGAAAGATGCGCGCGCCTACCGTCAGCAATTCCTGCAGCTTCTTCGCGCCCACGAGCTCCTCGGCGCTCATGCCGATCCAGCGACAGAAGGTCGCGTTGACGCGCACGATGGTGCCGTCCATACGCGTCACCAGCAGCCCGCAGGGCATCTCCTCGAGCAGTTGCTCGGCATCGCGAGGCGCAGCCTGTTCCCCGGACATGACGCTCAGTAATCGATGGAGGCGAGGAACTCGTCCATGGCCTGCGCGCTGGCGCCGGGGACGCTCAGGTGCGGACAGTGCCCGGTGTTGTCGACCACACGCAGCATCGCGTGGGGTAAGTGGGCCTTCAGATACTGACCCACCACCAACGGGGCCACGAAGTCGTCGGTCGACTGCACGATGAGCACGGGCGCGGTCAGCTTGTCCAGATCGGCACGGTTGTCCGCGGTGAAGGTCACTCTCGCGAACTGCTTGGCGATCTCCGGGTCGGTCCGGCAAAAGCTTGCGGTGAGTTCGTCGGCGAGCTGCGGCTGCTCGGGGGCGCCCATGATGGCTGGCGCCATACTGCCCGCCCACCCCAGGTAGTTGGCCTCCAGGGTCTCCAGCAGCGAATCGATGTCCGCCCTGTCGAAACCACCGACGTAGGTGTCGTCGTTGATGTAGCACGGGGACGGCCCAAGCATGATGTGTCCGGCGAACTTCTCGGGACTGCGGATCCCCGCGAGCAGCCCGATCATGGCGCTCACCGAGTGTCCGACGAGCACGACCGGCGAGTCCGCCACTGCGTCGATGACCTCCAGGAGGTCGCTCGCGTAACCGTCTAGCGAACCGTACTTTTTTCGATCGTAGGCCGACAGGTCTGACCGCCCGCTGCCCACGTGATCGAAAGTGACGGTCTTGTAGCGCGCGCTGTACTGCGGCGCGAGCAGGCGGAACATGTTCTGGTCGCAACCGAAGCCGTGCGCGAACACCAAAGTCCTGTCGCCTGCGCCATGGATGCTCACGCTGTTTCGCTTCAAGACCGACATGCTGCGCTCCAAAACGGTTGAGCGCTCGCAGTACCGGATCGAACGCAAAGAGACACTCAAAATTATGCCCGACGTCCATCGAGCGTCACCTTCGATCGTCGACGCGCCCTCTCTTTGGACCCACGGGTCCCGTCGACATCGCTCAGGGTCGCGGCATCAATCGATCCAACCGCTCGAGGCTTTGGGGCAACGCGCGCGCGATGATGTGACGCTTGCTGGCTCGCCAATTGCCGTTTGACGACGATGCAACCAAGAATTCTTGTCGTTGATCCCCTGGCGGACCTGGTGCACGCGCTGACGGCCCTGCTCAGCGCAAGGGGGTGGTCGGTCGAGGCGGCCGGCTCACTGGTCGAAGCGCTGGCAAAAGTCGATCGTTTTGAACCTCACGTGGTTCTGGTGGGCGTGGAGACCCCGTTGGAAGTCGGCATCGCATTCGCTACGCGGGTTCGGGCGCTTCACGACGGCAGCGTCCTCCTTGTGGGCATGTCCGCCTGGAGCCCGGGGGTGGTTCGGGACCGCGGACCCGACCTGTTCGATCGGATATGCCACAAGCCGCTCACTGACGAAGGAATCGAACAGATCGAGGAAGTCGTCCTTCGTAGGTTCGACGGCGTGCGCTTCAGTGCAGGCCGAAGCTGAGTCTTTGGTGTGCAACACGTTGGCAGATGGGATCCGCAATGCCTACGCGCGACTCCAATAGGTAGCTCAGTGACTGCGTTCGAAGCCCTTGCAGACCAGCCACTGCCAAAGACGCAGACCATCACGGTGATGCGAAGGGGCGGGTTGCTCCAGGCCCACCGCACCTCCGCAGCCTGGTGCGAATGTGATGCTGCAACGGAACCCGTTGTCGCGACCGGTGCCCCGCTGAAAGTCTTTCCATGACCACCCCTCCCTTGCCGCAGCAACCCGTGGCCCATGTATCGAACGAAGCGAAGGAGGCGAACGAAGCGCTGTTGAACCTGGCGGTCGAGGTGGCCGACATCGGGTTGTGGGACCTGGATCTCGTGACCGACCGGCTCGAGTTCTCGCCATGCATGCGACGTATGTTCGGGTTGACGCCACACGAGCCGATCACGCGCGAGCGATTCCGCGCCATGCTCCACCCCGACGACCGGGAGCGCGTGATGCAGGCCGTCGCGTCGGCGCAGGATTCGCATCGTCGGCCCGCTTACGAGGTCGAGTATCGGGTCGTCAGCGCCAGCGCCGGCGACGTGCGCTGGGTCGCCGCCAAAGGCCGGGGCGTCTTCGACGCTGCAGGCCGTTGCGTGCGCCTCTTGGGCGCCGCGCTGGACATCACGCAACGCAGGCACGCGCAGGAGCAGCAACACCAGACCTCCGAGCGGCTAGCGCTGCTGGATCTGATCGGCCTGGCGACCCGCACCGTCACAGACGCGGCGCAGGTGATGCAGCTGACCGCTCGCATCCTTGGCGAGCACCTCGGGGCGACACGGTGCGCCTACGCCGATGTGGAGCCCGACAACGACCGATTCACGATACGCGCCGACTGGTCAATCCCCGGCGTTGCATCCAGCGCTGGCACCTACTCGCTGGACCTGTTCGGTCCGCAAGCGACATTCAAACTGCGCCGTGGCCAGCACCTGATCGTCAACGACGTGGACCGCGAGCTCGGCGACGAGGGCGGCGGCCGGATGTTCAATGCGATCGGCATCAAGGCCATCATCTGCGCCGGGCTCGTGAAGGGCGGCAAGCTCGTGGCGATGATGGCCGTGCATCAGGCCACGCCGCGCGAGTGGAGCGAGCACGACGTCCGTGTGGTCGGTGAGGTCGTGGACCGCTGCTGGGCCCACATCGAGCGGGTGCGCACGTCGGCCATGCTGCTGGAACAGGACCGTCGCAAGGACGAATTCCTGGCCACCCTGGCGCATGAGTTGCGCAACCCGCTTGCCCCGCTGATGTACGCCACCACCATCTTGCAGAAAGTGGACGACGCAGTCCGGCGCGACCGCGCGCTGGCGGTGATCGAACGTCAGACCGGTCAGCTGGCGCGCCTGATCGACGACCTGCTCGACGTGTCGCGCATCAACCGAGGTCTGGTCGAGCTCAAACGTCAACCGAACCCTATCGCGCCTTTGCTGCATCAGGCGTTGGAGGCCTCCAAACCCGCGCTGGACGCGGCCGGCCACCGGGTGAGCGTAAGCGTCCCTGACGAGACGGCCGTGGCCGACGTCGATCCCGCGCGCATTGTCCAGGCCGTCACGAACCTCCTCAACAACGCCGCCAAGTACACCCCGGACGGCGGCCAGGTGCGGCTGAGCGCTTGGGTGGAGGGCGATCGGATCGTGGTGGAGGTGGCAGATAACGGCATCGGCATTCCGTTGCAGGATCAGAGCAAGGTATTCCAGCTCTTCACCCAGCTCGCCCATGCTGGCATGCGATCGCAGGGCGGTCTAGGCATCGGGCTTTCGCTGGTCAAGCGCTTGGTGGAGCTGCACGGTGGCCAGGTGAGCGTGCACAGCGACGGGTTGGACGACGGCAGCACTTTCCGGATCGAGCTTGCGCGAATGCCCGCCCCGACGCACGCCGAGAGTCCCAACGCCGTGCACGCCGTAGACATCGTTCACGCCGTTCACGCCGCCCAAGCTGCCCAGCCAGCCCATCATGGCAAAACGGCCCAAACCGCCCAGACCTCGCAGACCACCCAAATTGCCCACACCGCCCCAATCTCCCACAGCGCCCAAGCCCATGCGCCCGGCAGCCTCTCTACCGGTACCGCAAGCGCGGTGCGCATCCTTGTCGTCGAAGACAACAAGGACGGCTTGGCCACCTTGCTGGAATTGCTGACGGCGCACGGCCACGACGCGCGCGGCGCATCCACGGGTCCCCAGGCCCTTCGCCTCGTACGGTCCTGGCGCCCTGACATCGTATTGTTGGATCTGGGATTGCCACTGATGGACGGCTACGAGGTGGCGATGCGTCTGCGACAGGACACCGGCCTGATCGGCGTTCGACTCATCGCACTCACCGGCTGGGGCGCGCAACGCGATCGGGAGCGAACGGCGCAGGCAGGTTTCGATGCGCACCTGACCAAGCCCGTGGCGCCCGCCCGGCTGCTTGCCGCCATCGGCGAATGGATGTCTTCCGCTGCGGCGCCGCCGCAGTGAGCGCCATCGTGGGCAGGGCGTGGTCCGAGACACCGGCGCGGTCAACTTCAAGGCACCGAGAGTGCGCGAACGCCGGCCACGACCAAGCGGGCCAACCGCAGCGACCGGCCAGCCAACCTCTCCCCTGGCCAACAACGTCAGGCGAGCCCGTCCTTCACCTATGACTTTTGACCAGGGCTCTACACCTGAGTCTATATGAGCGACATTGCCAGCCCGCCAAGGCGGCTAACCCGCCCATCTGCCATCGGCCGTGTGGAAATGACCCACCTCGGTCCACGCCTGCACGGACGCCGGCACATCGAACGCGGCTGCCAGCGCGCTGACGGCGTCCTGGGCGCCGTCGAAGGACTCACCCCAAGGCATGTGATCGATGCGGACTCGCCATCTACCGCTGATGCGTTGCTTGACGGTGAACGTCCCGCTCGGGCACTGAAAGACGTATGAGACGGTGTCCAACTCCATGGCGAGCCTCCTCCCTGCCAGATCCGCGAGCTCGCTCGGCGGGCCCGCTGCCGCGCGTTGATGTTAGTACTCCGGATGCCACCCCGAATGCTCATCGCTACGGTCATTCTCGTAGACCCACACGGTGGCGCACACGGAGCAAGTGAACTCGGTCAGATAGACGCTTCCGCTGGACGTCGGCTCCCTGGTGGTCTTGCCTTCGACAAGGAATGCGTGACCCGGTTCGCCCCGCTTGTTTTTGAGGATTGCCGAGCAGTCACTGCACATGGCCATCGGAGCCTCCAGGGGTGCGGAGGGAGTATGCGCCTTTGAAAGGCGAGTGCTCAGGCGTTACAGCCGGCGTCATGAATTCAAAGCGCTGCGCCAGGGTTGACCCTCGCTTCGCCGCGCCGCGCCCTCCCGAAGTCGTCCCAGGCGCTCCGCCTGAAGGCACCACTCGCAGCGCGACCCCGAGTGGGCGGAACCGTGCTCAGCGCCGCGATGACCTCGCTACGGTGCGAGGGTGCAAGGGTGACGGGCGGCCCCTTCGATCGTCAGGCACACGGGTTGCTGTCCAATGCCAAAGCCAGCGGGATGCGTGCTCCCATCCCCGTTCGCACATCCGCTGCAGAATTTCCAAAGGAGATATCCATGTCTGACGACAAGAGTAAGACCGGTGGGCAAGACCGCAAGCGCATCAACGTCAGCGAGGACTATGAACTTCGCGACTGGGCTGCAAAGTTCGGCGTAACCACACAGCAACTCAGGGACGCGGTTGCCCAGGTGGGTGACCGCGCCGCCGAAGTTGAGCAGTACTTGAAGTCAGCCAAACGGTGATGTCGTGCGGGTCGCGACATGGAACGTCAACAACGTTGTTCGGCGTCTCGACCTTCTCCTCGACTGGCTCGACCGCACCCAGCCTGATGTCGTCGCACTTCAAGAGCTGAAAACCGTCACCGAGCGTTTCCCTGCCAATGCTTTGCGCGAGGCCGGGTACGAATCCCTGGTCGTCGGTCAGAAGACCTGGAACGGCGTCGCGCTACTGGCTCGCGGCCATGACATCGTGGAGGTGGCCCGCAAGCTGCCGGGGGACGCCAAGGACCTCGAGGCGCGATATGTAGAGGCCGCCATCAACGGCGTCCTCTTCGGATGCCTGTATCTGCCCAATGGCAACCCGCAGCCCGGCCCCAAGTTCTCCTACAAGTTGAAGTGGTTCGAGAGACTGCGCAAGCGCGCCGAAGCCCTCTGGGCCTCGGGCGAGCCCGTCGTGCTCCTTGGCGACTGGAACGTTGTGCCGACCGAGGCGGACATCTACCAGACCGAGTCCTATCGAGACAACGCGCTCGTCCAGCCCGAGTCGCGTGACGCGTTCGCAAGCATCCTCGCCCAAGGCTGGACCGACGCGCTCAAGCAGGTCTTCCCCACCAACACGCCGTACACATTCTGGGACTACATGCGCAAGCGCTGGGAACGAGACGCCGGCCTTCGCATCGACCACATCCTCGTCAGCGCCAGGCTCAAGGTTTTGGATGCCGGCGTCGACAAGGAGGAGCGCGGGAAGGAAGGTCCGAGCGACCACGCGCCAGTGTGGGCCGAGCTCAAGCTCGGGCGGGGGACGAAGGCGGCGAAGGTGGCGAAGGCGACGAAGGCGACGAAGGCGGCGAAGGTGGCGAAGGTGGCGAAGGTGGCGAAGGTGGCGAAGGAAAAGGCTACCGCGAAAGCAGCCACCCCCACCGCCAAATCCACCGCGAAGTCCACTGTCAAAGCCACTGCCGAGCCAAGTGGTAGCGCCACTGTCAGCCCCATGACCAAGGCAACTACCAGCGCCGCCAAGGCCGCCAAGGCCACCAAGGCGATCATCGACGAGCAGGTCGCTGGCGACGAGCCCGCGCCGCTTGAGCGCTACAACGCCAAGCGCAACTTCAGCATCACCGCCGAGCCGGCCGGCGTGGTGCCGCGCCATCGCGCGAAGGCCAAGGGCGCACTGCAGTTCGTCATCCAGAAGCACTGGGCCAGTCACCTCCACTACGACTTCCGCCTGGAGCTCGGCGGCGTGATGGTGAGCTGGGCTGTGCCCAAGGGGCCCTCCTACGACCCCGCCATCAAGCGCATGGCCATCCACGTCGAGGACCACCCCATCAGCTACAACACCTTCGAAGGAGAGATACCCAAGGGGCAGTACGGCGCAGGTACCGTCATCATCTGGGACCGCGGCACGTGGGAACCGGTGGGCGATCCCGGCGAAGGGCTGGCCAAAGGCAAGCTCATCTTCAAGATGCACGGCGAGAAGCTGGCCGGACGCTGGGAGCTCGTGAGAATCGGCAAGCCAGGCGACAAGAAGCCGCCGTGGCTGCTGTTGAAGAAGCGCGACGCCTGGGCCAGGCCGCTCGCCGACTACGACGTCATTACCGCGCTGCCCGACAGTGTCGTCGCGACGCCGCTCGGCCTGATCGAGGAGCGAGACCCCCGAGCAGCGCCGGTCACCACGGCGACCGCCAGCGACACGGCGCAACCTGACCTCGCGAACGCGAAGAGGGCGGCCCTCCCGCTCACGCTGGCGCCACAGCTGGCGACCCTGGCGAGCGCCCCCGCCGACGCAGGCTGGCTCGCCGAGAGCAAGTATGACGGCTACCGAATCCTTGCGCGCATCTCCAAGGGCAAAGCGCAGCTCTTTACGCGCAACGGCAACGATTGGACCGCCAAGCTGCGCAGCGTCGCCAGTGCCGTCGAGGCGCTGGGCATCGACACTGCGTGGCTGGACGGCGAGATCGTCGTCATGAATGACCGGGACGTCCCTGACTTCAACGCGCTTCAGAACGCCATCGACAACTCGGGCACCGAATCCATCGTGTACTACGTCTTCGACGTGCCCCACCTCGGAAGACAGGATCTGCGCGCCGTGCCCTTCGACAGCCGGCGCAAGGTCCTCCAAGCCCTCCTTGAGGACCGTGCCTCCGAGCGAGTACGTCTCAGCCGGACGTTCGATGCGCCCGCGTCGCGGCTGCTCGCCGCCGCCTGTCAGATCGGCCTTGAGGGCGTGATGCTCAAACGGGCCGACGCCCCCTACACGTCCGGCAGAACGCAGACCTGGCTCAAGCTCAAGTGCCAACACCGCCAGGAGTTCGTCGTCGTGGGATTCACCGATCGCACCAACGCCAGCGGCGAGGTCGGCAATCTGACCCTCGGGTACTACGAGGACGGTGTGCTGAAGCACGCCGGCGCGGTCGGTACCGGCTGGAGTTCCAGCGCCGGACGCGAGATGCACACGCAGCTCGAGCAGCTCGAGGTCAAGACGCCCACGGTCGACCCGGCCGCAGCCAAGCCGGGTCGATGGTCGAAGCGGTCTGCCGGCGCGCAGCGCTGGGTGAGGCCAGAGATGGTCGTGGAAGTGGCTTTCGCCGAATGGACGCCGGACGGCTCGGTACGACACGCCACCTTCCGCGGCGTTCGCACCGACAAACCAGCGTCCAGCATCGTGCGGGAGGACGCCACCGCGGTGAAGCCGACAACCGAGACGTCCAACACCGCTAGCACCACCAACGCCACCCACACCACCAAGAGCGCAACGAGCGCAAAGGGCGCAAAAACCGCAAATGGCGCCAAGGGTTCAGAAGCCTCCAAGGGCGGCGCGGCGGTCAGCGTCAAGGTGAGCCATCCCGAGCGCGTCATCGACAAGTCCACCGGCATCACCAAGGTCGAGCTGGTTCGTTACTACGAGTCCATCGCGCAGTGGATGCTGCCCCACCTGAAGGACCGTCCGGTCTCGCTGGTCAGGGCCCCTCAAGGCATCGAGGGACAGCTCTTCTTCCAGAAGCACTCGGAGGCCAAAATGCCCGGGATGACCGAGCTGGACGCGGCGCTGTGGCCCGGCCACGATGCACTGCTCGCGGTGAATTCCGCGCAGGCGCTGGTCAATGCCGCCCAGTTCAACACGATCGAGTTCCACACCTGGAACTCCAAGTCTGGCCGCATCAACCTTCCCGACCGGGTCATCTTCGACCTCGACCCCGGCGAAGGCGTCACCTGGGCGCACGTTCAGGAAGCCGCGGTGCTGACCAAGGACTTCCTTGAGCAGCTCGGGCTGCAGGCCTGGTTGAAGACCTCGGGCGGCAAGGGTTTGCACGTCGTGGTCCCCCTGGCTCCCAAGCTCGAGTACGACGCGGTGAAGGCGTTCTCCCAAGCCGTCGTGCAGCACATGGCCAGGGTGATCCCCAGCCGGTTCGTCGCCAAGTCAGGAGGCTCCAACCGCGTGGGCAAGATCTTCATCGACTACCTGCGCAACGGCCACGGCCAGACCACCGCCGCGGCGTTTTCCGCCCGCGCAAGACCCGGCCTGGGCGTATCGATGCCGGTGTCGTGGGAACAGCTCCCCGAACTGAAGGGTGGCGCCCAGTGGACCATCGCCACGGCGCGTGAGTACCTCACCTTCCAGAAATCCGACCCTTGGGCCGACTACTGGAAGAGCAGGCAGACCCTGACCAAGGCCATCCGGTTGCTCAACGCGACATAAGCCCCTCCCCCACCCTCAACTGGAGCCGCGATGGCGACCAAAAAGACAGCAGCCTCCGACCAGCGCAAGTCAAGTTCGCGTTCCATCTGGAAAGGCGCCATCTCCTTTGGCCTGGTCCATGTGCCGGTCTCGCTGCACACGGCCACCGAGGAACAGGAGGTCGACTTCGACTGGCTCGACAAACGAACCATGGACCCGGTCGGCTACAAGCGCATCAACAAGCGCACCGGCAAGGAAATCGACAAGGACAACATCGTCAAGGGGGTGAAGCTGGAGGACGACAAGTACGTCGTGCTCTCCGACGAGGAAATCAAGGCCGCGTATCCCAAGCGCACGCAAACCATCGCCATCGAGACCTTCGTCAAGGCAACGGACGTCTCCTTCGTCTACACCGAACGGCCCTACTACCTGGCGCCCGAGGGCAAGGCCGACCGCGTCTACGCGCTGCTTCGCGAGTCGTTGGCCAAGGCCGGGGTCATCGGCATCGCACGCTTCGTCTTGCACAACAAGGAGCATCTGGCCGCACTGATCCCGGCCGGCCCGGCGCTCATGCTGGGGACGCTGCGCTGGGCCAATGAAGTGCGCTCGCCCGAGGCCTTGGACCTGCCCAAGGTGGGAGCGAACGCGAACAGCCTGAAGCCGGCGGAACTGAAGATGGCGCAACAGCTCATCGAAGAGATGACCTCCGTGTGGAAGCCGGGGGACTTCAAGGACGACTTCACCGGCGCCATCCGCGCGTTGATCCAGAAGAAGGCCAAGGCGGGCAAGACAGCCACGGTGGAACCGTTCGAGAAGGCCCCCGACCTCGGCAGCTCCAACGTCGTCGACCTCAGCGAGTTGCTGCGACAGAGCCTGGGCGGCAAGTCCAAAGGCAAGACGGCGCCTGCCGCGGCGCCGGCGAAGAAGGCAGCCGCCAAGAAGGCCACGCCCGCAAGGAAGGCAGCCTCAGCGACGAACCGGACCAAGAAGGCGGCCTGAACAGCTCAACGGGGCGGCGAATTTCAACCCTGCGACCTTCAAGAGATCTCCGAGGGATCATTGAGGGCTGTTGTCGACCGTTTCTCGGAGCTGAGCCCCGTTGGAGCCGACAGCCTCCTGCTGGCGCTTGAACGTGCGCCATGCTGCCGCGCCGGACATCGGCTTCAGGCGGCGTCGTGGACCATCCAAGGAATCCCTCGCCTCCCGCGGCCTGCTCAAGCCGTCCCGCCACGCATAAACGAACGACAAACTTTATGCGTTGGCGTCCGCAGGCTCGCCGTTTGCTAGACGAGGCGCTCACCACTTCATGGAGTGCCACATGACCCTCGTCCGTTCCAGCTCGTCCCGCTTCCCCTTCCCGTCCGCCTTCGCTGCAGCCTCGATGGCCGTGGTCAGCGTGCTTGCAGCCGGCACGGCCGGCGCGCAGGGCACCACGACCGCACAGAGCACCGCGGCCTCCTCGCCGCGCGCCGCGCACGCTGACAGCAGCTTCTTGAAGGACGCCGCCGAGGCCGGCTATGCCGAGATCGACGCCGGTAAGCTGGCCTTGCAAAAAGGTGCCAGCGCCGAGGTGAAGGCCTTCGCGCAGAAGATGGTCGACGATCACAAGAAGGCCGATTCCGAGCTGCAGAGCCTGGCCGCCGCCAAGGGCGTCAAACTCCCCACCGATGCGACCATGGTCGCCAAGGGCAAAGCCAAGATCCTGGAGAAGCGCGATGGCACGGGCTTTGACCATGCCTACGCGGAAAACCAGGTGTCTGCTCACAAGGACGCCGTTGAGCTCTTCGACAAGGCCTCCAAGAATGCCAAGGACGCCGATGTGAAGGCGTGGGCGGCCAAGACGCTGCCCACACTGCAGCATCACCTCCAGGAGGCCCAGGCTCTGGAGGCCAGTACCAAGGCGGCCGACAAGAAAAAGTGATAACTCCTTGCCGCGCAGAGTGATTCGGCGTGCGCGACGCCTTTCGGCGCCTCCCGGCGAAGGATCTGCGCCTCAGGTCGACGTTAAACGGGACCTTGAGGCGGAGTGTCCGAATCTCGCCGAGTTGTCGTGGGCGATATTGTCGGACATCCACTCCGGATCCGTTAGCCGCACGCTCGCCATCGCGAGCCGCCAATAACTGCGCATTGGCCGACGGCGAGCGGCAAGCAAGACGTGGCCGTACATGTCCGCTCGCTGTCCCTTGTCACCGGGCGGCGGTCTCGTCCGGAAGTCGGCAGTTTCAGATGGACTGTCCACGCGAACTTTGCTGGTTCGAGATCTTCCCCCTCGGCGCTTTGACATCCCCGAGGAATTCCGGCAGCGTTTGCAGGTATCTCGCGACATCAAGAAGACGCGCGTTTTAGGTCCGGCTGATCGAGGCAGCGTCGGGCCGTTCAGCGCAACGGCTGCGGCATTCCGCCGCGAACCTCGGCCGGGAGGATCAATTGCCGGCTTCTGTCGAAGCGGCTGTTCAGATCCGCCATCCGGGGACGGCCATGGAATTTCAAGCGGATCCGATCGAGGGGAATCTTGTGTACATCGAGGACCACCCCTTGAACGCGCTTCTCATCCAGCATTGGGCGGCTTTGCATTCGAAACTCGATGTGACGATCGCCGTTTCCGGGGCGGCAGGCTTGACCTGCTTCGAAACCATGGCGCCCGACGTCGTGCTCCTGGACATGCAGCTCCCTGACCTTGACGGTCTGGAGGTGCTCAGACGACTGCGACAGTTGCCTTCGTATCGTGATCAGCCGATCGCCATCTTCACGGCGGCCGTAGCGCAAGAGGACAAGAAGCGCGCGTTCGCCGCCGGGGCGAGTGCGTATTGGGCCAAGCCGGTCGACTTCATGGCATTCACCAAGGATTTGGCCGCACTGATGCCTGCGTCGCGTAACCATCGCGTTCAGCGCTGATCGCGCGGTCCTGAGGGTTCCTCGGGCGCCGCTTGCCGGTCCGCCGTTGCGGGCCGGACCCCAAATGCCGGGCGGTCGAGCCGTTCAGCAACCGGGCATCAGGGCATCAGGGCATCAGGGCATCAGGGCATCAGGGCAAGCAGGCAGGCAGGCAGGCAAGCAGGCAGACAACAGAACAACGGGCGATCGGGGAGTCCATAGCCTCGGCCAGCCTGTGGGGAGCGCCATGCCTCCCTATACTCCGCCATCTTCCTGTGGCCTCCCGTGAAACTCAAATTCCATCTGGCGCTCTTGTCCATCGCGACCGTCGCCCCCCTGGTGACCTTCTCCTGGATGGCCCTCCACGACTTGCGCCAGAGCGAACAAGCCGCGCTGCACGCCCGCGTATTCACGGCGACCCGGTCGCTGGCCAACGCGGTCCAGAGCGACGTCGGGCGCGCAGAGGCGGCACTGCGTGTCCTTGCGGCGTCCTCCAGCCTCGCCACAGCCCGGTATGACGACTTCCGCATGCAGGCTCTCGCGGCGCGAGTGGCTCCGGAGAACTGGATCGTTCTCATGGACAGCGCGGGGCACCAACTCGTCAACACCCGCTTGTCCCCCGGCGAACCCTTTCCGGCGAGTGGGGCGCCACCCAACTTCGGCGAGTTGCTGTCGGCCACCGATGTGACGATTTCCGGTCTCGTGGTCGGACAGATCACGAAGCGGCCCCAGATCCGTCTGGATGTGCCGATCCGGCTGCCCGACGGCCAAACGCTGTTGCTGACTTCGGCGTTGAGCGCCGACTACTTCCAGCGATTGCTCACCGACGCGAAGCTGCCTTCCGAATGGCTGGTTGGCGTGTTCGATGACAAGGGCATCACCGTGGCGCGCAGCCACAGGGCGCAGGAGTACGTGGGCAAGCCGGGCGGGAAGGTATTGCTCGAAGCCGCGCGCCGGGCCAGCGAAGGCCGTTTGTCCACGGTTTCCCGCGAAGGCATCGCCCTGCACGACACGTTCGTGACGATCCCCAGGCTGAATTGGGTCATTGCCAACGGCGTGCGAGCCTCGGACCTGGAGTCCGCGTCCTTGAAGGCCTTGAGGACCGCCACGCTGGGCATGGTCATCGCCGTCTTTGGGAGCTTTTGCATCGCGCTATGGCTGGGTGCCCGGCTCAGCCGGGCGTTCGGTCAGACGGCGCGTGCGGCCGCGCTGATGGGCCGCGGCGAATTGCCACGGTTCGACAAGAGCCATGTGGAAGAGTTTGACCTCCTTCAGCAACAGCTGGAGCAAGTCCACGCGGACCTCCTGGATGAGCGGGTGGCACGGCAAGGCGTGGAGGAGCAGCGCCAGGCCCTGTTGCTGAGCGAGCAGGCGGCACGCCAGCTCGCGGAACAGCAGAACCAGTCAAAGGATGAGTTCCTGGCCATGCTCGGTCACGAACTGCGCAACCCGCTCGGCGCAATCAGGTCGGCGGCGACCATTGCCAACACCGATCGGGCCAAGCCCGAGGCCCGCAGCTTCGCCCTGGGCGTGATTGCGCGGCAGGCGGACCATCTGGCGCGAATCATCGAGGACCTCCTGGAGGTCAACCGCGTGTTGCGAGGCAAGATCACCCTGCGCCTGGAACACCTCGACCTGGCCGAGGTGGTGCAAGCGGTAGTGGCGTCGACTCGGACGGCTGGTCGCTTCGAGCGGCACGAGGTGCAGGTGTCGATCGCACCCGCCTTCGTGCTCGGCGACCGCACGCGGCTGGAGCAGGTGGTGTCGAACTTGCTGAGCAATGCGCTCAAGTTCACACCCGAGGGGGCGCAATCTCGGTGGCACTGAGCAGCGACGAACGCACCGCGCTGTTGCGTGTGTCGGACAGCGGCACGGGGATGACGCCTGAACTGCTGGCGACGGCCTTTGATCTCTTCGTGCAGGGCGAGCCGCCGCTGGATCGCTCTCAAGGGGGCTCGGCATCGGTCTGGCGCTGGTTCGGCGGCTTGTGCAAGACCATGGGGGTACCTGCACGGCAGCAAGCGAGGGCCTGGGGTTGGGTTCGGTCTTTGAAGTGCAGTTGCCGATCGCCACCGCGTCCAGTGCCGCAGCTCCTTCATCGGCGTCAACGGCCGACCCATCCGCAACGCCCGTCGGCCCCGCGTACCCTGCCGTGTCCCGGCAGGTCCTGCTGGTGGACGACAACGCCGATGGACGCGAAATGCTCGCCGAGGTGCTGCGCTTGAATGGCCACCACGTTGACGAAGCCGCGGACGGACTTCAGGCTGTCAGCATGGCGCTCGAGGGTCGCTACGACGTCGCGTTCATCGACATCGGCCTGCCCGGCATTGACGGGTTCGAGGTCGCTCGGCGTTTAAGGGCGTCGCCGGCAGCCTCAGGCCTCCTCCTCTTCGCGCTGACCGGCTATGGCGAGGCGCGTGATGCCGCGCTGGCAGCCGGCTTTGATCGACACATCGCGAAACCGGCCGATCCGGACTTGGCGCTGGAGCTGCTGGACACCCTGCTGCGCAACGCCGATGGCCCTTAGATCCCCAGTGGCACGCGCTCAGCTGGAGGCCGGGCCCGAAGCCAAAGTCCGAAGCCAAGGTCCGAAGCCAAGGTCCGAGGCAAGGTGGTCGGCGCGGGCCGGCGAGGCGACCACGCCCGAGCGGGCCCAGGAGCATCCCTAGCGACGACACTGTCGACGTGCCACGCGTCGCAGCACGTCAACGTTGCTCAGCCATGCTGCCGCGGTGACGCCCGACTCAGCGCCGTGCCCGTCCCGTCCGCCTTCCATCGTCCCAGGTCCCACTGCCCTTCTCGCGTGCCACCTCGACGAGCGGCGTCCGAGCCGGCAGCGGCCCAGGGCGATAGAGTGTCTCCAGTGAACAACCGGTGCTAGGGGTCCCCATGCCAGAGTCGATGTCTGAGCTCGCACGCGAGTCTGTCACCGAGCTTTGCCAGGTCGAGCTGGCCGACCTGAGCGTGGGCGCGCAGGTGTGCGGACCAGCCCACGGCCCGGTCGCCATCCTGTTGCATGGCTTCCCCTACGACATTCACGCCTACGCCAAGGTCAGCCGCCTGCTCGCGCACCAGGGCGTGCGCGTGATCGTTCCCTACTTGCGCGGCTTTGGCACCACGCGTTTCCTGCGAGCTGACACCCCACGCTCCGGAGAGCAAGCCGCACTCGGTGCGGATCTGTTGGCGTTGATGAACGCGCTCGGCGTCGAGCGGGCCGTGTTGGCCGGGTATGACTGGGGCGGCAGAGCCGCCTGCGTGGTCGCCGCGCTCTGGCCCGAGCGCTGTGCGGGTCTTGTCTCATGCAACGGCTACAACCTCCTGGACCCGAGGACATCCCTCGCGCCGGACGTTCCCGCCAACGAAGCGCGATATTGGTATCAGTTCTACTTCCACGGCGAGCGCGGGCGACACGGTCTGGATCTGCACCGCGCGGCGTTGGCGGACCTGCTGTGGCGGATGTGGTCGCCCAACTGGACGTTCAGCGACGAAGTCTTCCGCCAGACCGCGCCCGCATTCGATAACCCAGATTTCGTCGATGTGGTGGTGCACTCCTACCGCCACCGATACGGCCTGGTGGACGGAGATCCACGCTACCTTGCGATCGAGTCGCAGCTGCTGGTACGGCCGGCCATCCTGCCCCCAACCATCTTGCTTGACGGCTTGGCCGACGGTGTCGCGGTGGAGGCCGACTCCAGGGCGCACGCGAGGCACTTCGCGCAGCTGCTGCGGCACGAGCGGGTGCCGGGCATTGGCCACAACTTTCCTCAGGAGTGCCCGGAGGTTTTCGCGAAAGCCGTCCTGGAGCTCACCGCACGTTGGTCGGATACACCGCCGTAGCGACGGCCGGCGCGCCCCCGTCACGATGAAGGGCTAGCGTGGCTGCAGGCTGCCCGTGGTCGAAGGTTGAGCGTCCGGTCATTCCACCTCAACTCGCAACGGCCTGCGGCTAAGCGTTTGACCCGGGCCACCATTTGCTCGGCAACGGGAGACTTGCGCGTGCCGATGTGGCGTAGGCCCGCTAGTCTCGAGTTCAAGTGACATAGCTAGGATGCCGATGTATCAGCAATCAGTTCGGGCATCCGATGAGCCAAAGTCAAGCAGCAGGCAAGCAGGATGCAACCATGGCTGACGCCTCGCCAACGAGCGCGCGTGGGCCGCAGGGCTCGGCGACCGAGGTCTTCCTGGCTTTCTTGAAGCTCGGGTTGACTTCCTTCGGCGGGCCCGTCGCTCACCTTGGCTACTTCCGTACTGAGTTCGTCGAACGTCGGGCGTGGGTGGACGACAGGAATTACTCCGACCTGGTCGCGCTCTGTCAGTTTTTGCCAGGTCCCGCCAGTAGCCAGGTCGGCATCGCGTTAGGACTTGGGCGCGCGGGGTGGCGAGGGGCGATTTGCGCTTGGGTCGGTTTTGCTCTGCCGTCCGCCGTCGCCCTCATCCTGTTCGCGCTGGGTGTCAACCAGTGGGCAGTGTTGGCGCAATCCGGCGCGGTCCACGGTCTCAAGGTCGTGGCAGTGGCCATCGTCGCGCAAGCCGTATGGGGTATGGCCAAGACGCTTTGTCCGGACCGTCTGAGAGCGGGTGTCGCCGTCGTCGCCGCTCTACTCGTGCTGGCCGTTCCGTCGGCGATGGGCCAGGTTGGTGCCATCGTCGCAGGCGGCATTGCAGGACGATGGGCGGTACAACTCGGACACCTGCCGGTCGCCGAGCATCGCGACTACGGCGTCAGCAAGAGGACAGGCGCAGCGATGCTGTTGGTGTTCGGCCTCTTGCTCGTGCTGCTGCCGGTTCTGGCGGCCACAGTCCGGTCGCCAGCTCTGTCGGCCATCTCGTCGTTCTACCAATCGGGCGCCCTCGTGTTTGGCGGCGGGCATGTGGTGCTGCCGCTGCTGCAGGCGAGTGTCGTGCCCGCCGGCCTGGTCACCAACGATGCCTTCCTCGCTGGATACGGGGCGGCCCAAGCCGCGCCCGGTCCCTTGTTCACCTTCGCCGCGTACCTCGGGGCAGTGATGACCGGCACGCTGGGAGGATGGATCGGTGGCCTGACGCTCCTCGTCGCAATCTTTGCTCCCGCGTTCCTGATGGTGGCCGGCGCACTGCCGTTCTGGGAATTGCTGCGCCAGCGCGACGATGTGCAGCGTGCGATGGCTGGCGTCAATGCCGCAGTGGTCGGCATCTTGGCAGCCGCGCTGTACGACTCCGTATGGACGAGCGCCATCCATTCGCGCGCCGATTTCGGGCTGGCCCTGGCCGCCTTCGGCTTGCTGGTGTATGGGCGGCAGTCGCCTGTGCGGGTCGTGGCGCTTGCGGCGGCTGCGGGCTGGATGCTTGCGCCATGAACCTGGCGTCCCATTGCTGGCAGCCAACGGTAGGACTGCAGGTGGGCCTGGTCGTCACCTGACGAGCATGCACCAAACTAGGGGCCACCTGCGGGAGATGCCAACGATGCGGTAGCGGTTCCCCGATCCGGCTGTCCGCTCCCGCCCGGAATCCGGCAAGCATGAGTAAACGCCGCCAACGACCCGTCTTCCATTTCCTGCCCATACACGCCGCCGCTAGCCAAGGTCGCCATGACTCCCGAGCACCCGACCCCACACCTCCAGCAGGTTCGAGAGCCACCACCTCCCGTGCAACGCGAGCGGCGATCACCGCAGGTGCAGTGCAACGCATAGGCTGCACTCCAACATTGCGCCGAATGAAGGCATCAAAGATTGCGTCGGCCGCTGTGGCGCGCAAGGATGTCGCTGAGCTGCGCCATTACGATCGGCTTGACGAGGTTGAAGTCGAAAAGCGTGGGCTCGTAGGCGACGAGATCGCCCGACCTCACAGCGGCGGACATCGACACGATCAGCGGGCAAGCGGTGCCAAGGCTTCGGGCAACTCGGGCGACTTCCATGGCGTTCCCCGAGCGCAGGTAAGGCTCCATGACCAAAGCGGCTGGGCGATCGCGCTCGAGGCACAGAAGCGCTTGTGCGATGGTGAAAACGCAAGTCGGTTGCCATCCGTCGAGTTCCAACCAACCGGCGACGGCTTCAGCCGCATCGGGGAAGTCATCCAGGAGCAAAACGGTACGGTTCTGAGCTAGCACCGGCACATCGTAGCGTGGCACAACGACACCCTGCCAGCTGCACGACTCCCTCGTCGCCGGCGAAATCCCATGACCAAGGTTTCACATCGCGACGGCGCCCCGAGATCGCCGCGCGCCCATGCTGCACCTCTATTCGACTGCCGGGGGTTAATCCCCCACCCGAATCGACCACGTCCAGACCGTGCTTCCTGCCCACGGCCCGAGCGGATGCGGCATTGCCTCCAGTCGACGCGGCGCTCGTCGCTGGGACGCCTCCCGCCACGGAAGTCGACTCGCCTTCGAGCGCTCTCCAGATGTCTGGCAGAAGGTGGATGGCTCCACTCTCCGGCTATGCAACCGCGATGGCGCCGCGCTTACTCGCCACGGCGGGTCCGGCGGTGATGCGAGCGCCGCTGGGCGGCGGCGGCGTTGGTCGTCGATCTCGCGCATCGGCTAGTCGAGGCCCGAGAGAGTCGAATACCTCCGAGGCCGCCGCGCGGACGATGCGTCATCGGCCCCCGCCAGTCACCCACTTGAATGAGGTGAAGCCGCTCCCCCGGCGACATCGATATGGGAACGGACAAGGCACCATCCGAGACGCCAGAGCACTGGTCGCAGAGCGACGTCCGCAGGCGGCGGCAAGTGTATTAGGCACGTATGGCCACATATGGCCACGAATATGCACGTATAGGTCTCGCATTGGCACGTATAGGCCGCGTACATCTCGCGGATAGGCGATGATTGACCATTGATCCACTCCTTCAATTCGACAGGAAGACCAATGGCGAAATCATTGAAGCAAGTCCTCGACCAGATCACCAAGCTTCAGCAGCAAGCCGACGAGATCCGCAGCAAAGAAGTGTCGGAGGTCGTTCAACGCATCCGCGTGGCCATCGACCACTACGGGCTGTCGGCCCGGGATCTTTTTGGGCCCGAGGGTCGCCGCACGCGCAAGGTGGCAGCTGCACCCAAAGGCCGCGCAGCAGCCAAGCATTCGGGTGTTGCCAAATACGCCAGCGGGGACGGTCGTACCTGGACCGGCGTTGGCAAGCGACCGACTTGGCTTGTCGAGGCCCTGGCGGCCGGCAAGACGACGCAGGACCTCCTCATCGACCCGTCCGCGACTTCGACGTCCGACACCGCGACTGCACAGCGCGCCAAGAAGTCGACCGCCTCCACCGCTGCCGGCGCTGGTGGGAAAAGGCGCAACGCCGCCAGAGGCGCGGAGGAAGGCGGCCTTCCCAAAGCCCTCGACGTCAGCCCTTCCGGCAGGTCGACCAAGTCAAGTAAGTTGAGTAAATCGAGAAAGGCGAGCAAGGCGCCCGGAGCCCCGAAGTACCACGACGGGGCAGGGAAAACCTGGACGGGCGTGGGAAAACGTCCGAACTGGTTTGTCGAGGCGTTGGCCGCCGGACGGCGGGCGGAAGATCTTTTGATCCCTGCCGCCGCCGCATAAAGCGGCCTCAATAAGACATTCGAGCCGGTCTTCGAGCCGGCCTTCGCGCCGGCCCATGGCGGGCGCTCGGTCATGGCACAGCCGGCCTGTCGTCGACACGTGACGAGCACCTGACGAGCACACCCGACCGTCGGATCTCCAACGCATCCCCTGCGCATCCCCAGTGCATCTCCAGTGCATCAACGGCGCATCACTGGATTTGACGTCACCGGCGGATCAGTCGGTAGGTCGCGAAGTGACGCCACTCGCCCCCTGGTTTCTCCGCCTCAATGGTCAAGGTCCATTCCTGGCTGGCAGGGAGATGAGTGAAGACATCTCGAAACGTTCCGCCGGAGTAAGGGATCCGGATCTCTATCAGGACGTCCGTGGCGTCGCCTTCGCCGTGAGGCAAGGAGTAAGCCGCTCCAAACGAGTCGAGCCAGTGCGCGAAGACGCGCCCGCTATCGTCGCTACCCAGTAAGACGCGGGCTTCGTAGCGAGGTGGCACCTGAACGTCCACCATATGCAACTCCAGAAACTTGCCGCCAAAGACACGGGTGGCGTCCAGTTGATATTGCACCGGCTTGCCACGCACATCACCGACCATCCGCCACGGGCCTTCCAGCCGGGCGGGCAGTTGTTCCGCCAACGCAGTCGCCTTTACACCCGGGATGGCTGTGGCGGTTGGGACTGCTGAGCCGCCGTAGGCGATGGCACGGACTGATCCGGATGAATTGAGCGAGTTGGCTGCATCGAGGCGCCGGCCGCCTGCGAGGGATGACCGTCCCGCCTCGCGCTGACAACATCGGTGGCGTTGTCGCCTTCGGCTGCTGCAGCCGCAGCGGTTGCTCCGGGCAAATTCTCAAGCTTGCAGCAAAGCACGAGACACAGGGCTGTAGCTCGAACGGAGAAATGAGGTCGGCGCATGTCGAAAAAACGTAACGGCTTGCGTGCAAGCACGCGAAGGCCAGGCCACGCCCTCGACCATCGCCGGCATCTCAGCTCCGTATCGGTGCGAGACGTCCCGCGCCAGCCACGCCACCCGGTCGATGACGACCGGGCAGCCAGTGGAAACATCCGCCAGCATGGAGCACGGCAGAACGACTACCGGCGCCAGTCGCTGCCCTGCCCCGCCCTCCCCGTCTCGCGCAGTTCTTGCCCTCCCACCGTCCCGGCCAACGGGCGCCAGCCTGCGCGGAAGCTGCCTTGCCGCGAGCAGGCTCACAGCGCGTGCCTCGGCCGTCATGTATCAGCTCGCCGGCTTGACCGCTGACGAGCGGGACATACGACCGCAAGGGAGCCATCGGAACCCGGCGCGTCTAGAAATCAATCACGACGTAGGTCTGACCGCCAAGCCGAGACACGGACTCTGCAGCACCGAGTGCGGCGCTCATGGAAGCGCCGGCGTACACCTCGGCGCCATTGGCAGACAGCACGCGGACCGACGCGCCCGACCCTGCTCCGCACGCCAACCCTGCGCGGCCGGCCGTCGTTCGAACGGAACAACTGGGAGAGATTCGCACGAACACGCCAAGCCCGGCGCCGTAGGCCGCCGACATGGTCATCGCGATCACCACGGCGGCGACCGGCCGGGGAATGCGACGAAGCACTGGTCTCATGGAGCCCGCCAATCGAACGATGGTCCCTGCAAATTGACGCGTCATGTCGCCCCGTTTCTCATCTCCCCGCGAGCCCCAAGGGGCTGGAAAAATTGGCCCCGCACCAGGTGCGGGGCCGCAAGACTGCTTGACAGTCGCCCGACCGAGGGGGGCGGTGGGCACGACACCCACCGGATGGCGAGTTCGATGGATGAGATTCTGATGAACGACCGCCCCGGCGCCCAGTCGATTTATCCGGACTTCCATGTAGTGCGTTTGCGGACGTTCGCGGCGCAATCGCCTCATAGGACGACGCCATACAGTGGCGTCGGACTGCGGTCACAAAGAACCTTTCTTTCTGCGCGTGCAGATAGCGACCAGTCTCCGGACCGACGGCGGCGCCTGCTAAAAGGGTCGCAATGCCGGGATTCCTCAGCTTCGGCCAAACTTCTCACGCGACACCGCGGTGTCCGCGACGTCGAATAGTGCTTCTCGAACTTTCGGCCACGGCGACGGTGCCGCCAGCCTGGGCCGCGCAAGCGGCCACCCGGAGCGGGTAGCGCGCCGCTCATTGCACGGTGGGCCGTCCGGGACCCAAGAAGAAACGCTTGCCGTCGGTGTCATGACGCGGTGGCGCCTTGGCGGCGTGGCGGCGTGGCGGCGTGGCGGCGTGGCAATTCGCGCCGCGGAGGTTGCCATGAAAAGCTGGGGGCGGAGGGGAATCGCACACGACACGCGACGAACGACGACGTTTCCAGCATGGGTTCGCGGTGGACGTCGACTCCCCCACCCGCGCAGATCACGATGCCTTCACATCCAGGAGTCACGAGCAGCGCGCTGAGGCTGGACGAAGTCGCTGGCGCGCCGCTCCTCAAGTCGCCAGGCTCATCCACAGACTGCCGTCGCGCGAGCCCAGATCCCGGATCAGACGGTCCATGTCATGCGCCTTGTCGTAGAAACGGTCGGCCCCTCGTGAGAGCACCAGCGGTTCATAGGTGCTCCGGTCATTGGCGCTGAGCACGATCAGCTTGCCCCGAAACCGATTGGCCCGGAGCCGCGACACCAGGCTGAGCCCGCTGCCACTGGCAATGTTCAGGTCGATCAGGACGGCGTCCGGTGCAGTGAGCTGCACGGTGGTAAGCGCGGCGGACTCGCCATCGCTTTGACCGACAACCGTGGCGCCTGCCTCATCCTCCAAACGTTGCACCACCATGCGGCGCAACAAGGCCGAGTCTTCCACAACAACCAACTTCATCGTCACTCCTGTAGTGGCTGCATGATGCCGACCGCGGGGCCATCCCGTCCAGGCGCTAGCCTCCGCTCTCGCGAAGGCTTTTGCGCTGAACATGTGTAGGCAAATCGAGCACGACTTCCGACGCGACTCCGCTTAGGGAACGTCATCGCGTGAGTTCGTGCCGGAGTCGCCTTGGCCGACGGCAAACATCGGCGGGGCGCGCGGCTGTCGTGCCGGCCCGTCACGCTTGGCGCCTCACTTGGCGCCTTACTCGCGTCTCACTCGCGTCTCACTTGGCGTCGACGCTGCCGAACGGCCTGGGCGCTTCGCGCAGCGAGGCGCACGCAGACAGCCCCCGCGATTTCCGCTATTGGTCGGCTCGGACCACTCGTTCGGACCGCTCTTTCGGACCATGTGTTCGGTGCGATCGCTGGATGCGATCGAACGCACGGCAAAACGAATGCGGCCGCTTCACCTCGCACGAGACGGCGCTGGGAAGGGTGGGAGTTCGAACCTGGGGACGGTCAACGAAACCTCGGTTGGCAACGCGCCCGTCTGGCCGGTGCGCAGGAACTCAAAGATCGCATCTTTGGCAGCCACGCTCTGGCGCAGTTGATAGAAGGCGCCATCATGCCCCGCGCGATGCACCAGGATTGCGCGTCCGTTGGGGAAGTAGGGCAGCAGCCCGAGCGTATTCTCGATCGGGGTGGACGTGTCCCAGTCGCCGTGGACGAACACGACAGGAATTGGCGAAACGCGCGGCAATCGGACGCTGTCGCCCATATCCGGAGTGGGCCAGTCGGACGCTGAGGAAATATTGCTCTCGAAGTTCCAGGTTCCAAGCAGGTCGGTGGCGGGATCCGTCCGCATTTGGTGTTCGCGCTCTGCGGTGACGCCCAGACTGCTGTCGACAAGTGGTCCGATCAAAGTCACGGGCGCGGCGCGGCGGTCCTGAAGGGTCTCCCGCGCCCAATCCTCGTACCGGCCGTGGTACAGCGACAGGATGAACGCCGGCCATCGCGCCGCGTCGCTGGTCCGCGACAGCAGGGCAAGCTGCAGATCCTCCTTGCCCAGCGCGACAACCTGGCGCTTGCCGACCTCGTCAACCACGACCACACGCACGACCTTCGGCGTGGACTGCGACGCGAATCGCCGATGAAGGGCGCGAACGGCCTCCATCACGCCACCTTGCGGAAGGTAAGGCGCCAGGCCCGCATCACGATCGGCGTCGTAGGCGATGCGCTGCAGAGCGGCGAAAACATGCGACGGCATGTCGTAGCCGTTGTTCAGCGGCTCGACGGACGAGAGCACCGCGCGGGCGACGATCTCGGGGTGGAACCGCATCACCGCGAGCGACCACTGCGAACCGAAGCTGCCCCCGAAAAGACTGATCTTGTCGTAGCGCAGCTCTCTTCGCAACGAGTCGATGTCCGCTGCGAACGCGTCGATCGTGTAGCCCGAGAGGTCCTTGTCCGAATGATGTGCCATCGCCCGGATCGCCAACGCACGCATGGCTTGCGCCTCGGCCTGCACCGACGCAGGCCGGTCCAGGGGCGATGCGTCGGACATCTCGACCAGTTTCTCTCCCCGGAACGTGTAGCCACGCTGCCCCACGATGACCAGATCGCCCACCGGACGAAAGCTCAGCCAGGAGCGCAAGCGCGCCTGGGCCGCCTCGCCGCTCTCGGTGAAGGCGCCCAACACGTCGAGGCCGGGGCCGCCGGGCAACCAGAACACGGGCGGCGCGCCGGTTGGATGGAGCGCCTTGATGCGGGCAAAACCGATCGCTATCGTTCGGCTGTTGGGCTTGCCTCGGTTCTCGGGCACAAAGAGCGTGCCCACCTCATAGTCGATCGTTTCTCCGCTCGCCAAGGTGACAGCGCGCTGCTCGATGCTGATGCGATCGGCAGTGGACTGTGCGCACACCCGCTCACTATGGAGGGCAAGCACCATCAGTGCGGTGAACAGAACTTGAATCGAGCGCACACAATGCTCCTTGAACCTGATCATCCGCTGCAAAACGGCAACGGGGCCTTGCGGAGCCACATGAGCACCGCATCGCATCAGGCATTGACGAACCGATCGTATCCGTGTGCCTCGGTTGGCGCGCACCCAGCAGCGCCGTCGATGTCCCGCGAGCTGCCGCGAGATGCCGCGAGATGCCGCGAGCGGGCCACCGGCAAGTCGTTGCGCCCACGTTGGCGGCCACGATCAGGATCTTGCTTGTTGGCGCCAAGCGTTCGCCTTCCTTGCACCTTCGCCATGAGCCGCCAGAGTCGGAGAAACATCCGGGTCCTGTGGGTCCTGTGTCTCTTGCGGTCCGGTGATCCGATGGGGCCAGCGGATCCCTTCCCGCCGTCCCCACCGCGACTGGCATGGGAGCAGACGCCCGGGCAATCACTCGTTCAGCGGTGCGTCGAAGACGCCTGCCGTCAGGGCCGCATCGGGCCATGCCAATGTGTCGCGTTCCTTAGTGAAGTCCGCGGCAGCAGGTGCATCGTCCGCCGCATGGGCGGGGGCAGCGGCTTGGACAGTGTCCGAGGTGCCCGCGTCGCGTGAAACACCTGCGGCGCCACTCAAGCGCTTCCGCACGAGACCGGCGGAACGAGCGGCGGGATCAGTGGCGGGACCAGTGGCGGGACCAGTGGCGAGCAGACCATCGTGTGCCAGCGTGCGCAACCGCGCCACGCGCCGACGTCCTTTGGGCAATCCGGCGAGCGCGTCGAACAACAGCGGATCGTCGCTGCGGCTCAACTCAAGCGTGACCCGAACACGACCTGGACCCGGGGCGATGCCGGTCTCGTCGGGTAGCCCGATGTGTGATCCGCTGGAGGGCGCGCCGGGTTGGCCGGTGCTCTGCCCCCTGCTCCGCCCGTTGCTTTGCTCGCTGCCTGCCATGCCGCCGCGCACGCAGTCGGGCATGTTGTCCGGCTCAGGTCGGCGGGACATCAGCGGCTTCCAGCGCCTCGCCGGCCTGCGTCAAGAGGTTCTCGCCAGCAATCTGAAACCCTTTGACGTTGGCGTACATGGGATCCCGCAGCGACTGGACCACGTGGTTGGGAAAAGCGGCCCGCACCGCATCCTTGAACATGAACGCGCCGCCGCCGACCAGGATGATGTTCTGGATGCTGTAGTCCTCGGTGATCCACTCCATCATCGACGACACGGCTGCGCGCGCGACAGTGCGGACGGTGGGCAGGATCGGCGTGAGGTCATAGGGCCGTTGGTAGATCAGCAAGGGCTTGCCGGTGCGCAGCGCCGCATCGATGGCGGGCAGGTCGTGATACGGTCGCCCGATGTCGCTGCCGATTTCCTGCGCCACCGTCTTGAGAATGTCGGACATGCCGCGGTTCACCGAATTGCTCACCTTGAGCACGAGCCGCATCCCGCGTGAGAAGAGCCAATCGAACGTGCGGGACCCAGGATCGATGACCAGGCTTTGCTCCTGGCCGATAGTTTTGCCCTTGTGGCACGCCGCCGTGTAGAAGACGAGCGCTCCTTGCGGCTGCGCGAGCGCAACCGCTCGCCGCACCGTGACACTTCGCCCGCGCCCGAGATCGTGGGTCCCCGTCATCAGGCGCTCGAGCTGCGCGCGGCGCGCCTGGAACATCGACACGGGCAGCCCCACCACCAGCAAATCGATTTCGTCGAGCTTCATGAAACTCATCGCTCCGCGCGCGAGCGCCAGGTACTCGGGCGTGCCCAGGTACTGATCATGAAGCTGCGTCGCGCGATAGTTGTCCGCGGCGAGCTGTACCTCCGGTCCCACCTCGTAGTAGGTGCCCCCGATCGGCAAGGCCACCGTCTTTCGGCGATCACCCGCGGACCCCGCGGACTCCGCGCCGGGATCCTTCATGCTCGTGTAGGCCAACGAGGGAAATGACGCGCACCTGGGTTCCGCCGCGGAACCTTCCCCGCGCCCCAGGGTGAACTTCGTCTGTCCGAATCCGACATCAATCGCCCGCACCACCTTGCTCATGGCTTCACCCCTCACCACGTGTCGACGCAGCGGAGCTTGTCGGTCGCACCACGCCGGCGAAAGGTCGCAATGGGGCCGTCGACACGCACAATTCGCCCGCACTCTCTCACGCTACACGTCCCCCGCCACACGTCCCAGGCGACAGGTCCGACGCGACACGCCCCAAGCCCCACGCTCCGCAGACCAACAGGCTCGACCTCACGACTTCGACAACCGTTCAATTCCGGGCGGCGAAAGTGCCGACTCGCCAGAAGCAATTGAAGCGTCTTTCAATCGACCCGCAGGCTCGCCACGCCCCATGCGAACTCACTCCCCTCGATCCATTCCCCTTGTTCACAACCAGAGGCCATTGCGCCCCTCGTCAACCCCCTCGCGCTCCGGTGGTGGGCAAGACAGTTCGCAACATGGACGGCGCTGTTTCGCGTGCTGGCCCGCCACCCCGAATCGCCGTCGGCAAGCTTGACCACCCGCGCGCCGGCGTTGCCTACTGAGGGCGTTCTAAAGCTCCAAGAGCATCAACAGGCTCTAAAAACTCCAACGGTTCCGAGGGCTCCAAAGGCTCCTTGTCCTCGCTTTCCTCACGGAAGCCAAAAAGGCGTCGCGCCCGACACGCGCCCTTCCCGCCCCCACCCCGAGTGAGGACGATGCGCTGCCCAGATGCAGCGCTTCGGAGGACCCTTCCGTAGCGCAGCGCCGCGATCCACCAGCCCGGCTGGGCGTTCTCCAAGGACGCATCGCGGCAACGCAGAACATGGCCAGGTACACCAGAGGTACCCGCGCAGTTCCCGCCACCATCGAGCACGCGCAGCGCGCGGCACACGGACGTGCTTGCCCCACTGGGGCTCCACGTGTGCACTCGCTCGAACGTCTGACGCTCCCTGGCTGCGGTCAGGGGAGCTACCCAGCAGACGGGTGGCGCTACGACACCAGCACTGATCCCGCAGAGGCGTCCCTGCCAGACAGGAACGTCGCGCCCCAGTCCTCCAAGGACATGGACGTACACCCCTGTGTTGACGTGGAAACACGCGCACAGACCGGATCAAACCCGTGTTCATTTTTAAGAACGGCCGCGTCGCCGGCGCCTATGAAGGCCGGCGACAAAACCTGGGTCAGCGCCTCGCGCTTGGGCTGCACGCGACGGCCAATCACGCGCTTCAAACAGCTCACCGTCGGAGCGATTGCGAGCGCCCCGGACAGACACGCCGCAACGTCACATCGGAAAAACGCTGCCCGCCCACCAAGCCGGGTCAACCTTGTATTGGAGATCGACATGTCCCGCGCCCATGAGCCCGCAACGCGCAAGACGACGATGACGACGATGACGACGATGACGACGATGACGACGATGACGATGACGACGACGACGACGAAGACGAAGACGAAGACGAAAACGACCAAGGCACGAAGCACGGCCAGCGTCACCGCGCGTGGGCGCCCCGCAGCCCGCCGGCGCCAAGACTGGGCAGGACTAAACGCCGCCGACGTGCTAGCGCGGCATCCCCCGGGCCAAACGCCGCCGACTCGGGTGCTGGGGATCTTGCTCGACCTGTTCAATGAGCAGCACACCGCGCGCCACAAGAGCGTGTCCCACAAGACCCGCCACGACCGCGCCGTGTTCCTGCGCCGCTTCTTCCGGGATCTGAGGGACAAGGCGGGTTTCGCGACCGTCCCCGATCCGCGCAATCTGGGCGGTCGCCACATCCAGGCGATGCTCGATCTGTGGCAGGCGCAGCGCATGGCGGCGGCGACGATCCAGACCTACCTGAGCTTCCTTCGCGGTCTCGCGATCTGGATCGGAAAACCCGGACTCGTACGAACGGCGGCGAGCTACGGCCTGCCAGCGTCGAGCTACCAGCGCCACGAGGTCGCCCACCGCGACAGGACCTGGAGCGGTGCCGAGGTGCCCATCGAGCCACTGATCGCCGAGGTGTGTGCTTATGACGCCCATGTGGGCGCGGCGCTGCGACTGATACAGGCGTTCGGGCTGCGTCGCAAGGAGGCGGTGATGATGCGGCCCCACGCCTGCGAGGTGGCGTTCGAGGCCACGGGACTGCCGCAGGACCGGCGCAGGGCCGACAGCTACTTGTGGATTCGCCAGGGCAGCAAGGGCGGGCGACCTCGCCATATTCCCATCGCGACCACGCAGCAGGAACAGGCGCTGGCCTACGCGCGGGAGGTGGCCGTGGGCCGCGACGCGCATGTGAGCCGACCGGGGCGCGACCTGCGCCAGAACCTGAACCGGTTCAGCTACGTGATGCGCCGCTTCGGGATCACGCTCAAGGAGCGCGGCGTCACGGGCCACGGTCTGCGCCACGAGGCGCTGGTGGCCGTGTGGGTGCAAGCCACCGGGGAGGCGCCACCGGTGCGCGGCGGCGCGCGCGTGGCGCGCGACGTGGAAGTCGCGGCCCGGCAGGAGATCGCCGAGCTGGCCGGGCATTCGCGCGCTCGGGCGGCGGCGGCCTACATCGGATCGCGACGCGCAGGGGCGACCAGCGGCGGGCCGCCAGATCCGTCCACGCCGCGAGCCAACTCGCTATCCACCCCGCTATCCACCCCGCTAGCCACCCCACCCTAGCGACCGACCGGTAGGGCTTGAATCGTGCCCCTGACGCGAGTGATCAGGCGGCACCGCCCATGGCGCCGCCTGCCGGGCTCATCATCGGTGTCACCCGCAGCACCTGCGGCAGCCATCCCGTCGATGCCAGCACCTGCTGCGCGCCGGCAGCCGCAGCCTCCTTCTTGAGCTGTTGCAAAGGAGCGGCTGCTTGCGCGCCGAGGACTTCATGCACCACCTGCGCGATGCGCGCCTTGGAGACGTGGCTGAAGTAGCTCGCCGCACTGGCCTGCCACCACTTGCGCATGTCCAACTCCAGCGCCTGCGCGAGACCCTCGGTGCGCTGGCACCGGGGCGATTCAGGCTCGGCGGCGTAAACCCCCGACACGCTGCTCGCCACGAGGAAGGTCAGCAGCTTCGTGACCATCGCCGCGTCCTGGGCAAGCATCCACGGCAGCAGCGCCTGCGCCTCGGCGGGAAGTTGGTCGCGCCAGAACTGGCGTTGCGCCTCCACCGCCAGCCATGCCGGGCTGCTGACGATGTCGGGCGCGTCGCTGCTCAGTGGGCCGTGCGTGTCGGTGGCGCTGAAGGTGAGCGGATCGCCGCTCGTGTGCACATGTTGATAGCCGTCCAGCAGCAGCTTGCCAGCCAGTTGCGCCGTGAGTGTCGCCAGCGCGACCTCGGGCCTGTCCAGCAGCTCTGCCTGGATGGCCGCCACGCGGTGTGCCGTCAGGTTGCGCGTGAGGCGCTCGGAGTGGACCGGTCGGACCTTGGGGACACTGTCCGACGACGTGCCGAAGGCATCTGCATCGTCGAAATCCAGCCCGTCGTCGTGACCGCCATGAGGGTCATGGGAATCATGGGAGTCATGAGCGCCGTCGGAGCCGCAGCCTTGATCACCAGCAGCGAGTCGACTGGCCCGGACGGCCTGGGCTGCCCGCGCCAGTTCGTTGCGGTCCTCCGGACGGATCAGGCCGTACCGGACCGCCGGGCTCGCGTCGGCGTCGACGTAGACCACGCATCCTGCAAACGCCATCAGCTCGGTCTGCCACACGCTGAGCGACTCGTGCAACGCGGCAATGGCCGCGCTGGCTGCGTCGCATTCGGATTCAAGGGCGGATTCAAGGTCGGCTTCCATATCGCCTTGCAGATCGCCCTGCAGATCGACTTCCAGCTGCTCATCGTCGCCCTCGCCGGGCAGCGCATCGTCGTTCCTGCCGTCCTGGTCAGCCTGCTCGGCTTGCTCGCCATCGCCTTCCCCCAGCTCGTTCCCCTCGACGCCGTCCAGCGCTTGCAACTTCCGGGTCAGCGCCGCAAGCCGCCCCTCCAGCACAGCCAGTTCGGCAGCCTCCGTGTCGTTTGCCGGGCGGCGTGACTTCCTGAGTTCGCCGTGGCGCGCATATTCGTCGTGCACGAAACGCGCACGCACCTCCACCCACTTCCAGCCTTCGGCCAGGATCTGCCTGGCCTTGCGCTGCAACTTCGCCACCGCCAACTGGTCGAGCAGCACCGCGTCCAGCAGGTAGACCTTCTTGTCGTTGTCGCTGAAGAGGTCGCGCCTTGAAGGGCCGCCGGCCTTCTCGTACGCCTTGACGCCGACGTACTTCGCCACCGGGCTGCGATCGGACTCGACCTCGCCCTGGCTCAGCACGCGGCGAAGGTGGTCGGGTTGGCGGCTCCAGGCGTCCAGCCCCTCCCATGCCTGCTCCTGTCGGGTGTGGTCGTCCACCGACGCCAGCGCCATGAGGCAGTCCATGCTGATCCGGCCTTGCCGGAACTCCGCGATCAGCTTGGGGGACACGGCGGCCAGTCTCATGCGTCGCTTCACGACGAGCGGCGTCACGCCGAAGGCGGCGGCGACGTCCTCCAGGGAGCGGCCCTGCGCCAACAGCTTGGCGAAGGCCTCGAACTCGTCGGCGGGGTGCATGGGCACATGGAACGCATTTTCGGAGAGGCTCGCGATGAGGCCGTGCTCGGCGGCGACCACGAGCACCGGCACCGGAACGTTCTCGGGCAGCGTCCCGGCGCTCGCCAGCAAGCCCAGCGCCTGCAGCCGCCGTCCTCCGGCGCAGACCTCGTAGAGGTTGCGCGCGCCTTTTATGACGATCAGATTTTGGAGGACGCCGCATGCCTGAATGGACGCGGCCAGCTCCTCGATGCTCAGGCGCGACGTGCTGCCCGCCGGGCGCGCCTGATAGTCCTTCGACAGGACGAGTTGATGAAGGGGGATGAAGGTCCGGCACGACGCGTCGATGATCGCCGCGATCTCAGCCTTGGAGATTTTCATGAGGGCTCCTGGTGTGGGTTGAACGACGGGTGGAGAACCCAACCCGTACATTCAGGATCACATCGGAGCCTCGCGGGTCAAGGGCATGCGCGGGCCTGCCATACGCGGCAGACGCTGCGATCTCGTTGAGAGATCGGCACCGACACAGTCAGCGACACAGACAGCGGCGCAGACAGCGACACCAACACCGCATCCAAGTTCGAGATCGAGTGCGAGTCAGAGTCAGAGTCCGAGTTCGAGTTCGAGTTCGACTCAGTCGATGCTTGGCAGTCCCACCGCCTCATCCGAACCGTTCAAGCCATCGCCTGCGGCAATGCGCCATCAACGCATCGGAACCGCGATGGGGTCGATGGGTTGGTCGCAAGCCCACCTGCCCTCTGCCGTATGGAAGTGGCCGATGGCCGTCCACTCGGTCACCAACGCCGGAACGTCGAAGTGCCGGGACAGCGCGGTCACGGCCTCCTGGGCGTTCGCGAACGATTCATCCCAGGGCATGTGATCGATGCGGACGCGCCAGCGCCCGCTGATGCGCTGCTTGACGGTGAACGTCCCGCTGGGCGACTGAAACACATACGACACGGTATCCAACTCCATATGGCCTCCCGACCCGTTCTACTTTCTATTCCTGATCCCGCCGCCCAGAACGCCAAGCCTGCTGCCCGAAAGTTCGGCGCCGATCATAGGTCCATCACTCATCCACGACTCATCCACGACTCGTCCACCACTCGTCTATCACTTGTCTCTCAGCCGTCGCTCGCCCGCCGCTTGCCCGCCGTTTGCCCGCCGTTTGCCCGCCGTTTGCCCGCCATTTGCCCGTCGAGCGCACGCCGATCTCCAACCGGTCTCCAGACAATCTCCAGCCGATCATCCTGGCCATTGGAGCCGATCCGCCCATGCGACACGACTAGGCGACGTGGCGCGCCGTATCCACGCGCATCGCGGCGCGAGGCAGCAGCGCTGCGGCGGCCTCGCCCGACACGGTCGGTCCGAAATGGATCCGTGCCTTGCCCGCGCGCTTGGCCGCGTACATCGCCGCGTCCGCGCCGCGCATGACAGCGCCGATGTCGCACGTTCCTTGGGCCAGCACGACGCCGATGCTCGCGCTCACCCGGACCGCCTGAGGCTCAGTGGGATGCTCAGTGTGATGCTCATTCACGCGGATAGGACGCTCGATCTCCGCCAGGCAACGCTGGAGCACCGTGCGGGTGCTCCCCGCGTCGTCGCTGGCCGACAGCAGGATCGCGAACTCGTCGCCGCCCAGGCGCGCCACCACATCGTTGCCACGCAGGCTTTGCTGCAAGCGCAGCGCGACCTCCTTGAGGACCACATCGCCCGCGTCATGTCCGTGGGTGTCGTTGACGGGTTTGAACCCATCCAGATCGAGATAACAGACCGCCACGCCGCGCTGCGACCTCAGCGCCTGCTGCTGCGCATCCGCGAGCTTTTCCTCGAACAGCCGACGATTGGGCAGACCCGTCAACGCGTCGCGCAGGGCCAGACTCTGGGCCGTTTCCTCGCTACGCTTGAGGGCGTCGACGTCGACAAGCATCCACAGGCTCTCGTCCTCGGACACCAGCATCCCACTCAGGTCGACCCACAGCGGCGAGCCGTCCTTGCGACGCATCTGCACTTGGGTTCGGAATCGCTCGCCCGCGCGCAGGGCGCCATACCCGGCGCGACCGATGTGGTCGAAGGTCGCCTCGTCCAGATACAGCTCGCGCATGGACATGCCGCGCAGCTCGGCGCTGGCGTAACCCAGCAGATTCGCCATCGCCCGGTTGTCCCACTGGATCACGCGCTCGCGCAGGCGCACCATGCCCACGAGATCGTTCTCCAGCATCAGTTCTTGTTCGCGCGTCAACCGGTCGGCGGCCATCCGGCCGAGGTACTCGCGCTGCTGCCCGCGGTACAGGAGTGCCGAGATGGCGCCAACGAGCGCGATCATTACGGCCACGAGCAGCCACAGCTCGAGGGCCTGGCGGTACCAGGCCGCGAGGTACTCGCTGGTGCTCAAGCCCGCATACACCGTGAACGGGTAGCCGGGGACCCGGCGGTAGGCGGTGACGCGCTCGACCTGGTCCAGCGCCGTCGGCGTCACGTACCAGCCGCGCGCCGGGTCACGGGCGATGCTGTCGCGCAGCGCCTGGGACACGATCGCCAGACCCACCCCCTTGGCCGACTGCGGCTCGGACGCCGAATGGCGCGAGACCAGCACGAAGCTGTCGCTCGTGCGCATGGAGATGGCGCCCGAGCGCCCCAGCTCCATGCCGGCGAAGAGCTGAGAGAAGTGCTCCGAGGTGAGCTCGGTCAGCACGATGCCGTCGAACCCGCCGTCGGCGTTGATCAGGCGGCGCGCCACCACGATGATCCACGCGCCGGTCACCCGGCTGCGCAAAGGCTCGGACACCACGGTGGCGTCGCGCGAGCGCGCCCGCTCGAAATAGGAGCGGTCACCGAAGTGAAACACCCGGCCGGCGAGCGCCTTCGGGATGAGCACGTCGCCCGAGGCGTCGGTGACGCGCACCGCGCTCACGTGCTTGAGCAGCGTCTGCTGCTCGTCGACCATCTCCGCCAGCACGGTCGCGCGATCCGCCGACTGGCGCGTCTTGCCGTAACGCTCGGCCACCGTCGCCAACGCGTTGTCGATGACGCTCAGCTCGGCGGCCACCTCGCCGCTCATGCTCGTGGCCAGATTCTCGGCCGTCAGGCGCGCGGTGTCTTCGTCGCCTTCGCGGGCGTTGTGAAGGCTCATCCAGGCGGCGATGCACAGGATGGCCGCAAGCATCAGATTGCCCACCACCAGCCAGCGGCGAACGCGACCCAGCGACGCAGCGCCGAAGGCTTGTTGATGGATCATGGCGTGGCCTCCCTGGCCCGCGGCGGGACAACCCCTGCCGAAGATCTCAGTTGTACGGCACGCGTTGAAGCGGCGGTATCCGGCGACGGAGGAAGCGCGCGTAGGGAATCGCCCGACCGCGCTCTAACGGGCCGGGCGAGCACTCCTTGTCGGTCGGCAGCTGGGAAGCCTGGAAGTCAGGAGTGCGGGAATGCGGGAAAGCGGGAAGGCAGGAAGCCGAGAAGCCTGGGACCCGGCCCCCAGAATCCCAGACCGCCGGCGCGACGGGGCTCAGACCCCGGGGGCGTGGCCCTGGGCCGCTGGACGGGTGCGTGCAGTGTCGTCAGCGGTACTGCCCGTCGAAGCCGAGCCGTCACGCTCGCGTGAAGCGGACATCTGGCCAGACTGGTTGCCTGCAGACGGGGCAGCCGATGCTGCACGAACCGTTGATGGCACCGTCGATGGGACCGTCGATGGGGCATCGGACGATGAAATGGAACCAGCGGTCGGGGCGCTCTGAGACTGGGCGGCAGTGGTAGCGGAAGGTGTAGCGGCAGGTGTAGCGGCCGCTGTACCGGCGGTGGCGACGGTGTTCGGTGCGGTGGCGGGGGCGGCGCTCGGCGCAGCAGTCGGGGCGGCGGACCGGGAGGACGTTGTAGAAGACGGCGTGGACAACGGTCTGGCCGAGGGCGAAGCCGGCGCCGATCCCGTCGCGGTCGGCGTGTTCGTCGTCTCGCCCGCGCGTGACGACCGCGGGAAGGCGGCGACCGGATCGGACGACGCGAGGCCCTCGTGCTTGGCACGCATGGACTTGATCAGATGTGCAGAAAGGAAAGCGACGCCACCGGCGACCGCGAGGAAACGAAGGGACATGAGGAACTCCAGGTTGGGGCTCGATGACCGAGCCATGGATCCCATGAGGCAACCAGCGTTCCATCAGAGGGGGCAGCGCTTGCCGTGGGACGCCCGAACGTCACCCCAGAAAGACTGACATACGACGCGACGCTTTGGCGCCGGCGCGTGGCGGGCGAGGTGAGGTTCGACGGGCCTCGTATACAATCGCAGCGTGCTCCTCCCTGAGCATCGGTCCGAGTGACTCCCTCCTCGGACCCTCAAGCCTCGACGATGTCGGGGCTTTTTTGCCCTGAAGCGCCCAGCCGTATCCTCTCTGCCACCCGACCCTGGATTCTTGACATGTCCCAGATGGTTTCTTTCACCACCCGGATCGCGCGACCGTTCGGCGATGTGCCGATTGCCGCGACCGTGCGGGTCTGGGCCGATGACAGTGCGAGCCTGCGATGGGAAGCCGATCTGTTGGGCGTGGCCGCTTCGCGCGCCGCAGGAACCGGAACCCGCTCGGAAGGCGAGTCCCTGCATGCTGCCGGAGTGCGCCTACTTCAAGAGTGGGTGGAGTCTCTGGCTTGATCGCTTGACATCCTTCCGAGCCCAAGCTCGTCCACGCGTAGTGTACGGTGAAGCCGTCAGCCGTCAGCCGTAAGCCCGAACGCCTGGAATACGGATCGAGTCCCGGAACCGTCAACGTCGTCGGTGCCGTCAAGTCCCGGCGTCAACAGAGGACCTATCTCGCAGACACGGGCCCCGCGCGCGCATGCTCCGCCGCGAAGGCGCAGCGTCCCGCGCACGGAGCGGGGTTCAGCAAAAATCGCAGCCACGTCCCAGGCCCAGCCGTGCCAGAAGCCGATCGCGTGGACCCGCGCACCATCCGGCGCGATGAAATCCGGGCATGCTCTTGGACAGTCAGCCACGAGGCCCCACTCCTGGTCGCTGAATTCGCGAAACGTCAGACGCAAACGGTCGTAGCGCACGCCATACATGGGGCAGCTGCACTCGGCGGCGATCCGCAGCCCGACTTCCAATGCGAACACCGGAATGCGCCTATCCTCGGGGTCAATCCAGCACGAATAGCCCAGGCCCTCCATGCCTTCCAAACTGGCAATGCCGCGCAATCGTGGTCTGAAACGCGCGACTCGATTCATTGCACTGATGTAGCTCACGGGCCACCTCCGAGCGGTACGCTGAGAGGTACAGCGTGAGTGGGAATGAGTGCAGCGCAAGTCAGTCAGCAGCGCAGTTTCCGCGCCATGCTCGACTCCGCGCATCTGATGGCACAGCGGTTTCCAGCCGCGCTGAGCGTCAAGCGATTCCCGCTGCGCGACAAATGGCACGGAGGAACTCCTCGGCAATCGCCGCAAGTGATTCCTCGGAGCGCCACGCCTTGCGAAAGCAGCAGTCAACCCAAAGACCGTCCTGCGACTCTCTCACTTCGGTCAACATCGAAAACCGCGTGTGACTCGCGGCCTTCGAAGGTGGTGAGTGGCTGCGGGCATCCAGCGAGCAGCACAGGATGTAGCGAAGTGCGGTGTTCTGCAAAATCCGTCCGCTTTCGTCGAGCGCGACGCCAGCCGCGCTCCGCGCCAGCTCATCGCAGGCCGAGTCGCGTGACCCGGCGATGGCGATTTGCATGGAATGCGGCAGCTCTGCGGCATGCGGTGCGCCGCCCGCCCGGCGTGTCTTTGCGCGATGGGCAGCGGAGCCGACGGCCCGTCGGGAGCGTCCGTCGGATTTGCCACCGTCACCGCAGGCACCGCCGGCACCGACGTCACCGATGTCACGGCCTTCGTTAGCCTCATCGCATCCGGCAAAGTCGTCCGACGGCAGCAGGACGAGTTCGCCGTTCCCGCAGGGAAGGCTGCGATCCAGCGCCGCGACGTACAGCGTGACAACCAGGTTGAACAGCGAGTTGCCCGCGTCATCCGCGGCACGGCGAAGTAGACCAAGGCGTGATCCGTCGATGAATAGACCGAGAAGTCCTTCGCCTTGGTGGAGTACCGATTTCTGCGTCTTCTCACTTTTCAACAGATCGGCTGCGTCTCTGCCGACGCCCCGGCCAGCCGACGCCCCGGGCGCTGCTCGTCGGGAGTCGTCGTTCGAACCACGGCTCGCACAGGCCGTTTCCCCGCGCAATGATGACGCGTCCAGATCTTTATCTGTGTCTGCACCACGTGGACCACGCGTGTCGGCCAATGTTGTGGCCAAGGCGTGGAAGTGCGTGGGTGCGCAAACCGCCAGCCCGCCGTCTTTGGCATCCTCGCCTATTGGAGGCATCCGACACCTGAGTTCCTGAGCCGGACGTTCCATTTCATGCTCCTGTCGATGGAGGCCTGACACCTACCCGTGTCACTCGAGGTCGGCGAGTCACTGGGCCTCACCGCCATTTGCGCCACTGCCGCCACTGCCGCCACTGCCGCCACTTCTGCCAGTCCGCAAGATCCGCCACCGCGGTGCGAAGGCTCAGCGACTCAGCGGCCTGCCGCTGCGCGTGCTGCCCGTACTCCCTACCTGGGCGGCCACACCTAGCTCGCCGACGTTGTGATGCCAACGCGGGACTTCAAAGGTCGCGAGGCCGGCGAGAGCGCGCAGCCGCCGCAGTCCTCCGAGAGGCAACGCCGGTTGACAGCAACACGCATTCATCAAGAATTCGGCGAAGGGGTGTTGCCACGAGCGTCCGGTCCGCAGGACGTGAGCGACACGCCGCCATCTGCTCGCTGAGCGTCGCCTTGGAACGCCCAAAGTGCCGTGCAACGGTCGAGGCCGGGCACAGGCGGTGTGCCACCGCGAGGCAGGCGACCACGCCGCGCACGCGTGGCTGCATCGATGAAGGACGGATCTTGGCCCCGCGCATGGCCGGCGCTTGCATGCGCACGGTGACCCACGCGTGCAGCAGATCCAGCGCGCCCTCGACACCCTGCCCTCCTGCCAGGGCGATGAGCATCGCCGCGTCGCGGCTGGCCGTCTTGGCCGCGCGGACCTGCTCCCCGCCGTTGCTGGTCGCGAGTTCCAGACCCCGCGTCAGTTCCCAGGTCCGCCAATCGCGCTCGGAGGGACGGCGAGAGATCCACTGTCGCAGCGCCGATCGCGCCTCGGGCACCGGACCGCCGAAATGCCGCAGCAGAGGTCGAGCGTCGAATCCGTTGGAAGTCGTCAGGCCGAGGGCGACGCGAAGTCCACCGTGCGGATGGTAGGTAGGCGTCACGCTGGCCCTGCGGACGACGGGACGCCACGCGAGCATGCGCACCTCGGCGCGCAGCGCCTCCTCCGATTCCAGCGGCTGCGCCCAGAATCTGCCAGCCAGTACGGGGCCGCGAATCGGCTGGACCAGGCGCACCCACCGGGACACGACATTCCCGAAGCCTCTGGCAACGAGCCCGACCGAATCGCCCGGGGTGAGCTGGGTGATCGCGTGGATCTCCCTTTGCAGCATCACGAAGTCGATCAGCTCCCTGCTGTGCTTCTGGTGCGCGCCGATCAACCGCTCGCGGATCTTGGCCGCCAGCGCCGGAGTCGCGAGAAAGTCGCGGCCCACTGCGGCCTGCCAGCACAACGCCCATGTCGTACGCGCATCTCCCACATCCCACGCATCGGTGGTCGCCATCTTTGTTCTCCCATGAATCGATGACGAGTCGATTGCGCGACCGCCCTACCGCGCATCCCCGAATAACGCATCGACCGTTCGGTCGCTTGTCGTCTCGGAAGTGCGACTCGGTCGTTGGAAGGACGAAAACGTATGCCGCACGCTTTCACTCGTCACTGTGCCAAGCGCCGAACAACTGAGACCTCGCTCAGGAACGAGCGCCGATCGCGGCGCCGTGCGAATAGCAACTCCCTCGCTCCTTGCGCAGCGTCGCCAGGGTACGTGGCCAGGCCCGACAGCGACCGAACATGCAAAGGTCGCCTGCTCGGCGCCATGGACCACCGACGCGGCGTCGGACTACCTTGGCGTCGCCCCACGCAGATGCGCTGCAGGGCAAAACCGTTTCAACCTCAACTGAAGGAGTTCGACATGAGCAAGACCTCGCAAGTCGATCCGGGTCAAGACCTGGACCTGGATCTTCAACTGGTCGACCTGGGCGACGCCAAGGAGCTGACCATGGGCACGCCGAGCACGGAATACGCGGAAGACAACCCGCAGTTCCCGCGCAAGATCACCACCTGAGCGTGGCAGGCGCGCGTCGCTGGCGACGGCGCGCGCCTGGTGCTCAAGCACAGCCATCACACATCCTCGAAGTCGCCGACCGCCCGGTCCCAGAGTCGCTCGCCGACCAACGCGCCGAGCACGGCTAGCGCGGCTAGCGCAGCGCACACCGCGCCACAAGTCATCAGACCAATGCCATGACCGACTGCCAGCGCGTTTCGCCCCTCCAGCTCGCCCAGCACGTACGGTGCTGCGAGTGCGAAGGCTCCGTCGTCCTGCTCGATCTGCAGCGTGGCCGTTACTGGAATTTGGGCCAGGCCGGCGCTCGCGCGCTGGCCGGCCTCGTTGCGGGATGGCCAGTACCCGAATGGGCGTGCAGTCGGGGCGAATACCCTCTCCACGGCCTCGCAATGGGACCAGATAGCGGCGACGCCGCGCGACTCCCCGTCGCATCCCGTGCGGTGAGTCCGGGCACGGCACTCGCGGATCGCCTCCTGTCGTTGGGCCTGCTCGCCCGCTCGTCGAGCCAGGTGCCTCCCACGCACGTGCGCCTTGAAGAGCCGTGCGAATCACTGGATCCGGATTGCGTGGGCAGACCTTTGCCTCTCACCGCGCGGCGGATCGGCAACTTCCTGCAAAGCAGTGCGTTAGCAGCATGGCGGCTGCGAAGGTCGTCCTTGCAGACGATCGCCGCGCACGTCGCCGCCAAGCACGACGAGTTGTCGCACGGCCCTGTGGAAATTGCAGCGCGTGCTGAACGTTCGGAACGTGCGGCACGTGTGGCGCCGGTGGAGCGGCTGGCGCGCCTGAATGCGGGTTGCGCGATTGACGGCATCGCGTCTGACGCAGACGACGTCTGCCGACTGACTGCCCCCGCCGTGCACGAGTCAGTCCGGCTGGCCGCCCTCGCCTTCGAACGCCTTCGTCCCTTGGCATTCAGTGCAAGAGATCGATGCCTGCACGACTCGCTGTCGCTCGTCTTCTTCCTCTTTGCCGAGGGCTTGAGCGCACGCTGGGTCATCGGCGTCAAGACGAATCCGTTCGGCGCGCATTCATGGGTCCAGTCGGGACGTACCGTGCTCAACGACCAGCACGAATTCGTCCGCGCGTTTCGTCCCATTCTTGTGGTGTGAACCGGACCGCCGCCCCATGTTCAGGTACATCGCCATTGCCTGGGATCCCGCACGGCGGGAAAGCGCGGGCCTTGCCGCACAACTCGACGCGCAATGGGAAAGGCGTCCGCAATGGATGCTGGCACTGCGGCTTCCCGGCCTGAGCGTGTATGCGACCGGGACCTTGCCCGGTGTCAACGAGGCACAGGAGTTCCACGATGGTCTTGGGGGGCTGCTGGGCAAGGCGTTCCGCCGCGCGAATCTTTCCTCCTCCTCTTCCTCCTCTTCCTCCTCTTTCTCCTCTTCCTCCCCGGCCCGCGATGCCCGCCTGACGATCCTGGACGAGGCGCGACTGGTGGACAGTCAGGGCACGTCGCTCGTGCGCGATTTCTGGGGACGCTACGTGGCCTTCTTTCCCACGGCGCGAGGATCGGTTTGCGTGCTGCGGGATCCCACCGGCACGCTCCCCTGTTTTCGCATGTCTCACCAAGGGCTCACCCTCGTCTTCTCCTGGCTGGAAGACGCGCTGACGATGCTGGGTGAGCGCGCCGCTCCGGTCGTGGACTGGGACGCGGTGGTCGCCCAGCTCCAGCTCGGCGCGCTCACCGGGCGGGAGACCATGCTCAACGGCGTGTGCGAAGTCCTTCCCGGCGAACGCTTCGATCTGCGGACTGGCGGATCCGAACTGCTCTGGAATGCGACGCGGTTCGCGCAAGCGCCGCTGGAGATGGCGCCAGGGGACGCCGCCGCACAGTTGCGCGAAACCGTTCAGGCCTGCGCCAGGGCATGGGCCAGCTGCTACGACACGGTGTTGCTGCGCCTGTCGGGCGGACTGGACTCCTCCATTCTGCTGAGTTGCCTGCGCGAAGAAGACACCCACGCACACGTGCTGGCCGTCAACTACCACTCCCCGGGCTCAGACAGCGACGAGCGGGACTACGCCAGGCTCATGGCGCGACGTGCGGAACGCGAGCTGGTGGAGCGCGAACGCGATCCGAAATTTCGGATCGAGCGCGTGCTGCGCGCGGCCCGCATGCCCGCGCCCGTGCCCTACATCGGGTGGATGAACGGCGCATCGGACGCCGCGCTGACTCGCGCACATGGCCTTGCTCACAAGCAATCACGCGCCGGCACCCGCGCCAGCTCAGGAACCAGCACCAGCCCCAGCCCCAGCACCACCCTCACCACCAGCGCGTATGCCAGCAACCACCCCACGCCAGCCATGTTCTCAGGCACAGGTGGCGATCTGGTGTTCTGCGAGTTCCCGCGCTGGTGGCCCGCCGCCGACTACCTGGACGACAACGGCCTCAGGCCTGGATTTGCGGCCGCTGTCATGGACGCCGCACGCCTGGGGCGGGTCTCGATCTGGACCGCCTTGGGTCACGCCATGAAGGAGTGGATCCGCCCGGACGCCGCGCTGCGCGAGACCGGTGGGTTTGCCAACCTGCTGTCCAGTGAAACCCGCTCGCGCGCAGCATGCCTAGACCGATTCGCGCATCCTTTGCACCGGGAGCTCTCGGCGCTGCCGATCGGCAAGTACATGCAGACCTTCGGACTGATGTATCCCATCGGCTACTACGACCCGTTGGAGCAGGATCTGGCACCCGAGCTGGTCAACCCGCTGCTCGCGCAGCCCCTGGTCGAGCTGTGTCTGCGTCTTCCGACCTATGCGCTCACCGTCGGCGGGCGGGGGCGTTCGCTCGCGCGCCAGGCCTTCGCCGGCGAGCTGCCCGTGCAGATCACCAATCGCCGCTCCAAAGGCGGCATGGAAGAGCATCTCAAGGCCGTGCTCGCGGGCAACATCGACCTCGTGCGAGGCCTGCTGCTGGAAGGAGCACTGAGCCGGCGCGGGCTGCTGGATCGCCGCACGGTCGAGATCCTGCTCTCCGGCCGGCCGACGACCTTGGCCGGCGCACCTGCCCAGTTGCACGGATTGGTGGCGGTTGAGGCATGGCTCGGACGCTGGGTCGCCTGAGGCTGAGCCGTCGCAAGTGCATCCGAGAAAACGCCATGCCGCCGCTTCAATACGCCCTCGCCGCCATGCGACTGCTCGCCACGGGCGTGACCCGCGCGGTCGCCTGGCGGCTCTGTCTTGCCGCGGCCTTGTCGGTCGCGGGCGGCGCGCTCGCCGCGCTCGCCCCTCTGGCGCTCAAGGGACTGTTCGATGCGCTGGGAAAGCTGAACACGTTGGGTCAGCTCGGTGGCATCAACGGCGTGGACGGCGTGAGTGGTGTGAGCGGCGCGAGTGGTGGGAATGGCGGGAATGGACTCACCGGCGCCAACGCCGCCACAGCGGCCACAGCGGCCACCAGCTGGCTGCTGACCATCGGCGCACCGGTGGCGGCGTACGTTGCAGCTCACTGCCTCGCGCGACTGGTCTCCGAGATACGCCCCGTGGTGACGAGCGCGGCCGAACAACGTCTTCAAACCCACCTGCGGCAGCGCTTTTTCGATCGCGTGCTGTCCCTGCCGACGCAGTTCCATCTCACGCGTCGGACCGGAGCGCTCATGCAGGAGCTGCAGCAGGCGGCGGCCGGATACCAGATCATCCTCTTTCACCTCGTCAACAGTGTGCTGCCGGTGCTCGTGGAGACCGGCGCGATCATGGCGATCCTGACCACGTTCGATCAGCCCGCGCTGACCGCGATCATTGCGTCGACCGCGCTCGCTTACCTTGGCGTCATGACGCGTCGCACCTCGCCGCTTCGGGCCGCGGCGACGGCGGTCAACGAGGCCAGCGTGGACGTGCACGCACGTTTGGCGGAAGGTCTCGGCAACGTCGAACCGATCAGGATGTTCGGCGCCGAGCGCGCCAGCATGGCGCGCCTGGGCGCAGCCAGCCTCTCGCTGGAGCGCGCCTGGCGCGTGTTGCAACGCCTGCGCTTGCTGCAGGGCGCGGCGACCGTCCTCGTTTTCGCCGCGTCGATGGGCGCGTTCCTGCTGCTTGCCGCGAACGCCGTGCTCGAGGGCTCGCTGACGCTGGGCGGCTTCGTGCTCGCCAATGTCTACATGTTGCAGGTGATCCGTCCCCTCGAAGCACTGAGCGGCGCGGTCCGCGACATCAGCCAGGGATTGGCGTTCGTCCAACCGCTCGTGGGGATCCTCTCCCCGCCGGTCGATGTCGCGCGTGCAAGCCAGCCGCTCGATCGCGCTGCGGCTGGTCCGGCGCATGACGCGACTGCGCGTACCTCACCATCCTTGCCGCCCTTGCCGCCGGCGCCGTCCACGCCGTCCCCACCGTCCGCACCGCTCCCGTCCTTCACGCGGCAAGCGTCGCCACACATCGCTTTTCGCGGCGTCGGACTGACCTACGAGGATCGGCCGCCCGTCTTGCAGGGCGTGGATCTCGACATCGCCGCCGGACGCTCCCTGGCCATCGTGGGTCCCACCGGCAGCGGCAAGTCATCCCTCGTTCGACTGTTGCTCCGGCTGCAGGAGCCGCAGGAGGGCAAGATCCTCATGGACGGTCTGGCAATCGCTGAGATGCCGATCGATCACTTGCGCGGCCTGGTGGCGGTGGTGCCCCAGGACGTGATGCTGTTTCACGCGACGATCGCCGCCAACATCGCCTTGGGCAGGGATCACGCGACTCGACGCGAGATCGACCGTGCCTCGCGACTGGCCGGGCTGGGCGAACTGCTCGACGCGCTGCCAGACGGCCTTCAGACGGTGATCGGCGAGCGGGGACTCAAGCTCTCGGGCGGTGAGCGTCAACGCGTCGCGATCGCGCGCGCGATCCTGCGCGACCCGCTCGTCTATGTCTTCGACGAGGCGACCTCGATGCTGGACACGGCCACCGAAGCGAAGATCCTTCGAGATCTGCGCAACGTGGCGGCGGGACGCACGACCATCACCGTCGCCCACCGGCTTTCCACCATCCAGCACGCCGATCACATCGCCGTGCTGGCACAGGGCCGAGTCGGCGAACAAGGCACCCACGCGGCGCTGCTGCAACGTGGCGGCGCGTATGCCGCGCTCTGGCGGTCGCAGGCATCGGAATGAACCCGCGGTGTTCGGTCGTTGCTTGCCCTCGAGACCTTGCTTCCCTGGTCCCTCGACCCTTTAACCTCTGACGCCCTGAATCCCTGAGTGCCTTATTCCCGCCGTCCCTCGGCCCGTTGGCCTCTCCCTCAAGCCTCTATGTCTCGGGCCCTCCACCGCCATTGATCACGGCCGGCGCGTCATCGCGGCGAACACGTCGAGCGCGGCCATCTCGGCCAGCTCCGGGGCGTCGTACTCGCCATCGATGGGCATTCGGAGGGGCGGGCCAAGCTGCGGGGGCGGCGACAAGACGAGCACTGCGACGAACCGGCCGGAGTCCACTCGCACGACGTCGATGTCCGCCTCCCAGGCGTCCCACGCCTCTCCCGCATCCAACGCCCCTGGGTCGCCGGTCATTGCGCGACGGTCCGGGCCGGATGTCTCATGTGATCTTTCACGTCATCTGTCACGTCGCCCCCCGTCCGTCTGCCGCGCTGAGCTGCACGAGACGTGTGCCGGCTGCCGCGCAGCCGCTGCGCGGCGAAATCCATCGCGCGAGCAGGCGCAGCCGACGCTGAGGCAGGCAAAGGCTGGAGGTCATCAGCAACAAACTCTACATGTGGAGCGATTCAGGCGAGGGGCGTCGGCGATGGACGTCGGCGACGGTCGGCTTCCGAGCGCTGGCCGTGAGTTCACAGGTTGACCGCGACGGCAGCGGCCGCTGCAAAGCGGACATGGAGGTGCAGCAGCGGCCGGATGGCGGGACACACGCGCTCGACCCGATGTTTATCCTTGCAGGGTGATGCTTGTGCAATACACAAGCGTGTACGGCGAGAGTGGGCAGGGAAAAAAGTGGCCCCGGCGTCGCCGAGGCCCCAACAGCTCATCGCGTTTTGACTTGCTGCATGCTCAGGGAGGGCAGAGCATGGAGCGCAAAGGCTCGGGTCGGATTCTAGACTCGCGCGGGCGAGCAGCGATCAGGGCGGAGTTGACTGTTGATGAGCTGTTGTTGCTGAGGCTCCGGCGCAAAGCCGACCATCTGCAAGCTTCGTTCGGATATGAGGACTCAACGCTCTACCGGCGCACCCCAGCCGTCATAAACCGCCCCGTGCGTCGCCGCCAGCGCCTCGAACTTCGCGGACAACTCGATCACCGCATCGAGGTCCAGCACCATGCGTCGCGATGCGACAACCTGCCAAGTAGGCTCGCTATCCTCCGGCGCGAAGACCTGCACATCGAAGTCCAAACCTGCGAGCTCGTTTGCTAATGCCATCGCTACCGGTTGAGTCGATGCATCGAAGGTGAACTCTGGCCGGTGCGGGACGGAAAGGTCAGCGCCGAGCTCGGCCATCCGGAAGAGGACCAGGGCGTCGGGGTCGTCATTGTTTTTCAGGCGCGATAGCAAGGCAGGAGCGGTCGGCATGTGAGGTGTGACGCCGCTCAACCGCGGACAGGGTGGGCAGCTCGTTGCAGTGAACTCGTCGGCGACTCTAGCGGAAGCCTGCCGTGTCCGATCATGTGAAAACGTGAAGGTTTCCTTGAAATATCCAGTGGTGGTGGTAGGACCATCGCCGCGTACAAATCTTCTGCTGTGAACCCCAATTTCCCCGCAGTACGACCGAACTGCTCTTTCGCGGATCGTGGATGTATCTGCCGTCCGTGAACACTTCGTGGTCCTTGAACCCACCATCGATCTTCCCTTACTCCGTCAAGCGCAGATCGCCCCCGCCTTGACCGGTCAAGTTCAACGAGTTTCCGTGGGATCAGCCGAGCCGCATGATGGGAACGAGCGGTCACTGCAACCAGAATACGCAGCGATGAACGTCGATGATTTCCGTCGGGCCCGTGCCGCGCTGCCATGGCTGATGTCTGTCGCCTTCCAGCCTGCTGGCAGTCCGCTGGCGCCGCAGCAGCAGCAGCAGCAGCAGCAGCAGCAGCAGCATCCCCAGTCGAAGGACGATCAGCGCTTGGCAGCTTCATCCAGCGGACGGTGTTTTGCCACGCTGGAGCGCGGTTTCCGGACCACCCGCCCTATCCGCGGGCCACAGCGGCTGGACAGCGCGATGGCTTGCATATACTGTATGTCCATACAGTCTTTTCGTCAGAGCGTCATGCTGCCCTCCTCGCCCGGAGGGGCTGGAGCACCACCTCCGGTCCCCCCTTCATCCCCTTCATCCCCTTCATCCTCTTCATCCCCTTCATCCCCGTCATCCCTGTCCTCGCTGTCTTCCCTGTCACTCCTGCCCTCCCCCTGCCAGAACGCGCTTCCCGGGGCTCATGAGCCCTTGCCGCCCGCGGTGGAGGCGGCATTGTGGCGAGGCGACCAGTTGGGCAGTCCAGTCTCGGACGTTGAGTCGACAGGCTTCCCGGCGCTGGACGCCGTGCTGCCAGGCGGCGGGTGGCCCAGCGCCGCGCTCACCGAGGTGCTGGTCAGCCAGTTCTCCATCGTCGAATTCCGCCTCCTCGCCCCGACGATCGGCGCCCTCACCGCGCGCGGGAGAACGGTGGCGCTGGTCGGCCCTGCCCTGCGGCCGCACATGCCGGGGCTGCGCCACCACGGGGTGGACGATCGTTACGTCGTCTGGGTGGACGTCGACGCCCCGAGGGATCGCCTCTGGTCCACCGAGCAGCTGATCAAGGCCGGCAGCTGCGGCGCCGTGATCGCGTGGCTGCCGCTGGTGCGTGCCGAACAGGTGCGCCGGCTGCAGGTGCTGGCGTCGCACTGCCGCGGCCCGGTGTTCCTGTGCCGCCCGGAATCGGCGGGCCGGGATTCGTCCGCGGCACCGCTGCGCGTCGCGGTGCGTGTGCAGACCGACTGGCAGATCGAGGTCCAGGTGCTCAAGCGCAAGGGCTCGCCGCTGGAGGAATCGCTACCCCTGCTGTCCATGCCCGGAGGCCTGGACACCATCATGACCCCGAGGCTGCGACACCCCAGCCGCCTCGTCACCGTCGAGCCCAGCCATGCTGTGGACAGCCCTGTTGCTGCCGCCGAGCGCAAGCCAGACCCCGTCCTCGAACCTTCCCGGTCCTGACGCGCTCGCCGCCGTGGCGGTCTGGGCGTTGCAGTTCACGCCTCGCGTCGCCGTGTCCGAGGATGCCGTCTTGATGGAGGTCGAGGCCAGCACGCGCCTGTTCGGTGGCAAGCGGGCGCTGCGCGACCGCGTGGTCGCGCAGGCCAAGGAGCTCGGGGTTGCACAGGTGGCCTGGGCCACCACCGGCCTGGGCGCGCACGCCCTGGCGCGCTGCGGCATCGAGAACGGCTTCAAGAAGCCGCTCGAGCTCATGCTCGACGCGTTGCCCATGGCGTGCCTCTCCGCAGTCCGCCCGCACGCGACCACGCTCGCCCAGGCGGGCTGCCGCACGCTGGGCGACGTGCGGGCGCTGCCGCGGGGCGGCTTGAGCCGGCGCTTCGACAAGCAGCTCCTGCAGGCGCTGGACCGCGCCTACGGCCATGCGCCCGAGGTGCATGCCTGGGAAACGCTGCCCGATACCTTCCACGCCAGGCTGGAACTGCCTTTCCGGGTGGAGCACGCGCCCGCGCTGCTGCAGGGGGCCCGGCGGCTCCTGGTGCAGATGTGCGGCTGGCTGGCCGCGCGCCACGCCGGCGTCACGGTGTTCACGCTGCGCTGGTGGCACGACGCCATGCGTTCCAAGGACGCGGGCGAAGGCGGCTCCTTGAGCGTGGGGACCGCCGACCCCAGCCGCGATGTCGAGCACCTGTGCCGGCTGCTGGCCGAGCACTTGGCCAAGGTGGCGCTGCTGGCGCCCGCGGGGGACCTGGCGCTCACCGCCGACCAGGTCCACGACCAGGCCGGCAGCACCGCGGCGCTCCTTCCGGGTCTGCCAGGCCTGCAGGATGCGGCGCAGGACGTCGAGTCGCTGCACCTCGTGCTGGAGCGCATGGCCGCACGGCTGGGGCCCGAGGCGGTGCGGCGCTGCGTCACGCGCGAGGATCACCGCCAGGAGTGGATGGGGCACTGGCAGCCCGCGGCCGTGCCGCCCCCGCGCAAGCTCCCGGCCAGCACCTCGCTGCCCCAGCCCACCTGGGTGCTGCCCGAGCCGCTCAAGCTGGCCGTACGCAAGCACCGCCCGGTGTACCAGGGAGAGCTGCAGCTGCTGGCCGGCCCCCAGTGCGTGGAGGCCGGCTGGTGGGACCGAGACGACGCGACCGACGAAGGACGGCTGGTCGTGCGCGACTACTGGCTGGCGGAGTCCCGACACGCCGGGCTGCTCTGGATCTTCCAGGCCAGGCTGGACGACGGCACCGCGTGGTTCCTCCACGGCGTGTTCGGGTGACGAGTGACGGATGACAGGGCACCGATGATTCCGGACTACGCGGAGCTGCGCTGCGCCTCCAACTTCACCTTCCTCAAAGGCGCGAGCAAGCCCGAGGAGCTGGTGGAGCGCGCCAAGGCGCTGGGCTACCGGGCCCTGGCCCTCACCGACGAGTGCAGCATGGCCGGCATCGTGCGGGCGCATGTCGCGGCCAAGGAAGCGGGCCTGCAACTGCTGGTGGGCAGCCAGTTCAAGGTCGCGGGCGATGCCCCGTTCACGCTGGTGGTGCTGGCCACGAACCGCAACGGCTACGGCAACCTGTGCGAGTTCATCACGCGCCTGCGCCGCCGCTCGCCCAAAGGCAGCTACACGCTGGACCTGGGCGAGATCGACAGCAAGACCTTGTCGGACTGCGTGGTGGTGGCGATCCCCGACCGCCAGTGCACCCAGGCGCAGATGGCGGGCATCGCGCGCTGGCTGCTGAGCCACTGGGTCGGATGCTGCTGGCTGGGCTGGGAGCAGCTGCGCCGCATCGACGACGAGGTGCAGCTGTTCAAGCTGCGCGCGTGCAGCGAGCTCACCGCCGTGCCGGTGGTGGCCGTGGGCGATGTGCACATGCATGTGCGATCGCGCAAGGCCTTGCAGGACGTCCTGACTGCCACGCGGCTCGGGCTGCCGCTCACCGAGTGCGGCCTGCGGCTCAAGCAGAACGCCGAGCAGCACCTGCGCACGCGCCGGCGCATCGCCGAGCGCTGTCCGCCCGAGCTCATGCAAGAGACACTGCGCGTGGCCGCGCGCTGCGAGTTCTCGCTGGACGAGTTGAAGTACCAGTACCCCGAGGAGGTCGTGCCCGCGGGCGAGACGCCCCAGAGCTACCTGCGCCGCATCGTCTACACGGGCGCGGGACGCCGCTGGCCGCGCGGCGTGCCCGCCAAGGCCCAGGAGCAGATCGAGCACGAACTCGCGCTCATCCAGGAGATGCGGTACGAGCACTACTTCCTCACCGTCTACGACATCGTCGCCTTCGCGCGCTCGCAGGGCATCCTGTGCCAGGGACGGGGTTCGGCCGCCAACTCGGTCGTGTGCTACTGCACCTTCATCACCGAGATCGACCCGCTGCGCAGCAGCATGCTGTTCGAGCGCTTCATCAGCAAGGAGCGCGGCGAGCCGCCCGACATCGACGTGGACTTCGAGCATGAGCGCCGCGAGGAGGTGATCCAGTACCTGTACCGCAAGTACGGGCGCGACCGCGCGGCGCTCACCGCCATCGCGAGCAGCTACCGCCCGCGCAGCGCGCTGCGCGACGTGGGCAAGGCGCTCGGGTTCGAGGACGCCACGCTGGACCAGCTCAGCAAGGGCATGAGCCACTGGGACCTGGACATCGGCGACGAGCTGCTGGCCGAGGTCGGCCTGGACAAGACCCGGCTGGCGGTGCGCCAGCTGCTGCTGCTGACCGGGCAGCTCCTGGGTTTTCCGCGCCACCTGAGCCAGCACCCGGGCGGCTTCGTGCTGACCAGCGGGCCGCTGTCGCGCATCGTGCCCATCGAGAACGCGGCGATGGCCGAGCGCACGGTGATCCAGTGGGACAAGGACGACCTGGACCTGATGGGGCTGCTCAAGGTGGACGTGCTGGCCCTGGGCATGCTCACCGCGCTGCACAAGGCGCTGGACTTCATCGGCGCGCGCAAGGGCCACGTCTTCGAGATGCAGGACATCCCGGCCGAGGACCCCGCCACCTACGACATGATCTGCAAGGCCGACACGGTGGGCGTGTTCCAGGTGGAGAGCCGCGCGCAGATGAGCATGCTCCCGCGCCACCTGCCCCGCTGCTTCTACGACCTCGTCGTGCAGGTGGCCATCGTGCGGCCCGGCCCCATCCAGGGCGGCTCGGTGCACCCCTACCTGGACCGGCGCAGCGGCAAGGTGCCCGTGGTCTACCCCAGCCCCGAGATCGAGCAGGCGCTCGGGCGCACGCTGGGCATCCCGCTCTTCCAGGAGCAGTGCATGCAGCTGGCCATCCTGTGCGCGGGCTTCACCGCGGGCGAGGCCGACGGCCTGCGCCGCGCGATGGCGGCCTGGCGACGCCGGGGAGCCTGGACAAGTACGAGCCTCGCATCATCGGCGGCATGCTCGAGCGCGGGTACACGGACGCGTTCGCGAGGAACGTGTTCGAGCAGATGAAGGGCTTCAGCAGCTACGGCTTCCCGGAGAGCCACGCCGCGAGTTTCGCGCTGCTGGTCTACGCCTCGTGCTGGGTGAAAAGGCACCACCCCGCCGAGTTCCTCGCCGCCATGCTCAACAGCCAGCCGCTGGGTTTTTACACCCCCAGCCAGCTGGTGCAGGACGCGCGCCGCGCGGGCGTGGAGGTGCGCCCGGCGGACGTGCTGCACAGCGACTGGGACTGCACCCTGGAAGGCATGGAGCACATGAACGACATGAACCACATGAAAGACATGCCGCACGCCGAACACCGTCCCGCCGTGCGCCTAGGCCTGCGGCTGGTCGACGGCTTCAAGGAAGAGTCGGCCAAGCGTCTGTGCAAGGCGAGACAGACCGTCTATTTCGAGAGCGCCCAGGAGCTCGCCCGGGAGGCCGAACTGGAGCAGCACGAGATGCGCCAGCTCGCCGCCGCCGACGCGCTGAGGTCGCTGAGCGGCCATCGCCGCCAGCAGGTCTGGGACGCCGCGGCGCTCAAGCGCGCGCCCGCGCTGCTGCGCCAGGCGCCCGTCGACGAGCCGGTGCTGGATCTGGTCCCCGCGGCCGAAGGCGAGGAGGTCCTCTGGGACTACCGCGCGCTGGGGTTGACGCTGCGCAGTCATCCGCTGAAGCTGCTGCGCCCCGTGCTCGCCACGAGAAAGCTGTGCACGGCCCAGGACCTGGCGGCGATGCCCAACGGCCGGGCCGCGCACTACTGCGGCATCGTCACGCTGCGCCAGCAACCCGGCACCGCCAAGGGCGTCGTGTTCCTGAGCCTGGAGGACGAGACGGGCAACGTGCAGGTGATCGTGTGGCCGAGTGTTCAGGAGAAGCAGCGCAAGGTGCTGCTGCGCGCGCGGCTGATGGCCGTGCACGGCACCTGGCAGCGGCAGGGCGACGCCTGCAGCCTGATCGCCGGCCGGCTCGAGGACCTCACCGAGCTGCTGGGCGAGCTGGACACCAGCAGCCGGGACTTCCGATGACTTGCCCCGCCCTGCAGCACGGCGAGGACGAGCGGGCGCAATGAACAGCACGGAGCGAATCGAGCGAATCGAGCGCACCGCAGGTACCACGCACACCGCAGGCACCAACCGGCGTGGACCACCCGCTCTGCTCACGATGAGAACAACCGCCCCCTTCGTCGCAGCCTGCGTCGCAGCCTGCGAGAATGCCGGTCAACCAAGGAGATCCGTGAACGAAGCCGATGGACTGCGCGTGCTGCTGGTGGACGATGTCGTGGACGCGCTCGAACCCCTGCAGATGCTGCTGGCGCTGCGGGGGTGTGAAGTGCGCTCCGCGAGTTGCGCAGACGCGGCGCTGGCCATCGAGAAAGTGTGGCGGCCCGACGTGGTGATCACGGACATCGGCCTGCCGGGCATGGACGGCCGCCAGCTCGCCTCGCAACTGCGCGCGCTCGACCCCCATGTGGTGATCATCGCGCTCAGTGGCACGCCCCCACCATCGGACTGGAATTCCGAGCAGACGGCGATGTTCGATCACTACCTGGTCAAGCCGCTGAATTTCACGCAGCTGGAAGCGATGCTCGGTTTGTCGTGAACGGTTCGGTGAGCGTTTGCCGCAACCGGTCCCCGATGGCCAGTGTCGGGTGTCCGGCCTGCGAATCCCGCCTCCCCCTTCGCCCGCAACGTCACCCTCGGCTCGGAAAGAAAAAGCCCGGCGACGTGGCCGGGCTCAAAGGGAGGGTTCCGCCCGTAAACACGGCGAAACGAAACTATTTTATGCCGGGGTGAAGCCGCACCGGCGACGACCCGACTCCCAAAAATTCGACTGCAAAAAACGATGACGATGAACACACTGGACATTACCGAGGACGAACGCGCCGCGCTCTACTTCATCCCTCAATCCGAGGGCGGAAAGATCATTCCCGAAGAGCTGCAGCAGCGCCTGCAAGACAAGGGCTACGCAACCGCCCCGCGCGAGGACGGCCGCCGCTGGCTGACCGAGCTGGGCGACAAGGTGCGACGCGGCAGGCTGTAGACAGCACCGACTCCGCGCCGACGGAACCTCACGCCGCTCAGCCAACCTCCCGCGCGCGCCAGATGTGATGCCCGACGTGACGCCCGAACTGGACAGCGCACGCCGGGAGCGGCGGCGGCTCGCTCATCCCGTTCATCCCGCTCATCCCGGTCATCGCGCTGCGCCCGAAGCGCCGCACCCCGGCTTCGCATCGACCGCGCGTTTGAGCGTGAGCATCTGGTCCCAGCGCTCGTACTGTTGACGCAGGCTGTCGACGGTCTCCGTCGGCACGACGACCGCGCTGCGTTTCTCTCCCTTGAGCCAGAACCGGAACCAGTCGACGTTCCCCTGCAGCGAGATCATGCGTTGGCTGGGCCGCGCCAGCGCATGCGCGCCGTCGGGGAACACGATCATCTCCGCGGGCTTGTACTGGCGCCGCAGCAACGCGTAGACATCCCAGTTGTTGTGTACTTCCTGGCCATAGGTCTCCATGCGCAGCGCCGCGCGCACGCACTCGGTGTGCAGCGACGGATCGTTGGCGAGCCAGCGCTCGCGCGTGGCCCCGAACGGCCCGCCCTGGTTGGCCTGCTCCTTCTTCATCTGGATCGCGTCGGTGGCGGCGTAGGTGATCGTCAACGAGAAGAGCGTGTTGGCGTCCCCGTCCAGCAGCGACGCCGCGCGGATCGGCGTGTCGGTGAAGGTCACGAGGTTGAGCACCGACTCGCCGGTCGCGCTCCACCCCATGATGCCCACGCGGTCCCGGTCCACCAGCCCTTCCGCCACCAGCGCGTCCACCGCGCCGCGCACGCCCTGCGCAAAGGCGATGCGCTGCGCCCGTTCATCCCGCGAGCCGCCGCTGGCGGGCCCCAGCGGCAGCGCGAGCACGAGGATGTTCTCGGCCAGGAACGCGCGGCCGGGGAAGCCGCTGGTGAACCCGTCGTACAGGTTGGACCCGTCCCGGTAGAAGCGCGTGGGCGAAAACCCATAGGCCTGGATCACGAGCGCGTACCTGCCCTTCGGATCGAACCCGGAAGGCACCATCAGGCCGCCCTTCCAGGGCCGCCCTTGATCGTCCGACCAGGCGTACTCGCGCATGGTGCCCCAACGCGCCGCCGAGTACTGCGGATTCAACGCGGTGAGTCGCACGATGGCGCGGTCGCCGATCGCCTTCGCCATCGCCTTCCCCTCCACCCTCTCCGCCCCCTCCGCCCTCTCCGCCCTCCCCGCCACCTTCGCCCCCGCCCGCGCGTCGCGCTGCCCGGGCTGTTCCCCATCGCCGGAACCTCCAAGAGCGCGAGCAGCGTCAGTGCCCTCAGCGTCACCGTCACCGTCACCGTCACCGTCACCGACTGCCTCGCCGCGTTCCCCCGGCCCCGTCCGTACCGCGACGATGTCGGGGGGCTCGTTCAAGGCCTGCTGCACGCGGAGCTCCCAGGATGCGCCTGATGAGGCGCCTGACGAGGCACCCGATGAGGCGCCTTGCGCCGAGCGCCCATGCTCGCGCCCACCGTAAATAGCGCCTCCGGCTTTCCCCGCCGCGTCAGCTGTCCGGACGGCCCTGCCCGTCCCGCTGCTTCGAGCCATCGGCGTCGCCGTGGCCTGCCCCGCCTCGATCTCGCGCCAGCCCTGCCTCGCCACCCGCATGAAGCGCCGCGGGCGATCGCCGTCGACCACGACAAACCCCCCGGTTCGCCCACCGCCGGCGTGACCGCATACGCGGCCTTCGCCCGGGTCTGGAGCGTCGCCACGTCGCGCCACATGCCCGTGTCCGGCCAGAACTCGATCACGTGCGAGGCGGCGTCCTGCACCACCACGGCGGGCCGCCGCGCGAGGAAAGTGCCCGCGATCACCACCGAGCGCCCGCCGTCCTGCCACAGGCCAGGCGCGCGCGCCTGGGTGTCCTGCTTGGCGTCGTCGGGCGCATCCAGCACCATGAATTCCTGGCGGTCGGAGAGGCGATAGGCCACCACGCGCCGCGTCACATAGCTCGAGGGGCGCGAGAAATAACTCAGCGGATCCATCGTGAGCGACGCGCCATAGGTCGCCATCACATCGGCCACATACGGGTAGTGCCGCGACCACAGCAGCTGGCGATGCGCCTCGAAGCGCGGCACGAGCGCCCAGCGGCCGTCCGGCGAAATGCTGGCCGCCGGCACGCCCAGGTTGGCCTCCGCGAAAGGCTCGCCCAGCGGCATCGCACCCCGGCGCGCGCCCGCCGCGGTCACGAAGAACTGATAGCGCCGCTGCTGGTTGCCGAACCGGTGCTGGCCGAAGTGCACGGTCCAGAACGAGTTGGTGCCGACCACGATGCTCTGCCCGCCCGGGGGCATCGGCGGGTTGGGCACCGGCGAGAGGTACACCAGGCGCCGCCGGTCGCTGGCGGCGTCGAACGCCAGCACCCCGTGCGGGGCAAAGGTGAGCTGGGTCAGCCGGTGCGTCGCCACATCGAGCTGATAGGCCTGGTACGGCTGATCGTGGATACGCGCGCGCAGCAGCAGCGTGCCGTTGCCCGACCAGCGCACGTCCATCACGGCCGGTGTGGCGTCGTTCTCGTCGCGCTGCGCCAGCACGGACAGCAGCGGCATCGGCGCGGGCGGCGCGCGGCTGGCCAGCCGCTGATCGCTCACGTCCAGCAGCAGCACCTCGAAGCGGTTGGTGTCGGTCGCCACGTCCGCCCGCCGCGTGACGATGAACGCGCGCTGACCGTCGGGGGAGCGCTGGGTGCGCAAGGTCTGGTCGTCGAGCAAGACCGGCTGGATGATGCGGGTGAACTCGATGACCTCGCGCACGCTGGGCCCGGTGCCTGCGACGGCGACAGCGGGCGCGCAAAAGCCGACGACCGCTGCGGCAACGACGAGTCCAACCGCCGCGACGAGTCGCCCGCCCGTTCGCAGCATCGCGGACCGCGACGCCAACGAAACATTGGGGCCAAGCGACCCTGACGACGCGGGCGACGCGGACGACGCGGACGCCGCGGTAGATGCGGTGGACCCGGTTGATGCGGTCGATGCTGTTGGCGTGGAGGCGTCCGCCGGGGCATTCACTGCAGTCGCAGCGTTGGGTGCAACGATGGCGCGCCATCGACGCGGCGTGGTGAAGGGAAAAGATTGAGACAGCATGGTCCATGCCAAGGCGAAACCCTGGCAACAAATGTTGAGGTTGAAAGGCAGGCCCTTGGGCCTGATGTCACTGAGCGTGGCTGAGTGCCGCTGTCTACCGCTGCCTACCGCTGCCTACCGCTGGATGGCGCTGGATGGCGCCGGGTGCAGTTGCTTACCGCGGCGCCATCAGCGCGCAACCGATGCGGTGCTGCGAGATCGAATCGCTTTATCCGAACCGCTGTATCCGCGCGGCCTGACGCGAAGACGAGACCGCGAGCCAAGCTACTGCGCAAGACGCCAATGCTGGCGGCAGAGGCCCGGGAACAAGCGATCAGCGCGAGGCGATCACCGAGCGCCGGTGACGAGCGCCGAACGCCCGTCAGCGCGCTCGCGCTACCAGTTCACGGACACGTGCAGGTTGGCGTAGCGGCCGCGCCAGTCCGCCTGCGTGAGGTCGTAGTACGGGGACGCCGCGACGAACTCGGGCAGCTGGTTGCCCAGGTTCACGACGGACACCCCCACCTGCGCCGACTTCACGCCCGGCAGCCGCAACCCGGCGCGTCGCAGGTCCAGCGTCGCGGCCAGGTCATACACCCAGCGGTTGCCCAGGCTTCGCTCGCTGGGCGCCATGTCGCGATAGGCTCCCAGGTAACGCGCCGTGAGGCCCAGGCTCCAGCTGCCCTTGTCCACCCCCGCGAAGACACGCCCCTTCCACTTCGGCGACCAGAAGTCGGTGGCTCGCCGCGCCAGGCGATCCTCGACTGGCGCGTTGGGGGCGACGACGACCTCGTAGCGGGTCGTGCGCGTGGCGCTGGCCGACATCGTCCATTTGGCCCCGGCCGCCCGCCACGCGTGCGTGAGCTCCATGTCCGCGCCCGCAGTGTCCACGCCGCCGAAGTTGACCTCGGTGGCCAGCACCCGCGTGACTTCACCCGGCAGCCCGCCCACGCTCGCTCCGCGGACGACGAGCCCGGGGAACAGCGCCTCGTTGTCCAGGAACACCTGCGGCCACGGCAGCGAGATCAGCCCGTTGATCTTCACCCGCCACGCCGTCAGCGCCATCCGCGTGCCGCCGGCCCACTCCGGCTCCCACACCGCGCCCAGCGAATACGCCCGGCCCTTCTCTGGCCCCAGCGCGGCATTGGCCGTGCGCAGCACCTCCCCGCCGACGATGGGCGCGTTGCCGCGCGCGGGATCGACCAAGCCGAAGTCGTCGGTGGTGAAGGTCTCGTCGTTGATGTGCGTCTGCAGCAGCGTGGGCGGCTTGAACGAGGTCGCCGTGGAAGCGCGCAAGAGCGTCGTGCGAGTGGGACGCACTTCCAGCCCCGCCTGATACGTGCCCGCGCTGCCGAAGTCGCTGTAGTGGTCGCGACGCGCGGCCAGCGTGAGGACCGCGGCGTCGCGGCTGGGGCCGCTGCCCATGCCACCGCCCATGCCGCTGTCCACGCCGCTGTCCACGCTGCTGTCCGCGCCGCTGCGACGCTCCGCCCCCGTACGCCACAACGGCACCCGCGCCTCGCCATAGACAGCGCTGTTGGTCCGGCTGCCGCCGATGTTGTAGGTGCCCGGCGTGATGCTCAGATACCGATCCCGCGCGCCTTCGGCGCCCGCGATGAGATCCACCGGGCCGGTGGGCAGCGTCAGCACGGGGCCGCGCACGAAAGCGCTGAACTGGTCCTTGCGTCCATGGTTGTCGCGCAGGGAGTCCGTCCAAATCGCGCGCAATACCTCGTCACTGGCCGCGCGGCCGTTGGTGAAGGGATTGAGCGCAGCTCCAGGTGATGCAGCCGCCAGCGCCGCCGTGCGGGCGGCGCTGTTCACGAGGGTGTTCGCGAACACACGGTCGCCGTCGTCGCGCGTGGTCGACACCGAGGCTTCCGCGTCCCACCCCGCGCCCAGCTCCGCACGAGCCCCGACCAGTAGCCGCTTGAAGTCGGTGTCGCGCGAGAAGGTCTCCGCGCCGTTGACCGCGCCCAACCGGGTGGTGACGCGCACCGCTTCGCCAAAGGGGTTGTAGGGGTTGCTGGCCGGTACTAGCACGTTGCTGAGCAACAGCCCGCTCTGCTCGGCCCGCAACCGGTCCCGGGCCAGCGTCACCTCGCCGAAGAGGGACCAGTTTGCGCCGAACTGGCGCTCGCCCGCCGCGTGCAACGCGAAGTTCTCGCTGCCGTGCACGAGCGCCGTGCCGTGCCCGTTGGCCGCGCTGTTGCACAGGTTCGCCTGACCCGCGGTCGCCGCGAAGCTGCCGACCGTGGGCACCACGCCCTCCCCCAGCACCGGCAAGCCGGCGAACGAGGAGTTCAGGCCGGGCAAGTTCGCGCCCGTCGCACTGCTCACCGTGCCCGGCGAGCAGGAGCGCGAGCGCGTGTCGGCGCCACCGAAACGCCGGTAGTCCGCGTCCCGAAAAAACCGCGTTCGGACATGCTGAGCGGCTCGGTCTTGCTGTAGGCCCCGAGCACGAGGTAGGAGCCCGCCTGATCTCGCCCTCCCGTGGCCAGCGACACGGCGCGGTCGCCGGTCCCGGCGCCAGTGGTCGCATGCGCGTCCAGCACGACGCCCTCCACCGACTTCTTCAGGATGATGTTGACCACGCCCGCCAGCGCATCCCCGCCGTACACGGCCGACGAGCCCACCGGCACGATCTCCACGCGCTCCACCGCCGCCATGGGGATGAGGTTCAGGTTGAAGAAGTTGCCCGAGGAGGAACCCACCGCCTGGACGCGACGCCCGTTGATCAACACCAGCGTGGAGCCCAGCGGCAGCCCGCGCAGCTGAACCGAACCCTGCCCCGTGGTGGAGCCCAGCCCCCCTCCCCCGGACTCACCGAGGCCTCGTTGAGGCTGCTGATGAAACGCTCCAGCGAGGGCTGCCCGCTCCGGTCGATGTCGGCCTTGGTGTAGACGTTCACCGGCGTTGGCCCGTCGGCGTCGATGCGCTTGAGCCGCGAACCGGTCACCTCCACGCGCGAGAGCGACGTGACGGCTTCGGCCCCGCCAGGGGTCCCGTCATCGGATGCACTGTCACCCGCGCCTTTGCTCCCTCCATTCGCCGGATCGGCCGCAATCTGTGCGCCGCGCGAGGCTCCGGCGGACGCGCCCTCTCCTCCCGCCGCCGCCGAAGCCGAAACCGTCCCACCGGACGCTCCCGCCTCTCCCGCCGAGTCGGCCGCGCTGAGGGGACGGGAGGCTGACCCGTCAGAGGGCGACGCGCCGCGCACGACGATGGACCCGTCGGGCATCACGATGGCCTGCAGGCCCGAACCCTGCACCGCCTGGGCGATCGCCTCCGCGGCCGAGAGCTGACCGCTGACCGGGCGGGACCGGCGATCACCCACGGCCACCGGATCGAAGAGCACGGACACGCCGGTCTTCGCGGCGATCGCGCGCAGGGAGTCCCCGAGCGGCTGGGCCGGTTGATCGATGCGGTACCGCGCCGGCGGTGTCGGCTCCGCCGCCCACGCGGTCTCGCAGGTCATGCCGAACATCAGGACAAGCGCCGTCACGGCGGCGCTGGCGGGCAGGTGTGGGCGCCTGCGTGACGCCTGAATCATGTGTTTTGTCATCGTCGTCTCTCTCCATTGCCGAGGTGGCAGACCAGATGACGACGTCGTTCGGCGCAATTACGCTGGGGGTTCTCCTACTGCGGGCGCAGCAGTTCGAAACGTCCGTCCACCCTTCGCATGAGCAGTCCGTGGAGCGCGGCGGCCGCATGTGCGAAGCCGTCGCTGTCCCCCGCGCGGTAGGAGCCGCTCACCCGCAGACGCGACAAGGCCGCGTCGCCGACCAGCACGATCGGCTCACGGTTGTAGCGGTTCATCTCGGTCACGGCCTCCGGCAGCGAGACGTCGTCGAACACCACTTCGCTGCGCTTCCAGGCGGTCACCTGGTCGATGCGCGGACGATCCAGCGTCACCGCGGCGGGCGCGCCCACGGACGAAAAACCGGCGGGCGAACGCTCAGCCCCCTTCCCCTTCCCCTTCCCCTTCGCCGCCTCCGCGTCCCCCTTCACCAGCCTGACGCGCTCGCCCGGCACCAGCGTCAATTCCTTGGGCGGTGCCACCGCCGCTTCCTCGGAGGAGGCTTTCCCCGCCCGCACGTTGACGCGACCCTCGATCAGCGTCACGGCGAGGCCCCGCGCCGACGCGCCCGGCTCGGACAGCCGCACCGCGAAAGCGGTGCCGAGCGCGACCACTTCGCTGCCCAGCGCCTGCACGACAAACGGGCGGCTCGCGTCCTTGGCGACCTCGAAGAATGCCTCGCCACTGACGATGCGCACGGTCCGACGCTCGGGCGTCAAGGACACGTCCACCTGCGTGCTGGTGTTGAGGCTCAGGCGCGAGCCGTCCGCGAGCACAACACTGCGCTGCTCGCCGACCCCGGTGGCGTAGTGCGGCGTGTCGCTGCCCGCGTTCATCACCGCAAACACGCTCAGCGCCCCGAGGGCAAACAAACCCAGCGCCATCCCGCCCCAGACCCACCGGCCCGGATCACCCACCCTACCCCGCGTGCCGTCCCGATCCAGATACTGATCGTCCGCCAGACCATGCAACTCCACTTCCGACTGAACGCGCGATGCGGCTGAATAGGCATCCGCCAAGCTCAAGCCGGGCACGGCTTCCCACACCTCGGTGCATCGCTCAAACGCGAGGCGGTGCATGTCCGAGCGCGCCTGCCAGGCCAGACATTCGCGCTCCATCTGCACCGAGCGATCCGGACCGTGCAGCCGCGCGATCCAGACGGCCGCTTCCGCCGCGACCTCGGGCGTCGGTGCGGCAGAACCCGATGACGGCCACCCCGAGTCGCTACCGGTCCGAAGATCCGCGCCAGCGCGGCCAGCACGCTCGCCTCGCGGGGGAACGGAGCCGTTCATGATCACCATCCCTCCATGTCGCGCGTGAGGTGCAGCGTCGCCTTGGCGATGTGCTTCTCGATGGCTCCCACGCTCAGCTTCTGCGCCCGCGCGATCTCGTTGTAGGTCAGGCCGTCAATGCGGTTGGCCAAAAAGATGCGCTGTGTCTTTTCTCCCAGCCCCGCCAGGCTTTGAATGAGGTGAGCCACGCGCTCGCGGGCCAGCAAGGTCGTCTCAACTGTCGGCGTCGTGTCCACAAGATCCTTCTCCTCCACGTCATCCAGCATGACCTGCTCACAGCGACTGCGCCCGCTGCGGTAATCATCGATCGAGAGATTGAGCGCGGCGCGCATCAGAAACGCTTCAGGCTCCAGCACCGTCTGGCGCTGCGCATAACTCGCCAGACGGATCCACGCCTCCTGGACCAGATCGTCCGCATCGTGGCTCGAGCGCCCTCGCCGCATCAGCGCGGCCCTGACGCGAGAGAAAACCGGTAGCCAGTTCCTGTTCATGGCGCAGCACCTCCAACGAAAGTGCGGCCGGGCATCTTCGCTGAACCAGCGAAAAACACACTCAAGGTCGATGAGAGGCCAGCGCTTCGCGCTGAGGATCATCGCAGCGAACGACCGAACGTTGGCGACGTTATTCCTTTGACGAAGGCTTTTACGATTGAGGCGAGTAAACGCACGCCTGAGTTATCAAGGCGGCTGCTCCGAAGGCTGGTAGCGGCGCCCCGCGCTGCAGTCGGCGCGTGGCGCAGCGTAAATATCTTCTGAAGGCGGGACGAGTTGCCAACTACACCAAGATTCTCGGCTTGGTTCTGCTGGCTGAAGTCCACCGTCCGCAGTCGAAGAAGCACCAGTAGCCCGCAGGCCTGACGCGAGCAACTGAGGCTCACTTGCGAGCGGGGACCCGTTAAGACAAGCATCGAAGTGTGTGAGGGGTTTGGGGAGATTGAACCCGCGTCCAGCCCCGATCCTGCAAGTGCGGGGGACGAACGGTGCGAAATCGGTGCGACGATGACGCGGAGAAGTCTGCAAGAACTTATAAGCAGCCACCGGGAGGATAGCGATGAGGATTTTCGTCAGTTGGAGCGGCGCACGGAGCCAACAGCTCGCCCAAGCACTGCATCATTGGCTACCGCTCGTGCTGCCGAACGTCCAGCCGTGGCTCTCGCAGGCGGACATTTCCGCAGGCGATCGATGGGCCCTGGAGGTGTCAAAGGAACTGGAGTCCTCGAACTTTGGGATCATCTGCGTCACACCTGAAAACGTGGCGGCACCCTGGATCCTTTTCGAGGCCGGAGCTCTTGCCAAGTCGCTACAGGGCGGCAAGGTCATCCCCCTGCTGCTGGGCTTGGAATTCAGTTCGATAAGTGGACCTCTAGCGCAATTTCAAGCGAAGAAGCTCGGCAAACCTGGCCTGTCGGAGATCGTCCAGTCGATCAATCAATCCTCGCCTGCGCCCGAGCCGGAAGATCGGGTCAGAGATCGATTCGCGGGCCTATGGTCCGACATCGAGCAACGGATCGCAGTCATCCCGGAGCAAGCACCAGGCGAGAAGCACTCGAGACCTCAGACTGAGATCCTTGAGGAAATGGTCACGACCGTTCGAGGCCTAGAAGGTCGGTTTTCAAAGCTGGATGAAAGCTTGACCGACACAGACTTCCGCCCCAAACGTCGCCGTCGCCCTATGCATCCAATGATGCTGGAAGACCTGCTTCACATGAGTTCAGAAGACGGTGACGATCCAGTGGCGTTACTGCTTTTCGGAAGTATGGTGCGCGACGATCTGCCATGGGTCTATGAACTTCTTCTTGAGGCATATCGCGACCTTCGATCTGGGGACACAAAGGCAGCTCAGAGAGCCATCGAACGTCTGCGTCGCACCGTAAAAATGACTCGCCGTGGCCCGTTCGTGGAAGAGTTGTTGGGTAACAAGGAAGCGTACATGCTGGCCATGGACCTACCGCCAATGCTTGAGCATCTATTGCTTCGCATGGAAGCTCGACGAGGCAGAAGCGGCGCGGGCGCAGATGGCGACGAAGCAGAGCGCGACGAAAAACCTTAAGCCCGAATCGGGACGGGTACCTCGGAGGTCGATGAACTCTCACGCCAGCGATCGCATGCGACAGCAGTATCTTCAGGCAGTCGCCAAGTTCGAACCTTTCACCGCGCTCTACGGCCTTGGAGCCGACCCGGCCGCGGTGAAAGACACAATCATCTTGCTTCTTGGACCCTACGTCCGAGACCAAGACGTACTGGTCAAGCATGCAGTGTCGGTTTTGGCCGGAGAGGCGATATCGGTCGCAAGGCTCTTGTCCTCGCCTGAGCGACTGAGCCTCTTCAAGAAGTGCCTCGCCATACGTGAGGCCGCCATCGCTGCGGACGAAACGAGGGCCTTTGAAGCAGCCGGCTACTTTGAAGCCGCAATCCTGGAGGCGCAGCAGAGCTTCGGTCTCCTTGTATCCTTTGAGGTGTCGAAAGACGATCTATCGCTTGAAGAGGCGGCCTTCGAACTGTTTAGAACGCTGGGCACGCTGATCGAGTCGAACTTGCAGCTATATCTGAAGGAGTTGCATTGCCTTTTGGCGATTGGCTCCGGAGTTCCCGTCGACCTCGACTCAGTATCGCGAGCTGACTTCGGTCACGTATGCGAGTTGATTGACAAGAGCTTGGCCAACACGAGCTTGCTCACGCCACCGCCCTGGGGCATCCGCATCAATCAATGGCGGAACATCGCGCAGCATCATTCCTTCTCATGCGCCAACAACACGGTTGTTGTTCGGTACGGGAAGGGCTCCCCTCAAAAGCAGGCGAGCCTTGCACGGCCTGAGCTCTTGGATCTGGCTCGCAGCGTCGTCTGGCGCCTGGGAGCGCTGAAGACATCCCGGGCACTCACGCATTTCAACCACCTCGATCGGCTTAAAAGTCACTTGCCGCCTGCGAAGCCACATCCATACAACGACACCGCGTCACTGGCCGCTTCATTCGCCTCGCAGGGATTCCGCCTTAGCAAGCTGGATCTGACCGAGACGGAAGTGGACGCGATCATCGAGGACACCGCGCCAGGCGAAGATCTCGTGCGCCCTATTCACTGCTCGCAGTTCGTCGCGAGCATCGCGCAGCTCTTTCCTGATCGATCCGTACGGATTCGCTACGTCGTCAACGATGCCCATTTGTGGACATTCAGCGCAGGTGTCGACGCGCTGGCGAAGGTAATGGCGCTGGACGAGCCACTGAAGGAGCTGGCGCACGTAGTCCAGTTCAAGCGCGAGCCCAACTAATGGATCGTTGGAATTCGAGCTGCCCACCCATCCCTGAGGCATCGTAAGCGTCCACCACCAACCCTCACGGTACACCCTTCATGTTGGCGATAGGCCAGACGCATTCATTGCGTCTCGACCGGATCCAGAAGCTCCGCCCCCAGTCTGACGACGGTGGCCTGGGCGAGGCCCTTGAACTGCTCGAGCCAAGTAATCTCCAGCACGAGCCCCTCCTTCAGCACGAAGCTCTGCCGGTAATCCCCGACGCGCAGCGCCCCCTCGCCGAGCCCCAAGCTGTTGGCATCGAGGCGCTCCTGCGCAGACGCAGGCGTTTCAAGTCGCGCATCCAACCCGAAAGGCAAGTCCTGGCGCCACGGCGCGCCATGGGCACCCGCGACATCGAACAGCACGTCGGTGATCAGCCAGCGGTCAGGATCGCCGTGCTCGACATCGCCGGCATGCGGATGGCGCAGTACCAGGTAGAGCCCATGCTCAGGCAGCGACATCAGGTGCCTGCCTACCGGGGGCACCGGCAGGACCTGCCGCGGCTCCCTGCCCGTCCGACGACCCAACTCCTCCAACCAGCGACCGACGCCCCGTCGATTCACACGCCGACAGAGTTCGTCCGCGAAGCTCAAGGGTGGAGAGAGTACTGCCATGGTCTACGCCTTGTTCGCTGTCAGATGGGGTCGTTGTCCGGGTGCTGGATGCGCGTCCACACCTTGCCATCGAACTTCGCGATGTCCTTCCCGCCGACGGACCACAACACACCGCTCGCCCGATCGATGATGCGCGCGTCCTGGAGTTCAGGCGTCAGGCCGGTCACCACTTCCTGGATGCCAGCCTGCGGATTGTCGACGTCGTACACGAACAGTCCGAGATTGGAAGGCAGGTAGACCTTGCCGAAGTACTCGCACACGCCGAGGAAGAGCTGGTTGTCATCCACCGAGCTCAAACTGACGAAGCCGTCCTCCGCGTTGCCTAGGAGCAGCGTGCCGTTCGCGCCGGCCAGCCAGATCCGGGTTTCTGTTTCGACATAGATGCAGGTCAGGCGCTCTGCGACTTCCGGCAGTTCCAGCTGCCGCCAGGTCTTGCCGTTCCAGAAGTGAACCCGCGGCGGATAACCGGATTCGGCCAGGGCCCCCACCAGATAGATCGCCTCCTCGTGTGGCCCATCGATGGCGCTGGGCAAGAGCCGGTCATCGACGTCCGGCGCCTGAAGCACCCCTTCGTCCATGTGCACCCAGTGGTCCTTGCCCAGCCGCTTGTACACCTGCCCCGCGCCCCCACAGGCATAGAGATGGTCGCCGATCTGCTTCAGATTGCTCATGTAGCCCCAACGCACGGCGCCCGACCTGTGGACGCCCGCACCCGGGATCGACTCAACGATCGGGTCTCCGCTGGACCTGATGTACTCCACCTGCCCTTCGTTGGAAAGGCAACTGAGCGCCCACGGCGCTTCGTCCGACTCGACGAAAACGGCCGTGGCGATCGACCACCAGTCGACGTCGTGGTGTCGCCAGACGGGATCGACCAGCTCGTCGTAAAGGAACAGCCGCACATGGGCCGAATAGGCGGGCAGTGCATCGAGGGAGCCACTGATGTAGATGCTTTCTCCATCCAATGCGACGGCATTGATGAATTCGACTGGGGCTGATTTCGTCACTTTTTCGTCTTCCCGAAATGATCGCGTTGCATGTTCTTGTCCTTCGCAGTTTGACTGCTCAGCGTCGAATGTGCCTCCGAGTCTTTCGGCGGCGGATTCTGCGTGGTGCGACCGTAGGCCTTGCGATCGACACCCGAGAATGCGTCATCGACCTTCTTCTTGATCTCCGCCTGGCAGTGCGGTTTGACCTTCCCCACCTCATCGATGGAGATCTCGATGATGTCGCCGATAGGGGCCACACCGAGCGGCCCCTTGTCCTTCCGATCCCCCAGTGCTGCGATCTGGGGATCCGTCCCCTCATGGGCCTTGTTGTGCTCGGAGCTTTTGACCTTGCTTCCGCCGGTGAGGCAGATGCTGGGCCCATCGTCCAAAGAGGGCATCCCAGGGATCCGGTTGATCCCCTTGGCCCCGTCGGCGCGGTTCCCATAACGAAGCGCGTAGTCGGGAACAATGTGGTGCGCCTGCTGGCCTTTCGGGCAGGTCTGATCCTTGAAGGCCTTGACGCCGCATCCGCCCTCGCCTTCTCCTTCGACCTTGAATCCGTTGCTGCCGTTGCCCGATTTCGGGGGCTCCTTCTTGTCGTCACGCTTGCGCTTCCGGTTCGGAGCGAAGCTGGTCAGTTGCTCCAGCCTGTTCGTCACCATCCGTTGAAGGAATGCGGTGCCGGCGGCGGACAGATTGGGCAGAGCCCCCGTGGTAGCGAACTCTGCAGCGACATCGACACCGGTGGCCACGGACTCGGCAATACCGCCGACGCCCGCCACGCCGCCGCCGATCGCCGAGGCCACGCCCCCGCCCGCTGCAACGACCGCACCTGGCCCCGCGCCGATGCCGGTCAGCATCATGCCGCCCCCGACCGCCGACGCCGCGCCGCCCGCGGCAGCGATCTTTCCCCCGACGTCATCGCCCCATCGGCGAAGCTGTGTACCGACTCGGACACGTTGTCCTTGTAGTACTGCCCGGCCTCCTTGAGCCTCTTCGCAGCGCGATCAAAGAAGCTCGACTCCTCGTCGGTCTCTGGCTTGGCCGAAGGGGTCGAGCGCCCGGCCGATGCGGGCGCCGTGGCCGAGACGGCCGGCACGGTGACGTAGAGCCCGGGGTTGTTCCCGCCGTTCATCGTGCAGGGGTCGCCGTCGCGGATGACCGCGTGCCCACCGACGCGAGCCGTCGTGGACCCCTGCGTCGGCTTGACCTCGCCGTTCAGGGTGCCGCTCTTCACGCCCTTGGCCACCCCGGCGTTGTCTCCCTTGCAGCTCGGCTGCGTCGTCTGGTCCAGCACATAGGTCGGCCGACCGTTGAGTCGCACCGACGCCACCGGCCCCAAGGCGTTCGCCAGGTCCTGGACGGTGGGATAAGGCAGAGGCGGCGTGCTGGCCCCGACCGGAGTCTTGTTGAACGAAGGGGCGGTGGACACCGCCTTGAAGCTGTCGTCCTTGCGTGCGCCAAGCCTGTCAGCCATCGCTGCCCACCTCAGTCGGCTGTGCCTGCGTCGCGGCATGAATGTCCAGCAGCGTCAGGTAGGCATCGCGCTCGCGGTTGAAGCGGGCGTTGCGTTGCGCGTCCATGGTTCCCACTTCGGCGACGCGAATCTGGATGTCGTCTCGCTTGTCGAGCACGGCTCTCCAGACGCAGATCACGCTGCGCTGGTCGGTGTCGATGGCGACGGTATCCAGCCTCATCGGATGCACGAACACCTCGCCCGAGCGCAGCCTCAGCGTCACATGGGCGGTGTGCCCCGGCAGCTTCAAGTGAAGGACCCGGTTGCCTTGGCCGTCCATGCGCTCCCACGGCTCGCCCGGTGGCTGCAGATTCACGAGCGCGATCTCCTCGTTGCCCGCCAGCGCGTCGACCTGCTGATCCGGCCAGGCGGCCTGCCAGACGGCGAAATCATGGTCGGGGGGCAGCGGCGCCTCACCCTTGATGAACGCCTCGTCGATGGTTCCCGCTAGCGCCACCCGCTCCGGAGAGCATTTGGGGCGGACTCCGAATGTCGCGATACCGACCGCGGCGGCATCGGCGCGACCCGCCAGCAGATCGTCAAACAGCTGCGCCGTCAGGGGTCGATCCCGGAACTCAAGTCGGGGAGCCGGAACCCGCGTCGCGTCCGTCGCTCGAAGGAACCAGGGCGTGACAAACCCTGCTCCCCACGTGTTCGCGGACAGGGCCTCATGGGCCAGCGGTGCCCCCGGGCCACTCGGGACACCCGGGCCGCGCAGGCTAGCCGGGTCGGCCTGACCGTCCGGGTGCTCGCGGCGCTGCACTTCCGTCAGTCGATGGCGCGGCGCCACGTGGGCCGCCGCAGCGTCGGACGCATCGATCCGGCACTCGCCGCCAAAGGCCGCTTCGAGCCGCACGGATGTGGCCTCCGACGCCGACGCGCGCACCAGCTGCCAGGACCGGCCGTTCCCCGCGTCGCCCTGGAACCGTTGGAAATGCCCACGTGCGCGCACCATCAGGCGCTTGTCGATGAGTCGTTCCCCGGCGATGGGATGCGCGCGCGCATGACGCACGTCCGCCTCCCAACGCGCCAGAGCCTCGCGAGAGGCGGGCATGGTGGGGTTGAGCCCGGTGGGACGCTCAGGCAAAGGCGCAGGTCGATCGGGGCGACGGACGGCCAGCATCGCCTCGAACCCGTGAAGCGGACCGCTTGTGCTCGCCGGCGGGTAGGCGGTGCCGTTCAACAGCACATCGCACTTCGGCTTGTAGGGACAGAAGTCGGACTCGTAGCGCGGACTGCCGCCCTGCGGCGCATCGAAGAATTCGTCCACCTCGCAAAGGGGCGTCTGGACGTCGGCGATGCGAAGGACGCCGTCGTCCGCCCAGGTCAGCGTCTGTCGCAGCACGATAACGTGGAAATCCTGTCCGAGCGTGTCCACGCCCCCGAATGCCACCGCGGGGAACGGGCTGTGGTTTCTGAACTCCATGTGTCGCGGCGTTCAGTTGATATCCACATCCTTGCCTTTGATGACCACGGGGCCACTGGCAGAGAAGTTGAATTTGGTCCCGTTGATCAGCACCGTGCCGTCCGATTTCATGACCAGGCTGGACTTGCCGACGGTGATCTTGAATTCGTCCCCGGCGTCAATCGAGTAGTCCTTCGCGACCGTCGTGCTCTTGCTCATGCCGACCTGCTCGCTCTGTTGCAGGCCCACGCTCGTGTTCATCAGCCCGGCGACCGTGGTCTGGTAGGCCGCGCCGATGGTCAGCGCCTTGCCCAGCCCGATCGTCTCGGCCTTGGCCAAGGCGATGGTCTCGGTTTTCATGCCGCCAACCGTCACCGAGCGGTTCGATCCGATCGAAATCGTCTCGTTCACGCCCACGTCCTCGCTGCGGTTCATCCCGATCGAGATCTTCTCGTCGAGGTCCACACGCTCGGTACGGTTCTTGTGGATGGTGATGGTCTCGTCCAGATCCACCGTCTCGGTGCGGTTCTTGTGCACCGTTATCGTCTCGTCCAGGTTCACCGTCTCGGTACGGTTGCCCTTGACCAGCGTCGTCTCATGCCGGTCGATCGTCTTGGTCCGATCCCGCCCGACCCAGTGCGTCTCGTCGTTCTCGACCTCGATGTCCTGGTTCTTCTCCGCGTGGATCCACAGCTGCTCGTCGCCGTGCTTGTCCTCGAACCGGATCGCGTTGGCGTTGCCGTAGCTGCCGCCCTTGGTCGAGCGCGTCAGGAAGCCGCTCTGCGTCGCGTTGGCCGGCAAGTCCCACGGCGGCAGGTTCTCGCCGTTGTACGTCCGCCCCATGATGATGGGCGCGTCCGGGTCCCCTTCGATGAACCCGATGATCACTTCCTGCCCGATGCGCGGGATGTGAATGCCGCCGAAGTTCGAGCCCGCCCACGGATGCGCGACGCTGACCCAGCACGAGCTGCGCTCGTCGCTCTTGCCGCGCCGGTCCCAGTGGAACTGCACCTTCACCCGCCCGAACTTGTCGGTGTGGATCTCCTCGCCCGCCGGACCGCTCACGATGGCCGTCTGCGGACCCGCCACCAACGGCTTCGGGGTGCGACGCGCCGGCCGGTACTGCTGCGCCGCCGGGATGCAGCTGAAGCTGCAGCGCAGCCCCGTCTCGCCCGACCCCGCTTCGCTGGCCGCCTGGCTCAGGCTGATCTGCGTGCCCGTGACCAGGTACTGCGCGTTCTCGCTCTCGCGCGGATGGCGCGACAGCGACAGCAGGTGCCCCGTGCTCACGCCCTGCGCGTTCGTCGTGCCGTCATACGTCTGGAACTGCGTCTGCAGCTCGTCCAGCCGGTCCTCGACGTACTGCGAGCCGTCGCCCGTCTGGATGTAGCCGCCCGGGTAGTCAAAGATCTCGCCGTCCGACAGGTCGTAGTTGCGCGCCACGCTCTGGTTCGTTTCCAGCGACGTCGACGGCCGCTGGAAGTCGTAGTCCGTGATCACGACCTTGCCCGGCTTCACGCACTCGGCGCTGCCCCAGGCCTGCACATATTCGAGCGCCGGCGTGGCCTGCGCGCCCGACCCGTAGAACGGCAGCGACTCACAGCCCGGGCGTGCATCGTGCCCGCTGGCCGAGTCGCACAGCACCACCTTGTGGCCGGCCTCGTCGTGCTCGACGTACCAGTAGATGCCTTCGTGCTCCAGCAGTCGCGCCACGAAGTTGAAGTCGGTCTCGCGGTACTGGACGCAGTAGTTCCAGGTCCGGTACGGACGCAGCAGCTTGAACTCGTAGCGCGCGACCGGGTGGTCCTCGAAGACCTGCTTGACGATGTCGGGGACCGACAGCTCCTGGAAGATCCGGCAGTCCGAGGTGCGCGACAGCAGCCACAGCCAGGGCTTGAGCTGCATCTCGTACACGCAGTGCTTGCCCTCGAAGCCGCGCTGCGCAAAGCGCGTCACGTAACCGCTGAGGTAACGCGGTGCGTCGTCTCGCAACGCGATCGTCAGCGTCGCGGGCTTGCCCAGCAGATCCGACGCCAGGATGTCCTTGCGCTCGCTCAACAGCGTCAGCGTGGTGTCTCCGGCGTCGCTCAGACCCTCCCGCGATACACAGGTGTGCACGCGCAGGGTCTCGTCAGGCAAGGCGGTCTTGAGGCGGAAAGGTGAGGCCATGGCACCAGGGGTCAGGTCGACACCCCGCAGGCTAGGGTTCACCCGTAGTCACCACAACGGTCCAAAGTCACTCCCGACGTCTGGGAGCGACGCCCTCAAGGAAGCACCGTAACAGAGAGTGATCCACCGACCCCGGAGGCTGCGCGTCGGCCGGCATGCGCGCGACGCCCTGAAACCGTGGGCCACAGGCACGCAAAAATCCGGACAGGTCCCGCGCCGCCCGTTGGCGACTGCAGGAAAAGTTACCTACCCTCCACTTCTGGCCAAGTCAGAAAATCAACGATCCAATGGCGGTCGCGTCACGTTCGTGCCACCAAGGATCTCGATTCGATCCACGTGCTCGACAATGCGAAGACCGTTGAGCTCGGCTACAGCCCTCGCGAAACTCGCGTTGTCGCCCGTGCGGTACACACCGCTGATCCTCAGCTGCGCCAGACCCCCTCCTCCGCCAGCGCAAGACGCATCGGGCTGTATCGATTCATCTCAGCCACGGCCTCCTTGAGCGTCGCGCGGTCGAAGACCGCCTCCCCCGCTGCCACGCCGTCACCTGATCCATCCGCGGTCGGTCCTTGGCCACTGCGGCCGATTTCAGGCGAGGGGCCAACGCGATGCGCAGACGTTCACCCGGCAACATCTCGACCGCCATCACCGACGACATCGGCGACATCGGCGACACCGGCGACACACGCTCGTTCTTTCCGCTGACCTTGGTCACAACGACCTTGCCCTCGATCAGCGTCACCGAGGTATCTCCCGATGCTTCATCACGCCCGGCTGCACCGGCATCTGATCGAACGACGAAGCTGGTCCCGATCGCACGCACTTCAACGCCATCGGCCACGGCCACAAAAGGACGACGTGGATCCTTCGCTACCTCAAACAAGGCTTCCCCGGTCTCCAGCTCGACGATCCGGCGACTCGGTGTCCAGCGGACATGAATGCGACTGGCCGTGTTGAGCGATATGCGCGACCCGTCCTTCAGCACGACGGTGCGTCGCTCCCCGACTCCGGTTTCATAACGCTCGGGATCCGTGAGGAGAAATCCGCCGCACAGCAGGGCAACACCGCCGGCTGCCGCCACAGCCCACATGCGTCGGTTCATGCGCCGCTTCATACCCCGTGCGGCTTCCCGCGCCGAAAGGTCTGTGCCATCCGGAAAAGCACCCGCAAACGCAGCCAGCGTGAGCCCTCCGACCTCCTGCCAGGTCTCCGTGCAGCGTTCAAAGGCCCACCGGTGCTCCGCGGAACGTGCCTGCCACTGCAGACACTCCTGCTCCATCCGCGCCGTTCGTGAGGGGCCATGGAGACGCGCCACCCAGACGGCGGCCTCGGCGGCGATCTCCGGCCGCACTTTTCCTGCAGAAGTTGCGTCCGACTTCAGAACCACGCGACAAACACCTGCACCACGCTAGACATCACCACCCCTCCATCCAGGTCGTGAGCTGCAGCGTCGCCTTGGCCACATGTTTTTCCACGGTGCTGATGCTCAAGCCATGATCGAGCGCGATGTCCTGGTAGGTCCGCCCGTCCACCCGATACGCAAGAAAGATCACCCGAGTCTTCGGAGTTAAGCGACTCACGCATTCGCTCAACCGCGCCAGTCGCTCCCGCGCCAGCACGATGGCCTCCGTCCCCGGGGTGGTATCGATCAGCACCACATCCTCCAGGACCACCTCATCCCCGTGGTTCACCCTCGCACGATGGGCGTCGATCGACAGGTTCAACGCCGCCCGCATAAGGAACGCCTCGGGCTGCTCTACCGCCTGCGTGCTTTGGTAGCAAGCCAGCCGCACCCACGCCTCCTGCACGAAATCGTCGGCATCTTGTTCCGAGCGCCCGCGGCGCATCAGAGCGGACCGGACACGGGCGAAGACTTGAGTCCAGTCGCTGATCATGAACGCACCGCCCCTTCGCCCCTGAACGGCCGCTCACGCCGATCGAACTGCTCCGACCATCCCGACGACGAAATGTCCGTTTCACGAGTGCTATATCCCGCAGCCTCTCGATTTGCCATCTCACAACTCATGATAGTTATGAGGATGATCGTCCGTGGTGTTATGAGCGTCAAGAGGAAACGATGGCTTCGTGCCAAAGCCCTCCCCACGCCATTCGAAAGCACCCCAGCTGGTGGCCTTTGGAGTGGCCGTTCGAAATTCGCGGGTGGCGGCCGGCGCAACTCAAGAGGATTTGGCGCATGACGCAGGAATCGACCGTTCCTACCTGAGTAGCGTCGAGCGCGGTGAGCAGAACATCGGGCTAGTCCATTCGTCTCAAATCGCCTCTGCACTGGGGATGAGGCTCTCCGAGCTCTTGAGCGAAGCGGGACTGTGAATCTCAAGGGATCGGCGGCGACCTGACCACAGGCCAATCGCCCGCCCGATTGATGGCCACGGCCCGCCGCGACAAGGTGCGAAGGCAACGTGGGACATACGACTGCCTCATCGGCAAATGAGGATGATCGTCCGTGGTTCTATCAAAGTCAAGATAGAACCATTGCGGGGTGCCTCGCCCATCTCCTCGCTACTCCAAATCACCGCAGCTTGTTGCCTTCGGCGCAGCAGTGCGGGAGCAGCGGCTTGCGCAGGGACTTTCGCAGGAAACGCTGGCCCACGAAGCAGGCATTGACCGCTCGTACATGAGCAGCGTGGAGCGCGGAGGACAGAATATCGGTCTGGTTCTCGCTGCTCAGATCGCGGAAGCCCTTGGTGTCAGTCTCAGCGCATTGATCGCACAAGCTGAGCTTTGATCGCGCTTGCCGCAGCGCGCAATCTGTTTTGCGACCCGAGGGATCACAGCACTGCCTTTTCTATCTTGCGAGTGGCGCGGCGAACCGAGTTCCTTGCCCTTGTTCGACCGTAGCTGGCAACGGCGGCATCGCGTCCTCATAAGTGCAACGCCAGACCCCCGGATCATCGCGGAACACCCGCATCTTGCACTCTCGCTCTTTCCCCGCCAAGAACGGACTCAAGACATGAAGCGGCACCGGCCGCGGCCCGGCGTCAAGGAGTAGCACGTTCGGGAAAGCAGCCGCCGTGCGCGCGTCATAGCGCAGCGGCTTGACGAAACGCCGGCGCTGCTGGACAAGCGCATTGACCAGCGCCAGCTCATGAACGCCCTCCAGCGGGATCCAATGTTCACTCGCGAGCATCAGACTGGCGGTGTCCACCTCGTAGGTGTGCTCCCGCCGCGCCCGGATGAGTGCCGCCATGACCACTCGCACGCGCTGGCCGGTGTCCGCGTGACGCGCCTCCAGCAGCGCCCCGAAGCTCCGTTCGATGCGCTCCCACGTGCGCGAGGCCACCAGCAGCGGCGCGTCCGGCGCGTGCTTGATCCAGATCCGCCGCCCAAGCGCTGAGGCCTCGCACCCCTTGAACTCACCGATCACGAGCGCCAGCGGGCTCTGGCCGTCGCGAGGATGCAGCACGGCCAGCTTCGCACGCCTCCGCCTTGCCGCCTCTTCCCGTCCCGCCTCCGAGAACGCCTCGGGCACATACAGCCGCTCGGCGAGGCCTATGCCACGCACGGTCATGCCCTCGGCGGCCTCCATCAGGTATTTGTGCAGCACCGCCTGGTTGCGCTTGCCCTCCATCGCGGGCGACCACCGATCAAATCCCGCCGTATGGAAGAGAAAGTGCATGAGCGCCCGCAGACTCATGCGGCGCCTCGCGACCATCACCTCCGCGGTCTCCTCGGCCTCGCCCCGCGGGACCCCCTTCCCCGCCACGCGCGTCCACGGAAAATTGACCCGGAGCTCGAAGCAGCCGGGATTGGGCTCGAGCACTGCGTCGCCCACCAGTTCGCCCAGCCCGGAGAGCCGCTCATCGGGCTCGTAGGACGGGCACTCGGGATGATGCCGCGCACCTGATCCGGGCATGCGCTTGAGGACGAACTGGCGATGCCGCGCGACGTACATTTCCACGCCGCCCTCGCAGCACAGACACCGCGGACGATCAGGCGACTCATACACACCCGCGAGCACATGCTGCAAGGCCGCGTCGTCAGCGAACACGATCCTTGCCCCCACCTCGAATCGCTGAATGCTCATGGCGCGCCTCCTGGCACCAGGGTCGCCCCACCGGGCCGCCGCGACCAGCCTGAATCCGCGCGATCGACCACCCATCTCGCGCCCACTGCCCTCACCCTCCGCGCAGCCCTCGCGGCGTGGACGCGGCACTCCCGACGCACCACCCCGAATCCGATGGGTGTCCCACGGCTTCGGCTGCCATCAGTGTCGGACGCGCACCGGCACGGAACGCCTCGACACGACAGGCGCATAGTGACGGCGCTCCCCGTGGGCATCGCGTCCACACAGCCTTCTCGTGGCCTGTCACCGGGCCGCTGAAGTCCAGCCTGGCTGGCGCCGCGACCGTCACTCGCCCTGGATCTCTGGAGCGGCCGTATCTCCGCCCACGACAATAGTCAGGCCCACCTGGTTGGCAGACGTTCCTTCCGCCGCCGACGCGGCAATAGAACGCCCGGTATCGCTCGCTCGGGCGACGCCACAGGCAGCACGGAGCCTCGCGTCTCGCGTTCCACGGCCCCGTCCTCTTCTCGAATCACAGACACGGTCCAACGGATCGAAGCCACGGCGCACGTTCACAACGTGCCAGTTCGCACTGGACCTCACAGGTCCAGCCACCCAACGGGGAACCAGTTCCCCGCCGGGGAAGCGGTGTCTCCACTTTTCATCGGGAGACACCATGTCGAAGTTGGAGACAACGCACGCGCTCTGCGTGCTGCTCGGCGGCTCCGGCCACCGGAAGACCTTGAACAAGGTGGGACGAAACGCTCACGCGCCTTGCCGCCTGATGACAAGCACCAGGACCACCGAGCCTGGTACGCCCGGCGCGCCACGCCAGCGCGGCACCGACAACCCGGGTTCAGCGCTCGTCATGGTCTCAGCCCACTGATGCGGCATGCAACCCGCAAGAAGGTCGACGTTGCCGCCTCCCCTGGCGGCATCCGCTGAACTATGAAGCTCTTGCCCCGGCCAACAGGCTTGCCGGCCGACAGGCTCGCCATGGGCGACTTGGAGTTCCACCGCGCGAAGCGCGGAACGCGTGGCGACGGGATCTTCCCCGCCGCCGTCAATCAGCGCGCAACGCTCAACCACGATCACGCAGTGACGCGGCGGGCCTGCGCCCCCCCGGAGTTTCACCATGGAGGTGAGTCATGAGCATGGAAAGAGAAGTGCTGGCCGCGCCGCGCCGCCGCAACAAGAGCGTGGAGCGGCAGGAGGAGCTGACCTGGGACCGCTTCTACCCGCAGGCGCGACGCGACGCAACGTTGGCGCTGGAGATCCTCAACGAGCTTGACCGAGACGAGTCGCTGCGGCGACGGCACCTGGGCCTGTGCCTGTCGTGCCAGCGCTGCATCCGACTTCACAAGAACCGCGAGGCCCGCAACCGGCGGGTCGGACGGTTGGTACGCGCGTCGTTCGCGGCCGTGTTCGTCGCTGCACCGCAGGCCTTGTGGCGCAGCGCGCGCCACGGCGGGCAACTGCTGCTCGCCTGCCTGCCCGGCGGCGACATGGAGCCAGACGATGGTCTCTTCCGGCGCGAACTGGATGAGGACACGGTGGAAGAAGGCGACCCGTCTCTGCGCATTCGGGCCCGCAAAGCTGCAGACCGGCAAGAAGCCAGTTCACGTGAGGTGCCCCCTCGGGGGCGTCCCACCGACTGGCCATCTCCCGCCTGTCGACGGTTCCAGCCGGTGAGCGTGTCGAACGCCCAGCCCGTCGCCTTGCCGGCGGGCTCGGGCGATTCGACCCGTCGCTCCGCACAGCCCAACTTCCGTGCGATTTAAAGACCGAGGACCCGGTCGAAGGGCGGCTGATGGCAGGCCGTGTGCGGCGAACAAACCGAGTCCGGCCGATCGGCCGCGAGCGAGGAAGTATCAGCCGGCGGTCGGCGCTGTCGAATCACTCCCCTACACCAGCTCGTTCACCAGCTCGTCCAGGCGCACCAGTGGACGCTTGAGGGTCCGCAGTTCGCGCAGGCCCAGCAGTTCACCGATCTGCCCCGCGTTGGCACCGCGCCGGCTCAACCGGTCCATGAACGTGCTCCGCACGCTCAAGGCGGACAGGCCCGGGCATCCGATACGCTTGAATATTTTTCGATAGGCGTAGTGAATCTCCTGGCACAGGTACCGCGTGCCGGTGGGCGTGGCCACCGCCAAAACCTGAAAACGCCGCTGCTCCTCGTTCAGGAACAGCGCGTCGGCGCCGTCCAGCCCGCGGTAGGACGCTGCCAGATCGCCCGCCAGCGCATCCGCTCGCTTCGCCAGATACGCATCGATCGCGTCGCGGACCGCGGAACTGGTGAAGAACAGGGGTCGCAGTCGTCGATTGGTCGCGACTGCCTCACGCAGCTGAGAGCTGGTCTTCACCGCTCCGTCGGCACGGAGATAGTCGCGGATCTCGAGCCGCGCGACCTCGAGCGGACGCAGTCCCGTAGCCAAAAGGATCAGAAACATCGCCGTGTCCCGCTCAGGTGTGCGGGTGCGATGGCGCACCCGGCGCAGCGCCGACTGGACATCGACATCCGACAGCACCGGAGAGGACACTGGCTCATCGCAGCTTACGGGAACATACGCTTCCAACGCCTCCTCGATCCGGCCCCTGTGCCTTCTCAAAGTGCGCACGAAAAGCGCTTGGCTTTCGGTGACGCCAGCGAGCGCGCCGTCGCGAATCAGCGCAAGAACCAGGGACTTCGCCCGACGCTCCACGGCTGTCCGTGTGAGCTCGTGCGCCCGCGCCGCCGATTCGTAGGTGTCGCCGGCGAGCACTCGGCGCAGCAATTCAGCGGACAAAGTATGGCTGCCACGATCCATCGCATCCTCCTGGCGTTCGCAGCATCATCTGAACAGCGCGCGGCGGCGACCCGTCGAAATTCCAGCCCCGCACTGAGGATTTCGGTGTCAGGCCACTGCGCCGCAGGCTCGACAGAGGATGAAAAGGAGAACCTCTTCCATTCCACAAACAGATACGGCCTCAGGCCGAGCCCTGCGCATCTTGGCTATTCTGGACCTCCAGCTCGAACCAGGCCTGAGTTCCGCGAGCGATAGCTCTGCAGGGATTGCCGCCGGTCGTGACAGGCGAAGTGAACTGATGATGATGGCCAAAAACCGTCGTCGACAAACGGCCGAAACAGGCGCAAATCATTGCTGAGTTCAAGGTGCAACGCGCCAGATCGGAGCGGCACGGTGAGAACGCAATTCCGGTACCAACGGCCGAACCCATCCATTGAGCGGAGGTGCCACGGCGGGCTCCTTGCCATTGCGTGTGTTCTTGACCGGCCTTCGTCTCGATCTCAGATGATCGCACGGCAGCCTGTTCGACCTTGTTGATCAGGTCCAAGTACAAATCGTGGTTCGCCTTGAGGTACGACATCCAGAGCTTCTTGTTGAAGGCAGCCGGGTCGGCGAGCTCTGGCAGCAACTCTTCATGCCCTTGCAGGTAGCTCCTGATCGAGGTGACGGCTCTCACCCCCAAGAGAACTTGCGGCGGTCAAAGATGACAGCGCATGGTGGTCGAGTGTCGTGCGCGACAGCCGGGTTCTAAAAGGCATTGGTCCGGAGGCTGCGAAGGGCCAAGTCATGAAGACCATCGGAGCCTGTTATGTCTCGGAAAGCCTTGTCGCCGAGCGCCCGGGCAAGTAGCGGCACGGGGCTATCCTGCGCGCTGTAAATACGCTGCCATCATCCAGTTATCGTACTTCGTACCATAAAGCTTATGTTGCGTCCGTGACTGAATCATCTTAGTCTGGCGGATCGTCGAAGTCGTAGATGGCGCCGAGCCTTGCCCGTTAAGCGCTCTCGCTCGTCGGGAATCCTGAAGATCGCATACATGAGATCCCGAGGGATCGACTTCCATTCGACGTTCAGCTCAAGCGGCGCAAATTCTGGACGCTGGGCCGTAGGTGCATGGCAGTCGTTGTCGCCGGCGGGTGGCCCCATCTCCGTCCCGTCGTCCCACGATGCCGTTAGGCAGCCAAGCGCGAATTTCTCCAGGTGTGAGACAGTAACGATAGCCAGATATCCGGCATCGCGCTTCCTACGAAAGCCGCTGGTGATGGCCTCTTTGATGGCAACAAATGAGTTGCCAAGCAACTTTGCGTTAAGCGTGATGCGCTGCAACCCTCGCCTGGAGATCTCGAAAGGGCCGAGTACTCCCCGATGGGAAGCTTACTTCGTTGGCGGTAGCCTTCGTAAGACTGCGGGTCGTCGACTAGGCCAATTCTAGAGAATAGTAGCGCACAGGGAGAACTCGATGCAGATCGATTTTGGGAAGCATCCCGGCAAGAGCAGCCAGTACGTCACGTTGAAGGATCCTTCCTACGTACGCTGGATGTTTTCAAAGGAGAATCCGAACGGGCAGCTCTTGAGTCTCATTCGAGAGGCGAAGCGGCATATCCAAGATCTGGACGGGAAGCCGTTTTCGGGCTCTTGCTCGGCTTGCAAGTCACCAGCTACGCGAGCCTCGGTCTACTCCAATAGCATCTCCCTCGTTTGCTGGTGCGAGTCCTGCAGCCCGTATTCTTTGGGTGCTCCCGACGGCAAGCTGACGATCATTCGCACTTATTTGCAAGCGCTTAGACACGTCGAGTTCACCGGAGGGAGCAACAAGGCCTTCCAAGCGGCCATCATCAAGGAACTGGTTCGCGTGAAGGGCGGACCGAAGACTTTGACTCAGGCTGCCATGCTGAAATTCCTCCCCTGATCGGAGGACCACAAGTCTCCAGGCTGCGCACGGTGATTCGGCGTATGCAAGGGCCGCCGGGCGCCCTACCCTCGCTTACCGACTTTGGCAACGAAGCCCGCCCAGCCAAAAGAGAGTCGGTCGACTGCCGCCTCAGAGCACGCCTGTTCGGAGTTGGAGACGAAGCTTCGACAGCCAGGCCTCTTGGAAGTGCTCCTGGAGTCCTTTGACTTGTCTGCCACCGACGCCGGCTTGACCGCACAGCTCTTCCAGAGACGCGAGGATGTCGAGCAAGCCGAGCACGTGGGTGCCACGGGCCGCTGCACGGTCTGCCGTCGACAAAGCGGTCAACACGTTCTCTTGAGGATGTGCGTTCAGCCACGCGAGTAGATGCAATTCGCCGGGATCTAGCGCGGGCAGCTCGGGTCGCTCGATGGCAAGCATGGCAAGCATCTCGTCATTCACGTCATGGACAGCTGCCAAGCCTCCAATCAGTTCCTCCCGGTCCACAGGAATCCACCCGGGGCGCAACGGATCGCCAGACAAGCACTCCTCAACGCAGCACGCCACAGTCTCCAGACTGAAATGGTTAGCCAAGGCTTTCCACACTTTGCTGCGGAAGGCCTCGATGATCACGCACGAATCCAAAACCACCCTTGGCTTGGCCATTTACGCAACCTACGCGGCGAAGGGCACCGGCTTCCCGTGTTCCCGTAAGAGGTCGGCGAGTTCTTCCAGGTTCAAAGACAGAGCCAGAGCTGCCTTTCTGGAGGACACGTGACCACGGGCAATACCGTCGTGGAGCAACGATACAAAAGAAGCGGAAAAGCGTTGGGGGCGCTGAATTTCATCCTTTGGGGATGGGAATTTCCTCAACGCATCGCGCGTGGTGGTGTTCACCATGCGCGCATTAAAAAGCCTGTAGGCCAACGCCCCGTTAGAAACCTGGAGTTCGCGTGCGATGGTGGCAAGGTACTGCACATCGTCAAACTTATCTTTGGGAATCAGCTTTTCCAAGCTATCTCGGGGCATGAGCAGGCCTGCTGCAAAATTATCAGCCAGCTGCTCAATACGCTTAATGCGCTTTCCCGTAGGTTTTTCCTCTGGATCTTCGCGATGAAGTGGCTTCAGCGCATCCCAGGTGAGCGCGTGGAAAAGCTCATGGGCCAAGTCAAAGTTTCTGCGCCCAAGCGGCTCCTGCCTATTAATGACAATCACCTCAAGATCAAGCAGTCGGCACATTGCGCCAGAAACTGCCTGAGGCGAGTCGTCCCTGTGGGTGTCAATATATAGAACAGGAATATCGAGTTTATTCTCGATTGCCTCGAAAAGAGTCGCCGATGGGATGAGACCGAGCTCTAGTTGCTTGGCAATACCCTCCCCCAGAGCCAGGCTTCTTCAAAGGATGATTCTTCAGATGCCCGCAGGGTGGGTATTAAGAGCGGCGACTTCCCCTTTAAGGCAACCTTGAGATGTCGCAGCAGTCCGACCATCCGTCCGACCTTTGCCTCGAACGCATACAAGGCGTTGTCGGTCACCGCCCGAGAAACTCGCCAAGAGAAATGTGCTTCGCCCTCGACCACAAATGGATCGATAAACCATTCCAATGGGCGCTCCAGCACCTTGCTGATTTTGATCAACTCGCTGGGTTGGAGCCGTCGTTCGCCATTCTCAATGGCGGACAGCGTCTGGCGGTCTCCGAAACCTACCCGATCAGAGAGCTGCGCCTGTGTAAGCTTCGCTAGCTCCCGGGCAGCACGCACGCGCCCCCCAGTAGGTCCATGGGGGCGAGCGACTTCAGGACCAGCAGCCTCTGCTGATCGGGCGAACATGTTCATCCCCACATTCTATGCTTGCAAACGCCTCGGTGCAAGATTCCTAGCGCTCCATGGCCGAGGACATTCAGCATCAAATGCGCCCAACACTAGGCTAAGCGGCCTGTCCACCGGGCTGCGCACCTGGTGTCGCCTCGTCCGATCATGCGTCGCAACCATGCCAACCGCGGCCCTGCGGCCTGTCACTGCGCCCCACCCCTCTCAGTATGAAAGTTCCACATGCGAGCACAAGCATTCCAGGTCAACGAAGAGCTCATCCGGCACATCTTCAGCGGCTCCGCATGCCAGGCCACTTTGAGCGTTCGGCTCACCGACGATCTCAACGAAGCGACGGCGGCCGGCATGAGGCCGGCGAGGGCAGCGATCATTAACGGGGACCCGGATCTGCTCCGCTTCCTCTTAGTGAATGGCGCAAAGGCTGACCAGGCGCTTCTTGAGTTCGCTGATCTGCGGTACCCCCACAAGCCGTTGATACATGCGGAGATCGTCGCCGCGATGATTGCGACAACCCTCGATGAGTCCGCGACGGACGCCGCCGGTTCTAAGCCCCGACGCCGTCGTCACTCGCTGTGAGGCGTTGGGGGGGGCGACAAATTCGCGCACGGGCAACGAATGGCCGGCGACTGACCTGGCGTTGAGGGCCTCAGCCTTAAGGTAGCTCGACCAGACAGGGCTCTTTCCTTCGGTCTGGCTGACTCCAGGGCGAGCCAACAGCACGATTGCGGTTCATCGCGAAGCGTCTTTAGGGAAACCGACAAAACAGAGACAAATTGTTTCGAGTACATTGCTCTCCAAGCGGGCCGGCCGAAGGCCAAGAGTCCGCATTAAACGATTCAGGGAAATGCAAGCAATCAACTCCTTGGCGCCTTACCGGCTGCGGCGCGCGGTCATGCGCCCTCAACTTTATCAATCGCCCCAGCCACTTTTTGGCTTCGGCGCCGTGCCCCTCCTCCCGCCCCATTCCTGAGGAGGCCACATGGTCAACTTCCCCGTGCTTCAGCGCGTGCGCGTCTCTGACTATGCGCTGTATGTCGGAACGCCGGAGCAACCCGGCCTGGATCACTCCTTCGTTGATGGCGTCAACGTCATTGTCGGCATCAACGGCCTGGGCAAGACGACCTTGCTCAACATGCTGCTGCGCTCCCTCACGGGTCCTACGGATGTGCCTGCGGACGAGTCGCTTGGGGATACGCGTCGACGGTTGATTCCTTCGGATCGCGCCTGGTTCCGCAAGCGCGTTCCAGACGATGCAGTCGATGCAAAAGTGACTGTCTGGTTCACTCTGGGCGTGCACTTCTTCGAAGTCACCCGGTCGCTGGCCAACCTCGACATCTTGGAGATGCACGTCGATCAGCAGGCGATCCCGGTCACCCGCAGCGCCCAGATGGAGGGCACCTACAAGGAGATGGTTCGATCGGCCTCGGGCTTGGCATCGTTCGATGACTTTGTCTTCCTCCTTCGATACATCGTCTTCTACCTTGAGGATCGCAGAAGCCTCGTGTGGGATCAGGCGGCGCAGGGAGAAATTCTGAGCATCCTCTTTGGCGACACTGGAGAGCGACGAACGCAGTACGTCAAGCTCTTCAATGCCCTGCTCAGCAAGGACAGTGAGTACCGCAACATGCATGCGGTTGTCTTCAGGCAGCGCCGCAAGGTCGAACAGCAGACGACCACGATTGAGGGTGGTCAGATCGAGATGGCCATCCAGACCTTGGAGGCCCGTCGCGACGATCTGAAGGCCCTTACACAGCGGAAGAACGAGCTTGCGAGTACCCGCGACGGGTTGCGGGGGCAGATGGAGAACCGGCGCCAAGAGATCTATGACAAGCGTACCGACCTAGCCTCCCAGCTCAACGCCTTCTATGGGAGTTTCTTCCCCAATCTCTCCCAGCAGGCTCGGTATCTGCTGGCGAAGTTTGAAGCGGGAGGTGGTTGCTTGGTGTGTGGCAGCAAGAGCCCTTCGGTCAAGGAGAAGATCGAGGGCAAGTTGTACATGAATACATGTCCGGTCTGCGATAGCCCGCTGGAGCAGAACGCGCACGAGGGCACCGCCCCCCATGCCGGCGAGGCGATTGAGCAAAAACGGGCGGAGATCGTCGAAGCGGAGGCCGATTTGCTGCGAATGGAGCAACCCCTGCGCGACGCTGAAGCTGAGTACTCGCAGGTGTCCGCTGCTCTGGTCGCCGCGACGGCGCGTGTCGTTGAATTAGAGCAGCAGGTCAAGGCGCTTGGGGAGAACCTGCCGGAAGTGATGCAGCGGCGCGAGGCGCTGAAAGATGGCCTGCTGGCATTTGAGGCGGCGTTGAACAATCTGGAGGTCGAGAGGCAGGAGCTTTCCGGCCAGTTCAAAGAAATCGCCGAGGCGATCGATCAGGAGGTGCGAGCGGTCTCCGCACAGGTCGAAGCGGCATTCTCCGGGTACATCAGTGGCTTCTTGGCCGAGGAATGCGCCATCAAGTACGCGCCTCGCGTGCGGCCGCTGGGCCAGCGCACCGGCACCGACGAGTTTCCTTTTCCGCACTTCATTCCGGCGCTCACGTCGGGCGCTCATCGAGATGGCGCCACCGTACGTGAAGCCGGTCAATCAGTCTCGGAGTCTCAGAAGGAGTTCATCGATCTGGCGTTCCGAATGGCGCTGCTCGCGCTGGCATCACCTGGAGCGCCAACGATGCTGATTCTGGAAACTCCCGAAGCCAGCCTTGATTCCGTGTTCGTGCCGCGGGCTGCGGATCTCCTGCGACGCTTTGCCACAAAGAGTGACGCAGCCCAGGCAACGCGCCTGATCGCCTCGTCCAACGTTAATCGGGAGGAGATGATCCCAGCGCTCTTTGGCGTGCATCCCGACCCGCGCTTTTACGAGCAGGTGGTCGATGACGCCGCTACGCAGAGACCGCGAGCCATCCCGGCAGAAGATCGCCACGAGCACGTCCTGGACCTTTTGAAGATTGCTGCACCTACTCGTGCGCTGGAGCGCTTCCGCGCCGCGTACGAACAGGAGCGAGATCATGCGATCTATCCGGAGCGTCGAGCTTTGGAGCCGGCGGCATGAGTACTCATGGCGCCTCCTCTCCCTCTCTTGAGAGCGCGGGCATGTGGAAGGCCTGGGTCGTGCTGTGCGTTGCCGAAGCTGACCTCATGGGCATCACGCCCATCACAACCCCACAGCTGCACGTGGTGCTCTACCTGGCCAACACCTTGGCCGATCTGTTTGAGGTCACCCGCGTGCGAGGACGAGTGCTTAAGCGTGGGTCGCACCCATTCTTCCCCGACGTGCAGCAAGAGATCGATCAGCTGGCCTTCTGCGGCGTCCTGCAGATCGACGAAGTTGACTTCGGTGCCAAGGGGCGGATGTCGGCCCACTATGGGCTGGGCCCAAGGGGCCAACAAATCAGCAAGGCGCTGGTCGCGCACTCCAACGAGGCGGCGCGAACGGCCAAGCTCATGCGGGAACTGGTCTGCGCCTGCTTCGGGCGATTCCTTGACGCAAGCTCTGGGATCGGACCGATTGATGCCAACTATGGCGATATGAAGATCATGGATGGTGAGGTGGTCGACTTTTCGGAATGGAAGAGAGAGAACCGCAACTTGGAGCTCGCACGCCTCCTGATTGATCGTCTGCGTGCGCTGAGGCCAGACGCTCAGCGGGACGGCGTTCGGCTGTATTGCGACTATCTGGATAAGGCCCTGGCTACCGAATGAGCACCATCCCCTCTCAAGCCGTCGGCATGGGTGGCGCTGTGCCTGCCGCCGTTGAAGCCGTGGTCACCGCCGGAACGGCTGTTGCTGTTGCGGATGCCGGCAGCAAAGAAGCATTTCTGGATAGCTGGACGCGCATCCTGGTCGAGCATGCGCGTCACCTACGAGCGAAAGGCGAGGAACTGCCCTCGCCCTTCGTGATCTGCTACGCGTCCGACTGGAGTGATCGAGGCAGCGCCATGGGCTGGACCCGCCGCCGCATGCTCGGCTCTCGTGTGGCAGACCCGCTGGCCGGCCAATTTGCTATCGGCCGGCTTGAGGCGGGAGCGTTCGTTTGCCCAGAGCCAATCGCAAGCTCCAACGATGCCGAGGCGGCAATCGATAAGGCCGGCCTCAACAACCAGCTCACCCTGGCCCTCATGAGCGCGACCGAACTCTGGATTTGGCCTCACGGTCTCGACGCGGAGACCAACCCAAGCCGTCGCACGCTCGACGACGCGAAGGTTGTGATGGATCTGAGTCGCATCGATCAGAGCCTGAACATCTTCTACGAGGAAGTTGCCAGGCAGACCCGGAAATGGTGGGTTGACAGTACCCAACGAATTGTCGTGCCGAGCCCTGAATCCGTTGTCCAGGAAGCGTTGTGGCACTTCTTGCTCGGGTGTTTCGCGGACCGCGCGAACATCCGCCAAGAAGATGTCAGCGGAAATGGTCGAATGGACATCGTCGTGCGCCCACGCAACTCAGTCGACGCAAGCGCTGTCATGGAGTTGAAGACCACCCGCGATTTTGCGACGCCTAAGGCGGGAACGACCAAACCTACGCCCCGCAAGCTGAAGGAGAACCTCGACTGGGCGGTCTCAGGTGTTGCACAGGCCGCCGGCTATCGCGACAAGGAGCAGCTCACAGCCGCCTTCCTCTGCGTTTACGACTTCTGCGCGGGAGAGTTGAAGGAGCTTGAGGATGAGATCACAAAAGCTGCGGCGCCATATGAGGTGATCGCGCGACGATACTGGATCACGAACTCCAACGAGGAGCATCGGAAGAATCGCTATCCCCATGGCGGAGCTCCGCCGCCCTCATCAGGCGCTCCGCCCCCGGCGGCGGCGCCGCCGTAGCTTTCAGTGCCCCAGCTCCACGATGCTCTCTGAGAGCTGATACTCGCCACCCTGCTGGGCACTTGAGCGCATCTGACGAACTTCCTTGGTGGTCACGCGGCCAAAGCCCATGCTGCGAGCAAGCTCGGCGAGGATGGTTGCGACCTCGATTCGCACGTTGGCATAGCGCGAGTCTCCTACGACCATCATGATGCGCCCGTTGGGCACCAAAAGCCGTCGACTTTGCTCCAGGATCCGCTCAAGGTCACGGAAGTAGGCTCCAACCATCTCCGGAATATCCGTTGCCCAAAGTGCTTGGCGTTTCTCACCCAGCGCGGTCAACGTGCGCTTAAGCGTCGCAGACTCGCCCACCGGCCCGTCGTATCCGCGCCGGATCTGTACGTGTGAGCGAAGCGTTTGATTGCGCAGTGCATGGTTGTCGGCGGACGAGCCGATGTAGCCGAGTACCCAGAGTTCAACGTTGTAGATGTCGGTGTAGTCGAACGAGTTCGGATACGGCGGTGAGAAGACGATCAGATCGGCCTCCTCCTGCAGTTGTTCGAGAGCAGAGCGTGAGTCCCCGTTGATCACTGTTACTCGCGACCGAGGGCGGTCCTCAAACCGCAGTACGTCTTCAAAGGATGTGTTGAACTGGCGACCGAAGAACTCATCCAGCCGCTCAGGCGACGGCTGATTCTGCTTCCATGCACCGCGGTAGCGCCGACCCTTGCCATTGACGTAAACGTTGCTGCAGTCCACCAGCACGGCGCCAAGCACAACTCGGAAGAATCTCAGCACATCGGTGTCTTCAATCGACTCGATGCAGGTGAGGTACTGCGCCAGGCGCTCCGCCACATCGCGGGGGAATATCCATCGATCCTTCTCCGGCGCCTCCACAAAAGTCGCTGGAAGATGATCCAGCCGCGCGAGATCAGGCCTCATGCCGGCCAGTTGGGCCTGAAAGTCTGCGGCTGCGGAGCGTAGCTTGTCGGCGGTCAGTGGGCTGACCTTGGCTTTGATGACGTCAGCCAGGAACGGGTTCACTTCCACCGTCGTCGCATCCACCGACAGCAACTGCGACGTGATCGCACTGGTCCCGGACCCTCCGAACGGATCAATCACATGCCTGGGGCGATAGCCGAGGGAGCCTGCAGCTGCGGTGACGAACTCTGGTGAGAACGCTTCCTTGAAGTGGAACCAGCGCTGAAAGGCAGTTTCTTTGCCGTCCTGGTAAGTCGTCAACGCGGCGCCGGTGGCCGTGCCGCGAGCGCTTGGCTGCCCCGCCGACTGTGGGCCAAACCACTGCGGCGCCTGCGCGAAGTGCTCGCGTAGGGTCTGGAGATAGCGCTCGGGTGGATTTCGCATGGCAGGCCTGGATTGTGCGTTCGTACGGACTCTATCCTTAATTCGAAATTATGTACATAATTTGGATATGAATCTGGACGTGATCTCGTTGGAAGGCGCCGCTATGCGCTGGAGAGAGGCCTGCGCGCATCTGTCGCCCGCGACGCAAGCGGCCTACTCTGGCGAGATCAAGCGACTGCTGGAGTACTGCGCAAAGGCCGGTGCAACGGAGCTTGGCGAAGTGACGCGGCAAGATTGGGACAGCTATCTAGCTGCCAGCGTCGGCAACCGCGGCGGGGTGGATTCGCGACGCAGGCCAGCGCTGAAGACCTCCAGCGCACTGCAGGCGGCGCGCATCACGCGAGCCTTCTTTCGATATTGCGCCGGCAGGCGCTGGCTAGCTTGGCAGCCGGAGCCGGGCAGCTATCGAGGCGCACCTCAGTCGCATGAGTCACCCACGATCGCCGCCCCCGACCTTGGGCCGATCTTGACCGGGAGCGGGCAAGACGACGACGAGCACAGAATCCGCATTCGATGCGCGATCGGTCTGGCTTTCTGGGGTGGCCTGCGCCCCAAAGAGATTGCACGGCTGCGGCGAAGTGATCTGTTGATCAATCAGGACGGCTCTGGCGCTCTGCAAGTTGCTTGGCGTGAGCAAGAGGTGTTGCTGCCGCCGTGCCTGGTAGAGCATCTTGAGTGCTACTTCCGGCGCAGACTTCAGCGCGGCAGCGAGGTGTCGGCTGAAGCTGCGCTGATCTGCAGTCTGCGATCGGAAATCGCCATCTCTGCGTCGGCAGCTTGGCGCCTGCTCAAGGCTTGGCCAACACAGAATGCGTCGAGCGACTCACGTCAACTCGGAGGACGCTCCATCCGAGCGGGATTCATTGCCCTGGCGACGCCCGGTGTGAGCGAATCGGTAGGCGCCATCGAGCATCAGCTCGGTCGTCCCCAGAAAACTCGCGGCACCCCGCCTAGCCCCTCACAGAGGGAGCGAATGATCCGGGACTTGCACGCGCAGCTTAGGCTGCAAGGCCAATAGGGGCTCGACACCTCCTTGGCGACGCGTGGCCGTTCTCTGTCATCTAACCAGGCTTGTGCTTGCGTCTATGTCGGAGCGCGTACCCCGCCATCGGCCCAGCAGTTGCCCTAGGCTCCAAATCAGCGAGTGCGTCGGCCTCAACTTTCGTGAGCATGCGTAGCCGCGTCGCCTTCTCAGTCAAGGCCTGGCTGATCATTACGAACTTTCCGGCGGCGACTCTCACTCGTTTCATGAACAACTCCAACCGGGCCGACAAAGCGGCGCGCACGTAACGACATCGGTCATGGAGCGAAAAGTCCAGCCTCTGTGGACGAAGCGGATCGCCAGCGGACTGTCCCACTTCCGTGTGGATTGGAAGCGGGTTGCCTGGGTCTTTCTACTGGCGTGGAGCCTCGCGTCGGCGCGCTGTGTACCGCCCAGGATGGCGGCGATCGCGCGACATCCAGTCCTTGCGGGAGCGCACAATATGGTTTATGCGACCAATCGCAACAGCACCGGAGCATTCTCCTCGTCGGGGATGTCTTCACGGCCGCCGTCGGGCGGCTCTGGCTCCTCATATCGACGCCAGTTGAGGATGACAACAACCGCCTTGGGGCCGGGGTCGTGCGCGAATCGGCGAGCCACGGCTTCGGCGATCGCCTGGGTGTCCTTGCTGGATCGGATGGGGTGGTTTAACGAGACCTCGCACGATCCGAAACCCGTGCCGCGGCTCGCGGAGAACGAGTACGCCACGAAGTACTTAAGATGGCCGATGGGCGCCTCGGGATTGCTCACCCCTTCGGCGGTCGCTCCGGATTCATCCTGGATGGGCGCACTGGGATCGCTTGCTGGCGGCTGAGCAGCTCGCAGGGCGCGAACCTCAGCTTGTCGCAGTTCTTCTGAGGTGTGGTAGCCGAGCGCTCGGGCGAGGCGATCAAGCAGGTGACTCATAGGACGAAGCTCACGAGGGGTTGAGCGATCACGATCGATCGCCGGCATGGCTGCGCGAAGGCGCGGCAGGCGCGCCGATGCGTGCGAGCACGCCCTTCATCAACTGATCTTGAGCCAGTGCCGATGCTTTCGTCGCCGCAACTTCGCGCTCTAGCTCCAGGTTGCGCTGGGACAGCTCTGCGGTTCGCGCAAGAAGACTCTCGTGAGTGCTGGTTGCCAGCGCCGCCTGCGCACGAAGGTCCTCAACGACCTGGGTCTGGGCGCCTACCTGCGCCGCCTGGGCTTTGCAACGACCAGGCTTTCCTGTTTCATCAACCGCTGCACCACCTTCTCGGAGATCGCGACGTCCTGCCGGGTCAGAGAGGCTTGCAGCCTGCGATAGCCGTAGCAGCGATGGTTCGACTCGAAGATGTCGGTAATGGCTTGCCGCACCGAGAGATATTTGTCGCCCACCGCTGTACGGGCCCGATGGTAGAAATAGGAGCTACGCGCAAGATCCAACTGTGCGAGCAGCTCTGGCAACGCATATTGCTCCCTGAGGGCGTCAATCAGCAGTGTCTTCTCCCGGTTGGACAGGAGTTGCAGATCGACGCCCAGGCCTTTTTTAACAGTTCATTGGCCTTGTTCAAGAGGTCCTGCTCAAGCCGCAGTTGCCTGACCTCGAGCCGAAGCAACGCAAGCTGGCGCACGAGTTCCTCCCGCTCTCGCGCCGGCGGAGATTGGTTAGTGTGTTTCATGGATGCGGGTGCTTCACGTCCCAGAAGTTGGTTCTTCCAGTTGTACAACGTTGGCCGGCACACACCGAATTTCTCAGCCACGGCCTGCGCACTTTCCTGCCGAGTGCAAAGCTCCATGACTCCCGCTTGCTTCAAGGTCTCGGAGTAGCTTCGTCGGCCCGCAGTGCCAACGACGGCTCTTCTGATCTCAGGAAGGGCCTCACGAACCCATGTGGTCAGCGTCCCACGACCGGGGTAGCCCAATGCTCTCATGGTGGCAGCAATGCATCGATCGTGAGTGAGGTAGTGCTCGACAGCTGCCGCTTTCTGCGCCTGCGAGAACTTCGGTTCCCGGCCTGCGTAGCACGCTGGCAAATCGAGACGTTGCTCGTACTCTCGGTACCAGCCCTTCAGGGAATTCTTCGTGGGGTAACCCAGCTGTCTGATGGTGGGCCTGACTCGCTTGCCCAGCTTGATGTAGAGCTCGACGGCTCGGATTCTGTCTTCGTAGGAATACATGAACTACCTCCTGGTAGTCCAAGTTTTCGTCCGCATCCCCGGTGGGTCACACGTACGCGGAACTGAACAGCTTGTCGTCCACGACGAGTTGGTCGTCCTCGGTCACGGCAAACTCACTCTCCAGCTCCGATTGGTGACGCTTCAGCGCTTCCCACAACAGACGGTACTCACCGATCACGAATTTGACGGACATATAGATCCCCACGATTACCAGGTCGACGCGGCTGCGGTCCGTCCCCAACTCCTCACGGCGCCAAGATACTTCCTCAGCGGCATTGTCTGCTTGGAAACAAAGAAAATTGATGGCCACCATCCTTGCGCGGTCGACGATCCTGCGTTTGCTCGAACGACTTGGTACGGCGACGATCTCACTCGGTGTCGTGAGCATGCAAACATGCGCGGCGATGACCCGCTATGGCAGGCCAGCGCCCCAAGAATGCGGAGTTGGCTCCATGGACGACACGGGGTGGCGCTCGGGCACCGTCGCGCGAGCTCAAGGCCTAGCGTGCAGCACGCCCACGTCCACGGCGCTGATCAGCACGGCCAATGGCAGACCCGCCGGACCCGCCAGCTGACTCCGTTTTATCCGATCGACTTGCGCGACTAGGTCGAACCGCCTGCGCACGGGCCGCGGCCGTCGGCCGCACCGGGACGGAAACCGGCACCCGCGCCGGCCTCCATGGTTCCACCGCCTCTGTCTGCGCCGCGATCCACAGCCGCAGGTCTTCCGCCCGCCAAGCGGTCACCTTCGACGACAGCTTGACAGGCGCGGGAAAGGAACCCGCCTCGACGCGTCGCCAAAGCGTGGATTTGGAGAAGGGGATGAAAAGAAGCACCTGCGGTTGACGCAGGAAACCCGTGTCCGGGAGGACAGACATCCGTTGAACGTAGGAGGACATGGTGCGACCTTTGCACGGCAAGCGCCGGCGCTGTGGCGACCACTTGTTCGCGTGCGGCGCGGTCTGAAGCACGACACGTTAGGGACGACAAGCTGCACTGCACACCGCCGACGTCCCCTGGGCGGCATGGCATGTAGGAATGGGCCGGTCGGCCGCAGTACGTGACGCGCGACCAGCGTCGCCAGACTTACGTACCTCGCGTACCTCGCGAAGCTCAGGCAGCGGGCGCCTTCCTGAGTCACCGCGCCTCGCAAAAATGCTTTGGGGCTGGAATGCCTGTGAGAGGACCAGCTACCTCTGCCCTTTCGCCGAGGGAAGACCTCGGCGGTGGCCGTTGCCATCCAGGATAGAACGTGAGGAGGAGATGGCAAACGTCCATCCCATCGCGCCACTCCGATTTATCAAAACGTGCGTTCACCTACATTCGTTTGGCGAGGTGACATGGGATGCTCCCTTGAACATTCGACGCCGCGTCGGGATGAGCGATGCTTGTCCGAACCAAGCCTCCCGACGTCGTCCAGCGCTAACAGGCCTCCTCGTCAACTTGCCTCACTCATCGTCTTCAGCGGGGACATCATCGGCGGACACCCGCTCCGCTGCAGCCTTCTCCACCTGCAGTTCGAGCGTTAAGGGGGAGCGGAATCAATGGAGCTCGTGGGGAGGGCCGGACTCAACGGCGCAGAGGGCATATCCGAAGTCGGCGCCCTCGCCAGGCTGCGCCGCACGCGATGCGCACCCGGAGTCGCCACGGCGGTGTTGCGGTGCCAGAAACCCGTGTCTGGACGATCGTCAGGTTCATCGCGAGGTTCACCGCCAGACCCACCGTTAGCGTTCTGATCACCACCGTCGACCTTGTCAACTTCAGCACGATCGCCAAGATCGTCGTGATCGCTAAGTCCGCCGGCCAACTTTTCGCCGCGGTTCTGGGTGGAGGTCCGCGCACTGTCCCCGGCGACAGATTCCGTCCCTGTCGAGCTCTCCCCGGGTACCTCGCCCGCGCCTACCCCATCCAACCCGTCCAGTTCCCCGACCGTGGTCCCCTCCCGCGCCTCGCGAGCGGCCTCGCCTTCGCCCGAGCCGGCGACGCGCGCGCTGCTCGCGCCACGCACCTTGCCGGCCCCGCCCGGGCCATCGATCCCACCCGAGAGCGCGTTCATCCGCCGGCGAAGCGCCGTGGCCAAGCGACGCGCGGTCGTCGCGATATTGCGGATCTGGCGCTTCAACGTAGCTCGTTGGATGTCCAGGGTCTTCGTGGTGATCACCTCGTGGATCTCCAGCGTCTGCAGCAGGGGCATCAACTGGTCGAACTGGTCGAGCACTTCCAGGTAGCGGCGTCCGGCGGACGACAGGATCCCGACTTCGATCTCCAGGGGCTGCGTGTCGTAGCTGGCGAAACTGCTGATGCCGTTCACCTGGAACAGCGCCTCCGCCCCATCGATGGCTTGCCCCAGGGTCTCCTTGGCCGCGTCGATCTCCTTGCGGAGCGTCTCCTCCACGGCCTCGATCTCGCGGTGCTCCAGCCGCGTGCGCGCGATCACCGAGATGAAGTGCGCGTTGAGCTGCAAGGTATTGAACATCCGCACGAACAGCCGCTTGGCCTCCGCGCTCGTGAGGTGGGTGCGCATCTTGAGGCTCGCGGCTTCCACGCGGCGGAAGTCCGCCTTGGCCTCCCGGGCCAGGATGCGTTCGTTCACGCCGCCCTGGTCGGTCTTCACGATCGTGCTGTCGGCCATCGGTGCCTCCATGTGTCGGATCTGGCGGTGATCTTGTGCACCGCCCCACCCCGCCACCACCCGAAATCGCCGAGCTCTCGCGTTGAATTCACCGGCAGCCCGCGCCGTCACCGGCCCCGCAATTGACGTCCCGGCCCGGAGTGTCTAACTTGAATTCAACGGCTGGCCCGCGCCGCTGATAAGCGTCACAAGACGCTCGTCTCCCGGCGCGGACTTTGAGCATGGGGCGGCCCTCCCCGTTCGCTTCCAAGCGATGACCCGGCACACAGGGCCCAGATCGGCGGCTGATGAGACGCACGCATCGACTTTGAGCGCAGCGCAGCGGCTCCGCTTCGGCCATGTTTTCCCGTCGGTAGTTGGCACACCGAAGACAGCGACACCTCGCCGTCCAAAGCCAGCCCGGGTCTCGCGACCCCCTCCTCGCTCGGCGATCGCCGAGACATTCAACCCCGTGGGGCCTGCGCCCCTGAGGGTCGGAGCGCCTCCGTTTTTTCATGGAGGCCGCCATGCGGCAACGCATCTCAACCAACCATCAGCCGTCCCCGACGACCCCACCGTCCCCACCGTCCCTACAGGGCGGCACGGCATATCGTCTGCGCATACACGCCATCCGCCGCGGGCGTTCGATACCTGCCAGGTACCTGGAAGGTGACGATCCAGACGAGCTCGAAGAGCCCAACGAGTTTGCGGGCGATCACCGCCATGGCGGCGCTCAAGGGGGCACCGAGTGGACCGAAGAGGAGATCGTCCTCCTCCACTGGCGCTTGCTGCAGGACGTGCGGCACCTGGCCGACCCGGCTGCGCCACTCGAAGAAAAGCTGTCCACCCTACGGTGGATCTTCACGGAGCCGGACAAGGACACACAGCCTTTCTCCTTCGTGAGCTGCCTGCGCGTGGTCGGGTGCAGCCCGCTGTCACCGATCGCGTTTTGCGGGCGGGTCGACAGCGAGTCCATCCGTGAGCACATCGCCAGCAACGCCCGCCGTTGGCTGACGGAGTCGTTGACGAGGTACCCGGATTGGGTCGCCCACGCGCTGGCCGACAACCCCGCGTGGGTCGAAGCCCAGCTCTCCCGAAACCCGCAATGCATCAATGAACAGGTCAGGGTGATCGCTGCCCAGGGCGACCTGTTCGCCTGAGCAGGCGTGAATACAGACCACGCCCATCGACGCCGAGTTGCTGCCGGTGTGCAGGCGATGGGGCGCAGTTCGATGAGTCCATCGCTGCCCCTCCCAGCCATTTCCGCCCCTCGCGGTCGCACCCTGGCCGACCGCTCTGAGATGCACCTGCGGATCCCGGCAGCGCCCACCCGCTGCCACTAGATCCGCTTTCAACCACCCACACCGTCCCTTCCGAGCGACGGTGCACAGGAGATCCACATGAAGACCTATGTTGCCGTCCTCTCCCTCGTGCTCGGCCTGCTGCTTTCCTACGGCATTGCCTGGCACCTGGACAGCGAAGAACCGGCGGAGCGTCCCTCGCGCCGCCTGCTCAGCCACAAGGGCGACGTGGCCGGCGCTTCGACAGACGCTTCGACAGACGCTTCGACAGACGCGCCGCCACCGGACCGTGAGACCGCGCTAGAAACAACGTTCGAAACCGCGCCGTCGAGCGCACGTGACACCGGCCCCGATCGCGCGCCCGGCCCAGCGTCATCCTCCAGCCCCACGTCGCCCCCCGATTGCAGCGGCTTGAGCTCCCAGCCAACGTGGATCGGTCTGAGCCGCGACCCGAACCAGGGAGATTGCGACGAGTGGCCATCCACCACGGCGTCGCCATCGCGAAACGACCCGACGAGCGAGAGGAAGCACGCCCCGAGGAACGCCCTGAAGGACAACAGGAAGAACGGGCCGCACCACGCGCCGCAGGAGTGAGTCATGACCGATGAGCACTACGCCCTGAGCGTGGATGACGTCAAGACTCGCGCGCACGGCCGCTGGGACGAGATCCTGCGATGCCTCGGCGTGGACGAGCGCATCCTCAGTCGCAAGAACATGCCCTGCCCCTTGTGCGGCGGCACGGACCGGTTCCAGTACACCGATCGCTTCCAGGAAGGCAACTACCACTGCCGCAACCCGGACTGCGGCCCTGGCGGCGGCTTCAAGCTGCTGCAGGCGGCGCTGGGCTGGGACTTCGCCACTACCCTGCGCAAGGTCCATGACTGCGTCGGCGGCGCTCCCAAGCGCTCCGAAGAGCAGCCGGCCGCTGCGCGCATGACGAAGCTGGCGCGACGCATCTGGGACGAGTGCGCCCCCGTGCGTGCCGGAGACGCCGTCGATCGCTACCTGAGCAGCCGCGGTCTGGGGTTGGATGAGTACCCGGGCGTGCTGCGATGCCATCCACGGCTCGGCTATTACGGCCGCGCCGACAGCGGCAGGACGCAGCGGCTCGGCGAGTACGCCGCCATGGTGGCGCGCATCGACGGGCCCGACGGCGAGCTGGTCGCGCTGCACCGCACCTACCTCGACGCCGGGCGGCGCTCAGCGCTGCCCGACGCGAAGAAGGTGTTGTCCACGGGCATCAACGGCGCTGCCATCCGGCTCTTCGCCGGCGGGGAGGTGCTCGCCGTGGCCGAGGGCATCGAGACCGCGCTTGCCGTGCACCTGCTGAAGGACCTGCCCGTCTGGGCGGGCCTCAGCGCGGGCAACCTGGAGCGGCTCTGGCTGCCGACACACGTCCGCCGGGTGCTGATCTTCGGGGACAACGACGCGGATGCCGGGTTTGACGGCGAAGCCAGCGCCTATGCGCTGGCACGCCGGCTGCGCAAGGAGGCGCGCCACGGCCCCACGCGAGACGTTCAGGTCGTGCTCCCGCGCAAGCGCGGTGCGGACTGGGCCGATGTGTGGTGGAGCGTGGTCCGGCAGATGAAGAGTGGCAGATGAAGAGTGGCAGATGAAGAGCGGCAGATAAAAAGCGGCAGATAAAAAGCGGCGGATGAAGAACGAACGTTGAGGAGCGGCGCACGAACCGCCGCATCCGCCAACCGCCGCGGAGGGGCACGCGAGACGCATGCCCCGTGAGCGACGCCGTCAACGCCCCCGCGCTGGCGATGCCGCGAAGGATGAGTCCGGTCACAAGCCGCGACTCGCCTTGTCGATGAGCGCCCTGAGACCGGCCCGCCGCGCCGGCGGGCACCGCGCTCAACGCGTTCAACGCGCTCATCGACAAGGCGAGCCCCAGATGTTTTCAGGCATTCCTGCCTTCCCCTGGTCGCTGTCACACCAGGCCGGCCACGTCGTGCGCCGGCGAAGACAGCATCGAAAGGAGGCGCGACTCGTTCGCGCCATATACGCCAGCGGCCAAGGCCGCGGATTTTCACCACCCCTGGGGCGCTGTCCCCACGGGGGATGTCGCGTCCCGCACCACTGTCGATTGGAGACTCTCATGCGTAACGGACGAAGCCTGGTCGCCTTGGCCAGCGAACTGGAGCGGCAGCTTTCGAGCAAGCGCGACCTGGTGCTGCATCCCTCCCTGATGCGCCACGAGACCCGGGAAGCCGGGGACACCCATCTGATCATCGATCACCCGGGAGGCGGCGATTTCGCCGTGACCGAGCTCGCGCGCCGGCAACTCGCGGCCAAGCTCAACATCCCTTTCGCCTACTTCGAGCGCATGCGTTCGGAGCAGCCGCAACTGCTGGACCGCAACGTCAACACCTGGCTGCAGTGCGACGAGGGACACAAGATGGTGCGAACGCTCGACGGCCAAGCGCGTGCCGTGCTGTCCGACCGCTACCGGCGCCTGGACAACCACGACCTGGCCAACGCGGTGATCCCCATCCTGATGACGCTGCCCGACGTGCGGTTCGAGTCCATGGAGCTCACGGACACCAAGATGTACCTCAAGGTGGTGGTGCCGCCGCTGGCCTACACGATGACCGCCGGCGACATCGTCCAGGCAGGCCTCGTGATTTCGAACTCCGAGGTCGGCCAGGGCACCTTGTCGGTCCAGCCGCTGATGTACCGTGTGCTGTGCAGCAACGGACTCATCGTGCCCGAGCGCGCGCTGCGCAAGGCGCACGTGGGCCGCGCATTGGGCGGCGCACTGGGCAGCGACGACGACGCCCTGCGGATCTTCCAGGAGGAGACGCTGCGCGCTGACGACCGCGCGTTCTTCCTGAAGGTCCGGGATGTCGTGCAGGCCACCGTGTCGGAGAAGACCTTCCTCGAAGGCGCGCACAAGCTGCAGCGCACGATGGGCGTGCGCCTCACGGGCGACCCGGTCAAGACCGTGGAGGTGCTCGCCGACCGGTTCGATCTGAGCGACGGCGAACGCTCGGGCGTGCTGCGCCACCTGATCAGCGGGGGCGACCTGAGCGGCTACGGCCTGGTCAACGCCGTCACGCACTTCAGCCAGGAGGTCGACGACTACGACCGCGCCACCGAGTTCGAAGCGCTTGGCGGCAAGCTGGTCGAGCTAAACCACCGCGACTGGACCACCCTCGCCACGGCCGCCTGAGGGCCGTCCTTCGCTCCCCACCCCAGGCCACATCGGCCCGGGGTGCGGGGCCCCTTCCCGCACGAATCTGTCCAACGAAATGCGCCGACGCACGCCAGCCGATACCTCATGGAACGGCGGGTGGGTCCGCACAAGTGACGCTCGCAACATAGTCGCGATGTTGCGCGCGGGCCGCTCGAGACAGCTCGGCAAGGTCTGCCAGCTCCTCGGCGTCGACGTAGGCGCCCCGCCGCAACTTCGCGTAGATCGTTCGGTATGCCGCAAAGAACTTCTCCTCCGCGCGCTGCCACTCCTGGATGAGGTCGACTGCCGGCATGGCACTCCCCCGATGCGTGGACATGCTGATCACGATGCTCGCGGGCCGGTACACAAACGCGCACCCGCTCAGGATCAACGATGCTGCGCGCTCTAAGCGCCCCTTGCAAGCGTCCCTGTCGCTGCAATCACAGATGCACTGAGCTACGAAGGCACGGAGACTTCCGTGGCAGACACTCGGGCGCGACGTGCCGCGGCGAATCAGCGCCCATGTCAGCGGCGGCCAATATCCGATATCCGATTTCCGATTTCCAATTTCGGATTTCCGATTTCCGATTTCGGATTTCCGATTGCCAACTGCCCATTGCCTATTGCCAATTGCCAATTGCCCGCGCGCTCCTGGTGCGGACCTCGCCTGCTGAGGTGTGCCGCAGTCAGTCGCCCGAAGCACGCCCGGGGAGCAGTCGCCAGAACCTGCGGATCTGCACGACCCCCTCGATGCGCCCCATGATGCGTAGGCCGTGCGCGAGGATCTCCTCGGCGTCGCGGAAGACCGCGGGCTCGTAACGCGGGTTGGCGCAACTCACGACCAGCCCCTTACCCACCGTGTACTCGAGGCGCCGTACCAGTTCCTGCGCGTCGCAGGTGACCAGGTAGGTGCCATGCCCATCGAAGTTGCGGACGGTGGCATTGATGAAGATGGTGTCGCCGTCGGCGATCTCCGGCTCCATCTCGTCCCCACGCATGCGCCGCGCGCGGCAACCGTACATCTCCCGCCCGACGTTGCTGAACACCGCCTCCAGCCACGCGTCGTTTTCCGATAGCAGCGTGCCAGGCGTACGGGAAGCCTCATCCGCAGCGACTGCCCCGTCGGTACCGCTCGCGCCTGTAGTGGCCAAAGCGGGCGAAACGGCCGAAGCGCCAGTCGTGGAGCCACCGTCCTGAGCAGCGAGGGCGACGGCGTCGCGGGGAACAGTGGGCGCCCCGGCCGCTCGTGCGACGCCGGACGTCCTCGCAGCGCCCACGGCCTCCCGCAGCGAGCGCTTGTCATCCGTCAAGCCCAGCAGCCATTGGGCGTCCGCGTCGACGCCCTCGCACAGCATGCGAAACGACGTCAGGTCGGGAAGCCCTGGCGACGCGTCATCGATCCAGCGGCGAGTCGTCTGATACGCCCGCCCAGTGATCCCGGCGAGGTGCAAGGCCTGCGCATGCCCGGCCGGTACCCTCGCATCGCTCAACCGCTCCAACAGGCGCGCTCGCAACACCATCGCCAGCGCGTCTGAGGAGGAGGAAGAGGAGGAGGAGGAGGTCGATGTCGACGCCTCGGCGACAGACGCGCGGAGAGCGGCCATTGCGTCTGGCGCGGCCGGGGCCGGCGTCACAACCGACGCGGCCTCCGACGCACGCGTCCTTTTTGACACCGGACTGCGCTGCCGAGCGGTCTTCGTCATGTCCGACTTCACCCTTCGTGTGGACCTCACGCCCATGAGAGGCGCTTGGCAGTGACCGTGGGCGACTCGCGCCACCCTAGGCTCGTGACGCCACCCCGAAACACCCGGCGACCCGTTGCCTTCGGGCCGCATACCGGGCGCACTGGAGCAACTTCTCTTGGATTTCTCGATTTCGAGAGCATAGACTACTCCGGCAACTTGAGCTCCGTCACGCGCCGTTCGCCGCCGAGAACCACGTGGACACCAAGGGCTTCAACGGGCTGATGGTCGATCTCCGGCGGTTCACTGTGCCTCAAGAGGCCACACCGAGGAAGCGTCCCATGGCTGCCATCCAGTTCTCCGATCTCGAACTGTTCAACCTCACGCTGCTGCTGGCGATGCGCGACAGCGTGGCGCGCGACGTGATGACAGCGTGCGCGCAGTTCGGACTGCGCGAGGAGGACGCACGGTACCTGGCCGCCCTGACCACCACGCAGATCCTCGCGGTCGTGGCCAACGTGGGACCGCAAGCGCTTTTCACCCCGCGCGCCGATCTCTTTTCGGTGATGCGGTGTCCACTGCCGTTGGCCGCACCCCTTGTCGCGGTGCATCCGCCGATGCCCGTTCACCCGCGGATCGGCGCGGGAGCGTTCACGGATGCCCGGGGGGCCCGGGCGGGCCAGGCGATCGCACCGCTCGGACAACGTTAGCCCCTACGCCCGTGAGGAACCGCCATGTCGGACTACCCGTTTGAGCGACACCTCGATCATTTGGCACTGGCCCGCGACTGCGCGGCACTGGGCGCGCGGCTGCGCACGATCGAGATCCTCACGGGACTGAGCCCCAGAACCATCGTCTGCCTGCTGCGCGCCGATCGCCGCATTCCCATCCGTGGCCGGCCGCCCAATACGCCGGAGTGGTACCACAGCGGCACCCTGCTGGACCGCAGCGAGGCATCGATCTTCGTGAGCGGCTATCGCCGACTACGGGACCTGGGCTTCCAAGCTGCGCCCGCCCTGCCCGGCGCTTTCCGGCATTACCTGGCGGTGTGCCGGAGTCATCCGCGGATCAGCTTCGACCGGGCATTCGACCTGGCCCGGCAGCTCGACGGCATCTGGGAGGTGGCCGAACCCGGTTTGGCCCTGCACACCTGCGGCTCGTGCAGCAGTCGCTACCTGACCGTCGTCGGCGCGGCCTCGCGCAGCGGCAGCGACTGCCCCTTTTGCAAACTCAAGGCGCGCTACTTCCACGATCCGCGGGTGCAGGTCCATTTTCCCAGCGCGCCCCTGCCCGATCTGTCGTGTCTGGAGTGGAGCCTGATCCTGCGGACCCGATTGGACGAGCAGGCCGCGTGAACCACAACCATGGCGAGCGCAGCGCACCCGTCGCCGCTGATTCAACCCTAGGTCAGCGACGGCACAACGGTCTAGCCCCCTTTCTCCGCTCGATGCGATGTCCTACTCAACGTCTGGTTCCGCGTCTAACGCAGGGTCTAACGCAGGGTCCAACGCCGTGTCCACCTCCATGTCTGACTCCACGTCCGACTCGATGTTCGACTCGATACCCGCTTCGATGTCCAGCGCGGCATCCGTCGTCTATCCGCGACCGATTCCGAGCTTCTCCGCGGTGAGCCTCGAAGCGCTCCTGGACCCGCATGTCGATCTGATCCGGCGCATCAAGATGTGCTTTGGCGCCGATCGAGCGACCTTCGAGCGGGACGTCCTGACGCTCGTGCGGCGCTACGCGGCATTCGTGCATCTGCTGCCCGCCACCGCCAACAACTATTTCGACATGCCGGGCGGATTGCTGCAGCTGGGCTTGGAGACCGCGTTCTTCGCGTTGCAGGGAACGGACGCCCACATCTTCTCCGGTCGGTCCACGATCACGACAAGGCGGCACCTGGAACCCCGGTGGCGGCTCGCGACCTTCATCGGCGGACTGTGCGGCGAGATCCACCGCACCGTCGGCCGCGTGACCGCGACGGATGAGCGGGGCTGCGAGTGGCCGGCCTACATGGTGGGCCTGCTGCCGTGGATGCAACACGGCGAGATAGCCCGCTACCTGTTGAAGTGGCGCCCGGACGCGCCGGCGAATCCCGTGTTGTCGCTGTTCGTCCTGCCCCACATCGTGCCCGCGGCGACGCTGCAGCATCTGGACGAGGGCAACTCGGTCATCGTGCCGCATCTGATGGCGAGCCTGTCGTCGACGCTCCCTCACGACAACAACATCCTGGATCAGCTGGTGCGCCGGTCGGCCGCGCTCGTGATCGACCGCTTTTTGCGGACCAGCGCAGAGCGCGACGGACAACCGCGCCTCGGCGACCATCTCGAGCGCTACCTGATCGCCGCGCTGCGACGCCTGATCGCCACGGACCCGGCCTGGCAGCCCAATGCGGAGCGTTCCCGGGTCTGGTTCGGCGCCGACGGGCTCTTCATCGTCTGGCCCCAGGCCGCCGCGGACGTGCGCAAACTGCTTGAGGCGGACCAGTTGGTCGGCATGCCTCGATCAGCCGAGACGATGCAGGAGATCCTGATGCGCGCCGGAGTGCTGCAAGCGCGCAGCGACGGCGGGGGCCTGTGGACGATCAATCCGCCGACATCGAGGGCCGCCGTGGAGGCAGTGAAGTTCAGCGCGGCGGAGCTGCTGCTTGACGGGCTCGCTCCCAGGCCGAGCAGATTGCCGACAGCCCTCTGCGTTCAAACGGTCGTCACCGCTCGCGTCGCGCGACCCGACGCCGCTGCGGCACGCCCTGGCTCTCCGCTCCAGCCCGGCGCACCCCTCGACTCGCCGCTGCACTCGCCGCTGGACTCGCCATCGACCGCATCATCAAATTCCCCGCTCCAAACGTCGTTCCCTCCCCCGTCCCTTCCCCCGTCCTATCCGCCGTCCTATCCCCCATCGCAACTGGAACTCCCGCTCACGCTGGGCCGGGAATCTCAGAGCGTCGGCGCGGCCCCAAGCCACCCGCGGTCTCCTCCTGTTGCGGTGCCTCCTTCGCCGCCGACTCCGGCCCCGGCCCGGTCACCGTTGCAAGCGCCATCTCCGCGGCCCATCGCGAAGGAACTTGTGCTGAAAGCGCCGATGCGCCTGGCCCCGGCCGTCCGCGAGGTCGTTGACTCCCTGCTCGCCGCGCTGAGCTCACGGCTCGCGCACGGAACGGATGAAACGGACCGAACGGACGGAACGGACCGAACGGACCGAATGGACGGGACAGTCCAAGTCGTCGACACGGGTCTGTTCATCGCGTTGGACGCGCTGGCTGCGCGCGGTGTCCCGGCCCCCGTCGCCCTGCGCGCCCTGGGCGATGCGGGCATGCTCCATGCGGGCCAGACGTCCACTGGCCCCACGGTGCTCCTGCGCGTTGGCGATCAAGAGATCCGCGGGCTCGTGATCGCCCGGTCATTCCTCGACGGCCTGCCGCACGCTCGGGGCGGCGAGGAGTCGACCAATCGGACCGGCCATACAGTGGATGCCGGCTTGGACGACAGGAACGACGAGGTGACCCAGAGTGTCCAGGTCACCCATGTCGCCCAGGTCGCCCAGGTCGCCCATGTCGCCCAGGACGTTCGAACCGGACATATCGGCCAAACCGCCCCAAACACCCAGAGCAACCAGATCGACGGCGTCAATGCGATGGAGGAGGCCGAGCGTTCGGACGCCGTGGACGTGACAGCGGTGTCGGACATGTCAAACGCCTCGTACGGCCGGCTCTGGAACGCCAACCCCAACGAGGCGGACTGAGATGTTGGCGCGTCGCTACGAGATGCCCTGGCGGCGCGCCTATGAAGGCTATGCCGCGCTGGTGTGGACGCTTGCGTTCGTGCTCATCCTCATCCAGACCGCCTCCGGGCGGCTCCCCGGCCTCCTGGCCGCCCCGATGGGTCTGGGCTGCCTGTGCGCCGCGTGGCTCAGGGGCACGCAGGCACTGCGCATGCTGGTCGTGCGCGCGTGCCTGACCGGGCGCGCCATGCAGGTCATCGGCCCTCGCGAGGTGGAGCGGGTCACCGGTGACCTCAAGAGCGTCTATCTGGGCCAGGGGTTTGAGTGGCAGCCCGTCCATTCCCAGCGCCTGTACGAGCTCGCCAAGATCGACTACCGGGACCATCTGGTGTCGCCGGTGCTGCTCACCCTCCTCGGATACCGCGCCGACCCGCAACCCGACGCGGAGATCGGCCTGCCCTACATCCACGGCGTCGAACCGCAGGAAGCGGCCGTGTCCCGCCCCTTGCAGAACTTCGAAGGCGGCACGCTGCTCGTCGGCACGACCCAGTCCGGCAAGGGTGTCGCGCTCGCCACGCTCATCACCCAGGCGGTTCGCCGAGGCGACGTCGTCATCGTGATCGACCCCAAGAACAGCCACCGGCTGCGTCGTGTCGTCCAGTGGGCATGCGAGCGTTACCGCGACCCCGACACCTTCCTGGAGTTCCATCCCGCCTTTCCGGAAAAAGGCGTGCGGCTGGACTTCACCTTCAATTGGCAAAAACCCACCGAAGTGTCCTCACGGATCCAGGCCATCATGCCGCCCGACACGGCTGGCGCGTTCAGCGCCTTCGGCTGGGACGCCGTCAACGTCGTCGTGCAAGGCCTCGTGGAACTGGAGGAGCGGCCCAACCTGCTGCGGCTCACCCGCTACATCGAAGGAGGCATCGAACCCATCTTGCTGGCCACCCTGCGCCGGCACTACGCCACGCTGCTGGGCGCAGGCTGGCGTGAGACGCCCGACATGCGTCGACTGCTGCAGGAACCTCAGCGCACCGGCCAGCGCCGGCCGTCCGAGGCCACGACCGCGGAGCTGATGGCACTCGTGTCCTTCTATGAACTGCACGTGCCCGAGGCCCAGCGCACCAAGACCATCGACGCGCAGGTGCGCACCTTTCGCCACGACCGCGAGCACTACCAGAAGATCACCGCGAACCTGCTGCCGGTGCTGTCCATGCTCACCTCGGGCGACCTCGGGCGCACGCTCTCGCCCGACCCGTTCGACGCCGCGGACACGCGCCCCATCATGAACCTGGAGAAGATCGAGCAGGCCGGGCACGTGCTTTACCTGTGCGTGGACGCCCTGCCCGACCCGTCGGTCGCCTCCGCCATCGGCGCCCTGGCGCTGGCGGACCTGGCGGCGCGCGCGGGCATGCGCTACAACCTCGGCGCCCACCGGCGCATCGCGCTGTTCGTCGACGAAGTCTCCAACGTCATCAACCTGCCCCTCATCGAGATCCTCAACAAGGGGGCCGAGGGCGGCATCCACACGACCTGCGCGATGCAGACGCTGGCCGATCTCGCGCGCCGCCTGGGCAGCCAGGACGCCGCGCGCATGGTGCTGGGCAACCTGAACAACCTCATCGCGCTGCGAACCAAGGATGGCCCGACGCAGGAGTTCGTCGTCGAGACCTTCGGCCGCACGGCCATCCATTCAGTGCGCGTGGGCATGAGTCATGGCGCCGACGTGCACCTGGGCGACTTCTCGTCGACGTACTCCACGCAACTCGCCGAGAGCTTCGAAGAAGCGGTGCCCGCCGACATCCTGGGCAAGCTGCCCAACCTGCACTACTTCGCCTCCATCTCGGGAGGCCGCAGGATCAAGGGCAGATTCCAGATCATCGACCCGGACCTCGAGGGGAGCCATGCGCCCAAGCCGTGATATCGCTCGCGGCGCGGCACACACAGAGCAGCGCCCGACCAACGCCCGACCAGCGCCCGAGTAGCGCCTGAGTAGTACCGAAGTAGCGCCCATGTAGCGCCCGTGTACGTGCCCGTGTACGTGCCCATGTACGCGCCCGTGTACGCGCCCGTGTACGCGCCCGACCACCGCCCCCGTCGAAAGACTTCCGACGATCACCCACGCCCGCCCCATGATCCGCGCTGTCACCGTCACCTGCCTCGTCACCGTACTGCTTCTGGTGCTGTACCTGCCCTCGTCCCGCCCACCGCAGCACTTCCTTGAGCGGTTGCGCCTGGAGCATGATGGCAACGCGGCGTTGTGGGGTATCGCGATCGCTGACCGCATCCTGGACAGGGCGTTGACTCTGCAGGGCCATGCCCGCGTCCACTCCCCCGTGCCCTCCATCGCCGACGCACCGGCGCCGGCCGCCGCGTCCGCCGTGGCTCCCGCCGTGGCTCCCGCCGTGGCGCGGGAGATGGCGCGCGTCAACGCGCGCCTCTTCGACAACCCCTACTTCCGCTCGATCGACGCCTTGCTCGTGTTGGCGCAGTACAGGTTCGCGGCCCTGCTGGAATGGTGGCCGCGGACGTGGGTGGTGGCGCTCGCCCTGGTTCTGGACGCATTGCTGGAGCGTTCCCGCAAGGCCAAGGAGTTCCGACATCACGACCCGGAGCGCTTCGCTCTGTTCGCCAGCTTGGCCATCCTCGTGCTGTGCGCCAGCGTCGTGGCGATGGTCTGGCCCGGCAACCTTCCGCCGTTCATGTGGGCGGTCGTGCCTATCGCAATCGCGGCGCTCGTTGCGCGAGCGGTTTCGCACTTCCACCGTCGCCCGTTCTGAGGCGGCACCGGGGGTCACGTCGGCCGCCAACACGTCGGGCGCGCACGCAAGTCGCGGGCGCGGCGGTGATGTTGGCTGGCCTGCTGCTGGCCATCCCTCGAGTGCGCCGCCGCTGGCATCTGCTGCTCGGGTTGCCGATGGCGATCGGGCTCCTGCGCACCCCTGCTGTGTGGCTGGTCTTCGCCTCAACGCTGACAGTGGCGGAGCGTGTCGGGTTCGGCGCCTTCACGGCGATCGGTCTGGTGTCAATGGGGGTGGACTTTCACCAGACATTTTTCCGTCGCTCAAGCGGCGTTTTCCCGATCGAGCTCCACCGTCTCGACCCCGTGCAGGCCGCCCGGGTGCTCCGCCAGCACGGACGTCCGGAGCAAGCTGAAGCGGTGCTGAGGCGTGCGATGCGCGAGGAGCCTCAACGGCGCGACGAACTGCAGCGCGCCCTCGACGCAATGACGCGGCGAGCCTTGAAAAGCGCCTGACCAAGCAGCGCCCCCTGCGCCGGACAAAGGGCGTCGTGGGCGTTGGCTTAATGCCGGTAACTCAAGGACCTTGGGCATCCCTTGTCGCGTCAAAAGCGAGTGAACGGCTCGGCCGAGTGATCGTGCGGTGTAGCGGTTGAGCGGTGGAGCGGTCGAGCAAATTGCCAATCTCCATGTCTCCATGAACGCCGTCGTCGCGGATTGTTCGAAACGGTGAAGGGCGAACGCCCACGTGTCGGTGGTGGATCCCTGTCACTCTGACGGTCTCTTCACCGCTACCGCCACGCCGGCTGCGTGGGCACACTCCGTCTTGAGTTCTGTTGCGTCTACGTGACTCTCCCTGCTTTCCCCTGGGCAGGAGGCCGCCCAGGTGGGTGATGCCTTTCCAACCCCTGGCCCTTCATCGGACCAGGGGTTTTCTTTGCTGCTCGACGCATCTCCGGGAGAGTCGCCGCAGGGGGCATCGGCGACACCCGACCGGGACCACCCTCTCCCCGTCCCCGCTTTCCCCTCGCTCACCGCGCTCACCGCGCTCGCCGCGCTCCCCGCGCTTCCCGCGATCGCTCCGCCTCACCATTCCCAGCGACCCGGGTCGCTCAAGGTCGTCTGCTGAGCGCGCTGGGCTTACCGCGCGCAACTGCCGCGGGCGTCTGTTCGTCATGCCTCGGACGCATCCCACGGATCGCGTGCGGCGTGGGCACGCTCATCATGCGGAATCGGGCCTTGGATGCCGACCTTGGGCGCCGACCTTGGGCGCCGACCTCTGACGCCGCGCGGGGCCCCCGCGCAAGGACAAGGTGATCTTCAAGCCGCGCGATATCGCCCATGGTCCGCGCAACCTAGCCAGCTTCCGGCGGCGAGCGCAGCACTACCGGGCCAACAGCGCCCTCGGCGCTGGTGTTGATGCGCGGCCAAACTTACTCGCCGGTGACGAACGCGACCCGGCGGCCAGATGCCAAGCGCGCCCTCCGCAGTTCATGGGACGCCGCGTAGAACTCGTCCGTTACGCGATGAAGCAATTTCTACCTTGAAAGCAAGCCGTGCAGCAGTTGCCGGCACCCTTCTCACATTGAGTTCGATAGTGCGCCATCGATGTTCTGCTGGCGTTCCTCTACGCCCCGCCATGCCCGTTCGTACGGCGGGTTTGCTTCCCACGCGCGCGAGCGTCGCAGGGCACGGTGATTGCAATGACGCAGGGGTGGGCACGTGCCACTGCAGTCCGTTCAGGAGACAACACCATGACGCAGCAAGCCAATCAAAGTCGGAACCAGCAAGGTCAAGAGGGCCGGCAGTTCCAGGAACAGCAGCGTACACAGCATCAACAGCATCCACAGCGTCCACAGGCGCAGCAGGCGCAGCAGGGTCAACAGAATTGGCCAAGCCAACAGCTGCGCCATCAAGGTCAGCAAGACCAGCAGCGTCAGCCGGGACAGGGTCGGCAGGGCCCGGAACTGCAACGTCACCAGGACCAGCAACGCCAAGGCGGCCATTAACAAGCGCCAAGCGCGTCGAATGCCACTGACTCACCGAAGGGCCGGCTGGAAGGGCCGCCCTGTTCAATTGGAGCCCCTCCATGCCCGGCGCCGCCTTCACTCCCGAGGATCTCTTCAAGGAACAGCGGGTGGAACACCTGGACTTGCGCCCCGGCGGGGACATCGCCGTTTGTGAGTTGAAGACCGTTGAGCGTGACGACGACGCCTACCAGTCCCACCTGTGGCTCCTGCCCATGGACGGACGCCCGCTCAGCCGGCTGACGTTCGCGCCGGGCCGCAATATCCGGCCGCGATGGTCGCCCCAGGGCGAGCGGATCGCCTTCTTGAGCAACAGGCATGGCGGCGCGGCGCAGATCTATCTGATTGACCACCAGGGCGGTGAAGCCCGTCAGCTCACGCGCTTCGCGTCCACCGTCGTGGACATGGCATGGCATCCGGGCGGCCGACATCTGGCAGTGCTGTGCGCCGTCAATGTCGATCCGGATGAACGTGCGAGCGGGGCGCAAAAGATCGATCTGGCGCGTCCCCTCGCCCCGCCCACGTCCCCGGAGGTGGTCTGGCGGTTGCCGTACAAGATGGATGGCGCGGGGTACACCCTGGGCGCCCGTTTGCAGCTAGTGCTGTACGACATCGACAGCGGTACGACCACGCCGCTCACGCGGGGCGATTTCGACGTCGGACAGTGTTGCTGGTCGCCAGACGGCTCACGTCTGGCAATCATCCGCAACCGGGAAGACGAACGCGATTCGCATTGCAAGGACTTGTGGATCCTCGACCTGGGCGACAAGCCGCGTGCGTTTCCCTCCGCTCGCCGGCTGACCAACACCATTGCCACCGCCTGCTGCCCGGCCTGGTCGCCCGACGGCGAGGTCATCGCGCTCATGGGCGCCAGGGACGGCGGCGACCCCATCATGAGACTGTGGCAGGTGGAAGTATCCAGTGGGGTCCTGCGGCAGGTGGGGGACGACGATCTGGAACTGGTCGGGAACGACCTGTTCTGGGACGCGCGGGGACCTCTGCTTCGCGCGGTCCAGGCCTGGCGCGGCGTCCAGCGGATCGTGGCCATCGACATGAAGCACGGGACTGTCACGCCGTTGGTGGAGCCCGCAGCCGGGCACGTATCCGCCATGGTGGCCCGTGAAGCCATGGTTTTCGCCGAAGAGGGGATCGACCATCCCATCGAGGTCCACCGCTGCGATCTCGACGGAAGCGCGAAGCGGCGCCTGACCGATTTCAACGCCTGGTGGCGCGAACGGCTGGCGCTGGTGACCGAGCGACGCCGCTTCACCGTGCCAGATGGCGATGGAGGCGAGGAAGAGATCGAGGGGTGGCTGCTCCGACGCGCGCAGCCCCGCACGTCCGACTCGTCCGCAGTGTCAGTCGCGCGCTCCGAGCCGTCCGCGCCGTTACAGCCCTCAGAGCCCTTAGAACCCTTAGAGCCCGCTCCCCTTCTGATGGACGTGCATGGCGGTCCGGCTAGCTACGTGATGCTCAAGTACGCGAGCAACCCGTACTGGCAGGTGCTCGCCAGTCAGGGATGGACGGTACTGGCGTTGAACGCCGTGGGCTCAGCCAGCTATGGGCGGCCTTTCAGCCAACGGTTGCGGCGCAACTGGGGCAGGCTTGATCTCCCGCAATATCGCTCGGCCCTCGCCGCGCTCCGACGCGAGGGGCTCGCGGACGGGCGTGTCGCCATCGCGGGGTCGTCCTATGGGGGCTATTTCAGCGCCTACGCCACCGGCAATTGCAGCGACTTCCGCGCAGCCCTGGTCAACGCCCCCGTCGGCAATCTCGAGACCCATTACGGCACCTCCGACAGCGGCTACTACGCCGATCCCTATTCGATGGAGGGCAAGCCTGAGACGGACCGCGAGCTGATGATCGAGCTGTCGCCCATGGCACATATCAGCCGCAGCCGCACGCCCACGCTGTTTTTGCAGGGCAAGGACGACGAGCGGTGCCCCAAGTGCCAGTCCGAGGAGATGTTCGTGAAGCTGCGGCGTTCGGGCACCGTGAGTGAACTGGTGCTGTACCCGCAGGGAGATCACCACCTGCTGGGACAAGGGAGACCGTCGCACCGCATTGACGCGCATGGGCGCATCGTCGCCTGGCTCACGCGCTGGGTCGAGGAGCCGCTGCCGGTGCCGCCTGCTGGATCCGATCCGGCAGACGCGCCGCTTGCGAGCCTGCATCGCTCCTGAGGAGTGAGCCCGACGGTGCAGCGACGAGTGCCTCGATCCCTGCGGGGGTGACATGGTCTGCGCATCTGCAGGAGTCGGCAGGTCGGTGTCGCACGACGGCACGACGCGTCCAGAGGTGCAGCGACCCGGCACGGGCGATGACGCTGACGTACTGCCACAGGTATCGCACTTGCCAATCAAGACATGGCCGTACGCTCTGCACGCGGCCGTTCAGCGCCTGGCACGCCGAGGCGATGCTGGCTGGTGGCTGGTCGTCTTAGACCCATGACTGCGAAGCTTCACGCGCGAAGCTTCAAGTTGCGAAGCCGCCACGGGCTTGCCGGTCCGGACCCGTTCCACGAGCGCGCAGCGTTCCATCGTCTCCACCAGGAGTTTCCATGACCGCCACCGCCACCGCCACCGTCCCGACATCGACATCGACATCGACATCGGCAGCGACATCGGCAGCTGCCGACGCCGTTGTTGCCGTTCGCGACCACGACACCGCATCCACCGCGGCGCCCAACGACGGCGCGCAACGCGGTCCCTGTCCTGGCGCATTCGACCCGATCCGTGGCGAGCATCCCGAGCAGGCACCCTGCAGCGGCTCAAGCCCCCAGCAATGGTGGTCGTGAAGCGGCGCGTCCTCCATCCAACCTGACGCGCCTCGAAACGGTCCCCAGCAGCGGTTCGGCGGCACGTGCTGCCCGGGCGGACTCACTGGCAGCACGTGCCGCCAGAGGGACTCACTGGCTGACCATCTCGCTCACGCGCGCCGCAAGCACGGCCATGTCAAAGGGCTTGCTAATGAGCGACATGCCTGCGCCGAGCACGGGGGCTGTTCCAGCGCCCTCCCGGTTGTATCCCGTCATGAACAGCACGGGCATCTGCGGATGATTGCGTCTCGCCGACTCGGCCACCTCCACCCCGCTCGCTCCCGGCAGGCCGATGTCGGTCACCAGCAAATCCAACGGCCCGTCGAGCATGCGCATGGCCACCGCGCCGTCCGCCGCCTGATGCACCTCGAAGCCCAGGTCCTGCAGCGCCTCGACGACCAGACCGCGGACGACGTCGTCATCCTCCACCACGAGAAGCCTGCCGCGCCGCGGCGATGGGCGCGATGCGGCAGCAGGGACCACCTCGCGTTCGCCGTCGCTGCTTGGCGCCGCGGGCAGGATCAGACGCACGCGGGTGCCCCGCCCCGGCTCGGACTGGATGTCGCAGGCGCCGCCCGACTGCTTGGCGAACCCGTAGATCATGGACAAGCCCAGGCCCGTCCCTTTTCCCATTGGCTTGGTGGTGAAGAAGGGGTCGAACGCCCGCATGCGGACCTCCGCGGGCATCCCCGTGCCGGTGTCCTCCACCTCCACGATTGAATACCCGCCGTCGCGCGACCGTGCCGCCGACGCTTCCCCCATGTCCAGGGGTGCGCCGGAGGTGGTGTCCACCAGCGCATCGACGGTGGAGGTCCGCACGGTCACCGTGCCGCCCTGGGGCATCGCGTCACGCGCATTGATCACCAGGTTGAGGATCGCGTTCTCCAGTTGATTGGGATCGCAACTGGCCCGCGGCGTGGTCGGGTCGAGATCCAGCGCCAGCACGATCGTGTCTCCCAGGGACTGCCGCAGGAGGTCCCGCATCGACGTCACCAACTGGTTCAACGGCACCGCCGAAGTTTTCAATGGCTGGCGCCGAGCGAAAGCCAAGAGCCGCTGCACCAGCGCCGCAGCCCGATCCGCGGATCGTCGGCCGCTGTCGATGGCGCGCTGCATGCCTTCGGTGCTGCCGGTCGCAACGCGTTTGTTCAGCACGTCCAACGAGCCGCTGATCCCCTGCAGCATGTTGTTGAAGTCGTGCGCGATCCCCCCGACCAGTTGCCCCAGTGCCTCCATCTTCTGACTCTGGCGCAGCCGGTCCTGGATCTCGTCGCGCTCCGCGGTGCGCAGATGGACAAGCGTCTCCAGCGAGTTCGCAGCCTGCGCGATGGTTTCGCGCGCCGTCGCCAGCTCGTCCATGCGGTCGCGCAACTGGAACTGACGCTCGCGCGCCCGTAGAGCCGAATGCACCGCGCTGACGAGCGACGCACGGCTCAGTGGACGCTCCAGCACGAGGGTATTGCCGCCCAGCTCCGCCACGAGTTCGGGCAGCACGCTCTGGCGCAGCGCAGCCGAGCGCTGCGGCATCAGCAACACCAGGGGAAGATCGGACCAGATGGGCTGAGCCGCCAGTGCCGCGCGCAGCGCAGCGAGCGCCGGGTGCGCCAGGGCCTCGGTCGTGATGAGCACAGCGCCCAGGGGGCCCTGATCGGCGTGGCGCGCCTGCTCACGCGCCGGCGCCTCCGACAGCCCGCCCGCCACCCGCTCAGCCACCCGCTCAGCCACCCGCTCCGCCAACTCACCAACCGAGCCCATCACCACCATCTGCAAGCCAGCCTCCGCCAGCAGCATCACGGCGTTGCGCGTGTCCGCTCCAGTTGGCGCCAGTATCGCCACGCGCATTGGCCGGGCGGGGAAGCCGCGTTGAGGGTGCTCGCGGTGTGGGGCGACTCCGACGGCGTCTTCGGCGTCGTCGGCGTGGTCGTCTTCGGCTTGGTCGGCTTGGTCGGCGTGATCGGCTTGGTCGGCTTGGTCGGCGACCCGAGCGTCTCTTGCATCAAGGCGCCCGGCGTCATCGACTGCCTGCCCGGCCGAGGCGCCACGGGCGCCGCTGACAAGGGGCAAACCGTCAGGGGGCGAAGTCACCACGATCCTCCATCAGCTGCTCGGCCTGCCCTTCGAAGGTGGGCACGCCTGTGAGCACGCCATGGAACGCGTCGAGGACCTCGCCAATTCGTATCCCCTGCTTGTCGATGCGCAGCTCGCGGATCGATTCCTCATGCGCGCCACCGCGGTTCTTGATGATGGAGAGCGCTTTGCGGATCCGACCGCGATGCTCGAAGAATCGCAGCAGCAACACGGCATCGGCCACGTAGCTCACGTTGAGGTTGGAGGTGGACATGGTGCCGACCAGGCTTTGTTGCGCGTTGAGCAGCAACGTGGTCACCCCTTGCTGGTTCAGGTACGCGAGCAGTTCATGCAGCTGAAGAATGAGCTGCTGCTCCTGGGGCATCGCCGCCATGTACCCGGTGAGGCTGTCGACGACGATCATGCGGGCGCGGCGCCGTTCCACCTGCGCCACCACCATGGCGTCGAACTGTCCGGGTGAGATCTGCGCGGGGTCGACCTGATGAAGCTCCAGCAGACCCGCATCGATGTGGCGGCGAAGCGGCAGTCCGAGCAGTTCGGCCCGTCGCAGCAGGGTGCCGATGCGTTCGTCGAATTCGTACATCGCCACGGGCTCGCCGCGTTCGCACGCGGCGTGGACGAACTGCAGCGCGAGGTTGGTCTTGCCACTGCCGGCAGGCCCCATGAAGAGCGTGGAGGTCCCGCGCAGCGGTCCGCCGTCCATCATCGCGTCCAGCTCTTGGAGGCCGCTGCTCACCGCCTCACCCGTGAAGAGCTGGGCGTGGTCCGACGCGATCAGCCTGGGAAACACTTGAGCGCCGCCCGTGAGCACCACGAAATCGTGGAACCCGGCCACGTAGTCCACCCCGCGAAGCTTGCGCACCTGCAGGCGGCGCCGCGCGCCACCGAAATCCAGCGTCAGCCGCTCCAGCGAGATCACCCCGTGGCACAGGCTATGCAAATGGGCGTCGCTTTGACCCTCGTTGCCGGTCAGGTCGTCAGTGAGCAGCACGGTGACCTGCCGCGTGGCGAAGTACTGCTTGAGCGCCAGCACTTGGCGCCGATAGCGAAGGGAGTCCTGCGCCAGCAGCCGCAGCTCCGACAGGCTGTCGAACACCACGCGGGTCGGCTGCAAGTCATCGATGCGGTCCGTGATGCGCTTGATGGTCTCGCCGAGCTCGAGTTCCCAGGGATGCAGCAGCGTTTGCTGGTGGTCGGGCGAAAAAACGGTGTCGACCTCGGAGAACTCGAAAAGGCTGATGCCGTCCAGATCCCAGCCGTGCGACGCCGCCACATCGGACAGCTCCTCCGCGGTCTCGGACAGCGTGACGTACAGCACCTTCTCGCCGAGCGTCGCGGCGTGTCGCAGGAACTGCAGGGAGACGGTCGTCTTGCCCGTACCCGGCGGCCCTTCGAGCAGATAAAAGCGCGAGGCCGGCAAGCCCCCTCGCAGGACCGCGTCCAGTCCTGGAATTCCGCTCTCGACCCGTTTCGAAGTCACGACTTCTGTGCTCATGCGCGTGCCTGTAGGTGTGCCACTCCAGCGCAGGATAACCCGCCCTCTCGGCCGAGAACGGTGGAAGCTCGACTGGAAAAGCACACGGGTCACTGACCGCCCCACGCCGAGCGCTCCCAGCTCGGCGACTAAGCCGTCTTCGAGAGGCCCACGCGGCCCGCGCATCTCGGGCAGACCGGCGACGCTTCGCGGCAGCCGCTAGGCGTTCCAGCCACCATGCTGCGGACGTTGTGCGGCATCGAGCCGCTCTGGAAACTCCCCACGAACGGGCCGGAAGCCCTCAGCAGGATCATTGTCGGCCGGTTGGAGGCCCTGAGGCGCCTGCTCGGCGAGCTGCAGAGCGGCACCGGCGGGTTTTCCGCTGACGGGGCCGTCGCACCACGCCAACCCATTAGCATCAGTGGTCCCCACCGATCGCTGCGTCGCTGCCCCCACCGACACCGGCCTCGATCGCGGCATCGATCGCGGCATCGATCGCGGCATCGATCGCGGCATCAATAGCGTGCGCGAGCTCGCCCTCGTGAAACGGCTTGGCCACGCGTCGGAACCAAGGCAGCGGCGGTTGGTCGACAAGGCCAGTGTCGCCTCCCGCGCTGATGGCGATCACCGGGATGGCGGCAGTCCGCGGTGCCTGTGCGAGCAGTTCGAACGCCTGCCGTCCCGTCAGCTCCGGCATGTGGTTGTCCATGAGAATGACCGAGGGTTGATGCGCAATGGCCAGGGCCACCCCTTCGCGGCCGTTGGTGGCCGTGATCAGGTGCAGGTCACGACGATGGGACAGCTGAGCCCGCACGAGTTCCTGGCTCCGGAGATCGTCCTCGACAAGGAGCACCGTGTGACGGGGCCGATCGGTCGACGGTGATTGGTGCCTCGTCGCCCGTTCCACCTCCACCTCCACCTCCACCTCCACCTCCGCCCCCACCTCCGCCTCCGCCTCCACGTCCACGCCGACTTCCCGCGCCCACGCTTGGCCTGGACCGGCGGCCACCAGTTCAACCCAGAAGCAGCTGCCCACGTCAGGAGTGCTCGACACACCCATGCGCCCGCCCATGAGTTCCACCAGATGTTTGGTCACGACAAGCCCCAGACCGGTGCCCTCCGTACCGCCTTCACCATGCTGGGAGCGACCCAGCCGGTTGAAGGCCTCGAACAGGTGTTCGAGTTGCTCCGCGGACAGCCCCGCGCCGCCGTCGACCACCTCGATCCGCACGTGGCCACTGTTCGTCTGCCTCACGGTGAGCGTCAGCTCGCCCTGCGCCCGGTTGTACTTGACCGCGTTGGACAGCAGATTGAGCAGGACCTGCTTGAGCCGCGTGCGGTCCGCGACGACGGTCACGTCGGGCGCTGAGGAGAAGCGGCTCTTCAGCGAACGGGCGCTGGCCGAGGGCTCGATGATCGCGGCGCACTCTGCAAGCAACCGGTCCAGCGCCAGCGGTTCCAGGTGCAGTTCAATCTTCCCGGCCTCTATCCGAGCCAGGTTCATCAACTCGCCCACCAGCGTCAGCAAGTGTTGGCCGGCTTGCAGGATGTGCCCGTTGAACGCGGCCTGGCGCTCCGCTGGGAACTGGTGACCTGGCTGAGCGAGCAGCTGGGCGAAGCCGATGACCGCATTCAGTGGCGTTCGCAGCTCGTGACTCATGCGAGTCAGAAATTCACTCTTGGCCTCATTGGCCCGCTGCGCCGCCTTCACCGCAGCCGCGAGCTCCAGGTTGCTCATCTCCAGCTGCCGCGTGCGCAGGGCCACGCGCTGCTCCAAGGCTTCATTGACACTGCGCACCGAGGCCTCCGCGGTCTTGTGCACCGTCACGTCCTTCAACGTGCTGAACCACAAAGAGCCGCCCACCGCAGCGTCTTGGGCGATCGGCTCCAGCACGTGGGCCACGTACACCACCGCACCGGCCGGTTGGACCAGGCGATATTCGATCTCTGTCTTTGTCCCGCTGCTCAGCGCCTGTGTGATGGCTCGGCGCACCTCGCCTTGGTCCTTCTCGTGCACCAGGCGGGCGATCCACGCGTCATGGCTGAGCGGCAAGCTGTCTGTGGAACAGCCGGCCAACACCGGGAGGGTGTCGGACCAACTTTGGAAGGTGCCGTCAGGGAGTGCCACGACGTGGGCTAGCCGGGCCAGTTTCTGGGCGTGCGCCAGCGCAGCTTCGCGCTCACGCAACGCGGCCTCGGCCTGAACGCGCGATGTCACATCCAGCGGAGCAACGAAGCGAGCCGCCCGTCCGCGGTACATCAGCTCATGCGACGTGATCTCGACGAAGATCAACCGCCCATCGCGTAGCCGATGACGCCACACACCGCTGCTGAAGACCTGGGCCGGCGTCAGCCGAACGGACTGCTCCACGGCGCCGATGTCTTCCGGCGGACGGATGTCGCGGATGGTCATCGCCAGAAATTCATCCCGCGAGTAACCGTATTTCTTGCAAGCGACCTCGTTGACGTCCAGAAACGCGAGGGTTTGCAGATCGTAGATCCACATCGGCACCGGGTTGGCCTCGAAGAGCTGCTGGTACCACTGGGGATCGGCTGCGTCCATTGCGGGCGATTGTTCCATCGAACCCCTCTGCTGTCGTGCGGGGCTGATCCGCCCCGGATCGGTAGGCGGCGGGACGGCGGCCGTGCGCCCGCCCCGCCCCTGACGCATCCTTTATCGCCGAGATAGCATAGCCTCAACGCACTGCTCTACTACCGAGGGTGCGCCGTGAGATGAATGACGGCGATCGCCGTCGCAGCCTGTCGCGCCCGCCCGTCGCGCTGTTGCCCTGTTGCCCAGCTGCCTTTTTGCCTTGTTGCCTCGTCTCCAACGGGCAGACAAGCCATCGTCGGCTCGATGTGCCCTGACGATCCGGGATGCTGCCCCAAACCGAACAACAGCGCCGCACGCGATATGAACGCGCGACGGTCGCCATGCGGCTCTCATTCCGCCCTGACGGCGCGATCGTCGTGCGCTCACCCCCTATGGTGGCGCCGTACCTATCCGGGAGACGCCCAGACCTTGTACGCATCGTCAGCGCCACCGGCCTGTGAAAAGTGCAAGACGGATGAGATCCGTCTGCGATCCACGGGCGCGCCCGCTCCTAGCGCTGCCGGTCGAACTTCGTTGCATAGACACCGTTGTGTCTTTGCGCGGGTAGCGCGAACCGCCCGTCCGAGTCGAGATGCGCGCGACCGCCAGGCGTCGCGCCATCCGCTGCGCCCTCTACTTGCGCATTGCGTTCATCACGAACGTCACCACGGCCACCGCAAGGAAGATGAAGAAAAGAATCTTCGCAATCCCTGCCGCCCCTGCGGCAATTCCGCCGAAGCCGAACACTGCGGCGACAAGCGCGATGACAAGAAACACGACGGCGTAATGAAGCATGAGATCTCCTTGAATGTATCCGCGACAACTTCGCAGGATATGGAAGACTTTCACTCGGCAAGACGTGCGCCCGGCAGCTTCGCTGGAGTAAGCCAGAGCGCGATCCGACAGGTCTCTACAAACGGTCAGGACCGACGCCCGGCACCCCCGGCGCAGAGCCCATCTAGCGATCGCCCCAGAACGTGCTGGAAGCCTGCAGCACGATCATCGCGATCGTGGCCGCGGCCATCGCCGCGGTGGCCAGCCAGCCCATCACGCGCCACAGCGGCGGCAGGCGCAGCTCGCCGACGATCTTGCGGTGCGACGCCGCCACCATCACCGCGATCATGATGGGCACGGAGATCACGGCGTTCACGACCGCCGACCACACCAGGGCCTTGATCGGATTGAATCCCGACAGGCTGATCGCCAGGCCGATCAGCATCGCCCCGCTGAGGATCGCGTAGAAGACCTTCGCGGAATGCGCGGGGCGGTCGAGCCCGCGCCGCACGCCGGCGAGCGTGGCGACGGCATAGGCCGCCGATCCCGCGAGCACCGGTAGCGCGAGGAAGCCCGTGCCCACGATGCCGGCGGCGAAGAGCACGAACGCGAAGTTCCCCGCGACCGGCTTGAGCGCCTGCGCGGCCTGCGCGGTGGTCTCAATGTCGCGCACGCCGTGGGCATGCAGCGCCGCGGCGGTCGCGACGATCATGAAGAACGCGATCGTGTTGGAGAAGCCCATGCCGACCAGCGTGTCCGTGCGCAGGCGGCGGAACTGTGCCGTCGCCTGCTCGGGCGCGACGGCGAGCGGACGGTCCGCATCGATGCGGCGGATCTCCTCGGCCTCCTGGCTGGCCTGCCAGAAGAAGAGGTAGGGACTGATCGTCGTGCCGAGGATGGCGACGACGGTGGTCGTGTAGTCGCGGTCCCAGTGCATGGTGGGCATCACCAGCGACTTCAGCGCGAGCACCCAGTCCGCCTGCGCCGCGAAACCGACGCCGACGTAGGCCAGCAGCGTGAGCGTGAGCCACTTCAGCAGCATCACGTAACGGGCGTAGGGCAGCCAGATCTGCAGCAGCAGCGAGAGCAGCGCCATGACCACCACGAACGCGCCCGGTGACCCGCCCACGGCGAGGTGCATCGCGTCGCCCATTGCGCTGAGATCGGCACCCAGGTTGATGACGTTGGCGACGACCAGCAGCGAGACGAGTGCGACCACCAGCCAGCGCGGGCAGAGCTTGGAGAAGTTCTCGGTCAGGCCCTTGCCGGTGATGCGACCGATGCGCGCGCTGGCGAGCTGGATGCCGACCATCAGCGGGAAAGTCACGAGGATGGTCCAGCCGACCGCATAGCCGTACTGCGCGCCGGCCTGCGAGTAGGTCGCAATGCCGCTCGGATCGTCGTCCGCGGCACCGGTGATCAGGCCAGGGCCGAGCTTGCTCCACCATGGCGCGCGGCCGGAGGCCGAGGCCGTCGGTTCCGACGGCGTCGTATCGGAAGTCGCCTCGTGGGTAGGCGGCTCGTGGGTAGGCGGCTCGTGGGTAGACGGCTCGTCGGCCGGCGGGACCGCGTCGGGCACGGCCACCATCACATTTTCGGCTGACCGTTGGAGGCCATCACGCCGCCGTCGACCGGCAGGTTCACGCCGTTGACGAAGCGCGCATCGTCGCTGGCCAGGAAGGCCACGACCGCAGCGATGTCGGCAGGTTCCGCCGGCCGGCCCAGCGGCATCCGTTCCATGAAGCGTGCGACGAGGTCCTGGTCCTCCAGCATCTCCTCGGTCATGCCGGTGCGTGTGAGCGACGGTGCGACCGCATTCACCCGCACGCCCTTGCCGCCGAAGTCCAGCGCGAGCGAGCGCGTGAGGTTCACGACGCCGCCCTTGGCCGCGTTGTAGGCGCACATGCCCCAGTCTCCGGAAAGGCCCGAGACCGACGCGGTGTTGACGATGCAGCCCTTGCGCTTGAGCAGCTCGGGCATCGCCGCGCGGCAGCCGTGGAATACGCCGCTGAGATTGATCGCGAGGGTTTCGTTCCAGTCGTCCAGCGAGACCGTCAGCGCGTCGCCTTCCGTTCCGATCCCCGCGTTGTTGACGATCACGTCCAGCCCACCGAAGCGCTTCACCGCCGCGGCGACCAGCGACGCGACGTCCGCGTACTTCGAGACGTCGGCCGCCAGCGCCAGAGTACGGTTCTGCGGCAGCTGCCGGGCGAATTGCTGGAGCTTGTCCTCACGCCGCGCGCAGATCACGACGTTGGCGCCTTCATGCGAGAAGCGCTCGGCAATGCCGCGCCCGATGCCGGACGAGGCGCCCGTGACGATGACGGTTTTTCCCCTGAATCGTTCCATGCGGGTCTCCTGTGCGATGAGTGGACGACGGCAAGACGAATGCCTGCCATCGGCGGCAGAGCAAAACCGGCGGTGAGGGCCCGACCGTCGACCACCACTCCCTTTCACCAGCGGCCACCTCTCACCCGGCAACGCCGACTTTTCTCACCTGCCAGTCAGCGTCGAAAAATTCGACGGCCGTTCGAGCCACTGCTCGTGCTGTTTGCGTCAGTTCAGAAACTGTGGCCGCAGCGAACGCCATCGGGTGCAAGTTGCTGGCAAGCGCTTCCCTTAACGGCGACGCCCCGAGCTGTCTGACACTTCGTTTCTGCGCGAGCAGCGCTGCAGCATCTTGTTCATGCCCGATGAGATCGATCGCGCGCCACCGTTGAAGGTTCGTTTCCGAAACGCAGCGTCACTTCAGACGCCTGAAGCGCACCGCGTCCACGTAGCGCTCGCCGGACTCTTCGTCCGAATGTTGAGCGGTGACTTCCACCATCCCTTGCTCGGCGAGTTCGTCCAGGCGCTCGAGTTCGCGGGAGAAGCGCTCCAGCGTTTCCACCACGTCTTGATGGTCTCGAAATGCAAAGCGCTGTTCGGAGCCGATCTCCGTCAGCTTGTAGATGTGATCGATGAGCATGACGGTACACCTCAGTGGGAGAGATCCTGCTACGGCCAAGGTTGGATGCGCGCAAGGCATGTTGGCAAGGGACCTCCAAACCTGTGAGCGCCAGAATCAGTGAGGCAACCTCCGCGCCCGCCAAGGCGGCCAAGGCGGCCAAGGCGACCAAGGCGGCCATGTGTCGCCGCTGGCGAGACGATTCTGAACACCTCACAGGCCAAACGACATCGAGCATGAATAGGGCCGCCTGGAGCGGGTGGGATGCACGGCGGGAAACTCAACCCGGCGCCCCTGAGCGTCCATCATGTCGGTTCATGCGCCGATCCGCTCTATGCGGACGTCGCCTTCGGTGATCGACTCCAGCGCAGTCGCATCGCCGACGAGTCGACCCAACCGGATGAGTCCGCTGGCATGCTGCGCCCCTCGATAGAACAACGCAATGTTGCCCCAGGGAGCGTAGTAGGCAACATCTCCCGGTACCGGCGTCATGCCAGGCAGTCCCGAGGCAGCCAACAACCGTCGCGGAAGGTACGCAATTTTTTCGGTGGCCTGATAGTCCTCCAGGCGGACCGTCATCGGCAGTTGAGGCCAGAGCTCCAGCGTGGCGCGGTTCGCGTCCAGGATCACCTCGATACGGATACCACGTCGTTGTAGTTGTATTTTCATGCGCGACTCTTGGCCCATGCCGCCTATGGCGCGGATTCGATGATCCCCACCGCGGTGGCCGGGACGCCATCATGCGCGTCAGCGCCCCTCCGGGTGGAGGTACCGCGTGGCTGTCCCCCGTTCCGGTCGACGCAACCCGTCTCTCGATTCTTCCTGGCAGCCGCAGCCGCAGCCGCAGCCGCAGCCGCAGCCGCAGTTGCAGTTGCAGTTGCAGTCGCGAGGCGCCGGCAGACTCTCGGCGGGCATTCCGCCTTGGGGCTCGGCTGCATACGATGAGCGACGTGGCTCACCTGCCTCCTGGATCCGCCCGCTGCCCCTCATTAGCGCTCTCGGGATCCAGTCAGCTCGTCCCGGTTCGGCATGCCGGCCTCGATGCTAACGTCGACGCTAACGTCGACGCGGCGCCGGCTGGCCGACGCCGCCCATCGACTGTTCACGGCGCGCGCTGCTGTCGCCGCGGTTGGCATCTGCCTTGCTGGGATTCACCCGTTGGCAGTTGCCAATGCGTTTTCAAGGAGTACGCCATGATGGATAAACCCAGCGCGAGTCAGAGGTCGCAAGGCCGCGACAGCTTGAAACAGCAAAGTGATTCACAGCCGAGCCGACAGTCGGGAAGCCCGCGTACGGCCGATCAGCATGACCTTCGCGGGCTCGTGGACCAGAAAGACCTCGAAGACGGGCGCGTGCGGCCAATCCAGCCTGGTTCAGAGGATCTGCGGAATCAGGCCGGCCACGAGGCACCGAAGCCACCGAACGACCCTGACCGACAACTGGTGAAGGATCTGCAGAAGGAGGAAGGGGAACGCCCGAACGGCGAACAACGCAAGAACGGCGCCCCTTTGGGCTCGGCTGAACAGTAGGGCGTGGCGAAGGCTGCGGCGACCGCCCACCGACCGCTGAAGTGGCCGCACCACAGTGCGGCGCCGCCGGATGTCTGGGCCACGTCGCAGCAGCCGCCGTCCGAGCCTGCTCAACACGAAACCCACGTTGGAGATGTCCTCGAGGTACAAGGCACTGAAGCAACCGGGAACCATCGCCGCGATCGCGACCCTGCACAGGTCTTCAACCGGCAGCCTCCTGCCGCCCCTTGTTCAAGCGAATCTGCGCTTCAACGGCCAAGGAGGGGCGCGGTGGCGGCGCCTCTCATTCACTGCGCGGCACTTCGATGCCTTTGAGAAGGTGCCGCATGGATTCGTCAACGTCGCGGCTGCGCACCCGTTGCTTACGCCCCCCGCGGCGAGATCGGCCACCATCGCGAGCATCACATCGATGTCGAAAGGCTTGGACAGGAAGCCATCGTAGTCGCCGAAAGACTTCTGAACGACTTCCTCGTTCGTGCCACTGATGAACATGAAGGGGATGTCCGCCCAATGCGGCGTCTGACGGATCAACGTGCCGAACTCGCCCCCCGTCATGTGAGGCATCATGAAGTCGCTCACGATCACCGCCGGGCGCTCGCCTCCCAGCATCTCCATCGCCGCCCGACCGTTGGAGACCGAGGTGACGCGGTAGCCATGCGCTTCAAGGATCAGCTGCAGGATCTCTGCGGCGCCGTACTCGTCTTCCACAATCAGAATGAGCTTCATTCGAGGTGGTCCTCTGCCGTTATACCCAGCCGTCGAGGCGATCAATCTCGCAGCGAGATGACGGTCGCTCCGACACGATGCCCCCTCATCTTGCGAACGGCCAGCTGGCGCGACGCCCCGGGTTGCCGGGGCGCCTCCAGGGCGAGCACGTTATCGAACAAGGCCGCCAACCCTGGGGCAATTGGTGTGCCGCTTGCCACGCTGATTTCGGCCGGGTCCAAGGTGAACAACGCCGTGACGGCACGCTGACGAAGTTCGATCAAGAGCCGGCCAAGGAATCGATAGCCCCGGTCCTGAAACGCGCGGGTGTCGGCCAGGGCAGCGACCCCATCCAGCACCAGTCGTCGGACTTTGCCCTCGTCGAGCAGTCGCAAGATCTTGTGGCCCATCTCGTCGAGCGACTCGTCCACCTGGCCAAGCGTTTCGATACGAAGGGCGCCGCTGTCCACAGCGGTTTCCAGCCCGATGTCGAACCGCGCCGCGAGGCGACAGGCGCCGGGCTTGGTCTCGGGCGCGCCGATCAGCAGCAGTCCCGGCTGGTCCGGCGTGGACCCTGCCGCGAAGCGGTATCCCATGAGCGTCTTGCCCGCGCCGCTGTCGCCGACCACCAGCGACATGCTTCCAGCCCAGACACCGGATTCCCCCAGGACCGCGTCGACCTCCGGGATGCCCAGCACCACCGCTTGCGGCACCGCGCGTTCGCCCTTCGGGAGGGGCAGGTTCTCCAAACGGGGGAAGAACCGCAGTCCTTCGTCGGTGATGCAAAACGAGTGCTGACCCCGCACCACCTCGCTCCCACGGAATTTGCGGACCTGCACGAGGCGCTCCGCCCTGCCCTTGAAGAGTTGGTCCTCGAACGAGAAGATGCCGTCCACCATCGTCTGTTCCGCACTGAGCGCGTTGCCCCGGCCCGTGGTCAGCACCAGGCACGTGCAGTTCATGGCGGTGACCAGGCTCTGGAGTTCGTGCACGAACTGGCGCACGCCTTCGTCGATGCCCGGCGCGCTCACCACCAGACCGTCGACGACAAGCAGGGTTGCCGCGCTTCGCACCAGCTCGCTGCGCAGCAGACTGACCACCCCCTTGAGTCCTTCGTTCTCCAGTTCGCGGTAGCCACTCATGTAGAACACGAAGGCGTTGACCGCTGTCTTGCGGAAGAACGTCTGGTTGCTCATGTGCTGCACCATGCGCGCGTGCGACTCCGAGAGCATCGTGACGTACAGGGTCTTGTTGCCGGCGCTGGCGTGGTTGTACGCCATCTGGTTGGCCAGCGTGGTCTTGCCGACCCCGGGCGGGCCTTCGAGGATGTATACCCCACCTTCGAACAAGCCGCCGTGCAGGATGTCGTCCAACCCGGCAACGGTCGATGGAAACCTTTTCATGTGATGCGCCTGATGTCTGAGGAAATGAATGCTCGGCCTGAACCTGAGGCGTCATCACCGCGATCAAAGTTCAACTCCCCTGCATAACCGTCAAAATTCTAAGCAGATTCGAGCCACGAACTCCCCTGGCGTCGCTCGTTTGCGTAGCCAAGCGTTCCATGGCGCGGCGCGTGAGGTCGATCCGGCTCGGCGTTGAATGCGCTTGGGCAGGCTGCCCCTGCGTGAAGATCCCCCTTGCAGGGTACAGCGCTGGCCGTGTGACCGGCTTCGGGCGCCGCCCGGACGGCAAGGAGTGCGCGGACAAGTCAGGCCCGACCCGCCGCCAATCGCGCGGGCACGGCGTGACCTCGCCGTTGCTTCACTGGTGCGCCTGACGGATCGTCCGCTTTGAGCCGCGACCATCGCCGGCGTGGGCGACTGGTTTTACAGCGTGCCCGATCTTCCCCTGGTACGTGTGCGCTGTGATTGGGCAGCTCCAAATATCGACGCGTCTCCTGTCCGCGAAGGGCGCCTTCAGGGCGTCAACGGATCTCCCGATTTCCCCATTTCCCAATTTCCCCATTTCCCAATTTCCCCATTTCCCGCTTGCCCGATGGCCTGATGGCCTGATGGCCCGATGGCCCGATGGCCCGATTTCCCGAGGGCCCGCTGATCCGAAGGTCAAGGGCCAAAGTCCCGCAAATTGTGTGCAGCGCCGCCAGCGCCGGCCTGGTATCGAAAAGCGTGGGCTGATCTCGCGATTCCGGGGCGACCCGTGAGAGCTCCCGTCCTACTCTGACCGCATTCGAGGAATTCGCTGCGCGCCACGTCAACGTGCAGTGTTTCCTCAAGGAGGTTCAGATGTACGCATCCTCGGCGGCACGCCGCTCCAGACCAACGCCTTCCCAGACGGAACGCACGTCCGGTGGGGATACGACCAACGCGAATCCTCTGCACTCCGTGGCCTGTTCACAAGCCGATGCGAAGGAGACGCCCCAGCACGGGCCTGCTCGCTCGTCAGGAACGCGAGCGTCGCCTCGTGTCAGCAACCTGACCGCGCACGCACTCACCACCGCCTCGGCCCTGCTGTTCATGCTCTCGCCAGCGATGGGTGCGGCATGTTGGCGCGATGCCGCGCAACGCCATGGTGTGCCCGTCGCACTGCTTCACGCAGTCGCGCGCGTCGAATCGAACCTTGATGCGCAGGCGATCAACCGTTCCCATTTCGTGAGGACCGGAACGTATGACATTGGCCTGATGCAGATCAACAGCTCGCACCTCAAGACGCTTCGCCGCTACGGAGTGGATGAGGCAGCTCTGCTGAACCCCTGCATCAATCTGCACATCGGCGCATGGCTTCTGGCGGATGCCATATCCCGCCACGGGATGAGCTGGAACGCCGTGGGCGCCTACAACGCGGCCTGCACGCGGCTGCATCCCGATGCCTGCTCGCGAGCGAGAGCACGGTATGCCTGGAAGGTCTACCGGCACCTGCGTGAAACGCCGATGTCCGCCCAAGCATCGACCGGCCAGCCTTCGGCCGGTGACGGGTGTCCACGGCCTTGCCGAGTTGGCGCGTCTGCGATCCGCCCGGCCTCACCTCGCCCTGCCGGGAGTTGAACTGTCATTGCCTTGCGCCATTGCCTTGCGCCATTGCCTTGCGCCATTGCCTTGCGCCATTGCCTTGCGCAATTGCCTTGCGCCATTGCCTTGTGTCCGCCGAGGTCGCGTGGCGCCCCGAGTCGCGCCGTTGTTCAGTATCACTGGAGCTCACATGACCCCCAACATCTCCACCACCGTTTCGCCTGTAGCACCTACTGCCGCTGCGGCGTCATCGGCATCCGCTGAGCCGACGTCCAGCACCTCGACTGCACTTCACGAACCGTCCACGGCAGAGTCAGCTGAAGCAGCAGCGGCAGCGATCGCGGCCCCTGCCCCGCTCAGCCGCAGGCTCGTCGCCTTCCATGCGCTGCTCATCATCGCGGTCGTTGGCCTCGCCAGCACCTTCCCCAGTCATGCCCTGGATCTTGTCGCTTTCAGCGGCATCACCGGCCCGTTGACCTCGGCGCTCACGCAGATCTCCGCGCTCGGACCGGGCATCAAGGCGCTGGTGGGGTTCGTGGGCTTCGTCGTCGCGCTGATCTCGTTGTCGGCGATGCGCAACTTCTCCTCAGTGCTGTTCTACGTGGGTCTTGCCATCTTCGCCGCGGTGGGGCTCGTCATCGCGGGCGCCATCATGGGCGCCGTGGTCTGAGCCGTCGCGGGCGTTGCCAATCATCCCCTGCAATCAGCAGCCACTGCCGGGAGGCCCTATGCAAACGGACACCTACATCCCGCGGCGTCTTGACGACCAGTGGAAGATCGGTTTTTGGGATGTCGACGTGGCTGCGCCCGTCGTTTTCATGTTCTTCGCCGGATACCTGGCAGGCAACAAGCTGGCGTTTGCCCTCTGCGTGGGCGTCGGCCTAGGCGTTGCTCGCTGGATGTCGCGCATCAAGGCTGACAAGCATCCCGCCTTCGCCATCCACTGGCTGTACTGGCATCTGCCAACCAACCCCATCACTGCGCTGCGCGCGACGCCGCCATCACACCTGCGTCGGATGGTCGGTTAGGTCCGTCACGTAGGGTTGGATTGGTCAGGTCGTCCAGCCGCGGTCAAGTCGGTCAAGTCGCTCAAGTCGGCAAGGTCGGCTAGGTGGGCCCAGTCGATCCTCTCAGCCCCAATCGGAGGCACACATGGACTTCGAACGCTTCAAAAGCGACATCGGTGAACTGCAACGGCGCAACCGGGGGTTGGGTTTCACGGTCGGTGCGCTGGCGGCGAGCCTGTTGCTCTCGTTGATCGTCGTCTTCAATCTCCTGGGCACAGTACGAACCGTCGTCGTGCCGCCGTCGATCAACAAGTCCTTCTGGGTGACGCGCGACAGGGCGTCTGTCGAGCTGCTCGAGCAAATGGGCAGCTTCATTGCCTGGCTGGTGCTGGACGTCAGCCCAAGCTCGATCGACTGGAAGAAGGACCTGCTGCTGGGCTACGTGGATCCGCTCCAGCACGGCGCGCTCAAGACGCGCCAGGAGGTGGAGTCCGAGCGCCTCAAGCGCATCAATGCGGCGACCTCGTTCGCGCCGCAGCAACTGGTGGCCAGCGAGGCCGGCCAGTCTCTGGTGGTACGTGGGCGGCTGCGCACTCTCGTCAACGGGTTTGAGACCGCCAACGAGCTCAAGGCCTACCGGATCGATTTCGGCTACGCCGGCGCGCGCATGCACGTGGCCGCTTTCAAGGAGGTGCCGTATGCCGTCAAGTGACGTGAGCATCGCAGGCCGCGTCTCGCCAGCGGCCGGCTGCGACGCGCATCGGCTGTCGCGGGACAAGCTTGGATCCCGCATGCATGCAATGCGCTCGCCGCCCCGCAGCGGGTCGCGGCGTCGGCCGATCGCCCCACAGGCGCTCGGCGCGATGGCACTGTCGCTCGCACTGCACGCGCACGCGCTCCAGGTGTTGGAAGCCATCGACGGCGTCGCCGTGCAAGGCGTCATCTCGATCAAGGAGCCCACGCGCATCCGCATCGAGGGTGGCGCCATCACGGACGTGGTGGGCAACATCTTCTCCACCCGCTGCGCGCCACCGCCGGCGGGACCGATGGCGTCAGGCCGTTCGTTGGCCGGCTTTGGCAACGACGGCGCCGCCCTTCCAGGCAGCCCGACCGTCCCTTCCGACCCCAACGGAACCGCTGGCCCTGTCGGTGTCGGCCCGGGCAATTCCATCGGTCCTATTTCCCCCTTCAGCTCCGGCAGCCCGATCAGCCCGATCAGCCCGGTCAGCTCCGTCACCCCAATCAACCCGGGCGGCGACGTGGTGCTGGAGTGCGACCCCGACAAGGGCGAGGTGTATGTGCGCCCTGTAGGCGTCAGCGACAAGCCGATCAACCTGTTCGTGTCCTCGGCGACTGCCACCTACACCTTGATCCTGACACGCGCGGATACGCCCGCCGACACGGTCCTGATCAGGGACAAGACGCCGCTGGCCCTGCGTCGCTTCACGAGAAGCACCCCCACCACCTCAGGCATGCCTCAAGCGGCAAGCCCTTCCCCCAGCCATGTTCGTGCGATGAAAGCGTTGTTGGTGGCGATGGCCTCCGACCGGATCCCGACCGACATGCGTGTGGACGAGACGCCGCGTCTCGTGCCACTCTGGACGGGGGTCAAGTTCTCGCTGCTTCGCGTGTACGAGGGCCGTGGCCTGACCGGCGAGCAGTACTCGCTGCAGAACGTCAACGATCTGCCGATCGTGCTGGCCGAGCAGGAGTTCGACCGTCCCGCAGCCTCCGCCGGCGGCGAGGTCACAGGCGTGGCCATCGAGCGACACGCGTTGCAGCCCGGTGAGTCGACGCTCGTGTATGTGATCCGCCGTGGAGGCGCCCGATGACGCGCCCGACGTTGTCCCCTCGGTCACTGGCCGCGTTGCGCGAGGGGTTCGCGCACGCCTGGATCAGATGTCCCCACGCCAGCGACAGTACGCCCTGCTGACCGCACTGCTCGCAAGCGGCATCGGCGTGCTCTGGCTCGTTTTGAGCCTGAGCACCCCCGCCCCCGTGTCCACGACCCGGGACCTGCCTGCGGACCAGAGGGCGAGCGTTACCAACATCGGCGTGCTGCCGCCAGGCGCTCAGATCAACCCGGTCGATCAATGGGTCGGGACAGCAGGGCGAAAGCTCGCCCAATATGAGAGCGAACGGGAGGAACAGGGTCGCCTCAACAAGGACCGCCAGTCCTTCGAGACGCGCACGATGCAGCGCTTCGCGGAGCTCGAGCAACGACTGACGTCCGCGCAACAAGGCGCGGCCTCGCGGGGCGTGTCACCGGACGTGCCACAGCAGTCAGCGGGACCGGGCGCGCCGCCCTTCCCGTCGGATCTCTCTTTGGACTCGCCCATGGTGATGCCGCCAGCGGGAGCGTTGCCGCGATCGACATTGGGCGCGACATCGCCCGCGACATCGATCTCGGAATCGAACTCGGAATCGCCAGCAAATTCGGCCTCAACTACGGCCGCAACTACGGCCGCAACTACGGCCGCAACATCAGCCGCGACCTTGCCCGCGATGGCGACGAGGACGCCGCCGGGCGCGCATGCCGGTTCGCGGCCACCTCCGCTGCCCTTTGCTCCTGCGCTCGTTGCCGCGCCCCTGATCGTGCGCGTCAGCCTCGCCGCGGCGCCCCCGATCCCGGGAAACGCCCTGGACGCGGCTCATCCGGTTGGATCGCCAGCGGGCAACTTCGTGCCGGCGCCGGCCGCAGCGGATGCGACTGTGGCTGCGACTGTGGCTGCGGCTGCGGCTGCGGCTACGACCGCGGCTGAAACCGTGGCCACCTTCCTGCCCGTGAGTTTCACGCGCGGTACCTTGCTCGGTGGCCTGGACGCACCGACCGGGGGCAGTCCCAATCCAATCCTCACCCGGTCTTGATCCGGCTGTCCGACAACACCGTGCTACCCAACCGTTTCCGCGGCGAGTATCGCGACTGCTTCGTCATTGCCGCCGGTTACGGTGACATCAGCGCCGAGCGTGCCTATCTGCGCACGGAGAGCCTGTCGTGCGTACGGGACGACGGCGCCACGCTGGAAGTGCGCATCCAGGGCAGCGTCTACGGCGAGGACGGCAAGGTGGGCATGCGGGGCCGCCTGGTCACGAAGCAAGGCCAGATGCTGGCCAACGCCTTGCTGGCCGGCGTGGTCAGTGGCATCGGCCAGGGTCTTTCCACGGCCAACACGAGCTACAGCTCATCTCCGCTCGGTACAACGGCCAGCACCGACAGCAGCGCTGACGCCTACCGTGCCGGGCTGGGCGGCGGCGTGGGCAAGGCGCTAGACCGTCTGGCGCAGTACTACATCAAGCTCGCCGAGAACACCTTCCCCGTCATCGAAGTCGACGCGGGCAGGGAGATCGATGTCGTGATCACAAAGGGCGTGCGGATCGACGTGCCGATGTCGAGCGCCGCTAGCGCGCACGCGAGCTTTGTTGGCGACGGCGATGGCGACCGCAGTCGCGATCGCAGTGAACGCAGTGGCGAACGCAGTAGCGAACGCAATGCCGGCCGCAATGCCAATTGGGACGCGGGACGCGCCACGGGAGCACGCGGCCGGTCTCCCCGTTTCTCCTCTCCTGAGACCCGCTACCTGGAGGCGTTCAACGATGACCTGTACTGAACCGCTGCGGCCGGGAAGCCGTATTCGGGACGGCCGCATTCGGGACGACCGAATTCGGGCACGCCGCCTTGCTGCCCTTGCAATTGCACGCGCTGTTGTCACATGCGCGGCGCTGGTCCCGCTCAGTGCTCCAACCTGGGCGCAACGCAGCGATGCACGGCTTGAGCGCACCTCGGAGGCCAAACCGTGGACGGCCGCTGCAGACGCATCCAACGCATCGAACGCAACGAACGAATCCGGCGCATCCCAAGCGGCCCATGCGGGAAATGCAGCCCATGCGGCCCATGCGGCCCATGCGGCCGATGTAGCAGACCCATCATCCTCGGCGCGGCCGTCAGCGCGGGAAATCCGGTCGGCGGAGTGGGCGGCGATGGCGAGCTCGCCGACCAGATCGACTGCGATCGTCCAGCGCAGATCGAGGCGTGGTGACGCGCACACCACGCTGCAGGCGAACTTGCGCGCAGCGCATCCCGGCACGCGTTTCAGCGACATCGTGCGCACGGAGGTGCCGGACCTGTTCGAGGTCTGGATGAACGGGACCGTGGCGTATGTCTCCGCGCGAAACCCGCGCTTCTTCATCTTCGGGCGGCTCTACGACACGCAGACCATGCGCGACCTGACCGGATCTCGCGTGCCCGAGTCCGGACCAGCTCGAAACGCCTCCGGTTCCGGCGGCACTGAAGCGGGTGCGGACGCTGGCGTTACAGCAGCTGCACGGCCCAGTGCTGACGCTGCGGAGTCGGACAGCAACGGCGCGAGCGACATGGCTGGCGCGGATGCTGGAGGAGCAGCTGCGTCAGATTGGGCCGACAGCCCGCCTATCGATGTGAAGCGGCTTCCGCTGCACGATGCGATCCGAACGGTGCGCGGCGCAGGCCGGCGCACCCTGGCGATCTTCAGCGATCCGGGCTGTGGCTACTGCAGACAACTCGAGTCCGAACTCGCAGGGCTCGACGACGTCACGATCTACACGTTCCTCGTGCCATTTCAGGGCCACGACATCCCTGTATCGATCTGGTGCGCTGCGGACCGCGGGCGCGCGTGGCAGCAGTGGATGTCGAGCGGTCGCGCCGCGCCGCAGTCGCGGGCCGCCGCCTGTGATCATCCCCTTGACCGAAATCTGGCACTGGCTCGCCGCTTGCGCGTGAACGCGACCCCGACGCTCATCTGGGCCGATGGGACCAGGTCGACCGGATCGCTCGCCCGCGAAGCGATCGAGGCCCGGCTCATCGCAACCGCGTTCACTCCGTCTCGTCCGGGTACCGCTGGCGACCGAAGGATGTCCCCCCGCTCGACCAGTGCTGCCAGGCCGACCGGTCCTGCTAGCTTGGCCGTTCCTGCCAGTCAGACCATCGCGACCGTCCCGACCGTTCCCGCCGTCCCCGCCGTTCCCGCAATCCCGGGCGTCCCGACCGATCCGCTCCGAAAAGACTCACCGCTGGAGCGCAAGCCATGATGACGCAACAAATCCTCAGCGCCGCTCCGCGGCTGCGACCTTGGCACGATCGGTCCGCGCGTGCGGCGCGTGCGGCGCGTGCGGCGCGTGCCTCGATCACAGGCCCGTGCGCGTCAACCGCTGTCGCCTGCCTGCTGAGTGGCTGCCTGAACCTGTCGGGGCTGGGGGGCGAGTCCAAGTACGCCTGCGCCGCGCCCGAAGGCGTGACCTGTCAGTCGGTTGCCGGCACCTATGCCAACGCCGTGCGTAACGGCGCGGCGACGCCATCGTTCAGCCAAGGGTCGGTAGGCGCCGCCACTGCGACCGCAGCGCGCCCGCGCCAGCCTGCAACGGACTTGCTCCAACAGCGCGCCCCGATCGACGGACCCAACGCCGATGCCGCACTCTTCAATGGCCTGCCGGCCGACGCGCTTCGCACCCAGGCCCGCGTGCTGAGGTTGTGGACGAAGGCCTGGGAGGATGCGGATGGCGACCTCTGGGATCAGGGTTACGTCTACGTGCAGATCACCAACGGTGGCTGGCGCATCGATCACATACATCAGCAGATCCGTGCGCGCAATGCGCCGATCCGTCCGCTCTCGGCAGCCTCGTCCAGCGCGAATGCCGCCGCGGCACGACCTTCGATGGCTATGCCCGAAGACGGGCGCCAGGGCGCGTTGACCGCTACGCCGACTGTTGTTCTTCCTCCCGCGCCAACCTCGCGCGACTCGCCGCGGCTCCCATGAGATCCGTTATGGACCTCGACTCCAGCAACGTCTCAAGTTCTGGCAGCTCGTTTGGCGCAAAGCCTTCACCCCATCCACGACGCAGCCAGGAACGCAGCCACGAACGCAGCCTCGAACACGACCTCGACCTTCTCCCCGAACGCCGACACGACCACCGCCACGATCGCCGCCATGAAATCCGCCACGCCTCCCCTTGATCGACCTCAGGGCGACCCAGCCGTCGAATCATCCGCCGTGCCGTCGTTGGCACCGGTTCTCGCCCCTCCCATGGCGCCACACGGTCCAGCCTGCGCACCGCACGGGCCGACAGTCGAAGTCGAAGTCGGAGCCCGAGCCGGAGTCGGAGTGGGAGTCGGAGCCGGACTCGGCGTTGGGATCAAAGTCGAGTCCGTTGCTGCTGCCCATACAGGCTCCGCTCAGGGGTCCGACGCCCCTCCCGCTGAGCCGCTGACCCGGGCGTCACACGAGTCCTCGTGCACGTCGCCCGAGCCGTCGCCCGAGCCGTCGTATGAGCCGTCGACCGAGCCGTCGTATGAGCCGTCGTATGAGCCGTCGTATGAGCCGTCGTATGAGCGATCGTCCGATCAGTCGCCTCAGGGCTCGCCCCGTCGCACGTTCAAGCGATCGCTCAGCCGATCGCTCAGTCGATCGCTCAAGCGGCCGGTCGGGCGGCCGTTCGAGCGGTCGCCAAATTGGTCGCCGCCGGGGTCGACCGATCCAACGCTCCGGTCCCCTTCGTCGCCGCTGTCATCGCTCCTGGGTCTTCGCGGCGTGTCGCAGTCACCCGCCGAGCAGTTCGCCAGTTGGCTGCCCTACGCCGCCTTTCTGAGAGAGGAACGGATCTTCGTCAACCGGGACGGCATGGGCTTCCTGCTGGAGGTGACCCCCCAGTCTGGCGCCGACGAGCGCATGACTGAAGTGCTGGTCTCTCTGTATGCGAGCTGCCCGCCCGAGACGGGACTCCAGTTCCACCTCTTCGCGTCTCCGCACGTGCGACACCGGCTGCGGGCGTACACCAATCTCCGGATTGAGGACGACGACCAGGCGGAACGCGCGCGCACCGAAGGCGCTCCGGTGCCCAACTTGAACCTGTTCAGGCGTCTGGCAAGGCAGCGGGTGACTCATCTGTTGCACGGCACACAGCACTCGATGACGACGGGCTTTCACTACACCCTGCGGGACTTCCGGCTGATGTTGAGCGTGGCGTTACCCGGCGAAGCCGAAGACATGAGTCGGCGCGAAACGCTCCTGTCACTGCGCGACTCCATGCGGGCAACACTGCGCTCCGCACTCCTTCCCAGCAAGGTCTGCGACGCGGCCGATCTCATCAACTGGTGTGCCCTCTTCACCAATCCGGACCGCATCGCCCATTCCGACGAGCCGGACCTGAACTACGACGACGACCGCTGGCTGCATTACGACGACGGCCGGGAGATCCGCGACCAGATCGTGGACTTCGACACCGTCCAGGACGCCACCGCCAACGGCCTGAGCTTGTGGAAGGAAACCATCCCGCAGGTTCTGGAGGCCAGGTTCTACTCCGTCAAGAGTTTCCCCGAACGTTTCGCGCTGTGGCAGATGGGCTCGCTCATCGGCGACCTGATGCAGCCGTCGCTCCAGTACACGGCGCCGTTCCTGATCACGCTGGGCGTGCACGTGCTGGATCCGAGCACCATCAAATCCACCGTCACCGCCAACCACCTGCGCGCGACGCAGAACGCGAAGTCCAAGATGGCCGACGTGATGCCGGACGTGCGCAAGAAGCTGGACGACTGGGCGGCCGCAGCCGAGGCGATCGACACGGGCGGCAGCCTCGTGAGCCTGTACATGCAGCTGGCGACCTTCACCACGCCGCAGCGCGCCGGCGCCGCGCACGAGGCGGCCAACGCCATCTGGCGCGCACGCGGCTTCCAGCTCAACGCCGACGCCTACCTGCATCGGCAGGCCTTGCTCGCCAGCTTGCCGATGACACTGACGCCGCGCTTCCATCGGGACCTCACCAAGATGCGCCGCGTGACCCGCAAGACCATGGCCAACGCGATCCACATGGCGCCCCTGATCGCCGAGTGGCGGGGCACGCCCACGCCAGCGCTTGTCTTCGGCGGGCGCCGCGGCCAGCTGATGACGCTGGACCTCTACGACAACGACCTGGGCAACTACAACTTCGCCATCATCGGCGCACCGGGCTCGGGAAAGTCCGTCCTGATGAACGAGCTGGCTTGGTCCTACCGCGCGGTCGGCGCCAAAGTGTGGATGCTCGACCTGGGGCGCAGCTTCGAGAAACTCTGTCGCAAGGCAGGCGGCACCTACATCGAGTTCCGCCCCGACGTGGCGCTGTGCCTGAACCCGTTCTCCGTCGTGCGCGACATCCACGAGGACCTCGACATGCTGGTGCCGGGCATCTCCAAGATGGCCTCCATGCAGCACCCGTTGGAGGAAGTTCAGTACGAGGCCATCTCCGCCATGGTGCTCAAGCTCTGGCGCGCGTACGGATGCGATCTGACGATCACCGGGCTGCGCGATGCGTTTCGCTCCGGAACGCTGGAAGAGCTCGGCATGGTGGGCGACCAGCGCATCAAGGACCTGGCCATCATGCTCAACCCCTACGCCAAGGGCGGGCAATACGAGCGCTTTTTCGAAGGCCGGGCCAACGTCGACTTCTCCAACGACTTCATCGTCATCGAGAACGAAGAGCTCAAGCGACGCCCGGACCTCCACGCCGTCGTCAACATCTTGCTGCTGCACCAGATCACCGGCGAGATGTACCTCACGCGCAATCGGCGCAAGGTGCTGTTCATCGACGAGCTCAAGCAGCAACTCGGCGACGTCGGCGCGGACGACCCCGTCAAGGCGGCGGTCGTGGAGGAAGCCGCCCGTCGCGCGCGCAAGTACGGCGGCGCGCTCGGCACTGCCACGCAAAGTGCCGACGACTACTACGGCTCGGCGCAGATGGAGGCCGCTTTCAACTGCTCGGACTGGGTGTTCCTCCTGCGCCAGAAGCCCGAATCCATCGAGATGCTCGATCGCAAGGGACGCCTGGCGTTGGACGATCCCAAGAAGCGGTTGCTGCACTCGTTGCGCACCGAGGCAGGTGCGTTTTCCGAGCTCTACATCTCCTCGCCCGTGGGCGAAGGCGTGGCGCGCACGATCCTCGATCCGGCCACCCACCTGCTGTTTTCCAACAAGCTCGAGGACAACGCTCCACTGGACGCATTGCGTGCCCAGGGCTTGTCGATCGACGAGGCGATCACAACGCTGCTGCGTCAGCGGGGGCATGCGCTATGAGCCGGCCAGCCGTTGCGCTCCTGGTCAGCGCCCTGCGTCAAATGGGTGCCGCCACCGTTGCCGCGGGCCTGGTCACCGCCCTCGCGCTGCAGGCCTATGACCGCTTCGTGCTGCGGCCGGCACTGACGGTGGGCGTGGTCGATCTCGCCGAGGTCTACCGCGCCAAAGAGGCCGAGTTCACGCGCTTGCTGACCCAAGCCAGCACCGAGGAAGACCGTGAGCGGGCGTTGGCCCTGGCGCGGGCATTCGCGAGGCGTCTGCCAGCGGCGCTGGACGAGCTGCCCAGGGAGTGCGCCTGCGTGGTGTTGGCCAAGTCAGCAGTCGCAGGCGCGCCGCACGCCCGCGACCTCACTCCGCTGTTGCGGCAGAAGGTGCATCTGCCATGACCAACGAATCCAGGGGGCGCGAGGCCGCTTCCGTCCCTCCCGTCCCCTTCGCCGTGTTGGCGCATTCCGCGCCATGCGCTCATTCGGTCCCTTCAGTCTCGTCGGCGGGGTTGATCCGACATCGCCGCAGGTCACGCGAGTGGCAGCGCTGCTGCCAGCACTTCTGGCAGCACTCCTGGCAGCACTTCTGGCAGCGCCAGAAACATTCACACCGAGAGCTCATGGGGATGATGCGCCGGCGTTGGTATCTCGTGGCTCCCGTCGTGGCGATCTGGGTCTTGGCTTACATCCGCCTCTTCATCGACCCCACGCCGCGCATGCCGCTGGTTTTCAACTGGACGCCCAGCCTGCCTTATCACGTGGCGTGGATGCACGTCGGCCCGCGCACGCCCGGTCGCGGCGACCTCATCGTGTTCGCGTTCTCCGGCGGGACGCCGAAGCCGTTTCCCGGCCTGCAGGGACAGCCTTTCTTCAAACGCGTCCGGGGACTACCCGGTGACGTGATCACGGTCCAGGGTCGCACGGTCCTGGTCAATGGCGAGCCGATGGGGCTGGCGAAGCCGTTCACGCATGACCGCCGGCCCCTGACGCCCATCGCACCCCTCGTCATCCCACCGGGTCAGTTCTACGTGCAGGGCGCCAGCGCGGACAGCTTCGATTCCCGTTACCAAGAGAGCGGCCTCGTAGCGCAGGGGCAGATTGTTGCCCGTGTCCACCCGTTGTTCTGAGGAGCAGCCGAATGCATCGCTATCGTTCGCTCATCAGCAGGTATGTCGATCACTGCAAGCGTTGCCTGCACTGCACGAGCCAGATACGACAGCGCGGCTTGTGGCATCGCGACTGTCGCCCCGGTCGCCCTGGTCGCCCTGGCGATCCTTGTCCCCAGAGGCACCGCCAACACTGGTCAAATTTCTCGCGAGGCCGCAAGGGCGAGCGCCGCAGCTGGGCGCGTTTTTGGAGGCACCACGAGACGTATCGCAGCGGGATGGTCCGCGTGCTCGTCGGGGCCGCTGCCGTCGCCTTCATCGTCGTCATCACAGCAGTGACCACATGCGCAGCCGTGGCGCTCATCGCCCTATGCGCTTCGGCCAACGCCGCCTTTGCTCAGAGCAGCCCTGCATTCGGCGCGCTCACTCGGGAGGACCCTCCTGCGCCGTCGATGTCGACCAACGCGTTTGCAGGGGATGTCGATGCGATGTCGCTGGCCGACTATCTGGGGCTGCTGCGACAGATCTCGCCGGCTGCGGAACAGGGTGCTCGAGATTTTCTCGCGGCTTTCCTGCTGCGTTGCGGGCGGGAGATGACGACCCCGGAACTCCATCGATCGTTTGCCGGAACGGCCGGCGACCCGGTGCTGATGGGTTTCATCCGCGCAGCGCAGCGCCAGGATCCAAGCGATCGCCGTGACCTGACGCGGTATCTGCGGTGTTCCGCTGGAGCGGCTCGATGAAAAGCGATCCGCTTACTCAGATCCCAGCTCCGGGCACGGCCCGAGATGCCGCATGTGCCTCGCTCCCGTCGCGAGCCACACACGCCTTGAAACGCACAAGCCGTTCACACCACCAGCCGACTGTCCCGAGCGAGGGGGCGCCGAGAGCGGCCGCCCACACAGTCGCCCGCACCGCCGTCCCCGCGGCCGTCCTCGCCGCCACCTTTGCCGCCATCCGCTTTGGCATCTCGCCGGCCATCCCCGCGACCTTGGCAACGTGCGCCATCGCAGCCATCACCGCCATCACTGCCCTCCCGGTCGCCCCGGCCATGGCCGCCGAGGCGGCGGCACCCGACGCCGGCACCTTGGGTCCCACGTATCCGATCACCGAAGCTCACCTGCTGCAGATGATCGAGCAGCGTTTGAGAGAGGCCGCGCGCACCGGCGAGCTCTCGCGCATCGAGGACGAGGCTCGCAATCGCGGTGCGCACGCGGTCCGTCATCCCATGCCGGTTGTCGAGATCGTCACTACCCGCGTTGCGCGCAGCTTCCTCTTCGATCCAACGTTCGTGCTGGGCCGCAACGTGCTCGGACCTCGAGGAGAACTGCTCTTCGCAGCGGGCACGAAGACGAATCCGCTCGACGTGACATCGCTGAGCCGGCCGCTGCTGTTCTTCGACGCACGCGACAGTCGCCAGGTCCGACAAGCCCACGCAGTCATCACTCAGCACCAAGGGCGCGTGAAACCGATCCTGACGGCGGGCTCATATCTGGAATTGATGCACGTCTGGCGTACCCCCGTCTACTACGACCAGGGCGGCATGCTGACGCGTCGGATCGGGATTCGGCAGGTGCCGGCGATGGTGACGCAACAAGGTCAGCGACTGCGTGTGGACGAGTTGGAGGTCGCCCCATGAGATGGCTTTCACACGCCGCGGCGCGTCTCATGCGCCTCGTCGGACACGCGAGCCGGAGCCTGCACCCGCGCGCCTCAGTGCACATCCGACGGGATATCCCGCGGGGCATCCCACGGGTCATCGGACGCGACTCATCACGAGTCGCCACAGAGCTCAACGGCGCGGTGACGACACTCTCCGCAATCCGCGCCGCCGCCCCGGCCGGCATGCTGATCGCGATGATCATCGCTTTCGCTCCCGTGGATGCGGCGCGCGCCGCCGGCGCCGGGACCTGCACCGGCCAGTTCCCCAACCCGATCACCGACATCTGCTGGAGCTGCATCCTGCCCATCAGCATCGGCAGCGTGCGGCTCGGGAATCTGGGTGAACAGGAAGACATCGACAACCCATCGAGCCCGCTGTGCAGCTGCGGCACAAACCCGACCGTCGGCCTCACCGTGGGGTTCTGGGAACCCGCGCGCCATGTCGAAGCCGTGCGCAAGCCGTTCTGCCTCGTGTCCCTGGGCGGCCTCGACCTGAACCCGGGACTGCCCTCGCCCGAAGGCGCGCGCGTCACGCATGCGGAAGGCGACGGAGACGGCGGGTCGTTCTACCAGGCCCATTTCTATGTGAACCCGGTCCTGTTCTATCTCGAGGCCGTGGCCGACTTTCCCTGCCTTGAGCGCGGCTCGTTCGATCTGGCCTACCTCACCGAAGTCGATCCTTTGTGGGGCGATGACGAGCTCACGCTGATCCTCAATCCGGACGCCGTGCTGTTCGCCAATCCGGCAAGCGTCGCGGCGTGTGCAGCGGACTGCGTCGCCGCGTCGGCCGGGTTCGGTATTCCCGAGCTCTTCTGGTGCGCGGGCTGCCAGGGTGGGCTGTACCCGATGAATGGGCACGTGCCCTACCACCTCGGCGGCGTGCGCACCGCCGTGCTGATGGCGCAGCGGCTCACCGCCAAGATGCATCGTGAACTCGTGGCCTGGGGCTGGCATGGCCAGCGCGGACTGTGCGGTCCGTACTTCGAGCCCGTCATGGACAAGCGGGCCTACAAGACCCAGCTCACCTATCCCATTCCCAACACGACCAAGGAAGCGGGCAGGTGTTGTCAGCCGTTCGGGGGCACGACGGTCCTGTGGGGTGCCGGCAAGGAGTACCCCGTTCGCGGCGAGGACTTCGCGTTCATGTTGTTCCGAAAGAGGAACTGCTGTGTCGGCTACTGATCTCATCATGGCGCCCGGCTGGATCGTCGCCCGGGCGGTCGCACGCACCATCGCCGGTGTCATCGGCGGTGTTATCGGCGGTGTCATCGCCCGTGTCATCGCAATCGCCATCACAGTGGCGATGTCCTCGCCATGCTGGCTGGGCTCGGCGGATGCGCAGGTACGGTCGATCCCGGCGACAGCCTCCGCATCCGCCTCTGCCGCAGCCGTCGCGGCCTCCGCCGCCTCATTCCCCCGCCGTGGTTCAGGGACCGGCAATCAGACGGAGACGAGGACCGCGACCGGTACTGCGACCGGTAGTGCGAACGGCACTGCGACCACCCCCGTCATGCCGCGCATCACCGACGAGGACATTCGACGGGTGCAGCGGGAGGCGCGTACGCCCACACCCGCGGACATCGAGGCCGTGCGCCGTCAGCACGGGACGCCGGGAGTGTCACGGGACCTGCAACGTCATCCAGGGCTTGCGACCGCTCAGGGACAGCCATCACCGTCTTCGCAGGCACCGCGCATCGACGCCCTGCCGTTGCCGCTGTCCAATACCCCGATCGATATCGAGGCCATCGCGCGCGGCTACGCGGCGCAGGCGGAAGGGCCCCCAGCAAACGGCGCCACCACGGCCCCCGGGCTGCTGGTATTCGTGAGCCTGTCGATGCCCCGACCCACCTTGCAAAGGCTGCTCGCGCAGGCGGCGCGCGCACGCGCTGCCGTGGTGCTGCGGGGATTCGTCAACGGCTCGTTGCGCGAGACGGTCCAACTCGTGCAGCCGCTCCTCGGCGCCACGCAGGTGGCGCTCCAGATCGACCCACCGGCCTTCGATCGGTTCGATGTGCAGCGCGTGCCGACCTTCGTGCTGGTGCGAGACGGCGCGCGACCCCAGTCCTGCGCGAGTGGCACGTGTGCGCCGGCCGCGGATTTCGTGCGCGTTGCCGGCGACGTCAGTCTCGACTACGCGCTGGCGCACATGCGCCTGACGCGGCCCGACTTCCGGCACGCCGCGCAGCTCTTCCTTGCCCGACTCGCCGCACACGGTGTGGACCGCGACGGAACCGGAACCGGAATCAGAACCGGGATGCAGAGCGAAGCCGGCCCGGGCGCCGGCAATGTCCCGCGTGCTGCGGGTGATGGCGTCGGCGTCGGCGTCGGCATTCGCGAGACCGGCGCGGGTCCCGGCCCGCACAAGCACTGAGGTGTTGACATGCCCCTCCCTCATCAAATCGTGGTGTGGCTGACGGCGCTGGCCATGTCGCTCTCGCCACCCGCACGGATCGCGCATGCCGCGAGCCCCCATGACGAGGGATTGGCGGCGGGCCAGGCGGCCAACCCGCTCATACGCGGCAAGGTCACTGCACCGAGTGCGTCCGGGCTGGTGCCTGGCTACACGACAACACCGCCGGAGCGTCGGTATTACGGCCAGCCCAGCCTTTCCGGCGCCGCCGATGCGCAGTTCGCGGCCTGCCGTTCGCTGCCAGGCGACCCGGTCTGCCAGGCGCTGCTCGGCGCCCTGGCCTCGGCCAGCACGCCGCGCGAACCGCTCTCGGCGAACGATCCCGCAATACTCGACGCCCGACGCGTCATCGGAGATCCCTCCGGGCAACTCGGGGACATTGGCGCTTACTACCGCGGCTGCGAGGCCGGCAACTGTCCGGCCAACGTGTTCTGTCTTGGCGGCAACTGTTTCGAGACCCGTCACGCGAACGACCCCGACTTCGCCCGCGCCATGTCTTTCCTGGAAGCCGCGCGTGAGGCCGGGGTCTATCTCGATCCGACCGCTCTGAAGGTGTTCCAAGGAGAGTCTGCCCGGTGCCGCGACCGGCTGCTCAAGAACTGCTGCCATGCCGACTCTGCCGGGGCGGGCATGAGCAACCAGAGCATGTTCGGCGTGGGATCGCGCCTCGTCTACGACGTGCTGATGAACGCTAACAACCGCCAGTTCCTGTACCAGGGCATGCAGGCGCTGCTGATGGGCGGCGGCTTCGCCGGCACGTTCACGACCTACGGTGTGACCGTTGCCGTGAATGGCGCCGCCCTGCCCGCCGGCTCGGCGGTGCTGTATTCGGGCCAAAGCGTCGTGGTCGCCTTCGATCCGTGGAGCCTGGCCATCGCCGTCGTGATCTACATCGTCATGTCCATGATGTCGTGCGACGAAGAAGAGGGGAAGCTCGCGATGAAGGAAGGCGCCCGGCTGTGCCACGCCGTGGGCACCTACTGTTCGTCGTGCATCCGGGTGCTGGGGCACTGCGTCTCATGCACCACGCACACGACCAAGAAGTGCTGCTTCAACTCGTCGCTGGCGCGCCTCATCAACGAGCAAGGACGCGCCCAGCTGCGCAAAGGCTGGGGTTCCGCGCAGAACCCTGACTGCTCGGGTTTTACCGTCGCGCAACTCCAGCGGCTGGATCTCTCGCGGCTGGACCTGAGCGAGTTCTATGCGTCCATCGTGCCCCGTCTCCCTGATGCGAGCGCAATCCGGAACCGCAACGCCACGCAGGCCACGCGTTGCTACCTGGGACAAGGCCAATGCCAATGACCTCGCCTGCATCGGAGCTCGGCTCGCATTCCAGGCGCCGCCGTGCCCTGGCCTCCCGGGCCGCGCATGCCTTTTGGAGGCCATTCGACACGATGGTCTCGTGCACGCTCAGCAGCACGCAGGTGTTTGGCTGCGGTCCTATGGGCACCGCGTTGCTCGTGCTGGCCGCCCTGTGCGGGGGACCGTTCGTTCACAGGGCCTCGCGCAAGGCTTCGCGCGAGTCCCCGTACCGGACGCCCGACCGTTGCTGCTGGCAGCGCTCGCCGCGGCCGATGGCACCGCGCGCGGCGTCCTGACCGGCGAGCTAGCCGATGCCATCACGCGCCGCTTCGACGCCACGAGCCCCCTGTACATCGATGTCACGACCCTGCGGCGGTATCAACAGACGGGGTGTGCGCGGCTCAACGTGCTCTTCTGGCAGGAGGGCGTCAAGCTGCCGGGTGTGGCCGCGCCGCGCCGCCAGACGATCGAATTCGGCTTGAACTACTGCGCCGACGGCTTGCCGCCGCGTTCGCTGCGTTAGGAACGCCATGCGTCGCCTCGCCTTCGCCTGCCTTCGCAGTCTCACCCGGCTCAGCTCGCTCACCCGGCTTACCCGGCTCACCCGGCTCAGCTGGCTCAGTTGGTTAGGGTGCCTGGGGTGCGTGTCGCTCCTGGCCGGGCCCTTTTGCATGCGGGCGGCACTGGCGCAAGCGCCTGTGCTGCGCGACCCGGTTCGCGTCGAGACCCCAGCCCCACGCAAGGCGGCCTCAGCCCCAAGTGCGGAACGCCCGCGCGACGCGCGTGTCGCGTACTGGGCAGATGGCTGGCGCGGCTGGCACTTCTATGAGGATCCAGACCTCGAAGCCAGTCCGGATCGCCAGGCGCCGCTGCGCTCCAAACATGACGATGGCACTCCTCCAAGGCGCGCTACCTCGCCCGCACAAGCCCCTGCTGCTGCTGAGCGCGCACCAGAACTGGTGGAGTTCGAGCAATTGCAAAGGACCCTGCAGGACCTTCGCCACATCGCGATCATGCGGCCCACCGAAGTCAACGTACGCCGCTACATGGCACTCGAGGCCAGCGTCGTCGCGCGCGCATCCCACTTCGCCGACGTGGCGCAACGCGTGGCGTGGGCCACGCCAGAACTCGATCCGACCGTCCAAGGCAGACCCGTGAACGCCAAGGCGTTGGAGGTGTTCGAGCAGCGCCAGCGCGACGATCGGTCGAGCACCGTTGACGCGCTGGGACGGGACCATGTGCTGCTCTTCTTCTTCCGCTCGGACTGCCCGTACTGCCACGCCTTCGCGCCGACGCTGCGCGGCTTCGAGGAACGCCATGACCTGCAGGTCGTGCCGGTCAGCCTGGACGGCGGGCCTCTCCCGAACTATCCGAGTCCCCGACGGGATAACGGCATCGCCAGCGCCCTGAAGGTCACCCAGGTGCCTGCGGTCTTCCTCGCCCAACCCTTCAACGCCACGATCACACCGATCGGGTTCGGCGTGCTCTCCGAATCCCAACTGCTCGAACGCATCGCCACCGTGTCGACGCCCGAGTCGCAGGCGATGCTGCCGGGCGCCATGCGGCGCCTGGCGCTGCCTTAGGAGAACCTGATGCAAATGCCCAAGATCCCAGGCCCCGATCGCGACCGTGCCGCACGGGTGAGCCGCCAGCGCCCGGTCCCGTCGCTGCGCCGCAGGCCTCGACTTCGCGCTTCGTTCCCTGGCCTCTCGCTCCTTAGCCGGCCATTCCTCCGCCGGTCATTCCTTCGCCGGTCGTTCCTGCACCGGTCGTTCCTGCACCGGTCGTTCCTTCGCCCGTCGTTCCTGCACCGGTCCATCCTACCCCGCTCGATCCTGCCCCGCTCGATCCTGCCCCGATCCATGGTCTGCGTCTCGATGGTTCTGATGGGCCTGCCCGGCCACGCCGGCGACCTCAACGCGGAAGTGAACACCATGTTCAATCAGCTCGGCGCCATCGGGAACTACACCGCCCCCGGCGCGTTTCGCGGTCAGGCGTACAACACCTACACCGGGGGCAGCCTCATGATGCGTTCCCCCAACAAGGTCTATCAACTCGCCGCCATCCAGTTCCCCAACGCGAAGGCCGGCTGCGGCGGGATCGACATCTTCGGCGGCTCCTTCTCCCACATCTCCGCCGAAGAGTTCAAGAACATGCTGCGCAACATCACGGCCGCGCTGCCGGGCATCGCGTTCCAGCTCGCGCTCGAGTCCGTCTCACCGATGCTGGGCGGGCTGACGAAATGGGCCAAGGGCCTGGAGACCTGGATCAACAACGCGCGCATCAACTCCTGCGAGACTGCCAAGGCCATCGTGAGCACGGCCGCGGAGGCGGCGGGCTACAGCTCGCAGGAGAGCTGCGCCGACCTCGCCATCGAACTGGGCATGGAAAGCGACCGCGACGCCGCCCGCCGCCGGTGCAAATCCGACCGACCGGGCATCCTGGGCGCGGCCCGCGCCTCCGGCGATCCCGGGCTGAGAAACCGCGCCCCCTTCGTCGGCAACCTGACGTGGAAGGCCCTGCAGCACGCCGGCGCCTACCTCGACGATCAGGAACGCGAGCTCATCATGAGCATCGTCGGTACCGTCCTGTACTACCCGGAGGAATCGGGGCGGGATCCCGACCCCGTCGCCCCGACGCTGACCTCGATCGGCCAATTGCTCTACGGGCAGGCCGCGGGCGCCGACGCCGAGGTGGTCCAGCACCTGCTGCGATGCAACGACTACGTCAACTGCGACGTGGTCAGCGTCAATACGGCCTACCGGCACGTGCCGTTCACGGCGCGCGTGGAGACGCTGATGCGCTCGATCGCCGCCAAGATCGCGACCCGCGCGCCCATCCCGAACAATTCCCCCGAGGTGGGCTTCGTGAACCAGACCACCGAGCCCGTCTACCGGATGCTGTCGATCGGGGCCAGCATCCCCGGCTCCGGCCTGGCCGACAGCCTCATCGCGCAGTACCGCGACGTCATCGCCGCGGACTATGCCTACGTGTTCCTCGAGCGCAGCCTGCGCCTGGGCATGGCGGCGCTGGACAAGGATTACACGCTGCAGCAGCCCCAGCGCGAACAGGCCAACCGCGTGCGCCAGCGCGCGCAGGCGATGCTGCAGCAGCTGTCCCAGGAGAAGGGGCTGCTCTACCAAAAGGTCGGATCATTTCGCGCGGTGGCCGGCCACCTGGAACAGCTCGAGCGTCAGCTGCGATCGAGCATGCCCCAAAGCGTGGCGGACATGCTGGGGCAGCAGTCCGCATCGATGTCGCGCTGACCAGGCGCCGCGGCCAGGCCGACCTGGCCAGGGTGCCAGGGTACCGACCATCTCGGCCTGCCTTCGATCCCTGCGCTTGCATCGTCGGAGATCCGCATGTGGGAAATCTACGCCTACCAGAACGCCGACAGCCTGTTCGGCGTGTTCAACGCGTGCGCGGCCATCCACGCCTCGGGCTACTACGCCAGCGCCGTGGCGGCCGTCGCCTTCTGCGGCTTCGTCGCCGCCCTGCTCGCCTACGCGTTCGCGCCGGAAAAGCTCCAGGGCTGGAAATGGCTGGCGTCCGTCACCTTGGTCGTCGCGCTGCTGATCGTTCCCAAGGTGAGTGTGGGCATCATCGACAAGACGGGCGGCGCGCCCGTGAAGGTGGTCGATAACGTGCCTCTGGGCGTGGCGCTCCTGGGCAGCGTCACTAGCACCATCGGTCACACGCTGACAGGCCTGTTCGAGACCGCGTTCCAGCAACTGCCCGGCAACGCCGCGCAGCCGCAGGAGCTGCGCTACGAGCAGCACGGCCTCATGTTTGGCAACCGCCTGGTGCGCGAGACCGCCGCCGTCGTCTTCCAGGATCCGGGCTTTCGCACCGACCTGATCAATTTCATCCACAACTGCACGACCTACGACCTCCTCGACGGCACGCTGGACGCCACGACCTTCTCGGCGTCCAGCGACGTCTGGCCGCTGATGGGCACGCCCAATCCGGCGCGCTTCACCACCGTGTCGTCTCTTGCATCTTCGGGTGGCGGGGGCAGCGGCATGGGCATCGGCATCGACACCTGCCCCAACGTCTATCAGGTCCTCCAAGCACGACTGCCCGCCCAGCTCACGCGCGTGCAGGGGCGGCTTGCCTTCCAGCTCAATCCCACGCTCCCCGCCGCGGCCGCCGCCAGCGTCATCGCCGCCCAGATCCAGCAGGCCTACCTCAGGAACAGCATCGCCGACGCCGCGGCCAGCGCGGCGGACATCGTGCGCCAGAACGCCATGCTCAACGTGATCCAGGACAGCGCAACGCTGGTGGGGCAGAAGGTCAACGATCCCGCCGCGATGGTGCTGGCCGTGGGGCGGGCCCAGGCCGTGGCCCAGAAAAACGCGTCGTGGCTCAACTACGGCAAGGTGGCCGAGCAGGCCCTGCCCGTGTTGCGCAACGTGATCGAGGCGGTGGCTTACGCGATGTTCCCACTTTTCGTCTTGCTGCTGCTCATGACCAGCGGGCGCGAGACCATGCTCGCGTTCAAGGGCTATGCGGGGCTGCTCATCTGGATTCAGCTGTGGCCGCCCCTGTACGCGATCCTGAACTACATGGCCTCGGTCTACGCCGCCTACGATCTCGCCGCGGCGGCGGACCTGGGCACCGGCGCCAAGGCCCTGTCGCTGCAGACCGCCTCCAGCATCTATTCACGCGCCATCTCCGGCGAGGCCGTGGTGGGCTACCTCTCGATCAGCATCCCGTTCATCGCCTGGGCCGCGCTCAAGCGCATGGAGACCGTCGGGACGGCCCTGGTCGGCGGGCTGTCCGGCCTGCAAGCGGCGCTCTCGGGCGCCACCTCGTCCGCGGCGGTGGGCAACACGTCGATGGGCAACGTGGCCATGGACCAGCTCCAGCTTTCGCCCAACCGGTCCTCGGCGTTCATGAACCGCTGGCAGGACGACCTGAGCGGCGACACCTTCACCGCCGGCGTGCTGGGCGGCCGCACGGCGGTGAGCTTGCTGCGCAACCAGGGCTACGCGTCGCGCGTGGTCTCCAGCCGCGTGTCCGAGCAGGACGTCCAGGACGCCAGCCGGCAGGTGGCGGCGGCGCGCAGCGAATCGGTGTCTGCCCTCCAGGAGCGCTCGGCGGTGCTGGCCGAGTCCTTCACCAAGGGCCTGGCCAAGCTGCATGCCAGCCGCAGCGCCACCGGCACCACCACCAGCGGGTTCGAGCAGTATGGCGAGAACCTCAACCGCCTGGACCAGATCAGCAAGAGCGTGGCCGACACGACGGGATTCACCCAGAGCCAGAGTGCGCGCATTGCGCTTGGCGCGGCGGCGCGGCTGGGCGTCAGCACCCCGCTGGCCGGTCTGCAGGGCAACGTGGCGGCGGACAAGAGCTATCTCTCGTCCTTGTCCAAGGCCGAACAGCGGGTGGTGTCGGCCATGACCAATGAGCAGCTGTCGGAGTTCAAGCAATTTGGCGATCGCGTCTCGCGGGACCGCTCCTTCGCGACGCTCGTGTCCTCGGATGCGCGAGAGGCGCGAGAGCTCGCGGCTCGTCTGAGTGCTTCCGCGTCGCGATCGGAGCGTGCGGACGCGACCCTGGTGCACAGCACGGCGGTGTCCGAGCGCATGGCGCGCGCCTACGAGCGCGGTGAAACCATCGCCATCGACATCGCGCAGGATCCGCACAACGTGGCGATGTTCACGCGCTTTGCGCAGCGCTACGGGGGCACCAGTGCGTCGGCGATGGTGCTGATGGACGCCGAACTGGCCAGGCAGTCGCCGCGCCCCCACCGCGTCTTCTCCAACGGCGCCAGCGTTCCGGGCGGGGCTGCCGACGTCCGGCGGGCCCATGAGCAAGATCGCGAGTCAACGTCGCTGCGTGTCGATCCACGTGCGATGAACGACTCCCACAGGCAAGCCGTCGAGCGGGCGTCCTGGACCGAGCAGTCGCCGAAGGCGCCACCTCAGACGCGCTCTCGGCGCACCGAGTTCCAGCAGGCGGGAACAAGCGTTCGCGATCGCGTCGACGACGCGGCGGGATCGCCGGGCAGCCAGCCTCGCGCCGGGGCCACCGCGGACGGGACGCTGCGGTCGTCGGAGTCGCTCCTGTCCCGATCGGCCAAGCAGGTTGCGGCCGATGCGGGGTCCGTGATCGACGACGCCACCAAAGCGGTGAAGCGCGCGCTCGATGACTGAGCACCTTCACCACCGCAGACCGGGGCCGCATTTATCCCTGGGACCTGTGGACAAAGCTGTTGGCTCTGCCTGCAGGTGCATCGCAAGCCGTTGTTCTATATCGCAAAAGCTTGTTCTGCCCGCAAATGAGGCAAGCGGGCGCCTGACAACCGAATTTGAGACTGAATTTGAGACTGAGTCTGCGGTGCGAGACAGCGACGTAGCCACGCGGCACCCCAGCGATGTCGCAAGACGTTCACCCCAGGACCGCCTCACACGTGCGCAGCAAAGCGCCCGCCACCGAGCCGGTGCTGCCGGTGCCGCCGGCACCGCCGGCGCCGGTCCGCTCAGTCCCCGAACTCCACCACCAGCTTGCGATCGAGTGTCGTGCCGTTCTGTTCGAGCAGCCACTTGCTGGCGAACTCCCGGACCGTCGCTTCGGCCGATGCCGACACCAGCCGCAGGTACGCGGGCGCCGCGCCTCGCTGGGCCAGCGTCGGGCTGAGGTGCTTCACCGCAAGCTCCCGGTTCGGAGCGGCGTCCGGCGAAAACAAGCCTCGCTCCTTCGTCTCGATTCGCATCGTCGACGTCTCGAACGCCACGGGGATCTGCAGCCGCGGCAGCGGCACCTTGAGCAGATAGGCGCCGTCGCGTGGCTCGAGCTTCCAGTCCTTCGCGAGCGCGATGGTGTAGGTGTAGCGCGCCGTCACCTCCACCCTTGACACCGTCTGGGGCAGCCTGCTGCAGTCGATCAGAGGACAGGTCCAGGAGGTCTTCCATTCGATGGCTTCCGACCTCTCCAGCTGGGCCACCTGCAACACGCCGCCCGGCGTGCGCAGGACCACGACCCTCGCCGGGTCGATCAGCTCGACGGACTCGTCCGTCGTGCCCAAGCCCGTCGTTCGGAGTTGAAATCCAACCACCGTCGCGGCGAGGATGATGGCCAGCCCGCCAATGATGAGCCACTTGTTGCGCGTCATGTCGTGAAAGTCCGTTCTTCCGTGCGTCCGTGCTTCCTAGCCTCCAAGCGTCGTTCGTCCGTGCGTCGTTCGGCGATGTTAGTCCCCGCCCGTGAGCAGTCCGCGCGACGCGGGCGGCCCGCGAGGCGCTCGCCCGCGGCGTCGGCGTCGGCGTCGGCGTGCCGGTGCTCCCATGCATACTGCAACGATGCACAGGCCCACCAGCGAAGAGATCGCGGCGCTGCCGCTGTACCGCGCCCTCCCCCTTGACCGGATTCACGTGCTTCGTAATCAGGAGCAGTGCGAGGCCGCCGAAGTTGAGCTGCGGCTAGCCGGCCACGTGGGTTTCGACACGGAAAGCAAACCGCAGTTCGTGGCCGGTGGTGAAAACACCGGCCCGCACATCGTGCAGTTCGCGACCGCAGACCGCGCTTTCATCATCCACACCGAGGCGCCCGGCACCGCCGCCTTTCTCAGGACCATGCTCGAAACCGAGGCGGTGGTGAAGGTCGGGTTCGGCCTGGCGTCGGATCGCACGCCGTTGTTCAGGAAACTGGGCGTCGCGCTTGCGGCAACAGTGGACGTCTCACGGATGGTGCGTCGCCTTGGGTTCAAGGACGACGTCGGGCTCAAGACCGCGGTGGCCGTGGTGCTGGCTCAGCGCTTCCCGAAATCCAAGAAGGTCACCACTTCCAACTGGGCGCTCCCCCAGCTCAGCACCCAGCAACTGCAGTACGCTGCCAACGACGCTCATGCATCGTTGCTCGTCTTTCTGGCGCTCAGGGACATGGGCGTGCCAGCTCCAGTCGCGCCGAAATCAAGACAGCCACGCAGACGATTTGCTTCAGTCCCCGAGTTTTAAGTCAAGGCACTAGCCTGGGATTCGAAAGTGTTCCGACGGTTGCACTAGATGAACGTTGACGTTTCGACGCACCTCCACAGTTCGGCCCTTTCGATCCGCAAATTTTCGAACTAGTAAGTCCTCGACACCCACGTACACCACTACAGGCGTCCGACCCTGCAGCCCTGTGATTCGGTGGCAAGCACGCCGTCAATAACGCGCGGAGCGCGACGCCGTGGCCGCTTCAAGTCTGCGAACGTCCAACCTCCCACGTCTGGATATAGCAGTCCCGCAATCGTGTGGGCGGCTCCCCCTGATATGCCAGTCGCGGCGGCCACGCTCCTACAAAGCTCGGGCTCGTAATTCAGAAGAGCTCGGCCGCTTGACGTGAGGCTATAGAGATAGGGGCGTCCATTTGCTCTTCCAACAATATGGGTTGTCACCTTGTGTCGAAGAGGCCAGTACGGATGTGGCGACCGAAAAACAAAACGAAAGTTGCCGCCGTCGCCCGCGGCCGTCTCAAAGGTGCGCACGTGCTGGCCTGGACGCAAACGAGTTGAAACATGCCCAACGTCTGAGTACGTTTTTAGAGCACGGTATCGCTCTTTCACTGCGGCCATGAGGGCTCTCGCACTATCGGAGGTCGGCATAAAACATCCTGGTTTCATTCGTCTGCGTCAGCCATCGCGGCGGCGAGCCGGCTATACACATCCTGCTGTGATGGAAGCGCTTCAGCACATCGCGTAGGTACTTCTCCGCAAGCCCGGTCAAGAACTCTTCGGCCGCAAGGCCTCCCGCACGAGAGGCTTGAATCAACGCAAGGAGTTCGTCGCGCATGAGTAGATTTGATTCGCCTAACCCATTGAAATATATAGCATTTCAAGAATCGTCTCAAAAACTTGAAACTCGATGGAAATCGACTCAGCGCCGTCTCAGCGTCACCTCAGCGGCACGGCGCCAAGCACAAATCGGCGAGCCCCCCATTCACGGGCGGGATGCGCACAGGGAACCGATCTTGCCCGTTCCTGATCGGGCGCAACGACGCGTCCATCCTCGTCACGCGCCGTGAGCGGACCTCGACCCATCCAGGCGGCGAAATAATGGCTCCACGGTTGAGCCGTGCCACGGCTCGCTCGCCCCCGCGTCAGGCGTGACATTTCACTCCACACCAACGCTGCGACCGCAGGCGGGCCGAGAACGTCCGTCGACGGCGCGCCAGGGACGCAGACATGACGCTCAAGGCGAAACTCAACTTTTCGTTCATCGCATTGGTGAGCCTGGTCCTGCTCATGGGGGTGTTCGGCCTCGTGCAGTTGGCGCGCGTCAATGCGGTGGCGCACGATCTCGCGACGGAACAGCTTCCGAGCGTCACGTCGCTGGCCAATATGCGCGCCACCGCCAATCAGATCCGGCGCGCCGAGGCCGAGCATGTGCTCAGCAAGAATGAGCCGGAGATCGCGGCCGCGGATCGCCAGATCGCCAATCTGCGCTCCGTGCTCGCCAAGCAGGAGGAGGCTTACCGGCCGCTTGTTGCGCCTGGCGACGAGGCACAAGGCTTCGCGGACTACCAGAGATTGCGGGACGCATTCCTCACGTCGATGGACACGGTGCTCACGCTGTCACGCGCCGGCGAGGACTCCTTTGCGCAGGCGCGCGAGGCCCATCTCACGACCTCTAAGACGACCTTCGACGCCTGGGTCGCTGCGATCAGCCGTCTCGTGGAGATCAACAACGCGACGGCCAGCGAGTCGGCTCGTCAAGCCTCCTCCACCTACGGTTTCGCCAAGGGCGCATCGTGGAGCCTGATGGTGGCCGCCGTGGTGGTGGGCACCCTCCTCGCCTCGGTGATCGTGCGCAACGTGCTGGGTCAGATCGGCGGCGACCCGGCGGTCGCGGTGTCCCTGGCGACAAGGGTGGCTCAGGGAGACCTCACGACCGAGATCCAGCTCAACAAGAACGACGACCGAAGCGTCCTTGCCGCACTCAAGCAGATGCAGACAAAGCTCAACGGTGTTGTCTCTTCGGTGTTGGAGAACGCTCATGGCGTGGCGACGGCATCCGCGCAGATTGCGCAAGGCAACTCCGACCTGAGCAGCCGCACCGAGCAGCAGGCCTCCGCGCTGCAAGAAACTGCCTCGTCAATGGAACAGCTTGGCGCCACCGTTCGTCAGAACTCGGACAACGCCATGCAGGCCAATCAGCTCGCCAGCAGCGCGTCCCAGGTTGCCAAGCTCGGCGGACAGTCCGTGTCCGAGGTGGTGTCCACCATGCGCGACATCAACGAGTCGTCGCAGAAGATCGGCGATATCGTCGGCGTCATCGACGGCATCGCTTTCCAGACAAACATCCTCGCGCTCAACGCGGCCGTGGAGGCCGCTCGGGCGGGGAACACGGAAAAGGCTTCGCGGTGGTCGCCCAGGAAGTGCGCACCCTTGCCCAGCGCAGCGCCACCGCGGCCCGGGAAATCAAGACCCTCATCGCAACAAGCTCCGAACGCGTCGAGCGCGGCACGTCACAAGTGGACGCCGCCGGACAGCGGATGCAGGAGATCGTCACGTCCATCCAGCGCGTGACCGACATCATGGCCGAGATCAGCGCGGCGTCGCTTGAGCAGAGCCAGGGCGTGGCCCAAGTCGGCGAGGCGATCGGACAGATGGACAGGACCACGCAGCAGAACGCCGCGCTTGTCGAAGAGAGTGCCGCCGCAGCAGAGAGCTTGAGATCACAGTCCGAGCGACTCGTCGGACTGGTGGCAGCTTTCAAGGTCGCATAGGAAGGCAACAAGGTTCGCGTCCAATGAAGGCTCGCCTTGCGTGCGACCAGACCAGTACACGTCATGCCCGAGACGCCCAGCGCCAATCCCGCCCAACCAGATGCAAGACAGTGGCCTGTTCTGGCGCTACGACGGCAACAGCCGCGCTTGCGGGCCGTCCGCGACGCTGGCGCACCATCGCGGGTAGCTGGCGAGCACGGCTATCGGCACGACAAATGCCCGAGTGGATTGAAGCGGAACTCTCCGCACATCCAAGGAAACGCCATGAGCACGCAACCCAACCCCGCCATCAACACCGACCCTGAGGCGCACTCCGCGGCGGGTGCGGCCCCACAAGACGGCCGAGCGCCCGCGGAGCGGCAGGAGCCGGCGGGCGGGATTGCGCCCAGCCCCAGCCAGCAAGGTCGCCAGACGCCGAGCCCCGAGGACGATCTGCGTGACGCACCCGCTGGCGCGGATCGAGGCAATGTGCAAGGCGGACGCGATGAGGACGACGGCATCCCCCAATCATGAGCGTCTCGCCACAGGGCGCCATGTGAGTACCTCGGTCCGCAGGACGACCCGAACGTTGAACGGCGGTCTCGTTGATTGATCGGGGTGAGAGCGCCCTACGCTGCGCCAAAGGCCCCCTGCAAGCGCGTCATCAGATCCTCCAGCGCCAACGGCTTGTGCACGACATCGAGCTTGGCGTCCAACGCGCTCTGCACATTCTCGGCGTACCCGGTGATGACCGTGACCGGCAGCCTCGGTCGCTCACCCCGTACCGTCATTGCCAGCTCAACGCCTCCCATCGCGCCGGGCATGACCGCGTCCGTCAGCAAGAAGCCAATGTCATCACCCAGCTGCGGTGTTCGCAGCACGCGCAGCGCATCGTCGGCATTGACTGCCCGGGTGACCTTGAGCCCCAAGCTCGCGATGAGCGCGATCGTCGCGGCGGCGACGTCGTCGTTGTCTTCCGCCACCAGGACGTGGCCGTGGAACTTGCGCCCGACGGCCGTTGAGGAAACAAGTTTCGGCTCGACAGCTCCGGTGACTGCGTCAGATTCGCCAGATCGGTCAGATCCGCCAGATCCTCCAGCTCGGTCAGCTCCTTGCGTTTCGTCGGAACCAGCCGCCCCGTCAGGTCCGACGTCGGCTGCAGGCAAGATCAGCCTGACCGTCGTGCCCTGCCCCACTGCGCTCTCGATACGCAACTCTCCCCCGGCCGCCTCCGCGACGCCCCGCACCTGATTCAAGCCCAGGCCGGATCCAGAACCCCGCTCCTTGGTCGTGAAGAACGGCTCGCTCACGCGGCCCAGGATGTCCGACGGGATGCCATGGCCCTCATCGCGGGCACTGAGGGTCACGAGCTTCTTTCCGCCCTCGACCATCCCGTCCGCGTTGACGACAAAAACGCCTCCGTGCGGTTGCGCGTGTTTGGCGTTCACTGCGAGGTTGACCAGCGCCAACTCGAGCTCGGCCGCATCCACGAGAACCGGCGGAAGATTGGAGGCGACGTCCACGCTCAGCGCAATGCTGCGACCCAAGGTCGTGCGCAACAGCTCTTCGATCTCCGGTAGCCACGTGCGCAGGTCGATGACCTCGGGCCGCAACGTTTGCCGCCGCGTGAGCGACAGCAACTGGCGCGTCAGACGCGTGCCGCTCTGGACAGCTCGGCGCATCGCGGCGTTCTGCGGCTCCGAGGCGTGCTCCGGGTGCCTGACGTTCTGGATGTGGAGGCTGTTGGTGAGGATGGCCAGCAGGTTGTTGAAGTCGTGCGCGACGCCCGCCGTCAGTGTCGACAGCGTCTCGCGCCGGTGAGCTTCGAGCACGCTTTTCTCGCTGGCGGCGCGCAGCCGGGTCTGTTCGTGGAGATCGAGCTGGGCCTGCTGCTCCAGTTGTACGCGCCGACGTGCAATCGCGGTGACGGCGATCAGCAACAGCGTGATGGGCAGCGCCATCGCACCAACGATCCCCATGGTCCGCACCCAGCCCGACATCAGCGCGGCCTGGCTGAAACTCACCACCACATACACGGGCAGTTCCTCGACACGGCGAAATGCCGCCACGCGTGGCTCGCCGGATCCGCCCACCCGACCGTAGACCACGCCTGACGATTCTCCGGATCGGATGGCCTCCAGTGACGGAGAGTCCGCCGCCACGTGCGTGGTTCCCGTCGCAGGAACGGGCCATCGTGCCAGCAAGTCGCCGTCCGTTCGAACGAGGCTGATGGATTCCACGTCCGTGTTCTGCGCCAGGATGGCACGGTAGTAATCGCGGAAATACTCGGGGTTCAAGGAGACCGCAACGATGCCGTTGAAGCGCCCATCCGCGGCCGGGCGCCGGTGGGTGAGGTTGAACAGTTCCCTCCCCGTCTGACGCCCTTTGAGCACCTCACTGAGGTCGAACCCGCGGTCCTCGGCGGCCTGCCGGGTGAAGTAGCTGCGATCGATGACCGTGACGGTCGGATCGATGGCGCGGTCGCTGCGCACCACGGGAACCGCCATGGCATCCCACACATTGAGGTTCACCACGGAGGGCACCCCCAAAAGCATGTCACTCAGCCGCTGTCGAACGTCGCTCTCGTGCCGACGAATGACGTCGTCGTTGCCCGTGGTCAGCAATGCGGCTTCCAGCGTCAGCTTTTCCGCGACGTCGAAGGTACGCCGCGCATGTTGGTACACCAAGTCTGCACGTCGCACGACGGTGTCATGAGACGCCTGCAGCGCTTGGTCATAGGTCCACCAGCCGACCAGCACGAACGCGGTCGCGGGGAGCAGCACCGCACCGAACAGCGCCGCATTGAGCCATCGGACCAGCGGCATATCGGCGGCTGTGCCCAGCCTGACATGGCGACGCCGCAGGGCATTGACCCGCGCCACGAGCACACAGGCACTCCCGAGCACCAGAGCGAATCCGACAACCCTGACGCCGCCTTCGCGGTTCAGCACATCCGGCGGCATGCTCGGCAGCAAGGTACCCACAAGACAGATCAGCGTCGCCAGGGCTCCCGGGCCTGCTCCCCACATGAGGGCGCAGAACAGTGCGACCGGCGCGGCAATGATGAAGGGGAGCTCGTCGCCCAACGCGGGCTGCAGGAACGCGCGCAAGGCGATGGCAAGGACCGCCGCGAGCGCGGCCGCCAGCCATCTGGCTTTAGCCGCGATGCTCGGGTGGCGAAAGCGAAAAGAGGGCATGGAGTCCGGCATTGGGGCGACCCGCAACTATGCCTCGATTTGTCTGTGAGGCTTGGTGCGCTCGCTGCCGTCCTTCCGTCCTCCCGTCCCCGCTCTAGTCCAACTGGAACACCCCGTCTCCAAAACATCATGCAGCGAGCAGTTGCGTGATGGCCCCTCCTAATGAATCTCAAGCCCTTGCTTCGGCCAGGCGACCTAGCAATTGTCCGCATGAAAAGATCGGTCAAATGCCCTTCATACGGTCATTTCACCAATATTTCAATTCCACAAACGGCCCGCCCGAACCTCGTGATTGGGTGTTCCACCGCCTTTCGTCAGGCGCCGGCGCATCAAATGCCCGGGCGAGATCTAGCTGCGGCTGGATGCGCGGCCCGTATTCTGGGCATACAGCCTCCCCGCCGCTTTCAGCCCGCCCATCGCGAACGCATGCAGATGCAGGGCCAGGTCCTCGCGTGGCGAGGCGACGAAGTCGCGCAGCGGCGCGATATAGCCGTTCGCGCCAACCAGCATCATCAAGCCCGGCGCGCCTGTGCTCACCAAGCATCGCAAAAGCGCCGGCTCGCCGACGGGGATGCGCGTGACCCCGCTCAAGATCCCCAGAACGATCTGCAGCTTTGGCGCGATCTCCTGGTTCAGCAGCACATGCGCGTTGGCCGTGGGCGCCAACAACTCCCGGGCCAGCACCCGGGTCGGCCAGCCGGGCACACCGCTCGTCGCCTGCAGGAACTGGTCGATCAGCAGCCTGACCTTCTCCGATCCTGGCCGCTTGCCGCTGGCGATCTGTTGAAGGACCTCCAACCGGATGACCCGCCGATGCGCCTCCGCCAACACCGCCTGGTAGAGCCCGTTGCGACTGCCGAAGTGGTAATTGATCGACGCGACGTCCGCGCCCGCATGTTTGGCGATCGACGTGCTGGTCGTCTCGGCGAAGCCGGCCGCGGCAAAAAGCAATCCGGCCGATTCCAGCAACCGCGCGTAGGTCTGATCCCCGTCGGCGCGGGTGGCGCGGGGGCGCGCGCGTGGCTGGTGGCGCGCACCGGATTCACGCTCGCCGAGGGCGCGCCGGGCTGCTTGCTCTTTAGTTGAGTCATCCGTTTAGTTTAAAAGCGATTGAGATTAGAGTCGATTCCCAGCTCAAGTCCCAACGCTACTCACATGAAGAAACCTTTGATTCTTGGCCTCGTTGCCTTGATCCTGATCCTCGGATCGGGTGGCTGGTGGTGGCATCGGCAGGCCGCGAACAAGGACGATGGGACGCTGACGCTGCATGGCAACGTCGACATCCGTCAGGTCTCGTTGGCCTTCGACGGCAGCGGTCGCGTCGCCGAGGTATTGGCGCAGGAAGGCGACCGCGTGCACGCCGGCGCCGTGGTCGCGCGACTGGACGTCAGCACGATGAAGCTGGAGGCGGAGCAGGCCCGCGCGCAGAGCGAGGCGCAGCAGCAGGCGCTGTTGAAGCTGCGCAACGGCTCGCGATCCGAGGAGCTGGCTCAGTTGCGCAGCCGTGTGGTCGCCGCGAAGGCGGACGCCGAGCGCGCGCAGGACGAGGTGGCACGACTGCAGGAGGTCTCGGCCAGCACGCGGGGTCGTGGGGTGAGCGCCCAGGATCTGCAGCGCGCGAGCACCGCGGCCCAGGTCGCACGCGCCAAGCTCGACGAGCAGATCGAAGCGCTCAGGCTTGCCGAGCGCGGCGCGCGCAAGGAGGACCTGGCGGCGTCCGAGGCGCAGGCGAAAGCCGCCCTCGCCCGCGTCGCTCTGCTTGACCATCAGATCGCCCAGGGCGAACTGAAGGCGCCTTCGGACGCTACCGTGCGCTCCCGCCTGGTGGAGCCGGGCGACATGGTCTCGCCGCAACGTCCCGTTTTCGCACTCGCGTTGGCCGGGCCCAAGTGGGTGCGGGTGTACGCCAACGAACCCGACCTGGGCCGAGTCAGGCCGGGCACGCAGGTCAGCGTGACAACGGACAGCGCGCCGACGAAGCCATTGCAAGGCGTGGTCGGTTTCGTCTCGCCGGTGGCCGAGTTCACGCCGAAGGCCGTGCAGACCGACGAGCTGCGCACCAGCTTGGTCTACGAGGTGCGCGTGCGGGTGGACGACCCGCAGGACCAGCTGCGCATGGGTCAGCCGGCGACCGCCCGATTTCCTGTCGCCACCGGCAACTGAGCGATGAGCGTCGGTGAGCCGACCGTCGTCGCGCAGGGCCTGCGCAAGACGTTCAAGGGGAGCGGGGGCGGCGAGGTCACGGCCGTCGACGCGGTCACGATGCGCGTGCGCGCTGGCGAACTCACTGCGTTGGTGGGCCCCGACGGGGCCGGCAAGACCACGCTGCTGCGGATGATCGCGGGATTGATGACGCCGGTCGCGGGCTCGCTGACCGTGCTGGGCACCGACGTGGTCCGGCAGCCTCAGGCGGTGCAGAACCGGATCAGCTACATGCCGCAGCGCTTTGGCCTGTACGACGATCTCAGCGTGCAGGAGAACCTCGATCTCTATGCCGACCTGCACGGCGTGCCACGGGACAAGCGCATCGACCGCTTCCAGCGCCTGCTGGCCATGACCGACCTCGCCCGCTTCACCGACCGCCCCGCGGGCAAGCTGTCCGGCGGCATGAAGCAAAAGCTCGGCCTCGCCTGCACGCTGGTGCGCTCGCCCGAGCTGCTGCTCCTCGACGAACCCAGCGTCGGCGTCGACCCGCTCTCCCGCCGCGACCTGTGGACGATCCTCGAGCAGCTGATCTCGGACGAGCAATTGACCGTGATCGTCAGCACCGCCTACATGGACGAAGCCGAGCGCTGCGCCCAGGTCTTCGTCATCAACCAAGGCCGGGTGCTGGCGCAAGGCGCGCCCGACGTGCTGAAGGAGCGGGCCAAAGGCCTGAGCTATCAGGCCACGCCGCCGCGGGGGATGGCCGCGCGGGACCTCCAGGCCAGCCTCATTGATGCGAAGGACCGCATCGTCGACGCCGTCCCCAAGGGCGGTGGCGTGCGCTTCATCCGCCAAGCACACGTGCCCCAGGACGCGTTGACGGACTTGCTCGGCGAGGCAGAGGTCAAGCTCCGACCCCATGAACTCGAGGACGCGTTCATGATGCTGCTGCGCGAGCAGACGCCGCCAGGCGAGCACGCCGCGAGCGCGGCGGCGGACGCGCCGGTCGGCGCCGTCCGGCCGCGCGACGGCAAGCCGGTCATCATCGTGCGGGACCTGGTGCGCAAGTTCGGCGACTTCACCGCCGTGGCGAGCACCTCCTTCGACGTCAAGCGCGGCGAGATCTTCGGACTGCTTGGCCCCAACGGCGCCGGCAAGACGACCACCTTCCGCATGCTCTGCGGCCTGCTGCCCCCCACCAGCGGCCATCTCGAGGTCGCGGGCGTCGACCTGCGCACCGCGCGGGCCAAGGCCCGGCGAAATATCGGCTACGTGTCGCAGAAGTTCGCGCTCTACGGCAACCTGAGCGTGCGCGAGAACCTCGAGTTCTTCGCCGGCGCCTACGGCCTGCGCGGTCGGGCGCTCGCGGACCGCGTGAAGACCGTGATCGAGCAGTTCGATCTGGATCCCGACGCGACCAGCGGCCAGCTGCCCGGCGGCTACAAGCAGCGCCTGGCGATGGGGGCAAGCCTGCTGCACGAGCCGGAGATCCTGTTCCTGGACGAACCGACCAGCGGCATCGACCCGTTGGCGCGCCGCGCCTTCTGGCGCACCATCACCGGCCTGGCCCAACGCGGCGTGACCATCATCGTCACCACCCATTTCATGGAGGAGGCCGAGTACTGCGATCGCATCGCGATCCAGGATGCCGGCCAGGTGCTGGCGCTGGGCACGCCGCGCGAGGTGCGCGCGCAGGCCGGCGCCGAACATGGCAGCGACATGAACGACGCGTTCATCGTCATCGTCGAGCAGGGTCGCCAGTCGGCCGGGAAGCCAGGGACATGAGCGATCGAACGCACGGCGGGTTTCTCCGGCGCTTCACCGCGCTGCTGCGCAAGGAGTTGCGCCAGATGCTGCGCGACCGCAGCAACCTGGCGGTCGGGCTGCTGCTGCCGGTGATGCTCATCCTGCTCTTCGGCTACGGCTTGTCCTTCGACGTCAGGGACGTGCGACTCGCCGTCGTGATGGAGGACAACTCGCCCACCGCGCGCGACGTGATGGCCGGTCTGAGCGGATCCGAGTTTCTGTCGCCAGTGTGGATGGCCAGCCAGACCGAGGCGGTCCAGGCCATGCGCGAGGGCCAGGCGGTCGCGATCCTGCGCGTGCCGTCCAACTTCTCAAGCGAGCTGGCCGCCGGTCATGCGCGGGTGCAGCTGTTGATGAACGGCGTCGATTCGAGCAGCGCCGCGGCCGTCGAGGGCTACGTCTCAGGCGCCATCGGCCAGTGGGCGCAGATCCAGAACGCGCGCCGCGGCACGAGGGTCGAGACGCCCGGCATCGAACTGGTGCAGCGCATGTGGTTCAACGAGGCCAACACGAGCACCTGGTATCTGGTGCCGGGGCTGATCGTGCTGGTGATGACGCTGATCGGCGCCTTCCTGACCTCGCTGCTGATCGCGCGCGAATGGGAGCGCGGCACGCTGGAGTCGCTCTTCGTCACGCCCGTGCATTCGCTGGAGATCGTGCTGGCGAAGATCGTTCCCTACTTTGTCGTCGGCGCGATTGACCTCGTGATGTGCTTGCTGGCCGCGCGCTTCCTCTTCGAGGTACCCATGCGGGGCTCGCTCGTCGCGATCGTCCTGGCTTCGCTGCTGTACCTGATGGTGGCGTTGCTGCTGGGGTTGTTCATCTCGGGCAGGACGCGCAACCAGTTCGAGGCCAGCCAGCTCGCGATGCTGGCCAGCTTCATGCCGGCCATGATGCTGTCGGGCTTCGTCTTCGATCTGCGCAACGTGCCGCTGGTGGTGCAGCTCGTCAGCCAGTTGCTGCCGGCCACCCACTTCATGAGCCTGATCAAGACGCTGTTCCTGGCTGGGGACAACTGGCCCATGATCCTGCGCGACTGCGCGATCCTGCTGCTCTACATGCTGGTGCTGCTGTGGGCCACCCGCGCCACGCTGCGCAAGACTCTGGACTGATGCCCATGATCGAAGGATTCATCACCGGTCTGGGGGCCATCGGCTTCCTGATCCGCAAGGAGCTGCTGGCGCTGTTCAAGGAGCCCAGCAGCCGCGTCATCTTGCTGGTGCCCGCGCTGCTGCAGTCCTTGCTGTTCGGCTACGGGGCCACCTACGACCTGACCAACGCGCCCTATGCGGTGCTGGACCTGAGCCACGGCGCCGCCGCGGCCAGCGTCCTGCAAAAGCTCGACGGCACGGGCGTGTTCCGACGCCAGGCGATGCTCGTCAGCACCACGCAGATCGCGTCCGCCATCGAGAACGACGACATGCTGATGGTGCTGGTGTTCCCGGCCGACTTCGAGAACCGGCTCGGCGCCGGGCAGAGCGCGCCGCTGCTGATGGTGCTGGACGGCCGCAACTCGTCCACCGCCGGCGCGGCCGCGGCGCAGGTAGGCGCCATCGTGGCCTCGATCAATGCCGGGCGCGCCGGAGCGCCGGCCATCAGCATCGAGCGGCGCGCCTGGTACAACCCCAACCTCGAATCGCGCTGGAACATGATGCCCGGCCTGATCGCGGCGCTGAGCTTGATCCAGACCTTGATGATCGCGGCGCTCTCGGTGGCCCGCGAGCGCGAGCAAGGCACCTTCGACCAGTTGCTGGTGACGCCTTTCACCCCGATGCAGCTGCTGATCGGCAAGGCCATCCCGTCCATCCTGGTCGGACTGGCGCAGTCCACGATCATCTTCCTGATCATCGTGTTCTGGTTCCGGATCCCGTTCGCCGGCTCGGTGGCGCTGCTCTACCTGGGCCTGGTCACCTTCACCATCGCCGCCGTCGGCATCGGGCTGTCCATCTCGGCGCTGTCGGTCAGCATGCAGCAGGCCATGCTCTACACCTTTTTGCTGATCATGCCGTTGATGCTGCTGTCGGGGATGCTCACGCCGGTCAGCAACATGCCCGAGTTCCTGCAGATCGCCACGCTGGTCAATCCCTTGCGATTCGGCATGGACTTGACGCGCCGTGTCTACCTGGAAGGGGCAGGCCTGCATGAGGTCGCGCACGACTTCGTGCCCATGCTGGCTGTCGCCGCCGTCACGCTGCCGCTGGCGGCCTGGCTGTTCCGCAACCGCTTGGCGTGAATCCCATGAAGCACTCCTCCCTCCTCCTGGCCGCCGCGACGCTGCCCCTTGCCGCCGCTCTGACACTCTGCGGTTGCGCGAGCCCCTCGACCTTTCCCAGGCCCGAGACCGCGACCCCGAGCGACTGGTCGCAGTGGCGCACCGGCGACGCGGCGCTGCCGCGTCCGGTGACCACAACTGCCGCCACCGCCACCGCCACCGCCGCCCCCGCCGCGGCGCATGGCGCCGGCTGGTGGACGACGTTGAACGATCCGGTGCTCGACGAGCTCGAAGGTCGCGCCGCCCGTGCCAGCCCCGACCTGAGGACGGCGGCCCTGCACTTCGCCCAGGCGCGCACGCAGCTGCAGGTGGTCGTCAGTCAGCGCGGGCCGCAGGCCAAGGCCAGCGCGGGCGCGCTCCGCCAGCGACAGAGCGAATACGGCGCCAGCACGCGGCTGCTCGACGTGATCGGCGGCAGCAGCGGCGCCAACCGCGATCAGCTGGTGTCGGCGCTCAGCAGCCCGTTCAACGACTATCAGGCGGGCCTCGATGTCTCCTGGGAGCTGGATCTGTGGGGCCGCGTGTCCCAAAGCATCGAGGCGGCCGACGCGGACGTGGCGACGCAAGTCGCGCTGCTGGCGCTGGCCCGTCAGAGTCTGGCAGGACAGGTGGCGCAGCACTATCTGACGCTGCGCAGCGCACAGGATCAGCGGCAGGTGGTCGAGGAGGATGTCGCCGGACAGCAGGACCGGCTGGACTTGTTGAAGGCGCGCGTCGACGCAGGCCTCATCGATCATTTCGACCTGGAGCGCCAGCGCGCCGACCTCGCGACCACCCGGGCGCAGTTGCCCGCCTTGCTGGATCAACTGGCGCAGGCGCAGGGACAGCTCGAACTGCTGCTGGGCGAGCAACCGGGCGCGCTCAGTGCCGTGCTGGCGCCACGTCGATCGACCGCGGGGGCCGCATCCCTGCCTGATCTGTCGCTGGGCCTGCCCTCTGAGGTTGCGCGACGCCGGCCGGACATCCGCGCCGCCGAAGCGAAGCTGCGCAAAGCGGTCGCCAACGTGGGCGTCGCCCAGGCGGAGCTGTATCCCAGTATTCGCATTGGCGCGCATGCGGGGCTGGAGTCCTACCAAGCTGGCAAATTCACCGATTGGGCCAGCCGCACCTGGTCGATCGGCCCAAGCTTGGACTTGCCGATCTTCGACCGCGGTCGGCGCCAACGCGTGGTACAGCTGCGCGAACTCCAACAGCAGGAGGCCGCGATCGACTACCAGCAGACGGTTGTCAAATCCTGGCACGAGATCGACGATGCGTTGAACACCTACGTCTCGGAGCGCGAGCAGCTCACCGAAGCGCGTCAGCGGGAGGCGCACCTGCAGGACGCCCATGATTTGGTATCCGCGCGCTACGGCGCCGGGACCGTGGACGTTGGCTCAGTGTTGGACGTTCGTCGAGGCCTGCTCCAGGCAAGGCGGGAGCGCGTTCTTAGCGAAGGACGGCTGAGGCAGAAGTATGTCCAGCTCCACCGCGCGACCGCCGCAGAAGTTGCTGTTGGGGACGCGAGCGACGAGTTGCCAGATTGATCGACGCAGGTCGAGTCGCGGATCACGTTCTTCGTCGCGCGACTGCGTACCTCCGGTTGCCGCCTCGCTGCTACACAGGGAGACTCCCGCCATTCTGAGAGGGTGGGCCCTGTACTGACCCGGCAGCGCCCTGCCGATGCGGCCACCGCTGGGCGCGGAGGCGCCCGGATCGAGGCGCGTTCCTAGTACCGCCGCGGTCCCGGCCGCACGACCTAAGCCGGGATTGCGGTCGGGACGCGGCTAGCACCATGCACAAATTCGGTGTAGAAAAGATGCATCGATTTTCTGCAAACGAGGTATCTAGATGGGCGCACGCTACAACATGGAAGTGCCCGACGTTCTCAACAACAAAATCACAGCTGCGGCCGCGGAGGACGAGGTCAGCAAGGCCGAGATCATCCCCCGCTCATCTGGAAACGCCCGCGTCAGTCCGATGATCGGGAGATCGGTGTAACGCCTCCGACTGGGTCCCGAATTCATCTCCAACATCAGCCACGAGTTGCGCACACCGCTGCAGACGATCATCGGCTACTCGGAACTGGGCAAGACGCGGGGAGCCGAGGCCTCACCGCGGCTCGCCGCGATGTTCTGCGACATCCACGCATCTGGCGAGCGCATGCTCGCCATGGTCAACGATCTGCTGGACGTATCCAAACTGGAGAACGCGATCGGCACCTTCGATCTTGAGCGCTGTGACCTGCGCCCGCTGGTCGTCGGCGTCGTGCGCGAGCTCGAGCCCTTGTCTGCCGCCCGCAGGCTGAAGGTCGAGCTCGACCAGGCCGGCTCTGCCTTGGTGGCTCGGGTGGACCCGCTGCGCTTCCAGCAGGTCATCCGCAACGTACTGGCCAATGCCATCCGGTTCTCCCCCGAGGGCGCCAGCATCGGCGTTCGCACGGGTGCAGCGGGCGGCGAGGCGTGCGTGACGGTGCTCGACCGCGGCCCCGGTGTTCCTGAAGCGGAGCTTGAACGCATCTTCGACGCGTCCGTGCAGTCAAGCGCGACCAAGGACGATCCGGGGGCACCGGTCTGGGGCTGGCAATCTGCCGCAAGATCATGACGGTGCTGCAGGGCAGCGTGCATGCGGAGAACCGGCCGGACGGCGGTGCCGCCTTTCACGTGCGGCTGCCGCTGCGCCAGGGTGCGGACCTCACATAGGCGCCCCATCGACGTGGATGCATCGGTGTGAGCAGGTCGGCGTCGACACATCGGCACTGACCAATCGGCGTTGACACCTCGGCGTTGGCACCTCGGCGTTGACAACTCGACATGTTGACGTGGACGTTGAGTCATCGCCGTCTACACGTGGATTTCGCGAATGGGCTGCGGAACTGGGCGCCGCCACATCGAACCTGATGGCGCCCGCCTGCACAAGATCCTCGGCCACCACCTGGGTGCGCGTCATGGTGCACGCTCCGGTCATGGGCCATCCCCCGGGTACGCGCGTGCCGGCCGATCGCTTTGCCACGCCACGCCACACCGCGCCAAGCCACGGCTCGTCTCACATCACCTCACGCCGCCTCACATCGTGTGCTGCCCGCTATTGCACGTGGCGTCCCATCACCGGGAACAGCTCGTTGAGCAGTTCGTCAATGTTCGCGCGGCCCTTTAGCAGCACCCGGGCCGCCGATCGGCGCAGGCCTTCTTGCTGTTCGGCGCTCAGCGTCAACGCGGTCCAGATGCAGACGGGAAGATGCGCCATATCGGCACGGGCCCGAATCGACGTCAATACCTCGAAGCCGTTCATCCCCTCCATCAGGAGATCCAGAACGATCAGGTCAGGCTGCGCCTCGTCCAGCATGGCCAGCGCCTGCGCGCCACTGCAGGCCAGCCGGACATCGACCCCGAGGCTCTGCAGCTGTTCGGCCATCAGCGCGCGCGCAATCCCGTCGTCGTCGACCACGAGCACCGCGGGGCGCCGAGGGCCCTGGGCACAAAGCGCCAGTGCGCGCTCGACGTCCATGGCGCTCGACGGCTTGACCAGTACGTCCGCGATAGGAAAGATCGCCCCGAGATCGCGTTCGACCCGCACGTTTAACCCGTTGACCGCGGCAAGCACGTGGTCCGAACGCCGGGCCAGCAGTTCCAGGCCACTGCGCCCGCCTACTTCCAAGCCGAGCACGATCGCGTCCACACGTTCGGCCTCAACTACCTTGCTTGCCTCGTCCACATCGCTCATGCGCCGGACCTCATAACCTGCCTGCTCGATGCGCCCCATGAGATCGCGCGTGAACACGCCGTCGTCGTCCACCACCATCACGCGGCCACTGGCGTCACCGGGCGGGCGATGCTCACGCGGCAGGACCACGAAGAAGCGGCTGCCCTGTCCCACCTCGCTGCACACGCCCGCGCTGCCACCCTGCGCGATGGCCAGGCGCCGGGTGAGCGCCAGTCCCAGGCCGCTGCCCGCGCCGTCCTGCCCCGGCTTGCGACCCAGTTGCCGAAACTCCTCGAACAACTCGGCCTGTTCGTCGGCCGACAGGCCGATGCCGTTGTCCTGCACCTCCAGCATGAAGGCGTGACGCCCGCGCGCCCGGGTGCGGGCGACGATGGTGCCAAAACTCGGCGTGAACTTGATGGCGTTGGACAGGTAGTTGTAGAGCACCTGACGCAGCCGAGCGACGTCCAGCCGGACCGCCGTGACGTCCGGGTCGAGGTCGAAGACGAGCTGATGTCCTTTGCGCTCAGCCAGGGGGCGCATGGTCTCGACCAACTCGCGCACGATGTCGCCCACATCAAAGTCGGTCGGAGAAAACTCGACCTTGCCGGCTTCCGCCTTCGACAACTCCAGCACATCGTTGATCACATCCAGCAGATGCCTGCCCGCTCGAAGGATGTGTCCGACAAAGGCCTGACGCTTGTCCTCATTGAGCGTCGCGTGCGAATCCTGCAGGAGCTGGGCAAACCCGATGACCGCGTTCAGCGGGGTGCGCAACTCATGAGAGGCATTGGCAAAGAAAAGCGACTTGGCCCGCATGGCTTCACGCACCTCGCGGTTCTGACGCTCCAGCGCTTCGACACGCTCCCTGGCGCGCGCGGACTCGAGTGCGACGCTGATGTCGCGCACGATCTTGGCAGCACCGACGATGCGACCGTCCCCGTCGCGCACCGGTGAGATCGTCAGTGCCACGTCGATGCGCCGCCCCCTTGCTCAGTCGCTCGGTCTGCAGGCCAGGGATCCGCTCTCCGCGACCGATACGCTCGAGAATCATGGCCTCCTCCTGCCGGCGCTCCAGCGGGATCAGCCGGGTCACGGGCATGCCGAGCGCTTCGGCGGCGCTATAACCGAATAGGGTCTCGGCGGCGGTATTCCAGCTCGTGATCCGTCCGTCGAGCGACTTGCCCACGATCGCGTCATGGGAGGATTCAACGATGGCAGCGTATCGCGAAGCGGTGGTCTGAGATTCAAAGAATTGGCTCTGGTCACGAAACACGACGACCATGCCATCGACGGCGCCGTGTTCATCACGCGTCACGGCGGCATGCACATCCGTCCTCAAACGCTTACCTGCGCGCGAGACGAGGACCATGGTCCTGCCCTCCTCCAACTGCCAGCTCTCCTCAAGGACCAGGTCCAGGGGATTGCGGACGAGGAACTCATCGGGTCGATCCTCGCGCTGGAAGACCTCCCAAATGGAGACGCCGTTGGCCTCAGCCAACGTCCAGCCCGTGGCCGTCTGCGCCATCTCGTTCATATCAGTGACGCGGCCCTCGCGATCCAGGTAGATGTAGCCCGCGCGCATGATCGCCAGCGTCGTCGACAGCACGCTTTGCAACTCGTGTATCCGCCGTGAAAGCTCTCCATCTGAGTCGTGTGGGTCGGTGTGTTGTGCGACCGTCGATCGCTGTTCTTCCTTCTCCCTGACCATGCCCTGCTCCTTCTTTGTTGATGTGATTCGAGCTAGCCACGCAAGGCTGATGGTGTCACAGCGGCAGCAATGTGCACACAGGATCGATCGACGGACAGATTCCGGTGCGGGTCTCGCCTCATCAAGATTGATGAGTCCCAAGCAAGCCTTTGGCAGTCAGGATGGTGGGACGTGGACGTGGAAGTTGGACGTGGGACGTTGTTGGGCAAAGGTGGTCATCAACCGGGAGAGATCGTAGGGTTTTCGGATCACTGCATAGCCCTCCTGTGCGGCTTGCTGCGCCACGTCGCTATACCCCGTGATCCGGAAGACGCGCACGCCAGTCACCTCGGCGCGGATGCGCCGGACAGTTCCACGCCGTGGATAGGGCCCGGCATGACGATGTCGGACAGCAAGATGTCGGGATTGAGGCCCCCGTGCATCAGCGCCAAAGCAGCTGACCGCTTCGCTGGCCGCTCTCGCCACGAAGCTACGCGACTCAATTTACTGCTGTGACGTACGCTGGATATCGTCGCTTTCGTCCACCAGCAGGATCATCTGACCGTGAACATCTATCGCCACCGATCGAGCGCACGATGCCTTGTTGGGCGAGGGCGATGAGGTTCGGAAAAGAACATGGTCGGCACGGTGCCGGCGCCCGTCTCGCTCTTGACCTTCAGCGTGCCTTCGATGGCCGCGACGAATCCATACACCTGAGCCAAGCCCAGGCTAGTACCGTTACCTGGATCCTTGGTCGTGAAGAACAGCTCGAAGATGATCGCTGACGCTACGCAGAAGACATCAGCAGCCAAAAGTGGCCGGATCGATCATCGCCGTAACCGAGCCGTACTTGCACGAGACGTGCGGCAACGCGCTCAGCAGTCTCGCTCGCCCTCCGACACTCAGCGACCGGGCGCATGCGCTCCTGAGAGGTCAGCCGGCGCGATGACGGCTCCCTCCTTGACTCCGGGCGCGATATCGAAGGGGCAACGTCAGGAGTTGTGTTTTCGGGTGGCCGAGCAGTGTCGTTGGCAAGAGTGCCACCGAGAACGCGCTACGGGGCAACGTCGTCAAGAGCGACGACGGGGGCGCCGCCGCAGCACACGGTCAAAACATTCCCCGGCGACTCGGGATGAGCATAGCGGGCGCGATCTGAGCACGTCAGTCTTCCGCGACGTCAGTCGAACTACTTGCGTTCACAGCTTTTAGTGCGTATTCTCAAACTACGCATCAAACGCTGTAAATCAACAATACAGCCTATAAACTGTATGTCTCGATTCACCGTACGAACGGCCGATCAACTGCCCACACTCTTGCAGGCCTACCGCAAGGAAGCAGGTTTGACGCAAAGGGAGGTGGCGCTGAGATTGGGCGTCACCCAGCAGTCCTATTCCGCGCTGGAACGCAACGCCGACACAGTCGGTGCCGCACGCTTGCTGAAGCTGCTGCACATCCTGGGTGTAGAACTCGCGCTGAATAAACCATCGTCGCCCCACCATCCGAGCAAGGATGTCTCAGACGCGGGCTCAGGCGCCGACAAACCGGTCTGGTGACCAATGGGACGCCGCTCTCACACCCGCACGCTCGGGCTCTGGATGAACGGGGCGCGGGTGGGCCAATGGAGCCTCGCTCCGAATGCGCCCGACACGCTCCAGTATGACGAGGCCTGGGTTTCGTCAGAACACGGGCGTCCCTTGTCGTTGTCGCTGCCTTTCACACCGGGCAACAGTGCGCATCGCGGCGACAAGGTCCGCGCCTATTTCGAGAACCTGTTGCCCGATAGCAAGGAGATCCGTGAGCGACTAGCGCGTCGTTTCAGCACCGGCTCCACCGATGCCTTTGAACTCCTTGCCGAGATCGGAAGGGATTGCGTCGGTGCGTTGGAGATCCTGCCTGAAGACCAGGCGTCATCGGGCCTTGGCAGCGTACACGCCGAGGTGCTGAATCACGCCCAGATTGCGCAGGTCCTGAGGAGCGCGACGACGCCACAAGGTCTGGGCTGGGGGGCGAGGACAACGAGTTCCGGATCTCCATCGCCGGCGCGCAGGAAAAGACCGCCCTCCTCCTGCGCGATGGGCACTGGTGTCTGCCGCGTGGCAGCACACCCACCACGCACATCTTCAAGCTGCCTCTGGGACTGATCGGCGGCATGAAGCTCGACATGCGCCACTCCGTGGAGAACGAGTGGCTGTGCGCGCTGATACTGAAGGCGTTCGGTCTGCCCGTCGCCCCTTGCCAGCCCATGCAGTTCGAGGACATCACGGCGCTCGTCGTCGAGCGCTTCGATCGCTCGTGGTGGACAGCTTCCGACGGCGATCAGCGCCTTGTCCGGCTGCCGCAGGAAGACATGTGCCAGGCCGTCGGCGTCTCGCCGGAGGCGAAATACGAGGCCGAAGGCGGCCCGGGTATGGACCGCATCCTGGAGCTGCTCGACGGCTCGATCACCCGGGAGCAAGACCAGCGCAACTTTTTCAAGGCTCAGTTGATCTTTTGGATGCTTTGCGCCACGGACGGGCACGCCAAGAACTTCAGCCTGTTCCTGCGCCCAGGCGGCAGCTACCAGTTGACCCCGCTGTACGACGTTCTATCCGCCTATCCGGTGCTCGGCGAGGGGCCGGCGAAGATCTCCGCGCACAAGGTCAAGATGGCCATGGCCGTGCGTTCGAAGAATGCGCATTGGAGGATGCGCGACATTCTCCGCCGTCACTGGGTGGCGCTTGGCGCCAGGCATGGCGTGATCACCGAAGGCGGTCGCGCCGTCGATGCGCTCATCGATGAAGTCGTGGACCACACACCAGCCGTCGTACAAGCAGTCCACGCCGTGCTGCCGGACGATTTTCCACAGGCGGTGACCAACAGCATCCTTAGCGGGTTTCAGGCCGCCGCTGCGCGGATCGCAAAGTCTTGATCCGCAGGGCGCCTGCGCACCCCGACGAAGGCACAAGCAGCACGCAATGGCGGCTTCAGATCAGGCGCGAGTTCGGCGTGTCCAGCGCTGCAAGTTTCGAAACAGACTTGGGCTGCGACGCGATGACGTCGGGACGCTTGCTGCGATCACGTTGAGAAAAGGCGTCCCTGCGTGCCGGATCGCTTCTGCGATCGATGGGGGACTTGGTGGGGAGAGTGCTCACGGCGGCTCCTTGAATCGTAAGAAGCGGTTGGCAAACGTCTCTCCCGTTCAGCGTCCGCGCACCCTCTTCCAAACGCCGCAAAAATGGATTTCATCAGCCAACTCGTGGCCCGCACGCTAGCGGAGGGAGGCGGCAGGCTCCTTGCCCGGATGCAGGAGCGCTCGACTTCGCTCGCGGTCGCGCGGGCTCATCGCACTCACCAGAACCAATCCTCGGGCGATGCGGTACGCGCAGCGCGAGCGCGAATCAGCGCGCAGTGCCCAAGTCCGAGTCGCCGAATGCAGTGTGTGCGCTGGCGCCTGGTGGCGCCATCTGGCGCCGGTACTGCGCTTGCAGCAAGTGATCCGGCACAAGCGATGTCGCTTCAGCCATGAGACGAATTTCCGGAGTGCCCGCGTGCGAAGCCTGGTGCTCGCAAAACGCCTCGATGGCCTGAATTCGAAGCGCTCTATCGCCGGCCGCGTAGCGGCGAATCACGTTGCGATCGCTGTCGGTCATGGTGCTCATCTGTCTCCTCATCGTCATCTTATCGACCGTCTGATCCCGCCATGCCCTTTAGCAAAGGGGCGCGGCACTGCCGAACCGGCGGCTCGCTGCAGGACCAGGAACAAGCGTCCATCCGTCGGATTCGCTCTTCCGCGTCGCCAACGATGCGCAGGCGCCCGCCTGAATCCGGCGACATCGGCCGCCACCCGCTCCGCGGCGGCGAGCAACTGAACCGCTCGGGCCGGTGCACTTCCCGGTGAAGCCCGTTCGCTCCTCACATGCGTCGCGCCTGGCCCGGCTCATTCGCCAACGACCGATCCCAGCCTCCCCACATCCCACGATGACGCCGGCCCAATTCCATGTCGGGACCGCTTTCAGCAGCGCCTCTGGCGCCAGCTGTGCCATGAATCGATAGGATGCGTCGTAGGACGCTAGCTACCACCCAAGCTACCATTTTGGCGCCCGAAATTTTGGTAGCTGGACAGGTAGCTAGCAAGAAAATAGAAAAAACCAACATCAAAAACTTCAATAAAATCAATAGGTTAAAGGAATCATGAAATTCGCCACCTGGAACGTCAACTCCCTGGCCGTGCGCCTGCCTCAGCTGCTCGAGTGGCTGGCCGCCAACCCGGTCGACGCGCTCGTGCTGCAGGAGACCAAGCTCACCGACGACAAGTTCCCGACGCTGGAGATCGGCGAGGCCGGTTATCAGGTGCAGTGGTTCGGCCAGAAGACCTACAACGGCGTGGCTTTGCTGAGCAAGACGCCGGCCAAGGACGTGGTCAAGAACATCACCGGTTATGCCGACGAGCAGGCGCGACTGATCGCCGGAACAGTGGGCGACGTGCGCGTGATCGGGGGCTACTTCCCGAACGGCCAGGCGCTGGACAGCGACAAGTTCGTCTACAAGATGGCCTGGCTGGACGGCCTGCGCGCCTGGCTCGCCACCGAGATGCAGCAGCACGAGAACCTGGTGCTGATGGGCGACTTCAACATCGCCCCCGAGGACCGCGACTGCTACGACCCCGCCGCCTTCGTCGGCCAGACGCACACGTCGCCGCAGGAGCGCGCGCACTTCCAGGCGCTGCTCGACCTCGGGCTGACCGACGCCTACCGGATGTTCGAGCAGCCGCCCAAGAGCTACAGCTGGTGGGACTACCGGATGCTGGGCTTCCAGAAGAACAAGGGCCTGCGCATCGATCACATCCTCGTGAGCGCGGCGCTGAAGGCGCGCGTCACCGCCTGCACGATCGACCGGGCCATGCGCAAGCTGCCCAAGCCCAGCGACCACGCGCCGGTGATCGTCACGATCGACTGATTCCGCCGTCGGAACCTTCCACGACGGTCCGCGCCGGTCAGTCCGGCGCGACCTCGCCCCGCATCAACGCGGCGCATTCGTCCAGCAGCGCATGCAGGCGCTGCACACGCTCGTCGCCCAGGCGCTCGTTGAGCGAGAGCTGCGCGCGCTTCCAGGTCGCCTTCATCTGTTTGCGCCGCGCGTGGCCCTCTTCCGTCGCCTGCAGCTGGCGGCTGCGCGCGTCGGCGCCGGGCAGCGTCTCCACCAGACCCAGCGCCTGCAGCGGCTGCACGTTGCGCGACAGCGTCGAGAGATCGATGTCCATGCGCCGCGCGAGCTCGCTCGGCTGGATCGGCCCCAGCACCACGATGTGCGACAGCAGCGCGTACTGCGTCGTGGTCAGGCCGGACTCGGCGAACTGCGCCTCGCAGTGGTTGGACACCAGCCGCGTCACCTGACGCAGCTTGAAATTCGTGCAGCCCTTGGGCGAGATCGGCTCCGCCTGCGTCAGGGTCTGCCCCTGCGCGGGCGTGGTCTTCGAGGCAGAGACGGATGCGCTCATTGGAGTGATCTCTCAGGGTGTCGCCGGGAGGCTTGACAGCGGATTATTGTAGCTGCAACCATTGCAGCCACAAGCTTTCACTCCGACCCACCGCGACAGGATCTCCTCATGAGCGCAGCATTGACTCCTCCGCCCACCGCCTCGCACGACGACGCGCTAGCCCAATGGCTGGCGGAAGAGAAGGACGTCCGCGCCCGGATCCGCCCGGAACACGGCGTGGCCACGATGGCGGAAATCGCCGGCCTGAACGGCCTCGAACAGATGCTGGCGATGCTCGACGGCAAGCTCCCGCCGCCGCCGATCGCGCAGACGCTGGACTTCACGCTGCTGCGCGCGGCCAAGGGCGAGGTGATCTTCCAGGGCACGCCCAGGTTCCGGCATTACAACCCGATGGGCACGGTGCACGGCGGCTGGTATGCGACGCTGCTGGATTCCGCGCTGGGCTGCGCGGTGCACACGACGATGGACGTGGGCCGTGCCTACACGACGCTCGAGCTGAAGATCAACCTCGTGCGCGCGCTCAACGACAAGGTGCCGGTCGTGCGCGCCATCGGCCGCGTGCGGCACGTCGGCCGCCAGATGGCGACGGCCGAGGCCGACCTCGTCGGCCATGACGGCAAGCTCTACGCCCACGCCAGCACCACGTGCCTGGTGTTTGATCCACCGAAGCGCTAAGAAGTGCCAAGCCCGCCGCCGCTCACCCGCCCCGTGGGGGCGGGCCGGGGTGGGGTGACCTCTGCCCCGCCCGCTTGGAGGGCGGGGATGGGGTGGGAGCGAAACGATAAAACGCGGCTGCCAGAGCCTCGTTCACCGGGTGAATTCAAGCGCGCAGCGCGCTCGCTTCCTTCGCCAGCTGCGTGATGCGAGCCCAGTCGCCCGCCTTCACCGCATCCGCCGGCGTCAGCCACGAGCCGCCGCAGACCTTCACGTTCGGCAGCGCCAGGAAGTCCGGCGCCGTCTGCACCGTGATGCCGCCCGTGGGGCAGAACACGACGTCGGTGAACGGGCCGGCCAGCGCCTTCAGCAGGTTCACGCCGCCGACCGCCGTGGCGGGGAACAGCTTCAGGAACTTGTAGCCCGCGTCGCTGGCCATCATCACTTCGCTGGCCGTCGACACGCCCGGCAGCAGCGGCAGGAAGTTGGCCTCGCAGGAGCTCGCCACGTCGTGCGTGAAGCCGGGGCTGACGGCGAAGCACGCGCCGGCCTTCTTGGCCGCCACGGCGTCGGCCGAGGTGCGCAGCGTACCCGCGCCGAGGATGGCCTCCGGCACCTCGCGCGAGATCGCGGCGATCGCCTCCAGCGCCACCGGCGTGCGCAGCGTCACCTCCAGCACCCGCACGCCGCCCGCGACCAGCGCGCGGGCCAGCGGCACCGCGTCCTCGACGCGGTCGATGACGATGACCGGAATCACCGGACCGTGTTCGGCCAGGCTCAGGGTGTCCTTGATGGAAGTCATGCGATGTCCTCGTAGTCGGATTCGAAATCGGCAGACGACACGGTCGGCAGGCGTTCAGCGCGGCCTCACAGCCAGCTGATCGCGCCCTCCTCCGCCGTCGTCACGTTGCGCCGCATGCCGGCGAAGAGCTCACGGCCCATGCCGGCGCCGTTCTCGATCACCGCGTCGGCGGTGATCTGCGCCAGCTCGCGGCGATCCCAGTCGGCGGCCGGCACCAGCGCGCTCAGCTCGCCGGTGTTGGCGCACACGCGCACCAGGTCGCCATCGCGCAGCTTGGCCAGCGGGCCGCCGGACAGCGCCTCGGGGCTCACGTGGATGGCGGCCGGCACCTTGCCCGACGCACCGCTCATGCGGCCGTCCGTCACCAGCGCCACCTTGAAGCCCTTGTTCTGCAGCACCGCCAACGGCGGCGTCAGCTTGTGCAGCTCCGGCATGCCGTTGGCCTGCGGGCCCTGGAAGCGGACCACGACGACCACGTCGCGCTCCAGCTCGCCGGCCTTGAACGCGGACTGCATCGCCTCCTGGCTGTCGAAGATGCGCGCCGGCGCCTCCACCGTGTGGCGATCCTCCGGCACCGCGGAGACCTTGATCACCGCGCGGCCCAGGTTGCCCGCCAGCAGCTTCAGCCCGCCGGTCGGCGAGAACGGCGCGGCGACGGTACGGACCACGCTGTCGTCATTGCTCTTGGCCGGCAGGTCGGTCCAGCTGACGCTGCCGTCGTCCGCGCGATGCGGCAGGCGGCCAAAGGCGCTCAGGTTCTGGCCCGACACCGAGGTCAGCACGTCGCCGTGCATGAGCCCGGCGCCGATCAGTTCCTTGATCACGAAGCCCGGGCCGCCCGCGGCCTGGAACTGGTTCACGTCGGCGCTGCCGTTCGGGTACACGCGCGACAGCAGCGGCACCACGCCCGACAGCTCCGAGAAGTCGCTCCAGTCGATCAGGATGCCCGCCGAACGCGCCACCGCGATCCAGTGGATCAGGTGGTTGGTCGAGCCGCCGGTGGCCAGCAGCGCGGCCATCGCGTTGACGATGCTGCGCTCGTCGACCATGCGGCCGATCGGCGTGTAGTCGCGCTGCGGAATGATCTTCAGCGCCTGGCGGACCGCTTCACGGGTCAGCGCCTCGCGCAGGCCGTCGTGCGGATGCACGAAGGCCGCGCCCGGCACATGCAGGCCCATCGCCTCCAGCAGCATCTGGTTGCTGTTGGCCGTGCCGTAGAAGGTACAGGTGCCCGCGCCGTGATACGCCTGGGACTCGGCCTGCAGCAACTCGTCGCGGCCGACCTTGCCCTGCGCATAGAGCTCGCGGACCTTGGCCTTGTCGTTGTTGGACAGGCCCGAGCTCATCGGCCCCGCCGGCACGAACACGCAAGGCAGATGTCCGAAGTGCAGCGCGCCGATCAGCAGGCCCGGCACGATCTTGTCGCAGATGCCCAGCAGCAGCGCCGCGTCGAACACGTCGTGCGACAGCGCCACCGCCGTGCCCATCGCGATCGTGTCGCGCGAGAACAGGCTGAGCTCCATGCCCGGCGTGCCCTGCGTGACGCCGTCGCACATCGCCGGCACGCCGCCGGCGACCTGCGCGGTCGCGCCCAGGCGGTGGACCTCGTCGCGGATGAGCGCGGGATAGGTCTCGTACGGCTGGTGCGCCGACAGCATGTCGTTGTAGGCCGTGACGATGCCCAGGTGCGGGGCCTTCTCGGCCACGATGCGCAGCTTGTCGTTGGCCGGCATCGCGGCCACCGCATGCGCCACGTTCGCGCAGCCCAGGCGTTGCACGCCGCGTTGCCGACCCGCCATGCGTTCGATCAGGTCCAGATAACGCTCGCGCGACGCGGCGCTGCGCGCCTTGATCCGCGCGGTGACATCCAGAATGGTCTTGTTCATGCCGACTGCCGATGTAACTCGGCCAGGGTTAGATTGGTAACCATATTACACGCCCGGGAGGTCCAACGGCTCTCCAACAGGCCTTTCCCGGGTACAAGCTGGTTACAGAAACGTTCCGGGAACAACGAGCTGGCGGCACGCCACGTTCCCACACTGAAGTCCTCGGTAGCAGAACCGTTGCAGGAGGACAGTGGTCGGGGGCGGGAGGGCGTGGGGTTTCCGCGCTTGCCGCGGGGGCCCCATGTCCTCGCGACCAGCGCACCGATCGTTGCAGGGAGATATCCACCCTATGGCAGCATCTCTCCCATGATCGCCGACCCTCTCGCCGAAGCCAGACTGGAAGACCTGCCCGCCCACAGCCAGCAGCTGTTGAAAGTGGCGGAACGCACCTGGGACCGTGAGCACGGCCTGATGATGTTCGCTTATGGCTCGCTGATGTGGAACCCTGGTTTTGACCCTGCGCAGACCTTGGTGGCGAGGGTCCAGGGCTACCACCGCGCGTTGCGGCTGCGCTCGCTGGTGAACCGGGGCAGCAGCGAGCAGCCCGGCCTCGTGATGACGCTGTTGTCGGGCGGGAGTTGCCGGGGGTTGATCTACCGCGTCGAACCCAAGGACAGCGAGGCCACGCTGCACCGCCTGTGGCTGCGGGAGATGGTGGTCGGCACCTACGTGCCGCGGTGGCTGGACTGCCATTGCGCCGACGGCCTGGGCACGCGCAAGGCGCTGGCCTTCACGCTGTCGCGACGCAGCCCGGGCTGGGTCGGCGACATCGCCGACGACCGGCTGCTGCACATCCTGCGGCACGCACGCGGCCGCTACGGGACGACACTCGATTACCTGCAGCGTGCCGTGACCTGCCTGCGGGAGCACGGCATCCACGACCGGGCGCTGGAGCGTCAGCTGGCGCTGGCCCGGTCTAACGGACTTTGAACGGACTCTGAACGGACCGGGCGCTAGCCCAAGGTCCGCAGTCCTTCGCCACTCGGACGCGGCTTCAGCGGATCCAGGGCGAGCCGCTCCAGGTCCTCGACGGTGTCGACGTCGATGAGCACGCCCGGATCGTCGACCTCCACGGCCTGCGCCGGATAACGCGCCAGCAGCCGGCGCGCGCCCTCGTCGCCCTGCAGGCTGGCGAGCTCGGAGAAGAGTTCCGCGTTGAACCCCACGGGATGCCCGCGACGCCCGCGGTGCTGTGCGTAGGCAATGGGATCGTGCTCGATGGCCTGCGCGACGGCGGCCAATGTGGTGGACCGCACCATCGGCATGTCGGCCGGCAGGATCAGCCAGCCGGGCGCATCCCCGGTCGCGGCGACACCGGCCGCGATCGAATGCCCCATGCCCAGCGGCGCGGGGCGCCCGAGGCGGTCCTGGTCGGGCAGCACCAGCATGTCGCGCGAGGCCACATGGCGTCGGACCAGAGGCGCCAACGCGGTCGAGGTCACCACCAGCATCGGCAGGCCGGAGGCCATCGTCTGGCGCAAGGTCAGCGCCAGCACGGTGTCTCCATTCACGACCTGTTCCAGCTTGTGGCCCTCGCCGCGAAAGCGCTGGCCGCGCCCTGCCGCGAGCACGACGACGGCGGGTCGTCGCTGATTCATGCGAACTTCCTTCTGGTTTGGTCCCGATCCCCCTGGGCCAGGCTCTGCGGCGCGGCTCGACGGGACCAAGCATGCCTGCGGCGGGAAAGCGCTCCCACCCGGAGTTTCACGAGTGGGAGCTTTACTTAAGGATTCGCCCGATACTCCAGAGGATGGACAAACTCTCCGACCTTCGAAAGAGCTACGAGCGCGCCGAGCTCGATGAACAGCAATCCGCGGGCGAGCCGCTGCGCCAGTTCCGCGAATGGTTCCAGCAGGCGCTGGACGCGCAGGTGCCCGAACCCAATGCGATGACCCTGGCGACAGTCGGCGCGGATGGGCGTCCGTCCACCCGCATCGTGCTGATCAAGGACATCGAGGAGCGCGGCCTCGTCTGGTACACCAACTATGACAGCCGCAAGGGCCGCGAACTGGCGGTGCATCCGTTCGCCGCCCTGCAGTTCCACTGGGTGGAGCTGGAACGCGTGGTCCGCATCGAAGGCCGCGTCGAGCAGGTCGATGGCGCGCAGTCCGATGCGTACTTCGCGTCGCGGCCGCTGGACTCTCGCCTGGGCGCGTGGGCCTCGCCGCAGAGCCAGGTGATCTCGTCGCGCGCGGTGCTGGTGGCCAACGCCGCCAAGGCCGCGGCCCAGCATGGGTTGAGCCCGAGCCGGCCGCCGCATTGGGGCGGCTACCGGCTCGTGCCCGAGCGCTGGGAGTTCTGGCAGGGGCGCAAGTCGCGGCTGCATGATCGGCTCGTGTATCGGCGTGAAGGCGACGGGTGGATCCGCGAACGGCTCGCGCCCTGAGGTCAGTACTGCCACGGCCGCTGGCCCTCACCCCCGCCCTCTCCCGCAAGCGGGAGAGGGAGAACGACCGGCTCGACTCGCGGCGCCGAATCCTCTTGCCCCCTCTCCCGCTTGCGGGAGAGGGTTGGGTGAGGGGTTCTCTCCCGCGCGCGGGAGAGAACCGGGGTCGATGCAGTCCTCAGAACTTGACCTGCAGCCCCGCAAAGAGGCTGCGGCCCGGCAGCGGGGTCAGGTCGCGGATGGTCTGCACGCTGCTGGCGTTGTAGGCCAGCTTGTTGGCCAGGTTGTCCAGCTTGACGTACCACATCGCGTCCAGGTTGCCGATGTCGAAGTGGCGCGCGATGTTCAGACGCAGGATGCCGTAACCGGCCGTCGGCGTGTCCAGTGCCGGCACGCGATCCTGACGCAGCGCGCCGCGCAGTTCGGCCTGGACCAGCCATGGGCCGCGCTCGGCCTGGATGGATACGCTGCCCCGCACCGGCGCCAGCCGTGGCAGCGGCTCGTTGGTGTCGCGGTTGGTGCCGCGCACCAGGTCGATCGTCGTGCCCAGCGTCAGGTCCCAACCCGCGAGTTTAGACAATGGCTGCTTGCCTTCCAGCTCCACGCCGTGCATCCGCGCACGCACGCCGCGGTACAGGTACTCGGGCACCGAGGCGATCTCGCCGCCTTCGCCGACCTCGTCGATGCTGCGGCCGCTCGCGTCCAGCGCGATGTAGTTGGAGAAGCGCGTCTGGTAGACCTGCACGCTCCACTTCGCATCGCCCTGCTTCCAGTGCAGGCCCAGGTCGACCGCCTTCGCGCGCTCTACGCCCAGGTTGATGTCGCCGACCTCGTAGGCGCCGGACGCCACGTGCACGCCGTTGGCGAAGAGCTCGTAGAACGTCGGTGCACGCTGGCTGCTGCTCAGGTTGCTCGACAGGCTGAAGCCGTTGCCCAGCTCATACGCACCGCTCAGCGAGAAGCTCTTCGGGCTGAAGCGCCGCGTCACCGGATCACCGAAGCGTTCCTCGTCGCCGCCGGTCGAGCCGATGTTGACCCGCTCCGCGCGCGCGCCGGCTTGCAGGCTCCACGGGCCCGAGCGGAACTGCTCGATCAGGAACAGCGCGTTGTTGCGGGTCTTGGTGCCGGGCACGAGCGCTTCTTCGCCGAGGGCGGAGAAATCGCTCAGTTCCCATTGCCAGCCGAGCACGCCCTGCATCGTGCCCCAGTCGCCCTGCAGCGCCGAATGCGTCGCCTCGATGCGGCCGTCCTTGCCGTCGGACGAGAACACGGTACCGACCTCGCCGCTGCCCTCCACTTCCTGATGCTTGTAGCGGCTGCTCGCGAACTGCCAGGTCAGGCGCGCCAGGCCCGGCAGCGGATCACGCCATTCGCCGGCGGTCGCCAGGCGTTGACGCTGCATCTGGATGCGGACGTCGGGCTCGACGGTGACGCCGTACTCGTTGTGATAGTCCTCGACCGACACGCCGGCGTAGCCTTGCGAGAACAGCAGTGAACCGCCCACGGCGCCGCTGCGGCCATGGCTGTCGGAATTGCGGACGTGGGACGAGATGCCGTCCTCGCTGTCGAAGCGCGGCACGCGCTGGTCGTCGGCGCGGCGGTCGGCCGCGTCCACGTGCCAGGCGAAGCCGGTGGTGCCGCCGTCGAGCACGACGGCGCCGCCACGCTCCTTCGAGGCGCCGCCCAGACGCAGTTCCGCCGCGCCGTTCAGGCCGGGCTGGGCCAGGCGCGGGATGCGGTTGTCGATCGCGTTGACGACGCCGCCGATCGCGTTGCCGCCGTACTGCAGCGCCGCCGCGCCGCGCAGCACCTCGACCCGCGTCAGCACCAGCGGATCGACCGGCAGCGCATGGTCGAAGCTCAGGCTGGACGCATCGACCGAGGCGCCGGAGTTGCTGAGCATCCGCACGCGGTCGCCGTCGAGGCCGCGCATCGTCGGGCGGTTGCTGTTCGGGCCGAAGTAGGTCGAGCCCACGCCGGCCATGCCGTCGAGCGTCTCGCCGAGGCTGGCACCGCGCTTGAGCGTCAGCGCATCGCCGCTCAGCACCTGCACCGGCGCGGCGAGTTCCTTCTGGCTCAGCGGATTGCCGGTCACGACGACCACGTCGAGCTTGTGCTTGTGGGGACGGTCGGCGCCGCCGGACGTGGTGCCGCCGTCGGCCGCTGCCGATGCGGCAGAGTCAGCCGCAGCGGAGGCTGGAGCCGGCGCGGCCGGCGCCTGTTGCGCCCAGGCGCCGCCGGCGGCGACGCTCAGCGCGATGGCCAGCAGCGTGGGTTGGAAAGGGGCGTGCGAAGACGCCGACGAACGGATCGAAGGGGACGGGAAGGCCATGGCAACACTCTCGAGCACCGGCGGCGGTACGCCGCGGCGCCATCAAATTCTTGGAGGGCCCGTGCCAGCGCGCCGCGCATGCCGACGGCATGCGCGAACGGCCCGGTCGCGTGAACGGACACGTCCGGAACGGACGCGCCTGAGCAAGGGCGGAATCGATGGAGGTGTCAGGCTCTGGGCGGCCCGCGAGCGCCTTTTCGCCACTGCTGCGCGAGCATGGCGTCATGCGGCTGATCGATGCCGACGGGGATGTCCGGCGGCAGCGCGGTCCAGGCGGACGCCTGGACGATGGGGCCCAGCACATGGCTGAGCTGGTCGAGGAGCTGGCAATCGCCGGAGCCGGCGACGTGCCCGAATGTCAGAAAGCTGCCGTCCTCGGCATCGCCGGACCCGGCCCGTGCGGCCAGTTCCGCGCGCTCGACGGCGGCGGCCTGCTGCGCGGCGGCGACCGCGAGCCGGACAGGCTCCGGCATCGGCCCGCCGTGCAGCGCGCGGTGCACCAGGCCCAGCGCCTGGAAGCCCAACACGGTGACCACGCACAGCCAGATCCACCAGCGCTGCTGGCGGGTCATGGCGGTGGAGGATGAGCGCGACATCGGGATCCGTCGTTGTCAGCGCAGTCAGCGCGTCGCGCGGACAGCGTCCGTCACGCGATAGAACATGCCATAGGGATCGTCGTTGAGGACGGCCATCTGGCCTTCCACCGTCACGACATCCAGCGTGTAGCGCACCGGCGTCTTGCTGCGGACCTCGACCAGACCTTCCGGACCGGCCGGCACGCAGAACGAGCAGCTCGTCGGCACTGACGACAGCAGGAAGTGGCTCTGCTTGTCGCCCGGCTCCAGCGGCATCATGAAACCCTGGACCTTCACCGTGCGCTGGTTCAGCGCCAGCACGCCGGACGGAAAGCTCGGGATGACCTTGCTCTTGTCCGCCTTCACGGTGACCGAGGACAGCAGCTTCCAACTGACGACGCCCTCGACCTCCTGCAGCGGCTTGAAAGGGCTGCGCGGGTCGTGATAACCGGGGCCGGAGCCCATCGGCATCGCGGCGCCCGTCGCGGCGGACGGCGCCGCCGACGTCGTGGCCTGCGCGAACGACATCCCCGCAGCGCCTGCCATGACGATCGTCACGAGCGCGAGCGCGACCCGGCGGGCGGGCGTTGCAGCGGTGGTGGCGCGAGTGGTCATCGGAGCGGCGGCGTGAATGCGGTCTGAGGACCGCGTGAAGCTCGCCATTGTGCACCGGCTCGACGACCGTCCGGAGCAAGGTCCGGGCGCGCCGCGTTCAGCGCGGCGTCTGCAGCAGCTCGGTGACGTCGAGCCGGTAGCCGCGCCAAGCCGGCCAGGCCGCGGCGATCAGGGCCAGCCCGAGCGCCAGCGCCGGCACCAGCGCTTCCCACCCGGAGACCCAGGCGCCGGAGATCCGCACCGACTGCTGCTGCGCCAAAACCGCGCCGAGCCCCACCGCCAGCGCATGGGCCAGGCCCAGCGCGAGCAGCGTGGCGAGTCCCGCCAGCATCAGTGCTTCCATCGCGATCAGCGCGGCGACGCGCCTCGGCGTGGCACCGAGCATCCGCAGCATCGCGAGATCGCCCTGGCGCTCGCGCACCGCGTGCAGCAGCGCCACCAGCACCGACAAGGCCGCCGCCAGCAACAGCACGCCGCCGAAGCCGCGCAACACGTCGACGCCCACGCCGACCATGCTCAGCAGCCGCGCCGTCTCCAACGCAGGCACCGAGGCCTGCAGCCCCGGCTGCGCATTCACCCAGCGCGGCAGCATCACGGCGGCCAGCGGACTGCGGTAGCGGACCAGCACCATGCTGACCTCGAGCGAAGCCTCGTCGTCATGCGCGGCCTCGCCGTGTCCGTGTGCCGCATGCGCGTCCCAGACGGAAGCGAGATCCGTCAGCACGAGCCGATCGACAACGCCCCCGTCGGCGCCAGCACGCCAGTGACCTCGTAGGCCTGCTCGTGCTCGTCGCCGCCGGACGCGAGGCCGTGCGTGCCGTGGAACCGGTCGCCGGGCTTCAGGCCGGAGCGGCCCGCCACCTCCGCGCCGAGCACGGCCTGCATCGGCGCCTTCCACGCCTGCCCTTGAGCCAGCGTGAGTTGGTAGAGCGCCAGATAGTCGGCCGTCGTCCCGACGATGCGGAACCCCTGGAAGCTGTCGCCGAGCGAGATCGGCACCGCCTGCGCCACCAGCGGCTGCGCGCGTAGCTGCGACACCGTGGCCAGCGGGATGTTGCCGGTCGACTGGTCGAGGTGGAACACCCCTGCCAGCAGGATCTGCATCGGGCTGCCCTTCGCGCCGACGACCAGGTCGATGCCGCCGAGATCGCGCTTCAGGCCCTGCTCCATCTGCTCGCTGACCAGGACGACGAATCCGATCGCCGCCAGGCCGAGGCTCAGCAGCATCAGGTTGAGCGCCGTCAGCATCGGACGCGCCCAGAGGTAGCGCCACGCCAGGCGCGGCAGGTTCAGCGGCGCGCGGCTCATGCGGATACGGCGCTCCGGGTCTGGAGCCGCAGCCGATGCAGCGACGGCCATCCGGTCCACGCGGCCTCGATCCGGGCGTCATGCGAAGCGATGACCAGACACACGCCGTGATCGGCGGCCGCGCGGCGAAGCAGCGCCAGCGTCGTGTCGCAGGCCTCGTCGTCGAGGTTGGCGGTCGGTTCGTCGGCGAGCACGAAGCGCGGCGCGCGCAGCAGCGCCCGCGCGAGCGCCACCCGCTGCGCCTGCCCCTGGCTGAGCGCGTGCGGACGGCGCTCCTGGAGCGCGCCGATGCCCAGTTCATCAAGCAAGGCCCGGATGCGCGCGAGATCGGGCGCCAGTCCGGCCGCCACGTAGGGCAACGACAGGTTGTCGCGCACGCTGAGCGAGGGGCTGAGGTGCAGCCGCTGCGGCACGAAGCCGAGGTGCTCGCCGCGCCATGCATCGCGCGCGGCCGGCGCGAGCGCGCCGACGTCGACTTCCCCCATCGCCAGCCGCCCGCCCGACGGCGTCAGCAGGCCCGCCATCAGCGCGAGCAGCGTGCTCTTGCCGCTGCCGGACGCACCGCGCAGCAGCAGATGCCCGTCGGCGGGCAACGCGAAGTCCGGAAACCGCAGGTCGGCGCCTCCCGCGGGTCCAGCCCCGGACGCACCGTCGCCATCGACGCCGCGCGCCCGGTCCCGCCCGCCGTAGCGGTAGCGCAGCCCGTCGATAACGAGGCTCAATCCGCCGCCTCGTCCTTCAGCAGTGCCTTGAACTTCTTGGCGAACTTGTCGACCTTGGGCGCGACGACGAAGGCGCAGTAGCCCTGCTCCGGATGGTTGGCGAAGTAGTCCTGGTGATACGCCTCGGCGGGCCAGTAGTTGTCTTCGGGCTGGATCTCGGTGACGACCTTGCCGCCGTGCGCGCGTTGGGCCTCGTCGACGACCTGGCGGATCACGGCGAGCTGGTCGGGCCGCGTGTAGTAGATGCCCGAACGGTATTGGGTGCCGACGTCGGCCCCCTGCCGGTTCAGCGTGGTCGGGTCGTGGATGGTGAAGAAGACCTGCAGCAGGTCTTCCAGGCTCACGAGCTTCGTATCGAAGCGCACCCGCACGACCTCGGCGTGACCGGTGCTGCCGGAGCAGACCTGCTCGTAGTTCGGGCGGGCGAGCGGTCCGTTGGTATAGCCGGACTCCACGCCGAGGACGCCCTTGACGCGCAGGAACACCGCCTCGGTGCACCAGAAGCAGCCGCCACCGAGGGTGATGAGGTCCTCGCCGGGCGGGAGTTGGACGGGGTTCGGGGTGGTGGTCATGGCGGGTTCCTCAAGAATCGGTCGGCCGGTTCACTTGTGGGCGGATCATCGGCGATCAAGGCCGGGACGGCGCGCGTCCCGGGAGACTCACTGTGCGCTCAGCGCCAGATCGACGCGCGGCGACCAGGCCTTGTCCTTGTCGCCGCCGCGCTCGTCGTCCTTCGCGTGCAGCTTCGGCGAGGCCAGGAACATGCGCGCATTCGGCACGCCGCGCTCGAGCAGCGCATCGCGGACGGCCACCGCGCGCTGCAGGGCCAGTTCGCGCAACTGCTCGTCGGTGACGGTGTAGCTGTCCATCAGCAACTCACGCATCTGGGCCGCCGGGATGTCCTTGGACAGGCCGATGAAATTGCGCGGTTTGTTGGGCAGCTTGGCGGCGTCGTAGACGACCTTGAGCAGCCGCGCGCGCTGCGCCTCGTCGAGCACGATCGTCGCGGGCGCCGCGTCGGCGGCGGAGGCCGCCACGGCCGGTGCGCCCACCGCCTGGGTGACCGACGCGCGCCGCAATTCGCGGCGGCGTTCGGCGATCAGCGCGTCCTCCAGCTTGGCCCCCTGCGCCGCGCGGCGCTCAGCGTCAGGATCGACCCAGCCCGTGATGCTCAACTGCAGCGCCGGCTTGTCGGCCAGCACCTTCGTCAGCGGCTCGAGCTTCTTCGCCGCCTCCGGCTGCAGCGCCGCCGTGCCCGGCCGGAATTCGAGCTGGCTCATCTCGGCGCCCCCGCCGCCGCCGGACAGCAGAGAGAACGGCGCCGTCAACGCCTTCGTCAGCAGGTTGACGATCAGCTTCACCACCAGGCTGCCGACGCTGAACTCCGGATCGTTGAGCGAGCCGCTGACCGGCAGGTTGACGTCGATGACGCCGTCGCTGTCCTTGAGCAGCGCCACCGCCAGCTTGACCGGCAGCCGCGTCGCCGTCGGGCTGTCGATGCGGTCGCCGAAGGTCAGCTGGTTGAGCACGATCTTGTTGTCGGCCTCCAGCCGGCCGCCGGGCTCGATCTGGTAATGGACCCGCGTGGACAGCTTGCCGCGTTCGATCGCGTAGCCCGCGTACTTGCCGGCGTAGGGCGACAGCGGCGCCAGCTCGATGTCGGTCGCGCTGGCGGTGATGTCCAGCGCGAGCGGCGCGCCGCTCGGGTTCAACTGGCCGCTGATGTCGAGCAGCCCGGTGCCCTCGACCTTGCCCTTGAGCTGCAGCGGCGCCATCGCCGCCGAGCCCGCCGAGAACGCGCCCAGCGTGCCGGTCAGCTCGCTGAGGTTGGCGCTGTAGTTGGGCTTGATGAAACGGTCGTTGAAGTCGACCTTGCCGCCGTTGAGGCGGGTTTCGCCGATGCTGATCCGCAGCGGCGGCTGGCCGGCCGCGGAGGCCGCTGTACCCGCCGTACCCGCCGTTGCCGCGGCAGCCGGATCCGGCGCCGAGGTCGCGCGAGCCACCGTGGCCGCCACCGGCGCGGACGCCGCCGGCGTGCCCGCGACGGCAGCCACGGCCTGGCCCTGCTCGGTCTGGTTCAGGTCGCGCAGGTTCAGGCGTCCCTGCTCGTTGATGATCAGGCGCGCGTAGAACTCGTCCAGCACCGCCTGCTGGATCTTCACGTCCGGCGCGCCGCCGGGCGTCAGCGCCAGCCGCAAGCCGCCGAGCTTCAGGCCCTGCCAGCTCAGCAGGTCCTCGGCCGAACGGCGTCTGCCGTCCTGCAGCCGCGCCTGGCGCAACCGGAGATCGGCGATCACCAGCTCGCCGCCCGCCCGCACCGACGGCCCCTTGGGCGTTTCGGTGAACTCGAAGCCGCCGCGCATCGAACCCTCGGCGCGCTGCAAATGGATGCCGATGGACGGATCGAGGTAGGGATCGGCCCAGTGCAGCGGCAGATGCTCGGCACTCAGCCGTCCCGAGGCCTTCAGCGGCGCCAGCGCCAGTTGCCCGTCCCAGCGGAACTTCGGCACCTCGCGCAGGGGGCGGCGCGTGGCGTCGGGCCGGCGCAGCGTCGCGCCCAGTTGCACCGGCAGCGGCTTGCGCAACTGGCGGCCATCCCAGTCGATGCCGGAGACCTTCAGCACCAGGTCCTGCACGCCGATCGGGCGCGCCGGCTCGTCGTCCAGCACGTGCGTGGCCAGGTCGAGCAAGGTCGCCTCGCCGCCTTCGACAGCGATCTCGGCGACCTGCGCGGTCCAGGGCGCGTTGTCGGCCGGCACCGTCGCCACCGCCGTCGCCACCGCCGAATCGGGGCGCTCGAGCACCTCGGGCACGTCCAGCGTCAAGCGGTCGCCGCGCCCGTCGGAAGCGCCTCGCTTCGACGAGGTCGCCACGGTCGCAGCCCTCTGCCCGCTCGCGGCCCGCGACGACGTCGACGCGCCCATCCAGGCGTCCCAGCTCCACTTGCCCGCCTTGTCACGACCCAGTTGCGCCTTCGGTGCCACCAGCGCCAGTCGTCCGGCGGTGAGCCTGCGGCTGCCCAGCGCGAGTTCCGCCTGATCGAGGCTCAGCTGCTTCAGCGCCAGCACCGGCGTCTTGCCGTCGGCCAGTTGCACATCATCCAGGCTGAGCGCCTTCAGCGACAGCTTGAGGTCCTCGCCTGCCGGTCCGGCACGCACGGCGCCCTGCGTCGCGAAACGCCCTTGGACCGACAGCGGCGTCGCGCCCTTCAGATACGGCGCGAGCCCGTCCAGCGCCAGATCCTTCAGCGCCCACTCCAGCGCGATGCCGGTCGCGCCGACGTCGCCCTTGCCGCTGAACGCCGCCGGGTGCTTCGCGCCTTCAGGCGACAGCGTCGCGGCGATCTGCACGGGCGCCGCCTTCGCGGCCAGCGGCCAGTTCAGCCCGCTGCCCTTGATCGTCAGGCCGTCGATGTTCCACCGGGCCGCTGGACGGAGCGTCTCGTCGGTCCAGCCGACACGACCGCCCTCCAGCGCCAGTTGCTGCACGCCGACACGCCACGGCGCCGCACCCTTGGGCGGCGTCTTCACAGCGTCCGACGACGCGGGCGTCGGCACCGCGGCGTCGGCCTTGGGCGTCGGCATCTCCGGCAGCCAGAGGCGGCCCTGCGCATCACGCCCCATCAGCAGCTCAGGCTGCTTCAAGCTGACCGCCCCCAGCAGCACCTGCCGCTTCAGCGGTTGCACGTCCGCCAGGTCGACGGTCAACGCCTGCCAGCGCAGCCAGTCCGCCCAGCCGCCCTCGGTGTCGCCTCTCGCGTCGGCGCTCGCGCGTCGCTGCAGCGACAGCTCGCGCACCGAGGTCCTGCCGCTGACCTTGACCTCGGGCGGCTGCTTCGGCGGCTGCTTGAAATCCAGCGTCAGCTGCGAATCGACCAGACCCTTGGCCAGCCGCATCGGCAGTTCCTTGGGCCAATAGGCACGGTAGGCCGACAGGTCCAGCGCCTCGAGCTTGACCGTCATGCTCGCGCTGCGCGTGTCGGCGAAGGGCTGCACCTGGCCCTCGCTCTGGAAACCGACCCCGTTCAGGCGCCCCGACAGCCGCGGCTGCACATGGACCTCGACGTCCGCATCCAGCGTCGACAGGAAGGGGATGCCCAGGTGGAGCGCCTTCAGTTCGTGGACCATCCCCGCGCCGCGGTCGTCCAGTCGGAGCTCCCCGTCGGTCAGTTCGATGTTGTAGAGCGCCGCCTCGGCGGGGCCGTCGTCGGGCGTCGCCGCTGCCTTGGGCGCCGCGGCCAGCCGGGCGACGATGTCGTCCAGGTCGGTCTTGCCGTCGGGCAGCAGCGCGACGCGCAGGCGCGGCGAGGTCACCGTCAGCGACGACAACACCGGCGCCAGGTGCCACAGCGAGCGCGGCGACAGCACCGTGCGCACCCGCTGGACCTCGAACAGCGGCGGCGCGGCGGCCGTCGGGCCGGCGATCTTCAGGTCGTCCAGCGTGAGCGCCAGCCGCCACGGCGTGAAGCTCGCGCCCCCCAGCGTCACCGGCCGGCCCAGTTGCTCCGACGCGATCCGGATCCCCGCCCGCTCGATCCACATCGGCAGCGCGATCCACGCGACCAGCAGCAGCGCGATGACGGACAGCACCAGACCCACGAACACGCGCAGCGCGCCGCGGCCAGACCGGAAGAGCGGAGAAGAACACGGGGGCAGCCGGAGAAACCCGGACGAGTCGTGAAGGAAGCTGATTATGCTGGCGGGCCTCAACACCTGACACCGATCCCCGGCTCTCGATGAACGACCTGATACACGCGGTCGCAGCGTTCCTGCTGCCGCCCACCGGCGCCTTTCCGCTGCTGCTGCTCGCCTGGTGGCTGCGGCATCGCCGCCGCTGGCTCTCCGGCGCGCTGTTCGCGTCCGGCCTGATCGCCGTCTGGATCGGCAGCACCGAGCTCGGCGCGCTGTGGTTGCAGGACCGGTTGCTCGGGCCGCAACAGGCGGTCCGGATCGAAGGTCTGAAGGATGTGCCGCCGAAGGAGACGATGATCGTCGTGCTCGGCGGTGGCGCACGCAAGCTGATGCCGGAATACGGCAGCGCCCAGCTCAAGACGCTCTCGATCGAGCGCCTGCGCTACGGCATCTGGCTGTCGCGGCAGACCGGCATTCCGTTGATGTTCACCGGCGGCACGCCCCGGGACGCCTCCGACGAACGCCTGACCGAAGCCGCGCTGGCCGAACGGACCGCGGCCGAGGAATTCGGCTTCAAGCTCGCCGCCAAGGAAGACCGCGCCACCGACACGCGCGAGAACGCCCGGTTCACCGCCGAGCTGCTGCGCGGCCAGCCGGTCCGGCGCGTCGTGCTGGTCACGCACGACATGCACATGCGCCGCTCGCTGCGCGCGTTCCGCGACGCGCTGCCGCCGGAGGTGGAGGTGGTTCCCGCACCGCTCGGCCTGGCACTGCCGGGGTTCGAGTGGCGCGATCTGCTGCCGTCACAGGAAGGCATCTCGCGGGCACGCTATCTCGGCTACGAATGGCTGGGTTACGTCGGCGGCCATTGAAGGCCCCCAAAATAGAAACCCCCTCCGCGCCGGGCGTGCCGGACGAGGAAGGGGTGGGCGGACCAGCCGCCTTTGGGGCTCCGCGGCGAATTGCCGCAGGGCTCCTGGCGCGCAGAGACTGCGCCAGTTGAAGTGCCGGAAAGGCCCGACAACATTAGCTCCGCGCGACCGCCCTTTCAAGCGGCCAGCCTCCCGAACCCGTAGTTTCCTAGCCCCCGAACAAACGCTGATAGAGATCCGCCGCACGCGCTTTCTGCTCGGCCGGCATCTCGATCACGCGACCCCATTCGCGCGGCGTCTCGCCCGGCCACTTGTTGGTCGCGTCCAGGCCCATCTTCCCGCCCAACCCGCTGACCGGCGACGCGAAGTCCAGGTAGTCGATCGGCGTGCCCTCGACCAGCGTCGTGTCCCGCACCGGGTCCATGCGCGTGGTGATCGCCCAGATCACGTCCTGCCAGCTGCGGATGTCGACGTCCTCGTCCACGATCACGATGAACTTCGTGTACATGAACTGGCGCAGGTAGCTCCACAGGCCGAACATCAGCCGCTTGGCGTGTCCGGGATAGGCCTTCTTGATCGAGATCACCGCCATCCGGTAGCTGCAGCCCTCCGGCGGCAGATAGAAGTCGACGATCTCCGGGAACTGCTTCTGCAGGATGGGGACGAACACCTCGTTCAGCGCCACGCCCAGGACCGCCGGCTCGTCGGGCGGCTTGCCGGTGTAGGTCGAGTGGTAGATCGCGCCGTCGCGCTGGGTGATCCGGTTGACCTCGAAGACGGGGAACCAGTCCTGTTCGTTGTAATAGCCGGTGTGGTCGCCGTACGGGCCTTCCAGCGCGTGCAGGTAGCCGCCCTTCTCCTTCAGCGGGATGCCGTCCTCGCTGTGGCCAGTGAAGCCGGGCGCGGCCGGCGGGATGTGGCCCTCGAGCACGATCTCCGCCGTCGCCGGCACCTGCAGCATGCGGCCGGCCTCGCCGACGTTGGTGTCGGCGACTTCGGTCCGTGAACCGCGCAGCAGGCCGGCGAACTGGTATTCGGAGAGCGTGTCCGGCACCGGCGTCACCGCGCCCAGCGTGGTGGCCGGGTCCGCGCCCAGCGCCACGGCGATGGGGAACGGCTGTCCCGGGTTCGCGATCCCGAAGTCGCGGAAATCCAGGGCACCGCCGCGATGCGCCAGCCAGCGCATGATCAGCTGCCGCTTGCCGATCAGCTGCTGTCTATAGATACCGAGGTTCTGGCGGAGGCGCGGGTTCGCGATCCTCTGCGGCCCCCGCGTCACCACCAGCCCCCAGGTCAGCAGCGGGCCGACGTCGCCGGGCCAGCAGGTCTGGATCGGCAGGCGCTTCAGATCGACGTCGTCACCCTCGAACACCTGTTCCTGGCAGGCCGGCCTCTTCACCAGCGACGGCTTCATGTCCCACAGCGCCTTGCCCATCTGCGCCAGCTTGCCCACGTCGCGCAGGCCGCGCGGCGGCTCCGGCTCCTTCAGCGTCGCCAGCAGCTGGCCGACCTCCCTCAACTGGGTGGTCGACTCGGCGCCCATGCCCAGCGCCACCCGTCTCGGGGTGCCGAACAGGTTGGCCAGCACCGGCATGCGGTAGCCGGTGGGCTGCTCGAACAGCAGCGCGGGACCTTCCGCCTTGAGGACCAGGTCGCTCACGGCCGTCATCTCGAGCACCGGCGACACCGGCTCGGCCACGCGGCGCAGCTCGCCCATGGCCTCCAAAGCGCCCATAAAGTCACGCAGATCTCGGTACTTCATAACTCAAAGTAGTTAAGAACAAGGCCCATACGGTTGACGGGTTATTTTTGATCCATAGAATCGCGCCCTGCCCTGGCCCCCAGGGTTATCCCGGTCTTCGCTGTGGGACGCGAAACCGGTGTGCTGCCAATGGACGCTGGATCGCCCGTCTGTCGCATCAAGAGCCTGGAGCCCTCTGAGAGCCCTCCAGGCCGTCGACGACGCCCGAGCCGGCCCATTATCACCACCCCCAGGTGGGTGTCCGGCGAGTGAACGCTTCGAGCGGCTCGCCAGACACACACCGGGTGTGGTCGGAGAAAGGAGTCGCATGACAGCGCGTTCAGACCTGCTATCCCTGCCCCGCCAGGCGCAAGCCGCCCTGGTGCTTTTCGTCAAGGACATCGGCCAGGGCCTCCTGGTCGTCAGCCACAACACGCTCGCCCTGGTGGGCTTCGCCGTCGTCGCCGTCGGGCTGGTCTTCGCCAGCCAGGCCGACCTGCGCCAGCAGCTGGAAGGCCAGGTGCTGGGCTGGCTCAACGCCCGCCACGAGGCGCGCGTCGAGGCCTCCGGCGACGTGCTCGCCCTGATGGCCGAGCCCGACGCGATCAGCCGCGCCACCGCGGTCGATCCGAAGGAGCTCACCCGTCAGCAGGCGCTGGTGGCCAACTACCTGGCCCGCCGCTACCGCGTCGCGCCGGAACCGGTCAGCCGCCTGGTGAAGGAAGCCTGGGACGTCGGCCAGCGCGCCCGCGTCGAGCCGACGCTGATCCTGTCCATCATGGCGATCGAGTCCGGATTCAACCCCTTCGCCCAGAGCGCCGTCGGCGCCCAGGGCCTGATGCAGGTGATGACGCGCGTCCATGACGACAAGTACGAGGCCTTCGGCGGCAACTTCGCCGCCTTCGACCCGGTCACCAACCTGCGCGTCGGCGTCCAGGTGCTGAAGGAGTGCATCCAGCGCGCCGGCAGCCTCGAGGAAGGCCTGCGCCGCTACGTCGGCGCTGCCAACCTGCCCGACGACACCGGCTACGCCTCGCGCGTGCTGGCCGAGCAGGACCTGCTGAAGGCCGTCGCCCAGGGCCGCAATGTCAGCCCGTCGGCACCGCGCCCGGTCCGTGAGCCGGCGTCCGCGCCGGCCCCGACCGGCGAGCAGGTCGCGATGACCGCCGTGATGCGCTGATCGTTCCATTCGCACCGATCACGCGCCTTTCATGCGCCTTCGACACGGGTTCCGATCGGAACCCGTTTTTCATTGTGCGAAGCCTTCGCCCCACCGCCGTGGGAACAATGTCACGGGATGGCCGGCGCCCCGAGCCGGTGCGGCTACACTGCGGACTTCGCGCAACTGGCGATCAGGGCGCCCTGCCCGGAGACGATCCTGTCTCCGCACAGGCGTCGCCCGAGGTGGGCCACCACCGGGAAGCGCGAACGGCCGGGGACGTCCCCGGCTGTCCGTGCCGTTCGCCTGGGCCGCCGTCGTTCCGACAGCCGTCGCCGCCTCGCCGTCATCCCTGACCCGCGACCGCGACCATGCGCTGCCGGGCGGGCGGCGCCAACCCTTGAGCCGACATCATCATGTTTGACCGCACCCAACAGACCCTCGCCACCGTCGATGCCGAAGTCTTCGCCGCCATCCAGCAGGAGACCCGACGCCAGGAAGACCACATCGAGCTGATCGCCTCGGAGAACTACACCTCTCCGGCGGTGATGGAAGCCCAGGGCAGCCAGCTGACCAACAAGTACGCCGAGGGCTATCCCGGCAAGCGCTACTACGGCGGCTGCGAGTACGTGGACATCGTCGAGCAGCTGGCGATCGACCGCCTGAAGCAGCTCTACGGCGCCGAGTTCGCCAACGTGCAGCCCAACAGCGGCTCGCAGGCCAACCAGGGCGTGTTCTTCGCGCTGCTGCAGCCCGGCGACACCATCATGGGCATGAGCCTGGCCGAAGGCGGCCACCTGACCCACGGCATGGCGCTGAACATGAGCGGCAAGTGGTTCAACGTCATCTCCTACGGCCTGGACGCCAAGGAAGAGATCGACTACGACGCGATGGAAGCGCTGGCGCGCGAGAAGAAGCCCAAGCTGATCATCGCGGGCGCCTCGGCGTACTCGCTGCGCATCGACTTCGAGCGCTTCGGCAAGATCGCCAAGGAGATCGGCGCCTACTTCATGGTCGACATGGCGCACTACGCCGGCCTGATCGCCGCGGGCGTCTATCCGAACCCGCTGCCGCATGCCGACGTCGTGACGTCCACGACGCACAAGAGCCTGCGCGGCCCGCGCGGCGGCATCATCCTGACCAACGACGAAGCGATCGCCAAGAAGATCAACTCGGCGATCTTCCCCGGCATCCAGGGCGGCCCGCTGATGCATGTGATCGCCGGCAAGGCGGTGGCCTTCAAGGAAGCGCTGACGCCCGAGTTCAAGGCCTACCAGCAGCAGGTCGTCGCCAACGCCAAGGTGCTGGCCGACACGCTGATCGAGCGCGGCCTGCGCATCGTCTCCGGCGGCACGCAGAGCCACGTGATGCTGGTGGACCTGCGCCCGAAGAACCTGACCGGCAAGGAAGCCGAGGCCATCCTGGGCGCGGCCCACATGACCTGCAACAAGAACGGCATCCCGAACGACCCGCAGAAGCCGATGGTGACCAGCGGCGTCCGCCTGGGCACGCCGGCGATGACCACGCGCGGCTTCAAGGAGGAGCAGGTCCGCAAGACCGCCCACCTGATCGCCGACGTGCTGGACAACCCGCACGACGAGGCCAACCTGGCCCGCGTGCGCGAGCAGGTGGCCGAACTGACGCGTCAGTTCCCGGTCTACCGCTGAGCGGAGTCCTCGGCACATGCGCTGCCCGTTCTGCGGTCACGGCGACACGCAAGTGTCGGAGACCCGGGAGTCCGACGAAGGCGACGTGGTCCGTCGCCGCCGTCGCTGCCAGTCCTGTGACAAGCGCTTCACGACCTACGAGCGCGCGGACATCGCGCTGCCCATGGTCGTGAAGAAGGACGGCACGCGCGCCGAGTTCGACATGGGCAAGCTGCGCGCGTCGATGACGCTGGCACTGCGCAAGCGGCCGGTGAGCATCGAGCAGATCGACGCCGCGCTGGAGCGCATCCAGGAGAAGCTGCTGAGCACGGGCGTGCGCGAGATCCCGTCGACCAAGCTGGGCGAGCACGTGATGCGCGAGCTCAAGCGGATCGACAAGGTCGCCTACGTGCGCTTCGCGTCGGTGTACCGCTCGTTCGAGGACGTCGACGAGTTCCGTCAGCTGATCCGCGACATCTGAGACTGCGCGTTTTCACGCGTCTCCCCCAAAGGCCGGCCCCCTTCAGCGGGTCGGCTTTCCCCTCCTGAAGGCGAAGCGCATCGCGGGCCATCTCCCTAGAGTTCCTGGCAACTCTTCGGGAGATCTTCCTTGCAGCCTGCCACGCCCCCCGTCCGCTCTCACTTCCACTGCCCGGCGCCCTGCCCGGCCCTGACCGCCGTCCGCGGTGTCAGCCTCATCGAGCTGCTGGTCAGCATCGCCCTCGTTGCGCTGGCCGCCGTGCTCGCGGGGCCCGACCTGCGCGACTGGCTGTGGCGCCAGCGGCTCGCCAACGCCGCCCAGGCCGTCCTCGGCGACCTGCAACTCGCCCGCAGCGAGGCGATCCAGGGCGCGCGCAACGTGATCCTGCGCTTCGGCGGCGATGTGTCGGCCGTCAGCGGCAGCGGGCGCTGCTACGTGCTGCACACGGGCGCGCCGTCCGCCACCACGGCCACCGCATCCGCGACCTGCGACTGCCGCCTCGAGGCGCCGCCCCTGTGCGACGGCGGCGCGCAGGCGATCAAGCAGGCCCGCTGGTCCGGCGGCCGGGGACAGGCGGAGGTCGTGTCCAACGTGCCGTCGATGCTGTTCAGCGGACGCCAGGGGACCGTGTCGGTGAGCGGCACGATCGAGGTCCGCATGGCCGGCATCGGCGCCGTGCGTCACATCGTCAGCATCACCGGCCGCGTGCGCAGCTGCACGCCCGACGGTGCGCTGGGCCGCCTGCCGAGGTGCGCATGAACCGCCGCGGCTTCCCGCTGTTCGGTCTCCCGCTGATCGGCTTCTCGCTGATCGAGCTGCTGACCGTGCTGGCCATCGTGTCCGTGTTGGCCGCGCTGACCTTGCCCGGCTTCCGCGACCAGGTCCTCAAGGGCCGCCGCGCCGAGGCGCGCGAGGCGTTGCAGTCGATCCAGATCGCGCAGGAACGTTTCCGCGCTCGAAGTCCCCGGTATGCCGACCGGCTCGAGGACCTGGCGCAACCCGCGACGACGAAGGGCGGGCTCTATCGCCTGCGCATCGTGCGGGCCGACGCGACGCGGTATCAGGTGGAGGCCGTCGCGCAGGGCAACCAGTCCGCGGACCGCCGGTGCCAGGTGCTGACGCTCCGGCTCGATCTGGGGTCGACCACCACGACCGGGTTCGACGATCGCGGCGCGGAGCAGGCCGACGCCTGCTGGCCGCAATGAAGGAGGCCACACGATGAACCGACAACGCCTCGCAGTTCCGACGCGCCACCTCGCACGGAGCCTCACCCGGGTGACCCCACGACGCTCCTCGCCGCACTCCTTGCCGAGCGTCCCACGGCGCTCCTCACGGGTCGTCACGCGCAACGCCACCCGGGGATTCACGCTGGTGGAGTTCATGATCGGCCTGACGATCGGGCTCCTGTTGCTGGCGGGCGCCTTCTCGATGGCCGGCGTTCAGCTCGGCGAGCACCACCGGCTGATGCTGGAACTCCAGGTGCAGCAGGAACTGCGCGCCACGGCGGAACTCATCCTGCGCGACCTCCGGCGCGCGGCGTTCTGGGACAAGGCACAGGACGGGGTGTGGCAGGACGACGCGACTGCCCCCATCCTCAACCCCTATACCGATCTGACGGTGGAAGACTCCGGGCGCCGGGTCAGCTACAGCTTCGCTCGCGACGGCAGCACACCGAGCGCCGGTAGCCTCCGGGAGACCTCCGGATTCCGGCTCAGCGAGGGACGGATCGACCAGTTGATCGCCGGTCGCTACCAGCCGCTGACGGATCCGGACCTCTTGCGGGTGAGCGGGTTCGAGGTGCGCCTCACCGCCCAGGCCCATCCCTTGGGCGAGACCTGCGTCACCGGTTGCGCGCCCGGCGCGGCGGGTTGCACCCTCGCCCTGTCCACACGCCTGGTGACTGTGACCATCGATGCCGAGGCCACACACGACCCGCGCGCGCGACACCACCTCGAGATGCTGAGCCAGTTGCACAACCACGCCCTGTCGGGAGACTGCGCATGATCCGGGCACAGGAGCGGGGGTTGGCCACGCTGACCATGTGCGTGGTGCTGCTGGGCGTGCTGGCGCTCGGGGCCGCCTGGGCGGCGCGGCAGCTGGTGACGGCGCAGCGTGTGGCCGCCAACGATCTGCGGGCCGCCACGGCGTCCGAGGCCGCCGACTCCGGCACGGCCTGGGCCGTGGCCCTGCTCAACAGCGGCGCCATCGATGACACCTGCCGATCCGCGACGACGTCACCGGTCGCCGGCGGCACGGCACCCTCGGACTTCCGAAGCCGGTTCCTGCTGATCGGACCGGACGGCCACTATCACGCGCCCTCCTCGCTCCCGACCTCACCCCCCACCTCGTCAACGCCGTCGGCAGCCGGCGCCGGGCCGGCGATGCCGGCCTGCGTGAACTCAGGTCCGCTGCGATGGTCCTGTCGCTGCGCGGCCACCGCAGGAGCGCCTGCAGACGCCGAGCCCCGCGCCGACGGCGAGGCGCAGCCGCAGTTCAGCGTCCGCTTCGCCGACGCCGGGGCCGCGGGACAGCTGAAGCTCATCGTGCGCGGCTGCAGCGACCGCCGGGCGGACTGCGACGACGTGTCCGGCGGGCCGGTCGGGGTGGCGGAGACCTCGCAGCAACTGGCGCTGCTCAGCGCACTGCGCGTGCCGCCGGCGTCCGCCCTCGTCAACACCCCGGGCAGCTTTCTCCAGGTCTTCGGTTATCCGCCAGGGCGGTACCGCGACCAACCCGCCATCACGCGGCTGCGTTGCCTCGACGACTGCGGCGCCTCGCTGGCACAGGCACTGGCGCGCGGCCGGCGCCTGATCTGGATCGACGGCGACGCCCGCCTGTCCGAATGGCCGGCGTCGGCGCTGGACGGCTCGCCGCTGGTGCTGATCGTCGACGGGCGGCTGGACCTCCTCGCGGGCGGCCATCCGCAAGGCGTGATCTACGCGCGGGACGGCCTCGCCTGGCATCCGCCCGCGGGCCAGCCGGCCTCGCTGCGCGGCGCGGTGATCAGCGAGGGACCGGTGGACAAGCCCGCCTCGGTCCAGTTGATCCACGACGCCGCCGTGCTCTACCGCATCCATCGGCAGATGGGCAGCTTCCTTCCCGTGCCCGGCGGCTGGACACCGACACGATGACGACGATGACGCGCCTCACTCCCCACAGCCCTCCCCGCAGCCCTCCTCACGGCCCTCCTCACCGCTCTCGTCATCCGATCGATCACCCCGGCGGCGCCGGGCGTCGCCTTCGCAGCGGATTCGCGCTCATCGAAGCGCTGATCGCGCTGGTGCTGCTGTCGATCGCCGCGGCCAGTCTCATGACGCTCCAGGCCCGCCTGCGCATCGCCGCCGACGAGGCCCGCCACCACGACCAGGCCTTGCATCTCGCCCGCAATGAACTCGAGCGCTGGCGCGGACAGCCGGACGCGCCGGCCCCGGCACTGAGCTGGGAAGGCCCGGACCTCGTGTTCTCCATCGCCGGCGGCGCTGCACTCGCCGCGGACGCGCCTGTCCCGCCGGACGCCAGCGCCTCGGATGCTGTCTCCACGTCACTGCCCTTGCGCCCCGTGCAGTTGCGGGTGCAGTGGACCGACCGTGCGGGTCACGCCCGGACCGTCACCCTCGAGAGCCTGCTCCCCCTCACCGATCCAGCCCTCTCCGGATGGCTGCTCCGCCCGCCCGGGCCGCGCCGCTAGACTCCGCGCCATGCAAGAAGTCCCTTCGCCCGACCTGCCGCCCGATCGGCCAATCGATCAACCATCTGGGCCCTCTGAGCCATCTGGCCCGCCGCCGATCAACGGTGCCCGCGCGTCGACATCGCGCGACGACTGGTGGATGGCCGAGGCCGTTCGGCTCGCCCAGGCGGCGGTCGGACTCACCGACCCGAACCCGCGCGTCGGCTGCGTCATCGTCGACGGCGAGGACCGCGTGCTCGGTCAGGGTCACACGCAAGCCGCCGGGCAGGCGCACGCCGAGATCATGGCCCTGCGCGATGCCCAGGCCCGGGGTCAGGACGTGCGCGGCGCCACCGCCTATGTGACCCTGGAGCCCTGCGCCCACCACGGCCGCACCCCGCCCTGCTGCGATGCCCTGATCGCAGCCGGCCTCGGCCGGGTCGTGGTCGCGCTCGGCGACCCCAACCCGCAGGTCGCCGGCGAGGGACTCGCACGGATGCGCGCCGCCGGCATCGCGACCGAGGTCCTGCCGATCGGGCATCCCAGCGCCATCGAGGCGCACGAGCTCAACATCGGCTTCCTGACCCGGATGCGGCACGGACGCCCCTTCGTGCGGATGAAGGTCGCCGCGTCCCTGGACGGACGGACCGCACTGTCGAACGGCGTCAGCCAGTGGATCACCGGCCCCGAGGCCAGGCGCGACGGTCATGCCTGGCGCCGCCGTGCCGGCGCGGTGCTGACCGGCATCGGCACCGCGCGCGAGGACGATCCTCGCCTGGATGTCCGGGACGTGGACACCGTGCTGCAGCCGCAGCGCGTGCTGATCGATTCCCGGCTGGAACTGTCGCCGGACGCTCGCCTGCTGGCGCCGCCCGGGCAACTGCTGATCTATCACGCGCTGTCCGAGCCGGGCGAGCGCGGCGCCGCGCTGGCCGCCCGCGGGGCGGAACTGGTGTCCGTCGCCGATCCGGTCAGAGGCAAGGTCGACCTGGGCGCGGCGATCCGCGACCTGGGCCGGCGCCAGGTCAATGAGTTGCACATCGAGGCCGGGTACAAGCTCAACGGTTCGCTGCTGCGCGCCGGGCTGATCGATGAACTGCTGATCTACATCGCGCCGATGCTGCTGGGCGAAGGCCGCGGCATGGTCGACCTGGGCGGACTGACGGCGCTCGACGGCGCGCCACGCTTCCGGATGGTCGACTGCCAGTCCGTCGGGGGCGATCTGCGCCTGCGCTTGCGTCCGGTGGCCGCGTAATCGCCGCCTGATCGCCGCTTCAGCCCGGTCTCCCCCGTCGTCGAGCAACCCCGCGCCCCGGAGAACCGGGCCGCCCCCGCCTACAATCGCGCCCATGCCTATTTCACCGATTCCCGAGCTGGTCGCCGAGCTGGCGGCCGGCCGCATGGTCATCCTCGTCGACGAAGAGGACCGCGAGAACGAGGGGGACCTCGTCCTGGCCGCCGACCACGTCACGCCGGAAGCGATCAACTTCATGGCCAAGCATGGCCGCGGCCTGATCTGCCTGACCTTGACCCGCGAGCGCTGCGAACTGCTGCAGCTGCCGCCGATGGCCACGCGCAACGGCACCAAGCATGGCACCGCCTTCACCGTCTCGATCGAGGCGACCACCGGCGTCACGACCGGCATCTCGGCGGCGGACCGTGCGCGCACCGTGCAGGCGGCGGTCGCCAAGGGCGCCGTCGCGGCGGACCTGGTGCAACCGGGCCACATCTTCCCGCTGCAGGCGCAGGACGGCGGCGTGCTCATGCGCGCCGGCCACACCGAAGCCGGCTGCGACCTGTCGCGCATGGCCGGCCTGACGCCCGCCGGCGTGATCTGCGAGATCATGAACGACGACGGCACCATGGCCCGTCTGCCGGACCTGGAGATCTTCGCCAAGGAACACGGCCTGAAGATCGGCACCATCGCCGACCTGATCGAGTACCGCAGCCGCAACGAATCGATCGTGCAGCGCATCGCGCAGCGTCCGCTGGACACGCGCGAAGGCCGTTTCGAGTGCCACGTCTTCCGTGACCGCTCGAACAACGTCCACATGGCGCTGGTGCTCGGTGAATGGCAGCCCGACCAGGAAGTGCTGGTGCGGGTGCACGAGCCCTTCTCCGCGATGGACCTGCTGGACGCCGGCCGATGCGGCCACAGCTGGCCGCTGCCGCAGGCGCTGGCGGCGATCCAGCGCGAAGGCGCCGGCGTCGCGGTGCTGCTGAACTGCGGCGAGGATGCCGACGCGCTGCTGGCCCGCCTGCAGCCGAGCACATCGGAAGACACCCGCCAGACCATGGACCTGCGCACCTACGGCGTCGGCGCGCAGATCCTGCGCGAACTCGGCGTCCAGCGCATGAAGCTGCTGGGCAGCCCGCGCCGCATGCCGAGCATGACCGGCTACGGGCTGGAAGTGACCGGCTTCCAGGCCGCCCAGCCCGGCCACGACAAGAACTGCTGAGCCGAGGACCGCATGCAAGGATCTGACAAGGGTCAATCGACCCGTCTGGACGGACAGGGGCTGCGTGTCGGCATCGTCCAGGCGCGCTTCAACGATGAACTGACGACCGCGCTGGCCAAGGCCTGCCTGGCCGAACTCGTCCGCCTGGGCGTCCAGGACGCCGACATCCGTCACGTGACCGTGCCCGGTGCGCTGGAAGTGCCGGTGGCGCTGCAGGCGATGGCCGTGAGCGGCAAGTTCGATGCGCTGGTCGCGCTGGGCTGCATCATCCGCGGCGAGACCTACCACTTCGAACTGGTCGCCAACGAGAGCGGCGCTGGCGTGACGCGCCTGACGCTCGACCACCGCCTGCCGATCGCCAACGCGATCCTGACGGTCGAGAACGAGGAACAGGCCTGGGCCCGGGCCGAAGACAAGGGCCGCGATGCCGGAACCGTTGCCGTCGAGATGGCACAGCTGCTGAAAGAACTCAAGTGAACACGAACGACAACAATCCCGCCGGCAAGCCCGCTCCCAAGATGGGCGGCAACACGGGCGGCAAGCCGGCCGCCAAGAAGGCACCGGCCAAGTCGGCCCGCCGCCGCTCGCGCGAGCATGCGCTGCAAGGCATCTACCAGTGGCTGGTGACCGGCGACGACCTCGGCGTGATCGACGCGCACACGCGTGAGCAGGACGGCTTCGAGAAGGCCGACCGCGGCCACTACGACAAGCTGTTCAATGGCGCGATCGAGGAAGCGGCCGATCTGGACACGGTGCTGGCCCGTCACGCGGACCGCAAGACGACCGAGCTGTCCCCGATCGAACACGCGATCCTGATGATCGGCGCGTACGAGCTGAAGAACTGCATCGACATCCCGTACAAGGTCGCGATCAACGAGGCCGTCGAACTGGCCAAGTCCTTCGGCGGCACCGATGGCCACAAGTACGTCAACGGCGTGCTGGACCGCGCCGCGATCGACCTGCGCCCGGTCGAGGTGAAGGCCGTCCGCGGCAACTGATCGCCGCACGGACCGAGGCCGACGCTGCGCCCGCAAGGGCGCCGTCGGCCTTTTTCATTGGCGCGGGATCCACCCGGACCGCAATGCCCGTCGGCCGGGCATCGCCGGGATCGGTGCCGCCCTTCAGGTGGCGCGACCTCGCCACACGCTCACGAGGCCCGCGACCAGCGCGAATCCCGCGGCCATGCCGAGCCCCGCATGCGACGCCCGTGACGCCGGCAGCCACGTGAACAGCAAGCCCATCAGCAGGCTCCCGAAGGTCTGACCGGTGAGACGTGCCACGCCTTGCGCGCCGCCGGCGGCGCCACTGCGCTCCTTCGGCGCGGACAGCAGCATGTTGCGGTTGTTGGGCGTCTGGAAGAAGCCGAATCCCAACCCCGCCAACGCGGTGAAGGCGACCAGCGCCGGCCGAGGGTCCGCCTGCACCGGCCAGGCCGCGCAGAGCGCCAGCCCCGCTGCCAGACAACTCGCACCCGCCGCGCAGAGCCAGGCCGTCGGCAGGCGATCGGCCATGCGGCCGGACAGGGGCGCGGCCAGCATCACCGCCAGCGGCCATGGCGTCATCAGCAGGCCGGTCTCGAGCACGCCCAGTCCCAGCACGTGATGCATGTAGAACGGCAGCGCCACGTAGCTCGCCATCTGTCCCGTGAAGCAGCACACCGACGCGATGATCGACATCCGGAACGACGGCGAACGCAGCAGGTCGATCGGGATCAGCGGTGCCGCGCGCGGCAGCTCGCGGCGGACCAGCAGGGCGCCGCAGACGATGGCCGCAATCAGCAGCGCGCCGCCCTCCAGCGGACTCGTCAGCACCTGATCGCCGCCGAGCACGAAGGCTGCGAACATCCCCGCGTTGAGGACGACGCTGACCCCGTCCAGCGGCCGCCGCGTGCCGGGCGTGGCCGGCAGTCCGCGGGCGGCGATCAGCACCAGCACGCCGACCGGCAGGTTCACCGCGAACAGCCACGGCCAGCCGGCCACCGACAGGATCGCGGCGCCGATGGTGGGGCCGGCCGCCGACGCGCCCGCGACCGCCAGCGCGTTGTAGGCGATGGCCTGCCCGAGCAGCCGCTTCGGATAGGTGAAGCGCAACAGCGCCAGGCCGAGCGGCATCACCGCCGCGCTGCCCAGTCCCTGCAGGCAGCGCCCCGCCACCAGCCATCCCAGCGAGGGCGCCAGCGCGCACAGCGCCGAGGCCACGGTGAACAGGGACACGCCGGCGACGAAGACGCGCCGGTAGCCGAGGCGTTCGCCCAGGGCCGACGCGGGCAGCAGGAACATGACCACGGCCAGTTGATAGGCCGTCGCGACCCAGATGGCATCGGCGGGCGAGGTGTGCAGGGTCTGCGCGATGTTGGACAGCGCCACGTTGGCGATCGCGCCATCCAGCACGACCAGCGCGATCGCGCCGAGAAGTGCCGCGACCGCGGCATGACGGCGCGGCAGCGGCACGCCGTCGGTGTCGCCATCGGGCAGGCCGGACGCCGCTCCGGCGGTGGCGGAGGAAGCGGAGGCCGCTGAGGACACAGGCGCAGCGGACGGTGCGACGGAGGGCGTGACGGACATCGGGATGGCGCCTCGGGAGGCGGCTCGAAAGGCAGTGCGTCCAGCATAGGAGTGGGCCGGGCATGCGACCAGCGCGCCGGGCGCAGGGAGTCCCTGCGCGCGACGCCATCCGCACCGCTCGCGCGCGTGCTAGCGTGCCCGCATGGCCGACGACATCGATCTGAACCTGCTCACCGCGCTGGATGCGCTGCTCGCCGAAGGCAGCGTGGCGAAGGCCGCCGAGCGGCTGCGGCTCAGCGAATCCGCGATGAGCCGCACGCTGGCGCGGCTGCGCGAGGCCACCGGCGATCCGCTGCTCGTGCGCGCGGGCCGCACGATGGTGCCGACACCGCACGCGCTCGCCCTGCGGGACCAGGTCCGCGAGCTCGCGCAGGGCGCGCGCGCCGTGCTGCAGCCGGCCGGCGCGGGCTGGGACCTGCGGGCGCTCCGGCGGACCTTCACGCTGCGCGCGAACGACGGCTTCATCGAAGCCTTCGCGCCGGCGCTGGTCGCCCGCGCAGCGGAGGAGGCGCCGGGCGTGTGCCTGCGCTTCGCGCCCAAGCCCGACAAGGACGTCCGTCCGCTGCGGGAGGGCCTGATCGATCTCGACATCGGCGTGCTCGGCGAGTCCGGCCCCGAGGTGCGGATCCAGGCGCTCTACCGCGACCATTTCGTCGCGGCGGTGCGCGAGGGCCACGCGCTGCTGGACGCGCGTGAACCCGATGCGGCGGCGTACGCGGCGTGCGCCCATGTCGTCACCTCGCGACGCGGCCGTCGCGCGGGTCCGGTCGACGAGGCGCTGGCCGCGCGCGGCTTGAAGCGCCGTGTCGCCGTGGTGGTGCCGAGCTTCCGCGCGGCGCTGTCGATCGCGGCCGCGACGGACCTGGTGGCGCTGGTGCCCTCCTCGTTCTTCCGGCCGGATCTGGCCCAGGGCGCGCTGCGTCCCTTGCCGCTGCCCGTGCCGACGGAGCCGATCACCGTCTCCCAGATGTGGCACCCCCGCCTGGACAAGGATCCGGCGCACCAGTGGCTGCGTGGGATGGTCTTCGAGCTGTGCAGGTCGATGGCCTCGCCGTCGTCACCGCCACCGCACTGATCGAAGCCAGTATGACGCCGGTCACTCCGGCAGCGGCACGCGCCGGATCACGTCCTCGTACGGCGCGAGGTCGAGAAAGGCCGTGGCCTCCGTGACGCGTCCGTCCTTCATGCGGAAGATCCAGACATAGCTGTTGCGATACGGCCGCCCGTCGCGCGCCTGCGCCTCCCCGTCCCAATGCACGGCGACGTCGTCGCCCTGCGCGAAGACGTGGTGCACGGCGACCGGCCGCACCGGTGTCGACAGCCTCGACGCGAAGGGACGCACCGCGCGTGTGACGAAGTCCTCCAGGCCGACGTAGGTGCCCGCCGTCGGCCCGCTGCCGCGGATGGTCCAGCGCACCGACGGCGACAGCAGGTCGTCGAAGAAGCGGTTGCCGCCCTGGGCCCAGGCATCGAAGGCGTCGACGACTCGGGCACGGTTGCGTTCCGCGGTCTTGATGTCCGCGCGGACGGAAGGCGCCGGTGGCGTCTCCGCAAGGAGTGCTGGTGGCGACAGCAGTGGGACGATGGCGACGACGAGCGGCACGATCGCGCGTGTCCAACGACGGGGGCGGGGGCACTCTGCATGGCGGTCACTCCAGGTCCTGACGATCCGACCACTGTGGCTGCGGTCGGTGGGAACGGCTGGCACGATCCTCCAGACCGCTTGCACGATACGGTCACCACCGACCCATCGCCCGCATCACGCAGAATCCACGCTCAGCTCACTGGCGCGCAACGCATTCCCCATGTCCCGACTCAACATCGCCATCACCGGTTTCGGCGGCATCGGCCGCAAGGTGGCGGAACTGCTCGCAGCCCGGGCGGACCGCTATCGGCAACAGTTCGATCAGGACGTCCGCGTCGTCGGTGTCTGCGGATCCTCCGCCGGTCTCATCGACGACGCCGGATTGAGCCTGGCGGCGCTGGCGGACCGGTCCGGCTACACCCCCGGCCTGACCGGCGAGGCCTTCATCGACCAGGTCCCCGCCGACGTCCTGATCGAAGCGAGCCCGACGGACTTCCGCACCGGCGGCGCCGCGCTGGGCTACATCCGGACGGCGTTCCGCCGGCAGATGCACGTGATCGCGATCTCCAAAGGCGCGCTCGTCCACGACTTCCCCGGGCTGCATGCGGAGGCGACCCGCCGCGGTCTGGCGCTCAAGGTGAGCGGCGCCGCGGGATCGGCGATGCCGACGGTCGACCTCGTCCAGTACAACCTGGCGGGCTGCGAGGTGAAGTCCCTCGCCGCCATCGTGACCGGGACGACCAACATCATCCTGTCGGAGATGATGGACAGGGAATGCGACTTCGCCGACGCGCTCGCCGAGGCGCAGCGCCTGGGCATCGCGGAGTCCGACCCGACCCTCGACACGCACGGCTGGGACACCGCCTGCAAGATCGCCATCCTGTGCAGCGCCGCGTTCGGGGAGGTCGTCGATGTGCGGACGATGAAGCGCCAGGGCATCGACCACGTGACGCTGGCCGATGTCCGCCGATGGAAGGCGCAGGGACTGGTGCCGCGGCTGGTGGGCCGGGTCGACCGTCCGGACGGGACCTGCGACGCCTCGGTCGGCATCGAGCTGTGCGGCCCCGATCATCCGTTCGCGCGGGCTCACGGCCGGACCAAGGCGGTGCATGTCGTCACCGACCTGATGGGAGACCTGACCCTCGTCGGCGGCGGCTCGAGTCCTTACGGCACGGCGGCGGCCGCGCTGAAGGACCTGGAACACCTCCTCCGGGACCTGCGGCTGCCGCTCAGCCCCGTGCCGGAACTCCGGATACAGGCTCATCCCCCGTCGATGAACAGGGTCGTGCCGACCACGTAGTCCGACGCATCGCTCGCCAGCCACAGCGCCGCGGCGGCCACGTCCTCCGGCGCGCCGATGCGGCCGTACGGGATGAGCGACAGCATCTTCTCCCTCGCCGCCTCGTCCTCCACCGATGCGCGGTTGATCGCGGTGGCGATGGCACCCGGCGCGATCGCGTTGACGCGGATGCCCTCCTCCGCCACCTCCTGCGCCAGGCTGCGCATGAACAGGTCGATGCCGCCCTTGGACGCCGCATAGTTCGCATGCCCCGCCCAGGGGATGAGCTGATGGACGGAGCTGATGTGGATGATCTTGCCCAGGGCGCGCGAGCGCCGTTCGTCCCGTCCCTGCCGCCGGAACAGGCGCACCGCCGCGCGGGCGCAGAGGAACTGCCCGGTCAGGTTGGTCCCGATCACCTGGTTCCACTGGTCGAGCGTCATCTCGCCGATCGGCGCATCCCTTTGGATGCCGGAGTTGGCCACGAGGATGTCGACCCGGCCGAACGCCTCGACCGCCTTGTCGAACAGTTGGTCGACCTCGGGCTCCGAGCCGACGTCCGCCTTCACCGCGATCGCGCGCCCGCCGGAGCGCGCGATGTGCTCGACGACCTCCGTCGCCGCCTCTTCCTGCGAGTGGTAGTTGATCACCACGGCCGCGCCGGCGTCCGCCATCGCCAGGGCGATGCCCTGGCCGATGCCGGAGCTGGCGCCGGTCACGACGGCGACTTGTTGATCCAGGGGATGCACGAGCGGCATGCGAGGTCTCCAGTGGCTGGATGCAAAGGGTGTTCGCCAGGGCTCAGGCCTGCGGACGGCGTCCTTCGATGGCGCGGTCCAGCGCGAGGGCGGCGCTGATCAGCGCCAGATGCGTGAGCGCCTGCGGGAAGTTGCCGAGGTGCTCGCCGCCGCGTCCGATCTCCTCGGCGTACAGCCCGAGGTGGTTGGCATAGGTGAGCATCTTGTCGAAGTGCAGCCGCGCCTCGTCGACGCGCCCGGCACGGGCCAGGCATTCGACGTACCAGAACGAGCACGCCATGAACGCGCCCTCCTGACCGTGCAGCCCATCCAGGTTGGCGGCGTCGGGGCCGTCGCCGGTCGTGTATCGCGCGACCAGGCCGTCCACGCTCAGCTCCCGTCCCACGGCGTCCAGCGTGGACAGCCACCGCGGATCGCTGGACCCGATGAACTTGACCATCGGCATGAGCAGCACCACCGCATCCAGCGTGTCGCCGCCGCGGTACTGCACGAAGGCCTGTTTTCCGGGATGCCAGAACTCGTCGATGATCTGCGACGCGATCGCGTCGCGCGTCTCCACCCACCGCAGCACCGGCGCCGGACGCGCAAAGCGTTTGGACATGCGCAGCGCGCGGTCCAGCGCCACCCAGCTCATCAATCGTCCGGACAGGAAATCGCGCCGCTCGCCGCGCATCTCCCAGATGCCGTCGTCCGGCTGGTCCCAGTGCTCGCACAGCCAGTCGATGCGGGCCGTCAACCGGCGCCAGACGTCGATGGAGGGCGCGGGGCCATGCTTGTCGGCCAGGTACATGGCGTCGACGAGTTCCCCCACCACGTCCAGCTGCAGCTGGGCCGCCGCGGCATTCCCCACCCGCACGGGACGGGAGTCGCGGTAGCCGGACAGGTGATCGAGCTCGACCTCGCCTTCGACGCGGCGGCCGTCGACGGCATACAGCACCTGCGGCACGGCCCCCTCTTCGTCATCGTCCGCGCGGTCCTTGGCCCAGGCGATGAAGCGGTCCGCCTCCTCGGTGTAGCCCAGCCGCAGCAGCGCATGGACGGTGAACGCGGCGTCGCGGATCCAGCAGAAGCGGTAGTCCCAGTTCCGCACGCCGCCGACGTGCTCGGGCAGGCCGAAGGTCGCGGCGCCGATGATCGCGCCGTGCTCCGCCGAACTCAGCAGCTTCAGGATCAGCGCGGAGCGTTGCACGATCTCGCGCCACCGCCCGCGATAGGCCGACCGCTCGCTCCAGCCCTGCCAGTACGCCACCGTGTCGGTGAACGACGCGTCCAGGAAGGCGTGGAGGTCTTCGCCGTCGGTCGGCCGTTCGATCACGCATTCGAAGACGAAGCCGACTTCGTCGCCCGCCTTCAAGCTCATCACGGCCCCGACGGCACCCACGGCGCCGACGCCCTCGGGATCGACCTGCAACGGGACCGTGCTGCGCAATTGCATCGGCGCCGGCGATGCGCCCATCGTGAACGTCGCCAGCAAGCCGTCGCCCCCGTCGCTGTTCACCCTGGCCTCGCCCGCCGCGCGCCCGTAGTCGAACCGCGGCTCGCAGAACATCTCGAAACACTGTGTGCCGCGGATACATCGGACCCGACGCACAAGGGCGCTCTGCGGACCATTTTTTCGAACCGGCATGTAATCGATGACCTCGACCAGGCCCTCGGCCGACATGTGGCGGGTCAGCAGCACGTTGGTGTCGGGCAGGTACATCTGCCGCGTGTGCATCCCGGCGCCGTCGACCGGCCGGAGGCTGAAGCGCCCGCCCTGCCGGTCGTCCAGCAGGGACAGGAACACGCTGGGCGAGTCGAAGCGCGGGAAGCAGAAGAAGTCGATCGTGCCGTCGGTGCACACCAGGGCGGTCGTGCGCAGGTTGCCGATCACGCCGTGCGATCCGATGTCCGGGTAACTCAAGGAAACTCCTGGCGCCAAATGCGGGAAGCCCCTGCAATCGGTGTTCCCACATCTGCGTACATTCGGCTGCCCGAGGCACCGTGATGCGGCGCTTCGCACCTTGAGACAACGCTTCGTACCGGTGTTCGCCCCCGTGCACCGACGTGGCGCGATGACCACGATCACGGTCGCCATTCGCCCGATCATGGCGGCCCACAACCATCTGCCAGGAACGCACGTGAGAACTCTCTGTGGGCTGATTCGCCCCCTCCTCTTCGCGACCATGTCCGCGACGATCTTCGCGACGACCGCCCACGCCGAGGTGCTCATCGGCCAGACCTCCGGTTTCACCGGCTCGGTCGCGGCCAGCGTCAAGGAAACGACCGAGGGCGCCAAGCTCTACCTGGACTCGGTCAACAAGGCCGGCGGCGTGCACGGTGAAAAGATCAAGCTGATCTCGCTGGACGACAAGTTCGATCCGAAGCTCGCGGCGGAGAACGCCAAGACCCTGATCGTCGACAACAACGTGCTGGCGCTGTTCCTGACGCGCGGCACGCCGCACAACCAGGCCATCATGCCGCTGCTCACCGAGTACCGCGTGCCCCTGGTCGCCCCGTCGACCGGCGCGATGGTGCTGCACAAGCCGGTGCATCCGTGGCTCTTCAACGTCCGCGCGACCTACCAGCGCGAAGCCGAACGCGCGGTGCAGCATCTGAGCCTCATCGGCATCGAGAAGATCGGCGTGGCCCAGGTCGACGACTCGTTCGGCGCGGACGCGGTGGTCGGCGTGATGGCGGGCTTCGCCGCGGTCGGCAAGACGGCGGCCTTCGTCGAGAAATTCGATCGCGCCCATCCCGACTTCAAGGCGACCGTCGCCAAGACGCATTCGACCTCGGCGCAGGCCGTCATCATTTTGGGATCGGGCCAGGCGGTGGTGGACGGCGTGACCGCGCTGCGCGACAGCGGCTCACGCGTGCAGATCGTGACCCTGTCCAACAACGCGTCGTCGGGCTTCGTCGCCTCGCTGGGCAAGAACGCGCGCGGCATCATCGTCGGGCAGGTGTTCCCCTACGAGCGCTCACGCAACGCCGCCATCGTGACCGAGGCGCAGGCGCTCTCGACCGCCCAGGGCCATGGTGACATCACGCCGGCGATGGTCGAGGGCTTCGCCGGCGCCAAGGTGCTGGTGGAGGCGCTGCGCCGCGCCGGTCCGCACCCGACGCGCCAGAAGCTGCGCGACACGCTGGAGAACATGCAGAAGGTCAACATCGGCGGGCTGGAGATCAGCTACGGCCCGAACGACCATTCGGGCCTGGACTTCGCGGACCTGTCCATCGTGGGCGAAGGCAACCGCTTCGTGCGCTGACACGCCCCGGCAGACGGGGACGGCGACCGCGCTCCGGCGGCCGTCCCCGGGTGCCGCGCGCCTATGATGACCGGCTGAGCCATCATCGAGCGCCGCAGGAATGAGACTTTCGAATCGCGTCGGGAACATCGACCCGTTCTATGTCATGGAGTGCGCGAAGCGGGCCGACGAGATCGCCCGTTCCGCGATCTGCGATCCGGCCCAGGGCGGCCGGCGCATGATCTACCTCAACATCGGCGAGCCCGACTTCGGCGCCAGCCCCGCCGTCCGCGAGACCGCCGCGCGCTTCACCGCCGAAGGCCGCATCCCCTACACGCAGGCCAACGGCCTGCGCGCGCTGCGCCAGCGCGTCGCCGACTGGTACGGCCAGACGCAGCAGCTGGACATCGATCCCGATCGCATCGTCATCACCGCCGGCGCCTCGGCCGCGCTGCAGCTGGCCTGCCTCGCGCTGTTCCAGGCCGGCGACGAGGTGCTGATGCCGGACCCCAGCTACCCCTGCAACCGGCACTTCGTCGCCGCCGTGGACGCGACGCCGGTGCTGATCCCGTCGACCGCCGCGGAGCGTTTCCAGCTCAGCCTCGGGCGGCTGCGCGAGCACTGGAACGAACGCAGCCGCGGCGTGCTGCTCGCCTCGCCGAGCAACCCGACCGGCACCTCGATCCCGCCCGAGGAACTCGCCGCCATCCACGCCTTCGTGCGCGAACGCGGCGGCATCACCATCGTCGACGAGATCTACCAGCCGCTCGGCTACGACGACCGCTATGCACGCAGCGCGCTGACGCTCGGCGACGACGTCGTCTCGATCAACAGCTTCTCGAAGTACTTCGGCATGACCGGCTGGCGGCTCGGCTGGCTGGTGCTGCCGCCGGCGATGGTGGGCGCCGTCGAGAAGCTCGCGCAGAACCTCTACATCTGCCCGTCGACGATCGCCCAACACGCCGCGCTGGCCTGCTTCGAGCCGGCGTCGATCACCGAATACGAACGCCGTCGCGAAGAGTTGCGCCGGCGCCGCGACCGGGTCGTGCCCGCCCTCCAGGCGATGGGGCTGCCCGTCCCCGTCGTGCCCGACGGGGCGTTCTACGCCTGGGCCGACGCGTCCGGCACGGGCCTGTCCAGCTGGGACCTGTGCATGGACCTGATGGCACACGCCCAGGTCGCGCTGACGCCGGGCCGCGACTTCGGCCCCGCCTTCGGCGAACGCTTCCTGCGCCTGTCCTTCGCCAGCAGCATGGACGACCTCGACGAGGCGCTCGCGCGTGTCCGCGTCCGCCTCGAGCAGTTGAAGGCCCGCGCCGCATGACCGGGCCGGAATTCGAGCTCGAGTTCAAGGTCCGCGACTACGAGTGCGACATGGACCACGTCGTCAACAACGCGGTCTATCTCAACTACCTCGAACACGCCCGCCACGAGCTGCTGCAGGCCCGCGGGCTCAAGTTCGGCGAGCTGTCCAAGCGCGGCATCAGCCTGGTCGTGACCCGCGTCGAGATCGACTACAAGGGCTCGCTCGTCAGCGGCGACAGCTTCGTCGTCCGGACCCGCCTGCAACGCAGCGGTCGGATCCGCTTCCTCTTCCATCAGCGCATCCACCGGCAGTCCGACGACCGGCTCATGCTGGACGCGGTGGTGACCGGCACGGCGCTGAACGCACGCGGCCGGCCGGAGTTCCCGCCGGAACTGGACAAGGCCTTCGACTGAAGACCCTGGGCAGGGGACGGCGCGGTTCTGGGTGAAGGCCCGGGGCTGACCACCATCGGTGGATCGACACCGATCGATCGCGGTTCCTTCCGGCTTTGAAAGCGTTGTCAAAGCGCATCAGACCGGGGGTCGAGGGGGTGGGTCACCTACCTCTGAAGGGTGGGTTGGTCCTATGATCTGGATGCGAATCATTGTTATTCGCACAGATTCCTCCCACCTCCGCCTCCCAGATGACTCATCCACCGCGTCCCCTCGTCCTCGTGCACGCCCTGGCCCTGGCCGGCCTGTCGCTGTCCTCGGTCGCCCTGGCCCAATCGGCGCCCGCGCCCGCACCGGCGGCTTCCGCCGCCCGGTCCGCCGCGGCCGACGCCACCCTGCCCGAAGTGAACGTGCGCGGCACCGGCCCCCGTGAGACCGCCACCAGCGCCGTCTACGGCATGGTCGCGCGCCGCAGCGCCACCGGCATGAAGACGGACACCTCGATCCTGGAAGCGCCGCAGTCGGTCTCCGTCGTCACCCGTGAACAGATCGAGCTGCAGGGCGCCACCGGCGTCGACGAGGCGGTGCGCTACACCTCCGGCACCGTGGGCGGCGCCTTCGGCTCCGACTCGCGCAGCGACTGGATCCTCGTGCGCGGCTTCCGCCCGGCGCTGTTCCTCGACGGCCTCGGCCTGCCCGACGGCACCTGGGCCGGCCAGACCCGCCTGGAGCCCTATCTGCTCGAGCGCATCGAGATCCTGAAGGGGCCCGCCTCGGTCATGTACGGCGCGCTGCCGCCCAGCGGCTTCATCAACGGCGTGAGCAAGCGTCCGTCCGCCGTGCCGGTCAACGAGATCGGCCTGGAGTTCGGCAGCTTCAACAAGAAGCAGCTCACCGTCGACGTCGGCGGCAAGCTGGCCGCGGACGGCTCGGTGCTGTTCCGCGTCGCGGGCCTGGCGCGCAAGAGCGACACCTACGTCGACTTCGCCAAGGACGACCGCTACGCCATCGCCCCGTCGCTGCTGGTGAACTTCAGCCCGGCGACCTCGCTGCTGGTGATGGGCCAGTTCCAGAAGGCCGACACGGCCGCTGCGGGCGGCTTCCTGCCGGCCGACGGCACGCTCTTCACCAATCCCAACGGCAAGATCCCCGCGACCCGCTTCACCGGCGAGCCCGACTACGACTGGTACAAGAAGGAAAGCGCCTCGGTCGGCTACGAGCTGTCGCACAAGCTGAACGACAGCGTCACGCTGCGCCAGAACCTGCGCTACATGGACTTCGACATCGACCACCGCACGGTGGGCGCGTTCGGACTCGCGGCGGACCGGCGCACGCTGTCGCGCTACGTGTGGACGCCGCGCGAGGACTCGACGTCGGTCGCCATCGACAACCAGGCCGAGTTCGCCTTCGCCACCGGCGCCGCGCGCCACACGCTGCTGACCGGCCTGGACTACCGCCGCGTCAAGACCGATTCGCGCTCGGCCTTCGACTTCACCGGCGCGCCACCCCTGGACATCTTCAATCCGGTCTACGGCGCACCGATCACCTCGCCCGCCGACACCACGCACACGGAGCAGACGCAGAAGCAGCTGGGCCTGTACCTGCAGGACCAGATCCGCCTGGACCGCTGGATCGCGACGCTGTCCGCGCGCCATGACCGCGTGACCACGGACACCGACGACAAGCTCGGCGGCACCACCGCGTCGCAGAAGGACAGCAAGACCTCGGCGCGCGTCGGCCTGAACTACGTCTTCGACAGCGGCCTGGCGCCGTACGTGTCGTATTCGACCTCGTTCCAGCCGACCATCGGCACCGACTTCTTCAAGCGCGCCTTCGTCCCGACGACCGGCCGCCAGGTCGAGGCCGGCGTGAAGTACCGCCCGGCCAACAACCGCGCGCTGTTCACGGCCGCCCTCTTCGACCTGCGCCAGAAGAACGTGCTGACGCCGGACCCGGATCCGACGCACGGCTTCGCGTCGGTGCAGCAGGGCGAGGTGCGCTCGCGCGGTCTGGAGCTGGAAGCCCGCTTCCGCGCGGTCAGCACGCTGGACGTGATCACCTCCTACACCTACACCGACTCGAAGGTCGTCGAGACCGACCGCCCGGTGTTCCGCCAGCCGAAGAACCAGGCGCAGGTGTGGGTCGACTACCGCGTCCCCGAGGACATCATGGCCGGCCTGGGTGTCGGCGGTGGCGTGCGCTACGTCGGCGGTTCCTACGCCTACGCCGCGGCGGACAACAGCCGCGTGAACACGAAGGGCTACACCGTGCTGGACCTCCAGGCCCACTACGACCTGGAGAACTGGCGCTTCCTGGCCACGGTGAGCAACGTCACCGGCAAGGAATACATCGCCACCTGCCAGTCGGCCGCCTGGTGCTTCTACGGCTATCCGCGGACCTTCAGCGTCTCGGCCCGCTACAGCTGGTAAGACGGGCACGCCGGATCAGACAGGCCAGAGCGACGGCATCGTGAGCGCCACCGCCCCCTCCGCCGCCGCCTCGGTCGTCAATCCGGACGACGTCGTTCTTCCGGGCGGTGCCTCGGCGCTCGAGGCCCTGCCCTGGCGCGGCCTCTTCACGGTGCTCTTCCTGGGCGTGACGGCCGGCATCCAGATGAGCGACCGCGGCCTGCAGGCCGTGCTGTCGCCGGCGATCCAGCAGGCCTTCGCCGTCAGCGACGCGGCCATCGGCGCGATGCACGGCGTGGCCGGCATCCTGATCGCCAGCGCGCTGGCGGTGCCGCTGGCGCGGCTGGCCGACCGGCACTCGCGCAAGGGGATGCTGCTGACGCTGATCGCGGTATGGACCGCGCTGACGGGCGTCAGCGCGATGGCCTCGAGCTTCCCGCTGTACTTCGCCGCCCGGGCCGCGCTCGGCGTGAGCGAGTTCGCCATGATCCCCGTCGTGTACTCGCTCATCCCCGATCTGGTGGGCGAGCGTTTCCGCGTCGGCGCCAACCTGAGCTTCGCCGCACTGATGGCGACCGGCGCCAGCGCCGGCTTCTACGGCGGCGGCGCGCTGCTGGGGTTCGCGCAGGAACTGGGTGGCGCGGTCGGCGGCGAAGCCGGCAGCGGCGCCCTCGCCTCCTGGCGGCTGGCCATCGTGGTGTTGGGCGCGGCGGGGATTCCGCTCTTCCTGGCCGGCCTGCTGACCTGGGATCCGCCGCGCGGCATTGCCCGCGCGGAAGCGGCGGAGGAACGGGGCGCGTTGTCGGCCTTCGTGCGGACGCACGGCCGCGACCTGCTGCTCTTCGTCGGCGCCGCGGGCGGACTCGCGATCGCCGTGCAAGCCCTGACCCCGATGATCGCGCTGGCGCTGGGACGCCGCTATGGCGCGGACCTCACGGCCATCGGCCATGCGCTCGGCGTCATCCTGCTGGTGACCAACCTGTCCAGCCTGCCGCTGGCCGGCACCCTGGATCGCGTGCTGCGGCGCCATCTCGGCGCCCGCGCGCGGCCCGCGGTCATGGCGGCCGGCGCGGCGCTCAGCATGCCCTGCGCGCTCGCGCTCTCGATTGCGGGCAACGCACGGCCGGCCCTCGCCCTGGTCGCAGGCTTCCTGCTGCTGACCTGCATCGCCAACGCGCTGATCCCCACGCTGCTGCAGGATCTGCTGCCGCCGACGATCCGCGCGCGCTGCTTCGCCATCTACAGCTTCGTCATCGCGGCGTTCTGCTCGCTGGGACCGGTGCTGTCGGGGGCGGTCTCCGACCGGTGGATGGGCGGCGATCTCCTCGGCGCGATCGCGGCGGTGAGCGTCCCCGCGCTGATGCTGACCGTGCTGTGTGCCGGTCTGCAGGTCGCACGGCGCGCGGACCGCCCGGTCTGACCGGGCCACGGCGGGCCGCCCGCCCCCTGCGGCAATAATCGGCCACGACACCGCCGGCACCCCGCCGCCGACACGCTTCTTTGCATGTGGCTGGTCCGTCGTTTGCCGGGGACCCCGCCAGACTTGTCACAATCCCGCTCTTGATCCGCGACCACCGCCCGCCGACCTCATGAACCAAGACCTCTCCATCGTTTCCCTGATCGCCCACGCCAGCCTCACGGTGCAGCTGGTGATCGCCGCGCTGCTGCTGGTGTCGCTGGCCAGCTGGAGCGTGATCTTCAGCAAGCTCATCTCGCTGGGCCGCATCCGCACGCGCAACGAGGGCTTCGAGCAGGAGTTCTGGTCGGGCAAGAACCTCAACGACCTCTACAACAGCGTCTCCAACCGCCAGGACGGCGCGCCGCTGGAGCGCATCTTCGCTTCCGGCATGCGCGAATTCCTGAAGCTGCGCGAGAAGCGCGTCGTCGACTCCGGCCAGCTGCTGGACGGCGCCCGCCGCGCGATGCGCGCCAGCTTCCAGCGCGAGCTCGACGCGATGGAATCGCACCTGTCCTTCCTGGCGTCGGTCGGCTCGGTGTCGCCGTACGTGGGCCTGTTCGGCACCATCTGGGGGATCATGCACGCCTTCGTGGGCCTGTCCAACCTGACCCAGGTGACGCTGGCCACCGTCGCGCCCGGCATCGCCGAGGCGCTGGTGGCGACCGCGATCGGCCTGTTCGCCGCGATCCCCGCCGTGCTGGCCTTCAACCGCTTCGCGCGCCAGATCGACCGCAACGCGATCACGCTGGAGACCTTCATCGAGGAGTTCTCCAACATCCTGCAGCGCAACGCCGGCCAGCCCGCGCCGGCCGCGCAGCGCTGATCCGGAAGGCACGGCCATGGCTGGAATGTCCTCCCGCAGCGGCTCGCGCCGCCGCACGATGAACGAGATCAACATGGTCCCGTTCATCGACGTCATGCTGGTGCTGCTGATCATCTTCATGGTCAGCGCGCCCTCATCACCACCGGCGTCGTCGACCTGCCCAGCGTCGGCTCCAGCCGCACGCAGCCGCAGCACGTGATCCAGGTGATCGTCGGCACCGACGAGCAGCTCAAGATCAAGCTCGACGGCGACCAGGACCCGTCGCCGGTGCCGCTCAAGGCGCTGGCCGCGCGGGTCAAGGACGCGCAGAAGGGCGACGCGGCCACGCCGGTCGTCATCTCCGCCGACCGCAACGTGAAGTACGAGGCCGTCGTCAAGACGATGGACGTGCTGCAGCGCGCGGGCATCCAGCGCGTCGGGCTGTCCGTGAAGAACGGCGCCCCGGCCGACCGTTGAGACCGGGAAGCGATCCGCAGCGATGAGCACCCTGGTCTCCCGATTCCACCCGGACCGCGATCCCTTGCGGCCGCCGCCCGCGCCCGGACTGGGCCGCGGCTTCAGTTTCGCGATCGTCGCGCACGTCCTGCTCGTGGCGGCCCTGAGCTTCGGCGTGAACTGGCGCTCGGCGCCGGTGCCGGCGATGGACGCGGAGCTGTGGTCCGCCATCCCGCAGGCCGCCGCGCCCAAGGAGCAGCTGCCGACCGAGCCGCAGCCCGAACCGCCCAAGCCGCAGCCCGAGCCCCCGAAGCCGCAACAACCGACCCCGCAGGAAGTCCAGGCCCAGCGCGACGCCGACATCGCGATCGCCAAGGCCAAGGAGCGCAAGCTCAAGGACGAGCAGGAGCAGCGCGAGGCCGAGGACAAGCGCAAGCAGGAACAGCGCAAGAAGGACGAGGCGGACCAGAAGGAACGCGACCGCAAGGCCAAGGAAGAGCAGGCCAAGAAGGACGAGGCCAAGGACAAGGCCGCCGACAAGGCGAAGGCCGAGAAGGCCCGCAAGGAGTCCGAGGCCAAGGCCGAGGCGCAGCGCCAGGAGAACCTGCGCCGCATCCAGGGCATGGCCGGCGGCACGGGCGCGCCGGGCGCGACCGGCACGGCCGCGAGGAGCTCGGGACCGTCGGCGAACTACGCCGGCCGCATCAAGGCCCGCGTGCGTCCGAACATCATCTACAACGACCCGGGCGGCGCCGCCAATCCGGAGGCCGAGGTCGAAGTGCGCGCCGGTCCGGACGGCACCATCGTCGCGCGCAAGATCGTCCAGTCCAGCGGTCTGCCGGACTTCGACGCCGCCGTGCTGCGCGCGCTCGACAAGACGGAGAAGCTGCCCACCGACACCGACGGCACGGTGCCGCGGGTGATGATCATCACCTTCCGTCCCAGGGAGTGATGCGCCCGCCGTCCAGGCGTCCTTCCCGAGGTCGCCGTGGCGGTGCTAGACGGTCTCGACGCGGGCCAGCCACCCGCGCGTGACCGCCATCGAGAGCCAGGCGCTGAAGTCGAAGGCCGCGCCGACGTTCAGCAGCGCGCGTTCCAGGTCGAGCCCCGCGCGCAGCGACTCGAACCAGCGCGTGGTCACGCCGTCCAGCGCCATCGATCGGCCCCCCAGCCCTCCCGCCACACCATCAGCGCGGTGGGCGGTCCATGACCGAAGGATTCGCCCGCGAAGTCGAGCAAGGCCTTCGGGACGGGCACGTCGCTGCCATGCCAGGCCACATGGTCCGCGAGCACGAGCCGCACCGCGCGCGCGGGCAGACGTCCGAGCAGCACGAGTGAATCCAGGTCGGGCTGCGGATCGGCGACACGCTCGACGCGGTGGAACTGCCATTCGATCCGGGCCAGCGCCGTCCACAGGGGCGGCAGTCCTTCGGCTTCGGCACCGGCGAGCAGCGCGATCAGCGCTTCCCCCACTCGCCGAGATCGCCCTCGGCGGGCGGATGGCGACGCCAGCAGGCCCAGGCCAGCGACGCGAAGCTGCCGGGTTCGTCGGCCTCCACGCGATCACGCAGGCGGGGATACACCGCCGAGAGCGCGCGCTCCGCCCGGCCGCTGGCATGCGCCTGGTACAGGCGCAGCGCCCGGGGCAGCCCGCCGCCGATGCCGGACAGGGCTCGCAGCCCGACGGGCGCCAACGGGGTGGGACCGATACCCGGCGCGGCCAGCAACGCCGCCACGAGGCCGGACTGCTGATCCGGCAGGTCCCGTCCGTCGCGACGGGCAGGCCGGAGCGAATCGCCGGGGACCACCGCCGTCGACGCCGTCGTCACCGCCGCGCGAGCGGTCCGGCGAGGCATCGGCCGCGAAGGCGCCAGACGTGACGAGGGGCGCGGCGGCGGCGGCGCGATGAGCTGCCTGTCGAGCAGCCGCTGCTCCCGACGGGCGCGTGCGACCTCCTGGCACAGGACCGGGAGCGAGGGCAGCGCGTGGTCCCACTCGACCAGGGTCGGCCGGGCCCCGATGCGCGTCAACGCATGGCGGTAAAGCGACCACACCGGCTCGGCCACCGCGCCGCCGTGGTCATCGAGGGCCAGCCCCTCGACCCGGGAGTGGCCCGACACGTGGTACTGGCCGACGGCGGCCGGTGCCATGCCGTCGATCCAGGCCATGCCGGTCCGCAGCGCAGCCTCGTCATCCAGTCCGCGATTGAGGGCCCGGACGAACACGCTGTTCAGGTCGAGCAGCAGCCCGCACCCGGTGCGGGCGGCCAGCGCATTGAAGAAATCGGGTTCGCCGATCGCATCCTCATCCCACGCCAGACAGACGCCGAGGTTCTCGATCAGGATCCGGCGACCCAGGCTCTGCTGCACCGTGTCGACCTGCGACGCCAGCAGCGACAGACCGCGCGCGCTGAACGGGATCGGCAGCGGCTCATGCAGATGCACGATCCCGTGGCGGTGCCGCGCGCGGGTGAACCCGGCGTGTTCCGACACCAGCGCGGGTTGCACCGCATCCACCAGCGCACGCACACGCTGGAGGTGTCGCGGGTCCACCCCGATCGCCGAGCCCAGGCCCAGTCCGACCCCATGCAGGCTGACCGGGAACCGTCGCGTGGCCTCCATCAGGAGCTGCCGACTGGCACCGCCGGGCGACAGGAAGTCTTCGGTGTGGACCTCCAGGAAATCGAGGTTGAGCATCCCGCCCGCCATCACGTCCCGGTAGTGGGGCTGGCGCCAGCCGATGCCGACCGCGACAGGCCACAGGGTGGCTCCGCGCTTCAACGCGCGCCCTCGGCACCGCATGCCCCGTACGCCCCGTACACCCATTCGCCCGGCGTGCGATCGACGCACGACAAACCGGCACAGGCGTGCTGGCCCGCCTTGGCCACGTCTTGGCACTGGCCCCTGAACGGGCGGTGGGCGCTTCGGGCGTCCCCCGAGGTGTCGGCGGACAGGGCGGCCGTCAACGCCGCGAGGACGATCTGGCGAGTGGTCATGGAGGACTCCGATGAGCGGGGCGATGCCCGCGAAGGGGTAGGCGAAGAGGTCGGCAATGGACGCGGCAACCGGTCCGATCGACCACGCCACCGCGCCTGCGCCCTCAGTCGGCCTGCCTTGTCCTTCGCGCCACGCCGAAGTCCTGTTCATTGACATCGGTCAAGCCAGGATCCGCGTCGCCGTCCCATCCACCCCGCGCCGCAGTCGCGCGTCCTCTCACCGTCGTCTCACCGTCGTCTCATCCTCACCTCAGTCGAGCTGCCCGCCTCCGGCACGGATCTCCTGGGCGGTGACGGCCAGTTCCATCGCGAGCCGCGTCGCCGCGACCAGCGTCGGCAACGGCAGGCTGGGCGCGCCGGGATGTCGCGCGGCCTGTTCCGGCAGGTAGGGGATGTGCATGAACCCGCTGCGCACGCCGAGGCCGTCCAGCCGATGCTGCAGCCCGTAGAACAGGTGATTGCAGACGAAGGTGCCGGCCGTCTGCGACACGGACGCCGGATATCCCGCCGCCCGGAGCCCGGCGACGATCGCCTTGATCGGCAGCGTCGAAAAGTACGCCGCCGGGCCGTCCGCCACGATGGGTTCGTCGACGGGCTGCGCGCCGGCGTTGTCGGGGATGCGCGCGTCGTCCACGTTGATCGCGACCCGTTCCAGCGACAGGTCGCACCGCCCGCCCGCCTGGCCGATCGCCAGCACCATCGCGGGCCGCACACGCTGCAGGGCCTCGTCCAACCGTTGCAGCGCCTCGCCGAACACGCAGGGCAGTTGCACGGCCACGACACGGGCGCCGGCGATCACCTCGCCGTTGAGCGACCGCGCCAGTTCCCAGGACGGATTGACGACCTCGCCGCCGAACGGGTCGAAGCCGGTGACCAGAAGGTTCTTCATGGGGACCAGTCTAGACGCGAGGCCTGACCCCGTCGCCGTCCCGGCCGGGCGACTGCTGCGACAGCCGGGCATGCCACCTGCTTATCTCGATAGTGGCCACTCCTCAAAAGGGTTAATCTCCCGCCTCAAGCATGTACAGATACACATTCCCCGCGGAGACCGCCAGATGACCGACCCGTCCGTGCCGCTTCAATGGCCCACCGCCCCGTCAGGCAGCGCGCCAGCCGAAGCGTCACCGCAGTTCGAGTGGCCCACCCCGCCCTTCGCCGCCTACCCGCGGCCCTGCCCGCAGCGCGAACCCCAGGCCTGCGAGATCATGGGCCTGAACGGCAGTCGCACCGTCGGCAAGGTGATCCTGATGGTCCCGGCGGAGCGTCTGGCGCAGGTGGTCGTCCCGCCGGCGCGCAATGCGATGCCGCTGAAGTTCTCGCAGTTCAAGGCGCTGAAGCTGCTGCACGCGATCGAGGTGCCGCCGCGCGACCCGTCCACCGCGAACGACGCGATGTCGCTGGACCAGCGTCCGCGCAGCGACTTCAAGCTGGTCTACCAGGGCGGCGAGGAACAGAAGGGCTCGACCATCGGCCACCATGAGACCGACCTGGGCCTGTTCCTGTTCCCGCCGGTGAGCGAGACCAGCGACTGGGTGCGCTGCATGTTCGTGCCGCGCGAGGTGCTGGTCAGCTTCGAGGTCGGCGAGCGCATCGGCGACCTGCTGGTGCGTCAGGAAGTGGCGACGCAGGCGCAGGTCGACGCCGCCGCCGATGAGCAGCGCGAACTCCGCGACCGCCGCGTCGGCGACATCCTGGTGGCGACGCACATCGTCAGCGCCGACCAGCTGATGCAGGCGATCGAGCAGCAGGCCAAGATGCCGATGGTGCGCATCGGCGAGGCGCTGCTGGCGCTGGAGCTGATCACGCAGGCGCAGCTGGACGAGGCGCTGGCCCAGCAGAAGCAGGACCGCTCGGTCCCGCTGGGCGAGCTGCTGGTGCGCAAGGGCATCGTGACGCGCGCGCAGCTGCAGTCCGCGCTGGCCCGCAAGATGGGCTATCCGCTGGTCGACGCGGACAACTTCGCGATCGAGCCGGACTCCGTGCGCAAGCTCCCCTTCTCGGTGGCCAAGCGGCTGGAGGTGCTGCCGCTGGTGCTGCGCGACGGCCGGCTGATCGTGGCGATGGAGGATCCCACGCGGCGCGACTGCATCGACGAGGTCGAGTTCATCACCCAGCTCAAGGTCGTGCCGGCGCTGGCGCGGCTGGGCTCGCTGACCTTCGCGATCCCTGGCGCCTACGAACGTTTCGGCTCGATGCCGGCCTCGTCCCTCGGCAGTGCGCTGCCGGCGCTGACGATGGACTTCGAGCTCGACAGCTCCGACAAGCTGATCGAGACGCTCGAGCGCGAGGGCCAGGAGCAGTCCGCCCGCGAAACCGCGCGCGAGGAGGAGAAGGACCGGCAGATCGAGCAGAGCGACAACTCGCTGGTGCGGCTGATCAACACGATGATCATCGACGCGCACAACCAGAACGTGTCGGACATCCACATCGAGACCTACCCCGGCAAGGAGAAGGTCAAGATCCGCTTCCGCAAGGACGGCGTGCTGCAGCCTCACCTGGAGCTGCCGCACACCTATCGCAGCGCGATGATCGCGCGCATCAAGATCATGTGCGACCTCGACATCTCCGAGCGCCGCAAGCCGCAGGACGGCAAGATCAACTTCGCCAAGTTCTCCGAACGCCACAAGATCGAGCTGCGGGTCGCGACCATCCCGACCAACAACGGCCTCGAGGACGTGGTGATGCGGATCCTGGCATCGGCCAAGCCGATCCCGATGGAGAAGCTGGGCTTCTCGGAGCGCAACCTGCGCGAGCTGAAGGCGGCCTCGGAGCGGCCGTACGGCATGGTGCTGTGCGTGGGCCCGACGGGCTCGGGCAAGACGACGACGCTGCACTCGGTGCTGGCCAACATCAACAAGCCGGAGCGCAAGATCTGGACGGCCGAGGATCCGGTCGAAATCACGCAGACCGGGCTGCGGCAGGTGCAGGTCAATCCGAAGATCGACTGGACCTTCGCCAAGGCGCTGCGCGCCTTCCTGCGCGCGGACCCGGACGTGATCATGGTCGGCGAGATCCGCGACGAGGAGACCGCCGAGATCGCCGTCGAAGCCTCGCTGACGGGCCACCTGGTGCTCTCCACGCTGCACACCAACAGCGCGCCGGAGACGGTCACGCGGCTGCTGGACATGGGCATGGACCCGTTCAATTTCGCCGACTCGCTGCTGGCGGTGCTGGCGCAGCGGCTGGTGCGCCGCCTCTGTTCGTCGTGCCGCCAGTCGGAGCCGATGTCGGACGCGACGCTCAACGAGCTGCTCGACGACTACCTGCACGTGTTCTCGGCCGAGAACCGGCCGGAGCGTGAGAAGGTCCTCGCCGAGTGGAAGGGCCTGTACGGTCAGCCCAACCTGCTGCAGTACCACTCGCCCGGCTGCGAGAAGTGCGACCACACCGGCTTCAAGGGCCGCGCGGGGCTGCATGAACTGCTGATCGTCGGCCGGCCCATCCGCCGGCTCATCCAGACCGGCGGGCGGGCGGAGGAGCTGATGCACCTGGCCATGTCTGAAGGCATGACCACGCTGCGGCAGGACGGCATCGCGAAGGTGCTGCAGGGGGTCACCGCCCTGGGCGAGGTCAGGTCGACCAGCAACCAGTAGCGGGAGCGCTGAACGGGAGCGGGAGTGGCCGGCGCAGCGGCGACCTACCCGGCCATCAGGTCGTGGTCGCGCAGCATCACCGGCTCGCGCGAACCGCTGGCGACGCGGCGTCGGACGATCCCCTCGAGTTCATCCGTGTGGGCCTGGAAGGTCAGCAGCGGATCGTCGTCCGTGTTGTGGGCACTGTAGCGATAGTGCAGCGTCTCGCGCCGGACGGTCGCGCCGACGAAGTGCTCATCCACCAGCACCCAGAAGCGCACGGCTCCCGAGCTCAGGTCGTAGAAGGCGGCGGGTTTCACAAGATCTCCTGGCGCCAATGTGGCGCCGTGGAAGTTCAGGTTGAGCGGGCTCACCGGCGCCGTCTGTGCACTGGCCCACACAGGCCCTCGCCGGCCCGCGTCGGCCCGCGTCGGCCCATTCGATTCGCGATCGCGATCACGACAGGGAGGAAAGGTATGGCCAGTCTGGACTTCGAAGGTGAGAAGGTACGGTTTCGGGTTTTCTACGAATCCAATTCATCGAGGCTGCTCAATGCCGGCAGGTCGCTGGTCAGCCTCCTCACGGACCTCCTCCCACAACTCGGCTCGGTGCCTTTCTCCAAGATCGAATCGCGGCTGAAGGACCGTGAGGAGTGCATCAAGAAGTTCAATCTCAAGTACCGTCAAGCCCTGGAGGCCGAATCGACGGACTACGAGATCAGGCATCACGTCAGTGATCTGGTCGGACTCCGTATCGTCTGCCTCTATGAGGACGACATCGAGAAGATCGGGGCGATTCTCCAGAGCGAATTCGAGGTGGTCGAAGTCACCGACAAGATTTCGACCATCGAGAACACGGAGGCCTCGTTCGGCTACAAGGGTCTGCATTTCGATCTCAAGCTCAAGAACCCGCGGCTCGAGTTGCCCGAGTACCGGGCTTATGCAGACCTTCAGTTCGAAGTGCAGGTCCGGACGATCGTGCAGGACTCATGGAGCGTGCTGGATCACAAGATCAAGTACAAGAAGTCCATTCCCAACCATCTGAAGCGGCGGATCAACACCCTGGCGGCACTCTTCGAACTGGCTGACCGAGAGTTCCGGCAGATTCGAGACTCCACCGAAGAGGAGATTCAGAAGGAGGAGGATGAGCCGGCCGAGCCTGCCGACGCCGCTGTTCTGGAGGGAGCCAACGGTACGGAGCCCGTTGAGATGCCGCGCACCGAGCCTCCCGCATCCCCGGCCATCGAACGTCGCAGCGCGAAGCTCAACGCCTTCAATTTCTTGAAGATCGCCAGCCATTTCTTCCCCGCCTTCGACTTTGAACCGCAGAAGGTGGACGGCTTCGTTCAGGAGATCGTGACGGCGCAGCCGTCCATTTCACGTTCGGAGTTCAACCAATACCTGCGCGAGAACATCGGCATCGTCAAACGATACCAAGTGCACTTTGAAGAGGGTTCGGAGAACCGGATGAATCCTTTTACCGTGATCCGTCACAGCCTCTATCTCGGAGACAAGACGCTGTTCCAAGGCATCCTGACGACGCTTGCCAAGAAAAACTTCGAAAAGTGGCTCTCAGTCGCGGCCGTCGAGGAGCCCTGATGCCATCGCTTCAGGTCGACAGCATGACCTGACCTTCTCCCTTCAATACGTATGAGGCGAGGACCGCCTGCACCTCGCAGAGGTTCAACTGCTGCCAGACGAACGCCAACAGCGGCTCGCGCGCACGCTGACGAGCGTTGGGGGTTGCAAGCCCTTAGCGATCCAGAAGCGCCAGGATCGGCGCCGCCATCCGCGCCGCCGCGCCGCGATGCGCCGCAGCGAAGGCCGTGGCCGCCGCAGCCATCGCGTCGCGTTCGGCTGCCTGGGTGAGCAGGGTCAAGGCTTGCGCCAAGCCTTGCGGCAGCGTCCCGACGCGGCGCGCAGCGCCGGCCTGCAATGACAGCTCCGCCGCCTCGGCGAAGTTGAAGGTGTGCGGCCCCATGAAGAGCGGCACGCCGCAGGCGGCCGTCTCGATGAGATTCTGGCCGCCCAGCTTCTCGAAGCTGCCGCCGAGCAGCGCAACGTCGGCCAGGCCGTAATACAGCGCCATCTCGCGCATCGAGTCGCCCAGCCACACGTCCGCCACGCCCGCGCTCAAGGGCGGGGTCGCGATGTCGCTGGTGCCGAAGGCGCTGCGCCGCGCGAGCGTGAGGCCCGCGTCGGTCACCATCGCGGCGATCTCGTCGAAGCGCTGCGGGTGCCGCGGCACGATCAACAGCAGCGGCGAACCCGCGGCCGCCCTTGCCTGCGCCGCCGCCTTCCAGGTGGCCAGCATCGCGGCCTCCTCGCCTTCGCGGGAGACGGCCAACATCACCACGGGTCGGTTCAGCCCGGCGCGCCACGCGCGGCCTCGCGCGAGCAGTGCTTCATCGGGCTGCAAATCGAACTTCAGGTTGCCGCAGACGCGCACGTCCTCGACTCCGGCCTGCCGAAGCCGATCAGCATCCGCGGCCGTCTGCGCGAGCGCGAGCTTCAAGCTGCGCGCCGCCGGCGCGAGCAGCGCCTTGAACTTCTCACCGCGACGCAGGCTTCGTGCCGACAGCCGCGCGTTGGCGAGGACCATCGGCACGCCGGCCTTCCGCGACTCGTGTTGGACGTTGGGCCAGATCTCGGTTTCCATCAGCACGCCGACCGCCGGCCGCGTGCGCTTCAGGAATCGGCGCACCGCGCCCGGCGTGTCGAAGGGCAGCCAGCGCTGCGTGTCGCCGTCGCGCAGCAGCGCGCGGCCGGCCTCACGGCCGGTCGCCGTCGTGTGCGTGAGCAGCAGCCGCATGCCGGGCCGTTCCTGGCGCAGGCGCTCGATCAGCGCCGCGGCCGCCCGCGTCTCGCCGAGCGAGACCGCGTGTACCCAGATCGCACCCGGGGCGATCGCCTCGCCGAAGCCGAAGCGCTCGCCCGGATGCACCGCGTAGAGCGGCTCCTGGCGTCCGCGCAGGAACAGGCGCAGGACGTACGCCGGCGAGGCGAGCCTCAGCACGGTGCTGAAGACGCCGCGCGCCAGGCGCTCCTTGAACGAATCGGAACTCAAGGCGGAAGGCCCGGGGAAAGGCCCGGGGCCGCGATCAAGGAGACACCCGTCGACACATCGATCAACGCGGCGATCAGTGGCCGGACGTGAAGGTGATGTCCGGCTTCACGCGCTTGAGCTGGGCCAGCACTTCCTTCTGGATGCGCTCCAGCGCTTCCTGGGTGTGGCCCTCGAAGCGCAGCACCAGCACCGGCGTCGTGTTGGACGCGCGCACCAGGCCGAAGCCGTCGTCGTATTCCACGCGGATGCCGTCGATCGTGATGATGTCCTTGGCGTTCGGGAACTCGGCGATCTCCTTGAGCTTGGCGACGACCTCGTGGTGCTCGCCTTCCTTGCAGGGGACGTTCAGTTCCGGCGTGTTGACGCTGTTGGGCAGGTCGTTCAGGACCTTGCTCGGGTCGTCGCTGCGCGACAGGATCTCCAGCATGCGCGCGGCGGTGTACATCGCGTCGTCGAAGCCGTACCAGCGCTCGGCGAAGAAGATGTGGCCCGACAGCTCGCCGGCCAGCGGCGCGCCGGTCTCCTTCAGCTTGGCCTTGGCCAGCGAGTGGCCCGTCATCCACATCAGCGGCTTGCCGCCGTGCTCTTCGATCCACGGGGCCAGGCGTTGCGTGCACTTGACGTCGAAGATGATCTCCGAGCCCGGCAGGCGCGTCAGGATGTCCGCGGCGATCAGCATGATCTGGCGGTCCGGCATGATCATCGTGCCATCCTTGGTCACGATGCCCAGGCGGTCGCCGTCGCCGTCGAAGGCCAGGCCCAGCTCGGCATCGGTCGCGTGGACGATGCGCTTGAGGTCCTCGAGGTTCTCGGGACGCGACGGATCCGGATGGTGGTTGGGGAAGTCGCCGTCCACCTTCGAGAAGATGTCGATCACCTCGCAGCCCAGCGCACGCAGGATCGCCGGGGCGGTCGCGCCCGGGATGCCGTTGCCGCTGTCGACCACGACCTTCATCGGACGGGCCAGCTTGGCGTCCTTGACGATGCGCTGGGTGTATTCGGCGATGACGTCCATCTGGCCGACGCGGCCGTTGCCGGTGGCGTAGTCCTCGGCCTCGATGCGGCGCTTCAGGCCCTGGATCTGCTCGCCGTAGACGGCGGCGCCCTTCAGGACCATCTTGAAGCCGTTGTAGTCCTTCGGGTTGTGGCTGCCCGTGACCATGATGCCGGAGTTGCAGCCGTGCTTGCCGCGCGTCGCGGCGACGTAATACAGCATCGGCGTCGTGACGGCGCCGATGTCGACGACATCCAGGCCGGTCGACTTCAGTCCGCGGATCAGCGCGTCCACCAGCGACGGGCCCGAGAGGCGGCCGTCACGGCCGACGGCGACGGCCTTCTCACCGGCGTTGACCGCCTCGGTGCCGAAGGACTTGCCGAGATGCTCGGCGAGCGTCTCGTCCAGCGTCGTGCCCACGACCCCGCGGATGTCATAGGCCTTGAAGATGGATGCGTGAACTTGCATGTGCTTCCTTGCAGGAATGGTGGAGATTCGAACTGGGGCGCATTGTAGGCAGCGCCTATGAGGCCTCCGTGTAACCCGGTGCACGGAGGCCCGAAGAGGGCAATTCCCGGGCCAGGGCCGGCCACGGGGCGCCGGAGGGAGATGTCCGAAAACGGCGAGAACCGCCGGACCCCGGCTCCTATCATCCTTGCCATGGACTTCCTCCTCGACCCCGACCACTGCTACCCGGCGCTGCTGGCCCGGGACGCCCGCTTCGACGGCCAATGGTTCGTCGGCGTGACCTCGACCGGCGTCTATTGCCGACCGATCTGCCGGGTACGCGCGCCGCGCCGCGAGAACTGCCGCTTCTTCCCCAGCGCATCGCTGGCGGAGGCCGCGCGCTTCCGCCCGTGCCTGAAATGCCGCCCCGAACTGGCGCCCGCCGCACGCCCGTGGAGCACGATGGACGCCGCAGAGGTGCTCGCCCGCGAAGCGGCGCGCTGGCTGGACGAATGCGCGCCCGAGGAGGCGTCGCTGCCGGCGCTGGCCGCGCACCTGGGTGTCAGCGAGCGCCATGTGCGTCGCGTCTTCACCGCCGTGCACGGCGTGGCGCCGCTGCAGTACCTGCAGACCCGCCGGCTGCTGCTGGCCAAGCAGTTGCTGACCGACACCCGCCTGCCGATCGGCGAGGTCGCGCTGGCGGCGGGCTTCTCAAGCCTGCGCCGCTTCAACGCTGCCTTCCAGGAGCAGTACCGGTTGAGCCCGTCCGCCCTGCGCAAGGGCGGTGCCGACGCGGAAACCGGCGCGTCCGGCACCGGCACTGCGTTCGAGACCGCCGAGCTGCGCCTGGACCTGCGCCCGCCGCTGCTGAGTTCGGCGCTGCTGAACTTCCTCGCCGCCCGTGCGGTGCCCGGTGTGGAGCAGGTCGACGTCGAGCGCCTCTCGCTGTCGCGCAGCGTGCGCTTCTCGCGACCGGGTCAGCCCGATGTGCTCGGCTGGCTGTCGGTGCGGCTGCCCGCCGACGGCGACGAGCGGCCGCGCGTGCGCCTGTCGCTGAGTCCGTCGCTGTGGCCCGTGATCGCGCCGCTGATGCCGCGCCTGCGTCGCTGGCTCGACCTCGACGCGGACCCGCAGGCCATCGCCGCCGCGCTCGGCGAGACGCTCGGCCCGGCCGCCGCCGGCCTGCGCCTGCCGGGATCGCTCGACCGGTTCGAGCTCGCGATCCGCGCGGTGCTTGGCCAGCAGGTGACGGTCGCCGCGGCCCGCACCCTCGCCACACGCCTGATCGCCAAGTACGGCGAACCGCTGCCCGATGCCGCTGGCGCGCCGCCCGGCGTCACGCATGTGTTCCCGACACCGGCCACGCTGGCGGCCGCGACCGTCGACGACATCGCTCCCCTGGGCATGCCGGGCCGCCGCGCCGAAGCGCTGATCCACCTGGCCCGCCAGTGGCCGACGCTGGCTTTTGCCCACGGCCGCGGCACGGTGGAGGACGCGATCGCGGAACTGGCCGCCCTGCCCGGCCTCGGCCCCTGGACCGCGCACTACATGCTGATGCGCGGCTGGAGCTGGCCCGACGCGTACCTGCCGGGCGACGTGGTCCTCAAGCAATGCCTCGAGGAACGCGCGGGAATGCCGTTGCGACCAAGGGAGCTGATCGCTGCCGCCGAGCATTTCGCTCCTTACCGCAGCTACGCCGTGTTGCAACTGTGGCGGGACGCCGCGACCAAGTCCGCCGCTGCAAGGACGCTCTCGAAGTCCGCCGCTACCAGAACCATCCGAAGTCAACCGAAGACAGTGGGGCCGGAATGAGGCTGGGGGTTCCCGGACGGGACGCCCCCTGCCTCGTGGAGAGCCCGCGCCTGGCCCACCGGAGTTGGTGGGCCTCCCACCAACCAGGAGAGACACGATGAAGCACGACCACCACACCGCCTGGACCGAGACCGACACTCCGCTCGGCCGCCTGCTGATCGCCCGCAATGCCGAGGGCTTGTCAGGCCTGTGGTTCGAGGGCCAGAAGTACCACCCGGGCGGCCTCACCGCGGCTCGCGACGATGAGGATCCGTTGTTGCGCGACACCGTCGCGGCGATGAAGGACTACTTCGCCGGCCGCGCCGCGAGCCTCCCGCCGATGTCCCCGTCGGGCACCGCGTTCCAGCAGGCCGTGTGGCAGGCGCTGCTCGGCATCCCGGCCGGCGAGACCGTCACCTACGGCCAGCTCGCCGCGCGCCTGGGCCGTCCCGAGGCCGTGCGCGCCGTCGCCGCGGCGGTGGGCCGCAACCCGGTCTCGGTGCTGATCCCGTGCCACCGTGTCCTGGGTGCCGACGGCAGCCTGACCGGCTACGCCGGCGGCCTGCATCGCAAGGAAGCCCTACTGACAATCGAGGGCGGTCTTCCGACTACGCTTCGCCCCTCGCCTTCCCACAAGCCGGCCCTGCGCCGGGACAACAAATCAAGGGTGACCGCGTGAAGCGAAGCGATCTGATCGAACTGCTGGTCCTGGCCGCCATCTGGGGCGCCTCGTTCCTGTTCATGCGGGTGGCCGCGCCGGAGTTCGGCGCGGTGGCGACGGCGGCCGTGCGCGTCGCTGTTCCTGATCCCGCTGCTAGGCTTTCGCGAAGGCCTCGGCGACCTCCGGACCCACTGGAAGGGCCTGCTGCTGGTGGGCCTGCTGAACAGCGCCTTCCCGTTCGCGCTGTTCAGCTTCGCCGCGCTGTCGATCAACGCCGGCCTGTCGAGCATCCTCAACGCGACCACGCCGATGTGGGGCGCGCTGGTGGCCTGGGCCTGGTTCGGTCAGCGCCTGGACGGATCGCGCCTGCTGGGCCTGGCGCTGGGCTTCGCCGGCGTGGTCCTGCTGGCCTGGGACAAGGCCTCGTTCAAGCCCGGCGGCAGCGGTTTCGCGATCGTCGCCTGCCTGATCGCCGCGCTGAGCTACGGCATCGCCGCCAGCGCCACCAAGCGTTACCTCACGGGTGCCAGTCCGCTGGCCGTGGCCACCGGCAGCCAGTTCGCCGCCGCGCTGCTGCTGGCCGCGCCGGCCTGGTCGCTGCGCCCGGCCGAACTCCCCAGCGGTCATGCGTGGGGCGCGGTCGCCCTGCTCGCGCTGCTGTGCACCGGCATCGCCTACATCCTGTTCTTCCGGCTGATGAAGCGCGTCGGCCCGACCAACACGATCTCGGTGACCTTCCTGATCCCGGTCTTCGGACTGCTCTGGGGATGGATCTTCCTCGGCGAGACGCTGAGCGCCGGCATGGCCGCGGGCTGCCTCGTGGTACTGCTGGGCACCGCGCTGGCAGTGGGCGTGCTCAAGCTGCCTTCGACGACGCCTCCAGCGACGTCTTGAGGATCCGGTCCGACAGGCCCGGCGCGGCGCCCGCGCAGGCCCGGGCCAGGATCATCCCGCCGACCATCGTCGACAGCACGCCGATCGCGCGGGCCTCGTCCTCGGCGGTCGGCTCGTCGACGACAGTGCCGTCGGGCCGGTGCACGGCCAGTTCGCGCAGGTAGGCGGCGATGCCGGTGCTCATCGACTCGCGCAGCAGACCGCCCTCGCGCGCCGCGTCCACGCCCAGCGCGGCCATCGGGCATCCCGCGCCCGGCGTGTCGCGATGCGCGGCGCCGAAGTAGCGCTTGAGGAAGGGCTGGTAGTCGCCGTCGTGCTTCTCGAGCTGCGCACCCAGGCGCGCCAGCGAGACCTCGAAGGCCACGTCGCAGGCCTCGGCCGCGAGTTCCTCCTTCGACGCGAAGCGTCCGTAGAACCCGCCGTGCGTGAAGCCGGCTTCGCGGGAGATTTCCGCCAGCCCGACGCCGGCCACGCCACGCTCGCGATACAGCTTGGACGCCGCGTCCACCAGCGCCTTGCGGTTGGCGGCGGATTGCTCTTTGGTGACTTTCATGATGGTCACCATTGTAGGAACGCTGCCCGCCACGTCCGACGGCGGCGTGATGCCACGATTTTGAATAGGGTCATCATCAAATCTGCGGCGGGTGTCGGAAATCTCGATACGATGGCGGCCATCATTAAAACAAGCACCCCTGGAAGGATCCGCCCGCATGCTTGCCGCCGCCCTGTCCCGACGCCTGACCCACCGGGGTCTCCACTACAGCTGGGTGATCGCCGGGCTGACCTTCCTGACGATGCTCTTCATGTCGGCGGCGCTGGGCCTGCCCGGCGCGATGCTGCAGCCGCTGGCAAAGGAATTCGGCTGGTCCACCAGCCAGATCTCGTCGGCGCTGGCGCTGCGCTTCGCGCTGTTCGGGCTGATGGGGCCGTTCGCGGCGGTGCTGATGGAGCGCTTCGGCGTGCGGGCCGTGGTCAGCGTGGCGCTGGGGCTGGTCGGCGGCGGCATGCTGTTGGCCGGGCTGGTCACGCAGCTGTGGCACCTGGTCGTGCTGTGGGGCGTGGTGCTGGGACTGGGCAGCGGCATGACGGCGCTGGTGCTCGGCGCGATCGTGTCCAACCGCTGGTTCGCGACGCGCAAGGGCCTGATCATGGGCATCCTGACGGCAAGTGCCGCAACCGGCCAGCTGATCTGCCTGCCCATCGCCGCCTGGATGATCGAGCGCTGGGGCTGGCGCGCGCCGCTGCTGCCGCTGGCCGTGCTCTGCCTGGCGGTGATGAGCCTGGTGCTGCTGTTCATGCGCGACCGGCCGTCCGATGTGGGTCTCGCGCCCTATGGGGCCGATCCGGAGACGGCGGCGGCGCCGGCTGCGCCTGCGGCGAAGGTCACCTGGCTCACCCCGTTCACCGCGCTGCGTGAGGCGTCGACCCAGCCGACCTTCTGGCTGCTGTTCGGCACCTTCTTCATCTGCGGGCTGTCGACCAACGGGCTGGTGCAGACCCACTTCATCTCGCTGTGCGGCGACTACGGCCTGGCGGCGGTGCCCGCGGCCTCGGTGCTGGCGATGATGGGGATCTTCGACTTCATCGGCACGATCCTTTCGGGATGGCTGAGCGACCGCTACGACACCCGCAAGCTGCTGTGCTGGTACTACGCGCTGCGCGGGCTGTCGCTGCTGTGGCTGCCGAATGCAGAGTTCACGCTCTACGGGTTGTCGCTGTTCGCGGTGTTCTACGGATTGGACTGGATCGCGACGGTACCGCCGACGGTGCGGTTGACGGCGGAGCGATTCGGCGCGGCGAAGGTGGGGATGGTGTTCGGGTGGATCTTCGCCGGCCACCAGATCGGCGCGGCGGTGGCCGCCTACGGCGCGGGGCTGAGCCGAAGCCTGCTGCTGAGCTATGCGCCGGCGCTGTACGTCGCCGGCGCGGCCTGCCTGCTGGCCGCAGTCATGGCGATGGTGATCCGCCGGAAGACCGCCACCACTGCTTAGGGATTGAGCAGACGAGCGTCTTCGATCGCGTCCGGCGGCGCTGCCAGCAATGCCTGGAGTCCTTCCTCGTCGAGGACTGTCAGGCCCAGCTCGCGCGCCTTGTCGAGCTTGGAGCCCGCCTCCTCGCCCGCGATCACGTAGCTGGTCTTCTTCGACACCGAGCCGCTGACCTTGCCGCCGGCGGCCTCGATCAGTTCCTTGGCCTCGTCGCGCGACAGCGTCGGCAGCGTGCCGGTCAGCACCAGCGTCTTGCCGGCCAGCGGCTGCGGTCCGGCCGGCGCCGCGGCGGCGCCTTCCGATTGCGGGAAGGTGACGCCCGCGGCCATCAGCTGCTCGACGACCTCGCGGTTGTGCGCCTCGGCGAAGAACGCCGCGATGCTCTTCGCGACGATCGGTCCGACGTCCTTGACCGCGAGCAGCTGTTCCTCCGTCGCGCCCATCAGCGCGTCCAGGTTGCCGAAGTGCTTTGCCAGGTCCTTGGCCGTCGTCTCGCCCACCTGCCGGATCCCGAGCGCGAACAGGAAGCGCGCCATCGTCGTGTGCTTGCTCTTCTCGAGCGCGTCGATCAGGTTCAACGCGCTCCGGTCGCCCATGCGCTCCAGCGCGGTGAGCTTGGCCACGCCGAGCTTGTAGAGCCCCGGCAGGCTGGTGACGATGCCGCCGTCGACGAGCTGGTCGACGAGCTTGTCCCCCAACCCCTCGATGTCCATCGCGCGTCGGCCGGCGAAGTGCAGCATCGCCTGCTTGCGCTGCGCAGGGCAGAAGATGCCGCCGCTGCAGCGGTGGTCGATGCCGCCCCGCTCGCGCACGACGTCGCTGCCGCAGATCGGGCAGTGCGCGGGCATGCGGAAGTTGGGCACGTAGCTCGCGCGTGTCGTGTCGACCTTGCCGACGACCTCCGGGATCACGTCGCCAGCGCGCCGGATGATGACCTGGTCGCCGACGCGGATCCCCTTGCGACGCATCTCGAAGAGGTTGTGCAGCGTCGCGTTGCTGACCGTCGTGCCGCCGACGAAGACCGGCTCCAGCTTGGCCACCGGCGTCAGCTTGCCGGTGCGGCCGACCTGGATGTCGATGCGGTCGAGCTTGGTGACCTGCTCCTGCGCCGGGTACTTGTGCGCCACGGCCCAGCGCGGCTCGCGCGAGACGAAGCCCAGCCGCCGCTGCAGCTCGCGGCTGTTGACCTTGTAGACGACGCCGTCGATGTCGAAGGGCAACTCGTCGCGCTTCTCGCCGATCGAGCGATGGAAGGCCACCAGGCCCTCGGCACCGCGCACCACCGCGCGGTCCGCGTTGACCGGCAGGCCGTAGCTCTGCAGCGCGTCCAGCATCGCGCCGTGCGTGGCCGGGATCTCCCAGCCCTGCGTCTCGCCGATGCCGTAGGCGAAGAAGCTCAGCGGCCGCTGCCGCACCAGCGCCGGGTCCAGCTGCCGGATCGCGCCGGCCGCCGTGTTGCGCGGATTGACGAAGGTCTTCTCGTTCGCGGCGCGCTGGCGCTCGTTGAGCGCCTCGAAGTCGTCGCGGCGCATGTAGGCCTCGCCGCGAACTTCCAGCACCGCGGCCTTCGCCCCTTCGCCGGAGAGCTTCAGCGGGATCTGCTTGATCGTGCGCACGTTCTGCGTCACGTCCTCGCCGGTCTCGCCGTTGCCGCGGGTGGCGGCCTGCACCAGCACGCCGTGCTCGTAGCGCAGGCTGATCGCCAGGCCGTCGAACTTCAGCTCGGCCGCGTACTCGATCGGGGCGGCGTTCTCGCCCAGGTCCAGCTCGCGGCGCACGCGTGCGTCGAAGTTCTCGGCGCCGCTGGCCTCGGTGTCGGTCTCGGTGCGGATCGACAGCATCGGCACCACGTGCCTCACCGGATCGAAGCCCTCCAGCACCTGCCCGCCCACGCGCTGCGTCGGCGAGTCCGGCGTCAGCAGCTTCGGGAACGCGGCCTCGATCGCCTGCAGTTCCTGGAACAGCTTGTCGTACTCGGCGTCGGGCAGCGACGGCGCGTCGAGCACGTAGTACAGGTGGGCATGGTGATGCAGCACATCACGGAGTTCGGCGGCGCGCGCGGCGGCCTGTTCGGCGGAGAGGGAGGACACGGAAGAAGGCACAGTGGAAGGCACGAGAACGGACCTCGAGGGAGTCATGCGCGCATTGTGGCGCAGCCCCACAGGACCGCGCCCTGCGCCGGACTCAGTCTCCCAGGCCCAAGGCCCCGGATGCCCCTGATTCCCCGGACGGCGGGCCGCCCACCCGCGCGATCATGACCTGGTCGACGCGGTGGCTGTCGACGTCGACGACCTCGAAGCGCCAGCCGTGCCATTCGACGACGTCGGTGCGCTTGGGGATGCGGCGCAGCATCACCATCAGGAAGCCGGCCAGCGTGTCGTACTGGCCATGGTGCGGGAAGTCGTCCACACCCAGTGCGCGCTGCACGTCGGGGATGGGCGTGATGCCGTCGGCCAGGAAGCTGCCGTCGTCGCGGCGGATGATCTGCTGCTCCTCCTCGGCGGTGGACACCAGCGAGCCCATCACCGTGCTCATCACGTCGTTCAGCGTGATGACACCGACGACCAGCGAGTACTCGTTGACGATGACCGCGAAGTCCTCGTGCGCGTGCCGGAACTGCGTCAGCACCTCGGCCAGCGTGAGCCGGTCGGGCACGATGAGCACCTTCTTGACCAGCGCCGGCTCGGAGCGCAGCGAGATGACCTCGCCGCGCAGCACGCGCTGGAACAGGTCGGTCGCGTCGACGTAGCCGACCACCTGGTCGATCTCGCCCGCGCACACGAGGTAGGTCGAATGCGGCGAGTCCGCGATCCGCGTGCGGATCAGCGCCTCGTCGTCGTCGAGCGAGAAGTAGACGACGCGTTCTCGCGAGGTCATCGACGACTCGACGGTCCGGGTCTCGAGCTCGAAGACGTTCTCGATCACCTGCTGGTCGGCCGCCGAGACGACGCCCGCGCGCTGGCCCGCCGCGGCCAGGGCGAGGATGTCGTCGTGGGTGATCGTGTTGTCCGGGCTCATCGGCCGGCCGAGCAGCCGCAGCAGGCCGTCGGCGACGTGGTTCAGCGCCCAGGCGATCGGCCGCAGCACGATCGTGAGGAACAGCATCGGCCGGATCAGCGCCATCGCGACGCGCTCGGGCTCGTTCATCGACAGCCGCTTGGGCAGCAGGTCCGCCAGCACGACGAAGAGGATGGTGACGCTGGTGAACGACAGCGCGAAGGCGGCGCGCTGCGCGCTGTCGATGTCGATCAGCGGGCGCAGCAGCGACTCGAAGTGCGGCGTCAGCGCGCCCTCCCCGACCACGCCCGCCAGGATGGCCAGCGTGTTGACGCCGATCTGCACGACGGTGAAGTAGTAGCCGGGCTGTTCCTGGACCTTGAGCACCTGCGCGGCGCGGGGGTCGCCTTCATCGGCCAGCTGTCGCAGCTTCAGCCGCCGGGAGGCGGCCAGCGAGAGTTCCGCCATCGAGAAGAACGCGCTGGCGGAGATCAGCAGGATGATGAGCAGCAGGCTGGAACTCAAGGCGGCTTTCAGGAGGAAGAAGCCGCCCAGTGTACCGGGCGCCCCCGCGGCGCGGCCCGCACGCCGGGGCCGGCGTGACGCCCGCTGCCGCCCTCCGGCGGCCGGTGGACGGCGGGATGGCGGCGGGATGGCGGCGGTCCGGTGGCAGGAACGGAGCAGGCAGGGCCGATGCGGGTGCGCGGCTTGCTTGCCCCTCATAGACTTGCCCGAACCGGCCTCGACAAGGGAAATTCTGCCGATGCATGCCTTGCCCGCCGGCCCTGCCGGCCCGCCCAGCGACCCGCGCGACGACGCGCCCGGTCACGGAGCGCCGCTGCCGCGATCCGCCGCGCCGCGCCGCCGCCATTTCCTGGACGGCGGCGGCGAGATGGGCGAGCGCATGCGCGCGCTGGACTGGGCCGCCACGCCGCTCGGCCCGCCCGACGGCTGGCCGGCCGCGCTGAAGACGGTCGTGCGGATGATGCTGGACTCGCGCTACGCGATGTGGATGGCCTGGGGGTCCGAGATGACCTTCTTCTGCAATGACGCCTACCTGCCGACGCTGGGCCTGAAACGCGAATGGGCGCTCGGGGCGCCGTCCCAGCGCGTCTGGGCCGAGGTCTGGGACGCCGCCTACAGCCGCATCCGCCACGTGCAGACGACCGGCGAGGCCACCTGGGACGAGGCCCTGCTGCTGTTCCTGGAGCGCAGCGGCTTCGCCGAGGAGACCTATCACACCTTCTCCTACAGCCCGATCTACGACGACGAACTGCGCGTGGACGGCATGCTGTGCGTCGTCACCGAGGTGACGGACCGCGTGATCGGCGAGCGCCGCCTGCGCGTGCTGCGCGACCTCGCGGCGCGCACCGTGGGCGCGGACGAGACCGACGAATGCGCCCGGCGCGTGTGCGGCGTGGTGTCCGACTGGCCGCTGGACCTGCCGTTCGCGGCGCTGTACCTGAACGACCCCGGCGGCCAGGCCGCGCGGCGGATCTGCTTCAGCCTCCCCGAGGAGGCTGGCGCGGACGGCATGGCCGCGCCGTTCCCGGAGGCGCTCAGCCTGGTCGACCCCCGGACGGCTGGCCGCTGCAGGACCTGGCCGCCGGCGGCGCGGCCCGCGACCTGCCGGACCTGCAGGCGCTGGGCTTCACACGGATCTCGGGCCCCACGGCGGACACCAAGGCCGGGCAGTCGGCCGCATCGACCGTCGGACCGGTCGACGAGTCGCCGCCGCCGCCCTGGCCGGACGCGCTCAAGCGCGCGGTGCTGCTGCCGCTGCGCAGCGCGGGCAAGGACCTCGCCGGATTCCTCGTGCTGGGCGTCAGCCCCCGCCGGCCGCTGGACGAGGACTACCGCGCCTTCCTCAACCTGGTGGCGGGCCAGGTGTCGGCGGCGCTGGCCGACGCGTCCGCCTATGAGGCGGAGCGCCGCCGCGCGGAAGCGCTCACGACGCTCGACCGAGCGAAGACGGCCTTCTTCTCCAACATCAGCCACGAGTTCCGCACGCCGCTGACGCTGATGCTGGGCCCGCTCGAGGAACTGGTGACCGCGCCCCACCTGGACGGCGCGGCGCGGGACCGGCTGGCGTTGGTGCTGCGCAATGCCACGCGGCTGCAGCGGCTGGTGAACACGCTGCTGGACTTCTCGCGCATCGAGGCCGGCCGCGCGCAGGCGCGCTACGAGGCCTCCGACCTGGCGGCGCTGACGCGCGACCTCGCGAGCACCTTCCGGTCCGCGATGGAACGTGCCGGCCTGGGCTTCGAGGTCGACTGCGCACCGCTGGGCATGCACGCCTATGTCGACCGGGAGATGTGGGAAAAGATCGTCCTGAACCTGCTGTCCAACGCCTTCAAGTTCACGATGCGCGGCCAGATCACGGTGCGGCTGCGCGAGGCTGGACATGATCCGGCGCAGGCGGTGCTGGAGGTGGCCGACACCGGCACCGGGATCCCCGCGGACGAGTTGCCGAAGGTCTTCGAGCGCTTCCACCGCGTGGCCGGTGCCGAGGGCCGCACGCACGAAGGCTCGGGCATCGGCCTGGCGCTGGTGCAGGAGCTCGTGCGCCTGCACGGCGGACGGATCGAGGCGTCGAGCGTGCATGGCGCCGGATCGATCTTCCGCGTCCTGCTGCCGCTGGGGCACGAGCATCTGCCGCAGGAGCGGGTCGAGCGCCCGGCGCACGACCATCGACTGGACAGACCTCGCGGGCGCGGCGACACGTCGTCCGCGGCCCTCGCCCCGTCGCCGGCCGACACGACCGCCGCCCGCGCCTACGTCGAGGAGGCGCTGCGCTGGCTGCCCGCGCCGGAGCCGCTGCGCGATGGCTCGCCAGGCCGGACCGGCAACGGCGGTGTCCCTGCGGACGGCGTTCAGGGCACGGCCTGGCCGGCGGCCGACCAGCGCTTTGCCGCGACCTTCGGCGCGCGGGTCATCGTCGCCGACGACAACGCCGACATGCGCGCCTACCTGCGCGACCTGCTGTCGCCGTACTACGCGGTCGAACTCGCCGCGGACGGGCTGCAGGCGCTGGAGGCGGCGCGGCGCGACCCGCCGGACCTGCTGCTGAGCGACGTCATGATGCCCCGGCTGGACGGCCTGGCGCTGCTGGCGGCGATCCGCGTGGACCCGCGGCTCGGCGGCGTGCCGGTGGTGCTGCTGTCGGCGCGCGCCGGCGAGGAGGCCCGCATCGAGGGCCTGGACGCGGGCGCCGACGACTACATGATCAAGCCGTTCTCGTCGCGCGAACTGCTCGCGCGGCTGGGCGCGCTGCTGGAGCTGCGCCGGCTGCGGCAGTCGGTGGAAGCCGCCTTCCGGCTCCGGACCGAGCAGTTCGAGACCCTGCTCAACGAGGCGCCGATGGGCGTGTTCCTCGTCGGGCACGACGGCGAAGGGCTGCGGATGCGCGAGGCCAATCCGACGGCCCGCGCGACCTTCGGCAATCCCCCGGACCTGATCGGCGCGCGCTTCGACGCACTGCTGGAGCGGCAGTGGGGCCATCCGCTGTCCGACCAGATCGGGTCGCTGTTCCAGCGCACGCTGGAGACCGGCGACCCGTATCACACGCCCGAGTTCATCCAGGAACGCAGCGACCTCGGCATCACCGAGGCCTACGAGTGGCAGATCAGCCGCATCCCGCTGCCGGACGGCTCGCTGGGCGTCGTCTGCTATTACCGGGAGATTTCCGCGCCGGTGAAGGCGCGACGCCAGCTGGAGGCGGCGGACCGGCAGAAGGACCAGTTCCTGGCGATGCTCGCGCACGAGTTGCGCAATCCCATCGCGCCGATCCGCAGCGCCGGCGACGTGCTGTCGCGACTGGGTCTGCCCGACGAGCGCGCGACCAAGATGGTCGACATCATCCGCCGCCAGGCGACGACGCTGACCCGGCTGGTGGACGACCTGCTGGACGTCTCGCGGATCACGCAGGGCCGGGTGGAGCTGCAGCTCGGCCCGGTGCCGCTGACGGAGGTCCTGGCCCAGGCGGTGGAGACGGCCGAACCCTTGATGCGTGAGCGCCGTCATCACTTCACGGTGACGACGGGCGGGCAGCCGCTGCGCGTGCAGGGCGACCTGGCCCGGTTGGTGCAGTGCGTGGCCAACCTGCTCATGAACGCGGCGAAGTACACCGACCCGGAGGGGTGCATCGCGCTGGTCCTGTCCGCGGAGCCGTCCCCGTCCGGCGGCCCCGGCAGCGCGGTGATCCGGGTCAGCGACGACGGCATCGGCGTCCCGCACGCCCTGCAGGCGACGATGTTCGACCTCTTCGTCCAGGGCGATCGCGCGCTGGACCGCTCGCAGGGCGGCCTCGGCATCGGCCTGTCGCTGGTCAGGCAGCTGATCGGCATGCACGGCGGCAGCGTCTCCGTGCACAGCGAGGGCACCGGCTGCGGCGCGCGTTTCGAGCTCAGGCTCCCGCTGCTCGCGACCGAGCCGTCGCTCAGCGCAAGCCCAGCCGCTTGAGCCCCGCGGTCAAGGTCTGCCTCGACGTCCAGTAGTCCGCCCACGGGTCGACCTTCTGGAAACTCAGCCGGTCGCGCGCGTTGGCGAGCGTCCACTGGTCGCCGCGCTTCACGTCGCCGAGCTCGTCCCAGTCGATGGGCATCGAGACGCCGAGCCCGGGCCGCGCGCGGACCGAGAAGGCGCAGGCGGTGGTCTGCCCTTCCCCGTTTCGGAGGTAGTCCGGGAAGATCTTCCCGACGCGGTTCTTGGGCCCGCTCCTGGCGGAGAACTTCCTCGGGAAGGTCTCGGCCAGATGCTGCACGACGGCCTGGCTGAAGGCCTTCGCCGTCGCATGGTCGTGGCGCCGCGCCAGCGGGACCACCACATGCAGCCCCTTGCCGCCGCTGGTCTTGAGCCAGGACTGCAGGCCGAGTTCCTGGAGCAGCGCGCGCGTGATGCGCGCCGCGTCCACGACCGCCGCGAACCTGACGCCGTCGCCCGGATCCAGGTCGATGATGAAGCGGTCGGCGCGGTCGAGCTTGTCGTCCTGCGCGTTCCAGGTGTGGAACTCGATCGCGTTCATCTGCGTCATCTGCATCAGCGCGGCGGGATCGCGAAGGACGATGAGGTCGTCGCCCTCGACATGCTTCTGGAAGAACAGCGGCCCCTCGATGCCGTCCGGCGCGCGCACGATGGCCACGGGCCGCCGGCCCAGATGGGGCTGCATCCAGTCGATCACGCTCTCGTAGTAGCGGATCAGCTCGATCTTCGTGTGGCCCGTGGACGGGTCGATCACGCGTTCCGGATGAGTGATGCGCAGCTGCCCCGCGGCGGTCGGCGTCGATCCGTCCGCCGACCTGCCCGCGCGCTTGGCCGATGCCGTCGCGGGTTTCGAGAGTTTCGAGGGTTTCGAGGGTTTCGAGGGTTTCGAGGGTTTCGACATGTTGACCGACGAGGCCGCCTTCGGTGCCTTGACCTCATCGGCGGTCTTGGCCGACTCCCGTCCGACGTCCTTCGGCGCCTTGTCCTCGCGTTCGCCCTGGAACGACGCGTGACGCACGTGACCGTCCGGCGTCCATTCCGCGAAGGCGACCTCGACGATGAGCTTCGGCTTCACCCAGCGCGCGTCACCGCCCGAACGGCCGCTGAGGCGGGCCCAGTGGCTGCGGGCGATGGTGGCCTCGTCGAAGTGCGGGGTCTTGACCTCGAGCGCGGTCAGCCGCTTGTGCATCTCGCCGGCCAGCTTCATCGACCAGCCGGTGCCGACGCGCCCGGCATAACGCCATGCGCCGTCCTCGTAATAGCCGAGCAGCAGGCTGCCCAGCGCCTTCGCACCGTCCGACCGGTCCGTGAAGCCGACGACGACGAACTCCTGCCGCAGCTGGCATTTCAGCTTCACCCACGCATCGCTGCGGGCGGACACGTAGCCGCTGTCGGGCCGCTTCAGGATCAGTCCTTCGAGCCGCATCTGGCACGCGGCGGCGAGCATCTCCTCGGGCGGCACCGCGAAGTCCTCGCTGAAGCGCAGGCGTTCGCCTTCAGCGCCGTCCTCGTGACCCTCCACCAGGGCCCGCAGCACCGCGCGGCGGTGGATCAGCGGCACGTCGCGCAGGTCGTGGCCGTTCAGGAACGGCAGGTCGAAGAGGAAGTAGACGATGTCCTCGTGCCGCGTGCGCTTCGGGTGACCGATCGCGTGCTGCAGCAGGCTGAAGTCGGGCGCGCCATCGTCACGCAGCACGACGATCTCGCCGTCCAGCCAGCCGTTGTCGATGTCCAGGCCACCGATCGCCTCGGCGAGCGACGGCAGACGCGAGGTCCAGTCGTTGCCACCGCGCGTGATCAGTCGGACCTTGCCCTTGTCGACGCGGGCCATCAGCCGGTAGCCGTCGAACTTGGCTTCCGCGATCCAATCGCCGGGCGGCGTCGCGCTGACCAGCGTCGCGAGCTGAGGCGTGAGCTCGGCGGGCAGGCGCGCCTTCTTCGCACGGCTCAGGTCGGGCTCGGTTCCGGCATCGCCACCGGCGCGGCGACCGCGGCCTTTCTTGTCCGGGTGACCCGTTGACGCGGCGCCGGTCCCCGCTGCCGTCGCGGACGTCGGAGACTTGGCGGTCTTCGCGGGTTTGGCCTGCCGCCCCTCCGCCCACCCCAAGGGCTGCCGGATCACGCTGTCGGGCAGCTCGACGGTGACGTCGTAGTCCGCGTGCGGCCGCTCCAGCCCATCGTGCTTCTTGATCAGCAGCCACTGCTCGCGCTTCGACGCATCGCGCGAGGTGCGGATCAACTGCCACAACCCGGCGAGCTTCTGGCCGTTCAACCGGAACACGAGCTTGCCGCCGCGCAGCCCCTCGTGCGGATCGCCTTCAGGCGTCCAGGTGCCGTTGTCCCAGACGATCACCTCGCCGGCGCCGTACTGCTTCGGCGGGATCGTGCCCTCGAAGCCGCCGTAGGACAGCGGGTGGTCCTCGACATGGATCGCCATGCGGCGTTCCTTGGTGTCGTAGGATGGTCCCTTGGGAACGGCCCAGCTCAGCAGCACGCCGTCGAGCTCCAGCCGGAAGTCGTAGTGCAGGTGGCTGGCCCAGTGCTTCTGGATGACGAAGGACAGTGACTGCGTCGCCGCCTTGGCGGCGCGGCGCGGACGCTTCGTGCCGGTGGGGGACCGCGCGGCCGCGCGCGCCGGAGCGCCCGCGTCACCCGGCTCGTCCGGTTCGTCCGGCTCCGGCGTGATGCGGAAATCCCGCTTCTGCCGGTAGCGGGACAACGGGTCCTGGCGCGGGGCGGTCGGCATCGATGAACTCCGGAAGTCGGACAGCGGCGCCCGGGAGCGCTCAGGCCGCCTTCTTCTTCGACTTGCCGCCGAGACTGCGGCGCAGCAGTTCGGTCAGGTCCACGACGTTGCCGCCCTCGCCGGCGTCCTCGGGCGCAGCCTCGAGCGGAGTCACGGTCTGGGTCTCGCCCTCCTCGACCTTGCGCGCGATCAGGCCGCGGATCGCGGCGGTGAACTCGTCGTGGTAGTCCTCGGGATGCCAGTCGTTGCTCATCTCGTCGATCAGCTGGCGGGCCATCTGCAGCTCGGCCGCCTTGAAGCCGTGCGCGGACTTGCCCTCGGCGGGCAGGTTGAGGTCGTCGCAGGGCCTGATCTCGTTGGCCCAGCGCAGCATGCCGATCATCAGCGCCGGTCCCGCCGGCAGCAGCGCGGCGAGATGCTCCTTGCTGTGGATCACCAGCCGCGCGATCGCGATCAGCCCGGCATCGGCCATCGCCTCCCTCAGCAACGCGTAGACCTTGCCGGACTTGCCGACCGGCTCCAGGTAGTACGGCTTCTCCAGGTAGACGAAGGACACCTGGGTGGCGGGGACGAAGGTCTCGATCTCGATCGTCTGCGTCGTGGTCGGATAGGCCTTGCGGATCTCGTCGTCGGAGACCAGCACGTAGTCGCCGTTCTCCTGTTTCACGCCCTTGACGACGTGCGTCTTGTCGATGTCCTTGCCGGTGCGCTTGTTGATGCGCTTGTAGCCGACCGGGTCCATGGTGCGCTTGTCGAGCCAGTCGAAGTCGACGCGCTGGTCGCGCGAGGCGGGGTACAGCGCGACCGGCACGTGCAGCAGGCCGAAGCTGATCGCGCCCTTCCAGATCGCGCGCCGCGCGGCGGGCGCGTCGTCGCTGTCGCCGCGGGCCGAGGCGGGATGGGTCGCCTTGCTCCGGGACTTGTCCCGGGACTTGCCGTGCGAGACGCGATCGGCATTGGACGCGCGCTTGCGGCTCGCGCCGGGCGCGCTGCGGCTGGCGGTGCGCGGCGGCGCCTTGCGGACGCCGCGGGAGGACGTGGAGGCGGTTCTGCTCGGCATGGAAACCTCGACGGCGGATGCGATGGAAGCCTGCCATCGGCAAATCGCGCGCCTGTGGCTGCCGCCGGCAGCGGGCATCCGGCTTGCTCCGTCCTGGGGATGGAAACACCGCCGTTGCGAGGCCACCATGTCGCCGGAAGCCCCTGCCATGCTGCTTGTCCGCCCAGCGCCCGCCCTCCCCGATCCGGACTCGAGTTCGAGACCGCGGATGGTGGCTGAGCGGCGATTCGCGGATCGACGCGATGCGGGCCGGCAACTGGTGGCCCGACTGGCGCCCTATGCGCACCGTGACGATGTGACCGTGCTCGCCCTGCCGCGGGGCGGCGTCCCGGTGGGTGCTGAAATCGCGCGAGCGTTGGAGGCTCCGCTGGACGTCCTGGTCGTTCGCAAGCTGGGCCTGCCCGGACAACCCGAATACGCGATGGGCGCTATCGCCTCGGGTGACGTGCGCGTGCTCAACACGCAGGTCCTGCAGCAACTGGCGATCAGCTATTCGGCGATCGAGATCGTGACCCGCGCGGAGGTTCGCGAGCTGCATCGGCGCGAGAAGCTCTACCGCGGCAACCGGCCGGCACCGGCGGTCGAGGGCCGGCAGGTCATCCTCGTGGACGATGGCATGGCGACGGGCGCGTCGATGCGCGCGGGCGTCCAGGCACTGCGGGAGATGCGACCGGCGAAGATCGTCGTGGCGGTGCCGGTGTCTTCCCCGGAGACCTGCCACCTGATCACGCAGGATGCCGACGAGGTCCTCTGCGCCCACACGCCGGAGCGCTTCCGCTCGGTCGGGCAGTGGTATGAGCGCTTCGAGCAGACGACGGATGAGGAGGTGCGGCGCCTGTTGGCGGCTGCATCGGAACGCGTCGCGACGGCGAAGGTCTGAGCGTCCGTCGATCCCGCCGGCCGGAACGGACAACGGGCACCTCGCGGTGCCCGTTGCTCGTTGTGCCCGTCGCTCGTTCGACAGCGTGCCTGCCAATCAGCTGAACAAGCGTCTCGCCACCGGGCTGCCCGCGGCGAGATCGCGCGCGGCCAGGGACTTGTAGAGCTCCGACAGTTCCTGCCCGATCGACTGGAACGCATGCAGGTTCAGGATCTGGTTGCGGTCGTCGCAGACGTCGGCCTCGAAGTCCCGCGCCAGGTTGCGTGCCGACTCCTGCCAGGTCGCGAACGGCTCCAGCGCCTCCGGCGTCTGCAGCACGTCCAGCGACAGCGTCAGTTCCCGCAGCGACGAGGCCTGCGGATCTTCCGCCAGCGCCGCCTGCGCATCGAAGACCAGCGTCAGCAGCGGCGGCGAGCCGTCCTCGGCCGCCGGCATCACGAGCCGGCCGGGAATCGATCCCGGCACGAAGCCGTGCCGCAACGCGCCTTGCTGCACGAAGCCGAGCGTCCACGCCGCACCGCGCGCCTTCAGCACGATGGCCAGTTGCGCGTCGTGACTGGCCGCGAACTGGTCGAGCTCGCGCGCCCGGCCCACGACGTCCAGCATGTCCGGGAACTCCGGCATCGCGCCGATGCCGTCCGCGAAGCCCTGGATCTTCTGCACGAACTCCGAGTACTCGATCTCGTTGAGCGCCCCGCTCCGGTTGGCCATCTGCAGGCCGGCCTGGAACTCGCCGTAGCGCTGGCCCGGATGCGGCAGTTCCCACTCGCCGCTGTCCGTGTTGAGGCCTTCGATATGGAAGGGCTTGGTGCCGGCGCGCCGGCTGCCCGGCAGGTGCGACAGCGCCATCTCACCGCTCACCGGCGACTCCGGCGTCATCGTCGCGATGGCATCGATCAGCGCGTCGATCCGCGTCGACGCCTTGCGCACCCGCGCCATCGCCGGCACACGCTCGTCCAGCGTGCGCAGGTCCATCGTGCGGGAGTCCACCGCCTCTCCCTCGGCCGAGCCGTCCAGCGTGACCGGCGACTGGCCCGCCGCAGCGGCGCCGGCCCCCAGGCTCGGCTCCTGGCGGTCGCCCGCCGGCACGATCGGCTCGGCGCGCCGCGGGCCCGCCTTGCGCGCGCTCCACCAGCCCTGCGCCAGCAGCCCCACCAGCACCACGCCGCCCAGCGCGGCCAACAGCGTCGTCAGGTTCCAGTCCGTCGTCATCGCGTCTTTGCTCCTGCGGTCCCGCGCAGATCACGCGTCGCGGGCACCGTCGTCATTCTCATTGCTCGGCCATCGCCAGCGCGGATTCCATGTCCACCGCCACGATGCGGGACACGCCCTGCTCCTGCATCGTCACGCCGATCAGCTGCTTGGCCATCTCCATCGCGATCTTGTTGTGCGAGATGAACAGGAACTGCGTGATCTTGCTCATCTCCGACACCAGCCGCGCATAGCGCTCGGTGTTGGCGTCGTCCAGCGGCGCGTCCACCTCGTCCAGCAGGCAGAACGGCGCCGGGTTCAGCTGGAAGATCGCGAACACCAGCGCGATCGCCGTCAGCGCCTTCTCGCCGCCCGACAACAGGTGGATGGTCGAGTTCTTCTTGCCCGGCGGCTGCGCCATCACCTGCACGCCGGCGTCCAGGATCTCGTCGCCGGTCATGACCAGCTTGGCCTGGCCGCCGCCGAACAGGCTGGGGAACATGCGCCCGAAGTGTTCGTTGACCTGGGTGAAGGTCGAGCCCAGCAGGTCGCGCGTCTCCAGGTCGATCTTGTGGATCGCGTCCTCCAGCGTTGTGATCGCGCTGGTGAGGTCGGCCATCTGCGAGTCGAGGAAGGTCTTGCGCTCGCGCGCCGCGCCCAGTTCGTCCAGCGCCGCGAGGTTGACCGCGCCCAGCGCCGCGATGTCGCGGGTGATGCGGTCGATCTCGCCCTGCAGGCCGTAGAGCTTGACGCCGCCCTCCTCGACGCTCTTGGCGAGCGCCTCCAGGTCGACGTTCTGCGCCACCAGCTGTTCCATGAACTGCTGGCCGCCCAGCGCCGCCGCCTGCTCGTCGAGCTGCAGCTTGGTGATGCGCTCGCGCAGCGGTTCAAGCGCGCGCTCGATCGTCATGCGCTGTTCCTCGCTGCGCTTGAGGCGCAGGCTGAGGTCGTCGTAGTTGGCGCGGACGACGGCCAGCGCCTGCTCACGCTCCATCCTCAGCGCCAGCGCGTCCTCCAGGCCGGCCTGCGCGGCGGCATCGTCGAGCTCGGCGCGCTCCTGCGCCATGCTCTGCACCGTCTGCTCGTTGACCTGCACCTGCTGGCGCGAGGTCTCGATGGCGCGCTGCAGCTCGCCGCGCTTGGCCGCCAGCGCCCGGGCGCTGAAGACGGCTTCCTGCGCGCGTCGCTCCAGCACGCGCTGGTGCTCGCGGGCCTCGGTCAGCTTGCGTTCCGCGGTGATCACCGACTCGTCGAGTTCGGCGTGTTTCTCCTGCGTCGTCGCGAGCTGCTGGTCCAGCTCCTCGAAGCGGGCCTCGCCCTCCATGCGGCGTTCCATCAGCGCTTCGTTCTGCGCATCGATCTCGCCGAGTTCGTCGTCCAGCTGCGTGCGGCGCGCGACGGCGGCCTCGGTCTGCTGCGCCAGGCGCAGCAGCTCGACCTGCAGCTGATGCGCGCGGCCCTGGGTCTCCGACGCCTCGCGGCGCACCACCGCCAGCCGCTGCGACACGTCCGTGTAGACGGCCTCGGCCCGGACGGCCTGGGTGCGCGACTCGTCGGCGATCAGGGTCTGCGCGCGCTGTTCGCGCTCGAGGTTCTCGATTTCCTGCGCGCGCGCCAGCAGGCCGGCGGTCTCACTGTCCGGCGCGTAGAAGCTCACCGCGAACTGGCTCACCGCATGGCCGTCGCGGGTCATGATGAGTTCGCCGTGGCTCAGCTTCGGCCGCTGCGCCAGCGCATCGCCGATGGACTCCGCCGTGTAGATGCCCTCCAGCCAGTCGTTCAACAGCGCCTTCAGGCCGTTGGAGTCGAGCTTGAGCAGATCGCTCAGCGGCGAGAGGACTCGGTGGGTGTTGACGATCTCGCCGCTGGGCAGCGAATAGAACGCCAGCCGCGCCGGCGGCGGGTCGGAGGCGAAGGCCTGCACCGTCTCCAGCCGGCCCACCGACAGCGCGCCCATGCGCTCGCGCATCGCGGCCTCGAGGGCGTTCTCCCAGCCCGGCGTGATGTGCAGCTGCGTCCACAGGCCCTTGATGTCCTGCAGGCCGTGCTTGGCCAGCCAGGGCTTGAGCTTGCCCTCGGTCTGCACCTTCTCCTGCAGCGCGCGCAGCGCGGTCAGCCGGGCGACGATGTCGGTCAGCTTCGCGGCCTGCTGCTGCGATTCGCGCTGCGCGTGCTGACGCGCCTCGTCTGCGGCGGGCGCAGCTTCGGCGAGTTCCGCCAGACGCGCATCGGCCACGGCCTGCTGCTCGTCGGCGGCGACCGACAGGCGCTTCACCTCGTCGAGCTTGTCGTGCTGCGGCGCGGCCAAGCCCTGGCGCTCCTGTCCGAGGCGCTCGCGTCGGCCTCGCAGGCCCTTGAGCTGTTCGTCGACGCTGCGGCTCTCCGCGGCCAGCACCTGGATCTGCTGCTGGACCTGTGTGACCTGCGTGCGCTGCTCGTTGGCACGCGCCTGCGCGGCGCGCACCTGGTCCTCGACCTCGGGCAGCTTCATCGCCTGTTCTTCGGCCTGGGCGGCGAGGATCTCGCTCTGCTCCTCGGCCTGGGCGATCTGGGTGGCGACGTCCTCGAGTTCCGCCTGCGCCTGCTCGGCGCGGTCCTGCCACTGCTGGTTCTGCGCCTGCAGCTCGATCAGGCGCTGCTCCAGCCGCTGGCGGCCTTCGACGACGTAGCGGATGCGCTCCTCGAGGCGGCTGACCTCCATCTGCGCCTCGGCCATGCGGCCCTGCGCGGCATGCAGCTCGTCGCCGGCGCCATAGTGGGCCTGGCGGATGGTCTCCAGCTCGGCTTCGAGGTGGCGCAGCTCGGCCATCTTGGCCTCGAGCGCGTTGACCGCTTCGGCGTGCTCGGTCTTCACCCGCGTGGCCTCGCCGGCCGCGTCGCGGTGCTTCAGGAACCACAGCTGGTGCAGCTTCAGCGTGCCCTGCTCCTGCAGGTTGCGGTAGTTCGCGGCGACCTCGGCCTGGCGCTCCAGCTTCTCGAGGTTGTTGTTGAGCTCGCGGAGGATGTCCTCGACGCGGGTCAGGTTCTCGCGCGTGTCGCGCAGCCGGAGTTCCGTCTCGCGTCTGCGCTCCTTGTACTTGGAGACGCCGGCGGCCTCCTCGAGGAACATGCGCAGTTCCTCGGGCTTGGATTCGATGATCCGGCTGATCGTGCCCTGGCCGATGATGGCGTAGGCGCGCGGGCCCAGGCCGGTGCCCAGGAACACGTCCTGCACGTCGCGCCGGCGCACCGGCTGGTTGTTGATGAAGTAGCTGCTGGTGCCGTCGCGGGTCAGCACGCGCTTGACGGCGATCTCGGTGAACTGGTTCCACTGGCCGCCGGCGCGGGCGCTGGCGTTGTCGAACACCAGTTCCACGCTGGAGCGGCTGGCCGGCTTGCGGTTGCCCGAGCCGTTGAAGATCACGTCCTGCATGGATTCGCCGCGCAGTTCGCTGGCCTTGCTTTCGCCCAGCACCCAGCGCACCGCGTCCATGATGTTGGACTTGCCGCAGCCGTTGGGGCCGACCACGCCGACCAGCTGCCCGGGCAGCTGGAAGGTCGTCGGATCGGCAAAGGACTTGAAGCCCGAGAGCTTGATCGAGTTCAGTCGCATCGGGTGGGATCACCGGCCAACAGCGGCCCTCACGTGATCTAAGCCTTTGATTTGATTGTGGAAACGCCCCTTCACGGGGCGCTCGATTCGCGGCGGATGATACCATCGCGCCCTTCGCATTCCGGCCGCCGCCGCCCTCTGAAGCAGCGACCCGGCCGCCACCCGCATTCATCTCCCGCCCATGGCCAAGACCACCTCCGCCAAGCCGGCCGCGCCGGCTGCCGTTTCCTCCTCCACCGCCAAGACGGCCAAGGCCCCGAAGGCGTCCAAGGCGCTGAAGTTCGTCGAGCCGATCAAGGCCGGCAAGTCGACGAAGGCGGCCAAGGCCGACACGGCCGTGCCGCCCAAGATGCGCGACATGCCGCCCAATCCGCCGAGCCGCCCGAGCAAGGAGATCCACGTCTTCCCCAACCCGGCGCCGGAACGCGACTACGTCATCCAGTTCCAGATCCCCGAGTTCACCTGCCACTGCCCGCTGACCGGCCAGCCGGACTTCGCGCACTTCACGATCGACATGATCGCGGACCAGTACTGCGTCGAGCTCAAGAGCCTGAAGATGTACTTCTGGAGCTACCGCGACGAAGGCGCATTCCACGAGAAGGTGACCAACACCATCCTCGAGGACATCGTGAAGGTCACCAACCCGCGCTTCATCCGCATCACCGCCAAGTGGTACGTGCGCGGCGGCATCTACACGAACGTCGTGACCGAGCACCGCAAGAAGGGCTGGAAGCCGCTGCCCGCGGTGGACCTGCCCGCGCACGGCTTCGAGACCGGCCTGCTGCGCTGAGCGGCACGCACACCGGATGGCCCTGGCCTACGACACGGACACGCAGTTCGTCGCGGTCGCGCTCAAGCGCAGCCGCATCGACGGCTACGGCGTGTTCGCTGCCGAGGCCATCTCCGCCGGCACGCGGCTCGGGCTGCTGACCGGCGAATCGATCACCGTCGCCGAGGCCCGGCGCCGCGCGCAGGAGAGCCAGCGGCTGATGCTGGTGGAGCTGTCGCCGGCGCGGGCGATCGACGCGAGCCGCTCGCAGGATGCGATGCGGTTCACCAACCACAGCTGCTTGCCGAACGCCCGCATCCAGGTCGAGGACGGCGAGATCAGCTTCTTCGCGCTGCGCGACCTGACTCCCGGCGACGAGATCACCGTCGACTACGGCCTCACGCACCACGAGGGACGCCTGGCCTGCCGCTGCGGCGCGCCGGGCTGCCGAGGCTCGCTTTGAAAGCTCGCCGCAGTCCTCGGCCGCCAAACCGTTGAAGTACGGCACTGGTCGGGGACGGTGAGGCATGGGGTTTCGGACCTTGCGTCCGGGGCCCCATGCCTCGGCGGCCGACGCCGCAGCCTGCGCAGGCCCCAACGACCGTACGCCTGAACCACAACCCTCCGTTGTCGAGTGAAGACGGCCTGCTGGATGCTCGCCGCCTATGATTCCGCCCATGAGCCTCGTCCCTGCCACGCCACCGGTCAACCCACGACTGGCGCTGCTGAACCCCTACCCGTTCGAGCGGCTGAGCGCCCTGACCCAGGGCATCGTTCCCAACCCCGAATTCCGGCCGATCTCGCTGGGCATCGGCGAGCCGAAGCACCCGGCGCCGAAGCTGGTCGAGGATGCGCTGATGGCCAACCTCAAGGGGCTGTCGGGCTATCCGGCCACCGCGGGTCAACTGCCGCTGCGCGAGTCCATCGCCGGCTGGCTGCAGCGGCGTTATGCGCTGGCCCTCGATCCCGCCACGCAGATCCTACCGGTCAACGGCTCGCGGGAGGCGCTGTTCGCCCTCGCGCAGGTGGTGATCGATCCGTCCCGCCCCGGCGCGACCGTCGTCTGCCCCAATCCGTTCTATCAGATCTATGAAGGCGCCGCGCTGCTCGCTGGCGCGACGCCCGCCTTCGCCAACTCCGACCCGGCGCGCAACTTCGCCCCCGACTGGTCACAGATCGACGAGGCGACCTGGTCGCGCACGCAGCTGCTGTACGTCTGCTCGCCGGGCAACCCGACCGGCGCGGTCATGCCGCTGTCCGAGTGGCAGACGCTGTTCGAGCTCAGCGACCGCCACGGCTTCGTGATCGCCTCGGACGAGTGCTACTCCGAGATCTACTTCCGCGACGGCCCCGATGCCGCGCCGCTGTCGGGCCTGCAGGCCGCCGTGCAGCTCGGCCGTCCGGACTTCCGCAACCTGATCGCATTCACCAGCCTGTCCAAGCGCTCCAACGTGCCGGGCATGCGCTCGGGCTTCGTCGCCGGCGACGCGGCGTGGATCAAGCGCTTCCTGCTGTACCGGACCTACCACGGCTCGGCCATGAACCCGATGATCCAGGCCGCCAGCATCGCCGCCTGGAACGACGAGGACCATGTGATCGCCAACCGCGCGCAGTACCGCGCCAAGTTTGCCGCCGTCACGCCGCTGCTGGCCGAGGTCCTGGACGTCGCCCTGCCCGACGCGGGTTTCTACCTGTGGGCGGCCGTGCCAGACGGTAACGATATTGGCTTCGCCCAGGGGCTGCTCGCTCAATACAATGTCGGCGTTCTGCCCGGCAGCCTGCTGGCCCGCGACGCCCATGGGATCAACCCCGGCGCCGGCCGCATCCGCCTGGCACTGGTGGCCGAACAGGCCGAATGCCTGGAAGCCGCCCATCGCATCGTCTCCTTCGTGAAGCAACTCAAGACGTCCGCCTGATCCGGCCCCGCCGGTCGGCCCCCACGATCCGCTTCGCGAATCTGCTTCAAGCATCCGCCTCGAATCCACCCTCTTTCTCCGAACCCCTCCGCACCATGACGCAAGACCTGCAATCCATCATCGACCTCGCCTGGGAAGGCCGCGCCAACCTGACCTCCGCCAACAGCCCCGAAGTGCGCGCGGCGGTGGACGAAGTCATCGCCGGCCTGGACGCCGGCACGCTGCGCGTGGCCGAGCGCAAGGCCGTCGGTGAATGGACCGTGCACCAGTGGGTCAAGAAGGCCGTGCTGCTGTCGTTCCGACTGAACGACAACCGCCAGATGGGCGCCGGCGACATGACCTTCTTCGACAAGGTCCCGACCAAGTTCGGCGGCCAGTCGGACGAGCAGCTGCGCGCCGCCGGCGTGCGCGTCGTGCCCCCGGCCGTCGCCCGTCGCGGCAGCTTCATGGCCAAGAATGTCGTGCTGATGCCGTCGTACGTGAACATCGGCGCCTACGTCGACGAAGGCACCATGGTCGACACCTGGGCCACGGTCGGCTCCTGCGCGCAGATCGGCAAGCACGTCCACCTGTCCGGCGGCGTCGGCATCGGCGGCGTGCTGGAACCGCTGCAGGCCAACCCGACCATCATCGAGGACAACTGCTTCATCGGCGCCCGCTCGGAGATCGTCGAGGGCGTGATCGTCGAGGAGAACTCGGTCATCTCGATGGGCGTCTACATCGGCCAGAGCACCCCGATCTACGACCGCGAGACGGACACCGTCACGTACGGCCGCGTCCCGGCGGGTTCGGTCGTCATCAGCGGCAGCCTGCCGAAGAACGACAAGTACAGCCTGTACGCCGCGATCATCGTCAAGAAGGTCGACGCCGGCACCCGCGCGAAGACGTCCATCAACGAACTGCTGCGCGCCTGAAGCCACGAGCTTCACGACGCCACGACGACGACAAGCATCCGTCCGGAGGAGACTGCATGAGCACGGGAAACATGGAGCGCATCCTGCGCCTGATGGCCGAGAAGGGCGCATCCGACACCTACCTGTCGGCCAACATGCCGGTGCTGATCCGGATCAACGGACAGATGCTGCAGCTGTCGGACCAGTTGCTGACGCCCGCGCAGCCGCGCGCGCTGATCTCCGAGGTCGTCGACGCGCAGCACATGTCCGAGCTCGACACCAACGGCGAGCTGAACCTGGCGGTCTCCATCCCCAAGGTCGGCAGCTTCCGGCTGTCGGGCTTCCGCCAGCGCGGCTCGATCGCGGCGGTGTTCCGCCACATCCCTCACGTCATCCCGACGCTGGACAGCCTGGGCCTGCCGCCCATCCTGGCCAAGCTGATCACCGAGAAGCGCGGCCTGATCCTGATGGTTGGCGCGACCGGCACCGGCAAGAGCACGACGCTCGCGTCGATGCTGGAGCACCGCAACCAGACGATGACCGGCCACATCCTCACGATCGAGGATCCGCTGGAATACCTGTTCACCAACAAGCGCTCGCTGGTCAACCAGCGCGAGGTCGGCCGCGACACCGCCTCGCTGGGCATCGCGCTGAAGAACGCGCTGCGCCAGGCGCCGGACTGCATCCTGATCGGCGAGATCCGCGACCGCGAGACGATGACGGCCGCGATCTCGTACGCGCTGTCGGGCCACCTGGTCGTCGCGACGCTGCACGGCAACAACAGCTACCACGCGCTGAACCGGATCATGTCGTTCTACACGCCGGAATCGCGTCCGGCGATGCTGAACGACCTGGGCGCCGGCCTGAAGGCGGTGGTCTCGCAGCGCCTGGTGCGCGCCGCCGCGGGCGGCCGCGTGCCGGTCACGGAAATCCTGCTGAACACCAAGCTGGTCGCCGAGCTGATCGAGCAGGGCGACTTCGCCGGTGTCAAGGAGGCGATGGAGAAGTCGATGGCCGAGGGCTCGCAGAGCTTCGAGGAACACTTCGCCCGACTCATCACCGAAGGCACGATCACGCGCGAGGAAGGCCTGGCCTTCGCCGACTCGCCGACCAACCTGCTCTGGCGCCTGCAGAACGACGGCCCGGGCGTGAAGCCCGGCGGCCCGGGCGCACCGAAGAAGGAAGAGCCGGCCGAGGACACCGCCAACTTCACGTCCATCACGCTGGACGTGCAGCCGGGTTGACACCCCGGCGAGCCGACGACCTCTCCCACCGATGGACGACCTGACCCTCGCGCTGCTGGAGCAGCTGATCGCCCGCCCATCGGTGACACCGGCCGACGCCGGCTGCCTCGACCTGATCGGCGCGCGGCTGTCCGCCGCCGGCTTCACGCTCGAGCGCATGGACAGCGGGCCGGACGACTGCCACGTCAGCAACCTGTGGGCCGTGCGTCGCGGACAGTCGTCGGACGGCCCCCTGCTGGTCTTCGCCGGCCATACCGACGTCGTGCCCACCGGCGATCTCGCGAAGTGGACCAGCGATCCCTTCGTCCCCACCGTGCGCGGCGACCGCCTGTACGGGCGCGGCGCGGCGGACATGAAGACCTCGCTGGCGGCCATGGTGGTCGCCGCGGAGGACTTCGCCGCGATGCACCCGGACCACCGCGGCAGCGTCGCCTTCCTGCTGACCAGCGACGAGGAAGGCCCGGCGCGTGACGGCACCGTCGTCTGCGTCGAGCGTCTGCGCGCTCGCGGCGAGCGGCTCGACTACTGCATCGTCGGCGAGCCGACCTCGGTCGAGCGCCTCGGCGACACCGTCAAGAACGGCCGCCGCGGCTCACTGTCCGGCAAGCTGCGCGTGATCGGCGTGCAGGGCCACGTCGCCTATCCGCACCTCGCGCGCAACCCGGTCCATCAGGCCGCGCCGGCGCTGGCCGAGCTGGCCGTGAGCGAATGGGATAATGGCAACGCGTACTTCCCGCCGACGACCTTCCAGATCTCCAACATCGCCGCCGGTACCGGCGCCGGCAACGTGATCCCCGGCGAGATGGTGGTGGACTTCAACTTCCGTTTCTCGACCGAGTCGACGCCGGAGGGGCTGCGTCAACGGGTGCACGCGCTGCTGGACCGTCATGGCCTGGAATACACGCTGGACTGGTCGCTGTCCGGCGAGCCGTTCCTGACGCCGGTGGGCGAGCTGTCGGCCGCGATCAGCGCCGCCATCGAGGCCGAGACCGGCGTGAGCGCCGAGTTGTCCACGACCGGCGGCACCTCGGACGGCCGCTTCATCGCCAAGCTCTGCCCGCAGGTGGTGGAATTCGGACCGCTCAATGCGAGCATCCACAAGATCGACGAATACGTGCCGCTGGACCAGATCGCGCCCCTGACGCGCATCTACCGGCGCACCCTGGAGAACCTGCTGCTGTGACGCTGTTGGAATTGATCGAGGCCCAGGCCGCCCGCCTCCTTGAGGCGGGCGTTTCGTTTGGGCACGGCACGACGAACGCCTTCGACGAGGCCGCCTGGCTGAGCCTGTGGGCGCTGGACCTGCCGCTGGACGCGCTGGACGGCCACGAGGCCGATGCCGTCGACGAGGCGGGCCGGGCAAAGGTCGAGGCGCTGGTCGCCGAGCGCATCGCGACGCGCAAGCCCGCCGCCTACCTGACGCGCGAAGCGTGGCTGCAGGGCGTGCCCTTCTACGTCGACGAGCGCGCCATCGTGCCGCGCAGCTTCATCGCGGAGCTGCTGGCCGACGCGACCATCGACGCCTGGCTGTCGGACCAGACCACCCGCGTGCTCGACCTGTGCACCGGCAACGGCAGCCTCGCCGTGCTCGCCGCGATGGCCTGGCCCGATGTCGCGGTCGACGCGATCGACCTGAGCGCCGACGCGCTCGCGGTCGCGGCGATCAACGTCGAGCGCCATCAGCTCGGCGACCGCATCCGCCTGCTGCAGGGAGACGGCCTCGCGCCGGCGCAAGGGCCGTACGACCTGATCCTGTGCAACCCGCCGTACGTGAACAGCACGTCGATGGCGGCGCTGCCGCACGAGTACCGCGCCGAGCCCGAACTGGCCCTGGCGGGTGGCGCCGACGGCATGGACTTCATCCGCAAGCTGTTGTCCGACGCACCCGCGCAGATGATGCCGCACGCGGTGCTGGTCCTGGAGATCGGCAATGAGCGAGAATTTTTCGAAGCCGCCTTCCCGCACCTCGAAGCCGCCTGGCTCGAGACCTCCGCGGGCGAGGACCAGGTCCTGCTGCTGACCCGCGAGGCGCTGGCCGCCGCGGGCTTCGGCCATGAAGACGAACAAGGAGTTTCCCCATGATCACGCTGCGCAACATCGTGCTGCGCCGCGGCACCAAGGTCGTTCTCGATGACGCGAACGTCGTGCTGCAACCCGGCGAGAAGGTCGGCCTGGTGGGCCGCAACGGCGCGGGCAAGTCCAGCCTGTTCTCGCTGCTGACCGACCGCCTGCACAGCGACAAGGGCGACGTGGAGATCCCCCGTCACTGGGCGCTCGCCGAAGTGGCGCAGCACATGCCCGAGACCGACATGCCGGCCACCGAGTTCGTGCTGGAGGGCGACGTCCGCCTGATGGCCGCGCGCAAGGCGCTGGCCGAGGCCGAGGCGGCCGACGACGGCCATGCCATCGCCGATGCCTACGCGCAGCTGATGGATGCCGGCAGCCTCGACGCCCCCGCCCGCGCGCAGGCGCTGATGATGGGCCTGGGCTTCAAGGGCGCACAGGTCGACGCGCCGGTCAACAGCTTCTCCGGCGGCTGGCGCATGCGGCTGCAGCTGGCGCGCGCGCTGATGTGCCCGTCCGACCTGATGCTGCTGGACGAACCCACCAACCACTTGGACCTGGACGCCCTGGTCTGGCTGGAAGCGTGGCTGCAGCGCTATGAAGGCACGATGATCATCATCAGCCATGACCGCGAGTTCCTGGACGCGATCACCAAGGTCACGCTGCATCTGGACGAGGCCAAGCTGCACCGCTACGGCGGCAACTACACGGCGTTCGAATCGATGCGCGCCGAGCGCATGCTCCAGCAGCAGCAGGCCTTCAGCAAGCAGCAGGAGCGCATGGCGCATCTGCAGAAGTTCATCGACCGCTTCAAGGCCAAGGCCAGCAAGGCCAAGCAGGCGCAGAGCCGGGTGAAGGCGCTGGAACGCATGGAGCGCCTTGCGCCGGTACTGACGGCGTCGGACTTCAGCTTCGAGTTCCGCGAGCCGCAGAACCTGCCCAATCCGATGCTGATGTTCGACACGGTCTCGGTCGGCTACGACACCGACGAGGGCGAGAAGGTCATCGTGCGCGGCATCGACCGCTCGGTGCTGGCCGGCCAGCGCTTCGGCATCCTGGGCGCGAACGGCCAGGGCAAGTCGACCTTCGTGAAGACGGTGGCGCGCATGCAGCGCGCGATGGGCGGCACGATCACCGAAGGCAAGGGCCTGTCGATCGGCTACTTCGCGCAGCAGGAGATGGACGTGCTGCGGCCCGACGAGGGCCCGCTGATGCACATGATCCGCCTGGCCAAGGAGGTCAGCCCGAACGCCCGCGAGCAGGAACTGCGCGACTTCCTCGGCCAGTTCCGCTTCGTCGGCGACATGGTCAACCAGGAGGTGGGCAGCCTGTCGGGCGGTGAGAAGGCGCGACTGGTGCTGGCGATGCTGGTCTGGCAGCGCCCCAACCTGCTGCTGCTGGACGAACCGACCAACCATCTGGACCTGCAGACGCGCGAGGCGCTGTCGATGGCGCTCAACGAGTTCGAAGGCACCGTCATGCTGGTCAGCCACGACCGTGCGCTGCTGCGCGAGGTCTGCGACGAGTTCTGGCTGGTGGCGGACGGCAAGCTCGCGCCCTTCGACGGCGACCTGGACGACTACCAGCGCTGGTTGCTGGATCGCTCCAAGGAAGCCGCGAAGCTCGCGAAGGAGGAAGCCAAGCAGGCGCTGCGCAGCGCGCGCGCCAGCAGCGCGGCCTCCGCCCCCGCACCGGCCCCTGTCGCCGTGGCGGCGGCGCCCGTGGTCGCCGCGCCGGCGGTGCCGGCCGCCCCGGTCAAGCGCGAGGACCGCAAGCTCAGCGGCCAGGCCCGCCAGAAGCTGTCCGAGCAGACACGCCCGCTGCGCAAGGAGATGGAGCAGATCGACGCCCGCATGAAGGCGTGGACCGTCGAGCGCGCCGCGCTCGAGGCGCAGTTGTCAGCCGCCGGCCAGACGCCCGCTCAGATCGCGGATGCCGGCAAGCGCCTGAAGGCCATCGGCGACGAGGTCGAAGCCGCGGAATTGCGCTGGCTGGAACTCAGCGAGCAGGTGGACGCGATCCAGGCGGCGGGCTGAGCCCGCCGCCCGCTGCGCACCGTCAGAAGCTCACGAAACGGATCGCGTCCGCCGACAGCGTGCCGACGCCGCTGCCGGGCATCAGCTGCACCCGGATGCTGCGCCCCAGCGAGCACGCGCCCGTCGTGATGCGGCCCAGGTAGGCGCCGGTCGCAGCGCCGGCGTCGCGTTGATCCACGGTCACCGCCAAGGTCTGCCGTGTGCAGCTCGCATCCCAGTACGCGATCGCATATTGCGCATCCGCCGCGCGTGTCGAGTCGGCCGACCATTGCGCGTAGACGTCCGTCGTCTGCCCTTCGACGGCGACGTTCCACGTCACGATCGGGAAGTAGCCGTACTGCGTGACCACCACCGCGTCCGCGGCGATCACGCCGGAGGACGTCGACCCCGAGTCCTCGAGCAGCACGTAGTTCGGCTGCGAGCCGCGCAGGTTGACGCGGCCGATGGCGGTCCACAGGCCCGGCACGCGTGCCTGCGACAGGTCATTCGTGCCGACGCCCGGCGTGGTGGTGCCCTGTCCGCCGACCAGCGTCCAGACCGGCGTACCCGACCCCGCGCCGGCGAAGGCCGGCCAGCGGGCGTAGACCATGAAATCGCCAGGCCCGTTGGTCGGCAGGTTCCAGCGCGCGGCGGCCACCGGACTGCTCTCGACCTGTTCCAGCTTGATCGCATCCGCGATCACGCGGCCGTCGGCGTTGGTGGCGTCGAACTCGATGCGCAGTTTGTCCTCACCCGCCACCGAGAATGTGCCCAGCGCCTGCCATTCCCCGGAGAGGGTGCGCTGGTTCACCGTGTATTGCGCGATCTGCGGCGAGTTCGGCATCGAGTCCAGGCGCACGCGCACGACGGCGTTGCTGGCGTTCGTCGAGGACACCGGCCAACGCGCCGACAGTCTCACATCCCGTATCCCCGTCCCGCCGTACAGGGTCCGCGACTGGTACGTCATGGCGGTCACCTTCGACACGTTCTGGTAGGTCACCTCGTAGGCCGCGTAATCCTCCCCGTGATAACCGGACAGCGATTGCGAGGTCGGCCAATCCACTTGCCCCCGGGTGAAGGTGTCGTTGGTCTTGTTGTCGACGATCACCACGGGATAGTGGTGGGGGAACCGGGGCGTCACCGGCGCGGTGAGGAAGTTGGCGCCGTAGATCCGCGTGCCGTCGGTCCGCACGGTCCAGTTGCCGACCTTGGAGAACTGCGGCGACGCGTTGTCGACGATGCTGTTCAGCCCGGGGGCGACGAGGTGATCGGTACCGGCAAAGGTGGGCGATCCGGCGGTCGACGACGACCAGATCCCACTACTGGAGAAGCCGGGCGAGCTGTTGTCGACGATGACGGTGGTCTGGGCCGATGCGGCCGAGGCAACGATCAGCCACGGCAGAGCCTGCGGCAGGTGCCGCTTGAAAATCTTGTTCATGGAAATTCCCTGTGAGTGGGCCTGGTCCCGGACGATGCCGCCATGCCGCGTTCTTGATCCACCGGCACCGGGGATCTCTTTCGGATCCCTGCCTGGCGTCGCTGGCGCCTCTCGGAGGCGAGCGCAGTGTCTCGGGTTTCCCCCACGCCCCGGAATACGGGTAATCCCGCAAGCTACGAACCCGACGTGAGGTGGCCGTCGAAGGGTCGGTGACCAGCCGATAGCCACGCTCAACGAAGGTTAAAGACCATTTCAATTGCGAGCAATTAAATTGCTCGCTATAGTTCACTTCATGCCGAACACGACACCCTTCAACCCGCAGGACACCGCCGACCTGGCCGACGTCCGCGACCAGCCGATGCCCGCGGGCACGGACTGGCTGAAGCTCGACGTCCAGCTGTGCTTCGCGCTCTATTCGACCTCGCTGGCGATGACGAAGCTCTACAAGCCGTTGCTGGCTCCGCTGGGCCTGACCTATCCGCAGTACTTGGCGATGCTGGTGCTGTGGGAGACGGACGGCCCGAGCGTGTCCGAACTGGGGCAACGTCTGAACCTGGACTCCGGCACGCTGACGCCGCTGCTGAAGCGCCTGGAGGCGAACGGCCTCATCGAGCGGCGCCGCGCGCTGGCCGACGAGCGCCGCGTCGAGATCCATCTGACGGCCGCCGGCCGCGCGCTGCGCGCCCAGGCCGTCGTCATCCCCGAGCAACTGGCCTGCGCCAGCGCCTGCGGCCCTGCCGAACTGGAATCGCTGACAAAACGCCTGCATGAATTGCGAGCCAACGTCCTGACCCACCTGGCACGCGATCCCGCCCTTCCCGTCCCCGCCGACGAGGATGGCGAGACCTGACCCCGAGTTGTCCGTTCACCCCCACCCACCTTCACCCATCACCACCAAGGAGCCTCACATGGCCATCGAAAAAGCCCTCTACACCGCCACCGCCACCGCCACCGGCGGCCGTCAAGGCACCGCGCAATCGTCCGACGACCGCCTGAAGGTCCAGCTGTCCACGCCCAAGGCGCTGGGCGGCGACGATGGCGCCGGCACCAACCCGGAACAGCTGTTCGCCGCCGGCTACTCGGCCTGCTTCATCGGCGCGATGAAGGCCGTCTCCGGCCGCAACAAGGTCGCCCTGCCGGCCGAAGTCTCGATCACCAGCGAAGTCGGCATCGGCCCCCACGCCAACAAGCCGGGCGCCTTCGGCATCGCCGTGTCGATGAAGATCTCGGTGCCGGGCATGGACCGCGCCGCGCTGGAGAAGCTGGTCGCCGAGGCGCACGAGGTCTGCCCGTACTCGAACGCCACCCGCGGCAACATCGACGTCACGCTGACGATCGTCTGATCGTCCGGATCCGGCTCGTTCCGGATTCGCGATGAAAAAAGCGCCGGCAATGCCGGCGCTTTGTCGTTGGCCCGATCGGCCATGCGCGATGCGCGAGCGCATCAGCGCGACTGCAGCAGCGTGAGCATCAATTCGATGCGCGCGGCCCAGGGCGACAACGCCGCGGCAGGCTCGTCGTTCGCGCCGACGATGCGCCCCTGCGCGCAACGTGTCGTGCGCCAGACCGGAACGCCCGCGTCCTTCAGCGCCTGCACCGGCGCTTCCAGCGCCTGGTTCAGCGTGCCGTTCCCCGTGCAGGCCAGCACCAGGCCCTGCAGTCCGGCCGCGCGCCATGCTTCGAGCGAACGCGCATCGGCGCCCGCATGGCTGGCAAGGACCTCGACCCACGGCCACCGCGACGCGTCTTCAGGCAGCACGCCAGCGCCCAACGCCTCGCCCTGCGGCCAGTCGCGCAAGCGGCGCACGACGCCCTCCTCCACCACACCCAGCGGACCGGCATCGGCACCGGCCTCGAAGGCATCGAGCCGATACGTGTGCGTCTTGCGCAGCTCCAGCCCTGACAAGACCTGGCCCGCGACCACGGCGACCACGCCACGTACGCCTTCGGTCTCGGCCACGGCCACCGCGTCGAGAAGGTTCTGCGGACCATCCGCCTGGATGGCCGTCGCCGGGCGCATCGCCGCCGTCAGCACCACCGGCTTCTCGGGCGCGAGCACGCGCTGCAACAGGTAGGCGGTTTCCTCGAGCGTATCGGTGCCGTGCGTGATCACGATGCCGCGCACCTCGGGACGATCCAGGTGCTCCCGCACCCGACGCGCGAGGCGCGCCCAGGTCGCGTGATCCATGTCCTTGCTGTCGAGCTGCGCCAGTTGCTCAGCCTCGAGCTGCTTGGCCGCCAACGCCGGTACCGCGCCCACCAGCGACTCGACCGACAGCGAGCCGGCCTTGTAGCCGACGTTGTCCGTCGCCCTGCCGGAGGCGCCGGCGATGGTCCCGCCGGTGCCGATGATCACGAGGGTCTGGGCCGCACTTTGCAATTTCTCGTCTCCTGTATAAAAATCCAGATGCTGGATGAATTCTCAGGCGGCTTTTGAACCACTTCAAGGTCGCCGCGTCTTCGACATCCGCCCCTCAATCGAACAAAGGCTTGCTCGTGGACACTCCGCCCAAACTCACTGCCCGGCAACAGCAGATCTTCGATCTGGTCCGCGACAGCATCGAGAGCACCGGATCGCCGCCCACCCGCGCGGAGATCGCGCAGCAGCTCGGCTTCAAGTCCGCCAACGCGGCCGAGGAACACCTGCAGGCCTTGGCGCGCAAGGGCGTCATCGAACTGGTGGGTGGCACCGCCCGCGGGATCCGGCTGCCGTCGACGGCGCTGCGGCAGGTCAACCGCGCCCGGGAACACAGCCAGTTCGCGCTGCCGTTGGCGAGCCTCGCGCAGCTGACGCTGCCGCTCGTGGGCCGCGTTGCCGCCGGCGCGCCCATCCTGGCCGAGGAACATGTCGAGCAGCACTATAGCGTCGACCCCTCGATGTTCTCGAAGGCGCCCGACTTCCTCCTGCGCGTGAAAGGCATGAGCATGAAGGACATCGGCATCATGGATGGTGACCTGCTCGCGGTTCAGAAGATCAGCGAGGCCCGCAACGGTCAGGTCGTCGTGGCACGGATCGGGGAAGAGGTCACCGTGAAGCGCTTCCAGCGCCATGCCGACGGCATCCGCCTGCTGCCCGAAAATCCGGACTTCGAGCCGATCGAGGTCACGCCCGACGAGCAGTTCGCCATCGAAGGCCTGGCGGTGGGCCTGATCCGCTCCGGCGGCTTCCACTGAGCAACGCGCCATCATGAACGCGCGAAAGACGCACACCAAAGCGGCTTCGGCCGCCGACTGTGCGTCGCTTCGGCAGATTCCCAACATTGGCCCGGCGATGGTGCGGGATTTCGAGCTGATGGGAATTCATCAGCCGGCGGATCTCGTGGGTGCCGATGCGTTCGCGCTGTATCAGCGGATTTGCAAACTCACCGGTCGGCGGCACGATCCGTGCGTGCTGGATACCTATATGGCGGCCGTCGATTTCATGAACGGCGGTCCGTCGCGGGATTGGTGGAGTTATACGGCGCAGCGCAAGCGCGAGTATCCGGACCTCTGATCGCAGACCCATCAAACGCAATCGATGCAATCGAATGCACAAAGAAAAAACCCTGTCGACTTTCATCGACAGGGTTTGAATGTTGGCGGAGTGGACGGGGCTCGAACCCGCGACCCCCGGCGTGACAGGCCGGTATTCTAACCAACTGAACTACCACTCCAGATACGACGCTATTGAGTGCATCGATATCATTTGCGAACAAGTTTCGCTGCAAGCAAGCGGTTCCAAACAGAACCGTGATGCAGCCAAGCCTTGTCAAACTTGGCGTCCCCTAGGGGATTCGAACCCCTGTAGCCACCGTGAAAGGGTGGTGTCCTAGGCCTCTAGACGAAGGGGACTGGACTTGCTGTCTTGACTCGAACTGCGCGTACCTTGCAACCATCCCACCCGAAGATGTTGTGGTGGAGGTAAGCGGGATCGAACCGCTGACCTCTTGCATGCCATGCAAGCGCTCTCCCAGCTGAGCTATACCCCCGAATGCTTTCGCATCGAATCGGTACGCTGCCCGAGTCTCAACTGTGTTGGCGGAGTGGACGGGGCTCGAACCCGCGACCCCCGGCGTGACAGGCCGGTATTCTAACCAACTGAACTACCACTCCAGATACTCAAGATCTTTCGATCCGTCGCATCAAACTCTTCCTGCGTCGACTTCATCAATTGCTTGATGTCATCTCTGCGTCGATTTCGTTACTGTACCTGATTTTGACAACGATCAAATCGATTTCCGAAGAATTTTTCGATTTTCTCGTTCAATCTCTGGTCAATAACCAAGTTCGAAACTTGGCGTCCCCTAGGGGATTCGAACCCCTGTAGCCACCGTGAAAGGGTGGTGTCCTAGGCCTCTAGACGAAGGGGACTGAACCTTCTTCCTTGAACCGCGCGCCACGCAAACCGAGGTTTGGTGGAGGTAAGCGGGATCGAACCGCTGACCTCTTGCATGCCATGCAAGCGCTCTCCCAGCTGAGCTATACCCCCTTCGGGGAATTCGATCCGGCTTCTTTTCGGCTTCTGAATTTCATCGGGGAGCTCGCGCTCCCCGTTTAGATTCATCGTCTGCCGCTTCGAAGTTCGTTTCGAACAACGCGCTGTTCAAGCGAGAACGAGAGTATAGATCGAGTTTTAAACAGAGCGCAAGCGGTTCAACAAAATTTCTTTGTCGAAAAGTTCCAGCACCGCATCCACCGACGGTGTCTGCGAACGGCCGCAGGCCAGCACCCGCACGGGAATCGCCAGTTGCGGCATCTTCATGCTGTGGGCAGTGATCGTTTCCTTGATCGCGGCGCTGATCGAGGGCTTGTCCCAGACCGCCAGCGCCTCGAGTTTCTCCGCCAGTGCCAGCACGGCCGGCTTCACCGCGTCGGTCAGGTGCTGCGCGCGGTCCGCGTCGCTGATCGTCACCGGCGACACATACATCGCCAGCCAGTCCGTCAATGCCACGGTCGTGCTGCAGCGGTCCTTGAACAGGCCGCACATCGCCTCGAGGCGCTCCGGCGCGGACAGGCCGCGCTTGACCAGTTGCGCCGCGACCAGCGCCGCCAGGCGCGCGTCGTCCGCCTGCTTGATGTAGTGCGAGTTGACCCACTCCAGCTTGGCCGGATCCCACTGCGCGGGGCTCTTGGAGATGTGGCTGCCGTCGAACCACGACACCAGTTGCTCCACGCTGTAGAGCTCGTCGTCGCCGTGGCTCCAGCCCAGGCGCGACAGGTAGTTCAGCATCGCCTCGGGCAGATAGCCGTTCTCCTCGTACGCGGTGACGCTGACCGCGCCGCGGCGCTTGGACAGCTTCAGGCCGTCGTCGCCCAGGATCACCGGGATATGTCCGAACGCAGGCAGCGCCGCGCCCAGCGCGTTGAAGAGGTTGATCTGCCAGGGCGTGTTGTTGATGTGCTCGTCGCCGCGGAAGACGTGGGTGATCTTCATGTCCCAGTCGTCGATCACGACCGCGAAGTTGTAGGTCGGCACGCCGTCCGGACGCAGCAGGATCAGGTCGTCGATCTCCCGGTTGTTGATCGTGATCGGCCCCTTGACGAGGTCGTCCCAGGTCACATCCCCGTCGATCGGATTCTTGAAGCGCACCACCGGCTCGATGCCCGCGGGAATCGTCGGCAAGGTCTTGCCCGCTTCCGGACGCCAGGTGCCGTCATAGCGGCGCTTCTCTCCCCGGGCGTGCTGGGCATCCTTCATCGCGGTGAGCTCTTCGGGCGAGCAGTAGCAGCGGTAGGCGGTGCCGGCCGCGATCATCTGCTCGATGACCGCGTGATAGCGCTCCAGGCGCTGCATCTGGTAGATCGGGCCCTCGTCGTACTCGAGACCCAGCCACGTCATCGAGGCGAGGATCTGCTCGACCGAATCCTGCGTCGAGCGCGCGACGTCGGTGTCCTCGATGCGCAGCACGAATTCGCCGCCGTGATGGCGCGCGTAGGCCCACGAGAACAGCGCCGTGCGCGCCGTGCCGAGGTGCAGGAAGCCCGTCGGCGACGGGGCGATGCGGGTGCGGACCGGGGGAGGGAGTCGTCATAGGGAATTCAAACCGCGGGCCAGGTCGGCCTTGATGTCTTCGATGTCTTCCAGGCCGACCGCGACGCGGATCAGGCCCTGCGTGATGCCGGCCGCCTGGCGCTGCGGCTCGGTGAGCCGGCCGTGCGAGGTGCTGGCCGGATGCGTGATGGTGGTCTTGGTGTCGCCGAGGTTGGCGGTGATCGAGCAGATCTTCGTGTGGTCGATGACGTGGAAGGCGGCGGCGCGGCCCTTGTCGTCCGCGTGGCTCTTCACGATGAAGGACACCACCGCCCCGCCCTGCCCGCCTTGCTGGCGCATCGCGAGCTCATGCTGCGGATGCGACTTCAGGCCCGGGTAGTAGACGCGCTCGATGCCGGGATGCGCTTCCAGCCATTCGGCCAGCACGGCGGCGCTGGCGGTCTGCGCCTTCATGCGCACCGACAGCGTCTCCATGCCCTTGAGCACGACCCAGGCGTTGAACGGCGACAGCGACATGCCGACCGAGCGCATCACCGGCGTGAACACCTCGTCGACGTGTTTCGCGGAGGCGCAGATCGCGCCCGCGATCACGCGGCCCTGACCGTCGAGGTACTTGGTGCCGGAATGGATGATGAAGTCCGCGCCCATCTTCGTCGGCTGCTGCAGCGCGGGCGAGGCGAAGCAGTTGTCGACCGCCAGCAGCGCGCCGTGCGCGTGCGCGATCTCCGCCAGCGCGGCGACGTCGCAGACCTCGGTCAGCGGATTGGTCGGTGTCTCGGCGAACAACAGCTTGGTGTTGGGCTGCAGCGCGTTCTTCCACTCGGCCAGATCGGTCTGCGACACGAAGGTCGTCTGGACACCGAACTTGCCGAACTCGCCCTGCAGCAGCTTGATGGTCGAGCCGAACACCGAGCGCGAGCACACCACATGGTCGCCGGACTTCAGCAGGCCCATCACCAGCAGCATGATCGCTGACATACCGGACGAGGTCGCGATGCAGGCCTCGGTGCCTTCGAGCGCGGCGAGCCGGCGCTCCATCATCATGACCGTCGGATTCGAGAAGCGGCTGTAGACGAAGGCCTCCTCCTCGTTGGCGAAGCGGCGCGCGGCGGTGGCCGCGTCCGGATGCACGAAGGAGCTGGTCAGGTACAGCGCTTCCGAGTTCTCGCCCCAGGGCGACGGCGGCAGGCCCTCGCGGACGGCGAGCGTGTCCAGACGGACGTCGGCCGGCAGGTCCACGCGCGGGATGCCGCCCTTCTTCTCGTTGCTCATCACTGGTCCCCACCGCTCTGCAGCGCCAGGCGGCTGCGCGCCGGCAGGTCTTCTTCCTCGGGCTGCGACTTGCGTTGCGCCTGCATGGTCGCGAAGTCCTCGACCGAGACGTCGCCGGTGATGTAGGTGCCGTCGAAGCACGAGGCCTCGAAGCCGTTGAGACCCGGGCGCAGTTGGCCGACCACGCGCTTCATCGCGTCGACGTCCTGGTAGATCAGCGCGTCGGCGCCGATGAACTGGCGGATCTCCTCGATCGAGCGGCCGTGGGCGATCAACTCTTCCTTGGTCGGCATGTCGATGCCGTACACGTTGGGGAAGCGCACCGGCGGCGCGGCCGAGGCCAGGTAGACCTTGTTCGCGCCGGCCTCGCGGGCCATCTGGACGATCTCCTTGGAGGTCGTGCCGCGCACGATGGAGTCGTCGACCAGCAGCACGTTGCGCCCCTTGAACTCGAGGCCGATTGCGTTGAGCTTCTGGCGCACCGACTTCTTGCGCGTGGACTGGCCCGGCATGATGAAGGTCCGGCCGACGTAGCGGTTCTTGACGAAGCCCTCGCGGTACGGCTTGCCGATGCGGTGCGCGAGTTGCATCGCCGATGGCCGGCTCGATTCGGGGATGGGGATCACCACGTCGATCTCGCTCGGCGGGATCGTCGAGATCAGGCGCTGGGCCAGCGTCTCGCCCATGTTCAGGCGGGCCTGGTAGACCGAGATGCCATCCATCACCGAGTCCGGGCGCGCCAGGTAGACGAACTCGAACATGCAGGGATTCAGCGTCGGGTTCTCGGCGCACTGCTGCGTATGGACCGTGCCGGCGGTGTCGATGAACAGGGCCTCGCCGGGCGCGAGGTCGCGCGTCAGCACATGGCCGGTGCCTTCGAGCGCCACGCTTTCGCTGGCGACCATCACCTCGCCGTCGGCCGCCTGGCCGAAGCACAGCGGACGGATGCCGTAGGGGTCGCGGAAGGCGAGCAGCCCATGCCCGGCGATCAACGCGATCACGGCGTACGAGCCCTTGATGCGCTTGTGCACGGTGCCCACGGCCTTGAAGATCTGCGCCGGCGTCAACGGCAGGTCGCGGCCGGCCATCTCCAGCTCGTGCGCGAGCACGTTGATCAGGACTTCGGTGTCGCTCTCGGTGTTGATGTGGCGGCGGTCGACGTCGAACAGCTCGGCCTTCAACGCATGCGCGTTGGTCAGGTTGCCGTTGTGGACCAGCACGATGCCGTAGGGCGCGTTGACGTAGAACGGCTGCGCCTCTTCCTCGGAATAGGCATTGCCCGCCGTCGGATAACGGACCTGGCCCAGGCCGACGGTGCCCGGCAGTCCGCGCATGTTGCGGGTGCGGAAGACGTCGCGCACCATGCCGCGCGCCTTGTGCATGAAGCACTTGTTGCCTTGCATCGTGACGATGCCGGCCGCGTCCTGGCCGCGATGCTGCAGCAGCAGCAGCGCGTCATAGATCAGCTGGTTGACCGGCGCCTTGGAAATCACACCGACGATGCCGCACATGGGAGGTCCTTAATGCTTCTGGAACAGGAGGAAAACGACGAGAAAAGCGACGGCCGGGGCGCTCGTGACGCTCAGGCCGGAATGTAGTCCTGCAGGGCCGCCGGCAACAGCGGCTTCACCTGCGTGAGCGTGGCCTGCAGCCAGGGCGCGATCTGTGATTCGGTCCATGGCCGCGAGCGCACGGCCGGCGTCATGTCGACGATCACGGTCGCCAGCAGCGCCAGCAGCGCCGCGCGCAGCACGCCGAAGGCCGCGCCGCCGAGCCGGTCCAGCACGCCCAGCGGCGTCGCGTGGATCAGTGCCCGGATCAGCTTGGCGCCCAGGCCCCAGATCAACAGCACCAGAATGAAGGCCAGCACCAGACCGACGGCATGGATCAGCGACGGGCCGATCTTCTCCGCGGGCAGGAAGCGCTCGATGAACGGCGCCACGAAGGGCGACGCGGCATACGCGACCAGCCAGCCGGCGATCGTCATGAGCTCGAACACCAGGCCGCGCCAGGCGCCCAGCAACACCGACACCACCAGCAGGCTCAACAGCGCAAGGTCGACCCAGTTCATCGTGTCGATCGGGCGTGGGCGACGGGTTCATGGTCGTGCATCGTGGGGTGCTCCGTGCCGGCCCGTCAGAGCGTCAGCACGGCCGACGACAGGCCGCCGCCGCGGACCTTCGCCGCGACCTTGTCCGCCTCCTCGCGCGAGTTGAACGGCCCGACCCGCACGCGGATGCGCTTGCCGTCCGCCGTGTCGACCGATTGGGTGTAGGTCTTCAGGCCCATGCGTTCCACCTTCGCCCGCACGTCCTGCGCGGCCTTGCCGTCGGCGTAGGCGCCGACCTGCACGATGAACCGCGCCCCGGCGGCAGCGGCGTCGGGCTTCTTCTCGGAGGAGGATCGCCCCTCCAGCAGCGCCTGCGCACGGGCGGCGTCCGCCGCGCGGGTATCGGGCTTCGGATCAGGCTTGCGTTCCGGCCTGGTTTCGACCTTGGGCTCGGGCCTGCGCTCCGGTCTGGCCTCCGGCTTGACCTCGGGCTTGTGTTCAGGCTTGGGCTCCAGACGCGCCGGGCGGGCCGGCTCGGCGATCGTGGCGCGTTCGTCCGGCTTGGTGTCCATGCGCGTCGGGGGCATGGCCTGGGCCACCTGGTCGGCCACCGGGTCGCGTGGCGCTTCCGGCGGCACATTCGGCAGCGGGACCGAGCGGTCGGCCGCGGCCTGCTCGGCGGACTCGGTGATGATGCCGCGGCCCGCATCGCCCCCGGCGGTCTGGCCACGCGAGGTCTGCGCGGCCGGCGCGGGAATGGTCAACGGCGTGGCGCCATCCTTGCGCGGAATGTCGATCGGCAGGTCCACGGGGATCGGCCGCGGCTGGGTCTCGAACAGCAGCGGGAACACGATCACCGCCACGCCCACCAGCACTGCGGCGCCGATCAGGCGCCGGCGCGCCCGCAGGCGCAGTTGCTGGACATCGTCGACCGCCTCCGCACCGCCGCGGGAACGCCCTCGCCCGCCGTCGCCGCCGGAACGGCTTCGCTCGCTGCGATCACCGCTCCGCTCGCCGGAGTCTTTCGCTTCGCCGCGCTTCAGGAAGGACAGAAAACCCATGTACTCGGAGAACCTGGTTGATGCCGCGCCGTCGCCGCGGGAGTGCCCTCGGGGCCGGGGCCCCGGAGCGGAAAGCGGCCCCTCCGTAGATACGGACAGAGGCCGCCGACTTCAACTGCGAGAGATTCGAATGCAGCGTTGCGAAGCGCTCAATGCCGCCCGATTCAAGACTCGGCTTCCGGCTGGACGCCGCCGCCCAGTCTCGGGATGCCGTTCTTGAGCACGCCGCCCACGGTGAAGAACGAACCGAAGACCAAAATTCTATCAGCGGGGTCCGCCTCGGCCGCCGCCGCCGCCAGGGCCGATGCGGGGTCCGCATGCAGCGAGACGCCAACGTCCTTCGGGGTTTGCAGCGTGCCGGCGGCGCGGGCTTCGTCGAAGCGCGCCTGCAGCGCCTGGGCGGTCGCCGCACGCGCGATCGGCAGGTCGCAGAAATGCCAGTGATCGATCAGCGGGGAAATGCGCGCGAGGATGTTGGCGAGGTCCTTGTCCGCCATCGCGCCGAACACGGCCCGGGTACGCGGATAGAAGCCCATCTGGTCGAGGTTCTGCGCCAGCGCGGCCACCGCATGCGGGTTGTGCGCGACGTCCATCACCAGCATCGGCGAGCCCGGGATCACCTGGAAGCGACCCGGCAGCTCGACCAGCGCCAACCCCGCGCGCACGGCCTGCGCGGAGATCGGGAGCCGCTCATAGAGCGCCTCGAACACCGCCAGCACGCCGGAGGCGTTCAGCAGCTGGTTGACGCCGCGCAGCGCCGGGTAGGACATGCCGCTGTAGCGCCGCGCGCGTCCGGCCCACTGCCACTGCTGCCGATCGCCCGAGTAACTGAAATCACGCCCGAGCTGACGCACTTCGGCGCCGATGGACTCGGCATAGGCCGCGATGGACGCCGGCGGCATCGGATCGGACACGATCGCCGGCTTGCCCGGCCGCATGATGTGCGCCTTCTCGCGCCCCACGGACTCGCGGTCCGGGCCGAGATACTCGGTGTGATCCAGGTCGATGCTGGTGATGACGCTGCAGTCGGCATCGATGACGTTCACCGCGTCCAGGCGCCCGCCGAGGCCGACTTCCAGGATCACCAGGTCGAGCGGTTCCGACGCCAGCTTGTGCAGGATCGCGAGCGTGGTGAACTCGAAATAGGTCAGCGCCAGGTCGCCGCGGGCCTGCTCCACTGCCTCGAAGTGCGGCAGCAGCGCCGCGGCGTCGACCGGGCGGCCGCCGACGCGGCAGCGCTCCTGAAAATGAACCAGGTGCGGCTTGATGTAGAGGCCGACGCGGTAACCCGCCTGCAGCGCGACGCTCTCCAGCATGGCGCAGGTCGAGCCCTTGCCGTTCGTGCCGGCGACCATCACGACCGGTGTGTCCGGACCGAAGTTCAGGTTCAGGCGCTGGCGCATCTCGGCGACGCGCGCCAGCGTCATGTCGATCTCCTTCGGGTGCAGCCGCTCGCAGCGCGCCAGCCAGGCGTCGAGCACCTGCTGCGCATCGCCGCCGGGGGTCAGCACGGGAACGGAGAGATCGTCGGGGGAGGCCGAAGCGGACGAAGTGGAGGACATCGGGATTTCCAAGGCTCAAATGAAGACGGCCAGACCGGGAGAGGTCTGGCCGTGCTGAGTACCGTCACCGCCCCGGAGGCGGTTCGCTGTCGCGCTGTCAGGCGACCGCGTCGGAGCTCTGACGCTGCAGGATGGCCAGGTTGCGGGCGATGACCTCGCGCAGCTTGCGGCGGTCGACGATCATGTCGATGGCGCCCTTCTCCATCAGGAACTCGGCGCGCTGGAAGCCGGGGGCAGCTTCTCGCGCACGGTGTTCTCGATCACGCGCGGTCCGGCGAAGCCGATCAGCGCCTTGGGTTCGGCGATGACGATGTCGCCCACGAACGCGAAGCTCGCCGAGACACCGCCCATCGTCGGGTCGGTCAGCACGCTGATGTAGGGCAGCTTCGCCTTGGCCAGGCGCGTGAGCGCGGCGTTGGACTTGGCCATCTGCATCAGCGACAGCAGGCCTTCCTGCATCCGCGCGCCGCCGGTGGCGGTGAAGCAGATGAAGGGGGTCTTCTGCTCCAGCGCGGTCTCGACGCCGCGCGCGAAGCGCTCGCCGACCACGGAGCCCATCGAGCCGCCCATGAAGTCGAACTCGAAGCACGCGGCCACGACCGGGATGCTCATCACCGCGCCGCCCATGACGACCAGCGCGTCGGTCTCGCCGGTCGATTCCAATGCTTCCTTGAGCCGGTCCGGATACTTCTTGCTGTCCTTGAACTTCAGCGCGTCCACGGGCAGCACTTCCTGGCCGACCTCGTAACGGCCTTCGCCGTCCAGGAAGGCGTCCAGGCGGGCGCGGGCGCCGATGCGGTGATGGTGACCGCACTTCGGGCAGACGTTGACGTTCTGCTCGAGGTCGGTCTTGTACAGCACCGTTTCGCAGGACGGGCACTTGATCCACAGGCCTTCCGGCACCGTGCGGCGCTGGTCGGGGTCGGTCTGCTGGATCTTCGGGGGAAGCAGTTTCTCAAGCCAACTCATGGCGGGCTCCTATAGCTAAGGCCGGACGACCGGGCGGAGATCGACGTGACCGATCCCGTTCAGGCGTCCAGCGCGGCGCGGATGTCTCGGATGAAGGCCGCCGCCTGGATCGCGACATTATCCCTTGTCTGGGACTCGATCAGCTGGACGAGGGCCGAACCGATCACCACCGCGTCCGCATGGCGCGCCACGGCTGCGGCGGTCGCCCCGTCGCGGATGCCGAATCCGACGCCCAGCGGGATGCTCACATGCTTGCGCAGGCGGGGCATCGCGTCGGCCACGGCGCCGGTGTCCAGGTGGCCGGCGCCGGTCACGCCCTTGAGGGAGACGTAGTAGACATAGCCGCTGGCAAGCTGCCCGATCCGCGCGACGCGCTCGTCGGTCGAGGTCGGCGCCAGCAGGAAGATGGGGTCCAGGCCTTGCGCCTTCAGCGCGGCGGCGAATTCCTCGGACTCCTCGGGCGGGTAGTCGACGACCAGCACGCCGTCGACGCCGGCGGCCTTGGCCTCGGTGACGAAGCGCTCCAGGCCGAAACGCTCCACCGGATTGGCGTAGCCCATCAGCACGACCGGGGTCGCGTCGTCCTGGCGGCGGAAGTCGCGCACGATCTCCAGGACGTGCGTCAGCGTGATGCCCTTGGCCAGCGCGCGTTCACTGGCCTTCTGGATCACCGGACCGTCGGCCATCGGATCGGAGAACGGGACGCCGAGCTCGATCACGTCGGCGCCGGCCTTGGCCATCGCCAGCATCAACTCGACGGTCACGTCCGCGTACGGATCGCCGGCGGTGACGTAGGGGATCAGCGCCTTGCGGCCTTCGGCGCCGAGGCGGGCGAAGGTGGCTTGGATGCGGCTCATTGCGCACCTCCCTTCACGGCGTGGCCGGCCATCGAGGGCCGGTCGAAGTACTCGGCGCCGGACAGGTCGGCGACGGTGCCGATGTCCTTGTCGCCGCGGCCGGACAGGTTGACCAGCAGGTGCTGGTCGGGACCCATCGTCGGCGCCAGCTTCATCGCATGCGCCAACGCATGGCTGGACTCCAGCGCGGGAATGATGCCTTCGGTGCGACACAGCCTGTGGAAGGCGGCGAGCGCCTCCGCGTCGGAAGCGACGACATACTCGGCTCGGCCCGTGTCCTTCAGGTAGGCGTGCTCCGGCCCGACGCCCGGGTAGTCCAGGCCGGCGGAGATCGAGTGCGTCTCGATGATCTGTCCCGCGTCGTCCTGCAGCAGGTAGGTGCGGTTGCCGTGCAGCACGCCCGGCGACCCCGCCGTCAGCGTGGCGGCATGCTTGCCGGTGTCGACGCCCTGCCCCGCGGGCTCGACGCCGATCAGCCGGACGCCCTGGTGCGGGATGTAGGGATAGAAGATCCCGATCGAGTTGCTGCCGCCGCCGACGCAGGCGATGACGGCATCGGGCTGCCTGCCGGTCATCTCGGGCATCTGCACGAGGCACTCGTCGCCGATGACGCGCTGGAAGTCGCGGACCATCATCGGATACGGATGCGGGCCGGCCACGGTGCCGATGATGTAGAAGGTCGACTCGATGTTGGTGACCCAGTCGCGCATCGCTTCGTTGAGCGCGTCCTTGAGCGTCTTCGAGCCGGATTCCACCGGCACGACGCGCGCGCCCAGCAGGTTCATCCGGTACACGTTGGGCGACTGGCGCTTCACGTCCTCGGACCCCATGTACACCACGCACTCCATGCCGTAGCGGGCGCAGATCGTCGCGGTCGCGACGCCGTGCTGGCCGGCGCCGGTCTCGGCGATGACGCGCTTCTTGCCCATGCGGCGGGCCAGCAGCGCCTGGCCGATGGTGTTGTTGACCTTGTGCGCGCCGGTGTGGTTCAGGTCCTCGCGCTTGAGGAAGATCTGCGCGCCGCCGAGCTCGCTGCTCAGCCGCCTCGCGTGATAGATCGGGCTCGGCCGGCCGACGAAGTGCGCCAGCTCGTACTGGAACTCGCGGATGAACTCCGGGTCCTGGCTGTAGCGGGCGTAGGCCTCGTTCAGCTCATCCAGCGCGTGGATCAGCGTCTCGGCGACGAAACGGCCACCGTAGTAACCGTGGGAGTTCGCGGTGGACACAGGGCCGAAGCGACCTTGCGCGTCGGGCTGCGCGTAGCCTTCGAGCGGGCCCGTGACGAACGGGATCGCGGACGAGGTCGCGGATGGATTCAAAGTCTTGGACATGAGGGGTCCTCAATGAGGAGGCCCGCGCGGGAATCCGCAAGGATCGCTGGAAGCGACCGGAAGCAGGGATTCAAGCCGACTTCAGGCGGTCGGCCTCGCGCACGGCATCGCAGAACTGGCGGATCTTGCCGGCGTCCTTGAGGCCCTTCGAGGCCTCCACGCCGGAACTGACGTCAACGGCCCAGGGCCGCACCTTCAGCACGCCATCGATCACGTTGGCTGCACTCAACCCACCAGACAAAACGACCGGAGAGGGAACGCTTGGAGGCAGCAGTGACCAATCGAAGACCTTTCCGCCTCCACCGTAGCCGTCGACGAAGGCGTCGAGCAGCACGGCCTGGGCGCGGGAGAACCGAGACGCGAAGTCTAGCAAATCGAAGCCCGGCGCCATCCGTGCCGCGCGCAGATAGGGACGCGACCAGCGATCGCAGTCCTCGGGCGTTTCGTCGCCGTGGAACTGCAGCGTCAATGTCGGGATCGCGGTCAGCGCCGCCTGGATCGACTCGGGCGATGCGTTCACGAAGAGCCCCACCGGCGTCACGAACGGCGGCAGGCGCCGCGCCAGTTCGGCGGCGCGCGCCAGGGTGACGGCGCGCGGGCTCTTCTCGTAGAAGACCAGCCCGATCGCGTCGGCGCCGGCCTCGACGGCGACGTCGACATCGGCTTCACGGGTCAGGCCACAGATCTTGATGCGGGTTCGGCTCATGAGCGTCAGGAGTGTCCGGACCGGCCGCTCAGGGCAGCCAATCCATGGGCGCCGTGTGGCGCGGCAGGTTCAGGTGATCGTCGTAGCTCGGGCCGACGAAGTACAGCCCGTCCGGCGGGAAGGTCGGCGCCGCGGCATCGCGGGAGCGCGCGGCCAGCACCTCGTCCATCCACGACGGCGGTTTCTGTCCGGCGCCCACGGCGACCAGGCAACCCATGATGTTGCGGATCATGTGGTGCAGGAAGGCGACGCCGTCGAACTCGAAGCGCCAGTACGGGCCGCGCCTGTGGATCTCGATGCCGCGCAGGATCTTGACCGGCGACGCGGCCTGGCACTCGGCGGAGCGGAAGGAGCTGAAGTCATGCTCGCCGACCAGCCGCGAGGCCGCATCGCGCATCGCGTCGCCGTCCAGCGGCCGGAAGGTCCAGCCGACGCCGCCGGCCTGGATCGACGGCCGCACGTTCGATTCCAGCAGCAGGTACCAGTAGCGGCGGCCGCGCGCCAGGTTGCGCGCGTGGAAGTCCTCGCCGGGGAATGCGGCCCACTGGACCGCGATGTCGCGCGGCAGGTAGCGGTTGACGCCGCGCACCCAAGAAAACACCTCGCGCGCCACCGGCGAGTCGAAGTGGACGACCTGGTTCAGGCCGTGCACGCCGGTATCGGTGCGGCCGGCGCAGATGGTACGGACCGGTTGCGCAATGAACTGCGCGAGCGCCGATTCGAGCGCGTCCTGGACGGTGCCGCCGCCAGGCTGGCTCTGCCAGCCCTTGTAGGCCTCGCCGCGGTAACTCACGCCCAGCGCCACGCGCATGCCGGTCTCCGGATCTCAGGGAAAAGTGAAGGCCAAAAAAAGCGAAGGCCAAAAGAAAAGGCGCTCGGCCAGGCCGAGCGCCTTGTCGTGAACCGCTCGCAGTTTAGCGAAGCTGGTCCAACATCTGCTGCGCGCGGGCGCGCATCGGACCGTCGGCCTTGCCGACCAGCTCCTGCAGCACGTCACGGGCACCTTCGGTGTCGCCGATCTGGCGGAACTCCTCGGCCAGCTCCAGCTGACGCTGCAGGGCCTCGTCGTCGTTCGGATCGATGCTGTCGAGGTCGACACCCAGGTCGTCCAGGCTCATGGTGTCCGGCGTCACCGGCTTGGAGTCCGGCGCGCTCAGGTCCGGCAGATCGACCGAGGTGATGTCCTCGATGTCGTTCGCGTTGGACTTTCCGCGACCGTCATGGCCGGCCGGCGTGTCGGCCGGCAGGTCCAGGTCGATGCTCGACAGGTCGAAGTCCAGCGACGACGAATCGTGCGCCGGCGTCGAGGCGGACGTGCCGCCCCCCAGGTCGTCCAGGTCGCCGAGGTCGAACTCGAGCTCGCGGGCGCTCGCCTGGGTCGGCGCCGCCGACGGCGTGCTCAGGTCCAGGTCCATGTTCATCGGCGCCTGGCTGGCGGACGACGGCAGTGCCTGCGTGGCGGCCATCGCCGGGGCCGGCGCCGGAGGCGAACCGAGGTCCAGGTCCAGATCCAGGTCCATCAGGCTGGACGGGCCGCTGTCGCGCGGGGCGGCTGCGGCAGCGGCGGCAGCAGTGGCCGCGGCGCGGGCCAGCGCACCGCCACCCGGATGGGCCATGCCGGTCGCGGGCAAGGTGCTCGCGTTCATCGGCTCAGGGCGCTCGTCGTCGTTCTCGAACATCGTCGGCGCACCGCCCGGCTGGTACAGCGGGTTCTCCGGATCGGCCTGACGGCCGAGTTCCTGGACCTTCGCCCAGTCCTCGCCCTGACCCCGGGTCTCGGCGTACAGCTGGACGGCCAGTTGCTCGAAGCCCTTGATGTCGCGGCGCTTGCCGTAGACCTCGAGCAGCTTCAGGCGGATGGCCAGACGTTCCGGATTGGCGCGCAGCGCCTCCTTCAGGATTTCCTCGGCCTGCAGGTCGCGGCCGTAGGCCAGGTAGACGTCGGCTTCAGCGACCGGGTCCACGTCGCCGATCGCATCGAGCTGGCTCAGCGAGTAGCTCATCGACGACTGGCCGGTCGTCGACGCGTCGCGCGTGTCGACGCGCTGACCACCGCTGTGGCCGAAGAACGAGTCCGGTGCCAGACGGCTTTCCGCGAACGCGGTCTCGGAACGCGAGGCCGCATCGCGGCGCGCACGCCAGCGGTTGTAGCCGATGCCGCCGGCGATCACGGCCAGGGCGGCCACCAGCGCGGGGAAGTAGTCGCTCAGCGAGTCGAGGAAGCCGGGCTCTTCCGGTGCGGGCTTCGGGGCCGGCACGGCGCGCGGCGCCGAGGCGGCGACCGGGACCGGGACCGAGGCCGGCGCCTCGGCCACGACGGCGGAGGCCGGCGCGGACGCGGCGGGCGCCTCCGACGCGGCCGGCACGTTCGCGGCGACGCTCACCGGCGGCACCACCGCCGGAGCGGGTGCGGGCGCCGGAGCGGGCGTGGGGGCCGGTGCCGGCGCGGGAGCCGGAGCAGCCGCAGTCGTCGTGGACGGCTTGGAGGCGGCCGTCGACAGCTTCTTCAGTTCCTCGACGTTGCGCGTCAGCTCGGCGACTCTGGCGGCCGAATCCTTCTTCTCGGTGTCCTTCGACACCTTGGATTCGGCGCCGGACACGCCGCTGGGCTTGCTCAGCGTCAGCTTGTCGGGGGCGGTCGAGGTCGCGGGCTTGCGGTCTTCCACGGACGCCTGCACGGAGCCCTTGGCCTGACGGCTGTTCTCTTCCGCCTTCAGCGCGGGCGCGCCTTCGGCCAGACGCTGGCGATAACCGCCGAAGTCGTTGCTCTGCGCCTGGATGACGCGGCGCGCCTCCTGCGGCGTGATCGACTGGACCGCGTCGCTGCCCGGCACCGACAGGACGGAGCCCGACTTCAGCCGGTTCATGTTCTGGTTGATGAACGCGTCCGGATTGCTGCGATACAGGCCGACCAGCATCTGGTCCAGCGACACGCCGGACGGCTGGGTGCGACCCGCGATGCGCGACAGCGTGTCGCCGGGCTGGACGGTGTAGTCGGAACCGGGCGTGGCCGGCGACGGCGCGGCGGCCGACGGGGCCGGACGCGGTGCGCGTGCTGTGGCGGGGGCCGGCGGCTGGCTCACCGGCGTGGCGGGTGCGGACGCCGTCGGCGTCTGCGTGCGGGCCACCGGCGGCGGAGCGACGACGGTCGGCGTCGACGCCGGGGCCGAGATCACCGGGGACGTGGTGGGTTCGCTCGAACGGGCGACGTTGTTGCTCGGCGGATCGAACAGCAGCGTGAATTCGCGGGTCAGACGGCCGCTCGACCAGTTCACCTCGAGGATGACGTCGACGAACGGCTCCTGGACCGCGCGGTCGCTGCTCAGTCGCAGGTAGGGTCTGCCGTCGGCGCGACGGGCCAGTTGCACCTGCGTGCTGGCCAGCACCGCGTTGTAGTCCAGGCCGGAGGCCCGGTAGGACTCAGGCGGCGCGACGCGCAGCTTGAGCGAGCTGGCTTCCTCCGGCGTGAGGCTGCTGACGTCGATCTCCGCGCGCAGCGTTTCGCCGAGCGCCGACTGCACCGTCAGTTTTCCAAGCCCAAGGCCATAGGCGGAACCCGCCGCCAGTCCCAGCACGGTGACCGCGGCCACCTGGCTCAGCGCAAATCGCGCATATGCGCTCGCATGTTTTTTCAAGGCGTCCCCCAAAGCAACAAGGCGGCCCATCCGAAGGACCGCCTGTCTGACGTATTGTTGTTGTGCGACTGATGCGCCCGGGCAGGCTCCCAGCCATTCCCGCGGTAGAAAATCACAACGGTGGCAAGCATATACGCATCGTTGCTGAGGTAGCTCATGAATAACAGCGATGAGCCAGTCCTGATTCACAGGTCGTTACGGGCTTGTCGCTAGAAGGCAACGCGTCCGCCCCCTCGCAATCCCTGATCGGCATGGAAAAAAGCGGTGACGGCGTCACCGCTTTCAGCACACCGGTCGCCAGCCGGCGTTTCGTCGACGACGACCGGCGACGTGGGGATCAACGGTCCAGCAGGATGCGCAGCATCCGACGCAGCGGTTCGGCCGCGCCCCACAGCAACTGGTCACCGACGGTGAACGCGCCGACGTATTCCGGCCCCATGGCCAGCTTGCGGATGCGACCGACCGGGATCGTCATCGTGCCGGTGACCGCCACGGGGGTCAGGTCCTTGATCGTGGCCTCACGGGTGTTGGGCACGACCTTCACCCACTCGTTGTCCGCGGCGATCATGGCTTCGATCTCGTCCAGCGGCACGTCCTTGCGCAGCTTGAGGGTCAGCGCCTGCGAGTGGCAGCGCATCGCGCCCACGCGCACGCAGAAGCCGTCGACCGGGATGGCGGCGGTGCCGAAGCCCTCGCCCTGGCCGAGGATCTTGTTGGTCTCGGCCATGCCCTTCCACTCTTCCTTGGAGGTGCCGTTGCCCAGGTCCCTGTCGATCCAGGGGATCAGCGAGCCGCCCAGCGGCACGCCGAAGTTGGCGATCTCGTCGGCCGACAGCGAACGCTGCTTGGCGATGACCTTGCGGTCGATCTCCAGGATGGCGCTCTTGGGGTCGTCCAGCAGTGCCTTCACTTCCGCGTTCAGCGTACCGTACTGGGTGAGCAGCTCGCGCATGTGCTGCGCGCCGCCGCCGGACGCGGCCTGGTAGGTCTGCGTGGACATCCACTCGACCAGGCCCGCCTTGTACAGCGCACCCACGCCCATCAGCATGCAGCTGACGGTGCAGTTGCCGCCGACCCAGTCACGGCCGCCCTTGGACAGCGCGTTCTTGATGACCGGCATGTTGACCGGGTCCAGCACGATCACGGCGTTGTCGGCCATGCGCAGCGTGGAGGCGGCGTCGATCCAGTGGCCGTTCCATCCCGCGGCGCGCAGCTTGGGATAGACCTCGGCGGTGTAGTCGCCGCCCTGGCAGGTGATGATGATCTCGCAGCGCTTGAGCTGCTCGAGGTCGAAGGCGTTCTGCAGCGCCGTCTCGTTCTTCGCGAACGACGGGGCCGTGCCGCCGGCGTTCGAGGTGCTGAAGAACAGCGGCTCGATCAGATCGAAATCGCGCTCCTGCGCCATGCGGTCCATCAGCACCGAGCCGACCATGCCGCGCCATCCCACCAAACCAACCAATGTCGTCATTTGCGTACCTTCGTTCATTGAAAGGCCCGGCACAGCTGGCCGGGCATCGCCCAAACACCGTCACACACCCTGGGAGCCTGCCCGGCTCGCTTCGCCGGGTGTGTGAGGTGGGGCGAGACGAACCGGAGCGGACTAGCTCTTGATGGTTTTGGTCGTCGTGGTAATGGCGGTCGCGCCCATGCCTTTGCCCGAAGCAACGGCAGAAATGGCGGCGACGACGGCATCACCCATCTCGCGGGTGCTCACCTTCTGGGTGCCCTCGCTCCAGATGTCCGCGGTACGCAGACCCTGGGCCAGCACGGCTTGAACCGCCGACTCGATGCGAGCGGCGGCTTCGGGCTGGTTGAGGGAGAACTTGAGCATCATGGCAGCGGAAAGGATTGTAGCCAGCGGATTGGCGATTCCCTTGCCGGCGATGTCCGGCGCGCTGCCGTGGCTGGGTTCGTAGAGCCCCTTGTTGTTCTTGTCCAACGAGGCGCTGGGCAGCATGCCGATGGAGCCGGTCAGCATCGCCGCCTCGTCCGACAGGATGTCACCGAACATGTTGCCGGTGACGACGACGTCGAACTTCTTGGGCGCCTTGACCAGCTGCATCGCGGCGTTGTCGACGTACATGTGGTCGAGTTCGACGTCCGGATAGTCCTTGTGGACCTCGGTGACGACGTCCTTCCAGAACTGGAAGGTCTCCAGCACGTTGGCCTTGTCGACGGAGGTGACCTTCTTGCTGCGCTTGCGCGCGGCCTGGAAGGCGACGTGGGCGATGCGCTCGATCTCGGGGCGCGAATAGCGCATCGTGTCGAAGGCTTCCTCGCTGCCGGGGAAGTGGCCGTCGACGGCGGTGCGGCGGCCGCGCGGCTGGCCGAAGTAGATGTCGCCGGTGAGCTCGCGGATGATCAGGATGTCCAGGCCGGCGACCAGCTCGGGCTTGAGGCTCGACGCATGGGTCAGCTGCTCGTAGCAGATCGCGGGGCGGAAGTTGGCGAACAGGCCGAGCGCCTTGCGCAGGCCGAGGATGGCCTGCTCCGGGCGCAGCGCGCGTTCGAGCTTGTCGTACTTCCAGTCGCCGACGGCGCCGAACAGCACCGCGTCCGCGTCCTGCGCGAGCTTGAGCGTGGCCTCGGGCAGCGGATGGCCGGAGGCTTCGTAGGCGGCGCCACCGACGGGCGCGGTCTCGAGTTCGAACGGGAGTTCGAGCACGTTGAGGACCTTGACGGCCTCCGCGACGATTTCGGTGCCGATGCCGTCACCAGGCAGGACTGCGATCTTCATAAGGTCCTCAGCGAGTAATTCGGTTGTTCAGCCACGGCTTGGTGGCGATGCGTTCGGCTTCGAAAGCCTTGATCTTGTCGGCGTGGCGCAGCGTCAGCGCGATGTCGTCGAAGCCGTTGAGCAGGCAGTACTTGCGGAACGGCTGGACGTCGAAGGGCAGTTCCTCGCCGTCGGCCTTGACGACGACCTGGCGCTCCAGGTCGACCGTCAGTTGATAGCCCGGGAAGGCGAAGACTTCGTCGAACAGGCGCGCGACCTGGCTCTCCGGCAGCACGATCGGCAGCACGCCGTTCTTGAAGGTGTTGTTGAAGAAGATGTCGGCAAAGCTCGGCGCGATCAGCGCGCGGAACCCGTACTGCTGCAACGCCCAGGGCGCGTGCTCGCGGCTGGAGCCGCAGCCGAAGTTGCTGCGCGCGATCAGCACCGACGCACCCTGATAACGCGGCTGGTTCAGCACGAAATCCGGGTTGGGCTTGCGGCTGGCCGGATCCTGACCCGGCTCGCCGTGATCGAGGTAGCGCCACTCGTCGAAGAGATTCGGGCCGAAGCCGCTGCGCTTGATCGACTTCAGGAATTGCTTGGGGATGATCGCGTCGGTATCGACGTTCTCGCGATCCATCGGGGCCACGAGGCCCTTGTGCACGGTGAACTTGTCCATGTCTCGTTCCTCGATCTTCAGGCGATGCGACGCACGTCGACGAAGTGGCCTTCCATCGCGGCGGCGGCGGCCATCGCGGGGCTCACCAGGTGGGTGCGGCCGCCGGCGCCCTGCCGGCCCTCGAAATTGCGGTTGCTGGTGGAGGCGCAGCGCTCGCCCGGCTCCAGCCGGTCGGCGTTCATCGCCAGGCACATCGAGCAGCCGGGCTCGCGCCATTCGAAGCCGGCGGCCTTGAAGATCTGGTCCAGGCCCTCAGCCTCGGCCTGCGCCTTCACCAGGCCGGAGCCCGGCACCACCATCGCCAGCTTGACGTTGCCGGCGACGCGGCCGCCCAGGCGCTTCACGACGGCCGCGGCCTCGCGCATGTCCTCGATGCGGCTGTTGGTGCAGCTGCCGATGAACACCTTGTCGATGCGGATGTCGTTGATCGCCTTGTTGGGCTCCAGCGCCATGTACTGCAGCGCGCGCTCGATGGCGCCGCGCTTGACGGCGTCCTTCTCCTTGTCGGGATCGGGCACGCGATCGTCGATGGACAGGACCATCTCGGGCGAGGTGCCCCAGGTGACCTGCGGGCGGATCTGCGCGGCGTCGAGCTCGACGACTGCATCGAACTTCGCGCCGGCGTCGGTGTGCAGCGTGCGCCAGTACTGGACGGCCTGGTCCCATTCGACGCCGGTGGGCGTGAACGGACGACCCTTGACGTACTGCAGCGTCGTCTCGTCGACGGCGATCAGGCCGGCGCGCGCCCCCGCCTCGATCGCCATGTTGCAGACGGTCATGCGGCCTTCCATCGACAGCGCGCGGATGGCGCTGCCGGCGAACTCGATCGTGTAGCCGGTGCCGCCGGCGGTGCCGATGCGGCCGATGATCGCCAGCACGATGTCCTTGGCGCCGACGCCGGGCATGACCTGACCCTCGACCTTGATCAGCAGGTTCTTGGCCTTCTTGGCCAGCAGGGTCTGCGTGGCCAGCACGTGTTCGACCTCGGAGGTGCCGATGCCGTGCGCCAGCGCGCCGAAGGCGCCGTGCGTGGAGGTGTGGCTGTCGCCGCAGACGACGGTCATGCCGGGCAGCGTGGCGCCCTGCTCCGGGCCGATCACGTGGACGATGCCCTGGCGCTTGTCGTTCATCTTGAACTGCGTGATGCCGAAGCGGTCGCAGTTCTTGTCCAGCGTGTCGACCTGCAGGCGCGACACCGGATCGGCGATGCCCTGGCTGCGGTCGGTGGTGGGCACGTTGTGGTCGCTGACGGCCAGGTTCGCCGACAGGCGCCAGACCTTGCGGCCGGCCAGATCCAGGCCTTCGAAGGCCTGCGGGCTGGTGACCTCGTGGACGAGGTGGCGGTCGATGTAGAGGACGGAGGTGCCGTCGACCTCGGTGTGCACCACGTGCTCGTCCCAGAGCTTGTCGTAGAGGGTACGCGGCGAACCAGCGTGGGCGGCGTTGGAGATGTTGGCGGTCATGGGATGGCTCTCCATCACTTCAGGGAAAAGCTGCTCAATCGGCTGCGGACAGAACGGCTCACTTCGAGCCGGCCTTGGAAACGGGAATGGCCGGTGTGGTGGCGGCCCCTGCGGCGGCGGCCTCCTTGGCGGCCGGGCACAGCGCGTCGACGAAACGCTGGACGACGGTCGGCAGGCGCTCTTGGCGGGCCACCCCCAGAACATAGTCGCGCTGGGCCCAGGCTTCATCCAGCGTCAGGCGCTTCACGTCGAAGACCTGCGCGAAGCGGCGCGAGGGCGCGTCGGGCAGCACGGCGACACCCAGGCCGGCCTCGACCAGTTGCGCGATCGCGTCGAAGCCGCGCACCTGCAGCCGCGCCTTGAGCGTGCGGCCGCGGGTCATGGCTTCCTGCATCATCAGTTCCTGCGCCGCGGCGCCGCCGTGCAGGCCGACGAGGTCGTGGTCCAGCAGGTCGTCGAAGCTGACGGACTCGCGCCCGGCGAGCTCGTGACCGGCCGGCACCAGCACCGCGAGGCGGCCGGTGCGGTAGGACCAGGTCTGCAGCCGGTTGTCGAGCAGCGGCGTCGTGAAGACGCCGACATCGGCGCGGCCTTCGGCGACGGCCGCCTGCACCTCGGCGCTGGTCTGGTCCTCGAGGCTGATGCGGATCTGCGGATGGGCCTGCGAGAACGCGGCCAAGTCAGGCGGCAGCGCTTCCGCGATCGCGCCGGCGTTGGCGGCGATGCGCAGGTGGCCCTTGATGCCGCGGGCGAACTCGACGACCTCGCTCTCCAGCGCATGCAGCGAGGCATGCAGCGAGCGGATGTGGCGGACCAGCGCACGACAGGCCTCGGTGGGCTCGACGCCGCGGGCGCGGCGCTCGAACAGCTGCACCCCCAAGCGCGTCTCCAGGTCCGAGATCCGCTTGCTGGCCGCGGCCAGCGCCAGATGTTCGCGCTCGGCCCCGCGGGTGATGGATCGAGTCTGTTCGATCGCCAACACGAGGTTCAGGGTGGTGAGGTCGAGGCGCATGGTGTGGCGGCGGCTGGGTTGAACTGTAGCCTTCGCTCAGAGAGCAAGACTGCGGTCGTTCATGATAATCCCTTCGCCTGAAACGAAAGCTGGAAAATCTTCAGCGACGCCCGTTACCGTTGTTCGGCTTGTTTTGGTATTTCTCAGGTCCTATGGTGGTACTGCTTTGGTGCGATGTCGGGCCCATCGCGCGACAAGCGCCCATCCCAACACTTCCAGGAGACCTGCATGCATTTCCGTGCCCGATCCGCCGGCGCCGCCGCGCTGGCCACGTTGTCGACCGCCATGACCGCCGCGCTGGCCCCCAGCGCCGCCTTCGCCCATGGCGCGCCGGAGTTCCCGATCTCCCGCCAGTACAACTGCTACAAGAACCCGTCGCTGCCGGCCTGCCAGGCGGCGATCGCCTTCGGCGGCGAGCAGGCGATCTACGACTGGAACGGCGTCAACCAGGCCGCCGCCAACGGCAACCACAAGGCCGTGGTGCCCGACCTCAAGATCTGCGCCGGCGGACAGGAGAAGTTCAAGGGCTTCGACCTGGCGCGCGCGGACTGGCCGAGCACGGCCTACTCGCCGGGCGCCGACGGCAAGTACGAGTACCGCTACAACGCCACCGCGCCGCACCGCTCGCTGAACTGGACCTTCTTCATGACGCGCGACGGCTGGAATCCGACGACCTCGCCGCTGCGCTGGTCGGACCTGGAGCAGGTGCAGCAGCTCGGGCCGGACCAGATCGTCACCTCGGCGTCGGGCAAGACCTACACGATGAAACTGAGCCTGCCGCGTCGCACCGGCAAGCATCTGCTGTTCTCGGCCTGGCAACGGGCGGACAGCACCGAGGCGTTCTACGCCTGCTCGGACGTGGACTTCGGCGGCGGCACGACGCCGCCCGGCACGCCGTCGGGACTGAAGCAGATCGGCCAGGTGTCGGCGGCGCAGGATCTTCCGTCGGGCAGCCAGGTGAAGCTGCGCGTGTTCAACAGCGCGGGCAATGACCTGGAGACGATCCCGGTGGCGCTGACCGCCGCGACGGCCAAGGCCGCGTGGCTGGGGCAGCTCGCAACCAAGGTCAACCAGACCTCGGGATACGTGAAGGTCGGCACCCTGCAAGGCGGCAGCGTCGTCGTGCCGGGCGGCGCGACGGTGATGGACGTCTATCTGCAGAACGCCAACTCGGGTGCAAGCTACGCGCTGGACGTGATCCTGCCGACGCCGCCGACCACGCCGCCGGGTGCAACCCCGTGGGCCGAAGGATCGAGCTACACCGCCGGGCAGGTCGTGAGCTACCAGGGCAAGCAGTACCGCTGCCTGCAGGCGCACACCGCCTGGGCCGGCGCGGGCTGGAATCCGGCGGTGTCCGCGACGCTCTGGAAAGCCATCTGAACTGACAGCACCGAGCACCGGCAGAGGGTGCCGGGGGCACCGTGTCGTCAATCGCGTCGCATGCTCCGCATTCCTCCCCGGTGCCCCCGGCACCCTCTGCCGCGATGCGGCATGGTGCTCGGGTGAGTGCGCGAGTGAGGTCGTGGACTGCGGCGCGACGGATGGCGCGCCAGGGAGTCGGGGTCAGTCCTTGAGCCCCAGCAGCGACTTCCCCACCGCCTCGGCCACCTCGATGCCGTCGACCCCGGCGGACATGATCCCGCCGGCGTAGCCGGCGCCCTCGCCTGCCGGGTACAGGCCGCGGACGTTCAGGCTCTGGTAGTCCTTGCCCCGCGTGATGCGCAGCGGCGAGGACGTGCGCGTCTCCACGCCCGTCAGCACCGCGTCGTTCATCGCGAAGCCGCGGATCTGGCGGTCGAAGGCCGGCAGTGCCTCGCGGATCGCGTCGAGCGCGTACTTCGGCAGGCTGCCGTTGCCCTTCTGCTGCAGGTCGGTCATCGTGACGCCGGGCTTGTAGCTCGGCTCGACGCTGCCCAACGCCGTGCTGCGCTGGCGCTTGACGAAGTCCCCCACCAGCGCGGCCGGCGCCAGGTAGTTGCCTTCGCCGAGCTCGTACGCGCGCGACTCCCAGAAGCGCTGGAACGCGAAGCCGTCCAGCGGATTGACGGTGCTGCCGTCCTTCTTCCCATCCTGGCGGTAGTCCTCGGGCGTGACACCGACGACGATGCCCGCATTCGCGTTGCGCTCGTTGCGGGAGTACTGGCTCATGCCATTCGTGACGACGCGGTTCGGCTCGGAAGTCGCCGCGACCACGGTGCCGCCGGGGCACATGCAGAAGCTGTAGACCGAGCGGCCGTTGCCCGCGTGGTGGACCAGCTTGTAGTCGGCCGCGCCGAGGATCGGATGGCCCGCGTTCGGGCCGAAGCGGGCCTTGTCGATGATCGACTGCGGATGCTCGATGCGATAGCCGATGGAGAACGGCTTGGCCTCCATGTGGACGCCACGCTCGTGGAGCATCGTGAAGGTATCGCGCGCGCTGTGGCCGAGCGCGATGACGACGTGATCCGCGCGCAGTTGCTCGCCCGAGGCGAGCGTCACGCCGCGCACATGCTGCTGGCCGTCGGCGCCGGGCTCGATGAGCAGGTCGGTGACCTTCTGCTGGAAACGGATCTCGCCGCCGAGGCTTTCGATGTCCGCCCGCATCTTGATGATCATGCTCACCAGACGGAAGGTCCCGATGTGCGGCTTGCTGACGAAGAGGATTTCCTCGGGCGCGCCGGCCTTGACGAACTCGGTCAGGACCTTGCGCGTGAGGAAGCGCGGATCGGAGATCTGGCTGTAGAGCTTGCCGTCGGAGAAGGTGCCGGCGCCACCCTCGCCGAACTGGACGTTCGATTCGGGATCGAGCACGCTTTCGCGCCACAGGCCCCAGGTGTCCTTGGTGCGCTCGCGGACCTGCTTGCCGCGTTCGAGCACGATGGGCCGCAGGCCCATCTGCGCCAGGATCAGCGCGGCGAAGAGGCCGCAAGGGCCGAAGCCGATGACGATGGGACGGGGGCGTTCGCCGGCCTCACCGACGCCACCGGCGGCCGGGGCGAAGAAGTCGGCCGGCGCATGACCGGCGAACTGGTAGTCGGTGTCGGGCGAAGGCTTGATGTGCGTGTCGCCGGCGTGGCGCTGGAGCAGCGCGGCTTCAGCGGCGGCATCTCCCACCTCGCAGTCGATGGAATAGATCAGCACCATCGCGGTCTTCTTGCGGGCGTCGTAGCTGCGCTTGAAGACGGAGAAGGCGGTGAGCTGCGCGTCGGGGATGCCGAGCCGTTCGACGACGGCGGGGCGCAGCGCCTCCTCGGGGTGGTTGAGGGGCAGGCGGAGTTCGTTGATGCGGATCATGGCGATTGATCGGGCAGCGGCGCGAGGGTCAGGTCATGCGCTCAAGCCATGAGCCTCGCTGAAAACAAAACAGGCCCCGCCGGAAGGCATGGGCCTGTTGTCGGATCGATGGGGAGAGGCTCCCCGCGACCTCAACCCGAGTGCGGACGCTTGCCCGGGTTCTTCTTCGAGCGGGTGTGCGAACCGCGCTCGAGGCTGCTCTTCTGGCCGCGATGCGACGTGACGGTCACGCCGTTCGGTGCGACGGGACGGGGGAAGCCTTGCGATCGGCTTCGGTGATGATCTTGTTGCCCATGTTGGCTCCGGTAAATGAACTGAAAAACACCTGCCCGAAGTCACAGACTCGCCGGCCTCGGACCCGAATGGGCGACCGGTTGCCTGGAGCAGCGTCGGAAATACGGTGAAGGGCGGGAGTTTACACGCGTCGGAGGGCCGCCATGCCCCCGGTCACATTCCGAGCGAATCCCGGCGGGACAGCGGCCCCACGCCGGGAAGGCGGACATACTCGAGCAATCCGAGCGATCGCGCCACATGGAGCAGCGCGCCCACGCCCATCACGAGTGCCAGTCCCCAGCTGAGCAATACCATCGACAGCCCGAAGACCAACCCTTCGAGAGAGGTGGACGCCCGGAGTTCTGCCTCTCGGTAGGTCATTACCAGCAGGCCGTGGCCGAAGAACCAGAAGGCCGGGGTCATCGCGAGGCACAGCAGCGCCTTCACTGCACGGGCGACAGGGTGGTCGGACTCGTCCAGGCGCCACAGCCGTTGGCCCAGGAGCGCTACCAGCATGCTCGGCCCGCCAAGCCACAGCGCACGCATGAACAGCGTCTCCAGCGATGCCGGGGTCAACAGTGCGTGGACAACGCGGCCGACGGAGCGCCTAACCTCGTGTATCTCAAGAGCGCCGGTCCATCGCGGCGGTGGCAGGTCGGGAAGGACGACACCCGCCACCATCGCCACGCCGGCCAGGATCCAGCAGCAGCGTTTCAGGCGGGCATAGCTGGTCTCGTTGTCGCGGCGATCCCAGTGGTCGAACCAGGGCAGCAGCAGCGCCACGCACGCCGGCAGCAGGCCCGCGCTGAAGGAGATCGCTCCCCAGCCCTTCAGATGGACCAGCGCTGTGCGCCCGAGCAGAATGAAGACATGGCCGCTCACCAGTCCCAGGGCCGCCCAGAGGCTCCATACGATCGCCAGCACCAAGGCGGTCATGCGCCAGATGAGGGACACCGAATTCGGACGATAAGGTGGGGGTGGGGACGCCTCCGCCACGCGAGTCGAACCTGCCTGCGCGAGCCGGTACTGGTGTTCCGGCAGTGGACGGGTAGGTTCGAACGGCAAGAGCTCGTGCTGCGAGGACATGGTGGACGCGGACTATGCCGGAACACCTCCGCGTCGAAGCTCCCCCAACAGAGTGATGTTGTTCGGCAGTGCCCGAGGACAGCCCCTGTCAACCATCCCCCTCGCGCCCGTTGACCGTCGAGCGGGTCGTCGCGACGATGATCCGCATTCGGCCAGGGCGGCGTCCGAGGTGCCGCCCAGCCGCACCACAGAGGGAGAAACCATGTCATTTCCGTCCCGATCCGCAGTCGCCCAGGCCGTCCTGGTGACGGCGGCGGTCGCCACGCTCTTGGGCTGCTCCACCATCCCGCGGCAGTCCGGCGGCTCGCCGGTCGAGCAGCAGGCGCCTGCCGACGTCCGGCCCACGTCGCCGGTCGCCACGTCGCCCGCACCCAACTATGCGCCACCGGCCCCCGCGCCCGTCGCGGAGCAGCGTCAGCGCATCGGGGTCGCGGCCCCGGCGTACGCGCCCCAATGGACGCCGCCACCGCCGGTCTCGACGGCCAAGTACACCGCCTTCTCCGACGACCCCTGGCAGCGCGCCACCGCACAACCGGTCTCCACCTTCAGCGCCAGCGTCGATACCGGCAGCTATGCCAACGTCCGCCGCTTCATCAACCGTGGTCAACTGCCGCCGCCGGACGCGGTGCGGGTCGAGGAACTGGTCAACTACTTCGGCTTCGACGCCCCCGGCCCCGAGGCCGGCGAGCGCGATCCGTTCAAGGTCCGCGCGCAGGTCCTGGCTTCCCCCTGGAACGCCGAGCGCGGCCTGATCCGCATCACCATCAAGGGCAAGGACATCGCGAAGGCGAGCCTGCCGCCAGCGAACCTGGTGTTCCTGGTCGACATCTCGGGCTCGATGGGTCCCGAGGACCGGCTGCCGCTGGTGAAGTCGGCGTTGAAGCTGCTGACCGGACAACTCCGCCCGGTCGACCGGGTGAGCCTGGTCACCTACGCGAGCGGTACGCGCGTCGCGCTGCCGCCGACGCCCGGCGATCGGAAGACGGCCATCAACGACGCGATCGACCAGTTGCGCGCCGGCGGCGGCACCTACGGCGAAGGCGGCCTGAAGCTCGCCTACGCGCAGGCGCGCGACTCCTTCATCCCGGAAGGCATCAACCGCGTGCTGCTGGCCACCGACGGCGACCTGAACGTCGGCGAGACCAACCAGGAGACGCTCAAGAAGATGATCGAGGGCGAGCGCAAGAGCGGTGTCACGCTGACGGCGCTGGGCGTGGGCCAGTCCAACTTCAACGAAGCGCTGATGAAGAAGCTGGCCGACACCGGCAACGGCAGCTACCACTACCTGGATTCGCTGCAGGAAGCGCACAAGGTGCTGGTCAACGAGATGACCTCCACGCTGGCGACGATCGCGCAGGACCTGAAGCTGCAGGTGGAATTCAACCCGGCGACGGTGCAGGAGTACCGGTTGATCGGCTACGAGCTGCACGCGCTCAAGCGCGAGGACTTCAACAACGACAAGGTGGACGCGGGCGACATCGGCGCCGGCCATCAGGTCACGGCCCTGTACGAGTTCGTGCCGGCGGGCGCCAAAGGCAGCGTCGATCCGCTGCGCTACGGCAACGAGGCCAAGGCGGCGAAGGAATCGCCGCGCGTCGGAAAGAACGGCGAACTGGCGTGGATCAAGCTGCGGTACAAGCCGCCGGGCCAGGAGACGAGCCAGCTGGTGGAACTGCCGGTCGTGAAGCCGGCGGCGATGCCGGCGCTGGCCGCGCAGGACGCCGACACGCGCTTCTCGGTGGCGGTGGCCGCCTGGGGTCAGTGGTTGCGGGGCAGCACGCTGATCGGCGACTACGGTCCGGAGCAGTTCGTCCCGCTCGCCCGCGGTGCGCGCGGCGAGGACCGGTACGGCCACCGCGCGGAGTTCGCCAGACTGGCCGAGCTGTCGGCCAGCCTGAAGCGCTGAGGCTTACTCGATGGCGTGACCGCCGGCGTCCAGCGCCGGCGGGCGCATCAGGTCCACATCCACGCCCATCGCTTCGCTGGCGCGCTCGACGGCCTGCCAGAGCTCGGCCGGCATCTGCAGGATCTCTTCCGGCGAGCTGGCTCTCGCGATCCACGCATCGATCTCCTGGTGCTGCGCCGCGGTGATCAGGTCCAGGTTCAACATCTCGTCGATCGTCTTCACTGCACTTCCTTCTTGTGATGCCGGCGGCAGGCATCGACACCTGCACCCTGGAGCGGACTGCGTCGGCCCTGCGACCACGCGCCTCGACGCCGGCCGATCAATAGTATGCGGGACGATTCCCTCCGGAATCATGTCGTGTCCGTCATCGGCATGGCCGCCCTTCCTACAGACGCCCGCCGCCGCGTCGCCTACTGTGGTGGGATGAAGCCGAGCGCCCCCTCCCCCGACCGAGAGCCGACCTCCCCCGACGAGGACACCGTCCCCCTGCTCCTGCGCGGCTTCTCCGTCGTGCACGGCGCGCTGGCGCTGCTCTTCACCGCGATGGCGCTGCTGCTGCTCGCCATCGCCGCGAAGGAAGCCTGGACGGCGCTGCACCTCGACTGGAACGACGAGGCCGCGCAACTCGTCATCGAGGCGATGGGCGTGCTCGCCGCCGCGGTGGTGGCGCTGCAGATCGCGCAGACGATCACCGAGGAGGAAGTCATCCGCACGGCCCACATCAGCGCGCCGACGCGGGTGCGGCGCTTCCTGTCGCGGTTCATGGTGGTCATCGTCGTCGCGCTCGCCATCGAGGCGCTGGTCGCCACCTTCCGCGCCGCGCATTCGGACTCGACGCTGTTGCTGCATGCCGCGGCGATGGTGTTCGCGGTGGGCGCACTGCTCACCGGCTGGGGGCTGTTCATCCATCTGAACCGCTCCGCCGAGGAGCTCGAGCCCGAGGCCATGCAGGAGGCGAAGCGTGAGGATCAAAAGCTGAAGTGAGGCAATTCCGCCGTACGGCGCGGGACAGATCCGACCTCGCTTGAGACCGCCTCAGCCCGGACCTCCCGGATCCAAGTCTGTCCCCCACTGATCCCAGGCATCGGATCTTCGACTTTCACTGAAGTCGGTCATGGCGCGAGCGGCCGTCATTCGCGACGATAGGTCCCAGGCGTTCGAAGCGCCTGCAAGGAAGCGGCGGGCCGCCTCGATAGCGCGGCCACTGTCGTCCCCGAACCCTGCGTGTTCATCGGGCGAGATGGGCCTCTCCGCGAGGACGGCCACACGGCGCTTCCCAACGTGTTTCGACATCTCGCCCACCCGATCGCGCGGATCCACCCCATCCTTCCCGTGGGCACCCTGCTGACCCGTCGGGAAGGTCACCATGACCTGCCTGACCGATGCTGAACTCCCCTACCGCTCCGCGCCGCCTGACGACCGTCGGCCTCCCCGCCCATGAAGCGCCGACCCGAGGTGTTTCGTGCTGAACCGCCAGATCACGACGCGCGCCGCCTTCGACGGCCTCTGCGAACGCGTCCACCTGCTGCAGCAGCACCTGGAAGTCATGCGCCCCGACGACGCCACCTCCCGGCAGGCCCATGACCATGCGGTGATCGTCCAGGTGCTCGAGGAACTGGACGTCCTGCTGCGCGTCGTCGCCCTGGCCGGCTTCGAGGAGCAGCTCTATCGCTGGGCCATCCCGCGGCAGGACCTCAAGTCATGACCCCCAGCGTCCGATGACCGCTCAATCGTTCTCGAACGGCAGCGTGTCCAGGAAGTCCTGCGCCTCGACCTTGCGCGCCACCAGACGCGCGCAGCCCTTCAGGCGCGAGAGGTCCTCGGACCGCAGGGCCGGATTCGGCTGGAGACTGAAGCAGCACACCGTGCCGAAGACACGGCCGTCCGACAGCACGACCGGCGTGCTCAGGTGCGCGCCGATGGGCACCGGCGTCGGCGGAAGCTTGAGCTCGGCGGCCACGGCGGCGGCGTTGGTCATCAATTCCGGCGCGCGGCCCTCGACGATGCGCTGGCAGTAGCTCTGCTCCAGCGGCGCCGAATCACCGATCCGCACGTCGATCTCCGACTCGCCGTCGACGAAACGGAACACGCGCTCCCCGTCCTGGAACTCCGAGACAAACACGACGTCCATGTTGAGCTGCTCGCGCAGCCCCTCAGCACGCTGGTGATCCGCGCATCGAGTTCCGGATCGAATCCGTCCGCGGTGGCGGCGAGCAGTTCGGAAATAGCGACTTCGAGGGAATGGGCAGTGAACGGACGGTCGTACATCGGGCTGAAACGGCTGGGACCGCGGCTGAAACCGCGGCCGAAAAAGCGGACGGGCTGGACTGAAAGAACATGCTACCGAAGCTCGGCCCGGCGCACGGCACGAGTGGTCGAAAAAGTTACAGCTTGTAGGAATTCCCTAGCCCGCATGAGCCAGGCGGTACAGCCCCACATCCACCCGCCCGGAGCGGAAACCGGCTTCGCAGTAGCACAGGTAGTACTCCCACAAGCGCTTGAACGGCAGGTCGAATCCCTGCGCTTCGATGGCCGGCCATTCGGCGAGGAAGCGGCGGCGCCACTCGACCAGCGTGGCCGCGTAGCCTTGTCCGAAACGCGTCTGCGTCGAGAAGCCGAGCCCCGCCTTGCGGGCCTCCTCGGCCATCCGCTCGGGCGTCGGCAGCATGCCGCCCGGGAAGATGCAGCGCTGGATGAAGTCCGGATTCGCGCGGTAGCGCTCGAAATGCTGCTCGTCGATCGTGATCGCCTGCAACAGGGCCAGACCACCGGGCTGGAGCCGGTCCCGCAGCGTCGAGAAATAGACCGGCCAGTAGGCCTCACCCACCGCCTCGATCATCTCGATCGACACGATCCGGTCGAAACGTCCCTCGACGTCGCGATAGTCCTGCAGCCGCAGGTCGACCTGGTCGGCCACGCCCCATTGCTCGGCGCGCGCCTGCGCGAAGCGAAGCTGCTCGGTCGACAGCGTCAGGCCGACGACCTCCACGCCGCAACGCTTGGCCAGCGTCGCCGCGAGCGTGCCCCAGCCGCAGCCGATCTCCAGCACACGCTGTCCCGCGCGCAGGTCCAGCAACTCGATGATGCGATCGAGCCGCCGCGCCTGGGCCCGCTCCAGCGAATCGACGTCGATGTCGATGGCCGCTCGACGCGAGTCCCCGCTGGCACCGGCGCGCCGCTCGTCGCGCGCCCCTTCGGGCTGCGCCTCGCGCTGGTCGCGGTGCAGATCGTCGCGCGAGTCGTCCTGCCGGTCGTCCTGCGGATCGTCGTACAGCGCGCTCGAATACAGCATGCTGTCGTCCAGCCACCGCTCGTAGAAGCGGTTGCCGAGGTCGTAGTGCGCGGCGATGTTGTGCCGGCTGCCGCTGCGCGTGTTGGCGTTCGCGCGATGCAGCAGACGGGAGATCCAGCGCGCCGGTCCGCGCGTCTCGGCGACGCTGCCCAGCGCGGCTTCGTTGGCGATCCCGAACGACAGCAGCGCCGTCAGGTCGGACGTGCTCCAGTCGCCGTCCCGATACGAGAACGCCAATCCCAGGTCGCCCTGCAGCAGCAGCCGCAGCGCGGGTCGCCAGCGATGCAGATGCAGCGCCGCGGAGGGGCCGGGATACGGGCCGATGGCTTCGACACAGCGTCCATCGGGCAGCGTCAGCGCCAGTCGCCCCTGCTGGATGCGCGACAGCAGGCGACGCAAGGTCTCGTGGCGCGCGCCGAGCCGGTCGCCGCCCAGGATCGCGGGGGTGATCTCGAGGACCGCGGGCGCGGTCATGAACGAGCTCTCTTCATGCATGCGAGGTCGCCTTGGAGGGGTCGGCTGGTGGGGCCGTCTGTGTCGTGTGGGCCGTGTGGGCCGGCTCAGGTCGGGTCGGTCCGCTGGAACGGACGATGGTCATCGGATGCTGCGGGGCGGCGGGCCGCTGATGCAGTCGAGCGCCTTTGAGCCAGAGCCGCAGCGCCTCCCAATGGATGCCGACCACCACCTTGAGCGTCAGCAACGGGTGCGTCACGAGCAGCCGCAGCAGTGCGCCGTCGCTCAACGGCGCACGGGCCGCGTCGAGTCGGGCGTTGAGGATTGCCGCGCTGACGTCGCCCCCGTCGCTGCCTCCATCGCCGCTGGTGTCGCCGCCGGTATCGCCGCCGTTCTCGTGAACGCTGACCCCGATTGAGAGCCGCTCGCGCGGCGGCGCTATCCTGAAGCGGTACTCCAGGGCCATGCCGAGGAACGGCGACACGTACAGCTGCTTGCCGCTGCGCTGTTCGACGACGGCGGCCTCGCGCTGCGACTCGTCGACCTCGATCAGGTAGCTGTGCCGCTCGCCGAAGGTGTTGTTGACCTCGTAGACGATCGCGCGCAGCGGGCCGTGCGGTGCGTGGCAGAACCAGACGCTCAACGGATTGAAGGCATAACCGAGCAGCCGCGGCATCGCCAGCAGCCGGATCGCGCCGCCGATCGGCAGGCCGGCCAGCGCGAGGCGTGCGTCGATGTGGGCGCGCAGACCGGGAACATCGGTGGCCGTGCCGTCGCCATGATCCGACGGCCGGAAGCTGAAGAGATTGAAGCGCCCCACCGAAAACCAGCGCAGCCGCGCGTGCAGCGCGGGCAGTTCATCGAGGTCGAGCAGCAGCGTGAACATCCGGTACTGCAACCGGTGCTTCAGCGGCCGCAAGCGCTGGTGCATCACCTGCCCGCGATAGATCGCCGAGTGCAGGTCCGCGTCCGGCCGCCTGCTCATGCGGCCACCGTCCGCGGCAGGTGGATGCGATCGGACTCGCCGGCGACGGTCCACGGCCGGCGCACGCCGCCGAGCGCCTCGGCCACCGCGAGCCCGGCCTGCAGGCCGTCCTCATGGAATCCGGAGCCGAAGTACGCGCCGCAGAACCAGGTGCGCTGCTGGCCCTGCAGGGACCAGAGCTCGCGCTGCGCCGCGATCGCGCCGGCGTCGAAGCGGGGATGCTCGTAGACGTCGGTGCGGATCAGGTGCTCGGGCTTGGGCGCCACCGACGGGTTCAGCGACACGAACAGCGGCGACGCGCCGCGGCCTTGCGGCAGATGCGGCTGCAGCCGGTTCATCCAGTAGGTCACCGTCGGCGGCAGCTGGAAGGTGTCGTCGCACTGCCCGGCGAGGTAGTTCCAGCTCGACCACACGGCACGGCGGCGCGGCATCAGCGCCGGATCGCGGTGCAGCACCGCGAGGTTGCGCGTATACGGGAACGCGCCGAGCAGCCGCTGCTCGGTCGCCGTCGGCGCCGTCAGCATGCGCAGCGACTGGTCGGCGTGCGTGGCCAGCACCACATGGTCGAAGGTCGGCGTCCACGCGCCGCGCCGCGTGCGCAGCCGCACGCCGCCGAGTTCGCGGGCGACGGCGATGACCGGCTCGTCACGGTGGAGGCGGTCCTCGAAACCCCGTGTCAGCCGCCGCACGTACTCGCGGCTGCCGCCGTCGACCGTCCGCCAGACCGGGCGGTCGGTGAGCTTCAGCAGCCCATGGTTCTCGCAGAAGCGCACGAACGCGCCCACCGGATAGCGCCCGATGTCCGCCGCCGCCGACGACCAGATCGCCGCGCCCATCGGGTACAGGTGGTCGTCGCGGAAGGCGCGGCCATAGCCGCGCGCCTCCAGGTAGTCCTCGAGCGCCAGGTCACCGCACTCGGCGGCGTCGCGGGGTGCCTCGCGGTAGAAGCGCATCAGGTCGCGCAGCATCCCCAGAAGCGCGGCCGGATCAGATTGCCGCGCTGGGCGAAGAGGCCGTTGAGGTCGGTGCCGGCGTATTCCAGCCCGCCGTCGTTCAGGCTGACCGCGAAGGACATGTCCGAGGCCTTCGTCGGCACGTCCAGGTGGCGGAACAACGCGCTTAGGTTGGGATAAGCGGGTTCGTTGTAGACGATGAAGCCGGTGTCCACCGGCACCTGCATCGGCCCGCAGGGGGCGTCGACCGTGTGGCTGTGGCCGCCGATGCGCCCGTCGGCCTCGAAGACCTGGACCTCGTGCCGCTGCGACAGCAGCCACGCGCAGGACAGCCCGGAGATCCCGGCACCGACGACCGCCACCCGCAACCGGCGTCCTTCCTCGAGGAGCGGCATCGGCAGGCTGGGTCGGTCGGCGGGGCGGTCCATGGGCGCGTCCTGGTTCTTGGCGGTCAGTGGCTCTCTGGCGCTTCTACGCGGGCGCCCGCGTTTTGGATTCCTCCGCCGTGAAGGAATCCCCGCCGCCCGGGCGAGGGTCGCCCGCGTGGTAGCCGACCCCGAGTCGAGCGATGATCCGGAACGTCGTCCGCCGCGTAAGAGCGTCCATGGGCACCCTGCGACGCGACGAACCGACCTCGGCCCCGGCCCTCCCGCCGGGCGCCGGGCCCGTGTCCGCCCTGTCCTTGAACGACGCGTCGACGCCAGCGCCCCGGCGCCCGTCCTCGCCGAAAGCCCGCCACTTGAAGATCGTCCCGATCGATCCCGACCGCAGCGCGCCGCCCACCCCGCCCGGGGACGACTGGCCGGCGCTGATGCAGCGCGTGGCCGAACTGCAGGACCGCGACGCCTTCGGCCGGCTGTTCGCCTACTTCGCGCCGCGGGTGAAGAGCTACCTGATCCGCACCGGCAGCACCGACGGCGCCGCCGAGGACTTGGCGCAGGACGCGCTGGTGATGGTCTGGCGCAAGGCGGCGCTGTTCGATGCGAAGCAGGCGGCGGTCTCGACCTGGATCTTCACGATCGCGCGCCGGCTGCGCATCGACGCCGCGCGGCGCCATCTGCTGGACGGTGCCGGCGACGAGTGTTTCGAATTCGACCGGCTCGAGGCCGATCAGCCCGGTGTCGCCGAACACGCCGACGCGACACGGCTGTCCCGCCGCGTGCGGGAGGCGCTCACCCGTCTCCCGCCCGAGCAGGCGCAGGTGTTGCGCCTGTCCTTCTACGACGACGAACCGCATGCCCGCATCGCGGCCGAGCTCGGCCTGCCGCTGGGCACCGTCAAGTCCCGGATCCGGCTGGCCGTGGCGCACCTGCGCCGGCTGATCGACCTGTGATGTCCCGACCCCTGCTGCCCTCCCCCACCATGCTGCCGCCCCTCGAGATCCGCCACCATCCCGCCGACGAGCTGCTGCTGTCGCTCGCCAGCGGCGCGTTGCCGATCGGCCTGCGGCTGGTGACGGAGACCCACCTGGAGCTGTGCCCGGCCTGCCGCGAGCGCGTGGCGATGCTGCGCGCGCTGGGCGGCGTGATCCTGGAGGAACAACCCGAGGCGACGATGCGCGAGGACGCGCTCGCGCGCGCCTTCGACCGCATCGATCGGCTGGAGCGGGACGATCGCGGCGCCGGCACGGTGCCGCGCAAGGTCCCGGCCCCGCCGCCGCTGCCGGCCGGCGCGGTCTGGCCGAAGGCCCTGGAAGGCTGCAGCGCGACGCGCTGGCGCTGGCTCGGCCCCGGCATGCGCTGGAGCCGCGTGACCGTGCCGGACGCACCGGAGGCCAACGTCTTCCTGCTGCGCATCGGCGCCGGCAAGTACCTGCCGCAGCACACGCACCGCGGCACCGAGCTGACACAGATCATCTACGGGCGGTTCCATGACGGCCGGGCGCTGTTCGGGCCGGGGGACTTCGACCTCGCCGACGACGAGGTCCACCATCAACCGGTGGTGCAGGACGGCAGCGAGTGCATCTGCGTGGCGGCCGTCGAGGGCCGCCTGCACTTCGACGGGGTCATCGCCCGCTGGTTCGGGTCCCTCGTCGGCATGTGAGCGCGGTGAGCGCCGAGGCGACCGCGGCGGAGATGCCGCTGACGGTCGTGCCCCAGACCAGGTCGATGACCGTCACGTGCCAGGGCCAGTCGCGCAGCGTCGCCTGGTTGGTGAAGTCGTAGGTCGCGTAGGCGAGGAAGCCGAACATCGCGCCGCGGCCGAGCGCCCCGGCGAACGGGCGGCTCGCCAAGGCCGGCGCGATCGCGAAGAACACCAGCCCGCCGACATACAGCGGATAGAACACCGCCACGGCGCGCCAGTCGACGGTGGCCGCCATCAGATGCCCGATGGCCGGCTGGTACAGCGCGCTCGAGCTGAGGCTCAGCCAGACCGCGTCCATCGCCAGGAAGACGACGAGCGTGAGGACATAGGCGAGCGGCCAGCGCCAGGCCGGCGCTCGCGTGGGGATCGGGTCGTCGCGAAAGCTCATGGGGGTCTCCGGTTCAAGGCAGGCGGTAGGTCAGCACCCGGTCGCCCTTCACCTGCGCGTCGAGTCCGATCCAGCGCCCATCGGCACGATCTCGCCACAGCGTCAGCACCTGGCGCGCGGGAGAGGACTTGCCTGACGAGGTCGAGGTCGCTGTCGCCGTCGACGTGATGCGCCACCGCGACGCGTCGACATCGCGACCGCCCGCGGGGACGGTCGCATCGGACAGACGTTCGATGCGGACCTCATCCACCTCGCCGGTCTGGGGATTCAGCAGGCGCTGTTGCCGGATCAACGCGGGATGCCAGTACGCATAGCTCATGAGGCAGGTCGGCTCGCCGGACGCCGCGGACGTGGCGGATGCTGCGGGCGCGGCGGGTTCCAGCCGCCGGTCCACCTGGACAGGTTTCCCGTCGTCGTCGGTCCGGCTGCGGATCTCCTGCAGGCAATCGCCGCGCCAGCGCTCGCGCGCCTCGTGGCGATAGCGGAAGACGGTGATGCCGAGCAGCCTGACGTCGAAGGCGGCGATGCTCGTGACCTCGCGCGCCTCCGCGGGGCCCTCGACGGTGAAACGGTGCGTGCCGATCGGCTTGCCATCCAGGCGCACCTCGAAGTTCCAGGTCTCGGCGCGAGCCGATGCTGCAAGCCCGGCGGCCCCGACCGTCACGACGGCCGCGGCGGCCATGACACGAATGACGCGCATGAATGCGGCGACGGCCGCAACGCGGGCGGCCATCGGGGATGCGCGCGGCGACGAGGCCGCATTCATCGTGCGGCCTCGCGCTTCGGCGGCCACGGGATGAAGGCGCTCGTACGCGCGATGTAGTCGCGATACGCGGGCCGCCGCTCGCCGATGTCCTGTTCCAGCAGGGTGACGCCGGAGACCTTCAGCAGCAGGATCGTCATCAGCAGCGGTGAAACCAAGGCCCAGGCGCCGGTCCAGCCGCCAGCGGCCAGGCCCATCACGCCGAGCCCCCACCAGACGCAGGTTTCGCCGAAGTAGTTGGGATGGCGCGAGTAGCGCCACAACCCTCGGTCCATGACCTGTCCATGATTGGCCGGATCGCGGCGGAAGCGCGCGAGCTGCGCGTCGGCAACCGTCTCGACGAGCAGGCCGCCCGCCGCGAGCGCGGCGCCGAGGCCGTCCCACACGCCCCAAGGCGCCGTGCCCGGCGCGCTGGCCACGAGCATCGGCCAGCCGACGATCCATCCGAGCACCGCCTGCAGCAGGAACACGAGCCAGAGACTCTTGAGCGCGAAGTTCGGTTGGTTGCGCTCGCGGATGGCCTGATAACGGCGGTCCTCGCCGTGACCCCAGTTGCGGATCGTGACGTAGACGCCGAGCCGAACGGCCCAGGCGAGCGTGATCGCGAGCATGACGCCGGCGCGCGCGTCGCCGCCGGTCTTCCCCACATAGAACGCGACGGGAATCGCGATGAACGCCGACCAGACGCGATCGGCAAGACTCGCGTCGCGCAGCGGGAGGCTCGCGAGCCAGGTCGGCACCGCGATGACGACGGCGATCAGCAGGCCCGTCAGGCCCAGCGCGGGCGTGGCCGGCAGCGATTCGAGGAATGCCATGGCGGTGGCCTCAGCGCCGCGGCGCGAAAAGGTAGTGGCTGACCCACCACTGCTGGCCGTGGTCGTAGCCGAACAGCTCCTCGACGGACAGCAGGAAGAGCCGCCAGCGCTGCCACCACATCGGCGCGTCCTTGGCGCCGTAGACGGATTCGAAGACCGGCCACAGCGCGGCGCGCTGCGCGTCGAAACGCTCCAGCCAGGCGGCGGCGGTGCGCGCGTAGTGACGCCCGTCCCAGCGCCAGCGTTCCTGCAGCGCGAGGTCGTCCTGGCACAGCAGCGCGAGGTCGTCGCTGGGCATCATCCCGCCGGAGAAGAAGTACTGGCTCATCCAGTCGGTGGCGTCCCGCACCTCGAAGGCGTACGGCGCCTCGCGATGCGCGAAGACATGCATGAAGAAGCGGCCGTCGTCGCGCAGCCAGCCGGCGACCTTGCGGAACGCGCGCGGCCAGTTGCGCAGGTGCTCGAACATCTCGACGGACACGACGCGGTCGAAGCGGCGGTCGAGGCTGCCGTCCTCCCCGAACGCATTGAAGTCGCAGGTCATCACGCGCAGGTTGCGCAGTCCGCGCGCCTCGGCCCGGCCCTCGATGAAGGCGCGCTGCGAGGCCGAGTTCGACACGGCGAGGATCTCCGCGGCGGGGAAGCGCGCGGCCATCCACAGGCTCAGCGAGCCCCAGCCGCAACCGAGTTCCAGGATTCTCTGCCCGTCGGCGAGCCCGGCGCGCGCCACGGTGGCCTCGAGCGCCGCCTCCTCGGCGGCCTCGAGCGTGTCGACGCCCTCTGGCCACCAGCAGCAGCTGTACTTGCGCTGGGGACCGAGCATCGCCTCGAACAGCGCCGCGGGCAGCTCATAGTGCTGCTCGTTGGCCTTCTCGGTCTGCACGGCCAGCGGGGCCGCGCGCAGCGAGGCCAGGAAGGCCTGCGTCAGCGCGGCGGCCGTCTCGTGGTCGTGGTGGTGCGATTCGTCGAGGCGCTGCCGCAGCAGGCGGCGGATGCCCAGCCGCACGGCGGCCTCCGGCAGCAGGCCGCGCTCGGCGAGCCGGACGGCGATCGAGGAGAGGTCGAGATCCATGGGGCGCCCGGAAGCGGAGGACGCGCTCTATACGCAAGCGCTGGCGATCTGGATCTCCGGACGTCGATGCGATTTCACAAAGGCCCGCGCGGTCAGCAGGGGACGCCCCAGGGCTCGTTGCGGGCGACCATGGGCGCCTTGAGCAGCTGGATCGCGCCGACCGTCGCCGTGAAGTCGCGGTGATCACATTCGACCGAGGTGACAAGTTCGGTCAGCGTGAGCGTCACGGGAAAATCGAAACGACTCGATCGATCGGCCTGGAGCCGGTCGAACGCGGCGCGACCGATGAGCGGGACGAACACCGCTCGCCCGGTCTCGCCGATCCAGATCTTCTTCGGCGTGAGCGGGTAGTAGTCCTTCGCCGCCGGCAGCCGGGCCAGGGAACGCGCATCGGGCTCGAAGTGCGCCACGCCATCGATGTCGATCTCTTCCTCGCGCTGCGCCTCGCCGTCCGGGGCACGGTCGAACTCGACGACCAGCAGGCCAGTGAGCGTGATGCGCCCTTGCCAACGCGCAAGCGAGCCAGTGACATACGAATCGGACTTTTCCACCAGTCGCAGTGCCGGATCCCAGCGCGTGAAGGCAGCGCGAGGTGGCGTCGGCAGGTCTGCGGCGTCCGTCGTGCCGGCGGACATCAGGGCGCCGACGACAAAGGCGAGAAGCGGGAGACGATTCATGCGCTGGATCGTAACGAAGACCGACTACGGACATCGCGCCAATGAAAGGACGCTCCGCCTCGCCTTCAGGGTCTGGGTCTTCGACAAGCAGCCGTGACTTTCGGGTGAATTCATAAGCAGTTATAAATTCCACTCCGATCCAGCTTTCATCCATCACCGGGAACTACCAGACATGAAGCCGTTCGTCCTCATTGCCCTGCTGCTGGCGAGCCTGTCCGCATGGAGCCAACCGGCGCCCGACGCGCCACCCGGGGAGCCGCTCGCCCCCGTCGCGCGCGCTCAAGTGGCTCGTGAACTGGCCAGGCAACTACGCGATCGCTACGTCTTCCCGGAGCGCGTCAAGGACATCGAGCCCAAGTTGCAGGCCGCCGCGGCCGACGACGCCGATGCGCGGCAGCTCGCCGAGAAGCTGTCGGCCGTGCTCGCCGAGGCCACGCAGGACAAGCACCTTCGCGTGGACGCCATGCCGGAGATGCCCGGCGGCGCGAAGGCGGAGGCCGCAGACATGGCCGAGAGCTTCCGCTACACCAACTACGGCGTGACGCGCGTGGAGCGGCTGCGCGGCAACATCGGCTACCTGGACCTGCGCCAGTTCGCGCCGGCACGCGATGCCGGCCCGGTGCTCGCCGCGGCGATGGCTATGCTGGCCCGGACCGACGCGCTCATCATCGACCTGCGCCGCAACGGCGGCGGCGATCCCGAGACGGTGCAGCTCCTGGCCAGCTACTTCTTCGACAAGCCCACGCCGCTGGTCGACATCCACTGGCGCGCCGGCAACCGGATCGAAACGCACCGGACGACCGCCAAGGTGGCCGGCCCGCGCTACGGCCAGCGCCGCCCGGTGTACCTGCTGACCGAGCGCAGGACCTTCTCCGCCGCCGAGGACTTCGCCTGGGGCATGAAGCACCGCCATCGCGCCACGCTCATCGGCGAGACCACCGGCGGCGGCGCCCATCCGGGCGACTTCTTCCGGCTGAGCCCGGAACTCGGCGTCTTCATCCCGACGGGCCGGTCCGTGGATCCGGTCATCGGCGGCAACTGGGAAGGCACCGGCGTCTCGCCCGACCACGCCGTGCCCGCGGCCGAGACGTTGACGCTCGCGCAGCGGATGATCCTCCAGCAACTGCTGCTCACCGAGAAGCACCCCGAGAAGCGCGGCGGGCTGGAGCGGGCGCTGGCGGCGCTGGACGCACCGGCCAAGCCCTGACCGGTCGACGTCGGGACGAGCTTGGAAGCGCCGCGACACGAGGCGGTCACGGCCTTCCACTGTTTGGCGCCAGCAAACACTGCTTGTGCGAACTGGTTGTTTATCGCGACCCGCCGGATTCCTACAGTGACTGCATCCGCCATCACTTTGAAGGAACGCCTTTCATGACCACCCGCGACGTCGTCTTTCCGCCCAACCGCCACGCCCTGTACGAACTGCATCGCTACTCTCCGGCCATCCGGTCCAACGGCCTGCTGTTCGTGTCGGGCCAGGTCGGCAGCCGGGCCGACGGTTCTCCCGAACCGGAACTCGACGACCAGGTCCGCCTCGCATTCAAGAATCTCAATGCCATCCTGGCCGAGGCCGGTTGCACCTTCGCCGACGTCATCGACGTGACGGTGTTCATGGTGGACCCGCACACCCGTTTCGAGCGCGCCTGGGAAGTCGCCGCCGAGTTCTGGGGAGAGGCGCCCTACCCCACCGCCACCGCGATCGGCGTCACCTGGCTGGCGGGCTTCCAGTTCGAGATCAAGGTCATCGCCAAGCTGCCGGAATCCGCCTGAAGCTGAGGGACACTGGGGGCAACGACTGCCCCCGTGAGCCCCGACGATGAGCATCCCCGCACGACGCCTCGCCCGACCCGAAGACCTCGAAGCGGTCTTCGCGATCTACTCGCATCCCAAGGTCGATCCCTACCTGACCTACGAGCCGATGGACCTCGCATCCTTCGTGCCGATCTTCGACGAGCTCGTGCGCAGCGGCGCCTTCTGGACCTGGGAGGTGGACGGAGAGATCGCCGGCTTCTACCGGGCGACGCGTTATCCGGGCCGCGTCAGCCATGTGCTCCTGCTGGGCACGCTGGCCGTCGATCCGCGGCGCCATGGCCAGGGTGTTGGCCGGGCCATGATCGATGACGCCCTGCGCCACTTCCGCGAGGCCGGCATCCGCCGCGTCGAGCTCTACGCCGAAACCGACAACGCGCAGGCGCTGGCCTTCTACCAGCGGCTCGGCTTCGTCGTCGAAGGAACGCTCAGGGACTTCTACAAGCGCGCCGACCAGGCACACTATGTCGATGAGCATGTGCTGGGGTTGCTGCTGGTGTGATCCTCGGGTCACCCGTTGCCCGCCTCGAACGAGCGCCGCCAGTCATTCGCAATGACGAACCACCGATGACCCTCTCGTCTTCGATCAAGTACCTCGCTGAGCGCGGCATCGCCATCACGGAGATTTCCGCCAATCGATACGTCCTCCATGTCGAAGGCAAGCGCTCATCGATCCTCGAGGAAGGCCCCAACGGCCTTGTCTTCAGCTGCTGGGACTGCGCCCCCGGCCCGGGCCCGGACGACTTCCGCACCGCCTTCGGGGTGCTCGACGACGCGCTGCTGGCGGCCTGGTACTTCTACTTCGGACAAGCGGTCGGCGTCGACGGATGGTGCATTCCCCTGCATCAGCACCCGTACTGGTCGCTCAACAGGCTGGCCTATCGCATCGCCAATGCCATCCACCTCACCTCCGACCAGTTCGAGGTGATGGAGGAATCACGTCAGCGCGATCGGATGTCGCATGCAACAGCAGGCCTGCCGCCGTCGGACGGTAGATATGCCGCAGCGTTGCGCTCGCAATTCGTGGCGTGCCCGTCGGCGACGTCCTCTGACACGCTGATGTTGCGGCGGGATCTGGAAGAAGCCTACGTCGTCGAGAGCCGGGGACAGGCTGCCTGAAGGCGCTCATGCACGCGGAGCCGATCCACCGGCGTGCCGTCGACGACCCCGTCGGAGGCCGGCCTCTTCAGCGTCCTTTGCGCCGACGGGCCTCCTGCCCCTCGAAGCTGCAGGCGGCACCACTGTAGGCCGTGCATTCGTGGCCGACGACGGTCAGTTCTTGTCGAACCGGATCTCCATCCTGCATTGTTCCGCGCCGGCGACCGGCTCGTACGGCTTGAAGGACGACGGAAGATCCTGAAAGCGCGTGCGATTCGATCACGAATCGCGCGAGTGCTGCCAGGGCTTGTGGACGAACTCCAGGCTGTGGCCATCAGGGTCCAGCACATTGGCGGCGTAGTAGCGCGGATCGTAGTGCGGGCGCGTGTCTGGGACGCCGTTGTCAGTCGCGCCAGCCGCCATCGCCGCGACGTAGGCGGCATCGACGGCAGCGCGGCTGTCGGCAACGAAACCGACATGGATCGACTGGGCGTTCGCCGTGCCCTGGCGTAGCCAGAAGAACATCCGCCCGTGGGCGCCAAAGCCCTTCAAATCGGGATGGCCCGGCGGGCCCTGCCGTCCGTCGTAGTCGAGGCGGTCGACGATGCCCAGCGGTGCGAGGCTCGCGGTGTAGAAATGGATGGCGCGATCAATGTCGCTCACCGTCAGGAAGACATGGTCCAGCACAGGGCCTCCAGGAAAGAATCGGCCGGGGAACGGCGGGGACGTGGCGGTCGCACGTCAGACGACGTAGCCGCCAGAGACCTCGATGTCCTGCGCGTTGATCCATCCGCCGTCGTCGGTCAGCAGCGAGGCGATCACGCGTGCGACCTCTTCGGGCTCGCCCACCCGTCCCAGAGCCGTCTGGGCCGACAGCAGCGCCTCGAACTCGTCGTTCAGGCCGCCGCCCAGCTCGGTGCGGATCGCACCGGGCGACACCGAATTGGCGCGGATGCCCTGCTCGCCGAACTCCTTGGCCATGTAGCGCGTGAGCACCTGCAGTCCTCCCTTGAATGCCGCGTAAGGCGCCACGCCGGCCGTCGCGACGCGTGTCGTGGCGCTGGTCAGGTTGACGATGCTCGCGCCCCGGCGCAGCAGCGGAAGCAGCACTTGCGTCAGGAAGAACGGACCCTTGAGGTGCACGTTGAAGAGCCCGTCGAACTGCGCCTCCGTGACGCCCGCGATCGATTGGAACAAGCCGTAGCCGGCGTTGTTCACCAGACCCGCCAGGCGGGCCGTATTCCAGGTTGCTGCCAGCGCCTGCTCCACCTCGACGCGGAAGGCGGCAAAGGTGTCGACGGCGGCAACGTCCAACCGCAACGCGACCGCCTTGCCCCCGGTCCCCACGATCTCGCGCACCAGTGCATGCGCCGCATCGGGGCTGGCGTTGTACGTGAGGATCACGCCGAGTCCGCGGCGTGCCGCCTCCAGGGCGGTGCTCGCGCCGATGCCGCGGCTGCCGCCGGTGATGACGACGACGTTGTCGGTGTTGATGCCGGTGTTGCTCATTTCAGGCTCCTGAAGCGCTGTGGTTGGTGTGCCTGAACGATAGGGAAACGGCCAATCCGCGTCGCATCGGTTCCTGCCTCATTCCTGCCCAATCCTGCTTTCCGGCTTGCACCACGAGGGAGGAACGGGTTCCAATGCCGTCATGCGACAGCAACTCGACGAGCTTCGAACCCTGGCCGGCCGGGCGCAGAACCGCCCCACGGAGACAGGCATTCCGCGCGTCTTCATGGTCCAGGGCAGCATTCCCGAGCACGAGCTGGCCGCCGTCTACGATCCCATGGTCAATCTCATCCTGCGAGGAGGAAAGACCTTGGTGGTGGGCGACCAGGCGCTGGACTACGACCCGGCCACCTATTTCGTCATGTCCGTGGACCTGCCCGCGGCCGGCACCGTGAAGCCAGCCGCCGACGGCTCGCCGTATCTGGCGGTCGCCCTGACATTGAACGCTGGCGTGCTCACGGACCTTCTGTCGGACCTGCCCGATCCTGCCGCTTCCTCTGGCGAGGCGCGCGCGTTTTCGGTCGCCGCGGTGACGCCCGAACTGCTGGACGCCTGGGTGCGCATGCTGCGGCTGATGGACCACCCTGGCGACATTCCCGCGTTGGCGCCCGCCTTCGAACGCGAGATCCTGTACCGCGTGCTGCAGGGGCCCATGGGCTGGATGCTGCGTGACATCGCCACGCCGGACACGGCGCTGGCCAGGGTCAACCGGGTCATCCAGCGCATCCGCCGGGAGTTCGATCAACCCCTGGCGGTGGAGGATCTGGCCGGCGACGCCGCGATGAGCGTGTCGGCCTTCCACCGGCACTTCAAGGCCGTCACCGCGCTGAGTCCCCTGCAATACCAGAAGCAGTTGCGCCTGCTGCAGGCTCGCAAGCTGCTGGTCGCCACGGGCGGGAACGTCACGTCGGTCGCGCACGAGGTGGGCTACGAAAGCGCCACGCAGTTCAGCCGGGAGTACGGGCGCGCGTTCGGACTGCCGCCGGCCAAGGATGCTTTGCGGATCATGGCCAGCATCCAGTCGCGCGCATCCCCATCGGCTCAATCCCGGCAGTAGCCCTCCCCGGGATGCACCGTCAGGCAGGTCGCCTTGCCCGCCAGCCATTTCATGCCGGTGGCGTCGCCGTCGGTCGCCTTGATCGACTCCTGCTTGCCGTCCCGCACGAAGTGCACCTCCCCGTCCCTGGCGGTCCCCTGGAACCTCCGTTCCGCATCCAGATCCTTGATGCGGACTTCGTAGCTGCCGCCGCCGGCGGCCTCCAGCTGCAGGTAGGTGCCCTCCGGCCCGTTCCAGCGCCCCAGCCACGCGTGAACGGGGTCAGGTGTTGACGCGGCAGAAGACGCAGGGGTCGCGGATGTCGCGGCGGCCGGCGCAGACGGCGCGGGTGCCGATGGCGACGTCGCCGCACGGTCGCAGCCTGCGAGTGCCGCGGTGAGAACGAGGAGCGAAACGGCCGTCGATGGCAGGAGATTCATGGCACGGTGCACGCGCTCGGCGCGCCGGGTGTTGGGGATGACGATCCTGCCAGCAAGCCAGGTGCCCGATCGCGAGGTCCGCCTGACACGCCGATCCGTCGGCAGCCCTTACAGTCCCCGCTTCAACGCCGGGAAGCCCAGATGACGGATCGCCCCTTCGACGCTCTTCACGCCTCCCTCCGAGCGGAGGTCGACCAGCAGTTCCTGCCCAACGTGGCGACCGCCCTGCTACGCGGACGGACGGTCGTGGATCGCTTCTGCTATGGCGCTGCCGATCGCGAGGCCGGCATCGCGTTGCGCGAGGATCACCTCTTCCGGATGTTCTCCAGCACCAAGCTGATCACGGCCTGCGCCGTCCTGCTGCTGGTGGAACAGGGGCGGCTCGGCCTGGACGATCCCGTCGACGCCCATCTCCCCGAGCTCGCCAACCGTCGCGTCCTGCGCCCCGGCGCGCGCGACCTGTCGGACACCGAGCCCGCCCGAACCCCGATTACCGCGCGCCATCTGCTGACCCACACCTCGGGCCTCACCTACGGCGTCTTCGATCCCGGCTCACCGATGTTCGACGCCTACAACCAGGCCCGCGTCCTCGACCACCGCCGCGACCTGACAGGGATGATGACGGCGTTGGAGGACCTGCCGCTGATCTTCCATCCCGGAACGCAGTGGGAGTACTCCGTGTCCATGGACGTGCTGGGGCGCCTGGTGGAGGTGGTGAGCGGCGAGCGCTTCGGCGCGTTCCTGGCCCGGCACATCTTCGAGCCGCTCGGCATGGTGGACACGGACTTCTGGGTGCCGCCGTCGAAGCGGGACCGGCTGACCGTGCTCTACGAGGGCGCGGACTTCAACGACCCCGACAAGCCCGGCCTGCCGCGCGTCGACGACAAGCCTTATCCGGGCGCGTATGTCCAGCGCGCGCCGCTGGAGTCCGGCGGTGGCGGACTCGTGAGCACGCTCGACGATTCCATCCGCCTGATCCAGAGCCTGATTCCCGGCGGACCGACGCTGCTCAAGCCCGCCACGCTGGACATGATGTTCAGCAACCAGCTCGCGCCGGGGCTGCACGTGCGCTTCGACGACGCGCCCCCGACGCCGGGCCGGTTGTTCGGCCTGGGCTCCGCGGTGCGCGCGTTCGCCGATCGGGGCGAACCGCCCGAGGCGGCCGGGGAAGTCGGTTGGGGCGGCCTCGCGGGCACGATGTGGTGGATCAATCCGCGCCTGAACATCGCGGCCGTGCTGCTCACGCAGCGCTACTTCGGCTACGCCCATCCGTATGGATTGAGGTTCAAGCGGAAGGCGTATCAGGCGCTGGTAGGAACCTAGGACGGAGGCGCCGGCTCACCCGGCGATGACCGCCTTCGCGTAAGTCTCCCGCTGGATCTCGACGACCTCGACGGACACCTGGATGTGGAGTTCCGACGTGGGCGCAATGGTCGACACCAGCGCCTTCAAGGCGATCGCGCCCATCTCGCGCCGCGTGTCGTCACTGCGCCCGGTCAGCACTGACAGCGTGCCGGCCACGAACGCACGGCCGCGCGCTTCCACGCCGACGAGGAACTGCTCCGCCTGGAAGGCCCGGCTCTTGATGTCGATCTCCTCGAAGTGGCCCGACGCCGCGAGCGCGGCGTTCACCGCGGTGAGGCAGCGATCCACGTCGATGCCGCTGAGGTTGGCGCTGTGATGAAGGGTGAAGTGAGGCAAGGTGGGGCTCCAGGTTTTGCCCATGATAGGAGTCCGACAGTCGGAGACATAAACTTCGACCATTCGATCCCGGAGAAGACGATGGCGACGGCCAACCCTGACCATGTGTTGACACGTCAAGTAATGAACATGACCGCTTACCTCGGCGAAGTGCGCGGCAAACAGCTGAAGGGCGAGTTCCGCAAGCTGGTGAGACTCATGACCGAGGAAGATCAGCTGTGGGAATGGGAGTGGTTCGGAGGCCCGGATCGCCCCCGTTCCTACGCGATGGGGTGGTGCATCCTTCGGGACGGGAAGGAAATCATGTCGATCTGCCACTCGACCTCCTGAGTTCGAGCGCATCACATCCACTGGCGAACGCCGCCGCGCCCACCCCGTCGACCAGACGCCGATGAGCGATCATCGGGCTGTCCGCCAGATCACACGACCTGCTTCATGACCGACCTTTCCCTCCCCGCCGACCGCCCGCAGACCCTGGGCGAAGAGATCGCCAACGCCATCAGCCACGGGCTGGGCGCCCTGCTGTCCATCGCCGCGCTGCCCATCCTCGTGATCCGCGCGATGCACCATGGCGAGGTCGCGGACGTGGTCGCCGCGGCCATCTTCGCGTCCACCGGCATCCTGCTGTACGGCATCTCCACGCTGTACCACGCCCTGCCCGTCAAGCTGGCCAACGGCCGCGTCAAGGCCTGGCTGATGCGCCTGGACCACGCCGCCATCTACGTCTTCATCGCCGGCAGCTACACCCCTTCACGCTGGGCGTGCTGCACTCCGGACCCGGCGTGACGCTGCTGATCGCCGTCTGGGCCGCGGCCGCCTTCGGCGTGACGATCAAGCTGCTGAACCGGCTGCGCCATCCGCTGGTGTCGACGGCGCTCTACCTCGCCATGGGCTGGGTGGTGGTCTTCGCCATCGGGCCGCTGATCGACCGCACCCCCGGGCCGGGTCTTGCGCTGCTGGTCGCCGGCGGCCTGAGCTACACGCTGGGCGCGGTCGTCTTCCTGCTCGACAACAAGGTGCGCTACGCCCACTTCGTCTGGCACCTGTTCGTGCTGGGCGGCAGCGTCTGCCACTTCTTCGCGGCGCTGTTCTACGCCTACGCGTAAGACCCTCGCGCGGCGCGCGCGGCATGCGCGTCCTCACGGCGCCGCCGCCACCGCCACCTTCCCCGGGTGCGGCCGACCCGCCGCATCAATGTGCACCTCCTGGAGGTGCCAGTCCTTGACGCCGTCCGCGGTGACCGTCATCCACAGGATCGATCCGGTGTTGTTGTCCGCGTCCCTGAAGCCGTCGAAGACGAAGTTGCCCAGGCTGTAGATCACCGGCTTTCCATCGATGATCTCCGTGTCCTGACGGATATGCGGATGCGTGCCGACGACCGCATCCGCGCCGGCCCGGACCATCAGCCGCGCCAGCGCGCGTTGGCGGGCGTGCGAGGTCTCGCTGTGCTCCTCGCCCCAGTGCATGAAGGGGATGACGACGTCGGCCTGCGCCCTCGCCGCATCGATGTCGGCGACGATCTGCTCCTCGTCCGCCCAGGCGATACCGGGACTGTCGGGACCCGCTTCGAACTGCCTCGGGAACATCTCGTTGTAGCCCAGCAAGGCGATGCGCAGGCCCTGGCGCTCGAGGATGACCGGGCGATGCGCCGAGCGCAGATCGGTTCCGCCGCCGAAGTGCGGCAGACCGGCGCGCTCCAGCCGGGTCAGCATCTGTGCGAAGGCCGCCGGGCCGAAGTCGCCCGAATGGTTGTTGGCCAGCGAGACCGCGTCAACATGGCGCCGCAGCACGTCCAGCACGCGCGGGTGCGCCCGGAAGGTCCACGGCTTGTCGACCTGCCTGCCGCCGGTGGCGATCACGCATTCGAGGTTGGCGATGCGCAGGTCCGCGCCCTTCATCGCGCCCATGACGGCGGCGAAGGGATCGTGGCCGCGCGCGATCACGCGACCCGGGCCGTCCGCCAGCATGACGTCGCCCATCCACGCCACCCGCACCGCGGCTGTGCTCGGCGCGGGCCTCGCCACGAGCGAGAGCGGCTGGGACGGCAGCGCGCTGTCGCCGGTGGCGTCGGCGCGGTCCCAGCCCTCCGGCGTCGCGCCCTGTCGCACCAGGGCGCAGCCCCAGGCGAGTTCCCGCCCGAGGCCCGCCAGATAGGCCCGCTGCCAACCCGACACCGTGGGCTGCCACCGCCCCGCCTGATCGATGACTTCTTGCCCCGTCGTCGTCCATCGACTCTGCGACAGCACGAGGCCTCGCCCCTCGACGCTTCGACCCAGCACCGTGACGACGACACGGTCGATCGCGTCGCCCCCGACGCGCCCGTCAACGCGACGGCACGCAGCTCGAAACTCTCGCCCACGTGGACCGTCGACGCGGCCAGCGGATCAGCGCCCGCCGCCACGCGCAGCGTCGCGGTGGTGCCGCTGGTGCGCATGCTGCAAAGCAGTTCCATCGGCGCGGACGACACGTTCGATGCCGTCGACTGCGCGAATGCCGGGTGGCCGATGGCCAGACCGGCCAGCACGCCGAGACGGGCCGGCCAGCGGCGCCCGGCAGGCCGGCGGTGACGCGCCGGCCTCACGGCAGCGTCGCCCGGATCAACTGATGATCCGACATCAGCACCAGCTGCTTGATACCCACCGCGGTGAACGCCCAACTGCTGTCGCCGCCCAGGCGCGGATCGCTGCCGAAGGTGAGCCGGGTCCCCAGCGGCACCAGCACCGTCAGCGCGCCGGTGGCCGAATCCAGGCTCGCCAGGTCGCCGCCCTCGGAGATCACGTAGAGATTCCCCGCGGGGTCGACCGTGAGCCGCCGGACTTTCACGGGCAGCGAGCTGACCGTCCCGTCCGGCGCCACACGGCGGACCGTGGGCGTCTCGTTCCTGCCGCCGTCGAGCAGCCATAGCGAGCCGTCCGGCGCCAGGGACAGGTCCAACGGCATCGTGAACCGCGCCGTCGCCCGCGGGCCGTCGGTCGCGGCCTTCTGGCCCATCACCCCGGCATAGGTGGTGACGTTGCCGGCCGGGTCGATCCGGCGGATGGCGTAGTTCATCGAATCCGACGCGTACAGATCGCCATTGGCTGCGCGGGCAAGACCTGTCACGTTGGTGAAGCGCGCGGTGGCCCCGGCGCCATCCACCGCGCCCTGCCCGGAGGAATCGCCGAAGACCGAGGGCGTGCCCGCGATCGTCCGCACGGTATGGGTCGCGTCGACCGCGCGGATCGTGGACACGTCGGAGAAATAGATCACCCCGGCCGGATCCACCACCACCGCCTGGCTCGCGTTCAGCATGTCCGCCGCGCGGCCGGTGCCGTCGAAGCTGCCGACGCCGATGGCCCCGGCGATGGGCGAGACGGCGCCGCCCGGCGCGATGCGGCGCAGCGAGGCGACCGAGCCGATGACCAGGCTGCCGTCGGGCGCGCCCGCGACGGCGACCTCGCGGCTGAAGTGGCTGAGCCCGTCGGTGAGGGCATCCTCGGGGAACCAGGCGAACGGCAGCTGTGCGAGCACGCCGGTGCCCGCCGTCGTGCCGTTGAACCCCAACGGATGCGCGACGGCCAGCGTGGTGACCAGGCCGCTCGAGTCGATGCGGCGCACCGCTCCCTGGTAGAGGGTGGTTTCCGTGAGCAGCAGGCCGCCGTCCGGTGTCGGCACCAGTCCGCCACCGTTCATCGCCGTCTCGATGGTGGCCGCGCCTTTCGGACCATCCCGGGGCACGGTCGCGGCCACGGTTCCCGCCAGTGTCGTGACGACGGCGGTGCCGGTGTCGATCTTGCGCACCAGGCCGGCGCTGTCCCGGACGTAGAGCGTGGTTCCGGAGACCGCCATCTGCTCGGGCACCACGATGACCGCCGCCGTGCCGGTACCGTCCATGTTGGGAACGATGGCGCCGGTGCCGCTGCCCGCCAGCGTCTGGACCGCGCCGGCGGCGTTGCCGCTGCGCAGGATGCGGCGGACCCGTCCGTCCGAGCCGGAGACATAGACGACACCGTCGCCGCCGACCGCGAGGCCGGTGGGATAACTGAGCTTCGCCCCCAGGGCGGCACCGTCGACGTACCCGGACATCCCGGGCGTGCCGGCATAGGTCGTCACGACGCCGGCCGTGGTGACGCGGCGGACCACCTGGTTGCCGCGATCCGCGACGTAGAGGTCGCCATCCGGGCCGATGCCGATGGCGCTCGGGAAGTAGAACCGTGCCGCGCTGCCAGTGCCGTCGGCACTGCCCGACTGGCCCCGCGCGCCGGCGATCGTCGTCACCGTGCCGTCGGAGGCGATGCGCCGGATCACGTTGCTGGATCGCTCCGTCACGTAGAGAGTGCCCGAGGCGTCGACCGTGATGCCGTACGGGTCCGCGAACCCGGCGGCCGTGCCGATGCCATCGACCGACGCGCCGATCAGATCGCCGACCGATCCGGCGACCGGCGTGATGGACGACATGTCCGCGGACAGTCGCAGCACGGCATTGCCCGAGACGAAGGCGTAGCTTCCCGCGCTTTCCCGGACGATGCCCCGCGAGAACGCGATCGGCGCCTGGTGGCGCAGGCCCGTGACCACGATCGGCGCCAGCACGCTGGCCACGGGGTTGCTCACGGTCAGCGTGGCCGTCGCGCTGGTGGTCGCGCTCTCGCCGCCACAGTCCAGCGCGGCGCGGAACTTCGCGCCGTTGTCGGCGATGGCACTGGTGAACGCGTAGCTCGACGTCGTCGCCGAGGCGATCGCGACGAACGCACCGTCGGCGCCAGTGTTGCGCTGCCACTGGACGTTCAGCGTGCCGGCGCTGCAGGTCCCCGCGACCACGAAGCTCGCCTGCGCGCCCGCGATGACCGAACCATCCGCAGGCTGCTGGGTGATGGTCAGCACCGCCGGCGTGACGACCGGCGGCGTGACCGGGGGCGTCACGACCGGTCGGGTGACGACGGGCGGCGTCCCTCCGGGCGGTGCCGTCGGCGCCGCGACGTCGGGCGGCGCCGGATCGTCGCCTCCCCGCACGCGACCAGCAGGACGCAAAGGACGGCGACCGCGGCGGCATGCAGCCGCCGTTCCACCCAGAACCAGTCAACACTGAACATGGCAACTCCGCAATGACGAGATGAGGGCGCCGCGTCGTCACACCGACACACCAACACACCGTCACATCGATGCAGCGCCTGCTCCCTCACTGAACGAAGTCCCGGCGGTGAGCCGGACATGCGCGCGGCCTTGGGCGACCATGTCCTTGTCCCCTGCTTGAGGTTCCGGCGCGCTGTCCGTCCCCGGCCGCGCACCTCGTTCACCTGGGCAGGACGGCGTGATTTCTCCCGTCGTCCTCCAAGGGGAGCGCGATGGACGAGTTGTTCAAGGGCCTGCTGACGGCGGGCATGGTGCTGCTGGTGATGGCGGCGGCAAGGCGCGGCGGCCGCCGGGTGGCAGGTCTTGTCGCCGCGCTGCCGACGATCACCGCGCCGACGCTGGCCTGGCTGGCGCACGACGAAGGCATGGGCTTCGCGATCAGCGCCGCGATCGGCAGCGTCGCCGCCTGCGCGATGCTGGCGGTCTTCGCGCTGGGTTATGCGCGGGCCGCCCGCTACGGCGGCGGTGCGGTCGCGCTGGCCTGCGGCCTGGTCGGCGCGCTGGCGATGGCCCTCCCCGCCCAGGCGGCCAGCGCCGACCTGGCCAGCGCGCTGACGCTGGCGCTCGGCTGCTGCGCGATCACCTTCGCCGCCATGCCCCGGCTGGGCGCGGAGGTGGCGTCGGGTCACCGGCCGCGCTGCTCGATGTGGCTGGTCGCGGCGCTGGCCGGCGGTCTCACCGCGATAGCGACGCTGGTCGGTCCAGCCATGGGCGGCTTCGCCGCCGGGCTGCTGTCGTCGCTCCCGCTGATCACCGGGCCGGTCGCCATGGCGGAGCACGCCAACGGCGGGCATCGCGCCGCCGCGCACTTCCTGCGCGCCTATGTCGGCGGCCTCTTCGGCAAGGCGGCCTTCGGCACCGTGTTCGTGCTGCTAGCGCCCCGAACCGGGGCCATCCCCGCGCTGACCCTCGCCTGCGCCTGCGCGTGCCTGCTGTCCACCGTACGGTGGCGGCTGCCGTCCCTGGGCATCGCGCCGCTGACGATGCCTTCCCTCCCGCCCATTCCACCCATCCCGCCGATCGCCCGGATCAGGCCCATGACCCGCGCCCCGCGCCGGGCGGAGTGACACGAGATGACACAAGCCCGTCAGGACTTGGGGACGCCCGGCGGTCCGGGCCGGGAGGAGCGCGCGCTACCATCGCCGTCACCAACCTCGTTTTGGACGGAAGCACGGCATGGGGGAAGTGACGCAGTTGATCGGGCGGGCGCGCGAAGGCGACCGCGACGCCTTCGACAGGATCTTCGAGCTGCTCTATCCCGAGCTCCGGCAGGTGGCCCACCGGCGACTGTCGCGCGGCTCCGGCAACGACCTGATGGCGACCACGGCGCTGGTCAACGAGTGCTACCTCAAGTTCCTGCAGCGCGAGACGCTGACGCCCTCGGACCGGGGCCACTTCCTGGCCTACGCCGCGACGGTGATGCGATCGATCATCGTCGACGCGGCGCGCCACGCGAAGACGGACCGCCGCGGCGGCGAGGCCGAGCAGGTCACGCTGAACTCCGAACTGATCGGCGCCCTGCCCGCCGCCTCCGACGAGATCCTGGCCGTGCACGCGGCCCTGGAGGACCTCGGCCGCGTCGACGAGCGGCTGGGGCGCGTGGTCGAGATGCGCTACTTCGGCGGTCTCGAGGACGAGGAGATCGCCGAGGCGCTGGGCCTGTCCGCGCGCACCGTGCGCCGGGACTGGGACAAGGCGCGGCTGCTGCTCGCGCACGCGCTGCGCGACTGACGGCGCCACGGGTCGGATGACGGCATGACGACCCTCTCCCGATTCGAAGGCGACTGGCCCGCGATCAGCGCCCTGCTCGATGAGGCGCTCAACCTGTCGAAGGCCTCGCGCGACGCCTGGCTCGAAGGCCTGATCGGCGAGCACGCCGTGCATCGCGAAACGCTGCGCACCCTGCTCGCGCATCAGGCCGAGGTCGAGACGGACGACTTCCTCGACACGCTGCCCCGGCTCTTCGAAGCCGAGGGGCCCGCCGACAGCCCGGGACCGTTCGACGGCGTCGGCCCGGGCAGCCTCGTCGGCGCCTACCGGCTGATCGACCAGATCGGGCGCGGCGGCATGGGCACCGTGTGGCTCGCCGAACGGGCGGACGGCCTGATGCACCGGCGCGTCGCGCTGAAGCTGCCGCGCATCGTCTGGGGCGACAGCCTCGCCGAGCGATTGGAGCGGGAACGGGAGATCCTCGAAACGCTCGAACACGAGCACATCGCCCGCTTGTACGACGCCGGCATCGACGCACACGGCCGGCCGTTCCTCGCCATGGAGCATGTCGACGGCGTGCCGATCGATGCGCACTGCCGCACGCATGCATTGCCGGTGCGGGAGCGGGTCACGCTGCTGCTGCAGGTGATGGCGGCCGTGGGGCATGCGCACTCGCGGCTCGTCGTCCATCGCGACCTGAAGCCGAGCAACATCCTCGTGACGCCCGAAGGTCAGGTGAAGCTGCTGGACTTCGGCATCGCCAAGCTGCTCGAAGGCGACAGCACGCAGCGCACGGCGCTCACGGAGCTCTCGGGCCGCGCGTTGACGCTGGACTACGCCAGCCCCGAGCAGATCCGCGGCGACCCGCTCGGCACGGCCAGCGACGTCTACAGCCTGGGCGTGGTCGCCTTCGAGGTGCTGGCCGGGGTGCGCCCCTACCGCCTCAAGCGGGGCAGCGCGGCCGAGCTGGAAGAAGTGATCGCGGCGGCGGAGATTCCCCTGGCCAGCAGCATCGGCATTGCGGACGTCGGCGCGGGCGCGGCAGGCGCGGGGTCGGTCTCCGGCGCCGACCGCGCGCTGCGCCGGCAACTGCGCGGCGACCTGGACGCGATCCTGAACCAGGCGCTGAAGAAGTCTCCGACCGATCGTTATCCCACGATGGACGCCTTCGCACAGGACCTGCGCCGGTGGCTGGACGGCGAGCCGGTCCAGGCGCGGCCCGATGGCTGGGCGTATCGCATGGCCAAGCTCGTGCGACGCCACCGCTTGCCCGTGACGGCCGGCGCCATCGCGACACTGGCACTGATCGGTGGCGCCTCGATCGCGCTGTGGCAGGCGCATCAGGCCGGGCTGCAGACCCAGCGCGCCCAGGCCGAGGCGGCCACCGCGCGCGCCGTGCAGGACTTCCTCGAAGGCGTGTTCCGCGCGAACTCCGCCGACCAGGCCAACCCGGCCAAGGCGCGCGACACGACGGCGCGCGAGCTGCTGGACCGCGGCGCGGAGCGCATCAACGCCGAACTCAAGGACGCGCCCGCCGCGAGGTTGCGGCTGCTGACGGTGCTGGCCTCGATGTACCAGGACCTGGGGTTGAACGCGCGCGAGGTCGACCTGCAACGCCAGCGCCTGAGCGTGGCGCGCGAACTGCATGGGCCCGCCAGCGACGAGACGGTGCTGGCGTTGGCGGCGTTGGCCAATGCGTTGGCCCTCGACAGCAAGCGCGACGAAGCTGCGGCGCAGTTGAAGGAAGCCACGGCCCTGCTGGACGCGCGACAGGACAACAGCTCGCCGACGCGGCTGCAGGTGGAGATCGGCCAGGCGTCGCTGAACCGACGCGCGGAACCGGAACTGGCGATGGCCTTCGCCGAGCGTGCATTGACGATCGCGCGCCGCGGCAACTCCAACGCCGATTTGCTGCTGGTGCTGCACATCCTCGGCGATGCGGCCTTGTACGACCGGTCGTTCGAGCGCGCGCAGGCCGCCTACATGGAAGCCGTCCAGCTCTGCGAGGCGCATCCGCCGCTGGGTGCCGGCGAGCTGTCGTTGCTCTACGAATTCCTCGGCCACTCCCAGCGCGCGCTGGGCCGATACGCCGATGCCGAGACCAGCATGCGCAAGGGCATGGAGGCGGAGGTCGCGCGCAACGCCAACGCGGTGCGCGTGGCGGAGACGCAGACGCACCTCGCGATCTTCCTCAACCTGGGCGGGCGCTTCCGCGACAGCCTGACGGCGCTGGCGCCGGCATGGCGCTGGAGCGAGACTGCGGCGGCCGATCTTCCGCAGCGCCGCTGGGTCCGCATGTGGCAGGCGCGCGCGCTGGCGACCTACGGTCAGACGCAAGCCGCGCTGGCCGTCAGCAGCGACGACGTGGCGTTGCTGGGCAAGCCCCATCCGGTGGACGGCATGGACGAGCAGGTCCTGACGGACCGCGCAGTGGCGCTGACGAGCCTCGGTCGATTGGCCGAAGCGCAAGTCCTGCTGGAGCGCCAGCGACAGGCCACCCCCGCCGGCAAGCCGCCGGGCAGGCTCTACAGCCTGGCCCTGCGACGCTGGCAGGTACAAAGCGGCCAGGCGCGCGAGGCGCTGGCGGGCCTGCAGGCGCAGCGCGCCGCGAGGAAGGCCCCCCGCCCCCGCCGCGAGCGAGCCTGTGACGGAACAGGCCGAGTCCGCCTGGCTCGAACTGAACGCAGGGCATCTCGACGTGGCAGAAGCGCAGGCGCGGCAGGCGCTCGCCGCCATCGAGCGCGGCGGGAATGCCGACTACCAACGGGATAACCAGGCCGCCGCCACGCTGGTGCTAGGTCAGGCCTTGCTTCGACAGCACCAGGCGGCCGCGGCGGAGCCGGTGCTGCAGGAGGCCGTGCGCCTGCACCGGCTGATCTACGACCCCGCGCTGAGCCCCGCGGTGGCGGATGCGCTCGATGCGTTGGCCCAGGCCCAACGCGCGCTGCACAAGGATGCCGAGGCCGGGCGGCTGCTCGACCAGGTTCGCGCGCTCCGCGCTGCCCAGAGAAAGCCGGTGCAGCCTCCTTGATGTCGAGCGGCGATGTCCGCTTCGGAATCGGGATCTCGTAATCAGGGATAGGCGGGTGGCGTCACCCGCGGCGGAGATCCCGATGAGCTTTCCGATCCCGTGGCCCGAAGGCGGCCACGCGCCAGCAGTCCCCGCAGCCGCCTCGGCAGCCACCGCATCAGCGGCATCGACAACGGCGGCAAGCGCACTGCGCTGGCGGCCGATGCCCTGCGCCGCGGCGACCTCGGCGACGTATGCCGCGCTGTACACGCTGTCCAACCACATGACCAGCCTGAGGACCGACATCGGCGCCGGCGTCTTCGCCTGGGAACGGGCCATCCCCTTCGTGAGCTGGACGGTGGTGCCCTACCTGTCGATCTGCGTCTTCTTCGCGCTGTCGTTCTTCATCGACGGGGACGGCGAACGGCTTCGCCGCCACGTGCTGCGGCTGCTCATCGTGCTGATCGTGTCGGTCCTCTGCTACGCCGCGTTCCCGCTGCGCTTCACCTTCGAGCGGCCACCGACCGACGGCGCGATCGGCCTGATGTTCGACCTGCTCGGCCACTGCGACATGCCGTACAACCGCGCGCCCTCGCTGCACATCGGCGTGCTGGTGCTGCTGTGGGCGCGCTTCACGCCGGTGCTGCGCGGCTGGCAGGCCGCAGCCCTGCACCTGTGGTTCGCGCTGATCGGCGTGTCGGTGCTGACGACCTACCAGCATCACGTGATGGACGTGCCGGCGGGCGCGGCGTTGGGCGTGATGGCGATCCTGCTCACCGCGTCACCGCGACGGATGCGGAGAAAGTCGGGGACGAGGCTCGTCCGCAAGGGCCGATGGCCTCGCTTAAGCTAGTTCCCCGCTGCGGCTTGAACACTCGCCGCCGATGGAGCTCGAATGAACGAATACCTCCTGTTGATGCACCGCGACGCCACCGACCTGCAACTCGCCGACGATCCGGCGCGATGGGAGCAATACCTGGACCACCTCCGAGGCACCGGCCTGTTCGACGGCGGCAGCGCCATCGGACGCGGCGAGGAGCACAAGCAGCATGCGTCCGTTCAACCCGCGCGCAGCCGGCTCGACGGCTTCATCCGCGTGCGTGCGGACAGCCTCGAGAGCGCCAGGCAGTTCCTGACGGGCAACCCCGTCTACGAGGCGGGCGGGACGGTGGAGATCCGAGAGCTGCCCAAGGGTTGACGCACGCGGGAGCCGATGGATTCGCGCGCTCATAATCCCGCATGAAACTTATCGTCGCGGTTCATTGGGATGGTGCGCAAGCGAATGCCGCCGCCGTGGCTTTCGATGCCTGGGATGCAGCGGAAGCGACGAAGACCTACTTCTCCCGCATCGAGCACGTCGAGAAGGCCGTCCGCGGCGAACTCGACCTGCGGGAACTGCCCTGCGTGATGCAGCTGCTGCGCGAGCACAGCCTGGAGCCCGAGCTCATCCTCATCGAAGGCTTCGTCCATCTCGATGCCGATAACACGCCGGGCCTGGGCCAGCACCTGTTCCATGCGCTGGGTGGACAGGTCCCCGTCGTCGGCGTCTCGAAGAAGGGCCTGCCCGGCCTGTCCTCGCAGTTCGAGGTCATGAGAGAGGAAGAAACGCCCCCGCTGATCGTGACGTCCGCGGGCCTCGACATCGGCGCGGCCAAGGTGCGGCTGCGTTCGATGCACGGCAGGAAGCGCGTACCGACGCTCATGAAGCTGGCAGCGCGGTTGGCGAAGAACAAGGATTGATCCGGGACCGCGACGCATGAGCATGGGGAAACGCGGTTCCCGCCTGATCACCGTGGACGGCGTCCTGTATCGCTGGAGCGTGCGGCGAAGCGCTCAATTCGATGCGCCAGGCCCCACGTCGACGCTGACCGTCATCGTCGAGTCGACAGCGGACTTGCACCACCCGCTCAAAGCGGTCCTTCCCCCTCTACCGACAGACGACTGGCTCCACGGTCCGGGCCACGTCGTCATGCCGAAGCAGGTGGCAGCGTGGATTCGACGGGCCTGCGTCGAAGGGTGGCAGCCGAACCATCGCGGGGGCGTCCACCGTCTTCGCGTGACGCTTGAAGAGATTGCTCATGAGCCCGGAACCGTTGAGCCTTGATGCCTCCGCCCTTGTGGCTCGCCGCTTTGAGGAAATTTCGAAGCGATGCGGGCCGTCCAGGTAGGCCGGATGGACTTCCCGCGGAACCAATCTTCGACGGACGCCCATTCCATCGCTGACCTTCACATGCCCAATATTCCACCGCTTCGGACTCAGCTCTGGTTCACGTCCAAGTTGTTCGATATCGAGCCTGACGAAGACCTTCTGACGAATCCGCGTCGCTACGGCAAGGCGCTGGCGAATTGGCTTTCCTCTTCGCTTGGCCGCCAGGGCATCGAAGTCGCTGAAGTCTTTCCCGAAGACTGGGGATGGTGCTTGATGGTGAAGACGACGCCGTTCCGACTATGGATCGGATGCGGCAACGTTGACACGAGGCAGTCACCGGACGAGCCGCCACCAGATGGATGCGACGTGGTCTGGACCTGCATCGTGGTGGCAGAGGTTCCCCTGCTCAAGCGACTCTTTGTTCCGCCAGACACGTCGCAGGCGGTAGACGAACTGTTCATGCATCTCACGCGCATCGTGGCTGAGGCCCCGAGCACCGAGATGGTGGAAGAACCGTAGAAAATCGATCGCTGATTTGGATTCGCGGAAGGCGCTTTGCGACGTCTGGATCAGCATCGCAGCGGATCAGCCTTGCCGACCGTCGAGCTTTTTCATCAGGAAACGCATGCCTCGCCACTTCCATCGCCTCTTTGCAGCCGCGCTTCTGACAGCAGGGGCTGCGTGTCACGCAAGCCAGCCGCCTATCGAGCCGTTTGTGAAGGCGTTCATCGCCTCTTGCACGAGCGAGAACGCCAAAGGAAAGGCACTCCACCTTTCTCACATCCACTTTCCGCTTCGCTACCGGTTCACGACGGTCACCGCAGACGGCAATGAGTCCACCTCTGGCATCTTGTCAGCGCGCGAGGCAGCTGCTCGTGCTGATGGCCTGCCCCTTCCCTTGTGCATTGGTGATGGTGGACTCGAGGAGGTCAAGATCACGCCGTCGAAGCGCCACGTCGCCGTCAATCTGACGTTTGGATCCGGCTCCAATGAAGAGCTCTGGTTCCAGGTAGTGAACGGAAGCTGGCAGCTTGTGTTTGTTGAATGGCTTGACCACTGAGGAATTCTTCCGCAGGGCGACCGCAGCTGGGTCGGCTGAAGTCCGCGTTCAGCCTAAAGCCACCCCACCGCCACTACCCAACCCCGATCGCAAAACGCCTGGCACGATCCGGACATCCTGTCTGGGGATGGCGGCTCAACCGCCCTGAACCACTCGTTGTCAGTGGCGGGGCCGCATCGGCTCCGGCGGGACCCCTGACTCGGGGTTGTCGTTCGTAGGCACCATATGCGTCTGCGTGTCCTTGGCGGCGATGAGCCGCAGCTGGTAGGCGACGATGCGATTGAGCATCTCGGCGCGCGGGCCGGGCTCGATCACGATCGATTGGAAGCGGCGACGGGCGTCGTCGAATCGACCGATGCGGCGTTCCATCTCGCCGGCGATCAACTGGTCATTGAGCGCGACCTCGGGCTTGTCCTTGGGCGCCTGATCGAGGTGCTCGATGATCTGGGCGCGGTAGCGATCGGCCTGCTCTCCGCTGTAGCTCTGCCAGGTCGCCTTGAGCAGCGTGAACGCGAGCGGCCGATGCTCGGCGCCGACGACGGTCATGAGGAAAGCCGCACGCGCATAGGGTGGCTCGGTGCGCAGGCGTTGCCGGTAGTCGTCGGACTCGACGACGGCGGTGAGCTTGGTGAGCTCCTCGGGCGTGAAGTCGTGCTTGAAGATGACGAAGCCATTTCCCGGGCAGACGGGCAGCGGCCAGGGCGATTCGATGGCGCCGTAGGGCCGCGTATCGAGGTAGCTGCCATAGGCTGTGCCGGAGCCGGCCATCAGCTGCTTGAACTGTTCACCACCGATGGGGCAGGTGAACAGGTCCTCGCGCGTGGTCATGGCGGACGACGCGGCCGCGAGTCCGAGCAGCAGGCCGAACGCGGCGAGGCGGTGAAAGATCTTGTTCGATGTCATGGCGCTCCTCCGTGGGAGGGATGGTGCCCCAGCTTGGGGAACTTGCGTGTTGCGGAGGCCTGCTGATGTGGGCTCGACACGGGGCGGGCGTTTCGGTTAGCGGCCTGGTCTTGCGTCGCTATACTCCGCCCCCGCTGGGGCCGTCATCCGGCCAGCAAGCTCATCATTCAAGGCGTCCGGCCCGCAAAGAGGCCATCACGAGGGCGACCGCATAGGGAGGACACATGCTGTTGAATCGACTCCGCCTCGCAGCGCCGCTGCTGGCGCTGGCCTCGTTGGCGGGCTGCGCCACGGGCTATCACGGACTGTGTCGTCAGGACGCAGTGCCGAGCGACACAGTGAGGAACATCAGATGAGAGTGAACGCCTTCCTTCGACATGGCATCGCGGCACTATTGATGGGCATGGCCGCCATTTCCGCCGCCGCAGAATGCACATCGGAAGACGACAATCTGGTCTGCCTGTTGACCGAACTCCAGGAGGCCGATGGGCTCCTCAAGTTGAAGGTTCAATCCTTGGTGGCAAAGGCCAGACGGCATGAACAGGCCGGCACCTCCGAGGACTTCGTCAAGGCCATGCGCGCCAAGATGGTCGCGGCCATCCTCGATGCGGACAAGGCGTGGCGGGTCACGACCAAGGCGGAATGCAACACGCTCGTCCTGTACTCCTACGGCAACGGCACCGGTGGAGAAAATGGGGCCGCCCGTTGCGCCTTGCAGAGGACGGAGGAGCGGATCCAGTTCCTGATCAGGAACGAGAGCTACCAATGGTTGCAATGAGCGGCCGAACAGCGGGCTCTGCGCCCTTCAGTGATCGCCGGGCGAAAGGGCCGCGAGCCCGGATGTCGGGCAGCCCTCGGTAGCAATCCGAATACAACGCGCTGGATTTCCTTCACCACTTCTCATGCAACAACTCAGAGAACATTACGAGCGCCAAGACACCGAGGAGTTGCTGGAGCTCGCCGGCAAGGGCCTCACCGATGAGGCCCGTCTCGTCCTGCAGGAGGTCCTCAGCAGGCGCGGGATCTCCGCCGACCGGGTCGACGCCGCGCGGATCAGCGCCGTCGAAGCCGAAGCGGCTCAATCAGAAGCTGACAAGCGCCTGGCCTCCCTCGGCGTTCGCCTCGTCGCGTTCATCATCGACGTGTGGGGAGTTGGCATTGCGCTGTATCTCGTACTGCTGCCACTTCAATTCGTTTCGGCCAATCTTCATGCCTTCGTCTACAGCGCAGCCTGGTTTACGTACTTCCTGTTCAGGGATGCCATCCCCGGACAAGGCATCGGCAAGCGCCTCCTCGGCATTCGAGTGAAGCAGCATGATTCGGATCGTCCGTGCAATTGGTCGAAGTCTTTCTGGCGTAACGCCACGCATGTCATCTTCGTCATCGATGCCCTGTTTGCACTCGGCCGGAGGCGCATGCGCCTTGGCGACATGATCGCCGGCACGGTTGTCGTTCGGTCCAAGTTGGATACTGAGAAGGTCTGATCCCTCGTTCGAGCGGATCGATGCGTGAGCCACTCATGAGATTCCAGACCAGATATCTCGTGCTGATGGCTTCGGGCCATCGATCTTTCGCCTGGAACCGGACACACCTCTGATGCAGTGTCTTTCCATGCAGTCCCAACCTCAGGATGGATCATCTGTATTCGAGAAAATTGGGCAACACAAAGATGTCCGTTGTCGTTCATTTCTGGTCTGACATCTCTGCCATGCCTCTGACGCTCGAGGCGATCAGAGAGTTGCATGTGCCGGCGCCTCACTATCGGATCAGCCCCGATCGGTACCAAGCCAAGACAGCTTTTCCCGGCAAGGGAGTCGCTGGAAGGCTGTACGTTCTCTCGGGCTCCTGCTCCAGGTCCGTAGGCTCCTGGAGCGCAGTTCTTCAAGCCGGAATGTTCGTGGACTTCCCGGCAGGTGACTATCAATTTGCGGTGCAAGGAGAACAGCCGGTTGAGATCGTCAACGTCTGGCTCATTCCGGAGCGCTACAGGCAACCACCTCAGCAAGTCATTGACGATCGCGAACAGCTCGACCTCCACGTGAGAGTCAGCGCGCAGCCCGGCCCTCTGGAAGACTGCTATCGCGTGGAGATCTCGAACTCCGGGGCACGGCCTTATCGGGACCTCACCGTGGCGTACGCGGATCTGCTCTTGTGGGCCGAACGGTTCGGTCTCGACACGACGCACATGCCGGCCAATGAGCAGTACGGCGCCGGAGAGCCCATCACGATTGACTGCCTGGCTCCCGGAGAAGCGAGGCTGTATTTGAGACGCGGGTACGGGACGCATCACCGCTACGACGGACCGCGTGTGACCAGAACGAGCGTGTCCTACACCCTCGACGACCAAGCGGTCTCGCCAGCCGAGGGTCATTGGTGCCGCATCGACATCGACCTTCCAGGTGCAAGTTGATTGATGGGATGAAAACAATGAAAACAAAATACCGACTGTTTGGGGTCATCGCGATCCTGATCGTCCTCGCGGGGCCCTACTCCCGTGCCGCTGACAGCTTCGATCCCGAAGTCTGCTTCGACCGCTGCATGGAGCGCGTGAAGGACAAGCAGAAGTGCGAGTTCATTTGCGATTCCAAGAATCACCCGCCGCGGTGATCGTCTTCAAAAAGCAATCCGGCGGCTCCCTCGCAGACCGCCGCGATGGTCATGGGCTTCTTGTGACTGAGTACAGACTCCTCGTCTTCTTCTCCATCGTCTTGCTGTCTGCCGCCGCGCGCGCCGAAGCTCAGAGCAGCAACCAAAACATCCCCGCGTCGTCATCCCGACCGCTGGAGAAGGTGCAGATCGACGGCGCCTCGAGCACCGACGTGCAGAACCGGCGCGAGTTCGTCGCCGGAAAGCTCGTCATCTCGCGAAAGAGCATCGAGGACAGCGGGCAGACGACGGTGTACGAAGTCCTCAAGCGCGAACCGTCGGTGACCATCGCGGGGGATGGCAAGCTGGGACTGCTCGGCCTTCCGGGCTACACGCGCATCCTCGTGGACGGACAGCCTCCCGCGCCGGGACGCAGCCCACTGGAACTGGATGTCGTCCAGATCGAGAAGATCGAGATCGTCAAAGGATCGATGGCCGAGTTCGGCCCGTTCGGCGTGGCAGGAACGATCAACATCCTCACGCGGCGCGTGGAGCGGAAGCGCACGGCCTCGCTCAGGATCAACGGCGGGCTGAGCCCATCCAGCGGCGATGCGGGCTTTGCCTGGTCCAACACCGTCCGGCCTTCCGACGATTCCTGGGGACTCTCCAATCGCGTCTCCTTGCGGCGCAAGGAACAGGACATCTCCCAGCGCTTGACGATCGAGACGCCCGACGGTCAAGGCGCGCTCGCGCCTTCGCGTCTGACCGCATCGAATCGATCCGAAGGCCTGACGCAGCTCATGGCCAGTTCCTCCTACTCGAACAAGCTCTCAGCGACGAACGACCTCGAATCCAACCCCTCGGCCTTGCTGTGGCAGACCGACACGCGCTTCACCGACCGCCACGACTGGGTCCGTCAATCGACCCTTGGCACCTCCACGGGGCGCGCCGACGGAAAGCTCCTGTCCCTCTCGCTTCCCATCGAATGGAAGCATGCCGACGCGGACGGGACACGGGCTCAGCTCGGTTACGAGTACTCCTGGATGAAGCTCGATCGCGGTTCGGACAGACAAGACCATGCACTCGGCGGGATCGCCGGTGAAGAGGCGCTGGCCGAGCAGTCGCTCTCCCAGCGCCACGAGATGAACGTCCTGCGCTTCGAGTTCTCCCGCGAGATGCTTGAAGCCCATGCCGTGAAGATCGGCGGGTCCCTCGGCTGGCAATCCCAGCGCGCCAGCGCACCGGCCTTCCTGAACGGCGCGCCGGATCCGGCGTTCATGAGCTTCGGCAGCGACTCCGCGGTCACCGCGCGTCGCGACGATGCGTTTGTCCAGGACGAGTGGACCCTCTCCAAGCGCTGGGCTGCGACCCTGGGGCTCAGCGCGGCCAGGCGCACCACCAGCGTTCGCGAAGGGAGCTTCCTCTCCCGCAACGCGTATGAGACCTACGCCCCTTCCCTTCATCTGGCTCACAAGCTGACCGAGGACGGCCGGGAGAAGCTCCGGTTGTCGCTCGCCAAGGCCTACAACGCGCCCGACAACGACCTCTACAGCCTGCGTCCCGTCATCAATCCGCTGGCACCGTGCATTGCCGGTGCCGCGTGCGGGCCCAACACCATCGACAACGCCGACACCGCCGGCAACCCGCATCTCCGGCCTGAGCGCTCGATGGGCCTGACCCTGTCGTACGAGAAGTACTTCGGCGCCAGCAGCATGGTGGGCGTGGACTACTTCGAGCGACGGCTGACCGACGTCATCGGTCAGTCTGTGGCGTTGGAAGATGTCTCGTGGGCGCAGAGCCCGCGCTACGTGATCCGGCCGGAGAACCTCGGCAACGCGCGCTTGCGCGGCATCAGCGTCGACGCGCGGATGGCGCTCACGGAACTGGATGCGTCGCTGCCCAAGGTCGAACTGCGCAGTGGCCTCACGTTCTCCCGCTCCAGGCTGGACACGCTCCCGGCCCCTGACAACCGCATGGCCGATCAGGCACCCTGGTCGGCCAAGCTGGGTGTGCGCTACAAGCTCCGGTCGGTGCCGCTGGAGCTCTCCGCCGATGCCAACTGGCGTCCTGGCGTGTGGAGCCGCAACGCGGCCGAACGCCGCACCTGGCAGGACCGGCGCGAGGATGTCTCGGCGCAGGCGACATGGACGCTCAGTCCCGCTTCCAAGCTGCGCGTCGGCGCCAACAACCTGCTCTCGCGCGACACGCGACGGATCGACGTGCTCGGGGATTCAGCCATGCCCGACGCCCGTGTATCGACGTGGACACGGGGCGTTCCAAGTGTCACGCTCTCGCTTGAGACCCGGCTGTAGTCGGGCTTGAACGCACCAACAACGGCATACTGTTCGCACCACCTGTTTACCTCGACGAGTTGACGCGGCCGCCGAGCCAGGTTCAAAGCTCTTCCATTGGGATAGCGACTCATGAGTGCATTGTCTTGGGAAGACTTGTTCGTCGATGCTCGCCGTCTCGATTTCGTTGCCATGCTCGCGGAATGGGGTGGGCTGGTGAGCGGGCCAATCCGGCCTATCGGCGCGTCCGTCTTCGGCGACCTGTTCTTCGAACGGCAGACCGGCGAAGTCGAGAAGCTCGATGTGCTGGAGGGTGGCGTTCACCGCGTCGCGGCCAGCTTCGACGAATTCACGGTGCTGATGAACTCAGTGGAGTGGCAGGCCCAGCACCTGCTAAGCGAGGGCGTCGCACTGCTCAAGGACAGGGGCCTGTCCAGGGGAGCTGGTCAGTTCTTCGGGTTCGCGCCCCATCCGATGCTTGCCGGCAAGGTTGTCTGGTCTTTGGCGATGCCGTTGGACTTCATCGTGTGGAACTCGATCTGCGCCCAGCTGCTAGCCTCGCCCCCAACGCCTACCCCTGATTCAATGGGCTCCGGAGACGGCGCCAAGCGCTCTTGGTGGCAACGCTTTCGCCGCCGAAGCTCTTGAGCTGCAGCGCTCTGGGCAGCTCGCGGTCGCCGCTGAGCGATCATGAAAAAATGGGACGCCCGGACAGACTCCCGTGGTCACCTACGAGACGCATCACCGCTACGCCGGCCCGCGCGTGACCAGAACGTGGGTGTCCTCCATCCTCGACGACCAGACGGTCCCGCCGGCCGAGGGGCATTGGTGTCGTGCCGACATCGACCTGCCGGGTGCGAGGTGATCGTGGAATACAGGGCACCTTGCCAGCTCCGACCTGACGAACGGATCGGCCAGACAGAGGACAGCATCTACGCAACTAGACTCGATCCTCATCAGAGATTGGCAACACCAAGATGCACGACGAAAACGATCCTGAAGCAGATGCCCAGTGGTGTGCGGAGCGGCGCAAGGAAGTCGCAACGTACCTTCGTGGTGAGGGAGTGGCGCACGGCAACATTGCCGAGATGCCCGCATGGCATGTCGCCCCCTACGTGTCGGTGTGGGCCATCGACAGCGTCGATTCACCGGACTCGGTCGGCTGGTGGGTGATCTGTGGCGACATGCCGACTGACTACGTCTCAGCCTCGGATGCCGGAAGCCCACGTGAGGCGGTTCATCGCATCGCCTCGCTATGGAAGGAGGCCGCTGAATACATGGCGCGTGGCGAGAAGCATCCAAGTTTTCTTATCGGCTCAGGAGAACAGGACGAAGAACTTGCTCCGCTGCTGGCGTCTCGGGCAGAGCTTCTCCTTGAGTGGGTGAAAGATGCGGATGCCTGGGAAGAAGGTTGACGAAGCCGTTTTCTGAAGCTCGCGCGGCACTGACCTCCCGGCAGTCACCTTCCCGCAAGACGGATCGCCTGCAACGCTGCCTCCCTGCCCTCGCGACGGTATTTCTCTCGGACCAGAGACTGGCGGGCGTCGACCACTGAACGCGATTCCGCCAGTCGAAGAGAGACGTCAGGGATAGTGCACGCCGACAGGGCATTTCGCAGGCGGATGAGCTGCGCCCTCAACCCGGTCAGTTCGCTCGGGCAAGGGGCGCCCAGGTGCGCCAATGCGAGATCCACCGCCCAGGCCTGCCGAGACACGTTGGGGCGCGCGGCCTCAAGGGCGCTTCGAAATTCCTCCGATGGCGCGAGGCATGCCAGCAGGCTGGCCCAGACCAGGCCACGCCAACCGAATTCGCCGGCAAGGTCCTCGATGAGTTCCTTGCTGAGCGCACCCAGGCTTTGGAGACAGACGTAGTGGAAGTCCAGCGCCTGATAGCGCACCTCCGGATACTGGCTCAACACCGGAGCCAGTTCCTCAGCGTCGTCCGCCGCGCGAGTGAGCAGGCTCAATGCGCTGGCCGGGCGCATCAGCGCCATGAAAGGCACAGCGCACATCAGGCGTTGCAGGTCGTCGTCGCGGTGATGCATGCGAGTTGTCCGGCGAAGTGCCTACGCTGCCTGAGTCAGTGCCAATCGAGGTGTGTATCCGCCTGACCGCACGCCGTCAGGCCGAATGACGTCATGCTCAGACCTTGGCGAGGAAGGCCGCTGCATCACCTGCTTCGCACTTCCAGTCTGCGAAGACTCCGACCAGGTTGCATTCCACGCAGCGGCAAGCAATGTAGTACCAGCGCACGTCATGGGTGCCCTCGTACACGGAGACGCCGGACACCAGCTCGAACACCTCGTTCTCGCACACGCACTCGTGCGCCTCTGGCGCGGCGTCTTCAACGTAGTCCGCACTGTCGCCCATCAGGTGTTCCTGGCCGCAGTCGGTGCAGGTGCGGATGGCCACACCAGCCTCTTCATCACTCTGCAGCGCGAAGGTCCGGCAACCGCATTCGCATTTGGACGTGGCGAACCTGGTGGCCTCATGGCGATTCGCAACGCTGTAGCTGCGCAGTTCGGCTTGGGTATCGCCGGACGTGGTCCCGTACCAGTAGTCGCCCTTCTTCGTCAGTGCCATTGATGCTGCTCCATTCCTCAAGATGGGGTTCCCGGCAGGCCTGACGCCGGCCTCGCCCCGTACGCCTGGATTCTGCCTCGCCGTGAAGGACTGGGGTCGCGGTGGTCGCCGACAGGAGTTGCGGAGGCCCTCCAATGACGATTGTTGGAGATTGCAGCCATACGGCCTCTTGGATTCGCACGGCCCCTATCAGTCTGAAGCAGCGACGGCATCGCAGCGGGAGCGGACGTTGTCCAGCCGCCAGCCAGGACGCACTCCGGCCACGAGTTAGCGCCATCTGACGAGGCTGCTACATTCCGCTCAACTCTCTCTTCTGACGGCTGCTGAGGCAACCGATCTCGCCATGCCCGACCGGACTGCCTGGACTGCTGAATTCCATGCGAAGCTTCGCGGCGTACTCGAAGCCTACCGAGGCTTCTCAGCAACTCACCATACGGAGTCATGTCGGTTGGTGCACTACGCTGGCGTAGGGAAACCCAATGCCATAGACGTCGCAGTGAACGAGATCGAACATGAGATCGAGAGCTGCTTGGCCGACGGGTTTATGGTCGGATGGCTCCGCGACAACGACCGGACATATCTGTGGGTGCAGGAACCGGGCGCGCCGGTCCCGGCATCTGAAAAAGTCATTGCTGAAGACGAACTTGTCGACGTAGGGTCCATCTTGAAAGCCGCCGGTTTCGATCAGTAGGCTCAAAAGTCATGGGGCGCACGGCTACCGCTTCCAGCCTGAAGCGGACGTCGGACATCCAGCGGTAGTCGACATCGCATTCGCCCTGCGGGACACAGGACTAGACATTCAGCGCCGCCCACTCTGACTCGGCTTCGCCATCGTGCCCCGCAGCGGCCGCAACAAGTCCTTGAGTCCGTTGTGGTCGATCTCGTGCATCAGGGCCAACAGGCGCCCGAGTTCCCCGGGGGAAAGCCCTCACGCGCAAACCAGTTCAGGTAGTTGCCCGGCAGATCCGCGATGAGCGTGCCCTTGTACTTGCCGTACGGCATCTCGGTCGCGAGCAGACGTTCGAAGGATTCAACCATGGCCGTATTGTCGTGCCGCGGCGGAGCTGCCGTCGCCTTCAGGCTGGCAGAAGCCTGATGGGCGCGTCTATCCGGCCGAGCTTGGCATCTCGACACCGCAGGCGGCATTGAGCATCTGATCCGCCAAGGTATTGGGTGACGCACGCTCTGGTGCGCGCTGTGCGGGAGACAGCCTTTTTTCACCCAGCCGACGCCCCAGCCCGGCACGCCCCTCGAACTCGATGTGAGTCGCCAGTGCCACGGTACGAGCCCGGCAATTGAGCGCGAACTCGATACGCTCGGACCGCCTGCATGCCAACGGCGCCGAGGACAGCACCGCGCTGCGAAGCTCGGTGTGGACGGTCACGGTGGCGGCACCCGTCGGGTCCGGCCGGTCCGTCACTCGCATGAAGGCCAGGTTGCCGGTCTGGCCGCGCAGGGGCGCGCCCCACGCGTCACCGAGCAGGGCGGCGATGCCTTCTCCGAAGGCGGGCTCGGACTCCGGCACCAGCGACAAGGACTTTCGCAGCGAGGCCCGTTCATCGGGCCTGGCTTTGCGAATGCTGTCGCCCAGGCTTTGTTCGCAGACTTCCCTGACGGGCGTTTCGCGGAAGTAGCTGGCGTAGATCAGATGCCAGCCGAAATGAGTCTTGACGGGCTGTGAGACGGTGTTGATGGGCAACGCGAACAGCGCCGCCTCGAAAGGCTTCACCATCTCGCCTTCCCGCACCATGCCCAGATCGCCTCCGCGAGAGGCGGAGCCGGGATCCTTGCTGCGCGCGCGGGCCAGCCGCTGGAACTCGGCGAAGAGGTTGGCGCCCTGCTTCCCGTCCAGCGTGGCGCGCGCCGCCGCCGCATCCTTCTCCGTAGCAAACATGACGTGGTGGGTCTGCGCTTCTCGGAGCGAATCGCCATCTTCCTTCTCACCGAGGGGCGTGAGGGAGAAGGCCGGCGTGACCAGCAGGAGCGCGAGGAGAGTGGGCAGTGCTCGTTTCATGGGACCGGGCGGCATAGGGTGCGCGATTCTGGCTGAGATCTGGCGTTGCGCCGTCACCGGTCCAGCAAGTGAGCGGACTCAGGCAGCGAATGCAGACTTTCAAGCGCAAGGCGGGCATGATCCCGAGCCGGCTGTATTATTTTGCGGATGGCAGATCGCGCGTGGATTGTCGATTCGGTAGGTGCAACGGCGTTTAGTCGGCTGGCAGACGGTTTGACTGGCTCTGCTCTTCAATCGCTGCTGCTTGAAGTGATGCATGCACGAGCCGAGGCGCGATGCGCGAGCGAACTGGTCGATCAGTATGGCCGCGACCCCTTTTGCGCACCATCAGCGATTGACCTCCGTGCAATGCTTGCCATCGACGCTCAGTTGCTGGGGGCCGCCGAGCGCTTCGAGGCGGTCGAACTGTCACCGGTGGCTCCCATGGGGGCCTGTTCGGTTGTTGGCCCCTCTCATCAGAACCGCGTCCTGTCAGCGTTGCGGTCGACCGAGGTCGTATCGGACCCGACGAATGTTCTCGCGTTGGAGTGTTCGCTGCGAATGCGGGCATCCTCGGCGGCTGATGTTCACCTGGCCACAAGCCACCGCGTCCTGCGAGCCCAACCCTTTCCGAGGCAACCAGGATACGCCCAACACTTTCGTCTGTTCGCCCTCGGAAGCGGGGGCGTTGAACGCAAGGATCACGCGTTCACGGTCGAGGCGGTCGTGCTGCATGTGCGCACGATGCTTGCGGGTTTGCTTCGGCTTGAACAGTTGGGCTACTCACTGCACCGGCCTCGCGTGGAGGTGCTCGTGTCGGCGGAAAAGCGGCAACTCGGGTCCCGGATTGCCGACATCCTGAGCGCCGACCTCCAGTCTCTAGAGCATCCCTATTACTCGGGCGGACTTCGCTATCGAATATGGGTGCCGGCGCCCGACGGAGGAGAGCTTCCGCTGGCCGATGGTGGAGTCTTCGACTGGCTTGGCCAACTCTCCTCCAATCGCCGCGCCGTCTTCATCGGAAGCGGGCTGGGTTCGCAATTGATTGCGCTGCGCTTTGCGCGCCAGTCGGCGACGTGAGAGAAGCCCGCGCAATGAAGCGATCTGACCCAAGGTCGTCTTTCATCGAGGGCCGCCACGCCAACCACCAACTTCCGCTCCCAGCCTATTCGCGACGAAGCATGCCCATCAAGCCGAACGCGCCTCGTAGGCATCTAGCAGTGCCCAAAGCCGCTGAAGTTCTTCCGTCTGACCCGGCATGCCTTCCATTAGGTCGGCCTGGTGGCGGATGAGGTGGAATTCGCCCTCGCCACGAATAGAGCCGCGTGCCTTCACCTTGGCAATCCGCTCGACGGTCTTAGCGAGGAAATCCGGATAGTGCGCCATCGTTGCCGATGCCAGTGCCTGATTGGCCCGCGTCCGAGCGTCGGCATTCATCGAATGCATCAGCATCGGCGTTTCCAGGAGGCCTTGCTCCATCCCGGAGGCAAGCGCTGAGCGAGGCACTCCTGACGGTTCGGCGTACCGGCCCCGAACATCGGCCCAATTCGCAACAAGCTTGCGCGCGGTTGCGTCATCGAGCACAGAAAGCGCCTGATGAAAATCGTCATACAGGGCGACCAACTTGGCCAGCTTGTCCAGGCGTTCAGTTGCAGGCATGAGGTCAGTATGCCGGAGTGCGCCAGGGTGCGCTGTCCGCCTGAAACGAACGCCAGCCCCCGTCGAGCGCCCACCCCTCCTCTATGATCCGCGCGTCCTTCCCACTCCCTGCCACCCTCTCATGACCGACGACTGGGACTTCTATTCCGCGCGTGTCGACGGCAAGCCCGCCTCGCTGTATGTGGACCTCGGCGCGGAAGCGTCGGCGCCCGTGGCGGCCCTGCCCCACATGGCCTACCTGCGGCTGCGCATGCGCCATCCGCGCGATGACGGTCTCTCCAGCCAAGCGGAGTTCGACCAGCTCATCGCGATCGAGGACCGGCTGCAGGCGTCGCTCTGCGACGACCGCACGGCCTACGTCGGCCGCAACACGTCCGATGGCTGCCGGGACTTCTACTTCTACATCGCCGCGCCCGACACGTGGGCGGCGCGTGCCGCCGCGGCGATGAAGCCCTTCGGCGACTACGAGTTCCAGTCCGGTGCGCGCGACGACCCCGCGTGGTCGACCTACCGGACCTTCCTGCTGCCCGACGACTGGGAACGGGAGCGGATCCAGAACCGGCGCGTCTGCGAGCAGCTCGAAGAGCACGGCGACACGCTCTCGGCACCGCGCGAGATCGATCACTGGGCGTGGCTGCCCGATGCCGCCTCGGCCGCCGCGTTCATCGACGCAGTGCGCCCGCTCGGCTTCCTGCCCAAGGATGAGCCCACGCATGTCGAGGAACGCGATGCGATGAGCGTGCACGTCGCGCGGGTCGACGTGCCCTCCCATCAAGGCATCGACGAAGTGACCCGGCCGCTGTTCGAAGCCGCGAAGCGGCATGGCGGCGAGTACGACGGCTGGGGTTGCTCCGTCGCCGCCTGAAGGGTCGCGGTCACTCCACCAGCTTCTTCACCGAGCCGATCACCGCCGGTCCGTTGAACGGCTTCACGATCCAGCCCTTGATGCCGGCCGCCTTGCCCCGCTCCTTCATGGCCGGCGAGTTCTCGGTAGTCAGCATGATGATGCCGACCTTGAGGTTGCCCAGCTCGCTGCGCACCTTCTCGGCCATCGTCAGGCCGTCCATGTTGGGCATGTTGACGTCGCAGATCACCAGCTTGACGCCGCTGTCCGCCTTCAGCTGGGTCAGCCCATCTCGGCCGTCCACCGCGTAGGCCACGCTCAGCCCGTGGCCTTGCAGGAAGCCGCCCACCTCGTTGCGGACCGTGCTCGAATCGTCCACCACCAGAATCTGCGCCATGTCGTCTCTCCGAATCGTCGTCAATGAAGGAATGCGGGGAATGAACGGGGACCGCGAGCCCCGTCAGAACAGCTCGAGCTCGCCGACGCTCACGTCCTCGACGACCGCCGGCGGCGCCACGAAGTCGATGTCGCCGTACGCGCAGACGCAGTAGCTCGCGAGCCGGTGCGAGCCGTCGCTCAGCGTCATCCGGAAGTGCCGCACGTGGCTGTGCCTCAGCAGGCGCAGGTGGTCGATGCAGTGGCCGTCCAGCCGGTGCGGCGTGGACATGCCCACCAGCGGGAACACGCGCCCCAGCTCGCGGTTGAGCGCGCCGCAGAACAGGTTGCCGGCCTCCGACATCGCGTCCTCGACGGCCTGTCCGTCCGTCTCCGCCGGATCCAGGCCGTGTTGCGCCGCCAGCCGCGCACGCGCCGCCGCGTCGACCTCGTGATGCAGGAACAGCACCAGGCTGAAGCTCGATGAGGCCACCGTCAGCATCACCACGACGCCGCGCGACGCGGTGACGCGCGGCGCCGTGCTCGCGGCACGCGCGGACGAGGCCGGTTCCGGCATCACGGCGTCGAGCGCGGTGATGCCGGTCTCGGTCTGCCCGGCGGGCACCAGCGTCGTGCGCATGCAGTGCTGGACGAACTGGTCGAAGCCCTGTCGGGCCCGCTCGCTGATCTTCATGTCGTGCTCACTCCGGCGACGCGACCAGCAGTCGCCGGTTGGCCAGTTCCAGGCTCGTCAGCGCGCCCATGATCAGGCGCCCCGAGGCCTGCACGTCCTGGAAGGTCGAGGTGGTGATCAGGTCGTTCTCGTGCAGCGCATCGCCGTAGTCCTGCGACAGCTGGGCCGCATCGGACGCCAGCCCGCGCATCTCCTCGGCGACGACCGCGAAGCCGCGGCCCGACTCGCCCGCGCGGGCCGCCTCGATCGAGGCGTTCAGCGTCACGATGATCATGTGCCGCACGATGCGGGCGAAGTCGCCGTTCTTGTCGTGCATGCCCTTGTTGTGCGCGAGCAGCGCGTTCATCGAGTGATGCCAACGCTCGAAGGTCTGCTCGACCTTCATCAGCTCCGCGATGTTCTTGGCAACCTGGCCGTTGCCCTGCAACAGCTGGTCCATGCGTCCCTGCCGTTCGGCCTGGGTCTCGCCGGCCTCGGCGAGTTGGCGCTGCAGGCGATCGCGGTCCTGCGCCACTTCGGCACCGGCCTGTGCCGCCGCCTCGGCGTCCGAGGCCGCGCGCGTCTTCAGGTCCTCGAAGGCACGCTCCAGCGCCTGGAAGCGCTGCGTCAATGCCTGCGCATCGTGCTCGACGCGGGCCTGGCCGGCCGCGCCTCTCCGTTGACGCCAGTACAGCGCACCGGCGGCCGCCAGTCCGAGCAGCAGTCCGATCGCGAACTCAAGCATGGGCCACCTCGACGATCGCGCCGATGTCGGCCGGAACGGCGAAGCGGTCCGGCAGCGTGATCACCGTGCGGAACGGGACGAAGCCGCTCGCCGGGATCTCGCCGGTGTCGAGCACCAGCGCGATGGCGCCCCCTTCGACGTTCAGGAAGGCACGCACCGCATCCATGCCGACGCCGCGGCCGGAGACGTCGGAGACCTGGTCGGCGGTCGAGAACCCGGGCGCGAAGACCAGCTCCGCGAGTTCCTGCGGCGAGGCATCGACCGCCGCGCCGATCAGACCGCGCCCGATGGCGCGCTCGCGGATGCGATGCAGCGCGAGGCCACGTCCGTCGTCGGCGATCTCCAGGCACAGACGAGCGACGCCGTTCACCGTGTCATGGCGCGCCGAGATCACGATCCGGCCTGCCGCGCGCTTGCCCGCCACGATGCGCTCCAGCGCCGGCTCGATGCCATGGTCGATCGCGTTGCGGCACAGGTGCACGAAGACATTGCGCAAGGTGCCGCCGATCTGCGCATGCAGGCGGACGCCGTGATCCTCGACGCGCACGTCCGGCGCCTCCTTGCCGAGCTGCGTCGCGAGTGCCGGCAGCGAGTCGATCACCGACGCCAGCTGGTCGCCCAGCGTCTCGGTGCCCACGCGCGCCATCGACGCGCGCAGCTGTTGCCAGGCGAGCGTCTGCGCCGCATCGCCCGAGGCGCCCGCGGCGCCCAGCGACTCCAGCTGCAGCTGCCACGACCGCAGCGCCTCGCGAGGCACCAGCGCGAATTTCTCGACGTCACCGCGCCGGCCCGGACCGCGACGGCCGAGCTTGGTCTCGCTGAGCTGGCGGTATTCGTCCAGCGTCTCGCGGACGCGCGCCGACTGCTCGGTCAGCAAGGCGCCGTCCCACTCGACGCGCCCCGAACGCAGCTGGTCGAGGGTCTCCTCGGCATGATGCGCCGGGTCGGCCAGCTGCAGCAGGCCGTGCGTGCGCGCGTTGCCCTTGACGGTGTGCATGTTGCGGAACAGCACGTTGACCGCATCGATGCGCTCGCTCGGCGCGGCGGATCCGGCGTGCTCGATGACGTGGCGGTTCTCGTCGAGCAGCGTGGCGGCGTCGGCGCAGAAGGCCTGGAACTTCTCCTGATGCACCGCGAGGATCTCGCCGATCATGCCCAGCTCGCGGCGTTGCGACTGCGCGGCCCGCGCCAGCGCGCGCAGCTCGGTGACGTCGCGCACGCACACCAGCAGCCGGTCGACCTGATCCTGCTCGTTCATCATCGGCGACCAGTTCAGGTCGAGGATCTTCACCCGCCCGTCGGCCATCGACTTCTCGATCTCCAGCGGCAGCAGATGGGCGTTGAACGCGAAGTTCATCGCGTCCTCGCCGAGGCAGGCCGAGATCGCCGCGTCGACCTGCGACAGCGCGTCGGCGCCCAGGGTCGTGTCGGCGAAGAGCACCGCCATCGCCGGCTGGCCGGCGCAGTCGCCGCGCTCCAGCACGACGGCCAGGTGCTGCGAGACCTCCGGATGCACGAGGCCGCCGGCCTCGATGGCCAGGATGCCCTGCGGGATGTTGTCGAGCATCGCGTGGATGTCGGCCGTCCGGCGGCGGACCTGGGCGGCGCCCTCCTCGATCTTCTCGATCATCAGGTTGAAGGCCTGCAGCGAGCGGCCGATCTCGTCGTCGCGCTCGACCGGCACGCGATGCGAGAAGTCCTGCGTCGTGGCGATGCGGGTCATCGAGGCCTGCATGTCGCCGATCGGCGCGACGATGCGGCGGTAGAGCACGAAGCCGATCACGCCCAGGAAGGCGATCGCCGCGGCAGTGACCGTCGCCAGCAGGATCAGCGTGGCGCTCAGCCGCTCGTTGAGCTTGCGGATCGCTTCGTCCTTGCTGCGGGTCTTCTCGATGTCGAGCGTGGCCAGCGCCTCGCCCTGCTCGCGCAGGTACTGGTCGACGGTGGCGGCCATCGTGGCCTGCGCGATCTCGCGCTGGCCGGCCAGCGCGAACTGCGCGGTCTCGTCCAGCGACTGGAAATAGTTCTTCTGGCTCTCCCGGACCAGGTCGACCAGGCCGCGCTGGGCCTTGGAATCGGACTGGGCGTCGAGCTCGTCGACCGCCTTCTGCAAGGCCTCGCGGCGGCGCGTGGTCTCCTCGTGCGCCTGCTTGACGGCGGCCTCGTCGGGCGCGGACACCATGCCCAGCGCGGCGATGTGCACCTCCTTGAGCCTGGTGAGCAAGGCCACCGACTTGATCGCGCTGGGGACCACCGTCTCGGTGACGAAGCGGACCTCGCGTTCGCTCTTGCGCGCTTGATACATGGACAGGGCGCCCACTGCGAGCAGCGCCAACAGGGACGCTGCCACGAGCAGCAGGATGCGGGCTCGGATGTTCATGCGTGACTCTCTCGACCAACGACTACAGGGGCCTTGTCATGCGGCGTTGCCCCGGGACAAGGCGGCGACGTGCCGACCTCGGAACGGGGGCTGCGTCTTCCGGTCCGCAATGTAGTCAGCGGCCGATGACTGTTTCCATCTGTGTCATGGCCCCTCCCCCGCAAAAGCCCGTCGTCTGTGAATGAGCCCACGCCCACACCGCACGGTCATCCCTCCTTCAAATTCCGGTCACGGTTCCCGACCACGAATCCGTGTCTGGCGTGCACGGAGACGTCCGTGACCACCGCGCGCCTAACTCGGCAGAGGTAGCGCCGCCCTCCCCGCTTACCGCTGATTGCAGCTCTTGCGACTTCCGCTTAGCGCCGCCTTCACGTCGCAGAAAAAATCGAATCGATTCGGGTCATCGAGCCGACACCACCATTCGCGAGACACGCCCATGCGCCAGCTTTCCCGTCCGAGTTCCGGCCTGCTCCAGGCCGCGCCGACCACCATCGCGCTGGCCGTCAGCGTCCTGTTGAGCGCCTGCGGCGGTGCCGACTCGCCGGACTCGGCGACGCCCGCCGCCACGAACGACCGCGCCACGGCCGAAGCACTCGCGCCCGACACGTCGCCGGTGATCGCGGCGGGCCGCTACGTGCTGATGAATGCGCTGACCGGCAAGTGCGTCGAGGCGGTGCCCGCCGCGGCCGACGGCGGGCGCGTCCAGCAGACGACCTGCGGCGACAGCCTCAACCAGGCCTTCGACCTGAGCGTGCAGAACAACGGCTTCTACAAGCTGACCAACGCCGGCACCTCGAAGGTGCTGGAGCTGGCCGGCGCCTCGCGCGCCGACGGCGCGGCGATCCAGCAGGCCAGCAACAGCGACGCCGACACGCAGCGCTTCCGCCTGTGGCGCGCCAACGGCAACCGGGTCCGGGTCGTCAACGTGTCCAGCGGCAAGTGCCTGACCCTTCCTGGCCGCTCGGTGGCGAACGGCGTGCAGATCCAGCAGGCGAGCTGCCTCACCGCGGAGGCGGTGCACCAGTTCTTCCTCTATCCGCGTGCGTCGGCCACGCGAGGCCTGCTGCCCGTGGGCCAGTACACCGTGCGCGGCGTCCAGTCGAACCTGTGCCTGGACATCGAAGGCGCGAGCACGGCGGACGGCGCGAAGACGCAGCTGGCGGCCTGCGGCACTGCGGCCAGCCAGCGCTTCGAGGTCAGCGCCGCGGCCGATGGCAGCTATGCCTTCCGCAACGTCAACAGCGGCAAGGGGCTGGATGTCAGCGACATCTCGACCGTGAACGGCGCGCTGATCCAGCAATGGAGCTACGGCGCCGGCGCGAACCAGCGCTTCGCCGTCACGGCCAAGGGCGACGCGTTCAACATCGCCGCCAAGCACACCGGCAAATGCCTGGACGTGAAGGAGTTCAGCGTTGCCGCCGGCGGCCGCATCCAGCAATGGGATTGCGGCAACGGCGACAACCAGCGCTGGCGCCTGCAGGAGACGGACGCGCAAGGCCCGGCACCGACGCCGGCGCCGCCTGCCCCCGCGCCGTCGCCCACGCCACCTCCGGCGCCGGCCCCGTCGCCGACGCCACCTCCGCCGCCCCCTCCTCCGCCGCCGCCGGCCCCGCCGCCGGGACCCGCACCGGCGCCCGGTCCCGCGCCGGCCCCCGGCCCCGCGCCGACGCTGACGCTGCCGATCGAGGTGCTGGGCGCCGGCTCTCCTGACGCACCGACCGTCGTCGGTGCCGAGCTGTCGCTCGATGCCGCCTCGCTCGCCACCGCGACGCAGCTGGTGGTGCGCTGCCACCGCTGCGGCTTCTACAACTCGCCGGAGTTCGAGGCGCTCAGCAAGCCGCTGACGGCCATCGCCGGCAGCCTGCGCGTGATCGGCGCCGCCAACGCCAACAACACCAGCGCGGCGGCGTGGATCCCGATCAGCGACACCGGCGTCCAGCTCGACGACGTCGAGCGCTCGCACGGCGGCGTCAACGGCGGGCTGCTGACCATCCGTTTCCGCGTGCCGCTGGACAGCACCGTGCGTGCGCGCCTGGTCGCGAGTCCCGCCACCAACCGCATCGAGTTCCGCTTCAACGGCACCGACGGCAATTCCAACGGCTTCCGCATCCTCGACCTGCAGCTGCAGGACGCGAGCGGCCGCAACCTCGCGACCAACCCGCGCCGCTGGGCCGACATCGCCGCCGAGAAGCAGGCGGGCCGTGTGTGGACCGCCGACGCGGACGCGGGCAAGGCGTTGTGGAACGCGTCCGGCCTGCTGCTGAAGTCACCCGTGGTCAACACCAAGATGCGCGCCGCCTGCGCGTCTTGCCATGCCGCGACGGGTCGCGATCTGCAGTATTTCAACTACTCGGACAACTCGATCGTCCAGCGCGCCCGTTTCCACGGGCTGAGCGAGACGCAGGGCCGGCAGATCTCCGCCTACCTGCGCGCGGCGCTGACGCAGGTCCCGCACGTGCCGCAGGCCACGCCGTGGAATCCGCCGTACCAGCCCGGCCCCGGGCTGGACAGCCGGCCCGTCGTCGAATGGGCCGCCGGCGCCGGCCTCGACGCGGTGCTGCCGGACGCGAAGTCCTTCGTCAACGTCTTCGCCGGCAAGGCGGCCAACAGCACGGCGGCGGTGACGCAGGCCGAGCTCGACGCCGCGATGGATCCGAGCCCGGGCAAGGTGCTGAACACCCGCGAGATGCCGATCCCGCTGCAGCTGCCCGACTGGAACGCGTGGCTGCCGATCACGCATCCGCTGGACATCTGGACGCCGGATTCGGGCCAGGGTCAGGGCTTGTTCGAGACCCAGGGCGACACCGGCTCCAACCCGATCAAGGTGGTCAAGCGCATCGCCGACTGGCTGGCGGCCAACAAGAATCCGAACGGCGTGTACGGCGACTGGAGCCACCTGACGCCGGACCAGCGCGAACGCGCGCAGTACTGGCTGACCGATCCGGGCATGCGCATCCTGGACTTCGTCGGCGGCGGACGCGGCAGCCGCGTGTCGTCGAATCCGTCGCAGCCCTACGGCGCCGAGATCGGCGGCCGCAAGCTGCAGGCGCTGCTGTCACCCTCGACGCAGTCGGCGGCCAGCGCGCTGTACCCGAACGCCAAGGCCGGCTACAGCAAGGAGGCGTTCATCGAGCGCGCCATGTTCGGGATGATCCACTGGATGGGCGTCAAGCAGTGGGAGCTGGCGCAGGAATACGGCCTCGAAGGCCAGGCCTCGTGGTTCCGCGGCAAGAAGAATTCGAGCGGCAAGTGGGTGGGCGAAGGCGAGAAACGCGGCTGGCCCTTCAGCTGGCCCAGCGTGTTCTACATGGCGCCGCACATGCTGTACGTCGACGAGAAGACGCCGCAGGGCAAGCGCGAGTTCTACTTCTCGTGGGAGCCGCGACTGACCTCGTACTACCGCACCAACCAGTGGTACCAGCTGCAGATGACGGTGAACCCGGGCTGGTCCGGCGCGTCGGAAGGCCCGATGGACTGGCCGTACCACATGGGCTTCACGACGGCGGTCGTGGACGACCTGATGACGGCGAAGGCGCCGTCACAGGTGTCGGCCTCGCACCTGGCGCGCTACTTCCAGGTCCGGACCAAGCTCGCGCAGCTGGCCAACACCACCCTGTCCTTCAGCAAGCCGGACCCGGCCTACCCGACGGACCTGTTCCGCAATGAAGGACACCGCAGCCGTGCCTCGCTGGCCATCCACAAGCTGGGCGTGGGCGAGGTGGTCGACCGCGGTCCGGAGAGCTGGGAGAAGTCGCGCTTCCGGCTGCTGGACGACGTGACGCCGGGGCTGCACCTGCAGTTCATCAACAGCTCGATCTCGCTCTACAACGCGATGTACGCCAACACGACCTACGAGCAATGGCGCCGCTGCGACCCGAACGCGCTGTTCGGCAGCGAGCCGGAGATCAAGTCGGGCTTCCGCTTCTGCCTCGACGCGAAGCGCACGCCGCTGCCGCTGACCAGCAAGGGCCAGCCGCACCTGGTGGGCGGATGGGTCGACTGGACCGGCGAGCAGTACATCACCTGGAGCGTGATCTCGGCGCGCAACCACGGCGCGGAAGCGCAGCGCCTGAAGACCTTCTCGGACTGGGCGGGGAGGATGTGGCGGGAGTGAGGGCGTGAACGGGGGCGGCTGGCGACGTTGACGTCGACATTGACGCCGGCAGAATCAGCGCATGGAACAAGCCGCCCTCTATGACTGCATCCGCCGCGCAGGTGCGGAGGTGCTTGTCTTCGAAGACCACCCGGGATTCTTCGGGAACTGGCGTGCGCACATCCAGACGCGCAAGGACCGCCTCGAAGTGGTCTGCGACCATCGCGAAGGCTGGATCACGCTCTGGCGGGCATTGCCGGACCAGCGCCAGGAGCGTCTGCACGAGGTGGCGGTGATCGGGCTCGACGAGGAGGCCATCCTCGATCGACTCAGGTCCTGGCTGATGGCCTGAGCGCAACGTGTCGATGGTCCCCGTTGCTTCGCGGCCTCCTGAGCGGTTTGATTCCGCTCGACGCTCTCAACGACAGCCACCGCAGGGACCGCGGAGGTCCTGCATGCCTGCCTGGTCCTACGCGTCGCCGGACAACAGCGCATCCAGTTCCACCCACAGCGGATCGCAGAGCCCTGGCCGATAGGCGGCCGCCCGGAACGTCGGATGCTCGCCGCGATACACGTCGAGCGTGCGCCCGTTGTGGTCCGCCACGGAGGCTCTGACGTTGGCCAGTCGATCCGCCGCTTTCACGATCAACGCGAGTTCCTGCGGTCCGGTGACCAGGGCCAGCTTCGCGTAGGTCTTCGCCTTGCGCTCCTTGCGATTGGCGCCGGGCTCATCGGTGAGCAGCGCCACGCAGGCGGCGATCTCCGGCCCGAACAGATCGGTGATCTCCGCCAGCGTCGCCGGCGTGTCCTCGACCGTGTCGTGCAGGTAGGCGGTGACGACCGCCGCCTCGCCGAAAGGCGCGGCGATCGCGGCCACGGCGTCCAGGTGGTGCACGTAGGGATGCACCCCGTACATCTGCTCGCCGTGCGCAGCCGCGGCGAAGGCTCGCGCTTGATGTGGGGTGGAGATCGTCATGACGTCGAGTATCCGCGACGAGGCCAGGCACGTTCCGCGCAAGGGCACAGGACGCATTGCGGGCCGCCGGCGGGATTCGCCTCCGACACCGTCCCCCTTACGCGTGATTGGCACTGCGCGCCGGCGCGAAGATGATCGCGTCCATGAAATTCGCCAAGACCACCCCGATCCTGCGCATCTTCGACGAAACCAAGGCGCTGGAGTTCTACGTGGAGTTCCTGGGCTTCCAGGTCGACTGGGATCACCGCTTCGAGCCGGGCCTGCCGCTCTACCTGCAGGTCTCCCGGGACGGGTGCGTGCTCCACCTGTCGGAACATCACGGCGATGCCTGCCCGGGCGCGGCGATGCGCATCGAGACCGACGACATCGACGGCTTCCACGCGGAGTTGAGCGCCCGCCAGTACGGCTACGCCCGCCCCGGGCTGGAGGAGACGCCCTGGGGCTCCAGGGATGTCTCGGTGACGGATCCGTTCGGGAACCGGTTGACGTTCACGAACGCTATCAGCACCTAATCCAACGCGCGAGGCGCGCGTCGGAGGCTGCGCATTTCGGCGGCTCTGGACATCAGGTTCAGCAGCACGATCGAGGCTCCGCGAATGGCCGGTTGACAGGGCGGATTCAACCGGTCGACGCAACACACTAACCACTGCTCAGGCAGCAGGAGTGTTGCAGATGAAGTACCGGACACGGACGTACTACACCGCCGCTCAAAAGGCATTGATGTGGGAGCGCTGGAAGGACGGATGGACGCTCCATGAGATCGGCAAGCTGTTTGATCGGCCGCACACGTCGATCCACAACATCCTGTCGAAGACGGGTGGCATTCGACCGCCCGAGCGTCGCCGCGGTGCCACCGCGCTGACGCTCGCAGAACGAGAAGAAATCTCGCGTGCGCTGACGGTCGGCCAGTCGATGCGTTCAATTGCCGCCAGCCTCGGGAGAGCGCCGTCGACCATCAGCCGTGAGATTCATCGCAACGGCGGCCAGGAGGACTATCGGGCAACCTCGGCAGACCAGGCCACCTGGGCGCGCGCCCTACGCCCGAAGCTCTGCAAGTTAGCCAAGAACCGAGCGCTGGCGGGCATCGTGGCGGACCTGCTTCGGATGCTGTGGTCGCCAGAGCAAATTGCTGGCTGGCTCAAGCATACTTATCCGAACGACCAGAGCCTTCACGTGTCACACGAGACGATCTATCGCAGCCTGTTCATTCAAGCGCGCGGCGCCTTGAAGAAAGAGCTGCTGGAGCACCTACGGCGCACGCGCGGCATGCGCCGCTCTCGCTCTTACACGCAGAAGACGGTCATCCATGGCCAGATCGTCGACGCGGTGTCGATCAGCGAGCGGCCAGCCTCAGCCGAGGACCGGGCCGTACCTGGTCATTGGGAAGGGGACTTGGTCTTCGGCAGCGGCAACAGCCAGATCGCGACGCTGGTTGAGCGTCAGACACGATATGTGATGCTGGTGAAACTGGACGGCAAAGACTCGCAGACGGTCGTCAATGCGCTCATCAAGCATGCCCGCAAGCTGCCGCAGGAGCTCTACAAATCTCTCACCTGGGACCGGGGGACTGAGATGCACGGGCACAAGCGGTTCACCATGGCCACCGACATCCAGGTCTACTTCTGTGACCCGCAAAGCCCCTGGCAGCGGGGCAGCAACGAGAACACCAATGGGCTGCTCAGGCAGTACCTGCCCAAGGGCATCGACATCTCGGGCTACTCACAACACCAGCTCAACGCGATCGCCAGACAACTGAACGAGAGACCGCGCAAGACGCTCGGCTTCCAAACGCCCGCTGAGCGATTCAGCGAATGTGTTGCGATGACCGGTTGAATCCGCCAGCGGAAGCGGTTGTTCGTGCGGTACGCTTGATCGTCATGAATCACCCCATCTCAAGCCCCCCGAGTCGGTTCGAAGACGCACTTGCTCTCGCCAGGCAGCTACTGACTGAAGAGGACGCGGTGGCTCTTCGGTCAAAGTCACTGGAGGAGGCGATTTGGACGCTCCACGTCACCCTCGGGCACCAGATTCGAAGCGCCCTGGGGCTGTGGAACGACGACGCGACTGGTCTCTTCCATGACATGACCCTCGAGGTGCCGGCCGGACCAGCGTTGGACGCTGACTCTGCCTCTAGTGCGTTGATTAGCGCGCTGTGGCAAGAAGCGAACGTCGGCAAAGACTCTTCATGAAGCGCCCGGCGATGAGCGGCATCGTGCGGCGTCCGCTGTCAGCTTGAACCCGACCGCCGCGATGCCGCCGGCGCGGACCTGGTGGCATCATCGGGTGGCCCCCATACTTTTTCCTGGCCATCGCCAGCCGCAATGCCCTATCAACTCGTGCCGCTTGCCGAATTGAAAAGCAAGCATCCGCTTATTCAAGATCTTGCAACTACAACGCTCACTCAGGTCGAACTTTCACGCGAACTTGGATTTGTGTTCGAGCAGGTTAAGGACGACATCTCTGAATGCGAGGTCTGCGCTGTGAAGAGCAGCTCTGGCGAGCAGTTCCTTGTGGTCTGCCGGAACGAGGTGCCGGAATGGCAGATCGCGATTCGAGCTGCCATCTCGTCCGAGCCGCTGGAGAGCTATGTTCCTCGAATGCTTGCGGACTTCATCGATGCGACTGGCTTCGACGCCGAACGCATCGAGCGCATCTGGCCATTTACGCTTCCGCGCCGACCTGACGCCATCGTTCGCTGCTATTGAGGCGTCACGTGCATGCCATCGCTAGCACCGTCAAACTCAGTAGGAGCGAGTCATCTGGTTGGACGCGCACAGTGCGTGGTTCACTCGCATGGAGGCTGACTCAGTGAACGAGGACGACGAGGGCAACCAGTTGCCCCGCTTGCTTTCGCCTAGGTCGTTCGCGCAAATGGCTGCTTGCAGCCTGAAGCCGAGGTGACAACGCAGCGGAAGCGGGCGCGACATGCGGTCGATCACCTAGACTTGCTCCGGCCTGCGAATAGCCGATTGCCATGCACTGGATAGTTCAAGAAAATCTTATCAACCCAACGACGCTCGACCAAGTTCGACGGCTGTTGGTGGAGCGCCAAGTCGAGCACACGCTCGTGCGCCTCGTTCCGTTCTTCCACCAAATTGATGGGGAGATGCCCACACCTGCTGGGCCAGTGTTCGTGTACGGCAGTACGGGCCTTGGAGCTGTCGCCAAGGACCAGGGTTGGGTGCCCGGCTACTTTGACGAGAATCTGGACTACGAACTGATGCTCGAGAGGTACGGCGAGTTGGCCCTGAACTACGGCGCCGTCTGCGCGACCTTGGAGGAGATGCCCATGGTTGCTGAGCGTTTCTTTGTGCGGCCAGTTCTGGACAACAAGTCCTTCGCCGGAACCGTGATGTCATGGGGCGAGTTCGAGGCCTTCCGCCAAGGAGTTTCTGAGGTCTCGGAAGACAAGGACGTGACTTTGCGCCTCGCGGACCGCATCGTGGCCGCCCCACTGACGGACATTGCCGCAGAGTACCGATTCTTCGTGGTTGGAGGCGAAGTGGTGACCGGCTCCCGATACAAGACCGGAGAGCGGGTCGCATCAAGCCCCACCGTACCTGCGGAGGTGGAGGCGTTCGCTAGAGCCTGTGTGGCCCACTGGAAGCCGAACGACGCCTTCACCATCGACTTGGCCGAGACTCCCGTTGGCCCGAAAGTCATCGAGTTGAACTCGGCCAACTCTGCCGGCCTCTACGCCTGCAACGTCGGCGCCATCATCGACGCGGTGAACAGCCTGCCAAGCCGTCCCTGATGCCCCCGAGCTGCTCCTAGCCGACGTCCGCTTCCAGACCGAAGGTGCGGCTGCATCGCAGTGGAAGCGGGCGCTAGACACCGCCCCTGGCCGGGCGTTGCCAGCCAAACCAGAGCCTCTTCGAGGCCCCACAGGGCTGCCACGCCGAGCCGAGTTCTTCACCAGGGACCGTGGGTCCTGACCGCTGCTCTAGTCCAACATGCAATTCACGTCCGTTCGTCTCGATCAGATCAGCGCGCTGGTCCACGATGTGAAGCTACCTCCTGCGCAGAAGTTCCGCGTGCCGGAGTTCAAGGTGGTGTCCTACCAAGGCGAGTATCAGGCGCGTGGCGACGCGCTATACATCCTGGCGACGGCCAAGGCCGCGCATGAGGCCTGGTACAGCGAAGGCATCATCCTTGACTTCAGCGGTCTGCACTACCGTGGTGGAGATGAAATGGCCTGGGTGCTGAGCATCGGTCGTCAGCCACCGGTGGACTGTCCGTTCCCGCTGGTCATCGTCACCGGTCCCGGCTGTGAGACAGCGTTGCAGTCTCTACTGGAGCGCGGCCTGCAGCAACGCTTGGTCTTCGCAGATCACTGTACTGATTCCATTGAACGCGCCATCAAGCTCGTCGCAGCCAAGCGAGAGGCATTCAAACGCTGCTGCGCTGAATGGAAGCCGCCGAAGGCGTGATCGCCTGAACCGGAAATCAACGCCGCAGCGAGCAGACCCTTAACATCGGTGGCGGCCAACTACTGAACCAACCAATGCGAGTGGTCTATTCCCTGGCGCTCGATCTCGCTGCCAACCCTGAGCGAGTTGCGAAGACTCAGGCTCTAACGATGAATTCGGACAGGCCGCTGCTTGGACTTCGCGGCGCGCACGGTCTCTTTGCGTCTCCGGAATGGTGGTCCAACATAGACAGCGGCTCCATTCGAACGGAGACGCTCTACGGAACGATTGAGGGTCTGCATTTCGCCGGGCAGGATGCACGGCGGGGCGACCAGGTAAACACCTTCTCTATGCGGCTTGCCGACGGCACGCTGATAAATGAGGGAATCGTGGTCAACGAGAAGTCCCACCGTCGCCTGTTCCGGGTGGGGACTGAGATGCGCATTCGATATGCGCTAGAGGAACTTAAGCGGCAACCGGCGACGGACGGCGGGGTGAACTACATCAAGATTCCTCTCGAGATAGCGGTGGACCCTGAAGGTAGCAGTACCTAACGCGGTGCACGCTCAGGAGTCGAAGCAGTCCGGTCAGGTTCGACGACGCCCGCTTCCAGACTAAAACGGCCAGCGCGCATCAGGTCTGCGGCTGCTGTTGCCACGCTGATCAATGCCGGCCGAAGCACCCACTCATGAGTACCTGAGGTGCGCACTGAGATCCTCAGCGACTCAGATAGAAGTCCATCGGAATCAGCTCCACGGCCCATCCGCCCGCTTCGCCCAGGGTGGCGGCCGGATGCATGGACGCGATGCGCTGGGCCTCTTCAGGGCTGTCCGCCTCGATGATGAACAGTCCGCCGACGACTTCCTTCGACTCGGTGTACGGGCCGTCGGTCACATGCGTCCTGCCGCCTTGCGGGCGCAGCGTCTTCCACCGGTCCAGATCGCCGAGCGACGCGGACACCAGCACCTTGCCGGTGGCGCGCATCTGCTCGTCCAGCGGCGGGCATTGGCTCACCAGCGCCTTGATGTCGTCCGGCGCCATCTCGGCGAATTTTTCAGGAGTGAAGTAGGCGAGGCCGAGGTATTTCACGAGAGGTCCTTTGGAAGGTGGTGATGCTCTGACGACGAAGAACAGCAGCGAAGATCGACAGTGTCCCGAAGACTTTCTCACGGCGCTCGGGGGCTCGACCACGCTGGCGGATTTCCCCTGCCTTCGCTCCGGCGCTGCCCTTCGGAGTACGGCTAAAGTGGGACCGAACTGAACGGCGAGTCCCTTCTTGCTTGCGAACATCATGTCCTTCCTTCGCCGCGCGCTCCTCGCCGCCGCCTCGCTGGCGGCGGTGACGAAGACATTCTCCAAACCCGCCATGTCCACCCTGGAACAGCAACTTCAAGCACTCAAGCGCCTTGGCCTGACGCTCAACGAAGGCGTCACCATCGACGACCTGCTCCATTCCTTCAGCCGTGAGGAATACGAGAAGCGCCCTTTCGATCTGCTGCTGTTCGTCTTTGGCGTTGAGATCGAGCGCGAGCCATGGGGCCGTCCCTTCTGCTCCCGCGTCTGGAACTTCGATCTCGAGTGCATCACCGGCACCGGTTCGTATGAGCGGATCGTGCGGCGCTGCTGTGAAGTCGCCGGCCATTCGCGCGATCACATGAAGGAGCTGTCCGACTTCGTCGATCTCCGGACCGGCGTGGCGTGGTTGAAATACACCCGTCCGGACGGCGTGGCCCGTCACTGGAAGCCCAAGGTCCAGGACGACTGGGCCGATCCCAAGATCGTGGCCGCCATCCTGGGCGATCTCGAGACGAAGGACCGTTTCTTCTACTTCAAGGACAACGGCCAGGCGATGGTGTTGTACTTCCTCACGCCGGCCGCCGCGGCAGAGCTGAACACGCTGTCCGGCGCCGCGCTGAAACGCGTGCTTTGACGCCCGCTGATCGTCCTCGGAGAGCCGAAAGCCCAATGAGCCACTGCTACTTCATCACCCACCCCGAAGTGACCATCGACCCCGATGTGCCTGTGCACCGTTGGGGCCTGTCCGACCAGGGGCGGGAGCGCATGAGCGCGTTCTCGGCGCATCCTTTCCTGGCCAACGTGAAGCGGGTGATCAGCAGCGAAGAGCTGAAGGCGGTCGAGGCCGCAAACCTGCTCGCTGCGCGGCTCGGCCAGCAGCCGGCCCAGATGGCAAGCCTGGGAGAGAACGATCGCACGGCCACCGGCTACCTGCCCAAGGCGCAGTTCGAGGCCGCCGCCGACGAGTTCTTCGCCCATCCTGACCGCTCGTATCGCGGCTGGGAGACGGCGACGGCAGCGCAGGCGCGGATCGTCGCCACGATCGAGCAGACCCTGCGCGCTTCGCCGGACGTCGATATCGCCATCGTGTCGCACGGCGCGGTGGGCACCCTGCTGAAGTGCTTCCTGAAAGGTATCGCCATCACGAGGACCGAGGACCAGACCCGGCAAGGGCACTACTTCGTCTTCGAAACGGACTCCAGGAAGTTGCTCCTGGACTGGACCCCGCTCGAGTCTCCCTGGATCGGCTGAATGCAGCCATCCGCCCTCGACCCCGACGACTTCTTCCCCGCGCTCGAGATCCGCCGCACGCGCGCCCTCGTCGAGCGCGACATGGCGCTCATCGAGTCGCTGCACGCGCCGGACTACGAACTCATCACGCCCGCGGGACGGCGCTTCCAACGCGACGAGTACCTCGCGCTGATCGCGGAAGCCCCCTTCTACTCCGGGTGGGACCACAGCGACATGCAGGTCCGCGCATCGCAGGACATCGCGGTCATCCGCTATCGCGCGCGACTGAGCTTCCCGTCGGGCAAGGTCGTCGACTGCTGGCACATGGACGTCTACGAGCGCCGTGAGGCCGGCTGGATGGCCGTGTGGTCCGAGGCGACGGCCCTCGCGCCCACCCCATGACGTGTGGGCTGGTCCGACATGCCGGACTGGCCTGCTCGCTGTACTTGAGCAGGGCTCACGGCAGGCTGCGCACCACCAGTTCCTCCGACTTCGATTCATCGAACGCCGTGCGTTCCTTGAGTCCCGCGTGCTCGTCGTAGGGCGTCTCGTAGGACCACACCGCATCGTTGGCGCCCTGGTCGCCGACGTCGACATCGAAGTAGCTCGCCGTGCCCTTGAACGGGCATTCGGTCGAGGTCTCCGTGCGTTTCAGCCGGTCCTGCCGGACGTCTCCGCGCGGGAAGTAGAACCGCGGCGGATGGCCGTCCTCGTCGACACGCACCACGTCGCGTGAATCCGCCAGCGTCTGACCGGCGAACACGACGGTCATGCGTTCGGCGACGTGGGACTCCTTCACATGGTGCTCGGGATGCTGCCGATGGCCAGGGGACTTGCTCATGACGGGACCTTCATGAAAGTGGCTGAGGAAAACGTCTGAGAGCAATCGGCATGCCTCGCCCGACGCGCCCCGGCCGCCGAATCCCAACGATCCCAGTCGTCAGCGATCGATCGGCATCACGGGACAAGCTGCTTGCACATGAAGACGCTGAGCGGATGGTCCGGATACTCGCCGTAGGGGCCGCATCGGCCATAGCCTTGCTTGTCGTAGAACGCCAACGCCTCGTGGGAGTAAGGTCCCGTCTCGAGAAAGACGACCTCGCACCCGCGCGCACGCGCAGCCGCCTCCAGGAATTCGATGACCTGCCGTGCCGTGCCAGAACCGCGAACCTGCGGGCGGACGAACATGCGCTTGAGCTCACCATAGCCCTCGTTCAGCACGATCGCCCCACATCCCGTGGCAACGCCGCCGGCATCGCGAGCGACCGCGAACAGGACGCATGGAAGCGCCAGGGCGTCGACATCAAGGGCATAGCGGGCTTCAGCCGGATACAAGGTGTCCTGGTAAGCATCCAGTTCCGCGATCAGCGCCACGACCTCTGGCTGCCGGGGGATTCAAGAGCAATTTTCATGAGCAAGTCATCTCGATGCGACAACCGGTAGTGATGCGCCGCCGAAACTCCGTTGCAGTGATCAGGCGGCCGACGACTTCCCAGTGTCGCCGTTCCTCAACCCGCCCTGACCCGCCCCTTCCCATCGCGCTTCCCGCGCAGCATCTCGTGGTCCGCGCGCTCGATCAGTTCGTGCGCGCCGGCCTCGTCGTCCGGCGAGAACACCTCGACGCCCGCCGTGACGCCCACCGTCACCTGCTCGCCGGACGACAGCACGATCGGCTCGCCGATCGCGTCAACGACGCGCGCCAGTACCGGCCGCCATTCCTCGTCCTGCACCCCGGTCAGGACCAGCACGAACTCGTCGCCGCCCAGCCTCGCCACGGTGTCCAGCGGGCGGATGCTCGCCGACAGCCGCGCCGCCACCGTCTGCAGCAGCTGGTCGCCGGCGTCATGCCCGTGCGCGTCGTTGACCGCCTTGAAGCCGTCCAGGTCCAGGTAGCAGACCGCCACCCGGGTGCGCTCGCGCCGCGCCATCGCCAGCGCCTGCTCGATCCGGTCGTACAGCAGCACCCGGTTGGGCAGCTGCGTCAGCGCATCGTGGAAGGCCGCATGCGCCAGGTCCTCATGCGCCGCCTTCATCGCGGTGATGTCGACCGCCATCGCGAAGACCTCATGCTCCGACAAGGGCACCGCGCCGAAGTCCACCCACACCGACTCGCCGGCCTTGCTCCGCATCCGGATCTGCGAACGGTAGTGCCCGTGCTCGGCCAGCGCCGTGTAGACCTGCCGCCCCACGTCCTCGTACTGCGCGTCGTCCCAATAGAACACCCGCGCCGGCACGTCCTGCAGCTCCCCGGGACCGTAGCCGAGCAGCCGCTCCACCGCCCGGTTGCGCCAGGTGATCTTGCGGCGCGAGATCTTGGCCATGCCGACCAGGTCGCTGTCGAGCATCGCCGCCTGCTCGCGCTGCAGCGCCTGGATCTGCTTGCCCTGGTCGGCCAGCGCCTGCATGGACCGTTGCTGTCGCCGGTTCGCGCGATGGACCTGCCAGCTCGCCAGCGCCACCAGCAGCCACGCGAGCGCGGCCAGCGACGCCACCGTCCAGGCCTGCTGCCGCCAGGGCTTGAAGAAGCGCGCGTTGTTCACGCCGGCGAAAACGATAAAGGGCCAGTCGTCCAGCGCGCGGTACGAGCTGGTGCGGCTCTGTCCGTCGATCGCCACGGTCGACACGAAGGTCCCCTGGCGCGGGTGCGCGGCCAGCATGGCGCGCAGTTCGTCCGAGACCATCGTCTCGCCGACCTCGCCCTGCGACGGGCTGTCCGGCGCCATCCGCGCCACCAGCCGCAGGTCGTCCCGGCGCAGCGTCATCGCGTCGAGCGGCGCGAGGTCGTACCGCTCGAAGAGATGCCGGAAATGATCGACGCCCACCGTCACGTAGAGGAAGCCCGCGAACCGTCCGCCCACCACCAGCGGCCGTCCGAAGCCGATCACCCAGTGTCCCGACACGCGCGAGCGCAGCGGCCCGGTGACCCGCGTCACCGGCCTCGAAAGGTCGCGGGCATCGATGAAGAAATCGCGATCGGCGATCTGCGTCGGCACGCCGGCCGGCAGGCGCGTGCCCCAGCGCACCAGGCCGGCCGTATCCGCGGCGCGGAGCGCCTCGATGCCGGGCAGCAGTCCGAAGCGCGCGTGGAGCACGTCGTTCAGCACCGCGTCGGAAGCGCCGCCCGGCGCGTCGAGCAGCCGCTCCATCTCGCCGGCGGTCGCGCGCAGGACCGCGTCGACTCGCCCCATCTCGGCGGCGACGTTGAGCTGCGCGACGGCGGCCAGGCCGTCGGACACGTCGCGCGCCTGCGCCGCGTAGGCGCGGCGGGAGGTGTCGAGCACCTGCACGACGAGCGCGCCCAGCACCAGGGCGACGGTCAGGTTCGCGACGATCAGCCAGGCCGTCACGCGGCGCCGGCGGCGCATGGCGCCTTCGACAAAGACTTGTGGATCGGAAAGCGGCATGCCTTGCATGGTGCCTCAGCCGGACGCCGTCCGACAGCCGGGACGGCACCCCGGGGCCTGTGTTTTCCCGAGTCCCTACATTCGGGGATGACCGTGGCCCCCATCCGTCCTAGCCTTCGAGCTTCGACAGAAGAACCACAGGGGGAGGACGACCATGGACCCGAGCACAACAGGCGCGACGGACGCGAAGGACGCCACAGGCGGAAGAAGCATGGCAAGCGCGGAACGCGGGATCGGCGCGCCCGACGCGGCGACCGGCATCGCGCTCCGGCAGCGCAACCTCGTGCTGTTCTGCGACGGCACGAACAACACGCTGACCGGCGGCATCGAGGACACCAACGTCCTGAAGCTGTTCGGCTACCTGCGCCACCACCGGTCGAGCATCGAGTCGCTGCTGTACTACGACCCCGGCGTCGGCTCGCCCGACTCGGCCCCGCCGACCGGCCTGCTCGACCTGATCAAGCGCCGCTGGACCCGCATCGCCGGCCTGGCCTCGGGCCAGGGCGTCTACGACAACATCGGCGAGGGCTACCGCTTCCTGATGCGCCACTTCGACGAGCGCATCGACGACCGCATCTTCTGCTTCGGCTTCTCGCGCGGCGCGTTCACGGCGCGCGCGATCGTCGGCATGGTCAACCTCTTCGGCATCCTGAGACCCGAGCATGAGGAACTGATCCCGACGCTGGTGCGGATCTACTTCTCGCAGCCGCCGATCGAGGAACAGGCCCGGGGCCGCAAGAACTGGCGGCGGTCGCTGGCCCGCGCGCTGCACCGCGGCTTCGCCCGGCCGGGCCAGGAAGGCGCGCGCGGCGCCCAGGGCGGCGAGGAAGCCACCGCGGCCACGCGCAACCGGCTCGCGGAACAGGTGCGACGCAACTTCGCGCGGCCCGCGGACGTGTTCTGGGTCGGCGTCTGGGACACCGTCGAATCGGTCGGCCTGCCGCCCTTCGGCTCCCGCGACAACCCGGCGACGGCCACCTTCGCCGACAAGAAGCACATGCTCAACGTGCGCCACGCGCTGGCCTTCGACGAGCACCGCTGGCCCTTCCTGCCGCGGGTCTACGACTCGCCCAGCCGCGTGGACGTGCCGGCGGTCGACCGCTTCAACCGCCCGATCACGCGCACGCTGCGCCAGCTCTGGTTCCCGGGCGTGCATTGCGACGTCGGCGGCAGCTATCCGGCGCAATCGGCGGAGAGCCCGCGTTATCCCCACGGGCGCACCGGCCTGCCCGATGCCTCGATGGTGTGGATGGTCAACGAGGTGGCGGCGAAACTCGGCGTCCCGCCGCTGTCCAGCCTGCCCGCCGGCAGCGACGCCTTCGGCATGCCGCTGCCGGAGTCCTTCGTGGGCACGCTGCCGCTGCGCCACGACGCGCTCCACGACACGCCGTTCTGGGCGCTCGCCGGCATGACGGTGCGGCGCATGACGACCGAGGTCGTGCGCATCCCCAAGGGCAAGAAGAAGATCCCGGTGGACGTGGTGGCCGAGTCGCCGCCCGCGCCCTTCCAGGGCCCCAGCGTCTGGGACGAGCGGCGCTCGCTGCCGTGGCTGCTGTTCGCGGTCGTCGCCGCGGCGGCCTTCCTGCTGCTTTCCGGCTGGCAGCTCCAGCAGCTGCCCTTCCTGCAGTCGCGGCTGCCGGCACCGGGCGGTTGGGAAGAGTGCCTGATCCGCAGCGCCGTGGCGCCCTGGGAGTTCGCCCGCCATCAGCTGGGCCTGCTGCTCCACGGCTGGCCACGCGACCTCTGGTGGATCCGCCAGGAGCGCGCCGCCCTCTTCCTCGGCCTGGCGTGGGACCTGGCCTTCCTGCTGGCCGCGGCCTACCTGCTGTCGCGGCTGGCCTCGCGCGTCTTCACCTGGATGGCCGGCTGGCGCAAGCCGGGCGATCACCGGTCGCGGTGGCTGCTGGCGATCGGCTGGCTGCCCGCGCTGGCCTTCGGCGCCGATGCGCTCGAGGACCTGTCCACCATGGCCGCGACGGTGATCGACCTCGTCGGCATGCCCAAGGTCGCCGGCCTGGCGCTGGGGGCCATGAGCCTGTGCTCGGTGGTGAAGGTCCTCGCCTGGGGGCTGGGCATCGTCCTCTTCGGCGGCGGCCGCCTGCTGCTGGCGGTGCTGCCGGTCAAGACGGTCGGCAAGGTCGGACGCAAGACCTGACCCTGCCCTGAGGCCTCCCGAGCGGTGGCGACCTGCGCGGCACGGCGGTCGCCGGAGCGGGAAGACTCGAAGACTGAGAAACCGGGGAGGCGCCCGAGGCTCGACGCCTCAGAGGCCTTCCATCGCCCGCTCTTGCGCCTGCTGATTCAGCGTCGGGCCCTTGGGCGCCAGCAGCTCGCGGGCGTTGGGGATGCCGGAGCCGGCCGACGCGGGCGCCGGTGGCGCCTTGTAGGCCGGCATGACGGTGATCGTGCCGCCCTTGACCTGCTGCTCGGTGCTGCCCGCCGGGCAGGCATCGTTGGTGTAGAGCACGCTGCCGTTGACCACGCAGCGGCGCGCGCCGCCGGCCGACGGCTTGCCCGGCTGGGCACCCGAGGTCGCGGGCGGGTCGTTGTCGAAGCGGATCTTCGGCACCTCGACCTTGTCGGCCTGGCGCTCGACCTCGCGCGCGGCGTCGCGCAGGAACGGGATCTCGTCGCGCTTCTTCCAGCCGACGACGCCCAGGATGGCGACCACGATGATGAGCAGCACGGCTCGCATGACTTTTCTCCCTGATCCGCCGGCCATGTGTTTCGAAATGATGCAGCGCGGCGGGGGCGAATGATAGCCATGGCCTGTCACCTCGGCGCAACCTTGCGCAACGAACATGACACGCATCACGACCTCGATCGCTGTCATGTCCCTCTTCTCGACGCTCTCCTTCCGCCATGCCACCGCTTGCTCCCTCTCCCGCTTGCGGGATAGGGCGGGGGCCAGCGGCCTTGGCACCCCAGGGACCGGCACGATGCTGCCCGCCACTCCGTACCGCCTGGTCCCGCTGCTGCTCGCCACCGCGGCGCTGGCCGCCTGCGGCGGCAGCGACGACGCCGGCGAGCCGATCACCGGCAACAACAACGTCACCGTGTCCAGCCTGCGCCTGATCGGCCAGCAGGTGCTGCCGCGCCGGATGAGCTATGCGAACACCGTCGTCGGCGGCCTGTCCGGCGTCGACTACGACCTCAAGACCGACACCTACGTGTTCATCAGCGACGACCGCACGACGACCGACTCCGCCGGCGCGCCGCGCCTCTACACGGCCAAGCTGAGCTTCGACGCGAGCAGCTTCAGCGCCGTGACCTTCACCGGCGTGGTGACGATGAAGCAGCCCGACGGCAGCGACTATCCGAAGGTGCCGGACGCGAAGGTCGCCGACCCGGAGTCGGTCCGCGTGGATCCGGTGACCGGCAACTGGGTCTGGCTCAGCGAGGGCGACCGCACGCTGACGAGTACGCCGCCGCGCGTGATCAACCCCTTCATCCGCGAGATCACGCCGCAGGGCAGCCACGTGCGCGAGTACACCCTGCCCGCGATGTTCCAGATGAGCGCGCAGGACACCGGCCCGCGCGGCAACCTGGTCTTCGAGGGGCTGACCTTCTCGCCCGACGCCCAGTCGGCCTGGGTGCTGATGGAAGGCGCGCTGATCCAGGACGGCGCCGCGCCGACGCCGGCGGTGGGCAGCGCCTCGCGCCTGACGCGCTTCGATCGCGCCAGCGGCGTGGCCAACGCGCAGTACGTCTATCCGATCGAGAAGGTGCAGGCGACGCCGGTGCCGGCCGACCAGTTCACCGTCAACGGACCGACGGAGATCCTGGCGCTGTCGGCGACGCGTTTCCTGGTGCTGGAGCGCAGCTTCTCGGTCGGCGTCGTCGGCAACCAGGTGCGGCTCTACGAGATCGACACCGCGAACGCGACCAACGTGCTGACGGCCGCCTCGCTGACCGGCGCGACGCCGGTGACCAAGAAGCTGGTGCTGGACTTCGAGACGCTGAAGACGCAGCTCGGCGGCATCGCCAACCTCGAGGGCATGACCTTCGGGCCGAAGCTGGCCAACGGCAAACGCAGCCTGGTCGTCGTCGCCGACGACAACTTCCCGGCGGCGGATTCGGCGACCGACCGCAACCAGATGCTGGTCTTCGAGATCCAGCCTTGATGGACGCTGCGCGTTACGGCGGACGCCCGTAACGCGCCTTTCGCCGTCGCGGTCTGGCATCTGCCTCCAAGATCCGGGATGAACGCTGCGCTTCCCGCGCGGCCCTCTTCCGACGAGGCTTCATCGATGCATGGGATTTCACGCGCCGCGGCGCGACGGGCGACGCCATCGACAACACGATCGGCAACGCGATCGGCAACGCACGCGGCGACCCGCCTGGCGGTACTCGCCGCTTCTGGACTGACCCTCTTCTCGGCGCAGGCCGCGCCCGACCCGACGCCCGACGCCACCGCCCTCCGTGCGGCCGTCGACGCGGCGATCCGTCCCCTGATGGCGAAGAACGACATCCCCGGCACGGCCGTCGGCGTGACGGTCGGCGGGAAGTCCTTCGTCTTCAACTACGGCGTCGCATCCAGGCAGTCCGGCCAGCCGGTCGACGACCGGACGCTGTTCGAGGTCGGCTCCGTCAGCAAGACCTTCAACGCGACCTTCGGCGCGAAGGTCATGATGGACGGCAAGCTGCGGCTGTCGGACCACCCGAGCCGCCACCTGCCCGCGTTGAAGGGCCATCCGATCGACCGGGCGACGCTGTTGAACCTCGTCACCTACACGGCCGGCGGACTGACGCTGCAGGTGCCTGACGCGGTCACCGACGAAGCCTCGCTGATGCGCTACCTCCAGCAGTGGAAGCCCGACTTCGCGCCGGGAGAGAAGCGCCGTTATTCGAATCCGAGCATCGGCCTGTTCGGCCGCGCGGCGGCCGCGGCGATCGGGCGCGATTACGCGGATGCGGTCGAATCCGACCTGCTGCCCCGGCTCGGCCTGCGCGAGACCTACCTGCGGGTGCCGGCGGCGGCCATGGCCCACTACGCCACGGGCTACGACAAGGACGACCGTCAGGCCGACGCGAAAGACATCGCCGTGCGTGTCTCGCCAGGTGCGTTCGACTCGGAGTCCTACGGCATCAAGGCGACCGCGGCGGACCTGGTGCGCTTCATGCAGGTCAACATCGACGCGAGCGGGTTGGATGCCGCCACGCGCCAGGCCGTCGAGGCCACGCATGTCGGCCACTTCCAGGTCGACGGCATGACGCAGGGCCTCGGCTGGGAGCAGTACCCGTGGCCGGTGCCGTTGGCGCAGCTCCAGGCGGGCAATGCGCTCGGGCGCGTGACCACGGCGGTCAAGCCGCTGGCGCAGACGCCGGCCGGACCGCGGCTCTTCAACAAGACCGGCTCGACGCGCGGCTTCGGCGCCTACGTCGTCTTCGTGCCGACGCAGCGCATCGGCGTCGTGCTGCTGGGCAACCGCAGCTGGCCGATCCCCGAGCGCGTGGACGCGGCTTACGCGATCCTCGGCAAGCTGCAGGCGGGCGACGCCCGCTGAAGCAGGCTCAGCGCTGGGGCCGCTGCGTCGTCGAGGCCGCTGTCAACGGCGACCTCTACTTCGACGCCGATGCCGATGCCGGCGGGGGAGACGCCGAGGCGCCCTTCCCGGCGGCGCGCACGGTCGCGAGTTCGCGGGTGAGCCAGGTCTTGCTCTCCACCGGCGCCGCGCCGCCGCATCGCACCAGATACGGCTTGCCGCTCATGCTGCTCTTCGACGCGCCGAGGTCGATGAACTGCTCGGCGGTCTTCACGAGGTTCTTGTCCTCGAGGTAACTCAGCTTGCGCTCCAGGTGGGACTTCGCCTCGGCGGCGGAATGCCAGTCGCCGTTGCGGTTGAACTCGCACGACGAGGCCGTCAACTTGCCGAGCAGCGCGGTGACCTCGGCCTTCGCGGCCGGCGGCAGCGGATCGGCGGACGCCACGATAGGCGTGATGCCAAACACGACGGACAGCAATGCGGGGAGTGGCGAAAACAAGGCAACTCTCATGGGGCAGAAATCGATTCGACGGGAGCACGATGTTGCCACGTCGCGCCCCCGCGACTAGTGGATCCTCAGGCTTGATGACGTTCCGGGCGCTTGCGGCGGTATACGAGATTGCGGCGCCGCCATGACTCCGACAGAGTCGACCGCTTCACGAGCGGACTTCGACGGAGACGGACATGACACTTCGAACCACGGCCCGCGGCATGTGCGGCCTGATCAGCATCTCGGCGCTGGTCTTCGCCTCGGGTGCCCACGCCTACTCGCATGACGGACACCAAGCCATCGGCGCCATCGCCGATGCGCTCCTGAAAGGCACTCCCACGGAAGCGGCCGTGAAAGACATCCTCAAGGACTACCCCGACCTAAGGACAGTCGCCGTCTGGGCCGACTGCGTCAAGTCGGTCGATCTGCAGACCCTTCAATACGTGCCGCAGGCGAAATACAGCCAGTGGTGCGCGGTCTTCGAGCCGCGGAAGGCGTGGATGGAATCATTCGTGGCCAGCAACTCCAAGGGGTGCCGGCACGCTTCGGCGCCGCCAGCCGCTGCTCGCGGTGCCTGCCACAACGAATTCCACTACACCGACATCTCCAATCTGCGCCGCGACTACGACGTCCGCTATCCAGGCGCCGCGCCACGGGACGTCGTTCACGCGATCAACGCCGCCATCGCGGTGCTGCGCGGCCAGGCGTCGCCCTCCCCGTTCAACATCGCCGACAGACAGCAGGCACTGGCGCTGCTCGTGCACTACGTCGGCGATCTACATCAGCCGCTCCACGCAGTCGCGATCTATCTCGACAAGGACGGACTGATCGCCGACCCGGAACTGCAGGCGGACATCGACGCGATCGATACAAGTGGCGGCGGCAGGATCGGCCTCCCCGGCGCCCCTTCGCTACACACGTTCTGGGACGACGTCCCGCTACAGATGAACGCGACGGGCGCAATGTTTCCGACCCTGGTCGCCGATGCGCGCTGGGTGCCGCGAACCTCGGGCGACGTCATGACTTGGTCCCGCCAATGGGCGAGCGAAACCATCCAGGTGGGCGCGTCCGCCCTCGAAGGGCTCTCGTACACGCCGGCGCCAACCGGCAAGAGCGGGTGGCAGGCGAAGTTCGTCGACGAGAACGGCTATGTCGCCCGCAGCGAGGCACTCAAGCGCCAGGAGCTGACGCGTGCCGGCGCCCGTCTCGCGCAACTGCTGCACGCGGTCCTCGGGTCGCGCGCCGTCAAGGCGGGGACGCCTCACGCGCCGATGCCAGGCTACCTCCCCGTCGAAGCCGGGCTGCCGGACGTGCGATCCTGGATTCCTGCCCCACCTGATGCCCTCGGTCTGCTCCAACTCGTCGACGACAAGGTGTTCGAAAGTACCCGCCCGCTGCTGGCCACGGCGCGCGGCCGGAGCGCTGCGGAGGACGATGTGTGGAACGCCGATCAGGTGCTGGACCGCTTCCTGCCCAGCCTGGGGACACCCGCGCTTTCGCCGCGAGCGCGCAAGGCCATCGAATCCATCATCACGACCTTCGAGTACGACGCGAGCAATCTGGTCGCGCCGATGAAGAAGTCGCTTGCCGACGGCGGACGCGCCCGGCCCTTCGTCGCCCGCCCGGGTTCGGCGACCTGTCTGTCGCCGGTGGACATGGCCGGCCATGCCGACGATGACCTGGTGACCTACGGTCTCGCGGGCTCGGGCTCCTATCCATCGACGCATTCGACAGTGGGGCTGCTGACTGGCATGCTTCTCGCCGAACTCTTCCCCACCCGGGCAACCGAGGTGATCGCTCGAGGTCTCGAGTTCGGCCAGAGCCGGGTCGTATGCGGCTTCCACTACCAGTCGGACGTCGACGCGGGACGCATCGCGGCAGCAGGCTTGATGGCGCGATTGCGTAGCCAGGAGAAGTTCCGACAAGCGGTCGAGGAAGCTCAAGCCGCGTTGCGCTGACTGCGTCATTGGCCGCCGCGCCACGGAAAGGGAGAGGGAGAATGCGGCGACTCCACTTCCGTCTCTCTCATGCGCGACCACTCCGGGCCCGGTCAGTTCCCGTGCCTGCTGACCGACGTGCTCCGTCGGTCGGTACGCCGCCATGGCGCGCCCTCCCTGCCCATTTCGACGGCCGTCGCCCGCAGCCATCACCCGGCGGTCGGGCTGGCTTTCGCGATCGAGCAGGCGCGCGCACGGCTCGCGACCGGGATGCCACCGGAGAATGACATCCACACGCTGTTCATCGACGCGCTCGCCGGCCTGATCACCGAGGCCGTGCACGCCACGGACGGCGATCCTGTCTTCAAGGCGATGGTGCTGCGTCATCGATCGCCAGTAGTTCGGGAGCATGCCTCGCTGAACGCCCATGTCGATCGTGACCGGCGCGCGGTCCGCACCGCGGTCAACGATCTCGCCCATCCCGAGAAGACACGGCGCCGATCGCCGGGGCCGACGCGTGAAGCGCTCCTGGCACTACACGCCGCAGCCAAAGCCGACGAGTGGCCCCGGTTGTACGACGCTCTCATCCTGTTGCGCGACGACGCCAACATGCGCGCCGAGCCGCTGCTTCATCAAGGCCTGGAACGCCTGATCACCAACGCCGCACTCGAGCGGCTGCGTCGGCTCGACGCGTTGTCGTCGGACGCGCTCGTGGCACGTCATCGCGAGCTCTTGGATCAGCGAGGTCCGGTCGCAGGCAGTGAGCAGGCCGCAGCCCGTGGCGCTGGCGCCCAACAGCGCGGCGACGCGGTGGAAGCACTCGCCGCCGAAGCGTTCCAAATGCTCGTCGCTCGCATGAACGCGGCAGCCGGCGAGGCGCGTTACCGCACGGCGACCTCGCTGCGGATCCCGCCGTCCTTCCCCGGCGATGCGCAACGCGCGAAGAGCGAATGGGATGTGGTGCTGCTGCGCCGCCATGAGACTCCAGAGCCCTGCGACGACTGGGACATCTGCCTGCTCGTCGAGGCCAAGGCCTCGCCGGACGCCGCGACCACCGACCTGCCCCGCCTGCTGCGCGGCCTGCGTCTGCTGGCGCAGGCCGACATCGACACGACCTATGTGTTCGCCTCGGCCGACGGCGACGTCCGCCTGCGCGGCGCATCGCTGAACGCCCTGCCGACCGAGGAAGGCGAGCTCGCTCGCGCCGTGCTCTATTGCTGCGACGGCCGGGAGGTCCGGCCGCCACGCCTGCTGAGCGCCGCGAGCCGCATGCAGCTGCTATCCGCCGAGGCCAGCCTCGACTTCGCCGCGGCGCTCGAGGACGGCGCCTCGGCCGACGCGCAGCGCTTGATCCCCGTCTGGCGTCTGCTGCTGGAGGCGCCCGCCTTCACCCCGGTGCTGCGCCAGTACGTGACGCTGCGCGCCGTGCGCGAGTTGATGGTCCATCCCGGCGACCTGCAGGCGGCGGTGGTCGCGACGACCTCCACCGCACTACCCGATTCGAGGTAGTCGGACAAACAACAGGTCTTGAGCCGGGAACCCCGCGGGCATCGGCCCTGGCGGCGTTCGCGGGCCTCTGCGGGAGGCCCGTCGTTTTCATTTGGTCGCAGTCCGGAACACCTGCCGGCGTGTCGGGCGACAGAGAATCCGCGCCCATTCCATTGACCTGATCGACCCGTGAAGCACCGTCGCCACCTTGCCCTCCTGTCACTGACCGTGGCGCTCTCCGCATGCGGCGGAGGCGGCTCCAGCGACGGCCCCGGATCACCGGTGTCGAGCAACCCGTCCTCGCCCTCTCCGGCCCCCTCCCCCGCGCCCTCTCCGGCACCGGCGCCTTCGCCGGCACCAGCACCTTCGCCGGCACCTGCACCTGCGCCTGCGCCGTCGCCAGCACCTGCTCCAGCGCCCGCCCCGGCACCCGCACCCGCACCCGCGCCGTCTTCCGCCGACCTGTCCGATGCCCGCAAGAAGGACATCGCGATGCAGATCGTCTCCAGCGCGGAGAACAGTTCGCAGGATTGGCGCGCGCAGTACGCCTACATCCAGGACATCAAGGACGGACGCGGCTACACCGCCGGCATCATCGGCTTCTGCTCAGGCACCGGCGACATGCTGGAGCTGGTCCAGGACTACGCGACGCGTTCGCCCGGCAACGTGCTGGCGAAATATCTGACGGCGCTGAAGAAGGTGAACGGCAGCGACTCGCATGCCGGCCTGGATCCCGACTTCAAGGCGGACTGGGCTGCGGCCGCGAAGGATCCGGTGTTCCAGCAGGCGCAGGATGCCGAGCGGGACAGCGTCTACTTCAATCCCGCGGTGAGTCAGGCGAAGGCCGACGGCCTGCGCGCGCTCGGCCAGTTCGCCTACTACGACGCCATCGTCATGCACGGCCCCGGCAACAGCAGCGACAGCTTCGGCGGAATCCGCAAGGCGGCGATGGCGAAGGCCAAGACGCCCGCGCAAGGCGGCGACGAGACCGCCTACCTGAGCGCCTTCCTGGACGCCCGCGTGGCGGCCATGAAGAAGGAAGCGGCGCATGAGGACACGTCCCGCGTGGACACCGCGCAGCGCGTCTGGTTGAAGGCCGGCAACCTGGATCTGCACACGCCGTTGCGGTGGCAGGTCTACAAGGACGACTTCCACATCGACTGAGTCGCGCCGGCCCCGTCACGGGCCGGCGGCCGGTCACTTCACGTCGGGACGAACGGAGGACGGCGGCACGGACGGCGACACGGATGGCGATACCGACGGCCGGCGCATGTCGAGTTCCTCCGATTCGCCGGGCATGCGGATGCCGTCGAGCAGGCGGGAGAAGACCTCGACCTCGTCGCGGCCGGGCGGCCATCCCGTGTCGAACAGCATCGTGTGCTGCCGGATGAAGGCTTCGGCGGCGTCGACCAGCCGGGCGTCCTCGGCATCGGAGAAGGTCGGGAAATCATTGCCGAGGCTCGTCTTGAGAGAGGCATCGAAGCGCGACAGCCAGCCCGGCCCGAAGGCCTCATGCAAGGCGCCCAGCGCCACGAGCTGCGGTGCGGCAATGCGGCGGTTCGGCTCGCCGCGCGGCGTCTCCGCCACGGTCCCCGTGTCATCGCGCTTCGCGGTGAAGCGTCGCAGCCGCGTCCGGAGCTCGTCGAGCAGCGTGCGATCCCGGGCCTCGCCTTGCTGCAGCATCTCGAAGTAGCGCAGCTTGTTGCCGAAGCGCTTGACCGCGCGCGGCGTGTGCGCGGACTCGCGGACCAGCTCGGTCCAGACCTTGAGCGCATCGCGGAAGTCCTTCGAATCGGTCGCCTCGCGATGACGCCGGCTCGCGGCGCGCCACAGCAGCAGGCCCGCCAGCGCCGCGCCGACGGCGAGCACCACTGCGGCGAACCATTCGTCCGCGTGACTGTCCTGGCCGGACTGCACCAGCACCCGCGTCGGCGACTGGTCCGGTGACGCGCCCCAGGCCAACGCGGGGTCGGACGCCGAATGTCCGGGGAAGGAGGCGGCACCGTGCGGGGCGCTCGCCGCCACCGCCGTCGCAGGCGCGGAGGACGACGCCGCCGGTGACGGCGCGGGCGTTGCCGCGCGCTCGGCCTCCGCCTGCATTGCCTCGGGACGCAGCAGCACACCCAGGCTCACGCCGACGGCCATGGCCGCCGCGAGCGCCAGCCACATCGCGTGACGACGCAGCCCGTCCATCGCCTCACCCCGCCACGAGGGCGACTTCGCGGTCGCCGGATCGTCGGTGAGCAGCCGCCACGCCTCGTACGACTGCTCGGTCGGCACCTTGATCTCGAGGTTGATCAGCTTCTGCAGATAGTTGGCCGCATAGTCGCGGCGCTGCCTGCGCGCGGCGGCCTCCGGATCCTTCTCACCGCCGGCGCCGCTGGCCAGCTCCTTGGCGATGCGCTCGAACGCGATCGCCAGCGCCGCCTGCACCTTGTCCGTCGCCATGCCGAAGAGCACGAAGCATTGCCCCGACGAGGTCAGGAAGTTCACCGCCTCCATGATCTCGAGCACCGCCTCGGGCCGGCAGCGGTCGAGATCGTCGATGACGACGACGATGCGCTCGGGCAAGGCCTGCGAGACCTCGCCGAACTGCTCGGCGAAGCGCGTGCGGAAGCTGTTCTGCTCGGCGGCGAGCTTGGGCTTCATGCCTTGCAGCCCACCGGCCAGCAGCGCCGCCGGATCGGCGCCGAAGGCCGTCAGCGCCTTGCGCAGCGCGGCCAACGTGGTGCCGGCGACCGTCAGCAGCGCGAGCCAGCCGGCCCAGGGCGTGGACGCCGTCGCAGCGGTCGTCGCGGCTGTCGATGCGGCGGTCGATGCGGCATCGGGCTTCGCATTCCCCCATCCGCCGAGCGACGTCAGCAGGTCGCCGAGCTGGCGCAGCCGCTGCGCCTCCGCCACGGCGTCGTTCATGCCGAGATGCCAGGTGACGAGCGCCGTCACCGCCGTGCACAGCAGCAGGGTGAAGACCCAGTGCTTGCGCGAGCGCAGCCACAGCAGGCGCAGCCGGAAGCCGATGCCGTCGAGGCTCAGCCACGGCGGCGGGGCCTGCTTGCTCAGCGCGCCGAGCAGCGCGGCGAACAGGTGATCCTCCTTCTGGTGGTGCCAGGCGTTGAACCAGATCGGCCGCGACCCGTGCGCGCGCAGGTCTGCGCAGATCAGCCCCATCAACGAACTCTTGCCCGAGCCCCAGTCGCCGGTGATGGCCAGCGTCAGCGGCGGCTCGGTCGCCGGATTGCGCAGGAAGCGGGAGATGCCCGCGGCAAGCGGCTCGAAGTTGAGCCGGTCCTGCCGCGGATCGGTCAGCGCCGCGTCGGTGGCCGGCGTGTCGGCCATGCCGATCCCCCTGGTGCGCCTGCGTGAAGCGCCGCCAGGCGCGCAGGAACATCGGCACCGCCAGCAGCAGCGCCAGCCAGTACCACGGCGCCGGGTAGCGCGCGTAGGCGCGGGGATCGGCCCAGGTGCGGCCGCCGTCACGCGTGCTCAGCAGCAGCCCGCCCTCGCCGACCGCCCAGCCGCGCAGGCCGTCCGCGCCGATGTAGCCGGAGCGCACGCCCCAGGGCAGCGGCATCGGCGGCTGCAGGGACTGGCGGGGACGCGCCATCGCCGCCCGCGCGTCCGGCGTGGTCAGGTTGCCGGGCTCCCACGACGCCCCGCCGTTGGCGGTCTGCAGCACGCGCTTGCCTTCGACGTCCATGGCCCAGGCCTTCAGGCCGTCCGCGCTGACGTGCAGCAGGCCCAGCCCCGCGCCTGTCCCCGCCGACTGCCGGTGCCAGGTCTTGCCGCCGTCCTCGGTCTTCAGCACGGTCCCGCCGAGGCCGACCGCCCAGCCGCGGGCGCCGTCGTCGGAGAAACCGACGCTCGTGAGCGTGTTCAGCGCCCGTCTCGTCGCCGGCGACCACGACAGGCCGCCATCCTCGGACGTGATCAGGTAGCCGTTCTTTCCCAGCGCCCAGGCGCGTTGCCCGTCGTCGGCGACCGGGGCGGCGACCAGCAGCCTGAACTCGGCACTGTCCTGATTCCGCCAGGTCTTGCCCCCGTCCACCGACGTGGCGAGCCAGCCGAACGCGCCCACCACCGCACCATGACCGCCGTCGGCGCTGAAGGCGATCGATTGCGGCATGGGCACGCCGAGATCCGTCGGGGAAGACCAGGTCTTGCCGCGATCACTCGACCAGGAGAAACGGCCCTGCAGGCTCGCCAGCCCGATCCGCTGGCCCTGGGCCGTCACCGTGGCGGCCACCCAGTCGTCGGACGGGTAGGTCTGCAAGCTGGGCCGCGCCGGCGCGGCCTGCACCGGGCTTGATTGCACAGGGGTGGAGGGCACGGGAGACGACTGCTCAGGCGTCGATTGGACAGGCGGAGCCTGGGCCGGCGTCGGTGTCCCCGTCGCTGATTGGACGATGCCCGACGGCACGGTGGCCGGCGGTCTGACGTCGAGGCTCAACCAACGCCCGCCGCCGTTCTCGGAGAGGAAGACCAGCCCGCCGTCGCCGACCACCACGCCCAGGCGGCCGGCCGCCTCGAAACGCACGTCCTTCAGCCGGGACGTCCCCAGGCCCGTCATCGGGTGCCAGGTCGTGCCGCCGTCGTCCGTGGCGATCGCCGCGCCGTCGTCGCCGACCGCCCACCCGCTGCGCGCGTCCGACGCGAACTGGACCGCGCGCAATGGGCGATCGGTGCCGGACGGCTGCGTGCGCCAGCGCTGACCGCCGTCGTCGGACGCGAGGACCGTGCCTCGTTCACCGACAGCCCACAGATGCCGGCCGTCGGCGCTCGCATGCAGGGCGGTGAGCACGCGGTCGGTGCCGGTCGACAAGGGCGACCAGGTGGCGCCGCCGTCGCGCGTCCCGGCGAGGGCGCCGCCCTCCCCCGCGAGCCAGCCCTGCCTGCCGCCGGCATCGACCGCGATCGACGTGAAGACGCCGCTGACGTCGGGCAGGCGGCGGAACGCGTTGCGCTCGACGGGAAGGCGCCACCAGTCCAGGAGACTGGGCTCGGCGCGCGTGACCGGCGTCGCGGCGTTCACCGGCCCCGGCGGCTGCCACAGCGCCACGGCCGTGGCGAGCGAGCACCAGACGACGGCGATCCACAGCCAGGCACGGCCGCCGCGTCGATGGGTCGCGGGCGAGCCGGGGGAAGGAGCTTGCATGGCGGGCGGCAAGTGGGCGACGTGGCCGTATATCCCGCGCCACGCGGGTGCGCATCATCAATCCGTATGACGCTGCGCCCACCGCACAATCGGTGCGTTTCGACCACCGAGAAAGCTCCGGCATGCGCCTCGCAGCGACCCGACCCCGCCTCACCCGCACGACGCTGACCGCGGCCGTGGCGATGAGCGCGATGACCGCCACGGCCTGGATGGCCCCGTCGACCACGAGGGCCGCGTCGGCCGCAGAGTCCGCGTCGGCGTCCACCGAAGAGCTCCCGGTCGTCGGCCGCGAAGGCGTGACGGCCACCCTGTGGCTCCAGACTGCGGTGGAGCGGCGGGCCGCCACGCTCGCGGTCTACCGCGCCGCGACCGCGCGCCTCCCCTCTGCCCGCAAGGCCACGCACGAGACGGCGTCGCTCGAGCAGGCCGCCGAAGGCAGCTTCGCCCGCAAGCCGCCGGCGATCGTGCTGGACGTCGACGAGACGGTGGTCGACAACTCGCCCTACGAGGCGTGGCGCATCCAGGCCGGCAAGCCCTACGACAGCGCGTCCTGGGCCGCGTGGGTGGCGTCCGCGCAGGCCACCGCGATCCCGGGCGCGCCCGAGTTCATCGCCCGCGCCCGCGCGCTCGGCTTCCGCGTCGTCTTCATCACCAACAGGACCTGCCCCGCCGACGGGCCCTTCGGCCCCGACGGCCTTCACGCCGCCTGCCCGCAGAAGGCACAGACGCTCGTGAACCTGGAACGCGTGTTGGGCCGGGCGGTCGCGCCGGACGACCTGATGCTGCGCGGCGACCGCGCCGACTGGTCCGCGTCGGACAAGAGCGCGAGGCGCCTCGCCGTGGCCCGCACGCATCGCATCGCGATGCTCGTCGGCGACGACCTCAACGACTTCGCGCCGCGCGCGACCTACGACGAGCAGGCGCACGCGAAGCGGTGGGGCCTGTCCTGGGTGCCGATTCCCAACCCGACCTATGGTTCCTGGGGCGATGCGCTGACGCTGCCGCAGCGCTACCAGGCGCTGAAGCCGTGGAGCGGCCCGACCGCCAGCGAATCCAGCGCCCCTTGACGATTCCATTTACAGCTGTAATCATTCAATCGATTACACGCGTAAACGGAATCGCATGCCCGACGAACTCCCTGCCATCACGTCCGCCGAAGCCGAAGTCATGGAAGTGCTCTGGCGCTCCTCGCCGCTGTCGGCGGAGGACATCGCCGCCGCGCTCGCCGACCGGCAGAACTGGCAGCTCGCCACGGTCAAGACGCTGCTGAACCGGCTGCTGAAGAAGGACGCGCTCGTCGCCGAACGCGACGGCCGGCGCTTCCTCTACGCACCGCGCTTCCCGCGCGCCGAATGGGCCCACAGCGAGAGTCTCTCGCTGCTGGACCGCCTCTTCGGCGGCAGCCTCGCGCCGCTCGTGGCCCACTTCTCCTCGCAGCGCAAGCTGAAGGCCGGCGACGTCCAGGCGCTCAAGCGGCTCATCGAGGACTACGAGCAACGCGACGCCGGGGCCGGGGCCGCCAAAGGCAGGAAAGGCGGCAAGTCGAATGACTGACGCGCTGCTTCACGCGCTGCTGCGTCAGACCGCCCTGCTCTCCGTGATCGCGCTGGCGTTGCTCGCGCTGCGACGTCCGCTGGCCCGCCACATCGGCCCCGGTGTCGCCTATGCCGCCTGGCTACTGCTGCCGATGCTGCTCATCGTCGGCCTGCTGCCGGCAAGTCCGCCCGCCACACAGTTCTCGGCGGCGCTCGTCCATCAGATCGCTCCCGCGCTGGATCGCGCGACCGCATCTCCGTTGAACACGCTGGCGCCGGCCGGTGGTGCTGTCGTCTGGCTGGGTCTCTGGCTCGCCGGCGCGCTCGTCGTCGTCGCGCGGATGGCGTGGCTGCAACGCCGCTTCACGGCGCAGGGGGCGCGCAAGGCCCCGCGTTGGTCGGACTGTGGCCGCCGCGGCTGGTCCTGCCGCCCGACTTCGAGCGGCGCTTCGACGAGACCCAGCGCCCGTTGGTGCTCGCGCATGAAGCGGTGCATCGCCGTCGCTGCGACAACCATTGGAACGCCCTCGCCGCCGCGCTGTGCGTGCTGCACTGGTTCAACCCGCTGGCCTGGCTCGCGCTGCGCGCGATGCGCGCCGACCAGGAACTGTCCTGCGACCACGTCGTGATGCGCCGGCACCCTGGCCGGGAAGCCGACTATGCCCGCGCCCTGCTCCGTGCCCAGCAGTCCCCGTCCCCGCTCCAGCCGTGGTCCGGCTGGCGCTCCTCCCACCCGTTGATCGAAAGAGTCGCCATGCTCGCCGTCCGTCCCCATTCCCGCTCACGCCGGCTGATCGGCGCTTCCGCCCTGGCCGTGCTGGCCCTCGGCGCCGCCGGCGCGGTGCAGGCGGTCAACGCGGTCATGCCCGACCTCGCCACCGATCCGGTCGCGCTGGAAATGACGATCCAGCTCAATCGGCGCAGCGACGGCGCGATCCAGGAGCAGAAGCTGTCGACGATGCGCCTCGTCACCGAGAGCGGCAAGAAGGCGCTCGTCGTCATCAACGGCAAGCCGGATCTGCCCACGTCGGACCAGGTCCGCGTCGAGATCGGGGCCAAGCGCCGGGACGGCAAGCGCGTCTACCTGAACTTCGATGTCTCGGAAGGCGGCCAGCCGCTGATGAAGAACGCGTCCCTCCTGGTCGAGGACGGCGTCGAGGCCGGCGTGCAGGCAACGCCGGAAGACGGCAGGAAGACCGAGGTCGTGATCCGCGTGCGCACGATCCCGCTCGGGGACGTGCCGGGCTACAAGCCGAGGCAGTGACGCCGCATCAGCGCGGTTGCCGCGCCGCATCCGCAAACTAGGCGCGAAGGACGTTGGTCCTCATGAAGCCTACCGGCGAGCTCATGCTTGATGAGTGACCTTCGACTGATTGCAGGTCGGGGGCATCTCCCCACAATGTTCCCCAGCATGACCTAGGGGCGAAGTGAACCCAGCGTGCAACCAGGGAGCCTTTGCGTGGCAAGACCATCATTCAATAGCGCCTGGGCGGCTTTCATGGCCGTCCGGGTTCCGGTCCTTGAAGTGGGCAAGAAGATCGGCGGGAACGTCCAGAAAAACATCGAGCTCCCCGAAGGGGCTTCCGCAATGCTTGTCCCATTCGGATGAGTTACGTCCTCAACAAGACCGGCTTCCCGATCCCCAAGAGCCGTCTGTACGCCATGGTCAGCGGCGGCGACGGCCAGCAGTACCTGTACCGCGTGGCAGACATGATGACCTACATGGAGAAGACCTTCGGAAGGCCAGACAAGACGGCAAGAGCGCCGAAGGAATCGGACTTTGCGGGCATGAAGGGCATCATCGTCGTCAAGGGTAGCGGCTGGGGCGACGCCCGCGGCCACGTGACGCTCTGGGATGGCACCAAGTGCTCCGACGTCTGCCACCTGATGCACGACCCCGACAACGGCCCCTTCGTTCCGGAGACGGCCTCCATCTGGACACTGCGATGAAAGCTCTCTTGTTCGGAGCCGCGATGCTCTCTTCCGTCGTTTGCGCCCAGCCAGTTCAGACCCCTCCAGGGAAGCCCGTGGCGAGCGCGACCGCCAGCTACTCCCAGAGAACACTGCTCAAGAACTGGGCCGTCAGCGTGTGCCTGGCCAAGGTGGCGAAGACCCAGGAGGCCAAGGAAGATGCGAACGCGACCGCCAGCGCCTACATGGAGTTCGGCAAGCAGCCCATCGAAGCCTACGAGCCCCTGCGCGAGCTCGCCGACAGCTACTCGAAGCGCGTCTACGGCGGCGCCATCCAGTCCGAATTCAACACCATGAAGTGCATCGACCTGATGCACAGCAAAGAACTTGAGGTCCTCGCGACTCGGCTGTCGAAGCAAGTCCGGTAGCACACCACATTTGCTACGGGGCCTTCGGCTGGGATGCATCCTTCTTCGCACGTTCCGCCAGCTCGGCGCCGAGTTCAGCCAGAGCCATCGGCGTTCTGAACGTAATCCAGCACTCGTCGCTGCAGTTCATCTCCGCGGTGCCCCTTTTTGGATGCCGGTATCTCCTAGAACGGCAGTTGGGGTTTGGCCTGGCTCCCGCTTCCTTCGGCAAAGGGCCGAAGGATGAAGGAAATCACCTCCTTGAGAGTCGCGGAGCAATCAAGGTTTCGCGCGGCATCCACCACTTCCTGCTGATGCAGCTCTTCAAGCAAGAGGCGCTGAAGGGCGATGGCCAGAAGGAACTCCAGTGCCCCTTCGCCTGCTGGCTCGTCAATTCTCTTGAGCATCCGCAGGAGGATTGCCTTCATGCGGCTGCTCGCAGCATCGTCCATGCGGTAGTCAAGCTCTGACGGAAAAGCGTTTCGTAGCAGCGCAGCCTGTATCACGCCATCGTTGAACCGCGCGAAGTTCTCAGGGTCGAGCAAGACATGGCGGAAGCTCGCCGAACTCAGTCGCTTCTCCTCGTTGATATCTTCCTTGTCCTCACGAGCACGCTGCAACAAGACACCCACTGTTCCCAACACGCTCGCGTGGTGCGCGCCCGCGGTGTAGTCCTTGCCAGCCCAGTACGCGTAGCCCGGCCGCAGTTCAAGTGCGGTACTAGCCCGCTCCCCGCACGGAAGCAGAACACTTGCGCGCACAGGTTCGTTTTGGCCAAGTAGCCGAGCGCGGGACTTCAGAGGAGCAGGAACTTGGGACGGGTCAGACGACGGCGCATAGTAGGTATCAATTTCGTCGGCGAAGCTTCGCGCCAACTGAAGTCCGATGGCGAGTGTCTTGTAGGCGGTAAACTCATGCTTCACCGGTTTCGAGTGCTGCAAATTCGGTGGCAGCGTCTTCGTTTCGTCGCGGGTCTCGGTGACCTGAATTCCGACCACATATAAGCGCGGTCCTTCGTGCAGGTCCCGCAACGCTCGACTGATTTCCAGGAGCTGCGAGCCCTTGCCGATGACCGCCGCGCAGACCAGCACGCCATCCGCTTTCTCGAGCTTCAGTGTCTCGATGCCGGTCGCCGATGCGATACGCAGCTCGAGCTCCGGAAACTGCTTCTTGCATGCGTCGTGGATGACCTCTGCGAGCTCCTTCGACGCTGGGTCATCCTGATGCAGGATGACGCGAGTCGCGGCTTTGACTCGCAAACGCAGTTCGCCAGTCAGCCAACGTTGAAAGTTCAGTTCCTTGACGAGGATGTGCCCATCAACGAAGAGGGCGCGCGATGCCGCGGCCGGCACAGCTGGCCGTCGGCATGCATCGAAGACGCCCGACTGCGCCAGATCGCGGAGCACGTCGGTCTCCTTGGTCTTGTGCGCGAGCTCGGACAGCAACACCTTCTTCGGCGGCTCCGCCCGCGGTAGGAAGGTCTCGCCATCGAGCTCGATGCACAGCTGAGGCGGACCCTTTGAGAAGACGGACTTCGGACGGTCGATGACGAAGAGCGCGCCCTCTTCATACATGCTCACAGGTGCCGCTGTCAGAAGGGTCACCACGTCCTCCGAATTAGCGCGCTTTGTCTGGACCCAACGCTGGTGCATCGACATGGATGTCGATGCCGAGATGATGCACAGGGCTTCGCGAGGTGGAGGCCGGTCGACCTTGTCGATGCCTCCGTACGAATGGAAGCTCTCGACCATCAGATACGTTGGGGCCTGGCGCCCGTGGGAGATGAGCTCCTTCAACGCGTATGCGACCGGCGCAATCGACATGGTGTCGATGAACAAGTAGCGCAGCTCCCGCGCTTGATTGAGACGCTTGGGGCCCAACTTGTGGAGTAAGGCGAAGCCAACGAAGCCCACCGCGGCTGAACTGCTCAACGCGAGGTCAGGCTTCAGGAAAAACTCTTCGCGCTTGCCCGAGGGCTTCTGATACGCGTAGCCGGCCGGGGCGAGCAAGATGACCTCTTCCCTCTTGAAGACGGCAGCAAGTCCCGATTGAATGACCTCGTGCAACGCGTGCTTTAGGACAGAGGTGAATGCGGTCGCCACATCTCTCTTGGCGGTCTCCCGCCGCTGCACCCTCACACCGCCGGTCTTCACGTCGAACGCTGCCGTTAGAAGACTCGCTCGGTCGCGGAAGCGCAGCCACTCGTTCTTCGCGCCATCCGTCTTAAGGGCGGCATCCAGCTCTGGGCCTTGGTCCACATGGACGAAAGCAACGACGTCGGGCTGAACGGGCCGCTTCGACAAGGCAAGGAGTACTTCGTCGACGGCGCCATCGAGAAGCGGTCCGGGAGGTTTGTAGACGACGGCCATCTGAGCGCAGTGCGCCTCGTCCCGGTCGAGGGAGTGAAGGAAGATGAAGAACCCGTTGGCGCCAAGCATCTTCAGCTCACCTTGAAGCAGATGGTGTACCCGGTGCCCGCGATTCGCGGCGCTGCTTGGCCCTTGGGTCGCCGAGGCCTTGGAGAAAAGTTCGACGGTGCGTGCAGAGTCGAGAAGTCCTGATAAAGGCTCATCCGCCCCGTGCGGAGCGTCATGAAGGCGTTGAGTTTCGCCATCGCGTTGAGCGCCGTGTAGAGCCCGACCCCTGCGTTCTGAACTGACTTTGTGGTCGAGTGCTTCTCGAAGCACTCGCGAACTGCGGCCAGTTCCTCATCAACGCTGATTTGCTCGTAGCTCTGCACGCCGGTCTTCTTGGAGAGCCAGCGAAGTCCCATGCCCGGCCCGGTGTCGAACACTGAGAGCTCAATGAGGCGGACGGGGCGACCATGGCGCTCATTCAACGGCCGGTCCTCGAGCTTCTGACCAATCTCGTCTTGAGACTTCACGACCGCAGACTTCGTGAGATAGGCCTTGAGAGGCGTGTCTTCGCCGGCCAGGGCAATCAGGTCTCGCCGGTCACTGACTGCTGTCAGCTTGACCGAGATTCCGCGAACGCCAACGTCGTATCGCCGGCCGGTGACGTCGAACGCTCCGTGCTGGTCTGTGTTCAAGAACAACTGATAGACCAGGGAACTGAGGAGGCTCAACTGCGTGTCGTCGAGTTGGTCCGCAAGACCGCCGCTCAGCGTGTGCAAGAGTCGTCGGAGCAGAGCTCGAAAATCTGAGCTACCTCGTACGGTGTCAGGCTCGCTGCGCGAGTACAGGGGGTTAAGGAACTCACTGCGCGCACCTGCGAAACAGACTAGCGCTGCCGCCTGCCCACGTACCGTCGAGCCGAAGTCGCCTGAGTCCATGGCCTTCACCAGAGGGGCCACGGCTCTCAAGGCATCGTACCGAAATAGGGTCGTCTCGCCGGACTCCACCTTGTCGGTGAAGTACAGCGCGGTCATGCCGGGCAGCGTTCGGGCAAAGCGGTTCTGCGTGTCGAGCGAGGTCCCGTATGGGTGCGCGAGCTGCAGTACCCGATTGGACTGTGCCTGGGCCCACGTGGCGATTGCTTGGACAGCCTGAGGTGCCGCGCCCAGCGAACCACCATGGCTCAGTTTGACAGGCATCCAGAGCGACTGCGGCTCGCCATTTCCCATGGCGAGCAGAAAGTCGTCGATGTGCGCTGGCAGCGCGTTGGACGGGAACTTCAGCACGGAATTCTTTGCCCCGCTGGTATTCAGCCGCACCCCAAGTTCGGATGCGCCCCCCAGTCGTGTGTTCCCTGTACTTCTGGCGAGAACGCGACCCCTAAGGTTTTCAACGTTACCACTCCTAAAGGGAATGGATCTGAGCTACGTCTCGCGTCAAGAACTCAGCTTCGCAGCAGGCGCACCCTCGCTTATCACGAGGGTCGGGGCTTGCCCCGTAGGCGCGGTGCTTGGTGGGCATCAATATCCAGCTGCCAACCCCGTGTTGCGACGGGGATCATTCGCGCCGTAGAAGCGGTTGTTCCCCACCGGCTTGCCGTTCAACGACGGCGCGCCGACGATGATCGCCGCCAGGTGGTTCGCCGGATGCGGCGCGCCCAGCTTGTGGCCCATGCCCTCCAGCAGCTTGCGCGTGTCCGGCGAGAACGCATACGGCTCGACGTTGGTCACGTCCGGCAGCCACTGCTGGTGGAAGCGCGGCGCGTCCACCGCCTCCTGCACGTTCATGTCGAAGTCGATCGCGTTGAGCATGGTCTGCAGCACCGCCGTGATGATGCGGCTGCCGCCCGGCGTGCCCACCACCATCACCGGCTTGCCGTCCTTGGTCACGATGGTCGGGCTCATCGACGACAGCGGCCGCTTCCCGGGCGCGATCGCGTTGGCCTCGCCCTGCACCAGGCCGTACATGTTGGGCACGCCGACCTTGGAGGTGAAGTCGTCCATCTCGTTGTTGAGCAGCACGCCGGTCTTCGCCGCCGTGACCTTGGCGCCGAACCAGTCGTTCAGCGTATAGGTCACCGACACCGCGTTGCCCCACTTGTCCGCGATCGAATAGTGCGTCGTGTTGCTGCCCTCATGCGGCGCGACGCCGGGCTTGATGTCCATGGACACGCCCGCCTTCGCCGGATCGATGGCCGCGCGGATCTTCGCCGCGTAAGTCTTGTCCAGCAGCCGCTGCAGCGGGTTCTTCACGAAGTCCGGATCGCCCAGCGTGCTGTTGCGATCGACGTAGGCATGGCGCATCGCCTCGATCTGGTAGTGCGCGCCCTGCGCCGATCCCCAGCCGAGCTGGCGCAGCGGGTAGCCCTCGAGGATGTTGAGCATCTCGCAGATGATCACGCCGCCCGAACTCGGCGGCGGCGCGGAGACGACGTGGTAGCCGCGGTAGTCGCATTCCACCGGCGGCAGCTCGCGCGTCTGGTACTGGTCCAGGTCGGCCTGCGTGAGGATGCCCTTGCCGGCCTGGCTGGAGTCCACCAGCGCCTTGGCCACCCAGCCCTTGTAGAAGCCGTCCGTGCCCTTGGCGCCGATCTCGCGCAGCGTCTTCGCGAGGTCCTTCTGCACCAGCTTGTCGCCGGCCTGGAAGGGCCTGCCCTTGTTCAGGAAGATCGCGCCCGAGGCCGGGTCGGCCTCGAAGTCCTTGGTCGCCGTCTGGAACATGTCGACGTCGCCCTGGTCCAGCGCGAAGCCGCGGTCCGCCAGCGCGATCGCCGGCGCGATCAGCGCGGGGCGCTTCATCGTCCCGTACTTCTCCCGCGCGTACTCCATGCCCGAGACCGTGCCCGGCACGCCCACCGCGAGGTGCCCGTGCGTGCTCAGGCCCTTGACGACGTTGCCGTCCTTGTCGAGGTACATGTTGGCCGTCGCGGCCAGCGGCGCCTTCTCGCGGAAGTCGAGGAAGGTCTTGCGGCCGTCGGCCAGCTGGATGGTCATGAACCCGCCGCCGCCCAGGTTGCCCGCCGCCGGGTACACGACCGCGAGCGCGTAGCCCACCGCCACCGCGGCATCGACGGCATTGCCGCCGTCCTTGAGCACGTCGACGCCGACGCGCGTCGCGAGGTGCTGGGCCGTGACCACCATCCCGTTCTGCGCGGCCACCGGCGCGGCCGAGGCGGCATACGTGGGCGCCATCGGCGCGAAGGCGAAGGACGCGGTCACCGCCGCGGCGCAGACCAGCAATCGGAAAGTCTTCATGAACCTGATTCCTCAAGAGATGCGACGGGGCATTCGACACCCGCGTGGGGTCGCCCGCAATCCCAAGAGGCGTCAGGTCGTTACTGGAGAGGGTCTTTCAGCGCGTCGGGCACCGGCAATGCGACGATGTCGATGCCCTCGTCCGCGAGCTCGCGCGCCTCGTCCGGCGTCGCGCGGCCGCGGATGCCGCGCTCCTCGGCCTCGCCGTAATGGATGCGCCGCGCTTCGGTGGCGAAACGGTCGCCGACGTCCTCGGTCTTGGCCATCAAGGTGCGGACGGCCTGCATCACCTGCTTCTGCAGCTCGACCGCGATCGGCGGCACGCCGTCCGGCAGGCCCGGTCCCGCGGGGAGCGAAGGCGGTGCCTCCGTCGCGCGGGTGCCGCCGGCCTTCGCGGCTTCGGCAGCCATCGCCGCTTTCGCCGCCTTAGCGCCTTTCGGCTCGGTGGCGGACGAGAGATTCAGCCGCGGCGCGCTCGGCATCCGCCGCACGGTCGCGCTGTTGCACAGCGGGCAGCTCAGCAGCCCGCGTTCCTGTTGCGATTCGAAATCGGTGGCGGAGGCGAACCAGCCCTCAAAGGCATGGCCGGCCTCGCAGGCCAGGTTCAGTACCAGCATGATGGGCCGATGCTAGCGGCTGGAGGCTGGGTCCGCCGGCATCCAGTCCAATGGCCAGGCGCCGGCCCGCCAGCGCTGCAGCCATTGCAGGCCGATCAGCGTCTTCGCGTCGGTGATGCGGCCGTCGAAGGCCATGCGGTCGAGCTCGTCCTCGGCCACCGGCAGCAGGTCGAGGAACTCCCCGTCGTCCAGCTGCCGCTCGCCGGCGGTCAGGCCGCGGGCGAAGAAGATCTCGATGCGCTCGTCCGAGTAGGCGATCGCGTTGTGCAGCACGCCCGCGTAGGCCCATTCGCGCGCGGCGTAGCCGGTCTCCTCGAACAGCTCCCGCATCGCGCAGCGCAGCGGGGTCTCGTCCGGATCCAGCTTGCCCGCGGGGAACTCCAGCACCACGCGGCCGACCGGATAGCGGTACTGGCGTTCCAGCAGCACGCGCCCGTCGTCGAACAGCGGCACGATCACCGCGGCACCGGGGTGGCGGATGTACTCGCGCGTGGCCTCCCGGCCGTTGGGCAGCGCGACGCGGTCGCGCTTCACCTGAAGGAAATTGCCCCGCAGGATCCAGTCGGATGCCAGCGGGGCTTCGCGCAGATGCTCGTCAGCGTCGGCGGCCGGCGGGATGCCGATCACGCCGTCGTCATCGGGTCGGTTCGCTTCAGGCAGCTTCTTCGTCATCGAACTCTCGCACCTTGGCCCGCGAGCGGCGCAGATAGCGCCACACGAAACCCGGGAAGCCCAAGGTCACGAACATCGCCAGCGCGGCGGCGTAGAACTCCCAGCCTTGCGGGAAGCGCTGGCCTTGCGTCGACTCGAGTCCGAAACCCACGGCCAGCGTGACCAGTCCCAGCAGGAAGAGCTCCAGCAGGCGCCAGCCGCCGGCCTTCGGATCGCGGCGCGGCCCGACCAGCAGGATGCGTGAACTCACGTAAGGCAGGTTGGCCGCGACGAGCGCGACCACCAGCACCATCCAGACTGAAACGCCTTGATCCATGGTCGAGCTCTCTTCGTCTTGGACGCGGCCGGCGATCAGTGCGCCAGCGCGCGCGTCACGGCCTGGCTGCACAGCGCCAGCAGGCCGCTCGGCAGCAGGCCCAGCACCAGCACCGCGGCGCCGTTCAGCGACATCACCACGCGGGCATCCGCGGGGGTCGTCACCGGGCTGTGGTCGGTCGGTTCATCGAAGAACATGACCTTCACCACGCGCAGGTAGTAGAACGCGCCGACCAGCGACAGCAGCACCGCGATCACCGCCAGCCAGATGTACAGCGACTGGCCGGTCGTGACCATCGCCTGCAGCACGGCCAGCTTGCCGTAGAAGCCCACCATCGGCGGGATGCCGGCCAGCGAGAACATGTAGATCGCCATGACGAAGGCGAACCACGGGCTGCGCTTGAACAGGCCGGCCAGATCGCTGATCTGTTCGGACTCGAAGCCCTGGCGCGCCAGCAGCATGATCAGGCCGAAGCTGCCCAGCGTCGTCAGCACGTAGCTGATCGCGTAGAACATCGCCGAGCTGTAGGCATTCAGCGCATGCAGGTCCGGCTGGCCGTTCACCACGCCCGAGGCCAGGCCCAGCACGACGAAGCCCATCTGCGAGATGGTCGAGTACGCCAGCATCCGCTTCAGGTTGCTCTGCGCGATCGCGGCCAGGTTGCCCACGACCAGCGAGGCCACCGCCATCACCAGCATCATCTGCTGCCAGTCGGTCGCCAGCGGCAGCATGCCTTCCACCAGCAGACGCAGGGTCATGCCCAGCGCGGCCAGCTTGGGCGCGCCGCCGATCAGCAGCGTCGCGGCGGTCGGCGCGCCTTGATAGACGTCCGGCACCCACATGTGGAACGGCGCGGCGCCCAGCTTGAAGCCCAGGCCGGCGACGACGAAGACCACGCCCAGCACCAGCACGCCCTTGTTGACGGTGCCGGTCGAGATGACCTCGAACACGCGCGGGATCGACAGCGAACCCGTGGCGCCGTACATCATCGACAGGCCGTACAGCAGGAAGCCCGAGGCCAGCGCGCCCAGCACGAAGTACTTCATCGCGGCTTCGGTCGAGATCGTGTGATCGCGACGCAGCGCCGTCAGCGCGTACAGCGACAGGCTCATCAGCTCCAGACCCAGGTAGGTGGTCAGGAAGTTGTTGGCCGCCACCATCACGTTGACGCCCAGCAGCACCAGCAGGCTCAGCGTGAACAGCTCGCCCTTGAGGATGTCGCGCGACTCCGCGTACGGACGCGCATAGACCAGCGTGATGATCAGCGCGATCGCGCTGGTGCCGCTCAGCAGGTGGCTCAGCGGGTCGACGACCAGCATGCCCTGCATCGTCTCGGTGGGCACGTCGCCCATCGCGGCGAAGTGCATCACGCCGACCACCGCCAGGCTGAGCTGCGTCAGCCAGTAGGTCGTCGTGCGGCGCGGATCGGTGACGAACAGGTCCACCAGCGCGACCACGCAGGCCAGCGCCAGCAACAGGATTTCGGGATAGACCGCGACCCAGTTCATGTCGTTCATTGTGTTGGGCCCTTATTGGATCTTGGACACCGCGACGTGCTTGAGCAGCGCGTCGACGGATTGATGCATCACGTCGGTGAACGGCTTCGGGTACACGCCCATGTAGAGCGTCGCGATCGCCAGCACACCCAGCATCAGGAACTCACGGCCGTTGATGTCGGTCAGGTTGCGCACGTTGTCGTTGGTCACCGCGCCGAAGTAGACGCGCTTGATCATCCACAGCGTGTAGGCCGCGCCGAAGATCAGCGCCGTGGCCGCCAGCAGGCCGATCCAGAAGTTGTGGCCGACGGCGCCCAGGATCACCATCCACTCGCCCACGAAACCGGCCGTCGCCGGCAGGCCGCAGTTGGCCATGCCGAAGAACACCGCCAGCGCCGCGAACTTGGGCATCGTGTTGACGACGCCGCCGTAGTCGGCGATCTCACGCGAATGCACGCGGTCGTACAGCACGCCGATGCACAGGAACATCGCGCCCGACACGAAGCCGTGCGAGATCATCTGCACCAGGCCGCCGGCGATGCCCAGCTCGTTGAAGATGAAGAAGCCCAGGGTCACGAAGCCCATGTGGGCGACCGACGAGTAGGCCACCAGCTTCTTCATGTCGCGCTGGACCATGGCCACCAGGCCGATGTAGATCACCGCGATCAGCGACAGGCCGATGATGAACCAGTCGTAGTGACGCGCGGCGTCAGGCGCGATCGGCAGCGAGAAGCGCAGGAAGCCGTAGGCGCCCAGCTTCAGCATGATGGCCGCCAGGACCACCGAGCCGCCGGTCGGCGCCTCGACGTGGGCGTCCGGCAACCACGTATGCACCGGCCACATCGGCACCTTCACCGCGAAGGCCGCGAAGAAGGCGAAGAACAAGAGTGTCTGCGCCGACATCGGCAGCGGCAGCTTGTGCCACAGCAGGATCTCGAAGCTGCCCGACTGGCTGTACAGGTACAGCAGCGCGATCAGCATCAGCAGCGAGCCGGCCAGCGTGTACAGGAAGAACTTGAAGGCCGCGTACACGCGACGAGGTCCGCCCCAGACACCGATGATGATGTACATCGGGATCAGCGTGGCCTCGAAGAACACGTAGAACAGCATGCCGTCGAGCGCGCAGAACACGCCGATCATCAGCCCCGACAGGATCAGGAAGGCGCCCATGTACTGGTGCACCCGCGTGTCGATCACTTCCCAGGCCGCGATCACCACGATGATCGAGATGAAGGCCGTCAGCGGGACGAACCACATCGAGATGCCGTCCACGCCCAGGTGGTAGTGGATGTTGAAGCGCGGGATCCAGGACGCGACCTCGACGAACTGCATCGCCGCCGTCGAGTTGTCGAAGCCGCTGATCAGCGGCAACGTCACCAGGAAGGACAGCACGGCGCCGACCAGCGCCATCCAGCGCACCGCGCCGGCGTTGTTGTCGCGCCCGAGCGCGAGCAGGAGGCCACCACAGACGATGGGCAGCCAGATGGAGAGACTTAGCAACATTCTTATTCTCCGCCCGCGTCAGAGGCCGAACAGGGCCTTGAATTGGGGCCCCATGTAAGGCCACAGCTGCCAGGTCATCAGACCGACGACACCCAGGATCATCACCAGCGCGTACCAGTACAGGTGGCCGGTCTGGACCAGCCGCACCAGGCCGGCGAATCCGCCCACCGTGCGCGCCGAGCCGTTGATCAGCACGCCGTCGATGACGGCCTGGTCGCCGCCCTTCCACAGGCCGGATCCGAGCGCGCGCGCGCCGCGGGCCAGGACGTTCTCGTTGAACCAGTCCATGTAGTACTTGTTCTCGAGGATGGTCACGATCGGGCGGAAGATCCGCGCGAAGGCGGCCGGGATGGCCGGGCTGATCATGTAGAACCAGTAGGCGACCGCCACGCCGGCGACCGCCAGCCACAGGGGCAGCGTGCCCAGGCTGTGCTCGGCCATCGCGAAGGCGCCGTGGAACTCCTCGCCCAGTTCGGTCATCGCGTGATGGACCTCGTGGTTCACGAAGATCGCATCCTTGAAGAAGTCGCCGTGCAGCATCGGCTTGATCGTGAAGAAACCGATCAGCACCGACGGGATCGCCAGCAGCACCAGCGGCACCGTCACCACCCACTTCGACTCATGCGGCGTGTGGTCGTGACCGTCGCCGTGGTGATCATCGTCGTGATGGTCGTGCTCGCCCGGGAAGGGCTTGTGGTGGAAGTTCTCCTTGCCGTGGAAGACAAGGAAGTACATCCGGAAGCTGTAGAACGCGGTCACGAAGACGCCCACCACCACCGCGACGTACGCGAAGCTCGCGCCCGGCAGGTGCGACGCGTGGACCGCCTCGATGATCGAGTCCTTCGAGTAGAAGCCCGAGAAGAACGGCGTGCCGATCAGCGCCAGCGAGCCCAGCAGCGAGGTGATCCAGGTCACCTTCATGTACTTGCGCAGGCCGCCCATGTTGCGGATGTCCTGGTCATGGTGCATGCCGATGATCACGGAGCCCGCGCCCAGGAACAGCAGCGCCTTGAAGAACGCGTGCGTCATCAGGTGGAACACCGCGACCGAGTAGGCCGAGGCGCCCAGCGCCACCGTCATGTAGCCCAGCTGCGAGAGCGTGGAGTACGCGACGACGCGCTTGATGTCGTTCTGGATGATGCCCAGGAAGCCCATGAACAGCGCGGTGATCGCGCCGATGATCAGGACGAAGTTCAGCGCGGTGTCGCTCAGCTCGAACAGCGGGCTGAAGCGCGACACCATGAAGATGCCGGCCGTCACCATGGTCGCCGCGTGGATCAGCGCCGAGATCGGGGTCGGGCCTTCCATCGAGTCCGGCAGCCACACGTGCAGCGGGAACTGCGCCGACTTGCCCATCGCGCCGATGAACAGGCAGATGCAGGCCACGCTCAGCATCATCCACGGCTCGGCGCCGAAGGGATTGGCGAAGCCGATCTTGGCCAGTTCCGCCGACTTGGCGAAGGTCTCGGTGTAGTTCAGCGAGCCGCCGTAGGCGACCAGCAGGCCGATGCCCAGGATGAAGCCGAAGTCGCCGACCCGGTTCACCAGGAAGGCCTTCATGTTGGCGAAGATCGCCGTCGGCTTCGTGTACCAGAAGCCGATCAGCAGGTAGGACACCAGGCCCACCGCTTCCCAGCCGAAGAACAGCTGCAGCATGTTGTTGGACATCACCAGCATCAGCATGCTGAAGGTGAACAACGAGATGTAGCTGAAGAAGCGCTGGTAGCCGGGGTCTTCCTCCATGTAGCCGATGGTGTAGATGTGCACCATGAGCGAGACGAAGGTCACCACGCACATCATCATCGCGGACAGGCCGTCGATCATGAAGCCGACTTCCATCTTCAGGCCGCCCAGCACCATCCACTCGTAGACGGTCTGGTTGAAGCGCGCGCCGTCGAGCACGGCGTTGAGCGTCATCACCGAGATGATCAGCGCCACCAGCACGCCGAGGATGGTCACCACGTGGGCGCCGCGGCGGCCCACCTGCTTGCCGAACAGGCCCGCCACGATGGCGCCGGCGAGCGGCGCCAGGGGCACCGCCAGCAGCATGTTCTGAGAGAGTGTTGCAGACATTGTTTTTCTCGCTTCCCTCGTCAGCCCTTGAGGGCGTCCAGCTCTTCCACGTCGATGCTGCTGCGGTTGCGGAACAGCACGACCAGGATCGCCAGGCCGATCGCCGACTCGGCGGCCGCCACAGTGAGGATGAAGAACACGAACACCTGGCCGGCCATGTCGCCCAGGTAGTGCGAGAAGGCCACGAAGTTCATGTTGACCGCCAGCAGCATCAGCTCGATGGCCATCAGCAGCACGATCAGGTTCTTGCGGTTCAGGAAGATGCCGATCACCGACAGCGCGAACAGGAACGCGCCCAGGATCAGGAAGTGGTTCAGGCTCAGCGCACCCATCACGCGGCTCCTTCGTTCTTGTCAGCCGCCGGCAGGGACGGGGCTTCGACGGTCGGGGCGACCTTGACGATCTTCAGGCGGTCGGCCTTCTTCACGCGCACCTGCTGCGACGGATCCTGGTGGCGCGAGTCCTTGCGGCCGCGCAGCGTCAGCGCGATCGCCGCGATGATCCCCACCAGCAGCAGCACCGCGGCGATCTGCACCGGGAACAGGTAGTTGGTGTAGATCTCGATGCCCAGCAGCTTGGTGTTGCCCAGCTGCGCCATGTTGGGGATCTCCGGGGCGTTCTCGACGCCGCGGAAGCCGCCCATCAGCACGGCCGCGATCTCCAGCGCGATGACCGCGCCGACCAGGCTGGCCACCGGCAGGTGCTTCCAGATGTTCTCGCGCACGGCGGTGGACTCGAAGTCCAGCATCATCACGACGAACAGGAACAGCACCATCACGGCGCCGATGTAGACCAGCACCAGGGTGATGGCCAGGAACTCGGCCTTCAGCAGCATCCACAGGCAGGAGGCGCTGAAGAAGGACAGGATCAGGAACAGGGCCGAGTGCACGGTGCTCTTGGCCGTGATGACACGGATCGCGGAGCCCAGCAGCACGGCCGAGAAAACGTAGAAGAGCGCGGTAGTGATATCCATGCGATGTCCTGCAAGCAGGCCGCCGGTCGCGGTCCTCTCCCCTCCCCTGTCGGCGAGGTGGAGCAGACCGCCGGACCGGTCAGCGGTACTTGGCGTCGGCCTCCTTGCTGGCTGCGATCTGCGGCTCGTACCGGTCCCCCACCGCCAGGAGCATCTCCTTGGTGAAGTACAGGTCGCCGCGCTTCTCGCCGTGGTATTCGAAGATGTCGGTCTCGACGATGGAGTCGACCGGGCAGCTTTCTTCGCAGAAGCCGCAGAAGATGCACTTGGTCAGGTCGATGTCGTAGCGCGTCGTGCGGCGCGAGCCGTCTTCGCGCACGTCGGACTCGATCGTGATCGCCATGGCGGGGCACACGGCCTCGCACAGCTTGCAGGCGATGCAGCGCTCTTCACCGTTCTCGTACCGGCGCAGCGCGTGCAGACCGCGGAAGCGAGGAGACAGCGGGGTCTTCTCTTCCGGGAACTGCACCGTGATGTTCTTCGAGAGGAAATGCCGGCCGGTGAGGGCCATGCCCTTCAGCAGCTCGGTGAGCATGAAGCTCTTGACTAGGTCCTTGATCACAGCGGGTACCTCGGCTTACTTCCAGATATTGAACGGCGACTGGATCCACAGACCCACGACCACCAGCCAGATCAGCGTGATGGGGATGAAGATCTTCCAGCCCAGACGCATGATCTGGTCATAGCGATAGCGCGGGAACGTGGCACGCACCCACAGGAAGCAGGTCACGACGAAGAAGGTCTTCAGGAACAGCCAGACCCAGTTCCACAGGCCCATGGTCTGCTGGATGAAGGCCGGGGTCTCCATGCCGAACAGGCTCCAGGACACCGGGGCCGACCAGCCGCCCAGGAACATCAGCACCGCGAGGGCCGACACCAGGATCATGTTGGCGTACTCGGCCAGGAAGAACATCGCGAACGACATGCCCGAGTACTCGATCATGTGACCGGCCACGATTTCCGATTCGCCTTCGACGACGTCGAAGGGGTGGCGGTTCGTCTCGGCCAGGCCGGAGATGAAGTACACGATGAAGATCGGCAGCAGCGGCAGCCAGTTCCAGGACAGGATGTTCACGCCGTGCGACGCGAACCAGCCCTGCTCCTGGCTCATCACGATGGCGCTGACGTTCATCGAGCCCGTCACCATCAGCACGACGACCAGGCAGAAGCCCATCGCGATCTCGTACGAGACCATCTGCGCGGAGGCGCGCAGCGCGCCCAGGAAGGCGTACTTCGAGTTCGAGGCCCAGCCCGCGATGATCACGCCGTAGACCTCGAGCGAGGTGATGGCCATCAGGAACAGCAGGCCGGCGTTGACGTCGGCGATCGCGACGCCCGGGCCGAAGGGCACCACCGCCCAGGCCGCCAGCGCCGGCATGATCGTCATGATCGGGCCGAGGAAGAACAGGTTCTTGTTGGCGGCGCTCGGGATGATGATCTCCTTGAAGATCAGCTTCACGGCGTCGGCGATCGGGGTCAGCAGGCCCATCGGACCCACGCGGTTCGGACCCGGACGGATCTGCGACCAGCCGATGGCCTTGCGTTCCCACAGCGTCAGGTAGGCGACGCAGCCCAGCAGCGGCAGCAGCACGGCGACGATCTTGAGCACGCTCCAGACCACCGGCCAGACCACACCTCCCAGCAGCGAGGCGCCGGCGTTATAGAAGTTTTCCATGGTCGTCTCGTCCTCAGGCCTTGGTCACGGCGATCGCGCCGGTGAACGCGCCCAGCGCGGCGGTCTCGGGGATGCCGGCGGGGATGCGCACCACGGTCGCGGGCAGCGATGCGTCCAGCTGCGCGGCCAGCACGGCCTCGCCGCCGTTCTGGGACACGCGCACCTGCGCGCCCTTTCCATTGTTCTGGGCCAGGCCGAGTTCGGTCCACAGCGCCTGCGGCAGCGACGCGATCGCCGCGTCACGGCCGTCGCGGGTCAGCTGCAGCGAGGTGGCGCGGCGCACCAGGGCGTCGGTCGCGTAGATCGGCACGTTGGTCAGGCGTTCCAGGCCTTGCGCCGGAGCGGCAGCGGCGGCGGACTGTGCCGACACCGTGTTGCCCAGGCGGCTCGCCAGGTCCAGCGACGAACCCAGCGCCGCGGTGCGGACCTGCTCGGAGCTGTCGAAGTCGAAGCCCTGCAGGCTCAGCAGGTTGCCCAGCACGCGCAGGATCTTCCAGCCCGGACGGGTCTCGCCGCGGGCCTTGGCCACGCCGACGAAGCTCTGCAGGCGGCCTTCCGCGTTGACGAAGCTGCCCGAGGTCTCGGTGAAAGGCGCCGTCGGCAGCAGCACGTCGGCGAACTCGACCACGGGGCCGGTCTTGAAGGGGGTCAGCACGACGACCATCTCGGCCGCGTTGATCGCCTTCTTGGCGGCGGCGGCGTTGGCGCCGTCCAGCACCGGGTCGGTGTTGAGCAGCAGCAGCGCCTTGGCGGGCTGGTCGTTCAGCAGTTGGGCTGCCGTGCGGCCGCCCTGCCCCGGACGCGCGTTGACGAGCTGCGCGCCGACGCTGTTCGCGGCGGCCGACAGCACGCCGACGGTAGCGCCGGTCTGCTCGCCGATCCAGTTCGCCAGCGACAGCAGCGTCGCGGCTTGCGGATGCTGGATCGCGGCGTTGCCGATCAGCACGGCCTTGCGCTCGCCCGACAGCAGCGTGTCGGCGATCGCCTTGGCGGCGTCGGTGGCGGTGCCTTGCACCGGCGCGCTGACGCCCTTCGCCGCGCCGATGGCGGCGGCGACGTTGGCCAGTTCAGCGACCCAGGCCGACGGGGCGGCGGTGATCGCGGCGGCGACCGGCATCTTCCAGTCTTCGACCGAGCCGGCCAGCGACACGACCTGCGCGCCGCGGCGGGCGGCCTGGCGCAGGCGTTGCGCGAACAGCGGGTGGTCCTTGCGCAGCGACGAGCCGACGACGAAGGCGCGGTCCAGCTGCGACAGCGACGCGATCGCGGTGCCCAGCCACAGCGCCTTGCCGTCCGCGGCGCGCAGCGCCGGGTCGACCACGCGCAGCTGCGTGTCGATGTTCTCGCTGCCCAGGCCGCGCACCAGTTGCGCCAGCAGATGCAGTTCCTCGACGGTGCTGTGCTCGGAGCCCAGCGCGGCGATGGACGCGCCACCCTTCTCCGTCTTGACCTGCTTCAGGCCGTTGGCGACGTATTCGAGCGCGGTGGTCCAGTCGACGGACTTCCACTCGCCGCCTTGCTTGAGCATCGGCGTGGTCAGGCGTTCGTCGCCGTTGAGCGCTTCGTAGGAGAAGCGGTCGCGGTCGGCGATCCAGCACTCGTTGACGGCTTCGTTCTCCAGCGGGACGACGCGCATCACTTCGTTGTTCTTGACCTGGACGATCAGGTTCGCGCCGGTCGAGTCATGCGGGCTGACGCTCTTGCGACGCGACAGTTCCCAGGTGCGGGCGCTGTAGCGGAAGGGCTTGCTGGTCAGCGCGCCGACCGGGCAGATGTCGATCATGTTGCCCGACAGCTCCGAGTCCACGGTGCGGCCGACGAAGGTCTGGATCTCGCTGTGCTCGCCGCGGTGCGCCATGCCCAGCTCCATCACGCCGGAGATCTCCTGGCCGAAGCGGACGCAGCGCGTGCAGTGGATGCACCGGCTCATCTCTTCCATCGAGATCAGCGGGCCGACGTTCTTGTGGAACACCACGCGCTTCTCTTCCGAGTAGCGCGAGGCGCTGGCGCCGTAACCGACGGCCAGATCCTGCAGCTGGCATTCGCCGCCCTGGTCGCAGATGGGGCAGTCCAGCGGGTGATTGATCAGCAGGAACTCCATCACGCCCTGCTGGGCCTTGATGGCTTTCTCGCTCTTGGTGCGCACGATCATGCCCTGCGTCACCGGCGTGGCGCAGGCGGGCAGCGGCTTGGGCGCCTTCTCCACGTCCACCAGGCACATGCGGCAGTTGGCCGCGATGCTCAGCTTCTTGTGATAGCAGAAGTGCGGGATGTACGCGCCGGCTTTCTCGGCGGCATGCATCACCATGCTGCCTTCGGGCACTTCGACCTTCTGGCCGTCGAGTTCGATTTCAACCATAGTTCTTCTCAGCGGCTCCGATCAGGCGTGCGCCGGCGACTTCGCCATGGCGGACGGGGACGACGCGGCGGGCGCCTTGTTCTGCTGGGCCTGTTCGATCATCGCGATGAACTCGCCCTTGAAGTGCTTGAGCATCGCGCGCACCGGCATCGCCGCGGCGTCGCCCAGCGCGCAGATGGTGCGGCCCTGGATGTTGTCGGCCACGGAGTTCAGCAGGTCGATGTCCTCGACGCGGCCCTTGCCGTGGGCGATGCGCTCGATCACGCGGTGCATCCAGCCCGTGCCTTCGCGGCAGGGCGTGCACTGGCCGCAGGACTCGTGCGCGTAGAAGTAGGACAGGCGCAGCAGGCTGGTGACCATGCAGCGGGTCTCGTCCATCACGATGACCGCACCCGAGCCCAGCATGGAGCCGTTCTTGGCGATGGAGTCATAGTCCATCGTGCACTGCATCATGACGTCGGCCGGCAGCACCGGGGCGGACGAACCGCCGGGGATGACCGCCTTGAGCTTGCGGCCGCCGCGCACGCCGCCGGCGAGTTCCAGCAGCTTCTCGAACGAGGTGCCCAGGGGGATCTCGTAGTTGCCCGGACGCTCGACGTCGCCGGAGATCGAGAAGATCTTGGTGCCGCCGTTGTTGGGCTTGCCGACTTCGAGGTAGGCCTGGCCGCCGTTGCGGATGATCCAGGGCACCGCCGCGAAGGTCTCGGTGTTGTTGATGGTGGTCGGCTTGCCGTACAGGCCGAACGAGGCCGGGAACGGCGGCTTGAAGCGCGGCTGGCCCTTCTTGCCTTCGAGCGATTCCAGCAGCGCGGTTTCCTCGCCGCAGATGTAGGCGCCGAAGCCGTGGTGGCCGTGCAGCTGGAAGCTGAAGTTGCTGCCCAGGATGTTGTCGCCCAGGTAGCCGGCCGCGCGGGCCTCTTCCAGCGCGGCTTCGAAGCGTTCGTACACCTCGAAGATCTCGCCGTGGATGTAGTTGTAGCCGACCTTGATGCCCATCGCGAACGCCGCGATCGCCATGCCTTCGATGACGATGTGCGGGTTGAACATCAGGATGTCGCGGTCCTTGCAGGTCCCGGGCTCACCCTCGTCGCTGTTGCAGACCAGGTACTTCGCACCCGGGAACTGGCGCGGCATGAAGCTCCACTTCAGGCCGGTCGGGAAACCGGCGCCGCCGCGGCCGCGCAGGCCGGAGGCCTTCACTTCGGCGATGACCTGGTCGGAGGTCATGCCCTGACCCTCGCCCTGGGCGAGGATCTTGCGCAGGGCCTGGTAGCCGCCGCGCGCTTCGTAGTCCTTCAAGGACCAGTTCTTGCCATCGAGGCCCGCGTAGATCTGCGGGGTGATGTTGCGGTCGTGGAAGCAGGTTTCCTTGCCGGTGGCCTGCCACTTCGAGAGGTCGATGTTCGCGATGTTGGTCATCGTCCAGGTCCCTCAGTTCTTGTTGGCCGCATGGTGCGCTCTCAGCGCATCCACCAGCTCATCGAGACGTTCGGCGCTCATGAAGCTCAGCATCTGGCGGTCGTTCACCAGCATCACCGGCGAGTCGGCGCAGGCGCCCAGGCACTCGCTCTGCTGCACGGTGAAGACGCCGTCGGCGGTCGTGCCGCCGGCCTCGACGCCCAGCTTCGAGCAGAGGTGGTCCAGCGCCTTTTGGCCGTCGCGCAGCTGGCACGGCAGGTTGGTGCAGACGTTCAGCTTGAACAGGCCCAGCTTGCGCTGGTTGTACATGTTGTAGAAGGTCGTGACCTCGTAGACGGCGATCGCCGGCATGCCGAGGTAGGACGCGATCGCGTCTTCCGCCTCGCGGGACACGAAGCCCTGCTCCTGCTGGACGATGGACAGGCAGGCCATCACGGCCGACTGCGCCTGCTCGGCCGGGTACTTCGCGACTTCGCGCGCGAAGCGGGCCGCGGTGGCCTCGCTCAACACGAACCCGGTGCTCACAATTTCAGTGCTGCTCATGCGGTCACCACTCAACGGTCAATTTCACCGAACACGATGTCCATCGTGCCGATCACGGCCACCGCGTCGGCAATCATGTGTCCGCGGGCCATCTCGTCCAGCGCCGCCAGGTGCGAATAACCCGGCGCGCGGATCTTCAGCCGGTACGGCTTGTTGGCGCCGTCGCTGATCAGGTAGATGCCGAACTCGCCCTTCGGATGCTCGACCGACGCGTAGGCCTCGCCCTCGGGGACGCGGAAGCCTTCGGTGAACAGCTTGAAGTGGTGGATCAACTCTTCCATGCTGGTCTTCATCGCCACGCGGCTCGGGGGAGCGACCTTGTGGTTGTCGGTGATGACCGGACCCGGGTTGGCCTTCAGCCACTTCACGCACTGCTGCACGATGCGGTTGGACTGGCGCATCTCCTCGACGCGCACGCAGTAGCGGTCGTAGGTGTCGCCGTTGGTGCCGACCGGGATGTCGAAGTCCATCTTGCCGTACACGTCGTAGGGCTGCGTCTTGCGCGTGTCCCACGCGATGCCGGAGCCGCGCAGCATCGGGCCGGTCAGGCCCAGGTTGAGCGCGCGCTCGGGCGTCACGACGCCGATGCCCACCGTGCGCTGCTTCCAGATGCGGTTGTCGGTCAGCAGCGTCTCGTAGTCGTCGACGTTGGCCGGGAAGCGGTTGCAGAAGTCCTCGATGAAGTCCAGCAGCGAGCCCTGACGGTTCTCGTTGAGCTTGTCGATGGCCTTCTGGTTCTTGATCTTGCTGACCTTGTACTGCGGCATCGCGTCCGGCAGGTCGCGGTACACGCCGCCCGGACGGAAGTAGGCCGCGTGCATGCGCGCGCCCGAGACCGCCTCGTACATGTCGAAGATGTCCTCACGCTCGCGGAAGCAGTAGATGAGGATGTTCATCGCGCCGCAGTCGATGCCGTGCGCGCCCAGCCAGAGCAGGTGGTTCAGGATGCGGGTCAGCTCGGCGAACATCACGCGGATGTACTGCGCGCGCTCCGGCACTTCCAGGCCGAGCATCTTCTCGATGGCCAGGCAGTACGCGTGCTCGTTGGACATCATCGACACGTAGTCGAGGCGGTCCATGTAGGGCAGCGACTGGATGAAGGTCTTCGTTTCCGCCAGCTTCTCGGTGGCGCGGTGCAGCAGGCCGATGTGCGGGTCGGCGCGCTGGATGACTTCCCCGTCCAGCTCCAGCACCAGGCGCAGCACGCCGTGCGCGGCCGGATGCTGCGGGCCGAAGTTCAGGGTGTAGTTCTTGATTTCGGCTGGCATGCTCACAGGCCCCCGTAGTTGTCTTCGCGGATCACGCGCGGCGTGATCTCGCGCGGCTCGATGGTCACCGGCTGGTAGATCACGCGCTTCTGCTCGGGGTCGTAACGCATCTCGACATGGCCCGTCACCGGGAAGTCCTTGCGCATCGGGTGGCCGATGAAACCGTAATCGGTCAGGATGCGACGAAGGTCTTCATGGCCTTCGAAGATGATCCCGTACAGGTCGAACGCTTCGCGCTCGAACCAGTTGGCGGCGTTCCAGATCGGCGTCACGGCGGCGACCGACGGGAAGTCGTCCTCCGGCGCGAAGACCTTCAGGCGCAGGCGCCAGTTCTTGTTGATCGACAGCAGGTGGGAGACCACCGCGAAACGTGCGCCTTCGTAGGCGCCGTCCTTGTAGGCGGAGTAGTCCACGCCGCACAGGTCGATCAGCTGCTCGAAGCGCAGCTCCGAGTGGTCGCGCAGCAGCTTGGCGACGTTGAAGTAGTCCTTGGCCGCGACGGTGATCGTGATTTCACCCAGTTCGCGCTTGAACGCGACGATCTGGTCGCCCAGCACGCTGTGCAGCGCCGCCTGCAGGGTATCGAGTTTGAGGGTCATGGGAGTCAGCCTGCTTCTGCTCAGCGAGCGATGGTGTTCTCGCGACGGATCTTGGCCTGCAGCTGCAGGATGCCGTAGAGCAGCGCCTCGGCGGTCGGCGGACAGCCCGGGACATAGACGTCGACCGGGACGATGCGGTCGCAGCCGCGGACCACCGAATAGCTGTAGTGGTAGTAGCCGCCGCCGTTGGCGCAGCTGCCCATGGACAGCACCCAGCGCGGCTCGGCCATCTGGTCGTAGACCTTGCGCAGCGCCGGCGCCATCTTGTTGCACAGCGTGCCGGCCACGATCATCAGGTCGGACTGGCGCGGGCTGGGACGGAACAGCATGCCGAAACGGTCGATGTCGTAGCGGGCGGCGCCCGCGTGCATCATCTCGACCGCGCAGCAGGCGAGACCGAAGGTCATCGGCCACAACGAACCGGTCTTGGACCAGTTCACCAGCTTGTCCAGCTGGGTGGTCATGAAGCCTTCCTTCAATACGCCTTCGTTACCCATATCGAATTCCCATCTTTCGAGATCAGCGGAGAAGGCACGTCGGACTGCGGTCGCTGCGTGAGAGTCACATTAACGCCGCGCTGACGCGTTGCCCTTCCCTAACGGACACGCGCCCTGAACGGGCGCCGTGTCCTGATGCGTTCACGGATCCGGCGCGTCATCGCGGATCCGCCGTCGGTCGTCACTCCCAGTCGAGCGCGCCCTTCTTCCATTCGTAGGCGAAGCCCACGACCAGGATGCCCAGGAAGATCATCATCGCCCAGAAGCCCGTCGGACCGATCTCGCGCAGCGAGACCGCCCACGGGAACAGGAAGGCGATTTCCAGATCGAAGAGGATGAAGAGGATGGCGACGAGGTAGTAGCGCACGTCGAATTTCATGCGCGCGTCCTCGAAGGCCTCGAAGCCGCATTCGTAGGGGCTGTTCTTTGCCGCGTCAGGGCGACGCGGGCCCGCCAGGAAGCCCAGCACTTGCGGAGCGATACCCACTCCGCAACCGACCAGGATGAAAAGGATGACGGGCAGGTATTGTTCCAGGCTCACGACTTGCTCTCGTTTTATGGCCGGGAAAACCAATTCCCGACGTGTCACCGAAGATTGGCGGGCCGGGGCCGACCAACGATTCGGCAAAAGCAACGGGCGCGCCGCCAGCGATTATCCAATCGCTCACGGACCGCGCCCGCCTTGTCCTCTGGAAATTCGCACACCCGTTGTGCGCTGGAATTTCCCGAGTCCTCAACCTGCTTGATCGCTTGTCGATCCGGCTTTCCGGCTAGATCGCGAAGACCATGGCAGGCCGATTTATTCTGGTGCCGACGGCGAGACTCGAACTCGCACAGCTTTCGCCACTACCCCCTCAAGATAGCGTGTCTACCAATTTCACCACGTCGGCTTGTGATCACCTTTCAGTGACCTTGTCTTGACGGTTTGCGCTTCAGACAGCCTCGAATTCTATAGTGCTTTTCAAGCTCCAAAAGGAAACCAAAGCAATTTTGTCGAGGTGCTTGCGCTTGCCGCCCAGCCCCATCAGTTCGATGCGCCGGAAGCGGCAGCCGAAGGCGCCGCTTGAGGAGCGATCGAGGCACCCGGCAGCACCGCAGCCGAGGCCGGCGCGGCGGGGTTGGCCGCACGTTCGAGCAGCTGCTCGCCCGCCGACGGACCCGAACCGATGCCGCCTTCGCGGTGGCTGCCCATGTAGGCCAGCGCCAGCGTCGACACGAAGAAGATCGTCGCCGCGACGGCCGTCGAGCGCGACAGGAAGTTCGCGCTGCCGGTGGCGCCGAACAGCGAGCCCGAGGCGCCGCTGCCGAACGACGCGCCCATGTCGGCGCCCTTGCCGTGCTGGACCAGCACCAGGCCGATCATTGCCAGGGCTGCAATCAGTTGCAGCACCAGGACCAGATTCATCATCACTTGCATTGCTATTTTCTCCAGGAACCTTGAACGCCGGGCTTCAGCCGGCAGCGCGGCAGATCGCCGCGAAATCAACCGCCTTCAGCGCGGCGCCTCCGATGAGGCCGCCATCGATGTCCGGCTGCGCAAACAGTTGGGGGGCGTTGTCGGGCTTGACGCTGCCGCCGTACAGGATCTGCATCTGATCGGCCTTCTGCGTGGCCGCGCGCAGCTGCTGGCGCAGCAGCGCATGGACCTGCTGGGCCTGCTCCGGCGTGGCCGTCAGGCCCGTGCCGATCGCCCAGACCGGCTCGTAAGCCACCACGATCTCGCCGATGCAGTGCGTCAGCGTATGGATGACCGCCGCGAGCTGGCGCTTGACGACTTCCTCGGTGCGACCCGCCTCGCGCTCGGCCAGCGTCTCGCCGACGCAGACGATCGGCGTGACGCCGTGCGCCAGCGCGGCCTTGGCCTTGTCGGCGACCAGCTGATCGCTTTCAGCGTGGTACGCGCGGCGCTCCGAATGGCCGACGATCGCGTAGCGACAACCCAGGTCCGCCAGCATGGCCGACGACACCTCGCCGGTGTAGGCGCCCTGCTCGTGCGTGGATACATCCTGCGAACCGTACGCGACCTGCGTGCCGGTCAGCGCGAGCGCCGTGTCCGTGATGTACGGGAACGGCACGCACACGGCGACCTGGGCGTTCCACGGACCCGCTTCCTTGAGGCCCGCCAGCAGCACGGCGTTGGACGCACGGGTGCCGTGCATCTTCCAGTTGCCGACCACCAGTTTCTTGCGCATCAGATCAACTCCCTTGAATCCGAAAAATCCTGCGGATGAGCGGAACCGCTCACCAGCTCAGCACGATCTTGCCGACGTGCTCGCCCGATTCCATCAGCGCATGCGCCGCGGCGGCTTCCGACGCGGGCAATTGCCTGAAGATCACCGGCGAGATCGTCCGCGACTCGAGCAGCGGCCACACGCGCTCACGCAGCGCGCGGGCGATGCCGGCCTTGAAGGCGATCGGACGCGGACGCAGCGTGGAGCCGGTGATCGTCAGCCGGCGGCGCAAGACCTGACCCGCATCGAACTCCGCCTTCACGCCGCCCTGCACCGCGATGATCACGGCACGGCCGTCGTCGGCCAGGCACTGCACGTTGCGCGCGACATAGCTGCCGGCGACCATGTCCAGGATCACGTCGACGCCGCGACCGTTCGTCGCCGCCTTCACTTCCTCGACGAAGTCCTGGTCGCGATAGTTGATCGCGACGTCGGCGCCGAGCGCCAGGCAGGCCTTCGCCTTGTCCACGTTGCCGACGGTGACCAGCACCATCGAGCCCAGCGCCTTCGCCAGCTGGATCGCCGTCACGCCGATGCCGCTGCTGCCGCCATGGACCAGCAGGCTTTCGCCGGGCTGCAGGCGCGCGCGTTCGAAGACGTTGCTCCAGACGGTGAAGAAGGTTTCCGGCAGGCTCGCCGCCTCGACCATGCTCCAGCCCGCGGGCACCGGCAGGCACTGGGCCACCGGTGCGACGCAGAGCTCGGCATAACCACCACCCGCGACCAGCGCGCAGACCGCATCACCGACCTTCAGGCCGGCGGCGGCCAATGCCTGAGCGTCACCCGACTCGACGGTGCCCGCGACTTCCAGACCTGGAAGATCGCTGGCACCGGCCGGCGCCGGATACGCGCCCTTGCGCTGCAGCACGTCCGGGCGGTTGATGCCGTAGGCCTGCACGCGGATCAAGCAGTCGCCAACCCCGGCGACGGGGTCGGCACGCTCGACCAGTTGCAGGACCTCCGGTCCGCCGGGCTGGGTGATGGCGATCGCTTTCATGGCGCGAGGTGACGCGAGGTGCCGGAGGGCAGGACGATTACTCGCCCGAGCCTTCGCCGTGGCCCTGGTGCGGCGCCGGAGCGTCGCGGTCCAGCAGCGCCTTCATCGACAGCTTGATGCGGCCCTTCTCGTCGGTCTCGAGCACCTTGACCTTGACGATCTGACCTTCGCTCAGGAAGTCGGTGACCTTCTCGACGCGCTGGTGCGCGATCTGGCTGATGTGCAGCAGGCCGTCCTTGCCGGGCAGGATGTTGACCAGCGCGCCGAAGTCCAGGATCTTGGTGACCGGGCCTTCGTAGACCTTGCCGATCTCGGCTTCCGCGGTGATCTCGGCGATGCGCTTCTTGGCGATCTCGGCCTTGGCGCCGTCGGTCGACGCGATCGTGATCGTGCCGTCTTCGCCGATGTCGATCTGCGTGCCGGTCTCTTCGGTCAGCGCGCGGATGGTGGCGCCGCCCTTGCCGATCACGTCACGGATCTTCTCCGGATTGATCTTCATCGTGTACAGGCGGGGCGCGAACTGCGAGATCTCGGCGTTGGCCGCGCCTTGCGCGCCGACCATGGCTTCCAGGATGTGCAGACGGGCTTCCTTGGCCTGCGCCAGGGCGACCTGCATGATCTCCTTGGTGATGCCCTGGATCTTGATGTCCATCTGCAGCGCGGTGATGCCCGAGGTCGTGCCGGCCACCTTGAAGTCCATGTCGCCCAGGTGATCTTCATCGCCCAGGATGTCGGTCAGCACGGCGAAGCGGTTGGCGTCCTTGATCAGGCCCATGGCGATGCCGGCGACGTGCGCCTTCAGCGGCACGCCGGCGTCCAGCAGCGACAGGCAGCCGCCGCAGACCGACGCCATCGACGAGGAGCCGTTGGACTCGGTGATTTCCGAGACGACGCGGATCGAGTACGGGAAGTCTTCCTTGGTCGGCAGCACGGCGACGAGCGCGCGCTTGGCCAGACGGCCGTGGCCGATTTCGCGGCGCTTGGGGCTGCCCACGCGACCGGTTTCGCCGGTGGCGAACGGGGGCATGTTGTAGTGCAGCATGAAGCGCTCGGAGTACTCGCCGGCCAGCGCGTCGATGGTCTGCGCGTCGCGGTCGGTGCCCAGCGTCGCGGCGACCAGCGCCTGCGTTTCGCCGCGGGTGAACAGCGACGAGCCGTGGGCGCGCGGCAGCACGCCATTGCGGATCTCGATGGCGCGGACGGTGCGGGTGTCGCGACCGTCGATGCGCGGCTCGCCGGCCAGGATCTGGCCGCGCACGATGCGGGCTTCGATCTCGAACAGCAGGCCGTCGACTTCGACGCCGTCGAACTCGGTGCCTTCGGCCGTCAGGGCAGCCTTGACCTTCGAGTAGGCCGAGCGGCAGGCTTCGGTGCGGGCCTGCTTCGAACGGATCTGGTAGGCCGCGCGCAGCTCTTCCTCGGCCAGGGCAGTCACCTTGGCGATGAAGGCCTCATCCTTGGCCGGGGCGGCCCAGTTCCAGGACGGCTTGCCGGCGTCGCGGACCAGGTCGTTGATCGCGGCGATGGCGGTCTTGCCCTGGTCGTGACCGAAGGTCACGGCGCCCAGCATGATGTCTTCGCTGAGCTGGTCAGCTTCGGACTCGACCATCAGCACGGCGGCTTCGGTACCGGCGACGACCAGGTCCAGCTTGGAGTCGAGCAGCTGGGTCTTGCCCGGGTTCAGCACGTACTCGCCGTTGACGTAGCCCACGCGGGCGGCGCCGATCGGGCCGTTGAACGGGATGCCGGAGATGGCCAGCGCGGCGCTGGTGGCGATCAGGGCGGCGATGTCGGCCTGGACTTCAGGGTTCAGCGACACCGTGTGGACCACGACCTGGACTTCGTTGAAGAAGCCTTCCGGGAACAGCGGGCGGATCGGGCGGTCGATCAGGCGCGAGGTCAGGGTCTCGAGTTCGCTCGGACGGCCTTCACGCTTGAAGAAGCTGCCGGGGATCTTGCCGGCGGCGTAGGTCTTCTCGATGTAGTCGACGGTCAGCGGGAAGAAGTCCTGGCCGGCCTTCGGGGAGGACTTGGCGACGACGGTCGCCAACACCACGGTGTCCTCGATGTTCACCAGCACGGCGCCGGAGGATTGACGGGCGATCTCGCCGGTCTCCATCACGACTTGATGTTGGCCCCATTGGAAGGTCTTCACGACCTTGTTGAACATGCTCATTCGAGTTCTCCTCAGTTCAGGGATGCGCCGCTCACGGTGCGGCGCAGGACCGGGAGTGAAACTGGGTTTGGCGGGATGCCATTCCAGAGCGGCTGCCTGCGGCCGGTGCCGGCAAGCGCTCTGGAATGACACATCGGCGCCACGTCAGTTCAACTCCGTTGTGTGACCGGTCCGCTGACCGGTCGGGCCGCCTGCCGGAACACTCCGGCCGACGGCACGCAGAAACGACAAAGAGCCTGTTGGAGTCAGACCAATCAGGCTCTTTGCTTTCATGCGCCGATTACTTGCGCAGACCCAGCTTCTGGATCAGGGCGGTGTAACGGTCGGCGTCCTTCTTCTTCAGGTAGGCCAGCAGGCTCTTGCGCGCGTTGACCATCTTCAGCAGACCGCGACGGCCGTGGTGGTCCTTGGCGTGCAGCTTGAAGTGGGGGGTCAGTTCGTTGATGCGCGCGGTCAGCAGGGCCACTTGCACTTCCGGCGAGCCGGTGTCGTTGGCGCTGCGCGCGTTGGCCTTGACGATCTCGGCCTTGTTTTGGTCGAAGCTGGACATGATGCGTTCCTTGTTCCGGAATGATTCGGAAGGTCCGCCGGCATGCCCGTGAAGGCGTCAAGTGCGCAGACGGTTTCCGAGGTTTGACTTGCGATCACAGGTGAAACCGACCCGTGTCGTGCTGATTGCATTCCACCACTCTTGGGGACTAACCCTGGGAGCTGGCGAAAAACCCACGGAGTATATCTGATTCACCATCGCCCGGCGAACCTCGCCCGGCGCATGGCCCCTGCGGACCGAGGATTCAGCGGGGGCGCGCCATCCGGCAGACGGACGGCTGCTGCGCCTGAGCGGTATCGAAGAAGCGTAACGTGCGGAAGCCGTAGCCGGAGCCTTCGTTGTCGTGCGGCGTCCCGGCCTCGCCGGCGCGGCGCATGACGCTGACGTACAGCGGCTGCTGGAGCTGGTGGTCCGCGGGCCGCATCCAGCCCTGGTGGGCGACGCCGAGCGGCCGGCCGTCGAGCTTCAGGCCCTCCAGCGCCAGCGCGACCGCCTTCGGGTCCGTGCTGCCGGCCTTCTCCATCGCGGCGACCAGCATCTCGATCATCAATTGCATCCGCGCATGGAGATAGGCGTGCTCCGGCTTCGGAAAGCGCTGGCGGAACGCCGCGTAGAAGCGCTCCGAGTCCGCGGTGCCGACGTTGGGGTGCCACTCGGCCACCGCCAGCACGCGATCGACGCCCGCCTCGCCCAGCACGCCGGGCACGCCCAGCGCATTGCCGTAGAAGGTGTAGAAGCGCGCGTCGAGCCCGATGTCCTTCGCCGCCTTGATCAGCAGCGTCAGGTCGTTCCCCCAGTTCCCGGTGAGCACCGCCTGGGCGCCGCTGGTACGGATCTTGGTCGCGTAGGGCAGAAAATCCTTCACGCGGCCGAGCGGATGAAGCTCGTCGCCGACGATCTGCAGGTCGGGGCGTCGCTCGGCCAGCATCGCCCTCGCCTGCTCGCGCAGATGCTGGCCGAAGCTGTAGTCCTGGCCGATCAGGTAGAGGCGCTTGAGGTGCTTGTCCTGGGCGATCACCTCGACCAGCGCCGCCAGGCGCATGTCGGTGTGGGCATCGAAACGGAAGCGCCAGAAGCTGCACTGCGCGCCGGTCAGCGCCGGATCGACGGCCGCGTAGTTGAGGAACAGCGCGCGGCGGTCGGGCTCGCGGGCGTTGTGGCGCTCGAGCGCGCCGATCAGCGCGCCCGCCACGGCGGAGCTGTTGCCCTGGAGGACCACCGGGATGCGCTGGTCCGTCGCCGAGCGCAGCATCGACAGCGACTCCTCGACGGAGCCCTTGCTGTCGAAGCGCACGATCTCCAGGCGCCGCGCGCCGCCCGGCAGCTTCACGCCGCCGCGCGCGTTGACACGTTCGGTCGCCCAGACGAGGTTGCGGAACACGGCCTCGCCACCGTTGCCGAGTGGACCGGACAGGCCTTCGATCAATGCGAGCCGGATCGGCGTCGAGGAAGCGACGTCTGCGACAAGGGCCGACGAAGGATCCAGCGTCGACGTCGGAGCGGATTGTGCGAACGCGACGTCCGTCACCACGGACAGGACAGCCATCGCGGCGGTCAACGCGACCACCGCCCTCCTCGTCCAAGGCCTCACAGCTGGGCCAGGCTGGCGAGTTGCGACAGATCCCAGCGCGGCTTGACCTCGAAGCCACCGCCGCGCGTCAGGTTCGCCATGTCGCGCTGCAAGCGCAGGCCGGCCGCGAGCGCGATCATGGCGCCGTTGTCCGTGCACAGGTGCAACTCGGGATAGTGGACGCGCACGCGGCGCTTCTCGCAGGCCGCATCCAACTGTTCGCGCAGGCGCTTGTTGGCGCCGACGCCGCCCGCCACGACCAGGCGCTTCAGGCCGGTCTCCTTCAGCGCGAGCAGCGCCTTCTTGACCAGCACCTCGACGATGGCGGCCTGCGTCGAGGCTGCCAGATCGGCGCGCTGCGGCTCGGTGATGCCACCGGGTTGTGCTTCGAGCTTGCGGACCTGCGTCAGCACCGCCGTCTTCAGACCGGCGAAGCTGAAGTCCGGCTTGCCGCTGTGCATGAGCGGACGCGGCAGCGTGAAGGCCTCCGGATTCCCCAGCTCCGCCAGCTTCGACAGATGCGGGCCGCCGGGATACGGCAGGCCGAGCAGCTTGGCGGACTTGTCGAAGGCTTCGCCGGCGGCATCGTCGATGGTCTCGCCAAGCAACTCGTAGCTGCCGACGTCGTCGACACGCATCAGCTGCGTGTGGCCGCCGGATACCAGCAGTGCGACGAACGGGAACTCCGGCGGATCCGCTGAGAGGAACGGCGACAGCAGATGCCCTTCGAGGTGATGGATGCCCATCACCGGCCGATCGAGCGCCGCACCCAGCGACGCGGCGACGCCCGCGCCCACCAGCAGCGCGCCGGCAAGACCCGGCCCCTGCGTGTAGGCGACGACGTCGACATCCGCCAGCGATAGCCCGGCGGCCGCGAGCACCTCGCGGGTCAACGGCAGCACGCGGCGGATGTGGTCGCGCGAGGCCAGCTCGGGCACGACACCACCATACGCCTGGTGCATCGTGATCTGGCTGTGCAGCGCATGCGCGAGCAGCGTCGGCACGCCGTCGCCGGACGCGTCGACCAGCGCCACGCCGGTTTCGTCGCAGGAGGATTCGATGCCGAGGACGCGCATGGGATCAGTCGTTCCGCTTCGCAGGGCGAAGGCTCAATGGTTTTCTTTGGCGTGGTTGATCGAGTACTTGGGGATCTCGACCGTCACGTCCTTGTTGGACAGGATGGCTTGGCAGGACAGGCGCGAGTTGGGCTCCAGGCCCCAGGCGCGGTCCAGCATGTCTTCCTCGTTCTCTTCCATTTCGGACAGGGACGCGAAGCCCTCGCGCACGATCACGTGGCAGGTCGTGCAGGCACAGACCTGGTCGCAGGCGTGCTCGATGTCGATGTGGTTGTCGAGCATCGCCTCGCAGATCGTCGTGCCGGAGGGGGCCTCGATCGACTTGCCTTCGGGCGCGTATTCGGGATGGGGAAGGATCTTGATGACGGGCATGGGGAGGTGTCCTTGAGGCTGGCGAGCGGAGCTTTTCCGGCTGGGCGTCGGCTTGCGTTCAGACCTGGTCGATGCTGAGGCCGGTGAGGGCCTGCTGGATGCCGCGGTTCATGCGCGCGGCGGCGAAGGCCTCGGTGCCCTTGGCCAGCGCCTCGACGGCGGCGGTGATCGCGTCGGCATCCGCGACCGCGTCGTCGGCCTGCGCCTTCGCGAGCAGGTCCGTCTGCAGCGCGGCGATCTCGGCGCGTTCGGCGTCGCTGAGGAGGTCGCCGTCGGCGCGCAGCGCGGACTGGGTCGCGAGGATCATGCGCTCGGCGTCGACGCGCGCTTCGCGCAGCTTGCGGGCGACCATGTCGCCCTCGGCGCTGGCGAAGCCTTCGCGCAGCATCGTCGCGATCTGATCGTCGGAGAGGCCGTAGCTCGGCTTGACCTGCACCGCCGCCTCGACGCCCGAGCCCAGCTCGCGCGCGGAAACGCTCAGCAGGCCGTCGGCGTCGACCTGGAAGGTCACGCGGATGCGGGCGGCACCGGCCACCATCGGCGGAATGCCGCGCAGCTCGAAGCGCGCCAGCGAGCGGCACTCGCTCACCAGCTCACGCTCGCCTTGCAGCACGTGCACCGCCAGCGCGGTCTGACCGTCCTTGAAGGTGGTGAAGTCCTGCGCCTTCGCCACGGGGATGGTGGCGTTGCGCTCGATGATGCGCTCGACCAGGCCGCCCATGGTTTCCAGCCCCAGCGACAGCGGGATCACGTCCAGCAGCAGGATCTCGCCGTCCGAGCTGTTGCCGGCCAGTTGATTGGCCTGCACGGACGCGCCCAGCGCGACGACTTCGTCGGGATTCAGGTCGGTCAGGACTTCGCGGCCGAACAGCTCGCCGACGACGCGGCGCACGATCGGCATGCGCGTGGAACCGCCCACCATCACCGTGCCCTGCACCTCGTCCGCGGCGACCTTTGCGTCGCGCAGCACGCGGCGCACGGCCAGCAGTGTCTTGTTGACCAGCGGCTGGGCCAGTTCGTCGAACTGGCCGCGCGAGACCTCGACGCTCAGCGCGCCGGCGTCGAGCGTGGCGCTCAAGGTCACGCGCTCGTGGTCGGTCAGCGATTCCTTGGCTTCGCGCGCCGCGACCAGCACGCGGCGCTTGTCCGCCGCGCTGCTCACGCGCAGGCCCGCCTGCGCCAGCGCCCAGTCGGCCAGCAGGCGATCGAAGTCGTCGCCGCCGAGCTGCGCGTCGCCACCGGTGGCGACCACTTCGAACACGCCCTTCGTCAGGCGCAGCAGCGAGATGTCGAAGGTGCCGCCGCCCAGGTCGTAGACGGCATAGAGGCCCTCGTTGCCGGTGTCGAGTCCGTAGGCGATCGCGGCGGCGGTGGGCTCGTTGATCAGGCGCAGCACGTTCAGGCCCGCAAGCTGCGCGGCATCCTTGGTCGCCTGGCGCTGCGCGTCGTCGAAGTACGCGGGCACCGTGATGACGGCGCCGAACAGGTCGTCGTTGAAGGTGTCTTCGGCACGCTGGCGCAGCGTGGCCAGGATCTCCGCGCTGATCTCGACCGGCGACTTCAGGCCCTCGCGCGTGGCCACGCTCAGCATGCCGGGCGTGTCCTCGAAGCGGTACGGGAGCTTGTCGCGGTTCGCGATGTCGTCGAGGCGGCGGCCCATGAAGCGCTTCACCGAGACGATGGTGTTCTCCGGATCCTCGGCCTGCGCGGCGAGCGCGTCGTAGCCGAACTGGCGGCGGCCTTCCGGCATCACGCGCACGGCCGACGGCAGGATCACGCGGCCCTGGTCGTCCGGCAGGCACTCGGCGACGCCGTGGCGCACCGACGCCACCAGCGAATGCGTCGTGCCGAGGTCGATGCCCACCGCGATGCGGCGCTGATGGGGATCGGGCGACGCGCCGGGTTCGGAGATTTGCAGCAGGGCCATGGTGTGTTGTCTTGTTCTTCGGATGTCGATGAGGCGATCCCGGGCGCTCGTGGTCGTTCCGGCCTCAGGAATGCTCAAGCGTGTCGAGTCGATGGTCGATGTCCGAGCGGAAACGCGCCAGGAACATCAGCGCGCGCACCGACTCGGCGGCGCCGGCGGCGTTGCCCTCGTCGTCGAGCTGGCGGCCGGCCTGCGCCAGCAGCGCGCGCTCGCGGTCGGCGACCTGCTTGTCGATGGCGAGGATCGCATCGGGCGTCTTCGCCTCGTCGAGCGACTCACGCCATTCCATCTGCTCCATCAGGAACGCCGCGGGCATCCGGGTGTTCTCGTTGGCCTGGATAGGCGCGCCGCGCAGCTCGCAGAGGTAGGACGCGCGCTTGAGCGGATCGCGCAGGCGCTGGTGCGCCTCGTTGACGCGCAGCGCCCATTGCATCGCCAGGCGTTGCGACGCCGCGCCGTCGGCGGCGAAGCGGTCCGGATGCACCTTGGCCGCGAGCGCCTTCCAGCGCTCGGCAATCTCGGCGCCGTCCTGCGCGAAGCGCTGCGGCAGTCCGAAGAGGATGAAGTCGTCGTCGTCGAGTTTCATGAACTCACGCTCGGCGCGAAGCCGAATCAATCGCACGAACAAAAAAGCGCGGCACCGTGGCCGCGCCTTCTCTCGCTAGCGAACTCAGACGCGGAAGGACTCGCCGCAGCCGCAGCGATCCTTTTCGCGAGGATTGCGGAACTTGAAGCCCTCGTTCAGGCCCTCGCGGACGAAGTCCAGCTCGGTGCCATCCAGGTACGGCAAGCTCTTCGGGTCGATCAGCACCTTCACGCCATGGCCTTCGAAGATCACGTCCTCGGGGGCCACCTCGTCGGCGTACTCCAGCTTGTAGGCCAGGCCCGAGCAGCCGGTGGTCTTCACGCCCAGGCGCACGCCCACGCCACGACCGCGCTTGGCGATGTAGCGCGTGACGTGCCGCGCCGCGGCTTCGGTCAGGGTGACGGACATCATGGACCTCAGGCCGTCGCGGTCGCGCCTGCGTCGGCGTTCTGACCGTGCTTGGCGCGGTAGTCGTCCACCGCGGCCTTGATCGCATCTTCCGCCAGGATCGAGCAGTGGATCTTCACCGGCGGCAGGGCCAGTTCTTCCGCGATCTGGTTGTTCTTGATGGACAGCGCCTGATCCAGCGTCTTGCCCTTGACCCACTCGGTGACCAGCGAGCTCGACGCGATCGCCGAACCGCAGCCGTAGGTCTTGAACTTGGCGTCCTCGATCAGGCCGGTCGCGGGGTTGACCTTGATCTGGAGCTTCATCACGTCGCCGCAGGCCGGCGCGCCGACCATGCCGGTGCCGACGGACTCGTCGCCCTTGTCGAAGCCGCCCACGTTGCGGGGATTCTCGTAGTGGTCGATGACCTTGTCGCTGTATGCCATGTCGTGTTCTCCAACAACTTTGTCTTGATGAACTGCGTCGTTCGTTTCGCCGTCAGCGGACGCTCAATGCGCCGCCCACTGGATGGTGCTGATGTCGACGCCTTCCTTGTACATGTCCCACAGCGGGGACAGTTCGCGCAGCTTGGCGACCCGGTCCTTCAGCAGCGAGACGGCGTAGTCGATTTCCTCTTCGGTCGTGAAACGGCCGATCGTCATGCGCAGCGAGGAATGCGCCAACTCGTCGCTGCGACCCAGGGCGCGCAGCACGTAGCTCGGTTCCAGGCTCGCGGACGTGCAGGCCGAACCCGACGACACGGCGATGCCCTTGATGCCCATGATCAGCGACTCGCCCTCGACGTAATTGAACGAGGCGTTGACGTTGTGGGGCACGCGGCGGGTCAGGTCGCCGTTGAGGAACACCTGCTCGATGTCCTTCAGGCCGTCCAGCAGGCGCTGCTGCAGCGCCTTGATGCGGGGCAGCTCGGTGGCCATCTCCTCGCGGGCGATGCGGTAGGCTTCGCCCATGCCGACGATCTGGTGCGTCGGCAGCGTGCCCGAACGCAGGCCGCGCTCGTGACCGCCGCCGTGCATCTGCGCTTCCAGGCGCACGCGCGGCTTGCGACGCACGTACAGGGCGCCGATGCCCTTGGGGCCGTAGGACTTGTGCGAAGCCAGACTCATCAGGTCGACGGGCAGCGTGGTCAGGTCGATCTCGACCTTGCCGGTGGCCTGCGCGGCGTCGACGTGGAAGACGATGCCCTTCTCGCGGCACAGCGCGCCGATGGTCGGGATGTCCTGGATCACGCCGATCTCGTTGTTCACGAACATCACCGAGATCAGGATCGTGTCGGGGCGGATGGCCGCCTTCAGCACGTCCAGGTCGATCAGGCCGTCTTCCTTGACGTCGAGGTAGGTGACCTCGAAGCCCTGGCGCTCCAGCTCACGCGTCGTGTCGAGCACGGCCTTGTGCTCGGTCTTGATCGTGATCAGGTGCTTGCCGCGCGACTGGTAGAAGTTGGCCGCGCCCTTGATGGCGAGGTTGTTCGACTCGGTCGCGCCGGAGGTCCAGACGATCTCGCGCGGATCCGCGCCGATCAGCTTGGCGACTTCGACGCGCGCCTTCTCCACGGCCTCTTCCGCCTCCCAGCCCCACGCGTGACTGCGCGACGCCGGATTGCCGAAGTGCTCGCGCAGCCACGGAATCATCGCGTCGACGACGCGCGGGTCCACCGGCGTGGTGGCGCCGTAGTCCATGTAGATGGGGAAGTGCGGGGTCATGTCCATGGGAACGTTCTTCTTGTCGACTACTGAATGGTTGACGTGGACCGGAGGGCCGGAATCACTTGCTCATCGCATTACCGAGCGCGAACACGGAATTCGGCGCGGTGATGCGGATGGGCTTGACGACGGGGGTGCTCGAGATGGCGCGCTTGATCGGCGCTTCCTCGACGGTGACGCCCTTGGCGAGCTGGTCGTCGACGAGCTTGCGCAGCGTGACCGAGTCGAGGTACTCGATCATCTTGTTGTTGAGCGCCGTCCACAGGTCGTGCGTGATGCAGCGGCCGGTGTCGTCGCCCATGCAGTTTTCCTTGCCGCCGCAGCCGGTGGCGTCGATGGGTTCGTCGACGGCGACGATGATGTCGGCGACGGTGATCTCATCGGAGCGGCGGCCCAGCGAATAACCGCCGCCGGGACCGCGGGTGGATTCGACCAGCTGGTGGCGGCGGAGCTTGCCGAACAGCTGCTCCAGATAGGACAGCGAGATCTGCTGGCGCTGGCTGATCGCCGCCAGCGCGACGGGCCCGCCGTTTTCGCGCAGGGCCAGATCGATCATCGCGGTGACGGCAAAACGACCTTTGGTGGTGAGACGCATCGAACTTCTCCTTGGCGCCCGTGTCGGGCTACAGGACATGGAGGCGGCGGCTCGGCTGACGCCGGGTCGACTCACGGAGCAGAGGGTTAACCCCCGCTAAGTCCGACCATTTTACTCAATTAAGAAGAAGCTTGCTCGGGTTACCCCGGACAGGGACTGAGGGGGCCTGTTCAGCCCAGGCGGCTGGCCGCGATCTGGGCCAGACGACCGCATCCGGACTCCAGCAGATCGAGCACCTGCTCGAATCCGTCCGCACCGCCGTAATACGGATCTGGTACCTCGATCTCCCCGGAAGCAGGGAAATCCGGTGCTGCAGCGCAGCAGGACAGCGTCGGCGGAGTTCGCGCAGGTGGCCGCCGTCCATGGCGATCAGCAGATCAAAGCGCTCGAAATCATCGGTGCGGAGCGCGCGCGCCCGTTGATCGCCCAGCTCATAGCCCCTTTTTAGGGCGTGGTCTTGGGAGCGTTCGTCCGGGGCCTCGCCGGCATGCCAGCCCTGGACGCCGGCGGAGTCGACAAGCACGCGGTCCGCCAGGCCCAAGGCCGTCAGTTGATGGCGGAGCACGCCCTCAGCGGTTGGAGAGCGACAGATGTTTCCAGTGCAAACAAAGAGGATGGAGAGCTCGGCAGCCATGAGGGGGTATTGTGGCTTGGCCCGGGATTTGCCCTTCCACCGTTCCCAACCTTTGGAAAGCTGCCATGAGCCTCTCGCAAATCGAAACCATCCGCGTCGCCCGTTTGCAGTTGATCGACCTCGGTGACGAGAAAACCGCTGCGCTGCTGGCATGGGCCCTGGAGGACAAGGCCGTCAGCGCCCAGGACGCAGCCGATCCGCGTTCGCCAGATCCGCGATCGGCGACAGCAGCGCGCGATTGAACGCCTCCACCGGGAGGCCGTCACGGACGCGACGCGGCCAGTCCGCATGCGTCAGCGCGCCGCGACCCAGCGCGATCACGGTCGCCTCCTCGCGATCAAGCATGTCGGCCGCCCGGCCTGCGTCATGCAGCGAGCCGTTCGCGATCACCGGCACCGAGCCGTGGCGCTGCGCCAGCAACGCCAGGCTCGGCCCCTCGCCGAAGGCAGGCTGCCAGGCTTCGAACTCCGTCGTGTGGAGGTAGTCGATCGGCGTCGCCGACAGCGTGCGGAACACGGTCGCCGCGTCCGCCTCGCCGCCGCGCCACTTGTGCGCGAAATCGTTGACCTTGCCTTGCGACACCCGATAGCCCACGGCGAAGTCCACCCCTACCGCGCGACGGACAGCCTGGATCGTGTCGACGCCCAGCCTCAAGCGTGCCCTCAGATCGCCGCCGTAGCCGTCCGACCGCTGATTCGTGTGCTCGGTGAGGAACTGGTCGAGCAGGTAGCCATTCGCACCGTGGATCTCCACGCCGTCGAAGCCCACCTCCCGCGCCCGCACCGCCGCGCTCGCGAAACCGTCGATCGCCTCTGCGACCTCTTCAGCCGACATCTCCTCCGGCATCCGATACGGCCCTTCTCCGCGATAGAAGGACATCTGCGCGCCCGCCGGCTGGATCGCCGACGGCCCCTTCGCTGGCACCCGATGCGGGTTCCCTTGCGAGATCGCTCCCGCGTGCATCAACTGGGCGACGATCTTTCCGCCTGCCGCATGAACGCGGTCGACGATTGGCCGCCAAGCGTCGCGATGCGCCTCATCCGCCAATCCAGGCTGATGGAGATACCCCTGCGCGAACGCCCGATCGGTATAGATCCCTTCCGTGATCACGAGACCGAAGCCGCCCGCGGCGAATTCGGCGTAGTACTCGGCCATCCGGGGTGTCGCCCGGCCGTCCGCCAGCGCGCTGACACGCGTCATCGGGGCTACGGCCATCCGGTTGGCGATCTGGAGCGGCCCCAGCGCAGCCGGAGAGAACAGGCTTGATACGGTCATCTCAGCGCTCCTGACCGTCGGCCACGGCGGGAGCGCCTGCCACCGCGGCGATGGCTTCGATCTCGATCATTGCGTCCGGCGTGTAGAGCGCCTTGATCTCCGCGATCGTGTCGGCCGGATACGGCGCCGAGAAGAACTTGCGGCGCAGGGTCACGACATCGTCGAAGTGCCCCATGTCGGTCACGAAGATGGTGACCTTGATGACGTGCTTCAAGCTCGAGCCGCCGGCTTCGAGCGCCCGGCGCAGGTTCGCGAAGGCCTGCTCGCCCTGCGCGAGAAAGCCACCCCGGACGATCTTGCCGTCGTCGCCTGCCCCCGCCTGGCCAGAGATGAACAGAAGACCGCCCACCTTGATGCCCTGCGACAGCAGGAAGGGTTCATAGGGGTCGGGAGTCGTGATGACGCGTTCCAGCATGGTTGCATTCCTCTCATTCGTTTCGGATGACGATGTGCCGTCCGTGGGAGAACGATAGAGAGGGCGACGAGGCGCGACAAAGGTTCAATTGTCAGGCGTAAGATGAATCAATCTCATCCGTAGGGCGCATGCATGGACCGCCGGTCGCTTCCGCTTTCCGCGTTGCGTGCTTTCGAGGCGGCGGCGCGACTGGGCAGTTTCAAAGCCGCCGCGGAGGAACTCGCCGTCACGTCGACGGCAATCAGTCACCAGATCCGCGGCCTGGAAGCGCTCAGTGGCGTCTCGCTGTTCGAGCGCCAGGTGCGGCGGGTGACGCTCACCGAGGCCGGTGCACAGCTCTACCCCGTGCTGCGGGATGGACTTGACGCGTTCCAAGCTGCGTTGGAGCGTTTGACGCAACCGCGTCGACGCCCGCAGGTGGCGATCTCGGCGACGAACGCCTTCACGGTGAAATGGCTGGTGCCGCGAATGGCGGACTTCCGGCGCCTGCAACCGGGCATCGACTTGCAACTGCAGGCCTCGGACGACGTGGTCGACCTGCGCTCCACGGCCGTGGACATCGCCATCCGCTACGGACGAGGCCCCTACCCCGAGCTCACGGTCGAGCCGCTGTTCACGGATCACTTCGCGCCGGTGGCGAATCCTCGATTGGCGGTGCGATCCATCGCCGACCTGACGCGCGTGCCGCTGATCCATTTCGACTGGAAACGCGCGCAACCGGAGAACCCCACGTGGGAGCGCTGGTTTGCCGCAGCCGGCGTCGAAGGTCTGTCATCGGCGGGCCAGTTGCGCTTCTCGGACGAAGGGCATGCGATCCAGGCCGCGGTTGCCGGCCACGGCGTCGCGCTGGTGAGTCAGGCCCTGATTGCCGACGAACTCGCGGCCGGCCACCTCGTCCAGCCTTTCGGCCCGGCGATCACAGGACACACCTACCACGTGGCCCTCAGCAAGGAACGCAGACCGTCCGCCAGCGCGGAGGCCGTCGTGGCCTGGCTGAAGGCGCAGGCGGCACTCTCCTGACGCCAGCGGCGATTATCGATCCTCGCTTTGCTTCGTTCCAGCCCATGACGAGGATCCCTAGGCTGCGGTGGTCTCCTGTTTCCTCGTGATTGAGAGTTCCCCCCGCCATGTCCTCCTCCGCCGTTTCGACCTCCCGCCGCCAATGGCTGGCTCAGGCCGCCGCCCTCGCGGGCGCCACCGCCCTGCCCGCGCTCCCGGCTCTCGCCGCCGACGCCAGGACCCTGCGCATCGGCTACCAGAAGTCCAGCACGTTGACGCTGTTCCTGAAGTCGCGCGGCATCCTGGAGAAGACGCTCGCGCCGCAGCAGGTCACCGTCAGCTGGCATGAGTTCACCTCCGGGCTGCCGCTGCTGGAGGCGCTCAACATCGGCGCGCTCGACCTCAGCGCGGACGTGGCCGACGCCGTCCCGCCGTTCGCGCTCGCCGCCGGCGCCAAGCTCACCTACTACGCCATCGAGACACCCTCGCCGACCGCGCAGGCCATCGTGGTCCGCAAGGATTCGCCGATCACCAGCGTCGCGCAGTTGAAGGGCAAGAAGATCGGCTTCGCCAAGGGCGCCGGCGCGCACTACCTGCTGCTGGAAGCGCTGAGCCAGGCGGGCCTGTCCATCCGCGACATCGAGCCCGCCTACCTCAATCCCGCCGACGGCCGCTCCGCCTTCGAGAACGGTGCCATCGCCGCGTGGGTGGTCTGGGACCCGTTCCTGGCCGCCGTGCAGCGCCAATCCGGCGCCCGCATCCTGGTCGACGGCACCCGCATCGCCGCCTACCGGCGCTTCTATCTCGCGGCCACCTCGTTCGCGCAGCAGAATCCCGAGGTGCTCCAACGCGTTTACGACGAACTCCAGCGCGCCGGTGAGTGGGTGAAGAAGAACCCCGCCGCGGCCGCCGAGTGGCATGCGCCGGTGCTCGGCCTCGACGCCGCCATCGTCGCCGCTGCCAACGAGCGCCGCACGTATGCCGTCCGCCCCGTCGATGCGGAATCGCTGTCCGAGCAGCAGCGCATCGCCGACGCCTTCAGTGGCGCGCAGATCCTGCCGCGACGCGTCGCCATCCAGGAATCGCCGGTCTGGCGCCCGGCTTGAGCCGCGCCCGAACGACCGAATGATCGACCGACTGCAAGGAGTCATTGCCATGTCCGTCCTGAACTCCGACACGACGACGCCAGCCCAAGGCCTGCCCCGTCCGCCCGCGCCGAAGCACCCGACACCGCTGCCGACGCGCACGCCCGCCGACGTCCGCGCCGCACTGCTCGCGCGCGTCGAGATCGCCCTGCTCGATGTCCGCGAGGAGGCCGCCTACGCCGAAGCCCATCCCCTGTGGGCCGCCAATCTGGCGGCCTCGCGACTGGAACTCGACGCCTGGGGCCGACTCCCGCGCCGCGACGTGCCCATCGTGATCTACGACGATGGCGAGGGCGTCGCGGCACCGTCGGCGCGCAAGCTGCAGTCGCTCGGCTACACCGACGTCGCCCTGCTCGCGGGCGGCCTCAGCGCCTGGCGCGACGCCGGCCTCGAGCTCTTCCGTGACGTCAACGTCCCGAGCAAGGCCTTCGGCGAGCTCGTCGAAGCGCGCCGCCACACGCCGTCATTGCCGGCGGAAGAGGTCCAGGCGCGCCTGGCGCGCCGCGACGACATCGTGCTGCTCGACGCCCGCCGCTTCGACGAGTACCGCACGATGAGCCTGCCCGGCTCGATCAGCACGCCAGGCGGCGAGCTGGTTCGCCGCGCGCGCGACCTTGCGCCGGATCCGTCGACGACGATCGTCGTGCACTGCGCCGGACGCACCCGCAGCCTGATCGGGGCACAGTCGCTGATCGACGCGGGCATCCCGAATCCCGTCGCGGCGCTGCGCAACGGCACGATCGGCTGGACGCTCGCCGGGCTCACGCTGGCGCAGGGCCAGGGCCGTTCGCACGAGGATGTGCCGGTGGGTGATCAGAGCGCCGCAAGAGAAGGCGCCGCCGCCCTCGCCCGACGGGCACACGTGCAGCGCATCGACGCATCGGTCCTCGCGGACTGGCTGGCCGACGCGCGGCGCTCGACCTATCGCTTCGATGTCCGCAGCGCCGCCGAATATGGTCGAGGACACCGTCCCGGGTTCCGCAACGCCGCGGGTGGACAGCTCGTCCAGGAGACCGATCACCACGTGCCGGTGCGAGGCGCCCGCATCGTGCTCGCCGACGACGACGGCATCCGGGCGCCGATGGCGGCGGCCTGGCTCGCGCAGATGGGCTGGGAAGTCGCCGTACTGCCGCCCGACGCCGCCGCTCATACCGAGACCGGCCCCGACCTGCCGCCGCAACCGCTGTCGCCGACGGTCGCGACCGTCACGCCCGCCGAGTTGGCCCGCTGGCGCGCCGAAGAGGCGGATCGCGAGCAGCCCGACACTGTCGTCGTCGATGTGGCGCCTAGCATCACCTACATCGTCAGGCACATTCCGGGCGCCTGGTGGAGCCCGCGGGCGCGGCTCGCGGACGCGCTCCGGAACGTCATCCCGCATGCGCGTCGCGTCGTGCTCACCGGCAATCTGGGCGTGCTCCCGCGTTTCGTCGCCGCGGATCTCGCGGCCGAACTGGCCGCAGAAGGGCGGGAGTTGCTGGTGCTCGAAGGCGGCACGTCCGCCTGGTACGACGCGGGACTGCCGATCGAATCCGCGAACCCGCGTCTGGCCTTCCCCCGCGACGACCGCTATCGCCGCCCCTATGAGGGCACGAACCACGCGCGCGACGCGATGCAGGCCTACCTCGACTGGGAATTCGGGCTGATCGCACAACTCGAGCGTGACGGCACGCACTTCTTCCGTGTGATCGACACCGACGCCACGATCCCGAACCCGTAGTCAACGGGCCTCCGTGGGGCCGGAATGGGGCTTGGGGTTCGCGGACGCGAGGCCCCATGCCCCGTGGAGAGCCCGCGCTTGGCCGATCGACGTCGAGGGACTTCGACCGGAAGCGTCTTACTTCCCCTTGCCCGCGGTGATCGGCACGACGTTGTCGTGCACCGCCGCGCCGAACGCCTGTTCCTTGAGCTGAGAGAGCTGGTCGCGCAACCGCGCGGCCTTCTCGAACTCCAGGTTGCGCGCGTGCTCCAGCATCTGCTTCTCCAGCTGGGTGATGCGCTTGCTCAGGTCCTTCTCGCTCAGCGCCTCGACCTCGGCCGCGTCGTGGATCACCTTGGCGTCATCGCGTCCCGGCTTGTCGCTGTAGACCCCGTCGATCAGGTCGCGGATGCGCTTGACCACGCCGCGCGGCGTGATGCCGTTGGCCGTGTTGAACTCCACCTGCTTGGCGCGGCGGCGTTCGGTTTCGCCGATGGCCTTCTTCATCGACTCGGTCATGCGATCCGCGTAGAGGATCGCCTTGCCGTTCACGTTCCGCGCGGCCCGCCCGATGGTCTGGATCAGGCTGCGTTCCGCACGCAGGAAACCTTCCTTGTCCGCGTCCAGGATCGCCACCAGCGACACCTCGGGGATGTCCAGGCCCTCGCGCAGCAGGTTGATGCCCACCAGCACGTCGAAGGTGCCGAGCCGCAGGTCGCGCAGGATCTCCACCCGCTCCACCGTGTCGATGTCCGAGTGCAGGTAGCGGACCTTCACGCCGTTGTCGCTGAGGTATTCGGTCAACTGCTCGGCCATGCGCTTGGTCAGCGTCGTGATCAGCACGCGCTCGTGGATCTCGACGCGGTCGCGGATCTCCTGCAGCACGTCGTCGACCTGATGCACGGCCGGTCTCACCTCGACGACCGGATCCACCAGTCCCGTCGGTCTCACCAGCTGCTCGACCACGTTGCCGGCCTGGCGTTTCTCATAGTCGCCCGGCGTCGCGCTGACGAAGATGGCCTGGCGCATCTTGCGCTCATACTCCTCGAACTTCAGCGGCCGGTTGTCCATCGCCGACGGCAGTCTGAAGCCGTACTCGACCAGCGTGCTCTTGCGCGCCCGGTCGCCGTTGTACATGCCGCCGAACTGACCGATCAGCACGTGGCTCTCGTCCAGGAACATCAGCGCGTCGGGCGGCAGGTAGTCCACCAGCGTCGGCGGCGGATCGCCGGGCGCGGCCTGCGACAGGTGGCGCGTGTAGTTCTCGATGCCCTTGCAGTGGCCGACCTCCTGGAGCATCTCCAGGTCGAAGCGGGTGCGCTGCTCCAGCCGCTGCGCCTCGACGAGCTTGCCCTCCTTGATGAAGAAGGCGACGCGCTCGCGCAGTTCCTCCTTGATCGTCTCGATCGCGGCGACCACGCGGTCGCGCGGCGTCACGTAATGGCTCGACGGATAGACGGTGAAGCGCGGGATCTTCTGCCGGATCTGGCCGGTCAACGGATCGAAGAGCACCAGGCCTTCGACCTCGTCGTCGAAGAGTTCGATCCGCAGCGCCAGCTCCGAGTGCTCGGCCGGGAACACATCGATCGTGTCGCCGCGCACGCGGAAGTGGCCGCGGGTGAATTCCATCTCGTTGCGCGTGTACTGCATGCGCGCCAGCTGCTGGATCACGTCGCGCTGGCCGACCTTGTCGCCGACCCGCAGCGTCATCACCATCTGGTGGTAGTCGCTCGGGTTGCCGATGCCGTAGATCGCCGACACCGAGGCCACGATCACCACGTCGCGCCGCTCCAGCAGGCTCTTCGTGCAGGACAGTCTCAACTGCTCGATCTGCTCGTTGATCGCGCTGTCCTTCTCGATGAACAGGTCACGCTGCGGGACGTAGGCCTCGGGCTGGTAGTAGTCGTAGTAGCTGACGAAGTACTCGACCGCATTCTTGGGGAAGAACTCGCGGAACTCGCTGTACAGCTGCGCCGCCAGCGTCTTGTTGGGCGCGAAGACGATCGCCGGGCGTCCGAGACGCGCGATCGTGTTGGCCATGGTGAAAGTCTTGCCCGAGCCCGTCACGCCCAGCAGCGTCTGGAAGCTTTCGCCGTCGTTGACGCCGTCCACCAGCCCCTGGATGGCCGTCGGCTGGTCGCCCGCCGGCGGGTACGGCTGGAAGAGCTGGAAGGGAGAGCCTTCGAAAGAGACGAATTCGCCCTTCGGCGGCTCGCCCGCGCCGGCGGCGTCCGCCTCTGGCAGGGCAGGTTTCTCCCCCTTGGCGACGGAGGTTTCAGGCTTGGCGACGGTAGAACGGCTCATCAGGGTTTCCCAGGGGCAACGCATGTTCCCTGCCTACAATCGGCGGGCTTCGCTGGGCGCTCAGGAGGCGCCTCGGGCGTCAGGACGCGACAGCGTAGCGCAGTCCTCTCCACCGTTTGTCAGGAAAGCCTCCATGTCCTTGTTCGCCGCCGTCGCCATGGCCCCTCGCGACCCCATCCTGGGTCTGAACGAGCAATTCAACGCCGACCCGAATCCCGGCAAGGTCAACCTGGGCGTCGGCGTCTACTACGACGACAACGGCAAGCTGCCGCTGCTGGCCTGCGTGGCCGCCGCGGAAGCGCAGATGCAGGCCGCCCCCAAGCCGCGCGGCTACCTGCCCATCGACGGCATCGCCGCCTACGACCTGGCAGTCCAGGGCCTGGTCTTCGGCGCCGACAGCGACGTGCTCAAGAGCAAGCGCGTGGCGACCGTGCAGGCCATCGGCGGCACCGGCGGCCTGAAGATCGGTGCGGACTTCCTCAAGCGCCTGAACCCGGGCGCCACGGTGCTGATCTCCGATCCGTCCTGGGAAAACCACCGCGCGCTGTTCACCAACGCCGGCTTCCCGGTCGAGACCTACCCCTACTACGACGCCGCCAACCGCGGCATCAACTTTGACGGCATGCTGTCGGCGCTCAATGCCGCGCCGGCCGGCACGGTCGTCGTCCTGCACGCCTGCTGCCACAACCCGACCGGCTACGACCTGACGCCCGCGCAATGGGCGCAGGTGGTCGAGGTCGTCAAGGCCAAGAATCTCGTCGCCTTCCTCGACATGGCCTACCAAGGCTTCGGCGAAGGCATCGCCGAGGACGGCGCCGTGATCCAGCAGTTCCTGGACGCCGGCCTGGACTTCTTCGTGTCGACCAGCTTCTCCAAGAGCTTCTCGCTCTACGGCGAGCGCGTCGGCGCGCTGAGCGTGGTCTGCGCCTCCGCTGAAGAGACGGCCAAGGTCCTGAGCCAGCTCAAGATCGTCATCCGGACCAACTACTCCAACCCGCCGACGCACGGCGCGCAGGTCGTGGCCACCGTGCTGTCGACCCCGGCGCTGCGCGCCCAGTGGGAAGAGGAACTGGCCGGCATGCGCGTGCGCATCAAGCAGATGCGCGAAGCGCTCGTGACGGAACTCAAGGCCGCCGGCATCACCGACGACCTCAGCTACGTCACCCGCCAGAAGGGCATGTTCAGCTACAGCGGGTTGTCGGCCGAGCAGATGCAGCGCCTGCGTTCGGAGTTCGGCGTCTATGGCGTCGACTCGGGCCGGATCTGCGTCGCCGCGTTGAACAGCAAGAACCTGAAGCCGGTCGCCGCCGCGATCGCCGCGGTGAAGAAGGCCTGATTCCCGGCCTCCACGCCTCGACACCACACTTCGATGCGCTGATCGCACGATCGGCCTCCGAACACAGGGCCGGACCCGCCGCAAGCGGGCCGGCCCTGCGCATTTATGGCGAAATGGGGCGGTTCGAAGGCCCTGCTCCCGCCTTGCACGGAACCCCGGCGACACACACTGCAGATAGCCGGGCACTAGAATTGCTGCATTGCACAACGGGTGCCAGCCTTCGCCTCACTCCCCCTCGAGAGGTCCGCCAGATGCTCTACCAGCTTTATGAAACCCAACGCGCGCTGCTGAGCCCGTTCTCCGAATTCGCCAGCGCCACGGCCAAGCTGTACAGCCATCCGCTGTCGCCCTTCGCCCACACGCCGCTGTCGCACCGGATGTCCGCGGGCCTGGATCTGATGCACCGGCTGGCCAAGGAATACGAGAAGCCGGAGTTCGAGATCAACAGCGTCGAGGTCGACGGCGTCGACGTCGCCGTCCAGGAACTGGTCGCGCTGGAGCAGCCGTTCTGCCGCCTGCTGCGCTTCAAGCGCTACACCGACGACCAGGCCGTGCTGGCCAAGATGAAGGCGCAGCCGACCGTGCTGGTCGTGGCGCCGCTGTCGGGCCACCACAGCACGCTGCTGCGCGACACCGTCAAGCAGCTGCTGAAGGACCACAAGGTCTTCATCACCGACTGGACCGACGCCCGCATGGTGCCGATGGAAGCCGGCGCCTTCCACCTCGACGACTACATCTACTACGTCCAGGACTTCATCCGCCACGTCGGCGAGGACTGCCACGTGATCTCGGTCTGCCAGCCGACGGTGCCGGTGCTGGCCGCGATCTCGCTGATGGCCACCAAGGGCGAGACCACGCCGCGCTCGATGACGATGATGGGCGGTCCGATCGACGCCCGCCGCAGCCCGACGGCCGTCAACAACCTGGCGATGAACAAGAGCTACAGCTGGTTCGAGAACAACGTGATCTACCGCGTTCCGACCAACTTCCCGGGCGCAGGCCGTGAGGTCTATCCCGGCTTCCTGCAGCACACCGGCTTCGTGGCGATGAATCCGGACCGCCACCTGAGCTCGCACTACGACTACTTCCTGGACCTGGTCCGCGGCGACGACGACAGCGTCGACGCCCACCGGCGCTTCTACGACGAGTACAACGCCGTGCTGGACATGCCGGCGGAGTACTACCTGGACACGATCAAGACGGTGTTCCAGGACTTCGCGCTGGTGAACGGGACCTGGGAAGTGGGCGGCGATCTGGTGCGTCCGCAGGACATCACCCAGACCGCGCTGCTGACGGTCGAAGGCGAGCTGGACGACATCTCCGGCGCCGGCCAGACCAAGGCCGCGCATGAGCTGTGCAGCGGCATCGGCGCCAAGGATCAAGCCCATTACGACGCGGTCGGCGCAGGCCACTACGGCATCTTCTCGGGCCGCCGCTGGCGCGAGAAGGTCTACCCGGTGATCCGCGACTTCATTGCGAAGTACGATGCGGCCCCGTTGCACAAGCCCGCCGCGGCCAAACGTGCCGCCGCCCGTCCGGCAGCGGCACGCCGGTCGCGCAAGCCGACCGAGTGAACCCCGCCGCTTCCGCCTCCGCTGAACCGACCTCCGCCACGTTCGACGACCTCGTCGAACGCCTGAACCTGGCCCTGCCGCAGACGCAATGCACGCGCTGCGGCTATCCCGACTGCCACTCGTACGCCCACGCGATCGCGCGCGGCGAGGCGGCCGTCAACCAGTGCCCGCCCGGCGGCGCTGAAGGGATCTCCCGGTTGGCCGCCCTCACCGCGCGCGCGCCGCTGCCGCTCAACCCCGACAACGGCATCGAAGGCCCCCGCCGCCTGGCGGTCATCGACGAAGGCTGGTGCATCGGCTGCACGCTGTGCATCAAGGCCTGCCCGGTCGACGCGATCGTCGGCACCAACAAGCAGATGCACGTCGTCATCGACGCCGACTGTACCGGCTGCGAACTCTGCATTCCGGCGTGCCCGGTCGACTGCATCTCGCTGACCGATGTCACGCCCGGACGCAGCGGCTGGTCCGCATGGAGCGCCCCGCAGGCGGAACGTGCCCGCGAGCGTTACCGCTGGCACGAGATCCGCGTCGCGCGGGACCTGAGCGAGCACGACGCGCGCCTCGAAGCCAAGGCGCAGCACAAGCTCGATCACCTCGAAGAGGAAACGCGGCTCACCGACACCGCGCAGATCGACCGCAAGCGCGCCGTCATCGAAGCCGCGCTCGCGCGGGCACGCGCCAAGCGCGGCGCTTGAGCGCAACGCCGCCTCCCCAGTTCCCATCGCCAGCCATTGCCGCTCGCCATGAATCAAACGCAAGTCCGCGAATTCTTCGAGATCCTCCGCCGCGCCAATCCGTCGCCGCAGACCGAGCTCGAGTACGCCAGCGTCTTCGAACTGCTCGCCGCGGTGCTGCTGTCCGCGCAGGCCACCGACGTCGGCGTCAACAAGGCGACGAGAAGGCTGTTCGTCGTCGCCAACACCCCGCAGAAGATCCTGGACCTCGGCGAAGAGCGGCTCGCCGAGTTCATCAAGACGATCGGGCTGTACAAGACCAAGGCGAAGAACCTGTACGCGACCTGCAGCATCCTCGTCGAGCAGTACGGCGGCGCCGTGCCGCAGAGTCGCGAGGCGCTGGAGTCGCTCCCCGGCGTCGGGCGCAAGACGGCGAACGTGGTGCTCAACGTCGCCTTCGGCGAAGCGACGATGGCGGTCGACACGCACATCTTCCGGGTCGGCAACCGCACAGGCCTTGCGCCCGGCAAGAACGTGCTGGAAGTCGAGCAGCAACTGCTCAAGCGGGTGCCTGACGAGTTCCTCGTCGATGCGCACCATTGGCTGATCCTCCACGGCCGCTATGTCTGCCAGGCGCGGCGGCCGCTGTGCGAGCGCTGCGCCGTTGTCGCGCAATGTGACAGCGCGCCGATGGCTGCGGCGCGTTGAGCAAACCCCGCCCTCTACAATCTGCGCGTTCATCCGTCAGGGAAACCATGTCCAGCATCAACGACCTAGTCGACCGCGTCGAGCGCCTGCTGGTGCGTCACGAGGAACTCAAGCGCACGAACGGCCTGCTCGAACAACAGGTCCAGGCCCTCACGCTGGAGCGCGACAGCCTGCGCTCCAGACTGGCCGCGGCGCGTGCGCGCGTCGATGCCCTGCTGGACCGGCTGCCGCTGGAGGCGGCGGACCTCCTCGAGAGCGGCGACGGCGGCGACCCCTCAGATTCTCGAAAGACCGGCGCATGAAGCAAATGGAAGTCACGATCATGGGCCAGAGCTACCTGCTCGGCTGCCCCGAAGGCGGCGAGGCCGCACTGCAGAAGGCGGTGGGCCGGGTCGACAAGGAAATGTGCGCCATCCGCGACGCGGGCCGCATCAAGGCGCGCGAACGCATCGCCGTGCTGGCAGCCTTGAACCTCGCCTATTCGCTCACCGAATCGACGGCGAATGCCGCCGCAGGCGATGCAACCGATGCAACGACCGGTGACGCGCGCGGCGTTTCCGCCGATGGCGCCATACCCGATCTTGAAACGCTTATGAAGCGGCTCGATGAAGCCCTTGTCCAAGACGGGCAACTGCTGTGAACGGGCGAGCGCGGCGCGTAGAATCCACCCTGTCCACTGCGTTCGCGTGAGTTTTATATTTCCTTGAACCGATGCTTTCGCGAGCAAGGGCTTGGAACATTGCAGAGCTGGTGTGAGCGTCTCGCGTCAGATGAACCCGAAGCCCTGCTGACCTCGCCCACCTGTACCCCTAGGGTTCAGGAATGCGGCTCACGGTTCGCCGTGGACACCCTTCCCGAAACCGCGCCTGATCATTCGTCACGCGCGGTTTTTTCATGGTCGGCCGACCCGGCCATCGTCGCGAGGAATCCGCCTTGAACTCCGCAGCGAACGCCGCCCCTCAGTACTGGCTGATGAAGTCCGAGCCGGACGAAGCCTCGATCGATCATCTGCGGGCCGCGGGCGAACTGCCCTGGACCGGCGTGCGCAACTATCAGGCCCGCAACTTCATGCGCGACCAGATGCGGATCGGCGACGGCGTGCTGTTCTATCACTCGTCGTGCCCCGAACCTGGCATCGCCGGCTTTGCCGAGATCAGCAGCACCGCCTATCCGGACGAGACCCAGTTCGATCCCACGAGCCATTACTTCGACCCGAAGTCCAAGCGCGAGGAACCGCGTTGGCAGCACGTCGATGTGCGCTTCGTGCGCAAGACGCGGCTGCTGAGTCTGGCGGAAATGAAGCGCGACCCGGCGCTGGCCGACATGCGCACGCTGCAGCCGGGCAACCGCCTGTCGATCACGCCGGTGACGCCGACGGAGTGGCGGCATCTCCAGAAGCTGCTCGCCTGACCGGCGGGCGCGACCGGAGCACCTGCGGCAGCCTCAGCCGCCCATCCCGAACGGGATCGACGCCAGCACGACCTGGTTGCCGCCGCGCCGCTGCGCTTCCTTGACCGCCATCTCGGCGGCGCCCAGCAACTCTTCCTGCCGCGAGGCGGTGTGCGGGAAGCTCGCCACACCCATCGACAGCGACAGTCCGATGTCCTGCCCGTGCAGCACGACGATCTGGGAATGGCATTGGCGGCGCAACTGTTCCATCCGCGCATGGGCCGTCGCGAGACCGACGCCCGACAGCAGCACCGCGAACAGGTCATCGCCGATGCGGCAGGCCGCGTCCATCGCGCGGGTGTTGGCGCGGAGCATGCGCCCCAACCCTTCGAGCAGGCGCTGACGCGCCTCCTCGCCAAGCCCGGCTTCCGGCGCCACGGGATCCAGCGCGATCAGCACCAGCGTGAACTCGCGATGCTCGCGGGTCGAGAGATCGATCTCGCGCAGGAGCTGATCATCGAACTGCGCGCGCATGTAGAGGCCCGAGACCTCGTCACGGCCGCTGCCCTGCTGAAGCTCCCGCCGCATCTGCTCGAGCGACTTCTGCTGCTGCTCGAGCTGCTGCAGCGCACGCTGCAGGTGCGTCTCGCGGTGACGCTCCTCGGTCTTGTCGCTCCACAGCGCCATCACGTGTTCCGCGCCGAGCGGCACGCGCATGACCATGAACTCGCGGCGGCGTCCGCCGATCTCGAGCCGATGCTCGGAGCTCACGACGCCGCGCTGCGCCAGCGTGGCCTGTTCGGAGCGGCGCATCGCCTGCACTTCGTCGCCGCGCATCAACTCGGCATCGGCGGCACCGACGATCCCGGATTCGACGCGGCCGAAGAGCTCGCTCATGCCGGGACTGGCGAAGACATACCGCCCCGTGGCCATCGACTTCACGGTCAGGCAGGCGCCCGTGGGCTCCAGCATGCTGAGCAAGCCGGCCGCAACGGGCGTCTGGGGCGTTCCCGACGACTCCAGCCAGGCATCGAAACTGGCAGGCGCGGGCATCGCGGCGGCTTGTAATTCCATGGGTCGGGCCAGGCCAGGGGGACGGCCCCTCGCGGTCGAATGGTGGTGGATCGAATGTAGATGGGCGTCCGTCGCCGGGGCAAGTGCCGTCGGCAGCACAGAGGCGCCACTCCCCCTAAGCTTGGGGTGCGGCATCCTAGCTTGCCCCGGCTTGCGCCGAGAGCGATGCACTTCGCCCAGAGAGGCGGGCTTGCGCTCCGGCGGGGACAAGGCGTGAAAATGTCACATCCTCTTGCAAGGCACGCGTGGGGCCTTCATAGGGGACACCCACGCCGGGAAGCGGCGTTGTATCCGCCGCGGCGCCGTTGCGTGAAGGTGGATGGCGAACGGTCAAAAATAAGGCTAGAATCCTCGTTTTGCTGGCAAACCCTGCGCGTCGATTCGGAAGTGGAATCCGGATACTCCGCTTCGAAGGCAAGCCCTTCCTCGCGAACACCGAGCGCTATTTGAAGGAATTTCATGACCACCATTCGCGTCAAAGAAAACGAGCCGTTCGACGTGGCCCTGCGCCGCTTCAAGCGCACGATCGAAAAGCTGGGCCTGCTCACCGAGCTGCGCGCCCGCGAGTTCTACGAGAAGCCGACTGCCGAGCGCAAGCGCAAGAAGGCTGCGGCCGTCAAGCGTCACTACAAGCGCGTGCGCAGCATGCAGCTGCCCAAGAAGCTGTACTGATCGCCTGATCGGACCGCTTCGGCACCGGGGACCCGTCCACTGACGATCCCCACCGCCGGAACAGCACAGAAAGCCCGCGCAGGACGCTGCCGCGGGCTTTTCTGTTTCTGCGCGACATTACGACATCTCTCATCTCTCCCACCTCTCCCTCGAGACCACGAATCAAGGAGCCCTCATGAGCCTGAAGGAACAGATCACCGAAGACATGAAGACGGCGATGCGCGCCAAGGACAGCGAACGTCTGGGCACGATCCGCCTGCTGCTGGCCGCGGTGAAGCAGAAGGAAGTGGACGAGCGCGTCGAGGTGGACGACGTGATGCTGGTGGGCATCGTCGACAAGCTGATCAAGCAGCGCAAGGACTCGATCAGCCAGTTCACGGCCGCCGGCCGCATGGATCTGGCCGACAAGGAAACGGCCGAGCTGAAGGTGCTGGAGGTCTATCTGCCGCAGCGCCTGAGCGAGGACGAGATCAAGGCCGAAGTCGCCGCCATCGTGACCGAGCTGGGCGCCAAGGGTCCGGCCGACATGGGCAAGGTGATGGGCGCCGTGAAGGGCAAGCTGGCGGGCAAGGCCGACATGGGCCTGGTCTCGGCGGCGGTGAAGGCCGCGCTGGCGGGCTGAGCGCCCGCCTCGCCTCGATTCAACGACAGGAGTCCGCGATGGAACTGACCGTCCAACAATTGACGCCCGATTTCTGCGTCGCCCCGCAACTGACGCCGGAGGCGATGGCCGCGCTGGCCGAGGCCGGCTTCAAGTCGGTGATCAACAACCGGCCTGATTTCGAGCACGGCCCCGACCAGCCCACCAGCGAGCAGATTCGTGCCGCTGCTGAAGCCGCGGGACTGGTCTATCACCATTTGCCGGTGCAAGGCGGCTACCAGTCGCCGGAAGAGATCGCCGCCATGCGCGCGCTGCTCGACGAAGTGCCGACGCCGGTGCTGGCGTTCTGCCGCTCTGGCGCGCGTTCGACGCGCCTCTTCGCCGCCGCCACCCAACTCTGATCCGACGCGTGGTCCTCGGTGCCTCGGATCGAGGCGGCCGGGGGCCCTTTCCGGAACTTAAGGAGGGAATTTGCTTGCCGGGAGGCAAGCAAAGGAGGGAGATGGAGGAAAGGGCCCCCGGTCGCCTCGATCAACGCTCCGTCCTCGGCACGTCGGGGCTTTCCCGCAGCCCTTCCCGAATTCAGCTTTCCGACAGCCCTCGCTGGCTACAGTCCACGTCTACACACAAAAGAACCGAGCCCTCCCGTCGGGGTTCGAGATGGAGACCTGGACTCGTCGATGAAAGCCCTGCTTGCACTTGCCAAGGGCATCGACTGGCTGACGGACCGGTTCGGCACGCTTGCCGCCGGCGCTGTCCTGCTGTCGTGCTTTATCAGCGCCGCGAACGCGGCGATCCGCTACGGCCTGGACATCAGTTCCAACGCCTACCTCGAGATCCAGTGGTACCTGTTTGCCGTCTGTGTGATGGGCGGCGCGGCGCAGGTGTTGCGGCTCAATGAGCACGTGCGCGTCGACATCGTGTACACGCGACTGCGCGGCCACGGCAAGGTCTACGTCGACCTGTTCGGTCTGATTGTTTTCCTGCTTCCCGTCATGGCCTACGCGGACTGGCTGTCGTGGCAGTTCTTTCTCGTCAAGTTGCAGACGGGCATGCGTCCTGACGACAGCATCGCGACGCTGGGCCTGGCCGGCTATCTCGGAAAACTGTTCACCACCGGTGAAAGCTCCGGCAACGCCGGCGGCCTCATCCTGTGGCCCGCCGTGGCAACGCTGCCACTCGGCTTCACGCTGGTCTTTCTGCAGGGCCTGTCGGAGTTGATCAAGCGCATCGGCTACCTCACCAAGCACATCGAAATGGACACGCATTACGAGAGGCCGCTGCAATGATCACGATGGAGCAGTTTCCCCGCTGATGTTCGCGGGGCTGATCATCGTCATGCTGATCGGCTTCCCCGTGGCGTTCTCGCTGGCCGCGCTGGGGCTCGCCTGCGGGTTCTTCGCAGTGAGCCAAGGCTGGATGCCATTGGCCTTCCTGCAAGCGCTGCCGTTCAACGTCCTCGGCATCCTGTCCAACGATCTGCTGCTCGCGATCCCGTTCTTCACGTTGATGGGATCGTTGCTCGAGAAATGCGGCCTCGCGGAGGACATGCTCGATTCGATGGGGCAACTCTTCGGGCCGGTGCGCGGCGGGCTCGGCTACTCCGTGATCATCGTCGGGTTCATCCTGGGCGCAATCACCGGCACGGTGGCAGGCCAGGTGATCGCGATGGCGATGATTTCGCTGCCGGTCATGATGCGCTACGGCTACAACATGCGGTACTCGACCGGGGTATTGGCCGCGTCGGGAACGATCACGCAACTGGTGCCGCCGTCCCTTGTGCTGGTGGTGCTGGCCGACCAGCTCGGCAGGCCGGTGGGCGACATGTACAAGGGCGCGTGGGGACCATCGATCCTGCAGGTGCTGATCTTCGCGCTCTACACCTTCGCACTGTCCCGGATCAGGCCGGAGTTCGTGCCCGGCGTACCCAAGGAGGCCCGCACGCTGCAGGGCTGGGCCCTCTGGAAGAAGTGTCTGCGCGGGATCATCCCGTCGGCCATCCTGATCTTCGCTGTACTCGGGTCGATGGGCGGACTGCCGTACCAGGATCGAGCCATCTGCACGACGACCGAAGCCAGCGCGATGGGCGCCGTGGGCGCCTTCATCCTGGCGGCGCTGCACCGGCGGTTGAGCTGGTCCGTGGTCAAGGAGGCGACGCTGGGAACGATGCGCATCACGGCGATGGTCGTGTTCATCCTGATCGGCTCGCGGATCTTCTCGCTGGTGTTCCAGGGCGTCGAAGGCGGCAAGTGGATCGAACACCTGCTGTCGGACCTGCCCGGCGGCCAGATCGGCTTCCTGATCGTCGTCAACCTGTTCATCTTCTTCCTGGCGTTCTTCCTCGACTTCTTCGAGATCGCCTTCATCATCCTGCCGATGCTGGCCCCGGTCGCCGACAAGATGGGCATCGACCTGGTGTGGTTCGGCGTGATGCTGTGCGTGAACATGCAGACGAGCTTCATGCATCCGCCGTTCGGATTCGCGCTGTTCTATTTGAGGGGTATCGCCGACTCGCTGTTCAAGAACGGCGCACTGCCGCAACGGGTGAAGTCGAGCGACATCTACATGGGCTCCATCCCCTGGGTGGGCATGCAGTTGATTCTCGTGGCGATCGTCATCTTCTTCCCGCAGACGGTGACCGTCTTCCTCGACAAGCCAGTGGTCGTCGACTCCGAGAAAGCCTCCGAGCAGATCATGAACATGGACACCGGCCGCGACGAGCAGGCGACCGACCCCAATGCCGATACGAACGCGCTGTTCGGCTTGCCGGCGGAGGGGGCCTCTTCACCGGCCTCCGCGGCCTCGCAGGGAACCCCTTAGCGCGTCGAAGGGGGCATGTTCGACGCCTCCTTGATGCGATCCCAAGCGTCCTTCACGGCGGGCTTCGCCCTCGCCCATTCCAGCGAGGAACCCTGGCGCTGGTTGCCCCAGTCGCGGTGCAGTTCGGCCTCGAAGTCCTCGAACTCGCGGTCGGGGTAGCGGGCGAACGCATCAACACCGTAGGCGTACGCGGGACCGAAATCGTCGTGCGTGTCGCCTTGCTGGATATAGGGCCGCTTGGCGTAGTTGTCGCGCCAGTAACTGGCTTCCTGCTCGTGGTCGTAGGCCTTGTCGCGGGGCTTGTCGAAGTCGGGCATGGCGATCTCCAGAGTGTCTCGATGACCTTCGTCGGCAAGTGCCATGCCCTGCGGTCGCTACAGTCGAGCTCATGCGCTCACGCCCTTCCCCCTCCTCCGCTCGATCCCGGCAATCCGCCTTCACGCGTCGATCACGCTGATGCTGGCAGCGGCCCTCAGTCCGCTGGCAGCGAACGCCGCCGGGACCTGCGACAAGGGCACGTGGCGCGGCACGCTGGGCACCACGCCGGTGTCGATGGAACTCAATCCCGCCGACAACGAGCGCCCCGCCATCGGACGCTACTACTACCGCAACTCGCTTGGCGACCTCACGCTGGTACGCGACCCCAAGACCGGCGACTGGCAGGAACTCGATGCCAGAGAGAAGCCGACAGGCCGGCTGAAGCTCGCCTGCGACGCCGACACGCTGAGCGGCGAATGGCGCTCCGTCGACGGCTCGAAGACGCTGCCGATCGCCGCCGTCGCGATCAAGGAACGCGACTACAACGCGACCCGCAAGGCCGCGCTCAAGCCCACCTCCGCAAAGGCCGCGCAGATCGGAGGTCACCGCTTCGAGGTGCTCACCCTCCCCATGCCTGGAAGCACGGGCACCGCTGGCGCGAAGTCCGACACGATGCAGAGCGGCGTCCGCCTGGTCGGCACGACGCCCGCCCTCTCGACGCTGAACGCCACGTTGTGGGACAAGGCCGCGGACGCGGTCCTCGACCACATCGACTGTCTGGCACAGGGGCGGCGCGAACGCGGCCCCGAGGCCGGCTACGAGTCCTCGCAGACGCAGAAGGTCGTGGCCTGGAACGCCGCCTTCGTCGTCATCGACACCTGGAACGAGGGCTACTGCGGCGGCGCCCACCCCTGGCATGGCAACAGCGTCACCACGTATCGCCTGGACACCGGGGCGGAGGCGGATGTCGCCTCATGGCTGCGATCCGACTGGCGCAACGAGATCCCGAAGGATTCCCGACTCGGGAAGCTGCTGGTGAAGGCCTACGCTGACAACGGCGAGGAAGCCGAGTGCCGTGACGAGGTCCGCTGGATGGGCAGTTCGATCCATCCGGAAGCAAAGCAGCTTGTCTTCCATACGCAGGCCTCGTACGCGATGACGCCCTGTGCCGAAGATGTGTCGCTGCCGATCGACGCCGTCTGGCCTCATCTGACACCGGCCGGCCAGCAGGCGCTCAAGACGTTCCGCTGAGCACGGTACGGGGGGCCGAGCATGCCCCGGCACCGGCCGCGCGCTGATGCGCCGCCGCATCAACTCCCCTTCTTCCCCCGGAAAGTTCGGATTTTCCGTGTGGAAGGTCAGAAATATGCTGACTCCCTGAGGCCGCGCGCCTGGCCCGTCGCCTCGCGCTGATAGCGTGCGCGCCTCGAGTCGAGCGGGCGATCCACGTCCGCCACACCATCACCGAGGGAGAACTTCGACATGCTGATCTGGGGATCCAAAGGCGCCGTCGCCGAACTGGGCGTGCAAGCCCACCACCACTGCGCCACCTGCGAGCGCGAGCGTCCGTTCAAGCTGGCGCTGCAGTACAAGGTCCATCACATCTACTACCTGTTCCAGTGGATCTCCAGCAAGAAGTACCTGCTGGTCTGCGACGTCTGCCAGCGCGGCAGTGAACTCAAGGCCAAGGACGTCGAAGCCAAGCTCACGTCGAATCCGATCCCGGCCATGCAGCGCTACGGCTGGGTCGGCCTGCTGGTGGTGATCGCGGCGTTGATCTATGTCGGCAAGACCGCCTCCGACGACCGCGACCACCACATCAAGGACTACACCGCGTCACCCGCCGCCGGCGACCTGTATGCCATCGACCTCAACAAGCTGACCGGGGAATCGGGCTCGACCTACGGCGTGATCCGCGTGCTGAGGATCGCCGACGGCAAGCTCGAACTGCAGATGCCGCGCATGGGCTACAACAAGGTCCGCGGCGCGACGCGCGACATCAGCGACGCCGCCAAGCTCAGCCGCCCGGACTACTTCGAGGAAAAGACGATCCTCGTCCCGCTGTCGGCGGTCCAGGACTGGGCCAGCCAGGGCGCGATCCACGACATCGAGCGCCACTGAGGTCTGATCCGGTCGGTGTGACGACCTGCCAGCGCACCGACCGGCCCACCGATCATTGCGTCGAGACCATCTTCAGTCCGACGATGCCCGCCGCGATCAGGCCGATGCACGCCAGCCGTGCCAACGACGCGGACTCGCCCAGCAGCACGATGCCCGCGATCGCGGTGCCGACGGCGCCGATGCCGGTCCACACCGCGTAGGCCGTCCCGACCGGCAAGTGCTTCAAGGCCCAACCCAGCAGCACGACGCTCGTCACCATCGCGGTCACCGTGCCCACGGTCGGCCACAGCCGGGTGAAGCCCTCCGTGTATTTCAGGCCAACGGCCCAGCCGATTTCGAACAACCCGGCCAGAAACAGCACACCCCACACCATGACCCACTCCTGTTGAACTGGCCACGGCACTGGAGCGCACCGCAGCCATCGAGACGATGACGGCCACTGTATGTTTGATGGCCTGATAGTTGAAGTCAGAATCCATCAGATTCACTGACAGAGTGGCAGCCGCACCATGGCCTTCGATCTCGACAACCTCCGCGTCTTTCTCGCCGCCATCGACCACGGTTCGTTTTCCGCTGCGGCACGCGTGCTGGGACGTGTGCCGTCGACCGTCAGCATGACGATCGCGAACATGGAGGCCCAACTCGACCTCCCTCTCTTCGACCGCGTCGGCCGGGAGCCCGTCCCCACCGCGCAGGCGCTCGCGCTGGTGCCGCAGGCCCGCCGCCTGGTCGAGCAACTCGGCCAACTCAACCGCCATGCGTTGTCGATGACGCAAGGACTGGAACCTTCGCTGACGGTTGCGGTCCTGCCTGAACTCGTGGCCGCGACGCCATGGAGTGACGCGTTGAAGACGCTGTCCAGCGAGTTCCCGCTCCTGGAGGTCGAAGTGCTGACCGCGCCGCAGGCGGACGCGCTCGCGATGCTGAAGTCCGGCCGTGCGCAGCTGGCGCTGGTCTTCGAGCGCCAGGGGCTCGATCCGTCGGAACAGTTCCAGGAAGTGGCCCGGGAGACGCTGATCGCCGTTGTCGCCCCCTCGCATCCGATGCTCTCACGCGATCCATCGGCGCTCCGCGATGAGCACCTCATCGCCGAACGCCAGATCCTGGTCGCCGGCCGCGACGCCTGCGACGTCGACAAGCGGATCGCCGTCTCCCGCGTCCAGTGGCGCACCGACAGCCCGGTGGCGGCGCTGCGGATGGTGTCCGCAGGACTGGGATGGGCGTGGCTCCCTTCCGGCTTCGTACGGGCGGCACTGGCCTCGGGGGACCTGGTGCAGATCCCCGCCGGCAACTTCACGACGGCGCTGCAGCTCTACGTCGACGTGGTGTGGACGCAGACGCGTCCGCTGGGCCTCGCCGCGCGGCGTTTCGTCGCACTGCTGAATGGCCGCGACGGCTGCTCCGGCGCGGTCGCCGGCACCCGGGAAACGACCGGCATGGCGGCCACACCCGCGCTCAGCGGTAACGCTCCGGATCCGGCGAGTCCGTCGGCTGCGCGACCACGCGCCGGAAAGCGGCGTTCATCGGCAGCTTCAGGTTGATGCCCGTCGGCGGCAGCGGCGATTCGAACCAGCGCTTGTAGATCGCGTGGATCTCGCCGCTGCGGTAGAGACCGATCAGTACGTCGTCGACCATGGTCTTGAACATCGGATCGTCGCGGTTGAGTCCGATCGCATAGGGCTCCACCGTGAGCGCGCGATCGGAGATCACGTAGTCGTCGGCGGACACCGCCGCGCCCTGCTGCGCCAGGAGGGCCCGGATGATGACGTCGTCCATCATGAAGGCATCGGCGCGGCCGCTGCGCAGCAACTGGAACGCGTCCGGATCGTCCAGTCCGGCGACGATGCGGATGTTCAGGCCCTGCTGCTCGTTGACCTTGGCGAGGTGCTGGATGCTGGTCGTCCCGATCGTGCTCACCACCGGTCGACCGCGGAGGTCGAGCAGGCTCTCCACCTTTTCGCCGTGGCGCGTCATCAGCTTGGTTTCGGCCACGAAGATCGTCATCGAGAACGCCTGGCTGCGCGCACGCTCGGCCGTGTTGGTCGTGATGCCGCACTCCATGTCCAGCGTGCCGTTGCTGACCATCGGCATCCGCGTCGCCGACCCGACCGCCACGCGACGCACCTCCAGGTCAGGCAGCTTGAGCTTCACGCGGAGCGACGCGATCACGCGCTCGCAGAGGTCGACCGAATAACCCGTCGGCCGCAGCTGCGCATCGAGGTAGCTGAACGGCGCCGACGCCGGCCGGTAGCCGATGACGACGACCCCGGTCTCGCGGATGCGCGTGAGCGTCGGCCCTTCAGGCGGCTGAGCGGGGCGGGACGCGGACGTCGAGGGCGCAGCGAGCCGGGGCTTGACGGTCGCGGCGAGGGCGCACGACGTGCCGGTCGCCGACACCAGCGCCAGGATCCACGCGGTCACGACGCTGACGATCCGCGCGCCCATCGATCAGGCCTCGCCGTCGTCGCCGATGTCGGCGGCGCCGCCACCGGCGTCTTCCTGCCCGAGCACTCCGGCATCCAGGCGACGCAGTTCGTCGAGGCGCGCGCCGATCTTGATCTCCAGGCCGCGGGGCACCGGTTCGTAGAAGCGCTGGTCCTCGAGGCCGTCCGGCAGGTACTGCTCGCCGGCCACGTACGCGCCGGGGAAGTCATGGGCGTAGCGGTAGGCCTTGCCGTAGCCGAGCTCCTTCATGAGCCGCGTCGGCGCGTTGCGCAGGTGCACCGGCACCGGCCGCGAGCTGTCCTGCTTGATCAGCGCGCGTACCTGGTTGTAGGCGTTGTAGACGGCGTTCGACTTCGGCGCGATCGCGAGATAGACGACCGCCTGCGCCAGGGTGAGCTCGCCTTCCGGCGACCCGAGACGTTCGTAGGTCTCGGCCGCGTCCAGGCAGAGGCGCAGGGCGCGAGGATCGGCGTTGCCGATGTCCTCGCTCGCCATGCGGATCAGCCGTCGCGTGATGTAGCGCGCGTCGACGCCGCCGTCGAGCATCCGCACCAGCCAGTACAAGGCCGCATCCGGATTGGAGCCGCGCACCGACTTGTGCAGCGCCGAGATGACGTCGTAGAACTGGTCGCCGCCCTTGTCGTAGCGCCGCAGCTGCTCGCCGAGCGTGCGCTCCAGCAGCGCCTCGTCGATCTCCGCCGTGCCGGGCGGTGTCAGTTGCGCCACCGTCTCCAGCGTGTTCAGCAGACGCCGCGCGTCGCCGTCGGCGTAGCCGATCAGCCGCAGCGCGGCAGCCTCGTTCACCTGCGGCGCGCTGAGCGCCTCCCGTCCTCGCGCCAGCAGCTCGCGCATGTCCTGCTCGTCGAGCGACTTCAGCACGTGCACCGTCGCCCGCGACAGCAACGCGGAGTTCACCTCGAACGACGGGTTCTCGGTCGTCGCCCCGATGAAGCTGAACAGCCCCGACTCCACATGCGGCAGGAAAGCGTCCTGCTGCGCCTTGTTGAAGCGGTGGACCTCGTCCACGAACACGATCGTCCGGCGGCCCTGCCCCGCCGCGACCTGCGCGCGATCGACCGCCTCGCGGATGTCCTTGACGCCGCCCAGCACCGCGGAGATCGCGATGAACTGCGCGTCGAAGTGCTGCGTCATCAAGCGCGCCAGCGTCGTCTTGCCGACGCCTGGCGGCCCCCACAGGATCATCGAATGCGGCCTGCCGCTTTCGAGCGCCACCCGCAGCGGCATGCCGTCGCCCAGCAGATGGCGCTGGCCGACCACCTCGTCGAGCTTGTGCGGACGCAGCCGCTCGGGCAGCGGCGCGTGCTCGCTCGCCGGCGTCGCCGACGGCCGTCCGCGAGGGACAGGATCGAACTCTTCAGGAAAGAGCGACGCGTTGCTCATCGATGCAGGCGCCGCTCAGGGTTGGCGCGCGATGTCGGTGCCCGGCGGCGGATTGAAGCGAAAACGGTCCGTCGGCACCTTGGCGTTCGCTTCGATCGCGCTGAACTGCATCACCGATTGCTGGCCGAAGCCGTCGACGATCTCCAGCGCACCCAGTTCACGCCCCTTGAATCCGAGCTTCAGGCTCTGCAGCCCGCTGTCGTTGCGCTTGGGCGTGGCCTGCACCCAGTCGAGGCCGTTCGAGGCCGGCAACGCCTTCAGCGTGAAGTCCTTCGACAGGTCGCCGCCCGCCAGCAGCGACACAGGTGTCGCGCCCAGCGCCTGGTCCATGTTGCGGACGCTGGCCTGCTGCAGGTCGGGGTCGTAGATCCACACTTCCTTGCCGTCGGCCACGATCAGCTGCTCCGCCGGCTTCGCATAGCTGAAGCGGAACTGGTTGGGCCGCTGGAACTCGAAGGTGCCGGTCGTCGTCTTCTTGCGCTTGCCGTCGGGCGCGGTGACGGTCTGCGTGAAGGTCGCACGACCGCTCTTCACTTCGCTGACGAACTGCTGCAGCGCGCTCACGCCGTCGGCGTGGGCCAGGGTCGTGAAGCAGAGGGCGATCGCCGCGATGCCACGGGTCAAGGGTCGGAACATGGAGGAAGCCTCAATCATTCGTCGCGTTCATTCGTCGTGTCCGGTAGTCGCGCTCGGTGATCGCGCCTGGCCGTCGCGTCGGTGGGGCCGCCGTCAATCGTCCCGCTTGGGGACGATGATGTCGCGGTTGCCGTTGGTGGCCATCGCCGAGACGACGCCGGACTTCTCCATCTGCTCCAGCAAACGGGCGGCCCGGTTGTAGCCGATGCGCAGATGTCTCTGCACCAGCGAGATCGACGCCCGCTTGTGCTGCAGCACGATGGCCACGGCCTGGTCGTACATCGGGTCGGACTCGCCGTCGCCGCCGGCCGTCAGGCCGGGCAGTCCGTCGCCGCCGCCGTCGCCGTCGAGCACGCCGCCCTCCAGGATGCCTTCGATGTAGTTGGGCTCGCCCTGCTCCTTCAGGTACTCGACGACGCGGTGCACCTCGTCGTCGCTGACGAAGGCGCCGTGCACGCGCACCGGCAGGCCGGTGCCCGACGCCATGTAGAGCATGTCGCCCATGCCCAGCAGCGCTTCGGCGCCCATCTGGTCGAGGATGGTCCGCGAGTCGATCTTGCTCGACACCTGGAAGGACAGCCGCGTCGGGATGTTGGCCTTGATCAGGCCGGTGATCACGTCGACCGAGGGCCGCTGCGTCGCGAGGATCAGGTGGATGCCGGCCGCGCGCGCCTTCTGCGCCAGACGGGCGATCAATTCCTCGATCTTCTTGCCGACCACCATCATCAGGTCGGCCAGTTCGTCGATGACGACGACGATGTGCGGCAGACGCTCCAGCGGCTCCGGCTCTTCCGGCGTCAGGCTGAACGGGTTGGGGATCTTCTCCTCGCGCTCGGCCGCGTCGGCGATCTTCTTGTTGAAGCCCGCCAGGTTGCGCACGCCCATCTTGGACATGAGCTTGTAGCGGCGCTCCATCTCGTTGACGCACCAGTTCAACGCGTTGCTGGCCTGCTTCATGTCGGTCACGACCGGCGCCAGCAGATGCGGGATGCCTTCGTAGACGCTCATTTCCAGCATCTTCGGGTCGATCAGGATCAGGCGGACATCGCGCGCCTCGGCCTTGTAGAGCACCGACAGGATCATCGCGTTGATGCCCACCGACTTGCCCGAACCGGTCGTGCCGGCCACCAGGCAGTGCGGCATCTTGGCCAGGTCGGCCACCACCGGCAGGCCGACGATGTCCTTGCCCAGGCCCATCGTCAGCGGCGACGCGGCGTCGGCGTAGACCTGCGAGCCGAGGATCTCGGACAGGCGGATGGTCTGGCGACGCGCGTTCGGCAGCTCCAGCGCCATGTAGTTCTTGCCCGGGATGGTCTCGACCACGCGGATCGAGGTCAGGCTCAGCGAACGCGCCAGGTCCTTGGCCAGGCCCAGGATCTGGGAGCCCTTCACCCCGGTCGCCGGTTCGATCTCGTAGCGCGTGATCACCGGCCCCGGCGACGCCGCCACCACCCGCACGTCGACGCCGAAGTCCTTCAACTTCTTCTCGATCATGCGGCTGGTCATCTCCAGCGATTCGGGCGTCACCGTCTCGACGCGCGGCGGCGGCGCATCCAGCAGGTCGACCTGCGGCAGCTTGGCGTCGGTGGGATCGGTGAACAGCGTCTGCTGCCGCTCCTTGATGACGCGCGTGGACTTCGGCACCTCGGCCACCGGGGGCTCGATGACAATGGGGATGTGGTGCTCTTCCTCGACCAGGCGCTCGACCTCGACGACCGCTTCACGCTCGCGCTTGGCTTCCTTGCCGACCCGCTTGTCCTCGGCGATCTCGCGGCGCTCGGTGCGCTTCTCGATCAGGGCTTCGATCCGGGTACCGATCTGCTCGGCCACGCGCAGCCAGGAGAACTTCAGCGCGAGCGACACGCCGGCCACCAGCGCGGCGATCCACACGACGCCGGAACCGGCGAAGCCCAGCAGCTTCATGCTCAACGGGCCCAGCCAGTAGCCGAGCACCCCGCCGGCGTGCCCGCCGGGCAGGTACTCGTCCCAACGCCACAGCCGCGTCCACTCGAGCGAGCAACTCGCGGCGATCAGGAGCACGACGCCGGCGAGCGCAGGCAGGCGATCCTTGAGCGTGGGCACCGACGAGCCATCGGCGCGCAGCATGCGGGCCAGACCGCTCAGCCACGCGCGCAGCGAGATCAGCATCAGCCACCAGCACGAGTAGCCGAAGCCGAACAGCATCAGGTCGGAGATCCAGGCGCCGAGCGCGCCGACGCGGTTGTGCGCCGGGGCCGAGGTGCCCGCGGTGCTGAAGGCGGCGTCCGCGCGGTCATGGCTGACCATCGCGAGCAAGACCAGGCACCACACCAGCGCGCCGATCAGCAGCCACAGCGGCGTGCGCAGCGGACTGGGGGCGTGGGCGGGGCGGCCGGCGGCGCGGCCTTCTTGGACTTGCGTGCCGGCGCGGGGCGCTCGGTCGGGGCGGCGTCGTCACCGCCGCCCAGCAGGGAACCGGGAAAACTCATCCCTCGATTGTGACGCACAAGCCCTGCGTCCCGGACGCGGGGCTCCCCACCAAGGTGAAGAAACGTTGAAGCGCCGATCGACGTGGCGTCGACGGGCGCTTCGACGAGCGCGCCGGCAAGGTCGTCAGTCGTGCTGCAGACGTTCCTTGATGACCACGGAACCGTTCTCGAGCGTCTCGATGACACCCTTGTCCTCCAGGTCCTTCATGACGCGGCTGACCATCTCGCGCGACGCGCCGACGACCTTGGCCATGTCCTGCCTCGACACCTTGCCGCGGATGATCTTCACGCCCTTCTCTTCCTCCGCCATGTCCAGCAGCGTGCGTGCGACACGGCCGTAGACGTCGAGCAGCGCGAGCGATTCGATCTGGCGGTCCGCGTTTCTCAGGCGCGCGACCAGGCCGCGCAGGATGCCGTAGGCCAGGCTGGACGACTCCGGCAGACCGCGGCCGAAATCGGCGCGACCCAGCACCAGCATGTCGGTCTGCACCTCGGCGCGGACCGTGGCCGAGTGCGGCTCGTTGTCGATGAGGCTCATCTCGCCGACGTAGTCGCCGGGCTGCAGCACGGCGAGGATCACTTCGCGGCCGCGGCTGTCCGCGGTCAGCACGCGGGCGCGGCCGTTGAGCAGGATGAAGAGCGCGTTGGACTTGGTGCCCTGCTCGACGATCAACTCGCCGCGTTTGAAGCGCCGTTTGACGACGCTGTCCGCGATGGACTGGGCCTGGTCGGCGGTCAGCAGGGAGAACAAGGGAACCCTGCGGATCAGATCCAAGTTGGACAACATGGCCATGAAGGGATGCCTCCTGTCGGTGGTTAGGGTCAATCGTGGAACTCAGGATGGCAGAGGGACCCGCCACCTAGAATGGATGCATTGTGCCAATTTGTTCACGGCTGTTCATAGGGTCAACGCCATAGGCCGCCCGCCCGTCCGCTTAGGCTGTCGTCCCTTGCCCGGTCCCTTGCGTCCGCTGAACGCATCCCCACCTCCCCCGTCATGAGCCAAAACACCCGCCACGCCCAACTGTTGATCCTCGGTTCCGGCCCCGCCGGCTACACCGCCGCCATCTACGCGGCGCGTGCCAACTTGAAGCCGCTTCTGGTGACGGGCATGGCACAAGGGGGTCAGTTGATGACCACCACCGAAGTCGACAACTGGCCCGCCGACGTGATGGGCGTGCAGGGTCCGGAACTGATGCAGCGCTTCCAGGAACACGCCGAGCGTTTCCAGACCGAGATCGTCTTCGACCACATCAACAGCGTCGACTTCTCCAAGCGTCCGTTCACGCTCACCGGCGACAGCGCGGTCTACACGGCCGACGCGGTCGTGCTGGCCACCGGGGCGTCGGCGCAGTACCTGGGACTGCCGTCCGAAGAGTCGTTCATGGGCCGCGGGGTCAGTGCTTGCGCCACCTGCGACGGCTTCTTCTATCGCGAGCAGGAAGTCTGCGTCGTCGGCGGCGGCAACACCGCCGTCGAAGAGGCGCTGTACCTGTCCAACATCGCCAGCAAGGTGCACCTGATCCATCGTCGCGACAAGTTCCGCGCCGAGCCCATCCTGGTGGACAAGCTGATGGACAAGGTCAAGGCCGGCAAGATCGAACTGCATGTCTTCCACACGCTGGACGAGGTGCTCGGCGACGCCAGCGGGGTGACCGGCGTGCGCATCAAGAGCACGCAGGACGGCACGACGACGGACGTCAAGCTGCAAGGCTGCTTCATCGCGATCGGCCACAAGCCCAACACCGACATCTTCGAAGGCCAGATCGAGATGAAGGACGGCTACATCCGCACGAAGAGCGGCCTGGAAGGCTTCGCCACGATGACCAGCGTGCCGGGCGTGTTCGCCGCCGGCGACGTGCAGGACCACATCTATCGCCAGGCCATCACCAGCGCCGGCACGGGCTGCATGGCCGCGCTGGACGCGCAACGTTTCCTGGAGCAGGAATCGACCTGACCCTCGCGGCCTCCACGGGCATGGCGTCTTCGCAAGGCGCTCGCCAACGATCCCGACCGGCCCGCCTTTGCGCGGGCCGGTGTGTTTCTGCTACACTCTTCGTTTCCCCGCGCCATCAACCTGTGAAGGATCTTGACGCGAGGAAGATGGGATACCGCCACCCTATGGCGAGGTGAGGCCGCCGCCCGCGACTCGACAGCAAGGTCGGGACGATTGGGACGGTCGCCGGATGACAAGTATCGGAGTGTCCTCATGGCACGCGTCTGCGAAGTCACGGGCAAGAAGCCCATGGTCGGGAACAACGTTTCCCACGCCAACAACAAAACCAAGCGCCGGTTCCTCCCGAACCTGCAATACCGCCGTTTCTGGGTCGAGAGCGAAAACCGCTGGGTCCGTCTTCGCATCAGCAACGCAGGTCTGCGTCTGATCGACAAGAAGGGCATCGACGCCGTGCTGGCCGACCTGCGCTCGCGCGGTCAAGCCTAATCACTGAACCAGGAGCGACACCATGGCATCCAAAGGCGGACGCGAGAAGATCAAGCTGGAATCCACTGCCGGCACCGGTCATTTCTACACCACCAACAAGAACAAGAAGACCACGCCCCAAAAGCTGGAATTCATGAAGTTCGACCCCAAGGCACGCAAGCACGTGCTGTACAAGGAAACCAAGCTGAAGTGATTCAGCCCGGTCCTTGAAGAAGAAAACCCGCCTCTCGGCGGGTTTTTTCATGGGCGATCGATAGAGAGAGGAGACAACCCCTCCCTGCCCCGCGCCTCTCGCACTCAACGGATCGGGGCCAGACTCGTCTTGCCCAGCAGCTCGCGCGCCACCCAGTCGTCGATCATCTTCTTCTCGTAGCGCAGCGACTCGGTGTCGAAGTAGCGGTTGCCGCCGCCGTTCTGATAGTCCATGTCCTTCAGATCGGCCTTGCCGGACTTCAGGACCTGGCCGTTCTCGCTGAGCGTATAGGTGAAGCTCATGCGCGGGATCGTCACCGACCGCAGGATCCGGATGCGGTCCGTGCGCACGCGCGGTTCGACTTCACCCGCGAGATCAACGTCCGTGACATCGATCTTGAGTTGCTTGCCGGGCAACTCGCGCGCCGCGAGCGCCTTGAAATGCTCCTCCAGCTGCTTCATGGCGTTGTCGCGGTCCACACCGCCCCAGCCGATGTCGGAGAAGTTCTCCGGCTTGATGAAGTTGACTTCCGCCTGCGCCTGAGCGGCTGCGGCAATCGCGCCCAGGCTCACGCTCGTCAGGCCGAACAGCACGGCGCGCTTGAAAAAGGTCGAGGCCATCATGTCAATCTCCTTGTCTGAGAGTCCAGACAAATTATGGGCGCCGCCAAGAAAAAGGCGCCCCGTAGGGGCGCCTTTTGCATTGCTTCATGGGCCGCTCGGTGATGGCCGTCACTCTGGACGGCCCCGCCGGCCGATGAATCGACTGACGATCGAAGGTTCGATCAGACGCGCACCGTGCGCAGGCCCGTGGCAAACGCCTTCAGTTCAGCGATGCCGCTTTCCTCAGCCTTGCGGCACCAGGCTTGCAGGTCATGCACCAGCTGCTCGGCCGACACGTTCGTGCGGGTCCAGAGCTGACGCAGCTCTTCGCGCATCGTCACCAGCTTATCGAGCACCGGACTCGCCGCACGGGCGCCATCCAGCTGCGCCTGATACGCCGCCGGGATCTTCTCGGCATCGCGGTGCAGCCAACGGGTCGCCAGCTTGAACTGGTGGAACTTGACGCTGTGCTGCTCGCCAGACGCCTTCAGCTGAGTCAGCTCGGCCTTGCAGACACCGCGCAGACCGCGCGCATAACGCGCCATCACTTCGTAGCGGTTGGCGATGATGGCTTCCAGCGTGTCCTTGTCGGCCACGGCCTTCAACTCGCCCGTCTTGATCTGCGGTGCGGTCTTGCGGACCTTCGCCCAGCCGATCATCTCCATCGCGCGGATGTAGCCCCAACCGATGTCGAACTCGAACGGCTTCACCGAGAACTTGGCCGAGGTCGGATAGGTGTGGTGATTGTTGTGCAGCTCTTCGCCGCCGATGATCACGCCCCACGGCGACACGTTCGTCGACGCGTCCTGCGCCTCGAAGTTGCGATAGCCCCAGTAGTGGCCGACGCCGTTGATCACGCCCGCCGCCCAGAACGGGATCCAGGCCATCTGGATCGCCCAGACCGCCATGCCGGCCACGCCGAACAGCGCCAGGTCGATGATCATCATCAGCGACACACCCCAGACCGAACGGCCCGTGTAGACGTGACGCTCGATCCAGTCGTCCGGCACGCCGTGGCTGAACTTCTTGATCGTTTCCTCGTTCTTGGCCTCGGCGCGATACAGCTCGGCGCCGCGCGTCATCACCGTCTTGATGCCGCGGGTGACGGGGCTGTGAGGATCGTCCTCGGTCTCGCACTTCGCATGGTGCTTGCGGTGGATGGCGACCCATTCGCGGGTGACCATGCCGGTCGTCAGCCACATCCAGAAGCGGAAGAAGTGCGACGGGATCGGACCCAGGTCCAGGGCCCGGTGCGCCTGCGCGCGGTGCAGGAAGATCGTCACGCCAGCAATGGTGATATGCGTCACCACCAAGGTGAAGACGACGATCTGCCACCAGCTGGCGCCGGTGAGGCCATCGATCATCCACGCCAGGATGGCGTCATGCACAGACATCAATACGTTCATTCGGTCCTAACCCTGCTCGCGAGGAGCCAGTTGTCCACAGGAAGCCCCCATTGTAGGCGACGCACTCTAGAAATCGCCCGGATGTAAGCCGCTTTCCCGCCGGTCTTTTGACGCTTCAGGACCGGAAGGGCCTGAAGACGTGATCGAACGAACGGTACAAGCCGTTCGTATCAAAAACAAACCATGCTTCCGGCGCCGAGATCCGGTGCCGGGCGGCTCCGCTGGCTTACTTCTTCCGCTCCCAGACCGCGGCGAAGAAGCCGTCGCTCTGGTGACGATGCGGCCACAGGCGCAGATAGCCGTTCTCCGACAGCGCTGCCGCCTGGGTCGCCTCGACCTGCGCATGCGTCAGCACGTCCTGTGCCGAGATGAAGTTGAAGTCGGGGTGGGCCTCGGCGAAGGCCTCGGCGACCGACTCGTTCTCGGCATCCAGCAGCGAGCAGGTCGCGTAGACCAGGCGACCACCCGGCTTGAGCAGGCGCGAGGCGCTGTTCAGGATCGCCAGTTGCTTGGCGTGCAGTTCCTGGATGCCCTCCGGCGACTGGCGCCATTTCAGGTCCGGATTGCGGCGAAGCGTGCCCAGGCCCGAGCACGGCGCATCGACCAGCACGCGGTCGATCTTCCCGGCCAGGCGCTTCACGCGCTCGTCGCGCTCGTTGCTGATCTGCACCGGGTAGACGTTGGACAGTCCGCTGCGCGCCAGGCGCGGCTTGAGCTTGTCGAGGCGGTGCCCCGAGACATCGAACGCGTAGAGCCGACCGGTGTTGCGCATCGCGGCGCCCAGCGCCAACGTCTTGCCGCCCGCACCGGCGCAGAAGTCGACGACCATCTCGCCGCGCTTGGCTTCGGTCAGCAGGGACAGCAGTTGGCTGCCCTCATCCTGGACCTCGACCTGGCCGCTCGTGAAGAGGTCGAGCTTCTGCAGCGCCGGCTTGCCTTCGAGCCGCAGGCCCCAGGGCGAGAACGGCGTCGGCGACGACGCGAAGCCCTTCTCCTTCAGCGCGGCCTGCACGTCCTCGCGCTTGGCCTTCAACAGGTTGACGCGCAGGTCCAGCGGCGCCGGCACGTTGACGGCCTCCGCCAGTTGCCAGAACTGCTCGTCGCCCAGACGCTGCTTCAGCGGGTCGACGATCCAGTCGGGCAGGTTGTGCCGCAGCTTCGCCGGCAGCTTGGTGCGGTCGATCTTCGCCACCTGCTTGAGCCAGTGCTGCTCCTCGTCGATGAGCGCGGCGCGGAGGAAGGCCTCGCTGCCGGCCCAGGCGAGGATCGCCAGACGCCGCGACATCGGACCGCGGCCCGACTGGGCCAGATGCTGCAGCACCGGACGCAGGCGCAGCACGGCATAGGCGGTCTCGGCCACGGTGTGGCGCTCACGCTGGCCGAGCGCCTTGTGCGCGCGGAAGAAGTCGGAAACGAGGGAGTCGGCGGGCTTGTCGAACAGCAGCAGGCTGTCCACCAGTTCGGCGCAGAGTTCAAGAAGGGCATTAGGATGCATCGCCCGATTATCCCAGGCTCCGGGCCCGGGACCGCGCCCTGCCCTGTTCCCGCCGTCACGCACCCTCCTCCATGAGCGATTCCCACACGACCCAGTACCCCGCGGCGCACGGCGCCGGCGATCCGTTGCCGCCTCTGCCGGCGGCGCCCGCCGGCCGCTACCGCCATTACAAGGGCGGCGAATACGAGGTGCGCGGCGTCGTCCGCCACAGCGAGACGCTCGAGGCGCTGGTGCTCTATGCGCCGCTCTACAACGACAGCGGCCTGTGGGTGCGCCCCTACGACATGTTCTTCGGCACCGTCGAGATCGACGGCGTGGTCCAACCCCGCTTCGCCCGCATGCCGGATTGAGTCCGGACGGATCCCCGGACCAACCCCCATGCCCCTGCTGCACCAGATCAAGCGCCGCCCCCGCCTGCTGATCGGCGCGGCCACCGGCGCCCTGCTCGCGGCGGCCTGGCCGGTGGAACTCGCCTGGCACACCCGCACGCTGCTCGGCTGGAGCGCCGGCGTCTGGACCTACCTCGTGCTGATCGGCTGGATGATGTTCCGCACCGACGCGGACGACGTCGAGGAGCAGGCCCGCGCCGTCGCGGACAGCGCGCCGACGGTGTTGATCCTGGCGATCCTCGGCGGCGCCGCGAGCATGGCGGCGATCGCGCTGGAGCTGGCCCAGGTGAAGGAGTCCGGCCTCCTGCAGGCCTGGCCGCATCTGCTGGTGGCGTCGGCGACGCTGACCGGTTCGTGGCTGCTGCTGCCGGTGGAATTCGGCCTGGCGTACGCGTCGCTGTTCCACAGCGGGCCGAAGGCGCCTCACGGGCTGGAGTTCCCCGGCGACGAGGAAGCGCCCGACTACCTGGACTTCTTCTACTTCGCAGCGACCGTCGCCGCGACCTCGCAGACTTCGGACGTCGTCGTCAGCGCGAGACCGATCCGGCGGCTGGTGCTCGTGCAGGCGATCCAGGCGTTCGTGTTCAACACGGTCGTGCTGGCGCTGACGATCAACTTCCTGGCGGGCATGCTGGGCTGAACGCCTCAGCCTCGGAACCGGGGCGCCGCTGCGCCAGGACGCTCAGCTGAACATCTGCGATTCGCCGCCACGATGGAGGACGCGGGCGCCCTCGGTCGCGAGCTGATCCTCGACGAACCAGCGCACGGCGCTCGGATACATGCGGTGCTCCAGCTTGAGCACGCGCGCCGCCAGCGCCGCCTCGTCTTCGCCGTCCAGCACCGGCACCACCGCCTGCGCGACGATCGGCCCGTGGTCGAGCTCCGCCGTCACGAAGTGCACCGTCGCGCCGGCCACGCGGCAGCCCGCCTCGATGGCGCGCTGATGGGTGTGCAGGCCCGTGAAGGCCGGCAGCAGCGACGGATGGATGTTGAGCATCCGACCCGCGTAGTGGCCGGTGAAGCCCGGCGTCAGGATGCGCATGAAGCCGGCCAGCACCACCAGATCGGGCGCGAAGCCGTCGATGACGCGCTGAAGTTCCGCGTCGAACGCGACGCGCGCCGCGTCGCCCTTGCCGAAGGCCTTGTGGTCGACGACCGCGGTGGCGATGCCATGCGCCCGCGCGAATTCCAGCCCGCCGGCGTCCGGCCGGTTGCTGATCACCGCGGCGATGCGGGCCGGCCATCCGCCGGCGGCGCAGGCCTGGACGATGGCTTCCATGTTGGAGCCTCGCCCGGAGATCAGGATCACGATGTTCTTCATGGGCCGGCAGTGTAGCCAAGGGCATGGGCATGACCGGTGTCGACCGGTCCGCCGCTCCCTACAATCGCCCTCCCGCCGTTGCCGTTCCGTCGTCGTCCGACCGGCCTCCTTCCGAGACCGCCCGCCCCGGCGCGGCCACCGCCCCAGCCCTCCGCCAATGACCGACCACCCCACTCCCACCCCGCGCCAGCGCGTGCTGTCCGGCATGCGCCCGACCGGCGCACTGCACCTCGGCCACTACCACGGTGCGCTGAAGAACTGGGTGCGGCTGCAGGACGCCTACGACTGCTTCTTCTTCGTCGCCGACTGGCACGCGCTGACGACGCACTTCCAGCACCGCGAAGGCCTGGAGCAGAGCGTCTACGACATGGTCGTCGACTGGCTGGCCGCCGGCGTCGATCCGGAGCAGGCGACGCTGTTCATCCAGAGCCGCATGCCGGAACACGCCGAGCTGTTCACGCTGCTGGCGATGAGCACGCCGTCGAGCTGGCTGGAGCGGATGCCGAGCTACAAGGACCTCGTGGCCGAGAACCGCGAGCTGGCGACCTACGGTTTTCTCGGCTACCCGCTGCTGCAGGCGGCCGACATCCTGATCTACAAGGCCGCCTTCGTGCCGGTGGGCGAGGACCAGGCGCCGCACGTGGAGGTCACGCGCGAGGTCGCCCGCCGTTTCAACCACCTCTACCGGCCGCCGACGGCGCCGCTGTTCCCGGAACCGCAGGCGCTGATGACCGAGACCTCGCGGCTGCCCGGCCTGGACGGCCGCAAGATGAGCAAGACCTACGGCAACGCGATCGCGATGCGCGACGCGCCGGAGGTCGTGGCCGACAAGGTGCGCAAGATGCAGACGGACCCGCAGCGCGTGCGCCGCGGCGACCCGGGCGAGCCCGAGCGTTGCCCCGTCTGGGCGCTGCACAAGGTCTATGCCGACAGCGACACCCGCGCCTGGGTCGAGGCCGGCTGCCGCAGCGCGGGGATCGGCTGCCTGGACTGCAAGGAACCGCTGATCGAGGCCATCCACGACGAGCAGGCGCCGTGGCGCGCCCGCGCCGACGAACTGCTCGCCGACCCGAAGAAGGTCCACTGGATCGTCGAGGTCGGCACCGAACGAGCCCGTGCGGTGGCGCGCAAGACGCTGCGCGAGGTGCGCGGCGCGATGGGCATCGACTACTGAGACGACAGAAACCACAGAACCGACAGAGACGACCGAGATGGCCGGCATCCACATCACCGACCTCGAATCCGCCATCAACTGGTGGCGCCAGCGCTCGCCGGGCGACGGCGTGACGCTGGGGCCCGAGCTGCGCGCGCTGGCGGAGGTCTATGCGCTGATGGTCTTCCACCACGAGACCGAGTGCGACGAGGACTCGATGCCGCAGCGCGCGCTCGCGGCCTGGCTGCGCTGGTACGACACGACGCCGGACGCGCCCTGCATCGCGATCTGCTCGACCAGCCAGGGCGACGAGCTCTGCAAGGGCTGCGGTCGCACCTTCGACGAGGTCCAGAACTGGCCGGTACTCACGGCTGGCGAGAAGCGCGCGACCTGGCGCCGGATCACGATCGAAGGCACGGCGTGGCGCTTCAACCGGTATGCGGAGCGCGCCATCGAGCTGCGCGGTGCCAGCGCCGCGGCCGACGCCGGCGGTGCCGACACGTCCGGCAAGGACTCCGCTTGAGCACAGCGCTGCACGGCCGGCTCGCCAGCCTGCGCCAGATCCTGCCGCTCGCGTGGCCCGTGTTCATCGGGCAGCTCGCGGTGCTGGCGTATTCGACGATCGACACGCTGCTCGTCGCGCGTCATTCCGCGATCGACCTGGCGGCGCTGGCGGTGGGTTCGGCCGTCTACACCTCGGTCTTCGTCGGCCTGATGGGCGTGGTGCTGGCGATCTCGCCGGTCGCCGGGCAGCTCTTCGGCGCGAAGCGCATGGCCGAGGCCGGCGACAGCCTGCACCAGGCGGCATGGCTCGCGCTGGCGCTGACGGTCGTCGGCGAATTGATCCTGTGGTTCCCGCAGCCGTTCCTGGCGATCTCGCAGGTCAGCCCCGAGATCGCCGCCAAGATCCGCGACTACCTGCGCATGCTGGGCATCGCGCTCCCGGCCGCCTTGCTGTTCACGGCCTATCGCGGCTTCAACACGGCGGTGTCGCGACCCAAGGCCGTGATGGCGCTGCAGATCGGCGGGCTGCTGCTGAAGTTCCCGGCCAGCGCGCTGCTGATCGGCGGCTTCACGCTCGGGCCACTGCACGTGCCGGCGCTGGGCGCGGTCGGCTGCGCGATCGCCACGGCGATCGTGATGTGGAGCCAGTTGCTCATCGCGCTGGCCGTGCTGCGCCGCGATCCGTTCTATGCCGACTTCGGCTTCGCCCGCAGCGGGCTGCACCGTCCGCGCAAGGACACGCTGATGCGGCTGCTGAAGCTGGGCGTGCCGATGGGCGCGTCGGTGCTGATCGAGGTCACCGGCTTCACCTTCATGGCGATCTTCATCGCGCGCCTGGGCACGACGCCGGTGGCGGGGCATCAGCTCTGCGCCAACCTCGTCGCGATGATGTTCATGCTGCCGCTGTCGCAGGCGAACGCCTGCAGCACGCTGGTGGCGCAGGCGATGGGCGCACGCGACTACGCCGCGGCACGCCGGCTCGGCTGGCATGGCCTGGAGATCGCGCTGGCGATCGCGTTCGTGCTGGGCGGCGTGGTGTTCTCGTTGCGCGAGCAGGTGCTGGGTCTGTACACGAGCAACGCCGCCGTGATCGCCGCCGCCCTGCCCCTGCTGGGTTGGCTGTGGCTCTTCCACGTTTCCGACGCCGGCCAGACCGTGGCCGCCTTCGTGCTGCGCGCCCATCACATCGCGACCGCGCCGATGCTGATCTACGCGTTCGCGATCTGGGGGCTCGGACTGGGCGGCGGCTACTGGCTGGTCTTCGGCGACCACGCCGTCGCGCTGCCCGCGATCATGCAAGGGGCGATGGGCTTCTGGAGCGCCGCATCGGTCGGTCTGGCGGCGGCAGCAATCGGGCTCAGCATCCTGCTGGCCCTCGTGCATCGGCGAGAGGATCTCAACCTCCCTCGACGTGACTGAGCGGGGTGTGCAGGGGCTGCCAATCTAGGCGCAAAGCACAGCCGTAGCAGCGCTACGGCGAGCATTTGCAACGACGAGTGGCGGCCCCTGCGCGCCACGAGCGGTCACGTCAGCGGCAAGGTGATGACGAAGCAGCTTCCGCCGCCTTCGCGGGCGTCACAGCGCACGGTGCCCTGATGGGCCGTCGCGATCTGCTTCACCAGGCTCAGACCCAGGCCGACGCCGCCGGACACCTCGGCATGGCCGGGCAGACGGAAGAAGGCCTCGAAGATCCGCTCGCGCATCGGCTCGGGCACGCCCGGGCCGCGGTCGCAGACCTGCAGTTCGACGCGGTCCTGGCCGGCACGTCGCACCTTGAGCTCGACGACCGGTCCGCCGTAGCGGCGAGCGTTCTCCAGCAGGTTGCGCAGCGCGCGGCGCAGCAGGCGATCGTCGCCGTTCAACGGCAGGCGCTCGATGCCTTCCTCGATCTCCAGCTCGGCGTCGCCCAGCGCGGCGGACTCGGCGGCGATGGCCAGCAGATCGACCGGCTCCAGCCTCAGCGACTGCGCGCCGCCTTCGAGGCGGCTGGCCAGCAGCACTTCCTCGACCAGCGCGTCGAGCTCGACGATGTTGGTGTTGATCTCCTGCCCCAGCCGCGCGCGCTGCGCGGGGACGCATCGTCCAGCATCGAGAAGGCCATCTTCAGCCGCGCCAGCGGCGAGCGCAGCTCATGGCTCGCGTTGGCGAGCAGGCTCTTCTGCGATCTCAGCAGCGCTTCGATGCGTTCGGCGGCGAGGTTGAAGCTGGTGGCCAGCGCGGCGACCTCGTCCTTGCCGTTGTCCTGCACGCGGAAACTCAGGTCGCCGGAGCCGAACTGCTCGACCCCGGACTTCAGCGATTCCAGGCGGCGCGTGAGCCGGCGCACGACCGGATAGGCGCCGACGGCGACCGCGATGAACAGCATCGCCAGCAGCACGGCCAGGGCCTCGCCGCTCGGGCGCGGGATCCAGCCCGGCAGCCAGGAACCGTTCGCGGCATCCTCGCGACGTTGCTGCTCCAGACGGTCCAGCATGCGCTGGCGCATCTGCTCGACTTCCGGACGCGGTTCGCGCCGGATCGGCGTGCGGGCATCGTTCGGCGGCGGACCGTCGACGAACGGATCGCGACGCTCACGTTGGATCCGGTGCGGACCGCTCGCGGCGCGCGCATCGGCTTCCAGCTTGTCCTGGCCGGTCGGTCCCGAGGCGCCCGGCGGTCGAGCCAGACGCAGGAACAGCAGATGCCGGCCATCGTCCAACGGCACGCGCTGCACACGCGAACCGGGCAGGTCCTCGCGTCGCTCGAACAGCGGCGAGGCGCCGATGCGGCGCCCGCGCGAATCTTCCAAGGCCAGCGCCATGCGCAGGCGCTGACCCCAGTCCTCGACAGCATCGGCCTGCTCGTCCGTGGACGCCGTCACCGGCGGCAAGGCGCGCTGCACCAGCACCGCGAGCGCCACCAGCCGCTCCGACGCAGCTTGCTCGAAGGTGCCGCGCTCCTGCTCGATGCGCCCCTGGAAGAGCCACGCCGAGCCGAGCGCAAACGCCAGCAACACCACCACGACGGTGATGTAGATGCGCAGGTACAGCGCCTTCACCGCGTCGCAGCTTTCATTCCAGGCCTTCGGCGTCCTGCTTGCGTGCGAACACGTAACCGGCTCCGCGCACCGTCAGCACGCGGCGCGGGTTCTTGGCGTCGTCCTCGATGACCGAGCGGATGCGCGAGATGTGCACGTCGATCGACCGGTCGAAGGCTTCGAGCGGGTGGCCCTTGAGCGCGTCCATGATCTGGTCGCGCGAGAGCACGCGACCCGGACTCTGCGCCAGCACGACCAGCAGGTCGAACTGGTGGCTGGTCAGGTCGCAGGCGTTGCCGTCCAGGCGCACCTGGCGGGCCGCCAGATCGATCTCCAGACGACCGAAGCGCAGCACCTCGTCGCCCATGGCCTGCGGCTCGGTGCGGCGCAGCAACGCCTTCACGCGGGCTTGCAGCTCCCGGGGTTCGAAAGGCTTGGGCAGGTAGTCGTCCGCGCCCAGCTCCAGGCCGAGGATGCGATCCATCGGCTCGCCGCGCGCCGACAGCATGAGCACCGGCAGGCGGCGCCAGCGCTTGTCGCCGCGCAGCTGGCGGCAGAACTCGAGGCCGTCGCCGTCGGGCAGCATCAGGTCCAGGACCAGCAGCTCGAACTGGCCGGCCTCGAGCTCGGTGCGGCCTTGCGCGAGCGAGCCGGCGAAGCTGACGTCGAAGCCGGCGCTGCTGAGGTAGTCGCCCAGCATCGCGGTGAGCCGGGCGTCGTCGTCGATCAGGAGCAGTCGTGGGTTCATCGGGCGTTGCGGTGCAGCCACCGACCGGGCCGGATCGGCCAGGCCGCGCGCCGCGGACTCATCGAAAGACTGAAGCATAGCCGGCCTCGTGCGTTCAGCGGTCAGTGAAAGGCTTCGGGACCGGGTTGGCCTCGTTGGCGCCGCGGCGTTCCTTGGCGCGCTCGGCGCGGTCCTTCATGCGCTCCTTCATCTTCTCGCGCTGCTGGTTCTTCAGCTGGGCGATCTTGGCGCGCTGCTCGGGCGACAGGACCCGCGACGCGTCGATCATCGCCAGCGTGATGCGCTTGGATTCGACGTCATGGGAAGCGTGCATCTGCTGGCGCACCTGCTCGACGGCGTTGGCGTCGACGGTCGGTGCGGTGAACAGCGCCTGCATGCGGTCGTGCAGCTGGCGTTCGGTGTCGCGCTGCGACTTCAGGTCCTTGTGCGCGGCCTCGAAGATCTGCTTGATCTGTGCCTGCTGCGCGTCGGTGACGCCGGCGTCCTTCAGCAGCTTGCCGTGCATGGGGCCCATGGGGCCGAAACCGGGGCCGCCGAAGTCCGGACCGCCGCGGTGCATGCCGTGCATGCCATGCGGTGGGGGCGGCGGCGCGTCGCCGGGGGCCGGCTGGGCCTGGGCTGCCAGGGCGGCCACGCTCATCGTCGCGGCCAGGGCCAGCATCTTCAGGGGGCGGGAGAAGCTCTTGACCATCTCGGAATCTCCAAATCGTTCTGGGGTGAGGAAATGGTCGGCGGCGCGCGTCAATTGGCCGTGGGTGTCCCGTAAAGATTCGTGAAATGAATCGACCCCAATGAAAAACGCCCGCGGCGCCTCTTGAAATCGAGACATCGCGGGCGCCTGGCAAGACCTGCCACAGAGGGCCGGTCTGATGGCTGGGAGCCGAGAAGATTAAGTGATGGGCTTGAAGCGCACGCGCTTGGGACGCGCGCCTTCTTCGCCGAGGCGCTTCTTCTTGTCAGCTTCGTACTCGTGGAAGTTGCCGTCGAAGAAGAACCACTGCGAATCGCCTTCGCAGGCCAGGATGTGCGTGCAGATGCGGTCCAGGAACCAGCGATCGTGGGAGATCACCATCGCCGAGCCGGCAAACTCCAGCAGCGCCTCTTCCAGCGCGCGCAGGGTTTCGACGTCCAGGTCGTTCGACGGTTCGTCGAGCATCAGCACGTTCCCGCCCTGGGCCAGGGTCTTGGCCAGGTGCAGACGGCCGCGTTCACCGCCGGACAGCTGGCCGACCATCTTCTGCTGGTCGTTGCCCTTGAAGTTGAAACGGCCGATGTAGGCGCGCGACGGCATCACGAACTTGCCGACGATGATGTTGTCCAGACCGCCGGAGACGTCTTCCCACACGGTCTTGTTGGCGTCCAGGCTCTGGCGGCTCTGGTCGACGAAAGCCAGCTTGGCCGTCTTGCCGATCTTCACCGTGCCGCTGTCCGGCGTCTCGACGCCCTGGATCATGCGGAACAGCGTCGACTTGCCGGCGCCGTTGGGGCCGATGATGCCGACGATGGCGCCGGCCGGGACCTTGAACGACAGGTTGTCGATCAGCACGCGGTCGCCGAAGGACTTGGTCACGCCTTCGAACTCGATCACTTCATTGCCCAGGCGCTCGGCCACGGGGATGAAGATCTCGTTGGTCTCGTTGCGCTTCTGGTAGTCGACGTCGCTCAGTTCCTCGAAGCGGGCCAGACGCGCCTTGCTCTTGGCCTGGCGGCCCTTCGCGTTCGAGCGCACCCACTTCAGTTCTTCCTTCATCGCCTTGGCGCGGGCGTCCTCGGTCTTCTGTTCCTGCTCCAGGCGGCGTTCCTTTTGGTCCAGCCAGTCGGAGTAGTTGCCCTTCCAGGGGATGCCGTGACCGCGGTCCAGTTCCAGGATCCACTCGGCGGCGTTGTCCAGGAAGTAGCGATCGTGGGTGATGGCCACCACGGTGCCGGGGAAACGCTGCAGGAACTGCTCCAGCCACTCGACCGATTCGGCGTCCAAGTGGTTGGTCGGTTCGTCCAGCAGCAGCATGTCGGGCTTGGACAGCAGCAGGCGGCACAGCGCGACGCGGCGCTTCTCGCCGCCGGACAGCACGCCGATGTTGGCGTCCCACGGCGGCAGGTTCAGCGCGTCGGCGGCCAGTTCCAGCTGCAGGTCGGTGTTCTCGGAGCCGGCAGCGGCGATGATGGCCTCCAGCTCGCCCTGCTCGGCGGCCAGCGCGTCGAAGTCGGCGCCGTCCTCGGCATACGCGGCGTAGACCTCGTCCAGGCGCTTCTTGGCGGCCAGCACGCCGCCGATGCCTTCCTCGACCGCTTCACGCACGGTCTGGTCCGGATTCAGCTGCGGCTCCTGCTCGAGGTAGCCGATCTTGATGCCGGGCATCGGGATGGCCTCGCCCTCGATCTCCTTGTCGACGCCGGCCATGATCTTCAGCAGCGTGGACTTGCCCGAGCCGTTCAGGCCCAGCACGCCGATCTTGGCGCCGGGGAAGAAGGACAGCGAGACGTTCTTGAGGATGTGGCGCTTCGGAGGAACCGTCTTGTTGACGCGGTTCATCGAAAAGACGTATTGAGCCATGGCGATGGTTCTTCAGCGTTTCGTGGGTTGACCTGGGGGCCGTTCGGCGTGCGCCGGGCCCTGCGTGGGCGGCGAGGCGCCCGGGCAATAGTCGTGCATTGTCGCAGCTTCCGCCGGTGCCCATAAACTCGACGGCCCTTCTCCGCCCCTTCCGGTTTCTTCAGAGATGACCACCATGCTGTTCCGTTCCATCTCGCGCACTGTCTCCGTTCGTTCGCGAACCGTCGGCCTCCTGGCCGCGCTCCCGCTCACGATGGCGCTCATCGGGGGCAGCGCGCATGCGCAGACGCTGCGCTGGGCCAGCCAGGGCGACATGCAGACGGCCGACCCGCATTCGCAGAACGAGATCGTCACCAACGCGATGAACGGCCAGGTCTATGAGCGCCTGGTCTCGCGCGACCGCAACCTGAACCTGGTGCCGGGTCTTGCCACCGAGTGGACGCAGCTCAAGCCGACGCTGTGGCGGCTGAAGCTGCGCCAGGGGGTGAAGTTCCAGGACGGCACGCCGTTCACGGCGGACGACGTGGTGTTCTCGATCAACCGGGCCAAGGACCCGTACTCGCAGATCAGCGTGTACGCGCAGGCCGTCGGCACGCCGAAGAAGATCGACGACTTCACGGTCGAGTTCCAGCTCGACAAGGTCAATCCGATCTTCCTGCAGCACCTGGACACGCTGTTCATCATGAGCCGCAAGTGGTGCGAGCAGCACAACGTCGCCAAGCCGCAGAACTTCAAGGACAAGCAGGAGACCTACGCCGCGACGCATTCGAACGGCACCGGACCGTATGCGATGGTGGCCCGCGAGCCCGGCATCCGCACGACGTTCAAGCGCAACCCGGCCTGGTGGGGCAAGTTCGACGGCAACGTGCAGGACGCTGTCTACACGCCGATCGCCAACGACGCGACGCGCCTGGCGGCGCTTGTGTCGGGGGAGATCGACTTCGTGCTCGACCCCTCGCCGCGCGACATCCCGAAGCTGAAGCAGACGCCGCAGGTCAAGGTCCAGGAAGGCCCGGAGAACCGCATCGTCTTCATCGGCATGGACCAGTCGCGCGACAAGCTGCTGTACGGCAAGGTGCCCGGCGACAAGAACCCGTTCAAGGACCTGCGCGTGCGCCAGGCGCTGTACCAGGCGATCGACATCAACACGATGCGCACCAAGCTGATGAACGGCCTGAGCCTGCCCACGGGTGGACTGACGCCGTCACCGCTGGGCGCGTTCGGCGACCCGCAGCTGGAGACGCGCCTGCCCTTCGACCTGGCCGCGGCGCGCAAGCTGATGGCCGACGCCGGCTACGCCAACGGCTTCGAGGTGACGCTGGACTGCACCAACAACCGCTACATCAACGACGAACGCATCTGCCTGGCGCTGGCGTCGATGTGGGCGCAGCTCAAGGTGAAGGTCAGCGTCAACGCGCAGCCGCGCGTGCTGATGTTCCCCAAGCTGGAGAAGCTCGACACCAGCCTCTACCTGTACGGCTGGGGCGGCAGCATCACCGATGCGGAAGTCGCGATGACGCCGCTGATGCGCAACCGCGGCGAGAAGTCGGTCGGCCAGTACAACTTCGGCAACTGGCGCGACGACAAGTTCGATCAGCTCGCCGCCGCCTCCAGCGAGGAAGCCGATCCGAAGAAGCGCGAAGAGCTGATCAAGTCCGCGCTGCGCGAATTCCGCGCGCAGACGCACCTGATCCCGCTGCACCGCCAGATGATCCCGTGGGCGACCCGCGCCAACGTGACGGTCATCCACCGTCCCGACAACTGGTTCGAACTGCGCTGGGCCTCGGTCGCCGCAAAATGAAGAACGCCTCTCAAAGCCCCTCTCCCGCACTGCGGGAGAGGGGTTGGGGTGAGGGTCTCCCGCCCGCCACGGTCAACGCAGCGGCGGATCGAACAGATACCCGATCCCGCGCACCGTGCGGATCAACGGCGAGCTCGGATCGTCGTTGAGCTTCTGCCGCAGCCGCGAGACCATCAGGTCGACCGAGCGCTCCAGCGCGGTCACGCCATCGCCGCGCGCCAGATGCAGCAGCTCCTGCCGCTGCAGCACACTGTGCGGACGCTCCAGGAACGCCCGCAGCAGCTTGTATTCGCTCTGCGACAGCACCACGCAGAACCCGCCCGGCCCCGACAGCCGGCGCGTCATCGGTTCCAGCTTGAACCGGCCGAACATCAGCACCTCGGCCGCATCGCCCTCACGCGGCCGCAACAGCGCCTTGATGCGCGCCTGCAGCTCACGCGGCTCCCCGTCCTTGGCCAGCACCGCATCCGCCCCCCGCTCCAGCGCCAGCACGCGTTCCAGCGTGCTGTCGTGCTGCAGCAGCACGATCACCGGCATCCGCGATCGCTGTCTGAGCCGCGTCAGCGCGCCCCAGCCCGCCTCGCGGGCGTCGCTGGGATCGATGAGGGCGAGGTCCACCGGCAGCAGCGGGACGCGGTCCAGCAGGGCCGCCTCGCTGCTGTCGGTAACGCGGAAGCCCCAGGCCCGCATCAGCCCGGCGAATCGCAGGCGCGCATGCGGGTCGGGGTCCAGCAGCAGCAGATGGGTGCCAGCGGCAGGATCGGGAAACAGGGCGCTCATGACGATGGGACAAGTGGACACATTGGCGCAAGACTATGCCGCTGCAATCGCGTTTGAACCCCGATCAGGACGGGCCTCACCGCCCTTTTTACCCGCGGTTTACCGCACTGAAACACGGCTGCGGACACCGACACGCTTGCCTGAGTGAGGGCTGTCACCCAGCTTGCTGAAAGCTGTCCGGATCCCCGTTTTTCCGCAGCGCCGGTGCCGCCCATCGCCCAAGCCTCGGACCGGTGTCACTGCACGGTCGCATCGACGCCCCGAACCGATCGCTCACCAGGGTGACAGACCCCGTCAGCTACAATGGCCCCATCGCCGCGGCTCAGTCTTGCCGCGGCTTTATCTTTTGAGCTCACGCTCTCCCACGGCAGCCGAAGACTGGCGCCAGGCCCTCACCGGGTCGGCGTGCTGCACACAAAGCCCGTTCGGGCACCAACAAAGCAGCTTATGAGTTTTGACGCATTGGGGCTCTCCCAGCCCCTGCTCCGCGCGATCGCCGATGCCGGCTACTCGACCCCCACCCCCATCCAGAGCCAGGCCATCCCCGCCGTGCTCACCGGCGGCGACCTGCTGGCCGGCGCCCAGACCGGTACCGGCAAGACGGCCGGTTTCACCCTTCCCCTGCTGGAACGTCTCTCCTCTGGCAAGCCCGTGCGTGACGCCAAGGGCCGCCCCGCGATCCGCGCGCTCGTGCTGACCCCGACCCGTGAACTCGCCGCCCAGGTCGAGGAAAGCGTGCGCACCTACGGCAAGTACCTGCCGCTGACCAGCATGGTCATGTTCGGCGGCGTCGGCATGAACCCGCAGATCAGCCAGCTGCGCAAGGGCGTGGACATCCTGGTGGCGACGCCGGGCCGTCTGCTGGACCACGCGCAGCAAGGCACGCTGGACCTGTCCAAGGTCGAGATCCTGGTGCTGGACGAAGCCGACCGCATGCTCGACATGGGCTTCATCCACGACATCAAGAAGGTGCTGGCGCTGCTGCCGGCCAAGAAGCAGAGCCTGCTGTTCTCGGCGACCTTCAGCGACGAGATCAAGGCGCTGGCCGACCGCCTGCTGGACAACCCGGGCCTGATCGAGGTCGCTCGCCGCAACGCGACGGCCGACACCATCGCCCAGCGCATCCACCCGGTCGACCGCGACAAGAAGAAGGAACTGCTGGCCCATCTGATCACGAAGCACGACTGGCATCAGGTGCTGGTGTTCACGCGGATGAAGCACGGCGCCAACCGCCTGGCCGAGTACCTGGACAAGTCGGGCATCACCGCGATGGCGATCCACGGCAACAAGAGCCAGGGCGCCCGCACGAAAGCGCTGTCCGAGTTCAAGAGCGGCGACCTGAAGGTGCTGGTCGCGACCGACATCGCCGCGCGCGGCATCGACATCGACCAGCTGCCGCACGTCATCAACTACGAGCTGCCCAACGTCGCCGAGGACTACGTGCACCGCATCGGCCGCACCGGCCGCGCCGGCGCGCAAGGTGAAGCGCTGTCGCTGGTGTGCGTGGACGAGGAAGGTTTCCTGCGCGAGATCCAGAAGCTGATCAAGCGCGAGATCCCGCGCGAGGTCGTGCCGGGCTTCGAGCCGGACCCCAACGCCAAGGCCGAGCCGATCGTGCTGGGCCGCATGGTGCTGAACGGCGGGCTGGGCAAGTCCTCGGGCTCGCCGCGTCCGGCGGGCGGCGGCGGTGGTGGTGGCCGTCGCGGCGGTGGTGGCGGCGGCGGTGGCCGTTCGCAAGGCCAAGGCGGCCGTCCGCAGGGCGGCGGCCAGGGTCAAGGCCAGGGTCGTCCGGCGCAGGGCGCCCAAGGCGGCGGCCAGAGATCCGGCGGCCCGTCGCAAGGTCAAGGCGGTCAGCGCCAGGGCCAGGGCGGACAAGGCCAGGGTCAAGGCCAACGCCAGGCGCAGGGTCAAGGCGGTCAGCGCCAAGGCCAGGGTCAAGGTCAGGGCCAGGGCAGCCGTCACGGCAGCCAGGGCAACCGTCCGGCAGGTGCGGCGCTGACGCGTCCGAAGTCGAACTCCTGATCCCGGACTCCCCGTGATGCAACGGCGCCTTCACAGGCGCCGTTGTCGTTTCTGCCACCGATGCTCCGACCTTGCGCGGAGATCACGTTGGGCATACTCCCGGCCATTCCTCCCACCCCATGAAGACTGCGCCCATCCTCCCGGCCCGCGTCGATTTCTCCGGCGCCATCCCGAGCGCGCCTGATTTCGGCGACTCGTACCACGCCCCGTCCGGGGCGTTCGCGCAGGCGCGGCAGGTGTTCCTCGGCGGCAATGGCCTGCCAGAGCGGTGGGCGGGCCGACGGCGCTTCGTCGTGCTCGAGACCGGCTTCGGACTGGGCAACAACTTCCTCGCCACCTGGGCCGCCTGGCGCGACGATCCGGCGCGCTGCGGGCGGCTGGTCTTCCTCAGCATCGAGAAGCATCCGCTGACGCGCCCTGATCTCGGGCGCGCGCATGCTGCCTCGCCGGAACCTGAGCTGGCTCGACAACTGCTCGACGGCTGGCCGGCGCTCACGCCCAACCTGCACACGCTGGACTTCGAGGGCGGTCGCGTCCGGCTGATGCTGGCGTTCGGCGACGCGCACGAGTGGATGCCCGAACTGGTGGCATCCGTGGATGCGTTCTTCCTCGACGGCTTCGCACCCGCGAAGAATCCCGGGCTGTGGGACGAGGCCGTCCTCAGGCAGGTGGGCCGGCTGGCCGCGCCGGGCGCCACGGCCGCGACCTGGAGCGTCGCGCGCAGCGTGCGCGACGGCTTGACGGCGGCGGGTTTCGAGGTTGAAAAGCGACCCGGCATCGGCGGCAAGTGGCAGAACACGGTGGCGCGTTTCGCGCCACGCCACCGGCCGCCGGTCCCACCGGGCCGGACAGCCATCGCGCCGGACGCCCGGGATGTGCTGATCATCGGTGCCGGCCTGGCCGGCGCATCCTGCGCGCGCGTGCTGACACGCGAAGGCTTGCGGGTCACGGTGCTCGAAGGGGTGCGACGGCCGCGCCCCAGGCCTCCGGCAATCCGGGCGGCCTGTTCCACGGCACGCTGCACGCCGAGGACGGCCCGCACGCCCGATTCAGCCGGGCCGCGGCGCTGGCGACCGAGCGCGAACTCCGCCGTCTCGAGCCTGCCCTGCCCTGGTTGCAATGGGGATTGCTGCGCGTCGAACGGGAGTCTCAGGCCCTGGCATCGATGCAGTCACTGCTGGCGCGCAGCGGGCTGCCCGCCGACTATGTCCAGGCCCTGAGCGTCGAGGCGGCGAGCGCGAAAGCGGGTCTCGCATTGAGCCAACCCGCTTGGTTCTTCCCGGGGGAGGTGCGGTCTCGCCGCCGGCACTCGTGACGGCGTGGCTCGACGGAGCGGCCCGGTCCGACGGCTTCCAGCTGCGCCTGAACACACCCGTCGACCGCCTGCACCGCGACGAAGCGGGCGGCCGCTGGTCGGCGCTCAATGCCGCCGGCGACACCATCGCAAGTGCCGATGCCGTCGTGCTGTGCGGCGGCATCGGGAGCCCCTCGCTCGCGTCCGCCTGGGCGGCCGGCGCGCCGTGGCCATGGACGGCACAACGCGGACAGTTGAGCGTCATGCCACAAGACCTGGCACCGCCGACGCTCGCCATGCCCGTGGCGGGGCTGGGTTACGCGCTCAGTCTCCCCGACGGCGCGCTGTGCTTCGGCGCGAGCACCGATGGCGGCGACATGGATCCGGCACTTCGCTCATCAGACCACGCCCAGAACATCGATCGGCTGCGCGCACTGCTGCCGTCGGCCACGATGCCCGATACCACGCCGCTCGTGGGCCGCGTCGGCTGGCGCAGCCTCATGCCGGACCGGCTTCCCCTGGTGGGCGCCCTGCCGGCCAGGATGCCGGAGCGGCGCGCCGAACAGGCGCGCTTCTGGCCGCGTCAACCCGGTCTGATGGTGGTGGGCGCCCTCGCCTCGCGCGGGATCACCTGGGCGACGCTGTGCGCCGAGCTTGTCGCCGCGCAACTCACGGGCGCGCCCTGGCCCGTGGAGACGAGCCTCGCCGAGGCCGTCGATCCGGCCCGCTTCGCCGCGAGGGAGCGACGCGCCTCGGAGTGAGCGGGCCGCTCGTGCCGAGGGTCAGGTCTTGACGGCGTCCACCGGCTTTCCATCCGCGCCGGTGCGCACCACGTAGCTCGTCACCTCGCGTGAGACCAGCATCGGGATGATGGTGCCGAAACCCAGACGCTGGAAATGCTCGGAGGCGCGATGGTCGTCCAGGCCACTCGCGTCGGTGTACTGCTCGAGGATCACGTAACGGTCCGGATCCTGAGGCGATCGGTAGAACGCGTAGGCCAGGTTCTTGGCCTCGCGACGCGTGGCTTCGGTCAGTTCGACCAGCAACGCGCCCACCTGGTCGCCCAGGCCCGGCTTGACGTGGTAATGCGCGATCACCTGCAGGAAGCTGCCGCCAGCGGACGTCGGGGCGGTCAGGGGAGTCGTGTCGGACATGGCGGACGCCGGGAATGACCGGCAGGTCGTGACGGATGGCGCATTGTCCGGCCACCTTCGTCGAACCATTTAAGTTTGATCACGTACGCGTCGATATGGTGCGAAGGCGCCGTCAAGGTCGCTGCGCGCCCGCATGGGCGCAGGCATACGATTCCAAACGGGTCCAGACGGATCCAACATCTCGGGAGACATAGTCATGATTCATCTGGTGGCGGGCCGATCGATCGGCCAGCGGCTCGGCGTGGTGCTGGGCCTGGTGCTGCTGATCGCCTTCGTGGGCTCGGGCCTGAGCTACCTGGCCCTGGGCCGCGTGGCCGCCGAGACCGACGTGATGCTCAACCAGGACCTGGCCGCCGAGCGCGTCGCCTCCGACTGGTACCGCAACATCACCAACGGCGTGAACCGCACCAGCGCGATCGCCGTCAGCGCGGATCCCAGCCTGGCGCAGTTCTTCGCGACGACCTCGGCCGAATCGACGAAACAGTCGGGCGAACTGCAGAAGCAGCTCGACGGCTACATGGTCACGCCCGAGGAACGAAAGATGTACGAGACGCTCAGTGAAGCCCGCAAGGGTTACCTGAGCACGCGTGACGCGGTGGCCGCGGCCAAGAAGGCCGGCGACGCCGACAAGTCGCGCGAGATCTTCGACCGCGAGTTCCAGCCCGCCGCGGCCAAGTTCCAGGAAGCGATCCAGGCGATCGTGCAGCACAAACGGTCGCTGCTGGACGACGCCGCCAAGCAGGTGGACGCCACCAATGGCCGGGCACGGACCGCGCTGCTCGTGTTCTCGCTGGTCGCGCTGGGCCTGGGCGTGTGGTTCGCGGTGTCGCTGACGCGCTCGATCACGGGACCGTTGCGCGGCGCCGCTGAAGTGGCGGACGCCATCGCCCATTTCGACCTGACACAACGCGTGCCGCAAGGCGGCCGCGACGAGACGGGGCAACTGCTCGGCTCGCTGGGCGGAATGCAATCGCAACTGCTGAAGCTGATCGGCGACGTGCGCGGCTCGGCCGAAAACATCGGCACGGCCAGTGCGGAGATCGCCACCGGCAACCACGACCTGAGCGCGCGCACCGAGCAGACGGCCTCCAACCTGCAGGAAGTCGCCGCGTCGATGACGCAGCTGACGGGCACCGTGCGTCAGACGGCGGACTCGGCGATGACGGCCAACCAGCTGTCGAGCTCCGCGGCCGAGACGGCGCAGCGCGGCGGCGCGGTGATGGGCCAGGTGGTGAGCACGATGGGCGACATCAGCAACAGCTCGCGCCGCATCGCCGACATCATCGGCACCATCGACGGCATCGCGTTCCAGACCAACATCCTGGCGCTGAACGCGGCGGTCGAAGCGGCGCGCGCCGGCGAACAGGGCCGCGGCTTCGCGGTGGTCGCCAGCGAGGTCCGCTCGCTGGCGCAACGCAGCGCCGAGGCGGCCAAGGAGATCAAGACGCTGATCGGCGCCAGCGTCGAACGCGTCGAATCCGGCTCGCGGCTGGTGGAAGACGCCGGCGGCGCGATGACCGAGATCGTGGCCAGCGTGCAGCGCGTGGCGGACATCATCGGCGAGATCAGCGCCGCCTCGCGCGAGCAGAGCGACGGCATCAACCAGGTCAACGCGGCCATCGGCCAGCTGGACCAGATGACGCAGCAGAACGCGGCGCTGGTCGAGGAATCCGCCGCGGCCGCCGAGAGCCTGAAGGAACAGTCGCAACGACTGGCCACCGCGATCTCGGTGTTCCGGCTTCGCTGAGCGTTCCTGACGCACGATGACAAACGAGGCCCCGCGGGGCCTCGTTGTCGTTCCGGCAGGCGAGGTTCAGAACGTCATCGTCTTCACGCCCTGCGCCGTGCCGAGCAGGCACACCCCCGCCTTGTTGCGGGCGAAGACACCGACGGTGACCACGCCCGGCCATTGCGTGACCTCGGCCTCGAACGCGGCGGGATCCGTGATCTTCAGGCCCTTCACGTCGAGGATCTGGCAGCTGTTGTCGGTCACGCAGTCCTTGCGCAGCACCGGCTCCGCGCCCATCGCCCGGAAGCGGCGCGCGATCTGCGCGGCGGCCATCGGGATCACCTCGACCGGCAGCGGGAAGCCGCCCAGCACGTCGACCAGCTTGCTCTCGTCGGCGATGCAGACGAAGGTCTTCGCCAGGTCGGCGACGATCTTCTCGCGCGTCAGCGCGGCGCCGCCGCCCTTGACCATGTGCCCCTGACGGTCGATCTCGTCGGCGCCGTCGATGTAGACCTGCAGCGACTCGACCTCCGACGCGTCCAGCACCGGGATGCCCAGTGCCTTCATCCGTTCCGTGCTGCGCACCGAGCTCGACACCGCGCCCGAGATGCGGATGGCGCTCGCGGCCAAGGCGTCGATGAACTTGTCCACCGTCGATCCGGTGCCCACGCCCACCACCGTGTCCGGCGTCACGTACTGCAATGCGGCCTGGCCGACCAGGGTCTTCAATTCGTCTTGGGTCATGGGTGGAGCGAGCCCGGGCTCGTCGTTGAAGGCGGGAAATGAGGAAGAGGGAAAGGCGGGATTATCTCCGTCGCTCACGCCGGCGACGACCTCAGCCCATACACCTTCCCGCCGACGAACAGGTACTCCGCCCGCAGCACGGCGGCGCCTTGCTCTCCCGGCGCCGCGAAGCCGATCACCGACACCTCGGTGCCGGGTCTGATCTCCTCGACCTTCCAGGCCTCCAGCCGCGTCAGCGGCGCGAGTTCGACCTCCCAGCGCCGGTCGCGTCGCGTCGGCACCAGTGTCTTCGCGAGCAGTGCCTCGCCGTCGACGGCGGTCGTCTGCTTCGGCAGGACCCGTTGCTTCAGGTCCGCGGGCAGCACGAGCCGCTCCGGCACCTCCAGATCCAGTTCCGCGTGCGGGTTGCGCCAGGTGACCTTGGCGGCCCGGCCCTCGAGGTACAGCGGACGGTCCTGGTCGAAACCGCTCCACCCATGATGGGCGCGAACGGTGGCGGGCATCAGGGGGCGGCCGCGAGCGCGGCCAGCAACAGACGACGTTCCATCGAAGCCTCCTTGAAGGACGTGAAGGACGCGCCGGCCGGCGGAAAGTCAGACGAACGCGATCCAGCGCCCGCAGATGATGACAGCGACCCAAATCCCCAACGACAGCAGGCATTGCCAGCGCCCGAGGCGGTCCTGCGCCCGAACGCCGCCGCGCCAGTGGAACCACGCCGCGTTCAGGCCCGCCAGCGCGATCAGCGCGACCTTGATCCGCAGCGCCGGATTCACCCACAGCTCCTGCGGCTGGATCGCGAACATCGCCGCGCCCGACACCGCGCACAACGCGAAGCCGGCCAGCGCCGTGGGAATCGCCAGGCGCGCCAGTGAGGCCGGATCGAGCTCGCGTCGCGCGCCCAGCGTCCTCAGTTCGAAGACCAGCAGTCCGCCGAACAGCGCGCCGAGCCCGATCAGATGCACGACCGAGAACGCCGGGTAGGCCCACGGATGGGCCACCAGCGTCGTCATGGTGGTCCACATGCGCTCAGTCCGCCACGCGCCGGGGTGGGCCGATGGGGCGGTCGCTCATTCGCCTGACTTCGTGTGCGATTCCGGAAGGACAGGCCGTCCGCTCAGGCGCCGCGACGCTCGCGCCGTTGACGCACCGCGGCCGCCAGCGAGCGCATCAGCGGCTCGGTCTGGCTCCAGCCCAGGCAGGCGTCGGTGATCGACACGCCGGGCAGCAGGTCCGCCTTGGTCTGCCCCGTCAGGAGGTCCTGGCGGCCCGGCTGCAGGTGCGACTCGACCATCACGCCGGTGATGCGCTCGTCGCCGCCGGCGATCTGCGCGCCGACGTCGTGGCCCACGTCGATCTGGCGCTCGTACTTCTTCGACGAGTTGGCATGCGAGAAGTCGATCATCAGCTGCTCGCGCAGCCCCGCCGCCTTCAGCACCTCGGCCGCCGCCTGCACCGAGGCCGCGTCGTAGTTCGGCGCCTTGCCGCCGCGCAGGATCAGGTGGCAGTCGTCGTTGCCGCGGGTCTCGAAGATCGCGGCCAGGCCCATCTTCGTCATGCCCATGAAGGCGTGGCTCGCTCGCGCCGCCAGCACCGCGTCGGCAGCGATCTTCACCGAGCCGTCCGTGCCGTTCTTGAAGCCCACCGGACAGGACAGGCCCGACGCCAGCTGGCGGTGGCTCTGGCTCTCGGTCGTGCGCGCGCCGATGGCGCCCCAGGCGATCAGGTCGGAGATGTACTGCGGCGACAGCAGGTCCAGGAACTCGGTGCCGGCCGGCAGGCCCAGCGCCGTCACGTCCAGCAGCAGCTTGCGGGCCAGCCGCAGGCCTTCGTTCATGTGGAAGCTGCCGTCCAGGTGCGGATCGTTGATGTAGCCCTTCCAGCCGACCGTCGTGCGCGGCTTCTCGAAGTACACGCGCATCACGATCAGCAGGTCCTGCTGGAGTTCGCCGCGCAGGTCTTTCAGCAGCCGGGCGTAGTCCATCGCCTGGCCGTGGTCGTGGATGGAGCACGGCCCGACGATGCACAGCAGCCGGTCGTCGCGGCCGTGCAGCACGTCGCTGATCTCGCGCCGCGCGGCCTCGACGACCTTCAGCGAGGCCTCCGGCAGCGGCAGCTCGTCGAGCAGCAGCGCCGGCGAGATCAGCGGTCGGACCGCGTCGATGCGGGTGTCGTCGGTGCGGGTGTCGTCGCGGGTGGAATCGGCGGAACCGATCTCGCGATCGTGCTGCGGGTGGTCGAGGTGCTTCATGGCGGCGGCGGTGCGCCCTCGCGGGCGTCGAAACGCGAAATTGAACCGCCGATTATCCGCCCGACCGGGACATCGAGGCGAGTCCCACCGAGGTCGCCGACAGGACGAAGCCCGCCAGCGCCATCGCGCCGAAGTGCTCGCCGAGCAGTCCCATGCCCATCAGCGCCGACACGCCGGGGATCAGGTAGAAGAGCTTGGCGACCGCGCCGGCCTGGCCGCGCCGGATCATCACGAACATCAGGCTGAACGCGCCGATCGAGTTCACCAGGCCCAGCCAGAGCGTCGAGCCGATGAGTTCCAGGCTCCAGTCCGGCGCGCCGGGTTCGCGCCAGAGCGCCAGCGCCAGCACGGCGAGCGCCGAGATCGTCATCTGGATGCCGCTGCCGGTGCGCAGGTCCATGCCGGCGCAGAAGCGCTTCTGGTACAGCGTGCCGGCGACCAGGCCGGTCAGGCCGAGCAGCCCCGCGCCATAGGCCATCCAGGCGCCGCCGCCCAAGGGACGGTCGACGATCACCAGCGCCACGCCGGCGGCGCCCCCGAGCATGCCCAGCCACTGCGCGGCGCTCATGCGCTCGGCCAGCCACAGGTGGGCGCCCATCGCGGTGGCCAGCGGCATCATCCCGATCAGCAGCGCGGCCACGCCGGTCGGCAGGCCCCAGGCGATCGCGCAGTAGACGCCGGAGAAATGCAGCACCTGCATCAACAGGCCCACGACACCGAGGTGGATCCAGGCCCGCGCGGTCTTCGGCCATGGTGCGCGCGTCGCGACCGACACGGCCAGCAGCACCACCGCGGCAAGCCCGAAGCGCAGCGCCAGCAGCGTGAACGGCCCCGCGTGCGGCAACGCCAGCTTGCCGGCGACGTAGCCGGTGCTCCACAGCAGGATGAAGAGTGCCGGCAGGCTCAGCGCGACGAGGGCGCCGAGACGGTCCGTCCGCGCGGCTGCTGGCAGCGCGGACGTTACGGGTGGCCGATGCAGGGAGGCGTTGGTCAGGGTCGAGGTCGTCATGGCGGACTCCCAGGTGAACAGCGATGGGATGAACTCTAGAAATTGAACGCCTTGGACACAATCCACTGTCGATTCGTTTTAGAGTTTCCAGATCGAGAACAATCGGAGGATCGCCATGGGACGCCTGGAAGACCTGCAAGCCTTCGCCCGCGTCGTGGACGCGCGCAGCTTTTCCGGCGCTGCCAAGCTGCTGGGCGCGACCAAGTCCGCCGTCAGCAAGCAGGTCGCGCGGCTGGAGCAGCAGCTCGGCACGCGGTTGCTGCACCGGACCACGCGCAGCATCAGCCCCACCGCGGAGGGTCGCAGCGTCTATGAGCGCGCCCAGCGGCTGATCGAGGAGGCGCAGGCGCTCGACGCGGAGCTCGCCGGCCAGCGCGAGCAGCCGCGCGGCGTGCTCAGGCTGAGCACCTCTACCGCGTTCGGCAACCTGCAGTTCACCGGACTGATGGCGGAGTTCTGCGCAATGCATCCGCAGCTGCAGGTCGTGCTCGGGCTCAACGACCGCTACGTCGACCTGGCCGAGGAAGGCTTCGACGTCGTGATGCGGCTGACGGGACGTCCGAGTCCCGGGCTCGTCGCGCGCAAGCTGGCGGACATCCGCTTCGTGCTGTGCGCCTCGCCGGACTACCTCGCGAGGCAGGGCACGCCGACGTCGGTCGCGGATCTCGCCGGCCACCGCTGCCTGCGCTTCGGCTACCTGCACGCGCCGGAGCGCTGGCGCTTCCGCCATTCTGTGGACGGCGAGGCGGAGGTCGAGATCTCCGGCGCGCTGCGCTTCGAGAGCGGCCTCACCGCCAACAGCAGCGAGTCGCTGCGAGTGGCCGCGCTGGCCGGCATGGGTCTGGCGGTGCTGCCGACCTACGCGATCGGCCGCGACCTGCGCGAGGGCCGGCTCACCGCCCTCCTCCCGGACTGGACGCCACTGGGCGGACCGGCCGAGGCCAACGTGCTCTATGCCGTCTATCTGCCGAGCCGTTTCCCCAGCCCGAAGGTCCGGGCGCTGATCGATTTCTGTGTCGAACGGTTCGGCGACATCCCCCCGTGGGATCGCCCGGAACCCGCCTGACACCCGCATCGGCCGGCTTTCCGGCAGATCCGCCGGGCCGCTCCTCCGGGCCCCGGCCCGTTCGGGCCACGGAGAGTCCCCCATCACCGTTCGCACGCCAGGAGTAGGCACGGCGCGGGCGACTCCGGGCGCGATGAGACAATCCGCCCCCATCATGGCTCTCATCCCCTACGGCTTCGCCCGTCCCTTCCTGTTCGGTCTGGATCCCGAACACGCGCACGAACTGACCCTGGGCAGCATCGCCCGTCTGCAGAACACCCCCGCCCAGTGCGCCTGGGCGCAGACGCGGGTGTCCGATCCGGTGACCGTCGCCGGACTGCGCTTCCCCAACCGCATCGGCCTGGCCGCCGGCCTCGACAAGAACGGCCGCTGCATCGACGGCCTCGGCGCGATGGGCTTCGGCTTCATCGAGGTCGGCACCGTCACGCCCAAGGCGCAGCCGGGCAACGACAAGCCCCGCATGTTCCGCCTGCCCGCGAAGCAGGCGCTGATCAATCGCCTGGGCTTCAACAACGAAGGGCTGGACGCCTTCGTCGCCAACGTGAAGCGCTCGCACAGCTTCCGCCACCACGGCGGACTGCTCGGCCTGAACATCGGCAAGAACGCCGCGACGCCGATCGAGCGCGCCGTCGACGACTACCTGATCGGCCTGGAAGGCGTGTTCCCGCACGCTGACTACATCACCGTCAACATCTCCAGCCCGAACACCAAGAACCTGCGTCAGCTGCAGAGCGACGAGGCGCTGGACGCGCTGCTCGGGCCGCTGCAGGCGCGCCGCCTGGCGCTGCAGGACGCGAGCGGACGGCAGGTCCCGCTGTTCGTGAAGATCGCGCCCGACCTCGACGAGGAGCAGGTCGCCGTCATCGCCGCGAGCCTGAAGCGCCACGGCATCGACGGCGTCATCGCGACCAACACGACGATCTCCCGCGACGCGGTGCAGGGCCTGCCCCACGCGGGCGAAGCCGGCGGCCTGTCGGGCGCGCCTGTCTTCGAGGCCAGCAACCGCGTGATCCGCCTGCTGCGCTCGGCGCTGGGCAGCGCTTATCCGATCATCGGTGTCGGCGGCGTGCTCAGTGGGGAGGATGCCCGCGCCAAGCTGCAGGCGGGCGCGGACCTCGTCCAGCTCTACACCGGCCTGATCTACAAGGGTCCCGCGCTGGTGCCGGAGTGCGCGAAGGCGATGGCGCGGCTCTGAGCGCCCTTCCGGCGCCCCGGCGGCTCCGCCCTCTCCAAAGCGCTCCTTCGTGAGCGCTTTTTCGTTGGCGCCTTCAGCAAAGACCTGTTGATGCGGGGACGCATCCTCCCTCGGACGGGCAATCGTCAAGACGATAATGCCTCGCATTCACATTCGTCCGATGCCTTCCCGCCCATGATTGATACCGCTACCAGCCCCAACCGGGGGACGAGCCGGCCGCTGCCGCTCCAGCTCCTGTCACGCATCGGCGCGGCGATCCTCGGCGGCTACGCGTTCTGCTGGGGCTTCATCGCGATCGCGCACAGCGGGCTGTATGCGCTCGGCATGTCCTTCCACGACGCCGAGCACCTGAGCGCGATCCTGGGCGTGCTGCTCTTCCTGGTGGTGTTCCTGTGGACCTTCGCGGCACGCCGCGTCGGCCTGTGCTGGGCGGTGCTGCTGATCGGCGGCGGCGTCATGTCCGGAGCGGCCGCGCTGATCCAGCGCGCGCTGCTCGCCTGACGGGAAGGGAGCGGACCATGTTCCAGAACTTCCGGCTCTCGATGGCCTGGCTGCACACCTGGTTCGGCCTGGTGCTGGGCTTCGTGCTGATGGTGGTGTTCTTCTTCGGCGCGCTGTCGGTCTTCGACCGCGAGATCGACCGCTGGGCGATCCCGTCCTCGCGCTTCGAGCCGCAGCCGATGCCCTCCTTCGACCAGATCCTGAAGCCCGCCTTCGAGAAGATGCAGCCGGCCAAGGAGGCCGTCGCGCTGCTCGAAGGCCGCGTCAACGGGCCGCTGCCGGAGCGCTTCGACGTCGTCAGCAGCTGGGGCGCCTACACCACGCACCGCGATCCGGTGGTGTCGGTGTTCGCCGGCTACAAGGTGCCCAACGCGAAGGACCCGGACGAGACCGTCTTCGCGGTCCATGCGCTCGATCCGCGCAACGGCGCGGTGCTGCCGCAGGGGCAGCTGCGCATCGGCAGCGAGTTCTTCTATCCGCTGCACTACAGCCTGCACTTCACCTGGAAGGACCTCGGCTACTGGATCGTGGGCTTCTCGGCGCTGATGATGCTGGCGGCGCTGGTCAGCGGCGTGGTGATGCACCGCAAGATCTTCCGCGAGTTCTTCACCTTCCGCCGCAACAAGACCGTGCAGCGCAGCGCGCTGGACCTGCACAACCTGACCGGCGTGGTGGCGCTGCCCTTCCACTTCTTCTTCGCGTTCACGGGGCTGGTGATCTTCGCCGGCATCTACTTCCCCGTCGCGCACACGCAGCTGCACGACCTGCACGAGCTGTCCGAACGCGTCGAGGCGCAGCAGACCGGCCTGCCCCACGAGCGCGCCGGCGTGGCCGCGCCGCTCGCTTCGGTCGACGCGATGGTGGCCGAGGCGCAGCGACGCTGGGCGGCCAAGGGCATGGCCGGCGACGTGGGCTTCGTCAACCTGCAGCATGTCGGCGATGCCAACGCCTATGTGAGCGTCTATCGCGCCGGCACCGACCGCGTCGCGCTGACCGGCGAAGGCATCCACTTCAAGGCGTCCACCGGCGAGCTGCTGCGCGAGGACCCGCCGCGCACCGCCGTCGACAGCGTCACCGAGTTCCTCACCGGGCTGCACCTGCAGCACTTCCGGCACTGGCTCGCTGCGCTGGCTCTACGTGCTGGGCGGGTTGCTGGGCTGCGTGTGCATCGCGACGGGTTTCCTGTTCTTCGTCGAGAAGCGCAAGCAGCAGCACGCCAAGGCGGGCGGCCAGGGCAGCCGCATCGTCGACGCGCTGGCGGTGACGACCGTCACCGGCATGCTGGTCGCGACGATGGCGATGCTGATCGCCAACCGCCTGCTGCCGGAGTCGCTTGCCGACAAGGGCGAGTGGGAACGCAACGTCTTCTGGGGCACCTGGGCGCTGACGATGGCGCATGCCTTCTTCCGCGGGGGCGCGGTCGCGCGGGCGAAGATGAATCCGGCCTGGCGCGAGCAGTGCTGGGTGATCGCCGCGGGCGCCGCAGCCGCGGTGATCGCGAACGCGGTCACGACGGGCGATCACCTCGGAAAGACCTTGTCGAGCGGCTACTGGCCGGTGGCGGGTGTCGATCTGAGCCTGATCGCGACGGCGGCCATCGCCCTCTTGGCCGCCGGAAAGCTCGCTCGGCGAGCCAGCCGGTCGGCTTCAACGGCAGGCGCATCGCCGTCCGCCCTCAAGACCGCGGGAGCCCGTCATGGCTGAGCCCGTGGTTCTGCTGAGCGCCGCCGCCGCGAACGCCGTGCTGGGCTTCGGCTGGCTGGCGTTGGCCATGGACACCCACTGGGAGCAGGTCCACGGTGAAGAGGCGCCGAAGGCGGCCACCGCCCGGAATCTCCGCGCGGCAGGGATGCTGGCCTTGGCGCTGTCGCTGGGCCTGTGCCTGAAAGCGGATCACCCGTCGATGGCCGCGCTGGTGTGGCTGATGCTGCTCGCAGGCGCCGCGTCGGTCATCGCGGCCACGCTCTCTTGGCGCCCGCGATGGCTGAAGGTGTTGTGGCCGCGTTGAGCGGCTCACAAGCGGCCAAAAGACGGCCAAAAGACGGCCAGAAATGGCCAAAAATGGCCTAAAAGCGGCTGAAAGACAGCGGCTGAAATGGAAACGGCCGCGTGAGCGGCCGTGCAGGAAACGGCCGCATCGCGCGGCCAGGATCCGATCCGATCAGTCGCGGCGGCGACGGCGCGCCACGAAGCCGACGGCGGCGATGCCGGCCAGCATCAGCGCGTAGGTCGCGGGTTCTGGCACGGCAGCCGCCGCGGCGACGTTGACCGTCGTCGAGAAGACCGCGCCGCCGAAACCGGCACCGCTCAGCGAGCCGCTGGCGAGCAGCTGGTACGTGCCGGCGGCCAGATTGGCGAAATGGAAGCCGGTGGCGCTCGCGTCCAGATCCGTCACGCCGTTCAGGCCCGCGAAGCTGAAGTTCACCGACTGCAGCGGCACGGTGAAGCCGTTGCCGAAGCTGATGGTGGTCGCCGCCAGCACCGAGCCGGTGACGTCCGACGCCTGCGTCAGGGTGAAGGATCCGAGGACCACATCCGAGAAGCTGCTGCCGCTCGGGGTCACCGTCGGTGTCACGAACACCGGATCCAGGGTCGCGGCACCTGCGGCGCCAGCGATCAGCGCGGCGCCCAGCGCCAGCACGAGAGACTTCAATTTCATGGCTGCCGATCCCGTCAGTCGAGTTGATTTCGTGACGGAGTTTGCACTGCAGCATGAGTTCGTGTCCTGGACAAACTGGCGACTTTTGTTGCAGTGCGTCACAGCGGCGTCACGCCCGCAGGGGACAAGAGGCCGGTTTTGTCCCTTGTCTTGTCCCCTGCGTGCCCGTTCCGGGCACGCCGCCGATCGAACAGTCCGGACCGTTCGCGATCAGCCCGCCGTGACGCGCATCGGCTTGGTCATCACGTCGCAGGGCTTGCCCTTCTTCGCGCGCTTGCCGGCGTAAGCCGCGAGCGCGGCGTTGCGCAGCGGCTCCTCCTTCGCCTTGCCGCCACGGACCGTGCCGCTGACCATCAGCAGGTTGGTGAAGGCCGCGATGCTGACCAGCGCGTCCTTCGGGTCCAGGTCGATCAAGGTCAGGCCGCGACCACCCTTGGGCTGGTGCTTGAGCTCGTCAATCCCGAAGGTCAGCAGACGGCCGGCCATCGTCAGGCAGGCGACCTGGACGGCTGCCGCCTCTCCCTTGGCCGCGCCGCCCGGCACCACCGACGGCGGCAGCGGACGTTCCTCGCCTTCCAGGCTCAGGAAGCTCTTGCCCGCCTTCTGGCGGCCGACCAGGTCGCCGACCTCGGCCACCAGGCCGAAGCCGCCGGTGCCGGCCAGCAGCAGCTTCTGCGTCGCCGCGGCGGCGTAGTAGTGCGCGATCTGGGTGCCCGACTCCAGTTCGATCAGCGTGGTGATCGGCTGGCCGTCGCCGCGGCCGCCTGGCAGCGCCGAGACCGGCACCGAGTACGCCCGGCCGTTGGTGCCCAGCACCACCAGCGGATCGACGCTGCGGCACGGGAACACGCCGTACAGCGAGTCGCCCGACTTGAACGCCAGCGCCGCCGGATCGACCTCGTGGCCCTTGAGCGCGCGCACCCAGCCCTTCAGGCTGACGACCACCGTCACCGGCTCGTCGACGATGCGCACCTCGGCCACCGCGCGCTTGTCTTCCTTGATCTCGGTGCGGCGGTCGTCGCCGTACTGCTTGGCGTCGGCCTCGATCTCCTTGACCACCGTGCGGCGCAGCACCGACGGGTTGGACAGGATCTCCTCGAGCTTGCCGGCTTCCTCGCGCAGGGTCTTCAGCTCCTGCTCGATCTTGATGAACTCCAGCCGCGCCAGCTGGCGCAGGCGGATTTCCAGGATGTCCTCGGCCTGGCGCTCGCTCAGCTTGAAGCGCTCGATCAGCGCGGGCTTCGGTTCATCCGAATTCCGGATGAGCGCGATGACCTCGTCGATGTGCAGCAGGATCTCGTGGCGGCCTTCCAGGATGTGGATGCGGTCGCGGACCTTGTCCAGGCGATGCTGCGTGCGCCGCGTCACCGTGTTCAGGCGGAAGCCGATCCACTCGGTCAGGATCTTGCGCAGCGTCTTCTGCGTCGGCCGGCCGTCGTCGCCGACCATGGTCATGTTCAGCGGGGCAGTCGTCTCCAGGCTGGTCTGCGCGAGCAGCGTGTTGATGAAGTCCTGCTGGTCGACCGTGCGGCTCTTGGGCTCGAAGACCAGGCGCACCGGCGCGTCCTTGTTGGACTCGTCGCGGGCCTTGTCCAACACCGCCAGGATCGCGCCCTTAAGCTGCAGCTGCTCCGGCGTCAGCGTCTTCTTGCCGGTCTTGACCTTGGGGTTGGTCAGTTCCTCGATCTCCTCGAGCACCTTGGCCGTGCTGACGCCTTGCGGCAGCTCGGTCACGACCAGTTGCCACTGGCCGCGGGCGAGGTCCTCGATCTTCCAGCGGGCGCGCACCTTCAGGCTGCCGCGACCGGTGCTGTAGGCCGCGCGGATCTCGTCCGCGGAGCTGATCAGCTGGCCGCCGCCCGGATAGTCCGGGCCCTTGATCGCGCCGAAGAGCTCGTCGTCGCTCGCGTCGGGGCGCTTGAGCAGCAGCACCGCCGCTTCTGCGACTTCACGCAGGTTGTGGCTGGGGATCTCCGTGGCCATGCCGACCGCGATGCCGGAGGCGCCGTTCAGCAGCACGAAGGGCAGCCGCGCGGGCAGCTCGCGCGGCTCGCTCTCGGAGCCGTCGTAGTTGGGCTGGAAGTCGACCGTGCCCTGGTCGAGTTCATCGAGCAGCAGGCGCGAGTAGGCCGACAGCCGCGCTTCCGTGTACCGCATCGCGGCGGCGTTGTCGCCGTCGCGGCTGCCGAAGTTGCCCTGGCCGTCGACCAGCGGGTAGCGCTGGCTGAAGTCCTGCGCCATGCGCACCATCGCGTCGTACGCAGCCTGGTCGCCGTGCGGGTGGTACTTGCCGAGCACCTCGCCGACCACGCGCGCGCTCTTGACCGCCTTGGCGCCCGTCGTGCCGGTGAAGCCCAGGCCGAGCCGCTCCATCGTGAACAGGATGCGCCGCTGCACCGGCTTCTGGCCGTCGCTGTAGGACGGCAGGGCGCGGCCCTTCACGACCGACAGCGCGTACTCCAGATAGGCCTGCTGCGCGTACTGCGCCAGCGTCAGCGCGTCGCCCGACGGGGCCTGCCCGCCCGGGCCGCCGGCGCCGTTGGGATTCTCGAAATCAAAAGTCTCTTGGGTCATCTCTCTCATGCCGGCCTGCGCCGGTCGTTCGAACCTTTTCGGAAATCTGTTGAATCAGCGTCCTGGCCACTCGCCGCCTGCCGCGACCGCTCATTCGAGCGGCGCCGCGACCATCGTCAATTGCCGCGCCCGGCTGCCGAGGCTGCGCTGCAGCAGCGCCCAGTAGAGCTCCATCACCAGGTGGACGTGGGCCTGCGTCTCGTCGATGTCGGGCATGTGGCCGCCCGCGCGCCGCACCGCGCCCTCGCCGGCGTTCCAAGCCGCCAGCGCCGAATCCAGGCGACCGAAGCGCCGCGTCAGGTCCGCCAGCATGCGCGCGCCGATCAGCACATTGGTGCGCGGGTCCTGGAGGTACCCGGCGCGCCGCAATTCGTCCGGTGTCGCGTAGCGCTGCGCCGTCGCCGCGGTGATCTGCATCAGGCCGGTCGCGCCGCGCGGCGACACCGCATCGGGCTTGAAACCGGACTCGACCGCGATGATCGCCTTCAGCAGCTCCGCATCGATGCCGGTCGCGGCGGCCGCCTCGCGCAGATACGGCTGCACCGCCTTGACCTCGGGGGCGATGTCCAGCCAGGTCAGCATGCGCTGGCCGTGGTCGGTCTTGCCCGGCACGCGCCGGATGCCGCTCAGCGGCGACATCACCGGCTGGAAGCGGCTGTCCACCTGCACCGGCGCGAAATGCGCGATGCCGTCGGCGTCCACGTAGCCCCACAGCTCCGCGTGCGCCGGCGACAGCTTGGCCGCGAAGGCCACGGCGATGCTCAGCGCCAGCCGCTTGCGCAGCCAACGTCCGCCGGTAGTGGGGCGGCCGTGACTCATGCGGCCTCCAGTCCCTGCGCGGCGCGCGCGTCGTACTCGCGCCTGAGCAGCGACATCACGATCAGGTCGTCGAAGCCGGCGCTGTCGTCCACACCCACGCCTGCCGCGCTACCGCCGTCGGCATCGGCCAGCACCTCGGCCCGCACGCATTCGCGCAGCCGGCCTTCCTCGACATAGCCCTCGCTGCGATACAGCGACTGCGCCCGCGTGTTGCGGCCCTTCACGTCCAGCCAGAAGCGGTGCGCGCCCAGTTGCGTGAACGCCATCTTCTTGAGCAGCCGCACGCACAGGCGACCGACGCCCTGCCCCTTCGGGCCGAGCACGATGCGCTTGAGCTCCACCGAGCGGTTGGGGTTGCGGCAGCCCTGCAGGATCACGAAACCGGCGCGTTCGGCGTCCAGCTCCACGATGAAATGCCGCGCGTCCGGGAACCGGACGGCGCCCTCGTGCTGCGTGCGTTCCCACGGCGTGATGAAGGGCCGGTTGCCCGCGTCCTGCTCCACGCCCACGACGAAGTCCAGGTCGGACAGCATCGTGGGTCGGAGCGTGACGCGGTGGTCGAGCATGGCGTGGTCCGGGGTTGAAGGGGTTTGAGGGCCTTAGACGTCGACTTCGATGGAGTCGCCGTGCAGTTCCATCAGCTCGCGACGCGCGGCCGCCTCGCCCTTGCCCATCAGCTTGTTGATGGCGCCCTCGGTGTCGCCGAAGTCGAGCTCGCCGTACTGCACCTGCAGCAGGCGGCGCGTCTCCGGATTCAGCGTGGTGTCCCAGAGCTGCTCGGCGTTCATTTCGCCCAGGCCCTTGAAGCGGCTGATGCTCCAGCTGCCTTCGCGCGCGCCTTCCTTGCGCAGCTTGTCGAGGATGGCGGTCTGCTCGCCCTCGTCCAGCGCGTAGAGCTTGGCCGCGGGCTTCTTGCCACGGGCCGGCGCGTCCACGCGGAACAGCGGCGGCCGCGCCACGTACACGTGGCCGGTGGCGATCAGCTTGGGGAAGTGGCGGAAGAACAGCGTCAGCAGCAGCACCTGGATGTGGGCGCCGTCGACGTCCGCGTCCGACAGGATGCAGATCTTCCCGTAGCGCAGGCCGGACAGGTCCGGCTCGTCGTTCTTGCCGTGCGGGTCGACGCCGATGGCCACCGAGATGTCGTGGATCTCGTTGTTGGCGAACAGCCGGTCGCGCTCGACCTCCCAGGCGTTGAGCACCTTGCCGCGCAGCGGCAGGATGGCCTGCGTCTCCTTGTCGCGGCCCAGCTTGGCGGAGCCGCCGGCGGAGTCGCCCTCGACCAGGAACAGCTCGTTGTGCAGCAGGTCGGTGCTTTCGCAGTCGGTCAGCTTGCCGGGCAGCACGGCCACGCCGGAGCTCTTGCGCTTCTCGACCTTCTGCGCCGCGCGCTGGCGCGTCTGCGCCTGCTTGATGACGAGTTCGGCCAGCTTCTTGCCGTGCTCGACGTGCTGGTTGAGCCACAGCTCCAGCGCCGGCTTCACGAAGGCGGACACCAGCCGCAGCGCGTCGCGCGAGTTCAGCCGCTCCTTGGTCTGGCCCTGGAACTGCGGATCCAGCACCTTGGCCGACAGCACGAAGCTGGCGCGCGAGAACACGTCCTCGGCCATCAGCTTCACGCCCTTGGGCGCGAGGGCGTGCATCTCGATGAAGCCCTTGATCGCGCCGAACAGGCCGTCCTTCAGGCCGGACTCGTGCGTGCCGCCGGCCACCGTCGGGATCAGGTTCACGTAGCTCTCGCGCATGACCTGACCCTCTTCGGTGAAGGCCACGCACCAGCTGGCGCCCTCGCCCTCGGCGAAGTTCTCGCTCTCGGAGGCGGTCGCGAACTGCTCGCCCTCGAACAGCGGAATCAGCGGATCAGCCGGCAGCGCCTGCATCAGGTAGTCACGCAGGCCGCCCTTGTAGGTCCAGGTCTGGGTCTCGCCGGTCTTCTCCTGCGTCAGCGTCACCGTGACGCCGGGCATCAGCACAGCCTTGGAGCGCAGCAGGTGCACCAGTTCGCCCTTGGGCAGGTCGGCGCTCTCGAAATACTTGCCGTCCGGCCAGACGCGCACCGTCGTGCCCTGCTTGCGGTCGCCGGCCTTGAGCTCGGCCTTGCGCGTGGCCACCGGTTCGATGACGTCGCCGCCCGAGAAGGCCAGCGTCGCGACGTTGCCCTCGCGGTAGACCGTCACCTGCAGCCGCTTGGCCAGCGCGTTGGTCACCGACACGCCCACGCCGTGCAGACCGCCGGAGAAGCTGTAGGCGCCGCCCGAGCCCTTGTCGAACTTGCCGCCGGCGTGCAGCCGGGTGAAGACGATCTCGACGACCGGCACGCCCTCCTCGGGGTGCAGGCCGTAGGGAATGCCGCGGCCGTCGTCCTCGATGGTGATCGAGCCGTCGGTGTGCTGGGTGACGGCGATGCGCTTGCCGTGACCGGCCAGCGCCTCGTCGGCCGCGTTGTCGACCACCTCCTGGATGACGTGCAGGGGGTTGTCGGTGCGGGTGTACATGCCCGGGCGCTGCTTGACGGGCTCCAGTCCCTTGAGGACACGGATCGAGCCTTCGCCGTAGCTGCCCGGTGCGCTGCTGGTGGAAGTGACTGCTTTGGTTGCCATGGGGCGGGATTCTATGCAGCGTCCGCGACGCTCCCGACCGCCTGCCGGCAGGGGTCGTTCCCATGGGGGTTTCCACCCCCTTTTCGCCCCCATGGGATGGCCTTCGCGCGCATGCCGCACGCCGCAGCGGCTCCCGCACTTCCCGTTACCGATCGAGCCCCGACGGCATGGGAGCGCTGTCGTAGCATCCGCCGCTTGTCCGCACGCCTCCGCCCGACTGGTCCGATGCCGCTCCTGCCCCGCTCCCCGCGCCCGCTGCTGGCGCCCCTGGCCCCCTTGTCCTGGCCTTGTCCTCCCTCCTCGGAGCGGGAACGGCGCAGGCCGACAACTACAAGGCCAGCCCGGAGATGGCCATGGAGCTGCGCCACGCCCGCTGGTTCGACGGCGAGAAGCTGCAGAGCGGCACCCTCTACGTCGAGGACGGCCGCTTCGTCGAGAAGCGCCCCCGCAAGGTCAACCGGCTGCTGGAGCTACGCGGCCAGACGCTGGTGGCGCCGCTCGCGGACGCGCACAACCACAACCTGCAGAGCGCCTGGGGCCTGGACAAGTTCGGTCAGGATTACCTGCGCGACGGCGTGTTCTACGCGGCGATGCTGTGCGCCGATCCGGCCGCGATCGAGCCGATCCGCGCCCGCATCTCGCAACCGGAAACGCCGGACGTGCTGTTCGCCACCGCCTGCATCACCTCCTCCGACGGCCAGCCGCTGGCGATGCTGCAGTCCGGCACGCCGCCGATGGCGCTGGACCAGATCGTCGACAAGGCCGTGCTGGTCATGGACACCCCCGAGCAGGTCGGCCAGAAGTGGCCGCTGATCGCCGGCCGCCACAGCGACCTGATCAAGGTCATCATGAGCTACCACGACCGCCCGGAACTGCGCCAGGTGCCCGAGCAGCGCGGCCGGCTGGGCGTGACGCCCGAGGTCGTGGCCGAGGTGGTCCGCCGTGCGCACGCGGAAGAGCGCCGCGTCGTGGTCCACATCGAGAGCGCCGCCGACTTCGCCGCCGCCGTGCGCGCCGGCGCCGATTTCATCGCCGAGCTGCCGGGCTACTTCCCGCAGCACGGCGAGGAGCCCGAGACGCACCTGATCCCGCCGGACGTCGCCGCGCTGGCGGCCGAGAAAAAGATCGGCATCGTCACCGCGACGGTCGCGACGCGGCTGTTCCAGCCGGCGCCGGAGCTGCTGGCGCGCATCGAGGCCGTGCAGAAGCAGAACCTGGAGCGGCTCAAGTCCGCCGGCGCCCGGCTGCTGGTCGGCTCCGACCTGTTCACCGGCAACGCGCTGAGCGAGGTGCATCACCTCGACCAGTTGGGCGTGCTCGACAAGCCCGCGCTGCTGCGCCTGGCCACGGTCGAGACGCCGAAGGCCCTGTTCCCGCAGCGCAAGCTCGGCTGCTTCCAGCCCGGCTGCGAGGCGAGCTTCCTGGTGCTGATCGGCAATCCGCTGGAGGACCTCGACGCGCTGGACAAGCCGCTCCTGCGCATCAAGCAGGGCCGGGTGCTGACGCAGCTGGAGGACGTCGCCGCGACCGCCGGCGAGGAGAACAACGCACTGAACGGTGCCGCCGGCGCCGAGAAGAAGGCCTCCGGCAAGAAGTCGAACGCCAAGTCCACCACCAAGGCCACCGCCAAGAAGAAGTCATCGGGGAAACCCGCATCCAAGAGCGGCACGCGCTGAGACGCCCGGCCAGCCGGTACATTGACCGGATGAGCGCGCTCCCGATTCCCCCTTCTTCTTCCCGCACGCTGTCGATGCGACAGGTGCTGATCTGCGGCGCCGCGATCGTCACGCTGTCGATGGGCATCCGCCACGGCTTCGGCCTGTGGCTCACGCCGGTCACCATGGACCGCGGCTGGACCCGCGAGGCGTTCTCCCTCGCGCTGGCCGTGCAGAACATCGCCTGGGGCGCCGCCGGGCCGTTCGCCGGCATGCTGGCCGACCGTTTCGGCGCGCTTCGCGTGCTGATCGCGGGCGCCCTGCTCTACGCGGCGGGGCTGGCGCTGATGGCGGTGTCGACCTCGACCGCCGGTTTCCTCGGCAGCGCCGGCGTGCTGATCGGCCTGGCCCAGTCGGGCACGACCTACGCGGTCATCTACGGCGTCATCAGCCGCAATGTCTCGGCGGAGAAACGCTCCTGGGCGATGGGCGTGGCCGCGGCGGCGGGCTCCTTCGGACAGTTCCTGATGGTGCCGGTCGAGAACTGGCTGATCGGCTACAACGGCTGGCAGAACGCGCTGTTCGTACTGGCGATCGCCGCCTGCCTCATCGTGCCCCTGGCCTTCGGCCTGCGCGAGCCGGCGCGGAACGCCGCCCACGGCGCGCACCACCAGAGCATCGGCCAGGCGCTGCGCGAGGCCTTCGGCTACCGCAGCTTCCAGCTGCTGATGCTGGGCTACTTCGTCTGCGGCTTCCAGGTCGTGTTCATCGGCGTGCACATGCCGAGCTACCTGAAGGACCACGGCCTCACGCCCCAGGTCGCCACCAACGCGCTGGCGCTGATCGGCCTGTTCAACGTCTTCGGCACCTACGCCGCGGGCACGCTGGGCCAGAAATTCCCCAAGCGCTACCTGCTGTCGGGCATCTACCTGCTGCGCTCGATCGCGATCATCATCTTCCTGAACGTGCCGCTGACGGCCACGAGCGTCTACGTCTTCGCCGCGGTCATGGGCGTGCTGTGGCTGTCCACCGTGCCGCCGACCAACGCGATCGTGGCGCAGATCTTCGGCGTGCAGCACATGTCGATGCTGGGCGGTTTCGTGTTCTTCAGCCACCAGATCGGCAGCTTCCTGGGCGTGTGGCTGGGCGGCAAGCTCTACGACGCGACGGGCTCCTACGACGTCGTCTGGTACCTGGCGATCGCGCTGGGCGTGATGGCGATGCTGGCCAACCTGCCGGTGCGCGAGACGGCGATCGCGCGGCGCGCGGTGCCAGCGGCGGCCTGACAGCGAGAGGCGGAGCACGGTCATGACGATGCGGCGCGGACTCTGGCGGATCACCGCATGGCTGGGCGCCTGCGGCGTGCTGGCGGCGGTGTTCCTGGCCTACACGCAGCCCTCGCTGATGCAGCAGCTGGGTGACGCGATCTGGGCCTGCTTCTGACCCGGTGCCCGGTTCTTGCCCCGCTCTTCAATCTGACGACGGATACGACAGCGACAACAAGCGCCACGAGCGCATCGACAACGGAGACAACATGGTCGTGATCATCACCGGCGCCTCCGACGGCATCGGCGCCGAACTGGCGCGTCAATGGGCGCGGCGCGAAGGCGCCAAGCTTTCGCTCGTGCTGGCGGCGCGCAGCATCGACAAGCTCGAGAAGGTGGCGGCGGAGTGCGAGTCGCTCGGCGCCCACACCCGCGTGCAGCGCTGCGACGTCGAGTCGCAGGAGGACTGCCAGGAGCTCGTGCGCGCGACGCTGGGCGCCTTCGGCGCGATCGACGTGCTGGTCAACAACGCCGGCATGTCGGCACACGCGCTGTTCGACCAGGTCAAGGACCTGGCCTGGTACCAGCGCCTGATGCAGATCAACCTGTGGGGCTCGGCCTGGTGCACGCAGGCGGCGCTGCCGGCCCTCAAGGCCAGCCAGGGCCGCATCGTCGCGGTCTCCAGCCTGGCCGGCCTGCTGGGCATCCCGGGCCGCACCGCCTACAGCGCCAGCAAGTTCGCGATGACCGGCTTCTTCGAGGCGCTGCGCACCGAGGTCGCCGCCAGCGGCGTCAGCGTGACCATCGCCTACCCCGGCGTCGTCGACACGCAGATCCGTTACCGCGGCTTCAATGCGCAGGGCCATGCGTCGGGCCTGAGCAGTCTCGACGAGCGCGGCGCGATGCCGGTCCAGGAATGCGCCCGGCTGATCCTCGACGGCACGCTCGCCCGCGAGCGCGACATCGTCATGACCGCCAAGGGCAAGCTGGGCCGCTGGCTCAAGCTGCTGGCGCCGGCCATGGTCGACCGCATGGCGATGAAGGCCCTCAAGAAGGAACAACGGCCCGCATGAGCACGACCTCTTTCCCCAGCGACTGGGTGCTGCGCTGGGCGCAGGCCTGGCGCGACCGCGACGGCATCACCGCGCTGGACCTGGCCTGCGGCCCGGGCCGCCATCTGCGTCTGCTGGCCGGTGAAGGCGTGGCCGTCACCGGCGTCGATCGCGACGCGGCGGCGCTGGCGTCGCTCGCCGGGCTGTCCGACCAGGTCGAACTGATCCAGGCCGACATCGAGCAAGGCCCGTGGCCGCTGGCGGACCGCGCCTTCGACGTCGTGCTCGTCACCAACTACCTGTGGCGGCCACTGCTGCCGCGTGTCGTCGAAGCTGTCGCGCCCGGCGGCTGGCTGATTTACGAGACCTTTACCGATGGACAACAGACGATCGGAAGGCCCGCCAATCCGGACTTCCTGCTGCGGCCCGGCGAGCTGCTGGCGGCCGTCGACGGCCTGCGCGTGATCGCCTACGAGGACGGCTTCATCGAGTCGCCAGGCGGCGGCACGGAGGACGGCGCGGTCAACGGCCGCCATGTCCAGCGCGTTGCTGCCGTTCGCGAAAACCGTCGGGCGGGCGCCGCGACCGCGTCCGGACAGGCCGGCGACGGCGGCGCATCGCCTGGGGTCTACCCCAGATACCGGCTGCGCTGAGCGCGCAGGTCCGGAAGCGCCCCGGCGCTTCAGTAGAATCCGCCGATCCAGAGGAATCCTCAATGAACGCAATTGTTGGCAGCATCGTCGCGCTGGTCACGCCGATGCATGAAGACGGCCGCATCGACTTCGATGGGCTGCGCCGCCTGATCGACTGGCACATCGACCAGGGCACGGACGTCATCGGCGTCGTCGGCACGACCGGCGAGTCCCCCACGGTCACGATGGAAGAGAACCGCGAGGTCATCCGCGTCACCGTCGAGCACGTCAAGGGCCGCAAGCCGGTGCTCGCCGGCACCGGCGCCAACGCCACCGCCGAGGCCATCGAGCTGAGCCGCTTCGCCAAGCAGGTCGGCGCCGACGCCACGCTGTCGGTCGTCCCCTACTACAACCGTCCGTCGCAGGAAGGCATCTACCAGCACTTCAAGGCGATCGCCGAGGCGGTCGACATCCCGATGATGCTGTACAACGTGCCCGGCCGCACGGTCGCGGACATGTCGGTGGAAACGACCCTGCGCTGCGCCTCGCTGCCCGGCGTGTTCGGCATCAAGGACGCGACCGGCAACATCGAGCGCGCCGCCTGGCTGATCAAGCATGCGCCGCAAGGCTTCAGCATCTACTCCGGCGACGACGCCACCGCCATCGCGATGATGTTCATGGGCGGCCGCGGCTCCGTCAGCGTCACCGCCAACATCGCCCCGAAGGCGATGCACGAGATGTGCGCGGCCGCGATCGAAGGCCGCGTGCGCGAGGCCACCGCGCTCCACTTCCAGCTGCTGCCGCTGCACAAGCAGCTGTTCTGCGAACCCAGCCCCGCACCGGCCAAGTGGGCCCTGAACAAGCTGGGCCGCTGCCCCAACAACCTGCGCCTGCCGCTGACGCCGCTGACGCCTGCCGGCCAGGATCTGGTCGCGGGTGCCCTGCGCGACGCCGGCCTGCTCTAATCACTGCCGGCCGGCGCGCGCCGGCCGCACCTTTTTCCTTCAGCGGCCGCGGGCCGCAGCGACCTACCTCGGAGATCTCCAGCGTGACTCGTTCCCTTTCTGAATCCGGCGCGCCCACTCCGGTGCGCGTGGCCTGCCTGATGGCGCTGGCCTCGCTGACGGCGTGCAGCACGTTCGAGAGCATCACCAGCAGCGACAAGGTCGACTACCGCACCCAGGCCAAGCAGACCACCGGCCTGGACGTGCCGCCGGACCTGACGCAGCTGCCCAAGGAAAACCGCCCCACCGGCCCGATCAGCGCCGCGCAGATGGCCGCGCAACCGAATGCGCAGCGCCAGACTGCCGCCACCGCCGGCGCCCCAGTCGCACTGGACAAGGCCGGCACGATCGAATTCCACCGCCTGGGCAATGCCCGCTGGCTGCACAGCGCGCTGCCGCCCGAGCAGGTCTGGCCCCAGGTCAAGTCCTTCTGGCAGGACCGCGGCTTCACGATCGAGTCCGAGGACCAGAACGTCGGCCTGATGGAAACGAACTGGGCCGAGAACAAGGCCAAGCTGCCGCAGGACTTCATCCGCAAGACGCTGGGATCGCTGCTGGATTCGCTGTACTCCACCGGTGAGCGCGACAAGTACCGCACCCGCCTGGAGCGCAACGACCAGGGCGGCACCGACATCTACGTCACCCACCGCGGCCTGGTCGAGGTCTACACGAACTCGCAACGCGACGAGACCGGCTGGCAGCCCCGCCCGTCCGATCCGGAGCTGGAAGCCGAGATGACCTCGCGCCTGATGCTCAAGCTCGGCGGCAAGGAAGAAGACGCCAAGACGATGGTCGCCAACGCGCAGCAGCCGGCGCCGTCGTTCGCCGAAGCGCCGCGCGGCAACGCCCCGCGTTCGCTGGCGGACGTGCCGGATCAGTTGAAGATCAACGAGGACTTCGACCGCGCCTGGCGTCGCGTCGGCCAGTCGCTGGACCGCCACGGCTTCACGATCGAGGACCGGGACCGCAAGCAGGGCCTGTTCTTCCTGCGCTACGCCGACCCCAACCAGGCCGGCAAGGAAGAACCCAACTTCTTCCAGCGCCTGTTCGGCGCGACCAGCGCATCCACCGCGGTGCGCTACCGCGTCTCGGTCAAGACCGAGGGCACGACCTCGACGGTCATGGTCCTGGACGACAAGGGACAGCAGCAGACCAACGAAATGGCCAAGCGCATCCTGCAACTGCTGATGGAAGACGTGCGCTGATCCACGCGATGGCGGACGACCGTACGCCATCAGTTTGCGCAAAACAAAACGCCACCTCCGGGTGGCGTTTTTCATTGGCGGGTTGACGACCCGGCATTCAGTGCGAGCGTCGTACGCATTCGCTTCGGCCGAGCCTGACAAACTCCACTCTAATACCAGCGACCCGACAGAGACATTGATCGGCGCCGACAAAGCGCGCAGGCAAAGAAAAAGCCGCAAGGGCGAACCCTTGCGGCTTTCTCTGGACGAGTGATCGTCTTAGTTGCTGGCGGCCGAAGCGGGCGCAGCAGCGTCGGAAGCGGCAGCCGAAGCTTCCACGGCCGGGGCCGAGGCTTCAACGGCCGGAGCCGAAGCTTCCGGAGCCGGGGTCGCCACGGGAGCGACGGCTTCTTCCTTCTTGCCGCAAGCGGTCAGGGCAACAACGGCCAGCAGGGAGGCCAACAGGATCGACTTTTTCATACTTGTCCTCAAGTAACTTTTAGACGAACAATCAATTACCGGTAATTAATGAAGTCGTACCAGATGACAAGTACAACTTCAGCAGACCAAGACGTGAGAAACCTCGAGCGCTTCCCTCGCCTAGCCAATGATTATAGACGCCAGTTTGTAATCTCCTTACAACCCGAGGGTGCTGCTGGCGAACGAGTCGGCAGAACGTTGCTCAATAGCGTCAAACCACTCGCCAGCCATGGCTTCTTCGCGGGCATCGTGCAGCGACAGGGACGCCCTCGCCGGTGTCCACAGCTTCAACGTCAGCAATCCGGGTGCCAGCAGCAGGCCCATGGGCGCGGGCGTGCTGCGCTCGGCGAGGTCGGCCGGGTCGTAGGCGCGCGCCTGGACCACATGGTCGTGGGTCTGGCGCCACTGGACGAAACGAGGATGGACGCGCCGCAGCGTCTCGTAGTGGTGGGTCGACAACAGGCGCAACTTGCGATGGGGCAGCGCCCATCGATGCAGCGCCTCCAGCAGCGCGGGCTCGGACAAGGGCCAGTCGGCGAAATCCGGGGCCAGCCAACACAACTCCCGTCCGCCCTCCTCCGCGGCCCGCTGCAGCGCTTGCCGCAGCATTTGCCGGACCTCGGCCGAGGACTCGACGAGGCCGGCCTGGAGGACGGCAGGGGGCGTGGGTTCCGGCGTCATGTCGAGCTCCTCTTGACGGTGACCGTGACGGTGGCGGGCGTCCGCGTCGATCAGGCGGGCAGCACCCAGCCGTCCTCGGTCCACTGATCCAGCAAATCGCGTGCGCCCTCGCTGAGTTTCGCGACTTCGGCAGCGGACAGCTCGCGGCGGTCCGCCATCCGGCGCATCAGCGTCGCATCGCGTCCGCCTGCGCGGAACGATTGTCCGTTGATGAAGACATGCGCGGCGTCGTACATCATGCGGGTGCGTGCGCTCAGCTGCGCGCCCTGCCCTGGCGGCAGCGCCTCGCCCGGCTCGAAGAACACGCGGGGCTTGGGTTCGGTCAGCGCCTCGCCCAGTGCACGCTCCAGCGCCAACGGCTGCGAGGCGGCTCTCAGGACCGCCTCCCGCGCGAAGGCCGTGAGCGCCTCGGGAATGCGACCCGGTTCTCCCGTCGCCGCTTGGCGGGGATCCATGTACATCCGGTCGCCGCGCGGCGCCTCCTCGTCGTCGGTCAGGCGGACCAGCAGTTCGTTGGCCAGCTCGCTGCGCCACGGCGAGCGGAATCCCACCGAGGCGGTCATGCAATCGCCGCCGACCGCCACGCCATCGTGTGCCCAGCCCGGCGGCAGGTAGAGCATGTCGCCGGGCTCGAGCACGAACTCCTGCTCCGGCTCGAAGTCCGCCAGCACCTTCAACGGGACGTCCTCGCGCAGCGCGCCGGTGGTCGACACACCCAGGCGGCCGATGCGCCAGTGGCGCCGTCCGCTGACCTGGATCAGGAAGACGTCGTAGGAATCGAAATGCGGGCCGACGCCGCCGCCCTCGCTGGCATACGACAGCATCAGGTCGTCCAGCCGCGCCTCCGGGACGAACCGGAACCGGCTCAGCAGCGCGTGCGCCGGCTCGACGTGCAGGTCCAGCCCCTGGACCAGCAGCGTCCACTGAGGCTTGCTCCAGGCGGGCAGCTTGGCGATCGGCCCCTGGCGCATCGACCAGCGTCCGCCGTCCTGCTGCGAGACGAGGCGGGATTCCACCTCGTCGCTGGCGGCCAGGCGGGCCAGGCCGGCGCGATCGATCGGCGGCACCACGCCGGGCAGCGCCTGGCGCACCAGCAGCGGCTGCTTCTGCCAATGGCGCTTCATGAACTGCGCGGGGCTGAGGCCGCCGAGCAGCGGCAGCTTCGCGGCGATGTCGATGCCCGAAGCGTCGGGCGCAGCCAGGGCGCGCTTCGACGGGATCGACGAGGTCGGGGGGACTTGGACTTGGAGGTCATGGGCGCGCATTGTCTGAGAGAATTGCCCGATGCAAATCACTGCCCCCTGCGTCGTCTCCCTGACCTGGAGACTCGAGGACGCCCAAGGCCAATCCGTCGAGGTGCTGGACCCGCCGATGGAGTTCTTCTACGGCGGCCAGGACCTGTTCACCAAGGTCGAGGAAGCCTTGACCGACAAGCTCGCCGGCGACGAGGTCAGCGTGGCGCTCGAGCCCGAGGACGCGTTCGGCGACTACGACAGCGCCCTGGTCTGTTTCGAGCCGCGCGAGGTCTTCCCCGAGAACGTCGATGTCGGCATGCAGTTCGAGGGCCTGCCCGAAGGGTCGTCCACGCCGGACATGCCGGCCGACCGCATCTACACCGTGACCGAGGTCTATCCGGAACACGTGGTGCTCGACGGCAACCACCCGCTGGCCGGGGTCGGACTGCGCATCCATGTGACGGTGCACGACGTGCGCGAGGCCACCGAGGAGGAACTCGAAGCGGGTTCGCTGGGCGACTCGGGCTTCACCGTCGCGACCGGCCTGACCAGCGGCCCGGGACCGGACGAGCCGATCCACTGACGCCAACGCTGCCGCTGCATCAGGAAAGCCCCGCACAGGCGGGGCTTTGTCATTTCACGGGAGGCGCCATGCAGACCCTCACGCCGGCGCCGTTCAGTCCATCGAGCGATCCCGGGGAATCGAGGAACCGGCGGGCCGCGCCGGCATGGCCGATGAATCGCGGCCACACAGGCGCCGGTAGAGATCGAAGATCTTCGCCTCCAGTTCCTCGGGACTGCAGCAGGCGCGTGCCATGATCAGCCGCGCACGATAGTTGTGGATCTGCTCCCGCACCGCGTGCGACCAGCTCTGGTTGCCGGGCGTCAGGTCGAAGGTGCTGCTGCGCAGCACATGCAACCAGCCGATCAGCACCGGCTCCGGCAATCCCGCCAGCGTCTCGGTCAGCGTCCTCGGCGGCCGCGCGTGGCCGGCATGCAGGCGGTGGAGCATCAGCAACCGGATCACCAGCGCGGGGTCCGAGGCCGCGATCATGGCCAGGGCGTCATGCGGCGCACCATGCCGCACCAGGCGGAACATCCGCCCGAGCACGTCCAGGTCGCAACTCGGCAACGATCGCGGCGACTCCTCCTGCGGTGCCATCAGCAGGTCCCCCTGGAAATAGCGCACGCCCAATGCCTTGAGGCGCAGGTAGTCCGCCGGCTCGGTCATCCGGTCGGCGATCAGCAGGGCGCCCGCCTGGCGCGCCAGTTCCTGGACGCTCGCCCACGCGCTCACCGGCGCCAGCGACACATCCAGCTTCACGAACGACACCATCGGCAGCCAGGCCGTGCGCGGATCATCCGGCGACACCACCCCGGCCAGCGCGAAGCGATACCCCCGCGCATGCAGTTGCGCGATCCGGCGTGTCACCGCCTCCTGGACAGGGATCCCCAGGGGCAGCTGGCTCGTGCCGAGGTTCCCGCACAGGACATCCGCGATCGGACTGAGCAGCGTCGCCGCGTCCATGTCGATGAACAGGCAGCCGGGACGTCGATGGGCGAGGCCACCGTCGAGCAGGGCCTGGCTCAGCAGCAGGCTGGTCGCATAGGCGCTGGGCGGCGGCGCCCGGCGCACGCCGGCGCTCCAGCGGAAACACAACTCCTGGCCCATCGGCTCGACCGAGCCATCGATGATGGATTGACGTGCGAAACGGGAGCAGGCGGGTTCGGCTTGAATCAGCAGCCGGGCGACCGTGACGCCGCTGCGGGAGGGTCGGGAAGATTGCATGGCCATGAAGATCGTCGACAGACCCGGATGCCCGGGCGGGACGTCAGTATTTCCAGGAACGGCCGAAGGTTCGATGGCTCAGCTCAGTGGCAATGCAGCGGTTTCCGACTGGGAACAGTCGCCGACCGACTCGTTTGCTGGGTTCGGAACCCGCGATATCGTCAACGGGAGGCTCAACGAGGTTCGCGCGCCCTGCGGCGTGCGTTCGAAATGGAAGCGCGCGCCGATGCGTTCGGCGCGACGGCGCAGGCCGTCCAGGCCGGTGCCGCCGGCCAGCGGCGACACGTCGTCGCCGGAGCCCTCGCGGGCTCCCTCGCGAGAGCCCTCGGCGCCCCCTTCGAGAGCGTCACGCTGCGCCGCCCCGGACTGGCCGTTGTCCTCGATGAGCACCTCCAGTCGCTCGCCCTGCGGCACCCTCATGCGGATCAAGAGCCGGCTCGCCCGGGCGTACTTGATGGTGTTGGCGACGGATTCCTCGACGATCCGCATCACCTGCTTGGACAGGTCGGCCAGCAGGACGATCTCCGGTCCGTCAGGAATGTCGTACTCGATCTGGAAATCGGCCCGGGTCAGCGAATCGTCGAGATTGCTGCAGTAGGTGAACAGGATGTCGTGGACCGTCCGCTGCTCGTGGAGGTCCGTCACCGAGATGATCTCCCGGAGGTCCTTCAGCGCGTCCATCAGCCCGCGCTCGAGGCGGTCGTGGTCGATGTCCCGGTCGCGCACGCTGAACAGCGTCGTGACCAGCTTGGAGCCGATGCCGTCATGCAGGTCCCGGTAGATCCGGTCGCGCTCGGCCTGCGCGGCGGAGTCGGCTTCCATCTCGCGCTGCCGGTTGTAGCTGACCAGCAGCTCCCGTTCGCGCTGCTGCAAGGTGTCCGAGAGGATGCGGTTGTTGTCGCGCACGCGCTTCACGTTCGTCTGGAACTTCGTCAACAGGATCTGCGCGACGACGAACAGCAGCAGCGGCACGCTCAGGTGGCTCAGGAAGATCGGCGTCACCAGCAGGTGCGACAGCGACCAGCCGGCGTCCGGCATCGGGAACATGACGAGCTGCCGCACCGCGTTGCGGTCGCGCAGCGCGAAGACCTGCGCCAGCACGGACTGGAACAGCAGCGACAGGGCCGTGCGCGAACGCGTCCGCGCCACATGCAACGCGAGTCGCGAGCAGGCGTAGAGATGGAACACGAGCAGGACCGGCAGCCAGTACGCGTCGAGCCACTCGCGTCCGCGCGGTCCCAGCAGCGGGTATGACGCCGCCGCGAAGGCCGCCACGCCGAACAGGGCCAGCATCCCGCGCCGCCCCAGCGGTTCGCCGACGAAGGCGAAGAGGAACAGCGTCAACACCACCACGACGCCGCCGATGCAGGCGTACTGGGCCCAGAGCCACAGCGGCACCAGCGCGGCCGGCACGTACGGCAGCAGCACCAGCGAGAAGAGCACCGACCACAGCACCGTCGTCGCACCCGCATGCAGGAACACGGCGCCCTCCCGGCGGTTCGCCAGCCACGCGCCCAGCATGAACATGCCGGCCAGCAGGCAGAACACATTGGAGGCATTGGCCAGGGACGTCCCGACGAACAGGGTCAGCTCGCTGATGTAGGAGATGGTGTCGAGATCGCCGATGTACAGCGGCGCGATGTGGATCTGCCGGTCCCAGGTCGTGAGTTCGACGGTCAGCACATTGCCTTCCGGCTGCACGAGGCTGCGCGCCAGCGGCACCTGCAAGGGGCGGTACCACTTGTAGCGCGCGTCGGCCGTCGACTTCGGCAGGCCGGCGACCCAGACGCCGTTCAGATAGACGTCCATGCCGTCCAGGGCCTGGCTGATCAGCAGGCTGGTCCCGGGGATCCGCGAATCGCCGTGGAACGGCGCGCCTGCCCGCGCGGGGCAGCACGGTGGCGGCCGGGACAGGTAGCGATCCAGGTCGATCCGGAATCTCGCCCGCTTCAATCCGACCGACTGGCCGACGTCGTGGAAGTAAGGCAGCGCGAAAGCCCGCTGGTGGGCAAGGACCGGCCCCTCCAGCCGGGAGGTCTCCGGACCGGCATCGCCGGCATCGGCGCTGGCCTGGACGATCTCCAGGTCCTGGGCGCCCTCGACACGGTAGACCCGCGTCGCCAGGCTGCTGGTCGCCACCACCAGCAAGGCCAGGACGAAGAAGGTCAGCCAGAAGAACACCGTCTTCAGCGAACTGCGCCGCGGACTACTCATCGATGAGCCCGTGCAGGCGCGCCGCGTTGGCGGCCATCGCCCGCGACTTCACCCCCAGCTTGCGGTAGACGCTGCGCAGATGCTGGTTGACGGTGTGATGCGAGATGCTGAGCCGACGCCCGATCTCGACGATGGGCAATCCGTCGACGAGGTGCCGCAGCACCTCCCACTCCCGTTCACCCAGTCCGAGGTCGCGCAGCAGCTTCTGCCGGTCGACAGGGGGCCGCACGTTGTTCTCGAGCATCGTGATCCGCTCGACGACGAGTTGCGCGACCGCCGGGCTCAGCGGCGCCTGACCGTTGTGCGCGCTGACGAGCTTGTCCACCATCGCCGGCTGGATCTCGTCCTTGAGCAGGTAGCCGCTCGCCCCGGCCCGCAGGCTGCGCATCACATGCTTGCTGTCGCCGAAGGTGCTGACGACGACGCTGCGCGACTCCGGGCACTTGTCCTGGATCAACCGGATCAGTTCGACGCCGTCGACATCCGGCAGCCCCAGGTCGACGATGTACAGGTCGGCGCGATTGGCGAGGATCGCCGCCACCGCTTCGCCACGATTCTTGGCGACGCCCACCACCTCGCAAAAGCTGCTGTTTGAAATCACGTCCACCAACCTTTTCATGACGGTGGCCTCGTCCTCGATGATCACGACGGCGATACTCATTCGCGGGCTCCTTCTCACTCGTTATCCCATTACCCAAAGGCGGGCACAGTTTCGCGAGCGAGCAGAAACGAGCAATCACCGAAGCAAGTAAAGGCAAAAAGGCCAGACTACTGAATTCAGTGGTGGTCCAGGACGCGCGGCGGAGGGGGTGTCCATTCCTCGTCGATGGGCCTTGCGCCCCGACGCCATCGGCCTTTGATCCAGTCTTCCGCGCTGGCGGCCAGGCACGCGATGAACAGCATGCCGCCGCCCATCGCCAGCAGATAACCAATGACAGTAAGTTCAAATAAGGGATGGCCAGGGGTCAACGATTCGGTTCGTTCGGCCAACAGACAACCTCCACCGGAAAGCGCGAGCCCGATCGAGACCGCGTACATGTTTCTCATGGCATCCATCCATTTGCGCACTATTGATCGCAGTGTCACCGACTGCGATCAGTTTGCCAGTCACTCAAAAATGCATTTGTCGACGTCAGCGCAGCAGTTTCCAAAGATTCGAATCCCGAATTTTCTGATCGACCACTGAATCCGTATCCTCGACTGAAGTCACGGAATATCCGGAGCAGGTCGCTGCCCCGTCAGCGGCGGCCGTTGCGATGTCGAGGCAGAAAGCAGAACGGGCGCCCGAAGGCGCCCGTCGCGGGGAGATCCCGGGCCGGGATCAGCGCAGGAAGCGTCCTCGCGGATCGATGATCGCGATGTCGGCGTAGTTCGTGCCGGTATGGTCGGTCGGCGAGTAGCCCACCTCCATCCCGCCGAGGTCGTAGCGCGTCATGCTGTTGAGCACCTTCTGGATCGCGGCGCGGCTGGGATCCTTGCCGGCGCGCTTGAGCGCCTCGACCAGCACCTTGGCGGACGCGAAGCCCTCCATCATGGCCGGCGTGACCTGCCCCGCGGACTCCGTGGGGTGCGCCTTCACCAGATCGCCCAGTTCCCGGACCATCGGCACGTTGGTCGAACGCTCGCTCGGGAAGACCTGCGAGACGATGATGCCGGCAGCGTTCTGGCCCAGCAGCTGGACGAAGCCGTTGGAGGCGTTGTTGGACAGGGTGGCGCCCAGGATGCGCGAACCGGCCGCGCGCAGCGCATTGATCGTGTCGGCGGTGATCTGCTGCGACGCGACCAGCAGCACGACCTGCGGGTCCGCGGCGATCAGCTGCTTGACCACGCCGGCGATGTCCGGCTTCTCGCGCTCATAGGTGAAGTGGGCGACCGGCTTCATCTTGCGGTCGTTGAAGCCCGTCATCGCCCCGGCGATGCCGTCCGCGCCGAAGGTGTCGTTCACCTGCACCAGCGCGATGCGCGTGTTGCCCATCTCCAGCAGCAGCTGGACGGCGCGCTCGGCTTCACGCTGGTAGGTCGAGCGCACGTTGAACACGAACGGATGGACCGGCTTGTGCAGCAGCATCGCGCCGGTCGACGGCGCGATCAGCGGCACCTGACCCTTCTCCAGCAGCGGCATCACGGCCTGCGTGTGCGGCGTGCCGCGTGTCAGGAACAAGGCGACCGCGCCCTTGTCGATCAGCGTCTGCGCGTTCGCGGCGGCACGCTTGGGATCGAAGCCGTCGTCCAGCGACTGCAGGTCGATCTTCTGGCCGTTGACGCCGCCGGTGGCGTTGACCTTGTCGATGTAGAGCTTGGCGCCCAGCGTCAGTTCCTTGACGCTGGCCGACACCTGGCCGGTGAAACCGGCGGTCTGGCCGATCAGGATGTCCGCATGCGCGGCGGCGCTGAGGCCGAAGGCCACCAGTGCGGTGGCGATGGAAGCGGCGAACCGGCTCAGGGGCCGGTGCCGTGTAGGCTTGCTCATAGGTGGTCTGTCCCGCCGGCGCGCGGTGGCGGCCGGCTGTGTCTCCAGCACGCCGGCGGTCAGATCGCCGCCGGCCCCTCGGCGCCGAGACCCCCATGTTCAGGGGGATCAGCGCCCCGCGCGCATCTTAGCCACGATGTCCGCTACCCGCCCAAGCAAAGCCTGCGTGTCGAAGGTCAGAACGTTGCGATTCGACAGCACCTGGCGGCCGCCCACCCAGACATCCGTGACATGTTCACGCCCGGCGACATAAACGAGCTGCGCATCGGCGTGATACACGGGCTGGCATTCGATCGAGTCCAGCGCCACCGCGACCACGTCGGCCAGCTTGCCGGCCTCGAGCGTGCCCAGGTCGTTCGCCCGGCCCATGGCCTTGGCGGCGCGCACGGTGGCCATCTCCAGCGCGGTGCGCGCGGTGACGGTCAGCGGGTCGCCGGTGACGCCCTTGGCGAGCAGCGCCGCGGCGCGGATCTCGCTGAACATGTCCTGCCGGTTGTTGGAGGCTGCGCCGTCGGTCCCGAGGATGGTGTTGACGCCGGCCGCTTCCAGGGCCTTCACCGGCGCGACGCCGGACGCCAGCTTCAGGTTGGAGCTCGGGTTGTGGACCAGGTGCACGCCCTGCTTCGCGACGAGGTCGATCTCGTCCGGGGTCAGGTGGACCATGTGGACGGCGATCATCTTCGCGTTCAGCAGGCCCAGCTTGTTCAGGCGCGCCAGCGGACGCTCACCGTACTGCTTCACGCTGCCGTCGATCTCGTCCTGCGTCTCGTGGATGTGGCAGTGCATCTGCAGGTCGTACTTCTCGGCCAGCTCGCGCAGCTGGATGAAGGTCTCGTCCGAGACCGTGTACGGCGCATGCGGCGCGCTGGTCCAGTCCAGCAGCTTCTCGCCCTTGAACTGCTCGTAGGCGGCGAGGCCCTTGTCGATGTAGTCCTGCGCGTTGGCGGCGTAGCCGGTCGGGAAGTCGATGACGTTGATCGACACGCCGGCGCGGATGCCGCTGTCCACCGCCGCGCGAGCCATCGCGGTCGGGAAGAAGTACATGTCGTTCAGGTAGGTCACGCCGCCGCGCAGCGCTTCGGCCGCGGACAGCAGCGAGCCCTGGTAGGTCCAGTCCTCGCTGACCCACTGGCGCTCCAGCGGCCAGATGTGGTTGTTGAGCCAGTCCATCAGCGCGAGGTCGTCCGCGACGCCGCGCAGCAGCGACATCGCCGAGTGCGTGTGCGCGTTGATCAGGCCGGGGATCAGCACATGGTTCGGGAGCTCGACGCGCTCGGCGTCGGCGTAGCGCTTGAGCGCTTCCTCGCGCGGCAGGACGGCGGCGATGCGCTCGCCTTCGATGGCCAGCGCGTGCTGCTCGAGCACCGGGCTGTCCGGGGTCATGGTGATCAGCCAGCGGGGCAACAGCAGCTTCACGGCTTGGGTCGTCATTCAGGTTCTCCTTGCTCACGCCGCTCGGCGCGAGCGTGCATTGTCTTGATTCTTGGCGACGCCGTCGCGACGGCGGTGGATCACATCGTCGCGGCGGCGCGGATTCAGAAGATCTCGTCGAACAGCGCCAGCACGCGCGCCGCGTCGACCGCGACGCAGACCTGCTGCGCCGGATGGCCGCTCCAGGGCGTGCCGGCGCCGTGCTCGTTGCGCCAGTCCTGGATGGTCTGGCCGGTGGCGATGCCCTCCAGCGCCACGCGCACCGGGCCCGCACGCAGCGTGAAGGCGTCCGGCACCAGCAGGATCGCCGCGGCGCTCGCGTCGTGCGCGTAGATGCCGCCGATGCCGTCGCGCGCATCGTAGAACTGCTGGTAGTGGCGCGTGGCCTCCCAGAGCAGGTCGCCCGCGCCATCGCCACGGCCGCGCAGCTTCGCCAGGTCGGCCTCGCGCATGATCGCTTCCTGCGTCACGTCCAGGCCGACGATGGTCACCGGCCAGGCGGCGGTGAAGACCTGGTCCGCGGCTTCGGGGTCGGCCATGATGTTGGCTTCGGCCACCGGCGACACGTTGCCGCCGTGGCCCTTCAGGCCGAAGGCGCCGCCCATCACGACGACGCGCTTGACCTTGCCGGCGATCGCCGGGTCGTGCGCCAGCGCAAGCGCGAGGTTCGTGAACGGGCCGACGGCCACCAGCGTGATCTCGTCGGGCCGCTCGTTGACCAGATCGCAGATCAGTCGATGCGCAGGCCGCGGATCGAGCGGCCGTGTCGGCGCCGGCAGGCGGTGGGCGACGCCGCCGAGGCCATCATCACCGTGCACATGCGCGGCGTCCTTGCGACGGCGCTCGTCGCGCAACGGGCCTTCGGCGCCGGCGGCGACGGGCACGTCCTGGCCGTAGAGCGCGGTCAGCCCGCGCGCGTTGCGCGTGGTCGTGGCGACGGGGCCGTTGCCGAAGGCCGTCGTGACGGCCACCAGCTCGAAGCGGGGATGACAGGCCAGCAGCGCGAGCGCGAGCGCGTCGTCGATGCCGGGGTCGGTGTCGAAGAGGACCGGGATGCGGTCCGATGCGGAGATCATGCTGTCCATGGGGTACTGCGCTCCAGGGTCAGGGGTTGCCGTCGCCGGAGTGTGCCCCGTTCGCGATCAGCTCGGCGAGCTCGGGCAATTCCGGCAGTTCCGAGCGGTGCGGCATCGCCTGCTGCACGCCGGTGCGGCTGACCGCGAGCGCCGCCGCCAGTTGCCCCAGCGCGGCGGCGCGGGCGGGCACCAGGCCCTCGGCCAGGCCGACCGCGAGTCCGCCCACCAGCGTGTCGCCGGCGCCGACCGTGTCCACGGCGTCGACGCGCGAGGCGCGCAGATGCAGCCCGTCGGGATGCTCGTCGCTGAGCAGCCAGGCGCCGGCGCCGCCCAGCGTCACCAGCACATGGCGAGGTCCCAGCGTCCGCAGATGCGAGGCGGTCGCCCGTGCGATCGCGATGCCGTCGGCATCGCCGGGCAGCGCCACGTCGCGGGCCAGTTGCAGGGCTTCGGTCTCGTTGACGATCAGCCAGTCGCTCAAGGCCAGCAGCGCCGCCGGCAGGTCCTGCGCGGGCGCGGCGTTGAGCACCGTGATCACGCCGGCTTCCCGGGCGATCTCGAAGGCGCGCTGGATCGCCGGCACCGGCACTTCCAGCTGCGCCACGACGACCTTGGCCTGGCGCAGCAAGGCCCCGCCCTGCTCCACGTCGGCCGCGTCCAGGTCCGCATTGCTGCCGGGCACGACGACGATCGCGTTCTCGCCGCCCTCGCTGGCGACCATGATCACCGCCACGCCGGGCCACGCGGTCTCGTCACGGCGGATCGCCTGGACATGCACGCGTTCAGCCTCCAGCGCCTTCAGCAGGTCCTGCCCGTGCTGACGCATCCCGATACGGCCGATCAGCGCCACCTCGGCGCCCAGCCGCGACGCGGCCACCGCCTGGTTGCCGCCCTTGCCGCCCGGCGTGCCGGCGAAGGCCTCGCCGATCAGGGTCTCGCCCGGCGCGGGCAGACGCGCGGCGTGGGCCACGAGGTCCATGTTGACGCTGCCCACCACCACCACGGTGGCCGCAGCCTTTGCTGAAGTCATGAAAGCTCCGGAGACGACGGCGCCGCAGTGCTCTCGCGCAGCACGACCTGCGGCACGAGTTGCAGGTCCTTGAAGGGCGCCTGGGGATTCTCGATGCGCTCGATCAGCGCGCGGCCGGCCTCCCGGCCCAGGTCGCGGATCGAGCAGCCCACGCTGGTCAGCGCGGGATAGACATAGCTGCCGAGTTCGATGGCGTCGAAGCCCACGACCGACAGCTGACGCGGGACGTTCAAGCCGAGTTCGGCCGCGGCGCGCAGCGCGCCCATGCCCATCAGGTCGTTGCAGGTGAAGACCGCCGTCAACTCGGGCTGGCGGGTCAGCAGCGCCTTGACGGCCTCGTAGCCGCCGGCGGTGCTGAAGTCGCTCTCGGCCAGCCACTCGGCACGGGCGTCCAGACCGCGCTGCTGCATCGCATTGCGCCAGCCGGCGACCCGCTCGGTGGTCACCTCGAATTCGGCGGGGCCGCTCACGCAGCCGATGCGGCGATGACCCAGTTCCAGCAGATGGCGGACGACCTCGAAGGCGCCGAGCTGGTTGTTGACGCTGACGCGGTCCGCGCGCGCGCCGGGCACCAGTCGGTCCACGGTCACGACCGGCACGCTCGCATGGCGGAAGGTGCTGGCCAGCGTCTCGGCGTCGCCGGCGGAGCTCAGCAGCAAGCCGTCGATGCGCTTCTCCAGCAGCGTGCGCAGATACGCCTGCTGGTGTTTGGGATCGTTGTCCGAGTTGCAGAGGAAGACCGAATACCCCGCCTGCCGGCACCACTCCTCGGCGCCGACGACCAGCTCCGCGAAGAACGGGTTGCGCACGTTGGGCACCAGCACGCCGACGATCTTGGTCTCGCTGCGACGCAGCGACCGGGCCACCGCGCTGGGCAGGTAACCGATCTCGTCGACCGCCGCCAGCACCCGCGCGCGGGCCTCGGCACTCACCGGCCGCGTGTTGTTCAGCACGTGCGACACCGTGGTGAAGGACACCCCCGCCAGCGCGGCCACATCCTTGATGGTGCTCATCGGTCGATCCGGTCCTCTGCTCGTGCCAAACTGGCTGGTTCAGTCAATTGCAAACGTTTGCAAAGCATAACCCAAGGGCGACGCGCTTCCGGCCGGGGAAGCCCGCGCATCAAATATTCAAGCGCGTTTTTCGAGGGCTGCCCTACCCCGAGTCGCCAAGCGCGGGCTCTCCGCGACGCAGGGGGCATCGCGTCCGCGAACCCCCAGCATCACTCCGGCCCCACCCTCTCACGTTGACGTCGGGTCAGGTCTTGCGGCCTGCGGAAAGAAAAAGCCCCTGGCCGAGGCTCAGGGGCTTGGTGATGCGAACCGGCATTCCGGTTCGAAGTCAGCTGATCAGCGTTGCGCGATCGGCGTGACGTTGCGCGGGGTGGCGCCGACGAACAGCTGACGCGGACGGCCGATCTTGTACTCGGGGTCGCCGATCATCTCGTTCAGCTGGGCGATCCAGCCGACCGTGCGGGCCAGCGCGAAGATCGCCGTGAACAGCGGCACCGGGATGCCGATGGCGCGCTGCACGATGCCGGAGTAGAAGTCGACGTTCGGGTACAGCTTGCGGGCGACGAAGTATTCGTCTTCCAGCGCGATCTTCTCCAGCTCCATCGCCAGCTTGAACAGCGGGTCGTCGTGCAGGCCCAGTTCGTTCAGGACTTCATGGCAGGTCTCGCGCATCAGCTTGGCGCGCGGGTCGTAGTTCTTGTAGACCCGGTGGCCGAAGCCCATCAGCTTGACGTTGCTGTTCTTGTCCTTGACCTGCTTGATGAACTCGCCGATCTTGGCCACGCCACCCATCTGCTGGATGTCGTTGAGCATGTTCAGGCAGGCCTCGTTGGCGCCGCCGTGCGCCGGGCCCCACAGGCAGGCCACGCCCGCGGCGATGGCCGCGAACGGGTTGGTGCCCGACGAGCCGCACAGGCGCACGGTCGAGGTCGACGCGTTCTGCTCGTGGTCGGCATGCAGCGTGAAGATGCGGTCCATCGCGCGGACCAGCACGTCGTTGGGCTTGTACTCCTCGCACGGCGTGGCGAACATCATGCGCATGAAGTTGCCGGCGTACGAGAGATCGTTCTTCGGATAGATGTAGGGCTGGCCGATCGTGTACTTGTAGGCCATCGCCACCAGCGTCGGCATCTTCGCGATCAGGCGGATCGCGGCGATCTCGCGGTGCTCGGGATTATTGATGTCGGTGCTGTCGTGATAGAAGGCCGACAGCGCGCCCACCAGGCCCGTCATGACCGCCATCGGATGCGCGTCGCGACGGAAGCCGCGCAGGAAGAACTGCATCTGCTCGTTGACCATGGTGTGGTTGGTCACGCGATTGACGAACTCTTCCTTCTGCGACGGGCTGGGCAGCTCGCCGTACAGCAGCAGGTAGCAGGTCTCGAGGTAGTCGCAGTTGGTCGCCAGCTGTTCGATCGGGTAGCCGCGGTACAGCAGCTCGCCCTTGTCGCCGTCGATGTAGGTGATCGTGGAGTTGCACGACGCCGTCGACAGGAAGCCCGGGTCGTAGGTGAACTTGCCGGTCTGCGCGTAAAGCTTGCGGATGTCGATCACATCCGGACCGATGGTGCCCTTGTACAGGGGCAGATCCATTTGCGGGCTGCCATCGGAGAACGACAGGGTGGCTTTGACGTCAGACGGGGTCATGGGCATTCCTTATGACTTCGGGGGTTCTGGTTACTGAGGGGTCCGCAGCATCGCGAGCACGGCATGAACGTCGGGCCGGTCCAGCTCGTCGGCCGGTTCCTTGCGGGCCAGCATCAGATCGAGCAGGTCGTTGTCCGACAGGTCCATCAGCTGACGCAGGCCTTCCGCGTGGAATTCGGTCAACGCGCCTTCGTGCCGCCGGAAGAACCGCTCGATGAAAAGATCATTCTCCAACAGCCCGCGGCGGCAACGCCATTTGAGCTTGGAGAGATCCCTCTCATCGATGAGGGTGTTCGTGTCGGCGGCGTTCATGCGTGTGCGTGAGTTCGCGTGGATTCGCGTGCGAGCGGGCTCAGACGGTGCGACGCACCATCAATTCCTTGATCTTGCCGATCGCCTTCGTCGGGTTGAGACCCTTGGGGCAGACGTCGACACAGTTCATGATGGTGTGGCAGCGGAACAGGCGGTACGGGTCCTCGAGGTTGTCGAGGCGCTCCGCGGTGGCCTGGTCGCGGCTGTCGGCGATGAAGCGGTAGGCCTGCAGCAGGCCGGCGGGGCCGACGAACTTGTCGGGGTTCCACCAGAAGCTGGGGCAGCTGGTCGAGCAGCTCGCGCACAGGATGCACTCGTACAGGCCGTTGAGCTCGTCGCGCTCTTCCGGGGACTGCAGGCGCTCCTTCTCGGGCGGCGCTTCCTCGTTCACCAGGAACGGACGGATCGAGTTGTACTGCTTGAAGAACTGCGTCATGTCCACGATCAGGTCGCGGACGACGGGCAGGCCCGGCAGCGGCTTGAGGATGATGACGTCCGGCAGCGAGCGCAGGTTGGTCAGGCAGGCCAGACCGTTCTTGCCGTTGATGTTCATCGCGTCGGAGCCGCAGACGCCTTCGCGGCACGAGCGGCGGAAGGACAGCGAGGGATCCACCGCCTTGAGCTTGAGCAGGGCGTCCAGCAGCATGCGTTCGTTGCCGGCGAGCTCCAGCTCGATGGTCTGCATGTACGGCTTGGCGTCCTTGTCCGGGTCGTAGCGGTAGATCTTGAAGGTGCGCTTGATCATGTTTGAGTGCTCCTGCGGCCGGTCAGAAGGTACGGACCTTCGGGGGGACGCTATCGACGGTCAGCGGTTGCAGATTCACCGGCTTGTAGGTCAGGCTGTTGGACTTGGAGTGCCACAGCGTGTGCTTCATCCACTCCTTGTCGTTGCGGCCCAGCGGGAATTCCGCATCGTCCGCGCCGCGCTCGAAGTCGTTCACCGTGTGGGCGCCGCGGCATTCCTTGCGCGCGGCGGCGGACACGATCGTGGCCTGCGCGGCCTCGATCAGGTTGTCCACTTCCAGGGCCTCGACACGCGCGGTGTTGAAGACCTTGGACTTGTCCTTCAGCGTGATGTTCTTGACCCGCTCGCGGATCGCGGCGACGGCAGTGACGCCTTCGTCGAGCAGCTTGCTGGTGCGGAACACGCCGGCGTGCGACTGCATCGCGGCGCGCAGGTCGTCGGCGACGCCCTGGGCGTATTCGCCGCCGGTGTTGGACTCCAGGCGGTTCAGGCGCGACAGCGTCTGGTCGGCGGCGTCCTTGGGCAGCGGCTTGTGCGACTTGCCGGAGTTCTTGACGGCGTCGACGATGTGGTTGCCCGCGGCGCGACCGAAGACCAGCAGGTCCAGCAGCGAGTTGGTGCCCAGGCGGTTGGCACCGTGCACCGACACGCAGGAGCACTCGCCCACCGCGTACAGGCCGTTGACGACGTCCTTGTAGTTGTCGCCCTTGGGGGTGACGACCTGGCCGTGGACGTTGGTCGGGATGCCGCCCATCTGGTAATGGATGGTCGGCACGACGGGGATGGGTTCCTTCGTGATGTCGACGTTGGCGAAGTTGTGGCCGATCTCCAGCACCGACGGCAGGCGCTTGGCGATGGTGTCGCCGCCCAGGTGGGTCATGTCCAGCACGACGTAGTCCTTGTTGGGACCGCAGCCGCGACCTTCCTTGATCTCCTGGTCCATGCAGCGCGAGACGAAGTCGCGCGGTGCCAGGTCTTTCAGCGTCGGGGCGTAACGCTCCATGAAGCGCTCGCCGTTGGCGTTGCGCAGGATCGCGCCCTCGCCGCGGCAGCCTTCGGTCAGCAGCACGCCCGCGCCGGCCACGCCGGTCGGGTGGAACTGCCAGAACTCCATGTCCTGCAACGGGATGTCGGCGCGCGCCGCCATGCCCAGGCCGTCGCCGGTGTTGATGAAGGCGTTGGTCGACGCGGCGAAGATGCGGCCGGCACCGCCGGTGGCCAGCAGCACGGTCTTCGCTTCGAGGATGTGGACCTCGCCCGTCTCCATCTCCAGCGCGGTCACGCCGACGCAGTCGCCGTCGGCGTCGCGGATCAGGTCCAGCGCCATCCACTCGACGAAGAAGTTGGTGCGGGCCTTGACGTTCTGCTGGTACAGCGTGTGCAGCAGCGCGTGGCCGGTGCGGTCGGCCGCGGCGCAGGCGCGCTGGACCGGCTTCTCGCCGTAGTTGGCCGTGTGGCCGCCGAACGGACGCTGGTAGATCGTGCCGTCCGGGTTGCGGTCGAACGGCATGCCGAAGTGTTCGAGCTCGTAGACGACCTTGGGCGCTTCACGGCACATGAACTCGATGGCGTCCTGGTCACCCAGCCAGTCCGAGCCCTTGACGGTGTCGTAGAAGTGGTAATGCCAGTTGTCCTCGGACATGTTCCCCAGGCTGGCGCCGATGCCGCCCTGGGCGGCCACGGTGTGCGAGCGGGTGGGAAAAACCTTGGACAGGACGGCCACGTTCAGGCCGGCCAGGGACAGTTGCAGCGACGCGCGCATGCCGGAGCCGCCGGCACCGACGATCACCACATCGAATTTGCGCTTGGGCAGCGAGGTTCCGATTTGCATTTCTTACAGCCTCCAGAGCACTTGGATCGCCCAACCCGCGCAACCCGTCAACCACACCAGCGTGAACGTGTGCAGGAACAGCCGCACGCCCACCGGTTTCACGTAATCCATCCAGATGTCGCGCACGCCGACCCAGGCGTGGTACGCCAGGGACACGATCAGCGCGAAGGTCAGGAACTTCATCCACTGCTTGCTGAAGATCCCCGCCCACAGGTCGTAGCCGATCGGCTGGCTGGTGAACAGCACTTGCGCGAGCAGCACGAGGGTGAACAGCGCCATGAGCAGCGCGGTGGCGCGCTGGACCATCCAGTCGCGCAGGCCGTAATGCGCACCGGTGACGATGCGCTTGCTTCCGTAGGTTGTCATTGTTGATTTGCCTCTTGGGTCAATCGTCGGAACTCAGCCCGACCGCGCGGCGCGCCGTGCGGTCGCGGCGTGATCAGTACAGGCCGAACAGCTTGGCGCCGAGCGCCAGCGTCAGCACGACGCTCAGCACCAGCGTGACGATCGCGCTGTTCTTGCCCTGCGCCTTGCTCACGCTGTGCGTGGCGTCCATCCACAGGTGGCGCACGCCGGCGATGAAGTGGTGCAGGTAGCCCCAGATCAGGCCCAGCGTCACGAGCTTGATGAACCAGCCCGGCAGGAAGCCGATGCCGGACACGAAGGCCGCGGTGAAGGTCTCGTACGAGATCTCGGACGTGAGGCTGGTGTCGAACATCCAGATCACGAACGGGAGCAGGAAGAACATCAGCAGGCCGCTGATGCGATGCAGGATCGAGACGATGCCGGCCGGGGGCAAGCGGTACGACACGATCTGCGTGACATGGATGTTGGTGTAGACCGGTCGATTCTTCTTGGTGGCTTGGGTGGCGTCCGTCATGTCCGACCTTGTAATCAATGTGAAACCCGAAGATTTTATGGCAACGCAACACCCCTGAAGGGTGTCCTGGGCGCATCTCGTCTTCTGGCGTTGCCATGAAAACGTCAGCGCCGCAACGCGAAAGCATCAGTTCAGGCTGTTGCGATAAAAGTGGTGGGAAGTGTTGTAGAGACCGCGGCGCAACTCCACCGGCTTGTCGCCGTAGGTGAAGGAGAGCCGCTCCACGCTCAGCAGCGGACTGCCGGGCGCTACCTGCAGCAGCGCGGCGGCGTCTGCCTCCGCCGCGACCGCACGGATCTTTTCCTGCGCCCGGATCATGGGCACGTTGAATTCGGTTTCGAGCAGGCTGTAGAACGGGCCGCGATGCTCGAGCAGCCGCTCGGTCGTCAGCCCCTTGAACAGCGCGCCGGGCAGCCAGATGTCGTCGAGCACGACCGGATGACCGCCGCTGTGCAGCAGGCGGCGGATCTCGATCATCGGATCGCCGGCGCGCAGCTGCATCAGCTTGGCGATGAAGGCCGGCGCGCGCTGGCGCTTGCAGTCCAGCAGCTGGCGGCCGAGCGACGAGGCCTCCTCGGCATCCGGCGTCAGCCGCAGGAAGCGGTATTGCTGCTGCTGTTCCGCATGGGTGGCGACGAAGGTCCCCTTCCCCTGCTTGCGGACCAGCAGGTTGTCGGCGGCGAGCTCGTCGACGGCCTTGCGCACGGTGCCCTGGCTCACCCCGAAGCGGGCCGCCAGGTCCATCTCGCTGGGGATGGTCTCCCCGCCTTCCACTCGCCGGCCTGCAGCCCCTTCAGGATCAGTCCCTTGATCTGGCGATACAGCGGGCTGAACGACGGCGCGGCTTCCGCGCGCGCCAGCTCATTGAGCGGCGTCACGGGGTGGACCGGGGCGGCGGGGGGCGACATGGGGCGCGATTCGAGCACAAACCCGGAGACAGCGTCCACCCTGTAGAGGGAGTCCGACCGGATTAGTCTTATATAAGACAGAAGAGTGTCAGTTTCGCGCAATGCCGATGCGCTACTTTTGGGGGCAGCTCCCCACACCGGTGGGCGAAGAAGACCCTATCGCGATCCGTGCCGAGGCCGTGCTGTCCTACACTTGCCGCCGCTGGCGCGGACTGCGCCTCACGCATCATTCACTCGCACTTCTCGGAGACCCTGATGAGCAAGAAACCCGTTCGCGTCGCCGTCACCGGCGCCGCCGGCCAGATCGGCTATGCCCTGCTGTTCCGCATCGCTTCCGGCGAGATGCTGGGCAAGGACCAGCCCGTCATCCTGCAACTGCTGGAGATCCCCGACGAGAAGGCCCAGAACGCGCTGAAGGGCGTGATCATGGAGCTGGAAGACTGCGCCTTCCCGCTGCTGGCCGGCATCGAGGCCCACAGCGACCCGATGACCGCCTTCAAGGACACCGACTACGCGCTGCTGGTCGGCTCGCGTCCGCGCGGCCCGGGCATGGAACGCGCCGAACTGCTGTCGATCAACGGCGCCATCTTCACCACGCAGGGCAAGGCCCTGAACGCCGTGGCCTCGCGCAACGTCAAGGTGCTGGTGGTCGGCAACCCGGCCAACACCAACGCCTACATCGCGATGAAGTCGGCCCCGGACCTGCCGGCCAAGAACTTCACCGCCATGCTGCGCCTGGACCACAACCGCGCCGCCTCGCAGATCGCCGCCAAGACCGGCAAGCCGGTCGCCGGCATCGAGAAGCTGGCCGTGTGGGGCAACCACTCGCCGACGATGTACGCGGACTACCGCTTCGCCACCATCGACGGCCAGTCGGTCAAGGCCCTGATCAACGATGAAGAGTGGAACCGCACCACCTTCCTGCCGACCGTCGGCAAGCGCGGCGCCGCGATCATCGCCGCCCGCGGCCTGTCGTCGGCCGCCTCGGCCGCCAACGCCGCCATCGACCACATGCGCGACTGGGCCCTGGGCACCAACGGCAAGTGGGTCACGATGGGCATCCCGTCGGACGGCTCCTACGGCATCCCGAAGGACGTGATGTTCGGCTACCCGGTCACCGTCGAGAACGGCGAGTACAAGATCGTCCAAGGCCTGGAGATCGACGAGTTCTCGCAAGCCGCGATCAAGAAGACGCTGGACGAACTGCTCGAAGAGCAGAACGGCGTGAAGCACCTGCTCTGAACCACCCCTACCGCCTTCGGCGGCCCCTCAAGGGGCGGCTCCGAGGCCTGGCAAAGCCAGATCCTCGTGCCCCGCTTGAACAGGACCAGGCTTCGCCGGTCCGTCGCTGAAGGCAGTATCGTTGGGCCGATCTTCGCAAGAGGGTCGGCCCTTCTTCTTTCCACCTGTTCATCCCCACCCATGACCGCCCTCCTCACCCCCGCCCAGGCCCTGTTCGAAGAAGGCCAGGCGCCCGTCGTGCTGCCGGTCGTCGATCACTACTGCGGCGTCGAGGCGCGCATGCTCAAGAGCCTCGAGCTGCAGGTGCGGATGGGGCCGGTCTTCGACATCACGCTCGATTGCGAGGACGGCGCCCCGGTCGGCGGCGAGGCCGAGCACATGCTGCTCGTCCTGCACCTGCTGAACGGCTCGCTGAACGCGCACGGCCGCGTCGGTGTGCGGGTGCATCCGTTCAAGCATCCGGCCTTCGAGGCCGACGTCGAGGCAGTGATCGCCGGCGGCGGCGAGAAGCTCGCCTTCCTGATGATCCCGAAGCCCGAAGGCATCGACGATCTGAGCCGCGCTGTCGCCTTCATCGACGACAGCCTGAAGCGCCACGGCATCCGCAAGCCGCTGCCGCTGCACACGCTGATCGAGACACACGGCGCCCTGCGCGACGTGATGGCGATCGCGGCGCATCCGCGCATCGAGTCGCTCTCCTTCGGCCTGATGGATTTCGTCTCCGCGCATCGCGGCGCGATCCCGCGCTCGGCACTGACGGTCGACGGCCAGTTCACGCACCCGCTGGTGCAGCGCGCGAAGCTGGCGATCGCAGCCGCCGCGCACAGCTACGGCAAGACGCCGTCGCACTGCGTGGTCACCGAGTTCAAGAGCGAACGCGCGATCCAGCACGCCGCCGAGCGCGCCGCGCGCGAGTTCGGCTACACGCGGATGTGGAGCATCCACCCCGCCCAGATCCAGCCCATCATCGACGCCTTCGCGCCCAGCGTCGCGGAGATCGACGAGGCGATCGACATCCTGCAGGCCGCGCAGGCCGCACAGTGGGCGCCGATCCAACACCGGGACATGCTCCACGACCGCGCGAGTTACCGTCTGTTCTGGCATCTCCTGCAGCGCGCCCACGGCACCGGCCAGAACCTGCCGACAGAGGTGGCGCAGACCTGGTTCGCACCGCATCCATCGCCCCTGTGACGCCCCGCTGCCCCGTGAAGACCCTAGCAACGATCAACCGTTTGACACATTAAATCCCCGCTTCAGGGGACGCGGGCGCAGTCACAATCCTGCATCGCCGAGCTCCGGCGCTTCGTTTTTCCGGCCCTTGCTTCGGCCGGTGATTCAAGCTTTCCCAGGTCCAACTTCCACGCCCTCCCCATGCGACTGACCGCCCTCCTCCTCTCCGGCGCCGCTGCCGCCGCGCTCACGCTGACCGCCGGCATCGCCGCCGCGCAGCCCGCCGCCAACACCGGCACCGCCAAGCCCGCGGCACCGGCCAAGACGGCCAAGCCCGCCGCGAAGACGACCGCAGCCAAGAAGGCCGCCCCCGTCAAGGCGCCGCCGCCGCCCCTGCCGGAAGCGAACGAGGAACAGCTGGCCGCCGCCAAGCGGGCCTACCTCGGCCTGTACGAGTGCGAGTTCAAGCAGTCGATCACCATCGAGCCGAACGCCAAGGACGTGGGCTACATCAACGTGGCCTTCAAGAAGGACACCTTCGTGATGAAGCCCGTGCTGTCGACCACCGGCGCCCTGCGCCTGGAAGACGTCACCGGCCGCACGCTGATGGTCCAGATCGCCAACAAGTCGATGCTGCTGGACGTGAAGGCCGGTCAGCGCCTGGTCGACGACTGCATCCACCCGGAACAACGCGCCGCGATCGAAGCCGCGCGTGCCTCGTCGGCCCCGGCCGGCGGCGGCCTGGGCATCACCCCGAGCGCCCAGTAAACACCGCGCCTCGCTGGACGAAGCCGCCTCTCGAGGCGGCTTTTTCATGTCCAGCCTGCCCCGCGTCGGCGGGACGCTCCTTATCCATACTGCGCCGGTCGGGCTTCAGGCGGGGCGCTGGCTTTCACGACCCGGAAGTACGTACAATTCATGCATACTTTCTGGCTCATACCGACAGTGCGCTTGCGCACCCCGGTCATGAAAACGCCAGAGCCGTCGTCTAATCTCCCAGCACTGCCAGGAGCCCGCATGGAAGCCACCGTCGCCGAACGAGGTCAGATCACCCTGCCCAAGGCCGTCCGCGATGCGCTGGGGCTGACCAAGGGCACGACGCTCAAGGTCGAGCTCGACGGCGCGCGCATCATCCTGCGCAAGAACGTCGACGACGCCATCTCCCGCGCCCGCGGCCGCTTCAAGCTGCCGGAAGGCACCGCCACCGACGACGTGATGCGCGACCTGCGCGGCCGCGCGCCGGATGAGGCGACCGGGGAAATCGCCGACGACGGCAAGACCGCCTGATCCGATGATCGCCGTCGACAGCTCCGTCCTCATCGACCTCCTGGGCGACGCGCCCGGCGCGGACGCGGCCGAGGCCGCGCTGCGCCTGGCGCTGTCCAGCGGTCCGGTGGTGCTGTGCGACGTGGTGCTGTCCGAGGTCACCGCCGGCCTGGGCCACGGCTCCGAGGTGATGGACGCGCTGGAGGAGATGGGCCTGAGCTTCCTGGCCATCGACCAGCGCGCCGCCATCCGCGCCGGCGAGATGCAACGCAAGTTCAAGCAACGGCTGGCCGACAAGGGGGCCGACGCCGCCTCGTCGCGCGCCATGCCCGACTTCCTGGTGGGTGCGCACGCGATGCTGCAGTGCGATGGCCTGATCACCCGCGACCAGGGATTCTTCCGAGACTATTTCAAGGGCCTGAAGGTCATCGTGCCCAGCGCACCCTGACCCCGGCCCGATTTTTGACCCAAGCAGAGACAACGACTGGAGTTCGCATGCTGCAAGCCTACCGCCAACACGAAGCCGAACGCGCCGCGCTCGGCATTCCGCCGCTGCCGCTCGACGCCAAGCAGGTGGCCGAGCTGATCGAGCTCATCAAGGCCCCGCCCGCCGGTGAAGACGCCTTCCTGCTGGACCTGCTGACCCACCGCGTGCCTCCGGGCGTGGACGACGCCGCCAAGGTCAAGGCCAGCTTCCTGGCCGCCGTCGCGCACGGCGACCTGAAGGTCGGCCTGATCTCCAAGGCCAAGGCCACCGAGCTGCTGGGCACCATGGTCGGCGGCTACAACGTGCATCCGCTGATCGAGCTGCTGGACGACGCCGAAGTCGCCGGCACCGCCGCCGAGGGTCTGAAGAAGACCCTGCTGATGTTCGATTACTTCAACGACGTCGCCACCAAGGCCAAGGCGGGCAACGCCAAGGCCAAGGAAGTGATGCAGAGCTGGGCCGACGCGGAGTGGTTCACCTCGCGCCCCGAGGTGGAAAAGAAGATCACCGTCACCGTCTTCAAGGTGCCCGGCGAGACCAACACCGACGACCTGTCGCCGGCCCCGGACGCCTGGAGCCGCCCGGACATCCCGCTGCACTACCTGGCGATGCTGAAGAACACGCGTCCGGACGCCGCCTTCACCCCCGAGGAAGACGGCAAGCGCGGCCCGATGCAGTTCATCGAGGACCTGAAGAAGAAGGGCCACGTCGTGGCCTACGTCGGCGACGTCGTCGGCACGGGTTCGTCGCGCAAGTCGGCGACCAACTCGGTGATCTGGGCCACGGGCCAGGACATCCCCTTCGTCCCGAACAAGCGCTTCGGCGGCGTGACGCTGGGCGGCAAGATCGCGCCGATCTTCTTCAACACGCAGGAAGACTCGGGCTCGCTGCCGATCGAGGTCGACGTCAGCAAGCTGGAGATGGGCGACGTCATCGACGTGCTGCCGTATGAAGGCAAGCTGGTGAAGAACGGCGAGACCGTCACCGAGTTCAAGCTCAAGAGCGACGTGCTGTTCGACGAAGTCCGCGCCGGCGGCCGGATCAACCTGATCATCGGCCGCTCGCTGACCGCCAAGGCGCGCGAGTTCCTGGGCCTGCCCGCGTCGACGCTGTTCCGCCTGCCGCAGGCCCCGGCTGAAACCAAGGCCGGCTTCACGCTGGCGCAGAAGATGGTCGGCCGCGCGGTCGGTCTGCCTGAGGGTCAGGGCGTGCGCCCGGGCACCTACTGCGAACCCAAGATGACCACCGTCGGTTCGCAGGACACGACCGGCCCGATGACCCGCGACGAGCTGAAGGACCTGGCCTGCCTGGGCTTCTCGGCCGACCTGGTGATGCAGTCCTTCTGCCACACCGCCGCGTATCCGAAGCCGGTGGACGTGAAGACGCACCGCGAGCTGCCCGCCTTCATCTCCAACCGCGGCGGCGTGTCCCTGCGTCCGGGCGACGGCGTGATCCACAGCTGGCTGAACCGCCTGCTGCTGCCCGACACCGTCGGCACCGGCGGCGACTCGCACACGCGGTTCCCGATCGGCATCTCGTTCCCGGCGGGTTCGGGCCTGGTCGCCTTCGGCGCCGCCACCGGCGTGATGCCGCTGGACATGCCGGAATCGGTGCTGGTGCGCTTCAAGGGTGAGATGCAGCCGGGCGTGACCCTGCGCGACCTGGTGCACGCGATCCCGCTGTACGCGCTCAAGGCCGGTCTGCTGACCGTGGCCAAGGCCGGCAAGAAGAACATCTTCTCGGGCCGCATCCTGGAGATCGAAGGTCTGCCCGACCTGAAGGTCGAACAGGCGTTCGAGCTGTCCGACGCGTCCGCCGAGCGCTCCGCCGCCGGCTGCACGATCAAGCTGAATCCGGCGCCGATCAAGGAGTACCTGAGCTCCAACGTCGTCCTGATGAAGAACATGATCGCCGACGGCTACGCCGACGCGAAGACGCTGCAGCGCCGCATCGAGAAGGTCGAAGCCTGGCTGGCCAAGCCCGACCTGCTGGAAGCGGACAAGGACGCTGAATACGCAGCCGTGATCGAGATCGACCTGGCCGACATCACCGAGCCGATCGTCTGCTGCCCGAACGACCCGGACGATGCCAAGGTGCTGTCCGAAGTCGCCGGCACCAAGATCGACGAGGCCTTCATCGGCTCGTGCATGACCAACATCGGTCACTTCCGCGCGGCGGCCAAGCTGCTGGGCGGCCAGCGCGACATCCCGGTCAAGCTGTGGGTCGCGCCGCCGACCAAGATGGACCAGAGCGAGCTGATCAAGGAAGGCCACTACGCCGCCTTCGGCACGGCCGGTGCGCGCACCGAGATGCCGGGCTGCTCGCTGTGCATGGGCAACCAGGCGCAGGTCCGCGAGGGCGCGACGGTGATCTCCACCTCCACGCGCAACTTCCCCAACCGTCTGGGCAAGAACACCAACGTGTTCCTGGGCTCGGCGGAACTGGCCGCGATCGCCTCGCGTCTGGGCCGCCTGCCGACCAAGGAGGAGTACCTCAAGGAGATGGGCGTGATCGACGCCGACAAGGCCAGCGTCTACCGCTACATGAACTTCGACCAGATCGAGGAATACGCGGAGACGGCCAAGACGGTCGCGTGATGCGACGGGCGACCTGACGGTCGCTCGATCTCGAGATCGGCGGGGGATGTTGAGTCCCCTGCCCCTCGCCAAGGAACAAGGGCCCGGAGGTGCGAACCTCCGGGCCCTTTGCATTGGCGATCGCGAATAGTGCGTCGCCGCGGCACGGGCATGGCGCCCGCGCCGGAATGCTCAGCCGCCGATAACGCCGCAGGCGACACGCGCTCCGCCACCGCCCAGCGGCGCGGGATGGTCGGAGTGGTTGTCACCGCCCATGTGGACCATCAGCGCATGGCCCTTCACCTCGTCGATCTTCTTCAGGCGTGGCGACAGCACCGGGTTCGTCGACTGGCCGTCATGCCCCACGTACAGCGGCGGCAGATCGCCGAGGTGGCCGTCGCCCCACGGCTCGCCGTGGTGCTTGCTGCCCAGCGGATCGAAGTGGCCGCCGGCGGCGCCGGCCGGCGTCACCGTGCCGTTGGCCGTGGACGGCGCGCACGAGGGGTTCTCATGCACGTGGAAGCCATGCACGCCGTGCGGCAGGCCGGTCAGCTGCGGATAGAACGCCAGGCCGTAGGGCGTCTCGACGATGCGCACCGTGCCGGCCGAGGCGCCGGGGCCGTCGGGCTGCGCCATGGACAGATTGACGGTCAGCTCGGCCGCGTGAGCAGCCGACAGGGCGGCGCCGGAGACGAGCAGGCCCAGGCACAACGACTTCACGAGATTCATTCAAGGCTCCTTGCGGGGGAACAGGAAAGAGGGAATCGGGGGAGAAAACGGGAGAAGGCACTGGCGTGCGCGAACCGCGGCTTACCAGCCGCCCTTGGCCACGTACTTGTTGCCGTTGGCCTGATAACGGGCGATGGCGTCCTTGAGTTCCGTGTGCTGCTCGCAGGACGACTTGCACTCGGTGGCCAGCGACGCGAGGCGAGCCTGCGCCTTCGCCAGGTCGCCCTTCATCAGGTAGAGCTCGCCGGAGTACTCCAGCGTGTTGCGGTGATGCGGATCGATGCGCAGCGCCTCGTCGTAGTAGCGCTCCGACGCGGCCAGATCGGGGCTGGCGGCCTTGCGCAACACGTAGCCCATCAGGTTGTTCCAGTCCGCGCTGCGGCGGTCGTCGACGCGCTTCAGTTCGTCGCGGGCGGCCTCCCACTGACGGGCTTCGATCAGCTGACGCGCGGTGGCCAGGCGGTTCACGGCCGGGGCGGGCGCGGCGGACGGCGGCGGCGCCGTGTCGGCGGCCTGGACGGATGACATGGCACCGGCCAGTGCCCAGACGGCGGCCATCAGGGACAGCAGTTTCAAAGTCTTCATGGGTTGCTCCTCAAGCTCAAACGTGATGCAGGACATCCTGCTCTCTGACGTACGGGTCTGACGTGAAAGCGGACGCACCGGCTTGCAAAAATCGTTGTAACGGTTCGTCCGAAGGGCTCCGCGGCAAGCCGCTTCACGAGGTCCTCGGCGGATCGTCACCACACCTTGACGCGGACGCCTTCAACACGGCTGTCGCGGGCGTCCGCGGCGCGGGAAAGGATGATCGGCGAAGACGTCGCTCACCGCGACGGGGCGACCGCCCAGAAGAGGTAGTCGGCGGTGTAGCCGACGCGCTCGATCCGTCCCGATGCCGCGGTGGTGCACGCCGCGGGCGCAGGCGCGACGCCGCCGACGGTGTTGATGCGCTGCACCGCGTCGACGGGGTCCAGTGCGCCCGAGCCGGTCCGCGACGTCACCGTCAGCAGCAGCCAGGGGATCGCCCCTGTCGTCGGCGCCGGGACCGATGCCTTGGCTTGTCCGACGATGCGGGAGCCGTCCGCCAGACGCCAGAACGGACCGGCGCCGTGGTCGCCGATCTTCGCGCCGCGCGCGTCGAACAGCGCCGCCTCAGGGCCGCGGAATTTCCACTCCCAGGCGCTGTTCGCGCCCTGCGCGCATTCATAGATCTGGACGCCGACGGCGTGGACCTGGAGCAGCTGGCGCGAGCCATCCGCCGGGCGCAGCGCGGTGGGGACTTCCGGGTCCTTCACGGCGACTGCGGTCGTGGGGTCGTCGGGCAGTCGGGACAACTCGTCCGCGGACGGACGGGTGGCCTGCGCGCTCGCACAGGCGGCGAGGGCAAGAGCGGAAAAGAGAGCGGGGCTCAGACGCATCATGGCGATCTCCTGGGTCGGATGGGAAACGGGCGGCGTCGGTGCCGCACATCAGCCACTTACGGAGCAGCGTCCAGGATGGATGCAAACGCGAGGGATGCCACGGCGATGAAGCCGCCGCGACGGAGCCACCACGAGGAGGCAGGCGCCTCAGAGCCCCCGCACCATCTCCACGTGCGCGATCCCGGCCTCCTCGAACACCGGCCCTCGCCGCTGGAACCCCGCGCGCGTGTAGAACCCTTCGGCGCTGAGCTGCGCGTGCAGCAGCACCTCGCGGTAGCCCTGCTCCCGCCCGGCCTGCATCAGCGCATCCAGCACCTGGCGGCCGACGCGGCTGCCGCGCATCGGCGACAGCACCGCCATCCGCCCGATCTTGGCCACGCCCGGCACGTGCTCCAGCAGCCGGCCCGTGGCCAGCGGCCGGCCCAGCCGGTTGTAGGCCACCGCGTGCGTGCAGCTCTCGTCGGCGGCGTCCCATTCCATCTCGGCGGGGATCTTCTGCTCCTCGACGAACACGGCCTGACGGATGCGGTGCGCGTCCTCGCCCACCGTCGCCCAGTTGCCCACGCGGGCCTCGGTCATCGCCTCGCCGCGCTCGAAGCCCAGCAGCAGGTCGCGCAGCGCCTGCGGGACCGCCTTGGGCACGCGCACGGCGGGATCGGCGAAGACGTAGACCAGCTCGCCGTGCACCAGGCACTCGTCGCCGCGGAACACCGCGCAGCTCACCGTCATCGACGTCGTGCCGACGCGCTCGGTGCGCACGCCGATGTCGAGCAGCTCGTCGTAATGCGCCGAGCCCAGGTACTCGATCGTCGACTTGCGGACGAAGAGATCGCCTTCCAGCGACTGCATCGTCGGCGCGTAGGGCAGCGCCAGCGCGCGCCAGTAGCCGCCGACCGCCGTGTCGAAGTAGGTCAGGTAGTGGCCGTTGAAGACGATCTGCTGCGCGTCGATCTCGGCCCAGCGCACGCGCAGGCGTTCGAAGAAGCGGAAGCGGTCGCGGCTCATGCCGGCGTCGGTGGCGGTGGTGCTCATGCGGAAGCCCCGGTGGGGGTCGAGGGAGTCGTCGTCCCCGCAGCGGGAACGGATACAGGAACGGGCGCCGGCAGGCCGAAGGCCGTCCTGAGCGCATCCGCGCAGTCGTCGAGCGCCTGCTCGGCTTCCGGGATGCTGCGGCCCATCTTGATGAAGTCGTGCGTCACGCCGCGGTACAGCTCCAGCCGCACCTCGTTGCCGTTGGCGCGCAGCAGGTCGGCGTAGGCGATGCCTTCGTCGATCAGCGGATCGGCCTCGGCCAGGATGACGGTGGCGGGCGCCAGGCCTTCGTGGTCCTCGGCCTCCAGCGGCGCGAAGCGCCAGTCGTCCCGCTGATCCGTCGGGATGTACTGGTTGAAGAACCACGCGATGGTGTCGGCGTCCAGCAGGTGCCCCTTGGCGAAGCGGCGGTGCGAGTCGGTGTCCGCATGCGCCGTCGCGCCCGGCGTGATCAGCAGCTGCATCACGAGCGAGAGGCCCAGGCGGTCGCGGATGTCGCGCGCATGCAGCGCCGTCACCGCGGCCAGCGTGCCGCCGGCGCTGTCGCCGCCGACGGCGATGCGCGCACGGTCCAGGCCCAGACCGGCCGCCGCGGCCGCCAGCCATTCGAGCGCGGCCCAGCAGTCGTCGACGGCACCGGGGAACGGATGGTCGGGCGCGAGCCGGTAATCGACCGCGATCACCGCGCAGCCCGTGCGCAAGGCCAGTTGGCGGCACAGGCTGTCGTGGGTCTCGAGGCTGCCGATCACGAAGCCGCCGCCGTGGAAGTACAGCAGCACCGGCAGGCCGCGCGCGTCCCGCCCTGCGGCGTCCTCGCGCGTGAGCGGGGCGTACAGGCGAGCGGGGATGTCGCCGGCGGGACCCGGGATGGCCAGATTCTCGATGCGCGGCAGCGGCGCCCGCGGCAGGTCCAGGATCTCGGCGCCCATCAGGTAGGCGATGCGGGCCTGCCTGGGCGTGAGGCTGTGGAAGGACGGGCGGTTGGCGCGGTGGATGCGCTCGAGCACCGCGGCCATCCGCGGTGTCAACAAGGTGCTACTCAACGGGAACTCCAGGACGTAGGCTCGGCTGCTGCCAAGCCCCAATCGCGGGATTCTCCCAGACCCCGCGGGCCCGCGCCGCCGCGGCCCGCCAACACCCAGGCAAAGGACATCGCCCATGGCCCTGATCCAGTACCTCACCCACATCCACCTGGAGGCCGGCGCGCGCCGGCTGATCGGCGCGGAATGCGTGCGCGCCGGCATCGGCAAGCCGTTGATCGTCACCGACCGGGGCGTGCGCGCCGCCGGCGTGCTGGACCTGGTCCTGGAGGCCTGGGCCGCGTCGCCGATCGAGGCAGCCGCCCTGCCCGTCTATGACGGCACGCCGCCCAACCCGACCGAGGCCGCCGTGCGCGAGGCCGTCGAGGTCTTCCGCGCCCACGGCTGCGACGGGCTGATCGCGATCGGCGGCGGCTCGAGCATCGACCTGGCCAAGGGCGTCGCGATCGCCGCGACCCACGAGGGCCCGCTGACGGCGTACGCCACCATCCTCGGTGGCGCCGGGAACATCACCGCCCGGGCCGTGCCGCTGATCGCGGTGCCGACGACGGCGGGCACCGGCTCCGAGGTCGCGCGCGGCGCGATCATCATCGTGGACGACGGCCGCAAGCTCGGCTTCCACAACTGGGAGCTGATGCCCAAGTCGGCCGTCTGCGATCCGGAGCTGACGCGCAAGCTGCCGGCTTCGTTGACGGCGGCGACAGGCATGGACGCGATCGCGCATTGCATGGAGACCTTCATGTCGTCGGCCTTCAATCCGCCGGCCGACGGCATCGCGCTCGAAGGCCTGCGCCGCGGCTGGCGCCAGATCGAGCGCGCCACCACCCATCCCGACGACCTCGACGCGCGCCTGGACATGATGGCCGCGAGCACGATGGGCGCCCTTGCCTTCCAGAAGGGCCTGGGCTGCGTCCACTCGCTGAGTCATGCGCTCGGCGGACTGATGCCCAAGCTGCACCACGGCACCTTGAACGCGGTGTTCCTGCCGGCGGTGATCCGCTTCAACGGGATGCACGACTCGATGCGCCGCGACGACAAGATCGCCCGCATGGGCCACGCGATGAACCTGCAGGAGGGCACGCCGGCCGACGAGCTCGCCGGCGCGGTCAAGGCGATGAACCAGCGGCTGGGACTGCCCGCCGGGCTCGGCGCGATGGGCGTGACGGTCGACCTCCACGAGCAGATCGTCGAGCGCGCGCTGCACGACCACACCCACAAGACCAATCCACGCGAGGCCTCGGCGAGCGACTACCGGAAGATGCTGGACGAGTCGATGTGAGCCGGCTGGCGGCGGCGTCTACCAACTAGTAGACAACCGGTAGAATGGGGCCTCGTTCATCCGGATCGGGCCCCATGACCGTCGAGCTCTCCCCCAAGGCCGCCGAGATCGTCGCGCACACGCGAGCGCTGCTGGTCTCGGGCGGCTACAACAGCTTCAGCTATGCCGACCTGGCCGAGCGGGTCAAGATCACCAAGGCGAGCATCCACCACCACTTCCCGAGCAAGGCGGTGCTGGTCCAGCGCGTGGTGGCGCTCTACCGCGAAGAGGCCCGTCACGGGCTGGCGGGCATGGAGCGACAGATCGGCGATCCGACCTCCGTGCTCAACGCCTACGCGAACTACTGGGCCGGCTGCATCCGCAGCGGCGAGCATCCGTTCTGCATCTGCGCGATGCTCGCGACGGAGATGCCGACCATTCCGGAGGAAGTGGCGGTCGAGGTCCGAGCGCATTTCAATGACCTGAACGCCTGGCTCGCCGGCGTGCTCAAGCGCGGCGCGGCCGCCGGCCAGTTCCACCTCGGAGGCACTCCGGCGAACTCGGCACGCGCGTTCATGGCGGTCGTGCACGGCGCGATGCTGGTAGCCCGCGCCGTCGATGACCCGAAGGCGTTCGGCGCGATCGTGCAACCGGCGATCGTCAAGCTGACACAGCCGGGCTGACTGCCCTGACCCCGCGCGCTGCGCGCGCCCCTCACCCCCACCCTCTCCCGCAAGCGGGCGAGGGAGCCCGACCAGCGTCCTTCTTACTTCTCTTCCGCTTGCGGAAGAGGGAGCCCCGCCGGAGCCTTTCTTACTTCTCTCCCGCAAGCGGGAGAGAGCGCCCGACCAGCGCCCTTCTTACTCCCTCTCCCGCTTGCGGGAGAGGGCGGGGGTGAGGGCCAGCAGCGGTGGAAGTGCAGAAGCGCTCAGCGGTCTTCGGGGGCCTTGCCCGTCGTCTTCACCGCGCGCAGGAAGTCGAAGTCGACGCCCTGGTCCGCCTGCGTGACCGTCTGCAGGAACAGCTTGCGATAGCCGCGTTCCGCCGTCGGCTCGACGACCGGGTTCTCCGCGGCGCGCTTCGCGAGTTCCTCGTCGGAGACCAGCAGCGCGATCTCGCGATCCTTCACGCTCAGCCGGATGCGGTCGCCGTTGCGCACGTGGGCGAGCGGACCGCCCACCGCTGCCTCCGGCGTCACGTGCAGCACGATGGTGCCGAAGGCCGTGCCGCTCATGCGGCCGTCGGACACGCGCACGATGTCCTTCACCCCCGCCCGCGCCAGCTTGCGCGGGATCGGGATGTAGCCCGCCTCGGGCATGCCCGGCGCGCCCTTCGGTCCGATGTTCTTCAGCACCAGGATATCGTCGGCGGTGACATCGAGCTCATCGCTGTCGATGCGCGCGGCGAGGTCCGCGCTGTTCTCGAAGACCACCGCCCTGCCCTCGTGCTCCATCAGCTTCGGATCCGCCGCCGACTGCTTGATGATCGCGCCGCCCGGCGCCAGATTCCCGCGCAGCACGGCCAGGCCGCCTTGCGGATAGAGGGGCCGGTCGAAGGGGCGCACGACGTCCTGCTTGAAACCGTCGCCGTTGCGTTCGATCTCCTCGCCCAGCGTCCGGCCGGTGACCGTCAGCGCCTCCAGGCGCAGCAGCGGCTTGAGCTCGCGCAACAGCGTCGCCATGCCGCCCGCGTGGTGGAAGTCCTCCATGTAGTGCTGGCCCGACGGCTTGAGGTCGAGCAGCACGGGCGTCTCGCGCCCGAGGCGATCGAGACCGGCGAGATCGATGTCGATGCCCATCCGACCGGCGATCGCGGTCAGGTGCACGATGCCGTTGGTCGAGCCGCCGATCGCGAGCAGCACGCGCAGCGCATTCTCGAACGCGGCCGGCGTGAGGATCTTGTCGATCGTGAGCCCCTTGCGGGCGAGCTCGACCGCCTGCGCACCGGTCTGCTCGGCGATGCGGATGCGATCGGCCGTGACGGCCGGCGGCGACGCGCCACCCGGCACCGTCATGCCGAGCGCTTCCGCCACGCAGGCCATCGTGGAGGCCGTGCCCATCACCGAGCAGGTGCCCACGCTGGCGACGAGCTGGTTGTTGACGTCGGCGATCTCCTGATCGTCGATCTCGTCCGCGCGGTACTTGCCCCAGTAGCGGCGGCAGTCGGTGCAGGCGCCGACGCGCTCGCTTCGATGACTGCCGGTGAGCATCGATCCGGTGATCAGCTGGATCGCCGGGATGCCCGCCGAGGCCGCGCCCATCAGCTGCGCCGGCACCGTCTTGTCGCAGCCGCCGATCAGCACCACCGCGTCCATCGGCTGCGCGCGCACCAGCTCCTCGGTGTCCATCGACATCAGGTTGCGCAGGTACATGCTGGTCGGCGCCGAGAAGCTCTCGTGCACCGAGATCGTCGGGAAGTCCATCGGCAGGCCGCCGGCAAGCATGATCCCGCGCTTCACCGCCTCCAGCAACTGCGGCATGTTGCCGTGGCACGGGTTGTAGCTGCTGCCGGTGTTGGTGATGCCGATGACCGGCCGGTCCAGCGCGTCGTCGGTGTAGCCCGCGCCCTTGATGAAGGCCTTGCGCAGGAACAGCGAGAAGCCCTGGTCGCCGTAATTGGTCAGGCCCTTCTTCAGGCCCTTGGGTTGATCGCTCACAGCTGCCTCACTCGTCTGCCTTGATGTTGGCCTCAGCGATGACCTTGGCCCATTTCGTCACTTCGCCCTTGAGGCGCTCCTGCGCGGCGGCCGGCGTCAGCGGCGCCTGCGCCACCACGCCCTGCTGGGCCAACTGTGCCAGCACCTCGGGCTTGCGCAGCGCCTTGTAGATCTCCGCGTTCAGGCGCGACACGACGTCGGCCGGCGTGCCCGCCGGCACCAGCACGCCGAAGGTCGAGGTCACCAGGAGGTTGGGGAATCCCGCCTCGGCCGTCGTCGGCACGTCGGGCAGGCTCGGATCCCGCGCGGACGCCGCCACGGCCAGCGGCGTCAGCTTGCCGCCCTTGATGAACTGCAGCACCGCCGGCACGGTCTCGGCCATGAACTGGAGCTGGCCCGCGATCAGGTCGGTGACGGCGGGGCCGCTGCCGCGGTAGGGGATGTTCTCGGTGGCGAGCTTGCCCTGCAGCTTCAGCATCTCGGAGGCCATGCGCTGCGGCGCGCCGGCGCCGGACGAGCCGAAAGACACCTTGCCCGGATTGGCCTGGATGTAGGTCACGAGTTCCTTCAGCGACTTCGCCGGCACCGAGGTGTTGGCCACGAAGACCAGCGGCACGCTGCCGACGACGGCGGCGGTCTGGAAATCCTTGACGAGGTCGTAGCGGACCTTGCCCTTCTCCAGCGTCGCGATGGTCGAGTGCGAGGTCATCGCGCCCATCAGGAGCGTGTAGCCGTCCGGCGCGGCCTTGGCGACCACCTGCGCGCCAAGGTTGCCGCCCGCGCCGGCGCGGTTCTCGACGATGACCTGCTTGCCCAGCCCCATGGAGAGCTCGGCCGCGAGGATCCGGCCGATGATGTCGGTGGCGCCGCCCGGCGAGAACGGCACGATCATCGTGATGACCTTGTCCGGCCACGCGGCGGCAGCGGCGGGGCCGCCGAGGGCGAGCGAGGACGCGGCCACGGCGGCGGCGGCGGTCAGGACCTGGCGGCGATCGACGCCGGGGTGCCGGCGCGGAGGACGGATCGGGGAACGGGGCATGTTGTCTCCTGGCTGTGGTCAGCGGGGTTGTTCTGGGTCGTTATGGGTGGCCATGGTCAGCCAAACGCGACCTGAGAACAATTTGCTTCCCATTGCTTCAGAGCAAAAAATTCCTTATGTTCCGGAGCCCCTTGGTCGGAGCGATGGAAGAAGGCCTCAAATGGATCTGCGCTACGTTCAAAGCTTCGTGACGACGGTGGAATGCGGCTCCATCGCGGAGGCCGCGCGCCGGCTCGACCTCACCGCGCCGGCGGTCGCCGCGCGGCTGAAGGCGCTGGAGGACGACCTCGGCACACCGCTGATCCGGCGCTCCGGGCGCTCGGTGAAGCCGACGGCGGCGGGGCTCAACATCTTCGACCGCGCCCGCAACATGCTCCGCGAGGAGCGCGACCTGCGCGCGCTCGCCAACGAGAAGGTGCAGCTGGGCGAGCTGCGGCTCGGCGCCTTCGTCTCGGCGCTGACGACGGTGCTGCCGCCGGTGCTGCGACGCCTGTACGCGAGCCATCCCGACCTCTCGGTCTCGGTGGTCTCGAACGCGTCGACGGAACTGGTCCGGATGGTGGCGTCCGGCGACCTCGACGCCGCGGTCGTCGTGGAGCCGCAGTTCGCGATCCCCAAGACCTGCGAGTGGCGCGAGCTGATGACGGAACCGCTCGTCGTCGTGGCGCCCAAGGCGCTCGCCCGGCGGGACGCGCACGACCTGCTCCGCACCGAGCCCTTCATCCAGTACGACCGCTCGGTGCTCGGCGGGCAGTTGGCGGACCGCTACCTGCGCCAGCAAGGCCTGACCCCGCGACGCCGGCTGGAGATCAACGGCCTGATGTCGATCGCCGCGATGGTGGACCAGGGACTCGGCATTTCGCTGCTGCCGGACTGGTCGGCGCTGTGGTCCAGCGGGCTGTCCATCCAGAAGGTGTCGCTGCCCGGCACGGCACCGGTCCGCAAGAGCGGTTTCGTCTGGAGCGCGCAAAGCCCGCGCGCGCCGCTGGCGCAGATGTTCCTGGAGCAGGCGGAGGCGCTGTTCGCGCGCCCAAGGCGAAGCGGAAACGCTGAAGCCCTCAGCCATGCCGCCCCGGCATAACAGCTAGCGCCCTTCCGGCATTGGTGTCGGCAGGGTCACCGACCAGAATGCGCGCGGGCGGATCCTCCCGGTCCGACCCTCCGCGCGCCGTCCCCGGCGCCGATTCCCCACAAGGTTCCCATGAAGAGACAAGCATTCCTCTGGGCCGGCGCCGCCCTGGCGTTCGCCGCTCCGCTCGCGTTCGCCCAGGCCCTCCCGCCCGGTCCCGTCAAGATCGTCGTCGGCTACTCCGCCGGCGGCGCCGTGGACGTGGTCGCCCGCGCCGTCGCCGTGCGGCTGCAGACCGAGCTGAAGCAGCCGGTCATCGTCGACAACAAGCCCGGCGGCGGCAGCAACATCGCCGCCCGCACCGTCGTCTCCGCGGCCGCCGACGGCGCCACGCTGCTGATGGCGGCCAACGCCGTCGCGGCCAACATGGCCCTCTACCAGCCGCCGCCCTACGACGTCGAGAAAGACCTGGCCCCGGTCGCCCTGATCGGCCGCGTGCCGGTCATCATCGCGGTCAACCCCGAGTCGCCGTACAAGACGCTCGCCCAGCTGATCGAGGCCGCCAAGGCCAAACCCGAGTCCGTCGGCTACGCGACGCCCGGCAACGGCTCCACGCCGCACCTGGCCGTCGAGCTGTTCGCCAGCGCCGCGAAGATCAACCTGATGCACGTGCCCTACAAGGGCGGCGCCCAGGCGCTCACCGACGTCATCGGCGGCCAGGTGCCGGTCGTGGCGCTCAACGCACTGGAGATCCTGCCGCACTGGAAGAGCGGCAAGCTGCGCCCGCTCGCGGTGCTGAGCGCCAAACGCTCCGCCCTGTTCCCCGACGTGCCGACGATCGCGGAGTCCGGATTCCCCGGCTTCGAGGCCTCGGTCTGGTACGGCCTGATGGCGCCGGCCAGCACGCCCAAGCCGGTGCTGGCCGCGCTGAGCGCCGCCGCCGTCAAGGCCGCTCAATCGTCCGAAGTGAAGGAACGCCTGGCCCAGGCCGGCGGCGAGAGCACGCCCGGCGACGCCGCGGCCTTCGCCAAGCACCTGCATGCGGAACGCGAGCGCTACACGAAGCTGATCACCGCCGCCAAGATCAAGCCGGATTGACGGACGGGCGAGGCGCGCGCGCCTTGCCCGGCAACGGGCGATCTGCGCGTGCGCTGCGCGGGCTGGCCGGGTAATCACGCTCGCGACTCGCGGGGAATCGACGTCTCATCGATCCACAAGATCAGGAGACACCATGTCCATTCCCCGTTTTGCCCTTCGCTCCCAGCGCCCGACCCCGTCGCGCCGCGCGATCGTCATCGCTGCCGCCACGGCCGCGCTCGGCGCGTTCGGCGCCCTGCCCGCCATGGCGCAGGACTTCCCCTCGAAACCGATCCGCTTCATCGTGCCCTACGCCGCCGGCGGCACGACCGACCTGGTCGCCCGCACGGTCGGCGCGCACATGGCGCAGACGCTGGGACAGGCCGTCGTCATCGAGAACCGCGGCGGCGCCGGCGGCAATCTCGGCATGGACGCGGTCGCCAAGTCCGCACCGGACGGCTACACGGTCGGGATGGGCGCCATCTCGACCAACGCGCTTAACCCGCACATCTACAAGAAGATGGCCTTCGACCCGCGCAAGGACTTCAGCGCGATCGGGCTGCTCGGGAACTCGACGATCGTGCTGGAGGTGTCGCCGTCCGTGCCGGTCAAGACCGTCGCCGAGCTGCGCGCGCATGCCGCGAAGAACCCCGGCATGCCGTTCGGGACGGCCGGCGCGGGCACCTCGATGCATCTGGCCGGCGTGCTGTTCGGCCAGCTCAGCCATACCGAGTGGGTGCACGTGCCCTACAAGGGCAGCGCGCCCTTGATCACGGACCTCATCGGCGGCCAGATCCCCGTCGCCTTCGACAACCTGCCCGCCTCGCTGCCGCACATCCAGGCCGGCAAGCTGCGCGCGCTGGCGGTGGCCGGCTCGCAGCGCAATCCCGCGCTGCCGGATGTGCCGACGCTGGCCGAGGCCGGGCTGCCGGGTTACGCGATCGAGCCGTGGTTCGGCGTGTACGGACCCGCCGGACTGCCGGCCCCGGTCGTGCAGCGGCTGGAGCAGGCGCTGAAGGCCGCGCTCACCGATCCCGGCGTGAAGGAGAAGCTGGTCGCCGCCGGCTTCTCTCCGAAGTCGTCGACGGCCGCGGAACTGGCCAAGCTGTCGGCGCAGGAGTACGAGCGGCTCGGCAAGGTGGCGCGCAGCGCCAGCATGTCGGCGGACTGAACCTCACCCATCGCCTTCCGCGGCCTGATCATCGCTGAGCAGGCCGGAGGGACCACGAAGCATCCCTCGACCTTGCTCAGCGCGTGGGGCGCTTCACCGCGGCGCCGGCCTTGCACGACGCCACGTCGAACTGCGTCGTGCCCGACGCGCCGCGGCCGCCGGTGCTGCCGTCCGCCGGCGTCCACTCGTTCACCAGCGGCAGGCTGCCGCCGAAGTCCGCGGCGTTCATCGCGGTGAAGCGCGTCTGCCACTGCGAGCCGTGCGGCGTGCTGAACAGCTGCAGCTTCGTCAGGCCGCCGCGGCCCGTCGGCAGGTTCACCGCGAAGGTCGCGAAGTTGTCGCCGCTGGTCGCGTCCTTGGCGCCGCGCTTGTAGCCGGTCGCGTCGTTGGGCCGGTTGAAGTCGCGATAGCCGATCGGCAGCAGGTGCCGCAGCACGGTGCCGTCCGCGTAGGTCGCGACGAGCGTGTAGTCGCAGCCGCTGTACACGCAGTAGTAGCCGCTCCAGCCGCCCGGCTTGTCGCTCAGGATGCGGTCGACGTCGGCCTGCACCGTCGGGTCCATGCGCTGCGGCAGGTTGCCGGTCCAGGCCGGCGTCACCACCATCGTGCTGGCCGTCGGCGCCTGGTTGAAGTGGGACACGGTGCCGATCACCGTCTGCACCTGCTGGTCGAGCTGCAGCACGTCCACGCCCGCCCGGGCGCGGTCGTCGTTGGAAACCTTCTCGAACGCACCCGTCGTGCGGTTCCAGCGCTTGTAGCCGCCGTCGAAGGTCGTGTCCGGGAACAGCTTGTCCAGGAAGCCCTGCTGCATGATCGCGGCCTGGTAGTCCGAGAACGCGTTCCAGCGGTAGACCGGCGCGTTGCGGTCGTCGTCGCCGCCGGACATCGGCGTGCGCTGATAGCAGACGCCGTTGACGGTGCGCGCGCCGCAGTCCTGGCCGCTGAACTCGCGCGTCGTCAGCAGCTGCTGCTTGACGCTGTCGAAGCCCCAGCTCGAGCCGCTCTTCGTGCCCATCGGGTACGGATCGTCGCCCGCGTCGGCCGCGGCATCGGCGTGCGGCAGTCCGTAGGCATGGCCCATCTCGTGGTTGAAGATCGCCGAGTAGATCGTGTCGGGCCGGTAGTCGCCGCCGGACACGGCCACGCCGCCGCCGCCCAGGCCGCCGCCGGTCGAGGCCGCGACCTGCTTGCCGCCGCTGATCGTCTGGACGAAGCCGTAGAAGCCCGCCGCGAACGAACCGTCTCGGTTGCCCGTCCAGCCGCGCATGTCGCCGAGGATGCGCAGCATGCGCGCGTTGGTGTCACCGTCGATCGCGCGGTAGTCGGCCCACGAGGAGACCGTCATCGCGGGATAGCAGAACTTGTCGTCGTTGCGGCCGGGCACCGCCAGCTGGTCGATCGTGACCGCGCCGGCGATGCGCGTGTCGAGCTTCGCGACCGGCAGCTTCTCCCGGTACTCGACGTCGATCGCATAACCCGCGGTCGACGCGGCGCCCAGCTTGAAGTCCGCGACGACGGACTGCGCCGCGCGCGCGCCGAAGAGGTACATCGGCACCGTGTGGTGCTTCAGCGTCGTGGCCGGGGTGACCGCCAGCGCGATCGTGCGCGGCGAGGAGAAGTCGACGTTGCCGACTTCCAGCTTCGCGCCGATCTGCAGCCACTCCTTGGGCAGCAGCGCGCTGTACTTGACCGTCGAATACGCGGCGCCGCCGCCGTCCGCCGCGGGCAGCTTGGCCGGCGCATTCATCGTCAGGGGGCCGAGCGTGCGGCCGTCCGCCAGCTTCGCGCGCACGACCAGCGTGTTCACGCCGCTCGCCGGCTCCAGCATCAGCAGCGCCGAGCGGTCGGCCACCAGCTGCAGCTTGCGGCTGGTGTTGTTCTTGACCTCGTTGGGCGATTGCATCGTCCGGCCGCCGGCCGGGATCACATGGGTCTGGGCGAGCTCGACGCCACGCAGTTCGGGCGTCGGTGCCGGTGCAGGGGCCGGAGTCGGACCTGCTGCCGGCGCGGGTGCGGGCGCAGGCGTGGGACCGGGCGCGGGTGCCGGTGACGGGCCAGGCGCGGGGGCAGGCGCAGGTGATGGCGCGGGCGACGGTGCAGGCGCGGGCGACGGTGCAGGCGCGGGAGAAGGCGCAGGCGACGCCGCCGGAGGCGCCGCAGGATCGTTCGGAGGAACGGGAGCAGGTGCAGGTGCAGGTGCAGGTGCAGGCGCGGGAGCGGGAGCGGGTCCCGGTGCCGCGCCGCCGCCGTCGCCCGGCGTGGCGCCTTGGGTCGGCGTGGGCGTCGTCGCGGTGTCCTTGTCACCGTCGCCACCGCCGCAGGCCGCCAGGGCGGCAGAGGCGATCAGCGCGAGGACGAAGGGAAAGACATTCGGGCGAGGACGGTTCATCACGGGCGAGGAGCAAATCAGATCGGGCCGCGATGATCGTGGATCAGGCTTGAAAGCGCATTCATGCCTGACCAACTCTTACACCTGATGCAGCCGCGGCACAGTCGTCCACTGGTTTGCGGGATTGCTGGTGTCAGGTATTGCGCCCCGGCGCAGGCCGCTCCGGCGGACGCCGGCATCGGTCGGCTCGGCTCGGCCCCGTTCGAGGCGAGCGGATCGGCGAGGGCTCAGCGCGCAGGCCGCTTCACCGCCGCGCCGACCTTGCACGACGCCGTGTCGAACTGCGTCGTGCCGGGCGCGCCCTTGCCGCCGGTGGTGCCGTCCGCGGGCGTCCACTCGTTCACCAGCGGCAGGCTGCCGCCGAGGTCCGCGGCATTCATCACCGTGAAGCGCGTCTGCCACAACGAGCCATGCGGCGTGCTGAACAGCTGCACCTTCACCAGGCCGCCGCGTCCGGTCGGCAGGTTCACCGCATAGGTGGAGAAGTTGTCCGCGCTGGTCGCATCCTTGGCGCCGCGCTTGTAGCCCGTCGCGTCGTTGGGCTTGTTCCAGTCGCGGTAGCCGATCGGCAGCAGGTGACGCAGCACCGAGCCGTCCGCATAGGTGGCCACCAGCGTGTAGTCGCAGCCGTGGGTCACGCAGTAGTAGCCGTTCCAGCCGCCGGGCTTGTCGCTCAGGAGGCGGTCCACGTCGGTCTGCACCGTCGGGTCGAGGCGTTGCGGCAGGTTGCCGGTCCACGCCGGCGTCACCACCATCGTGCTGGCGGTCGGGGCCGCGTTGAAATGCGAGACCGTGCCGATGACCGTCTGCACCTGCTGGTCGAGCTGCAGCACGTCGGTGCCCGAGCGCGCGCGGTCGTCGGCCGCGACCTTCTCGAACGCGCCCGTCGTGCGGTTCCAGCGCTTGTAACCCCCGTCGAAGCTCGCGTCGGGGAAGAGCTTGTCCAGGAAGCCTTGCTGCAGGATCGCGGCCTGGTAGTCCGAGAACGCGTTCCAGCGATAGCTCAGGGGATTGCGGTCGTCGTCGCCGCCCGACATCGGCGTGCGCTGGTAGCAGACGCCGTCGACGGTGCGCGTGTCGCAGGACTGGCCGCTGAATTCGCGCGTCGTCAGCAGCTGCTGCTTGACGCTGTCGAAGCCCCAGCTCGAACCGCTCTTCGTGCCCAGCTTGTACGGGTCGTCGCCCGCCTCGGCCGCGGCATCCGCATGCGGCAGACCGTAGGCATGGCCCATCTCGTGGTTGAAGATGGCCGAATAGATCGTGTCGGGACGGAGGTCCGCGCCGGACACGGCCACGCCGTTGCCGCCCAGTCCGCCGCCGGTCGGCACCGCGACCTGCTTGCCCGCGCTGGTGGTCTGGATGAAGCCGTAGAAGCCCGCCGCGAACGCCTGGTCGCGGTTGGCCGTCCAGCCGCGCATGTCGCGCAGCACGCGCAGCATCCGGGCATTGGCATCGCCGTCGATCGCGCGGAAGTCGGTCCACGAGGAGACCGTCATCGCGGGATAGCAGAACTTGTCGTCGTTGCGGCCGGGCACGGCCAGCTGATCGATCGTGACCGCGCCCGCGACGCGTGTGTCGAGCTTGGCGACGGGGAGCTTCTCGCGGTACTCGGCGTCGATCGGATAACCCGCCGTCGACGCCGCGCCGAGATTGAAGTCCGACACCACCGACTGCGCGGCGCGCGCGCCGAACAGGTAGATCGGCACCGTGTGATGCTTGAGCGTGGTGGCCGGGGTGACCGTCAGCGCGATCGTCCGGGGCGACGAGAAATCGGTCTTGCCGACCTCCAGGATCGCGCCGATCTGCACCCATTCCTTGGGCAGCAGCGCGCTGTACTTGACCGACGAGTACGCGACACCGCCGCCGTCGGACGTCGGCAGCCGGGCCGGCGCGTTCATCGTCAACGGACCGAGCGTGCGGCCGTCCGCGAGCCTGGCGCGGACCAGCAGCGTGCCGGCCGTGCCGTCGCCGGTCGACGGCTGCAGCATCAGCAGCGCCGCGCGGTCGGCCACCAGCTGCAGCTTGCGGTTCTTGTTGAGCTTGGCCTCGTTGGGCGACTGCATCGTGCGGCCGCCGGGCGGGATCACATGGGTCTGGGCCAGTTCGACGCCCATCAGCTCCGGCGTGACGACCGGCGCGGTCACCACCACCGGGGCGGAGACGGGCGCGGGCGCGGGCGCCGGTGCCGGGGTGGGCGCGGGCGCCGGGGAAGGCGACGGTGCCGGAGAAGGCGACGGCGAGGCGAACGGTCCCGGCAGGTAGAGGGCCATCGCGCGCGCTGGCGCCGTCGTGACGGTGACGTCCTGCGGGGTCGTCGTCCCCGCGGAGGCGAAACGCATCGGCACGGCCGGGTTGGCCTTGGCCGTCACGGGCGCCGGCGGTGCGATCACCGGCGGCGGCGTCGGCACGGCGCCGGTCGCGGCGAACTTCGGCTTGCGGGCGACCGGCACGGGGGCTTCCGGCAGCCGCACCGGGCCCATGGCCATCGGCACGGGACCCGCAGTGGCGCCCTGCGAAGGCTTGGCCGGACCCGGCTCAGGCTGGGCGTTGCCCCCCACCTTGTAGGCGGCGAATGACGCTGCGGCGATGAACGCGGCAACGGAGACGACCGCTTTGGGGTAAGGCACCAGCATGAGTTCGATGGATGAATTGAAAAGGCGGCGAATGATCAACGATCCTTCCACCTTCCCAGCCCGATCCTGACCAACTCTTACACCTGATTCAGCCGAGCGACAGGTCACGTCGACGTCAGTTTTCAAGGCTACGCTCCGGGGTCATGACTTGCCTCTGGACCCCCTCGAGACGCGGCCTGCTGCAGGCCGCCCTGGCCGCCGGCTGCGCGCCGGCCCTGCTCCGCCATGCCGACGCGGCGGGCGCCTCCGGCGCGCCGCTGTTCGCGCTCGGCGTCGCGTCCGGCAGCCCACGCGCGGAGCGCGTTGTGCTGTGGACGCGCTTGACCGGCGACACGCTGCCGGCGGAGGTGCCGGTGCAGTGGGAGCTGGCGGAGGACGAGGTCTTCAAGAGGATCGTCGCGCGCGGCACCGAGCGGGCCGAGCCCGGCACCGCCCACAGCGTGCACGCCGAACCCGCTGGCCTGCGTCCCGATCGCTGGTACTGGTATCGCTTCCGCGCGCTGGGCCAGCAGAGCCCGGTGGGCCGCACGCGGACCGCGCCGGCGACGGGCGCGGTGGCCGGTCCGCTGCGCTTCGCCATCGCGTCCTGCCAGCGCTACGACCACGGCGAGTACGCCGCCTGGGGCGACATGGCCAAGCAGGACCTCGACCTCGTGCTGTTCCTCGGCGACTACATCTACGAATCCGCCACCGCGTCCGGCAGCAAGGCGCCGCGCCAGCACCGCGGCGGCGAGTGCCGGACCCTGGACGACTATCGCCAGCGCTACGCCCAGTACAAGGCCGATCCGCAGCTCCAGGCGATGCACGCCAACGCGCCGTGGATCCTCACCTGGGACGACCACGAGGTCCAGAACGACTGGGCGGGCGACGTCTCGCAAGACCTGGCCCCCGACTTCCACCAGCGCCGCATCGCCGCCGCGCAGGCCTACTGGGAGCACCAGCCTTTCCCGAAGCAGATGCGCCCGCGCGGCGCCGACATGACGCTGGCCCAGCGCTACGACTGGGGCGGCCTGGCGCGGCTCGTCACGATCGACGACCGCTCGTGGCGCGATCCGCAGGTCTGCCCGAAACCGGGCCGCGGCGGCTCCAACACGGTGGACCTGAAAGCGTGCCCGTCGCTGCGCAACCCGCAGCGCACGCTGCTGGGCGCGCCGCAGGAGCAGTGGCTGCGCGACAGCTGGGATGCCACGCGCCCGTGGAACCTGCTGGCCCAGCAGACGCTGATGGCGCGCTTCAATTCGCAGGAGCCGGACCAGGGGCCGGGCCGCTACTGGACCGACGGCTGGGACGGGTATCCCTTCGCCCGCGAGCGGCTGCTGCGCGACCTGGAGGCGCGGCGCGTGCCGAATGCGGTGGTGCTCGGCGGCGACGTGCACGCGAACTACGTCGCCGACCTCAAGCTGGACTGGGAGGACCCCACGGCGCCGGTGCTGGCGAGCGAGTTCTGCGGCACGTCCATCTCCAGCAACGGCATGGCGCAGTCGCACCTGGACAAGGCCCTGCCTCTCAATCCGCACATCCGCTACGGCCGCAGCGATCAGCGCGGCTACATGCGCTTCGAGCTGCGCGCCGAGCGGCTGGAGGCCGAGTTGCGCAGCGTGCAGACGCCGTGGGATGCGAAGAGCGCGGTGTTCACCGCAGCGCGCTTCGCGGTGGAAGCGGGACGACCGGGAGCGCAGGCGGCCTGACGCCTCTGTCGGTGTACTGCCAAGGCTGCTGGCCCTCACCCCTGCCCTCTCCCGCAAGCGGGAGAGGGAGCAACGTCCACCGCTGAATGCGCTTGAAACGATTGCTCTCCAGCGAGCGGGAAAGGGTGTAGGCAGGGCGCCGGTCGGACTCCCTCTCCCGCTTGCGGGAGAGGGTGGGGGTGAGGGCCAGCGGCCGTGTCAGGACAGCCCCATCTCCTGGATCGCGCGCACCAGCGCGGGAAACTCCACCGGCTTGCGGAAGTGGGCCCGGAAGCCGGCCTCGAGCGCCTGGCGCCGGTCGGTCTCGCGGGCGAAGGCGGTCAGCGCGATCGCGGGCACCTCACCGCCCTGCCCCGCCGGCAACGCGCGGACGTGGGCCAGCAGCTCGAAGCCGGTCATCTCCGGCATGCCCAGGTCGGAAATCAGCAGGTTCACGTCCGAGTTCGGCAGCAGCGCGAGCGCCTCCGCGCCGCTGCCCGCCGCCACCACCTGCGCGCCCTGCAGACCGAGCGCGCGCACCACCATCTCGCGCACGGACTCGTCGTCGTCGACGACCAGGATGCGCGCGCCCTTCAGCGAGACGCGCTCGACCGCGCCCGCAGGGGTTCCCGCACCATTCCCCGCATTCAGCCCGCCCCCGCTCCGGCGTCCGGCATGGCACCGTCCAACCCGCGGTCGCCGGCCACCGGCAGCGTCACCGTGAAGCGCGCGCCGCGTCCTTCGCCGTCGCTCTCGGCGCGCACGCTGCCGCGGTGCAGCTCGACGAGGTTCCTCACGATCGACAGCCCCAGCCCGAGGCCACCGTGCCGTCGCGTCATCGACCCGTCGGCCTGCCGGAAGCGCTCGAACACGAACGGCAGGAAGGCCGCCGGGATGCCGATGCCGGAGTCCTCGACGACGAGCTCCGTGGCCGCGGGCCCGCCGCGCAGCAGCACCCGCACCTCGCCGCCTCGCGGGGTGAACTTGATCGCGTTGGCGATGAGGTTGGCCGCGACCTGCTGCAGCCGCGCGGCGTCGCCCATCACCGTCGCGCCGGGATCCGCATCCACCTCGACGCCCAGGCGCACGCCGGCACGTTCGGCCGCCGGGGCCAGCAGATCCACCGCGGCCAGCGTGAAGCCGGCCGCCGAGACCGGCGCGATCTCCAGGCTCAGCTTGCCGGTCGTGATGCGGCTCATGTCGAGCAGGTCCTCGATCAGCTGCGCCTGCGCCTTGGCGCTGCGCTCGATCACGTCGATGCCCTTCTTCAGGTCGGGCGGCTCATCGCCGAACTTGCGCCGCAGGATGTGGACCCAGCCGGTGATCGCGCTCAGCGGCGTGCGCAGCTCGTGCGACAGCGTCGCCAGGAATTCGTCCTTGACCAGCCCGGCCTGCTCGGCCGCCAGGCGCGCGGTGCGCTCGCTCTCCAGCAGCCGCGTGCGCTCCACCATCGCCTCGCGCGAGGCCGCGTAGAGCCGCGCGTTGTCGATCGCGATTGCGGCCTGGCTGGCGATGCCCTCGGCCAGCCGCTCGCTGCGTTCGGTGAAGACGGCGACGTCCTCATGGCCGAAGAACAGCCCGCCCAGCACCTGGCCCGAACGGCTGATCACCGGCACCGCGAGATAGCTGCGCACCGGCAGGTGTCCGGGCGGCTTGCCGTGGTGCGGCCCCCATTGCCCGTAGCGCGGATCGGCCATCACGTCGTCCAGCCGGATCGTGGGCTCGCCGCGGAAGGTGGGACCGAACAGCGCGGTCGGCCGCGGATGGCCGAGCTGGTCGAAATGCCGGCGGTCCGCGCCGGACAGCGAATACAGCAGGTAGGCCTCGCCCTGGTCGTCGACGCCGTTGTAGAAGAACGCGCCGAAGCGCGCGCCGGTGAGCTCGGTCGCCGCGTCGGTCACGCGCTGCACCAGCGCGCCGATGTCGAGCTCCGCCGCGAGCGCCGCGCCGGTGCGGTTCAAGGTCTCCAGCGTGCGGGCCTCCTCGCGCAGCGCGGCCTCGGCGCGGGTACGCTCCAGCGCCTCCCAGCAGCGCGCGACGACCACCTTCACCAGCGCGATCTCCTCGTCGGTCCAGTGGCGCGGCTCGCGCTGGTGCACCGCCATCGCGGCCACGAAGCGGCCGTCCTTGTGCAGCGGCACGCAGATCACCGACTGGATGCTGGTGCGCGCATAGGCCGTGCGGTCCGAGCCGGCCGTGACCGGATCGCGGTCCACGTCGTGGTTCACGAACGCCTGCTCGGCGCGCATCAGCCGCAGCACCTCCTGGCCGAAGTCGCCGAAGCGGTAGGTGCCGACGATGCTGGCGACGCCGTCGTTGTAGTCGCCGATGACGTCGAAGGTGTCCTCGTCGGCGCGCACCGTCGCATAGGCGCAGCGGTTGACGCCCAGATGCCGGCCCAGCCGCTCCGCGGTCACCCGCATCACGTCGGCCGGATCGGTCAGCCCGCGCGTGGCCTGCGCCAGTCCGTCCAGGAAGGCCAGCCGGCGCGACAGCAGCACCTTCTCGGTGGTCTCGGCGAAGGTCACCAGCACGCCGGCCGCCCGTCCGGCGTCGTCGCGCACGGCGCTGTAGGAGAAGTTGAAGTAGACGTCCTCGGGATAGCCGAAGCGGGCGATCGTCAGCTTGAAGTCGTCGAAGCCGAGCGGCTCGCCGTCCAGGACCTGGCGCCACATCGGGCCGATCGTGGGCCAGATCTCGGCCCAGGTGTCGGGCGCCCGGCCGCCGAGCGCGGCCTCGGCCTTGTCGCCCAGGATGGGCCGGTAGGCGTCGTTGAAGATCTGGACGAGGTCGTCGCCCCAGGCCAGGTACATCGGCAGCTGGCACTCCAGCATCGTCGCGACCACGGCCCGCAGCGAGGCGGGCCAGCGCCCGATGGCGCCCAGCGGCGTGGTCTCCCACGGGAACGCCCGCACGCGGGCGGCCATGTCGCCGCGAATGGGGGCCATCGCGAGGATGGCGGATGAGTCGTCCATGGAGCTCCAACGGTCAACCGCCGACGCGGGCACGCAGGTGCCCGGACCGGTTGCAACGCGGGAGTGTAGGCCGCGGCGTCCCGTCGCGACGCCGGGACGATCCCGCGAATGGAGGCGGCAGCGGAGGATCGTGGCGGCCGACCGGCCGACCGGGCCGGATCGCCGGGATCAGTCCCGGACGTTCGGCGTCCTGAACGTGCCGCCCGCTCGTGCGGCCTGCGCCTTGGGCTCGTCGAACTCCCAGTGCCAGGGTTCCTTGCTCACTGTGCGGACGAAGCCGAACGAGGTCGCCCGGCGCTTGAGCCACTCGTAGGTCGGGTTGCCGTCGCCGCCGGCGACGGAGAGGTCGAAGGCGATGCCGTTCTGATGCTTCGAGAAGCCGGGCTTGGCCGCCGTGTTGAACCCCGGCAGACCGCGCACGAAACCGTCGTGCAGCAGCTTCTGCTCCGGATAGGAGCGGAAGCCGCTGTTGAGCGTGATCCTGACGCCGTCGTCCTTGGCGGCCGCCACCAGCGCGGCGAAGGGGGCGATGGTCTTCATCGCGAGCCGTTCGATCTCGAGGGTCGAGTCCACGATCGCGACGAGGTCGAGCTGCTCGAGGAACTGCCCGTCGGCCCAGGCGGCGTTCGGCCCGAAGCGGGTGGCGCCCGGCTCGGGCGGCACCCGGCCGATCGTCTCGTTCATGAAGCTGCCCGCGAGGTTGCGCGTGGACGTCCAGCCGAGCGTCGCGCCGCCACCGGCCGCCGCGGCGCGACCGAAGACGATGCGCTTCTTGCTGCCGGCCTCCTCGAGCCTGACCTCGACGATGGACACCGACGTGCCTCTCGCGATCGTCCTGAAGCCGCCGCCCGGCGCGGCGACGAAGGCCATCAGGTCGTCATCGCGCCGGATGCGGGCATCGGGGTCGTCGACGACGAAGGTCCTGTCGCGGAAGCTTTCTTCGAGGCTCACGGCGGGCTCCAGCAGTGGAGCCGTCAGCGTAAGCCCGGCCCTCGGCCCGGCGCGTCATCAAAAGGGATGATGCCGCGCCGGCACCATCGCCCTTCAGACGTTCAGACGTTCAGCGCCGCCACCGGCCGTGCGATGAGGCCGCCGGACAGCGTGAGCGCCACGGCGATCACCAGCGCCAGTTCGTCGCCGCCGAAGAAATCCTGGTCGAAGGCTTCGGAGTCCAGGATGCCGACGACCCGCCGATCGGCGTCGAACAGCGGCAGGCAGGCCTCGGCCTTCACCTTCGGATCGCAGGTGTAGTAGCCGCCGCCCTCGGCCACGAAGGCGGCCACGTCGTTGATCAGGCGCGCGCGGCCGCTCAGGCCCACGGCGCTGTTGTTGCTGCCCTGCGCGAAGGCCTCGGTCAGCGGGAACTCGGCCCGGCTCTCGGCGCCGAAGTAGGCCAGTTTCACCAGCACCGACTCGTCGGCGGACTTGCGCCGCGCCTGGTAGACGCCGAACCAGTGGCTGCGGCTGTGCTCGCGGTAGTAGCGCGTGACGACCGTGGCCTCGGCCAGCAGGCGCTGGTTGTCGGCGCCCTGCCCGCCCAGGATGCCGGCAAGCTCGTACGGCAGCTCGGCGAGCTGTCCGAACAGGGAGCAGGCGCCGCCTTCGCCGAGTTCGGGCACGCGGAAGCGCCAGGCCACGGGCGTGGCCGCGAGCGTCTCCGGCGTCAGCAGCGCTTGCAGCGCCGTCTGGTGCCGGCGCACGGACTCCGCGAACGAGGGGAAGCCGCGGCCTCGGCGAGGTCGCCGCGCAGGCCGGTCCAGTCAAGGTACAGGTCGAGATTCATGGGCAGGGAAGGAAGTCAGGCGGTCGCCTGGAGATCGAGTTCCCAAGTTTCGCCGACAAGGTCCAACCCGAATCCCTGGAAGAGCTCTGTCCCGACGTGCCGGTACCCCGCCTTGCGATAGATGTGCTTGGCGGCATCGAGCTGGCTGTTGGTCCACAGCCGCACGCGCCGGTAGCCGGCGTCGCGCGCGAAGCGGTGGCATTCGGCGACGAGCCGGTCGCCCAGTCCGAGCCCGCGCGCGGCCGGCTCGACGAGCAGCAGCCGCAGCTGCGCGACACCGTCGATCGGCGCGTCCGTCGCCTCGTCGCGCGCCTGCACCAGCGCCACGCTGCCGATGTTCACGCCGTCGCGCTCGGCGATCCAGCACGCCTCGCGGCGGGCGTCGAAACGCTCGATGAAGTCGGCGGCGATGCGCGCGACGAGCGCCTCGAAGCGCTGGTCGAACTGGTACTCCCGCGCATACAGCGCGCCGTGCCGCGACACGATCCAGCCCATGTCGCCGGGCCGGTGCGGTCGCAGGATGAAGCCCTGCTTCGCGGGCTTGTCGTCGGGGGCTTCCAGCAGACTCTGCACGCGGCGGAAGGCCTGCAGCAGCTCGGTCTGCTGCGCCTCGCCGAGCTGGTCGAGCAGTTCGCCGACCTGCTCCTGCGAGCGCCGCTCCAGCGGCTTGAACGCCTTGCGCCCCGCCGGACTCAGCTGCAGCAACGACTGGCGCGCATCGACCGCGCTGCGCGTCGCGCGCACCAGGTCGCGCTCCTTGAGGTCGCGCAGCAGGCGGCTCAGGTAGCCGCCGTCGAGGTCGAGCAACCGACCCAGGTCGGTGGCCGTGAGGCCCTCCCCGTTCTCGAGATGCGCGAGCTCGAAGAGGATGCGCCCCTCGGTCAGGTTGAACGGGGAGTCGAGCAGCCCCTCGTTGAGCACGCCGATACGGCGCGTGTAGAAGCGGTTGAAGCGGCGGACGGCTTCGATGCGGTCAGGATCAGGCATGACGGGATGCTCCGTCAATTGATTGCTTTTGGCAAGTAATTGCTTGCCAAATTGAGCGACAAACGCCCACGATACCCAGCACGCGGAAATCGAACATCCTTGAGCGGGATGAGTACTCAGTCGCGACCCCGCCGGATCGCTCGGCGGGAATGGCGGCGCGCCGTGCTTCAATCCGCGCTCTTCAAGAACGACACCATGGAGCGAAGGAATGTTCCGGACCTTCCCACCCCTTTGTGCATGGGCCTTGTGGGCGACTCTTCTGACGGCGCCGGCACAGACGGCCTTCGCGGCCGTGCCGCTGCTGGACGAGGTCGAGCAGTCCGTGCGCCAGGATGGCACCTTCATGCGCAACCGCAGCCTGGAGGGCATCGCGGAGATCCGCCGCCGTGATGCAGCGGGCGAAGCCATTCCCTCCCATCAGCTCGCCGGTCTGATCGGCACGATCACGCTGGAGTGCGAGAAGGACGTCGGCCGCGAACCCGAACGCGCGCTACGCAAGATCACCCTCGGTCTGCGGCTGATCGACGCGTGGCAGGACCGGCTGGCGCAGGGAGCATCGACCGTCTCGACCCACCAGGTCACGCTCCTCATGCTGCGCTGGTTCCTGCGCGGCGATGCGGCCGATCAGCAACGCGCGCATCAGATCGTCGAGGCCCTGGACCGCTCGGTCACCGATCCGAAGGAACAGGGCCGGGCCACCTACCGCCTGGCCGCCGATTACGAAGACCTGGCCAGAATGGCCCGCACAGCGGGTCGCGGCCGCGAGCAGCAGATCGCCCTGCTGCGTGATGGCATCGCGCTCAACAAGGCCGGTCGCGCGCGTTATCCGGCGTACGACTCGATGGTCGGACTGAACGCCCTTTACGGAAAACTCCAGTTCGTGAGCGGCGGCTCGGCGCTCCCGGCCTATCTGGATGAATGGCTCTCGTATCTGAAGACCCTGCCCGCCGAGAGCCAAGCCAAGTCAGGCCAGAGCATTTCAGGCGCACTGTTCCAGCAAGGCCGCGACGACGAAGCCGTCGAATGGCTGACGCGCTACTTCGACTACTGGGAATCGGCACCAATGCCGCCGGCGCTCCAGACGCGATTCCGCGAAAGCCGTTGCGTGCACCTGGGCGGCGACGACGACTTCGCCGCCTTTGAGCAGCGCGCTCCGTCGCGGGCCGCCCCGATCCGCGAGCGCGCCTGCGCCGGCGTCAAGCTGGAGTTCGACGTCCAGCAGGCGGTTGACGCTCTGACCAGCAAGGACTGAAGCGCGGATCGAACCGGCGGTTGATGGCCGGCCGGCGCGCCGCCGCCACACTCAATGCTTGGTCGTGCGATTGCCGTATGTCGGCCGCGCCGGCCGGATCGCCGGGGCGTTGTTGCCCGCCGCGTAGTTGCCCGGTCTTGCCGCCAGCAATACCGCCAGAAGATCCGTCACATTCAGCGGCTTGTAGAGCAGCCGGTTGAAGCCCGCCGCGCCGGCGGATTCGTCCGTGATCTCCGGACCGCCACCGGTCAGGCACACGTACATGGTGTGGCGGCCGGCCTCGGCGTCGATGAGCTTGGCCTCTGACACGACCTCCAGGCCGTTCATGTCCGGCATGTCGAAGTCGACGAACACCAGCTCCGGCTTGAACAGCTTCAACAGACGCAGGCCCACCCGGCCGCTGTAGGCGACCGAGGTCGCGCAGCCGTAGCAGCGGAACAGATCGCTCAGGCTGCGCGCGCCCTCCGGATCGTCGTCGATCACGAGGACCCTCAACGCGTGCGGCGATGGCGACGACGCGTGGGGGGCTCGTGAGGCGATGTATCGGACATCGAAGTCTTCTCCCTGAATGCAACACGACGCAACAGCGGTCCGCGCGCGGCCAAGCGCGGGCGACCTCCGCCGTCCGTCCACCACCCCTCTCGGCAAGCTGCGTGCCCGACCCCGCCCTCCTAAACCCAGCCCCCGCCAGCGTTGTCGTACGGCTAAAGTCCCTCGGTTGAGCCGCGATCAGACGGCCGTCGGGAGTCCTCTATGAGCGTCTTGGAAGAAGCGGTGGCCGTGGTCCCGGCCGAGCACCTGAATGCGATGCTGATGGCGCTCCATGCGCTGCGCCGCGGGGACCCGGACGTGCGGCTGCCCTTCCACTGGACCGGCGTCGCCGGCAAGCTCGCCGACGCGTTCAACGAGGTGGTCGAACAGAACGCCTCGATGGCCGCGGAACTCTCCCGGCTGCGCCAGGTCGTCGGCCGCGAAGGCCGCCTCAAGCAGCGCGCCACGCTGCCCGAACTGCGCGGTTTCTGGGGCCAGCAGATCGACTGCATCAACGCGCTCATCGACGACCTCGTCCACCCGACCAGCGAAGCCGCGCGCGTGATCGGCGCGGTGGCCGAAGGCGACCTCACCAAGTCCATGGCGCTGGAGGTCGACAGCCGGCCGCTGCAGGGCGAGTTCCTCCACACCGCCAAGACCATCAACCGGATGGTGGAGCAGCTCGGCGACTTCTCCGCCGAGGTGACCCGCGTCGCGCGCGAGGTCGGCACCGAAGGCAAGCTCGGCGGCCAGGCCGAGGTCAAGGGCGTGGCCGGCACCTGGAAGGACCTGACCGACTCCGTCAACTCCATGGCCGGCAACCTGACCGACCAGGTCCGCAACATCGCCGACGTCACCACCGCCGTCGCGCAGGGCGACCTGTCCAAGAAGATCGAGGTCGACGTCAAGGGCGAGTTCCTGACGCTGAAGAACACCATCAACACGATGGTGGACCAGCTGCGCTCGTTCGCGTCGGAAGTGACCCGCGTTGCGCGCGAGGTCGGCACCGAAGGCTCGCTGGGCGGGCAGGCCCGCGTGGAGGGCGTGTCGGGGACCTGGAAGGACCTGACCGACTCCGTCAACTCGATGGCCGGCAACCTGACCTCGCAGGTGCGCAACATCGCCGACGTGACCAAGGCCGTGGCCGCGGGCGACCTGTCCAAGAAGATCACCGTCGACGTGAAGGGCGAGATCCTGGAGCTCAAGAACACCGTCAACACGATGGTGGACCAGTTGCGCTCCTTCGCCGCGGAAGTGACCCGCGTCGCGCGCGAGGTGGGCACCGAAGGCAAGCTCGGCGGCCAGGCCGACGTGCAGGGCGTGGCCGGCACCTGGAAGGACCTGACCGAGTCGGTGAACTTCATGGCCGGCAACCTGACCTCCCAGGTGCGCAACATCGCCGAAGTGACCACCGCGGTGGCCGCGGGCGACCTCTCCAAGAAGATCACCGTCGACGTGAAGGGCGAGATCCTGGAGCTCAAGAACACCGTCAACACGATGGTGGACCAGCTCCGCTCCTTCGCCGCGGAAGTGACCCGCGTGGCGCGCGAGGTCGGCACCGAAGGCAAGCTCGGCGGCCAGGCCGACGTGCAGGGCGTGGCCGGGACCTGGAAGGACCTGACCGACTCCGTCAACTCGATGGCGTCCAACCTGACCTCGCAGGTGCGCAACATCGCCGACGTGACCAAGGCCGTGGCCGCGGGCGACCTCTCCAAGAAGATCACCGTCGACGTGCTCGGCGAAATCCTTGAGCTGAAGACCACCATCAACACGATGGTGGACCAGCTCTCCTCCTTCGCCGCGGAAGTGACCCGCGTGGCGCGCGAGGTCGGCACCGAGGGCCGCCTGGGCGGCCAGGCGACGGTGCGCGGCGTGTCGGGGACCTGGAAGGACCTGACCGACAACGTGAACTTCATGGCCGGCAACCTGACCGGCCAGGTGCGCGGCATCGCCAAGGTGGTGACCGCGGTGGCCAACGGCGACCTCGCGCAGAAGCTGACCGTGGAGGCCAAGGGCGAGATCGCCGCGCTGGCCGACACCATCAACTCGATGACGGACACGCTGGCGATCTTCGCCGACCAGGTGACCACCGTCGCGCGTGAGGTGGGCGTCGAGGGCAAGCTCGGCGGCCAGGCCAAGGTGCCGGGCGCGTCCGGCACCTGGAAAGGCCTGACGGAGAACGTCAACGAGCTCGCCGCCAACCTGACCACGCAGGTGCGCGCGATCGCGGAGGTCGCCACCGCCGTGACGCAGGGCGACCTGACACGCTCGATCACCGTCGAGACGCAGGGCGAGGTCGCGTCCCTCAAGGACACGATCAACGAGATGATCCGCAACCTGAAGGACACGACGCAGAAGAACACCGAGCAGGACTGGCTCAAGACCAACCTGGCCAAGTTCACGCGGATGCTGCAGGGCCAGAAGGACCTGGTGACCGTCGGCCAGCTGATCCTGAGCGAGCTCGCGCCCGTCGTCGGCGTGCAGCAGGCCGAGTTCTTCGTGCTCAACATGCGCGGCGAGATGCCCCGCCTGAAGCTGATCGCCAGCTACGCCTCCGGCGGCCTGGCCACGCACGGCAAGGAACTGGCGCTGGGCCAGGGGCTGGTCGGCCAGTGCGCGCTGGACCAGGAGAAGATCCTGCTGACCAACGTGCCGGGCACGGCCTTCCGCATCGCCTCGGGCCTCAGCGAGACCGCCGCGATGGAAGTGCTGGTGCTGCCCGTGGTCTTCGAAGGCCGCGTGCGCGGCGTGCTGGAGCTGGCCTCGCTGGAACGCTTCAGTTCCACCCACCAGGCCTTCCTCGACCAGCTGACCGAATCCATCGGCATCGTGATCAACACGATCGAGGCCAGCACGCGGACGGAAGACCTGCTGATCCAGTCGCAGTCGCTGGCCGAAGAACTGCAGCGCCGGCAGCAGGAACTGCAGCAGACCAACGGCGAGCTGCAGGAGAAGGCGCAGCTGCTGGCCCATCAGAACCAGGAAGTCGAACGCAAGAACACCGAGGTCGAGCAGGCCCGCCAGGCGCTGGAGGAAAAGGCCGAGCAGCTGGCGCTGACCTCGAAGTACAAGTCCGAGTTCCTCGCCAACATGTCGCACGAGCTGCGCACGCCGCTGAACTCGCTGCTGATCCTGTCCGACCAGCTCTGCAAGAACAGCGAAGGCAACCTCACGCTCAAGCAGGTCGAGTTCTCCAAGACCATCCATGCGTCCGGCAACGACCTGCTGATGCTGATCAACGACATCCTGGACCTGTCCAAGATCGAGTCGGGCACGGTAGCCGTCGATGTCAGCGAGCTGCGGCTGGACGAGCTGCAGCGCTCGGTGGAACGCAGCTTCCGCCACTTCGCGGAATCCAAGCACGTCGGCTTCGCCGTCGAGATGGATCAGCCGCTGCCCAAGTCGCTGGTCACCGACGTCAAGCGGCTGCAGCAGATCATCAAGAACCTGCTGTCCAACGCCTTCAAGTTCACGCACCAGGGCCAGGTCACCTTCAGCGTCAGCGCGGCGGCCGAGGGCTGGTCGGTCGACAACGAGGCGCTCAACCACGCCGGCCAGGTGATCGCCTTCGCGGTCGCGGACACCGGCATCGGCATCTCCGCGGACAAGCAGCAGATCATTTTCGAGGCCTTCCAGCAGGCCGACGGCTCGACCTCGCGCAAGTACGGCGGCACCGGCCTGGGCCTGGCCATCAGCCGCGAACTCGCGCGGCTGCTGGGCGGCGAGATCCGGCTCGTCAGCGCGCCGGGCCGCGGCTCGACCTTCACGCTCTACCTGCCGCAGCACTACGCGCCAGCGCGCAATGCGCGGCCGCGCAACGCGCCCGGCACGCCGGCCAAGTCCGGGACCTCCGGCGGCTCGAACGGCACCGTGGCGACGGACGAGGAGCGCGACGACCTGCCCACCCACTCCCCGGCGGCGATCACCGCCGCTGAACTCGCCGAGGCCGCCGTGCAGCGCGCGGCCGCGCGGCGGGCGCCGTCGGCCCGGACGGGCGATGGCCATGACAACGGGAACGGCAAAGCCAATGGCAGGGCCAACGGCAACGGCAACAGCACCGGCGATAACGGCAGCGACAGCGGCATGACCCCGCTGGACGCGCACCGCGTCCAGATGGACACGCCGCCCGACAGCATCGTCTTCGCCAACGTCGCCAAGGACGATCGCGACGACATCGGCAGCGGCGACCGCGTGCTGCTGATCGTCGAGAACGACCTCGCCTTCGCCAGTGTCCTGCTCGAGGCGGCGCGCCAGGGCGGCATGAAGGGCCTGGTGGCGACGACCGGCGCGGGCGCGCTCGCGATGGCGCAGGAGTTCCGCCCCAGCCTGATCACGCTGGACATCTTCCTGCCCGACATGCAGGGCTGGCGCGTGCTGGACCGGCTCAAGTCCGACCCCGACATGCGCCACCTGCCGGTGTGCGTCGTCTCCACCGACGACGCCCGCGATCGCGCGCTGCAGGCCGGCGCGCTAGGCTTCCTGGCCAAGCCGCTGCAGTCGCGCGACGACGTCGAGGTCGCGCTGCGCGATCTGCAGCGCTACCTGGACCGTCCGCGACGACGCCTGGCGGTAGCGATGCCCGAGGGCGCGGAGCGGCTCGCGCTGCTGACGCCGCTGGCTGGCGACGTCGAGACGGTGTTTGTGCAGACCGCGGCGCAGGCGCGCGAGGTGCTGCCCGGCGTCGATGCGCTGCTGGTCGATGCGGTCGCGAGCGCCTTCGGTCCGCAGGACGTGCTGGATGCGCTGGAGCAGCGGCCCGGCACGCTGCCGCTGCCGGTGGTCGCATGGAACGCCGCGGCCGGTACGGGGACGGCCGGTACCGCGGGGACGACAGCGGGGACTGCGGGCACGACCGAATCGTCTGAAGACCTTGCCGCCGCACGTCGCTGGACGCGCCCGCACGGCCTGCCGGTGCGCACGGCCACCGGGACCGATGCCGCGATCGCGGCGATGGCGCTGGCCCTGCACCGCGCGCCGGCCGACATGGGCGACGGCGAGCGTCAGGCCTTGCACGACGCGCAGGAGGTCAGCTGCCCGCTGGTCGGCAAGAAGGCGCTGATCGTCGACGACGACATGCGCAACATCTTCGCGCTGGCCACCGTGCTGGACTCGCACGGGATGGTGATCGTCTCCGCCGACAACGGCCGCGAGGCGATCCGGATCGTGCAGGAGGACCCGTCCATCGACATCGTGCTGATGGACATCATGATGCCGGAGATGGACGGCCTGGAGACCATGCAGCAGATCCGCCGCCTGCCGCGCGGGCGCGAGCTGCCGATGGTCGCCGTCACCGCCAAGGCGATGAAGGGCGACCGCCAGAAGTGCATCGAGGCCGGCGCCTGGGACTACCTGTCCAAGCCCGTGGATCCCGCCAACATGCTGACCGTGCTGCGGGGCTGGCTATGCCGCTGAGCGCCCTCTTCGACGGCTACGCCACGCCCGACGCGGCGGAGCGCGCCAGCATCCTCATCGTCGACGACCTGCCGGAGAAGCTGCTCGTCTTCGAGACCATCCTGGCCGACCTCGACCAGCACCTGGTCATCGCGCGCTCGGGCAGCGAGGCGCTGCGCGAGGTGCTGCGCCAGCAGTTCGCGGTGATCCTGATGGACGTCAACATGCCGGGCATCGACGGCCTGGAGACGGCCCGGCTGATCCGCGGCTACCGGCGCTCGGCGCACACGCCCATCATCTTCGTCACCGCCTATGCGGACGAGCTGCAGACGGCGCAGGGCTACTCGCTGGGCGCGGTCGACTACATCCTCTCGCCGGTCATCCCCGACGTGCTACGCAGCAAGGTGCGGGTCTTCGTCGACCTGTTCATCATGCAGCAGCGGCTGCGGCAGCAGGCGCTGGAGCGCATCGCGATCGCGCGCGCCGAAGCCGCGCAACGCGCCGCCGAGGAGAACACCCGGCGCTCGATCTTCCTGGCGCAGGCGGGCCGCGAGCTGGCCGATTCGCTGGACGCGGACGTCGCGATGCGGCGCGTGCTGACCCTGCTGGTGCCGAACTTCGCCTCGCGCGCGCTGCTCTGGCTGCGCGACGCGGGCCACGGCCACGAGCGGGTGCTGCGCTGCGACGCGCCGGTCGCCGCCGGTGATCCGCCGCTGTTCCTCGAGGGCCGCGAGCAGATGCTGTCCGAGGTGCTCTACAACGCCACGCGCAACGCGCTCGATCAGATGGTGCCGACGGCATCGGACGCTGCCCTCCCCGCGCCGTCGACCTTTGCGCCGTCTGCGTTCGCGCCCTCGGGCCTGGCCGACGACGATGAGTCGCCGCCGCGCGCGCTGCTGCGCCGCGACACGGCCAGCGGTGTCGTGCTGCCACTGGTGGCGGGTGAGCGCCTGCTCGGCGGCCTGCTGCTGGCCGAGCCGCACCAGCCGCCCGACTGGCCGACGCTGGAGGAACTGACGGGCCGCGCCGCCATCGCCTTCGAGAACGCGCGGCTGTACGGCGCGCTGCAGGCCGAGATCGTCGAACGCCGCCAGGCCGAGGCCGATCTGCTCGAGGCGAGCCGGCGCAAGGACGAGTTCCTCGCCATGCTGTCGCACGAACTGCGCAACCCGCTCGCGCCGATCCGCAGCGCGATCGAGGTCATGCGTGCCCTGTCCGCCGCGCCCGCCGACCCGCCTTCGCGCGACGACGACGCGCGGGACCGCGACCGTCGCCTGGGCGAGGCGGTCGCGGTGACGGACCGCCAGGCCCGGCACCTGACGCGGCTGGTGGACGAGCTCCTCGACGTGGCGCGGATCAGCCAGGGCAAGATCGTGCTGAAGACCGAGCGGCTCGACCTGTGCGACATCGTGCGCCACGGCCTGGAGCCGGTGCAGTCGCTGATCGACGCGCAGGGCCAGCAGCTCCGCCTGCAGCTGCCCGACCGTCCGGCGCACGTGCGCGGCGACGCGGCGCGGCTGATCCAGGTCGTCACCAACCTGCTGCACAACGCGAGCAAGTACACCGCCGCCGGCGGCCTCATCGAACTGACGCTGGCGCGGACGGACGTGGCCCCCACCGGCCGCGATGTCCATGGCGGCCACGACGGCACCTTCGTGCTCACCGTGCGCGACAACGGACGCGGCATCGCCGCGTCGCTGCTGCCGCATGTGTTCGACCTGTTCGAGCAGGGCCCCCGCGGCCTCGACCGCAACCAGGGCGGCCTGGGCGTCGGATTGACGCTGGTGCAACGCCTGGTGCAGCTCCATCACGGCCAGGTGGAGGCCCGCAGCGACGGTCCCGGTGAAGGCTCTGAATTCGAGGTGCGCCTGCCCGCCGCGGTGGACGAGGAATCGCCGACGTCACCGGGCACCACATCCCCGGAGCCCCACGCACCCGCCCGCGCCGAGGCGACGGTCGGCCAGGACATGCCCGATGACGGCTGCGGCGATCCTGGTGAACGCCAAGACCAGGAGGGCCCGTGCCGCGTGATGGTCGTCGACGACAACCGCGACGCGGCGGAATCGATGGCGGTGTTCCTCGAGCTCGCGGGCTTCGAGACCGCCGTGCAGCTCGACGGTCCCAGCGCCCTGGAGGCCGCGACCGCGCAGGCACCGCACGTGGTGCTGCTGGACATCGGCCTGCCCGGCCTGGATGGTTACGAGGTCGCGCGCCGGTTCCGCACGCTGCCCGGCGGCGCGGACTGCCTGCTGATCGCGCTCACCGGCTACGGCCAGCAGGACGATCGCCGGCGCGCGCACGAGGCCGGCTTCGACGTGCACCTGGTCAAGCCGGCCGATCCGGACGGCGTGGTCGACCTGATCCAGGATTGGCGGCAGCGCGACGGCGTCGCGACGCGCCCGGAGACGGCGACGCGCTGAGCGCCGCACGCCGAGTACGCCGAGCACGCCGGGCAAGCGCCAAGGCTGCCCGGACGAAAAAGGGGCTGCTCCCCAGCAGCCCCTTCCGGTTCACCGGCCCCGCCTCGACAGGGCCTTCGGCGCGGCGATCAGCCGTGCTTCGCGTCGAAGAACTGTTCGTCCTCCGTGGAACCCTTCAGCGCCGCGGTCGACGCCTGCGCTTCGATCGTGGTGGTGACCGCGTCGAAGTAACCCGTGCCCACTTCGCGCTGGTGCTTCACGGCGGTGAAGCCCTTCTCGGCGGCGGCGAACTCGGCCTCCTGCAGCTCCACGAACGCGCTCATGTTGTTGCGCGCATAGCCGTAGGCCAGGTTGAACATCGAGTAGTTCAGGCTGTGGAAGCCGGCCAGCGTGATGAACTGGAACTTGTAGCCCATCGCGCCCAGCTCGCGCTGGAACTTGGCGATGGTGGCGTCGTCCAGGTTCTTCTTCCAGTTGAAGCTCGGCGAGCAGTTGTAGGCCAGCAGCTTGCCGGGGAACTTCGCATGGATCGCCTCGGCGAAGGCCTTGGCGAAGGCCAGGTCGGGCTTGCCGGTCTCGCACCAGATCATGTCGGCGTAAGGAGCGTAGGCCAGGCCGCGGCTGATGGCCTGGTCCAGGCCGTTGCGGGTGCGGAAGAAGCCTTCGACGGTGCGCTCGCCGGTGCAGAAGGGCTTGTCGTTGTCGTCGATGTCGCTGGTGACCAGGTCGCCGGCCTCGGCGTCGGTGCGGGCCAGCAGCACGGTGGGCACGCCCATGGTGTCGGCCGCCAGGCGCGCCGCGACCAGCTTGGCCACCGCTTCACGCGAGGGCACCAGCACCTTGCCGCCCATGTGGCCGCACTTCTTCGCGGCGGCCAGCTGGTCTTCGAAGTGGACGCCGGACGCGCCCGCCTCGATCATGGCCTTCATCAGTTCGAAAGCGTTCAGCACGCCGCCGAAGCCGGCTTCCGCGTCCGCGACGATGGGCGCGAAGTAGTCGATGTCGCTCTTGCCTTCGCTCCACTGGATCTCGTCGGCGCGCTTGAAGGTGGCGTTGATCTTCTTGACCACCTTCGGCACCGAGTCCACCGAGTACAGCGACTGGTCGGGGTACATCTCGCCGTTGCTGTTCGCGTCGCCGGCCACCTGCCAGCCCGACAGGTAGATCGCCTTCAGGCCGGCCTTGACCTGCTGCATCGCCTGGTTGCCGGTGAGCGCGCCCAGCGAGTTGATGAAGGGCTCGGTGTTCACCAGGTTCCAGAGCTTCTCCGCGCCGCGCTTGGCCAGCGTGTGCTCGATGTGGATGGAGCCGCGCAGGCGGACCACGTCGGCGGCGGTGTAGCCGCGCTGGATGCCCTTCCACCGGGGGTTTTCGGCCCAGTCTTTTTCGAGGGCGGCAATCTGTTGTTCGCGGGTCGAGGTCGTCATCGTGAGCTCCTGGTGGATCAAGTGAGAGTTGCAAAACCGATGACTCAAATCTAGTCGTCCCGCCTTCCGGCGTGGCGTTCAATGTCTTATATAAGACTGAATTTTTAAACCTTTCAAATCAACGACTTGCAAATCAAAAACCGGATCGTGAGAGTGAGTCTTCCATGATGAGAAATCTTGCGGCGCTGCAGCACGCCGGTTTTTTGCATCCCGGCAAGTTCTTTTCATGATTTGAAATCTGCACCCTCCGACGGCCTTGACGTCGGCGCGCAGGGACGAAAAAACGGGCGTCCTTGCGGACACCCGTCTCTGCGCGGAGGGGCGCGAAATCAGTCGAGCTTGAGCTTCTGCTGCTCGACGACCTTCTTGTAGACCGCGTACTCGGCCTTGATCTGCTCGGTGAACTGCTCGGGCGTATTGCCGATCACGATCGAGCCGGTCTCCTCGATGCGCTTCTTGACCTCGGGCATCTCGACGGTCTTGCGGGCGGCCTCGTTGATCTTGGCGACGACTTCCTTGGGCAGGTTCTTCGGGCCCAGGATGCCGTAGTAGGCCATGCGGTTCACGGGCTCGAGGCCGAGTTCCTTGAAGGTCGGCACGTTGGGCAGCACGGCCAGGCGCTGCGGCGCGGCGACGGCGATCGCGACCAGGCGGCCGTCCTTGATGAAGGGCAGCGCGGACGGCAGGTTGTCGAAGATCATCGGCACCTGGCCGGCGACGGTGTCGTTCAGCGCCGGGCCCGCGCCGCGGTACGGGATGTGGGTGACGAAGACGCCGGTCAGGCTCTTGTACAGCTCCATCTGCAGATGGCCGATGCCGCCGGTGCCGGAGGTCGAGTAGCTGTACTTGCCGGGGTTCTTCTTCAGCTCGGCCACGAAGGCCTTGTAGTCCTTCGCCGGGAAGGACGGATGCACGGCGATCACGTTGGGCGTGGCCGCGAGGTTGATGATGGGCGTGAAGTCCGTCAGCGGGTTGTACGGCGTCTTGGGATTGATCGCGGGGTTGGTGGCCGTGGTGGACACGGTGGCCACGCCCAGCGAGTAACCGTCGGGCTGGGACTTGGCGGTGTCGTTGGCGCCGATGATGCCGCCGCCGCCGGCCTTGTTCTCGACGATCATCGTCTGGCCCAGCGGACCGTTGATGTGCTGCGCGACGACGCGGGCCACGATGTCGGTCGTGCCGCCCGGCGCGAACGGGACCACCAGCTTCACCGGCTTGGTCGGATAGGACTGGGCCAGCGCCGCGGCGCAGGACAGCGACAGCGTGCTCAGCAGCAGGCCGTGTTGGAGGATCGAGCGACGGTTCATTGGGCTCCTCGTCTTTTGAACAATGGGTAACGTGATCGAAACAGCTTAAGTATGTCCCCTTGGAGCCCGGCCTAGCGGAACTACGTAGAGCCCCCGTCGCAGGGGCGGGAAACCCCTGGCGTGGCCTGAGGACAGGTTCGGGAGTTCCGATGCGAGGCCGGACTGTCCGAGGCGCGGGACGCGGTCGATCAGGCGACGTCGTCCGGCACCTCGCTCCGCCTTGCCCATTCGACGGCCCGCCGTGCCAGCGCCGCCGTCGCGTCGATCACCGGCAGTCCCGCCGACGCCGCGTCCAGCACCAGGGGAATCTCGGTGCATCCCAGCACCAGGGCCCCGGCGCCGCGGGCGCGCAGACGCGCCGCGGCCGCGGCCAGCCGCGACGCGGCCGTCGCGAGCTGCCCCGCCTTGACCGCCGCGATGCCGGGCTCGATCAGGTCGATCATCTCGCTCGCGGTCGGCAGCAGCCATTGCACCGCCCTGCCCCTCGGCGGCCTGCGGTTCAGATAGAGCCCCGACGCCAGCGTCGCGTCGGTCGCCAGCAGGCCGACCTTGCCGCCTTCGGGCACGAGGTCGAGCGACTCGGCGATCGCCGCATCCACGAGGTGGATCATCGGCAGGCCCAGCGCCTGTTCGAGGTCATCGAACCACAGGTGCGCGGTGTTGCAGGGCACGACGACCACGCCCGCACCCGCCGCGGCCAGGCGCCGGCCGCTGACGATCATCGCGGCGAGCGGCGACTCGCCCTCGCCGCGGAAGGCCGCGGTGCGGTCGGGCACCTGCGGGATGCTGCTGACGACGACGGGGATGTGCTCCTGGTCCGTGGCCGCCGGCGTCGCGTCGAGCAGCTTGCGCATGAAGTCGACCGTCGCCAGCGGGCCCATGCCGCCGAGGATGCCGACGATGCCCGGCGCGGCGGGCAAGGCTCCGCCCGCGCCGCGCGCCGGGCGCGGTGTGATGTGCGTCATGACGGGATCAGTGCGTGATCAACGCGCGGGCTTGTCCGACAGCGCCTGCAGGTTCTCCTGCAACTCGCGGCTCATCGGCGCGCCCAGCGTGATCCCCTTGGGCGGGATCGGCGTCTGGAACCACTTCTTGTAGAGCGTCTCGAACTCGCCGCTCTTCATCAACCCGGCCAGCGTCGCGTCGACCAGCTTCTTGAACGCCGCATCGTCCTTGCGGACCATGATCGCGTAGGGTTCGACCTGCACGGGCTCGCCGACGACGGCGAGGTCCGCCGGATTGAGCGCCCCGGCGCGCAGCCCGTACAGCAGGATGTCGTCCATCGCGAAGGCGTCGGCCCGGCCCGACTGCACCAGCAGCGCCGCATCGGCATGGTCCTTGGCGCTGATCAGCTCGAAGCCCAGGTTCTGCTCCTGGTTCATCCGGCGCATCACCTGGAAGTTGGTCGTGCCGGTGGTGGACACGACCTTCTTCCCCTTCAGGTCGGCGAAGCCCTTGATGGGAGAGTTCGCCTTCACCAGCAGCCGTGTGCCGGTGTAGAAGTAGTTGATCGCGAAGTCCACCTGCTTCGCCCGATCGCTGTTGTTGGTGGTGGAGCCGCACTCGATGTCGATGGTGCCGTTGTCCAGCAGCGGGATGCGGTTCTGCGAGGTCACGGACTGCGTGGCCACCTTCAGGTCCGCGCGGCCGACGGCCTTCTTCACCTGCTCGACGACCTTGCCGCAGATCTCCCAGCCGAAGCCCGTCGGCTGCCCTTCGGCGCCGAGGTAGGAGAACGGGATCGAGGAATCCCGGTACGCGACGGTGATGACGCCGGAGGCCTTCACCTTCTCGAGCGTGCCCGCGGGCTGCGCCGCGGCGGGCCCGGCGATCAGGGCGGTCAGGGCACACGCGCCGATCGAGGCGATCGAGGCGATCGAGGCGATCGAGGCGAAGGACACGGCGACGGCACGGGGAGCGGGCATCTTCATGGCGGTTTCCTTGGTCGGGAGAAGTGAAGTTTGCATGGGCTCGACGATAGAGACCATCGGCGTTGTCGAGCATCGGCATTGCACCGCTTCGTATAAGCTGGGCTTATGTACGTCGACCGCCCCCGCCCATGCGCCTGAAGCACATCGAGGTCTTCCACGCGGTCATGCTGACGGGCTCCGTGAGCGCGGCCTCGAAGCTGCTGCATGTGACACAGCCGGCGGTGACGCAGTCGCTGCAGCTGGCCGAGTTGCAGCTGGGCTACGCGCTGTTCACGCGGCAACGCCGACGGCTGATGCCGACGCGCGAGGCGCAGGCGCTCTACCCCGAGGTGCAGGCGCTGATGTCGCAGCTCGAATCGGTGCGTCGCATGGCGACCGCGCTGGGCACCGGCGAGGGCCAAGGCTTCCGCATCCTGATCGTGCCCTCGCTGGCGGTGAAGGCGCTGCCCCAGGCGCTGAAGGCCTTCCGCAGGCGCTATCGCGACCTGCCGATCAGCGTGCGGACGCTGCATTCGAACGACATCGCGCGGGCGATGCTGCTGCAGGAAGGCGACGTCGGCATCGTGTACGGACGCCCGTCCCACGCCGCGCTGTCCGATGAACTCGTGGCCACCGGGCGGCTCGTGTGCGCCTCGCCGAAGGGCAAGGCGGGCGCGGACCGGCGCACGACTGTCGCGCTGCAGGACCTGCTGCGGGAGCCCTTCATCCGCATCGACGAGCGCGACCCGCTGGGCGCCGTGCTGGCGGACCAGTGGGCGCGCCTGTCGCTGTCGCCACGCGCCGGCATCACGGTGCAGACGCACCACATCGCGATGGTGATGGCCGAGCAGGGATTCGGGCCGGCCATCATCGATTCCTTCACCGCGCAGGCCAGTGGCGGCGACCTGCACATCCGCACGCTGCTGCCTGAGGTGCCGGTCGAGGTCCGCGCGGTTCAGCCGCAAGGCCTGCGCTCGCCCCAGCCGGTCTCGGACTTCATCGCGGCGTTCAGGCAGGCGATCGAGGAATGAGGGGGATGACGGCCCGCGGCACGTCCCGAGGCAAGGCGTCCTGCGCCATCGCCCAGCCGATGTGCTCGGCCACGACAGGCGTCGCACTGGGCAGCGCGGCGTTCAGCGCCGCCAGCAGGTCGGCACGCAGCGTTGGCGCCAGGTCCTGCCTCAGCGCGTTCCCGATCGCCACGGCGATGTTGCGCTGCCAGCGCGCATGGCCGATGCGGCGGATCGCCGAGCCTTCGGTGCGCTTGAGGAAGGTCGCCTCATCCCAGGCGAAGAGCGTCAGCAGCGACGCGTGTCCCAGCGGCTCGCGCCAGTCGAAGTCCGGCAGCGCGTTCCTGCGCGCGAACTTGTTCCACGGGCAGGCGAGCTGGCAATCGTCGCAGCCGTAGATGCGGTTGCCGATCGCCTCGCGGAACTCGATCGGGATCGGCCCGTCCTGCTCGATCGTCAGGTAGCTGATGCAGCGCCGGGCGTCGAGCCGGTACGGGGCGATGATCGCCCCGGTCGGGCAGGCGTCCAGACAGGCGCGGCACTGGCCGCAATGCGCGGTCACGGGCTCGCTGGCCGGCAGCGGCAGGTCCAGATAGATCTCGCCGAGGAAGAACATCGAGCCGCTGTCGCGATGCAGCGTCAGCGTGTGCTTGCCGCGCCACCCGATGCCGGAGCGGCTCGCGAGCTCGACCTCCAGCACCGGCGCGGAGTCGGTGAACACCCGGTGCCCCATCGGGCCGACGCGCTCCTGGATGCGATCGGCCAGCTGCTGCAGCCGATTGCGCAGCACCTTGTGATAGTCCCGGCCCCGCGCATACAGCGAGACCTGCGCGCGGAACGGGTCGCGCATCGCGGCCCATTCGCGGTCCTGCCAGTCGTCGCCGGCGGCCTCGGGCAGGTAGTCCATGCGGGCGGTCAGGATGCTGATGGTGCCGGGCACCAGCTCGGCGGGCCGGGCGCGCTTGAGGCCGTGGGCGGCCATGTACTGCATCTCGCCATGGAAACCGGCGTCCAGCCAGGCCTGCAGACCGGCTTCCGCATCGCTCAGATCGACGTGAGCCACCCCAATCTGTGAGAATCCGGACTCAAGCGCCCAGGCGCGGACCTCGACCATCAGCGCTCGCAGCGCGTCGGGGTCTCGGGAGGGGCCGGCCGCGTCTTGGGAGGACGCGTCGGGCCGTGGGGTGTTGACCAGGGAATTCATCGCAGTTGAGCATTCTAGAAACCCGCCCGTACCGTTGGCCCGACGAGGCCGCCTGCGAACGTTTCGCACAGGCGTTGGCCCGCTGTCCGCAGATCGCGGACCTGAGCATCGAACTCGACGGCGGCCTGGGGGCCGGCAAGACCAGCCTGGTGCGGCATCTGCTGCGCGCGCTCGGCGTCACCGGCCGCATCAAGAGCCCGAGCTACGCGGTGGTCGAAGACTACGCCCCGCCGGGGCTGTCCGGTCTCCCGGCCCATCATTTCGATTTCTACCGCTTCAGCGATCCGCGCGAGTGGGAGGACGCCGGCTTCCGCGACCTGTTCGCCGCGCCGGGGCTCAAGCTCAGCGAATGGCCCGAAAAGGCGGCCGGCATGCTGCCGACGCCGGACCTGCGCCTGCTGCTCCAGGTCAACGAGGACGACAGCCGCGACGTTCGTGCGGAAGCCCGCACGGTGCGGGGTCAGGATTTGCTGGCCGAGCTGGATCGACAACTGACCGCCGCCGCGTCCGACTGATGACCACGCGACCGCTTCCCTTCACATGCGCACAGACATGAACGGAGACATGAACGACATCCCGTCACGCGGCCGCCGCAAGGCGCTGGGCCGCATGGGCGCGACGGTGCTGAGCTTCCCGGTGCTGCCCGCCGTGCCGGCGCTGGCCGCGAGCGCCGCCAACATCGTCGCGGTGCGGGTCTGGCCCGCCAGCGACTACACCCGCGTGACCATCGAGTCGGACCGCCAACTGGCGGCCAAGAGCTTCATGGCGGCGAATCCGGACCGGCTCGTGATCGACATCGACGGGCTGGAGCTGAATGCGGGCCTGAAGGAGCTGCTGGGCAAGGTCAAGCCGGACGACCCGTTCATCGCCGGCGTGCGCGTGGGCCAGAACCAGCCGCGCGTGGTGCGCATCGTCCTCGACCTGAAGCAGACCGTGGCGCCGCAGGTGTTCACGATCGAGCCGGTGGCGGCCTACCAGAACCGCCTGGTGCTGGACCTGTATCCGACGCGCGAGCGCGATCCGCTGCTGGACCTGGTGCGCGGCAAGGAAGCCGCCGAGACCGCCGCGGCGCAGTCGGTCAACGACGCGCTGGGCGAGCTGATCGGTCGCATCGACCGGCCGCTGACGGCGGCCTCGTCGGCGGAGCAGGCCGCGAGCGCCGCGGCGACGCCGTCCCGCCCGGCGAGCGCCACGGCGATCGCGAAGATCGACACCCCGCCACCGCCCGCGCCGCCGCTGAAGGAGGTGGCGCCGGAGATGAGCCAGACCAAGCTGGACCGGCTGATCGTGATCGCGATCGACCCTGGCCACGGCGGCGAGGATCCGGGCGCGATTGGCCCGTCGGGCCTGAGAGAGAAGGATGTGGTGCTGGCGATCGGCAAGAAGCTGCGCGACCGGCTGAACACGAACCCGCGCATCCGCGTGATGATGACGCGCGACGCGGACTTCTTCGTTCCGCTGAACGAGCGGGTGCGCAAGGCGCGTCGGGTGCAGGCCGACCTGTTCGTGTCCATCCACGCGGACGCCTTCATCACGCCGAAGGCGCGGGGTGCGTCGGTCTTCGCGCTGTCGACCAGCGGCGCCAGCTCGACCAACGCGCGCTGGATGGCGGACAAGGAGAACGCCGCCGACGTGATCGGCGGCGTCAACACCAAGGTGGTGAAGGACGCCGGCGTGCTGCGCGCGATGCTGGACATGAGCACTTCGGCGCAGATCAAGGACAGCCTGAAGCTGGGCGGCGAAGTCCTGGGACAGATCGGCAAGCTGGCCAAGCTGCACAAGGGCAGCGTCGAGCAGGCCGGCTTCGCGGTGCTGAAGGCGCCGGACGTGCCGTCCATCCTGGTGGAGACGGCCTTCATCTCCAACCCCGAGGAAGAAGCCAGACTGCGCGATCCGGACTACCAGGACGACCTGGTCAAGGCGCTGGCGACCGGCATCGCGCGCTACTTCGCGAAGAATCCGCCGCTGGCGGCGAGGCATCGGGCGTTGTGAGCGCCGCACCCGCCATGAAAAACGGGGCCTAGGCCCCGTTTTGCGTCACATCAGCGAACTGCCTTACTTGCCGACCTGCGTCGGCATCGCCGGCGCCGTCGTGCGCTGGATCGGCTTCCAGGTCTTCAGGCGTTCGAGCACGTTCGCCACACCCGCTTCCAGCTGCACATCGCGGCCGGCGTTGACCGCCACCGGATCCAGATCGACGTCGATGTCCGGCGCGACGCCTTCGTTCTCGATGCGCCACTCGCCTTCCGGCGTGAAGAAGCGGAAGAACGGCACCACCAGGAAGCCGCCGTCGATCAGGCTCGGGTTCGCCGAGATGCCGATCAGGCCGCCCCAGGTCCGCTTGCCGATCAGCGGGCCCAGGCCCGTGCGCTTGAACGCATACGGCATGAAGTCGCCGCCCGATCCCGCGTCCTGGTCGATCAGCATCGCCTTCGGGCCGTAGATCGCGCCCGCGGGCGTGTCGTAGATCAGGCCGTCACGGTCCTTCCAGCTGCCCAGGTAGGCGCGGTTCAGCAGCTCCGTCACGTAGTTCGCCGCCTGGCCGCCGCCATTGCGGCGGTCGTCGACGATCAGGCCGGCCTTGTCGACCTGCCCGAAGAACATCCGGTTGAAATGCTGGAAGCCAGGGCCCGCCGTGTCCGGCATGTAGACGTAGGCGATCTTGCCGCCGCTCAGGCGATCCACTTCCTCGCGGTTGTGGTCGATCCAGGCCCACTGGCGCAGCCGGCCCTCGGTCGAGATCGGCTCGACGGTCACGCGACGCGCGCCCTGCCCGTTCGCGTTGGCCGACACCGTCAGCTGCACCTGCTTGCCGACCGTGTTCTCGAGCTGCTGGTACAGGTTGTGCGCGCCGTCCACCGGCTGGCCGTTGACCGCCAGCAGGTAGTCACCTTCCTTGACACCCAGGCCCGGTGCCGCCAGCGGCGCCTTCAGGTAGGGATCCCAGCGGTCGCCCTTGAAGATCGTCTTGATGCGGTACTTGCCGTTCTCGACGCTGAAGTCCGCGCCGAGCAGGCCCACCGCGACACGCGGCTCCTGATGCACGTCGCCGCCGCCCACGCGGTTGTGGCCGACCTGCAGCTCGCCGATCATCTCGACGAGCAGGTCGTTCAGGTCCTCGCGGCGCTGCACGCCCGCCACCAGCGGCAAGTAGCGCTGATAGACGCCGTTCCAATCGAGGCCGTGCAGCTTCGGGTCGTAGAAGAACTCCTTCTCCATCCACCAGGTCTCGTCGAAGATCTGGCGCCATTCGGCGCGCGGATCGACGCGGGTCTTCAGGCCCGAGAGATCGATGCTCTTGGTGTCGATCTTCTCCTTGGCATCGGCGATCTCCAGGCGGCCGGCGCCCGGATTCAGCAGGATCTTCTTGCCGTCCGGACTCAGGCTGTAGCCCTCGATCTGCGGCTTGACCAGCTTCGCCTTCTTCTCCTCGAAGTCGAAGCGGTACAGGTCGCCCTTGCCACCGTTGCCGCCCTCGGCATCGATGGACACGCCAGGCTGCTTGCGCTCGACGTAGAACAGCGCGCCGTCGTCCGCCACCGCGAGGTCGTCATACCGCGCGGTCGCCACCGGCAGACCCACGATGCGGTCCTTCAGGCCGGCGAAGTCGATGCGCACCGGCTTGACCTTGGGCTTGACGTCCTTGCCGTCGTCCTTCTTGTCGGACTTCTTGTCGTCCTTCGCGTCCTTGTCGGCCTTCTCCGATTTGTCCGACTTGTCGGCCTTGTCGTCCTTCTTGTCCTCGTCCGCCTTCTTGTCCTTGCTGTCCTCGTCGCCGGCCTTGGGCTCGAGCGGCGATTTGCCGTCCGCGCGCAGCACCGCCGCGTACAGGCCCATGCGCACCGAGCGCTCCTGCGTGGACATGTCCAGGCCCACCTGCGCCGGACCCGAGTTGATCGACGCGGCGAAGAACAGCACGTCGCCCTTGGTCGAGAACGCCGGCAGGTTGGCGTGACTCAGGCCGTCGGTGACCGTGTGCTGCTGACCGGTCTGGAAGTCGGCGATGCGGATCTGGCTGAAGAAGTTCTTGCCGACCACCGTGTAGGCCAGGTAGCGGCCGTCCGGCGAGAAGCCGACGTCGAAACCGGCACGGCGCTCGCTGGTGTCGATCTTCGCCAGCTTGCCCGACTGCGCACCATTCAACGGCAGCTGGTACAGGTTCAGGTGGTTGTCCTGCAGCACCAGCCGCGCGCCGTCGGGCGACCACGCCAGCAGCGTGTAATAGCCGGCTTCCGGCAGCAGCAGCTTGCGCGTGGCCTTGTTGGCGGCCTGGTCGCCGAGCTGGTCTCGGATCACGACCTGGTGGCGCATGCCGGGCTCGTCGGAGACATAGGCGACCTGCTGGCCGTCGGGGCTCCACAGCGCATCCTTCTCACGCACGCCGGAGGTCTGCGTCAGGTTGCGCACCACGCCGTCCTTCACCGGCACGGAGAAGACCTCGCCGCGCGCGCTGACGACGACGCGCTTGCCGGTCGCCGACAGCGACGCGCCGGTGATGGTCTTCGCGGCGTCCTTCCACTGCACGCGCGCCTCGTTGCTCGGCTCGTTGAGCGCGACGCTCAGGATCCGCGCCGTGCCGCCGTCGAGGCCGACTTCCTTCAGTTGTCCGCCCGCCTCGTAGACGATGCGGCCGTCACGGCCGTCGGCGCTGCGGACGTCCCAGACGGTTTCCTTCGTCAGCTGGCGCAGCGCCTTGGTCTTGGTGTTGAACGCGAAGAGGTTGGCCGCGCCGTCGTTGCGGTCGGAGATGAAGACGACCTCGTCGCCCATCCAGATCGGGTTGCTGTCCGTCCCGTTGACGTGCGGGATCTGCTCCCAGGTCTTGCCCTTGGGATCGAGGATCCAGATCGGCGGCGTGGAGCCGCCACGGCTCTGGCGCCAGCCGCTCGGGCCGGAGTACGCGGCACCGTTGGGCCGGTAGGCCAGGCGCGTGCCGTCGGGCGACCACACGCCCTCGTAGGCGACGGCCTCCATCACCTTCTGCTCGAAGCCGCCGTCCACCGGCACCTCGAACAGCTGCTTGCTGCGCGTGTTCAGCACCTCGCGGTTGGAGGCGAACAGCACGCGCTTGCCGTCGGGGCTCCAGCCGGTCACCTGGTCGGCGGCCGGGTGCCAGGTCAGGCGGCGCGGCTGACCGCCAGTCGCGGCAATCACGTAGACATCGGTGTTGCCGTCGTAGCCGGCGGAGAACGCGATCCACTGGCCGTCGGGGGAGAAGCGCGGCGCGAATTCACCGGCGGCATGGCCGGCCAGCCGGCGCGGCTGGCTGCCGTCGCGGTTGGCGATCCACAGGTCGCCGCCGTAGACGAAGGCCAGATGGCGCGCGGACACCGCGGGATCGCGCAGCAGCATCGTCACGACAGGCGCCGGCGCGGCGGCGGAAGTGGCGGAGGCGGAGGCGGTCGTGGTCGCGGCCTGTTGGGCCTGCGTGGGAGCCGCCGCGATGACGGCGGTCAAGCTCAGGGCCACGGTGATGGCCTTGCTGAGGATGCTGTGTTGCATGGGCGATGTCGGCGGTGAAAACAGCGGGCGAGAATAGCCCTGCGAGGTCACCGTGACGAAGCTCACCCCCGGGGTTTGCGCGCTCTGCGGGTCGGTGTTTTCCCTTTGCCGGACGCTGGCATGCGACGGCCGGGGCGTTGGCCGCTGGGGCATGGGGCCACAGGCGTCAAGCGCCTGAACCCCAAGCCCCACCGTCCCCAACCGGTCGTGGTGTACGCCGCGTGGAAGGGCTCGTGACGTTCGTCGTATCAGACCGCGGGCTTCGCGCGGGAAGCGCGCCATCCGCCGTACAGCGCGATCAGGCCCGGGATCAGGATCATGGCCCAGATGATCTTGCTGAGATGGGTCTGCACGAAGGGGATGTTGCCGAAGAGGTAGCCCGCCATCGTCAGGCCCACGACCCAGATCACGCCGCCGGCGACGTTGTAGGCGGTGAAGCGGCTGCGGGTCATCGCGGCGACGCCGGCCACGAAAGGCGCGAAGGTGCGGATGAAGGGCATGAAGCGCGCGAGGATGATGGTGACGCCGCCGTGCTTCTCGTAGAACTCGTGCGCGGCGTCGAAGGCGCGCTTGTTGAAGAAGCGCGACTGCTCCCACTGGAAGACCTTGGGCCCGAAGTAGCGCCCGATCGTGTAGTTGCACTGGTCGCCCAGGATCGCGGCGACGAGCAGCACGGCGATCGCCAGCGGCAGGCTCATCATCCCCGTCCCGCACAGCGCGCCGACGACGAACAGCAGCGAGTCGCCCGGCAGGAAGGGCATCACCACGAGGCCGGTCTCGACGAACACGATCAGGAACAGGAGCGCGTACACCCACATCCCGTAGGCGGCCACGAACTCGGCGAGGTGCTTGTCGACGTGCAGGATGAAGTCGACGAGGAAGTGCATCAGATCCATGGGCGCGGATTATGGCGGGCGCTTCCTTATCGGCTGATGAAGAAACGGCAGCGCGTCCGGCCCGGAATTGCTGTGTGCCCCACCGAACAGAGCCGCTCCCGCCCGCCCGGGGGTGGAATCGCCGTACCTTCTACAATCGCCGCATGGACGACACCCTCGCCCCGACGGCGACTGCCGCGGCCGCTTTCGACACCGCCGCCCCCGCGGGCCGGCGCGCGATCCGCGAACTCCCCGATGAACTGATTTCCCAGATCGCCGCCGGCGAGGTGGTCGAGCGCCCGGCGTCCGTCGTCCGCGAACTGGTCGACAACGCGCTGGACGCCGGCGCCGGCCAGATCCAGCTCAAGCTGATCGCCGGCGGCATCCGCAGCCTGATCGTCGAGGACGACGGCCACGGCATCCCCGACGGCGAGCTGCCGCTGGCCATCAAGCGCCACGCCACCAGCAAGATCGGCACCCTCGACGACCTCGAGGCCGTCGCCACGATGGGCTTCCGCGGCGAGGCGCTCGCCGCCGTGTCCTCGATCGCCGAACTGGCCCTGGTGTCCCGCTACACCGGCGCCGCCCACGCCTGGCGCCTCGAAGCCCGCACCGGCGAGCTCAGCCCCGCCGCCCGCGCCAGAGGCACCTCCGTCGAGGTGCGCGAGCTGTTCTTCAACACGCCCGCCCGCCGCAAGTTCCTGAAGAGCGAGAGCACCGAGCTCGCCCACTGCCTCGAGGCGCTGCGCCGCCATGCGCTGGCCCGCCCCGATGTCGGCTTCGCCGTCTGGCACGAGGGCAAGCTGGTCGACCAGTGGCGCGCCGCCCCGCTGCCGCAGCGGATCGCCGAAGTGCTCAACGAGGAGTTCATCGCGCAGAGCCGCGAGGTCTTCGCCGAGGTCGGCCCGATGCGCATCCACGGCCGCGTCGGCCTGCCCGAGGCTGCCCGCAGCCGCGCCGACATGCAGTACGTCTACGTCAACGGCCGCTACGTGCGCGACAAGCTGATCGCCCATGCGATCCGCTCGGCGTTCGACGACGTGCTGCACGGCCACCGCCAGCCGAGCTACGTGCTGTTCATCGACGTCCAGCCCGAGCTGGTCGACGTCAACGTCCACCCGACCAAGATCGAGGTCCGCTTCCGCGACGGCCGCGAGATCCACCAGCAGGTGCGCCGCGCCGTCGTGGCCGCGCTGGCGCTGTCGCGCAGCAGCGAGGACGGCATGCCCGCCGCGGACGGTCCGGCCTCGACCGACGCCGCCGCCCCGTCCGGCCGTCAGCGCTGGACCGGCACGCCGGCCTGGGAGCAAGGCGGCATGGGCGGGGCATCGGGTGCCGATGGCCAGACGGCCAACGCCTCCTCCGGCCAGACCGCTTATGAGCCCCCGGCGGCCTACGCCGCCCCCTCCGCCCGGTTCGCCGGTCCCGAGGGCTGGCGCGCGCCGATCCCGACCCGCGCCCAGACCGCGCTCGCGCTGGAGCAGGCTGAAGCGCTCTATGCCTCCACGCCCCGCGGCGGCCTGCCGACCGCGCCGGCGGCGGCTTCCGCACTGTCGGCGCTGGGCGCCGCCCCTGCCGGTCCGCTGCCGTCGAGCCAGGCCGGCGAATGGCCGCTGGGCCGCGCGATCGCGCAGATCCAGGGCGTCTACGTGCTGGCCGAGAACGCGCAGGGCCTGATCATCATCGACATGCACGCCGCCCACGAGCGCGTCGTCTACGAGCGGCTGAAGACCGCGCTCGGCGAGCGGCGCATCGACTCGCAGCCGCTGCTGATCCCGGTGACCTTCGCCGCGACGCCGGCCGAGATCGCGACCGCCGAGGCGCAGGCCGAGACGCTGCAGCGCCTGGGCCTCGACATCTCGCCGCTGTCCGCCAAGGTGCTGGCCGTGCGCGAACGTCCGGCGCTGCTGGCCGGCGGCGACGTCGTCGAACTCGCCCGCGGCGTGCTGGCCGAACTGGCGCAGTTCGACGCCAGCCATGCGATCGAACGCGCGCAGCACGAGATCCTCGCCACGATGGCCTGCCACGGCGCGGTGCGCGCCAACCGCCAGCTGACGATCGACGAGATGAACGCGCTGCTGCGCGACATGGAACGCACCGAACGCGCCGACCAGTGCAACCACGGACGCCCGACCTGGCGTCAACTGACCCTGCGCGACCTGGACGCGCTGTTCCTGCGCGGGCGCTGAGGGCCGGCGCCGCGCCGGCGCCTTCCCGTTTCTGCCGTCCCGCTTTCTGCTTTCCCGTTTTCCAGTTTTCCCGTTTCCCTGCTGTCCCGCCTTCCCGCATTCCGTTCGCACCGCCGATCCCTCATTCACCAGAAGCAGTACCGACATGGCCACGCTCAAGCTCAACAAGAACAAACCGGCCGATGCCAAGTCGGCGGACGACAAGGGGCCGCGCCGCGCGCCGCTGCGCGGCAAGGGCGTCAACAAGCCGCGCCCGACGCTGGCACAGGCCCAGACCGACCGCGCCGAACGCGAGGCCGCGTTCCAGCGGCGCCTGGCCGAGGAAGGCCGCCAGCGCCATGACCCGCGTCGGGACCCGCGCCGCGAAGATCGCGGCCAGGATGCCCGCGGCCCGCAGGGACGCGACGACCGCCGCGGTGGTCCCGGCCGTCCGCCGCGTGAAGGCGGCTACGGCGAGCGGCCCGATCGGGGCCCGCGTGGGGACGATCGGGGTGGTCCGCGCGGTCAGGGCGGTCAGGGTGATCGCCCCGGCTTCTCCGGCCGCCCTGACGGCGGAGATCGTCGCCCGTACGGCGACCGCCCGCGTTCCGACGACCGTCCCCGCTTCGAGGGCGACCGCCCCCGCCGCGACGACCGGTACGGCGACCGCCCGGCCCGCCCGCAGGGGGATCGACCTTACGGCGACCGCCCGCCGCGGGACCGTGCCTATGGCGACCGGCCTCAAGGCGACCGTCCCCGAGGCGATCGACCCTACGGGGATCGCCCCCAAGGCAACCGGTCTTACGGCGATCGCCCGCAGGGCTACGGTGATCGCCCGCAAGGGGAGCGCTCCTACGGCGACCGCCCGCGCGATGACCGCGGCGGTGATCGCGGCGGTGACCGGTATGCCCGCGGCAACGAAGGCTCGCGCTACGGCAACGGACCGGGCAACGGTCCCGGCAACGGACCGGGCGCCCGCTACGGCGACGACCGCCCCCGCCGCGCGCCCTATGGCGACCGCGATGCGGGCCATCCGTCCGACGTCCATGCCCGCGCCGAACGCGAGGAACGCGCCGAGCGCACCGACCGTCCGCGCCAGCCGGACGCGCCGCGCCAGCCCGCGCCGGTGCGCCTCGCCGAGCAGGATGCCGGCGAGCGCCTGTCCAAGCGCATGAGCGAGCTGGGCCTGGCCTCGCGTCGCGAAGCCGACGAGTGGATCGAGTCCGGCTGGGTGACCGTTGACGGCCAGCTCGCCACGCTGGGCCAGCGCGTCGGCCCGGACGCGAAGATCGAGGTCGACCCCGCCGCCCGTGAACAGCAGGCGCAGCGCGTGACCATCCTGCTGCACAAGCCGATCGGCTACGTCTCCGGCCAGGCCGAGGACGGCTACGAGCCCGCCTCGGTGCTGGTCAAGGCCGACACCCACTGGGGCGAGGACCCGTCCAAGATCCACTGGGCGCCGGGCCACGGCCGCGGCCTCGCGCCGGCCGGCCGCCTGGACATCGATTCCACCGGCCTGCTGGTGCTGACGCAGGACGGCCGCATCGCGCGCCACCTGATCGGCGAGGACTCCGACGTCGAGAAGGAGTACCTGGTCCGCGTCGCGGTCGAGAACGGCGATCCGGCGCTGCATCCGCAGCAGGCGCTGGATCCGCGCGCGGTCGCGATGCTGATGCACGGCCTGGAACTGGACGGCGTGCAGCTGAAGCCGGCCAAGGTCAGCTGGGCCAACGAAGACCAGCTCCGCTTCGTCCTGCGCGAGGGCCGCAAGCGCCAGATCCGCCGGATGTGCGAACTGGTCGGCCTGCGGGTGCTGGGCCTGAAGCGCGTGCGCATCGGCCGCATCCCGCTGGGTCAGCTGCCGCCCGGACAGTGGCGCTACCTCGCGCCCTGGGAGCGCTTTTGAGCGTTCCGTCGCCGGCGGACGTCGATCGCGGCGCGCGTCCCGCGCCCGCGCTCCAGGTCGTCGCGCTGGCGATGCTGCTGGGCCTGCAGCCGGTCACCACCGACCTCTACCTGCCCGCCCTGCCCGGCCTGCGCGCCGATCTGCACGCGGGCATGGGCGCGACGCAGCTGACGCTGTCCGTGCTGATGCTGGCCTTCGGACTCTCCCAGCTGCTGCTGGGCCCGCTGGCTGACCGCTTCGGCCGCCGGCCGGTGCTGCTGGGCGGACTGTCGCTGTACGTCGCCGCCGCGATCGGCGCGGCGCTGGCCGCGACGATCGAGGGCCTCGTCGCCTGCCGCGCGCTGCAGGGCCTGGGCCTGGCGGCGTCGGTCGTCGTCGCCCGCGCCATGCTGCGCGACTGGTTCGAGCCCCAGGAAGGCGCGCGGATGATGGCCAAGGCGCTGTCGGGCCTCGGCGTGATCGCACTGGCCTCGCCGCTGATCGGCGGCGTGCTCGCGGCCGGCCTCGGGTGGCGCTGGGCGATCCTGGCCACGGCCGTCGCGGGGGCCGCGACGCTGGCGATGATCGCGCTGCGCATCCCCGAGAGCCTGCCGCGCCCCGATCCCGCCGCGCTGCGTCCCTCGGGCCTCGTCGCCAACTGGCGAACCGTGCTCTCGAACCCGACCTTCCGCGCCTACGCGCTGCTCACCGCGCTGGCCTACGCGACGCTGTACGCGTTCCTCGCCGGCTCCAGCTTCGTGTTCATCGAGGTCCTGGGGCTGGGCCACCACGCGTACGGCGCGCTGGTCGCCGGCGGCGCCGCGCTCTACGTCACCGGCACGCTGATCTGCCGCCGCTGGCTGCGCACGCTGAGCGTCGCCGACACCGCCGCGCGTGGCGCCGGCTTCACCGCGCTGGGCGCGCTGGGCATGGGCCTGGCGGCCTTCGTGCTGCCGCCGTCGCCATGGGCGCTGATGATCCCGCACGTCGGCATCATGCTGGGCCACGGCGTGCTGCAGCCCTGCGGCCAGGCCGGCGCCGTCGGTCCCTTCCCGCGCCAGGCCGGCGCGGCGGCGGCGCTGTCGGGCTTCGCGATCGCGCTGGTCGCCTTCGCCGTCGGCGCCTGGCTCAGCGCCAGCCTCGACGGCACCGTGACGCCGCTCGCCGCCACCATGATGGTCCTGGGCCTGTGCACCGCCACCTGCGCCTGGACGCTGGTCCGCCGGCACGGCCAGCCGCAACGTCGTTCCGCATGAACAAGCTTCACTCGTCCGACGCCGGCCTCGGTGTCGAGTCCGCCGCCATCGACGCGGCGGCTGGAACCGCCGCCGCGACGCACGCCGCCGTCGGCGCCTCGGGGCACGACCTGACCCCGCTCTGCATCGCCGGTCCGACCGGCTGCGGCAAGACCGCCGCGGCGCTCGCGATCGCGCGCCGCCAGCCGGTCGAGATCATCAGCGTCGACTCGGCGCTGGTGTACCGCGGCATGGACATCGGCACGGCCAAGCCGACGCCGGAGGAACTCGCGTCGGTGCCGCACCACCTGATCGACATCCTCGAACCGACGGAGAGTTATTCCGCCGCGCAGTTCGTCCGTGATGCGACGCGCCTCGTGCCGGAGATCCAGTCCCGCGGCGCCCGTCCGCTGCTCGTGGGCGGGACGATGCTGTACTTCAAGGCGCTCTTCGACGGCCTGTCCGAGCTGCCCCAGGCCGATCCGGCGCTGCGGGCGCAGCTCGACGCGGACGCGGCGCGCGACGGCTGGCCCGCGATGCACGCGCGCCTGGCCGCGCTCGATCCGGAGACGGCGGCGCGCCTGGCGCCGCTGGATTCGCAACGGATCCAGCGCGCGCTGGAGGTGTGCCTGCTCAGCGGCGAACCGATGTCGGCGCTCTACCGGCGGCAGCGCTCGTCGGGCGTCGACTGGCCCCTGATCTCGCTCGAGCCCTCGGACGAGGCCCGCGCCTGGCTGCATGCGCGGCTCGGCCAACGTTTCGCGCTGATGCTCGAGCAAGGCTTCATCGACGAGGTGCGCCGCCTGCGCGCGCGCGGCGACCTGCATCCGGGCCTGCCGTCGATGCGCTGCGTCGGCTACCGGCAGGCGTGGGAGCTGCTCGACGCGAACGAGGCCACGCCCGACCTCGCCGCGCTGCAGGACCTCGGCACCGCCGCGACGCGGCAGCTCGCCAAGCGGCAGATCACCTGGCTGCGCAGCATGCCGGCACGCCGCATCGTGCCGGCCGAGGCGCCGGACGCGCTCGACCGGCTGATCGCACACCTCGACGGGATCTGAGCGGGATCGTGGCGGGACAGGCGCCACAATTCATCGATCGACCCGCCGCCTCCCGGCCTGCCGCTGCTCCAAGACGATGTCCCAAGGCGCTTGATTCACGGCGCTTCTTCACGACGTTTCTCCCCGACGATTGGAAGATGGTTTCGACGATGGAAGTCCCGCTCCTCACCGCCACCGGCCTGACCAAGCGCTACGGCGCGCAGACGCTGTTCGAGCACCTGTCGCTCACGCTGCATCGCGGGGAGATGCTCGCGCTGCTCGGCGAATCCGGCAGCGGCAAGTCCACGCTGCTGAACGGCCTGGCCGCGCTGGAGCCGCTGGACCGGGGTCAGGTCGTGCTGCTGGGCCGCGACATCCTGTCGCTGGACGAGTCCGGCCAGGCGCAACTGCGCCGCGAGCAGCTGGGCTTCGTGTTCCAGGCCTTCCATGTGCTGCCGCATCTGAACGTCCACGACAACGTCGCGCTGCCACTCCTGCTGCAGGGCAAGCCCGATCCGAAGCGGGTCGCCGAGATGCTCGACGCGGTCGGCCTGTCCGCGCAGGCCCGGCATCTGCCGCGGCAGCTGTCCGGCGGTCAGCTGCAGCGCGTCGCGATCGCCCGCGCGCTGGTGCACCGGCCCGTGCTGGTGCTGGCCGACGAACCCACCGGCAACCTCGACCCGTCGCATGCCGACCAGGTCATGCGGCTGCTTCGGCAGCAGCTGCTGGAGCAGAACGCGGCCTGTCTGCTGGTGACGCACTCGGCGCATGCGGCCGAACTCGCGGACCGCCGGCTGCGGCTCGAGAACGGCCACCTCGTCGAGGCGTGAGTCCTCGATGAACCGGCAACCCCGAATGATCTCGCGATGACCGCGCCTCCAAGTACCTCCGCCGTCGACGGCCTGCGCCGCGCCTGGGGCTGGTGGTGGCAGCTGTCGTGGCCGGCCTTGCGCCTGCAGTGGGGCCGGCAGCTCGCCGCGCTGCTGACGATCGCGCTGGGCCTGGCGCTCGCCGGCGCGGTGCACTGGATCAACGCCTCGGCGCTGGCGCAGTTCGAGTCCGCCGCGCGCCAGAGCAGCGCCCAGGCCGACACCGAGCTCAGTCCCGCGCCCGGCGCCGCGCCGCTGTCCGACCGCTACTTCGGCGAACTCGCCGCGCGCGACGACATCGCCGCGCTCGCGCCCCGGCTCGACGCCAGCATCCGGCTGCAAGGCCGCGACGGGACCTGGCAGCGCGTGCGGCTGATCGGGCTGGACCTGGTGCAGCTCGGGGCCTTCCATCCGCAATGGTTCCCGCGCCTTGACGGCGCCGATCTCGGACGCGCGCTGCGCGAGCCGGCGCTGCTGGTCAGCGATGCGGCGTGGACGAGACTCGGTTTCGACATCGCCGCCAGTGCAGGCCCGGGCATGGGCGCGGGCGCCAGCACGCCACGATCCACCACGCCGCCAGCCACCTCGGCCTCGGGGACCGTCGCGCGCCCGACCTTGCCGACGACGCTGCGCGTGGACCTGCCGGACGAGCCGGCCCCGCTGCCCGTCGCCGGCCGCGTGCCGGACCGCCAGCAGCCGCTGGTGATCATCGACATCGCCTGGGCGCAGCAGCTTCTGCATCGCCCCGGTCAGCTCGACGCGATCCTGCTGCGCATGGCGCCGGGCCGCGCGGTGCCCGCCGACTGGCCGGCCGGCATCCAGGCCCAGGCGCCTGCGGACCAGGCCCGCCAGCAGGCCGACGAGGCGCGCCGCCTCACGCGCGCCTACCGCCTCAACCTCGGCGTGCTGTCGCTGATGGCGCTCTTCGTCGGCGCGTTCATGGTCTTCGCGGTGCACAGCCTGTCGGTGGCGCAGCGGCTGCCGCAACTCGCGCTGCTGGGCGTGCTCGGCATGAGCGCGCGGCAACGGCTGGCGCTGCTGGTGTCGGAAGCGCTGGTGCTCGGACTCGCCGGCGCGGTGCTGGGACTGGGGCTGGCCATCGCGCTCGCGGAACTCGGCCTGCATGCGCTGGGCGGCGATCTCGGCAGCGGGCTGACCGGCCTGAGCGGCGGGCGGCCCGAGTTGCAGCTCTCGGCCGCGTCGATCGCGGGGCTGCTCGCGCTGGGACCGCTGGTGAGCCTGGGCGCGGCCGCCCTGCCCTTGGCACGGCTGCGCGGGCTGCCGGTCGCGCAGGTGCTCAAGGGCCTGGGCAGCGGCGGCGACGCCGGCCGCTGGTGGTGGCTGGGCCCCGTGCTGCTGGCCGCGGCCCTGCCGCTGACCTGGCTGCCCTCGGTCTTCGGACTGCCGCTCGGCACCTACGCCGCGATGGTGGCGCTGCTGCTGGGCGCGCTGGGCACGGTGCCCTTCGTGCTGCGCGCGATCACCGGCCTGTTGCGCGGCTGGGCGGCGCGGCGCGCGCTGCCGCTGCTGGCCGTCGAGCGCGCCCGCGACCAGGCCGGCGAAGCCGGCCGGCTGATCGCCGGCGTGCTGGTCGCGCTGGCGCTCGCGGTGGCCATGCTGGTGATGGTCGCGAGCTTCCGCAATTCGCTGGACCAGTGGCTCAGCGACATGCTGCCCGCCGACCTCTACCTGCGTCAGACCGCCCGCGACAGCGCCCAGCAGGGCCAGCCGATGCCGCCGGGCCTGGCCGCGTCGGCGGCCGCGCTGCCGGGCGTCGAGCGCGTGGCGGCGCAGCGCACCCGCGCCATCGGCCTCCGCGTGCGCGGCATGACCGGCGGCACGACGCTGCTGGCGCGGCCGCTCGATCACCGCCTGCCGCTGCAGGGCGAGGCCGCGACGCTGCCCGAAGGCCTGCAGCCGGTCTACATCAACGAGGCGATGCGCGACGAGCTCCGGCTCGCGCCGGGCGACCGCTTCATGCTCCGGCTCGACGGCCGCCAGCTGCCGGTCGGCGTCAAGGCGATCTGGCGCGACTACAGCCGCCAGAGCGGCGCGGTGCTGATGGAACGCCGCGATTGGGAGCGGCTCAGCGGCGATGCCGCGATCACCGAGCTCGCGCTGTGGCTGAAGCCCGATGCCGATCCGGTGGCCGTGCAACAGGCGCTGCGCGCGGCCTCCGGCGCGCCGGAGTCGCTGGAGATCGCCTCGGCCGGCGAGCTGCGGCGCTTCTCGCTCGCGATCTTCGACCGCAGTTTCGCGATCACCTACTGGCTGCAGGCGGTGGGGCTTGGACTGGGGCTGTTCGGCGTGGCGGCCAGCCTGTCGGCGCAACTGCTGGCGCGCCGGCGCGAATTCGGCCTGCTGCTGCACCTCGGCCTGACGCGCGCGATGCTGCGCCGGCTGGTGCTCGCCGAGACGCTGCTGCAGGCGCTTGCCGGCGCGGCCATGGGGCTGCTGGTCGGCCTGGCCATCAGCGCGGTGCTGGTGTTCCGGCTCAATCCGCAGAGTTTCCACTGGAGCATGGACTGGTCGATCCCGGGTTGGCGCGTCGCGGCGCTGCTGGCGGCCAGCCTGCTCGCCACCGGCGCGACCGCCGCCTGGGCCAGCGCCCGCGCGCTGCGCGCCGGCCGCGGCGAGGCCTTGCGCGCCGTGCGGGAGGATTGGTGATGATCGGACGACGCCCGTTGCTGAACGGCCTGGGACTCGCGGCGCTCGCCGGGTCGACGCCGTCCGTGTTCGCCCGGGACCGTGCGCGTGCGTCCGGTGCTGCGACAGCGTCGGCATCGGCATCGGGGCGGACGTCGACGCCGCCCCCGGCCTCGGAGACGCTGTCCGCCGCGCCGCTGCGTTTCCCGCGCGACCACGGCGCGCACCCCGAGACCCGCGTCGAATGGTGGTACGTGACCGGCGTCCTGCATGCGGCATCGGGGGCAGCCGCGCCGGCCGGCAATGCCAGCGCCGGGACGCGACCCGACTTCGGTTTCCAGCTGACCTTCTTCCGTGTCCGTAACGACCTGAAGCGTCCGTTGTCATCGGCCTTCTCGCCGGACCAGATGATGCTGGGCCATGCCGCGATCTCGGACCTGGGCCGGCAACGCCTGCTGCACGACCAGCAGGTCTTGCGCCACGGTTTCGCGAACGCGCGGACCGAGCTCGACGACACCCGCGTGCGCCTGGGCGGCTGGCAGTTGCGCCGCGTCGACGGTCCCGGGGGCCGCAGCCGCTACGCGTTGCTGATGGCGAGCGAGTCCGCCGGCTTCGCCCTCGAGCTGACGCTGGATGCGCCGCAGGCGCCGCTGCTGCAGGGGCGTGCCGGCTGGTCGCGCAAGGGACCGGACGCGCAGCAGGCGAGCCGCTACGTCAGCGAGCCGCAGCTGTCCGGCTCGGGCCGGCTCTCGTTGCGCGAGGGCGGTTCGCACGGGACGCGCGAGCTGCGGGCCTGCGCCTGGCTCGATCACGAATGGAGCAACCAGTACCTCGGCCGCGGCGCCGACGCGGCGCCGGACCGCGCGGTCGGCTGGGACTGGCTGGGACTGAACCTCGACGACGGCGCGTCGCTGACGCTGTTCCGGATGCGGGGTCAGGACGGCACGGTGATCTGGACCGGCGGCAGCTGGCGCGCGGCAACGGGCGGCACGCCGGTCGACTTCGAGCAGCAGGTGCAGTTCGAGCCGCAGGCATTCTGGAAGAGCCCCGTCAGCCTCGCGACCTACCCGGTGCGCTGGCGCATCCGCACGCCGCGCGGCGTGTTCCTGGTCGAGGCCGCGTACGCCGCACAGGAGATCGACACCCGCCGCAGCACCGGCTTCCCGTACTGGGAAGGCGTGGCGCGCGTGAGCGACGAGGCCGGCCGGCCGCTGGGCTGGGGCTACCTCGAGATGACGGGCTACGCAGGCCGGGTGCCGCTGTAGCGGCACGCCTTGCACGCCGGGCGCGCCGGCTCGGCTCGGCTCGGCTCGGTGCGGTGCCCTGCTAGGCCGGCCGCGTCCCGCTGTAGCGGTTGCGTCCCGACGGGATCGCCGCATAGGCGCGCACGCAGTTGCAGCCGGCGCCACGCGCCATCGCCAGCGCCTGGCGGGCCTGCTGCAGCAGCTGGTCCGCGCCCTGCTGCGGCTCACGCCGCCAGTCCTGCCAATGGGCCAGGCCCAGGCTCGCGCTCAAGGGCAGCGCCTGCCCCTGCCAGCGGTAGTCCAGCGTCGCGACGCGGGCGCGCACCCGGTCGGCGGCGTCCAGCGCGCCCAGCGGATCGGTGCACGGCAGGTAGGCGGCCCAGACGCCCCGCGGCAGCGGCAGCAGCCAGTCGCCGCCGCGCAGTTGTTGCCGCACGAGCTGGTCGAGGCGCTCGTCCAGCGCGAGGATGCATTCGTCGCCGTACTGCTGCTGCAGACGCGCCCAGGGATCGAGTTCCAGCAGCATCAGCACGCCGTCGTGGCGGTGTCGCTGCGCGCGGGCGGCCTCGCGTTTGAGGTCGTCCATCAGCTGCGCCTCGTCGGCGGCGGCGATCCGCGCCGGCGGCTCGCGACGAGCCTGCCAACGCCGCCGCAGGAATGTCCACCAGGCCCCGGGGCCCCTGTCCGAGTCTTGAGCCATGCCGCCCACCTTCGCCGGAGATGAGGATTGATTGCAGCACAGGAGCAAGCCGCGCGCCGCCCCCTTGAGCGAGGGAGGATAGGCGCTTGCGCCACGCCGCGTGGCATCAGTTGTAACGAATCCGGGCGCGCCGCAAGGACGCATGCAGGCGGCCCGCGCCTGCTCTACAGTCGACGGCTGTGTCCAGCGCCCGCGGCCTGACCGCCCTGCCCGTGCACGTCACCCCAGAGCCACCTCCGCAGGATCCGCGGGATCCACGGGATTCCACCTTCCACGAGACCGTCGCGCCGCCGCCCGACGACCTGCCGATGCCTGCCGTCGTGGCCGCGCTGCTGGTGCTGCTGGTGGGTCTGGCGCTGACGCTCAGCGCGATGCTGTGGAACCGCAACCGCGTCGTCGCCGAAGGTCACCGCGTCCTCGACGCGCAGATGGAGCGACTGCAGCACGACATCGTCCAGCGCTTCACGCAACCGGTCTACGGCCTGAAGGGCGCGCGCGGCACGATCGCCGCCCTGCACGGCCGCATGAGCCGGGGCGCGTTCCGCGCCTACGTCGAATCGCGCGACCTGCCGCGCGAGTTCCCCGGCGTGCGCGGCTTCGGTTTCGTCCCGCGCGTGATGCGGGCGGATCTCCCCGCGTTCATCGCCGCCGAGCGGGCCGACGGCGCGCCGCAGTTCTCGGTGCGCGGTTTCGGCAATACCGCGCCGGACCTCTTCGTCGTCGCGCACATCGAGCCGCTGTCGCAGAACTACCCGGCCTGGGGATTCGACCTGGGGTCGGAGGCGATCCGCCGCCGCGCCATCGAGCGGTCCATCACCACCGGCGAGGCGACGCTGTCCGCGCCGGTGCCGCTGGTGCAGGACCGCGCCCACGGGCCCGGCATGCTGCTGCTGGTGCCGGTCTTCCGCGACGGCGCCGATCCGACGACGCCCGAGCAGCGGCGCCAGGCCTTGCTGGGCGTGCTCTACGCGCCGCTGGTGGCGCAGGAGATCCTGCACGGCCTCAAGGAAGGCCTGGCGGCCGCGCCCATGGATTTCCGGCTGCTGGTCGACGACCACACGCCGACCGAGGACCTGCTGCTGGACTCCGCCACCGGCATCCAGCCGCTGGACGCGCCGCCGACCGCGCGCAGTGGCTTCGACAGCCGCGTCGTCCGGGACGAGCGCCAGCTCGAGATCTCCGGCCGCGCCTTCCGCGTCGAGGCCGCGCTGACGACCGCCTACGAACGCGCCGTCATCGACGCCGCCGGCTGGGGGCCGGGGCTGATCGGCCTGCTGCTGACGGCGCTGCTGGCGGCGACGAGCTACCTGCTGGCGGCCGGCCGCGCCCGCGCGCAGGCGCTCGCCGACGCGATGACCGAGGACCTGCGCCGCCTGACGCTGGACCAGCAGGCGATGCTGGACACCGAGGTCATCGCCATGGCCAAGCTGCGCGGCCGGCGCATCGTCTGGAAGAACGGCGCGCTGGAACGGCTGTTCGCCTACGGCCGCGACGAGATGCTCGGGCTGCCGGTGCGCGACCTCTACATCGACGAGGACACCTTCGTCGCGCTCGGCCAGAACGCCTATCCGGTGCTGCGGCGCGGCGGGCATTACCGCAGCCAGCAGCAGATGCGGCGCAAGGACGGCAGCCTCGTCTGGGTGGACCTGAACGGCGTCGCGCTGCCGGGCGAGCGCGACGAGGAGACCACGCTCTGGATGATGGTCGACATCACGCAGAGCAAGGCCTACGAGGCGCGCGTCGAACGCGCGGCCTTCCACGACGCGCTCACCGGCCTGCCCAACCGCGTGCTGCTCGCCGACCGGCTCCGCCAGGCGATCGCCTCGGCGCAACGGCTGAAGCAGGCGGTGGCGGTGGCCTACCTGGACCTGGACGGCTTCAAGGCCGTCAACGACACCCACGGCCACGACGCGGGCGACGAGGTGCTGAAGGCGGTCTCGCAACGGCTGGCGGCCGGGATCCGGGCGACGGACACCGCCGCGCGCCTGGGCGGGGACGAGTTCGTCGTGCTGCTGACCCCACTGCCCTCGCCCAGCGACAGCCGCCCCGTGTGCGAGCGGCTGCTGCGCGCGATCCTGGCGCCGGTGCCGTTGAGCTCGGGCGCGGTGGTCCAGGTCGGCGCCAGCTTCGGCGTCGCGCACTACCCGCTCGACGGCGTCGATGCGGAGGTGTTGATGAGCCGCGCGGACCAGACCATGTTCGAGTCCAAGCGCGCCGGGCGCTGCCGGATCCGCTGGCTCAACGGGGCGCAGCCGCCGCAGGAGATCGACCTGTCGGCGTTGCGGCAGCCGGCGGCCGCATCCGCAGGCGCGGCTTCGAGCCCGCCTTCGACCCCGCCGGACGCCGGCACCCGCGAAGGTGACCACAGTCACGCGCGCTGAGCGCGTCGTACAGTCGGGCGATGACGATCCTGACCACCCCTCGGCTCCGTCTCGAGCCGATGACCGACGCCCACCTGGACGGGCTGTTCGAGATGAACCGCGACCCCGAGGTGATGCGCTACATCACCGGCAAGCCCGACACGCTCGCGGACACGCAAGCCATGATCGACCGGGTCAAGAAGCGCTGGGGCGACTGGGGCTTCAGCTGGTGGACCTTCTTCGAGATCGAGACCGGCGAGATCGTCGGCGCCGGCTGCATCCAGCACCTGCGCGGCGAGACCACGAATCCGCACGAGATCGGCTGGCGCCTGCGCCGCGATCGCTGGAGCCGGGGCTACGGCTCGGAGGCGGCGCGCCGGATGGCCGCCTTCGCGTTCGACACGCTGAACGCGCCGGAGATCGTCGCGGTCTGCGAGCCGGAGAACGAGGGCTCGGCGCACATCATGAAGAAGCTCGGCATGAGCTACCGCGAGACGCAGCGCTGGCACGAGGCGGACATCGCGGTCTACGGCATGACGGTGGACGAGTGGCGCCACTCGCCGTCCGCCGCCAAGGCGGCGCAAGAGATGTCCCCAACGCCCCGCGGCGTCTGACGCGTCGTCACAACCCGCCGACGAAGTAGCGCTTCAGGCCGGACAGGATCATCTCGACCGCGATGGCGGTCAGCACCAGGCCCATCAGCTTCTCGATCGCGGAGACGACCGAGTCCCCCAGCAGCTTGCGGATCCGGTCCGCCAGGATCAGCGCGAGGAACGAGATCACCATCGCGGTGAACAGCGCGCCAATCCATTCCGCGACGCGGTCGGGCTGGCGCGAGGCCAGCAGCAGCACCGTCGCCATCGCCGACGGACCGGCCAGCAGCGGCACGGCCAGCGGGAAGATGAACGGCTCGCGGCCGGTCTCCACGCCGTAAGCGGATTCGCCGGCGTGGCTGAAGATCATCCGGATCGCGATGATGATCAGGATCACCCCGCCGGCCACCTCGAGCGACCGCTCGGACAGGTGCATCAGGCGCAGGAAGCCCTCGCCCAGGAACATGAACGCGAGCAGCACGAAGAAGGCGATGCCGACCTCGCGCAGCGCGACCTTCAGCCGGCGCTCACGCGGCACGGCCCGCATGATCGGGATGAAGATCGGCAGGCTGCCCAGCGGGTCGAGCACCAGCAGCAGCAGGATGAGGGCGGAGAGGAAACTGTGATCCATGGGGCCGGATTCTCGCCGATGGCGGGCCGTCGGGCACCTGGCGTTGGCGTGCCGCCACGCACGCTTCGTTCATCTGGATCATTAGAATCGCAACAATTCCTCGCCAAGGCATCGTTGACGAACAAGATGAACGACAGATCGGAGAAGAAACCGACCCCTGCCCGGCCGACGGGACCGGTGGCGCTGGACGCGATCGACCTGCGGATCCTGGAGGCTTTGCAGCGCGACGGCCGGATGTCCAACGTCGACTTGGCGACGCAGGTCCACCTGTCGGCGCCGCAGTGCTTCCGCCGCGTGCGCGCGCTGGAAGAGCGCGGCGTGCTGCGGGGTTACCGCGCCGACGTGGCCCCGCTGGCGCTGGGGCTGAGCGTCACCGCCTACGTCAGCCTGAACATCACCGCGCAGGCCTTCGTCCGCGTGCGGGAGATCGAGTCGCTGATCCGCGACTTCCCCGAGATCCTGGAGTGCCACACCGTGTCGGGCGACTCCGATTACCTGCTGAAGGTGGTCGCGCGCGACCTGCAGGCGCTGTCGAAGTTCCTCACCGACAAGCTGATGCAGCTCGACGGCGTGGCCGACGTACGGTCGATGATCTGCCTGGAGGAGATCAAGCCGCCTGCCGGTCTGCCGGTGGCTTGATCGGCGCGGTCAGGACGCCCTCCCCGGCCACGGCCACGATCAGGACGACGGCCACGGATCCGAGGCCTCGCGCCGCGCGTCGCTTCACCCGCGCGGATGGTGTGCCGCGTGCAAGGCCTTGAGGCGCTCCCGCGCCACGTGCGTGTAGATCTGCGTCGTCGACAGGTCCGCGTGGCCAAGCAGCAGCTGGACCGCGCGCAGATCCGCGCCGTGGTTGAGCAGATGCGTCGCGAACGCATGCCGCAGCGTGTGCGGCGAGATCGGGCTGGTGATGCCGGCGATGACGGCGTACTTCTTGACGATCCGCCAGAAGCTCTCCCGCGTCATCGCCTGTCCGAAGCGGCTGAGGAAGAGGTCGTCGGTGTTGCGCGCGCTGAGCAGCTGCGTGCGCGCTTCCCCCAGGTAGCGCATCAGCCAGACATGCGCCTCCTCGCCGAACGGCACCATCCGCTCCTTGTCGCCCTTGCCGGTCACGCGCAGCACGGCCTCGCGCAGGCCCACGTGCACGCTCTTGAGCGTGACCAGCTCGGTCACGCGCAGGCCGCTGGCGTACATCAGCTCCAGCATCGCGCGATCGCGCAGGCCCTGCGCGGTGCCCACGTCGGGCGCGTCGAGCAGCGCCTCGACCTGAAGCTGCGACAAGGTCTTGGGCACGCGCATCGGCTGCTTGGCGGTGATCAGCTTGAGCGTGGGGTCGCGCTCGATGCGGCGCTCGCGCAGCGCCCATCGGAAGTAGCGCTTGAAGACCGAGAGCCGCCGGTTCGCCGAACTCGCCTTGCCGCCGTCGTGGCGCGCGGTCGCATAGCCCATCAGGTCGAGTTCCTCGACCTGGTCGAGCGTCCGGTCCCGCTCCATGGCCACCCACTCGGCCAGCAGCTGGAGGTCGCGCCGGTAGGCCAGCTGGGTGTTGCGGGACAGGCCCTCCTCGATCCAGAGCGACTCGATGAAGGCGTCGATCGCGCGTGCGCTGCGCTCACGCGCGGCGGAAGGAGCGGCGGAAGGGGGACGGAAGGAGCGGCAGATTCGGAGCTGGACGGCAACTTCGGCAATGGCGACGGCATGCCGCGCATGATGCCAGCGCGCGATCGGCGCCTCCGTCCCGCCTGATCAAAAAGGGCCCGCGCCACCACGCGCGGGCCCCACGGAGCAACCGCCACAGGCAGCGGTTGGTTGGGACTGGCGCCGACCCGGAGGCCGGCGTGAAGGAAAGGAACCGAGGACGCCGGAACGCGCGCGGTCAGCCGATGCGCACCGGCACGAAGATCTTGTCGCCGCCGCGCTGCACCAGCAGCGCGACCGACTTCTCCGCGCCCTTGACCGCGCTGCGGACCTGGTCCAGCGACTGCACCGGCGTGCCGTTGACCGCCAGCAGCACGTCGCCGGGACGGACGCCCGCGCGCGCCGCCGCGCTGCCGTCGCCGACCTCCTGGATCAGCAGGCCGTCGCGGGTGCCGAGCTGGCGGCGCTCCTCGGATTGCAGCGGCCGCAGGGTCAGGCCCAGCTTGGCGTGATCGGCATCCGCCTCGCCGCCGCCCTTGGCCAGCTTGGCGCCCTTCTCGTTGGCATCGCCGAGGGTGGCGGTGACCGTCTCGCGCTTGCCGCTGCGCCAGACGTCGATGTCGACCTTGTCGCCAGGCAGGGACTGGTCCACCAGCGCCGGCAGATCGCCGCTGGACACGATGCGCTGGCCCTTGAAGCCGAGGATCACGTCACCCGAGCGCAGGCCCGCCTTGGCGGCCGGACCGTTGTCCTCGACGTTGGCGACCAGCGCGCCTTCCGGACGGTCCAGCTTGAAGGAGTCGGCGAAGCCCTGGTTGACCTCCTGCACCATCACGCCGAGCTTGGCGTGCTGCACCTTGCCGCCCTTCTCGATCTGCTGGCGGACCTTGGTGGCCACCTCGACCGGGATCGCGAACGACAGGCCCTGATAGCCGCCCGAGGCGCTGTAGATCTGCGAGTTGATGCCGACCACCTCGCCCCGCGCGTTGAACAGCGGGCCGCCGGAGTTGCCGGGGTTGATCGCGACGTCGGTCTGCAGGAAGGGGACGCGGCTCTCGTCCGGGCCCAGCGAGCGGCCCTTGGCGCTGATCACGCCGGCGCTGACGCTGTTCTCGAAACCGAAGGGCGAGCCGATCGCCAGCACCCATTCGCCCACGCGCAGGTCCTTGGTCGCGCCCAGGCGGACGGTCGGCAGGTTCTTGGCCTCGATCTTCAGGACCGCGACGTCGGTCGACTTGTCGCTGCCCAGCACCTTGGCGCGGTACTCGCGACGGTCGGTCAGCTTGACGACCACCTCCTGCGCGTCCTGCACGACGTGGGCGTTGGTCAGGATCACGCCGTCGGCGCTGACGATGAAGCCGGAACCCTGGCCGCGGATCTCGCGGCTGCCGCCTTCACCGCCGCCGTTGGGGCCGCCAGGCATGCCCGGCACGCCGAAGCGCCGGAAGAATTCGTAGAAGGGATCGTCGGGATCGATCTGCGGGGCGCGCGCGGCACGCGTCTTGACCGTGCCCGACACGCTGATGTTGACCACCGCCGGGCCTTGCGCCGCGGCGATCTGCGCGAAGTCGGGCATGCCCGACGGCGGCGGCGTGAAGGTCGCGGCCGGCGCCGCGGCATTCGCGGTGGCCGTCGCACCGCCGGTACTGGTCAGCGGGGTCGTGGCCGCGGCCACCTGGGTGTCGCCGCCCGACGTCGCGGCCGCGTCGGCCGTCGCCTGTGTCGAGCCATCCGCCACCGGCATCAGCTTCGCATTGCGCATGGCGAGCGCACCGCCCGCCGCCCCCAGCACGCCAGCCGCGGCCAGCGCCCACACGAGTTTCTTCACCGGAATCATCTTCTCCACTTGAGTCATGTGAACCTCCAGATTCGCTGAGCCTCGTCGGGGATGGGCCCCGGCGGCGACTCGATGACTGGAAGTGTGAGCACCTTCGCTTAGGTCGCTCTTAATGCGTGGGAGAGGGGCGGTGAAGGGGCGGTAAAGCGGGGACAGACGCCGCTGGACTCCGGTTGGCCAGGCGCGGGCTCTCCACGAGGCAGGGGGCATCGCGTCCGCGAACCCCCAGCCTCATTCCGGCCCCATCGAGACTCGCTGACCTCGGAGTCAGGTGGGCGGGAGCGCCGGAGGTGGTGCGGTCGGCTGCAGCAGCGGCGGCGGCACGGGCTGCGGCGCGCGGGAGAGCGGCATCGACAGCTCGACGCGCAGGCCGCCCAGCGCGGTGCTATGGCCCAGCCGCAGCGTCGCGCCGTGGTCGTCGGCGATGCTGCGCACCAGGGCCAGGCCGAGGCCGCTGCCCGGCGCCTGCTGGGCCTGCGACTCGGAACGGTAGAAGCGGTCGAACACGCGGCCGCGCTCGGCGTCGGGAATGCCGGGGCCGTCGTCCTCGACCACCAGCAAGGCCTGACCCCCGCTGCGCTCCAGGCTCAGGTCCACGCGGCTGCGGCCGTACTTGATGCCGTTGTCGAGCAGGTTGCGCAGCAGCATCGTCAGCGCCTCGCGATGACCGTCGACCAGCACGGCGTCGCAGCGCTCCATGCCGAGGTCGATGCCGCGCGCCTGGGCCAGCGTCGCGCCGTCGATGACGGCATCGCGACACAGGACGTCGAGGGCGATGGGCTGCGCCGGCGCCTGCACCTTGGCGCTGTCCTGGCGTGCCAGCGCCAGCAGCTGTTCGATGAGGTGGGACGCCCGGTCGATGCCCAGGCCGAGCTTCTCCAGCGCCTGGCCGCGGGCGGCTTCGTCGGGCGCGCGGCGCAGCGATTGCAACTGGAGCTTCAGGGCCGCCAGCGGCGAGCGCAGTTCATGGGCGGCATCGGCGACGAAGTGCTGCTGCTGCTCGAAGGCCTGGCGCACGCGGTCCAGCAGCGCGTTGAGTTCGGTGACCAGCGGCTGGACCTCGGCGGGCACGTCCTCCTCGTCGACGGGGGCCAGGTCCTGCGCCGCGCGGCGCGACAGCTGCTGGCGCACCCGCTCCAGCGGCGCCAGCGAGTGCGACACCACCCACCACACGACGAGCGCCAGCATCGGCAGCATGAAGGCGGTCGGCAGCACGGTGCGCCAGGCCAGCTGTCCGGCCATGCGCTGTCGGACCGCGATGTCCTGCGCCACCTGCACGACCTGGAAGCGGCCCTGGACGGCGAAGACACGGTAGCGCTTGCCGCGCAGGGCGACGTTGGAGAAGCCCAGCACCGCGCGCTGCGGCAGCCAGTCCGGGCCGGCCGAGCGGTAGAGCGGCGTGCCGTCCAGGCCCCAGACCTGGACGATCAGGTCGATGCTCTGCTCTTCGCCGAGCGGCAGCGGCAGGCCCGTGCCCATGCCCGCGCGCAGGGACAAGGCCACCTGCTGCATCTGGTAGTCGAAGATCTCGTCGGTCTCCATCAGCGCGTTGCGGTAGGCGCTCATGCCCTGGACGAGCGCGCCGGTCAGCACCGCCCCCAGCAGGAACATCAGCAGGCGGTAGCGCAGCGAGCGCGGCAGCAGCGTCAGGCGGCCGCGGCGACCCGCGCCGGATCCGGCGTCCGCCGTCATTCCTTGGGCACGCGATAGCCGACGCCGCGCACGTTCTGGATCAGTTCCGCGCCGAGCTTCTTGCGCAGGCCGTGGATGTAGACCTCGACGGCATTGCTGCTGATCTCGTCCTTCCAGCCGTAGAGCTTCTCTTCGAGCTGCTGGCGGGAGAGCACCATGCCCGGGCGTGCCAGCAACGGCTCCAGCACCGCCCATTCGCGTTGCGACAGCGTGACCGGGTGGCCGTTGGCGGTGACCTCGCGCGTGGCGGGATTGATGCTGACACCCATGTGCTCGTAGACGGGCTCGGCCCGGCCGGCGGCGCGGCGCAGCAGCGCGCGGATGCGGGCGAGGAGCTCGTCGAGCTCGAAGGGCTTGAGCACGTAGTCGTCCGCGCCGGCATCCAGCCCGGCCACCCGCTGGGCGGTCGCGTCGCGCGCGGTGGCGATCAGCACCGGCACCGCCTGCTTGCGGCCGCGCAGGGCCTGCAGCACGCTCATGCCGTCGCGCTTGGGCAGGCCCAGGTCCAGGATCACCAGGTCGTAGGTCTGGGACTGCAGCGCGGTGTCGGCGATCTCGCCGTCCCGCACCCAGTCCACGGCATAACCTTCGGCGCGCAGCAGCTCGAGCAGCTGCTCGCCGATCATGAGGTCGTCTTCCACCAGCAGGAGTCGCATGGCCGCGATTGTGCACGTGGGTCCCCGGGGTTTCATCGGACCGCCCCCGGATTCCATGACTACAATGCGCCCCTGTCAGGAGAGAGCTCCCTCGCGGGAGCCGCCGAAGGCGCAGTGGCACTGGTGATCCCACGCTGCGAACGCTCAGGCAAAAGGACTGACGAAACGCTCGAGACATCGGGCGTCCTCACTGGAGAGAGACGGGGCGGACCTTGCGGTCGAGCCCGTCCACCGAAGGGGCAAGCCGCCGGTCAAACGCCGACGGCCAATCTCTCAGGTAAAGCGGACAGCGAGGGCATCTCCCCCACCTTGACGTGACCGGTTCACGGTCGGGGTGGTCATGACGAATGCCCTCGGAGCCAGACATGTCCGCCGATCAAGCCCTGAACACGTCCCTGCACAAGACCCCGCTGCACGCGCTCCACGTCGAACTCGGCGCCAAGATGGTGCCGTTCGCCGGCTACGACATGCCGGTGCAGTACCCCGCCGGCGTGATGGCGGAACACAAGCATGCGCGCGCCCAGGCCGGCCTGTTCGACGTGTCGCACATGGGCCAGGTGCTGCTGGTCGGCGATGACGCCGCCGCCGCGCTGGAGACGCTGGTCCCCGTCGACATCGTCGACCTCGGGATGTTCAAGCAGCGCTACGCCCTCTTCACCGCCGACGACGGCGGCATCCTCGACGACCTGATGGTCGCGCGCCGCACCGACGGCCTGTTCGTCGTGGTCAACGCCGGCTGCCGCGACCAGGACATCGCCCACATGCAGAAGCACCTGTCAGGCCGCTGCGAGGTGCGTCCGCTGCCGGACCAGGCGCTGCTGGCGCTGCAGGGCCCGCAGGCGGTGACGGCGCTGTCGCGCCTGAACGCCGACGTCGCCAAGCTCGTGTTCATGACCGGCGGTTTCTTCGAGCTGGACGGCATCCCCACCTTCGTGACCCGTTCGGGCTACACCGGCGAGGACGGCTATGAAATCTCGGTGCCCGCCGACCGCTCGGTGGAACTGGCCCGCAAGCTGCTGGCCCAGCCCGAAGTGATGCCCATCGGCCTGGGCGCGCGCGACTCGCTGCGCCTGGAAGCCGGCCTGTGCCTGTACGGCCATGACATCGACACGACCACCACGCCCGTCGAAGCCTCGCTGACCTGGGCGATCCAGAAGGTGCGCCGCGCCGGCGGCGCCCGCGCGGGCGGCTATCCGGGTGCGGCGGTCATCGACAAGCAGTTCGCCGAAGGCGCCGCGCGCAAGCGCGTGGGCCTGGTGAGCTCGGAACGCATGCCGGTGCGCGAGGGCGCCAAGCTCGTCAACGCCGACGGCGCCGAGATCGGCGTCGTCACCAGCGGCACGCTGGGCCCCACGGTCGGCAGGCCGGTCGCGCTGGCCTATGTGCAGACGCCGTACGCGGCGCTGGGCACGGAACTCTTCGCCGAAGTGCGCGGCAAGCGCACCCCGATGACGGTCTCTTCCACGCCGTTCACGCCCAACGGATACTTCCGCGGCTGATCCGCGACGCCGGGGCGCCCCGGCTCGCGCGGCATCACGTTTCCCCCTTTCAACCTTCAGCAACCATCAGGTAGCACGGAGCCTCTCCATGAGCATCAAGTACACGTCCGACCACGAGTGGGTCGACACCACCGACGGCATCGCCACCGTGGGCATCACGGTCCATGCGCAGGACGCGCTGGGCGACGTCGTGTTCGTGGACCTGCCCGACGTCGGCAAGTCCTTCGCCGCCAAGGAAGTGGCCGGCGTGGTCGAGTCGGTCAAGGCCGCCGCCGACGTCTACGCGCCGGTCTCCGGCGAGATCGTGGAAGTCAACGAGGCCCTGCGCGACGACCCGTCGCTGGCCAACTCCGACCCGCTGAAGACCGGCTGGTTCTTCAAGGTCAAGCTGTCGGATCCCTCGGAGCTGGATGCCCTGATGGACACCACCGCCTACGACGAGCTGGTCAAGAACAGCTAATCGCTTGAGCGATGCACGCAGGGCCTGAGGGCCCTGCGGCAATGAATTCTTCTCTCCAGGATCGCCCCGCCATGTCCGCCTTGCCCTCGTTCGCCGAACTTGAAAACGCTTCCGAGTTCCACGCCCGTCACATCGGTCCCGACGCCCATGACGAGACGCTGATGCTGTCGGCCATCGGCGCCGCGTCGCGCGCCGCGCTGATCGATGCCATCGTCCCGGCCGCCATCAAGCGCGCCGCGAAGATGGACCTGCCGGACGCCGTGACCGAAGCGCAGGCGCTGGCCGAGCTCAAGGGCATCGCGGGCAAGAACCAGATCCTGAAGAGCTTCATCGGCCAGGGTTACCACGGCACCCTCACGCCGGGCGTGATCCTGCGCAACATCCTCGAGAACCCCGCCTGGTACACCGCGTACACGCCCTACCAGGCCGAGATCTCGCAGGGCCGCATGGAAGCGCTGGTCAACTTCCAGACCATGGTCTGCGACCTGACCGGCATGGCCATCGCCAACGCGTCGATGCTGGACGAGGCCACCGCCGCGGCCGAAGGCATGACGCTGGCCGCCCGCATGGGCAAGAGCAAGAGCCAGGTGTTCTTCGTCGCCGACGACGTGCTGCCGCAGACGCTGGAAGTCGTGCGCACCCGCGCCGAGCCGCTGGGCATCACCGTCCAGGTCGGCCCCGCCGAGGACGCCGGCAAGACCGAATGCTTCGGCGCGCTGGTGCAGTACCCCGGCGTGACCGGCGTGGTGCGCCCGCTGCAGGCAATCGCCGACGCGGTGCACGCGCAGGGCGGCCTGCTGGTCGCCGCCGCCGACCTGCTGGCGCTGACGCTGATCGCGTCGCCGGGCGAGCAAGGCGCCGACATCGCCGTGGGCACCACGCAGCGCTTCGGCATGCCCATGGGCGCCGGCGGCCCGCACGCCGCCTACATGGCCTGCCGCGACGAGTTCAAGCGCTCGCTGCCGGGCCGCCTGGTCGGCGTGTCCGTCGACTCGCACGGCAAGCCCGCGTATCGCCTGTCGCTGCAGACCCGCGAGCAGCACATCCGCCGCGAGAAGGCCACTTCCAACATCTGTACCGCGCAGGTGCTGCCGGCCGTCGTGGCCAGCATGTACGTCGTCTATCACGGCCCGCAAGGCCTGAAGCGCATCGCGCAACGCGTCGCCGCCTACGCCGCCGTGCTGGCGCGGGGCCTGAAGGCGCTGGGCCTGACGCTGGTCCACGAGACCTCGTTCGACACGCTGCACGTGAAGACCGGCGCGCACACCGGCCCGGTGCTGGCCGCCGCCGTCGCCGCCGGCATGAACCTGCGCCAGGCCAGCGACGACAGCATCAGCCTGACGCTCGACGAGACGACCACCCGCGCCGACCTGCAGGCGCTGCTGACGGTCTTCGCCGAAGGCAAGCCGGTCGCGGACGCGTTCGCCGGCGCGTCGGCCTCGACGCTGATTCCCGCCGCGCTGTCGCGCACCAGCGCCTACCTGACGCACCCGATCTTCAACATCCACCACTCCGAGACGGAGATGCTGCGCTACATCCGCCTGCTCTCCGACAAGGACCTGGCGCTGGACCGCAGCATGATCCCGCTGGGCTCGTGCACGATGAAGCTGAACGCGACCAGCGAGATGATCCCCATCACCTGGCCCGAGTTCGCGCAGGTGCATCCGTTCGCGCCGCAGAGCCAGCTGCAGGGCTACGCCCAGCTCGACCAGCAGCTGACCGCCTGGCTGTGCCAGGCGACCGGCTACGCGGGCGTCTCGCTGCAGCCCAACGCCGGCTCGCAGGGCGAGTACGCCGGCCTGCTGATCATCAAGGCCTGGCACGAGTCGCGCGGCGACGCGCACCGCAAGATCTGCCTGATCCCGGAATCGGCGCACGGCACCAACCCGGCCTCCGCCCAGATGGTGGGCATGCAGGTCGTCGTCACCAAGTGCGACAAGGAAGGCAACATCGACCTGGCCGACCTGAAGGCCAAGTGCGAGCAGCACAGCGCCAACCTGGCCGCGATCATGATCACCTACCCCTCGACGTACGGCGTGTTCGACACGCACGTCAAGGAGATCTGCGCGCTGGTGCATGAACACGGCGGTCGCGTGTACGTCGACGGCGCCAACATGAACGCGCTGGTCGGCATCGCCGCGCCGGGCCAGTTCGGCGGCGACGTGTCCCACCTGAACCTGCACAAGACCTTCTGCATCCCGCACGGCGGCGGCGGCCCGGGCGTCGGCCCGGTCTGCGTGGTCGAGGACCTCGTGCCCTTCCTGCCGGCGCACCGCGCGGCCGGCCTGGGCGAGAAGACCGCCATCGGCGCCGTGTCCGCCGCGCCGCTGGGCAACGCGGCGGTGCTGCCGATCTCGTGGATGTACATCCGCATGATGGGCGAGGTCGGCCTCAAGGCCGCGACCGAAACGGCGATCCTGTCGGCCAACTATGTGGCCGCGCGCCTGTCCGACCACTACGACATCCACTTCAGCGGCAACATCGACGGCGTCAAGGGCGGCGGCGTGGCCCACGAGTGCATCCTGGACCTGCGTCCGCTGAAGGACAGCTCGGGCATCTCCGCCGAGGACGTCGCCAAGCGCCTGATCGACTACGGCTTCCATGCGCCGACGCTGTCGTTCCCGGTCGCGGGCACGCTGATGGTCGAGCCGACCGAGAGCGAATCGAAGTTCGAGCTGGACCGCTTCATCGCCGCGATGATCCAGATCCGCGAAGAGATCGCGAAGGTGGAGTCCGGCGCGTGGTCCAAGACGGACAACCCGCTGGTCAATGCGCCGCACACCGCCGAGAGCCTGCTCAAGACCGAGTGGACCCACGGCTACAGCCGCGACGACGCCGCCTACCCGGTGCCGGCGCTGCGCCACGTGAAGTACTGGTCGCCGGTCGGCCGCGTGGACAACGTCTACGGCGACCGCAATCTGGTCTGCAGCTGCCCGCCGCTGTCGGCCTACGCCGACGAGTGATCAGGGTGATCGAGGAAGGCCGCTGACGCGGCCTTCTTTTGGCCTAGTTTCCATCCAGGCCGTCCGGCCCCGCGCGTCACGAGCGACGCGGGCGGACGCTCCACATCCGCAAGAGCCACCCACGAGGTCCGCCATGGCAGTCTCCGTCTTCGACCTGTTCAAGATCGGCATCGGGCCGTCGAGCTCGCATACCGTCGGTCCGATGCGCGCGGCGCGCATGTTCGTGCAACGCCTGCGACATGAGGGCGTGCTTGATCGCACCGTGCGCGTCGCCACGGCGCTGTACGGCTCGCTCGGCGCGACCGGCAAAGGCCACGGCTCCGACAAGGCCGTGCTGCTCGGCCTGGCCGGGCATGAGCCCGACACCGTCGACATCGAGTCGATTCCCGGGATCCTGGAGAGCATCCGCAACGACAAGCGCATCGCGCTGGGCGGCGACCACGTCGTGGCCTTCGACGAAGCGCGCGACCTCGTCATGTACCGCCGCCAGAGCCTGCCGCTGCATGCCAACGGCATGCGGCTGATCGCCTACGACGCCGAAGGCATCGAGATCCAGAACCGGGTGTACTACTCGGTGGGCGGCGGCTTCGTCGTCAGCGAGGAAGTGCTGGCCGACGGCAGCAAGCAGAAGCAGATCGCGCCGGACACCACCGTCCTGCCCTATCCCTTCAAGTCGGGCGCTGAGCTGCTGGAACTGACGGAGAAGGAAGGCTGCTCGATCGCGGAGATCATGCGCCGCAACGAGCGCCACTGGCGCACGGACGAGGAGACCCGCGCCGGCCTGCTGAAGATCTGGCAGGTGATGCAGGAATGCGTGCAGCGCGGTTGCCGCACCGAGGGCATCCTGCCCGGCGGCTTCAAGGTGAAGCGCCGCTCGGCCGCGCTCTACCGCGACCTGGTCGCCCATCCTGAGGCTGCGCTGCGCGATCCGCTGCAGGTGATGGACTGGGTCAACCTCTACGCGCTGGCGGTCAACGAGGAGAACGCCGCCGGCGGACGCGTCGTGACCGCGCCGACCAACGGCGCGGCCGGCATCGTGCCGGCGGTGCTGCACTACTACGCGCGCTTCGTCCATTCCGCCAACGAGGACGGCATCGTCGACTTCCTGCTGACGGCCGCGGCGATCGGCATCCTCTACAAGGAGAACGCGTCGATCTCGGGCGCCGAAGTCGGCTGCCAGGGCGAGGTGGGCGTGGCCTGCTCGATGGCGGCGGCCGCGCTCTGCGCGGTGATGGGCGGCACGCCGGCGCAGACCGAGAACGCGGCCGAGATCGGCATGGAGCACCACCTCGGGCTGACCTGCGATCCGGTCGGCGGCCTGGTGCAGATCCCCTGCATCGAGCGCAACGCGATCGCGTCGGTGAAGGCCATCAACGCGGCGCGGATGGCGCTGCGCGGCGACGGCACGCACCACGTGAGTCTCGACAAGGTCATCAAGACCATGCGCGAGACCGGCGCCGACATGATGACCAAATACAAGGAGACCGCCCGGGGCGGTCTCGCGGTGAACATTGTCGAGTGCTGACACGCCGCCGACGTGTCAGAGGGGGAGGCCGATTCGCGTGCCCCGGCGGTACTGCTGGCCGGAATCAATCGCGAGTCAGGCGGCGAAAACTGTCAGCACTCGAGCAAACGGTCGGTCCTGAGTTCTGCCTCGAAGGCACAAGACCAGGACCGGGATCGGATCAGCGTCAGTAGCTGATCGTCACGGTGACGGTGTCGGTGTAGCTGCCCGGCACGACGCTGGCCAGCGACGGGATGCGGCCGTAGACCGACAGCGACTGGGCCGAACCCGTGCCGGTGCCGTTCTTGGCGGTGGACGACGAGGTGCCGTCGCCCCAGACCGAGCTGCGGCCCGAATCCAGGTAGAGCTGATAACCCAGCGTGTCGGAGCCGCTCTTCATCGTGCGGCTCGTGAAGTTGGTCGCGCCGCCCGCATTCGCGCCGGCGTTCAGCGCCACGGTGTAGGGCGTCGTGTTGGAGCAGGTGACGGTCAGCGTGGACGTGGCGTCCAGCGGCGTGCCGGCGACCAGCGGGTCGATCGCGGAACCGAAGTTCAGGTTGGAGCCGGACACCGTGCAGGAGCTCGTGATCGTGGCCGTCACCGGGAAGGTGTTGGTCACCGGCGTGGCGCCGCGGGCTTCCTGGACCGCGCTGAACAGCAGGCCGGCGCCGATGGCCAGGCTGCTGAGCAGCATCGCGCTCTTGAAGCCGCTGTTGCGTTCCGCCCGGATCGCTTTGAGGTACTTGGTGGTGCTCATGTGGTGTCCCCCTGTTGATGGAACGAATCTTCCGTTTCAGGGCGTTTCCGCGGCAGACAGAGTTGCCGCATCGCGCGGTACAGCGATTTCCGCAGGCCGTGTAGGCAATCGACCGACAGCTGACAGCCGGTGGCGGCACGGCGCGCCAGACCGGCGAACGGCACTGGCGAGCCCCCTCGCCCGCTGCTACAAACGCGTCCGTGTCGATTTCACGAAGGCCCGCCCGTCGTGGGGAAAGACACCCTCCGATCGACCACGAACCCCTTGATTCCATGACATCCCCCTTGATCCGAAACGGCGTCGCTGGCTGGCCCTGGGCGTGCTGTGCCTGGGCGTGCTGATGATCGTGCTGGACACGACCATCGTGAACGTGGCCCTGCCCTCGATCCGCGCCGACCTGCAGTTCACCGAGACCTCGCTGGTCTGGGTCGTCAACGCCTACATGCTGACCTTCGGCGGTTTCATGCTGCTGGGCGGGCGGCTGGGCGACCTGTACGGCCACCGGCGCATGTTCCTAGCCGGGCTGGCGCTGTTCACGGTCGCCTCGGCGGCCTGCGGCCTGGCGCACACGCAGGCCCTGCTCATCGCGGCGCGCGCCGTGCAGGGGCTGGGCGGCGCGGTGGTGTCGGCGATCTCGCTGTCGCTGATCATGAACATGTTCACGGAGCCCGGCGAGCGCGCCAAGGCCATGGGTGTCTACGGCTTCGTCTGCGCGGGCGGCGGCAGCATCGGCGTGCTGCTGGGCGGTCTGCTGACCAGCGCGCTGAGCTGGCACTGGATCTTCCTGGTGAACCTGCCGATCGGCGCGGTCGTGATCGGCCTGTGCCTCTGGCTGATCGACCGCGGCGGTCCGACGGCGCCGGACGAGACGCTGGACTGGGCCGGCGCCCTGACGGTCACGCTGTCGCTGATGCTGGCGGTGTACGCGGTGGTCAACGGCAACGAGGCGGGCTGGTTGTCGCCGAGCACCCTGGGACTGCTCGGAGCCGCCGTGGCGCTGCTGATCGTCTTCCTGGTGCTGGAGACGAAGGTCGCGCATCCGCTGATGCCGCTGTCGCTGTTCCGGCTGCGCTCGGTGGCGGTGTCCAACGTGATCGGCGTGCTGTGGGCGGCGGCGATGTTCGCGTGGTTCTTCCTGTCGGCGCTGTACATGCAGCTCGTGCTGGGCTACGACGCGATGCACGTGGGCCTGGGCTTCCTGCCGGCCAACCTGATCATGGCGGCCTTCTCGGTGGGCCTGTCGGCGAAGCTCGTCATGAAGCTGGGCCTGCGCAAGCCCTTGTGCGGGGGACTGCTGCTGGCGGCATTGGGGCTGGCGCTGTTCGCGCGCGCGCCAGCGGACGGCGGCTTCTGGATCGACGTGCTGCCGGGGATGCTGCTGCTGGGGCTGGGCGCGGGCGTCGCGTTCAACCCGGTGCTGCTGGCAGCGATGAGCGAGGTCGCGCCCAGCGAGTCCGGCCTGGCCTCAGGCGTCGTGAACACGTCCTTCATGATGGGCGGCTCGCTCGGGCTGGCGGTACTGGCCAGCCTGGCGGCGGCGCGCACGGCGGAACTGGGCGCGCTGGGCTCGGCGATGCCGGTGGCGCTGGCGGGCGGCTACCGCGTGGCGTTCGCGGTCGGCGCGGTGTTCGCGGCGTCGGGCGGGTTGCTGGCGCTGCTGCTGCGCGAGTCCGCGCCGCAGGCTGGCGCGGCCGCGCCGGTGGCGCATCCGGGCTGAGGCCTCCTCGGCCCGGTGGCCACCGCGATCACTTCTCCAGCAACGGCCACACGTATTTCACCGGCACCGCGTAAGTGATGCCGCTCGGCGCGCTGAGCGCCGACTCGCGCGTGCCCTTGAGCACGACCATGTTGATCACGCCCACGACCTTGCCGGTGCGGATGTCCAGCAGCGGACCGCCGCTGTTGCCCGGGTAAGCCGTCGCGTCGAGCTGCAGGAATTCCATCGGGCCTTCGCGGAGCTGGCGCACCGCGCGCTCGGACAGCGTGTTCGACGTCGGCGCCGGCAGCGCCGCGCGCGTGATCGCCGCCACCGTGCCCCGGTGCGTCGCCATCGTCACGCCCAGCGCCGTGCCGATCGGGTACCCCATCAACGCCACCGCAGCGCCCTCGCGCACCACCGGCTGCTCGCCGGCGACCTCCGACAGCGACAGGACGTCGACGAGCGCGCCCTTGTCGTCGGCCAGTTCCAGGATCGCCAGGTCGCGCGCCGTGTCACGGCGCAGCAGCTTCACAGGTCGCAGCTGGGGCTGACCGGATGCATGGCCCGCCGCGGGAACGGTGATCGCCAGATCCTTCTCGATCGGGTTCGGGATCACATGCGCGCAGGTCACGATGCGGCGCCCGTCGCCGACCACGAAACCGGTGCCGCGGAAACCGAAACGCGGGTTGTCCGTCGCCGCGAACGTCCCCACCGCCACCACCGCCTGACGGCTGCGGTCGATCAGGTCGGGCAAGGTGTTGGACATCTCCTGCGCCCGCGCCGGCCTCGCGGCCCCAAGCAGACCCGCGCCACCCAGGAGACCGAGGGTGCTGAACGCCAGCACGTCGCGGCGACGAGGAAGCAGGCGATCCGCCAGCGCGGCCTCCTGCGGCGGCATCGCGCCGGTGCCCTCCAGGATCGTCGAACGGGTGCTGCGGGCACTGCGGGTCATGCGGCCAGGTCCTTCGTCGTGGTGCCCATCTCCAGCGTGGAGACGAAGCTGCGCCAATGGCGGTCGGGTTCGTCGATGCGGAAGCCGTAGAAGCTTCCCTGCTCGGTGTCCTTGCGACGCACCGCGCGTGCGGTGACATGCGCGATCTCGTTGTGGCCGAGTTCGATCTCCACCGTGCCGTCCTGGTTCAACGGCAGGTCGTGGTCGCACTCGGCCTGGAAGCCATGCGCCGACACCTCGATCACGTCCAGGTCGAAATGGCCCAGCTGGCTGTCGTTGGCGGCGCGGATGTCGAGGTGGCCGGGGCACCGGATCGAGTAGCGCGGATATTGCCGCAACGAACGCCCCAGGTCCTGTCCGCCCCCGCTGAGCATCGGCAGCACCTCGCGGAACTGGGCGTCGTCGCGGTACACCGACCACAGCAGCGCCTTCTTGCGATCGTCCATCGTCGGGAACACCGGCACGACGTGGTTGAAGAAGTGGTCGAGCAGCGCCGGCGTCATGACCGGGTCGTTGGTCGTGTGGAAGCGGCGCTCGGGCAGCCGGATGTTGGGCAGGCGGTGACGGAAGAAGTAGTGGTGCAGGTTCTTCTCCGGCCGCCGGCCGCGGTAGCGCTTCTCGAACAGCGCATCGGCCTCGTGCAGGTCCAGCGTCGCGCCGACCGCCGGCGCGCCGTTGGCGAAGTCGTACTCCGACACCGTCTGCTCGCGCAGTCTCGTGAAGGACAGCAGCGCCTCGTAGAGCTCGATCTTGTCGGGGTTCACGGCGATCACCAGGTGCCGGGTGTCGAAGTACTCGGTGCAGTACTGGTGCATGAACTTCATCAGCGGGAACAGGATCGCCCCGCCGGTCTTGCGGAAGGCCGGCGCGACCGCCAGCGCCGAGATCTCCGCGATCTTGCCGCCCTTGGCCCGCACGCCCTCGAGATCGAAGACCGACTGGAGCGGGAAGCCGAACACGCCTTCGCGCACCATCGAGATGGTGCCCACCACCACGCCGTCGTACTTGGCGCACAGCGTCGTGGTCGTGGGCAGCGCGTGATAGATGGTCACGCGCATGCCGCTGGGATCGGGCTTCATGAAGCCGCTGCCGACGTAGGCGTCGTGCAGGATGCGGAAGCAGGCGTCGAGCTCCTCCTGCGTGTCCGCGACCTTGAGCTCCAGACGCTGCGATGGCGCCGGGTCGCAGTCCACCATGCGCCGGTACACCGCGAAGCGCATCGGCTTGGGCAGCGACGAGAACAGGCGCCGCAGCCCCTGGTGGAGCCGCTTGCGCAGGCTGGATCGTCGAATCTGGCTCATGACCGTCCCCTCCCCGGGCGCGGTGGTGCCACCGTCACGCGGTCCGCGCGGCGATCGACCTCAGGGTCGGACGCCTCAACGGATCGCGGCCTGCAGCTTGCGCACCTCGGCTTGTTGCTCGACATTCGGTCCCAGGTCCGCCAGGCGCTTGAGTTCCGCCTCGGCCTCGCCCTTGTTGCCCCCAGCCACGTACAGCTGCGCCAGGCGCAGGCGGTACGCAGGCACGGTCGGCGCCTGCTTCACAGCGTCCTTCTGCACCTCGATGGCCTTGGCGTTCTGGCCCTTGGCGGCGAGCGCCTCGGCCAGCGTGTCCATGTACGGCGGCACATTGGGACGGAGCTTGTTCGCTTGCTCGGCAAATTTCAAGCCCTCGTCCGCCTTGCCGGCCCGCAGGCGCAGCCAGGCGACGTTGTTGGTCGCCGCCGCGTTGTCCGGATTGGCCGTCAGCACCGCCTGGTAACGCTGTTCGGCCTCAGCATAACGGCCGGCGTTCAGCGCCACGTCGCCGAGGTGATAGGCGAACAGCTCGTCCGACTTCACGCGCGCGAGATAGGACGCCGCCCAGCGGTCCGCCTCGTCCTTCTTGCCGGACTGGATCAACGCGCTGTGCAGCGCGATCGCCAGTTCGGTGTTGGGCACCATCGCGCCGGCGTCGCCCGCCAGCTGATCGGCCTTGCGGTAGGCCGCGATCGCCGCCGGCAGGTCCTTGCGCGCGCGGGCAACGTCGCCTTCGAGCTTCCAGCCCAGACCGAATTTCGGTTGCGCCGTCTGCAGGCCCTTGGCCGTCGTCGACGCCAGATCCGGCAGGCCGAGTTGCAGGCTCTTCTCCACCACCTTGCGGGCCAGTTCCCCGTCGCCAGGGGCGATGGCCTGGGCGCGCTTGAGCGCCGCGGCCGCCGAGGCCTTGTCGCCCGCCTGTGCATAGGCGTCCGCGAGACGCAGCGGCCCCAGCGGCGAACGCGGCTGCAAGGTCGCGACCTTGTTGAAGCTGCTGATGGCCTGCTGCCGGTCGCCGGTGGCGATCTGCACCTGCCCCAGCAGATCGACCAGCGCGGGGTTGTCCGGGCTCGCCGTCACGCCTTCCTGGGCCATCGACAACGCCCCCTTGAAGTCCTTCTTCTCCATCAGCAGGCCGACCGCCGCCTGGCGCGGCGTCGCATCGTCCGGGTACTGCTTGGCGAGTTCCGTCAGGCGCTTGGCCGCCACGTCCTTGTCGATCAGCTGATGGGTCAGCTTCAGGCCCAGGATGGCCATCTCGGCGCGCAGGTTCTTGGGATCGGCCTTCAGCACGGTCTCATAGCGCTTGACGGCGTCCGCGACCTTGCGATCCTGCAGGTCCTGCGCCGCGAGGCTGTTCGCCGCGGTCATCGAGCCCGGATCGCGCTTGACGGCGTCCTCGAAACTGGCGCGCGCGGCCGCACGGTCCCCGCGCAGCAGCGCCAGGCGGCCGCGCAATTCGGCCGGCGTCGCCGACTTGGGATCCTTCTTCTCCAGCGCGACGATCGCCTGCGATGCGCCTTCGCCGTCCTTCTTGCGCGCCAGCACGCTGATCAGCGCGATGTCGGCCATGGTGCCCTTGTCCTCGGCGGCCAGCTGGCGCAGCGCGGCCAGACCGGCCGCTTCCTGGCCCTTCGCGATCTGGTTGAGCGCCAGGCCGACGCGGCTGCGCACGTCGTTCGGGTTGGCTTCGGCGGCACGCGCCAGGAAGCGCTCGGCCTCGGCGCCCTGACCCTGCTTGAGGCGGATCTCGGCGGCCAGCGCGAGCGCCTCCGACGAGGTGGACTTCGCGTCGAGCGCCGGTTGCAGCGTGGCCATCGCCTGGTCGGCGTCGCCGCCGCGCAGTTGCAGCTGCGCCAGGGCGACGCGCGCCGGCTGCGTCTCGGGCGAGGCCTGGATGATCTTGCTGTACTGCGTCTCGGCCTGGCGGAAGTCGCCGTTGGCCTGCGCCACGCGGCCGGCCAGGAAGAGCGCGCGATCGTTGTTCGGCGCCGCCTTCAGCAGCGCCTGCGTGAGGTCGGTGGCTTCCTTGACCTGGCCCGCGTCCATCGCGAACACGGCGGCGTAGTAGAAGGTCTGCGGATGCTGCGGTGCAGCCGCCTTCATCGCGGCGACGGCCTCCTTGGCCGCGGCCTTGTCACCGGCACGCATCAGCAGGTTGATCAGGCCGGCATGCGCGCCGACGAGCTTCTTGTCGATCTCCAGCGCCTTGCGGAAACTCGCGACGGCCTCCGTCGAGGGGCATCGGACAGCACCTGCAACTCGCCCTTGAGCTGCCAGGCCTCGCCCGACCGCGGCGACTTGGTCAGTACCCGCTCGACCTCGGCGAGCGCCTGCGGCAGCTTGCCCTCGCTGCTGAGGAGCCGCACGTTGACCAGGCCCGCCGCCGCATTGTCGGGCGCCGCGCGCAGCGCGGCGTCCGCCGCCTGGCGCGCCTCGGGCAGCTTCTGCTTCGCGACGAAGGCCGTGACCAGCGCCATCTGGAGATCGGCCTCGTCGGTCAGCGTCTGCAGATGGGTGCTGCCGTACTGGCCGAGCAATTCGTCGACCTTGCCCTGCATCAGCAGGAGCCGCGCCTGCAGCGCGACCAGCGCGTCGCCGCCGAAGCCCTGCGTCTTCGCCTTCTCGGCCTCGATCGCCGCGCCGGCGACGTCGCCGCTGTCCAACAGCGCCTTGGCGAGCAGGAAACGCGCCTCGGCCAGCGTCTCGTCCTTCTGCAGCGCGTTCTTGAGCTGGATGATCGCGGCCTTGTTGTCGCGCTTCTCCAGGTGGCCCTTGGCGGACTTCACCAGGTCCTGCGCCGACTCGCCGAAGCAGCCCGCCAGCAGCAGCACCGATCCCAGCGCCAGCGCGGTCGCGCCGCTTCTCAGCGCGCGGGGACCGGGACGATCGCGGCGATCGCCGCGGGGATGGCGGGCGTCCTCCGCGCCAAGCGTCACAGGCAGGGGGCCGGACATCTGGGTGTTCTCAGGCTTGCGGGACATGCGTCGTCTCTTTCGCTGTCGGGTTATCCGTGGAAGGTCACTCGTCAGGCCTTGACGCCGAGGCGGGCCATCAGATCGTACAGAGTCGGCCGGCTGACCCCCAGCAGGTCGGCGGCCTTGGCGATGTTGCCGTCGGTGCGGGCCAGCGCGGCCACCACGGCCTGGCGCTCGGCACGCTCGCGCACCGTGCGCAGATCGAGGTCGTTGCCGTCCGCCGGCACCTCGCCGCCGGCGGGCACCGGCAGGTTGAGGTCATCGGCCGTGATGCGCTCGCCGTCGGCCATGATCGACGCGCGCTTCATGACGTTCTGCAGTTCGCGCACGTTGCCGGGCCAGCGGTGGGCCTCGACGGCACGGATCGCGTCGTCGGCCAGGCGCAGGATGGGGCGGCGCTGCTCCGACGAGAAGCGGCGCAGGAAGGCATGGCTCAGCAGCACCGCGTCGCCGGCGCGGTCCCGCAGCGGCGGGATGTCGACGACGATTTCCGCCAGGCGGTAGAACAGGTCTTCGCGGAACAGCCCCTGCTCGATCTTGCTTTTCAGGTCCTGGTGCGTCGCGCCGACGATGCGCACGTCGACCGCGATCTCCTGGCGGCCGCCGAGGCGCTCGATGCTCCGCTCCTGCAGGAAGCGCAGCAGCTTGGCCTGCAGCGGCATCGGCAGATCGCCGATCTCGTCGAGCATCAGCGTGCCGCCGTGCGCGGTTTCGATCTTGCCGACCGTCGTCTTGGTCGCGCCGGTGAAGGCGCCGCGCTCGTAACCGAACAGCTCGCTCTCGAGCAGCGCCTCGGGGATCGCCGCGCAGTTGATGGCGACGAAACGGCCCTTGCGCTTGGACGCGTCGTGCAGCGACTGCGCCAGCACTTCCTTGCCGGTGCCACTCTCGCCGAGCAGCAGCACGGTGGCGTCGCTGCCGGACACACGCTCGACGGTGCGGCAGATGCGCTGCATCTGCGCGTCGCGCGTGAGCAGCTTGCCGGTGGGTTCGCCGTCCTGCTGGGTGAGCAGCCGCTGGTTCTCCTGCTGCAGCTCATGCAGGCGCATCGCGCGTTCGACCGTCAGCACCAGCACGTCCGGATCGACCGGCTTGGCCAGGAAGTCGTAGGCGCCCATGCGGATCGCGCGCAGCGCGTTGCCCTGGTCGTTCTGGCCGGTCAGCACGATGACCTTGGTGCCGGGCTCGAGCTCGATCAGCTTCTCGAGCAGCTTGAAGCCTTCGGAGGTCGAGTCCTGATCGGGTGGCAGCCCGAGGTCCATCGTGACGACCGGCGGCTTGTGCCGGCGGAACTGCAGCACGGCGCTGGCGACGTCATCGGCGGTCACGGACTCGAAGCGGTCCATCGACCACTTCAATTGCTTCTGAAGGGCCAGGTCGTCCTCGACGATCAGCAGTGAAGGCGGTTGAGCACTCATCGCGCCTCCACCAGGCCGGCGTCGCTGCCCGACTGGGCAAAAACAGCGGCAGCAGGATGGTGACCTTGGTGCCTTGTCCGGGCGCGCTTTCCACGTTGATCTTCCCTCCGAGTTCCTGCAGGTACTGGTAGCTCTCGTAGGCGCCGATGCCCATGCCCGCCGCCTTCGTCGTCTGGAACGGCTTGAACAGCCGTTGATCGATGAACTCCTGCGACATGCCGCAGCCAGTATCTTCCACTTCCACCTGCGCGTGGCTGCCCACGCGCTGCAATCGCAGCGTCACGCGGCCGTCGATCGGCGTCGCGTCCAGCGCGTTCTGCACCACGTGACCGAGCACGCGCTCGATGCGTTCCTCATGGCCGCGCGCGCTGACCTCGTCGCGCAGCTCCAGTTCCAGCGCGCGCCCCTTGCTCACGGCGGCCGCGGCCAACCGCCGCGCGATCGCCATCAGCGCAACACCGCCGGCGCTGCCGTGGTGCGGCTTGTCGCCCTCGCGCAATTGCAGCATCAGCTGGCGCATCTTCTCCAGCGAGTTTTCCACCGTGTCCAGCATGTCCTGCTGGAACTCGGGGTTGTCCCGCAGGCGTTTGGCGTTCTTCATCATCAGCGACAGCTGCGTGACGATGTTCTTGAGGTCGTGCACGACGAAGGCCGACATGCGGTTGAAGGCCTCGAACTTGCGCGCCTCGAGCAAGGCCTCGGCGGCCTGCATCTGCGCGAGATAGCTGGCCGCCTGCTGCGCGGCGGTGCGCAGCAGGTCGCGCACTTCCCAGTTCAATTCCAGACGCGTGCGCGGCTGGCCCAGGATCACCCAGCCCGTCAGCACGCCCGCGTTGAGCAGCGGGATCAGCAGCCAATGGCGCGCATCGCCGGCGATCGCCTCGGGCAACGGCGCCCGTTCATAGGCGGCCGGATCGCGGCGCCACTCGTCAAGGTCGACGATCCAGGCGCGCTCCTGCAGCAGTCGCATCAGCGGCTCGTCGGCGGTCAGCGGCTGGCGGTCGTCGTTGAGGTTCCAGCGCGCGGCCTGCTGGTACTCCGAAGCGCTCGCCGTCGCGGGGGCGCGGCGCAGCCACAGCGCGCCGGCCGGACTTTCCACCAGATGGGCCAGACCGCGGATCACGGACTCGCCCAGCTCCGCCGGCGACGCGCTGGCCGACAACATCGCGGTGAAACGCAGCCATTCCTGCCGGTAGTCGTAGCGGTAGCTGAAGAAATGCTTGCTGATGTAGACCCGCAGCTTCGCGCGCAGCGAGCCCGACAGTCCCATCGTCAGCAGGGCCAGCACGCCCACCGAGAGCAGCACCTGCTGCAGCGCACGGCCCCATTCGCCGCCGGTGTAGCGCACGTAGTAGCCGATGCCGGACACGCCGAGCAGGTACACGCCGACGATCAGCAGCGTCGCCGAGTGGAAGGCCGCGGTGCGCGAGACATGGAGCTTGTCCAGCCACTTCTTGTGCCGGCGGCTGGCCAGCCACAGCAGCGGCACGGCCAGGCTGTGCACGGCGGCGCGCACGCTGAGGGCGTCGCCGTCGAACTGCGCGAACAGCGACGCCTGCGAGAACACGAACACGTCGAAGGCGAAGACCGCGCCCAGGGCCAGGCTGACCGGCTTGGCGTTCCAGCGCGCGTCGCTGTCGATGTTGCGCAGCATCTGCTCGATCAGCACCAGCCCGAACACGCCCAGGCCCATCCAGGCCATCGTGATCGGACGCTGCATCGACATCAGCGACTCGTCGCCCCAGTAGCGCCACAGCGGCAGGGCGACAGCCGCGGCCACGCCCGCCCACGCGAGCCATTGCAGCGGCCGTGCGACGCCGGCGCTGCGCGCGCGGCCATCGTCGTCGCGCGATTCGATCAGCGCCAGGATGAAGGAGAACCAGGCGCCGTAGCGCAACGCGTCGCAGATGGGCAGGAGCACCAGCGCGGGCCATCCGTGGGCACCGAGCCAGCCCTGCTCGACCGCCGCGTCAAGACCCGCCCACAGGGCCGTCAGCAGCAGCGCGGCCTGCAGCCGCAGCGCGCGGCGCCGGTGCTGGCCGAACTGGGGCAGCACCACGACCGCCAGGGCCAGATGCGCGAATACCGCGACGATCCCCGACGCGGCGCCGAGGCTCAGGGTGTTGGCCCACATGGATCAAAGTCCCGGCGCGCGGGCCGCGATCAGGAATGGGCGCGGCGACCGGCGCAGCAACGGGCGCACAGACAGGACGCCAGGAGCGGGTCGCTCCGCCGTCGCGCTCAGCGCGCCCCCGGCCCGTCAGGACCACGGCCACCGTCTCGAGCATGATCAACAGGTCGAGGAACAGCGTGTGGTTCTTGACGTAATACAGGTCGTACTGGAGCTTCTCCAGCGAGTCCTCGATGGTCGAGCCGTATTCGTAGCGGACTTGCGCCCAGCCGGTCACGCCCGGCTTCACGCTGTGGCGCACGGCGTAATACGGGATCTGCGCGACCAACTCGTCCACGAAGAACGGACGCTCGGGACGCGGACCGACCATGCTCATCTCGCCGCGCAGCACGTTGAGCAGCTGCGGCAGCTCGTCGATGCGCACCTTGCGGATGAAGTTGCCGACGCGCGTCACGCGGGCGTCGTTCTTGGTCGCCCACTGGGGGCGGCCGTCCTTCTCGGCGTCGTTGCGCATGCTGCGGAACTTGATCACCTTGAAGGTCGCGCCGTTCAGGCCGACGCGTTCCTGCGTGTAGAAGATCCCGCCGGGCGATTCCAGCTTGATGAGCAGCGCGGTGACGGCCATGATCGGCGCGGTCGCGACCAGCAGCAGCAGCGAGGACACCAGGTCGAAGGCGCGCTTGACGGCGCTGCGCAGCACGCCCTGGTTGAAGCCGTCGCCGAAGATCAGCCAGCCGGCATGGACGTGGCTGATCTTGATCTGCGCCAGCGTCTTCTCGAAGTAGGTGGCCAGGTCCACGACGCGGATGCCGTAGAGCTTGCAGTCCAGCAGCTGACGCAGCGGCATGCTGCCGCCACGACGCTCGGACAGCGCCACGACGATCTCGTCCACGCCCAGGCGCATGGCAGCATCGGTCAGGCTCTCGGCGGCCAGCAGCTCATGCGCGGGCACTTGCGGGTCGACCTCGTTCGGGCCAGGCAGGAAACCGACGATCTGCGCATGCGGGTCGGCGGCGCGCAGGCTCTCGCTGACGGCCAGCGCGGCGTGGCCGCTGCCGAAGATCAGGATCTTGGTCCGGCCGGCGCCCTGCGCGCCGGAGTGCGCGGCGTACACGCGGTGCACCATGACCAGCGCGACGGCCAGCATGGCGGTCGTGGTCAGCAGGTCGCGGTGGGAGACGGTGGCGGGGATCAGGCTGAACAGGCCATAGGCCAGCGGCAGGCCGATCAGCAGCGCGAAGAGCGCGCGGGCGCAGGACTGCGTCAGCGAGCGCTTGTGGGATTGGGAGTAGAGGCCGGACGCGGAGTTGATGACGAACATGCCGCCGGCGAGCGAGAGGCCGTAGGACGCGGCGAAGCTCACCATGTGCTCGCTGCTGCCTTGGCTCAATGCGACCGCAAACACCGCCGCGACGATCAGGCCCAGGTCGAAGAGCACCTGGACCAGGGTACGACGATGGAGGTAATGGTTAAAAATTCGAATCATGCCCGTCCCCAAAGCTGGTCACGGCATCCTCTTGGGATGCAGTCGCCGACCCGGGTGAACCTCTCAGGACCGCTCGTCGCGAACACGCCCTCCGCCAGAGGAGGCCCTGTTCGCTGCGGGGGGCATCATGCCTCCCGCCCCCAGGCTTGAAAGCCCCCTGTTTGCAGGGGCGATCGCCTTGCAATCCGGCTCGGTTGAACCCGTCTCGCCGTCCGCCGCCGGATCCCCGAATCGACCCTGCGGCGCGCTGACGGAGGCCATTGTCTGTAGCCCCTGTTAGGTGCAAACCCCTGACTGAATGCTTTGAGGGGCTCTCGTGCGGGAATGCACGTGAGTGAGGGGGTGATCCCCGAACCGGGGACAGTCCGATGTCGTCCCGACGTGACCCTGTCAGAGAGGGAACGTGAAGGAATGACTACACCCGCCGCGGGCGAAAAAAACGCCCACCGAAGTGGGCGTTCCGTGGTCTGGGTGACCTTGGTGACTGGCGTCCCAGGATCAGCGCACGACGGCGAGCTGCTCGCGGTTGCCACCCTTGTAGGTGTACAGCGTCAGCGCGCCGTTCTTGATGTCGCCCTTGGCGTCGAACGCGATCGTGCCGGTCACGCCCTTGTAGTCGGCCGTCTTGGCCAGCACCGGCAGGTAGACCTTCGGATCGGCGGACTTGGCCTTGACCATGGCGTCGACCATCACGTTGACCGCGTCATACACGTACGGGGCGTAGATCTGCACCTCGACCTTGTACTTGTCCTTGAACTTGGTCTTGAAGGCGTCCAGCGACTTCTTCGACTCGCCTTCCACGCCGCCCGCTTCCGCGCAGACGACCTGGCTGTCGGAGATCGTGCCGGCGGACAGCTTGGGCAGTTCGGCCGTGCAGATGCCGTCGCCGCCCATGAACTTGGCTTCGATGCCCAGCTGCTTCATCTGGCGCAGCATCGGGCCGGCGACGGCGTCCATGCCGCCGAAGAAGACGACGTCGGGCTTCTTGCCCTTCAGGGAGGTCAGGATGGCGGTGAAGTCCGTGGCCTTGTCGTTGGTGAATTCACGACCGACGACCTTGCCGCCCGCGGCCTTGACGCCCTTCTCGAATTCGTCGGCGACGCCCTGGCCGTAGGCGGTGCGGTCGTCGATGACGGCGATGGACTTGCCCTTCAGCGAGGTCACCGCGTACTTGCCCAGCGTGCCGCCCAGGTGCACGTCGTCGGCCACGACGCGGAATGCCGTCTTGTAGCCGTTGCGGGTGTACTTGGGGTTGGTCGCCGAGGGCGAGATCTGCGGGATGCCGGCGTCGCTGTAGATCTTGGACGCGGGGATGGTCGTGCCGGAGTTCAGGTGGCCGATGACGCCGTTGACCTTGGAGTCGACCAGCTTCTGGGCGGCCGCGGTGCCTTGCTTCGGATCGCCGGCGTCGTCTTCGGCCAGCAGTTCGAACTTGACCTTCTTGCCGCCGATCGTCACGCCCTTGGCGTTCAGCTCGTCGATGGCCATCTTGGCGCCCAGTTCGTTGTCCTTGCCCAGGTGCGCGATGGCGCCGCTGGTGGGACCCACGTGGCCGATCTTGACCACCGCATCCTGCGCCAGGGCGGCGCCGCTTGCGGCAATGGCGATTGCGCCCACGATCACATTCAGCTTGGATTGCATCTAGGAACCTCCGACTCGGGATATGTGGAATGACGTTGAGTTCTCAACGCGAGCGACCATACCCCGAAAGACGGCAGCGTTTCCCTAGTGAAAATGCTGTGAACGCAGTCACGGCGCAGGCGTTGTCGCGCCCCTGTCACCGGGGCAAACCCGGATGGTTTTCGCAGGAGTGCGACAGCGTGCACACGGGTGGCACGCGGAGTGCGGTTTTCCGCCCAATCGAACGCCTGACCAGGCGATTCGCGCCCTGTCCATGGGCTTTGCGGCACCACGGCGGCGCGGGCCGGCACCCGGTTGGCGCGACCATCGTCCGGCGATGAAATGACGGGAAACGGTCGGCTCAGGCCGACATCACGTGGTGATTCAGCGTCAGTCCGAGCGCCTTGTAGGCCTTGAATCGTCCGCGTCCCGCGGCGACCTGGTCGGCGTCGGTGGAGACCAGCTCCAGCACGCGCTCGAAACGCTCGAGCCCGGGCGGCACGCCCGGTTCGAAATTGAGCAAGACCTGGCACCCGGCCAGCGCATCGAGCTGGTCCGACAGCAGGATCGGCGTGCGCTCCCGCAGCGGCGACGGGGTGTCGCCGCGCAGCAGCAGATGCGGGAGGAACTCACCGGGTTCGAAGGTCCAGAGCGTCTGGTCCAGCCGCTCCAGCAATCTCATCGGCCCCCAGATCCCGACGGTCAGTCCCGCCGCCTGCGTCTTGCGCAGCAGGCGGCAGGCGTAGACCTGCCGGTCGGGCACGCCGGTATAGAAGTTGACCTCCGTCACCGGACCCGCCCTTCCTCTTTCAGTTTCCGGAGAACGCCGCCGGCGTTCAGCGGACCTGCGACAGCACGAAGTGCGTCAGCAGGCCGACCGGACGGCCGGTCGCGCCCTTGGCGCCGCCGCCCTTCCAGGCGGTCCCGGCGATGTCCAGGTGACCCCAGCGGTACTTGGAGGCGAAACGCTGCAGGAACTTCGCGGCGGTGATGGAACCGCCCTCGCGGCCGGCGACGTTGGCGACGTCGGCGAAGTTGGTCTTCAGGCCGTCGGCGTAGTCGTCGTCCAGCGGCAGGCGCCAGCAAGGATCCAGCGCCGTCTCGCCGGCGGCGCTCAGTGCGGCCGCCAGTTCGTCGTCGCTCGCGTACATGCCCGAACGCACGCCGCCCAGCGCGATCACGCAGGCACCGGTCAGCGTCGCGACGTCGACGACGGCCGCGGGCTTGAAGCGCTCGGCGTAGGTCAGCGCGTCGCACAGGATCAGACGGCCTTCGGCGTCGGTGTTCAGGATCTCGATCGTCTGGCCCGACATCGAGGTGACCACGTCACCCGGCTTGACCGCGCGGGCGCTGGGCATGTTCTCGCAGGCGGCGATCAGCACGACCAGGTTGATCTTGGGCTTGAGCTCGACCACGGCGCGCAGCGTGCCCAGCACGGAGGCGGCGCCGCCCATGTCGAACTTCATCTCGTCCATACCGGCACCCGGCTTCAGCGAGATGCCGCCCGAGTCGAAGGTGATGCCCTTGCCGACCAGCACCACCGGCGCCTGCGTCTTGGCGGCGCCTTCGTACTTGGCGACGATGAAACGCGGCGGCACGTCGGAGCCCTTGGCCACGGACAGGAAGGAGCCCATGCCCAGCTTCTCGATGCCCTTCTGGTCCAGGACCTCGACCTTGATGCCATGGCTCTTGGCCAGCGCCTTGGTCTGGTCGGCCAGGTAGGCCGGCGTGGCGACGTTGGGCGGCAGGTTGGCGCATTCGCGGGCGACGGCGATGCCGGCGCCGATGGCCTGGCCGCGCGTCAGGCCGGCCTTGACCGCCTTGACGTCGTCCTTGCCGTGCAGCAGGGCGATCTTCGTCAGCTTGGACGCCGCAGGAGCGCTCGGCTTGGTCTCGCGGTAGATGTAGGTGGCTTCCAGCGCGGCGAGCACGGTCTGCTCGGCCAGGGACTCGGTCAGGTCGGCACCGAAACCGGCGTAGGCCACCGAGGCGCCCGTGGCGCCCTTGCCCTTGAGCTGGCCCAGCGCCGCGCCCAGCGCGCTGCGGGCGGCCTTCAGCGACGCGCCGCTGGCGGCGACGACCAGTCTGGGGGCCTTCAGGCCGGCCGGACGGACCAGGGACAAGACCTGACCCGCCTTCAGCTCGAAGTCGCCGAGCTTGATGGCGTCCTTGACCAGGGCGGTGACGGTCTTGTCGAGCGACGCCGGCAGGCTGTCGCCCGCGACGACCAGCACGAGGGCGTCGGCGCCGTGCGACGAGAGCGCGTCGAGGGTCGCGAGCTGAGAGCGGAAGTCCATAATGCCGAGAAGTAGATAAAGTGCCCGGATGTTATTCGATTCAACCGTACGCAAGGAACTGGCCCGCAGTTTCGGACTGGCCTTCGTGGTCATCCTGACCATCGTCGTGACGATGCTGCTGGTGCGCTCGCTCGGCATGGCGGCCAAGGGGACGGTGGCCCCGCAGCACGTGCTGCTGTCGCTGGGATATCTGGCCCTCGCCCAGCTGCCGGTGATGCTGAGCCTGTCGCTGTTCGTCGCCGTCGTCATGTCGCTGGGGCGCATGTACAAGGAATCGGAGATGACCATCTGGTTCGCCAGCGGCCTGGGCCTGACGCGCTTCGTCCGGCCGGTGCTGACGATGGCCTCGCCGGTGCTGGTCGTCGTCGCGGTGCTGATGACCATCGTCTGGCCCTGGAGCAACGACAACAGCGCCCAGCTGCGCGCGCAGTTCGAGCAGCGCAGCGACCTGTCCCGCGTCGCGCCGGGCCAGTTCCAGACCTCCAACGACGGCTCGCGCGTGTTCTTCATCGAACGCGACCCGACCGATGAGGCCGCCGCGCGCAACGTCTTCATCATGAACAACACCGAGCACCTGGAGTCGGTGACGACCTCGGCGCGCGGCGCGCTGCAGTACAAGGACAACCAGCGCGTGCTGGTGCTGGACCATGGCCAGCGCAACGACGTCGACCAGCGCAACGGCGACAAGTCGGTGGCGCGCTTCCAGCAGTACCAGGTCGTGGTCGACGAGGAGGTGATGCGCGCCGGCGGCACGCGCCCGCCCAAGACACGCCCGACGCTGGACCTGCTGGTCGACCGCTCGCCGCAGAACGACGGCGAGCTGGCCTGGCGCTTCGGCATGATCCTGGGCTGCGTCAACCTGGTGCTGCTGGGGATCGGCATCTCGGCGACGAACCCGCGCCGCGCCAGCAACTGGAACCTGCTCTTCGCGCTGCTGGCCTTCATCGTCTACTTCAACCTGATCAACCTGACCCAGACCTGGGTGGTGGCCAGCAAGATGAAGCTGGGCCCGGCGCTGCTGGCCCTGCACGGCGGCGCCTTCCTGGTGACGCTGCTGCTGCTGCTCTGGCGTGAACAGGGCGCGCGGCTGGGCGCGCCGCGCAGCGGCGTGCTCCCGGCCCCGCCCGAGAAGCCGGGCTATGACGAGACCGTCTTCGCCGCGCCGCCGGCCGGCGTGGTGATCGCACCCGCGACGATGTCCGGTTCCACGCCGGGAGTGCCCACATGAGAACCGTCCGGCGGCTGCTGTACCGCGACATCCTGAGCTCCTTCACCCTGGTCATGGCCGGGTTCCTGGCGCTGTTCTTCTTCCTGGACTTCATCGACGACCTGGACCGCTTCCAGCGCCTGGGACTGGGCATCGGGCTGGCGGTCTGGTCCAGCGTGCTGAAGCTGCCGGGCCGCTTCTACGAGCTGATGCCGATCGCGGTGCTGATCGGCACGATCTTCAGCATGGCGCGGCTGGCGCAGTCCAGCGAGTTCACCATCCTGCGCACCGGCGGCCTCGGCCCGCAGCGTGCGCTGGGCCTGCTGAGCGTGATGGCACTGGCCTTCGCGGTGCTGGCCTTCGTCGTGGGCGACTTCGTCAACCCCTGGGCGGACCGGCAGGCGCAACTGCTCAAGTCCAGCGCCAGCGGCGGCGTCACCAACGCCCAGGGCGCGTGGATGAAGGACCGCCTCGGCGATTACAGCTATGCGGTGCATGTCGGCCGGGCCCGGGCCAACGGCGCGATGGAGGACGTGCTGGTCTTCGAGTTCGACAGCAAGGGCGCGATGGCCACCCGGCTGACCGCGAAGAACGCGACGGTCGACCCGACCGGCCGCTGGATGATGAACGACGTGCGCCTGATGCAATGGTCGCGCACGCCGACGCCGCTGAACCAGCCCGCCCTGGCCGCGCCGCAGCCTGCGGACCCGGCGGCGCCGCAGGACAAGCTCGCCGAGAACCCGGCGGTGCGCGAGATCCTGCTGCCCAAGTACGAATGGCAGAGCCAGCTGCCGTCGGGCGTCGTGGCCGCGGCGGTGCAGCCAACCTGGAACATGTCGACGCTGGAGCTCTACCGCTACACGCGCCACCTGTCCTCGCAGGAACAGTCCTCGGCGCAGCCGGAGATCCAGTTCTGGCGCAAGGCCTTCTATCCGTTCGCCTGCATGGTGATGGTGGCGCTGGCGCTGCCGTTCGCGTATCTGCACTTCCGCTCGGGCGGCATCAGCGTGAAGGTCTTCGGCGGCATCATGCTGGGCATCAGCTTCGTGGTGCTGAACGCGATCACCGGCCACCTCGGCCTGCTGCGCGACTGGACCCCGTGGCTCGTGGCCTCGGCGCCCAGCCTGCTGTACCTCGGCATCTCGATGGGCGCGTTCTACTGGCTGGTGCGGTATCGATGAGCGGCGAAAACGCCGCCTGTCTGGCCGCCTGCCGGGCCGACCATCGGTCCGGGTCACCGACGTGTCGCCCGAGGGAGGACTGCTGATGGACGGTCTGCTGCTCTTCGCCCATGGGGCCCGCGACCCGGCCTGGGCGGGGCCGTTCCAGGCCATCGCCGCCGAACTGCAGACGCAGCGTCCGGACCTGCCGATCGCCCTCGCCTACCTGGAGCTGATGGCGCCCGACCTGGCCACCGCCGCCGGTGCGCTGGTCGCGGTCGGCTGCACCCGCGTCCAGATCGTCCCGATGTTCCTCGGCGCCAGCGGCCATGTGCGCCGCGACGTGCCGCCGCTGGTGGAGACGCTGCGCGCTGCCCACCCGCGCGTGCTCTTCGTCCTGCACGACGCCATCGGCGAACAGCCCTCGGTGATCCGCGCGATGGCGGGCGCGACGCTGGACCTGATCACCGCCGTCACGCTCCCCGCCGACCCCCTCGACCCCGCCACGCCGACCGTGCTTCCCGAGTCTTGAACCCTGCGATGAACCTGCCATGAATCTGCACCAGTTCCGCTTCGTCCAAGAGGCCGCGCGCCGCAACCTCAACCTGACCGAGACGGCCAAGGCGCTGTACACCTCGCAGCCGGGCGTCTCCAAGGCGATCCTGGAGCTCGAGGAAGAGCTCGGCGTCGACATCTTCTCGCGCCACGGCAAGCGGCTGCGCAGCATCACCGAGCCCGGCCGGCAGGTGCTCAAGTCCATCGAGATCATCATGCGCGAGGTCGGCAACCTCAAGCGCATCGGCGAGGAGTACTCCAAGCAGGACGTCGGCACTCTGTCGATCGCGACCACGCACACGCAGGCGAGATACGTGCTGCCCGGCCCGGTCACGCAGCTGCGCAAGCAGTTCCCGCAGGTCAACATCGGCCTGCACCAGGGCAGCCCGGACCAGGTCGCGAAGATGCTGATCGACGAGACCGCCGACGTCGGCCTGGCGACCGAATCGCTGTCGCAGTTCGAGGAGCTCGTCACCCTGCCCGCCTACGAATGGCAGCACGTGCTGGTGATGCGCGCCGAGCATCCGCTCGCGCAGCTCGAGCGCATCGACCTCGAGCACCTGGCCGCGCAGCCGCTGGTGTCCTACCACCCCAGCTTCACCGGCCGCACCCGCATCGACCGCGCCTTCGCGCAACGCCAGCTCAAGCCCAACATCGTGCTCGAGGCGATCGACTCCGACGTCATCAAGACCTATGTCCGGCTGGGTCTGGGCGTAGGCATCGTCGCCGAGATGGCCGTGCGCGAAGATCCGCCCGGCGGCGAGCTGGTCTCGCGCCCGCTCGGCCACCTGCTGGGCCAGAACGTCGCCCGCATCGCCTTCAAGCGCGGCGCCTACCTGCGCAACTACGTCTACAGCTTCGCCGAACTACTCTCCGACCGCCTCAACCGCACGCTGCTGCAGCGCGCGATGAGCGGCGAGGCCAGCGACTACGACCTCTGATTTCCGGCGTCGTCCAGCGCCTCCCCCGCACACGACCCGCCCACTCATCGATCTCCGTCGATCCTCATCGATACCGACCATGCGCGTTCACACTCCCCTTCCCGCGAGCCGCCTGCCCCAACTGGGCGTGACGGTATTCAGCGTCATGTCGGCGCTGGCGCAGCAGCACCAGGCGGTCAACCTGGGCCAGGGCTTCCCCGACTTCGAAGGCGATCCGGCGCTGCTGGATGCCGTGGACGCCGCGATGCGCGCCGGACACAACCAGTACCCGCCGATGCCCGGCGTGCCGGCATTGCGCCAGGCGATCGCCGCCAAGATCGAGACGCTCTACGGCCACGCGTACAACCCCGACACGGAGATTACCGTCACCGCCGGCGCGACGCAGGCGATCCTGACGGCGCTCCTCGCGATCGTGCATCCGGGCGACGAGGTGGTGGTGCTCGAGCCCGCCTACGACAGCTACGCGCCCAACATCGCGCTGGCCGGCGGCGTCATGGTGCCGGTGCCGCTGGACCCGTCGAGCTTCCGTCCCGACTTCGACCGCATCCGTGCCGCGCTCACGCCGCGCACCCGCGCGATCATGATCAACAGCCCGCACAACCCCAGCGGCGCGGTGTGGAGCGCGGACGAACTGCGCCAGCTCGCCGAGCTGCTGGACGGCACCGAGGTGCTGGTGATCAGCGACGAGGTCTACGAGCACATGGTCTACGACGGCCAGACGCACCAGAGCGTGTCGCGGCTGCCCGAGCTGGCGGCGCGCAGTTTCGTCGTGTCGAGCTTCGGCAAGACCTACCACGTGACCGGCTGGAAGGTCGGCTACGTGACCGCGCCCGCGCCGCTGATGGCGGAGTTCCGCAAGGTCCACCAGTACAACGTGTTCACCGTGAACTCGGCGATGCAGCACGGCATCGCGGCCTACATGCGCGATCCGGCGCCCTACCTGGGCCTGAGCGACTTCTACCAGCGCAAGCGCGATCGTTTCCGCGCCGGGCTCGCGGGCTCGGCCTTCGTGCTGAGGCCCTGCCCCGGCAGCTACTTCCAGTGCGTCGACTACAGCGCGCTGCCTGCGGCGCAGGCCGCGATGGGCGACATGGAGATCTGCCAGTGGCTGACGCGCGAGATCGGCGTCGCGGCGATCCCGCTGTCGGCGTTCTATACCGGTGGCAGCGACGCCAAGGTCATCCGCTTCTGCTTCGCGAAGAAGGACGAGACGCTGGATCTGGCGCTGGAGCGCCTGAAGAAGATCTGAGTCACTCGCACTCCCCAGGCCCGCGAACAGCGAGTGCTTGTGGGGCCGGAATGAGGCTGGGGGTTCGCGGACGCGATGCCCCCTGCCTCGTGGAGTGCCCGCGCCTGGCCACACGCAGGCCTGACGGCCGACGCCTGACCGCCCGCAATCACGATCACCGCCCTTTGGGTGTACGCGATGTCTCGTCGTCCTCGACGAGCGACAGATCCAGGTCCACCGACTGCGTGAGCGGCGTCCGCGACGGTGCCGGCGACTGCCACACCATGGTCGCCATCTGATCCGTCGGCGCGGTCGCATCCAACGGCAGCACGACGTCGATCGAGTTGCCGTCGATCTCATGCTCGGCGCGGTCGCGCGCCACCGCGTACAGCAGCAGCAGGTCGCGGTAGGCCGGCAGCCCCAGATCGCCGCTGTACTCCTGATGGTTGGACAGCAGATCCTGCAGCAGGCTCATGCTGCCTTCGGGATCGGACCAGGCGGCTTCGAGCCGCTCCATGAGTTCCGCGTGGGTCTCCAGGGCGTCGCCCTCGTTCAGGTCGTCGCTCCACGACGGCGCCCGGGCATGGAACTGCTCGGTAAAACGCGTCCCGATGCGATCGAAGGATTCCCGGTCACCGCGGCGCTGATAGAGCTCCATCAGCTTGAGGAACGGCAGGCCGCTGGCCGCGTCGCGATGATTCAGACGAGAGGACAGCAACTCGATCGCCGCATCGTCCTGGCCCAGCACCATGAAGAAGTCGACCTGCTGCTCGAGGTCGATGAGTTCCTCGACGGTCACGGTGACACCGCCGCCGCCCAGGTCGGCGGACAGCGGCGCCGGCCGCGTGTCGCCGCGTTCGAACTGCAGGGTCAGCGGCTCCAGCGCATCGAGCGCCGCCAGGGCGTCGAGCGCGTCGTCCGCGGCCGTCGTCGGCGCGCGGGCCGGCAGGCGTGTCGCGGGCGGCGCGGGCGGCGTGGCCGACATCAAGGGCGCGGGGCGCGTCGGTTCCTCGTTGAGGCTCAACGGCATCGGGATCGTCGACGGCGCGAGCGACGCCACCGGACCGTCGCTCGACAGGTGCGACATCAGCGGCGCCGGCGAACTGTGCGGATCCGTGGGCGTGAACGGGGACGGCCCGGTCGGCATGGGCGGCAACACCGTCTCGGCACCCTCTCCCTCGTGGCGGGAGTCGCCCAGCCAGTGCTGGCCGGCCTCACGTTTCTGCACGCGGTTGCTGCGCCACAGCAGCAGGCTGCTCGCGGCCAGCGCCAGGCTCAGCAGGCTCAGGCCCAGCACCCAGACCGACGAGGCGCTGCTGCCGTTCGCGGCCTGCTCGCGCGCGGCCTGCAGTTCCTGGCGCAGCGTGGTCATCGCGGCCAGGGTGCGCTTCTGCTCGGCCTGCATCTCGGCCAGCTGCTTCTGCATCGCCAGCATCTGCTGACGCGCGTCTTCAGCGGCACTCGCGGCACTGGCGGCGGCCTCGGCGGCCAGCAGCGCCTGCGCGGGCGCCTGCAGCACCTCCATGGGCTCCAGCGACAGGCGCGGCGTCGGGGCCCGCGTCACCCGGCTCTCGCGGTTCTCGCGCGTCGGGGTCCGGCTCTGGACCTGACGCGTCTCGCGCGACGCGCCGGAGCGGCCACCGTCGGTGCCAGGGCTTGCCTCGACCGTCCGACGCTGCCGTTGGCGCGGCCGCTCCGCGCTGCCGTCGGCAGCGCCGGGCGTGGCCGCGGCGGCGATCGCCAGGTCGTTGCCGGCGCGCGGCGCGGAGGATCGATGGTTCGGCGTCTCCGCCGGGCGCGGCGGCTGCGACTCCTGCAGCGCCTGCAACGCGGGCGACACGGCCGCCGCGGGCGGTGCGCCCGGATCGGCGATCGGCTCGCCGTTCAGGCCGGGCGGATCGATGAACGCGGTGTACTGGCGCGTCAGCCGCGCGGGGCAGCCCACGCTGAGCTGCACCGACACGATCGGCTCGTCGATGCGCTGCGCGCTGCGCAGCCGCACGCCGGTGACGCGTGAACCGTCGCCCTCGACCTGCCAGTGCAGGCCCGACGCGGCCAGCGCGTTCTCGCCGGCGCTCACTTCGGCGCGCACGCACTCGGGCGTGACGGTCTCGCCGGGATTGAGCTGGACGGGGAACAGCAGGTTCAGCGGCTGACCCAATGACGAGGCCGCCTGCGGGCGGCCGACACCAAGGCCCCAGGCCGGCGTCGACATCATGAGGATGGCAAGCACAAGAACGCTGGGCGGCGGCAGTGCGCCGCGCGGGTCGTGAAGATCTCGATCCATTCCCGCTGTTGTTGCTGTTGGTGTGCGTTTCACTCTAGCACGGCGCTTACAGGGACAAACCCGGAAAAGCGCCCTTCCTTCCCCCGGATACGCATCGCCCACGCATCATGCGCGCATCGTCGCGGCACCCGCGGGCACGGCGTGGGTCCCTCACAATAGGCCAGAAATCACCCGGAAGACGCCGCCACGCACGCGGTCTCTCCCCACAATTCAGGAGACGGCTGGCCTGTCACGCCAGCGACAAAGCATGAACAGCTCGGTTCTTACAATTTCCGAACGCAACAGCATCGAGACGGGCCCGTGGTTTTCCAAACTGTCACTGCCGCTGCGCAGCGACATCCTGGCGCGTGCCACCGTGAGACGCCTGTCCGACGGCGCGCTGATGTCGGTGCGCGGCGAACCGGCCGAGGAATGGATCGGCGTGGCCAAGGGCGCGGTGCGGGTGAGTTCGGTCTCGCTGTCGGGCAAGCAGGTCACGCTGACCTATGTCGAGCCGGGCATCTGGTTCGGCGACATCGCCCTCTTCGACGGCCTGCCGCGCACGCACGATGCCAGCGCGCACGGCGAGACCACGCTGCTGGTCATCCGCAAGCCCGACTTCCGCGACCTGCTGCAACGCCACACCGAGCTCTACGAGGCGCTGCTGCGGCTGAACTGCCGGCGGCTGCGGCTGATGTTCGACCAGGTCGAAGACCTCAACACCCGGCCCCTGGCCTCGCGCCTGGCCAAGCAGATCCTGCTGCTGGCGCGCAGCTACGGCGTGTCGCAGGGCGAGGAGGTCCGCATCGGCCTGCAGCTGGCGCAGGAAGACCTGGCGCAGCTGCTGGGCGCCTCGCGGCAGCGCGTGAACCAGGAGCTCAAGGGCTTCGAGCGCGAAGGCGCGGTGCGCGTCGAGCCGACCCGGCTGGTGGTGCTGAGCAAGGAAAAGCTGTTGGCCATCGCCAACCGCTGAGCGTCCCGGGATCGTCGCCGCCTGCGCAGGGCGGCGGGCTCCGGGGACGCGTCGATCACGAATCACGACAACTCCAGGAGACCTTGTGGACGATGCTTTCACCGGCACCCGCGCCCCGTCGCAGACGATGGACGCCGAGGCGCTCGCCGCCTGGCTGGCGCGCGAGATCGAGGGCTTCGCCGGCCCGCTGACGATCGAGCAGTTCAAGGGCGGCCAGTCCAATCCCACCTACAAGCTGATCACGCCGGGCGCGACCTACGTGATGCGCGCCAAGCCGGCGCCGGTGGCCAAGCTGCTGCCGTCGGCGCACGCGATCGAGCGCGAGTTCACCGTGATGCGCGCGCTCAGCAACACCGACGTGCCGGTGCCGCGCATGCTCGCCCTGTGCGAGGACGAATCCATCGTCGGCCGCGCCTTCTACGTCATGGAATTCATCCAGGGCCGGGTCTTGTGGGACCAGACGCTGCCGGGTGCCTCCAACGAGGAACGCACGGCGATCTACGAGGAGATGAACCGCGTCATCGCCGCGCTGCACCGGGTCGACTTCCGCGCGCTGGGGCTGGAGGGTTACGGCAAGCCGGGCAACTACTTCGAGCGCCAGATCGGCCGCTGGAGCAAGCAGTACCAGGCGACGATCACCGGGCCGAACGAGGCGATGGACCGCCTGATCGAGTGGCTGCCGGCGCACATCCCCGACTCGGCGCGCGACGAGCGCGAGGTCGCGATCGTGCACGGCGACTACCGGCTGGACAACCTCGTCTTCCACCCGACCGAACCGCGCGTGCTGGCGGTGCTGGACTGGGAGCTGTCGACGCTGGGCCATCCGCTGGCGGACTTCAGCTACCACTGCATGTCGTGGCACATCCGCAAGAGCGGCGCCGCGCGCGGTCTCGGTGGCGTGGACCTGGCGCCGCTGGGCATCCCGAACGAGCTCGACTACGTGCGCCGCTACTGCGAACGCACCGGCCGCGGCGATGCGGCGACGGTGATGAAGGACTGGAACTTCTACCTCGCCTACAACCTGTTCCGCATCTGCGCGATCCTGCAAGGCATCGCCAAGCGCGTCGAGGACGGCACCGCCTCCAGCCAGCAGGCCCGCGAGGCCGGCGCCGGCGCGAAGCCGATGGCGGAACTGGGCTGGCAGTTCGCGCAGAAGCTGTCAGGCTGAGGCCGGCCGGGCGGCGATCACGGCATCCCAGGGGGACGGTGTCGGGAACACCTCCTCCAGGAAGGCGACGAAGGCCTTCACGCCAGGATTCGCCCGCCGGCTCTCCGGCCAGACGGCGGTGATCGTCGTGCGGTCGACCGCGCATTCGCTCAGGACCGGCACCAGCAGGCCGCGCTCCACGTAGGGCGCCGCGATCCATGAGGCCGCCATGCCGACGCCGCCGCCGGCAGCCAGCACTTCCACCACCGCATCGCTGACATCCAGGACGATGGCCGCCTCGGGGGTGAACTCGACGATGCGTTGTCCGACCTTGAACTGCCAGACCAGCGTCTGGCCCGTGGTCTGGTAGCGGAAGTTCACGCAGTCATGATCGCGCAGGTCCTCGGGCCGGCGCGGCGTGCCCGCGCGGCCAGATAACCCGGTGAGGCGAACGCGCTCAACCGGACCGGCGACAGGCCGCGCGAGATCAAGGTGGAGTCCGGCTGGCTGCCGATGCGGATGGCGACGTCCACCCCCTCCTCGATCAGATTGACGTAGCGGTCGCCGAGGCGCAGGTCGATGTTGAGCTTCGGATGGCGTCGACGGAACTCCGGGAGCGCCGGCGCCAGCAGACGCGTGCCGATCGGCAGCGGCGCGGCGATCTTCAAGGTGCCTGCGGGCTCGGCTTTGGCCGCGACCGCCGACTGCACCACGTCGTCCGCCGCGCGCAGCAGCTCGAGCGCGCGCTGGTGCAGATCCCGCCCCTCCGGCGTCAGCACCAGCGAACGGGTCGTGCGGGTGAACAGGCGCAGGCCGAGCTGCTGCTCCAGCCGCTGGATCGTCTTGCTCACCGCGGACGGCGAGACGGAGAGCGACTGCGCCGCTGCGGTGAAGCTGCCATGGGAGGCGGCCCGCGCGAACGCGACGATGCCGGTCAGGCGCTCCAGGGTGATTTGTTCCGTCATGGCACTTAACAAGTGATCGGTGCCCGGATTATCAAACCGGCGGCGAATATTCACACTGCGACTTCGGGACACCCCAGCGGTGTCGTCCCTCCCCATTCAAGAAGGAAGCAGTGATGACCCAAGACACGATGAAGGCCGTCCGGATCCACGCATTCGGTGGCCCGGAGGTGCTGCGCTACGAAGACGCACCGAGGCCGACGCTCAAGCCCGGCGAGGTGCTGGTCCGCGTCCATGCGGTGGCGCTCAATCCGCCCGACTGGTATCTGCGCGACGGCTACCGGAGCCTCCCCGCGGACTGGCGCCCCCCGGTCGACCTGCCGGTCATCCCCGGGTCGGACGTGTCAGGCGTCGTGGCGGCCGTGGCGGCGGACGTCACGGCGCTGGCCGTCGGCGACGAGGTGTTCGGCATGGTGAAGTTCCCCAGCTTTGGCGAGAGCGCCGCGTATGCCGAGTACGTGGCCGCGCCGGTGACGGACCTGGCGCGCAAGCCCGCCGCGGTCGATCACGCGCACGCGGCCGGCGCGGCGATGGCCGGCCTCACGGCCTGGCAGTTCCTCATCGAGCTGGGCCATGACGAGCCCAACCCCTTCCAGCCTGCGTCCCATCGGCCCGTGCCGCTCTCCGGCCAGCAGGTCCTGATCAATGGCGCGGGCGGCGGCGTGGGCCACCTCGCCATCCAGTTGGCGAAACGGGCCGGCGCGGAGGTCATCGCCGTGGCATCAGGCAGGCATGAGCAGTTCGTGCGCGACCTGGGCGCCGACCGTTTCATCGACTACACGGTCACGCCGCCGGAGACCGTCGCGCGCGATCTCGACCTGGTCCTGGACACCCTCGGCGGGCCGACGACGGCAAGGTTCCTGCGCACGCTCAAGCGGGGCGGCGCCCTCTTCCCGGTGTATCCGCTGGGGTTCGATGGGGCCGATGAAGCAGCGAGACTTGGGATCACCGTGTCATCGACACAGGTGCGATCGAGCGGCTCGCAACTGGAGGCGTTGAGCCGGCTCCTCGCCGAGGGCCGGCTGCGGGTCGCCATCGACACCACGTTCGCGCTGGCGGACGCACGGCAGGCCCATGAGCGCGCGGCACGCGGCGGGATCCAGGGCAAGATCATTCTCAAGGTTGCATGACGTCGGGCGTGACGTCGGGCGTGACGTCGCGCGTGGCGCCGGGACCTACCTGACGGGCAGCCCTTCCGCCTTCAGGGCGGCGCGGACCGCCGGACGCTGCGCCATGCGGTCCATGAACCGCTTGATCGACGGGTAGGCCGACATGTCGATGTTCACGCGCACCGGCCAGCGCAGCACGTTGTACAGGTAGGCGTCGACGACGGAGAACTCGGCGCCCAGCACGTAGTCGCTGCCGGACAGGTGCTGCTCGATGTAGTCGAACCGGCTGGCCAGGTTGCCTTCGGCGAACCGGGTCTTCGACGCCTCGTCCACGAACGGCGAGAACATCACCGCCATGCCCTTGTGCAGGTCGGTCGCGATGTAGTTGAGCCATTGCATGGCGCGATAGCGCTCCCGGGTCCCGAACGCGGGCAGCAGCCTGAACTGCGGATGCTGGTCCGCGATCCATTGCAGGATGACGGCGCCTTCCGTGAGGACCTCGCCGTCATCCAGCCTCAATGCGGGAATCAGCCCCTTCGCGCTGACCTGGAAATAGTCGCCGTCGACCGTCGTCTTGGTGGCGAAATCGACCTTGATCAATTCGACGTCCTGTCCGGCCTCCCGCAATGCGATCTGGGAAGCCAAGGCACAGGAACCGGGAGAGAAATAGAGTTTCATGGCTGAAAGAATCGTCTGGTGAATGAAGGGAGATCACGTGACGAGCAGTCTATGAATGGCAATGCGCGCCACCAATGGCCGCGGAGCGAATTGATCATTCAGCCGGCTGAACAATGAAGGCCTGACAAGGCCCTGTCCAAGGACTTCCTGGACAAGCGACCATCACGCGATCTGCAACGATGACTTGCAGGCCACGGCGTTTCCGCGAATGGGCGTCTTCCCTACGATTCCGTTCGTCAGTTGCCACTCATTCGACTGTCGATTCCGGTCATCACTCAAAGGAACTCCCATGAAAGTCGCCATCTTCATCTTCTCGGACGCCAATGGCGGAGAAGAAGCCCTGGGCCGCCTGTTCAACGGCCTGGCCACCGCCTACGACTTCAAGCAGCGCAAGACGGACGTCGCGATCTACTTCCAGGGCACCGGCACCCGCTGGGCCGGCGTCGTGAAGCAGCCGGACCATCCGGTGCACGGCCTGTTCGCCGCCGTCGAGGACAAGGTCGCCGGCGTGTCCTGCGGCTGCGCGGACGTGTTCGGCGCGCGCGACGCGGCGATCAAGAACGGCTTCGACCTGATCTCCGTCAACCAGGTGCCCGGCACCTCCGGTCTGCCGAGCATCGGCGAGCTGATCGCCGACGGCTACACGGTCCTGACCTTCTGATCGGTCCGTACCCGGTCGTTATCCGGTCGTTATCCGGCCGGGACGCTCACCCGCTCAGCACGACAGCCGCTCCGCGCGCAGTCGCTCCGCCAGCAGTTCGATGAAGTGGCGGACCCTGGATGAGCCGAACCGGGTTTCCCGATGGAGCAGATGGATGGGCACGGTGTCGCCGGCGAAGGCCGTCAGCACCGGCGTGAGCGCGCCGCTCGCCATCTTCTCCTTCAACTGATAGGTCGGCAGGTACACGATGCCCAGACCGAGCTCAGCCGCGGCGATGGCCGCATCGCTGCCGGTGAAGCCGCAGACGGGCTTGAGCTTGACGGCGATCGATGACTGCCGTGATCCGAATTTCCAGACGAGTTGCTGGGCCGAGACGTCGATCGCGAGGGTCCGGTGCTGGTGGAGGTCCGTGGGATGTCGAGGAACACCGTGACGGGACAGGTAGTCGGCGGACGCGCAGGCGGTCCGTCCCACTTCGCCGACCTTGAGGGCCTTCATGCCGGAGTCCGGCAACTGGCCGATGCGGATCGCGAGGTCGAATCCCTCGTCGATCAGGTTGACGGTCCGGTCCACGAAGGTGGCGGACACCGTCATCTCGGGATACCGCCGCAGGTAGTCGGCGATCCCGGGAACGACGAACAGCCGCCCGAAGACGACCGGTGCCGTCACGCGCAGGTGGCCCCGGGTCACCACGTTCGCGTCCGAGGCCCCGGCTTCCGCCTCGGCGATCAGGCGGAGGATGGTGCGCGCGTCCTCCAGGTAGCGCCGGCCAGCCTCGCTCAGCGTCACGCGTCGCGTGTGCCGCACGAGCAACGCCACGCCGCGACGGCGCTCCAGCGTCTGGATCGCCCGCGTCACGGCGGCGGCGGACAGGTCCAGCGTCCGGGCCGCGCCCGCGAAGCTCAGTCCGTCGCAGACGGTGACGAACACCGTCATCAGATGGATGTCGTCCATGCGTGGACCTCCGATTCCCTGGCGCGCCGCCCGGCGGCGCGCCTCCCGTCGATCTCATCGAGGAGCACCCCATGACCGCCGCCCGATTCCATGAAGGCGAACTGATCGCCCAGCGCAAGGCCAACGAATCCGACATCGCCGCCAGGAACGGGGCGACCGTGGGTCCGACCATCGTGCGCGGCGCGTTGCCGTTCGTGCGTCAGCAGAAGACGCTGTATGTCGGCAGCGTCGACCTCGACGGCCGCGTCTGGGCGTCGATCCTGATCGGCGAGCCCGGATTCCTCGAGCCCGGCGACGATGCAGCCACCTTGACCATCGACCTCTCGAGGGTCGCGAGACAGCCACACGATCCGCTGTGGGAGAACCTCCGGCTCGACGCCCGGCTCGGCTTCCTGCTGCTGGACCTGCAGACGCGCAAGCGCCTGAAGGTCAACGGCGACGCCCATCTGCAGGGCGATCGGCTGGTCGTCGACGTGACGGAGTCGGTGCCGATCTGTCCGCGCTACATCCAGCGCCGCACGATCGCGCTGCCCGATCCCGGCCACCAGCCGATGCCGTCGACGATGCGGCAAGGCGGCGACATCGGCGACGCGCAGATCGACCTGATCGCGCGGGCGGACACCTTCTTCCTCGCCTCCGTCCACGAGACGCACGGCGCCGACTGCTCGCATCGCGGCGGGCCGCCGGGATTCGTGCAGGTACTCCCCGGCAACGTGCTGCGTATCCCCGACTACAACGGGAACAGCATGTTCAACAGCTTCGGCAACTTCCTGCTGAATCCGCAGGCGGGCCTGGTCTTCCCCGACTACGAGCAGCGTCGGATGCTGCAGCTGAACGGCACGGTGGCGATGTTCTGGGACCAGCCGGACCCCGACGGATCCACCGGCGGCACCGGCCGGTTCTGGGAATTCACGATCGAACGCTGGATCGAGACCGGGCTTCCCGACGGGCTCGATGCCCGCTTCCTCGACGCCTCCCCTTTTCTTCCCCACGGAGTCTGATCCATGCTGCTGCGCGTCATCCATGCCCAAGCGCTCACCCCGTCCATCCGATCGATCCGGCTGGCCAGCGTCGATGGCACCCTGCTGCCGGGCTTCGAGCCCGGCGCCCATGTCGAGGTGCGCCTGCCGCTGGGCGACGACGTCGTCTTCCGGAAGTATTCGCTGATCTCCGACGGCGCGGACGGCGCGTCCTACGAGATCGCCGTCAAGCGCTCGGACCACGGACGCGGCGGCTCCCTGTTCATGCACGACCGGCTGTCCGTCGGAGACACGTTGGACGTGTCCGCGCCGGTCAACGAATTCAGCATCGCAGCGCAGGGCGCGCATCACGTCCTCATCGCCGGCGGCATCGGCATCACGCCGATGCTCGGCATCGCGGCGCGGCTGAAGCAGTCCGGCGCGTCGTACGAGCTGCACTACGCGAGCCGGAGCGCCGCCGACATGGCCTTCCACGACCGGGTGACGCAGACGCACGCGGCGCAGGCCCAGCTGTACTTCACGCGCGTCGACGGCGCGCGGCGCCTGGACATCGAGGCCCTGCTCGCCCGTCATCGGGATCAGGTCGACACCCACCTGTACGTCTGCGGCCCCGCGCCGTTGATCGACGCGCTGCGTCTGGCCGCGGAAGCGCACGGCGTGAACCGGCGACGGATCCATTTCGAGAGCTTCGGTCCGAGTTGGGCGGCGACGGACGGGACCGTCCGCGTCGCGATGTCGGAGTCCGCGATCGAGCTCGACGTCGCGCCCGGCACCACGCTGCTCGACGCGATGGAGGCGGCCGGCGCGTGGATCCCCTCCGACTGCAAGCGCGGCGAATGCGGCGCGTGCATCGCCAGCTACAGCGGCGGACGGCCGATCCACCGGGACAACTGCCTCACCGAAGCGCAGCGGCAGCATTCGTTCTGCCCCTGCGTGTCCTGGGCCTCGTCCGACGAGGTCCTGACCTTGCAGCTCTGACATCCGGCTCAAGCGGCACCCGATGGCGTCAGGTGCCGCACGAGCAGGTCGACGAAGGCCTGGACCTTGGACGACGTCCCGCCGGCGCCGCCGTGGACCAGCTGGATGGGCCACGGCGCCTCCTCATGGTCGGCGAGCAGGATCTCCAGATGGCCGTCGGCCACCTGCGACGCGACCTGATAGTGGAACAACCGGGTGATGCCCGCGCCCATCGTCGCGGCGGCCACTGCGGCGTCATTGCTCGTGACCGTGAGCGTCGGATTCACCCGCACGCTCAGCGGCCCTGCCGCCGTCCGGAAGGACCAGTCCGGATCGGGCGACACGTTCTGCGCCGTGATGATCGAGTGCCCGGTCAATCCGGCCGGATGAGCCGGACGGCCGCGCGCCGCGAGGTAGTCCGGCGAGGCGCAGAGGACGCGCCGCATCGAGCCCACGGGGATGGCCTGCACCTGCGCCTGTACCTGCGCGAATGGCCCACCGCCGATGCGCACGGCGACATCGATGCCCTCCTCGACCAGGTCGACGACCCGGTCGAGGAAATAGCCGGACACCGTCATCGCCGGGAATTGCGCGAGGTACGCCGCGATGCAGGGCATCACATGCGAGACGCCGAACATCGCCGGCGCCGTCACGTTCAGGTGGCCGCGCAGGTCGGTCGGATGACCGGAGGCCGACTCATGCGCCTCGCTGACCTTGGCCAGGATGAGGCGGACGTCGTCCAGATAGCGATGGCCGACGTCGGTCAGCCGCACGCTGCGGGTCGTCCTCAGCACGAGCTTGACGCCGAGCCGTTCCTCCAGACCCGCGATGGCGCGGGAGATCGTGGCCGGCGAGGTGCCCAGCCGCCGCGCCGCGGCGGCGAAGTGCTGTTCCTCGGCCACCGCCACGAAAGCGTTCATGGCTTGCAGGCGGTCCATGGTCGACGCCTCAGCCGGTGCGACGCGGCCTGGACTGCGCCGGGGGAAGGAAGTTCTCGAGCGCGCGGTGGAAGCGGTCCGGCGATTCGAGGTACGGCAGGTGGCCGCATTCTTCGAGCACGATGGACGAGCAGTCCGGGATCAGGGCCCGCAGCTCGTCGTGGCAATACGCCGGCACCAGCCCGTCCCGGCCGCCGCGGATCAGCAGCGTCGGACTGCGGACCGTCCGGACCTCCTCGCGCTGGTCGGCGTCCATGATCTGCTGGAACAGCGCGCGGATCCAGGGTCCGTCCAGGGTGTCCAGCGAGCGCATGAATCCTCGATGGATCCGGCTGTCGGCCGCAATGGCCATCTGCGCGAGCAATCGCGTGGCCCACGCGATCTTTCCTTCGTCGCCTTGCAACAGCCGGTCGTACAGCTCGAAGCGGGCGGCTTCGTCCGAGGGCGAGAGATGCAGGAACGCGTTGACGGCGATCACCGCGCTCACACGGCCGGGCGATCGCGCGGCAAGCTGGAGTCCGACGCGAGCCCCTTTCGAGAGCCCGCACACGGCGCTTCGATCGATGCCCAGGTGATCGAGCAGTCCCTCGACGACCCGCCCGAAATCGACGAACGCGAGGTCCTGGCCTTCCGACTTGCCGTGCCCCGGCAGATCGAGGCAGATCACACGGCGGCGGGACGCGAAGTGCTGTCGTTGATAGGTCCAGTTGAGCGCATTGCCGCCCAGGCCGTGGAGGAACAGCAGGGCATCGCCCTCGCCGTCGTCGGTGAAATGGATCCGGTGTCCGTCGTGCAGGAAAAACATGGGGGCTCCAGCGTCAATGCATCAGCGGGTGTCCGGCGAGCAGCTCGGCGATCCATTCGACGAACACGCGCACCTTGGCCGACAGGTGCCGGTTCTGCGGGTACACCACCTGGATGGGCAGCGGATCGCTGACCCATTCCTCGAGGACCGGGACGAAGCGTCCCTGCGCGACCAGCGGCGCCATCAGGAAATCCGCCATCTGCACGATCCCCAGCCCGGCCAGCCCCGCTGCCGTGTAGGCGCCGCTGTCGTTCAGCGCGATGACACCGGGCAGCGAGACCTGGAGGCGCTCGCCGCCGCGCGTGAAGTCCCAGTCGAACACCCGGCCCGTGCGCGCGCCGAAGTAGTTCACGCACTGGTGGTGGACCAGCTCGTCGGGATGCTGGGGACGTCCATGACGTTCGAGGTAGGCCGGCGAGGCGCAGGTCATGTACCGCATCAGGCCGATGCGGCGGGCGATCAGGCTGGAGTCGTCGAGGTCCCCGGCCCGCACGGCGCAGTCCACGCCCTCCTCGATCAGATCGACGGAGCGATCGCTGCAGCCCAGCTCCAGCCGGATGTCCGGATAACGCGCATGGAACACCGGCAGCGCGGGGATGATCACCTCGCTGGCCAGCCCGGTGGGTGCATCGATGCGCAGGCGTCCCGAGGGGCTGCGGCGCGTGCGGGTCAGGGCCTCCTCGGCGTCGCGCACGTCCGCGAGGATGCGCAGGCAGTGCTCGTAATACACGGCGCCTTCCGCGGTCACGCTGACCTGGCGGGTCGTCCGGTGCAGCAGCTTGATCGACAGCGCCGATTCCAGCGACTGGATGAGCGTGGACACCCGTCGCCTTGGGCAGCTTCATGTGGTCCGCGGCGCGGGTGAAGGCGCCGGCATCGACCACCTGGACGAACACCTCCATCGCTTGAAACTTGTTCATGCCGCATCGTCCCGCGCGGCGTCGCCGAAGGGAATGCGTGGCTCGCGAAAGACTCAATTTCCAGATCCGGAAAGATCGTCGAAATTCCAGGATAGAATGCAAGGCTCAGTCGGGGCGTAGCGCAGCCTGGTAGCGCATCTGCTTTGGGAGCAGAGGGTCGCGAGTTCGAATCCCGCCGCCCCGACCAACCAACACGAAAGCCGCAAGGAGTCCTGCTCCTTGCGGCTTTTCATTTGGGCTCGCCGCTTTTCATCCGGGCTTGCCGCTCGTCTTGCCGCTTTTCACTTGGGCGAACGCAACTGGCGCGCCGCGCGGTCGATGAACTCCGCGACCTCGCCGGGGTGCGACAGCATCGGCACGTGGCTGGCCGGCAGCGTCAGCGTGCTGGCGTTCAGCCGCTCGACGAACTGGCGCTGCAGCGCCGGCAGGATCATGCGGTCCTCGGTCGCGACGACGTACCAGTTGGGCCGCGTCTTCCACGCCGGCTGACCGGTCGGCGCGCCGAAGGTCGCGCCATGCGTGGGCGTCTGGACCGCGTGCATCAGGCGGCCCTCCTCGGCCGGCAGATCCTGCGCGAAGTTCTCGAGCACGCCCTGCACCGTCATGCTCAGGAAGCCATGGGCGTCCGGCCGGAGTTCAGCCAGTCCCGGCGGCGGCGGGAACTCCTTGCCCAGTTCGCCGACCGCTTCGCCCTCGTCCGGCGCAAACGCGGCGACGTACACGAGGCCGACCACCTTCGCGTCGTTGCCCGCGTTCGTGATCACCGCCCCGCCGTAGGAGTGCCCGACCATCAGCACCGGTCCGTCCACCAGCGCCAGGGCGCGCTGCGTGGCGGCGACGTCGTCGGCGAGCGAGGTCAACGGCAGTTGCACCGCCGTGACGCGAAGGCCCTGGCCGAGCAGGATGGGAATGATCTTGCGCCAGCTGGAGCCGTCGGCCCAGGCGCCGTGGACCAGCAGGAGGTGAGGTGCGCACATGGCGGTGTTCCTTGTTGAGTTGAAGGGAAGTCGTGGAAAGGCTCAGGGACCTCGCGCGATGAACCGGTCCGTGCCCTACTGTCGAAGTTCCGCGTCGCCGGCGAATCCTCCAGAGGGGAGGCGCCGCATTGGCCTTAAGACGGCATCGCCGCTGCCCCCATCGAGCGAGTCGACTGCCCAATGACGACCCGATGACGTCCCATCACGGTCCATCACGGTCCCGCGACGGCCGCTCAGTCCTTGCCCGCGAGTTCAGGATGGCTGCCGATCAGGTGCCGGCGCGTCAGCGTCCGCGCGCGGTGCAGGCGGCTCTTCACGTTCGCGAGCGTCAGCCCGCAGCGCGAGGCGATCTCGGACAGCGCGAATCCCTCGACGTCGCGCAGCAGCAGCACCTCGCGGTAATGCGCGGGCAGCGCGTGGAGCGCCGTGGCCAAAGCTTCGAGCAACGCGTCCCCTCCGTCCGACCGCTCCTGCAAGGATCCGTGCGGCGCGTCATCGTCGTAGACCTCATGGTCCGGCCGCCTGCGGGCGAGGCGACAGCACTCGCGCTTGATCACCCGGATCAGCCAGCCGGAGTAGGCCGCGACGACGCGCAGCGAGGGCAGCTTCCTCGCCACGATCAGCAGCGCTTCCTGCACGGCGTCGTCGACGTCGTTGGCGTGGCAGTGCTGCGTCGCGTAGCGGCGCGCATCGGCGCGCGTCCACCGCAGCAGCCGGTCGAGCGCGTGGCGATCGCCCGCGTGGGCGGCCGTGAGGAGGGTGTGCCATTCAGAGCGACGCATGGTCGTCACCTTAATCGCCGACGCCTGCGCCGGCCCCCGAAACGAGTCTCATGCGACCCGGTTTTCACCACGTTTAACCAGAGCCAACGCCGCGATGCGGCGCGAGGCGATACCTTGGCCGCGCCACGCCGATTCCGATGCGGCGATCGAAAGGACTCCCTCATGCGCGCGATCACGCTCCGCTCTCCTGTTCACCTGTCTCGTCCTCTTTCTCTTCTTCTTTCAGCGGCCCTGCTGCTCGGCACGAGCGTCAGCGCCATCGCGTCGCCACCGACGACCGAGCCGCCCGCTGCCGCTTCCGGCGCCAAGACTGCAGCCCCCACTGCGACTCCCACTGCTGCTTCGTCGATCGTCGTCCGCCACGACTTCGCCGACGTCGACGGACACCGGGTCTTCTACCGGGAAGCCGGTCCAGCCGATGCGCCGGCGATCCTGCTGCTGCACGGTTTTCCCACCTCGTCGCATCTGTTCAGCGCGTTGATCCCCAAGCTCGCGCAGCGCTACCGCGTCATCGCACCGGACATTCCCGGCTACGGCCTGACGGAAGTGAAGGCGGGCGCCCCGTTCGGCTACACCTTCGACGAGCTGACGCAGGTCATCGCCCGCTTCGCCGAGGTCCGGCAACTCAAGCGCTACGCGCTCTACGTCTTCGACATCGGCGCGCCCATCGGCTGGCGCCTGGCGGTCGCGCACCCGGAACAGATCACGGCGATCGTGTCGCAGAACGGCAATGCCTACGAGGAAGGCCTCAGCCCCGGCTGGGCGCCGATGCGCAAGTACTGGGCCGACCCCTCGCCCGCCAACCGCGAGCCGCTGCGCGGGCTCTTCAAGCGGGAGACGACGAAGTGGCAGTACCTCGAAGGCGTGAAGCCGCCCGACCGCGTCGCGCCCGAGCACTACCTGCTGGACCAGTCCTTCCTCGACCGCCCGGGACAGGAGGACATCCAGCTGGCCGTGCTGCTCGACTACCGCTCCAACCTGAAGCAATACCCGGCCCTGCACGACTACTTCCGTCGTCGCCAGCCGCCGCTGCTCGCGATCTGGGGCGCCAACGATCCCTTCTTCCTGCCCGCGGGCGCGAAGGCCTTCCTGAAGGACCTGCCGCGCGCGGAGGTCCATCTGATCGAGGGCGCCGGCCACTTCGCGCTGGTCTCGCATGGCGACGAGGTCGCCAGCCGGATGCTGGACTTCCTCGATCGCCAGGTCCCGCGACCGTCGCCGGCCCCGTCACCGCGATGAGGCGGATCCGACCGGGGCCGGACGCGGGTTCAGCCCTCGCTCACAGCGACGCGAGGAAGCGCAGCAGGTGACCGAAGTACACGGCCTGGTCGTCCCACATCGCGAGGTGGCTGCCGTCCGGGCAGATGGCCGCCTTCGCGTTGGGCATCAGCGTCGCCATGCGACGGATGTCCTCGGGATCCATCGTGTCGTGCCGCGCGCCCAGCAGCAGCGTGCGGGTGCGGATGTCCTTGAGCCGGTCCCACAGCTCCCAGCCCTTCAGGCTGCCGCTGACCTCGAACTCGCTCGGCCCCTGCATCTGCACGTAGATGGCCTTGTTGAGGTGCTTGAAGCTGCGCATCAGCGCGTCGGGCCAGGGATCCAGGCGGCAGATGATCTTCGTGTACAGGTGCTCGAGGATGATCTGCTCGTACTCCGGGTTGTCGAAGTCGCGGGCAGCCTCCAGCGCGTTGAGCCGCGCCAGCAGCGGCGCGGGCAGCAGCGTCTCCTTCAGGTGGTTCACGTGCTTGAGGTAGGCCTGCATGCCCGCGACCATGTTGGAGACGACCAGGCCCTTCAGCACCTTCGGATGCTTCAGCGCGTACTCCATCGCCAGCACGCCGCCCCACGAGTGGCCGAACAGCACGAACTGCTCCAGGCCCAGCGCACGCCGCACCTCTTCCACTTCCTCCAGGTATCGCGGCAGGGTGCAGAGCGTCGGATCTTCCGGCTGATCCGAGTTGTTGACGCCGAGCTGGTCGTAGAAGTAGATCTCGTAGCCCGCCTCCGGCAGGAAGGCCGCCATCGCCTCGAGGTACTCGTGCGAGAACGCCGGGCCGCCGTGCAGCAGCAGGATCTTGGTCTTGCCGCTGCCCACGCGTTTGGTCCACACCTTGTACTTGCCGCCGACGACCGGCACCAGCCGCACGCCGGCCGTGCGCACGCCGACGGGATTGATCCCGTCCGGCACGCGGGCCGCGATGTCGGAGGTGCTCGCCGCGTTTTTGGCCACGCTCTTGCCTGCGCCCGTGGCCGCGTTCGCGCCGGTCGGCGCGAGCAGCGCGCCGGCGGTCGCCGTGGCTGCGGCAGCAGCGGCTGCAGTCGCGGCTGCGGTGGCCGCACCGGCGGCCAGGAAACTTCTTCTGTCAGTCATGAATGTCTTTGCTCCGAGGAAAATTCCTCGGAGCAAAGAGGCGCCGTCGACGCCGAAGGATTCGCGGCCTCGCGTCGACTGTGCGCAGCACGCCCCGGGGCACCGGAGCGCCTCACTCCACGTGAGGGTCCGGCCGCGCGTCGGACGCCGCGCCGCCTGCCTGCAGATCGGCCAGTTGCGCCTTCAGCGCCTGCACCTGCGCGCGAAGCGGCGCCATCTGCGCCTCGATCTCGGCTTCGGTGAATCGGCGCGTGATGTGCTGCGGGCAGTTCCAGTCCCAGCCCTCGATGCGGATGAGGAAGGCGCGCTCCACGTCCGCCGGATAGCGGGGATCGCTCACCGCGTCGATCGCGGCGTCGCCGTGCTCGCTCGCGCCGGCTTCCACGAGCTCCACCCGTCCCAGCAGCTTGAGCCGGCGCCGACGCGCGTAGTCGACGACGATGATCGAGATGCGGTCGTCCCGGCGCAGGTTGCCCACGCTCAGGTACTGCACGTTGCCGCGGAAGTCGGCGAAGGCGATGGTGCGCGCGTCGATGACCTTCAGGAAGCCCGGGGGTCCGCCGCGGTGCTGCACGTAGGGCCAGCCCGTCTCGCTGACGGTGGCCTGGAAGAAGTGGTCGGCGTCCTTGATGAACTGCGCCTCGCGCGGCGTCAGCGTGTCGCCGCGGTCCTGCATCGTGTCGAGGAACTCGTACTGCGCGCGGCTCCCCAGCTCGGTCTGCGTCTCGCGCACGCCGGGCGTGAACATGAGGTCTGAATAGGCGCGGCCCATGGCGGTCTCCGGTGATGGCTGGAAGCGCGCCCGTCGGACGACGCCTCGCGATGACGATCTCAGTTCAGCGATCTCAGTTCAGCGATGCGAGCTCGAAGCGCGGCGAGCGCGTGAACTCGACGATGCCGAGCTCGGCGGCGATGCTGGCGGCCTCGGTCCGCGTGGACGCGGCGAGCTTGCCGAGGATGGCCTTGACGTGGCTCTTGACGGTGCCCGGCGCGATGCCGAGGTTGGTCGCGATGGACTTGTTGCACTGCCCGCGCGCGAGCAGCTGCAGCACCGTCTCCTCGCGCGTGGTCAAGGGCTCGCGCGAGAAGTTCGCGGCCACCCGCTGCGCCACCTCCGCGCACACATAGCTGCGACCGGCCGCCAGCGCGTCCACCGCGAGCAGCAGCTCCGATGCCGTGCAGGACGCCAGCAGCACGCCGCCCAGGCCGCGGCGCAGCGCGGACAGCATCGGCTGCTCGCGCGCCTGCGACGAGACGACCAGCACGCTGGCGGCCCGCGACGGATCGGCCCGGTCCGCGGACAGCCAGCGCATGCCCTGCGACCAGTCGGTCACCAGCACCTGTACCTGCAGCGGAACGCCGAAGGGCGCCTCGTCGTGCCTCACGAGCTGGAGGTGGGGCGCCCGCTGCAGCGCGGCACGCAGGCCCATCGCGAGGAGCGGCTCCTCGTGATCGATGAGGACTCTCGGCAGGGCGGAGGGGACACGAACCATGACTTGCTCCTGAACGTGCACCGGCACGACTGGCGGTCATGGTCCGTCCCGGGCCGATGCGCCGTCGAGTTAGTTCCGGTTAAGAACCATAAGGCGTTGTGCCTCCTCGCGCCAGCCCGGCGGGCCGCCGGTTAATCGTGGTGAAACGGGGTGAGAAGCGGCTGCCGAGCCGCGTCGATCGGGTCCGCGACTTCCATACTCGTCTCACCGCAACGTGCTGGAGCCGCTTCATGGAACAACGCCCGCCCTTCCCGCCCTACACCCTCGAGACCGCGCTGCAGAAGGTGCGCGCCGCCGAGGATGGCTGGAACTCCCGCGACCCCGCGCGCGTCTCGCTCGCCTACACGGTCGACACCGTCTGGCGCAACCGGGCGGAGTTCCCGCGCGGACGCGACCAGGTCCAGGCCTTCCTCACCGCGAAGTGGCAGCGCGAGCTCGACTACCGGCTGATCAAGGAGCTGTGGGCCTTCCACGAGCACCGCATCGCCGTGCGCTTCGCCTACGAATGGCGCGACGTCCACGGCCAGTGGCATCGCAGCTACGGCAACGAGAACTGGGAGTTCGCGCCCAACGGGCTCATGGCCCATCGCCACGCCAGCATCAACGACCTGCCCATCGCCGACAGCGCGCGGCTGTTCCGCTGGGACCTGGGCCGCCGGCCCGACGAACACCCGGGCCTGTCGGAGCTCGGGCTCTGACCCCGCCCCGCCACCGCCACTGGAGAACCGCGATGTCCCTGAGACCCACCGTGATCGAGCTGTCCCACGAGCTGCCGGTCGTCGAAGCGGGGCTTCGACAGATCCTCGGCGCGTGGCCCGACTTCGAGCTGCGGCCGTCGTCCCACGACGACGCGCCGGCGAGGTCGCCGCAATGGCCGCAAGGACTGCAGCCGGCGCCGGACCTGCTCGTCTTCGACCACGACCGCGCGCTGCGGCACGCCTCGTCGCCGCCCGGCAGCCCCGCCAGGCACGCACCGGTCCTGGTCGTCGCGATGGACGACCCGGCACCCGACGTGCGCGCCGCCTTGTCGGCCGGCGTGCGCGGCTACGTGATGGTGAGCTGCGGTCGCGAGGAGATCGTGCGCGCCGTCCGATCCGTCGCGGCGGGCCTGCGTCATCTCTGCGCGGCCGCGTCGCTGCACCTGGCCGACAAGCTCGGGCAGCCGGCGCTGACGCTGCGCGAGGGCGAAGTGCTCGCCCTGGTCCTGCGCGGCCAGAGCAACAAGGAGATGGCGCGCTCGCTGACGATCTCCGAGGGCACGGTGAAGGCCCATCTGCGCACGCTGTTCTCCAAGCTCGGCGCGCGCTGCCGGACCGAGGCGCTGTGGATCGCCTCGGAGCGCGGACTGCTCACGCGGCCCACGCCCGCCGACGGCGCACCTGTCCGAATGGGCGAGCGGCCCATGACCGCAAGTGCGTTGGCGCGGCACCCGCTTGTTCCGAGACTGGGGGCTCGTCACGCAACCCCGACTTTCCCAGAGGAGGCCCCATGCCCATCACCGCCACCGTCCGCCCTGCATCTCGCCTGATCACGCCGACCGACCACACGCTGGTGCTGATCGACTTCCAACCCCAGATGGCTTTCGCCACGCAGTCCATCGACGGCGTGAGCCTGCGCAACAACGCCGCCATCGCGGCCCGCGCCGCGGCCGGGTTCCAGGTCTCCACCCTCCTGACCACCGTCTCGGCGCGCAGCTTCTCCGGCCCGATGTTCGACGAGGTCACCGACGCCTTCCCCCAGCACGAGCTGATCGACCGCAGCACCATGAACTGCTGGGAGGACGCCAACGTCGTCGCCGCCGTCAACGCGATCGGCAAGCCGCGCGTGGTCCTCGCGGGCCTGTGGACCTCGGTGTGCATCGTGGGTCCGGCGCTGTCCGCGCTCGAACAGGGCTACGACGTCTTCGTGCTCACCGATGCCTGCGGCGACATCACCTCGGAAGCTCATGAACGCGCCGTCGCCCGCATGGTGCAGGCGGGCGCGCAGCCGATGACCTCGCTGCAGTACCTGCTCGAGCTACAGCGCGACTGGGGCCGAGCCGACACCTACGAGCTGACCACCGGCATCGCCCGCGACCTGGCCGGCGCCTACGGCGTGGGCATCGCCTACGCCACGGCGATGTTCGGCGCTTCGGAGGGCTGAGGCGCCCCGCCCCTGCCTCCACCCCGCCCTTCCCTTCTTCACCTTTTCACCATGTCCCGCCCCGCTCGCGGGGCTCCTTCCCTTCTTTCCTCCAACCCCAGAAAGGGTTTCCCATGAAGCACTCCGCCTCCGCGTGGGTCCTCGCCTCATCGCTGCTGCTCGCGTTCGCGCCGCACGGCGTGCAGGCCGGTCCCGCCGCCACCCAGGACGCGACGAACGTCGCCAGCACGGCCGCCGTGAGCTACCGCACCGTGAAGGTCGACGGCCTCGACATCTTCTACCGCGAGGCGGGTCCGAAGGACGCGCCCGTGCTGTTGCTGCTGCACGGCTTCCCGACCTCGTCGCAGATGTTCCGCAACCTGATCCCGCGCCTGGCCGACCGCTACCGCGTGATCGCGCCGGACTACCCCGGCTACGGTCGCAGCGAGATGCCTCCGATGGACAAGTTCCAGTACAGCTTCGACAACCTGGCCAAGGTGGTCGACAAGTTCACCGAGGTCGTCGGCGCGAAGAAGTACGCGATGTACGTGCAGGACTACGGCGCGCCCATCGGCTACCGCCTCGCGGCCGCGCATCCCGAGCGCATCACCGCGATCGTGGTCCAGAACGGCAACGCCTACGACGAAGGACTGGACAACGAGTTCTGGGTGCCGGCCAAGGCCTTCTGGGCCGACAAGTCAGTGGCCAACGGCAACAAGCTGCGCCCGCTGTTCGAGCTGCCCGCGACGAAGTGGCAGTACTCGGAGGGCTACCGCGACGCGACCCACATCAGCCCGGACGCGGCGGCCACGGACCAGTTCTACATGGACCGCCCGGGCAACAAGGACATCCAGCTCGAGATGTTCTACAGCTACGGCACCAACCCGCCGCTGTACCCGTCGTGGCAGGCCTACTTCCGCAAGCACCAGCCGCCCATGCTGATCGTCTGGGGCAAGGGCGACAAGATCTTCCCGCCCGCCGGCGCGCACCCCTACCTGCGCGACCTGCCCAAGGCGGAGCTGCACCTGCTCGACACCGGCCACTTCGCGCTCGAAGAGGAGAGCGAGAAGATCGCCGGCCTGATGCGCGGCTTCCTGCAGCGCAACGTCAAGGCGTCGAAGTAGTCGGCATCGTCTACGCGGCCGGCCGGATCGGCCCGGCCGGCCGCGTCGACGGGCCGTCATGGCGGTCAGCACCGTCAATGCCGCCGGCGCTGCCGGGGTCGTCGAGCGCGTCGAGCAGCTCGGCGGCCCCGAGCAGATCCCGGGTCTCGAATCCCTCGGTGAACTCGTCGAGCACGGACCGGAGCAGTCGGCGGGCGTCTTCCGCCTTCATCAGATCCCGCCACAGCGCCGCGAGATCGCAGGCGGCGCGCAGACGCCAGGCCAGGGTACCGGAGGCCAGCGCGAGGGCCATGGACTCGACCAGCAGCGCCTCGGCCGCATCCGTGCGTCCTTGGGCCCACGCGAGGGCCGCCTGGATGCGGACGACCTCCGGCAGGCACCAGCCCTCGTGCTGCGACTGCGCGATCGCGCGCGCGGTCGCGATCGTCGTCGCCGCCTCGTCCAGTCGCCCGCCGTCGAGCAGGGCCTGGGCGAGGACGCTCAGGTAGTACGGCATCCTCGCCAGATGATTGACGGCGCGGAAGTCGTCGATGGCCGCCTCGATCGCGGCCACGGCCTCGACGGACGCGTCGCCTCGCGCGTGCCGGAGCGCGGCCCGGAAGAAGCGGGCCACCGGCCGCCGGGCGACCAGCCCATGCCGGGTCACCTGCTCCTCCAGCATCGACACGCAGCGCTCGCAACGCTCGTGCTGCCCGCTCCAGAAATAGACCGGGCAGAGATAGGACAGCACGTTGTTCAGCGACAGCTCATGCCCCAGCGCCCGCGCGTTGTCGAGCGCGGTCTCGGCCACGCGCATCGCCGTGTCGGCGGCGCCGCCCAGCCAGCGGACCTGACTCAGCACGCTGCGGACCAGGATGACGGGGTCGGACAGGTAGCGCACGCCGTAGGAGCCGAAGTAGCGCAGGTCGCGACGCTCCAGGCACGCCAACCGGCGCCGGGCGCTGGCGATGCGCCCGAGGAAGAGTTCGCCGATGCCGACGTGGACCTCGCCTTCCGGCAGCACCGACGGATCGCATCGCGCGGCCAGCGCCGTGAACTGTTCCAGCGTGCGCAGTCCTGCCTCGTGATCGCCGGTGAACAGCTGGTGGATCCCGATCATCATGAGGCAGCGCAACTGGTAGTCCTCGTCCCCGATCCGCCGCGCGATGTCCAGCGCCCGATGCGACGCGGCCATGGCCTGAGGATGCAGGCCCCGCGTGAACATGGTGGATCCGCCCAGCCACAGCTGGAGCTTCATCTCAGGCGCGGTACCTGCCTGGCCCGCCGCATCCAGCGCCTCGACCGCCATCGACACGTGCCCGCCGCTCTCCGCGGTGAGCGAGAAGTGATTCCAGAGCAGCAGCCCCGAGACCGTCAGGCGGATGTGCAGCGCCCGGTGGGTCTCGTCCGCGGCCAGCCAGGCCAGGGCCGCCCGCAGATCGTCGAGGAAGCGGCCGTAGACCGCGGCCCATTCGTCCGCGGGCCGTCGGGCCCACTCGGCGCCGGCGCGCTCGAGCGTGCCGCACAGGTACCGCGCGTGGCGCCCGCGCACGGCACCGTCCTCCGCCGCGGCGCGCAGTCGTCCGGCACAGTAGCTCCGCGTCGTCTCGAGCAACCGGTAGGTCGCGCCGGACGCATCCAGGTCGGTCGCCAGCAGCGACTTCGCGGCGAGCTGCGACAGCCCTTCGGCCGCCTCCCCGCGCGGCAGCGCCGCGACGGCCGCCGCACCGTCGCTGTCGAAAGTGCCCGCGAACACCGACACGGCCCGCAGCAGCGCGGCCTCGTCCTCCGACAGCAGCCCGTAGCTCCAGTCGAGCGTGGCGGTCAGCGTGCGCTGCCGCTCCGGGCCGGCACGCCGACCGTGCAGCAATCGGAACCGGTCGTCGAGCTGCTGCAGCAGGCCGCCGATGCTGAAGGTGTCGACCCGCGTCGCGGCGAATTCGATCGCCAGCGCCAGGCCGTCCAGCCGGCGGCAGATCTCGGCGACCCGCGGCGCGTCCCCGTCGCTGAGCTCGAACGTTTCCACCCGCTCGGTCGCACGCTCCACGAAGAGCTGGATGGCGGGGAACGCGAGGGACTGCGCCGCGTTCAGACCGGCGGACGCGGCCGGTGCCGCCAGTCCTGGCAGCCGACGCACGCGCTCCCCTTCACCAGGAGGGGCTCGCGGCTCGTGGCCAGGATCTTCACGCCGGCCGCCTCCGCCAGGAGCCGGTTCGCGCAGGTGGCGACCGCGTCGATGACGTGCTCGCAGTTATCGATCACGAGCAGCAGCGACTGGTCGCGCAGGAAGGCGCACAGCGGCGCCAGCATGTGCGCCGAATGCACCGTGAGCCCGATCGCCGTCGCCACCGCATCGGACACCAGGGCCCCGTCCTTGAGCAGCGCGAGGTCGATCAGCCAGACGCCCTGTGCGAAGGCGTCGAGTTCGCGCTCGGCCACCGCGAGCGCGACCGTCGTCTTGCCGATGCCGCCCGGCCCCACGACCGACACGAGCCGCGACGCCTGCAGATCCTGCTGCAAGGCGGCGATGACCTGCGCCCTGCCGACGATGCGTGTGGTCCCGGTCGGCAGGTTATGGCGGCGTGCGGGCCGGCCGCCGTCGGCCGGCGACCCGGCCGGTCCGGTGTGTCCGGCGTCCGACGCCGATCCCGAGAGCCGGACCTCGGCGACGAAGCGATACCCGCGGCCGACGACGGTGGCGATGTACTGCGGATCGCCACCACCACCGCCACCACCGCCGTCCCCGAGCACGCGCCGCAGACCGGCCATGTTGACCTTGAGGTTGCTCTCGTCGACGACGGTGTTCGGCCAGGCGCGGGCCATCAGTGCCCGCTTGCTCACCGTTTCCCCGGGCCGTTCGACCAGCGCCGTGAGCAGGTCGAGCGCCCGTCCGCCGACGCGCAGCGGCGTGCCTTCCTTCAGCAGCAGCTGCCGTTCGGGCAGCAGGGTGAAAGGCCCGAAGGAAAACGCCCTGCGTGGCCACTCCGCAGCATTCATGATCAACTCCTCGGACCGGTGGCCGGAACGGCCCGGTGTGCGGGCACTCTAGGGCGGCGGTGCCGCTCCCACCAGCCGCGACGCAGGGATGGCCGACTCACTCGATCGAGTGAGTGCGCGGCCGTTTTCCTTGACCCCGCCGCGAACGCGGCGTTAACGTTTCCCGCTGCTGCCGAACAGCGCCTCGCGCGCGCCGCCCATGTCCCTGTCCCCCGAGCCTCCGATCCGACTGCTGGTCGTCGACGACCATCCGATGGTCCGCACCGGCATCGGCGCGGTGATCTCGGGGCAGCCGGACATGACGCTGGTCGCCGAGGCGGAGGACGGCCTCGAGGCCGTCGCGATGTTTGAGCGGCACCGGCCGGACGTCACGCTGATGGACCTGCAGATGCCGCGCATGAACGGGATGGTCGCGATGGGCGAGATCCTGCGGCGGTGGCCCTCGGCGCGCATCGTCGTGCTGACCACCTACCGCGGCGACGTGCAGGCCCTGCGCGCGCTCAAGATCGGGGCCTGGGGCTACCTGCTGAAGAACACCCTGCGCAAGGAGCTGGTGAACGCCGTGCGCGAGGTGCATGCCGGCCGCCGCTACGTCGCCGCGGAAGTGGCGCTGGAGCTGTCCCGCCGGGTCGCGGACGAGGCGCTGTCGGCCCGCGAGGTCGAGGTGCTCGCGGAAGTCGCCGCGGGCGGCGCCAACAAGCAGGTCGCGGACCGGCTGGGCGTATCGGAGGAGACGGTCAAGTCCCACATGAAGAACATCCTGGTCAAGCTCGGTGCCAGCGACCGGCTCCAGGCCGTCGTCATCGCGATGCGACGCGGGATCCTCAACGAGGAGCTCTGAGGGACCGGCCGGTCGATCGCGCCTGCGCCTGCGCCTGCGACCGCGACGCGGCACCGGTCAGCCGCTGCAGCCAGCTGCGACGCGGCCGCCGGTAGGCCAGGCGGGCCGGCACCCGCAGGCGCACGGTGGTGCCCCGCGTGCCGGAACGGATCTCCAGCGTCGCCCGCAGCCGGGCCGCTCGTTCGCGCATGCCGACCAGGCCCCAGCGGCCGCTGTGCCTGTGCGCCGTGTCGAAGCCGCGGCCGTCGTCCGACACCTGCAGCGTGAACGCCCGCGACGCGTGGACGATGTCCAGCCGCACCGTCGCGGCCTCGGCGTGGCGGAACGCGTTGTTCAGGGCCTCGGTGGCCAGGCGCTGGCATTCCTGCAGCACGATCGGATCGAGCGCCCTCGCCTCGCCCTGGACCTCAGCCACGAAGGCAATGCCCGTGTCCAAGGACCAGCGTTCGCCGATCAGGTGCAGGTCGGCGGCCAGATCGATCGACTCGTCCGCCGGCTCGCGCAGGTTCAGCACGGCGTCGCGGCCCAGCGCGGTAACCTCGTCGGCGCTGTCCAGCGCCTGCTCCATCAGCCTGCGCGCGGGCTCGTGCGCCGGGATGACCTCCATCGCGGAATGGAAGCGCAGCATCAGGCCCTGCACGGCCTGCAGGAAGGTGTCGTGGAGCTCGCGCGCGATCCGTTCGCGTTCCACCATGCGTTCCTCCAGCCGCAGCCGCAGCCGGTCGTTGACCGCGCGCAGACGCATCACGGACAGCCACCACAGCAGCGCGAGCGCCACCATCACGCACAGCACGAGGAACCATGGCGTCTGCACGAAGGCGGGCGGGATCACGACCTCGACGCCGGCGCCGGCGTCGCTCCACAGGCCATCGTTGTTGGAGGCCCCGACTTCGAACCGGTACCGTCCCGGTGCCAGGTCGCGGAAGTACACCTCGCGGTGATTGCCGATGTCCTGCCAGCCGGCGCTGGCGGCGCTGGCAGCGCTGCCGGTGTCTGCCGCGTCTGGCTGGGCGTCCGCGTCCACCAGGCGATAGCGGAAGCGCACCCGCTCCGGCATCGTGAGGCTGGTCGCGGTGAAGGTGATCTTGAGGTCGCGCGTGCGCAGCGGCAGTCGCGTCGGTGCCTCCGGGGAGAAGGGATAGACCGCGCCGTCCGCGAGGACCGACTTCAGCACCACCGTCGGAGCGACCGTGTTGCGCGGCCGTCGGGAGGGGTCGATCCACACCACGCCGTCCACCGTCGCGAACCAGATCCGCCCGTTGTTGCCCACGGCCGCATCCGGCACGCCGGGCAGTCCGTCCAGGTGATCGAGCAGCTCATGACGAACGCGACGGCCCGGCTCCGCGCGGGCCTCCCGCAACGCGTCGGCGCCCAGGCGGACCGCGCCCTCGACCGTGCTCAGCCACAGGTCGCCCGCGGCGGTCGGCACGATCCCCGTGACGCCGGTGAACGCGCCCTGCAACCCCTCGACGGCATGGAGCGCGCCGGATTCCTCCAGGCGCCACAGACCCTTCTGGCTGCCGATCCAGAGGGTCCGGCCCTGCTGCTCGAACACGGAGACCTCCCCGAGCGCGGGGACCCGCGGCGCAGGGGCGCTGGACGCGCTGGACGCGGTGGATGCGCCGGATGCCGCGGATGCTGCCGGCCCGGCGGCGACTGCGGTCGTGAACCGGTCCCCGTCCAGCACCTGGACCAGCCCGTCGTCGTAGCCGAACCAGACCCGTCCTGCGGGATCGGTGAACAGCGCGGTGACGTTGTGGCGGGGCATGTCGGTGCGTCCACCCCACAGCGTCCACTGATCGCCGATGACGCGGTACACGCCGACCCGCAGCACGGACACCCACATCGCGCCGTGCATGTCCTGCGTCATCGCCTCGATGCTCGAATAGGCGTAGCCGCCCGTGGCCACGGCGGCCGCGCCGCGCACCGACCGGCGCCAGCGCCCGTCGGGCCGTCGCTGCCAGATCGAATCGCCCGCCGCGATCCACAGTGTGCCCGCCGGGTCGGTGTAGACGACGTCGATGCCGATGTCGAAGTGCGGGTCGGTGGCGATGCGTTCCTCGATGCCCGGATGGGCGCGGGCGATGCGACCGGTCGAGGCCCCGATCCAGACGCCGCGATCCCCCGCCGGCGCGAGCGCGAATTCCATGGCCGCGGGCTCGAAGGGCAGCTTGCGCAGCGCGGGCGTGCGGATCCGCTCCAGGCCGCTTCGGGTCGCGAACCAGAGGTTGCCTTCGAGGTCCTCGAGGACCCGGCTGGTGAGCCCCGCGGGCAGCGAAACCGGTTCCGGCTGCTCCAGACGCGTCCCTGAAGGCGCGGTGCCGACCGGCCGCGGCGCCGGCGGGAAGCGCCCGCCGCCCTTGGGACCGCCGAACCACAGCTGCCCCGAGCGGTCGAAGCCGCAGCGGTTGTCGCCGAGGTCGACCGGACGGTCGACCCATGCGGGCACGCCTTGCATCGCCGACGGCGTCAGTGGTGGCGTCAGGGCCTGCACGCGGGCCGCCTGGCAGACCATGGCGGCGCCGTCGGGATGCAGCACCAGGTTGGAGAAGTTGCTCCCGCGTATCGTCACCGGCGACTGCTCGAAACGGCTGACGCCGTGCCGGAGCTGGTAGACGTGGTCGTTGCCCATGACCCACAGCGTGCGGTCGCGGTCCAGCACCATCGCATCCACGGGGTCGGCAGGCACGTTCCAGGCTGTGTTCACCGCCGTCCAGCGTCCGTGGTCGAGCCGGTACAGGCCGCGGGTGGTGCCGGCCCAGGGCACGCCGTCGCCGTCTTCGGCCAACGCGGTGAGGGACGCGCGGGGCAGCCCCTGCTCCGGGCCGTAGTTGACGAGCCGCCCCTGGTGCAGCCGGCTCACGCCGCCGAGGTGGTGCCCGATCCACAGGGCGCCGTCGGCGGTGACGTTCAACGCGTAGATGTCCTGCGACAGGAGCGGGACGCCGCCGGCACCCGTGAAGCGCTCGAACGCCACGCCGTCGAAACGGAACAGTCCGCCCGGCGAGCCCAGCCACAGGAAGCCGTCGGGCGTCTGGACCATGGCGGCGATGCCGGTGGGCACGCCTTCACGGACGGTCCACCGCGTCTGATAGAGCTCGGCGACGCTGTAATCCGCCGGCAGGGCCCAGGCCCCGGCGCAGTGCAGTGACGCCGCCACGACGACGGCGACCGCCTGCATCAGCCGGGTCCAGGCCTGGCTCAGGCGCCAGCCGAATCGTGGGCGGTCTCTGTTCACTCGCTGGTCTGTCGATGGCTGGCCCGTTGTCGGGAAGGACGCTCAAGGAGCGGGCGGATTATGGACGCGCAAGACCTGACCCCGCCGCGGGTCGTTTCGTACTCGTCGCCTTCGCACTCGTCGGCTTTGTGCCCGCCGGTTTCGTGGCTGCCGTCTTTGTGGCTGCCGTCTTCGTGGGCTCCTGCTTCGTCGTTGCCGGCTTCGGACTCGCCAGCTTGGGCGCCATCGCGCCCACGGTCTTGCGCAGGTGCTCCACCACATGCTGCGCGCGCGCCGACAGCGGCCATTCGGCGCGATGGATCATCCAGAGCGTGTCCACCACCGGCGAGCCGCAATCGAGCACCCGGATCTCGTCCTGACGGGGAAGGCGCGACGCGCGTGCTGCGTCAGCACGGTGAACCCCAGTCCGCGCGCCACCGGCTCGAGCAGCAGCCCGATCTGGTTGCTGAAGCCGCGCACCGGCAGGTCGCGCACGCCCGGCGAGCCGGGGAAATGCCGGCTCAGCAGGCGGTTGGCCATCGCCTGGCCGTCGGGGTGATCGATGAAGCCGATGCGGCGCAAGTCGTCCCATGACGCGCATTTCTCCGAGGCAGGCAGCACCAGCTCCAGCGGCTCCTCCAGGAAGGCGCAGCTCGCGAGCCGCGCGTCGTCCGGCCGCAGCGTCACCAAGCCGAGTTCGTAGCGGTTGTCCAGCACCGCCTGCAGCACGTCCGGGTCGGGCGCGAACCGGTGCCGCACCACCAGCCCCGGGCGCTGCGCCTGCAGGTCCAGCAGGTGCGGATACACGAACAAACCGATGCCGCCCGGCGTGATCATGCCGACCTCGCCCTGGCAGGCGTCCTCGTCGGCAAGACGGCCGCGCAGGCGCTGGTCGGCCTCGTCCAGCTCGCGCCAGTAGTCCAGCGTCGCCTGGCCCGCCGGGGTCAGTTCGATCGCGCGCGGGCGCCGGATCAGCAAGGGGCCCAGCGAGCCCTCCAGATGCCGCACGTGCTGGCTGACCGCCGCCTGCGTCAGGTCCAGCGCCTCCGCGGCACGCGTGAAGCTGCCCAGCCGCGCCAGGGTGGCGAAGCTCCGCAGCCATTGGGGATTCAGCATGGACGGCTCCCGTCTTTCATAAGCAAGTCTTATCACGGCAATAAGGCCACATCGCTTTTCATTATGGTCCGCAGTTCCTAGACTGCCGCCTCCGCAGGTCTTTCCCGCCTGCCCTGTCCCCTTCCCTGACCCCCTTCCTTCCCCCTCTCCTCCTCAAGGTCCCCATGTCCAGCTTGTTCTCCCCGTTCACCCTCAAGGACGTCGTCCTGCGCAACCGCATCGCCGTGCCGCCGATGTGCCAGTACAGCGCCACCGACGGCCTGGTCAACGACTGGCACCTGACGCACTACGCCGGCCTGGCGCGCGGCGGCGCGGGACTGGTGATCGTCGAGGCCACCGGCGTCGCCCCCGAAGGCCGCATCACGCCGGCCTGCCTGGGCCTGTGGAACGACGAGCAGGCTGCCGGCCTCGCCCGCGTCGCCGCCGCCATCGCCTCGTTCGGTGCGGTGCCCGGCATCCAGATCGGCCACGCCGGCCGCAAGGCCAGCGCCCACAAGCCCTGGGAGGGCGACGACCACATCGCCGCCGGCGATCCGCGCGGCTGGGCCACGCTGTCGCCGTCGGCCGTGCCCTTCGGCAAGGGCCTGCCGCAGGTGCCCAAGGCGATGGACAAGGACGACATCGCCCGCGTCCAGGCCGACTTCGTCGCCGCCGCGGTGCGCGCCCGCGACGCCGGCTTCCGCTGGCTGGAACTGCACTTCGCCCACGGCTACCTGGCGCAGAGCTTCTTCTCCGTCCACGCCAACCAGCGCGACGACGAGTTCGGCGGCAGCGCCGAGAACCGCGGCCGCTTCCTGCTGGAGACGCTGCGGGCCGTGCGCCAGGTCTGGCCGGAGCACCTGCCGCTGACGGCGCGTTTCGGCGTGATCGAGTACGACGGCCGCGACGAGCAGACGCTCGCCGAAGCCATCGGCCTGACGCGCGCGATGAAGGCCGAGGGACTCGACCTGCTGAGCGTCAGCGTCGGCTTCTCCACGCCCGAGGCGCAGGTGCCCTGGGGCCCGGCCTTCCTCGGCCCGATCGCGCAGCGCGTGCGCCGCGAGACGGGACTGCCGGTCGCGTCCGCCTGGGGCTTCCACACGCCGCAACTGGCGGAACAGGCCGTGGCCGACGGCCAGTTGGACCTGGTGATGATCGGCCGCGCGCTGCTGGCCAATCCGCACTGGCCCTACCAGGCCGCGCAGGAGCTGAAGAAGGACAAGCCGACGTGGGTGCTGCCCGCGCCGTATGCGCACTGGCTGGAGCGTTATCAGCCGCAGCGCGGCTGAAGCCCTCGGGGCACCCCGCCGCCACGCGACGGGGTGCGGTCACAGCGGATACGAATAGCCCTGCTGGATCGCGCGCTCGTAGGTGCAGACCTCGATCGCGTCCCGGCGGCTGTCGAGGTAATCCAGCAGGCCGGTGAACTTCGCGAACTGCGCCGCGTTGCCCGACGGGATCACGTGGAAGACGAAGATCGCCAGCCCCCGGCTGGCTGCCGCGTAGCTGGCGAAGTTGATCAGGTCGGCGCCGGTGTTGACGTTCAGGTCGATGCCCAGCGCCGTCACGTAGTTCGGATCCGCGATCGGGAAGGTTTCCGGCAGCACGACCTTGGCCGTGATGGAGCCGCTCGCGCCGACGTTGAACCCGCGCATCCCCATCGGGAAGTTGGTCCGGCGCGCGGCCTTCCAGTCCAGCGCATTGGGCGAGTTGTTGGAGAAGTAGGACCCCATCCCGCCCCCGTTGACCCCGAGCGCCACCCACAACGCGCGTTGCGAGGCCATCTCCGACATCGCCTGATCGCCGCCGAAGGGCGGGTTCTCCGTCGACCAGGCCTGGGAGGCCACCTGCCAGCCGTGCAGCCGGCAGAGCTTCTGCATCTGCGCGACGCTCATCTGGAACTGGTCCGGACCGGCGCGCAGCATCGCGGCGACCGCGCCCGGGAACAGCGTGCCCGGGAAGCCGCGCTTCGCGAGTTCGAAGGAGGCGTCGGTCCAGGTGTCCGCGCGGCAGTCGTCGAAGGCGATCACCGCGGCCGCGCGGTTCAACTGCTTGGGGCAGACGAAGACGCCGCCCAGCAGGATCTGGGTGCCGACCGACACGCCGCCGAGCCGTGCGCCCGCATGCGTGATCGCCGCGATGTCGCTCAACTGCGCGTTACCGAAGGCCGTGAAGTCCTCGATCGCGAAACCGAGCACCTGCCATTCGAGCGTGGCGTTCCAGTTCACGCGCGTGCATTGCAGGTAGTTCCCGCCGCTCGCATTGACCGTCCCGCCGGTGTAGAGCCGGATGCCCGCGGTGATGCTGCCCGGGCCCGAGGCGCCGCCCGGCAGCACCTTGAAGGCGAGGTAGACGTTGCAACCCGTCAGGTTGAGGGCGGGCAGCGGCGCGCCGGCCGGGATCGCCGTGACGGCGGCGCCCGATCCCAGCGTGATGCGCGGACTCGTGCCCATGTTGGCCGGGTAGGCGCTGGACGCGGTGTTGCCGATGTACGGGTCGGAGGTGTCGTCGGCCTTGGTCGCGCCACCGGTCAGCGCGGTCGGCGTGGCGGCGGCCGTCGTGAACAGGCCCAGGTTGCGACGCTTGGGCCAGAAGGTCGGCGGCGGCGCCGATGGGCCGGAGATCAGCGGCAGGTCGAAGGCGCCGGCGACGACGTCGGGCGGCGTCACCAGGGTCGAGGTCGACACCTCGGGATCTAACGCCGCCGCGTTCGGCGGCTGGAGGGGATCCGGGGTGTCGTCGATCATGGGTCAGTGCCTCGCTACATCCAGCGGCACGGCCGCGGTCTCCACGAAGATCGAGGGACGGAAGCCCTCGGTGGTCTGGCCGCTGGCCGCCTTGCCCGAATCCGAGGCAAGGATCTCGATCGCCAGCGCCGACATCGGCTTCGCGAACAGGTAACCCTGCAGTTCGTCGCAGCCCATCGCGACGAGCTGGTCGCGCTGTGCCGGCGTCTCCACGCCCTCCGCCACGACCTTCAGCTGCAGCACCCGCGCCATCTCGATGACGGCGCGCACGATGGCCTGCGCCTCGACGCTGGTCGCCACGTCGGCGACGAAGCTGCTGTCGATCTTGAGCTCCTGCGCCGGCAGCTGGCGCAGCGAGGCCAGGCTCGAATACCCGGTGCCGAAATCGTCGATCGAGATGTGCACGCCCAAGGCGCCCAGCCGCTTGAACGCGCGTCCGGTGACGGTGGCGTGTTCCATCGCGACGGACTCGGTGATCTCGACGGTGAAGCGCTCGGGCCGCAGGCGGTGTTTCTTCAGGCCCTTCTCGAGCCGGACGATGAAGTCGTCCGACCGCATCTGGTAGCCCGACACGTTGATCGCCACGCGCATGCGCAGGCCCATCTCGCGCCAGCGCGCGGCCTGGGCCAGCGCCGTGTCCGCCACCCAGTCGCCGATCGCGTCGATGACGCCGTAGCGCTCGGCGATCGGGATGAAGCGCGACGGGCTGACCATGCCCAGCGTCGGATGCCGCCAGCGCAGCAGCGCCTCCACGGCGGTGACCTGCAGGGTCTGGGCGTTCATCTTCGGCTGGTAGACCAGCTCGAGTTCCCTGTTCTTGATCGACTCGCGCAGCTCGCGCGCCAGCGTCAGTTCCTCGCGGAGCTCCTCTTCCTGCACCGCGTCGAAGAACGCATGGCCGTTGCCGCCCAGGCGCTTCACCGAGCGCATCGCCGTCTGCGCGCGCCGGATCAGCCGGATCGAGCTGCCGTGTTCGGGCGACATCGCCACGCCCACCGACAGGCCCACGCGCAACGGCGTCGTCCCGATCAAGGCGGCGGCGCCCAGGCTTTCGAGGACCTGGCGCACGAGCGCATCGGTCTGCGCCGGCGGCACTTCGCTCCAGAGGGCGAACTCATCCCCCGCGAGCCGCCCGATGAGGGCCTTCTTGCCGCCGATCTGCCGCAGCCGTTCGGCGGTGCGCACCAGCAGCTGGTCGCCGAACTCCTTGCCGTGTTCGTCGTTGACGAGGCGGAAGCCGTCCAGTCCGATGTACAGCAGGCAGCCCTTGCCTTCGCGGCGTTGGAGCCCGTCCAGCGTGGCGGCGAACTCGTCCTCGAAGCGGCGGGCCAGCAGCAGCCCCGTGAGCCGGTCCCGTTGACGCCGGCGACCGACGCGACCGAACCGCCCCTGGGCCGCCATCAGCAGGCCCAGAGTCAGTGCGACGCCCAGCAGGACGCCCAGCAGAACCCACATCAGCGTCAACAACAACTCCGGAAGCACGGGGAGGAAGTTCACATGCTAGGGGCTGAACGCGCTTTCGTGGGCGCCCGTTCGTCTTCAGCACCGGAATGCGGGGGCAGGTCTGACCAGCGGGCCTCGCGTGGCGTGAAGAACTCGGCGTGACCCGGGCGATCGGCGCCGGAGCACCCCGTCAGGCGAGGCGTGCGCGCGACACCCCACCCTTTGGGGCGATAGGCAAGCGCCGATAGGTGGAAACCCCATGCGCACGGTCATGTCAGCACGATGTCAGGCAGAGACAATGCGCGCTGTTTTTTTGTTTCAAAACTGCGCCTTTTCCTGGTCACGAGCCGGGTGGCGGGCGCGACAACGGACCAACCCGGAAAGATCGAGCACAGCATGGCGCTACAGCATTTGACCGACGAGCAGGTGCAGACCTGGTCGCGCGCGCAGAAGGACGAGTGGTGGTTCAAGAACGTCTTCCGCGGCGACATGGCGCAACTCTCGCTGCGCTCCGGCTTCACCGGCTTCCTGCTGGGCGGCATCCTGGCGGCGACCTCGCTGTACATCGGCGGCAAGACCGGCATCAGCGTCGGCGTGGGGCTGACCTCGGTGATCCTGGCCTTCGCGATGTTCCGCATCTTCGCGACGCTGGGCTGGGCGTCCGACTACACGATCCTGGAGAACAACTGCACCCAGTCGATCGCGACGGCCGCGGGCTACGTGGTCTCGCCGCTGTTCTCGTCGCTGGCGGCCTACATGCTGGTGGTGGACCGCATCGTGCCGTGGTGGCAGATGATCATCTGGATGGTCGTGATCGCCGTGCTGGGCGTGCTGGTGGCCTTCCCGATGAAGCGGCGCTTCATCAACGAGGACCAGCTCCCTTCCCTGAAGGCCGCGCCTGCGGCGTGGTGCTGGACTCGCTGTACACCGGCGAGGGCGGCGAAGGCATCTACAAGGCCAAGCTGCTGGCCAAGGTCGCCGGCGCCGCCGCGCTGTACCAGGCCATCGTGAGCGACGGCTGGATGAAGCTGCTGCAGTTCAAGATCCTGCGCATGGACAAATGGGCCGGCATGACCGAGCCCTGGACCTTCCATGAGCGGCTGGACCAGTACTACTACGGCCTGGCGGCCAAGGCCGAGATCTGGATCCCCAAGATCCTGGGCACCGACATCCGCGCGCTGGGCCTGCGCCTGACGCTGGACGCGGCGATGCTGGGCGTCGGCGGCCTGATGGGCATCGCGGTGGCGACGAGCTGCCTGCTGGGCGCCTTCGTCAACTTCGTGGTGCTGGCGCCGATCATGATCCAGGCCGGCGACATCGTGCAGCGCGTGGGCCCGACCGGCGCGCTGATCCCGATCTCGCGCGTGGAGATCGTCAACCAGTGGTCGATGTGGTGGGGCGTGGCGATGATGGTCGCGGGCTCGCTGACGACGCTGCTGGCCAAGCCCGACCTGTTCCTGGCGGTGTTCAAGGTCTTCAAGAAGAAGCCCGAAGGCAAGAGCGAGGGCAGCGACCTGCTGAACCACATCGAGGTGCCGCTGTGGATCTCCTTCGTGGGCGTGCCGGTCTTCGGCGTGCTGGCGGCGTGGACCTCGCACGCGTTCTTCGGCGTGCCCTTCCTGATGGCGCTGATCTCGCTGCCGCTGATCTTCGTGCTGACGGTGATCTGCACCAACTCGATGGCGCTGACCTCGTGGACGCCCACGGGCGCGCTGTCCAAGATCACGCAGTTCACGATGGGCGCGATCGACCGCTCCAACCCGGCGTCCAACCTGGTGCCGGCGGGGATGACGGCGGAGATCGCGTCGAATGCGGCCAACCTGCTGAGCGACATCAAGCCGGGCTACATGCTGGGCGGCAAGCCGCGCCATCAGGCGATCGGCCATGTGATCGGCATCGTGGCGGGCGTGCTGTTCTGCGTGCCGCTGTTCTTCCTGCTGTTCGTGCCGAAGAACGCCGATGGCGTGCGTTCGACGTCGACCATCCTCTCGGAGCAGTTCTCGATGCCTGCGGCCGTGCAATGGCGCGGTGTGGCGGAGATCATCGCCAACGGCCTGCACAGCCTGCCGGCCTCGGCGCTGATCACGATGGCGATCGCGGCGATCTGCGCGGTGGTGATCGAGGTCATCAAGATGGCGACCAAGGGCAAGTTCCCGCTGTCGTCGGTGGCGATCGGCCTGGGCGTGGTGCTGCCGCCGGAGTCGACCTTCGCGATGTGGGTCGGCGCCATGATGTTCTTCGTCATGGGCAAGCTCTACAAGACGCCGGGCACCAAGGGCTGGAAGCGCTGGGTGGACGGCTGCGAGCCGATCTGCGCGGGCCTGATCTCGGGCGCGGCGCTGATGGGCATCGGCAACGCGATCGTCAACGTGCTGATCTGAGTTTGAGCTTATCGACAGTCGATCGGACAAGGATCGACTTGGAACCTTTCCACGCCCGGCGTTGACGGCGGATCGCGTGGCACAATTCGGGCCCTTCGGCAGGCGTGGGAACGCCTTCCAAGGGCCCGAAGTCTTTTCTGGACGCCGGGCGGTCGTTTACCGATTTCAGTCTGCCCGTAGCTCAACTGGATAGAGCAGCTGCCTTCTAAGCAGCAGGTCGGGGGTTCGAGTCCCTCCGGGCAGGCCACGCCCAGCGCGTCCAGCCGCGCCGATCCGTGCCGGCTCGCGGCCTGCCGCCGCTCACCGCGTGCCGGCGCTGCAGCAGTAGGCCAGCAGGAAGGTGTCCTTGCTGCCGTTGCCGCTGACCGACGCGCGCATCTCCTGGTTCAGCTTGGCCATCGCCGCCGTGACCGGATCGGGATCCGACAGGCCCGCGGTGTTGAAGTCGTGCACGACCAGCTGAACCACCTTGCCGTCCACCGTCTTCGGCTTGGCCAGCGCACGATCCTCGTTGGCGAACTTCTCCTCGCGCGTCGCGACCGCGCCGACCTTGCCGCGGCAGTAGCCGTGCGTGCCGGACATGATGTGGAGGGTGTGCCCCTCCCCGCGCAGCTGCGAGGCGATGGTCTCCAGGGCCTTGGCCACGTCCTTGACGCTGCAGGGATCGTGGAAGCCCCAGATCTGCACGGCGGCGGGCGTGGCGGCGGTGATGTTCACAAGGGTGGGCATCTGTCTCTCCTTTGAAGAGGTGGAAGGAAACGCATCCGGGATGGATGCGCCTTCATTCGATGCCGCCGCCGTCCGGCGCAGAACCGGCGCGGCGCCGAGGCGCACCTTCCAAGTTGCCGAGCCCGCCTCGGCCATTGCCACCCTCGGCTCGCGGCACCGCGCCGCTGCCCCGCGAGGCCTCCTCTGCCGACGATGCGTCCCATGCCGCCGGGCCCCGCAGCCCTCGCGGCGACGCCGGCCGCTCCGGTCCGGACCTTCCTTCGTCGATCCCAACCCCGAGGTGTCACGCCATGGCCGTGTTCAACGATTACCTGCCCACCCTGCTCCGATTCGAGGGCGGCTACGTCAACGACCCCGACGACCCCGGCGGTCCGACCAACATGGGCATCACGCTCAGGAGCTTCGAGTCGATAGGGCCGTCGCTGGGCTTCACCGACACCAGCCTGGAGGCGCTGCGCCGCCTCACGCCCGACGAGGCCGGCCGCTTCTACAAGCCCAAGTACTGGGACGTGGTGGACGCCGATGCGATTCCGCTGCAGGCGCTGGCCGAGATGCTGGTCGACTTCCACGTCAACGCCGGCGGCAACGCGATCCGCGAGCTGCAGCAGCTGCTCAACGAGCACGGCGCGTCGCTGCGCGCCGACGGCGCCTGGGGACCGATGACCGCCGGCGCCCTCGCCCGGCTCGATCCCGTCATCGCCTACCGCGGACTGCGCGCGCGCCGCGTCGCGTACTACGAGCGCCTCGTCGCGCAGCGCCCCGTGCTGGGCAAGTACCTCAAAGGCTGGCTCCGGCGCGTCGACACCTTCCCGGTGCTCTGACGCCTCGCCACAGCCCGCCGATCCCGCCACTCCGCCACACATCCCCCAGGGAAGGACCCTGCCATGAGCTCACGTGTCGACTTGAAAGACCTCATCGAGGCGCTCGCCGGCGCCGTCATCGATGCCCAGGACCGCATCGAGCAGCACCAGATCGCCAAGCTGGGCCAGTACTTCGACGACGACAACCGCCCGCGCACCGTCGTCATGCGGCTGCCGTCGATGCAGCCGGACGCGGCGCCGGGCACCGAGGACCTGTACCGCGCGCCCCTGCTCGGTCTGGTGCCCGCCAACGCGCTGAAGATCAAGGACGTCGAGATGCGCTTCGACGTCGATCTCGGCGTGCTCTCCGACGACGCGTTGCCGGACGCCCGCCCCTCCGCCACCGGCAGCGACTGGCAGGGCGCGTCCGGTCCTGTCCGCAAAAGCGTCCAGGTGCACACCCGAGGCCCGCTGGTGGGCAAGCGCAGCACCGCGCACGTGGTGCTGCGCGTCGAGGGCTGCGAGCCCACCGAGGGCCACGCGCGCCTGGTGGGCCAGCTCAACCAGGTGCAGGGCGTCTTCGACACGCAACAGCCGCAATGACGGCGCGGCCGGCGTCCCGCCGGCCCGCCCACGGATCGGCGGGCGGCACCGCCGATGCCGGCGCCGCAGCGGTTGCGGCGTCGCAATGATCCTGCCGATTCAAGGAGAAACGAATGGCTACCGATCTCATCAACATCGCCGACCAGTACAAGGGCCTGCCCATGGGCGAGCTCATCGGCTCGCCGCTGACGGCCGCCTGCGACGCGCAGATCCGGCTGGCGAAGGCGACCGCGGACTTCATCCAGACGGTGGGCTTCGACCTCGACGCCAGCGGCAACCCCGGCGCCACGCGCCAGGTCAACTTCAACTTCAAGCGGCCGACCGCCAACACCAACACGCCCGACGGCAAGTTCTACGAAGAGCAGGTCGAGCTCAGCGTGCCGCTGCTGGCGATCGTGAAGGTGCCCAACCTGAGCATCACCAAGGTGGACATCGTTTTCGACATGGAAGTGAAGTCGTCCTTCGCGTCCAAGGAGGCCACCTCCGCGCAGGGCAGCATGACCGCCAACGCGAGCGTCGGCTTCGGCCCCTTCAAGGCCTCGGTGACGGTCAGCGGCTCGGTGTCCTCGCACAAGGAGAACACGCGCACGTCGGACAACTCCGCGAAGTACCACGTCGAGGTCCATGCGGTCGACGACGGCATGCCTGAAGGGCTGGCCCGCGTGATGGACATCCTGCAGTCCGCCGTGGCCCCGCGCAAGGTCGGCACGCCGACCGAAGTCACGCCGTGATGCGGCGCGCCTGAGCGTCCAGGAACCGTCGCGCACGGGCCGGCGCCGGCCTGTCCGCGACGTCACGCGGGCCCGTCCGGACGCCGGAACGGGCAGGCCCGCCCCCGCCCTTCGGAGCCGTCATGTTCGATCAAAGCAACGTCAAGTACATCAAGCGCATCGTCGTCGGCAGCGACAACCCCGCGCGGATCTGCACCCGCGAAGAGACCGAGGCGCAGATGGCCGAGCTCAACGACTGCCTGACCGGTGCCGTGCATCCGCGCGGCACGCTGCTCGCGGTGGAGCGCAGCTTCACGCTGGTGCGCATCGGCGAGCACCAGGTCGTGCTGGAGTGGCTGGCCTATCACGTCGGCTTCCCCGCCAACCGCCACCGAAGGCCGCCCGGCCGGCGGCGCCCCTCGCCCGCCGCACACGCCGCGCCCGCGCAGACGTCCCATGAAGCCGGAGCCGGAGCCGGAGCCGGAGCCGGAGCGGACAACGTCGACGCCGCCTCCGGGGTCCGCACCGAGCCAGACGCCGAGGTCATCGACGCTGCCCCTCATCCCAACGTTTCACCCGTGCCGCATTCCGCGGCCTAGGAGTCCTCATGTCCACATCCCTTCTCCATCGCCGTGCCGCCGCGGCCCGCGCCACCGTTGCCGCCACCGTTGCCGCCTCGGGGTCCGCCTTCGCGGCCACGCGGACGGCCTGGCGGTTCGTCCCGCTCGGCGTCTCTCTGATCGGCGCCGCCGTGCTGGTGCTGGCCCCGCTGCTGCCGGCCGACGCCGCGGCACAGACCGGCGCCACCGCCGCCGTCGCGGGCACCTCCGCCGCCGAACCGTTGCCGCCCTCGGTCCGGCTCGCCGGAAAGATGGTGCTGGCAGCCAAGACCGGCACGCCGCCCCGCGTCGTCCCTGTCACCTTGACGCCACGGCCCGGCGGCGCCTACCAGGTGCGCTACGACGAGTCGCTGCGCTGCGACCTGGTGCTGAACTACAACGGCTACGTCGCCGGCACCGGACACCTGTACACACCCGCCTTCGTCAGCGGCGGCTCCGGCGGGATGGCGTCCTACTGCAACTCGGTGGGTGGCAAGCCCCGGACCGTCGTGCTGAACCCGCGCAAGGACGGCCCGGGCTTCGACTACGAGGACTACGCGCCGACCGGTGCGAGGGCGGTGGTGACGCCGTCGGACTCGGCCAAGCCCGCGCCTTGAACGCCAGGCATCGAGCCCGACGCAGGGAAGCCGGAGGACTGACGCCGTGGCCGGATCGCGAGAACCCTCGATGCCGCCGCCCGGGTCCGGCAATGGCGGGCCAGCGGTGCCGCGCGGCACCGCTGTGCTCGATCAGTTGCGCGCGGAGATCGCCGCGATGCTGCGTCATGCGCTGGCGACCGGGCGGGAGGTACCGCCCGTCCTGATGCGCAGGGCGCTCGCCTCGCTGGAGGTCTCCGGCGATCCGGCGATGCTGTCCGCCGTGCACGCGCAGATGGCGGCCCGAGTCGCACCGGCGCGACCCGGCACGCTCTGCTTGATGCAGGCGGCCGGCAATGCAGGCCCGCTCTCACTGCTGGGTCCGGTGCGCAATGTGCGCTGGTTGACGCTGGCCGCCCTGTTCTGCCTGATTGCCTTCATGTTGACCACCCTGTCGCCGCTCATCGACGGCGATGCACTCACGAAAGAACTGTTCGAGCTCGACGGCCTGCAGCAGTTGACAGTGACCACGCTGCTGCTGACCTCGGCGGGGCTGGGCGCGACCTTCCAGGCCCTGTTCACCGCGCAGACCTACATCTCGCGGGCCACCTACGATCCGCTGTACGACGCCTCCTACTGGGTGCGCATCGGTCTGGGCCTGGTGGCCGGCCTGATGCTGGCGATGCTGATCCCGATGGAGAAGGTCGATCACGCCGGCTCGCTCCAGCGCCCGCTGCTGGCGTTGCTGGGCGGCTTCTCGGCGCGGCTGACGCACCGCGTGCTGCAGCGGCTGGTGGACACGGTCGATTCGATGTTCGACAGCGACCGACGGCAGCTCGTGGAGCAGACGCAAGCGCAGTCGCAGTCCGAGGCCCGCCAAACGGCGATGCGCACGCGCATGGCGCTGGCCCGGCAGTTGATGGGCGTGCAGGGCGAGATCCTGGCGGCCGCGCCCGATGACGCGGCGCGGCAGCGGCTGGCGGCGATGCTTGACGACCTGCTGGCGGGGACGCCCCCGCCGGACGATCCGGGCGGGGCGACGCCATCTGGCGAGTCCGTCACGCCCGGCAGCGAGAGCGTCACGCCCGGGCCAGCCCCTCCCTGATGGCGTAGCGGGTGATGTCGGCCACGCCGCGCAGTCCGAGCTTGTGCACCGCGTGCTCGCGGTGGGAGGCCACGGTCTTCTGGCTCACGCCGAGCTGCGCGGCGATGTGCTTGGTCGACAGCCCCTCCGCCAGCAGCTGCACGATCTCGCGCTCCTTCGGCGTCAGCCGGACGAAGGCGCTGGGCGCGGCCGTCGGATGCACGCAGGCGATGACGGCGGCCTCGGTCAGCGACGGGCTCAGGTAGAACTGGCGCCGGCCGAGCGCGCCGATCGCCCGCACCAGTTCGTCGACGCCGCTGTCCTTGGCCAGGATGCCGCTGGCGCCGGCGTCCAGGGCGGCACGCATCCGGTGCGGGGGTTCCTCGTCGGCGAGACACAGGACGCGCGTGACCGGCGACGCCGCCACGATGCGCTGCGTGGTGTCGACGCAATTGAGTCCCGGCAGTTCCATGTCCATCAGGACAACCTCCGGCCGCAGCCGGGTGGCCAGACGCACGGCCTCCTGGCCGTCGCCTGCCTGGGCCACCAGTTCCTGGCCGCCGTGCTCCTGGATCAGGGAGGCCAGTGCCTCCCGCAGCAACTGGTGACGCGCGATCACCATCAGTCGAGTTCTCATGCCTGTTTTCTCCCTGTTGATCGAGCCCCTGCGACAGAGGCTTCATCGACGATTGCAAACAGGAACAGGCGCATCCGCAATCGAGACGATGCCGCGAATGACATCGGCGATTCGCCGAGATCGGTCTCGGATTGCGGTCACTGCGCGGTGCGACGGGCCGGCAAGGCCTGGCACCGCAGGGAATCGGGCGCGCGCAACTGTAATGTCTTGCAGGGCGCGCCGTTGCGATCGCACGACTGCGGCTTGCGAGCCGCCGAAGCGACGTAGGGGCGCAAAGGCCGCGATGTCGTGCAACATGCGGCCATCGATGCGGCGCGTGCCGTTTGTCGAGACAGCGGAGAGCCCAAATGACACCGATTCGATGCTTCACGTTCGCGGCCCTGCTGAGCGTTGCCTTGACCGCTCGTGCAGAGCCCGAGATCCAAGTCGGCTTCTCGCCCGAAGGCTCGGCGCGGCAGCTCGTGCTCGAGACCATAGCCGGCGCGAAGGAGCGCATCCAGATCCTCGCCTACGCCTTCCAGGCGCCCGACATCACGCAGGCGCTCGTCGACGCCAGGCAGCGCGGCGTGCAGGTGCAGGTGGTCGTGGACAAGAAGCGCAACCAGAATAGGCCGAGCAAGCAGGCGATGGACTTCGTGACGAGCAAGGGCGTGGAACTGCGCACCAACGACCATTTCCACATCCACCACGACAAGACGATCATCGTGGACGGCCACACGGTGGAGACGGGCTCGTTCAACTTCGCGCCGTCGGCGGAGACGCTCAACTCGGAGAACGTCGTGGTGATCCGCAACGCGCCGGCGATCGTACGGCAATACCTGGCCCACTGGCAGTCGCGCTGGGACCTCGGCAAGCCCTACGTCTCCGGGTCCCTGCCCGACAAGGCCGCGGCGGCGCCCCTGCCCTGATCCGCAGCGCCGGACCCGTGCCGCACGCGACGGGAGCGCGCGGTCAGCGCGACTCGTCGAGCAGGCGGGACAAGGTGGGCTGCATCGCCTGCGCCCACAGGCGGTAGCCCTTCTCGCTGAGGTGCAGCTGATCCGGCATCACCTCCGGCGAGAGCGAGCCGTCCGCATTCATCAGCGATGCGCCGATGTCGAGGAAGTGGACGCTGCGGCCATCCGCGAACGCGCCGATCCGCGCGTTGATCCGGGTGTTGACCGCGCGCATCGCATCGTCCGGCCGGGCGCCGCGCGGGAAGATCGCCAGCAGCAGGATCTTCGTCGTGGGCAGGCGCAGGCGGATCTCGTCGACCACACGACGCACGCCGGCCGCGGTGACGGCCGGATCGTCCCTGCGGTCGCCGGTGTTGTTGGTGCCGATCATCAGCACTGCCACCTTCGGCGCGATGCCGTCGATCTCGCCCTGCTGCAGGCGCCACAGCACGTTCTCGGTCTTGTCGGCGCTGAAGCCCAGGTTGAGCGCGTCATGGCGCGCGAAGTGCTCCGCCCACACCGGCTGGCCGACGGCCTCCCAGCCCTGCGTGATCGAGTCGCCGATGAACACGAGTTGCGGCGACCTGCCCGCCGCGCGCATCGCGCGGACCTCGGCGAGCTTGGCCTCGTGACGCGGTCGCCACCAGGGCAAGGTCCAGGCGAGCGTCTGCGCCGCGGGGGTTTCGGCGGCGGACCTGTCCGCAGCCGATGCGGCGGGAGCTTCCGCGACGGGCGCGGCCGTCGCCGCCATCGACGTGGCGCCGATCGCGACCGCCATCAGCAGACGCCGGGACTCAAGGAGGAAGGTGGTGCGGTTCATGGGCGACGAGCTTAGCGCGTGGGCGCTGGTCGCGCGTCGCTTCAATCCCTGACCGGCCGAGGCGATGAGTGGATCCGTGGATACTGCCTCCTCGCCTTTCGATCCACGCCCTCCTCGACGTCCTCGATGCTGTTGTCCGCGCTCCGCAAGCTCTTCAAGTTCCTGCTCTTCCTTTTGCTCGCCCTCGCCTTGCTGGCGGTCTGGGGCCTGCTGATCGAGCCGCGTTGGGTCGCCCGCCGCGACATCCCCGTCGAGGTGCCCGGCTGGCGCGGACCGCCGGGACTGAAGGTCGTGGTCGCGTCCGACTGGCACATCACGCACGAGTTCAAGCATGTCATGACGATCGCACGCGCCAACGCCATCGTCGATGAAATCAACGCCGCCAAGCCGGACGTCGTGCTGCTGCCGGGCGACTTCATCTACGGGCGCGGCGAGGACGGCACCACGCCGGAAGACGTCGCGGCCGTGCTCGGCCGGCTGCGCGCGTCGCGCGGCGTCTACGCGGTGCTGGGGAATCACGACTGGTGGACCGACGGCCCGAGGTTCAACCGGGCGCTGGGCGCGGCCGGCGTCAAGGTGCTGCTCAACGAGGCGGTGCCGCTGCCCGGCATCGACGTGTGGGTGGTGGGCATCGGGGACCGGACGTCGATGCAGAGCGACCCGATCCGCGCGGCGCACCAGCTGCCCGCCGGCGCCCAGGCGCTCACGCTCATGCATGACCCGGCCAGCGCGCTGGACATGCGGCCTGCGCCGGGCCTGGCCGTGGCCGCGCACACGCACGGGGGTCAGGTCTGGATCCCCTTCCACGGCTCCGCCGTCGCGCCGCACGGCTGGCCCAAGGACAAGACCCACGGCTGGGTGGACGTCGGCCGCCGGCCGGTCTACATCACCAGCGGCCTGGGCGTCAGCATCTATCCCGTCCGCATCAACATGCGGCCGGAGTGGGTGATGTTCACCATCGGCGCCCCGGCGCATCGGCCCTGACCCAACGACATCCACGATGGACCTCGCCGCGCCCACCCTCGCATCCCTGCTGGCCCTGCTCGCGCTGAACACGTCCGCGCACGCGGCGTGCGACCGCGGCCCGTGGACGGGCACCATCGGTGCCGTTCCGATTTCGCTGGTCTTCGGCGATCCGGAGAACGGTGGTACGACGGCATCGGCCCGCTACTACTACCGCCGATCGCTGAAGGAGCTCTACCTGCGCGCGACAAAGGCGGATCCGAGGACCTGGGAAGAGTCCGATGAGGACGGGAAGATCACGGGCAGCGTCCAGCTGGCGTGCGAGGGCGACAGTCTCAAGGGCACCTGGCACTCGCCCGACCGTCGACGCGCACTGCCGGTGTCCGCGCGCCCGGCGCCGGCCCTGGACGCTTATCACGCCGAGCACCTGAGCGACCTGAAGGTCGACCGCGAAACCGCTCAGGTCTTCGAGGGCCATGCTTACGGAAAGCGCGAGGTCTCGGGCATCCGGTCGGTATCGACGATCGTGCTTCGAGGCGACAACCCGGCCAGCACCACCATCAATGCGCAACTCTGGCATGAGGCGAAGCAGGCATTGGGCGACGCGCTCGACTGCACCGGCGAAGGCCGGATGCGACGCGGACTCAATCACGGCTACGAATACGGCTGGGATCAATCGCCCGTGGCATGGAACGACCGTTACGTCGTCATCATGACCAGCCATGAATACTATTGCGGCGGCGCTCATCCGTTCTGGGGCCGATACGCCACCGCGTACGATCTGACCGGCGGCAAGGCGGTCGACACCGCCCTGTGGCTGATACCCGCCTACCGCAGGGAGATCGACCTCACCTCCCCGTTGGGCCGCCTCCTGACCGGACGCTATCTCTCCGTCGAGGACGGCGAAACCGAGTGCCTCGACAAGGTCGCCGCCAGTGGCGCCTTCATGCATCCCACGCGTGAAGGTCCCGTCTTCAGGATCGCCGCGGGTGCCTATGTCTACAGTCCCTGCATGCGCGACGTGACGGTCCCTTGGGAACAGGCCACACCATTTCTGACGCCGGAGGGTCGCCAGGCTGCGAAGGCCTTTCGCTAAAGACCAGCTTGCCCTGCCTGTGATGCGTTGCTGACCGGTATCGGGATCGGACCGGGGTGACCCCGTGATAGCCTCGCGCCCCATGTCCCAAGAGCGCCAAGAGTCCCAAGGGCCCCTAGAGCCCCCGTCGACGACGCCCCCGCGCGTGCCTCGCTGCCCGAGGTCCTGCTGCTCGCCAGCGTCTTCGTCATCGCCGCCTGCGGCCTGGTCTACGAACTCGCCGCCGGCGCGCTCGCGAGCTACCTGCTCGGCGACTCCGTCCTGCAGTTCTCGACCATCATCGGCGCCTACCTCTTCGCGATGGGCGTGGGCTCCTGGCTGTCGCGCTACATCGACCGGCAACTGGTCGCGCACTTCCTGCGGCTGGAATTGCTGGTCGGCGTCGTCGGCGGCCTGATGCCGGCCGCGCTCTTCACCGCGCACAGCCTGCTGCCGCCCTCCCAGGTCGCCGCCTTCCGCGTGCTGCTGTACGGGCTGGTGCTGCTCGTCGGCACGCTGGTCGGACTCGAGATCCCGCTGGTGATGCGCATCCTCAAGCGCCACTTCCGCCAGCGCTACGCGCTCAAGGAACTGGTGTCGCAGGTGCTGACCTTCGACTACCTCGGCGCGCTGCTGGTCGCCGTCGCCTTTCCGCTGCTACTGGTGCCCAACCTCGGCCTGGTGCGCACCGGCCTGTTCTTCGGGCTGTTGAACGTCGCCGTCGCGGTCTGGGCGCTGTGGCTGTTCCGCGCGGAGCTGCGCGGCTGGCGCTCGCACGCGCTGACCTGCGCGGTCTCGATCGGGATCCTCGCCGCCGCGATGGCCGGTGCCGACCGGCTCAGCACGTGGGCCGAGGACCGCTTCTACGGCGAGCAGATCGTCTTCAAGGAAAGCAGCAACTACCAGCGCATCGTCGTCACGCAGGGGGCGGCGGGCACGCGGCTGTTCCTCAACGGCAACCTGCAGTTCCACTCGCGCGACGAGTACCGCTATCACGAGGCCCTCGTGCACCCCGCGATGGCCGCGCAGGGCGCGCCGCGCAAGGTGCTGGTGCTGGGCGGCGGCGACGGCATAGCCGTGCGCGAGATCCTGCGCTACCCGTCCGTCGAGCAGATCACGCTGGTCGAGCTCGACCCGCACATGACGTCGCTGTTCTCGACGATGCCGCTGCTCAAGGGACTGAACAAGGATTCGCTGCTGAGTCCGAAGCTCCGCATCGTCAACACGGACGCCTTCGGCTGGCTGGAGACGACCGACGAGATCTTCGACGTCATCGTCATCGACTTCCCCGATCCGAGCAATTTCGCGCTCGGCAAGCTGTACACGGCCAGCCTCTACAAGATGGTCGACCAGCACCTGAGCGCGTCCGGCTACGCGGTGATCCAGTCGACCTCGCCGCTGGTCGCGCCGCGCGCGTTCTGGACCGTCGTCAACACGGTGGAGTCGGTCGGCCTCATCGCGACGCCGTACCACGCGCATGTGCCGAGCTTCGGCGAATGGGGCTTCGTGCTGGCGAGCCGGCGCCCGTGGGCCATGCCACGCAAGCTGCCGGACGGTCTGCGTTTCCTGAGCATCGACGGCATGCCCGCGCTGATGAGTTTCCCGCCGGACATGGCGCGGCCGGAGCACCTCGAAGTGAACCGGCTCTCCAACCAGGTGCTGGTCCACGAGTTCGAGCGCGAATGGGGCAAGCTGCATTGAAGCGCCGCGACCTGCTGACGCGCACGCTGGCGGCGTCGCTGTTGCCGATGCTGTCGGCCTGCGGGCGCGAGGCGCGGCCGCTCGCCGACCGGCTGGCGGAACGCATGGCGGAGCTCCCCGGCGGATGGACCGGCGCGAACTGGGAACGCGGCCATCGGCTGCGCGGCGCCCTGCCCGCCTGGTCGGCTGCCACCGGTACGACCCAGCGCGCACAGGTGCTGGTGCTCGGCGCGGGGATCGCGGGACTGGCCTGCGCGCGCCGGCTGCGTCTGCAAGGCGTCGACGTCGCGCTGCTGGATCTGGAGGACCGTCCCGGCGGCAACAGCCGCGGCCATCGCATCGGCGCGGGACCGACGCTCGGCGAGGGCCTGCGCTGCCCGCTCGGCGCGCACTACCTGCCCACGCCGGGACCGGAGGCGGTCGAGGTGCGGGCGCTGCTGGAGGACCTCGGCCTCGCGCGCCAGGAGCACGGCAAGACCGTCTATGAGGAGCGCTGGCTCTGCCACAGCCCGCAGGAGCGGCTCTGGTGGCAGGACCAGTGGGTCGACGGCCTGCTGCCGCCGGCGGAGTCACCGGACGTGCAAGCGCAGTACCGCCGCTTTGGCGAGCTGGTCGATCAGGCGAGGCACGAGGTCGGCTTCGCGATGCCGAGCACGCATCATGCGTGGACACCCGCGCACCAGGCGCTCGACGCGAAGACCTTCGCCGCGTGGCTCGACGAGCACCAATTGACCGCGGCGCCGCTGCGCTGGTACCTCGATTACTGCTGCCGCGACGACTACGGCGCCGATGCGACGCAGGTGTCCGCGTGGGCGGGGCTGCACTACTTCGGCAGCCGTCACGGTTTCATGAGCGGCGAGGAACGCGAGGCCGTGCTGACCTGGCCGCAAGGCAACGGCTGGTTGTCGGAGCGCCTGGCCGCGCCGCTGGCGGACGCGTTCCACGGCGGCCGCATGGCGCTGCGCGTGCGCGAGGAACGCCACGGCGTGCAGGTGCTCGTCTGGAACGACAAGGATCAGGTGGCGGAGCGCTGGGACGCCGATCAGGTCGTGATGGCGATGCCGCTGTTCATCGCATCGCGGCTGCCAGAACAACCGCCGACCGCGTTGACCGAGGCCGCACAAGGCATGCGCTACGCGCCGTGGCTGGTCGCGAACCTGCTGCTCGACGCGCCACCGCTGGAGCGGCTCGGTGTGCCGATGTCCTGGGACAACGTCGCCTACGGCGGCGAGGCGTTGGGTTACGTCAACGCGAACCAGCAGGACCTCGATCCCAGCCGCGGCCCGATGGTGCTGACGGCCTACCGCTCACTGCGCGAATCGCAGCGCAAGGACCTGCTGCAGGACGACTGGCGCGCCTGGAGCGCGCGCGTGCTCGCCGACATGGCACCCCTGCATCCCGATCTGCCGGAGCATCGAGCTCATGCGTTACGGACACGCGATGAGCATCCCGCACCCGGGACTGCGCGGATCGCAGGCGCTGGCCGTGCTGCGCGAGCGCGCGCACGGTCGGCTCCACTTCGCGCATGCGGACCTGACGGGGTACTCGGTGTTCGAAGAGGCCTTCACCCAAGGTGAAGTCGTCGCGGCGCGCCTGCTCGGCAGGAACCGGGGCCGCCCATGAGCACCGCCAACGGTTTCATCGCACCACCGTTCAAGCGCTACACCGCGTTCTTCGTCGATGCGGTCGCGGTGCTGCTGATCTTTGCCATGGTCGTCGTACTCGGCGCTGCGGTGGAGCGCAACCTGCAGCGCTGGGACGTCTTTGCCATCGTCTACGCGCTGTATCAAGGCGGCATGGTTGCGCACCACACCGACCAGACCTTCGGTCGCTACCTGACCGGCGTGACGGTCATGACTCGTGAAGGCGGGCGGCTGCTCGCGGCCCAGTCGTACTACCGCGCGATGGTCCGCGCGATGCCGCTCGCGCTGGTCGAATCCGATGTCCTCCCAGGCGAATGGACCTTCGGCGCCTGGGCCATCCTGATGAGCATCGAGTACCGCCGGATCGCCACCGCGCCGCAACGGCGGACGCTCGCGGACGTCCTGGCACAGACCCTGGTCATCAATCTGCCGCCCCCGCACACGCATCGCGCCCCTGCGGGTCCGATGTTCAGCAAGGAAGACCGGGAGTTCGGCGTGCCGCCCAAGAGTCCACCACGGAATGACGGCGGCTGATCAGGCGGGGGACTGACCGCACCACCCTGTCGCTTCACGGGAACACCGCATCGACACCCCGGTCCTGCATCATGCGCAGCAGCCTGAGCTCCGCACCTTGTGGCTTGCCCAGTCCCTGCTCCCACCGACGCAAGCGCTTGGCGCTCGTGTTGAGCATGCCCGCCAGCGTGTAGACACAATAGCTCGACTGTTCCCGGATGGCCCGGATCTCATCGGGGGTCAGCGGTTCGGGCGGCATCATTCCGGCATGCTCAATCCGCCGAATCGCATCGTCATCGAAGGCACCGCAGGCGTGGAGGTCACGACTCATCTGCAGGAGTTGCTTGATCGTCTCGTTCTTGCGTTTCCGAATCACAAATCACCTCTTTCAATTTTCGCTCGGGGGCCTCGTCGGCCAAGGCATCGGCTGACATGGCGAACAGTTCCCGGGAGGCCACGCGGCACATCTTCAACGTCACGGAATCAATGTTCACCGTGGCGCTCTTCGCAAATCCCATGATGAAGAACCAGGGGCCGCCAGGTCGGTTCGCGACGAGCGCCCGGAACCCGCCTCGCTTGCCTGCCCCAGATCGTGCGATCCGCTTCTTCACGAGTCCACTACCCAGATCTGCGTCTGATCAGTCCCCGTGCCATTTCGGCCACAGCGCGGCACAGGTCGCGCTCGCTCAAGACCTGCTTGCTCATCCATCGGCGAAAGCCTTCCGTCACGTGCACGGGTCCAATCACGTCGACCTCCCGCGAAGCTGCGATGACGATCAGTGCGGCGTCTTGCGCTTGGGAATCTCGTCCTGAAGGTGGCCGTCTGTTGGGGGAGCGAATGGACGCTCCGTGGACACGACTCGCTTGATCCGGTCGTTGAGGTGACAGCGCCGAATTCATTCCGTGCACAGAATGTGGTCACCTTTGCCGTTCAAGGAACCTTCCGATGCCGCACGACCTCGACCAGGCCATCCTCCTCGCCCCCGCCGGCGGACACCGCTTCGCCGGCGCGACGAACCCGGCCTACGCTAACATGGTCGGACCGTTCGGCGGCACGACCGGGGCGGCGATGCTCAACGCCGCGTTGCTGCATTCGGAGCGCATCGGCGAGCCGATCGCGCTGACGATCAACTTCTGCAGCCCGCTCGCCGACGGCGCCTTCGAGGTCGAGGCCCGCCCCGCCCGCACGAACCGGTCGACGCAGCATTGGGTGTTGGAGCTCACGCAGAACGGCGAGGTCGCCGCCACCGGCAGCGCCGTCTTCGCGCAGCGTCGCGAGACCTGGTCCGCGAAGGAAGCCGAGCTGCCGGCGGACGTCCCGCCTGCCTCAGAACTGACGCCGCTACCGAAGGTCGGCTTCCTGCCCGCCTGGGTCTCGCGTTACGACATGCGTTTCCTGCCCGGCTTCGGGCCGGGCCCGTTCGACGGCCAGGAACAGCCGCATTCGATCAGCCGCTACTGGGTCCGCGACGAGCCCGCACGACCGATGGACTTCCCGTCGCTCGCCGCGATCTGCGACAGCTTCTTCCCGCGCATCTTCGTGCGCCGCCGCAAGCCCGGCGCGATCGGCACCGTGACGCTGACCACCTACTTCCATGCGGACTCGGTCCTGCTCGCGCAGCAGGGCGACCGCCACGTGCTGGCGATGGCCAAGGCGCTCAACTTCCGCAACGGCTACTTCGACCAGACCGCCGAAGTCTGGAGCGACGACGGCCACATGCTGGCCAGCACGCACCAGATGGTCTATTTCAAGGAATGAGGGGCGGCAGGCCCGCTGCCGCGCACGTCGCGAGCTTCGGTGCCGGGATCAACCGCCCGTGACCGGCGGGAAGAACGCCACTTCCGCGCCGTCCTCGACAGGCGTGTCCTCGGGCAGGATCTGCTGGTTCAGCGCGCAACGGATCGCGCGGCCGCGCGCCAGCGCCTCCGCGTGCGCCGCGTCGCTGGCGATCAGCGCGTCGCGGATCGAGCCCAGCGTCGCGCCGGCATGGTGCGGGAAACGCTCGTCGGTCCCCAGGGCCTCGCGCAGCGAGGCAAAGTAGCGCACGGTGATCGTCATCTCGGGTCCATTCGTCAGAACAGCGGTCAGAACAGCGGTCAGAACAGCTCGTTGAACGGAATGAAGCGCAAGACCTGACCCGGCGTCACCGTGCTGCCCGGCAGCAGATCGATCAGGCCGTCGGCCCAGGCCGCCGAGCTCATCACGCCGGAACTCTGGTTGCCGAACAGCTGCAGCCCCCGCATCGCTCAGCTTCGCGCGCAGGAACTCGCGGCGCTTGTCGGCCTTCGTCCAGGTGAACTCGGCCGGCAGCGGCAAGGCGCGCGGCGTCAGCTGCGTCGCGCCCTGCATGCGCAGCAGCACCGGCCGCACGAACAGCAGGAAGGTCACGAAGCTCGACACCGGATTCCCCGGCAGTCCGATGAACCAGGTGCGGCCGCCGGTGCTGGTGACTTCGCCGAACGCCAGCGGCTTGCCCGGCTTGATCGCGATCTGCCACAGGTCCAGCCGGCCTTCGTGCTCGAGCGCGGGCTTCAGGTGGTCCTCCTCGCCGACGGACACGCCGCCGGAGCTGAGGATCAGGTCCGTGTCCTTGGCCGCCTCGCGCAGCGCCGCGCGGGTCGCCTCGAGCGTGTCGGGCACGATGCCCAGGTCGCGCACCTCGCAGCCCATCGCCAGCAGCAAGGCGTGCAGCGTCGTGCGGTTGGAGTTGTAGATCTGGCCGGGGCCGAGCGGCTGGCCCGGCAGCACCAGTTCGTCGCCGGTCGAGAAGAGCGCGACGCGCGGCTTCGCCGCCACCGTCAGCGCCGCAGCGCCGGCCGTCGCGGCCAGGCCCAGCGAGGCCGCGTTCAAGCGCATGCCGGCAACCAGCACCGGTTGACCGACGCGCAGGTCCTCGCCGCGCCGGCGGATGTGGAGACCGACCGTCAGCGGCCCGTTGATGCGCACCTGGCCGAGTGCGCCCGCCGTGCCCGTGGCATCGGCGATCGCCTCGCACTGCTCCTGCATCAGCACCGAATCAGCGCCGTCCGGCACCGTCGCGCCGGTGAAGATCCGCGCCGCCGTGCCCGGCTGCAGCGGCTGGGGCACCGATCCCGCGGGCACGCGCTGCGACACCGGCAGCACCGCGCCCTCCCCGCCCAGCGCGGCGACGTCGGCCGCGCGCATCGCGTAGCCGTCCATCGCGCTGTTGTCGTAGGGCGGCACGTCCAGCGGCGACACCAGGTCCTGCGCCAGCACGCGGCCGCGCGCCAGCGGCGTCGTCACCGATTCGGTCCGGCCCAGCGGCCCGACCTGCGAGAGCAGGCGCTCCAGCGCCTCCTCCATCGGCATCATCGGCGCGCGCGGTGCAGCAGCACCCGGAGCGTTTTTCAGGTCAGACATGGTCGACGATGAACTGCTTGACCTGCTCCACCGAAACCGGCATCACGCTGACGCGCTTGGGGCGCGTCTCGAGGTCGGCCAACGCGGCCGGGCGCGGCGGCACGATGCCCAGCGCTTCCTCGATGGTGACGGCGAACTTGGCCGGGAGCGCCGTTTCCAGCACCAGCATGGTCACGCCCGCTTCGCGCTTGGCGAGCGCGACCTTCAGGCCGTCCGCCGTGTGCGTGTCGATCACGACGCCGTACTGCTGATGGCACAGGCGGATCGTCGCCACGCGATCTTCATGCGTGCTGCGGCCGGAAACGAAACCGTAGCGCTCGCCGATGCGGGCGCGTTCCTCGGCGGTGATCTCGAAGAATCCCTTCGAGGCCAGTTCCTCGCCGAACAGCCGCTTCACGCGGTCGCCGTCGCGGTCCAGCAGGTCGAACACGAAGCGCTCGAAGTTGCTCGCCTTGGAGATGTCCATCGACGGGCTGGAAGTCTCCAGCGTGTGCTCGGCGCCGCGCGGGCGGTAGACGCCGGTGCGGAAGAACTCGTCGAGCACGTCGTTCTCGTTGGTCGCCACGACCAGGCGCGCGATGGGCAGGCCCATCATGCGCGCCACATGGCCCGCGCAGACGTTGCCGAAGTTGCCCGACGGCACGGTGAAGCTGACGCGCTCACCCTCGGTCTTCGTCGCCTGGAAGTACGCCGCGAAGTAGTAGACGACCTGCGCCAGCAGCCGCGCCCAGTTGATCGAGTTGACGGTGCCGATGCGGTGGCCGCGCTTGAACGCGAGGTCGTTCGAGACCGCCTTGACGATGTCCTGGCAGTCGTCGAACACGCCCTGCACGGCGATGTTGTGGATGTTGGGATCCTGCAGGCTGAACATCTGCGCCTGCTGGAACGGGCTCATGCGGCCGTGCGGGCTCAGCATGAAGACCTGGATGCCGGCCTTGCCGCGCATCGCGTACTCGGCGGCGCTGCCGGTGTCGCCGGAGGTCGCGCCCAGGATGTTGAGCGTCTCGCCGCGGCGCTGCAGTTCGTACTCGAACAGCTGGCCGAGCAGCTGCATCGCCATGTCCTTGAACGCCAGCGTCGGCCCGTTGGACAGGGCCACCAGCGCAAGACCTGGCTCCAACGGCTTCAGCGGCGTGATCTGCGGCGTGCCGAAGACGGCTTCGGTGTAGGTCCGGTGTGCGATCGCCTTCAGGTCGGCGGCGGGGATGTCGTCGATGTAGAGCGACAGGATCTCGAACGCCAGGTCGGCGTAGGAGAGGCCGCGCCAGCGCGCCAGCGTGGCGCCGTCGATCTGCGGGTACGACGTCGGCAGGTACAGCCCGCCGTCGGGCGCCAGGCCCTCCAGCAGGATGTCGCAGAAGTGGCGCTCGGTCTTGTCGCCGCGGGTGCTCAGGTACTTCACGCCAGCTCTTCCTTGCGCAGCTTCACGATCGGTGCCAGCACCGTCGTCAGCGCCTGCATCTTCGCCAGCGCCTCGCTCATGCGGCCTTCCTGCGTGTCGTGCGTCAGGATGATCAGGTCGGTCTGGCTTTCGCCTTCGGCCGACTCGCGCTGCAGCACCGCGTCGATGCTGATCTCGTGCTCGGCCAGGATGGTCGTGATGCTCGACAGCACGCCCGCCTGGTCCGCCACCCGCAGGCGCAGGTAGAAGGCCGTCTGCACCTGCGCCATCGGCAGGATGGGCGTGTCGTTCATCGCGTCCGGCTGGAAGGCCAGGTGCGGCACGCGGTGGTCCGGATCGGCCGTCGCCAGGCGCGTGATGTCGACCAGGTCGGCGATCACCGCCGAGGCCGTCGGCTCCGCGCCCGCGCCCTTGCCGTAGTACAGCGTCGTGCCGACCGCGTCGGCCTGCACCAGCACCGCGTTCATCGCGCCCTCGACGTTGGCGATCAGGCGTCCCGACGGGATCAGCGTCGGGTGCACGCGCAGCTCGATGCCCTTGTCTCTTCTGCGGGCGATGCCCAGCAGCTTGATGCGGTAGCCGAGCTGCTCCGCGTACTTGATGTCGGTCGCCTGCAGCGCGGTGATGCCCTCGACATGCGCCTGCTCGAACTGCACCGGGATCCCGAACGCGATCGCGCCCATGATCGTCGCCTTGTGCGCGGCGTCCACGCCCTCGATGTCGAAGGTCGGATCGGCCTCGGCATACCCCAGCCGCTGCGCCTCCTTCAGCACCGTCGCGAAGTCCAGCCCCTTGGAGCGCATCTCCGACAGGATGAAGTTGGTCGTGCCGTTGATGATCCCGGCGATCCATTCGATGCGGTTGGCCGTCAGGCCTTCACGCAGCGCCTTGATGATGGGGATGCCGCCGGCCACCGCCGCCTCGAAGGCGACCATCACGCCCTTCTCGCGCGCCGCGGCGAAGATCTCGCTGCCGTGCACCGCCAGCAGCGCCTTGTTGGCCGTCACCACGTGCTTGCCGGCCTTGATCGCGTCCAGCACCAGCGTCCGCGCGATGCCGTAGCCGCCGATCAGCTCGACGACGATGTCGATCTCCGGATTCGCGATCACCTCGCGCGCGTCGGACACCACCGTGCAGGCGTCGCCGACGATGCTGCGGGCGCGTTCGACGTCCAGGTCGGCCACCATCGCGATCTCGATGCCGCGGCCGGCACGGCCGCGGATCTCCGCCTGGTTGCGGCGCAACACCTGGAACGTGCCGCTGCCCACGGTGCCAATGCCCAGCAGGCCAACTTTGATCGGGTTCATCGTCTTGTCTTTCAGGAAGTCGGGAGGTCAGCGTCCGTGGCGTTTGCGGTATTGCGCCAGGAATCGCTCGATGCGGCCGATGGCTTCACGGAGATCGTCCGTGTTGGGCAGGAACACGAGCCGGAAATGATCGGGGGCCTGCCAGTTGAAGCCCGTCCCCTGGACGATCAGCACCTTCTCTTCGGCCAGCAGTTCGTAGGCGAACTGCTGGTCGTCCTCGATCGGGTAGATCTTGGGGTCGAGGCGGGGGAACATGTACAGCGCGGCCTTGGGCTTGACGACGCTCACGCCGGGGATCTGCGTCAGCAGCTCGTACGCGAGGTCGCGCTGGTGGCAGAGCCGGCCGGTCGGCGCGACCAGGTCCTTGATGCTCTGGTAGCCGCCCAGCGCCGTCTGGATCGCGAGCTGGCCCGGCGTGTTGGCGCACAGCCGCAGCGAGGCCAGCATGTTCAGGCCCTCGATGTAGTCGCGGGCATGGCGCTTCTCGCCCGACACCACCATCCAGCCGGCGCGGTAGCCGCAGCTGCGGTAGTTCTTCGACAGGCCGTTGAAGGTCACGAACAGCACGTCGTCGGCCAGGCTGGCCATGCTGGTGTGGGTGTTGCCGTCGTAGAGCGTCTTGTCGTAGATCTCGTCGGCGAAGACGATCAGCTCGTGGCGGCGCGCGATCTCGATGAGGCCCAGCAGCACGTCGTCCGGGTACAGCGCGCCGGTCGGGTTGTTGGGGTTGCAGACCATGATGCCGCGGGTGCGCGGCGTGATCTTGCTTTCGATGTCCGCCAGGTCGGGCAGCCAGCCGCTGCCCTCGTCGCACAGGTAGTGCACCGGTCGGCCGCCCGACAGGCCGACCACCGCCGTGTACAGCGGGAAGTCCGGCGACGGGATCAGGATCTCGTCACCGTCGTTGACCAGCGCGTTGATCGCCATCTGGATCAGCTCGGACGCGCCGTTGCCCAGGTAGACGTCGTCCACCGTGACGCCGCGGATCCCCTTCTCCTGCGTGTAGTGCACCACCGCCTTGCGCGGGGCGAAGAGGCCCTTGCTGTCGGTGTAGCCGCCGGCGTCGGCCAGGTTGCGGATCATGTCCTGGACGATCTCGTCCGGCGGCGTCAGCCCGAACACCGCCGTGTTGCCGATGTTGAGCTTGATGATCTTCTGGCCCTCTTCCTCCATCTGCCGCGCCTTGTCCAGCACGGGCCCGCGGATGTCGTAACTGACACTGGAAAGCTTGCTGGACTTGGCGACGGTTCTCAAGATGACTCCGGGCGAGGTTTCATGGGTTCCACCGGGGGAACGCACAGGGGAAAATCGGGCCATCGATTTAAACACAGGGTTATCGCGGGTAATCCCACGCCCGCGGGGACACACCCTCCGTCGCTGCCAGAATCACCCTCAATGAAATTTCAACCCGACCAGCCGCTCGGCGGCAACATGATTTCGGCCCACGACCTGAACCACGTCTGGGTCAACGGCGTCGAGCAGGCCCACAGCGTGCTGGTGCCGTGGCAGGGCCAGCCGGAGAACTGGGACGTCAGCCGCTTCGAGGACCTCGGCGAGGCCCACTTCGAACGCATCCTGAAGCTCAAGCCGGAGCTGGTGATCTTCGGCAGCGGCTCCAAGCTGCGCTTCGTCCGGCCCGCGCTGTACCGGGGGCTGATCCAGGCCCGCATCGGCATGGAGACCATGGACATCGGCGCCGCCTGCCGCACCTACAACGTGCTGGCGAGCGAAGGCCGCGCGGTGCTGGCGGCCCTGCTGATCGAGGCATGATGTCGACCTGAATGTGGGCCTCAGGCGCCCGCGAACCGCGCCGCGACCGCGCTCCGCCCCCTCTCCCAGGGAGGCTGCTGACTCGTCCATGTCAGAGGGGGCGAGGCACGACCCATTCAACGTATAATCGCTGGCTATGCCCACCCGGGCACATCTCTCTGAAGAACGCCACATGACGCCAGCGCTCAACAAACCCCTCCCGGACATTGAAGCTCTTGCCACGGGAGGCGTGAAGTTCACTCCCAAGGAATTCCTGGGACGGGTCGTGGTGCTGTACTTCTACCCGAAGGACAACACCCCGGGCTGCACGACAGAAGCGATGCAGTTCCGCGATCATCACAAGGAATTCGTCAAGGCCGGTGCCGTCGTGCTGGGAGTCTCCCGCGACAACATGGCCTCGCACGACAAGTTCAAGCAGAACCTGGAACTGCCGTTCGAGCTGATCGCCGACACGGAAGAGAAACTCTGCCACATGTTCGGCGTGGTCAAGAACAAGATCATGTACGGCAAGAAGGTCAAGGGCATCGAGCGCTCGACCTTCCTGATCGACGCCCAGGGCATCCTGCGCGAAGAGTGGCGCGGCCTGAAGGTCGCCGGCCACGTCGAGGAAGTCCTGAAGGCCGTCAAGGCCCTCAAGAAGGAAGCGGCCTGATCCGTCCGATCCGCGCCTGATCTTCTTCTTGCGCCCGTCATGGGCGCGGGCCGGGAGTTGTGCATAATCGGTCGCATGCCCCTGTGCCTGATCGCAGCGAATGACCTCCCGAAGACGAGCCGCACCGGCCCCGGTGCGGCTTTTTGTCTTCTGGGATCCGCACGCGAGTTCGAGGCCACCGATGCCGCCGACACCTCCGGCATCGCCAGCGCCCGTCAGGCCCGGGGCATGACCCCTGGTCCGCATCGACCCAGGCTCACCACGCAAGCCCGTCACCCCCGCACATGCCACTGCCCAAGCCTCCGACCAAGCGCGCCAGCCGCCTAGATTCCGACGCCTTCGCGACCGACCTGTCGCCCAGCAAACGCCCTCCCGCGCTCGAGGCCAGACCGTCCGCCCCCATCGCCGCCCCTCGCGCTGAACCAGCGCTCCGGGCCGATGCGCGCGCGGAGCTGCCAGCCCCGGCCACTTCAACGGCCAGCACGGCCGCCCAGGCGCCGGCGTCCAACGCCCGCCCCCGTAGCGAGCCCGTGGAAGCCCGCGGCGGCCAGTCGCCCTCGCTGGCGCTGGTCTCTCCCGCCCCGTCCAAGGCCCCGGCGAAGAAATCCGCCCCGACCCGCTCGAAGGCGCGCAAGCCGGTGGGCGATCCCAAGCTGTTCGTGCTCGACACCAACGTGCTGATGCATGACCCGATGTCGCTGTTCCGCTTCGAGGAACATGACATCTACCTGCCGATGATCACGCTCGAGGAGCTGGACGGTCACAAGAAGGGCATGACCGAGGTCGCCCGCAACGTGCGCCAGGTCAGCCGCGACCTGGACGCGCTGGCCGGCAGCCTGAAGTCGAGCACCATCGAGGAGATGTCCAAGGGCCTGCCGCTGGACCAGACCGGCCACCGCGAGGCCGGCGGCAAGCTGTTCTTCCAGACCACGCTGTTCGAGACCCCGCTGCCGCAAGGCCTGCCGCAGGGCAAGGCCGACAACCAGATCCTGGGCGTCGTCCAGGCGCTGAAGCAGCAGCAGCCGGGCCGCGAGGTGGTGCTGGTGTCCAAGGACATCAACATGCGCATCAAGGCCCGCGCGCTGGGCCTGCCGGCGGAGGACTACCGCAACGACAAGACGCTGGAAGACTCCGACCTGCTCTACACCGGCGTGCAGGCGTTGCCGGCGGACTTCTGGGAGCGCCACGGCAAGACGATGGAGAGCTGGCAGCAGGGCGGCACCACCTTCTACCGGATCAGCGGCCCGCTGGTGCCGACGCTGCTGGTGAACCAGCTGATCTACCTGGAAGCGCCGGGCGCCGCGCCGCTGTATGCCAAGGTGCAGGAGATCACCGGCAAGACCGCCGTGCTGCGCACGCTGAAGGACTTCGGCCACCAGAAGCATTCGGTCTGGGGCGTCACCGCGCGCAACCGCGAGCAGAACTTCGCGCTGAACCTGCTGATGGATCCGGACTGCGACTTCGTGACGCTGACCGGCTCGGCCGGTACCGGCAAGACGCTGATGACGCTGGCCGCCGGCCTGTCGCAGGTGCTCGACGACCGCCGCTACACCGAGATCATCGTCACCCGCGTGACGGTCCCGGTGGGCGAGGACATCGGCTTCCTGCCCGGCACGGAAGAGGAAAAGATGGGCCCGTGGATGGGCGCGCTCGACGACAACCTGGAAGTGCTGGGCCGCGGCGAGAGCGGCGCCGGCGAATGGGGCCGCGCGGCCACCAACGACCTGGTGCGCAGCAAGATCAAGATCAAGAGCCTGAACTTCATGCGCGGGCGCACCTTCCTGAACAAGTACGTGATCATCGACGAGGCGCAGAACCTGACGCCCAAGCAGATGAAGACGCTGATCACGCGCGCGGGTCCGGGCACGAAGATCGTCTGCCTGGGCAACCTCGCGCAGATCGACACGCCCTACCTCACCGAGGGCAGCTCGGGCCTGACCTTCGCGGTCGACAAGTTCAAGGGCTGGGCCCACAGCGGGCACGTCACGCTGGCGCGCGGCGAGCGTTCGCGGCTCGCGGACTTCGCTTCCGAAGTGCTCTGAGCGTCGGGCCTCCCGGCCTTCCGCGCACTCGCAAAGCCACCCTTCGGGGTGGCTTTTTCGTTGCGGCGCCCCGTTCCGCTTCACCCCCAATTTCGGGCGACAGCGCCCTACTCTTCGGGGGTCAGCTTCGACTGGACGGTTTCCTCGGCGGCGCCCTCGTCGCGGCGCAGCTGGTAGAAGATGAACGCCGCCATGGCGGCCATCGCGCCCAGCGCCAGGTAGGTGCCGTGGAACGCCGGCACGATCGCGGCGCCTTCGGTGCGCGGCAGCCCATGCGAGAACAAGAGCAGGAAGGCGCTGGACGTCGCCACGCCCAGGCTCATCGACAGCTGCATCACCACCGCCAGCAGGCTGTTGCCGGGGCTGGCAGTGCGCTCGTCGAGGTCGCCCAGCGTCAGCGTGTTCATCGCGGTGAACTGCATGCTGTTGACCATGCCGAACAGCCCGAGGTGGATCGCCAGCCACACATGCCCGACGCCGCGCGGGATCAGCGCGAAGCTGGCGATCAGCACGCCCAGCAGCAGCGTGTTGACGATCAGCACGCGGCGGTAGCCGGCGCGCTTGATCAGGCGGATCGCCAGCGTCTTGGTGAACATCGCGCCGAGCACCGACGGGATCATCGACAGCCCCGCCTCGCTCGGCGAGAACCCCAGCCCCACCTGCAGGAACAGCGGCGTCAGGAACGGCGTCGCGCCGCTGCCCAGCCGCGCGAAGACGTTGCCCAGCAACCCGATCCGGAAGGTCGGCACGGCGAAGAGCGCGGGCGTGAAGAGCGGCTCGTCGGTACGGGGCGCATGCAGCCAGTAGGCCATCATGCAGGCCACGCCGGCGATCAGCATCACGAAGCACACGGCGACGCTGACCATGTGCTCGCCGAAGCCCTGCAGCGCCAGCGACATCAGCATCAGCCCGACGCTGAACAGCCCGTAGCCGCCCCAATCGAAGCGCTTGCCGATGGGGCCCTTGATCTCCGGCATGAAGCGCCGGCAGGCGAAGGCGCCGGCCAGGCCCACCGGCAGGTTGATCAGGAAGATCCAGTGCCAGCTGACGAACTCCACCAGCACGCCGCCCAGCGTCGGCCCGAGCAGCGGCCCGAGCAGCCCCGGCAGGCTGATGAAGGTCATCACGGCGAGGAACTCGGCCTTCGGGAAGGCGCGCAGCACGACCAGCCGCCCGACGGGCACCAGCAGCGCGCCGCCGACGCCCTGCACCACCCGCGACGCGACCAGCACATGCAGGCTGGGCGAGACCGCGCAGGCCAGCGACCCGGCGCTGAACAGCCCGATCGCCCACAGGAAGACGGTCCTCGTGCCGAAGCGGTCCGCCAGCCACCCCGAGGCGGGGATCAGCAGGGCCACCGTCAGCAGGTAGGCGACGACGGCGGACTGCATCCGCAGCGGATCCTCGCCGAGGTCCCGCGCCATGCCGGGCAGCGCCGTGTTGAGGATGGTCGTGTCCAGCGTCTGCATGAAGAACGCCAGCGCGACGACCCAGGGCAGCCAGCGGCGCGTGGCATCGTCGAGGATCGGACGGCCGAGCACGTCGAGCGGCGTCGTCGAGGAGGAAGGCATGGGCGGCATCCGGCAAGTATCGGACCCCGGCGGCGTAGGATGTGCGCCTGTCGCGGCACGCGGTGGCGCCCCGCCACCGATCCCCTTCCGCGCGACGCCCAGGACCCATGCGCTTCTACGTTTCCGATCTCGACGGCACCCTGCTCGACCCGCAGGCCCGCCTCTCCGACGCCACCCGCGCCGGCCTCACCGAACTGCTGGCCGAGGGTCTGGCCTTCACCGTCGCCAGCGCGCGGCATGTGGTGTCGATCGCCCGCATCCTCGAGGGCCTGCCCATCTCACTGCCGGTCGTGTCGTCCAACGGCGCCTACATCAGCGACCTGCGCACCGGCCGCCACGAGCTGGTCAACGCGATGGAGCCGGCGTTGGGCCAGGCCATCTTCGCGCTGGTGCGGCGACATGGCCTGATGCCCTTCATCGCGACGCACGGCGCCAAGGGCGACCAGCTCTTCTGGCAGGAGGTGCAGAACGAAGGCCAGCAGCGCTTCGTCACCGAGCGCCAGCGCAACGCCGATCCGCGGCTGCGCCACGTCGACCGCCTCCAGGACCAGCTGGACGATCCGCTGGTCACGCTGCTGGTGGTCGGCCTCGCCGAGCCGCTGGAAGCGCTGCAGGCCGAGATCCTGGCCACCTGCGGCGACCTCGTCACCACGCATCTGGCCGAGGACCTCTACATGCCGGGCTGGCCCTGGCTGAACGTGCACGACCGCCGGGCCAGCAAGGACCAGGCGATCGCCACGCTGGCGCAGCGCTACGCGCTGCACGAGCGCGAACTCGTCGTCTTCGGCGACCAGGTGAACGACCTGACGATGCTGAAGTCCGCGCATCACGCCATCGCGATGGCCAACGCCAGCGACGACGTGAAGCAGGCCGCGCACCGCATCATCGGCTTCCACCATGAGGACGCCGTGGTGCAGTTCATCCGCGACGACTGGCGGGCGACCTACTTGCGCAAGTAGTCGTAGAACGCGTTGGCGTTGGAATCGCGGCCGAGGAAGTCGCGCACCAGCTCCGGCGCCGGCTTCTCCGCGCCGCGCGACAGCACCGCATCGCGATAACGACGGCCGACAGCGGCGTCGAGCTTGTCCGCCGCGAACGGCGTGCGCAGGTCCATCGCGACGACCAGGCTCCACAGGTAGCCGTAGTAGCCCGCGCCGTAGCTGCCCGCGATGTGCGCGAAGCGCGACGGGAACATCGTGCCTTGCACGTGGCCCAGCGGCGTGTCGCCTTCCATCTTCGCCCACAGCGCCAGCGGATCCTGGATCGCCGCGCCGTGCAGCGCGAGGTCATAACTCGCGTACAGATGCTGGCGGCCGAACTTCGTGCCCTTGGCGAAGTCGCGCGCCTCGCGGGCCTTGCCGACGAGCTCCTCCGGCACCGGCTTGCAGGACGGGCAGACCTCGGCCATCAGCTGGAGCACCTTCGGGTCGTAGACCCAGTCCTCGAGCATCTGCGACGGCGCCTCGACGAAGTCGTGCATCACCGCCCACTGCCCCAGCGACACGTCGCGTGTGGTGGCGAGGTTGTTGTGGACCGCATGGCCGAGCTCGTGCAGCAGCGTCTCCAGCTCGTCCAGCGACAGCCCGCCGCGATCGAGGTTCACGACCAGCGCCGCGGCCGGATGGCGACCCAGGCGCGTGCTGCTCGATCGCAGCGGCCAGACCGCCGCGTGGTTGTATTTTCCGTCGCGCGGGAACGGGTCGACGTAGAGCGTGCCGAGCGCCTTGCCCGTGGCCGTGTCGCTGACCACGTAGGCCTTGACGTCGGGATGCCAGAGGCCGGGCTGCGACACCGGCGTGTGGGTCACGCCGAGCAGCCGGTCGACGACGCGCAGCGTGAAGGCCAGGCTCTCCGCAGGCGGGAAGTACGGCCGGAAGGCTTCCTGGTCGACGGTGAAGCGCTGCTTGCGGATGCGCTCCGCGTAGTAGACGCCGTCCCATTGCGTCACCGTGGTGGTCTCGACGGCGGTGCCCAGGTGCGTCGCCTTCGCGCGGCGGAGCTCCTCCAGATCGGCGCGTTCGCCCTGCTGCACGGTGCCCTTGACCTCGGCGAGGAAACGCGTCGCTGTCGCGGCGTCCTTGGCCATCTGGCGGCGCAGGTTGAAGTCGACGTAGTTGTCGTAGCCGAAGAGCCCCGCGTATTCCTTGCGCAGCGTGATGACCTCGGTGAGCAGCCGGAGGTTGCCCTCGCCGCCCTCGTTGGTCTTGGCGCGCCAGATGCGCTCGCGCGCGGCGCCGCTCTCGGCGGTCTGCATCAGCGCGGTGTAGGTCGGGTTGTCGACGCCGAGCAGGTAGCGCCCCTGCTCGTCCTTCGGCTTGTCCTTCCAGACGCCGTCGGGCACGCCGCGCAGTTCCTCGGCGGTGAACGCGACGCGGATGTTGGCGTCACGGATGGCCTTCGAGAACTGCTGGTCGAGCGCGGACAGCCGGTCCAGGATCTGCTTGGCGCGCGCCCGCTTGTCCTTGGACAGGCCGACGCCGCTGTCCTCGAACATCCCCAGCGCGTTGCGCTTGAGTTCGCGGTCGATCGCGTTGGCGGCGGGCGCGGTCTTCAGGCCGCGATAGAGCTTCTCGTTCTGAGTCAGCGCGGTCTGGAAGTCGGTCCAGCGCAGCGCGCACGCCTGGGCGGCATCGCGCACGGACTTGTCGGCGTGCACGTTCTGGACGAAGTCGATCGGGAAGCGCGCGTCCTCGTGATGCGCGATCACCAGGTCGTAGGCCGCGAGCCAGCCCTTGTCGACCTTGCGCTTCGCCAACTGCGCGACCTCGCGATTCAGCACCTTCAGGCCGGCGTCGCAAGCCCGGTCGACGGCCTTGCCGTCGGCGAAGCTGGGGAACGCGGGCGTGGGCAGCGCGGGCGGACGCGCTTCGGATTGAGCGAACGCCGGCGCGGCCAACAGCGCGCAGGCAGCCAGGATCAACGCATTCGCTTGCCTCATCAGGACGTCCCCTTCATCAGGTCGTGGATCTGTTGCAAGGCGGCCGGATCGTCGAGGGTGATCAGGTCGCCGGGATCGCGATGTTCGCAGACGGCCTGGATGGCGCGCCGGAGCAGTTTCCCGGAGCGCGTCTTCGGCAGCAGCGCCACGAAGCGCACCCGCGACGGCCGCGCCACCGCGCCCAGGCGCTGGTCGACGCGCTTCAGGATCTCGCCCTCGAGCGCCAGCGCGTCCTGCGTCGTGGCGGCACGCGCGGGATCCTTCAGCACCGCGAAGGCCATCGCGACCTGACCCTTCAACTGATCCGCGACGCCGACCACGGCCACCTCCGCGACCGCCGGATGGCCGGCGATGCACTCCTCGATCTCGCGCGTCCCGAGCCGGTGACCGGCGACGTTGATGACGTCGTCGCTGCGGCCCAGGATGAAGTAGTAGCCGTCCTCGTCGCGCAAGGCCCAGTCGAAAGTCGAGTACACCTGCCGGCCCGGCACGCTGTCCCAATAAGTGCGGACGAAACGCTCGTCGTCGCGCCAGACGGTCTGCATGCAGCCGGGCGGCAGCGGATAGGCGATCGTGAGCAGGCCCTTCTGGTTGGGCGCCTCCAGCACCTCGCCGGTCCGTTCGTCCAGGAGCTGGACGCGGTATCCGAACATCGCCACGCCGGGCGAGCCGAACTTCGGCTCAGCGGGCTCGACACCGCGCGCCAGCGTCAGGATCGGCCAGCCCGTCTCCGTCTGCCAGTAGTTGTCGACGATGGGCTTGCCGATCGCATCGGCGATCCAGCGCGCGGTCGGCTCGTCCAGCGGCTCGCCGGCGAGGAACAGCGCGCGCAGCGACGACAGGTCGTGCCGCGTCAGGCAGGCGGGGTCCTGCTTCTTCAGCACCCGCACCGCGGTCGGCGCGCTGAACATCACCGCGACACGGTGCCGCTCGACGAGCTTCCACCAGATCGCCGCATCGGGGCTCACCGGCGTGCCCTCGTACATCAGCGTCGCCATGCCCGCGATCAGCGGGCCATAGACGATGTAGCTGTGCCCGACCACCCAGCCGATGTCGCTGGTGGAGAAGAAGGTTTCGCCCGGATGACCGTCGTAGATGTGCTTCATGCTCGCGGCCAGCGCGACCGCGTAGCCTCCGACATCGCGCTGCACGCCCTTGGGCCGGCCCGTCGTGCCGCTGGTATAGAGCGTGTAGCTGATGGCGTCGGACGGCAGCCACTCGCAGGGCACGCGGGTGCCGAGCAGACGCTCGCGCTGAGCGGCATAGTCCAGGTCGCGCCCCTCCACGCGCTCGAACGCGCTGAGCCCGCGGTCGACCATCAACACCTTCGCCGGCTGGTGCGCGGCCAGGCGGATCGCCTTGTCGAGCAGCGGCTTGTAGGGCACGACCTTCCCGTTGCGGCTGCCGGCATCGGCGCTGACGATCAGCACGGGCTCAGCGTCGTCGATGCGGTCGGCCAGCGCATGGCTGGCGAAGCCGCCGAACACCACCGAGTGGATCGCCCCGATCCGCGCGCACGCCAGCATCGCGAAAGCCGCTTCGGGAATCATCGGCAGGTAGATCAGCACACGGTCGCCGACGCCGACGCCCTGCTCGCGCAGCATCGCCGCCATGGCTTCGACCTCCTCCTTCAGCGCAGCGAAGCTGAACACGCGCTCCTGGCCGACCTCGCTCGACACCCAGATCAGCGCCGCATCGTCCGGCCGCGTGGCCGCGTGACGGTCGACCGCGTTGTGGCACAGGTTCGTTCGCCCACCGACGAACCAGCGCGCGAACGGCGGACGGCTCGTGTCGCAGACCTGATCGAACGGCTGCGACCAGTCGATCAGCGCCGCTTGTTCGGTCCAGAAGCCTTCCGGGTCGTCGATCGAACGCCGGTACATCGCCGCATAGCTGTCGGTCATCAGGGTCTCCTTGGATCTCAGGATTGAATGCGCGAATTCCGCACGGATCCTCGCATCGGGTGCTGTTCTGAAACTTTCGTTCACAGCCTCGCGCCCAGGGGCTGTGGTCCAATCCGGGTTTTCCTGGGAAGGGTCTCGTGGCCACGCCCGGACTTTCCCTAGCCAAGCGCGGTCCTGCGGGGATTCGCGCTTGACCGGTACGGAGATGGTGCCTAGTCTCCGCGCCCAAGAACGATGACAACTGCTCGCCCTTCCCGCTCCGCCCCCGACACAAGAAGCTCCAGCGCGCCATGGCCGCACTGGGGCTGATTTGCGTCTTCGCGGGTGGTAGTTGCTGGGCGCAACAGTCGACCTCGTCCACCAACGAGCCGCACGACAAGCCGAAGGCGCAGGCCAAGGCCGCGCCGTCGAAGGCCGCCGCCAAGCCGGCGGCGAAGAAGTCCGCGGACGCGAAGCCGGCGGCAAAGGCCTCGAAGGACGCGAAGTCCTCGAAGCCGGTCGCGGCCAAGGACGCCGGCAAGGACAAGAAGGCCAAGGCCGACGAGGACAAGTCGCCGGCGGCCGAGACCGTCGCCGAGAAGTCCGTGTCCGACAAGGGCGTTGCGGACAAGGGCGCCACCGACAAGACCGTGTCCGACAAGGCGATCGCCGACAAGGTCGCTTCGGTCAAGCCGGAGGCCAAGGCCGCCGACAAGCCGGCGAAGGCCGACGCGAAGGTCGCGGACACCAGGGCCGAGGTCGCGCCGCCTGCCGGCACGATGATGGGCGCCTACGGCCAGAGCCTGATGCGCTCGCCCGCCGGCGCCGCGGCGGTCGCGACGACCGTCGCTGCCGCGGGCACCGCCGCCGCGCTGGTCGCGCCGGCCTCGCCCGCCACGACCACGCCCCCTCGCTGCCGCCGACCGCCCTGATGGGTGCGGCCGCCGGCAACGCGAACGCCAGCGAATCCGTCGCCCGTTTCCTGCAGCAGCGCGGCATCGTCGCGCAGGCTCAGCAGTCGCCGGCCTCGCCGGACGCCGCTGCGCCGGGCCTGCTGAACCGGGTGCGCGACAACGCCTCGGACCTGGTCCTGTCGGCGATGAACTTCCTGGGCGTGCCGTACAAGCGTGGCGGCAACTCGGTCAACAACGGCTTCGACTGCAGCGGCTTCACGCGCCACATCTTCGAGATGAGCGTGGGCCTGGTGCTGCCGCGCCGTGCCGACGAGCAGGCCAAGCTGTCCAGCCTGGTCCCGATCAAGAAGGAAGACCTCAAGCCCGGCGACCTGGTCTTCTTCAACACGATGCGCGCGACCTTCTCGCACGTCGGCATCTACGTCGGCGAAGGCAAGTTCATCCATTCGCCGCGCGTCGGCGGCGCGGTGCGCGTCGAGGACATGCGCGAAGCGTACTGGGCCAAGCGGTTCACCGGCGCGCGTCGCGCCGATCTGAACCAGGCCAATCCGGGCACCTGATCCAGGATCCGGCGCGGGCCACCGAGCCCGCCGACGCCACCCTGCCACGGGCCTCGCACGCCGCACCGATGCGGCCCTCATGAAGACAAGCCCTGACACGGCCGCCGGTTGATCCCGGCTATGCTGCGCCCCAGCGCCGTCCGTCGCGATCTTCCGCGATCCACCTTGTCCGCCGTCCTCGATCCCGCCCAGACACCGCTGCACCGCGCCCCCGACCAGATGGGGCAAGCCCTGCTGCTGGCCGTTCTGCTGCACGTGCTGCTGCTCGTGGCCATCGGCAACGCGCCCGGCGGATCGGCGAAACCCGGCGAAGGCGCCTGGGGCCCGCTGAACGTGAGGCTCCAGGGCGATCGCTACGAGCCCGGCTCCGGCGAACCGGCCGTCGTGCTGCCCGAACGGGGACCGGTCGGCGAGGCGAAACAGCCGCGCTCCGGCGGCGCGGTGCGCGAGCGCCCGCCGACGCCGGAAGAACAGAAGACGCCCGGCGCCGCGCGCCAGGGGCAATGGCGGCAGCAGCCCGGCGACGAGTTGACCGGCGATGCGCCTGCCGATCGCAGCGCGCCACCGGCCGCCGCGACGCCGGCCCCCGCGCCGAATCCCAAGCCAGCGCCGCCTGCGCCGACACCCGTCCTCGCGCCGACGCCGGCACCCACACCGGCGCCGACCGCAGCGCAAACGCCCTCGCCTCTGCCTGCGCCGGCACCCGCCGTCGTGGAGCCAGCGCCGGCAGTCACGACGCTGACCACGCCTGTCGAATCGACAGTGGCAGCGCCGACGCGCATCGCTCCAACCGCTCGCGAGACGGCCCCCGCGCGTCCCACGGTGCCGACGGAGGCCTTGCAGGCGCCGTCGCCGACGCTGCAGTTGCCGGAGCGTCCCGCGCCCCTCCTGAGCGAGACGCCGACGACGGTGAGACGCATCGACCGCTCGCCGATCGAGCGGACGCCGACACCGCCCGTCCCGACGGAACTCAAGGCCCCCGCCGAGCTGCCACCGCTGACCGCGGCGCCCGCGGTGGCCCCTCAACCTGCGCCGACGCCGACACCCGCGCCTCCGGTGGCATCACCTGCCCCCACGCCTGCGCCCAGCCTGGCGCCGACGCCGCCTGCCGCTGCGACACCGGCACCCAGCCCCACGCCTGCGCAGCCTCGGGTCTCCACGACGCCGTCCCCGACGCCGACACCCGCCAATCGGATTTCGCTCGACGGCTCGACGACGCCCACGACGACGCAACCCAGCGTCGGCGCCCCCGACGCGGGCGCGCGCACCGGCCACGACGTGGCCACGCCCGCCTCGACGCCGCCGAACGCACCCAAGCTGAACCTCGACATGAACGCCGCGCGTGGTCCGATGCGGCCCCGCGGGACGCCCTCCGGGGTGATCTCTGCGGTACCCAAGCCGCCCGAGGACAAGGACGCGCTGGCCGAGAAGATGCGCGAGGCCGGTCAGCAGGAATGCCGCAAGGCCTACGCGGACAAGGGTCTGCTGGCGGTGGTGCCGCTGGTGCGCGATGCCGCGCGCGACAAGGGCTGCCGCTGGTGAGTCCGGCACGCGCCGCCGCCGGTGCCAGGTGTTGCGCGAACTCCATGCCCGCCGCCGACTTGGCGTTTGCCGTGAAATCTCTGCTATAGTCGATGTCTTCGTTGGGGGGTAGCTCAGCTGGGAGAGCGTCGCGTTCGCAATGCGAAGGTCGGGAGTTCGATCCTCCTCCTCTCCACCAACAGATCCGGAAGGGGTCGCACCGAAAGGCGCGACCCCTTTCTCTTTGGTGCGCCCTCTTTGGTGCGCCCTCTGGTGCGCCAGCTTCAGGATCCGACCGTTCCCTAGAGAACCGCCGGCGCGCACCGGGCTCGACAGCCGAACTTCCTTTCGCGCACCCGACGCCGCCGGCTCGCGGTAAAGCCCCAATCGCCATCCGGCGCACCGCTCAAGACAATCCACGCCTCCCTGCAGCTGGCGGCGTCCTTGAGTCACACAACATTACAGCGGTCGTACAAAACGCAAGGTTGGCCCTGCCGTGCCACCCGCAAGATGCGACGCATGGTGGCGTTGGCGGTGTTGCCCTGGAGTTGCGCGGTCCTGGCGGCCGGACCGACCGCGCCCGCCCCTTCGGCGGAGGGCGCCGGTGAACTGAACGTGCTGCACTGGTGGACGTCCGCCAGCGAGCGCGCCGCGGCCAACCACGTCGCCGCGCGCATGGCCGAGAACGGCCTGAGGTGGGTCGACGGCGCCGTCGCGGGCGGCGGCGGCGGCCCGGCCATCAAGGTCCTGAACGAACGCATCCTGCGCCGCATGGCGCCCCAGGTGGCCCAGCTCAACGGCGCATCCATGAACGAGTGGGCCGACATGGGCCTGCTGCTGGAACTCGACGGCGTGGCGGCCCGGCGCAACTGGTCCTCGGTCATGTTCCCGCAGGTCATGGCCCAGGTCACCGTGCGCGGCCACATCGTCGCGGCGCCGCTGGGCATCCAGCGCATCAACAACCTCTATCTGAACAAGGCGCTGCTGAAGCGTCACGGCATCGAGCCGCCCAACGACTGGGACGGCCTGGAACGCGCCGCCGCCAGGCTGCGCGCGGCCGGCATCACGCCGGTCGCCTTCAGCGACGAGCCCTGGCAGGTGGCCACCGTCTTCGAGGCCCTGCTGCTCAGCGAGGCCGGCCCGGCGCTGTACCGCCGGATGCTGGAGCAGCGCGACCTCAGCGCCTTCGACGATCCGGCGCTGGAGCGCGCGCTGAAGCGCCTGCGCAACTGGCGCAACCTGGCCCTGCCCGCCAGCGGCGCGGCGCCCGGCGAGCGGCCCTGGACCGAGGTCGTCGCCGACTTCGCCAACGAGCGCTCCGCCATGATGATCATGGGCGACTGGGCCCGCGGCGAGCTGGGCACGATGGGTCTGGAAGGCGAGCGCGACTTCACCTGCAAGGCCGTGCCCGGCACCGCCCAGGTCCATCTCTACAGCATCGACACGCTGGCCATGCTGGCCGGCAACGGCGGCAGCCAGGCCGACCAGGAGAAGATGGCCGAGCTGCTCGGCAGCGCCACGCTGCAGCTGGGCTACAACCGCATCAAGGGCTCCATCCCCGTGCGCCGCGACGTGCCGGTGGACGAGCTGGACCCCTGCGCGCAGGCCTCCTTCCACCTCTTCGCCAACCCCGCCACGCCGCGCGTGCCCAGCCTCGTGCACCGCATGGCCTTCGGCGAGATCGGCAAGAACGCCATCATCGAAACCGTCCACCGCTTCGCGCTGGACCCCAGCCAGACGCCCGCCGCCGCCCAACGCAAGCTGCAGGGCCTGCTGCGCGCGCTGAGCCCCAGGAAAGCCGCCCCATGACCCCGAGAAAAATCCTGATCGTCGACGACGACCAGAAGATCCGCAGCCTGCTGAAGACCTACCTCGAGAAGAACCAGTACGAGGTGCTGCTGGCCCACGACGGCGCCAGTTTCATGGCCGAGTTCGAGCGCCACCGCGACGAGATCAGCCTATGCATCCTCGACGTGATGCTGCCCGACACCGAGGGCTTCACGCTCTGCCAGTCGGTGCGCCGCCGCTCCGAGGTCGCCGTCATCATGCTGACGGCCAGCGCCGACGAGACCGACCGCATCGTCGGCCTGGAGCTGGGCGCCGACGACTACCTCGGCAAGCCCTTCAACCCGCGCGAGCTGCTGGCGCGCATCAAGGCCATCACGCGCCGCACCGGCCAGGAGAAGACCCGGGAGCCGCGCTACTACGCGTTCAACGGTTTCACGCTGGACCTGCTGGAGCGCAGCCTCGTCGACCCCGACGGCACGACCACGGCACTGTCCGGCATGGACTTCCAGCTGCTCAAGCTGCTCGTCGAACACCCCGGCGAGGTGCTGGACCGCAGCCGCCTGGCCGAGGTCACCCGCGGGCGCGACCTGGGGCCGCTGGACCGCTCGCTGGACGTGCAGGTCAGCCGCCTGCGCCAACGCCTCCAGGACGACGGCAAACAGCCCGCGCTGATCAAGACGGTACGAGGCTCCGGCTACGTGTTCTCGACGACCGTGACGCCGCGGCATGCGCCGTGAACCCGTCTGGCAGCGCGCCCGCAAGTTCCTGCTCGACAGCCTGCAGGGCCGCTTCGTGCTGGCCATGCTGGGCGGGCTGGCCCTCGTGCAGCTCACGGTCAACCTCGTCTGGTACAGCCAGATCGAACAGCGCGTGCGGCGCCAGACGGAGCAGGCCGCCCATCACGTGACCAGCGGCGCCATGGGCGCCGTGCGGGCCCTGCGCGAACTGCCCGCCGCCTACCGGCCGCTGCTCATCGAGCAGCTGCGCACCATGGGCGGCACGCGCTTCCAGGTCTTCTTCAACAACGCCGCGGTGACGGTGACGCCGTTGCCCGGCCAGCCCATGGCGCGCCTGCTGGAGCAGCGGGTCACGCAGGAACTGACGGCGCAGCTCCCCCGGGCACGCCGGTCCACGTCGCGCTGGCCTCGCCCATCGGCCTGGCGGTGGCGCCCAGCGGCGCGCTGCTCAGCGACCTGCCGGAGAGCTGGGTGGAGCCCTCGCTGATCGCCGCCGAGCGCCCGGCGCCCTTCCTCGTCATCCAGGCCGAGACCGAGCCCGGGGTGTGGCTCTACCTCAGCAGCACCCTGCCCGATCCCTACTACCTGGAACAGCTGGAGTTCTTCACCTGGCAACGCCTGACCCCGCAGCTGATCGCCCTGGGCCTGGCGGTGCTGCTGACCTTGATCGCCGTGCGCGCGATCACACGGCCGCTGGCGGGCCTGAGCCAGGCGGCCGCGCTCGTGGGCCGGCGCGTGGCGCCCAAGCCGCTGCGCGTCAGCGGCACGCAGGAGGTGCGCCAGGCCATCGAGGCCTTCAACGACATGCAGGAGCGCATCCGCCGCTACATCGGCGACCGCGAGCGCCTGTTCGCCTCCATCTCGCATGACCTGCGCACGCCGATCACGCGCCTGCGGCTGCGCAGCGAACTGCTGGACGACACCGCCGTGCAGGACGAGTTCCATGAGGACCTCGACGAGCTGGACATGATGGTGAAGACCGCGCTACAGATCGTGAAGGACACCGACATCCACGAGAACCGCGCCCCGCTGCGCATCGACCTGATCCTCCAGAAGATGGTGCGGGACGCGCGCATGGGCGGGCACACGATCGAGCTGCAGAACGAGCCGCTGACCGTGTTCGGCAAGCCGCTGGCGCTCAAGCGCGCCCTCGGCAACCTGCTGGACAACGCGATGTTCTACGGCGATGTCGGGCAGGCGGTGGAAGTCAGCGTGGGCAGCGACGAGGCAGGCCTCGTGCTCGTCACCGTGCGTGACCGCGGGCCCGGCGTGCCCGACGGCGCGCTCGCCCTGCTGGGCCAGCCCTACACGCGGCTGGAACACGGCGCCAGCCTTCGCAAGGAAGGCCTGGGGCTGGGGCTGTCCATCGTGCGCGAGATCGTGGCCGACCACGGCGGCACGGTGCGTTTCCGCAATCATCCGTCGGGGGGTTTGAGGTCCGCGTTGCTCTCCCTGCGGGCTGAGCCCTCGCTGCCGCTCGCACCGCCGTACTGCCGCCGCCTCTGGCCCTCACCCCCGCCCTCTCCCGCAAGCGGGAGAGGGAGCAAGGAGGACACCGCGTTCACCAACGCCGGAGGCGGCTGCCGAACAGGGCGTAGAGCAGGATGAGTCCGTACCAGGGCAGCATGACCCAGTAGCCGAGCTGCGGGCTGGTCACATCGGCCAGATGGCCGTAGAGCATGGGGATCAGCGCGCCGCCGGCGATGCCCATGATGAGCAGCGCCGAGCCGGCGGCCGTGTACTTGCCCAGGCCCTCCAGCGCCAGCGGCCAGATCGACGGCCACACCAGCGCGTTGGACAGGCCCAGCATCGCCAGGAAGAAGACCGTGTCGGGCACGGTGGGCACCCCCGCCCAGCCCAGCAGCGCCTGCGAGACGCCGAAGGACGTCGGCGACGACAGGGCGACCCCGAGCACGAACGCGATGCCGCCCGCTCCCGACAGGATGAGCGCGGTGCGCTGGGACATCCACTTCGGGATCAGGGCGACGCCCAGCAGATAACCCAGCACCATGAAGCCCATGGTGTAGGACGTCAGCACCCCGTAATGCGCCACCCCCAGTTCACGACCGTAGAGGCCGATGGTGTCGCCCGCGATCACCTCCACGCCGACGTAGCCGAACAGCGCGATGGCACCGAGCACGACCTGCGGATGCTGGAAGACGCCCCAGCGCTTCACGCCTTCCGGACGCGTACCCGACGGCGCCTCGTCCTCGTCCAGATCGGGCTCGCGCAGCGACGAGAAGTGGATCAGGGCCATGAAGACCAGCAGCCCCGCCGCCATCACCGCGTAGGGCACGACCAGGCGCTGCGACAGCTCGTTGCGCAGCGCCTCGCGGCCGGCGGCATCCAGCGCCGCGAGGGCCGGCTCGGAGAAGCGCTCCATGCCCGACAGGATCAGCGCCGAGAACACCAGCGGCACGACGATGCCGGCGCCCTTGTTGAACAGGCCCATGATCGAGATGCGCATGGCCGCGCTCTCGCGCGCGCCGATGCAGACGATGTAGGGGTTGATCGCCGTCTGCATCAGCGTCATGCCGCTCGCGAGCGTGAACAGCGCGGCCAGGAAGATCGCGTACTGGCCCGAGCGCGCGGCCGGGATGAAGGCCAGCGCGCCGATGGCCATGACGCCCAGGGCGGCCGTCATGCCCTTCTTGTAGCCGATGCGAGCCAGGACGGCCGCCGACGGCAGCGCCATCACCGTGTAGGCGATGTAGAAGGCGAACGCCACCCACAGGGCCTGGAAATTGTTCAGCTCACAGACGATCTTGAGGAAGGGGATCAGCGAGCCGTTCAGCCAGGTGACGAAGCCGAGGATGAAGAACATCAGCCCGATGAAGATCATGGGCAGCAGCACGCCTTGACGTGCCGGGGATGCGAGGGTGGTGGTGTGCATGCGGAGATCGATCCTTAGAACTTGGCCCGGACGCCGACGCTGTAGCGCGCGCCGTTCTCGTACATCCCGATGGGAATGCCGTCCACGGTGTTGGACTTGATGACCTCGTTGTTGATGTTCACCGCGCTGGCGTAGAGCGCGATGTGGCGCGTCACGTCCCAGCTGGCCGACGCGTCCCACTGGCCGTACGCGGCATTGACGACCTGCCCGCCCATCTCCACGTTGCCGTAGCTCTTGGAGCGGTAGTTGTAGGAGACGCGCAGCGTGATCGGTCCCCGCTCGTAGTAGCCGCTGAAGTTGAACTGGTCGCGCGAGTTGCCCAGCACCTTCAGTCGCGGCTGGCCCGCGACGGCGCCGGCCTTGGCGTCGGTGAAGGTGTAGTTCACGACCGTGCCGAAGCCGGTGTTGCCGAAGGGCTGCTGCCACTGCAGTTCGAAGCCCTTGATGTCGGCGCCGTTGTCGGCGTTGTAGGGGCGCTCCACCGTCAGCGTCTCGCCGCCGACCTGCTCGGACTTGGACGCCTTGTAGGTGAAGGTGTCGAGCTTCTTGATGAAGAAGGTGCCCGAGACCAGCGCGGCATCGGCGTAGTACCACTCGGCGCCGATCTCGGCCTGGTTGGCGTGCACCGGCTTGAGCAGCGGGTTGCCGGCATAGCCCTTGGACAGCACGGTGCCGTCGCGACGCAGGCCGGGGCTGAGCAGGTCGAAGGTCTGGCGGGCCATGGCGCGGGAGACCGCGCCGCGCAGGATCACCTGCTTGCTGAGGTCGTAGACGATGTTCAGGCTGGGCAGCGCGTCGGTGTAGTTGTGGTCGACGCTGGTGGGCGAGAAGCCGCCGCTGGCATTGCCCAGATAGCCCTCCGAGGTCTGCTGCGTGCGCACGACGCGCAGGCCGACATCGCCACGGAATTTCGCCACCGAGAAATCGGCCTTGGCATACACGGCGCCGATGCGCTCGTGGATCTTGTAGTTCTCGTTGAGCACGTCCTTGTAGACCATCGCCTGGTCGAACATCGGGATGCCCTTGCTGGCGACGAGCCCGTCGTCATACCAGGCGTACTGCCGCAGCGCGTCGGGCGTGCCCCCGGCCTGGCTCAGCTGCGGCGAGGGACCGGTGGACAGGTCGGCCAGCGAGAACGACTGCCAGCCCGGCGACCCCGGCCCGGCCGTGCCCTGGATGCGGGTGTTCTTCAGCGTGTTGTCGCGCAGCTTGACGCCCACCTTCACCGCCCGGATGACGCTGCCGTCGATGTCGAAGGTGAGGTCCCCCTGCGCGTAGTTCTCCTTGGCGTCCATGCGCCGGATGCGGTCGTCGCCGGACTTGAGCGTCAGCGCCGTGGGGTCCAGCGGGTTGATGTCGAGGTACTTCACGCCGTAGTGGTCCGGCCCCAGCGAGATCGTCGTGCGCGTGTCGCCTTCCATCCAGAAATGGCGGTCATGCTTGCTGCCGCCCGAGCTGTTGGTCGTGCCCACCTGGCCGTGCAACTGCCAGCTGCCGCCTTGATAGGTGCCGTCGAGGTCCGCCACGCGCGACTTGATGTAGCTCTCGCGGTAGATGGGCTCGAAGGACACGCCGGTCTTGGGCCCGAAGGTGCCACCGACCAGCGCCTTGCTGCCGTCCGCCACGGTGATGAACTTCGGGTCGACGGCGCTGATGACGCCGCCCACCGCCAGGCCGCCGGCCTGCCAGAGGTAGTTCTGGTTGTTGTTGTTCATCTTCATGTCCGAATCCATCAGGTTCAGCACGAGATCGGTGGCCGGATTGGGCTGGAACTGCAGCGCGAGGTTGGTGGTCGTGCGCTCGCGCTCCTGGCGGAAGATGGCCGAGCCGCCCCCCAGGAGGCATAGGCGTTGGTGACCGCGCCGTTCTGGTCCTTCACGTCGTATTTGCCGTCGGAGAACTGCTCCAGGCCGTCGCGGCGCATGTGGCGCTTCTGGCTGCTGATGGCCAGCAGCACGCCGAAGGTCTTGTCGTCGTTCTTCCAGTTCAGCAGGCCCGACAGCTGCGGATCGGTCTTGCCCGGCAGCTTGCTGTACATGGCCTCGGCGGCGACCTGCACCGTCAGCGGGTCCTTGAAGGCCAGCGGCTTGCGCGTCTTGACGATGACGAGGCCGCCGATGGAGCCTTCATCCAGGTCGGCCGACGGGCTCTTGTAGACGTCCAGGCTGCCGACGATCTCGGAAGGCAGCACGTCGTAGTTGAAGCTGCGCGTCTGCGGCTCGTTCAGCCACCACTCGGACGAGGCCACGGCCTGGCCGTTGAGCTGTGTCATGTTGAGGTTCTTGTCCGTGCCGCGGACGAAGATGGCCTTGCCCTCCCCCAGATGCGGTCCACCGAGATGCCGGGCACCCGCTGCAGCGAGTCGGCCACGTTCTTGTCGGGGAACTTGCCCACATCCTCGGCGCTGATGCTGTCGACGATGTTCTGCGACTCGCGCTTCTCGGTGAGGTTCTTCTTCAGCGTCGCCCGCACGCCGCGGACCTCGACGGTGTCGAGCTGCTGGTTCGCCTCCTGCGCGTTGGCGGCACCGAACGCCGCGGCGCCCAGCGCCAGCCCGATGAGCTGGGGCAACAGGAGCGGCTTGGGCACCTGCCGGGATTGAGGCTTGCATTGAGCCTGGGGAAGACGCTTGGGGAGAGGCTTGGCCACGTAGATGCTCCTGGGCAACGAGTGCCCGCAATCTAGTGGCGATGCCCCCGCCCGGAGCGCGGCGTTGCGCTTTGCAGGACTTCATTGCACCGACGTTACGTTGGTGCAAGACGGGGTCAGGTCGAGCCCGCTTTGCAACCGCCTTGCAACCTCTTCGCACCGTCTTTGCAAGCGCCTTGTCCCCTCCTCATTCCTTGTCGGACGCGTACGGCACGCCGCACCACGTCGGGCGCGTTCGGAGCACGCCTGGAAGGATTGCGCAACCGGAGCTCCGAATCCCCCGACGAGCGGTGGGACTCCGTCCGACGCGATTGCGGCGTGGCGTCCGACAGGTCTAGTATTGATCGCTCCCACCCGGTGCTTCGGGCCTCGCGCCCGGAGAGCCGGGAGCCCGCCGCGCTGCGGCACCGCCACCAGGAGCACCCCATGCTTGAACTGATCGGCGCGATTCTCGTGGGCGCCTTCGCGCTCACCTTCGGGGTCCTGTGCGTCGGCCCCATGATGCTCAAGCCCGACGACCTCTGAATCCATGACGGGCACAGGGCTTGCCGTTCAGGCAAGTCATGAAATTCACCGTCCTCACCGTCAATCTCCACAAGGGTTTCGGCTTCTTCAACCGCCGCTTCATCCTGCACGAGCTGCGGGAGGCGGTGAGAGCCGTCTCCGCCGACGTCGTCTTCCTCCAGGAAGTGCTCGGCGAGCATGAACTGCACGCGGCCCGGATCGCCGACTGGCCTCGGGGCCCCCACTACGAGTTCCTCGCGGACAGCCTGTGGAGCGACTTCGCGTACGGCCGCAACGCGGTCTATCCGCAGGGTCACCACGGCAACGCCCTGCTGTCCAAGTTCGCGATCACGCGGCACACCAACCACGACGTGTCCATCGAGGGCCCGGAGCGCCGCGGCCTGCTGCACAGCGTGCTCAAGCTCGCCGACGGCCGCGAGCTGCACGCGATCTGCGTGCACCTGGGCCTGCGCGAGTCGCACCGCCAACGCCAGGTCGAGCGCCTGTGCCATGTGATCGACAGCCTGCCGCCGGGTGACCCGGTGATCGTCGCCGGCGACTTCAACGACTGGCGCCAGCGGGCGCACAAGATGCTGAGTGGCTGCGCCGGTCTCGCCGAGGTCTTCGTCAAGTCGTACGGCTCCGCGGCACGGACCTTCCCGTCGCGATTCCCGCTGCTGGCACTGGACCGCATCTACGTGCGCGGCGCGGCGGTGCAGCATCCGATCGTGCTGCCGCGCAAGCCGTGGTCGCACCTGTCCGACCACGCGCCCCTGGCCGCGGAGATCAGCCTGTGAAACGCCCCGACTGGAGTGCCGGCAACGACCTCGACCTGCTCGAGAACGGCGAGGAGTTCTTCCCCGCCGTCTTCGCCGCGATCGAGGGCGCGAAACACGAGGTCCTCATCGAGACCTTCATCCTCTTCGAGGACAAGGTCGGCCTCGCCTTGCGCGAGGTGCTCATCGCCGCCGCGAAGCGCGGCGTGCGCGTGGACATGACGGTGGACGGATTCGGCTCGCCCGAGCTGTCGATGGACTTCGTGACCGGACTCACCGATGCGGGCGTGCGGCTGCACGTCTTCGATCCGCCGCCGAAGCTGTCGCGGCGCCTGAAGCCCTTCCGGCGCCTGCATCGCAAGATCGTCGTCGTCGACGGCGAGACCGGATTCATCGGCGGCATCAACTACTCGGCGGACCACCTGCTCGACTTTGGCCCCGAGGCCAAGCAGGACTACGCGGTGCGCGTGCAGGGGCCCGTCGTTGCGCAACTGCGGCGAGTGACGGGGAGATCCTCGCGACCGCGACACCGCAGACGCCCTCCGCCGGACCGGCCGCACAGCGACGCTGGTGGCCGAGCCGCGCGCAGGAGCCTCGCAAGAGCGATCCGTCCACCGGAGACACGAGGACGTCGTCCGCCGGCCAGGCCAAGGCGGTCATCGTCACGCGCGACAACCACCGCCACCGTGACGACATCGAGCGCATGTACCGGCTCGCGCTGCATGCGTCGCAGCGCGAGGTGATCATCGCCAACGCCTACTTCTTCCCCGGCTTCCTGCTGCTGCGGAGCATGCAGCGCGCCGCGCGCCGCGGCGTGAAGGTCCACCTGATCCTGCAAGGCCAACCCGACATCGCCTGGGCGCGCTGGGCGGCGCAGATGGTCTACGACCAGCTGATGCGCGCCGGCGTCCATATCCACGAGTATTGCGAACGACCGATCCACGCCAAGGTGGCGCTGGTCGACGACCACTGGGCGACGGTGGGTTCCAGCAACCTCGACCCGCTGAGCCTGTCGCTCAACCTCGAGGCCAACGTGATCGTCGAGGACCGCGCGTTCAACCGCGCCTTGCGCGACAAGCTGCTCCCCCTGATGAAGAGCCAGTGCAAGCTGCTGAAGCTCGAACACACCAACGCGCACCGCTGGTGGTGGCGCCTGGGCATGGGTGCGTTCGTCTTCCACGTGATGCGTCATTTCCCGCGCTGGCTGGCGCGACTGCCGCGGCAGACGCAGCCGGTGATGCCGGTCGCCGACACGCCGGTCGTCGTCAGCGCCCCGCAGAAACCGGGCGCGCAGGCCTGGCAGTGGCAGGACGCCCATCGCCTGCAAGACGGCGTGCAAGACGGCGTGCAAGACCGCATGCATGACGCGCAAGGCGGGCCCGGCGCGCCGTGCCTGACCAAGGAGGCCGCCGCGTGAGTGCCACGCCGACGCCGGATGCCGCGGGGCGACGCCCGGCGCACTGGCGTTGGGGACGGTGGCTGAGCGGCGTGTTCGCGGTCGCCGTGGTGGCCCTGCTCGCCTGGGCCGCGCGCCAGGTCGACTGGCACGAGGTCGGCGAGGCGTTGCGGCAGCTGCCGCTGGGCGTGCTGGCCGGCGGCGCGGCGTTGTGCGCGCTCAGCCACCTGATCTACAGCGGCTACGACCTGATCGGCAAGCGCTGGGCGCATCACGCGGTGCCGACGCGGCGGGTGATGCTGATCACCTTCATCAGCTACGCGTTCAACCTGAATCTCGGGTCGCTGGTCGGCGGCGTCGCGATGCGGCTGCGGCTGTATGCGCGCGAGGGGCTGAGGCATCCGATCCCGGCGAAGATCCTCGCGCTGAGCATGGCCTCGAACTGGCTCGGCTACGGCCTGCTCGCGGGCGGCCTGTTCCTCTTCGGCTGGCTCGAGCCGCCGCCCGACTGGCATGTCGGCGATGCCGCGCTGCGCGGGCTGGGCGGGCTGATGTGGGTCGTCGTCGGCGCCTACCTCGCGCTGTGCGCGTTCTCGCCGCGGCGCGAGTTCAGGATCCGCGGCCACGATTTCTTCGTCCCCAGCCTGCGCCTCGCGCTGATGCAGCTGGTCATCTCGTCGGCCAACTGGCTGACGATGGGCGCGGTGCTGTGGGTGCTGCTGCAGCAGGGCGTCGACTACGGCCACACCCTGTCCGTGCTGCTGGTGGCGGCGGTCGCCGGCGTCATCGCGCACGTGCCCGCCGGGCTGGGCGTGCTCGAAGGCGTGTTCGTCGCGTTCCTCGGCCCGGCGCTGGGGCATGGCCAAGTGCTCGCCGCCTTGATCGCGTACCGGGCGCTCTACTACCTCGCGCCGCTGTCGATCGCCGCCGTCGCCTACTTCGTGCTGGAGGCGAAGGCGAGAAGGTAGCCCGGCGCGGACACCCTGCCGGCCGAGTCCCTGCGTGGGACACGCACTCAGCGCAGCACCAGCACGGCCAAGGCCAGTGCGCAGAAGATGCCCACGTTGAGCTTCGGTTCCCAATAGCCCATGAACAGGAAGGTCACGGCCAGCCAGCCCAGTCCCGCCGCGAGGGTCAGGACTTGCACCGGCAGCGCAGTGACGATCTCCAGGGACCGCCACGCGAGGAACAGCCCCAGGAGTCCGAAGGCGACCTGCCCCAGCGCGAAGGCCGTGTTCAGGCCGTAGTACAGCGTCGTCTCCGGGCCCGGCGGGTGTTTCCCCGGAGGACGTGCGACACCACGTCGATCAGGAAGTGCAAGGTGCCGCTCAGCGTGAGCCAGCCGTAGGTGGTGTAGACCAGGGTCTTGTTCATCGTCATGCGGCGTCCATCGCCAGGTGCGGCGTGATGCCGCGCGCCGGAAAGCCCGCGGCCGGTGTCCGTGCCAGCAGGGGCGACCAGGCGCTGCGCCATTGCGCGAGCGCCGCGCCGTCGTCCTTGAACGCGAGGTCCAGGAACGCCAGTCCGAGCTCGGCCGTCGCGAGCTTCACCTTCGGGTTCAACGCCGCGCCGCCAGTCAACGAACGGTCGGTGAAGATGCTGTGCGATCCCGCCTGGAAGACCGCGAGGAGCTTGCGCGGATCCCCGATGGCATCGAAGACCTGGAGCCGGTCCGCCGCTCCCGAGCGGTAGCCGGGAATCTCGATCACGTCCTCGGTCGCGGTGATGTGGACCGTCGGCACCGCCACGTGGCCCAGCACCGCGGCCAGATCGCTTTCGCCATAGAACGGTGGCGCGGAGATCACGATGCCCGCGGAGAAGCGGTCGTCCTGGCAGTTGACCACCCGGCCCTCCCGCACCACCTGCGCGCCGATCGACAGCAGCGTCGTGTTGGCGCCGTACGAGTGGCCGGCGGCCACGAGGCGCCGGCGATCCACCGCCTGTCCCAGCGGACCGGTCTCGTCGGAGAGCATCCGGTCCAGCGCGAACCGCACGTCGGCAGCGCGGGCGATGGCCTCGCTCTCCTGCGCCGCCGCGCGCAGCCGGCCCACGATGCCGAACGGGTTGCCGCGCCAGACGGCCACGTCGCTCCCTGCATGCTGCACATGCAGACTGGCGACGCCCCTCGATGACCAGTGCCTGCCAAGGTAGCTGTAGCCCTGCCGTGATCCGCCGATGCCGTGCGAGAACACCACCAGCGGCACGCCCTCCGCCGATGACGTGCGCGACGGCCAGTACAGCCGGGCGGGCACGGCGCGCGATCGTGCGGCGTCGAACCAGTCGATATCGATCACGCGGAAAGGCGGGCTCGCGGGACCGGCGTCTTCCGCCCGCAACAGCGATGGCATCGGCAGCGCGGAAGCCAGCAACAAGGCGTTCAACTGCCGGCGACGTCCGCTCGCCGGCTCGCGGACATCGGCGCTCAAGCGCTGACCCCGGTGAGGCGGGCCGAGTCGGCCCACAGCCGCGCCGCGTCCGCCCTGTCCAGGGCTTGCGTCGGCACCCGGGCCACGGAGGGATGACCTCGCGTCTCGCCGAGCCGGTCCGGCCCGTAGTAGAGACCGCCCTCGGCCTGTGCCGCCGTGGCCGCGAAGAGCGTCGGCAACGCGCCTTGCGCGGCCGGCTGGAAGAGGAACCAGAGGAAGCGGCGGATCATCGCTTCAGGACTCGACGGCCCGGCGCCGTTGGGCAGCAGATCGGTGCGGGCGATGCCCGGATGCGCGGCGATGCTCTGCACGCCCCAACCCCCGACGTCGCTGCGGCGCTGCAGCTCGAAGGCGAACATCAGGCAGGCCAGCTTGGACTGGCCGTAGGCCGCCATCGGCTTGTAGCGCCGCTCGGACTGCAGATCGTCGAAGTCCAGCACGCCCGAGCGCGCCGCGACACTCGACACGCTGACGACCCGGGGCGACTGTGCCCGGCGCAGCCAGGGCAGCAGCCGTGCGGTCAGCGCGAAATGGCCGAGGTGGTTGGTCCCGAACTGCAGCTCGAAGCCGTCGGCCGTCACCTGGCGCCGCGGCGGCGTCATGACGGCGGCGTTGTTGATCAGCAGGTCGAGGCGATCCAGCGAGCCGCCGAGCCGCTCGGCGAAGGCCTCGATGCTGTCGAGGCTGGCCAGGTCCAGCAGCTCGAAACGGACATCGGCCCGCGCGACGTCCGCGCGGATCCGGTCCACGGCCGCCCCGCCCTTGCGCGGGTTGCGCCCCGCGACGATCACCCGCGCGCCGGCGCGGGCGAGCGCCAGGGCGTCGTGGAACCCCAGGCCGCCGGTGCCGGTGACGACCGCCGTGCGGCCTTTCTGGGAGGGAATGTCCGATGCTGTCCAGGGGGCCATGGTTCCTTGCCTGCAGTAAACTGGATGCACAAATTAATGCACTGAGTGCAATTTATAGCGCACCCGGTGTACGAATACAAGAGCACCCCGCATGCCCCCTCCCCTTCCCGTCGCGGACGATGACGCCGCCGAAGGCGCGCGCGAGCGCAAGCGTCGCGAGACCCGCCACCGCATCGCCGAGACCGCGCTGCGGCTCTTCCTCGCCCATGGCTTCGAGGGCACGACGCTGGACGTGATCGCCGCGGAATCGGACATCTCACGTCGGACCTTCTTCTCCTACTTCAAGTCCAAGGACGACATCCTGCTGTTCTGGCAGGACGTCCACTGGCGCGCCATCTACGACGACCTGCTGAAGACGTCTCCCGACGTGCCGCCGCTGGACGCGGTGCGGGACATCATGGTCCGGCACATGGCCCGCTACACCTCCGAGGAGATGCAGGCCATCGACACGCTGATGCGGTCGAGCCCGACGCTCTACTCGCGCAAGCAGGCCTTCTACGCGGAGCAGGAGCAGGTGCTCTTCACCCGGCTGTGCGAGGTCTGGCGCCAGCCGGAGCGCCGGCCGGCGCTGCGCATGGTGGCCATGGTGGCCATGGGCGCGATGCGGGTGACGACGCAGACCTGGAACGAGCTGCCCACCCCGCGCAAGCCGATGGCCAAGCTGCTGCGGGAGTCGTTCGAGAGCCTGCGGTCGGAGCTATAGCCCGTTACGGGGTGGCGGGCCGGTCCGCGCAGAGGCGCGTGTGGTAGACCTGGAGTTCCATCGCGATCCATTCCTTCAGGTCCCAGTCGGGATGCTGCGCCACCAGGACCGGCGTCAGTTCCCGCTGGATCGTGGCGAAGTCGGCGCCCGCCTCGCATCGTCGCGTGACCTCCCGCTGGACGACGTCCATGTGCGCCGCCAGCGCCTCGACATCCCGGCCCGTCCCCACGCGGCCGTGGCCCGGGATCACGACGGTCGGGTGGTCCTGGCTCACGGACCGCAGCACCTCGCGCCACCCCAGCGGATCCACGTCCGTGTCGTTCAGCTCGGGGAACCACGGCATGATCGGGAACGACCGGGTCTCGAGGAGGTCGCCCAGGATGACGACGCCCTGCGCGGGGATCGAGATCACCTGGTCCCCCAGGGTGTGCGCCGCGCGATCGTGGCGGAGCCTGACGATGCGTCCGCCGAGATCGATCGAGACCTCGTGCTCGTAGACGACATCGGGCATCGTCAGCCTCACGTCGCGCATCGCCGCCGCCACGCCCAGTTTCTCCGCGAACAACGCGCGGTAGGGCTCGCCCTTCTTCAGGAGTTCGTCCCGCTGCGCGCGGTTGTAGACGATGGTGGCCTGGCCCTTGAAGACCTGCGCCCCGAAGCCGTGTTCGGGATGGAAGTGCGTGACGGTCAGGTAGAGCCTGCGCCGACCCGCCAGGCGCTTCGCCGCCTGGAGGACCAGCGCCGCGCTCCGCACGCCGAGGCCCGTGTCCACCACCAGCACCGCATCCCGGCCCGTGATGATCGTGATGTTGGGGACGAGCAGCACCTGCTGCCGGTCCTCGATCACGTGCACGCCGGGACTCACCTCGACCAGGTTGGCGAGCGAGACGGTCTTCTCCCGCGATACGTCCTCGCCCGCGGCGAAGGCTGCAGTGCCCGCCGCCAGCCAGAGCAGCGCGACCTCGCCCATCGCCCTCGCGAAAGTCACGGCGCGGCTCATCGGACGGCGACCACGACTTTGCCGAAGGCGTCGCCGGAAGCCAGGCGTTCGTAGGCGCGCGGCGCCTCGGCGAACGGGAACTCGCCGTCGACCTCGGGCACGAGTCCGGTCGTGTCGATGAAGCGGACCAGGTCCTCGGTCATGCGCCGGCTGCCGACCCTGATGCCCGCCAGGGTCTTGTTGCCGCCGACGAGGGCGCCCGGCAGCAGCTTCGCCTCGCCCCAGCCGCTGAGGCCGCCGATCGTCACGACGCGTCCGCCGAAGCGCACCGCCGCCAGCGAGCGCGTCAGCGTGTCCTGCCCGCCGACCTCGAGCACGAGATCGACGCCCTCCCCGCCGGTCAGGCGCAGCACCTCGTCCTGCCACTCCGGCGTCTCGCGGTAGTTGACGAGGCCCTGCGCGCCGAGCCGCTCCGCGCGCGCCAGCTTGTCGTTGCTGGACGAGGTGACGATCGGGCGCAGGCCGGCGGCCTTGGCGATCTGCAAGGCCCAGAGCGCCACGCTGCCGGTCCCCAGGATCAGGACGGACGCCCCCGGTTGGAGCCGTCCCTGGACGAAGAGCGCATTCCAGGCGGTCACGCCGGCGCAGGCGATGGCCGCCGCCGCGGCGTCGGCCAGCCCCTCGGGCGCCCGCACCAGGGCGCTTTCCGCGGCCACCATCGATTGGGCCAGCGTGCCGTCGAGCTGGGCGCCGAAGGACGCGCTCGTCTTGGCGGGCGAGCTCTCGCCGTCGATCCACGCGGGCCAGAAGCTGGCGATCACGCGATCGCCCACGGCGAAGCGCGTCACCGCGTCGCCCACCTCGACGACCCGGCCCACGCCGTCCGACAAGGGCACGACGGGCTGATCCCCCATGCCGCCGTAATGACCGCGCGCGATCGCGAGGTCGCGGTAGTTCAGCGCCGCGGCGCTCAACGCGACGCGGACTTCCAGCACGTCGAGCGCACGCGGCGGGATGTCGACCTGGCGCAGGCCTTCAATGCCGGCTCCAGCCACGAGACGATAAGCATTCATTCGATGGACCCTTTGAAAATGAAGTCGGGTTCATCGTAGGGAGCGGCCCGTGGCGTCGGTGGCGAATGTTCTTCCGATGATTGACGCCGTGATGTCTACGATCAGGGCGGCCGCCGTCATCGAGCGGCGTCACCAACCGCCGCCACACCGACGGCGCTCATGCGGCCATGGCGATGCGGCCTCGATCACTCCGACACGAAGACCGGCACCTCGGCGATCAGGGCATCGAGCGCCGCCCGCACGCGCGGCGGCGTGTACGGCAGTTGCGGCCACAGCAGGTGGATGTCGAAACCCAGCGTGGGTTGCGCGTCGAGCAGGCGCACCAGTCCGCCCGCGCGGATCCGGTCGCGAACCAGCCAGAGCGGCAGCCACGCGAGTCCATGACCGGCCGCCGCCGCGTCGGCCATCGCCTCCAGGTCGTCGAACTTCAACCGGGACCTGGGCACGTGCTCCAGCGGGGCGCCCTGCTCTGCCGGGAACAGCCAGGTCTGGGCACGTCCGTTGCGCGAGTAGACGATCGCCGGGTAGGCCGACAGGTCCTCGACGGCCTTCACCGTGCCCGCCGCCGCGACCGAGGGCGCGCCGCAGATCACCATCTGCTCGCGCGCGATGCGGCGCGTCATCAGGCCGACGCCCGGTCCCAGCGTGCCCATGCGGATGCTGAGATCGATGCCGTCCTCGATCAGGTCCACGACGCGATCGCTGAACTGCAGTTCGAGCTCCAGATCCGGATGCAGCGCCGCCAGCCGCGTCAGCACCGGCGCGACGCAGAGTCGCCCGAACAGCACCGGCATCGACACGCGCAGGCGGCCGCCGACGGCCTGACGGCCCGCCTCCAGTCGCGCCTTGCCGGCGCCGAGCTCCTCCATCGCGCGCAGGCAGTGCTCGAAGTAGGCCATGCCATCTTCGGTGAGGGTCTGGTGGCGGGTGGTCCGGTGGAAGAGGCGGACGCCCAGTCGCGATTCCAATCGCGCGATGGCCTTGCCCACAGCCGAGCGGGACAGGTTCAAGCGCCGCGCGGCCGCGGCGAATCCATTCGCTTCCACGGCGGCCACGAAGGCCGGGATGTCGTTGAAGGCATCGGTCATGGCCCATTGTAGAAACAAGCTCGCCAATCCACGGACCAGACATCGCCACCAGCCCCCTCTCCCTCTGCCTACGATCACTGCGAACCGGCTCACCGGACGGATTGATTCCGTGAGGTCGCCATGCGTTCAACACCAGTCCACCGATCCGAAGCAGAAAGTCCTCATGACACCGTCCCGTCTTTTCCCGCCCTCCGTGATCCTGTCCGCGCTGCTCCTCGCCGTGCCCGCATGGAGTGCCGCGTCTCGGACACCGACGCCCCCGGCCGCGAAGACCGGCGTCTGGACCTACGCCGGCACCGGCACGGTGAACACCTACTGGGTGGAGACGCCGGGCGGCGGTCTGGTGGTGATCGACACGCAGCGCGACCTCCGTCATGCGGCGCAGGCCGTCGCGGCGCTGCGCGCCGTCGGCAAGCCGGTCCGGGCGATCCTCATTACCCACGCGCATCCCGACCACTACACCGGCATCGGCCTGTTCAAGGAGGCCTTCCCCGAGGCGACCGTGTACGCCTCGGCCTCGACCATCGCCGCGATCCGCGACGACACCTACGGCTACAACGCGGTCACGCAACAGGCCGCGCCGGACGTCACTCCGAAGGTCTTCGTGCCGCCCGACCAGGCCTTCGACGACAACGCGACGCTGCGCATCGACGGCCTGAGCATCGTCACGCGCGAACTGGGGCCGGGCGAGGCGCATGACACCACCGCCTACTACCTCCCGGCCTCCGGCGATCTCTACGTCGGCGACGTGATCCTGAACCGCCTGCACGGGCCGCTGGAGGAAAGCGCGAGCGGTCCCTGGCTGGGTATCCTGGACAAGTTCGACGCGATGTACCCGAACGTGCGTGTCGTGCATCCGGGCCACGGCCCGTCGGGTCCGAAGCAGCCGATGTTCGACGACCAGCGCAACTATCTGCGCACCTGCCGGGCGATCGCCGCCGAGGAGATCGCGCGCGCCGGCTTCACCGACGACGCCAGGCGGGCGACCATCCGACGCATCAACGCACGCTTCCGCTACGTCAATCCCACGGGGATCCCCGACATCGTCGAGGACAGCATCAACGGGCTGTTCAAGGAGTTCTCGACGGCGTCGATGACGCCGGTGAAGTGAACATCCCGGTCATGTGAACGCCAGGGCGCCCGACATCGACCGACCCCGGCCGCCATCGGTCGTCACCGGAGGATCTCTTTGGCGCGATCTGATTTGTCGCGCCACAGGCGGCTCCCTATGCTGGCGCCATGCCTCCCGACACCTTCTCCGTGCCCGCGCACCTCCTCGACAAGCTCGGTCTGTCGCTGGAGCGGCTGTGCGCCCGCGCCGGGGTCGCGCCCACGACGGCCTGGCGCACCGATGACTTCTTCCGCCTCTGGGCCGCCCTCGACGAGGAGCTCGTCGACCGCGCCGCCGGACTGCGCTTCGGCACCGAAGGCATCAGCCGCGGCTACGGCGTCGCGGCGATCGTGGCGCTGCATGCGCCGGACTTCCGTGGCGCGCTGGCGGCCCTGTCCCGCTACAAGCGGCTGACCTGCCCCGAACTGGTCGAGGTCGAGACCGCCGGCGACGAGGTCGTCGTGCGCTACCGATGGCTCCAGGCGAGCGGCGACGTGCCGCGCCTGCTGATCGACACGACCCTGGCGTCGCTGAAGGAACTGGCCCGGCAAGGCACGGCGGGTCAGGTCTTGCCGACCCGCGTCGAGCTGACGCGGCGCGCGATGGACGGCCCGCTGCTGCGGCGCCACTTCGACTGCCCCGTCGTGTTCGGCGCGGCGCACAACGCGATGGTGTTCCCTCGCGCATCGCTCGATGTGGCGTTCGTCACCGCCGACGGCGGCGCCTTTGCGCGCGTGCTGGCCGGTCTTGAGCGGGCGCTCGTCGAGGGTGAGGGTTTCACCGCGCTGGTGGGCCAGGTGCGCGTGGCCATCGCACAGCAGCTGAGCGCCGGCCACGCGCCTGCCGCCGCCGCCGTGGCCCGCCGCCTCGCCACCAGCAGCCGCACGCTGCAGCGCCGCCTGGCCGACTGCGGCACCAGCTTCCAGCAGCAGCTCGCCGCCGTGCGGCGGATCCTCGCCGGCCGGCTCCTGGCCAACACCGATCTCGACACCGTCGCGATCGCGATGCTGCTCGGCTTCGAAGAACCCAATTCGTTTGCCCGGGCCTTCCGTGGCTGGGAGCAGACGACGCCCTTGCGCTGGCGCGAGCGCCTGGCCTCGACACCCTCTCTCCCTCACACAGGATCCCCGACATGAGTTCAACGCCCGTCCTGGTCACCGGCGGCTCCGGCTTCATCGCCGGACATTGCATCCTTCAGCTGCTGGCACAGGGACACGCGGTCCGCGCGACCCTCCGGTCATTGACGCAGGAGAACGCCGTGCGGGCCGCGCTCGAACGGTCCGGCCTGGTCCATGGCGAAAGGCTGAGCTTCGTGGCCGCCGACCTGATGAGCGACGCGGGCTGGGCAGAGGCCGTCGATGGCGTGGACATCGTGCTGCACGTCGCCTCGCCGGTGCAGCCCGGCCACGTCGCCGACGAGGACGACCTGATCCGCCCGGCGCGCGAGGGCACGCTGCGCGTGCTCCGTGCCGCGCGGGACGCCGGCGTGAAGCGGGTCGTGCTGACCTCGGCCTTCCACGCGGTGAGCTGGGGATGGCCGCGCGGCGACCACACGTTCACCGAGGAGGACTGGACCGTCCTCGACGGCCCCGGCGTCGATGCCTACGGCAGGAGCAAGACGCTGGCCGAGCGCGCGGCCTGGGACTTCATCGCCGCGGAGGGCGGCGGCATGGCACTCGTGACGATGCTGCCCGTCGCCGTCATGGGGCCCATCATGGGCACGGCCATCTCCGGCTCGAACCACCTGGTCCAGCGCCTGCTCGAAGGCGCGATGCCGGGACTGCCCAACCTCTTCCTCCCCATCGTCGACGTCCGCGACGTCGCGAGCGCCCACCTCCTCGCGATGACCGCGCCCGAGGCCGGCGGGAAACGCTTCCTGCTGTCGAACGGCCAGGCGATCGCGATGACGGAGGTCGCCGCCCTCCTCCAGGCCGACCTCGGCGATCTGGCCAGGCGCGTGCCCTCGCGCCGCATCCCCGACCTCGTGCTCCGCGTCATGGCGCTGTTCAAGGCCGAGTTGCGGAGCGTCGTCCATGACCTCGGCCGCGCCAAGCGCACCTCCAACGCGAGGGCCGCCGCGCTGCTCGGCTGGCATCCCCGCCCCGCCGACGAGGCGATCGTCGCCGCGGCCAGGAGCATGGTGGCCGGCGGCGTCCTGAAGGGCTGACGGCCGGCGGCCGGGTCATCCCGGACCCGGGCATCCTGATTGCTGAGCCCTCCGCGAGCATCCGCACCGGATGCGCCGTTCGGCCCAACAAGGACGTCGCCATGCCCCACCTCCGCTTCCAGGTCGCCGCGCTGAGCGCGCTGCTGTTCACCCTCCCCTTCGTGCACGCCGCCGACGACGCCGGCAAGGGCACGGGCAACGAGCAGCCCGGCAAGGTCAAGACCGCCATCGCCAAGACCTTGGGAAAGATCCGGCTCGACGGCGACATGCTCGCCGTGCTGAAGGCGCATGAGAACCTGCGGCCGAAGGCGATCGAGAAGATCGACGTGCCGGCCGCGCGCGCGAATCCCACCATCGCCGATGCCGTCAACGCGCTGCTGCGCCAGAACGGCCGCAGCACCGATCCCGCGCAGCTCGTGCCCGGCGTGACCAGCATCGACGGCACCGTGCAGGGCGGCGCGGGCATGATCCCGGCGCGCTTCTACACGCCGGCCGGCCCGGGGCCCTTCCCCGTCGTCGTCTACTTCCACGGCGGCGGCTGGGTCATCGCCGACAAGCAGGTCTACGACGCCAGCGCACGCGGCATCGCCAAGCAGGCACAGGCCGTGGTGGTCTCCGTCGATTACCGCCAGGCGCCGGAGAACAAGTTCCCCGCCGCCTGGGACGACGCGCTGGCCGCCTACAAGTGGACCGTCGCCAATGCGGCCAGCTTCAAGGGCGACGTCAGCCGCGTCGCGCTGGCGGGAGAAAGCGCCGGCGGCAACCTCGCGCTGGCGACCGCGATTTCGGCGCGCGACGCCAATCTCCAGAAGCCGGCGCACGTGCTGGCCATCTACCCGGTCACGCAGAGCAGCCTCAACACCGAGTCCTACCTCGAGAACGCGGCCGCCCAGCCGCTCAACCGCGCGATGGTGGAATGGTTCATCGACAAGCTGCTCGACAACAAGGAACAGCTCAAGGACTGGCGCCTGAACCTGATCGACGCGAAGCTCGCCGGCCTGTCCTCGGTGACGCTGATCAGCGCCCGCGTCGATCCGCTGCGCTCGGACAGCGCCAAGATGGAAGAGGCGCTGAAGAAGGCCGACGTGCTCGTCGAGCGCCGCGACTACGAAGGCGTCACCCACGAGTTCTTCGGCGCCGCGGCCGTCGTCGAGAAGGCCCGCAATGCGCAGGCCTTCGCCGGCGAGCGGCTGCGCAAGGCGTTCGGGAACTGAGGGCGTGGCGGTGGCGGATCAGCCGCCGTTCGGCAGCAGGCTGGTGATCAACGGGGCGACCAGTTCGCGCAGCAGCACGCCCAGACCGCCCGCCATCGCGATGGCCACCATGGCGAGCGCCAGGCGCGCGATCAGTCGCCGATGGCCGGTCTTCACGATGAACGACAGGCTGAAGGCCAGGCTGGTCAGCGAAGCCAGCACCGCGCCGTTGGCCGCGACGTCGAAACCGATCGCGCCCTGCGCCGCCATGCTCGCCGCCGCGGCCACGGCGCTCGCGCTGGACAGCAGCCCGCCGATCACCGTGACGAGGTAGAAGCCGCCCTCGCCGAACTCGCGTTGCATCAGCCGTCCCACGACATGCAGCGCCAGGAACAGCACGCCGTAGCGCAGCGCCACGGGCAGCGAGAACGGCAGCTCCAGCTTGATGTCGGTGACGTCCTCGACGGCCGCGCCGTTGCGGCGCGCCAGCAGGCTCAACACCACGAAGCCCGCCGCCGACAGCACCATGAAGCCGAAGGCCGCCGCCGCGTTGACGAAGGCCAGCGGCGTGAGGATCAGCAGCAGCACCGCGTTGCGCGTCACCATCGCGGCAACGGCGACCAGCACCGCGCGGTAGGCGCCTTCGGCGAAGCGGCCGGAGGTCTCGCGCACCCGGGTCGCCATCTCCACCACCGTGAAGTTGTTGTTGACCAGTCCGCCGAAGAACGCGGACAACTCCGCGCCCTTGGAGCCGTAGAGCTTCCACAGGATGTAGTTCACGAAGCCGATGCTGGCGATCAGGATCACCGTCACCCAGGCGGCGCGCGGTTCGATCAGGTGCCACGGTCCGATCGGTCCGGCCGGCAGTGCGGGATAGATGACGATCGCCAGGATCGCGAGCAGCAGCGCGGAACGCACCTCGCCCTCGGTCAGGCCCATCGACAGGCCGGAGAGCCGCTCCTTCCACGCCAGCAGCGCGGTCGTGCTGACCATCACCGCCGCCGGCGTCACGGTGTGCCCCAGGCCGCACAGGATGCCCGCCATGCAGGTCACCAGCATGGCCGCGGAGGTGGTCAGTTCCGGCCCGTGTCCGCCCCGCATCGTGTGGACGTTGAGCGGCACCGCCAGGCCCGCCGCGAGCAGCAAGCTCAGCAGCGCGTAGTGCTCGCCGAGCGAGCCGCCCAGCGCGCCCAGCAGCGCGATGAAGCCGAAGGTCCGCAGGCCGGCCTCCTTGCCGCGACGCTCCCGCTCAAGACCGAGCAACAGCCCCAGGGAGAGGGCCAGCGCCAGACGGATCAGGATCTCGAGATAGGGCCACTCGGCATTGGGGAGTGGCGTCGATGTCGGGAGTACCGGAGTCATCCGCCCCAGCGTACCTCACCTCGCCGGGCTCGCGAAGTGCGCGGCCACTGCTTTGGGTGCGCGGCTAGGCGCGAACCGGAGCCATAGCATCGCTATGGCGAGGATTCGCAACGACGCAGCGCGCCCAAATCAGTGGCCGCGCGGGGCCGTTGGTGTGGAGGGCCCCCGGCCCCTCAATCATCAACGGCCCGCGCTGCGCCCTTACACCGCCCAGCGCAACATCGGCGCTGCAACGGAAAGTGGGACGGGGTCGTGTGCGGGTTCCGGCTCGCGGCCCGGCGTGCTGAGCACGCGGTCGAGCAGCCGCTGCTCCAGCGCCGCGAAGGACGCGTCGCGTCGACGCGGACGCGGCAGGTCGACGCGCAGGTCGAGCGCCAGCCGGCCGTCCTCGATCAGCAGCACGCGGTCCGCGAGCGCGACGGCTTCGGCCACATCGTGCGTCACCAGCAGCGCGGTGAAGCGATGCCGCGTCCACAGCGATTCGATCAGCGCCTGCATGTCGATGCGGGTCAGCGCGTCCAGCGCGCCGAGCGGCTCGTCGAGCAGCAGCAGCTTGGGCGCATGCACCAGCGCACGCCCCAGTGCGACGCGCTGCCGCTGGCCGCCAGACAGGCGCGCGGGCCATTCACCAGCGCGGTCCGCGAGGCCGACCTGCGCCAGCGCCTGACGGGCGCGGTCGCGCGCATCGGCGCCTTCCAGTCCGAGCGCCACGTTGTCCAGCACCCGCGCCCACGGCAGCAGCCGCGCGTCCTGGAACATGAAGCGCGTGTCCTCCGACTCGCCCGCCTCGAGCGTGCCGGCGCTCGGCGTCTCCAGGCCCGCGAGCAGGCGCAGCAAGGTGCTCTTGCCGCAGCCGCTGCGACCGATGATGGCGACGAACTCGCCGGGCGCGATGTCCAGGTCGATGTCGTGCAAGACCTGGCGCTCGCCGAAGGCCTTGCCCAAGCCGGACAACGCCACCGGCTGGCCGCCGACGGGCGGGGTCGGCGTCGTGCCCGCGTCGCGACGGAGGGTCGCCGACGCCGGCGTGGGCGCATTGCGCGATGTCGCCGTGGCCGGCAGCGCCGCGGGCTGCGAGTCCTGCCATTCCGTCAGGACGTCGATCTCTGTCACGCTCATCATGTCTTGCCCGTCCTGTCTGCGGTGATGTCGGCGCTCATGCCTGATACCCCGGATGCCAGCGCAGCCACGCCCGTTCCAGCGCCTGCGCCGCGACGTCGGCCAGCTTGCCCAGCAGTGCATAGATCAGGATGCCGACCAGCACCACGTCCGTCTGCAGGAACTCGCGCGCGTTCATCGTCATGTAGCCGATGCCGCTCTGCGCCGAGATCGTCTCTGCCACGATCAGCAGCACCCACATCAATCCCAGCGAGAAGCGCAGCCCCACCAGGATGGACGCCACCGCCCCGGGCAGGATCACCTGCCGGTACAGCGGCCAGCCGCTCAATCCGTACGAGCGCGCCATCTCGATCAGGTCGCGGTCCACGCCGCGGATGCCGTGGAAGGTGTTCAGGTAGACCGGGAAGAACACGCCCAGCGCCACCAGGAACAGCTTGGCCGTCTCGTCGATCCCGAACCACAGGATCACCAGCGGGATCAGCGCCAGCGGCGGGATGTTGCGCAGCATCTGCAGCGTCGTGTCGAGCGCGGTCTCGGCCCAGCGCTGCGAACCGGTCAGCAGGCCCAGCAGCAGGCCGAGCCCGCCGCCGATCGTGAAGCCGATGAAGGCGCGGCCGGTGCTCACGGCCAGATGCCGCCACAACTCGCCCGACACCGCCAGTTCCCAGGCGGCCTTGGCCACCGACGAGGGCGCCGGCAGCACGCGCGTCGACAGCCAGCCCGCCTGCGCGCTCAGCTGCCACAGCGCCAGCACCGCCAGCGGCACGAGCCAGGGCACCAGGCCCTTGAGCGCGCCGAGGCCGCGGCCCGATGTCGCCTGGAATCTGGCCTGGGCCTTGGGTTCAGCCTGGGCCTGGGCCCGGGCCTTGATCGCGACGGTGCTCATCTCAGCTCGCCGCGGCCAGCTTGGCCGGACCGGGGACGAAGTTGTTGGCGACGATCTCGCCGAAGGGGCCGGTCAGCTTCGGCGCGCTGAGCTTCTCGCGCACGTCCAGCGGCAGCAGCGGGAACACCAGCTCGGCGAAACGGTAGGCCTCCTCCAGATGCGGGTAGCCGCTGAGCACGAAGTACTCGAGGCCCAGCGCCGCGTACTCCTGGATGCGATCGGCCACCTGCTGCGGATTGCCGACCAGTGCCGTGCCCGCGCCACCGCGCACCAGGCCCACGCCGGCCCACAGGTTGGGCGAAATCTCCAGGCCCGCGCGGATGTCGTTCTTGTCGAAGCGGCCGCCGTGCAGCTCCGCCATGCGGCGCTGCCCGACCGAATCCATCGAGGCGAACTTGGCCTGCGCCGCGGCGATCACGTCGTCATCGAGATGCTTGACCAGATCGCCAGCGGCCGCCCAGGCCTCCTCTTCGGTCTCGCGCACGATGACGTGCAGGCGGATGCCGTACTCGAGCTTGCGGCCCTTCGCTTCAGCGGCAGCGCGCACTTCGCCGATCTTCTCGGCGACGGCCTGGGGCGGCTCGCCCCAGGTCAGGTAGGTGTCGACCTGCTCGGCGGCGAGGTCGATCGCCGGTCCCGAAGAACCGCCGAAGAACACCGGCGGATACGGCTTGTTGATCGGCGGGTACAGCAGCTTGCCGCCCTTGACGCGCAGTTGCTCCCCGTCGAAGTCGATGGCCTCGCCCTCATGGCTGGCGCGCAGCACGTCGCGCCACACGGTCAGGAACTCGGTCGACAGCGCGTAGCGCTCCTCGTGCGGCAGGAACAGGCCGTCGCCGGCGAGTTCATCGGGGTCGCCGCCGGTGACCAGGTTGACCAGCAGCCGCCCGCCGGACAGGCGGTCCAGCGTCGCCGCCATGCGCGCCGACTGCACCGGCTGCACCAGCCCCGGCCGCAGCGCGACCAGGAACTTCAGCCGACGCGTCGCGTCGATGAGGCTGGCCGCGACGATCCAGCTGTCCTCGCAGCTGCGGCCGGTGGGCAGCAGCACGCCTTCGTAGCCGAGGCTGTCGGCCGCGATCGCGATCTGGCGGTAGTAGTCGAAGTCCGCGACGCGGGCGCCCTTGGAGGTGCCGAGGTAGCGCGAATCGCCGTGGGTGGGGATGAACCAGAGGATCTTCATGGGGGAAGCTCGTGTGAGGCGCCGCGAGATCGCGGCAATGGGCTTGCGGCGGTGGGCTGGCGGCGCCTACTTGGCGGCCGTGGTGATCGACTTCGGCAGCGCGTCGGCGATGCGGATCGGCTTGGGGATCAGCTTCAGCGCGTGGAAGGCGTCGGCGATCTTCTGCTGCTCGGCGGCGATGGCCGGCGTGATCGGCTGGATGCCGTAGGCGAAACGCGCGGCGGCGATTTCCGTCGTCGCGAGGTCCAGTCCGATCTGCGGCGCGAGCAGTGCGGCGACGGCGGCGCTGTTGTTCTCGGACCAGCGGTCGAGCTTCGCGAGTTCCTCGATGATGGCCTGGACCACCTGCGGGTACTTGTCCGCGTAGCCGCGCTCGGCCAGGTAGAACTGGTGGTTGGCGACGACACCCTTGCCGTCGGCCACCACACGTGCGCCGAGCTGGCGTTCCGCCGCGGCCAGGAACGGATCCCAGATCACCCACGCGTCGACGGCGCCGCGTTCGAACGCGGCGCGCGCATCGGCCGGCGGCAGGTAGACGACGGTGATGTCGGTGTACTTCAGGCCCTGCTTCTCCAGCAGTTTCACCAGCAGGTAGTGGACGTTGGAGCCCTTGTTCAGGACGACCTTCTTGCCCTTCAGGTCAGCGAGCGTCCTGATCGGCGAGTCCTTCGGCACGATCAGCGCTTCCGCGGTCGGCGCGGGCGGCTGGTTGGCGACATAGACCAGGTCCGCGCCGGCGGCCTGCGCGAAGATCGGCGGCGCCTCGCCGACGGTGCCGAAGTCGATGGAGCCGACGTTCAGGCCTTCCAGCAGCTGCGGGCCGGCGGGGAATTCGGTCCACTTCACGGCGATGCCCTGCGCGCTCAGGCGCTTGTCCAGATCGCCCTTGGCCTTCAGCACCGTGAGCGTGCCGTACTTCTGGAAGCCGATGCGGACCTCCGTCGGCTTGGGCGTCGTCTGCGCGCTGGCGACGCCCGAGAACAGGCTCAGCGAGGTGGTCAGCGCGGCGGCGAATGCCAGCGCGCCGCGGCGGTCGAGGAAGAACGGCATGGTCGTGGTCCTGGAAGGTGAGGATTCAGTAGGGAGCGGCTCAGAGCACCAGCGCGGGCCGCGAGACCGGCGCGGCCGGCTGAGGCGCCGGCACGCGGTCCAGCACCTGCGACGCCCCGGCGAGCAGGCGGCGGGCGATGTCGTCGTTGATGCGGTACTCGCCGGCGGCGTCCTTGGCGATCTGCGCGTCGCAGGCGTAGACGCCGTCGACATGCGAGCGCGCGCCGAGTGCGGACAGCACCGGCAGCAGGCCGTAGTCCAGCGCCAGCAGATGCGCCATGCTGCCGCCGGTGGCCAGCGTCCACACGCTCTTGCCCGCGAGGCCGTCCTGCGGCAGCAGGTCGAGGAAGACCTTCAGCAGGCCGCTGTACGCGGCCTTGTAGATGGGGGTCGCGAGCACGACGACGCGCGCTTCGGCGACGGCGGCCAGGGCCGCGCGGATCTCGGCGTCCTCGAAGTCGGCATGCAGCAGCGGCTGGGCCGGCAGGTCGCGGATCCGCAGCGTGCGGGTCGACAGGCCGTGATGTTGAAGCCGCTCCGCGGCGGCGCCGAGCAAGGCGCTCGACCGCGACTTCACGCTGGGGCTCGCGGCGATGAGCAGGACGGGCGAGCCCGGAAGGTCGGCGGTCGAGGCGGAGGCGGTGGCGGTCATGGCGGGGGAGGAAGCAGGAACCGCCTCATTCTGCGAACCGCCCCTCCCTCGCCGAACGAAGGAGATCGCCGATGCTTAGGCGCTTTGCGGCTATGGCCGCCCGCTTCACCCGATCCGCCGCGACTGCCGCGCGAGCGGACCTCCGATGTTCACCCCCGAGGGTCAGCCCTTGTTCCGCTTGCGAGCGGGTGTCGCCGGCTTCTCCGCCGGTGCGAGCGCCGCCAGGATCTCCTCGCGGCAGGTGCCCAGGATCTCATCCGCCAGCGGCGAGTCGTCCGGGCAGGCGCGTGACATGACGATCGCGCCGACCGCGCACGCGAACAGGCTGAGCCCCTTGGCGCGCACCTCGTCGGCGTTCGCGTTCTCCAGGACGGTGCCCTCGAGGTTCAGAGCGGCCAGCAGGCGCTCGATGCCCTCGGCGAAGGTGGTGCGCACGGCCTCGGGCTGACGCGAGGCATCGCCCCCGAGCGCCGCCATCGTGCATCCCATCGCCGGCATGTCGCGGTGCTCGCGCGACAGATAGAAGCGGGCGAAGTCCGCCGCCGTCATGCCGGCGGTCTGCTCCGCGGTCTGCGCGATGCCGCAGGCCGCCGACTCCGCCATCAGCTCGGCCTTGGACTGGAACTGCTTGTAGAAGCCGCCATGCGTGAAGCCGGCCGCGGCCATCAGGTCGACGACGCCGACGCCGTCGTACCCGCGCTCACGAAACACGCTGGACGCCGTCCGGACCACGTGTTCCCGGTTGGCCTGCGCCTGTGCCTTGCTGACTTTCATCTGTCGCCGTGCCTGTGGATGCGTGCGAGACGGTCACTATACATAGATGCCGATCATCATTTAAACGTTGACTTTTTGGATGACAAACATAATCATTGAAGTCCAAAGACAGGAGACAGACGAATGAAGTTGCTCGAGGTCCATGCCCGCTCGCTGCTCGTGCTGGTGACAGGTCTTGCCTGCGCCGGCATCGGCCACGCCGCGGCCTTCAAGCTCAAGGAGCAGAGCGCCGCCGGCCAGGGACGCGCCTTCGCGGGATCGATCAGCGAAGGCGGGGATGCCTCGGTGATCGCCAACAACCCCGCGGCCATGACCCTGCTCGATGGACGGCTGATCCAGGCGGATGCGGCCGTGGTGACCTATTCGGCGAAGTTCGACGGCTCGGGCCGGGATGCGCTGGGCCGCCCCTTGTCGGGCGGCAACGGTGGCGATGCGGGGCAGACCGCGGTGATCCCCTCGCTGTACTTCCACACGCCGGTGACGGACCGGATCCATCTGGGCTTCTCCGTGACCGCCCCGTTCGGATTCAAGACCGAATACGACGACGGATGGGTCGGCCGCTACCAGGGCGTCAAGACCTCGCTGAAGGTGATCGATGCCGGCGTGTCCGGCGCCTACAAGGTCAATGAGGTCCTGTCGCTGGGCGCCTCGGTGTTCGCGGAACGCCTGGACGTCAAGCTGCGCAATGCCGTCGACTTCGGCGCGCAACTCGCCGCTGCGCGGGTGCCGGGCTTCCTGCCCACCAGCGCGGACGGCAGCCTCGATGTCGAAGGCGACAACACGGAGGTCGGCTACACCCTGGGCGCCCTGCTGCGCCCCGCCGACGGCACGACGGTGGGCCTGGCCTACCGCTCCGAGGTGAGGCACAAGGCGAAGGGCGCGGACGTGCGCTTCTCGATTCCCACTGCGGCCAACGCGGTGCTGTCGGTGGCGGCGCCCAACACCTTCGTGAACACGACGGCGGACACCGAACTGACGATGCCGGCGTCGTGGACGCTCAGCGTCAGCCAGCGGCTGAGTCCGCAATGGACGGTGATGGCGGACTACTCGCGCACCTCGTGGAGCAAGTTCGACAAGGTGGTCCTGGACTTCGCCTCGAACCTGCCCAACCAGACGCTGGACTTCGGCTATCGCGATTCGTCGTTCTACTCGGTGGGCACGGAGTACCGGATGAACGACGCCTGGACTTTCCGCGGCGGCTTCGCCTACGACCAGACGCCGGTCACCGACGCGGTGCGCGACGTGCGCGTTCCCGACGTCAGCCGCCGCTGGCTGTCGCTCGGCGCGACCTGGCGCGCCAGCAAGCAATTCGCCTACAGCGTGGGGTACACGCACCTGTTCATCAAGGACACCAGCGTCAACCTGACATCGCCCTCCGCGAGCACCCTGCAGGGTTCGTACAAGGTGGGCAGCGACATCCTGGCGGTCTCCGCCCAATACAGCTTCTAGGCGGGCCGCCGACCGCGGCGCTCGCTCCGGTTCGCGCTGGTCTCGCCAGCGCGAATCACGATCCAGGGGTTGTCGTGCGTTCGGCACACGACCCATTCGCCTCGGACGGCAACGTCCGGGGCGTTTTTTATCGCCTGCAGACTCGGGGACTTCGGGGACTTCGGGGACCGCGGCCCGCGCTACTGCGTTGCCTGCGGCAGATGCCCGAGCGGCATCTCCGTCTGCGCCTTGACCGTGGCGATCGCGAAGTTGCTGCGGATGTCGCTGACGCCGGGCAGCTTGAGCAGCACGCCGAGCAGGAACTGCTCGTAAGCCGGCAGGTCGGTCACCACCACCTGCAGCAGGAAGTCCGATTCGCCCGAGACGAGGTGGCAGGAGACCACCTCCGGCAACTGCGCGACGGCCTCGCGGAAAGCCGTCGAGGTCACGTCCTGATGGCGCTCCACCCGCACGCCGACGAACACCGTCAGGCCCAACCCGACCCCGGCCCGGTCCAGGTTGGCGTGATAGCCGCGGATGACGCCGGCCTCCTCGAGCAGGCGCACGCGGCGCAGGCAGGGCGACGGCGACAGGCCGACCTCCTCCGCCAGTTGCACGTTGGTCAGGCGGGCGTCCCGCTGGAGCGCGGCGAGGATCCGTCGATCCAGGTTGTCGAGTTTCAACATTGGCACGAAATCAATCCGGCGAAGTCATTTCCAGCAGAGTATGCCAATAGCAGCGAGATCGACGACGCACTTCGCAATGCATCCGTGGTCGAGCCTCGATAAAGTTCCGGCGTTGCTCAACTTCACGGCGAACGGCTCGGCGGCTCACGGTCATGGCGAATCTCGGAGTTTTCATCGGCGCGCTGGTCGCCGTCTATCTGGTCCCCGGGCCGGACATGGTCCTGGTGCTGCAGACCGCCAGCACGCAAGGCCGCCGGCAGGCGCTGGCGACCGCCATCGGCCTGGGCGCCGCCCGCGCCGCCCACGTCACCTTGGCCGCCATCGGTCTGGCCGCACTGCTCAAGGCGGTGCCCTGGGCCTTCGAACTCGTGCGCATCGTCGGCGTGGTCTACCTGGTGTGGCTGGGCCTCAAGCTCGCGCGGGCCTCGAGCCTGACGGCCGACATGGACGACAACACGGTCGCGTCGTCTTCCCGCGCCTACCGCGCCGCCATGTGGCGCGGCCTGCTGACCAACATCACCAATCCCAAGGCCCTGCTGTTCTGCTCGGTGCTGCTGCCGCAGTTCGTGGACGCCGGCGTCGGGCCCGTGGGCATGCAGTTCCTCGTGCTGGGCGTCGTGCTGGTGGCACTCGGCCTGGCGTTCGACATCCTGTATGCGTTCGTGGGCGGCGCCATGCGGCAGTGGATGCAGCGACGGCCCTTCGCGGAGACGCTGCAGCGCTGGACCTTCGCCGCCATGCTCATCGGATTCGGCGCGCGGCTGGCGGTCGCGGCGCGGCCGTAGCAGGACCCGGGACCGGGATCAGCGCAGAGATCAGCGCAAAGGTCAGGACAGGCGTTCCAGTTCCCGCAGCACCTCGCCGCGCAGGTCCGCCACCGCCGCGCTCCCGCGCCCGCGCGGATGCACCAGCGGCACCTCGATGCGCCGCACGATGCGGCCCGGCGCTGCGCCCAGCACGAGCACACGGTCGGCCAGCAGCACCGCCTCCTCCACGTCGTGCGTGACCAGGATCAGGCTGGTGCCATGTCTTGCCGCGACCTCGCGCACGAGGTCCTGCAGCCGCATGCGCGTGAATGCGTCCAGCGCGGAGAACGGCTCGTCGAGCAGCAGCACGCGCGGACGCGTGTAGAGCGCCCGGGCGATCGCCGCGCGCTGCGCCTGGCCGCCGGAGAGCTGGCGCGGCAGCGCCTCGCCGAGTTCGCCCAGGCCGACCTCGCGCAGCAGCGTCTCCACCCAGGCTTCGTCGTGGCCCTGGCCGAGGTCGAAGCCGACGTTCTCCGCCACCGTCAGCCACGGGAACAGCCGCGGCTCCTGGAACACGACGCCGATGTCGCGGTCCGGTCCGCGCCGCGTGCGACCGTCGAGCCGGACCTCACCGTCGAAGTCCGGATCCAGCCCCGCCGCGATGCGCAGCAGCGTGCTCTTGCCGCAACCGCTCGCACCGACGAGGCCGAGCACCTCACCCGCGCCGAGGTCGAAGTGGACGTCCTGCAGGACAGGCAGCCGTCCGCCGCCGTCGCCGCCCTCGTTGTTGCGGGCGAAGCGCTTGGCGCGCACGGACACGGTCAACAGGCTCATGCGTGGCCTCCGAAGCTGTCGCGCCAGTGCAGCGCGCGTTGTTCCACCGCGGCCATCAGGCTGTCGGTCAGTTTTCCGAGCAGCGCCAGCAGCACGATCGCCGCCATCACCAGGTCCGCACGGCCGGTCTCGCGGCCGTCGGTCAGCAGGTAGCCCAGACCGCGGCTGGCCGCGATCAGTTCGGCGGCGACCATGAACATCCACGCAAGGCTGAGCCCGTTGCGCAGGCCGGTAAGCAACGCCGGCAGCGCCGCCGGCAGCAGCACGCGGCGCGCGAGCGCCACGCGGCCGAGTCCGCGCAGGCGCGCGACCTCCACCAGCTTGCGGTCCACGTCGCGGAAGCCTGAGGACACGCCCATGTAGACGGGGAAGAAGGCGCCGATCGCGATCAACGCGATCTTGGAGGCCTCGTCGATGCCGAGCCAGAGCAGCAGCAGCGGGACCCACGCAAGCGAGGGAATGGCCCGCAGTGCCTGGAAGCTCGGCGTCAGCACCGCCGCGGCCAGGCCCGACAGGCCGACCAGCGCGCCGAACAGCACCGCCAGCACCGCGCCCAGCGCGAAGCCGCCCGCCACGCGCAAGGTGCTCGCGAGGACGTGTTGCGTCAGTTGCCCGTCGCGCAGCATCTGCGCCAGCGCCGCGGCGACGTCGCTCGGCGCCGGCAGCAGGTTGGGCGCGATCCAGCCGAATCGCACTGCGGCTTCCGCCAACGCAAGCACCGCCACCGGAGGCAACGCGCCGAGTAGCCACGTCGGCCACTGCCACGCAGTCTGCGGGCGCACCGATCGCTTCGCGCCACCCGCCTCCGGCAGGTCAACGCCGCCGCCAGCCGATGGCCTGCGAGTCGCCGTCGCCGATTGTTCCGGCAGAACCGGACCGAGCGACGAGACGGCGCGTGCGATGAGGTCGGGATCGGCGCTCACGGCTCTGGTCTCCGTCATGGTCGCTGCGGGGTCAGGTCTTGATCAGGCCGTTGGCGAAGCGCGTGTCGACCAGCTCCGCGATCGTGCGGTTCAGGTCCACGCCGGGCTTCACGAGCTGCTCCGCCGTCAGGATCGGCGCGGCGGCCTGCAGCGCCTTCACATGCTCGTCCGACGGCTGCGGGTGCGAGAAGTCGCTGCGCAGCTTCACCTGCAGCAGGGCCACCGGCAGGCTGACCTTGGCCTCTTCGGACAGGATCTTGGCGGCATCCGACGGATTCGCGATCGTCCAGGCACGCGCCCGCTCGTAGGCCGCGATCACGCGCTTCACCGTCTGCGGACTGCGATTCAGGAACTCCTCGCGGACATTCAGGAAACCGTAGGTGTTGAAGCCGACGTTGCGGTACAGCAGCTTCGATCCGGCATCGAGCTCGCTTGCCGCCATCAGTGGGTCGAGTCCGGCCCACGCATCGACGCGTCCCTGCTCCAGCGCCGCGCGGCCGTCGGCATGCTGGAGCGCGACATGCTCGATGTCGCCGCGCTTCAGCCCGACCGTGTGCAGCGCGCGCAGCAGGAAGAGGTAGGGATCGGTGCCCTTGGTCGCCGCGATCTTCCTGCCCTTCAGATCCGCGAGCGAGCGGATGCCCGAGTCCGGACGCACCACCAACGCGGTCCATTCGGGGCGCGAGAAGATGTAGGGCGCGCGGATCGGATTGCCGTTGGCGCGCGCCAGCAGCGCGGCCAGGCCGGCCGTGGAGCCGATGTCGATGCTGCCGGCGTTGAGGTACTCCAGCGCCCGGTTGCTGCCGGCGCTCAGCACCCAGCGGACCGCCGTGCCGTCCTTCGCGAGGTCTTCCTCCAGCCAGCCGAAGCGGCGCAGCACCAGGCTGGTCGGCGAGTAGTAGGCGTAGTCGAGCTTCAGCTCCTTCGGCGCGGCGGCGCCTTGGGCGCGCAGCGGGCCGGCAGCCAGTCCGGCCGCGAGGCCGGCGCCGATCACCAGTGCGTCGCGCCGCGTGGGATGGTTGTTCTTCGAATCAGTCTTGCGGGTCATGCGACGGGCTCCGTCAGGGGAATGTCCAGGGAGGTGAGCGTGGGACCGCGGCCGTCGGGGGACGTCGACGCCGCGGAGGAGGCGGAGGCCGGGTGGACGTCGTCGTCGGCGTCGGCAACCGGCTCGCCGAGGCGGACGCGCCGTCCGGCATGCGTGGGCTTGAGGCCATCTCCGTCGCCGAACAGGCGCGCACGCAAGGTCTTCGGCGCGGCGGCGATGTCGGCGCCCTCGCCCACCTCGGGCCGGTAGCGGCCCCGTCGGCGCAGTTCGGGCACCACGAGATCGACGACATCGCGGAAGGTCTCGTGCGCCAGCGCGAAGGCCAGGTTGAAACCGTCGAGGCCGGTGGCGTCCTGCCAGGCGATGAGTTGATCGGCGATCTCCGAGGGATCGCCGACGAAGACAGGCCCTCGCCCGCCCAGGCCGATGAAGGCGGCCGCTTCGCCGACCGTCCAGCGCCGCGTCGGATCCGCACTGCTGAACGAGGCCAGCGCCGTGCGGCCCGCCTGCGTGTCGAGGTAGTCGATCGTGGCGTCCAGCGGATAACGGCTGAAGTCGACGCCGGTCCAGCCCGAGAGCAAGGCCAGCGCGGCCTCGATGTCGATGTGGGACTTCAGGTCCTCATGCTTCGCATGGGCCTCGGCGCGGGTCGGCGCGGTGATGATCAGCGCCTGGCCGTAGATCAGCACGTCGTCGCACGAGCGGCCCGACCCGGCGACCGCGTCGCGCAGGCCGTTCACGTAGCCCTTCACGACGGACGTGCTGGGACCGCTCACGAAGACGCACTCCGCATGCCGGCCGGCGAAGGCGCGACCACGGCTCGACGTGCCGGCCTGGAACAGCACCGGCGTGCGCTGCGGCGACGGCTCGCAGAGATGCACGCCGGGCACGCGGTAATGCTCGCCGCGGTGGTGGATCGCATGGACCTTGGCCGGGTCCGTGAACACGCGGCCCGCCTTGTCGCGCTTGACCGCGCCGTCCTCCCAGCTGAGTTCCCAGAGCTTGTAGACGACGTCGAGGTACTCGTCGGCCAGGTCGTAGCGCTCGTCGTGCGCGCGCTGCCCCGTGTGACCGAGGTTGCGCGCCGCGCTGTCGAGGTAGCCGGTGACGATGTTCCAGCCGATGCGGCCGCGCGTCAGGTGATCGAGCGTCGAGATGCGCCGCGCGAAGCTGTACGGCGGCTCGTAAGTCAGCGCCACCGTGACGCCGAAGCCGAGGTGCTTCGTCACCGACGCCATCAGCGGCACCAGCGCCAGCGGGTCGTTGAGCGGCACCTGCACCGCGTGACGCAGGGCCGCGTCAGGCGATCCTCCGTGCACGTCGTACACGCCCAGCACGTCGGCCAGGAACACGCTGTCGAAGCCGCCGCGCTCCAGCAGCCGCGCCAGCTCGACCCAGTACTCCGGCTCGGTGTAGCGATGTGACTCGTCGCGTGGGTGCGTCCACAGCCCGGGCGACTGGTGCCCCACCGTGTTCATCGCGAAGGCGTTGAAGCGCACGGGCTTCGCCGCCACGTTGCCGTTCGCCGCGCTCAAGCCGTCCGCCGCAGTTGCCGCGTCGGATCGCGGGTCGCCCGCGCTCATTGCAGGAACGCCGGCCGCGCGTAGCCGGGGAACTTCTGCACCAGCACCGCCTTGAACTCCGGTGCGCGGAAGGCATCCGTCAGCGCCAGGGTCCACGGCGCCTGCTTGTCCTTGGCCTTGACCGCCAGCACCAGCATGTAGTGGTCGGGCGTCTTCTCCAGCAGCAGCGCGTCGGTCAGCTTCAGCCCGCTGGAGATCGCGAAGTTGCCGTTGACGATCGCGTACTCCGCGTCGTCCAGCGTGCGCGGGATCTGCGCCGCCTCGATCGGCTGCAGCTTGAGGTTGAGCGGGTTGCTGGCGATGTCCTTCTCCGTCACGCGGATCGGATCGGCGCCGGGCTTGAGCGTCAGCAGCTTCTGGTCGGCCAGCAGCGCCAGGCCGTGCGCCAGGTTGGCCGGATCGTTGGCCAGCGTGATGCGGTCGCCCGGCTTCACGTCGGCCAGGCTCTTGCGCTTCTTCGAGTAGATCCCGAACGGCGCCATCGGACCCTGCACCACGTCCACGATGTCCAGCTTGCGGTCCTCACGGAAGCGGTTGAGGTAGGTGATGTGCTGGAAGAAGTTGGCGTCGAGAGCGCCCTGCGCCAGCGCGATGTTGGGCTGCACGTAGTCGTTGAACTCCACCAGCTTGACCGTGTAGCCGCGCTTCTCCAGCAGCGGCTTGATGCCCTGGCGCAGCACCTCGATGTTGGAGCCGGCGGTCGCGCCGATGGTGATCTCCTTCTTGTCCTGCGCGTGGACGACGGGCGCGAGGAAGGCGGCGGCGGAGGCGGTGAGCGCGAGGGCCAGCAGCGTGCGGCGGGCGAGTGTCATCGGGAAGTCCTTGGAGGTCCGGGAGGTAGGGGAATACAACGGATGGAACGGCGGGAAGCCCAGGAGGCGCGGGCGATGTGGACGGTTTGGGCGCAGCTCAGCGCTTGTCGAGCCGCCGCGCCACGCGCTGCCCGGTGAACTGGATCAGCTGCACGAGCACGACGAGGATCGCGACCGTCAGCACCATGACGTCGGTCTGGAAGCGGTAGTAGCCGTAGCGGATCGCGAGGTCGCCGATGCCGCCGCCGCCGACCACGCCGGCCACCGCCGAGTACGACAGGAAGCTGATCGCCAGCACCGTCAGCGCGCCCACCAGGCCGGCACGCGCCTCGCGCACCAGCACGCGCAACACGATCTGCGTCTCGGACGCGCCCATCGCGTGCGCCGCCTCGATCACGCCGCGCGGCACCTCGCGCAGGCACTGCTCGACCAGGCGCGCGAAGTACGGGATCGCCGCGAAGGACAGCGGCACCGCCGCGGCCAGCGGACCGATGGAGGTCCCCGCGACCACGCGCGTGATCGGCACCAGCGCGACCAGCAGGATGATGAAGGGGAAGCTGCGCACGGTGTTCACCACCGCGTTGATCAGCCGATGCAGCAGGCCCGCGCCGCGATGGCCCGACAACGACTGGCCCGGACTGAGCAGGAACAGCAGCACGCCCAGCGGGCCGCCGAACAGTACCGCCGCGCCCAGACCGATGGCGAGCATCAGGCCCGTCTGGCCCAGTGCGACCCAGATCTCGGGCAGCAGCCCGACGAGGTTCTCAAACATGGCGGACCTCCCGGCGTCCGATCGCCGCGATGACCTCGGACGTGGCCAGCGCCGAGGCCTCCAGCGCGGCGAGGTTCGCCGCCTGGCGCTGCAGTCGCGCGAGCTCCAGGCCCAGCGGCGAGCTCGCGACACGCACCGCGTCGACGACGTCGAACTGCTCGACCAGCCGGCCGTCCGCGATGACTGCCGCGCGCCGGCACAGCGCCTGCACGACCTCGAGTTCATGCGTGACGATCACGATCGTGACGCCCAGGCGCGCGTTGATGTCGGCCAGCGTGGCGAGCAGCTCGCGCGTGGTCTCGGCGTCGAGCGCCGAGGTGGGTTCGTCGCACAGCAGCACGTCGGGCTGCGGCGCCAGCGCCCGCGCGATCGCGACGCGCTGCTTCTGCCCGCCGCTGAGTTGCGCCGGGTACTGGTCGGCCTTGTCGGTCAGGCCGACCAGCGCCAGGCATTCGGCGACGCGGTCGGCGATCTCGCGGCGGGAGCGGCCGGCATGCAGTTGCAGCGGGAAGGCGACGTTCTCCGCCGCGGTCGCGTTCTGCAGCAGGTTGAACTGCTGGAAGATCATCCCGAGCCGTTGCCGCTCGCGGCGGAGCGCCGCTGACTTCAGCGCGGTCAGCTCGCGACCGGCGACATGCACCCGGCCCGCTTCAGGACGCTCGAGCAGGTTGATCAGCCGCAGCAGCGTGGACTTTCCCGCGCCGCTCTTGCCGATCAGGCCGAGGATCTCGCCGGAGCGCACCGACAGGCTCACGTCGCGCACGGCCTCGAAGCGCCGCCCGTCGGGCAGCGCGAAGGATTTCGACACGCCGTCGAGGCGGATCAACGGATCGGCCTTCGGATCGGCCTTCAGGTCAGTCTTCGGGTCGATGTTCGGATCGTCGGTCGGGTCGCTCATGGGCCGCTCCCCGATCAGGAGTAAGCGGTCGGATCGGGGATCCGGCCATCGAGGAAGAAGCGGCCCAGGTCGCGCAGCTTGTAGTCGACCGGGTCGTGCAAGGTGTGCACGCGCGCATTGCGCCAGAAGCGGTCGAGCCCGAACTCGGCGGACGTGCTGCGCGCGCCGGTCAGCTCGAACAGCTGGCTGCCGACCTCCACGCCGGCGCGGTGCGCGAGCACCTTGGCCTCGGCGCCCGCCAGCGCGACCTCGCCGCGCTCCTGCGCGGTCAGCGCGTCGCCGCGCTCCAGCGCGCGCCGCAGCAGGTCGACGGCGTCCGCGGACACGGCCTGCGCCGCCCTCACCTTCAGCCACAGGTCGCCATAGCGGTGCTGCACCAGCGGGTCGTCGACCGCGCGGGACACGCCCGACGCCGGCCAGGCCCGGCCGCGCGTCGCGGTGTAACGGCGCGCCTCGTCGAAGGCGCCCTCGCCGAGGCCCAGGTAGAGGTGGGTCATGACCAGTTGAGCGATCTGCGAGCGCAGCGTCGCGCGCGGCGTCGGACTCTGGCCCGGCACCTGCAGCAGTTCGTCGTCGTCCAGCCGCACCGCGTCGAAGCGCACCGTGCCGCTGTCCGTCTGGCGCTGGCCGAAGGCATCCCAGTCCTGCTCGACGCGGACGCCCTCGCGCCGCGTCGGCACGATGCCGATCAGGAAGGCGCCCTCGCCGGTCGTCGCGGACACCGTGAGCCGGTCGGAGCCCAGCGCGCCCGAGCAGAAGCTCTTCACGCCATCGAGGCGCCAGCCGGCGCCGTCACGCGTCGCGGTCAGCCGCGTGTCGGCGGGATTCAGCGCATTGCCCCAGAACAGGCGCTGCTCGGCGGTCTCGCGCAGGTGACGCGCGCCGTGCGCCGTCGCCGCCGGGCCGCCGTACAGCGACACGCCGTAGAGCTGCAGGTGGTGGAAGGCCAGCACATGCGCCAGCGCGCTATCGACGCGGGCGATCCGGCGCACGGCCTCGAAGAATTCGGGGATGCCGCCGCCCAGACCGCCGTGCGCCTCGGGAATCGTCAACGCGAGCAGGCCGCTGGCGCGGATCAGCTCGCGCTGCTCGGCGGCGTGACCGCCCTCGCGGTCGCGTTGCACGGCGGTGGCGGCCAGCTGCTCGACGACGCGGTCAAGACCCGGCCCCAGGAGCTGGGTCAGCGCGGATGAGGCGTGGGCGTCGGCGTCGGCGGCGCGGGGATCGGAAGAGGTCGGGGAGGCGTCGTCAAGACGCCGCAGCACGGGAGCGGTCATCGGCGGGGGAACTCGGGGGCGGCAAACCGCGATGGCGCCGAGTGTTCCTGTCCGACCGCGCGGACCGAAGCGAGAAATTCGTCTGTGCTTATGCGGTGCCCGGCACCGCGCGGCGCCGGTTCAGCCGCCGACGGGCCAGTTGCAATCCGTCTTGGCCGCCTGCGCGTTGCTCTGGATGCCGACTTCCTGCGACATCAGCAGGCGCATCCGCTGCGCGCATTGCTCGATGTGACGCTTGTCGGGATGCCACGGCCCCGCCGCGTCCCCGCTGCTCTGCAGGTTCGCGTTCTTGGTGTAGACGACGCGCCAGAGCGTCTGCTTGAGGTCACTGGCTTGCATGGCGGGAGTATTCGAAACGCCCGCGCGTCGCGCGAGAGGGCATCGTCCTCACCGCGTGTCAGGCGTTGCCCTACATCGGGGCCTTCCGTGCCAGAGTGGCGCCCCGGGCTTGCCCCAAGCCAGTGCGCACGGCCGGGCTGTTAATCTTCCATTCATGAACCTGCTGCTCGCCGAAGACGACGCGATCCTGGCCGACGCCCTGTGCGAACAGATGCGGGCCAGCGGCTTCTCCGTGGAGCATGCGCCCAACGGCGCGGTGGCGCAGTACCTGCTCGCCAAACAGCAATTCGACGTGGTGGTGCTGGACCTCGGCCTGCCGATGGTGGGCGGCATCGAGGTGCTGCGCCAGCTGCGCCAGACCGATGCCTCGCTGCCGGTGCTGATCCTGACGGCGCTGGACAGTCTGGAGGACCGCGTCGCCGGCCTGAACGCCGGGGCCGACGACTACCTGACCAAGCCCTTCGACTTCCCCGAGCTGGAGGCCCGGCTGCGCGCGCTGCTGCGCCGCAGCCGCGCGCTGAAGGCCAGCACCGAACTGGGTCAGCTCAGCATGCAGCGCGAGACCCGCAGCGCGCAGGTGCGCGGCGAGATGCTGGAACTCAGCCCGCGCGAGTTCGACCTGCTCGACCTGCTGCTCACCCACCAGGGCCGGGTGATCACGAAGGAGCAGATCAACCAGGCCTGGGCGGGCGACCGCAACGGGGCCGGCGCCGGCGCCGCCAACGGGGCGGGCAGCGCGGACAGCGGCGCGGCGACCAACGCGGTGGAGGTCTACATCCACCGCCTGCGCCGCAAGCTCGAAGGCTCGCAGGTCGCCATCCGCACCGTGCGCGGCCTGGGCTACCTGCTGGAGCTGGAACGCGCCTGAGGCGCCCCCTGCCCCGGCACCCTCCCGATGGCCCCCTCCCGCTTCTCGCTCAAGCGCCAGCTGCTGCTGTGGCTGCTCCTGCCGCAGCTCGTGCTGTGGCTGGCGGGCGCGGTCTTCAGCTACCGCCTCGCGGGCCGTTATGCCAACGAGGCCGTCGACGCCACGCTGCTGCAGGCCACGCGCTCGCTCGCGCGCCAGGTCAAGCCGATGGGCAACGGGCTGCTGATCGACTTCCCGCGCGCCGCCCAGGACGTGCTCGAGGCCGACCCCAGCGACAAGCTGCTCTACACGGTCAGCTCCCCGCCGGGCAAGTTCATCCTCGGCAACCGCAACCTGCCCAGCCCGCCCGCGATGCCGGCGGAGCCGCCGCTGGGCCTGGCGCAGTTCTACGACGGCGAGCTCGACGCCGACGGGGCCCGCACCGCCTCGCCGGTGCGCGTCGCCGCGCTGTACCTGCAGTTCGGCGAGAACCCGCGGGCCCAGCAGACGATGCTGGTGCAGGTGGCGCGCTCCAGCGCCAACCGCGAGCTGCTCGCGCGCCGGCTGCTGATCGACACGATGCTGCCGCTGTCGATCCTGATCGTGCTGATGAGCATGGTCGTGTGGGCCGGCGTCGGCGCGGGCCTCGCGCCGATCGCGCGGCTGCGCCGGCTGGTCGAGGGCCGCAAGCCCAACGACCTGCGCCCCATCGAGCTCGACGCCGCGCCGCAGGAGCTGCGCTCGCTGGCGCAGGCGATCAACGACCTGCTCGAGGCCGTGCGCCACAATGTCCAGGGCCAGCGCCGCTTCATCAGCGACGCCGCCCATCAGCTGCGCACGCCGCTGGCCGGACTCAAGAGCCAGAGCGAACTGGCGCTGGCCGAGGCGCCGCCCGGGCCGCTGACGATGCGGCTGGCCCGCGTGCACGAGAGCGCCACGCGCAGCGCCCACCTGGTCAACCAGCTGCTGGCGCTGGCGCGCACCGAGCCGGAGTCCCTGACGCGGCAGACGCCGGTGCGCTTCGACCTCGGCCGGCTCGCCCGCGAAGTCACCGCCGAGCTGGTGCCGCGCGCGCTCCAGCAGAACGTGGACCTGGGCTACGACGGCCCCGACTGCGATCCGGAGTGCGCCTCCGCCTCGCAACTCGACGAGCCCCTCACCGAGCCCCGCGCGCCCGGCCTGGCCCAGGCGCAGGAGGACCGCCCCGTCGAGGTCACCGGCATCCCGCTGCTGCTGCGCGAGGCGTTGGTCAACCTCGTCGACAACGCGCTGCGCTATGCGGGACGCGGCGCCCGCGTCACCGTGCAGGTGCGCGGCGAGGCCGACCGGGCCGAACTGGTCGTCACCGACAACGGCCCCGGCATCCCGGAGGACCTGCGGGAGCAGGTCTTCGAACGCTTCTTCCGCGCCACCCACGAGGGCAACGGCTGCGGACTCGGCCTGGCGATCGTCAAGGAGATCGTCGAGCGCCACGGCGGCCGCATCGCGCTGTCGACCGCCCGGCCGCGCGGCCTGCGCGTCTCGATGAGCCTGCCGCTGGCGACCTGAACGGGGACACGGCGGCACCGCCCGCGCGTCGTCTCCCGTCGGCCTCGGCAAGACCTGTCACCGATCCAAGTCCGCAAGGCGGCGCGCTTCGCGGCGGGATCCCCTGCGTGGCCCGTCCCGTGACCCGTCGCGTGGTCCGCAGACCGTTTTGCACCAGGACGGCGCTCATGAACCATCAGTCGCCCGAAACAGCTACAGACCGCCCGAAAACCGTCCGTGGCGTGCACCACAACGCTAGTGGTAAGCACCAATATAGTTTCATTAATGAATTATTAAAGTTCAGCCCGCATGCAAGAAAGATAAACGTCCGATTAACGGCGGCACGCCCGGAGCGCCGTTGAGCGGAGACAACCGGAGACTGACCATGACCCGCACCTCGCGCTTGCGCACCACCACGCTGTCGACGCTGTCGGCAGCCGCCGGCCTGCTGATGGCCGCCGGATCCGCCCACGCCCTCGACTACACCGGCTACTTCCGCGCCGGCCCCGGCGGCACCACCGACGGCGGCGCCAGCCGCGCCTGCTACGCCCTCAACGGCGGCACCAGCGGCATGAAGTACCGCCTCGGCAACGAGTGCGACATCTACGGCGAATTCCAGCTCGCCCAGGGCTTCAAGAAGGACGGCATCGACTACAAGGTCGTGCTGATGACGGACTACTTCAATCCGCATTCGGACGCGGACGACGCCAAGCACCTGCGCCTGGCGCAGATGTACGCCGAGGCCAAGGGCTTCGACTTCGCCCCCGAGGCCACCGTCTGGGCCGGCAAGGAACGCGGCCGCCGCGGCGACGTCCACATCGTCGACACCTACTTCACCGAGATGGCCGGCATCGGCGCGGGCTTCAAGGGCCTCAACGTCGGTCCGGGCAAGCTCGGCGTCGCGTACTACACCAACGACAAGGACAACAACCAGCGTCCGGCCCACCGCGGCAACGTCGAGTACGTCGACATCAACTCCAATACCGACGGTACGCTGGCCTTCTTCGGCACCGCCACCAAGTCGCAGTTCGCCGGCGGCACCAACGGCTGGGGCCTGACCGCCAAGCATGTGCAGGCCAAGCTGTTCGGCTCGTCGTTCAACAACGTGCTGTGGCTGCAGTACGCGCAGGGCTCCACCGGCCTGAACTCCAACTTCGGCAACCAGACCGACACCTCCGCGGCCAAGAAGTTCCGCGTCGTCGAATCGGTGAACTTCCAGGAAGGTGCCTGGGGCGGCATGGGCATGCTGCTGTGGGCCAACGAGAAGGACAACGCCGGCAAGGCCACGGTGTCCACCTCGGTCGGCGGACGCCTGTCCTACGGCGTCACCCGCAACTTCAAGCTGCTGGGCGAAGCCGGCGTGTCGCAGTACAAGCCGGACGGCGGCCAGCGCGCCCGCCTGACCAAGGTGACCTTCGCCCCGACGCTGTCCACCGGCCCGGCGCTGATGGACCGCCCGGAGTTCCGCCTCTACGTCACCCACGCCAAGTGGAACAAGGCCGCCGGCAACGTGACCGGCGTGGAAGGCTACAACGGCGAAACCTCGGGCACCAGCTTCGGCGCCCAGGTGGAAGTCTGGTTCTGACCTGACGTCGTCACCGGCCGGACGAGGCCCCGGGCGCCTGGCGCCCCGCCTCCTCCGGCATCCCATGACAACATCACACGCATTGCCCGACGCCCTTCGAGTCGGGATGGAGACAACGGAATGATGAAGCTCAAGCAACTGTCCCAGGCCGCCGCGCTGTGCGCGCTGATGGCCGCCGGCGCGGCCCAGGCCGGCGAGGTCGAGGTCCTGCACTGGTGGACCAGCGGCGGCGAGGCCAAGGCCGCCACCGCCCTGAAGGCCACGCTGCAGAAGCAGGGCCACACGTGGAAGGACTTCGCGGTCGCCGGCGGTGGCGGCGACTCCGCGATGACGGTGCTGAAGTCGCGCGTGGTGTCGGGCAACGCGCCGGCCGCGGCGCAGATCAAGGGCCCGTCGCTGCAGGAATGGGCGGCCGAAGGCGTGCTGACCAACGTCGACGCCGTGGCCAAGGCCGGCAAGTGGGACGAGGTGATCCCGCCGGTGGTCGCCAACATCATGAAGTACCAGGGCCACTACATCGCCGCGCCGGTCAACGTGCACCGCGTGAACTGGCTGTGGGTCAACCCCGAGGCGCTGAAGAAGGCCAACGCCAAGCTGCCCACGACCTGGGACGAGTTCTTCGTCACCGCCGAGGCGCTGAAGAAGGCCGGCATCATCCCGGTCGCGCACGGCGGCCAGAACTGGCAGGACTTCACCACCTTCGAATCGGTGGCGCTGGGCGTCGGCGGCGCGGACTTCTACAAGAAGGCGCTGGTGCAGCTCGACCCGGCCACGCTGACCGGTCCGCAGATGGAGAAGGTGCTGGCCACCTTCAAGCGCATCAAGGACTACACCGACAAGAACGCGTCGGGCCGCGACTGGAACCTGGCCACCGCGATGGTGATCAAGGGCGAGGCCGGCATGCAGCTGATGGGCGACTGGGCCAAGGGCGAGTGGGTCGCCGCGGGCAAGACGCCGGGCAAGGACGTGCTGTGCGTCGCCGCGCCGGGCACGCAGAAGGCCTTCACCTTCAACATCGACTCCTTCGCGCTGTTCAAGCTGAAGAACGCCGCCAACGAGAAGGCCCAGCAGGACCTGGCCTCGACGCTGATGTCGCCCAGCTTCCAGGAGCTGTTCAGCCTGAACAAGGGCTCGATCCCGGTGCGCACCGACGTCAAGATGGACAACTTCGACGACTGCGCCAAGCTGTCCGCGAAGGACTTCGCCGCCGACGCCAAGGCCGGCACGCTGGTGCCCTCGATCGCCCACGGCATGGCCGTGCCGTCCGCCGCCGAAGGCGCGATGAAGGACGTCGTGAGCCAGTTCTGGAACAGCGACAAGATGACGGCCAAGGACGCGCAGGCGAAACTGGCGGCCGCCGCCAAGACGAAGTAAGCGCAGCGACCGTCGCCGGCGTCGTCAACGATGCCGGCGACGTCGGCCCCGAGGGGGCGGACCGACCGGACCGCCCCCGCTCCGTTTCCCCCGACGCGCCCCCGCGGCGCGTCCTCAGGTCCGCTCCCACGCATGTCCGCTTCCCGAGCCCCCCGCAGTCCCTGGCTTCCCAAGCTGGTGGTCGCGCCGACCTTCCTCGTCTCCTTCCTCTTCATCTACGGCCTGATGGCGTGGAACGGCTACCTGTCGCTGTCCGCGTCGCGGCTGCTGCCGAACTACGAGTTCGTCGGCCTGGACCAGTACCGCGCGCTGTTCGACAACGAGCGCTGGTGGCTGGCGCTGACCAACCTCGGCATCTTCGGCGGGCTGTTCATCGGCGGCGCGATGGCCGTGGGCCTGCTGCTGGCCATCCTGCTGGACCAGAAGATCCGCGGCGAAGGCGTGCTGCGCACGGTGTACCTGTACCCGATGGCGCTGTCCTTCATCGTGACCGGCACCGCGTGGAAGTGGATCCTCAACCCCGGCCTCGGCATCGAGCACCTGATGCAGCAGTGGGGCTTCGAGAACTTCAGCTTCGGCTGGCTGGTCGACCCCGACATGGCCATCTACTGCGTCGTCATCGCCGGCGTGTGGCAGTCGGCGGGCTTCGTGATGGCGCTGTTCCTGGCGGGACTGCGCGGCATCGACGACTCGATCATCAAGGCCGCGCAGGTCGACGGCGCCTCGCTGCCGCGCATCTACTGGCGCATCATCATCCCGACGCTGCGGCCGGTGTTCTTCTCGACCCTGATGGTCGTGGCGCACATCGCCATCAAGAGCTTCGACCTGGTGATGGCGCTGACCGCGGGCGGCCCCGGCTACGCCACCGACCTGCCGGCGACCTTCATGTACACGATGGCGTTCTCGCGCGGCCAGATCGGCCTGGGCGCGGCCAGCGCCACGGTGATGCTGGCCACGATCGCGGCCATCGTCGTGCCCTACCTCTATTCCGAGCTCCGCTCGAAGCAGTAAGCGAGCGCCGCGTCATGAGTACCCTCACCTCCCCCCGTCCCCCTCGCGGGCCCGCAGCCTGACCGTGCAGCGCCTGCTGCTGTGGGCCGTGCTGCTGGTGTTCGCCTTCTTCTTCCTGCTGCCGCTGTACGTGATGGTCAGCACCTCGCTCAAGGGCATGGACGAGGTGCGCAACGGCACGCTGCTGTCGGTGCCGATGGCGCCGTCGCTGGACGCCTGGTCCAAGGCCTGGACCAGCGCCTGCACCGGCACCGACTGCGGCGGCCTGAAGCCCTTCTTCATGAACTCGGTGCTGATGGTCGTGCCGGCGGTGCTGATCTCCACCGCGCTGGGCGCGATCAACGGCTACGTGCTGACCAAGTGGCGCTTCCGCGGCAGCGAGCTGCTGTTCGGGCTGCTGCTGTTCGGCGTGTTCATGCCGATGCAGGTCGTGCTGCTGCCGATGAGCCAGGTGCTGGGCACGCTGGGCATCGCCAGCTCGGTGTGGGGCCTGATCCTGGTCCACATCCTGGCCGGCATGCCGTCCACGACGCTGTTCTTCCGCAACTACTACGCCGGCCTGCCCGACGAGCTGATCAAGGCGGCGACGCTGGACGGCGCCTCCTTCTTCCAGATCTTCTGGCGCATCGTGGTGCCGCTGTCCACGCCCATCCTGGTCGTGACGCTGATCTGGCAGTTCACCTCGATCTGGAACGACTTCCTGTACGGGGTGGTGTTCTCCGGGGCCGACAGCAAGCCGATCACGGTCGGGCTGAACAACCTGGCCAACACGTCCAGCTCCGTCAAGGAATACAACGTGGACATGGCCGCGGCGCTGATCGCCGCACTGCCGACGCTCGTGGTCTACGTGGTCGCGGGCAAGTATTTCGTGCGTGGGCTCACCGCCGGCGCCGTCAAGGGTTAAGGAGTCAAGCATGGGCGCGCTCGCCATTTCTCAAGTCCGCAAGAGCTACGGATCGGCCGACATCCTCAAGGGCATCGACCTGTCGATCGAGGCCGGCGAATTCCTGATCCTGGTCGGCCCGTCGGGCTGCGGCAAGTCGACGCTGCTGGCGATGATCGCCGGCCTGGAGCACCCGACCTCGGGCGCGATCCACATCGGCGACCGGGACGTCACCTACCTGCCGAGCAAGGACCGCGACATCGCGATGGTGTTCCAGAGCTACGCGCTCTATCCGAACATGAACGTCGCGCAGAACATCGCCTTCGGGCTGGAGATGCGCAAGGTGCCGAAGGCGCAGCGCGAGACCACGGTGCAGCGCGTGGCCAAGATGCTGCAGATCGACCACCTGCTCGACCGCAAGCCGGGCCAGCTGTCCGGCGGCCAGCGGCAGCGCGTGGCGATGGGACGCGCGCTGGCGCGTGACCCGAAGCTGTTCCTGTTCGACGAGCCGCTGTCCAACCTGGACGCCAAGCTGCGCATCGAGATGCGCGCCGAGATCAAGCTGCTGCATCAGCGCACCAAGACCACGACGGTCTACGTCACCCACGACCAGGTCGAGGCGATGACGCTGGGCGACCGCATCGCGGTGATGCGCGACGGCCTGGTGCAGCAGTTCGGCACGCCGGAAGAGATCTACACGCGGCCGGCCAACCGCTTCGTGGCCGAGTTCATCGGCTCGCCGACGATGAACTTCGTCACGGCCGAGCGCAACGGCGGCGGCGCGCTCGCCGCGCAGGGCGTGACGCTGCCGGTGAACGCGGCGCAGCAGGCGTCGATCGACGCGGCGGGCGGCGTGCTCTACGGCGTGCGTCCGGAACACATCCGGCTGGCCGACACGACGGGCACCAGTGCGGGCGGCATGCCCGGCGTCCTGAAGATGCGCGAGCCGACCGGTCCCGAGACCTACCTGCTGGTGGACACGCCGAGCGGTCCGATGACGGCCCGCGTGGCGGGCAATCCGCACCTCAATGTCGGTGACGCGGTTCGCCTGCAATGGGAGGCGGAATCGGCCCACCTGTTCGACGCGAAGGACCAGCGCCGCCTGGCGTGATCCCGCCGGTGGGGACTAGCGGCCTCGCCCGCAGCCAGATCGTCTGCGCCGCGAGCACCACGGCGAGCGCCAGCGCGATCCAGGCGGAGCCGTCGGAGCCGGTCATCGGCGAGGCGGTCTGCTTCACGTACACGCCGACGAGGCCCCACACCGCGGCGCCGGCATAGCCGAGCGCGGCGGGGCCGGTGCCCGGCGCGTGCAGGCGCGCATTGGCGACCAGCAGCAGCAAGGCGGCCAGCGCCCACAGGACGAGGGTCCAGGGCAACTGGTCCTGCGTCGGCAGCATCTGCGCCGCGACGACAGTCTGCGCGGTGTCCAGGAACGCCGCCAGCGACAGCCAGCCTGCATGCAACGCCAGCGGGAACACGGCCAGCCACGACTGCGCGCCGCGCGGCATGGCGCGCGCCACCAGCATCAGCGCCCACAGCAGGCTCGCCAGCGCGGCCCAGATGACGGCCAGCGCTAGGCCGAACCATTGCTGCGAGAACACGATCATCCAGCTCGCCGTCAGCGTGAAGCCGACGACGACCAGCCAGTGGCAGCGATGGGAATCGCGGTGCCCTTCCCTGTCCGGCACCGGCTGGCCGCGCAGCAGCCACACGGCGAAGACCAGGTCGAGCAGGAAGATCACCCCCCAGATCGAGAAGGCGTAGCCGTCGGCGACGAGCAGCGTCGGGAAACGGTCGGAGATGGCGCCGTTGTCGGGGCCGAAGACGCCGCGCTGGGAGGCCCAGGCCACCAGGGGCATGGCCAGCGCGCTGAGGATGACGAGGATCTGGAGCATGGGATCGATGAGTACGGAGCCAGTCTGCGCCGATTCCGGCAAGCCACATGCCCCCTGGCCAAAGGCCCTCCTGCGAAGACCGCGGCCCTCACCCCCGCCCTCTCCCGCGGTGCGGGAGAGGAGCCCGATCGGCGCCCTTCTTACTCCCTCTCCCGCTTGCGGGAGAGTGTGGGGGTGAGGGCCAGCGGCGGTGGCATACTGAAGCCGAGACAGACGCCGGATCACTGTTGATACATACAGCTATGATCGCGGCCATGTGCCCCGATGCCCTCGCCGACGCGCCGAACGACGTCTTCGCCGACCTCAACCCCGAGCAGCGCTCGGCGGTGGAGCATGGCCTCGGCGGTCCCGCTCAGGACGGACACGGGCCGCTGCTGGTGATCGCGGGCGCGGGCTCCGGCAAGACCAAGACCCTGGCGTCGCGCGTGGCGCGTCTGATCCAGTCCGGCGCGGATCCTCAACGGCTGCTGCTGCTCACCTTCTCCCGCCGCGCGGCCGGAGAGATGGAACGCCGCGCCGGTCGCGTGCTGCATCGCGCGTTGGGCCTGGCCTCGACGCAGGCGCCGCCGCGTTTCCCGTGGGCCGGCACCTTCCACAGCGTCGGCGCGCGGCTGCTGCGCGAGTACGCCCATCGCATCGGCCTCGCCCCCAACTTCACCATCCTCGACCGCGCCGACGCCGAGGACCTGATGGGCCTGCAGCGTCAGGCGCTCGGGCTGGCCGAGACGGCCGAGCGCTTTCCGCTGAAGGGGACCTGCCTCAACATCTACTCGCGCGTCGTCAACAGCGAAGCGCGGCTGGACCAGGTGCTGCAGGAGCACTTCCCTTGGTGCTTCGCGGTCCATGACGAGCTCAAGCGCCTGTTCAAGGCCTATGTCGAGGAGAAGCAGCACCAGCAGCTGCTCGACTACGACGACCTGCTGCTCTACTGGTCGGAGCTGATGAGCGACGACAGCCTGGCCGCCGAGCTCGGCGAACGCTTCCAGCACGTGCTGGTCGACGAGTACCAGGACACCAACCGGCTGCAGGCGACGATCCTGAAGCGGCTCAAGCCGCGCGGCGACCGGCTGACGGTGGTGGGGGACGACGCGCAGGCGATCTACTCGTTCCGCGCGGCCGAGGTGCGCAACATCCTCGAGTTCCCCGCGCAATTCGATCCGCCCGCGCGCGTGGTCGCGCTGGAGCGCAACTACCGCTCCACGCAGACGATCCTGGATGCGTCGAACGCGGTGATCGCGATGGCGCGAGAGCGCCACGAGAAGCGCCTGTGGACCGACAAGACGTCGAGCGAGCTGCCGCACCTGGTCACCGTCGACGACGAGGCGCGGCAGGCGCAGTGGGTCGCCGACAAGGTGCTGGAGCGCCGCGAACAGGGCTTGAAGCTGACGCGCCAGGCGGTGCTGTTCCGGACCTCGAGCCACGCGGCGCCGCTGGAGCTGGAGCTGACGCGTCGCAACATCCCGTTCGTCAAGTTCGGCGGCCTGAAGTTCCTCGAGACCACCCACGTGAAGGACGTGCTGAGCGTGCTGCGATGGGCGGAAAACCCCCGCGGCCGGTTGGCGGGTTTCCGCGTCGCGCAGCTGCTGCCGGGCTTCGGCCCGGCGAGCGCGAGACGCCTGCTCGATGCGATGGCACCCGCGGCCGATCCGGCGCAGGCGCTGCGCGACTTCGAGCCGCCGCGCGCCGCGGCGGCGTCGTGGACGGCATTGCGCGACCTCATGCTGCAACTGATCTCGGGCGCCAGCTGGCCGCTGGACCTGGAAGAAGCCGTGCAGTGGTACGCGCCGCATCTGGAGCGGCTGCACGACGACGCGCCAGCGCGGCTGGCGGACCTCGAGCAGATCACGCGCATCGCCCAAGGCTACGGGTCGCGGGAGCGTTTCCTGACCGAGCTGACGCTGGACCCGCCCGACGCGAGCAGCGACGAATCGGGGGTGCCGTCGAAGGACGAGGACTACCTGATCCTGTCGACGATCCATTCCGCCAAGGGCCAGGAGTGGAACGCGGTGTACCTGCTGAACTGCGTGGACGGCTGCATGCCGTCGGACCTGAGCACCGGCGCGCAGGCGCAGATCGAGGAGGAGCGGCGGCTGCTCTACGTCGCGATGACGCGGGCGAAGGACCACCTGGCGGTGATGGTGCCGCAGCGCTTCTACGTGACGCAGCAGACGCGGCACGGCGACCGGCATCTCTACGCGAGCGTGTCACGTTTCCTGCCCGGCAAGGTCGTGCGCCACTTCGAGAAGGTGGGGCCCGCCAACCAGGCGCAGGCGCCGCTGCCGGAGCTCGTGAAGCCGGCGATGGACGTCGCGGCGAAGCTGCGCAAGGCCTGGGACTGATTCCCCCATCGGGCGGAGCGCATCCCCCGTCGCCATCGGATCAATCCCTCATTGGTGCGCACTCTTCGCCATCGTCGCGGAGCTGCAACTGGGTGCGCGGCGACCTGCCGGGGCGCTCATAGCATGAAGGCATGCCGTCTCCCGCCGTCGCCAAAGCAGCCGTCTCACTCCTTGCGGCGTGTCCGCCCAGCCTGATCCCGCAGTGGGTCCAGGACGTCAACACGGTCGCCGGTCTGATCAGCTTCGCGATCACGATCGTGGTGTGGTGGCAGGTAAAAAACGTCAGGCTGTCGTTCCGATTGCGAGTTCGCATTCCCGCCATCACAAAAAGTCTGGATGAGACCCTGGCCCTCCTCGACAAGGAACTCGATCTGCAGGATCGGAATCGACGGCGTCTGCGTTCGACCTTCTCGTCTTCCTTTGCGCACCTGGAAGCCGTGCTTCCCATCGCGCCGTCGCCTGCACGCCAGGCCGTCGAGCAAGCCATCGACGTCGTCGCGAAGGCGATGGACGCCTTGGAAACCGACGCCGCCATCGACGAAGGCGTCGAGGTCAAGGCGCGAGATGCCATTGGACGGGCATCGACTCAACTTCACCATGCATCTGAAAACCTTCTGTGGGACTAACCATGCACTTCGACATCAAATGCCAATCGCTCATCTCTGTACTGCACGGGCAGACACTTGCCCGCAAGGTCCAATGGCAGAAACCGGCCGACGCGCCCGCTGGAAAGGGAGAGGATCGAAGCGCACTCCGATACGAGGCGACGTATCGCCAGGCGCGCTTCGCTCTCTATCAGCAGGATGGTCTCCAACGGAACCCGTCGACGGGAATGGACGGTTCTTCGATGTGGTTCGTGCTGGCCATCCTCGACGAACAGGATTCGGAGTTCTGGCGCGAGGTGGATTCGAACGGCAGCGTCAGTCGCCTGTACCGCCTGGTCCAACGCCGTGCGACGCCCATCGACCAGATCTACGCCGCCATCGTCGATCCCGTCTACGAACAGCTCGACCGTGAAGCGGCGGAGTACCGGCGAGAGAATTCCGGCTGGCGAGCCAGTCTCCGCCGATTCAAGCGGACGTTCGTCGCGCGCTTCATGTCGGTGTCTTCAGCGCGCGCGTAACGCACGTCACGGCAAGCCCGGATGGCGGTCCGCCGCGAAGAACTTAAACTTCGCGACGGTCAAACCCTGACCCCGCGCTTTCCGGAAGATCTCCGGACAAGTCCCCGGACCACCTCCCGGACCCAGCCCGCCAGCCCAGCCCGACCGCCGTGACGATCCGCGACACCGTTCTCCGCACCCTTGCCCACACCAACTGGAAGCTCGCGCTGCCGGCGCTGATCCTCACCTGCGGTTGCCTGATCGTGCAGGCCGCCAGCGACGATCCCGAGGTCGTCGTCGCCACGGCCGCCCCCACCACCGCGGCCATCAGCCCGAACGGCGTGCTGACGCCCGCACCAGCCGGCGCCTCCGCGCCCGCGCCGACGGCCTCCTCGCCGCTGATCGCCCGGTCGCCCGACACCGTCGTCGCTCCCACGCCGTCCGACGAGCCGCTGATGAAGCTGCCGGTCAATGCCCGCCACATGCTGGTCATCGACGACACCGGGCGCGTGCTGATGTCCAAGGAGCCGGACACCGTCGTGCCGATCGCCTCGCTGACCAAGCTGATGACCGCGATGGTGGTGCTGGACGCGAAGCAGGACATGAACGAGGAAATCAAGATCGACGACGCGGACGTCGACCGCCTCAAGCACAGCAAGTCGCGCGTGCGCGTCGGCGCCACGATGAGCCGGGAGGCAGCGCTGGAACTGGCGCTGATCTCGTCCGAGAACCGCGCCGCGTCGGCGCTGGCGCGCCACTTCCCCGGCGGCCTACCGGCCTACGAGGCGGCGGTGGTCGCCAAGATCCGCGCGCTGGGCCTGTCGCACACGGCACTGGCCGACCCGACGGGCCTGTCGCCCAACAACACCTCGACGGCCGCCGAGGTCGCGCGCATCGCCGCCGCTGCCTCGAAGTACCCGGTGATCGCGCGCATCAGCAGCGACAAGTCCAGCGAGGTCGAGGTCAACGGCCGGCCGCGCGAGCTGCGCAACACCAACCACCTGGTCGGCGCCAAGGGCTGGGACATCCGCCTGTCCAAGACCGGCTACACCGAAGAAGCCGGGCGTTGCCTGGCCATGCGGATGAAGAGCGGCGGCCAGACCATCACGGTCATCCTGCTCGACGCCGACGGCTCCGCGCAGCGCCTGCGCGACGCGGCGTCGATCCGCAAGTCGCTGGCGAAGATCGCCGCGGCCTGACCCCCTCGCTGCGCACGTCATCCCCCTCGCGGGGGACGCGAGCGGATTCTTTGAGGCCGATCAAACAACCCTCGGTTTCGGCATTCGCGCCACGCCGTTCGAGCTCGACGGCTCCTAGCATCTTCGGCTCCTCCCACCGCATGTCCAGGAGTCGCCGCATGCATCCTCACTCTCCACAACTCACGAACGTCACGCCAATTCCGAACGCCCAGCCTGATCTCCATCACGTGATGTATCGGCTCGACCTGCTCTCCGCCGAGACTCACCAACTCCGTCAGGAGATGCGCGAAGGCTTCGCCGCGATTCGGAAAGATCAGGAGATTTTCAAGAAGGAACTCGCCGATCAACGCCTTGAGTCCGCCAAGGAATTCGCCAGCTGCCGCGCCGAGTTCAAAGCCGATCTCAGCACGACCCGCGCTGAGTTCAAGGCCGATCTCAGCGCAGCCCGTGCCGATTTCAAGGACGAGCTTCAGAAGATGCACGAGAAATCGCGGGAAGAATTCGAGGTCATGCTCGCGCGCACGAAGATCGAGATGAAGGAGCTCGTGGCCTCCGTGATCGCGGCGGTCGATGACCGAATCAAGATGAGCGGCCAGGCCTCGGATCTCCGCCTGCTCAAGTGGTGCGCCCGCGCCGCGATCAGCTCGTCCGCCGCTGCGGGCAGCCTCGCGTACGCGGTGTCGAAGCTGATGCCGTGATCGGCGTCCTGGGAGGCGCCCAACCTCGACCCACCTCGCGCCTCCCTCCGTCACCCGCAGTAGGCCCCGTCCTACCCGCCCCATGAGCCACCGGAGCTACTGTCGAGCCATATCGGCAGACCGGGTCCCGCCCTCATGGTTCACTCCTCCTCCCCTGCGACGGACCTGCCGCCGTCCGCCCCCCGGCTCCGCCCAAGAAGGCCAGGCGCCGCCGCCCGCCGCGCCTGTCCGCCGCCGCGTGGCGCCAGTTCATGCAGATCGCCCGGCCCTACTGGCTCGGCGACCAGCGCAAGGCCGCCTGGGGCCTGCTGCTCCTGATGATCGTGCTGATGCTGTGCGAGACCAAGCTCGCCGTCCTGCTCAACGACAAGACCGGGGAAATGACCTCCGCGCTCGCCGAGCGCAACCACTCGCGCTTCTGGCTCGCAGTGCGCGACAGCCTCATCGTGCTGGGCTTCGCCGTGCCGGTGTACGCCTTCTACTACTACATGCGCGACGCCTTCTCCAACCATTGGCGGCGCTGGCTCACCGGGAAGTTCCTCGACGGCTACCTGGACGGTCGCAAGTACTACGAGATCGGCACCGGCGCGGCGGGCGACATCGACAACCCCGACCAGCGCATCTCCGAGGACATCAACACCTTCACCGGCCGCTCCACCCACTTCGGGCTGCTGATGATCGGCTCCATGATGCAGCTGGTGGCCTTCTGCGCGGTGCTGTGGTCGCTGTCCAAGCTGCTGGTCGCCTTCCTGGTCGTCTACGCCACGGTGGGCACTTTCCTCGCGCTCTATGTCTTCGGCTCGCCGCTGATCCAGCTCAACTTCTGGCAGCTGCGCCGCGAGGCCGACTTCCGCTTCGGGCTGATGCGGCTGCGCGAGAACGCCGAGTCCATCGCCTTCTACCGCGGCGAGCCCCAGGAGCGCGCCCACATCGAAGGCCGCTTCGATTCGGTCTACCAGAACTACTGGAAGCTGATCCGCAAGCAGCGTGCGCTCAACCTCTTCCAGCGCGGTTTCAGCCAGTTGACGCTGGTCGTGCCGGCGGTGATCCTGGCCGAACGCGTGCTGTCGGGTGACCTCGAGGTCGGCGCCGCCGTCCAGGCCGCCGGCGCCTTCGCCGCGGTGCTGACCGCCGTCTCGCTGATCGTCGACAACTTCGAGAGCCTCAGCCGTTTCGTCGCCGGCATCGACCGGCTGCACGCGCTCTCCGAGGTCATGCACAAGCGCAAGCCCCGCGACGAACGGGCCCGCGAGAAGATCGAGACGAAACACGCCGAGCAGCTCGCCCTGCGCGCGCTGACGCTCTACACGCCGCAGTTCGACCGGCTGCTCGTGGAGAAGCTCGACGTCGCCCTCCAGCCCGGCGAGAGCCTGCTGATCACCGGCGTCAGCGGCTGCGGCAAGAGCTCGCTGCTGCGTGCGATCGCCGGCCTGTGGCGCTGCGGCGAAGGCACCATCGAGCATCCGCCGCTGGAGGACGTGTTCTTCCTCCCGCAGCGCCCCTACCTGCAGCCCGGCACGCTGCGCAGCCAGATGATCTATCCGGACACGACGACCGAGCTCGACGACGACGCGCTGCGCGCCATCCTCGACGAGGTCTGCCTGCCCGAACTCGCGGAACGCGTCGGCGGTCTCGACGCCTCGCAGGACTGGGAGAAGCTGCTGTCCATGGGCGAGCAGCAGCGCCTGGCCTTCGCGCGGGTGCTGGTGCGCACGCCGAAGATGGTCATCCTCGACGAGGCCACCAGCGCGCTGGACAGCTGCAACGAGCGCCGGCTCTACGAGCGCCTGTGCCGCGACGGCGTCACGCTGGTGAGCATCGCGCATCGCCACGCGGTGCTGCAGCATCACACCCACGTGCTGCGCCTCACCGGCGGCGGCGCTTGGCAGCTGCATGCCGCCGAAGGCTACGACTTCGACGCGGTGGAAGCGGAGGCCGAGGCCGCGCGGGAAGCCGCGCTCGAGGCCAAGCTGGCCGACGGTGCGCGCACCGGCCCGGTCGCAGAGCCGAGCGAGGCGGTCGGCGGACGGGCGGGCGGAACACCGGGAGCCAGGGAGTTGCCATGAGTATTGCCACCAGCGCCACCGCGGCCGCGACGCCCTCCTCGAGCCCCTCCTGGACCGACGAGGTCATCGAGACCGTGCGCTCCGAGTTCTCCGACGTCCCCGACGTCGCGCAGATCACCCGCATCGCCGTGCGCCTGCTGCTGGCGGCGGTGCTTGGCGGCATCCTCGGCTACGAACGCGAGCACCACGGCAAGGCCGCGGGCATCCGCACCCACATGCTGGTGTCGCTCGGCGCGGCGCTGTTCGTGCTGGTGCCTCAGCAAGGCGGCATGGCGCTGGCCGACATGAGCCGCGTGCTGCAGGGCGTCATCGCCGGCATCGGCTTCCTGGGCGCGGGGGCCATCCTCAAGCTCAAGGACGAGGAGCAGGTCCACGGCCTGACCACCGCCGCCAGCATCTGGATGACCGCCGCCATCGGCATCGCCTGCGGGCTGGGCCGCGAGGCGACGGCCGTCTTCAGCATGCTGCTCGCACTGCTGATCCTCGCGGTGCTGCCGCTGGTCACGCGGCCGCATCCCCGGAACGGCGAGGACCGGAAGGCGGAGGACCGGCAGGATCCCGACTGGAAGGAGGAGGTCAGACGGGACCGCCCCCCAGAGTACGAGGACCGTCAGGGCGGAGACCGGGCGCGCTCAGCTTGACCGCCTGCGGCACCGGCCGCGGGCGTTTCGTCAACGCGGTGCCGAGCTTGGTGCTCAGCTTCATGCGGTTGTTGATGGCCCATCCGCTCGCGTCCAGGATCGGCCCGAGGCTGCGCTGGCGCAGCTTGAGCCAGGCGATCAGCATGCTCGGTCCGGAGATCGACAGCACGATGCCGAGCACCGCCAGCGGGATCCACCAACCCAGATCGACGAAGCGTCCGAAGACGCCGACGATCACCGTGCTGATGCTGCCCAGCGCGACGCCGATGGCCGCGACGGTACCGACGTCCACGCGGCGGCCCGGCGCACCGAGGCCCGGCAACGTGGCGGCGCCGGCAGCGCCCGGCGCCGTCGCCACCCCGGCCGGCAGCCCGGGCGCGGCGGCCGCCGTCGCGGGCTGATCCGCCGTCGCGACGCGCCCGGCCCACTGCCCCATGCGCCCCTGCTGCGTCGAATCGCTCGCCGCGGCGCGCTTGGCCACCTGGTCCTCGACCAGCCGCACCAGCTTCTTGTACGGCGACAGGAAGGCCTGCCCGACGCTGATCGGGTTCTCGATCACCTTGACGATGCGCGCGTCCCAGTCGTGCCCGTCGCGGTCGTAGAACAGGCCGTTGCGGCCGACGAAGAGGAAGTCCACGTCGCCGGCGCTGACCACCGCGACGATGGTGCGCTTCTGGTTCAGCCGCACGCACTCGCAGTACGCGAGGTAGGCCTTGGCGAGTCCCGCGACCGGCGCATGCTTGGCGGGGTCGGTGACATCCACCGTCAACTCGCACGCACGGCCGTCGACGAACAGCGTGCCGGCCTGGAACACCGCGCCCCGGCCTTCGTAGAAGTCCTCGAAGGACACGAAGTTGCGCGCCAGCCGCAGCAGGCCGCGCTGGAGCAGCAGCAGCTTCTCGAGGTCGTTCAAGGCCGCATGGCGCGGCGCGGCGGCGCGGTCGTCCTCGACGTGCGTCAGCAGGCGCGCGCGCACCTCGTCGAGATGTCCGCCGGGCTGTCCGGCGGCGAGCGATGCCACGACGTCGACGCCGATCGCCGCGACCGGCCCGGTCGGCTGGCGTCGCAGCCACTCCCGGCAGGCGCGCACCGCGTCCTTCAACGCCAGCCAGTCACGCTCGTCGAGGCTGTCGCCGAAGTCGGCCCGCAGGGCCTGCTCGCGCAAGGTGGCGAGCGCGCCGCGCCAGGCGGGATTGGCGCGATCGTCCAAGGGCAGCGCCGCGCCCGGCGAGACCGGCGCGATCGGCATCTGCTTGAGCACACCGGCTTCCAGCGACAGCAGTCCCGCCGCATGCGCCTTCAGTTGCTCGGGATCGGTCGCGTTGAGCGTCGCCGTCGCGGACGCGTCGTAGCTCGCGAGCCGGCACCGCGCGAAGAAGTCCTCGACCTTGTCGTGCACCGCCTGCACCGCCATCGCGGCGGCGCGCCGTCCCGCGCAGCCGGCCTCGGCCTCGCCCTCGCGGTGCCAGGCGAGCAGTGTCGACGCCTGATCGAAGAAGGCCTTGATCCGGGTCTCGTCGATGCCCGGCCCGCCGCCGGCGTCGGCGACCGTGCCCATCGCCTCGCCGATGCGCTGCGCGAGCGCGCGATCCGCCGCATCCTCGATGGCCGCCACCGGTACGATGCCGTCGCCGTTGTGGCGTTCCGCGGCCAGGTGGGACTGACGTTCCCGGATCTCGTCCAGACCGATGTCGGACTGCCCCGCATGGCCGGTCAGGTCGAGCGTGCGGGCGAGTTCCTCCGCCAGCGCGCGGCCTTCGTCGGTGTCGGCCAGCGAGGCCAGCGCCAGTCGCGCGTCGCCGCGCAGCAGCGGCTGCCAGTCCTTCAGGCGCGCGCCCACCCATTCGCAGGCGGCGATCAGCTCGGGCGCGCGGATGCGGCCGTCGCGATCGAGGTCGATCAGGTCGAGGGTGCGCTCGTCGAATTCAAGACCGCGGGTGGGACAGGCCAGCGCGACCCAGCGTTTCTGGTCGAGGTCGCGGAGGTGCAGAAGATCGTCGGCGGAGTCGATGCGCGCTTGGTCCGCGCCGCCCGCCCGGAAGAATCGCCAGGGATGTGTCATTGATGCGAAAGGCGGCAAGCGACGTGCCGTTTGCCGCCGTTCCGGCCATTTCGCGGGCGTTCTCCGGACTGCCGGTCGTGACAGCGCGTGTCCGCCGGACCGTCCCTCCCATCCGCGACGCAGGCATGACAGTTGCCGCCCGATGCACTAGGGTCATCGATCCGGAGACGACCCGGAGCTCACCATGGATCTCGATACCGTCTCTTACGTCTTCCAGAGCCTGGACGGCACCTTCACGATCAAGCCGCGCCTGTCGCGGCGCTGGCGCGTGAAGCACGACAGCATGCCGTGGGGAGATTCCTTCGCCTCGGCGGAAGAAGCCGCCCAGGCGCTGTCGGCGCGCTTCGCGGTGCCTGCCGATCTGAGCGAGTGGACCGAGATCGGCGACTTCCACACCGACGTCGGGGGCTTCCACCTCTGACGTGACCGTTCCGGCCGCCACGCCTCCTCAAGCGGACCGGGTGTCGGGCGCGGGCCAGACCGCGCCGCCGCCGACCGCGTGACAACGCGAGCCTTCCGGCAGTCCCGCCTGCGTCGTGCCGGTGAACGCACCGAATGCGGGCAGGATCATCAGCCCCTCGGATTCGGCGAAGCACGGCAGCCGGTGACGCTCATGCGCGCGGCCGTGCAGCGTCGTCGCGGGATGCAGATGTCCCGCGAGGACATACGCGCCATCGACCCGCTGCGGATGGTGGCAGGCGGCGAACGGTCCCATCGGATGGGGCTCGTCGACGATCTCGAAGCGCAGCGACGGCGGCGGATCGCCCGCATGGCTGTCGTGGTTGCCGCGGATGAGCAGGCAGGCGAGCGCCGGATGACGCTCGCGCCAGGCCTGCGCGGGATCGAGCACCTGCGCGTGCTGCGCCGCGGCCGCGTGGAGGAAGTCGCCCAGCACCACCAGCCTCGCCGCAGACAGCCCGTCGATCAGGGCACTCAACCGGTCGAGGTTGTCACGCGTCGTGCCCGAGGGCACCGGCTGCCCCAGCGCGCGGAAGCTCGCCGCCTTGCCCAGGTGCACGTCGGCGACGAAGACCGTCCGCGTCGCCGGCCACCACACCGCGCGCTCGGGCAGCAGCCAGACGCGCTCGTCGGCGAGCGTCACGGCGAGCGCCCCCTTCTTCTCGGTCACCCGGTCCTCCAGGTGCGCCGCCGTCAGCTTGTTTTCCATCGACGCCTTCTCCATTGACGCCTTCTCCGTCGACGCCTTCTCCATCAACGTCGTCTTCGTCCACTTCGTCTTCATCCACTTCGTCTCCGACAACTGGTTCTCCTTCGACCGAGAGTCCGTCCACTGGCCCTCCGTCATCGCCGCCTGCGTCCGCCGGCCTCGCGTCGTCTGGCCGGCGCCTCGCCGCGTGTTTCCAGCGCGAGCGACTCCTGCACCGCCTCGACGGCGAACTGCGGCGAGTCCTTCTTCGCGAACACCGCCAGCGCGCGCTCCGCCGGCTCATGCGCGGTGCCGACCGCCTCGCCGCCGGCGCTGCGCTCGAGTTCCGACACCATCCGCGCGATGCGGTCGCCGAGCGACTCATTGCTGAGCTTCTCGCGGAAGCGCTCCACCATCAACGGGAACGCCAGCGGCGTCGGCTTCTTGAGTGCGTGGATCTGCAGCGTCTGCCGCCCCATCCGCGCCAGCGCCGCCGCGAGGTGGCGCACATCCAGTTCCTGCGTCAGCAATTCCTGTTCCGCCTGCGCCAGCAGCCGGTTGCCCGGATCGTGCTGCTGGAACACCTCGAAGAACAGCGTCGCCGAGGCCTGCAGTTGCCGGTTGCTGCGACGCTCGCCGGGGTGGCTCTGGAAGATCAGCCCGGCGATGCGCGCGATCTCGCGGAAGCGCCGCCGCGCGAGCTCGGTGGCGTTCAGGCTCGCGAGCACCTCGCGCAGCAGCGTCTCCATCGGCGGCAGCGTGAGCAGGTCCGGCAAGCGGGCCGCCCAGTCGATCGGCTTGGCGCTGAGCAGCTCGATGCCGTAGTCGTTCAGCGCGATCGAGAAGGTGCCGGTCTCCGGCTGCGCCGCGCGCCACGCGATCAGGCCGGCCAGCCCGAGGTGCACCTGACGTCCGGCGAAGGGGTGGAGGAAGAGGTGCCAGCCCTCGCGCGACTTGAGCGTCTCCGCCAGCAGCACGTCCGGTCCCGGCACGCCGGACCAGCGCCGCTGGATGTCGATCAGCGGCTTCACGCACTGCATCTCGGGCGACTCGAACTGCCCCGTGTCGGCTTGCGCGAACTCGCGCAGCACCGCGTCGGCGAGCGTGCTCGACAGCGGCATGCGGCTGCCGTTCCAGCGCGGCAGCGCGGCCCGGCCGGCGGTGGCGCGACGCACCAGCGCCGTCATCTGCTCGACCCGCACCAGCTCCAGCAGCCGGCCGCTGAACATGAACGCGTCGCCGGGTTTCAGGCGCGCGATGAAGCTCTCCTCCACGCTGCCCAGCTTGCCGCCGCTCAGGTACTGCACGCTGATGGACGCGTCGCTGACGATGGTGCCGATGTTGACGCGGTGCCGCCGCGCGAGCCGCGCGTCGGGCACGCGCCAGAGGCCCTCCTCGTCGGGCACGACGCGGTGGTAGTCCGGATACGCCGTCAGCGACGGTCCGCCCTGGCGGACGAAGTCCAGGCACCACTGCCAGTGGTCCGCGCCGAGGTGCTCGAAGGCGACGGTGCCGCGAACCTCGTCGAGGAGGTCGTCGGGTCTGAAGCCACCGCCCAGCGCCACGGTGACCAGGTGCTGGACCAGCACGTCCAGCGGCTCGCGCGGGCTGTGCCGGGACTCGATGTGGCCGGCGCGGACGGCGTCGCGCGCGGCGGCGGCCTCGACCAGCTCGAGGCTGTGCGTCGGCACCAGCGTGATGCGGGACGGCCGTCCCGGCGCATGACCGGAGCGGCCCGCGCGTTGCACCAGGCGGGCGACGCCCTTCGCCGAGCCGATCTGCAGCACCCGGTCCACCGGCAGGAAGTCGACGCCCAGGTCGAGGCTGGACGTGCACACGGCGGCCTTGATGCGGCCTTCCTTGAGGCCGAGTTCCACCCACTCGCGCACCTCGCGGTCCAGCGAGCCGTGATGCAGCGCCAGCACGCCGGCCCAGTCCGGCCGCGCTTCCAGCAACGCGCGGTACCAGCGCTCCGCCTGAGAACGCATGTTGGTGAAGACCAGGCAGCTCGCGCTGGCCTCGATCGCCTCGACCACCTGCGGCAGCATCCGCAGGCCCATGTGGCCCGCCCAGGCGAAGCGCTCGGCGGCCTCCGGCAGCAGCGTGTCGATGACCAGCATCTTGTCGGTCTCGCCGTGCACGATCACGGCGTCGGCGTCGTCGGCCGCGGTGCCCTGCAGGGTCCGCATGGCCTCGTCGAGATTGCCCAGCGTCGCCGAGAGGCCCCAGGTCATCAGCGCCCTGCCACGGCTGCTGGCCCTCACCCTCGCCCTCTCCCGCAAGCGGGAGAGGGAGTGAGAGGAAGCGAAGCGGCGCAGCCGCGCCAGCGCGAGCTGTGTCTGCACCCCACGCTTGTTGCCCATCAACTCATGCCACTCATCGACGACGACCAGCCGCACCTGGCCGAGCTGATCGCTCGCATCGGCCCGCGACAGCAGCAGCGAGAGGCTCTCCGGCGTCGTCACGAGCACGGTCGGCAGCCGCCGGTCCTGCGCGGCCCGCTGCGCGGAGGTCGTATCGCCGCTGCGCAGCGCGGCTGTCCATCCGGGACACAGCGCCGCCATCGGCGCTTCCAACGCGCGCAGCGTGTCGGCGGCCAGCGCGCGCATCGGCGTGATCCAGAGCACCGTCAGCGGCGGCGCGATCGACCTGCCGCCGTGCACGCGCGCCTCGGCGCCGACCTCGCTCCTCAGCGCGGCGAGCGCGCCCAACCACACCGCCAGCGTCTTGCCGCTGCCGGTGCTGGAATGCAGCAACCCGCCACGGCCGCGGGCGATCTCCTTCCAGACCTGGCGCTGGAACGGGAACGAGGTCCAGCCCTTGGCATCGAGCCACGCGTCGATCGCCTCGACACCGTCCGTTCTGCCGGTCACTCGCCCTGCTCCGGCAGCAAGGCCTGCAACGACTGCAAGGTGTCGGCCTCCTCCACCGGCTTGTCCTCCCGGCGGCGCAGCATGCGCGGGAAGCGGACCGCGATGCCGCTCTTGTGGCGGCCGCTGCGTGCGATGCCTTCGAAGCCGAGCTCGAACACCATCGTCGGCGTGACGCTGCGCACCGGGCCGAAGGTCTCGGTCGTCGTCTTGCGGATCACCGCGTCGACGACGCCGATCTCGGCGTCGGTGAGCCCGGAGTAGGCCTTGGCGAACGGCACCAGCTGCCGCGACGGATCGTCCGGCGGACCGTTCCACACGGCGAAGGTGTAGTCGGTATAGAGACTGGCCCGCCGCCCGTGACCGCGCTGCGCGTAGATCAGTACGGCGTCCACGGACAGCGGATCGATCTTCCACTTCCACCAGACGCCGACGTCCTTGGTCCTTCCGACGCCGTAACGCGCGTCCCGCCGCTTGAGCATCATCCCCTCGACGCCGAGCGCGCGCGCCTGCTCGCGCTGCCGGGCGAGGTCATGCCAGTCCGCGCCGGCGATCAGCGGGCTGAGTTCGAGCCCCGCCAGCGGATGCCCGGCGACCAGACGCTCCAGCCGTTCGCGGCGCTCCTGCTGCGGGCGGTCGCGCAGGTCGTCACCGCCCTCCTCCAGCAGGTCGTAGACGCATAACGCCACCGGCAGCTCGCCCAGCAGCTTCGCGCTCAGCGTCTTGCGTCCGATGCGCTTCTGCAACTCAGCGAACGGCATCGCACGGCCGTCGCGCCACACCAGGATCTCGCCGTCGAGCACCGTGCCGTCGGGTAGCGCTTCGCCCATCGCGCGCAGCTCGGGAAAGCGCTCGGTGACGAGCTCCTCGCCGCGCGACCAGATCGCGGCCTCGCCACCACGTTTCACCAGCTGGGCGCGGATGCCGTCCCACTTCCATTCGACCAGCCAGTCGGACGCGGGTCCGATCGCGGCGTCGAACTGCTCGACCGCGAGGTTGAACGGATGCGCGAGGAAAAACGGATAGGGCTGCAGGCCGCGGCCCGCGCCCTCGTCCCCGTCGAGGCCGACGGGCGCGATCAGGGCCGCATAGTCCGCCGCAGACGGCGTCGCGCCGATGTGCGTGTAGCCCATCAACCGCTGCGCGACGAGCTTGGCATCCAGGCCGCCGACCGCGGCCAACGCCTGCGTCACCTGCAGCTTCGACACGCCGACGCGGAACGCGCCCGTGATCAGCTTCAGATGGACGAAGCGCTGCTCGACCGCCAGCGCGGCCCACTGGCTATGCAGGGTCAAGGCCAGCGCGTCGGGCGGCTGGCCGCGCAGCGGCAGCAGATGCGCGCTCATCCACTCGGCGAGCGGACGCTCGACGACCTGCGCCGGTTCGGGCAGCAGCAGCGCGATCGTCTCGGCGAGGTCGCCGACCGCCTCGTAGCTCTCGTCGAACAGCCACTCCGGCAAGCCGGCCGCGAGCCGGGCCTGCTCGCGCAGCAGCTTCGTGGGCACCAGCTGGCGCGGCTTGCCGCCGGCCAGGAAGTACACCGCCCACGCGGCGTCCTCAGGCGGCGCCTGGCGCAGGTAGGCCTGCAGCGCGGACTGCTTCGCGAGGCTGGACGTCGAGGCATCCAGCTCGCGGTACAGCGCGGCGAAGGCCTTCATGCCGGGCGGGTCCCGGACGCGACCGACGTCGACGGGTCCGGGACCGACGACGCAGCGGACGAAGGATCCGTTGCGGAAGGATCCGATGCCGGCGCGACCGCCGCGTCGGACCCCGGCGCGGACGCGGACGCTGCCTCAGCCTCGCCGCCGGCCTCCTCGTCGCCGTACTCGGTCGCGATGCCCTGCGCGCGCAGCCCCTGCTCGTTGAGCCACCGCACCATCGTCGCGACGCTGCCGTGGGTGACGAAGACGCGTTCCGCGCCGGTGCCGCGAATGGCCGCCATCAATCCCGGCCAGTCGGCATGATCGGACACGACAAAGCCGCGGTCGACGCCGCGCCGCCGGCGCGTGCCGCGCAGCTGCATCCAGCCGCTGGCGAAGGCGTCGGCGAGGTCCGGGCCGAAGCGCTTCAGCCAGGGTGAACTCGCGGCCGACGGCGGCGCGACGACCAGTGCGCGCGACAGCGCGGCCTTGTCCAGCGCCGGATCGCCGACCGACAGCGTCGGCGGCAGAACCACGCCGGCGGCGCGGTAGACGGCGTTCAACGGCTCGACGGCGCCGTGCGCGACGATCGGCCCGATGGACGCATCGACGCCGTGCAGCAGCCGCTGCGCCTTGCCCAGCGCATAGGCATAGAGCACCGACGGCCGGCCCGCCTCGGCGTTGCGGCGCCACCAGGCGTCGATCTCGGCGAACAGCGCCGCCTGCGACGGCCAGCGGTAGATCGGCAGGCCGAAGGTCGATTCGGTGATGAAGGTGTCGCAGCGCACCGGTTCGAACGGCGCGTTGGTGCCGTCGGCCTCGAGCTTGTAGTCGCCCGACGCGACCCAGACGCGCCCGCCGTGCTCGAGCCGCACCTGCGCCGACCCGAGCACGTGTCCGGCCGGATGCAGCGACACGCGCACCCCGTGATGCACGATCGCCTCGCCGTAGCCGAGCGTCTGCAGCGTGATGTCGTCGCCGAGCCGGCGCCGCAGGATCGCGGCGCTGTCGTGATGCGCCAGGTAGTGCGCATGCCCCCAGCGCGCGTGGTCGCTGTGACCGTGCGTGATCACGGCGCGGTCGACCGGCCGCCACGGGTCGATGTAGAAGTCGCCGGGCGGGCAGTACAGGCCCTGCGGCCGGGCGACGACGAGATCGTCCCCGTCCGGGTCGTCCGCGGGCCCGGTCGTGGCGGTGCGCGTGTCCATGTCGACCGATCCTAGCCAAGCGTCCCGCCGGGGGCTGTAGGACGAGTCCGCGTCCTACAGCCCCCAGGCCCCATCCCTCGTCAGGCCCTCCCCGGGGTCGTCCCGTGCCCGCGCGACCGCCTGGCCCGAACCCCCGGCCTGCGCCGGTTCGGGGGCTTGCGCCCCGCGCCGCCTCCCCTACACTGATCCGGCGTTCATCCACCATCGCCCGGGGCCCATGTACCCCGGGCGTTCCTGGGGGGAGAAGGATGGGTCGTGTCTCCGAATGGCTGCTGGGGCATCGCCGGTCCGCGTGGCTGCTGGCCGCGGGGGCGGCGCTCGCGCTGGGCATCGGCGCGAGCGAGCTGCACCGCCGCTCGCTCGAACACGACGCGCTGCGCAACCTCCACAACGCCGCCCAGCGCGAGGCCCTCGCGCTGCAGGGCCTGACCCTGACGGGCAAGGGCATGGGCGCGATCGTGCTCGCCGGCCAGCTCGACCCGGCGCTGAAGACCACCGCGGCGCTCACCGACGTCGAGCGGGCCCGCCTCACGCGCCCCGCCGCCGACACGCTGGAGGTGCTCGGCAACAGCGTCGGGGCGCAGCAGGCCTTCGTCGTGAACGCGCAGGGCCGCATCATCGCGGGCTGGGACGACGAGGGCACGACGCCGATCGGCCTGGACGTCAACTTCCGCCAGTACTTCCGCCAGGCGATCCGCGGCCAGCCCAACGTCTTCGCCGGCATCAGCGTCAGCACCGGCCAGCGCGTGTTCTGGCTCGCCGCGCCGATCTACCGGCAGCCCGGGCTGGACGGCGAGATCGCCGGCGTCATCGTCGGGCGGGTCTATGCCGACGCGCTGGACCGTTTCCTCGATACCCGCAGCTATGCCGGCGCGTTACTGATCTCGCCGTCCGGCGTGGTGATCGCCGCCAGCCGGCCGGGCTGGCGCATGAGCCTGCACGGCGCCGCCACGCCGGAGCGCGCCCAGGCGATCACCGCCGCCCGGCAGTTCGGCAAGCTCTTCGAGGATCCGGCGCGCTCGCACAGCCTGCCCTTCCTGCTCGACGCGCCCGTCGTCGAGATCGACGGCGTGCGCCACGCCGCGATCCAGGCCGACGTGGCCTGGAACGATCCGAACGGCCCCTGGCGGCTGGTGCTGCTGGGCGACCTGGACGCGCTGGAGCCCCTCGCCACGCGCGCCGGCATCGCCGCGCTGGTCGCGCTGCTGGCCTTCGGCCTGCTGGCCGCGACCCTGCGCAGCCTGGCGCACGGTGCGTCGCGCGACCGCAAGGAGCTCGAGCTCCAGGCCCAGCACGGCCAGCTGCAGGCGCTGCTGGCCGAGCGCGAGCGCGCCCAGGACGCGCTGCAGCGGGCCAAGGAAGACGCCGAGGGCGCCACCCGCGCCAAGTCCGACTTCCTGGCCAACATGAGCCACGAGATCCGCACGCCGATGAACGCGATCATCGGCATGTCCCACCTGGCGCTGCAGACCGGGCTGGATGCGCGCCAGCGCAACTACATCGAGAAGGTGCACCGCTCCGCCGAGAACCTGCTCGGCGTCATCGACGACATCCTGGACTTCAGCCGCATCGAGGCGGGCAAGCTCAGCCTGGAATGCGTGCCCTTCCGGATGGAGGACGTGCTCGACCACCTGGTCAACCTGATCGGCTTCCGCGTCGAGGACAAGGGCCTGGAGCTGCTGCTGAACCTGCCGCCGGACCTGCCCACGGCGCTGATCGGCGATCCGCTCCGCCTGGGCCAGGTGCTGGTGAACCTGGGCAACAACGCCGCCAAGTTCACCGACCACGGCGAGATCATCGTCGGCATCGAGGCCGTGCCGCTGGCGCCCGCCGAGCTGGCACGGGCCGCGCTGGCCGCGTCCATGGCCGGGGCGGTGACCGATCCTTCGGGCGAGTCCTGCGCGCCCGAGGTCGAACTCCACTTCCAGATCCGCGACAGCGGCATCGGCATGACGCCGGAGCAGCAGGCGCGGCTGTTCCAGAGCTTCAGCCAGGCCGACAGCTCCACCACGCGCAAGTACGGCGGCAGCGGCCTGGGGCTGGCGATCTGCAAGCAGCTGGTGGAGATGATGGGCGGCCGGATCTGGCTGGAGTCGACGCCCGGCGCGGGCTCGACCTTCCATTTCACGGCCCGCTTCGTGCTGCAGGCCGAGGGCTCCGACCTGCCCGCGCGCCGCGCGCTGATGGCGCATGAGCTGTCGCGGCTGCGCACGCTGGTCGTCGACGACAACCGCGCCGCGCGCGAGATCCTGTCCACGCTGGGCGCGAACTTCGGGCTGGAGGTCTCCACCGCCGCCGACGGCGCCGAGGCCGTGCGCGACGCCGAACGCGCGCAGGCCGAGGGACGGCCCTACGCGCTGGTGCTGATGGACTGGCAGATGCCGGTGCTCGACGGGCTGGAGGCCGCGCGCCAGCTCGGCGACGGCCGGCTGCACGCGCCGCCCGCGGTGGTCCTGGTGACCTCGTTCGGCCGCGACGATTCCTTGACCGCGGCGCTGGCCGCCGCCGATCAGCCGCGCCGGCCGGTGCTGCTGACCAAGCCGGTGACCGCGTCGTCGATGCTGGCCGCCATCGGCGAGGCGCTCGGCCACGTCGACCTGCCGGCCCCGGCGGCGCAGCGCCGGCGCGACTCCGCGCGCGAGGCGATGCGCCAGGTCGCCGGCGCCCGCCTGCTCGTGGCCGAGGACAACGAGCTGAACCAGGAACTCGTCACCGCGTTGCTCGAGGATGCGGGGGTCCACGTGACGCTGGCGGGCAACGGGCGCGTCGCGCTCGACCTGCTGGAGGCCTCGCCCGACGGCTTCGACGGCGTGCTGATGGACTGCCAGATGCCGGTGCTGGACGGCTATGCGACGACCCGCGCCCTGCGCGCCGTGCCGCGCTGGGCCGGGCTGCCCGTCGTCGCGATGACGGCCAACGCGATGAGCGGCGACCGCGAGCGCGTCCTGGAGGCCGGCATGAACGACCACATCGCCAAGCCGCTCAACGTCGACCACCTGTTCGAAATCCTGGCGCGGTGGATCCGGCCGGCGATGCCCGCCGCCGACGTGCCGATGGACACGCGTTCCGGCGCGGGGCAGCGCGTGGACACGCACGGACTGAGCGAGGCGCTCGAACCCGGCCTGCCTGGTGGACGCGAGGTCCGGCCGGGGAGCGACGCCCTGCCGGGGAGCGACGGCGCCGGCAAGCCGGACGGTCTGCCGCAGATCGCCGGGCTCGACGTGCAGGCCGGCCTGGCGACGGCGGGCGGCCACCTGCCGCTCTACCGCAAGCTGCTGCGCACCTTCCACGACACGCAGACCGGCTTCGCCGCCGACTTCGCCGACGCCACGGCGTCCGGGGACGCGATCACGATGACGCGGCTCGCGCACTCGCTGCGCGGCGCGGCGGCCACGCTCGGTGCCCGCCCGCTGGCCGCGGCGGCGGGCGCGCTCGAACAGGCCTGCGCGCAGCGTGCGTCCGCGGCCGAGCGCGACCCGCTGCTGGTGCGCACGCAGTCGCTGCTGGCGACGCTGCTGGTCTCGCTCGGCCGGCACCTGGCGCTCGAGGCCATGACGCAGGCGACGCGCCCGGCGATGTCGTCCGCGTCGTCCGCCACGTCGCGCGCCTATGTGCCCTCCCCGTCGCCGTCATTGCCGCCTGTCCTCGACGACGCGTCCAGCGAGCGCCTCGAGGCGCTGCTCGCGCGACTGTCCGCGCTGCTGCAGGACAGCGATTCCGCCGCCACCGACGCGGCGCAGGAACTGAACGCGCTGCTCGACCGCCTGCCGCTGCCGACGGCCCGCGCGCGCCGGCTGCGCCGCGCGGCGGACTCCGCGGCCCGCTTCGACTTCGACGGCGCGCTGGACTGGCTGCAGGACGACGCCCAGGCCGCGACCGAGCCGTCCCCTCGTCCGGGAGGTCCTCATGAACGCCGACGCCGATCCCACCGACGGCGCCACCGTGCTGGTCGTCGACGACACGCCGGACAACCTGGCGCTGATGAGCGAACTGCTGCGCGACCGCTACCGCGTCAAGATCGCGAACCACGGCGAGAAGGCCCTGGCCATCGCGGCCGCCGAGCCGCATCCCGACCTGGTCCTGCTCGACGTCATGATGCCGGGCATCGACGGCCACGAGGTCTGCCGGCGGCTCAAGGCCGATGCGGCGACGCGTGACGTGCCGGTGATCTTCCTGACGGCCAAGTCCGACGTCGCCGACGAGACCCGCGGGCTGTCGCTGGGCGCGGTCGACTACATCACCAAGCCGATCAGCCCGCCAATCGTGATGGCGCGCGTGCGCACGCACCTGCGGCTGAAGGCGAGCGCCGATTTCCTGCGCGACAAGGCGGCCTACCTCGAAGCCGAGGTGGCCCGCCGCAGCGAGGAGCTGGCCGCGATCCAGGACGTCACCATCCTGGCGATGGCCTCGCTGGCCGAGACCCGCGACAGCGACACCGGCAACCACATCCGCCGCACGCAGCATTACGTGCGCGCGCTGGCCGAGGCGCTGCGCGAGCATCCGCGCTGCCGCGAGCTGCGGGCGCCCGGCTTCATCGCCACGCTGTTCAAGTCGGCGCCGCTGCACGACATCGGCAAGATCGGCATCCCCGACCGCATCCTGCTCAAGCCCGGCAAGTTCACGCCGGAGGAGTTCGAGGTCATGAAGGCGCATCCGGCGCTGGGGCGCGATGCCATCGAGCAGGCCGAGGCGCAACTGGGCACGCCGGTGGCCTTCCTGTCGACGGCCAAGGACATCGCCTACTGCCACCAGGAGAAGTGGGACGGCTCCGGCTATCCGCAAGGCCTGCGCGGCGAGGCGATCCCGCTGTCCGCGCGCCTGATGGCGCTGGCCGACGTCTACGACGCGCTGATCAGCCGGCGCGTCTACAAGGACGGCATGCCGCACGAGCAGGCGACGGCGATCATCGCCGGAGGCGCGGGCACGCACTTCGACCCGGACGTCGTCGAGGCCTTCCTGCGCATCCAGCCGGAGTTCCAGGCGATCGCGCGGCGCTTCGCCGACGACGACGCGGCGCTCGCGCGCAAGCGCGCCTGGATGGAGACGGTCAGCCCGCCGGACCTCACGCCGCTGGGCGTCGACCGGGGCCGCTGATGCCGCGCCCGGCGGACCGCGGACGGACCGCGCTCGCCTGGAGCGCGGCGGCCGCGGTCGCGATCGCCGCCGGCTGGGGCGTGAGCGCCGCGCAGCGCCTCTACCTCGAGACGGACCAGCACCAGGCGCTGCAGTCGGCGGCCGACCGCGAGGGCGTCTCGCTGGTCCAGCGCACGCTGTCGGGACGGGACATGGGGGCCGTCGAGCAGAGCGGCCTCGTCGATCCGCTGATCAAGACGATGACCTTCGAGACCGACATCGAGCGCGCGAAGCTGGTCCGCCCCGGCGAGGCGCACCTGCGGACCATCGCGCAGACGATCGGCGGCGACGACGCCTGGGTCCTCAACATGGGCGGGCTGCTCGTGGCGGAATGGGTCGAGCGCGACGCCGAACGCGCCATCGGCCTCGACCTCTCGTTCCGCGGGTATGTCCAGCAGGCCCTGCAGGGCCGTCCGTCGATCTACCTGGGCCTGAGCCCGCATCTGCGGGAACGGGCGCTGGTCTTCTGCGCGCCGATCTTCTCAGGCCGGGAGTCGACCAGCACCGTCGTCGGCGTGATGGCCGTGCGCAGGCCGGCGGTGATGCTGGACCACAGCCTCGCCTCGCGGGCACAGGGGGACGTGCTGCTGATCTCGCCGCACGGCGTCGTCTTCGCGGCCAGCCGGCCCGCGTGGATCCTGTCGGTCGTGGGCCCGCTCACCCCGGCACGCGCCGCGGAGCTGACCGCGACGCGGCGCTTCGCCGATCTCTTCGCGGACCCGGCCCGCGCCCGCGCGTTGCCGTTCGATCCCGTCGACGGCGAAGAGATCGATCTCGACGGCCGGCGTCTGGCCGTCGCCTCGACGCTGGTCGACTGGAACGACCCGGACGGCGCCTGGCGTCTCGTGCTGCTGGAGGACCTCTCCGGCGCGCTGGGCGCGCGCAACGCGTGGGGCGTCGGGGCGCTGACCGCGGCGTTGCTGCTGGCCGCCTACGCCCTGTGGCGGCGGATGGCGGCCCTCAGCCGCCAACGCGAACGCAGCGCCGCCGAGATCGCCGCGCGCGGCGACGAGTTCCGCACCATCATGCGCACCTCGCCGCTGGGCCTGTGCCTGGTCGTCGACGACCGGGTCGAGTTCGTGAACCCGGTGCTGACCGAGCAGCTGGGCGTGCGCCTCTCCGAGCGCTGGCCGCACCGCTACGTCGACGACGCGAGCCGCGAACGGGTCGACGCGGTGCTGGACGAACGGGCCCGCACGCTCGATGTCGAGGTCGGCCTGGTCGGCGCCGCCGGCGAGCCCCGCGCCTACGTCATGTCCTCGATGCCCTATGAGTACGAAGGCGACAAGCCCGGCGTGGTGCTGTGGCTGACCGACATCACCCGGCGCCAGGAAGCCGCCTGCGCCGCGCGGCGGGCGATGGAGGCCGCCAATGACGCGGCCCGCGCCAAGTCCGGCTTCCTCGCCGGCATGAGCCACGAGATCCGGTCGCCGATGAACGTGATCGTCGGCATGTCCGACCTGGCGCTGCAGACCGGCCTGGACGCGCGCCAGCGCAACTACCTCGAGAAGGTGCACGGCGCCGCGCTCAGCCTGCTCGACCTGATCGACGACATCCTGGACTTCAACAGCATCGAGTCCGGCCGCATCGCGCTGGAGCGGGTGCCGTTCCAGCTCGACCAGGTGCTGGACCGCCTCGTCGACCTGATCGGCCTGCGCGCCGAGGACAAGGGGGTGGAGCTGCTGATCCATCGTCCCGCCAGCGTGCCCGACGCGCTGATCGGCGATCCGATGCGGCTCGGCCAGGTGCTGATCAACCTCGGCGCCAACGCCGTGAAGTTCACCGACAGCGGCGAGGTCATCGTCGCCGTGGAGCTCGTGACGGCACGGGGGCCGACGGCAACGGCAACGGCAACGGCAACGGCAACGGCAGCGAAGGCGAAGGCGACGGTGAAGGTGACGGCGACATCGAACTGCGCTTCAGCGTCACCGACTCGGGCATCGGCATGACGCCGGAGACGATCTCGCGGCTGTTCCAGAGCTTCAACCAGGCGGACACGTCCACGACCCGCCAGTACGGCGGCAGCGGCCTGGGACTGGCGCTGAGCCGCCAGCTGGTCGAGCTGATGGGCGGGCGCATCGAGGTCAGCTCTCGCCTGGGCGAGGGCTCGACCTTCTCCTTCACCGTGCGCCTGGGCCTGTGCCGGGACGCGCGCGCGGCGGCCACGACGGCCTCGGCGGCCTCGGCGGCGATGGCCGACCTGTCCCGGCTGCGCGTGCTGGTGGCCGACGACAACCGCGCGGCACGCGAGATCCTCGGCGCCCTGTGCGCCGGCTTCGGCATGCAGGTGGAGACGGCCGTCAATGGCGCCAACGCCGCGCAGTGCGTGCTGGAGGCCGAGGCCGGGAAGCGGCCCTTCGACCTGGTGCTGATGGACTGGCAGATGCCCATCCTGAACGGCCTCGAGGCGACCCGGCTGATCGCGGACGGCCGGCTCGCCTCCCCGCCGGCGATCCTGCTGGTGACCGCCTTTGGCCGCGACGCGACGCTCGCCGCCGCGCTGGTCGACTCGGACCCGCAGCATCGGCCCCGGCTGCTGAGCAAGCCGGTCACCGCCTCGACGCTGCTGTCGGCCATCGGCGAGGCGACCGGCCGCGCGCTGGGTCCCACCCTCGCCGCGCCCCGGCGCGGCGGCGCGACCCGCGCCGCCATGGCGCGGCTGACCGGGACACGGGTGCTGGTCGTCGAGGACGACCCGGTCAGCCGGGAACTGAGCGCCGAGCTGCTGCGCGCCGCCGGCCTGGAGGTGGTGCTGGCCCCGGACGGCCAGACCGCGCTCGACCTGCTGGCGCGGCCCGAGCCCGGCATCGACGCGGTGCTGATGGATTGCCAGATGCCGAAGATGGACGGTTGCGAGACCACGCGCCGCCTGCGCCGGGACCCGCGCTGGCACGCGCTGCCGGTCATCGCGCTGACGGCCAGCGCGACGCTGGAGGCGCGCGAACGCATCCTCGCCGCCGGCATGGACGGCTGCCTGAGCAAGCCGCTGAACGTGGACCGCCTCTTCGAGACGCTGGCGCGCTTCGCGCGCGGCACGAGTTCCGCGTCGGCGTCGGCGTCAACGGAGACCGGCCGGTCCGAGGTGGCGGCGGTGGCGGAGTCGGCGCCGGCGCCGGCGGCCGCTGCGGCTCCCGACGATGCGCTGGACGCGCTGCTGTCGCGGCTGACCGGACTGCTGCAGGCCAGCGACGCGACGGCCGTCGAGATCGGCCAGGCGCTGGCCGAGGCGCTCGACCGGCGGCCGCCTCCGCCGGCCCGCGCGCAGCTGCTGCGCCGCGTCGCCGCGGCGGCCTCGGGCTTCCGCTTCGAGGAAGCGCTGGCGCTGCTGAGCTGGGACGCGGGTGCCCCGGCCGGAGGGCCGCCGGCATGATCCGCGTGGCGATCCTGCTGTCGCGTCATCCGACGGCCGCATGGGCCGGCGCGGCGGTGCTGTCGCTGGTCGCCGGCGCGCTGGTCGCCGAGGAGGGTCGGCGCATCCTCGACGACCGTTTCCGCGCCCGGATGACGGCCACGATCGATCGGGAGGTCCTGCTGTTCCGCGGCCTCACGAGCGAAAGCAAGGCGATGGGCGCGTTGCGCCTCGCGGGCCGCGTGGATCCCGCCCTGAAGACCGCCGCCCGGCAGACCGACCTCCAGGCCGCCCTGAGCATGCGGCCGGCGGCCGGCACGCTGTCCGCGATGAACGACCAGCTGGGCGCCGACGTGACCTTCGTGACCAACGGCGCCGGCGTGATCGTCGGGGAATGGAACCGCGGCCTGCAGCGCTCGCCGATGGGACAGGATCTCAGCCACCGGTCGTATTTCCAGGAGAGCATCGCCGGCCGCACCGCCGTCTCCATGGCCGTCAGCCAGGCCACCTCCCGCCGGTCGCTCTACCTGAGCGCCCCGGTGCTGCGCGACACGGACGGCGGCGGCCCCGTCATCGGCATCGTCGCCACGCAGTTCTACGGCCCGTCGCTGGACCGTTTCCTGACCGCCCGCACGGACATGACCTCGCTGATCCTGTCGCCCGAAGGCGTGGTGATGGTGTCGACGCGCCCCGAGTGGTCGCTGATGCTGGCGGGCCAGCCTTCCGCGGAGCGCAGCCGGCGCCTCACCGAGGGACTGCGCTACGGACGTCAGCTCGAGGATCCGGCCCACGCCCGGGTGCTGCCCTTCGACCCGGGCGCCGTCGCAGGCGCCGGCGACGTCATGATCGACGGACGTCCGCACGCCCGGGTGTCGCGCGACCTCGGCTGGCCCGATGCCGCCGGCCCCTGGCGGATGGTGATCGTCGCCGACCTCTCCAACGCGATCGGCGCGCCGGCGCGCGCGGGCCTGGGCCTGCTGTCCGCGCTGCTGTGCTTCGCCGCGCTCGCGGCGCTGCTGCGCAGCCTGACGCTGCGCGCCGCACGGCATGCGCAGAAGACGGCGCTGCGGCGCCAGGGCGAACGCTTCATGGCGCTCATCGAGCACACGCCCGCCGGCATCGGACTGATCTCCGACGGCGTGGTGAGCATCGCCAATCCGGCGCTGCGGCGGCTGGTCGACGTCGAGATCGGCCAGCCCTGGCCCGACGTCTACGCGGACGACGCCAGCCGCCAGCGCGCCCTGGCCCTGCTCGACAGCAACGGCACCGGCAGCGATGTCGAGCTGCGGATCGTCGATCCCGGCGGCGCGCGCCACGACTGCCTCGCCGCCTTCCTGCCGGTGGACTTCGGCCGCTCCGGGATGCTGGTCTGGCTGATGGACCTGACCGATCGCCTGGCCGCCGAGAACGAGATCCGCGCGGCGCGCGAGTCCGCCGAGACCACCACCCGCGCCAAGGCCGACTTCTTCGCCAACATGAGCCACGAGCTGCGCACGCCGATGAACGCGATCATCGGCATGTCCGAGCTGGCGCTGCAGACCGAGCTCGACGCGCGTCAGCGCAACTACGTCGACAAGACCTGCCGCGCGGCGGAGACCCTGCTCGGCGTCATCGACGACATCCTCGACTTCAGCCGCATCGAGGCCGGGCGGCTGGCGCTCGAGCACATCCCGTTCTCGCTCGACGAGGTGCTGGCGCACCTGGTGCAGGTGATCGGCCTCGGCCTGGAGGAAAAGGGCGTGGAGCTGCTGCTGAGCGTGCCCGCCGGCCTGCCGGCGACGCTGGTGGGCGACCCGTTCCGGCTCGGCCAGGTGCTGGCCCATGTCGGCAAGCACGCGGCGCGGCGCAGCGAGCAGGACGAGGTGGTGGTCGCCGTCACCGATGCGTCGGACGCGGAGGACGGCGGCGCCCGCGCCGACGACGGCACGATCCTGCTGCGCTTCAGCGTCCGCGACAGCGGTCCCGCGCTGTCGCCGCCGGAGCTGGCGCGGCTGGGCCGCCGGGGATCGCAGGTCGACGCCGACACGCCGGACCGCGGCGACCTGTCGCTGGCCGTGTGCCGGATGCTGGTGGAGATGATGGGCGGCACGCTGCGCGTGGCGTCGATGCCGGGCTCCGGGCTCACGCTGCATTTCACCGCGCGGCTGGGCGTGGGCCCGCGCGACGAGACGCCGCCGCCGGCGCTCCGCGGCCGGGTGCTGATCGTCGACGACAACCGCGTCGCCCGCGAGGTCCTGGCCGCGCTCTGCCAGGGCCTGGGCCTGCAGGTCGAGCAGGCCGTCGACGGCACGCCCGCGCTGCTCGCGGTGCAGGCGGCCGCGCGGGAGCACCGCCCCTTCGACTGGGTGCTGATGGACTGGAAGATGCCCGGGCTGGACGGCGTGGCCACGGCGGCGCGGCTGCTCGAGGAGACGGCCCCGGTGCCGCGGATCGTCATGGTGACCGCATGCGGCAACGACGACGGCCTGTACGAGGCGATGGCGGCCCTGCCCTCCGGGCCGCTGCCGGTGCTGGGCAAGCCGGTCACCACCGCCGCGTTGCTGGACGCCCTGGGCGCGCCGGCCGGTACCGGCGCGCCGATCGACCCGCAGGCCCGCCGCGCCGCCGCGCGAGCGGCGATGCAGTCCCTGGCCGGCGCGCGGCTGCTGGTGGTGGAGGACAACCAGGTCAACCAGGAACTCACCGAGGAGCTGCTGACCAAGGCCGGCATCGCCGTGACCCTCGCGGACCACGGCGCGATCGCGCTGACGCTGCTGCAGCAGTCGCCGGACGGTTTCGACGGCGTGCTGATGGACTGCCAGATGCCGGTGATGGACGGCTACGACGCCACGCGTTACCTGCGCCAGGACCCGCGCTGGCGCGATCTGCCCATCATCGCGCTGACCGCCAACGCCACCGGCGCCGATCGCGCCCGCATCCTGGCCACGGGGATGAACGACCACGTGGCCAAGCCGCTGCATGTCGACACGCTGTTCGAGGTGCTGGCGCGCTGGATCCATCCGGCCTATCCCGCCGCGGTCCCGACAGCCGGTCTCGCGGAGGAGCTGGAAGACCTCGGGGAGGACGCCGCCGGGATCGCGGCGGACGGGCCTGCGGACGCGTCGGCCGGCCGGCCCGCCCGCTCCGCGAGGACGCGCCCGGCGACCGGGCCGGCGCTGCCCGTCGTCGACGGTCTCGAAGCGCGCGCCGGCCTGGCCACGGCCGCGAACAACGCCGCGCTCTACCTGCGCCTGCTGCGGATCTTCCTGCACTCCCAGCAGGAGACCGGGGCGCGACTGGACCGGGCCGCCGAGGCGGACGACGCGCATGCGCTGGAGCAGATCGCCCATTCGCTGCGAGGCTCCTCCGCGACCATCGGCGCGCTGCCCTTGAGCGAGGCCGCCGCCGCGCTGGAGAATGCCAGCCGCACGCAGACGCCGACGGCGGAACGCCGGGAACTGGCGCAGGCCGTCCACGTCGCGCTGGACCGCCTGCTGCATGCGCTGGGACAGACCTTGTCGGACGGCGCGCCGCCGACGATGCCGGGACCGCTGCACGACCTGGCGCAGCCGCCGGGCATCCCGGCGCTGGAGGAGCGGCTGGCTCGCCTGCGCCGCCAGCTGGCCGAGCACGACGGCGCGGCGATGGACACCGCCGAGCAGCTGCGCGCGGAGATCGCGCGGGGCCGTCACGGCCTCGACGAACGGCGCGCCGCCGTCCTGCGCGAGGTCCTGGAGGCGGCCGTGCGATTCGACTTCGAGACCGCGCGCCGCGGTCTCGACAACGACGCCGCCGGACCGGGGCAGCCGCCCCCGGCGGGCGTCCGACCGATGGAGGAACCCTTGCCATGAGCCTCTCGAACGGAGACCCGCGTCCGACGATCCTGATCGTGGACGATTCGCCCGAGGTCCTGTCGCAGCTCTACGAGCTGCTCAAGGAACGCCATCGCGTCAAGGTCGCGACCACCGGCGACCGCGCGCTGCGCATCGCGGCCGAGGCGCCGCGGCCCGACCTCATCCTGCTGGACGTGCTGATGCCCAACATGGACGGCTACGAGCTCTGCCGCTGGCTCAAGGCCGACGCGGCCACGCGCGACATCCCGGTGCTGTTCCTCACCGCGCGGTCGGATCCGGCGGACGAGAGCCACGGCTTGTCGCTGGGCGCGGTGGACTACATCACCAAACCGATCAGCCCGCCCATCCTGCTGGCGCGCGTGCGCACCCACCTGCAGCTCAAGGCCACCGCGGACGTGCTCAGGCAACGCGCCGCCCACCTGGAAGCCGAAATCGCCCGTTGGGCAGGAGGCGATGCGGAGCTTCCATAATCGCGCGGTCGTTCGAGCTCGCATCATTCCCATGCCTCTCCGGTCGCGCCAGGTCTTGCCCCTCCTGTCCTCCGTCGTTCTCGCGCTTCTCCTGGGCGCCGCTTCCGCGCAGCCGCGGCCGGTCACGCCGCGCGGGCCGCTCGACGCGCAGGAACAGAACAACATCGCGGTGTTCCGCAAGGTGTCGCCGTCGGTGGCCCACATCACGACACTGGCGCAGCAGCGCGACTTCTTCTCGCGCAACGTGACGGAGGTGCCCAGCGGCACCGGCAGCGGCTTCCTGTGGGACGAGGCGGGCCACATCGTCACCAACTTCCATGTGATCCGCGGCGCCTCGGCGGCCAAGGTCACGCTGTCGGACCAGAGCGCGTACGACGCGACGCTGGTCGGCGTCGATCCGGACCGCGACCTGGCCGTGCTGCGCATCGTCGCGCCGCGCGAGAAGCTGACCCCGGTGCCGATGGGCAGCAGCCGCGACCTGCAGGTCGGGCAGACGGTCTATGCGATCGGCAACCCGTTCGGGCTGGACCAGACGCTGACGCGCGGCATCGTCTCGGCGCTGAACCGGGAGATCGAGTCGATGACGCAGCGCACGATCCGCGGCGCGATCCAGACCGACGCGGCGATCAACCCCGGCAACTCGGGCGGTCCGCTGCTCGACTCGGCCGGACGGCTGATCGGCGTCAACACCTCGATCTTCAGCCCCAGCGGCGGCAGCAACGGCATCGGTTTCGCGATCCCCGCGGACGAGGTGAACCGCGTCGTGCCGCAACTGATCCAGCACGGCCGCGTCATCCGCCCGGCCCTGGGCCTGACCGCCGGCAGCGAGCAGCTGCGCCAGGTCTTGCGCCTGCCCAAGGGCGTCGTGCTGATCGGCCTGCAGGCCGGCGGCGGCGCGCAGCGCGCCGGACTGCGGCCCTTCCTGCGCGGGCGCGACGGCCGCATCGTCGCCGGTGACGTCATCACCGCGGTCAACGGCAAGCCGGTCGCCACCCTCGACGACCTGCTCGGCGAACTCGAGGAACGCCAGATCGGCGAGAAGGTCACCCTGACCGTCTGGAGCGGCGGCAAGACGCGGCAGGTCCAGGCCCCGCTCGGCAGCGACTGAGCGGGATTAACCCTCCCGGGGCTGCGGTCCGGACGGCGCGCCTAGACTCCGCGCCCATGCAAGCCCGACTTTCGATCCTCGACCTCGCCTTCATCGTCGAAGGCGGCTCCGCCGCGCAGGCGCTCCACGAGAGCATGGCCCTGGCCCAGCATGCGGAGCGGCTCGGCTACACCCGCTACTGGGTCGCCGAACACCACAACATGGACGGCGTCGCCTCGTCCGCCACCGCCGTGCTGATCGGCCAGATCGCCGCGGCGACGTCGACGATCCGCGTCGGCTCGGGCGGGATCATGCTGCCCAACCACGCGCCGCTGACGATCGCCGAGCAGTTCGGCACGCTGGCCACGCTGTTCCCCGGGCGCATCGACCTGGGGCTGGGCCGGGCGCCGGGCACCGACGGCCCGACGATGCGCGCGCTGCGCCGCCACCTGGCGACCGCGCACGAGGACCGTTTCCCCGAGGACGTGCTGGAGCTGATCGGCTACCTCGCGCCCGCCCAGGAGGGTCAGGTCGTGCGCGCCGTGCCGGGCCAGGGCACGGAGGTGCCGGTGTGGCTGCTCGGCTCCAGCCTGTACGGCGCCCAGCTGGCCGCCTACCTGGGCCTGCCGTTCGCGTTCGCCTCTCACTTCGCACCGGCGATGCTGATGCAGGCGCTCGAGATCTATCGTGCGCAGTACCGCCCGAGCGCCCGCCATCCGGAGCCGTACGCGGCGGTCGGCCTGAACGTGGTCGTGGCCGACACCGACGCGCAGGCGCAGCGCCTGTTCACCTCGATCCAGCAGCGCTTCCTCGGCATGCAGCGCGGCCAGCGCGGCCTGCTGCCGCGGCCGATCGACAGCATGGACGTGCTGTGGACCGCCGGGGAGAAGCTGGGCGTGGAGCGCATGCTGTCGGAGTCGATCGTCGGCTCGCCCCGCACGGTGCGCGATGGCCTGCTGGCGACGCAGGAGCGCACCGGCGCCGACGAGTTCATCGTCGCCTGCGCGGTGCACGACCCGGCCGCGCGGCGGCGGTCGTACGAGCTGCTGGCGGGCATCGCCGCGGGGACGGACGCCGGCTGAGTCCGGCGTATCCGGCATCCGGCATCCGGCATCCGGCGGCATCGTCCGGCGCCGGCATGAGGCCGGCGCCAGGGGATCACGGAACCGGCGCCGGGCCCAAGGAGGCCCGGAGCAGCCGCCCGATCAGCCCACCCACTTCCGCGCGTTGCGGAACATGCGCATCCACGGGCTGAACTCGCCGGCGTCGCCGCCGGTCCAGCTCATCTGGATGTTGCGGAACACGCGCTCCGGATGCGGCATCAGCGCGGTGAACCGGCCGTCGGCCGTGGTCACCGCGGTCAGGCCCTGCGGGCTCCCGTTGGGGTTCAGCGGGTACTGCTCGGTCGGCTGGCCATTGCCGTCGACATAGCGCATCGCGCGCAGCACCTGGTCGGCGTTGCCGCGCTGCGAGAAGTCCGCGAAGCCCTCGCCGTGCGCGACCGCGATCGGCAGGCGGCTGCCGGCCATGCCGGTGAAGAAGATGCTCGGCGACTCGATGATCTCGACCTGCGCCAGGCGGGCCTCGAACTGCTCGCTGCGGTTGCGCACGAACTTCGGCCAGTCCTGCGCGCCGGGGATCATCGGCGACAGCGCCGCCAGCATCTGGCAGCCGTTGCACACGCCCAGCGCGAAGCTGTCGGGGCGCGCGAAGAAGGCCTCGAAGGCCGCCTTCAGCACCGGGTTGAACAGGATGGAGCGCGCCCAGCCCTCGCCCGCGCCCAGGGTATCGCCGTAGCTGAAGCCGCCGCAGGCGACGAAGCCCTTGAAGTCCTTCAGGTCGACCGCGCCGGCCTGCAGGTCGCTCATGTGCACGTCGTAGGCGTCGAAGCCGGCCTGCGCCATCGCGTAGGCCATCTCGACATGCGAGTTGACGCCCTGCTCACGCAGGATCGCGACCTTCGGCCGGACGCCGCTGGCGATCAGCGAGGCGGCGACGTCGTCCTTGACGTCGAAGCTCGGCGACCAGTGCAGGCCCTGGCCCGGCGTGGCGGACAACGCATGTTCCTGGTCGGCGCAGGCGGGGTTGTCCCGCTCGCGGGCGATGCGCCAGGAGACCTGGTCCCATTCCTGCTGCAACTCGTTCAGCGGCGCGGCGAAGACCTTCTTCGCGTCGCGCCAGACTTCCGCCTGCGTCGCGTCGTTGGTCTTGCCGACCACGTGCGAGATCTTCGACAGGCCGTGCGCGCGCAGCGTCTGCAGCACCGCGTCGCGGTCGCCGGTGGCGACCTGCAGCACGACGCCCAGTTCCTCGTTGAACAGCGCCTTCAGCGTCAGTTCTTCGCGGCGGGCGCTGACCTGCGAGGCCCAGTTCTTGGAGTCGCCCACCTCGGCGCGGCTGTCGCTGATGCCGTCGCCTTCGGTGACCAACATGTCGACGTTCAGGCTCACGCCGCGCTGGCCGGCGAAGGCCATCTCCAGCGCCGCGGCGAACAGGCCGCCGTCGCTGCGGTCGTGGTACGCCAGCAGCTTGCCCTGGCCGCGCAGCTCGTTGACCGCGGCGACCAGCGCCTTCAGCAGCGCGGGATCGTCGAGGTCGGGGACCTCGGGGCCGAACTGGTTCAGCGTCTGCGCCAGGATCGAGCCGCCCATGCGCATGCGGCCCTGGCCGAGGTCGACCAGCACCAGCGTCGTGTCGCCGGCCTGCAGCTGCGGCGTCAGCGTGCCCCGCACGTCGGCCAGCGACGCGAAGGCGGTGATGATCAGCGAGACCGGCGCGGTGACCTGCTTCGTGGCGCCGTCATCCGACCAGCGCGTGCGCATCGACAGCGAATCCTTGCCCACCGGGATCGAGATGCCCAGCGCCGGGCACAGGTCCATGCCGACGGCCTTGACGGTGTCGTACAGCGCGGCGTCTTCGCCGGGCTCGCCGCAGGCGGCCATCCAGTTGGCGGACAGCTTCACGCGCGACAGCTCGATCGGCGCGGCCAGCAGGTTGGTGATGGCCTCGGCCACGGCCATGCGTCCCGAGGCCGGCGCGTCGACGGCGGCCAGCGGCGTGCGCTCGCCCATGCTCATCGCCTCGCCGGTGAAGCCCTTGAAGTCGGACAACGTGACGGCGACGTCGGCCACCGGCAGCTGCCACGGGCCGACCATCTGGTCGCGGTGGTTCAGGCCGCCGACGGTGCGGTCGCCGATGGTGATCAGGAAACGCTTGCTGGCCACCGTCGGGTGGCGCAGCACGGTGCGCGCGGTGGTCGCGAGGTCGACGCCGTCCAGCGTCAGCGCGCCGCCCGAACGCGCCACGCGCGTCACGTCGCGGTGCATCTTCGGCGGCTTGCCCAGCAGCACGTCCATCGGCATGTCGATGGCGCGTTCACCGCCGGTGCCGTCCTCGAGGACCAGCTCGCGCTGCTCGGTCGTCACGCCGACGACCGCGAACGGGCAGCGCTCGCGCTCGGCCATCGCGGTGAAGAGTTCCAGGCTCTCCGGCGCGATCACCAGGACGTAGCGCTCCTGGCTCTCGTTGCACCAGATCTCCTTGGGCGCCAGGCCGCTCTCCTCGAGCGGGACCTTACGCAGGTCGAAGATCGCGCCCCGGCCGGCGTCGTTCACCAGTTCCGGGAAGGCGTTGGAGATGCCGCCCGCGCCGACGTCGTGCACGGCCAGGATGGGGTTGCGCTCGGCCAAGCCCCAGCAATGGTTGAGGACTTCCTGCGCGCGGCGCTGGATCTCGGGGTTGCCGCGCTGGACCGAATCGAAGTCCAGGTCGGCGGTGTTGGTGCCCGCGGCCATCGAGCTCGCGGCGCTGCCGCCCATGCCGATGCGCATGCCGGGACCGCCCAGCTGGATCAGCAGCGAGCCGGCCGGGAAGGCGATCTTCTTGGTCAGGTCCGCGCGGATCGCGCCCAGGCCGCCGGCGATCATGATCGGCTTGTGATACCCGCGGCGGATGCCGTCCACGTCCTGCTCGAAGACGCGGAAGTAGCCGCCCAGCGCGGGCCGGCCGAACTCGTTGTTGAACGCGGCGCCGCCCAGCGGCCCTCGGTCATGATCTGCAGCGCGCTGGCGATGTGCGCCGGCTTGCCGACGGGGTTCTTCTCCCAGGGCTCGGACAGGCCCGGCAGGTGCAGGTTGGAGACCGAGAAGCCGGTCAGGCCGGCCTTGGGCTTGGCGCCGCGGCCGGTGGCGCCCTCGTCGCGGATCTCACCGCCGGCGCCGGTGGAGGCGCCAGGATGCGGGGAGATCGCCGTCGGGTGGTTGTGCGTCTCGACCTTCATCAGCACGTGGGCCGTCTCGGCGCGGGCCTCGTACTGCGGCGCGCGGCGGTCGCCGGCGGCCATCCAGCGCTCGATCACGTGGCCTTCCATCACCGCCGCGTTGTCGGCATAGGCGATCACCGTGTGCTGCGGGTGCAGCTTCTCGGTGTTGCGGATCATGCCGAACAGCGACAGCGGCTGCGCTTCGCCGTCGATGGTGAACTGGGCGTTGAAGATCTTGTGGCGGCAGTGCTCGCTGTTGGCCTGCGCGAACATCATCAGTTCCACGTCGCTGGGGTCGCGGCCCAGCTTGGTGAAGGCGGCGACCAGGTAGTCGATCTCGTCGTCGGACAGGGCCAGGCCCCAGGCGCCGTTGGCCTCGTCCAGCGCGGCGCGGCCGCGGGCCAGCACGTCGACGTGTGCGAGCGGCTGCGCCTGCTTCTCGTCGAACAGGTGGGCCCCGGCCTCGCGCGACAACAGCACGCTCTCGGTCATGCGGTCGTGCAGCAGGTCGGCGCAGGCGAGGATCTCGGCCTCGGTCAGCGTCTTGGCGCCCCCGGTCAGGCCGGCCGTCAGGCTGCTGAGCAGGCCCGCCTTCAGCGTCAGGCGGAACTCGGTGACGCGCTCGACGCGGTGGATCGGCAGGCCGCAGTTGTGGGCGATGTCGGTGGCCTTGGAGGCCCAGGGGCTGAGCGTGCCCAGGCGCGGGGCGACGACGATCAGCGCGCCCTCCGCCGGGCCTTCGTAGGCGTCACCGTAGTCCAGCAGCGCGGCCAGCTTGCCGCGACCTTCATCGTCGATCGCGGCGTCGGTCCAGACCCAGTGGACGTGGCGCGCATGCACCGCGGCGATGCGGTCGCTGACGGCCTGCAGACGCGCCAGCAGCGCCGCGGCCCGGAAGGACGAGAGGGCATTGCCCCCTCGAAGTGAATCAGATGCTTGGAGGAGGTGGTGCTGGCCATGGGATCCCAGGGGGTTTGCGCCGCGCGCGCCGCGACGGTGAGCCCGCCATTCTAGCCAGCGCGGTCGCCCGGGCCGGGTTTACCCCGTCCGCCCGGCTTCCTGCCACCGCACCGCCGGTCCCTCAGCGGCAGTCCGTGAGGCGCTCCAGCGCCAGGTGCATCTGCTGGTCGGTCAGCTTGCCGCGCTGCGGCTGCACCCAGGCGCCCGGCGTGCCCGTGGTCAGCGGCTTCACCGCCAGCACCTTGACCGGTTCCGGCTGCTGCGGACGTTCACGGTCCAGCGACCACCAGCCATCGGGCACCGTGCAGGTCATGCCGGCGGCCACCTCGCCGGGCGCGGCGGCGGCGGCCGTCGTTCCAGCGGCCAGGCAGGCCAGGATGAGGACGGACGACCAATGGTCGGCAAACACTCGCAACTTCACTGCAGCTCCCTGACTTATTCGAATCACCGAATGTAGGGATGTTTCGTGACGTAACCGCCCGGCCCTTCCAGTATTCGCCCGATTTCCTGTCCCTCATTCGCGGGGGCACCGCCGGGCGCGCGGCGTGCCGGCGCTTCGGGGAACAGCCCCGGCGCCTCATCCCTGAGGCGCCGGGGCTCTTCCAATCGGCGGATGGCGGGGGTCATGGCTTGTCGCTACATTGGTCGATTCCCGGACCCGGCGGGCGCCTCCAGTGAAAGGGGCGCCCGCGGGTCGTTCCTCGGCCACTGGAGACCACCATGTCCCGCAAGACCCCCATCGAGCTCTACCGCAACATCGGCATCTCGGCGCACATCGACGCCGGCAAGACGACGACGACGGAGCGCATCCTGTTCTACACCGGGGTCAATCACAAGATCGGTGAAGTGCACGACGGCGCGGCGACGATGGACTGGATGGCGCAGGAGCAGGAACGCGGCATCACGATCACCTCCGCGGCGACGACCTGCTTCTGGAAGGGCATGGACCGCTCGTATCCGGAGCACCGCATCAACATCATCGACACCCCGGGGCACGTGGACTTCACCATCGAGGTGGAGCGCTCCATGCGCGTGCTGGACGGCGCGGTGATGGTGTACGACTCGGTCGGCGGCGTGCAGCCGCAGTCGGAGACGGTCTGGCGCCAGGCCAACAAGTACAAGGTGCCGCGTCTTGCCTTCGTGAACAAGATGGACCGCGTGGGCGCGGACTTCTACCGGGTGCGCCAGATGATGGTGGACCGGCTCAAGGCCAACCCGGTGCCGGTGGTGCTGCCGATCGGCGCGGAGGAGCACTTCAAGGGCGTGATCGACCTGCTGAAGATGAAGGCCATCCTGTGGCACGACGCTACGCAGGGCATGACCTTCGATTACCAGGAGATCCCGCCGGAGCTCAAGGCGCAGGCCGACGAATGGCGCGAGAAGATGGTCGAGGCCGCGGCCGAGGCCGACGAGGAACTGATGAACAAGTACCTCGAGACCGGCGAGCTGGACGAGGCGGAGATCAAGCGGGCGATCCGCAAGCGCACGATCGCGGGCGAGATCCAGCCGATGCTGTGCGGCACGGCGTTCAAGAACAAGGGCGTGCAGCGCATGCTGGACGCGGTGATCGACTTCATGCCCTCGCCGGTGGACATTCCGCCGGTGCACGGCACCGACGACGACGAGCAGGACACGACGCGCGCGGCCGCGGACGACGCGAAGTTCAGCGCCCTCGCCTTCAAGCTGATGACCGACCCGTACGTGGGCCAGCTGACTTTCGTGCGGGTGTACTCGGGCATCCTGAAATCGGGCGACTCGGTCTACAACCCGACGCGCGGCAAGAAGGAGCGCATCGGCCGGATCCTGCAGATGCATGCCAACCAGCGCGAGGAGATCAAGGAGATCCTGGCCGGCGACATCGCCGCCTGCGTGGGCCTGAAGGACGTCACGACCGGCGAGACGCTGTGCGACCCCGAGGCCATCATCACGCTGGAGCGGATGATCTTCCCGGAGCCGGTGATCTCGCAGGCGGTGGAGCCCAAGACCAAGGCGGACCAGGAGAAGATGGGCATCGCGCTGGGCCGTCTGGCGGCCGAGGATCCGTCCTTCCGCGTGCGCACGGACGAGGAGTCGGGCCAGACCATCATTTCCGGCATGGGCGAGCTCCATCTGGAAATCATCGTGGACCGGATGAAGCGCGAGTTCAGCGTCGAGGCCAACGTCGGCAAGCCGCAGGTGGCCTACCGCGAGACGGTGCGCAAGGCGGTGACGGACGTCGAAGGCAAGTTCGTGCGCCAGTCCGGCGGCAAGGGCCAGTACGGACACGTGGTGTTCTCGCTGGCGCCGCAGGAGCCGGGCAAGGGCTTCGAATTCGTCGACGCGATCAAGGGCGGCGTGGTGCCGCGCGAGTTCATCCCGGCGGTCGAGAAAGGCGTCATCGACAGCCTGCCCAACGGCGTGCTAGCCGGCTATCCGGTCGTGGACGTGAAGGTCACGCTGACCTTCGGCTCGTACCACGACGTGGACTCGAACGAGAACGCCTTCAAGATGGCCGCGTCGCTGGGCTTCAAGGAAGCCTGCCGGCGCGCCAGCCCGGTGATCCTGGAACCGATGATGGCAGTGGAAGTCGAGACGCCCGAAGACTACGCCGGCACGGTGATGGGCGACCTGTCCAGCCGCCGCGGCATGGTGCAGGGCATGGACGACATGGTCGGCGGCGGCAAGATCATCAAGGCGGAAGTGCCGCTGTCGGAGATGTTCGGGTACTCCACCTCGCTGCGCTCGGCCACGCAGGGCCGCGCGACCTACACGATGGAGTTCAAGCACTACGCCGAAGCGCCCAAGAACGTCGCGGACGCGATCATGACGGCGCGGGCCAAGTGAGAAGGACCCACGGCCGGCATCGCCTCGGCTGAGGGGAACGGGACGGGCCGCGCCAGCGGCCCGTCCTTCTTGACGCGCCTGACCGCCCAGGCTCAGACGGCGCCCTCATGGTGCGGCAGGCCTGATTCCTTCACGCGTTGATCGATGTCGGACTTGCTGCCGCGCGCGGCCTCCAGGTCCGCACGGGCACGCGCCGCATCGCCCTGCCTCGCCCACACCAGGCTGCGGCCATACAGCGACCAGGCCTGATCCGCCTGCAGGCGGATCGCTGCGTCGAACGCCGACCGGGCGCCCACGAGGTCCCCCAGACGCAGACGGGTCCACCCCAGCGAATCCAGGAACTCGGCGCGTGGGGCGCCCAGTGCCGTCGCGCGCTCGCAGTCCTGCAGCGCGAGCGGCAGGTCGATGTTGCGCAGGGTGCGATGGAAGCAGCGCTCGTTGTAGCCCTCGCCCAGGTACACATCCTCGGGATGGCTCTCGATCCACATCGTCCATTGCCGGATCGATTCGGTCACGCGGCCCGCCTTGCCGTAGAGCCAGGCCATCTCGGATCGGGCGTCGGCGTCGGACGGCAAGCGGCTGTCGAGCAGCGCGAGATCCGGGAGCGCCTCCTCGCGTGACCCGCGAAGGACCTGGACGTCGGCGCGGATGAGTCGCGCGTCGTCGAGTGCCGGATCCAGGCGCAGGGCCTCTTCCGCGTCCTTGCCCGCGGCCGGGAGATCACCCAGGGCGCGCTGTGCGCGGGCCCGCGTCACGTAGAAGTCCGCCACGCCCGGGTCCAGGGCGATGGCCCGGTTCATCGCGTCGATCGCCTCGCGAAGCCGCTTGAACCGGTAATGGAAGAGTGCCGCGCCCGCCCAGGTCTCGGGCTCCTGCTGCAGCCCCTCCCATGCCTTTTCCCAAGCCTGGGCGTCTGGCCCGCCAGCGAGGTAGCCGTCCCGGTTCCGGAAAGCGGGAAAACCGTTGCGGATGGAATACAGCCTGCGCTGCGCATGGGACACGTAGACCCGATGGGACAGCAGGTAGTCGACCCCCAGCAGCATGTCGAAACTGCCTTGCGCGTCGTACGGCTCGACCTCCAGCTGCTGGCGGCTGAAACGCTCCGCACCGACCTGCACGCGCTCGACCTCGACGATCCGCGTGGCCGACCCGTCCGGAGCGACGGGCGAACGCAGGTCCCGGTCCGGGATACCGGCCGCGCGGGCCGCGTGCGGCTGTAGCGCGCTGAACTGGACGCCCGAGGCGAGCATCGCGACCACCGGCCTGCCATTGAGCTCGATCGGAATCCGGATCCGGCGGTCGTCCGCGCCCTCCGGATCGCTCAAGGGCATGTCGTTGACGGGCGCGCTGCCGCCCCGGAAGGCCAGCGCCTCACGGCGGCAGTCCCCCTCGGTTGTGATCAAGCGGATGACGCCGCGGGACACGTCGAATTCAATGTCGCGAGATGCGAGGAGGTCACGTCCGATCACCCCCGAGAGCGACAGTCCGCTGTCGATGTCGGCCACGACGAAGTCCACGTCCTTCAGGTCCAGGGTGCCGCTGTTGAACCGGCGCACCGTGGTCATCTGCGCCGGCAGGTTCAGGCCGTTGTTCGTGATCTCCAGTCCCTGCGGCAGCGGGCGCTGCGACAGCCCCAGCCCGCGAACGACCTCGGGGGACAGGAAAGAGTACTCCGAGGAGGTGTTGACCATCATGGCCAGGCTGCGCCCATTGATCTTGGCGACCGCGATCAGGCGGTAATGCACCACCTGCACCGGGACTGTCGCCGTCTGCAAGCGACACGTTGGCGCCACCACTTGCGTACCGGCGTCGATGCCGGTGCCGCCGCTGAGGCCGGCCCACGCCGACGATGCCGACGCCGCCAGCGCGCAGAGCACACCGATCCACTGGCGGAGACCCGCCCTGCCTTGTCCTTGCACGCTGATCTCCCTGATGGCGGGCACCGGGCTCGCCGTTGCTGGTGGCTCGGCTCGCCGACCGTTCCGCCGGGCAACTCTACCGGAGCGCGCCGGGAGCGTGCCGCTCGTGATCCCGCACGGGCTCCGCATCGTGTCCGACGCGCAGGGATCGCTTCCGGAGATCGGCCGTCAGGAGACATCAAGCACATCGCCGCATGAACAACGGGCCGCGGTTCATCACCGCGGCCCGTTCCGTGTCATGGCGTCTCCGTCCTCGACGTGACGCCCGGTGTCAGGTCTTGCTCAGCGCTCGTAGGCGCCGGCGTCGATGACCTGGATGACGCGCGCGGCGCCGGCGAAATCGGTCGCGCCGACGATGCTCGCGCCGAGGTTGGTGCCGGCGCCGACGGCCGGCGAGTTCGCCGACACGCGCAGGTCACGGCCGGCGAGGTTGAAGAACAGCGGGTTCCCGAACTTCGAGCGCGCGTCCTGCTTGGCGCCGGAGACGAAGCTGCCCAGGCCGGTGTAGGTCTTGTTGTTCCAGATCCAGGTGGCGTTGCCGGCGTCGTTGAAGTAGACGTTGTTGTCGAAGGCGACCGGCGAGGTGGTCCAGGTGGCCACGTTGCTGACCATGTGGCCACCCGTGCCGCTCTGCGCGTTGGACAGGAACACGATGTTGTTCTTGAACACGCTGTTGGTCGTGTTGAACTGGACCTGGAAGCCCTCGCCCTTGGCCGAGGCGGACTGGTAGAGGGTGTTGTTCACCACGTTCACGCGGTCCGCGCCGCCGCGGCTGGCGTCGTAGCCGCCGATCGAGATGTTGGCCAGCTGCGTGTCGTAGACCAGGTTGTTGCGCACGGTCACGTTGCTGGACTTCTCCCCGCCGGTCTCGGCGGCGACCTCGATGCCGAGGTCGGCGTTGCGGATGAGGTTGCGCTCGATCACCACGTTGGCGCAGCCGTCGCAGTAGATGCCGCCGGCGGACGGCTCGTTGTTGTAGGACGGGTTCTTCGTCGTCGTGATGTTGTAGATCCGGTTGTCCGCGATCGTGCCGTTCTTCACCTGGTCGTGGCCGTCCGGGCCGGTGCCCTGGAAGCCGATCACGTCGATGCCGATGTTGGAGTTGTCGTGGATCAGGTTGCCGGTGATGGTGAAGTCGGTGACGTTGCCGTCGAGCGCGACCGTCTCGGTCTGGCCGGTCTTGAGGTTGTAGACCTCGTTGCCGCTGATGGTGATCTGCGAGTACGGCGTGGTGCCCGTGCCCCACACGGCGATGCCGTGCGCGTTGCCGGTCTTCTCGATGGTGGTCTTGATGTCGTGGATCTTGTTGTTGAGCAGCTTGATCTGCGTGCCCGAGCCGATCACGACGATGCCGGCCGGCTCGTCGTTCTTGGTGCCGCTGGCGTAGTTGCGGATCTCGAAGCCGTTGATCGTGATGTAGCTCTTGCTGTTGACGTTGAAGAGACCGCGCATGTCGCCGCCGCAGCAGTTCACGCCGGTGCCGTCGACGATGGGCAGCTCGCCGGCGTAGTTCTGGAAGACGATCGGGCCGGCCGTGGCGTTGCCGGACTTGGCGAAGGTGACGTACTCGTTGTAGACGCCGCCACGCACGTAGACGGTCGCGCCGGCGGCGGCGACCGTGGCGGCGTGGTTGATGTGCCGCCACGGTGCCGCGAGGGTGCCCGGGTTGGCGTCGTTGCCGGTGGTGGAAACGTAGTACGTGGTGGCCGCCTGGGCGTGGGCGCCCGCGAGCAGCAGGGCCAGGGCGACGGAGGAAAGCGCGTGGATGGGTTTCAAAGGAGGCTCCGGGTCGGGATCGCGAGGATCCCGGGGTTGAGGACGCATGGGACTGAGTGCCCGACCCGGATTTTTAGTTTCGAATGCCTTCTCGTTTCTGACAACCAATCGTCGATATCGAAACCATTCGAAGCTATTTTGTGTCTATATGTGCGAAATTAAGAACACAAATCTCGCAAATCGCCCGAAAACAATCCAACAACTTTCGATCAAATGGATATCGAAAGTCATCAATGGTTGCATTGGCCTGCACTCCTCTCAACTCTGAGATCGATATGCAAGCCATGGCTTGCAAATATGCGTATTCAACCAATTTTCGCAAGCCATGACTTGCAATTCATGGATATCCGTGTCAGCTATGGCTTGCAAAATACCGACTGAAGAATAAAATGCCAGCCATGGCTGACACTGCAAGCTTTCCTGAAGACATCGGTCTGGCGTTGAGGGAGCGTCGTGAACTCCTGAAGCTGTCGAAAACGGAACTGGCGGAGAAGGCCAGCCGCGTCCGGGAAGTGATCTATCGCCTCGAAGCGGGTCAGGAGTCCACGGTGACCTCGCTCATGGCCGTGACCCGCGCGCTGGGTCTGCGTATCCGCTTCGAGAAGGCCGGGATGCCGACCATGGAGGAGCTCGCGGAGCGATTCGCCAGGGACGACGACGATGCTCCCTGACAAGCTGCCGCTGCTCGACGTCAGCATTGGGGGCGTCCCCCAGGTCGGTCAGTTGGTCAAGGGGTCCACCTACGAATTCCGATATCTGGACACTTCGCCCGACCAGCCTTCCGTGGCCTTGCTGATGCCGGCCCGGACGCAGCTCACCTGGCGGGCTGGCGATCTGTTCCCTTCGATGGATCAGAACCTGCCGGAAGGCGACCTGTTCATGCGCATCCGGGAACTGTTCCCCAAACAGCCGACCACGCCCATGCACCTGCTGGCCTTGATCGGCGAGAACGGCATTGGCCGATTGGGGTACAGGCTGCCTGATGCGGTGCCCTCCCCTCGCGCGCAGACACTCAGCCGCGACTCACTGCTCAAGATGCGATATACGCCGGAGCTGTTCGACGAACTGGTCCGGGCCTACCTGAACACCGGCGCCGGCATTGCCGGCATGCAGCCCAAGATCATGGTTCCCGACCGGCCCACGATCCCCATTCCCTCGCTCATCGTCAAGGCGGCGAGTCCGGCCTATCCAGGCCTGGCGGCCAATGAGTTTCTCTGCCTCAGCGCAGCGAAGCGTGCCGGCATCGAGGTGCCAGGTTTTGATCTTTCCGACGACGGACAGCTGTTGCTCGTGGACCGCTTCGACGTGATCCAGCATCCAGGCGGCGCGGTGGAACGTCTGGGCTTCGAGGATGTGGCGGCGCTAGCCGGCCAGCGGGTGCGGGACGTGCTCTCGGACCGCAAATACCACGGCAGCTACCAGCGCATCAGCGATCTGCTGACCCTGATCCACCTCCCCAAGGCGGATCTGCGCCGGTTCTTCGAACAGGTCGCCTTCTCCGTCATGGTGCGCAACGGGGATGCCCACCTCAAGAACTTCGGTGTGCTCTATCGATCCGAGCAGGAGGCGTGGCTCGCACCGATGTTCGATGTCGTGACCACGGCGGTGTATCGCTACACCCGCTATGCGGGCGGTCCGGAGCTGGAGGACCGCACGATGGCGCTCAAGCTGGTTTCCGGACGTCATCAGTCGAAGGCGTATCCGACCACGGAGGAGTTGATCGCGTTCGGCCGGCAGCACTGCGCGGTCGACGATCCCAGGTCCGTACTGAGCCGCATCGCCGACGCCATGCGCGAAACGCTCAAGGCGGCAGCGGGCGACGACCGGATCCCGAAGCCATTGCTGGGTGACCTCTCCTCAGTCTGGGAAGAGGGGCTGATGCATGGTCGCTGATCGGTGACGCCCTGCCGCAGCCCCCTGCTGCGTCAGGCCGCGGCAAGCGCTGCGCGCACCGCGACGTCCAACGTCGTCGTCGGTCGGCCGATCAGACGCGTCAGATCTCCGCTGTCGTCGAACAGCGCGCCGTCGGCGGCCTGCTCGTCCGAATCGGCGAGGAGCTCGGCCAGTGGCGCCGGCAGGCCCGCGTCCAGCAGGAAGCGCTGGAAGTCCGCGCGCGGCAGGTCCTTGTAGACCACGGGCTTGCCGCTCTGGCGGCCGACTTCCGCCGCCAGCGCCGCCAGCGTGTGGGCCTGATCGCCGGCCAGCTCGAAGACGGCGTTCGGCCCGATGGGCTGCGACAGCACCGCGGCCGCGGCGTGCGCATAGTCGGCGCGCGCCGCCCAAGAGATGCGTCCCTCGCGCGCCGAGCCGAGGAAGGCGCCGTGCGCCAGCGCCTGGGGCAGCGCGGCGAGGTAGTTCTCGACGTACCAGCCATTGCGCAGCAGCACGTGCGTGAGGCCGGAGGCGGTGATCAACGCCTCGGTCTCGCGGTGCTCGCCGGCCAGGCCGAGCGTGGAGCGGTCGGCATGCAGCACGCTGGCGTAGACGAGCTGGCCCACGCCGACCGCCTTGGCCGCGTCGATCACGGCGCGGTGCTGCGGGATGCGATCGCCCAGCTCGTTCGAGGAGATCAGCAGCACGCGCTCCGCGCCGGCGAAGGCCGTGGTCAGCGTGTCGGGACGGGTGTAGTCGCACTCGCGGACGACGACGCCGCGCGCGGCCAGGTCGGCCGCCTTGGCGGGAGTACGCACGGCAGCGACGATCCGGCCGGGTTCAACGCCCAGGGCCAGCAGGCGGTCGATGACGAGGCGGCCGAGCTGGCCGGTGGCGCCGGTGATGACGATCATGTTCAGGACTCCGGAATCAGTGATGAGGCCTCCATGCTAGAAAGCGGATCACGTACCAGGAATGGACAAAGATCCATAATTCATGTCTTTCCGTTCCATGATCCCCACTCATGAGCATCGACCTGCTGAGCGCCGTCCTGCGCGACACCGGTCTGTCGCGACGGCTGCTGGACCTCAGCGAGCTGTCGGAGGATTGCGCGTTGCGTTTCCCCTGCGACCGCAGCATCGGCCTGCACGTGGTGCTGCGCGGCAGCGTGGTGCTGCATGCGCCGGAGCTGGAGAAACCCCTGACGCTGAACGGCGGCGACATCGCCGTGATGTCGCGCGGTCATCCGCATGTGCTGAGCCTGCGCCCGACGCTGGACGGCCAGCGCGTCGACGACATCGACATGCAGCGGACGGTGGCACTCGACACGCTCGGCCCGTCGGGCACACCGGACGAAACAGGCGCTGTCGTGCTCAGCGGCGCCTACCAGTTCTGGCATACGCCGCTGCACCCGTTCTTCGCGGAGCTGCCGATCTGGGCCGTGCTGCGCGCCGCCGACATGCCGCGGCTCGGGCCGCTGGCGCTGGCAGGTGGCCTGCTGGTCGAGGAACTGCGCGAGGCGGAGCCTGGTGCCGAGATCATCACGCACGGCTTGCTGGACCTGCTGTTCACCTACGCGCTGCGGCAGCTGATCGCGCGCCGCGCGGCGACGAGCGTCGGCTGGAGCCTGGCCGTGCAGGACCCGACGGTGGGCCGCGCGGTGGCGCTGATGCACGGCGACCCCTCGCATCCGTGGACGCTGGAAGCGCTGGCGAAGCGGGTCGGCCTGTCGCGCACGGCGCTGGCGGAACGCTTCCGCGAGGCGATGGGCGACACGCCGTTGAATCACCTGCGCATCGTGCGCATGCAGCGCGCGATGCAATTGCTGGCGCAGACGCGACACAGCCTGGAGGCCGTGGCCGCGGCGGTCGGTTATCGCGACGCCTTCGGTTTCTCGAAGGTGTTCAAGCGCACCGTCGGGAAGTCGCCGAAGGCATTCCGGCAGCAGGATGCGGCGGAGCGGGAAGATCCGTGGCGGCTGTCGGCGGGTTGAACTGCCCCCGTAGACTGCGCGCTTCAAACGGATCAAGAAGACGACGAATTGAAGACGCTGGTACTGGGAGGCTATGGCAACTTCGGAGCGCGCATCTGCCGCGCCCTGGCGGGCGATCCCGCGATCGAGTTGCTGATCGGGGGACGGAATGCAGCACGCGCCCGCGCGTTGGCCGATGAACTCGGATCGGGCGCCGAAGGCATCGCCATCGATCTGTCCTCGCCCGCGTTCTCGGAGGAACTTCGGCGCCTCGGCGTCGAGCTGCTTATCCATACCGCGGGGCCGTTCCAGGACCAGTCCTACGACGTCGCGCACGCCGCGGCCCGGGCCGGTGCGCACTACATCGATCTCGCCGACGGACGCCGCTTCGTCTGCGACTTCCCCTCGGCGCTCGATGAGGCATTCCGCGGGTCGGGACGCGTCGGCATCTCCGGCGCGAGCACCGTCCCCGCCTTGTCTTCGGCCGTCGTGGAAGCGCTCACGCGCGAGTGGCGGTCCCTCCGCAACATCGACGTCTGCATCGCGCCGGCGCAGACTGCGCCGCGAGGGGAAGCGACGCTCGCCGCCGTGTTGAGCTATTGCGGCGGCCCGGTCCAGATCTGGGACGAGGGGCGCTGGCAGCCGCGCCTGGGCTGGGCGGACCCCACACGCGTCGAGTTCGCCCGCTTGCGGCCGCGACTCGGCGCGCTGTGCGACATCCCGGATCTCGAGCTGTTCCCGTCGCGCTACGGCGTCACCAACCGCGTCATGTTCCGGGCCGCGCTCGAGGTGGGCCTCACGCAGCGGACGATGGGGTGGCTGGCGACGCTTCGGCGCCTCGGCCTGCTGAAGCGGCCATCGCGGCTCGCCGCGCTGATGCAGGCCACGGCGCCCGCGTTCGACTTCCTCGGTTCGGCGCTCGGCGGCATGGTCGTGCGCGTGGAAGGCGAAGATCCCACAGGTCGCAGCATCCGCAGGGAATGGCACATCGCCGCCGACAACGACCACGGCCCCGAGATCCCCTGCATGGCCGCGATCCTCCTGGCTCGCCGGCTGGCGCGCGGGCATGACCTGGCACCAGGCGCCCATGCGTGCATGGGTTTGCTGGCGCTGGACGAGTTCAGCGCAGAATTCGACCGATGGGGCATGGTCACCGATCTGCCCGCCGAAGAGCCGCTCGGATGACACTTGGCTCAAGGCCTTCGACACGCTGAAGTCCGGAGATTCGACGATGAGACTGCTTCTGCTCGGTGCCACAGGCTTGGTGGGCAGCAACGCACTGGGGCTTGCGCTTGCCAGCGACGCGTTCTCCGAAGTGATTGCGCCGACGCGCAAGCCATTGGCGCGTGCCGCCAAGCTGGTGAATCCCGTGGTCGCCCGACTGGAAGACCTGATTCCTGAGCTGGCGTCGCTCAAGCCTCAAGCGGTGATCTGCGCATTGGGAACCACCCAGGCCAAGGCTGGCTCGAAAGAGGCGTTCCGCCATGTCGACCACGAGCTCCCCGTCGCCTTCGGCAAGGCCGCGCACGCCGAGGGCGCCGAGACCTTCGCTCTCGTGAGCGCGGTAGGCGCATCGGCGGGCTCCCGGTTCTTCTATACGAGGACCAAGGGGGAAGTGGAACGGGACATCCAGGCCATCGGGTTCCGATCGCTGACGATCTGCCGGCCCAGCCTCATCGGCGGCGAGCGCCGGGAAACCCGGCGTGCCGAACATGCGGCGATGGCGCTGATCCGGGTCCTGACGCCGGTCCTGCCGAAGAGGTTCCGCATCAATCCGGCGGGCAGCATTGCTGCGGCGTTACTAAAGGCTGTCACCGAGGCAAGACCGGGACTTCGCTTGATCTCGTCGGACGAGATGAACTGACACGCCACCGATACGCCCAGCGCACTGCCATTCGTCATGCCCTCGCAAACCCGGTCGGGTTTGCGCGTAGTGCCCGCCTATGCTGCCGGCACTCTTCATCCCAGGGTGCCCCATGACGAACAAGATGCTCACGAAGCAGGCCTCGCCGACGACCCTTTCCAAGGGCGCCGACGGTTTCACCGTCACGCCCGCCCGCGCGGGCGTGATCGCTTTTGCGCTGGCCCTGCAGGCCGCCGCCTTCGCCGCTGACGCGCCTGCCGGAGCCCCCTCTCCCGCCGTTGCGGCGTCGGCCCCGGCGGCGAAGTGGAACGTCAACCAGCCCCCGGGTGACAAGAAGATCGCCAACATCGACGTGCGCACCGGCACCTGGATGTCGGTGGACGTCAGCCCCGACGGCAAGCAGATCGTCTTCGACCTGCTCGGCGACCTCTACGTGATGCCCGCCGGCGGCGGCGAAGCCAAGGCACTGACGCACTCGATCGCGTGGGAGATGCAGCCCCGCTTCTCGCCCGACGGGAAGCAGATCGCCTTCGTCTCCGACGCCGGCGGCGGCGACAACATCTGGGTCATGAACGCCGACGGCTCCAACGCCCGCGCAATCTCGACCGAAGACTTCCGCCTGCTCAACAACCCCGTCTGGCATCCGGGCGGCAAGTACATCGCCGCCCGCAAGCACTTCACCGGCACCCGCTCGCTGGGCAGCGGCGAGATCTGGCTCTATCACGTCGACGGCGGCAAGGGCCAGCAGCTCAACGAGAAGCCGAACTGGCAGAAGGACCTCGGCGAACCCGCGCTCTCGCCCGACGGCAAGTACCTCTACTACTCGCAGGACAGCACGCCAGGCCGCCAGTTCGAATACAACAAGGACAGCACCGGCGAGATCTTCCGCATCTACCGCCAGGACCTGACCGACGGCACCAGCGAGCCCTTCGTCACCGGCGCAGGCGGCGCGATCCGCCCGACGCCCTCCCCCGACGGCAAGTACCTCGCCTTCATCCGCCGCCTGCGCGACGCCACGGGCAGCCGCACCACGCTCTTCCTCAAGGACCTGAAGACCGGCCGCGAGTTCCCCGCCTGGACCGGCATGGAACGCGACCTGCAGGAGTCCTGGTCCGTGCACGGCGTGTACCCCGGCATCGCGTGGATGCCCGATTCCAAGCAGGTTGTGACCTGGGCGCAGGGCAAGCTGTGGCGCATCGATCCGTTCAAGTCCACCGCCGCGGAGATCCCCTTCCATGTGAAGGACGAGCGCCAGATCACCCCCGCGCTGCGCTTCGCGCATGAGGTCGCGCCCGCCACCTTCGACTCGAAGATGCTGCGCTGGGTCAAGGTCTCGCCGGACGGCAAGCGCGTGGTGTTCTCCTCCGCCGGCTATCTCTACACGAGCGAGCTCCGCGACGGACAACCGGTCGGCGAAGCGCGTCGTCTCACGTCACAGACGGAGCGCTTCGAGTACTTCCCGGCGTTCTCGCGCGATGGGAAGCAGCTCGTCTACGTGAGTTGGAACGACGCCGACCAGGGCCGCGTGCGCGTGCTCGATCTCGCCGGCGGTCGCGACACCATCGTCACGCCGGAGCCAGGCAAGTACCTGTCGCCGGCGTTCTCGCCGGACGGCAGGACCGTCGCGTACCAGAAGGCCAAGGGCGGCTTCCTCACCTCGCCCTGGAACAGCCTGGAGCCCGGCGTCTACGTCGCCGCGGTCGATGGCAAGGGCCAGCCGCGCCGGGTCACCAAGGACGGCGAGGCGCCCCAGTTCGGCGCCGACAGCGACACGCTCTACGTCACGCGCAAGCAGACGACGGGCGAGGTCGATTCGAATCACCAGCTGGTCCGCCTGAACCTGATCGAGCGCAGCGAGTTCGCCGTCGCCAAGAGCGAGTTCGCGACCCGCTTCACCGTGTCGCCGGACGGCCAGTGGCTGGGCTTCACCGAGCGCTTCCACACCTACGTGACGCCGCTCGCGCCCGCGGGCAAGCTGCAGACGGTCGGCCCGAAGGCCGAGGCCATGCCGGTGAAGAAGCTCGACGTGAACGCGGGCGACGACCTGCAGTGGTCGGGTGACGGCAAGTCGCAGCCGTATGCGCTGCACTACGCGCTGGGCAACGAGCTCTTCACCGTGCCGCTGACGCAGGCGCTGCAGCCGGGCTTCAAGCCGGCGGAGCGCGGCGCGCCCATCAAGCTGACGCTGACCGCGGACAAGCCCAAGGGTCGCATCGCGATCGTCGGCGCGCGCATCGTCACGATGAGCGCGAGCAAGCCCGATGAGGTCATCGAGGACGGCGCGATCCTGGTCGACGGCGACCGCATCGCCGCGATCGGGCCGCGCGCATCGGTGACGATCCCAGCGGGCACGGAGACCATCCAGGCCGCCGGCAAGACGGTCATCCCGGGCCTGATCGACGCGCACTGGCACGGCACCATGGCCGAGAGCGAGATCGTCCCGCAGCAGAGCTGGATCAACTACGCGTCGCTGGCCTTCGGCCTGACGACGCTGCACGATCCATCCAACCGCACCAGCGACATCTACACGCAGTCGGAGATGCAGCGCACGGGCCGCGTGGTCGGGCCGCGGATCTTCTCGACCGGCACGGTGCTGTACGGCGCGAAGGCCAACTTCTCCGCCGTCATCAACAGCCTGGAAGACGCGCAGACGCATCTGAAACGGCTGAAGTCGGCCGGCGCGATCAGCGTGAAGAGCTACAACCAGCCGCGGCGCGATCAGCGCCAGCAGGTGCTCGAGGCGGCGCGCGAGACGGGGATGATGGTCGTGCCGGAAGGCGGCTCGCTGTTCCAGCTCAACATGTCGATGGTGGTCGACGGCCACACCGGCGTGGAGCACGCGCTGCCGGTCGCCAAGGTCTATGACGACGTCAAGCAGCTGTGGCCGCAGACGCAGGTCGGCTACACGCCGACGCTGAACGTCGCCTACGGCGGCCTCGACGGTGAGCACTACTGGTACGCGCGCACGGACGTGTGGCGCCATCCGATCCTCAGCAAGTTCGTGCCCAAGGCGGTGCTGGAACCGCGCAGCGTGCGCCGCGAAACGGCGCCGGAGGAGGACTTCAACGTCATCCAGGTCGCGAAGACCGCAACCGAGCTGCAACGCGCCGGCGTGTCGGTGAACATCGGCGCGCACGGTCAGCGCGAAGGTCTCGGCGCGCACTGGGAACTGTGGATGATGGGCCTGGGCGGCATGACCTCGCTGGAAGCCATCCGCACCGCGACACTCAATCCGGCGCGTTACCTCGGCCTGGACAAGGACATCGGCTCATTGGAGCCGGGCAAGCTCGCAGACCTCGTGATCCTCGATGGCGACGTGTTGAAGGACATCCGCCAGAGCGACAGGATCAGCCAGGTCATGCAGGGCGGCCGCGTCTTCGACATCCCGTCGATGAACGAGGTCTGGCCAGCGAAGAAGCCGCGCAAGCCGTTCTTCTTCGACGGCGCGAATGCGAGCGCGCCGGTGGATGCGGCGGCAGCTGGCGTTGAAGAGGGGCATGGGCACGGGGATTGAAGACCAGTGACCCCGGCCTGCCAGGCGCGGGCTCTCCACGGGGCATGGGGCCTCCCTCCGGGAACCCCAAGCCCCATTCCGGCCCCACCCTCGCCCGCTGACTCCGGCCTGCGATTGACCCGTCCGACCGCGTCGGTCGGGTGATGGACGTGAGGCGTGAGGCGTGAGCGGCGAGCGGGGGTGGGCGGGGTCAGGCCTTGCCGGTCGACCCGAAACCGTCCTCGCCGCGCGAGGACGCGTCGAAATCATCGACGACGCGGAAGGTCGGCTGCACGACCGGCACGATCACCATCTGGGCGATGCGCTCCATCGGCTGGATCGTGAAGGTGTCCTTGCCGCGGTTCCACACGCTGACCATCAGCTGGCCCTGGTAGTCCGAGTCGATCAGACCGACCAGGTTGCCCAGCACCACGCCGTGCTTGTGGCCCAGGCCCGAGCGCGGCAGGATCATCGCCGCCAGGCCCGCGTCGCCGATGTGGATCGCCAGGCCCGTGGGCACCAGCACGGTGTCGCCGGGCGCGAGCGTGATCGCCTCGTCCAGGCAGGCGCGCAGGTCCAGGCCGGCGCTGCCGGTCGTCGCGTAGGCAGGGAGCTGCTCGGCCATGCGGCGGTCGAGCACCTTCAGATCGATGGTGGTCATGGAATCAGTCGAGGAAGCAGTCGAGGAAACAGTCGAAGAATCGGTCGGAAGGGAATCGGAAGGTCTGAAGGTCGGCGCGTCCGCCTCAGGTGCCGTAGGTCGTCAGCCGCTGCGCGATCTCGCGCACCAGCTCGCGCGCCAGCGTCAGCTTGTCGGCGCGCGACAGCTCGCGTTCGCCGCGCGCGTCGACCAGCGTCAGCGCGTTGTCGTCCTGGCCGAAGGCCGCGGGACCGATGTTGGCCACGATCAGCGGCACGTTCTTGCGCTGGCGCTTCTCGCGCGCATGCTTGACCAGGTCCTGGCTCTCCGCCGCGAAGCCCACGCACAGCGGCGGCTGCGGCAGCGCGGCGACCGTCGCCAGGATGTCGGGGTTCTCGGCCAGGGTCAGCGCGGGAGGCACCGCCTCGCCGGCCTTGGCGTTCTTCTTGATCTTGTGTTCGGCGGTCTGCGCCGGGCGCCAGTCCGCGACCGCCGCCGTCGCGACGAACACCTGGTGCGTCGCCGCGCGCGGCAGCACCGCGTCCAGCATCTCGCGCGCGCTCTGCACGTCGATGCGGTTCACGCCCAACGGCGTCGGCAGGTGCACGGGACCGGCCACCAGCGTCACCTCGGCGCCCGCCTCCGCGGCCGCGCGCGCGATGGCGAATCCCATCTTGCCGCTCGATCGGTTGGTGATGCCGCGCACAGGATCGATCGCCTCGTAGGTCGGACCGGCGGTGATCAGCAGCTTGCGTCCGGCCAGCACCTTGGGCTGGAAATGCGAGACCACGTGCTCCAGCAGCTGCATCGGCTCCAGCATGCGGCCGTCGCCGACCTCGCCGCAGGCCTGGTCGCCGGAACCGACGCCCAGCACCAGCGCGCCGTCCGACTGCACCTGCGCCAGGTTGCGCTGCGTGGCCGGATGCGCCCACATCTCGCGGTTCATCGCCGGGGCCAGCAGCAACGCGCACTTGTGCGCCGGACGCGCCAGCGCCGTCAGCGACAGCAGGTCATCCGCGCGGCCTTGCGCCAGCTTGGCGATGAAGTCCGCACTGGCGGGCGCGATGACCATCACGTCGGCCTCGCGCGTCAGGTTGATGTGCGCCATGTTGTTGTCGGGGCGCGCATCCCACTGGCTGGTGAAGACGGGGCGGTTGGACAGCGCCTGCATCGTCACCGGCGTGATGAAGGCCTCCGCGGCCTCCGTCATGATCACCTGCACCGTGGCGCCGGCCTTCACGAACAGCCGCGTCAGCTCGGCGATCTTGTAGCAGGCGATGCCGCCGGACAGGCCCAGGAGCACATGCCGACCGGCAAGGGAGTTGGATTCGGACATAGGCGGGAACTCTAACAGTGCGACCCTCCGGCGATCCCTGAAAGGCCTTGCAGGTCCGGCCGCGCCTGACCTTCGTCACGCGGGTTCCCGCCCCGATGGGCGGAATTGGCGCACGCCCGCCCCGAGGGGGCGCGGGATGGGTGCATGCGCGTCCTGACGGGGCGGGACGGGGGCATGCGCCCCGACATGGCGCGGGCGCGGGTCAGGCCTTGCGCTTGAACACCAGGTCCCAGACGCCGTGGCCCAGCTTGAGGCCGCGGTTCTCGAACTTGGTGAGCGGACGGTATTCGGGCTTGTCGGCGTAGCCGTCCGCGCGGGTCGAGGTGTTCACCAGGTCCGGATCGGCGGCCAGCACTTCCAGCATCTGCTGGGCGTAGGGCTCCCAGTCGGTGGCCAGGTGCAGGTAGGCGCCCGGCGCCAGGTGTTGCACCAGCTTGGCGACGAATCCGGGCTGCACCAGGCGGCGCTTGTTGTGGCGCTTCTTGTGCCACGGATCCGGGAAGTAGATGTGCACGCCCGCCAGCGAGGCCTTGGGGATCATGCTGTCCAGCACCTCGACGGCGTCGTGCTGGAAGATGCGGATGTTGGCGATGTCCTGCTCGCCGATCAGCTTGAGCAGCGCGCCGACGCCGGGTTCATGGACCTCGCAGCCGATGAAGTCGATGCCGGGCAGCGTCTGCGCGATCTGGGCGGTCGGGCCGCCCATGCCGAAGCCGATCTCGAAGACGACGGGCGCCTGGCGTCCGAAGGTGGCTTCGTAGTCCATCGCCTCGGGCTTGAACGGCAGCACGAACTTCGGGCCGAGTTCCGCGAGCGCCTTGACCTGTCCGGTGCCCATGCGACCGGCGCGCACGACGAAGCTGCGGATGCGGGCCTTCGGATGGTTGACGCCCTCGGCGGCCGGCGATTCGCTCGCGTCGTCGCTGTCGATGGGATCGTCGATGGGGTCGATGGAATCGGGCATGTCGCGTGTCAGCGGAAATCAGGAATCGAGGGCCGGAATTCTACCGAGCCTGCTCCCTGGACTCGTGCGGTCGGAGGGACCCGGTGCCGGCCGACCGATTTAGCGGAGCCTGCGAGCGTATGAGGGCGGCCGGTACCGGGTCCCGCAGACGTGCTCGGTTTCAGCCCAGTTCGGCCATGACGAGCGGCGCCGGCGTCCAGGACGGGGCGTCGCCGATGGTGATGGCGGCCAGCACTTGCGCGATGGCGCGGTCGGCTGCGGCTTCATCGGCGGCGTGGACAAAGGCGATGGGATCGCCCGCCGCGACGACATCGCCGAGCTGCGCGAAGCGGTCGAGCCCGACGCGCATGTCGAGCGCATCGCCCGGCAGGCGGCGACCGCCGCCGAGCTCGACGATGACAAGGCCGAGGTCGCGCGTGTTCATGCCGACGAGGCGGCCTGCGCGCGGTGCCGGGATCGGGCGCACGACCGGCGCCGCCGCGAGGTAGGCCTCGGGCTTCTCCAGCAGGTCCGCCGGCCCGCCGAGCGCGGCCACCATCTTCGCGAAACGTTCCGCCGCCGCGCCGCTGTCCAGCGCCGCCTGCAGCTTCACGCGCGCCGACGCCGTGTCGGGCGCGAGTCCGCCCAGCACCAGCATCTCGGCGCACAGCGCCAGCGTGAGCTCATGCGTGCGGGTCTCGCGCGGCTTGCGACCGGTCAGGTAGTCGATGGCACCACGCACTTCCAGCGCGTTGCCGACCTCCTGGCCCAGCACCTGGTTCATGTCGGTGATCAGCGCGCGCGTGCGCAGGCCCGCGCCGCCGGCGACATCGACGATGCTCTGCGCGAGCTCGCGTCCGAATTCCGGCGTGGCCGCGAACGCGCCGTTGCCGCACTTGATGTCCATCGCCAGGCCCTGCAGCCCGGCGGCCAGCTTCTTCGACAGGATGCTCGCGGTGATCAGCGGCACGCTCTCCACCGTGGCGGTGATGTCGCGCACCGCGTAGAAGCGCTTGTCGGCCGGCGCCAGATCGCTGGTCTGGCCGATGATGGCGCAGCCCAGCGCGCGCACGATGCGGTCGAAGTCGGCCGGTGCCGGCGTCGTCGTGTAGCCGGGAATGGCCTCGAGCTTGTCGACGGTCCCGCCGGTGTGGCCGAGCCCGCGTCCCGCGATCATCGGCACGTAGCCGCCGCAGGCCGCCACCATCGGCGCGATCATCAGGCTCAGCTTGTCGCCGACGCCGCCGCTCGAATGCTTGTCGAGCACCGGGCCCGGCATGTCGGGCCAGCTCAGCACGCGGCCGCTGTTCATCATCGCGCGCGTCAGCGCGACGGCCTCGTCGCGTCCCATGCCCCGCAGGAACACCGCCATGCCGAGCGCGGCCACCTGGCCTTCGCTCCAGCTGCCGTCCACCAGCCCGCGCACGAAGTGCCCGATCTGGGTGTCGTCCAGCGCGCGTCCCTCACGCTTGGTGCGAATGATTTCCTGAGCCAGCATGATCGCCGCGTCCCTTCGATGTGTTGTCGTTATGCGCCCGCCCCTCGTCCATCGGGGCGGGTCGTCGCGGCCTGCGCTTGTTGAGCGCTTGTTGAGCGCTTGTTGAACGCTGCGTCAGTACTTCCTCAGCGCTGCTTCAATGCGGGTTCGATGCTTCAGTACGCGGCGCTGACGGCTGCGCTGTCCTGTCCGGCCAGCACCGCCTCGATGTCGCCCAGCAGGCCGCTCGCGCCGAAGCGCAGGCGTTGCGGCGTCAGCGCCGCGACGCCGAGCGCGTCGGCCGCCAGCTGCAGGTAGGCACGGGCATCGATCACCGAGCGGATGCCGCCCGAGGCCTTGAAGCCCGCGTTGCCGAAGCCGCTGCCGGCGATCTCGCGCAGCATCGTCGCGGCCGCTTCCGGCGTCGCCGACACCTTGGTCTTGCCGGTGCTCGTCTTGACGAAATCGGCGCCTGCCATCAGCGCCTGGCGCGTGGCCTCGGCGATGCGCGCGGTCGAGCCGAGTTCGCCCGATTCGATGATGACCTTCAGCGTCAGCGGCCGCGTCGCATGCCGGACCTCGGACAGGAACTCACCCACCTCGGTCGACTGGCCCGCCATCAGCGCGCGGTACGGCAGCACGACGTCCACCTCCTGCGCGCCGGCCTGCGCGATCGCGTCGATCTCGGCCAGCACGCGCGGCAGATCCAGGCTGCCGTCGGGGAAGTTGGCGACCGCGGCGACGCGGATGTCCTTGGGCAGCGCGGCACGCGCCTGCGCGACGAACTTCGGCCACACGCACACGGCGGCGACATGGCCGCGCTCCGGTGCGCCGATCGCGCGCGCGCACAAGGCCTCGATATCGGCGGCGGTGTCGCCGTCGTTCAGGCTCGTCAGGTCCAGGCATTGCAGCGCCAGACGCGCCGCTTGTTCCAGACTCATCTCCGACTTCATCATCTCCGACTTCATCGACAACTCCCTACTGCTCATCCATGGACGACCGAACGGTCAGTCCGCACAACAGCCCGCCGGTTCCGGCGATCGATCCATCGGGCAACCGGCCGACCGGGGGCATGGCCCCGATCTTGCACCGGCCGACGATCAGGCCTTCAGCGATTCCAACGTCGCCAGCGAGGCCAAGTACTGGCCCAGGTAGGCGGCGGCGCGGTCGCCCGAAACCTTCGCCTGCTGCAGCGTCAGCGCGTGCGTCAGCGCCTCGTCGGACATGCCCGCGGCCATGTTGGTGATCAGCGCCAGACCGGCGACGCGCAGGCCCGCGTGACGCGCCAGGATGGTCTCCGGCACGGTGCTCATGCCGACCGCGTCCGCGCCCCAGGCGGCGAACATGCGGATCTCCGCCGGCGTCTCGAAGTGCGGGCCGACGGCCCACACGTACACGCCTTCGGTCAGCACCATGTTGTGCTCGCGGGCGATCTTGAAGCCCTGCTGACGCAGCTCGGCGTCGTAGGCGACGCTCATGTCGCAGAAACGGTCGCTGCCCGGCAGGCCCGTCAGCGGCGAGCGCTGCGGCGCGTTGATGTGGTCCGAGATCAGCATCAGGCTGCCCGGGGGCTGGTGCGAGCGCAGGCTGCCCGACGCGTTCGTCAGCACCAGCACCTTTACGCCCCAGGCCTTCAGGCTGCGGATCGCGCCGGCCATGCCGGTGCAGTCGCCGCTCTCGTAGGTGTGGGCGCGGCCGCGCAGCATCGCCACGCGTTGCTGGCCGACACGGCCCACGGCGATCTCGGCCACGTGGCCTTCGACCTTGGGCTGCGGGAAGGCCGGCAGCTGCGCGTACGGCAGATGCTTCACATCCTGCAGCTGATCGACGGCGCCGGACCAGCCGGAACCCAGCACGACGGCGACTTCAGGGCCTTGCTCGCCGAAGGTCGACTTCAGCGTGGCGATGCTGGCGGTGATGGCGGCGTCGAGTTCGGCGCCTTGCAGGGGGATGGACATGTTCGTTCTCCTGTCGCGGCCACGGCGGCCGCGTCGATGTCGGTGTGGATGTCGGCGCGGATGTCGACGTTCAGGGTTTCAGGTGATCCGGACCGAAGCTGGCGGGCAGCAGCTGCTCCAGGGTCCAGTGCGCGCGCACGCCGGAGGCGTCGCCCGCGATCACGATGAGTTCTTCAGGCCGCGCGAACTCGCGCAGCTTCTGGCGGCAGCCGCCGCAGGGGGTGATGATTTCCGAGCCGGCGCCGGTGACCATCACCGCGCGCGCCACGCGCCCGCCGCCCATGATCATGTGGCCGAGGGCGTTGGTCTCCGCGCACCAGCCTTGCGGGTAGGCGGCGTTCTCGATGTTGCAGCCGGCGTGGATGCGGCCGTGCTCGTCGAGCACCGCGGCGCCGACGAAGTACTTCGAATACGGCGCGTGCGAATGCTGCCGGGCGTCGAGCGCCGCCTTCAGCAGGCGCTCGATGACGTCGGCGGGCAGCGGGATCGCCGCGATCAGGGCTTGGGCCTGGGTGGAACCGGTGCTCATGCTCAGCGCTCCTTCACGTAGGGCTTGCTCAGCGCCTTGGGCGCGATCGCCTGGCCGATGAAGCCGGCCAGCAGCACCACCGTCAGGATGTAGGGCAGCGCCTGGATGAGCTGCACCGGCACCTCGCCGATGCCCGGCAGCGACACGCCCTGCAGGCGGATCGCGACGGCGTCCAGGAAGCCGAACAGCAGGCAGGCGCACAGCGTCGGCACCGGCTTCCACTTGCCGAAGATCATCGCGGCCAGCGCGATGAAGCCGCGGCCCGCGGTCATGTTGGGCGAGAACGAGGCGTTCTGTGCCAGCGTCAGGTAGGCGCCGCCGAGGCCGCACAGGATGCCGTTGAGCGCCAGCGCGGTGTAGCGCAGCCGCGGCACGGACACGCCGGCGGCGTCGACCATCGCCGGGTTCTCGCCGACCGCGCGCAGGCGCAGGCCGGGGCGCGTGCGCTCCAGGAAGAACCACACGACGACGACCAGCAGGAAGGCCAGGTAGACCAGCGCGTTGTGGCTCAGCAGGCCATGGCCGATGACCGAGGCCATCCAGCTGCCGGGCGTGGGCTCGGCCCACTGCGGCAGCAGGCCGGTGACGCGTTGCTCGGCGCCGATCGGCGGCGTCTGGCCGCCCTGCGCGAACCAGGCGATGCCCAGCACCACCGTCAGGCCGGCGGCCACCATGTTCAGCGCGACACCGGAGACGACCTGGTCGCCGCGGTGCGTCACCGTCGCGAAGCCGTGGATCATGGACATCGTGATGGCGACGCCGATCGCGGCCAGCAGGCCGAGCGTCGTCGAGTGCGACACGCTGGCCACCGCCGCCGCGGCGAACGCGGCGGACAGCATCTTGCCTTCCAGGCCGATGTCGACGACGCCGGAGCGCTCGGACAGCAGGCCGGCGAGCGCGGCGAACAGCAGCGGCGTGGTGACGCGCAGCGTCGACGCCAGTACGGAGCCGATCAGGACCTCATCCATTCGACTTCCCTCCAGCAGCGGCTGCGCTGCCTGCAACGCCTGCCTGGCGCTTGCGGGCCACCGCCGCGTACAGCTTCGCGAACATCGGCGCGCTCACCATCGCCATCGCGCCGGCGAACAGCACGATCAGGCCCTGCACGGTCACGACCATCTCCCGGCTGAAGCCGGGGACCTCGAACGAGACTTCGACGCCGCCCTGGTACAGTGTGCCGAAGAGCAGCGAGGCCAGCACGATGCCGACCGGATGGTTGCGTCCCATCAGCGCCACCGCGATGCCGGTGAAGCCGGCGCCGGCGACGAAGTCCAGCGTCAGCTTGCCCTGCACGCCGGCGATCTCGTTGACGCCGACCAGCCCGGCCAGCGCACCCGACAGCCCCATCGCAGCCAGCACCTGCCAGCGCGGCTTGATGCCGGCGTAGTGGGCGGCGCTCGGGTTGGAGCCGACCGCGCGCAGCACGTACCCGGCGCGGCTCTTCCACAGGAACCACCAGACGAAGACGCAGGCCGCGACGGCCAGCAGGATGGACAGGTTCAGCGGCGAGGACGGCCATTCGATGCCGACCTTCGCGAGCAGTTCATGGACCGCCGGCATGCGCGCCGAGTCGGCGAAGGCGTCGCTCTCGACCGACATCGAGCCGTTCGGGCGCAGCCAGTTCACGAGCAGGTAGCCGTTGAGGCTGGCCGCGAGGAAGTTGAACATGATGGTCGTGATGACCACGTGGCTGCCGCGCCAAGCCTGCAGGTAGCCGGGCACCGCGGCCCAGACCATGCCGAACAGCGCCGCCGCGACGATCGCCAGCGGGATCATCACGAAGCCCGGCAGCTTGGGCGCGAGCCACAGCGACAGCAGCCCCACGCCGATGCCGCCCAGCGTCGCCTGCCCTTCCCCGCCGATGTTGAACAGGCCGCCGTGGAAGGCGACCGCGACCGCCAGGCCGGTGAAGATGAAGGTGGTCGTGTAGTACAGCGTGTAGCCGAGGCCGCGCGCGCTGCCGAGCGCGCCCTCGAGCAGCACCGTCAGCGCCTGCATCGGGCTGGCGCCGATCAGCAGCACCACGCCGCCGGCCACCGCCAGCGCGATCAGCAGGTTCCACAGCGGCAGGAGGACCAGGTCCATCCAGCGCGGCATCTGCAAGGCTTGGCTGCTCATGGGGCGGTCGCCGCGACGGCGGTCTTCTCGTGGTTCGGGGAGGCTGACATCAGCAGGCCCAGGTTCTTCTCGGAGCACTCGTCGATCGCGAGTTCGCCGGTGATGCGGCCGGCGTTCATGACGATGACGCGATCGGCCAGCGCCAGGATCTCGTCGAGCTCGCTGGACACGACCAGGATGGCGCAGCCGGCGTCGCGCAGGCGGCGCAGCTGGTTGTGGATGAATTCGATGGCGCCGATGTCGACGCCGCGCGTCGGCTGGCCGACCAGCAGCACCGCCGGGCTCTGGCCGATCTCGCGCGCCAGGATCAGCTTCTGCTGGTTGCCGCCGGAGAACTTCGACGAGCCCAGCTCCGCGTTGCGCGGACGGACGTCGAAGCGCTCCATCATTTCGGCGGTCTGCGCGCGCAGGTGGCGCTGGTTCATGCCCAGGCCCATCGGGCCGGCGCGGTAGGCGTCCTGCTCGTGATAGCCGAGCGCGGCCGTTTCCCATGCGGGGAAGTCCAGCACCATGCCGAGCGCGTGGCGGTCCTCCGGCACGTGCGCGAGCTTGAGCTCGCGCGCCGTGCGCGGATCCATCCATGAGGTGGGGCGGAAGTCGCGGCCCGCGACGTGCAGCGTGCCGGCGTCCGGCGCGCGCATGCCCGCGAGCACTTCCAGCAGTTCGCTCTGGCCGTTGCCCGAGACGCCGGCCACGCCGACGATCTCGCCCGGACGCAGGACCAGCGTCGCGTTGCTCAGCAGGTGCACGCCGGAGCCGGAATCGCCCGCGACCGTCAGGCCCTCGGCCTTCAGCACCGGCTGCTCCGACGGCGGTTTGATCGCACCGTCGTCACGACCGAGGTTGACCTTGCGGCCGACCATGCTCTCGGCCAGGTCCTCGGGACTGGTCTCGCCGATCGCGCAGGTCTTGATCACGGCGCCCGCGCGCATCACGGTCACGGCGTCGCACAGCGCCATCACCTCGCGCAGCTTGTGCGTGATCAGCAGGATGGTGGTGCCGCGCTCGCGCAGGCGGCGCAGGACCTCGAACAGCTGGTCGGTCTCCTGCGGCGTCAGCACCGCGGTCGGCTCGTCCAGGATGAGGATCTTCGCGCCGCGGTACAGCGCCTTCAGGATCTCCAGGCGCTGCATCTCGCCGACCGGCAGGTCCGCGACGGTCGCGTCCAGGCGCACCGTCAGGCCGGTGTCGCGCATCAGCGCCTCGAGCTCCTGGCGCACCTGGCGCTTCGCGCGCGAGAGGAAGAAGGCTGGCTCCGCGCCCAGCATCACGTTGTCCAGCGCGGACAGCGTGTCCACCAGCATGAAGTGCTGATGCACCATGCCGATGCCCAGCGCGATGGCCTGCTGCGAGTTGGCGATGGTCACGCGCTGGCCGTCGACCTCGATGTGGCCCTCGTCGGCGTGGTAGTAGCCGTAGAGGATGGCCATCAGCGTGCTCTTGCCGGCGCCGTTCTCGCCGACCAGGCCGTGCACGGTGCCGCGCTCGACGGCCAAGCTCACCGACCGGTTGGCCTGCACCGCGCCGAAGCGCTTGGAGATCTCGCACAGACGGACCGCGGGCGCGGCGGCGCCGCGTGGGGACTGTGTCATGTCAGGAACGCTCGCTCGCGAGGGGTCAGTTCTTGCAGGCGTTGTCCGCCATGTAGTCCGCGACCTTGATCTTGCCGGCGATGATGTCGGCCTTGTACGCGTCCAGCTTGGTCTTGATCGCGGGAGCGATCAGCTTGGCGTTGTTCGCGTCGACGGCGTACTCGACGCCGCCTTCCTTCAGGCCCAGCACGCTGATGCCGGGCTTCCATTCCTTGAGCACGTTGTAGACGGCAACGTCCACGCGCTTGACCATCGAGCTCAGCATGGTGCCGGGCTGCAGGTGGTTCTGGTTGCTGTCGACGCCGATGGCCAGCTTGCCCGCGTCCTTGGCCGCCTGGTAGACGCCGACGCCGGTGCCGCCGGCCGCGGCGAAGACCACGTCCACGCCCTTGGCGAACTGGGCCTTGGCCAGCTCGCCGCCGCGGGTCGGATCGTTCCAGGCCGAGGCCGTCGTGCCGGTCATGTTCTTGAAGACTTCCGCCTTCGGATTGGCCGCCTTGGCGCCCTGCTCATAGCCGCATTCGAACTTGCGGATCAGCGGGATGTCCATGCCGCCCACGAAGCCGACCTTGCCGGTCTTGCTGGTCAGCGCGGCCAGCGCGCCGACGAGGAAGCTGCCTTCCTGCTCCTTGAACAGCACCGACTGCACGTTGGGCTGGTTGACCTTCTCGTCGATGATGACGAACTTGGTCTTGGGGAAGTCCTTGGCCACCTGGTTCAGCGCGGACGCCTGGGCGAAGCCCACCGAGATGATGGGGCTCGCGCCGCGCTCGGCCATGCGGCGGATCGCCTGCACGCGCTGGGTCTCGTTGCTGATCTCGAACTCGAGGTACTTGCCGCCCGTGTCCTTCTTCCACTGCTCGACGCCGCGGTACGCGGCCTCGTTGAACGACTTGTCGAACTTGCCGCCCATGTCGAAGATCACCGCCGGGGTGGTCTGCGCGGCAGCCGCGCCGGCCGTCAGGGCCAAGGCCAAGCCAGCCGCAAGGGGAGAGAACGACAGGAAGGACTTCATCATTTGCAGTCTCGATGCGAAGGGTGAGGAGCAGCCGAGCATTCTAAGAAGGCGCGAGTGTAAGCCACGTCAAGGTAAACGCTAAACGTTTGCGGGGTCGTCAAAACAGGAGGCGGCTCACTAGTCGGAGGCGTTGCGCCGGCTGGGAATGCCGCTATCGACAAGCACGTCCCGTGCCCAGATCGCCCTACCCCGTCGGCCAAGCGCGGGCTCTCCGCGACGCAGGGGGCATCGCGTCCGCGAACCCCCAGCATCACGCCGGCCCCACGCCCACTTGCTGACTTCCCGTCGTTTGGGCTCGCTGACTTCGTCCCTTTCGAGGGAGTGCATCGTTGGGCGAGTCGCAGTCCGCCCTCGGGTTGACCGAAGCCTGACCTCGGTTCGGCGAGAGAAGTTGAGAATCACTATCATTTAGAATCTTTCGCTTCGCAAGCCCGCAGGCTCCTCCCGAGATCCCCACGACATGAGCGCCGTTCTCCAAGCCCCCACCCTCGCGCAGGCCGCCATCGGCCAGGCGCACCGCGTCAAGGCGCTGCAGGCACCGGCGCATGCGCCGGAATGGAAACAGATGCTGGAGGAACTGGGCTTCGTCGCCGGTGAACACGTCGCCGTGCTGGCCCGCGCCATGCCCGGCGCCGATCCGCTGGTGGTGCGCATCGGCCAGTCGACCTTCGCGCTGCGCCGCGCGGAAGCCGAATGCGTGGAGCTCGAAAGCTCGGGCAAGACGGGAGCCACCCATGCGTGAGTCCGTCGTCCACATCCATCCGGCCGGCCCCTGCTGGCGCTGGTGGGCAATCCGAACTGCGGCAAGACCGCCCTGTTCAACCGCCTGACCGGCAGCCGCCAGAAGGTCGCCAACTACGCCGGCGTGACCGTCGAGCGCAAGGAAGGCCGCCTCAAGACCGCCGCCGGCAAGCTGCTGCGCGTGCTGGACCTGCCGGGCACGTACTCGCTGTATCCGCGCTCGCCGGACGAGCGCGTCACCGTCGACGTGCTGGCCGGCCGCGCGCAGGGCGAGAAGCGCCCCGACCTGATCGTCTGCGTGCTGGATGCGACCAACCTGCGTCGCAATCTGCGCCTGTTCCTGTCGGTGCAGCGCCAGGGCCTGCCCTGCGTGGTCGCGCTGAACATGGCCGATCTGGCGCAACGTCGCGGCATCGTCGTCGACACGCAGAAGCTGAGCGCACTGCTCGGCGTGCCGGTGATCCGCACGGTGGCGACCGACGGCGAAGGCATCGACGACCTGCGCGCGGTGCTGGACGAGCCGGACCGCTGGCGCACCGACGCGGTCACCGCCGAAGGCGAGGACACCGCGCGCATCAACCACATCCTGAAGGAGCTGGGCCTCGACACGCTGCAGGGCGAACTGCCCAGCGACAAGGTCGACCGCTTCGTGCTGCACCCGGTGCTGGGCCCCATCCTGCTGGCGGTGCTGCTGTTCTTCCTGTTCCAGGCGGTGTTCGCGTGGGCCGAGGCGCCGATGGGCTGGATCGAGGCCGCGACCGGATGGCTCGGCGAGCAGGCCGGCGCGCTGCTGCCCGAGGGCCATCTGCGCAGCCTGGTTGTGGACGGCCTGATCGCGGGCGTGGGCGGCGTGCTGGTGTTCCTGCCGCAGATCCTGATCCTGTTCTTCTTCATCCTGCTGCTGGAAGAGTCCGGCTACCTGCCGCGCGCGGCCTTCCTGCTGGACCGGCTGATGGGCTCGGTGGGCCTGTCGGGCCGCAGCTTCATCCCGCTGCTGTCGAGCTTCGCCTGCGCGATCCCCGGGATCATGGCGACGCGCTCGATCGCGAGCCCGCGCGACCGGCTGGTCACCATCCTGATCGCGCCGCTGATGACCTGCTCGGCGCGGCTGCCGGTGTACGCGCTGCTGATCGGCGCCTTCATCCCGCAGCGCGAGCTGTGGGGCGGCATCGAGCTGCAGGGCCTGGTGCTGTTCGTCCTGTACTTCGCCGGAATCATCGCGGCGATGGCGGTGGCGTGGCTGCTGAAGCGCTTCACGAATGCCGGCCGCCAGGTGCGTCCGCTGATGATGGAGCTGCCCAGCTACCACTGGCCGCATGCGCGCAACGTGGCGATCGGGCTGCTGCAGCGCGCGGAGATCTTCATCAAGCGCGTGGGCGGCATCATCCTGGCGCTGACGCTGCTGCTGTGGGTGCTGTCGACCTTCCCCGGCGCGCCGGAAGGCGCGACCGGCCCGGCGATCGAGTACAGCTTCGCCGGCTACCTGGGCCGTGGCCTCGCGACGATCTTCGAGCCGATCGGCTTCAACTGGCAGATCAGCCTGGCGCTGGTGCCGGGCATGGCCGCCCGCGAGATCGCGGTCAGCGCGCTGGGCACGGTGTACTCGCTGTCGGCCACCGGCGATGAGGCCGCGCAGGCGCTGACGCCGCTGATCGCCTCGACCTGGGGGCTGCCGACGGCGTTCTCGCTGCTGGCCTGGTTCGTGTTCGCGCCGCAGTGCCTGTCGACGATCGCGGCGGTCAAGCGCGAGACCGGCGGCTACAAGATCCCGGCGATCATGCTGACCTACCTGTTCGTGCTCGCCTACGTGGCGTCCTGGCTGACCTTCCACGTGAGCCGCTGGCTGCTGACGTGATGCCGGACTGAGGTCGACCCGGGCCGGTGTCGACATCGACACACCAGGGCGCCGATCGCGTCGATCGGCGCCCTTTGCTTTTGGCACGCTGTCGCGCCGGGTCGCGCAAAGCTATGCTCGCGCCCCATGATGAATCGCCCCACCCGTCACCCCTTTCCGCGCTGGCCGTGGCCGCGCTGACCACCCTCGTCGCGCTGTCCGCCGGCACCGCCTTCGCCGCCGACGCGCCGAAGCCGACGCGCGCCGTCATCAAGCTGGAGCCGGAGCAGACCCTGGACGTCGACACCCGCTTCCAGCGCCTGGCCAACGACTACATCGAAGCGCTCTGGCGCCTGGACCCGGACGCCGCCATCGGCGCCGGCCGTTATGAATACGCCGCCGAGCTGCCCGCGCCCGACCGCGCGATGCGCGCCCGCTCGCTGGGTTTCACGAACGACTGGCTCAAGCGCTTCGAGGCCGTCGACGCGAAGACGCTGGGCGCGGCCTCGCGCACCGACCTGGGACAGCTGCTCAACAAGCTGCGCAGCGACCGCTTCCAGCTGACCGAGCTGCGCGAGTACGAGTGGAATCCGTCCTTCCTCAACATCGCCGGCCCGATCGACTACATCCTGGCCACGGACTACGCGCCGCTGCCGGTGCGCCTGAAGACGATCTCCGCACGTCTGGCGCTGGTGCCGGCGTACTACCGCGCCGGCGCGGCGCTGCTGAAGCAGCCGACGCTGGAACACACGCAGCTGGCGATCGACCAGGCGCCGGGCGTGCTGAGCGTGCTGGACGAAGTGGCCAAGGCCGCGCAGGGTCCTGACGCCGCGTCGCTGACCGAGACCGAGCGCAAGCAGCTGGCCGATCGCATCGCCGCGGCGAAGACCGCCGTCGAGGGTTATCGCACGCAGCTGCAGCAGTTGCTGGCCGACGGCAAGACCAGCGGCAAGGCGCGCAGCTTCCGCCTGGGCAAGGCGCTGTACGAGCAGAAGTTCGGCTACGACATCCAGTCGGTGCATTCCGCCGAGCAGATGTACCAGCGCGCGCTGAAGGCGCGCGAGGCGCTGCTGACGCAGATGGCGCAGATCTCCGACCAGCTCTGGACGCAGACGATGGGCGACGCGCCCAAGCCGGAGGACCGCTTCGCCCGCATCGGCGCGGTGATCGGCAAGCTGAGCGAGCAGCACGTCAAGCGCGAGGACTTCGTGAAGGAGATCCGCGCGCAGATCCCGCAGCTGGAGCGCTGGATCACCGAGCACGACCTGCTGACGCAGGACGCGAGCAAGCCGCTGATCGTGCGCGAGACGCCGGTGTACCAGCGCGGCGTGGCCGGCGCCGGCATCGAGGCCCCCGGCCCCTACCGGCCGCAGGACCGCACCTACTACAACGTGACGCCGCTGGACGACCTGACTCCGGAGCAGGCGGAGAGCTCGCTGCGCGAGTACAACCGCTGGATCCTGCAGATCCTCAACATCCACGAGGCGGTGCCGGGCCACTACACGCAGCTGGTGCACGCGAACAAGTCGCCGTCGCTGGTCAAGACGCTGTTCGGCAACGGCGCGATGGTCGAAGGCTGGGCGGTCTACGGCGAGCGGATGATGCTGGAGTCCGGCTACGGCGGGAACGCGCCGGAGATGTGGCTCATGTGGGGCAAGTGGAACCTGCGCAGCGTCACCAACACGATCCTGGACTACAACGTGCACGTGCTGGGCATGACCGAGGCCCAGGCGCTGGACCTGCTGCAGCGCCAGGCCTTCCAGACCGAGCGCGAGGCTCGCGAGAAGTGGCGCCGGGTGCAGCTGACCTCGGTGCAGCTGACGAGCTACTTCAGCGGCTACAGCGACATCATGGAGCTGCGTGAGCAGCGCAAGCAGGCGCTGGGCAAGGACTTCCAGCTCAAGGCCTTCAACGAGCAGTTCCTGAGCTACGGGAATGCGCCGGTGTCGGTGATCTCGGAGCTGATGTCGCAGCCCGTGGCAAAGGCAGCAACGAAGGCGGCGCAATGAGCGAGGTCGCGGGCAACGGCGGTCCGGCCGAGGAGGTTCGCGTCCTCGAGGCTCGCGTCACGGAGCTGGAGATCAAGGCCAGCTTCGCCGAGGACCTCGTCGACCACCTGAACGCGCAGGTCGCCAAGCAGCAGGAGCAGATCGACGCGCTGGTGCGCGAGGTTATGCAGCTGCGCCGGCAGGTGCCGGAAGGTCGCGGCGACGGCACCGGCGGGCTGCGGGACGAATTGCCGCCGCATTACTGAGCGAGGCCGCTCGCCCTCACCCCCGCCCTCTCCCGCAAGCGGGAGAGGGAGTCCGACCGGTGCTCCTCGCAGCGCCCACTCCTCTCGCTCCCTCTCCCGCCCTCGCTCCCTCTCCCGCTTGCGGGAGAGGGTCGGGGTGAGGGCCAGCGGCGGTGGAAGTACCGAAGCCCTCTTGCTCTCCCGCACTGCCGGAACGGTTTGGGGCAAGGAACTTCAAAGGACGAAAGTCAGATGTGTGGCGGCGGTGATCGGCGCAGCATCGCGCTGCGCGATGTCAAGGTCCCACCGGGTGGTCGGTGGGTCTGTTGCGCCAGGGAGTTTCCATGTTCGACAAGATCAAACCCGGCCATGTACTGCGCTTCAACGGCACCGACCCGGGCGACATCGTCCCGCCGGCCGCGACGGCCGTGGGCAACGACATCACCGCCGAGACGCGCTGGACCGCCCAATCGGTGCTGGGCCGTGTCGACCTGGTCTCACATCCGACCGGACCGCTGGCCGACATGGCCGCCGAGGTGGCCAAGAAGCTGCGCCCGGGCATCAGCCTGACGCGGCTGGTCAGCTACTCCGACACTGCCAAGGAGCACACGCCGCAGAACCGGTTCCTCGGCGCGGCGCTGTGCGACTTCGTCGGCTATGTCGACGGCCGCAGCAACTACATCGCCACCGATCGCGCCGTCATCAGCAAGGACTTCAGCGGCTGCCTGATGGTCAGCTACGTCGTCAATGGCGAGCGCCGCGTCGCGCATTCGGCGGCGAGCCAGGATCCCGCCCGCGACTGCAAGCAGGCTTTCCTGACCACGCTGCAAGGCCAGAACGCCCGGCAGTTGAGCTGGTTCAAGCCCTACACCACCGACGAAGCCGCGGGCTTCATCCAGCGCTTCGCGGTGGCGAGCCCCCACGTGGGCGGCCGGCCCAACCGCATGACGACTTTCGGCGTCGTCACGTCGACCGGCGACGCCTACGCCATCGAAGCGTTCAAGCCGCTGGCGGCGGTTCAGAACGACTGGATCGTCACGGCCGTGCGGCGGCCGCAGATCCGCAGTTCCTGGACCGTTTGACCTGGACCGTTTGACCTGGGCCGTCGCCCCCTGGGGCGCCAGACCCAGCCCCGTCCGCCGGCCTCGACTCAGGCCGCCGGCCGCGCCGGGATGTTCAACCCGCGCTTGACCGCGTCGCGCGCCAGGAACGCCTCCAGCACGCGCTGCACGTTCTTGAACTCGCTGAAGCCGACGAGGTCGCCCGCGCCGTAGAAGCCCACCAGGTTGTTGACCCAGGGCCAGATGGCGATGTCGGCGATCGTGTACTCGTCGCCCATGATCCAGCCGCGGCCGGTCAGGCGCTGCTCGAGCACGCCCAGCAGGCGCTTGGATTCGTTGAGGTAGCGGTCGCGGGGACGTTTGTCCTCGTAGTCCTTGCCGGCGAATTTGTGGAAGAAGCCGACCTGGCCGAACATCGGCCCGATGCCGCCCATCTGGAACATCACCCACTGCAGCGTCTCGTAGCGGCGTGCCGGGTCTTGCGGGATCAGCTGGCCGGTCTTCTCCGCGAGGTAGACCAGGATCGCGCCGGACTCGAACAGCGGCAGCGGCTGGCCACCGGGGCCGTCCGGATCGATGATCGCGGGGATCTTGTTGTTCGGGTTCAGCGACAGGAACTCGGGCGTGAGCTGGTCGTCGGTCTGGAAGCTGACCAGGTGCGGCTCGTAGGCCAGGCCCAGTTCTTCCAGTGCGATCGACACCTTCACGCCGTTGGGCGTCGGCAGCGAGTACAGCTGCAGGCGCTCGGGGTGCTGCGCGGGCCACTTCTTGGTGATGGGGAAGCTGGACAGGTCCGTCATGAAGGTTCCGTCGGAATGTTGTGAAGGCGCCGGTGAGGCGTGATTGACGGACCATTCTCTGCGGCCCCGGAGAGACCCTGCGGGGGACGGGTCAATGGGTTCCGTGCACAGGGCGATCCGTGCACGGGACGCATCGCGCTCAGCGCAGCGGCGCTGCGAACCGGTCCCAGCGCGGCGCCCAGTGCCCGGTGATGTCGGCCGAGACGAGCACGCGATGCGCCTGCCCGATGATCAGCCGACGCGGCACGAGGCCGATGAAGCGCGAGTCCTCGCTGTTGTCGCGGTTGTCGCCCATCATGAAGAACTGGTCCGCCGGCACGGCGAGCGGGCCGAAGTCGCGCCGCGCGCGCACCTCGGGCAGGAACTGCACGATGCGGCGCTGACCGCCCCAGGCCTCGACCTCGCGCACGCCGCGCACCGCGACGCCGGGCGCGAGCGCCTCGGCGACCTCCTCCACCGGCGCGTAGTCCGCCGGCTGGCCGTTGAGGATGAGCCGGTCGCCGCGCAATTCGACGATGTCGCCGGGCACGGCGACGATGCGCTTGATCAGGCGCGTGCCGTCGCGCGGCGAACTGAAGGTGACGACATCACCCCGCATCGGCTCGCCGACGCGGCGCAGCGAGAGGTCGGTCAGCGGCAGCTTCCAGTCGTAGGCGAGGCGTTCGACGAACACGACGTCCCCTTCGAGGATGGTCGGTCGCATCGACCCGCTGGGCACCGGATTCCAGTCCGCGATCGCGGTGCGGAAGAACAGGAAACCGGCCAGGAACAGCAGGAAACCGCGGTTCTCGCGGAACCAGGCGGCGACAGGGATCTTCATGGGGACGCTCCAAGGATCGGACGACGAGGCCCCAGTGTGTCGAGGCCCGGGCCGCCCGTGGGCCGCGTGCGGCGATTGGCGGGAATCCACGCGTGAGTGGCGGCACGCGCGTCGATTCGACTGTCATTCGCCCACAGTTCGCCCCTGCCCTGACGACAGCTTCGCGACAGCCTGACGTTCGTCCGGACGGTTCCCGACCTTCATAATTCCGCGCCATGCGCAAGCACCTCCTGCACTTGCTGCTCCCGCTGTTCATGCTGCTCTCGCAGCAGGGCGCGGTGTGGCATGGCATCGGTCATCTGACCGGTGCGCGAGGGCATGCGCCGGCGACCGCCTCGGTCCAGGCCGGGCGCGACGACGTCGCCCACGCCGATCCGGACGACCTGTCCGCAGATCAGCTGTGCGAGGTCTGCCTGGCCTTCGACGACCTCGCCGCCTCGGCCCGCGCCGAGGCGCCGGTGCTCGCGCTGGCCGAGGCCGTGCACGTCCAGGCGGCCGCCGCCGAGCGCGTCGCGCGCTCGATGCCCGCGCCGCCGCCGCGCAGCCGCGGCCCGCCCCTGGCGATCTGAGCTCGACCTCCTGACCGCAACGCCGTCCGCCCGCGCCCGAGCGCTTCGAACGATCTCCACGATCGGCTGAAGCCTCCGGCGAACGGGCCTCGCCGGCCGGCCTGCGCTCGACCGAATTCAGATTGCCAGAGATTCACCATGACCCATCCTCCCCTGCGCGTGCTCGCGCTTTCCCTGTCGCTCGCCTATCCGCTGCTGCACGCGCTGCCGGCGCGTGCCGATGACACCGCCACCGCCTCTGCGGCGGTCGCCACGACCAGCACCGTTGAAGCGCCCACCGCCGCCGGCGGCGCGGCACTTCCCACCGTCCAGGTCCAGGGCGCGCGCAGCCGCCTCGACGCGGCGCGCAACGGCCTGTCGCCGGACACCGGCAGCACGATCTACAAGTTCGACAAGAACGACATCGCCCGCCTCCCGCAAGGCGACGACACCCCGCTGAACCAGGTGCTGCTGCAGACGCCGGGCGTCGTGCAGGACTCCTACGGTGGCCTGCACGTGCGCGGCGACCACGCCAACCTGCAGTACCGCATCAACGGCGTCGTCATCCCCGAGTCCATCAGCGGCTTCGGACAGACGCTGGAGACGCGCTTCGCCGACAGCATCAGCCTGCTGACCGGCGCACTGCCGGCGCAATACGGCTACCGGACCGCCGGCATCGTGGACATCACCACCAAGGGCGTGGGCGACGACGACAAGCCCTTCACCGGCAGCGCCGGCATCACGCTGGGCACGCAGCGCTCGCGCGAGCTCGACCTGTCGGTGCACGGCACGCAGGGCCGGCTGAGCTACGAGGTCAGCGGCTCCTTCCTCGGCAACGACCTGGGCATCGAGAACCCGACGGCCTCGCGCGACGCGCTGCACGACCGCACGCACCAGGGCAAGGGCTTCGGCCTGGTGTCCTACCTGCTCGACGACGACAGCCGCATCACCGCGATGGCCGGCGTCACCGACAACCGTTTCCAGATCCCGAACTCGCCGGGGCAGTCGACCGCCTTCACGATCGCCGGCACGCCGGACAAGGACTCGAGCACGCTGGACGCGCACCAGCGCGAGCGCAACCGCTTCGCCGTCGTCAGCTACCAGAGCGTGATCGGCCGCGACATCGACTACCAGGTCTCGCTGTTCCACCGCTACACCGACGTCCACTACACGCCGGACACGACCGGCGACCTGCAGTACCTCGGCGTGGCCGCGAACATCCTGCGCCGCAACGAGGCCAACGGCGTGCAGGCCGACGCCAGTTGGCGACTCGACAGCGCGCACACGATCCGCACCGGCCTCTTCGCGCAGCGCGAGCACGCCAGCACCGTCAACAACGCCCAGGTGTTCCCGGCCGACGACGACGGCAACCAGACCAGCGGCGTGCCGGTGAGCATCGCCGACAGCGGCCGCCTGAGCGGCCACCTGTGGGGCGCCTATCTGCAGGACGAGTGGAAGCTGGACCGCACGCTGACGCTGAACTACGGCGCACGCTACGACGAGGTCGACACCGTCACGAAGGAACACCAGCTGAGCCCGCGCATCGGCCTGGTCTGGGACGCGGCGCCGACGGTGCGCTTGCATGCGGGCTACGCGCGCTACTTCACGCCGCCGCCGACCGAGAAGATCGACACCACCTCGGTCGCCGCCTTCGCCGGCACGACCAACGCGCTGCCGACGGACGCGGACACGGCAGTGCGCTCCGAGCGCTCGAACTACTACGACGCCGGCGCCGCCTGGCAGGTCACGCCCAAGCTGACGCTGGGCATCGACGGCTACTACCGCGCGGTGCAGCACCTGCAGGACGAGGGCCAGTTCGGCAACGCGCTGATCTACTCGGCCTTCAACTACGCGAAGGGCCGCATCTACGGCGTCGACCTGTCGGCGAGCTACAAGGAGAAGACCTGGTCCGCGTACGCCAACCTCGGCACCACGCACGCCCGCGCGCAGCAGGTCGAGACGGGCCAGTTCAACTTCGAGCAGGACGAGCTCGACTTCATCGCCAACCACTGGGTGCACCTGGACCACGAGCAGAAGCTGAGCGCCTCGGCCGGCGTCAACGTGCGGCTGGACGACGGCTACGCGGTCGGCGCGAGCGCGCTGTTCGGCAGCGGCCTGCGCAACGGCTTCGCCAACACGACGCACCTGCCCTCGTACACCAGCGTCAACGCGGACGTGAGCAAGAAGTTCGACCTCGGCGGCGGCGGTCCGGTGGAAGCGCGGCTGTCGGTGCTCAACCTCTTCGACAAGGGCTACCAGCTGCGTGACGGCTCGGGCATCGGCGTCGGCGCGCCGCAGTACGGCCAGCGCCGCACGGTCTACGTGAGCCTGACGAAGGAGTTCTGACCGGCGCAAGGAACGGCGGCCGTGGCGCCGCCTTCCGCAGCCGTGCGCCGTCCTGTCGCCTGTATCGGGCGAAGGTGGGGCGGCGCACGGCGGCGAGGCCGGGGCCGAGGTAGGCTGTCCCGCATGAATGCCCTGCCCCCGGACCGCCCCGCCTCCGCCGGATCGAACGAGCCCGACGTCACCTCCGAGCCTGCCTCGGACGTCTGGGACCGTCGCTACGCCGCACAGCCGCTGAGCCAGGACGAGGCGTGGTTGAGCGGCTGGCAGCACCGCCTGCCCGGCGTGCGCCGCGCGCTGGACATCGGCTGCGGCGACGGCTGGGAGACCGCCGCGCTGCTGGAGCTGGGCGTCGAGGTCACCGGCATCGACATCTCCGCCGAGGCGCTCGCGCGCTGCCGGCAGCAGTCGCCGCGGGCGCGGCACGTGCTGGCCGACGTGCGCGCGATGCCGATGCTGCCCGACGCCGGCTTCGACCTGGCCGTGGCGCAGCTGTCGCTGCATTACTTCGACCATGACGACACGCAACGCGCGCTGTGCGAGATCGCCCGCGTGCTCGCCCCCGGCGGCCGGCTGATCGGCTGCGTCAACGCCGAGGACGACTGGCACTACGGCGCGCCGGACGACGCGTCGTCCTGGGCCCTCACGGTCGTCGACGGCGTTGCCAAGCAGTTCTTCACCCGCGCGAAGATCGAAGACGTCCTAGCCGCGTGCTTCGACATCGAGCACCTCGACAAGCGCACGCTGAGCCGTTACGGCAAACCGAAATCGGTGTGGGAGTTCTTCTGCACGAAGAAGCCGGAGTGAACCGGCACCGTCAGCCCTCGCTCCGGCGCTTGTAGAACGTCAGCAGGCCATCGACGAAGTCACGCCCCAGGAAATCGGCGACCGGCACGGCATAGACGTTGATGCTCGACGTGACGCGGTAGTGGGCCTCGATGTCCAGCCGCGTGTGCGTCGCATCGAGGGGCGTCAGCGTGAACCGCGTCTCGCCGAGATCGAAGTAGCGTCCGCCGATGACGACATGATCATCCATCGTGCCTGGCGGAAAGGAATCCGGCGAGAACTCGTAGCGCCACGCGAGTTGGCGCCCCTCGACCCGCTCGGTGACCCGGCCAAGAAAGTGGACGCCGCGCTCCCAGCGCGACTCGCGGACCTCGCCTTGCGGCGTCGCATGGTTGACGCCTTCGACCGGTCGCGGCACCCCGATGAGATGGATCCAGGTTCGCGGGAATTCCTCGGGGTGAATGTCCCGCGCCGCGACGATCTCCGACCAGACACGATCCGGCGCGGTCTCGACGACGACGGAACGATCGATGCGCTGCCAGCGCTCGACGGTCAACGGCCCCTCCACTGCGGTGAACAGCAGCGGCAGCGCCGCAAGCACGCCGAACTGCAGCGTGCCGACCCGCGTCGTCTTCAGGACCAGGTTCATCAGCACGCCGCCGATCGACGCCAGCACGAGGAACACCGGCGACAGGATCACGACGCAGATGGCCCCTTCCAGCAATGTCACCATGGCGCCGACCATCATCAGTGCTGCCGCACCCCATGGCACGAACACCACCTGCATCCAGGTGGGACCCGGGCGGCCCGGCGCAGCCCGCATCACGTACACGGTGACAGCGCCCAGCACCACTGGCGTCATCAGCACGAAGCCGGTGCTCATCACGAACGCGGTGTCCGACGAGAAATTCAGCCACGGTGACACGAACGTCAGACCGCCGAACGCCAGGCGCATCAGCAATCCATAGATCGCTCCCGCCAGCACGGGCACCCAGACCGCGCGACCACTTCCCTTGGACTTCCGGACGATCGCACCGGAGTCGGAACCGCCGTCACGTGACGGCGTCTCTGCGTCTTTCATGTTCGCCTTCCCTGCCGTGTCTGGAGGCGCATTCTGCCCACATCGATCCGCAGGTCCGGGTCCGGGTCCGGTCGAGTCGATGCTGGTCGAGTCGAAAAATTTCGCTTGCAATTCATTCGCACACTAATTAAAGTTCACCCCATGGCACGCACCAACACCCCCAAGCAGCAGAAGGCGATCGGCACCGCCGACGTCTGCCCGCCGCTGGAGATCGATCAACAGCTCTGCTTCGCGCTCTACTCGACGATGCTGGGCATGAACAAGGTCTACCGCGAGCTGCTGAAGGACCTGGAGCTGACCTATCCCCAGTACCTGGTGATGCTGGTGCTGTGGGAACGCGACGGACTGACGGTCGGCGAGCTCGCCGAGCGCGTGTTCCTCGACTCCCCTACCGTGACCCCGCTGCTGAAGCGGCTGGAGGCCGCGGGCCTGGTCAGCCGGGACCGCTCGCCACAGGACGAGCGCCAGGTGCTGATCACGCTGACCGACGCCGGCCGCGCGCTGCGCAAGCGCTCGACGCACCTGCCGCAGTGCATCGTCGATGCGTCGGACTCGGATCTCTCCGAACTGATGGAGCTCCGCGACCGGCTCCTCGTGCTGCGCGAACGCATGGCCCGCAAGGCCGGCTGAGCGCCTCATCAACGAACTCGAACCACCTTCCCTTTTCTCGTCTCAATTACTTCGCACACCAAACATTAGCAAGCAATCAGATTAAAGCTCACCCCCTCTCCCACCACCCACCCTGCTTTCCCACACCACCCGAAGGAGCCCACCATGAATGCCATCGCCACCCTCGCCCGCCAATCGCGTCGTCAACTGCTGGTCCTGTCGACGCTGGCCGTCGCCGTCGCCGGCGCGGTCGCCACCCCGGCCTTCGCCGCAGAGACCAAGTCCTCGCCCGCGCCCATCGTCAGCGCGCAGCCGTCGGGTTCCTTCATCACGACGAAGGACGGCGTGCAGCTGTACTACAAGGACTGGGGCCCGAAGAACGGCCAGCCCATCGTGTTCAGCCACGGCTGGCCGCTGAACTCGGACAGCTGGGAATCGCAGATGATCTTCCTGGCCGACCAGGGCTACCGCGTGATCGCCCATGACCGTCGCGGCCACGGCCGCTCCAGCCAGCCGTGGGACGGCAACGACATGGACCATTACGCCGACGACCTGTCCACCGTCATCGAGACGCTGAACCTGAAGAACGCCGTGCTGGTCGGCTTCTCCACCGGCGGCGGCGAAGTCGCCCGCTACATCGGCCGCCACGGCACCTCGCGCGTCGCCAAGGCAGTGCTGATCTCGGCCGTCCCGCCGATCATGGTCAAGTCCGACAAGAACCCCGGCGGCCTGCCGATCGCGGTCTTCGACGGCATCCGCCAGGCGCAGCTGGACAACCGCTCGCAGCTCTACAAGGACATCCCCGCCGGTCCGTTCTACGGCTTCAACCGTCCCGGCGCCAAGGTCTCGCAAGGCCTGATCGACAACTGGTGGTTCCAGGGCATGCAAGGCGGCCACAAGAACACCTACGACTCGATCAAGGCGTTCTCCGAAACCGACTTCACCGAGGACCTGAAGAAGTTCGACAAGCCCACGCTGATCATCCACGGCGATGACGACCAGATCGTGCCGATCGATGCCGCGGGCCGCGCCTCGGCCAAGCTGATCAAGGGCTCCGTGCTGAAGGTCTATGCCGGCGCGCCGCACGGCCTGACCGACACCCACAAGGACCGGGTCAACGCGGACCTGCTGGCCTTCATCCGCCAGTAACTGGCTGCAACACCGGGGGTCCGACCGCTGCGGTAGACGGTCGGATCCCTGGGACGCAAGACCCGTCCCCCACCTTCGGGGGAAGTCAGACGCGGGGTACCGCTACCCGCCCGGTTTGGTACGCTCGGTGATCTTTCCGATGGCCGGCGCCTCGACGCGCCGGCGCGTGGACCCCGCCGATGCCGATTCCCCTCCCGCCTTCCTTGTCGCTGCCTCATGTCCGTGTGTTCGAACTCCAGGCCAGCGATGAGGACCTGCTCCAACGGTTCTACGAACGGAATCCGCTGTACTTCGAGCAGGTGACCGGCGCCCCGCCCCGATCCGACGAAGCCCGCGAGGAAATCCGCGACCTGCCGCCCGAGGGCTGGAGCTTCAGCGCCAAGCGGCTGCTGGGCTACGTCGACGATTCCGGCGAACTGGTCGCGATGGCCTCGCTGGTCTCGGACCTGATGGCTCCGCGGGTCTGGCTGGTCGGACTGTTCATCGTCGCGACCTCGCTGCACGGCACCCAGGCCGCCCGCGAGATCTACGCGGAACTGGAGCGCTGGATGCAGGACAACGGCGCGCGCTGGATCCGGCTGGGCGTCGTCGTCGGCAACCCGCGCGCGGAGCGCTTCTGGGAGCGCCAGGGCTTCACCGAGGTGCGGCGTCGCGACGGCCTCACGATGGGCCAGCGCGTCAACGAACTGCGCGTGATGATCAAGCCGCTGGATGGCGGCGCGATCGACGATTACCTGATCATGGTCCCGCGCGATCGTCCCGGCGAGCCTTGACGGAAATCCCCGCCACCGGGGGCCGACGCCATGCACAGGGGCCCTCGCGGGCCCCTTGTCATGGTGGGTGGTGCGGCGCGGCAGGCCTTGACCGGCCCCGCGCCCCAGCTTCACGGCCGCTGGCTCACTCGCCCAGGTAGGCCGCGCGCACCTTCGGGTCGTTCAGCAGCGTCCTGCCGTCGCCCTGCATCGTGATCGCGCCCGATTCCATCACGTAGCCGCGGTTGGCCAGTTCCAGCGCGCGGCTGGCGTTCTGCTCGACCAGCAGCACCGTCACGCCCTGCTGGTGGATGTCGTTCACGACCTCGAAGATCTTGTCGACCATGATCGGCGACAGGCCCATCGACGGCTCGTCCAGCAGCAGCAGCTTGGGCTTGGCCATCAGCGCGCGCCCCATGGCCAGCATCTGCTGCTCGCCGCCGGACATCGTGCCGGCGAGCTGGTTGCGACGCTCCTTCAACCGCGGGAACAGGCCGAAGACCTTCTCGATGTCGGCCTCGATCTCCTTGTCCTTGCGGATGAACGCGCCCATCTGCAGGTTCTCGGTGATCGTCATGCGCGTGAAGGTGCCGCGGCCTTCCGGCACCATCACCAGGCCCTGCTTGGCCAGGTCCCAGGCGCCCTGGCCCTTGATCGAGCGGCCCATGAACTTGACGTCGCCGACGCCCAGCGGCTGCAGCCCGGTGATGGCCTTGAGCGTGGTGGTCTTGCCCGCGCCGTTGGCGCCGATCAGCGAGACGAGCTCGCCCTGGCGCACGTCGAAGTCCACGCCCTTGACCGCCTGGATCCCGCCGTACGCGACCTTGAGGCCCTCGACCTGGAGGAGGATGTTGTCTGCCATCTTTTCGATTTCCATGGGTCGGGATCAGGGGGCCGCGTGGGCCGCTTCAGCCGCGTGGGCGCCGAGGTAGGCCTCGATCACCTTCGGGTTGCGCTGCACTTCCGCCGGCGTGCCGGAGGCGATGAGCTTGCCGTAGTCCAGCACCGACACGTGGTCGCACAGGCCCATCACCAGCTTCACGTCGTGCTCGATCAGCAGGATGGTGCGGCCGTCGTTGCGGATGCGGTCGATCAGCTCGCGCAGCACGACCTTCTCGGTCGCGTTCATGCCGGCGGCGGGCTCGTCCAGCGCGATCAGCTTGGGATCGGTCGCCAGCGCACGGGCGATCTCCAGGCGGCGCTGGTCGCCGTAGGACAGCGTGCGCGCCTTGAAGTCGGCGTGCCGGCCGATGCCGACGTACTCGAGCAGCTCGCGGGCGCGGGCGGTGATCTCGGCCTCTTCCTTCTTGAAGCCCGGCGTGCGCAGCACCGCGCCGATCAGGCCCGAGTGCGTGCGCACATGGCGCCCGACCATCACGTTCTCCAGCGCGGTCATGTCGGCGAACAGCCGGATGTTCTGGAAGGTCCGCGCGATGCCGGTCTTGGCGACCTGGTGCACCGCCTGCGGCTTGTAGGCCTGGCCGCCCAGTTCGAAAGTGCCGCCGTCGGGCACGTACAGCCCGGTGATCACGTTGAAGAAGGTCGTCTTGCCGGCGCCGTTGGGACCGATCAGGCCGTAGACCTGGCCCTTCTTGATCTCGATGCCCACATCCGACAGCGCCTGCAGACCGCCGAAGCGCTTGGAGGCGCCGGCCACTTTCAGTACGGTTTCAGTCATTGGTTCTTGCTCCTGGCGCGGCTCAGGCGTTGATGGCGTTGCCGGCATTGGCGGGCGGTTGGGCGCCCGGCGGCAGGGGCCGGGACTTGCCATGTTCCGGCGAGGGCCACAGGCCGCGCGGACGCATCAGCATGATCACGATCATGGCCAGCGCCACCAGCAGCTGACGCAGGATGGACGCGTCCAGGCGGCCGTCGGTCATCTGCTGCAGCGGGCCGGCGACGTAGCGCAGCACTTCCGGCAGCGCGGCCAGCAGCAGCGCGCCCAGGATCACGCCCGGGATGTGGCCGATGCCGCCCAGCACCACCATGGCGACGATCATGATCGACTCCTGCAGGCTGAACGATTCCGGCGAGACGAAGCCCTGGAACGCGCCGAACATCGACCCGGACACGCCGCCGAAGGTGGCGCCCATGCCGAAGGCCAGCAGCTTCATGTTGCGGGTGTTGATGCCCATGGCCTTGGCGGCGATCTCGTCCTCGCGGATGGCCATCCAGGCGCGGCCGATGCGCGAGTTCTCGAGCCGGTAGCAGATCAGCACCGAGCCGACCACCAGCGCCAGGAACAGGTAGTAGTACATCGTCACCGAGTTGATGGTGAAGCCCAGGATCTCGTGGTTCTGGCTGAACTCGAAGCCCAGGAAGTGCACGCCGTCGATCTGGCCGATGCCGCGCGGGCCGTTGGTGATGTTCAGCGGATATTCCATGTTGTTCAGGAACACCCGGATGATCTCGCCGAAGCCCAGCGTCACGATGGCCAGGTAGTCACCGCGCAGCTTCAGCGTCGGGGCACCCAGCAGCACGCCGAACAGCCCCGCCAGCAGCGCCGCCAGCGCGATCGCCAGCAGCAGCGGCAGGTGCAGCCCGTTGGGGAAGGCCGCGGCGATGTGCTCGAAGTTCTCCGACAGGTGCGGGCTGTTGAGCAGCGCGAAGAGATACGCGCCCACCGCGTAGAACGCGACGTAGCCCAGGTCGAGCAGGCCGGCGTAGCCGACCACGATGTTCAGGCCCAGCGCGAGCAGCACGTACAGCAGCGCCAGGTCGATGATGCGGACCGGGCCGTTGCCGAACTGCTGCGTGAACAGCGGCAGCACCAGCAGCAGCACGCCGGCGATCAGGAAGGTGATCAGCTTGGAGGATTTGGTCTGGAACATGTGCGGCTCCTCAGGCGCGGTCGGCGACGCGTTCGCCCAGCAGGCCGGACGGCCGCAGCGTCAGCACCAGGATCAGCGCGATGAAGGCGAAGATGTCGGAGTAGTGGCTGCCCAGCACGCCACCGGTCCAGTCGCCGAGGTAACCGGCGCCGATGGCCTCGATCAGGCCCAGCAGCACCCCGCCGACCATCGCGCCGGCCAGGTTGCCGATGCCGCCCACCACCGCGGCGGTGAAGGCCTTCAGGCCCGGCAGCACGCCCATCGTGTGCTGCGCGGTGCCGTAGTTGGCGGCCCACATCAGGCCGGCGACCGCGGCCAGCGCGGCGCCGATGATGAAGGTCAGCGAGATCACCGCATCGGGCTTGACGCCCATCAGCGAGGCCACGCGCGGGTTCTCGGCCGTGGCGCGCATCGCGCGGCCCATCTTGGTGTGGTTCACCAGGAACAGCAGGCCGCCCAGGATCACGACCGTGGTCACCAGGATCACGATCTGCGTCACCGTGATCACGGCGCCGCCGATGTGGATCGGGTCAGCCGGCAGCAGCTGCGGGAAGGGCTTGGGGTTCGGCTTCCAGATGATCATGGCCAGCGTCTGCAGCAGCAGCGACATGCCCATGGCGGTGATCAGCGGCGCCAGTCTGGGCGCGCTGCGCAGGGGCCGGTAGGCGATCTTCTCGATCGTGTAGTTCAGCAGCGTGCAGACCAGGATCGCGCACACCAGCGCGGCCAGCATCAGCACCCAGCCGGGCAGGCCCAGCGACGCCAGCGCCGTGACCACGGTCCAGCTGACGAGCGCCCCCACCATCAGCACGTCGCCGTGCGCGAAGTTGATGAGGTTGATGATGCCGTAGACCATCGTGTAGCCCAGTGCGACGAGGGCATACATGCTCCCCAGCACCAGGCCGTTGATGATCTGCTGAAAAAGTATCTCCATAGGGCCCCAGCATGTAGTTGGACGCGGCTCGCACCGCGTGACGGCGCTTCGGGGTGCAACCCCCGTGCCAAGCGCCGCGTTTCAAGGGTATTCACCGACAAGGCCACATCCGTGCGCGCAGGTCGACGTTGTGTTCGGAGTCTCGGCGACGCAACGAGGTGCGGAAATCCGCACAAACCGCCTAGCCAGCCGGGCGATTCCTCGCCAGAGACAAAAAAGCCGTCCCGCCGGGTGCAAGGCGTGCGCCAAGTTGGGCACACTGGGCGTCGATTTTCCGCCTCCCATGCCCTCGGTCGCCTCCTCCTCCTTCACCCCCACCTCGGCCCGCCAGCGGCTGGCGTACTTCCTCGGCCGGCCGACCTTCTATCTGTACCTGACCGGCGTGCTGATGCTGCTGGGCCTGTTGCTGGGCCACCGCTTCAGCGAACGCGCGAGTCTGGACCAGTTGAGCGCGCTGGCGACCGAGCGGCTCGAGCTTTACGCGTCCAACCTGCAGACCGAGCTCGGCCGCCACGCCTACCTGCCGAGCCTGCTGGCCATCGACAGCGAGGTGACCCGGCTGATCGAGCATCCCGACGACGAGGCCCAGCGCAAGGCCGCCAGCCTGCTGCTGGCCCGGGTCAACGTGCGCGCGGGGACGACGCAAATCTTCGTCGCCGACCCGGAAGGCCGCGTGCTCGCGTCCAGCGAGCCGCTGACGCCGCCGTTGCGGCTGCAGCAGGCGATCGAGCAGGACCGGCACCACTTCTTCGCCTCCGACGCCGGGCAGTCGGGGCTGAGCGGCTCCACCAACTTCTTCCTGCTGCACCCGCTGCGGCGCAACCAGCAGCTGCAGGGCGTCATCGTCGTGAAGCTCAACCTGGCGCCGCTGGAGTCGACCTGGGTCGACCTCGGGCTGCGCTCGCAGGGGAGCGCATCCTGGTCTCTGACGACCAGGGCGTGGTGATCATGAGCTCGGTCGAGGACTGGCGCTACGCCGTGCTGAACCGCGCCGACGCGTCGGAACGCGACCGGCTGCAGGCCAGCGCGCGCTACCCGCGGATCGGACCGGACCTGGGCCTGCCCGGTGCGCTGGAGGCCTACAACAGCCTGCTGGTGCGCGCGCCCGCGCCGGCCAGCACGACGCTGCTGGCGCAGGAGCGGCAGCTGCTGCCGCTGGGCGTGCGCCTGCTCGCCCTGTCGGACCTGTCCGAAGTGCGGCGGCAGGCACGCCTGGCCGCATGGAGCGGCGCGGCCTTCGGCGCGGCGATCGGCATGCTGCTGCTCTACCTCGCGTCGCGGCGGCGCGCGCTGCGGCAGCTCTTCCACGCGAAGACCGAATTGCAGAACGCGCATGCGCAGCTGGAGCTCATCGTCGACGAACGCACGGCGGAACTCCGCCAGACCAACGAAGAATTGCTCGACCAGATCGCCCAGCGCCGGCAGGCCGAGGGCGAGCTGCTGCAGACCAGCAAACTGGCGGTGCTGGGGCAGATGTCGGCGGGCCTGTCCCATGAAGTCAACCAGCCGCTGACGGCGCTGCGCGCGCTGGCACGGAATTCGCAGAGGTTGCTGGAGGCCGGCCGCACGCAAGCGGTCGCGGACAACCTGCAGACGATGGACGACATGGTCGAGCGGATGGGTCAGATCACGCGCCAGCTCAAGAGCTTCGCCCGCAAGGCGGAACCGGCGCGCACGTCGGTGTCGCTGCTGGCGAGCGTGAACAACGCGCGGCTGCTGCTGGAGCACCGCACGCGCCAGCTGGACCTGCCGGTCGAGGTCGACGTGCCGGCGGGGCTGCGCGTCAGCGCCGAATCCAACCGGCTGGAGCAGGTGCTCGTGAACCTGCTGGCCAACGGCATCGACGCGATCGCGTCGGAGCCGGCGCATGACGGTCACGAGCGCCGGCTGCGCGTCGCGGCCGTGCCGGCGGAAGATGGCCGGCGCGTGCGCGTGCAGGTGCGGGACACCGGGCCGGGCCTCAGCGAATCGCTGCTGCCGCGGCTGTTCGAACCGTTCTTCACCACCAAGCCCGCCGGCGAAGGCCTGGGGCTGGGGCTGGTGATCTCTTCAAAGATCGTCCACGAGTTCGGCGGTGCGCTGCGCGCGTACCGCCTGGACCATGGCATGTGTTTCGAGTTCGACCTGGAGGTCGACACCTGGCAGGCCGAGGAGGGGCAGTATGTTTGAGGGCTACAAGGTCGTGTTCGTCGAGGACGACCTGCCGGTGCGGGTCAGCCTGACCCAGACGCTGGAACTCGAGGGGCTGGCCGTGGTGCCGTGCCGCTCGGCCGAGGAGGCGCTGCCGCATGTGCAGCCCGGCGCGCAGGTGATCGTCATCACCGACGTGCGGCTGCCCGGCATGGACGGACGCGCGCTGCTGGCGCACGTGCAGGCGACCGATCCGCAGATCCCGGTGATCCTGATCACCGCGCACGGCGACGTGAACATGGCCGTGCAGGCGATGCGCAACGGCGCCTACGACTTCATCGAGAAACCCTTCGCGCCGGAGCGGCTGCTCGACACGGCGCGGCGCGCGCTGGACCTGCGCCTGATCCGCCACTCGGCCGACGAACTGCGCGCGCAGCTGTCGGCGGCCAGCGGCATCGAAGCGGCGCTGCTCGGCAAGTCGGGCGCGATGCAGCAGCTGCGGCGCCAGGTGCTCAACCTGGCCTCGACCTCGGCCGACGTGATGATCCTGGGCGAGACCGGCACCGGCAAGGAACTGGTCGCGCGCTGCCTGCACGACCAGAGCCCCCGCCGCGACCGCAACTTCGTCGCGATCAACTGCGGCGGACTGCCGGAAGCGCTGTTCGAGAGCGAACTCTTCGGCCACGAGTCCGGCGCGTTCACCTCGGCGGGCAAGCGCCGCATCGGCAAGATCGAACACGCCAACGGCGGGACGTTGCTGCTCGACGAGATCGAGACCATGCCGGTCGCGCTGCAGATCAAGCTGCTGCGCGTGCTGCAGGAACGCCGCGTGGAACGGCTGGGCTCCAACGAGGAGCAGGTCATCAACGTCCGCTTCATCGCGGCCAGCAAGGCCGACCTGAAGGAGATGGGCGAGCGCGGCCAGTTCCGCAGCGACCTGTACTACCGGCTCAACATCGCCACGCTGGTGCTGCCGCCGCTGCGCGAGCGCCGCGAAGACATCCCGCTGCTGTTCGAGCACTTCGTCGCCCAGGCCTGCAAGCGCTACGAGCGCGAGGCGCCGGAACTGACGCCGGAGAAGCTGCGCGAACTGATGGCCCACGACTGGCCGGGCAACGTGCGCGAGATCCGCAACGCGGCCGACCGCTTCGTGCTGGCGCTGGATGACCTCGACTCCTCGGCCGCCATCCAGGCGGTGCCCAACCTGGCGCTGGCGCGACAGATGGAGATGGTCGAGAAGGCGCTCATCGAGCAAGCCCTGCGCCGCTCAGGCGGCAAGGTGCCGGCGGCCATGGAACTCCTCGGCACTCCGCGCAAGACGCTCTACGACAAGCTGCACCGCCACGGGATCCAGCTCGACGATTTCCGCTGACTTCTGAGACCCCGCGCGCTACGCGCGCCCCTCACCCCAGCCCTCTCCCGCAAGCGGGAGAGGGGGCAAGAGGATCCAGCGCAACGAGTGGCGCAGCTCGAACACCCTCTCCCGCTTGCGGGAGAGGGCGGGGTGAGGGCCAGCTGAGGGGAAGTACGGAGGCCCGCTTCCCTTCGACGTCTCTGGGTCCGTATGGGAGAAAGATTTTCCCGGCTCCGCCGCGAAAACCCTTCCCCCATACACCGACGCAGCGCTGTCCTTAGACGGCCGCGCACCGAGGCGTTCGGAGAAGTTCAGTGCGGCCTTCAGGCCGCCTGGCGCGATCCCTGTGACGCGCGATCGAGCACTTCCTTCAGCTGATCGATCGTCGCCGGCTTGACCAGATAGGCGCTCGCGCCCCGACGGATCGCCTCGGCGGCATCGCCCGGATCCGACGTCCCCGTCAGCATCACGACCGTCATCGGCCCCTGCAGCAGCGCCTCGGTCAGGAAGTCCATGCCCTGCCCGTCCGGCAGCGCACGGTCCAGGATCAGGACGTCGGGCCGATGCTCGGCGATCCGCTGGCGGGCTTCGCGCAAGGTCGCCGCGGTGGCGGCGGAGTAACCCTCCAACTCCAGGAGGATGCCCAGCGTCTCGCTGGATTCGATGTTGTCGTCGACGATGACGGCGTGGGGAGGCATGGCAAACCCTGCGGCAAGAGGTCCACTGAGAAAGGCCGACGCGCGCGACAAGAGCCGGCGCGCGACGGGCGTGCGATTAGGCGATCCAGGAAGACTCGGCAAACGGTGTGCCTCCCCGGATCCTTTCCCTCTGAAGGACGGTCCGACATTCTTGCCGGTATCTGGCACCCGCGTCGGACCCCTCGTCCGTAGGGGGCAGGACGGATGTTTGCCCTGCGCCTTTCTGACCATAATCCGCGCCTTCGCGGAACGGGGTTGCGGCAAGACTGCAACGGGCCCGTTCCGGGCTGCGCATCCGCCTTGCCTCTCCAGCTTCATGACGACGACCGACGCCACGATCGACACCGACCTGCTCCCCCGCCTGCGCCGTTGCACGGGGCCGCTGCACGACGACATCGAGGCACTGCTCCGGCTGGAGGCGCCGATGCCGCTGATGCGCTACGGCCGCATCCTGCGCGGCTTCCACGAGTTCCTGCAGCTCTGGGAACCGCGCGTGCGCCAAGCCCTGCCCGAGCGTCTGCGCCCCTGGTTCGACGCCCGGGTGCGTTCGCCGTTCGCCGCGCGCGACCTGGCCGCGCTCGATCTGCCCGAGGACGGCGCGGACGCCGCGATGCGCGCCTCGGCGCTCGCGGCCCTGCACGGCTTGAGGCTGGACTCGCCAGCGGCGGCGATCGGATCGCTGTACGTGATCGAGGGCTCGGCCCTGGGCGGCCAGGTGCTGACGCCGAAACTGCTCGCCGCGCACGGCCTGACCCCCGAGCACGGCACGGCCTACTTCCACGGCTTCGGCGCCCGGACAGGCGCGATGTGGCGGGAGTTCCGCCAGCTCGCCCAGACCGAGGCCGGCGCCGATGAAACCGATCGCTCCGCTGCCTGCGACGCGGCGGCGGCGACGTTCCGCGCACTGATCGCGACCTTCGCGCCGGTCGATGCCGCCGGCGCGGCGCCGCCGAGGTCCTCATGAACACCGCGACGCTGACGCCCGTCCCGACGGACCTGCAGATCGCGCAGTGCGCGAGCGAGCCGATCCGCGTGCCCGGCGCGATCCAGCCGCACGGCTGGCTGGCCGCGGTGGACTGGCGCAGCGGCAGCCTGGTCGCGTTCAGCGAGAACTGGGCAGCCCTGCTGCCCTCGACGCCGGACGCCTTGCCCGCGCGCATCGAAGGCGCGCTGGACGCGGTCAGCGGCGTGCGCCCGGGCCTGGTGGACGGCGAGGGCCCGGTCTCCTGCGGCACGCTGACGATCGGCGATCGCCGTCTGCATGTGTCGGGCCATCGCATCGGTGGCCTCGCCTACCTCGAGCTCGAAACCGACGCCGAGGACGCCGGCAACCGCGCGCCGATCTACAGCCTGGCGCGCCACCTCGTGCCGATGATGCAACGCACCGCCGCGGTGACCGAGCTCTGCCGGGTCGTGGTCGCGGAGATGAAGCAGCTGACCGGCTTCGGCCGCTGCCTGGCCTACCGCTTCGACGCGGACGGCCACGGGGAGGTGCTCGCCGAATCGATCGACGCGGGCTACGACGCCTACGCGGGCCACCGCTTCCCGGGCTCGGACATCCCGCCGCAGGCGCGCGAGCTCTACCGCATCAACCACATCCGCCTGATCGCCGACGCGCACTACGAGCCGGTGCCGGTGCGCTTCGTCGACGGCCGCGACGGTACGGCGCTGGACCTGTCGCAGGCCGCGCTGCGCAGCGTGTCGCCGGTGCACCTCGAGTACATGCGCAACATGCGGACGCTGGCGTCGATGTCGGTGTCCATCATCGTCGGCGGGAAGCTGTGGGGCCTGGTGTCCTGCCACGACCACGATCCGAAGCAACTGTCCTGGCAGACGCGCATGGCCTGCGAGCATCTGGGGCAGCTGCTGTCGCTGCAGATCGAGGCCAAGGAAGAGAACGAGCAGGTCACCGAGCAGTTGAGGTTGCGGCAGCTGACGCTGGCGATCGTGTCCCACCTGTCGGACAGCGACGCGACCTTGCAGCGGCTGATCGAAGAGCCCGGCCCGCTGCTGCGCCTGGCGCGCGCGACGGGCGCGGCGGTGATCCTCAACGACACCTGCTGGGCCATCGGGGAAACGCCGGATCACCCGACGCTGCTGGCGCTCGGCCAATGGCTGGGCAACCGCATCGACGAGGTCTGGCACAGCGACCGGCTGCCGGTGGAGGTGTCGTCGCTGGGGAGTCGCTGGGCACCTCCGCGGCGCAGGCGCTGGGACCGACCGCGGGACTGCTGGCGATCTCGATCTCCAAGCTGCACCGGCACCACATCGTCTGGTTCCGGCCCGAGATCGTCCAGACCATCGTCTGGGCCGGCGATCCGCGCAAGGAATCGGCCACCGGCGAGGATTCGCGCCTGCATCCACGCCGCAGCTTCGCGAGTTGGAAGCAGCAGGTCGGCGGCCGGTCCCTGCCCTGGACCCAGGGCGAGGTTCACGCCGTGCAGGAACTGCGGCAGGCCCTGATCGGCATCGTGCTGCGCCGCGCCGAGGAAATGGCCGAGGTCGCGATGGAACTGGGCCGGGTCAACAAGGAGCTGGAAGCCTTCTCCTATACCGTGTCGCACGACCTGCGCGCGCCGATGCGCCACATCGCGGGCTTCGTCGACCTGGTGCTGGAGATGGAGGGCGGCGCGCTGTCCGAGCGCTCGCGCCGCTACCTCGCGCACGTGAAGGAAGCCTCCGCGCATGCCGGCCAGCTGGTGGACGCGCTGCTGGACTTCTCGCGGATGGGACGTTCGGCGATCAAGCACGGCTCGATCAACACCGGCCACCTAATCGACGACCTGATCGCGGAACAGACCACGCTGAACAAGGAGCGCCGCATCGAGTGGACGGTGCAGCGCCCGCTGCCGCGGCTCTGGGGCGACCCGGTGCTGCTGCAGGTGGCCATCCGCAACCTGGTGTCCAACGCCGTCAAGTACACGCGTCCGCGCGATCCCGCACGCATCGAGATCGCCGGCATCGACGGCGAGGACGGCGTCGGCCTGAGCATCTCGGACAACGGCGTCGGTTTCCAGATGAAGTACGTCGGCAAGCTGTTCGGCGTGTTCCAGCGGCTGCACCAGACCGAATCCTTCGAAGGCACCGGCATCGGCCTGGCGAGCGTGCGACGCATCGTCGAGCGGCACGGCGGCCAGGTCGAGGCCTGGGGCGAGGCCGACCATGGCGCGCGATTCCGGTTCACGATCCCCACCCGCGAGATGGCCGAATCCCAGGCCATCGACTCCAACCCCGGCAACGGGGCCTTCCCCCTTGGCGATGCCACGCTGACCGCTTTCGAGCGGTCCACCGGCACCGGCAACACCCTTCTCTGACTTACTGCCCCCCGAACGCCATGCTCAAGCCCATCCTGCTTGTTGAAGACGACGCCCGAGACCTCGAACTGACGCTGGTCGCGCTGGAACGCAGCCAGCTCGCCAACGAGGTGATCATCGTGCGCGACGGCGCCGAGGCGCTGGACTACCTGAACCGCGAGGGGTCCACGCGGACCGCGCCGAGGGCAATCCGGCGGTGATCCTGCTGGACCTGAAGCTGCCGAAGGTCAACGGGCTGGAGGTGCTGAAGGCCGTGCGGGCCACGGCGAACCTGAAGAGCATCCCCGTGGTCATGCTGACCTCGTCGCAGACCGAGTCGGACGTGGTGCACAGCTACGAGCTGGGCGTGAACGCGTATGTCGTGAAGCCGGTGGAGTTCAAGCAGTTCGTCGCGGCGATCGCCGACCTGGGTGTGTTCTGGGCCGTGCTCAACGAGCCGCCGCCCGGATCGCTGCGCGCCACGCGCCGCTACGAATGAACCATGACTGAACCGTCACCGCCGCCCAGCGACGCGGGTTCGCCGCCGCTGGAGATCCTGCTGCTGGAGGACTCGACCTTCGACGCCGAGCTGCTGCTGGCGTCGCTGGAGACGACGCATCCGCGCGCGCGGGTGACCTGGGTGAAGGACGAGGCCCAGCTGCTGGGCGCGCTGGAGACGCAGCGCTTCGACCTGATCCTGTCGGACTACCAGTTGCCGGGCTTCACCGGCGCGGAGGCGCTGACGCTGGCGCAGCGGCTGGTGCCGGGGACGCCGTTCATCTTCGTGTCGGGCGTGATCGGCGAGGAGAACACGGTGGAGCTGCTCAAGCGCGGCGCCACCGACTACGTGATGAAGGGCCGGCTGACGCGGCTGCCGGTCGCGATCGACCGCGCGCTGCGCGAGGTGCGCCAGCGCGAGGCGCAGATCCAGGTCGAGGCGCAGCTGCGCGAGGCCGACGCGCTGTACGCGCGGGTGGTCGATTCGCTGCAGGACCACGCGGTGATCCTGCTCGACACCGAGGGCCGCATCCGCGACTGGAACCGGGCGGCGGGGACCATCTTCGGCCACGCGCTGGACGCCGTGCGCGGCATGTCGGCGGAGGTCCTGCTGACGCCGGAGGACCGCGCGGCCGGCGTGCTGGAGAACGAGCTCGCGCTGGCGCTGACGCAGGGCGCGGCACGCGACGACCGCTGGCTGATGCGGCAGGACGGCACGCGGCTGCGCGCCGAAGGCGTGGTGACGCCGCTGTTCAGCGCGACGGGCGTCACGACGGGTTTCTCCAAGATCATCAAGGACTCGACGCCGGCCTACGAGGCGCAGCAGGCGCTGCGTCAGGGCAAGGAAGAGGCGGAACGCGCCAACGAGCTCAAGGACCAGTTCCTGGCGGTGCTGTCGCACGAGCTGCGCTCGCCGCTGAGCGCGATCACGGGGTGGGCGGACATCCTGACCAACTTCTCCGACGCGCATCCGCTGCTGGGCAAGGCCTCGACGGTGATCCGGCGCAACGCGCAGCTGCAGGCGCGGATGATCAACGACCTGCTCGACATGAGCGCGGTGGTCGCGGGCAAGCTGATGCTGCAGACGACGCCGCTGGACCTGTCGGCGCTGGCGTCGGATTCGGTGCTGGCCGCGCTGCACGAGGCGCAGGGCAAGGGCGTCGCGCTGAACTGCCATGCGGCGCAGCCGGTGTGGATCTCGGGCGACGCGCAACGCCTCTCGCAGGTGCTCACGAACCTGATCGGCAACGCCCTCAAGTTCACCGAGAGCGCGGGCAGCGTCGACGTGCATGTGGAGGTCGAAGACGGCTGCGCGCTGCTGCGCGTGCGGGACACGGGGCGCGGCATCTCGCCGGAGTTCCTGCCCTTCGTCTTCGACCGGCTGCGGCAGGAGGACGGGTCCAAGACGCGCAAGGTCGGCGGCCTCGGCCTGGGGCTGGCGATCGCGCGGGCGATCGCGGAACTGCATCAGGGCCGCATCAGCGCGGACAGCCCGGGCCCGGGCGGCGGCGCGGTCTTCGAGCTGCGCCTGCCGATGCTGAAGGATCAGGCGCTAGCGCCGCCGCCGTGCGCCGAGCCGGTCGAGCTGTCGGACGACACGCTGTCGGGCGTGCGGGTGCTGCTCGTCGACGACGAGGAGGACGCGCGCGAGGTCGGCCAGGTGGCGCTGAGCCGTCTTGGCGCGAAGGTCAGCGTGGCGACGAGCGCGGCGGAGGTGCTGTCGCGGCTCGAGGAGGGCGAGGAGCACTACGACCTGCTGGTGTCCGACATCGGGATGCCGGAGATGGACGGGCGCTCGCTGATCCGCGCGGTGCGGCAGCTGCCGGGCGGCAGCCCCGAACAGCTGCCGGCGGTGGCGCTGACGGCGTTCGCGATGGTCGCGGATCGCCAGGAAGGCCTCTCCGCCGGATTCCAGGGCTATGTCGCGAAGCCGATCGAATTGGCGGCGCTGACTCGCGCGATCCAGGTCGCGCTGGGGCGCAAGGCCGGCGGGGATTGAGGGCAAGCGCGACGCGCGACGGGCCGCATTGAAGGATCATGCGAACGACGACACCTGTCGCTCGAGCAAGGACCGCTGCCATGCCGAAGCTCAACACCGCGCTCTGGACTGATCATGCCGGGGTCGCCAATCGTTTCTCCGGACAGAACGACGGCTCCTACGCCGAGCTGGTGCTCGGGGATCAAGCGGGCCTGTCGCAATTCGGCGTGCGGCTCGAACGTCTTCCGCCCGGCTCCCGTTCCTCGCACAGGCACTGGCACGAGACGGAAGATGAGTTCGTGTACGTACTCTCCGGCGAACTGGTGCTCGTGGAGGACGAAGCGTCCGTCCTGCGAGCCGGCGACGCGGCCGCCTGGGCCGCAGGGGCACCCGTGGCCCACTGCCTGGAGAACCGCTCCGCCGCCGATGCCGTTTACCTCGTTGTGGGCAGCCGGGCGTCGGCAGGCACCGTCCACTACCCGGACCATGATGTAGTCCTGCATCACGATGGCACCGAGCGCAGGTTCACCAGAGGTGACGGCACTCCCATCAAGCGCTGATGGCGCTCAAACGGGGAGGCCTTGTCGCCGTCCTAGCGCCGCGGACCTGCGGCGCTCAGCGCACGGCGCCCGTGAGGACGGACAGGCTCGGCGGGTCGGAAGAGCGCGCCAGCTGCGAAGAAACATTCGATCAAAAGGGGTGAGCGACTTGCGCGTGACTGCTGACCTCCAAGTAGCTTGACGTCAACGCCGTGGTCCCGCTGCCCTGAGCGCCCGCTACTTGCGCGGGCGGAAAGGTTCAGCGGGCTCGCGAGGCTGGAGATGCGGCCGGTAGTGCGCTTGTACGCCCATGTACTCCGCCTTGGTGACCGCTCCGCTCTTGTAGAGGTCAAAGAAGGTTCCACGCATCATCAGCTCAGAGATGTTCAGGGACTTGTGCATCCGCCTCCAATCAAAACCAGGTCGTTGATCAACGACGCGGACCCGCCGCACTGAGTGCTCGCCGCTTATACGGACGGAATGGCTCTGCGGGCTCTCGTGGCTGCAAGGTTGGCCGGCACACAGTCTGAACTGCCATGTACTTGGCACGGCTAACCAAACCGGCGCGCTTGAGATCGAAGTACGTCGTCAGAAGCATTCGATCAAATGACGTCACGGACTTGTGCATGGCAATCCACTTCGAAGAGAAGACCCGCCTCGACCTGCTTCTCGCGTTGGTCGAGGGGCAATGACTGAAATTGCTTCGCAACGTCCCGGCAGTGCAACTCCTTGACCGCACTGACGTTCCCCTGCTTGCTCTTGGCGAAACCGTAAACGAAAAGCCAGGTACCGGGCTTCGGTTTGGCCACGATCGTCCGAAAGCCGCCACGCTTTCCTTGACCATTTCGGGGAAGCCGTTGCTTGAACAGTCCTCCACCAAGATCGGCATCGATCAGCCCTCGCGCCATCGCATGGACCGCACCACAGACATCGCGATCCACGAGCCCTTGCTGCGCCATCCAACGCCGGAACCAACGCACCACATAAACCGCCACATCGACCTCCGCGCATCACTGCGAGGAAGGTCAGTGCCGGGTCTTGCATGCGAACGATTCGTTCTGAAGGCGGCCTACTGATGGGGGCGCGGTGCCCGCGCGATGTCAGAAAGTGGATCTCGGGCGCACCAGGCTCGGCACGGCCAGCAGGACGATCAACACTGCCTCGAAGAGATCGAAGGCGAAGGGGCCGTCCGATGCGTACAGTTCCACGACGTGGCGCCAGCCGAAGAAGACGATGCTGAGCGCGTAGAGCACCAGCAGCAGTACCGCGCCGATGCGACGCACCGGCTGCGGCACGAGCAGCATGATCAGCAGTCCCGCCAGCACGCCCGCCGGCACGAGCGACCAGAACGGCGGCGACGCATAGGTGAACGAGTATGCGAAGAGACGGAAGCAGATGACGGCGATGACTGTCAGCGTCAGCAGCACCGTGAGCAGCACGCGAAGGGCCTTGAGGAGCGCCTCGAGCGACTGCGTTTCCTGATTCATGAACTCATCCTGATGCCGATTGATCGAGGACCGATTGTGCCGCCACGCCCCTGCCCTCAGTCCAAGGCCATACAACAAGCGGAACGGGCCGCGCCCCTTGTCGAAGCGCGGCCCGCGTTCAGCGAAAGAGGGGGCGGATCAGAACCGCTGCGACTGCATGAAGTCGTCGAAGCCCGCTTCCGCGAAGCGGAACCACAGGTTCTGGTCACGCCGGAAGTTGGCGTAATCCTCGTAGACCTTCTTCCAGTTCGGGTTCTTCGCCGACAGCTCGCTGTACAGCGCCATCGACTCCTTGAACGCCAGGTCCATGGTGTCCTTCGGGAAGCGCATCAGCTTGGTCTTGGCCGCCACCAGCTGCTTGAGCGCCTGCGGATTCAGCACGTCGTACTTGGCCTGCATGTCCACATGCACGTACGCGGACGCCGCCTCGACGATCGCCTTGTACTCGGGCGACAGCCCTTCATAGGCCTTGGTGTTGATGAAGAAGTCGACCTGCGGGCCGCCCTCCCACCAGCCGGGGTAGTAGTAGAACGGCGCGACCTTGTTGAAGCCCAGCTTCAGGTCGTCGTACGGGCCGACCCATTCCGCCGCGTCGATCGTGCCCTTCTCCAGCGCCGAATACAGCTCGCCGCCCGGCAGGTTCTGCGGCACGCCGCCCATGCGCTCGATCACCCGGCCGGCGAAGCCGCCGATGCGGAACTTCAGGCCCTTGAAGTCCGCCGCCGACTTGATCTCCTTGCGGTACCAGCCCGCCATCTGCGCGCCGGTGTTGCCGCCGGGGAAGTTGATGATGTTGTAGTTCCGGTAGAACTCACGCATCAGCTTCAGGCCGTTGCCGTGGAAGGTCCACGCCGTCATCTGCCGCGAGTTCAGCCCGAACGGGATGGACGCGCCGATCGCGAAGGTCTCGTCCTTGCCGAAGAAGTAGTACGGCACCGTGTGCGCGATCTCGACCGTCGCGTTCTGCACGCCGTCGACCACGCCGAAGGCCGGCATCAGCTCGCCGCCCGCGTGCACGCTGATCTGGAACTTGCCGCCGCTGAGCTCGCTGACCTTCTTGGCGAAGACCTCGCCGCCGCCGTAGATCGTGTCGAGCTGCTTGGGGAAGCTCGACGCCATCCGCCACCGGATGTTGGCCTGCGCATGCACGATGGCCGGGGCCGCACCCGCGGCCAGCACGCCGGCCAGGCCGGCATTCTTGACGAACGAACGACGCTCCATGAAGTCTCCTTTTTTCGTTGGTATCGGCGCCGCATCACGGGCACCTTCCGAGCCGAGGCCCGAGCGAAAAGAGGATTAACCACCGCACGGCTGGCGTCAACCTGACAACCCCGGAGAGCTCCCCAAAAGCGAAGCGGCGCCCAAGGCGCCGCTTCATCGGAGATCGGTCGAGGTCAGTCGGCGATCACGCGCCGGCGAGCTTCATGTTCTCCAGCAGGATGGAGCCCACCGTCTTGCTGCCCAGCGTGTAGGTGTCGGCGCCGATGCCCACGATCTGCTTGAACATCTCCTTGACGTTGCCCGCGATCGTGATCTCGTTGACCGGGAAGGCGATGACGCCGTTCTCGACCCAGTAGCCGCTCGCGCCGCGCGAGTAGTCGCCGGTCACGTAGTTGACGCCCTGCCCCATCAGCTCGGTGACGAACAGGCCGGTGCCCAGGCGGCGCAGCATCGTCGGCAGGTCGTCGCCGGGGGCCGTCGCCTTGCTGCGCATCGTCAGGTTGTGCGAGCCGCCCGCGTGGCCCGTCGTGCGCAGGCCCAGCTTGCGCGCCGAGTAGGTCGACAGGAAGTAGCCCTTGAGCACGCCCGCGTCGACCACGGTGCGGGCCTTCGTCACCACGCCCTCGTCGTCGAAGGGCGAGCTGCCCTTGCCCTTGACGATGTGCGGATCCTCGACGACCTCGACGTGCGGCGACAGGATCTGCTGGTCCAGGCTGTCGAGCAGGAAGCTCGCGCGGCGGTAGAGCGCACCGCCGCTGGTGGCCTGCACCAGCGCGCCCAGCAGCCCGGCGGCGACCGGGGCCTCGAACAGCACCGGCACGCTGGCCGTCTTGACCTTGCGGCCCTTGAGCCGCGCCAGCGCGCGCTCGGCGGCATAGCGGCCGATCGTTTCGGCGGAGGACAGGTCCGCCGCATCGCGCATCGAGCTGTACCAGGCATCGCGTTCCATGCCCGCGCCGCGTCCGGCGATCGGGGCCACCGACACCGAGTGCCGCGAACTCGCATAGCCGCCGCGGAAGCCGCGCGAGTTGCCCGAATAGAAGTGCGACTGCTGCGCCGAGACCGCCGCGCCTTCCGAGTTGGTGATGCGCGGGTCCGTCTTCAGCGCCGCGTCCTCGCAGCGCAGCGCCAGCTCGGCGGCCTGCTCGGCGGTGATCGCCCACGGATGGAACAGGTCCAGCGACGGCCGCGACGCTTCGTCGAGCGACAGGTCCTGCTCGTCCGGCAGGCCGGCGAACTCGTCCTCGGCCGTGAAGCGCGCGATGTCGTAGGCCGCCCTGACCGTGTCCTTCAACGCCTGCGGCGAGAAGTCCGAGGTGCTCGCATTGCCTCTGCGCTGGCCCAGGTAGACCGAGATGCCCAGCGACTTGTCGCGGTTGCGCTCGACGTTCTCGAGCTGGCCGCGCCGCACCGACACCGACATGCCGCTGCCCTCGGACACTTCCGCGCCGGCCTCGCTGGCGCCCTGGTGTTTGGCTTCGGCCAGGACGTCCTCGATCAACTGGCGGAAATGATCCTGGCTGTAGGCGAATCCTTGCTCGGCTTGACTCATGAATGCGGTCTCTTTGAAAGCAGCGCGGCCTGGGGGAATCCGAGGCCGCGGCGGGGTGGCGACTATCATACGGTCGCTGTGCCCCGCCCTCCCGGTCGGGGCTTCTCGCTTTCTCCCTCTCATGAACGCCGACCACGACGACCACGACGACCGCGCGGACTTCGACGACCTCGAAGACGACCGCCCCAGCAAAAGCCAGCTCAAGCGCGACATGGATGCGCTGCAGGCGCTGGGCGAAGAACTGCTCACGCTGCCCGAGAAGCGCGTGGCCGCGCTCGACCTGCCCGAGTCGCTGCTCGACGCGATCAAGGAAGGCCGCCGCATCGTCGCCGGCACCGCCCGCAGCGGCAAGAAGCGCCACCTGCAGCTGATCGGCAAGCTGATGCGCCAGGTCGATCCCGAACCGATCCGCCAGGCCGTCGCCGAGTTCAAGCTCGGCCGCGCGCAGGACTCGCTGGAGCTGCACCAGGCCGAGCGCTGGCGCGTGCGCCTGGTCGAGGAAGACAGCGCCCTGCAAGGCTTCATCGACAGTTTCGACGAGGTCGACACGCAGCAGCTGCGCAGCCTGATCCGCGCCGCCCGCAAGGACCGCGCGCAGGCGCCCGAGCAGCGCAACGGCCGCGCCTGGCGCGAGCTGTTCCAGTTCGTGAAGGGCCATGTGCTCGCCGGCAAGGACAACGCCTCCGCCAACGAGGACGCGGATGCCGCCGACGAGGACGACGATGAGTGAGCCGGCGGTCCCGTCGATCCCATCGGACAACGACGCGGCGCTGCCTCCGCCGGAAGCGGTCCGCATCGGCATCGTGTCGATCAGCGACCGCGCCTCCAGCGGCGTCTACGAGGACAAGGGCCTCCCCGCGCTGCAGGACTGGCTGCGCTCCGCGCTGATCAATCCGATCGAGTTCCAGCCGCGCCTGATCCCCGATGAGCGCGAACTCATCGCGCAGACCTTGCGCGAGCTCGTCGACGAGACCGGCTGCCACCTCGTGCTGACGACCGGCGGCACCGGCCCCGCGATCCGCGATGTCACGCCCGAGGCGACGATGGATGTCGCCGACCGCGTGATGCCGGGCTTCGGCGAGCAGATGCGGCAGATCTCGCTGCACTTCGTGCCGACCGCGATCCTGTCGCGCCAGGTCGCGGTGATCCGCGGCCAGGCCCTGATCATCAACCTGCCCGGCCAGCCCAAGGCGATCGCCGAGACGCTCGCCGGCCACGAGGCCGCCAGCGGCATCTTCGCCGCCGTGCCGTACTGCATCGACCTGATCGGCGGCCCGTATCTCGAAACACGCGACGCGGTCTGCGCCGCGTTCCGTCCCAAGACCGCCCAACGGCCGACGCGCCAGGGCTGAACTCCACCACGCACACCCACCATGAAGATCACCAAGGACACCATCGCCACCGTCGAACTGAAGGTCGCGAACAAGCTCGGCCAGATCATCGAGAAGACCGACGAGCCGATGGCGCTGCTGATCGGCGGTTACGGCAACACGCTGCCGGTCGTCGAAGCCGCGCTGGAAGGCCAGGAGAAGGGTTTCGCCACCACGATCGAGCTGACGCCCGAGACCGGCTTCGGCGAGCGCGACGAGAGCCTGCTGATCACCATCCCGAAGAAGGACTTCCCGCCCGGCGTGAAGGTCGGCGGCCAGATCCAGATCCGCCAGGCCAAGGAAGGCGAGGAAGAGCCGGCGGCCGACGACGGCTTCCACGTCTTCACCGTCGTGAAGGTCAAGGGCGACACCGTGCACCTGGACGGCAACCACCCGCTGGCCGGCCAGCACCTGAAGATCAGCGTCAAGGTCACGGACGTCCGCGCCGCGTCGCAGGAAGAGATCGAGCACGGTCACGCGCACGGCGCACACGGTCACCACCACTGATTCGCCGCCGCTCCTCTTACCCCCTCTCCCGCTTGCGGGAGAGGGTTGGGGTGAGGGCCAGCGGACTAGGCAGTCAGCAAGAAGTCTTCAGCACTTCCACCGCCGCTGGCCCTCACCCCTGCCCTCTCCCGCAAGCGGGAGAGGGAATGAGTCAGGCGCTGCAGCTCGGTAGATCAGCGACTCACTTCACCAGCCGCGACAGCTCCGCCGCATCGAAGTGCTCGCCCTGCTGCGCGCCTTGCGGCACGCAATCGGTCTGCTCCTGCTCGGACAGCTTCGCGATCGCCTGCCACAGCAGCGCGATCTGGTGTTCCTGGGTCGCCGCGTTGTCGATCAGGCCCTTCATGGCCAGCGCCACCGGGTCGTCGCCCTGCGTCACGCCGTAGGCCGAGAAGCCCATCCGCGCCGCCGCTTCCTCGCGTCTGGCATCGAGCTTGGCCTCGATGACACGCGCCGGATTGCCGACCGCCGTCGCGCCCGCCGGCACCGGCTTGGTCACCACCGCGCCGGAGCCGACGCGCGCGCCCTCCCCGACCGTGAAGCCGCCGAGGATGCAGGCGTTGGCGCCGACGATGACGCCGCGCTCCAGCGTCGGGTGCCGCTTGGCACCCTTCACCAGCGAGGTGCCGCCCAGGGTCACGCCCTGGTAGATCGTCACCTCGTCGCCGATTTCGGTCATCTCGCCGATGACGACGCCCATGCCGTGATCGATGAACACCCGCCGGCCGATGGTCGCGCCGGGGTGGATCTCGATGCCCGTCAGGAAACGGCCGATGTGGGACGTGAACCGCCCCAGCCACCGGAACCCGCGCAGCCAGAACCAGTGCGCACACCGATGCACCACCAGCGCGTGCAGACCCGGGTAACAGGTCAGCACCTCCCAGGCCGAGCGAGCGGCGGGGTCGCGTTCGAGGATGCAGGCGATGTCTTCGCGAAGACGCTGGAACATGGTGGGGGAACCCGATGGCAGCCCGCGAGGGGCTGGAGCTGAGGGTCGGCCAGTTTAGCGGCGGGTCCCGACCTTGCCCGCCGCAGGCTTACTGGTGTGCCGCGCGGGCGCCACGCTTCCTGGCCAGTCCGCGGCTACTCGTCTCCCCCGAGTGCGGGGGCGTGCCCGCGGCGGGACGGGTCTTCTCGATCGCGCGGGCGATGCCGCGCAGGATGTGGATCTCTTCCTTCGTCAGCCCGGCGCGGTTGAAGAGCTGATTCAAGCGTGGCATCAGCTTCTTGGGCGAGGCCGGGTCGAGGTAGCCGAGATGCACGAGGCTGCTTTCCAGATGCGTCAGCAGGCCTTGCACCGCCTGCGCGTCGGCGAGCTGCGGGTCCGCGGTGCGTGCCTCCACCGCGAAGCCGCCCAGCGCCTGGCGCCAGTCGTAGGAGATCAACTGCACCGCCTGCGCCAGGTTCAGCGAGCCGTACTCCGGATGCGTCGGGATCGACAGCACCGCATGCGCGCGGTACACGTCCTCGTTGCTCATGCCGTAGCGCTCGGACCCGAAAAGGAAGGCCACCTGATGGGGGTGCGGTTCCCCCTTCGCCAGCTCGGCGAAGAGCGATCTCGGCTCGCGCGTCGGTGGCCCGAAGTCTCTCGGCGTCATCGCCGTGGCACAGACGAAGGTGCAGCCGTCGAGCGCGTCCTCCACGCGATCCACGATGCGCGCACGCGCCAGGATGTCGGCCGCGCCGCTGGCCATGGCGACGGTCTCCTCCTGGCTCAGCACGTCGGCGAAGCGGGGCCGCACCAGCACCAGGTCGCGGAAGCCCATCACCTTCATCGCCCGCGCGGTCGAGCCGACGTTGCCAGGGTGGCTGGTCTCGATCAGCACGAAACGTGTCGGATCCGACGTCGGAGGGAGAGCGGTCGTGCCGGAGTCAGCCGGGGGCATAGGGGAAACCACGAGTCTGTGTCAAAATGGAGGATTATCCGCGCCGGCCCCGAGCCAGCGCCCGCTCTTTCCTTTCGCCAGTCCACTTCCCACAGGAACCGTCCCGCATGACGCAAGCCGCTCACCATCCCATGCTCAACGTCGCCATCAAGGCGGCGCGTACCGCCGGCGCGATCATCAACCGCGCGTCGATGGACCTGGACATCCTGAAGATCAACACCAAGTCGCCCAACGACTTCGTGACCGAAGTGGACCAGGCCGCCGAGCAGGCGATCATCGAGACGCTGCTGCAGGCCTACCCCGACCACGGCATCCTGGCCGAAGAATCCGGCCGCGAATACGGCGCGAAGCATTCCGAGTACCAGTGGATCATCGACCCGCTGGACGGCACGACCAACTTCATCCACGGCCTGCCGTTCTACTGCGTGTCGATCGCGCTGGCGCACCGCAACATCGTGCAGCAGGCCGTCGTCTACGACCCGACCCGCAACGACCTGTTCTACGCGACCAAGGGCCGCGGCGCCTACCTGAACGACAAGCGCATCCGCGTGAGCAAGCGCACCCGCATGAGCGACGCGCTGATCGGCACGGGCTTCCCGTTCCGTCGCGGCGACAACTTCAAGCGCTACCTGAAGATGTTCGAGGAAGTGATGACCGAGGTCGCCGGCGTGCGCCGTCCGGGCGCGGCCGCGCTGGACCTGTGCTACGTGGCCGCCGGCCACTACGACGGCTTCTTCGAGACCGGCCTGCACCCGTGGGACGTGGCCGCGGGCTCGCTGATCATCCAGGAAGCGGGCGGCCTGGTGGGCAACTTCACCGGCGAGCCGGACTTCCTGCACCAGCGCGAGATCGTGGCCGGCACGCCGCGCATCTACGGCCCGCTGGTCCAGATCCTGGCGCCCTACACCCGCGTGATCACGCAGGACGCGCTGGATGCCGATGCGGAAGCGGCGGCTGGCGGAGCGCCGACCGACAAGGCAGCCCCCAAGAAGAAGGCCGCGACCGCCACCGAAGGGGGAACCGACGCGCCGAAGAAGCGCGCCCCGGTGCGCATCAAGAAGAACGATGGCGGCGCAGAGGCCTGATTCCATCGGCCTTCCCGGCGATCCGCGGCGTCATTGACGCCGATCAAACAGAGCCCTCCCCTTGGAGGGCTTTGTCGTTTTTGGCGCGAACGGTTGAAGCGTGGGCGGTGGGAGCAGACCTAGCATGGCTGCAAGCATTTCGCACAACGATCCGAGAGGTGAACGCCATGCCCTCCACTGCCAAGAAGATCTCCGAGTACATCCTTGCCGCCTTCCAGGAAGTAGGTGATCCCATCACGACGGCCAAGCTCCACAAGCTGCTGTACTACGTGCAGGGCTGGCACCTTGCACATTTCGATGAACCCGCATTCCCGGAACGCCTGGAGGCCTGGATGCATGGGCCGACCTGCCCGGCAGTCCACGACCTCTACAACGGACATTGGGGGCGTCCAATCGTGGAGGCCATCGAACAGCCGCAGGACCTCGACGAACGGTTGCGGCATCTGGTTGATGACGTCATCAGGCTCTATGGTGGGGACACCGGCTACGCGCTGTACCTGATCACACGGCAGGAAGACCCGTGGAAAGAGGCCCGTGTCGGGTTGTCCAACCATCACGAAGGCTGCACCGAAGAGATCAGCCACGAATCGATGAAGCGGTTCTTCCAGGCCGAAGATGTCCGACCGGAGGTCGCATGAAACGGCGCCCGCCATCCCAGGTTGCGGTCCGCGAGCATCTGCTGCGCGGCATTCCGGACAATCTGATGAAATTCTCCTTCCGCCTGATGAACTCCACGCACAAGTTTGGCGAGGAGCACGCCTCGGAAGCGCCGGCCTACTTGCGACACCTGCTGCATCGCCTTCGAGCGCTCTCGTCGCTTCAGGTCAGGGAATTCCGCGCAGGCAAGGAGAAGTCCATGCGCGCGCATCGACACCATTGGCACGAGACGACGGAATCGCAAGGCTTCCCTCGTCTGAGCGGCGAGTGGGACGGCCACGAAGCCTGGCAGCTCCAACTCAGCGCCAACAAGCACGGGCGCGTCCACGGCATCCTGGTCGACGAAGTGTTCTACATCGTCTGGCTGGATCCCGAACACCGCCTCTACCAATGAGCCCGGAGCGCCCGACCATGAACGGCCATGCCCTACACTCGTCCCCCAACTCCCCTCCACAGCGCCCTCCGACCGAGGGCGTTGTCCATTTGCCACCCCCACCGCCCCCGATGACCAGCGCCGCCCCCGCCGACTTCAGCCACCACACGCCGATGATGCAGCAGTATTTCGGCCTCAAGGCCGAGCATCCGGACACGCTGCTTTTCTACCGGATGGGGGACTTCTACGAGGTGTTCTTCGACGACGCCCGCAAGGCCAACGCGCTCCTGGATGTCACGCTGACCACCCGCGGCCAGAGCGGCGGCGAACCGGTCGTCATGGCCGGCGTGCCGGTGCACTCCCTGGAGTCCTACCTCGCCAAGCTGCTCAAGCTCGGCGAGTCCGTCGCGATCGCGGAGCAGACCGGCGAAGTCGGCGCCACCAAGGGACCGGTCGAGCGCAAGGTGGTGCGCGTCGCCACGCCCGGCACCGTCACCGAGTCCGAACTGCTGGCCGACAAGCAGGACTCGATCCTGTTGTCCATCGCGACGCAGGGCAAGACCTTCGGCCTGGCCTGGCTCTCGATGACGCAGGGGCAGATCGGCCTGGCGCAATGCGGCGAGCGCGACCTGCCCTCGTGGATCGCCCGCCTGTCGCCGGCGGAGGTCCTGGTCGACCGCGAGAAGCACCCCCAGGCCGTGCTGGCCGCCAAGCTGCCCATCACCAATCGCCAGAGCTGGCAGTTCGACGCCAATCTGGGCGCCCGCAAGCTCTGCGAGCAGCTCGGGGTCGTCAACCTGCAAGGCCTCAACGCGCAGGACCTGCCCGCCGCCCATGCGGCTGCCTCCTGCCTGCTGTCCTATGCCGAGAGCACCCAGGGCACCCGCGCGCTGAAGCACGTGAAGGGCCTGCGGGTGCTGCGGACGTCGGACCTGCTCGACCTGCCGCCCGCCACGCAACGCAACCTGGAGCTGACACAGACGCTGCGCGGCGAGACCTCACCGACGCTGCTGTCGCTGCTGGATTCGTGCCGCACCGGCATGGGCAGCCGCGCGCTGCGTTTCTGGCTGCTGCATCCCGAGCGCGAACGCACCGTCGCCCGCGAACGCCAGGACGCCATCGCCGAACTGATGAGCACCGGTTTCGAGCCCCTTCGGGAAGCCTTCCGGCAGGTCTCCGACGTCGAGCGCATCGCCGCGCGCGTGGCGCTCCGCCAGGTGCGCCCGCGCGAACTGGCCGGCCTGCGCGCAACGCTGCTGATCCTGCCCGAACTGGCCCAGACCGTCCCCGGCGGCTCGGCCCTGCTCGAGCAACTGTCCGAAGGCCTGCGGGCCTCGCCGCACATCGCCGAGCTGCTGACCCGCGCGATCGCCGAGGAACCCCAGGCGCTGATCCGCGAAGGCGGCGTGATCGCCAAGGGCTTCGACGAGGAACTCGACGACCTGCGCGCCGTGCAGACCGACTGCGACCAGTTCCTGCTCGCGATGGAGGTCCGCGAACGTGCGCGCACCGGCATCGGCAACCTGCGGGTCAAGTTCAACAAGGTGCATGGCTTCTACATCGAGGTCACGAACAGCGGCCTCGAGAAGATCCCCGCCGACTACACGCGCCGCCAGACGCTGACGAACGCCGAGCGCTTCATCACCCCCGAACTCAAGGCCTTCGAGGACAAGTCGCTGTCCGCGAACGAACGCGCGCTGGCCCGCGAAAAGATGCTCTACGAGCTGGTCATCGACCAGCTCACCGAGGAGCTGCCGGCGCTGAGCCGGCTGGCCCGATCGCTGGCGTCGCTGGACGTGCTGGCCGCGCTGGCGGAACGCGCGGCGACGCTGAACTGGTGCCGCCCCGAATTCGTCCCGCATCCCTGCATCGACATCCAGGGCGGGCGCCACCCGGTGGTCGAGGCGCGGCTGCGCGAGACCGGCGCCGGCGAGTTCATGGCCAACGACTGCCGGCTCGACGCCCGCACCAAGCTGATGGTCATCACCGGCCCGAACATGGGCGGCAAGAGCACCTTCATGCGGCAGGTGGCGCTGATCGCGCTGCTGGCGGCCATGGGCGCCTACGTGCCGGCGACCGCCTGCCGGCTCGGCCCGATCGACGCCATCCACACCCGCATCGGCGCGGCGGACGACCTCGCCAACGCGCAGTCGACCTTCATGCTGGAGATGACCGAGGGCGCCGCGATCCTGCATGCCGCCACCGAGCAGTCGCTGGTGCTGATGGACGAGATCGGTCGCGGCACCTCGACCTACGACGGCCTGGCGCTGGCCGGCGCGATCGCGACCCATCTGCACGACAAGTGCCGCGCCTTCACGCTGTTCGCGACGCACTACTTCGAGCTGACGGAGTTCCCCGCCAAGCACCCGCAGGCGGTCAACATGCATGTGTCGGCGGTCGAGAGCGGCGAGGACATCGTCTTCCTGCACGAGATCCAGCCCGGACCCGCCAGCCGCAGCTACGGCGTGCAGGTCGCGCGCCTGGCCGGCATGCCAGGCCCGGTGGTGCGACAGGCCCGCGCGGCGCTGGAAGCCCTGGAGGCACGGGCCAGCGAGGGCGAAGCGCAGATCGACCTCTTCGCGCCGCCGCCCGAACCCGCGCCGGGCGCGGCGGCCGAGGAACCCTCCGAACTGCTGGACGCGCTGCGCGACGCTCGATCCCGACACGCTGAGCCCGCGCGAGGCCCACGCGGCGCTGTACCAGCTCAAGCTGCTGGCCACCGGCCGCGCCTGACCTCGACGCCACGCCCGCCCCATGGACGCCACCAGGACCATCGTCTTCTCGCATGCCAACGGGTTCCCGGCGGGCTGCTATCGCGTGCTGTTCGACCGTTGGCGCGAGGCGGGCTGGACCGTGCACGCGCTGCCGCGCATCGGCCACGATCCGCGGTATCCGGTCACCAGCAACTGGCCGCACCTGCGCGACGAGCTGCTGCACTTCATCCAGGACGAGGTCAGACCGACCGCGCCGGTGATGCTGATCGGGCACTCGCTCGGCGGGCTGCTGTCGCTGCTGGCCGCCTGCCGCAAGCCGGCGCTGGCGCGGGGGCTGGTGATGCTGGACTCGCCGGTGATCGACGGCTGGCGTGCGCACAGTCTGCAGGTCGCGAAGTCGGCCGGTTTCATCAAGCGCGTCTCGCCGGGCAAGGTCTCGCACCAGCGGCGCTACGAATGGCCCAGCCTCGACGAGGCACACGCGCATTTCGCCGCCAAGGGCAAGTTCGCGCGCTGGGATCCGCGCGTGCTGAAGGACTACATCGCCAGCGGCTTCGACGCGCACGAGGACGGCCAGGTGCGCCTGGGCTTCACGCGCGAGATCGAGACCCGCATCTACAACACGCTGCCGCACAACCTGCCACGCATCCTGAGGGGCCACGCGCCCAAGTGTCCGGTGGCGTTCATCGCGGGCACCCAGTCCGAGGAACTCCGGCAGGCCAACGCCGCCGGCTCCAAGGCGCTCGCCAAGGACCTGTTCCGCTGGTTCGAAGGGACCCACCTCTACCCCTTCGAAAGACCCGACGACACCGCCGAACTGGTGCTCCAACTGATGGACACCATCGCCGCCAGAAGGGCCGAACAAGGAGGCCCCTGAGGGCCGACTCATCAAGCGAAGCCCGTGGGTCGGCTCCGCCGAGCCACCGGGCTTGCCCCCTTGAGGGGGCGGGCGGAGCCGGTAGGGGGTGGGCCTATAATCGCGCTTTACCACCACGGCGTTTTCGGTTTCCCGCTCGGAAAACCGGCGCTGCAAGACAATGACCAAGTACGTCTTCGTCACCGGCGGTGTCGTGTCCTCTCTCGGCAAGGGCATCGCATCAGCCTCTCTCGCGGCCCTTCTCGAGTCCCGCGGCCTCAAAGTCACCCTGATCAAGCTGGATCCCTACATCAACGTGGATCCGGGCACGATGTCGCCGTTCCAGCACGGTGAAGTGTTCGTGACGGACGACGGCGCGGAGACCGACCTCGACCTGGGTCACTACGAGCGCTTCATCACCACGCGGATGAAGAAGAGCAACAACTTCACCACCGGACAGATCTACATGTCGGTGCTGGAGAAGGAGCGCCGCGGCGACTACCTTGGCAAGACCGTCCAGGTCATCCCGCACATCACCAACGAGATGCAGGACTTCATCCGTCGCGGCGCCGGTCACGGCACGCCGGACGCGGTGGACGTGGCGATCGTCGAGATCGGCGGCACGGTCGGCGACATCGAGTCGCTGCCCTTCCTCGAAGCCGCGCGCCAGATGAGCCTGAAGATGGGCCCGACGAACGTCGCCTTCGTGCACCTGACCTACGTGCCGTGGATCGCCGCGGCTGGCGAGCTCAAGACCAAGCCCACGCAGCACACGGTGCAGAAGCTGCGCGAGATCGGGATCCAGCCCGACGCGCTGCTGTGCCGCGCCGACCGCCGCGTGCCGGACGACGAGCGCGAGAAGATCTCGCTGTTCACGAACGTGCCCGAGTACGGCGTGATCTCGATGTGGGACGTGAACACCATCTACAAGGTGCCGCGCGTGCTGCACGAGCAGGGCCTGGACCAGCTGATCTGCACCAAGCTGCAGCTCAACACCAAGTCCACCGACCTGAAGCGCTGGGACACGCTGGTGAACGAGGTCGAGAACCCCAAGACCGAAGTCACCATCGCCATGTGCGGCAAGTACACCGACCTGTCGGACAGCTACAAGTCGCTGAACGAGGCGCTGCGCCACGCCGGCATCCACAACCACGCCCGCGTCAACATCGAGTATGTGGACTCGGAGACGCTGGACGCGGAACACTCGAAGCAGCTCGACAAGTACGACGCGATCCTGGTGCCGGGCGGCTTCGGCAAGCGCGGTGTCGAGGGCAAGATCCTCGCTGCCCAGTACGCCCGCGAGCACAAGACGCCCTACCTGGGCATCTGCCTGGGCATGCAGGTCGCGACCATCGAGTACGCACGCCACAAGGCGCACCTGGACGGCGCGAACTCGACCGAGTTCGAACCCGACGCGCCCCACAAGGTGATCGCGCTGATCGACGAATGGCAGGACGCGGACGGCTCGATCCAGAAGCGCACCGCCCAGTCGGACCTCGGCGGCACGATGCGCCTGGGCGCGCAGAGCTCCGACGTCAAGCCGGGCACGCTGGCCTACGAGATCTACGGTCCGGTCGTGAACGAGCGTCACCGCCACCGCTACGAGGCCAACGAGCAGTACCTGGACCAGCTCCAGGACGCCGGCCTGGTGATCTCGGCGATCACGCAGCGCGAGAAGCTGACCGAGATCGTCGAGCTGCCGCGCAACGTGCACCCCTGGTACATGGGCGTGCAGTTCCACCCGGAGTTCAAGTCGACCCCGTGGGACGGCCACCCGCTGTTCATCGCGTTCATCAAGGCCGCGCTGGAACACAAGGCCAAGGCCGGTCACGAGGTCAGCGCCCCCGCGGCGGCCTGAGCCCCTCGGGATCCGGGACGACTTCAGACACCAACGATCAGAGACACCGCCCATGCCCGCCTTCATCATTGCCGACGTGACCGTGACGGACGCCGACCAGATGGCCAAGTACCGCGAATGGAGCACGAAGGCGATGCAGGAGCATGGCGCGGAAGTGCTGGTCCGCGGCGGCGCGTTCGAGGTGCTGGAAGGCCCGTGGACGCCGAACCGCCTGGTGGTGCTGAAGTTCCCCGACCGCGAGGCGGCCAAGGCCTTCTACGCCTCCGAGACCTACCAGCATGCCAAGTCGCTGCGCGAGCACGCCGGCGTCATGCGCATGATCGTGGTCGACGGCGTCTGATCCCCCGCCATGCCCCGCACGAGCCATCGCGCCGCCAGCCTGTCCAGACGGACGGCGAGCGGTCCGGTGGCTTTTTTCGTCCCCCATTCAGGCCGCAGGTTGTTCAGCACAGGTAACCCGTTGCTGGCACCATGCGCGCCGACCGAGTTTTTTCACTTCTGGAGACTGTTCCCATGAGCGCCATTGTTGACATCGTCGGCCGAGAGATCCTCGACAGCCGCGGCAACCCCACCGTGGAATGCGACGTGCTGCTGGAGTCCGGCGTGATGGGCCGCGCCGCCGTGCCGTCGGGTGCCTCGACCGGCTCGCGCGAAGCCATCGAACTGCGTGACGGCGACAAGTCGCGTTACCTGGGCAAGGGCGTGCTGAAGGCCGTCGAGCACATCAACACCGAGATCTCGGAAGCCGTGCTGGGCCTGGACGCCTCCGAGCAGGCCTTCCTGGACAAGACCCTGATCGATCTGGACGGCACCGAGAACAAGAGCCGCCTGGGCGCGAACGCCATGCTGGCCGTGTCGATGGCCGTGGCGCGCGCCGCCGCGGAAGAATCGGGCCTGCCGCTGTACCGCTACTTCGGCGGCATGAGCGGCAACCAGCTGCCGGTGCCGATGATGAACGTCATCAACGGCGGCGCGCACGCCAACAACTCGATCGACCTGCAAGAGCTGATGATCATCCCCGTGGGCGCGCCGTCGTTCCGCGAGGCGCTGCGCTGGGGCGCGGAAGTCTTCCATGCGCTGAAGAAGATCATCGACGCCAAGGGCATGTCGACGGCCGTCGGCGACGAAGGCGGTTTCGCCCCGAACGTCGAGAACCACGAAGCCGCGATCCAGATGATCCTGGAAGCGATCGACAAGGCCGGCTACACCGCCGGCGAGCAGATCGCCCTGGGCCTGGACTGCGCCGCCAGCGAGTTCTACAAGGACGGCAAGTACGTGCTGGAAGGCGAAGGCGGCATCCAGCTGACGGCCGAACAGTGGACCGACATGCTGGCCACCTGGGTCGACAAGTACCCCATCATCTCGATCGAGGACGGCATGGCCGAAGGCGACTGGGACGGCTGGAAGCACATCACCGAGAAGCTCGGCGACAAGGTGCAGCTGGTGGGCGACGACCTGTTCGTCACCAACACCAAGATCCTGAAGGAAGGCATCGACAAGGGCATCGCCAACTCGATCCTGATCAAGATCAACCAGATCGGCACGCTGACCGAGACCTTCGCCGCCATCGAGATGGCCAAGCGCGCCGGCTACACGGCCGTGATCTCGCACCGCTCGGGCGAGACCGAGGACTCGACCATCTCCGACATCGCCGTCGGCCTGAACGCCGGCCAGATCAAGACCGGTTCGCTGTCGCGCTCGGACCGCATGGCCAAGTACAACCAGCTGCTGCGCATCGAGGAAGACCTGGGCGACGTGGCGGTGTACCCGGGCCGCGCGGCGTTCTACAACCTGCGTTGATCCCACGCCGGACGTCCGCTGCGCGGGCGCTCCCCGCGTTCGAAGGGCAGGCCCGAGGGCCTGCCCTTTTTCGTTGCAGCTAAACTCGCGGCCTGTGAAAGCCCTGGCCATCGTCCTCACCGCGTTCCTTGTCGCCATCCAGGCCCAGCTCTGGTTCGGCAAGGGCGGCCTGGCCCGCGGCGTCCAGCTGCGCGCCGAACTGCGCGAGCAGGCCGACGCCAACGAGAAGGCCCGCGCGCGCAATGCGCAGCTGCAGGCCGAGCTGCTCGACCTGCGCGAAGGCCTCGAGATGGTCGAGGAGAAGGCGCGCATGGAACTGGGCATGGTCAAGCCGGACGAGGTCTTCGTGCCGCTGCGCCGCTGAGGCGCCGGGACCACGCGACAATCGCTCTTCCGAACTTCCCCTCCCGCAGCCCCTCCCCGCAATTCCCGCATGCTTTCGCCGATGGATGCCGTGCTCGCCTGGGCGCTCTCGCCCGCCTTCCATGCCCTCGGGAGCCCGATCAGCTGGCTGGAGCTCGTCGCCTTCGCGCTCGCGATCTGGATGGTCGTGTGCAACATGCGCGTGCAGGTCATGGCGTGGCCGCTGGCGCTGACCAGTTCGCTGCTGTACTTCCTGCTGTTCTGGAGCGGCAAGCTCTACGGCGAGGCCTCGCTGCAGCTGCTGTTCGCGGGGCTCGCGCTGTGGGGCTGGTGGCAGTGGATGCGCGGCCGCACCGCGGACGGCGACACCTTGCACGTGCGCACGCTGGGTCCGAAGGGCCGCCTCACCGCCGTGCTGTTCACGCTCGCGGCCTGGCCGCTGCTGGGGCTGTTCCTGCAGCACCGCACCGATTCCCCCTCCCCTATTGGGACGCCCTCCCGACGGTGGCCAGCATCACCGGCCAGTGGCTGCTCGGCCGCAAGTACCAGGAGAACTGGCCCGTCTGGGTGATGGTCAACCTGGTCAGCATCGGGCTGTTCGCGCTCAAGGGCTACTGGCTGACGGTCGTGCTGTATGCGGTGTTCGTGCCGATGTCGGTGGCCGGTTGGCGCGCCTGGCAGCGCCAGTTGCGGCCGGCGGCGATCGCCGCTTGAACGCGCCCGATCTCGCGCCTCCGCCGGCCTGATGCGCTTGCGCCCACGCACTCCGACACCCGCCCCGCCATGACGCTGCACATCGCCCTGGTCGGCGCCGAGAGCAGCGGCAAGAGCCGCCTCGGCGTCGCGCTGCTGGAGCACCTGAGCGCTCAGACGCGGCTGCGCTGCGCGCTGGTCGACGAGTACCTGCGCGAGTGGTGCGAGCGCGAGTTGCGCACGCCGCGCCCCGACGAGCAGCGCGAGATCGCCGAGGAACAATGGCACCGCGCCGAAGCGGCCGCCGCGGACCACGACCTCGTCCTGCACGACACCACGCCGCTGATGACCGCCGTCTACAGCGAGCAGCTGTTCGACGACACCAGCCTCTACCCCTTCGCCATGCAGGTCCAGGCCCGCATGGATGCCACGCTGCTGATGGCGCTGGATCTGCCCTGGATCGCCGACAACATGCGCGACGGCCCGCACGCGCAGCAGCCCACGGACCGCCTGCTGCGCCGCGCGCTGCGCGACGCGGGCCTGGGCTACAGCCTGGTCTCGGGCAGCGGCCCGGAGCGGCTGCAGCAGGCGCTCAATGCGCTCGGCCCGCTGCTGAGGCCCCATCTCGGTCGCGAGGACGGCCTCTTCGGCCGCCTGCTCCAGCGCGAGGAAAGCCTGGGCGGCGATGGACGCTGGCTAGGCTGCGAACTCTGCGACGACCCGGCCTGCGAGCACGCCAGCCGCACCACCGAGCGACGGCCGCGCGCCTGAACGCCGCACTCACGGACCCGCCACAGACGCGAGGCACAATCCGCCGCTTCGCCACCGCAAACATTTGCGGAGCGCTGGCGTTTCGCGATTTCAGAGATTCACGGCGTTCCTGGAGCCTTCCCCGATGAACCGTCCTTCCGTCCGCCGCCCGTTGGGTGCCCTGTCGATGCTGCTGAGCGCGGCCCTGCTCGCCGCCTGCGGATCGCTGAGTTCCTCCGGACCGCAGGCACCCCTGCCGCCGTCGCTGGACGCGCCGGGCGCCGCCAAGACCCTCCAGGCCGCAAGACCTGCCACCGCGACGGTCGCCGTCAAGGTGCTGGCGATCAACGACTTCCACGGCAACCTGCTCCTGCCGGCCGGCGGCATCAAGCTGCCCGACCCGCAGAACCCCGACAAGACGATCACGCTGGATGCCGGCGGCGCCGAGCGCATGGCCACCGTCGTCGCGCAGATCAAGGCGAAGAATCCCAACCACGTGTTCGTGGCCGCGGGCGACCTGGTGGGCGCGAGCCCGCTGCTGTCGGCGCTGTTCCATGACGAGTCGACGATCGAATCGCTGGGCATGATGGGGCTGGACATCTCCTCCGTCGGCAATCACGAGTTCGACCAGGGCATCGAGGAACTGCTGCGCAAGCAGCGCGGCGGCTGCCACCCGAAGGACGGCTGCAAGGGACCGACCGAGTTCAAGGGCGCGAAGTACCAGTACCTTGCCGCCAGCACCATCGACGAGAAGACCGGCCAGTCCGTGCTGCCGGCCTACGCGATCAAACGCTTCGACGGCGTGTCGGTGGGCTTCATCGGCCTGTCGCTGAAGGGCACGCCGGAGCTGGTCAGCCCGACCGGCATCCGCGGCCTGCGCTTCGACGACGAAGCCGAGACGATCAACCGCCTGATCCCCGAGCTGGAGCGCCAGGGCGTGCACGCGTTCGTGGTCCTGATCCACGAAGGCGGCTATCCGACCGGCGGCATCAACGACTGCCCGGCGATCTCCGGTCCGATCGTCGACATCGTCAAGAAGCTGGACAAGCGCGTCGGCCTGATCGTGTCGGGCCACACGCACCGCGCCTACAACTGCCGCATCGACGGCCGGCTGGTCACCAGCGGCGACAAGTACGGCACGCTGGTCACCGAGATCGACCTGACCCTGGACCGCACCACCGGCACGATGACCGAGGCACGCGCCAACAACGTCGTGGTGCGCCCGGAAACCGCGAAGGATCCGCGCCAGACGCTGCTGATCAGCAGCTACCAGCACGTGGCGCAGCCGTTGATCGAGCGCCAGGTCGGCTTCCTCGCGCAGGCGCTGAGCAAGGAAGGCGACGACAAGAGCGACGGCGGCGGCACGACCATGGGCCAGCTCGTGGCCGACGCGATGCTGGCCGCGACGCGCGCGCCGGAGAACGGCGGCGCGCAGGTCGCGTTCCAGAACAACGGCGGCGTCCGCACCGGACTCATCCATCGCGCGGACGACACGGTCACTTTCGGCGATCTCTTCGCGGCGCTGCCGTTCTCGAACGCATTGGTCGTGGTGGAGCTGTCAGGCGCGCAGCTGCAGGCCGTGCTGGAAGAACAATGGTGGGCCAACGACCCGAAGAAATTCCTGCCGCTGCAGACCTCGCAAGGCTTCAGCTACCGCTGGGACAACCGCCGTCCGTTCGGCTCGCACGTGGTGCCCGGAAGCATGACGCTCAACGGCAAGGCGATCACGCCGGACCAGAAGGTCCGCGTCACCATCAACAACTTCCTGCAGGTCGGCGGGGACAGCTTCAAGACCTTCACGACCGCGCGGCTGGTGCAGACCGGGCCGATGGACGTGGAAGCGCTGGAGGCCTACTTCAAGGCCCACGGAAACCAGCGCGTGAAAGCCACGGCGCTGGATCGGGTCGTGCGCGTGGATACGCCCTGACGATCCGGACAACGACTTCGGAAAGCCAAGCGCGGGCTCTCCGCGACGCAGGGGGCATCGCGTCCGCGAACCCCCAGCATCACTCCGGCCCCACAAGCGCTCGCTGACCCCCGTTCTTGGCGCAGCGGCGCTGTGAAGCGTCGTCGTTATTGGACGTTCTTCGAGCCGGGGGCCTGGTTCTGCGGGTCGGTGAAGAGTTCACCGACATCCACCGGGTCGAAGACATAGTGGTTGCCGCAGAACTCGCAACCGATCTCGACACCACCGAGCTCCGCCAGGATCTCGTCGACTTCCTGTCTGCCCAGACCCAGCAGCATGCGGCCCACACGCTCGCGCGAGCAGGTGCACGCAAAGCGCGGGTACTGCGGATCGAAACGGCGGACGTTCTCTTCCCAGAACAGGCGGCGCAGGATGGTGTCGCTGTCCAGCGTCAGCAGCTCTTCCGCCGTCAAGGTCGCGGCCAGCATGCTGATGCGGTTGTAGGCATCCTCCATCTCCTCGCGCGCGACGCCTGACGTGGCCCCCGCCTCGAGGTTGCCCTCGCCCTCGATCGGCAGGCGCTGGATCAGCAGGCCGGCGGCAAGCTGGTCGTTGGCGGCCAGCACCAGCGTGGTCTCGAGCTGCTCCGACTGCCGCATGTAGTGCTGCAGCACGTCGCTGAGCTTCTCCAGCGGCTGCCCCTGCGGTCCGCTCAGCGGCACGACGCCCTGGTAGGGCTGCTGGCCCGGCAGGCGGTCCTTGGGATCGAGCGTGATCGCGACACGGCCCTGGCCGTGCACGTTGAGCATCTGCTGAAGGGTCGCGTCGTCGACCACCGTCTCGCGCGTCTTCGCGGTGGAGCGGAAGCTCGCGTCCGGCTGCACTTCGACGACCGCCAGCTTCAGCGGCCCGTCGCCCATCACCTGGAAGATCAGCGCGCCATTGAACTTGATGTTGGCCTGCATCAGCACGCCGGCCGCGGTCATCTGGCCGAGCAGGTCGCGCACCGCCTGCGCCAGCGGCTCCTTGCGGCGGCCGAGCAGTTCCTTCCAGCTGTCGTCGAGCCGGACCAGCATGCCGCGCACGGGCAGGCCTTCGAAGAGGAATTTGTGGAGCTCGCTCGGAGCGGGCTTGATGGTCGTGGCCATGGGGTTCCTTTGAATTCGAGTTATCTGGGGGCGGATTGAGGATCGTCAATGCGGACGAGTTCCTCGGCGTAACGCTGGCCGTTCCTGACGTAATGGGCGGCGCTCATGGCCAGGCCCTGGATCTGCTGCGGCGTGAGCTCGCGCACGACGCGGGCGGGCGAGCCGACGATGAGGCTACCGTCGGGGAATTCCTTGCCTTCGGTGACCAGCGCGCCGGCGCCGACCAGGCAGTTGGCGCCGATGCGCGCGCCATTGAGCACGACCGCGCCGATGCCGATGAGCGCGTTGTCGCCGACGGTGCAGCCGTGCAGCATGACCTGGTGGCCGACGGTGACGTTGCGGCCGAGGACCAGCGGCATGCCGGCGTCGGCGTGCAGGACGCTGCCGTCCTGGATGTTGCTGCCGGCGCCTATGGTGAGGTGCTCGCTGTCGCCGCGCAGGACGGCGTTGAACCAGACGCTGACGTCGTCCTCGAGCGTGACGCGGCCGACGACCTGCGCGCTCTCGGCGACCCAGACGCCGGTGCCGAGTTCCGGCGTGTGTTCGCCGAGGCGGTAGACGGCCATGCGGTTCTCCAAAAGGGATAATTCTACGAATGGAACTTCGATCCCGCGCGCTGCACGTGCTTCTGATCGCGGAGCCGCAGGCCAAGGCGCTCGCGGCCCGCGAGTTGTACGACGCGGCCATCGCCGCCGAGGCTGAGGCCAGCGAGCGGCAAGAGGCCGGCGACGACGACATGGGCGCTGTCGGCGCTGTCTCGCTCGACACCGCCGCCCTCCTGACTCCGGACACCGAGCCACCCGGCCGCCCGGAGCGGCCGCGGCTGCTCGCGGCACTGCAGGTGGGCTCGCGTTCTCCGTTCACGCCGGAGGGCCGCGCGGCGCTGATCCACGCGATCGCGCACATCGAGTTCAACGCGATCAACCTGGCGCTGGACGCGGTGTGGCGCTTCCCGGGCATGCCGCGCCAGTACTACCTCGACTGGCTGCAGGTGGCGTCCGAGGAGGCGCTGCACTTCACGCTGCTCGACGAACATCTGCGCGGTCTCGGCAAGTCCTACGGCGACTTCGACGCGCACGACGGCCTGTGGACGATGGCCATGCGCACGGCGGGCGACGTGCTCGCGCGCATGGCGCTGGTGCCGCGCACACTGGAAGCGCGCGGGCTGGACGCTACACCGCCGCTGCAAGCGAAGTTCGCCAAGGCCGGCGACGCCCGCGCGGTGGAGATCCTGGACGTGATCCTGCGGGACGAGGTCGGCCATGTGCGCATCGGCAACCACTGGTACCGCCACCTGTGCCGCGAGCGCGGACTGGACCCGCTGACGCTGTATCCCGAGCTCGTCGAGCGCTACGAGGCACCGAGGCTGCGCCCGCCGTTCAACGTCGAGGCGCGCAGCGCCGCCGGCTTCAGCGACGAAGAAATCGCCTACCTGAGCAGCTGACCGCAGCACTGCCTGCCAACTCCGGCTGCTGCTGCTGCTGCTGCTGCTGCTGCTGCTGCTGCTGCTGCTGCTGCTGCTGCTGCTGCTGCAAGCCTCCCCTGCCAGCCCAAGAAGGCTGACCCGCCCGTGCCATCCGGCGCGGGCACCGAGATCCCCGACACTCCCTCCCATGACCCGCATCCAAGCCAACCTGCTGCTGACCCTCATCGCGATGATCTGGGGCTCGGCCTTCGTCGCCCAGGCCCATGGGATGGAGAGCATCGGTCCGATGATGTTCACCGGCATCCGTTTCCTGATCGGCGCGCTGGTCGTGCTGCCGCTGATCGTGCGCGAGCGGCGCGCCCCGGGCGCGACCGTGCTGCGCGGCAGCGACGCGCTGAAGATCATGGGACTGGGCGCGCTGCTCACCACGGGCGCGGCGCTGCAGCAGATCGGCATCCAGTACACCTCGGTGACCAACGCCGGCTTCCTGACCGCGCTGTACGTGCCGCTGGTGCCGCTGCTGGGTTGGCTGGTGCTGCGCCACCTGCCGCACTGGTCGGTGTGGCCGGGCGCGCTGGCTTGCCTGGTGGGCGCCTTCCTGCTGTCGGGTGCGCATGAGCTGAACATCGGCGTGGGCGACGCCTGGGTCATCGCGTCCTCGCTGCCGTGGGCGGTGCACGTGCTGCTGATCGGCATGGTCGCGGACCGGATGAACGCGCCGTTCACCGTCGCGGGCGGGCAGTTCCTCTTCTGCGGCGTCGTGTCGCTGGCGTGGGCGCTGGGCTTCGAGTCGTGGAGCTGGGCCGGCATCGAGGCCGCGGCCGGACCGATCCTCTACACCGGCGTGCTGTCGGTGGGCGTGGCCTTCACGGGCCAGGTCGTCGCGCAGCGTTACGCGCATGCGGCGGACGCCGCGATCATCCTGTCGTCCGAGACGCTGTTCGCCGCCGTCTTCGGCTACCTGATGATGGGCGACCGCCTCAACGGCGCCGGGCTGCTGGGCTGCGCGCTGATCCTCGGCGCGATGCTGCTGATCCAGCTGCTGCCGATGCTGCGCGTGCTGCGGCCGCGCACGGCCTGACCCTCGCCGCCGAGCGTCGATCCGACGCCCAGTCCAACGCTCATTCCAACGGAAACGCGCTCGTCTTCTTGACGGTGCGCAGCACCAGCATCGAGTTCGCCTTCGCCACGCCGGGCAGCTGCATGAGCACGTGCGTGTGCAGGCGCTCGAGGTCCTCGGCGTCCTTGTAGGCGAAGCGCAGCAGGTAGTCGTTGCTGCCGGCAACGTAGAAGCAGTCGAGGATGTCGGGCGCGTCCTTCACCGCCTGCTCGAACTCGGCCAACGCGGCGGGCGTCATGCGCTCGACGTTGACGATGGTCCAGCTGGTGCCGGGCTTGCCGATCGCCTTCGGATTGAGCAACGCGACGACGCGGTCGATCACGCCGGAATCCTCCAGCCGCTTGACCCGCCGCAGGCAGGCCGAGGCCGACAGGTGGACCTGCTGCGCGAGGTCCTGATTCGAGATGCGCGCATCGCGCTGCAAGACCGCGAGGATCGCGCGGTCGATCGCATCCAGTTGCACTTCCTTGATCATGAGCGGCATTCTGTTCGAAGAATTTCGACCCAGGCCGCAGTAGATTGCGCCGCCTCGGGTTTTCCCGCCGCCGGAACGCTCACCGATTGCGCCTGGGCTTGCCTAGACTGGCTGCATCGACCACGCGCGCCGAACGCGCGCTCCGAACACGCTCCGGGAGTCCCCATGTCCACCTCCGCCCGCCCCGACCTCGACGCCTACTGGATGCCGTTCACGGCGAACCGCCAGTTCAAGCAGTCGCCGCGCCTGCTGACGCGCGCCGACGGCATGTTCTTCACCGACGACCAGGGTCGGCAGATCCTGGACGGCGTCGCGGGCCTGTGGTGCGTGAACGCGGGGCACAACCGGCCGCGCATCGTGAAGGCGATCCAGGAGCAGGCGGCGGAGCTCGACTTCGCGCCGCCGTTCCAGATGGCGCACCCGAAGGCGTTCGAGCTGGCGTCGCGGCTGGCGGAGATCGCGCCGGAGGGCATGAACAAGGTGTTCTTCACCAACTCCGGGTCGGAGTCGGTGGAGACCGCGCTGAAGATCGCGCTGGCCTACCACCGCGTCCGCGGCGAGGGCCAGCGCACGCGCCTCATCGGCCGCGAGCGCGGCTACCACGGCGTCAACTTCGGGGGCATGTCGGTGGGCGGCATGGTCGCGAACCGCAAGATGTTCGGCTCGCTGCTGGCCGGCGTCGATCACCTGCGCCACACGCACGACATCGCCCGTAACGCCTTCAGCGTCGGCCTGCCGCCCCACGGCGCGGAACTGGCCGACGACCTCGAGCGCATGGTCGCGCTGCACGACGCGTCGACGATCGCCGCGGTGATCGTGGAGCCGGTGGCCGGCTCGGCCGGCGTGCTGATCCCGCCGCAGGGCTACCTGCAACGCCTGCGCGAGATCTGCGACAGGCACGGCATCCTGCTGATCTTCGACGAGGTCATCACCGGCTTCGGCCGCACCGGCAGCCCGTTCGCGGCGCAGACCTTCGGCGTGACGCCGGACCTGATGACGGTGGCCAAGGGCCTGACCAACGGCTGCGTGCCGATGGGCGCGGTGTTCGCGCAGCAACGCATCCACGACACCTTCATGACCGGGCCGGAGCACCTGATCGAGTTCTTCCACGGCTATACCTACTCGGCGCATCCGCTGGCCTGCGCGGCGGGCCTCGCGACGCTGGACACCTACGCGGAGGAAGGCCTGCTGACGCGCGCGTCGGAACTGCAGGGCTACTTCGCCGAGCAGCTGCATTCGCTGCGCGGTGAGCCCAACGTCATCGACGTGCGCAACCTCGGTCTGGTCGGCGGCGTCGAGCTGTCGCCGCGCGCGGGCGAGCCGACCAAGCGCGCGTTCGAGACCTTCCTCGACTGCTGGCAGCAAGGCGTGCTGATCCGGACGACCGGCGACATCCTGGCCCTGTCGCCGCCGCTGATCGCGGAGCGGGAACACCTGGATCGAATGATCGATGCGATCCGCGTGGCGTTGCGGCGGTTGAAGTGAGGACGCTTTCCACCTTCAACAGCTCTAGCGTTGGCCGCCAGAGCGCAGGGCTGTCAGACCTTCGGTCCTCCAGCGCTCGTCGGCGTCGTTCAGTCCACTGGACTGAACTCGGTCCGCCTCTCCCTTGGCGTCAAGCGCCAAGACCCCGCGCTCTGCCGTCCCCGATCACTTGCTGACTGCCCGCAGTTCCTTGCGGACGACCAGCTTGAGCCCCGACCACACCTCGCTCACCGCACAGACCTTCACGTCGACCCAGCCGAGCGGCAGGCACTCCTCGCGGATGACGTCCTCGGTGATCGTGGTCGGGACCTTCGACGCCTTCTTCGGCCAGGAGATCCACAGCGCCGCGTCGTCCCGCAGCTTGGCGCGCAGCGCCTTGAGCTGATGCGCGATGTCCTGGCGCTCGACGAGAAACACATGCGCGACATCGACGGTCGCCGACGGCTGCTTCACGCGCGTGACGCCCTCGGGCATCGGCGCGAGCCAGTCCTCGTAGCCATCGGGCGCACTCAAGGTCCACAGCGTGCTGCCCGCCTGGATCCCCAGCTTGCGTGCGAGGGGCGTTCCCGAGTAGCCCGCCGCCGTCGTTTCCACCCCTGTCGCCATGCCTGATCCCTCCCTGCGTCGGGCATCATCACCCACCATGTCCAGCGCCACAACCGACCAGAAACCCGCAGCCGTCGAGGGCGCACACGGCCACCACGTCCCGTGGCTCTCCTACCTGAGCCTGGCCGCCAGCACCAGCGTGATCGGCAGCTACGTCGGCCTGTCCAAGCTGCTGGTCGTCGTCTTCCCGGTCTTCCTGCTGGCCTTCCTGCGCTTCGGCATGGCCGCCGTGTTCATGCTGCCCTGGCTCAGGCGCGGACCGGCCGAGAAGCCGCTCACCGGCCGCACGCGCTTCCTGCTCTTCCTCGAATCCTTCTTCGGCAACTTCCTGTTCTCGATCTGCCTGCTGTTCGGGATGAAGCACAGCTCGGCCGTCGTGGCCGGCGTGATCATGGCCGGCATCCCGGCGACCGTCGCGTTGATGAGCTGGCTCTTCCTGCGCGAACGCATCGCGCCGCGGACGCTGTTCGGCATCGCCATGGCGGTCGGCGGCATCGCGATGGTGGCGCTCGACCGCCACGGCGGCGGTGAACACCTGGGCGACACCTCCGCCTGGGGCGCGCTGCTGCTGGTCGGGGCCATGTGTTGCGAGGCCAGCTATGTCGTCATCGGCAAGAAACTCACCGCGGACCTGCCGCCGCGCCGCATCAGCGCGCTGATCAACCTCTGGGGCCTGGTGCTCGTCACGCCGCTGGGTCTGTGGCAGGCCGTCGACTTCGACTTCGGCACCGTCGCCGTCAAGGACTGGGGACTGCTGCTCTTCTATGCGATCGCCGCCAGCACCGTCACGGTCTGGCTCTGGATGAAGGGCCTGCAGCACGTCAGCGCCGCCAAGGCCGGAGTCTTCATGGTGTTCCTGCCGATCTCGACCGCGCTCGTCGGGCTGGTCCTGCTCGGCGAACAGATGAGCGGCATCCAGCTGCTCGCCTATGCACTGGCGCTCGGCGGCGTCGTGCTGGCGACCTGGCCGGGTCGCCCCTCCTCCTGAGCACCAACCGGTCTTGTCGGGGATTACACCGGTCTTCGTCTAGTTTTACTACCAATGTAATACCATTTGCGGAGCCGGCCCGCTAAGATGGGTCGATCGAACTTGCCCGGACGGCTGACGCCCGGGCCGCCAACGCCCCGCCGATGAACGCGAACGCCCCTTCCCCGGCTCCTACGCCTAGTTTTCCGACAACCGTCCGCCCCGCCGCCAGCCAGGCCGACTGGGAAAGCTGGATCGCCAGCTGGTATGCCGTCCTGCGGCAACCCGTGCGTACCGGTGTGAGTCCTTTGGCGCAGACGCCGGTCACGGATGGTTCCGGTACCACCTCCAGCGTTCCTCCTCAGCGTTCGCCGCACGTGCTCGTCTTCGCGCCGCATCCGGACGACGAGTGCATCGTCGGCGCGTTGCCGCTGCGGCTGCGCCAGGAGGCCGGCTGGCGCGTCACCAACATCGCCGTCACACTGGGCAGCAAACAGGACCGCCGCGCCGAGCGCTGGACCGAACTCGGCGCCGCCTGCGACGTGCTGGGCTTCGACCTGCGGCTGCTCGCCGCCGACGGCTTCGAGCAGGTGAAGCCGGAAGCCGCCGCCGCGCGCACGCCGCTGTGGCAGCAGCAGGTCCGGCTGGTGGCCGAACTGCTGGTCGCCGAGAAACCGGCGCTGATCCTCGTGCCGCATGCGGGCGACGGCATCCCGACGCACATCGGCGTCCACCTGCTCGTCAGCGAGGCGCTCGCGCAGGCCAGGATCTCCACCGTCTTCGCCCACACCGAGTTCTGGGCCACGCAGCCGTCGCCGACGACGCTCATCGAGACCGGTCAGCGCGACACCGCGCTGCTGGTGCGGGCGCTGGCCTGCCACCACGGCGAGATCGCCCGCAATCCGTATCACCTGCGCCTGCCGGCCTGGATGGCCGACAACGTGCGCCGCGGCGGCGAGCTGCTCGCCGGTCCGGGCGAGGCGCCGCCGGACTTCGCCTTCGGCACGCTGTACCGCCTGACGCGCTGGGTCGACGGCGTTGCCGTCGGCGAACTGCCGAACACGCATTGGTCCTGCGACGCAGCGCTCGACCCGTCCGCGCTGCTCGGCGGCTGAGCGACCGCCGCTCGGCGCCGCACCGCGCTTCAACTTCAACTCATCGCCGCCCGCGCTTTCGGCATACGCGCCGCGCACGCGGAAGCGACGCGCGGCCTCGTGCAGGCCTATGCTTCGGGTTCCTTCTTCGAGCCCTTCCGCCACGCCATGAGCGACGCCCGCACCGATCACCCGACCCACCTCCGCGTCCACCAGTTCGCCGGCCTCCAGCCCGGCCCCAAGCTGCTGGTGACGGGCGCCGTGCATGGCAACGAGATCGCCGGCGTCAACGGCATCCAGCGCGTCCTGGCGATGCTGGACGAGGGCAAGCTGACGCTGCTCAAGGGCACGCTGACGATGATCCCCATCGTCAACCCGCTGGCCCACCGCCTGCAGCGCCGCGAAGGCGAGCGCAACCTGAACCGCAACCTGCGCGTCAACCCGATCCCGCAGGACTTCGAGGACCGCATCGCCAACCGCCTGTGCCCGTGGATCGCCGCCAGCGACGTGCTGCTGGACCTGCACAGCTTCAACAACCCCGGTCCCGCCTTCGCGATGATCGGCCCGCGCGACAACGACGGCGAGCTGGAACCCTTCCGCCACCAGACCGCCGAGAGCGCGCTGGCGATGGCCGTGGGCACCTCCCGACTCGTCGAGGGCTGGCTGTCCACCTACGCGCTGGGCCTCAAGCGCCGCGCCGATAAGGCCGCGGACGGCTCGCGCAAGATGGCGCTGCAGCAGGATCCGCACTACGGCGTCGGCACCACCGAATACATGCGCAGCACCGGCGGCTACTGCATCACCTTGGAATGCGGCCAGCACGCCGATCCTCAAGGCCCCGAGGTCGCGTTCAAGGCGATCCTGCGCACGCTGGTGCTGCTGGGCATGATCGCGCCCGAGAGCGTCGAGCTCGCCGATCCGAAGCGCCCGGTCGAGCTGCTGCAGCTCTACGAGGTCGTCGACCGAGAGAGCCTGGACGACCGTTTCGAGCGTCCCTGGGCCAGCTTCGACGCGATCGCCGAGGGCGAGCGCATCGGCACCCGCGCGGACGGCACGCCGGTGCTGGCGCCCTCCGGCGGCCGCATCGTCTTCCCCAACAACAACGCGGAACCCGGCCACGAGTGGTTCTACCTCGCAAAGCCCAGCGACCGCGTGTTGTCTTGAGCTTCTGGCTAGAGTCGGCGGCATGAACGACACCACCGCTTCTTCCGCCCAGCCGCTGCAGCCGCTGCGCATCGATTTCGTCTCCGACGTCGCCTGCCCGTGGTGCGCCGTCGGACTGAAGTCGCTGGAGACCGCGCTCGCCCGCGTGCCGGACGTCAAGGTCGACATCCACTTCCAGCCCTTCGAGCTGAACCCGCAGATGGTTCCCGAGGGTGAGGACATCGAGGAGCACCTGACGCGCAAGTACCGCTCCACGCCCGAGCAGCGCAAGGACATCCGCGCCCACCTGAAGCAGCGCGGCGCCGACGTCGGTTTCACCTTCACCGAAGGCGCACGCAGCCGCGTCTGGAACACCTTCGACGCCCACCGCCTGCTGCACTGGGCCGGCCTTCAATCGGCGCAGGCGCAGCGCGACCTGAAGCTCGCGCTGCTGACCGCGTATCACACGAACGGCAAGAACCCGGGCGACCGCGGGACCTTGCTGGAGACGGTGCGCGAGATCGGTCTCGATGCCGCCGAAGCGGCCCGCGTCTTCGACAGCGGCGAATACGCCGACGATGTGCGCGACTCCGAATCGCTGTGGCAGAGCCGCGGCATCACCTCGGTGCCTGCGGTCGTGATCAACGAGAAGTACCTGATCTCGGGCGGCCAGCCGCCGGAGGCCTTCGAGCAGGCGCTGCGCCAGATCGCCTCCGAACAGGCCTGAGCGGATCCCGGTCGGCAGGCAGCGAGTGCCGCTGGGGCCGGAATGGTGCGGGAGGTTCGCGGACGCGAGGCCTCCTGCACCGTGGAGTGCCCGCGCCTGGCCTCCCGAAGTTCATCGGGAAAGGTAACGGTTCCAAACGCAAGGGGGTTGTTCCGCTGCCGTCACCGCCGCCAGAACTGAGACAATCCTCCCATCGTTTGAACGGGGCCCGCGTCCTCCGCGTGGCCCCGTTGTCTTTGCTGTTGCCCTGAAGTTGTCGGGAGATGTCGTCCGTATGTTCAAGAATCTGATCGTTTACCGTCTGTCCACCGACTGGCAGCCCAATGTCGAGAAGCTCGAGGACGCCCTCGAGAACGAGCGTTTCGTCCCCTGCGGCGCCACCGAAGCGCTGTCCGCCGGCTGGGTGCCGCCGCGTGGCGAACCGGGCGCCCGGTTGCTGGAAGAGGTCGGCGACCACTGGCTGCTGAGCCTGCGCATGGAAAAGCGCGTGCTGCCCGGCTCCGTCGTGCGCGAGAAGGTCGACGAGATGGTCGAGCGCATCGAGCTCGAGACTGGCCGCCGCCCCGGCAAGAAGCAGCAGCGCGACATGAAGGACCAGGCCACGCTGGAACTGCTGCCGCGCGCATTCACGCTGCAGTCCCACCTGAAGGTGTGGATCTCCCCAAGCAGGGCTTCCTGATGGTGGACGCGGGCTCGATCGGCAAGGCCGACGAGCTGATCACGCTGCTGGTGAAGGCCGACTCGTCGATCAACCTGCACCTGCTGCAGAGCGCCGAATCGCCGGCCGCCTGCATGGCCGCGTGGCTGATGGACGGCGTGCCGCCGGCGGAGTTCATCATCGACCGCGACTGCGAGCTGAAGGCCGCCGACGAGATGAAGGCCGCGGTGCGCTACGCCCGCCACAACCTGGACACCGACGAGGTGAAGGCGCACCTGACCAGCGGCAAGATGCCCACGCGCCTGGCGATGACCTGGAAGGAACGCGTGTCCTTCACGCTGACGGACACGATGCAGATCAAGGGCATCAAGTTCCTGGACATCGTCTTCGACGGCCGTGACAAGCCGGCCAAGGACGAGGCCTTCGACGTCGACGCGGCCCTCGCGACCGGCGAGCTCTCGCAGCTGATCCCCGACATGATCGAGGGCCTGGGCGGCGAGCTGGACTTCATCGGCCAGTCGGCGAAGATCGCGGCCGAGCACGCGCCGGGCGGCGCGGCGGCCAAGCCGGCTGCATCGGCATCCGCCTCCGACGCTGCCGTGGCGACGACGTCGAAGTCGGCCTCGCCTGCCAAGGACGAAGACCTCGCCGCCGAAGCGGCGCCCTGGGACTGAGCGTCCCGAGCCTGCTGCGTCTGCCATGACACACGCCAGCGCCGCGGACACCGACTGGGTGCGCCACGGCGCAGGCCAGGACGGCCTCGATCGACTCGAGGCCTTTTTCATGGCGAGGCCTACACGCCGCATCGCCATGACACCTATGCCATCGGCAGCACGCTGAGCGGTGTCCAGTCCTTCACCTACCGCTCGTCATTGCGGCACAGCCTGGCCGGGCACACGGTCGTGCTGCATCCCGACGAGCCGCATGACGGGCACGCAGGCACCGACGCCGGTTTCCGCTATCGCATCCTCTACCTGGCGCCTGCGCGGCTGCAGGAGATGCTCGGCGGCGTCGCCCTGCCCTTCGTGCCGGGCGGCGTGTCGACGGATCCTCGACTCGCTCGCGCGACGCGCGCACTGCTGGCGCAGCTCGCCGCACCGCTCGACGCGCTGGAGCAGGACGACGGGCTGCTGGAACTCGCCACCGCCTTGCAGCTCGCGGCCGGCTCGCCGCCGCGACCTGTGCGCGGCGACTACCGCGCCGCCCTGGTCGCGCGCGAATTCATGGACGACCGGCTCGACTGCGCCGTCACGCTGGATGAACTCGCCGATGCCGCAGGGCGCGATCGATGGAGCCTTTCGCGCGACTTCCGCGCCAGCTTCGGCACCAGCCCGTACCGCTACCTCACGCTGAGGCGGCTGGACCTGGCGCGCCGGCTGATGCTCGCAGGACAGCCGCTCGCGGAATGCGCGGTGCAAGCCGGCTTCGCGGACCAGAGCCACCTGACGCGCCAGTTCGCGAGCGCCTTCGGCGTCACGCCGGCGCGATGGCTTCGCATGTCCGGCGCGCCGGCGCCTCGCCGGCTGCCGTAGACGCACGATCGTTCAAGACGGGCCGTCGGCCGGTCGTCAAGATGGGCGCTCCGACAGACTCCTGCGCGCCGATCGCCTTGACCCCCATGACCACCTCGAACGCCACGAACGCCGACAGCACGACTGCTGCCGCCCCGGTCCCGCCGCGGGACTACCGTGCCATCAACCTCGCCGACAAGCTGTCGCTGCTGCATGAACAGTGGTCGCAGCGTGTCGTGGCCGAGATGAACGACTACCAGTTCAAGATCGCCAAGGTCGAAGGCGAGTTCCTCTGGCACGCGCATGCCGAGACCGACGAGACCTTCCTCGTCGTGGCCGGCGAGTTGCGACTGGAGTTCCGCGACGGCGCGGTCACGCTGCGCCCAGGGGAGATGTTCGTCGTCCCGCGCGGCGTCGAGCACAAGCCCAGCGCCGAGCAGGAGACGCACATCCTGGTCGTCGAGCCGCGCGGCGTGGTGAATACCGGCGCGGAAAGCAACGAGCGCACGCAGCCGAACGACCGGTGGGTCTGATCGGAGATCAAGGATCCGATCTCGAAAGACCGGAAGCTCGATCGCCCGGAAGCTCAAAAGCTCAGAAGTTCAGAACAGGTCCTGCTGCTCGCCGACCTGCTGCCCGGTCGCGCGCGCCTCGATCGCGAGGATCTTGAGCTTCGTCACGACGCCGCCCGGCGCGGAGAAGCCGGTGAGGTTCGCCGCCTTGCCGGCCGCGGGCGCGCCCATCACCCGATGGCAGGGCACGATCGGCGGGAACGGGTTGTGGCCTTCGGCGCGGCCGACCGCCCGCGCCGCGCTCGGTTGTCCGAGTCGCGTGGCCACTTCGCCGTAGGTCAGCGTCTGCCCGACCGGGATGCGCCGCGTGAGCGCGAGCACCTCGCGATCGAACGCCGGGACCGCGCTGTCGTCGAGTTCGATCTCGAGCAGGTCGCGCGGCTCGCCGTCGAGCAGCGCACGTACGCCGAGGCACGCCTGCTTCACCGTTTCGGGCAGGCGCTCGAAGTCCGCCTCCTCGCGCGCCGTGGGGAAGCGCACCCACATGCGATCGCGCGTGACGGACAGGCTCTCCTCCGGCAACTGCGACGCGACGATGCCGCGCTCCGTCCACGCGATGCCGCAGTGGCCGAGCACAGTCGGATAGCAATGGAAGAACACCTGCGGCGCCATGGGGCGATGCTGATCCGCGACGCGGTCAGTTCGTGACAGGAGCCGGCTTGACCGGCGAGGCCGACGCGATCGACGCCTCGACCGGCGGCTTGAAGGCGGGATGCTGCATCGCGATCTCGGCCGCCTGCACGCGCGCGTCCGTGGCGAGTTTGGCGACCTCGCGCGGCGCCATCGCCTTGAGCTTGTGGTCCGACCACACCTGGCGCCAGCGGCGTGCGCCCGGCAGGCCGTTCCACAGGCCGAGCGCGTGCCGCATCGCCTGCGACCACGGCCGGCCCAGCGCGACCTGCCTGTCCAGATAGACGAGCCATTGCGCCTCGACCTCCTCGCGGCTCGCGACCGGCGCCTGCGCCTCGCCGAAGAAGCGCTGGTCCCACTGCGCCATCTGCCAGGGCTCGTGATAGGCCTGCCGGCCGATCATCACGCCGTCGACATGGTGGAGCTGTTCCGCGATCTCGTCATCCGTCTTGAGTCCGCCGTTGATGGCGATCGTCAGATGCGGGAACTCGCGCTTGAGGCGATGCACCAGCTCGTAACGCAGCGGCGGGATGTCGCGGTTCTCCTTCGGCGACAGGCCCTGCAGCCACGCGTTGCGCGCATGGACGAGGAAGACCTCGCAGCCCGCCTCGGCGATCTGGCCGACGAAGTCGCGGACGAAGTCGTAGCTCTCGATCCGGTCGATGCCGATGCGGTGCTTGACGGTGACCGGGAGGGCGACCGCGTCGCGCATCGCCTTGACGCCGTCGGCGACCAGCGCCGGCTCGGCCATCAGGCAGGCGCCGAACGCGCCACGCTGGACGCGCTCGCTCGGGCAGCCGCAGTTCAGGTTGACCTCGTCGTAGCCCCACTGCTCGGCCAGCTTCGCGCAGGCGGCGAGGTCGGCGGGCTCCGAGCCGCCGAGCTGCAGCGCGACGGGGTGCTCCTGCTCGTTGAAATCGAGGTGCCGTGGCTTGTCGCCGTGCAGGATCGCGCCGGTCGTCACCATCTCGGTGTAGAGCAGCGTGTGGCGGGTCAGCAGCCGATGGAAATAACGGCAGTCGGCCGTCGTCCAGTCGAGCATGGGTGCGACGGACAGACGCCAGGGAGAAAACTTCGAGGACATGCGGCCGATTATCCCGCCGACGGCGTCATCAGCTGGGCGATGAGTGCTTCCAGGCGCTCCGGGGAGACGGGCTTGACCACGTGTTCATCGAATCCCGCCGCGAGCGCCCGCGCCCGATCCGACGCCAGTCCGTAGCCGGTCAGCGCGACCAGACGGGGCCTTTCGGAGGATCGTCCGCCGCGGGTCTGCGCGCGCAGCCGGCGCGCCAGCTCGTAACCGTCCATCATCGGCAGCCCGATGTCGATGAAGGCCACCTGGGGCTCCCGCTCGTCGAAAAGGCGCAAGGCCTCGTCGGGATGATGGGCGATCCTCACCGTATGCCCGCGTTCGACCAGCAATTGCCCCAGCAGGTTCGCGGCGTCTTCGTTGTCGTCGATGACCAGCAACTCCCTCGAAGGCGCCCGCGGCGCCGGCGTCGGCGTGGCACCGGCCCGTTCCTCGGACGACAAGCGGGAGCGCGGCATCCGCACCACCACCGCCGAGCCCTGCCCGACCCCGCCGCTGCGCGCCTCCACCGTCCCGCCATGCAGCTTCACGATGTTCCTGACGATGCTCAGCCCCAGCCCCAGGCCGCCCTGCGCGCGGTCCAAGGCCTGCCGCCCCTGCGTGAACAGGTCGAAAGCAGTCGTCAGCGCCTCGGCGGACATGCCGATGCCGTTGTCCCGCACGGTCACGACGACGTCATCCCCCTCGGCCGAGGTGACGGCGGTGGTGACGACCGTGATGAGTCCGCCCGGCTCGGTGTACTTCGCCGCGTTCGCCAGCAGGTTGGACAGCACCTGCGTCATGCGTGCGGCGTCGGCATCGATCGCCAGCCCCTCGTCGAGTTCGAGGACCACCCGATGGCGTCGCTGCTCGATCAGGGGGTGCACCATCTCCAGCGCCCGGTGGACGAGCGGCCCGATCTCCGTGCGGCGCAGGGACAGTTCGACCTTGCCGCTGCTGATGCGGGAGACGTCGAGGAGATCGTCCACCAGACGGATCAGGTGCTGCGTCTGTCGGCGCAGGATCTCGAGCGGCCGGTCCGGACCGCCGGCGCGCCGCTCCAGCAGCGTGAGCACCGACACGATGGGCGCCAGCGGATTGCGCAGCTCGTGGCCCAGCATCGCGAGGAACTCGTCCTTCACGCCGCTCGCACGTTCCGCGTCGGCGCGCGCGGCGGTCTCGCCCAGCAGGAGCAGTTTCAACGCGGTGATGTCGCGCACCGTGCCGATCGCGCGATGGGCGCGTCCATCCGCCTCGCGCAGGAAGTAGACATGCTCGCGCACGTGGACGGCGCGGCCGTCCACGTCCCGGAGCCGGTATTCGGCGTTCCAGGCGGAAGCGTCGCCGAGGAGCGCGGCGTCGAAGGCCCGGATCACCCGGTCCGCGTCGTCCGGATGGACGCGCGTGCGACGCCAGTCCGATCGCATCGCGCCGCGGCCCACGCCGCCGAAGAGCTGGTCGACGTGGCCGCCCCACCAGAGGTCGTCGAGGGCCACCTGCCAATCCCAGAGACTCTCCTCCGTGGTCTCGGAGAACAGCTGCATCCGCTCCTGGTCCCGGAGCGCCCCGGCGTGATGCCAGGCCGTCTCCAGCGCGGAGCCCGCGAGCGAGGCGATGGTCTGCAAGGTCTCGTCGGCACCCGTCGTCCCGTCCGGTCCGGCATGCCCCACCACGAGCGCGCCGGTCAGTCGTCCGGCGCGGTTGCGCAGCGGCACGACGCTCAGGCCGGGCGGCCCCTCGGGAAACAGGGCACGGAAGACCGCGGCCGTCTCGTCGCCATGCGCCAGCCGCAGCGGGCCGCCCGCCAGCGACAGCCGGCGATGCAGCGCGTGCAGCGCCGAGCGGACGGCGACCGCCGACACGCCGGCGGTCCCGCCCTTCGCGACGGTCGCCTGCTCCCAACTGCGCCCCGGTTGCAGATGCGAAGCGAAGGCCGGCTGTCCCGCCACCTCGCCGGCCGCGCGGCGGGCGTGCTCCAGCAGGTCCTGCGGGCGCCGCAGCGCCATCAGTTCCTGCACGAAGGACGTCAGCTCGAAGGTCACTGCGTCGCGGCGGGTCAGATCGGACCTGCGGTCGCGCTGCCGGTCAGATTCGCGAGTCGCGCTTCGAGGATGCCGCCGTTGCGATCCACGGCGAGGAAGGCCTGCGGCGGCACGTAATACATCGACGAGTTGTCGATGCCTTCGGTGTCCAGCAGCACGCGGGGGTGGGTGTGCAGCATGTCCAGCATGAGCTCCGCGTCGAAGCGCCGCTGGTCGTACTGGCAGATCGAATAGGTTCTGGCGCCGGTGGCGTAGAACTCGTTGAGCAGCGCCTCGTATTCCACCAGGCGTTCCGACCCCGGGTCGCCGTCCAGGGCCCAGGACATCTCGCCGGTGACGCGCAGCGCGGTATAGCCGGCTTCCAGCGCGCGGGTGGTCTCGCGGCCGAGCATCTCGATCATCATCCGCGGGTCGAAGACCCCGTCGATGAGGTAGACGTCCTTGGCCGCCTGGACGATCAGCTGACCGCTCGCGACCAGGGCGTCGACGTCGATCTCGGCCTCCAGCAGGGTCGCCCGCAGCCGCTCGGCGGTCTGCAGATGCACCAGATAGAGCATCTTCTCGCGGCGCTCGATGCCCAGGCGCACGAAGTCCACCGTGATCCTGCGCTGGTCCGCGTCGCTCCTGAAGATGCCGCAGTAGTGGTCACCCGGCTGCATCTTCTCCAGCGCCGGCAGGATGGACGTTCTGTTGCACATGAGAGCCCCTTGTCAGGCCCATGCGGCCCACGCCAAGTGTATTCGCGCGCCGACACCGGCCTCCCTGGCGCAGGACCGGCGCCCTGTCACCCCTCCTTCGAGGCAGAAGCTTGTTTCCAATTGCTTCAGGGCCCCTGAATGCGGCGACGCCAAACCTTGCGCACGTCGTACCATCCCAGCCGCCCCGCGGTCTCCTGCTCTCCTCGTCCGATGTTCCCGTCCTGTCGCCCGCCTGGCGCTGCCAGCGGCCTTCCGCACCTTCGCGGCCCCGTCCTCGCGCTGCTGATCGCCGCGGGCATGGCGTTGCCGTCGGCGCATGCGACCCAAGGAGCGGCACCGGCAGCAAAGACACCCCGGGCGGCAAAGTCGCCGTCGACGGGCAGCGGACCGGCCTCGAACCTGGCGAAGTCCGAGCTCGCCGACATCGCCGACCTCCGCAAGCGGATGGCGGCGAAGACAGTGGTCGTGACCCGGCATGCGGAGGTCGACGACATCGCCATCCAGGTCTGGGCACGGACGACGCTCCCAAAGAAGTACTACGTCGCCGTGACACAACAGGGCACGGTGCGACGCACGCTCACCGCCAACGACGAGGCGGAGGCCTGGCGGAGCTACGACAGCTTCCGCCGCATGGCCGGCCTGGGCGAGGTCGGGCGGCCGGTGCTGCTGGGCCAGATGACCGTGGAACCCGAGCCGTCGGCGCGCATCCCCTCGGTCATGGCTGCCGGCGCGGTCTTGGCGACCCCGGCGATCTCTTCATCGCCCGTTCCGCCGCAGACCGGCGTCCCCCTGCGGTGCTCGCCACGCCGCCCATGATCCAGTCCGCGATTCCGCCCCTGCCACCGACGCTTCGAGCGAACCCGGCGCCTGAGCTCGACGCCCTCGCGCGCGCACCCGGACCGAAGGCGGATGCGCCCATGGCGGCGCGCGAGATCTCGGCGACGACGGGCGAGGCCGTGATCTCGCGCGGCGATCCGCGCGTGGCTGGCTACGAGGTCGAGACGCTGCGCCGCGCACGCTTCGGCGACGAGGTGGCGCGTCTGGTCTGGAACGCGGAGAGTTCGCAATACTTCGTGTCGCTCACGCGCCAGGGCTCGGTCGTGGCGATGCTGCGCAGCCGCGACAGCGCCGAGGCGACCCGCGCCTACGAGGACTACGTGCGGCAGGCCGAGAAGCGGGCCGCCCTGCTGCCGGGACGTGCGGCGGGGGCGATGTCGTCGGCATCCCGCTAGCGGCAGCGCCTCGTCCTACAGACACCGATCCGGGAACGGCGAAGACTGGACGTCTGCGGCCCACGCGGCCGTCGCGCACCAGGAGCACGCCATGATCCGCAAGCTCAGCAACGGCCAGTACCGCCTGTACTCCCGCAACCCCGATCCCAAGACGGGGAAACGCCGCAATCTCGGCACCTTCGACACCCGCGAGGCCGCCGAGAAACACGAGCGGGAGGTGCAGTACTTCAAGCGGCAGTGAGCCCGGCATCGCCCTTCGGGCGATAGACGCGTTCAACCGGGGTGACCAGTTCCGACGACTCATCGGTCGCCCAAGGCCGCTGCGATGCGACGAACGGCGACATGTCGATCACCTCCAGCAGCCCCTCTTCGGACAGCGCCCTCAAGACCTTGCCACGAAGCCCGAGCTGGACCGCGCGCCGCTGGAGCTTCGCACCGCTCGGCGCGTGATCGGGGTCCCACTGAAGGCGGACATCCGACCGTTGCACCGCCTCCGCCCACGCGTCCCGGTTCGACATGCCCGAGGCGGCGAACGACGAGGCCACGGCCTGTCGCAGGACGTCGTCGAAGAACTCGCGGCGCAGGCGCAGTCCCAGAACGATCTCCTGCCCTTCCTTCATTCCCCAGCCGCAGCGATACATCATCCAGAGGAAGTTGGGCTTGATCCAGCTCATGCGGTCGAAGCTGTAGTCGGGACCGCCGAAGCGGCCATGCGCCAGCGCGTAGCGGCCAATGCTCGGCCGGTAGGCCTGATAGACGACGATCGACCGATCGTCGAAGTGCGCCAGCACATGCGCCCCCTCCCTGGGCCAATGCAGCGCCTGCTGCGTCAGGTGGGCCTCAACGGCCAATGGCGGCGGACTGACGACGGGCGTGGGATTCTTGGCATTCATCTTGTTGTTGTTCTTCGGTTGCTCTGCTCATTTTTCGCATTGACAGTTGTCCAATACAACTCTCAAGGTTGCACAATACAACCTACAACGATTTTCATCAAGTCCTGTTTCATTGCCGCGCGGTCCAACCATCCTGGGGGACAGACGCGACCGGGCCGGCGCTCTATGCTTCGACGGAGACGGCCCGCCCCCGGCGCGCCGACCACCAGAGCACAGGGAGACAAGACATGCGACTTTCCGATCGACGCGGCAGGAGTCCGCTGTATGCAATGACGTTGACGCTGGCCGTGGGATCGGCCGCGCTGCTGGCCGGCTGCGGCGGTGACGACGACAACGGCGATGGCCCCCCGCCTCCAAGTACAGCGCCGAGATCCGCCGCACCGCCATGGGCGTGCCCCACATCAAGGCCGCCGACTGGGGCGGCGCCGGTTACGGCTACGGTTACGCGCAGGCGCAGGACGACCTGTGCACCATCGCCAACTCGATGCTCACCTTCCGCGGCGAACGCGCCCGCCACTTCGGCGCCGACGCCGTCGTGCCCTTCCAGGGCACCATCGGCCAGCCGAAGAACATCGACTCCGACTTCTATCACCGCCACGTCCTCAACGATGACGTGATGCAGCGCTTCATCGCCGCGCAGCCCGACAAGCTCAAGCAGCTGGTCGCCGGCTTCGCCGCCGGCTACAACCGCTACGTCCGCGACATCAAGGCCGGCGCCGAATCCACCGCCCACGCGGCCTGCCGCAACGAGGCCTGGGTCGTGCCGGTCACCGACACCGACATCTTCCGCCGCATGTACGCCGCGCACTTCGCGGCGGGCTACAGCAACTTCGTCGCGCAGATCGCCAATGCGACGGCGCCCGCGACCGCGGCGCCCACGATGGCCTCGGCCGCCGGAACCGCCGGCACTGCCGGCAAGTCCACCGCCGCACGGCGCGCACGCGACGCGGCGCCGCGGCCGCTCACCATCGCCACCGCGCACCTGCCGGACTTCCAGGTCGGCGGCAACGACGGCGTGGGCAGCAACATGATCGGCTTCGGCACCGCGGGCACGGGCGACGCCAGCCCGCTGCTGTTCGGCAATCCGCACTGGTACTGGCGCGGCCCGGACCGCTTCTACCAGGCGCACCTGACCGTGCCCGGCGAACTCAACGTCGCCGGCGCCTCCTTCCTCGCCCAGCCGGTCGTGCTCATCGGCTACAACGACAACGTGGCCTGGAGCCACACCGTCTCCGCCGCGCGCCGCTACGGCCTGTTCCAGCTCACGCTGACGCCCGGTGACCCGACCAGCTACCAGCGCGACGGCGCCGCCGTGAAGATGACCGCCCGCGCCATCACCGTGCAGGTCAAGCAGCCTGACGGCAGCGTCGCGCCGGTCTCGCGCACGCTCTACAAGTCGCAGTACGGCCCGATCGTCAACCTCGGCGCGCTGAACGCGGCACTGGGCTGGAACTCGAACACGGCCTTCGCGATCCGGGACATCAACGGCGACAACTTCCGCGTGTTCCGCGTGTGGCTGCGCTGGAGCCAGGCGAAGACGCTCGAGGAATTCCAGGCCATCCAGCGCGAGGAGTCCGCCATCCCCTGGGTCAACACCGTCGCCGTCGCGCGCGGCGCCGGCCAGGCCTGGTACGCCGACATCGGCGCGATGCCCAACGTGTCGGCCTCGCAGCTCACCAGCTGCGCCACGGCGCTGACCACCGCGCTCAGCGCCGCCCTGCCGCGCACGCCGGTGCTCGACGGTTCCAAGAGCAGCTGCGACTGGCAGAGCGATCCCGACTCGAAGCAGCCCGGCGCGCTCGGCCCGGCCCGCATGCCCAGCCTGCTGCGCGACGACTACGTGCTCAACAGCAACGACAGCTACTGGCTTGCCAACACCGCGGCACCGCTGACCGGTTATCCGGACATCCTCGGGCCGGCCGGCACGGCGTCGATCAGCTTCCGCACCCGGCTGGCGCACCTGCTCACGCAGGGACGTCTGGCCGGCACCGACGGGTATGCCGGCAACAAGGCCACCAGCGAGACCGTCCGCGCCATGGTGCTCAACAGCCGCACGCTGACGTCGGAACTCTTCCGCGACCAGGCGGTCGCGATGTTCTGCGCGCCGCCGACGGCCTTCACCGTGAGCGGCGATCCCGCCACCGGCGAGACCTTCAGCCCGGCGCGCAGCGTCGATCCGACCGAGGCCTGCGCGGTGCTGCAGGCCTGGGACGGCAAGGCGCTGCTCGCGTCACGCGGCGCGCACCTGTGGGACGAGTTCTGGGCGCGCGCCTCACGCATCCCGGAGGCCTCGCTGTTCGCGGTGCCCTTCAGCAGCGCCGATCCGCTGCACACGCCGCGCGACCTGAACCCGGCCGTGAAGACGACGCTGCAGCAGGCCTTCGGCGCGTCGATCCTGCGCGTGCAGGCCAGCGGCTTCGCGATGAACGCGACCCGCGGCGAGACCCTCTTCGCCACGCGCGGCAGCGACAAGATCCCGCTGTTCGGCGGCTGCGGCCAGCCGCAGGGCTACTACACGGTGGCCTGCTCGCTCACCCGGCTGGACCAGGGCGGCTACGACCTCAACACCGCGACCAGCGCCAACAGCTACATGCAGGTGGTGCGCTTCCCCGGCGAAGGCGTCGAGGCCTACACCTTCCTGACCTTCTCGCAGTCGGACGATCCGGCGTCGGCGCACTACGCCGACTACACGCGCGCCTACAGCGCCGGGCAGTGGCAGAAGGTGCCGTTCTCCGAGGCCGACATCACGAAGGACACGGCCTTCTCGACGAAGACCATCAGCGAGTGATCAGCGAGTGATCGGCGGGCGGTCCGCGCGTCGGGAGACGCGCGGGCCCGGAACGACACGGCCGGCCGGCTGCCTCGAGGTCGAGGCGGCACGGCCGGCCGTGGTTCGATGGCCGAGGCGATCCGTCCGATCACCCAGGCGACCCGTGTGACCGCCGAGGCGGTCGGCGCGATCAGATTTGCAGCGCGCGCTCGATCTCGGTCAGCTTGTAGCGGGCCAGGGCCAGATTGCCCTTGTTCTTGTCCAGCACCAGGTACAGGAACAGGCCGGCGTTGTTGGGCACCAGGCGGATCAGGTGGTACTGGTCGGTCAGGGTGATGAGGATGTCCTCGATGCCCTTGCGCAGGCCCAGCGATTCCATCGTCTGCAGCTTGGCGCGCACGACCTGCGTGTTGCCGGCCGCGGCCAGGTCCAGGTTCACTGCGGTGCCGGCCTGGGCCAGGCACATGCCGCTGCGGAAATCGACCAGCGCGGCGGCCAGTGCGCCGTCGATGGTCATGGCGGCGTCGATCGACTGCTTCAGATTGCTCATGGTGTCTTTGTTCAGGGAGGGGGTGGGTTGCAGGGAGGTGAGCCCGAACCGGCTCGTCAGCTTGTTGAATTCCTCGATCAGCACGAACCACAGCGTTTCCGGGCTGCTGTCGGGCAGGCGGTAGAGCACCGTGGAGGGCGTGGCCGCGGTGACCATGGGCACGAGGGTCATCTCCTCGACGATGGCGCTGGGCATCAGCAGCAAGCGCACGGCGGGCACCTCGGCGGCCCACGCGCGGCGCAGCAGGTCCAGCGCGCCGTGGACCGAACCCGGCCCGACGATCACCAGCAGCCCGGCGGGGCCGTCGGCGGCGCCCAGGTCGTCGTTGGGATACGGCGGACGCACCCAGTCGATGGTCGGCATGCCCGGCGTCGTGCTCAGCGCGATCGCCTGGCGGGATTCCGTGGTGGACAAGGTCGCGCCGGTCTGGCCGATGGCCAGACCGCCCAGGCGGGCCGTCATGTCGACGACACGCACACCGGATCTGCTCATGAAGGGGTCCCGAGAGTGGAGGAGACGGCTCTTCGGCCGCTCGGCGCGGAGTGTGAAGAAAGCGCTTGCAAAGCGCGCCCCCATGCTTGGGGGTCAGGGCTTGCTGCAGGCGTCCTGCGTGCCGAAGGTCACGACCCGCGTGGCCGAGCGCGGTGCATCCGGGCGCCCAGCGCCCGCTTTCCCTCGCTGCCCTTGACGCCATTGACGCCCTCCGGACGAAGGGACCTCAGACCTGCAGCGAACGCTCGATCTCGGTCAGCTTGTAGCGGGCCAGGGCCAGATTGCCCTTGGCCTTGTCCAGCACCAGATACAGGAACAGGCCCACGTTGCTGGGCACCAGACGGATCAGGTGGTACTGGTCGCCCAGCGTGATCAGGATGTCCTCGATGCCCTTGCGCAGGCCCAGCGATTCCATCGTCTTGAGCTTGGCGCGCACCACCTGCGTGTTGCCGGCGGCGGCCAGATCCAGGTTCATGACGGTGCCGGCCTGGGCCAGGCACATGCCGCTGCGGTGGTCGACCAGCGCGGCGGCGAGCGCGCCGTCGATCGTCATCGCGGTGTCCATCGATTGCTTCAGATTGCTCATGGTGTCCTCATCAGGGGTGGGGGAATGGTGAAGGGAGACAAGCCCGTGCTGCGCCGACAGCCGGTTGAGCTCCTCGATCAACACGAACCAGAGCGCGTCCGCGCTGCTGTCGGGCAATCGGAGGAGTCGGGTGGACGACCTGTCGGCCGTCACCATCGGCGTGAGGGTCAGGTCTTCGACGATGGCACCGGGCAGGAGCAGCACGCGCACGCTCGGGACGGCCGCGGACCAGGCCCGCTGCACGAGTTCCACGGCGCGCTGGACGAAGCCCGGCCCCAGAATCACGATCAGCGCGACGGGACCGCCGGGTGCCTGGAGGTCGTCATTGGGAAACGGGGGCGGACCCAGTCGATGACGGGCACGCCGGACAGATCGCCCAGCGACACCGCCTGACGCACCGCGTCACGGGACCAGGCTGCACTGATCTGCTGCAGCGCCAGCCCGCCCAAACGTGCGGTGAGGTCGACGACGCGCACGCCATTTCTGCTCATGAGGATGTCCGAGGAGTGGAGGAAACGACCATGGGGTCGTCTTGATGCGGCCTATGTGCCCGCGATCCCGGATCGCGTTCCCTACGCGACGTCCGGCACCGCCCTCCACTCTTCATCCCGTGTCAAGAATCACACGACGCCGGGCGCTCGGCTCGCTGGAGCCGAACCCGTGTCCTCAGATCACAGTCGCTGACCGAAGGTCAGCTTGATGTTGCGCCCCGGCGCATAGACCTGCTCGGCCAGATAGGGTTGCACACTGCGGTTGAAGAGGTTGTCGACCGCGAGCTGCACCTTGGTGTCGGCCCAGGCGCCGCGGCCCTGCCATTGCGCGAAGAGGCCGTGCAGCCCGTAGCCTTTCGCGGGCGGCAGCGCGTACGGCACGATCTCGTCGTCCGGCACCTTGTTCTGCGCCGCGACGAACTTGCCCTGCCAGCCGGCGGCCAGCCCCAGCGACGGCCACTTCCCGCCGATCACGACGACCGCCTTGGGCGCGCCGATGTCGATCAGCGGCTGGTTCTTCACCGCCCAGGGATCGCGGATGGAGCCGCGATGTTCGCCCCGCATCCAGGCCAGCGACAGGCTGGCGAAGCCCCGGCGCTGCTCGTAATGGGTCTCCGCCTCCGCGCCCTCGCTGCGGTAGCCGGGCAGGTTCCGGTAGAACGGCAGGTTGGGCGGACGCTCGGTGCCGGGCGCGACGAAGATGCCGAAACGCTTGTGGATGTTGTCGTGCACCAGGTTGCGGAACACCGTCAGCGTCGCGGCCAGCGCGTCGCCGCTGGCAAGCCAGTCGGTGCGTTCGTGCTTGAGACCGCCGCGCAAGGCGGTGACGCGCTCCTTGCGCAGGCCGCGGCTGGTCGCGGGGGCACTGCTCGCGGCGGACTGCACCTCGAAGATCTCGTCGATGACCGGCGCGCGCCAGGTCCTGCCGGCGTCCGCGAACAGCGCGGTGGTGGCCGTGGCCTGCCACTTCGCCGACAGGTGCTGCGACCAGCCGCTGTGATGGATCGGACGGTAGTCATGGCCGGCGGCCGGGTCGTTGTAGCGCGGCGCGAAGTTCGGCTGCCCCGCCGTGCGGACCTGGTCGTAGCGCAGGCCCGGCGTGATCGTCCAGGCCCCCGCGCGCAGTTCGTCCTCCACCCAGCCGGACACGGTGCGCTGCTCGCCGGACGGCATGTAGTACGGCTGCAGCCAGCCGTAGTTGTAGCTGGCGTCCTTCGTCCGGGTGTGCAGGAACATCAGCGTGTCGCGGTCATGGCGCTGCGCCTGCAGACCGGTGGCCAGCGCGTGCGATGCACCGGCGAAGTCGAAGCGCGCGGTGTTGGTCAGGTCGACCTGCCGGTCGCGGTAGGTCGCGTGACTCTCCTTGCCCAGGCTGGCCGCGAAGTCGCTGGTGATGCTGTCGGGCCGCTGGTCGTCCTGGCGACTGGACGACTGGGTCAGCCGCACCTGCAAGTCCAGCAGCGGCTGGGACGCGGGCGCATAGCTCCACAGCAGCGACTGCGTGCGATCGGTCTGGTCGCGCCACAGCACCTTGCGCAGCCAGGCTTCGCGTTCGCCGTACTTCGCGATCTCGGCGGGCGTCGGCGCGGGCACTTCGTCGCGCTTGGCGGCGAACGGCGCCCAGGCCTTGCTCCGGCCCTCGATGTCGGAGAGCGTCAACCGGCTCTCGCCGAGCTGCAACGTCAGTTTCGCCAGCGCGGAGCGGCTGTGGGTCTCGGAGAACTCGTAGACGGTGTGATCGGCGCGCTCCTGGTTGCCGGAGTCGCGTCCGGTGACCGCGACCAGGAACTGCCACGGCAGCGCGGTGCCGGGCTCAGCGCGCGCGAAGACGCTGCCCGACACGATGCGCTGGTCGTCGTTGCTGGCCCAGCCGACCTTGGCCAGACCGCCGATGCGCTCGCCGGGGCGCAGCAGATCCTCGGCGTCCTTGCTCTCGACCAGCACCGTGCCACCGAAGCCGCCGTTGCCGTAGCGCACCGAGTGTGCGCCCTTGTCGACGGTGATGCGCTTGATCAGTTCGGGCTCGATGAAGATCGATCCCTGCCGGTACTTTTCGAAGCCCTTGTTGGCGCCGTCGAGTTGAACGCGGATGTCCTCGACATCGCCGAAGCCCCACATGTTCAGGCTCTGACCACCGGGGCGGAAGCTGCCGTTGAGGTCGACGCCCGGCAGGTTGTCGAGCAACTGCTGGACGGTCAGCGCCTGCTGCCGCTCGATCTCGTTGGGGCTGATCATGGTCTTGCCCGGAGCGACGCTGCGGACACCGTAGACGGTAACTTGGGACAGCGTGACCGTGGGTGCCGACGCGGCGGATGCAGCGGATGCTGCTGACGCAGGGGCCGCCACTGCGCTCGCGGGACGCTCTGCAGGCGCTTCGTCCGCCCAGGCGGCGGACGCGATCAAGGTGCTCAGGAGGGGAAGAAGGCGGAACCGTTGATGTCTTCGGAATTGACGGAAAGACTGATTTTGCTTTTTAACTTCAAACACTTACATGACAGATGAGAATTATTCTCAACAAAGTGTAGCAGCAGAACTTCCGTCTTGTGAACGAGCCGTGAAGGGCAAAGGGGCTTGTGCGAACAGCGCCGGAGGAGGCCACGGGTCAGGGCTTGCGCCGACCGTCGCAGCAATCGAAGAGTTCTTGTGCAAGACCCACTTGAACGCTGAGTTCCTTCCGGTCCAGGTCCTCAGAAAGCTTGTAGTCGGCCTTCACCCTCAGTTGTCGCAGCAAATCGAGATGTTCGCCAAGCCAGCGAGAGAGTTGCGCCTGTTCCCCGCTGCATCGCTTGTCAGGCGACTGAAGTCGAAGGATCAAGCGCTGATGCACACCGCCGCGTCGCTTCGGTGGAACCCCGCGAGCAGGCAGGGAATGCTCCCACTGGAGGCAACGGTGATAGCTCGCGTAGTAGGCACGACTCGCCAGATTGCGACGGCGCGCCTCCGGCAGCACGAGTGGGCGATCTTTTGCCTGGTGAAGCAGATCGAAACAGGTCACGGACATGATGCGGTCTCCTCACTCAATATCCGCATCAAAGCGATCAATTTCGGCCAGTTCTTCCTCGGTCCATTCGCCGACGAATCCGAACATGAACCCATGCCGAAGCATGTCGCGATCGATCAGACGCAGAATGAACTTGTCGTTAAGCGCCCGAGCAACCTTGTGAGGCGCGTCGACCCGGAGGTCGTAGCTGAAGCCAGGCTCCTCCATCTCCTCCGCGTAGATGTCGACGCGTTCCGGATTGCCTCGACAGATCTTCAGGCTGCTCTCCTCCAGCACCTCTGCAGCGACTTGCAGAATCTCCACCATGCTCGTTGCCGTCATGCCATTCTCGGCAGCCGTCTGCTGAGCAACGTCCAACAACTCTTCCCAGTCGACGCGAGGGCACTTGGCATTCGGATCGACGTCTTTGTCGCTCGGCTCTCCGAACAGCGCGCTCGGCTCTCGCAGGATGGCCATCAGATCGTAGAAATGGAAAGTCTTCCGGGGCGGAAGCCGCGACATGCCGGCAACCACCAGAGTTGCCCGTTCCAACTGCGCATTCATGTTCATTCCACATCTCCTGTTGCCGGGTCCACGACCCGGGAAGACATGCAGTGTCGAATCAGAAGCGCGTTTGTCGATTCCCCTCGAAGAGCGAATCGATGGGGGAAATCACTTCGAGTAGGTGGGTCCTCCTGCACATACTCATGAGGGCCATTGCGAGGGTCACCGCCAGGATCACTGCCCCATTGCTTGCAGTGCTTGTGCCGCCTCAATGCGCGCGGGTTGCGCGTCGCGCAGTACGGTGAGGACGCGTCGCGCCGTTGCCGCATCGCGCGGCGCCAGCGCGATGGCCATCTGCAGCAGCGGGTCGTAGGCGGGCCGGAAATCCGGACTCAAGCGCACGGCATCAAGCAGCGGCTCGCCCACTTGCGCGAGCATCGCCGCAGGATCGGCAACAGGACGGGCCGAACGTCCCGCTGCCAGGAATCGATCGCGCGCCTGCCAGTACGCGGCGACTCGACGCGAATCGTCCGGGGACTGCACACCGACGTCCGACGGAGAGGCGCTCACCTGATGCAGGAACTCGAAGAGCCGCTCCTTCGGCGTCGATGCCGGCGCGTACACGAGACGCGGCGCAAGGTACGCGACGATCGGACGATCGTCCGTGTTCATCGGCACCCGGCCCGCGAAGGCAGCGAGCGATGCAGGTCCCGCCACGACACTGCCGAGCAGCGCGAATTCGTCGTCGAGCCCGAAGTCGGCCAGCGTCCGGCCATCGCGTCGCGCAGGTGCCCCTTCGACGCGCGCGTGCCAGGACGCCAAGGTCGGCATAGAAGTCTGAGTCTGAGTCGACGAAGCCGTCGAACGCGGAGCAGCAGGATCGCGCCGACCGACGAGTCCGATCACCGGCGTTTCCAGGCTGTTCGCCGCCAGCACCGCGATGGCATCGGGGTACGCGGCCACGAAGGCGCGCGTGATGCTGCGCAGGCTGTCGAGGTCGAGCTGGTGCAGCGGCAGCCATTGGCAGAACAACCCCTGAGGCGCGAGGCGCTCGCGCACCGCGACGAAATGCTCGCGCGTGTAGAGCGCGCCGGAGCCGCTGCGTGCCGGGTGGAAGTTGTCCGAGACGATCACGTCGTAGTGCGCCTCGGATGCGCGCACGAACCGCCGCGCGTCCGCAGCGACGAGGCGCGGCATCGCGGCGTCCAGTCCCAGGGCTCGCGTGAAATGCGGCGACGCCTCGATCACCTCGGGCAGCAGTTCCACCGTGTCGACCTGCAGCGACGTGTCCTGCGCCGCGACGCCTGAGGTCGCCCCAGTGCCCAATCCCAGGAACAACACGCGACGCGGCGCCGGGTGCATCAGCACGGGCAGCAAGGCCTGGCGGCCGTCGACGAACAGGCTCGCGCTGCTGCCTTCCTGCTGCCGGTTGTTGATGCGCAGCCGCGCGACGCCCGCCTCGTCCTCTACGACGCTGACTGCGGCCATGCTGCCCTCGGCGTAGCTGACCAGGCGTGAGCCGTCGGGCACATCGACGAATGCCAGCGGGGCGCCGAGGACAGCCATCACGACGAGCGCGATCGTCACGATCGCCGTCATCGCCGTCATTGGCGCCGTCGTCGGACGCCGCCGCGTCTTCAAACCGGCAACGGCCGCGGCCAGGTAGCCGCCGGCGATCAGCAGCAAGGCTGCCTTCGGGCCGCACCAGGGCGCGATGACGACGCCGAACAGTGGCGCGGCCATGGCTGCGCCGAGCGTGTTCACGGCGAGCGCGCGTCCGAAGGCGACGCCCTGCCCCATCGCCCGCGCGCTCAGATGGCTGAACCACGCGCCCATGGCGAGCGTGGGAAGACCGAAGGCGGCGACGGCGAGCAGCGCCTCGGCGCTGAGCGCCGCCGCGAAGCCCGTACCAAGCGCGTTCATCGCGCCGTTCTTCAGCAATGGTGCCGCCCACAGCGCAGCGAGGCCGATCAGACAGGTCGCGCCGAGGACACCGGGCAGCAAGGACGAGAGCCGGTCCTCTTCCTGTTGTTTCCCCCATCGTCGCCACCACCGCTGGTAGCCTGCCGCGCCGAGGGAGGTGCCGACGAGATACACGGCCAACAGCAACGCGAAGGTGTAGACGGTGTCCTCGTTGAGTTGGCTGAGCACGCGCACGACGACGACCTCGTACCCGATGCCCAGCAGGCCGCTGAGCGCGAGCAGCGTCAAGGCCAAGGCCCGAGGCCAGCGAGCGCTGGCGGGACCGGAACGGTGCGTGGAGGTCCCGGACGGGAGCCTCCATGCATCGTGCAGGGCCGCGCTTGGCCGTTCGGCGTGGAGCCACCTCCATGCGCCGATCGCGCACAGGGCGTTCATCCCCACGCAGACGCCGGCTGTCGCCGCGAGGCCGAAGGCGGGCACCAGCCAGAACGTTGCCAGCAGCACGCCGAGCACGGCGCCGAAGGTGTTGGCGGCGTAGAGCCCGGCGATGGAGCGTTTCTCCTCGCCGGACCCGGATCCAGGGCCAGAGCCAGGGTCGGTGTCGATGTGGACGCCGACGATCCGCTCGATCGCCGGCAGCGTCGCCCCCATCGCGGCGGTCGCGGGCAGCAGCAACAGGAAGCTCGCGCTGAAGGTCACCGTCCACTGCCACCACACGGCGGGTTCCGCGCCTATCCAGTGCTCGACGGCGTCCCCCACGGGTTGCATCAGCACGACCAGCGCCAGCCCCCACAGGCCGATCGCCGCCTCGCAGGCGATGTACCAGCGCAGCGGCGACGCCGTTCGCTCGATGCGTCCCCCGAAGGCGACCGCACCGAGCGCGAGCCCGCCGAAGAAGGCGGTGATCACAGCCAGCACGGCCGCGGCTTCGAATCCGAGCCACAGCGCGCATTGCTGGGTCCAGACCATCTGGTAGCCGAGTCCCGCGAAACCCGACAGGCCCATCAGCGCCAGCGCGACGCGGCGCACGCGTGTCGTCATCCGCTGAACCCGACCGTGTAGCCCCAGGAGTTCAGGCGGGCCGGGATCGCGTTGAACGCGAGGCTGATGCGCGTCCCGCCGTCGTTGGGCGGCACCGCGTGCATCAGGTAGCTCGGGAAGAGCACCAGGTCGCCGGGCGACGGCGACGGGCTGATCCACTTCTCCGCGTTGAACGGCCCGGCGACCATGTCCGGATGGTCGTTCTTGAAGCTGAAATCGGTCCCGCCCGGCGACTTCATGAAGACGGTCCGCGCCGAGTCGTCCGTGCCCGTCAGGTACACGATGCCAGAGGCGAAGCTGTTGGCATGGTTGTGCATCGCCTGATGGCCGCCGTGCGCCATCACGTTGACCCAGAGTTCCTTGACGCCCCAGGCCATGCGTTCGCCGAAGAGCAGCGCGCCGAACGCCGACAGCGGCCCGGCCAGCAGTCCCGCGACGTCGACCAGCAAGGGGCTGTCGCCCGGCTGGAGCATGCGCGTGTGGACCAGCTTCGCCGAGCTGTTGTTGTCGCGCACGGCCACCGCGCTGAAGTGGGCCACGAGCGCCGCCACCAGCGGCGGCGGCAAGGCGCCCGGCACGCGCATCACCGGCGTGGGGAACAGGCTGAAGGTTTCAGACGTGGACATGCCCGCTCCTTCACCCGGCGATCGCCGCGATGCGCAGCCACGACCAGTACGCCGCCGCGGAGCCAATCACGTACAGCAGCGCGGTGCGCAGCCGACCGGTCCAGGGCCAGCGGCGCGACACCCGCCACAGCGCCCAGCACGCGCCGACGGTCATCAGCTGGCCGATCTCGACGCCGACGTTGAAGGTCAGCAGCGCGACCAGCAGGTGGTTCTCCGGCAGACCGATCTCGCGCAGCGCCCCGGCGAAACCCAGGCCGTGCACCAACCCGAACAGGAAGGCCACCAGCGCCGGCCAGCGGCGCGCGAGCGTGTCGCCTCCGTTGCCGCTGCCATTGCCCCCAGCGCGGCTCTTCTCGTCCGATCCGTCATCACGTCGACGCGACGGCCTCAGCGCCTCGCACGCGACCAGCACGATGGACAGCGCGATCGTGGCCTCCACCGGCGGCGGGCGCAGTTGCAGCCAGCCCAGCGCGCTCATGCCCAGGGTCAGGCTGTGCGCCGCCGTGAACGCGGTGATGGTCCACAGCAGTTGCCGCCGGAAGCCCACCAGGAACAGCAGCCCGATCACGAACATCAGGTGGTCGATGCCCGCCAGGATGTGCTCGACGCCCAGCAGCGTGTACGCGCGGGCGATCTCGCCCATGCCGCGCCTGTCCTGCGCCGACCCGAACAGCTGCACCGACGGCTGCCCCGCCGTCAGCATGTAGACGCTGGTCTGGCCGTCGACCCAGAACACCTTCACCAGCGCCGCCGAGTACTGCCGGCCGACGCCGGCCATCGTCAGCGTGCCCGTCAGGCCGGCCTTGCCGCAATGCAGGGTCAGGCCTTCCGCGGTGCAGCCGTCCGGCCATGCCGGCGCGAGCACCTCGTCGGCGGCGCGCTTCTCGCTCGCCGTCCATTGCCAGATGAACTCACCGGGCGCGGTTTCGCGCACCTGCATCTCGGCCATGCTCATCTCGTGCGCCTGCGCGCTGCCGCCCACGAACGCAGCCGCCGCCATCAACAGGCCAAGGATCCTTCGCATCCAGCGGCTCATTTCGAATCGCCTCCGACGGTGGCGGTCGGCGTGGCGGTCGTGGGCGTCGCAGCCGTGGCGGATGTCGAGGCGGTCTCCCGTCGGATCGTGTACTTGCGGCTCAACGCGAGCACGGCCGCGCTGCGTTGCTCCGACAAGGTCGCGTCGGTCCAGTCCTGCAGCACCACGCCGCGCAGCACGTTGAAGTCGCCGGGACGCGGCGGCGTCGTCGAGACCAGCCGCATCGCGCGCCACGCCGGATGGCCGCCCTCCATGGTGCGGAACACGCGCCATTCACCGACCGACGACGACTCGATCGCCTTCGCGAAGTCAGCGCCGTAGCTCTGCACAAGGTTGGCGTGCGGCCGCCCCTTGAAGACGCGCAGACCCGCGCCGGCATCGCCGGAACTGCTCGCGGCGGCGCCGCCGTTCAGCTTCGCGACGAAGGCGCGCAAGGCGGCCTCATCAGCATCTCCGGCGAGCACCGCCTCCTCGAAATCGAAGCGCGCGGGATCGTCGTATCTGTCGCGGTGCGATTCGAACCAGCCCCGCAGGTGAGCATCGTCCGCCGGCGGCAGCTTCACGCCGGCGTCGATCATGCTGAGCGATTTGAAGATCACGCGCTCGCGGATCGCGGTGTCGCCCTTGTCGAGCTGAAGCGCGAGGCCCTCGCGGTACAGCACCTCGTTGTCGAGCCAGACCTGCCGCAGCGCGGCGAGCTCCTTCGCATCGGGCGCGCGGCCGCGCGAGGCGGTGAAGACCTGCGTCGCTTCCGCATCGACCTCGGGGCCCACGACGATGCGCATCGGATCGTCCGCACGGCTCACCATCACATGGTCCACGCCGAACAGCACGCCGCCGAGCAGCAGGAAGTGCAGCAGCGGCTCGCGCGTCCACGCGGGCCATCCGCGTCTGGAGGACGAAGAAGTGTTGGACATGGGACGGGCGTCGGTCGCAGGGGGCATCGTCATCGACATGGCAATCGGATCACTTCTGAAAATGGAAATGCGCCGCGCGTCGAAACGCGCGGCGCCGAGGGCTTCAGTGCGACAGGGTTACTTCACACCCGCCACTTGCGTCGAACCCGACACCTCGATGTAGACCGGGTTGCTGTAGAACCAGAGGTCCGACCAGGCCGCCACGTCGTAGGCCACGTACTTCACGCCGCCGACGGTCGGCAGGTGGTTCGGGCAGCCGTCGATCGTCGTGCCGGTGTAGGTCCCGCCGTTGGCCGGGACGTTGGTGCCCACCGTCGCGCAGGCGATGCGCAGCTTGGTCGAGTCGTTGGCGTTGGTGTACAGGTCGGCCAGCGGGTTGCCGCTGCCGTCGGTCTCGAAGGGCACCGACGCCGGCAGGTTGGTGCCGCGCAGGCGCACGTACTGCGACGCGGTCACCGCCGGGATGCGGTAGCTCATCTTCAGGAACTGCGTGCTGTCCGCGCCCGAGTTCACCTTGACCCACGGCGTGGAGCCGGCACCGTTGAAGGTGCGGATCACCGCGGCCGTGGTGTTCTTCGCGGCGGCCGGCACGTTGGCCAGACCGGTGGTCGTGCCGTCGGTGCGCAGCCAGTTGGTGTTGCGCGGCCATTCGCCGGCGTAGTCGGCCGAGCCTGGTGTGCGGTAGCCGCTGACCAGGCCGCGGATCAGGTCGATGTGGTCCAGCACCGGCTGGTTGATCGGCTGCTCGATGCCGACCTGCTTCAGCGACGGGTTCGGGAAGCTGTACGGCGAGTAGTTCGTGCCCGCCGGATCGCGCACCGCGACGGCGACGACGAGCTCGGCGCCCGGACGCACGACCAGCTTCTCGCCCATCGTGGCGCAACCGGTCACGTCGGTGTCGGTGTTGCCGGAGGCGGCGTTCAGCGCGAGCTGCTCCACCGACGCGCTGCTGCGCGCGCCCGGGCCGGCGTACGACGCGCAGACCACCACGGCCAGGCGGTCGATCAGCTGACCGGTCGTCGACCAGGCGTTGCCCGAGCGCAGGCCGTTGACGATGGCCTGCGGACGCAGCTTGTCGCTGCCGTTGCGGACCATCGCGTAGGTGCGCTGGTATTCGCCGGGATAGAAGTCCTGCGTCGAGCGGCGGTCGTCGGGACCGAAGCTGCCGCGGTTGTGCCAGTCGGAGCTGGCGAAGAACCAGAAGTTGCGGCCCTCGCCGAGCAGCGCGTCCCACACGCCGCCGACCACGCCCGCGTACACGCCGGTGCCGCCGAAGGTCGTGCCGCCGACCGAGTCCACCTTCTCGGTGCCGAAGGTGTTGCGATTGACCTGGTACTCGCCGCGGTTGGCCGAGGCGCCGTGACCCGGCTGCGACTCGAAGCCGAAGGCGATGCCCGGGGCGGCGTTGTTGAAGTTGCGCAGGTGCTCGACGTTGAAGCCCTGGTTGCCGTCGGCGTAGAACGGGCCGGCGCGCTCCAGGTGGGCCGGCACGTAGTAGCTGGCGGTCCCATGGTTCTGGGCCATCCACTTCAGCGCCTCGACCGTCTTCAGGTGGCCGCGGGTACCGGTGCCGGCGCCGCCGGCGGGCATCAGCTTCTGGGCCTGCGTGTTCCAGCTCACGTCGGACGCGCTGTTGCTGCCCGACACGGCGCAGTTCCAGTTGTTGCCCACGTTGGAGCCGGTGACGTTGCCGCGGCTGCGGTCGGTGTCGCCGCGGTCGAAGCAGTAGGACCACTGCGCCAGCGCGTCGGCGTTGCCCAGCGCGGAGAAGCTGCCGTTGGCCGGCAGCGTGGTGTTGTCGATGCCGTTGGGCATCTGGCCCGTCACGATGGACATCGAGCTGTGCTCATGGCCGGCGACCACCGATTCCATGCCGATGAACAGCGGCAGGTTCTTGGCGACCGACAGGTACTCCAGCAGCGGGTACTGGAACTCCTGGATCGACTGCCAGCGCCACATGTTGCCGTTGCCGCCGACGCCGCCGCCGTCACCCTTGATCGCGGCCGCGCCGATGCTGGCGGTCCAGGTCGTCGTCGGGCCCTGGCCTTGCACGAAGGGGTAGGCCGGGGTGGACAGCGAGGCGTCCTCCACCAGCGTGCAGTTGCGGTTGCCGTTGCCGCCGTGGCCGGCCTGGACGAACCAGTCCAGGCCCCAGGGGGTGTCCTGCTTGTCGGTGACCTTCTTCACCAGCTTCTGCATCGAGATCGAGCCGTCCGAGCAGGTGGTGTGGTTGTGGAAATCGCCGCTGACGTAGCGGCCGGGCGTCTTGCCCGCGGCGGCGGCCGGCGCGGGGACGGTGCTCAGCGAGAGGGAGCCGAGGGCGGCGAGCGCCGCAAGGGCGACGTCGCGTCGGGCGAAGGGGAAGCGCATGGTGTTTGCTCCAGGAGTCAGCGAGGACCGGATGAGGAAAAAGTCACGCGCAGCGTAGAAAGCCGGCTTGACCGAGCCGTGACAGCGCCGTGGCAACACCCGGAATCGCGTCCCCTGAAACCAGGGACGCGGGAAACCCGTGGAACGAGACATCCGTCACGCGACTGCCTTGGACGGATTCGAGACTGCCGGGCGACGCGTCCCGACGTGCAGGTCCGATCCGCCGGATCCGCACGCGGGAGGCAACCCCTGACCCCCACCGGAGAACCGCCATGAAGCGTGCTGCTTCCCCTTGCTGATGTCCCTGGCCGCGCTGTCGGCCCTCGCCCTGTCCGCGGCGCCGGCCCATGCCGCCAATGCCTGGATCGACTTCGACGGCCCGACGAGCTTCGCCTCGGTCGCCGACTACTACAACGGCGGCACCGACGGCGCCGGCCTGAGCGGCGTCAACCTGGGCGTGTCCTTCAGCGGGTCCATCCTGGGTCTGGCCAACGACGGTCTGGCCGACAGCCCGAGCGGCAACTACTTCAGCAACGCCCCGACGATGGGCGGCGTGATGTTCAACAACATGGGCGAGACCGGCCTGATGAACGTTGCCAAGGGCTTCACCGGCGAGGTGTCGCTGTACTACTCGTCGGCCAGCGCGCTGGCCAGCGCGGTCACCATCTACAGCGGTCTCAACGGCACGGGCTCCATCCTGGGTTCGTTCTCGCTGCTGAACAACGCGCAAGCGGGCTGCTCGGATTCGTCGTACTGCCACTTCGACCTGGCGTCGGTGAGCTTCGCGGGCGTGGGTCGCTCCCTGGTGTTCAACGGCGGCATGAACGGCGCGATCGACAACATCGCCATCACGGCGGTGCCGGAGCCGGGCACCTACGCGTTGATGCTGGCCGGCCTCGCGGCCGTCGGGTTCGTGGCGCGGCGCAAGCGCTCGTCGTGATCGACTGATCCGCGTTGAATCAACCGCTGCACAGGGTGCGGCGGTCGACACTCACCAGTCGCAGGCCGCGAACAGCTTGTGGGCGTCCGCGATCTGGTTCTCGACGTCATTCGGCTTCAAGTCCTCATCGAGAAGGTAGTCGGCGGTGACCCGCCTCTTCCGCTGCCGAAGCATCAAATTGGCAAGTAGTTTTCCTTGACGCCTCTGCTTGGCACTTCCAACGCGACTGCGCGCAAACAGTCGCTCGATCAGTTGTTGGTGAACGCCCCCACCCGGCTGTTTTTCGTTACGGCGAGAGGCCGGCTCGCCCTCCAAAAGAAGGCAGCGGTGGTACGACGCGTAATACGCCCGTGAGATCGCACAGCGCCTGGAAGGCTCATCTTCCTCGGCTGCCTGTTCACTTGCGTGTGACATGAGGGCTTCGGGACTGGTCGTCATCGCCACTCCCCTTCAGCCAATCGGCTTGTCGATGGCGACATCGATGTCGCCGACGACACTTTTTCCGCTGCAGAAGCAAAAGCAGAAGCAGCCGGTATCTTGCGCATCGGCATCGATCACCTGGTCGTCAAGCTCATGATTCAGACTGCTCACCTGCCCAGGTGCCACATCGACGCTCAACTGGATGAACACATGCAAGGGGCCGTCCTCCTCCATGAAGACGATCCAAGGGCCCCCGCGGCAGATCTTGACGCCGTGCTTTCGAAGCACGGCGGCACCCAGGTGCAACTGGAAATGGAGGTCGCTGCAACGACCTTGCCACTGCTGGAAACATTCGGCGAGCTGCTCCGCGACGCAATCCCAGTCCAGCGGCTTCGCATTGGCGTACGCCGGCCGCGCGGAGGGCGGGCCAAAAATCAGTTCCGGATGACGAAGGGCGCGGACCAGCGCCTCAAAACCATCCATGACGTCGTCGCTGGAAAAGTCGACTCCGGCCTGCGCAGGGCCATCGTCGATCGGCTCCTTTCGTTCGATGACCTGCGGTTTCCACGCCGATTCGACTTCAGGTGCGAACACCGATTCACGTTCGAGAATCACCATCCCATCTCTCCTGTCCAACTGCAAGAACCACCGAGCTCACGGCTCGAATGCATGCAGTGTCGGAGCGGAGAGGCGTTTGTCGATTCCCTCCGACGGGCGTTCCGATGGGGGGCGTTGATTGAAGTAGGTCAGTCCCCCTGCGCTGATGCAGAAGAGGTCATTGCTTCGGCGTCGCGTCAGAAGCTGCGGCGCAGGGTCACGCGCAGCGTGCGCGGTTCCGCCGGATGCACGTGGCGGTCGGCGACGGGCGCCGCTTCGCCGGGCAGCTGCGATTCGTAGAAATACTCGATGTCGTTGACCTTGCGGTCGAAGAGATTGAAGACGTCCAGCGTCAGTTCGGTCTTCGTGCCGAAGCGCCGGCTCACGCGCAGGTTGGTCGTCAGCGACGAATGCGAACGGACGCTGTTGTCCTCGATCAGCGCGCCGCTGCCGAGGTAGCGCCATTGCAGGCTCGCCGACCACGGGCCGAGCTCGCGCACCGTCACGCCCATCGAGGCCACCCTGTCGACCGCATTCGGAATGCGATCGCCCGCCGGATCCGCATCGGAGAACCGTGCGTGCGTCCACGCGAGGTCCGCGTCGATCAGCAGCCACGGCAGCGGCACGTAGCGGTTGTTCCACTCGATGCCACGCCGCTTGCTCGGGCGATTCGCCTCGGTCGCGCCGGCGTCGCCGACGTAGACCAGCTCCGAATCGAAGTCGAGTTTCCACAACGCGACCGAGCTCTGCAGCCCGGGCACGATCTCGCTGCGCAGGCCGAGCTCGTAGCCCTTGGCCTTCACCAGGCCCTGCGCCGGATCGACCGCGCTGGTCACGCCGCGCGCGTCGTTGCTGTGGAAGCCTCGACCGGCGTTGACGAACAGCTCCGTCTTCGCCCACGGGCCCAGCACCAGCGAGAACTTCGGCGACACCAGCGTGTCGCGCGCGGTCCCGGAGTGGCCCTCCCCGGCACGGTGGTCCACGCGGAAGCGCCCCTGGTCCGCGCGCAGGCCCAGCACCGAACGCGCCCACGGCGCAAGCTCGACACTGGTCTGGCCGTAGACGCCGGACATCGTCTCGCGCACGTCGTCGTCGCGCGTCGTGTCAGTCTCCAGATCGACGACCGCGCGCGCCACCGTGTTGAACAAGCCGACGCGCGCCCGGTCCCGGCGGACCTGGAAGCCGAACTCCGAACGCGCCGGCAGGCCGGCCAGCGAGTGATCGAACGCGTGACGGCCGCTCAGGCCGTAGACCTTGCGGTCATCCTTCTGCGCGAACTGGTCACCGACCTCGGGACGCTCCATGGCGTAGGTGAAGTTGGAGTACAGCGCCAGCTTGTAGGCCATCGCGTAGGCGGCCAGACGAGTGGTCGCGCCATCCGCATCGCGCTGCCATTCCGCGGACAGGCTGCTGCGACGCGTGTCGCCACCGTCGGTCGGATCGACCGCATCGAAGCGGCCGAACGGCCGACCGTCGAAGAGGCCCGCGTCGATCAGGCGCTGCGGGATCTGGTCCGTCGACGTCCAGTCCGCGCGGTAGTCCATCAGCCCGATGCGCCAGCGGTCGCCGTTCGTCCCCCTGGCACCGCCCGTGCCCCCGGACAGACCCAGCACCAGGTTGCGCCGGCTCAGGTCCTCCGGCAGCTTCCACGGGCCGTCATTGCGCATGGCCTCCACGGCGCCGAGCAGCTGCATGCCGCCGCCGATGTTCGTCGAGCCCGCCGCCAGGCCGCGACGGTACTGGCCTTCCCCCAAGGTGAGCGCGACGAACGGATCGTCGAGCTGGCGGAAGTAGCCGATGTCCGCCGAGCCCGCCGCCGCGAAGTCGCCGTTGCCGGCGAAGTACGGCCCCTTGCGGTAGTCGATGCGCTCGACCAGCTCCGGGATCAGGAAGTTGAGGTCCGAGTAGCCCTGCCCGTGCGCGTGGCTGGGCATGTTGACCGGCAGCCCCATGACCGTCGTGGCGAAGTCGGTGCCGTGGTCGAGGTTGAAGCCGCGCAGGAAATACTGGTTGGCCTTCCCGTCCCCGCTGTGCTGCGTAACGATCAGCCCCGGCACGAACTCCAGCACCTCGCCCGGCCGCAGCGCGGGGCGGCTCTTCAGCAGCTCGGCGCGCACGGCGCCCTGCGAGGCGGCGTCCGTCGTGCCGATGGCGTTGTCGTAGTGGCGGCCGCTGAGCTCGACGCGGTCGAGCGTGACCGGCGCCGCCTTGGCGATCTGGAGCGGCTTGTCGACCGCGTCCCGCGTCGCCACCGGCACCTTGGCGTCCGGAGGCGCGGCGCTCCCTGATATCTGGGCACACGCGGGGCCGCAGACCGCCAACACCACCGCGCCTAAGCGCGCCCTGTTCGCGGCACTGGGCCCTCGCCTGATCGTCATCCGTCCGTCGCTCCGAAATCATTCCGCACTGGGGTGCAGAGTGCGGCGACTCTAGGGAGACGGTGTGAAGGTTCTCTGAAAACGCGGGGCCGGGTGTTGCCCGTCACTCCCGCGAGGGACAGCGCGGGCGATCCTCGACCCCTCGATCAGTCGAGCGCGCGCAGCGGATGCTCGGCCGCCTGCCACGGGCTCTGGAAAAAGGCCTCGACGTCGGCGCGCGTCACGTCCTCGACGCGGGCCGGGTTCCACTTCGGCGCATGGTCCTTGTCGACGGCCAGCGCGCGCACGCCCTCGACCGTTTCGCTGGCCGCGCCGGGCCGCAGATGGAAGCAGTGGTGCACCAGGTCGCGCTCCATGCGCAGGTCGTCGGCCAGGCTCATCGCTGCGGCGCGCCGGATCTGCTCCAGCGTGACCGCCATCATCAGCGGCGAGCGCTGTTTCAGCGTCGCCAGCGTGCGCTGCGCCCAGGGGTCGGCGTCCGCCTCGAGCGACGCGAACAGCGCCGGCACCGAGTCCGCCGCGAAGTGCCGGTTGATGAGCGCGCGGGCGTTCCAGTGCTCGGCGACGGGCGCCAGGTCCACGCGCTCCATCACCGTCGCGACCACGTGCTCGGCGCTGTCCTGCACGCCGGTCCGCAAGCCCTCGACGATCGCCGGCAGCTCGCTGCTGCGGACGAAGACGTCGCCCAGGCCGAGCTCGATCGCGTCGCCCGCGCCGATGACCTGGCCGGTCAGCGCCAGCCACTCGCCGCTGCGGCCGGGGCAGCGCGACAGGAAGTAGCCGCCGCCGACGTCCGGGAACAGGCCGATGTTGGTCTCGGGCATCGCCAGCTTGGAATGCTCCGTCAGCACGCGCAGCCGCGCGCCCTGGCTGATGCCCATGCCGCCGCCCATCACGACGCCGTCCATCAGCGCGATGAAGGGCTTGGGGAACTGGTGGATCAGGTGGTTGAGCGCGTATTCCTCGGTGAAGAACGCGTCCAGCGCGTTGTCACCGGCGAGCGCGGCCTGATGGAAGAAGCGGATGTCGCCGCCGGCGCAGAACGCCGCGGGTTTGCCCTCGCGGCCCGCGCCCATCAGGGCGACGGCCTGGATGGCGGGATCCCGGGCCCACGCGGTCAGCAGCGTGGTCATGTCGCGGATCATGGCCAGCGACAGCGCGTTGAGCGCCTGCGGACGGTTCAAGGTGATCAGGCCCAGGCAGCCGTTGACCTCGGCGAGGACCAGCCCTTCGGATTGCAGCGACGGAATCACAGCGACATTTCTCCACTCGTAGAGGCTGCCGGGCGGCGCCACGCGGCCAGCAGCTCATTGCCTATCAATGCGGCCAGCACCATAACACCCCCGAGCAGCGCGGCCGGCGACGGCGCCTCGTCCGCCAGCAGCCAGGCCCACAGCACGCCCAGCAGCACTTCCATCAGGCCCAGCAGCGCGACCTCCGCGGCCGGCAGCACGCGCGTCAGCCGCACGACGATCAGGCAGGGCACCGCCAGCTGGAACACGCCCAGCCCGGCCAGCATCAGCAGATCGCGGCCCGAGGCCGCGAACGGCCAGGCCAGCGGCAGCATCGCGAGGGCGGACAGCAGTGCGCCCAGCCAGACGGCGGGCAGCAGGTCGGTCTCGCCGTCACCGGCGCGCGCCTGCAGCAGCGTCCAGTTGCTGGCCGCGGCGACCGGCACCGCCAGCGCGACGCCCATGCCCAGCCATGCGGACGGCCCGGCGCTCATCTCGCTCGCGAACATCCAGGCGATGCCGGCGCTCGCGACCCAGATCGCCACCCAGGTGCGCGCGGCCAGGCGCTGATGCAGGAAGACCCGGGCGAACAGCGCCGTCAGCAACGGCCCCAGCGCCATCGTGACCAGCACGTTGGCCACGCCGGTCATCGTGAGCGCCAGCATGAAGGCCGTGTACATCACGGCCCAGCACAGGCCCGAGCCCAGCACGGACGGCGAATGCCGCAGGCGCGGCAGCGCGCGCCGCCAGTAGCCCGCGCCACGCAGCAGCGGCAGCAGCACCGTCAGCGCCAGCGCGTTGAAGGCGCTGCGCCAAAAGGTCACCTCGAAGCCGCGCGCCGAATCCAGGTGGCGCGACACCGCGCCGGCACTGCTCCACAGCAGCGTGACCAGCAGCATCAGCAGGACGGCGGCGCGGTGGCTCATGGCGTCAGTCGGCTCCGTTCGTTGTCGTCCGGTTTCAGCCACACCCATTCAGGCTCACTCATCCCGGTAGACGCCGACGACCGGCACGCCGCCGGCCTCGACCCAGCCGCGGTACATGCCCTCGGTGTTGAAGCCGAGCCAGACGTTGCCCAGCGTGTCGACGGCGATCAGGCCGCCGTCGCCGCCCACCGTCGGCAGTTCCTCGAACACGACGCGGGCGCAGGCCTCCGCCAGCGGCAGGCCGCCGATGCGCATCAGCGCGCCGACCTCGTGCGCGGCCGCGGCGCGGATGAAGGCCTCGCCGGTGCCCGTGCAGGAGACGGCGACGCTGCGGTCGTCCGCATAACAGCCGGCGCCCGGGATCGGCGAGTCGCCCACGCGGCCCGGCCGCTTGTTCGTCATCCCGCCGGTGGAGGTCGCCGCGGCGAGGTGACCCGCCGCGTCGCGGACCACGGCGCCCACGGTGCCGAACTTGGTCTGCTCGTCGATGGGCCCCTCGCTGGTCCGAACAGTCCCGGCCGCACCGCCAGCACCGGCAGCCGCGCCGGCCTGGGCCACCGCCTGCTGCCCGTCGTGATCCAGCACCTGGCCGGAAGCCGACGCCCTTGCCTGTTCCAGCTGCGCGAGCCGCTGCGGCGTGCCGAACCAGTCCGGCGCCACGCGCTCCAGCCCCTGTTCGAACGCGAAGCTGTCCGCCGCCGTGCCGATCAGCAGCACGTGGCCGCTGTGCGCCATCACGGCCCGCGCCGCGAGCACCGGATTGCGCACCCGCGTCACGCCGGCCACCGCGCCGGCGCTGCGATCGCGGCCGTCCATGACGCTGGCGTCGAGCTCATGCCGCTGGTCCGCCGTGTAGACCGCGCCCTTGCCGGCGTTGAAGAGCTCGCACTCCTCGAGCTGGCGCACGGCTTCGACGGCCACGTCCATCGCGGCTTCGCCGCGCGCGAGACGCGCCGCCCCGTCGGCCAGGATCTGCGCGAGCGCGGCGCGGTAGCGCGCCTCCATGTCCGCGCTCATGCTGTCGCGGCGGATCGTGCCCGCGCCGCCATGCAGGGCGAGCACCGGCCGCGGCAGGGAGGTCGGGAACAAGACGGGGGACACGGAGGCGGACAAGGAGGAGGACGGGGTCGGGAGCGAGGCGGTCATGGCGGATCTTCGGAGCCCGGAAGCGGCGCATTCTCCCCCGCCCCCGGGATGGCCCTGGCTTTGTCCCGGTCGGGACAGGAAAAAGCGAACGCTCGTGCTAAAAACCGGCGCAGTCCCCAGACACGCAGCCGACGAGCGCAGGACAAGACATCAAGGACCGCAGGAGACGCGAGCATGGACCTGAACTTCACGCCCGAGGAACAAGCCTTCCGGGCCGACATCCGCCAGTGGGTGGCCGACCATCTGCCCAAGGACATCAGCCACAAGGTGCACAACGCGCTGCGGCTGAACAAGGACGATCTGCAGCGCTGGGCGCGCATCCTGGGCCAGCAGGGCTGGCACGGCTGGGCCTGGCCCAAGCAGTTCGGCGGTCCGGGCTGGAACGCCGTGCAGCGCCACCTGTTCGAAGAGGAATGCGCACTGGCCGGCGCGCCGCGCGTGGTGCCCTTCGGGCCGGTGATGGTGGCCCCGGTGATCATGGCCTTCGGCTCGCGCGAGCAGCAGGAGCGCCACCTCCCCGGCATCATGAGCGGCGACGTCTGGTGGAGCCAGGGCTACAGCGAGCCGGGCTCGGGCTCGGACCTGGCCTCGGTCAAGACCCGCGCCGAGCGCCGCGGCGACACCTACGTCGTCAACGGCCAGAAGACCTGGACCACGCTGGGCCAGTACGGCGACTGGATCTTCTGCCTGGTGCGCACCGACACGAGCGTGAAGCCGCAGGCCGGCATCTCCTTCCTGCTGATCGACATGAAGTCGCCGGGCGTGACCGTGCGGCCGATCACCATGCTGGACGGCGAGCACGAGGTCAACGAGGTCTTCTTCGACGACGTCGTGGTCCCGGCGGAGAACCTCGTCGGCGAGGAGAACAAGGGCTGGACCTACGCCAAGTACCTGCTCGCGCACGAGCGCACCAACATCGCCGACGTCAACCGCGGCAAGCGCGAGCTCGAGCGCCTGAAGCGCATCGCCAAGGCCGAGGGCGTCTACGACGAGCCGCGCTTCCGCGACCAGATCGCGCTGCTGGAGGTGGACATCGTCGCGCTCGAGATGATGGTGCTGCGCGTGCTGTCGGCCGAATCCAGCGGCAAGCAGTCGCTGGACGTGGCGGGCCTGCTGAAGATCCGCGGCAGCGAGATCCAGCAGCGCTACACCGAGCTGATGATGCTGGCCGCCGGGCCGTACTCGACCCCTTCATCCAGGAGGCGATGGAAGCCGGCTGGCAGGGCGACCAGGTCGGCGCGGCCCACTGCGCGCCGCTCGCGAGCCACTACTTCAACTATCGCAAGACGACGATTTACGGCGGGTCCAACGAGGTCCAGCGCAACATCGTCGCCCAGACCGTTCTGGGCTGAGGCAGGAGACACGACATGGATTTCGATTTCACCGAAGACCAGAACTCGCTGCGCGACGCGGTGCGGCGCTACGTCGACAAGGACTACGGGTTCGAGCAGCGCCGGGCGATCGTCAAGGCGGGCGGTTTCTCGCGCGACGCCTGGAACGCGTTGGCCGGACTCGGCCTGACCGCGCTGGCCGTGCCCGAAGCGCACGGCGGCCTGGGCTTCGGCCCGGCCGAGGCGATGGTCGTCATGGAGGAACTGGGCCGCGGCCTGGTGATGGAGCCCTATGCGCAGGGCGGGCTGGTCGCGCCGGCCGTGCTCGCGCAGGCGGATGAGGCCGCGCAGGGCGAATGGCTGCCGCGCATCGCCGGCGGCGAGGCTCTGGTCGTGCTCGCGCATCAGGAGCGCAAGGCGCGCTACCGCCTCGACGTCTGCGACACGGTCGCGACCGCCGATCACCGCTTGACCGGCGCGAAGAGCGTGGTCCCGGCCGGCGACGCGGCCGATGCGTTCATCGTGCCGGCCTGTGCCGGCGGCGCCGGCGCGAACATCGCGCTGTACCTGGTCGCGAAGGACGCCGCCGGCGTCGCGCTGCGCGGTTATGCGCTGCACGACGGATCACGTGCCGCCGAGCTCACGCTCCAGGACACCCCCGCCACGCTGCTGGTCGGGCCGGACCGCGGCCTCGCGGTGCTGGAACACGCCGTCGACATCGCCATCGCCGCGCAGGCGGCCGAGGCCGTCGGCGCGATGGACCGTTTCGTCGCGCTGACGGCGGAATACCTGAACACGCGCAAGCAGTTCGGCGTCGCGATCGCGAGTTTCCAGGCGCTGCGCCACCGCATGGCCGACGTGAAGATGCAGCTGGAGCTGGCGCGCTCGATGAGCTACTTCGCCACGCTCAAGCTGAACGAGCCGGCGGACGCCCGCCGCCGCGCGATCTCGCAGGCCAAGGTGCAGCTGGGGCAATCGATGCGCTTCGTCGGGCAGCAGTGCACGCAGCTGCACGGCGGCATCGGCGTGACCGACGAGTACATCGGCAGTCACTACTTCAAGCGCCTGGCCGTCATGGAAATGCAGTACGGCGACTCGCTGCATCACCTGGGCGAGGTCAGCGCGCGCATGCAGGACACGGCCGGCGTATTTGCGTGACACCGCCGCGGGCCGGGCTGACCGGCTCGCGGCTGCGTACACTGGCCATCGCTCGCCGACCCCTCCGGCGAGGGAGCCTGCCATGTCCCTTGCGCCCTCCTCCTTTGCGTCCGCCTTCGCCCCCTCCTCCCTGATCGCCGGCGTGCTGCTTGCGGCCGCCGCCATGACCGCCTCCGCCCAGGACTTCAAGCCCGGGCTGTGGGAGATCAGGCAGAAGCCGCAGCTCGATCCGCAGCGCCAGGCGCAGATGGAGCAGATGCAGAAGCAGATGGCGGCGCTGCCGCCCGAGCAGCGCAAGCAGATGGAATCGATGATGTCGCAGCACGGCGTCAGCATGAACTTCCAGGGGGCGAGCTGACGCTGAAATCCTGCGTCACCAAGGAACAGGCCGACCGCGCCGCCATGCCGCGCACCGACGGCAAGTGCGAGCACGACAGCAAGCGCACCGGCGACACGATGCTGGTGAACTTCCGCTGCACCAACCCCGCCTCGGAAGGGACCAACGAGATCACCTTCCTCGGCCCGGACCATTACAAGACCAAGAGCGAGATCCGCGCGCAGCGCGACGGCAAGACCGAGGTGATCCGCTCCACCGGCGAGGCGCGCTACCTGGGCAGCGACTGCGGCTCGCTGAAACCGCAGGGCGCCAAGCCTTGAGTGCCGCCAGCGGCGACGACGCCGGCGCCCTCTGCGACGTCGCCGGCCTGAAGGTCGGCCACTTCACGCACCCGTCCGTGCCCACCGGCTGCAGCGTCGTGCTGTGCGAGGCCGGCGCGACGGCCGGGGTCGATGTGCGCGGCGCCGCACCGGGCACGCGCGACCTCGAACTCCTGCGCCCGGAGAACACCGTCCAGCAGGTCCACGCGATCCTGCTGACCGGCGGCAGCGCCTTCGGCCTCGCGGCCGCGGACGGCGTGATGCGCTGGCTGGCGGAACGGGGCCACGGCTTCCCTGTCGGCCAGGTGCGCGTGCCGATCGTGCCGGCGGCCGTGCTCTTCGACCTGTGGCGGCACGGCGCGTCGACCGCGCCCGATGCGGCCGCCGGCCGGGCCGCCTGCGAGACGGCCTCGGCGGACGAGCGCTCGCGCGGACGCGTCGGCGCCGGCACCGGCGCGACCGTCGGCAAGCTGCTGGGCGTCGAGCGCTCGATGCCGGGCGGGCTGGGCATGGCGACCGTCCGCATCGGCGGCGCGACGCTGTCGGCGATGGTGGCGGTGAACGCGGTGGGCGACGTGGTCGATGCGCGCGGCGAGGTGCTCGCCGGCTCGCGCGGTGCGGACGGCCGACCTCGCTCGACCGTGCAGGCGCTGCTCGACGGCGAACGGCCCGGCGGCGCGCTGCAAGGCAGCGCCACGACGATCGGCGTCATCGCCACCGATGCCCGCCTGACGAAGGCGCAGGCCACCAAGCTCGCCCAGATCGCGCACGACGGCCTGGCGCGTGCGATCCATCCGGTGCACACGGTGATGGACGGGGACGTGATGTTCGCGCTCGCCACCGGCGCCGCGGACATCGACGGCGACATGACGCTGCTCGGCGCGGTGGCCGCGGAAGTCGTGGCGCGTGCGATCGTGGACGCGGTCGGAGCCCGCTCCCCCTGAGAGGCCCCACGGCGCAGCCACCCACGCCCGAAAGTCGGCGGCCGGTGAAACGCCTGCGACATGACGGCGACAATCGGGGCCATGAGTTCCGATTCCTCCTCCACCTCCGGCGAACGGGCGAAGGCTTCAAAGCCGGTCGCCATAGCCCAGATCCTCTTCAGCCAGGGCTTCGGCACGCGCCGGCATTGCGCCGCGCTGCTGCGGCACGGCCTGGTCTCGGTCGGCGGCACCGTCGTCGAAGATCCGGACGAGACCTTCCTCACCGCCGGCCTCGTCTTCGAGGTGGAAGGCCAGACCTGGCCCTTCCATGAGAAGGCGCTGATCCTGCTGTACAAGCCGGCCGGCTATGAATGCTCGCGCAAGCCGAGCCACCATCCGAGCGTGTTCTCGCTGCTGCCCGAGCCGGTCCGCAATCGCGACATGCAGCCGGTGGGCCGCCTGGACGAGGACACCACCGGCCTGCTGCTGCTGACCGACGACGGTCCGCTGCAGCACAAGCTGACCAGCCCGAAGTACCACGTGCCCAAGCTCTACCAGGCGGTCTGCAAGGCCGAGGTGGACGAGGCCCAGCTGCGCCAGCTCGTCGCGGGCGTCCTGCTGGAGGAACGCAATCCGAAGCTGGCCGAGGAAGCGGTGCGGGCGGTGTCCGCCGAGCGGCTGCCGGACGGCCGCTTGCAGATGGCGCTCACCGAGGGCCGCTACCACCAGGCCAAGCGGATGGTCGCCGCGGTCGGGAACCGGGTGCTCAGCCTGCACCGGCAGCGCATCGGCGCGCTGGAACTGCCGGCCGACCTGAAGGAAGGCGGCTGGATCTGGCTCGACGAGCGTCAGCGCGCGCTGGCGATGTCCGATCCGTCGGCGGGCCCGTCCTCCGGTCCCGCCCCGGCCGGCTGAACCCGGTCCCGGACTTCCGGGAAGTCCCCGAGTCCATTTGTCACCATCCTTGGGTAGAAACGCCCACCAAAGCGCCGCCTGCGCAGCGGCGCATCCACCTGGAGGGCGCATCGGTCGGACCCTCGCCGGCCGTGTCGTATGGGAATCTCAGACATCGAACCTCACGAGGACACCGCCATCAGCGTGGCGACCCAGGTCCGGGCGGAACGCCTGAGCAGCCTGCAGGCCCGCGTGGCCATGCCGGCGGCCGTGGGCGCCGTCTTCGGTCTGCTGCCCGTGGTGCTGCTGTGGCCGCACCTGCCCGCCGTGGACCTGCTCGGCTGGCTGGGCGCGCGCTGGATCATCTCGCTGTGGCGCACGGTCCAGGCCCGGCGCTTCCCCGCCCTGCCGCTCCAGGAACGCGCCTCGACGCGCGAGGAGCGCCGCTACCTGGCCTTGCTCGGACTGGACGGCCTGTCCTGGGGCGTGATCGGCGCCCTCTTCGCCACCCCCAACCTGCCGGAGATCGACGGCGCGGTCATGACGACCCTCGTCGGCCTGGTCGCGTTCACGATGGTGTCGCTGGGCCAATGGGCGCGGGGTCAGGCGCTGTTCGCCTCGCTGGTGATCGCGCCGCTGGCGATCCGGCTCGCGCTGCAGGGCGGCGTGACCGGCTGGCTCAGCGTCGGCGGACTGGTCATGTTCTGGCTGCTGACGGTGCTGGAATCGCGCCGCATCGAGGCCGGCACGCTGGAACTGCTGCGCCTGCGCTTCGAGCAGGCGCGCCTGGCCGAGCAGCGCCGCCTGGCGCTCCATGCGGCCGAGGAGACCAGCAGCAGCAAGAGCCGCTTCGTCGCGGTGATGAGCCACGAGATCCGCACGCCGCTCAACGGCATCATCGGCATGACGCAGCTGCTGGAACGCGGCGACCTCAGCGCGCAGCAGCGCGAGCAGGTGGAGATCGTGCGCCGCTCCGGCCGCCATCTGCTGACACTGGTCAACGACATCCTGGACCTGGCGCGCATCGAGTCCGGCAAGCTGGTCGTGGAGGCCCGGCCGTTCGACCTCCGCGAGATCGCCGGCGACGTCGCCCGGCTGCTGGGCGAATCCGCACGTTCCAAGGGACTGGACTTCACGCTGGCCGTCGCGCCCCAGTTGCCCGCCCGGGCGATGGGCGACGCGTCGCGCATCCAGCAGGTGCTGCACAACCTGGTGGGCAACGCCATCAAGTTCACCGATCACGGCCAGGTCGGGCTCGAGGTCTCGTCGGTGCTGGACATGCGCGCCGGCACGCTGCTCCGCTTCGCAGTGCGGGACACCGGCGACGGCATCCCCGCGGACCAGCTGGAACGCATCTTCGCGCCCTTCGAGCAGGCGGACCGGACGGGCGCCGACCGGGCCCGCCGCGACGGCGCCGGGCTGGGCCTGACGATCTCCCGCGAGATCGCCCGGGCGATGGGCGGCGACCTGCGCTGCGCATCGGCGCCGGGCCAGGGCTCGGTGTTCGAGTTCACGCTGCCGCTGCAGACCTGCGCGGCCGAGGCCGCCGCCCCCGTGCGCGCGCCGTCCGCCGGCGTGCCGCCGGGGCCGCTGCCGCAACTGGCGGGTCGCGTGCTGCTGGTCGACGACAACCCGGTCAACCTGCTGGTCGCCAGGACGATGCTGGAGCGCTGCGGCCTGCGCGTGGTGCCGGCCGAACACGGGCGCGAGGCCCTGGAACAGCTGCGCGCGCAGCGCTTCGACCTCGTGCTGATGGACTGCCACATGCCGGAGCTGGACGGCTACGCGGCCACGACCGCATGGCGGCAGGAGGAGGCGCGCCGGCTGCTGCCGCGCACGCCGGTGGTGGCGCTGACCGCCAGCACCATCGAGGACGACCGGGCCCGCTGCCTGGCCAGCGGCATGGACGGCCACCTGGTCAAGCCGTTCGAGATGGAGGAGCTGCTGGACGTGGTCACGCAACACCTGCCCGCCTCGCCGGCCGCGGCGGCGGCCTGATCCCCGTGATCGCGGCGCCGTCCCGCGCGGCGGCTGATAATCCCCGCCCATGCAGGTTTTCCGCGGCTTCCACCATCCCGGCATCGCGGCGCAGTGCGCGCTGACGATCGGCAACTTCGACGGCGTCCATCGCGGCCACCAGGCCATGCTGGCGCTGCTGCTGTCGGAGGCCCGCCACCGCGGCCTGCCGACCTGCGTGCTCACCTTCGAGCCGCACCCGCGCGACTTCTTCGCGCACAAGCTCGGCAAGCCCGAACTGGCCCCGGCGCGCATCGCCACGCTGCGCGACAAGCTCCAGGAGCTGGAGCGCTGCGGCATCGACCAGGTCGTGGTGCTGCGCTTCGACGAGGCGCTCGCGTCGCTGCCGGCGCAGGACTTCATCCAGCAGGTGCTGGTCGACGGCCTCGGGACGAAGTACGCGCTGGTCGGCGACGACTTCCGCTTCGGCGCCAAGCGGCAGGGCGACTACGCGACGTTGGACGCGGCCGGGCAGCGCCTGGGCTTCGACGTCGCGCGGATGATGAGCTACGAGGTGCACGGCCTGCGCGTGTCCAGTTCCGCCGTGCGCGAGGCGCTGGCCGCCGGCGACATGGACGGCGCGGCCCGGCTGCTGGGGCGGCCGTACGCGATCTCCGGCCATGTGATCCACGGTCAGAAGCTGGGGCGGCAACTCGCGGAGACCGCGCCCGGCCGCGGCGACGGCTTCCGCACGCTGAACCTGAAGTTCGACCACGACAAGCCGGCCGCGCACGGGATCTTCGCGGTGCGCGTGCATGGGCTCGACGGCCAGGACCGTCTGGACGGTCCTGGCGGCATGGCCGGCGGGATCGTGCTGGACGGCGTCGCCTCCCTGGGCGTGCGTCCGACGGTCGAGGACGCCGGACGCGTGCTGCTGGAGGTCCATGCGCTGGACTGGCCGGCGGCGCTGGCCGAGCGCCTGGGGCCGGGCGAGGCCTACGGTAAACTCGTGCGCGTGGAACTCCTGCACAAACTGCGTGACGAAGCCCGTTTCGACGGTCTGGACGCCCTGACCGCCGCGATCCGCGAGGACGTCCGCCAGGCACGCGCGTACTTCGCCGAACCGGCGACGACCCACGCCGCCGTCCGCCGCCAGACCACCCGCGACCGAATTTGAAGGGCTGAGCACCCGACTGCTCATCTCGACCGCTCAGCCGGCACGCGGCCCTGCCTCCCCGGCACCCCGCCCAGCGCGCCACCCCCTCTTCTCTCGCGGCCCCCTCCTTGGCCGCCCCTTCGATTGCCGCCGCCATGACCGACGCCTCCAAGTCCAACACCCCCTCGACACGACAGTCGACGCGAAAGCCGACTACCGTTCGACGCTCAACCTGCCCGACACCCCGTTCCCGATGCGCGGCGACCTGCCCAAGCGCGAGCCGGGCTGGGTCCAGGAATGGGAAGACCAGGGGATCTACCAGCGCCTGCGCGTGGCGCGCCAGGGCAAGCCGAAGTTCGTGCTGCACGACGGCCCGCCCTACGCCAACGGCCAGATCCACATGGGTCACGCGGTCAACAAGATCCTCAAGGACATGATCGTCAAGGCGCGCCAGCTCGAGGGCTTCGACGCCGCCTACATCCCCGGCTGGGACTGCCACGGCCTGCCGATCGAGAACCAGATCGAGAAGACCTTCGGCCGCGGCCTGCCGCGCGACGAGGTGCAGGCCAAGAGCCGCGCCTACGCCGGCGAGCAGATCGACCAGCAGCGCGTCGACTTCAAGCGCCTGGGCGTGCTCGGCGACTGGGACCATCCGTACCGGACGATGGACTTCAAGAACGAGGCGGGTGAGCTTCGTGTGCTGAAGCGCCTGTTCGAGCGCGGCTTCGTCTACCGCGGCCTGAAGCCGGTGTACTGGTGCTTCGACTGCGGCTCCTCGCTGGCCGAGTTCGAGATCGAGTACGCCGACAAGGACTCCCCGGCCGTCGACGTGGCCTTCCTGAGCGCGGAGCCGGAGAAGCTCGCCGCGGCCTTCGGCCTCGGCCCGCTGAACAACGAGATCTTCACAGTCATTTGGACTACCACTCCGTGGACGATCCCAGCGAACCAGGCGTTGAACCTGAACCCTGAACTGCCTTATGCGCTGGTGCAGACCGACCGCGGCTACTTCGTCGTCGCCGAGGCGCTGGTCGAGAAGTGCCTGGCCCGCTGGGGCATCGAAGGCAAGGCCGTCGCGGTCACGCCGGGCAAGTCGCTGGAACTGCTGAAGTTCAAGCACCCGCTCGCGCACGTGCATCCGGGCTTCGATCGCGAAAGCCCCGTGTATCTGGCCGACTACGCCACCGCCGACGACGGCACCGGCGTGGTCCATTCGGCGCCGGCCTACGGCGTGGACGACTTCAACTCGTGCATCGCGCACGGCTTGGCGTTCAAGGACATCCTGAACCCGGTGCAGGGCAACGGCGTCTATGAGGCCGAGCTGCCGCTGTTCGGCGGCCAGCACATCTGGAAGGCCAATCCGGTGATCGCCGCGGCGCTGCAGGATGCCGGCCGCCTGATGGCGCACAGCAAGATCCGCCACAGCTACCCGCACTGCTGGCGCCACAAGTCGCCGGTGATCTACCGCGCGGCGGCGCAGTGGTTCGTCCGCATGGACGAAGGCGACGGCGTGTTCACCGTCGACAAGGCCGACAAGACCCTGCGCCAGCTGGCGCTGGACGCGATCGAGCAGACCAGCTTCTATCCCGAGAACGGCAAGACGCGCCTGCACGACATGATCGCCGGCCGGCCCGACTGGTGCATCTCGCGCCAGCGCAGCTGGGGCGTGCCGCTGCCGATCTTCCTGCACAAGGACAGTGGCCAGCCGCATCCGAAAACGCTGGAGTTCATCGAGCGCGCCGCGCAACTGGTCGAGGCCGGCGGCATCGAGGCCTGGTCCAAGCTGGATCCAGCCGAGTGGCTGGGCGCCGAGGCCGAGCAGTACTCGAAGGGCCAGGACATCCTGGACGTGTGGTTCGACTCGGGCTCGACCTTCCAGCATGTGCTGAAGGGCTCGCACGCCGGCGCGGCGCACGAGACCGGTCCGGAAGCCGACCTCTACCTTGAGGGCCATGACCAGCATCGCGGCTGGTTCCACTCGTCGCTGCTGATCTCCTGCGCGCTCAACGGCCGCGCGCCTTACCGCGGTCTGCTGACCCACGGCTTCACCGTGGACAGCAAGGGCCGCAAGATGAGCAAGTCGCAGGGCAATGGCGTCGACCCGCAGGAGACCAGCAAGAAGCTGGGCGCCGAGATCATCCGCCTGTGGGTGGCGGCGTCCGACTACTCGGGCGACATCGCCGGCGACGAGAAGATCCTGGCGCGCGTCGTGGACGGCTACCGCCGCATCCGCAACACGCTGCGCTTCCTGCTGGCCAACACCTCGGACTTCGATGCGGCGACGGACGCCGTGCCGCTGGACCAACTCCTGGAGGCCGACCGCTATGCACTCGCCCGCGCGGCGCAGTTCCAGGAGGAGATCCTGGCGCACTACCAGCGCTACGAGTTCCACCCGGTCGTGGCCAAGCTGCAGGTGTACTGCTCCGAAGACCTGGGCGCGTTCTACCTGGACGTGCTGAAGGACCGGCTGTACACGAGCGCGCCGAAGTCGGCCGCGCGTCGTTCGGCGCAGACGGCGCTGTGGCACATCACGAACGCGATGCTGCGCTGGATGGCGCCGTTCCTGAGCTTCACCGCCGAGGAAGCATGGAAGGTCTTCGCGGGCAAGCAGGCCGGCGACACGATCTTCACCGAGACCTACTGGTCGACGGGGTCGCGCACGACGATGGCCTGATCGCGAAGTGGAACCGCATCCACGAGATCCGCGACGCGGTGAACAAGGCGATCGAGGAAGTTCGCACCACCGGTGCGATCGGCTCGTCGCTGCAGGCCGAGGTCGCGCTGGGCGTGAACGCCGAGGACCTGGCCCTGCTGCAGAGCCTGGGCGACGACCTCAAGTTCGTGCTGATCACGTCCGCGGCGAGCGTCACGCTGGCCGGCGAGCTGAGCATCACCGTGACGCCGTCGTCGCACCAGAAGTGCGAGCGCTGCTGGCACTACCGCGCGGACGTCGGCGCCAACCCGGCGCACCCGACGATCTGCGGCCGCTGCGACAGCAATCTCTACGGAGCCGGCGAGACACGCGTCATCGCCTGACCCGAGGCCGCGAAAGCGGTCATCCACACCAAGCCGGCGCTGGTTCCTCCGGGAACCGCGCCGTGCCGTGGCCAGTACTCGCAGCCGATCCAGCCCTCCCATCCCGTCGCCGCCGCGATCGCGTCGATCGCCGCGAGCGCGCCTCGCCAGTCGAGCGCCCCCTCGTCCGGCTCATGCCGGTCCGGCACGCCCGCGATCTGGAAGTGCCCGACGCGTCCCGTCGGCAGCCAGCGCCGCAACTGGGCGACGGCATCGCCTTCCACGCGTTCACAGTGGTACAGATCCATCTGGACCTTCAGGTTGGGCGCACCGACGCGCTCGACGATCGCATGGGCCTCGTCCTGCCGTTGCAGCAGGTAGCCAGGCATGTCGTGCGGATTGATCGGCTCGATCATCAGGTCGATGCCTGATCGAGCGGCCTGCGACGCGGCCCAGCGCAAGCGTTCCTCGTAGCGCGCGATCGCCGCGTCGCGCTCGTCTCCGGCTTCCAGCAGGCCGGCAAGCACGTGCACGCGCGGCGATGCCACCGCCGAGGCATAGGCGAGCGCTCGCTCGATGGATTCGCGGAAGTCCCCGTCCCTGCCTTCGACAGACGCGAGACCGCGCTCCCCCGCCGCCCAATCCCCCGGCGGCGCGTTGATCAGCACGATGCTCAAGCCCAGCGCCGTGGCACGAGCGCGCACTTCAGTGGCCGGCACGTCGTAGGGGAACAGGCATTCGACGCCAGCGAACCCGTCCCGGGCTGCGGCGTCGAAGCGATCGAGGAATGGCAGCTCCTGGTACAGGAAGCTGAGGTTGGCAGCAAAGCGGGGCATGCGGCGTAGTGTCACCGAGCCCGGCGCAAGGTCGCCCGGGGCCGGCGGAGTGGCCTCGCCGGGGCGCCAACTCGCGCCGTTCACCTTCGGTTCACTCTGCTCGAACAGACGGCGCCCCAAGTCAGTCGGGGGCTCGGCCACTCCGCCGGCCCCGGGCGACCTCGCGCCTCTCGCGAGGCTCAGCAGCAGCGGCCGGTGCGGGAGCTGTAGCGCGCCTCCTGGCGTTCGCGGAAGAAAGCCTCGTAGCTCAGCGGCGGCTGGTCGGGGTGGGTGCGGCCCATGTGCGCCAGGTAGGCGCCGTAGTCCGCACCGATCAGTTGCTGGCGCACGCCGCGGGCCATGTAGCGGCCCGCCTGCAGCACGTCCGAGGCCGCCGACAACGCAGCCTGGGCCGCTTCCGCCGCCTGCTTAAGCATGACCGCCCGCCGTCGCGCCTTCAGGCATGCGCTCGAACGGCGTCTCGCTGACCGACGGCTTGCGTTCGGCACGCGCCTTCAGGACCGCCTTCACGCTGTACACGAGCACGCTGACGACCACGAACATGAACAGCGCGCACAGGCCCGCGTCCAGGCGGTCGTTGAAGATCACGCGTTCCATCGCCTCCAGGCTCTTGGCCGGCGCCAGCACCTTGCCCGCCGCCAGCGAGTCCGCGTACTTCGCGGCGTGCGCCAGGAAGCCCACCTTCGGGTCTTCGCTGAAGATCTTCTGCCAGCCCGCCGTCATCGTGCAGATCAGCAGCCAGGCCGCCGGCAGGATCGTCGTCCAGGCATAACGGTCCTTCTTCATCTTGAACAGCACCACCGTGCCCAGCAGCAGCGCCACCGCGGCCAGCATCTGGTTGGCGATGCCGAACAGCGGCCACAGCGTGTTGATGCCGCCCAGCGGATCCACCACGCCCTGGTACAGGAAGTAGCCCCACGCGGCCACGCACAGGCCGGTGGCGATCAGGTTGGCCGGCAGTGATTCGGTGCGCTTCAGGGCCGGGACGAAGGTGCCCAGCAGATCCTGCAGCATGAAGCGGCCGGCGCGCGTGCCGGCATCGACGGCGGTCAGGATGAACAGCGCCTCGAACAGGATCGCGAAGTGGTACCAGAAGGCCATCATCGCCTTGCCGCCGACCACCTGGTGCAGGATGTGGGCCATGCCCACCGCCAGCGTCGGCGCGCCGCCGGCGCGCGCGAGGATGGTGTTCTCGCCGACGTCCTTGGCCGTCTGCACCAGCATCTCCGGCGTGATCACGAAGCCCCAGGTGGACAGCGTCGCGGCGACCTGGTCGGGGGTCGAGCCCACCAGCGCGGCCGGGCTGTTCATCGCGAAGTAGACGCCGGGCTCGATGCACGAGGCCGCCACCAGCGCCATCACCGCGACGAAGGATTCGGCCAGCATGCCGCCGTAGCCGATGAAGCGGGCGTTGACCTCGTTGTCCAGCATCTTGGGCGTCGTGCCCGAGCTGATCAGCGCATGGAAGCCCGACACCGCGCCGCAGGCGATGGTGATGAACAGGAAGGGGAACAGGTTGCCCGACCACACCGGACCGTTGCCGGCCGCGAACTGCGTGAACGAGGGCATCTGCATCGGCGGGGCGACGATCACGATGCCGATGGCCAGCGCGATGATGGTGCCGATCTTCAGGAAGGTCGACAGGTAGTCGCGCGGCGCCAGCAGCAGCCACACCGGGATGCTGGCGGCGACGAAGCCGTAGCCGATCAGCATCCACGTCAGCGCCTTGCCGTCGTAGGTGAACAGCGGCGCCCAGGCGGGGCTCTCATGCACCCACTGGCCGCCGATGATGGCCAGCATCAGCAGCACGAAGCCGATGATGGAGACCTCGCCGATGCGGCCCGGGCGGATGAATCTCAGGTACACGCCCATGAAGAGCGCCACCGGGATGGTCGCCGCCACGGTGAAGGTGCCCCAGGGCGAGCCGGCCAGCGCCTTCACGACGATCAGCGCCAGCACCGCCAGGATGATGATCATGATCATGAACGCGCCGAACAGCGCGATCACGCCGGGCACCGTGCCCATCTCCTGCTTGACGAGGTCGCCCAGCGAGCGGCCGTCGCGGCGCGTCGAGATGAACAGCACGATGAAGTCCTGCACCGCGCCGGCGAAGATCACGCCGGCCAGGATCCAGAGCAACCCCGGCAGGTAGCCCATCTGCGCGGCCAGGACCGGGCCGACCAGCGGGCCGGCGCCGGCGATCGCGGCGAAGTGGTGGCCGTACAGCACGTACTTGTGGGTCGGGACGAAGTCCAGGCCGTCGTTGTGCTTCCAGGCGGGCGTCTTGCGGGTGGGATCCAGCTCCAGGACCTTGGTGGCCAGGAACAGGCTGTAGTAGCGGTAGCCGATCAGGTACACGCAGATCGCCGCGACGACGACCCACAGCGCGCTGACCGCTTCGCCGTTGGCCAGCGCGACGGTGGCCAGGGCGAAGGCCCCGAGGATGGCCACGCCCGCCCAGGCGAGGTGGCGACTCATGTTCGACATCGATGTCTCCTTTTATGGTCGCGCGCCCGCCGCCCCGAAGGACGACCCGACACGCAAGCTGTCTTGCGGCGGCAGTTTCCGTTCCTGTGCGGTTTCGCACATCCGTCGGGTGGACTAGTTGGCCGGCGTAGGAGCGCTTAAGTGGAAACCCTCGACACCGACGGCGCGACACCCCGGGAACTGCCTGGCGAGGCGTCCGGCATGGCCCCGCGGTCCATGGCGCAGGCCGCCCCTCAGACGTCGTCGCGATGCAGTCCGCGGGCGTGTTCGACCGCGTAGCGGATCAGTTCGGCTTGGCCTTCCAGGTCGAGCTTGCGCTTGATGTTCTGGCGGTGCGTCTCGACGGTCCTCACGGACAGGTCGAGCGTTCTGGCGATCTGCTTGCTGGATTCGCCTCTGGCGAGCGCGGAGAGGATCTCGCTCTCGCGCGGCGAGAGGATGGGCCGCGGCTGCTGGCTGCGGAACATCCGCTTGGAGACGCCGGGACTGAGGAAGGTGCCGCCCGCCGCGACCGCGTCGATCGCGGCGACGATCTCGGCCGCCGGCGCGTCCTTGAGCACGTAGCCGCGGGCGCCGGCCTGCAGCGCGCGCTGCACGTACTCCGGGTTGTCGTACATGCTGTACATCAGCACGCGCAGGTCGGGCACGCGCTCCAGCATCGTCTGCGCGAGCTGGATGCCGTTGTGTCCCTTCAGACCGACGTCCAGCAGTACCACCTGGGGCTGCGTGGCGATCAGCATCATCATCGCCTCCTCCGCGGCGCCGGCCTCGCCGACCACGAGGTAGCGCGCCTCGCCCTGCAGCCGCGAGCGCACGCCCTCGCGCACCAGCGGGTGGTCGTCGACGAGCAGGATGCGCACGGGCGCGGCGGCGCCGGCCGCGGCGGCACTGGAGGAGGGATCGGCGCTCATGGCACGGGATTGTCGCGCGCCAGGCGGCGGATCGCCGACGCCGGCACGACGGCCTCGACCTGCGTGCCATGGCCAGGGCTGGACTGCAGGTCCAGCAGGCCGCCGACCGAGGCCATCCGCTCGCGCATGTTGCGCAGGCCGATGCCATGGCGCGGATCATCCCGTTCGGCGAGTTCGGCCTCCTCGGGATCGAAACCGGCGCCGTCGTCGAGCACGCGCAGCAGCACGTCGCCGGGCTCGCCGCGCGCATCGTCGGCGGCGAATTCGAGCGCCATCTCCACGCGCGCCGCGCCGGCATGTTTGGCGACATTCGTCAACGCCTCCTGCGCGACGCGGAACAGCACCGTGTTGAGCAGTTCCGGCAGTTCGCGCGGCGCGCCGGCCACCCGCATGGACACCGGCACCGCGCCGGCCTCGTCGAATTCGCGCGCCAGGTGTTCCAGCGCCGCCGGCAGGCCCAGCGTGTCGAGCAGCGCCGGGCGCAGCCGGTGGGACAGCCCACGCACCTCGCTCAGGCTGGCGTTGAGCCGCTCCAGCGCGCGCGGCAGCAGCGCGGTCGATCCCGCCTGCTGCGCCGATTCGATCAGCAGCTTGGTCGACACCAGCGTCTGGCTGACACCGTCGTGCAGTTCGCGCGACAGGTGCGCGCGCTCGTCCTCCTGCGACCGCACCACGTCGTGCGCCAGCGCCCGCAGCCGGGCCTCGGACTGGCGGTGCTCGCTGAGGTTCAGGGCCAGCGCGCAGGCGCTGATCAACGCGACGCCGAATACCGCGATCGCGGCGATGCCCCACATCGTCCGCGCGATGTTGGCCTGCGCCTCGTGGTCGAGCTGCTCCAGCGTCGCGCGGATGCCGTCGAGGTACAGGCCCGTGCCCAGCATCCAGTTCCAGCGCTCCATCGCGACGACGTAGCCCAGCTTGGGGGCCATCTCGCCGCTGGACGGCTTGCGCCACAGGTATTCGACATAGCCGCCGCCGGCCCGGGCCTGGCCGACCAGCTGCTGGATCGTCGGCCGGCCCAGCGGATCGTGCAGACCCCACAGGTCGCGGCCCAGCAGTTCCGGCTGGCGCGAGTGCATCAGCACCCGGCCCTGCAGGTCGTAGACGAAGAAGTAGCCGTCCTCGCCGTAATCAAGCGACGACAACAGTCGCAGCGCCTCGCGCTTGTCGCGTTCGACGTCGGCATCGCTGGTCTGGCCGGCGAGCGCGGGCGAACGCTCGTACAGCGGCTGCAAGGTGCTGACGGCCAGTTCGACGTAGTGGCGCAGCTCGTCGCGGCGCGCGTCCATGTAGGCGCGCTGCACGGCGGCGTGCTCGCGGGCAAGCAGCTCGCGCTCCTGCTGGCGCACCGCCACCGCGATCAGCAGCAGCGAGGCAACCAGCGGCAGCAGCGCCAGCAGCAGGATCTTCAGGCGCAATCTCATCGGGTCATCATCGGGTCATCGTGGGGCAGTCACCGGACAATCATCGGTGCCTCGTCGGCGGCCCGCACTGTAGCCGCACGGCGCCGGCGCGGCGGGCGCTACAGTTGCGGGTTCCGCGCTTCCCTCCGTGCAGCATCCATGGCCACCAAGTCCCCGTCCTCGTCGAACAACCGCCTGATCCAGTGGCTGGCGATCGCCCTGCTGGTCATCGTGGCCGATCAGTTCACCAAGGTCCTGATCCTGCACAGCTTCCAGTACGGGGACAGCCACTACGTCCTGCCCTTCTTCAACCTGGTGCGGGTCCACAACACCGGCGCGGCGTTCAGCTTCCTGGCGGGCGCGTCGGGCTGGCAGCGCTGGTTCTTCGTCGGGCTCGGCGTCGCGGCGACGATCTTCATCATCTGGATGCTGCGCCGCCACGGTCACCAGACGCAGTTCGCCTGGGCGCTCAGCCTGATCCTGGGTGGCGCGGTGGGCAACATCGTCGACCGCCTGCTGCACGGCTATGTCGTCGACTTCATCCAGCTGCACTGGGCCGGCTGGTACTACCCGTCCTTCAACATCGCCGACAGCGCCATCACCGTCGGCGCCGTCCTGCTGATCTGGGACGAGTTGCGCCGCGTCAAGCGCGGCTGAGCACCGGGCGCGCGGGAGCGCGATGGCCCCTTGCGCCCTTTCCTGCGGCCCTTCCGGCCGTTGCGCCCCCTCCCGACCGAGGGTTCCTCCGGAGAAACGAGGCTGGCTTTCGCACGCCCGTCTGCGTAGCCTTGTCCTGAAGAGGGAGGCCGTCACGCAGACGCGGGCGGTTCGGCACGCGTGGGGCTTCGACGTGACGAAGTGGACATCGCGACCATGGACATGACACGGGCCACGGCGACAATCCGCTGCGACCAAACGTAACCAAGAACAGGGCCGACAAGGGCCTCGCTCCCATGCTCGACTTCTCCTGCCTGACCCACTATGACTGGCTCGATGTGCCCATGTGGGTCTACGACCAGGAGCGTCAGCGCAACCTCTGGGCCAATGCCGCCGCGCTGGGGTTCTGGCGCGCCGACAGCGCCGAGGAATTCCTCTCCCGCGACCTCAGCGACATGAGTCCGTCGGTGGCCGAGCGGCTGGCGGTGACCGCCGCCGACCACACGCAGGGCAAGCTGGTCCGCGAGCAGTGGACGCTCTATCCGAAGGGCCAGCCGGCGACGGTGATGCTGGTCTCCCGCGGCATCCGCACGCCCGACAAGCGCCAGGTGATGCTGTTCGCCGCCGACTCGCTGGTCAGCGGCGTCGACAAGAGCCTGCTGCGTGGCGTCGAGGCGCTGCAGCACACCTCGGTGCGGATCGCGGTGTTCTCGCTGCGCGACGGCAGCACGCTGATGCGCAATCCCGCCGCGGCGATGTGCTTCAACGGCCTGCGCAAGACGATCGGCGCGACCGACTTCAGCGCGATCTTCCCGGAACCCGACCTGGCGCGCCGCATCGTCACGCAGGTGCGCGGCGGCCAGACCTTCGGCGCCGAGCTCGAGATCAACACCGCCAACGGCCGCCGCTGGCACGCCGTCGACGCGCGCCCGATGCGCGACCCGGTGAGCGGCGAGGTCGTGCTGCAGCTCAATGCGCGCGACATCGGCGACTTCAAGGCCACGCAGGCCCAGCTCGAGGCCGCGCGCGAAGCCGCCGAAGCCGCCAGCCAGGCCAAGAGTTCCTTCCTGGCCAACATGAGCCACGAGATCCGCACGCCGATGAACGGCGTGCTGGGCCTGACCGAGCTGGTGCTGCAGACCGAGCTCAACGAGCGCCAGCGCAAGTTCATCGAGCTCGCGCACAGTTCGGCCAAGGGCCTGATGGTCATCATCAACGACCTGCTGGACATCGCGAAGATCGAAGCCGGCCGCGTGATCATCGACCAGGCGCCCTTCAGCCTGCACGACTGCCTGCGCGAGGCGCTGCATCCGCTGCTGCTCCAGGCCCATGAGAAGGGGCTGCAGCTGCATGCCCGCGTGCAGCCCGGCGTGCCGCAGCATCTGCTGGGTGACGCGCTGCGGCTGCGCCAGATCATGGTGAACCTGGTCGGCAACGCCCTGAAGTTCACCGAGAAGGGCGAGGTCCGCGTCGACATCCAGCGCGTGGACGCAGGCGGCGACGAGCCGGCCCACGCCGGTCCGCTGCGTCTGCGCATCGCGGTGCACGACACCGGCATCGGCATGACGCGCGAGCAGATCGCGCAGATCTTCAGCCCGTTCACGCAGGCCGACGGCAGCATCACGCGCCGCTACGGCGGCACCGGCCTGGGCCTGACCATCGTCAAGCGCCTGGTGGAGCTGATGGGCGGCGAGGTGCAGGTGGAGAGCCAGCCGGGCGCCGGCTCCTGCTTCAGCTTCGAGGTCCGGGTCTCGCAGCCGCTGGTGCTGGACGAGGTGCTCCGCACCGAGACCGTCGACGTGGACGTGCACGAGACGACGGCGGGCTCGCTCGACGGCGGAGCCGCGACCGATTTCGGCGCCGACACGGTGCCCGCGGACCTCGACGACCTGCCCGCACCGCGGCGCGTCGTCACCGACGAAGGCGCACCGGCGCCGCGCAACGACGCCCGAGCGGACGACAGCGCCAACGACGCGCTGCTGGATGCCGAGACGGTGGCGGCCGACCTGGATCCGCCGCTCGCCACCCCGGCCGGTTCAAACCAGCAGCACGCCTGAACCCGTCGTCGTGCGGGCTTCCAGCTCGCGGTGTGCGCGCTGGACCTCGTCGAACGGATAACGCTGTTCGACCTCGATCTTCACCGCACCGCTCTCCACGGCCTGGAACAGCGCGCCCGAGATCTCCTGCGTCGCCTCGAGCGACGACAGATGCACGAACAGCGACGGCCGCGTGAGGTAGAGCCCCGACGCCGCCAGCGCCTTCAGCGAGATCGGCGGCACCACGCCGGACGCGTTGCCGAAGCTGACCATCAGGCCGAACGGCCGCAGGCTCGCCAGCGAGCCTTCCCAGGTCGACGCGCCGACCGAGTCGTAGACGACCTTCACGCCCTGGCCACCGGTGATCTCCTTGACGCGCTCGGCGAAGTTCTCCGTCGAGTAGTTGATCGCGAACTCGGCGCCATGGTCCAGCGCGAGCTGGCACTTCGCGTCGCTGCCGGCGGTGCCGATCAGCTTCAGGCCGAGCGCCTTCGCCCACTGGCACGCGATCAGGCCGACGCCGCCGGCCGCCGCATGGAAGAGCACGTGGTCGCCGCGCTGCAGCCCGCCCTGCGGCAGCGTGCGCTGCAGCAGGTACTGCACCGTCATGCCCTTGAGCATCATCGAGGCGCCCTGCTCGAAACTCAGGAAGTCCGGCAGCTTCACGACGCACTTCGCCGGCATCACGCGGGCGGTCGCGTAGGCGCCGATCGGCTGACTCGCGTACGCGGCACGGTCGCCGGCCTTCAGATGGGTCACGCCCTCGCCCACCGCCTCGACGATGCCGGCGCCCTCCATGCCGATGCCCGTCGGCAGCGGCAGCGGATACACGCCGCTGCGGTGGTAGATGTCGATGTAGTTGAGGCCGCAGGCCGCGTGGCGGATGCGGATCTCGCCGGGACCCGGGTCGCCGACCTCGACGGATTCGATCGTCAGGACCTCCGGTCCGCCAGGTTGCGAGATGCGCACGGCTCGGTCGCTCATCAGGGTTCTCCTCAGTAGGGGATGTCGCTCGCGCGTCGCCCGACGCGCCGATCGCGGCTATCGTGCCAGTCTCGCGACTCCGGCGCTTCGTCGCAATGACGTTGACCCCACGACTGGCCCTGATGCTGACGCTGCCTCCGCTGCTGTGGGCGGGCAACGCGGTCGTCGGGCGCTCGGTCGCGGCGCTGGTGCCGCCGCTGCTGCTCAACGCGACGCGCTGGACGCTGGCCTTCGTGCTGCTGGTGCTGATCGCGCGCCCCGCGCGCGCCCTGCTGCAAGACCTGGCCCCGCTGCGCGCGCGGTGGGGCTACTTCGCGCTGACCGGCGTGCTGGGCATGGGCTGCTACAACGCGCTGCAGTACCAGGCGCTGCACAGCTCGACGGCGCTCAACGTGACCCTGATCGCCGCGAGCCTGCCCGTGTGGATGCTGGCCGTCGGCGCCCTGCTCCACCGCGTGTGGCCGACCCGCCGCCAGCTCGCCGGCGCGGCGCTGTCGCTGGCGGGTGTGGCGCTGGTGATCTCCCGCGGCCACCTCGAGCGGCTGGCGCAGGTCCAGTTCGTCGCCGGCGACCTGATGATGCTGCTGGCCGTCCTCAGTTGGGCCTTCTACAGCTGGCTGCTGGCGCGACCGCCCGCGCACATGCAGGGCGAGCGCCGGCCCGACTGGGACTGGTCCGCGCTGCTGATGGCCCAGATGCTGTTCGGACTGGCGTTCGGCTGGGTCTCCGCAGGCGTGGAGCAGGCCGTCGGCGTGCCGACGGTGCAATGGGGCTGGCCGCTGGCGGCCGCGCTCGTCTACGTCGCGATCGGACCGTCGCTGATCGCCTACCGCTGCTGGGGCCTGGGCGTCGCCCAGGCGGGGCCGACGCTGGCCGCCTTCTTCGGCAACCTCACGCCGGTCTTCGCGGCGCTGATGTCGGCCGCGCTGCTGGGCGAATGGCCGGCGTGGTTCCACGGCGCGGCCTTCGCGCTGATCGCGGCGGGGATCCTGGTGTCCTCGGCCAAGCGTTGAAGGTCTTGGCTGAGGTCCTCCCCGCCAACCCTCAGAACGTGCCCGGGTACGAACCGCCGTCGAGCAGGATGTTCTGCCCGGTCAGGTAGCCCGCGTGGGAAGAGCACATCAGCGCGCAGATCGCGCCGAACTCCGCCGCGCTGCCGAAGCGTTGCGCCGGGATCGCCGACATGCGCTTGGCGCGCACGTCGTCGACCGGCTGGCCCGACTTCTGCGCGCCGGCGGCCATCGTCTTCTGCAGGCGCTCGGTGTCGAAGGCGCCCGGCAGCAGGTTGTTGATGGTCACGTTGCGGCCGGCGATGCGCGACTGCCGCGCGATGCCGGCGACGAAGCCTGTCAGGCCCGAGCGAGCGCCGTTGGACAGGCCCAGCACGTCGATCGGCGCCTTCACCGCGCCGGAGGTGATGTTGACGATGCGGCCGAAGCCGCGACCCGCCATCTGGTCCACCGTCGCCTTGATCAGCGCGATCGGCGTCAGCATGTTGGCCTCCAGGGCGGCGAGCCATTGCTCGCGTTCCCAGTCGCGGAAATCGCCCGGCGGCGGGCCGCCGGCGTTGTTGATCAGGATGTCCACCTGCGGCGCGGAGGCCAGCGCGGCGGCGCGGCCGGCTTCGGTGGTGATGTCGCCGGCCACGGCCACGACCTGCACGGCGGGGTTGATCCCGCGCAGCTTCGCGGCCTGCGCCTGCAGCGCCTCCTCGCCGCGCGCGGTGATCACCACGTTCACGCCTTCAGCGGCCAGCGCCTCGGCGCAGCCCGCGCCCAGGCCCTTCGACGCCGCGCACACCAGGGCCCACTTGCCCGTCAGTCCCAAGTCCATGTCGATCTCCGTTCTTCATTGCAAGAGGGCTTGCGCACTGCCGCGGCCGCTGGCCCTCACCCCTGCCCCCGCAAGCGGGAGAGGGAGAAAGAGGCGCCCGCGCGGCGACGCGACGGCGCGTCAGCGGCGTTGGCGCGCGAGCAGCCACACGCCGCCCAGCACCAGCACCGTGCCCGCGACGACCCAGCCGGTGAGCGGCTCGTCGAGGATCAGCACGCCCATCAGTATCGTGGACATGGGGCCGACCATGCCCGTCTGCGCGGCGACACCCGCCCCCATGCGCTCGATCGCCATCATGACCATCAGCACCGGCGCGAAGGTGCAGACGAGCGCATTCAGCACCGACAACCACCACACCGCCGGCGCGAGGTCCGCGAGACCCGACACCGGCCGCGTCAGCAGGAACTGCGCGATGCAGAAGCCGCACGCGACGGAGGTCGCCAGCCCGGTGAGCCGCATGGCGCCGAGGCGCTTGACCCATTCGCCGCTGTAGACGAGGTACAGCGCGTAGGCCACCGCGCTGCCGAAGACCAGCCCACCACCGAGCCACACGTTCGCGCCGGCGACCTGCAATTCGTGGCCGAAGACCAGCAGCACGCCGGCGTAGCTGACGGCCAGCGCGCCCGCCTGGCGCAGCGTCACGCGGCGTCCGAACATCGCCCACGACAGCAGCAGCACGATGGTGGGGTTGAGGTACAGGATGAGGCGTTCGAAGCTGGCGCTGACGTAGGCCAGTCCGGCGAAGTCCAGGAAGCTGGCGAGGTAGTAGCCGCTGAAGCCCAGGCCGAGGATGGCGAGCTTCTCGCGTCCGGTGAGCGCGGGTTTGCCGCGGCCGGCCCACCAGGCCAGCAGCAGGAACAGCGGCAGCGCGAGCAGCATGCGCAGCATCAGCAGCGTGATGGCGTCGACGCCGTGGCGATAGGCGAGCTTGACGATGATCGCCTTGCCGGAGAACGCGATCGCGCCGCCCACCGCCAGCAACAGCCCGCTGAGCGGCACGCGCGCCGATGCCGGCTCCGAGGAGGCGACCGGCGTCGCGGTGGGGGAACTGCTCATCCGGCCGATTCTAGGAATCGACGGGCGGACCGCATTCGCGAAGGGGCAATGCACGCTTGCCGCCCCGGTGCGCGCTCCGCCCCGCCATCGACGACCGACGGCTTCACCTCCCGACACCTGGGTGCGTGGGTGCGTGGGAGTGTGGGTGCGTGAGAGTGTCGGCGGCTCGGTGCGTCGAAGCCGGCGGAGCCGGTGCCCCTCGAAGCGAACCCTGAGCGAAGCGAAGACTGTGAGCGCCGAGGGGCACCGGCTCCGCCGGCTTCTGCTCGGTCCAACCCGCATGTCCCTTCCCCTGTCCCTTGCTGCGTGAATAGTTGCGGCCCTCATCGCCGATGTGCGCCGGCGCCCTCAAGACCTGGCCCCGCCGCGCCGAAGTCCGGAAGCGCCAGCCGCCTCGAAGCGGCCGGTGGTAGTGGGGAAAAGGAAACGACAAGGGACCGCGCGTCGACGGACGTGACAGGTTCCGGACCTGAGAGGGACCCTGCCGATGAGGTACACCGAGAGCATTGCCGCCAGCGCCCAGGCGCTGCGCACCGCCTTGCCGCTGATGTCCAGACAGCGGGCTGCGCTGCATCCGGTCACGTATGCCGTCTGGTACGAGCACGTGACCGCGATGAACGGCGCGCTCAGCCGCGAGTTGATGGGCTTGACCCAGGACGGGGCGACGCTGGACGAGTCCCAGACCTGGGCGCTCTACCGCAAGCACATCGCCGAGCTGGACGAGCAGATGGCGGTCACGCTGGCGCAGGACGTCGGCGAGGTGCTGCGCGGCGTGTCCGACTGCACCGACCAGGCGGGCCAGCAGGTGCAGCAGTACGCGCGGGCGCTGCAGGGCTGGGAGCGCTCGCTGCGCGACGCGGCGCCGGGTCAGCATGTCCAGGTGCTGGCCGCCGCGTTGCAGGGCACGCAGGACATGGGCCACGCGGTCCACGGCCTGGTGGCGAAGCTGGAAGCGAGCCGCCAGGAGGTCGCCTCGCTGCGGCAGGAGGTCCACCGCGCCCGCAGCGAGGCGACGGCCTGGTGGCGAAGCTGGAAGCGAGCCGCCAGGAGGTCGCCTCGCTGCGGCAGGAGGTCCACCGCGCCCGCAGCGAGGCGCTGCTGGATCCGCTGACGGGTCTGAGCAACCGTCGCGGCTTCGACCGCGCGCTGGCCGACTGCGTGCACAGCCCGGAGGCCGGCACGCCGACGGCGCCCTGCCTGCTGCTGGGCGACATCGACGACTTCCCGGCGCTGCGCGAGCGCCTGGGCGAGGCGCGGCTGAACGACGCGTTGCGGCAGGTCGCCAACACCGTGCGCAGCATCGCGCAGAGTCACCACGTCGCCGCACGCATCGAGGACGACGAGTTCGCGCTGCTCATCCCGGGCGCCGGCCTGCACGAGGCCTACACCCTCGCCGAGCAGTTGCGCCACGGCGTCGCGCAGTTGCGGCCCGATACCGAACGACGCCTGAGCCTGTCGGTGGGCGTCACGCAGCTCGGCCTGGGCGAGAGCGCGCGCGATTTCATCGGCCGCGCGGACCAGGCGCTGCAGACCTCGCGCGCCCAGGGACGCAACCGGGTGACGGTGCTGGCGGCGGATGAGCGTTTCGCCGCATGAGTCCGTCATCGCCGACTTGCATAATCGGCCGTCACAAGGGTGGAGAGGGACGGACGTGGCCCTGATGAAGACTTCTCTGCGCAGCGCCGTGATCCTGGCGCTGCTGGCGGGCCTGGCCCTGCCGACCGGCGGCGTGCTGCTGTACGAGCAGCAGCTGAGCCGCCGCGTCGTGATGGAGGACCTCCAGCGCGACCTGTCGCGCGTGTCGGAGGTGCTGGCGCTGTCGCTGGCCGAGCCGATCTGGCAGGTCTCGCCCGACCTGGCGGAGCCGATGGTCAAGGCGCAGGTCGACGATCCGCGCTTCGTCTCCGTCGTCGTGACCGAGAACGCCGCGCAGCAGGCCTTCGTCGAGTTCCATCGCGGCACGCCCGACGACGCGATGACGCTCAGCGAGACGCGTCCCGTGATGCGCGACGGCCGCGAGATCGCCAAGCTGACCGTCGTCATGAGCGCCGAGCCGCTGATGGCGCGCAAGCGCGACGATCTCTGGAACGCGCTGTGGCGCAGCCTGCTGACCTTGACGGTGTCGCTGGGACTCATCCTGATCGTGATGCAGCGCCGCGTGCTGCGACCGATCGCCCGGCTGTCCGAGGCCGCCGACGAACTGGCGTCCGGCCAGCTCGACCAGCCGCTGGCGTTCGGCGGCGAGGACGAGATCGCCCGCGTCGGCAAGGCGATGGAGCGCATGCGACTGGCGCTGCTGAAGGCCTTCGACGACCTGCGCGGCCACGCCAGCACGCTCGAGGACCAGGTCGCGCAGCGGACCGTCCAGCTGACCGAGTCCAACGCCGAACTCACGCAGGCGCTGGCCAACCTCAAGACCGCACAGCGCGAGCTGGTCGAGTCGGAGAAACTCGCCTCGCTCGGCCGGCTGGTGGCCGGCGTCGCGCACGAGCTGAACACGCCGCTGGGCAACGCGCTGACGGTGGTCTCGGCGCTCGAGGACCGCTGGGGCAAGCTGGACCGCATGCTCACCGACAACACGCCGATGCGCCGCAGCCAGCTCGAGGAACTCGTCAAGGACACGCGGCGCGGCCAGGACATCCTGCACCGCAACGTGCAGAAGGCGGCCGATCTCGTGCGCGACTTCAAGCAGGTCGCCATCGACCAGACCAGCGACACCCGGCGCGACTTCGAGCTGGCGCAGGTGTGCGAGGACGTGCTGGTGATGGTCGAACCCAGCTTCAAGCACACGCCCTTCCGCATCGTCACCGACCTGCAGCCGGACCTGCGCATGAGCAGCTATCCCGGCGCGCTCGGCCAGGTGCTGACCAACCTGCTGATGAACACGCTGGTCCACGCCTTCGAGGGCGAGACGCAGGGCGAGGTGCGGGTCAGCTGCCACCGGCTCGACGACGCGATGGTGGAGCTCTGCGTCGACGACAACGGGCTCGGGATGGACGCATCGATCGTGCGCCGGATCTTCGACCCCTTCTTCACGACCAAGCTCGGCAAGGGCGGCTCGGGGCTGGGCATGCACATCGTGCACAACATCGTGACGAACGTGCTGGGTGGTCAGATCGAGGTGATCTCCCGGCCGGGCGAAGGCACCTGGATGATGATGCGCCTGCCGGTCGACGCGCCGCTGCGCGCCGCCAGCGAGGACCGGATCGGCTGACCGGTCCCCTGGACAGGCGACGCGCGGTGCGCCGCCGATGACGTCTCGAACGACGTCATCCGGGTCGTCGCGCAGGACGGCCCCGGGGAAGCTCGCTTACTGCGAAGCGCCCGATGCGGCCACCGAGGCCGCTTCAGCCGGCAGCGCCGCGGAAGCCGCCGCCATCGCCGCCGACGCCGCATCGCTCGCGGCCTGGTCGGCGTGGCCGCCGGTCACGTCGTGCTTCTCGCCCGTCAGGTCGATGTTGCCGCCGCTCTTCATCAGCACGAACAGCGCGAGCGCGGCGAAAACGATGAATCCAAGGACGATTTTCCACATGGTTCCGAAATCCTCTTGAGGTTGCCGGTCGCGACAGACTGACCGGGTCGGAGGCCATTGTGGGAAGCAAGCCTGACAGCAGGCTGAGCGCCACCGCGGTGTGGGCGCGATGCCGGTGCGGCTCAGCCGATCTGCTCGATCGCATAAGCGATCGCGCGCCAGGTGGGATCGCTGCTGGTGGACAGCACCCGCTCGACCAGCGGGCGCCACTCGTGCTGGCCGCCCGCCAGACGGTCGACCATCGCGAACACGAGCGTCCCGGCATCGGCCTCGCCGGAATGCTGCTCGCTCGCGAGTTGCGCCCGGCCGACGGAGGCATCCCCGCCCAGCAGTGCGCCGACGGCCATCAGCACCCTGACCGCCCGCTCGTCGCCCAGGTCCTGCGCCAGCGCCGCCCCGATGAGCGCGCCCTCGTCGTGACGACCGATCCGGCAAGCCAGCAGCAGGCACGCCGACAGGATGCGTCGTCCGGTCCAGGAGGCCTCCGGCGCGGGCAGCACGGAAGGGAACCCGCCGCCGCTGCCCGACATGGGATCGAACGGGGCGGTGCTGTCGAAGAAAGGCGGGGACTGCAGGTACATGGCGGAGGTGCTCGCGGTGGCCGTTCTCGATGAGCCTTGCACACGGCGCGCTCGGTCGACGCTTGACCTGCGAAGTCCCGGCCCGCCATGCGAAGACGCGAGGCGCGACACGGCCGGCGCGAGGCGCGACTCGCCCTTCGCGGTTCCGGACGCTGCTTCGGATCTGGCCTGCGGCGTGCGGACGAGTGCCCAAGATGGCCTTTTGTCCGTCAGCAACCCACGAAGGAGACCTGCCATGTCCGTGAGCTTACAGAATCAACCCCTCGGCGGCCTGGGAGGCCCCGGGGGCCTCGGCGGGCTCGATGCCCTCGGCCCCGGCGGCCTGCAAGGGCTGTCGTCGCAAGGTGCGGGCGGCGCCGCCGAGATCCAGGCCAAGCTGACCGAGGTCATTCTCCAGATCCTCAACCTGCTGATCAACGAGCTCATGAAGGCGCTGCAGCAACAGCAGCAAGGTGCGCAGGGCGGCGGTGGTGGTGGTGGTGGCAGCCCGTCGGCGGCCGGCGGACCGTCCGGCGCCTCCGGCGCGGGTGCGCCGCAAGGCGTGGGCGCGCCCCAGGGCGCGTCGGGCCCCTCGGGCGCTGGCGGCCCGCAAGGCGCCTCCAACGCCTATCAGCCGAACAACGCCTACCAGGCCCAGCAACCGTCCTATGCGCCGCCGGTGGCCAACGCCGGCTCGCCGTCGGACGTGGGCGACGTGTCCTCGGCCAGCGGCGGCAAGGGCCCCGCGGGCATGCCGGCGGAACTCTGGAAGGACTGCCAGGAGGCCGGCAAGAAGACGGGCGTCGACCCCTACATCCTGGCCGCGCAGATGGAGAAGGAAAGCCAGTTCGGCAAGGGCCTGAACGGCAGCCCGAGCGCGGGTGACGGCCTGATGCAGGTCGAGCCCGGCACGCGTCAGGCGTACGCCGGCAAGTTCCAGGAAAAGATGGGACACGCCTACGACCACAACGACCCGAAGGACCAGGTCGCGATGGCCGGCGTGATCCTGGCGGACAAGGGCGGCGACGCCACCAACATGCTGCAGAAGTACAACGGCGGCGACAACTGGGCGCCGGGCGCGACCGACTCCTACGGCCGGGAGATCAAGGCCGCGGAATACGCGTCCTCCGTGCTGGCGAAGGCGCAGCAGATGAAGGCCGCCGGCTGAGGCGGATCGGCGCCGCGACGCGCGGCACCGGAAAGGAACAAGGGCGGCCGAAAGGCCGCCCTTGTCGTTGCGGGGTCAGCGCCGGAGCGCCGATCCCCTCGGTCATCCGCTCGCTCAGTCGCGGGCGTAGATGTCCACGTCCTTGGTTTCGCGCACGAACAGCAGGCCGATCACCAGGGTGACCGCGGCGATGCCGATCGGGTACCAGAGGCCGTGATAGATGTTGCCGTTCTGCGCCACCATCGCGAAGCTGATCGAGGGCAGCAGGCCGCCGAACCAGCCGTTGCCGATGTGGTACGGCAGGCTCATCGAGGTGTAGCGGATCCGGGTCGGGAACAGCTCCACCAGCATCGCGGCGATCGGGCCGTAGACCATGGTCACGTACAGCACCAGCACCGCGAGGATCGCGATCACCAGCGGCGTGTTGACCTTGGCCGGGTCGGCCTTGGCCGGGTAGCCCGCGGACTTCATCGCGTCGGCCAGGTCCTTCTTGAACGCGGCGATCTTCTTCGCGCTGTCCTCGTCGAACTTGTGGCCGCCGGCGGTCAGCGTGGCGGTCGGCGCCTCGATGACCTTGTCGCCGATCTTGACCTGGCCGCTGCCGGCCGCGCCGGGCACCGTCTCGTAGTTCGCCGCGGCTTGCGCCAGGGCGCGCTTGGCGATGTCGCAAGGCGTCGTGAAGTCGACGTCGCGCGCCACCGGGCTGCCCTGGAACGAGCACTGCGCCGGATCGGTCACCAGCGAGATCTGCGCGGTCTCCTGGGCCTTCGCCAGGTCCGGGTTGGCCGCGTTGGTCAGCGCCTTGAACAGCGGGAAGTAGGTCAGGATCGCCAGCAGCAGGCCCGCCATGATGATGGGCTTGCGGCCGATCTTGTCGGACAGCGTGCCGAACACGACGAAGAACGGCGTGCCGATCAGCAGCGCGACGGCCACCATGATGTTGGCCGCGGCCGGATCGACCTTGACCACGCTCTGCAGGAAGAACAGCGCGTAGAACTGGCCCGTGTACCAGACCACGCCCTGGCCGGCCACGATGCCGAACAGCGCCAGCAGCACGACCTTCAGGTTCTTCCACTGGCCGAAGGACTCGGACAGCGGCGCCTTGGAGGTCTTGCCTTCGGACTTCATCTTCTGGAAGGCGGGCGACTCGTTCATCGACAGCCGGATCCACACGCTGATGGCCAGCAGCAGGATGGACACGATGAACGGGATGCGCCAGCCCCAGGCCGCGAAGGTCGCCTCGCCGAGCGCCGTGCGGGTGCCCAGGATGACGATCAGCGACAGGAACAGGCCCAGCGTCGCCGTGGTCTGGATCCACGAGGTGTACGCGCCGCGCTTGCCGTGCGGGGCGTGCTCGGCGACGTAGGTCGCGGCGCCGCCGTATTCACCGCCCAGTGCCAGGCCTTGCAGCAGGCGCAGGCCGACCAGGATCACCGCCGCGGCGGGACCGATCGTCTCGTAGGTGGGCAGCACGCCGACGATGAAGGTCGACAGGCCCATGATCAGGATGGTCACCAGGAAGGTGTACTTGCGGCCGATCATGTCGCCCAGGCGGCCGAACACCAGCGCGCCGAACGGACGCACGATGAAGCCCGCCGCGAACGCCATCAGCGACGCGATGAACTGCGCGGTCGGATCGAGACCGGTGAAGAACTGCTTGCCGATGATCGCGGCGAGCGAGCCGTACAGGTAGAAGTCGTACCACTCGAACACCGTGCCCAGCGAAGAGGCGAAGATGACCTTCTTCTCTTCGGCCGTCATCGGCGCATTGGTGGTCACTGCGCTTGCAGTTGCCATGGGATTGTCTCCTCGGGATTTCCCAGAGCCATCGACCGATGGCCCTTGGGGCGCGACTATCCGAGCGCGCTCTGACCCGTTTCTGACGACTTGCTTGCCTCTGGCTGACAAACCCGGTGGCAACCCTCGCTTCGCATTTCTCGATGCGGAATTTCGGTCCCTGTGCGCCGCAGCAGAGGGTATGTCCCTACGGCGACATTTGAGGGGAGAACGCCCCTGCCCTCTCCGGGCGGCGCGCTCGTCGACCCCTCATCGCCGCCTCATTGCCGCCTCATCGTCGTCACGACGACGGGCCGCGCTCAACCGCGCTGCACGCCCACCGGCAAGGTCCGTGCGGCGTCCCAGGAAGGACCGTCGAACCAGGGGTCGCCGTCGAGGCAGCCCGTCAGCATGTCGATCGCGTCGAGCCCCCAGAACAGTTTGTCGCCGATGGCCATCGTCGGCACGCCGAAGACGCCGCGCGCGACGGCCGCATCGGTGGCCTCGCGCAGCGCGGCCTTGACCTCAGCGGCGCCAGGATCGCGCATCGGCGCGAGATCCGCCGTCAGCTCGGCGAGGCGCTGAGGATCCGCCGCATCGAGCCCGCCACGCCAGATGTGATGGAGGACGCGTTCGACCGCGTAGCGGCCCGGCGTCTGCCCGGCAGGCGCCGTCGCCCACAGCAGGCGCAGCAGCGGTAGCGGATTGAACGGGTGCGCCGCCGGCAGGTCCAGCGGCACGCCGAGCCGGTGGCCGAGCCACGACACCTGGCGGTAGGTCCAGTCGCGCTTGCCGGGGATCTCGGCGGGGCCCTTGTTGTCGAGCGACTTCAGCACGGCGCCGAAGAGGATGGGCACGTAGCGGACCGCGACGCTGCGACCGGCCAGCGCCTCGGGCAGGCGCTCGAAGGCGAGCGCCGCGTACGGCGAGATCGGGTCGAAGTAGAAATCGATCGTGACCATCGTCGCTCCGATCAGACCTTGGGCAGCGGCTCGGTGGCGAGCGCGCCGTGCGCGATCAGCAGCGCGCGACGTTCCGGCAAGAGGTTGAGCAGGCGAATCCGCGACTCGTCGTCGGACTTGCTCCAGCCGGCGATCTCGGGGATCGTCCGCGCGCAGCCGCGGCACAGCGCGGTCGGCTCGTGCATCTTGCAGATGTTGATGCAGGGCGAGGCGACGCGTCCTTCCGGCGTGCGCGCGACGTTGTCGGCGGTGACAGGGGTCCAGGTCGAAGCGCTCATGACTGGGCCACCTCGATCACGGGCGCGCCGGTCAGCGCGACGAGCTGCTGCGGCGTCATCAGGAACACGCCGTTCGGATGACCGGCCGCGGCCCAGATCGCGTCGAAGCGGAACAGCTCCTGGTCGATGAACAGTTGCGGAGGTCCGCCCTCCTCCGCCGGCTGGAAGCCCAGCGGCGACACGCCGCCGATGGAGAAGCCGGTGCGCGCCTTCACGTAGTCGGCGTCGGCGCGGCCGAGCTTGCCGGTGTGGGCTTCGAGCTTGCGCTCATCGACGCGCCTGTCGCCGGAGGCGATCACCAGCACGGCGGCGCCGTCGGCCTTGCGCTTGAACACGACGCTCTTGGCGATCTGCCCGAGCGCGACGCCGAGCGCGTCGGCCGCTTCCTGCGAGCTCCGCGCGGAGACCTCGAGCCAGCGCGGCTCGTGTTCATGGGACAGCGCGCGCAGGGCGGCGCTCACACGGAGGAAGCCGTCGGGGCGGGCGGCGTCGGTCGCTGCGGCAGTCGCGGGGGTTGCGGCAGTTGCGGCAGTCGCGGGGGACGTCGCGGAAGAAGTCGTGTCGCTCATGCCGCGCATTGTGCCAAGGCCATCGGTGCGCGAGGGGCGCATGGTCGCCAGACCGCAGCTCGCGCACGTCGCCGTGGTGCGAAGGTATCGTGCGACGGTCCCCGGCCCGCCGGGAGCGTCCCGCATCACCGGAGATCGAGTCGTGGAACTGCGCCAGCTGAGGTACCTGATCGGCGTCGCCGACGCCGGCAGCCTGCTGAAGGCGTCCAAGCTGCTGCACCTGGCGCAGCCGGCGCTCGGGCAGCACATCGTCGCGCTGGAGGAGGAACTCGGCGCGACGCTGTTCGTGCGCTCCAGCCGCGGCATGGCGCTGACCGACAACGGCCGCCGCTTCGTCGAGCATGCGCGCAAGGTGCTGGCAGAACTCGAAGCCGCCAAGGCCTCGGTCCAGGCCGAGGGACAGCACCTCACCGGCGAAGTGATCCTGGGCCTGCCCACGACGGTCGCGCTGGCGGCGACGGTGCCGCTGCTGCGTCTGGTGCGCACGCGGCTGCCGCTCGTGCGGCTGCGCATCGTCGAGAGCCACAGCGGCTTCCTGCGCGAGTGGCTGCAGACGGGGCGGCTGGAACTCAGCATCCTCTTCGAGGACCGCCAGGAGCCGTGGTTGTCGCAGCGCCAGCTGTTGACCGAGCAGCTGGTCCTCGTCGGTGCCGCGGGCGCAGGCGGCGCCGGAACGCCGCCGATGGCGCGCGAGGTCCCGCTGCGCGAGTTGAGCCGCCTGCCGATGATCCTGCCCAACACCGAGCACGGCCTGCGTCGCATCATCGACGCCGCCTGCCGCGCCAACGGCGTCGAGCTCGATGTGGTGGCCGAGATCGACTCGCTGCCGGCGGTGAAGACCGCCGTCGCGGCAGGACTCGCGTACACGATCCTCTCGCCGGGCTCGGTCAGCGAGGAGTTGCGTCAGGGTCATCTGCGCCAGGCCGTGATCCGCGACCCCGAGATCCGGCGAACCATCTGCAGTTGCTTCGCGCTCACGCGCTCGCCGGGTCCCGCGGCGCGCGCGGTGAGCGACCTCGTCGACGAAGTCATCCGGGAGCTCGTGCTGACCGGGCAGTGGCCGGCCACGCTGGCAGAGCAGCGGGTCGAGCCCTGACACCCAAGGGCCTGGGGGCATAGACGCATAGGGGCATAGACGCCTAGACGGCGCCGAGCGTGGAGCCCGCCCCCGTCGTTTACATCGTCTTCATCGTCCCGCGCTCGCCGGCTTCGATCGGGCATTCCGCAGGAAGAAGCCCAGCACCAGCAGCAGCACGAGGACCTGCGCCGTCAGGCCGATCACCGACGGGTAGATGCCCAGCAGTTCCAGGCGCGGCGCGGACAGCGCGCTCGGCGCGATCCAACCCGCCTCCTGCAATGCGGCCACGCCCTTGCCCGTCAACACCACGGCCAGCACGGCCACCAGCCACGAACTCACCGAGAAGAACTTGCCGATCGGCAACCGGGCGCTATAACGAAGCAGGAGCACCGTGATGACCACCAGACAGATCACGCCCACGCCCAGACCGGCGAGGATCGCGCCGTCATTGCCCTGGCCCCACAGCGCCGCGTAGAACAGGATCGTCTCGAACACCTCGCGGTACACCGCCACGAAGGCCAGCCCGAACATGAAGAAGGCGGAGCGGCGGCCCAGCGCCGCGGACATGCGCTCGCGCAGGTAGGCCTGCCACTGACCGGCCACGCTCTTCTGATGCATCCAGACGCCGACGCTCAGCAGCACGACGGCGGCGAACAGGCTCGACAGTCCTTCCGTGACCTCGCGGTTGGCGCCGCTGATCGAGACCGCGTAGGTCGCGATCGCCCAGGTGACGCCGCCCGCGGCCAGTGCGCCGATCCAGCCCGCATGGACGTACGGCAGCACGTCCGGACGCTTGGCCTGTCGCAGGAACGCGATCATCGCGACGACGACCAGCAGCGCCTCGATGCCTTCGCGCAGGAGGATCGTCAGGCTGCCGAAGAACGCCGCCGTCGCGTCGGCACCGGAGGCCGCCAGCACATGGTCCGCATCATTGAACAAGCCGTCGATGCGGGCGGCGGCCGCTTCGACATCCGATGCCGGCGCCTGCGCGGCGATCAGCGAACGGTACTGGCCCATGGCCACTTCGATCTGGTCCTTCAGCGCGCCTTCACGGGCCGCCAGCGCCTGCTCGTAAGGTTCGACGCCGTCCAGGTAGGACGACAACGCCAGCTCGGCGGCCTCCTTGGGATGACCTGCCTTGAACGCGGCGACGCTCTCATGCAGCCGATCGCGGGCCAAGGTCAGGCGGTTCGCACGGGGCGCGACCAGCGCCTCGGGATGCGCATGGAGCCAGGCCATCGTGGCGGCGGCCTGGTCGTCACCAAGCGGGCCGGCGAGCTCGGATTCCGTGAGGCGGACGAAGTGGTCCATCCCGGTCACCTCGTCGCGGACCTTCTGCGAGTCCTTCCAGAGTTGCTGCCCCTGCTCGCGCTGCTTGTCGTCATGCGCGAAGCTCCCCAGATACATCGCGACCGCCCACCGATCCTCCTCGGAGAGCTGACCGAACGCCGGCATGGCCGTTCCCGCGATCCCCTGGCTCACCGCCTGGTACAGCGCGAACACGCTGCGCTGGCGCGCGCGGTCGCGGTCGGTGAACGCGATCGGTTTGGGATCGAGCTGCTTGGCCAACGGGCCGTCGCCGTTGCCCGACGCGCCATGGCAGGCCGCGCAATTCGCCGCATAGACGGACGCGCCCAGCTTCAGGTCGGGCAGCGCCGTCGGCGCGAGCGGGACGGGGTAGACCGCGATCAGATGATTCGCCAGGGCCTTGGCCAGGCCACCGACCTTGGCGACATCGGACTTGGCCGCGATCTCGGCTTGAAGCGCCTCACTCTCGCGCAGCAGCGCGGCGCGTTCGGGCTTGTCCTCCAAGGCGGCGATCTTGTCGTGCGCGGTCTGCGCGAACTCGCGCATCTCGTCGTACTCGGACTGCGCCACGATCTTGCCGTCCTGCACCGCGCCCGCGTAGTCGACGGCCAGGTAGTCGAGGATCTGCCACACGCGCCGCACGTCGGCTTCCGCGGCGCTCGCCGTGCCGCCGGCGACCAGGCCGATGAAGAGCAGGCAGGCCGTGAGGAGCTGGCGCACGATCCGGTGTGCGGTCCGCGGATCGTCGTGAGTGCGACTCATTGTTGTTCCCGAACAAAAAGATGGCCCGTCGTCCGGGCCCGAGGTCAGCGTCAAGCGCAGCGCGGCTCCAGAAGCCGCGCCGCCGTCAGGAGACCGAGTATGTCCGCCTCTCGAGCCGGAAGGTTTCAGCAAGCTTGCAAGGCTTGACCTTCGTCAGGGTCTTCATCGGGTCCTCGTGAGCGTCTTCGCGAGGCGACTGCAGGCTGGAGCGTCGCCGCTAGTCCGGTTCCGACTAGCGCCTAACCGACATCCGTATTTCCCAGCGGCGGCGTGCGTCCGTAGGCTGCTTCCATGAAAGGAAGCGCCGCCATGAGTTCTCCGCAGTCCCTCCCCGACGAGCGCCAGCCGCTGTCGGACGTCCTCGTGATCGACCTGTCGCGGCTGGTGTCGGGCAACGTGCTGACGCACGTGCTCGCCGACCTGGGCGCCTCGGTCGTGAAGGTCGAATCGCCCGAGCGCGGCGACGACCTGCGCGCCTGGCAGCGTCAGGGCGTGAGCACCTACTGGATGGAGTACAGCCGCAACAAGGACAGCGTCGCGCTGGACCTGCGCTCCGACGACGGCATGGCCTCGCTGCGGTCGCTGATCGCGCGCGCCGACATCCTGGTCGAGAACTTCCGGCCCGGCACGCTCGAGAAGATGGGGCTGGGGTACGACGCGCTGCAGCGCCTGAATCCCAAGCTGATCGTCGTGCGCATCTCCGGCTGGGGCCAGACCGGCCCGTTCGCGAAGAAGGGCGGCTTCGGCTCGCTGATCGAGGCGATGAGCGGCTTCGCCGCGATGAACGGCCATGCGGACCGGCCGCCGGTGCTGCCGCCCTTCTCGCTCGCCGACTCGGTCGCGGGCCTGCATGGCTCGACGGCCGCGCTCGCCGCGCTGCATCGTCAGCGCGCGAATCCGTCGCCCACGGTCCAGGAGATCGACCTCTCGCTCTTCGAGCCGCTGTTCTCGATGCTGGGCCCGCAGGCCTCGGAATTCCAGCTCACCGGTCAGGCCACGCAGCGCTCCGGCAGCCGCTCGCCCACGCATGCGCCGCGCAACGTCTACGCGACCAGGGATGGCCGTTGGGTCGCGTTGTCCGCCGGCATGGCGGGCACGCTGCAGCGGCTCTTCGCCGGCATCGGCCAACCCGACGCGCTGAAGGACGAACGCTTCGCCACGCACGAGGCGCGGCTGGCCAACATCGATGCCCTCGACGATCTGATCCAGGGGCATCTGTCGACGCTCACGCTGGCCGAGGCGCTGGTCTTCTTCGAGGAGCGCGACATCACCGCCGGCGAAGTCTGCGACATCGAGGACCTGCTCCAGCATCCCTACATCCAGGAGCGCGAGCTGCTGCTGGACACGCCCACGCCGGACGGCCGCACGGTGTCCGTGCATGCGGTGCCGTTCAAGATCAACGGCGCTCGGCCGCCCGTGCGTCGACCCGCGCCGGCGCTCGGCCAGGACAACGACAAGTGGCTGAAGGATCGATGATGAGCGCCGCCACCCGCATCGATCCGCGCTCGCATCGCTCCCGGCGCGCTTACCGCTCCTACCTCTTCGTCCCCGCCGACAACGAACGGCTGCTGCAGAGCGCGCTGAACAAGACGCCCGACGTCGTGATCCTGGACCTCGAGGACGGCGTGCATCCAGGCCGCAAAGCGGCAGCCCGCGCCGGCGTGGCGGCCGCGATCGCCCGCGTGCATGCCAGCGGCAAGGTCGGCGCGGTGCGCATCAACGGCGCGTTGAACACCGCGGTCGATGACCTGCGCGCCGCCGTGTCGCCGGGCCTGCGCCTGCTGGTCCTGCCGAAGGTCGAGCACGCCCGCGATGTCCAGCTGCTGGCCGGCGTCATCGACGAACTCGAACGTGCGGCTGGCCTGCCGTCAGGCGAGATCCGGTTCCTGCTCCAGATCGAGTCCGCCGCGGCGCTGCCCCGGCTCCACGAGATCGCCGCCGCGTCGCCGCGCGTGCATTCGATGATGCTCGGCAGCGAGGACTTCTCACTGGACGTCGGCGGTCTGCCGACGCCGCAGGCACTGCTCACGCCCAGCCTGATGGTGCTGTACGCGGCTCGCGCGGCCGGCGTGCTGCCGGTCGGTTTCGTCGGCTCCATCGCCAACCTCGGCAGCGTCGAGGCATTCGACGGCCTGTTGCAGGAGGCGCGCACGCTCGGATTCCGCGGCGCGGTGGTCGTTCATCCGAAGTTCGTCGACGCGATCAACGCCTGCTACACGCCGACGCCCGAGCAGGTGGCGCAGGCGCGGGCGATCGTCGCTGCCTTCGCGGTGGCTGATCGCGAGGGCCTCGGCGCGACCAAGCTCGGCGATCTGATGATCGACAAGCCCGTGGTGCTGCGCGCGAAGGCCCTGCTCACCGAGGCGGGACTCGATCCCGGCGGCGAGGACTGAGTCCCGCGACACATCGGATCCCCGAGTCCGGACCCCAAACAACACCAGGAGACAAGGTCATGCTGACGAAGCGAGAGTTCTGCGCCTTCACGGCGCTCAGCGCGGTCCTGCCCGCGGCGCGCGCGCAGGGGTACCCCGGCAAGCCGGTCACGATCGTCGTGCCGCAGGCACCCGGCGGCACGAACGATGCGGTGGGCCGGATCCTGGCGCAGAAGCTCACCGAGAAATACGGGCAGGTCTTCAACATCGACAACCGTGCCGGCGCGGGTGGCAACATCGGCACGGAGCTCGCCTCCCGCGCGCCCAAGGACGGCTACACGCTGCTGCTGACGATCAGCAGCACGCAGGCGATCAATCCGGCGCTGTACCGGCGCACCGGCTTCGACCCGGTGAAGGACTTCGATCCCATCGCGCCGATCGGCGTCGTGCCGAACGTACTGGTGGTCCATCCGAGTTTCCCGGCGAAGGACCTCAAGGGCTTCATCGCGGCGGCGAAGGCGAAGAGCCCGTCCTACCAGTACGCCTCGGCGGGCAACGGGTCGCTGAACCATCTGCTCGGCGAGATGCTCAACCGCTCCGCCGGGCTGCAGCTCGAGCATGTGCCGTACAAGGGCGTCGGGCCCGCGTTGACCGACATGCTGGGCGGCCAGGTCTCGGTCGGCTTCGCGAGCCTGCCGTCCTGCCTCGAGTTCGTGCGCGCCGGCAAGCTCGTGGCGCTGGGCGTGAGTTCGCCCAAGCGGTCCTCGGCGCTGCCCGACGTGCCCGCGATCGGCGAGGTCATCCCGGGATTCGCTGGCGAGCTGTGGGTCGGACTGTTCTCGCTCCACCGCACGCCCGACGCGATCACGAAACAGTTGGCCGACGACGTCACCTTGGTGATGAACGCGCCCGATGCGATCGCCAAGCTCAAGGCGCTGGGCGTGGAGCCGCTCAGCGGCGGCCCCACCGCGCTGGCGGCCATGCTCAAGCAGGACATCGCCAGGTGGGAGCCCATCGTGAAGGGCTCGGGCGCACGCGTGGACTAGGCCCTCGCCCCGACGGCAAGACCGAGACCGAGACCGTCAGCCCGCCTCGGGTATGGTTCGACCTGAAAGGATCCTTCGATGATCGACCACCTGGATCACCTCGTCCTGACCACCTCCCATGAGGCGGACTGCGTCCGCTTCTACACCGAGGTCCTCGGCATGCGGCTCGAATCCTTCGTCGGCGGTACGCCGCCCGTGACGCGCCGCGCGTTCCAGTTCGGCCAGCAGAAGATCAACCTGCATGTGAAGGGCGCCGAGTTCGAGCCCAAGGCGCACACGCCGGTGCCCGGCGCGCTGGACCTGTGCTTCATCGCCAGCCTGCCGCTCGACGAAGTCGTCGCGCGTCTCCAGGCCGCGGCGGTGGCGATCGTCGAGGGCCCGGTGATCCGCACCGGCGCCACGTCGAAGCTCCGCTCGATCTACGTGCGCGACCCCGACCTGAACCTGATCGAGATCTCCGAAGCCGTGGCTTGATCCGTCACGGCCGGCCGCGGCGCCGCGGATTAGGGCGAGCGCTCTCCTGCCGCGCGCGCCCTTGCGTTATGGTCCGCGCCCATGACCGACGTGAGGACCGACGTGAGCATCGACGTGAAGAGCCCTTTCGAGCCCGAGTTCACCACCGCGCTGTGCGAGATCTTCGAGAACCTGATCACCTTCAACCAGGTGCTCGGCGTGAAGATCGACGAACTGCAGCACGAGATCGTGCGGGCGCACATCCCCATGCGGCCGGACCTGGTCGGGCACTACGCCCACAACCGCCTGCACGGCGGCGTGATCAGCGCGACGCTCGATTCCATGGGCGGTCTGGCGGTGATGGCGGCGATCGGTGCGCGTCACCTCGACGAGCCGCCGCAGCAGCGGCTGCAGCGCTTCGCCAAGCTCGGCACGATCGATCTGCGGGTGGATTACCTGCGCCCGGCCATCGGCGCCCTCTTCCGCTGCGAGGCCGAGGTGATGCGACTGGGCAGCCGCGTCGCCAACACGCGCATGGCCTTCACCGATGAACAGGGCCGATTGCTGGCCACCGGGGCGGCGGCTTACATCGTGTCGTGACAGTGGCCGCCCTTCTTGCTCCCTCTCCCGCTTGCGGGAGAGGGCGGGGTGAGGGCCAGCGGCCTGTGCAGTCCACTACACGGCGCTGATCCGATAGGCACAGCGCCTCGCGCCGGCCAGCAGATGCTCGGTGCGCTCGACGGTGAGTCCAGGCCCCAGGCATCGCTCGAACAGCGCCAGCTCCGAGCGGCAGAACCCTTGGCAACTCTGCGCGGCGGCGCAGATCGGGCAATGGTCTTCCACCAGCAGCCAGTCCTTGCCGACGCGCTCAGCACGCGCCATGTAGCCCTCTTCGGCGCGCAGCCGCGCGAGTTCCCGCACACGGTCGCCGGTCGTGCGGCAGCGGTCGATCGCCGCGCGATAACGCAGCTCGCTGTCGCGCTCCCGCGCGAGGATCAGCTGATCGAGCCCCGCCTCACCGAAAACCGCGCGCGCCTGCTGGATCAACTGCACCGTGAGATCCGCATGCCGATCGGGGAAACGCCCATGCCCCGCCGCCGTCAGCGACCACAGCTTGCGCGGCCGTCCGGCCTCGCCGCGCTGGTCGTCCTGCGCCTCGACCAGCCCCTGCTCCTCCAACCGCGCCAGCAGCTTGTGCGCCCCCATCGGCGTGATGGCGGCGGTCGCCGCCAGCGCCGCGGCCGCCTGCGGACCCCGGCTCTTGAGCTCGAACAGCAGCCGGTCCTCGTTGCCCTGGCTCATGAATGGCGCCTCGCAAAACGGATGAAACCGATCGCCGCGCCCAGGCACATCGTGCCGCCCAGCAGCATGATCCAGCGCGCCGACAACATGCCCAATGCGCCGCCGATCAGGGCGATCAAGGTGTTGGACAGGCAGAACACCGTCGTCAGCAGGCCCATCACGCGACCCTGGCCATACGCCGCGAAGCGGTCCGACATCCAGGCCGGCATCAGCGCGTTGTAGAACGACAGCGGAATGCCGAGCAACGGAATCAACGCCAGACCCATCCACGACGGCGCCAGACTCAACGCCAGCAACCCGATCGACGCGACGACCGCGAAACGTGCCGCGCGGTGCAGCGGCGTCGGCCCGGAGCCGATGCGCGCGGCGAAGATGCTGGCCGCCGTCATCGCGGCGCACTGCACCGCGGTGACCAGCGCGATGCCGCGGCTGTCGAGCCCGGCCTGCTGCAGCATCCACAGCGGCGCGAATTCGTAGAGCGCGTTGACGCCCAGCGTGTAGGCCAGCTGCAGCAGCGCGAGGTGACGCAGCACCGGGTCCTGCGCGATCAGCCCCAGCGACTGCTGGCGACGCATCGCGGCGAGCATCCCGCCTTCGGGCTTGGCCGCCGGCCGGTCGTCCGGCAGTCCGAAGCCGAGCAGCACCAGGCAGGGCAGCATCACGGCAGCGGCGACGATGAACGGCACCGCCTCGCCCCACGGCAGCGTCAGGCCGCCGAGCAGCGGTCCGACCAGCCAGCCGATGTACAGGCTCGCGTTGAGCCACGCGAAGCTCCGCGTGCGCTCGAGCTGCGGATGCCAGTCGGCCAGCAGGGCCCGCACGACGGCGACGTTGCCTTCGGTCAGGCCCGTCGCGAAGCGCGAGAGCACGAACAGCGGATAGTCGCGCGACGCCAGCGCGAAGGCGCTCAGCCCGTAGCCGACGAGCGTCGCCGTGATGGTGACACTCAGCACGCGGCGCCGGCCGTAGCGGTCGGACATCGGCCCGATCACCAGACTGCCGACCAGGATGCCGGCGGGGTTCACCGCCAGCGCCAGGCCCATCAGCAGTTCGGGCCGCAGGCCGAGGAAGTGGGTGAAGTCGTCGACCGGACCGCCGACGAAGATCGGCGCCAGGATCGGGTACGGCAGCGCGACGCCGGCGGTGCTCATCAGCGCGAGCGCGCAGACGGCCCAGAGCAGCAGGTGCGGGTGGCGCAGCGGCGCGGCGTCGGCGGCAGCCGCGGCGGTCGCGGAGGACTTGGTGGTGGATAACACGGCGCTCATTTTGCGGCCCCTTCGGCGCGCAGACACAAGGCATAGCCGGGCCAGCCTCGGTGGCGCCATTCCTCGCGCGCGGCATCGGCGACCTTGATGCGATGATCGTTCATCGATGCGTGCAGCGACGGCAGGGCGCGGGCCCAGTCGTCCTCCGTCGCCTGGCCCGCATGCACGAGTGCCCAGGCCGGCGCGGGGCGGAGTTCGGACAGATACGTGCCCAGCCACGCGCGCCAGACGTTGTGCAAGACCTGGCCCTCGTCGACCGCCACGCCGCGCGAGGCGGCGGCCTCCAGCAGCACGCGCACCGCGTGCGTGCCGGTCACCAGGTGCAGCGAGGCGAACTGGTGCCGGGACAGGTAGGCCGCCAGCGAGGCCTCGGCCAGCGCATCCAGCGTCAACCGGGGGCGCTCGACGTAGCCGTCGAAGCCCGGCAGCGCCAACGCGCGCTGCATGCGTGTCGTGATCAGCGTGCCCGGCATCGGCGGCATCGCCAGCGCCGGATCGGCGCGCACGGCGTCGATCACCTCGCGCAGGGACTCACGGCCCTGCCCCGCCGCCACCGGCGCGCCCAGCGGACTCTCCAGGCCGATCGTCGTCTTCAGCGCCGCGTCGAGTTCCCCGCGATGCCCCGACTGGAGGGCGTAGGCGAGCCGGATCGCGACATGGAAGGCCTGCGCCTCCGGCGCGGCCAGCACGCTGCGCAACGCGTCCTCCACGGAAGGCGGCGGCTCGTCGTCGTCGTCCGCGAGCCGCGACAGCGGTGCCCAATGGTCGATGTGACGCTGCATCGCGTCGCGCGGCGCGTCCAGCCGGGCCAGCGCGCCGAGCGCCATCGGCAGGTGGTTGAAGAGCGGCAGCGCCTCGGTGCCGTACATCGGGCCGAACTTCACCGACTGGTCCAGCGCCTCGTGCAGTCCCGCCGGCCAGGGCGGTCCCTTGAGCTCGAGGGCATTGCCGTCCGGATCGGACAGGTACAGCGACGGGCCTTCGCCGTCGGCGCCGTAGCGCGAGCCGTACGTGTCGACGGCGACGCCCTGCGATGTCAGCCAGCGGCGCAACGCGGGCTCGTCGAGCGTCTCGACGCGCAGGCAGAAGTGGTCGACATTGCGCCCCTCCGCGCCCGGCCCCGCACCACCGAGGCGCCCCAGCTTGCCGTCCAGCGGCACGAGGTCGATCAACTGCGCGCCGGCACGCAACTGCACCAGCCCGATCTCCTCCTGACGCCGCTCCACGGTGCACCCCAGCAGATCCACGTAGAAGTGCAGTGCGGCCGGCAGATCGCGCACGCGCAGCACGAGATGGTCGAGTCCCTGGATCCTGATCATGGCGAGCTCCTTCTGCTTGCTTTGTTGTGGCGTCGAGCGCTGCGTCGGGCATCGCTTCGAACGGGGCGCCGAGCGCCGTGCCGCCATGATCGCGCCGTCCGCCAAATAAATAAACTTTTAGTTGATTAACATCGCCTCCAGAAGGGAGACGCGACAATCGGGGCATGGCTTTCCGACCCCTCCCCCTCCCCGACGCCATCCCGGGCCGGCTGTGGCTGCAGTCGATGCCGGGCCGCCGCGAGTCCTGGGGCGCCTTCCTCGACGAGGCGCGCCTGAACCAGCTCAACGTGGTGGTCTGCCTCAATCCGCTCGAGGAAGTGGCCGAGCTGTCGCCGCCGTATCACAAGGCGATCGCCGAGGGCCGCCTGCCCTTCCGCTGGCTGCACGTGCCGATGCGCGATTTCGGCCTCGCGTCGGACAGCGCGGCCTTCCGGCAGGGCGTGGAGCACATCGCGCAGGGCCTGCGCATGGGCGATCGCGTGCTGCTGCACTGCGCCGCCGGCATGGGCCGCACCGGCACCATGGCCGCGTGCGTGCTGAAGCGGCTCGGCGTGCCCGCGGCGGAGGCGCTCGACACGGTCACCGCGGCCGGATCGAATCCGCAGTCGGCGCTGCAGTCGGGCTGGATCCACCAGTTCTGAAGCGCCCGCGTCCAGCGGCGCGCTTCAGCGCTCCGGCCAGCGCCAGGGCGGCGTCTCGTCCAGCGGCACGTCGGGCAGGCGCGTCTCGCCGAACTCCTTGCGCAGCTCCCAGGAGCAGCACTCCGGCTGCTCCTCCAGCGCGCCGATCAGCCGCTTCGCGTGCGACACCACGATCATCTGGCTGTGACGGCTGGCCGTCGCGATGAGCCGGCCCAAGGCCGGCAGCAGGTCCGGGTGCAGGCTGTTCTCGGGCTCGTTGAGGGCCATCAGCTCCGGCGGACGCGGGCTCAGCAGCGCGGCCAGCAGCATCAGGTAGCGCAGCGTGCCGTCGCTCAGTTCGGCGGCGTCCAGCGGGCGCAGCAGGCCGGGCTGGCGCATCGACAGCCGGAACCCCGCCTCGGTGCGGTCGACCTCGACCGAGGCGCCGGGGAACGCGTCCTGCAGGCAGCGATGCAGCCGCTCGGCGTCGCCGATGGCGACGATGGTCTGCCAGGCGGCCGCCAGGTCGGCGCCGTCTCCCGCCAGCACCGGCGTGAAGGTGCCGACGCGCACGCGCCGCGCCGGCGCGTCGGCGTCGGTGCGCAGGCTGTCGTAGAAGCGCCAGCCGCGCAGGCGCTCGCGCATCGTGATCATCTCGGGTGCCTGCGATGGATCGGCGTGTTGGGACAACATGCTGTCGAAGCTCGCCAACGGCGTGTCCACCACGACCCATTCGCGGCCGTCACGCACCTGGAGCAGCACGTTGCGCCGCTCGACCAGCGCGGAAGCCGGCCGATACAGCGTTCCGGCCCACAGCGCCTCGCGCTTGATCTGCGGATCGTCCTCGAACAGCGCCGGCGCACCCGGCTGCGGCAGGCCGAGCTCGATCGAATAGCCGAAGTCGTCGCCGGCGATGCCGAGCCTGAGCGCAACGGGTCCCTTGCGCACGGTCGCTTGAACCGGTTGGTCCCCGGCGCGCATCGCGCGGCTGATCTCCTCCGGACCGGCCCAGCGCGTCGAGGCGAAACCGCCCTCGTTCGCCAGCGCGGGCAAGACCCGGTTCTGCGCCGTGTCGGCCAGCAGCCGCAGCGCGCGATAGAGGCTGGACTTGCCGCTGCCGTTGGCGCCGGTGATCAGCGTGAGCTGCCCCAGCGGCAGGCGCAATTCGCGCAGGGAGCGGTAACCGGAGACGGCGAGGACTTGCAGCATGGCTGCCGATGATACGGAGCCGACGCGACAATGCGGCCATGCAGGCGTCCATGCTCCCGCCCTCCTTCCACCAGCCCGTGCGGCATGCCGATGCAGGGTGCGTCGTCGTCGACAAGCCGTCGGGTCTGCTGTCCGTCCCCGGTCGCGGCGAGGACAAGCAGGATTGCGCCTGGGCTCGCGTGGTGGCCGAGTTTCCCGACGCGTTGATCGTGCATCGCCTGGACCAGTCGACGTCCGGCCTGATCGTCTTCGGACGCGGCCAGGCGATGCAGCGCGCGCTCAGCGAGGCCTTCGCCTCCCGGCTGGTCGACAAGCGCTATGAGGCGGTCGTGGCGGGCCTCGTCGAGCGCGATGCGTTCGAGATCGACCTGCCGCTGATCGTCGACTGGCCGAACCGGCCGCGGCAGATGATCGATCACGAGCGCGGGAAACCCAGCCTGACCCGCGTGCGGGTGCTGCATCGCGACGTCGCGGCAGGCACCACGCGCGTCGAGCTGGAGCCGGTCACCGGGCGCTCACACCAACTGCGCGTGCACCTGCTGGCCGCCGGTCATCCCATCCTCGGCGACGCGCTGTATGCGCCGCCGGAGGTCCTCGCGCAGGCCCCTCGCCTGCTGCTTCATGCGCGGGACCTCAGGCTGCCGGCGGTGCTCGACGCGCCGGCGCTCTCACTGCATTCGCCGCCCGGTTTCTGAGCGCGCCGAACGCCCCTTCCATCCGACCAAGGAGCATTGCCTCATGTCCACGACCATTCCCGACGACGCTTCCCGGCCCCGTTCCCTCACTGTCATCACCGGCAGCTCGCGTGGCCTGGGCGAGGCGCTGGCGCGCCAGTCGCTCGAGGCCGGCCATCTGGTCATCGGCATCGCCCGCGGCCGCAGCGAGGCGCTGGAGCGCTTCGCCCACGAGCGCGGCCTGCCGCTGCAGCAATGGCAGGCCGACCTGTCGGATCCACTGGCGATCGCCCAGCGCCTGGCCGGCTGGCTGCGCACGCAGCCCGGCGGATGGACGACGGCGACGCTGATCAACAACGCCGGCGTCGTCACGACACCCGGGCCCATCGACGGCGAGTCGCTGGAGACGCTGTCTTCCGCACTGCGCGTCGGCCTGGAGGCCACGGTGCTGTTGACCGCGGCCTTCCTGGATGCCACACGCTCTTGGCCAGCTGATCGCAAGGTGCTGAACATCTCCTCCGGGCTGGGCCGACGCGCGATGGCCGGCAGCGCGCTTTACTGCGCGGCCAAGGCCGGCATGGACAACCTCAGCCGTGCGGTGGCGCTGGATGAGGAGCACAAGGGAGCCCAGGGCGAACGCGCCGCGCGCGTCGTCTCCCTGGCTCCCGGCATCATCGACACCGACATGCAGGCGCAATTGCGCGGGGGCGATGCGTCGAAGTTCCCGGACCGCGACCTGTTCGCCACCTTCAAGGCGGAGGGGCAGTTGGTCAGCGCCGAAGATACGGCGGCCAAGGTGCTCAGGTTCCTCGACAGAGACGACTTCGGCCAGCAGGTGCTGGCCGACGTGCGGGACGCTTGATCCTGTCGATGAGGCGTGCGCCGAGCTCGGCCGGGGCCGGCGGCTCACGCCTGGCGGGGTCGCGCCAACTCGCTTTGTTCGCCTTCGGCTCACGCCGCTCAGACAGACGGCGCTCAAGTCAGTCTTGGACGCCAGGCTTCGCCGCCGGCCCCGGCCGAGCTCTCGGAACCGTCAGCCGACGAGGTTGGCCAGCGTCAGCAGCGCCAGCAGCAGCATCCACAGCGTGACCGAGCGCCACACCAGGCCCACCACGCTCTGCAGGTGACCCAGTTGTGGCGGCACGCCAGCGGTGGAACCCTCCGCGCGGGTCGCATCCATGTCGCCACCGGATTCGAAGGTCTTGCTGCGGTCCGGTGTCACACCCGGCGCGGCGCTGCCGCCCAGCTGCACGCCGACGGCGCCCGCGGCGGAGGCGAGGATGATGCCCTCGTTGTCATGCGCCCACAGCGCCGAGTCACGGCGCCAGGAACTCACCGCCTCTTCGAAGTTGCCCACGATCGCGAAGCCGGTCGCCGTCATGCGCGCCGGGATGTGGTCGATCATCCCGAACAGCTTGCGCGAGAGTTCCATCAGGCGCTCGTTGGTCGGGGCGTCCAGCGTGCGGCTCTTGAAGGCCCAGTAGCGGCCGGCGAATTCGGCCATGCGGTACAGCACCGCGCCGGCCGGGCCCAGGCCCAGCGTCGAGAACAGCACGAACCAGAAGAACACCCCGAAGACGTGCCGGTGCGCCGCCAGCAGCGAGTGCTCCAGCACATGCCTCAGCAGCTCGGTGCGCGGCAGCTCGCTGGCATCGAGGTGACGCCACTCGGCCAGCAGGCGGCGGGCTTCGAGCTCGTCGCCGCGCTCCAGCGCGTCACGGATGTCGGTGAAGTAGTGGCTGAACTGGCGGAAGCCCAGCGTCAGGTAGAGCACCAGCACGTCCATGGCCAGCGACAGCAGCAGGCTGTAGGGCCGCACGAGCATGTAGATCGCCCCGACGAGCAGGGCCGGACCGACGACGGTGATCGTCCACACGACGGCCGCATGGTGCGACCGGCCCGCGTCGAAGTTGCGCCCGGTCCAGCGCACCCAGGCAATCATGCCTTGGTGGACCGGATTCCCGTGCGGCAGAGGCTTGAGCTGCTCGCACACGAGCGCAAGCAAGACCGCGAAGAAGTTCATGGCCCGGGATGATAGCGGCCCTCACACCCTCCGAAGGGGGATCGGTGTCCCGCCGGGTCACCAATGGTCAGCCTTGCAGGAAGCGGTAGAGATTGCGCAACATCGCGGCGGTCGCGCCCCAGATGAAGAACTCCTTCGACGTGGTGGCGCCCAGCGTCCCGTCCGGGTCCACCTTAGACACCGCAAGACCTGGCCCCGTCCAGGGCATCGACAGAAACTGCCGACGCCCCTTCAGGGGACCCTCGTCGCCCGCAGCCTCGGCGGCCACGTCGTACTCGAAGGTGTGGCGCTGGTGGTGCGCGGGGTTCATCAGGAATTCGAGCGGCACCTCGAACGCTTCCGCCACCTCGAAGGCATCCAGCCGTAGCGAGAAGCCCGGACGGATCAGGCCCACGACCGGCGTGACCTCGTAAGCCGTCACCGTGCGATAGACCGGCAACTGGCCGATCAGGTCCACATGACGTTCGTCGAGGCCGATCTCCTCCTCGGCCTCGCGCAGCGCGGTGCGCTCGGGCGAGCCGTCCTCCGGTTCGGCGCGGCCGCCAGGGAAGCTGACCTGCCCGGCATGGTCCCGCAGGTGCGCGGTGCGCTGCGTCAGCAGCACGTGCAGGCCCTCGGCGCGCTGCACCAACGCGATGAGCACCGCGGCCTGCGTGGTCGTGCGGCCCGGGAAGATGCCGCCGTCGCCGGGCAACTCCGGTTCGACGACCGTCGGATGCAGGAAGCGCTCGCGCAACCAGGCCGGTGTCAGATGCTCGCGGGGAATGGCGGGAAGGTGCGCGTCGGTGCCGGTGACGGGGATGAGGCGGGGATCCTGGATCGCGGGACGGCTGGCGGGACGGCTGGAAGGAAGCGTCGGCATGCGGCAGGAGCGTCCGGTGCGCCGGACTTGTTCGTGGGCGCCCAGGGCGCGAAGCCTCGATTGGACGCCAGAATCGACAAAGCCGCTCCGGGCAGGGCCTTGGAGCGGCTTTGGGTGGCTGACGCCGAGGATCAGGCCGACTTGATCGCCAGCTTTTCCTTGATACGTGCCGACTTGCCCGAACGCTGACGCAGGTAGTACAGCTTCGCGCGACGGACGTCGCCGCGGCGCTTCACTTCGATCGAAGCGATCAGCGGGCTGTACAGCTGGAACGTCCGCTCAACGCCTTCGCCGCTCGAGATCTTGCGGACGATGAAGTTGGAGTTCAGACCGCGGTTGCGGCGGGCGATGACCACGCCTTCGTAGGCCTGCACGCGCTTGCGGGTGCCTTCGACGACGTTCACGTTCACGATCACCGTGTCGCCGGGGGCGAAAGCGGGGATGGTCTTGTTCAGGCGAGCAATTTCTTCTTGCTCAAGGGTCTGGATCAGATTCACGAGGATCTCCTGTGATCTTGCCGGCGCGAATCAGGATGATTCCAGGACAGGACACCTTCGAAGGAATTCTTCGGCGCCGCCCGCGTGGGGATTCAACCAACGGTGTCAAAGCACCGCCCTTGCCCCATCAGCCCAGTAGAGGATCGGAAAACCGAAGATTATAGACGGGGTTGGGCGATCGTCAAACTTCGCCCGAACCGCCGCCCCTACTACCGCCCTATTTGCGGGGCGCCTTGCCAGGCGCAGCCTGCAGCGAGGCGAGGAACTTCTCGTCCTTCTTGTCGAGCTTGCCCTCGCGGCGCGCGGCCTCGATCAGCTCGGGCCGGCGGCTCAGCGTCAGCGCCAGCGACTGCTCGCGGCGCCAGCGGGCGATCTCGGCGTGGTGCCCCGACATCAGCACCGGCGGCACCGGCATCGGCCCCTCGGGCGTCTCGAGAACTTCGGGACGGCTGAAGTGCGGGCAGTCCAGCAGTCCATCCGAGAAGCTGTCCTGCTGGTGCGAGGCGGCGTCATTCAGCACGCCCTCTTGAAGTCGGGCGATCGCATCGAGCATCGCAATCGCCGGCAGCTCGCCGCCGGACAGCACGAAATCGCCGAGGCTGATCTCCATCGTCACGTGGCGGTCCAGCACGCGTTGATCGATGCCTTCGTAGCGACCACAGAGCAGGATGGCGCCCTCGCCTTGCGCCAGCTCACGCGCCAGCGCCTGATCGAGCTTGCGCCCGGTCGGACTGAAATGGATTACCGCCGGAGCACCGGGATGTGTGGTCGCGCGGTCGGCCTTCACCGCCGTCAACGCGCGCTCCAGCGGCGCGGCCAGCATGACCATGCCCGGGCCGCCGCCGAAGGGGCGGTCGTCGACACGGCGGTAGTTGTCTTCGGCGTGGTCGCGCAGTTGCCACAGGCGAACGTCGACCTGCTTGCTCTCGTACGCGCGACGCGTCACGCCGACCCGCAGGAAGGGGTCGAAGAGCTCAGGGAACAGGGTGAGAACGTCGAAGCGCATGGACATCGGGCCTGGCCAGGCCCGGCGGCTTCAATAGTCCAGATCCCAATCAACCGGGATGATCTTCGCGGCCTTGTCGACGTCGCCGACAAACGCGTTCACGAACGGGATCAGGATTTCCTCGTCCGGCTTGACCGGCGCGGTCTTGCCGGCGGGCAGGATGCGCAGCACGCAATGCGGGCCGGTATCGATCAGGTCGATCACCTCGCCCAGCGTCTGGCCGTCCTTGTTGACGACGCTCATGCCGATCAGGTCGATCCAGTAGAACTCGTCCTCGTCGGTCTCGGGGAACACGCTGCGCGAGACGAAGATGCGGGCGCCCTTGAGCGCCTCCGCACCGTTGCGGTCGGCCAGGCCTTCGACCTGGGCGACGATGCCGTCCGCGTGGTCGCGGACGGACAGAACCTTGAGCACGGGGGCACGACATGCGGCTTGCCCGGCAATGCCTTCTCGCTCGGTTTCATGAACCAGCGGCGAGAGGCGAAGAGCGCCTGGGCATCCGGGGAATGGCTGAGGATCTTCAGCCAGCCCTTGATGCCCCAGGCGTCCAGCACGCGCCCGACTTCGATGGCGTCCTCCGGAAAGGCCGGGGAACCCTCGATCACGTCGTCAGGCGCTTGCTTCATCGACTGCGATCCGGAGGATTAGGCAGCGACAGCGGCGGCCGGAGCGGCAGCCGACTTCTTGGCGACGTCGACCAGGCGGGCGACGGCCGGCGACAGCTGGGCGCCGGTGCCGACCCAGTAGGCCACGCGGTCTTGCGAGACGCGCAGGCCTTCGGCGTTGCCGGTGGCCACGGGGTTGTAGAAACCGACGCGCTCGATGAAGCGGCCGTCACGGCGATTGCGGCTGTCCGTCACGACGAGGTTGTAGAACGGACGCTTCTTGGAGCCACCGCGGGAGAGTCGAATAACGACCATGATCTATCCTTCAGGTTTTGAGCGTTCCACCGCACCAGGGAGACACACAGGGGCAAGCAGAGATTGAATCGACTTTTCGTCGGGTACGCGTGCGTCGCGCATCGATTCCCCACGGCAGGTCGACAGCTGGCTCCGTAGATACGCCCCCGGTCCGTCCTTCGCCCGCATGCTCCGTTTCAGGGAGCTTCGAAGCGTGACAGCCACACCCAGGGGCCAGCGCCAAAACCAAGCATTATAAACTCGCGTTTGACGCTTTGTCCTCCTCCCCCAATGACGACGACCACCAGCAGTTCCTCCCCTCTCCTGATCCGCCCCAGCCTGGAGGGTGACATCGCCGCCATCCAGCAGATCTACGAGCATGCGGTGCTGCACGGCACCGGCACCTTCGAGACCGATGTGCCCGACCGCGCCGAGATGGGACGCCGCCGCACCGAGGTGCTCAGCCGCAGCCTGCCCTACCTGATCGCGGAGCGCGACGGGCAGGTGCTCGGCTTCGCGTACGCCAACTATTTCCGCCCGCGCCTGGCTTACCGCTACTTCGTCGAAGACTCGATCTACCTCTCGCCCCAGGCGCAGGGCCAGGGCGTCGGCCGGCTGCTGCTGGCCGAACTGATCGCCCGCTGCGAAGCCGCCGGCGCCCGCCAGATGGTCGCCGTGATCGGTGACTCGCAGAACCTCGGTTCGATCGGCGTGCACCGCAGCCACGGCTTCGAGGACATCGGCGTGATGAAGTCCGCCGGCTGGAAATTCGGCAAGTGGCTCGATGTCGTGCTGATGCAACGGCAACTGGGTCAGGGCGACACCAGTTCCCCCACCGGAGCGACGCCCGCAGCTGCGGCGACCGCTTCGCCCGCGGCCCCCTCCGCGCCTGCCGAGACGCCGGCCGCATGAGCGCCGTCGCCCCCGACGCCGGCGGCGCGGCGGACCTCAAGTCCAAGACCGTCGCCACCTGGCTGAGCTTCGCGCTCGGCAGCCTCGGGGCGCATCGTTTCTATCTGCACGGGTTCAGCGACAAGCTGGCCTGGCTGCATCCGCTGCCGACGCTGCTGGGCTTGTACGGCGTGCACCGCATGGACACGCTGGGCCAGGACGACGTCACCGCGTGGTTCCTGATCCCGCTGCTCGGGTTGATGATCGCCCAGAGCATGCTGGCGGGCATCGTCTACGGCCTGATGCCCGACGAGCGCTGGGCTGACCGCTTCAACCGCGGGACGCTGCGCAAGACCGGCTGGTTGCCGATCCTGGGCGTCATCGTGTGCCTGATGGTCGGCGGCGCCTGCCTGATGGCGACGATCGCCTTCTCCGCGCAGCGCTACTTCGAATCGCAGGTCGAAGCCGCCCGCGAGATCAGCCAGTAGTCGCGGGAACGCCTCCGTACTTCCACCGCCGCTGGCCCTCACCCCTGCCCTCTCCCGCAAGCGGGAGAGGGAGCATCCTCCACCGCGGCCTCTCCCAGGGAGAACCTCCACCGCTGCCTGCGTTTGACACAGTTGCTCTCCCGCAAGCGGGAGAGGGCGAAAGAGGAGCCTGCGCTGCGAGTGGATCCGATCGGGCTCCCTCTCCCGCTTGCGGGAGAGGGCGGGGGTGAGGGCCAGCAGCGGCCTCAGAACAGCGTGAAGCTGATCCAGTAGAACAGTCCGGCGATGAACGCCGACGCCGGGATCGTGAAGATCCAGGCCCAGACGATGTTCCCGGCCACGCCCCATCGCACCGACGACGCGCGCTGCGTCGAGCCCACGCCGACGATGGCGCCGGTGATCGTGTGCGTGGTGGAAACTGGCACGCCCAACGCCGTAGCGAGGAACAGCGTCATCGCGCCGCCGGTCTCCGCGCAGAAACCGCCGACGGGTTTGAGCTTGGTGATCTTCTGTCCCATCGTGCGCACGATGCGCCAGCCGCCGAACATGGTGCCCATGCCGATCGCCAGGTAGCAGACGACGATGACCCAAGTGGGCGGCGAATGCTCGCCGGCGCCCGCGTAGCCCGAAGCGATCAGCAGCATCCAGATCAGGCCGATCGTCTTCTGCGCGTCATTGCCGCCATGTCCCAGGCTGTACAGCCCGGCCGAGACCAGCTGCAGCCGGCGGAACCAGTTGTCCACCCGCAGCGGCGAGCTGCGCCTGAACAGCCAGGCCACCGCCACCATCAGCAGCGAGCCCAGGAGGAAGCCCAGCAGCGGCGAGACGAAGATGAACAGCACCGTCTTGCCGATGCCACTCATGATCAGTCCCTTGGTGCCCGCCTTGGCGATCGCCGCGCCGACCAGGCCGCCGATCAGCGCATGCGACGAGCTCGACGGGATGCCGTAGAACCAGGTGATCACGTTCCACGCGATCGCGCCGATCAGCGCGCCGAAGATCACGTGGTGATCGACGATGGACGCGTCGATCGAGCCCTTGCCGATCGTCGCTGCCACCTTCAGCTCGAAGAACAGCACCGCGATCACGTTGAAGAAGGCCGCGAACAGGACGGCCTGCTGCGGCTTGAGGACGCCGGTCGACACGACCGTCGCGATCGAGTTCGCCGCGTCGTGGAAGCCGTTCATGAAGTCGAAGGCGACGGCCAGCACCACGAGCATGGCCACGACCCAGAAGGCCACGTGCATCGTTCCCATGGGAGACGCTCCGCGACCGGATCAGGAATTCTCGAGGACGATGCCCTCGATCAGGTTGGCGACGTCTTCGCAGCGGTCGGAGATGGACTCCAGCTGCTCGTAGATCGCCTTGAGCTTGATCAGCTCGCGCACGTCTTCCTGTTCGCGGAACAGCTTGGACATCGCGGCGCGCATCACGCGGTCGGCATCGGACTCGAGCTTGTCGATCTCCTCGCAGGCCTTGATGGCGGCTTCGGCGGTCTGCGGCTGGCTCAGCTTGGGCAGCAGCGTGACGGCGTGCTTGACGCGCTCGCAGCACTTGGCCGACAGCTCGCCCAGGCGCAGCACTTCCTCGGGGATGGAGCGCACGTCGTACAGCTGCATCGTCTCGCTGGAGTCCTGGAGCAGGTCCAGGATGTCGTCCATCGCGTTGATCAGGCCGTGGATCTGCTCGCGGTCGATCGGCGTGATGAAGGTGCGATGCAGCAGCCGGTTCACCTCGGCGGTGACGCGGTCGGCGTGGTGCTCGGCCTTGTCGACCTCGGCGGCGTACTTCTCGCGCAGCGTGAGGTCGTTGTAGTTCTGGATCATGAGCATGAAGGCGCGCGCGCCTTCGACGATCTGCGTGCCGTGCTCATTGAACAGTTCGAAGAAATTGCCCTCTCGGGGCAGCAGCTTGCCGAAAAACATGGGGAGGCTCCGCGCCGTGCGATCCACGCCGGATCGTCACAAATGGTTCATTTCCGTGTCACGGAAAACCCGCGAGTGTAGCCGCCCATGGCCCGTTGGAGCCATTTCAGCCGCTTTCCCGATCTCAGCTGCGGAAGATGAAGTAGACCGCCCCCATCAGGCACAGGCCGGCCCAGATGAAGTCCGTCTTGAACGGCTGGTTCATGAACAGCATCGAGAACGGGACGAACACGCCCAGCGTGATCACCTCCTGCGTGATCTTCAGCTGGGCGAGCGTGAAGCCGCCGTCATAACCGATGCGGTTGGCCGGGACCTGCAGCAGGTACTCGAACAGCGCGATACCCCAGCTGATCAGCGCGGCGACGTACCACGGCTTGGACGCCAGCTCTTTCAGATGGCCGTACCAGGCGAAGGTCATGAAGACATTGGACAGCGTCAGCAGGGCGACCATCTGCCAGCCGGCGGCGGTTGCGAACATGGGTCGGACTCCCGGAAGAGGTTGAAGGTGGAGGGCGGGTCGTCAGGGCAGACGCAGCGGCGCGTCTTCGCGCTCGACGATCTGATCGGCGACCGATGGCAAATGGCTTGCCAGTCCGCCGAGACCAGGCGCTTCCAGCGTCGGGGCCAGCTCCAGCAAGGGGCGCAGCACGAAGGCGCGCTGGTGCAGCCGAGGATGCGGAACAAGGAGCCGGTCCAGGGCGACGGTCTGGTCGCCGTAGAGCAGCAGGTCGAGGTCGAGTGTCCGCGGCGCGTTGACGAACGGGCGCTCGCGCCCGTGGCGCGATTCGATGGCCTGCAACGCAGCGAGCAGTGTCAGCGGCGGCAGCGTCGTCGTCACGCGGGCGACGGCGTTCAGGTAGTCAGGCCCCTCGCATCCGACCGGCGCGCTGCGCCAGGCGGAAGAGACGGCCTCCAGGGTCACGTCGGTCACGTCGGCGAGATCGGCCAACGCCGCCTCCAGCGTGCGCCGCAGGTCGCCGAGGTTGGCGCCCAGGCCGACGTAGGCCGTGATCATTCGCCGAGGATGCTGCGACGGCGTTACTCGTCGCCGGACGGGCCGGCTTCCGTCGACGCCCCCGCACCGCCGGCGCCACCCGCCGCCTTCGGCTTGCGACGACGACGGCGCTTCTTGGCGGGATGGCCGACGCCGCCCTCGCCTTCCGCGACCTCCACCGCTTCGGCATCGATCGGCAGCGCGGCCGCCGATTCACCGCTGACCGGCATCGTCGAGGACGTGCTGACGGCGCCGCGCGGCACCGAGTGCACGCGTCCGCCGCCTGCCTTGGGCTTGCTGCGCGGGCCGCCCTGGCGTTGCGTCTCGCGCGCCAGGTCCAGCAGCGCGCGGCGCTCGTCCTCGGTGCCCAGCGCGAAGTCTTCCCACCAGTCGGCCAGGGCCGGATCGATCTCGCCCGCCTCGGCGCGCAGCGCCAGGAAATCGAAGCCGGCGCGGTAGCGCGGCTGCTCGATCAGTCGGTGCGGACCGCTGCCGGTGCGGCGCTCGAAGCGCGGCTGCATCATCCAGATCTCGCGCATGTCCGCCGCGAGCTTGCCGCGGCCGGAGATGTCGCCGACGCGCGCGTCGAAGACCAGGTCGATCGCCTGCTGCAAAGCCGCCACCGCGCCCTCGCCGCCGTCGATCAGGCGCGTCCAGCGCTGCTGGACCTCGCCCCACAGCATGCAGGCGAGCATGAAGCTCGGCGCGACCGAGCGCCCCTCTTCGACCCGCTTGTCGGTGTCTTCCAGCGCCAGCCGGACGAACTTGCCGTGCACGTTGTCCGGCAGCGCGCCGTCCTTGTCGAGCACCGCGTCCAGGATCGGGAACACGCCGCGCGCCAGGCCCTGCTTGCGCAGTTCCTCGATGCTGGCCAGCGCGTGGCCGGTCTGCAGCAGCTTGATCATCTCGTCGAACATGCGCGACAGCGGCACGTTCGCCAGCAGCGGCGCCATCGCGGCGATGGGCGCGCGCGTCTTGGGCTCGATCGTGAAACCCAGCTTCGCGGCGAAGCGCACGGCGCGCAGGATGCGGACCGGGTCTTCGCGGTAGCGGCTCTCCGGGTCGCCGATCATCCGCAGCACCTTCTTGCGCGCGTCGGCCAGACCGCCGTGGTAGTCGACCACCAGCTCGCGTTCCGGGTTGTAGTACATCGCGTTGACGGTGAAGTCGCGTCGCGCGGCGTCCTCGATCTGCGGGCCCCAGACGTTGTCGCGCAGCACGCGGCCGGACGCGTCGACGACGTGCGACTTGCCCTCCAGCGCGCCCTTGGACGTCTTCTCGTTGCCCTGCACCTGTTCGGCGTCGTCTTCCTTGAGCAGCGCGCGGAAGGTCGAGACCTCGATCACCTCGTGCTCGCGGCCGCGGCCGTAGACCACGTGGACGATGCGGAAGCGCCGGCCGATGATGAAGGCACGGCGGAACTGGTTCTTGACCTGTTCCGGCGTAGCGTCGGTGGCGACGTCGAAGTCCTTGGGCCGGCGACCCAGCAGCAGGTCGCGCACGGCGCCGCCGACGATGAAGGCCTCGTAGCCCGCGTCGGTCAGCCCCTTGACGACCTTGACGCCGCGCTCGTCGAGCAGGGCCGGGTCGATGCGGTGTTCCTCCGCGGTGACTTCCACGCGCTTGCCCAGCGGCGTGGCGGTGCTTTCGGGCTTGCCCAACAACTTGTTGATGAATTTCTTGATCATTCGAACAGCTTCAGTATCGGCCAGCCGCGCTCGCGCGCCAGCGCCTCGAGGGCCGAGGTGGGGTTGGTCGCCACCGGATGACTGACCCGCTCCAGCAGCGGCAGGTCATTCATCGAGTCGCTGTAGAAATGCACGCGCTCGAAATCCTCCCAGCGGCGCCCCTGCGCCGCCAGCCATTCGTTCACGCGCACGATCTTGCCCGCCTGGAACGACGGCGTGCCGTGCACGCGCCCGGTGAACGACCCGGTCGCGTCGCGCTCCAGCTGCACGGCGATCAGGTGATCGATGCCGAAGGCCTTGGCGATCGGCGCGGTCACGAATTCGTTGGTCGCCGTCACCACGACCACCAGATCCCCGGCGTCCAGGTGGCGCTGCACGAGTGCGCGCGCATTGTCGCGCAACATCGGCGCGACGATCCGGGCCATGAAATCGGTGCGTGCCGCCTCGGCCTCGGCCAGCGGCCGGGCGCGCCACACCGAGGTCGCGAACTCGACGTACTTGTCCAGGTCGAGGTCGCCACGCTGGTAGTCGGCGTAGAACTCGTCGTTGCGGGCAGCCCAGGCGGCGCCGTCGGCCCAGCCGATCTCCACCATGTAACCGCCGAAGGCGTGGTCCGAGTCCTGCGGGATCAGCGTGCCGTCGAGGTCGAACAGGGTCAGGTCCACGTCGAAATCCTTGAAAGATCTTGAAAGCGAAGCAACCGGCGGCATCACGCCCTCAGGCGAGCGCCCCCTGGTCGGCGAGCATCTGGCGCAGCAGCGGCACGGTGACCGCCCGCTTGCTGGCCAGGGCGAATTCGTCCAGCCCGTCCAGCAGCGTCATCAGGTGCTTGAGGTCGCGGGCGTAGCGGGTCAGCAGGTAGTCGATGACCTCGTCGCTCAAGGCGATGCCGCGGCGGTCGGCCTCGCGGCGGAGCACGGCGCGGACCTCGGCCTCGGACAGCGGCTGCAGCGCGAAGGTCGGTCCCCAGCCGAGCCGGGTGCGGAGGTCCTCGCGCAGGTCCAGGTCCACCGGCGGCGCGGTGCCGGTCGAGACGACCGCCAGGCCCAGCGTCGCCGCCTCGACGAACAGCGCGAAGGCCGCATGCTGCTGGCCCGGGTCGAAGCGCTGGGCGTCGTCGAGCAGCAGCAGGCTCGGGTGGGTGGGCAGTTCCCAGGGCAGCGGCGTGTCGGCGTCGTACCAGCCGACCTGCGCGCCGGCCTGCTGCCAGTGGCGCGCGAGCGCGCGCAGCAGGTGCGTCTTGCCGCTGCCGGGCGGCCCCCACAGGAACACCGGCGGCGAGCCCGTCCCGAGCGCCAGCACATGCGTGAGGGCGGCGGTGTTGGCACCGGTGAGGAGCGTGTCAAAGGTGTAGTCGGGCTCGGGACCGAGCGACAGCGGGATCTGCTTCAAACCACTTCAGCGTTGGATGGCGGGGCGACGTCGGCGACGCGGAGGTCGCACCCTCGGGAAGAGGGAGATTCTAAGCGTCGTCCGACGCTCCTCCCCATTCCGCACCCTCAATGGAGGGTGGCCGGTCCGCCACCCGCATCGCGCAGCTGCTGCAGGCACTGTTCGAGTTCGGCGCGCTCCACGCGGTCGTCGGGCAGCAGCGCGACCAGCTTGCGCTGGACGGCCAGCAGCCGGGGCAGGTCCTGCTGGTCCATGTGGATCTGCTTCAGGTTGCGCAGCATTCGGGCCAGGATCTGCCGCGGCGGCGCGGTCCCGAGGAAGGCATCCAGCGACATCGGCTCCTGAGGCATCAGGCCGGCGCGCTCGCGCCAGGGGCTGAGGAACTCGTCGAGCTCGCCGCGCCCCAGGGAACGTCCGCTGAACGGGTCCAGCACGACCTCGCCCTGCGGCAGTCGCAGCTTCATCAGGAAGTGGCCGGGAAAGCTCACGCCCTTCACCTGCAAGCCGACGTGCGATGCGAGTTCCATGTAGATGATCGCCAGCGAGATCGGAATGCCGCGACGCGTCGCCAGCACCTGGTGCAGGTAGCTATTGCCGACGGCGTAGTAGTCGTTGACGTTGCCCGCGAAGCCGAGCTCGCCATGGAAGTACTGGTTGAGCATCCGCAGCCGGTGGCTGGGCGGCGCGTCGGCCGGCAGGCGGTGGCGCAGCCGCTCGCCCAGGCGGTCCAGCTCGGCCATCACCTGCTGGACGTCCAGCCGGGGCACTTCGTCCAGCGCGATCGCGATGGCGGCCTCGGCCAGGTTCAGCGTGTCGTCGTCGGCAACCAGCGTCGAGAAATACTCCAGCGCCGACGGCACCGTCCACTGCAAGGGCGAACTCATGCGTCCGAGTCTACGCCCGGCGCGCGAACTGGCGCAGCTTCACCCCCAGCAGCAGCAGCACGCCGAAATACAGCAGCGCCGACGCCCCCAGGCTCAGCGCCATCCAGCCGGCACGCACCAGCTCGAAATGGAAGCCCTTGCCGCCCACCCAGGCGAAGTGCCCGGCCAGCCACCATTGCAGCGCCCCCATCGCGGCGCTGGCGAGGGACACGCGCAGCAGGAACAGCGGCCAGCCGGCCTCCGGCGTGTAGCTGCCGAGCTTGCGCAGCCCGCGCAGCAACAGCAGCGCGTTGACGACGGCCCCGAGGCCGATCGACAGCGACAGCCCGGCGACGCCGACCTTCAGTCCGAACACGAAGATCAGGTTGAACACCTGCGTCAGCACCAGCACGCCGACGGCGATGCGCACCGGCGTGCGCATGTCCTGGCGCGCATAGAAGCCGGGCGCCAGCACCTTGATCGACACCAGGCCCATCAGGCCGAGCCCGTACCCCATCACCGCGTGCGCCGTGCTGGCGACGTCGCGGGCGTGGAACGCGCCGCGCTGGTAGAGCACGGCCACCAGCGGCTCGGCGAAGACCAGCAGCGCCACCGCGCAGGGCAGCGCCAGCAGGAAGGTCAGGCGCAGGCCCCAGTCGAGCAGGCCCGAGTACTTCTGCGTCTCGCCCTTGGCCGTGCTGGCCGCCAGCTGCGGCGTCAGCACGACGCCCAGCGCGACGCCGAGCAGCGCGATCGGGAACTCCATCAGCCGGTCCGCGTAGGTCAGCCAGGAAGCGGCGCCCTCGCCCACCGCGATCGCGATCTGCGTGTTGACCAGCAGCGAGAGCTGCGCCACGCCGACGCCCAGCAGCGCCGGGCCCATCTTGCGCAGGACCTGGCGGACGCCCTCGTCGCCGGCGGCGCGGCGCAGGCCGGCGAAGTCCAGCGCGAACCGCGGCATCAACCCGACGCGCCGCAGCGCCGGCACCTGGACCGCCAGCTGGAGGATCCCGCCGATCATGACGCCCAGCGCCAGCGAATAGATCGGTTCGTAACCGTAGTGCGCCAGGACCGGCGTGAGCCCGTAGCCGCAGGCCAGGGAGGCGAGGTTCAGCAGCACCGGCGTCACCGCCGGCACGATGAAGCGCTTCCAGGTGTTCAGGATGCCGGCCGACAGCGCCACCAGCGACATGAAGCCGATGTACGGGAACATCCAGCGCGTCATCACGACGGCCGCCTCGTGGGCGTCCCGGGACAGGCCCGCCCCGAGCGCCCAGACCAGCACCGGCGCGCCGATCACGCCGATCACGCAGGTCGCCAGCAGCGCCCACAGCAGCACGGTCGCGACGGCGTCGATCAGGTGGCGGGTGGCCTCGTCGCCGTCCTTGGCACGGGCGGCGGCCAGCGAGGGCACGAAGGCCTGCGAGAACGCACCCTCGGCGAACAGCCGGCGCAGCATGTTGGGGATGCGGAACGCCACGTTGTAGGCGTCGGTCATCGCATTGGCGCCGAACAGGCCCGCCACCATCTGTTCGCGGACCAGCCCCGTGATGCGCGACAGCAGCGTGAAGACCGAAACGACGGAGGCGGTGCGGAGCAGGTTCATTCAGGCGGCGCGGAGGCGATGCGGGGACAATGCAGCCAGGACGGACGCCCCGGCGGGAGACCGCGCATTATGGGTGTCCCGGTGCGGCCGCAATACTGCGGATTTGGTTTTTCAAATCCTGGCTGCTATACTCGCCGTCTTTGCACCAACTGGACAAATAACACAATGGCAAGCTCTTCCAAAGCCAAGAAGAAAACCGTGCGTCTGGCCTCGGGCCGCAAGCGCGCACGTCAAGACGTCAAGCTGAACGCCGCCAACTCGGCGCTGCGTTCGAAGTTCCGCACGGTCATCAAGAACGTGCAAAAGGCGATCGTCACGGGTGACAAGGCCAAGGCCGCTGACCTGTTCAAGACCGCCCAGCCCGTCATCGACTCGGTCGCCGACAAGGGCATCTTCCACAAGAACAAGGCTGCTCGCCACAAGAGCCGCCTGTCTTCGAAGATCAAGGCGCTGGCCGCCTGATAGACAGATCCAGCTCTGGTGCAGAAAAAGCCCGCCGAAAGGCGGGCTTTTCATTCCCGCCACGGCCCTGAGGTGCCGCTTTGGGCGCTCCGCGTCGTTGCGAATCCTCGCCATGGCCGGACCATGGCTACGGTTCGCGCCTAGCGGGGCATCCCAAATCGACACCTCATGGCCGCGTCGGCTGGAGCGGACTCTATAGAGGCATCGGCGTCGTGATCTGTCCGACGACCTCGCGCACGTGGAGCCAATCCGCGACGTTGCGCGCCACCCAGTCCCCATCATCGAGTGGCAGGTCGTGCCCCGCATGCCGGTGCAGCCGCAGCGGCGCACCCCATGCCCGGCTGATGGCCTGCGAGCAGCGCCAGTCCACGAGCGAATCCCCCTGGCTGCACAGCAGCAGCATCGGCGGCTGCGGCTTGGCGAGGCTGGCGCGATAGCGCGCCGCCGCCAGCAGCTGCCGCAGCGCATTGCGGCGCCGCACCGGATGCTCACGCTGGATCGAGACCCAGTCGTCGATCACCTGGTCCGGCTGACGCTGCATCCGCGTCGTCATCTGCAGCACCTTGGCCTCGCGCCGGCGCAGGCTCAGCCGCGTCAGGCTCAGCAGCAGCAGGGACCAGTAGTTCGACGGCCGCAGCCGCCGGAAGAAGGCACTGAAGGGCCGCAGGCTGGTGTTGATCAGCACGACGCCGTCGAGTTCGCCCGGGTGGCGCGCCGCCCATTCGCTGGCCACCATCGCCCCCAGCGACATCGCCAGCACCTGGTACGGCGGCGGAACGCCGCGACGGCGCAGCTCCGCGCGGCACGACTCCATCATCGCGTCGACATGGGTCGGGCTGCTCTGACGGTGCTTGTCGCCGTTGCCGGGCAGGTCGAGCAGTTCCAGCCGGGCCTCCGGCTGCTGCACCCGGAGGGCACGCAACAGGCGTGAGGGGAAGTCGCCCCAATGGCCGCTTTCGCGGGTCAGCCCGCGCAACAGCACCCACGTGTGGACGCTCATCCAGCCGTCCTCCGATACCAGCGAATCAACGCCTGCTCCCCGTGATCGATTCTTGTGTCCGGCCCTGGCAACCACCGCGACGCGCTCTGCGTCGCACGGGTCATGAAGTCCATCCAGGCCATGTGCCGTCGCAACACGCGCTGCTGCCGGTGGGCGATCAGCGGGTTGAACATGCCGTGCCGGGAGAGTAGCTGGCGCGGGTTTTTCTTCACCCACAGCCATGACCCCATTTCGAGCGTCATCGGCAGGAAGATCCCTCGATCAAGGGAGAGGGACTCGTCGTACAGGTGGTCCCACAGGTCGCCGTGGGTCAGGTAATGCCGGCTCTGCGGCTCCATCACGTAGGGATGCGGCGAGAGGCATTGATCGAGCACCTCGCACAGCGCGTGGATCTCGGCGAGGTGATGCATCGGATGGCGGGTCCGCGCATACGGGAACCAGATCCGGTCGCGCAGGCCGAAGCCGCTGTGGAAGTCGATGGCCATGGAGACCGGGCGTCCGAGCAGTTCCTCGCGGACGAAGCGGCACAGCGCCTCGCTCTCGGCTTCGAGCGGCGCGCCGGCCCGCCCCCGGTAGTACGGCAGATGCCGCGTCAGCCGATGGCCGCCGACGAGGAAAGGCACGCCCCGGTCCGCGTCCTGCGGCGCATTGCGCATCAGGTCGACGCCGCGCGGATTCGCGCGCGAGCCCGCCAGCACGCCTCCCGGATTGACGACCGGCAGGAACACGAGCCGCAGCGACTCGAGCTGCTGGTGCAGGCTGAGGTCCCAGCGCAGCCGGCGCACCAGGCTGCCGAGGTAGGCCAGCACCACCTGCGCCCCGATGCGCTCCAGCCCGTGCACGCCGCCGATGAAACCGAGCGCGGGCACGGCGGGATCCGGATTGCCCAGCGTCAGGCCGATCACCGGCAGCGGGCCGCCGACGCTGTCCACCGTCGCGAGTTCGCGCGCCTGCAGCAGCGACCCGCCCTGGTCGATCAGGCGCAGCAGCTGCTGCATTTCCGGCAGGACGGCCGCGGCCCGGGAGCCCGCGTCGGCGGTGAAGACGGCCATGTCCAGGGAACCCGGTGGGGAGGTCGCGGCGAACCGGTCAGCGTAGACGCAAGGGCGCCGGCTGGCGATGGCCCGATCGGGCCAGCGCGGTCATCCGTTCAGGGGAGCCCCGGGAAGAAGGTGGGGTGTCAGGCCTTGCCGGCCTCGCGGCCGTCGGGCAGCAGGCAGGCGTCGACGACCTGCAGCTTGTTGTCGCGGGCGAAGTTCATGACGAACTCCCAGGCCATCGGCTCGACGGACTTCAGCGCCTCGTTGACGATGACGCACTTGATGCCGTCGATGACACGCGGCACGCAGTAGGGGAGTAGCCGAGGTAGGCGTCGCGGCCGCTGCGGGTGCCGCCGGGCCGGAAGCAGGACATCGCGCCAGCCAGACGTTCGGCCCAGTCGCTCGGGCGGAAGGTGCGGCCATCCGTGGTGATCCCCTGGATGAACACTTCTCGCGGCTTGGGCTGCTCAGTCATTGGCTACGGTCTCACGCGTCCCGGCAAAACCGCTATTGTGCCTTGGATGTGTTGCGGCGCAGCACACGTGGGCTTCTGCTCGCCCCGTCGCTCACCGGGTCCGCAGGGCTCCCGCTGGTCAGCGGGACTGCCATGGCTGTGCAGGAGGAATCTCCTCGCACCCCAGGGTCGACCCGTAGAATCGTCCGGCTCCCCCACCCCGGTCCCGGACCGGGGATTGCCGGGAGCCTCTGGAGATTCTTCCCCCACCCCTCCCACGCTTTGGAGACTTGATGAACGCCCCGGACTCCTCGTTCGCCGCCCCGACCGAACCCCACGTGATGCACACCTACGGCCGCCTGCCGATCGCCCTGTCGCACGGCGAAGGCGCCTGGGTCTGGGATACGGCCGGCCGACGATACCTGGACGGCCTCGGCGGGATCGCCGTCAACACGCTCGGACACAACCATCCGAAGCTGGTGGCGGCACTGCGGGACCAGGTGGGCAAGCTCATCCACACGAGCAACTACTACCACGTCCCGCTGCAGGAGCAGCTCGCGGCCAAGCTCTGCGCGCTGTCGGGGCTGACGAACGCCTTCTTCTGCAATTCCGGCCTGGAGGCCAACGAGGCCGCGCTCAAGATCGCGCGCAAGTACGGCCATGACCGCGGCAACGACAACCCCGAAGTCATCGTGTTCGAGAAGGCCTTCCACGGCCGCTCGATCGCGACGCTGTCGGCGACCGGCAACCCGAAGGTGCAGGCCGGTTTCGGTCCGCTGGTGCCGGGCTTCGTCCGCGTGCCGCTGAACGACATCGAGGCGATCCGCAAGGCCATCGCCGAGCACCCGAACGTGACCGCGATCTTCCTGGAAACCATCCAGGGCGAAGGCGGCATCAACCCGGCGCACATCGATTTCCTGAAGGCGCTGCGCAAGCTGTGCGACGAGCACGACCTGCTGCTGATGCTGGACGAGGTGCAATGCGGCATCGGCCGCACCGGCAAGTGGTTCGCGCACCAGTGGGCCGGCATCGTGCCGGACGTGATGCCGCTGGCCAAGGGCCTGGGTTCGGGCGTGCCGATCGGCGCGGTCGTGTGCGGCGAGAAGGCCGCCAAGGTCTTCGGACCGGGCAACCATGGCACGACCTTCGGCGGCAATCCGCTGGCGATGCGCGCCGGCGTCGAGACGCTGACGGTGATGGAGGAGGACGGCCTGCTGGCCAACGCCGCCACCGTCGGCGCCGAGCTGAAGGCCGCGATCGAGCACGGCCTGGCAGGCGAATCGGGCCTCGTCGAGGTGCGCGGCCACGGCCTGATGATCGGCATCGAGCTGGACCGCCCCTGCGGCGTGCTGCTGACGCAGGCGATGGAAGCCGGTCTGCTGCTGAGCGTGACGGCCGACAAGGTCGTCCGCCTGGTGCCGCCGCTGATCCTCACGAGCGAGGAAGCCGCCGAGATCGCCGCGCGTCTGGTGCCGCTGGTGAAGGCCTTCCTGGCCGCACCTGCGTCCGCGCCATGAAACCGGGGAACACGCTCATGCGTCACTACCTGCAGTTCAAGGACCTGCGCACGGAGGAGTACACCCACCTGTTCGAACGGGCGGCGACGATCAAGCGCCGCTTCAAGAACTACGAGAAGTACCAGCCGCTGCAGGACCGCACCCTGGCGATGATCTTCGAGAAGGCCTCCACGCGGACCCGCGTGAGCTTCGAGGCGGGCATGTACCAGATGGGCGGCTCGGTGGTGCACCTGACCACCGGCGACAGCCAGCTCGGCCGTGCGGAGCCGATCGAGGACAGCGCGCGCGTGATCAGCCGCATGGTCGACATCGTGATGATCCGGACCTACGAGCAGACCAAGCTGGAGCGCTTCGCGGCGCACTCGCGGGTGCCGGTGATCAACGGGCTGACCAACGAGTACCACCCGTGCCAGATCCTGGCGGACCTGTTCACCTTCATCGAGCAGCGCGGGATGGACCGACGCGGCGCGATCGACATGGACTGCCTGAAGGGACGCGTGGTGGCCTGGGTCGGCGACGGCAACAACATGGCCAACACGTGGTTGCAGGCGGCGGAGATCCTCGGGTTCACCGTGCACGTCAGCACGCCCAGCGGCTACGAGATCGACCCGGCCGTCGCGGGCATCAAGGACACGCGCTGCTACAAGGTCTTCAAGGACCCCAAGGAAGCCTGCCGCGACGCGGACCTGGTGACGACGGACGTCTGGACCAGCATGGGCTACGAGGCCGAGAACGAGGCGCGCCGCACGGCGTTCGCGGACTGGTGCGTGGACAAGGACATGATGGCGCAGGCCAAGCCGGATGCGCTCTTCATGCACTGCCTGCCGGCGCACCGTGGCGAGGAGGTCGCGGCCGACGTCATCGACGGTCCGCAGTCGGTCGTCTGGGACGAGGCCGAGAACCGCATGCACGTCCAGAAGGCGCTGATGGAGTACCTGCTGCTCGGACGCATCGGCTGAGCGCACTGCCCCGCCAAGACCTCGAGGCCCGCCACGCGCGGGCCTTGTTCCGTCCGGGCGCCGTCGCGGCCGCTACTTCGGCGCCCCCAGCGCCTTCAGGCCCTCTTCGTACGATCCCGCCGGGTAATGCTTCTGCAGCGTCTTCCAGACGGTGCCGGAGCGCGAGTTCCGCTCCAGCGCGTCGCCCAGCACCTCGCGGTCCTTGGCCGGCAGGTGCCGCGACAGGTAGATCCCGCTGTCGGTCCAGGTGAGTTCCGCCATCGCCTCCAGCCGCAGCCGGTCCAGCAGCGGCCGCGTCTTCGAGTCCTGCAACAGCGTGCCCGCCAGGATCGACGGCGCCATCACCGTCACGTCGGCCAGGTTGCGCTCCAGCGCGCGCACCACCGCCGCCACGTCCGCTTCGACGACCAGCCGGCGCTGCGCCTTCAGCGTCCTCAGCAGGTCCTGATACGGCTCGCCGTAGTCGAAGCCGCGCACCACCGCCACGCGCAACTCGCGCCGCTCGCCGAGCTCGGCCAGACTCTCGACCGGCGCGCGGTCCGACGAGAGCGAGATCAGCATCGGCCGCGCCTTCATCATCGGGATGAAATCGCCATGCAGGTCCCGCTGCGAGGTCCGCGTCGCCGGCACCAGCACATCGGCCCCGCTGGCGGCGAACATCGCCTCGACCCGCGCCCGGGGCACGACGACGAACTCGAACTGGCAGCCGGTTTCCGCCGAGACCTTGCGCAGCAGGTCCGGATAGACCCCCCGACCTCGCCGCCCGAGGTCACCACGCTCATGCCGATGGGCGCCACCGGCACGCGGATCGGCCGCGAGCAGTCCGCCGCCGCGGACTGCGTCGCCGACGCCAGCATCAGCCCCAGGACCCAGCCGGCCGCGACGCGCGCGGCCGGCCACCCGAAATACGTGCTCATCTTTTTCTCTCCCGTGCCGGAACTGCCGGTGACTCTGCGCGCTCGTCACGTCGTCCTCCTGGCGTTCCATGTCGCCGGCCAGAGTAGCAAAGCGCCGGACGATCACAACGCGTCAAACCCGCGAGTTCGCCAGCGTTTCACCCATCCAGAGGGGGCGAGCCCCTCCCTTCGGGGGGATCGCCGTTCGCCACTCGCCATCTTGCGAAGGTTGACGTCAGCCACCCGTGGCATCCTTGCTGTCCGCACCCTGCCGTTGCCATGAAGACTGCCCTGATTTCCGACCTGCACGCCAACCGGCAAGCCTTCGAAGCCGTGATCGACCATGCCCGGCGGGAGGGCGCCCAGCATTTCGCCCTCCTGGGCGACTATGTCGGCTACGGCAGCGATCCGGGCTGGGTGGTCGACCAGGTGCGGGCCCTGCGCGCGGAGGGCGCCATCGTCGTCGCCGGCAACCACGACCTGGGCGTGACGCAAGGCCCCCGCCCCACGATGAACGAGGACGCGCGCGCCGCCATCGCCTGGACGCGCGCGCGGCTCACCGACGATCAGATCGCCTTCCTGGCCGGGCTGCCGATGTCCGAGGAAGAGGACGACTGCCTCTACGTTCACGCCAACGCCTTCGACCCGACCGGCTTCGCCTACGTGCAGGGCCGGCTGGAGGCGATGCGGAGCCTGCATGCGACCGAGTGCCGCTACACCTTCTGCGGACACATGCACGAGCCGATGCTGTACCACCTCTCCGGCACCGGCAAGGCGGGCGACTTCAAGCCGCAGCCCGGCGTGCCGATCCCGCTGCTGCCCAACCGCCAGTGGCTCGTCATCCCGGGCGCCTGCGGCCAGCCGCGCGACGGCAACCCGGCCGCCGCCTACGCGCTGTTCGATCACGACAGCGAGGAACTCAGCTTCCAGCGGGTGCCCTACGATGTCGACGCCGCCGCCGCCGCGCTGCGCGCCGCGCCCGGCCTGCCCGCGGGCCTGGCGGACCGCCTCGCGCAACGCCTGGTCGCCGGCCGCTGAGTGCCACTGATGGTCGTCGACGGCCACCCTCTTACTCCCTCTCCCGCTTGCGGGAGAGGGCGGAGGTGAGGGCCAGCGGCGGTAGAAGTGCCAAGGAATCGATGAACGACGCCCACTCGACGCACGCTTCAACTTCAATCCCGGTCCCGATCACCTCGCCGCTGCAGCCGGGCCAGGTGCTGGACGGTTTCGTGCTCGAGGCCCGCCTGCACCAGGGCGGCATGGCCAACCTCTGGCAGGTGCGACGGCAGGATCCGACGGACCCCGCGCACCCGGCCGAAGACTTCCCCCTGATCATGAAGGTCCCCCGCATCAAGGGCGGCGAGGACCCGGCCAGCATCGTCGGCTTCGAGGTCGAGCAGATGATCATGCCGGCGCTCAAGGGGCCGCACGTGCCGCGTTTCGTCGCGCGCGGCGACTGGCGCCGCCAGGCCTACATCGTCATGGAACGCATCGAGGCCGAGAGCCTGCGCCCGCGCCTGGACCAGGCGCCGCTGCCGCTGGTGGAGGTTGTCGAGATCGGCATCCAGGTCGCGCACGCGCTGACCGACCTGCACCGCCAGCACCTGGTCCACCTCGACATCAAGCCCAGCAACATCCTCCTGCGCCCGGACGGCACCGTGGTGCTGGTCGACTTCGGCCTGTCGCGGCACGACTTCCTGCCCGACCTGCTGGAAGAGGAGTTCTCGCTGCCCATGGGCACCGGCCCGTACATGTCGCCGGAGCAGGTCCAGTTCGTCCGCAACGATCCGCGCAGCGACCTCTTCGCGCTGGGCGTCATGCTCTACCACCTGTCCACCGGCGAGCGCCCTTTCGGCCAGCCGACCTCGGTGCGGCAGCTGCGGCGCCGGCTCTACGTCGATCCGATCCCGCCGCGCGCGATCCGGCCCGAGCTGCCGCCGTGGTTCCAGGAGATCGTGCTGCACTGCCTGGAGGTGCGCGCGGAGCGCCGCTACCAGAGCGCCGCGCAGCTCGCGCTGGACCTGCAGCGTCCCGACGCGGTGCCGTTGACGGCGCGCGCGCACAAGCTGCAGCGCAGCGGCATGGTGCGCCGCTTCAAGCGCTGGTTCCTGGCGATGGGCGAGGAGCCGCACGCCCCGGCCTCGGTCGGCGCGCAAGTGGCCCGCAGCCCCGTGATCATGGCCGCCGTCGACGTGCTCGGCGCCACGCCGACACTGCTCGAGGAACTGCGCGAGATCGTCCGCCGCCTGATGCAGACCGAACCCGGCGCTCGACTGGCCTGCGTCTGCGTGATGAAGACCAACCGCATCGGCATGGACGAGCTCACCGACGCGCACGGCCGCAGCCATCACGTGCAGCAGCTGATCGCGCTGAAGAACTGGGCGCATCCGATGACACGGGAACTGGCGCTCGAAGACGGTCGGCTGACCTTCCACGTGCTCGAGGCGCCGGACGCCGCCGATGCGCTGATCGAGTTCGCGGCCAAGACCGGCGTCGACCACGTCGTGATGGGCGCGCGCGCCAGTTCGATGATGCGGCGCTACCTGGGCAGCGTGTCGGCGCAGGTCGTGTCGCAGTGCGCCTGCACCGTCACCGTCGTGCGCGAACCCGTGCTGCCCGACGACCCGCCGCCGCCTGACAGCACGCTGATCAGCCCGTCGGCGTCGAACTGAACGCCATGTCCGCCTTCGCCGACAACCCCTGCACCCGTTGCGGCGCCTGCTGCGCGAGTTTCCGCGTCGACTTCTCGCGCCAGGAACTGCTGAGCGAAGGCGGCACGGTGCCGGACGGGTTGACGGTGGAGGTCACGGACTCGACCTGCCGGATGCGCGGCACCGACCACGCGCGGCCGCGTTGCGCCGCCTTGCAGGGGAAGGTCGGCGAGCGCGCCGGCTGCGGCATCTATGAATGGCGCCCCTCGCCCTGCCGCGAGTTCAGTCTGCGCTCACCGCTGGGCATCGGCGACGACGCCTGCGCGCGTGCCCGCGCCCGCCAGGGCCTCCCGCCCCTCACCGCGGCCTAGCGGAGGACCTTCGCGGGCTGCATCCTGGCCTTCAGGCTCTCCAGCTTGGCCGCGTAGAGCTGGCGCTGCGGCCCGGTGACGCTGAACTCCTGCGCCTTGGCGAGCTCCGTGCGCACGACGTCCCACTTGCCCAGACCCACGTTGGCCAATGCCATCCAGAAGTGGAACTCGTGGTAGTAGGCCGAGCGGTCGATCTCCTTGGCGAAGAGGTCCCTGGCCTTGGCGTACTCGCCCGCCTTCATCGCGGCGATGCCGAGGTCGAAGAACTTGAACGGCGGATACGGCTGGAGCAGCGCCAGCTGCGCCTCGAGCTGCTGCGCCTCGGCGAACTGCCCCTGGAAGCGCAGCGCCTGGGCCAGGTTGGACATGGATTGCACGTTGGCCGGTTCATGCGCCAGCACGTAGCGGAAGGCGCGCTCGGCCAGCGCGGTGTCGCCGTGACGGCGGTAGATCACGCCCAGGGTGTTGAGCGCCGTCAGCAGCCGCGGGTCGTGCAACCAGGCCGCCCGGGCCCACCAGTAGGCGCGGTCGATCTGGGCCTGCGACATCAGCTCCGCGGCGCGGTTGTTCATGTACATCGCGACGATCGCGCGCTCGTCCACCGGCATCGCGCGCTGCCGCGAGATCTGCGCGCCGGGCAGGAAGTCAACCACCAGCGAAGGCTCGTCGTTGCCGAGCACCCGGAAGTCGGTCTTGCGCCGGCCCAGCGCGATGTTGACGTGGCCGGAGACGACCTGCAGGTCGCCGACGCGGCTCCACTGCTCCTCGTCGTAGATCTGCCGGAAGACGAACGGCAGGCCCATCTCGCGCGCGAAGGCCGCCGTCATCATCGCCAGCGACAGGCAGTTGCCGGCCTTGGCATCGAAGGCCTCGGCGGCGGTGCGCGTGCTCTCGGCGTCGTATTCGAGCTGGAGCTCGTTGCGGTTGTAGAGCGCGTCCAGCAGCAGATGGCGCATGTCGCGCGCATCCATCGTCAACGAGACGCCATTGTTCGCGTTCGGAATCCGGCTGTGCAGGAACTCGCGCATCCTGGGCGTCATCGCGATGACCTGGGCGGGGTCAATGACGTCGCGCGACGGCGGGAAGAGCTCGTCGTGGATCAGGGCATGCGTGTCGACCGCAGGCGGCGCTTCCGGCGCCGTGGCGCATCCCGTCATCGCCAGCACGAACAGCAGCGCCGCGCCGCGCCTCAGCGCCCTGCGGGCCGGATGGAGGGCAGGAGTCGCCTGCGTCACCTGGATCGTTCCCATGACCGTCTCCGATACGGCCTCTGACGGGGCCGCTGACGAATCATGCTACTCCGCCGCACGGGGGGCGTTGCCCGTGCGACGGACGGGGTAATCCCGGGCGTGAAAGCGGCCCGGCGAGGGCCCGGACCGGCGGCGCTCAGCGTCGTTCGACGACGAACACCGCGACGCTGCGCGCCGGCACGCGGAAGCGCCCGTGAATGCCGTCGGCCCGCGCCTCGGACCGCACACGCGCATCCGCCGCACCAGCCGCCCGCTGCACCGGATGCAGGCGCCAGGCGACACCGGCTTCGGCCGGCACGGTCAGCGCGGCAGGTTCGGCCGAGGCATTGACGACGAACAACACGCGCTCGAAGACGGCGTCCGCGCGTCCGGCCCCGTCCAGTCGACCGACGATCACGCCGGCCTGCTGGTCCGGTCCGGTGTTGTGGAAGGCAAGCCGGCGGCGGATTTCCTGCGGGTCGGCGAGCCGGAACAGCGGCGTGCTCGCGCGGATCCGCAACTGATCGAGAAACACGCGCCGCGTCCAGTCGATCTGTGCCGGCCCGGGCTTGATCGCGGGATCGGCCAGCAGCGGCCGCAGCACCGCGTCGTCCGGCCCGCCCGCTGGCCCCGGCGGAAGCCCGGCGCCGAAGCCGTTGTCCCGGCCGCGCCAGTCCAGCCGGTTGAACCAGTCGCCCGAGTCGTAGCTGTTGCGATCCATCGACTTGGAGCGCAGCAGTTCGCCGCCGGCGTGGAAGTAGGCGACACCCTGGCTCAGCGCATTGATGCCGAGCGCCACCGCCTGCGTGCGGGCGCGGTCGTCGGCGCCGGTCGCGCGCGGCAGCTTCAGCACGAGCGCATCGAAGAGCGTCTGGTTGTCGTGGTTCTCCACGTAGTTGACGACCTCGGCCGGCACCGATGCGTAGCCGGCGGGCTGATCGCCGTAGGGCAGCGATTCGCCGGCGACGCGGCGGCCGTCGGCGGTCTCCAGCTCAAAGCTGCGCAAGGTCCCGGCCATCGCCAGCTTGAGCAGATCACCCTGGTGCAGCAGCTCCTCGCGGCGGGCGGCATCGCCGGCGGTCGCGGGCACGACGAACCCGGGCCGGCGCGCCGACGTGGCGGCGTCGTCGCCCGCCGCGCCGCCGCGCACCGCGTCGCGGCCGCGATCGCTGAAGGTGCCGATGCCGGTGCCGTTCAGCGACAGCTGCGAGGCCTGCACGAAGCGCGCGCCGTGGGCGACCTCGCCGAAGTTCCAGCCCTCGCCGATCAGCGGCACGTCCCGGCCCAGCTCGCGCTGGAGTCGCGCCTGCAGCCGCTCCATCACCTCGCGCGGCTGGTGGCCCATCAGGTCGAATCGGAAGGAGGCGATCTTGTACTCGCGCGCCCACAGCACGATGGAGTCGATGAGCAGCTTGCCCATCATCCGGTGCTCGGTGGCCGTGTTGTCGCAGCAGGTCGAGCGCTCGACGCGGCCGAGCGCATCCAGGCGCTGGTAGTAGCCGGGCACGATGCGGTCCAGCACCGAGTGCGGATGCTGACCCGAGGCGGTCGTGTGGTTGTAGACGACGTCCATGCCGACCCGCAGCCCGGCCGCGTGCAGGCCCATCACCATCGCGCGCAGCTCGCGCACGCGGACCGCGCCGTCGTTGGCATCGCTGGCGAAGCTGCCTTCCGGCGCGCTGTAGTGGAACGGGTCGTAGCCCCAGTTGAAGCAGTCACGGTCGGCGGCGGCCATCACGGCCGCCCGCTGCGCGTCGCTGTCGGGCGCGGCCTCGGGCACGCGAGGCACCACGCAGTGGCGCTCCGGCACGGTGGCCAGGTCGAAGACCGGCAGCAGGTGCACGTCGGTCAACCCGGCGGCGGAGAGCGCGCGCAGATGGCGCATGCCAGCCGATCCGGCTTGCGTGAACGCCAGGTACTTGCCGCGCATCGCGGCGGGCACGCTGCGATCGTCGCGCGAGAAATCACGCACGTGGAGTTCGTAGACGACCATGTCGGTCGGTGTCTTCACGCGATCGGGGATGCGGCTGGCCGACCAGCCGCGCGGCTGCAGGCGTGGCTCGGACAGGTCGGCGACGTAGCTGCGCGCCGAGTCGGCCGACAGGCTCACCGAGTACGGATCGGTCACCAGGTTGCGCACGCGGCCGACGCCGGGCACGAAGACCTCCACCAGGTAACGGTAGTAGGCGCCGCTGCGCACGCCAGACGCGCCGGACAGGCGCGCCGTGTCGACGGCCCAGATCCCCGCACGATCGTCGCGGGCCAGTGGAAGGCGCGCACGCGCCGCGCTGTCGGGTCCGTCGTAGACGCAGAGCTCGACGCGGTCGGCCGTCGGCGCCCACAGCTTGAAGGCAGCCCCCTTCGGCGCCACCGTCACGCCGAGCGCGGCTTCGCTCTCGGCGGCGACAAAGAGGGCGTCGAGCGCGCGGGCCGTCTGTGCAGGACTCCAACGCCGCACGCGCCCTTGCGCGTCCTCGACAGCGATCAAGGCCTGACCGCGCTGCCACGCTGCGGGATCGCCCCCTCCTCCAATGCGAACTCCGCGCCGGCGCCCAGATAGGCGGCCTGCGCGGCGGTCTCCGCACTCAATGGCTCGCGTGCCGTGTCGACAACCCGGAGCGTGGCGCTGCGATCGGCCCCGGAGATCCGTCCATCGTTCAAGGTCAGTCCACCGGCGGCCGAGTGGTGCCAGCGCACCACCTCGCCCGCCGCGAGGACCAGACCCGGCCAACGCAGACGGCGGGCGTCGAGCCACACCGGCTGCGGCGCCGCCGGCGTGGCCGCCGCCAGCAGGGGCGATTGCGGATCGAGCACCGTCGCCGCCCCGGCGTCGCAGGCTGCCAGGGACGGCGCCCCCGCGGGAGCGGCCGGACCGTCGGCCGCGAGGGCGACCGGCATGCCGGCCAGGCCGCTCAGCATCAATGCCGTCAGACGCGGCCAGGCGCGGGACAAGGTCGAGCGGACGCCCATCGGATCTCCATCGAGGTGTTGTTCTGCCGCCGGCCCCCACCGCCTGAGGGTGAAACCGGACTTCGCATTTGATGGTAGCAAAACTACAAACAGGAACGATCAGGACTTCCCTTCATAGGCCATACCTTCTATGCTGCGGCGCGACGGCGCCTTGAATGAAACTTCAGGTCGCGCCAGAATTTGTACTTTTGCTACACGCACAACAACAAGATCCGGAGACCGCGAGATGACCCGTCGCCCCATCGCCCTCACCGCCGCCACGATGCTGGCCGTCGCGATGGCCGCTGGCGGGCTTGCGCCGGTGGCGGACGCCGCGCCGGTCGATCTCTCGCCCGTGAAGGAGGTCCGCGGGCGCAGCACGCTGCCCGAGGGCTGGCAGCACGGCGCGTTCATCGAGATCTTCGTGCGCGGTTTCCAGGACAGCGACGGCGACGGCATCGGCGACCTGCGCGGCGTGACGCAGCGGCTGGACTACCTGAAGGACCTCGGCGTCAAGGGCATCTGGCTGATGCCGATCACCGCGAGCGCCGACCGCGACCACGGCTACGCGACGACGGACTACCGCGCGATCGAGCCGCAGTACGGCACGCTGGCCGACTTCGACGAGCTGATCCGCGAGGCCCACCGGCGGGGCATCGGCGTCGTCATGGACTACGTGATCAACCACAGCGCGCGCGAGCATCCGCTGTTCAGCGCGGCGGCGGCGGATCCGGCGAGCCCGTGGCGCGACTGGTTCGTGTGGACCTCGCAGCCGCTGGGCGAGCTGAAGGACTGGGACATCTGGGGCAAGACGCCGTGGTACCTGCCCGGCGAGGAAGTGCCCGACGTGCCGGAAGGCGCCAGCGCGCCGCCCAAGCCGGCATCGACGCCCCAGTCGCCCGCCGGCTCGCCGCGCTACTTCGCCGTGTTCGGGCCGCACATGCCTGACTTCAACATGCGCAACCCCGCAGTGGTGAAGTACCACGAGGACAGCCTGCGCTTCTGGCTCGACCGGGGCCTGGACGGATACCGGCTCGACGCCGTGCCCCACCTGTTCGAGAACAGCGCGAAGGAGTGGAACGACCAGCCGGAAAGCCGCGCGCTGACGGGTGAGTTCACGCGCCTGATCAAGCGCTACCCGCGGCGCTTCGTCGTCTGCGAGGCGACCGCCGAGCCCAAGGTCTACACGCGCGACGACATCTGCGGCAGCGCCTTCGCCTTCGGACTGGAACGCGCGGTGATCGATGCGGCCAAGGGCGGCGACGGCTCCGTCGAGGCGGTCGCCAAGGTCGCGCGCTTCTTCACCGAAGCGCCGCTGTCCATGGCCACGATGCTGAGCAATCACGACATCTTCGCGGGCAAGCGGGCGTGGGACCAGTTCGACGGCGACGAGGCGCGCTACAAGCTCGCCGCCGCGACCTACCTGCTGCTGCCGGGCACGCCCTTCATCTACTACGGCGAGGAGATCGGCCAGGCCGGTGTCGCCGGACTGCCGGGCGACGCGCCGCTGCGCGCGCCGATGAGCTGGACGCCGGCGTCCGGCGGCTTCTCGACGGGCACGCCGTTCCGGCCGGCCTCGCCCAACATCGCCACGCACAACGCGCAGGCGCAGGCGGCGGATCCGGGGTCGCTGCTGAACTTCTACAAGCGGATGCTGGCGCTGCGCAACGGCCAGCCCGCGATCGCGCGCGGCAGCTACGAGGCGCCGCTGGCACAGGGTCGACTGCTCAGCTTCCAGCGCGTCTACCAGGGCCAGCGCGTGCTGGTCGTCATCAACTACGGACAGGACACCGTCGACGTGACGCTCCCCGGCCTGCCGCCGAAGGCACGGCTACGCCCGCTGCTCCAGACCGCGCCCGACCTGTCCACGGCTCTTGCCGCGCTCCCCGCCCACGCGCCCCTCGCCACCGACGCCCGGGGTCAGGTCTCGCTGACCGCCGCGCCGCGGTCGGTGCAGGTCTTCCGTGTTCGCTGAAGGGCGGGCAGGATGTCGGCTCTGACACGCTCCTTCGCCTCCCCCTCTCCCTCGCCCTGAGTCTTCTCGTCATGACGCAAACTCCCGCCGCCGCGACGGCCACGCCCGTCTCCTCGTCCGCCCCGGTGACGCTCGCCCACGTCGAGCCGCCGGACTGGTGGGTCGGCATGAAGTCGCCCGATCTGCAGGTGATGCTGCACGGCACCGGCATCGGCGCGCTGCAGGCGGAACTCGTGCCGGCGCCGGGCGTGACACTGGTCGGCACGCACCGCGGCGACAGCCCCAACTACCTGTTCGTCGATCTGCGCATCGACGCCGCCGCCCGCCCCGGCCCCCTGACGCTGCGCCTGAAGCGCGACGGGCAGGTCGTCGTCGAGCATCGCTACCTCCTGCGCGAGCGCGCGGCGGGCTCGGCGCAGCGCGCGAGCTTCGGACCGAAGGACGCGATCTACCTGGTGGTGCCGGACCGCTTCGCCAACGGCGACCCGCGCAACGACGAGGTGCCCGGCCTGGCCGAGGGCCTGCGCCGCGATGATCCGGGCGGCCGCCACGGCGGCGACCTCGCCGGACTCACCGCCCACCTCGACTACATCGCCGCGATGGGCTTCACGATGCTGTGGCCGACGCCGCTGTCGGTCAACGACAGCCCGAAGTGGAGCTACCACGGCTACGGCGCGACGGACTTCTACCAGGTCGATCCTCGCTTCGGCAGCAACGCCGACTACGTGCGGCTCGGTGAAGAAGCCAGGCGCCACGGCATCGGCCTGATCCAGGACATCGTGCTGAACCACATCGGCGTGCACCACTGGTGGATGGCCGACCTGCCGACGGCGGACTGGGTCAACACCTGGCCCCAGTACACCGAGACGCATCACGCGCGCATGTCGCTGCAGGATCCGTACGCCGCGCCCAGCGACCGCAAGCGCTTCAGCGACGGCTGGTTCAGCCCGGGCATGCCCGACCTCAACCAGCGCCAGCCGCTGATGGCGACCTACCTGACGCAGATGAGCCTGTGGTGGATCGAGACCGCCGGTCTGGCGGGCGTGCGCACCGACACCTACAGCTATTCCGACAAGGACTTCCTGGCCGCGTGGTCCCGGCGCCTGAAGGACGAGTACCCCCAGCTGAACATCGTCGGCGAGGAATGGAGCTCGCATCCGGCGGTGGTGTCGTACTGGCAGGCGGGCAAGCACAACCACGACGGCTACGTGTCGTCGCTGCCGAGCCTGATGGACTTCCCGCTGCAGGAGGCCCTGCTGGCCGGCCTGAACCAGCAGGACGCGCACGACGGCGGCTTCTCCAGGCTCTATGAGGCCCTGGCGCACGACTTCGTCTATCCGGACCCGGCCAACCTGGTGCTGTTCGAGGGCAACCACGACACGCCGCGCGTCTACAGCGTGCTGCACGACGACCTCGAGCTGACGAAGATGGCCTGGGCCTACCTGTCCTTCGTGCGCCGGATCCCGCAGTTCTTCTACGGCTCGGAGATCCTGATGACCAGCCCGCGCCATCGCGACGACGGCGCGGTGCGGGCCGACTTCCCCGGCGGCTGGGCCGGCGACGCGGTGAACGCGTTCACCGGCGCCGGACTGGGCGAGCGCCAGGCCGGCGCGCAGGCCTGGCTGAAACGGCTGCTGAACTGGCGCAAGGCGGAGACGCTCGTGCACGACGGCGCGCTGATGCAGTACGCGCCGCTCGAGGAGAGCTACGTGCTGTTCCGCTACGACGCCGCGAAGGGCTTGGCCGGCAAGCGGCTGATGCTGGTGATGAGCAAGTTTAAGACACCGCGAGAGCTGGACCTGTCCCGCTTCCCCGAGATGGTCCGCGAGGGCGACACGGCGGTGGACATCCTGACCGGCGAGCGCAGGACGCTGGGCAGGACGCTGACGCTGCCGGCGCGATCGGTGACGCTGCTGTCGATCGAGTGACCGCCCCGTCGGCGGGATGCGTTCACACGTAGCAGCTGCACCCCATCGCGCCCCAGAACGCCTGCGCCGACGTCGCATCGCGCGCCGCGCTCGCGACCGCCGTGTGATCGTGGCCGTGCACGCCGCAGCCGCTGGCGCAGGCGCACTGCGCGGCGTACTGGTAGCGGCGCTCGGCATCGCTCAGCGATGAGGCCACCGACGACTTCCGCGCCTGGTAGCCGCCGTAGGTCTTCACCGGCGACCAGTCCGGCATCGCCGGCGGCAGCGCCGGCGCGAGCGACGCATACGCGCCGCTGCCGTGCACCGGCTTGCCCGCCACCACCGTCAGCACGGATGTGATGTCCTGGATCTGGTCCTCCGGCACGGTCAGGAAATCGCGGTCCAGCACCGCCAGGTCGCCGAACGCGCCCGGCTTCAGCACGCCCTTCTTCCCGGTCTCGCGCGAGAACCAGGCGCCGTCGGCCGTCATCAGCCGCAGCGCGGCGATGCGGTCCAGCCGCCGCTCCTCCGGATACAGCAGCGTGCCGCCGATCGTGCGTCCCGACACCAGCCAATACAGCGCCTGCCACGGGTTGTAGCTGTTCACCCGCGTCGCGTCGGTGCCCAGCGAGACGGGGATGCCCATCTCCAGCATGCGCTTGACCGGCGGCGTCTCGGCCGTCGCCTTCAGCCCGTAGCGGCGGATGAAGTACTCGCCCTGCATCGACATCCGGTTCTGCACCGCGATGCCGCCGCCCAGCCGCTTGATGCGCTCGAGGTTCTGCGGGGTCACCGTCTCGCAGTGGTCGAAGAACCAGCCGAGCTTGTCGATGGGGTGGTCGCGATGGACCTTCTCGAACACGTCCAAGCTGCGCGAGACCGTCTCGTTGTAGGTCGCGTGCATGCGCCACGGCCAGCCGTTGCCGGCGAGGAAACGCACCACGCCTTCGAGGTCGTTCTCCATCGCCGCGGGCATCTCCGGGCGCGGCTGGAGGAAGTCCTCGAAGTCCGCCGCGCTGAAGGCCAGCATCTCGCCGGCGCCGTTGAGCTTGTAGAAGTCGCTGCCGTCGCCGGGCCGGCCCATCTTCGCCCAGCGCTGGAAGTCCGCCAGCTCCTGCTTCGCCTTCTGCGGGAACAGGTTGTAGGCGATGCGCACCGTGAGCCGGTTCTCCTTGGCGAGCTTGTCGATGATCGCGTAGTCGTCGGGGTAGTTCTGGAAGCCGCCGCCCGCGTCGCCGACCGAGGTCACGCCGAGCCGGTTCTCCTCGCGCATGAAGTGCAGCGTCGAGTTGAGTTGCTGCTCGGGATCGAGCTTGGGACCGAGGTTCAGCGTGTTGTAGAGGATGAAGGCGTTGGGCTCGGCCAGCAGCAGGCCGGTGGGTTCACCGCGCGCGTCGCGCTCGATGATGGCGCCGACGGGCTGCGGCGTGTCCTTCGTGTAGCCGACGGCGCGCAGCGCCGCACGGTTCAGGAAAGCCTGGTTGTAGAGGTTGAGCACGAACACCGGCGTGTCCGGCGCGGCGGCGTTGAGCTCCGCGATCGTCGGCATGCGCTTCTCGTCGAACTGGAATTCGTTCCAGCCGCCGACCACCCGCACCCACTGCGGCGCGGGTGTGCGCGCGGCCTGGTCCTTGAGCATCTGCAGCGCCGCGCCCAGCGAGCGCACGCCGTCCCAGCGCAGCTCCATGTTGAAGTTGAGCCCGCCGCGGATGATGTGCATGTGGGAGTCGGTCAGCCCCGGGATCACGCGGCGCTTCTCGAGGTCGACGACGCGGGTCTTCGCGCCGGCGAGCTTCGCGATCTCCGCGTCCGTGCCGACGGCCATCACGACGCCGTCTCGCAGCGCGATCGCGGTCGCCTCGGGCCGGGCGGGATCCATCGTCGTGATGCGCCCGTTGCGCAGGATGAGATCGGGCGCGCCGCCCTGCCCCGTCTGCGCGAGCACCGGCCCCGCCATCACGCTGATCCCGAGCGCGGCGGCCGCCTCCATGAAGTCACGGCGGTTGCCCTGCGGCGCGTCTTCGCGTCCGGTGCGGATCAGGTCGGTGAACATGGCGGGCTCCTGTCGATTCGAACCGGCCGATTCTTCGCCTGATCGAGGCGCTTCGCTTCTCCCAAAATGGGGACACCGACGCGAGGCCGGTGTCTTCGACGCCGCGTGAGCGACGGTTCAAGGGCGCTTCAACGCCGCTTCAAGGCCGGTCGCGCTTCGGCACCCGGGTCTCGACCGCCTTCACCTGGTACTTCGGCTCGAAGCGGCAGGTCTGCCCCAGCGTCTCTTTCGCCTTCTCGCAGCCGGCGGCGACGGACTCCGGCGTCGGCTTCTTCCCTTGCGTGGCCCAGCTCGTCAGCGCCTCCATCAGCGCCGCGTAGGTCGGGTCGCTGAGGTAGCTGTGGTCCTTGTCGCCGGTGAAGGTCTGCACCAGCGCATCACCGCGACCGGCCGCGGCCATCGTGCGACCGAAGCTCTCCTGCAGCTCGACCATCGCCGTCGGGTCGTGGATCGCGTGCACCGTCAGCACCGGCACCGGGATCCTGCCGCCCAGGTCGGCGTCGGCGGACAAGGTCGCCACGGCCTTCGCGTCGGCCTTGTAGCGCAGCACGCCGGCGTTCAGCGCCGCGTCGTCGCTGGAACCCGCATACACCGCGCCGACGTTGCCGAAGGGACTGGCGCCGCCGGTGCGCTTCTGCGCGATGTCCTGGAAGTGCCACGTCGCCCAGTTCAGATGCGACTGGATGCTGCGCTCCGGGATGTGGATCACGTCGACGATCGTCTTGATCTTCGCCGTCTGCGCCGCCGAACGCTCCGCCGCCGGCTTGTTCAGGCCCAGGCAGTCGTCGACACGCTTGGCGAGGTCCGCCTGCTTCAGCGGCGAGTCCGCCGGCAGCCCGATGTTGAGCGGGTACTGCGGCTCGCTCGGCAGCGGATGGTTGTGGCAGAGGTACTGGTAGACGACGCGCAGGTCCAGCCGGAAGTCGTAGCTCCGCGTCCCGCCGCCCAGCACGCCCGAGGTCAGCAGCACCGCGTCATAGGGCTTGCCGTCGGCGAACAGCTCCGCGCCCTTCGCGGCCACGCTGGCGCCCCAGGACTGGCCGTGCAGGTAGACGTGCCTGGGCTTGGCGACCTTGTCGATGAACAGGCGCCGCAGGCGCTCGTTGTCCTCGGCCGCGGCGCTCACCGCGACCCCGCCCTGGCGGTAGCTCGACGACGCGAAGGCGTAGCCCAGGCGCGGCATGATGGTCCAGCGCTCGACGTCCTCGGTCACCCGCTTCATCGTGGGCGCGCCGAGGAACGGTCCGCCGTGCGCGTGCACGACCAGGTCGCCGTTCCATTGCCTGGGCATCACGATCATGTAGATCGCGCCGGCGCTGTCCGTGCCGGACAGGCAGTTCGCGCCCTCACCGACGCCCGACGGACAGGCCGTCGGGGTCGGCGCGGCTTCCCGCGCCATGTCGAAGCCCGGACCCGCCGGCTTCTTCGCCACGGCGACGGGCGCGCAGCCCGTCAGGCCAAGAACGCCCAGCGCCAACGCGGCTGCGGCCGCCATCGTCGCCGTCCGTGCGGTCGGTGTCCACGCGCCGCCACCGGCCCCTTGTGTCATCAGCATCCTCATCTCCCTAAAGGAATCACGCCCGGACCGCGGTGGCGGTCAGACGGGCACCACGGGCATCGCGCCCCCTGCCGGCAGTCGCTCCTGGCGACCGCGGCGCATCATCCACAACAGACCCAGGCCCAGGCCGGCCAGGGCGAACGAGGCCGGCTCCGGCACCGCCGCGGCGAAACCGAGCTGGTCGCTCGCCACGCGCTGCAGCAGCAGGGCCTGGGCCGCGCTGATGCCGAGGTCGCGCGCGGCGGTCTCGTTCAGGCCCAGCATCGCCGGATCCAGCCCGGTGATCGTGCCGAACAGCGTCAGCGCGCTCAAGTAGGACCCGTACTTGCTCGCATGGGTGCCGTCGTCGAACCACAGGTCGAGCAGTCCGTCCGTGGCCGCCGTCGACGCATACATGTCGGGCGTCGCGACGCCCGCGGCGATCGCGCGCATGAAGGTCTCGCCCACCGGCGCGATGCCGGCGATGCCGCCCGAGCCGTCCGCGCCCGCCATCAACGCGGCGTTGGCATAGGCCTGCTTCAGGTCGTCGGTCATCGCCTGCAGCGTCGGATAGAAGGACGGCGCCGGCTGCCCCGTCGGCGTCACCGCGCCGGTGTTCTCGTCGGTGACCGTCGTGCTGGGCGCGTTGACCAGGTTGGGCCGCGCCCAGGTCTGGTACAGGTAGACGTCGGCGTTCGCGTTGGCATTGACGTTCGCCGGCACGTTGCGCAGCAGCGAGCAGGTCCCCGTCGACGCGCCGGTGATCTCCGCGCACTTCGCGTTCGTGCCGCCGATCAGGTCGCGCTCGCGGTAACTCAGCGCGTTGCCCTGATGGATCCAGTTCTCGATCAGGTTGCTGTAGGTGTTGAAGTAGGCCGGGTTGGACGCCAGGCCCGGCTGCTTGGTGAGCGGCTCGTCGCTCTGCTCCTGCAGCACCACCTTGTCCCAGGGCTGCGAGCCGATGTTGCCGCGCAGGTCCCACCCGGCGTTGTTGGTGTTGAGGAACTGCCCGCGCAGCGACGCCGCGTTGCGCGCCGAGATCGAGACGTCGTAGTCCAGCCCGACCTGCACGGTGAACTGCTTGAAGATGCCGGCGACGCCGCCCCACGGATGGGGCTCGAAGCTGTTGGCGCCGCTCGGGTTGCTGGCGTACATCGCCGCCGTCAGGTCGTGGACGTTGGCGGCGTTGTAGCTCATCACCGGATCGACGCGTCCGAAGGTGTAGCTGTTGCCGACGAAGAGGATCTTCGTCGCCTCCGCCCGCGCGGCGAGCGGCACCGCGGCGCCCAGCGCCGCGAAGGAAAGCAGGACCGCGCCGGCCAGGCGCGAGGTCCGTCGTGAAGTGCCGGAGAACATGGTGGTCGACATGGTCGTGCTTCTTCGTTGCTGCTGGTTGAAGCCGAGGTCAGGCGGAGGTGAGGCTCAGAAGTTGTGGCGGACGCCGGCCTCGAAGCCGCCGCTGTCGCCGCCGGGCTGCGTCGTCGCGAGACCGACGTTGAAGCGCACGCCGCGGGCCTTGTTGTCGACCTTGGCGAGGTTGGTGTACAGCGCCGTCCGCTTGGACAGGTCGTGCACGTAGCCGATCGCGATGTGCGTCGCGTCGCTGGCCACATTCTTCGCCTTCAGCCAGGTGTAGGCGAAGCGGATCTCGCCCTGCGGCGAGATCTGCCACTGCGTGCCCAGCATCGTCGCGGTGGTGCTGGTGATGCCGACCTCGTTGCGCCCCCACAGCGCCATCAGCTTGGCCGGCCCCCAGGTGTAGGCCATGCCCACGTTGCTCTGCGTGTAGTCGCCGGTGGCGTAGCGCGTCTTGGAGATCGCCGCCGAGCCGTTGAAGGTCTCGTTGCGCCAGCCGATGCGCACGCCGGTCAACTGGCCGTCCTTGTGCGTCGGGCCCGCGCCCTGCTCGCCCAGCGCCAGCATGGCGTGGCCGTAGAAGCCGTTGAGGCCGGACGGCGTGAAGTAGCCGATCGAGTTGGACGCCCGCACGTTGGTACGCGCCGTCGTGCCGTTGGCCGGCACCGGGTAGTACATGATCCCGGAGCTGCCCACGCCGTTCGTCCCGAACGGGTGCATCGACGTGGTCAGGTTGCCGAAGGACGGCACGTAGTCGCGGCCCAGCCGCAGCTCGCCCCAGTCGGCCGACGAGATCTGCACCGTCGCGCGCCGGCCCCAGGTCAGGCCGCCGCTGACCGAGTCCTTGTTGTTGGTGCTGGTCGCGCCGCTGGTGCCGTCGTCGACGGCCACCGCCGACTCCAGCCAGAAGCCGACCTTCAGCCCGCCGCCCAGGTCCTCCGTGCCGCGCACGCCGAAGCGGCTCGACGTGTTGCCGTCGCTGTTCACGAAGGAGCGCGTGTCGCTGCCGCTGGCCTTCAGCGCCTGCACGCCGATGTCCAGCAGGCCGAACACCTGCACGCTGCTGCCGCTCTGCGCCTGCACGGCACCGGCTGCTCCCACCGCGGCGGCGGCCAAGACGAAAGCCTTGCGCGCATTCCCCGCGTTCCTCGAATGTCGTTTCGTGTTCATCAACGTTGTCTCCGTCTGGTTGTCGTCGTGTCCTCGTTCGGGACCGCTCGTCGTACTGCTCACCCGACCGCAGTGGGACCGTTCTCGGACGGTTCTTGGATTGCCTTCTCGGCTCGTTTCTTCGGTATCCGGGCCGGACCTTAGTGACCGCCCTCCATAGCGTCAAATACACTGATCCGCAGAGTCCGAGACGTTTTGAATATGGGACGTACGTAGCTTCCGCAGGGAGAGCGACGGCGAGCCCGAGGACCAGGAGACAACGCAGACATGGACCTCCGACATCTGCGCTATTTCGTGACGGTCGCGGAGACCGGCCACATGACGCGCGCCGCGGCGCTGCTCGGGATGCAGCAGCCGCCGTTGAGCCAGCAGATCAAGACGCTGGAGCAGGAGCTGGGCATCGCCCTGCTGCACCGCCACCCGAAGGGCGTGAGCCTGACCGACGGCGGCCGCCAGTTCCTGGACGAGGCGCGTCGGCTGCTGCGCGATTACAACGACATGCGCGACCGCATGGACCGGCTGGCCGGCGGCCAGCACGGGCTGCTCGCGATCGGCTTCACGAGCTCGGCGGCAGCACACGCGTTCACGCCGGCGGTGTTGCGCGCCTGCCGCGGCGAGCATCCGGGCATCGCGCTGACGATGACCGAGAACCACGCTGCGGGGCTGATCGAGGCGATCGTGAAGTCGCGGCTGCACTGCGCCTTCCTGCGCGTGCCGGTCGCGCAGCCGGAGGGCGTCAGCTTCGAGACGCTGCTGACTGAACCCGCGCTGCTGGCGCTGCCGCTGGACCACCGGCTCGCGACGGCACCGCGCGCCGGGTCGACGCCGGTGCCGCTGGCGGAGCTCGAGGACGAGGACCTGATCCTGGTGCGCCGCCCCGGCGCGCCGGGCCTCTACGCCAACCTGCTGGCGCTGTGCGAGCGCGACGGCGTCAAGCCGCGCAGCTTCGTCGAGGTCGACCGGATGATGATGAACCTGAACCTGGTGGCGGCCGGCGCCGGCATCACGGTCGTGCCGGCGTCGATGCGCGGGGTGCATGCGCATTCGATCGTGTTCCGGCCCATGGAGAAACATGCGCGGCTGGAGGCGCCGCTGACGATCGCGTATCGCTCGCACGACCAGGAGGGGCCGACGGCGACCTTCCTGGCGCTGGCCCGGCGCATCGCGATGGAGCACCGCGATGCGTAGGCGCGACCTGCTGAAAGCCGGCGTCGTCGGCGCGGGCCTGGTCCGCGCGGCGCAGGCCCAGACGACGGGCGCCGCGGCCGACTCGTGGCCGACGCGGCCCGTCCATCTCATCGTCGCCTACCCGCCCGGCGGCGTCAGCGACGAGACCGCGCGAGCGCTCGCGCAGCAGATGAGCATGCGGCTGAAGGTGCCGGTGATCGTCGAGAACCGCGCCGGTGCCGGCGGTTTGACCGCCCTGGAGTCACTCGCCCGCGCCGCGCCCGACGGCCACACGCTGGCGTACTGCGCGATCTCGCCGCTGGTGTTCGTGCCGGCCTCGAGTACCGTGCCGACGCCCGACGTGGCGCCGGTCGTCAGCATCATGGACACGCCGGTGCTCGTGCTCGCGCACCCGACGTTCAAGCCGAAGGACTTCGCCGCGATGATCGCCGCCGCGCGTCGCGCGCCGGGCCGGCTGCGCTGGGCGACCTCGGGGCACGCAACGGTCGGGCACATGGTGCTGGCGCAGGTGCGCGCCGCGGCCCGCGTCGACATCATCCACGTGCCCTACAAGGGCGGCGGACAGCAGCTCACCGATGCGATCGGCGGGCAGTTCGAGCTGCTGTCCTCGAATGTCGCGTCACAGCAGCTCCAGTTCGTGCGGCAGGGCAAGCTCAAGGCGCTGGCGATCGGCTCGCCGGTGCGGCTGCCGGTGCTGCCCGACGTGCCGACCCTGGCCGAACTCGGGTTCCCCGACGCGAACCTGGTCTCGACCTTCGGCCTCTTCGCGCCGCGCGGCGTGCCCGAAGACCGCCTGCGTCTGATCAACGTGGTGATCAACGAAGCGCTGCGGCTGCCCGAGATCCGCTCGAAGATCCTCGACGTCAGCAACCTGCCGACCGGTGGATCAGCGGCGGACTTCGCCGCGCGCATTGCGAAGGAACGAGACCGCGCGCTGCGCGTGCCGGCGGACTAAGCCAGGGCCATTCCACCTTCCCTGACTCAGCGCTTGGCCGCCAGAGCATGAGGCCCGGCCGGCAAGCGTCCAAACCTCACGCCCTGCCGTCCCTGCACGATCGCAGACTCACTGGAGACCGCTGCGTGCGACGACTTCCTCGGCGATCGCCAGCGCACTCGTGAGACCGGGCGACTCGATGCCCATCAGGTTCACGAGACCTTGCACCCCGTGCTCAGCAGGACCGTCGATGCGGAAGTCGGACGCGGGCTCGTTCGGTGCGTGGATCTTCGGACGCACACCGCTGTACGCGGGCTGCAGCGCGCCGTCCGGCAGCGCAGGCCAGTAACGGCGCACGTCGTCGTAGAAGACGTCGGCGCGCGTGGGATCGACGGCGTAGTCGATGTCTTCGGGGCTCGTGACATCGAGCCACTGCGCATCCGGCCCGAAACGCGCTTGGCCGCCGAGGTCCAGCGTCAGATGCACACCCAGCCACGCGTCCTGCGGCATCGGATACACCAGCCGCGAGAACGGCGCCCGCCCCTGCAGCGCGAAGTAGCAGCCCTTGCTGAAGCGTGCGGCGGGCGGGGTCGGCAGGTCCTCGATCGCGGCGGCGACCATTGGCGCATGCAGCCCGGTCGCGTTGACGACGAGGCGGGCACCGAGTGTCATGTCGTCGGTGTGGACCACGTGCCCGGCGCCGTCTCGACGCACTGCGGTCACCGCTGCGCCGAAGGCGACCGCGCCGCCGTGGCGCTCCAGATCGCCCTGGAGCGACAGCATCAGGCCATGGCTGTCGACGATGCCGGTCGACGGCGAGAGCAGCGCGGCCTCGCACTGCAGTTGGGGTTCCAGCGCGAGGGCTTCCTCGCGCGTGAGCCAGAGCAGATCATCGACGGCGTTGGCGGCCGCCTTCGCCTGCAACGCATGCAGACCGGGCAACTGGTCCGCAGCCGTCGCGACGACGAGCTTGCCGCAGCGGCGATGCGGCACGCCATGCGATTCGCAGTGCGCGTAGAGCAGCCGCTTGCCGCGCACGCACAGCCGCGCCTTCAACGATCCCGCCGGGTAGTAGAGCCCGGCGTGGATGACTTCGCTGTTGCGCGAGCTCACGCCGGTACCGATGGCGAGCTCGCGCTCGAGCACCAGCGTTTCCAGCCCGCGCATCGCCAGCGCCCGGCCGACCGCGAGGCCGACGACGCCGGCCCCGATCACCACTGCATCGACTTGATCCATGCCGGCGATTGTGCCGAGGCCGCCGCGCTCAGGCGCGCAGGTCGGCGAGTGCGTGCGAATGCTGGAGACCGAAGGCGCTCACTGCGGCGGCGTCGTGGCTGAACTCGCCGCCGGCGAGCCGATGCGCGAGGGTCTCCAGATCCAGCGTCAGGAATTCGCAGACCTCGCCGTCGCCATTGCGCGGCGAGAAGCCGGCGGGCAGTTGAAGGCTGAAGATGTGCAGCACTTCGTCGTGCAGGCCCTCGACTTCCATGCGCGTGCTGCGCAGCGCGCCGCGCGCCTGCACCGCGGCGCTGAGGGCCATCGGCACGCCTGCCTCTTCGAGCAGCTCACGACGCGCGCAGTCGATCAGGTCTTCATCGGCGGTCAGACCGCCGGCGGCGAGGTTGTCGAGCTTGCCCGGGTCGGTCGCCTTCGACAGCGCGCGCCGGCCGCACACGAGCCGCGCCCCCGGCAGGAAGCCGTTGATGTGCACCGCGCGGCTCATCAGCCCGAAGAAACGGAAGGCGGCGCGCTCCAGGCGGAACAGCACCTCGCCACGCTCGGTGCAGGGATCCTCGACAGGCCGCTCGCAGGCGTAGCGCTCGCCGCGCCAACCGGTGATCGCGCCGCGCTCCTTCAGCGCGAGCGCAACCTCGCCGATGCGCTGCGATCGGGCCTCGACATCGAGCGCCTCCGCATCCCAGCACAACGCGCCATCTCGGCGCTCAAGTTCGGGCCAGAGCTCGGCTAGCAAGACCTGGCGCATCGGATGCACGCGGCCGATCGTGACGTCCCCCGATCGCAGCGGAATGAGTCCGGCCGGCACCGGCTGACTCGCCAGTTGCAGACAGCGTGGAACGACGGCGACGAGCGAGGGCGGCAGCAGCGACGGCATGGGCTGATTCTCTCCGCGACGGACCAAGAAAAAACCCCGCCAACTTGCGTTGACGGGGTTGATCTGGTGGGCGGTGCAGGGTTCGAACCTGCGACCCCTGCCGTGTGAAGGCAGTGCTCTACCGCTGAGCTAACCGCCCGGTATCTGGACCGGGTTTTCTCCGAATTTCAACAAGAACAAAGTGACTTCGATGAAGAGACTTTGGTGGGCGGTGCAGGGTTCGAACCTGCGACCCCTGCCGTGTGAAGGCAGTGCTCTACCGCTGAGCTAACCGCCCGGTCTTGTCGTCCTCAACCACCGCTGGCATCGCTGCTTGCACTGCGGTTTTGGATGTCCGGGAAAGTCGAAGATTATGCCATGAGAATTTGACGCGATTCAAGAACTGTTTGACTCTCTTCGCTCGCGTCGTCGCACAGGCTTCGATTCAGTCCGACGTTCAGGCCGCCGCCGGCACCTGCCAGATGCGCTTGCCGCCACTGGCCTTGTCCAGATCGGCCAGCGCCTTGTCGTGCAGGGCCAGTTCCTCGGCCGTGGCCGCGATCACCGGCAGGTCGAATGCGCTGAAGTCGATGGCCACGACCTCCAGCTGACCGCCTTCGCCCGACGACGACGCGCTGTCGTCGATGACCAGCGAGTCCTGACCCCGCGTCAGGCGGATGAAGACTTCCGCCAGCAGCTCCGCGTCCTTCACCGCGCCGTGCAGGCCGCGGTTGCTGTTGTCGACCTCCAGCCGGCGGCACAGCGCGTCCAGCGAGTTCGCCTTGCCCGGGAACATGTCCCGCGCCATCAGCAGCGTGTCGCGCACGCTCTCCACGCATTCGTGCAACGGCGCCTTGCCGCAGCGCTTGAGTTCGGCATTGATGAAACCGACGTCGAAGGCCGCGTTGTGCGCGATCAGCTCCGCGTCGCGGATGAAATCGAGGAACTCGTCGACGATCTGCGCGAACTTCGGCTTGTCGGACAGGAACTCGATGCTCAGGCCGTGGACGCGGAACGCCTCCTCCGGCATGTCGCGCTCGGGGTTCAGGTAGAAGTGCAGATGGCGGCCCGTCAACTGACGGTTGACCATCTCCACGCAGCCGATGTCGACGACGCGGTCGCCCGATTCAGGATTCAGGCCGGTGGTTTCGGTATCGAAGAAGATCTGACGCATGTCGGGTCTCGAAGGTGGATCGCGCGCCGCTCAGCGGGTCGCCGGCGATGCCTGCAGGCGTGCCGCGCGCCGGTAGGCCCACAGCATCATCAGGAGGCCGATGACGATCATCGGCGCGCTCAGCCACTGGCCCTGGCTCAGGTGCAGCGGCTGCTTGTCGAGGGTGAGGAAGCTGTCAGGTTCGCGGAAGTACTCGGCGACGAAACGCGCCACGCCGTAGCCGACCAGGAACAGCCCCGACACCGCCGCCATCGGCCGCGGCTTGCGCGCGAACAGCCACAGCACGATGAACAGCAGCACGCCCTCGCCGAGGAACTGGTACAGCTGCGACGGATGGCGCGGCGTGATCACCGCATCATGGGCCTGCGGGAACACCATCGCCCACGGCAGGCCGGGATCGGCCGCGCGGCCCCACAGCTCGCCGTTGATGAAATTGCCCAGGCGTCCCGCGGCCAGGCCGGTGGGCACGCACGGCGCGACGATGTCGCCGACCTCGAGGAAGTTGAAGCCCCGCCGCCACGCGAAGAAGGCCAGCGCGACGATCACGCCCAGCAGCCCGCCGTGGAAGGACATGCCGCCCTGCCACACCGCCAGGATCTCGCCCGGATGGCTCAGGTAGTAGGCCGGCTTGTAGAAGAACACATAGCCCAGCCGGCCGCCCAGCACCACGCCCAGCACGCCGTAGAACAGCAGGTCGTCGATGTCGCGCCGGGTCCAGCCGCGCGCCGCGTTCCAGGGCTTGCGGACCATGCGGTTGCCCAGCCACAGGAACAGCCCGAAGGCCGTCAGGTACATCAGCCCGTACCAATGGATCGGCCATCCGAAGATGTTGATGGCGACAGGGTCGAACTGGGGATGGACCAACATGAAGGAGCTTTACCGCGTCGAGAAGGCGCGAATCATAAAGCTGAGCGTCAGTTCCCCAGTGCGGCCAGCTGCTTGCGGCAGTCCTCGATGTCGCCGTTGCTGCCGCGGCGGTTGTCCACGCAGCGTTGCAGCGCGACGCGCGCGCCGGCCTTGTCGCCCTTGCCCGCCAGCGCGCTGCCCAGGCGCCGGTCCAGGCCCAGCTGCTCGGCGCCCGTCATGCCGCGGGCGCGCTCGAAGGCGGCCACCGCCTTGTCGTACTGGCCCAGCGCGTCGTAGGCACGGCCCAGGCCGTAGGCGCCCATCGCCTGCTGGGGCTGGCTCTTGAGCAGCTCCTCGAACCACGGCACCGCCCGCTCCTTCTGCTCGCCGAAGAACAGGTTGCGGCCGTAGTCACTCCACAGCACGCGTTGCTCCAGCAGCAGTTCGGGCCGTTGCGTGCGCACCGCGCGCAGCGCCTTCTCCATCGCCGGCCAGTCCTTCTTCGACGCCGCCACCCGCGCGCGCATCAGGCCCAGCTGCGCCGGATCCTTCACGTCCTGTTCGAGCGCCCGCGCCTTCGACTCCCCGCCCCCGATGAAGCTGGGCAGCGCCAGGTAGTACTGCTGCAGCGCGCTGCGCGGCTCCGGGGCATCGGGCAGCAGCGTCATCGCCCGCTGCGCCAGGTCGCTGACCCGCCCCAACGAGCCCAGCGCCTTGAGCTTGCTGCCGCCGCGCGCCTGCATCACCAGCGCCAGCGCCAGCGCGTAGTGGCAGGCCCCCTCGTTCGGCGTGTGCTGCACGCATTGCTCCAGCCGCTGCGTGTTCTGCTTCAGCACCGCGCCGTCGGCCAGATCCAGCTGCGCCAGCGCCAGCGCGGCCGCCGCCTGCGGATCGTCCGGATCGGCCTTCACACGTTGCGCGGCGAGTTTCTCCAGGTCGTCCGCGCGGCCGGCGTCGAGCAGCGCCTGCAGCTCCGCGTCCTTCAGCACGGCCGCCTGGGCCGGCGTCGCGAAGGCCACGCTCAGGACCATCGAGAACCCGGTCACGACGCAGATCGCACCGATCAGGCGTCGCCAGGTGCCGCGGCGGCGGTCATCGTCGTTCTTGCGGGGAGCGGTCACGGAAAACGTCCTTTCATCGGCGCATGGTCGCAGAAGTCCGCCGGCCCTGCATGCCCACCGCATGCCGGAAACGGAACTTCACCTTCGTCTTTCCTGCCGGCAAGCCGCAGGCCGGACCTGCCCCTTTCGAGGCCGCTCCGCGCGGGGTCACGCCTTGACTTTCACCTGCCCGCGGACATGGTCGACGAAGCGGTGCACCACCGGCGACGCGTCCCGGCGCCAGATCAGGCTGGTGTCGCAGGCCGGCACGCGGGCCGACGGCCACGGCCGGTAACGCACGCCGGGCCGCTGCAGCGCGCAGACCGACTGCGGCACCCAGGCCACGCCCATGCCGGCCGACACCAGGTTGACGATGGTCTGCATCTGGATGGCCTCCTGGGCGATGTGCGGCGTGGCGCCGTGCGCGCGGTAGAAGCCGAGCAAGGCATCGAAGAGCGACGGCGCGATCTCGCGCGGGAACACGACCAGCGGTTCGCGCAGCACGTCCTCCAGCGACGGACCGCCGCGGCGCGCCAGCGCCCAGTCTTCGGCATGCGCGAGCACCAGCGGCTCGGTCGACACGGTCAGGCACTCGAAGCCGGCCGGCTCGGCGCCCGGCGCGTGGATCGCGAAGCCGGCGTCGAGCTCGCCCGTCTCGAAACCGCGCAGCTGGACGTCGAGCGTCGCCTCCCGCAGCGCGAGCTGCACGTCCGGCAACGCTTCGCGGAACAGCCGCAGCCAGCGCGGCATGTCGCCGTAGCCGACGGTGGAGACGAAGCCCAGGCTCAGCCGGCCCGCCTCGCCGCTGGCGGCCGCGCGGACGCGGGCAGGCAGCTGGTCCGCCTGCTCGATCAGCCGCGTGGACGCCTCGACGAGGGCCACACCCGCCGCCGACAGCGCGACGGTCCGCCGGCCGCGCTCCAGCAGCTGGACACCCAGTTGCGCCTCCAGCTTCTGCACGGCCAGGCTCAGCGGCGGCTGCGTCATGTGCAGCCGCTCGGCGGCGCGGCCGAAGTGCAGTTCCTCGGCCAGCATCAGGAACTGGCGCAAGGGGCGGAGCTCGATCATCGATACATCACATGAATCAAAACGCCGTCAACTATATATTGGACCCGCAAGAACGCGCGTCGCATACTGGCGCGCTCCAAGCCTCGCTCGCCAGGACGACACCATGACCGATCCGAAGAACAACGCCTCCGCCAGCGCGACAGCCGCGCCTCATGACGACGCGCCCAACCGCCGTTCGAAGAACATCACCGAGGGCGTCGCGCGCGCGCCCAACCGCTCGATGTACTACGGCATGGGCTACGAGGAGGGCGACTTCGGCAAGCCGATGATCGGCGTGGCCAACGGCCACTCGACGATCACGCCCTGCAACTCCGGCCTGCAGAAGCTGGCCGACGCCGCCGTCATCGGCCTGAAGGCCGCCGGCGCCAACGCGCAGCTCTTCGGCACGCCGACGATCTCCGACGGCATGGCCATGGGCACCGAGGGCATGAAGTACTCGCTGGTCTCGCGCGAGGTGATCTCCGACTGCGTCGAGACCTGCGTCGGCGGCCAGTGGCTGGACGGCGTGATGGTCATCGGCGGCTGCGACAAGAACATGCCCGGCGGCATGATGGGCATGCTGCGCGCCAACGTGCCGGCGATCTACATCTACGGCGGCACCATCAAGCCCGGCCACTACAAGGGCCAGGACCTGAACATCGTCAGCGTCTTCGAGGCGGTCGGCCAGTTCAGCGCCGGCAAGATGAGCGAAGAGGACTTCTGCCAGATCGAGAAGCGCGCCATCCCCGGCAGCGGCTCCTGCGGCGGCATGTACACCGCCAACACGATGAGCTCGGCCTTCGAGGCGCTGGGCATGTCGCTGCCCTACTCGTCGAGCATGTCCAACGTCGAGGACGAGGTCGTCGAGAACACCAAGCGCGCTGCGGATTACCTGGTCGCCGCCGTCAAGGCCGACCTGAAGCCGCGCGACATCGTGACCAAGCAGGCCATCGAGAACGCCGTCGCGGTCATCATGGCCACCGGCGGTTCGACCAACGCGGTGCTGCACTTCCTGGCGATCGCGCACGCGGCCGAGGTGGACTGGACCATCGACGATTTCGAGCGCATGCGCACCAAGATCCCGGTGCTGTGCGACCTCAAGCCGAGCGGCCGTTTCCTGGCCGTGGACCTGCACAAGGCCGGCGGCATCCCCGCCGTCATGAAGCAGCTGCTGAAGGCCGGCCTGCTGCACGGCGACTGCATCACGATCACCGGCAAGACCGTGGCCGAGAACCTGGCCGACGTGCCGGACCTGTCGCCCGACCAGCAGGTCATCCGCGCCGTGGCCGATCCGATCTACGCGCAGGGCCACCTGGCCATCCTGAAGGGCAACCTGTCGCCCGAGGGCTGCGTCGCCAAGATCACCGGCCTCAAGAACCCGGTCATCACCGGCCCGGCGCGCGTCTTCGACGACGAGCAGTCGGCGCTCGCCGCCATCATGGCCAACCAGATCAAGGCCGGCGACGTGATGGTGCTGCGTTACCTGGGTCCCAAGGGCGGCCCGGGCATGCCCGAGATGCTGGCGCCCACCGGCGCGCTGATCGGCCAGGGCCTGGGCGAAAGCGTCGGCCTGATCACCGACGGCCGCTTCTCGGGCGGGACCTGGGGGATGGTGGTCGGCCACGTCGCGCCGGAGGCCTATGCCGGCGGCACCATCGCGCTGGTGCAGGAGGGCGACTCCATCACCATCGACGCGATCCAGCTGCTGCTGCAGCTCAACGTCGACGACGCCGAGATCGCGCGCCGCAAGGCCGCCTGGAAGCAGCCCGCGCCGCGCTACACGCGCGGCGTGCTGGCGAAGTTCGCGAAGAACGCGTCGAGCGCCAGCTCCGGCGCCGTGCTCGACAAGTTCGAGTGAGTGCGCCGGCGCCGGCCTACCCGGCGCCGCCTCATCGCAGCGGACGGCAGATGCAACAGCGGGGCCCTCGAGGCCCCGCTTTGCATGGCACGTCGAGGGATCAGCGCTTCTTGCGCGTCTTGTCGCCCATGCCGATGGCGTCGAGCTGCCGCTGACGGCGGACTTCCTTCTTCGCGTCCATCTTGTCCATCTCCCGCTTCTTGGTGTAGCCCGTCTTGTCGGCGATTTCCCACCAGACGACGGCCACCGGGAAGGGCGACAGCACCCACCACCAGCTCAGCGTTTCAAACGGGCCGACATCGCCCAGCTTGAGAAGAATCAACAAGACACCGATCACCATCAACCACATCGTCGTTCTCCTCGTGCGCGCCCCCGGGCGCCGCATCCCCCACCACTACAATCGCGCGAGCCCGGAGATTTCCCCAGCCACTCGTCGACCCGCGTCGCGACCCTTGATGTCACGGCGGCGATTGTGGCGCCGAATCTGCAGATCCGATTGTGACGCGGATGGGAAGCCCGGCGACACCTGAAAGGATGCCATGAGAAACGCCTTGTTCATCGCCGCGGCCCTCGCCGCCCTGCTGAGCGCCCCCAGCGCCTTCGCCAGCCCGGAACTGGCGCAGAAGAAGAACTGCATGGCCTGCCATGCCGTCGACAAGAAGCTGGTCGGCCCGGCCTACAAGGATGTCGCGGCCAAGTACGCCGGCGACAAGGACGCGGTGAAGAAGCTGTCCGAGAAGATCATCAAGGGCGGCTCCGGCGTCTGGGGTCCGGTGCCGATGCCGGCCAACACGCAGGTCAATCCGGCGGAAGCCGAACAGCTCGCCAAGTGGATCCTGACGACGAAGTGACCGTGGACCGGGCATCGCGCGATGCCCGCCAACGACGAGGCCCCTGTCGGGGCCTTTTTCATGGGGCTTCCCGATGGGCGGGAAGCCCTCGGGAGCAAGCCCCGCGCAGAGGCGGGGCTCACTGCCTCGACGGGCCTCGGCAGGCCCCGACAGGGCTCAATAGGCCTGTCCGAGCTGCTCCAGGATCGCCGGGTTCTCCAGCGTGGAGGTGTCCTGCGTGACGCTCTCCCCTTGGCGACCGAGCGCAGCAGCCGGCGCATGATCTTGCCGCTGCGGGTCTTGGGCAGGTTGTCGCCGAAGCGGATGTCCTTGGGCTTGGCGATCGGACCGATCTCCTTGGCCACCCAGTCGCGCAGCTGCTTGGCGATGGCCTTGGCCTCGTCGCCGCTCGGCCGCGCGCGCTTGAGGACGACGAAGGCGCAGATCGCCTCGCCGGTAGTGTCGTCCGGACGGCCGACCACCGCCGCCTCGGCCACCAGTTCGGTGCAGCTGACCAGCGCGGACTCGATCTCCATCGTGCCCATGCGGTGGCCCGACACGTTCAGCACGTCGTCGATGCGGCCGGTGATCGTGAAGTAGCCGTTGTCGGCGTCGCGGATCGCGCCGTCGCCGGCCAGGTAGTAGCCCTTGAGCTCCGGCGGGTAGTAGCTCTTCTTGAAGCGCTCCGGATCGCCGTAGATGGTGCGGATCATCGACGGCCACGGCTTCTTGACGACCAGGATGCCGCCCTGCCCGTTGGGCACGTCGTTGCCGGTCTCGTCGACGATGGCCGCGGTGATGCCGGGGAACGGCAGCGTGCAGGAGCCCGGCACCAGCGGCGTCGCGCCCGGCAGCGGCGTGATCATGTGGCCGCCGGTCTCCGTCTGCCAGAAGGTGTCGACGATGGGGCAGCGGCCGCCGCCGACGTGCTGGTGGTACCACTCCCACGCGGCCGGGTTGATCGGCTCGCCGACCGAGCCCAGGATGCGCAGCGAGCTCAGGTCGTAGCGCTTCGGATGCACGGCCTCGTTCGCCTCGGCCGCCTTGATCAGCGAACGGATCGCCGTCGGCGCCGTGTAGAAGATGGTGACCTTGTGCTTCTCGATCATCTGCCAGAAGCGGCCGGCGTCCGGGAAGGTCGGGATGCCCTCGAAGACGACCTCGGTGCCGCCCAGCGCGAGCGGGCCGTAGGTGATGTAGGTGTGGCCGGTCACCCAGCCGATGTCGGCGGTGCACCAGAAGATGTCGGAGTCCTTCAGGTCGAAGGTCCACTTGGTGGTCAGCGCGGCATGCAGCAGGTAGCCGCCGGTGCTGTGCTGGACGCCCTTGGGCTTGCCGGTCGAGCCCGAGGTGTAGAGCAGGAACAGCGGATGCTCGGCCTCGACCCATTCCGGCTCGCAGCTCGACGATTGGCCGGCGACCGCGTCATGCAGCCATTCGTCGCGGCCGGCTACCCAGGCGATGTTGCCGCCGGTGCGCTTGTAGACGATGACGTGCTTGATCGTCGGGCAGCTGTTGTCGGCCAGCGCCTCGTCGACGATGGCCTTGAGCGGCAGCGACTTGCCGCCGCGCGCCTGCTCGTCGGCGGTCAGCACCATCACGGCGCCGGCGTCCTGGACGCGGTCTCTCAGCGATTGCGCCGAGAAGCCGCCGAACACCACCGAGTGCGTCGCGCCGATGCGCGCGCAGGCCTGCATCGCGACCACGCCCTCGACCGACATCGGCATGTAGATGACGACGCGGTCGCCCTTCTTCACGCCGCGCGCCTTCAGCGCATTGGCCAGCTGCGCGGTCTTGGCCAGCAGCTCGGCGTAGGTGACGCGGGTCGTGGTGCCGTCGTCGGCCTCGAAGAGGATCGCGACGCGGTCGCCGCGGCCGGCCTCGACGTGGCGGTCCAGGCAGTTGTAGGAGACGTTGAGCTTGCCGTCCTCGAACCACTTGAAGAACGGCGCGTCGGAGTCGTTCAGCACCTTCGTGAAGGGCTGCTTCCAGCTCAGCAGCTCGCGCGCCAGGCGCGCCCAGTAGCCCTCGTAGTCCGTCTCCGCTTCCTTGCACAGCGCCTCGTAGGCGGCCAGGCCGGACACGTGGGCGCCCTGGACGGCGGATGCGGGGGTTGTAGATCTTGTCACTCATGGCCTATGTCTCCGTACAGGCAGGGATCTTCGAACTCGGGTTCAGACTGGGCCGAACTCTCCACTTTCACACTGACGATGTGCTTACTCTTGTAGAAGAGCTGCTGGACACCCAGCGTGAGCTTCCCGTGAAGCACGCGGCATGCTCTCACTAAAATCGCGTGGTTTGGCGGTTCCCGCCAGTTACGACTTGAAGGACTTACCCCGATGACCGACCGCCCGACGCCCACGGCCGACACCGCACGCCAGCGCATGCATCCGCTCGCGCACCTGATGTTCGGGAGCCGCTGGCTGCAGTTGCCGCTGTACATCGGCCTGATCCTGGCGCAGGCGGTCTACGTGTTCCAGTTCTGGACCGAACTCGTGCACCTCGTCGAGGCCGCCTTCGGCAACCAGGAGGCGCTGAAGCTGCTGGTCAGCAGCGTGGGCTACAACCCCGGCGTCACGGTCACCAAGCTCAACGAGACCATCATCATGCTGGCCGTGCTGGCGCTGATCGACGTGGTCATGATCTCCAACCTGCTGATCATGGTGATCATCGGCGGCTACGAGACCTTCGTGTCGCGGCTGCACCTCGAGGGCCACCCCGACCAGCCCGAATGGCTGGACCATGTCAACGCGTCGGTGCTGAAGGTCAAGCTGGCGACGGCCATCATCGGCATCTCGTCGATCCACCTGCTCAAGACCTTCATCAACGTCGAGAACCTCAGCGAGAAGACGCTGATCTGGCAGACCGGCATCCACCTGGCCTTCCTGCTGTCGGCGCTGGCGATCGCGATGACGGACAAGCTGCTGTCGCACGGCCCGGCCGAGAAGCACTGACCCGCGCGCCGCACCCGGCGCACGAGCGCACGAGCGCACGGGCGCAACAACGACGAAAGGGCCCTCGGGCCCTTTCTTCATGGCGGGATCGAGTCCTCAGCCGCGCCTGCGCATCAGGATCAGCGTCCCCGCGATGCCTGAGAGCAGGGAGCCGCCGATCACGCCCAGTTTCACGCGGGTTTCGTAATCCGGGCCCTGGCCCTCGAACGCGAGGCCGCCGATGAACAGGCTCATCGTGAAGCCGATGCCGCACAGCACGCAGACGCCGAAGAACTGGATCCAGTCGGCGCCGCCGGGCTTCTGCGCCAGACCGGAGCGGATCATCAGCCACGAGCTGCCGAACACGCCGATCGCCTTGCCCAGCAGCAGGCCCAGCGCGATGCCCAGCGACACGGGATGGAGCAGGTCGCCGGCGTTGAGGCCGAGCAGCGACACGCCGGCGTTGGCGAAGGCGAACATCGGCAGGATCAGGAAGGCGACCCACGGATGCAGCGCATGCTCGAGCGCCTCGGCCGGCGAGTGCCCGTGGCCGTCGTCGTCGGACGGGATGAAGAGCGCGGTGGCCACGCCCGCCAGCGTCGCGTGCACGCCGGACTTGAGCACGCAGGTCCACAGCACCAGGCCCACGACGATGTAGAGGTCGACGCGTCTGACCTTGGCGCGGTTCAGCGCGAAGAGGATCGCGAGGCAGGCCGCCGCGCCGGCAAGCATCGCCAGCGACAGCTGGCTCGTGTAGAAGAGCGCGATGACGACGATGGCGCCGAGGTCGTCGATGATGGCGACCGCCGTCAGGAAGACCTTCAGCGAGGCCGGCACGCGGCTGCCCAGCAGCATCACGATGCCGATGGCGAAGGCGATGTCGGTCGCCGCGGGAATCGCCCAGCCTTGCAGCGCCACCGGGTCGGCGTGATTGATGGCGGCATAGATCAGCGCCGGCACCGCCATGCCGCCCAGCGCGGCGACCATCGGCAGCGCGGCCTGGGACCGTTCCGACAGCTCGCCGCTGACGAACTCGCGCTTGATCTCCAGGCCGACGAGGAAGAAGAAGACGGCCATCCACAGGTCGTTGACCCAGACCAGCAGCGGCTTGGCCAGCACCAGCCAGTCGCCGCCGATGCGGACCTCGCCCTCGATGCGGGTGAAGGCGGCGTAGACCTCCCGCCAGGGGAGTTGGACAGGATCAGCGCGGCGACCGCGGCGATGGCGAGCACGATGCCGCCGGCCGATTCGCTGGCGAAGAAGCGTTTGAGTCCCGGTGTCAAGAAGGCGTCCTCCAAAAGAGCGGCCCCGCCCGGTCGGCGGGCCCGGCAGTACAGCAGAGCGGGCATGTCGCGTCCATGACTCATCGGGCAGGACACGCCGTGAAGACCGGATCATCGCCGCTGCGCGCCGATCGGAGGAGAAGACGCGGCTTCGCACAAGCGTGCGCAGGGCGCCTGCCAGGCGGTGCCGGCGACGGGGATTTCATCGGGTAACGGGATAAAAAGGATAATCGCGGTCTCCCGTGACCAGCCTGTCCACGACCATGACCACCATCCGCTACGCCGACCTCGTCGAAAGCGTCGCCGCCGCGCTGCAGTACATCAGCTACTACCACCCGGCCGACTACATCCAGCATCTGGCGCGCGCCTACGAGCGCGAGCAGAGCGTGGCCGCGAAGGACGCGATCGCGCAGATCCTGACCAACTCGAAGATGTGCGCCGAAGGCCGCCGTCCGATCTGCCAGGACACCGGCATCGTCAACGTGTTCCTGAAGATCGGCATGGACGTGCGTTGGGGCGACTTCCCCGGCTCCATCCAGGACGCCGTCAACGAAGGCGTGCGCCGCGCGTACAACCATCCCGACAACAAGCTGCGCGCCTCGGTGCTCAGCGATCCGATCTTCGAGCGCAAGAACACCAAGGACAACACGCCCGCGGTGATCTTCATGGAGGTCGTGCCCGGCAACACCGTGGACGTGATCGTCGCGGCCAAGGGCGGCGGCTCGGAGAACAAGAGCAAGGTCTACATGCTCAACCCGAGCGAGAACATCGTCGACTGGGTGCTCAAGACCGTGCCGACGATGGGCGCGGGCTGGTGCCCGCCGGGCATGCTGGGCATCGGCGTCGGCGGCACGGCCGAGAAGGCCGCGCTGCTGGCCAAGGAAGCCCTGATGGACGACATCGACATGTACGAGCTGCTGGAGCGCGGTCCGAAGGACAAGCTCGAGGAGCTGCGCATCGAGCTGTACGAGAAGGTCAACGCGCTGGGCATCGGCGCTCAAGGCCTGGGCGGCCTGACCACCGTGCTGGACGTCAAGATCAAGACCTACCCGACGCACGCCGCCTCCAAGCCGATCGCGATGATCCCGAACTGCGCGGCCACGCGCCACGCGCACTTCGTGCTCGACGGTTCCGGCCCGAGCTACCTGACCCCGCCCAGCCTGGACCTGTGGCCCGACGTGAAGTGGGCGCCGGACTACAACAAGAGCAAGCGCGTCGACCTGAACACGCTGACCAAGGACGAAGTCGCCAGCTGGAAGCCGGGCGACACGCTGCTGCTCAACGGCAAGATGCTGACGGGCCGCGACGCCGCGCACAAGCGCATCCAGGACATGCTGGCCAAGGGCGAGACGCTGCCGGTGGACTTCACCAACCGCGTCATCTACTACGTCGGCCCGGTCGATCCGGTGCGCGATGAAGTCGTGGGACCGGCGGGCCCGACGACCGCGACGCGCATGGACAAGTTCACCGACATGATGCTGGAGAAGACCGGCCTGATCGCGATGATCGGCAAGGCCGAGCGCGGCCCGGTCGCGATCGAGTCGATCAAGAACCACAAGTCGGCCTACCTGATGGCGGTCGGCGGTTCGGCGTACCTCGTGTCCAAGGCGATCAAGCACGCGACGGTCGTCGGCTTCGAGGACCTCGGCATGGAAGCGATCTACGAGTTCGACGTGGTCGACATGCCGGTGACGGTGGCGGTCGACGCCGGCGGCACCAGCGCCCACATCACCGGCCCGGCCGAATGGCAGCAGCGCATCGCCGCGGGCAAGCCGATCAAGATCCCGGTGGCGGCGGGCTGAGCCCCTCCTCCGCGCGAACGACAAGGCCACCCTCGGGTGGCCTTTTCGTCGCCGCCCCGTCAGCCGTACATCTTCGACAGCTTGTCCACCAGGCCCTGCTTCTGGCCGAGACCGGACATCGAGGTGTCGAGCGCCGTGTACTGCCGGCGCAGCCGCTTCTCGTAGTTGGCGACGCGGTCCTCGAGCGCATCCACCCGCTTGCCGTTGGATTTCAGGTTGTCCTGCAGCCCCCGGGTGCGGGTCGTCAGCGCTCCATCCATGCCCAGGATCTGGTCCGTCAAGCTGCGCAGCTTCACCGCGATGCCGCTGTTGTCGGCGTGATCCTTGTCGATGCCCATGAACAGCTGCTTCAGGTCGGCGCGCTGGGACAGGGCCTTGTTGAACTTGCTGTCGTTGATCGTGATCGCGCCGTTGACGCCCATCGTCAGGCCGATGTCGGGCAGGTGCGCAAACGCGCCCGGCAGCGTCGTTCCCGCCGCGACCGCGCCGCGCAGGCGGCTGGTCAGGCCCACCGCGGTGCTGTCACCCTGCAGAACGGCCGCGGTCTTGTTCTCCGCGTCGTACTTGGTGTTGTCGCGCAGCAGGCCGATCGTCGCGTTGTAGGCGGTGACGAACTCGCTGACCGCCTTCTTCAGCGACTCCTTGTCCTGGCTGGCCGTCACGGTCGCCGCGCCGGCCTTCTGCACGGTGAAGCTCACCCCGTCGATCGCGGTCTCGATGGTGTTGGTCGCCGACGTGATCGCGAGTCCGTTCACCGTCAGCCTGGCGTTGCCCGCGCGCAGGTCTTCGGTCATCCGGGAGGGTTGTCCCGCCCCGCCGAAAGACAGGTCGGCCAAGGAGGGCCGCCCCTCTTCGGGCGGACCCGACGGCGCGGCCGTCATGCGGAAGCCGTTCTCGGCGCCGGTCTCGCGCGAGCGGATCACCAGCCGCGAGCCGGTGACGTCGTTGACCAGCGAGGCCACGACACCCGCGCCGGAGGCATTGAGCCGGTCCCGCACGTCCTCGAGCGAATCACGCGGCGGTTCGATCGTGATCGTCTTCGGCGACGCGCCGGACTTGGAGGTGAAGCTGGTGCGATCGGCGCTCCACTCCCCCAACTCCAGCGTGAGCGCGCCGCCGCCGAGCTTGTCCCCCTTCTTGAAGGTCGGACTGGAGAGGCTCTGCGCCGCGGCCAGCCGTTCGACGTTCAACACGTAGCTGCCTTCCGCCGCGCCGGCGCCGCCGGTCACCGACGCCACCGTGGCATCCGAGGACGTCGCCGTCACGCCCTGCCACGTGTCGGGCTTGGTGAGCTTGGCCGCCGCGTCGCGCAGCGCGCTCAACGACGACTGGATCTTTCCGAAGACGGAGATCTTGGTCTTGATCTTGTCGCTGGCCGCATGCAGGTTGTCGATGGGCGTGCGCTCCACCGACACCAGCTTCTGGACGATCGCCTCGACGTTGAGATTGCTTCCCAACCCTGTTGAACTGATTCCCATCGCTTCCTCCCCTGGTTGACCACGCCTGGTTCTCGGCGCCGTTCATGCCAGGAAGGTTAAGCAATGTTTCTGCTTTGCGAATCCACGGGCATCGCGAGGTTCACGCCCCAACTGGGTGCCTCGGTGACGCCGTTCACCCGAGAGAGGGGGACATCGCGCAGGAGGCGCCGGCCACCTCTCGGCCTGCCATCAAACGGCGGGCGTGGCGCCGGGCGCGGAACCCGAGGCCGACGCGGACAGCGGGTCGGACACCAACCCGGTAGCCGCAGGCCCCGCGGCACCGTCCACCACCGTCCGCACCACCCGTTGCGGGAACGGGATGTCGATGTCCAAGCGGTTCAGCAAGCGCAGGATCGCCAGGTTGACCTCCGAGCGCACCCCGCCCTGCCCGTTGTGCGGGTCGGAGATCCAGAAGCCGATGGTCAGCTCCAGTCCGTCGGCGGCGAAGTTGCTCAGCGACACCGACGGCGACGGCTCGGACAGCACGCGAGGCACGCGTTTGATCGCTTCGATGAGTTGCGGGAACAGCGCGTCCAGGTCGGTGCCGTAGGCCACCTGCACCACCGTCGACACGTTGACCTGCGGGTCGGCGAGCGAGAGGTTCTCGACCCGTGTGGTGATCAGCGACTCGTTGGGCACGATGGCCTCGCGGCCATTGAGCGCGCGGATCACCGTGTAGCGCGTCTTGATGTCGCTGATGCGGCCCTCGAAGTTGTCGACCTTCACCATGTCGCCGATCCGCAGCGAGCGCTCGGCCAGGATCATGAAACCGGAGACGTAGTTCGCCGCGATCTTCTGCAGACCGAAGCCCAGGCCCACGCCGACGGCGCCGCCCAGCCAGGACAGCGCGCTCAGGTTCAGGCCCAGCGTGTTCAACGCCACCATCGCGCCGGCAACCAGCAACGCCGTGCGGGTCAGGTTGACCGCGATCTTGCGCATCGACAGGTCGAGCACCGACTTGCCCCGCAGCAGCCGCGATTCGATGACCGAGGACAGCCACAGCACGACCAGCAGCACGGCGCCGACCTGCAGCACGCCCAGGAGGACGTCGTAGACCGTGATGTAGGCCTTGCCGTTCTTCGGCAGGAAGGTCAGGTCCGCGTCCTGCAGCTCGTCGATCAGGATCGGCAGCACGCCGACGATCCAGAGGATCGAGCCCAGCCACGCGATCCAGGACACGCTGCGCTCGAGCAGCTTGATGCCGAGGAATCCGGCATCGTCGCCCGCAGCACCCGGGCGACGAGCCGGATCACCACCAGCGACAGCAGCACCGGGATGACGACGCGGAACAGCGCGACCGGCTCGCCCAGCAGCGGCATCACCCGCCGCGCGCCCAGCGCCAACAGCAGCGCGATGACCGGGAACAGCACGCCGTCGAAGACGCGGTGGCCCAGCAGCACCGAGTGATGCCCCGGCGCGGCGGTGACGTGCTTGCTGATGCGGTGGACGATCAGCCAGGACAGCGCCAGGCAGGCCAGCACCAGGCCGACCTCGATCAGCGCCTGCGGCCGCGCGAGCGCCGTCAGCAGCGACTCCAGTTCGCGCAGGCTCAGCGTGTGGTTCAGGGATGCGGTGCTGCCCAAGGTGGTGCCCAAGGTGGAGTTCAGGGAGGAGATCAAGTCGGCATCCGGCGCGGGCCGGGTCGTTCAGTCGGAGGGAATTCTGTGGGACCGCCGGCGCGCCGGTGGTCGTGGCCCCGATTGTGGCGCCGGCTCAGAGGCCGGCCAGCGTGCGCAGGTGCACGCCGACGCTGCGCGCCAGCGCGCCCAGGTCGTAGCCGCCTTCCAGGCAGGACACGATGCGGCCCTTCGCATGGCGCCGGGCCACGTCCATGATGCGCAGCGTGATCCATTCATAGTCGGCCTCGACCAGCCCGAGCTGCGCCAGTTCGTCGTCGCGGTGTGCGTCGAAGCCGGCCGAGACGAAGATCATCTGCGGCTTGAAGCGCTCCAGCGCCGGCATCCACAGCGACTCGATCATCTCGCGCACCTCGGCGCCGCGCGTGTAAGGCGGCACCGGCACGTTCAGCATGTTCGCGCCCTTGGGCTCGCTCCCGGAATACGGGTACAGCGGGTCCTGGAAGATGCTGACCATCAGCACGCGGTCGTCGCCGGCCAGGATGTCCTCGGTGCCGTTGCCGTGGTGGACGTCGAAGTCGATGACCGCCACGCGGTCCAGGCCGCGCACGTCCAGCGCATGGCGCGCCGCGACGGCCACGTTGTTGAAGAAGCAGAAGCCCATCGCCTGGTCGCGCGTCGCGTGGTGTCCGGGCGGACGGACCGCGCAGAAGGCGTTCTCGGCCCGGCCGTCGACGACCAGGTCGGTCGCCTGCACCGCCGCGCCCGCCGCGCGCAGCGCCGCTGACCAGGTGAACGCGTTGGCGCAGGTGTCGGGGTCCAGCGCCTTCATCGGATGGGGCACGCCCTGCTTCGCCTGCTGCTCCAGCGCTTCGAGTTCCGACTTCAATTCGGCGACGTAACGGGCGGAGTGCGCGCGCTCCAGCGACTGGAGCTCGGCGCGCGGCGCCTCATGGCGGTCGAGCGCGACATCGACGCCGTGCGCGATCAGCCAGTCCTCGATCGCGCCCAGGCGCTGCGGACATTCCGGATGGCCGGCGCCCATGTCGTGGCGGTGGCAGTCGGGGTGGCTGATGAAGGCGGTGCTCATGGTCGGGGCTGGCGCGGTCGAGGGCACATTCAGGGCACGGTCGGGACACGTTCAGCGAGCGGTCGGGGCATGCACGGCGCTCCAGCGGAGCGAACCGATTCTGAGATATCGTGCGCCGATGAGTTCCGACGCGCCGACCTTCGCCTCCCAACCGCTGGCCGACCTGCGCCGGCAGATTAGCACGATCATCAAAGGCAAACAGGCGCAGACGGAGGACTGTCTGGCCTGCCTGCTGGCCGGCGGCCACCTGCTCATCGAGGACCTGCCCGGCGTCGGCAAGACGACGCTGGCGCATGTGCTGTCGATCTCGCTGGGACTGCGGTTCTCGCGGGTCCAGTTCACGACGGACCTGATGCCTTCGGACCTGCTCGGGGTCAACATCTACCAGCCGGGCGCGCAGGCGGCCGGCGGCAGCGCCTTCCAGTTCCACCCGGGTCCGGTGTTCAGCCAGGTCCTGCTGGCCGACGAGATCAACCGCGCCGGCCCGAAGACCCAGAGCGCGCTGCTCGAGGCGATGGAGGAGTACCAGGTCAGCGTGGACGGCACGACCCACCCGCTGCCGCTACCCTTCTTCGTCATCGCGACGCAGAACCCGAGCGAGCAGCTCGGCACGCATCCGCTGCCGGAGTCGCAGCTGGACCGTTTCCTGATGTGCATCAGCCTCGGTTACCCGGACCGCCAGGCCGAGCGCGAGCTGCTGATGGGCGGCGACAGCCGCGAGCTGCTGCGCGCGCTCAAGCCGGTGATGACGCCGGACCAGTTGCGCGAGCTGCAGCGCGCGGTCCTGGCCATCCATGTCTCGCCGGCGCTGCTGGACTACCTGCAGGCGTTGCTGGAGGCCACACGTTCCGGCGAGTGGTTCCAGGAAGGCCTGAGCCCGCGCGCCGGCCTGGCGTTGCTGCGGGCGGCGCGCGCGAAGGCGCTGCTGAGCGGGCGCGACTACGTGTCGCCCGACGACGTGCAGGCGATCCTGCCGCAGACCATCGCGCACCGCCTGCGGCCGCGCGGCGGCAGCGCCCGGGGCGCGCGCGAGCAGGTGCGCGCGATGATGGCTGCGGTGCCGCTGCCCTGATCGCAGCGCCACGACTCGCCGAACACCATCGACCGCGCTGACCGTCCACCGGATACCGCCGTGCGCCTCCCTTCCTGGAAGCCGTCCCTGCCGAAGCTGCCGGCGGTGCGCTGGCCGTGGCAGCGTCGCTGGGAAAAATGGTGGCAGGGCCGCCATCCCGCCAGCGACACGACCGCGCTGACGCAGCGCAACCTGTACATCATCCCGAGCCGGCCGGGTGCCGCTTTCGTCGCGACCTTGCTGGTGCTGCTGCTGGCGTCGATCAACGACCAACTGAGCCTGGGTTACCTGCTGACCTTCGTGCTGGCGGGCGCCGGCATGGCGTCGATGAACGCGACGCACGCCAACCTCCGCGGCCTCAAGCTGGACCTGAAGACGCCGCCCGCGACCCATGCCGGCCAGCCGCTCGCGCTGGACATCCGGCTGCACAACACCGGCGCGGCACGATTCGGCGTCGGCCTGAGACTGCCTGACGCCAAGGCCGCAGATACCGCCCATGCCGACGTCCCCGAGCAGGGTCACGCCCTGCTCCACCTCCAGGTGACCTTCGCGACCCGCGGCCGGCATGCGCTGCCGCGGCTGCGCATCGAATCGCACTTCCCGTTCGGCCTGTTCGTGACCTGGAGCTACTGGCGCCCGGCGGCGCAGGCCTGGGTCTATCCGACGCCGGAGCTCGACGCGCCGCCCGCCGCCGCCGTCGAGGAAGGTCTGCCGCAGGGCCAGGGCCAGCCCGGCCTGGGCGATGACCCGGGGCTGCGGCCCTACCGGCACGGTGACTCGCCGCGCCAGATCCTGTGGAAGAAATCGGCACTCGCGCTGGCACAGCCGCAGCCGCCCTCGGGCAGCGGCGGAGGCGGCGCGGCGCTGCTGGTGCGCGAGCGCCTGGGCAGCCGCGCCAGCGAACAATGGCTGGACCTGGCCGCCACGCGCGGCCTGCCGTTCGAACTCCGCGTGTCTCGACTGACGGCCTGGGTGCAGCGCGCCGAGGAGGAAGGCCTGCCCTACGGCCTGAAGCTGCGCGACATCGCGATCGAGCCGGACCTCGGACCAGAACACTTCCGTGCGTGCATGGAAGCGTTGGCGCTGATCCAGGAATAGTTCGAGCTCGTTGCGCTGGGAAGCGCGAGCGGTCTCATGACGACAAGAACTAGCTAGTCAACCCAATAAATCTGTTGGCAAACGCCCGCACCTTGGCTTGAACAGGCAATTGCAGGCAAGACCTGACCCCGAAAAACTTCACCTCAATCCTGTTGCTCGTGGTGCGCTTGTGAGCGGATCGCTGCAACAGGACTGGTGTTCGAGCGCCACCTCTCTTGCGCTTGTCCTGGAGATTGAAATGCAAGAGCTTGAACTTCATGAAATCGAGCTGGTGTCCGGTGGCGATGCCGCAGCGACGCGGATCGCTGGAACCAACTCGTGGGGCGAAATCATCAATCGGAAATACTTTGACGGTGCCCAATGCAAGGCGGCAGGGACTTGGAGCATCCCCTGCTTCGACTACGCCCTGAAGTACAGCAGCTGGTAATCGCTGAAGCCCGCGCCATGCTGATGAGACGGAAACTGTCCGCCCTGGCGCGGGCGCTTGTTGGCCTCTACCTCGTTGGCAACGTCACCTACCGCTCGAGCCAGTGGTTCTGGGAGGTTGTCATCGGGCTCAACACGATCCATGTGCCGCTGGCGGCTTCGATTCTGAAGTCGATCCTGGACCTGTTGATCATGAGCGTCCTCTTTGGCCCAGCATTCTTCGGCGTGCTCCAGGGACATCGAGGCCGATGGCATGCCGTGTCCCTCGGCGCGTTGATCGCCATCGGCATCGTCATGGCGATGCTGCTCGGAACGGCTTGCGGCCAGATCACCTGGAGCGCCCTTCACATGAGAGGGCTCCAGTGGATCTATCTGTTGGGCTTCTCCTGCTATGCAGCAGTCGCCGAGGAACTCATCTGCCGGTTCCTCGTGCTCGATCGCCTGGGGCAGGTGGTCGGCACGGTGGCGGCCTTCCTGTTGCAGGTCCTGATCTTCGTTTATCTCCACATGTTCGGTCCGCGCCTCAACGCGCAGACGGCAAGCCACCTGGCCTTCGGCGCCGTCCTCATCGGTGCCTTCTACCTGTGGAGCGAATCGTTGCTCGGCGCCATGGCCCTGCACCTGACCTACGACCTCCTTGTGATCCCCCTCTTCGGGGGCACGCTCGACGACTTGGCCATCTACCCGATCGTCTCCGGCGACAACTACGCCAACGCTTACAGCCATCGGGCAGCAGCGACGTTCATGCTCGCGGTGTCGTCCTGGTTGTTGTGGAAGGTCTGGAGACGACGCCGCCGCCCAGGTGCGCCGCTGCCCTTGATCTGAGCGTGCCCCACAGGAATTCTCTGCCGTCCCGTCTCAGTCATCCCGAGATCCCGTCCCGGCGGCTCCGTTCCAGGTGTGCTACGTTGCGTCCTTCCAAGCCATTCCCTTGAAAGGCCGCCGCGAGTGCTCGCGAGGCGGTCGCCGACGCGATGAGCGCCTCTCTCTCCCCGACCGCCGCAGGCGGCGCGATCAAGCACCGCAGCCCCCTGCCCCGCGAAGCGCGCGACACGCTGTTCCTGCTCGCGATCATCGCGGCCACGCTCGTCCCGCATGCCGGCCACCTGCCGTGGTGGTGCAGCCTGCTCACCGCGCTGATGCTCGGCTGGCGCGCGCGCCTGGCCTGGCGCAGCGAGGCGCTGCCCGGCCGCTGGAGCCTGCTGGCCGTGCTCGCGCTCGTCATCGGGCTGACCTTCGCCACGCACAAGACCATCCTCGGCCGCGAAGCCGGCATCACGATGCTGGCGATGCTGATGGCGCTCAAGACGCTCGAGTTGCGCGCCCGGCGCGATGCCTTCGTCGTCTTCTTCCTCGGCTTCTTCCTGGTGTTGACGCAGTTCCTGTATTCGCAGTCGCTGCTGATCGCGCTCTGGATGATCGGCTGCGTCTGGGCGCTGCTGTCGGCGCTGGTGCTGGCGCAGATGCCGCAGGGCGTCCCCAGCCTGAAACTCGCCGCGCGCATCGCCGCCCGCAACACGCTGATCGGGCTGCCGGTGATGGTGGCGCTGTTCGTCCTCTTCCCGCGCCTGCCGCCGCTGTGGGGACTGCCCAAGGACGCCGGTGCGCGCACCGGGCTGTCGGACACGATGAGCTTCGGCGCTTTCTCGGAGATCGCCTCCGACGACACCATCGCGATGCGCCTGCGCTTCGACGGCGCGCCGCCGCCCCAGCCGCAGCTGTACTTCCGCGCCCAGGTGCTGTCGCGCTTCGACGGCATCACCTGGACCGTGCCCCGGGTCAGCTGGGCGCCGGCCGACGACGCGCCCACCCTCCAGGGGCCCGTGTTCCGCTACGAGGTCACGATGGACCCGCTGCGCGTGAACGTGATCCCGCTGCTGGAGTTCAGCCCCGGCGCCACGGGGGCGCATCTGGCGCTCGGACGCCTGACGGCGACACGCGCGCCTCAAGGTCAATGGCTGGTCGCGGCGCCTGTCGCCGAGACGCTGCGCTTCCGTCACGAGGCCTGGCCGCGCGCGGCACCCAGCACGCAACTCAGCCGCGCCGACCGCAATGAATCCCTGAGCCTTCCGCCGGGCCTGAACCCGCGCGCGCGCGCCTACGGCGCATCCCTGCGCGAGCGCTTCGCCACACTCGACGAGGACGCGGTCAGCCAGGCGGTGAACCGGGAGCTGCTGACGCAGATCCGCCGCGGGGGTTCGGCTACACGCTGACGCCGGGCGTCTACGGCGAAACGACCCGCGACTCGATCGACGAGTTCTGGTTCGACCGCAAGCTCGGCTTCTGCGAGCACTTCGCATCCGCCTATGTCGTGCTGATGCGCGCGGCCGGCATCCCAGCCCGCGTGGTCACCGGCTTCCAGGGCGCCGATCAGAATCTGCAGGACGGCGACCTGATCGTGCGTCTGAGCCAGGCGCACGCCTGGGCCGAGTTCTGGACGCCCACCGGCGGGTGGCAGCGCGCCGACCCGACCGCCGCGATCTCGCCGGACCGCGTCCAGGGCCGCCCGCTGCGGCCGCCACCGGGCCTCTTCACCGGCGCGATCGACCAGTTCCGCCCCGGCCTGCTCACGGAGCTGCGCGCCGTCTGGGAGCGGATCAACAACCGCTGGCAGCAGTCGGTGCTGAACTTCTCGACCGGCGACCAGATGAGCCTGCTCAAGCGGCTCGGCTTCGACAACCCGGACTGGACCACCCTGGGACAGGTCGCGGGCGCGCTGCTGACGGCGACGGCCGCGATCGGCGCCGGCGTGGCCGCGTGGCAGCGGCGGCCCCACGACCCCTGGTCGCGCCAGCGCCTGCGGGTGCGGCGCGAGCTCGACCGACTCGGCCTCCCGACCCGCGACGACGAGACGCCGCGGCGCTGGGCGGCCTCGCTCGTCGAACGCCATGGCGCACACGCCGAGGCCGTGGCGGCATCGCTGTTGCAATTGGAAGCGCAACGCTATCGCCAGGACCTCGCCGCCGCCACGTCACAATGGCAACGCCAGTTCGCGGCGCAATGCGCCGAGCTCCGGCAGGTGCTGGCCCGCTGATTCCGTCGCTTCTGCCGGTACGCTTCTGCCGGTGCCACTGATCCACCGCCCCGCGCCTCCGTGCCCCACCGCCGCTCCCGCGGCGCTTCCGCCCGCATGACCGCCCGCATGACCGATCTCCGTCGTACCCGTCGCTCCTCTCCCCGTCGCGCGTTCCTCCGCACGCTCCTGCAGGCCTCGATGGCCGCCTCGCCGCTGGTGGCCCTGCTGGGCACGGCCCCGGCGATGGCGCAGGACCCTGCCCCCGCCCGATCGCAAGCCGCGGCCAAGGCCGCGTCCGCAGCGAAATCCGTCAAGAAGCCGGTGAAGAAACCGGCCCGCAAGCCGGCGGTGCTCCCCGAGTACGGCGATCGCGCCGACGTGATGGCCTTCGCCGACGCGCAGGCCGAGTCGCTCGGCTACCGGCGCGAGGAGCTGCGCGCCGTGCTGGCGCTGGCGCGCCCGCAACCCACGGTCCAGCGCCTGATCCTGCCCGGACCGCCGGGACAGGCGAAGGACTGGGGCGCCTACCGGCAGCGCTTCGTCGAGCCGCAGCGGCTGCAGGCGGGCCTGGCGTTCTGGGCGACGCACGAGGCGGCCCTGGCGCGCGCGGAGGCGACCTACGGCGTTCCGGCCGAGGTGATCGCCTCGGTGATCGGCGTGGAAACCTTCTACGGCCGCATCATGGGTACCTTCCGCGTGCTGGACGCGCTGGCGACCTTGAGCTTCGACTACCCGTCGCCGCTGCCCCCGGGCGCGCGCGACCGCAGCCCGTTCTTCCGGGAGGAGCTGCGCCAGTTCCTGATCCTCGCGCGCGAGAACGGTCTGGATCCGATGGCGATGAAGGGCTCGTACGCCGGCGCGATGGGCTGGGGCCAGTTCATGCCGGGCAGCTGGCGGCGCTACGCGATCGACTTCGACGGCGACGGTCACGTGGACCTGATCAACAGCCCGGTCGACGCGATCGGGTCGGTGGCCAACTTCCTGAAGGAGCATGGCTGGCAGCGCGGCATGCCGACGCATTACGAGGTGCAGGTGCCCAACGACACGGCCGCGCGCGCGCAGCTGCTGATCAGCGACGTGCTGCCGCAGCTGGACGCCCGGCAGTTCGAATCGGTCGGCGCGCAGCTGTCGCCGCAGGGGCGCGCCCACACCGGGCCGCTGGCGCTGATCGAGCTGCAGATGGGCGGGGCCGCGCCGGTGTACGTCGCCGGCACGCAGAACTTCTACACGGTGACGCGCTACAACCAGAGCAGCTACTACGCGATGGCCGTCATCGAATTCGCCAACACGCTGGCCAGCTGGCGCAAGGCGACAGGGGCGACGCCCGCCTCGGGGGCAGCCAGCGGCAGCTGACGATCGACGAGGGGTGACGATCGACGGGGGATGGTCGGCGGCACCGCTTCGCGATAGCGTTGTCGCATGCGACCTCCTCCGCTCCGCCTTCCTCGCCGTCCGTTGTGCATCGCGCTCCTGGCGCCGGTGCTGGCATTCGGACAGACACCGCCCCAGGCGGCGGCGCCACCGGCCTCTTCGGCCTCCGCGCCTGCATTGACGCCGATCGCCGCGAGCCTGCGCTACGACTCGCGCCTGGCTGAATTCAAGAAGCCCTTCGGCGCCTTGCCCGCCAAGTCCTGGGTCGACTTCCAGCTGACCGCTTTGCCTGGCGTGGAGAAGCTCGAGCTCGTCGTCGAGCGTCGCCGCGTCGAGGGCAACGAGGACCTGATCGCCTACACCGAGGAAGCGCGCGTGCCGCTGCACAAGGCCGGTGCCGCCGCCGGCCGCGAGCTGTGGAAGGCGCGCCATCGCTTCGGCGGGCCGGGCGTCTACGGCTACTACTTCGTCGCCACCGTCGGCGGCGAACGCTTCGTCGTCCAGAACAACGCCGACACCATCTACTGGACCAAGGAGAAGGGCTCGATGGGCCCGGCCACCGTGGCGCCGATGGCCGCGCTCCCCGGTATCGCCGAGGGCAAGGGACCGGTCCCGCCGTTCGCGATCCGCCGCTACCGGCAGACGATCCATGCGTCCGACTTCGCCGTGCCGGACTTCGCCCGCGACCTCGTCTATTACTACGTCTTCCCCGAGCGTTTCCGCAACGGCGACAAGACCAACGATCCGCAGGTCGGCCAGGCCAGGTACCAGGACCACGGCATCGAGCGTCACCCGCGCTGGCTGGACCGGCCCTACAAGCCCGGCAGCGGTGACGGCTCCGACGCGGTCTACAACAACGACTTCTTCGGCGGCGACCTCGCCGGGATCATCGACAAGCTCGACGACCTCCGGGACCTCGGCGCCAACGCGCTCTACCTGACGCCCATCTTCCAGGCCGCCAGCAACCACAAGTACGACACCGGCGACTACAAGCGCATCGATCCAGCCTTCGGCAGCAACGCCGACTTCGAACGCCTCACCAGCGAGGCCGGCAAGCGCGGGCTGCGCGTGATCCCGGACACCTCGCTGAACCACGTGGGCGCGGACTCGCCCTACTTCAACCGCTTCGGCAACTTCCCCGCCGGCGGGGCGTTCGACAACGGCAAGCCCAATCCCGCATCCCCCTACGCCAGCTGGTTCAAGTTCGACCTGACGAAGACGACGCCCGACGACCAGTACGCGGCCTGGATCGGCATCAAGGACCTGCCCGAGATCGACAAGTCCAGCCGCGCGTTCCGCGACTACGCCTTCGGCCGCGACGGGGTGATGCAGTTCTGGCTGGACCGCGGCGCGGCGGGCTGGCGCATGGACGTGGCGCCGTGGGTACCGGACGATTTCTGGCGCGCCTGGCGCGTCGCGGTGAAGCGGCACCAGCCGCAGGCGCTGACGATCGCGGAGACCTGGTTCGACGCCAGCAAGTTCTTCCTCGGCGACACCTTCGACGCGACGATGAACTACATCTTCCGCAACTCGGTGCTGGACTACGCGGCCGGCGGCAACGCGGAGCGCCTCTACCAGAACCTCGAGCTGCTGCGCGAGTCCTACCCGGCGTCGTCGCTGTTCGCGTCGATGACGCTGCTGTCCTCGCACGACCAGCCGCGCGCGCTGCATCACTTCGGCGTGCGTGACGACAGCCCGCCGGAGCAGGTCGCCGACGGCAAGCGCCGGCTGCTGCTGGCGGTCTTCTTCCAGATGACCTATCCCGGCGCGCCGACGATCTACTACGGCGACGAGGTGGGCCTGGGCGGCGGCGAGGACCCGTACAACCGCGCGCCCTATCCGTGGGCCGACGAAGGCGGCCAGCCGGACCTCGCGCTGCGCGACCGGGTCAAGCAGCTGGTGGCGCTGCGGCACGCGCAGCCGGTGCTGCGGCACGGCACCTTGTCGGCGCCGCTGTGGCTCGACGAGCACGTCATCGTCCTGCTGCGCCAGGACGGCCAGCGCAACGCGATCGTCGCGATGAACAACGCCGCCGAGCCGATGCGCGTCGAGCTGACGTTGCCGCCCGCGCTGCGCGGCACGCCCTTCCTCGATGCGATGACACCGGGCGCGCCGATGAAGGCGGCGGCCAACGGCAAGCTGCTAATGGAAATCGCCCCGATGACGGGGCGAGTGCTGGTGGGGGATTGAGCGCGCAGCAAGAATCGATGGTCCGCCGCACCACTGACGTGGTGCCGCGGTGCCGATTTGGGATGCCCCGCTAGGCGCGAACCGGAGCCATAGCAGCGCTATGGCGAGGATTCGCAACAACGCGGGGCGCCCAAATCGGCGCCGCGGCGCCGCGTCAGAACTTGTAGGTGGCGCCGATCAGGTAGGTACGACCCCACTTGATGTATTCCAGCGGGCGGTCCTTGGTGGCTGCGTAGGTGCGGTAGGCCTCGTCGGTCAGGTTGTTGACCTGCGCCAGCAGACCCAGTCCCTTCAGCGGACCTTCGGTGAAGTTGTAGCCGATCTGCGCGTCGACGATGCTCTCGCCGACCACGTAGCGCAGCGTGCGCGCCCCGTTGAAGTTGCCGATCTCGCCGATGAAGTCCGAGCGCTTGCGCTGGCTGACACGGGCCTCGAAGCCGTTGGCCTCGTAGTACGCAGTCAGGTTGTACACGCGCTTGGACAGGCCCGGCAGCGTGATGAAGCCCGAACCCACGCTGCTCGCGCTCTCAGGATCCTTGATCTCGATGTTGCTGCTGTTGAAGCTGGCGCTCGCGATGATGCCGAAGCCGTTCAGCGACTTGCTGATCAGGTTGAACGGCAGTGACGCCGTCAGCTCCATGCCGCGGAGCTTGCCGCCCTGGCCGTTGTACGGCGCGGTGTAGGTGCCGACCGGCAGCGCGTCGGGCTGGCCCGGCTGCGGCTTGTAGCCGGCGACGAAGCGCGAGAAGTCGTAGCGGTCGTTGCCCTGCGTGTAGATGTAGCTGCGCAGGTCCTTGTAGTAGCCCGCCACCGAGACATAGGCCTTGGAGCCGAAGTATTTCTCCCAGGACAGGTCGACCGCGTTGGCGCGCCACGGGTCCAGTTCCGGGTTGCCGCCGCTCGCGCCGGGCTTGCCCGTCGACGAATCGACGCCGAAGTCCAGCGCCGAGCGCAGTTGATCCACCTTGGCGCGGGCCATCTGCTTGGCGATCGCGAAACGCAGCGTCTGGTCATCCGTCAGCGACCAGGCCAGGTTCAGCGCCGGCAGGTAGTCGGTGTACTTCTTGCCGCCGTTGAGCGGCTTGACCTGCTGGCCCACCGGGGCCGTGCCGTCGAAGTAGTTCGACTGCGAGGACTGGTCCGTGTGCACCACCTGCAGGCCGACGTTGCCGCGCATCGGGATGCCGAAGGTCGACGCGTCGATGTTGCCCTTGAAGAACAGCGTCGCGACCTTCTCCTTCACGTCCCAGGCCTTGGAGATCAGGTAGCTCTCCGTGTCCGTCGGGTTGAAGGTCATGTAGCGGCCGACCGCGCCCGGCACGTTCCACGCCGGGATCATGCCCAGGCCGGCGAAGCTCAGGTCCACCGGGCTGTACTGGTACTCCGCACCGATCGGGGTGTACTTCGTCGGGTCGATGTTGATGCCGCCTTCCGGCTGGCGCTTCTTCTTCGAACGATCCGCGTAGTTCACGCCGACGTCGAAGTCCGAGAACCAGCCGTTCACCGCCGCCGGCGCCGGCATGTTGCCCACCAGCTTGAAGCCGGTCAGTTCGTCCTTGACGCTCGGCGTCTTGCCGTAGCCCGAGCCGTAGATGGTGTTCTGCAGGTAGAGCTTGGTCGGGTCGGAATAGTTCAGGCCCGGGCTGATCTGCGAGAAGTCACCCGAGTTGAAGGCCAGCTTGACGTTGTCCAGCGGCCAGCCCCCACGCGGCTGAGCTGCGTGTTGTTCTCGAGATTGATCTCGCTGCGGGTCGCACGCGAATAGTTGACGTCGGCCGTCAGCGACAGGCCGCTCTCGAACTTCAGCTTGTTGTTCCAGCCCGTCGCCACGATCTTGTCGTCGCGCTTGTTGTACATGCCGCGCACCAGCGGATACGCATTGAGCAGCGTGCCGCCGGTCTGCGTGCCATTGGCATTGGTCGTCGGGTTCGACCAGTTCAGCCCGGCTGGCGCATCGTCGCCCCCGTTCCAGGTCATGCTCATCTCGAACTGGTTGGCCGTGTCCTCGGCCTTGGCCTTGGTCCAGAAGCCGTCGACGACGCTGGTCCAATTCTTGGTCGGGCGGAACTCGATCGTGCCCATCAGCGCGTCACGTTCGGTCTTGCCGGTGCGGCGCAGGGCCTTGATGCCGCCCGAGTTGTAGGTACCGGCGGCCAGGCCGGTGCGCGCCGACTGGTCCCAGGGCTCGTACAGGCCGACTTGCTCTTCCTGCGTCGGCGTTTCCTGGTGCACATAGCCCAGCGAGACACCGATGGTGCGGTCGGCGAATTGGTCGATGTAGCTGGCGCTCAGCCGGTTGCCGGTGGCGCTGGCGTTGGCTGCCGAGCCCAGCGAGTTGCGCTGGCCGCGCGCGTTCAGCGTCACCACGCGGTTGCTGAAGTTGAGCGGGCGGACCGTCTGCATGTCGATCGTGCCCGACAGGCCCTGACCCACCAGGCCCGCGTCCGGCGTCTTGTAGACGACCACGCCGCTGAGCAGCTCGGACGGGTACTGGTCGAACTCGACGCTGCGGTTGTCGCCGGTGGAGACCATTTCCCGGCCATTGAGCAGCGTGGTCGCGAAGTCGGGCGAGAGGCCGCGGACCGAGATCACCTGCGCGCGGCCGGCCACGCGCTGGGCCGACAGGCCGGGCAGGCGCGCGATCGATTCGGCGATGGACACGTCGGGCAGCTTGCCGATGTCCTCGGCAGACACCGCTTCCACGATGGAGTCGGAGTTCTTCTTCACCGAGATCGCGGCCTCGATGCCGCGGCGGATGCCGGTGACGGTGACGGTTTCCAGTTGGCGGTCGGCGGCGGCCTTCTCCGCGGCCGCCTTGTCGGCCTCGGTCTGGGCCTGCTGCGCGTGCGCGGCGCCGGCCATCAGGGCCAGCGTCACCAGGCAACCGGCAGCGACCGGCTGCACCCGGAACAACTCGCGCGAGGCGTGCGATGTCTTCATCTCTTTGTCTCCTGTAGCTCTTGCTGTTCTTGGGCACCTGTCGGCGCCCGGCTTCGGCTCGCCCTGCGGGAACTGCGATCTGGAGGTTCGCGTGGCAGGGACGACGGAACCCAACGTTCGAAAAGAATTCTGTACTAAAACTAGATCACGAACCAAGCTCTCGCAAACCCTGGACGTCGTTTGTCTTGCATGTCATGGTGGAAAAACGACGAAGTTACTTCGGGTTTATACGAATAAAACTGCAAATTAGGGACGAGAAATGAAAAACGGCGACCGCAAGGGCCGCCGTTCACAGGGCGTTATGTAGCTTGACTACAACCGTTCTGCGTCTTCAGCGCACCGACTGCTGGAGCGCGAACGCTGCCCCCGCCAGCGCGGTCAGCGTGTCGGTGATCAGGACGCAGGGCACCGAGGCCAGATAGGGCGTGAAACGCCCCTTGGCCTCGAAACTCGCCCGGAAGCCCGACTGGAAGAAGCGCTCCCCCAGCCGCGGCACGATGCCGCCGCCGATGTAGACGCCGCCCCGCGCGCCCAGCGCCAGCGTGACGCTGCCGGCGAAGCTGCCGAGGAAGGCGCAGAACTGGTCCATGGTCTTGACGCAGATTGCGTCGCCGGACAGCGAGCCCTCGACGATCTGTTCCGCCGTCAGCCGCTGCGCCGACGGCTGGCCGGCGACCGCGGCCACCGCCGCATGCAGGGTCGGCAGGCCGACGCCCGACAGGAAGCGCTCGGCGGAGACATGCGGGAACTCCTTGCGCGCGGCGGCGAGCAGCGCGCTCTCGTAATCGTTGGTCGGCGCCAGCGTCATGTGGCCGCCCTCGCCCGCCAGCGCAACCCAGCCGCCGGACGTCTCGATCACCCCGCCGACGCCCAGGCCGGTGCCCGGGCCGATCACCGCCAGCGTGCCGCGCGGCGAGGCCAAGGCCGGTCCCGGCACCGCCGCGACCTGGTCCGCCCGCAGGCCCGGCAGCGACAGCGCCAGCGCCTCGAAGTCGTTCAGCAGCCGCAATTCGTCCAGTCCCAGCTCGGCCTGCAGCTGGCTGCGCGAGAAGGTCCAGTGGCTGTTGGTCAGCTCGATCCGATCGCTGTTGATCGCCGTGGCCAGCGCCAGCGAGGCCCGTTTCGGACGCGCCGTCACGCCCAGGCCGGCGAGTTCCTTCAGATAGGCCTCCGCCGCGGCGCGCAGCGAGTCGTATTGCGCCACCGGCAGCTTGCGGACGTGGTCCACGGCCTTGCCGGGGCCGTCGACCCACGCGAAGCGGGCATTGCTGCCGCCGATGTCCGCCACCAGCCACGGATAGCCCGCGGCATTCACACCCTGATCTGCTTGCACTGTTCTTGTCCTGCTCTCTGACTGGGGGACGCGCCGTGGCGGCGCGTCCGGGACCGCGTCCGCGGCGAATCCGCGCAAGGTAGCAAAACTACATCACTCGCACAAGAGAGGTGTTGCCAAGTCCCTCCAAGGCCACTTCTCCGCCGAATCCGCCGTTTCGCATCTCGCGTTCAATTGCTTGTCGCTGAACGAGTTTTTCGTTCAGCGATGACAATTCTCGCCTGATTTACAAGCTGTAGTCACGCTACACATCCAAACGCCGCCGCACCATCGCGCCGCTAGGGCGAACCCTTCCGGAAGGCGCGGGGCGGCGCGCCATAATCGCGGCTTCATGCGTGAATTCGACAGTCCCCGGCTCATCGCCGACATCGGCGGTACCTTCGCCCGCTTCGCCCTGGAAATCACCCCGGGAGAGTTCGAGCACATCGCCTTGCTGCGCTGCGCCGAGCACGCCGACTTCCATGCCGCGGTGCGGTCCTACATGGACCGGCTGCCGCGCCAGCTGAAACCGGCGCACGCGGCGATCGCGATCGCCAACCCGGTCGAGGGCGACCTGGTGCGCATGACCAACTACCACTGGCAGTTCTCGATCGAGGAAGCGCGCCAGCGCCTCGGCCTGGACACGCTGGTGGTCGTCAACGACTTCACCGCGCTGGCGATGGCCCTGCCCCGGCTGCGCGGCAGCGAGATCCGCCAGATCGGCGGCGGCGAGGCGCGCCCGCACAGCGTCATCGGGCTGCTGGGCTCGGGCTCCGGTCTGGGCGTGTCGGGCCTGATCCCGGCCGGCGAGGGCTGGATCTCCCTCGGCTCCGAAGGCGGCCACACCAACTTCGCGCCGCGCGACGAACGCGAGATCGCCCTGCTGCGCTTCGCCTGGAACGAGTACGAGCACGTCTCCTTCGAGCGGCTGCTGTCGGGGCCAGGTCTTGAGCTGATGCATCGCGCGATGGCGGACTACCTGAAGCGCCCGTCGGAGCCGCTGACGGCGCCGGACATCACCGCACGCGCGCTCGAGGCCGCCGACCCTGTCTGCGAAGCCACGCTGGACCTGTTCTGCACGCTGCTGGGCACCGCCGCGGCCAACCTGGCGGTGACGCTGGGCGCGCTGGGCGGCATCTACATCGGCGGCGGCATCGTGCCGCGGCTGGGCGAGTACTTCGACCGCTCGCGCTTCCGCGCGCGCTTCGAGGACAAGGGCCGCTTCTCCGACTACGTCACCGCGATCCCGACCTTCGTGATCACGGCCGAGCACGCCACCTTCAAGGGCGCGTCCGCGATCCTGGAGGCGCAGCTGCGCAGCCTGCAGAACAGCGGCGGCGCCTCGGCGATCGTCGGCCAGATCCGGCGCGCGCGCGACGGCCTCTCGCCGGCCGAGCAGCGCGTCGCGGACCACGTGCTGGCGCACTCGCGCAAGGTGCTGAACGACCCGATCGCCGAGATCGCCCGCGCGGCCAGCGTCAGCCAGCCGACGGTGATCCGTTTCTGCCGCTCGCTCGGATGCGAGGGGCTGTCCGACTTCAAGCTGCGGCTGGCCTCGGGCCTGACCGGCACGGTGCCGGTCAGCCACACGCAGGTGACGCAGGACGACTCGATGGTGGAGCTGGGCGAGAAGGTGCTGGGCAACACCGCCTCGGCGATCCTGCAGGTGCGCAGCCAGCTCAACCGCGACATGATCGACCGCAGCATCGAGCTGCTGCTGAACGCCTCGCGGATCGAGTTCTTCGCGATCGGCCATTACGGCGTCGTCGCGCAGGACGCGCAGTTCAAGTTCCTGCGGCTGGGCGTGGCGTGCAACGCTTACGTCGAGCCGCGGCTGCAGCTCCTGGCGGCGCAGACGCTCAAGGCAGGCGACGTGGCCGTGCTGATCAGCAGCAGCGGCAAGCTGCCCGAGCTGATCGCGGTGGCGGATGCGGCACGCGAGCGCGGCGCCCACGTGCTGGCGATCACCGCCAGCCAGTCGCCGCTGGCGAAGAAGGCCGACGCGGCGCTGATCGTCGATCACGTCGAGGATGTCGCCACCCACCTGCCGATGATCAGCCGCATCCTGCACCTGCTGGTGATCGACATGCTGGCGGTCGGCGTCGCGATGCGGCGCGACCACGCGGGGCCGGCCGGACTGGCGCTCGGCGCCGCGCATCCGGACCTCGACGAGACCGACGAGAACGGCCGCCCGAGCGCGCGCCGCGCCGCGCCCGGCATCAGCCTGGCCTCGCCGCTGGCGAAGCTGACGGCGCACAGCCGCTGAGATCGCGGCGACGCCGGCGCACCGCCGCACGCCGGTGCCGCGGACGGCGGTTCACATCAGCCGCCGCCTCCAGCTCACCACCCCGCCAGCACCTCCTCGGCCAGCCCGAACGCCGTGCTGGCGCCGGTGCCGCTCGTGACCATCACCAGCCGCGTGCGCTCGTCCGGCGCCTCCACCAGGCACGGCGCCGACGCGCTGACCGGATAGACGCCGGTCCAGCGCTCGACCACCTCCAGCGAGGGCAGCACCAGCTGGCGGTGCAGCTCGTCCAGGATCAGTCGGTCCACCGCCTCGCTGCCGAACGGCGGCAGCACCGGACCGTAATGGTGCGAGTCGCCGACGACCAGGGTGCCGTCGGCGCTCTGCACCGCGATCAGATGGATGCCGTGGGCCAGCGCGTCATGGCGCTCGGCCGACAGCCGCCGCAGCAGCGGCTGGGCCTCCGGCAGCGCCGAATACCCTTCGTAGCGCACCAGGCTGAGGTCGGCCATCAGGGCGGCGTTCAGGCGGAAGCCCGACGGCGGCCGCACGCGCAGCATCTGCAGCTGGCACAAGGACAGCGCGTGCGGCACCCAGCGGTCGGCGAAGAGCCCGTGCAACTCGGCGCCCGAGCAGACCGCGACACGCTCGGCGCGATAAGTCGCGCGGGAGGTGCGGACGTGCGGCGTCTCGATCTCGAGGACCGACTCGCCGAAGCGGAGCTCGACGCCGTGCCGTTCCGCAAGCCACGCGGCGATGCGCGGGATCGCATCGCGTGATTCGACGCGCAACTCGTGCGGGCTGTACAAGGCGCCGCGGAGGCGGTCGCCGGTCTCCCCCATCGTGCGCAAGCCTGGCTGGCGTGCCATCGCGCCATCGGCGCCGAGGCGCTCGCAGCCCTCGCCCATCTCGGTGGCGAGGAAGGCGTCGAGCAAGGCTTCCGATTCTTCGCGACGCGCGGCCAGCAGCAGGCCGGCGTGCTCGATGCGCAGCCCGGCCTGGGGCGCGAGCTCGGCCCAGAGATCGCGCGACCGTTTCGCGCGGCGCCAGTGCGCGCCGCGTTGCTGGCCGGTGACGGTCACGAAGCCGAAGTTGCGGATCGACGCGCCGATGCAGGCCGCGTCGCGTTCGACGACGACGACGCGCCAGCCGCGCTTCGCGCCGGCCCAGGCATGGGCCAGGCCGACGATGCCGGCGCCGACCACGAGGAGGTCATGGGTCATGGGAATTCAGGAAGCAAGAGGGTTTGAGCACTTCCACGTCAGCTGGCCCTCACCCCTGCCCTCTCCCGCAAGCGGGAGAGGGAGTCGTTGCACCGCGTGTTGCCGTCTGCCGCGAGCGAGAGGGAGAGGGAGAGGGAGCGGGAGAGGGAGAAAGAGGAGCGATTGCTGCGAGTGGAGCCGGTCGGACTCCCTCTCCCGCTTGCGGGAGAGGGCGGGGGTGAGGGCCAGCGGCGGTGGAAGTACGGAAGTGCGAGCGCTACCTCGCGCGCCACCGCTGGGTGCGTTGTATGAGCACATGCCCGACCAGCCCGATGACACCGCGTCCCACCGCCGCCGTGACGAACAGCAGCGTCGCCATTGCCGCGGCCGGCGCGGTGTCCCCGGCATCGTCCATCGCCAGCACCGCGATCGCGGCCAGCGTGGTATCGGGCGAATATAGGAACACCACCGCCGACACCGTCGTCAGCGCGCTGACGAAGAAGTAACCCGCCACCTGCACCAGCGTCGGAATCGCGATGGGCAGGTGCACGCGGCGCAGGTGCGTCCAGAACGGCAGGCCGAGCGATTCGGCGACGCGCTCGTATTCCGGATCCAGCTGGCGCAGCGCGCCCAGCTGCGTCAGGTGCGCGACCGAGTAGTAGTGCGCCACCGTGCACAGCACCAGCAGCCCCAGCCCCCGTACCAGCCGCGCAGCGGATTCCACGGCGCGTTGAAGAACAGGATGTAGCCCAGGCCGAGGGCAAGACCCGGCACCGCCATCGGCAGCGTCGCCAGCGCGTTGAGCACGCCGCGCGCGGCGACGAAGCCGCGCGGCTTGTCGACCAGCCAGGCCAGCAGGAAGCTCAGCGTCGCGCCCGCGAGCGCCGTCCACGCGGCCAGGCGCAGCGAGTTGCCGTAGCTGGCCCAGCCGCCGCCGTCGCTCATGTCGAACTGGTAATGGGACAAGGTCGGCGCGAGCTGGTACGGCCAGTACTGCGCGAAGGACGCATACACCGCGATGCCGAAAACGCCGACCAGTGCCACCGCGACCAGCGCGCAATACAGCAGCGCGCCGAGGTCGCGCGCCACGACCGGCGTCGGCACGTGCGGGACGGCGCGCAGGCTCAGCACCGCGCGCTGGCGGGCGCGCAGCCGCTGCTCCAGCGCGAAGGCACCCAGCGCCGGCAGCAACAGCAGCAACGCGACGACGGCGCCGCGGTCCAGACGCTGCTGGCCGACGACCTCCTTGTAGATGTCGGTGGCCAGCATCGCCGTCTGTCCGCCGACGACCTTGGGCACGCCGAAGTCGGTCAGCACCAGCACGAACACGACCACCAGCGAGATCAGCAGGCCGTAGCGGCTGGCCGGCAGCGTCACCGTGCGGAACACGCGCCAGCCGCCGGCGCCCAGGCAGCGCGCCGCCTCGATCGTGCGGGCGTCACTGCTGGACAGCGTGGTGACGAGGATCAGCATCGCGTGCGGGAAGGTCCACAGCACCGAACCCAGCACGATGCCGGCGGGTCCGTAGATGCTGTCGATGCCGAGCGCCTGCATCGGCCCTTTCAGCAGACCCTGGTTGCCGAAGGCGTAGACCAGTCCGATGGCGGCCAGCAGCGAGGGCGCGAGCAGCGGCAGCAGCGCCAGCGCGCGCCACAGCCCCTTGGCCGGCAAGGCCGTGTGCGTCAGCGCCCAGGCGTAGCCGTAGGCCAGCGCGACGCAGACCACGGCGGAGGCGGCCGAGAGGGCGACGCTGTTCCACAGCGCGCTCCAGCGGCCGGTCGAGAAGTACGCGACGAAGTGCGACACGCCCACGAAACGGCCCTGACCGTCGAGCACGCTCTGCGCCAGCAGCGATATCAGCGGCAACAGGATGATCACGGCCAGCGTGACGAGCCCGGCGGCCAGCAGCGCGCGCAGCACCCAGGCTTCGACCTGCCCGCGACGGAGACGCGGAAGCGGCACCTGCGGCGCCCGGGACGCGCGGTCGAACACCAGGCTCACGCGGCCCTCCGCATCGACAGCGGCGCATCAAAGAGATGCAAAGCCTCGGCCGGCAGCCGCAGGCCGCGGACCTCGCCTTCGCTGAGCCCAGCGGCTTCGCCGCTCGGAAGCTCCATCGTCATTCCACCACCCAACGCCTCGCAGCGCAGCAGCACCTGCGTGACGGCGCCGTGGAACTGCAGCGTCTCGATGCGGGCGCGCAGCATCGCGCCCTCCCCGTCCATCAGGCGGATCGCCTCGGGACGGATGCCCAGGCGCACGACGCTCCCTGTCTTGTAGACGCTGGTGTCGCAGCCGAGCAGCGTGGTCCCCACGCGCACGCGTCCCTCGGCGACGACCTGCCCCTCCATCCAGTTCATCCGGCCGACGAAGCCCGCCACCAGCGCGCTCGCCGGACGGTCGTAGAGCTGCCGCGGCGCGCCCTGCTGCGCGATCTGGCCCTTGGCCAGCAGCACCACGCGGTCCGACATCGCCAGCGCCTCGTCCTGGTCGTGCGTCACCATCAGCGTGGTGATGCCCAGCCGCTGCTGCAGCGCGCGGATCTCGGTGCGCAACTCCTGCCGGACCTGCGCGTCGAGCGCCGACAGCGGCTCGTCGAGCAGCAGCAGCTTCGGCCCGGGCGCCAGCGCGCGGGCCAGCGCGACGCGCTGCTGCTGCCCGCCGGACAGCTGCGCCGGGAACTTGCCGGCCTGGTCGAGCAGGCCGACCAGCGCGAGCATCTCCTCGGCGCGCTCGGCGGCCTCGCGGCGAGGCAGGTCGTCGAGGCCGTAGCGGACGTTCTCCCGCGCCGTCATGTTGGGGAACAGCGCATACGACTGGAACACCACGCCGAAACGCCGCTGCGACGCGGGCCAGGCGGTGATGTCCAGCCCGTGCATCAGCACCTGGCCGGCCTCGGGCGTCTCGATGCCGCAGACGATGCGCAGCAACGTCGTCTTGCCGCAGCCCGACGGGCCCAGCAAGGACACGAACTCGCCGGACCGCAGGTCGAGGTCGATGCCTTGCAGCACCGTCTGCGTGCCGAAACGCTTGGTGATCTGGCGCAGATGCAGCATGGGAAGTTCCGGTCTCAGGCTCAGGCTCAGGGTTGGATCACTTCTTCTCGGCCTTGGCCTCGTAGCGGCGCGACCACTCGGCGAGGATGCGGTCGCGGTTCGCGGCGGCCCAGTTGAAGTCGTTCTTCGCGAGCAGCTTGTCGAGGTCGGAGGGCACGAACTCCAGCTGCTCCTGCACCGACGGCAGCGCCAGCACGGCGAAGTTCTTCGCATAGAGCTCGTTGGCCTTGCGCGTGACGGACCAGTCGGCCAGCGCCTTGGCGGCCTCCAGCTTTCTCGTCGTCTTCATGACGGCGGTGGCCTCGACGTCCCAGCCCAGGCCTTCCTTCGGGAAGACGATGTCGATCGGCGCGCCTTCCTTCTTGGTCTTGTTGGCGCGGTACTCGAAGGACAGGCCGACCGGGAACTCGCCGGCGCCGGCCTGGCGGCAGGGCTTGGAGCCGCTGTGCGTGTAGACGCCCATGTTCTGGTGCAGCGCGTCCATGAAGGCCCAGCCCTTGGCTTCGCCCATCATCTGCAGCCAGGCGGAGACCATCAGGTAGCCGGTGCCGCTGGAGGCCGGGTGCGGCATCGTCAGCAGGCCCTTGTAGACGGGCTGGGTCAGGTCGTTCCAGGAGGTCGGCTTGGGCAGGCTGCGCTTGGCGGCCTCCGCCGTGTTGAAGCAGACGGCCGAGGACCACAGGTCCATGCCGACCCAGGTCGGTTGCGGACGCGGGTCGCGCATCGTGGCGCGGACCTGCTCCAGCCCCTTGGGCGCGTACGGCGCGAGCATGCCTTCCTTGTCCAGCAGCATCAGCGAGGTCGCCGCCAGGCCCCAGACGACGTCCGCCTGCGGGTTGGCCTTCTCGGCCAGCAGCCGGGCGGTGACGATGCCGGTGGACTCGCGGACGAACTTCAGCTCGATGGCGGGATGGTCCTGCTCGAAGGCGGTCTTGTAGGCCTTGATCTGGTCGGCCTCGAGCGCGCTGTAGACCAGCAGCTCGGTCTTGCCTTGCGTTCCCTGCGTGCCCTGGGCGTGGACCTCCGGGCTGGTGAGCGCGGCGATCGCGGCCAGGGCCAGCGCCGCGGCGGCGTGCAGGACGGTGGACAGGGGGCTCGACCGGGTGGTCGACAGGGAAGTGATCGGCATGGGCGCTCCATCGGGCGGTGGTCGTTGGGGGACACTGTAGGAATGGCATATGTCATTGACGCGTCAAACGCCCCAAGTTCCCGGAACCCGGTATTGGCCGATTTGGGGGACCCGCGGTGCTCGTGAACCAGCTCAAGGCCTTTTTCGCGGTGGCGCGGCTGGGGTCGATCACCGGCGCGGCGAAGCAGCTGGGCCTGTCCCAGCCGACGGTGACGACGCAGATCCGCGCGTTGGAGGAGCAGTACGGGGTGGAGCTCTTCCACCGCGGCGGCGGGCGGCTGACCCTGAGCGACGCGGGCCGGCGGCTGATGCCGCAGGTGGACGCGCTGCTGCAGCAGGAACTGGACATCGAGTTCGCGCTGCGCGATTCGGCCGAACTGCGCGGCGGCACACTGCGGCTGGGCGCGACGGCGCCGTACTACACGCTGACGCTGGCGCAGCGCTTCAGGACGCGGCACCCGCGGGTCGAGCTCAGCATCGCGGCCGGCAACTCACGGCAGATGGTGGACGCGCTGCTGGCCTACGAGGTCGACTTGGCGACTTCCAGCCACCTGGTGGACGACGCGCGCCTGCACCGCGTCGAGCTGGGCGCGGATCCGCTGGTCCTGCTGCTGCCGCGCGGTCATGCGCTGGCGCGACGCGCGACAGTGCCGCTGGCGGCGTTGACGGAGGAAACGTTGCTGGTGCGCGAGCGCGGCTCGATGACCCGCGCGCTGGCCGAACAGGCGCTGGACGCCGCGGGCGTGCGCCCGAAGGCGCAGATGGAGATCGCGAGCCGCGAGGCGCTGCGCGAGGCCGTCGTGCGAGGCCTGGGGCTCAGCATCTTCGCGGCGCACGAGACGGGGCAACATCCGGGCCTGATCGCCCTGCCCTTCGAGGAGGACATGCCGCTGGTGCGGGAGTACCTCTACTGCCTGCGGGAGCGGCAAGGGGCGACGCTGGTGGCGGCGATGCTGGGATGCGTGGGGGTGCCATGACAACGCTCCTTCGCCCCTCACTCGGCACCCTCCTCATCGGCGCCCTCAGCGCCGCGTTCTTCTTCTGGCTCGCGGCGGTCTCCTTCGCCACCGGCAAGCATCCCGCGACCACGCTCGGCACGGCGCTCTGCTTCAGCCTGCTCGGGCTGATGGCGCTGCCCATGGTCGCCGACTACTTCTTCGCCCGTCATCGGCTGTCCGACGAGGCCATCGACTTCGGCCGCCGCTTCGGGGGCCGCGGCACGATGCGGTGGGCCGACGTGCGACGCGTCCGCTTCTCGCCGACGATGAAGTGGTTCGTGCTCGAGGACCAGGCGCGCATCCGGGCGCGCGTGTCGGCGAACCTCACAGGCCTGCCGGAGTTCGCGAGACTGGTGCTCGCTCACGTGCCGTCCGAGGCGATCGACAAGAAGACGCACAAGCTGCTCGTCGACGCCAGCGTCGGCCGCCGGCCGCGAGTCTGGCTCTGAGGGCCAGTCCGCGCGCGGACCGCAGGCACCCCCTGCACCGCGTCGGCGATACCGGCGCGGCGTCGCGGCTCAATCTGCCGTGATCCCCCGCTCCTTCACCAGCTTCGCCCACTGCGGCAGCTCCTTCTCCAGGCGCGCCCGCGCCTGCGCCGCCGTCGACGGCGTGGCCTCGAAGCCTTCCTTGGCCATCCGGTCCTTGACCGCCTGCGACGTCAGCACCGCGTGCAGCGTCGCGTTCAGCTTGTCGATCACGGGCCGCGGCGTGGCCGCCGGCGCGAAGACCATGAACCAGGTCTCGAAGGCGTAGCCCGGCACGCCCGCCTCCGCGATCGTCGGCACGTCCGGCATCAGCGGCGAGCGCTTCGGGCCGGTCACGCCCAGCGCGCGCAGCTTGCCCGACTGCACATGGCCCTGCGCCGCGGACAGCACCGGGAAGGACATCTCCACCTGGCCGCCGATGGTGTCGCTGAGCGCCGGGCCGCCGCCCCGATACGGGATGTGGACGATGCTCACGCCCGCGACCGCCTTGAACAGCTCGGCCGACATGTGGAAGGTGCTGCCCGTGCCGGCGGACGCATAGGAAAGCTTGCCGGGCTTGCTCTTCGCCAGCGCGATCAGTTCCTTGACGGTCTTCGCAGGCACCTGCTCGTTGACGACAAGCACGTGCTGCGAGCTCGCGACCATGCCGATCGGTGCCAGGTCCTTGAGCGTGTCGTAAGGCATCTTCGGCGTCAGCGCCGGATTGATCGCGAGCGAGACCGTCTGCAGGCCGATCGTGTAGCCGTCGCCCGCGGACCTCGCGACCTCGGCCACGCCGACGTTGCCGCCCGCGCCGGCCTTGTTCTCGACCACCAGCGGCCTGCCGAGCGCCTTCCCCCATTCGTCGGAGATCAGCCGCGCCACGATGTCGGCGCTGCCGCCGGGCGCGTAGGGCACGATCAGCCGCACGGGGCGGTCCGGGTAGGTCTGCGCGAAAGCGCCCGCCGGCAGCATCGCCGCGGCCAGCGCGGCCGAGCCCGCCGCGATCAGGGATCTGCGAATCATCTTGTCTCCTGTGAGGCCCCGATCGTGCGCCGGGGTCCTCCGATGCTAGGTGCGGCAACGCCTCGCGGAATGTCGACGCGGATCATTCTTTCGTTCCTGGAGGTTATGAAACCCCGGCGCAAGGACTGGCCCCTCAGCGCGTGCCGAAGCTCTTCCTGTAGGCGCTCGGGCTGACGCCGGCGATGCGCTGGAACTGGCTGCGGAAGTTCGCGGCCGATCCGAGGCCCACGGCTTCGACGATCTGCTCGATGCTCGAGGAACCGGTCTCCAGCAGCTCTTGGGCCCGGCGCACCCGCGCCTGAATGAGCCACTGCACCGGCGCGATGCCGAACTGCTCCTGGAACCGCCGGTGCAATGTGCGCGGGCTGACGCAGCCTCGGTCCGCGAGCTCGGTCATCGCGATCGGCCGGTGCAGCTGTCGCAGCGCCCACGCGATCACCGGCTGCAGGTCGCGGTCCGGCGGCAGATCGGCGGGCTGGATGAACTGGGCCTGGCCGCCCTCGCGCTGCAGCGGCACGACCGACAGCCGCGCCATGCGGGCCGCGACGGCCGTTCCATGGTCGCCGCGCACCATGTGCAGACAGAGGTCGATCCCGGCAGCCGCACCGGCGGAGGTGAGGATCCGCCCGTTGTCGACGAAGAGCACCGAGGGATCGAGATCGACGTCGGGATGGAGCTGGGCCATCAACGGCGCGGCGGCCCAGTGCGTCGTGGCGCGCAGGCCGTCGAGCAGGCCGGCCTGCGCGAGCACGAACGCGCCGGTGCAGATCGACGCGATCCGGGCACCGCGTTCATGCGCCGCCCGCAGCGCGCGCCTGACGGCCGGGGTGATCGGCGTCGCTGGCGATTCGATGCCGGGCACGACGATCGTGTGCGCGCCCTTCAGCGTCGCGAGGCGGCGCTTCACACCGATCGTGAAGCCGCCGGCGTCGATCTCGTCCTGCTCGGCGCAGACCGTGACCCGATAAGCCTTGCGACCGCCGTCCAGCGTGACGCGGCCGAAGACCTCGCCCGCGATCGTCAGGTCGAAAGGCACCACGCCGGGCAGGGCGAGCACGGCCACCTGGGTCTGGCCCTCGCCCTCCGCCCTCTCCCGCGTCGCGGGAGAGGGCGTTCGGAGCGACGGGCGAAGAGATCGCGAGACGGGCATGGCAGGCACTCCGGGCGGGGATCATCAACGATCCGTCATTCTCCACGCATTTGTCCGAAAACAGTCGAAGGAAGTCGATTCAGCCACTTTCGGTGCGGTCATCCGATCGGAAGAATCCACGCTGTTCCTCGAACCTCCGGAGCTCCTGTTGCCTCATTCGTCCCGGTCCCGCCCTCCCGGCCCCGGCGCCCTCCCACGTCTGTCGACGCTACGACGTCTGTGCCTGCTGGAGGCCTTCACACTGCTGGCGCTGGTGCTGGTCGCGGTGCCGCTGAAGCACCTGGCCGGTCTGCCGATCGCGGTGTCCGTCATGGGCCCGGTGCATGGCATGGCCTTCCTCGTCTTCTGCTGGCAGCTCGCCCAGGCCACCGCGGAGGGCGTCGTCGGTGGCGCGACCGCGGGACGGCTGCTGCTCGCCGCCGTCATCCCGCTCGGCGGCTTCTACAGCTGGCGCCAGCTGGGCCGCGGAGCCCAGACGTGATCTACCTCTGGCTCAAGGGGCTGCACCTTGCGATGGTGCTGACCTGGGTGGGCGGGCTGGTGCTGCTCGGCGTGACGGTGGCCGCGCTGCGCCCGGTGAAGGAGGCCGTCCTGCTTCCGCATGAGAAGCGTCTCGCGACGGCCCTCCTGCGCTGGGACCGCCGCGTGACCACGCCAGCGATGCTGGCCGCCTGGGCGCTGGGCATCGGACTCGCGAGCTGGGGCGGCTGGTTCGGGGCGCTCTGGCTGAGCGCCAAGCTGCCGATCGTCGTCGGCCTGTCAGGCCTGCACGGCGTGCTGTCGGCGACGCTGCGCCGCCACGTCGAGCAGGCCGGGCGCCCGGCTCCGGCCTGGATCCGTCATGCGCCGCTCATCGCGATCGTCGGCGTGGCCGCGATCGCGCTGCTCGCGGTGGTCAAGCCCTGACGGGCGCCGCCCGGTCTTCAGACGTCGAAGCCGGGACACTGTCGCTGTGCCTGCCGCAGCAGCGTCGGCCACACGAAGGCGCCGCCCAGCCCGCCGGTCTGCACGCGCATCGATTCAGCGGTACCGCGGATGATCTCGTCGTGCACGGGCGTCAGTTCGACGCCGCCGGCCTGCGCCGCGATCTGGATCTGGCAGGCGCTCTCGAAGGTGTACATCGACAGGAAGGCATCGCCGATCGTCTTGCCGACGGTCAGCAGCCCGTGGTTGCGCAGGCAGTAGAAGATCTTGTCGCCGAGGTCGTCCTGCAGCCGTGGCTGCTCCTCGGGACGGATCGCGACGCCTTCGTAGTCGTGGTACGCGAGCGAGGCCAGCACGAAGGTCGACTGCTGCGAGATCGGCAGCACGCCGCCCCGCTGCGCCGACACCGCCACGCCGGCCCGCGTGTGCGTGTGCAGCACGCAGCCCACGTCGGGCCGCGCCGCATGGATCGCGGAATGGATGATGAAACCGGCCTGGTTCACCGGGAACGGCGTCTCCTGCCGCTTGTTGCCCGTCGCATCGACCTTGATCAGGCTGGAGGCCGTGATCTCGTCGAACATCAGGCCGTAGGGATTGATCAGGAACTCATGCGCGTCGCCGGGCAGCCGCGCGCTGATGTGCGTGAAGATCAGGTCGCTCCAGCCGTAACGCGCGACCAGCCGGTAGCAGGCGGCGAGGTCCACGCGCAGCTGCCATTCGGCGTCGCTGACCTGGCCCTTGAGCGAAGGGATGCGGGCGGTGATGTCGTCCATGGTTGTCTCCGGATCGCGCCGGACCATCGAACGGGTCCGGTCAGTGGCGGATCGTGCGCCAGGAGCCCGGGGGTCGATGTCGCTTTCAGGACAGCGAGTCCCCTCGACACCGCGGGTGACAATCCCCGCATGGATCAACTGCACTCGATGCGCGTCTTCGTCGCGGTGGCGGAGGTCGGCGGATTCGCCGGCGCGGCGCGCAAGCTCAATCTCTCGCCGGCCACGGTCACGCGGGCCGTCCTCGACCTGGAGGAGCACCTGGGCGCGTCGCTGTTCACGCGCACGACCCGGGTCGTGCGGCTGACCGACGCCGGCAGCGGCTACCTCGAGGACTGCAGGCAGCTGCTGGGCGACCTCGAGGAAGCGGACGGCGCCGTGGCCAGCGTCCACGGCACGCCGCGCGGCCGCGTCACCCTCACCGCGCCCGCGATGTTCGGCAATCTCTATGTCGCGCCGGTGGTGGCCGACTACCTGACCCGCTACCCCGAGACCCAGGCGGTGTGCCTGTTCGTCGACCGGGTCGTCAACATGGACGATGAGGCGGTCGACGTGGCCGTGCGTCTCGGCGACCTGCCCGACTCGTCGCTGAAGGCGGTGCGCGTCGGCTCGATCCGGCGCGTGGTGTGCGCCTCGCCGGACTACCTGGCACGGCGCGGCACGCCGCAGCATCCTGAGGAACTGGCGCAGCACACCATCATCTCCGCCACCGGCCTGACGCCCATCACCCGCTGGCACTTCGCCGAGCAGGACGAGGCCCGCGTCTGCGAGTTGCGTCCGACCTTGATGACGACCACCAACGACGCGGCGATCACCGCCGCCGTCGGTGGCCTGGGCATCACGCGCCTGATGTCCTACCAGGTGCGCGAGCCGCTGAAGGACGGCCGCCTGCAGACCGTCCTCTCCGCCTACGAGTCCGGTCCCGTGCCCATCCATGTGCTGCATCGGCAGGGCCGTCGCCCGAACGCGAAGGTGCGCGCGCTGCTCGACCTGCTGATCGATCAGCTGCGCGCCGACCCGTCGCTCACTTGAGCTGGCGCGCCAGGAAGTCCTTCATCAGCGCGACGATGGTGGCGCCGTCTTCCTCCAGCGCGAAGTGCCCGGTGTCCAGCAGGTGCAGCTCGGCCTTGGGCAGGTCGCGCAGGTACGGGTGCGCGCCGGCGGCCGGGAAGATCTTGTCGTTCTTGCCCCAGACGATCAGCATCGGCGGCTGGTGCTTGCGGAAGTAGGCCTGCCACGACGGGTACAGCGGCGGGTTGGTGCCGTAGCTGTAGAACAGCTCGAGCTGGATGTCCTTGTTGCCCGGCCGGTCCAGGTAGGCCTGGTCGACGGTCCACGCATCGGGGCTGATGTGCTGCACGTCGCGCACGCCCTCGGTGTACTGCCACTTCGTCGCGGGCAGCTCGAAGTTCGGGCGCAGCTGCTCACCGTTGGCGGTCGACTTGTCGGCCCAGTACTTCTTGAGCGGCGCCCAGAAGTCGTTGTCGATGCCCTCGTCATACGCGTTGCCGTTCTGCACGACGATCGCGGTGACGCGCTCCGGGTGCGCCGCGGCGATCCGGAAGCCGACCGGGGCGCCGTAGTCCTGCACGTACAGCGCGTACTTCTTCGCGCCGACGGCCACGGTGAACTTGTCGACCACCTTGGCCAGGTTGTCGAAGCTGTACTGGAACTTGTCCATCGGGGGCATGTCGCTCTGACCGTAGCCGGGATAGTCCGGCGCGATGACGCGGTAGCGGCCGGCCAGTTGCGGGATCAGGTTGCGGAACATCTGCGAGGACGTCGGGAAGCCGTGCAGCAGCAGCAGCACGGGCGCGTCCTTCGGGCCGGCCTCGCGGTAGAACACCTTGACGCCGTCGATGACGACGGTGCGGTACTGGATGTCGACGCTGGCCGGCGCGCGGACGGCGGTGGCGGCGGGGGTGCCGCGACGGCGACCTGCGCGGGGAACTGCGCGGCGATGGAGACGACAAAGGCGGCGCCGATGGCGCGGATGAGGCGGGAGGTGTTCATGGTGGTGGTCTCAGCGGTGGTTGGAAGGAGCGCCGTCGTTGTGAACGGCGCGGGAATCGAAGGCATGGCGGTTCGCCTGCATGTACTCGTCGGTCAGTCGCGCGACGTCATCGAGTCGCGTGTCCATCACGAAGTGGCCGCCGTCGAGGATCTCGACGCGCGCCTGCGGCAGATCGCGCTTGAACGCCTGAGCGCCGGGCACGGTGAAGGCGGTGTCGTACTTGCCCCAGACGACCAGCGTTGGCGGCTGGTGGGCGCGCAGCCACCGCTGCCACTCGGGGTAGCGCGCCAGGTTGATCCGGTAGTCGAAGATCAGTTCGGACTGGATCTCCGCCTGGCCCGGGCGGTTCAGGTAGGCGTGCTCGTCGGTCCACAGATCGGGGTCGTAGGCTTCGACATCAGGGTCGGTGCCGACATGACGTGCGCGGGTCGTCGCGAGGGCGAGGTGGCCGGTGCGGACCTCCTGCTCATGCGCGGCGCGGTCGGTCCAGAACGCCTGGCGTCCGGCCCAGAGCGGACCGAGCCCCTCCTCGTAGACGTTGCCGTTCTGGAACACCATGCCCTGGATCGCACCGGGGCGCGCGGCGGCCAGGCGCATGCCGACCGGCGCACCGTAGTCCTGCATGAAGAGCACGTAGCGGTCGAGCTTCACCGCGTCGGCAAACTTGCCGACGACCTCGGCGAGGTGGTCGAAGGTGTAGGTGAACTGCGCCGGCGACGGCGCGTCGCTGTGGCCGAAGCCGGGATAGTCCGGCGCGATCAGGTGGTAGCGATCACCCAGCCGGCGCATCAGTGCGTCGTACATGCGCGAGGAGCTCGGCACGCCGTGCAGCAGCAGGATTGCCGGTCGGCTGGCGTCGCCGGCCTCGCGGTAGGCGATCTGCACCCCGTCGATGGTCACCGACCGGTAGGCCACCGGGGCGGCGGACACCGCCCCGCGGCGGCGGCCGAGGCCACGGCGAGTACCGCGGTGGCGCCGTGTGTCGCGATCTGTCTGCGATTCATGGAGGCACCTTCGTCTGAAGAGGAGGAACTCTTCGGACCGGTCTGAAGGTGCGTCAGGGGTGGTGGCCTGGCACGGCCCGCCCCCGATCGACTCGCTGTTCAAACCCGTCCGATCGATGGGTTTGATCCTCGTCGAGCGAGGTCAGCAAGAGAATCCAGGCGAGGTCGAAAGGACTATTTCGAGAAATGAAATGGTGGGGCCACGCATCCCGCGCGGCACCGCGCCGGTTCCCCAGCGACACTCAACTGACGATGGCCTCTCCACCATGGCATCCGTCCCGCTCCACCTATTCGGCGAGGTACTTCAGAAGATGGACCCAGAAGTTCAGCTTGCTGCCGAACACCAGAACGACAAGCAGGATCGAGACCGCGGCTGCGATCAGATTCGCGATCACCAGCATGCTCATCGCCTCAGTTCGGTACGCCTCGACCTGCGAAGGCAGATTCATGCCGAGCACGAAGCCATGCACATCCCTGTCGGGATGGGTTTTCATGAAATCGAGCTTGTCGGCCTTGTAGAGCGCGTACGCGATCAGACCTGCGAGGTCCTGTCGGTTGTCGACAAAGGTTTGGAAGGTTTGGTGGAGCATCAGGCGATGACCTTGGCTTTCGCCAACCATCGCTCGTAGGCATTGTTTGCGGCCTTCACGATCTCTTCCCTGCTGGGCATCAGTGCGCGCACGGCTGGGGACGGCTCATAGTCGCGCCCACGAGCCATCAGCCGCTGATTCGCGCGCCTGATCGTGTGAACGGTGATGTACTTGCGAGCGGCCGAGTTCTTCATGAAGGGCAATGCCGCAGCCGCGAGGCTGCCGGAGTGAGGTGGGCGTGATTGGGCTTGTCAGACCTGAGGATTCCAGTCGTCCGGGGACGTTGGTCAGGAGAGGAAGCGCTGCAGCTTCGCACCGGCGAAATGCTCGATCAATGACCCGTATCAGTAGCCGTTGCTGAAAGTCTTCACCCCTCCTGCCTCGATGCTTCAACAGCCATATCCCCAATCGGGGGGAATTGCCCAACCCATAGGCGGAAAGATGCGGATCTGCATCGTTCTGCATATGACTCGGGAACGAAAAAGGGCGCCGAAGCGCCCTTCCCTGCAGAGCAGACGCAGCGCCTCAGAACGCCGCGATCCCCGTCTGCGCGCGCCCCAGGATCAACGCATGGATGTCGTGCGTTCCCTCGTAGGTGTTGACCACCTCCAGGTTGACCAGGTGTCTGGCGATGCCGAACTCGTCGCTGATGCCGTTGCCGCCCAGCATGTCCCGCGCCGTGCGCGCGATGTCCAGCGACTTGCCGCAGCTGTTGCGCTTCATGATGGACGTGATCTCCACCGCCGCCGAGCCCTCGTCCTTCATCCGGCCCAGCCGCAGGCAGCCCTGCAGGCCCAGCGTGATCTCGGTCTGCATGTCCGCGAGCTTCTTCTGCACCAGCTGGTTGGCCGCCAGCGGCTTGCCGAATTGCCGGCGGTCCATCGTGTACTGCCGCGCCGTGTGCCAGCAGAATTCCGCCGCGCCCAGCGCCCCCACGCGATGCCGTAGCGCGCGCTGTTCAGGCAGGTGAACGGGCCCTTCAGGCCGCGCACGTCGGGGAAGGCGTTCTCCTCCGGGCAGAAGACCTCGTCCATGACGATCTCGCCGGTGATCGAGGCTCTCAGGCCCACCTTGCCGTGGATGGCCGGCGCGCTCAGGCCCTTCCAGCCCTTCTCCAGCACGAAGCCGCGGATCTGCCCGCCGTCGTCCTTGGCCCAGACCACGAACACGTCCGCGATCGGGCTGTTGGTGATCCACATCTTGCTGCCCGTCAGCGCATAACCGCCGTCGACCTTGCGCGCCCGCGTCACCATCGAGCCCGGGTCCGACCCGTGGTCCGGCTCCGTCAGGCCGAAGCAGCCGATCCACTCGCCGCTGGCCAGCTTGGGCAGGTACTTGCGCTTGGTCGCCTCGTTGCCGAATTCATTGATCGGCACCATCACCAGCGAGCTCTGCACGCTCATCATCGAGCGGTAGCCGCTGTCCACGCGCTCCACCTCGCGCGCGACCAGGCCGTAGCAGACGTAGTTCAAGCCGGCACCGCCGTATTCCTCCGGGATCGTCGGGCCGAGCAGGCCCAGCTCGCCCATCTCGCGGAAGATCGCCACGTCGGTCTTCTCGTGCCGGAAGGCCTCCAGCACGCGCGGCGCCAGACGGTCCTGGCAGTAGGCCGCCGCGGCGTCGCGCACGGCGCGTTCGTCGTCGGTCAGCTGCTGATCCAGCAGCAGCGGATCGTCCCAGTGGAATGCCGCCTTCGCGGCCTTGGATGCGTGGCTCATGTGTCTCTTCCGTTCTTGAATGCGTGGAGGCTGGCGGTGCGCGCTGGCCGGATGCCGTCGTTCGCGGCGGGTCGATGTCGATCCTAGTCCCGTGCCGGCACCACCGCTGTCACTTCGATTTCAACCTTCGCACGGTCTTCGATCAGACCCGCGACCTGCACCGCGGTCATCGCGATGCCGTACTCGCTGCCGAGTACCTCGCGATAGGCCTGGCCCACCTCGCGGCCGCGCGCGACGTACTCGCGCTTGTCGAGCAGGTACCAGGTCATCCGCACGATGTGCCGCGGCTCGGCGCCGGCTTCGGCCAGCACCGCCTTGATGTTGCGCAGCGCCTGACGGCACTGGTCGATGAAGTCGTCGCTCTCGAACTGGCATTGGCCGTTCCAGCCGATCTGCCCCGCCACGCTGACCAGCGTGCCGCTCGCGGCCACGCCGTTCGCGTAGCCGCGCGGCGGTGCCCAGCCCGCGGGCTGCAGCACGCGTTTGCCGGCCGCTGTCTTCTCGTTCTCGTGGCCGTTCTTGTTGTCGTTGCTCATCGTCGTGACTCCTCTACTGCTCTGACGATTGATGGGATTGCTGCTGCTGGACTGCCCGCACCAGCGCGGCGCGGACGTCCTCGGGGAAGGGTTGGGACTGGTGCGTCTCCAGCGAGGTGCACACCAGCACTTGGCCGAAGCTCACGCGCGGACCGTCCGCGCCGTCGAAGCTCACGCGCAGCGACAGCGAGCTGCGCCCGACGCGCTCGATCCACAGGCGCTGCGCGAGCCGCTCGCCCTGGCGGCTGATGCGCTCGAAGTTGGTCTGCAGCTGCACCGTCGGCAGGCCGACGCGGCGCGGGCCGAGCAGCTCGGCGTACGGCACGCCCAAGCCCTCGTTGAACCAGTCCTCGACGAAGGCGTTCAGCATCTCGAAGTAGCGCGGGAAGAACACGATGCCCGCCGGGTCGCAGTGCCCGAAGCGGATCAGCACCTCGCGTTCGAAAGCAGCCGTCATGTCGTCCTCCTGGTCATGTCGTGTCGTGTCCGGTCCTGTGCGGTGGGGTCGCTGCGCATCGCGTTCGTCATACGCCAAGGTGCCGGTGCCACAGCCCGTGGTCGGCCGCCAGCGCCACCGAGTCGCCACGCCACACGACCTGTCCGCGCGCCAGGATGCTGTGCCGGTCCGCGAGCCTGATCAGGCGCTTCACGTACTTGTCGACCACCAGGATCGTCTGGCCACCCTGACGCAAGGTGTCCAGGCAGCGCCAGATGTCCTCGCGGATCAGCGGGGCGAGGCCCTCGGTCGCCTCGTCCAGCACCAGCAGCCGCGGGTTGGTCACCAGCGCGCGGCCGATCGCGAGCATCTGCTGCTCGCCGCCCGACAGCTGCTGACCCATGTTGGACGCGCGCTCCTTCAGCCGCGGGAAGAGCGCGAAGACGCGGTCGACGGTCCACGGCTCCGAGGCACGGCAGCGGTTGGCCTCGAAGGCCTTCAGATGTTCCAGCACACTGAGATTGGGGAAGATCTGCCGCCCTTCCGGCACGATCGCCAGCCCCAGCCGCGCGATGCGGTCGGCGCGCCAGCCGGTGACGTCCTCGCCCGCGAAGCGGATGCGGCCGCCGCTGGGCGCCAGCCAGCCGGTCAGGCAACGCAGCGTGGTGCTCTTGCCCATGCCGTTTCGGCCCAGCAGCGTCGCGACCTCGCCCGGGGCGATGCACAGGTCCAGGCCGAACAGCACCTGGCTGTCGCCGTAGCCGGCGCGCAGGCCGTCGATCTCGAGCAGCGCGTCGCTCATGCGGCCTCCTCCGCCTCGTCGCCGAGGTAGGCCTGCTTGACCGCCGCATCGGTGCGGATCTCCTCCGGCGAGCCGGTCGCGATCACACGCCCGCCCACCAGCACCGACACGCGGTCGGCGAGCTTGAACACCGCGTCCATGTCGTGCTCGACCAGCAGCAGCGTCAGGTGTTGCGCCTTCAACGCCGACAGCAGCGACACCATGCGCGCGGATTCGTCCGGGCCCATGCCGGCCATCGGCTCGTCCAGCAGCAGCAGGCGGGGCCGCGCAGCGAGCGCGAGAGCGAGTTCCAGCTGGCGCTGTTCGCCGTGGGCCAGGCTGCCCGCGACGCGGTCAGCCATTGCCGCGAGCCCGACGAGCGTCAGCATCGCCTCGGCGTCGGCGTAGGCCGCCTCATCGGCTCGCGCCACGCGCCACCACGGCGGCGGCTTCGGTCGCCGCGCGAGCACGGCCAGCACGGCGTTGTCCAGCACCGTGAAGCGCTTGTAGATGCTGGTGATCTGGAAGGAGCGCACCAGGCCCTCCTGCACGCGGCGCGGCATCGACAGCGCGGTCACGTCCTCGCCGTCGAAGAAGATGCCGCCGCTGTCGGGCGGCAGCGCGCCGGAGATCTGGTGGATCAGCGTGGTCTTGCCGGCGCCGTTCGGACCGATCAGCGCGTGGGTCTCGCCGGCACGGACGTCGAAGCTGGCCTCGTCGGTCGCCGTCAGAGCGCCGAAACGCTTCACCAGGCGATGGACCTGGAGCAGCGAGAGCGCGGGCAGCGCGGAGGGCAAACCCATCGAGGCGGTCGCGCCGTCACGCATGCGCGGCTCCCTTCGACTTCGCGGCCGACGCCGGCGCGGTCTGCCTCGCGCCGAAGCGATCGAGGAGGCCCGTCAATCCGCGCGGCGCGAAGAGCACCACGACGAGCAGGATTGCGCCGAGCGCGAACTGCCAGTGGATGGTCACGCCGGACAGCAGTTCCTCGAGCAGCAGGAACACCGCCGCGCCGAGCGGCCCGCCCCACAGCGCGCCGGCGCCGCCCAGGATCACCATCACCATCAGCTGTCCCGACTGCGACCAGTGCATCAGGTGCGGCGATACCAGGCCGTTGAGATTCGCCAGCAGCGCGCCGGCCAGTCCCGCGATCGCGCCCGCGACGACGAAGGCCGTCCACTGCACGGCGAACACCCGGCCACCGGTCGCGGCGACGCGGGTCTCGTTCTCGCGCGCGCCCTGCAGCAGCCAACCCAGCGGTGAGTTGACCAGCCGCCGCAGCCCCGCGAAGACCAGCGCGAACAGCACCAGCGCCACCCAGAAGAAGGAGGCGTCGTCCGTGAGCGCCACCGGCAGGCCGTTCAACACCGACCGCGACGGCACCGGCAGGCCGTCGTCGCCGCCGTAGGCCTTCAGCGAGACGGCCAGGTAATGGAACATCTGCGCGAAGGCCAGCGTGATCATGATGAAGTAGACGCCGCGGGTGCGCAGGCTGATGGCGCCGATGACAGCCGCCGCGATGCCGGACACGGCCATCGCCGCCGGCCAAGCGATCCACGCCGACGCCACGCCCGCGTCCGCCAGCACGCCCACCGTGTACGCGCCGATCCCGACGAAGGCCGCGTGGCCGAAGCTCACCAGCCCGCCGAAGCCGAGAATCAGGTTCAGGCTCGCCGCCGCGATCGCGAAGATCAGCACGCGCGTCGCGACCACCGTGTAGAACTCCAGGCCCAGCGCCTGCAGCAGCGGCGGCAGCGCCGCCAGCGCGATGAACACCGCCCAGATCCAGGCGCCGCCGGCGCGGTGATGGAGCAGCGTGCGTCGCGGACGCAGGGACTCGGTCATCGGATCAGCCTCTCGCGGGGAACAGGCCGCGCGGTTTCCAGAACAGCACCGCCGCCATCAGCACGTAGATCAGGATGGCCGCGATCGACGGCCCGAGCGTGGACGCCACTTCGGGCGACGCGATCTGCCTCAGCGCCGCGGGCAGCAGCGTGCGCGAGCCGGTGTCCACCAGCCCCACCAGCAGCGCGCCGACCAGCGCGCCGCGGATCGAGCCGATGCCGCCGATGACGATCACGACGAAGGCCAGGATCAGGATGCTCTCGCCCATGCCGACCTGCACCGCCAGCAGCGGTCCCAGCAGGGATCCCGCCAGCGCGCACAGCGCCGCGCCGATGCCGAAGACCGCCGTGAACAGCCGGTCGGCGGGCACGCCCATCGCCGTGGTCATCGCGCGGTTGGACGCGCCGGCGCGCACCCACATGCCCCAGCGCGTGCGCGTCACCAGCAGGTAGAGCGCGACGGCCACGGCCAGCCCCACGCCGATGATCAGCAGCCGGTAGGCGGGGTACATCAGACCGGGCAGCAACTCGACGGGCCCCGACAGCGCGGCCGGCGTGTTGAGCATCAGCGGCTGCTCGCCCCAGATCATGCGCACGCCCTCGTTGAGCATCAGTATCAACGCGAAGGTCGCCAGCACCTGGCTCAGGTGATCGCGCTGGTAGAGCCGGCGCAGCAGCGTCACTTCGAGCAGCATGCCGAAGATCGCTGTTCCCGCGACCGCAGCGATGACCGCGACCAGGAAGGACGCGCCCGCCGCGATCGCCGCGGCGGCGAGGTAGGCGCCGACCATGTACAGCGAGCCGTGCGCGAGGTTGATCAGGTCCATGATGCCGAAGACCAGCGTCAGGCCGGCGGCCAGCAGGAACAGCATCAGCCCGAACTGCAGGCCGTTGAGCGCCTGCTCGGCGACGAGGATCAGATCCATGACGACGACGTATTCCGCTCAGGTCACTTCATCTTGCACTGCGGCGCGTACGCGTCCGCGTGCTGTTCGAAGATCTTGCCCAGCGTCCGGTTGGTCACGCGGCCCTGCGGGTCCTTGGTGATCACGCGCAGGTAGTAGTCCTGCACCGGGTACTGGTTGTGGTTGAAACGGAAGGCGCCGCGCACGGACTCGAACTTCGCCGCCTTCAGCGCCTTCAGCAGCGCGGGCTTGTCCTCGATCTTCCCCTTCACGTCGCGCACCGCGGCCCCGATCAGCAACGCCGCGTCGTAGCCCTGGCTCGCGTACAGCGACGGCAGGCGGCCGTAGGCCTTGACGAAGTCCGCGACGAAACGCTTGTTGGCGGCGTTGTCCAGGTCGTGCGCCCAGTGCGAGCTGTTGAACATGCCCAGCATCGGCTCGCCGACGGCCTTGATCACGTCCTCGTCGGCGGAGAAGCCCGGACCGAACAGCGTCACGTCCTTGGACAGCCCCGCGCCGACGAACTGCTTGATGAAGTTGATGCCCATGCCGCCGGGCAGGAAGATGTACATCGCGTCGGGCTTGGCCGCGCGCGCCTGCGCCAGCTCCGCCGAGTAGTCGAGCTGGCCGAGCTTGGTGTAGATCTCGTCGGCGACGACGCCCTTGTAGTAGCGCCGGAAGCCGGCCACCGCGTCCTTGCCCGCCGGGTAGTTGGGCGCGAGCACCACGACCTTCTTGAAGCCCTTGTCCATCACCGTCTTGCCGATGGCCTCGTGCAGGTTGTCGTTCTGCCAGGCGACGTTGAAGAAGTAGGGGTTGCACTGCTCGCCCGCGTACTGCGACGGGCCGGCGTTGGCGCTGATGTAGGGCACCTGCGCGGCGAAGACGCCGGGGCCGACCGCCAGCATCACGTTGGAGAACACGATGCCGGTCATCACGTCGACCTTGTCGCGCTTGAGCAGCCGCTCGGCGGACTGCTTGGCGACCTCGGGGTTCTGCTGGTCGTCGGCGATGACGGTCTCCACCGGCAGGCCGCCGAGCTTGCCGCCGTTCTGCTGCACCGCGAGCGCGAAGCCGTCGCGGATGTCCACGCCCAGACCGGCGCCCGCGCCGGACAGCGTGCTCAGCATGCCGACCTTGAGCTTGTCGGCCGCCTGCGCGGCGGGCATCGCCGTGCCCAGGGTGGCGATCAGGGCAAGCAGGAACGCGGGGGACTTCGACGGCTTCTTCATCGGCTTCTCCGGAGAGGAAAGGGACGGTCGGTCGGAAGACTGCGGTTACTGCTCACGCAGGCGGAAGCGCTGCAGCTTGCCCGTTTCGGTGCGGGGCAGGCTGGCGCGGAACTCTATCGCACGGGGGTACTTGTACGGGGCGATGGTGGCCTTGACGAAGTCCTGGATCGCCTTGATCAACACAGCCTCGTCGGCGGCATGGGCGGCGGCCGCCGTGTCCGCCGTACCGATCGCACCCGGCTTCAGGACGACGAAGGCTTTCACCACCTGACCGCGCTCGTCGTCGGGCACGCCGACCACCGCGCATTCGGCGACCGCCGGATGCGCGAGCAGCGCGGACTCGACCTCCGGGCCGGCGATGTTGTAGCCGCCGGAGATGATCATGTCGTCGGTGCGCGCCTGGTAGACGAAGTAGCCGTCGGCATCGATGACGTAGGCGTCGCCGGTCAGGTTCCAGCCGTGCTTCACGTACTTGAGCTGGCGATCGTCCGCGAGGTAGCGGCAGCCCGTCGGCCCCAGCACCGCCAGCTTGCCGACGCTGCCTTGCGGCACGTCCTTGCCCTCGTCGTCGACGACGCGCGCCCGGTAGCCCGGCACCGGCTTGCCGGTCGCGCCGGGGCGCGCCGTCTCCTCGGTGTGCGAGACGAAGATGTGCAGCATCTCGGTGGCGCCGATGCCGTCGATCATCTCCAGGCCGGTCGTGTCCTTCCAAAGCTGGCGCGTCGCGGCGGGCAGCGCCTCGCCGGCGCTCACGCACTTGCGCAAAGAGGACAGGTCGTGCGACGCGGCCTGTCCCGCCATCGCGCGGTACGAAGTCGGCGCGGTGAAGCACACCGTCGCGCGATGCTTCGCGATCGCCGGCAGCAGCGCGTCCGGCGACGCCTTCTCCAGCAGCACCGCCATCGCGCCGACGCTCAGCGGGAAGAGCAGCAGCCCACCGAGACCGAAGGTGAACGCCAGCGGCGGGCTGCCGATGAACACGTCATCAGCGCGAGCGCGCAGGCAGTGCACCGGCCAGCAGCGGCAGATCGCGATGACGTCGCGGTGGAAGTGCATCGTGCCCTTGGGCTGTCCCGTCGTCCCCGACGTGAACGCGATCAGCGCGCAGTCGTCGGACGCGGTATCGATGTTGTCGAAGTTCGCTGACTGGCGCTCCGCCAGCGCTTCCAATCCATCGGGCGCTTCGCTGCGGAACAGGCAGACCTGCTTCAACACGGGGAACTGCGATCGTGCGGCCTCCAGTTCCTCGGCCAACGCGGCGTCGCACAGCGCGTGCGAGACACGCGCCTTCTCGATGACCTGGCCCAGTTCCTTGGCGCGCAGCAGCGGCATCGTCGCGACCGCGATCGCGCCGGCCTTCATCACCGCGAACCAGCAGGCCGCCATCTGCGGCGTGTTGGCGCCGCGCAGCAGCACGCGGTTGCCGGGCACGACGCCCAGCTCGTTCACCAGCACGTTGGCGATGCGATTCGCCTGCGCCTGCAGTTCGGCGTAGGTCCAGCGGAGTTCGCCGCCGCGGCCGTCGCCGCCGATCACGGCCGTACGACCGCCCTGCCTTTCGTCCACCCATCGATCCAGCAGATCCCACGAGCAGTTCATCCGCTCCGGGAACTGCAGCTCCGGCAGGTCGAAGACCAGATCCGGCCACCGGTCCTGCGGCGGCAGGTTGTCGCGGGCAAAGGTGTCCTGGTGGGCGGTGCGGTGCATGAGCGCGTCCTTATCCGTTCTTCAACAGGTCTCGGCCGATGATCAGCTGCTGGACCTCGCTGGCCCCTTCGTAGATGCGCAGCGCGCGGATCTCGCGGTAGAGGGACTCGACGATCTCGCCGCGCCGCACGCCGCGGCCGCCGTGCAGCTGCACCGCCGCGTCGATGACGCGTTGCGCGCCTTCGGTGGCCATCAGCTTGGCCATCGCGGCTTCCCGCGTGATCGTGCGGCCCTGGTCGCGCTCCCACGCGGCGCGGTAGACCAGCAGCGCGCTGCTGTCGACGGTGCAGGCCATGTCGGCGAGCTTGGCCTGCGTCAGCGGCAGGTCGGCCAGCGTGGCGCCGAACATCGCGCGCTCCTTGGCCTGGTTCAGCCCCTCTTCCAGCGCCCGTCGCGCGAAGCCTAGCGAGGCCGCGGCGACCGAGGTCCGGAACACGTCCAGCGTTCGCATCGCCACCTTGAAGCCCTCGCCGGGCGCGCCGACCATCGCGGTCTTCGGCACGCGGCAGCCGGTGAAGCGCAACCGCGCCAAGGGGTGCGGCGCGATGACATCGATGCGCTCGGCGATCTCGAAGCCCGGCGTTCCAGCATCGACGATGAACGCGCTGATGCCGCGCGAACCGGGCGCCTCGCCCGTGCGCGCAAACACGACGTAGAAGTCCGCGATGCCGCCGTTGGAGATCCAGGTCTTCTCGCCGTCCAGGATGTAGTGGTCGCCGCCCTGGTCCAGGCGCGCGGCGCATTGCATCGCTGCGACGTCCGATCCGGCCTCCGGCTCGGAGAGCGCGAACGCGGCCAACGCCTCACCCCGCGAGACGCGCGGTAGGTAGGCCTCGCGTTGCGCGGGTGTGCCCATCAGCGAGATCGCGCCCGAGCCCAGCCCCTGCATGGCGAACGCGAAATCCGCCAGGCCGTCGTGGCGCGCGAGCGTCTCGCGCAGCAGGCAGATGGCGCGGGTGTCGATGGCCTCGCCCTCGCCCGCCACAGCGTGCTTCAACCAGCCGCCGGCGCCGAGCGCCTTCACCAGCGACTTGCAACTCGCGTCGACATCCTCGTGATCGACCGCGCCGTGCGCCAGGTTGCGCGCGCACCAGCCGTCCAGCTCGCTCGCGAGCGCTCGGTGCTTGTCCTCGAAGAACGGCCAGTCCAAATGCTTCAGATGATTCATGGCCGTCCTCAATCGCCCTTGAACTCGGGGCGCTGCTTCGCGACGAACGCGTGGTACGCGCGGTGGAAGTCCTGCGTCATCATGCAGATCGCCTGCGCCTGCGCTTCAGCCTCGATGGCCTCGTCGACGCCCATGGTCCATTCCTGGTGCAGCATCCGCTTGGTCATCGCATGCGCGAAGTTCGGACCGGCGGCGATGTCCGCGGCCCAGGCCACGGCTTGCGCCTCCAGCGCGTCCGGCTCCGCGACGCGGTTGAGGAAGCCCCACTGGAGCGCTTCTTCACCGCCCAGGCTGCGGCCGGTATAGAGCAGATCCGACGCGCGTCCCTGTCCGACGATGCGCGGCAGCAGCGCGCAGGCGCCCATGTCGCAGCCGGCCAGGCCGACGCGCGTGAACAGGAAGACCGTCTTGCTGCGCGCCGTGCCGACGCGCAGGTCCGAGGCCATCGCCATGATCGCGCCGGCGCCGGCGCACACGCCATCGATCGCCGCGACCACCGGCTGCGGGCAGGCGCGCATCGCCTTCACGAGGTCGCCGGTCATGCGCGTGAACGCCAGCAGGTCCGGCATCGCCATCTTCGTGAGCGGGCCGATGATCTCGTGCACGTCGCCGCCGGAGCAGAAGTTGCCGCCCGCGCCCTGCACGACGATCGCGTTCACCTCGTCCACGTAGGCCAGCGTGCGGAACAGGTCGCGCAGCTCGGCGTAGGACTCGAAGGTCAGCGGGTTCTTGCGCTCGGGACGGTTCAGCGTGACGACGCCGACGGCACCTTCCTGGCGCCAGCTGAAGTGCTTCGGTTCGAAGCCCTTCAGGCTGCGCGTGTTGCCGCTGATGAGATGGCTGTCCATCGATGGGTACTCCTTCAATCGTTCATTTGCGAGCGGCGTCGAGTTGCGCGAGGTGGCCCTTCAGCCCCGCGAGCAGCTCGTACACCTGGGTCTTCTGTTCGGGCGGCCAGCCGGCCAGCAGCTCGACGATCCAGCCCTCGTGCGTCGCGGCCATGCGCTTGAACTGGCGCCGTCCGGCCGGTGTCAGCCGCACCGTGACGCTGCGCCGGTCCGACGGATGCGGCTCGCGCACGACGTGGCCCTCGGCCTCGAGCTGGTCGGTGATGCCGGTGACGTTGCCGCCGGTGACCATCAACCGCTGCGACAGCTCGCGCATCGTCAGGCCGTCGGGACTGCGCTCGAGCTGCGCGAGCAGGTCGAAGCGCGGCAGCGTCGTGCCGAAGTCGTTGCGCAGGCGCTGACGGATCTGGTCCTCGATGCGCGTGGTGCAGGCCAGCAGGCGCAGCCAGACGCGCAGCGCCTGGTGATCGCCGTCGTGCATGCGGGACTCGAGGTCCGGGCCGAATTCCGCGCCCGGATCGTCGACGAGGTCCTGAAGCGTCCCCTTCGCGGCGTCGCGCATCACATCACCTCCCCGCCGGCGACGGCGATCGCCTGTCCGGTGATCGAGCCGCTGTCGCGACGCGCCAGCCAGGCCACCGAGGCGGCGACCTCGGCCGGATCGACCAGCCGTCCCTGCGGATTGACCGAGGCGAGCTCGGCGCGCGCCTCGTCCGCCGTGCGGCCGGTCTTGGCGACGATGGTGTCGATGGCGCCCGCGACGATGTCGGTCTCGGTGTAGCCCGGGCAGACCGCGTTGACGGTCACGCCCTTGCGCGCCGTCTCCAGCGCCAGCGCGCGCGTGAGGCCGAGCACGCCGTGCTTGGCCGCGCAGTAGGCGGCGACGTAGGCGTAGCCCTTGAGCGCCGCGGTGCTCGCGACGTTGACGATGCGGCCGAAGCGGCGCTCGGTCATCGCGGGCAGCACCTCGCGGCTGCACAGGAAGCTGCCGGTGAGGTTCACGTTGAGCAGGCGCTGCCAGGTGTCCAGCGAGGTCTTTCCGAGCGGCGACGTCTCGACCTGCCCGGCGTTGTTCACCAGCAGGTCGACCGGACCGGCCGCGGCGACCGCCGCCGCGAAGGCCTGGCGCACGCTGGCCTCGTCGCCGACGTCGCAGACCTGCAGCTCGACGGACGGACCGCCATCGACGTTCAGCTTGTCGCGCTGTTCCTTCAGCTTCTCGATGCGCCGGCCCATCAGCGTGACGCGCGCGCCGTCGGCGATGAGTGCCTGCGCGATCGCCGCGCCTATGCCGGAGCCGCCGCCGGTGACGACGGCGTGCAGTCCTTCGAGCGGATACCTGTTGCTCATGGGGATCCCTTGACGCTGTTGCTTCTCGCGCTGTTGCTCGTCGTCATGACCGCCGCCTCAGACGCCGAGCGCCTTGTTGGCCTGTTCCTGCGCGGCCGCGCCGCCGCCCGTGGCGCGCTGGCGTTCGAACTCGCGCTCCATCTGGCTCTTGCCGGAGAGGTACTGGACCGGCCAGTCGAGCCCCGGACCTGACAGGTAGCCGATCTTCGCGGCCTCCGTCAGTGTCCACGCCGGATTGGCCAGGTGCGGACGCGCGATCGCGCACAGGTCCGCGCGGCCGGCCGCGATGATGCTGTTGACGTGGTCCGCCTCCGAGATCGCACCCACCGCGATCGTCGCGATGCCGGCGCGGTTGCGCACGCTCTCGCTGAACGGCGTCTGCCACATGCGGCCGTAGGTGGGCCGCTCCTGCTTGCTGACCTGCCCCGAGGAGACATCGATCAGGTCGGCACCCGCGGCCTTGAAGGCCTCGGCCATGGCGACCGCATCCTCGGTCGTCGTGCCGCCCGGCACCCAGTCGTTCGCGGAGATCCGCACCGACATCGGCCGGTCCTGCGGCCACGCCGCGCGCATCGCGGCGAAGACTTCGATCGGATAACGCAGGCGGTTCTCCAGCGAGCCGCCGTAGTCATCCCCGCGCCGGTTCGTCAACGGCGACAGGAAACTCGACAGCAGATAGCCGTGCGCGCAGTGCAGCTCCAGCCAGTCGAAGCCGGCATCGGCCGTGCGCCGCGTCGCGGCGACGAACTCGGCCTTGACGCGGTCCATGTCGGCGCGGGTCATCTCGCTCGACCACTGGCTGACACCTTCCAGATACTGCTGCGGCGACGCCGAGATCAACGGCCAGTTGCCGTCGTCCAGCGGCTGGTCGATGCCGTCCCAGGCCACGCGCGTCGAGCCCTTCGCGCCGGCGTGGCCGAGCTGCATGGCGATCTTCGCGGTCGAGCTGCGGTGCACGTGATCGACGATGCGCTTCCAGCCGTCGCGTTGCGCGTCGTTCCACAGGCCTGGGCATCCCGGCGTGATGCGGGCCTCCGGCGACACGCAGGTCATCTCGACGAACACCAGCCCCGCGCCGCCCATCGCGCGCGCGCCGAGGTGGGCCAGGTGGTACTCGGCGGGCTGGCCGTCCTCGCAGGAATACTGCGCCATCGGCGACACGACGACGCGGTTCTTCAGCCTCACACCGCGCAGCGTGAACGGCGTGAACATCGGCGGCGCGGCGCGGTCCAGGCCCGCACGCTGCGAGAGCCACGACTCGTACTCACCGACGTAGCGCGCGTCGCGCAGCCGCAGGTTCTCGTGCGAGATCCGCTGCGAACGCGTCAGCAGCGAGTACGCGAACTGCTCCGGCGCCAGGCGCGCGTGGCGCTCGACGTTCTCGAACCATTCCGTCGAATTACGCGCGGCGTTCTGGATGCGCAGCACGTCGATCGAGCGGGTGGCTTCGTATTCCTCCAGCGCGGCGGGCAGGCTGTCCACGCCGCCGCCGTGGCGCTCGATGTCGCGCGCCAGCGCGATCGCGTCCTCCAGCGCGAGCTTGGTGCCCGAGCCGATCGAGAAATGCGCCGTGTGCGCCGCGTCGCCCATCAGCACGACCGGCGCGCGGCCGTTGTGATGAACCCAGCGCTTGCAGACCACGCGCGGGAATCGGATCCACTGCGCCGACCCGCGCAGATGCGACGCGTTCGAGATCAGCGGATGGCCGTCGAGCACCTTGGCGAAGAGCTTCTCGCAGAAGGCGATGCCCTCTTCCTTGCTCATGTCCTCCAGGCCGGCGTCCTTCCAGACCTGCTCCGGCGTCTCGACGATGAAGGTCGAATGCGTGTCGTCGTACCGGTAGGCATGCGCCTGGAACCAGCCCCACTCGGTCTTCTGGAAATCGAAGGTGAACGCGTCGAAGAGCCTGGTCGTGCCGAGCCAGACGAAGCGGCAGTTCCGCAGGTCGACGTCGGGCTGGTAGGTCGCGGCGTACTTCTGGCGCAGCCGGCTGTTGAGGCCGTCGGCGGCGATGATCAGGTCGGCATCGATGTCGGCGTCGTCGCTCACATCCGTTTCGTAGCGCAGCACGACGCCCAGCGCTTCGCAGCGCTCGCGCAGGATGTCCAGCAGCTTGCGCCGGCCGATGCCGCAGAAGCCGTGCCCGCCGGACACCATCGTGCGGCCGTCGATATGGACCGCGATGTCGTCCCAGTGGTTGAAGGACTGCAGGATCTGCTCGGCGGTCTTCGGATCGGCCTCGCGCAGCGCGGCCAGTGTCTGGTCCGAGAACACCACGCCCCACCCGAACGTGTCGCCGGCGCGGTTGCGCTCCAGCACCGTGACCTCGTGCGCCGGGTTCTGCCGCTTCATCAGCAGCGCGAAGTACAGGCCGGCGGGACCGCCGCCGATGCAGGTGATACGCATGGTGGGAAGCCCGGCGAGCGTCGGGCGAGGACTGCTTGACGGGATCACTTTAGGCCTGGATAGTTGAGGTGTCAACGATCTGGATAACCCTGAGCCGGTGTGAGCCGGCGCGCGGGGCGCCTTGCGGAAACGCCCCGTCCTTGTTGGAATTAACCGACACCACGGTCCAGGACCCCGCGCTAAGGTGCGCGCCGTCGTGCCGAGGGCCCGGCAGGAGCAGCAGATGAAGTCAACAAGCCAATCCCCGCAGCGCGCGTTGTGGGACATCTCGCCGGTGGTGGCGCCCGACGCGCCGATCTTTCCCGGCGACGAGCCCTACTCGCTGACATGGACCGCGCGGCTCTCGCCGGAGTGCCCGGTGAACCTGAGCGCGATCACGATGTCGCCGCACGTGGGCGCGCATGCCGATGCGCCGCTGCATTACGCGGATGGCGTCGCGAGTGCGGCGGAGGTGACGCTCGATCCCTACCTCGGTCCCTGCCGCGTGATCCATGCGATCGGCTGCGGACCACTGATCCACATCGAGCATCTGGAACACGCCGCCCAGGACCTGCCGGCGCGCGTGCTGGTGCGCTGCAATGAGCGCGCCGACACCGTCTGGAATCCCGAATTCAGCGCCTACGCGCCCGAGACCGTCGAGTGGCTGGCCGCGCGCGGCGTGAAGCTGATCGGACTCGACACGCCCAGCGTCGATCCCGCGACCAGCAAGACGCTGGACAGCCACCAGCGGCTGCTGCGGCTGGACCTGCGGGTGCTGGAGAACCTCGTGCTGGACGAGGTGCCCGAAGGCGACTACGAATTGATCGCGCTGCCGCTCAAGCTCGCCGGCGCCTGCGCATCGCCGGTGCGCGCGGTGCTGCGTTCGCTGTGACCCTTCTTCCGAATTCATCTGGAACATCGATGACGACAAGACAAGACTGCCTGGCCCTGGACGCCGCCGATCCGCTGGCGCCGCTGAAGGACCAGTTCTCGCTGCCCGCGGGCACGCTCTACCTGGACGGCAATTCGCTGGGCGCGATGCCCAAGTCCACGGCCGCCCGCGTGCAGCAGGTGATCTCCGAGGAATGGGGTCGCGACCTGATCAAGAGCTGGAACACCGCCGGCTGGATGGACCTGCCCTCGCGCATCGGCAACAAGATCGGCCGGCTGATCGGCGCCAAGCCCGGCGAGACGATCGTCGCGGACTCGACCTCGCTCAACCTCTACAAGGTGCTGAGCGCGGCGCTGCGCATCGTCAGGGCCGGCGACACGGACAGACGACGCACGGTCGTCGTCTCCGAACGCAGCAACTTCCCCACCGACCTCTACATCGCGGAGAGCCTCGCCGAGCAGTTCGGCATGACGCTCCACCTCGTCGACCACGTCGATGAGATCCCCGGCCAGCTGAACGACCGGCTCGCCGTGCTGATGCTGACCGAGGTCAACTACCGGACCGGCCGCAAGCACGACATGAAGGCGGTGACCGCCGCGGCCCATGCGGCCGGCGCGCTGACCGTGTGGGACCTCGCGCACTCCGCGGGCGCGATCCCGGTCGACCTGAACGCCGCGGATGCGGACTTCGCCATCGGCTGCGGCTACAAGTACCTCAACGGCGGCCCCGGCGCACCGGCCTTCGTGTGGGCACATCCGCGCCACGCCGACCGCTTCTGGCAGCCGCTGTCGGGCTGGCTGGGCCATGCGTCGCCGTTCCAGTTCACCTCGAACTACGCGCCCGCGCCGGGCATCAAGCGCTACATCTGCGGGACGCCGGCGATCCTGTCGACGGCGGCACTGGAATGCGGCGTGGACACGCTGCTGGCGGCCGAGCCCTTCGGCGGCATGGCGGCGCTGCGCGAGAAGTCGATCGCGTTGACCGAGCTGTTCGCGCGTCTGGCCGAGCAGCGCTGCGGCGGGCAAGGCGTGTACGTCGTCTCCCCGCGCGACGCCGCGCAGCGCGGCAGCCAGGTCTGCCTGGCGCTGAAGGCGCCGTTGCATGAGACGGCCGGCTACGCGGTCGTGCAGGCGCTGATCGAGCGCGGGGTGATCGGCGACTACCGCGCCGGCGATCCGACGCGACTCGACGAGGTCCCGCACATCCTGCGCTTCGGCTTCACGCCGCTGTACATCGGCTTCGCCGACGCATGGGACGCGGTCGAGCAACTGCACCAGGTGCTGGCCACCGAAGAATGGCGTGAGGCGCGTTTCAACAAGAAGGCGGCAGTGACATGAGTTGCCCGATGGGACACGGATCCGGCGCAGCCCCCGACAGCGTCGACAGCGGCGCGGCGACCGCCGGGCAAGGCACCGGGGCCGGCGAGGCGATCGTCCGCGATGAAGGCGCGCAGCTCGATTTCTCGAAGGACATGAGCTACGGCGACTACCTGCGCCTGGACCAGGTGCTGAGCGCCCAGCATCCGCTCTCGCCCGACCACAACGAGATGCTCTTCATCATCCAGCACCAGACCTCGGAACTGTGGATGAAGCTGATGCTGCACGAGCTCCATGGCGCGGTGACGCACGTGGCCTCGGACCAGTTGCCCGAAGCCTTCAAGATGCTGGCGCGGGTGTCGCGGATCATGGAGCAGCTCGTCCACGCCTGGGATGTGCTCAGCACGATGACGCCGCCGGAGTACTCGGCCATCCGCCCTTATCTCTCCAACAGCAGCGGCTTCCAGAGCGCGCAGTACCGTCGCATCGAGTTCATGCTCGGCAACAAGAACGCCGCGATGCTCAAGCCGCACGCGCATCGCGCCGACCTGCTGGCCGATGTTCAAGCGGCTTATGAAGCGCCCTCGTTGTACGACGAAGTTCTGCGTCTGCTGAAGCGCCGCGGCATCGACGTGCCCGCCACCGCGCTCGATCGCGACTGGACGCAGCCGCGTTCCGCCGACGACGGCGTCAAGGCCGCCTGGCTCGAGGTCTACCGCGATCCGAAGGCGCACTGGGACCTGTACCAGATGGGCGAGGAACTCGTGGACCTCGAAGACGCGTTCCGGCTCTGGCGGTTCCGCCACGTGACGACCGTAGAGCGCGTCATCGGCTTCAAACGCGGGACGGGCGGGACCGGCGGCGTCAGTTATCTGCGCAAGATGCTCGACGTCGTGCTGTTCCCGGAGTTGTGGGCGTTGCGGACGGAGCTCTGAATCCAGGGACGGAGCACTCGCAGGGCAACCAGGCCCCCTTGACTCCATCTCCCCCTTTGTCGGCCGCCCCGGCCGACAAATTCCCTCCTTAAGTTCCGTCAAGGGGGCCTGGTCGCCCTGCTCCGGACGACCTCGCACGCTCGTTGGAGGGATGCGGGCGCGCGCTTCTACAATTCGGGGACTCGATGTGGGTGACCTATCCGGTGACCCACGGTCCGCTCGCCAACCCGCCGAGGCCCACCATGGATACCCGCCTTTCCCAGATCAAGCTGCGCATCTCCAGATTGCGCGACGCGCTGCGCAACGCCGGCGCCCACGCCATCCTGGTGCCTTCGGCCGACCCCCATCTCTCCGAGTACCTGCCTCGCCGCTGGCAGGCCCGCGAAGTCTTCTCCGGCTTCACCGGCTCCATGGGCACCCTGGTCGTCACGCAGGATGACGCCCAACTCTTCGCCGACAGCCGCTACTGGACCTCCGCCGAACGCGAACTCGCCGACAGCGGCATCGCGCTCTTCAAGATCCCCACCGGCGCGTCCAGCCAGCACATCACCTGGATCGCGGACAAGCTGCAGAGCGGCCAGACCCTGGTCGTCGACGGCCAGGTCCTGGGGCTCGCCGTCGCGCAGCAGCTGCGCGCCGCGCTCGGCGCCAAGGGCGTGCTGATCAACACCGCCATCGATCTGATCGACCAAGCCTGGGACGACCGCCCCGGTCTGCCCGACGCCCCCATCTACGAACACGCCTCGCCCCAGGCCACCGTCAGCCGTGCCGACAAGCTCCAGCAGGTGCGCGAAGGCCTGGCGAAGCACGGCGCCTCGCATCACCTGATCTCCAGCGTCGACGACATCGCCTGGCTGTTCAACCTGCGCGGCTCGGACGTGACCTACAACCCGGTGTTCCTCGCGCACGCGCTGCTCGACAAGCACGGCGCGACGCTGTTCGTGCAGCCCGGCAAGATCGACGCGGCGCTCGAGCAGCGCCTCGTCGCCGACGGCGTGCGTCTCGCGCCCTACGCCGACGCGCGTGCCACGCTGGGCGCCCTGCCCGCGGATGCGAAGGTGTTGATCGATCCGCGCCGCGTCACGCTCGGCCTGCGTGAGGCACTGCCTGCCTCGGCGAGCGTCGTCGAGGCCATCAATCCCAGCACGCTGCTGAAGAGCCGCAAGAACGCCGCGGAAGCGCAGTTCATCCGCCAGGCCATGGAGCAGGACGGCGCCGCGATGTGCGCGTTCTACGCCTGGTTCGAGGCGGCGCTGGCGCGCGGCGAGGCGATCTCCGAACTCACCGTCGACGAGCGCCTGACCGCCGAACGCGCCAAGCGGCCCGGCTTCGTCGGCCTGTCGTTCTCGACCATCGCCGGCTTCAACGCCAACGGCGCGATGCCGCACTACCGTGCCGTGCCCGAATCTTTCTCCCAGATCGACGGCAACGGCCTGCTGCTGATCGACTCGGGCGGCCAGTACCTCGGCGGCACGACCGACATCACCCGCGTGTGGCCGATCGGCACCATCACCGACGACCACAAGCGCGACTACACGCTGGTGCTCAAGGGCACGATCGCGCTGTCGCGCACCGCATTCCCGCGCGGCACGCTGAGCCCGATGCTCGACGCGATCGCCCGTGCGCCGCTGTGGGCCCACGGCCTGGATTACGGTCACGGCACCGGCCACGGCGTCGGGTACTTCATGAACGTGCATGAAGGCCCCCAGAGCATTTCGAAGGCGGTGCCCGACGCGAACATGGCCATGGAGCCCGGCATGATCACGTCGATCGAACCCGGCCTCTACCGCCCCGGCCAATGGGGGTGCGGATCGAGAACCTGGTGCTGAACGTGGCCCTGGATACCCCCGAGAAGGGGCAGTTCGGCGAGATGCTGGCGTTCGAGACGCTGACGCTGTGCCCCATCGACACGCGGTGCATCGCGGTGGCGCTGCTGTCGGAAGACGAACTCGCGTGGCTGAACGCCTATCACGCCGAGGTGCGCCGCCGCTTGGCGCCGCTGGTCGACGGCGAGGCACTGGCCTGGCTGAACACCCGCACCGAAACGCTGCATCGTTGAGCCTTTGACCGTCCATGCGACGGACAGCGGAAAAGCGCGGCTGAGCCGCGCTTTTTACGTCCGGCCTCGCTGGAAGCACTCCGGGCCGCGACCTAGACTTGATCCAGGTTGTCGACGAGGAGCAGAGACCATGGACACCCGACTCTCTCAGGCGTGGAACGGCTGGCGCGCACTGGCACGGCACAAGCCGTCGGCCAACGATGAGCGCGAGATGCACCGTTTCTCCGACGGTGCGATGCACACCGCGTTGATGGTGGCGATCATCGCCGTGGCCGTGATGGCCGTCGTGCAGATGGTCAATGTCGCGGCGCCGATGTGGCAGCTGGAACCGGTGGTCGTGCAGGGCAAGGCACAGCAGGTGCCGCTGCCCGCCGCGCCCCAGCCGCTGGAAAAGGCGCAGCCGGGCCGCTGAACGCCAGGGACCGAGGACCGGCACGCGCCGGTCTTCGCCCGAGGGCCTCTCACATCTGCCGGAACAGGTGCAGGTAGCTGCGGCTGACCGGCAGCACCTCGGGGCGGGCCTTCAGGTGCAGGTCCGCCGTTTCGTTGGGACCGCGCGTGACGTGGCTGATCGCGTGCAGGTTCACGACCACCGAGCGATGCACCTGCACGAAGCGCTGCGCGTCGAGCCGCTCGATCAGCTCGCGGATCGGCGTGCGGATGAGCGCCTCCCCTCGGCGGTGACGACCAGCGTGTACTTCTCGTCCGAACGCAGGAACAGGATCTCGTCGACCGGGATCAGCTTCAGCGTCGAGCCCACCGAGGCACGGATCCACTGCAGCGGCCCCGTGTCGGTCGCCAGGCCACCGGCCGCCGGTGCAGGGGCGCCCGGCGGGCGGGCCATGCGCCGGGCGAGTTCGTCGATGACGGCTTCGAGCGCCGCCTGACTGCCCTCGCCGCGCGGATGGCGCGGGCGTTCGGTCAGACGTTCGGCAAGACGATCCTTCAAGCGGCCCACCGTGTCGGCCAGCCGGGCTTCGTCGACCGGTTTGACCAGGTAGTCGATCGCGCCACGCTCGAACGCCTGCAGCGCGTATTCCTCGAAGGCGGTGACGAACACGACCTGCGCCTGGCGCGCGATCTGGCGCGCCGCCTCCATCCCGTTCAGGCCCGGCATGTGGACGTCCAGGAAGGCGATGTCGGGCCGGTGCACGTCGAACATCTCCACGGCCTCGCGTCCGTTGCGCGCCTGCGCGACGACGCGCAGTTCCGGCCACAGCAAGGCGAGGCTGCGCTGCAGGCTGTCGCGCAGCAGCGGTTCGTCGTCGGCGATCAGGGCGGTCGGTGCAGGGCTCATGTCATTGCGGGGTGAAACGCACTTCGGCGCGCAGGCCGTGCGGCAGATTCTCGGTCAGCGTCAGCGTGGCGCCGAGCCCGTAGAACAGCGTCATCCGTTCGCGCAGATTGCGCAGCCCGGTGCCGCTGCCCATGCTCTGCGTCATGCCGACGCCGGTGTCACTGACCCAGAGCCGGACCTGCCCGTCATGCAGCGCTCCGCCCACCTCGATGCGCCCCCCTCCTCGCTCGGATCGACGCCGTGGCGCACCGCGTTCTCGACCAGCGTCAGCAAGGCCATCGGCGGGAAGCGCAGGCTGCCGAGCTCCGGCGGGAGATCGACCCGGTAGTCCAGCCGGTCTGGCATGCGCAGGTGCATCAGTTCGAGGTAGGCACGCACCAGCGCGACCTCGTCCGACAGCATCGTGGCGTCGCCTTGCAGCCGCGGCATCGCCGCGCGCAGATACGCGATCAGGCTGCGCAACACCGGCGCGGCCTGCGGCGAGCCGGTCTCCACCAGCGCACGGACGTTGGCCAGCGTGTTGAACAGGAAGTGCGGCTCGACCTGCGCCTGGAGCAGCCGCAGTCGGGCGTCCAGGGCCTGCCGCTCCAGTTCGCTGCGCTCGAGTTCGAAGCTGAGCGCTTGGTTGCGGGCTTCGGCGTCCCGCTGGCGGTAGAGCGCGCCCATCGCGAGCAACGGGCCGACCACCAGACCGGAGCCCGCGATCCAGAGGAAGCCGAGCATCCGGGATTCGGACTCGACAAAGCTGGAAAAGTCGCCACCGACGGCCACCATGTAGACCGCGAGCGTGGCCAGCGGCACCGCCGCCGCAACGACGACGACCTGGAACAGCCAGCGCGCCCACCATCGGGGCAGCCGGCGCGGCCACTGCCCGGCCGCCGAGAACGCCAGCAGCGCCAGCATCCCCACGAACATCGTCCGCCCCAGCAGGACCGGGAACGGCGTGATGAAGATCGGTTGCAGCGCCAGCGCGAAGACGGTGGCGAGCGCCAGGGCCAGCAGGACCCGCTGCGGCGTCAGGTAGGAGACGAACCCATGCCAGGCCGGATGCGGGGGCTCTGGCGGGCTGACAGGGAGGACCGGGGTCGACATGGCCGCACGATAGCGGCCCCGAGGCGGCGATCCAAGCGCAGGCGGGCGCCGACGCGACGAAGCACGGGATGAGCCGCTTGAGCCACGACAACCGGGCCGGCAATCGCCCGCCGCTGTGGGGTGGGCGCCGCATGGACCCGGGGCAGCGAGGCGAGGAAGTCCTCGAACAGGTCGTCCTCCTCAGCCATGGACACGGGGACCGAGCCTTCCGCGCCGATGTCGGCGCGCACCTCGGCGCTGCGGTGCAGCGCGCTCATGCGTACATCCCGATCCGGCACATCACGGCTTCCTTGCCGGCATTGATGGCGAAGCGCAGCGCTTCCGCCGGCGTCGCCCAGCCGTATCCACCGGCCAGGTTCTCGTCACGGAAGGCCTCGCGCTTGTTCATCGCCTCGCTGAGGCTGGTGCGCACCACGACGACCGCCGCCACATAGCCGAACTGGCGCGGGCGCTCGATCGCGCCAGCGTAGATGCGGTAGTCCCCGGTTTCGATCTCGGCGAAGTGCATGGCTGACTCCTTCAACGACAGGCAGCTCGTCGGGAGCTGCGATGGAGTCCACTTTGCGCGCTGGAACGCGAGATGCATACCCGACTGAGGAGGGCCCTCGGAAGGGGAGACCCTCCCGGATCCCCCTATCGGGCGATATCGAGCGGCGGGCTCAGAACCGGTTGTTGGCGATCGAGGTGTACTCGCGCAACTCGGCATCGACGACGCGCTTGGGCGGCACGTCGGCCGGGCGCTGGCCCAGCGTGGGGTGGAGGACGTCGTACGCCCGGCGCTCCGACGGCGAGATGACACCGTTCTGGTCCGAATCGGCCTCGGCATAGACCAGGTTCGGCACCAGACTGACCGGCTCGGGGAACTTTTCGTCCTGGGACACCACGGCGGCCCGGGCATTCGATGGCTGGAAGGAGGTGCTTTGCGCCGTCACCGTGGCGGGACCGGCAGGCGCTGGAGCGGCCGGTGCGGCTGCGGTGGGTGCGGGGGCCTGGGCCGCCGCCAGTTGGGCGGCGGGCGCGGCGGGTGCGGCGGTGACCGGCTGTGGCGTCGCGGTCCTTACCGCCGCCGCGGGTCCGGTGGCCGCCTGGGCGGGTGCGGAAGCGCCGGGCTGGCTGGACGCGGCCAGACTCGCCGCCTGCGGCGACAGGCTCACCACGGCGGAGGCCTCGACCTGGGACGCGGTCGAGGGATCGTCGACGCCGGCCTCGCGCACGCGCGCCGACTGCCCGGTGGTCGCACCGGGACCGTTCAATGTCGTTGTGTTGTTGGAAACAGGAATCATGGCGAGCCTCCCGCGAGGTGTCCGCACATTTCGGCCAGCGGTTGCCGGGTCCGGAACACGGTTCCGGGCCAACGCCCTTCCAGGGCATGTTCGGTTTATCGGCGGGCGATCTCCGGACTTTAGGCCCCGATCCGACTGTTTCGCATTTTCTTGATAGGGACAAACCCCTAAACCGGGGCCTGAAGGAGGGTCGAGGCCGCATGTCCACTCGCCGGAAACCCCTGGCGCCATCGGTTAAATTGCACCGCATGGGTCTCCGCTCCTTCGCAACCGCTCACATTCCAGGCCTGACCGGGCTGGCCGGCCCCAAGGCCACGCCGGACACGGCCGGCGAGGCGTCCTCGTTCGACGCGCTCGTGGACCGCCTGCACTATCTGCCCAAGGCCGACGTCAAGCGCATCCGCGAGGCCTACAAGTTCGCCGACGAGGCCCATCTGGGCCAGTTCCGGGCCAGCGGGGAGCCCTACATCACCCATCCGATCGCCGTCGCCGGCCTGTGCGCCGACTGGCGCCTGGACGCGCAGGCCATCATGGCCGCGCTGATGCACGACGCGATGGAGGACTGCGGCGTCACCAAGACCGAGCTGATCGAGCGCTTCGAGGCGCCGACCGCGGAACTGGTCGACGGCCTGACCAAGCTGGACAAGCTGCAGTTCTCGACCCGCGAGGAGTCCCAGGCGGAGAGCTTCCGCAAGATGCTGCTGGCCATGGCGCGGGACGTCCGCGTCATCCTGATCAAGCTGGCCGACCGCCTGCACAACATGCGCACGATGCAGCACATGGCGTTCGACAAGCGCCGCCGCATCGCCCGCGAAACGCTGGACATCTACGCCCCGATCGCCCACCGGCTCGGCCTCAACGAGATCTACCGGGAACTGCAGGAACTGTCGTTCCAGTACATCCACCCCTGGCGGCACGGCGCGCTGGCCAAGGCCGTCGGGAAGGCCCGCGGCCACCGGCGCGACCTGGTGTCGCGCATCGAGCGCGACGTGCAGAAGGCCTTCTCCGAGGCCAACCTGCGCGTCGAGATCCAGGGCCGCGAGAAGACGCTGTTCAGCATCTACAAGAAGATGAGAGAGAAGCACCTGAGCTTCGCGCAGGTGAGCGACATCTTCGGCTTCCGCGTGATCGTGCAGGACCTGCCCCAGTGCTACTGGTCGCTGGGCGTGCTGCACCAGCTCTACAAGCCCCAGCCGGGCCGCTTCAAGGACTACGTCGCCATTCCCAAGCCCAACGGCTACCAGTCGCTGCACACGACGCTGGTCAGCCCGCTGGGCACACCGGTGGAATTCCAGATGCGCACCGAGGCGATGCACATGGTCGCCGAGAAGGGGGTGGCGGCGCACTGGCTGTACAAGAGCAAGGGCGACGCCAAGGGCGCGCAGCAGCTGGGATCGCGCTGGCTGCAGTCGCTGCTGGACATCCAGGACGAGACCCGCGACGCGACCGAGTTCCTGGAGCACGTCAAGATCGACCTGTTCCCCGACGCGGTCTACGTGTTCACGCCGAAGTCCAAGATCATGGCCCTGCCCAAGGGCGCGACGCCGGTGGACTTCGCCTACGCCATCCACTCGGACGTCGGTGACCACTGCGTCGCCGCCAAGGTCAACGGCGAGCCGGTGCCGCTGCGCACCGAACTGCGCAGCGGGGACGTGATCGAGGTCGTCACCGCCGCCGGCGCGCGACCGAATCCGGCGTGGCTGAGTTTCGTGCGCACCGGCCGGGCGCGATCCAAGATCCGGCACTTCCTGAAGAACCTGGAGCAGGAGGAGTCGCGCGAACTCGGCCACAAGATGCTGGCGCAGGCGCTGCGCGCGGAAGGCCTGGCGCTGCCCAGTCTCCGGCCCGAGGACGAGGCCGCCGCCGCGCTGTGGCAGGACCTGGCACGTTGGGCGGGCAATCGTCAGGTCGACGAGCTGCTCGTCGAGATCGGCCTGGGCCGCAAGATCGCCACGATCGTGGCGAAGAAGCTCGCGCGCACGCTGTCCGACCAGGGCCAGCGACCCGATGCCGTGCTTCTGACGATGGGGCGGTTCGCCACCGACGACGCGCCGTCGCAGGGCCAGGTGCTGATCGACGGCAGCGAAGGCGCGTCGGTGCGGCTGGCCACCTGCTGCCGGCCGATTCCCGGCGACGACATCAAGGGCTACCTGGGCCGCGGCGAGGGCCTGGTGGTGCACACGGCCGAATGCTCGGTCGGCAGACGGCTGTTCCAGCGCGACAGCGAGCACTGGATCGCCGTGGGCTGGGGGAGGAGCTGACCCGCAGCTTCGAGGCCGAGGTCGGCGTGCTGATGCGCAACGGCAAGGGCGTGCTGGCGCAGATCGCGACGGCCGTCAGCAGCGCCGAGGCCGACATCACCCACATCGCGATGAGCGACGACTCGCAGCAGCGCGAAACGGCGGAGATGACCCTGCTGCTGGCCGTGCGCGACCGGCTGCATCTGGCCGACGCGCTGCGCACGCTCAAGCGCTCGAGCGCGGTCATGCGCGCCTGGCGCGTCAAACCCTGATCGTCCGGATCAGCCGGGTTCCGGGTAGCGCACCTCGACGACCTCGATCGGCTCGACACCGACCGGTGTCACCAGCTGCAGTTCGTCGCCCTCCCGCGCCTTGAGCAAAGTGCGCGCGATCGGAGACACCCAGCTCACTTCGCCCGCCAGACTGTCCGATTCGTCGATGCCCTTGATGGTGATGGTCCGCTCCTCGCCCTTTGAATTGGCATAGGTCACCGTCGCGCCGAAGAACACCTGGTCGCTGCCGTGATGGGCGCTGGGATCGACGACCTCGGCGATGTCCAGGCGCTTCGTGAGGAAGCGCAGGCGGCGGTCGATCTCGCGCAGGCGCTTCTTGCCGTAGAGGTAGTCGCCGTTCTCCGAGCGGTCGCCGTTCTTCGCGGCCAAGGAGACGATCTCGACGATCTTGGGCCGCTCGACGTCCAGCAACTGCATGAACTCGGCGCGCAGCCGCGCGTATCCCGCCGGCGTCATGTAGTTGCGCGAGCCCTGCGGCAACGCGGGCAGCGACGGGCCTTCGTCGTCATCGTCACCGCTGTCGGATTCCTTCGTGAATGCCTTGCTCATGGCGGCTATTGTGTCGCGCGCCAGCGGCGTCCTCGCTCAGACGCACAGAGCCCCCAGCGCCGACGCGCTATGGTGTGACGATCCGGGATTCCCGGGAAAGGATGGGCATGAGCGACACCCTGGATGCCGGCGCGAGCGGTCCGTTGAGCGGGCTGAGGATCCTGGAGTTCGCCGGCATCGGACCCGCGCCGTTCGCGGGGCTCATGCTGGCCGACTTCGGCGCCGAGGTGACTGTCGTCGAGCGCCCGGGCGGCGAGACCCGGCTCGGCGGCGGCCCGGCGCTGAACCGCGGCAAGACCGTCGTGCAGGCGGATCTGAAGTCGCCCGCCGGCCTGGCCCGGGTACGCGACCTGGTTGCGCGCAGTGACGCGCTGATCGAAGGCTTCTGCCCCGGTGTCATGGAGCGCCTCGGGCTAGGTCCGGACACGCTGCTCGCCGCGCATCCGACGCTGGTATACGCCCGGCTCACCGGATGGGGCCAGACGGGGCCGATGGCGCACAGCGCCGGCCATGACATCAACTACGTCGCGTTGAGCGGCCTGATGCCCTTTGCGGCACGTCCGGGCCAGCCGCCCGCGCTGCCTGCCACGCTGCTCGGCGACATCGGCGGCGGCGCCCTGACGATGCTCTTCGGCCTGATGTGCGCCCTGTGGGAGTCGCGCCGCTCAGGACGAGGCCAGGTCGTGGACGCGGCGATCCTGGATGGCGTCGGCTACATGGGGACGCTCATCCAGGCCCTGCGGGCCGGTGGCCGCTGGGACGACGACCCCTCGCGCAACCTTTTCCTGCACCGCTCGCACTTCTACGACTGCTTCGAATGCGCGGACGGGCGCTGGTTGTCGCTCGGCGCCATCGAGGCGCCCTTCCAGCAGGAGCTCATGGCGCGGCTGGACCTCCCGGCACCGCCGCAGGACGATCCCGCGGCGTGGCCCGCCCTGCGCGACGCGGTGGCCGCACGTCTCCGGCAAGAGCCGCTCGCGCACTGGGCGGCCGTCTTTGAAGGGACAGATGCTTGCGCGGCGCCGGTGCTGACCGCCGCCGAGGCGCCTTTGCATCCGCATCAGCAGGCTCGCCGCAACTTCTTCATGCAGGACGGCCAAGCGTGGCCGATGCCGGCGCCGAAACTGTCACGGACGCCGGCGAGACCAGGCCCCTCGACGATCGGCAACGATATCCAGCAGGAGTTATCACGCCCGGACGATATTCGCCCGGAATAACCGGAGGCGACGATTCAAACCAGTTCGGGAATGCGGCCCGAAATCATTCAGGCAAAGAAAAAGCCAGCGTCTTTCAACGCTGGCTTTCTATTTGGTGCGGCTGGCAGGATTCGAACCCACGACCCCTTGGTTCGTAGCCAAGTACTCTATCCAACTGAGCTACAGCCGCTCGACTTTTACTGATCAGGAACCGCCGTCGTGGAAGCGATCCCAGGTTTTTGTTGTTACTTCTTCTTTTGCTTGCCGAATCTCCGGTCACCCGGAGATTCAACAGTTTTTCTGGTGCGGCTGGCAGGATTCGAACCCACGACCCCTTGGTTCGTAGCCAAGTACTCTATCCAACTGAGCTACAGCCGCTGAAAGACTGCGACTATAGCATGCGTTTTTGAGGGTCTGCAAGTATCTCGACAAAAAATTCATTCTTGCGCTGGTCGCGGCAGGATGAATCCCCTTCCCCGGGCACCTCGACGGCCCTCCAGGCCGTCATCCGAGACGCGCAGCGGCCTCGTAGCACCGGGCCCGGCGTTCCGAGTCTTCGTCCTGGTCGGCCATCTCTGCCAATCGCAGCCAGCTGCGGCGGCGGGCGTTGAGGGTCAGTTCGCGATCCTCCGCCGCCTGCTCGAGCATCAGACGCGCCTTGCCCCACAACTGACGCTCCGCCAGCGCGTGCCCCAGTGCGAAGGCCATCGTGCCGTCGCGCGGGAACCGCTGCACCGCGCCTTCCAGCCGTTGCAGCCATTCCGGTCCCAGGCCCGGCATGCACAGCACCAGCGCCTCGGCCAGCGCCTGGCGCTCGTCGGCGCCCTGCTCGGCGATCGATTCCCAGAAGGGCCGCAGCCAGCCACGACCATCTTCAGGCGCGCCCAGGCCCGCCGCGCAGTTCGCGGCGCGCGAGGCCACGAACACATCGCGCCGGTCCGAAGCATCCAGCTGCTGCCAGATCCCGCGCAGTTGATCGATGTCGCGCGCGGCGTCGAGCGCCTCGCAGGCGAGCGAGCGCAGCAGGCCCTGCGCGGCCGCCTTCGAGAAGCCCTGGTGCTTGGCCAGCAGGCGCGCGGTGCGCAGCGCCTCGAGCGGCTCGTGCGCGAGCCGGCTGGCCTGCAGCTTCAGCCGCAGGGCCTGCGTGCGGCGCGCCACGCCCGGGGTCAGTTCACCCAGCAGGCCGAGCGCGCGGGCGGCATCACGGTCGTCGAGCGCCCATTCGGCGGCCAGCAGTCTCGCGCCCTCCTCCTGGACGCGGGCGCCCGCCGAGGTGGCGGCCACCTGCAAGGACTGGCGCAGGTGCTCGTCGCGGTTGCGCCGGTCCTGCAGCCGGTGGGCGCTCTGGGCGGCCACCAGGTGCGCCAGCGCCATGAAGGCACCGTCCTGCGCCAGGTCGGGCGTCTGCGCCTGGATGGCGAGCGCGCGCTGCGCGGCCTTCTGGGCCCGGCTGTAGCGGGCGCCGAAGTATTCCGCCCAGGCCTCGCGCAAGGCGATCTGGGCGCTGCGCTCGCGCTGCGCCATGCGCCACAGGCGTGCCCGCTTGGGCAGGGTCAGCAGCGCGTCCAGCGTCTGCATCAGCGTCATCAGCGCGAAGCAGCCCGCCACCAGCAGCAGGAGGAAGAGGTTGAGCGACAGGTCCATGCGCCAGCCGCGCCAGTAGAAGCTGGCGAGGCCGTCGTTGTTGCCCAGCGTGAGCGCCGCCACGACGGCGGCGACGAACAGCAGCACCAGCCAGATCACCATGCGCATGGCGATCTCCTCAGCGCGCGACCGCGCTCAGCGCGGCCAGCGTGTCGTCGGGGCGCGGCACGCTCACCTGCCGGGACTGGCCCTGCACCTGCCGCAGCAACTCCGTCGTCTGGGTCAGCTTGCGCGAACGCGCGTCGAAATAGCGCTCCAGCATCGCCTGCGCCTCGCGCAGGTCGACCTGTGCGGTGTCGAACTGCCGGCTCAGCAGCGCCAGCCGGGCGTTCAGCAGCCGCAGCTTGAGGTTCTCGCGGAGGAAGAAGGCCTGCTCGGGCGCGATCAGCGCGGCTTCCGGATGCTCGATGCGGGTCACGCGCAGCAGTCCGCGGGCCTCGCGCCAGATGTCGCCGGACAGCGTCGTCCAGCGATCGCCGGCCTGATCCCAGAGGTGGGTCCACCAGCCGGTCTCGCCGTCCGTGCCGGCCTGCGAGGCGCCTGCAGACGCCGCGGAGGCGGGCTTGCGCGGGGCAGCGGTCTTCGTGCCGGCGGACGCCGGGGTCGGGTGTTGCGTGGCCGGGGCCGCGGAGGCGCCGGACGGATCCTGCCCCGGCTGGGCGACGGCCAGCAGCGGGAGATCGTCGACCTGCCGCACCACCTCGTCCAGCTTGATCGTCAGCGTCGACACGTCCACGACGCTGACCGCCTTGATGCGTTCGAGATCGCGCGTCACGGCGCGGCGGACCCCTTCCAGGCGCGGCTGCTTGTAGCGGGCCAAGCGCACGTCGGACTGGTTCAGCGCGGCCACCAGCGGCTCGACGCTGCCGGTGATGGTGCTCTGCTGCATCGCCACGCGCAGCGAGGACTCGATGTCGCCGACCACGTTCTCGTCACGCGACCGGTTCATCGACTGCATCAGCGTGTCGAGCTGCTCCCGCTGCACGGCGACCTCGCCCAGGCGCGCATCCAGCAGCGCGACCTTGGCCGCGGTGTCGCGGCTGAGGTCCTGCGCCTGACGCGCCTGGTCGCGGGCGATGTTGGCCTCGCTCTGGCTGCTGTCCTGGCGCCGGACGAGTTCCTGCTCGACCTGCTTGAGCCGTTGCTGGCTCTGCCAGGCCAGACCGAGGGCCAGCAGGGCCACCAGACCGACGCAGGCCACGACGGCCTGGGTCAAGGTGGCGCCGGATTGCCGGGCGGGCTTGTGGGGCGACGGAACGTCGGCCGCTGGGGTGGTGGTCTCGCTCACGTCGGCGATTCTAGGGTGGACCCTGACAGCATCCGGAACCCGGCGGCGACGGCCTCCGATTCCGGTCGCACCAAAACCACATGCCCCACGCCGAGGGCCTGTGCTCGGGCGGCGATGCGTTCGTGGGTGGCCAGGGCGCGGACAGGTCCCCAAATGGCGGGGGACGGGTCCTCGCGGCTGTCATCGGCGCCCGGCTCCCGCGCGCTGCACGTCCCCTTTTCGAGGGCCTCCAGATGGCCGATCGCCTCCGAACTGCTGAAGAGCCAGACATGGCGCTCCGGCGCCTGCAGCGCCTCGCGCAGCAGTGCGGCGGTGTCCGCGGACAACGGGGGACAGGCCCGGCGATAGACGCTGACGGCGGCGACCTCGGCGCCGGCATCGCGCAACCGGTCGCCCAGCCATTCGCGTCCGCCGTCGCCGCGCACCAGCAGGGCGCGGCGGCCGGACCAGTCCGCGCCCGTGACGCGGACCAGCTCCGGCCACAGATGCTCCGAGTCGAGGCTGTCCGACCCTGCTGGCGGCTGGACGAGGCGCTCCGATGGCACGCCGCGCTCGATCAGCGCCCGCGCGCTGCCCGGACCGACGGTCGCCGCCCAGGTCCGATCCGGCCAGGATGCCGCGGCGGGCCGGCGGTCGAAGAAGTGCTCGACCGCATTGGGACTGACGAACATCGCCAGGTCCATGGTCGGCAAGGTCGACCAGGCGGCTTCGATGGGGGCGGGATCGCCAGCCGGTTCGATGTCGATCAGCGGCAGCGAGGCGGTGGGCACGCCCAAGGCGGCCATGCGTCTGGCCCAGTCGTCGGCCTGGGCCCGGGGGCGGGTCAGGAGCAGGCGGACCGGGGCGACGGCGCCCGGCATCAGACGTCCTTCAGGTACTCGGTGGCACCGAGCTCGCGCAGCGCCGCGGCAGCGGCGATGCCCAACGCTTCGGCCGCGGCGAGATCCCCCACCGCCGCCCGCGAGCCCGCCCGCAGGAGGGCCCGCTCCGGTTCGATCGGGTGGCCCAGGGCCACGGAGAGCGCCAGCCGCCCATCGGCCGCCCAGACCGCGTGCGCGGCCAGCGGCATCGAGCAGCTGCCGCCCAGCTCGCGGGACACCGCGCGCTCGGCCGCCGCGGCCAGCCAGGTCGGCCGGTGCGCCAGCGCTTCCAGATGCGCCGTCAGCGGCGCCTGGCCGGCACGGATCTCGATGCCCAGAGCGCCCTGCCCCGCGCACGGGATCATCTCGTCGACGTCGAAGTACTGGCTGATGCGGCCGTCCAGCTGCAGGCGCTTGAGCCCGGCGGCGGCGAGCACGATCGCGTCGTACTGGCCCTCGTCGAGCTTGCGCAGCCGGGTGTCGAGGTTGCCGCGCAGCGGCTCGATGCGCAGGTCCGGACGCAGGTTCTTCAGCTGCGTCACGCGGCGCAGGCTGGACGTGCCCACGCACGCCCCTGCGGCAGCGCCGCGAGGTTCCCGTAGGTCGGCGACACGAGCGCGTCGCGCGGGTCCTCGCGCTCCAGCACCGCCGCGAGCACGAAGCCCTCCGGCAGTTCCATCGGCACGTCCTTCAATGAATGCACCGCGAGCTGCGCGCGGCCGTCCTCGAGCGCCGTCTCCAGCTCCTTCACGAACAGCCCCTTGCCGCCGACCTTGGACAGCGTGCGGTCCAGGATCTGGTCGCCGCGCGTGGTCATCCCGAGCAGCCGCACCCCGAGGCCGCGCGCCTGCAGCAGGGCCTGCACATGTTCCGCCTGCCAGAGGGCCAGGCGGCTCTCGCGGGTGGCGATCACGAATTCTTGGTTCATGGGGCGGCATGCTAGCCGAGCGGCGCCCGCTGTCGTCCCTCGGTGGAGGGAAGCTCGTTTGCCGCGAAGCGTGGCTTGTGCGATCCCGGAGCTTGTCGCGGCGCCCGCGCCACGTCACGCCACCCCGACGGGCGAGCCGCGCACGAAGAAACTGCTAAAGTCAACCGAAGGTAACTTCGTTACATCACCCCTCCCCCTGGTCCCTGACGAACCTCTGACGCCCGCCATGCCCGCCAGTACCTCCTCCGCCCGCTCCGCTTCCTCGAAGTCCCGCGCCAAGGCCAGTGCCAAGCCGGCCGCAACACCTGTCACCCCGTCGAGCCGGAAGCCGGCCACGAAGGCCGGCGCCAAGCCCGCCGTCAAGGCGGCCGACCGCACCCGATCGATCAGGACGATCAAGGACAAGAACCAGCCGCTGATGGACGACATCCGCCTGCTGGGCCGCATCCTGGGCGAGGTGATCCGCGAGCAGGAAGGCCGCGAGGCCTACGAACTGGTGGAGCGCGTGCGGCAGCTGTCGGTCGCCTTCCGCCTGAAGCGCGATGCGCAGGCCGGCAAGCAGATGGACAAGCTGCTCAAGGGCCTGTCGGGCGAGCAGACGGTGAGCGTGATCCGCGCATTCAGCTATTTCTCGCACCTGGCCAACATCGCCGAAGACCGCCATCACGTGCGCCGTCGCGAGGTGCATGAGCGCGAGGGCTCGCTGCAGCCGGGATCGCTGGCGTATGCGCTGGAACGCCTGTTCGATGCCGGGGTCCGGCCGGCGGAGGTCGCCAAGACGCTGGCGCACGGCTTCGTGTCGCCGGTCTTGACGGCCCACCCGACCGAGGTGCAGCGCAAGAGCATCCTGGACGCCGAGCGCGCCGTGGCCGAGCTGGTCGGCGCGCGCGACCGCCTGCACACCGAGCGAGAACTGGCCGCCAACGAGCACCTGATCCGCGCCCGCGTCACCCAGCTGTGGCAGACGCGGATGCTGCGCTACTCGAAGCTGACCGTGGCCGACGAGATCGAGAACGCGCTGAGCTACTACCACGCGACCTTCCTGCGCGAGATCCCCAAGCTCTACACCGAGTTGGAGGAAGCGCTGCCGGGCGAGGACGTGCCGCCCTTCCTGCGCATGGGCCAGTGGATCGGCGGCGACCGCGACGGCAACCCGAACGTCACCGCCGACACGATGCGCCTGGCGCTGCGCCGTCAGAGCGAGCTGGCGCTGCGCCACTACCTGACCGAGCTGCACGAACTGGGCGCGGAACTGTCGATCTCGCTGCGACTGACGGGCGTCACGCCGGCGATGCAGGCCCTGGCCGAGCGCAGCCCTGACCAGAACGAGCACCGGATGGACGAGCCCTACCGGCGCGCGCTCACCGGCATGTACGCGCGCCTGGCCGCGACGCTCGAATCGCTGACCGGCACCGAGGCGCTGCGCCACGCGGTCGCGCCGCAGGATCCCTACCTGTCCCCCGAGGACCTGCTGGCGGACCTGCGCGTGATCCAGGACTCGCTCGAGAGCCACCATGCCCACGCGCTGATCGCGCCGCGGCTCAAGCCGCTGATCCGCGCGGTGCAGGTCTTCGGCTTCCACCTGGCAACGCTGGACCTGCGCCAGAGCAGCGACCAGCACGAGCTCACCATCGTCGAGCTGCTGAAGAACGCCCGCGTCTGCGAGGACTACTCGGCGCTGGGCGAGCAGGAGCGCCGCGCGCTGCTGGTGGACCTGCTGAACCAGACACGCCCGCTGCGGGTGCTGGGCGCCGAGTACAGCGAGCGCGCGCTGGGCGAGCTCGCGATCTTCGAGACCGCGCGCGAATCGCTGAAGCGCTTCGGCCGCGAGGCGCTGCGCCACTACATCATTTCGCACACCGAGGACGTCAGCGACCTGCTGGAGGTGCAGCTGCTGCTGAAGGAAGTCGGCCTGCTGCGCGGCACGCTAGACGGCAACGCGGTCAGCGACCTGATCGTGGTGCCGCTGTTCGAGACCATCGCCGACCTGCGCAACGCGCCCGGCATCATGCGCGGCTTCTACGAGCTGCCCGGCATGGCGGCGCTGGTGCGCCGCTCCGGCGGCGAGCAGGACATCATGCTGGGCTACTCCGACTCCAACAAGGACGGCGGCGTGTTCACCAGCAGCTGGGAGCTGTACCGCGCCGAGATCGCGCTGGTGCAGCTCTTCGACGAGCTGCGCCAGCAGGGGCCGCTGACGCTGCGCCTGTTCCACGGCCGCGGCGGCACGGTGGGCCGCGGCGGCGGTCCGAGCTACCAGGCCATCCTCGCGCAGCCCCCGGGCACGGTGAACGGCCAGATCCGCTTGACCGAACAGGGCGAGGTCATCAACTCCAAGTACGCCAACCCGGAGATCGGCCGGCGCAACCTGGAGACGCTGGTCGCCGCCACGCTGGAGGCCACGCTGCTGCATCCGACCAAGACCGCGCCGCAGTCCTTCATGACCGCGGCGCAGGCGCTGTCGGACGCGAGCTTCGCGGCCTACCGCGGGCTGGTCTACGACACGCCCGGCTTCGCCGACTTCTTCTTCGCGACGACGCCGATCCGCGAGATCGCCGAGCTCAACATCGGTTCGCGTCCCGCCTCGCGCAAGGCCACGCGCGCCATCGAGGACCTGCGGGCGATCCCCTGGGGCTTCAGCTGGGGGCAGTCGCGCATCACGCTGCCGGGCTGGTGCGGCTTCGGCTCGGGCGTCCAGGATTTCCTCGGGAAGGGCAATGGCAAGGACGGGGCGGCCCGCGACGAGAAGCTGGCGCTGCTCAAGCGCATGCACAAGCAGTGGCCCTTCTTCAAGACACTGCTGTCCAACCTGGACATGGTGCTGGCCAAGGCCGATCTCGACATCGCGCGCCGTTATCTGGAGCTGGTCGAGGACAAGCGCCTCGCGAAGAAGATCTTCGGCGCGATCGAGGCCGAGTTCGCCCGCACCGAGGAAGCCATCGCGCTCATCACGGGCGAGAGCGGCCGCCTCGCGGCCAATCCGGCGCTGGCCCGCTCGATCGAACACCGTTTCCCGTACATCGATCCGCTGAACCACCTGCAGGTCGAGCTGATGCGACGTTATCGCGCAATCCCGGCCGAGAAGCGCGCGGAGGATCCTCGACTGGAACGCGTCCAGCGCGGGATCCACCTGTCCATCAACGGGATCGCCGCCGGCCTGCGCAACACCGGCTGAGCAACACAGGCCGAGGCGTCGGGCGGGAACGGGTCAGCGCTTCAGCGCTGCCCCGCCAGCGCCTCGCGCACGGCCGCCACCTGCCGCCGCGAGACGGCGAGCCACTCGTTGACATGGGCGATGCGGACCGCCCAGCCGAGTTCGCCGCCGTTCTCGCCGTCGCCATCGGCGGGGCCGTCAGTGGGCACGTGGCGCTCCAGTTCGCGCACGGCCGACCGTGCGACCAGCGCATTGCGGTGCACGCGCAGGAAGCGGTCGCCGAGCCGCTGCTCCAGGTCGCTGAGGGAGCCGTCCATCACATGGCTCTGCGTCGCGGTGCGCAGCGTGAGGTACTTGAGCTCGGCCTTGAAATAGAGCACCTCGGCCAGCGGCACGCGCAGCAGCCGTCCGCGCTCGGTGATGTTGATGACCGGCGCCTCGGTGCCCGGCGACGACTCCTGCCCGTTGGCATCGCGCTCCTCGCGCGCCTTGGCCGCCGTCCGCTCGTCGATGCGCTGCATCGCCCGCGCCAGGCTGGCCTGCAGGCGCTCACGCCGCACCGGCTTGGTCAGGTAGTCCAGCGCCTCCAGCTCGAAGGCCAGCAGCGCGTGCTGCGCATGCGCGGTGACGAACACGATGGCCGGCGCGAAGGGGCGCCCGCGCAGCGCCTGCGCCAGCCCCAGCCCGTCCAGGCCCGGCATCTGCACGTCGAGCAGGATCAGGTCGCAGGCGTGGTCCTTGAGCCACGCCAGCGCCTGGTCGCCGCTGCCGGCCTCGGCCACGACCTCGGCGCGGGGTTCCTCGTTGGCTTCGACCAACCCCCGCAGACGCAGCCGCGCCAGCGGTTCGTCGTCGACGATCAAGACCCTCAGCGGCGGATGCGTCAGCATGTCCTTCCCTCCCGTCCCGGTGTGCTCATTGCTCTCGTTGCTTCCGTTGTTCGTGCGGTTCCCGTGAGCGCCGCCTCAGCGCGGCATCACGATGCGCACCACGAAACGTCCCTCGCCGGGACTGGCCTCCAGGCGCGCCGCCACATCGTGCATCAGCCTGAGCCGCTGCCGCACGTTGCGCAGCGCCAGCCCGTGCCCCTTGCCGCGCGTCGGCAATCCGACCGTGTTGACGACGCGGATCTCGATCTCGCTGCCGCGCGCCCGCGTCACGATGTCGACGTCGCCGCCGCCGTCGTTGGGCTCGACGCCATGGCGCACGGCGTTCTCCACCAGCGGCTGCAGCAGCAGCGGCGGCACGCGCGCCTCCGCGGCATGCGGATCGAGCTGCCAATGCACCCGCAGCCGGTCGCCGAAGCGCAACTGCTCGATCGCCAGATAACGCCGCGCCAGCTCGACCTCCTGGTCGAGCCGCACGCCTTCGGCCGTGGGCCCCGCGTCCGCCAGCGCCACGCGGAACAGCTCGGCCAGGTCCTCCAGCACCTCCTCGGCGCGGTTCGGGTCGACGCGCACCAGCGCGATCGCGGTGTTCAGCGTGTTGAAGAGGAAATGCGGCCGGATGCGCGACTGCAGCTCGACCAGACGCGCCAGCGCGTCGGCGGGCGCCTGGGCACGCTCGCGCAGTTTCAGCCAGCTGAGCAGCGCCCCCGCCGCCAGCGCCCCCGCCAGCAGGGCCGCAGCCCGCTGCAAGGCGCCGAGCACGCCGATGTCCACCGCCTCCAGCAGCAGCGTCCCGCCATGCGCGCACAGCGCGCCGAGCACGATCGGCAAGGTCCACTGCGCCCACTCGGGCAGGCGCGCCAGCACCCGCTTGGACGCGCACACGATCAGCAGCCAGGCCAGCACCCCGCTCAGCGCCGCGACCGAGGCGCCGCCCATTGCCCAGGTCCATTGCGCCAAGGTCTCGGAGGTCATCGCCAGGCCCAGCGACAGCACCAGCTGCACGCCCAGCACGGCGCGCATCACCAGGCCGACATGGCAGACGTCGAAACGCCGCTGCGCGTCGATCAGGCGCGGCGGCTCGGCCGGCCGCGCGTCCAGGCGGGTTTCCTCCCAGGCGGGCTGCATCGGCATCGGCCGGCTGTCCAGGGGCTGCGTGCTCAGCGGCTGGGTGGACGGCCCCCGTGGATCCGGCGCCGGCGGACCCGCACGCCCGTCGCGCGACGGCCGGGTCGAGCGCGACGGATCCTTCCCCGGCGTTCTCCCGTTCGTTGCCTTCGTGGCCATCGGCTCCTCCCGTCCCCGCACTGTCCTGCCCTCTGACTGCAGCCCCTCGGGCGCCACGGCGGCGCCCCTTTAGAATCGGCGGCTCATTCTCACCCAGGCGTCCGTCCGCTTCCCATGCGGATACGCCCGGGGTGCCGCGAAGTCGTAACGCCTTGCAAGCCGATGTCCTCCTCCCCTACTGACCAGCCTTCCACTCCCCAGGTCGCCGACAACCAGCTCGCCAACAAGACGCAAGCCTGGTCCGCCCTGTTCTCCGAGCCCGTCAGCGAGCTGGTGAAGCGCTACACCGCCAGCGTCGACTTCGACAAGCGCCTGTGGGCCGCCGACATCCAGGGCTCTCTGGCCCACGCGGACATGCTGGCCGCGCAGGGGATCATCGGCGCGGACGACCTCGCCGCGATCCAGAAGGGCATGGCGCAGATCCGCGAGGAGATCACCTCGGGCCGCTTCGAATGGCAGCTGGACCTGGAGGACGTCCACCTGAACATCGAGGCCCGCCTGACCACGCTGGTCGGCCTGGCCGGCAAGCGGCTGCACACCGGCCGCAGCCGCAACGACCAGGTCGCCACCGACGTGCGCCTGTGGCTGCGCGGCGAGATCGACACGCTGGCCGGCCTGCTGGCCGAGCTGCAGCGCGTGCTGGTCGACCAGGCCGAGCGCCATGCCGACGTGATCCTGCCGGGCTTCACCCACCTGCAGGTGGCGCAGCCGGTGGCCTTCGGTCATCACCTGCTGGCCTACGTCGAGATGTTCGCCCGCGACGTCGAGCGGCTGCTCGACACCCGCAAGCGCGTGAACCGCCTGCCGCTGGGCGCCGCCGCGCTGGCCGGCACGAGCTATCCGCTGGACCGTGAGCGCGTCGCGCGCACGCTGGGCATGGAAGGCGTCGCGCAGAACAGCCTGGACGCCGTCAGCGACCGCGACTTCGCGATCGAGTTCAGCGCCGCGGCAACGCTGGTCATGGTGCACATCTCGCGCCTGTCGGAGGAGCTGATCCTCTGGATGAGCCAGGCCTTCGGCTTCATCGCGCTGCCGGACCGGTTCTGCACCGGCTCGAGCATCATGCCGCAGAAGAAGAACCCGGACGTGCCCGAGCTGGCGCGCGGCAAGAGCGGCCGCGTGGTGGGTCACCTGATGGGCCTGATCACGCTGATGAAGGGCCAGCCGCTGGCCTACAACAAGGACAACCAGGAAGACAAGGAGCCGCTGTTCGACACCGTCGACACGCTGAGCGACACGCTGCGCATCTTCGCGGAGATGATGGCCGGCCTGACGGTCAAGGCCGACGCGATGGAACGTGCGGCGCTCAAGGGCTACGCGACGGCGACCGACCTGGCGGACTACCTGGTCAAGCAGGGCCTGGCCTTCCGCGACGCGCACGAGATCGTCGCGCACGCGGTGAAGACGGCGCAGGCGCAGGGCATCGACCTGTCGGCGCTGCCGCTGGAGGCGCTGCGGCAATTCGATCCGCGCATCGGCGAGGACGTCTACGAGGTGCTGTCGCTGACGGGCTCGCTGAACGCGCGCAACATCCTCGGCGGCACGGCGCCGGCACAGGTCCGCGCGCAGGTGGCGCGCCACCGCGCGCGCCTGGGTGCGTCCGGCACCGACGGCGCCGCCTCCTCCGTCGTGAAGGCCTGACCATGAGCGCCCTGGCCTGGACCGACGAGCTCGTGCTGAATCAGCCGGAGCTGGATCACACGCACGAGGAATTCGTGACGCTGCTGAACCGCTACGCCGACGCGCTCGATCGTGGCGAGGACGCGCTGCCCGCATTCAAGGAACTGCTCGCCCACACGGAGGAGCACTTCGCGATGGAGGAGCGCTGGATGGCGGCGACCGGCTTCGAGCCGGAGAACTGCCACAGCAGCCAGCATGCGATGGTGCTGAACGTGATGCGCGAGGTGGTGCGCTATGCCGAGGACCTGGGCGACCGCGAGCCGCTGTCCATCGTCCGCACCGAGCTGTCGCAGTGGTTCCCCGGTCATGCCGAGATGATGGACGCGGCGCTGGTCTACACGATGGAACAGCGCGGCTTCGATCCGAAGACCGGCGAATGCCGCGATCCGATCCGGGCCGCGGGGAATGCCGATGCCAAGGCCGAGGAGGCCGAACTGGCCGAGCAGACCGTCTCGGCCTGTGGATCGACGAGCTGCGGACACTGACCGTCGCCGGCCCTGCTGACAGCGAGTGTCAGCGCCGGCGCTCACAATCCCTCGCATGGCCGAGCCGACGCCAGCGCTGCCCGATCGTCTGATCGCCCACCTGGACATGGACGCGTTCTACGCGTCCGTGGAGCTGCTGCGTTATCCGGAGCTCAAGGGCCTGCCGGTGGTGGTCGGCGGCCGGCGCGCCCACACGCCGCAGGAGCGGCCCGACGGCACGCGCGAGTTCTTCAAGCTGGCCGACTACACCGGCCGCGGCGTCGTGACGACGTCGACCTACCCGGCGCGCGACTTGGGCGTGTTCTCCGCGATGGGGCTGATGAAGGCGGCGCTGCGCGCGCCGCAGGCGATCCTGCTGCCGGCGGACTTCGATTCCTACCGGCACTTCTCCCGGCTGTTCAAGGCGGCGGTGCGCGAGATCGCGCCGGTGGTCGAGGACCGCGGCATCGACGAGATCTACATCGATCTCACCGACGTGCCCGGCGCGCGTGAGGCGGTCGGCCACGACCCGCTCGGCGGCGTGCGCGCGATTGCGCGGGAGATCAAGAACTCGGTGCAGCGCGCGACCGGGCTCACCTGCTCGATCGGGGTGACGCCCAACAAGCTGCTGTCCAAGATCGCGTCGGAACTCGACAAGCCCGACGGCCTGACGCTGATCATGATGGAGGACCTGCCGACGAAGATCTGGCCGCTGCCGGTGCGTCGCATCAACGGCATCGGCCCGAAGGCCGGCGCGAAGCTGGAGGGGCTGGAGATCCACACGATCGGCCAGCTCGCGGCCGCGGCGCCGGAGCTGCTCCGGCAGCATTTCGGCGAGGGGTACAGCGCCTGGCTGCACCAGGCGGCCTGGGGCCTCGACGAGCGGCCGGTGGTGACCTACAGCGAGCCGGTGTCCATCAGCCGAGAGACGACCTTCGAGCGCGACCTGCATGCCAAGCGAGACCGGCCGGAGCTGTCGCGGATCTTCACCGCGCTGTGCGAGCAGCTTGCCTCGGACCTGCAGCGCAAGGGCTACCTGGGACGCACGATCGGCATCAAGCTGCGCTTCGAGGGCTTCCGCACGGTGACGCGCGACCTGACCCTGGACGCGCCGGTGCAGGACGCGGCCTCCATCCGGCACGCGGCGGGGCTCTGCCTCAAGCGCGTGGACCTGAGCCAGCGGCTGCGGCTGCTCGGCGTGCGGGTCGGGAAGCTCAGCCGGGCCGGCGATATCGAGCCGGTGCGGCGCACGCGCAGCGCCGCCAGCAAGAGCGGCCCCGCGAGCGCGATGCCGAAGCCTGAGAACCTGCAGCTGTTCAGTTGAGGCGCCCAGGACCGTCCGCGAGGGATAGGTCGCCACGAATGTTGATGCAACGAGCGGAATCGTTGATCAAGCCGTGGGAAGGCGCCAAAGCCAGAGGCCGACCGCCAGGCAGCAGACGGCCGGTAGCCACGGCACGACCGGCATGACGAAGGCGGAAATGATCGAGCTGATCGCCATCATTCCCCAGGCCATCTGCTTGGCCCGGAGCGGCACCGCGCGGTTGGCGCGCCACTGGACGATCATCGGCCCGAAGCGCGGGTGGCCGACCAGCCACGCCTCGCAGCGGGCAGACCCGCGCGCGAAGCAGAACGCGGCCAGCAGGACGAACGGGGTCGTCGGCAGCAGCGGCAGGAAGATGCCGATCACGCCCAGCACCAGGCTCAGCGCGCCGCCTACCATCCACGGCAGACGGCGCCACAGGGACGCCTGCTCCAGCACGCGCACGGTGGCGTCGTCGGCAGCGGCCTCGTCGGCAGCAGCGGTCAGGCTTCTCTCGGGAACTTCGGACATCGCGCCACTGTAGCCGCGCTCTGAGGCCCCTCGTGCGCTCGCCATCCGGCATCCCTGACGGGTCCGGGGGACCCGAACGCGCCGGACGCTACAGTCGCGCCCATGAGCGATTCCTCGCGCCACGCCCCCGGCGAGCCCTTGGCCGACACCTTGCGCCTGCCCTCCATCGACGGCCTGCTGGCCTTCGAGGCGGCCGCGCGCCTCGGCAGCCTGGAACGCGCCGCGGAGGTGCTCCACGTCAGCGCGAGCGCCGTCGGCAAGCGCATCGCGACCTTGGAAGAACGACTCGGCCAGCCGCTGCTGACGCGCAATCCGCTACGCCTCACCGCCGCCGGCAAGGAGTACCTCGCGCAGGTCCGCACTGCGCTGTCGCTGCTGGCCGACGTGCCGCTGCACCGGCGCGAACAGCAGCGCGTTGTCCGGCTCGGCATCACCAGCCCGCCGACCTTCGCGCGTCAGGTGCTGGTCCCCGCCCTGCCCGGCTTCGAGGCCGCGCATCCGGACATCGAGCTCGAACTGCTGCTGTCGACGCCCTACCTGGACCAACCCGCGCCGCCGGCCGACGTCGAGATCTTCGCCGGCGCCATCCCGGCGGGCGGCGAGGTGCTGCTCGACGACGTCGTCACACCGATGGCGGCCCCGTCGCTGCTGGCGCGCCTGCCCGCGGTCCACGCGCTCGCGGACCTCGCCTCCGCGCCGCTGCTGCGCACGCCGCTGCAACCCTGGCAACCGTGGCTGCGCGCCGCCGGCCTCGACTGGCCCGAGCCCGCGCAAGGCACACGCTTCGTCGACCTCGGCCTCACCCTGGAAGCCGCCGCCTGCGGCCAGGGCATCGTGCTCGGCCGCCCGAGCCTCGCCGCCACCTACCTGCGCGGCGGCGCGCTCAAGCGGCTGTTCGACCTCGCCGTGCCCGCGGCGATGCCCTACGGGCTGGTGCGGCATGCCGACAGCGACGCCGCGCGCTCCTTCGCGCGCTGGCTCGTCCGGCATTGCCAGTCGCTGAGCGACCAGTCAGGCACGACTGCGGACGCGGACGCAGGCGCGGTCGACGGCGCGGCCTGACCGGAACGCCCCGGGAAGTCCCTGAGCCCGTCGGAACGTTCTTCCGAGCCGGCCCGCGAAACTTTCCGGCCATGGCCCGCCCGGTTCGCCTAGCATCCGGCGCATGAGCGTCATCACCTGCATCGAAGACCTGCGCGTGCTCGCGCAGAAGCGCGTTCCGCGGATGTTCTACGACTACGCGGACTCCGGTTCCTGGACCGAGAGCACCTACCGCGCCAACGAGGCGGACTTCCAGTCCATCAAGCTGCGCCAGCGCGTCGCGGTCGACATGGAGGGCCGCAGCACCGCGACCACGATGATCGGCCGCCCGGTCGCGATGCCCGTCGCCATCGCGCCGACCGGCATGACCGGCATGCAGCACGCCGACGGCGAGATCCTCGGCGCCCAGGCGGCCGAGGCTTTCGGCGTGCCGTTCACGCTGTCGACGATGAGCATCTGCTCGATCGAGGACATCGCCGCGAACACGACGGCGCCGTTCTGGTTCCAGCTCTATGTGATGAAGGACAAGGGCTTCATCCACAGCCTGATCGACCGCGCCAAGGCCGCGAAGTGCGAAGCGCTGGTGCTGACGCTGGACCTGCAGATCCTCGGCCAGCGCCACAAGGACCTCAAGAACGGCCTGTCCGCGCCGCCCAAGCTGACGCTGCCCAACCTGATCAACATGGCGACCAAGCCGCGCTGGTGCCTGGGCATGCTGGGCGCGCAACGCCGGCACTTCGGCAACATCGTGGGCCACGTGAAGGGCGTCGGCGACATGAGCTCGCTGTCCGAGTGGACCGCCAAGCAATTCGATCCACAGCTGAGCTGGAACGACGTGCAGTGGATCCGCGACCGCTGGGGCGGCAAGCTGATCATCAAGGGGATCATCGACGAGGAGGACGCGAAGCTCGCGGCCGCTTCCGGCGCGGACGCGCTGATCGTCAGCAACCACGGCGGCCGCCAGCTTGACGGCGCCGAGTCCAGCATCCGCGCGCTGCCCCGCATCGTCGAGGCGGTCGGCGATCGCATCGAGGTGCACCTGGACGGCGGCATCCGCTCCGGCCAGGACGTGCTCAAGGCCTGGGCCTTGGGCGCGCGCGGCACCTACATCGGCCGCGCGTTCCTCTACGGCCTTGGCGCGATGGGGCGGCCCGGCGTGACCCGGGCGCTGGAGATCATCCACCGCGAGCTCGACCTCACCATGGCCTTCTGCGGCCATCGCGAGCTGCGCAACGTCGGCCGCGACATCCTGCTGCCGGGCACCTTCCCGCAATGAGCGTCTGAAACGAGAACGCCCCGCGCGAGGCGGGGCGTTCATCGGATCCATCGTCCGGATCGCTCAGCCGAGCGACCCGGGGGAACGCGCGATCACAGCGCGTTCATTTCCTTCAGCAGGCGGTCCGCCTTGTCGACGACCTTCATCTGCCACAGCATGTAGCGTGCATCCAGGCAGATGCTGCGGTTCATGTGGTCGTTGAAGTCCCAGTCGGAGATCACCGCGTCCAGCGTGCCGTCGAACAGCAGCCCGACCAGTTCGCCGTTGCCGTTCAGCACCGGCGAGCCGGAGTTGCCGCCGGTCGTGTCCAGCGTCGCCAGGAAGTTCACCGGGACCGAGTCCAGCGCCTTCACGCCGTACTTGTCGAACTGGCGCGCCTTGATCGCGGCGAGCTGCTCGGCAGGCGCGTTGAACTCGCCCGTGCCGGTGTGCTTGGCCACGATGCCGCGCAGCGTCGTGAACGCCGTCCAGGTCGTGCCGTCCACGCCCGGCGTGCGGCTCTTCACCTGACCGAAGGCCACGCGCAGCGTGCTGTTCGCGTCCGGATAGACCGGCTGGCCTCGGCTGGCCTTGAAGTCGATCTCGGCCTGCATCGTCGCCGCGTAGGCCTGCTGCGTCTTGCCGGCCAGTTCCTTGTCGCGGATCTCGCGCGCCTCGTCGTCGGCGTGCAGGGCCACGGCGGCCTTGACCAGCGTGTCGGCGCTGCCTTCGAAGGCGGCGGCGTCACGCGACAGCCAGGCGGTGCGCTCGGCCTTGTCGGTCAGCTTGGTGCCCGCGTACAGCGCGTCCACGCGCGCCGTCACGGCGGCGGCGTCCATGCCGGCGCGCACGCCCAGCGCGTTCAGGAACGCGGCGTTCAGTTGGTCGGCCGGCAGGGCCAGGTATTGCGTCAGGAAGTGGCTGACCACCTTCTTCTCGGTCATCTCGTCGAAGCGACGGTCCAGCGTTTCCACGGCCTGCTTGCGGCGCAGCTGGTCGCGGTCCTGGTAGCCGGACTTGCGCTCGGCATCCGGCTTCTTGCGCTGCAGCGCCTGCTCGTACAGGTCGCTCGCGCTCTTGACCAGCGACGGCGTCGCGTAGCTCAGCAGGAACTCACGGCGCACGATGCCCTGGCGTTCCGCGATCAGGCGTTCCACCTCGACCAGCGACGGCCCATAGGCGGCGCGACGCTTGGCGTCCGCGTTCACCCAGGCCTTCATCTCGTCGAAGGCCGCCTGCTTGCGCGCGAGGATGTCGCTGCCCGCGTAGCTGGCCATCTGGCCCTGGTAGTTCTTGTAGTAGTTGTTGACGCCCGCGACCGTGTTGGCCAGCTTGATCTCGGCGTCGCGGCGGCCGGCCGTCGATTCCTTGATCAGGTCCAGCTGCTCGCCCATCGCCTTGACGCGATGCGGGAAGTCCCACGAGAACGCGAAGTCGACTTCCGTCGGCAGACGATGGCGGTTCGTGCGGCCCGGATAACCGGCCACGGCCACGAAGTCGTTCTCGTTCAGCGGCGAGCTCGCCATCTTCAGGAACTGCTGCGGCTGGAAGGGCTTGTTGTCCTTGCTGAAGTCCGCCGGCTTGCCGTCCGGACCGACATAGGCGCGGTAGAAGCTGTAGTCGCCGGTGTGGCGCGGCCACATCCAGTTGTCGGTATCGCCGCCGAACAGGCCCACGCCTTCGGCCGGCGCGTGGACCAGGCGCACGTCGCGGATCTCGAGCTGCTTGGTCAGCTGGTACATCAGGCCGCCGTAGAACGCGCCCACCGAGCAGCGGTGGCCGGCGTCCTTCTCGCACGCGGCGACCAGCGACTTCTCGTTGGCCTCGATCGCGTCGATGCGGGCCTTGCCCTGCAGCGCGGCGGTCTTCTTGTCGATGACCTTGTCGGTGACGTCGGTCAGCGCGACGGTCACCAGGATGCGGCTGCCCGGCGCGGCCGGCAGCTCGTCGGCCAGCGACGCGGCCAGGAAGCCGTTCTTCAGCAGGTCTTTCTGCGGCGTCGAGTTGTACTGGATGCTGCCGAACGCGCAATGGTGGTTGGTCACCACCAGGCCTTGCGGCGACACGAACGAGGCCGTGCAACCGCCCAGGCTCACCACCGCGCCCATCGGATAACCCAGCGGCTGCGACAGCCGGGCCGGGTCGAATTTCAGGCCCAGGGCCTTCATGTCCTTGGCCACCAGCGGCAGCTGCTGCGGCATCCACATGCCTTCATGCGCCTGGGCGCCGGCCGCGGCGTACAACGCCAGCGCGGCCCACATCAGTCGTTTCATTCGCGGGACTCCTGTCCACCTTCTGAGAAGGGGCGAACCATACACGAGGCGGCAAGGCCGGACCCGTGCCGGTCGGCACCCGGCCCCCATGCCGCATGGCGGGATAACCCGCAGCTCCACTCGGGCTCCACGACCGTGGGATGGGGAAACCCTGACTCCAAACTTACACTTCCAACCCTTCCGATCGCCGCCCGTTCCGGGCGCTCCGCCCCTTCGCCCGTCGTCCAGGAGCCCGCCATGACCCTCACGCAGCTCAGCCAGGTGAAGCGCTGGATGGTGATGCACAGCGCGCGTCACCCGGTCGAGCTGGCGGTCTGGAACGTCGTGCTGACGATCTGGATGCTGGGGTTCATGGGTGTTCCGGGCGCGTTATTGATCCGGGCATGGATCGCACTGCCGTTGTGCCTGATGGCCTGGCTGTTGCCGATGGCTTACACCGGCGGTCGACGCAGACTCCACCGATCGGGTCGCCTGCGCTGCGACTGGCTGACGGCCCTCTGACCGACAAGACGAGCCCGGCCCCGGGGTATCTCGCAGCCGGCGGAGCCGGTGCCCCTCGAAGCGAACCCTGAGCGAAGCGAAGACTGTGAGCGCCGAGGGGCACCGGCTCCGCCGGCTGCCGCTCGGTCTCCGCAGGCCCCCCGAACCGCCACCCCTGCCTTGACATCATCGTCACTTCTGACGATGATCCGCCGCATGAAGTATCCAGGCGGCAAGGGCAAGACGTACCAGCACGTCATCAACCTGATGCCTCCGCACCGGGTGTACATCGAGACGCATGTGGGGGTGGCGCGGTCCTGCGCCACAAGCTGCCGGCGGAGCGGTCGATCGCCATCGATGCCGACGAACGGGTCATCGCGCGCTGGCGCGACCTGGCCCTTCCCGGCGTCGCGCTTGTTCACGGCCGTGCCGAGGACTTCCTCGCGCGGCACGTGTTCGAGGGTGATGAGCTGGTCTATGTCGACCCGCCCTATCACCCCGAGACGCGCCGGCAGACGCGCATCTACCGGCACGAATACGGCGCGGCGGACCACGAGGCGCTGCTCGCGCAGCTCGCGGCGCTGCCGTGCCGGGTGATCGTGTCGGGCTACGCGCATCCGACGTACGACGCCCTCCTGCGGGGGTGGCGCACGGCGGAGTTCCGCGCGAAGACCCACACCGACGTGCGTACGGAGACCCTGTGGTTCAACTTCGAACCGCCCGAGATGCTTCACGACAGCCGGCACCGCGGAGCCACCTTCCGCGAGCGCCAGACCCACAAGCGGCGTCTCGAACGCCTTCAAGAGCGTGTCCATGCCATGGATCCGGTCGAGCGCGCCGCGTTCGCCCAATGGCTGAACACCACCTATCCAGCCGCCCAGAGAGGCGGCGCTCCCCTTCTCCCATGACCCAGATCGTTGCCCTCGTCTCCCGCCACGGCTCCCTCCAAAGAGAACTTCCCGATCCCCACCATCTCCTGCTGACCGGCGTGCGCTGGGGCGCCGTCGAGGAGTTCCCCACCCCGGCCTACTGGACGCAGCAGGCGCTGGCCCGTCGCCTGGATCGTCCCGGCGCGGCACTGCCCGTGGCGTCGGGCCGCTCGCTGGCCGAGGAGGTCGGCGCGTCGCTGCTGGGCGGGCCCGGCATCCCGGCCGCCGTGGGCCTCGCGGCGTTCGCGCGCGTCCGCGAGCGCGGCGCCTTCGTGCAGCCGGGCGTCTGCGAGCTCACGCTCACCGCATGGCTCAGCGAGCCGCTGGAGGTCGAAGGCAAGGTCCTGGGTTTCCGCTTCGCGGCACAGAAGGCGAAGCACCTCGCGGCGGTGATGCCGGCGCTGCTCTCGGCGCCGGACTTCGAGGCCGGGCAGGACGTGCGCAACTGGCTGATGGAACTTCCCGGCGTCGGGCCGAAATCGGCGTCCGCGATCGTGCGCGGCTGGTTGGCGTCCGAGGACGTCGCGCTGCTCGACGTGCACCTGCTGCGCGTCGGCCAGGTGATCGGACTGTTCTCACGCAAGCTGACGGTGGAGCGGCACTACCTCGAGGCCGAGGCGCGCCTGCTCAAGCTGTGCGCGGCGATGGACGTGCGGCCGTCCGAACTGGAAGCGGTCGTCGCGGCGGAGATGATCCGCTCGCCGGAAACGGCGCGCTTCCTGGTCGATCACCTGAAGGCGACCGAGCCCGGCGCGAGAACGACGGCGGCCTCCTCCGCCTCGTCCAAGACCCGCGGGATGCGCGAGCCGGAGCAGATCTCGCTGGTGTTCACGGCGTGACGCCGAGACCTAGTTGGCCAGCCTGAACCTCGCCACCACCTGACTCAGCCGCGCGGCCTGCTCCTTCAGCGCCTCGGCCGCGGCGGCGGATTCCTCGACCAGCGCGGCGTTCTGCTGCGTCATGCTGTCGAGCTGGGTCACGGCCGCGTTGACCTCCGACAGGCTCTGCGTCTGCCCACCGGTGGCGTCGGCGATCTCGCGGATCAGCTGGCTGACCTGCTTCACCGCGTCGACCACCTGCGTCATCGTCGTGCCCGCGTCGCCGACGGCGCGTGAACCGGTCTCGACCTGCTCGACCGAATCCGCGATCAGGGTCTTGATCTCCCGCGCCGCCTGCGCGCTGCGCTGCGCGAGGCCGCGCACCTCGGAGGCCACCACGGCGAAGCCACGCCCCTGCTCGCCCGCGCGGGCCGCCTCGACCGCGGCATTGAGCGCGAGGATGTTGGTCTGGAAGGCGATGCCGTCGATCACGCCGATGATGTCGGCGATGCGCCGCGACGACTGCTGGATGCCCGCCATCGTCGAGACGACGCGGCCGACCATGTCCCCGCCACGGCTGGCCACGCCGGCCGCGTCCTGTGCGATGCGGCTGGCCTCGTCGGCGCTGGTGGCGCTCTGACGCGCGGCGTCGGTCAACTGGTGCATCGCCGCGGAGGTCTGCTCCAGACTGGACGCGGCCTCCTCGGTGCGGCTGGACAGGTCGCTGCTGCCGGTGGCGACCTCGCGGCTGGATTCGGCGATCTGATCGGCGCTGGAGCGGACCGTCGACACCGACGCGTGCAGCGCGTCGCGCATCTTGCCCAGCGCCCGCAGCAGGTCGCCGAGTTCGTCCCGGCGGGAGGCTGCGGCAATGTCGCGCAGGTCGCCGTCGGCGATGCGGTCGGCCGTCTCGGACGCCGCGCGCAAGGGCTGCGTCAGCGAGCGCGTCAGCAGCCAGCCGACCACCGCGCCCAACGCCATCGCCGCGACGACCAGGGTCCAGATCGCAGTCAGCACGACGCGATAGTCGGCGCGCGCCTGCTGGTGCGCGTCGTCCGCGCCCTCGGCGTTGATCTTCACGAGCTCCGATTGCCGCTGGGTCGCGCCCCGGAACGCGTTGCGCGAATCGCCCCGCAGCAAGGTCACGGCCTCGTCCCGCTGTCCGGCGCCGAGCGCCGCCACGTAGCGCTCCTGGACCGCGCGGTAGGCCTTCACCTGCCGTCCCAGTTCCTCGAAGACCTGTCGCTCCTTGTCGCTCGCGATGAGCTTCTCGTAGGTCGACAGCAGCCCGGGCAGCACGCCCCACTGCTCGGTCAGCCGCGCCGCCTCGTCCGCGACCGCCTTCGCATCGCCGCCGACCAGCATCTGCAGCTCCGCGCGACGCATCTGGTTCATCGAGTCGCTGATGGTGCCGAGCAGACGCGTGCTCGGCAGCCAGTTGATGGCCAGGTCGTCGACCTTGGCCTGGACCTGCGCCACGCGGCTCGCCGAGAAGGCGCCCATCGCCAGCATCAGCAGCAACAGCAACGCGAAGCCCAGACCGAGCCTCACGCCCACCTTCAAGTCGGACAGCATTCCCATGTGATCCTCCTGTCGGCGCCGGTTGTGGCGTCGTCCTCGCAAGCTAGCACCAGTCCGCGGGCCTGCACAGCCCCGGTGGAAGGGGCAGCGCGGACCGCGATCAAGGGGAAGCCCCGGTGGGAGCCCGTCCGCGGGATCCGGTTCGGGGGTGCTCGCGGGACCGCCCGGGAGATCGGGAAGATCTGGACGGACACCCGCCGGAACGCGCAGCCAATAGCGTCGACGCGTCGCCCGCTCGCAGTCGTTGAGCGGGACGGAACGGCGATCGCTGCGCCAGCGCCATGCGCCGCAGTCGACGGTGTTGAGCAGCAGCACCCCGGCGGCGACGTAGCGCGCCACGACATCCGGCTTCGGATGGCCGAAGCGGTTCAGGTAGCCCGACTGGACCGCCGCCACCCGGGGCGACACCGCCCGCACGAATGCCGCCGTCGACGAGGTCCGGCTGCCGTGATGCGGCACCACGAGGACCTCGGACCGCAGGCCGTCTTCGCCGTCCTCGCGCACCAGACGCGCCTCCTGCGGCGCCTCGATGTCGCCGGTCAGCAGCACGCGGCGGCCGGCGGCCTCGATGCGCAGCACGCACGAGGTGGCGTTGCGCCTGGCCTCCTTGCGGGTCCTGCGGGTCTCGCCTTCCTCCACCGGCGACAGCACTTCGAAGCGTACGCCGTCCCAGGTCCAGCGCTGACCGCGCCAGCAACCCTCCCCGCCCGGCACGGCACCGAGCCGGCGTGCCACCGGCATCGCCGCGAGGATGCTCGCCGCGCCGCCGAGGTGGTCCTGGTCCGCATGGCTGACCATCAGCAGGTCCAGCCGCCGCTCACCAAGCCCCCACAGCAGCGGCAGCAGCACCCGTTGCCCGGCATCGGACCCGGGCCCCCACGACGGCCCGGCATCGAAGACCATCGCGTGGCTCGCCGTCCGCAGGATCGCCGCCCCGCCCTGGCCGACATCGGGCACCCAGAGTTCCAGGTGGCCAGGCGCGGGGCGCTCGGTCACCGGCCAGAACATCGGCACGCACAGCGCGAGTCCGCCCAGCCGCAGGCGCCACGGCCACGGCATCGCCAGCACGGCGCCGCCGATCAGTCCCAACGCCTGCGCGCCCGCCGTCGGCCACGGCAGGTGCCAGACCGCCAGCGGCAGGACGCGCAGCGCCTCCAGCATCGCGTTCATCAGCGCGACGCACCACGCGCCGAGCGTCCACAACGGCGGGCACAGGATGCCGAGCATCGCCAGCGGCGTGATCACGTAGGACACTAGCGGAATGGCGAAGGCGTTCGCCACCAGGCCCACGATCGACAGCTGCTGGAACAGCAGCAGCGTCAGCGGCGCCAGACCGAGCGTCACCACCCACTGCGTGTGCCAGGCGTTGCGCAACGCGCCGCGCCAGCCGGGATCGGCGCGGTGGTCCGCGGCCATCAGCAGCGCGACGGCGCAGAACGACAGCCAAAAGCCGGCCTGCGTGAGCGCCCACGGGTCCGCAGCGCATACGCCGGCCGCGGCGGCGCACAGGCTCGTCGGCCAGGGCCAGCGCGCGCCGGCCTGACGCAGGAGCGCGAGGATCGCCAGCAGCCCGACCGTGCGCTGCGACGGCACGCCCCAGCCGGAGAACAGCGCGTAGAGCCCGGCCGAGACCACGCCGATCCACATCGCCGCGCGCGGCGCGGGCCACCACAGGCACAGTCGCGCGCTGCGCCGCCAGACCCAGCCGGCGGCAGCGCCGGCGAGCCACGCGAACATCGTCACGTGCAGCCCGCTCACGCTGAGCAGATGGGACACGCCGGCATCGCGGTACAGCCCCCAGTCGGCCGCATTCACCGCACCTTGATCCCCCAGGCTCAGCGCGGCCAGCACGCCGGCGCCGCGGCGGTCGCGCCGCTCGCCCAGCTGGCGGTCGATCGCGTCGCGCATCGTCTGCCGCAACGCGTCGACGCTGAAGCCGCCCGCTTCCAGCCGCTGCTGACCCTTGCTGCGACAGCTGCCGGCGGCGGGCAGGTCCTGGTCGAGCATCCACAGCGCCTGGTCGAAGCCGTGCGGATTCATCAGGCCGTGTGGACGGCGCATCTTGACGTCGAGCCGCCAGCGCTCGCCGGCGCGCGGCGGGACCGGCATCTGATAACAGGACAGCAGCACGCGCGGCGGCGCACCGGCGCCGACCGCGGTCGGCTCGACCTCGAGGATGAAGCGCCATCCCTCCATCCCGCCGATGCCGTCGGTGCGCTGGGGCAGACTGTCGATGCGCCCGCTGAGCGTCATGACCTGACCCTCGCGATCGACGGGCGGCACCTCGGCCATGCGGGCGCCGGCCCGGGCGGCGGTGAGTCCCGACCCGGCGATCGCCGCGAGCATGGTCCAGGCCAGCCAATGGCGACCCCAACGCGCAAGCGTCAGCGCCATCGGCAGTCCCGTCGGCAGCGCGATCGGCAACGCCATCGTGGTCGCCAGCGCCACGGCGATGGCGGCCCAGGCCCGCCAGACGGCGGGACCGGGCAGTTCCGGCAGGACATGGACCAGCCCCATGCCGAGCAGGGCTGCCAGCGGGACGAGTGTCCAGCGCCATGCCGGGGTGTAGGATTCCCGGCGATTTTTTCCACTTCCGCGCAGATCCTCATGACCACTTCCGTCTACGACCGCCTGACCCAGCTCGGCATCGAACTTCCGCCGGTGGCGGCGCCGGCCGCGGCCTACGTGCCGTTCGTCCGCACCGGCAACCTCGTGTTCCTGTCCGGTCATATCGCGAAGAAGGACGGCAAGCCCTGGGTGGGCCAGCTGGGCAAGGACACCGACACCAAGACCGGCCAGCAGGCCGCGCGGGCGATCGCGATCGACCTGCTGGGCACGCTGCACGCGGCGGTCGGCGACCTGAACAAGGTCACACGCGTCGTGAAGCTGATGAGCCTGGTCAACAGCACCGGCGACTTCACCGAGCAGCACCTGGTGACCAACGGCGCGTCCGAGCTGATCGGCGAGGTCTTCGGCGCCGAGAAGGGCGCGCATGCGCGCAGCGCCTTCGGCGTGGCGCAGATCCCGCTCGGTGCCTGCGTCGAGATCGAGCTGATCGCCGAGATCGCCGACTGATGCGAGCGCTGACCGCCTCGCGCGTGCTGGCCTTCAGCGCGCTGGTCTCGCTCGCCGCCGTGGCGGCGGCCCTGGTGGCGCAGTACCAGTTCGGCGTCAAGCCGTGCCCCTGGTGCGTGATGCAGCGGGGGATCTTCCTGCTGATCGCAGTGGTGAGCGCCCTGGGTTGGGTGCTGCACCGCGTCGGTGCCGTGCGCGTGGTGGCGCTGCTGCTGTCGGGCGCATTGGGCGTGGCCGGGCTGTTCGCCGCCGGTTACCAGCATGAGGTCGCCTCCAAGCTGGCCAGCTGCGACATGACCTTCGCGGACCGCGTGCTGACGGCGCTGAAGCTGGAAGATCGGATCCCGAGCATCTTCATGGTCACGGCCAACTGCAGTGAAGCGTCCGCGTATTCGCTGCTCGGTCTGCCCTACGAGATCTGGAGCGGCGCCCTGTTCACCCTGATCGCGCTGCTGTGTCTGCTGACGCTCAAGCGCGGAGCGGTGCATCGTCGGTGAGACCGGGCGGATGCGTCGTTGAGATGCATCAACAACGACGCAAGACGTCCAAAGCAACGGGGTCCCGATCGGGACCCCGTTTTCCTTGGCCGGGCGCGGTGGCTACAGCTGCTTCAGCGCCTGGGCACGCACCTTGCGCGCCAGCACGACGAAGCGCTCGAATCGCTGATTCGCCGCCGTCTCCAGGCCGGCCGCGCCGTTGGCGTCGACGTAGCCCTGCAGCATGGTGTCGTAGGCCTTGCTGATCGCGGCGGCGAACGCCTCTTCGATGCTCTGCAATTCTGTCGGATTGGCCATTTGCGTCTCTTCCTGGTTGAACGGGTCGCGCAGTCTAGTCGCGGTGGCGCTCGCCCGACCGGGGCGCTACGCTCCGGCATTCGTGACGACTGGAGTGGTGGAATGAAACGAGTCACCGGCATCGGCGGCATCTTCTTCAACGCCAAGGACCCGGCGGCCCTGCGCGACTGGTACAGGACCCATCTCGGTGTCGACGTACAGGCGTGGGGCGGCGCCGCCTTCACCTGGACGGATGACGCGGGCCAGCCCACGGGCGGCTCGACGATCTGGTCCATCGGCGCGGCCGAGGGCGGCGACGGCTTCGGGCCGAACAAGGCGCCCTTCATGATCAATTACCGCGTGGCGGATCTCACCGCGCTGCTGAAGGCGCTGCGCGACGAAGGCTGCAACGTCCTGGAGAAGAGCGACGACTCCGAGTACGGGAAGTTCGGCTGGGTCATCGATCCGGAGGGCAACAAGGTCGAGCTGTGGGAGCCGCCGGCGGGGCAGTGAGAAGAGACGGCCTTTGACGCCGACTCTTCGGTCAACGCTCAGAAGTTCAGTTGCCCGGGTCGGATGCCCAATGCATTCGCAATCCGCTCCCGCGACGAGCGTCGTGGACGTCCGCTCGCCTCCAGCTGTGCATACGCCCCCTGTGTAATTCCGAGCCGATCCGCGACCACCTGCTGCGTCAGTCCCAGGTGCGTGCGCCATGCTTTGGCGCCGGTCATGTTCTCGTTGAACACAAGCTGCGCAACGGCGTCGGGAATCAGGTCGCCCACAGCCTCAAAGTGCCGCACGAACTCGTCATAGGGAAGCACGACGAATGCGGGCATTCCATCGGCGCCGAGGATGGTCTGGAAATCAATACGTTTGTTCATCGCGCTTCTTCACTTCCTCGATGGAGACGATCCGGACCTCGGCCGCGAAATCGAAGAACACACGGTAGTCCCCGACTCGCAGCCGATAGGCATACGGATGGTTCATCAGTCGTTTGACGTTGCGGGCAGCCTTGAGGTCCGCCAGCTCGATGACGACGGCACCGGCTATCGCCTTCACCGCCTCGCGTGGCAACTTCAACATCTGACGCATCGCCTTCTCTGTCCAATTGATGCGATTCATGGAATGCTATACGTTTCGATTAGTTTTTTCGAGGCTAATCCGATGTTCGTAGAGCAGCGTTGATATCCATCAACATTGGATTTCAGCTCCCTCTCCTGCGGGAGCCGATGGGGGATACGGCGTGTTGCGAAGACGCTGACAGGTGGCGGCGAGCGCTGGTCACCTCCCCGTCACACCCTCCCGGCAGCATCGCGGGCTTCGCCCTTTTGATCTCTCCGGGAGACCCGCATGGACCGCCGCCGCTTCCTCCACGCCAGCACGCTTCTCGGAGGTGCTTCGCTCCTGACCTTGCCCGGCGCGCGGGCGCAGGCGCCCGCGATCATCACCCGCGACGCGATGCGGCCGCAGATGCCGCATGGCATCCAGTCCGGCGATCCGGTCGCCGACGGCGCCATCGTCTGGACCCGCGGCGACCGGCCGAGCCGGCTGTGGCTCGAGTGGTCCACCACCGCCAGCTTCGCCAACCTGCAGCGCGTGCGCGGACCGCATCTGCTCGAGGACTCCGACTTCACCGGCCGGGTCGACCTGCGCGGCCTGCCCGCCGGCCAGGAGATCTTCTATCGCGTCGTCCTGCAGGACCTGCACAACGAACGCGTCATGTCCGAACCCGTCGCCGGACACCTGCGCCTGCCAGCGACCTTCGGCGCCAAGGGCCTGCGCGACGTCCGCTTCGCCTGGAGCGGCGACACCTGCGGCCAGGGCTGGGGCATCAACGAACAATGGGGCGGCATGAAGATCTATGAGCAGATCCGCCGCATCAACCCCGACTTCTTCCTCCACAGCGGCGACACCATCTACGCCGACAGCCCCATTCCCGCCGAGATCAAGCTCGCCGACGGATCGCTTTGGCGCAACGTCGTCACCGAGCAGACCAGCAAGGTCGCCGAGACGCTCGACGAGTACCGCGGCCGCTACCGCTACAACCTGATGGACGCCAACGTCCGCCGCATGTCGGCCGACGTGCCCCAGATCTGGCAGTGGGACGACCACGAGGTCACCAACAACTACTCCGACAGCAAGGACCTCTCCGGCGACGCCCGCTACACCGAGAAGAACATCCCGCTGCTCGTCGCCCGCGCCACCAAGGCCTTCCAGGAATACGCGCCGATGCGCCGCTTCGGCGACGCCGAGGGCGAACGCATCTACCGCCACCTGCCGCAGGGGCCGCTGCTCGACGTCTTCGTCGTCGACATGCGCAGCTACCGCGGGCCCAATAGCGCCAACCTCCAGACCGAGGAGAACGCCGACAGCGCCTTCATGGGCCGTCCGCAGATCGCGTGGCTGCTCGACGGGCTGAAGCGCTCGAAGGCCGTCTGGAAGGTCATCGCCGCCGACATGCCGATCGGCCTGCACGTCAACGACGGCAAGGATGCCGAGGGCCGTGACAAGTGGGAGGCCATCGCCAACGGTGACGACGGCGCGCCGCGCGGCCGTGAGCTCGAGATCGCACGCCTGCTCAGCGAGATCAAGCGTCACCGGTTGCACAACATCGTCTGGCTCACCGCCGACGTGCACTACACCGCCGCGCACTACTTCGATCCCGCCAAGGCGAAGCACACGGACTTCCTCCCCTTCTGGGAGTTCGTCTCCGGCCCGTTGCACGCCGGCGGCTTCGGCCCCAACAAGGCCGACGGCACCTTCGGCATGCAGGTCGCGTACCAGAAGGGGCCGGGCATTGCCAACGCCGCGCCGGCGCCCGACACGCAGTTCTTCGGCCAGGTCGACATCGACGCCAAGACCCGCGCGATGACGGTCACGCTGAAGGATCTGGAAGGCTCGACCCTCTACAAGAAGACCCTGGAACCCCAGCGCGCCTGACCTCACCCGCAGTCCTCGGTCGCAAAACCGAGGAAGTACGGGGATGGTGGGGGACGGGAGGTCGAGGGGTTTCGGCGCTTGCCGCCGGGGCCCCTTGACCTCGCGGCCAACGCTGCGATCTCAGCAGGCAGACAACCTCAAGCCCGCTCCATCGCCCGCAGCACGCCCTGCATCGGCGGCAACTGCGCCACCATCGACACCAGGTCGCGGATGCTCTCCGTCGCCGTCTTCGCCCGCACGCTCGCGATCTGCGTGCGCACGGTCGAGATGGCCACCCCGTGGCGAAGCGCGATCTCCTGCGGCTGCAGGCCTGAGCAGAGCGACTGCAGCACCTGCAGCTCCGCCGCCGTCAGCTGATGCTCTCGCGCGAAGGCCAGCATCGGCAGCTCACCGCACAGGTTGCGCTTGCCGAGCACGACCATCGCCTGCGAGGGCCGCCCCTGCCCGTCCTGCAGCGGCAGCACCGACAGCGACAGGCGTCCCGCCCCGCGCCCCAGGCAGATGAGATGCCGCAGCCCGCGCTGCACGTCGGCGAGCGCGCTGTCCCATCGCAATTGATCGTTGCGCTGCGCCGCGACCAGCTGACCATCGACGATCTGCAGCGGCGACGTCTCGTCGAGCTGCCGTCGCGCGGTGCTGTTGGCATAGAGGAGCTGGCCTTCGCCGCCGACCAGGCAGACGCCCAGGTCGATCTCCTCGAGCGCATGGCGCCACCACCGATCCGGCGCGCCACGCCGGCGCTCGGGCCCTCGATAAGACAAGAGCCGTCCCAACTCCGGGGTCCTCCCCAGCATTCCATCCATCTCAGCCTCCCTGGTGGGCGTGCGTGGAACGCGGCCCTCGACTCGCACTCGCGCACGGTCTTCTCGCCGTTGCAGGTGCTTGGGGGCCTCGGCAAGATGTTAGGAGAACGTCAGGGTCTTGCGTAGCGGAACGCGACGGACGGTGCCCCCTAGGGTTGGGGGACCCGCGGATGTCGGGTTCCGGGCCGATTTTCCGAGGACACCGGAAACGCGGAGAAACCCCTATCCATCGGAGCTATCGCCGGTCCACGTGATCCATGACGGTGCATGTCACCTCATGAAGCCGAGGTCGGTGCCGGCGAAGTTGCCGATGTTGGGCAGGACCGTGCGCAGCTCCGACGGCGGCACGCCCATCCACAGCGCCAGCGTCGAGGCGAGCTGGTCCACCGAGGTCGTGGGCAACAACCGGCCCTGGCCCACGTCGTCCGGCCCGTTGACGCTCACCGACGGCGCCGTGCCGTAGAAGCGGCCGCCCTTGACCGCGCCGCCCATCACCAGATGATGCGACCCCCAGCCGTGATCGGTGCCGTCACCGTTGCTGCTGAGCGTGCGGCCGAAGTCCGACGCGGTGAAGGTCGTGACCTGGTCGGCCATGCCCAGCTCCTGCAGCGCCGCGTCGAAGCTCGCCATCGCACCGCCGACCTGCTGCATCAGCGCCGGATGGCGCGTCGTCAGCCCGTCGTGCAGGTCGAAACCGCCCATGCCCACGAAGTAGACCTGCCGCGTCATGCCCAGCGAGGCGCGCGCGGCGATCAGGCTCGCCACCATCTTGAGCTGACGCGCCAGCGAGTCGGCCGCGAAGGCGGTCGACAGCGTCGCGCCGCCGGCCAGCGCGGTGCTCAGCGTCGTCTGCAGGTCGATCGAGCGCGCGGTCACGCGGTTGAGTTCCGATTCCATCGGATGCGTCCGGTCCTCGGTGATCAGCGAGCGCAGCAGTTTCGCGCACGAAGTCGAGCCGAACACCTGGCTCCCGATGCCGGTGATCGGCTTCTTGCCGCCGGGGCCGGTCAGGTACTGGAACGCCGCGTCGCCGGCCTGGAAGATCGCATTGCCGTAGACATTGATGCAGGTCAGCCCCGCCCGGCCGTTGCCCGACAACATAAGGTCAGCCATGCGCCCGCCCCAGCCGGTGCGCGCGCCGTCGACGTTGGACGATTGCCAGAGGCTGGACTGGTCGTTGTGGGAGAACAGCTTGGGCGGCGCCGGCACCGCGCCGGACTTGAACTGCGCCAGCGTCATCGGCGCGGTCAGCGTGCCGATGTTCAGCATCACCGCGAGCCGGCCGGCGTCGAACACCGGCTTGACCGCGGAGAGTCCCGGTGCCAACGCCATCTGGCGTCCATCCGGCAATGCCACCGTCGGCGCCAGCGCGGTCGCGGCGAGCGCATCGCGTCCGATCGCGAGCGTCGGTCGGATGGCGGTGTAGGCCTGGTGGCTGACGGCGTCGTACGGGATCACCGTGTTGCCGTGGTCGTTCCCGCCATACAGGAACACGCACACCAGCGCCTTGTAGTCGCCGCCCGTCGTCGCGGCGGCGGCGTCGCCGATCGCGGCGAGCTGCAGCGCCCACGGCGCGGCGGCGCCCACGGCGGACGCGACCGACGCGCACTTGAGGAACTCGCGACGATGCAGCGAGGACAGCTTGGACACATGAGCCACGGAAAGTCTCCGGTGAAGGTCGCCGCGAGGCGACGTCATCATTTCTGGATCTGGTATTCGGGGCAGGCAAGCAGCAGCATCCAGCCGGCGCGGGAGCGGTTGATCTTGCCGTCGTCGGTGTTGGCCGCGATCGTCGTGACCGCGGCCGCGATCCGCTGCTGGGTCGCGTCGGAGATGCTGCCGCCGCCGAGCAGCAGCGCCTGTCGCGCCACCATCGCGCGCGCGTCGGTGGACAGCGCCATGTCGTCCGTCAGGTCCGGCTTCGCGTCGCCCTGCCCGGTCGTCAGCAGCGTCTGCATGAAGTTCAGGTAGCCGGTGACGGTCACCTCGTTGAGCAGCTGGAACTCCGGCGCGGTGACCCCGGCCGCGGTCATCGCCGAGTTCGGCGGCACGTACCCCGGCCGGTAGAAGTTGAAGACCGACGGACTGAAGAACGGGCTCTGACCCAGACGCGTCTCCGGATCGCTGGTGTCCGGGATGGTCCACTGGCCGGCCGACGTCAGCTTGATCGAACGCGCCACCTGGACGAATCGCAGCACCGGCTCGCGCAGCTTGCCGGAGCTGCTCACGCCGGCGTCGATGAGTCGCGCTTCCGGATCCATCAGCACGGCGCGCAGCACGGCCTTCAGGTCGCCGCGCACCCCTTGCCCGTTGTTGTTGAAGGCTTGCGCCACGCGCTGCACATAGGCGCCGCTCGGGTTCGAGCAGACGAAACGCTGGATCAACTGCCGGCCGAAGAACGGGCCGACGTTCGGATGGTTCGCCAGCGTGTCCAGTGCCTGACGCAACGCGGTAGGACCATCAACGCCGGCAGCAATGGTGTTGCCGAGCACGGTCTTCGCGCCGGTCGAGAAATTGGCCGCGCTGTTCACCATCGGCCGGCGCATGAAGGAGCCATCGGCGCCGGCGGCGTTCGCCGTGTCGAAGTCCCAGCCGGTGAAGGCGCGCGCCAACTGCGTGACCGCGGTCTGGTCGTAGGTCTCGATCGGGCGGCCGCCGGAGGTCTGGACGGAACCGTCCAGGTTCAGCTGCACGAGGCCGATCGTGAACAGCTGCATCACCTCGCGGGCGAAGTTCTCGTCGGGCTGACGGCCCTTGCCGTCCTCGTTCTTGCTGCCGCGCATCGCCAGGAAGGTGCCCATCGCCGGCGACAAGGCCACGGCTTCCAGCAGTCCGCGGAAGGTGCCGAAGGCGTTGTCCTCCAGCACGTCGGCATAGGCGGCCAGCATCATCGTGCGCCACGGCAGCGTCGCGCCGACGGCCGAGACGACGAAGATCTCCGACAGCGCCAGCACCATGCGCTGACGGAGCTGGTCCGGCGAGGTGATGAACTTGCACCACACGCTGTTGGGGAAGCCGTCGAAATTCGCGTTCTTCTTGGCGTCGGTGGCGTAGCCGTTGCGCGTCAGCCAGTCCCAGTGGGACTCGGTGCGCGGCGCGACGAACTGCAGGTCCAGCCAGGCGTTGTAGCCGACGGACTTCAGCGTGGCGATGTCGGCCTCGGTCGCGGCGAAGCCAGCCTGCGCCAGGAAGCGCGCGGCCTGGGCATCGCTGGGCAGTGGCAGCACGAGACTCGCGGCCGGGAGCGGCGACGGCGCCGGTGCGGCATCCGGGACTGGCGCGGGAGCAGGCGCCGGCGTGGGCGCGGGTCCCGGCGCAGGTGCGGGTGCGGGTGCGGGGCCCGGCGACGGCGCGGGTGCGGGCGAGCCGTCAGGCGTCGGTGCGGCGCCGGCCGGAGCGGCGGGCGAATCACCGCCGCCTCCTCCGCCACCACAGGCGCTGAGGGCCGCGGCGGCAGCCGTGGCGGCTGCGGAAGACCAGGGGAAACGGAACATGGTGGGGGTGCGTCGGTACTGCTGACGGCCGCGACTCTAGAGAGTCCCACCCCGGAAATCAGCATCCAATCCGCAACAGCGGAAAGGCCCGGAAACGCATCCGGTTACTGTGTCGTTCGACCTCGACAGTCGAGCGTTTGCCCCGTGATCATCGGCACCTCCGTCAATCGACCGGTATTTGTTCCGGCGCCGGCGTGAGGTCCGTGCGGGTTCTCACGATCTGACCCCCAGGCCAGGCCGGCGCGTTCGACACGCGCCCTCTTCACACCCTCCGCCGACGTCGCGCGATGTAATTGGCGGGGACAAACCCGCCAGTTCCGTCGATCGTCGGCGAGATGTTCGAAATCAGGCCGCGAAGAGCCCGAGGTCTTTCTGGTTGAAGTTCACGATGCCCGGCAGGATCCCCGGCAGGTCGGTCACCGGCACGCCCATCCACAACGCCAGCGTGGCGGCCAGCTGGTCGACCGAAGTGGTCGGCAGCAGGCGCCCCTGACCCACGTCGTCGGGGCCGCTGACGGCGACCGTCGGCGCCGTGCCGTAGAAGCGTCCGCCCTTCACCGCGCCGCCCATCACGAAGTGATGGCTGCCCCAGCCGTGGTCGGATCCGTCGCCGTTGGAACTCAGCGTGCGGCCGAAGTCGGAGGCGGTGAAGGTCGTGACGTTCTGGGCGACGCCGAGCTCGACGAGCGCCGCGTCGAAACTGGCCATCGCGCTGCCGACGTTGCCCAGCAGCACCGGCTGCTGCGACATCAGGTTGTCGTGCAGGTCGAAGCCGCCGATCGAGACGAAGTACACCTGCCGCTTCACCCCCAGCGAGGCGCGGGCGCCGATCAGGCGCGCCACGGTCTGCAGCTGCTGGGCCAGGTTGTTGCCGTTGGTCTCGAACGGCGTCTGCAGCGTGGAGGTGGACAGCGCGGTGGTGATGGTGCCCTGCGCATTGACCGAACGCGCGGTGACGCGGTTCAGTTCCTGCTCCATCCAGTGCTGGCGCTCACCGGTGATCATGCCGCGCAGCGCTTCCGCGCAGGCGGCGGAGCCGAACAGCGAGCGGTTCGCGCCGTTGATGGCGACGGCGCCGCCGCTGCTCATCTGGTACTGCACCGCCTGGCCGCCCGACATGAACACGGCGTTGCCGGACACGTTGATGCAGCTGAAGGTCGCGTTGCCGTTGCTGGCCAGGAACTGGTCGGCGACGCGCCCGCCCCAGCCCGAGGTCGCACCCTCGGGCCGCGACGACTGCCAGAGGCTGGACTGGTCGTTGTGCGAGAACAGCTTGGGCGGCAACGGCACGTTGCCGGCCTTGTACTGCGCCAGCGTCGTCGGCTGCATCAGCGGGCCGATGTTGAGCATCACCGCGAGCCGGCCCGCGTCGAAGACCGGCTTGAGCCGGTTCATCGTCGGCGCGAGCGCCAGCTGCCGGCTGTCGGGCAGCGCGAGGGACGGCGTCAGCGCCGTGGCGGCGAGCTGGTCGCGCGGGATCGCCAGCGCCTGGCGGATGTTCGCGTACGACTGGTAGTTCGCCGTGTCGTACGGGATCACGGTGTTGCCGTAGTCGTTGCCGCCGTACATGAACAGGCAGACGATGGCCTTGTAGTCGTTCGGCGCGGCGGCCGCGGCGGCCTCGCCGATGGCGGCCAGCTGCAGCGCCCAGGGGGCGGCGGTGCCGGCGATGGACACCGCCGAGGCGCGCTTGAGGAATTCGCGACGGCGCAGCGCGGGAAGCTTCGAGATGTGGGTCATGGTCGGCACTCCGCTCGGCTGTTTATTTCTGGACCTGGTATTCGGGCGCCGCCAGCACCATCAGCCAGGAGGCCTTGACGCGGTTCAGCTTGTTCGTGTCGGTGTCGACCTTGATCGTGGCGACGGCGGTGGCGATCGTCGTGATCGTGGCCTCCGAGATATCGCCGCCGCCCATCAGCAGCGCCTGGCGACGAACCAGCGCGGGCGCGTCGGCGACCAGCGCGAGATCGGCGGTGTAATCGGGCTTCATGTCGCCGACGCCGTTGCCGATCAGGCCCTGCATGTAGTTCAGGTAGCCGGCGACGGTGCTCTCGTTGCAGAGCTGGAACTCGGGCGCGGTCACGTTGTTGGTGCCGAGCTGCGAGTTGGGCGGCACATAGCCGGGCCGGAAGAAGTTGAAGACCGAGCCGCTGCGCATCGGGCTCTGCCCCAGGCGCGAGGAAGGATTGCTGGTATCGCCGATGGCCCAGAGGTCGCCCGGCGAGCTCAGGCCCACGGTGCGCGCCCACTGGATCATGCGCTGCACGGGCTCGCGCAGCTTGCCGGAGCCGGGCGCGGTCGAGCGCGTGCGGGCCTCGGTGTCGAGCAGGATTGCCTTGATCACGGCGCGCATGTCACCGCGCACGCCCTTGCCGTTGTTGTCGAAGACGGCGGCGACGCGCTGCACGTAGGCTGGGCTGGGGTTCGAGGCCACCAGGCGCTGGATCAGCTGCCGGCCGATGAACGGGCCGACGTTGGGATGCGCGGCCAGCGTGTCCAGCGCGACCTTCATCGCGGCGGCACCGTCGGCCGTGGCGGGGACGACGGCGTCCAGCACCTTCTTCTCGCCGGTGGAGAAGCGCGAGGCGTTCTGACGCATCGGGCGCTTCATGTAGCTGAAGTCGAGGCCGTCCACATCGGAGGAGTCGACGTCGAAGTCCCAGCCGGTGAACACGCGTGCCAGGTCGGTGATCTGCTGCAGCGTGTAGGTGTCGACGGTCTTGCCGCCGACCATCTTGGGGGTGCCGTCGGCGTTGAGCTGGTTCAGGCCGATCGTGAACAGCTGCATCACCTCGCGGGCGTAGTTCTCGTCGGGCTGGCGTCCGCTCTTGAGGTCTTCCTTGCGGTTGCCGCGCATGGCCAGGTAGACGCCCATCGCCGGGGACAGCGTCACGCCCTCGATCAGCGCACGGAAGCTGCCGAAGCAACGCTCCTCGAGCATGTCGACGTAGCCGGCAGTCGCGAACTGCGGCCACGCGATCGGCAGGCCGTTCATCGAGACGACGAAGATCTCCGACAGGGCCAGGACCACGCGCTGGCGCAGCTGGTCGGGCGAGGAGATCAGCTTGCGCCACAGCGTCGCGTCGACGCCGTCCAGGCTGTACCGGTTGGCCTCGCCGCCCCGGCCCTTGTCCACGAGCCAGTCGTAATGGCTCTTGGTGCGGGGGGCGTCGAACTGCTGATCCAGCCATCGTGAGAAGCCGCCCTCCTTGACGCTGGCCAGGTCCGCCGCGCTCGCGGCGAAACCGGCCTGGCCGAGGAAACGTGCCGCCTCGGGCTCGGTCGTGGGAACGCTGTTCTGGGGATTGCTGTCCGGGCCGGCGGACGCATCGTCGCTGCCTCCACCGCCCCCGCAGGCCGCGAGCAGCGCCGCTGCGGCGGCCGCCGCCAGGGCTGCGGGCGTACCGATGGCGGTGGCGTCACCGACGACGCGGTCGTCATCGGGTTGTGCAGTCGGAGCGAAGGGGGTCAGGGCAGCAGCGGTCATCTCGGCATCGGCTCGTAGCAGCGGATGCGGGATGGTGGCGAGGGGCGGCGTTCAATACACCGTCATTCGTACAACTTGTGAAAGGCGTGGCAACAGGCTGTTGCGGCGTGACTTATTCACGCACCGAACTTGTCCGGCTCGGATAAGCGCGAGAAACGAAGCGGAAATAAATCGCCCGCGCGTGGCACGCGGGGTGCCCGGGATCTTCTTGCTCCCTCTCCCGCTTGCGGGAGAGGGCGGGGTTGAGGGCCCCACACTCGCTCGCTGCCCGTGGGCCTGGGGAGTACGAGTGGCAGGTCTTGCCACCCGTGGGGCCAGGTCTTGCTCAGAGCAGCGTGACGCCGGTCTTGCTCTGCACGAACTCGCGGGTCACTTCCGGAGCGAGTTCGACCAGCTTCAGGCCTTCCGGCGTCACGTCCATCACCGCCAGGTCCGTGATGATGCGGTTGACCACACCGACACCGGTCAGCGGCAAGGTGCAGGACGGGATGATCTTCAGGTCCTCGGTGCCATCCTTCTTGCGGGCGACGTGCTCCATCAGGACGATGACGCGCTTGACGCCGGCGACCAGGTCCATCGCGCCGCCCATCCCCTTCACCATCTTGCCGGGGATCATCCAATTCGCGAGGTCACCGCGCTCGCTGACCTGCATCGCTCCCAGGATGCTGAGGTTGATCTTGCCGCCGCGGATCATCGCGAAGCTGTCATGGCTGCCGAAGATCGAGGAGCCGGGAATCGTGGTCACCGTCTGCTTGCCGGCGTTGATCAGGTCCGCGTCGACCTCGTCATCGGTCGGGAACGGGCCGATGCCGAGCATGCCGTTCTCGCTCTGCAGCCACACTTCCTTGTCGGCCGGCACGAAGTTGGCCACCAGCGTCGGAATGCCGATGCCGAGGTTCACATAGAAGCCGTCTTCCAGTTCCTGCGCGGCGCGTGCCGCCATCTGGTCTTGGGTCCAGGGCATGTCTTCTCTCCTCAGGCAGCGGGGCGGATGGTGCGCTTCTCGATGCGCTTCTCGGGATTCGGGTTGTGCACGATGCGGTGCACGTAGATCCCGGGCAGATGGATGCTGTCGGGATCGAGCTCGCCGACCTCGACGACCTGCTCCACCTCCACCACCGTGACCTTGCCGGCCATCGCGCAGGCCGGATTGAAGTTGCGCGCCGTGCGCCGGAAGATCAGGTTGCCGCTCTTGTCGGCGATGTGCGCCTTGACCAGCGCGACGTCCGGATTGAGCGCGCGCTCCATCACGTACTGATGACCGTCGAACTCGCGGAGTTCCTTGCCCTCGGCCACCAGCGTGCCGACGCCGGTGCGCGTGAAGAAGGCCGGGATGCCGGCGCCGCCGGCGCGCAGCTTCTCGGCCAGCGTGCCCTGCGGCGTGAACTCGAGTTCGAGTTCGCCCGCCAGGTACTGGCGCTCGAACTCCTTGTTCTCGCCGACGTAGCTGGAGATCATCTTCTTGATCTGTCGCGTCTCGAGCAGCTGGCCCAGGCCGAAGCCGTCCACGCCCGCGTTGTTGCTGATGACGGTCAGGCCCTTGGCGCCGCTGTCCCGCAGCGCCGCGATCAGCGCCTCCGGGATGCCGCACAGGCCGAAGCCGCCGACCGCCAGCAACTGGCCGTCCGCCACGATGCCGTCCAACGCCGCCTGGGCGCTGGGGAAAAGCTTGTTCATCCGATGTCTCCTGCTTGCCGTTGAATCACGGGTTTCCAGAACTTGGTCGGCCAATCTACTACGTAAGGCATTACGTAAGCGGTACGTAGAATTGATTAACTGCGCCCGTGCAGCCATCCCGCCACCGCGCCGCCGTGCCACCCGAAGGAAGCCCGATGACCCTGCCCCCGGACGCCCGGTCCCCGGACGCGATGTCTCTCGACGACCTGCGCGCGCAGATCCCGAAGATCTTCGCGCCCTGGATCGTCGCACTCGGCCTGGATCCCGTCCATGCGGAAGACGGCCTGCTGCGATTGACGATGCCGGTCGCGGCGGACCTGGTCCATGTCGGCGGCGTGATGTGCGGGCAGGCCTCGATGGCCGCGGCCGACACGGCGATGGTCCTGCTGATGATGCGCGAGCTGGGCGAGTTCCGCCCGATGACGACCGTCCAGCTGCAATCGACCTTCCTGCGCCCGGTGTCGGGGACACGCTGCACGATCGAGGCACGCCTGCTGCGACGCGGCAAGAACCTGGCGTTCGGGCAGATCGACCTGTTCGACGAACAGGGCCGGCTCGCGGTGCAGTCGACAACGACCTACGCGTTGCTGTGACCCGCCCATGAGCCTCGACTACCGCATCGCCTTCGACCAGGCCCCGATCGGGCTGGTGATTTCCGAGCACCGCCTGATCAAGGACTGCAACCGGCTGGTGCTGGAGATCTTCGGCGCGGAGCGCGAGCAGCTGATCGGCCACAGCTTCGCGCTGCTGTATCCGAGCCCCGTCGAGTTCGAGCGCACCGGCGAGCGCATCGTCGCCAGCCTCGATGCCGCCGGCTATTACGCCGACGAGCGCGTGATGAAGCGTGTCGGCGGCACGCGCGCCGGCGAGCTGTTCTGGTGCCACGTGTCCGGCCGCGCGCTGGACCCGTCGCAACCGCATGCGAGCGGCATCTGGAGCTTCGAGGACCTGTCCGCGACGCGCCAGCTCAAGGCCGACCTGACACCGCGCGAGCGCGAGATCGCCGCGCTCCTCATCGAAGGTCTCACCAGCAAGCTGATCGGCCGCAAGCTCGGCGTCAGTCCGCGCACGGTCGATGTGTACCGCGCACGGCTGATGAAGAAGTACGGTGCGGCGAGCACGCCGGACCTTGTCCACCGTCTGCTCGTGTCATGAGTTTTGTTGCGTGATGTATTCCCGGGCGAGACTCGACGTGGTCGGGAAATCACCTGGAATGCCCCCTTGGCAACATCGCGGAAACCTCGTTGCAAGCGCTCACAAGATGACCGGGAACCCCGATTCCCATTGCGTTCGCGCAAGACGTGACCCCGGATAGGCGATTTCATCGATGATTTGCGGGGCAACCCGGGGACGCGCAGGTGATTTCTCACGCACAATACGCGCCGTCCGGCGTTAGTCGGGCCCTAACCGCAGAGTCAAACGAATGAACAAGACCGAACTGATCGAACACCTGGCTTCCAAGCACGAACTGACCAAGGCCGAAGCTGGCCGCATCCTGGAAACGCTGCTGGACGCGGTGGTGTCCACGGTGAAGAAGGGTGGCGCTGTTTCCATCCCTGGCTTCGGTGCCTTCAAGCAACACGCCCGTGCCGCCCGCACCGGCGTGAACCCGAGCACCGGCGACAAGATCAAGATCGCCGCCGCCAAGCTGCCGAAGTTCACCCCGGGCGCCGGCTTCAAGGCCGCCGTGGACCCGAAGGCTGCCGCTCGCAAGGCTGCCGCCAAGCCGGCCAAGGCCCCCAAGGCCGCTGCCGCCAAGCCCGCCAAGAAGGCCGCCAAGAAGTAATCCACTTCTGGCGCACGCCGATCGCCAGGGTCGCTTCCGCGATCCCGGCGGTCCCGAACAAACCCGGCTCCTGCCGGGTTTGTTTTTTTGCTTCTACAGTTCCGACATGTCCGCCCCCGCGCCCACCGCCGCGCCCGACGCCGCGTCCCCGCCGACGCCCGCCCCTGCGCCCACCCCGCGTGTGCTGTCGCTCATCCCCCCGATGACGCAGCTCAACACGCCCTACCCGTCGACCGCCTACCTGACGGGGTTCCTGCGCTCGCGCGGATTCCAGGCGGCGCAACGCGATCTGGCGCTGGCGCTGGTGCTCAAGCTGTTCTCCCGCGACGGCCTGAAGCGCGTGCGCGAGGCCGTGCACGCGATCCCGCTGCCGGACCGCGGCATCGCCTCGCGCCATTTCGACGAATCCTTCGACCGCTACTTCGCCACGATCGCACCGGCGATCGCCTTCCTGCAGGGACGCGACCCGACGCTGGCACACCGCATCAACACGCGGACCTTCCTGCCCGAGGGCGCGCGCTTCCAGACGCTGGAGGTCTACGTCGCCGAGGACGGCGAGGATCCGCTGGCCTGGGCCTTCGGCGCGCTGGGCCTGCAGGACCGCGCGCGGCACCTGGCGACGCTGTACCTGAACGACCTGGCCGACGTGCTGCGCGAATCGGTCGATCCGCGCTTCGAGTTCGTCCGCTACGCCGAGCAGCTGGCGACCAGCCAACCGACTTTCGATCCGCTGCACGACGCGCTGAACGCGCCGGCCAACCTCGTCGACGACCTGCTGCGCGAGCTGACGCTCGCCGCGATCGACGCGGAGCGTCCCGACGTGGTGCTGCTGTCGGCGCCCTTCCCCGGCGCGGTCTACGCGGCACTGCGGATCGGCCAGACGATCAAGCGCGAGCGGCCGCACATCAAGATCCTGTTCGGCGGCGGCTTCGTCAACACCGAGCTGCGCGAGCTCAACGAGCCGCGCCTGTTCGACTACGTCGACTTCGTGTCGCTGGACGCGGGCGAGCGGCCGCTGCTGGCGCTGCTGGAGCACATCGCCGGCAAGCGCAGCCGGCAGCGGCTGGTGCGCTGCTTCATCCGCGAGGAAGAGGGCGAGCCACGGGGCCAGGTCCGCTACATCAACTTCGTCGAGCCGGACGTCCCCTTCGAGGACGTCGGCACGCCGACCTGGGACGGCCTGCCGCTGCACGACTACCTGTCGCTGCTGGACATGCTGAACCCGATGAACCGGCTGTGGAGCGACGGCCGCTGGAACAAGCTGACCATCGCGCACGGCTGCTACTGGAAGAAGTGCAGCTTCTGCGACATCACGCTGGACTACATCTCGCGCTACGAGGCCGCGTCGGCGAAGACGCTGGTGGACCGCATCGAGGCGATCGTCGCGGAGACGGGCCAGACCGGCTTCCACTTCGTCGATGAGGCGGCACCGCCCAAGGTGCTGAAGGCGCTGGCGCAGGAGCTGATCGACCGCGGCGTCTCCATCAGCTGGTGGGGCAACGTGCGCTTCGAGAAGACCTTCACCCCCGAGCTCTGCCAGTTGCTCGCCGACAGCGGCTGCATCGCGATCAGCGGCGGGCTCGAGGTCGCGTCGGATCGCCTGTTGAAGCTGATGCAGAAGGGCGTCTCCGTCGAGCAGGTAGCGCGCGTGACGCGGGCGTTCACCGAATCCGGCATCCTCGTCCATGCCTACCTGATGTACGGCTTCCCGACGCAGACGGTGCAGGACACCGTCGACGCGCTGGAATACGTACGACAGCTGTTCGAGAACGGCTGCATCCAGAGCGGCTTCTTCCACCGTTTCGCGTGCACGGTGCACTCGCCGGTGGGACAGGACCCGAAAGCCTTCGGCGTCGAACTGCTGCCGCTGCCGCCCTCGCCGTTCGCGAAGAACGACGTCGGGTTCGTGGACCCGACAGGCACGGACCACGATGCCATGGGCGATGCGCTCAAGAAAGCGCTCTACAACTTCATGCACGGCATCGGCGTGGAGCAGGACGTGCGGCGCTGGTTCAGCGTGCGGGTGCCGAAACCGAAGGTGTCCAAGCAGTTCATCGCGGAAGCGCTGGACGCTTGAGGTTGCCTTCATCCGGGAGGATGAGCGCGGGCTCTCCACGGTGCATGGGGCCTCCCTCCGGGAACCCCAAGCACCATTCCGGCCCCACCGTCACTCGTTGACTTCGGGCCCGCTGACCTCGAGAGGCCGCTGGCCCTCACCCCTGCCCTCTCCCGCAAGCGGGAGAGGGACTAAGAAGGGCGCCTCGCGCGAGGGGACGTGGTGTAGAAAGTAAGCCGGTCGCACTCCCTCTCCCGCTTGCGGGAGAGGGCGGGAGTGAGGGACAGCGGCCGTGGCCTAGCGCAGACCCGCCGGCGCGATCATCGTCGCGGCCGGCACCGCGTTCGTCGTCGGGCTCGCCCCCGGATCAGGCAGCCGCACCGGCCGGATATCCAGCCGCACATCGAGCAGCGTCACGTCCTTCCCGTCGCCGTCGACATCGATCCATCCCTGCGTGTCCGCACCGCGGTAGAGCCGGAAGACGAAGCCCGTGCGATCGCGATCGCCCTTGGCATCGGGCCGGATGCGCGCCGCCATCGCACGGACCTCGGCGGCCGGCGAGCTCAGCAGTTCGGTCATCGCCTGGACGATGCGGTTGTCGCCGAGGATGTCCGGCTGGAAGCTGTCCACCGGTCCGCGCGACGCGCCTCCCCGCCGTGCGTCGAGGCCAGGACCGGCACCGGCGCGCCGGCCGCGGTCTTCCTCGGCGCCGGCATCGTGACGCCGGAGCGCAGGTCGTGGCGGTCGCCGTTGTCGAGGTAGCTGATCCGCGCGCCGCGCACGTTGAACATGCCCAGCGAGGCGTCGCTGCGCGCATCGCGCAGGTCGACGAACAGCGCACCGCGTCCGCCGATGACATCGATCCGATCGCCATGCACGACGGCGGCGCTGTTCTCCTCGACGCCCAGCCCGAAGCGGTAGCCCTTGGCCATCATCAGCGGCAGCATGCGGCCGATGCGCCCGCGCTTCAGGAAGTGCTGATCGACGAAAAGCTCGTCGCCGACGAAGCCCAGGCCGCGGTCGATCTCGTGGCCTTCACGCAGCGTGCCGCGCATGACTTCCATGACGTTGAGCGCGTCGCGGAACATCACCCGGCTCATGATGGCCGCGCCCGCGCTGGTGCCGGCGACGACACCGCCGCCCCGGTAGACATCCCAGATGGCATCGAGCATCGCGGTGCGCCGCCCGTCGGGCTGCAACGTGTCGACGATGAAGCCCTGTGCGCCACCGGAGAAGAAGACCGCGTTGGACGCGCGCACCTTGGCGATCAGCTCGGGATCGTTGAGGTTCTTCTGCAGGTCGGCGCCTTCGAGGCGCGGCGCGACCGGGATGTGCTCGGCCTGCGCGCCATGCTTCTTGAGCACGTCGATGATGAGCTTGGCGGAGAGCTCCGGATTGGCCGCGGCCGTGGCGAGCACCGCGAAGCGTGCCTTGCCGGGCCCGCCGGCCTCCTGGACGATGCGTTCCCAGACGGGATCGTTGTCCATGCGCAAGGCGCCGCCGATGACGATGGCGGTCTGGGCCGAGACGGCGCCGGAACCGAGCATCGCCGCCACGGCGAGCAGCGCGCGCATCCGGATCGAGATCAGGCGGTAGGCATCCATGCCGCCTATCTTGCATATCGCGTGCCAGAAGTGAAGCAGGGTCTGCCTTCAACCTGGGGATGCGAATGGGGAATACGGCGCGCCCTCCCCTGAAAGCGACCGGATGTACGGGGCGGACACCGCACGGTAGACAAGGCCAGGAGTGTCCGAGCGCGTCCCTTCCATGTGGGATGACGCCCGGCCCTCGGGTTTCCATACTCGGCCACGGCCCGGTCGGGACCGAGGAGACACGCGATGACGACGAAGATGTACTCGAACGAGGACCTGAGACAGGGCCGGACCGACTTCAACCAGTTCGTGCCGGTGATCGCGCACGGCGACTCGTGGGGCTCGTTCGGCTCATTGCCGACCTGGCTGACGGGAAGCCTGTTCAACGCGCTGGACTTCGGCAAGGACGTCGGCATCGTCAACTACGCCATGCCCGGCCAGTTGCTGCGGGACCTGCCGGACCCGAAGAAGTTCTCCAAGTTCAATCAGGCGATGACGGCGAGGGGCGCGCCCCAATGGCGCGCGCTGATGATCTCGGGCGGCGGCAACGACCTGATCGACTGGATCCGCCGCAGCCCCGGCTTCGATCTCTCGCAGCGGATCCTGCGCCGGCAGGACGAGTGGCAGGACCCGAGCCAGGGCGTGGCGCGCTACCTGTCGCAGTCCGGCTGGACCAACCTCTGCGACGAGCTGATGGACGCCTACGTGAAGCTGGACGCGCTGCGCGACGGCAACTTCGCCGGCATGGTCATCATCACGCATGTCTACGACTACATGACGCCCCGCTTCGCGCCGGTGATCGGCGGCGGGTCGAACGCCTGGATGGCGCCGGCGTTCGAGATGGCCGGGATTCCGAAGGGAGACTGGACCGCGGTGGCCCACGTGCTGGTGGACTGGTTCCACGACTTCCTCGATCACCAGGTGAAGGCGCGCATCGGCGGTTTCCTCGTGCTGGACACGCGCGGCGGCAGCAGGCCCGCGGCGCCGGGCACGACCGGCGTCAGCAATGACTGGGCGAACGAGATCCACCTGACGGCGCAGGGCTACAGGACCCTCGCCGGCGCGAAGTGCAACGCCACCTTGACAGCCCTGGCCGCGACCTGGACCACCGGGGAGATCGCGGATGCCGGCACATCGCCCGCGGCGGCGGCACTGCGCGCGCTGGAAGCGGCCCTGCGTGTGTCAGAGCGTCCGACTCCAAAGCTCGCGAAGGCGTCGAAGAAGGCAACGGAGCAGGCTCCCGAGAAAGCGCCAAAGAAGGCGCTGAAGAAGGCGTCCGCCACGCGCGCAAAGCAGGGGAAGCCGGCGAGGAAGGCCTCCCTCAAATGACTTGGACCCCGAGCCCGGCGACGAGCTCCGCCGCCTGGTCGGCCGAGATGATGCTGCCCTTGAAGTGCTGCAGCAGGTCCCCGACCTGGAGCGAACCCAGCTTCGCCCGGCGCAGGTCGGCGCGGGCGAAGCGCGCGTTCTTGAGGCTGGCGTCGGACAGGTCGCAATCGACCAGGACGGCCTCGGTGAAGTCGCACCCCGACAGGTCGGCGCCGGAGAGGTTCAGCCCCACCACGGTCTGCTTGCGGAACGACAGCCCGCGCAGGTCGGCATTGACCGCGAGGCTCTCGCGGAGGGTCAGTCCCAGCGTCTGCGCCTCCGTGAACTTCGCGCCGGTCAGCTTGACCTCGGCGAAGGTGGCGCCGGACAGCCTGGCACGCCGCCAGTTGGTGTTGCTCAAGTCGCATCCGTCGAACTTGGCGTCCGTCAGGTCGGACAGCTCGAACGCCGAGCCGGCCGCGCGGCAGCGCCACCAGCTGGTTCCCGTCAGCGTGGCCCGGGCAAGGCTTGCACCAACGAAGGTGCAGCTCCGGAAGGTGGCGCCGCGCAGTTCGATGCCTTCGAGGTCTTCCCCGTCGAATGAGCAATGCTCGAACACGAGGGGACCATCGGCCTGGGCTTGAAGCTGCGCCAGCAGCGCCCGGTCGAGCGACTGGTGGACGACGGCGGAGGAATCGGCAAAGAGAGGGAGCGACATCACGACGGAGACAGCGGACGAGGCGCCACTCTAGTCCGCCTGCGGTCCGGATCGGTGGATGCCCTTCCGCGATCGCAAGGCCTTTCGTCCGTCACGTTGACGGCGCGGGCCAGCTGTGAACAAACCGTTCACGACACCCAAGGGAAGCAAGGCATGCAAGGCACACCGGTGCGGACAGACACGTGACGCCCCATCACGAGCAAACACGAGCGATTACGAGCGATCACGGGTGCTCACGCGGTGCCGTCGCGACCCTTGCGCTGCTTCCGCCGCGCCTTGCGCACGCGGTAGATGAGCAGCGGCACGAAAACCGCCAGGCCGACGACGAGCATGGAGACGGCGCTGCCGCCCTGGCCACCGGGACGCGTCAGCCCACGCAGGGCGCCCATCAGTTGCCCGAAGCCGAACGTGATGAGCCAGATGAAGAAGAGTGTGACCAGCGCGGAGAGCGCGAGGCCGAAAAGAGTGCGTTTCATGGAGACCGTGATGCTACGCGGTCCGACATGCCCTTCCCGCACGTCCTTCCGATCCGGCCCAGGCGATCCGCCCTATCCGATGCGTTTGGCGGGGAAGCTCAGACGCCGTTCGAGCGCGCGATCAATCGCTGGAATGCGTCGGTGACCACGTCGTCGCTCAGGGCGAGCAGGTTGTCGCCGACGTAGATCTCCGACACGGCCCGGCCCGGAGAGCCCGTCTCGCGCGCCGCGTTGAACAGCCAGAGACCGTCGCTGTCGGCGATCGCGTTCCGGGCCGCCACCAGGCGCTGCACATCGCCGTCCATGTGAACGTGGAACATGTTGGCATGCGGCGCGGCGGGATTGATCCGGAGGCCTGCCACCTTGCCCAGGGCCTCGACCACCCGGACCGTGCGTTCGAAGAGTGTTGGCATCAACGCCAGGCGTTCGTCCAGGCGGCAGGCCGCGGACGCCGCGAGCGGCGCCAGCTGATAGATCGTCCCGCCCATGCGCCGCCGCCACACGCGCGCCTCGGCCATGGCGCGCGACTCGCCCGCGAGCAGCGCGCCGGAGAATCCGCCGAGCCCCTTGTAGGTCGAGACGTAGACGGTGTCGACGCCGGCCACGATCTCGGCGTAGCTCTTGCCGTACCAGGCGGCGGCTTCCCACAGACGCGCGCCGTCGAGGTGAAGTCGCGTGCCGCTGGCGGCCGCCCAGTCCTTGATCGCCGCCAGTTCGTCCCAGGGGGGCGACTGGCCGCCGATCACGCGGGCGGGAAGCTCAAGCACCACGGCGGCCAAGGCTTCCGCAGGCTGCGCCAGATCACCCCGGGTCAACGTCCGATGCGGCTGTCCGAGGACCGTCGCGTGCAGGTTCATCACGTGCGAGAAGGCCTGCTCCTCCTCCGTCGCCAGATGGCAGGTCGCATGCATGCCGAAACGCGGCAGATGCTTCTCGTCCGCATGCAGGCGCAAGGCGATCAGCTGTGCCATCACGCCGCTGGGCATGAAGACGGCCGCCGGTTTTCCCAGGAGCCCGGCGACGCGCTGCTCCAGCAGCTCGACGGCACCGCCTTCGCCATAGACGTCGGCGGACACCTCGTTGGCCCTCGCCCAGGCGGCGACGGTCTCCAGGTCCTCGGCGAAGGACCGGGGCGCAAAGCCTGACACCCAGCGGGTGCAGCGCTGCTTCAGGGCTTGGGTCTCAGAGGGCGTCATCGCTGGCTCGCTCGCGGTCATCGGAGAGCGATTGCAACACGGGCGGCACCGGGTCCGGCAGTGTCACTTCGGATACCCGACGTAGAACTCGCTGGCGATCTTCCACTGACCGCCCACCTTCAGCAGGTGGAGCACCTTCCAGCCCTTGCCGCTGTACGGCTCCTGCTGCAGGGCGGTCTCGTAGTCGAGCGAGACCTGCGCCAGCAGGCCGACCTGTTCGATCTTGATGTTGGAGTGCCGCTGCTTGTAGCGGTTCGCAGAACCGAAGAGGGCCTGCTTGAAGCCTTGATAGTTCTGCACGCTCGCCAAGCCGGCGGACGCGCCGAAGTCCTTCGAGACGCCGGAGAACGGGATGTTCAGGTCCAGCAGCAGCGACTCGAACCGCTTGGCATCGCCCTCGTTCACGCTGCTGGTGTACTGCGCGAGCAGTTGATGGATGAGGGTCTGGTCTTCGGGCGAAGGGGCGTTCACGGTGGCGTCCTTGAAGGGCTGTGTCGACGCCACGGCGGTCCTGTCGGCCGGCGCGGCGCGGACCGCGACCGGCAGGCTGGTCGATGCAAGGCACGCGGCGATCAGGCACAGCGAGCCCCAGGGCTTGTTCAATCCGGGCATGGGTCTTCCAGTGGTGGCGAGGGCGCCGTCGCCATGAGTCCCATCGGCTCCCTGGAAACGGCACGCTGCCAGTGTCATGACCCGGTCGCCCCCGGACAAGACAGCCCACCGCAAAGCAGCCATGCGCGCGGCGCAACGAGGCACGGTCTCCGCGCCTCGCCCGCCCTTCCCGACACGCGGCGCGCCGCATCGCGCGCCGCGTCGCTCACAGCTTCGTGCCGCCGCTCGCGTCCAGGATCTGCCCGGTGGTCCAGGCACCGTCCGGACCTGCCAGGAAAGCGACCACACCGGCGATGAAAGCCGGCTTGCCCACGCCCGGCAACGCCTGCACCTGCGCCAGCGTCTCCTTGCCGCCCGGCTCGTTGATCCAGGCGCCCATGCGGGTCTCGATGGCGCCGGGCGCGACGACGTTGACCGTGATGTTGCGCGGGCCGAGTTCAGCCGCGAGTTGCAGGCTCAACGCGTCCACGAAGCCCTTGGTCGCCGAGTAGGCCGTGATGCCCGGGAAGGCGATGCGCGTCGCCGCCGTGCCGATGTTGATGACGCGGCCGCCGTCGGGCATGACCGGCACCACGCCCTTCGTGACCTGGAACAGGCTGCGCATGTTGACGCTGACCAGGCGCTCGAAGTCCTCGACGCTGGTGTCGACCAGCCCGGCGAAGACGGCGATGCCGGCGTTGTTGACCAGGATGTCGATGCGCGGCAGTCCCAGCGCCGTCACGCGTGCGACCAGCTGCTGTCCGCCGTCGATGGCGGACAGGTCCGACTGCACCACATGCGCGGTGCCGCCAGCGGCACGCACGGCCGCGGCCACCGCTTCCACCTCGTCGCGGCCGCTGCCATAGTGCAGCACCACCTCCGCGCCGTCGGCGGCGAGACGCTGCGCGATGGCGGCGCCGATGCCGCGCGACGCGCCGGTGACCAGGGCGATTTTTCCAACCAGGGATTTGCTCATCATCAGCTCCAAATAGACCAATCGGTCAAAATAGGGGAAAGAAAGGCCGCTCGTGCGGCCGGTGGGGAAATCAGGAACGGCTCCGCTGTGCCTCGGAGGAGGCATCAGCACGACATCGGGAAGATCGAGGGCGAGGGGACGGTCAGCTCATGTCGAGCACCGACAGCGCGAGTGCCACGGAGCGCTGCATCTGCTCCCGGCTGCGCCCCGCCTGCGCAGAAACACGGAGCCCGCCGGTCAGCGCGATCAGCAGATCGGCGAGTTCCGCCGAGGGCGTCGGGCTGACGATGGATCCGTCGCGCTGCCCGCGTTCGACCGCGCTTCGCAGCAACTCATGCGTAGCCTGCCAGCGGCTCGTCAGCTCCCAGGCGAGCGGCGCGTCCGACAGCCCTTCCAGCAGGCCGCTGGTGACGATGCAATGCCTGTCGACGGGGTTCTCGCTGCTGCAGCTCAACACCATCGCGTCGTAGTACACCTCGATGGCCGCCCGCCCTGTCTCCGCCGCCTGCACGGCGGCAACGGTGTGGGCGGCGCGCTGCGCCGCGCAGTCGATCGCCTGCAGGTACATGGCCTGCTTGTCGCCGAAGGTGTTGTACAGGCTCTGCTTGCCCAGGCCGGTCGCCTCCTGCAGCAGCGCCAGACTCGTGCTCGCATAGCCGTGCGTGGCGAAGACGTCGGTCAGACGCTCCAGGACTTCGGGCTCGGAAAAGCGGCGTTCGCGTGGCATGGGACGGATCCTACGGCGTATTGGACCGATCGGTCAATGTCCGCATTTTCCGTCCGGTCTCTGCCACGCGGCGCCTCCGCGAACGTCCTCCGTAGAGGATGACGAAGGAACCGTCCCGGCCCCGCCCCTCACGCCTTCGACAGGTCCGTGTCCTTCAGCGGCAATTGCCGGATCCGCTTGCCGGTGGCCGCGAACACCGCGTTCAGCACCGCCGGTGCGGCCACCGCGATCGTGGGTTCGCCGACGCCGCCCCAGAAGCCGCCCGACGGCATGACGATCACTTCCACCGCGGGCATGTCGTACAGGCGCATGACGCCGTAGGTGTCGAAGTTGGTCTCGGCGATGGCGCCGTCCTTCACCGTGTTGCCGCCGAAGAGTGCGGCGCCCAGCCCGTACACGAAGGAGCCCGCCACCTGCGCTTCCACCTGCTGCGGATTGACGACGTGGCCGGGGTCGGTCGCCGCGACGATGCGCAGCACGCGCAGTTGCCCGTCCTTGACGGACACCTCGGCGACGGCCGCCGTGTAGCTGCCGAAGCCCATGTATTGGGCGATGCCGCGGAACACGCCCTTCGCCGCGGGCTTCGTCCATCCCGCGCGATCAGCCACGGCCTGCAGCACCGCGAGGTGCTTGGGCCGCTTGGCCATGTGCAACTTGCGGAACTCGAAGGGGTCCTTGCCGGCGGCATGCGCGAGCTCGTCGATGAAGCACTCGCTATAGATCGCGTTCTGGTTGGTGTTCACGCCGCGCCAGTAGCCCGGCCGCACATGCGGGTTGCGCATCGCATGGTCGATCAGCAGATGCGGCACCTCGTAGCCGAAGTGCCCTTCCGGCGAGTCCGCCAGCAGCCCCTGGAACACGGTCGCATCGCCGTTGGCGGTGATCGCCTTCGGGTTGACGAAGGAGGTGATCGACTGACCCGCGATGCGCATGTGCAGCGCGCCGATGCGGCCCTGGGCATCGAGCGTCGCGCGCAGGCGGCACTGCGTGACGGGGTGGAAGCGGCCCTGGCGCATGTCCTCCTCGCGCGTCCACATCATCTTGACCGGCACGCCCGGCCGTTGCCTGGCGATGCGCACCGCCATCGCGAGGTAGTCCGTCGCGAGGCGGCGCCCGAAGCTGCCGCCGATGCGCATCGGGTGGACTTCGCAGGCGGTGATGTCGAGTCCCGCGGCGTCGGCGACCGTCGCGAGCGCCGCTTCCGCGAGCTGCGTCGGCGCCCAGACGTCGCAGCGCTGGGCGGTCCATTGCACGGTCGCGGACAAGGGCTCCATCGGCGCGTGGTTCTGGAACGGCGTGCCGTAGTCGGCCTCGATCAAGCGGGAAGCGCCCTGCAACTGCGCCTTCGCATCGCCCTGGCGATTGCCGACGAAAGGCGTGTCGCCCTGCAGGCCCTCGCTGATCAGCGCGGCGATGGACGCGCTGCTGACCGACGCATTCGGTCCCTTGTCCCAGACGATGGGCAAGGCGTCGAGCGCGCGCTTGGCCTGCCAGAAGCGATCGGCCAGCACGGCGACGGTCGCCTCATCGACCTTGATCACATCACGCACGCCCGGCATCTTGAGCACGGCCTGCTTGTCGAAGCTCACCAGCGTGCCGCCGTGGACCGGGCAGGCCTTGGGCAGCGCGACGATCATCCCGGGCAGGTGCAGGTCCATGCCGTAGACCAGCGAGCCGTTGAGCTTGTCGGCGGTGTCGAGCCGCTTCAGCGGTTTGCCGGCGATGCGCCACTGCGACGGGTCCTTGAGGGCGACGTCCTCCGGAATCGGCAGCTTGTTGGCAGCCGCGGCGACGGCGCCGAAGGTGGTCTGGCGCTTGGAGGCCGCATGGCGAATGGTGCCGCTGTCCACGCTGCATTCAGTGACCGGGACGGCCCACTGCTGGGCGGCCGCGCTGACCAGCATCGAGCGCGCGGCCGCGCCGGCCTTGCGCACGTAGTCCTGCGAGCCGCGGATGCCGCGCGAGCCGCCCGTGCCCATGTCGCGCCACACGCGGGCCCGGGCGCGATTGGCACCCGGCTTCACCAGCTCGAAGCGGACGTTGGACCAGTCGCACTCGAGCTCCTCGGCCACCAGCTGCGCCAGCCCGGTCAAGGTGCCCTGCCCCATCTCCGCGCGGGCGATGCGGATGACGACGGACTCATCGGGATGGATCAGCAGCCAGGCCGTCACTTCGCCGGCCGGGGCCGCGCCCGGCGACGCTGCCTGCGCCGGCGGCTGCGCTTGCGCCACCGCGCCGGTCACGGGCAAGGTGAACTCGAGGGCGAAGCCACCCGCCGCGAGGCCCGTCGCCTTCAGGAAATGGCGTCGTGTCGCGCCCGTCGCGGCAGCACCCATCGCGGCAGCGCCCGTGTCTGCGGCACTCTTGGTGGCGGCACTCTTGGTGGCGGCACTCATCGCTGTGCTCCCGCACCGCGCAGGCGTTGGGCGGCCAGCTTCGTCGCGGCCAGCACCCGCGGGTAGGTTCCGCAGCGGCAGATGTTGGTGATGCCCGTGCGGATGTCCTCATCGCTGGGATCGGGCGTCTGGGCGATCAGGGCGGCGGCGGCCATGATCATCCCGGGCTGACAGTAGCCGCATTGCGCGACATCGAGTTCGGCCCAGGCCTCCTGCACGACCTTGAGCCGTGTCTGCCCCAGTCCCTCGATCGTCACGATCTTCGCGGTGGCCGGTACCGCGCTGGCCGGCATCACGCACGAGCGCAGCGCCGCGCCGTCCAGGTGCACCGTGCAGGCGCCGCACTGCGCGACACCGCAGCCGTACTTCGTGCCGGTGAGCTGCAGCTCTTCGCGCAGCACCCACAGCAGCGGCGTGTCGCCGTCGACGTCCGCGCGCAGTTGCCGGTCGTTGACGTTCAACTCGGTCATGGTCATGGCTTGCCTCCCTGTTCCAGGATCCAGGTGGAGAGCGCTTGTGCGTCTTCGGCGCTCACCTGCGGATTGGCGGGCATGGGCACGGGACCCCAGCGGCCCGAGCTGCCCTTGACGATGCGCGTGGCGAGGTCCGCGGCGGCGCCGTCCTGCTTGGCGTACTTGGACCCGATGTCCTTGAACGAAGGACCCACGAGCCGCTTGTCGACGGCGTGGCAGGCCATGCAGTTCTTCTTCTGCGCAAGCGCGGGATTGGCCAGGGCAAGACCCGGCACGGCGACCAGCAACGCGCAGCACGCGAGTGCAGACAGCTTCCTCATGAATGGCTTCTCCGGAGTGGCTTTTCGAGGCGGCGTTCGCGCCGTGGAGGCACTCTAGGCGCGGCACGGGCCGCCCACAATGCGCGAAAGCCTGCTTTGGGCGGCGGGCGCCCCGCACCGCAGGGCCCACCACGCGCGGCATGGCCTGTCGCCGCCGCGGTGCACTCTAGGAGAGGAATCGGACAGCGGATAGTCCGCGGGACCTTGAAGGATTGACAAACGATCCTTGCCAATCGGCCGCGCGACGCCGCCGGGCATCGGGCGCCGGTCACGGCCTGCCGGAGACACCCGGCAGGCGATCGGCGCTCAGGGCCGGATGGCCAGCAGATGCGGCATCGGCCCGCCCTTCGCCTCGACCATCCGATCGATCAGCCAGCGCGTTTCCTCCGGACCGAACTTGCCCACGTCCCGAACGCTGGCGGACCGGCTGAAGGCCCACATCCCCAGGACCGCCAGCCATCGGGGGAATCCGCCCAGCGCAGCGACGACGCCAGGACGCAGCGGATGCCCGAGGCGCCGGACCAGCGCGAAGCCCTCGGTCCAGGCTGCGGCAAGCCGGCGGGACTCCGCCCAGGTCAGCGCGGACGGCCGTTCGCAGGTCCACAGTCCGGCGACGAACAGCGGCACCACCATGGCCGCGTGGCTGCGCAGGAAGGCCGGCATGTCGAGCTCGACCTTGCAGCGCAATCCGGCCTCGGCGAACAGCGTCCTCAGGTCGGGCCGCGAGACCGTGACGATCATCCCGGGGCCGTCCACGTTGAAGCGCACACGCTGGTCCTCGAGGAAGGCCAGCATGTTGGGGAAGCCCAGCGCCACGCGTTCGCCGCCGAGCGCCTCGCGATAGACCGCCGGATCCACGAAGCTGTTGAACATCAGCAGGACGGTGCGGGCGGCGCTGGCCGCCAGGGCGGGCAGCAGCGGCGCGAACTGGTACTCCGGCACCGTCACGATGACGAGGTCCACGGCCAGGCCGGGTTCCAGCGCGGCCACCGCCGTCACGGGCGCGGCCCGGTCGTCGACGGTCCGCACCGCGCCGTCGCGCTGCAGCGCCCTCAAGCGATCGCCGCGAGCGACGACGGTGACCTCATGACCGGCCTTCGAGAAATGGAATGCGAGCGTGCTGCCGATGCGTCCGGCACCCAGGATCAGGATCTTCATGCCGCGATCGTAGGGAGCGCGTGGCTACCCGGGAACGGGCACCACCGCTAAACTGCTTTCCATCCATGGACAACCTCTCCTGGGACGATCTCCGCGTCCTGCTCGCCGTTCACCGCGGCGGCAGCCTGCTCCAGGCTGGCCGTCAACTGGGCCTGTCGACGTCGACGACCGGGCGGCGCATCGCCGCGCTCGAAGCGGCGCTGGGCGCGACGCTCGTGCTCCGGTCCCAGGTCGGCACCACGCTCACCGCCGAGGCGCTGCGGCTGATCCAGCTCGTCGAAGGGTTCGCGCATGAGCTGCAGGCCTTGGGGCGAGACGCGTCGCCCGTCATCCGCAAGCTGCGGATCTCCGTGCCCACCGGCATGGCGGCGCCGTTGGCGGGACCGCTGATCGCGCTGCTGCGCGACCGCCCTCACCTGGACATCGAGCTGGTCGGCGAGAACCGGATGGCCGACGTGGCCAAGCGGGAAGCGGACATCGCCGTCAGGCTCGTGCGCTCCACCTCGAACGTGCTGGTCGAGAAGTCCCTGGGGACCTTCCGCTTCGCGCTCTTCGCCTCCGCCGACTACGCGCGGCTGCGCCTGCCCGATCGGCGGCTCACGCGCGACGCCGCCGCGGACCATCTGTTCATCGGGCTCGGCACGCAGTGGAAACATCTGCCGCATGAGCGCTGGATGGCGTCGCTCGGCGCCCGGCGATATGCATTCACGTCCAGCGCGATCGAGGCGATCGTCGAGGCCACGCGACAAGGCATGGGACTGGCGGCCTTGCTGGAGGCCGACTCGAGGCACGACGACCTGGTGCGGATCGAGACGGAGACGGTGGGACCGTCCCAGCCGCTCTACCTCGTCTATCACCGCGATCTCAGGCGCTCGCCGGATCTTCGCGCGGCGGTCGCCGCGATCGAGTCAAGCCTGCGCGCCGCCGGCGGACTGCGCAAGGCTGGCTGACGACGCCTTCCTGAGCCGCTTCATCGCCGCCTCGCGTTCGAGCCGCTTGCGACCCAGGTACAGCCACCAGCCGGTGATCGTGAACGCCGGCAGCATCAGCGCCGCGGTGCACATCGCGATGCGCCCGGGCAGTCCGAACAGCGTGCCCATGTGCAGCGGGTAGATCGCCGCCAGCGCGCGCCCGCCAATGGCCTTCGCGCCGTAGCGCTCGTCCTTGACGACCTCGCCGCTGTCCGCCTTGATCGTCGTGCGGTTGCGCGCGCGTTCATGGGCGGGCGAGGTGTCCAGCCAGGTGAAGAGGATCGGTGCCTTCGCGCCTGTCGGAACGCGGACGATGACTTCGCTCCAGCCGCCCGGCACCGCCGCGCGCTCGAAGGCTTGCCACGCGGTGTCGATCGCGACGTGCCGGTCGGCCTTCTTTTCCGCCGACCTTTCCCCCGTCTTCTCCGCCTTCGCTTCGTCGTTCTTCCCGGCCATCGGCTTGGCGGGCGCGCGCGGCGGCCGCGGCTCGCCGAGCCACGCGCTCACCGGATCCCGCACGCCGTCGAAGGCCCAGAAGACCCCCGTCAGCGTCACCGGCACGTAGGCCACGAGGCAGGCCGTGCCGACGACCAGATGCAGGCGCCGCAGCAAGGTGCGCCCCCGCGTCTTGCGGTCGATGCGCCACCAGTCCGCCACGCTCTTCCAGTCCCGCGGCCAACGCAGATACAGCCCGGACAGCGCGAGCACCAGCAGCCCGATCGCCAGCACGCCGGTGACGACCCGACCCGGCTCGCGCGGCAGCAGCAGCCAGCGGTGCAGCGATTCCGCCACCTCGAAGAACGCCGCGCCCGTCACGTCCGGCAGCGGCGCGCCGGTGACCGGGTTCAGGTAGAGCACGTCGCCGCGCCGTTCTCCCGGCGCGGGTTCCAGGATCGCCTTCGGCGTCCGCCCGGGTTCCGCGTAGAGCGTGAGGGTCGCGACGCGCCGCTCGGGCTCGGCAGCGGCGAAGCCCTGGAGCAGCACATCCGGTGTCGCGGGGCGGTACGACGGCGCCGCTATCCTCAGCACGCCGGGATTGATGAGCTCGGTGATCTCCTGGCGGAAGGCGAGCGTCGCGCCCGTCAGTCCGATGAGCAGCAGGATCGTCCCTGCCGTGATGCCTAGCAGCCAATGCAGCTGGGTCCAGAACTTGCGCGCGGTCATCGCCTTCCTAGGGTTGTCGTCCCGCCGCCCAATCCACGGCGGCATCGAACAGCGCGAGGCCGCTCGGCGAGAGGTTGGTGAAGGTGTCGTTGTCGAGGAACACCATGACGCGGCGTGCCGGCGCGAGGGACTCGTAATCCATCGTCGCGCCCTTCTCGTAGCCGAAGAGCGCCGCCTTGCCCGGTTCGCCGTAGATCGTCGCGATCGTCGTCGCGCCGGGGCCCGGCCGGCCCCAGCCCATGCCGGCCTGCTTCACGTAGACGTTGGCCAGGCCCGCGGGCAGTCCGCCCGCCATCGGATGCGGCGCGTTGACGATCCAGAGGTAACGCTCCTTCGTCTCCGCACCGAAGTCCACGTCGTGCTTCTTGCCCGTCATGGCGAGGTCGTCGAGGAAGTCGTTCTCCCAGGTCAGCAAGGGCACGCGCACCTGGCGCCAGCCGGGGTCGACGTCTTTGCTCGAGACGGTCGACGACAGCACCACCAGCGCCGCGTCCGCAGCGATAGTGGGCGACGCCTTCTGATCCTCGATCTGCACGGCAAAGCCACGCTCACCCAGACGTTTGGCCACTGCGTCGTCGACCGCGCGGTGGGGGCCACTCTTCTGCACGACGAGCACGACGCGCTGGCCCGCCGCGAAGGCGGGCGACGTGGCGCAGATCCCGATGGCCACGAGCATCGCGGCGCTTCGCAGGAAGGTTCGGCGCGCACTCATCTCAGAACTCCATCGTCGCCGACAGCAGCACCTGGCGCGCGTCGCCCATGGACACGGCATAGGTGTTGACGCTGGACGAGTAGTAGGTGCGGTCGAACAGGTTCTTCACGTTGAGCTGCAGCTTCAGCGGACGACCGCCGGCCTTCGTCTCGTAGGTCGCGAACGCATCCGCGACGCTGTAGGCCGGCAGCACGAAGCTGTTGGCGGAATCACCGGGGCGGCGGCCGATGTAGCGCGCGCCGCCGCCCAGTCGCAGCGTGCCGGGGCCGATCTGGCCGACCTCGTGGACGACCGACAGCGAGCCGGTCGCGCGCGCCACGTTCCACAGCCACAGGCCGGCGAACTGCGGGTCCTCGGTCGTCTTCGCGTCGGTGTAGGACAGCGCGGCGATGCCCTGCCAGTGCCGGGCGAACTCGCCGGCGATGTCGAACTCGACGCCGCGCGAGCGCGCCGCGCCGTTGGTGCGCCAGTCGGTGACCTTGGTGACGTCGTTGAACTGCGAGACCAGCACGTTGCGCTTCCTGATCTCGTAGACAGCCAGCGTGCTGGTGACGCGGCCCGGCAGGTCGAGCTTCACGCCGGCCTCCCAGGACTTGCCCTCTTCCGGATTCACGGTCGAGTCGATCACGACGCCCGACGACAGCGGCGCGATCGTCGATTGCGGCTTCAGCGAGGTCGAGTAGTTGCTGTACAGCGAGACCGTGTCGGTCAGGTTGTAGACGAGGCCGACGCGCGGCAGCCACTTGTCGCCGCTGGTGTCGGTGTTGGCCTTGAACGGACGGCCGCGACCGGCCTCCTGCGTCCAGTGCTGGTAGCGCAGGCCGCCGACGACGGTCCAGCGCTCGCCCAGCCGCAGCGCGTCCTGCAGGAACACCGACTGGTTGTGCAGCTTGTCGGTCTGGTCGCTGTCGGTGGCGGAGACGGTCTGCGACGGCTGCTCCGTGCCGTAGACGGGGTTCACATAGCTGAAGACCGTCTTCGTCGCCTGGCGCAGCAGGTCGCGGCGGTAGATCAGGCGGTACTCGGCGTCGGCGCCGACCTGCACCTCGTGCGTGATGCCGCCGGTCGAGAACTTGCCGTCGACATAGGCGGTGCCGTAGCTGTCGGTGCTGAGCGCGCCGTGGGTGGCGTCATTGCTGCGTGTCAGCGTGCCGGTCTTGGTGTTGACGCCGTTCACGCGCAGCTGGTTCGCGTCGTAGGTCTCGCGGTTGTAGCTCGCGTTCACATGCGCCGCCCAGCTGCCGCCGAGCTTGTGGTCCACCGACAGCTGCGCGAGGTGCGTCTCGCCGTCCATCTGGTTGAAGGGCTCGTCCAGGCGCTGCGTCTTGGGGACGGGCAGCGGCTGCTTCGTCGCCGGATCGAAGGTCGTGCCGCGGTCGAAAGGCGTCAGGTAGTTGCGGTACTCGTACCAGAGCACCGCCTGCGTGTCGCGCCCGTACCAGGCCACCGAAGGCGCGATCAGCGTCTCGCGGTGGGTGCCGGAATTGCGCCAGTAGTCCTCGTTGACCTGGTCGACGACGAGGCGGTAGGCCAGACCCGTCTTGTCGGCGGGATCGGGAGTACCGATGGGGCCGGTGGTGTCGAGCGTGCCGCCGACGCCGGTGCGGCCGCCCGCGTAGCCGGAGCCCAGGATGGACACGCTGGTGCGCGCGTTCAGCCGCGGCTTCTTGCTGACGACGTTGATCACGCCGCCCGGGTCCATGATCCCGTACAGCAGCGAGGACGGGCCCTTCAGCACCTCGACGCTCTCGGCGGCGGCGTTCATGCCGCGGCCCTGCACCAGCGGCATGCCGTTGTGCATCACCGAGCCGTCGCGGTTGCCGCCGAAACCGCGCTTCATGATCGTGTCCTGCGTGCTCGCGAGCGTGTTGCCCTGCGTGATGCCGCTGACGTTGTAGAGCGCGTCGTCGAGGTAGCGCGGACGCTGGTCGCGGATCACCTGCGCGGAGACCACGTTGACGACCTGCGGGATGTCCAGCATCGAGTCGGTCGTGCGCAGCGTCGAGGCGTCGGGCGTCGGCTGGTAGCGGCGGTCGGCCTCCTCCGGCGCCGGCGCGGCGCGCGCGACGACTCGCACCTGCGGCAGCGTGATGTCCGCTTCGGGCGCCGTCGCGGCGATCGTGGCGCCGGCCGCCGTCGCCTCGGTCGCGGCGCTTGTCGTCGCCTCCTTGCGCAGCGTGTAGACGCCGGGCGCGCTCGGCACGGCCTGCAGACCGGTGCCGCTCAGCAGCGCGGCGAACCCGGCGTTCACCGTGTGGCGGCCTTGCAGGCCGCGCGAGGCGATGTCCTTCGTCAGCGCCGGATCGAAAGCCAGCGTCACGCCGCTGGCGGCGGCGAAGCGGCCGAGCGTGGTCGACAGCGCGCCGGGTTCGATCCTGTACTCGCGCTCACCGGCGGGCGTGGCCGCGGCGGGTGGCGTCACCTGCGCGGACTGCGTGGACTGCGCATTCGCGACCCACGGCATCGCCGTCCCTGCGCACAGCAGCAGGGAGGCCGCCAGACCGACGGGCGTGAGGCGGTGGCCACGAAGCTCGGAAGCAGGCAGCGGACGAGGAGTCGAACGGGACGTCATGGAGGCGGTCTTTCCAGGGAATGGATGCAGCGCATGCGAAGGTTCTCGAAGCGCTCTTCCCTGTTGCCGGACGAGTCGGAAAAACATGAAGCGCGTGGGCGTTGATGTGTGCGCTATGCGCGCCACGTACGCCATGAGCGTCGTGAACGCTAGGCGCCGCGCGGACGCACGGTCGCCCAATACGCGTTCGCGCGATCCACGCGGACCGGCAGCGTCGCTTCCAGCGCGGCGAGTGCGCGATCGACATCCAGGACCGGGAACGCGCCGGACACGCGCAGCTCCGACACGCGGGGATCGCAGCCGAGACGACCGCGGCGATAACGATCGAGCTCGACGATCACGTCGCCCAGACGCGCGTTGTCGACGATGAGGCTGCCGCCGGTCCAGGCCGACAGGTCGGCCGCGATCGGCTCGACGCGACCGATGCCCACGTCGTCGACGCCGACCTGCTGCCCCGCGTCCAATCGCCGCACGGCGCCATTCGAGCCGCGGATCTCCACGGCGCTGTCCATGACGGCGACGTTCAGGTGCTGGTCCTCGAGGCGCAGCAGGAAGCGCGTGCCGAGCGCGCGCACGCGACCGAACCGTGTCTCCACGACGAGCGGGCGCGGATCCCGCGCTCCGTTGCCGCCGACGTCCGCGCCCAGTGCGCTGGCGGTCTCGATGAACACCTCGCCCTCGTGCAGACGCAGCGCGCGCCACTGCCGGTCGAAGCGGACGTCCAGCGCGGTGGCGGTGTTCATCACGACGACGCTGCCGTCGGAGAGGGCCAGTCGGTGCTGCTCGCCGGTGGCGGTGCGATGGTCCGCGAACCAGGCGGCGGTGAGGGATCCCTCGGTGCCCTGCCAGAGGCCGTAACCCAGCACGCCCGCCGTGCCGGCGGCCGCGACCGACTTCAGCAGTTGCCGACGCCGGGGCGCGGGGCGGCGCAGGGCTGGCGACGCGAGGTCCGCAGGCACGCCGGACATCATCCGCTGCACGCGCTCGACGCGGTCCCATTCGACTTGATGCGCGGGATCGGCGGCATGCCACGCGGCCCAGTCGCGCCGCTCCTGCGGCGTCGCGTTGCCGGAGGCCAGCAGCACGAACCACTCGACGGCGCGGGTGCGTGCGTCCGTGTCACTCACGGCCGCGCCCCTCGCGCGCGCATGCGTCGTGTCACGACGCGAGCTCGATGCAACGGGACATCGCGGTCGCCATGTAGCTTGCGATCGTGCGCTCGCTGACGCCGAGCGACTGCGCGATCTCGCGGTAGGTCAGGCCGTCGAGCTGCGACAGCAGGAAGGCTTCGCGCACCGGCTTGGTCAGTCCGTCGAGCATGTCGTCGATCGCCTGCAGGGTCTCCAGCAGGACCGTGCGCTCCTCGGGGCTCATCGCCCAGGCATCGGGGCGTGCGGCCATCGCCTCGAGCAGCGCGCGCTCCAGGTCGCGGCGTCGATAGAGATCGACGACGAGGCCGCGGGCGATGGTCGTGAGGAAGGCCCGCGGCTCCCGCCAGGTGCCGGGCTCCCGGCGGGTCAGCAGGCGCTCGAAGGTGTCCTGCGCCAGGTCCGCGGCGTCGACGGCGCAGCCCAGCTGCTTGCGCAGCAGGGACTGCAACCAGCGGTGATGCTCGACATACAGCGAGCCCACCAGCTGCGGCGACACGGACGGCGCGGACGTAGCGGACATGGACCGGGACGGGAGGCGGAGACGTCGGCCAGGACGGCAAGGCTTGCCGGCGTGGCCAGAGGCGCAAAAACGCGAAGGGCAGATGATAAATGCGAACCATTATCAACGGCAAATGTGCGGGAGACTTTGAGGGCGATTGGTGCGCGCAAGGCGGTGGTGCAGGGTCAGGCGTTGCCGAGGTGGCGCCGCGCGCGTTCCAGGTCAGGAGCTCAGGCGTCGACTTGGAGCGAGCGCAAGTAGACTGGATTCATGGGACTCGACATGGATAGCAAGCTCATTCGACGCCTGCCGCCCCACCGCACGGAGAGCCCAACATGAACGACACCACCCAACAGACACGCCGCATTCTTGCCAAGCTTGCTCAGGCCAAGGCCGCCGATCCCAAGCTCGAGGTGTTTGGCTCCAATACCCATGGCTATGCTTTGCATGCGCCGGCCAAGCCGCAGGCCTTGAACGACTTCGAGGCACGCCTGGCCATCACGTTGCCGACGGCATATCGCCAGTTTCTTCTCGACGTGGGAAACGGCGGAAACGGATCCAACAGTTCGGGGGCAGGCCCGTTCTACGGCGTCTATGGGATCGGCAACAGCATGGGAGCCATGCAGGGCGATTCGTTGGCCAAGGCAGTGGCCAAGCCCTGTGTCCTGTCACCCGGCATGTCACCAGCCGATTGGGATGCACTCGTCGCTCATGTGGGCCTGGACGGCAAGCTTGATGACGAAGCATATGACCAAGCCGTGGACACACTGTTCGGCGGACTGCTTCCCATCGGCTCGCAGGGCTGCTCCATGTATCACGGTGTGGTTCTGAATGGCCCGTATAGGGGCCGCGTCGTCAACTTCGACATGGAGCGTAGTGGGCCACCGGTCTTTGCGTTTGAGCCCGACTTCCTCGCTTGGTACGAGCGCTGGCTGGACGAAGTCATCGCTGGCGACCTGCAAAGGGGCCCTCCTGGTTCGGCTACACGCGCGGAGGGACGGAAGCTACGCTGCTCGGCGGCTGGCTGAGCAGCGAAGACGCACAGACGGCGAAGGAGTATCTCGCAGGGCTGCTTGCCAAGAGCTACCTGAGCGATGACACGCTGGACGCGCTCGCTGGACGCCAATCGGGGAACGAAGAGCACCTTTCGTTGATCTGCCAGATCGTTTGCAAGCACGCCCCAGGCAAAGCGCAGGCATTGCTCGCTGTGCTGGCGGTGCAGGAGCCGCTGGCTTTCCTGCAATGCCTGCACTGGCATGCGCGCGACCAAGTGCCGGATTGGCAGGCAGAGGTCCTGACCATCGCCGAACGTATTGCCGACCTAGATACCTTCCGCTTCTTCACCTACGTACTGGAAGCCCTGCCCGTTGACCGCGGCGCAATCCTGACGCCGTTCGTCCGTCACGAGCAGGCCGGCATACGCCGCCAAGCCATGCATGCACTGGGAAAAGTGCCGAACCGGCAGTTGTACATGGACAGCTTCATCGCCGGGTTGGGCGACGAGGACAGCACCGTTGTCCATGCCACGCTGCAGGCGCTGGACGGACTCAAGGACCGCTCGCTGCTGCCGCATTACCGGCGTGTCGCGGAACGCTACCCCGAAGAGCGCGACTATGTGCTTATCAACCTGGACCACCGACTCAAAGAGTTGGGCCTCTCGCGTGCAGCGTTGCTTTGGGCTCAGGCCTAGGCGAGCCGCTCAAAACGCATGGGTTTCTCGACCGCCTGTCATCTCCCCACCAGCTTGAAGTCGAAGTCGATCGACAGCTTGTTGTCACCCGCCTTCACGGCGTCGATCTTGAGCGCCTGCACTTCCCCTGCAGGCGACTCCCTGATCCCTTGAGCATCTCCTCGACCGCCTTCTTCACATCGAACTCGACGGCACCGGGCAACGCCGGCGCAAGGCCGAGGTTCAGGAGGTTGCGCGTGTTGGGATCCTCCACCTCGTCCACGCGGATCTCGGTCAAGCGCACGACGTGACCCTGCGCGACCGGAGCCGCTGACACGGTCGCCCAGCTCGCCAACGCGACACCAAGGCAGTCCCGTCCCGAGGGAACACCCAGCTTGCTGCTGAGATGGACCCGGATGACCACGCGCCCGTTCTGGAGCGACACCTTGGGATCCTCGAGATAGGCGTAGCAGGCGCCCTTCTGCAGATAGAGCTTCCCCTCCTCCTTGAACAGTCCTTCGATCAGCAGCGACTGGACCGCGGACTGCTCAAGGACGATCTCCGCGCACCGACCCATGCCGGGCAAGCCGAGCAAGGTGGCAGCGAGAGTCCCACAGATGACGAGGTTCTTCATGGTCTCCACCATCGGATGGCCAGCGACGATGGCCGGCGGAATCGGGCGCGGATGACGGCGCCCGGCTCGGATCTGCCATGGGAGGCAGGAATGGCTCCCGCTGCGGACTGTCAGGTCGTCGCAGTCGTTGATGCGGCATTTGCAGTCGGACAGTCGCCGCGCCTGCTGGGTTCTGTCGCGGCCCAGAACGCGAGAGCCAGCAAGCTGATCCCGGCACCGAGCAAGCACACCGCCATCCATCCACTCCACGCGTAGACCATCGTCGACGCCATCGCCCCTGCCCCACTGCCGACCGCATAGAACAGCATATAACCAGCGATGAGTCGACCGTGCGATTCGGCGGGTCCTCGCAGGATCAGCGACTGGTTGGTGACGTGCAATGTCTGGCAGCCCAGGTCGAGCACGACGACGCCGACGATCAGCCACCACAGCGACAACTGCATGCCGGCCAGCAGCACCCACGCGAGCACCATCAGCAACAGCGCGGCAGCGCTCGCCTGCCGGCTCCAGCCGCGATCGACCCAGCGCCCTGCCCTTCCTGCGGCCAATGCGCCTACCGCGCCCAGCAATCCGAACGCCCCCACCGCCGAATGCGAGAGCGAGTACGGCACCGCCGTCAGGGGCAACGACAGCGCACTCCAGAAGACATTGAACACGGCGAAGAGCAGCAGGCCAAGGAGGCCTCGGCGCAGGAGCACGCGGTCGGTGCGCAGCAGCGCCAATGTGGAGACGACCAACTTCGGATAGCTCAAGCTCGACCGCATCGTGGGCAACACGGGGAACCGCCGCCAAGCCACGACACCGACAACCGTCACCACGACCGCGGATGCGAGATACACGCCTCGCCATCCCAGCAGGTCCGCAACACCACCAGCCCAGACGCGCGCCAGCAGGAGTCCGATGACCACGCCGCCTTGCGTGGCCCCCACGACGCGCCCGCGCTCGCGGGCCGCCGCAGCGTTGGCCGCATACGCCAGGATGCCTTGCGTCATCGCCGTGCCGAGCGCACCGACCAGCACCATTGCGCCCATCAGCAGGAGGTAGTGGTAGTTCCCGGCCATCGCAACCGCGAGAAGCGCCAACAGGAGGCCGATCAACTGCACCTGCATCAGACGGCCTCTCGCAAACCGGTCGCCCAGCGGCACGATCAGCAACAGCGCCAGCACCGACCCGACCTGCGTCGCCGTCACGATCGAGCCGATCGCAGCGGGCCGCACGTTGAAGTCGGCGGCCAGGCTGTCGAGCAATGGCTGGGCGAGATAGACATTGGCGACGCAGACGGCGCCCATGACAGCAAACAGCAAGAGCTGAGAAGCGGGCATCGACGAGCCCGGTGATGAAGATTCCGGCATGGCGCGACTGGTTTTGTTTTGAAACCATCTCAGCATATCAGGTAGTTTTAAAATGCAACCCGATGGCACGAACGCCGATGGGGAGATCGAGATGGCTGAGCGCAAGCGCATGAACGACGCGACGTGCCCCGTGGCCCGGGCAGTGGACATCGTGGGCGATCGCTGGTCCCTGCTCATCGTGCGGGACGCCTTCGACGGCATCACTCGTTTCGGCGACTTCCAGAGCAACCTGGGCGTCGCGAAGAACATCCTCGCGACCCGGTTGAAGGCGCTGGTCGCTGAAGGCCTGCTGGAGGTGCAGCCCGCGACGGATGGCTCGGCCTATCAACAGTACGTGCTGACGGCCAAGGGAGAGACGCTGTTCCCGATCGTCGTGGCCCTGCGCCAATGGGGCGAAGACCATCTGTTCCGCCGAGGCGAACGTCATTCGCGCCTGGTGGAGAAGCAGACGGGACAACCGGTCGGCAGGCTGACGGTCACGAACAAGCGCGGCGACGCGGCGGGCTTCGACGACTTCGAGGTCGTGGGCAAGACCTGACCCGCCGCCGACATCCTATCGCCCGTCCTGAACGGAAAAGACCGTGGCATTGCGCCACGGCCCTCGCGCCGACGAGACGGTGCCTATGCGATCTCGCTGATCAGGGCATCGCGGCTGCGTCTGACCTTCTTGAGACCCACCAGCCAGTCGCCCGCTTCGTCGCGGTATCCCACCGGCAGGATCACGACGCTGCGCAGGCCGCGTTGTCGCAGTTGGAGGATCTCGTCCAACGCCTCGGGATCGAAGCCTTCCATCGGCGTGGCATCGACTTCTTCTGCCGCCGCGGCGACGAGCGCCACGCCGAGCGCGATGTAGGCCTGGCGGGCGGCGAACTGGAAGTTGACCTCATCGCCCCGCGCCGCCACGATGTCGAGCAGCATCTGACGATAGTTCTCCAACCCTTCGTGGGCCGTCTGCCGGATGTCCTTGGCCAGGTCGAACATCATGTTGATGCGCTCCGGCGTGGTCTGGTCCCACGCGGCGAAGACGAGCAGATGGGAGCAGTCGACGATCTGCTGCTGCTGATACCCGATCGCCTTGATCTTCTCCCGGATCTCCGGGTTCGACACGACGATGAGCTCGAAGGGTTGCAGTCCACTGGAAGTCGGCGCGAGCCGGATCGCCTCCAGGATGCGGTCGAGCTTGTCGGCGGGCACCTTCCGGGACGGGTCGTATTTCTTCGTGGCGTAGCGCCAGTTCAGTTGATCGAGAAGCGAGGTCATGAAGCGCTTTCCAGCGTGAAGTGGATGACGACGCCTACACTAAGTTTGAAGTCAACTTCAAGGTCAAGCGGAACATGCGCATCGGGGAACTCGCGGAGAAAAGCGGCTTGGCGGCATCGGCCATCCGCTACTACGAGCGGCAGGGACTGCTGCCCGCCCCGCTACGCGCCGACAACGGCTATCGCCACTACCCCTCCAGCGCGGTCGAGCGCCTGCGGCTGATCCGTCTCAGCCAGAAGCTGGGCTTCACGCTCGAGGTGATCCGGGGCCTGTTCTCCGAGACAGGCGAATGCTCGTACAGCCAGACCTACGCCGAGGTCAATGTCCGACTCGAGGAAGTGGAGCGTTTGCAAGCCACGCTCGCTGAGCAGCATCAGAACCTGCTGGATCTGCGCAAGCTGCTGAGTCATCGCATCGAGACTGGCGAAACCTTGCCCTGCACGTCGTCGCAAGCGCAGTGACCCCGGTCACGCGGGTGTACACGGATCGCGCTGGTGCACACGGATCGCGCTCGGCGTGAACCCGAAACGCTGGCGGAAGCGCGCGCTGAAGTGCGAGGGCGTCTGGAAGCCGCAGCCGAGTGCGATTTCCGTGATCGGCCTCATCGAGGACTGCAGCATGCGCAGCGCATGCGACATCTGCGTGTCCAGCAGGATGTCGCTGAACGACGTCGCTTCCTGCGCCAGTTTGCGACGCAATGTCGCCTCGCTGGTCGCGAGCTCCCGCGCGACGTCCGGCGCGCTCCAGGATCGGCCGATGTCGCGGCTCAGCGTCGTGCGCACGCGAGTGCTCATTGAGCTGAACTCACGCTCGTTGAAGCGCACGCCGCTCAGTCCCAACCAGACCAGGACCTCTTGCAGGCGAAGGCGGCAGATCTCTTGGGGAATGGTGTCGTCGCCCAGGCTTGCTCTCGCCCGGGTGAAGGCGTCGACGAGGTCAGGCTTCAGCGTCCCGATGAACTGCGCACCGCGGACCGGGGCCTGTTCGGAGTGGCGTGCCGCATGCTCGTCCAGGAGGCTTCGGTCCCACATCAGCCAGTAGGCGCAGTAGTCGACCGCGTCGGTGTGATTCGTGATGTCGACGGCCTGACCGCCTGCCACCGCCACCGCCTGCCCGGGCAGCACCCGGCATTCGCCGCCATCCCACCGCACCTGTTTCGCCCCCCGAGCCACGACGATCAGGATCGGCTGTTCGATGTACAGGCGCTTGATCTCGACACTCGAGTGCTGGCGGATGGCCGCTGTGATCCCCAGCTCCGCACGCCATGCAAGGTGTGGCTCCATGAAGGACAGGGGACTGGTGGGGGCGAGGATGGACATGCGCAAGGGGGATGGTGGCACAGCAGGCGTGAGGTCAGCGGCTGCCGGTCACGATGAGCGTGGCCTTGCCGAGGCTGTTACCCCGGATCACGAAGCCCACGAGGGCCGGGCTCGGCTGAGGGGGCAACATCTGGGCGAGGTTGTCGACCGCGATGGCGTGGACCGTCAGTTCATAGCGGTGGCTGGTGCCGCTGGGCGGGCAAATTCCACCATAGCCGGTCATGCCAGCATCGTTTCGAACCGACAACACGCCGGCAGGGGGTACGGCTGCCGCGTTGGTGGCTAGCGATTGCACGCTCGCCGGCAGATCCGCCATCACCCAGTGCCAGAAGCCCGAGCCTGTCGGCGCGTCGAGATCCAGCATCGTGATCGCATAGCTTCGGGTGCCGGCCGGCGCCCCGCTCCATGCGAGTTGCGGCGACAGGTTCCCGCCATCGCAGCCAAACCCGGCGGCCGCCGGCGCGAACTGGGCATTGCCGAATTTCCCGCCCGGCGCATCGCCGCTGGTCAGCACGAAGCCGGCGGGCTCGGGTTCGTCAGGACCGCTGCCAAGCGTGCCCTTCCCAGCCAGTGCGGTCAGCGTGGCCTGGCCCAGACTGTTGCCCGCGATGACCAAACCGACCAGCGCCGGGCTCGCGTCAGGCGGCAGCATGCTGGCCAGCTTGGGGACCCTCAGTGCATGCACCGTGATGTCGTAGCGATGGATCTGACCGTCAGGCGGGCAGGCGCCGCTGTAGCCGGCCGCGCCGGCATCGTTCCTGAACGGCGCGCCGCTGGCGGGCTGCAGCGCGCCTTCGTCCAGCCCGGTGAGCGCCGGAGGCAGGTCTGCGACAACGGCATGCCAGAAGCCCGAACCGGTCGGGGCATCCCGGTCGTGGATCGTCAAGGCCAGGCTCTGCGTGCCGGTGGGGACGTTCCGCCAGGACAGCTGCGGTGACCGGTCCTGACCGGCGCAACGTGACGAGTACTGCGCAGGCTGCATCGCACCGTCGACCAGGCTGGTGCTGCTCACCGAAAAACCCGCATCTGCCGGTGCCCCGATCGCGTCGTCATCGGAGCCGCAGGCCGAGACGAGCAGAGGCAGCAGCAAGGTCACGGCATGCAGCGGCCGACGTCTGCGACTTGGCCCCGCAGGCTGATGGGACGTGGAACGGAACAGGTCGAGAGCTGGAATCGGCATGGAAATCACCTTGTGAAGACACCGGGCGAATGCTCCGGGCGACACGGGATCGATGCCGTTGAGTGCCGATCAGAAAATGTCGGAATTCGATCAATTGCAGGCGCGGTCTCCCCCTGCCCTGGGCGGCAGGAACGGCCTCAGAACGAAAAAAGGCCGTGGCATGAGCCACGGCCTTGTGCTTGATGAACGGGCGCGCGGGGCGCCCGTTCCTTCAAGGTCTGATTACAGCGTCTTCAGCCACGCCAGCAGCGCGTCGCGGTCCGCCTTGGACAGCTGCTCGAAGCGCTGACGCGACTTCTCGCCTTCGCCGCCGTGCCACAGGATGGCTTCGGTCAGGTTGCGGGCGCGGCCGTCATGCAGGTAGCCGACCGGTTGACCCTGGGCGACCTTCTCCGTGTAGCCGATGCCCCACAGAGCCGTCGTACGCCACATCGCGCCTTGCGCCTGGCCTTCCGGCAGGTTGTCCGCCAGGGCCGGGCCCATATCGTGCAGCAGCAGGTCGGTGAACGGACGGATCGTCTGGTCGCGCAGTTCCGCGAACGGATGGTTCTTGCCCGTCTTCATCTCCGCCGTGTGGCACGCCGCGCACTTCAGCGCGTCGAACACCTTGCGGCCGTTGGCCACCAGGACCGCGTCCACGCGATGCTCGTCCGTCGGGGCCACACCCTTCGGGAATCCGCTCGGGATGCTCCGTTGGGCAGGCACCGCCAGCAGCTGCATGTACTGCGTCAGCGCGGTCAGGTCGGCTTCCTGGATGCCCTTCTGCGCCGGCGCCGTGCGGCAACCCTGCGGGTCGGTCGCGCAGCTGCGGTTCGGGTACACCGGCGAGGTCACCGACATGTCGTTCAGCAGCGCGTTGGCCACCTGGTGACGGATGCTGGCCTTGGACGCCTTCCAGCCGAAGCGGCCCAGACGCGTGGCGCCGGTTTCCGGATCGAACGTGAAGTTGGCCTTGCCCACCACGCCGTCAGCATCCGGCGTCGTGCGCGCACGGGCCAGGATGTCCGCTTCAGGCACCGCTTCCAGCAGACCGACACCCAGCAGCGGCAGGGCGGCGCGAGCCGACCACAGCTGCGGCGTGGGACCGTCGAAGGCGAACTTCGGCTTGCGCAGCTCGACCTTCGAGCCGTCCGCCAGCGTGACGCTGCTGGTCTCGAAGCCCGCGACCTTCACCGCGTTGCCCCAATCCTGCGGCGCGCCGGTGGGCGAGGTCGAGTTCATCTGGATCGCCGAGCCGTAGCGCGGGTCCGGACGGATCGAACCGTCAGCCGCCTTCACCGCAACGTGGAAGGCCATCTTGTCCAGACGCTGGTCCACCGTGAACGGCGCGGGGCTGCGACCGTTGTTGGTGTGGCACTGCACGCAGGCCGTGGCGTTGAAACGGGTGCCCGCCAGGTTCTGGATCGAGGTCATCGGATCGTTGCCCGGCTCGATGTGCTGCCCGGTCACGAAGCTGCTGTGCACCGCACGGCGGCCTTCAACGAATCGCTGCAGGTTCTGCATGCCGATGTTGTTGAACGGCTGCTGGAACATGCGCCAGCCTTCGTCCGAGTAGTTGTACGAGACGGAACCCAGACCGCCCGACAGGACGGCATCCGGCAGCGGCACGCTGTTCAGGCGCGGCTGGACGCCGTACCACGGACGCAGGCCGGTACCCATGACGTAGATGACTTCGCTGGTGTAGTAGCGGATGTCACCCTTGTCGCCGATCGCGTCCATCGCGGCGCGGCTGGAGAAGAACGAGCCCGTGAACTCGATCGCCTCGCCCAGCTGCAGCGGACGTGCCGGGATGTTGACGCCGTTGGGCACCAGCACGCCGTTCGCGTTGGCCGACAGGTCCTGGTGGCCCGGCATGTTGTCCAGCACCACGGAGCAGCCGTCGTTCGCGCCGATGATGCCCTTGTAGCCCGAGTCGGGCTTGGCCAGGGCATTCTGCGGCGGCTTCGGCACCACCGGGCAGGACGTCTTGTCGACGAACCCGTCCGTGTAGGTGGTCGGATCCAGCAGCTGGCCCGGCGACATCCAGCCGTAGCCGGTGACGCCCGGGTCGTCGATGCGGCGGAAGAACGAGTGGCCGCCGCCGCGCTGCGCCTGCGGGAAGTACTGGTTGACGATCAGACGCGGCTTGGTCACGCCAGCGACGCGGCTGTTGTCGATGAACTCCACGCCCCACGTGCGATTCTTGAAGTAGTTCGCAACGAAGTTCATGTAGTTGCCCGGACCCTTGTCCTGCGGATTGCCGTTGGCATCCACGGTGTCGTTGGGTCCGAAGCCGATCTCGTTCCAGTCCTCGCCGCGCTCGCGGCCGTGACGGCCGACGCCGCGCTGACCGAAACGCGTCACCAGCGTGCCGTCCGGCAGCGAGAACTGGATCTGCTCGATCGGGGCCTGCGGGTTGAACAGCGGACCCGCGCCCGCGCCGTTCACCGGGAAGGAGAACGGCGTCGTCGTCGTGGTCGGGATGCTGTTGTCGCTGCCGACGGTCTTGAACTCGACCTCGAACAGCGAATAGCCGTAGTTGGTTGCACGGGTCACGCCCTGGATACGGACGAAACGCGTGTTCACGCCGAGGTTGAAGTACTCCTCGGTGCCGCCCTTGCCGGCCGGCTGGTTGCGCAGACGCGTCCAGGCCTTGCCGTCGTTGGAGACCTGGATCTCGTAGGCCTTGCCGTAGGCGTTCTCCCAGACGAGCTTCATGTAGCCCAGCGGCTGCGCCGTGCCGAAGTCGTACTGGATCCAGGCGCCGTCTTCAGGCTTGGAGGCCCAGCGCGTGGCCAGGTTGCCGTCGATCGAGTTCTTCGCGGACAGGCCGTCGTTCTCCGGGGCCGACGAGATCGCCGCCACGGGCTTGATCGCCACGCCCGGCTTGCTCGTGTCACCGACAGGGGTCGTCGGCTGCGTGGGCGTCGTCGGATCGGTCGGCGTGGTCGGGTTCGTCGGGTTCGTCGGCGTCGTCGGATCCGTGGGATTCGTCGGCGTGGTCGGGTCCGTCGGGGTGGTCGGCGGGACCGCCGTGCCGGTGAAGGCCTGGATCTCGAAGATCGAGTAGCCGTACTGCGTCGAGCGGGTCACGCCCTGCACGCGCAGGTAGCGGCCCTGGCCGCCGAGGTTCTTCAGGTCCTCGACGCCGCCCGGGCTGTTCTCGACCGTCTTGATCGTCGTCCAGGTCTTGTTGTCCTCGGACGTCTGCAGCAGGTACTTCTTCGCGTGGGCGTTTTCCCAGTTGATGCGGACCCGCGTGATCGTGACGCTGCTGCCGTAGTCCAGCGTCAGCCACTCGTTGTCGGTGAACGCGGAGCCCCAGCGGCTGTTGTCGTCCTTGTCGATGGCCTTGGCGCCGTTCAGGTCGCCGCGCTCCATCGAGCTGCCGGTGGCGGAGACGGGCGTCAGCGCCGTTTCGGTGCCGTTGTCGCCGGCCATGCGCTTGGCGCGTGCCGCGGAATCGGCGCTGCCGCCGTCGTCGGATGCGATCTGGACGCCGCCGTCCTGCTGACCGTTGCCGCCGCCGCATGCGGCGAGCAGCGCACTACCCAGCAGGGCAGGGACAAATGCCCTGCCCATCAAGATGCCGAGTTGCTTGAACTCCATGGTGGTTCCCTCCCGTGCCTGTGGGTGCGATTGGTGTCGCGGGGGGTGGTGCCCGCAACCGCTTCGATGGACCTGACCTGGTCCGGTGCACGCGCCGCCCATCGACACGCAACACCACATGTCCCCCGTGAGAGGGGCAAGCGGCGCGAGTGTCCGCGTTTGTTTTGCCAGACGGCAAGTTTTAATGTGTGTCGAATTGATGCCCCTTCCGGGGCGGTTGCGGCGGTATCGATACCAACGCACCAACTAAGGAAACATGGGCGATACGCAATCGGAATACCAGGGCATCCGATACCTCCGGCGAGGTAGTTGGCATGCGTGACGAAGGCATGATGTCGGGCATGAGCACTCCGGATACTTCCACGCCCCGCCGGCGCGAGCAGCAGCGGTCGGCCGACACGAAGCAGGCGATCCTGAAGACCGCGCTGAAGGAATTCGCCGAGCGCGGCTTCGAGGCGGCGAGCATGCGTGCGATCGCGGAGCAGAGCGGGCTGACGCATCAGCTGATCACCTACCACTTCCAATCGAAGGAGGTACTGTGGCAGGCGGTGGCGACGCTGGTCTATGAGGAGCTTGCACGGGCACGCGAAGGATTGATCCGGCAAGCGAAGCCGGCGACCGCGATCGAGCAGCTGCGGCAGGAGTTCATCGCGTATTTCCAGTTCACGCTGGACCAGCCGCACCTGCACCGCTTCATGATGCAGCGGCGCGAGGGCGCGCACAGCGAGGACCGGCAGGAGTGGCTGGCGCAGCATTTCCTGCGGCCGCACTTCGACCTGGCCCGGCCGCTGATCAAGGCGGCGCAGAAGGCCGGCGACCTGCCCAAGGGCGAGCCGGTGCTGCTGTATTACGCGATGGTCTCGCTGGCCAACACGCTGTCGGTGATGGGGCCGGACATCGCGGCCACGACCGGCGTCCAGGTCACGGACGCGAAGACGGCCAAGGGCTACATGAAGGTGATGGATGCCTTGCTGTTCAGCCGGGGGCCGACGCGGGGACGCCGTGATCGGCGCCGCCTGACACGTGGGCCGGCGGCCGGCGCGCTCACGCGGCATCCCATCCGCCGCCGGCCGTCTTGAAGGCGTGTTTCGCTGGCTTCATCACATGGCGGGGGTCCGGTCCTCGCGACGCTTCTAGCATCCGCGCATCCCGGACTTCCAGCCCGATCGCCATGCTTGCACGCGCACTGACTCCCGTGGTCCTGCTTCTCCTCCAGGCCGTTCACGGGCCAGCGCTGGCGGCGACGGCGGCGCCAGCGGTCGCAACGGCCGGACTGGTCGTCGAACGGGTCGAGCTGTCCGGCGCGGATCCGCAGACGCAGACCTACAACCTGCAGGAAACCGCCACCCTGCGCGTCTTCGCGCGCTCCGCGGCCGGCTTCAAGCAATCGCAGATCTTCTGGCAGCGGCGGGATCCGAGCGGCGCCTGGCGCGCACCGGAGCCCCTGCCCTTCTCCGATCCACGCTGGCGCGACTCGGACCCGCATCTGTCCGGGGACGGCAAGACATTGACCTTCGTCTCCAGCCGGCCCGGTGAGGAGGCCGCCGCTCGAGAGGACGATCTCGATCTGTTCGAAACCAGGCTTCTGGATCTCGACACCGGGTCATGGACGCCGCCCCGGCGGCTGGCTGATGCGCTGCAGAGCACGCAACAGGAACTCGGTCCCGAGCGTTATGGCCAACAGCTCTACTTCGCGTCCACGCGCATCGGAGGACCGGGCAAGCTCTCCATCTACCGGGTGGACGACGGCGAGAACAGCCCTCCCCGCCTCCTTCCGCCTCCCATCAACGAGGGAACGGCCAACAACGATTTCACCCTCAGCCCCGACGGACGTTTTGCCGTGTGGTGGAGCAACCGTGCCGGCAGCGAAGGCGGAGCAGACCTCTATCTGGCCGAGCGCGTCGGCGAGCAGTTCGGCCCCGCGCTGCGACTGCCGGCGCCGATCAATGGCGCCGGTTTCGAGTTCACGCCGTCGATCGCCGTCGACGGGCGGTGGTTGCTGTTTGCGTCAACGCGTCCGGTGCCGGGTTTTGCGCCTGGTCTCTCGCAGGTGTATCGCGTGAGCTGGCCGGCGCTGCTCGACGCGCTCGGCCCCGAGGCGCAGGCATTCAGTCGCTCTGCGCTGGAGGCGCAGGTCACCGCGCTGTGGCAGTCCTTCAGCCATGCGGCGGGACAACCCGCGGACGCGGCACGCCTGAGCGCGTTGATGCATCCGCAAGCGCGGGTCTGGGGCCAGCAGCTCGATGCCCAGGTCAGCCAGCTGCAAGTGCGCAGTTGGTCTGCCGAGGCCTTCGTCGCCGCCGTCGGCAAGCCGACTGCACGGGCACTGCATGAATGTGAGATCCACCGGGAACTGCGCCGCTATGCGGGGCATGCCGAGGTCTACAGCGTGGTCGAGTCACGCCGCGATCCCGCGCAGGCAGCGCCGGACTATGTGGGCGTGAACAGCACGCAGTGGCAATTGGGGCCGCAGGGGTGGCAGCTGCTGTCGCTGCACTATGCGATCGAGTTGCCAGGAGCGCCGCTGCCGGAGCACGACGGACGGAGTGGGAACTGCGCGGGTAGCGACAGCGAGTCGCTCCAGCGCGCGCAAGAAGTGTGAAGCTCCGGCCTCGATGCTTTTATACAGCTTGACTGTATATACTGAAGATGTTCGGCGCCTTCGCCGACAAGCTTCATCGGAGTAGACATGGACAGCACATCCCGCAAACAGGTCGTGCAGCGCTTCAATCGCGAAGTGATCGAACAAGGCCGTCGCGACGCATTCGAGGAACTGATGGCTCCGGATTTCGTCAACTGGTCGGCACCGGCCGGCGCTCCGCGCGATGCGAGTGGCATGTGGAATACCTTTGAGCATCTGCTTCGTCCGGCCTTGAGCGACTTGCGCGTCGACATCCATGAGCAGCTGTGCGAAGGCGAGAAGGTCACTACCCGGAAGACCTTGAGCGGTGTGCACACCGGGCCGCTAATGAGCGTCGCGGCGACGGGGCGCGCGGTGCGCATTGACGTCATCGACATCGTCGCTGTGCGCGATGGACGCTACGCCGAGCATTGGGGCGTCAATACGCTGGGGGCCGTCCTGGCGCAGTTGAGGTCGGCATGACGGGCGAGACCCGGACGGCACCGGTCGCTGCCCCCTCAGAGGCGCTGGCGGAATCCCTGCGGGGCGCCGTCGGACGTTTCGTCCGCGCCGTCAGGAGCCAGAGCGGCACGCCGCGCGACGCACAAGCCGATGCCTTGGCCGAACTCGCCCATGCCGGCCCGATGAGCATCGCAGGCCTGGCCGAGAGCCGCGGCGTGACCCATCAGTCGATGCGGCTGGTCGTCATGCGCCTCGAGACGGTAGGACTGCTGAAGCGCCAACCGGATCCTGCGGATGGCAGAGGCTGGTTGATGAGTCTGACGGCCGCGGGTCGCCGCACCGTCGAGAAGGATCGTCAGGTCCGCGCCAACTGGCTGGCGCAAGCGATCGACGAGAAGCTGTCCCCTCTTGAACGGGAGGAATTGAGCCGGGCCGTTCCGCTGCTGCTACGGCTGATCGACGCCGAGTGAGGGCATGAAAAGCCGGTCTTTGCAAGCCGACGCTAGAGAGTGACGAAGTCTTCCGAAGGGTGGTCGAAGTCCATCTGATACTCATCGCCCCCTCAACGCAGCCGCGGCCTGAAGCGATCGGCGGTGGGCACGTCTGAACTTCGCGCCATCGTGACCCTGCGACAACGACGCAGCGCTACGACCGGTCGTCGATCAGCGCTATGCGCGTCTCCGCCGTCAGGACGGTCCGCAGTTGATTGGACACAAGGACTACCTGCTGGTCGAGACTCTCTCGACTCAGCAACCTCCGCCAAAAAAATGACGTCCAGGCAGGGACATCGGTCCCCACGTAGCAAGTCCAATCGACATCGCGCCCGTCTGGCGCGACGGAATTCGTGCCCTCGTGCCTCGCGTCGTCGTAGAACACCGAGCGATCATTGCCGCATCCGATCCAAAGCATGAACGGGTCACGACTGAGCATCACGCACCAGCCCCAGTCTTCCGCAATGATTGGCTCGACTCGATACCCGAGCTCAACAAACCTCGCGCGGATCCACTTCGCCAGCGAGCGCCCGTAGCAGAACGGGTTGGTCTCCTCATCTTCCTGAGGGTCGATCTCAAAGAGATCGCTGCGAAATCTGAAGATCGTTGATCTGGTGCCCATCGTTCAATCCAGATGCTGCCGCAGCCACTCCGGCAACGGCACCGACTTCTTGATCGTCGCGTCCTGCCACACCGTCGTGGCACCACCCGACGCGTAGATGACACCCGGCTCGTCGAGCCGCTCCAGCGTGATCCACGTGTCGAAGCTCGATCGTCCCGGATTCGACACGTAGTGCCTCGCCAGGATCTCGCCCGGATACGCGAGCTGCTTGTGGAAGTTGCAGAACGCGTTGACGATCACCGGGCCCTGTCCATCGGGACTGGGTGGATGGCCGAGGCTGTCCAGCCACTCCACGCGAACGATCTCGAGATATCTGAAGTAGACCGTGTTGTTGACGTGGCCCATCGCGTCCATGTCCCCCCAGCGGATCTGGATGCGGGTTTCGTGGACGAGCTTCTTGTCCTCGGGCAATTCGAATCGCATGCCGATCATCCCCGCTTCAGTTGCGCGCGCAGCGGACGGAAGAACTCGCGGATCTCAGTCGCGAGCAACTCGGGTTGCTCCAGCGCCGCGAAGTGCCCACCGCGCGGCATCACTTCCCATCGCTGCACGTCGTAGGCGCGCGCCACCCATGAGCGCGGCGGCGTCGGCAGCTCCTTGGGGAACAGCGCCATGCCCATCGGCGGCGTCACGCGCTCGCCGGGCTCGAAGACATGCGGTCGCGCGCGGTTCTCCTTGTAGAGCCGCAGCGAGGCCGTGATGCTGTCGTTGAACCAGTACAGCGAGATGTCGGTGAGCAGCTCGTCCATCGAGACCACGCGCTCGATGTCACCACCGCAATCGCTCCAAGAGCGGAACTTCTCTGCGATCCACGCCGCCAGCCCCACCGGCGAGTCCGCCAGCGAATAGGCCAGCGTCTGCGGCTTGGTGCCTTGCAGCGCGGCGTAGGCGCCCTCCTCCGCATACCAGCCGGCGGCCAGGGTCTGGAAGGCACGTTCCTCGTCGGTGACGGGCGCGTGCTGCTCGTCGACATGCGGCTTGAAGCCGCCCGGGATGTAGTTCAAGTGGATGCCGACGACGTACTGCGGAAAGCGCCGCGCGAGCCACGTCGAGACGCCTGCCCCGATGTCGCCGCCCTGCGCGCCGAAACGGTCGTAGCCCAGGCCTTGCATCAGGCCGTGCCACAGGCCCGCGATCTCGCGCGCGCCCACGCCCGTCGTCTTCGGCGCGGGAGAGAAGCCATAGCCCGGCAGCGACGGCACGACCACGTCGAACGCATCGTCGGGATCGCCGCCGTGCGCGGCCGGATCGGTGAGCAGATCGATGATGTGCGTCATCTCGACGACCGAGCCCGGCCAGCCGTGCGTGAGCACCAGCGGGAACGCGTGCGGCGACGCGCTCTTCTGATGGATGAAGTGCACGTCCGCGCCGTCGACGGTCGCCATGAAATGGCTGAAGGCGTTCAGCCTCGCCTCATGCTGCCGCCAGTCGAAGCGGTCCCGCCAATGCACCACGAGGCGTTGCATGAACGCCAGCGAGGTGCCGTCCGCCCAACCGGCCTCGTCCAGCGACGCGGGCCAACGGACGCGCGACAAGCGCTCACGCAGGTCGGTCAGCCGCTCTTCGGGCACATGGATCTTGAAGGGGACGACGCGCATGGGATCTCCGGGCCGTCACACCGACAGCCTCGGACCATTGTGGCGTCAAGCCTTGACCCTTGCGCCTGCCTCGACTACTTGCAGACGTTGGCGTCGACCGCCGAGCCGTCCCACAGGCGCTTGAGGTTGTTGTACTTGTCCTGCGACACGCTCTGCCAGTCATCCAGCAGGATGCCGCCGGTGTCGCCCGAGTTGGGATTCCAGGACCAGTAGAAGAAGTTGCGCACGCCCTTGCACTTCAGCCAGTCCACGAACTTGACCTGCCACTGACGGTCCTTGTCCGTGAAGCGGCCGCCGAACTCGCCGAGCACCACAGCGTTCTTCCCCATGAAGCGGCCGAGCTGGTTCTGCCAGATGGCCGGCATGTTGTTCGGGAAGCCCGTGCCGTCGTTGAAGTAGGGCTGCGCACTCACCGACGGGCCGTAGATGTGCGGCGACAGCACCAGACGGTTGCGCGGGATCTTGGTCTCGTCGATCGGATAGCAGGCCACCGGCTCGATGTTGCCGCCCCACCAGTGCGGGTCGGGATTCTCGCAACGGCCCTGGTTGTCGGACACGCCTTCGACGAACACCAGCAGCTTGCTGTTGCTGCCCAGCACCGCGCTGCCGGCACGTTCGGCGGCGAGCTTCCAGTCGTTGCTGATGTTGCCCGTGCCCCAGAAGGCGCCCGTGCCGCCGGTGCTGTGCGGCTCGTTCTTCAGGTCGATCGCGAAGACGTTGGGCACGTTGCGGTAGCGGTCGGCCACGAACTGCAGATCGGCCACCCACTGGTCCAGCGTGTAGCCGGGGATCTGTGGCGTCGTGGAAATCGCGTTGCAATCCGGCCGGTGGTGGTCGAGCAGGACGTAGAAGCCGCGTGTCGCGAACTCGGCCACGATGCGGTCCAGCACCTGCAGCGGCGTCTTGTTGGCCAGGTCGGGATTCACGCTGGTGTTCAGCGCGCCGCTCGGACGGCCCGTGGAACGCAGCGTCGCCGGGCAGAAGGGCAGCCGCACGGCGTTGAATCCCAGATCCTTCATCTGGGCAATCATGTCCTTGTAGTTGCGCTGCCAGAGGCCGTGCGCCACCAGGTCCGGCGTCTCGAAGCCGAACCAGTTGACGCCGCGGATCGAGACCGCCGTCCCTTGGCTGTCCAGGATGCGGCCATCCGTCGCGACGCTGAACGGCAGCTTGAATTGCCCCGTCGCAGGAACGGAGAGATCGCCAGCCGGCGACGGTGCAGGTGCAGGTGCAGGTGCTGGCGACGGTGCAGGGGCTGGCGACGGCGCAGGGGCTGGCGACGGTGCGGGCGCTGGCGACGGTGCGGGCGCGGGTGAAGGTGCGGGCGCACCAGCCTCGGCGATGCGGAAGGAGGTCGGGCTGGGCGCCGTGCCGGTGCCGCAGAAGCCGACTTCGAAGCTCTGTCCCGGGGCCGTCGGCGAGTTCCAGCTGGTGCCGGTGACGGCCACCGTGGTGGCCGATTCGTTCTTGAACTGGCCGTTCCAGGTGCCGTTCAGTTGTCCCTGGGGCAGCTCGAAGCGCAAGGTCCACGCGCCGCTGGCCGCGCTGCCCGGATTGCGGATGGTGGCCCGCGAGCAGAAGCCCCCGACCAGACGTCCTGGGCGATCGTCAGGCTGAGTGCCGCGTGGGCGGGCGCGATCGCGCCGCAGGCCAGGGCAACGAGACTGGCACGTTGGACGAATCGGCGTGGAATCGGATGCATGGCGGCTCGCGAAGGAAAGTGGGGAGACGCGAGCAGTGTCGAAGCTCTTCGGCGCGAGCCTCGTGAGAATGGGTAACCCCACGACACAGTCCTGCGACACCGTCATGCGACCGGCGGGCGCGCGGCTCGATGCGTCCCACGTCCAAGGCTCAGGGTTTGCCGCTAGCGCCCCGCCCTCGCATTCGTAGGAGCATCCTTCCGCGCCGCGCTCGGCCAGCGCAGGCGCCTGTTCCAAAGGGAGGCCGCCATGACCCGTGCCTGGTCGACGCTTGCCGTCGCGCTTTCGATCCTGAGTCCTCACGCGTCGACGCACGCCGCCGACGCCACGCCGCCGCGCGAGTTGCGCCGCTTCCACGAGATCTTCAAGGAGCTCGTCGAGACCAACACGACGAACTCCTCCGGCAGTTGCACCGTCGCGGCCGAGGCGATGGCGAAGCGCCTCAGGCAGGCCGGCTACGCGGCCGGCGACATGCAGGTCATCGTCCCGCCCGACGCGCCGACGAAGGGCAACCTCGTCGTGCGCCTGAAGGGCAGCGGCGAGAAGCGACCGCTGCTGCTGGTCGCGCACCTCGACGTCGTCGAGGCCAAGCGCGAGGACTGGACCCGCGACCCGTTCAAGCTCATCGAGGAGAACGGCGTCTACTACGGCCGCGGCACCTCCGACGACAAGTCGCAGGTCGCCACGCATGTGAGCAACCTGATCCGCTACAAGGAAGAGAAGCTCGTCCCGAAGCGCGACATCATCATGGCGCTCACCTGCGACGAGGAGATCATCCCGTCCCAGTGGGACGGCCTGGACTACCTGCTCAAGCACCACCGCCCGCTGATCGACGCCGAGCTCGCGCTCAACGAGGGCGGCGGCGGGACGCTCGACAAGGACGAACGGCCGGTCTCTTACAGCCTGCAGATCGGCGAGAAGGTCTTCGTCGGCTACGAGCTCGAGGTGACCAACCCCGGCGGCCACAGCGCCGTGCCCGTCCGGGACAACGCCATCTACCGGCTCGCCGAAGGCCTCGCGCGGCTCTCGAAGTTCGACTTCCCGATCCAGTTCAACGACACGACGCGCGCCTACTTCGACAGCGTCGCCAGGCTCGACGGCAACAAGGACATCGCGGCGGACCTGCGCGCCCTGCTCGCGAAGCCGACGGACACCGCCGCGCTCGAACGTCTGTGGGCGAAGTCGCCGGTCTACAACTCGAGCGTGCGCACGACCTGCGTGGCCACGATGGTCGAGGCGGGCCACGCGACCAACGCGCTGCCGCAGCGCGCCCGCGCGACGGTGAACTGCCGCATCCTGCCGGGCCAGCCGGCCGACGAGGTTCAGAAGACGCTCGTGAAGGTGATGGCCGACGAACGCATCACCGTCCGCGCGACCAACGAGGCGCTGGCCTCGCCCCAGCCGCCGATGTCACCGCTGGTGATCCAGGCGGTCGAAAGCACCGCGGCCGAGTTCTGGCCCGGCGTGCCGGTGATCCCGACGATGCTGGTCGCCACCACCGACGGCCGCTTCCTCAACAATGCGGGCATCTGGACCTACGGCGTCGGCACCTTCTCCGGCGTCGAGCCGAGCGGCGTGCACGGGCTCAACGAGCACATCCGGGTGAAATCGCTGAACGACTTCCAGGAATTCATGTACCGATTGGGGAAGAAACTCGCCTCATGACGCTGAAGCTCCCCGCCCGCCCGCACTTCGACCTCACGACGGTGCACCTGTTCATCGCCACCGCCGAGCTCGGCAGCGTCACGCGCGCGGCGGAGCGCCTGCACATCGCACCGGCCGCGGCCTCGCGGCGCATCGCCGAACTCGAAGCGCAATTCGGGCTCCCGCTCTTCCTGCGACGCCCGCACGGCATGGCGCTGACCGACGCGGGCCGCGCCATGCTGGCCCACGCGCGCAACATCACCCACACCGTGCTGCGCATGCAGGACGACGCCGCGTCCTTCGTCGGCGGCGCGCAGGGCGTGGTGCGGCTCGCGGCGCCGAAGTCGGCCGTGCTGCAGTTCGTCCCCGCCGACATCGAGCGCTGCGCCGCTGCCTGCCCCGGCGTGAGCATCGACCTGCAGGAGATGAACAGCCTCAACGTCCAGCAGGCGCTCACGCGTGGCACCGCGGACATCGGCATCTTCGAAGCCTCGCTCGGTGCCGTCGACCTGCCGACGATGCCGTATCGCGGCGACGAACTCGTGCTGGTCGCGCCGCGCGGTCATGCGCTGTTCTCGCACGCGCCCGCGACGCTCGACAACATCCTCGCCTGCGACGTCATCGGACTCGGCGAGGGCTCCGCCATCTCGGCCCTGCTGGAGAAGCTGGCCAACGAGTCCGGCCGCCTGCTGCGCATGCGGATGCGGGTCGGCGGCTTCGACAGCATCGCGGCGCTGATCGCGCAGGGGCTCGGTGTCGGCGTGATGCCCAAGGCCGTCGCGAAGACGGTCGCGGGCGGCGCGCGCTTCCTGCGCGTGGAGATCCCCGAGCCCTGGGCACAGCGCCAGTTCGTCCTGTGCAGCCGGCCCGCGGCCAGCCTGTCGCCGGCGGCCGTCAGCGTCGCCGAGGTCTTCGCGCGTACGAATTTCGCGAAACCTGCTCCGCCGAATTAGCGATGGCCGACGGCCCCCTCGTTGCTCAATAGTCGCCCCCACAGACCAACGACAACGACGGAGACAACGATGCGCCGCAGAACCTTCACCAGTGCCGGCCTAGGCGCCCTCGCCCTGCCCGGGCTGACACTCGCGCCCAGCCTGCTGCGCGCGGCCACGCAGCCCACCTCGCCCGTGCGGATCATCGTCGGCTTCGCCGCCGGCGGCGGCACCGACGTGCTGGCGCGCGTGCTCGCGCAGAAGCTCAGCGTCATGTGGGGCACGCAGGTGCTCGTCGAGAACAAGCCCGGCGCCACCGGCGTCATCGCCGCCGACTACGTCGCCAAGCAGCCCGCCGACGGCACCACCTTGCTGATGGCCCACGTCAACAGCAATGCGATCGCGCCGGCGCTGATGCCCAACGTCAAGTACGACCCGCGCCGCGATTTCTCCCCCATCGTCATGGTCGGCGTCACGCCCAACGTGCTCACCTGCGTGGACACGCAGAAGGTGCGCACCGTGCCGGAGATCATCGAGCTCTGCCGCAGCAAGCCCGGACAGGTGTCGTTCGGGTCGTCGGGCATCGGCTCGGCGCAACATCTGGCGCTGGAGATGTTCATGCTCGCCACCAAGGTCAAGGCCACGCATGTGCCCTACAAGGGCTCGTCCGCGCTGCTGGTCGACCTGATGGGCGGCCAGATCGACTTCGCCTTCGACACCATGACCGCGGCCACGCCCTTCATCAAGCAGGGCAAGGTCACCGCGATCGCGCAGACCCGCGTCAAGCGCGCGAAGAGCTATCCCAATGTGCCGACGCTGGCGGAGTCCGGCTGCCCCGGCCTGGACGCCGCGTCGTGGTACGGACTCGTCGGACCGAAGGGAATGCCCGCCGAGATGGTCCAGCGCATGAACCAGGACGTGAACAAGGTGCTCGCCCTGCCCGAGATCGCCGCGAAGCTCGATGAATTCGGCGCGGAAGACGCCGGCGGCTCGAGCGAGAAGTTCGGCGCCTACATCCAGGCCGAATGCACCAAGTGGGCGAAGGTCGTGAAAGACGCGAACGTCCGCGTCGAAGCCTGAAGGGAGTACCGATGACCGCATTCGCTGAATCGACCGCATCGACTGGATCGACTGGATCCACCCGTCCGCTGCCGCTCAAGGGCGTACGCGTCCTCGACATCACCCAGGTCATGGCCGGCCCCTACGCTTGCATGCTGCTGGCCGACCTCGGCGCCGACGTCGTGAAGATCGAGCCGCCCGAAGGCGACCAGACCCGCGGCGCGATGGGATTCAAGATGAAGGGACCCGACAGCATGGGCTTCCTGAACATGAACCGCAACAAGCGCAGCGTGACGCTGGACCTGAAGTCCGAGGCCGGCAAGGAGGTGCTGCGCCGCATGGTCAAGGACGCCGACATCCTGCTGGAGAACTACCGCCCCGGCGCGATGAAGCGGCTGGGCATGGACTACGAGACGCTCAGCGCGATCAATCCCGCGCTGGTGTACGTGAGCATCTCCGGCTTCGGGCAATCCGGGCCGTGGTCGGAACGGCCCGGCTTCGACCTGATGGCGCAGGCGATGTCCGGCGTGATGAGCGTGACCGGCTATGCCGACGGGCCGCCGGTCAAGGCGGGCGTGCCGGTGGCGGACATCGGCTGCGCGCTGTTCGCCGTCTACGGCGCGCTGTCCGCCTACATCGGCGCGAAGGCCACCGGCCGCGGGCAGTACGTGGACGCGTCGCTGTTCGACTCGGCGCTGGCGTTCTCCATCTGGGACACCTGCGAGTACTGGGGCACCGGCCGCGAGCCGACACCGCTGGGCACGTCCAACCGCATGAGCGCGCCGTACCAGGCGGTGAAGGCGTCGGACGGGTACTTCGTCATGGGTGCGACGAATCAGAAGCTGTGGACGAAGCTCTGCACCCTGCTGGAGCGGTCCGACCTGCTGGCGGAGGAACGTTTCGGCTCCGTGGCGTTGCGGCTCGCGAATCGCGAGGAGTTGATCGAGTCGCTGGAACGCAGCTTCGCAGCGGACACCACCGAGCATTGGATCGACCGGATGCTGGCCGCCGGCATTCCGGCGGGGCCGATCCTGACCTATCCGCAGGCCTTCAACAGCGAGCATGGCCAGCATCGCAAGATGCGCATCGAGATCGAGCACCCGATCGAAGGCAGCGTGCCCAACATCGGCTTCGCGGTGAAGCTGCTGGGCACGCCGCAGGAGGTGCGGCATCCGCCGCCGCTGCTGGGGCAGCACATCGACGAGGTGATGGCGGAGTACGGCATCGGCGCGACGGAGCTGCGCGCGCTGGCAGAGGCCGGCGCGTTCGGCGAGAAGCGCGCAAAGGCGAACGCATGAGCGAGGGTTCGAAACAATCGCCTGGCGAAAGCGCCAGTCAAGGCACCACCCGTCTGAGCCGCGAGGGCGCGATCGCGACGATCACCTTCGATCGGCCCGAAGCCCGCAACGCGATGACCTGGGAGATGTACGGGCAACTCGCCGCGCACTGCGAGGCGCTCGCGCGCGATCGCGAGATCCGCGTCGTGGTGTTCCGCGGCGCGGGTGGCCAGGCGTTCGTCGCGGGCACGGACATCGCGCAGTTCCTCGCCTTCCGGGACGGCGAGCTCGGCGGCGACGACGGCGTCGCCTACGAGCGGCGCATCGACCACGGCATCCAGCTCATCGAGCAACTGCCGATGCCCACGATCGCGGTGATCGAAGGCTGGGCGGTCGGCGGCGGGCTGGCGATCGCCACGGCCTGCGACTTCCGCATCGCGACGACGGATGCGAAGTTCGCCGTGCCCATCGCGCGCACGCTGGGCAACACCTTGTCGGCAGCCAACATCGCGCGACTGCAGGCCGCGTGGGGAACCCAGCGCGTGCGGCGCATGCTGCTGCTGGCCGAGTCGATGCTCGCGGATGAGGCGCTCGCGTGCGGCTATCTGCATGCGGTCTGCGCCGCCGCGGATCTGGACGCCGCGAGGGACGCGCTCTGCGAGCGCTTGAGCCCGCTCGCACCGGTGACGCAGGCCGTCAGCAAGGAGATCCTGCGACGCCTCACGTCGAGCAACCTGCCCGATGTCGACGACCTGATCCGGCAGTGCTATGGCAGCGCCGACTTCCGCGAAGGCGTCGCGGCGTTCACGGAACGCAGGAAGCCGACGTGGCGGGGACACTAGCGCTCCAGCCGTTCGCCGCGTCGGCATAGTTTTTCTATCTCACCAGGACACATTAACTGATTTGTCGCTCATGCCCTGTCTCTGAAGAATCCGTCTCCGGCGCAGACAGGAAAGGTTTTCTCTCCGTCTGCATTCCTCACATGAGCCCGCGACGCGGGCGGAGAGACTTCATGAGCCAAGCATTCAAGGGCAGGACGCTGCTGGTCGTCGGCGGCACGAGCGGCATGGGACTGGAGACGGCGCGCCTCGTGCTCGTCGGCGGCGGCAGCGCCGTGATCGTGGGCCATCGGCCCGACAAGACGGAGGCCGCGCGCCAGGACCTCGCCGCCGTGGGCCCGGTCACCGCGCTGACCGCCGACCTGAGCAGCGACGACGGCCGCGCCGCGCTGATCGCGGCGCTCGACGCCCGGCATCGCGACATCGACCTGCTCGTCAACGCCGCGGGCGTGTTCTTCCCCAAGCCCTTCCTCGAGCACGGTGACGCCGACTACGAGCAGTACATGGCGCTGAACAAGGCTTTCTTCTTCATCACGCAGAAGGTCGCCGCCAACATGATCGCCGCCGGCCGTTCAGGTGCGATCGTCAACATCGGCTCGATGTGGGCGAAGCAGGCCATCGCGGCGACGCCGTCGTCGGCGTACTCGATGGCCAAGGCGGGCCTGCATGCGCTCACGCAGCATCTGGCGATGGAACTCGCGCCCAAGGGCATCCGGGTCAATGCGGTGTCTCCGGCCGTCGTGCAGACGCCGATCTATGAAGGCTTCATCCCGAAGGACGAGGTCCACGGCGCGCTGCAGGGCTTCAACGGCTTCCACCCGATCGGACGCATCGGAACACCGCAGGATGTGGCCGAGACCGTCGCGTTCCTGCTGTCCGACAAGGCCAGCTGGGTCACCGGCGCGGTGTGGGATGTGGACGGTGGGGTGATGGCGGGGAGGAACTGAGGGCCAGCCCAATCGGCAGTCAGTCGGAAATTCCGAGCTCGGACTGGATGCGGGCGACGATCGCCTTCAACTGATCGAGCTCGGCGCGCAGCGCCGCGATCTCTTCGTCGCGCGCGCTGTTCGATGACGAGCTGGCGCTCGACGACGAAGCCGCCGACGCCACGTACACCGGCACCGCCGGCTCGCCGCTCAGCAGATGCGCCCATCGCGCCTCGCGCGCGCCGGGCGCCTTCGCCAGCTTCACCGCCAGCGCAGGCTCACGCGCCGCGAGTTCGTCGAGGAATCCCTCCACCGACGACACATCCGCGAAACGGTGGATACGCTCGCAGTTCAGCCGCAACTCCGCCGAGGTCTGCGGGCCGCGCAGGATCAGCACCGTCAGCAGCGCTTCCGCCTGCCCCGGCACGCCCAGCACCCGCTTCATGTTGTGCTCGAACCGCGCCACGCGGCTGCCGCTCACGCTGTTGACCAGGCTCATCGCCTTCAACTCGTCCAGCACCGCGGCCACGTCGGACTCGCTCGCGTTCATCACCGGATCGCGCGCGGTCTTCTGGTTCACGCCCAGCGTCAGGCTGTTCAGCGACATCGGGTAGCTGTCCGGCACCGTGGACTCCTTCTCCACCAGCACCGCCAGCACGCGCGCTTCCAGCGCGCTCAGTTCTCTCACAGCCATCGGCTCGCTTCTTTCCTCAAACTCCGAATCCGTCGTCCGCCTGGATGATCGCGCCGTTGATGAAGCGGCTTTCCTTCGCGCACAGCATCAGCAAGGTCGTGTCCAGGTCCTGCGGCGTGCCCACGCGCTTGCGCGGCAGCAGCTCCACCAGCTTGCGGCCCTGGTCGGTCTGCCAGTGGTGGTGGTTGATCTCCGTGTCGATGTAGCCCGGGCAGATGGCGTTGACGTTGATGTCGAACTTGCCCCACTCCAGCGCCATCGCCTTGGTCATGTGCACGACCGCCGCCTTGCTCATCGCATAGACGCCGATCTGCGACAGCACCCGCAGCCCCGCCATCGACGCGATGTTGACGATGCGGCCGCCCGTGTACGTGCCCGGCGCCGCGCCGCGGGCCCGCGCCAGCATGCGCTTGCCGACTTCCTGCGCGACGAAGAACGCGCCGCGCACGTTCGTGTCCATCACGTAGTCGAAGTCCTCCGGCGACACGTCGACCAGCCGCTGCGTCGTGCTGACGCCGGAGTTGTTGATCAGGATGTCCAGCGTGCCGACTTCCGTCTCCGCCCGCGCCACCGCCGCGGCGATGCTCTCCAGGTCGGTGACGTCCATCTGCACCACGTGCGCGTCGCCGCCGCCGGCCTCGATCTCCGCGCGCAGGTCCTTCAGGCGGTCCACGCGTCTGGCCGCCAGCACCACGCAGGCGCCCGACTTCGCCAGGGTCCTGGCGAACTGCGCGCCCAATCCGCTGGACGCGCCCGTGACGAGGGCCACGCGGCCCTCCAGATCGATGCTGTAGCTCATGGCAAGGTCTCTCGCAAAACTTCTCGTGTGACCGGACAGGTGCCGGTCACGATAGCACGCAAGACCCGCCCCACGATGACGCCGGCCTCAGTCGGCGTCATCCGGTGATCAGCCGGCCATCACCGTCTCGATCTCCGTCTTCACCTGCGTCATCAGCTTGTGCACCGGGCACTTGTCGGCCACGGCCAGCAGTTGCTGGCGCTCCTCGTCGCTCAGGTTGCCGACGAAGGTCAAGGACGCCTTCAGCTTGTACAGCCCCTGCCGCTCCTGCGAGCCGTCGCGCTCGACGTCCACCAGCACGTCCTCCAGCGCCATGCCCTTGCGCCGCGCGTACCAGAGCACCGTCAGCGCCTTGCACGACGCCAGCGCGGCGTCGTAGAGCTCGTGCGCGTCGGGACCGGCGTCCTCGCCGCCGCCCTCGACCGACTGGTCGGCGGTCAGCACATGGTTGCGGATGCTCACCGTCTGGCGCATCGGCCCGGTCTTGTCGCGTTGAACGTGAATGCTCATGGAGGCTCCGTCAATGGATTGAATCGCGGCCCATGGTACGGCGCGTGCCCGGGACGAGGCACTCCCGTTCGGGTCACGCCGAGCGGACATCGCGCGGCGATCGGTCGGACGGCATCGCGCAGTCGACCGGCCTCTCTATTTCACAAATAGCACGACCGTTCTTTTTCTCTTCACGCGGCTAGAATGCGCCGCAAACCGCCCCAGCCAGACAGCGAGCCGGCCCCCGCCGATCCGCACGGTCAAGGCCAGGACTCCGACTAGAACGAGCAAGGATGACCATGACCTCCGAAGAACTCATCGCCCAGTACGGTCCGCGCGACAGCATGGACTACGACGTCGTGGTCGTCGGCGGCGGCCCCGCCGGTCTTGCGACCGCGATCCGGCTCAAGCAGATCGCCGCGGAGAAGGGTCAGGAGATCTCGGTGGTGGTGCTCGAGAAGGGCTCGGAGGCCGGCGCGCACATCCTGTCCGGCGCGGTCATGGATCCGCGCGCGCTCACCGAGCTGTTCCCGAACTGGAAGGAACTCGGCGCGCCGCTGGGCCAGCCGGTCACCGGCGACGAGGTGCTGTTCCTGTCCGAGACGGGCGCGAAGGCCACGCCGCAGTTCCTGATCCCGGGCTGCTTCCACAACCACGGCAACTACGTCATCTCGCTGGGCAACGTCACGAAGTGGCTGGCGCAGCAGGCCGAGGCGCTGGGCGTGGAGATCTTCGCCGGCTTCGCCGCCGCCGAGGTCGTCTACGACGAGCAGGGCCGCGTCAAGGGCGTGGCGACGGGCAACGTCGGCGTCGGCAAGGACGGCGAGCCGCACGAGGGCTTCCAGCTCGGCATGGAGTTGCACGGCAAGTACACGATCTTCGCGGAAGGCGCGCGCGGCCATCTGGGCAAGCAGCTGATCGCGAAGTACCAGCTGGACGCGGGCAAGGACCCGCAGACCTACGGCATCGGCATCAAGGAGCTGTGGGAAGTGCCGGCCGACAAGGCGCAGCCCGGCCTGGTGGTGCACACCGCCGGCTGGCCGATGGACAGCGAGACCTACGGCGGCGGCTTCCTGTACCACCTCGAAGGCAACAAGGTGACGCTGGGCTTCGTGGTCGGCCTCGACTACAAGAACCCGTGGCTGTCGCCGTTCGAGGAAATGCAGCGCTGGAAGACGCACCCCGCCATCCGCAAGCACATCGAGGGCGGCAAGCGCCTGGGCTACGGCGCCCGCGCGATCACCGCCGGCGGCCTGCTGAGCCTGCCCAAGCAGGTGTTCCCGGGCGGCGCGCTGGTCGGCGACGACGCCGGCTACCTGAACGCCGCGCGCATCAAGGGCAGCCATGCCGCGATCAAGTCCGGGATGATGTGCGCCGACGCCATCGCCGAGGCGCTGGCCGCGGGCCGTTCCTTCGACGAGCTGAGCGCCTATCCCGCCGCCTTCGAGAAGAGCTGGCTGCGCGAGGAACTGGACCAGTCGCGCAACTTCAAGACCTGGTTCAAGAAGGGCAACACGGTCGGCACGCTGATGACGGGCATCGAGCAATGGCTGCTGCCCAAGCTCGGCATCAAGAGCCCGCCGTGGACGCTGCATCGCGACAAGCCCGATCACGTCTACCTGCGCCCCGCGTCGGAGATGCCCAAGATCAGTTACCCGAAGCCCGACGGCAAGCTGACCTTCGACCGGCTCTCGTCGGTGTTCGTGTCCAACACGAACCATGAGGAGAACCAGCCGGCCCACTTGACGCTGAAGGACAACGGCGTCCCGGTGCAGGTCAACCTGGCGAAGTACGCCGGCCCCGAGGCCCGCTACTGCCCGGCCGGCGTCTACGAGTTCGTGAAGGCCGACGACAACGTCGAGCGCCTGCAGATCAACGCGCAGAACTGCGTGCACTGCAAGACCTGCGACATCAAGGACCCGACGCAGAACATCGTCTGGGTGACGCCGGAAGGCGGCGGCGGGCCGAACTACGTGAGCATGTGATCGGCGGCGGCTTCAAAGCCGCATCGCTCGACAAGGAGAAGGCCCGCTCGCAGCGGGCCTTCGTGCTCCTGGTCGACGCGTCTCGCCAGATCAGGTTCGAATCTCATGGTTTTCGCCAGCGTCCTTTCGACCGTCCGATCGTCGCTGCCGCCAAGTCACGATCAAGGCTTCCAGGACGAACACAGCGCACACGCTGCAGCTCGTTGCGACGAAGACTCTTGGAGTTCTGCCCTCAAAGAGCACCCAGGTCACGAACGCATTGGCGAAGATCACCCAGGCGCAACGCAGCGGAAGCGTCTTCCATAGTCGCTTGGGTGAACGATCCCGAACCTTGCCTGCCATGCTGTGCCTAGCCCTTGCTGATTGCGAGGTGCAAGGCTACGGCAACGTCGATTGAAGATCACTGCCCCAAACTTGCTAGGCGTGCCCGGGGAAGTCCCAGATGGCAGATCGGGCGCGATCAGGCAAGACCTGACCCCGTGAACGATCCCTCGTTCAGCGGGGCGCCAGCTCCCTCACCCATCTCGCGAGGATCTGCTCTTCCAGCGAGCCGTGATGCTCCTGATGCGCGAGGATGCGCTCGCGCTCGACGGCGCTGCGGTTCTGGCTGATCTTGGCCTTCATCGTCCAGCGCGCCACCGGCACGCGGAAGCCGACGATCGCGCCCAGCATCTTGCGCTGGAAGTCTTCCGGCAGCCCGCGCCATTGCGCGGCGTAATCGGGTTCCTGCGTGGCGATCAGACGCTTGAGCAGCGCATCCTTGTCCTGCTCCTCGTCGATGATCTGCACGCGGCCATGGACCTGGAGGGTCAGGTAGTTCCACGTCGGCACCGACAGCGGCGTGTCGTAGTGGCTCGGCGAGATGTAGGCGCCCGGGCCGTTGAACTGCACGAGCACCTCGCCCAGCGCGTCCGACTTCAGCGCGGCCACATGCGGGTTCGCGCGCGCCAGGTGGCCTTCGAGCCACCAGCCCTCGCCATCGGCGGGATCGGTCGGCGCACCCCAGATCATCGGCACCGACGTCGCCGACAGGCCGTGCGTCGGATCGATCAGCATCAGCGTGGCCAGCGGATGTTCCTGGATCATCAGCCGGGCATGCGACAGGTCCGGCAGATCGAAGTGCTTGGGCGTGTACATGCGATGACTTTAGGACACATCGCCCGACGACCGCTGAAAGTTTTCCTGACCCACCGCAGCAGTCTGGAATGCATTCGGAACCCGGAATGCAAAAACCCCGCAACTTGCGCTGCGGGGGTTTCACATCTGGTTGGCGGAGACGGAGGGATTCGAACCCTCGATGCAGGTTTTGCCCACATACTCCCTTAGCAGGGGAGCACCTTCGGCCACTCGGTCACGTCTCCAACCGGAGAAGCAGCGACTATAGCATGGCTTTTTGACCCCTCGACCAAAACTCCGGCCGAATCATCATCTCGCCGCGCGACAGGCGCGCCCCGGATTCCTCACCGAGGCTCAGGCCTCGATGTCCTGGTCCAGGTCGAACGCGCGATGCAGCGCGCGCACGGCCAGCTCCATGTACTTCTCGTCGATGACGACGGAAGTCTTGATCTCGCTGGTCGTGATCATCTGGATGTTGATGCCCTCTTCCGACAGCGAACGGAACATCTTCGACGCCACGCCCACGTGCGAGCGCATGCCGATGCCCACGATGGACACCTTGCAGATGCGCTGGTCGCCGGTCACCTTGGCGGCCTGGACGGCCGGCCCGACGACGTTCTCCAGCAGCTCCATCGCGCGCTGGTAGTCGTTGCGATGCACCGTGAAGGAGAAGTCGGTCTTCCCGTCCTGCGACACGTTCTGGATGATCACGTCGACGTCGATGTTGGCGTCGGCCACCGGGCCCAGGATCTGGAACGCGATGCCCGGCTTGTCCGGCACGCCGAGCAGCGTCACCTTGGCCTCGTCGCGGTTGAAGGCAATGCCGGAGACGACGGCTTGTTCCATTTGTTCGTCCTCTTCAAAAGTGATCAGGGTGCCGGACTTGGCTTCTTCGTCGATGTCGATGTCCCAGGGCGTGAAGCTGCTCAGCACGCGCATCGGGACGCGGTACTTGCCCGCGAATTCCACCGAGCGGATCTGCAGCACCTTGGAGCCCAGCGAGGCCATCTCCAGCATCTCCTCGAAGCTGATGGTGCTCATGCGGCGCGCCTCGGGCACGACACGCGGATCGGTCGTGTAGACGCCGTCGACGTCGGTGTAGATCAGGCATTCGTCGGCCTTGATCGCCGCGGCGATCGCCACCGCCGAGGTGTCCGAGCCGCCGCGTCCCAGCGTCGTGATGTTGCGGTCCTCGTCCACGCCCTGGAAGCCGGTGATGACGACCACGCGGCCGGCGTCGAGGTCGGCCTTGACCTTCGCGTCGTCGATGCTCTCGATGCGGGCCTTGGTGTAGGAGTTGTCGGTCGACACGCCGACCTGCCAGCCGGTGTAGCTGACGGCGTCCATGCCCTCGGCCTGCAGCGCGATCGCCAGCAGGCCGACGGAGACCTGCTCGCCGGTCGAGGCGATCATGTCGAGCTCGCGCATCAGCGACGGCGACGAGCTGCCGGGCGACAGCTCCTTGGCCAGGCCGAGCAGGCGGTTGGTCTCGCCGCTCATCGCCGAGGGGACCACCACCATCTGGTGACCCGCCCGCGCCCATTTGGCGACGCGCTTGGCCACGTTGCGGATGCGGTCGGTCGACCCCATCGAGGTGCCGCCGTACTTGTGAACGATCAATGCCATGGGAGTGTCAAAGGCCTGCTGCGGGTGGGATCGGCGATTCTAAGACGCGCCCTTGCCCGCAACGTCGCTGCCCATGCGGGATCCGCATGCATCGGACACCCATCGCAGCGCCATTTGTGCTTCGCCCGCCGGTGCGATCCACCGTGCGTCGATGCCCAGACCGGGCGCGAACAGCAGCCGTCCGTCGACGTGGATCAGCGGTCCTTCCCTCTGGACAGCGGGGATTCCGGCGGTCTGCCAGCATTTGCGGAGCGCGCGCGCCAGGCCCTTGGCGTGCGCCTGGAACTGCTCGCCGCCTTCGCGCGGGCGCAACTCGACATTGCTGAGCGCAGAAAGCGCAACGCCCCCGTGGTCACGGGTTCGACATCGAAAGCGCCGCCCCATGCGGCCACCGGGTGGCGCCCCGGCCGCGAGAGATCGATCCGGAGCGTCGCATCGGGGCCCGCCAGAGCCGCGGTGATCCCGAGCCCCAGCAACGAGGCGGGCAGCGCTTCGGCACGTGCGGGACGCCGCACCAGCGGCGGCGCCTGCACGAAGAACCGGCCGCGATAGAGATGCAGCTCGGTGTCGCCCAGCGGCCAGCGCGCCGCGGTGGCTGCGGGACCTTCCGTCATCACGCGTCGGATCAACGTCGCCGGCGCGGTGCGGCCGGTCGCGCGATACAGCCACGCGCGCAACGCGTTCGACGCGCGCGCCGCGCTGAGTGCTTCCAGCATGGCCTGCGACAAGCCGTCGCCGTCGCCGTCGCCATCGGACCAGCGGGCGAGGTCCTCCTCGGCGATCTCGCGCTGGAGTTCCGTCGCCTCCTGCGCCCACGCGGCGGCCTGCGCGAGCGCGGCCTCCGCGCCGGGGGCTTCCGCGGTCAGCGCGGGCCACGCCTCCAGGCGAAGCCGGTTGCGCGCGAAACGCGCGTCGCCGTTGCTGTCGTCTTCAATGAAGCTCAAGCCGTGTTCGGCGACGTAGGCCTCGATGGACTCGCGTCGACGATCCAGCCAGGGACGCGACCAGCACACGCCGTCGCGCCACTGCGTGCGCGGCATCGCGGACAGGCCCGCCACGCCGGCGCCGCGCAGGGCCTGCAGCAGGAAGGTCTCCGCCTGGTCGCGCCGGTGGTGCGCCAGCAGCAGCAGGTCGGCGCCGGCCGCGAGGGTCAGGCGTTGCAGGGCCTTGTGTCGTCCGGCACGGGCCCAGGCCTCGATGCTGTCGCCGGGTCCGGGTGCGCCGTCCAGCCGCTCGTGGACGAGCGTCACGGGCAGGCCTTCCGCCGCCCACCCTTCGACCTGCGCCTGCAGGTGCGCGAGCCACGCGTCGGCGTGCTCGCTCAATCCATGATGGATGTGCAACGCCACCACGTGCAGCCCGAGCGGACGGGCGGCAACGGCGGTGGCGTGGAGAAGCGCCGTCGAATCGCGGCCGCCACTGGTGGCGACCGCAATCACGCGGCGGGAGGCTTGGTCGGAGCCGGTTGCAGCACCGGCGTCGACGCCGGCGTCGGAGCGCAGATCAGCGGCTCTTGGTGTCGCTGAATCGACCATAGGCCTGGAGACGCTCATAGCGGCGATCCAGCAGTTCCTTGGTCTTCAGGTCGGAGACCTGGCGGAGCGCGTCGCCCAGCGCGCGCTTCAGGCTGGACGCCATCTGCTTCGGATCGCGGTGCGCGCCGCCGACGGGCTCGCTGACGATCTTGTCGATCAGGCCCAGCGCCTTCAGACGGTGCGCGGTGATGCCCAGCGCCTCGGCGGCTTCAGGGGCACGCGCCGCCGTCTTCCACAAGATGGACGCGCAGCCTTCCGGCGAGATCACCGAATAGGCCGAGAACTGCAGCATCAGCACCTGGTCGGCCACGCCGATGGCCAGCGCGCCGCCGGAGCCGCCCTCGCCGATCACCGTCGCGATGATGGGCACTTCCAGCTGCGCCATCTCGAAGATGTTGCGGCCGATGGCTTCGGACTGGCTGCGTTCCTCGGCGCCGATGCCGGGGTAAGCGCCCATCGTGTCGATGAAGGTGAACACCGGGAGGCCGAACTTCTCGGCCAGCTTCAGCAGGCGCAACGCCTTGCGGTAGCCCTCGGGGCGCGGCATGCCGAAGTTGCGCAGCGTGCGCTCCTTCGCGTCGGAACCGCGCTGATGGCCGATGACCATGCAGGCCTGGCCGTTGAAGCGCGCGAGACCGCCGACGATCGCGGCGTCGTCCGCGAAGTGGCGGTCGCCGTGCAGCTCTTCGAACTCGGTGAAGACTTCGCTGCAGTAGTCCAGCGTCTGCGGACGCTGCGGATGGCGCGCGACCTGATAGACCTGCCACGGCAGGACATTCGAATAGATGTCCTTTGTGAGCTGCAGGCTCTTCTTGCCGAGGCGGTCGATCTCTTCCGAGATGTCCACCGCGGACTCGCTCTGCACGTAGCGGAGCTCGTCGATCTTGGTTTCGAGCTCGGCGATCGGCTGCTCGAATTCGAGGAAGTGTTTCTTGCTCATTCTCAGTAATCCACGGGTAGCGGATCGAGGCTCCGCCAAATGTACCATGTGGCCACCGAGCGATACGGGGCCCAGCCCTCGCCCAGCTCTCGGGCCTCCGCGCGCGACACCGGCTCGTCGCTGAAGTAGTGCTGGCTGATGCCTTTCAGCAGTCCCGCGTCATCCAGCGGCAGCACGTTCGGCCGCATCAGGTGGAAGATCAGGAACATCTCCGCCGTCCAGCGGGCGATGCCGCGGATCGCGACCAGCTCGTCGATGATGGCTTCGTCTTCCATCTGCGCCCATTGGCGCACATGGACCTGACCGGTCTCGAAATGCTGCGCCAGGTCGCTGAGGTACTCGACCTTGCGCACCGACAGGCCCACGGCGCGCAGCGCCGTCTTCTCCAGGCCCAGCACCTCGGTCGGCTTGATGCGGTTGGACGGCCCCGAGGTCAGCTCGGCGAACTTGTCCCACACGCCCTGCGCCGCCTTCACCGAGATCTGCTGTCCGACGATCGAACGCGCCAGCGTGGTGAACGCGTCGCCGCGGCTCTGCAGCCGCGCTTCGCCGAATTGCGGGATCAGCTTCTTCATCACCCGGTCGCGTTTGCTCAGGTGTCTGCAGGCCTCGTCCCAATAGTCCGGGGTCACCCCGGCGGTCGCCACACGCGCCATCAGGCCTGCTCTCCCACCTTCGAGGCACGGACCCAGGTCGTGCCGGTCGGGGAATCCTTCAGCTCGATGCCCTGTTCGGCGAGCGACTTGCGGATGCGGTCGGCCTCGGCGAAATCGCGGGCCGCCTTGGCGGCGGCGCGCGCGGCGATCTGCGCCTCGATCGCGGCCTCGTCCAGGCCCGCGCCGGCTTGCAGGAAGGTCTTGGGCGTCTGTTGCAGCACGCCCAGCACGCCGCCCAGCGCCTTCAGCAGGCCGGCGTCCTGTGCGGACCGGTCGCGGTTGACCTGGTTCGCCAGTTCGAACAGCACCGCCAGCGCCCCGGGGGTGTTGAAGTCGTCGTCCATGGCGGCCTTGAAGGCCGCGGCCGGACCGTGCGTCCAGTCGATCGTCACGTCCGCCGGCGCCACCGCGTCCAGCGCCGTGTACAGCCGGCGCAGCGCGGTGCGCGCATCGTCCAGGCTGACGTCGCTGAAGTTGAACGGGCTGCGGTACTGCGTGCGCAGCATGAAGAAGCGGATAGCCTCGCCGTCGAACTTCTCCAGCACTTCCTGGATGGTGAAGAAGTTGCCCAGGCTCTTGGACATCTTCTCGCCGTCGATGTTCAGGAAGCCGTTGTGCAGCCAGTAATTGACGAAGGGATGACCCAGGGCGCCTTCGCTCTGCGCGATCTCGTTCTCGTGGTGCGGGAACTGCAGGTCCATGCCGCCGCCGTGGATGTCGAAGCGTTCGCCCAGCAGCGCGCAGCTCATCGCCGAGCACTCGATGTGCCAGCCCGGGCGGCCTTCGCCCCAGGGGCTGGCCCACTTGGCCTCGACCGGCTCGTCGGCCTTGGCCGACTTCCACAGCACGAAGTCCAGCGGGTCGCGCTTGCCGTCGTCGACCGCGACGCGCTCGCCGGCGCGCAGCTGGTCCGGCGACTTGCCGCTGAGCTTGCCGTAGCCGTCGAACTTGCGCACCGCGTAGTTCACGTCGCCGCCACCGTCGGCCTGGTAGGCCAGGCCCTGGGTCTCGAGCTTGCCGATGATGTCCAGCATCTGCGGGACGTACTCGGTGGCGCGCGGTTCATGCGTCGGCTTGGCGATGCCCAGCGCGTCGAAGTCGCGATGCATCGCGGCGATCGTGTCGCTGGTCAGCTGGCCGATCGTGATGCCGCGCTCGAGCGCGCGACGGATGATCTTGTCGTCGATGTCGGTGATGTTGCGGACGTACGTGACGTCGAAGCCGCTGGCCTTCAGCCAGCGGTAGACGACGTCGAACGCGATGTTCATGCGCGCATGGCCCATGTGGCACAGGTCGTAGACCGTGATGCCGCAGACGTACATGCGGACCTTGCCCGGCTCGATCGGTTGGAAATCCTGGAGCTGGCGGTCCAGCGTGTTGTAGATGCGCAAGGAGGACATACGGTACTCGCGCCGCACCGGCGACGGGTCGCGAGTATCGGCGCATTCGACGGTGCGGTGCGGGTGGGCCGGAGAGCCGGCCGGGCGGCGAGCGTGAGACGAAAGCTCGCTCTAGAATGCCCGGCAGTATAGCGGCCCGACCCCATGCCAAGACTTCCGTCCCTTCCCGCCCTGATCCGCCACGGCTGTGTCGCCCTGGCGCTGGCCGGCGCGTCCCTGACGCAGGCCGCGACGCTCGACGACGCGCAGGCCCAGTGGGCCGCCGGCAAACGCGACCAGGCGATCCAGACCGCCGAGGCCGGCCTGAAGGCCACGCCCGACGATCCGCGCCTGCGCTTCGCGCTCGGCACGATGCTGCTCGAGCAGCAGCAGCTCGAACGCGCCCGGGCGCTCTTCACCAGCCTGACCGAGGACTTCCCCGACCTGGCCGATCCCTACAACAACCTGGCCGTCATCCACGCCGCGCGCGGCGAGTACGAGGCGGCCCGCCAGGCGCTCACCCGCGCCCTGGACCTGCAGCCGGACCACGCGCAGGCCCAGGAGAACATGGGCGACGTGATGATGCGCCTGGCCCAGCAGTCCTACGAACGCGCGCTGAAGCAGGCGCTCGGCGACGACACCGCGCTGAAGGTCAAGTTGCAACGCGTCACCGCGTTCAACAACGCCAGGGGCAGCCAGGCGCGATGATCGCGGGCGGCGCGCCGACGGCGCGCTCCCCGGGCACCGCCCGACACCTCGCCCCGCCCTCCCCCCAACAATCTCCACACAGACACCAGGACCATGCGGACATCCAAACTCCTGCTCGCCGCCGGCGCTGCCGTGCTGGGCCTCGCGGCCTCGTTCGCCCAGGCCCAGACGGTCAAGCTGAACACCACCGCCGGCGACATCACGATCAAGCTGGACGCGGAGAAGGCACCCAAGACGGTCGCCAACTTCCTCGCCTACGTGAAGGCCGGCCACTACAACGGCGTGATCTTCCATCGCGTCATCGGCGACTTCATGATCCAGACCGGCGGCTACACGGCCGACCTGAAGCAGCGCCCGACGCGCGCGCCGATCCCGCTGGAGGCCGGCAACGGCCTGATGAACATCCGCGGCTCGATCGCGATGGCGCGCACCAACGATCCGAACTCGGCGACCTCGCAGTTCTTCATCAACACCGTCGACAACCCGGCGCTGGACCCGGGCTACGCGTCCGACGGCCGCGGCTACGCCGTGTTCGGCTACGTGTCCGAGGGCATGGACGTGGTCGACAAGATCCGCGCGGTGCCGACCGCCCCGTCGCCGAAGAACCCGGCGTTCCAGAACCTGCCCAACACCCCCGTCCTGATCAACAAGGCGACCGTCGAGAAATAAGGAGTTGACGCCATGAGCAAGAAAGTCGAACTGCACACCAACCAGGGTCTGATCACGCTGGAACTGGACGAGGCCAAGGCCCCGAAGACCGTCGAGAACTTCCTGGCCTACGTGGCCAAGGGCCACTACGACGGCACGATCTTCCACCGCGTCATCAAGGGCTTCATGGCCCAGTGCGGCGGGTTCGAGGAAGGCATGAAGCAGAAGCCGACCGACGCCCCGATCCAGAACGAGGCCAACAACGGCCTGAAGAACGACAAGTACACGATCGCGATGGCGCGCACGAACGCGCCGCATTCGGCGAGCGCCCAGTTCTTCATCAACACGGTCGACAACGACTTCCTGAACTTCAAGAGCGAAAGCCCCTCGGGCTGGGGCTATGCGGTGTTCGGCAAGGTCGTCGGCGGCCAGGACGTCGTGGACAAGATCGAGAAGGTCAAGACCAGCCGCTCGGGCTTCCATGACGATGTGCCGGTCGATCCGGTCATCATCGAGCGCGCCGTCGCGGTCGAGTGAGCCCCGGGTCCGCCGCCTTCCCGCTGCCCCGCGCGGCGGTGCCGCTGGCACCGCTGCGGGCGGTGGACGGATGGCGGCGGATCGACCTGCTGTCCGACCTGCACCTGTCGCCGGACATGCCGGCGACGCTGGCGCGATGCCGCGCCCACCTGGCGGCGACGCCCGCCGACGCGGTCTTCCTGCTCGGCGACATCTTCGAGGCCTGGATCGGCGACGACGCGCGCTGGCAGGCCGGCACCTTCGAGCAGTCCGCGCTCGAACTGCTGCGCGGGGTCTCGTCGCGCAAATTCCTCTTCTTCCTGCATGGCAACCGCGACTTCGCGCTCGGCGAGGCGATGGCGGCGGATGCCGGCATGCGGCTGCTCGACGATCCGGCGCGGCTGGATGCCTTCGGACGCGCCTGGCTGCTGAGCCATGGCGATCAGCTCTGCCTGGGCGACGTCGGTTACCTGAAGGCGCGCGCGATCGTGCGCCGGCCCGAGGTGCTGGCGGCGCTGCGCGCGATGCCGCTGTTCGCGCGACGTGCCCTCGCGCGCCGTCTGCGGGCGAAAAGCCGGATGAATCAATCCGACCCGTCCACCTGGGCGGACGTCGACGACGACGCGGCGCGCGACTGGCTGCGCGCATCGGGCTGCGACACGCTGATCCACGGCCACACGCACCGGCCGGCGGTGCACGATCTCGGCAACGGGCTCACCCGCGCCGTGCTGTCCGACTGGGACTACGACCACGGTCCTGGCCGCGGTGACGTCCTCGTGATCGACGCCGGCGGCTTGCGCCGCATCGCCCCGATGACCTCGGCGACCGAGGTCGTCATCGCCTCATGATCGGCGGTCTGCTTCAACGCTGGCGCGATCGCCGCGAGCGCAGGCTGCTCGACCAGTACGCGATCCCCGATCCGCTGTGGGAACTCACGCTCACGCAGTACCCCTTCATCGCGCGCCGCACCGAGGCCGATCGCGCCGAGCTGCGCCGGCTCTGCTCGCTCTTCCTGTCGGCGAAGGAATTCCACGGCGCCAACGGCTTCGAGGTCACCGACGAGGTCGCCGTCGCGGTCGCCGCGCAGGCCTGCCTGCCGGTGCTGCGGCTCGGGCTCGACTGGTACGACGGCTTCGTCGGCATCGTGATGCATGAGGGCGAGGTCATCGCCGCGCGCGAGACGATGGACGAGGACGGCGTCGTCCACGAATACGACGAGACGCTCGCCGGCGAGGCGATGGAAGGCGGGCCGCTGATGCTCGCCTGGAGCGAGATCGCGCCCGATGCCGTCGACCGTGTCGAGGGCCATGACTCCGTCTACAACGTCGTGATCCACGAGTTCGCGCATGTGCTCGACATGCGCGACGGTGAACCCGACGGCGTGCCGACGATCGAGGATCCGACCCTGCGCCGGCAGTGGGGCGCGACGATGGAAGCCGAGTGGCACTGGTTCTGCGACCAGGTCGATGCAGGCGTCGCGACGCTCATCGATCCCTATGGCGCGGAAGCCCCCGAGGAATTCTTCGCCGTCGCCGTCGAGGCCTTCTTCGTCGCCCCGCGCGAGCTGCTCGCCGAGCAGCCGCAGCTGTACCGGCTCTTCGCCGGCTTCTTCAGGCAAGACCCGGCACGGGAGTGAGGGCCGCCGCAGCGCGTGTCAGCGCTGCGTCGCGTCGCGATACCGCGCCGCGCAATCGTCCTGATCCGACGGTGCCGACGCGCGCGAGAAACCGAAGCCGTTCCAGCGATAGGCCAGCGTCAGCGGCGCTGACGGCGATGCGGGGTCGGTGATCACGGGACCGGCCAGGAAGGAACTGGCCTCGTGCAGCCCGCAGAGGAACTCGCCACCCGCGGGCGACGACGACGGCATCACGACCGCATCGATCAACGGATACGCGAGCGCGGAACCGCGCCACAGCGCGCGCAGCTTCCCCGGACCGCCCTGTGGCGTCGGTGGATCCACCGCGTAGACGTACGGTCGCGGCGCGACGCGCTTGTCGAGGTTGGAATAGCGGTCCTCGATCAGCAGCAGACCAGTGCCGGGATGGCCGGTCGCCTCCGCCTTGCCATGATCCAAGGACATGGGTTGCGCGCGGCGCACCCGTCCGACCACCGCTTCGAACGCCGCGCCTTGCCGCGGTTCGAAGCGCAGCGTCTGACGCACCGATCCGTTCACGACCTGCCACGCGCCGGCGGAGATCGCGGTGCCTTCGATTGTCAGACGTGCCCGCGACGGCGCGGCACACACCGGCAGGCGCCCAGCGGTGAGTTGAGGGAAGAAGCCGCCGTTCGCCATCGCCGTTCGCAGCCCGATGCAGCCCAGGCCACCCGCGTCGGTCCAGCGGCACTGCGCGAGCAGACCCGACTTCGCGTCGGCGTACTTCTGGTCGAAGACATGGTTGCCGAGCGAGAAGAACACGGGGCGTCCCTCGATGCATTCCGGCGGCTGCACGACATGCGGGTGGTGGCCGACGATCACGTCGGCGCCCAGCGCCTGCAGCCTCGCCGCGTCGTCGTACTGCGCGCGCGAGGGCCACCCCGCCAGCTCCGTTCCCCAATGGACATACACGACGACGGCATCGGCCAACTGCCTGGCGGTCGCCATCTGCTGTTCGAGCCCCACGTCGAAGCGCTGGGGCGCCCGGTCCGCCGAGGCCAGGCGGCTCAGCGTGACGATGGCCAGCGTCCGGCCGCCGATGTCGAGAAACGCGGGACCGTCGTCGAAGCTCAGCGGCGTCATGCCGGCCTGCGCGATCGCCTCGCGCGTGCGTCGGCGGCCGTCGGGGCCGGTGTCGCCGGCATGGTTGTTCTCGTGGCCGAGCAGGTCGAACCCGGCGGCGCGTGCCGTCGCCAGCCAGGCCGCCTCGGTGGCGAAACAGAGCGTCTGTCCGGGCGGGCAATCGCCGGGATCGCCGATGGCGCCTTCGAAGTTGCCGACCAGGACGCCCAGTTCCTCCTTCGGCGCGAGCGGCTGCCACGGCGTCGGGCCGCTCGCCGCGCGGCGCAGCGCACCGCCGACGAGACGCGACAGCATCACATCGCCCGCGAAGGTGATGCGGCTCGTTGTCACTCGATCCGCGTCACTCGCCATCGCGGATCCCAGCAGACCGGCGACCAGGGCCGCAGCGGCCACCGCGCGCCGCCGCACCGGGCCGATGCGAGGCGGCGTCGGACGCCGCCTCATCGCCCGAGCTTCGGCACCGACGCGGTCGTGCCCGCAGGCGCCGTGTAGGCCCGCAGCCATTCCGGCACCGGCAGCTTGGGCTCGAGCGTGCGCCATTGCTGGTCGTCGATCGGCGCGGGCTGCACGGTTTCGCGGTAGCTGTAGATGGCGCCCTTGGACAACTGCCGGAGTCCGTTGAACGGCATCACCTGCTGCCAGCCGCCGACCGCGCCCACGCCGACCAGCAGCGTCTGCCCGGTCACGCTGTTGTCGGCGACGTCCGCCACCTTGGCCACCGGTTCCGGATCGGACAGGCCGTAGGGATCCTTCTCCGAGGCGCGCTTCGACTGCGCGCTCTTGAAGACCAGATAGGGATGCTCCATCGCACCGCCGACAGCCTGGATCTTGATCGCCTCCTCGTCGCTCAGCGGCGCGCCGTCGCGCACCGCCCGCGCCATGCGGGCGAAGTCGCGGACCAGATCGCGCGACTCGACCAGCGTGCCGCGCACGCCATCCCGCAACGCCTGCGCCGGACGCGACCGCCAGTCCACGGACACCGTCTCCAGCACGCCCTGCGCGCGCTCGAACAGGCCGGCGATCGCAAGGAAGGTGTCCGGGTCGGGCTCGACCGAGCCGCGCGGCGGTCGACGCACGAGGTACTCGAAGGTCGGACCGCCCTCGCCGCCCTCGGCTCCGGACTTGTCGTTGACCAGCAGCGTCGCGTGCCGCAGCGTCGCCCACGACGCGAGGCCCGTCTGCAGGCGTTTGGCATCCCACAACGCGGCGCCGCGCGTGCCGGGAATCGGCGCGCGCGAGGTCCACTGCACCGCCAGACCTTGCAGCCACGCGTTGTAGAGCCCGTCGCTCAGCGCCGGCGAGCGCCGCTCGGCCTGGAACAGCGCCGCCAGCTCGTCGATCTGCGCCTGGTAGTTGTCGACCTTCGAGAAGTCCCCGCCAGCACCGACCGCGCGAGCGCGTTGCCGAACACGGTCGCGATGTCGAGGCCGCTCGGCAACTGCCGCTGCACCCGCTCGCGTCCCTCCCGTTCACGGTGGAGCACGACGCGGTCGAAGATCTCGTTGTCCAGGCCCCAGCTCAGCGGGAACAGGCGCTTCTTCGTCAGCGGATGCTTCGCGTACGGCGGCACCGACGCGCCCACCGGGAAGAAGGTGTCGCTGCGCGTGCCGGCGATGAATGGCAGATAGCAGCCGACCCAGCGCCGCAGCGGCGCGCGCACCGTCTCCGGCATCCTGGCCCATTCGGCCGCCTCGCTCGCTTCCGGATCGCTCACCTCGTCGGCCGTCGATCCGGGCCGGCGCTTGGCGAAGGTCAGCATCCGCATCGCGGTGAAGTAGCGCGACGCCAGCGGCGAGCGCTGGTAGCTGCCGCGCGGTTGGTACTCGGGATCGGCCATCGCCGCCCGCACCGCGTCGCTGCGGTCGTCGGGATCCATCAGCGCCGCGGCCAGCAGGATCTTCTCCGCCAAGGGCCCCGACGGCATCGTGCCGTCGGCGACGCGCGCCCGCAGCAGGCGCACCGCCTCCGTGAAGGCGGGGATCGCGGTTTCGTCCTCCGACACGGTGAACAGGTTCTCGTAGGCCGCCGAGAACAGCTCCCAGAACAGGTCGGTCGTCACCAGGTAGGGATAAGCGGGGTCGTCGGAGAGCGCGCTCACCGCGTAGTTCTCGATGTCGTAGAACAGGTGCATCTGCTCGTACGGCTCGCGGGTCAGCAGGCCGTCATGACGCGCCGCCAGCCGCAGCTCGGCATCGGTGGTCAGCAGGCCGGCATTGACGACGTCCGCCAATGCGATGGAGACCGGTCGCGCGCGCAGGGTCAGGGCTTGCGCCCCGCCGGCGACGGTGATCGTCCCGGGCGCGGCCACGGCAGCGGGCGTGGCCGCCGTCACGCCGACGAGCACCGCGCCGTCGGCCGTGAGCCGCGGCGCGCTGGTGAATCGCAGGTCGCCGGCGAGCCGCGCCGTCGCTTCGCCGATCGACAGCGTCACGCCGGGCTCACTCGGCCGCCAGTGGATCCAGCCGAGCCCGTTGGGCAGGAATTCGCCTTCGCCGGGCCCGCAGGCGAGCGACTTCGGGAAGGCCTGCCGCAGGCGCGACGGCGGCGATGTCGATCCCTTGGCATCGAGCGCCTGCCAGTTGTCGGCCACGTGCGCCAACTCGATCCAGCAGCCCTTGGCATCCTGGAACACCATGCGCGTGCCCTGCGGATGCAGCGACACCGGCCGCGACGCGACCGGATCGCTGAACGGCAAAGATCGCTCTTCCTCTTCGGTGAACTCGGTCGCCTTCGACCGCGCCGCGACCGGCAGCGGCTTCGTGCCGTTGAACTGGTAGTACTGCTCGCCCGTCGTGGCCACCGAGCCGGTGGCCGGGGCGGCGCCAGCCTGCGAGACGGAGAAGTACAGGCGATGCGCGTTCCCCTGCTTGACCGTGAACGGCAGCGGCGAAACCCGCAGGTCGTTGAACGGCAGCGCCGACCGCGCGACGGCCGATACCGTCCAGCGCCAGGTCTTGAGGTCGAGCTCCTTGAGCTGCCACTGGTCCTTCACCTTCACCGAGGCGTAGAGCAGCGGCTTCGTCGGATGGAAGGCGACCGCGGAGATGGCGCCGTCGGGGCCGGGATCGGGCAGGGTCAGGGGCGCGAGCCGGTCCGGCTGCCGCAGATCCCACAGCGCGAGCCGCGAGCGCCCGCCCACCGACAGCGCCAGCGCCGCCACCGGCTCCAGCCGGGACACGGCCAGGGACAGCACGGTCTCCCCGGGCGCGAGCGCCAGCGCCACGTCGCGGACCGGCGTGCGCTGCACGACGGGCTCGGGATTCTTGCGATACCAGTCCAGGTCGCCCATGGACTGCGCCAACGCAGGACCCGCCGCCATCCATGCGACGGCCAGCGCAGCGATCGATCTCTTCGTCATGTCTCTCCCTCCATCGCCCGGCGCCATCCGGACGAAACAAAGGCCGCTGAGGCGGTTGCCGCAGCGGCCTTCGGAGGCCGGGCGCGCCTTGCGGGCACGCCGGGGATCTTATGTCAGCGCCGGACTCAGTCGGCCGTCGCCGGCTCGGCCTTGGGCTTGTTGTCCTTCTTGTTGGGCGTGATGTCCAGCTGGACCTCGCCCTTGTCGTCGACGTCCACGCTGAGGCGGCCGCCGTCGATCAGGCGGCCGAACAGCAGTTCGTCGGCCAGCGCGCGACGGATGGTGTCCTGGATGAGGCGCTGCATCGGCCGCGCGCCCATCTGCGGATCGAAGCCCTTGGCGGCGAGGTGCTTGCGCAGCGCGTCGCTGAAGGTGACCTCGACCTTCTTCTCGGCCAGCTGGCTTTCGAGCTGCAGCAGGAACTTGTCCACCACCCGCAGGATGATGTCCTCGTTGAGCGCGCCGAAGTTGACGATCGCGTCCAGGCGGTTGCGGAACTCCGGCGTGAACAGCCGCTTGATGTCGGCCATCTCGTCGCCCTGCTCGCGCTTGGTCGTGAAGCCGATCGTGGACTTGTTCATCGCCTCCGCGCCCGCATTCGTGGTCATGATGATGATCACGTTGCGGAAGTCGGCCTTGCGTCCGTTGTTGTCGGTCAGCGTGCCGTGGTCCATGACCTGCAGCAGCACGTTGAAGACGTCCGGATGCGCCTTCTCGATCTCGTCGAGCAGCAGCACCGCGTGCGGCTTCTTGGTGATCGCCTCGGTCAGCAGACCGCCCTGGTCGAAGCCCACGTAGCCCGGAGGCGCGCCGATCAGGCGGCTGACGGCGTGACGCTCCATGTACTCGGACATGTCGAAGCGGATCAGCTCGATGCCCAGGATGTAGGCCAGCTGCTTGGCGACTTCCGTCTTGCCCACGCCCGTCGGGCCGCTGAACAGGAAGGAGCCGATCGGCTTGTCCGGCTTGCCCAGGCCCGAGCGCGCCATCTTGATGGCCGCGGCCAGCGCATCGATGGACGGATCCTGGCCGAAGACCACGCTCTTCAGGTCGCGGTCCAGGCTCTTGAGCTTGCCGCGATCGTCCGACGACACCGAGGCCGGCGGGATGCGCGCGATCTTGGCGACGATGTCCTCGACCTCCGCGCGGGTGATCGTCTTCTTCTGCTTGCTCTTGGGCAGCACGCGTTGCGCGGCACCGGCCTCGTCGATGACGTCGATCGCCTTGTCGGGCAGGTGACGGTCATTGATGTACTTGGCCGAGAGCTCCGCCGCCGCCTGCAGCGCGGTCAGCGCGTACTTGACGCTGTGGTGCTCCTCGAAGCGCGACTTCAGGCCCTTGAGGATCTCGACGGTCTGGTCGACCGTCGGTTCGACCACGTCGACCTTCTGGAAGCGCCGCGACAGGGCCGCGTCCTTCTCGAAGATGCCGCGGTACTCGCTGAAGGTGGTCGCGCCGATGCACTTGAGCTGACCCGAGGACAGCGCGGGCTTGAGCAGGTTGCTCGCGTCCAGCGTGCCGCCCGACGCCGCGCCGGCGCCGATCAGGGTGTGGATCTCGTCGATGAACAGGATCGCGCCGGGCTGGTCCTTCAGCTGCTTGATCACCGCCTTGAGGCGCTGCTCGAAGTCGCCGCGGTACTTGGTGCCCGCCAGCAGCGCGCCCATGTCCAGCGAATAGACCACCGCCTCGGCCAGCACGTCGGGCACCTGGCCTTCGGTGATGCGCCAGGCCAGGCCCTCGGCGATGGCGGTCTTGCCCACGCCGGCCTCGCCGACCAGCAGCGGGTTGTTCTTGCGGCGGCGGCACAGGATCTGCACCACGCGCTCGACCTCGAGCTCGCGGCCGATCAGCGGATCGATCTTGCCGTCGCGGGCCATCTGGTTGAGGTTCTGGGTGAACTGCTCGAGCGGGCTGCCCTTGCCGCCGCCCTGCCCCTGCCCGCCCTCGCCCTCCTCGCGCTCGGACTCGGCACCATTGCCTTCCGGGCCCTTCGGGGGCTCGGGCGGCTCGCTCTTCTTGATGCCGTGGGCGATGAAGTTGACGACGTCCAGCCGCGTCACGCCCTGCTGGTGCAGGTAGTAGACGGCGTGGGAGTCCTTCTCGCCGAAGATCGCGACCAGCACGTTGGCGCCGGTCACTTCCTTCTTGCCGTTGCCGGTCGACTGGACGTGCATGATCGCGCGCTGGATCACGCGCTGGAAACCGAGCGTGGGCTGGGTGTCCACCTCGTCGGTGCCCCCCACGGTCGGCGTGTTCTCCTTGATGAACTGCGCAAGCGACTTGCGCAGGTCCTCGATGTTCGCTGCGCATGCGCGCAGCACCTCCGCCGCGGACGGGTTGTCCAGCAGCGCCATCAGCAGATGCTCCACGGTGATGAACTCGTGGCGCTGCTGGCGCGCTTCGACAAACGCCATGTGCAGGCTGACTTCAAGCTCTTGCGCAATCATGCGGCCTCCATAATGCACTGCAGGGGGTGACCGGCGCGCCGTGCGGCCGCCAGCACCATTTCGACCTTGGTGGCCGCGACGTCCTTGGTGAATACACCGCAGACGCCACGACCGTCGTGATGGATCTTCAACATGATCTGGGTGGCCGTATCCAGGTCATGGCGGAAGTATTCCTGCAAGACCATCACCACAAACTCCATCGGTGTGAAGTCATCGTTGAGCATCAGCACCTGGTACAGGCGCGGCGGCTCCGTCTTCTGAGCGACACGCTCCAGCGTGGTGGAATTCCCACCGTCCTCCGGACCCGGCGGCTGAGGGCCGGGCGGTGGTCCCGCGGGTGGGGGCTGTTGGGCAAACAATGGCATGAACCGATTCTATAAACAGCGGGAGCACCCTACATGGGGACGGGCTTGTGCCTGTCAATGCCCCGAGTTTGTCACCTTCGCGCCTTCCTACCCCGGGGAGTTCCTCAATTGACACTGACTTGACACGGATTTGAGAATCCGCCCCGGTGCGAGAAAGACACCGGGATGGAGAAGAACATGGCAACAGGCACGGTCAAGTGGTTCAACGATGCCAAAGGGTTTGGCTTCATTGAGCCCGAACAAGGCGGGGGCGACGTTTTCGCGCACTTCTCAGCCATTCAGATGGACGGCTTCCGGACGCTGAAACAAGGCGGCAAGGTGAGCTACGAGTTGGTGCAGGGCCCCAAGGGCCAACTGGCGCAGAACATCCGTCCCCTGGACGGTGGTGACGGTGGCGACGCCTCGGACGTCCCCCTGGACGCCCCGATCGGGATTCCGCTGATGGCGGACGCCCACGCGGGGCAGCAGGCGGCAGCGGCTTGAACGATCCCCGCTGATCTCGCTCGCACGCAGGAAAGCCCGCGCAAGCGGGCTTTCTGCTTTCTGCTTTCCGGGGCCGCAGCGCCATGGCTCGGCGGCGGGCCCGGCGACCGGCACCACGGTCGGGGGGCCTCTGTGGTCAGAAGGAAACATCGACCAAGGATCGGTCAAGGAATCGCTTCAGAAACCGGGCGCCGGGACGCCCGATTCCTCTTTCCGACCTACCGATTTCAACGTGCCCCGGGGAACGCGCCGCGTTCGTCGGAGAACACGATCTCCACGCGCCGGTTCTGCTGACGCCCCGCGGCGTTGTCGTTGGAGGCCACGGGACGCGCCTCCCCATTGCCGCGGACATCGATCCGACCGGCGTCGACGCCACGCTTCACCAGCGCGTCCCTGACCGACTCCGCGCGGGCGCGGGACAGGTCGAGGTTAAGCTGCGCGCCGCCGGTGCTGTCGGTGAAGCCTTCGATCAGGATGCGGCGCTCCGGATGGTTGCGCAGCGCCGAGGACAGCGTGTCCAGGCGGCTGAAGGCGCCCTCCTTCAACGTCGCCTTGCCGGTGTCGAACAGCACGTCCTGCAGCATGACGACCAGGCCTTGCGGGGTCGGCTTGGCCTGGATCTCCGCCAGCTCGCGCTGCAGGCGGTTGGCACGCTCGGAAGCCGCGATGGCCGAGGCCTCCGCGGTAGCGGCCTGTCCCTGCGCCACCTGGGCCTGACGGGTACGGACCTCCGCGCGCATGCGCTCGCGCTCAAGCCCGGCCTGCTCGACCTTCGCGTCGGCGGCCCGCGCGGCGCCCAGGTTGATCGCGGTCTGGGCCCGTTGGGAAGCGACCGTCGCGGCGCTGTCCACTTCGGACGGATCCTTGCGTTCCCGCCAGGCGAAGTCGGCGCGGTCCAGCGATTCCTTGGCCTTCGAGAGTTCAGCGGAGGCGTAGCGGCTGGTGTTCGGATCGCTGGTGGCCTGCGCGTAGTCGCGCTTCGCGGCATCCAGGCCGGCGTTCGGAAGGGGGACCGACGAGCAGGCGGCCAGCGCCAGGGCCGTGAGTCCGCCGGCGATGTTCCAGTATCGATTCATGGTGTCTCCTCAGAGTGGCAGTCGCTGACGGATCAACGGGCGGGCGCAGCCGGGGCCGGGCCTCGGTTGAGCTCCTCGCGCAGGGTCGAGAGGCTGCGGTCGAGCTCGGCGGACGCCTTCTCCGAGCGATCGCGCGCGGCCTTGGACCGGGCCAGTGCAGCGGCCGCCTCGGCCTCGTCCGCCTTGCGGCGTGCGAGCGCGTGGTCGCCCTTCTTCTGGGCTTCCTGCGCTTCAGCCAGGCGCGCGCGGGCCACGACCAGGTCGGGCGAATCGCCGGTGCCGATGCTGGTCTGCGCGGCTTCGAGGGCGCCGCGGCTTTCGCCGAGCTGGGAGGCGGTCTCGACCTTGTTGGTCGAACAGCCGGTCATCGCGGCGACAGCGAGGACGCCTGCCACGACGAGGGCGCTCCGGGGGAAGAGTTGGTGTCGCATGAACACTCCTTCTCAATGGATGGATGCCCTGGGTTGGCAAGCGCGATACCCGCCCCGCCCACGGGGTGCCCCGCAGCCGCCGGTCCGAGCGGGGCCATCCGGCTTCGGATGCCCGCCGATGTCTTCGCCCGTCCCCGTGTCCGGGGGCCAGGCGGCTCCTAGGGTCCCGCCCGACTCGCGTCGAGGCGTCGACGCCGGGCACCCACTCTCCGCGGAGACCGACATGGCGAATGTTTCTTTCAGGATGCTGGGCCCGTGGACGGCCGCAGCATCCCTGGCCTTGGCACTGGGCCTGGCCCCGATGCCGTCCTGGGCGGGCGGCGGCGGCCCGGGCCGCCCGGGGGCGCTGACCCTGGGGGCGGAAAACGTCAACGACTCGCCGCTCAAGGCGTCGAACTACCGGCAGCTGCTGCGCTTCGTGCCCCGGGCGGACCTGCAGATCGACCGGGTCTATTTCGGTTTCAAGCTGAAGGGCGCGAAGTGCTGGGACACCGGTGACGGCTACGGCGCTGGCGACGGCGGCACGATGCTGGTCCGCCTGGTCGACATCGATGCGGCCACCGGCCTGCCCGCGGGCCAGATCGCCTCGGAGACGGTCAACGGCTGCACCCGGCACAACCAGGCGAAGGCGGAGGTCCGGAACGAGACCCCGGTCCTCGCCTGGGCGACCCTGCGCGCGTCGCTGAAGGCGGGGAAGATGTACGGCCTGGTCATCAGCAATGAACACCCGGACCCGGCGCGCAACTTCTTCTCCTTCAACGCGCCCATCGGCGACGCGACCCTGGCGGGTCCCCACGGTCGCAACGAGCTGAACAAGGACGCCACCGACGCCCTGTTGTCGCTGGATCCGCGGGAGCACGTGGCGTGGTCGGAGGACAGCGGCAAGACCTGGCGCTACGGCAAGGCGAACGGCCAGTACGCCTCCTACATGAACGACCGGGACCAGGCGCATCCGGCGACCCGCCTGCCGCAATACGGCTTCCGCCTGACCAGCGGCATCAACCTGCCCGCGCAGCCCTACTACGCCTACACGCTCGACTGCGCGAACTGCACGGTGGCCTACGGCAATCTGCGGGTCGCGCGCTCCCTCACCGAGGCCGGCGGCTTCACGGCCGGCGGCGCCGGCATCGGCACCCTGACGGTGAAGAACCTCAGCACGGGACAGGAATCCAGCTGCACGCCGTACCAGGGCTACGGCTTCAACCAATGCAGCCTGGCCCGTGCCGTGCCCGTGCAGCCGGGTCAGGTCTACAGCATCACCGCGACCGGCTCGGTGGAGCTGATGAAGATGGATTACTCGATGCGCCTGCTGTTCCCGCAGGTCGGACATGACAGCCCGGACTTCCCCGCCTATCAGCCCTCCCCGCGTGCCGGGACCAATCGCGAGGACGTACCGAGCCTGTGGGCCGGACCGCTGTCGCCGCTGGTCGCCTCCGAGCCCTCGTCCAACTGGTCGCGACAGATCGAGGCGGAGAGCTTCACGGCCCAGCAAGGCGTGCAGACGGAAGCCTGCACGGAAGGCGGCCTGAACGTCGGCTGGATCGACGCCACCGACTGGATGGTCTACGGCCAGGTCAACTTCCCGGGCAGCGGCACCTACCGCGTCGACTACCGCGTCGCCAGTCCCGGCGGCGCGACGCTGTCGCTGGACCTCAACGGCGGCGCCATCCGCCTGGGAACCGTGGACATTCCAGCCACCGGCGGCTGGCAGACGTGGCGCACGGTGTCGCAGACGGTGACCATCAATGCCGGCACCTACGACGTCGGCGTCTATGCGCCGAAGGGCGGCTGGAACCTGAACTGGATCCGCTTCACGAAGCTGTGATCGGGCACGGGATCCGACCCGCGCAACCGCCGGGACCGGCTCGCATCGACGACCGGCATCAACGCCCGGTGTAGAGGACCCACTGCGGGTTCAGGATGCTGGCGCCGATGTCCTTGTCCCACAGCAGCAGCACCTCGCCGCTGGGACCGCCGGCCGCGAGGCCGCCCGTCATCGACATCTGCGCGACCGTTCCCCAGGACGCCGTGGCGCTGTCGTAGCGGGCGTTGAACAGCCGGTAGACATTGCCGCCGACGTCGCGGGTCCAGAAGACCATCGCATTGCCCGCGGCGTCGACGGTGAGCGAAGGGAAGCCACGGTAGGGCGAACCCACGGCCGCGGGCGTGATCGGGTCCAGCGCCGGCGGGCGTGTCCAGGTCGAACCCGCCGCGTCGTATCGCGCGACGTTCACGGCGAAGGCGTTGCCCGCGGACGACTGTTGCCACAGGACGAAGGTGTTGCCGCCAGCGTCCATCCGGACCTGCGGCCAATCGCCGGTCCCGGGGGCGGTGGACACCGTCTCCGGCGCGGCCCAGGTGTCGCTGCCGGCCGTGTAGCGACTGATCTGGACCGGATAGCCGCCGGCCACCGCCTCCGTCCAGACCACGGCCGCGTTGCCCTTCGCATCGAACGCCAGTTGGGGGTTGCCGCCGGCGCCGCTGCCGGACTGGAGCACGCGAGGCGCATCCCAGGCCCCGGTCGCGATCGCGAAGCGGCGCGAGGTGATCTGGACGGTCAGGAAGGTGGGGCCTTCGCTCCAGACGGCGATCGCGTTGCCTTGCGAGTCCAGTTTCACCGTCGGGTCGCGCAACAGGTGGCCGGTGCCGCTCAGCCCCACGGGCGTCGACCAGGTGTCCGACTGCGCCGCATACCGCGTCACGAAGACCTGCTGGTCGAGGCCCGTGGGCAGGTACTGCTGCCACGACACGATGGCGTTGCCCAAGGGATCCATGGCGACCTGCGGGTTGAGGCTGCTCAGGGCATTCGGCGCCGGGATCTGCTGCGGGACGCTCCAGGTGCCGGTGGCGGCGGCGTAGCGCGACACATGGATGCGGCCCGCGCCACCGACGGTGTCCCAGGCGGCCCACACCGCCACCGCATTGCCGGCGGCATCCGCGGCCACAGCGGTGGCGAAGCCCCGCCCATCGCCCCGCAGCGTCACGGGGGCGCTCCAGGTCTTGCCGGCGGCGTCATGGCGGGCGGCCAGGATGTTCCATCCGACGCCCGGCACGTTCTGCAGCCAGACCGCGAAGGCGTTGCCCCGACCGTCGAACACGGGCGCACTGACGCCGTTGGTGACCGTCGTCGTGGACAAGGCGGCGGACTCGCCCCACGTCGCCGACTTCGTCGCGAACTCGACCGACGTGGCCGGGAGTGCCTGCCGCCTGGCACTCAGCACACTCGGCGAGAGCGACAGCTTGTAGCGCGTCCCCCAGACCAGCGGGGCTTTCGGCGTCACCGAGACGGCGGCCGCGCCGCTCGCCGCCAGATCGGCGGGCACCGCGGCGACGGGGCTGCTCAGGCGCACCGAGGTCTCATTGAGGCTGCCCGGGTCCATCGCGCGGCTGAAGGTGACGGCGGGCACCACGCCGACATCCGCGTCGGAGGCTTTCGGACTCGCGGACGCCACGGTGAACGGCACCAGCGTCACCAGGATCCTGGTCGACACCGCGCTGCCATGTTCCGGCGAGGCGGTGACCGTCACCGTGGTGTCGGCGGACAGCTGGTCGAGGGCGGGAGGCTGGAAGGTCGCACCGCCGGACGTGGCGGCGGACAGCGACCCGATCGACGGACTGAGGCTCCAGGTGATGTTTCCCGATGAGGCGGAAGCCCCTGTCAGGGTCAACGGCACCGCGGATCCGCCCTCGACCACCGAGGCATTGCCGCTCAAGGACAGGGTCGCGGCGGGAGGCGTCCCGCCGTCGCTGCCACCACCGCCGCCACCACAGGCGCCCAGCGCCAGCAGCAGACAACCCGCAGCGAGTCCGCGCCATGAGGCGGCCAGCATGTTTTTCATTGCTCACTCCCCTGGATCAGATGGGAGTGTGCAGGGACCGGGGCCGTCCGCAGATTGCAGGAAACCCCAGGCGGCGCCCCGCGCCCGGGTTTCCGATCGCGATCAGAGCTCGTCGTGCGACGCCCGGCCGGCCTTGGCCGCCAGCTGCAGCGAGACCGCCTGCGCGACGTCATGGATCTCGTGCGGGCCGGCCGCCTCGAACTTCGCCTTGAAGGCCTTGGACTCCTCGGCGGAGAGGCCCGCAGGCGGCACGATGTATCGATCGTTGTCCGTCGGGGAGGCCTTCGACAGATGCCACACGTCGCCACCGTTGCGGGCCTGGGCCAACTGGTCGATCTGGGGCTTGAAGCTCTCGTCGACCGTCAGCGCGATCCAGCCTTTGGACGAGGTGACCCGGTCGAGTTCCGCGACGTGATAGGCGTGAACGGGCGCGCCTTCCATCGTCGTGAGGTTGGAGAAGCCCTTCGCGAGGGGGACGAAGCCCTCGGCCGAGGCCTTGCCGGGCGACGGCCACTCGCCGATGCGCACGAGGTTGGGGATGGGGCCGCCGTTGACGTCGCGCCCGGGTCCGGACTCGCCCGGCGCGGTCTGCAGCTTCATCGGCCCGGAGGAGATCGTCGACTGCGCGTTGACATTGATCGCATGCAGATTGCCGCTCTTCATGCCATCGGGCGCCGTCTTCTGGCCTTCTCCGCCGATGTCGACCATCGCGAAATCGTGCGGCTTCAGGCCGAGTGCCTCGCGGGAGGCGAGGACGCTGCCCATCGGAGCGCCCTGCAGGCGCTGTGCGAAATCGCGCTGGAACGCCGCGGCGGCGCGACCGCCGGCCGCGGTGTTGAAGGTCTCCGACGAGGAGGCGGCGGCTTGCGCCGGCCGGTTCGCTGCCGCGGCGCCAGGCTGGCCGAGTGGCGGCAGGCTCACGCGACCCGGCTGAGTGCCTCCGGACATGGAGACGCGACTGTTGGACGGAAACGCGCCGTTGGCGCTGTTCGGCGACACCTGGTTGGACGGGCGCTGCTGGCCTGCGGAGACTTCCGGAGGCAGCAGGGCTGCGGCGCCGAGCGCCGTGGTGAGCATCTTGTCGACGCGCATGGGGGTACTTCCTGGAAAGCTTGCAAGCCGCCCATTTTGTGAACCCGTCGTCGGACGACGGCGGACGACACGAAAGCACCGCGTGGCGCGCGAAGAATGAAAAAACCCCAGGGCGCTGTCGCGCACTGGGGTTCTTGATCGCCGCCCGGGTCAAGCCCGGGCTGGCAACGATCACATGTTCTCGATCATCACCTGACCGAAGCCCGAGCACGACACTTGGGTCGCGCCGTCCAGCAGGCGGGCGAAGTCGTACGTGACCTTCTTCGACAGGATCGACTTCTCGATCGACGAGATGATCAGGTCGGCCGCTTCGGTCCAGCCCATGTGACGCAGCATCATTTCAGCCGACAGGATCTCGGAACCGGGGTTCACGTAGTCCTTGCCCGCGTACTTCGGCGCCGTGCCGTGGGTGGCTTCGAACATCGCGACGGAGTCGCTCAGGTTCGCGCCCGGGGCGATGCCGATGCCGCCGACCTGCGCCGCCAGCGCGTCGGAGATGTAGTCGCCGTTCAGGTTCAGCGTCGCCACGACCGAGTACTCGGCCGGACGCAGCAGGATCTGCTGCAGGAACGCGTCGGCGATGCTGTCCTTGACCACGATGTCCTTGCCGGTCTTCGGGTTCTTGAACTTGCACCACGGGCCGCCGTCGATCAGCTCGGCGCCGAATTCCTTCTGGGCCAGGGCGTACGCCCAGTCACGGAAGCCACCTTCGGTGAACTTCATGATGTTGCCCTTGTGGACGATCGTGACGCTCGGCTTGTCGTTGTCGATCGCGTACTGGATCGCCTTGCGGACCAGACGCTCCGTGCCTTCGCGCGAGACCGGCTTGACGCCGATGCCCGACGTGTCCGGGAAGCGGATCTTCTTGACGCCGAATTCCTCTTGCAGGATCTTGATCAGCTTCTTGGCCTTCTCGCTCTCGGCTTCGAATTCGATGCCGGCGTAGATGTCTTCCGAGTTCTCACGGAAGATGACCATGTCCGTCTTGTGCGGTTCCTTGACCGGCGACGGCACGCCTTCGAACCAGCGCACCGGGCGCAGGCAGACGTACAGGTCCAGTTCCTGGCGCAGCGCGACGTTCAGCGAGCGGATGCCGCCGCCGACCGGCGTCGTCAGCGGGCCCTTGATCGAGACCACGTAGTCCTTCAGGACCGTCAGCGTCTCTTCGGGCAGCCACACGTCGGGGCCGTAGACCTTCGTCGACTTCTCGCCGGCGTAGATCTCCATCCAGTGGATCTTCTTGGCGCCGCCGTAAGCCTTCGCCACGGCCGCGTCCACCACCTTGATCATCACCGGGGTGATGTCGAAGCCGGTGCCGTCACCCTCGATGTAAGGAATGATCGGGTTGTTCGGAACGTTGAGCGAGAAGTCGGTGTTGACCGTGATCTTCTGGCCGCCCTCGGGCACCTTGATGTGCTGGTACATGGAGTCGTCTCCGCGAGTCGCGTGGGTGGTTTGGGGTAAACCGGAAGCGTTGATTCTATGACAGCGAAACTTTCAATCGGCTGATGCCCGGGCCATGACCCTGGGACGTCTCAACCGCAGAACGCGCGGATCTGCGCCCAGAGACCGTGACCGAGCGCCCAGAGCGACCCCGCCGCCAGCATCGCCCCGGACAGACGGGTTGCGATTCGCACACCCGAGCCGCCCGCCAGCCCGCTCCCGCCGCCTGCCCGGCCCAGGCGCGCGAGCAGCCAGGGTCCCGCGAGCAATCCCGGCGACGAACCGAGCGCGAAGGCCGCCATCACCGCGCCCCCTGCCAGGGACCCTCCGCGAGCGCCGCGACCGTCAGCGCGGACTGCAGCAGGCCGCAGGGCCAGGCCAGCCACGCCAGTCCGGCCAGACCGGCGCCGGCCGTGCGGGCGGGAGACAGCGCGAGGCCACCGCCACCGAGCGAGGCGACCGGAATCCCGACCGCCGCCGGCACGCGGGTCGTCCACAGGCGCAGGACCCAGCGCGGCGGCGACGCGCGCCACAGGAGGAAGACACCGAGCGCCAGCGCCGCGAGATGCACTGTCAGCCACAGCGGCCGCAGCGCGCCGGACGTCGCCTCCCAGCGCAGCAGACCACCGACGCTGGCCGCGACGACCGCCCCGCCCGTCGCGTAGCCCAGCAGCCGTCCGGCCTGGAAGGCGGCGATGCCGCCTCGTCGTCCGGCCGTCACCGCCGCGCAGGGCGCGACACACATCGCCGCGCAGTGCAGACTCCCGGCCGCGCCCATCACGAACGCGGTGCCGGCGAGCGCGAGCGACAGCATCCCTGCCCTTCCGTCGCGTTCAGAGGATGCGCGAGAAGCGCACCGGCGCCTCGTCGGGCGCGCCCCCGGCCCCGTCGGGGGACGTCGTCATCGATGAATTCGCCGATGTCGCGAGCGAGGTGTCCGCGACGCCTCCCGGTTTCAGGTAGCGGTCGAACACCATGGCCACCGCACGCACGAAGAACCAGCCCATCGAGGTGACCTGCACCGCGCGCGGCTCGACCGTGACGAGCCCGTCCGCCGCCATCGCGCGCAGGCGCTCCAACTCCTTGGCGAAGTAGTCGGCGGCGACGATGCCGTGCGAGCGCTCGATCGGCTCGAAATCGAGCCGCCCCTGGCACATCAGCGCCATGATCGCATCGCGCCGCACGAGATCGTCCTGGTCCAGCACCAGACCGCGCTCGACCGGCAGCCGGCCTTCGCGCAAGGCCGCGTAGTACTCGGGCAGCGTCTTCACGTTCTGCGCGAACGAGGCGCCGACCTTCGAGATCGCCGAGACGCCCAGCGCCACCAGGTCGCAGTCCGGCTGCGTGCTGTAGCCCTGGAAGTTGCGATGCAGCCGCCCTTCCCGCTTCGCGACGGCCAGCGGATCGTCGGCGAGCGCGAAGTGGTCCATGCCGATGTAGCGGTAGCCGCGCGCGATGAAACCGGCGATCGCACCGGACAGCATGCGCAGCTTGTCGCCGGTGGGCGGCAGGGCGGCGGGCTCGATGCGGCGTTGCGGCTTGAAGCGGTGCGGCAGGTGCGCGTAGCCGTAGAGCGCGATGCGATCCGGCCGCAAGGCGGCCACCTGCTCGACGGTCCGCGCGAACGAGGTCGGCGTCTGCAGCGGCAGACCGTAGATGAGGTCGACGTTGATCGAGCGGAAACCCAGATCGCGCGAGGCGCCGATCAACGCGGCGACGCTCTCCAGGCTCTGCTCGCGGTGCACGGCGCGCTGCACGTCGGGATCGAAGTCCTGCACGCCGAAGCTCAGGCGATTGAAGCCCAGCGTGCGCAGGTGGCGCAGGCGCGCGACGTCGATGGTGCGCGGGTCGACCTCGATCGAGATCTCGGCGTCCGCGGTCAGGCGGAAGTGGCGGTGCAGCAGCGCCATCAGCATCGACAACTCGCGGTCGGCAAGGAAGGTCGGCGTGCCGCCGCCGAAGTGCAGCTGCGACACCAGCGTCCGGTCGCCGAGCCGGCGGTGCACCAGGCTCATCTCGACCTCGAGGGCATCGACGTAGGCCGCGGCGCGCTCGTGATGCCGCGTGACGACCTTGTTGCAGGCGCAGTAGTAGCAGACCGAGGCGCAGAACGGGATGTGCACATAGAGCGACATCGGCTGCCGCGCCGCGGGACCGAACGCGCGCAGCGCGAGCATCTCGCCCTGGCGCCCGGCATCGACGCCCGGATGGAAACGGTCCGCGGTCGGGTACGAGGTGTAGCGCGGTCCCGCGATGTCGAAGCGGCGCAGCAGATCGGCATCGGGGAGGGGGCAGTCCCACGGGGTCGGGTCGGAGCTCATGGACGGGATGCTCACCCTTTGTTGGCAAAGCGTCATTGATTGATGTCATTGCCGGCGTCGATGCCCGAGCAAAGAATCCGCCGCTTCCTCGCATGCCCGATGAATTCATGCCGAGAGCCACCCTCCCCACCCCACGCCCGCCGCCCCTGCCGTCCGCTCCGGTCCCATCGACCGAGGCGATCCCTTCGCTCGCCCGGCACGCCTCGTCCGTTCAGGAGGTTCAGCTTGCACGGCCGCCCCACCCTGCGCCATCGATCCAGCCGGTCCCGTCCGACGCGACCCGGATCACCTGCGCGACCTGCGCGGTGCGACAGCTCTGCCTGCCGACGGGGTTGCCGACGGCCGACGTGCATCAGCTGGAACGCTTGATCTCGGACCGCCGGCAGGTCGCGCGCAACACGGTGCTGTTCAAGCCCGGCGATCCGTTCGAGGCGGTCTACCTCGTGCGCACCGGCTTCTTCAAGACCTCGGCCACGGCGGAGGACGGCCGCGACCAGATCACCGGCTTCCACATGGCCGGCGAGATGCTTGGCCTGGACGGCCTCTTCAGCGGCGCCTACGCCAGCCAGGCGGTGGCGCTGGAGGACTCGCACATCTGCGTCGTGCCCTACGGACGGATCGAGGACATGACCCGCGAGGTCGACCGGCTGCGCCGCCAGTTCCATCGCCTGATGAGCCGCGAGATCGTCCGCGGCCAGGGCGTGATGACGCTGCTCGGCTCGGTGCGCGCCGAGCAGCGCGTGGCGACCTTCCTGATCCACCTGATGCGCCGGCTGCGGGCGCGCGGTTTCTCGTCGTCCAGCGTCGTCCTGCGGATGACCCGCGACGAGATCGGCAGCCACCTCGGCCTGACGCTGGAGACGGTGAGCCGCACCTTCTCGCGGATGCAGGACGACGGCCTGCTCGAGGTCCGGGCGCGCGAGGTGCGCGTGCTCAAACCGAGGCAGCTGCTGCAGCTGGTCCGGCGCAGCGCCTAGCGCCCTCTCGACCCAATCGGCGTCGTCGTCGACGACATCGGGACCGGCGCGGTCACCGCGCCTGTCCGCCGGTGGCCGCGTGGTTGCGGGCCTTCATCGCGGGCGCCTTGGCGGCGTCGGTGATCTCGTCGGCGGCGACACCGCTGCGATCGACGGCGCTCGTGGACTGCACCACCGGGTCGGGGTGCGTGATGGCCAGCGTCAGCGTGGCCATGGATGCCACCACCACGAGGGTCGGTCCGCCGATCACCAGCCACATCATCGGATGCCGCCACCAGGGGCCGCTGGTCGGCAGGTCCGCGTCGCTCAAGTGTGTGGTCAGGCGCGTTGTCGTCATGTCCGCTCCTTGTGGAGAGGGAAAGGTGGAAGGATGGCTCCGGCCGCGCTCATCGCGGCACGACGAAAGTGGATTTCTCGAGCAGCGCGCGCTCGGCAGATGCATCAGGCGCGGCAGTCCCGGCGGGCTCACCGGACGAGGTCACGCGGCGGATGGCGAAATGCATCGGATGCGCGCCGGAGCCCAGCGCTCGCGCGGCCTCCGGCGGCAGACGGAGCGCCACGGTGACCCAGCGCGCTTCGGCGGGCCCGAGCGTCAAGTCGCCGGACGGTGACGCCACGCGCAGTCCCTCGATGCCCTGCACACCGAGGACGAAACGCTGCGTCGATTCCGCGGCGTTCATCAACTGGAGACGGTAGAGGTTCTCGACCACGCCGTCCTCGACCTCGCGCGCCAGGGTCGCGCGGTCGCGCACGACGTCGACCTTGAACGGCATCCGCACGGCCAGACTCCAGACCAGCCCGCCGGACACCAGCATCAGGATCGCGCCATAGACCAGCACGCGCGGTCTGAGCACGCGCCGCCACTGCTGCGCCGCGGTCCATCGATGCTTCATGCCGTTCTGCGTCGCGTAGCGGATCAGGCCGCGCTCGTAGCCGAACTTGTCCATCACGTCATTGCAGACGTCGATGCAGGCGGCGCAGCCGATGCACTCATGCTGCAGCCCTTGGCGGATGTCGATGCCGGTCGGGCAGACGTGGACGCACTGATGGCAGTCGACGCAGGCGCCCAGGCCGATCGTCGACAGGTCCGCCTTCTTCGAACGCGGACCGCGAGGATCGCCACGCGCGGTGTCGTAGCTGATGATCAGCGTGTCGCGATCGAGCATCGCGCTCTGGAAGCGTGCGTAGGGGCACATGTACTTGCAGACCTGCTCGCGCAGGTAGCCGGCGTTGCCGTAGGTCGCCAGGCCATAGAACAGGATCCAGAAGAGCTCCCACCCGCCGAGCGCGAAGGCGGCCGCGCTGGCACCCAGCGCGCGGACCGGCTCGAAGTAGCCGACGAAGGTGAAGCCCGTCCACAGCGACACCGCCAGCCACGCCGCATGCTTGCCGCCCTTGCGCAGCAGCTTCTCCGCGGTCCAGCCGGCGCGGTCGAGCCGGATGCGGGCGGCGCGGTCGCCCTCGGTGTGGCGCTCGATCCAGAGGAAGATCTCCGTGTAGACCGTCTGCGGGCAGGCGTAGCCGCACCACAGCCGCCCCGCCACCGCCGTGAAGAAGAACAGCCCGAAGGCCGACACCACCAGCAGCGCCGTCAGGTAGATGAAGTCCTGCGGATACAGGATCAGGTCGAAGATCAGGAAGCGGCGCGCTTCCAGGTCGAACAGTACCGCCTGACGCCCGTTCCACTGCAACCACGGCAGGCCGTAGAACAGCAGCTGCGTGGCCCACACCAGCGCCCAGCGCCATACGGCGAACCAGCCGTGCACGGCGCGGGGATAGATCTTGGCCTCGGACGCGTAGAGCGAGACCGCCCGGACTTCAGGGTTGCTCATGGCTCAGGACTGCACTAGGTTCAACACGGCTCATGGCCCATCGCTCAGGGCTGCTCGTGGGACAGTCCCCAGACGTAGCCCGCCAGCACGCGGATCTGCTCCGGACTCAGGCGCGAGCCGTGTTCGGGCATGTGGCTGTGCTTGCCGTTGTTGACCATGGCGACGATGGCGGATTCGCCCCAGCCGTGCAGCCACACCTTGTCGGTGAGGTTGGGCGCGCCCAGCGCCTGGTTGCCCTTGCCGTCCATGCCGTGGCAGGCCGCGCAGGCGCTGAACTTGGACTTGCCGAGCGCCGCCGCCACCGAGTTGTGCGGGCTGCCCGACAGGCTCAGCACGTAGTGCGCGAGGTTGCGCACGTCCTCGCCGCTGCCCACCGCCGCGGCCATCGGTGGCATCGTGCCCTCGCGCCCCTGGGTGATGGTCTGCACGATGGTGTCGCCGCTGCCGCCGTAGAGCCAGTCGTTGTCGGTCAGGTTGGGGAAGCCCTTCGAGCCCTTGGCGTCCGAGCCGTGGCAGGTCGCGCAGTTGTTGGCGAAGAGCCGTTCGCCGATCGCCTTGGCCTGCGGGTCGGCCGCCAACGACTCGACCGGCTTGCCGTCGAAGCGCGCATAGGTCGTCTGCATCTCGGCGCGCGCCTGGGTCTGCTCGTGCTCGTACTGGCCGGTGCTGGACCAGCCCAGCGAGCCCGCGTACGCGCCCAGGCCGGGATAGAGCGCCAGGTAGAGCCCCGAGAACACCACCGTCAGCACGAACAGCACCATCCACCAGCGCGGCAGCGGGTTGTTGAGCTCGCGGATGTCCTCGTCCCAGACGTGGCCGGTGGAGTTGTCCTCGGCCATCACCTTGCGGCGGCTGGCGATGATCAGCAGCGCCAGGCACAGCGCCAGGCCCAGCACCGTCGCCGCGGCCACGAACAGCGACCAGCCGTTCGAAATGAAATCACTCATGACGACCTCCTCGGGGCGCGCCGTCTTCATCCGAGAAGACAAGCGATCCCAGGTCTTCGAAACGTTCGCGGTTGTGCCGGGCATAGGCCCAGACGACGATGCCGACGAACACCAGCAGCGACACCACGGTCACCGCGGAACGCAGCGCATTCAGATCCATGTCGGGCATGGGAGCCTCCGTTCTGCGCTTCAGCGCTTCAGCGCGATGCCCAGCACCTGCAGGTAGGCGACCACTGCATCCAGCTCGGTGCGGCCCCTGACCTCGTCGCCCGCCTGGGCGATCTGCTCGTCGGTGTAGGGCACGCCGACGGTCCTCAGCGCGCGCATGCGCGGCGCCATCTCCTTCGGATCGACGGCCGCGCCCGCCAGCCACGCGTAGGCGGGCATGTTGGACTCGGGCACCAGGTCGCGCGGGTTGTTCAGGTGCAGGCGGTGCCACTCGTCGCTGTACTTGCCGCCGACGCGTGCCAGGTCCGGTCCGGTGCGCTTGCTGCCCCACTGGAAGGGGTGGTCGTAGACGAACTCGCCGGCCACCGAGTAGTGGCCGTAGCGCAGCGTCTCCGCGCGCAGCGGCCGGATCATCTGCGAGTGGCAGTTGTAGCAACCCTCGCGGATGTAGACGTCGCGGCCGGCGAGCTGCAGCGGCGTGTAGGGCTTGAGATGGTCGACCGGCTGCGTGGTCGAACGCTGGAAGAACAGCGGGACGATCTCGACGATCCCGCCGACGATCACCGTCAGCACCACCAGCACGATCATCAGGAAGTTGCTGGTCTCGATGCGTTCGTGGCCGCTGGCTGTGGCATGGGGGTTGGCCATGGCGTGCTCCTTGGCGGACGTTCAGGCGGCGGCCGCGAGTGCGGCGCCGGGGATGGGATGGCGGGCGGGCCGGCCGACGCGGACCGTCATCGCGACGTTCCAGGCCATCAGGCACATGCCGCCCAGGTACAGCAGACCGCCGAGCAGGCGCACCACGTAGAACGGGTAGGTCGCCTTGACGCCTTCGGCGAAGGTCCAGGTCAGCGTGCCGTCCGGGTTCACCGCGCGCCACATCAGGCCCTGCATCACGCCGGCGATCCACATCGCGGCGATGTAGAGCACGATGCCCAGCGTGGCGATCCAGAAGTGCAGCTCGATGGCGCGCTTCGAGTACATCTCGACGCGGCCGTACATGCGCGGGATCAGGTGGTACAGCGCGCCCATCGAGATGAAGCCCACCCAGCCCAGCGCGCCGCTGTGCACGTGGCCGACGGTCCAGTCGGTGTAGTGCGAGAGCGCGTTGACCGTCTTGATCGACATCATCGGCCCCTCGAAGGTCGACATGCCGTAGAAGGACAGCGCGACGATCAGGAACTTCAGGATGGGGTCGTCGCGCAGCTTGTGCCAGGCGCCGCTGAGCGTCATCACGCCGTTGATCATCCCGCCCCAGCTCGGCGCCAGCAGCACCAGCGAGAACAGCATGCCCACGCTCTGCGCCCAGTCGGGCAGCGCCGTGTAGTGCAGGTGGTGGGGACCCGCCCACATGTAGGTGAAGATCAGCGCCCAGAAGTGGACGATGGAGAGCCGGTAGCTGTAGACGGGCCGGTTGGCCTGCTTGGGGATGTAGTAGTACATCAGCCCGAGGAAACCGGCGGTCAGGAAGAAGCCGACCGCGTTGTGGCCGTACCACCACTGCACCATCGCGTCCTGCACGCCGGCGTAGGCGGAGTAGCTCTTGGTCAGCGAGGCCGGGACCTCGGCGCTGTTGACGATGTGCAGCAGCGCGACGGCGATGATGAAGGCGCCGAAGAACCAGTTGGCCACGTAGATGTGGCGCACGCGCCGCACACCGATCGTGCCGAAGAAGACGATCGCGTAGGACACCCAGACGACGGCGATCAGGAGGTCGATCGGCCATTCGAGTTCGGCGTATTCCTTGCCGGTCGTCATGCCGAGCGGCAGCGTGATCGCGGCCAGCACGATCACCAGCTGCCAGCCCCAGAAGGTGAACCAGGCAAGACCTGGCGCGAAGAGCCGCACGTGGCTGGTCCGCTGCACGACGTGGAAGGCCGTGGCCATCAGCACGCAGCCGCCGAAGGCGAAGATCACCGCGTTCGTGTGCAGCGGCCGCAGGCGGCCGTAGCTCAGCCAGGGGATGCCGAAGTTCAACTCCGGCCAGGCGAGCTGCGCGGCGATGACCACGCCGACCAGCATCCCCACCACGCCCCACAGCACCGCGGCCAGCGAGAAGGCGCGGACCACGCCGTCCTCATAACTGGGTGCATCACGGGGTGCACCACGGGGCGCATCCCTGGACGTGATGGCGCGTCCTCCCTCCGACTCTGATTGGCTTGCCATGCTGGCTCCTCGAGGCGCTTGTTGCGCGGATGCCAGCGATTGTTCGGCGCCCTCCCGAAGCGCGTGTTGACGCGCGTCAAGCTTGCGCGTCGTCCTCGAGGATTCGTTGACCTTCCCGGTCCAGCGACTCGAGTTGGCCGTCCTGGACGGCCCAGCCGAAGACGGCCAGCACCACCAGGACGAGCACGACCGACAACGGGATCAGCAGATAGAGGATGTCCATGATGGGGCGTCCTTCAAGCGTCGGCCGTTTGCCCGAGCGTCTGCCCCGCCACCAGAGAGCCCATGGGTGTGGTCACCGCGCGGCCGAGCCGCGCCGCGTTGGCGACCACGAGCAGCGAACTCGTGGCCATGCCCAGGCCGGCGGCCCAGGGCGGCAGCCAGCCGACCAGCGCCATCGGCAGGCACACGGCGTTGTAAAGCGCCGACCACGCCAGGTTCTGGCGCACGACGCGGCGCGTGCGTCTGGCCAGCCGCAGCGCGGCCGTGATCGCGTCGAGCCGGTCCGAGGTCAGTACCGCATCGGCGCGTGCCTTCGCGAGATCCGCGCCCTGCCCCATCGCGATCGACACCTGCGCCCGTGCCAGCACGGGCGCGTCGTTGATGCCGTCGCCGATCATCAGCACGCGATGGCCGCGCGCCTGCAGCGCGGTGACCTGCTGGAGCTTGTCTTCCGGCCGGGCGCCGCCGCGCCAGCGCGCGATGCCGGCCTGTCTGGCGGCGGAGGCGACGCGCTCCGGCGCGTCGCCCGACAGGAGCTCGACCGCCAGACCCATCGCCTGCCATTCGGCGATCGCCGCGGACGCGCCCTCGCGCAGGCTTTCGTCGGCGTGCCACGCGGCGCGGAGGGCGCCCTCGCAAGACAGGACGATCTGAGCGCCGGACAAGTCCCGCATCGCGCCCGTCAAGCAGCCTGAATCGACCGCCCACGGGTACGACCCGAGACGCCAATGCCGCCCGCGAGCATCGCGGCCTTCCAGGCCCCGACCGCTGAATTCCTCGATCGTCCACGTGTCCTCGGCGCCGGACGGCGCGGGCAACGCCGCAGCGAGCGCTTTCGACAACGGATGAAGCGAGCCACCGGCCAGCACCGCTGCCGCCACCATCGCATCCACATCCACATCCACATCCGACGCATCGACCCGCACGCTGCGCAGTCGCGGCGCGGGATCGGTCAGCGTGCCGGTCTTGTCCATGACGATGCGGTCGACGTCGGCGAGGGACTCGATCGCGTCGAGCCGCGACAGCAGAAGGCCGCGCCGCGCGAGCGCGCCGGCGGCGGCGACCCAGGCCGCCGGTGCCGCCAGCGACAGCGCGCAGGGGCAGGTCACGATCAGCACCGACACGGCCACGGCCACCGCGCGCGATGGATCGACGAACTGCCAGACGAGCGCGGCCGCGACGGCCAGCACGAGGACCGCCGCGAGGAACCAGCCCGCCACGCGATCCGCCGTGCGCAGCGTCGTCGGCCGGTCCTGGAATGCCTGTGCCATCAACTGCCGGATGCCTGCAAGACGGGTTTGCTCACCCACCTGCCGCACGCACAGCGTGAGCACGCCCGAGAGATTGAGGCTGCCCGCGAGCACGGCATCGCCCGGCGCCTTCGCGACCGGGCGCGATTCGCCGGTCAGCAGCGACTCGTCGGCAGCGCCGGTGCCGGCCTCGACGACCGCATCGGCCGGCATGCGCTGCCCCGCCGCGACACGCACCCGATCGCCGACCGCCAGCGCCTCGATCGCGACGCGCTCTACCGAGCCGTCCGCGCGCAGGCGCTCGACCTCGCCGGGCAACGCGTCCGCCGCCTGTTCAACCGCCGCCGCCGCGCGATGCCGCGAGCGCAGCTCCAGATACCGCGCGCCGAGCAGGAAGGTCACGAACATCGTGATCGAGTCGAAGAAGACCTCGTGCCCGAACGGACCGCCCGGGTCCAGCGTCGCGCCGCTGCCGGCCACGAAGGCGACTGCCAGACCGAGTGCCACCGGCACGTCCATCCCCAGACGCCGTCCGCGCAGCTGGCTCAAGGCCGCACGGAAGAACGGCCCCGCGGACAGCAGCATCACCGGCAGCGTCAGCACCCACTGGCCCCAGCGCAGCAGCGCGGCCTGGTCAGGCGCCAGATCGCCCGGCGCGGCCACGTAGGACGGCCACGCCAGCATCATCACCTGCATCATCAGGAAGCCGGCGACGAACAGCCGCCAGAGCGCCTGCCGATGCTCGCGCCGGCGCAGGTCGCGCGCCGGCCCCGCGAGGTCGGGAACGAAGTCGTAGCCCGCCGGCGCGAGCACCTGCCGCAACTGGTCGAGCGTCACGCGGTCCGACCACCAGTCCAGCACCAGCGTCTGCGTCGACGGATGGACCTCGGCCCGGCGCACGCCGCGCTGCGCGTGCAGCAGGGACTCGACCAGCCCGGCACACGTGGCGCAATGCAGGCCGGACAGCCGGAACCGGCCGCGCGTCATCGCTGCGTCGGGAGCCGGGCGATTGGCGCGTCCGGCATCGGCGCCCGCGGCGCCGGCCGGCACCGCGGCGGCTGGGGCGGGCAACATGGCCGTGATAATCGGTCAAACCTTGAGGTGACAACATGCTCAATATCAAACACGCGGCATCCTCCGTCGTTCTTTCGACCGTCCTGTCGATCGCCGCCCTGGCGGCCGCCGGCCCGGCCGCGGCCCAGCAGATTCCCCAGACCGGCCTGCCGGTCGTCGAGCTCGGCGCCGGCATGCACCTGATCCACGCCGAGGTCGCCCGCACCGACGAGCAGCGCGCCATCGGCCTGATGGCCCGCAAGGAGATGGCGCAGAACGCCGGGATGATCTTTGTCTTCGAGCAGCCGTCGCAGCAGTGCTTCTGGATGCGCAACACGCTGATCCCGCTGTCGGCCGCCTTCGTCGGCGACGACGGCACCATCGTCAACATCGTCGAGATGCAGCCGCTGTCCGACGTCTCGCATTGCTCGACCAAGCCGGTGCGCTACGTGCTCGAGATGAACAAGGGCTGGTTCGACAAGCGCGGCCTCAAGGCCGGCGCCAAGCTGCGCGGCGGCCCCTGGCCCAAGTGATCGCGCCGGCGGCCACCGTGCCGGGAGGCCTCGAGCCGACGACACGGCAGCGACAGCGGCGATTCGGACGCTGAAATGACAACGGCCCGGGAAGCGATTCCCGGGCCGTTCCTTCATCGGCACCCGCTGACGCGGGCGCCGGTGGGTCAGTTGCCGAAGTTGGCCTGGGCGAAGTCCCAGTTCAGCAGGCTCTTCAGGAAGGTCTCGACGAACTTCGGACGCGCGTTGCGGTAGTCGATGTAGTAGGCGTGTTCCCACACGTCGATGGTCAGCAGCGCGGTGTCGCCGGTCGTCAGCGGGGTGCCGGCGGCGCCCATGTTGACGATGTCGACCGAACCGTCGGCCTTCTTCACCAGCCAGGTCCAGCCGGAACCGAAGTTGCCCACGGCGCTCTTCTGGAAGGCTTCCTTGAAGGCATCGACGCTGCCCCATTTGGCGTTGATCGCCTCGGCCAGCTTGCCGGTCGGCGCGCCGCCGCCGTTGGGCTTCAGGCAGGACCAGAAGAAGGTGTGGTTCCAGATCTGCGCGGCGTTGTTGTAGATGCCGCCGCTGGAGGTCTTGACGATCTCTTCCAGCGTCTTGTTCTCGAACTCGGTGCCCTTCTGCAGGTTGTTCAGGTTGTCCACGTAGGCCTTGTGGTGCTTGCCGTGGTGGTACTCCAGCGTCTCGGCGCTGATGTGCGGCTCCAGCGCCTTCTTGTCGTACGGCAGCTCGGGCAGGACGTGTTCCATGTGGGACTCCTAATCGGTGGTTGATGGGACGGGATGTCGCGGGAGATTGTAGGCAGCGGATCCATGCCCTTGTAGTGAGCACGCATACCGCGCCACGGGAGGCGCAGGGCGCCCTTCAGACGTCCTGGCGAACGATGCGCCCGACCTGGAGTTCGGCCTCGCCGTCCGCCAGCACGGCGCGCAAGTCCTGACCCTCGTGGAGCTGGTCCACCGAGCTCAGCGCCCGGCCCTGGCCGTCGTCCAGCCAGGCATAGCCGCGCGCCAGCACCTGGCGGGGATCGAGGGCCTGCAGGCGGGCTTCGAGCGCGTCCAGCCGGTGCGCACCGCGTTGCGCCTGCTGCGGCAGCGCACGGTCGAGGCGCTGCGCCAGGTGTCTCAGGCGCTGGGTCTCCATCGCCGCCGCGCGAGGAGCGGTCTGGTTCAGGCGCTGTTCAAGATGCCGCAGGCGTTGCGACTCCAGGGACACCGTTCTAGGCACTACCTGGCCCAGCCGTTGCGAGAGCAGGTCCAGCCGGCGTCTCTGTCTTGCCAGCGCATCTCCCGGTCTCGCCAGGCGCAAGGCCAGGCGGTCGAGCCGTTGCGCGGCGCCATCCAGCCGCTGTTCGACACGGCGCACCAGTTGACGCTCCAGCGCCTCCAGCGTCTCCAGGCACTGCTGACGGGAGACCGTCGCCAGCTCCGCCGCCGCCGTGGGCGTCGGCGCGCGCAGGTCGGCGGCAAGGTCCGCCAAGGTGATGTCGGTCTCATGCCCGACGCCGCAGATCACCGGCAGCGGCGATTCGGCCACCGCCTGGACGACGCGTTCGTCGTTGAAAGCCCACAGGTCCTCCAGCGAACCACCGCCGCGCACGAGCAGCAGCACCTCGGCGTCGGCCCGTTGGTTGGCAGTCGCCAGCGCGCGAACAATCGCCGGCGGCGCCTCGTTGCCCTGGACCAGGGTCGGATAGATGAAGACGCGGGCGTGGGGCGCTCTCCGGCGCAAGGCGGTCAGCACGTCCTGCAACGCGGCCGCACCGGTGGACGTGATCACGCCGATGCGGCGCGCGTAGGGCGGCGGCGGGCGCTTGCGGTCCGCATCGAAGTAGCCCAGCGACTCCAGCTTGGCCTTCAGACGCAAGAACTGTTCGTAAAGCGCCCCCTCGCCGGAGCGCCGCATCGCCTCGACGATGAACTGCAGTTCCCCGCGCGGTCCGTACAGGTCGAGCCGGCCGCGCAGCTCCACCGTCATGCCGTCCCGGGGCGCGAAGTCCATCAAGGACGCGGCGCGACGGAACATCGCGCAGCGCAGCATCGCCGGCTGGCCTTCCGCGTCCTTCAGGCTGAAGTAGCAATGGCCGCTGGCCGCGCGCGTGAACCCTGACAGCTCGCCTTGCACCGTGATGACGGGGAATCTGGCCTGCAATGCGTCGGAAAGGGCCGTCAACAGGGCCGCCACCCCCCAGACCATCCGTGGCGATGCGGGTTTGGAGGCGTCAATCATGCGCAAACCCAATGCCGGCGCGGGTCCGGAACTCCACAGCCGCGTCAATGCTGGCTCCGCGGGCCATATTGGCCGTCATGCCCGCGTCACAGAGCGATAAGCGCTTGTTTTTCAAAAGCTTTTTCCTGCCTTTTTTGGAGCAGCCTAATCCTCGCCGTTTGGCGACGGGCCCTGGCGCGGTTCCGAGACCAGTTGCCCACAAAGTTATCCACAGGAACGGTGGATGTTTGTAAGGGCTTGTGATGAGGGTCCGGAGTGGTCGGCGAGGCCGTCGCGGGGCGCCATAATGCGCCGCCGGGCCGGAGATGCCCGTACGGAGGGATAGCCTTGTTTTCGATCATACAAGCCGCCGGCTGGCCGATCTGGCCCTTGCTGCTGTGTTCCGTCGTGGCCCTGGCGCTGATCATCGAGCGCGTCGTGAGCCTGCGTGCCGCGCGCGTCGCACCGCCCAGCCTGATCGAGGAAGTCCTGGGCGTGACCCAGCTCCAGATCCCGAGCGGTGAAGTCGTCGGCAAGCTGGCCGAGAACTCGCTGCTGGGCCAGGTCCTGGCCGCCGGGCTGCGCACCTCGCAGGCCGATCCGCGCGCCGGGGAGACCCGGCTGCGCCAGGCCTTCGAGCTGGCCGGCCGCCACGCGATCCACCAGATGGAGCGCTACCTCAACACGCTGGGCACGATCGCCGCGGCCGCCCCCTGCTGGGTCTGCTGGGCACCGTGGTCGGCATGATCGAGATCTTCGGCAGCCAGAGCCCCGGCCCCGGCGGCAACAACCCGGCGCTGCTGGCGCACGGCATCTCGATCGCGCTGTACAACACCGCGTTCGGTCTGGTCGTCGCCATCCCGTCGCTGATGTTCTACCGCTACTTCCGCGGTCGCATCGAGTCCTATGTCGTCGACATGGAACAGGCCAGCGAACGGCTGCTGACGCATCTGATCAACCGCGCGATGCCCGGCGCCCACGCCGTGAACGCCGGCCCGGCCAACGTGCCGCCGCCGGTCGCCACGCCGGCCTCGGGGAAGGCCAAGGCATGAAGTTCCGCCGTCGCCAGGGCGAGGAACCGGAGATCAACCTGATCCCGTTCATCGACGTGCTGCTCGTCGTGCTGATCTTCCTGATGCTGTCGACGACGTACTCGAAGTTCACCGAGCTGCAGCTCACGCTGCCGACCGCCGACGCCCAGCAGATGAAGGAGCGGCCGGCGGAGATCATCGTGGCGATCTCGGCGGACGGCCGCTACTCCATCGACAGCAACGCCGTCGAGGGCCGCAGCGTGGACCTGCTGACCGCGGCGATGCTGCAGTCGGCGCAGGGCAAGCAGGAGCCGGTCGTGATCATCTCCGCCGATGCGGCCACGCCGCACCAGGCGGTGGTCAACGCGATGGACGCGGCGCGGCGCGCCAACCTCACGCGACTGACCTTCGCGGCCAACAAGCCTCAATGAGCGTGGCCATGGACCGGGACCGGACATGACCCGGCCGGCCCTGGAGGACCGGCTGCAGCGCGCCTGGCGCGATGACGACCGCCTCGCCCACCTGCTGCGGCCGCTGGCCGCGCTGCACGGCGCGGTGCTGCGGTTGCGCGTGGCGCTGTACCGCTTCGGCCTGAAGAAGGCGGGGAAGCTGCCGGTGCCGGTGATCGTCGTCGGCAACTGGGTCGTCGGCGGCGCCGGCAAGACGCCCACGACGCTGGCCCTGCTGGACACGCTCCGGCGCATGGACATCCGCGCCGGCGTGATCTCCCGCGGCTATGGCCGCGCGGATGACGCGCAGGTCCGCGTGATCGCCGGCGGCGACCGCGCCGAGGACGTCGGCGACGAACCCCTCCTGATCAAGCTGCGCGCCGGCGTGCCGGTGGCGGTCGGTCGCGACCGCATCGCGGCGGCACGCGCGCTGCTCGAGGCCGACCCCGGTATCCAGGTGCTGGTCTCCGACGACGGCCTGCAGCACTGGCGGCTGCCGCGACAGCTCAGCGTGCTCGTGTTCGACGAACGCGGCCTCGGCAACGGCCGCCTGCTGCCTGCGGGGCCGCTGCGCCAGGCGCGCGCACTGCCGCCGCCGCCGGGCTCCTCCGCGGACACGCTGGTGCTCTACAGCACCGGCCGGCCGAGCACTGCCCTGCCCGGCTACGTCGGCACGCGCCAGCTGGCCGGCGCGGTCGCGCTGGCCGACTGGTGGCGCGGCGAACCCGGCCGCCTGGAGCGCCTGCACGCGCTGCGCGGCAAGCCCTTGCTGGCTGCCGCCGGACTGGCGCGGCCACAACGCTTCTTCGACATGCTCGGCGAGCAAGGACTGAACTTCCGCGCGCTGGCGCTGCCCGACCATGCCACGCTGGATCCCCTGCCCTGGGCCCGCACCGACGAGGTCGTCATCACCGAAAAGGACGCCGTCAAGTTGCGCCCGGAGGCGCTGCAAGGCTGCCGCATCTGGGTGGTGGCGCTAGACTTCCGCCCCGAACCCGCTTTTGAAGAGGCGCTGCAGCGCGAGCTGCGGCGGCTGATCCCCCATGGACCATCGACTGATTGAGATGCTGGTGTGCCCCGTCTGCAAGGGCCCGCTGGACGACCGCCGCAACGCTCCGGACACCGGCCTGCCGGACCGCGAACTGCTGTGCCCGGCCGACCGCCTGGCCTTCCCGATCCGCGACGGCATTCCGGTCATGCTGGCCAACGAGGCCCGTTCCACGGACGCCGACGGCGACACCGCGTGAGCGCCGCCTTCCACATCGTCATCCCGGCCCGGCTGGCGTCGACGCGCCTGCCCAACAAGCCGCTGGCCGACATCGCCGGTGCGCCCATGATCGTGCAGGTGGCGCGCCGTGCGGCGCTGGCGGGCGCGGCGCAGGTCGTCGTCGCGACGGACGCCGTCGAGGTGAAGGCCGCCTGCGAGGCCCACGGCATCCGCGCGCTGATGACGCGCGCCGACCACGCCAGCGGCAGCGACCGTCTGGCCGAGGCGGTCGAGCAGCTCGGCCTGCCGGATGACGCGCTGGTCGTGAACGTCCAGGGCGACGAGCCGCTGATCGCGCCGGCAATGATCCGCGCCTGCGCCGACCTGCTCGCCGCGAAGCCGCAGTGCGCGATGGCCACCGTCGCGCATGCGATCGACGACGACGCCGAGTTCGCGAATCCGAACGTCGTCAAGCTGGTCACCGATGCCCAGGGGCTGGCGCTGTATTTCTCCCGCGCGCCCATCCCGTGGTGGCGCGACGCCCCCGGCGGCGGCGCCCGCGTGAAGCCGGACGCCGTGCTGCGCCATGTGGGCCTGTATGCCTACCGGGCTGGCTTCCTGCGCCGCTTCCCGACGCTGGCGGTGTCCCCGCTGGAGCAGATCGAGGCGCTCGAGCAACTCCGCGTGCTGTGGCACGGCGAGCGCATCGCGGTGCATGTCAGCAGCGAGCGACCGGGTCCCGGCGTGGACACGCCCGAGGACCTCGAACGCGTCAGACAGCTGATGACAAGCTGAATCGCGGCCCGGCCCGACAGGGTTACACCGCAGTTCATTCGCCTGCCGCGTCAGCGGACCGTAGGCCAGCGCGTGCTATTCTCGCCCGCAGTTTTCGAGGGCGCGTCGGCCCATGCGACGCGCCCTCTCCCTATATCGAGGAGACCCATGCGACTGATTCTTCTGGGCGCCCCCGGCGCCGGCAAAGGCACTCAGGCCTCTTTCATCTGCAACAAGTTCGGCATCCCGCAGATCTCCACCGGAGACATGCTGCGTGCCGCCGTCAAGGCCGGCACCGAACTCGGCATCGCCGCCAAGAAGGTGATGGACGCGGGAGGCCTGGTCAGCGACGAACTGATCATCAACCTGGTCAAGGAACGCATCGCGCAGCCGGATTGCGCCAAGGGTTTCCTGTTCGACGGCTTCCCCCGCACCATCCCGCAGGCCGACGCGATGAAGGCGGCCGGCGTGAAGCTGGACTTCGTGCTCGAGATCGACGTGCCTGACAGCGCCATCGTCGAACGCATGAGCGGCCGTCGCGTGCACACGGGCTCGGGCCGCACGTACCACACCAAGTTCAATCCGCCCAAGGTCGAGGGCAAGGACGACGTCACCGGCGAGGACCTGATCCTGCGCGACGACGACAAGGAAGAGACCGTCAAGAAGCGCCTGGAGGTCTACCAGGCGCAGACGCGTCCGCTGGTCGACTACTACTCCAGCTGGGCCGCCAGCGGCGACGCGCAGGCACCGAAGTACCGCCGCATCGAAGGCATCGGCACGGTCGACGAGATCACCGGCCGCGCCCTCGCCGCGCTGAGCTGAGCTCACCCCGACCCGTGACGATGGCGGCCCGCGTGGCCGCCATTTTTTCGTCGACAATTGACGTTTACGTCAACGGCAACCAACAACTCGGAAGGAGACATCCATGGACATCACGAACAAGGTCTTCATCGTCACCGGCGGCGCCTCGGGCCTCGGCGAAGGCACGGCCCGCATGCTGGCGCGCGAAGGCGCGACGGTCGTCATCGCCGACCTGCAGGTCGAGCGCGGCGAGGCACTCGCCAAGGAACTGAACGGCGCCTTCGTGAAGTGCGACGTCAGCCAGGAAGCCGATGCCCAGGCCGCCGTGGCCAAGGCGGTGTCGCTGGGCAAGCTGATGGGCCTGGTGAACTGCGCCGGCATCGCACCGGCAGCGAAGACCGTCGGCAAGGACGGCGCGCATGCGCTGGCGACCTTCTCGAAGGTGATCACCGTCAATCTGGTCGGCAGCTTCAACATGATCCGCCTCGCTGCGGAGGCCATGAGCAAGAACGAGCCGGAAGCCACCGGCGAGCGCGGCGTGCTGATCTCGACGGCCTCGGTGGCTGCCTACGACGGCCAGATGGGCCAGGCGGCCTACGCGGCGTCCAAGGGAGGCGTCGTCGGCATGACGCTGCCCATCGCGCGTGATCTGGCGCGCAACGGCATCCGCAACATGACGATCGCTCCCGGCATCTTCGGCACGCCGATGCTGTTCGGCATGCCGCAGGAGGTGCAGGACGCGTTGGCCGCCAGCGTGCCCTTCCCCTCGCGCCTGGGCCGCCCGGAGGATTACGCCAAACTGGTCCACCAGATCGTCACCAACGACATGCTCAACGGCGAAGTCATCCGCCTGGACGGCGCGATCCGCATGGCGCCGAAGTAAGCCGAAAGCTGACCGATCCGCCAATGAGAAAGGCCTCCCGGTGTGAGCCGGGAGGCCTTGTCGTCGATCGCGTTGATCGCGACCCGGCGGACCGGGTCGTGAGGCGAAGGATCAGTGCTTTGCGCTGCGCGAGTACACGGTCCACAGGCCGGCCAGGTCGGCCGAACCGTCGGCGCCCTTGACGGTGCGCCACGTGGCTTGCGCCTTGGCCTTGTCGCCGCCCAGGAACTGCGCCAGACCCAGGTAGAGCTTGGCGTCGTCCGGACGCTTCAGGTTGCCCTTGGCGATGCCCTCTTCCATCAGCTTGATGCCGGCGGCGGCTTCACCGCGCTGCACCTGCGCGAATCCGACCTTGACCAGCTCGTCGCCTTCGCGGGCGCCGCGGGCGGCCTTCTCGGCCTCTGCCGCGCCAGCCTTGGCTTCGGCGATGCGCTTGTCCAGCAGATCAGCCAGACGCTTCGGGCGGGCGTTGTCGTCGGTCGGCTTCAGGACGCCAGCGGCGAAGCCCTTGTCCAGCACCTTCTTGCCTTCTTCCGGATAACCGGCGGCACCGGCGAGCTGGGCGAGTTCCATGTAGTCGTTGGCACCGGTCATGTTCTCGGTGACCAGGCGCAGACGCAGCACGTCGACCTGGTAGCGACCGGCGGCGAAGCCCTTCTTGGCCTGCAGCGTGCCCAGCGACTGCGCCCACAGCTGCTTGGTCGGGTAGTAGTTCAGCAGCTTCTGGATCAGCACCGACTCGGTACCGCCGTCGCCCTTCTTGTTGGCCGCCCACAGCGCCGTGTTCAGCTTGTCCTGCGACGGCGTGCGACCGGCCTTCTCGTCGGCGGAGATGTCGGCCAGCGTGTCCTTGAGGATCGTGGTGACGTCGCCCGAGCGCAGTTGCGCCGCGGCCTGGACCTGCTTCATCGCCGGGCTGTTGCCGCCAGCGGCGTTGTACTTGTTGACCCACTCCAGCGCCTTGGCGCCGTTGCCCGCGCGCAGGTAGGTGCCGGCGATGGCTTCCATCGTCGGCAGCTTGTTGGCGGCCGGCAGCTTGCCGGCGGCGGTCAGCGCGTCATAGGCCTTGACCATGCCGTCGGCATCGCCCAGGCGCGAGGCGGCGGACAGGCGCAGGCCTTCCAGCGTCGCGTTCTCGTCCGCGTTGCGGCCGGGCACGGCCTCGGCTTCGCGGATCTTGCCCATGGCTTCCTGCGCCTTGCCCGCCTTCAGCAGGTCGGACGCGGCCTTCAGGGCGCCACCGACTTGCGGGCGCACCTGCGCGGCGGCTTGGGACAGGACGCTCAGGCTGCCTTCGGGCGTGGAGCCCAGCACCAGCGCAGCGGCGCCGACAGCGGCGGTTGCCAGCAGTTTGAGTTTCATTCGCTTGCTCTCCAAAGAAGAAAAACGCGCCGCCCTTTCGGGCAGGCGCGTTCTGTTCAGACACCGATCAGGCGGTCATCCGGCTCAGTTCAGGAACTGTTCGTTCCCGACCATCGCCATTTTCTTGACGCCCAGGCGCTGCGCCGATGCCATCACATTGGCAACGTAACCGTACTCGGCCAGCTTGTTCGGCTTGATGTGCACCTCGGGCTGGTCCGGCATCGCGGCAACCTCGGTCATCTTGGCCTCCAGCGCCGCGTGGTTCGGCACCGCGGCGCCGTCCCAGAACACCGTGCCGTCGAAGTCGATCGCCACTTCGTGGACGACCGGCTCATTGGGCGGCGGATTGTTGTTCGGCGGCGGCATGTCCAGGTTGACCGAGTGCAGCTGGATCGGGATGGTGATGATCAGCATCACCAGCAGCACCAGCATCACGTCGATCAGCGGCGTCGTGTTGACGTCCAGCATGGTTTCCGGCTCGTCACTGCCGCTGGAGCTTCCAACGTTCATACCCATGTTTCAGCTCCTTCAGCCACCCCGAGCCGGCGGCTCGGTGACGAACTTGATGGACATGATGCCAGCACGCTGGCACGCCACCATGACCTTGCCCACGTTCTCATAGCGGGACTTGTCGTCGCCGCGGATGTGAACTTCCGGCTGAGGATTCAGAACCGCCACCTTCTTCAGGCGCGTCACCAGCGTTTCCACGTCGGGAACCGGCTGCACGCCCCAATAGATGTCGCCATCCTTGGTCACCGCGATTTCGATGTTCTCCGGCTTGGTGACGCGGACGACGTTCGTCTCCTTCGGCAGGGTCACCCCCACCGATTGCGTCACCACCGGCACGGTGATCAGGAAGATGATCAGGAGCACCAGCATCACGTCCACGAGGGGCGTGGTGTTGATGGTCGAGACCACTTCGTCGTCGCCACCGGACGAACCTACGTTCATCCCCATATTGCGTCTCCGGAAACTTCGGTGCGGATTAGCGGCCTGCGACCTTGCGGCTGCCCATCAGGACGCCGTGCAGGTCAGCAGCGAAGGCACGGACCTGGCCCATGACCGTCTTGTTGCGGTTGACCAGCCAGTTGTAGCCCAGCACGGCCGGAACGGCGACGGCCAGACCGATGGCGGTCATGATCAGCGCGGCGCCCACGGGGCCGGCGACCTTGTCGATCGAGGCTTGACCGGCCACGCCGATCTGCGTCAGCGCCTGCAGGATGCCCCACACGGTACCGAACAGGCCGATGAAGGGGCTGGTCGAGCCGACGGTCGCCAGGAAGCCCAGGCCGCCTTGCAGACGGGTGTTGACTTCGCTCACGGCGCGGTCGATGTTCATCGTGACCCACGTGTTGTGGTCGATGTTCTCGGTCAGGGCGCCTTCATGGTGCTCCGAGGCTTCCACGCCGGTCTGGGCGATGAAGCGGAAGGCACCGGTTTCGCTCAGGCTCTTCAGGCCTTCCTGCAGGGAAGCCTTCTTGAAGAACGACGCGCGGACGTCCTTGGCTTCGCGGGAGATCTTCGAGGTGTCCCACAGCTTCGTGAACAGGATGTACCACGAGCCCATGGACATGATGGCCAGGATGGCCAGCACGGCCTGGTCGACCACGTTGCCGTGGGCGACGATGTTGCCCAGGCTGTACGGGTTGTCGACCGGCTTGGCGGCGGCCGGTTCGGACACGGCGGCGGGAGCGATGTCGGCAGGAGCGGGGGCGGTGTCAGCGGCGGAGGCGGCGGCCGAGGCAGCCTGGTCCTGCGCTTGGGCGGCCAGGGGGAGACGGCCAGGGTCGCGGCGCACGCGACGGCCGCAAACAAGGCAGACAGACGAGAGATCATGGAGGGTGCTCCTACGAGAAAAGTCTTGAACTCAGGTTGAGAGGTCGGGGCGCGTCAGGCGCCCCGTGTTCGATCGATCGCGGGTGGGACAGTCCCGCGGATCATTCCATGTTGAACACGAATTCCTGTTCGAGGATCGCGTCCGTGCACTGGTATTCCGTCAGCGCCGCCTGGATGGCGTTCTTGAGCGCGCGTTCGGCCTTGCGGTCGTTGGCGCCGCGCAAGGCGGTGAAGGTCACGTCAGCCACCTTGCCGCCCTTGACGGTGAAGGTCGCCTTGTAGCTCGCGGTGCCGCTCCAGTTCAGGGCCGGCATTTCGGGCTTGGCCATCTTGGTGCAGTTGCCGATCGCCGACCGGGGCTTGTCCGACGGCGGAGCCGGCGGCGCGGGTGCGGCGGGCGGCGGGGCCGGACGGAAGTCCTGCGGCGGCGGCGTTGCCGCCGACTGCAGCACCGGCGCCTGCGTCACCGGCGGCGGCGCCGTCACGACGACTTCCGGCGGCGGCACGAACGGCGGCGGCGGGGCCTTGATGTCCGGCGGGGGCGGCACGACCTTGTCGGGCGGAGGCGGCGGTTTCACCTTCTCCTCGACGACCTTGACGTCGATCGGGCCCTTGACGGCCTCCTTGATCTTGGTCGCCAGACCGCTCGCCAGCGCCCAGATGATCAGGACGTGGATGACGATGACGATGCCGATGCCAGTCACGCGCGATGACCCAGCTTTATCCTGCGCAAAGTTCATGCGCGCTCCTTCATCAAACTGCGAATTTCTTTCATCGAATCTACAAGGGGAGTTCGACTCAACACAGCGTCTGGTCGGATCAGGCGTTCGCGCCGCAACCTGGGGTCAGCAGCGCCTGTCTTGCCGGCTGTGCGAGCGACGGAGACGTGCGGTGCCACATCGCCGAAGCGCCACGGACCGCCACCCCGCCGAAGGCAGGAGGGACACACGAAGACTCGAAAACCCAGGGCACGATACGAACCCGACTCAACAAAAATGCCCGTCAGCTTGTGGCCGCGGGCGTCTCGAGGATCGGTCAAAATCCTGTAGCAAAACTACAGATTTCGACTACCTTTCACGACCTTGATCATAAACGACATGCACAAGCCGCAAGCCATGGGGTTTGCCCGAGCATGCGCGCATCGCCCATCGCACGGGGCACCAGCGGTTACAGCCGATGCACCGTCCGACGATCGAAGCCGTCGACCCTGGTATTCTACTGGTATGCCCCTCCACCCCTCCCCGGGAGTCGTAGGGGCTAACCCGCAAAGCCGTTACCAGACGAACTGCTCTTCGAACGAGGCAATCCTCGTGCCAGCCCGTCTTTTCACGGCGCCGCCGGGGCGGCAATCAGCCAGCCGGTGATCGCCTGGCGCTCCGCCATGGCGAATGGCGGCACGTAGGAGACGAAATGTCGCTGGGGGACGGTGAACAGCGACAGTGAATTGAAGTGGGGGAAGTAGGTATCCAGTACCGACCCGTCCTCCGCCGTGAAGTGGAGCATGCCGCCCCAATCCGGGCGCCATCGCGGGGTGAGGTTGATCACGTAGGCGATCCGGCGGTCCTCGCGGTCCACATGGTCGTCGTGGGTGGTCAGGAAGTTACCGCGCGAGTACATGGTCGCCTGCGCATAGACGCCATTGATTTGAGGGTCACCGCTCAATTCCCGCATGGGCGAAAGGAACGCCTCCCCCGCCATCCAGCGCATGAAACGCGCCAGGAGATCGTCCCGGCCGTCATGGATGGCCTTGACGAGCGAGTCCGAGAAGAAGGAAAACTGGAATCGCTCGCGAGCGACCGAGTGGATGCCCTCCGTGAGCTGCATCCGCTGCTGCGGCGTCAGTCCGCGCAGCTGCTCGCCGGTGAGGCGACGGTCGCCATTGACGTCGCGATAGACCAGCTCCCAGTCGATCGCCTGCAAGGCCCGGTCGAGGGCCTCGGCCACCTCGGGTGCGAAGAAGTCGCGGATCTGCACCCGCCCCTGCGTCCGCAGCGTGTGGCCGAGCGCGGCGAGGTCCAGGTCGGAGTTCAAGTAGTTCATGGGCAATGGGCCGGAATGAAAGCAGGCCCCGAAGGGCCTGCATGAGTCCGTGAGGGTTCGCTAATCTATGTCAGATCAGCAAGCCGCCTCCATCAGAAACGGTAGTTGCCGCGGACGTAGAAGGAACGCTGCTGGACCGCCGCGTAGGTCGGGTCGAAACCGACCTGGAAGTAGTCCTGCTGGTTCGTGACCGGCGGCTTCTTGTCGAACAGGTTGCGGATGCCGGCCGTGATGGTCACGCCCTTGATGCCGCGGAACTGCCCCTGGACGTCGAACAGGTCATACGCCTTCACGTGCGCCTTTTCGTCATAGTCCTCGTAGCCGTTCTGGCGGAAGTAGCGGATCGACGCGCCCCAGGCATCCTTGTCCCAGTCCAGCGTGAAGGTCTGCTTGAGCTTCACGACCGGGCCGCCCAGGTTGTACTTGCCCAGGTTGTCGCGGGTCGTGCCGGTACCGACGATCGATTCCTCGCTCTTGGTCAGCAGCGTGGCTTCCCAGCCGGGCGTGAACGAACCGAACTCGGTGCGCAGGCGCCCCCGCGCGCTGAAGTCGAAGCCGGCCGTGCGCAGCTTGCCGACGTTCTCCCAGGAAGCGCGGACGTAGTTCAGGTAGCCGGTGGTCGGATCGACGACCAGGCGGTTCGCGAAGATCGACGTGCTGGTGAAGGTGCCCGGGACCTGATGCTTGTACCAGTCGCGCATGATGTCGTCACCCGACAGGAAGCGCAGGCCGTTGGTGATCTTCATGTCGAAGTAGTCCACGCTCAGCGTGGTGTCCTTGATCATCTCGAACACCATGCCGACGTTGAAGGTCTTGGACTTCTCCGGCTCCAGCGCCGTGTTGCTGTTGTTCTGCACCGTCAGCTGGGTGTCGCAGTAGTTGGTGTTGGACACCACCGTACAACCCTTGATGCGGTCGTAGTTCGGGTCGGTGAAGTTGCCGCCCGAGTTGGTCAGCGACGCCGGTGCGAACAGGTTGTCCAGCGCCGGAGCCCGGAAGCCCTTGCCAGCGGAAGCCCGGAACAGCAGACCCGTCATCGGCGTGAACTTCACCGACAGCTTGGGACTGGTGGCCGACAGGTCCTTGGTGTCGGCGCTGCCGTCGCGGGAGCTGCCGTGCGTGCCGCTGTACTTGTCGTAGCGCACCGCCGCGTTGATCTCCAGGCTCTTGAGCACCGGGAAATTGGCCTCGCCGAACAGGCCGCCGACGTCGCGGTTCGCCTGGACCTTGCCGGCGGTGCCGTTGCCGCCGACCACGTCGCCGGAGCCGGCGATGTCGGAGTAGCCGTCGAGGTACTTCTCCTTGCGCAGCTCGCCGCCGAAGGCGACGCCCAGGTTGCCGGCGCCCACGTTGAACAGCTCGCGCGACAGCGTGATGTCGCCGCCCGTGTTGCTGGTCTTGGAATTGCGGTTGTTGCCGCTCAGCTCGGCGCTCTTGAGCGCGGCCAGGCCGGCTGCGTCATTCGGGCCCCAGGGGTTGATCAGGCCGGTCTTCAGTGCCTGCACCAGACGGGCGTCGGAATAGTTGCCGCTGATGAAGTCCTCGCGGGCCTTGCCCTCGGCGTAGACGAACGCGGCCTTGTAGTCGAAGCCTGCCAGCAGGCCTTCGGCGCCCAGCACGGTGCGGGTCACCTGGTTGGTCACCTGGGTGCGACGCTGACCGCCGTCCACCATGCGCCAAGCCAGGACCAGGTCGCCGCGGTAGCCGGGGGACACCGCATCGACAGCCGCCGTCGGATAGTACTTGCCGCCGGCCGGGTACAGGTAGTCGTCCTTGCCGGTCGTGGTCGAGGGGGTCTGCGAGGAGCCGAGAATGATCTCGTTGCGGCTGTAGGCGACTTCCGCGAACAGCGTGTTGTCCTGGTTCGCCGCCAGCGTGCCCTTGACCAGCGCGCCATAGCGATCGGACTCGGGCACCAGGTCGATGTAGTGCGTGTAGTCGTAGCGGCAGTTGCTGCGGCCGCCGTAGGAATCGGGCGGTGCGCAGTTCGGGAAGTTCGACGCGCCGGGCACGTAGGCGCCGGTCGTCGCCAGGAAGGTGTTGGCGGGGAAGGTATTGCCGGAATCCTTCACCACGCCGATGTCGGGGCGGTTGCCGGTGGAGGCGTAGGCGCGGTCTTTCGCGCGGATCGGGTCGTACTTCTGGTAGTTGAAGGTGCCCAGCAGGTTCCACTTGTCCTTGGCCAGATCGCCGACACCGCCGCCGCCCGACAGGGAGACCACGTCGCCCACGGACTTGGGCATCTCCAGGCCGAAGGACACGTCGAAGCCCTGGAAGTCCTTGCGGGTGATGAAGTTCATCACGCCGCCGATGGCGTCCGAACCGTAGGTCGCGGACGCGCCGTCACGCAGCACTTCGATGCGCTCGATCGCAGCCAGCGGGATCGAGTTCAGGTCCACGCCCTGGCCGGAGAACGGGTACACCGGCAGGCGGCGGCCATTCAGCAGGACCAGCGTGCGGCCGCGGCCCAGGCCGCGCAGCGAGGCGCCCACCTGACCGTTGGCGGAGCCGTCGCCGATGGACTGGCCCAGGGCCAGGCCGCCGCCGTTGTTGTAGCTCAGGCGGTCGACCAGTTCCTGGACGTTCGAGGCGCCCGACTTGTTGATCGACTCGCGGTTGATGACGCTGACGGGCAGCGAGGTTTCGGCATCGATGCGCTTGATCGACGATCCGGTGATCTCGACGCGGTCGAGCTGGGTGTTCTGTGCGGCAACCGGCAGCGCTGCGGCGCCCAGGGCGAGCAGCGCGGCCAGATTGATGCTCTTGCGTTTGAACATGAAGACTCCTTAACCAGAAACACAGGTTGTTGTGTCGCCGGGAACACGGGGGGCCGCGGTGTCGGCCCAACCCTCCGAGCGGTGTTCCCGACGTAGGGCCGGCACAGTTTCTTTTCCGGTTCGAAAAGGAATCCCCCGTAATCACCCTATGACATCCGTTGACTAGCGCTTTACAGAGGGAAATCGCGGGTAAGCCCCGAGGGCGAATGGCGACACGCGTTGCTGTGGCGCTACGCGAGAATTTCGCCCAAGGCAATGGTTTTTTGGATGTAAAAGGTCGTAATACGCACCAAAAGTGCGCACGCCGTGCTGCCTGATCGACGGGGATCGCCCAAACTCCCGGAAAGGTGGCATTGGAGCCGGTCATGCCCATGTCATTCGTCCTGGCGATTGCTGCAGAAATCGACAGGGATGCCTGACGACACCAAAACGGTGCAGCACCCTCCCGAACATTGTTCCCAGAACGACAAAGGGACCGCATCGCGGTCCCCTGGCGTCATGCGGGAGGTGGGTCAGCTCGTCGCAGGGCGTTCGACCCGGGGCACGGCGGCGAGCAGCGTGCGGGTGTAGGGCTCGCTCGGCTGGCCCAGCACGGCGTCGCAGGCGCCCGACTCCACGATGCGACCAGCCTGCATCACCGCCACCTCGTCGGCGATGTATTCGACGACACCGATGTTGTGGGTGATGAACAGGTAGGACAGCCCGCGACTGCGCTGGAGGTCGCGCAGCAGGTTCAGGATCTGCGCCTGGACCGAGACATCCAGCGCCGAGGTCGGCTCGTCGCAGACGATCAGGCGAGGTTCGACCGCGAGTGCGCGGGCGATGGCGATGCGCTGGCGCTGGCCGCCGGAGAACTCGTGGGGGAAGCGAGCCAGCGCGTCGCGGCGCAAGCCCACCTGATCGAGCAGCTCGTGCAGCAAGCGCAGGCGTGCCGACGCATCGAGCTCGGGCCGCAGTGCGAGCAGGCCTTCTTCGAGCACTTCCTGCACGCGCAGACGAGGATTCAGCGACGCGAACGGATCCTGGAAGATGATCTGGACCTGCCGCCGCGCCTCTCTCAAGGCGAGGCCGTCGAGGTGGAACAGGTCCGTCGGCGCCCCCCTGCCCGGCCGGGCTGGCGGGCGGATGCAGCAAGGCCTGACCCTCGATGACGGCGACCCGACGCAGCAACTGGACGATGGCCTTGCCTGACGTCGTCTTGCCGCAGCCGGACTCGCCGACGAGCGCGAGCGTCCGGCCGGCCTCGATCGAGAACGAGACACCGCCGACTGCATCGAACCAGCGCTTCGTCCCCCGAAGAACCCGCGCGCCATCGGATACCGGACCCGCAGGTCCCTGACCTCCAGCAACATCGCGGCCGACGGCGCCAAGCCGGAGGCGCCGGTGCCGGTGCCCCTCGAAGCGAACCCTGAGCGAAGCGAAGACTGTGAGCGCAGAGGGGCACCGGCACCGGCGCCTCCGGCGCTCCCCGCCACCGCTTCCCGGGGATCCGTATAAAGCAGGCACCGCACCTCATGCGCCGCGGTGTCCCCCGCGACCGCCGCAAGCCCCGGCCGCGTCGAACCGCAGTGGACCATGGTCCGATCGCAACGTGGCGCGAAGCGACAGCCCTCGAAGGTCTGCCACAGCGGCGGCACCGTGCCGGGAATGGCGGCCAGCGGCTCTCCGCGTCGCCGCGCATCGGGCAGCGCCCGCAGCAGCAGCCGCGCATACGGGTGTTTCGGCGCGGCGAAGAATTCGGCCGCGGGTGCCACCTCCACGATCTGCCCCGCGTACATCAGCGCCACCTGGTGCGCCATGCCCGACACGACACCCAGATCGTGCGTGATCAGCAGCAGGCCCAGGCCGCGCTCGCGCTGCAGGTCCTTGAGCAGGTCCAGGATCTGCGCCTGGATGGTGACGTCGAGCGCGGTGGTCGGCTCGTCGGCGATCAGGAAGTCCGGTTCCGCCGCCAGCGTCATCGCGATCATGATCCGCTGCTTCTGGCCGCCGGACAGCCGGAACGGGTACTCGTCGATGCGGCGCTCGGGCTCGGGGATGCCGACCCGGCGCAGCCAGTCGATGGCCTTCCTGCGCGCCGCCTCGCCGCGCAGCGGCGTGTGCGCCTCGATCGCCTCGACGATCTGCGCGCCGACCTTCATCACCGGATTCAGGCTGGTGCCCGGCTCCTGGAAGATCATCCCGATGCGGCCGCCGCGCACGTCGCGCATGCGGGCCTCGCTCAGGTCGAACAGGTCCTGGCCGTCGAGGTCCAGCCGGCCCCCGGCGATGCGCCCGTTGTCGGGCAGCAGCCGCATCAGCGCCAGCGCGGTCATGCTCTTGCCGCAGCCGGACTCGCCCACCAGCGCGAAGGTCTGTCCCTGGGCGAGCGTCAGGCGCATGCCGTCGATGGCGCGCACCAGGCCGGCGTCGGCATCCAGGTGGACGTGGAGGTCGTCGATCTTCAACATGTGGCGGCGTCCCTCATGAAGCCTTGTTCTTCTTCAACGACAGCACCATCGGCCGCAGCTTGCGCGCGCGCGGATCGAAGGCGTCACGCACGCCGTCGGCGAACAGGTTGGCCGCCAGCACCAGGCTCACCATGAAACCGAAGGCCGCCACGAAGCTCCACCAGACGACCGGATCGCGGCTCATCTCCGAGCGCGCCAGGTTGATCATCCCGCCGAAGCTGTTCATGCCTGGATCCACGCCGACGCCGACGTAGGTCAGCACCGCCTCGTACAGGATCAGGTCGGAGAAGTTGAGCACCAGCGAGATCAGCACCAGGTGCATCACGTTGGGCACGATGTGGCGGACCATGATCGTCGTGTCGCGCACGCCGAAGGCGGTCGCGGCCTGGACGAAGTCGGCCTCGCGCAGCTTGAGCGTCTCGCCGCGCACCAGCCGGCACAGCGTCGCCCAGCCGGTCACGCCCAGGATCACGCACAGCAGGAAGATCTTCAGGTCGGCGCGCTCGGCGCCGGTCTCGAAGGCCTCGGGATGCTTGTCCATGAAGACCTGCACCATCAGCACGCAGGCGGCGATCAGCAGCACGTTGGGCACCGAGGTCAGCACCGTGTAGAAGTACTGGATGACCTCGTCGACCCAGCCCTTCAGGTAGCCGGCGAGGATGCCCAGCACCAGCGCGAACGGCAGCGTCGCCAGCGTCGACAGCGCGCCGATGACGAAGGCGGTGCGGATGCTCTTGAGTGCCTGGTAGAGGACGTCGTTGCCGGTCTGGTCGGTGCCGAACACGTGATAGTGGCCCATCAGCGCGATCACCGGGCCGGCCAGCAGCGCAATCACCGACAGCGTCGCGAGCGCCGCACGCCACGGATAGTGCGTGCGGTCGCCGAGCAGGTCCTTCAACCCCTGGCGGAAGCCGCCGTGATGCGGCGCGAGGATCGCCGCCATCAGCAGCGCCATCAGCGCCGACGCGACGGCGCCCAGCGCCAGCCCGGTCAGCGCCCGCCGCGCCAGGTCGCCCTGCCAGTCGCGCTCAGGATCCTGCAGATGCGCGCCGCCGAAGGCCAGGCGCGGGAACTCCCGCACCACCGCCTCGCCGTGCGCGACGCTGTCCAGCGTGAAGCCCTGGTACGCGAGCGGTGCCGAATAGCTGGTCTCGCGCATCTCGATCTGGCGCGCCAGCACCAGGTCCAGCACGGACTCGGTGCGGGTCTCGTAGAACTGCTGGCCGGCGGGGCTGTCGGCCAGCGCGCGGCGGAAGTGCAGGCTGTCCAGCGCGGTCACGCCGAGGAACAGCACCAGCACCATGCCCGCGCTCAGCGCGGCCGGATCGCGCAGCACGCGCTGCCAGTTGGCGCGCAGGTGCGGGCGGCGGACCAGCCGCCCGATGTAGAAGACCAGCGCCGCGAACATCGCCCACAGCGCCACGTCGGTCCAGAGGAAAACGACCTTGAATCCCATGTCGGCTCTCGTGTCCTGTCTCGAATCCCGAACGCGCCCGGCGCGTCAGGTCAGCCGCACCCGCGGATCGACCCAGGTATAGACCAGGTCGATCAGCGCGTTGCTGGCGATGTAGAGCAGCGCGCCCAGGAACACCATGGTGCGCACGATGGCGAAGTCCTGGCCGGTGATCGCCTCGATGACGAAGGCGCCCAGGCCGGGGATGCCGAAGAAGCTCTCGAACACCAGACTGCCCAGGAACACGTAGGGCAGATAGGCGCCGGCGCTGGTGATGATGGGGATCAGCGCGTTGCGCAGCACGTGGCGCATCAGCACGACCGGCTCGGACAGCCCCTTGGCGCGGGCGGTGCGCACGTAGTCCTTGCCGACTTCCTCGAGCAGCATGGCGCGGTACAGCCGCGCCTCGCCGCCCAGGCGCGACAGCAGCGACAGCGCGATCGGCAGCGCCAGGAACTTGATCGCGTCCAGGCCCGGCTCGTAGCCATTGATCGGCACCAGCCGCAGGATGCGCGAGAAGAAGAACTGCCCCACGATGATGTAGAACAGGCTGGAGATCGACAGCATCAGGACGCAGATCACCACGCCCCAGAAGTCGATGCGGGAGTTGCGGAAGAAGGTGAGCAGCACCGCGAAGGCCACGCTCACGATCAGCTGCAGCACGAAGATCGGCACCGCGAGCTGCAGGCTGACGCCCATCCGAGTCTTGATCTCATGGCCGATGTCGACGGCCTGGCGCGCGTCGGAGCGGCCGAAGTCGAGCAGCATCAGCGAGACCGAGCGTTCCCAGAACACCGTGTGGGTGACGCGCTCCGCACCGGCCCGCGACGCGTCCCAGTAGAGCGGCTTGTCGTAGCCGCGCTCGGCCTTCCACTTGTCGATCTGCTCCTGCGACACCCGCTTGCCGCCGATGTTCAGCCGGGCCATGTCGTCCGGCGTGTTGACGGTGAAGAACAGGAAGAAGGTCAGCAGGTTGACGCCGACCAGGATGGCCAGGCCGTAGACCAGCCGGCGGGTGAGGTACTTGAACATCAGTCGGCTCCCCGGGGGCGTTCGGGGCGACGGGCGCCGCGGTCGGCGCGGCGGTACCGCGCGCGGTGGCGGTCTCGCGCTTGCGGAAGCTGCGGCGCGTCATCCACACGATGGCGAGGCCGCCGACGACCAGCACCAGCAGCGGCCACCAGACCGGCCGGTTCCAATCGGCCTGAAGTTGCGCGCGCTGCCGCGGATCGATGCGGTAGTAGCGGGCCGGATCGCGGATGACGATGCTGGGCTTGCCGTTGTGCACCCATTGCTGGAAGGCCTGCCCGGTCCAGGCCCAGTAGCCGAAGGCCCACGGCGAATCCTGCTGGACGATCTCCACCATGCGGTCGATGACCTGCTGCTTCGCGGGGCCGTCGTCCAGCACCTGGACCTGCTTGAACAGGCGGTCGTACTCGGCGTTCTCGTAGTTGGCCGAGTTCTCCCCTTCGTGCAGCGACTTGCTGTTGGGCCCGTACAGCAGGAACAGGAAGTTCTCCGCGTCCGGATAGTCCGCGAACCACCCCCACCAGAAGACCTGGTGCTTGCCTTGGTGCAGCTTCTCCTGGAACTGGTTGTAGTCGGTGGCGCGCACGTCGAGCTGCACGCCCAGCTTGGCGAACTGCTTCACCAGCCAGTCGTTCTCGGCCTTCACCTCGGGCGTGACGGTGCGCATGAAGTCGTAGTTCAGCACCAGCGGCTGGCCGCTCTTCGCATCGCGGCCGTCCGGGTATCCGGCCTCCGCGAGGAGCTGCTTCGCCTCCTCGATGGAGCGGCGCTCGATCCTGCCGTCCACGCGCTTGTGCGTCACCGGATTGAAGAAGCCCGGCTGCGCCTCGCGTGAGCCGAACACGCCGGGCGGCACGGGGCCGTAGGCCGCCACGCCGCCGCGGTTCTTGAAGATCCGGCCGTAGCCCTCCTCCCAGTCGATCGCGATCGACAGCGCCTGGCGCAGCTTGCGATGGCGCGCCTCGTCCTCCGGCGTCTTGCCCTTGCCGATCACCGGATCCAGCATGTTGAAGCCGAGGTACCAGTTGTTCGGGTCGGTCGAGCGCGGGAAGGCGAAACCACGCTGCTTGAAGAAGGCGTCCGTCTGGGCCGAGTCGCTGGCGTCGGCGTAGAACTCGACGCCCCAGTCACCGCGCTCGAGGTCCGGGATGTCCAGGTAGCCCTGCTTGAACATCTCCTTGCGAGGCACCCGTTCCTTGATCAGCGTGGCGACGATCCTGTCGATGAAGGGCATCGGCTTGCCGCAGTCGGCCAGGCGGCCGGCGGGGCCGTCTTCAGGCATGCCTTCGCAGGGATACAGATCGTCCTTGCGGTAGTTCGGATTGCGCGACATCACATGACGGCGGTCCTGCTGATACGACGTCATCATGTACGGGCCGGTGCCCACGGGCCACTGGTTCCAGGACATGCCATGCTCGGCCATGCCGGGCTGCGCATAGAACAGGTCGACCTCCCAGGGGATGGGCGCCATGAAGGTCGTGGACATCCAGTAGGTCCACTGCGGGTACTTGCCCATGATGCGCACGCGCAGCAGATGGTCGTTCACCGCCTCGGCGCCGGCTAGCGGCCACTTGCGGAAGTCCAGGAAGGGCTTGTCGGGCGAGTTCTCGGGCAGGCCCTTCAGCAGCTTGGCGTTCTCCTCGCGGATCAGCGCGCCGTAGGCCTTCAGGCCGAGGACGTGCTCGGAGAACAGGCCGTAGATCGGCGCCTCGATGCGCGTGGTGGCGTGGCGCTTGAGCGCGAACACGAAGTCGTCGGCGACCAGCTCGCGCGTCCCCTGATGCTCGAACTGCCACGGCGAGCGCTTGTCGCCGAGATCCTTGGCCGTCAGATGGTGGTAGCGGTAATGACCCTGCGCGTCCTTCGCGAACGCGGGACTGGGCGCATACATCACGCCGGGCCGGATCGGCACGTCGTAGACGCTCTGGGCGATGCGCTCGGCGGGGGCGTCGTCGGGCAGGCGCTTGCCGTCGGCATCCAGGTAGTACGGCTTGATCACGGACGCCGCGGCGCGCGGGATCAGTTCGTACGGCCGCTTCAGGTAGTGGTAACCGTACAGCGGCTCGGCGATCTGGTAGGTGTAGACCGACTCGGGCGTGGTGTAGGACGCGGTGGGGTCCAGATAACGCGGCGAGCGCTCGTCGAAGGACAGGTACAGCGTGTTGTCCTTGGCCGCGCCGGCCGGATAGGGGCTGTTGTTGCAGGCGGCCAGGAGGACGGCGGCCAGCAGGCCCGCCATCCGTGCCGTCAGGGCCACCATCCCCGTCCCGCGCCTGCCTTCAGCCGCGTGCAGCGACGCATTCCACAGCCCCGACGACATCGTCATCCTTCCAAAACGCAAACGCCGCATCCTGGGGATGCGGCATTGCCAGATTGTTGCCAAGGCCGAGCCTCCCGGGGAGGCCGGCCGATGCCGGGGCGGATCATAGCGGCCCGGTTCGCGGGGCGCCTGTGACGTCAGTCAGTGGTCGTGATGGCCGTGACCGCCGTGACCGTGCCCATGGTCGTGGTCATGTCCGTGATCGTGGCCGTGATGGTCATGGTGGTCATGCCCATGGCCCACATGGCCCCAGGCGACGATCACGTCGCGGCCTTCCACCATCATCTCGGCCTTCGCGCCGACCGGCAGGCACACCTTGGTCGGCACATGGCCGAACGGCAGCCCCGTCAGGATGGGCACCTTGACGCGCTCGCGCAGCGCCTCGACGCAGGTCTTCATCGAATAGCCGCGATCCAGCGGCGACTTCTTCCAGCCACTGAAGCTGCCCAGCAGCACCGCCTTCTGCGCGTCCAGCACGCCCGCCTGCCAGAGCTGCAGCAGCATGCGTTCGACGCGGTACGGGTGCTCGTTGACGTCCTCGAGGAACAGGATGCCCCCTTGATGCGCGGGAAGTGCGGCGTGCCCAGCAGCGAGCACAGCACCGTCAGGTTCCCGCCCCACAGCGTGCCGCGGGCCTCGACGCCGTCCAGGCCGGTCTCGGTGCGGAAGCCGATGGCTTCGAGCGAGCCGTCCATCGCCTCGAGGAAGCAGTCGCGGGTGATCTCGTCGACGCCGCCGTCGGCATCGGCGCGGCCGAAGTCCTCGCAGGCGATCGGACCCGCCCAGCTGGTCTGCTTCGTGTGCGCGAGCAGCGCCAGCTGCAGCGCGGTCACGTCGCTCAAGCCGACCCAGCGCGTGCCGCGCTCGACGCTGCGGGCGATCGTCGGCCAGTCGATCCGGTCCAGCAGCCGCGTCAGGCCGTAGCCGCCGCGCGTGGCCAGCGCCACCGACGGGGCCGACTCGGCCACGCGGTGCAGCGCGGCCAGCCGGGTCTCGTCGTCGCCGGCGAAGCGCTGGTGCTTCGCCAGCGCGGCCTCGTCGATGGCCACCTCGAAACCGAGCGCCGTCAGCCGTTTGGCCGCGCGCTTGAGCGGTTGGGATTGCGCCAGGACGCCGGACGGGGTGTAGAGGGTCAGGGAGCTCATCGCTGCTTGTCGTCCTGCATGTTGTCCTGCGAAGGATCGGAATTCATGGAAAGGTACTGCGCGTCGCCCACGGGGATCTCGGGGAACTCCTGGACTTCGGGCAGCGCGCTGAGCGTGTCGACGGCGTCGACATCGAGGCCCTCGCCGGCCGGGCCCGCGTCGGCCGCCGCGCGGCGACGCGCTTCGCGCAACTGGCGCGCGGCCTCGCGGCGCTCGGCGAAGAACTCGCGCAGCAGCCGGGACGACGCGTCGGCGAGCACGCCGCCGTGCAGCGCGGTGTGATGGTTCAGCTGCTTCTGCCCGAACAGGTCGAGCACCGAGCCGGCGACGCCGGTCTTCGGATCCGGCGCGGCGAAGACGACGCGCTTGAGCCGCGCGTGCATCATCGCCATCGCGCACATCGCGCAGGGCTCGAGCGTCACGTAGAGCTCGCACTCCGGCAGCCGGTAGTTGCCGAGCAGCTGTGCGGCATGGCGCAGCGCGACGATCTCGGCGTGAGCGGTCGGGTCGTGGGTGGTGATCGGGCGGTTGTAGCCGGTGGCGATCACCTGGCCGGCACGCATGATGACGGCGCCCACGGGCACCTCGCCGACGAGCCAGGCGTTCTGCGCCTGGTCGAGGGCGAGCCGCATCGCGTACTCGTCGGCGGGATCCGCGGGTTGGACAGGGTCGACGGGGAGGATCTGGGGGGACTCGGTGGTCATGGCGGCACTCGCGCGGCAGTGTAGCCGCGCCCCGCTATGCTGCCGGCCCATGCAACAGGAGTTCCCCGGTCAGCAGGATGATCTCTTCGGCGAGCTGCTGCCGCCTGCGCCCGCCGCACCAGCGCGGAAGGCGGCCGCGCGCGACGACGTCGATCATGATGACGATGGCGTCGATGACGACGACGACAGCGGCAAGTCCGACGCAGTGGCCGCCCCGAAGCGCCGCCGCGCCGGCATCCAGGCACAGCCGGCGGACGAGGCCCAGGTCGCGCTCGCGGCCGCGCTGTCGCCGAGGATCCGGCTCGGCACCTCGTCATGGAGCTACCCGGGCTGGCAAGGCATCGTCTGGGCGGGAAGACACGGGGAGTCCAACCTCTCCCGCAACGGCCTGACCGCCTATGCGCAGCAGCCGCTGCACCGCGCGGTCAGCATCGACCGCGGCTTCTACCAGTCGCTGACGGCCAGCCAGTACGAGCGCTACGCGCACCTGGTGCCGGAGGACTTCCGCTTCACGGTCAAGGCGCCGAGCCTGATCACCGACGCGCAGGTGCGGTCCGAGGACGGTCGAGGCCGTCAGGCCAACACGGCCTTCCTCGATCCGCGGCTGGCGGTCCAGGAATTCCTGGCGCCGGCGATGGAAGGCCTGGGCGGGCGCATCGGGGCGCTGGTGTTCCAGCTGAGCCCGCTGCCGCTGGCAATGCTGGACCGCATGCCGGAACAGCTCGACCGGCTGCACGCGATGCTGGCCGCCCTGCCCTCGCTGCGAGACGTGGCGCCCGAGGCGGTCGTGGCCGTGGAGGTGCGTGATCCGGAATGGCTGACGCCGGACTTCGTCGCCGTGCTCAAGGACTGCGGCGCGCGCTACTGCCTGGGCCTGCATCCGAAGCTGCCGACGATCCAGGAGCAGTTGCCGCTGCTGCGCGCGATGTGGCCGGGGCCGCTGGTCTGCCGCTGGAACCTGCACCGGATCCACGGCCCGTTCGGCTACGAGGACGCGGAGAAGAAGTACGGGGAGTACGCCGAGATGATGGACCCGGATCCGGAGACGCGGGCCGTGCTCGCGAAGGTGATCCGGGCGACCGCCGAGGCCGGGCATCCCGCCTACGTCACAATCTCCAACCACGCCGAGGGCTCCGCGCCGCTGAGCCTGCGGGCGCTGGCGCGGGAGATCGTCGCGCCGGGCGAGACCTGATCCGGACCCGGATCCCGGCGGGGCGCCCCGGCCTGCTCAGGCGAGCGGCCAGCGGCCGAGCTCGACGTGCGTGGACTGCCCCTGCAGGCTGTCCAGCAGCAGGATCTCCGTCGCCGTCCAGCCAGGAACGATGAAGGGTTGCGGCGCCACGGCGTGATCGTCGTAGAACAGCGTCAGGTGCGGCGTGAAGTGCGGATCGGTGCTCAGCCCGCTCGCCCGCAGGCGCTCGCCGAGCGCGGCCCGCATCGCCCGCACGGCGGCCAGGCATTCGCCGCCGCTCAGCACCAGGGGCAGGTTCCGCTGCTTGCGGGTGAAGCTCAGCAGCTGGTCGAAGTCCACGCGGACCGGCCCGTGCCGGAAGGACGCGGCAGCGGCTTCGGCCAGCGACCTCACCTCCGCCATCACGTCCACCTGGTCGGTCTGGTCGTCATACCAGCCGAGGTGATGCAGCGTCACGTGCAGACGCTCCGTGCGAGGCGGGCGCACCCGCATCCGGAAGCGCCGGGCGACATCGTCGGAGATCGCGCCCAGCCTCGCCGCGGTGCCCGGATCGGGTCGCAGGCAGAAGAAGAGCGCGTGGACCGTCATGGTGGACTCACGATGCGATCACGACGCGATCACGACGCCTTCACTGCGCTTCCGACGCGCGTTGCTCGCCCTGCTTCATCAGGTCCTGCACCTGCCGGCCGACCGCCTCAGGCTGAGGCAGTCCCGACGATGCCGCCGACGCCGACGGGTCCGCCGAGACCGGTGGTTTCATCGCCTGCATCTGCTTCTTCGCGGTCAGCATCACGATGGCGAGCACGATGACGAGGGCGAGGATGGACAGGGCGCTGCGCATGCGAGGACTCCGGAATGAAAGCGGGGATGGCGCGAAGCATAGCCACACTCGGCCGTCCCGCCCTAGCGCGCCGGATCAGCGCGGCGCCGGGGCGACGCCCGGTCGCAGCCGCAGGATCTGCGGCGCCCGCTCCTGCGCGTCGCGCCAGCGCGGCTCGAGCGCCCGCCAGGCCGGCGAATGGCGGCAGTCGTTCCAGCGCAGGGCCCAGTCGTCCGCGTCCGCGGCGCGGGTCATCCAGGCGAAGAGCTTCTCCCCTTCGCGCACCGGCAATCGCGGGAAGTTGTTGGGCGAGCGCTCGGGCACGAAGCTGCCGATCACCTGCAGGCCGGCCGCCTCGATGACCGGCGCGACCTCGTGCTCGAAGAAGCGCGCGAAGCCGTCGTCCGGATCAGCCGGGTCCTTCCACAGCGTGCAGAGATGAAGGATCACGAGCCCGGGCACCGATTCCCGCTGGAAAGTGCCGACTGCCCGTGCGGCATCGATGCGCGCCGGATGCGGCGCGGCAGCCGGGCTCCTCATCAGCAGCACGTTGTCGTTGTCGACGAGCAGCGGATTGGCCTCATCGCGATGGGCCTGCCACACGGGGCCGAAGTAGAACTCACCGAGCATGCGCTCTCGCGCCGCCATGTCGTCGAAGCCGCGGATCCAGACGAACCGGTCCGAATCATCGAGATCGGCGAACTGTCCGTACAGCCGCATGCCGACAGCCTCCTGCGAGTCGACGAAGGCGGCGTCGAACAGCCTCATGAAGCGGTCGCGCTCGCCCTTGACGATCTTGTACTGGCGCAGTTCGTAGACGGGGTGGTCGTCGGCCATCGGAGGTCTCCGTGAGGGTGTCGAAGCAGTCCGACGATTCTGGACAGAGCCCCTGACATCGCGTGTCAGGACAGGACTCCCCGCGGACACCACGGATGGGTCGAACTTCAATCGCACATGCGAGTGGACGTCATACCGATCTCAGGCACTGCGAGCCCGCCGCATACCGTTCGAGGCCGTGGCTCTTGAAGAACCTGAGGCGAAGAATCGACGGCTTGTTGATTCGCTGAACGCACTGGAGGCCCCATGCCCGCACCTGTCATCACGATGTCCCCCGAGAGCCATATTCATCTGCCGGAAGAGCTTCGTCAGCGCTATGACTGGAAACCCGGTCAGTCCCTCATGATCGTCTGCCGCGAGACCGGCGTCTTCATCTGCCCGCCCGTCCCCGTCGAAGAGGCCCATGGCATCGCCTTCGGCGCCAACACGGACTTCGATCCCGACGTCGCTCAATTCTTCTAAGTCATATCCGCCTGGGAGCTATCTCCATGCACAAGAACCTGAGGGTGGTAGACACCTCCGCCTGGATTGAATGGTTGAGCAGGACGGAACTCGGAAAGCGGCTCCATTCCGACTTCCCGGTCCCTGACTGCTGCTTGGTCCCAGCCCTGGTGCAGTACGAACTGGCGGCATGGGCGCATCGAGAACTAGGTCAATCTGAGCGCGAGCGGGTCATCGCATTCACGGAGAACTGCAGGTTCGCGCAACTCACGCGTGAGACGACCTTGGCTGCTGCCGCGCTACGCCTCGACAGGCGTCTGCCCACGGCGGACCGCCTCATCTACGCCACGGCGCGGAAACTTGGTGTGGATGTGCTGACCTGCGACGCTCATTTCGAAGGGTTGCCACAGGTTGTCTTCCATCGAAAGATAGCGCCAGCCACAGCGAGCGTCAGCGAACCGCGAGCCGGGTACATCCGAGGCCGCGTGCCAATGGCAGCGCACTCGTCCTCCAGCCTCATGTGATCCGCCTCGACCATCGTCGAAACGAAGATCTGTATCCATTCGGCGATCAGGACATCGCCGAGTACTGTCGGCATTGCGACCCGCGAGTGGCGTCAACTTCGCCTCCGCGCATCGAATGACCAAAAGTAGACAGGGGCCCATCGGGCCCCTGTCTGCTCTCAGCGCGAAGCGCTCATTCCCATTCGATTGTCAACCCGAGAAGCTCACTCCAGGCACGGTTGCAGGAATCTGCCGCACCATCTGGAGCGATACCGTCAGCGATACCGTCGACTCTGACCGGCTCCGAATTCAAGGCTGCCATCTCAGCGTGCTCGGCGGTGCCTATCGCCGTGCGGACGAACACCCAGGACTAGGGTGTTTGACGGTATCGGAGCGCGCGACTTTGTCCGCATCGACGGTATCGGCGACGGTACCAGGTCCAAGGCGCGCGACCTGGCACATGCGCGCCGCAACGTACACCGAGCGGGTTCTGGGCTATCGCCACTGCCGGGATTCGTGACCAGCACCGCCCGTCCTCAATGTCGCGAAGATCAGGCGACCTGCTTCCAATGCTTCGAGGTTCTCTCCATCGGACAGGCTGTCCAGGTGGAAGCCATCTGAGGCATAAATCGGCCCCGCTTCATCAGCGTCCGCTGCTAGGCCGCCCTCCCCGACCGCGTGATAGGCCATGACGTCAACGCCCACCAGCCTACCCAGGTGGACCCAGGTCCAGACTTCCTTGAGAGTGACCTCAAGGCCGGCGGCCAACGCCTTCATCGCCGCAGTGTCACCCTGCCTCGCAACGGCTCGCAGCGCCAGCCGTGCATCCTCTCGCGGCCGAAGAACAACGCGACTTCGGCCAGCCTGGCCGCTTGCTTGACCCCGGCCAGACCTGCGGCATGTTCGAAGTTCTCATCGGTCGGCTCGATTTCCAACTGCCTCAGCGCCGCCTCTGCGCTCCCCAATTCCACTGCTCGGCGCATGCCGGTCGAGAGTAGCGGATACGCCCGTCAAGGTTGCCTAGAATGGGCAGCACGGCTCAACAGTGTTCGTTGTTATCGGCACTTGGATCATTGAGCCTTTTCCGCGTCAAGCTGATCCCTCAGTCGTTCGCGCCAGCTCCACAGAAGCTCTTTTGACTCCTCGAGCGCCTCGTCGACCTCGACAAGCTCTTCATTTTCAAGATCGAGGTTGGGAAGACCTCGGTACCAATACAGGCGGTCCCTAGATTTCTCAACCACGTCGATCTTCGAGTCAATGTCCTTCGCAGAGCTTCCATCCGGCAGATCGCCCTGCAAGCGATGCGTCAACAACTTCACCTCGTTGAGCGCCGCTTTCCTGCGACGCTCAAGGAACTCAGCCTGCTGCTCGTCGGAAAGGTTGCCGGCGCGATATTGCTCCTCGACGTGGCGGATCGAATGCATCGCCGCTGCAGGTATGCCTTGGTCAACCGCATATTTGCCAACGGCCACCACCGCAGCTGCCACACCTTTCGCAGAGGCAAGAAGGAACTTGCCGGGCTCGCTCTGAATCTGGTCCCGAGTCTCTCGAGCACGATGACCCATCTCCTTGCCGAACTCTTCCGTTGACTCCTTGATGCCGCGACCGATCTTCTTGAGCTCATCAAAGAACCCCATGAATTGCTCCGCGGCAGCTTCGTGCTGCGCTAGCTTGTCCGCGATGCACGATCTTGGCGAAGCCTGATCGGCGCTCCATTGCTCAGGTGTACTTTGCGCCGCAACCTCGGCACTTGCCGCTGAACACCTTCAGCTCGTTGCAGTTTGAGCACTTCGAACCGCGACCACCTTTGCCTTCGTTGGCCGGCAAAACCATGGTGTGGTCGCATTTGGAGCACTTCCGCCCAGTGGGTGTCTGAAAAAGTCTGCTCTCCGCAGCTCGGGCACATCTTTCCGGCCATCACTCCCTCATGTATGTAAATGTGTATGAACTGACGGTAGTTGGGGTGCCGGATCGGGTCAAGCAATTGCCGATCGATGCCGTGTCATTCGTGATCTTTTTGGGATGACTTGCGTCGCACTGGAAGCATTCATGGTGCGCCAAAGCGCCAATGGGCTTTCATACGGTCGTCTTGGCCCGGATGCAGCGCCGATGTTGCTAGAACAGGCTGGGCTTCAAATTGAAGGCGTTCAAGAGAGCTCCGGACCCTCTGGAAAACAACTCGCGATTCCTGCTGAAAATATGAGCGACGCGCCGGCGGGGTCGACATCGATCAGGCGGGTTTCCCGAGGCCTTCTAATGGCAGCCTTCAGTACCCGTTGTAATCAAACGCACAGCGGGCCAGCGTCGCAGTGGGTTCGTAGCCCCCATATCTCCCGAGCGAGCGACCGGTCTCCGATATCAAATGCAGGTGCTTTCGAGCGCGCGAGGCCAGAACGTAAAGCAGCTTGCTGGCTGCGATATCCCCGTCCGCGTCGCTGAAATGGGGCACCATGCCTTGTAGAAGCCCGAATGCTATGACCACGTCAAACTCCGCCCCCTTGACCCCGTGAATCGTCGACACTGTGATACCGGTCCGCTCGCGAAACACCTTCTTGAAGAACGACAAGTCGGTGATGTAGCCAGCACCTGAGCTCTGCAGCTTCTCCAGCCGCGCCTGGGAACTCGCGAAGAATGCCTGGCGGTGCTCCAGCAGCGCGGGGAAGGTATTCAGGTTGATCCCCAGGCGGTCGAGCAGGGCGGTGAACGCCTGGTCCAGATACGCCATGCCTTCCGTTTCGGCAATGGCAAGAGAGTTGGACTCTCGCAGCAGCGTCCGCTGCGTGATTCTGGATGTGTCAACGCCGCAATCTCGCAGATCGGCGATGACGTCCCTGGCCCATCGCATGCGCCGCACCAACATCTGCGGCGACGACTCGGTTAGCAGGATCTTCGAGAGCTTGAACCAGAAGTTGTCGGGATCATTGCTGAACGGGACCAGCCCCGGCCCGTCGAATTGCTGGTGGGGAAGCAGCGCCACCAGCTTTCTCGTGGTCGATGCCAAGAGCAACCACCGCGGCGCAAGCACACAAATCTCTTCCGGTGGATGCCCTTCATCCAAGCTCTTTTGAATTAGCCTGATCAGCTCATCGTGCAGGCCGTCGTGCGCAACGAGTCGGTTGTACGAGACTTGGCTCGGAAAACCGACCATCTTTCCCGCGCCTTCGATATCAGTAGCGTGCACACTGAAGTTCGAGAAGTGCCCGATGATCCGCGCGCTTGAGCGGTAGTTAAAACGCAGCGCCATCTCCCGGATCGGGATGCCCGTGAGCGCGCGAAAATCTGCCACTGAAATGGCATAGCCGCCAAGCGAGCCGTAAATCGCTTGGTTGGGGTCGCCCACGATGAACGTTTTGGTGTTGCCGGCGCCCGCCCGCAGGATGGCCCCCACCAAGTTGTACTGGATCCGCTTCGTATCTTGGTACTCATCGACGAGGACATGGGAAAAGACTTCAGAGAGCAGCGCCGCAATATGCGGCTGATTCCGGATTAGCACCTGGGAGTACCAGAGGATCAACTCGAAATCGATGCGTCTGGTGTCCGCCAGTTCTCGAAAGTAGGCTGCCAGGACCCAATGGATGCTGTCGTGCTTTCGCGTGTCGGCGCATCCCAGCCGGTAACCATCCCCTTCGAAGTAATAGTCGCAGTCCCACAAGGTCACGCCGCGGTACGCCGCGCACAGTCGCTCGAGCATCTTTTCGCGGTCGTGCCGGTCCAAGACCGTGTACCCATGGGCGAGCTCCGGAACATAAATTCCGTAGGGCTTGATGATCCATTCGAGACAGAACGAATGGATGGTCCCGATCCACAGAGCCGTGGTGTCGACCCCAAGGGCCTCGATTCGCTCCTGGATCTCGTCAGCGGCCCGGTGCGTGTAAGTGATGGCTACGACGATGCGCTTGTCCATGCGCCGAGACAGTTCGTAGGCGATCTTGTAGGTGAGCGCGCGCGTTTTTCCGCTGCCTGGGCAGGCGACCAGAAATACGCTCGACGGTTCTTCGACGGCGGCTGCTTGCTCGGGATTGAGCTCGGTGGCATCCCAGACAAACATCAGGTCACCCCATCAAGGAACGCATGGACCACGTCTCCTGGCAACGCCGTCGCGGCTGCGGCACGAAGGGTCGGTAGATCGATCTCCGAGCGCCCGAACCGCTCCACCTCGGCGTCGAAGGCCGTCAGGCGCGGACGTGCAGCGCGATCGATGCCCACCAGGCAGTTCATCCGATACCGCAGGATTCGCATGATCAGCTGGCGCGAAAACTGGCCATGCGCGAAAAGCACCGCTTCTCGGATGTAGGCTGGCACCACGACGTTGTGATCCAGGGTCTGCGCGAGCAAGATGGCGAACCACCCCTTACCTTCCTGCTCGGCCATCGTCAAGGTCCGGTAGCCACTTTGATGGATGAGGCCCGAGCGAAGGTCGGTTCTGGCCTGCGTGATCGTCGCTTGCGCCGAGTAGACCTTGTCGACGCAGCGAACGAAGGCTTCATGATTGCCCGAGCCGACCAGATCCACCTCGAAGGTGTGTGTGGCGTAGAAGCTCCGCACCCACGCGTTGCCGGCGCCAAAAGCGTTTAAGTCGATTCTTCGCTGTGCGCCGGCCACTTGCGAGCCGATCGCCTTTCGCCTTCTCGCAGCCAGGGCGTCGCTATCCGCCGGGTTCGGCGTGGTGTCGAAGAAGGTCGTGTCCAGGTCCGTGACGATCGCGCAACGCTTGCGGATCCGGGTGTCGTGGAACAGTACCGCGACGTTCTTGAATCCGGTGCTGCGGATGTTGATGACGCTGATCCCCAACTCGTCCACGCTAAGGCCCAGGACCCGCTTCACGAGCACGGGGATCAGGATCTCTTCGGCATCACCCTCCACCAGGATCACGCTCTTAGCGAACAGCAGGTTGCTCCGCACCGCGTCCAGGTACCGCTGGATGCTCGTCACTTGGGCAGGCTCCAATCCGGTCGCTGGTTGGTAGGCCTCACAGAATGCGCCGCGCCGCCCCAGAATGTTGACGTTGCTCACATTGCTGACTTCGGAGATGTGCGTGGAGTGCGTCGTGTAGATCACCTGGGCATCGTCGTATGCGATGCGATCGAACAGTGTCTTCTGGATATGGGTGTGAATATGCGCTTCGGGCTCTTCGATGAGCAGGAAGTTCGCGATCGCCATCTTCTGGCGCTGGTACTTGAACTCCAGCAGCTTGAGGGTCAGGTAGATCAGGTTGGCGCCGCCAAGGCTGAGCTCGTTGATGGTCCCTTCATACCCGTCCTCCGATTCCCCGACAAACAGGCGCAGCGACTGAAACAGCTGCTCTGCTTGCTCGGGCAGGTCCGACCGGATCGACAGCGAAGTGGGGGAGTAGGTTTCGCCGGCGGTGTCCTTGATCGTCTGACGAATGTGTTTGCGCACCGACTGCACGTCGTCGAGCCCTTCGATGGCGCCATTCAGATCGCGCACTTTGTCGATGATGGGGACGAGGGCCGCCGCATCGATCTCACCGCTCTTGCTTTTGAGCAGGGTGAGCAGCGGATTGGTGCGATTGTTGTGAAACTCGGCCACGACGTCGCGCAGCGCCTGGATGAAGGTGAGTGACACCTCCTTGGTGACCGACAGGAACCCCGGCACCTTCGCCCCAAGTTCAGGGAACTCGGTTTCGGCGCTGAAGAGGCCAAAGCCGAAGTCTCCCACGATCCGTTGATACACCGCCGGATCGCTGAAATCAGCGCTGCTCCTGCCGGTGAAGACGGTCTCGTAGTCGTCGATCGTGATGCCGTCGCGGATGGCGTTCAGTGCTGCGACGTCGAAGTCATCGAGGGCCGCAAGCTTCAGCCGGATCTCCTTCTTCGGGCGGAAGATCAGGTTGTAGGTGGCCTTGGCAATCGGTCCGGCGTGGATCCCGGCCGTGCCGTGCAAGAACAGCGCTTGGACCGCCTCGTCGGGACTGAGGTCCTCGAACTCCATGCTGATAATGATCCAGTGGCCCCGCCACTGATCCAGCGCGCGGCTGAAATCGGACTCCTCCAGCCGATAAGCGGAGCGGACCATGGTGTCATCCAGTAGCAGCCGGATGGCGCGGAGAATGTTGGACTTGCCCGCGCCGTTCTCTCCGATGATCGTATTGACGCCACGCTGAAACGTCAGACTGGTGTTCCTGAAGTTCCGGTAATTGACCAGCGTGAGTTTGGAGATGTGCATGTCTTTGGCCCTCGTGCTCCCTGGGGCGCTAGTGTCTATTTGTAAGCTATCGTAGCGTGACAGGGATTGCGAGAGCGCAGGTCTCGGCGGCCGATTGCCGCAAACTCGCAAGGAGAGAAGGTGTCCACACGAGAGGGGTTGACCTGGAAGAGCGTCGACCGCACCGGCCGCCGACTACGCAGAGCGGCGACGTTGCTGGACCATCGACGCATGAACTGGCGGCACGTGGCCGCGCCGCGTGCCTGGCAGGCATTCAGCGAGCTGCGCCTGCAACTGCGCGATTCCAACCTGCCCTTTCAGTTCTTCGTGCAGCATGTGCAGACACCCAACGAAGAGGTGATTCAGATTCGCGCGTCGCAGACCCACACCGGCGTGTTCAACAGGAAGAACCACGCGCCATGGCACGACCCTCCCTACGTGGACACAGCCATTTGGGAGTCGGGCGGCGAGTTGGTCCTGTCGCAGTCCGCCACGGGCCACGTCTATTTCGTCGCGACACCCCGACGCTCGGAGCGGAGCACCCCCGATAAGCAGGAGCTCATCTTGCTCGGGCCGCTGGACCCCACGGATGTGACAGCATCGGTGCTGAAGAAGGCCGTCAAACGCTACATGCTGCTGCTTCGATCCACGTCCAACTTTGGGGGCGCCGATGCGCTTGCGCCTTGGGAGTGGCTGACCTTTCAGTGGACGTACACCTGGGAACTTCGGGAGCGACAACGGCTCATTCGTTCCGCCTTGCGCCTGGAAAACGAATGGCTCAAGGCGATGATCTCCGCAGGGCTGCCCATGTTGCTCACCTTTCTTCTGGGCCTTTATTTCGGAACAAAGTCGTCCTGAAATGCGATCGCCCGGCTGATGTGGCCACTGGACGTCATCAACGACCGCCGGAGCGAGGACAGAACGCACTCCCCCTGGCCTGGCACGCGCCGCACGGCGGTTGGGAGAGGAAGTAAGAACGCCGGACGCGCGCGTACGCCACCGAATTGGCCGCGATGCCGCTCGTGAGGAGCTGAAGTGGATTTCACAATCCATGCCACGCCGGAGGCGGTGGCACCTTGAGGGAACAAAACATGGTCGACAACGACGCTTCAACGGATCTGGCGCCGGCGGGTAAGCCGGTTATGGCCCCGCGCGCCCTGTTCAGCGATCACCAAATCTTCGTGTCGCTGCTGCCGCACATGAAGGCGTACGCCCTCAAGGGCCTGCACGAGTACGAGACCGGGCAGAACGGAGGCAAGTTCAACGCCACCCCTTTGGAGCAGTACTCAGCGCAGGTTCTTGAACGCGTCGACGCGCTGGACAGCTGCATCTCATCGTTGCGCCTGGCACTGAGCTTCATCGAGGACCTGGACAGAGCACATTCCCGCGTCGTCGAACTCTACAGGTACCACCACGAGAACTTCCTGCTTCGCCTCACCGGCGTCGTAGATCGCGCGCACCGACTCGTTGGCGCGTCGTTGGTGATCTGCGCCAAGGATTTGGAGAAAGTCGGAGCTAACAAGCTCGTTGAACGAGCCGTCATCACTGACTACCCGGACGTCCACCGTGCGCTGAAGAAACTGACCGATGCCGTGGCGGCGCACAAGAATGACAGGAACATGGTCGCCCACTCGGCGGCCTACTCCACCCGTGAACTTGGGCTGTTCACCGCAATCACCACGATGAATCTGGGACTCAAGGGGATCGATCTCGATGAGCTCATGGAGCATTATTTCTCCAAGGGGGCGGTCAGCATGCTCGCGCTCATCGGCGAGATGGTGCTGGGCATCGAGGAGCTGCTGGACACGCTGGTGCCAATTTACGCTGCCATCACCGGAGGCACACCCCATGGATCTGCTTGACGATGCCCCTCAGACGCGCCGCCGGCTGCGGCCGGCCTGGTCGGCCCCCGGCGCAACGTCGTGGCCGGCCGGAGCTGCAGCGCTACATGTAGAACCCGGGACTGGATCAGCGGCGTGTCGCCGTCCTCGAGGTACTTCATGATTCGCCGACCTTTCGTGCGCAGCCATCCACCTTCGCAACACGTCCACTAACGTGTCGCCAAGAATCGCCCGGCAACACCCAAATGGTCTCGCTCCCATAAGGCTCAGTCAGCTGCAACGATTCGTCAGCGACGGGACCTAAGTCACTACTGCGACGCGTCGCTCTCACCCTAGGCTTCCAGCTACTCACAGCTTGGGGCACGAATGACCGCCACAGTACTGAAGGATGTCCTTCTATCGTTGAACGAGGTGGAGCGCTACTTCGAAGGCAAGGTGCCGGTGCATCTTTGGAGGGCCTTGAACGCCCGTCGGGGCGGCGGACTCTTCGACTTCGTGGAGGAGTCAACCGTTCTGCCCAGTGGTCGCGATAGGCCCGCAGACATCACCATTGTCAGTCGCAGTGGCACAAAATGGGTCACGGTGCGAAATTCCCCGCGAGGGATTAGTACTTTTGACAAGCCAGGTCTCCCCGCTGGCAAGGACTGATCCTATTTCCGGATCAACGCCGGTACGAGGCTTCCCACTGGCCTAGCGGTTGTACGAGACAATAAGAACGTGAACTACGACGCCACCCATTACACCATTGCTCCTGCCTTCGACATGCCTCTTGAACAGTTCAAGTATTTGCTGAACGAATTGGCGAAGAACGCAATAAAGGAGGTTGCATGATCACGATTCCTAACGGCTACGCGCCCATGCTGTTGCAGGCCGTTCGAGACGCCGCGCTGTATCACGAAGGTTTGATGCATAGCGAAACCATCCGCGATGAAGAACGCGCCGACTACGAGGAGTACCACGTCTTGCTCACGCAGTTTCTGGCCTTCCTGAAAGGCGAGTATGCGCGTGACGAGGCTGAAATCGGCGTTCCGCTAGAGCGGCTGCGCGTCTAAGGATGGTGTTTGTCTGCGTTCGTTCGCCACACGTCCTCCACCAGTCCAGAGGACTGTTCAAAAAGGCGGGCATGAAGCCGCTTCGCGTGTTCGCCAGGCAGGGCAAGCGAGGCATGCAACCATGAGATCGCTAACTGTGGCGCTGACCCGCTGGGAGGCCCAACGCATTCTGGAAGCGCTGACGGAGTTGGACGCCAAATGGGCGAACATCTGCCAGACCTCCAAAGACGAGGACGAAGTGGCCGATTACGGCAACGACTTGACTGAGCTGCGGCTGACCCTCAATTCGTTCAAGGCGCAGGCCATCGAGGCGTACGGCCCGGGGGTCGCAAACTTCAGTCGCGAGCCGCTCTGACCCGCATTGAAAAAGGGCACTTGTGCCCTTTTGTTTTTCATCGAATATTCAACGGGGTGTGCGGGTGAGTTCATCGAGGTTTTCCGGTTGATTTCTCGAGCGAAGCCGCACAACAGACTGGAATCTGGTTCTCAAGTGATAAGAGGCCACCACCCGAGCGCCGGTTCCAACGACTCCAATTGCGGTTAGCATCGCGGACCGCTTTATTCGTCCGGAGTTGTAGATGTCCAATGTTGATGTATCCAAGTTGTCGTATGCCGAATTGATTGCGCTCAGCAGGCAACTTGAACAGCAGATCGCGGAGAAGCGAGGCGAAGAATTGAAGGTACTGGTGGACGGGTTCGCCAAGAAGCTGAAGGCGGCCGGGTTTTCGATCGCTGAAGGTGTCCAGGCCTTGAAGCCCTATCTGCCGCAAGGCGCCGAGCCCCGCGCCGCAGCGAAAGTGCTATACCGGGATCCGAGCAACGCCAGTAACGCGTGGTCCGGTCGCGGACGCGCGCCGAAGTGGTTGTCTGACCTGGAAGCGCAGGGACGCAGTCGCGACGAGTTCCGAGACAACTGAACTCCCCGCCGGCGGTTCACGTTCTCCCGACGAGCGCCACCCGGACCTTGAGATGAAAGCTCAACTCATTGGCCTCGCCGGCCTCGCGTTCCTCTCGCCTGTAGCGTGGGCCCAGGCAGCGCCGCCCGGCCCCGGGCAGCCCACCATCAGCGCGACGCCCAGCTATTCGCAGCAGACGCTGCTCAAGAACTGGGCCACCAGCGTTTGCCTGGCCACGGTGGCGAGATCCCCGGAAGCAAAGGACGATGCGAACGCCACGGCGAGCGCTTACATGGAGTTTGGGAAGCAGCCCCTCGCTGCCTACGCGCCTCTGCGTGACCTCGCCGTCAGCTTCGCGAAGCGCACGTATGCAGGAGCCTCCCCGTCAGAGTTCAACACCATGAAGTGCATCGACCTGATGCACAGCAAGGAACTCGACGCACTGACCGCGCGGTTGGCCAACTCCGCCAAGTAGGTTGGCGTCCATCGACCGCATTCGACTGCGAGCGCGGGGCCATTGAGCGTTCCACGGTTGCGGCGTGCTGGGGTCACCGGCATCAGTCCGGACGCAGAACACACCGCGCAGTGAACGGCGAAAGCTGGGCCACGTCGGAGTGCACCGAGCAGTCGTTGAGTTGCTTCATGACAATACTTGCACGCGTCGTATGGCTTCCATCACCCTCTGGTGCTCGACCTTTTAGGGACTCGAAGCGTCTTGCCCGACGCCAATGGAGATCCCGACATGAATCGCGGACCGCTCGCCGGTCTTGCTTGGAGAGGCCCATCGGCCCGAACAAATTCCCGAGTTTGTCGAGGGCTACCTCTGCAGCATGGCTGCAGAGCTCCTGTTCGCAAGATCAGGGTTCTTTGTTTTGGAGCAGCCCGGATTACTTAAGCTCCAAGTCCCAATCAGCCTTGGCGGCATTTTGGATGTTTTTGAACATGTATTCCACCTTTTCCAGATCCTCGTCAACGAAAAGCTGTTGGTCTTCGTCCTCCGTGGTTTCGGAAACATGCTCCAGATGCTGTTGGTAATGCTTTAGCGCCTTCCAAAGGATATTGTATTCGCTAATAATAAGCTTAACGGCCATTATTAGACCTCCATAGTAATTAATTGGACCCGTGCGGGGTCCATACCAAGTTCTTCAAGAGTGCCAAGATATTTCACCAACTAGCATGTTTCCGCCGGCGCCAGCATGTAATACCCATTACACCAGGTGCGCATACCAATGATAGGCAGATCGCGTGCTCGTCGCTCCAGCAAGTCGCAAACCGCGCCGACCGACTCCCACCAGCCGCTCACTCAAACAACGCAGCGCTGGATTCATCGAAATTGAGCGGATTACGTGCCTCGCGATGGCTGCCTATCAGCGATCGTCGGAGCGTTCCATACTACCGTCAGACGCAGCTCATTTCGCCGTCCCATACAACTCGAAGGCGCCGTTGTCTGCTTCCTCGATACGCAATAACGGCGTTGAAGACTTGCTCTCGGCTGGATTGGATCCGAACTTGACCAGCTCGCGCGAGAACGCAGGCAGCCTCACCCCTGCTGGGCGTTGGCAAGAGGCGTTCATGACCATGCGCTCACCGTTGAACACCGTCAGGCCTGCGTGGCGCGAGCAGTCGCCCCCTACGCACTCGGTCATCAGGTAACGATAAGTGGAGCGGTCGAACCAGACCTGACTGACCCATGCCCGCGGCGAGGCTGGAGCAACCGTGCCACCGAACGTCTTGCCGTTGGCCGTGGTCGCGACATACTCGTTCTCGACCTTCTGACCAGCACCGTACCGGTAGGCCAGGAGCGTCGGCGCGGCCTCGGTTGGCGACGCGCACAACGAGGCGGTCTTCTTGCCGGTGAAGCAATTGAAGACGACGACCTCCTCCGGCTTGCACAGCGAGTCCGAATTCTGATCAGAAGCTACAGCCAGCGACGGCAGCGCGAGTACGAAGCCCGCCACGGCCATCAGCCTAATCAAAGTGCTCATATGCAGTCTTGAAGTGATGTTGGCGCTCCTTGTAGCTGTGCGTGTTCGCGTTGACCACGCGCGTTACGCGGTCCACGTCAGCCGCCGAGCTACCTTTGTCTGCGAGACGAGGCAGGCGGTTGATCAGCCAGTAGCAGATCGCGGAGCGCAGTGAGTAGGGAAACACCGTCAACAGATCGGGGTCTCGCTCGAAGTTGACCGACGCATCACCGAAGACCGACGCGTGCTTCGCTGACACCGCAGCGTAGTTGGAACGCCCGGTCACCTGGATGAAGCCACGCCCTCTGTACTTCCAGCCGTCCCCGCTCTTCTCGTCGCCATTGCCGTTGCGACCGCCATAGGCCTTGTTCGCAATGTCTTCCTGGATGGCTTTGCGCTTGAAGGTGCCCTTAGGGCCTCGTTCGTAGCCGTCAGTATCCGCTTCATCAGGATGCTTGCTGTAGTACGCAAACAAGCCTTTGAGCCCAGCGGGCGAGTAGGTCAGATCCTCGGTCTTCGCGTCCATGGATGGGCCCGTCTCTTCTCGTACCTGAGCAAAAAGTGGGCGCGGCGCAGCTTGGTGTCGAGCTGGTAGACCTGCGGCTTGCGGTTCACCTCATCGGCCACCTTCGCGAGCAAGTCGGAAGGGGCCAACTCAAACAGCCGCTTGAGCTGTGCCGACGTGATGTTGCTCGACGTCGCGAGTCGGTCCGATACGGAGAGCCAGCCACCCGTCAGAGCGGTCCCATCCTTTGTCCTCGCCGGATTGGCGACAAAGCCAGATTGGGCCAAGAGCGGCGGAAGTTCGGCGTCAGCAAGATCAAAGAACCCCAGCGGGCCGGGCGTGTCGCCAACCCTCGTACAGACATCGGGATCGCCATGGTCATTCAGGCCAAGCGGACCAGGCGTGGCGGCCGCGGGCCACTGATCCGCTGAACAAAGGGGGCCAGGCGGCCGAGAAGTTGCCATGGTGCTGCGAGACGAGGACTACCGCATGATGGTAAGCGCCTCGTTCGCCCTGCGCGCCGTGACCTTGGTCAACGCGATGTAAGAGGCATCTCATCATCCCAGGAGCGCGGCGAGCACCGCACATCGAAATTCGCCAGCCCGGAATACCGTTCGCGAGGTTTAACCGAACCGAGCAATGCACGCAGCTCGCTTTCAGATTGGATCTGGGATCTCGATCTTGTCGATGACGTGAAGGACGTCGTTGCGCGCGCTGAGCCACAGCGGCTAGGACGCCCGCCATCGAAGTCCAGTGATGCCTGAGGTGCTGCGGTGGGCGTCGCTCGCAGTGCCGTAGACACGTCGGTGCACGGGAGCTTCAGCACATGCGCAGCGTTGGTTCGGCGCGCTTCCCTGGCTGAGGCTTGTGCTGTACACGAAACGTGTACGACGCGATTGAGCAGAGCAAAAAATTGGGCCCCGGCGTCGCCGAGGCCCCAACAGCTCATCGCGGTTTGACTTGCTGCATGCTCAGGGAGGGAAGAGCATGGAGCGCAAAGGCTCGGGCCGGATTCTAGACTCGCGATACAAGCCGCAATCAGGGCGGAGTTGGCGACCCAGGTTCGTCGGTCGTAGGTCTAACGTTGAGGCTCAGCGGACGCCGAAGCATGCAGTCTCGCCAGCTCGGCGAGGAAGAGGTAGGTTTGGATCATCACCATCCGCGCCTCTTCGACCGTCACGTCCGCGTGAACGCCTTTGCACGCCTTGTCGTAAACGGCGTCGAGTCGGGCGGCGAGGTGTCCGAGCTGACTCTTGAGGATCTGCTTTGTCGAGCCGCTCTCGATCCGTGCGTCGGCGTAAGCAAGGAGCCGATTGTTGTACTGGTCGGCCCCCACTTTTCGCGACTTGCGGTCCGAGCCTACGTACTCATCCGCCTGGGCCGGGAAGAGCGAGTCGGCAACCGTGTTGAGCACTCGCCTGCACGAGGTCAGACTTGCGGATAGCGCTTCGTCTGTACCCTCAAGCAGGCGATCATTCGCAGCTAGCAATTGTTCGGCAGCCTTCGGCGCATGATCGCGGATGAACGCATCGGTGAGTTGACGCGCCGACTGAAAAAGATCTTCCGCCACATCACCAAACTCCAAGGCGATCAGTGTGTCCGCCGCGAATCGGTAAAGGTGCGACTTCATGCGTTCATAGATCGCGACCGCATTGGTTAGAGCATCGCTAGCATTGGCGATCTGTGCCGAAACGCTTTGATGCAACTGCTGAGTAGACCTCAGCTCTGTGAAGTTGGCCGTCTTCGCGGCCGTGGGCGCTTTGAGCTTGTCCAGTACAGACCGGTTGGCTTCCACCTGCGCCTCAAGGGCCGGCAAGCTAGTTCGAAACACTTTTGGTCCGTCACCGATCAGGGCTCGATGCGCATACTTTGCGCAAGAACCTAACTGGGCTAGCTCCATCGTCTCAGGGTATCCGCGACTCTCTAGATCGAGCCAACGCTGCGCATCGGAATCGCGCAAGAGGCGCGCCAACCGCTGCGCCTTCATCAAGTTCTGTGCGATGGCGACGACGCCGGCTTCGAGGTCATCGACCAGTTCCCGCGCCACCGTCAATGCCTGGGTCCGACGGTCCGCACTCCCGCTCGCAGTAGCCACGGCTCCTCCCTGATGTTTACCTTTGTAGGGTGAGGCTTGATCTGTACACGAAGTGTGTACAGAGTCTAGCCTGCCGAGAATCACGGGCGCGCTGAGCGCTTACTCAGCGCTTCCGCTCGCAAGAACGAGCACTGCCGCGGTGACCTGAATATTGCTCTGATCTTGCTCGACCCAAAGCATACATCCTGCACCGTGCTGCGACTGCACTTCAGGTATGAAGTGAATGCCACTCCATCCCTTTTCGTGCGCAGTTTTAAAGAACCATTCGCGAACCTTCTTTGAGATCTTCACCGCTGGCTTTTCATGCTCTTGGTTATAAATCTTCAATACGCGCTCCGCAGTGCAGAAAACCGCAGGCTTGTTTGGCGAACGCGCTTTGGAGTCTGGGAACTTGAATTTTGATGCCATGTTGCCTCCTCTGATTGGCGACACTAGTTTGCACGTACGGCGTTCTTGTCCGTACGCGGAACAATACCTAGCTGGGCACGGAAAAATTGCCTCGATCCCGTCGAGGCCTGAGGGACCGGCGAGGCTGCCGCCCAAACCAATGCTCAGAGCAGGATGTAAACGAGGAGGAAGTGGCTGCCACGACCGGACGCAGCAAATTGAGCTGCAGCAGGGGCCGGACGGTAGGGTGCGCTCGCTCAACCCAATGTTTATCTTTGTAGGTTGAGGCTTGGGCTGTACACAATGAGTGCACCGCGAGAGTGAGCAGAGCAAAAAAAGCGGCCCCGGCATCGCCGAGGCCCCAACAGCTCATCGCGTTTGACTTGCTGCATGCTCAGGGAGGGAAGAGCATGGAGCGCAAGGCTCGGCGGAGATTCTAGACCGACGCTGCCGAGCGGCAGTCAGCGAGGAGTTCGGTCGAAGACGAGGATTTGCTCACCAAATTCGGCGACTGACTTCTCTTTGATCGAGTCCATCGCCATGCCGAGCTCAACGAGGTCATTCCCATAGTCGGCTTGGATGTCTTCATCGGTGGTCGTGTTGCAGATGGTCCGCCACTTCTCTTTCAACTCGGCCATTGCGAGGAGGACCAGCCTAGCCTCCCACTCCAGTAGCTCAACGGTTACCTTGCTCATACCTGCGACCCTTGCTTGTAAAACACTCTGGTTGCCTTCAATGCTAACTCCTCTAGCAGCCCCTTTTACTTGTCGAGAGGCATGTCGGATGTCGGAGCAATGCAAAAGTGGCCCGGTTTTTCATTCACCAGCTTGAGCCCAGTTGGGAATGGCGTGCTGGGAGCAAATTTCCAGACCCAACCGCTCATATCGGTTCGAGCTATCCCGTCATTGTCGAAGACGCTGATTCCCTTGTTGTTCGCGATCACAACGGTGATGCCGTTAATCACTGTCTGTCGTACGTCATGCGGGCGAACGTGAGCGAGCTTCGGGCTGGATGAATTGCCGAGGCGGAACACCTCTTCGGGGACGATGAAGAACACTACATGATCTGTTCGGCTACTAACATGCCGATGGACAAATACAAAGGACTCTTGGAGGAGGTGGGTGTGAAGGCATTTCGCGTCTTCTTTAAGCAGGGCAAGCAAGCATGAAGACTTTGGACCTGGAACTGACGCACTGGCAAGCGCAGCGCATTCTCGAGGCGCTCACGGAGCTGGACGCGAAGTGGGCCACCATCTGCCAGACCTCAGACGACGAGGATGAAGTTGCGGATTACGGGAATGACCTGATCGAGCTTCGTATGACGCTGGAGCTGGTGAAGACCAAAGCGGAGGACGTTTTCGGTTCTGGCGTGGCCAACTTTGATCGCACATCGTTCTGGTCGTTCCGGTACCTTAGGGATGGTCTGCAAAACACGATCCGCGGCACATGACGAGTCGGCTGTCGCTTCGTGCTCGTCGATCCGCGCGGGGTCAGCTCTTGAGGGCGTCCAACTGAGGCGCTTGGCTGCTGTTTTCAGCCTCTGACGCGGCCATTCTGGCCACCTCAGACGGACTCATCCCCGCATCTCCAGCAGCTGTTTACGCGCCATCCACAGATTGGCCAGAGCGAACAGGGTGACGATCTGGCCGGTGTTCTTGAACAACCCGCGGTATCGCACCTTCGTGAACCCGAACTGCCGCTTCAGCACCCGGAACGGATGTTCGACCTTGGCCCGGATGCTGGCCTTCATCTTCTCTGCGCGCTCGGCGATGAAGTCGGGCTCGATGAACGGGTTGAGCAGGCGCCGTTTGCCTGGGTGCATCGCGACGTGCCACGTCGGCCCTGCTGCCTCGGGACGCTTGTGAACCCATTGATAGCCGGCGTCGCCGAACGCGACCTCTTCATCCCCGTGGAGCAGCGCGCCGGCCATGTTGATATCGCTGACGTTGCCCGACGTCGTGACCACGGTGTGCACCAGGCCCGAGACCGTGTCCACGCCAATGTGCGCCTTCATCCCGAAGTAGTAGTTGTTGCCCTTCTTGGACTGCTTCATCTCCGGGTCTGGCTCGCCTTCGATGTTCTTGGTCGAACTCAGCGCCGCAATCAACGTGGCGTCCACGGCGGTCCCCGAGCTCAGCATCAATCCCTTGTAGCCCAGCAGATCGTTGACCACCCGCAGCATGTCCACGGCCAGGTTGTGCTTCTCCAGGAGGTGGCGAAAGCGTAGGATCGTCGTCTCGTCGGGAAGCCGCTCCGTGGCGCCCTCAAGCCGCGCGAACTCCCGGTACAGCGGCACGTCGTGCAACGCCTCTTCCATCGCCGGATCGGACAGGCCGAACCACTGCTGCAGGTAGTGAATCCGAAGCATCGTCTCCAAGGGGAACGGCGGGCGGCCAGTCTTGGCCTTCGAGTTGTACGGGTCCACGACCTGCACCAGCACGCCCCACGGCACCACATGTTCCATCTCCTCAAGAAACTCGCGCTTGCGCGTCTTCTTCGTGGAGAGATTGAATCCAAATCCGAGCTGCTTCATGGGCTGCATGCTCCCCGAACCGTCACGCTCTGGCAAGGCAGATCAGTGCGGGGTTTTGCAGAGTCTCCTTAACTGCCCCGCGTGGAAGAACTTCAGTTGACCAAAATCCTGCTCATCCTTGCGTCCGCCGCCGTTCCGCCCGCCTTCGCATTTGCCGGCATGGTGCTCATTCTGGTTGCGAATCCGAACGCCGACATCGAGACTGAGGGCTGGGTGCTCGGCTGGACGGGAATGGGCACTGGCTTCGCCGCCGGACTGCTGACCGTGTGGGCGTTCTGGCGCGCGCGATAAAGAGCGCTCACCTCTTAATGAGGGACCGCGTGGAGTCTTAACCAACTGGTGGGTGTGACGGATTCGATTTGATCCAGCGGGGCATGTCGCATTCAAATCCCTCGCCGACCTCACGCATGGGCCTCGGCATTTTTGCGTCCACAGCCACCGGCAACGGGGCATGACCGACCTCTGAGGCGGCAGGAAGCTGCCTGCGCGCTTTGCTCACGCCTACTGCCCGTCTGCTGCCCGTCTGCTGCCCGCCTGCTGCCCGCCTGCTGCCCTCCTAATCCCCCTCGCCGCCGCCCCCATCTTCCCCACTTCTTTCCTTCTGCTCTGCCTCGATCGCAGACGGCGCATCGAACACCAGATTGGTCTGTCGAGCGACCGCCGCGCTGACTCTCAAGTCCGCCACCGCGCGAGGCGCAACCGCTGCCGCAGCGTCCTCCCGCTCCGCCGCCCGGTGCTGCGCCATCAGACCCTCGTGCGCGAGAAACCGCAGCCGGTTCACGCGCTTGATGCCCTTGTTGAAGCGGACCAGGTCGTCGTACAGACGCGGGTTGTCGTCGCGTGAGATTTCGAACAGTAGCCGCACCGACCCGGCCGAGCTCGTCCGATCCTGGCTCACGCGCCCTCTCCCTCTTTTTCTCCTTCAGACGCGGCGGCGCGCGGCCGGGATGCGGACACGGACACGGACGCCAACACGCTCTGCGCGTAGTTCATCCCGGCGATCTGGTAGCCCCGCACGTTCGCGAACATTGGTTCCTTCACCTCGAGGATCTGATGCGTGCCAAAGGCCTGTTTGACCGCCTTGCGGAACAAGAACGCGCCGCCGCCCACGAGGATCACGTGCTGCACGTTGAAGGCCCCACCGATGCGCCGCATCATGGCCGCGACCGCGTCCTTGGCGATGATCTCCACCATCGGGCGCATGCGGGCCGGGTTGTACTGGCGCTGGTAGACGCTGAGGCCCTTGCCGCGGCGCAGCGCGTAGTCGATGAGGTCCAGGTTCGTGTACGGCTGGCCGATCTCCTGGCTGATGTCGTCGGCGATCAGCTGCAGGACGTTCGAGACGCCACGATCGACCGAGTAGCTCTGCTTGGACGAGAGCTTCATGCCGCGCGCGACCAACCAGTCGAAGGTCCGTGATCCGGGGTCGATCACCAGACTCTGTTCGTGCTCCATGGCCTCGACTTGGTCGTGCTGCGTGGCGTAGTCGATTAGCGCGCCATTGGGCTGCGCCATCACCAGCGTCTTGTGAACGGTCACGGTCTTGCCGCCGCCCACGTCGTGACGACCGGTCATGAGTTTCTCCAGGGCCGCCCGCTTGGCGGCGAACGCCGCCACCGGCAGTCCGACCACCAGCAAGTCGATGACCTCGGCCTTCATCATCCGCAGCGCACCGCGAGCCAGCGCCAAGTACTGCGGCGTCTCGATGTAGTCGCCGGGAATCTCTGTCGCCCGGAAAGCGTCAGCCGCCAGCATCACGTCCGGACCAACCTCGTAGTACAGGCCGTCCAGGGGGATGGCAAAGGTCTTGCGCCCCTCCCCGCCCAGCGCCTTCGCGGGGTCGCGCGGACTTGGATAGGCCCGCGACGGAAAACTGGCGCAGCGCATGTCGCCTCCGGCGCCGACGGCGGTAACCAGCTTGGTGTTGCCGAATCCGACATCCACCGCGCGAACGATCAAGGCCATGGGAGGGCTCCGAATCCAGCTTGCCGTGCGCGAAGGATCGACACGCCGAGGCAGCCCGTCTACACGGAACTCCCCCGTCAAAGCCGCCGCTTTCGGGGGCAGCCGCCACGCGAGCGCCCTGGGTCGTTGCGCGCTCCCAGCCGACCGAGATCCCATCAAGATTCGAGAGGGAGCCGACCGAGAGCAAAATGAGACCGGCGAGAATGTCGAACGACCTGCAGGCCTTTGTGTCGAACTGCGATCGCACTCCACTGCGGCTCGTCAAGCCCCGCCCGGCCCGCGTCGCACCCGGATGCGGCGTGCCGTCCGCACGGGCGGATCGGTCCCGTGGAGACCAGAGGCCGCCGATCCTGCTGTCAACCCCGCTTGCGATCGTGCCCCTGCCCGCCTGCGCAAGATAAGCCGCGCTCAAGCACGCGTTCCAATCCGCCAGCCGCCACGCGAAAAGCACGCGCTTTCGGGGGCGTCGTGCGGGATCACGGTTGACCTCGCAACCCGCCAGGTATCCACTGGAGGCTCCCGAGGGCCCCCTGGCCCGCTCCTGATGGAGCACACAGGCGTCGCAGTCGTGACCTGCCCTCCAGACACTGGCCCTGAGCCTGTGTTGTCCATGCCCTCAGAGGCGTGGGCGTCGAGGTCTTTCTCGTAGTGCAAGTGCCCTGGCCTAGCCGGCGTTCGTCGCCGGGCGTTCCTGAAACGCGCCATCGCCAGCGATCAAGACAGCGGCACTGGATGCCGCTGGCTGTTCCCGCCATCCCTTGAGCATGCGTTCCACGCACCGAGCGGCCGTGTTTGCCTTCTTAGGCTCCCCGCTCGACCCCGCTCACAGCTCGACCCCGCCCTGGACTTTCGGTCAGGGGCGGACCCACGCGAGCGGATGGCGCTACGACCCCAGAACTGATCCACCACAGACGCAACAGGCCAGACCTGGGCGTTTGATCCCGAGATGCGTGCCCAAGTGGCCCGTCGGCATCACCAATCTCGCCGCTGCAGAAATGCACACGCGAGGCGGATCACCCGTTTCATTTTTAAGACCGACCGAGCTGGCCGTGCCGCGGGCACACGCCGGCGAATCCTGGGTAGGCGCCGCAGCGTTTGTGATCGCGTGCGGCGTCGAATGCCCTGATCACGCGCCGACGCGAACGATGGAATCCGTCCCGCCGGCGCTTGCCTCCGATTCCGCGTTCATGCATCGGGGCTCACCGTTCGGGCGGCGGGCTTCCATCCTTGGAGCCTTGCCATGCCAGATCCGTCGCCGCATTCGCCACCGGACTCTCGACACCGTCCACACCGAAAGAACCGCCAAGACAGGCAAGACCTCCGGGACCACCAAGCCCGCCAACAGCGCCCCCCTCCTCGATACCGAACGAGCCCGGGCGCCACGGTCAGCCTGAGAGCCCGGGCCGATTACCGACTCAGCAGATCGGTCGAACGCAGGCATGGGCGGGCAAGACGCCGTCGCAGATCCTGGCGCTGTACCGTCCCGGCAAGACGCCGGCACACCAAGTGCTGGAGGTGCTGCTGAAGTTGTTCAACGCCCAGCACACCTCACTTGAGAAGACGGTCTCCCACAAGACGCGCCACGACCGGGCACAGTTCCTGCGGCGGTTCTTTCGCGACCTGCACGACAAGGCAGGCTTCAGGCAACTGCCCGATCCGCGCAACCTCGGGCAGAAGCACCTGCGCGCCATGGTGAGGGTATGGCAGCAGGACCGGCTCGCCCCGGCCACCATCCAGACCTACCTCAGCTTCCTGCGGGGCCTGGCGCTGTGGCTGGGCAAGCCCGGACTGGTGCGAGCGCCGGCCTTTTATGGCTTGGACGTCGCCGAGTACGAGCGGCACGAGGGTGCCCGTCGCGATCGGAGCTGGTCGGCGCAACAGGTGAATATCGACCCGCTGATCGAGGAGATCTGCGCCTTCGACCGCTACGTCGGCGCGTCGCTTCGCCTCATTCGCGCCATGGGACTGCGTCGCAAGGAGTCGGTCCTGTTTCGGCCCTTCGCCTGCGTGGTCGCCTTTGAAGGCACGGGACTCGCGCCCGAAGAACGATCCGCGGATCGATACGTATGCATCAAAGGCAAGGGCGGGCGAACGCGCTACATCCCGCTGGACAGCGCGGCGCGGGTCGAAGCAGTCGAATTCGCACAGCGCGTGGCAGGCCATCGAGACGCGCACATGGGCGATCCCGCGAACGACCTCAAGAAGAACCTGCGACGCTTCGATTACGTGCTGTCTAAGTTCGGCATCACCTGCGCGCGGCTCGGCATCACGGCTCACGGCCTGCGGCACGAAACGCTGATCGAACATTTCCAGGCGATGGCGGGCACACCACCGCCCGTGCGGGGAGGCACGCCGCCAGCGCCGGCCCTCGACCGTGCCGCGCGACTGGCTGTGTCTCGCCTGGCCGGGCACGCGCGCGTTCGTGCCGCTGATGCGTATTTAGGCCAGCGTAGGGTCGTGCGCATCCAGGCAGCCAGCTTGGCCACGCATCCAGAAGGAGGCCGACTCTCAAGCGGTCCGACTTTCGACCCTCAGCCTGGGCCCAAGGAAGCTGCCGGATGAGGCGGCAGCGGGAAGTTGCGCGAGCGGTGATCCGTGATTCCGGAGACAATCTAAGCCACGTGATCAAGGTGCTGCGAGCGACCACGGCCAATTGCCAACAGACTGGCGAAAAGTAGCTATCGCTGCAGTGCAGCTTCGACCCTGCCGGGGAGCGAAGGTCAGATCTTGCGGCGACCGTCTCGTCTGAATAGGCGGGTCCAGAAACCCGCCTCCAACACGAACCCGGCCGTTGCCACTGCCATGCTCTCCGCCGCGAATCCGAGCGAGTAGGTAACGGCTGCCGCTAGAAGCAGGATGAAGGGCGACCTACGCAACATGAGAAAGCGTTTCGACTACCAAGTCCACTGACTATAGCTGTCTCAAAAGGTCCGCTCTCGCTGGCGGATTCAACCGGTCATCGCAACACATTCGCTGAATCGCTCAGCGGGCGTTTGGAAGCCGAGCGTCTTGCGCGGTCTCTCGTTCAGTTGTCTGGCGATCGCGTTGAGCTGGTGTTGTGAGTAGCCCGAGATGTCGATGCCCTTGGGCAGGTACTGCCTGAGCAGCCCATTGGTGTTCTCGTTGCTGCCCCGCTGCCAGGGGCTTTGCGGGTCACAGAAGTAGACCTGGATGTCGGTGGCCATGGTGAACCGCTTGTGCCCGTGCATCTCAGTCCCCCGGTCCCAGGTGAGAGATTTGTAGAGCTCCTGCGGCAGCTTGCGGGCATGCTTGATGAGCGCATTGACGACCGTCTGCGAGTCTTTGCCGTCCAGTTTCACCAGCATCACATATCGTGTCTGACGCTCAACCAGCGTCGCGATCTGGCTGTTGCCGCTGCCGAAGACCAAGTCCCCTTCCCAATGACCAGGTACGGCCCGGTCCTCGGCTGAGGCTGGCCGCTCGCTGATCGACACCGCGTCGACGATCTGGCCATGGATGACCGTCTTCTGCGTGTAAGAGCGAGAGCGGCGCATGCCGCGCGTGCGCCGTAGGTGCTCCAGCAGCTCTTTCTTCAAGGCGCCGCGCGCTTGAATGAACAGGCTGCGATAGATCGTCTCGTGTGACACGTGAAGGCTCTGGTCGTTCGGATAAGTATGCTTGAGCCAGCCAGCAATTTGCTCTGGCGACCACAGCATCCGAAGCAGGTCCGCCACGATGCCCGCCAGCGCTCGGTTCTTGGCTAACTTGCAGAGCTTCGGGCGTAGGGCGCGCGCCCAGGTGGCCTGGTCTGCCGAGGTTGCCCGATAGTCCTCCTGGCCGCCGTTGCGATGAATCTCACGGCTGATGGTCGACGGCGCTCTCCCGAGGCTGGCGGCAATTGAACGCATCGACTGGCCGACCGTCAGCGCACGCGAGATTTCTTCTCGTTCTGCGAGCGTCAGCGCGGTGGCACCGCGGCGACGCTCGGGCGGTCGAATGCCACCCGTCTTCGACAGGATGTTGTGGATCGACGTGTGCGGCCGATCAAACAGCTTGCCGATCTCATGGAGCGTCCATCCGTCCTTCCAGCGCTCCCACATCAATGCCTTTTGAGCGGCGGTGTAGTACGTCCGTGTCCGGTACTTCATCTGCAACACTCCTGCTGCCTGAGCAGTGGTTAGTGTGTTGCGTCGACCGGTTGAATCCGCCCTGCAAAGGCGTCGCCCACACTTTTTGCTCAGCCCCGTTGCAGACCATCGCCCGGGCATAGACACTGGCTGTCCAACTTCTGGGGGTCAGTTCACTTGTTTGGTGGACACCATCCTGGCCGGCACGGGCTCGCCGTTCAGGGTGAGTTGGCCGGACGCTTACGGAGCTCGAGCTGTGCGCCCGACATGTCAGGTTCGGCGGCGTCATGACCTGGTGCTTAGTAGTCGTCCGGCAAAGTCATCTTGACGCAGGCTTGGCGGCGAGCTCCTGATGAGCGTGTCGCAATGGGGCGCGATGCTCTAATTGAGTCCTTGATGATGGTGCTGCCCTGCATGACGAAGTTTTCGATCTATTCCAAGGGACTCTGGTCGGGTATTCGAGCCTGGAACACGGCGATCCGCCCATGGGCGTTGCCCATGGCGTGTTTTTTCCGGAGGCTGGGTATGCATTGATTCGCGACGAGTGCATCGCCAATCACGCCGATCATACGGCGCTTGAGCTGTCAGCCAAGACGAGCGCTGGCACCGTCATTGAGTGCGCTGCCGTCGGCATCCTGGACTATTCAACAGAGGCCGGTGAGTCATTCGCGGAGGCGAATGTGCTCGGCATCCCTTACCCACTGTATGGTGAGCTTTTCCCGAGCCACGTGAAGGCCTACGACGACCAGTTCAAGGCGAATCCGGTCTAGCCGCCCCGGTGCAAGTCGTTCTTGGCCGGGACAGTGGTCCAGCGATGCGGCAGCAGTTCGCCAATCCGGCTTGCAGGCTGCAGTGGGAGGCGCTCCAACACGTCGCGCAGGTACGCATACGGGTCGTGTCCGTTGATGCGCGCCGAGTGCAACAGGCTCATGATGGCCGCAGCCCGCTTGCCCGCGCGAAGGCTGCCAGCGAAGAGCCAATTCGACCTTCCGAGCGCAATGGGTCTGATCTGGTTTTCTACCCAATTGTTGTCAATGGGCAGACGTCCGTCGTTCAGGTAGCGCGTTAGCGCTTCCCAGCGTCGTCGGCTGTAGTCGATGGCTTTGGCGGTCGCCGAACCGTCCGGCACCTTCTGCCGGTGCTCGTCGAGCCATTGCTTGAGGGCGTCTGCGACGGGCTTGGCGCTCTCGAGCCGAAGAGCTTGTCGGTCGTCAGTGTTCAGGTCTGCGGCATCGCGCTCGACGTCGTAGAGCGCCTGGAAGAACTTCAGCGCCTGCTCGCCGACCTTGCTCTGGTGGTTGACCCAGAGTTCGTGGAACTTGCGTCGGGCGTGGGCCATGCGACCCACCTCGGTGACGCCCATATCGAAGCACTGCTTGTAGCCACTGAAGTCGTCGACGACCAGGCTGCCCTTCCAGCTGGCATCGGTGCCGAGCTGCAGGAAGTCCCGCGCGTTCTGGCCACCGCGGGTCTCGGCGAAGTTGAAGACCACCGCCCTGACGTCGTGGAACTGCGTCGTGCACCAGCTCCACATGTAGGCCCGGTGTGTCTTGCCCTTGCCAGGCTTGAGCATAGGGACGGGTGTCTCGTCGGCGTGCAACACCGGAGCCTTCAGCAGCTCAGCTGTCAGCGCGTCCACGAGGGGCTGCAGCTGCACGCCGCATTCGCCGACCCACTGGGCCAGGGTTGAGCGTGCGATGGCCATGCCGGCCCGCTCGAAGATGGCTTCCTGGCGGTACAGCGGGAGATGGTCGAGGTACTTGGCCACCAGCACCTGCGCGAGCAGCCGTGTCGTCGGGATCCCGCAGTTGGTTGGCATCAAGGCTGTCGATGGCGTCGTCAGCGATCACGGGTGTTGATCGCGCCGACGACAGCGCACTCATGCCATCGGTGGATGCAGCAATTGCTGTCTACAGCAGGGTGATGACGCCGGCGTCGCCCAGGCGCTGCCATGGCAGGCCGAGCACGAGCACGTCGAGCTGCTGTGCGGTGAGCGTCAGTGTGCCACCGACATCCCTGGGCCAAACGAACTTGCCGCTATTGAGCCGGCGAGCAGCAAGCCACACGCCGATGCCGTCGTGCACCAGCACCTTCATGCAGTTGGCGCGGCGGTTAGCGAAGAAGTAGGCGTGGTGGGGCCTGGCGGCGCCGAAGACGTTGACCACGCGGGTGAGCGCAGCCTCGGTGCCAGCTCACATGTCCAGCGGCTCGACCGCCAGCCACACGGCGTCGACGCGGATCACCGCAGCAACTCTCTTGTGAACGCAGTCAGTTCGGAAGTGGCGTCCATGGGCCACAACACCTTGATGGTGACAGCGCCGCGGCGCAGTTCGAGTTCAACATTACGGTCATCGACGCTGGCCGGCACCATCGGCGCAACAGCCACCGGGACAAACTCCGGCCGAGCGACGGTTGGCGCTACGCGCCCAGCCAGCTTGCGCCAGCCGTGCACGATGTTGGCGTTGATGCCGTGAGACAGCGCGACCTTGGCCACCGAGGCGCCCGGCGCCTCGCACTCGGCAACGATCTGGTCCTTCAGATCGCGGCTGTAGCGCCTGCGCTTGCGATTCTTCTCTGCTTCCATGCTGTCCAGCTATTTGCGTAACTGGACAGCATCGTTATCGCTGCCGATGTCGTTCTCAAGATGTGTTCACCGCGCGCTTACGGTGCTTAAACAAGGAAGATGCGCTCGTAGCTCTCCCGGGGCAGCGTCATGTGGCGACGTGCCGCGCTGAACGCCGGCGATGCCTCCTTCAGTTGTGCCCGACGGGAGTGTTTGTCATCCCGCTGGGGTCCGAGGCGTGAGGCGCAGGCTTCGAAGGAAGCCAGTTGCGCCACTAGAAGAGCGGGTCTTGATCTGTGACCTCGCTCCACAGCTTCTCCAGGTCCACATCTTCGCTTGCCGGCTGCTTGTCGCTGGGCAGCCGGTCCACCTGAATGACCATCGGGAGTTCAAACGCCGTGCCCGTGACGACGCAGCAACCCTGGGCCAGCCCGGGAATCATGCCTCGCGACAACGCGTCCAACGTCGAAATGGTGTTGTCGACAAGGAAGAGGTCCCTGTCGTTCACCAGCCTGTGGATGAAGAAGTTGTGGAGCTGAGAGACGATTGTTGGAGAAATGTCGGCCGGACGCTGGCTGGCGATGGTCACGAACATGCCGAACTTGCGCCCCTCCTTAATGATTTCCTCAAAGAGCTCAAGCCGGTAGTCCTTCCAGCTCTCGCTCTCACGGCTGGACTGATCCGAGAGAATGTTGTGCGCCTCATCGACGATAAGGTGGACTGTCTTTTCGGGCGGCGTCGCCACCGCCAGCTTGTGCGCGTTGTAGTAATGCTTGGCGAAGAGCAGCGGAAGAATCTTCTTGACCTCGTTGTTGCATCGCCTCAGCGAGATGACCGTCAGGGCCTTCTCATCTCCGCCTGCATTGCCGATGCTGAGCACGCGTCGCATGCTCTTCAGAGAGGACTCCACTCGCTTAAGCAACGGCTGAATGTGCTCGAACTGCACAAACCCAGCGTTCAAGTCCGAAATGAGCTGAAGGTTGACGCGAACGATGAGCTGGTCGAAGTTGTCGAGGCCAGCTGTGTCGATGGTGTCCACAGTCGGAGCGATGTGTGCGTCGTACTCATTCCCGTCCGCATGGAAGTACGCTGTGCCCATGTGGAAGCAGGCTGCCTTCTGATGCCAGCTCACATCCTTCAGCAGGTCATCGAGCTGCTCGTGGTCGAGCCACTTTGCGATAGCACGCATCAAATCGAGCGTTGCTGGTCGGACTTCACCCGCACAGAATGCACGACGGAAGGCGCTCTTAGCGTAGTTGGTCAGTGAACCAGGGTTCCTGTCGTACTTGGCCTTGCCGGCCAGGACACGATTCAAGAAGGGCCGCTGGGTGTTCATCGTGGCTTGGAACAGCAGCGCCAGGGTTTCGAGTTCCCAGAACTCAGCGGGAGCGAGCGGGAATTTGTCCCCAGCGTTCGCAGCGCCTGGCTGCTCATGAGTCGACAGCTGGTACACGCGCTTGTGCGCGACCGTTGCCAACTGGCTGCCGATGTACTCTCCGTTGAAGTCCAGAATCACGAACTGGCTCTTGCCCGCAATGCGGTCGAGCTTCTGTTCGAAAAGGACGGTGTAGAGCTTAGCGAGCGTGTTGGATTTGCCGCTGCCGGTGTTGCCGAAGATGCCGATGTGGCTGTTGAACAGCCGCGTCCAAGGCAGTCCGACGGCAATTTCCTCCTTGAGCATCTGACCGATCTTGAAGCTGCCATCACCTTTTCGGTCGAAGATGGACCGAATGCGCTCCTCGGGCAATAAGTAGGCAGCATCCTGGATCATCGGAAGGAACTTGATGCCCTGTGTGAAGCCGTTACGGTCGAAGAACCCGATGGGGCGCGCCTCCACTTTTCTGATCCAGGTGGTCTTCCCGTCGGTCGACTCGACCCGGCTCTCATCGAGGTACTCGCCCTCGATCATGCAGATGATGTCGCGAAACCCTCGCTGGATCGAAAGGTACTCACGGATCGAAACGCCCTTGTACTTGTCACCGCTGTGGAACAACGTCTCCTTGCTGGACTGCTCGTCGATCTTCAGAACAACTTTGGTGCCATGGACCGCGATGACTTGGCCGACTCGGATACTCATCAGAACAAGTCCGAGTTGTCCGCCGGGGGAGCCGGGACGGATGGCGCAGCTGCGGGAGGAGCCGCCCCAGTGGAAGCCGACGGAAGGCCCTCCGGCCAGACCAGAACCTTCTCGTTGAACGCCGTGAAGTCCATGGGTCCGTCGTCCAGCGCCAGACACTTGACGTTGCGGTGACCCTTGAACTTCTCCTGCATGGCAACACAACCTGATGCGCTGTAGCAGCAGATGTACACCTGCAGTCCCGGGTTGGATAGGGATCGCATGACGAGGTTAAAGATGTGCTCGTCCGCGAAGGAAAATCCGAAGGTGATGAGCACCGCGTTGCGCTTCTCCAGCTCGTAGCTGAGCAGCCGCAGCATCTGGTAGTAGTGCTCCTCGTAGACAGTCTCCTTGAACTTCCACTTGGTCGGATTGACGATGGGCATGCGCTCATAGGCATCCCAAAACTTTTTCAGGATGCCGTCGTTGAGCCCTGCAGGCGGCAAGTCTGCAAGCACAGCTTCAGGATTGTTCAACGTGGCGAAAAAGGGCCAAGCGTTCTGAACCACCTCATCGTCCAGAAGGTCCCTTCGATGCGACGTGTCGTAGGAGACCTCAATGCCCGTCCCGGCCTTGTTCCAGTACACAGAGCCGTGCAGGTGGATCAAATTCACCTGCGGAATGCTGCTCTGATACCTGCCTAGCACCCCGGACTGGCAGAGGTATGACCCGAAGTTGCGGGCCTGCAGGATGCGCTTGGTGAAGCCTCGAGCCCCGTCGTTCAAGACGAAGTCGACGTTCCCCTCCTGGATGAGCTGGTCCGCGACAAGAGGGAGGCAGCCGTCGTAGTTCGTCGTGAAGAGATTGCATCGGCGGTCAAGGCCCCTGCGTCGACCCATCATTCCCAACACGGTAGAGAGGAACATTCGGTAATTCCGGATAGCGGTTGCACCCTGCTCGCTCTCAGTGGCCTTCTGAAGGGTGAGCAGCTCTGCTGGTCTGATGCACGATGAGTAATAGTGCATGAACAGCGACACCAGGCGGCGACGGTCCGCATCGTGCTGCTCAAACTCGGTCGCTAGCTCCTCTAGTGTGTAGCGGCCGTCGCCGTCGCCCGTTCGCATCTGGAGCTGCAACGTTGGCAAGAGTCCAGACGATGCGCCAGAGCCGATGAGGAAGTTGAGGTCCTTGTCGTAGATGTCGTCGATGGAGATCACAAGGCGGTTCCCTCTACTTTGTGCATTGCTGTCAGGATGAGCTCGTGACATCGTGCTCCGTCAGCCGGTCGCTTCTCTTGCCAAGGTACATCGGCTTCTCCGGCCCGCGGTACGACGGAAGCCACCGCTTGTCCTGCTTCGCCGTGGGGTGGTCGTACTCCGTCGAGGAGAAGATGAGCTGCGCGTCGTTCGCCTCACACATCTTCTCTAGCTCTGTCAGATACCTAGCCAAATCGGCCGTGTGGAGCTCGTCCTGCTTCGGCGTGTCCAGGATCAGGAATCGGAATGGACGCGTTTTGTCCGCAAGGTAGGCCTCGAATAGGGCACCATGGATCGCGAGGACTAGCCGGCTAGTCGTGCTGCTGGTGCCGCCACTGCCGATGGTCTCAAGCGTCTCTCCGCCGAAGGTGAACCGCAAGTTCAGGTCAATGTCGATGTTCCTCGACACACTGGTCGTCTCCAGCATGTCCATCCATTTCACGGTGAGTTCACGCAGCTTCTGTCGGAGCTCTTTGAACGCCTGGTCCGCCCTGCCGGTGTTCGAGAGCCCTTCGATACGGTCTTGGATGCGGTCGCGTTCCTGCTGCAGCTTGAAGAGCTTCGAACGCTCGTCCTTCAATCCCTGGATTCGGGCCAGCTCGCTCTGGACGCCAACGAGTTGCTTGGTCAACGCATGCACTGCGGTCACCAGTTGGTCGACGCCGGAGTTGCCAGGGGACTCAAGGTTCTTGACCAGCGTTTGTCGCTCCTGCCCAAGCTCCTCAAGCCGCTCCGATAGTTGTTCGGCGCGAATCTCGGCGCGCTGGCTGTTTCGCTCAAGGTCCTTGATTTGATCTTTTAGGTACAGCAAATTCTTCCCGTAGGACTCGGAGCTTCCGAGGAAGAGTCCGCAGTTCGGGACGCGGCAGATTTCCTGGAACGACTTGAAGACGCCGAGTGCCTCCTCATTCAGGCCAAGGGTCTTGACTTCGCCGTCGATCTCCGCGCGGATGGTTTCGATGCCTGCAACGCGCGTCTTCAGCTCGAAGAGCTCGATCTGACGCGTTCGAATCTGCTCATCCTTCTGGCGCAGGAGCTCCGTCAGCGCGGAGCTCGCCGTCCCTTTGGCATCCACAGACTCGCGAAGTCCGTCGAGTTGCCTAGCCAGATTCTCAGAACTGAGCTGCAGCGCTGCCTGGTTTGCATCGCTGTCGTCCACTCCGAGGCGCTGATACTCGAACACGCGTTCCGCTGCGACGATCTTGCGGGTCTGCGCGTCCAACGCATCCTTCTCGTCCATGAGCGACTTCTTCACTTCGAAGGAGTGCTTTGGATTCAGACCGAACGCGAACCGCACCATCTCGGCGAACTGATCGGCGATGAAAGAGCTAGGAGCGCGGTAGGCGGTGGAGTATCCGTGCCCCTGGACCAGATAGAAGAGCGGAAGCAATGTGGCGATGTACGGCTGCGCCTCGGTGCCCTTGTTCGACACCAGCCGGGGAGGCTTCAGTGCAAGGAGTTCGAACAGCGCGACCGAGAAGGAAGCTTCCGAATAGTGTTCGGTCAGTACGCCATCGAAGTCAATCGCCGCATAGAAGTCTGTGTTCTTCGCCTCAAGCGCGCGTCGGATCGTGAGCGGCTTCCCGTTCACTTCGGCGTGCAGTACGACCGAGCTGCACTTCTCCAGGATTTCCGCCCGAAAGTTGTTGGGGAAGCCCAGCGCTGAGGCCAGCATCCGCACGATGGGCGACTTCCCGCTGCCGTTCGCAGCGAAGAGCATCGTGGTCCGGTGCCCAAGCTCAAGCAGTGGGGTCTCCCACCCCCGTTGCCTAGCGGCTCAACCTGCAGTGACTTCAGCCTCAATTCACTTCCCCTCTGACTCGAGCTTCATCTCTGATGTACTGATAGCTGAGCTCGATAGTTCTCATGGAGTGAGCCAGCAAGCTCTCCCCTTGCACGGCGCCGGTGTAGACCTTCTTGCCCAACTCAGTGGCAGAGATTTCGCGCGTCCCCTTGTCGATGACAACTTGCCCGGTCGACTCCAGAAACGTCAAAGCCTTGATGGTCCTGATGCGCAAGTTGCCTGACCAGCCTATGTCTTGCGTGGACCCTTTGAAGCCAGCCACAGTCCGCTCAAGGCACTCTCCAACTAGCTGGCCAATCTCCGGCAGCTCAGGCTTCGACCGTCCCTTGCAGATGGCCAAGATGGTCATGGCGAGCAAGGGCAACTGGAACAGAGCTTCGTTATCGAGCGTATGCGCCGGCGAAGCACCTTCGCCGGACAGGTTTAGCTTGAGGCCAAGTCGCCTGGCCTCGGTGAAGAAGTCAGCGGTGCTCATTGGGCAGCCTTCCGGACGATGGCCGCACAGAGCGCGCCGAAGAAGAGGTCAACACCAAGGGTCGGAAACTCCTTGCCCACGGGTGAATCTATGAGCTCCTTGATGCACTTCTCCAAGTCCGCGAGTTCGCCTCCCGCCATCAGCCATGCCTTGCACTTCTTGTCGATTTCCTCAAGCAGCCGGTCGAAGGTGAACTCCGGAGACGCGTGGCGTGCATTTCTCACCCACATGTCCCAAGCAACCTTCGCGCGGGATGCTGACTCGATCATGTTTTCGGGTGTGCCAATTTCCTTCAGCTTCCGCTGCAGGATGGAGGCAGACTTGATGGCCGCAGGATCACCACCCTGCAGCAAAGTCTGGTACACCTGAGTCGAGATGCTCAAAACTTGAAGCAGGTCCTCCAAGCCGACTCCGGTCGCCAAGTCAATGTCGGCCTTCGACAGACCGCTTATTGGCGCACACGACTTATCTTGGATCAGCATCACCAAGCTCTTGGCGATCCGCTCAACCTCATGCTGCTGAAGCTCAATCTCCGAGTGCTTCCAGATCGCGTTGTGCGCGGCAATTCCGAAGGCTTCGAGGGTGTCGCCGATGTACTGAACGTTGGGCTGCAACGTCAGCTTCCTTCGTGCTGCTTCGACCTCCTCCGGCGTCATCGGCTTTTCGGGAGAGATGACGGCCGCGAACTTCTCAATGAGCTGACGTACGTACTTCTTGCCTGACGTACCCGCAGCTAGGTCTGCTACAAGCTCGTGAACCTCGTCCTTGAAATGCACGTTGGTCAAGACCGTCACCGCGCGGCAATGCTCGCCAAACTCGACGGTGTGAACAAACAGCTTGCCAGCAATGCTGCTGCGGATAGCCTCGAGCTTCTCGGGCGTATCAAGAGCGCCCGTCTTCTTTAGGGAGAAGACACCGTCGACGTCCCATTGCTGGTTGGCCCGACCCTTGGTCTTCACTTGGAAGAAGTGGTATTCGACGACGCCGCCAACGGTTCTGCGCACGACGAAATCGTCGTGGTAGTCGCAGTACACGCGGTCGACTTCCTTGCCGCTCAGAATCTCGAGCGCCGCGAATGCAGCAGCTTGAAACTGCATTCGGAACCGCACCATGGTGTCCCGGCCGACAGTTTCGCGCGGCGCCTTGTCATGGATGATGTCCATGGCTTTTGTTTTGCTCCCCCAGATTGCGCGCGCACGTTTTGTATCAGGTTTGCGCGCGGGCGCGGGTTGGCGACATCACCTATCCGGTGGGGGATGAGTCGTCGGTCACGGTCCGGAGACGAAGCACATCGACCAGCAATCCGGTGCCAGGCGCGGTGGCTGCGACTCGGGTCTGTGGCACGAACGGGTTGCATAACTGTGAAAATATACAGACCCTACACGCAGGCTGGTCCGGATTCGACGTCGTCCCCACCTAGCTGGGGGACATGTCTGAAAAACATATCCGCGGCGAGGGGTGTCCAAGCGAGAGTCACCGTGGCGGAGTGGACGGGCGCGCCGCCCGGCCTACCTGTTCACCTGCTACACACCGCCAAGTCTTCGACATTGCCCAGGCTGCCGGCGAGTTCCGACAGGGTCTGCCCCGTGGCCACACCACCACCGTCGCGACGCTCAGCCAAGGGATCGCACATGCAGCACGCCCCGACCAAGACCACGAGGCAGTTCATCTGGGAATGCCACGGCATCCCTTTTCCTAGAGCGTCGCCGAGACGGTCCTTCCGCCGACAGCGAGGCCTGAGGTGTGGCTCATCTCAAACTCCATGGTGGCGATCTGGGGCTGCAGCTCGCCTACTGCGGAGCGACTCGAACGCGGCAGCCAAGAAGAGAGACTGCGCGGAGTGAGCGAGGCTGCGCTTGGTGGGAGGCGGGCCATCCGTGTGCGCGCCTGCACACCGGCGGTTTTCCTAGCTTGCTCAAATTTGAGCGACTCCGGATTTGGCGATATTTTCTGATTTTCCGATTTAGATCAAACACTTAGGCCTGTCAAAAATGGCAAGCGCTGTCCGAACTTGTACAAAAATGGCAAGAGCTGGCTGGACAAATCGGGGGCTCATGCGCTTGGAGGCCTAGGAAAACGGCACAACCAGGCCGGATTCGCGGCTGCGGCAGAGCGAATTTGTCAAATGCCTCGGATTAGCATCAGGACGGCTTCGGGTGTACCAAGCCGAACCGCGCTGATTCACAGGAAGGCACCGCCCCTCCCCGCCCAAAGCGCTACGCCCACTGATGCAGCCGGTGCTGCCGCCGCAAGCGGCGAAGCGCTCTAAGAGCGCTAGGCGCTATCGAGCGGTGAGCGTGACACCCCCGCCTCCCGCTGCAGCACCAAGTCGTGCAGCCGCGCCACCGCCTGAGCGAATGCGTCGTAGTCTCCGATCCGGTACACGCCGCTGACCTGTAGCGCCTCACCATCGACCCCCACGAGTACGATCTGCGCCTTGCTGTAGCGATTCATCTCAGCCACGGCCTCGGACAGTGGTGTGTTATCGAACACGGCCTCGCGCCGCTGCCAGGCCAACAACTGATCCAACCTCGGCCGGTCCAGCCGTGGCGGCGGGACTTCCTCCCCGCCCTACCCTCCTCCAACCGGAGGACGCGCACGCGATCTCCAGGCGCCATCACGAGGGGCGCTGGCATCTTCTGTGCGCCGCCGAGGCGTTGCACGACCACACGCCCCTCGATCAGCGTGACGCCGAACGATTCCCCGCCGCCGGGTTCGCGCGGCGTCGCCCGGACCAGGAACGCCGTGCCAGTTGCAACCACCTTGGCGTTCGCGACCTGGACCTCGAAGGCCCTACCGGGGTCCTTCGCCACCTCGAACAACACTTCCCCGCCCCGCACGCTCACAGCTCGCCGGGTCTTGGTCAGCTCGACACGTACATCGGTCGATGTGTTGAGGCTCATGCGGGTGCCATCGGCCAGCATCACGACGCGCTGCTCTCCAACCCCTGTCTCATAAGCCCGGTCATCGGGAAGAAGACGCCATGCGAGCAAGGCCGCACCACCCAGCGCCATAGAGGCCAGGACCGCGCGCCGAATAGGGAAGACGCTCTTGACGCTGCGGTGCGGTTGAGCGCTGGCGGTCGCACCTGTATAGACGCTGAGCGTGAGGCCAGAAACGGCCTCCCAGGTATCGGTGCACCGCTCGAAAGCCAAGCGATGCGCCGCCGAACGACATTGCCAGTCCAGGCAGGCCAGCTCCATGGTGCGAGATCGGTTGGGGCCGTGCAGCCGGGCCACCCACACGGCGGCCTCAGCGGCAATCTCGGGGGTCACTCTCGGATGCAGTTCCGGTGCGGTTGATGGTGTGTCAGAGGTCTTCGGCGGTGGCATTGCTACCACCCTTCCATCCAGGAGGTCAGTCGCAGCGTGGCCTTGGCGACGTGTTTGTGGACGGCGCTGACGCTCATGCCGTGAGATTGTGCGATCTCAGTGTAGGACAGGCCATCGATGCGATGAGCCAGAAAGACACCGCGCGTTGTCTCGGTCAAGCGCTCAAGGCCCATGCTCAGGCGTGCGAAGCGCTCTTTGGCGAGCAGTACGGCCTCCGCGGTCGGCGCGATGCCGGTGAGCACGACCTCCTCCACGGAAACTTCATCGCCCCGCGTCCGCTGCGCACGATGGGAGTCAATCGAGAGATTGAGGGCCGTTCTCATCATGAAGGCCTCGGGCCGCTCGACGACATGTTCCCGCTCATAGCAGGCGAGCCGTATCCAGGCCTCCTGGACCAGATCGTCGGCATCGTGCCCGCTGCGCCCGCGGCGCATCAGCGCGAGGCGGACGCGAACGAGCGTGTCGTGCAAGTCCTTGACGAGGAGTGCTGTCATACCGAGAGAACGCGTTAGTTGACGTCAGGCGCAACGCCGAGGCGTAAATGCAGTCTACGCGCCAAAGCTTAAATACACAATTTTTTGTATGTACTCATAAAAGGCGTGTTAGCAGACTGGTGGGTTGATTGCCAGCCCTCTCATGGAATTCCTCAAAGCCTTCGGCCAAGTGTTCCGCGCTGCACGTGAGCACGCGTCTTTGACCCAAGCTCAGCTTGGTCTTCAGGCCGGCGTGCATCCCAACACGGTTGGCTTCCTGGAACGCGGCGAGGTGGGCGTCAGCCTCGATGTGCTGAACACGTTGTGCCGAGAGATGGGGTTTAAGCCGTGGGAACTACTCCTGGAGACGGAGTACCTTCTGGACGGCAAGTGGGGCCTTATAGGTAGCGAAACGCCACTGGTGGAGTAGGCTGACCTCTGACGCGCCTTAGGAGTAGCGGCGGCGGCTGCGAGTCCTAGTCGACGTATTGAACGCCAGGGCACGCTCTGACTCATTCGGAAGAATGCAGAGCTGGCTGTCCTAAGTCAGGCGTCGCGCCCATGGCCGCCAGCGGCGGACGCACTCTTTCTTGTGGGATGACGGCATGGGTCATTGCGAAGCAGGTGATAGGCTTAGCCTTTCTTCATCGCGAGGTAGCCGTCCGTTGCCCTTGGAAGGAGGCCGGCACCCACAGCACCGCACGTAGCCGTCGTCAATCTCAGGTCAACGCGGTGCCACCTTAGGCCCAGCATCCGGTCAGGAGAAGGTCGCTCAAATGCGCCCGCCGACACCTTTGAACTTCTCAACAAAGACAGCAATCTTCTGAAAGACGGTCTGCTTCTTGGTCTTGAACTGTGGGTTCAGCGGGCTCATCTTGGGCAGCACTGCGTTGAGTTCGGTGCCATTCTCGCTAGCGAACTCCCGCTTGAGTGATGTGGCGATGTAGCGCCTTGCGGCCTCGGCGTTTAGGCCTTCTGCAGTAATCAGCTCGTCCGCTTCACGCTGCTGCTCAGCCTGGGCGAACTTGAAGAATCCGTCGATCGCGCCGGCTTTGTCGCCGATTTGGTCCAGGTCGGTCTGGTTGATGAAGTCGACCAACAGACTTTCTTTCGCGCGGTTGCCCAAGCTTGCGCGAATCACGCGCCGCACCTCGTCGACAAGATCAGTCTTGCTCTTGATCTTCTTGTTGTGCTCGAATATCAGTTCCAGGATGTAGTCCAGGTTAATTTCCTGGGATTTCAGGAGGTCCACCTCAAAAACGACGTCATCCCAGTCGATGGTCGACTTCTCCTTCTCAGCGCCGGCCTTCTCGCGTCGCAGCCAGTCACGCAAGTCGTTGTAGGTGGAGCGGTAGTCTTGAATCTTTCTCTCGGCAGGGAACGTGATGGCCTGCAGCGCCGTTAGATCGTCATTGCTCAGATAGTGCTTGGCCTTAAAGGCCTCCACCGCAGCTACATCCGTCAGGTCGACGGCCTGAAGCTCCTTCAAACTGGCAAACTCGTCGTAGTTCTGCAGAATGTTCTCGACACGCAGGTACTCGCCAAACAGCTTGGCGAAGGCCTTCTTGTCGGACTCCTTCTCAATGCCTGCCGGATCAGGGAAGCGGGCCTCCAACTCCTGCACCACATCCTTGAAGCCACGCCGTGCCTCACCGGTGGCCGCATCGGTGAAGCCTTCCATGTACTCCCTGTAGCTCTTCTCCAGCACCACGTTCTTGGTGTTCTTGTCACCGAAAAGGGTGATGGCGTCGATGGTCGCCTGTTCCAAGTCGCGGAAAGCGACGATGTTGCCGAAGGTCTTGGTGGATTCAAAGATGCGGTTGGTGCGGGAGAAAGCCTGCATCAGTCCGTGGAAGCGTAGGTCCTTGTCGACAAACAGTGTGTTGAGTATGGGAGCATCAAATCCGGTCAGGAACATGCCCACCACGATGAGCGGGTCGATCTCCTTCGCTTTAACCTGCGTGCCCACTCAATCAATGATCGATGATCTCAGTATCCAAATCCTGCGTTTGCAGCAGTACCGACACCTCCGCGGAGAATCCATTCTCTTCTCCAAGAACGACCGTTTTCAGATTGCCTCTTGGCTTCGCGAACGGAAAGAACCTCCATCAATTGTTCAGTCCCTCGAACCAGGGCCATTGATCTTCCGTTTCCGAAGATCGACAACTGATCTTGCAAATCCCCCCAGTTGCGGCGAAGTGCTCTCACGAGCAAACTGAGAAATTCTTTCCACACAGGAAGCTGCGAGGCTAACGCCTTTTTGCAACTCGAGCGACTCCAAGGCCTCAATTAAACCTAAAGATTTGTTTACATCCAAAAAGCCGCCATTCTCTAGACCTTCGCAAGCGATCTTTGCCGCATCCAGTCTCTGCCGAGCATTCAACGCACTCGCAAACGTTGAAAGCAGACGAAGTGCAGAGTTCCTAACCTCCGGCGACCCACTCACAGACTCTGCCAGCGCGAATCTCGCTGCCGTACTCGCATCACCGAGGTAAGACAAAAGATCCAGACCGGCGCTTTTGCGTGAAACATCGCAACTAGAAAGCCACGAGAACAACTCACCCTCATTACTCCGAATGCGCGATGAGAGCATTTTCATGCGTTCGTGCATTGGCGGAAATTGATAGTCCAGCTCCATTTCCGAGTTCACAAACTCGTTCCCCACCCTGCTATCCGTCGACTCCTCATACTGAGACCGACGAAACTCCTCAAAGTCAACGTACTCCTTCCAAAGCGGAGAATCACGGTCATTTACGCTGATCGCCCGACAAGAGGGACGCTCGCCCGAAGGAATATACGGCTTGTCTAGTACCTCAACACCAAAGGTTGCGCGGTTCTCTGAGCGCGTAACCAACGAGCATCGAACGCGACTAAGTGGCCGAAACTCACGAACCGCATCGCACGCAGCCTTAAATTGAATGGTCTCATCACCATAGTCCTTCCCACGAATGAGACGAGTGACAGCGCGCACCTCTTCCGTCGACACAGTAGAGGGGGCGACGATGTCTATGGATTCTAGAGTCACAGCACTCGCGCCCTCCCAAATCAAAAGAGACGCAAGAATCAAAGAGGCCTTAACTAGCATGAACGCAGAACTCATAGCATTGCCAGAGGAATTCCGCCAAGCGCCCCCATGGCATCCTGCTCGGCAAGTTCTTTTACCCGGGCGCTACGCAAAGTTTCGGCAAATCTATGCATGCCACTTTTCTGAATGTAGCAAAAACCTTCTGGATCAGGCGACTCGATGAAATTAACAAACATATCAAGAACCGTAGTCTCGGGGGAAACCTCTTCCATCCAAAGAAACTGCCCCTGCTCGTTAACTTCAAAGAATACCCATTCTCCAGACTTCGTAACCGCAAAGTCAAACGAACCAGTAACGATACCCAGGCTCTTCATCAAACGCAGGCAGGAGTTCTGCACTGAGTTCGGCATTTTTATCGGATGAGGAGAAAGTAGCGCTGGGTCGACGGTCCGCCAGTCACTGGCGCTCTCCTTGTTATCTTGAGAGTGCAGCGCGATGCTCTGAACTGAGTTTCCACAGAAGAACGCGCGCACTTCAAAATGCTTGACAACCTCGCGCTGATATATCGCGGGACAGGCAGCAATGTATTCATCAGCGGGAAGGCGATCAAGATCAATGGCCGCAGTGAAAGAGTGAAAGAGGCCGTCCTGCTCTTGCCAACTCTGCGTATAGAACGGCTTTACCACTGTCCTTGCACCAGATACAAACCTGCGCACCTCCGCCGGTTCATTGGATACCAACGTGCTGGGGATAATTAGCCCAACCTGCCGCGCGAGCTTTAGTTGCAAGATCTTGTTGTTCGCTGCACGTCTTCCGGCAATCGAGTTCACCCAGCGCGCACTTTGCCAACTCGAGCCGCAAAGCGATCGATACCATTCCTTCAACTCAAAGGCGGCGGGCTCTTTATCCTCCGGGAGTAGCTTGTCTGGGGTCACCGGCCAGCGTGGACGGCGTAGCCAAACGACATCCACCGACTCGGACAGGCCAATGCTCTCCTGACCCTCTCTAACCACGCCGTATGGGTCAGAATCTTGACACAGCCAGAGGCTCGTTGATTGAGCGCTGGGAAATCGATCCCCGATCCATCTTTTGACAATGTGCCCCCTGGATTCAAGGGCTGAAGCAACACAATGTGCATGAATGTCATGCGCCAACGTCATTATCAGAACTTCGCTCACCAGCATTCCCAGAATGCGCTCGTCCCGCAATAGCGGGACGAGCTAATTACCATATCACGCGCGAAGTACTACGAGTCGTTTCGTACTTCGCTTAGATCTGATTCAGAAGTCCGCGTTAGACGTGTCGTCATCAACCGGCTGATGATACTCATTGCGCGTCTTCGTGCGGCCAGGGCCGGTCAGACCGCCACCCTCACCATCGCCCGGATCTTCATACTGCTCCAACGTTTTGCCGCCGCCCGAGACATCCTTCAGCACATCCGTTGGCAGTTCTTTCAGCTTGCTCTCAGGCGACTTCAGAGCATTCGTCCGAATAACGATTCGGTTCTTCATCTAGTTTTCCCTAAAAAATACGTTGAGATACGCGGCAAAACCGCAGCAAGTTTATACATCAGGGGAAGCCATATAAGACCTGTAACTCCTTACACTTGACGGAATGGAAGAATTTTCCGTGCCAGAGAAGAATTATCCACGACACCCCCATAAGGGCGACTTGACAAGGGAGACAATCTTGCGGTGATGAGTATTCGTCACTCGTACGGAAGAGAAATTGAAGCAGCCTTGGCGGGACACAGCTTTGGCGACCTTGAAAGCAGTCGAGGCCTCAAAAAATCATCCCGACATCAGGATCTGAGCGAAAAGAGAGAACAAGACAAAATCGTGCGTGCAATAAAAATGCCCCGCAGATGCAGGGCATTCTTAGTAGATCACGAAAATCTGACGTTCTCGCCTCCGTAGGAACTTAGGCAACCTCCTCTTCAAGTGGATTTGACTGTACCTCTTGACCACTAGGTGCAGCGTGCAGCCGCCCCTCCTTAAGCAACACGACCCTATCAGCCATCGCAATGGTGTCTGGACGATGGGCGATGATGATTCGAGTGACGGACAGTTCTGCCAAAGCCTTGGCAATCAGTTTCTCATTCGAAACATCGAGATGACTGGTTGCTTCGTCCATGGCCAAGATTGAAGGTGACCGGTACACGGCGCGAGCAAGGATGAGCCGCTGCTTCTGCCCGCCGGAAAGACCGGAACCCAAGTCGCCAATCATGGTTTCATAGCGCATCGGCATTCGCTCGATATCTTCATCGATCTGAGCCAAAGCTGCTGCGGCGCGCAACTTCGCCTCATCAACTTCCGAATCAAAGAAGGCAATATTTTCCGAAATGGACCCTGCGAGCAATGCATCATCCTGCATGACTGCACCGATAAGTCGTCGATATGAAGTCATCCCCAACTGCTCGATCGGGACACCAGAATAAAGCACTTGGCCACGAGTTGGCTTGAGAATGCCTAACAAGATCTTGAGAAGTGTCGTTTTTCCAGTGCCGCTTCGGCCCGTAATCGCCACGCACTCACCTGGTTGTACCTGCAAATTGACGCCACGCAGCAGCCAAGGCGCCGCTTCGCCATATCGGAATCCGACGTCGCGGAGTTCGAGCACGCCTGACGGAGGCGCGACCGCAGCCGGCTGCGTCGAACATCTGCTCTCGCGCTCTTCGAGAGCGATATCAGCGAGACGCTCTAGATGGACTCGGATAGTGCGCAGATCTATAAGGTTGTTTATGAATGTCGACATTCGGCGGGTGAATTGCTCCTTAAACCCAACAAATGCCATGAGCATTCCGACGGTAAACACGCCAACTTCCGGGGTACTGTTAATTACAAGCCCGGCTCCAATCCACAAACAGGCGATCCCCTCAAAGCCAAAGATGAGCGAATTTATCGTCATGAAAGCGAGATTTCTGGTACCCAGCAAAAAATCCTTGTTCTGAACATCTATTGAGTAGCTCTTCCACCTTGAGAACCTATCGCCTTCGATGCCGTATAGGCGAATTGGCGTTATTGCACGAAGGGACTCAAGAAAATGAGTCGATTCCTTTGCTTGTGCCGATAGCTTCTCTGCGGTTAAGTCGCGTATTTTTGCGTAGGTCAATAGTCTCAGCGCCAAATATGCAACGACCGCAGAACATGCCACCAGCGTCAACTTGACCGAGTACGCCAACATTAGCGCAAGAATTACACAGGCAGTAATTCCATCAAGCACAGCTTCCACGAGAGATGACGTGACAGTTCGCTGAATCGCCTGGACAGATGAGAATCTTGAAGAAATGTCTCCCATGCTTCGCTTTTCGAAAAAGCTAAGCGGGAGGTGCAACAAGTGGGAAAAAACATTTCCCGCCCACTGCAGGGACAGTGATTGCCCTAGGCGCAGTAGCATCCAGCTACGAATCCACGCCACCGTGCACTGGCTGAGAAGAAGTAGCCCAAATCCCAGGCCGAGAATCGGAAGGAGCTCGTGATCGCCGCTCGCCACAACATCATCCACGATGAATTGATTCAGAAGTGGCCCGCCAAGGACGAACAGTTGGAGGCTCGCTGCCACCACCGCGACCCGAGCGGCAGCACCGCCAAGGCCTGGCATCCCTGCAGTCAAAGCACGCAGAGTTAATCGGGGGGACGCAGGCAGTTGGAGCTTCGCAAAATCAACATTTGGGGAGAGCTCAAGTGCGATGCCTGTGAAAGACTTGGAGACCTCTTTAAGCGCCAGAACAATTTCGCCATGCGCCGGATCCACAATCGTGCATGCGCCCGTGCGATGACTGAAGTGCTTGAGCACAACGAAGTGGTTTAAATTCCAATGGAGGATCGCAGGACATGTCAGCTCCGCCAAGCCATCTAGCTCCGCGCTGACAGCACGGGAGTCAAAGCCTAGATCTGTCGCGTACTGTACGAGATCTCTAAGCGTTGCGCCTTTGATCGAGGTTGGATACCTTGCACGCAGATCACGAAGGGATATTTCAATGCCATGTGCGTCTGCCATCATCGCAAGACAGGCCAAGCCGCACTCTGCAGCCTCTGATTGAAGAATGGTTCGCATCAGGATATCGAGGGACCAATAGGAGAAGTCTGAACGGCGCGAGAGTTGATCGATGATTTCGTCATTAACCTGACATCTCTCTCAAGATGGCTTCGATGGCAAGGTGGGATTAGAGCGCACATCAATTGATCTTCTTGGTCGCCCGAATGATTGGTTCGAAAATCCATTCGTAGACTCTCCGCTGATCGAGCACCGCGTCCGCCTCGAGTGTCATTCCATTCTTCAATGGGAACAGCTTAGTACCGTTGGAAAGCGCCTGCTCTTCCAGCCTTACGTGAATTCGATAGACTGGCTCATTCCCCTTTATTGATGCTCGAAGCGCGTCCGCCAAGGACGCAGGGAGATCTTGCATCGCCACCGGACTAGAAGCGACGCCTTCGATAACGCCCTTCCCATATCCATATCGCTGATAGGGGAAGGCAGAGTAGCGCACTCTGACCTGCTGGCCATTAGAAATGAGCCCAACCGTCCGGCCCGTGGCAAACAGGTATGCATCCAGCTTTACATCGGAGGTACCTGCGCTCGGGATGATTGTCATCAGAGATTGACCGGCGATCGCAGTGTCACCCGGGTTGACCATTAGAGCGTCGATGATTCCATCCTGCGCCGCCATTAGCTGCACCTCCCCTTTCGTCGCTGAATCAACAGAAGCCCGCTGCAAATCAGCTAGGGATTGCTCGATGTTCTTACGCGACATTTCCGCGTCATTCTTCGCAGCATCCGGCTCGAATGAGGCAGCCTTGCGCTCTCGGACTAGCCCCTCAATTGCCTTGTCCATTGACTTAAGTCTTGCCTCAAGCTCCAATAATTCGCCTTCCTTCTGCATTCGCAACAGAGGGGAATAGAAACCATCAGCAACCAATCGCTCGTAGGCCGCATAGGTGGCCCTACCAATGGCGACCCTCATTTCAAAAAGCCGCCGCTCTTCCTGAGACTCTTTCAACTCCCTTTCAATGCTTGCAAGATGCGCTACCGCGGCTTCAATGCGCCGTGAATACTGAGCGTTCACGAGGCCCAACTGACTCCGAATCGCCTGACCTTTTTCCTCTAAAGCGGAGACCTCTCGATTCAATGAATCGCCCAACGAAGTCTGTTGCTCGATAATCAAGATCGCCAGAGCGTCTCCTCGCTTGACTTTCTGCCCAACTGTCACAAGCAGCCGAGACAGGGTCGCGGAGCGTGGGGATTTGACTTGAACCGTCCCTGCAGCTGGCAGCAGAACGCCTTGTAGCGATGTCTTCCTCGTGATGCTTGCGAACGCAATAAACAGGACAAGCGCCGAGACCAAAACTAGCGCGAGCGCCGCCAGAATATTCTGAGGAATTTGACGACTGCGGCGGACCGAACCGAGCCACCCCATGCGGCGACTCTGAAATACTTCTTTTCTATACAGCGGTTCCGACATATATTCTATATATAGCAATTCCCTTGCATATATGTTAACCGCCCGTAAGGGCAAGGGCAGCGGAAGCATGCTGTAAGGGGTTACAGTTGCGGAACTTCCTGAACCTATGTATTCACTGGAATTGAGTGAGGGAGGAGGCTATAAGGGCAATGGTCGCCATTGCTTTCGAAGCGACGAACCTCAATCCGCCGATTTCTTGTCGCTGGGCAAGAAGTCAGCAAGCTCTACTCGTTCCCGTTTCGGCGACTCAGTTGCCGATGTCCTGAAGATGGTGGTTCATGTGCTTGACCCCGCAGCGCCGCATATCTGTCACCGGCTCGCTCGCTTGCGGAAGCTGGCGCCTCTCGGCCCTATCCTTGCTGGCCGTCGAGGTACTTCACGCCAGTCAGCCGGGTTTGGTATCCACGCGTCGTGCAAGCGGAGAAACACAAGACGACGACCGCGAGCTCACCAGTTCGCGTGTCTCGTGAACCTCCGGGGTCCGCCATGGAGGCCATGTTCGCAGTCAACTTCGGAGGTCAGCTCCAGCCGGAGTGCTCCTGGGCCGGTGGCACGTCCGGGCCCGTGCTCGAGCTAGTCCGAAAGTTCCGCAATGAGCTGAGCCGCCAGACTGGTGCCAAGCACTAGCGCGGCTCTGCCGGTGCCCGGCATGCGCGAGCCTAGGGACAGCCTGTCCAGGCGCCTGTAGGCCGCTTCGAGGGCTTGCGCGTCCAATAGCAGCGCCGAGGGTGGCAACTCCATGACAACGCCCAACCGAAGCGCTTGAGACTGCGCGGACAGCCCTCGGGCCAGCGTGTTGGCTTCCACCGAGCGAAGTTTCCCCAGCACCAGTGGCAGGTCCCGGGCCAAGCGATCGAGCTCGAGCACCATCTGGGCCATGCGCTCCAGGTCCATGCTTGTCGTATGAGTCATGTGGCGCATCTTAGGTGGTGGGCGACGGCTAAGGGGGCGCCGCGCAGACCGAGTCAAAGTCCAGTCCATGCTCCGGCAGCGGCACCTACACGGTGTCGTCCTTGATCTCTATCCCGAGCGCTGCGGGGTCTGCACACTCCGCATCTGCAGTCGCGCTGACGGCTGTGTCTGCACCGAGTACGCCGCAATCACCGAAGCTCGGCACGGTCGAGCTGGCTTCGCTCCCCTCCCCTGCGACCTTGCCGCCACCGTCAATCCGTCGTGCGCCCGCGAGCGTAGCTTGGGCACGCGCCGCCGATCTCTGTGCAGCGCCGCGCGCACATCAAGGAACACCAGGCCATCGATGCGGCTGAGCTCGTGCGTGACGCAACGCCGTTCTTCGCTCTAAGTCTGCGCGCTCGCACGATCAACTGCACGTCGGACCGACCTCGTGGAGCGTGCTGTCGATTGGGAGAACTGCGACGCGCCCCTCTCCCCGATCGGGCGCATCGCTGGGTCTTTTGCGCTCTCATGGAACTGGGACAAGAACGAAGCACTGCGAAAGCCCCTGCCCTGTTTTTTGCTTACGAAGACTTCGCACCGCCAATGCCCATATCGATGGATCTCACGACCTCGTCCAAGCGGCGGTCAGCTTCTGCAGATTCTCAAGCGCCAGCAAGCGCTCAAGGGTGAGCAGAGCCGCGGCGCCCGGCGTGCGGCAATCTCGGCGCGGGGCGCTGCCGATCTCAAGCAGCCTTCCCGATTCTTCAACGACGCTTCAAGTTCCGGCTGGCTTACCCACTGGCTGCACGCGCGCCTTCAAGTCTCCTTCAAGGCGGGGCGATCGCCCCAGGACGTCCCATCACATCCCGGGCTCGCGCGTAGCAAAGGTGCAATTGCAACCAGAGGCCATCGCCCCCGCTGTCAACTCCCTCTGGGGATCTTGCCCTCGCAGATCTCCAACAGAACGTAGCCGTCAGCCACCACATTCGTAGCACGCTACGTTGACAGTCTAATCGTACCAGGCTACGATTTACACAACGACAGCCGAGACGTGCATGGCCCACAGCAACCAACATTTCGAAGCAACCCGTTCGCGTCGGGAAGTTCTTTCGCGGCACGGCAACAAACTGGCTCAACAACGCGCCGTCGACCAATTGGCACCTCCGTTGCTCCTGGCATATGGCCAGCGAGAACACGACGGCAACGGCATGGGTAGCATCCGGTACCTCATGACTGACGCCGCCATGGCCACGCTAACCCGAGCGGTCCGCCACACGAAGCAAGTTGAAGCGCTGACCGGCGCTTACGCAGTCGTCAGCGCCGATGACGGCACGGTCAACACCATCGGCCACCGTCAGAGCTAAGCGCCGGCATGCACACAACGGAAACCGCGCCCCCGCCCACAAGAGCGTTTCGAGCCCTCGTTGACCTCGTGAGACGCGATGGAGCCATCAATAGCCAGTTGTTCGCCCTGGTTTGGCTGGCGGCTGGCAGGATGGTCGCCGACCTTGCGGTTCATTCGGCCACGCGACAGATTGATCTGGCCGATCTTGCGGGCTGGAAAGTACTGGCATCTCAAGGATTCCCCCAAACGGCAGTTGAGTTGGCGATGTCGCCAAGCACCGATGGGCAGCATCGCGCGGAGCGAGCCGCAGCCATCGTCTCGCATGTCATCGAGGAGGCCAAGCTCGGTCCTTGGGATGTACTTCCATGCTTGATGGATCCGACTGGTGGCCATGCCGACATTGGTGGGACCGTCGTACCCGAACTGGCTTCGCTGGCTCTCGACCTACTCGGTGCCCCCGCGAACAGCGAGGTGTGGATTCCGTTCGACCTGAGAGGCCAGTTGACGGTACAGGCGCTGCGTCGCGGTCTTCGCGTGTTGGCCTGGTCTCCACTGCCGACGTGGCCCCTCGTCCGCCAACTCATGTGGACCATCGAAACCGGATCACCGCAGCCAGAAGCAGTCCAGTTTGACCTCGGGTCTTTCTCGACAAAGCCGTCGGGACTTCGAGCGGACTATGCGCTGGTGCTACCGCCCCCCGGCATGCAGATGAAGGACCAGCGTCTCGCGCCATGGGTCACAACCGACAGGAGCAATAACGAGCAGTTCCCTCGCAGCGAGTCATGGGCGATCCATGAGTTCGCAGATCGGGCCGACAAGCGCGCGGTCTTCCTGACGCCGCAAGGGGTGCTGTTCGCCAAAGGCCATGACCAACGGCTGCGCGAGTACCTTCTGTACCGAGGCCGGGAGCGAAACGAAGTTGACGCTGTCGTGGCCCTCCCGGCTGGCGTGTTTCAGGGCACTACGGTTGCTGCGGCAATGCTGCTGATGGACTTCGAACACTGTGCAGACAGCGTGTACATGGCGGACCTTGGCAAAGCCCGCCGCTCGCTTTTGGAAGCAGGCCAAGCCGTCGCAGACGGTCACCGCTCGGTACTGGAGCGGGCGGAGGGTGACAGATCTCGACGCGTCACGCGCGACGAGATCGCTGCGAACGAGTACAGCTTTGCCCCATCCCGTTATCTCCGCAAGGTGAAGGACCTTGATGAGGTTGCGGTGACCCTCGATGAGATATGCGAGGTCATTCGGCCGCCTGCTATTACGAAGGAATCGACCCCCTTCGAGGTCGCAGAGGTTGGTCTGCCTGAACTGCGGCTCTGGCAGCCCATCAGCGGAGAGTTGGACAAGTCGGTACTCCTGAAGGCTGCGCCAAAGGAGTCCGTCCATGTGCGTGAGGGGGACATCATCCTTTGCGTTAAGGGCTCTGTGGGGCGAGTTGGCTTGATGGGCGACGCAGCAACGCATAGGCCGACGGTCGTGTCGCAGAGCTGTGTGGCGCTACGCCTCAAACAGGGCAAAGCCACGATTTCCCCCGAAGTGCTGTTCATGTATCTGCGTTCACCGCACGGGCAGGAGCAACTCCTTGGACTGCAAGTTGGTACCGGCGTTCAACACATCAGCCCCGGAACGTTGCTGAGCGCGGTGTCAGTCCCGCTACCCTCTTACGAGACAGCGCTCGGGATACGACGAGATTTCTGCGAGCTACGCGACCTTGAGCACCGAGTGTCAGCGCTCGAGCACCGGATGAAAGAGATCGTCTGGCAGCGCTGGCCGATCGAGGCGCTGTAGCGGCAGCGAAGAGAGACATCAATCACAACGACAGAACAAGCACAACAAACAGAATGAATCAGGACATCAAGAGAACCCTCTGGGCCACGGCCGACAAGCTGCGCGCCAATATGGATGCGGCCGAATACAAGCATCTGGTGCTCGGCCTGATTTTCGTGAAGTACATCTCCGACACCTTCGCCGCGCGTCGGGCTGAGGTCGTGGTACGGCTGGCCGACCCGAACGACGAGTATTTCTACGGCGACGCCAGCCCCGAAGACCTAGCCGCCGAGGCCGACGACCGCGACTACTACACCGCCGTCAACGTGTTCTGGGTGCCCGAGGCGGCCCGGTGGGAATCACTGCGATCACAGGCCAAGCGGCCCGAGATCGGCAAGCTGATCGACGAGGCCCTGGGACTGATCGAAACCGAGAACCCCAAGCTCAAGGGCATTCTGGACAAGCGCTATGCCCGAGCGCAGTTGCCCAACGGCAAGCTGGGCGAACTGGTGGACCTGGTGTCCACCATCGGCTTCGGCGCTGATCCCGGCGCGGCACGCGACGTACTGGGCCAGGTCTACGAATACTTCCTCGGCATGTTCGCCAGCGCCGAAGGCAAGCGGGGCGGCCAGTTCTATACGCCGGCCAGCATCGTCAAGACGCTGGTCGCCGTGCTGGCGCCGCACCACGGTCAGGTGTACGACCCATGCTGTGGCTCGGGCGGCATGTTCGTGCAGTCCGAGCGCTTCATCGAGGCTCACGGCGGCAAGTTGGGCGACGTGTCCATCTACGGCCAGGAAGCCAACCCAACCACTTGGCGCCTGGCCGCCATGAACCTGGCCATCCGCGGCATCGATTTCAACCTCGGCCGCGAGCCGGGCGACACCTTCACGCGCAACCAGCACCCCGACCTGCGCGCCGATTTCATCCTGGCCAACCCGCCCTTCAACATCAGCGACTGGTGGCACGGTAGCCTGGAGGGCGACCCGCGCTGGCAATACGGCGACCCGCCGCAGGGCAATGCTAACTACGCCTGGCTGCAACACATGCTGCACCACCTCAAGCCCACCGGCCGCGCCGGCATCGTGCTGGCGAATGGCTCCATGAGCTCCAGCCAGAACAACGAGGGCGTGATTCGCGCGGCGATGGTGGAGGCCGATGTGGTGGAGGTGATGATTGCCCTGCCCGGCCAGCTCTTCTTCAACACCCAGATCCCGGCCTGCCTGTGGTTCCTGGCCAAGAAGAAGCCCACCGCGAGCAAGGGGCAGGTCTTGTTCATCGACGCCCGCAAGCTTGGCAGCATGATCTCGCGGGTGCAGTGCGAGTTTGCGGACGAGGAAATCGAGCGCATCGCCAGCACGGTGGCGGCCTGGCGCGGCGAGGCACCTGAAGGTGAGGTGGTGGGCGAGTATGCCGACGTACCGGGCTTCTGCCGCAGCGTGCCGCTGGCCGAGATTGCCCAACACGGCCATGTGCTGACGCCGGGGCGCTATGTGGGAGCCGAAGAGGTAGAGAACGACGACGAGGCCTTCGCCGACAAGATGACGCGGCTGACCGAGCAGTTGGGCGAGCAGATGGCCAAGGGTGCAGAGCTGGATGCGTTGATCCGTGCGAAGCTGGGAGGGCTGGGGTATGAGTTCTGAGTGGCCTAGCCTGACGCTGCGGCAGGCCGGTGTTGCGCTGATCGATTGCGATCACCGCACACCCGCCGCCGCCAAAGAAGGCTATCCGTACATTGCCATTCCGCAACTGAAGAATGGCCGTATCAGTCTTGACGGCGTCCGGCGGATTTCGCAGCCCGACTATCTTGAATGGACGCGCAAGCTCAAACCGCAGGCGCATGACGTCATCGTTGTTCGGCGCTGCAACTCTGGTCAAAGTGCGCATGTGCCGGAAGGCCTGGCATGCGCGATTGGCCAAAACCTGGTTGTGCTGCGCGCAGATGGAAAAGTCGTTCGCCCGGAGTTTCTTCGGTGGTTAGTGAGCGGGCCCGACTGGTGGGATCAGGTCGGCAAGTTCATCAACGTCGGCGCTGTTTTCGACAGCCTGCGGTGCAAGGACATTCCTAACTTCGAGCTTCGAATCCCGCCACTCAATACGCAAAGAGAGATCGCCGCAACGCTGCGCGCAATTGACGACCGCATCACTCTACTCCGCGAAACCAACGCCACGCTGGAAGCCATCGCCCAGGCGCTATTCAAGTCTTGGTTCGTGGACTTCGACCCCGTGCGCGCTAAGCGCGACGGTCGCGCTCCCGAAGGCATGGACGAAGCCACCGCCGCCCGCTTCCCCGACAGTTTCGAGGACTCGGAGTTGGGGAAGGTGCCAAGGGGGTGGTCCTACTGTAGTCTCAAGGAAGTGACGCGGATCTTTGACTCCATCCGAATTCCGCTGTCAGGCGCAGACCGCGAGAAGCGGCGCGGACAATACCCGTACTACGGCGCCGCGGCTCTGATGGACCATGTGGACGACTTCCTGTTCGATGGCGTCTACCTGCTTACAGGAGAAGACGGCTCAGTCGCCGACGCCAATGGGTTTCCGATTACCCAGTATGTCTGGGGCAAGTTCTGGGTTAACAACCACGCCCATGTAATGCAAGGCGCGAACGGTGTCAGCACCGAGCATTTGATGTTGGCGCTGAAGCAAACCAACATCCAGCCCTACATCACAGGTGCGGTCCAGGCAAAGCTGAGCCAGTCGAACATGTGGAGGATCCAGTTCTTGCAATCCAGCTCCGAAGTGACCGCAGCATTCAGTAGTCGCATTGCACCGCTGTTTGCCTCCTTCAGGCACAACGCAGATAGAGCGCAGACCCTCTCATCCCTCCGCGACACCCTTCTCCCCCGCCTCATTTCCGGCCAGCTGAGGCTGCCGGAGCCGCATTCCTTGCTGGAGGCTACCGCATGAACGAGCGCATCCACATTTACTGCGATGAATCGTGCCACCTGGAGAACGATCACCTGCGTGCCATGGTGCTGGGTGCCGTGTGGTGTCCCGCCTCGCATCGGCAGATGCTGGCCCGGCAGATCAAAGATCTGAAGGCCTCCTTCGGCTTGCCCCCACATTTCGAGATCAAGTGGGTCAAGGTGTCGCCGGGTCAGGCGGCGTTCTATCAAGCTTTGCTGGACTTGTTTTTCGACGAGCCGCTGCTTCACTTCCGCGGCCTAGTGGTGCCTGAAAAGCAGGCTCTGGATCACGCGAAGTTTGGGCAGGACCACGACGGCTTCTACTACAAGCAGTGGTACACGCTGTTGAACCGCCTGATCGACCCGAGCAAACGCTACCGGATTTTTCTGGACATCAAGGACACCCGTGGGCAAGTCAAGGTCGACAAGCTGCATGAGGTGCTTTGCAATGCCAACTACGACTTTGACCGTCAGGTGATCGAATCCGTCGAATTGGTGCATTCGCACGATGTGCTGCTGCTGCAGCTGGCAGACCTTCTCATCGGCGCGCTGTCGTACGCCCACCGGGGGCTGCAGGACAGCCCTGCCAAGCTGGCGCTGGTGGCGCATGTACGGCATCGCTCGGGCCTGAGCCTGGAGCAAAGCTCGTTGATGCGCGCCGACAAGTTCAACCTGTTCATCTGGAGGCCGCAAGCTTGAGTGCGCCGCCACCCTTGATGCCCTTGTCCGCCTTCGGGGGGACTGGGCACGCTATGAAGATGCGATCTACGCGGTCTACCTGGAGACGGTGGCCCACGCCGGCCTGACGCTGTTCGGGCAGCCGGTGAAGGTGCGGTTTAATCCGACGACCAAGAAAAAGGGCTACGGCTTCTGGCACCTAATCTCGGAGGCCCCCGCCCAGGACAACCGCGACGAAGACGACCGCACCCCCGACCTGGCTCGTTGTGAGCGTGTGCGCTGGGTAGCATGGTGCATTGAGCATGCCGAATCCTGCGGGTTCTCATGGTGGGAGAACCAGCGCGGACGCGAGACGCATGTGGTGATCTGGGCAGAGGCGCACGACTTCGCCGTTGTGCTTGCCAAGCGTGAAACCCAGGAAGGGACCCGGTATTGCCTGCTGAAGACCGCATATTGTCTGCGCGGCCACACCATTCGCAAGTTCACCAAGGAGCGGGACGCCTTCTGGGCGGCCCGAAAAGACTGAAGCCCCGGCACACGGATGTGCAAGGGCTTCGGATACTCCTTCTACACATGGCAGATGAGCTGGCGTGATTATAGGTGATATCGGAACTTTGGGGAGGAACCTTAGTTGACGGAAGACCAACTCGAAACCGACTCCCTGTTTTGGCTGGCAGATCTGGGCTACGTCCACCGCCATGGCGCCGACATCGCGCCCGATGCCGCAATGCCCGAGCGCAGCGACTACCGCCAGGTACTTCTGCGCGGCCGGCTGGCGCATGCGATTCATAAGCTGAACGCCGGCATCCCGGCCAGTGCTCGCGATGATGCACTCGCGCAGGTGCTGGGCCTCGGCATCCCTGCCCCGCTCTCCGCCAACCGCGCCTTCCACAAGCTGCTGGTCAGCGGCGTGCCGGTGCAGTACCAGAAAGACGGTGAGACGCGCGGTGACTTCGTCCGCTTGGTCGACTGGGGCGATGTGTCCGCCAACGAATGGTGGGCGGTCAATCAATTCACGATCAAGGGGGCACACCACACGCGCCGGCCAGACATCGTGCTCTTCGTCAACGGCCTGCCGCTTGTGCTGATCGAGCTGAAGAACCCGGCCGACACGCATGCCGACATCTGGAAGGCCTTCGATCAAATCCAGACCTACAAGGCCCAGATCCCCGACGTGTTCCAGTACAACGAGGTGCTCGTCATCTCGGACGGCAGCGAGGCTCGCATGGGCTCGCTGTCGGCCGATGAAGAACGCTTCCAGCAATGGCGCACGATCAGCGGCACTGACCTGGACCCGCTGGGCCAGTTCAATGAACTTGAGACCCTGGTGCGAGGTGCGCTGGCCCCGGCGATGCTGCTGGACTACCTGCGTTACTTCGTACTTTTCGAAGATGACGGGCGGCTGATCAAGAAGGTCGCCGGCTATCACCAGTTCCACGCGGTGCGGGCGGCCATCGAGCATGTGGTGGCGGCATCCAGGCCCGACAGCAGCGCGGCCCTGCGCGGCAAAGGCGGCGTTGTGTGGCACACCCAGGGCAGCGGTAAGAGCATCACCATGACCTGCTTTGCAGCGCGGGTAATGCAAGAGCCGGCGATGGAAAACCCCACCATCGTCGTGATCACCGACCGCAACGATCTGGACGGACAGCTGTTCGGCGTCTTCAGCCTGGCGCAGGATCTGCTGCGTGAACAGCCGGTACAGGCGGCCACGCGGCAGGAGCTGCGCACGCTGCTAAGCAATCGCCCCTCCGGCGGCATTGTGTTCGCGACCATCCAGAAGTTCATGCCCGGCGAAGATGAGGACCTGTTCCCCATGCTCTCTGACCGGCGCAACATCGTTGTCATCGCGGACGAGGCCCACCGCACGCAGTACGGCTTCGAGGCCAAGCTCAAAGAGGTCAAGGTGCGGGGCAGCATGCGCTCGGGCACCTTGACCACCGACGGCAAGCCGATTGAGTTCGCGGCGAAGGATTCAGAGTCCCCTGAGTATCGGACCAAGTACCAGGTCGGCTACGCCCAACATCTGCGCGATGCGCTGCCCAATGCCACCTTCGTAGCTTTCACGGGCACGCCGGTATCAGCGGCCGACCGCGATACACGCGCCGTTTTCGGCAACTACATCCATGTCTACGACATGCAGCAGGCCAAGGAAGATGGCGCCACCGTCGCCATCTACTACGAGTCGCGCCTGGCCAAGCTTCGCCTGAAGGATGAAGAGCTGCCCACCATCGACGATGAAGTGGACGAACTGGCCGAGGATGAAGAGGAAAGTACCCAGGCCAAGCTCAAGAGTCGTTGGGCAGCGCTGGAAAAGGTCGTTGGCGCCGGTGCGCGCGTGGCCAGCGTGGCGGCCGACCTAGTGACGCACTTCGAGGCACGCGATGCGGCCCAGCGTGGCAAAGCCATGGTCGTGGCAATGAGCCGCGATATCTGTGTCCACCTCTATGACGAGATCGCCAAGCTGCGGCCTGACTGGCATGACCCCGACCCCGAGAAGGGCGCGGTCAAGATCATCATGACCGGCTCAGCCAGCGACAAGGCACTGCTGCGCCCCCACATCTACAGCAGCCAGGTTAAGAAGCGGCTGGAGAAGCGCTTCAAGGACCCAAGCGACCCGCTTAAGCTTGTGATCGTGCGCGATATGTGGCTCACCGGATTCGATGCCCCTTGCGTGCACACCATGTACGTGGACAAGCCCATGAAGGGCCACAACCTCATGCAGGCGATTGCCCGCGTGAACCGCGTTTTCAAGGACAAGCAAGGCGGCCTGGTGGTCGACTACATCGGCATCGGCAACGAGCTGAAGGCCGCCATGCGCGAGTACACGGCCAGCCAGGGCCGCGGCCGGCCGACCGTGGATGCGCATGAGGCCTACGCCCTGTTGGCCGAGAAGCTGGACGTACTGCGAGCCATGCTTCACGGCTACGACTGGAACGGCTTCCTGACCGGCGGCCACAAGACCTTGGCGGGCGCGGCCAACCATGTGCTGGGCCTGAAGACCGAGGGCAACCGAGACGGCAAGAAGCGCTTCGCCGACACGGCCCTGGCGATGAGCAAGGCATTCACGCTTTGCTGCGCGCTGGACGAGGCCAAGGCCGTGCGCGAGGAAGTGGCATTCCTACAGGCGGTCAAGGTGATCCTGACCAAGCGCGATATCTCGCATCAGAAGAAGACCGATGAGCAGCGCGAGCAGGCGATCCGCCAGATCATCAGCCAGGCGGTCGTATCTGACGCCGTAGTGGACATCTTCGACGCAGTCGGCTTGGACAAGCCCAACATCGGCCTGCTCGATGATGAGTTCCTGGCCCAGGTGAAGAACCTTCCCGAGCGCAACCTGGCGGTGGAACTGCTGGAGCGGCTGCTGGAGGGCGAGATCAAGTCCAAGTTCGCAAGCAATGTCGTCCAGCAGAAGAAGTTCTCCGAGCTGCTGGGCAATGTCATCACTCGCTACCAGAACCGCTCGATCGAAACCGCGCAGGTTATGGAAGAGCTGGTCGAAATGGCCAAGAAATTCCGCGAGGCGGCCTCACGCGGCGAAGCGTTGGGGCTGACCGACGATGAGGTGCGCTTCTATGACGCCCTGGTCAACAACGAGTCGGCGGTCAAGGAACTGACCGACGAGACCCTGAAGAAGATCGCCCACGAACTGACCGAGAACCTGCGCAAGAACCTGAGCGTGGATTGGTCAGAACGCGAGAGCGTGCGCGCCAGCCTGCGCCTGATGGTCAAGCGCATCTTGCGCAAGTACAAATACCCGCCGGACATGCAGGATGCGGCGGTGGAGTTGGTGTTGCAACAGGCGCAGGCGTTGGGTGAAAGCTGGTCGTAGGACGTCTGTCGATACCAGCATCAAGGCTGTTATCGATGCCAGGGAAGGCGAGCTCCCGTGCTTCCACGATGGATCCAGCCGTCCAGCATGTCCGCCCAAGTCTGGAGCATCGACCGCCGCTGCTCGGCGTACTCTGCCTTGTTGTAGACGGCGCGCACGCCGCGCTGCTCATGGGCCAGACATTTCTCGATCCAGTCGCTGTTGAAGCCCGCCTCGTGCAACAGCGTGCTCGCTGTTCGGCGCAGGTCATGCACGGTGAAGGGTTCGAAGTCGCCTCCTCGCTCACGAATCAACGCCACCGTCGCGTCAATTACGCGGTTCAGGGTCGCAGCGCTGATGGGCATTGCCGTTTCGTACCGCCCCGGATGAAGATAGGAACTGGCTCCAAAGCAGGTCTTGAATGCAACGAGGATGTCCAGCGCCTGCTGGCTCAAGTAGACGTTGTGCGACCGCCCTGCCTTCATGCGCTCCTTCGGGATTGTCCAGGTCGCAGTCTCGAAGTTCACTTCGCCCCAGACGGCATCGATGAACTCAGACTTGCGAACCAACGTCAGCAGCATGAACTTCAGGGCTAGGCGCAACGTCGGCATCGTCGCGGTCCGTTCGAGAGCCTCGAAGAAGACGTGGATCTCAACCGGTGAGAGGGTTCGATCCCGCGCCTTGAACGAGGCAATCGCGCTGGGGCGGATCGCTTCGGCTGGGTTGTCGATCTTCAACCCGCGCGCCTGGATGAAGCGGAAAACCTGCAGCACGATCTCGCGCGCGTGGACTGCCGGCGCCGAGACCCCGCGTTCCTTGATCTTCTCGCACCGCGCCATCAGGCGAACGGGCGTGATCTCTTCCAGCTTCAGCCGGCCAAACTCCGCCGCCAGATTGCGGTCGTAGACCGACTTGCGCATCGCACGCGTGGATTCCGCAAGCGGCGCCTGGGCGAAATAGGCCTCCACCCATTTGCCGAAGGTCAAAGCGTCGGCGGCCTCAGTGCGCTTCTCTGTCTTGGCTCGCGAGGGACTCTCCCCTTCTCCACCGCTCGACGCGCCCGCGTCAACAGCAGCCTCGCCTCAGCCAGGGAGACGGACATGCCGTAGTCCAATCCCGCGGGATCACGGGGCCGCTTCGCGCCAAGGCTCGGGTCGTACTTGCCGATCACCAGCGTCTCCCGACGCCCATGGATGCGGTAGTCAAACCGGAAGCTCGCCACGCCGGTGCGCGTGACGGCGACATACAGGCCCTGCTGATCCGCGACCTTGTAGACGCGATCCTTGGCCTTCAGCGCCTTCAACTGCATATCGGTGAGCATCGATTCCCCCTGAACTGATACCGTCAGTCAATACCGTCAAGTCATTCGACGGTATCAGCGATGGTCGTTCAAGGGGCTGCTCTCGATACCGCTCGGAATACCGCCGGAATCGACGGGCTTTCGTGTGGCGGACTGGAACCGGGTGAGACCGTAGGTGCCTGTCAGGACTGGGGTTTCGAGGGCAAGCCGGACTGCATGGCACGACCTGAAACCAGCTTAAGTCACTCCCACTCGATCGTCGCCGGCGGCTTGCTCGAGACGTCGTAGGTCACGCGGTTGATGCCGCGCACCTCGTTGATGATGCGGCCCGAGCAGCGCTTGAGCAGGCTGTACGGCAGCTCCGCCCAGTCGGCCGTCATGAAGTCGCTGGTCTGCACCGCGCGCAGCGCGACCACATAGTCGTAGGTCCGTCCGTCGCCCATCACGCCCACGCTCTTCACCGGCAGGAACACCGTGAAGGCCTGGCTGGTCAGCTCGTACCAGGTCTTGCCCGTCGCCTCGTCGCGCGTGTTGCGCAGTTCCTCGATGAAGATCGCGTCGGCGCGGCGCAGCAGGTCCGCGTACTCCTTCTTCACTTCGCCGAGGATCCGCACGCCCAGGCCCGGGCCCGGGAACGGGTGGCGGTAGACCATCTCCGGCGGCAGGCCCAGCGCCACGCCCAGTTCGCGGACCTCGTCCTTGAACAGCTCGCGCAGCGGCTCCAGCAGCTTCAGGCCGAGCTGCTCCGGCAGCCCGCCCACGTTGTGGTGGCTCTTGATCGTCACGGCCTTCTTGGTCTTCGTTCCGCCGCTCTCGACCACGTCCGGATAGATCGTGCCCTGCGCCAGGAAGGTCGCGCCCTTGTGACCGCCGCCGCCCGACTTCAGCTTCTCGGCCTCGGCCTTGAAGACGTCGACGAACAGGCCGCCGATGATCTTGCGCTTGCGTTCCGGATCGCTCACGCCCGCCAGTTGGCCGAGGAACAGCTCGCTCGCATCGACGCGGATCACCTTCGCGTGCAGCTTGCCTTCGAACATGTCCATCACCGCGTCGCCTTCGTTCAGGCGAAGCAGGCCGTGGTCGACGAACACGCAGGTCAGCTGGTCGCCGATCGCGCGGTGGATCAGCGCCGCCGCCACCGACGAATCGACGCCGCCGGACAGGCCCAGGATGACTTCCTCGTCACCGACCTGCTCGCGGATCTTCGCGACAGCCTCGGCGATGTAGTCGCCCATGATCCAGTCGCCCTTGCAGCCGGCGATCTCGCGCACGAAGCGCTTGTAGATCGCGGCGCCCTGCACCGTGTGCGTGACCTCGGGATGGAACTGGAGCGCGTAGTAGTTCTTGTCCTCGTTGACCATGCCGGCGATGGGGCAGGTCGGGGTGGACGCCATCAGCTTGAAGCCCGGCGGCAGCGCGGTGACCTTGTCGCCGTGGCTCATCCAGACCTTCAGCATGCCGTGGCCCTCGGCCGTGGCGAAGTCCTGGATGCCGTCCAGCAGCTTGGTGTGGCCGTGGGCGCGGGCTTCGGCGTAACCGAACTCGCGGTGATCGCTCCACTCGACCTTGCCGCCGAGCTGCACCGCCATCGTCTGCATGCCGTAGCAGATGCCCAGCACCGGCACGCCCAGATCCCACACCGCCTGCGGCGCGCGCAGCTCGTGGTCCTCATAGGTCGACGCATGGCTGCCCGACAGGATGATCGCCTTCGGCGCGAACGAACGGATGAAGTCGTCGCTGACGTCGTTGGGGTGGATCTCGCAGTAGACCTGGGCCTCGCGAACGCGACGCGCGATCAGCTGCGTCACCTGGGAGCCGAAGTCGAGGATGAGGACTTTGTCGTGCATGGTCAGCTTCTGGGATGCTTGGGGGTTCTTGAAGGCTGGGGAGTCTTGGTGGCTCAGGCCTTGGCCGCGGCGGCCTGCGCCGGCGGGCCCATGTTGAAGTGGCGCCACGCGAAGCCCAGCGAGGCCAGTTGCAGCAGCGCGCAGAGGTAGAACGGCGCGCCGAGGCGCCAGTCGGTCTTGGGGAGCTCGGCGACCAACGCCATCAGCCCCAGGCCGGCGATCGGCGAGATCACCGCCATCAGGCTGTTGATCGCCGCCACCGCGCCCATGGTCTCGCCCTGCGTGCGGGCATCGGCGGCGTTGGAGATCACGCTCTGCATCGCCGGGGCCGCGGCCACGCCGGCGATGTTCAGGAAGATCGCGGCGATCATCATCCAGGCCTCGGTCGACATCCCCCAGATCACGTTGGTGAGGATGGAGGTCGTCAGGCCGATCAGCACCAGGCGGCGCGCACCCAGCCAGCGCATCAGCGGCTGCAGCAGCACGCCCTGCACCACCACCGCGACCAGGCCCACGACGAACAGCGACAGGCCGTTCTCGCGCGGGCCCCAGCCGAACTTGTGCTGGTTGTAGAGGACCCAGCTGGTCTGGATCACCAGCTGCGCCAGGCCCGAGCACGCGATCACGTAGATCAGCGGACCGACGCCGCTGAGCTTGCGCAGCCGGCCCAGCGCCGCGACCGGATTGGCCTTGCGCCATTCGAAGGGTCGGCGGTGCTCCGGCGCCAGCGACTCAGGCAGCACGAAGTAGCCGTACAGCCAGTTGAGCAGCGCCAGCGTGCCGGCGACGTAGAACGGCAGGTGAAGGTCGATGCTGCCGAGCAGCCCGCCCATCACCGGGCCGAGGATGAAGCCCATCCCGAAGGCTGCGCCCAGCATGCCGAAGCGCTTGGCGCGGTCCGCCGGCGGGGTGATGTCGGCGACGTAGGCGTTGGCGACGGCCGCGTTGGCCTGCATCGCGCCGGAGAACAGCCGCACCACGACCAGCATCCACAGCGCGTCGGCCAGCGCCGTCACGAAGAAGCTGAGCGCCAGACCGCTGAAACCGATCAGCATGACCTTGCGGCGGCCAAAGCGGTCGGACAGCCCGCCCAGGATGGGCGAGCCGAAGAAATTCGCGAGACCGAAGGCGAACGCCACGGCCAGCTGCGCCAGCGTGTGCTGGGTCTCGCTCTGCGTGAAGGTTCCGACCAGCGGCGGCAACACCGGGATGATCAGGCCGATCGACACCATGTCGATCAGCACCGCGATCAGGATGAACGACATGGCGGCCTTGCGGCCGCCATTGGTCGTCGTTGCCGCGACGGCGTCGACCTTATTGGACAAGGGGCGTCACTCCAGGCGGTAGTTGGGCGCTTCCTTCGTGATCTGCACGTCGTGGACGTGGCTCTCACGGATGCCCGCCGAGGTGATCTCGACGAACTCGGCCTTGTCGTGCATGTCGGCGATGCTGCCGCAACCGCAGTAGCCCATCGAGGCCCGCACGCCGCCCGCCATCTGGTGCACGATAGCGACCATCGAGCCCTTGTACGGGACACGCCCTTCGATGCCTTCCGGCACCAGCTTGTCCGCGTTGGGGTTGGTCGTCTCGTCGTTCTCCTGGAAGTAGCGGTCCGCCGAACCGGCCTTCATCGCGCCGATCGAACCCATGCCGCGGTAGCTCTTGTAGCTGCGGCCCTGGTACAGGATCACCTCGCCCGGGGCTTCCTCGGTGCCGGCGAACATGCCGCCCATCATCACCGTGCTCGCGCCGGCGGCGATGGCCTTGGCGATGTCGCCCGAGTAGCGGATGCCGCCGTCGGCGATCGCCGGGACGCCGGTGCCCTTCAGTGCCGTGGCGACGAAGTCGATGGCCGCGATCTGCGGCACGCCGACGCCGGCGACGATGCGGGTGGTGCAGATCGAGCCGGGGCCGATGCCGACCTTGACCGCGTCCGCGCCGGCTTCCACCAGCGCCAGCGCCGCGGCGCCGGTGGCGATGTTGCCGCCGATGACCTCGACCTGCGGGTAGTTCTTCTTGACCCAGCGCACGCGCTCGATGACGCCGCTGCTGTGGCCGTGCGCGGTGTCGACGACGATCGCGTCGACGCCGGCCTTGACCAGCAGCTCGACGCGCTCTTCGGTGCCGTCGCCCACGCCGACCGCCGCGCCGACGCGCAGCTTGCCGTGCGCGTCACGCGCGGCATTCGGGAAGTTGGTCTGCTTGGTGATGTCCTTGACGGTCATCAGGCCGCGCAGTTCGAACGCGTCGTTGAGGACCAGCACGCGCTCCAGCTTGTGCTTGTGCATCAGCGCCTTGCCGTCGTTCAGCGACGCACCTTCCGGCACCGTGATCAGGCGTTCGGCCGGGGTCATGATCTCGCTGACCGGGATGTCCATGCGCGTCTCGAAGCGCAGGTCCCGGTTGGTGACGATGCCGACGACCTTCTGCCCCACGAGCACCGGGAAGCCGGAGACGCCGTGGTGCTCGCTGAGCTGCTTGACCTGGCGGACGGTGGTCTCGGGGGTGATCGTGATCGGGTCGCGGAGCACGCCGGACTCGTAACGCTTGACCCGGGCCACTTCCGCGGCCTGCTGCTGCGGGGTCAGGTTCTTGTGGACGATGCCGATGCCGCCTTCCTGGGCGATGGCGATCGCCAGGCGCGCCTCGGTCACGGTGTCCATGGCGGCGGACACGAGCGGCAGGTTCAGGCGGATGCCACGCGTGAACTGCGTGGCCAGACTGGTGTCGCGCGGCAACACCTGGGAGAACGCCGGCACCAGCAACACATCGTCGAAGGTGAGGGCCTTTCCGAGTAGGCGCATGAGGGAAGCTCCAGACGCAAAGGCGCATTATAGAGAAGCCCGGCAGTACACTCCACGACCATGATGAATCCCCCACTCTCGCGACGCCCGCTGGGCGTGATCTGCGCGCTGGCGCTGATGGCGCTGACCTCGATCGCGCACGCCCAATGGAAGTGGCGCGACGCCGACGGCCGCACGCAATACAGCGACCGTCCGCCGCCGCCGAGCGTGGCCGACAAGGACATCCTGGCGCGTCCGTCCAACGCCCCGCGCGTGAGCGCCACGCCCGGCCAGGCCGCGTCGCAAGGCCCCTCGGCATCGGCATCCGGCGCTTCCGCGCCGGCCCGTGCCGCGAGCGAGGCGTCGTCGCGCGACAAGCTGGAACGCGAGCGCAAGGCGCAGGAGGACAAGGCCCGCACCGAGGCCATGGCCGAGGACTGCCGCCAGGCGCAGAACCGGATGCGTCTGCTGGAGTCCGGCGTGCGTCTGCGCAGCGGCACCCAGACCGGCGAATCGCAGCCGATGACCGAGCAGATGCGCCAGGACAACGTTCGCCAGGCCCAGGCGGTGATCACCGCCTCCTGCAAATAAGGCGAGAACGAGTTCCAGAAACAACACCCGCGGTCAAGACGGACGTAAGTCTGGTGACCGCCGGTAAAACGACAGGCCGCTCATGCGGCCTTTCTTTTCTTGGACCTGGGCGGTCGGGGGCGTCGGTGTCAGGCCTTGCGGCCCAGCGGCCGGTGGCGGGTGACGATGCGGCTGCCAGCGGCCTGGAAGCGCTGACGGCGCGCCTCCTTCGGATCGACCGTCAACGGCCGGTAGACCTCGACGCGGTCCTGCGCGCGCAACGGCGTCTCCAGCGGGACGATGCGCCCCCAGATCCCGGCCGTGAGCGTGGCGATCTGGTCCGGCTCGAACCAGGCGGAGGCCGCCAGGGCGTCGCGCAAGGTGCTGCCGGCGGGCAGGGTCAGGCGTTGTTCACGCAGCTCGCCGCGCACCGGGCTCCAGAACAGATCGACCGACAGGTCAGCGGGCGCCATAGACCTGCTCGGCGCGCTTCACGAAGCTGTCGACGAAGGTGTTGGCGATGCGGTCGAACACCGGGCTGACGACTGCCTCGAGCGCGAAGCTCGAGAACGCGTAGCGCAGCTCGAATTCGATCTTGCAGGCGCGCGGTTCGCCGTCCGCCGGCGCGCCGGGACGGTTCAGCGGCAGGAACTGCCAGTCGCCGTCGAGCATCGAGAACGGACCGTCGACGAGTGCCATGCGAACGCGCTGGTTGGTCTCGTTCGTGTTGCGGGTGGTGAACGCGTGGCGCAGGCCCGCGTACTGCAGGGACAGCTTCGCGGTCACGCCGTCGTCGTGGCGTTCCAGGACCTCCGCGGAGGAGCACCAGGGCAGGAACTCCGGATAGCGCTCGACCTGGGTGACGAGGTCGTACATCTCGCGCGGCGAGTACCAAAGGAGGACTGTCTTCCGGACGTGCTTCATGGCGGTTCTTAGAATGGCGGGATTGTAGGCGGCCCGATCGCCCCCATCTGGGCGTCACCGGGACGCCATCCGGGGGCCCGCCCGACCGCGCGCCAGCAGATCCGCCCTGCCCGCGACCCGCCTGCGCCCCGCACAAGAAGAACGCCCATGCCCATTGCTGAAAACCGTCGCGCCCGATTCGAGTACCACATCGAGGAGCAGTACGAGGCCGGCCTCGTCCTCGAAGGCTGGGAGGTCAAGGCCATCCGCTCCGGACAGGTCCAGCTGCCGGACGGTTATGTCGTCATCCGCAACGGCGAGCTGTTCCTGATCGGCTGCCGGATCGATCCGCTGCGTACCGCGTCCACGCACGTCAACCCGCTGGCCGACCGCACGCGCAAGCTGCTGATGAGCGGCGCCGACATCCGCCGCCTGATCGGCAAGGTGGAGCAACGCGGCTTCACCCTGATCCCGCTGGACCTGCATTACACCAACGGCCGCGTGAAGGTCCAGATCGCGCTGGCGAAGGGCAAGGCCCAGCACGACAAGCGCGAGACCGAGAAGAAGCGCGACTGGGAACGCGAAAAGGGCCGCCTGATGCGGCACAAGGTCTCCGGTCCGTCGAAGGACTGACGGGCCTGGCAGCCCGCCCGCGCGCGCAGCGGCTCAGCGGATCAGCGGCTCAACACCTCGAACGCCTGCGCCAGGTCCGCGCGCAGGTCCTCGACCTCCTCGAGCCCGATCGCGAAACGCACCAGCGTGCCGCCCTCCTCCGCCGTCCACGACAGGCCCAGCGAGCGGCTGCGGCTCATCTCATGCGGCACGGCCAGACTCATCGGCCCGGCCCACGAATATCCGATCCCGAAGCACGTCAACGCGTCGACGAAGGCGTCGAGGCGCGCAGGCGCGTACGCCGGTTTGAAGAGCGCCGCGAACAGGCAGCCCGCCTCGGTCGTGAGCGCCCGCCAGTGCTCGTGCCCGGGCGAACCCGGCAACGCCGGATGGAACACGCGGGCGACCTCGGGCCGCCCCTGCATCCAGCGCGCCAGATCGCGCGTGGCCGCATCCTGCGCGCGGTAGCGCAGGGCGATGGTCGGCAGTCCGCGCAGCACCGCCTCGACGTCGTTCTGGCCGAGGCCGTAACCCAGGTTCTCATGCATCGCGACCAGTTCGCGATGCAACGCGATGTCACGGGTGCAGACGGCCCCCATCAGCACGTCGGCGCCGCCGGAGGCGTATTTCGTCAGCGCCTGCATCGACAGGTCGGCGCCGAACCCGGGCTCGCGATCCGGCAGCAGGTCGAACGCGTTGAACGCCAGGCCCGCCCCCCAGGTGTTGTCGAGCGCGGTCCGCACGCCCCGTGCGCGGCAGGCACGCAGCAGTCCGATCAGATCCGGGAACTCGAGCGTCACCGAACCCGCCGCCTCGAGCCAGACCAGCTTCGTTCGGTCGGACAGCATCGCCTCGAAGGCGGGGACGTCGAGCGGGTCGTAGAAGCGATGCGCGATGCCCAGCCGGCGCAGCAGGCCGTTGGAGATGTGCCGGTTCTGCCCGTAGGCGTTGTCGGGCAGCAGGACCTCGTCGCCGGGCGCGAGGAAGGCCAGGCTGGTCAGCGTGATGGCCGCCAAGCCGCTGGGCGTGAGCACGCAGTGCTCGGCATGTTCCAGCGTCGCGATGCGCGCGGCCAGCGTGTAGGTCGTCGGCGTGCCCGGCAACCCGTAGCGGTAGCTGATCCCGTCCCGGGTGCGCGGCGTGTTCAATTGCGCCGTGTCCTTGAACAGCATCGTCGACGCCTTGTGCACCGGGACCGGCACGGCGTCCCAGCCGTCGGGCGCGCGGAACGGGTGATGGATGAGTTCGGTGGAAGGGCCGCGTCGCGTCACGAAGTCTCCTGAAGGATCGAAGGAACCGGGCGGACATTCTGCGGCAGGCGCGCCGGCCATGGCGGCGCCGGGGCCGCCATGACGAACGCCGGCACGAGGCCGGCGTTGTCGGAGGGCCGCCCGCGCGCCGGAAGGCGCGCCCCGGCACCGGTCAGATCGGCAGCGCGATCAGGTCGTGGCCCTCGGCACCGACGATGCGGGCGCGGGTGAACTCCCCGACGCGCAGCTGCTTGCTGGCCTTCTCGGGCGGCAGCAGGCGCACGGTGCCGTCGATCTCGGGCGCGTCCGCGTACGAACGGCCGACGCCGCCCTTGCGGCCCAGCGCCGGCGCGGAATCGACCAGCACCTGCATGGTCGCGCCGACGCGGCGCTGCAGCTTGGCGATCGACACTTCCTCCGCCACGGCCATGAAGCGGGCGCGGCGCTCTCCGCGGACTTCGTCCGGCAGCGCGCCGTCGAGCGCGTTCGCCGGTGCACCCTCGATGGGCGAGTAGGCGAAGCAGCCGGCGCGATCGATCTGGGCTTCGCGCATGAAGTCCAGCAGGTACTGGAACTCCGCCTCGGTCTCGCCGGGGAAGCCGGCGATGAAGGTCGAGCGGATCACCAGCTCGGGGCAGATCTCGCGCCAGCGCAGGATGCGCTCGAGGTTCTTCTCGCCGTTGGCCGGGCGCTTCATGCGCTTCTGCACGTCGGGGTGGGCGTGCTGGAAGGGCACGTCCAGATACGGGAGGATCAGGCCCTCGGCCATCATCGGCACGATCTCGTCGACGTGCGGATACGGATAGACGTAGTGCAGGCGCACCCACGCGCCGTAGGGCTTGGCGATCTCGCCGAGCTGCGCGACCAGGTCGAACATGCGCGTCTTGACCGGCTTGCCGTCCCAGAAGCCGGTGCGGTACTTGATGTCGACGCCGTAGGCGCTGGTGTCCTGGCTGATGACCAGCAGTTCCTTGACGCCGGACTCGAACAGCGCCTTGGCTTCGGACAGCACGTCGCCGATCGGGCGCGACACCAGGTCGCCGCGCATGCTCGGGATGATGCAGAAGCTGCAGCGGTGGTTGCAGCCCTCGGAAATCTTCAGGTACGCGTAGTGCTTGGGCGTCAGCTTGATGCCGGCGATGCCGCGGGCCTCGGGCACCAGGTCGATGAACGGATCGTGCGGCTTGGGCACGTGGGTGTGGACCGCGTCCATCACCTCCTGCGTGGCGTGCGGGCCGGTCACGGCGAGGACGCTCGGGTGGATCTCGCGGACCATGTTGTCCGAGCTCGCGCCGGCCTTGGCGCCCAGGCAGCCGGTCACGATGACCTTGCCGTTCTCGGCCAGCGCCTCGCCGATGGTGTCCAGCGACTCCTTGACCGCGTCGTCGATGAAGCCGCAGGTGTTGACGATCACCAGGTCCGCGCCGGCGAAGGTCTTGGAGGTCTCGTAGCCCTCGGCGCGCAGCTGCGTCAGGATCAGTTCGGAATCGGTCAGGGCCTTCGGGCACCCGAGGGACACGAAGCCGATCTTCGGGGCGGTCTTGCTGCCTGCGGCGGTGGGGTCGTAAGTCGTTGATTCCATTTGGGTTCCGCCGGAAGGCCTGGCTGAGGGCTGGGGCGACATTCTACGACAGCCGGCGTCGGACACCGCTTCCGAGGGATTGCGTCGCCGTTCCCCTCGAAGCGGGGGCGCCCCCACGTATCCCGATTAAGCTCCGGCGCCGATTTCACCAACCACCACGCTGGAGGGCGTGTTCATGCAAAAGAGAAAAACTTCGCCACCCTGGTCTGCGCTGCGGCGCTCATGGCCCTCACGGGCTGCGCCTCGCTGCCGTCGCCGGAAGTCATGAAGGCGCAGACCGAGTCGTTCCAGTTGCCCAAGCTGCCGGACACCGACAAGGCCATCGTCTACGTCGTGCGTCCGTCGTCCGTGGGCGGACTGATCCGCTTCAACGTCTTCGTCGACGACCAGGAAGCCCCCTCGGAAATGGGCTACACCCGCGGCAGCCAGTACATCTACTTCCAGGTGAAGCCCGGCGATCACAAGGTCTACTCGAAGGCTGAGAACTGGGCCGAGACCCAGATCTCCGCCAACGCCGGCGACGTGATCTTCATCGAGCAGGAGGCGTCGATGGGCGTGATCATGGCGCGCAACAGCATCGCCAAGATCGATGCGCTGCCCGGCAAGTACCATGTGAAGACCCTGACCCTCGGCACGGTCATCAAGACCGACAAGTGAGCCGTCTGGCCACACACCGCCGCTGAGGCGAAAGCCCGGTCCCCGGGAGGGGGCCGGCATCGGACGCACGTCCGGTAACGCGTTGACGCGCCGAGGTCCGTGCGCCGTCTGGCCATCGCGCCGATACTCGCGCCTCCATCGCGCCGCGACCTTCCCGAGGTTCGTGGCACTCTCCCTGCCATGTCCGACCCTTCCCCGCGCTCCGAGCTCCTGCCCCTGATCGGCGACCGCGCCTCGGTGGAAATCGCCGCGCTGGTGCTGCCGCCGGTCGTGGTCGCGAGCACGCCAGCGGGCGGCTCGGCGATCGTCCTGGCGTGGGTCTGGGCGGCAGCCTATGCGCTCAGTTCGATCGGCGTCGCGGTCGCGCGGCGCCGCTTCCGGCGAGAGGCGGCGGTGATGAACCCCGCCGACTTCGTGGCGCGCTGGGCGCCGCCGCTGGAGCGCATCGCGATCGCCTTCGGCATCCTGTGGGGCCTGCTGCCGGGCGTCGCCGCCGCCAGCGGCGTCTTCGAGCACGCGATCTTCCTGTACCTCGTGCTCGCCGGCACGACAGTGTCGACGGCCGCCTTTGCCGCCGCGGACCTGCCGTTCTTCGCGCGCTTCCTCGTTCCCGCGTGGACCATGGCGACCGTCGCGGTGCCTTTCGCCTTCCCCACGCAATGGACGATCGTCCTGCCGCTGTGCCTGCTCTTTCCGTGGCTCGTCTGGCGCCATGCGCGGACCTCGAACGGTTTCCTGGTCCAGCAGTCGCGGCTCAAGCGGCAGAGCGAAGCCCTCGCCCTCGCCCACAAGGAGGCCCGCGATGTCGCCAAGGCCGCATCGCGCGAGAAGAGCCTGTTCCTGGCCACCGCCTCGCACGACCTGCGCCAGCCGCTCTATGCGTTGACCCTCACCGCGCAGGCCGCGCTCCAGCGCAACCGCGACGAGACCCTGCGACCGCTGCTGGTCGACATCTCGCAGGCCGCCGCCCATGTGAACGACCTGTTGAATTCGCTGCTCGACGTCTCGGCGCTGGACGGCCGCAGCGCCGAACTCGCGCTGCAGCCGCTGGCCCTGGCGCCGCTGCTGTCGGAACTGCATGAGCGCTTCCAGCCGGAGGCGCATGCACGTGGCCTCGACTGGCGCATCCGCGGGCCCGAGGCGCCCGCCTGGGTCGTCGCCGAGCCGATGCTGCTGCGCCGTGCGCTCGCCAACCTGCTGCACAACGCGCTGCGCTACACGCCCGAAGGCGGCGTGCTGCTCGCGGTGCGACGGCGCGGCGACGACTGGGCCATCGAGGTCTGGGACACCGGCATCGGCATGGCCGCGCCCAAGCGCGAGGCCCTGTTCTCCGAGTTCCATCGCGGCGACGACGCCGCGCGCGTCACCGGCGAAGGCCAGGGGCTGGGCCTGTCGGTCGTGCGGGACTGCGTGCGACGGATGGAAGCGGCCATCGACTGGCACTCGACGCCGGGCCGGGGCTCGTGCTTCCGCATCACGCTGCGCGGCGCCGCCATCCCTTCGACGCCGACAAGGCGGCCGCCCGTCGCGCCGCATGCGTTCGAGCCGCTCGGTGGACGCGTGCTCGTCGTCGACGACGACCTGGGCGTGACACGCGGACTGTCCCACCTGCTGGGCGAATGGGGCATCGACTGCCGTGTCGCCGGCGACGCGGCCCAGGCGCACGAGGCGCTGGACGCCGACTTCGAGCCCGATGTCGTGGTCAGCGACCTGCGACTGCGGCACGACGACGGCGGCTATGTCCTGCTGCAGGACCTGCTGGACCGGCTCCCGCTCGCGCGCGGCCTGGTCATCACCGGCGAACTCGACCTGCCGGACCTGCGCCGCGCCGAGGCCGACGGCTACCTCGTGCTGCGCAAGCCGGTGCAACCCGGCCCGCTGCACGCGGTGCTGCGGTCCATGCTGCCGTCGCGGGTGCTGCCGTCGCGGATGCCATCGCGGGTGCCGTCGTTCCGAGGCTGATCCGCCGGCCCACGGCATGCGCGTTGCCGGAGACGGTGACCAAGGAGAGCACCCCATGCACCTCGAAGGCTCCTGCCACTGCGGCCGCATCCGCTTCTCGGTCGACTCGACCGAGCCCTATCCGTTCATGCGCTGCTACTGCACGATCTGCCGCAAGACGGCCGGCACCGGCGGCTACGCGATCAACATCGGCGCCGACAACACCACCTTCCAGCTGATCAAGGGCAAGCGCGACCTCAAGGTCTACCGCGCCGTCATCGACGGCAAGGAAAGCAGCGGCCAGCGCCACTTCTGCGGCCATTGCGGCACGGCGCTCTGGATGTACGACGACAACTGGCCCGACCTGATCCATCCGCACGCCAGCGCGATCGACACGCCCCTGCCCGCGCCGCCGGAGAACGTGCATGGGCTGCTCGACGCCAAGGCGTCCTGGGTCCAGGTCGAAGGAAAGCCGGGCGACGCCCGCTTCGAGCACTTCCCCGACGAGTCACTGGCCGACTGGCATCGCCGGCACGGCCTCTAGAACCGCCCCGCGGGGTTCGCGATCCACCTCGCGGTGGACGCGGCCCTCATTTCTTGGGCGTCGTCGGCGGCGGCGGGAAACCCGGCACCCCAGGCACGCCGGGGAAGATGTTCCCCGCGCTCTGGAACTGTTCCTGCATCTGCAGGAACAGGTTCTTGGACTGCTCGAGGTAGTTGCCCATCAGGCCCTGCATCATCGGCGCCTGTCCGCTCATGAACTGCGACCAGAGCTGCGGATCGAAGCCGCCGCCCTTGCTCGGGTCGGCGAAGCGGCTCTGCAGCTCGGTGACGGCCTGCAGGTTCTTCTCGAGGTAGGCGCCCATCAGGCCCTGCATCGCATGGCCGTAGAAGCGGATGATCTGCGCCAGCAGCGGCGTCGAGAACATCGGCATCCCGCCCATCTCCTCCTCCAGGATGATCTGGAGCAGGATGGAGCGGGTCAGCTCGTCGCCCGACTTCGCGTCGCGGACCTCGAAGTCCTCGCCGCCGAGCACCATCTTCTTGACGTCCGCCAAGGTGATGTAGCTGCTGGTCTGCGTGTCGTACAGCCGCCGGTTGGGGTACTTCTTGAGGACCCGCGGCCCCTTGGGTTGCGCGGGGTCCTCGCTGCCGGTTGCGGTCTTGCCGCGTCGGGCCGTCGCCATGCTGTCTCCTCTGAGGGTCTTCGACCCATTCTAGGAGGCGCCCGGTTGACGGCCCGCCGGGTGATTTCCCTTGCTGTGCGGGAGGCGGACCGCCCTGCCGCACCCAGGTGCGGCAGCGACGTCAAGGGGCTCAGTCCGGCTTGACGTTGCCGTCCTTGATCACCTTCGCCCACTTGGCCTGCTCGGCCTTCTGGAACTCGGCGAACTGCGCGGGCGTGTTGGGCGTGTACTCCAGGCCCAGCGATTCCATCTTCGCCTTCACCTCGGGCAGCGCGACGATCTTCTGCACCTCGGCGTTGAGCTTGGCCACGATGGGCGCCGGCGTGTTGGCGGGGAAGTACAGCGCCTGCCAGCTCGACACGTCGAAACCGGGCACGCCGGACTCAGCCAGCGTCGGCACGTCGGGCAACTGCGCGCTGCGCTTGGCCGAGGTCACCGCCAGCGCCTTCACCTTGCCGCCCTTGATCTGCGGCAGCGCGACGGTCACCGTCTCGAAGCTCATCGGCACCTGGCCACCCATCACGTCCTGGATGGCCGGCGCGCTGCCCTTGTAGGGCACGTGCGTCAGGTCCGCGCCCGTCATCAGGCGGAACACTTCGCCCGACAGATGCTGCGACGTGCCCTGCCCCGCCGAGGCGAAGGTGATGTCGCCGGGCTTGGCCTTGGCCGCCGCGATGATGTCCTTGACCGTCTTGGCCTGCGAGCCCGGTCCGATCAGCAGCACGTTGGAGATCTTGCCCAGCAGGATCACCGGCGCGAAGTCGCGGTCGGCCTTGTAGGGCATCTTGGGCAGCAGCGACGGATTGATCGCATGCGTGGCGATGGTGCCCAGCAGCATCGTGTAGCCGTCCGGCGCGGCCTTGGCCACGCTGTCCGCGCCCAGCACGCCGCCCGCGCCGGCCTTGTTGTCGACCACGATGGTCTGCTTGAGCGAGGCCTGCAGCCGGGCCGCGATCTCGCGTGCCAGCACGTCGGAAGTGCCGCCCGGCGCGAAGGGGACGATCAGCTTGACCGGCTGGGTCGGCCAGTTGGCGGCGTCCGCGGCTTGCACCGTCACCGCCGTCATGCCCAGCACCACCGTCGCCGCCGCAGCGGCCAGGGCGCGCACGCGGCCCCGCATCACCGAATTCATGTCGCTTGTCTCCATCCATGACGGCACGCGGCCCTCGTCGACATCGACTCAGGTCCGATACCCTCTTCTGATGCGGCAGATGGTATCGGTACCATCCAACACGTCAAGATTGCGTTCATGAGGGATTCCACCGGGGCCGGAAAGGTCGGCGGCATCCCGGGACGCTCACGCGCTGGCGCGTTGGACCAGCTCGAAACCGATGTCGACCGCACGGCGGTCGACGCTGCCGCCAGCGCGGTCGAGGATGAAACGCGCCGCCTGCCGGCCGATGGCGAAACCGTCGATGCGCACCGTCGTCAGCGCCGGTTCGAGGTCGCGCGCCAGCGCCAGGTCGCCGAAGCCGACGATCGCCAGATCCTCCGGGATGCGCAGGCCGCGCGCCTGCGCCTCGATCACGACGCCCAGCGCCAGCGAGTCGGAGCTGCAGAACACCGCGTCGACCCCGTCCGGATGGCTCAGCAGTTCGGCCAGGCCGCGGCGGCCGCTGCCCAAGGTGGTCGGCGTGGCGACGGTGGCCACCGGCACGTCGGCGATGCCGAGCACCCCGGCCTGCTCCTGGAAGGCACGGAAGCGCCGCATCGCGCGTTCGTCGCTGCCGCCCACGCCGGCCAGCCGGCGGTAGCCGCGCTCATGCAGGTAGGACGCGACCTGTCGGCCGACCTCGACGTGGGAAAAGCCGACCAGCATGTCGATCGGGTTGTCGCTCTGGTCCCAGGTCTCGACGACCGGGACGCCGGACGCGCGCAAGCGGGTGCGCGCCTGTTCGGAATGGCTGGTGCCGGTGAGCACCAGGCCGTCGGGACGCCGGCCGATCATGGCGTCGAGCCAGGCCTCCTCCCGCGCGTTGTCGTAGCCGGTCTGGCCCAGCAACACCTGGTAGCCGGCCTCGAACAGGGCCTCGGTGAGGCTCTGCACGGTGTCGAGGAACACCGGCCCGGCGATCGTCGGCACGGCGACGCCCACCATGCGGCTCTTCATCGACGACAGCGCGCCGGCGAGGAGGTTGGGCACGTAGCCGGTCTTGCGCACCGCCTCGGCCACGCGCTCGCGGACCTCGGGCGACACCTGCGCCGGGTTGTTGATCGCGCGCGAGGCGGTGATCGGCGCCACGCCCGCGAGTTGCGCCACGTCGCGCAGCGTGACGGCGCCGCTGCCCTTGCGGCGGCGGGGACGGGGAAGGTCTCGATGTCGGCCATATCGCGGTCTGGTTATGGCGGTCGATTATGGCGGTCGATCTCAGGGCACCGCGGCGGGAAGATCGCTCGCCCGGCCGCGCGCTTCGTAGGCCATCACCACATTGCGCCCCGCCGCCTCGATCCCCTCCCGGCGCGAGGTGACGAACATCAGCTGATTCACGTTGGCCGTGGCCCAGGCGATCGCGCGCGCATGGTCGAGCGACGGCGATGCGAGCCGCAGCCGCAGCGCCTCGTCCGCGATGGCCTCGCTGATCGACAGACGTTCGAAGCTGCGCAGGAAACCGCGCGTGGGCTCGAGCAGTGCCGGCGGACAGCGCGCCATCACCGCCAGCCAGGTGAGCACGCCGATCGAGCGGTGCGCGCAGGCGTCCAGGGCCTGCGCCGCCGCCGGCACGCCGTTCAGGTAGTCGAGCAGCACGTCCTCGTCGATGACGGCGTTCATCGGCGGGCGCTCCGTCCGGGCGCGCCGTCGTCCGCCTGCGCCGGTCGATCCGGTGCGCCCGTCAGGTCGAGGATGCCGCGGCCCGAGGTCCACAACCCGAACGCTTCCGGCGTCACCTCGACATGCCCCTGCGCGAACGTGGCGAGCGCACGCCGCACCGCCTCGGCGCGCGAGATGCCCATCAGCTTGCACAGGCGGTCGATCTCGACGAGCTGCGCGGCCGGGATGTCGACGATGGTGCGGGTCATGCGGGCCTCCGGGTTCTGGCGCGACTCAGCGCGCGAGGAAGTCGGGCTGGCGGAACTTCTCTTCCAGGAAATGCCCGTTGGCGATCAGCGCCTGCGCATCCTGCCGGGCCGCGTTGGCCACGATCTCGCGCATCTGGGTTTCCAGCAGCGCCAGTTGCTCGGCGAGCAGCTGGCGCGCGGTCTTCCCGTCCTTCAGCGCATGGCTGACGCGGAAGGCCGGCGGCAAGGCGACGTAGTTCGCGAGCGTCTCCGGCAGGTAGCGCAGCACCGTCTGGCGCACGGTGAACAGGTCCTCGCTGTGCAGGCCGGTGCCGCGCAGGCGCGGCAGCACCTCGGCGACGGCATCGCGGATCGAGACCAGATGCGGCTTCACTTCTTCGGGCAGGTGCGGCAACGCGTGGGCCACGACCTCGTCGAGCCGCTGCAGGGTCTGCTCGTGCGTCAGGCTGTCCTCGATCGCGCGTTCGAGTTCGGGCTGACGACGGCCGAGCAGCAGGCCCGCTACGTACAGGCCCGCCGTGATCGCGAGCCAGCCGCGGTCGATGACGCCGGTGAACAGCAGCATCGGGCCGGCCAGCGCCAGCGCGCAGCCCAGGATGTTGCCGCTGCTGTAGAGGAACAGCAGCGCGCGCAGCTTCAGCGGTCTAGAGGCGGCCATGGCGAGGTTCCCGGCGCGGTCACTGATAGCCGCGGATCTCGCGGAAGACCTGCGCCAGGCGCGAGTGACGGCCGTCGAATTCGCGGCCGCCGGTCATCTGCGCGATCTGCTTCATCTCGTCGACGTTGCCTTCGCCGAACAGGATGGGGAACACCCGCGCCGGCGCGCCCTGCCCGTAGCGCGTGCGGAACGCGGCGAAAGACATCCCGCTGTTGCTCTCGCCGTCGGTGAGCAGCGCGATGCTGACGAAGCGGTCCGGGTGCTCGCGCGATTCCCGCTCGGCGAGTTCCAGCGCCGCGGACAGGGCCGAATACACGGCGGTGCCACCGCGTGGGCGCAGGTCGTCGGCGACGCTCGTGAGGCGTGCCCGCGCGGCGCCGATGTCGCCGGCGTCGAAAGGCACCAGCACCGGCTCGTTCACCCGGTCGTCGAAGGGGATCAGGAACACGCGCTCACGGCCCTGGAACGCGCTGAGCCGCGCGCTGGCCGTGGCCTGCGACGCGCCGCTGAGCACCTTCAGCGCCTCGCGCATGAGTTCGATGCGCTCGCCCTTCATCGACCCGCTGATGTCCAGCACGAAGATGGACGTCGACGGCTTGCGCCAGGTCGACTGGTAGGCCGTCAGCACCGCATCGATGACCTCCAGCCGGTTCGGGAAGGAGAGCTCCGCGATCGACGCCGTCGGCAGCGCCGCCGCGGTCGCCACCTGCGGATTCGCCGGCCGCAGGAAGGCCGGGCCCAGCGCGTCGCGTTGGAAATCCGCCGCCTTCAGCGCGGCCACCAGCTTGTTGTACGGCTCGCGTTGCGCCTCGCGCAGCAGCATCAGCGGATAGTCGGCCGAGATCATCCCGTCACGGGGATAGACCAGCGTCAGGCGCTGGTCCTGCGTCAGCTTCTCGTTGGCGCGCAGGATCACGGCCTCGTAGTTCACCATCGCGTCGATGGCGGCGGGATCCTTCGTGAAGGCGTCGGCCAGCCAGCCGGAGCTGCCGGCGGTCAGGCGCTGGCCGGACAGGAAGGCGGTGATGACCTTGGCGTCGACATCGGCGGCGGCCATGTCCTCGGTCTTGCCCGACGATGCGGCGGCGACCGCGAAGAGCGCGCTCATGCCCGAGTTCGAGCTGGCCGCATTGGTCATCGCATAACGCAGCTTGCCGGTGCTCGCGGCCTTGGCGATGTCGGCCCAGGTCGGTGCCCGCTGGCCCCAGCCGAGTTCGGCCAGCTTGGCCGCCTTCACGCCGAGCGCGATGCGCGAATAGAAGAGCTTCTCGCGCGCCAGCGGCGGCGTCTGCAGGGCCAGCGACGGATAGGCGCCGTTGGGCGGCAGGATCGCGTCGAAGCGCTCGCCGGCGTTGATCCGCTCGACGATGTCGAGCGTGCCGGCGTAGCTCATCTTCACCGTCACGCCGGCCGATCGCCCGGCCGCGACGATCGCCGGCTCCAGGTCCTTGACCTCGGAGCCCGCGAGCACGGTGAAGGCAGCCTCGGCGTCCACCACACCGGCCGCATCGGCCGTCGGCGCGTCGGACTCCCGCTTGCCGCAGCCGCCGAGCGCCAGCGCCGTCGACAGCAGCGCCGCCCACAGCAGCGTGAAGGACCGCCCACCGGGCAACCAGCCGATCACCGAGCGGCGCGCGCCGCTCACAGCGACACCTCTCCCGACGCCTGCAGCGCCGCGGCGGACTCCTGGCGCCGCACCCGGTCCAGGTAGGCCCGGCTCTTGGCGACCTCGTCGGACAGCGTGTCCACCGTCGTCTGCATGGATGCCAGCGCCTTCGTCTTGAAGTCGGCGATGGTGTCCATCGTCTGGTAGATGTTGGTGAAGGCCAGCTGCAGCTTCGCGATCTCGATCGTGCTGGACGCGGCCTGCTGATGGATCGCGGCGCTCTGGTCGCGCAGCATCTCGCTGGTGCCGGCGATGAGGTTGCCGGTCGTGGTGTTCAGCGCCGAGATCTGGTCCAGCACCAGCTTCTGGTTGTTGAGCGCCTGCGCGACGATGACCGCCGTGCGCAGCGCCGACACGGTCGTGGTCGTCGCGCGGTCGACGCCCTTCACCAGCTCCAGGTTGTTCTTGCGGATCAGGTCCAGCGCCAGGTAGCCCTGGATGTTCACCGCCTGCTGCGTCAGCAGGTCCGTCACCTTCTGGCGGGTGTAGAACAGCATCTCCTCGCGGACGACGCGGGCCTTCTCACCGTCCGAGAGTTCGAGCTCGCGCGCCTTCGTCTCGAGCTGGCCGTCGAGCGACCGGCCGATGTGGATGTACTTCTCCAGCCGCTCCATCAGCGTCCAGAGGTTGACCTTCTCCTGCTCGATGGCGGCGTTGTCGCGCAGCAGTTCGTCCTTGCCGCCCTTGAGCGCCTCGATGATGCCGTTCAGGTGCGACTGCGAGGACTGGTAGCGGTCGAAATAGTCGGCCAGCCTGTTCCCCAGCGGGATGAAGCCGAGCAGCTTGCGCGCCGAGAACAGGTCGCCCTGGCGCGACGGGTCGAGGTCCTCGACGGTGCGGCGCAGGTCGACCAGCGACTGCCCGATCTGCGCGCCCTGGTCGAGGAGACCGCTCTTCAGCGAGCCGACGGGCCGGTCCAGCATCCGGTTGGACGCGGCGGACGCGGCCTCGATGTCCTTGCTGCCCATCGCGTGGATGCGCTCGACGGCCTGCTTGAAGGTCGGATGCTGCGCGTCGTGCGTCGTGATGTCGTCGATGAACTGGCGCACCTGGCCGTCCAGCTCGGCGACCTCCTCCGGCTTGAGCCGGACCTTGCCTGCGGCCGCCTCGGCGGGCACGACCTGCACCGGCGCGGGCGGCTCCAGCGTGAAGGACTGCGGGGGCTGGAGCTGGTCCAGCGCGGCATTGCCGGTCGTTGTCGTGGTCTGCATCGGGGTCTGGGAAGCGGTCATGCGGTCCTCCTCGGGATGAAGCGTCACTTGAACCGGGCCTCGACGCCCTGGATCATTCGTTCGAGCCATTCGTGGCTGGGCGGGTCGACGACGTCGACGAGCACCGGCGGCACCTTGACGCCGCGCTGGGCCCAGGTCTCCGGGCCCTTCACGTCGCCGCCGGTGCGGAAGCCGTATTCATGCGCGAGCTCGCGCAACTTCGGATCGGTGTCCAGCGCCTCGCCCAGACGGGCGCCCTTCTCGTTGTAGGGCACCAGCACATGCTTGGAATACACGGTCGGGCGCGGGTAGAGCACGACCATGTCGCCCTTGAGCCGGTCCGGGTTGCGCAGCCAGAACTCGACCATCTGCGACTCGTAGGCCGCCAGCAGCGGCGCCTTGCCCATGCCCAGCGCCAGGTAGTCCTCGAACGGGCCGGCGGAGCTCTGCTCCTGGAAGCCCTGGCGCAGGAACAGCGGCGCGACCAGCGGCAGGACCTTGTCGACCTCCTCCTGGCTCTGGACGATCTGCTGCTGGTTGGCCAGGTAGCTGGCCAGCGCCAGGTACATCGCCGCCGAGTTGGAGGTGCGCACGTCGGTGGAGTTCACCAGCACCGCCTTGCCGGTGGCGAAGGCCTCGCTCTTCTTGAGGTCGCGCCAGCGGGCGTTCTGCTCGATCAGCGTCATCAGCCGCTGGAGGTCGACGATGTAATAGAAGTCGCCCTCGCGCTGCGCGATGCCGTTGGCGACCAGGATCTCGGCGATCGGTTTCCAGCTGGCGAAGACGATCGGCGTATAGAAGGGCGTGTAGACGTTGGCGGCCTTGGCGGCCGTCTTCAGCTGCTGCCCCGCCGGCGCGCCCGACGGGAAGCCGAAGTCGTACTTCGCGGCGTCGAAGCGGCCGGCGATGGCGCGCGAGCCGGCCTTCTCCACCGTGACGCTCAGCCCCCTGGCCGCCAGCGCCTGCTGGACGCGCGGGTCGTTGAAGAACGCTTCCTTCTCCGAGCCGATCAGGCCGCGCAGCGACACCTGGCGGTCCCTCACCTGCTGGGCGGAGACGGCGGCGACCTTGTCCTGGTCTAGCCGCGCGTTGGAATACCAGACGCCGCCGCCCACCGCGGCGAGGAGCGCGATCGCCAGCACGGGGGCGATCAGTTTGCGGATGTCCAAGGTGACGAGCCCCTGAGAGCGCGTGGAAGCTCACGCTGCCGGGGACGATATCGCCGGGTGATGACGGAAATATGTCACACGCCTGTCATGAGCCCGGACCCTGCGAGCAGCGCCAGCCCCGAGGGCAGCGAGCGGTGGTGGGGCCGGAATGATGCGGGAGGTTCGCGGACGCGAGGCCTCCTGCGTCGTGGAGTGCCCACGCTTGGCAAATCGAAGTCTGCGGGCCGGTGCTCCCCCACAACCGTCGGCACTTTCCCTACAAGACCGTGCGGGTCCCGCCCGACCCCTGGTACCGCTATCGGCTTCTGTTGGTAACGAGGCGTGAGAACGAAGATTCATTCATCGCAAACAGGGGGCCAACATGAACACGATCTCGAAGCAAGCCAGCAAGTTCAAGCACGTCGCCATCGGCCTGGGCCTGGCGGTTTCCGCCGCCACGGCAGTCAACGCCACCACCGCGCAGAACACCTTCCAGGTGACCGCGACGATCACCAGCTCCTGCACGGTGTCCGGTTCGGCGCTGAACTTCGGCAGCGCGATCGACCCCCTGGCCGCCGGTGTGCCGCTGGACGCCTCGTCCACGCTGACGATCACCTGCTCCAACACGACGCCCTACGCGGTGTCCCTGAACGCCGGCGCGAACGCGGGCGGCGCGTCCAACTTCACGTCCCGCACGATGAAGAGCGGCGCCAACACCCTGGGTTACCAGCTGTACATGGATTCGGGCCGCACGACCGTCTTTGGCGACGGCACCGCCAGCTCCAGCACCAAGAGCGGCACCGGCAGCGGCTCCGCCCAGTCGATCAGCGTCTACGGCCGCGTGCCGTCGCTGGCCGGCGTGGTGCCCGGTTCGTACACCGACACCGTGACCGTCACGATCACCTACTGATCAAGGTCGGGATCGGCATCCCGATCCCGATCCGGACATGGGGCCCGGTTCGACACCGCCCCCGCTCGAACCCCAGGACCCGCGTCCCCCGGAAGCTCCGTTCACGCCCGCAAGGGCGTCCGGAGCTTTCTTCTTTTCTTCTCTTCGTAGGACATGTCGTCCGCGGCTTCGAGCAGACGCTCGTAGCGGGTCAGGCCGTCGCCGACGGCGTAGCCGATGGACGCCCCCACGCTGACCATGCCGCCGTCGATCGCGATGGGTTCCGTCAAGGCCTGCAGCAGGCGCTGCCGGATCTGGGCCAGCCGGAATTCGTCCGGCGCACCGGAGAGCAGCAGCACGAACTCGTCGCCCCCCACCCGCGCGGGGACGTCGCCGTCCCGGCATTGCGCCCGCAGCCGCTGGCCCACGGCGCGCAGCACGGCGTCGCCTGCCGCATGGCCGTAGCGGTCATTGACCGGCTTGAAGTCGTCGAGGTCGAAGACGATGACGCTGATCGGCAGGCCGGCAAGCTCCTGCGCCCGACGTTCCAGCGCGCGGCGGTTGGCCAGGCCGGTGAGCAGATCCGTGTCGGCCGACGTGGCCAGCTGGGTCATGTCGCGGTCGCTTGCGCGGACCAGTCGGCTCGCGTAGACGATCATCCCGAGCGTGAAGGCGATGAACAGCGCCGCGAGCGCCAAGGCCGAGCGCTTGACCGACAACAGCCCGCGCGACTGCTGCTCCTGGCGCTCGGCGAGCAGGGCGCGCTCGGCGCTCTCCATGGTGTCGAGCAATTGCCGCAGCCGCTTGGCGGAATCGTTGGCGATGCGCGCGTCCAGGCCGTGACGCAAGGCGTCGGGACCGTCGCGCTCCGCAATCACCGCGGAAGACAGGTACCAGCCTGTGATCTCGAGCGTCTCGGAGCCCACCTCCATCGCCAGCGCCGATTGCGCACGGTTGTCCTGCACCAGCGAATCCAGCTTCTCGGCGGCCCGACGTGCATCGCCCGCGCCGCCGCGCAGCCGCTGCAGGGCTTCGGGCTGCGGCACCAGCGCGTAGTTGCGCAGCGCGACGCCGCCCCGCAGCAGGCTCGATCGGAGCTGGTTCAGTTGATCGAGCACTTCATGGGTGTGGGCGACCCAGTCGTTGGCATCGCCGTAGCGGCGTGCACTGTCGACCAGGACGCCGGCGGCGCCCAGCACCAGAACCAGGGCGACCGCCTGGGACAGCTGCAGGACGCGCGCGATGCGCCGGAGCAAGGGGTTGGAGACGGTCGCCAAGAACGTGTGCGAGTACCAGGATCGGCGCATCCTAGCGCCGGGACCGGAACGCCGCAGGGCGGAAAAGCAGGGCCTTCGCCGATCATCACGGCCATCGCACAAGCCGCAGGCCGGCAGCAGGCCCATGCCCTGCGACGGCAGGAAAGACCGAAGCCACCAAGCGAAACGCCCGCTCGCGGCGGGCGCACAAAGCAGAACGCCCGCTTGCGGCGGGCGTTTGCTGAGGTCTCGAGTCCCGGAGGACCTTCTACCAATTCTGGTAGGCGCGATTGGATTCGAACCAACGACCCCCACCATGTCAAGGTGGTGCTCTAACCAACTGAGCTACGCGCCTGAAAAACTCGGCCGACGGTGGTTAACCCGCCGGTCCGTAAAACAAATCGCCCGTTGAAGCGGGCGATCCGTCTGAGGTTGTCCCTGAGGACTGCCTACCAAATCTGGTAGGCGCGATTGGATTCGAACCAACGACCCCCACCATGTCAAGGTGGTGCTCTAACCAACTGAGCTACGCGCCTGGAGAAGCCTCGCAGTATAAGCCGGATTTTCAGGCCCGTCCAGGAAGCTGCGGCAAAAAGAACAGCAGTCGCACGGCGTCCTCGACAAGACCGCGAGCGGCAGACCCTGAGAAGACGTCAGCGACGCCGCGCGCTGCGGATGCCCGAGACCTGGGACAGCGCCACCAGCGTCTGCTGCAGGCGCTGCGCATCGCTCACCTCGACGGTGAAGTTCATCCGCGACAGGTCGTTGCGCAAGGGCTTGCCCTTGCCGCTCTGCTGGTTCACCGAGATCACGTTGAGCTTGTCCTTCGCGAACAGCTCCAGCACGTCGCGCAGCAGCCCGGGCCGGTCAGTGGCTTCGACGACCAGGTCCACCGGGTACATCGCGCCCTTGCCCGCCCGGTCCGGCGCGGGCTCGCCCCACGCGACGGCGATCACGCGCTCCGGCGCCGACTGCGCCATCTGGCGCAGGTTGGCGCAGTCGCAGCGATGGATCGCCACGCCCTTGCCGCGGGTCACGTAGCCGGTGATCGGATCCGGCGGCGCCGGCCGGCAGCAACGCGCGAGACTCGTCAGCAGCGAGTCTACCCCCACCACCAGCACGCCGCCCTTGGGCGTGCGCCCTTCCCCGACCGCGCCCTTCGTGTGCCGCTGGACGAGCAGCTCTTCCTCGTCCGCCTCCGGCACCGGCGGACGCAGCAGCGTCTCGATGTTGCGCAGCGAGTATTCGTCCTTGCCGACGACCTCGAACAGCGCCTCCGCGCTCTTGAAGCCGAGCCGCCCCGCCAGGTCGTCGAGCTTGATCGCCGTCTTGCCTTCGCGCTGCAGCAGCTTCTCGACGAGCTCGCGGCCCTTCGAGATCGTGTGCGTCTGCACCTGCGCGTTGAACCACGCCCGCACCTTCGCCCTGCTGCGCTGGCTCTGCAGGTAGCCGAGCTCCGCGTTCAGCCAGTCCAGCGACGGACCGCCTTCCTTCAGCGCGACGATCTCCACCGTCTGGCCGCTCTGCAGCGGCGTGTTCAGCGGCACCATCTGGCCGTCGACCTTCGCGCCGCGGCAGCGGTGGCCGAGGTCGGTGTGCACCGCATAAGCGAAGTCCACCGCCGTCGCCCCGGCGCACAGCTCGACCACGTTGGCCTGCGGCGTGAACACGTAGATGCGGTCGTCGAAGCTGGCATCGGTCTCGGCGACGTAGTCGCGCTCCCAGGCGAGCAGTTGCCGCAGCACCGCCTTGCGGGCCTGCGCGACCTGTTCCTCGAACTCGCCCGCCGCGCTCACGCCGGCATAACCCTTCGTGCCCGCTTCCTTGTAGGCCCAGTGCGCCGCGACGCCGTGCTCGGCATGCTCGTGCATCTCGCGCGTGCGGATCTGCACTTCCATCGGGCGGCCGTCCGCGGCGATCACCACCGTGTGCAGCGACTGGTAGCCATTGGGCTTGGGACGCGCGATGTAGTCGTCGAACTCGCCGTCCACCGGCCGGTAGCGCTCGTGCAGCTGCGCGAGCACTGCGTAGCAGTCCGCCACCTCCGGCACGACGACGCGAAGCGCGCGCAGGTCGAAGACGCGCTCCAGCGTCAGCCCCTTGCCGCGCATCTTCTTCCAGATGCTGTAGAGGTGCTTGGGCCGCCCCTGCACCTGCGCCTCGATGCCATGGCCCTGCAGTTCGCGCTCGAGCGCGGCCCGCACCGACTCCACCGACTGCTCGCGCTCGACGCGCTTCTCGTGCAGGCCCTTGGCGAGCTGGTGGTAGTTCTCCGGTTCCAGGAAACGGAAGGCGAGGTCCTCCAGCTCCCACTTGATCTGCCAGATGCCGAGCCGGTTGGCCAGCGGCGCGAAGACCTGCAGCGACTCCGCCGCCAGCTCGCGCGGGCACGGCGTCTTGCTCGCGGCGAACCAGCGCAGCGACTGCAGCCGCGACGCCAGCCGCAGCAGCACCACGCGCAGGTCGCGCGAGAACGCCAGCAGCATCTTGCGCACGAGCTCGGTCTGCTCCTGCCGGCGCTGTTCCTCGACGCGCGCCTCGCGGGCCGCTCGCTGGATCTGCACCAGCCGCCGCGTGTGCGCGACCAGGCTCGCGTCGCTCTCGCCGAAGGCCTTGGCGACGATCTCTTCCGGCTTGTTCAGGTAGTCGCCGGCGTACACCAGGTAGGAGGCCGCCTGCATGGACGGCGCCGCGCCGACGCCCGCCAGGATCGCCGCCACGCCGTCCGCGTGGTCGAGCGCCGGCTCGCCGGTGCCCAGCAGGTGATCGGCCAGCAGCGGTTCCGCGAACGCACGGGCGCGTCGCACCGGATCGACCGCTTCTTCAGCGCGCGGCTGCGCCGCCGGCAAGCGGTGAGGCAGGTCCCCGTCCAGCAGGGCCACGATGGGCGCCGCCTGGTCCTGCCGCAGCCCCAATTCCGTCTTCATTCGTCGTTCATCCGTGTCGTCGGGGGCGCGAAGGCCGCCGGGACGTCATCCGCGGGCCAGGAACTGCTCCACCACGCGGATCTGTTCGTCATGCACCAGCGTCGGCGCATGGCCGACTCCGGGGAACTCGTGCAGCTCGGCGCGCGGGCCGCGCTGCGTCATCAATTCGGCGGTCGTGCGCGTCAGCAGGTCCGAGTCGCCGCCGCGCAGCAGCAGCGTCGGGCAACGCACCGCATCGTAGGCCGCCCAGAGCTGCGCCTCGCCGGCCTTCGCCAGTTCGGGCGTCAATCCGGCCAGACCTTGTCCGATGCGCGGGTCGTAATGCAGCCGGCAGCGGTCGCCGTCCGGCTTGAACATCGCCCGCGACAACGCCAGCCACTGGTCGTCCGTGTGCGGCCCGAAGCTCTGCGAGATGCCGCGCAGGTAATCCGCGCCCTGCTGGCAGTTCTCGAACTGCGGCGCGCGGCCCAGATAGCTCGCGATGCGCTGCAGCGCGACGAACTCGATCGTCGGTCCCACATCGTTGAGGATCAGGCGCTTGACCGGGCTGGCCGGCATCGCCGCCAGCGCCAGGCCGATCAGCCCGCCCATCGAGGTACCCAGCCAGTCCACCTGACCCACGCCCAGGCGGGCCAGCAGCGTGACCATGTCCGAGACATATTGCGGCAGCTGATAGTTGCGCGGATCGCCCAGCCATTCCGACTCCCCGCGCCCGACGACGTCCGGGCAGATCACCCGGAAGCGGTCGCTCAGACGCCGCGCGATCACGTCGAAGTCGCGGCCCTGCCGCGACAGCCCGTGCACGCAGACCAGCACCTGAGGATTGTCGGACCGCCCCCACTCCCAATACGCGACCTGGTGAAGGCCGCAAGGGCTCAGCGCCTGGACTTTTTTCAACAAGGGTTCAGACATCGCTCGTATCCTTTGTACCCATCCTAACAACCCTGAAGAGGACGCGGCATGTTGAAAGGCAAGACGGCGCTGGTCACCGGCTCCACGAGCGGCATCGGATTGGGGATTGCCCTGACCCTGGCCAGGGAGGGCGCGAACATCGTGCTCAACGGCTTCGGCGACCACGCGGGTCCGAAGGGACAGGTGGAGGCGCTCGGCGTGAAGGTGGGCTACCACGGCGCCGACATGAGCAAGCCCGCCGAGATCGAGGCGATGATGGCCTACATCGACCAGGAATTCGGCGGCTGCGACATCCTGGTGAACAACGCCGGCATCCAGCACGTGGCCAATGTCGACGAGTTCCCGCCGGAGAAGTGGGACGCGATCATCGCGATCAACCTCAGCTCCGCCTTCCACACGATGCGCCTGGCGCTGCCCGGCATGAAGAAGAAGAGCTGGGGTCGCGTCGTGAACATCGCGTCCACGCACGGGCTGGTGGCGTCGGCGGGCAAGTCGGCCTACGTCGCGGCCAAGCACGGCCTGGTCGGTTTGACGAAGTCGGCGGCGCTGGAAACCGCCCTGCTCCCCGTCACCGTCAACGCGATCTGCCCGGGCTGGGTGCTGACCCCGCTGGTGCAGAAGCAGATCGACGACCGCTCGGCCAAGGAGGGCCTCGACCCCGCCGAGGCCAAGCGTCAGCTGCTGGCCGAGAAGCAGCCTTCGCTGCAGTTCACGACGCCCGAGGAACTCGGCGCGCTGACCGTGTTCCTGTGCTCGGACGCCGCGGTCAACGTGCGCGGCCAGGCCTGGGCGATGGACGGGGGCTGGACCGCGCAGTGAGGGTCACTTCGTCATCAGCACATTGCCGTTGACGTTCACCGTGACGGTGGCCTTGCCGGACTCGGTCGGCAGGGCCTCGTCGGCGGAGGCGCTCATGACCTTCATGCGGGCCATGGGCGCCGCCATCATGGCCACCGGCTGGTCGGCGTTCACGCTGACCTCGCCGATCCGGTAGCCGGAGTAGCCGAACTGCTTCGCATACACGGCGGCCTTGGCCTTGTAGCTGGCGATGGCCTGGCCGACCACGTCGTCCTCGGCCTTCTCACGCGCCTCGCGCGACAGGCCGTAGCTCACGTTGGCGATGGCCAGCGAGCTGATGCGGCCGCTCAGCTTGGAGATGGCCTCGATGTCGCGGCCCTGCACCAGCAGCTCGACGCTGCCTTGCCAGCCGGTGATCTGCGGCGCGGCGCTTGAACTCACCCCTTCGGTTGGCCGTAGCGCGGGTAGACCGACAGGTTGCCGGCCTGCAGGTCGACCTGCCCCGGCTTGGCGACCTTGCGCGCCTCGGCCAGCGCGGCATCCAGCGCCTGCTTCAGTTCGTTCTGGACGGCGGCAGCCTCCTTGCCCTCGCGGGTGGTGGAGAAACGCAGCTGCAGCAGGTCGCGGGCCACCTCGGTCGTGGCCGAGGCGGACAGCGAGAGCACGTCGGTCCGCGCGGCCTGGGCCTGCGCCATCGCAGGCAGGACCGCCACCGCGCCGGCGGCGATCAGGGTGCGGGCGAGGATCTTGGAGCTTCGGATCATTCGGGTTCCTACGGAGAGTCCTGGTGGGAACCAGCATAACGTGTGAGGAAAGCGTCACGGTTGACCGGATCCGCCTGCCGTTCATCCGCCTTTTTGAGTCATTCATCGACCTCATCAGGGGGAATGGACCGGCTTGTTACAAAAGATGTAACTATTCAGTAAGGACTGATGCATCCCGCAAGCAGGCCGAAAAACTGCCCTTACAGTCCCGCTGTTACAAATTTCGGAGTGGCCGCCATGCAATCCACAACCCGCCCCAACCGCGTCCTGGTCGTGGACGACGACGCCCGCATCCGCGACCTCCTGCGCCGCTATCTCGCCCAGGAGGGCTTCGAAGTCCTGCTCGCCGAGGACAGCAAGGCGCTGAACAAGCAGCTGACGCGCGAAACCGTGGACCTGATCGTCCTGGACCTGATGCTGCCCGGCGAGGACGGCCTGTCGATCTGCCGCCGGCTGCGCGCCGCCGGCGACAGCACGCCCATCATCATGCTGACCGCCAAGGTCGAGGAAGTGGACCGGATCGTCGGCCTGGAAGTCGGCGCCGACGACTACCTGGCCAAGCCCTTCAACCCGCGTGAACTGCTGGCCCGCATCAACGCGGTGCTGCGCCGCCGTCCGCCGCCGGAAGCCCCGGGCGCGCCGTCCAAGGAACCGATGACGGTCCAGTTCGGCCCGTTCGAGTTCGACCTGGCGCTGCGCCGCCTGGCCAAGAACGGCGAGCCCGTGCCGCTGACCACCGGCGAGTTCTCGATGCTCAAGGCCCTGGTGCGCCACCCGCGCCAGCCGCTGTCGCGCGACAAGCTGGCGATGCTGGCCCGCGGCCGCGAGTTCGAGCCGTTCGACCGCAGCCTGGACGTGCAGGTCTCGCGCCTGCGCAAGCTGCTGGAAGAGGATCCGGCGCAGCCGCGCTTCATCCAGACGGTGTGGGGCGTGGGCTACGTGTTCGTTCCGGACGAGGCGGCCTGATCCCGTGGCTCCCCCGCGTCTGGCGCTGAACCTGTTCTGGCGCACGTTCGCGCTGCTGGCCCTGCTGCTGGCGGCCGGCGTGCTGGCGTGGCAGCAGACCTTCAAGGCCCTGGAGGCCGAACCCAAGGCCCTGGAGGCGGCGCAGCAGCTCGCCGGCCTGGTGAACCTGTCGCGCGTGGCGCTGACCAGCACCGATGCGATCAACCGCGTGGCAGTGGTGAAGTCGCTGGCGCGCAGCGAGGCCGTGTCCGTGGAGGTCGCCGAAGCGACCGACCGCTGGCTGCCCTACGAGAACTCGCCCTTCGCCCAGCGGCTGCGCAAGGAACTGGTCTCGCGGCTCGGCCCGCAGACGGTGCTGGCCAGCGGCCTGAACGGCGTGCCCGGGCTGTGGGTGAGATTCGACGTCGGTCCGGACCAGTTCTGGCTTCAGACGAATGCGGCGCCGCTGCAGGCCAACATCTCCGGCAACTGGTGGTGGATCGCGATCGCGCTGGGCGCGTCGCTGCTGGGCGCCGCGGCCATCGCGCGCCTGATCAACCAGCCGCTGCGCGAGCTGTCCATCGCCGCGAGCCGCATCCGCGAGGGCGAGTACGACTCGCGCCTGGACGAAAGCACCCTGACCAGCGAGATCCGCGAGGTCAACATGGGCTTCAACCGGATGGCGCGCGAGCTGGCCAAGATGGAAGAAGACCGCAGCGTGATGCTCGCGGGCATCTCCCACGACCTGCGCACGCCGCTGGCGCGGCTGCGGCTGGAAGCCGAGATGAGCGTCAACGACGAGCAGGCGCGGACCTACATCGCGCAGGACATCGACCAGCTCGACGCGATCATCAACAAATTCATGGACTACGCGCGGCCCAGCGAGCTGCAGCTGCAGGCGCTCAACCTGCGCGAGCTGGTGGAGCGCGAGGCGCAGGGGTTCCGCGACCCGCAGCAGATCCAGATCAGCGTGCGGCTCTCCGCGGCGCTGCGCATCTGGACCGACCCGACCGAGCTGGGCCGCATCCTGCTGAACCTGTTCGAGAACGCGCGCCGCTACGGCCATCACGGCGACGAGCCGACACGCGTGGAAGTCACCGCCGAGGCCGACAGCGCCTGGGTGCTGCTGACGGTGCGCGACCACGGACCGGGCGTGCCGCCGGACAAGCTCGCGAAGCTGACGACGCCGTTCTACCGCGGCGACACGGCGCGCACGGCGGCCACGGGCGCGGGCCTGGGCCTGGCGATCGTCGAGAAGTCGGTGCAGCGCCTGGGCGCGCAGCTGCGGCTGGCCAATGCCGACGACAGCGGCTTCGTTGCGCAGTTGCGGCTCAAGCGCGCGAGCGTCTGACCGCAGTCAGCCGGCCTTTCTTGCTCCCTCTCCCGCAAGCGGGAGAGGGAGTTCGACCGAGCGGTTCAGTCGGAGGAGCGCACCAGCAAGCAGACGGCCCGCGCCTCGATCGCCTTCAGCTCGCCGACCGGCCCCATCTTCTCGGCCGTCTTCGCCTTCACGTTGATCTGGCCGGCGTCGATGCCCAGCACTTCCGCCAGGCGCTGGCGCATCAGCGGAATGTGCGGCGCCATCTTGGGCTGCTGCGCAATGATCGTGCTGTCGAGGTTGCCGATCACCCATCCCAGGTCCTTCACGCGCCGGTAGGCCTCGGCGAGCAGCACCATCGAATCGGCGCCCTTGAACTCGGCGGCGGTGTCGGGGAACAGCTTGCCGATGTCGCCCAGCGCAGCCGCCCCGAGCAGCGCGTCGGTGATCGCATGCGCCAGCGCGTCGGCGTCCGAGTGGCCCAGCAGGCCGTGCGTGTGCGGCACCGTGATGCCGCCCAGGATCAGCGGGCGGCCGGTGACGAGCTGGTGGGTGTCCCACCCCTCGCCGATGCGGAAATTCAGAACCATGAGGATGTCGCGTTGAGTGACGCGTTGAGTGACGAGTCGAGTGACGCGTCCAGGGCTTGAAGCGGGCGGGTGGTGGCCCGGCGGACAAGGGGTCAATTCGGCAGCGCGTTCGTGACCACGAGCGGCCCGTTGCGGGTGACGATCATCGTGTGCTCGAACTGTGCGGACAGGTTTCCCTTGACGCCGGAGAGGGTCCAGCCGTCGGCCTCCTCGTCGACCCAGCGGCTCTTGGTCGACAGGAAGGGCTCGATGGTGATGACCATGCCCTCGGTGAGCACGCGGGTGTCGTTGGCGTCGTAGTAGCCGGGGATGCTCTTGGGCTCCTCGTGCAGCGAGCGGCCGACGCCGTGGCTGCAGAGGTTCTCGATGATCTTGAACTTGTGCCCCTTGGCGACGCGCTCGATCGCATGGCCGATGCGGTTGAGCCGCGCGCCGGACTTCACTTCCTTCATCGCCTGTTCCAGCGCGTACTGCGCGGCGAAGACCAGCTGCGTCTTGGTCGGCGTCGTCGGCGGGACGATGCGCGTGCCGCCGGTGTCGCCGAAGTAGCCGTTCAACTCGGCCGACACGTCGACGTTGACGACGTCGCCCTTCTGGATCACACGGTCGCCGGGGATGCCGTGCGCGGCCTGCTCGTTGATCGAGATGCAGGTGGCGCCGGGGAAGTTGTACATCACCCGCGGCGCGGACTTCGCGCCGAACTCGGTCAGCCAGCGTTCGCCCATCTGGTCGAGCTCCAGCGTGGTCATGCCCGGCCGGATCGCGTCCAGCATGCGGCGCAGCACCGTGGCGACGGCCTCGCCGGCGGCCTTCAGGCCCTGGATATCGTCATCGGATTCGACAGTCATGCGCGGCTCCTCAGCAGGCGTTCGGCCAACGCGAAGTCGGCGGGATAGGTGACCTTGAAATTTTCCATGGAGGCCTCGACCAGGCGCGGCGCGTGCCCGAGGGCCTCGATCGCGCTCGCCTCGTCGGTGATGCCGTCCAGCGGCCCGGCGAGCGCGGGCATCAGCAGGCCGAGGCGGAACATCTGCGGCGTCTGCGCGGCCCACTTGCCGCGCCGGTCGACGGTGGCGCCGACGCGCAGGGACGGCGTCGCGCCGGGGTCGGTGCCCGGACTCGCGGCCACCGCGTCCTTGAGCGTGTCCGCCACGGGCAGCGCGAGCAGGCCGCCGACCTCGTCATCGTCGCAGGCCTCGATCAGCGCCTCGACCCATTCCGGGCGGAGCAGGCAGCGGGCGGCGTCGTGGACCAGCACCCAATCCTGCGGCTGGGCGCCCCGTTCCCGCAAGTCCTGCAAGCCGGCGGCGACCGTGTCGGCGCGCGTCGCGCCGCCGGTGCGCGCGATCCAGCCGCGTTCGCCTTCAAAGCCGGGGACGGCGGATTCGAACTGGTCGTCGTCGGGCGAGAGCACGACCAGCGTGGCCTCGATGCGCGGGACGGCGTCCAGCGCCGCCAGCGTGTGCGCGATCATGGCGCGGCCGGCGAGCGGGACGTACTGCTTGGGGCGGTCGGCGCCGGAACGGCTGCCGACGCCCGCGGCCGGCACCAGCGCGAAGCAGCGCGGCGCAAGACCGATCGGAAAGGAACTCATGGGGTCGATTGTAGGGAGCGCCTCGCAGAAGCGCGCCGATGCCGGCATGAACTCCCTCTCCCGCATCGCGGGAGAGCAACCGTGTCAAGCGGCTTCGGCGTTTCTCCAGGGTTGGCCGGTTTTGAGGATGGCGTTGAGGATGATCAGCAGCTTGCGCATGCATGCGGTCATCGCCACCTTGAAGGGCTTGCCCGCCAGGCGCAGACGTTCGTACAACGCCTTGATGGGCCCGTTGCATCGCTTGGCCGTGAGTGCAGCCATGTACATCGCCGTGCGGATGTCCGCTCGTCCGCCCTGGATGTAGCGCTGGCCGCGCCGCTTGCCGCTGTCATCGGCAAACGGCGCCAGGCCCACCAACGCCGTCAGGCGCTTGCGGTCCAAGGTGCCCAGTTCGGGCAGGCGCCCCAGCAGCATCGTGACCGTGACTCGACCGACACCCGGCACGCTGTCCAACAGTTCGTACTTGGGCTGGTAGATCGTCGAGTCCTTCAAGCGACCGTCCAGATCCTTGTCGATCTCCTTGATCCGCTTATCCAGCCACTCGATGTGTTGCCGCACGCTCGTGCGTGCCACGTGCTTGACCGTGGACAAGCGGTTCTTCTCCTGCGCCCGCATGGTCACCAGCTGCGCTCGCCGATCCACCAGCTCGATGATCTCCTGCTGCGTCTCGCCCGGTAGCGCATACACCTGAGGACGAATGGCCTGTGCGAACCTGGCCAACACCTGAGCGTCCAGCCGGTCCGTCTTGGCAAGGACACCGGTCGCGCGGGCGAAGTCGCGCACCTTCTTGGGATTGACCACCGCCACGGCGATTCCAGCCGCGCACAGCTCACTCGCCAGCGCCGCCTCGAAGCCACCGGTGGCCTCCATCACCACCAGCGTGGGCCCCAGCTTCTTGAGCTGCGATACCAGCGCTGCTCGTCCAGACTCGTCGTTGTCCACTCGCGGCGACAACGCGCCAGACTTGTCGGCAGGCGCAGCGGGTACCTGAGCCAGGTCCAGCCACGCCTTGCAAACGTCAACACCGATGAAGATCTCTTCGCTCATGCCAGCGCCCTTCCTTGTGTTCGATACGGCCTCAATGGACCTCACAACCGTTCGGGCTGTCTGTTCATGACGAACCGAGGTCGGCCGCCACGACCCTCGCTCTCCCTCGGCATGGCGCCGAAGCGCCTACCCTGGGCTGGTCGGCCTGTGGCGGCCTGGGCGTACTTTGCTACATACAAGGGCGGGGGTGAGGGCCAGCGGCGGTGGAAGTGCCGCACGCCGCGGGCACGCCGATCCGATCGGCGAAAATCCCGTCACCTGCCCTCCCCTGCTCCGCATGCCGTGTTCGCCATCGCCGACATCCACCGCCGCCTGAGCGCACTCGGCGCCAACGAGGCGCACGCCGGGCGCGTGCTGCGCCACTGGGTCCAGGCCCGACCGCTGACCGAGGGGCGGCGCAAGCTCGAGCACTACCTGCCGCAGGCCGTGCGCGAGGCGCTGCCGGCGCTGATGGACGAACTGCACGGCCTGGCCACGCTCGTCGAGCGGCATCCGGGCGAGGACGGCTCGGCGCGGCTGCTCCTGAGGCTCAAGGACGGCCAGACCGTCGAGAGCGTGCTGCTGCCGCGCGACGGCCTGTGCGTGTCCAGCCAGGTCGGCTGCGCGGTGGGCTGCCGCTTCTGCATGACCGGCAAGGACGGCCTGCTGCGGCAGGTCACCAGCGCCGAGATCGTCGCGCAGGTGGCGCTGGCGCGGCGCGAGCGCTCGGTCAAGAAAGTCGTGTTCATGGGCATGGGCGAGCCCTCGCACAACCTGGAGGCGGTCATGGAGGCCATCGAGCTGCTGGGGCTCGAAGGCAACATCGGCCACAAGCACCTGGTGTTCTCGACGGTCGGAGACCCGCGCGCCTTCGAGCGCCTGGCCGCGGGACCGGTGAAGCCGGCGCTGGCGCTGTCGCTGCACACGACCAAACCGGAACTGCGCCGCGAGTTGCTGCCACGCGCGCCGCGCCTGACGCCGCGCGAACTCGTCGAGGCGGGCGAGCGCTACGCCCGCGAGACCGGGTATCCGATCCAGTACCAGTGGACGCTGATCGACGGGGTCAACGACGGCGAGGACGAACTCGCCGGCATCGTCGAACTGCTCAAGGGCAAGTACGGCGTACTGAACATGATCCCGTACAACAGCGTGCCCGAACTGCCGTACGCGCGGCCGGACTGGGACAAGGCGCGCGACATCGCCCGGCGGCTGCACCAGCGCGGCGTGCTGACGAAACTGCGCGATTCCGCCGGGCAGGACGTCGACGGCGGCTGCGGGCAGTTGCGGGCGCGCAGCCTCGACGCGGAGCCGGTATCGATGCGCGAGGCCCGCCGGTCGATTCCCATCGCCTCGGCGGGCTGAGCCTGCGTCGGCGCCGGAGCGCGCCGCCGCCGCGGCTCACACGACCCGCGCGCCGGGTACGCCGACTGCTCTTGTCGCTCCTGTCACGCCGTGTCGCGGCGGCCTCCCTACAATTCCGGCGGGCCCCTTTCCGGGGCCGTCCTCATTTGTGCGCCATGCAGCTGTCCACGATCTCCCCCGGCAAACGCTTCACCCTGCCCCGCCCCACCGGCTCCGCCGACGCGCTGCTGCTCGCCCGCTTCGCGCGGCAGCAGCTGGCGGCCGGCCGCCTGACGCTGGTCGTCACCGCCGAACCCGGCGACACGCAGCGCCTGGAGGACGAGCTCAAGTTCTTCGCGCCTGAACTGCGCGTGGCCGTCTTCCCCGACTGGGAGACCCTGCCCTATGACAGCTTCAGCCCGCACCAGGACCTGATCTCCGAGCGGCTGGCCACGCTGTGGCGGCTGCTGCAGGCCAACGGCAAGCCGGTCGCCGAGCGCGACCTCGACGTCGTCCTGCTGCCCGCGACGACCGCGCTGACGCGGCTGGCGCCGCCGTCCTTCCTCGCCGCGACCACCTTCAACTTCCGCCAGAAGCAGCGTCTGGACGAGGCCGGCCTGAAGCAGCAGCTGACCCTGGGCGGCTACCAGCACGTCAGCCAGGTCGTCTCGCCCGGCGAGTACGCCGTGCGCGGCGGCCTGATCGACCTCTACCCGATGGGCTCGCTGGTGCCCTACCGCGTCGACCTGTTCGGCGACGAGGTGGACTCGATCCGCGTCTTCGATCCGGACTCGCAGCGCTCGCTGTACCCGGTGCCGGAAGTGCGCCTGCTGCCCGGGCGCGAGTTCCCGATGGACGAGGCCTCGCGCAAGGCCTTCCGCGCCCGCTGGCGCGAGAAGATGGACGGCGACCCGACCAAGTCGCGCATCTACAAGGACATCGACACGGGCCTGGCCACCGGCGGCATCGAGTACTACCTGCCGCTGTTCTTCGACGAGGTCGCCAGCGTGTTCGATTACGTGCCCGCCGAGGCGGGCCTCGTCCTGCACGGCGAGGTCGACGAGGCGCTGCAGCGTTACTGGACCGACACCCGCGAGCGCCACCGCTTCCTGCAGCACGACCCGGACCGGCCCATCCTCGCGCCCGAGGAGATCTTCCTGAGGCCCGAGGAGTTCTTCACCGCGACGCACCGCCACGCCGTGCTGGCCGTGCGCGGTCATGAGGCCGTCGACTACGCGCGTCCGCTGCCCGACGTCAGCGTCGAGCGCGGGGCGCAGGAGCCGCTCGCGCGCCTGGCCGCGCACCTGAAGTCCACCGACTTCCGCGTGCTGCTGCTCGCCGAGAGCGAAGGCCGCCGCGAAAGCCTGCTCGAACTGCTGCGCGACAACAAGATCGATCCGCCGTCGGTGAAGGACCTCGCCGAATTCGAGGCCAACAAGGACGAGCGCTTCGCGATCACCGCCGCGCCGTTGGCCGCGGGCTTCTTCTGGTTCGAACCCGACGAGGGCCGCCAGATCCAGCTGTTCACCGAGACCGAGCTCTTCGCGACCACGCCCACCACGCGCCGGCGCCGCAAGCAGGAGCAGGTCAGCGACGTCAACGCGCTGATCAAGGACCTGTCCGAGCTCAAGGTCGGCGATCCGGTGGTGCATACCAACCACGGCATCGGCCGCTACCTGGGCCTGATCAACATCGACCTGGGCGACGGTCCGAGCGAGTTCCTCCACCTCGAGTACGCCGACAAGGCCACGCTCTACGTGCCCGTCGCGCAGCTGCACCTGATCAGCCGCTACACCGGCGTCAGCGCCGAGGAAGCGCCGCTGCACCGCCTGGGCTCGGGCCAGTGGGACAAGGCCAAGCGCAAGGCCGCCGAGCAGGTCCGCGACACCGCCGCCGAACTGCTCAACCTCTACGCCCGCCGCGCCGCGCGCGAGGGCCACGCCTTCCGCTACTCGCCGCACGACTACGAGGCCTTCGCCGCGAGCTTCGGCTTCGAGGAGACGCCCGACCAGCGCGCCGCGATCCACGCCGTCATCCAGGACATGATCAGCCCCAAGCCGATGGACCGGCTGGTCTGCGGCGACGTCGGCTTCGGCAAGACCGAGGTGGCGCTGCGCGCCGCCTTCGTCGCGGTGATGGGCGGCAAGCAGGTCGCGCTGCTGGCGCCGACCACGCTGCTGGCCGAGCAGCATTACCAGAACATCGCCGACCGCTTCGGCCGCTGGCCGGTCAAGGTCGCCGAGATGAGCCGCTTCCGCTCCGCCAAGGAGATCAAGGCGGCGATGGAAGGCCTGGCCGACGGCTCGATCGACATCGTCATCGGCACGCACAAGCTGCTGTCGGCGGACGTCAAGTTCAAGCGCCTGGGGCTGCTGGTGATCGACGAGGAGCACCGCTTCGGCGTGCGCCACAAGGAGGCGATGAAGGCCATGCGCGCCGAGGTCGACGTGCTGACGCTGACCGCCACGCCGATCCCGCGCACGCTGGGCATGGCGCTGGAGGGGCTGCGCGACCTGAGCGTCATCGCCACCGCGCCGCAGCGGCGCCTGGCGATCAAGACCTTCGTGCGCAGCGAGACCAGCGGCACCATCCGAGAGGCCATCCTGCGCGAACTCAAGCGCGGGGGCCAGGTCTACTTCCTGCACAACGAGGTCGAGACCATCGAGAACCGGCGCATGAAGCTCGAGGAACTGCTGCCGGAGGCGCGCATCGTCGTCGCCCACGGCCAGATGCCCGAGCGCGAGCTGGAGCGCGTGATGCGCGAGTTCGTCGGCGGCAAGCACAACGTGCTGCTGTGCTCGACCATCATCGAGACCGGCATCGACGTGCCCAGCGCCAACACCATCGTCATCAGCCGCGCCGACAAGTTCGGCCTGGCGCAGCTGCACCAGCTGCGCGGGCGCGTCGGGCGTTCGCACCACCAGGCCTATGCCTACCTGATGGTGCCGGACGTCGAGGGTCTGACCAAGCAGGCGGCGCAGCGGCTGGAGGCGATCCAGGCGATGGAGGAGCTCGGCTCGGGCTTCTACCTCGCGATGCACGACCTGGAGATCCGCGGCGCCGGCGAGGTGCTCGGCGAGCACCAGAGCGGCAACATGATGGAGGTCGGTTTCCAGCTCTACAACGAGATGCTGTCGGAGGCGGTGCGCTCGCTCAAGGCCGGCCGCGAGCCGGACCTGCTCAGCCCCTTGTCGGCGACCACCGAGATCAACCTGCACGCGCCCGCGCTGCTCCCCGACGCCTACTGCGGCGACGTGCACCAGCGGCTGTCGCTGTACAAGCGGCTGGCGACGGCGGACCGCGCCGAGCAGATCGACGCGATGCTCGAGGAGGTCACCGACCGTTTCGGCAAGCTGCCGGCGCAGGGGCAGACGCTGTTCGACACGCACCGCCTGCGCGTGCTGGCCAAGCCCTACGGCGTGCTGAAGATCGACGCCGCGCCCAGCGTCATCAACATCAACTTCCGGCCCAATCCGCCGATCGATCCGATGCGGGTCATCGAGCTGGTGCAGAAGAACCGCAACATCAAGCTGGTGGGCAACGAGAAGCTGCGCATCGACAAGGCGCTCACCGATCCGAAGGACCGCGCGCAGGCGGTGCGCGAGGTGCTGCGGCTGCTCGGCGCGCCGGTGGCGCAGGCCTGAGCCGAGGCCCGCCTTGCAGGGGTGAAACGGCGGCTCAGGCCGCCGTTTTCAATGGCGATCCGGAGAAGTGGTTGACCCTCACTTGAATTGCTGGAAGACGTCCGGCACGTCCACCAGTTCGAGTCAATGACGGCGGAGGAACCACTTCCTAGACTGACGGCTTCTCAACTTCTGGAGATGCCGATGCATCAACACCTGCCCCTCTCAACGACGGGCCAACCCATCGAATCGACGGCGGCCCGTCTTGCCCGGGAACAAGCGGAAGACGACGCCTGGGAGGCCGCGCGCGACGCCGAGATCGCGGGCAAGTACCGGGGGCGCGAGTACGCGCGGACCTGCCTCGCATGCCCGCACCTGCCGCCGGACGACCGCGTCAATGATCCGGACCCCTTGATCCGCACGCTCTGCGAGAGCAAGCGGTACCAGCGCGTCATGGTGCATGCCCGCGAGGGTTGCGAGACCTGCCCCTATCTGCCGGAAAACTACGGCAAGCCGGTGCGAGGCCGAGTGGGTGGCCTCGACGATTGGGGGGACGGTCCTGAAGAGGATCTCATTCGCCGCGCGCGCTACGAAGCCTGGGAGACGCATCATGCCGCTTGCTGAACCGCTGTACATGCTCGACACCAACATCGTGAGCTGCCTGATGGAGCCGCCGGAGAAGGCGCGCCGCCTTTGCTGCCAAGAGCGCTTCGACGCGCTGCGGGGGCGGATCGCCATCAGCGTGATCGTCCAGGCGGAGATCTTCGCCGGTCTTGAGAAGAACCCTTCTCCGCGCAAGGAGCGGCAATTGCACGAACTGATGCGTGGCGTCCATGTCGAATATCTGAGGCCGGATCTGTGGTTCTCTGATCTCTATGCCTGCATCCTGGCGCGGCTCGAGCGCTGTGGCGAACCGCTCCAGCAGTTCGACGTCGCCATCGCCGCGCACGCCATGGCGCTGGGCGCGACCCTGATCAGCAATGATCGGGGCTTCGAGCGCGTAGAAGGGCTCAAGCTGGAGAACTGGCTGGCGCCGGAAGAAGCTGGCAAGCGCCCGACGCTCGGAGTCGCCGAGCCGATCGCGGCATACGCATCGCGTTGGGGCGCGACGCGCTCAGCCCCGGCTCCGGCTTCAGCGGTCTGGATGTCTCGTTCACCGGCCGTCGGTTACGCCTCCTCTCATGCGCGCTGAGGCGTGCCTGGGCGAGTGCGCTAAGCTCCCGACCGTCCCCGCCGACTGATTGCCGAGACTGATCGAAGTGGTCTTCGGCGGGGATCATCCGCATTCAATACCCAGCCCAGTCCCTCCTGCCAGTCCCTCCTGCATGACCTCCTCGTCGACCTCCCCGGCCTCGCTCTCCCCGCTCGTCCTGCAGGGCTTCACGCCGCCGCTGGCGCTGCGCGACTTCAAGCTCGCCGCCTTCGACATGGACTCGACGCTGATCTCGATCGAGTGCATCGACGAGATCGCCGCCGCCGCCGGCCGCAAGGCCGAGGTCGCCGCGATCACCGAGGCCGCCATGCGCGGCGAGATCACCGACTTCAAGGACAGCCTGCGCCGCCGCCTCGCGCTGCTGAAGGGGGTCGGCGAGGATGCGCTGGCGCAGGTGCTGCGCGAACGGCTCACCTTCAATCCCGGCGCGCGCGAACTCTGCGCGGCACTCAAGGCCGCCGGGCTGAAGCTCGTGCTGGTCTCCGGCGGCTTCACCTATTTCACCCGCTTCGTCGCCGCCGAGCTCGGCATGGACTTCGTCCGCAGCAACGAGCTGGAGATCGTCGACGGCCGTCTGACCGGGGCCCTGGTGATGCAGGACTGGGGCGACATCTGCGACGGCGAGGAGAAGCGCCGCATGATGCTGGCCTGCGCCGGGTTGGTCGGCGCCACGCCCGCGCAGTGCATCGCCGTCGGCGACGGCGCGAACGACCTGCCGATGATGGGCGCCGCCGGCCTCTCCGTCGCGTACCACGCCAAGCCGAAGGTTCGCGAGCAGGCGATGGTCGCCATCAACGACGGCGGACTGGACCGGCTGCTCGACGTCCTCCGCTGAGGCCCTTGCCGGCAGGCGTCGGGCCTGCGATGCTTCCGGGATACAGGGAGCAGCGATGCGAGAACAGCACGCGACAAGATCCGACGAGCAGGCCGACATCGACCACCTGCAGCGCGACGTGCTGGAAGCCGTCGCGCTCGGCGCCCGCTGGCGGCGGTGATGGACCTGCTGTGCCGGGCCGTCGAGACCCTGGCGCCGGAGGTGATCTGCTCCGTGCTGACGGTCGACGAGGACGGCCGGGTGCACCCGCTGGCCGCGCCCAGCCTGCCGACCTCCTTCAGCGGTGCGCTGGAGGGCTTCTCGATCGGCCCGCGGGCCGGCTCCTGCGGCACCGCCGCCTGGCGCCGGCAGCCGGTCGAGGTGACCGACATCGAGAACGACCCGCTCTGGACGGACTTCCGCGAACTCGCGCGGTCGCATGGACTGGCCGCCTGCTGGTCGACGCCCATCCTGCTGGGCACCGAGCAGGTCGTCGCCACCTTCGCGCTGTACTACCGCGAACCGCGCGCCGCCGCCCCCTTCCACCGCCGCATGGTCCAGGCCTGCACGCAGCTGTGCCAGATCGCGTTCATGCACGACCGCCACCAGCGCGAGATCGAGCGCCTGGCCTACTTCGACGGCGTCACCGGCCTGCCCAACCGCACCCTGCTGGCCGACCGGGCCCGGCAGACCCTGATGCAATCCTCGCGCACCGAGGCGCCGGCCGCGCTGCTGCTGCTCGACATCGACCGCTTCAAGACCGTCAACGACTCGCTCGGCCACGCGGTCGGCGACCAGGTGCTGAAGCACATCTCCGCGCGGCTGCTGGGCACGCTGCGCGACAGCGACACGCTGGCGCGGCTGGGCGGCGACGAATTCGTCGTGCTGCTGCCGGGCTGCTCCGCCGAGGACGCGATGCATGTCGCGGCCAAGCTGCGCGCCGCGCTCGAGGCACCGATCCCGCTCGACGACAGCCACGCCCGCGTGCAGATGACGGCCAGCATCGGCGTCTGCGCCTATCCGCGCGATGGCCTCGACCTCGACCAGTTGCTGAAGAACGCCGACATCGCGATGTACGAGGCCAAACGCGCCGGCCGCGACTGCGCGCGCTTCTTCCTGCATGCGATGAACCAGGCGCTGGACGAGCGGCTCGACATCGAGGCCGCGCTGCGTCACGCCTTGTCCAACCAGCTGCTGCAACTGCACTTCCAGCCCAAGGTCCGCCTGACCGACCGCGCGCTGGTGGGCGTCGAGGCGCTGCTGCGCTGGCACGACGCCGCACGCGGCTGGGTGCCGCCGGACCGCTTCATTCCGGTCGCCGAGGAAAGCGGCCTGATCAATGCGCTGGACGCCTGGGTGCTGGCGCACGCCTGCGCGCAGCTGGCACGCTGGCGGGCCGAGGGCATCGCGGTGCCGGGGATGTCGGTCAACGTCTCACCGCAACGCTTCCACCAGGACGACGTCGCCGCGCATGCGCGGGCCCTGCTCGCGAAGCACGGCCTCGCAGCCAGCGATCTGACGCTGGAGGTCACCGAGCGCCTGATGCTCGACGACACCAGCCGTCCACGCGAACAGCTGCAACAGCTCCACGAGATGGGGGTCGGCGTGTCGGTGGACGACTTCGGCACCGGCTACTCGAGCCTGAGCTACCTGAAACGGCTGCCGGTGACCGAGCTGAAACTGGACAAGAGCTTCGTGCGGGATCTGGAGCAGGACGCCGACGACCGTGCGCTGTCGAGCGCGGTGATCGGGATCGGGCGCTCGCTCGGGCTGACGGTGGTCGCGGAAGGCGTGGAGACCGAGGGACAGCGCGACATCCTCGTCGCCATGGGCTGCGACGCGGCGCAAGGCTGGCTGTTCGGTCGGCCGATGGCGGCCGAGGCGCTGTCCGGATGGATCGCCGCGCGGGCCGCGGCGCCCGGGGCCTGACCCGGCCCGCGTCGCCCCCGGCGGTGAGCCCGGTCAGCCCGCCGCGTGCACCGCCGCCGGCGTGATGACGACGCCGTCCTCGTCGGCATAGAGCCAGTCGCCCGGCCGGATCCAGACGCCGTCGATCTGGACGGGCTGGTCCGACAGGCCTTGCTCGCAACGCTCGGTCGGCATCGGCACATGCCCCAGCGCGAAGATGCCGACGGTGGCCGCGCGCAGTTCCTCGAGGTCGCGCACCGCGCCGTGGACCAGCACGCCGGCCCAGCCGTTCTTCGCCGCGCTGACCGCGAGGTTGCCGCCCAGCAGCGATCGCCGCAGCGAGCCGCCGCCGTCCACGACCAGCACACGTCCCGCGCCAAAGCTCTCCACGGCCGCCTTGACCTGCGAGTTGTCGTCCAGGCATCGCACCGTCGCCACCGGGCCGGCGAAGCGCGGATGGCCACCGTAGCTGCGATACCGGCTGCCCGGCAGCCAGCGCGTGTCGCCGCTGGTGTCCGCCTTCAGCGAATCGCAGAGGTCGCAGGTCGAGAAACGGATCGCGGCGCGGGTCGAGGCACTGGGACTGGTCATCGGGTCATTCCTCCGGGTCGTTCAGGATCTCGATGCGTTCGCCGTTGAACTCGACCACCTGGCCGGCGCGGATCTTGGCGGTCTTGCGCAGATCGACCTGACCGTCGACGCGCACCTGGCCCTCGGAGATGAAGTGCCGGGCCTCGCCACCGCTGCTGGCCAGCGAGGTGGCCTTGAGCAGCTTGTCGAGTTCGATGTATTCGCCGCGCAGGGCGAAAGGAATAGGTTCAGACATGGGTCGATTCTCCGTCAGAGGCGGCAGCCATCGACGTCACGCGGACTTCCGCTTCAGCGCCGCTTCACGGATGCTGCTGAGGGTCGCACGCGAGGTGGAGATCTCGACCGGCAACTTCAGGTGGATCAGCGTGGGGACCTGCGACGAGAGCGCCTGCCGCAGCGCGGGCTCGACCTCCTCGGTACGGGCCGCGGTGAAGGCCGCCCAGCCGTAGGCGCGCGCCAGCGCGGCGAAGTCCGGGTTGTGCAGGTCGCTGCCGCTGACGCGGCCCGGGTACTCGCGTTCCTGGTGCATGCGGATGGTGCCGTAGCTGCCGTTGTCGACGACCAGGCAGATCAGCCGCCGCGCGCCGTGCGCCATCGCGGTCGACATCTCCTGGCCGGTCATCAGGAAGTCGCCGTCGCCGGCGATGTTGACGACCCAGCGCTCGCGCTGCAGCAGCGCCGCCGCCACGGCGGCCGGGAAGCCGTAACCCATCGCCCCGCTGGTCGGCGCGAGCTGCGTGCGACCGCCCTGATGCAGCGCGGTGTAGCGGTGGAAGCGATGCAGCCAGCCGCTGTAGTTGCCGGCGCCGTTGGTGAAGATCGTCTCGGCGGGCAGCAGCCGGTCCAGCAGGTGGATGACCTCGGCCAGGTCCATCGGGCCGACCGGCAGCGCCTGCTGGTTGCGCTGGTAGTCGGCATGCGCGTCGCGCGACCACTGCCGCCACGGCAGTTCCTCCTGGTCCGCCGGCGGGCGCAGCTGCTGCAGCGCCAGCGCGGCGCCGCTCATGCTGGCCTGGATCATCTGGTCGGCGGCATAGACGCGGCCGAGCTCCTCCGACCCGGCGTGGATGTGCACCAGCTGCTGCGCGGGCCGCGGCGCCTTCAGCAGCGTGTAGCCGCCGGTGGTCATCTCGCCCAGCCGCGGCCCGATCGCGATGACGAGGTCCGCCTCGCCGATGCGCTTGGCCAGCGCCGGGTTGATGCCGATGCCGACGTCGCCCGCGTACAGCGGATCGCGGTTGTCGTAGAGGTCCTGGAAGCGGAAGGCGCAGCCGACCGGCACCTGCCAGGCATGGGCGAAGTCCTGCAGCGCGGCGCAGGCCTCGGCCGTCCAGCCGCCGCCGCCGGCGATGACGAACGGCCGCTGCGCGCCCTCGAGCCGCGCCTGCAGCTCGACGAGGTCGGCCGGCGCCGGCCACGCGACGGCGGGCTTGGCGCGCGGCAGCACCGGCGCGTCGGTGAGCTGCGTCAGCATGTCCTCGGGCAGCACCAGCACGACCGGGCCGGGCCGTCCCTGCATGGCGGTGTGGAAGGCGCGCGCGACGTATTCGGGCAGGCGATGCGGGTCGTGCACCTCGCCGACCCATTTCGCCATGCCCAGCGTGCCGGGGCCGAACATCTGGCGGTAGTCGACTTCCTGGAAGGCCTCGCGATCGCGCTGGTCGGACGCCACCTGCCCGATGAACAGGACCATCGGCGTCGAATCCTGGAAGGCCGTGTGCAGCCCGATGCTGGCGTTGGTGGCGCCGGGCCCGCGCGTCACGAAGCACACGCCGGGCCGGCCGGTCAGCTTGCCCTGCGCATCGGCCATGAAGGCGGCGCCGCCTTCCTGCCGGCAGCCGATGAAGCGGATGCGCTCGCGATGCTCATGGAAGCCATCGAGGACCGCGAGGTAGCTCTCGCCCGGCACGCCGAAGACCTCCTGGATGCCTTGCTCGATCAGGGCCTCGACGAGGACGTGCCCGGCGGGGCGGCGGACGGTGCGGTGCTGATCCATGACGGACGACTGTAGCGAGCGGCCCCGCCATTGCAAGCAGGCGGGATGTCCCCTGTTGCGGCGCGGATGCGACTTGCGGACCGGCACCTTCCGGGGTCAAGTGTTGCCTGGCGTCCGACACCCCAAAAGACTTCCCCCTGAGGGGTGTCAGCGCTTCCCCTGGCGCACCAGGCTCGCCGCACCGATGCCCAGCAGCAGCGCGAACGACGCGCCGAAGAACACGGCGTTGTTCCAGTGGCGGTCCATCAACGCGCCGAAGATGGGCGCGGCCACTGCGAAGCCGGTGTCCAGGCCGGAGTACACCGTGCCGTACACGCGACCCGTCGCTCCGGGGGCGCGGCGCGCTTGATCAGCATGTCGCGCGACGGGCCCGCCAGACCGGTGCCGAAGCCCGCCGTCGCCGCCGCGATCAAGGCCGCCGTCGCCGGCAGCCAGCCCGTGGCCGTCAAGGCCAGCAGCGCCGCGGCGACGAACATCGCGCCGGCGATGTTGCGTTCCAGGTTCTGCGACTTCGCCACCAGGAAGCCGCCCACGATCATCCCCGCCGCGCCCGCCAGCATGTAGCCGGTCACGACGAAGGCGGTGCTCGCCAGGCTCACGCCGTACATCGCCGACAGCGCCGGCGACGCGAAGCTCTGGATCGCGCTCAGCGCCGAGGTCGTGAAGAAAAAGAACGAGAAGCACAGCCACACCGACGGCAGCTTCAGGAAGGCCATCGGATGCTCGTCCACCGGCGCCTTCGCCGCGCCCGCCTTCTCATGGCCCCACGAGCCCTGCGTGTCGTCGATCGCGTCGCGCTTGAAGACCAGCAGCGCGATCACGAACAGCGCCCACGCCGCGGTCGCGACGTAGCCCAGCCGCCATTGACCGGTCGCCTCGTGCATCGAGATCAGCAGCACCGGCGCCACGGCCCAGCCGAGGTTGCCCGTGATGCCGTGCACCGAGAACGCATGCCCCAGCCGCTGCTGCGACACCCGCTTGTTCAGGATCGTGAAGTCCACCGGATGGAAGGGCGAGTTGCCCAGGCCCGCCAGTGCGGCGGCGAGTGCCAGCCCCGCGAAGCCCTGCGCCGTGCCCGCGGCCAGCGACGCCAGCACGAAGCAGCTGAGCGCCGCGAACAGCACCGGCCGCGCGCCCGTCTTGTCGACCAGGAAGCCCGACAGCGCCTGCCCCACGCCCGAGATCACGAAGAAGATCGTCACCAGCAGGCCCAGTTCCGAATAACTCAGCCCGAACTCCCGCATGAACACCGGGAACAGCGGCGGCAGCAGCATGTGGAAGAAGTGCGAGGTGCCGTGCGCCAGACCGATCAGGCTGATGGTCTGGATGTCTCGTGTCCGGCTCTGTGCAGCGCTCTGTTCGGGGCTCGGCGACAGGCCGGCCGCGTCGGCGGTGGTGGTGGCGGTGTTCATGCACGGCATGGTGACAGGGCCTTCACGTCGGAATTACGATAGCCGGACAAGTTCTGTCGAGTTTCCGCCATGAACCTTCCGACACCCCGCCCCACGCCTCGCCCCCTCCAGCACCCGACGCCGACCCTGACCCGTCGCACCAGCCTGCCGCCGCTCGATCCGCGCCGCTATGCGCCGAGCGCCGCGCGCCCGGTGCGCGCCAAGTCGCGCAGCCTGGACGGGTTCATGGACATCCAGGCCCACCTCCACACCTGGGGCCAGTTCGTGTTCTCGGTCACCGGCGTGGTCCGGGTCAGCACCGACCGCGCGACCTTCCTGGTCCCGCCGTCGCGCGGCGTCTGGATTCCGGCCGGGGTCGTCCACGCCGTGACCGCCGTCGAGCGCTGCGAGCTGCGCACCCTCTACCTGCTCGATCCGCCCAATGACGGGGAGGTCTGGGCGGAGAACCGCGTCCTCGAGGTCTCCCCGCTGCTGCGGGAACTGGCCGTGCAGCTCGCCCACGACGAGATCGAGCCCGCTGGAACGGCGACCGGAGCCGTGGCCGACCGCGAAGGCTGGATCGGCAAGCTGATCCTCGACGAGATCCGCCGCGCGCCCAGCCTGCAGCTCGGCGTCGCGCTGCCCACCGACAAGCGCCTGCGCCGCCTCTGCGAGGCCGTGCTGGCCGAGCCGATGCGCCATGCCAGCCTGGACGGCTGGTCGGCAGAGGTGGGCGCGAGCGCGCGCACCGTCTCCCGCCTGTTCCGCCAGGAACTCGGCAGCAGCTACGCGCAGTGGCGCCAGCAGGCGCTGCTGGCCGAGGCGCTGCGGCTGGCCGCGCACCGCAAGCCGATGCAGGTCATCGCCGCGGAGCTCGGCTACGCCAGCGCCAGCGCCTTCACCGCGATGGTGACAAGGACGGTCGGCATGCCGCCGAGCCGGTTTTTCGGCCACACCTAGAATTCCGCCACTATGGAACAGGTTCTCTACGACTTCGCCCGCCAGGATGCGGACGGCGCCACCTGCACCGCCCATGCGTGGGCCAAGGTGCCGGCACCGTTGACGCCCAGCCAGCGCTCGCAACTCAAGGCGCGTGCCGCCGAACTGCTCAAGGCCAAGGGGGCGGTGCTCGTCGCCCATTACTACGTCGACGGCGACCTGCAGGACCTCGCGCAGGAAAGCGGCGGCATCGTCTCCGACTCGCTGGAAATGGCGCGCTTCGGCCGCGATCACGCGGCGCAGACGCTGGTCGTCGCCGGGGTGAAGTTCATGGGTGAGAGCGCCAAGATCCTCAGCCCCGAGAAGCGCGTGCTGATGCCCGACCTGGACGCGACCTGCTCGCTGGACCTGGGCTGCCCGGCCGACGACTTCGCCGCGTTCTGCGACGCGCATCCGGACCGCACGGTGGTCGTGTACGCCAACACCAGCGCCGCGGTGAAGGCGCGCGCGGACTGGATGGTCACCAGCTCCTGCGCGCTGGAGATCGTCAGCGAACTCAAGGCCCGCGGCGAGAAGATCCTGTGGGCGCCCGACCGCCACCTGGGCCGCTACATCCAGGAGCAGACCGGCGCCGACATGCTGATGTGGAACGGCGCCTGCATCGTCCACGACGAGTTCAAGGGCCTGGAGCTGGAACTGCTGCGCGAGCAGCATCCGGACGCGATGATCCTGGTCCACCCGGAGTCGCCAGCCTCGGTGGTCGCGCAGGCGGACGTGGTGGGATCGACCTCGGCACTGATCAAGGCCGTGGTCGAGGGGACGGCGCGCGAGTACGTCGTCGCCACCGACAACGGCATCCTGCACGCGATGCGCCAGATGGCGCCGGGCAAGGTGCTGATCGAGGCGCCGACGGCGGGCAACAGCGCGACCTGCAAGAGCTGCGCGCACTGCCCGTGGATGGCGATGAACGGCCTGCAGGGGCTGGTCGACTGCCTGGAGCGCGGCACCGGCGAGATCGTCGTCGAGGAGGCGATCCGCGTCGAAGCGAAGTCCTGCATCGACCGCATGCTGGACTTCACCGCCAAGCTGAAGGCGAAGAAGGCCGCGGAAGCGGGGGCGATGGTGCCGGGCATCGGCGCCGCCTGACCGTCCTTCGACGGGCGCCCCGCGTGAACGGGTGTCCGCGGGGGCTTTCCATTTGCACGAGGGGCGGCCTATGCTGTGGCTCATCCCAGTTGCCCGACGCAGGACGTGCTCATGGACTTCACCTCGCTCTACAACCATCACGAACGCGAAGTGTTTGCCGCGGTGATGGAGACCGCGCCGCAATTCCCCGAGATCCACCGCGAGGCCGAGCTGCTGGCCGACGTGGCCTGCGTCGCGCTGAACCGGCTGCCGCCGCGCTACATCCGCCATGCGGTCGACTACTCCTTCTACCTGACCGAGCAGGAACGGCTGGACGTCGATGCCGCGATCAAGGAGGCGGTCAGCTACGCCTACAACTTCGTCCAGGCGCGCAGCGTGCTGCGCACGAAGGCGCGCTGAGCGCGAATCGAATACCCCGACGGCGCGTCGGGGCACTTGTCGCCGATTGCCAGTCCGAATGCCGTCATCGGTCAGCCCCGTTGACCCAAAGGCATATCGGAACGGCAGTTTCCGGTGACCCCCATCGACTAGGCAGAAGTACCGGCTAGGCGCGCCCGGCCGCCCCTTCCTAACCTGCTCCGAAACACAGCCCGCACCCGGCGGGCCACGCATCGCCACCCCCGTGGCGATCGCGGGATTCGGAGTCATGGAAGCCTTGTTTCGCCCTGAAGTCCTGAACGGCGCCGAGCAGTCCCCCTGGGCACCGCCCGGCTGGACCCTCACCCGACGCTCACCGTCATCGCGACCGCCGCCGTGGTCGCGGCCCTGCTGCTGCTCGCATTCGCCGGCCTGGGCCGGATCGCGCGCAAGGTCACGGTGCCGGGGCTGGTCGTGTCGCCGGCGGGCAGCATCCAGGTCGTGGCACCGGTCTCGGGAACGATCCGCGGTCTGCACCTGGCCGACGGCGACGCGGTGCGGCCGGAGCAGCCGCTGTTCTCGATCTCCGCGGCGAAGAGCTCGCGCAACGGCACCACCGGCGTCCTGGTCGCCCGGGAGATCGCGACCCGCGGCCGCTCGCTGGCCGACGAGGCCGCCGCGCAGCAGGCCCTGGCCGCCTCGCGCCTGGGATCGCTGCGGGCGAGGCAGGTCAGCCAGCGCGCGGAGATCGGTCACAACGACGCCGAGTCGGTCCTGCTGAACCGCCGCATCGAGCTCGCGGCGGGCAGCGTCCGCCGCTTCGAGTCGCTGGCGCAGGACGGCTTCGTGTCCTCGATGCAGGTCCAGCAGCGTCAGGAAGAACTCCTCGACCTGCAGGCCCGGCTGGAATCCGTCGCCCGGAGCCGCGCCGCGCTGGAGCGCGGTGTCCTCGAGATCGACGGCGAGATCGACGCGCTCGACGCCCAGCGCGCCGCGGAGCGGGCCCAGTTCGAGCGGCAACGCGCCCTGATCGCCCAGGAGTCGGCCGAGAACGACGAGCGCCGCGAGGTGCTGGTCGCCGCACCGATCCGCGGCTCGATCGGCGCCCTGACACTCCACGACGGCCAGGCCGTGCGCGAGGGTCAGGTCTTGCTGACGCTGGTCCCGGAGGACGCGCAGGCCGTTGCTCCTGCCGATGTCTCCGCCGATGTCCAGACCGAGGCTCGGGCCGATACGGAGGGGCAGGACGGTCCGGATCGCCAGGATCGCGGCGGCCGCCAGACACGGCTGCTGGAGGTCGAGCTCTTCGCGCCCAGCCGGGCCGTGGGCTTCGTCGCGCCGGGGCAATCGGTGCGGCTGCGGCTGGCCGCGTTCCCGTACCAGAAATTCGGCATGCAGCGGGGCCGCGTCACCGCGGTCAGCCGCACGCCGCTGGCCGCCGACGAACTGCCGGCCGGCCAGGCCGCGGCGCTGATGCAGGCCACGCGATCGAACGAACCGCTGTTCCGGATCAAGGTCCGGCTGGCCTCGGTTTCGGTCCGCGCCTACGGGACGCGCTTCCCGCTGCGGCCGGGCATGGCCCTCGAGGCGGACATCCAGCAGGAGTACCGCGCGATCTGGGAATGGATGCTCGAGCCGCTGTTCGCGGCGGGCGAGCCGGCCTGAACGCGAGACGTCTTCACCACGCGTCGACGGGCTGAACGCGTTCCCAATCAGCCCGACCCCCTTGAAAGGATCACCATGACCATTCGACTCCTCACCGAGCACGAAATTTCCCGGATCAGCGGCGGCGACAGCCTGCTGCGCAAGGCGCTGCAAGGCTGCCTCAACGGGGGCATGGCCGGCGCGGGTGCCGCCGCGGACGGCGCGAAGTGGAACGGCGGCGGCGCGGGCTGTCTGGCCGGCGCCTCCGCAGCGATGGTCGGGGCGGGCGGCGCCCGCCAACAGGCGGCCGGCTACCTGGCGGGCGCGGCGTTCGGCCCCTACGCCGGCTCCTCGAGCAACCCCGTCGCCGGGAACTACGAGAACTCGATGGACCTCCAGAGCTCCCGCTTCACCAGCGTCTGAAGGCGCAGGCCCCGGCGTCGGCGATGACACCGGGGCGGCGCACGCCGCCCCGGTCCGCCGTCGACGCCCTGCGTGCTGCTCCTCGCGGCCGACGCACGCCAGCGCTCAGCGTCCGTCGGCCGCCTCCACGTCCACTTCCTCCGCGATCGGAACGCCCATGTGCATTCACCGCCTCCGCTTCAACGCACGGCTGGCCGCGCGCTTCGCCGCAGCCGCCGTGCTGCCCCTGCTCCTCGCCGCGTGGACCCCGCCCGCGAGCGCGCAACCCGTCTGGCGGCTCGACCGCGCCGGCCAGCAGGTCTTCCTCATCGGCACCAAACTCACCGGCGAGGCCGGCGAGCGCCTGACGCCGCCAGTACAGAAGGCGCTCGCGGCCTCCGAACGTCTCTACCTGCAGGTCGAGGACGGCGGTGACTGGCGCCTGCCGCCCGCGTGGCGCGGCGCCACGGATGCCGTCTTCCAGGAGACCGTGATCCACGACTGCGAGCGCTGGAATCCGCTCGATCAGGCCGCCCAGGGCAGCCCGGGGATCTCCGCGGCCTACGCCGTCTGCCTGCAGGCCTTCGCGTCCGACCTCGGCCAGGAGGTCCGGTACGGCACCGAGGCGCTGCTCGTCGAGGCGTTCCGTCAACTGGGCAAAGCCGGCCCGCTGCGCAGCCTCCAATCTCCCGCCGAGGTCGTGCTCGCCAGCTTCACCGTGCCGGTCGAGGCCAGCCTGCGCGCGGCCATGGGCGACAAGCCGAGCGCCGGGTCCGTGGCTCGCGACCTCGCGCGCGAAGCCGCCGCCTTCGCGGCGCCGACCGACGCGCCCATGACCCACATCGCGCTGGAGGACTACGACGCCCGGCGCGCCGATCCCGTGATGCTCGAGCGGCTCGTCGAGCGGCCCAACACCGTGTACGTCGCGCGCATCGTGGAGGCCGCCGGAGACGTGCCGATCGCGGTCGCGATGGACTACACGCGTCTGTTCGGCCCGCACGGTCTGCTGAAGAAGCTCTCCGAGGCCGGATTCACCGTCACGCGACTGCCCGCCGAGACACCGACTTCGATGCCGATGCCGATGCCGATGCCGATGCCGCAGTCGAAGTCGAAGTCGAAGTAGACGCCCGGGGACTCGATGAAGACCCAGCTCCAGTCCGAATCGGCCGAATGCGGACTCGCCTGCCTGGCGACGGCCGCCGGCCTGTCCGGGCTGTGCGGCGACCTCGCGACGCTGCGCCAGCGCTTCCCGCAGAGCCGGCGCGGCATCGACCTCGCCGGGCTGGTCGAACTCGCCCACGAGGTCGGGTTCCAGGCCACCCCGGTCCGGGCGGACCTCGACGACCTCGCCCATCTGACGCTCCCTTGCGTGCTGCATTGGGACCTGACGCACTTCGTGGTGCTGCACCGGGTCCGGCGGGGCCGGTTCCACATCGCCGATCCGGCCGTCGGCGACCGCGTTCTGACGCGCGAGGCGTTTTCCCCGCACTTCACCGGCGTCGCGCTGCTGCTGGCGCCCGCGCTCGACTTCACGCCGATGCCGGTGCGCGCCGGCATCGCCTGGCGCCGCGTGCTGGGCCGGATCCAGGGGCTGCCGCTCGCGCTCGGACGCATCGCGGCGGTCGCCGTGGTCCTGGAGGCGTTCACCGTGACCGCGCCGCTGCTGCAGCAACTGGTGATCGACGACGTGCTGGTCTCGGCGGACGCCGACCTGCTGACCGTGCTGATGATCGGCTGTCTGCTGCTGATGCTCCTGCAGACCCTGCTGGGTCTCGCGCGCTCCTGGATGGTCCAGATGCTCGGCCAGGACCTGGCGTTGCAGCTGTCGGCAGGCGTCTTCGCGCGGCTGGTGCGTCTGCCGCTGGCGTTCTTCGAGCGCCGCCAGATGGGCGACATCGCGTCGCGCTTCGGCGCCACCGGCGCGATCCAGCGCGTCCTGACGCAGCGGCCGGTCGACGCGCTGCTCGACGGCCTGATGGCTGTGGCGGCGCTCGGCATGATGCTGCGCTACTCGCCGCCGCTGGCCGGCATCGTCGTGGCGGCGGTGGCGCTCTATGCGCTGCTGCGCTGGGCGGCCTTCGCGCCCTATTGCGCCGCGGCGGCCGAGCGCCTCGCCGTCGAGGCGAACGAGCAGAGCTACTTCCTGGAAACGCTGCAGGCCATGCCGGCGCTGAAGCTGTTCGGCCGCGAACGGCAGCGCGAGGTCAGATGGCAAGCCCTGTTCCGCGAGGTCCAGCGCCGCGACGTGCGCACCGCACGCATGAACATCGTGTTCTCCGCGGCCAACGCGCTGATCCTCGGCCTGGAGAACCTGCTCGTGCTGTGGCTCGGCGCGCGCCTGATCCTCGCGCAGGGCACGCCCGGCGCGGCGCCCTTCACCATCGGCATGCTGTTCGCCTTCATCGCCTACAAGACGCAGTTCGGCGGCCGCGCGAGCGGGCTGATCGATTTCGTGGTCGAGCTCAAGACCTTGTCGGTCCAGACGGACCGGCTCGCCGACATCGTCCTGGCCCCGCCCGACGAGGACGACGTGCCGGTCGCGGACCTGTCGCATCTGCCGCCCGGCATCGAACTGCGGGACGTCAGTTTCCGCTACTCGGACCGGGACCCCTGGGTGCTGGACAAGGTGTCGCTGCGCATCCCCGCCCATGAGCATGTGGCGCTGGTCGGCCCGAGCGGGTCGGGCAAGAGCACGCTGATGAAGATCGCGCTGGGACTGCTGCGTCCGACCGAGGGGGAGGTGCTCTACGGCGGCATCCCGCTGCGCCAGGCCGGCGCCGCCAACGTGCGCCGGCTGATCGGGACCGTCATGCAGGACGACGCGCTGCTGGCCGGATCGATCGCCGACAACATCTCGTTCTGCGATCCGTCGGCGACCGCCGAACGCATCGAGGCGGCGGCCCGCGCCGCCGTGCTGCACGAGGACATCCTGCGCATGCCGATGGGGTATGCGTCGCTGGTCGGCGACCTGGGTGCCGGTCTGTCGGGCGGCCAGCGCCAGCGTCTGCTGCTGGCCCGCTGCCTCTACAAGACGCCGCGCGTGATCGCACTGGATGAAGCCACCAGCGAGCTCGACGCCGACAACGAGCGCAGCGTCGCCGCGACGCTGCGTCGAACGCGGGCGACGCGCCTGACGATCGCGCACCGTCCGGAGACGATCGCCGGCGCGGACCGGGTGGTGGAGCTGCGCTCAGGCGCGCTGCGGGTCCTGCGCGACCAGCGCGATCAGCGCGCGGGGCCGTTGCGCACCAGCACCGTCGGCAAGCTGGCCGGCAGCGTCCGCGGGTAGTCCCGGCTGTAGTGCAGCCCGCGGCTCTCGTGCCGCAGCAGCGCCGAGCGCACGATCAGCTCCGCGCAGTCGACCAGGTTGCGCAACTCCAGCAGGTCACGGTTGACGCGGAAGTTGGCGTAGTAGTCGTCGATCTCCGCGCGCAGCAGGTCGATGCGGTGCAGCGCGCGCTCCAGCCGCTTGGTGGTGCGCACGATGCCGACGTAGTTCCACATCAGCGAGCGCAGCTCGTCCCAGTTGTGGGCGATGACGACCTGTTCGTCCGCGTCCTCGACCTGGCTTTCGTCCCAGGCCGGCAGCGGCGCCGGCGGGAGCACCTCCTGCGCCAGGATGTCGGACGCGCAGCCCTGGCCGAGCACCACGCATTCCAGCAGCGAATTGCTCGCGAGCCGGTTGGCGCCGTGCAGGCCGGTATGGGCGGTCTCGCCGACGGCATAGAGGCCGGGCAGATCGGCGCGCCCGTGCAGGTCCGACACCACGCCGCCGCAGGTGAAGTGCACCGCCGGCACGACCGGGATCGGCTGGCGCGCGATGTCGATGCCCAGCGCGAGGCAGCGCGCATGGACGGTCGGGAAGTGTTCCTTGAGGAAGTCCTCGCCCAGGTGGGTGGCGTCCAGCCACACGTGGTCGAGGCCGTGCTTCTTCATCTCGAAGTCGATCGCGCGGGCGACCACGTCGCGCGGCGCGAGCTCGAGCCGCTCGTCGTGCGCGGCCATGAAGCGCGTGCCGTCGGGCAACTTCAGGTGGCCGCCCTCCCCGCGCAGCGCCTCGGTGATCAGGAAGCTGCGTTCCTGCGGGTGGTACAGGCAGGTCGGGTGGAACTGGATGAACTCCATGTTGGCGATGCGGCAGCCCGCGCGCCAGGCCATGGCGATGCCGTCGCCGGTGGAGGTGTCCGGATTGGTCGTGTAGCGGTAGACCTTGCCGGCGCCGCCGGTGGCCATCACCACGGCGCGCGCGGCGATCGCGTCGACGCGCTGGGCGTCCATGTCGAGCGCGTAGATGCCGTAGCAGCGCGACGGTTCCTCGCGCTGCACATGGCGCGAGGTGATCAGGTCCAGCGCCATCCAGCGCTGGCGCAGCTGGATGTTGGGATGGGCCTGCGCCTTGGCCAGCAGCGCATCGTGGATGGCCTTGCCGGTGGCGTCGGCGGCGTGGGCGATGCGGCGCACCGCATGACCGCCCTCGCGGGTCAGGTGCAGCCCGAGCGGCCCCTGCTCGTCGGGCGTGAAGGGCACGCCCTGCCCGACCAGCCAGCCGACGGCGTCGGCACTGCGTTCGGCGATGAAGCGGGCGGTGGCCTCGTCGACGAGGCCGGCGCCGGCCTCCTGCGTGTCGCGGACATGGCTCTCGATGCTGTCGTCCGAGCCGAGCACCCCGACGATGCCGCCCTGGGCCCAGGCGGTGGCGGCCTCGTTGAGTTCCCGCTTGGCCAGCACGATCACCGGCACACGGTCGGCGAGGTGAAGCGCCACGGTCAATCCGGCCAGGCCGGCGCCCACGATCACCACCGGCGCCAGCGCGGCGTCGGTCCGAACAGCTGCTGTCATCGTCATCGCCCCGTCATCGGGGCGTCATCGCTAGGGAGAGGGGATTCTAAGCATCGGGCCGCGCGGCGCCCGCGCCGCGCCGCATCAGCGAGGGCGGCAGCCGCTCATGCTTGTTCCAGTTGGCGCGCAAGGCCTGCACGCTGCCATAGCCGCAGGCGGCGGCGATGTTCTCCAGTGACAGCCGGGAACTGGCCATGAGCCGGCGCGCCAGGTCCATGCGCAGCGCGATCTGGTACTGCTTGATGCTCACGCCGGTCTCGGCAAGGAAGAGCCGGGCCAGATGGCGCCCGCTCAGGTGGACCTGCGCGGCCAGCTCGTCCAGGGTGACGCGATCGCCCAGGCGGCTGCTGATGGCGTCCTGCACCGCATGGATGCGCTGGTTGCAGTGGGACCGATGACGCATCGCGGCGGACAGCTCGGGATCGGCGCCGAAGCGGCGGAAGTGCACGACGTTCTCGCGCGCGACCTGGATGGCGATGTCCTCGCCGAACGCGCCGGACACCAGGTGCAGCGCCAGGTCGATGCCAGAGGTGACGCCAGCGGAGGTGAGCAGGTCGCCGTCCTCGACGAACACGCGGTTCTCCAGCACGGTGGCCGCCGGGACGGCCGCACGCAGCCGCGGGATGAAGCGGTGATGGGTCGTGCACAGCCGGCCGTCCAGGAGACCGGCGTCGGCCAGCAGGAAGGTGCCGGAGCAGACCCCGCAGATCCGCAGCCCCTCGGGCCGGTCACGGCCCAGCCGGCCCAGCCAGTCGACCGACTGGCGCCAGGCCGTCGAGCGCATCAACGCCGGCGTCAGCTTGCTGCCGATGACGAACAGCACCGAGTCCGGCGGCAGGACGCGCGGCAGCGGGCGGATGTCGGTCAGCGTCAGCGGCTGGAAGGCACCGACGGACGCCTCCGGCCCGATGCAACGCACGTCGATCGAGCCGGCCCCCATCTCGCCGACCGTGTGGATCACCTGCAGCGGTCCCGCCAGATCCAGCAGATGGGTCGACGGCATCGTCAGGAACTGGACATTTTTCATCGCCGTCGGATCCACAGGATTGTCGCTTCCCGATCATGTCCGATTTTTTGTCCTTCTGGGCCTGTTCGCTGCTGTCCGGTCAGCGGGACCGTCATTAACCTGATCCCACGACATCTCGCGACGGAGCAGCACCATGGCGCATCGACAGGCACACGACGGGCATCGCGACCACAGCGGAGAGATGGCCATCGGTCGCGTCGACCGCCTGCCGGCCGCGGACCACGGCGCGACCGAGGGGATCGCATGAAGCCGGTCGCCGCGTCCCGATCCTTGGTCTACGGCCTGGTGGCCGTGGGTTTCCTGGTGATGTTCTTTTCCACGAGCATCAAGAGCGTCTACCAGGTCTATTTCGCCGATCTGGCCACCCACTTCGGTCGGGGCCGTTCCGACTTCGCCTGGTCGGGCTCGGTGTTCATGCTGGTCACCGGCCTCGTGTCGCCGCTGGTGGGCGCACTGAGCGACCGTCACGGTCCCCTGCGCACCGTGGTGATCGGGTGTCTGGCGGCCGGCGCCGCGCTGGCGGGCGCCAGCGTGTTCGACCGGTCGCTGCCGGTCTTCGTCCTCGGCTACGGACTGCTGGCCGCGTTCGGGCTGGCGGCGATGACCTACGTGCCCATGGGCGTGCTGGTCGACCGGCTCTTCGAGCAGAAGAAGTCCGGCCTGGCCTATGCGGTGGTCACCAACGGCACGTCGATCAGCTTCATCGTGCTCTCCCCTTCTGGCTCTGGCTGGCGCCGAAGTCGCCGTGGCAGACGACCTTCCTGCTGGCCGGCGCTTTCATCGCGCTGCCGCTGGCGGGCCTGGCATGGTTCGCCGCGGCCAAGGCGACGGCGGCCGGTCTCGACGGCACCGCGGACCCGGCGGCGGCCTCCCCGCCGCCCGCCTGGCCGCTCCTGCGACGGGACCCGGGCTTCTACGCGCTGGCGATCGGCTTCATGGGCTGCGGCGCGAGCATGGCCTTCATCGATGTCCACCTGGTCGCGTTCTGGCAGGACCAGTCGGCCCCACGCGGACTGATGGGACTCAGCCTGAGCCTGCTCGGCGTGCTGGAACTGATCAGCGGGTTGCTGACCGGCTGGCTGGCGATCCGGCTGCCCCGGCGCGCGCTGCTGGGCGGGTTCTACCTGCTGCGGGCGTGCGCGGTGCTGATGCTGCTCGGCGCGTCGCAGGATCTGCGCACCCTGGGCTTCTCCATCCTGTTCGGCGCGACCTACCTCGGCACGGTGGTGCTGACCTCGATGTCCTGCCTGGCGCGTTACGGCGCCGCCATCAAGGGACGGGCCTTCGGCTACCTGTTCCTGGCACACCAGCTCGGCGGCTTCGCCTCGGTGCAGCTGGGCGCGTTCAGCCATGACCGGTGGGGCAGCTACCAGCCCTACATCGTCGGGCTGGCGATCCTGACGGCGGTGGGCGGCCTGACGAGCTGGCTGTTCCTGCGCGATCCGCGGGCCGAGCCTGCGCCGCTGGCCGGGCTGCCGGGCCCCGCATCCGCCGGATGAGCAACTGCACCAGGAACCACACCCCATCGATGTCATCCAGGGGAACGCCTGGATCGACAACCGGTTGAATCGAGGCGGCACCATGGACACCACCCAGCACGCGCTGATGAACGCCCTGTTCATGGTGGGCGTCGGCGCGCCGTTTCTCCTCTCGGCCCGCCGACCGCTGCCGCGATCCGCGCGAGCGATCCGGCTGGGTCTGGGCGCGCTGGCCGTGTGCGCGTCGCTGGCGGCGGATCCGCTCTCCGTCGCACTGCTGCGGGTCGACGGCGTAATGACCATGGCGGGCTGCGGACCTTGAGGCGGTCCCGCACGACTCGTCCACGAGGCAGGAGTCCCCGCAGGCGCCCCGCGCGCCGTGATCCGAAGGCCTGGGCAGGTCAACCCGCCCGTACATCGGTGCTGTTCGTCCCCACCGGAATGAACACATGCGCGACGCTGTCTCCACTCGCACCCAGCCGAGCGTCCGCATCGGCCAACTCGGCTTCGAGTTCAGCGCCGGCCACCCGTACTGCCCAGGACATCGGCGCCGGTTCACCGGTTCGCGCGCCGACCTTGGCGATGGCGTCCAGGAAGTCCTGCACCGCCGGGAGGTGAATGACGATGCCGTCGCCACGCCACCCCGCCAGATGGACGCCAAGCGCCTCGCAGATCGCGACCTTGGCCGCGGCGTCCCGCCCGAGTTCCCCCTGGAAGGCCTCGACCATCGTCTGGATCCCCGGCGGCATCCGTCCGTCCTCTTCCACGAGGATCACGCCGGCCGGCGGGTCCCAGGCCTCGGGCGGACAGGCTCGCGTGTCCTTGCGGAAGACGCTCAGCGGATGGGTCTGGGCGGGATAGAGGCGGCAGACCGCGGGGCGGTCGTCGTAGATGCGGCAGGCATTGTCGTCGGCGAGATTCGGACAGCCGGCCTGGAGGTCCGCCCCGAAGACCGGCGCGATGCGCAGCCCCATGCCGCCCGACCGGACCTCGACGCCGTAGTCGACCGGAAGTTGGAGGCCAGGACCCTCCTCCTGCTCGCCGGTGGCGGGAAAGGCCTCCAGCAGCACGGCCACGCGATGGCCGCGACGCAGCCAGGCGGCGGTCTCGGCCAAGGTCAGGGACATGAAACCGTGTCTGCCCCGGCAGCAGTCACCGCAGCCGACGCAGTTGAACCGGATGGGGGTCGGGTCATGTCCAAGATCGTGCCCAGGAAGTCGACGTGGCCGGAGTGTGGCCGAACATCGCCCGCCGCGCGATACCGGCGTGCCGATCGGGACCTGCGTGAGCGCAACGCGGATGTCGTGCGCGGAGGCCGGTTCGAACGACTACGTCGGGAATTCCACAAACACGCCGCTCATGACCAAGGACGCTCTTCTCTTCATTTGCCTGCTCGTGCTCGGCGTTGCCGCTCAGAACACGGCACATCCGATCCGGACCTATCTCGTGGGCTTGGCGGTCATCTACCTGCTGCGCAAGGCCTGCGAGCGATGGGGGCGACGCTAGGGGCGGGAACGGCCGGCTAGAACAGCGGCTTCTCGCCCGCCAGCACGCGCAGGTCGTCGAGCAGCTGCAACTGCTCATGCGCCTTGTCGTAGAAGCCGTCGGCGCCATGCTTCTCGCACAGCGAGCGGTAGAAGTCGGGGTCGCGGCTGCTGAGCACCCACAGCTTGCCGGTGTAGCCGCCGGCGCGCGCGCGCCTCAGCACATGCATGCCGGAACCGACCTGCAGGTTCAGGTCGAGCAGCACCACGTCGGGCTTGAGCACGGAGATCGCCTGGACGGCATCTTCCTCGCTGTCCGCATAGCCCACCACTTCCACGAACGCCAGTCCCTCGAACAATCGCAGGAACTGCTCACGGACAAACTCGGAATCCTCGACGAGCAAGACGCGCATGCCCTTCCCTTCCTCTCACTGAATCGTTCGCCACATTTTGGCGCGGCGCCGAATCACGCGCAGGCGTCAGGGGCGTCGACTTCGCAACGGGGCGTAAATCATGGGGATCTGGCGGGCGCTCCTCGCGCCAACGACGTCAGACCACCACGGCGATCACCGTGCACACGCCGCCCACGCCCGCCGCCGAAGCGAGGAAGGTGACGTCGCGCTGCTCGCTGCCCCCTTCCACGCCATCAGCGCGACGATGGCCAAGGTGGCGGTGAACAACAGGCCGGCGATGACGGGAGTGGTGAGGAAGTCCAAGATCGTTCGAAGCGGGGATGTCGGGAGGACGCAGTGTGGGCGGCCCGCGCCCATCGCTCAAGGTCGAACTTCCTTGGCTGCGATTCGGCTTTGCCGATGCCCCGGCGGATCAGGCCGGCGTGATCGTCTTCGGTTCGAGGAAGGCTTCCATGCCCGCCACGCCGAACTCGCGCCCCACGCCCGACTGCCTGACGCCGCCGAACGGCGCCAGCAGGTCCGGAGCCACCCGGTTGATCAACACCGTACCGGCCTGCAGACGCGCGGCCACGCGACGCGCGCGGTCCACGTCGGCCGAGAACACATAGGCCTGGAGGCCGTACGGCGAATCGTTGGCGACGTCGATCGCCTGGTCCTCCGACTCCACCGGCAGCACGGAAAGCACGGGGCCGAAGATCTCCTCGCGCGCGATGTCCATGTCGTTGCGGACGTCGGCGAAGACGGTGGGTCGCACGAACCAGCCACGGTCGAGTCCGCTTGGCCGGCCCTCGCCGCCGGCGACCAGCGTCGCGCCCTGGTCGAGTCCCCGGCGGATGAAATGCTGGACGCGCTCGTACTGCGCGCGGCTGACCATCGGCCCGATCGCGGTGGCCGGATCGCGAGGATCGCCGACGCGCAGCGCGTCGACAGCGGATCGGAGCCGATCCACGACCTCGGGCATCCGCGCCCGCGGCACCAGCAACCGCGTGCCCGCCACGCATGCCTGCCCGCTGTTCATGAAGGCCGCGCCCAGCGCGAGCGGCAGCGCGGTCTCCAGGTCCGCGTCGTCCAGCAGCAGGGAAGCCGACTTGCCGGTCAAGGCCAGGCTGATGCGCTTCATCGTGTCGACGGCGCCGCGGGCGATGAGCTTCCCGGTCGGCGTCGAGCCGGTGAAAGACAGCTTGGCCACACCCGGATGCGTGCCGATCTCAGCGCCGACATCGGCGCCTCGGCCGGTCACGACGTTGACGACGCCCGACGGCAGCCCCGCCGCGTGGATCGCACCGGAGACGACGTGCGCCTGCCACGGACTCAGCTCGCTGGGCTTGATCACCGTCGCGCAGCCGGCGGCGATGGCGGCTGCGAGCTTGCTGGCCATCGTGCCGGCGGCGCTGTTCCAGGGCGCGAAGAGCCCCGACACCCCGACCGGTTCCATCACGACGATCGATCCGCCGACGGTACGTTCGAACGCGTAACTCGAGAGTTTCCGCGCGGCGTCGCCGAAACACTGCGCGGCGTAATCGGCGACCCACTTCGCGCGGGCGACCGGACCGCTGTACTCGGTGATCGTCGCCTCGAGCAGCGCATCGGCGTGCGCCAGCATCGCGGCTTGCAGGCGCTCGAGCATCGCGACGCGCTCCGCCACGGTCGTGCGCCCGAACGCACGCTGCGCCCGCATCGCGGCCTCGACGGCACGGCGGGCATCTTCGCCACTCGCGAGCCGCGCACGGCCGACCACCGCCTCGGTGGCCGGATCCACGATGTCGACGAGCGCCTCGCCCGTCACCGGGACGAAGGCACCGTCGATGTAGTTCTGGTCGAAGGTCCGCATGACTTGTCCTTTCAGCAGGTGCCTCGGCGAATGCAGGGGCTCGATGGGACGACTGTAGGCAGCGGCCTTTATCTCGATAAGATGGTCAATGTCGGACGTTGAATCCCGATTCCATGAACAATGCGGGCATGCAGAAAGACAGCCTGACTGAATTCGAGGTGGTGCTCGCCGTGGCCCGCCGACAGGGATTCCGGCCGGCGGCGCTGGAACTGGAGATGTCGACCTCCGCCGTCAGCAACGCGGTCGCTGGCCTGGAGGCGCGCATGGGTGTGCGGCTCTTCCATCGCACGACGCGCAGCGTGTCGCTTACCGAGGCGGGACGACGCTTCGTCGACCGGATCGGCCCGGCGGTGGCGCAGATCCAGGAGGCCGTCGCAGCGGCGGACGACCGTGCGGGCGCGCCTTCCGGAACGCTGCGGCTCAACAGCTCGCTGGGCGCGGCGCAGATGGTGCTCCGGCCGGTCCTGGCGGAGTTTCTTCGAAGGTACCCCGACGTCACGCTGGACGTCGTCACCGAAGGCCGGCTGGTCGACATCGTCGCTGAAGGTTTCGACGCGGGGCTGAGGCTTGCGCCGCAGGTGCCACGGGACATGATCCGCGTGCAGATCGGCCTGCCGCTGCGGATGGCGGTCGTCGGATCGCCCGACTACCTCGAGCGGCATGGCACGCCGTCGACGCCCGCCGAACTCGCTCGCCACGCGTGCATCCGGGCGCGGATGCCAAGCGGGTCGCCGTCCCCCTGGGAGTTCGCGCGGGCGAAGCGCGGCAAGGCGCCGGCACACGAGACAGTCGACGTGCCAGGCCCGATGGTGTTGGACTCGCCGCTGCTGATGCTGGAGGCAGCGCGCGCGGGGCTGGGGCTCGCCCAGGTCGCCGAGTGGTACGTCGCCGAAGACATCGCAAGCGGGCGACTCCGCCGTGTGCTTGACGACTGGGCAGCGCCGCTACCGGCGCTGTGCCTGTATTACTCGGGCCACCGGCACATTCCGTCGACGCTGCGCGCGTTGATCGAGCTCATCCACGAGATCAATCGCTGAGGTCCGCGATGGACCGCCCACCTGCGCCATTCGGAGCGCAAGCCCTCCCAGGGCATGGGGCGTCCCGTCCGGGAACCCCAAGCCCTGTGCGGACCCCACACGAGCACCGCCCTGACACGGTCTGGTGCTCGCTGCCTGCGGGCCTGGGGGTCAGCCCTTCTTCGCCACCAGCGTCAGGATGTCGTAGCTCGCCACGAGCTCGCCGCGCTGGTTGGTGACTTGCACGTCCCAGGCGACGACGCCTTGCGGCGGCTGGTCCGGACGATTGCCGCGATCGATGCGGCGCTTGCAGGTGAGCCGTGCCTGGATCGTGTCGCCGATGGCCACGGGGTTCACGAAGCGCAGCGTGTCCAGCCCGTAATTGGCAAGAACTGGCCCCGGCGCCGGCGACACGAACAGACCCGCCGCCGCCGACAGCACGAAGTAGCCGTGCGCGATGCGCTGGCCGAATTGCGTGTCCTTGGCCGCGACCTCGTCGAAGTGCATGTAGAAGAAGTCGCCGCTGATGCCGCCGAAGTTGACGATGTCCGCCTCGGACACCGTGCGGCGGTGCGTCAGCAGCGAGTCGCCGACCTGGATCTCCTCGAAGTGCTTGCGGAACGGATGGATCGCGTCCTCGGTGACCTTGCCGCCGCGCACGTACTCGCCGGTGATGGCCGTGAGCATCGTCGGCGAGGCCTGCACCGCGCAGCGCTGCAGGTAGTGCTTGACGGCGCGGATGCCGCCGAGTTCCTCGCCGCCGCCGGCCCGGCCCGGCCCACCGTGCTTGAGCATCGGCAGCGGCGAGCCGTGCCCCGTCGATTCGCCGGCCGCGTCGCGGTCCAGCACCAGCAGCCGGCCGTGGAAGGCGGCCGCGTGATAGACGGCCTGCGCGGCCAGCGCCGGCGTCTTCGTGACCACCGAGCCCACCAGGCTGCCGCGGCCCTTGGCGGCGAGCGCCAGCGCCTCGTCGAAGTCGCCGTAGCTCATCAGCGTCGACACCGGCCCGAAGGCCTCGACGTTGTGGACCGCCTCGTTGTTCATCGCGTCGCGGCACAGCAGCAGCGTCGGCGCGAAGAAGGCGCCGTCGCCGACCCCCTCGCCCACCGGCGCGAAGCCATCACGCTCGCCGTAGACGACTTCATTCCCCTGCGCGAGTTGCGCCAGGCGCTCGGCCACGTCGGCCTGCTGCGCCTTGGACGCCAGCGCGCCCATGCGCACGCCTTCGACGGACGGATCGCCGACCTTGATCTTCGCGAGCCGCTCGCGCAGCGCCGCGGCGACCGCGTCGATCTGCGCCGCCGGCACGATGGCGCGGCGGATGGCCGTGCACTTCTGACCGGCCTTGGCGCTCATCTCCCGCATCACTTCCTTGACGAAGAGATCGAATTCGGGATCGCCCGGCACGACGTCCGGCGCCAGGATCGCGCAGTTGAGGCTGTCCGCCTCGGCGTTGAACGGCACCGAGCGGCGGATCAGGTTCGGATTGACGCGCAGCTGCGCCGCCGTGTCCGCCGAGCCGGTGAAGGTGACGACGTCCGTCTCCTCCAGCCGGTCCAGCAGATCGCCAGAACCGCCGATGATCAGCTGCAACGCGCCGGCCGGCAGCAGGCCGGACTGCTCGATCAGGCGCACGCAGGCTTCGGCGACGTAGCTGGTCGCGGTCGCGGGCTTGACGATGCAGGGCATGCCGGCGAGGAAGCTGGGCGCGAACTTCTCCAGCATCCCCCACATCGGGAAATTGAACGCGTTGATGTGCACGGCGATGCCGCGCTTGGGCACCAGCACGTGCGTGCCCATGAACTGGCCGAGCTTGCCCAGCGCCTGCGCGGGGCCTTCATGGACGATGTTGCTCGACGGCAGCTCGCGGCGGCCCATGGACGCATAGGCGAAGAGCGTGCCGAAGCCGCCTTCGATGTCGATCCACGAATCTGGCCTCGTCGCGCCGGTGTGCGCGGAGATCGCGTAGAGCGACTCCTTGTGTTCCTGCAGGTAGGTGGCCAGCGCCTTCAGGATCGCGGCGCGCTGCTGGAAGTCGAGCGCCAGCAGCGCCGGCAGCGTCTTCGTGCGCGCGAAATGCAGGCTCTCGCCGAAGTCGATTTCCTCGGCATGGGTCTGCGTCACCAACCGTCCGTTGACGGCGCTGTGCAGGCCGCGTGCGGCGGTGGAGCCGATCCAGCGACCAGCGATCAAGCTCTGAAGGACGGGGGTGGCGCTCATGACTGTCTCTCTTGAACTTCTGTTTGAACTTCGGTTCGAACTTCTGAAATGAACGAGGGCGGGACGTGGTGCGTCCCGCCCTCAGGTCAAAGGCTTACGGTTGATATTTCCAAGCGCCGTTCTCGATCTTCACCATCACGCGGGCGCGTTGGTCCAGACCCAGATGGTCGTTCGGCGACATCGTGAACACGCCGTGCGCGGCCGGCAGTTCCTTCACACCTTCGAGCGCGTCGCGCAGCGCCGCGCGGAACTGCGGCGTGCCCGGCTGGGCCTTCTTGATGGCTTCCGGAATCGCCGCCTGCAGCAGCAGGCCCGCGTCCCACGCGTGGCCGCCGAAGGTCGACACGCTGCCCTTGCCGTACGCGCCCTCATAGGCCGTCACGTAGGTCTTGGCGCTCTTCTTGGCCGGATGGTCCGCGGGCAGCTGATCGACGACCAGCACCGGGCCCGACGGCAGGAAGGTGCCCTCGACGTCCTTGCCGCCGACGCGCAGGAAGTCGTTGTTGGCCACGCCGTGGGTCTGGTAGTACTTGCCCTGGAAGCCGCGCTCCTTGAGCGTCTTCTGCGGCAGCGCCGCCGGCGTGCCGCTGCCGCCGACCAGCACCGCGTCGGGCTTGGCCGCCATGATCTTCAGCACCTGGCCGGTCACCGAGGTGTCGGTGCGGTTGTAGCGCTCGTTGGCGACGATGCTCAGGCCCTTGCTGGCGGCGACCTTGTTGAACTCGCCGTACCAGCCTTCGCCGTAGGCGTCGGCGAAGCCGATGTAGGCCACCGTCTTCACGCCCTGCGCCTGCATGTGGCCGGCGATGGCCAGCGCCATCATGATGTCGTTCTGCGGCGTCTTGAAGACCCACTTCTTCTTGGCGTCCATCGGCTCGACGATGCGGGCCGAGGCCGCCATCGAGATCATCGGCACCTGCGCTTCCGACACCGCGTCGATCATCGCCAGCGAGTTCGGCGTGACGGTCGAGCCGACGACCACGTCGACCTTGTGCTCGGTGATCAGCTTGCGGGTGTTGGCGACGGCCGTCGTCGTGTCCGACGCGTCGTCCAGGATGATGTAGTTAACCTTCTGGCCGGCGATGGTCTTGGGCATCAGCGAGAAGGTGTTCTTCTCCGGAATGCCCAGCGACGCGGCCGGCCCCGTGGCCGACACGGTCACGCCGACGTTGATGTCCGCCCACGCGCTGCCGCCCGCGCCCATCAGCGCGGCCCCCGTCATGGCCATGGCCAGCAGGGTCTTCTCGATGCGTTTCATGTCGTCTCCTTAGGAATATGTTTTTCAGGAACGCAAGGTCAATGAGGTACTGCTACTGCGATGACTGCAAGCTCCGGACGGATTGCAGGTCGACGGCGATGGTCCTCCGCGAAGCCTTCATGAGACTTGCGGCGCCGCCGGGTCGAGTTCGCCGCGCTCGTGGCGCGCCGGAGGATCGGTGAGCTCGGTCCGCACCGCGCCGAGCCCGCCGAAGAACAGGTCCGCCACCATGGGCGCGACCGCCTCGTAGGTCAGCGCGCCGTCGGGCCGCAGCCAGGTGAAGGTCCAGTTGATCATGCCGAACAGCAGCATGGTCAGGGGCTTGTGCAGATGCGCGCCGCGCAGCTCCGGCCGCACCGCAGCCACCGCGTCGGCGAAACGGCCCACGACCTGGCGCTCGACCGCGACCATGCGCTCGCGGTGCTCGTCGTCGAGGAACTTCAGGTCCTCGGTCAGCACGCGGTGCTCGTTCTGCGCCTCGCCGTAGGCCTGCACGAAGCGGTGGATCAGGCCGCGCAGGTGCTCCGGCGGCGGCAGCTGCTGCGCGCTGACCTCGTCGACCAGGTCGACCAGGTGCTGCAGGTGGTTCTGGCAGATCTGCGCGAGCAGCTCATGCTTGTCGCGGACGTAGTGGTACAGCGTGGGCTTGCTGACCGCGCAGGCCTCGGCGACCTGGTTCATCGAGGTCGCGGGGTAACCCTGGTTGGCGAAAAGTCGGGCGGCCTGCGCGAGGATCTCCTCGCGGGTGGCATCGAATCCTGGAGCTCGACCTCGGGCCATGGTGCTCAATCGCTTCTTAAACTTCTTGCAGTTGCAAACAACGAACCCAACCCAGCAGGACACGAAGATCCGGCTTTGCCGGGCTTCGGGGTCGCCCCTTGAGGGGCCGGCGAAGCCGGTAGGGGTGGGTCATCTCTCGTCGAACGAGATCACGACGCGGGGGTCAGGGCGTGCGCCTGACAGCTCAGGATGAATCCCGCCGCCACTTCGTGCTTCTCAAGGGCGAAATTCTTATCCATCCGGACCTCGCCCTCGATCAACTTGCAACGGCAGGTGGAACAGACGCCGGATTTGCAGGAGAACGGGACGTCCATGCCGGCCCGCGCGGCGGCGTCGAGCAGGCTGGGATCGCTCTTGCGGAACTCGATCTCGCGCGAGACGCCGTCGCGGATCACGACGACCTTGGCGGCCTCCGCGTCCTCCTCGTGGACCTCGTGCGACGCCGGGCGGCCGGTCTGCATCTCCGGGGTGCCGAAGCGTTCGATGTGGATGCGCTCCTCGGGGACGCCCGCCGCGCGCAGCGCGGCCTCGGCCTGCTCGTTCATCTCGAACGGGCCGCAGACGAAGACCTGGTCGATGCCGGCCGCAGGCACGGGACCGCTGAGGAAGTCGCTGAGCTTGGCCTGGTCCAGCCGGCCCGCCATCAGCGGCGAATCGACATGCTCGCGCGAGAACACGTGATGCAGCGTCAGCCGCGTCATGTAGCGGTTCTTCAGGTCCTCGAGCTCTTCCTTGAACATCGTCGTCGCCGGACGACGATTGCCGTAGATGAGCGTGAAGCGGCTCATCGGCTCGCGGGCGAGCACGCTCTTCATGATCGACAGGATGGGCGTGATGCCCGATCCGGCCGCGATGCCGACGAAGTGCCGGCCCGTCGCGGGCTCCAGCGGCACGTGGAATCGGCCCTGCGGCGGGAAGACCTGGATCTCGTCGCCGGCCTTCAGTTGCCGATGGATCCAGGTGGAGAAGGCGCCGCCGTCGACCTGGCGCACGCCGACGCGCAGCTCGCCATCGTCGACGCCGGCGCAGATGGAATAGGAACGGCGCAGGTCCTGGCCGTCGACGTCGCCGCGCAGCGTGAGGTACTGGCCTTGCGTGAAGCGGAAGGTCTCGCGCAGCGCCTCGGGCACGTCGAAGCACAGCACGACGGCGTCGTCGGTGTCCTGGTGCTTGGCGCGCAGACGCAGCGGGTGGAAGTGCAGACTCATGGCGATGGCTCAGATCGGCTTGAAATGTTCGAAAGGCTCGCGGCAGGCGACGCAGCGGTACAGCGACTTGCAGGCGGTCGAGCCGAAGGCCGACAACTGCTCGGTGTGCGTGCTGCCGCAGCGCGGGCAGGCGATGGCTTCGCGACGGCGGACGATGCGGATGGGTACGCCCTGCCCCGCGTCCACCGGTCCCGGCGGCGCGATGCCGTAGCGGCGCAGCTTCTCGCGGCCTTCGTCGGTGATCCAGTCGGTGGTCCAGGCCGGCGCGCGGCGCATCGTCACGGTCACCGTGCCAAAGCGCGACAACGCGTCGCGGACGCTCTGCTCGATCGCTTCGGTGGCCGGGCAGCCGGAGTAGGTCGGCGTCAGCACGACCTCGACGCCATCGGCGGTCTCGACCAGGTCGCGCACGATGCCGAGCTCCACCAGCGACACCGCCGGCACCTCGGGATCGAGCACCTGCGACAGCACCTCCCAGGCGGCGGACAGCCGTCCGCAGCCGAGGTCGGTCGCGCCGATGTCGGACGACGACGAGCGCGGTCCGACCGGCGTCAGGGACGACAGCCAGTCGAGATGCGACGGTGTCGGCGCATTCATCATGGCTCCGTTCACCACACCCCGCCGGGGTAGCTGCGCTGCAGCGATTGCATCGTCGCCAGCATGTGGCCCATGTGCTCACTGTGGACGCCGCGCACGCCGGTGTAGACGTGCGGCGTGTCCTTCGGCCGCGCGAGCTGCGCTTCGGCAAGGACCTGGTCCATCGCCGCATCCCAGTCGGGCTTCAGCGACGACCAGGCCGGGCCCAGGCCACTGGCTTCGGCTGCGGCGTCAATCTCGTCCGAGGCGAACAGCTCGTTGACGTAGGGCCACAGCTGCGCGAGGGCGGCCTTCATCCGCTGTGCCGACTCGTCGGTGCCGTCGCCCAGGCGCACGACCCACTCGGCCGCGTGCTGCTGGTGATAGCGGACTTCCTTCACCGCCTTGGCGGCGATGGCGGCGACCTCGGCGTCGCTGGACGCCTGCAGTCGCGTCCACATCGGCATCAGCCAGCAGGCGGCGATCAGGTTACGGGCCTGCGTGAAGGCGAAGTCGCCGCGAGGCAGCTCCATCATCACGGGGTTGAGGTAGTGACGTTCCTCGCGCAGGTAGGCGAGCTGGTCCTCGTCGAGCAGCTGCTCGTTGAGCTGGCCGGCGCGCGTCAGCAGCGCGCGCGACTGGCCCAGCAGGTCCAGCGCGATGTTGCCCAGCGCGAGTTCCTCTTCCAGGATGGGCGCGTGGCCGATCCATTCGGAGATGCGGTGCGACAGCACCAGGCAGGCGTCGCCGATGCGCAGCAGGTACTGGACGTCGGCGCGCTGGCCGGGTTGGACGGAGGCGTTCATCGTCCGGTCCTCACATGTGGTCCAGCGATTCGGGCAGGTCGTAGAAGGTCGGATGGCGGTACACCTTGTCCTCCATCGGGTCGAAGTACATCGACTTCTCGCCCGGGTCCGACGCGACGATCGCCGACGACGGCACGACCCAGATGCTCACGCCTTCCTGGCGGCGGGTGTAGACGTCGCGGGCCATCTGCAGCGCCATCTTCGAGTCGGGCGCATGCAGGCTGCCGCAATGCTTATGGTCCAGGCCCGCCTTGTTGCGGACGAAGACTTCCCACAGGGGCCATTCGTTGGCGCCGGTCGTTTGGTTGATGCTCATGATTCGGATGCTCTGAACGGTTCGTGGCGGAGACGGTGTGATCGCTCGTGGCGGCAGCGCTTGCGCGCGGCTGCGTTCGATCAAGCCGCCTTGGCTTCGGTGGCGCGCTTCTTCGCGTGGGCGAGCGCGGCGTCGCGGACCCAGGCGCCGTCGTCCCAGGCCTTGACGCGGGTGCCCAGGCGTTCGGTGTTGCAGGGGCCGTTGCCGCCGACGACGCGCCAGAACTCGGCCCAGTCGATCGCGCCGAAGTCGTGGTGGTCGCGCTCGGCATTCCACTTCAGGTCGGGGTCGGGCAGCGTGATGCCGAGCAACTCGGCCTGCGGCACGGTCGCGTCGACGAACTTCTGACGCAGCTCGTCGTTGGTCAGGCGCTTGATGCCCCAGCGCATCGACTGCTCGGAGTTGGGCGAATCCTTGTCCGCCGGCCCGAACATCATCAGCGACGGCCACCACCAGCGGTTCACCGCGTCCTGGACCATCGCCTTCTGCGCCTCCGTGCCCTCGCGCATCATCACCAGCAGGCTCTCGTAGCCCTGGCGCTGATGGAAGGATTCCTCGCGGCAGATGCGGATCATCGCGCGGGCGTACGGGCCGTAGGAGCAGCGGCACAGCGGCACCTGGTTCATGATCGCCGCGCCGTCCACCAGCCAGCCCACCACGCCGATGTCGGCCCAGGTCAGCGTCGGATAGTTGAAGATCGAGCTGTACTTGGCCTTGCCGGTGTGCAGCGCGTCCAGCATCTGGTCGCGGCTGGTGCCCAGCGTCTCGGCGGCCGAGTACAGGTAGAGCCCGTGGCCGCCCTCGTCCTGCACCTTGGCCAGCAGGATCGCCTTGCGCTTGAGCGTCGGCGCGCGCGTGATCCAGTTGCCTTCGGGCAGCATGCCGACGATCTCCGAATGCGCGTGCTGGCTGATCTGGCGAACCAGCGTCTTGCGGTAGTGCTCCGGCATCCAGTCCTTGGCCTCGATGAAGTCGCCCGCATCGATGCGGGCCTCGAAGGCCTCGTTGCGCTGCTGCTCCTCAGCGGTCTGCAGCTTGGTCGCCTGGTCCTGCGGACCGACGCTCATGGCTTGCGTGTACATGGATGCTCCTTGCTTCCTGCTTCGAAGCGGCGTCCTTGTGAGGCGCCGCCACGTGGCCATCGGATCGTCGTCCGACGGGTTACGAGTTCTTCGGTCTTTGGTCGACGACGCGGCGGGCCTTGCCGACCAGCGTCCGTTCAATCGAATCCGGCGCGCCGACCGTCACGCGGGTCGACACGCCGATCAGCGTCTTGATGCGGTGCTGCAGCGACTTCGACATCGCCTGCGCGTCGCCACCGCCTGCGGCGGACAGTTCGCAGCGCACTTCGACCTCGTCGAGGTGGCCGTCGCGGCTGACGACGATCTGGTACTGGCCCGACAGGCCCGGCTCGGCCAGCACCAGTTCCTCGATCTGCGTCGGGAACAGGTTGACGCCGCGGATGATCAGCATGTCGTCGCTGCGGCCGACGATCTTGCCCATGCGGCGCATGCTGCGCGCGGTCGGCGGCAGCAGGCGCGTCAGGTCGCGCGTGCGGTAGCGGATCACCGGCAGCGCCTCCTTGCTCAGCGAGGTGAACACCAGTTCCCCTTCCGAGCCTTCCGGCAGCACCTCGCCGGTCTCCGGATCGATGATCTCGGGATAGAAGTGGTCTTCCCAGATCACCGGGCCGTCCTTGGTCTCGATGCACTCGCTGGCGACGCCCGGCCCCATCACCTCGGACAGGCCGTAGATGTCGACCGCGTCGATGCCGGCCTTCTGCTCGATCTCGCGGCGCATCGCCTCGGTCCAGGGCTCGGCGCCGAAGACGCCGGTCTTCAGCGAGGACGAGCGCGGGTCCAGGCCCTGGCGCACGAACTCCTCGACGATCACCTGCATGTAGCTCGGCGTGACCATGATGACGTCGGGCTTGAAGTCCTGGATCAGCTGGACCTGCTTCTCGGTCTGTCCGCCCGACATCGGGATGACGGTGCAGCCCAGCCGCTCGGCACCGTAATGCGCGCCCAGGCCGCCGGTGAACAGGCCATAGCCGTAGGCGATGTGGACGATGTCGCCCTTGCGCGTGCCAGCGGCGCGCAGCGAGCGCGCGACCAGGTCGGCCCAGGTGTCGATGTCCTTCTGCGTGTAGCCGACCACGGTCGGCTTGCCGGTCGTGCCCGACGACGCGTGCACCCGCACCACCTGCTCGCGCGGCACGGCGAAGAGGCCGAACGGGTAGTTGTCGCGCAGGTCCTTCTTGGTCGTGAACGGGAACAGGCGCAGGTCGCCCAGATCCTTCAGATCGTCCGGATGGACGCCCTTCGCATCGAACGCGGCCTTGTAGTGCGGCACGTTCTCGTAGGCATGCTTGAGCGACCACTTCAGGCGCTGCAGCTGCAGCGCGCGCAGCTCATCCTGGCTGGCGCGCTCGATGGGCTCGAGGTGCTCGGGCTGGAAGGTCTTCACCGTCATGGGGTCTGTCTCCTGACCTGTCTTCTCGTTCCGGGGAGCGGGCGCCGTCGCGCTCAGCGCGCCGCCGCCAGTTCCGGCACCACGGGCTTGCCCTTGATGCGGTAGGACCGGCCCCGGAAGACCGCGATCAATTCGTCGCGTTGATTGGTGATGCGGATGTCGTAGACGCCGGTGCGGCCGGCCAGCGAGGTCTCGACGGCGGTCGCCGTCAGCACGTCGCCCAGCCGGGACGGCGCGACGATGTCGATCGCGAAGCCCGAGGCCACCGTCACCTCGTTGTGCGAGTTGCAGGCGAAGGCGAAGCACGAATCGGCCAGCGTCGTGACGAAGCCGCCGTGGCAAATGTCGAAGCCGTTGAGCATGTCCTCGCGCACCGCCATCGACAGCGTCGCGGTGCCGGGGCCGATGGCCTCGATGCGCATGCCCAGGCCCTTGGACGCGCGGTCGTTGGCGAACATGGTGTCGCGGACCGCTTCGGCCACGCGCTGCGCGTCCACACGGGGATCCAGGGGCTCGCTCATCAGCGGTCCTTGAAGGTCGGTTGGCGCTTGGTCAGGAAGGCGGCGGCGCCTTCCAGGTAGTCGTGCGCGTAGCCGAGCTGGCTCTGCAGCCGGGCCTCGAGCTTGAGGGCGTCCTCGAACTCCAGGTCCATCGAGGCATCGAGCGCCTCGCGCGTCTGCACGAGCGCCCGGGTCGGCATCTTCGCGAGCTTCTGCGCGGTGGCCATCGCCTCGCTCTGCAGCTCGGCATCGGCGACGCAGCGAGCGATCAGTCCCCAGGACTGCGCGTCGGCAGCGGGCAGCTTGTCGCCAAGCAGCGTCAGCTGCATCGCGCGGGCACGGCCCACGAGGCGCGTCAGCAGCCAGGTCCCGCCGCAGTCGGGCACCAGCCCGATCTTGGAGAACGCCTGGATGAACGACGCCGACTGGCCCGCCAGCACGAGGTCGCAGCCCAGCGCGAAGTTCGCGCCCGCGCCCGCGGCCACGCCGTTGACCGCGCAGACGGTGGGCACCGGCATGCTGCGCAGGCGCAGCGCCAGCGGGATGTAGTAGTGATCGAGCAGGTTGCCGATGTCCTTGGCCTTGGGCTTCTTGTGGGCGTTGGCCGTGCTGGCCGGATCGGCATGTTCATCGAACTCCGGCTTGATGTGCGGATCCGACAGGTCCTGGCCCGCGCAGAACGCGCGCCCGGAACCGGTGATGAGCACCGCCCGCACGGCCTCGTCGTGCGCCGCCTCGTCGAGCGCGACGCGCAACTGGCCGAGCAGGCCGGTCGTGAACGCGTTCAGCGCCTGCGGCCGGTTCAGCGTGAGGACGCGGACGGCGCCTTCGGTGCTGATCAGCAGCGGACTGTCTTCGGCAGCGGTGGATGGGGTCGTGGTGGCGGTGCTCATTCGGCTTGTCTCCTCGGCCGTCGATGGATTCAGCTTTTTCAGCTTTTGTGGATCGGCTTCTATTTACCGACCGGTCGGTAGATACTACGAGGCATCGCATCGCAAGACAAGGTCGGAAACCTGGGGTTACCACCTAGAAAGGAGCTGTTCCATGCCCTGCTACGCCATCGACGGGCTGTCGCCCGTCGTCCATCCGAGCGCCTATGTCCACCCGACGGCGGTGCTGATCGGGGACGTGATCGTGGGTCCTGACTGTTATGTGGGGCCTTGCGCCTCGCTGCGGGGGACTTCGGGCGCATCCGGCTGATGGACGGGTCCAACGTGCAGGACAACTGCGTGATCCACGGCTTCCCGGATTCCGACACCATCGTCGAGACCAACGGCCACGTCGGCCATGGCGCGGTGCTGCATGGCTGCGTGGTGCGGCACGACGCACTGGTCGGCATGAACGCGGTGGTGATGGACGAGGCGGAGGTCGGCGCGTACAGCATCGTCGCGGCCTGCGCCTTCGTGCGGGCGGGGCTGAAGCTGCCGGAGCGCTCGCTCATCGCGGGACTGCCCGCCAAGGTCGTGCGTCCGCTCACCGATGACGAGATCCGCTGGAAGCGCGTGGGTACCGAGACCTATCAAGACCTGGCGCGGCGTTGCCATGCGAGTCTGGTCGAGGTGATGCCACTGCCCGAAGAGGAAGCAGATCGGCCTCGTCTGCGGGTCGGCGGCCCGAAGACGCTGGTGGCCGACAGGCGCGCGACAGACAAATGACCAGTCGAAGCAATTGACCTGCATCTTCTAGTTAAATTCTGCAGCCCGATCCATCGGTTGCTGCGATGGTCACCAGGCGGACGAATCCGGAGCATGGGGAACTTCCCATCCGATGGAGTTCTGCCGTGCTTCCCTCCCTTTCCGCGCCCCGTTCCAGCAAGGCCTGGATCGCCACCGCCGCCCCGGCGCCAGGCAAGTCCCGGTCACATGCCAAGCCGCCCGCCGGCACGGGGAACATCCCGCTGGTCGACTCGATCGTGCGCGCCAGGAAGGCCTTGGCGGGCAGCATCAGCCGGGCGAGGCTCGTCGCCCGGCTCGACCGGGGCGACGCGGTCTACATCGCCTCGTCTCCCCAGGGCGGCCCCGTCGGCGCCCTGGAGGATCTGCCCACGGCCCCCATGGAGTACCCCTGCGACGGCGTGCCGGAGCCGGTCCGCCCCGTGCGTGCCCATTCCGGGACAGGCGCTGCCGCGCCACCCGCAAGTCCGCTCGCGGCGCAGCGCAAGAAGGATCTGCTGTGGGGCAGCGGTCAACCGGAAGGGCACACCCTCTCGACGGCCTTGCGAAAGCTCATCTGGGCCTGCGGACAGCCGCTGGACCTGCGTTCGTTGTGGACGCGATTCCTGCGACGGAACGGGGCCGATCCGATCCTCGAACTCAACAGGTCGCTGATGCCCTTGATCATCAAGATGCGCGAGGACTTCCGGACCGCCCATGATCTGCGGCGCGATTCCGCCGACGAACGGGACTTCGTGCGACAGACCTTGGAAGCGTATCTGCGACTCTGCCTCGCCCAGTCACCCGCCGACGAACTGAAACGGTTGAGATCACAGCTGAAGTCCGTGCGCGGCCCCTGGGTCCAGGCACAGTCGCGCCTCCATCGAGGACTGGTCGACGCCGCACGCCAGGCCGACGGTGCCGGACGGGACGGCGAAATCGTCATGTACCGGCAACTGCAGCGCCGCGCCGCGCTGGACGCGCTCACGCAGGCATTCAAGCTGGCGCTGCACGAGACCTGACGCTCACGCGACCTCTGCGCGCTGGACCTGCACGCGGTCGATCAGACCGCTCACCAGGCCGGCCGTCAGATCATGGACGCCGGCGCCCCCACAGGCCGCCGCACCGGCGGCGACCGCCCAGCGCAGGTGGTCCTCGGGATCCTGGGTGCCGCCGTTCATCAGGCTGTAGAGCAACCCGGCCATGGCGGCATCGCCGGCACCGAGGGTGTCGGCGACCTGGTCCAGCGGCGGCGGCGCGGCGCTGAGGTCGGCCTTCGGATGGAACAGCTGCGCGCCGCGCTCACCCAAGGTCAGCATGACGATGGCGCGTGGATTCCACGCGGCGATCTGCGCCAGCCCCAGATGGTGGTCCCGGCTGCGGAACAGGCCGCGCAGGTCCTCGTCCGAGACCTTGATGACATCCGCGAGCCGGCACATGCGTTCGAGCGTGCGGTCGTAGCGGGAGTCCATCGACATCCGGTAGTTCGGGTCGTAGCTGATGCGCACGCCCTCGTCCTTGAGCGACTCCGCCAAGGCGATCAACCGGGCCGCCAGCGGCTCGCGGGTCAGGCTGATCGAGCCGAAATGCGCCCAGCGCAGCGCCCGGCGCCAGCCGGCGGGCAAGGCATGGGGGCGGAAGTGCAGGTCGGCGCTGTCGTCGCCGACGAAGGCGTATTCGGGCGGATCGGCCTGATGGACGTAGGCCACCAGCGGCGACTTGGCGAACTGCTGGATGAAGCGCAGATCGAGGCTGGCATCGGCGCTGGCCTGCCAGATGGCCTGGCCGAACGCGTCCTTGCTGATGCCGCCGGCGAAGGCGCTGAGCTGCCCCAGGCGCGACATCGCGATGGCGACGTTCCAGGGCGAGCCGCCGCTGCGGCTGCGCCAGTGATCATGGCCGACGCGGATCATGTCGGTGAGGGCTTCGCCGAAGGAGACGAAGCTGGCCAGGTCCGCATGGACCACGGTCGTGGGGGTCAAGCTCATGCCGCGATTCGAACGCCGCCCGGCCCGCGGTGCAAGTGGCAGGTCCTACAGGGTGACGAGGGCGCCAGGACGAGGGCGTAGTGCACGGCATCGCCCCCGGACGAGGCGCACAGCGGCTTCCCGAAGGGCCTGCGCGGGCACGGGCGGTCCGGCGGCGGCACAATCCGTTCCATGACCGATGGTGTGATTCCGCTGCTCGATCTGCGCCAGATCGGGCGGACGCCTCCCGTGCCGCATCCGCTGCCCCCGCCGCGCACCGGCCCGTGGCTGGATGCGCGCGGCCGGCCGCTGCGCGACCTGCGGATCTCCGTCACCGACCGCTGCAACTTCCGCTGCAGCTACTGCATGCCGAAGGACGTGTTCGACAAGGACTACGCCTTCCTTCCCCACCGCGACCTGCTCTCCTTCGAGGAAATCGCCCGTCTTGCGCGCGTCTTCGCCCAGCTCGGCGTGCAGAAGCTGCGACTGACCGGCGGCGAGCCGCTGCTGCGCCGCCACCTCGAGGCGTTGATCGCCCAACTGGCCGCGTTGCGCACACCCGATGGCTTGCCGCTCGACCTCACGCTCACGACCAACGGCTCGCTGCTCGCCCGCAAGGCGCAGGCGCTCAAGGACGCCGGCCTGAAACGCGTCACCGTCAGCCTGGACGCGCTCGACGACGACATCTTCCGGCGCATGAACGACGTCGACTTCCCCGTCGCCGAGGTGCTGCACGGCATCGAGGTCGCGCAGGCGGTCGGGCTGGCCCCGATCAAGGTCAACATGGTCGTCAAGCGCGGCACCAACGACGACCAGATCGTGCCGATGGCGCGCCACTTCCGCGGCACCGGCGTGGTCCTGCGCTTCATCGAGTACATGGACGTCGGCATGAGCAACGGCTGGCGCATGGATGAAGTCCTGCCGTCCGCCGAGGTTCTCGCGCGGTTGCGCGAGGACGCCGACCTGGTCCCGCTCGCGCCCTCGTCCGACGGCGAGACCGCCACGCGCTGGGGCTACGCCGACGGCAGCGGTGAGATCGGCCTGATCTCCAGCGTCACGCAGGCCTTCTGCGGCGATTGCAACCGGGCGCGGCTCTCGACCGAAGGGCGGCTCTACACCTGCCTCTTCGCCGGCGACGGCCACGACCTGCGCGCGCTGCTGCGCGGCGACGCCGTCCACGAGGCCCGGACCGACGACGAGATCGCCGCCGCGCTCGGCGCGCTCTGGACGCGGCGCAACGACCGCTACTCGGAACTCCGCGCCAGCCTGCCGGCCGCGATGGACTCCGGCCCGGCGCGCCGCGTCGAGATGCACTACATCGGCGGCTGATGCGCGTCACCGCGCTGCTCCTCTGCGGCGGTCGCGCCACGCGCATGGGCGGCGTCGACAAGCCGCTGCAGACCTTCCGGGGCCGCCCTCTCGTCGAGCACGTGCTGGACCGCATCGCCCCGCAGACGGACGGTCGCGTGCTCATCAGCGCCAACCGCCACCTCGACGACTATCGCCGCCTCGGCCATCCGGTGCTCGAAGACACGCTCCCGGACTTCCCCGGGCCGCTCGCCGGCATCCTGACCGGACTCGAGGCGCTGGCCGCCCCCGCTGACGACTGGCTGCTCGTCGTCAGCGGCGACAGCCCGTGCTTGCCCGAGGACCTCCTCGCCCGCCTGATCGCCGGTCTTGGCGCCGGCCAGACGGCGGCCATGGCGCTGGGCCGCGAGGCACCGGGCGAGCCCTTGCGAAGCCAGCCGCTGGCGAGCCTGGTCCATGCGGCGCATCGCGCCTCGCTGGCCGCCGCCTTGCGCGCGGGCGAACGGCGCGTCGAAGGCTGGCTGTCCAGCCTGCCACTGGCACGGGTGGCATTCGATCGCCCGATCGATGGGCACGCCTTCGCCAACATCAACGACAGGAGCGAGCTTGAGCGACTTGAACGACTTGAAGGACTCCGATGACGCGGATCACGGCACCGGGGCGCCGATCGCGCTGCGCCTGCTGAACGAGGGCGATCTGCCTGCCTACAAGGCGTTGCGCGACGCGATGCTGAGCCGGCACGAGCAGGCGTTCACCTCCGACGCGGAGACCGAACGCGCCCGCGACGCCCTGAGCTACCGGGTGCGCCTGCATCCGCAGGCGGGCGGCAAGTCGCTGTTCACGCTCGGCGCGTGGCATGACGAGCGCCTCGTGGGCGCCTTGACCTGCGAGCACGAGAACCGGAAGAAGGTGCTGCACATCGCGCACCTGATCGGGATGATGGTCGACGACGACTACCGCGGACGCGGCATCGGCAAGCGCCTGCTGCGGCAGGCGCTGGCGCTGTTGCGTCGCGAGCCGCGCCTGGAGTCGGTCACGCTGAGCGTCACCGCCGGCAACCAGGCTGCGATCGCGGTCTACCGCCAGGCCGGTTTCACCCGCTACGGCCACCTGCCCCGCGCCATCCGCCTCTCCGATGGCCGTTACTACGCCAAGGACCTGATGAGCCTGGACCTCCGCCCCTGACCGAGCACGCCCCAGGCCGCCGGCCACGAGCGACAGTGGCGCCGGAACAGGCACAGGCCCTCCGACAGCGAGCGGCGGTGGGGCCGGAATGAGGCTTGGGGTCCCTGGAGGGGCGCCCCATGCCTCGTGGAGTGCCCACGCGAGGCCTCCCGCAGTCGACGTCAATCGCAGGCCTTCGCCGCCCGCGCCGCCACGTCGACGTCGACCGTCAGTTCATCCTGGATGGCAAGCAGCCCGCCGAGCACGGAGAACGGCGTGATGCCGAACTCGCTCTGACGCAGGACGAGCGCGCCCTGGGCGCGCAACGGCGCCTCCCCGGAGGGCCGGGCGATGCGCACGGGCACATCGATCTCGCGGACCTGGCCATGCCACCGCACCGCGAGCTTGACCGCGAGGACGGGGAACGCGCCCGCCACCGCCGTGCTGCGCAGGGAGATCGAGGGAAAGCGCTCGCCGTCAATCGCGCGAAGCATGTTGGTCCGGGTACCGGCGACATCGGACGCGGTGGGCACGCTGGCGAATTCGGCGCCGAGTCCGGCGCGCCACTCGGGCTTGTCGATCCCGACGTCGTCGAGCCGGAAGGCCAGTTCCACGCTGGCGCCGGCGATGCCGTCCGCGGGCAGGAAGACCTGCCCGGCCAGCCGCTCGACGCCGAGCACGTGGTTGTGCCCGACCTTGGCGAGCCGTCCCGCGCGGAACACATGGATGCGCACCTGCGAGTCCGCGGCGTCGACGCGGTAGAGCCGACCTTCGCCGCGCTGCTGCGCCGCGAGCCAGGCCGGACAGGACGATGGAAGCGCGTCGGGGCCCGCGCCGGACGCCACGGAAGCTCCGGCGGACGCCGCCGATCCCGCAGCGGCCGGCCGCGCATCGGTCGTCACCGCGTTTGGTGCACTGCCGCATCCCGCGACGCTCAGCGCCGCCGCCACGAGGGCGGCACCAGCCGCGCCTCGCCGCCGGGTCCGCAGACCCGGAGGCACCTCGCTTGCCCGCGTCAACACTTGCATAGGGGTAAACCAAGAGTGGTCAGACCCGCATTCTGAACGGCACAAACAAGCTGGTCGCACTAGCATTGCGACATCACGACGACACCTCGCACGGAGACTGCCATGGCACGCCAAGCCACCGACCTGATGGCGCAGTACGCCGCCTACCACCGCGACCGCCGCAACATCGCCACGCATTTCGTCGGCATTCCGCTGATCGTCTTCGCGATCGGCGTGCTGCTCGCACGGGCGCAATTCCACGTCGCCGACTGGACCGTCTCCGCCGCCTGGGTGGTGTGGGGCGCCGCGACGATCTGGTACCTGACACGCGGCAACTTCGTGCTGGGCCTGTCCACCGCGATCGTCAACGCGGTGCTGATGGCGCTGGCGCATCCGCTGGCCGCGGGCTCGGCCGGCGGCTGGCTCGCCTGGGGCCTGGGCAGCTTCGTCGTCGGCTGGATCATCCAGTTCGTCGGTCACTACTACGAGGGCCGCAAGCCCGCCTTCGTCGACGACCTGATCGGGCTGCTCGTGGGCCCGATGTTCGTCGTCGGCGAAGCGCTCTTCGCGATGGGCTGGGGCCGCGACCTGCTCGCCGAGATCGAGCGCCGCGCCGGCCCCACCCATCTGCGCGACCTGACCCACCCCGCCTGACCCTCGCGAGGTCACGACCTCGCCCCTTTGGGGGTCGGGTCTTGATGGGGCTTGCGGTGTGCCGCCAAGGCGCTTATCTTGGACCCTCGATGTCCCTCAGCAATTCGCCAGGATTTCGCCAGGAGGCCCCATGAAACCGGTGTCCGATCTGTTGAAGAACCGCGGCCCGAGCGTCTGGCGCATCACGCCGGAAGCGACGGTGTTCGATGCGCTGCATCTGCTCGCGCAACATGACGTCGGCGCGCTGCTGGTGATGGAGGGCGAGCGGCTGCTCGGCATCTTCTCGGAGCGCGACTACACCCGCAAGATCGCGCTGCAGGGACGCGATTCGCGCAATACGCAGGTCAGGGAGGTCATGACGGCCAACGTGTTCGTCGTGAAACCCAACACCGAGTGCCGCGAGTGCATGAGCCTGATGAGCCAGCGCAAGATCCGCCACCTCCCGGTGGTCGAGGGATCGACCGTCGTGGGCATGCTGTCGATCAGAGACCTGATGGACAACATCATCGCGGACGATGAACTCACGATCGCCCAGCTGCAAAGTTATATCTATGGCTGAGGGCTGAGGGCCCTAGCCGCCCCAGAACTGCAGCGCGCGTTCCGCGCCGTCCTTCGCCGCTCGCCGCTTCGGCGGCCTGTCCGACGGCGCCGGCGTGCCCATCGCGATCCAGCCGAGCAGCGTCTCACCCGGCTCGCAGAACGCGGCGATCAGCCCCGGATCGCGCGCCTTCGCCCCGCTCAGCATCTTTCCGCCGAAACCGAGCGCCTGCGCGGCGTTCAGGAAGTTGGTCAGCGCCCCGCCCACGCAGGCCCACTGCTCGTGTGCCGGCACCTGCGGATGGCCCAGGTCCAGCCGCGCGACGACCGCCACCGTCACCGGCGGACGCAACGCACGCTCCTCGTCCATCGACAGGCCGTCGGCATCCTTGCCCGCTCGGCGGGCGGCCTCGGCAAAGAGCGCCGCCATCGAGCGTTTCGCCTCGCCCCGCACGACCTTGAAGCGGAAAGGCACCAGCCCGGCGTGATCAGGCGCGTGCAACGCGGCATCGACCATCAGGCGCAGATGCTCATCGTCGGGTCCGGGCTCGATCAGGTATTTCGGCCCGACCGACGCTCGCGCGAGCAGCAGCTTCAGGGCGTCGTCATTCATGGCGGCTCTCTTCATCGATTCAACTGCCGGCGCGCCGCGTAGGAACAGGCGTCGACCAGCATCACCAGCGCCAGCATCGCCAGCAGCACGGTGCAAGTCTCGCGCATCTGGAACAGGCTGAGGTGCAGGCTCAGCATCTGGCCGAGCCCGCCGGCGCCGACGACACCCAGCACCGTGGCGGCGCGGATGTTGTTCTCCCACCGGTACAGCGTGTAGCTGAGCAGCTGCGGCGCGGCCTGCGGCAGCGTCGCGAACGCGAAGACCTGCCACCGGGACGCCCCCGCCCAGCGCAAGGCCTGGGCGGTCTGCGGCGGCGCGTTCTCGAGCGCCTCGGCCATCAGGCGGCCGAGCACGCCGGTGGTGTGCAGCGCCAGCGCCAGGGTGCCCGGCATCGGTCCCAGACCGGCGGCGACCAGCAGGATCGCCGCCCAGACCAGCTCCGGCACGCTGCGCAGCGCGTTCAGCAGCAGCCGGGAGAGCCAGCGCAGCGGCCCCGGCGGCCGGCTGGCCACCAGCGCGATCGCCAGCCCGGCCGCCGCCGCCAGCCCGCTGCCCAGCGCCGACATCGCCAAGGTCTCCAGCGCCCCCTGGCCGACGCGCGCGAGGAATGAGGGCGCCAGTTGCGGCGGGAAGAACTCCGCGATGAAACGGCCCATCTGCGCGAGCGCGCCCGCACCGAGCAGCTCGCCCCACCGCAGCGGCAGCGTCGCGAAGCTCGCGATCAGCAGCCCCAGCAGACCCAGCAGCAATCCACGCACGCCCCATCGCGCGGCCGGGCGCCCGGTCTGCCGCAGGCGTTCGGCGCCCTGCCCGGCCTCGCGCGCCGGCCGCAGCCAGGCGCTGACCCGGTCCGCCATCGCCACCAGCGCGATGAAGATCAGCAGGATGGTCGCGACCTCGGAGCCGGCGAACATCTTGGTCGCGTTGTCCAGCTGCTGCCCCAGGCCACCGGCGCCGACAAAGCCCAGCACGACCGAGGACCGGATCGCGCATTCCCAGCGGTAGACGGTGTAGCTGACCAGCTCGTCGGCGCAACCCGGGATCGTGCCGAAGAGCAGCGCCTGCAGCCGCCCCGCGCCGCCGCGCAGCAGCGCCTGCGTGGGCGCGGCGTCGGCGCTCTCGAGGATCTCCGCGTAGACCTTGCCGAGCATGCCGCCATAGGACAGCGCGATCGCCAACACCCCGGCGCCGGGCCCGAGGCCGACCACGCGGACCAGCATCAGCGCCCAGACCAGCTCCGGCACCGAGCGCAGCACGATCAGCACCAGGCGCACGAGCCAGCGCAGCGCCGCCGGCACCGGCCCCATGCGACCGACCACCGCGGACACCGACAGCCGCGCCGTCGCCAGCAGCGCCAGCGGCACGGCGATCACCCACGCGAGCGCCAGTCCCACCGTGGCCATCGCCACGGTGCGCCAGGTATCGGCCGCCAGCATGGTCAGAAATTCGAGGTCCACACGCGGCGTCAGGAACTGCGCGCCGAAACGCATCGTCGCGCGCAGGCTGCGTTCGTCGAGCAGTGCCCAAGGTCGGAACTCGCACCAGACCAGCAGCGGCCACGACAGCACGAGCAGCCCGACGGTCAGACCGAGACGTCGCGTGGCGGCGGGATCGCGGCGCCAGACGTCGGCGGCGGCGGCGGTGTTCATCGACACATCGCCTGAGGCAGCGACGCCGGCGGCAATGGGTCCTCGGCCACGGGCGGCGGCTCGTTCAGCAGGTCCGCGTAGATCCCGTCGAGCTGATGCGTACCGAGCGCCTGCGGCGGACCGTCGTACACGAGGCGGCCTTCGCGCAGCGCGATGACGCGCGGGAACAGCCGGCACGCCAGATCGACCTGATGCAGGCTGCACACGAGCGTCCGGTCCTGCGCCCGGGCGCTGTCCCGCAGCACTTCCAGGACGCGCTGCGCGCGTTGCGGATCCAGCGCCGAGAGCGGCTCGTCCGCCAGCCAGAGCCGCGCCTTCGACACCAGCAAGCGCGCGACCGCGACGCGCTGACGCTCGCCCCCGACAACTGGTCGACGCGCGACCAGAGCCGGTCGCCGAGTTCCATCCGGTCCAGCGCGTCGAACGCGAGCCGGGCCTGCGCCTCGGTCGGACTGAACAGCATGCGCAGGGTCTGCGCCATCGACGCGCCGGGCAGCTGTCCGGCCAGCACCGCGGTGACCACGCGCTGGCGCGGTGGCAGCGGCGGATGCTGCGGCGCCAGCATCAGCTCACGGCGCAACCCGTGCCGATCGCCGGACGACAGGGCCCAGGCGTCCTGGCCCGCCAGCCGCATCGTCCCGGCGACCGGCGCCAGCGCCAGCGCCATCGCGTGCAGCAGCGAGGTCTTGCCGGCACCCGACGCGCCGATCAGCGCGACCTGCTCGCCGGCCTCGATGCGCAGCGACAGCGGCTCGATCAGCGTGCGCGCGCCGGCCCGCAGATGCAGGCCCTCCAGTTCCAGCAGACGCATCGCGATCGCCTCAGTTCATTTCAGCAGGCCGGCATTCTCGGCGGCGGCCTTGATGCCGTTGTAGTTCTCCACCCGCGTCGGCACGTACTTCGTCGCGCGCTGCAGCTCGAGGATCTGGCGGCCCTCCGGCGTCGAGGCGTCGAGCCGCAGGAACGCCGCCTTGATCGCCTCGCGCGTCGCGGCCGGCATGTCGTCGCGAACGCTCCAGTTGGTGTCGTGGTAGGCCGGCGTGGTGAAGAAGACCGTGACCACCGAGGGATCGACCTTCTTCTCCGCCACCAGCTTGTGCCAGATGGACGCGTTCAGCGCGCCGGCATCCACCTTGCCCGAGACGACCGCGGCGACGGTGGCGTCGTGCGCGCCGGAGAACAGGAGGCGCTTGAGGTCCGTGTCGGGATTGATCTTCGCGGCCATCAGGGAGGAGCGCGGCATCAGGTGGCCCGACGTCGACAGCGCGGAGCCGAAGCTGAGCGACCTGCCGCGGAGGTCCTCGAGCTTCGTGATCCCGGACCGGGCCGCGGCGATGAAGACCGAGCGGAACTTGCCGTCGTCCTCGCGCTGGACCAGCGGGACGATGCGGCCTCCGGAACGCACATTCGCCTGCACGAACGTGAAGCCGCCGAGCCAGGCGAGGTCCACCTTCCCGCTCGCGATGGCGTCGACCGCGGCGGCGTAATCGGGCGAGGGGGTCCACTCGACCCGCAGGTCCAGTTCCCGTTCCAGGTAGCGGCCCAGCGGCGCGAACTTGAGCGCGAGTTCGGCGGGGGACTCATCCGGCACGGCGGTCACGCGCAGGCCACCCGGCGTCTGCGCGGGCGCGAGCCCGGCCGCCCCCGCCGCCATCAGCGCCGCGGCGACGGCGCCGCGCATCGCCTGGCCGATGTGTCGCAGCGTTCCGGGCATGGCGACCTCCGTTCAACTCACTTCAGCAGGCCCGCGTTCTCCGCGGCGGCCTTGATGCCGGCGTAGTTCTCGGGCTGCGTCGGCACGAACTTCGTCGCGCGCTGCAGGTCGAGGATCTCCTTGCCTTCCGGCGTCGACGGATGGAGCTTCAGGAACGCGGCCTTGAGCTTCTCCTTCGTCGCGGCCGGCATGTCGGCATGGACACTCCAGTTGTAGTCGTAATACGGCGGCGTGGTGAAGAAGACCTTGACCGTCGAGGTGTCGACCTTCTTCTCGGCGACGAGCTTCTCCCAGACGGAGATGTTCAGCGCGCCCGCGTCGACCTTGCCCGAGGCGACGGCCGCGACGGTGGCGTCGTGCGCGCCGGAGAAGGAGATGCGCTTGAGGTCCGCGTCGGGATTGATCTTCGCGGCCAGCAGGAACGAACGCGGCATCAGGTGGCCCGAGGTCGACGACGCGGAGCCGAAGCTGAGCGTCCTGCCTTTCAGGTCCTCCAGCTTCGTGATGCCCGACTTCGCGTCGGTGATGAAGACGGAGCGGAACTTCTCGTCCTCCTCGCGCTGGACGAGCGGGACGATCTTGCCGCCCGAGCGCACGTTGGCCTGCACGAAGGTGAAGCCGCCGAACCAGGCCAGGTCGATCTTCTTGTTCACGACCGCCTCGACGGCGGCGGCGTAGTCGGTGACGGGCGTCCACTCGACCTTCACGCCGAGTTCCTTCTCCAGGTAGCGGCCGAGCGGCGCGAATTTGCGGGCGAGCTCGGTCGGCGATTCGTCGGGGATGGCGGTCACGCGCAGCACCGGCTGCGGCTGTGCCAGCGCGGGCGCCGCGAGGCCGGCGGCGATCAACGACGCGGCGACGATTCCCTGCAGCGCACGGCTGACTTGTCGGAAGAGGCTAGGCATCAAAGGCTCCAGTCAAAACGGTCGAAGTCAAAGAAATTGCCGCCCCGAGGGCGGCCGCACGAACCAGCGACATCGGATTGCCGAAGCGAGCGGCCCGAGGTTGCGCCGAGGCGCGCAGCCGTACTCCCGTACGGCGAGCACCGCAGGCGCAAGATCGGGCCGCGCAGCCGGCAAGCCGATGTTGCTGGCGGAGAGGCGTGGGAGTCGAACCCACCCGACGGCGCGTGGCGCCGTCCACCGGATTTGAAGTCCGGCCGATCCACCAGGATCGTTGTCTCTCCATGGATCGTGGCGCGCTCATGCGGCCTCGACGGCGTCGACGCGGGTCGCGCCGCCGCCTTCATGACCGTCGATGAACAGGCGGCTGTCGGTTCGCAGCCGGTGCGCGTCGCCGACGCGCCGCAGCACGCCGACCTTGTCGAAGAATTCCAGCACCTGGATGGCGCGCTTGCGGCCAAGGCCGCTGCGGTCGCGGAACACCGCGGCCGTCACATCGCCGCCGACGGCCGAGGCCCGCGCGATGAGCGCCAGTTCCTGGATGGCCGCGGGCGCGTAGTACAGGTCCTTGACGACCTGGAACAGCTCGCCCCGCTGCGACAGCCGCGCCAGCGTCGTGCGCACCAGCGACTCCGGCTCGTGCGCGTCCTTGGCCAGGTCGCGCGCCCAGGCGCCTTCGAAGCCCGCCGACCGCAGCCGCGGCATCACCTTCTGCGCGAGACGCTCGTCGAGGGCCGACAGCTGGATGCCATGCGCGGGCAGGTGCGCCGCGGCGCCGCTGATCGTCACCTGTCCGGCCGAGGACATCCGCCGCACGAGCGACTGCCACAGCGGCTCGGCCATCCGGGGCGCCGCCAGCCGCCGCCAGCGCGCGAGATCGGGGCCGAGCTCCTCGGGCTGCTCCTCGTGATAACGCATCAGCCGCGCGAGCGCGACCCCTTCCCACTGTGCCGTCTGCGCGGCGCCGAGCGCCCAGGCCGGGCCGTCGGCACCGAGGACCACCGTCGACGCGCCGGCCGCGGCCAGCAGCGTCACGCGGGCGTCGCCGGCGACGCCCTGCCCCGCGGCGAACCGCGCGAGATCGACGCCCATCGGCGCCTGCGCCAGCAAGCCGGCGAGCCGTTGCGCGGGCGATGCGGCCGTGAGCGCGACGAGTTCCGCGAGCCGCTGCGCCGTGCGGCGGTATCGCGCAGGCGCCTGCGGGTCGAGCACGACACCGCCGGCGAGCGCCCGCGTCGCGGACGCGTCGCGCAGCACGACACGGTCGCCGGCCCACGCGCCGATGGGTCGATGCAGCACGAGCTGGACCAAACCTTCCTCGCCCGGCTGCAGCGCCTCAGCCGCCGCCACAGGGCTCACGCCCTCTCCCGCTTGCGGGAGAGGGCAGGGGTGAGGGCCAGCGACCTGCGCCGTACCGAAGCGTCCGAGCATCGCCACCGACCCGGTGACCGCTTCCGCGCCGACATGCACGTGCACCGGCAGGCCGCTTCGTAGCGCGCGGGCTTCCTCGGGCCACAGCCGCAAGCGCACGTCGAGGCGGTCCGTCCACTGCGCGATCGCCGGCGCGGCCAGCCATTGACCGCGCTCGACCTCGTCCTTCTCCAGGCCAGCCAGGCCGATGGCGACGCGTTGTCCGGCCGAGGCGCGTGCGGCCGGCTCGTTCTGCGCATGCAGGCTGCGCACGCGGGCGCGTCGCGGCGACTGCCCGGGCGGGGGCGGCAGCAGCAGGAGTTCGTCACCGATCGCCACCTCGCCGGCGTGCGCGGTGCCGGTGCAGACGGTACCGACCCCAGCGAGGCTGAACACGCGATCCACCGCCAGGCGGAAGCCTCGGCCCGCACCCTCGCGCGGCGGCAATACCTTGGCTTCGGCGATCAGGTGCTCGCGCAACGCCTGCACGCTCTCGCCCGCCGTCGCGGCCACCTCGAACACCGGCGCCTGCGCCAGCGACGTGCCGGCCACGAGCGCACGGATCTCCTCGCGCCGCTGCACGCGTATCGCGGCGTCGACGCGATCGCACTTGGTCAGCGCGATCGTGCCGCGCTGGATCCCGAGCAGCGACAACAGCGCCAGGTGCTCGCGGGTCTGCGGCATCACGCCGTCGTCGGCGGCGACCAGCAGCAGCGCATGGTCGATGCCGGTCGCTCCCGACAGCATCGTGTGGACGAGGCGCTCGTGCCCCGGCACGTCGACGAACCCGATGCGCAAGGCGTCGCCGGCATCCAGGAACGCGTACCCGAGCGCGATGCTGATGCCGCGCCGTTTCTCCTCGGGCAGCCGGTCCGTGTCGACGCCGGTCAGCGCCTTCACCAGCGTCGTCTTGCCATGGTCGATGTGGCCGGCGGTTCCGACGATCACGCGAGCGACTCCTTCAGCTGCGCGAGCTGCTCGATGAAGCCGGGCTCCTCCCGCGCCTCGTCGAGGCAGCGCAGGTCCATCCAGAGTTCGTCGGCCTGCACGCGGGCGATGACCGGCAGCGGCAACGCCCGCAGCGCCGTGAGCAGCTCGTCGAGCGCGCGTCCGATGCCGCGCCTGCCCGGCAGCCTCGGCGCCAGCACGAGGCCCGCCGACGGCAACGTTTCCACCGGCAGCGAGCCCGAGCCGATCTGCCCGCGCATCGCGCTCACGCGCGCGCCGAAACGCGGCGCGACGGCGGCCTCCACACGCGCCAGCAGCCGCTGCGCCTGCGCCTCGATCTGGTCGACCGGGCGCGTCAGCAGCCGCAGGGTGGGCAGGTCCTGCGTCAGGCGGTCCGGCTGCAGGTACAGGCGCAGTGTCGCCTCCAGCGCGGCCATCGGCAGCTTGGACAGCCGCAACGCGCGCTTCATCGGGAACTTGCGGATCTTCTGCACCAGGTCCCGGCGACCGACGATCAGACCGGCCTGCGGCCCACCGAGCAGCTTGTCGCCGCTGAAGGTCACGACGTCGCAGCCGTCGGCCAGCATCGCCTGCGGCAGCGGCTCGGCCGGCAGCCCCCATTGCGCCAGATCGACCAGCGAGCCGCTGCCGAGGTCCGTCATCAGCGGCACGCCCGCGGCCTTCGCGATCGGCGCGAGTTCGGCCTCGCTCACCGACGAGGTGAAGCCCTGGATCGCGTAGTTGCTGGTGTGGACCTTCAGCAGCAGCGCGGTGCCGGGGCCGATGGCCGACTCGTAGTCGCGCGCGTGCGTGCGGTTGGTCGTGCCGACCTCCACCAGCCGCGCCCCCGCCGCCGCCATCACGTCGGGCATGCGGAACGCGCCGCCGATCTCGACCAGCTCGCCGCGCGACACGACCGCCTCCTTGCCGCCCGCCAGCGCGGCGATGCCCAGCAGCACCGCGGCGGCGTTGTTGTTGACGACCGTCGCCGCCTCGGCGCCGGTGATGTCGCACAGCAGCGATTCGACGAGGCTGTCGCGATCGCCGCGCTCCCCGCGCGCGAGGTCGAACTCCAGGTTGTTCGGCGAGCTCATGCAGCTCAGCACATGGCGCAGCGCCTCGTCGGCCAGCAGCGCGCGGCCCAGGTTGGTATGCAGCACCGTGCCGGTGAGGTTGATCACGCGGCGCATGCGCGGCGCGAGACGCTCGACGCAATGGCGTTCGAGCTCGGCCGGCAGGTGATGGAGTTCATCCGTCGTCAGCGTGCCCGCCAACGCGCGCTCGCGCGAGGTCTCGAGCAGACGTCGAGCCTGCGCCGCGACGAAGGCATGACCGTGCCGCGCCATCAGGTGCGTCACCGCCGGATCGCGCAGCAGGCGATCGACGGAGGGGAGGTCCTTCGGGGCCGCGACCGGATCGGAACTTCTGACCGGGGAGCCTGCCGTCGGACCATGAACCATGGATGCCTCGGGCTTCACGCTCAGTGTCCTCCGGGATCCGGTGGAGAGGCGTCCGCCTCGCCGAGGATCAGCAGCGGATTGAAGCCCTGCCGCACCAGCCCCAGCTCGCCCACGAGCAGGTCCAGCGTCAGGCTCGCCAGATCGTCGGCCAGCGGCTCGACCTGGAGGTCCTTTTCCATGTGGACCTGCTTCAGGTAATGCCCGCAGGTCTCGCAGCATTCGGCGGCGACGGCCTCGGACTTCTTGCCGTCGGCGTCGACCAGACTCTGGAAGGTGATGCCCTTGGTGCCCTGGCAATGCGTGCACTTGATGCGCACGTAGTGCCACTGCGAACCGCACAGCGAGCAGGCCAGGAAACGCTGCCCCGACTGCTCCGCCGCGATGCGCGTGATCGAGGCCACCGGCCGCGAGCCGCAGCACGGGCAGACGGTGGGATCGTCGATCATGCCGAAAGGCGCGACGTGCTCGCCCTGGTCGCTCTCGTCATAGCGCGCCTGCAGCCGCACCACCAGCCGCGCCCAGTACACCTGCAGCGCCGCGGCGATCAGCGGCGCCGCCGCCGGGTCCAGGCCCGGCGCGCCGCCGGCGAGCAGCGCGCCCGCCTGCTGTTCCAGCCAGGCGTCGTCCGCCTCGCCGAGCTGCGTCACCAGCTGCTTCGCCGGATCGGGAATGGCGGCCTTGCCCATCGCGCCCAACAGCGCGCGGAGTTCCTCGCGCCATACCGCATCGCGCGGGAAGGTCGCCACATCCAGCGGCGGCAGCCCGCCCACCATCGCGCCGTTGATCAGCACTTCGTCAGGCAGACGCATCGCGTCGGTCCGCTTGAAGCGCTCATGCTGCGCCTGCGCCAGTTCGGCCACGAAGAGCAGGTAATCCCGCATCGCATGCCCCTCGGCCAGCTGCCTCAGGCGCACGGCGCGCTCGGCGAAGAGGCCGGGTTCCGGCACCTTCACCGGCGCGGCGCGCGCGCCGGCGTTGACCGCGATCTCTTCCGGGGTCATGACCCGGATGGGGCTGGAAGACGTCATGCGCGAGGCCGCTCCTTCACTTCCTTGTGCCACAGCGGGTGATGGTGTGCGGCCCAGGTATCGGTGACCGTACCACGGGTCATCGCCCGGAACGAGCCCTTGACCCAGATGGCCGCGTAAACGTGGATGATGATCGTCAGGATCAGGATGGCCGCCGAGGCCGCATGCAGCAGCACCGCGATGCGGCGCATCAGGATGTCGCCCTCGGGGAACCAGGCGTGCCAGAACATGAAGCCGGTGACGAGCAGGATGGTCAGCGTCACCACCATGATCCAGAAGACGATCTTCTGTCCGGCGTTGTACTTGGCCGCGGGCTGGACGCCTTCCTTGCCGGCGCCGGTGATCATGGTGGGGCTCTGGCGCATCCACTGCGAATCGGCGTCTATCCAGAGGTTGTATCGCCACATCCGCGCTGCAAGGAACGCGAACGCGACCACCATGCCCAGCCCCAGGTAGGGGTGCAGCACGCGCGTCCACGGGCCTCCGCCGAAGAGGTTGCTGAGGAAGTAGAGACTCGGATGGAAGAAGGCCAGGCCCGAGAGCCCGGCGCACAGGAACAGCAGCACGATGAGCCAGTGGTTGAGCCGCTGGCTGTCGCGATAGCGTTGCAGCAACATGAGGGTCTCCCGGTGGGTCAGAGGCCGCCGCTGGGCGGGGTGTACGAAGAGCGCCTCGGTTCGTCGCCCGGAGGGCCGTCAGGGCCCTCGCCCCGCTTGGCGCGCTCGTAGGCCAGTTCCTCCTCGGGATCGGGCTCGTCGTGTTCCGTCTTCTGCGGACCGACCTTCATGTAGTGGAAGAAGCCGGCCACCGCCGCGCCGACCATCGCAGCCACGGCCAGCGGCTTGGCCGCGCCCTTCCACAGCGACACGAACGGGCTGATCTGCGGATCCTTGGGCAGCCCGTGATAGAGCCCCGGCTGGTCCGCATGCTGCAGCACGTACATCACGTGCGTGCCGCCGACGCCCTGCGGGTCGTAGACGCCGGCGTTCTGATAACCGCGCTCCTTCAGGTCGACAATGCGCTCGGACGCGAACTCATGCATGTCCTCCTTCGAGCCGAAACGGATCGCGCCCGTCGGGCAGGCCTTCACGCAGGCGGGCTCCAGGCCGACGCCGACGCGGTCCGAGCACAGGCTGCACTTGTACGCCTTGTTGTCGGCCTTGCTGATGCGCGGCACGTCGAACGGACAGCCCGTCACGCAGTTGCCGCAGCCCACGCAGTGCTCGGAGATGAAGTCGACGATGCCGTTCTGGTACTTCACGATCGCGCCGGGCGCGGGACAGGCCTTCAGGCAGCCGGGATCCTCGCAATGCATGCAGCCGTCCTTGCGGATCAGCCACTCGAGCTTGTTCTCGACGACCTCCACTTCGGAGAAGCGCATCACCGTCCACGACTGCGGGGTCAGGTCGCGCGGGTTGTCGTAGGTGCCGTGGGTCTCGCCCACGTCGTCGCGCAGGTCGTTCCACTGCATGCAGGCGACCTGGCAGGCCTTGCAGCCGATGCACGAGGAGACGTCGATCAGCTTGGCGACCTCCGTCGTCGTGCGCCGCGCGTCGGGGCTGGGCAGCGTCGTCGCGGAGCGCTTGGCGATGTCGAGGGATTGCAATGAAGACATGGCGTTTCCTCACGCTTTCTCGATGTTGACGGTGAAGCTCTTGAACTCCGGCGTCTGGGTGTTGGCGTCGCCCACGAAGGGGGTCAGCGTGTTCACCAGATAACCGGGTTTGGCCACGCCGACGAAGCCCCAGTGATTCGGCAGGCCCACGGTGTGAACCCGCTTGCCGCCGACATCGAGCGAGGCCACGCGCTTGGTCACCACCGCCACGGCCTTGATGAAGCCGCGGTTGGAGCTGACCTTCACCTGGTCGCCGTTCGCGATCCCCTTGTCCTTGGCGAGTTCCTCGCCGATCTCCACGAACTGCTGCGGCTGGATGATGGCGCTGGTGCGCACGTTCTTGGTCCAGTAGTGGAAGTGCTCGGTGAGCCGGTAGCTCGTCGCCACGTACGGGAACTTGTCCGGCTTGCCGAAGGCCTCGCGGTCGGCCTTGAACACCCGGCCGGCCGGGTTGTTCATCGCCTTGGCGTTGGTCGGGTGCATCGGGTTGACCGTCAGCGGCGACTCGAAGGGCTCGTAATGCTCGGGCAGCGGACCGTCCACCATGCCGCTGGGCGCGAACAGCCGTGCGACGCCCTCGGCGGTCATGATGAAGGGCCGCACCGCGTCCTCGTCGTTGGGGTTGGCGTCCGGCCGGATGTCCGGCACGTCGGAGCCACCCCACTTGTCGGTGTAGCTGATCAGGCGCCGCTTGGGATTCCACGGCTTGCCGCTCGGATCGCAGGACGCGGCGTTGTAGAGCACGCGCCGGTTCGCCGGCCAGGCCCAGGCCCAGTTCAGCGTCTGGCCGATGCCCCACGGGTCGCTGTTGTCGCGCCGCGCCATCTGGTTGCCCGCCTGCGTCCACGCGCCGGCGTAGATCCAGCAGCCGCTGGCGGTGCTGCCGTCATCGCGCAGCAGCGCAAAGCCCGAGAGCTGCTCGCCTGCCTTCGCCAGCACCTTGGTCGCGTCCTTCGGATCGGTCACGTCGGCCAGCGCCTTGCCGTTGAACTCCATCGCCAGCTCCTCGGCCGAGGGGCTGTTCGGGATCTTGTACGGCCAGTTCAGGTTGACGATGGGATCGGGGAAGGCGCCGCCGTCCTTCTGGTACATCGTCCGCAGTCGCAGGAAGATCTCCGCGATGATCTCCGCGTCGCCCCTGGCCTCGCCGGGGGGCTCGGCGCCCTTCCAGTGCCACTGCAGCCAGCGCCCGGAGTTGGTCAGCGAGCCGTCCTCCTCCGCGAAGCAGGTGCTCGGGAAGCGGAACACCACCGTCTGGATCTCCTCCGTCTTCACGTCGTTGTGCTCGCCGTAGTTCTTCCAGAACTCGGCGGTCTCCGTATTGAGCGGATCGATGATGGCGAGGAACTTCAGCTTGGACAGGCTCTCGACCACCTTCTTCTTGTTGGGGAACGACCCGACCGGGTTGAAGCCCTGGCAGATGTAGCCGTTGACCTTGCCCTGGTGCATCAGGTCGAAGGCCTGCAGCACGTCGTAGCCCTTGTCCCACTTCGGCAGGTAGTGGTAGGCCCAGTCGTTCTCCTTGGTCGCGGCCTTGCCCCACCACGCCTTCTGCTGGCTGACGAAGAACTTCGGATAGTTCTGCCAGAAGCTCATCTGGTTGGGGCGCAGCGGCTTGAGCGCCTTGGTCTTGTAGTAGGTCTCGAGGTCCTGTTCCGAGTCCTTGGGCAGCGTCATGTAGCCGGTCAGCGAGGTCGACAGCAGGCCCAGGTCGGTCAGGCCCTGGATGTTGCTGTGGCCGCGCAGCGCGTTCATGCCGCCGCCGGGCTGGCCGATGTTGCCCAGCAGCAGCTGCACCAGCGCGCCGGTGCGGATGATCTGCGAGCCCTGGCTGTGCTGCGTCCAGCCCAGCGCGTACAGGATCGTCATCACCTTGCCGGGGACCGAGGTCTCAGCGATCTGCCGGCAGATCTCGACGAACTTGTCCTTGGGCGTGCCGGTGATTTCGCTGACCTTCTCCGGCGTGTAGCGCGAGAAGTGGGTCTTCATGACGTTGAGCACGCAGCGCGGATGCTGCATCGTCATGTCGACCTTGGCGAAGCCCTTCTCGTCCATCTCGTAGGCCCACGACGCGTTGCTGTAGGCCCGCTTGGCCTCGTCGTAGCCGGAGAAGATCCCGTCCTCGAACTTGTAGCCCTCATTGATGATGAAAGGCGCGTTCGTGTAGTGCCGGACGTACTCGGTCTGGATCTTGTTGTTGCTCAGCAGGTAGTTGATCACCCCGCCCAGGAAGGCGATGTCGGACCCCGCGCGGATCGGCGCGTAGTAGTCGCTCATCGCGGCCGAGCGCGTGAAGCGCGGGTCGACGACGATCAGCCGCGCCTTGTTGTGGTGCTTGGCCTCGATCACCCACTTGAAGCCGCAGGGATGCGCCTCGGCGGCATTCCCGCCCATGATCAGCACGAGGTCGGCGTTCTTGATGTCCACCCAGTGGTTGGTCATCGCGCCGCGTCCGAACGTCGGGGCCAGACTGGCCACCGTCGGTCCGTGTCAAACGCGGGCCTGGTTGTCGAACGCGAGCATCCCCGTCGAGCGCATCGCCTTGTGGGTGATGTAGCCCGATTCGTTCGAGGACGCGGAAGCGCAGATCATGCCGGTCGAGAGCCAGCGGTTGACGGGCTTGCCGTCCGCATTGGTCGCGATGAAGTTGGCGTCGCGGTCGGCCTTGAGCAGCTTCACGAAGCGGTCCATCGCCTCGTTCCAGCTGACGCGCTTCCACTCCTTGGCGCCGGCCTCGCGGATCTCCGGATACTTCAGCCGGTTGGGGCTGTGGACGAAGTCCAGCAGGCCCGCGCCCTTCGGGCACAAGGTGCCGCGGTTGACCGGATGATCCGGATCGCCCTCGATGTGGATGATCTCGGCGGTGACGTTCTTCGCCTTGTCCCCGAGCGAGTACATGATGATCCCGCAGCCCACCGAGCAATAGGGGCAGGTGTTGCGGGTCTCGGTCGCCCGGGCAAGCTTGAACTGGCGTGTCTCGGCCAGTGCGGCAGTCGGGGAGAACCCCAGCGCCACGAGGCTGGAGCCCATCACGGCCGCCCCGCTCACCCGGAAGAAGTGCCTCCGGTTCATGTCCATCTCTGTGCCTCCTGGGCTCGCCGTTCAGGCGACCTGGGTGAAATGCACGACCGTCACGCGGCCCGTTCGAGCATTTCGGCACAAAGCCACGGCTTTGTCCAATGAGGAGTCACCCGCTCACGAGAGGAAGAACCGCAGCGCGCACCGGGCTTGACGACGGCTTTTCCGGAGCGGATCTTTTGTGCGGTGCAGCGGGGGGCTCGTGTCGTCTCGGGGGTTGCATGCATCGATCGGAGCGTCCCGCCGCGCGAGCGGGTGCCCCTCGCCGCTCACAGTCTTCCCTTCGGTCAGGGTTCGCTATGAGGGCACCCGCTCGCGCGGCTCGCGTTGCAGTGCAGCACGGCGGCGAAGTAGACAACGGGTGCGGTGGGGGTCAGGTGTTTTTCGAGATGGTGATCGTCGGGAATTTCGACGAGTAGTCCTTGGCCTGGCCAGCAAGCTTCACGGCGATCTTGCGCGCGATCTGCTTGTAGGCCTGCGCGTGCGGACCGTCCGGCTCCGCCACGACCGTTGGCTTGCCGCTGTCGGCCTGCTCGCGGATCGACAAGGCCAGCGGCAGCGAGCCGAGCAGTTCCTGGCTGTACTGGTCCGCCATCCGCTGGCCGCCGCCGCTGCCGAAGATGTGCTCGGCATGACCGCACTGGCTGCAGATGTGGATGGCCATGTTCTCGACGATGCCCAGGATCGGCACGCCGACCTTCTCGAACATCTTCAGGCCCTTCTTCGCATCGATCAGCGCGATGTCCTGCGGCGTGGTCACGATCACCGAGCCGCTCACCGGCACGCGTTGCGACAGGGTCAGCTGGATGTCGCCGGTGCCCGGCGGCATGTCGATGACGAGGTAGTCCAGGTCGCGCCAGCGCGTCTGGCGCAGCAGCTGCTCCAGCGCCTGCGTCGCCATCGGGCCGCGCCAGACCATCGCCTGGTCGTCCTCGACCAGGAAACCGATCGACATCAGCTGCAGGCCGTGCGATTCCAGCGGCTCCATCGTCTGGCCATCGGTGCTCTCCGGACGCCCGCTGACGCCCAGCATCAGCGGCAGGCTGGGACCGTAGATGTCGGCATCGAGCAGGCCGACGGTCGCGCCTTCGGCCGACAGCGCCAGCGCCAGGTTGGCCGCCGTCGTGCTCTTGCCGACGCCGCCCTTGCCGGACGCCACCGCGATGATGTTCTTCACCCCAGGCAGCAACTGCACACCGCGCTGCACGGCATGGGCCGTGATCTTCGTGGTCACGCCGACGCTGACATTGCCCACGCCCGGCACCGAGCGCGCCGCCTCGACCAGCGCGGCACGCAGCGCGTCGACCTGGCTCGCCGCCGGGTAGCCCAGTTCGATCTCGAAGCTGACCGCGTCGCCCTGCACCTTCAACTGGCGGAGTTGCTTCGTGGAGACGAAATCGCGACCCGTGTTGGGGTCGACGACCTGTTGCAGGGCCTGCAGCAGCGTGGTTTCTTGGATCTGGGACATGTGGGGGAAGGCAGGTGCAGTCTGAGGAATCTGGCGGGCAGTCTAGCCGAGCGGACAAAACCCGATATCTGCGGGCGTTTGAGCGCACCCGCCCGGTGAGGATCCCGAGTTTCGTCGCGCCAATGACAAAAGGGGTTGCAGCACTGCTGCAACCCCTTTTATTTGGTGGGCCCTGAAGGATTCGAACCTTCGACCAACGGATTAAGAGTCCGCTGCTCTACCAACTGAGCTAAGAGCCCGAAAATCTTTTCGTCTTTCAAGTTTCTGTCGAAACTTGCGAAGCCGAGATTATGTCAGATATTTTGATCTCGTCACACCAGATCCCCTCTGACATCGTTTCGCCGTCCGTGAATCGCACGCAACATCTTGCGCCGTTCCGCTCTGACGATCCGACAAGGATCGGTGGTGGGCCCTGAAGGATTCGAACCTTCGACCAACGGATTAAGAGTCCGCTGCTCTACCAACTGAGCTAAGAGCCCCCGAGAAATCAACTGCCAGTCATTCCACTGACAGCCATCTGAAGCGATGGTGGGTCGTGCAGGATTCGAACCTGCGACCAACGGATTAAAAGTCCGCTGCTCTACCGACTGAGCTAACGACCCGAAGCCTGCTTCAAGCAGTCAATCACAAAGAGGTCCAGGTTGCCCGGGTCTTCTTTGCGTCGCTTCGAGGTGTTTGCCCCTCAGCAGAGCCTCACATTATAGGACGGTTTTTTGTACCCGCGCAAGCGTCTTCAAATACCTTGTCACCAGTTCGGCGGCGGCCGTCATGCCGAAGCCGGCGGTGACCGCGACGCTCGAGCCGTAGCCGTGACAGTTCAGGTTGCCATCGAGGTCGCAGGCGTCGACGCCGTCGGGTCGTTTCACCGGTTCGCGCGAGAACACGCAGGTCACTCCCATCGCGCCCAGGCGCGGTGCGGCGTGGAACTTGCGCAGCCGCTGCCGCAGGTTGGCCAGCAGCGGATCATGGGTCGTTTCGGACAGGTCGAGGATCTCGACGTCCTGCGGCCGGTGCTTGCCGCCCGCCGCGCCGATGCAGATCTGGGGCAGCTTGAGCGCCCTCGCCCACGCCGCGATCTGCGCCTTGGCCCGGACCTGGTCGCAGGCGTCGACGATGCCGTCGACCTGCACGTCGCCGAGCAGCGAGGGCCAGTTCTTGTCGTCGACGAAATCCTCGATGGTGACGACCTCGCAGCCGGGATGGATGTCCGCGATGCGCTGCTTGAGCGCCTCCGCCTTGGCCATGCCCAGCGTGCTGCCGAGCGCCTGCACCTGGCGGTTGATGTTGGATTCGGCGACGTGGTCGAGGTCGATCAGCACCAGCCGCGCGACACCCATGCGCGCCAGCGCCTCGACGATCCAGGAGCCGACGCCGCCCAGCCCCACGACGCAGAACCGCGCCGCGCGCAGCCGCGCGTAATCCCGGTCGCCGTGAAGACGGCGCAGGCCGCCGAAGCGGCGCTCCGCGTCCGCTTCCAGATCGAGGGGCCGTGCCCGGTCTCCAGACTCAAGATCGTTGCGCGCCGGAGCGCGTCCTCAACAGGTCAGATCGGCGCCAGGATCAGCGCAGTCCCGCCGCGCGTTCCTTGGCCGCCTTGGCGGCCTCGCTGCCGGGATAGGCCTTCTGCAGGTCTTCCAGCGTCTTGCGGGCGCTCTTGGTGTCCTTGAGCTCGATCTGGCAGTTGGCGATCGCCAGCAGGCTCTCGGCCGCGCGCGGGTGGTCCGGGTTCGCGGCGACGAACGCCTTGAAGGTCGCGATCGCGCCCTTGTAATCCCGCTTGCCGTATTGCGCATTGCCCAGCCAGAAGCGCACCGAGTCGGAGAAACCGCTCGCCGGGAAACGCGTCAGGAAGGACGTGAAGGCGGAGGTCGCCTCGTTGAAATCGCCGCGGCGGATCAGGCCCATCGCGGCATCGAACTGGCGCTTCTCTTCCGGATCGGCCTGGAATTCCTTGCCGTCCAGCGACACCTTCTGCGGCTCCAGCGGGCGCAGACGGTTGTCGAGCGTGGCCGACTGGTCGGTCACCTTGCGCTGGGTCTCGGACAGGTCGCGGGCCAGCTGTTCGTTCTGGCCGCGCATCTTGGCCAGCTCCGATTTCAGCGCCTCGATCTGTCCGGACAGGTCCAGCAGACCGCGTCGCGCGGTCTCGAGCTGGCCCTGCAGTTCCGTGACACGGGCACGCTGCGCGTCCTCGTTCTGCGCCATCTTGGTCCGCAGGTCGAGGATGGCCTTGCGGGCCTCGTCGTCCTCGAACAGCGCCGCCCGCGCGGGCCGGCGGCGCTCAGGGCCAGCAGCGCGCCGACCAGCGCGGCCTTGGCGGCCGGGATCGATGCGAACGGGAAGGAACGATGGAATCGCAGCATGCTCATGTCACCGGATCACTTGTCGCGCAGTTCGACGCGACGGTTCTTGGCCCACGCCTCTTCGTTGTGGCCCGTGTCGGTCGGACGCTCCTTGCCGAAGCTCACCGCCTCGACCTGGGTCGACGTCACGCCCAGCAGCGTCAGCGACTTGGCGACGGCTTCCGCGCGCTTCTGGCCCAGGGCCAGGTTGTACTCGCGGCCGCCGCGTTCGTCGGCGTGGCCTTCCAGGCTCAGCTGCAGCGTCTTCTTGTTGTTCAGACGCTTGGCGTGGTTCTCGATCAGGCTGCGGTACTCGTCCTTGACGACGAAGCTGTCGAAGTCGAAGAACACGACGCGCTGGTTGGACACGGCGGCGTCCAGCTGGGCGCCGAGGTCGACGGTCTCGACCTTGCGCTGCGCGTTGGCGTTCGGGTCGGCCACCTGGGTCTGTTGGGTCGGGACCGGTTCCTTGGTCTCGACCTTGGCCGGTTCATCCAGCTTGGTCGAGCTGCAGGCGGACAGGACAGCCGCGGCCACCAGGCCAAGCATCAGTTTTTCGATTTTCATGGGCATACGCTCCTAGGAGGTCAAAGCGGGCGGGAAGTTACGGTCTGGACATGGCGGTGAACTGCGCCGCCGGTGAAGCCGCGGGGAACAACAATTGTGAATCATCGGCTAACACATCCGTGGGGCAGGCCTGCCTGCACGGGCGGTTCGTCGAGTCGTCGCGATCACGCTTCGCACGGGACGGGCGAAGCGCGACGCCAACGTAGGCAATCCATGTGCCCGGCGTTGCGAAATCCTTCGATTCATCGAACGGAAACGAGGCCGGCATCGGGGACGCTCAGTTGCCGAACGGTCCCCACGCGGGTTCCCGGATGTCCGAGACCCCCGGCGTGGCCAGCTTGGCCTTGACCTTGCCGTCGAGCGTCGTCGTCATCAGCACGTCGCGGCCACCGGCGCGGGTGGCGTAGACGATCAGCTTGCCGTTGGGCGCGAAGCTGGGGCTCTCGTCCTCGCTGGTGTCGGTGATCTGCTGGACCTGGCCGCTGCCGAGGTCCATCACGCACAGCTTGAAGGTGCCGCCGCCCACGCGGGTGACGTAGGCCATCGTGCGGCCGTCGGGACTGATGGACGGGCTGATGTTGTAGCTGCCGCTGAAGGTGACGCGCTCCGCGCTGCCGCCGCCGGCGGGCATGCGGTAGATCTGCGGCGCGCCGCCGCGGTCGCTGACGAAGTAGATCTGCGCGCCGTCGGGCGAGAAGGTCGCCTCGGTGTCGATCGCCGAGGTCTGCGTCAGGCGCTTGGCGCCGGAGCCGTCCTTGTTGATCAGGTAGAGCTGCGAGCCGCCCTCGCGCGACAGCGTGACGACCAACTGCTGGCCGTTCGGCGAGTACGACGGCGCGCTGTTGGTGCCGCGGAAGTCCGCGACCTTGCGGCGCTTGCCGGTGCGCAGGTCCTGGATCCAGACCACGGCCTTGCGCGACTCGAAGCTGACGTACGCGACCTCGTTGCCGTCCGGCGACCAGGCCGGCGAGATGATCGCCTCGGGGCTGTTGAGCACGGTCTGCTCGCCCTCGCCGTCCGCGTCGGCGACGCGCAGCGAATACCGCGGACCGGCCTTGTTCACGTAGACCAGCCGCGTGGCGAAGACCCCGCGCTCGCCGGTGAGCTTCTGGTAGATCGTGTCGGCGATCTTGTGCGCCGCCAGGCGCAGGTCGCCGGCGACGACGGGGATGCTCTCGCTGCCCACGTCCGCGCCCTTGACCACATCCCAGAGCCGGTAGCGCACGTCGAAGCGGCCGTCGGCCAGCCGGGTCGCGGAGCCGGCCGCCAGCGCATCGGCGGCGCGCGCGCGCCAGTCGACGAACTGGGGCTGGGAGGTCTCGCTCATGCCGGTCTGGCCGGGCACGATGCTGAACTGGCCGCTGCGCTCGAGGTCGGCGCGGATGATCGCGGCCAGGGGCTGGCCGGTGGCCGATTCGTTGCTGAAATCGCTGATCGCGATCGGCAGCCGGGTGGCGCCGACACCGGCGATCTCGACCCGGAACTGCGCGAGCGACGGCATCGCCAGCCCCGCGGCCAGGCCGCCGAGCAGTCCACGGCGCGTCAAGGCGCTGATGCCGGGAGGGAGAAGAGCGGAGGGGGTGGCAATCGTCTTGGTGCTCATCGGCTTGCGGAACGAATGGAGGCCTGATTGTGCCCGAGGCCTGGACAGGGGTCGCAACACGGCGACGTTACAAAGGGCAAGGCCCACGGCAAGCGGCGCGCCACCCTCTCGAACAGGTCTTCCTTGAACAGGTCAGAGGCCGACCTCGATCAGCCGGTGTCGCTGGAGTCGTTGATGAACTCTGGTCATGGCGCCGCGCCAGCACGCTTCCCAAAATCAATTCTTTCGCTGGCGCACCGGATTCTCAGGGAGACATCACGATGACTGGCAGTTCCTTCAAGCACCTGGTCGCGGCAACGGCCCACTTCCATCGCCTGGTCCGCGCCCAACTGGTCACCGGCAGCGGCCTGGCCCATGCGCAGACGCAGATCCTCGGCGCTGCGCGGCTGGCCGGCCTGCTGATGTTCCGCAGTTTCCGCATCGACACCGGCGCGCTCGCGCCAGGCATGCGCGTCCCGTCGGCGGAGGCCGAGATCCACGGCGCCCGGCTGCGCGAGGTGCTGCTGGCGACCCTGCACCAGCTGGGCCATGTCCTCCACCGGGACGACGTCGATCCCCATTGCATGACGGCGGCGCTGTCGCGTCTCGCGTTCATCGAAGTGCACGAGCGCCTCACCCTGCCGGTGCTGGCCTATCTGGAGCACTCGCCGATGGGGATCCGGGATGCCGCGGTCGCCGCGGCCAGCGCCACCGCGGGCCTGATCCACGACCACGCGCCCGCGATGCCGGCACGGCAGGCGACGGCCCTCGCGCTCCACGGTTTCGAGGAGGGCCTGACGACGGTGCCATGGCCGCTCGCATCGACCTGCGCTGCCCAGCTGGGCAGCGGCGCCCTCGCTCACATCAAGACGATGTCGTAGTGCTCGGTCTGGTTCGTCGGCTCGGCGGTCAGCGAGATCGGCTTGCCGATGAAGTCCGACAGGCCGGCCAGGTGCTGGTTCTCCTCGTCGAGCAGCATCTCGACGACATTCGCCGCCGCCACCACGCGGAACTCCTTCGGATTGAACTGCCGCGACTCGCGCAGGATCTCCCGGAGGATCTCGTAGCAGATGCTGCGTGCCGTCTTGACCTGACCGCGCGCCTCGCAAGTCGGGCAAGGCTCGCAGAGCATCCGGGCCAGTGATTCCCGCGTGCGCTTGCGCGTCAGTTCGACCAGTCCCAGCTGCGTGAAACCGCCGATCGTCACCTTGGTGCGATCGCGGCTCAACTGCTTGCGGAACTCCTGCAGCACCGCGGTCTTGTGTTCCTCGCGGGTCATGTCGATGAAGTCGACGATGATGATCCCGCCCAGGTTGCGCAGCCGCAGCTGGCGCGCGATGGCGCCGGCCGCCTCGAGGTTGGTCTTGAAGATCGTGTCGTCGAAGTTGCGCGCGCCGACGAAACCACCGGTGTTGACGTCGATCGTCGTCATCGCCTCGGTCTGGTCGATGATCAGGTAGCCGCCCGACTTGAGGTCCACGCGCCGCGCCAGCGCGCGGGCGATCTCGGCGTCGATGTTGTTCAGGTCGAAGATCGGGCGCTCGCCGCGGTACAGCTCGAGCTTGGCGGTCGCCGTCGGCATGTAGGTCTCGCCGAACTGGCGCACCACGTCGTACTGGAGCTTGGCGTCGATCCGGATCGAATTGGTGCGGTCGCTGGCCAGGTCGCGCAGCACGCGCTCGACCAGGCTCAGGTCCTGGAACAGCAGGCTGCCGGGCGGCAGGGTCAGCGACTTGTCGCGGATCGAGTTCCAGGTCTTGCGCAGATAAGCGATGTCCGCGCCCAGCTCGTCGTCGCTGGCTTCTTCGGCATTGGTGCGCAGGATGAAGCCGCCCGTGTTGCCGTCGTGGACGCCGGCGGACACCAGCGTCTGCATGCGCGCGCGCAGCGCGTCGCGCGCCTCGGGCGAACCGATCTTCTGCGAGATGCCGATGTGGTTGTCCTGCGGCAGGTGCACCAGCAGCCGGCCGGCGATGGAGATCTGCGTCGACAGCCGCGCGCCCTTGGTGCCGATGGGGTCCTTGATGACCTGCACGGTCAAGGCCTGGCCCTCGTAGACCTGGCGCTCGATCGGCACGGCCTGCGCGGCTTCGCCATGCGGGCCGTGATGGCCGCGGGGATTCACGCCGTTCAGGTGCAGGTCCGCGACATGCAGGAAGGCCGCCCGCTCCAGCCCGATGTCGATGAACGCGGACTGCATGCCCGGCAGCACCCGCGCGACCTTGCCGAGGTAGACGTTGCCGACCAGGCCCCGTTCCAGCGTCCGTTCGATGTGCAGTTCCTGCACGGACCCGTTCTCGACCACAGCCACCCGCGTCTCCTGCGGGGTCCAGTTGATCAGGATGTCTTCCATGTTCTTGTACTCCAGCGTTCTCGTCAGCCTCGGGGCTGGCGGCAACGCTCGAGTCGCCTTCCGGAAAGCTTCGTCGGTCCAGGGTCCGCTGCCGCTCCGGTTTCACGTCCGTGGTCAGACGGGGAAACCGGCCTCCCGCAACAGCTCCGCCGTTTCAAACAACGGCAGGCCCATGATGCCCGAATAACTGCCGGCGATGTGTTCGATCCAGGCGGCGGCCTGACTTTGTATCGCGTAAGCGCCGGCCTTGCCCATGGGTTCGCCCGAAGCCACGTAGGCGCGCAGGCGCTCGTCGCCGATGGCGGCGAAGCGCACCTGCGACACGTTGAGGGCGCTCAACACGCGGCCGTCCGGCAGGCCGACGGCCACCGCCGTCAGCACGCGGTGCTCGCGGCCGGACAGGCTGGCCAGCATCGCCGACGCATGCGCGGCGTCATCGGGCTTGCCGAGGATGCGATCACCCAGCGCCACGGTCGTGTCGGAGCACAGCACCGGCGCGGACGGCAGGCCGCGGCGCGCGCGACGCTGCAGCGCAGCATCGAGCTTGGCGGCGGTGACGCGGCGCACGTAGTCGTCCGGCGACTCGCCATCGGTCACCGCCTCCAGCGCCTCGGCGTCCTCGTCGGCGCCGGGCAGCAGCAGTTCATGACGAACGCCGATCTGCGCCAGCAACTGCCGCCGGCGCGGGCTCTGCGAGGCGAGGTACAGGAAATCTGCGGACATCGTCAGTTCATTCGCGGTGATACGGATGGCCTTCCATGACGGACCAGGCCCGGTACAGGCCTTCGGCCAGCAGCACGCGGACGAAGGCATGCGGCAGGGTCAGGTCGGACAGGCGCAGCTTCTCGTCGGCACTCGACTTGATGCTGTCGTCGAGGCCGTCCGGGCCGCCGATGAAGATCGCGACGTCGCGCCCGTCGCCGCGCCAGAACTCGAGCCGCTGCGCGAGCTGCTTCGAGGTGACGCGCTCGCCGCGCTCGTCGAGGATGACGCGCCGGGCGCCCTTGGGGCAGGCGGCGTCGAGGCGCAGGGCCTCGGCCGCCATCAGCTGCTCGGTCGACTTGCCGGTGGTGCGCGGTTCCGCCTTCACCGCCTTGAGTTCCAGCCGCATCTCGGGCGGGAAGCGCTTGGCGAAATCCTCATAGGCCTCATCGGCCCAGGCCGGCATCTTCTGCCCGACCGCGCACAACACCAGCCGCACGGGGTCAGGCCTTGGCCTTGGACTTCGTGCCGGTCTTCACCGTGGTCTTCTTGGCGGCCGGCTTGGACACCGACTTGGCGGCCGGCTTTGCAGCCGGCTTCGCAGCCGGCTTTCTCGCGGCGGTGGCCGGCTTCGCGGCGGCGACCTTGGGCGACACCTTCTTCGTCGCCGGCTTCTTGCTGCCGACCTTCACCGTCTCGACCGGCGCCTGGGTGGCGGCGGACTTGCGGGCGGTCTTGGCGGCAGGCTTGGCCGTGGCCGCGGTGGTCTTGATGCTCGTCTTCTTCGCGGCAGGCTTGCCCGCCGGCTTGGCGGACTTGGTCGCGGCGGTCTTCGCCGGCGCGGCCTTCGTCGCCGACTTGGCGGCGGCGGACTTCGTGCCGGTCGCGCGCGTCGGGGCCTTCTTCGACGCGGCACCGATGACCTCGCCGTCGACGGACTTGACCTTGGCCGACTTCTTGCCGGCCTTGTCAGCCTTCTCGGCCTTCTCAGCCTTGCCCGCCTTCTTGTCCGAGGACTTGTCGGCCTTGTCGGCCTTGTCGGCCTTCTTGGCGGAAGACTTCTTCGCCTTCGGCGCGTCGTCCTCGTCGTCCATCGGCTCGGAGGCCTTGACCAGCTTGGTGCCGCCGTTGCCCAGCTTGAGCTTGACCGGCTTGCCGCCCCAGATCTCTTCCAGGTGGTAGTACTGGCGGATGGCGGGCTGCATCAGGTGGACCACGGCGGCGCCGCAGTCGACGATGATCCATTCGCCGTTGTCCTCGCCCTCGGTGCGCATGACCTGCATGCCGCGCTTCTTGACCGTCTCGCGCACGCTGGAGGCCAGCGCCTTGGTCTGCCGGTTGCTCGTGCCCGAGGCGATGATCACGCGCTCGAACAGGGGCGACAGGCGCTCGGTGTCGAAGACCAGGATGTCCTGGCCCTTCACGTCCTCGAGACCATCGACGATGGCACGTTCCAGTTTCTTGATGTCCATTCAGTTCTCACTGTAGAGACGGTGCCGGGAAATATAACCCGCCACCTCTTCGCCCACCACGGGCCCTACGTCAGCGCCCTCGGCCGCCAGTCGGCGGGCCTCGGTGGATGACCATTCCAGCGCCGGCATCGTCAGCCGGACCAGCCGGTGCGGCCGTTCCAGCAGCGCCGCCGGCGCCTGTACCTTGTCCTGCGCGCGGGCCGCGACGGCCAGCCCCATGCGCTCGACCAGTTCCTCCCAGCCGTTCCAGCTCGGGAAGCCGGCCAACTGGTCCTGCCCGAGGATCAGCCAGAGCGCGTCGTCGGGACGCTCCTGCTGATACTCGCGCACCGAATCGAGCGTGTAGCTCGGTCCGGCGCGTTTCATCTCGCGATCGTCGAGGACGAAGCGGGGATCCCCGCCCTGCCCCGCGATCGTCAACCGCACCATCTCGGCGCGGTCCGCGGCGGCCGCCATCCGGCGGCCCGCCTTCTGCCACGGCTGCCCGGCGACGATCCAGCGCACCTCGTCCAGCGCCAGCTGCTCGAGGGCCGCGTGCGCCAGCGCCAGATGCGCGCGGTGCACCGGATCGAAGGATCCGCCGAACCACCCGACCTGACGGACACGACCCGACCCCGTCGGGTTTACGGACGCGCTGTCGCTCACGGCTGATCCTTCCGGCTCACGCGCGCCTTCAGAACCACAGGTGCGTCGGCACCTCGTCCGCCCAGTCGCGGGGGCGGAGGAAGTCGCTGTAGAGCCTGGCTTCCGGCGAGCCCTCCTCCGGCTGCCAGTCGTAGCGCCAGCGCGCGACCGGCGGCATCGACATCAGGATGGACTCGGTACGCCCGCCCGACTGCAGCCCGAACAGCGTGCCGCGGTCGAAGACCAGGTTGAACTCGACGTACCGTCCGCGCCGGTATTCCTGGAAGTCGCGTTCGCGTTCGCCGTAGGCCAGGCCGTGCCGGCGATCGACGATCGGCTCGTAGGCGGGCAGGAACGCGTCGCCGACGGATTGGACCATGCCGAACGCGTTCTCGACGCCGCCCTCGGCGAAATCGTCGAAGAAGATGCCGCCGACGCCGCGCGGCTCGTTGCGGTGCTTGAGGTGGAAGTACTCGTCGCACCACTGCTTGAAGCGCGGATAGAGCGCCTCGCCGTGCGGCTCCAGCGCCGCGCGGCAGGTGCGGTGGAAGTGCTGCGCGTCGCGCTCGAAGCCGTAGTACGGCGTCAGGTCCATGCCGCCGCCGAACCACACGACCGGCTCGCGATCGGGCGGCAGCGCCGCGAACATGCGCACGTTCATGTGGACCGTGGGCACGAACGGGTTGTGGGGATGCAGCACCAGCGACACGCCCATCGCCTCGAACGGCGCGCCGGCCAGCTCGGGCCGGTGCGCCGTCGCCGAGGGAGGCAACACCCGGCCCCGCACATGCGAGAAGTTGACGCCGCCGCGTTCGAACACGGCGCCGTTCTCGATCAGGCGCACCAGGCCGTCGCCTTCGAGGCGGCCGCCGGGCTCGCGCTGCCAGGCGTCGGTGATGAATTCCTGACCGTCCAGACGCTCGAGCGTCGTGACGATCCGCTGCTGCAGACCGAGCAGGTAATCGCGGACCAACTGCGTATTCATCGGGGATCTCCGTCCTTGGATTTCAGCCGGATCGGTCCGGCGTTCTGGGGGTACTTGCCCTGGCGGCCCTGCAGCACCTCGGCGAACAGCGCGAAGTCCCGCGCCGGATCGCCGCTGACCTCGACGAAGTCGGTGAACAGCACCCGCTTCGTCGCGAAGTCGAACGAGGCCAGCCCGACCGGCACGCCGGCCTGCACGGCCACGTGGTACGCGCCGGACTTCCAGTGGTCGGCGTAGCCGCGCGTGCCCTCCGGCGCGACGATCAGCCAGAAGGACTCGTCGCGCGCCTTGGCGTCGCGCATCTGCTGGACCGTGTCGGCGACCATGCCGTTGGCCGAGCGGCGGTTCACCGCCACGCCGCCGATGGACCGCATCCAGCGGCCCACGATCGCCGGCTTGAACAGGCTGTCCTTGGCCCAGAACTTCAGCTGGAAGCCGAGGCTCCACTTCGTCAGCACGCCGATGGGGAAATCCCAGTTCGAGGTGTGCGGATAGACCATCACGACGCCCTGCTTCCCCGGCAGGCCGTCGTTGACGATGCGCCAGCCGAAGGCGCCCAGCACGGCGCGCGCGAGCGCGCTGCCGCCGGGCATCGGCGTCAGCGCGCCGGTCCATCGGCGGGGGGCGGAAGGGGCCACGTCAGGTCAGCGGTCGGGGCGGCGGTCGGCTCGGCGCCCGGGTCAGCGCTTGATGGCGCGGTAACCGATGTCCTGGCGGTACTGCTTGCCGTCGAACTGGATCGATTGCGCCGTCTGGTAGGCCAGCTGCTGCGCGTGGCGCACGGCCTCGCCCAGCGCGGTGACGCACAGCACGCGGCCACCGGTGGTCACGAGCTGACCGTCGTCCTGCATCGTGGTGCCGGCGTGGAAGACCATGGCCTCCTCGCCGTCCTCGGGCAGGCCGGAGATCGCGTCGCCCTTGCGCGGCGACAGCGGATAACCGCTGGCGGCCATCACGACGCCGAGCGCGGCGCGACGGTCCCACTGCAGCTCGACCTGGTCGAGCGTGCCGTCGGTCGCGTGCATCAGCACCTCGAACAGGTCGCTCTTCAGACGCATCATGATCGGCTGCGTCTCGGGATCGCCCATGCGGGTGTTGAACTCGACGGTGCGCGGCTGGCCGTGCGCGTCGATCATCAGCCCGGCGTACAGGAAGCCGGTGAACGGGGCGCCGTCGCGGGCCATGCCCTGGATCGTCGGCATGATGATCTCGTGCATCGCCTTGGCGTGGACGTTGGGCGTCACCACCGGCGCGGGCGAGTACGCCCCCATGCCGCCGGTGTTCGGCCCCTGGTCGCCGTCCAGCAGGCGCTTGTGGTCCTGGCTGGTGGCCAGCGGCAGGACGTGCTTGCCGTCGCACAGCACGATGAAGCTGGCTTCCTCGCCTTCGAGGAACTGCTCGATGACGACGCGGGCGCCGCCTTCGTTGTGGACCACGCCCAGCTTGTTGTCCGCCAGGATCCAGTCGATCGCCTCGTGCGCCTCAGCCAGCGTCATCGCCACGACCACGCCCTTGCCCGCCGCCAGGCCGTCGGCCTTGATGACGATGGGGGCGCCCTGCGCGTCGACGTAGGCATGCGCCTGGGTCGCGTCGCTGAAGGTCTCGTAGGCGGCGGTCGGGATGCCGTGGCGCTTCATGAACTCCTTGGCGAAGGCCTTGGAGCTCTCCAGCTGCGCGGCGGCCTTGGTCGGTCCGAAGATGCGCAGGCCTCGGGCACGGAACTCGTCGACGACACCGGCGGCCAGGAAGGCCTCCGGGCCGACGACCGTCAGCGTGATCTTCTGTTCGATCGCGAAGTCGGCCAGCGCCTTCACGTCGGTGATCGGCACGTTCTTCAGCAGCGGGTCGCGCGCGGTGCCGCCGTTGCCGGGGGCCACGAAGACCTGGGTGACGCGCTCGCCCTGCGCCAGCCGCCAGGCCAGCGCGTGTTCACGGCCACCATTGCCAAGGACCAGGACCTTCATTCGGACAGGCTCGCGTTGTTGTAGACGTCCTGGACGTCGTCCAGGTCTTCGATCACATCCAGCAGCTTCTGCATGCGGGCGGCATCTTCGCCGGCCAGATCGATGGTGTTCTCGGCGCGCATCGTGACTTCGGCGATTTCGGGCTTCAGGCCGGCCGCCTCGAGCGCGTTCTTGACGGCTTCGTAGTCGGCGGGCGAGGTCAGCACCTCAATGGCGCCGTCGTCGTCGGTCAGGACGTCCTCGGCGCCGGCTTCCAGCGCGACCTCCATGACCTTGTCCTCGGACGTGCCCGGCGCGAAGATCAGCTGGCCGCAGTGCTTGAACTGGAAGGCGACCGAGCCTTCGGTGCCCAGGTTGCCGCCGTACTTGCTGAAGGCGTGGCGGACTTCGGCGACGGTGCGGACGCGGTTGTCGGTCATGCAGTCCACGATGATCGCGGCGCCGCCGATGCCGTAGCCCTCGTAGCGGATTTCCTCGTAGGTCACGCCGTCGAGGTTGCCGGTGGCCTTGTCGACGTTGCGCTTGATGTTGTCGGCCGGCATGTTCGCGCCCTTGGCCTTCTCGATCGCCAGACGCAGGCGGGGATTCATGTTGATGTCGGCACCGCCGGCGCGGGCCGCGACGATGATTTCACGCGTCAGACGGGTCCAGACCTTGCCGCGCTTCTCGTCCTGGCGACCCTTGCGGTGCTGGATGTTCGCCCATTTGGAATGCCCTGCCATGTCCTCGTTCTCCTGTGACGCGGCCCGGAAGAAATTCTCCGGGGCGGCGCGGTGGTTGCTTCGTTAGACTGCGATTTTAGCTTTTTTGCCTCTGGAGACTTCCGCATGGCCGACCCGATCCTGCTGGCCCGCCACGGCGACATCGAGTGCCAGCTGTTGCCCGCGCTGGCCAACCGCCACGGCCTGATCACCGGCGCGACCGGCACCGGGAAGACCATCAGCCTGCAGAAACTGGCGGAATCCTTCAGCCAGATGGGCGTCCCGGTCTTCATGGCGGACGTCAAGGGCGACCTGACCGGCATCTCGCAGGCCGGCGCGCCGTCGACCAAGCTGCTGGCGGTGCTCAAGGAGCGCGGCTTCGAACCGCCGGCGGCTATCGCCTGCCCGACGACGCTCTGGGACGTGTTCGGCGAGCAGGGCCATCCGGTGCGGGCGACGGTCTCCGACATGGGGCCGCTGCTGCTGTCGCGGATGCTGGCGCTCAACGAGACCCAGGGCGGCGTGCTGCAGATGGTCTTCAAGATCGCCGACGACCACGGCCTGGCGCTGCTGGACCTGAAGGACCTGCGCGCGATGCTGCAGCACGTCGGCGACAACGCCAGCGAGTTCACGACGCAGTACGGCAACGTCTCGGCGGCCAGCGTCGGCGCGATCCAGCGCGGGCTGCTGCAGATCGAGGCGCAAGGCGGCGACAAGTTCTTCGGCGAGCCGATGCTCGACATCCACGACTTCATGCAGACGTCGGATGGGCTCGGTGTCATCAACATCCTGGCCGCGGACAAGCTGATGGCCGCGCCGCGGCTGTACGCGACCTTCCTGCTGTGGATGCTGTCGGAGCTGTTCGAGGCGCTGCCCGAGGTGGGCGACCTGGACAAGCCCAAGCTGGTGTTCTTCTTCGACGAGGCGCACCTGCTGTTCAAGGACGCGCCAGCGGCGCTGGTGGAACGGATCGAACTGGTGGTGCGGCTGGTCCGCTCCAAGGGCGTGGGCGTCTACTTCGTGACGCAGAACCCGCTGGACATCCCGGACACGGTGCTGGGGCAGCTCGGCAACCGGGTGCAACATGCGTTGCGGGCGTTCACGCCTCGGGACCAGAAGGCCGTCAAGGCGGCGGCGGACACGATGCGGCCGAAACCGGGGCTGGACATCGCGATGGCCATCACCGAGCTGGGTGTCGGCGAGGCGCTGATCAGCCTGCTCGACGAGAAGGGCCGGCCCACCATCACCGAGCGGGTCTTCGTGCTGCCGCCAGGGAGCCAGATCGGCCCGATCACGCCGGAGCAGCGCCAGGCGCTGATCAAAGGCTCGCTGGTCGCCGGGGTCTATGAGAAACACATCGACCGCGAGTCGGCCTATGAAAAGCTGACCGGCCGGGCGTCCACGAGCGCCGACGCGGCGCCGCAGCCATCGCAGGCCGGATCGCCGCGCGGTGGCGCCGGTGCGGGGGCTATCGCCGACGAGGCGGACGAGGCCTTCCGCCGCGCGCCGACCACGGGCCGCGGTGGCGCGCCCGCCCCGGCGCCCGCACAGGACGACGGCGGCGGGCTGCTCGGCGGCCTGAAGGACGTGCTGTTCGGCAGCACCGGCCCGCGCGGCGGGCGTCACGAGGGGCTGGCGGAGACGGCGGCCAAGTCCGCGCTGCGCAGCATCGGATCGTCGGTGGGTCGGGAGATCGTCCGTGGCGTGCTGGGCAGCCTGCTGGGCGGCGGCGGTACTAAGCGCCGCCGCTGAGCTGGCGGCGCCGGGCGCCGCCTGGGCGGCCGAGCCGGCCCGGGCCACGATCGCCCCCGCCGTCCTGCCCGCCGCGGCCGCAAGACCCGACCCCGGGCCGTCGGACATCGCCTGGGTCTGGGACCACCACGCGCCGCCGGCCAGCGCCACGGCCTGGGCAGTCACCGTCACGCAGATGCGGTTGACGCCCGACGGCATCGAGGAGCAACCGCGACGGCAAGGCCTGCCCCCGCCGGGCGGGCGCCCGGTGACGCCGGTCGTGCATGTGGACCCGCTGCCCCAGGGCCGGCGGCCGGTGCCGGCAGGGGAGCTGTACGACGGCGCGGGCGCCAGCGCGTCGCCGGGACGCGCGCTCACCGAGCGCCAGACCCGCGCCATCGTCCAGCGTGTGCTGGACGCGGCCTCCCGTTCGACGAGCGGCTGGGTGCAGCTCGACTTCGAGGCCGTGCCCTCGCAGCGCGACAGCTATCACGCGCTGGTGCGCCAGCTGCGCGCGGCGCTGCCGGCGTCGACGCGGCTGTCGGTGACGCTGCTGGCCTGGCAATGCCGCAGCAGCGCCTGGATCACGCCGATCGCCGCCGACGAGGTCGTGCCGATGTTCTTCCGCCTGGGTCGCGACACGGCCCGCTGGCAGCGGGAGCTCGCCGAGGGCGCGGACACGCTGCACCCGCGCTGCCGCCACGAGGCCGCGGGGTTCTCACCGCAGGACACGCCGCCGGCGGACTGGCAGCGCCGCTGGCCGAAGCGCTACTGGTTCAACCTGGCACGTGGCAAGACGACGCGTTGGCCGCCCGAATGGGAAACGCGCATCTGGGGCGATGCGACGGCCTCCCCGGCCGCGACCAAGGGGCCACGACGGGCACCGCCACGGCCGCCCACACGACAACGCCTGCAACGTCATCACGCTGAAGAGGGAGACGATTCGATGACCACGACCACCCGCGCCAGGATCCGCCTGACGACGATCGCGCTGCTGCTCGCCGGCGGGGCCGCCACGGGGCCGGCCCGCGCCAGCGGCTTCGACGACGCCAACGACTTCGTCGCGGAGAGCCGCACCGAGATCCGGCTCGACCGCTACGTGCAGGGCCAGCTGGGCGTGGTGCTGCCGACGTATTCGCGGCCGATGCTGTACACGGCCTGGCGTGCGATCGCGAGCGCCGACGCGCACCGTCCGCTGGTGCCGATTGCTGGCGAGTGGCTGGACAAGGCCTGCTGCGACGCGGGGGCTGGTCAGTCCTCCTGGGAGCCCGAACGGCATCCGCCGGTAGCGGCCTGGCTGGCTGCGCGCAAGGAACTCGTCGCCGAGCTGCCGCGCTGGCGACCGGGCTCGATGAAGGAGACCGCCCCGCGCTCCTACGTCGAGTTCCTGAACTGTCCGGATGGCGCCTACGCCTTCGCGGTCGAGACGCTGGCGAGGCTGCGCCAGCGCCCGGACGCGACGCCCGCCCGCCTGCGCGCCTGGGTCGACGGCCAGGACCTCGTCTTCGCGCAGTGCGCGCCCGACCTCGCGGCCAAGACCTTCCCGGCGCCGAAGACACCGCCCGTCGCGCCGCCGGCGCTGACGGACCTGCCGGCGGACGAGGCGCTCGCCTGGCGTCAGGCGCGCCAGTACCAGCGCGCGGCGTCCGCCTTCTACAGCGGCGATTGGGCGGCGGCCGAGAGCGGCTTCGCCGCCATCGCCGCCGACGACAGCCATCCGTGGCAGGCCTGGGCGTCGCTCGCGCGGATGCGGACGCTGGTGCGCGAGGCCACGCTGGCCCTGCCCGCGCAAGGCAACGACGACGGCGCGCCGCAGCGGCTGTCGCCGGTGCTGCTCGACCGGCTGCAGCCGATGGCCGCGAAGATCGCCGCGCATGCGGACTGGACCGTCCAGCGACAGGCGGCGGAGAACCTCCTGAACCTCGTCCGCGCGTTGACCGAACCGGAGCGGCGCTTCACGCAGCTCACCCGGGAACTGGCGACGCTAGACAAGGCGCCGTCGCCCCAGGCGCTGGCGGACTGGGCGCGCATCGCCGATCACTGGCTGGACGGCGGCCGGGAGGACGTGCGGAGCGCGCGGGTCGCCAAGCTGGACGCGCTGCCGTTGATGGACTGGATCCGGACCTACAAGGCCTGCGGTGCGTCCTCCACCGCGACCCCGACGCCGGCGGTGCCCCCGCAGGCGGCGCGCTGGAAGGCGAAGCCCGAGAGCGTGCTGTGGCTGATTCCGGCGATGGCCTGCGCCGACGGCGCCAGGCTGGTGAAGGAGGCGGCGACCTGGAAGGCGATCCAGGCGGCGGCCGATCGCGTGCCGGTGTCGCATCCGGGCTGGATGACGGTGCGACTGGAGCAGGTCCGCCTGTTGCGTGAAGCCGGCGAGTTCGACCGGGCGCGATCCCAGCTGGCCGCCTTGACGGCGGCGCCGGGCGGACCGTCGACGACGGCGCGCAACCTGATCGCCGAGCAAGCCCTGAAGCTGGCGGCGACGCCGGCCGACGCGCTGCCGTGGCTGAGTCGCGAGTACGGGGCCTGGTCGCGCTTCAACGCCGGCGATGTGCCTTATCCCTACGACTTCCCGCCGCCGAAGCGGCGTGCCCTGGCCTTCGACGGCGCGGAGGTGCTGGTGCGGCGCTTCACGCTGGACGAATGGAAGGCCGCCGCCGAGTCGCCGGCCGTGACGCCGTCGGTGCGGGCGCAGGTGGCCTTCGGGCTGTGGTGGCGCGCGGACCTGCTGGGCCGCGTGGACCTCGCACGGAGCGCGGCCTCGACCTTGGCGACGCTGCTGCCACGCGCGGACGGGGAGACCTTGACCGGCCCCTATCTCCGCGCGACGACGGACGCGGAACGCCGGGGCGCGCTGTGGCGCGCGTCGGTGACGCGGCCGCGGCTGTCGGCCTCCTTGAGCGACGGTTCGGGATCGGCCGACGTCGCCGCCGACCTCACGGCCGCCGACCCGCAGGATGCCGCGGCCGGCATGTGGTGCCGGCTGGACACGTCGGGCGGCGGGGTCGACCCGGCGGCCGAGCTGGAGCCGGACCCGGTGCCCGGCGCCGGATCCGGCTGGCCGGCCCTGGAGGCCGTGGGGCGGGAACGCGCCGCGCTGCGCACGGTCGGCAGCGCGACCGGCGCCTATGCGAAGTGGGTGCTGGCCGAGAGCAAGCGCCCGGACCGTCCGGCCGACCTGCCCTGGCTGCTGTACGTCGGCATCCAGTCGACCAAGGGCGGCTGCGTGGACAAGGACAACAGTGCCCAGTCCAAGGCCATGTTCCAGACCCTGCACCGCCTGTACCCGAAGTCGGAATGGGCGAAGCGCTCGCCGTACTTCTACTGAGGCACGGCTTCGGTACTGCCACCGCCGCTGGCCCTCACCCCCACCCTCTCCCGCAAGCGGGAGAGGGAGCAAGAGGCTTCAGTACGTCCACGGCCGCTGCACTTCACGCCGTCCGGCCACCGTTCGCGCCGGAACCGGACGCCCTGTCGCAATCCCATGGCCGGCCCGGGCGGGCTCGAAGACAGTCGATCCATCGACAACGCACAGCCTCACGGAGCCCGCCATGACCCCCACCCCGATCCAGATCCTGTCCCACATCCCCGGCTTCGTCTGGGCGATCCTGGTGATGATCCTGTACTTCGGCCTCAAGCAGACCCGCGACACGGCGATGCGCGCCAAGCGCCTGATCGTGCTGCCGGCGCTGTGGCTGGTGTTCGGCGCCTGGGGCGTCGAGAAGAGCTTCGGCCTGGACGGCCTGGCGGGCCTGGCCTGGCTGCTGGGCATCGTCGCCAGCGTCCTGACGCTGCGCGCACTGCGCTGGCCCGGCAACGTGCGCTACGACGCCGGCAGCCGCCGCTTCATCGTCCCCGGCAGCTGGGTGCCGATGGCGCTGATGGCCGGCATCTTCGTCCTGAAGTTCGCCTCCGGCATGAGCCTGGCCCTGCATCCCGACTACGCCCGCAACCTCGCCTACGCGATCGGGTTCAGCGCCACCTTCGGCCTGTTCAGCGGCGCCTTCCTGGGCCGCGCCCTCAACATCCTGTCCCACCGCCCGCAGGCGTCCGCCGCCATCGCGGCCTGAGCGGGCAGACACCGGCACGGACGCCGGCACGCCCCAGGGCGCACCCCGCCCCTGGGCGCCCCTCGCACGCCCCCCGGCGGACCGCCCGGTCCGCCCGGGAGCAACCACTAGCCGCCTCCCCGGCGCCATCGCCGACACTCCGCCCCCATGAGCCCCCTGCCCCTCTCCCCGCCCGTGCGCTGGATCGTCCGGCACGTGCTCATCGTGCTCACGCTGACCGTGGTCATCTCCCTGGCGCTGGTGGCCATCTTCAACCAGCCCCTGCGCCCGACGCTGATCTACTGCTTCTTCATCTCGCTGTTCTGCGCCGCCAGCATCAACCTGCTGCGCTACGGCCTGGGCTGGGTCCGCTGGCGGCTGCTGGACCGCCTCGGCCGCGCGCCGGCCGAACCCTTCGACTGGCCGGGCTGGCCGCTGATGGTGCTGTGCCTGCTGCTGGGCACCGCCGTCGGCTACAGCCTGGGCGTGGAGGTCGCCAACATGGTGACCGGCCTGCAGGAGAAGAGCCTGCTCTCCAGCCCCTTGCGCCGCGTGTTCAGCGTGATGGTGATCGCGCTGATCCCGGGCTTCGGCGCGACGCTGTTCTTCCTGTCCCGCCACCGCATCGCCGCGGCCGAGGCCCGCGCGGAGACCCTGCGCCGCCAGGCCGCCGAGACGCAGCTGCGGCTGCTGGAGTCGCAGCTCGAGCCGCACATGCTGTTCAACACGCTCGCCAACCTGCGGGTGCTGATCGGGATGGACACGGACCGGGCGCAGGCGATGCTGGACCACCTGATCGCCTTCCTGCGCGCCACGCTGTCGGGCTCCCGCGCCGAACGCCATCCGCTCAAGGACGAGTTCGCCCGCATCGCCGACTACCTGGCGCTGATGCAGGTCCGCATGGGGTCGCGGCTGCGTTTCGAATTCGAGCTGCCCGACGCGCTGCGCGAGGTCCCGGTGCCGCCGCTGCTGCTGCAGCCGCTGGTGGAGAACGCCATCAAGCACGGCCTGGAACCGCACGTCGGCGGCGGCACGCTGCGGGTGCGCGCGGCCGAGGCCGAGGGCCAGCTGTGGCTGGACGTCGAGGACGACGGCGCCGGTTTCGACGCCGAGGCCGCCCGCTCGCCCGAAGGCGGCTTCGGCACCGTGCAGGTCCGCGACCGGCTGGCGGTCGCGTGCGGACCGCAGGCACGGCTGGAACTCACCCGGCTGGACCTGTCGCGCCCGGCGGGCGGCGGCACGCGGGCGCGGATCCGCATGCCGCTGCTCTCGCCCACGCCCACGTCCACGTCCGCGGCGTCCGGCCCCGCCCCCGGCACCGCGCCCTGAACCGATCCGATCTTCCTGGAGGAATGCCCATGCCCACCGCCCTGATTGCCGAAGACGAGGAACTGCTGGCCGCGCACCTGCGGCAGGAACTGAAGGCGCTCTGGCCCGAGCTGCAGATCGTCGCGATGGCCGCGCACGGCGAGGAAGCCGTGACGATGGCGCTGACGCACCGGCCGGACGTCTGCTTCCTCGACATCCGCATGCCCGGCATGACCGGCCTCGAAGCGGCCGCGCAGCTCGCGGACGACTGGGAGGACACGGCGGCGGGCGGCTCGCCCTTCCCGCTGCTGGTCTTCGTGACGGCCTACGACCAGTTCGCGCTGCAGGCCTTCGACCGCGCGGCAGTGGATTACGTGCTCAAGCCGGTGCAGCGGGAACGGCTCGCGCAGACGGTGTCACGCCTGAAGGCCGCGCTCGCGCAGCGACAGCAGCCGCCCGCGGCCCTCGAATCGGCCATCGAGCAGTTGCGGGGACTGCTGGGCGTCCCGGCGGCCCCCGCGGCCGGGGGAACGGCCGCCGCGGCCCCGGCGGGCGCCCCCGCCGCGACGGGCGGCCCCGCGACGCCGCTGCGGCACCTGCAGGTCGGCGTCGGCGAGTCCATCGTGCTGGTGCCGGTCGACGACGTCGTGTACCTGGAAGCGGCGGACAAGTACGTCCGCGTGCTGACCGCCGACCAGGAGTACCTGGTGCGCATCTCGCTGCGCGAGTTGCTTCCCCAGCTCGACACCGACCGCTTCTGGCAGGTCCACCGCGGCCACATCGTGCACGTGGACGCGATCGAGCGCGTGCACCGCGACGACACCGGCAAGCTCACCCTGCGGCTGCGCCGCCGGCCCGAGCGGCTGGCGGTGAGCCGGATGTACGGGCATCTGTTCCGGGCGATGTGAACATCCACGCCCGGGAGAGGCCCTGCCGGACGGCACGTAGAATCGTCCGCCTCTCTTGAGACTCCACCCATCGATGTCCAGCCCTGACAAGACCGCCGGCGCGAACGCGCCCGACAAGACGGACGCCGCCGTCAAGCCCAGCAACTTCCTGCGCGCGATCATCGAGCGCGACCTGGAGCAGGGCTTCCAGCCGGCGCGCCACTTCGGCGGCAGCCCGGGCGACGCGGCGCACCACGCCGCCGGCCCGCTGGACCCGGCGAAGATCCGCACCCGCTTCCCGCCAGAGCCCAACGGCTACCTGCACATCGGCCACGCCAAGGCGATCTGCCTGAACTTCGGCCTGGCGCGCGACTACGGCGGCATCTGCCACCTGCGCTTCGACGACACCAACCCGGAGAAGGAAGAGCAGGAGTACGTCGACGCGATCAAGGAGATGGTCGCGTGGCTGGGCTGGCGCTGGGACGCGCCCGGCGTCGACGGCCAGGAGACCAGCCACCTCTACTACGCCAGCAACTACTTCGACCTGATGTACCGGGGCGCCGAGTACCTGGTGTCGCAGGGCCTGGCCTACGTCGACGAGCAGTCGCCCGAGGACATGCGCGCCAACCGCGGCGACTTCGGCACGCCGGGCAAGAACAGCCCGTTCCGCGACCGCACGCCCGAGCAACACCTGGCCCGCCTGCGCGAGATGCGCGACGGCAAGCACCCGGACGGCTCGATGGTGCTGCGCGCCAAGATCGACATGGCGTCGCCCAACATCAACCTGCGCGACCCGGCGCTGTACCGCATCCGCCGCGCGACCCACCACAACACCGGCGACCAGTGGTGCATCTACCCGATGTACACCTACGCGCATCCGATCGAGGACGCGCTGGAGTGCATCACCCACAGCGTCTGCACGCTGGAGTTCGAGGACCAGCGCCCGTTCTACGACTGGCTGGTCGAGCACCTGGCCGAAGGCGGCCTGCTCGCGCGCCCGCTGCCGCACCAGTATGAATTCGGCCGGCTGAACCTGACCTACGTCGTCACCAGCAAGCGCAAGCTGCGCCAGCTGGTCGAGGAAGGCCACGTGGCCGGCTGGGACGACCCGCGCATGCCCACGCTGGTCGGCATGCGCCGTCGCGGCTACACGCCGGAAGCGATCCGCGCGATGGTCGAGAGCACCGGCGCGTCCAAGACCAACGCCTGGATCGAGTACGCGGTGCTGGACGGCTACCTGCGCGCCGACCTCGAAGGCAAGGCCGCCCGCGCGATGGCGGTGCTGGATCCGGTGAAGCTCAAGCTCGAGAACTATGCCGAGATCTTCGGCTCGACCGACCACCGCGAGCCCTGCTCGGCGCCGGCCCATCCGCATGTGCCGGAACTCGGCACGCGGTCGTTCAGCCTCGGCCCCGAGCTGTGTATCGAGCGCGAGGACTTCATGGAAGTCCCGTCCAAGGGCTACCACCGCCTGTTCCCCGGCAACAAGGCGCGCCTGAAGTACGGCTACATCATCGAGTGCACCGGCTGCGAGAAGGAGGCCGACGGCACCATCACCGCGGTGCTGGCCAAGCTGGTCCCGGACACGAAGAGCGGCACGCCCGGCGCGGACGCGGTCAAGGTCAAGGGCGTCATCACCTGGGTCGGCGTGCATGAAGGCATCGCCACCGAGCTGCGCCTGTACGACCGGCTGTTCACCGAAGCCCAGCCCGACGCCAGCGACCGCAACTTCCTGGAGCTGCTGAACCCGGCGTCCAAGCGCGTGGCGACCGGCTATCTGGAACCGTCGCTGAAGGACGTCGCGCCGGACACCAAGGTCCAGTTCGAGCGCCATGGCTACTTCGTCGCCGATCGCGTCGACCACCGCGCGGGAGCGCCGGTGTTCAACAAGATCACCGGACTGCGCGACAACTTCGCGAAGTAAGTCTGTCCGGACACTGTCCGTCCGAGTGTCCGCGGACACTCGGCGGGCGGACCTCGATGACGGCAAGTCATTGATCTGACAAGGACTATTGAGGAATCGCGGCCTGGCACAGGGCTTGCGATCCAGTGCGGTATCGATCACACGACACCGCCCTCGGACACCTCAATGATTCGCGACACCTCCGGACAGGACGTCCCCCTCGCCCGCCCCCAAGGACGCCGCCGCCTCTGGCTGGCACTGGCCGGCGCGGGACTGCTGATCGCCGCGTTCGCCGCCGCGCCCGCCGTGCAGCGGATGCTGGGCAGCGGCAACTCGGTCAGCCTGCAGCGCCTGTCGGTCGCCCCCGTCGAGATCGGTCCGCTGGTGCGCGACGTCGCCGGCGAAGGCAAGGTCGTCGCCGCGATGAGCCCCACCGTCTACGCGCTGCACGGCGGCAACCTGGTGCTCAAGGTGAAGGCCGGCGACAAGGTCGCCAAGGACCAGCTGCTGGGCGTCATCGACAGCCCCGACCTGCGCGCCAAGCTCGCGCAGGAGCAGAGCAACGCGGACGCGCTGCGGACCGAGGCGCTGCGCGCCGAGGTGGACGGCCGCGAGCAGCGCGCCGCCCTGCGCTCGTCGTATGAGAACGCCGCGATCGACCTGCAGACCGCGCGCAATGACCTGGACCGCCAGACCAAGGCCTTCGACGCCGGCGCCGTCGCCGGCATGCAGGTCGAGAAGGCCCGCGACGCGATGGAGAAGGCCCGCATCACCGCGGCCCACGCACAGGCCGGGCTCGGTCTCAAGGACGACAGCCTGAAGTTCGAGCTCCAGTCCAAGCAGCAGGCGCTGCAACGCCAGCAGCTGCTGGTCAAGGACCTGGAGCGCCAGGTCGCCGAACTCGAACTGCACTCGCCGGTGGACGGCCAGGTCGGCCAGCTGCTGGTGGCCGAACGCGCCAACGTCGCGGCCGGCGTGGGCCTGCTCACCGTCGTCGACCTGACGGCGCTGGAAGTGCAGATGCAGGTGCCCGAGAGCTTCGCCCGCGACCTCGCCATCGGCATGCCGGGCGAGATCTCCGGCAACGGCCGGCAGTGGAAGGGCCTGGTCAGCACGGTCTCGCCGGAGGTCGTCAACAACGAGGTCGCCGCGCGCCTGCGCTTCGACGGCGCCACGCCCGACCAGCTGCGCCAGAACCAGCGCCTCTCGGTGCGCGTGCTGCTGGACAAGCGAGACAAGGTGCTGACCGTGGCGCGCGGCAGTTTCGTCGAGGACGGCGGCGGCCGCTTCGTCTACGTCGTGCAGGACGGGCAGGCGGTCAAGCGTCCGATCCGGCTGGGTGCGCAAAGCCTGTCCAAGGTCGAGATCCTGGAAGGCCTCAAGCCCGGCGAGCAAGTCGTCATCGCCGGCACCCAGGCCTTCGAGGGCGCCGAGCGCGTCACGCTGAGCCCGTGAGTCCGTGAGCCCTCGGCCATCGACGCTCCGCCGCTTCCTCTTTCAACGATTCCCACCCCATCACCGTCCGCGAGGAACCTCATGCTGAAGATGCAATCGCTCTCCAAGGTCTACCGCACCGAAATGATCGAGACCTACGCCCTGCGCGAGTTCAACCTGGACGTGCGCGAAGGCGAGTTCGTCGCGGTGACCGGCCCGTCGGGCTCGGGCAAGACGACCTTCCTGACCATTGCCGGCCTGCTCGAGGCCTTCACCGGCGGCCGCTACCAGCTCGACGGCGTGGACGTCAGCGGCATGGACGACACGCAACGTTCGCGCATGCGCAACGAGAAGATCGGCTTCATCTTCCAGGCCTTCAACCTGATCCCCGACCTGAATGTGCTGGACAACATCGAGGTGCCGCTGCGCTACCGCGGCATGAAGGCCGCCGAGCGCCAGCAGCGCGCCCGCGACGCGCTGGCCCGCGTGGGCCTGTCAGCGCGCGAGCGCCACTACCCCGCCGAACTCTCCGGCGGCCAGCAGCAGCGCGTGGCCATCGCCCGCGCGCTGGCCGGCTCGCCGCGACTGCTGCTCGCCGACGAACCGACCGGCAACCTCGACAGCGCGATGGCGCGCAGCGTCATGGACCTGCTCGAGGAACTGCACCGCGACGGCGCCACCATCGTCATGGTCACCCACGATCCGCAGCTCGCCGCGCGCGCGCAGCGCAACGTGCACGTGATCGACGGCCAGGTCGTCGACATCGCCGCCGAGCTCCACATGGACCCCGAGCTGCTGCGCGCGGCCAAGTCCTTCACACCGACGTCCGCCTGATCCGGTCCCGACCCCGTCCGACCATGAAACTGTCCTTCCCTTCAAGGCGTGCGATGGTCCCGGCGATCATGCCGGCGATCGCGGCGGCGCTGCTCTGCGCCGGCGGCTGCCTGCCGGCCGCCGCCGAGGACCTGCTCGAGATCTACGCGCAGGCGCGCGCCGCCGATCCCGTGCTGGCCGGCGCCCGCGCGGTGCGCGGCGAGCAGCAGGAACTCGCCGTCCAGGCCCGCGCGCAGCTGCTGCCGCAGTGGTCCGCGCAGTTGAGCGAATCGCACACCCGCGACGACGGCCGCCAGCATCAGCTGACGCACAGCCTCAACCAGGTCCTCGTCGACCTGAGCCGGCTGCGCAGCTGGGACGCCGCCAAGACCCTGGTCACCGCCGAGGACGCCCGCGTGCGCGCCGCCGAGGCCGATCTCTGCGCCCGCGTCGCCCGCGCCTACTTCGGCGTGCTGAACGCGCAGGCCACCTTGCAGACCGCGCAGGCGATCGAGGACGTCTACGGCCAGCAGGTCGCGCAGGCGCAGTCGCGCTTCGACGCGCAGCTGTCGGCCTCGCTGGACGTCGAACAGGGCCGCGCGTATTACGAGCTCGCCCGCGGCAACACGGCCTCGGTGCGCGAGGAGCTCCTCGACGCGCGCCAGGCGCTGGCGCAGATCACCGGCCGCATGCCGGGCGAGCTCAAGCCGCTGGCGCCCGACCTCGCGATGCTGATGCCCGATCCGGCCGATCCCGAGGCCTGGGTCACGCAGGCGCTGCGCGACAACCCGTCGCTGCAGGCCGCCGCGCTGGCGGTGAGCGCGGGCGACCAGCGCGTCGCCGCCGCGCGCGCCGCGCATCTGCCGACGCTGAGCGCGGGCCTCGACGGCCAGCGGCTGTCGGGCCCGGCCGTCGCGCCGCAGGACTCGGGGCGCTACACGACGACGGTCGGCCTGAAGCTGACGATCCCGATCTTCGCCGGCGGCGCGACCGAGTCGCAGAAGCGTCAGGCGATCTACCAGCGCGAGCAGTTGCGCGACGACCTCGAAAGCGCGCGCCGGTCCATGACACGCGAGACGCAGGCGCAGTACCAGGCGGTGCTGTCCGCGCTGAGCCAGATGCGCACGGCCGGCGCCGCGGTGCAGGCGGCGGAGAAGGCGCTGGCCTCCACGCGCAGCGGCCTGGACCTGGGTCTGCGCACGATGACCGACCTGCTGCTCGCGATCCAGACGCAGAGCAACGCCCGCAACGCCTGGGAACAGGCGCGCCATCGCTACGTGCTGTCCAAGCTGCTGCTGCAGCAGGCGGCCGGCGCGCTCGGCGAGCCGGAACTCGCGTCCGTGAACACGCTGCTGAGCGCCGCGCCCATGCCATCGCCCGCGACATCGCCCGCGACATCGACATCGACATCGACGTCGGCCAGGACGACGGCCTCGTCCATCAAGCCGTGAGCTGAGAGAGGACTCCCCATGCTGACCTACTACCTCGAACTCGCCCTGCGCGCCATGCGCAGCCACCGTGGCCTGACGGTGCTGATGCTGCTGTCGATCGCGATGGGCGTGGCCGCCTGCATGACGACGCTGACGGTGTTCCACGTCATGTCCGGCGATCCGATCCCGCACAAGAGCAGCCGGCTCTTCAACGTGCAGCTCGACGCCGAGTCCAAGCGCGACTGGAAGCCGGGCGACGAGCCCGAGCTGCAGCTCACCCGCTTCGACGCCGAGCAGCTGCTGCGCGCCAAGCGCGCGGTGCACCAGGTCATCATGACCGGCTCGTTCATCGCGGTCGATCCGGCCGGCTCGGGCGACGCCGCGCAGCCGCCGTTCTTCACCGGTGGACGCTGGACGACGGCGGACTTCTTCGCGATGTTCGACGCCCCGTTCCGCTACGGCAACGGCTGGTCCGCCGCGGACGACACCTCGGAAGCGCGCGTCGCGGTCATCTCCACCGAGCTCAACGACAAGCTCTTCGGCGGCCAGGACAGCCGCGGCAAAACGGTGCGGCTGCGCGACAAGGACTTCACCGTCGTCGGCGTGCTCAAGCCCTTCCGTCCCGCCCCGCACTATTACGACCTGACCCTGGGCGCCTACGCGAAGGCGGCGGACGTCTACATCCCGCTGTCGACCTCGCTGTCGCTGCGGTTCGGCGCCGCGGGCAACATGAGCTGCTGGGGCCGGACCGACGGCGTCGATCCGCGCTCGCCCAACGCGCCGTGCGCGTGGCTGCAGTACTGGGTGCAGCTCGACACGCCCCAGCAGGTCGCGGACTACAAGACCTACCTGACGCAGTATTCCGACCAGCAGCGCGAGGCCGGCCGCTTCGAGCGTCCGTCCAACCCCAAGCTCAGCGGCGTCAACGAATGGCTCGCGATCCGCAAGGTCGTGCCCAGCGACATCAAGCTGCAGGTGCTGCTGGCCTTCGGCTTCCTGGCCGTGTGCCTGACCAACACCGTCGGCCTGCTGCTGGCCAAGTGCCTGCGCCGCAGCGGGGAGATCGGCGTGCGCCGCGCCCTGGGCGCGCCGCGGCGCCAGATCTTCCTGCAGTTCCTCGTCGAGGCCGGCACGCTCGGCCTGGTGGGCGGCCTGCTGGGCCTGGCGCTGACCTGGGTCGGCCTGTGGGTGGTGCGGCAGAACCCGTCGGACTACGCCCAGCTCGCGCAGCTGGACTGGCAGATGCTGGCGACCACGCTGGGCGTCTCGCTCGCGGCCAGCCTGCTGGCCGGCCTGCTGCCCGCGTGGCGCGCGTGCCAGATCACGCCCGCCATCCAGTTGAAGACGCAATGAGGCCCTGAGGAGCTCACCATGGACATCCTGCCCATCCTGTCGACGCTCAAGCGTCACAAGACCGCCGCCGGCCTCATCGTGCTGCAGATCGCGCTGACCTGCGCGATCGTGTGCAACGCGCTGTTCCTGATCTTCCAGCGCGTCGAGCGCATCACCGCCGAGACCGGCATCGCCGAGTCGGAACTGGCCACGCTCTCGCTGTCCAGCATGGCGCGCGTCGAGAACCCCGAGCCGCAGACGCAGGCCGACCTGGCCGCACTGCGGCAGGTGCCGGGCGTGGCCTCGGTCACGCTGACCAACCAGTACGCCTATGGCCGCAGCTCCAACAACTCCGGCGTGCGACTGAGCGCGGACACCAACCAGTCCAGCCGCGTCACGGGCAGCCACTACACCGTCGGACCGGACTTCATCAAGACCATGGGACTGCGGCTGGTCGAGGGGCGCGACTTCGAGGCCAACGAGTTCGTCCCGGGCTCCACCCTGGACACCAATCCCGATCCGCGCGTTCCAGCGGTGATCATCAACAAGAAAATGGCCGAGCGGCTCTGGCCCGGCGAGTCCGCGGTGGGCAAGGCGATCTACGTCTACGGCAACGAGCCGCAGCGCGTCGTCGGCGTCGTGCAGGACCTGCCCTCGCCCAACCCGGGCTCGCAGGACGAGAACGCGCTGCACACGATGATGTTCCCGGTGCAGCCGAGCTTCCGGGGCGGCAACTTCATGATCCGCGTCTCGCCGGGCGCCAACCCCGAGACCGTGCTGAAAGCCGCGGGCGAGAAGCTGCTGGCCAACAGCCCCGGCCTGCGCCGCGTGATCCGCGACCAGGACGGCATCGTCAAGCTGCGCAGCAACTACTACCGCCAGGACCGCTCGATGATCCAGCTGCTGGCCGGCGTCTGCGTCGGGCTGCTGGTGGTGACGGCCTTCGGCATCGTCGGCCTGGCGAGCTTCTGGGTGCAGCAGCGCACGCGGATGATCGGCACGCGGCGCGCGCTGGGCGCCACGCGCGGCCAGATCCTGCGCTACTTCCAGACCGAGAACCTGCTGCTGTCCACCGCCGGCATCGTGCTGGGCATGGTCGGCGCGTACGGCATCAGCCTGCTGCTGATGCGCAGCTACGAGCTGCCGCGCCTGCCCCTCGTCTACCTGCCGCTCGGCGCGCTGGTGTTGTGGGCGCTCGGCCAGATCGCGGTGTTCGGGCCGGCGCGCCGCGCCGCCGCCCTGCCGCCGGTGGCCGCGCTGCGCGGCGGCTGAACGCCGGCTCATCGCTGTTGCGCCGTCCTCGTTCCGACGGCGGTTTCTCTGCGGCGCGGGGCTCCCGCGCCGCCTCTCATCCCGGTCCCCGCTTGCTATGCTGCGCCTCCAATGAGAACCGTCCTGATCATCGATGACCATGCCGGTGTCGGCGAGGCGCTGACGCTGCTGCTCTCGCTGCACGACATCGAGGCGCTGTACGCCGCCTCGCCGGCCGAGGGCCTGGCGCTGCTGGGGCAGCGCCGCGTCGACCTGGTGATCCAGGACATGAACTTCAGCGCCGACACGACCTCGGGCGAGGAAGGCCGGGCGCTCTTCCAGCAACTGCGCGCGGGCCACCCCGACCTGCCCATCATCCTGCTGACCGCCTGGACCCAGCTGGAGCAGGCGGTGGCGCTGGTGAAGGCCGGGGCGGCGGACTACCTCGCCAAGCCCTGGGACGACACCAAGCTGCTGGCGACGGTCGAGAACCTGCTGGAGCTGGCCGAGAACGGCCGCGCGCTGCGCGAGAGCCGGAACGAGCAGCGCCAGCGCCGCAACGAGCTGCGGCTGCGCTACCGGCTCGACGGGCTGGTCGTCGAATCACCGGCGCTGCTGCGCTGCCTGGAACTCGCGTGCCAGGTGGCGCGCTCGGCCGCGCCGGTGCTGGTCACCGGTCCCAACGGCAGCGGCAAGGAACGCGTCGCGGCGATCGTGCATGCCAATTCGGCCGTGGCCGACGGTCCCTTCGTCGCGATCAACTGCGGCGCGCTGCCGGGCGAGCTGATCGAGGCCGAACTCTTCGGCGCGGAGAGCGGCGCCTTCACCGGCGCGGCGCGGGCCCGCGAGGGCCGCTTCGAGGCCGCCGACGGCGGCACCCTGTTCCTCGACGAGATCGGCAACCTGCCGCTGGCCGGCCAGGTGAAGCTGCTGCGGGTGCTGGAGACCGGACGCTTCGAGCGCCTGGGCTCGAGCCGTTCGCGACAGACGACGGTGCGGGTGATCTCGGCGACCAACTCGGACCTGCGCGCGATGGTGCGCGCCGGCACCTTCCGCGAGGACCTGTACTACCGGCTCAACGTGATCGAGGTCGCGCTGCCGGGCCTGGCCGACCGCGTGGCCGACATCCTGCCGCTGGCGGAGCATTTCCTGGCCGGCCGCGCGACACTCGGCGACAGCGCGCGCGAGGCGCTGCTGGCGCACCCGTGGCCGGGCAATGTCCGCGAGCTGAAGAACGCCATCGAACGCGCCGCGCTGCTGGCGCCCGACCGGGTGATCGGCGAGCAGGACCTGGCGCTGCCGGCCGTGTCGCCGCTGACCGTGCCGCTGGGGTCGCGCAACCTCGACGAACCGAGCCGCGAGGCCGTGATCGCCGCGCTGGAATCCGCCTCGGGCGTGATCAGCCGCGCGGCGCAGTCGCTGGGCCTGTCCCGCCAGGCGCTGTACCGACGCATGGAGCGCTACGGGTTGGACATCGGATGAACGAGGCGTCGCCGCCCCCACGGCAACGCCCGGCGTCCCGACGATCGGGCTGGCACCGCTCGCTGCACATGCGGCTGGCGCTGTGCCTGATCGCGGCGGCCATCGCGGCCGTCCTGATCCACCTGACGCTGACCTTGTGGCCGGTGCCGCAGCTGCTCCAGTCGACAGGCCACGAGGCGCCCGGCACCTGGAGCGCCGCCGCGCTCGGACTGACGCTCCTGCTGATGCTGCCGATCGTCTGGGGCCTGGCCAGCCTGCTGTTGATGCCGCTGTCGCGGCTGCTGCGGGCGCTGGAAAGCACGGTGCTCAGCTACCGAGACGGCGAGTTCGGGAGCGGCATCGCCGCCGAGCCGCCCGGCGGCCTGTCGGAGCTGTCGACGCTCACGCGCCTGCACAGCGAGCTGGGCCTGGCCTTGCGCGAACAGCGTCGCCACCTGGCGCAGCGCGAGCTGCTGCTGGACACGGTGGTGCAGAACACGCCGGTGGCGCTGCTGCTGACCGATGCGAACGAGCGCATCGCCTACGCCAACATCGCCGCGCGGCAGTTGATGGACCAGGGCCGCAGCCTGGCGGGACGCGGGCTCGACGAGTTGCTGGTCCAGGCGCCGGAGGATCTGCGCCTGGCCTTCGCGGGCGCGCAGGACGGCCTGTTCAGCGTCATGCAGGACGGTCAGGAAGAGCGCTACCACCTGTCGATGCGCGACTTCCGGCTGCAGGGCCAGCCGCACCGCCTGCGGCTGCTGCGTCGCATGACGAAGGAGCTGTCGCGCCAGGAAGTCGCCAGCTGGAAGCGGGTGATCCGCGTGATCAGCCATGAGCTGAACAATTCTCTGGCGCCGATCTCCTCGCTGGCGCACAGCGGCGCGGAGCTGTCGCGCCGCGGCATGCACGAGCGCGTGCCCGGCGTCTTCGCCAGCATCGGCGACCGGGCCAGGCACCTGCACCAGTTCCTGGCGGGCTACGCGAGCTTCGCGAAGCTGCCGGCGCCGGTCCTGGCGCCGGTCGAGTGGCGCCCCTTCGTCGACTCGCTGGGGGCGCACTACGCCTTCGCGCTGACGGGCGAGTTGCCCGCGGTCCCCGGGCGTTTCGACGCGGCGCAGATGGAGCAGGCGCTGATCAACCTGCTGAAGAACGCGCACGAGTCCGGCAGCGCGCCGGACGGCGTGAGCCTGAGCGTCGAGGTGGCGCGCGAGGACTGGCGCGTCGAGGTCGGCGACCGCGGCCCCGGCATGACCGAGGCGCAGCTGTCGCAGGCTCTGATGCCGTTCTACTCGACCAAGCGCGGCGGCAGCGGGCTGGGCCTGGCGCTCGCGCGCGAGATCGCCGAGGCGCACGGCGGCCGCATCGCGATGGGCCACCGCGAGGGCGGCGGCCTGTGGGTGGCGATCAGCTGGCCGAGGCGCTGAGCGTCACTTGTAGAACGCTTCGACCTTGCCCTTGAGCTTGATCATCATCGGCTGGCCCCTGCGGTCCAGCGTCTTGCCGGCAGGGACGCGGATCCAGCCTTCGGAGACGCAGTACTCCTCGACGTCCTTGCGTTCCTTGCCGTTGAAGAGGATGCCGATGTCGTGCTCGAACACGGCGGCGACGTGATGCGGGCTGCGCGGGTCGATGGACAGGTGGTCGGGCAGTTCGGGGCGGGCGGTATCGCTCATGACAGGATCGTGCGTGGGGAATCGGAAAACGCGTGATTGTCCCGCAGACCGGCGCCTAATATCGGCGGCATGACCACCAACGCCACGCCCTCCTCATCCGGGGCGCCATCGAGCGCCACACCAGGCGCCTCGTCGAGCGCCGCCTCCGGCTCCGCCGTCGACCGCGTCACGCTGGACGCGCTCGCGGCCTTCCCCGCCCAGCTGGCGGCGCACTTCGCGCTGTTCCCCGTCGAGGCGCGGCACTGGGCGCCGCCGTCCTGGGACGGCGTGCCGAGCGAGCCCCTGACCGCGATCGAGCAGGTCTGCCACGTGCGCGACATCGAGATCGACGGCTACCAGCAGCGCATCCGCCGCACGCTGGGGGAAGACGATCCGGTGCTGCCCTCGCTGGACACGGAGACGCTGGCGCGGGAGCGCCGTTACGGCGAGGACGATGCGCAGGCGGCGCTGGCCGCCTTCGCGGCAGCGCGGCAGGAGACGCTGGCGATGCTGGCGTCGATCACGCCCGATCAGCTGAAGCGCCCGGCGCGCTTCGAGGGCTACGGCCCGCTGAGCTTCAAGTCGCTGATCCACTACCTCTGCAGCCACGACCAGCAGCACCTGGCCGGCCTGCAATGGGTGCTGGGGCAGTACGACGCGGCACAGCTCGCGGCGCGCTGACGTCGCAAGGAAGTCGCGCTGCGGTCGGACTGAGCCCGCACGGGGACCGCGCGGCCACCGGCATCGCGCCGGCATCGCGCCGGCACCGCGCCGTCAGTCGTCGCAGCGCTGGACCACCGGGGTCGCGTACTCGTGGCCGACGACGGCGCGGGCGAAGAGGTAGTTCTCGCGGGCCTGCTCGCTGAGCAGGTCCAGCATGACCTGGCCCCGCTCGTCGCAGGGGAAGGACAGGCCGCGGCCGGCGTGGAAGAGCGACTCGAACCGCAGCAGAAAACGGCCCTGGCTGTGCCCGAAGGCATGGCCGAGGCTGCTGCGCGAGCCTGTGTCGCTGTGGAGCGCACCGAACTGGGAAGGACGCATGGACGGTCTCCGCGGCCCCCGGGGAGGTGGGGCCGGACGAGGCAACCTTAGGACGCCGCCCCGGTGACCGCACGTGCAAACGTCGCAACTCGCGTCACCGGATGCAACCGCCCCCTCACTCGGGGGCCGGTATCCGCCCGGAGTCCTCGCGACCGCTTGCGGCATCATGGAACGCATGGAACACACCGACCCAGGCACCGACGACTTCTACCGGCGTTACGCCGAGCGTCTCGCCTCGCATCCCGAGTCATCGCGCAGCGCGATGCTGCCGGTCGTCGAGGCGGCGCTGCCGCGCGGCAGCCGGGTGCTCGATGTCGGCGCGGGCGCGGGTCGCGACGTCGCCGGGATGCTGGCGGCGGGACTGGACGCGTATGGCGTCGAGCCGAGCGCGGAGATGCGGGCACGCGCGCTGGCGCAGTTCCCGGCGCTCGCGGACCGCCTGCATCGACTGCGTGACGGCGCCCTGCCCGACCTGGGCCGCCCTTTCGGCGACATCCTGCCGGAAGGCTTCGACGGCGTCGTGTGCAGCGCCGTGCTGATGCATGTCGGGGAGGATGCCCTGCCGGGCGCGCTGTCCGCGCTGGCCGCCACGCTGCGGCGCTCCGCCGATGGCCGCCATGCCGCGCCCGGCACGGTGATGCTGCTGTCGCTGCCGGAGCAGCTCGACGGCTCGCTGGCCGAGGGTCGCGACCTCGACGGCCGGCGTTTCGCGAATCACGCGCCGGCGCGGGTGGGGACGCTGCTGGCGACGAGGGGTTTCTCGCTCGCCGCCCACGCGGTGAGCGATGCGGTGCTGGGCGCGACCGGGACGCGCTGGCACACGCTCACCCTGCGGGCGTCCGTCTGAACGGGCGCTGAGCCTCAGCCGCCCGCCTTCTTCGGCGCGAATCCCGCCGTCGTCAGCCAGGCCATCACCTTGTCCAGGTGATCGCCCTGGATCTCGATCGTGCCGTCCTTGACGGTGCCGCCGCTGCCGCAGGCGGCCTTGAGCTTCTTGGCCGTCTCGGTCAGATCGGCCGCCGTCATCGGCAGGCCGAGGATGACCGTCACGCCCTTGCCCTTGCGGCCCGCCGTCTCGCGCCGCACGCGCACCTTGCCGTCGCCCAGCACGGCGTTCGCCGCCTGCGCCTTGCAGCGGCAGTCGGCCTGCGCCTGCCGGCAGTCCGGGCACACGCGCCCGCCGTTCGTGGAATACACCAGCGCCATCGCTCCGCTCCTGTCTCGTGAGGCCGGCGCTCAGCGCGCCAGCGTGCGCGCGAAGAAGGCGTCGATCGTGCGGTACAGGTGCAGTTTCGCGCTGCGCCCCGCGATGCCGTGCGCCTTGCCCGGGTAGATCATCAGCTCGAACGGCCTCGCCTCGTTCTGCAGCGCCTCGGTCAGGCGCAGCGTGTGCTCGAACAGCACGTTGTCGTCCGCCGTGCCGTGCACGATCAGCAGCGGCTTGGTCAGCAGCTTCGCGCGCAGCACCAGGTTGGCCTGGCGGTACGCATCGGTCTGACCGCCCTTGCCGTCCTGCGGCATCCCGAGGTAGCGCTCGGTGTAGGCCGTGTCGTAGAGCGTCCAGTCGGTCGGCGGCGCGACCGCCACCGCCGACGCCAGCGGCGTGTCGGCGTCCAGCATCGCGCGCTCGGCCAGGAAGCCGCCGTAGGACCAGCCGAAGAAGCCGATGCGCTTGGGATCCACGCCCGCCACCTGCTTCGGCAGCTGGCGCACCGCGGCGAACAGGTCGTTCACGTCGACCGCGCCGAAGGCCAGCCGATGCGCGCGGGTGAAGTCGCGGTCGCGGTTCTGCATGCCGCGCGTGTCCAGCGTGAACACGCCGTAGCCGCGCCGCTGCCAGTAGGCGATCAGCGCCGTGTCGCGGTTCCAGTTCCAGTTGGTCGTCGAGGTGCCGGGGCCGCCGTAGGCCATCGTGATCACCGGATGCGGGCCGGCCTTGCCGTCCAGCGGCGCGAAGTACAGCGCGTTCAGCGGCGTGCGGCCGTCGGCGGCGGTGATGTCGACCACGTCAGGCTTCGGCACGATGCGCGCGAGCAGCGCGTCCGGCGCGTCGCCGGGCAGCGCCACCGGTGTCGCGCCGGCCTTCACCGGTTGCAGCGACAGCGCCGACGGCTCGCCCCAGGCGCCGCGCGTGACCAGCAGCCGCGCGCACTCGCCATCGCCGCGCGCGTCGCGCCATTGACGCGGCTGCGCGCCGTCCAGCGGGCGGCTCGTGCCGTTGAGGTCGATCGCAAACAACTCGCGGGAGCGGCCGCGATCGCGTGCCGCCGCGTACACCACCGTCCTGCCGTCGCTGCACACGCGATGCGCGACCGGCTCCGGCTCGTTCGTCAGCGGCCGGCGTTCGCCGGTGCGGCGGTCCACCAGCACGAGCTGGCGGCGGCCCGAGGATTCGCTCGACCACAGCAGCGCCGGCTGCCCCGACAGCGTCAGGCCGTCGATCTCCTGCAGGTCGTCATGCACCTCGACCCACGCCGGATCGCGCTCGTCGATCACGGTGCGGCCCGGACCGGCGCCGTGGGCGTACTCGGTCAGCGCCAGCTTGTGCTGGTCGCGCGTCAGCGTCTGCAGCCACGGCGTGCCGTCGCCGAACCAGCCGGCGCGGGCGATGTATTCCGCGTCCGAGGGCAGCGGCAGCGGCGTCATGCGGCCGTCCGACACCTGCAGCGTCCAGGCGGTGACGCGGGCGTTGTTCTCGCCGGCGCCCGGGTAGCGCTGCTGCGTCATCGTCGTGCGGTCGGAGAAGATCTGCGCGCGCGTCTTCACCGGCACGTCGCGCTCGTCGACGTTCAGCGCCAGCAGCTGCTTGCCGTCCGGCGACCACCAGTAGCCGCGCTGGCGGCTCAGTTCCTCGGCCGCGATGAATTCGGCCAGGCCCCAGAAGCGGGTCTCCGTCGCGCCCTTCGTCAGCGCACGGGCGATGCCGTCGCCCTCGAGCGCCTGCACCCACAGCTCGCCACCCTTCACGTAGGCGATGCGGCTGCCGTCGGGCGAGCAGGTCGGATCCTGCTCCGGCACCTGGTCGTCGTTGGTCAGGCGTTGCGCCTTCGGGCCCTGGTCGCCGAGACGCACCAGGTACAGGTCGCCCGACAGCGGGAACAGCAGCGCCTTGCCCGACGGACCGCACCACTGATAGCCGGTGATGCCGCCCTGCGAAATCCGCTTGCGCTCCAGCGCCATGCGTTCCGCCTCGGTCAGCTGCTGGCTGCGGCTGCCGAGCACGTCCGCCGCCGACACCAGCTTGCGCGGCGCGCCGCCGGCCGCGGGCTGCGCCCACAACTCGAGCTGCTCGCTGTCGGTCTCCGACGGGCGCAGGTAGCTCACCCAGGCGCCGTCGGGCGAGATCTCGGCCTGACGGACCAGACGGCCCTGCAGCGGCGGATCGCCGAGGACGCGCTCCAGCGTCAGCGGGACGACGTCCTTGGAAGCGGGAGAGGCGGAGGCGGTGGCGGCGGTCGCGGCGCCGGCGAACACCGGCGCCAATGCGGCGGCGAGCGCCAGCAGGCGCGAGGTCAGACGGTAAGCGGTCATGCGGCGATCAGCGTGTCGCTGTCTTGTTGTTGATCGGGATCGGAGAGGTGCTCCGCGGGCTCATCCGCCTCGCAGGCGTTGAAGGCGTCGACGATGTCGTCGTCCTCCACGTCGGACGGCGGCGCCACGGGGTCCAGCGGACGGCCGAACAGCGTCATTGCCAGCACGTCCGGCGCATTGATCGTGCGCACGCGCTGGTAGGTGTCCTCGGCTTCCGGATAGTGGCGGCGCAGGTAGTGCAACCACTGCTTGAGGCGGCCGGCCTGGTGGCGCGTCGCGACGTTGCGGCGCACCTGGGCGAAGAAGCTCTCCATCAGCGGGATCACATCCGACCAGGGCAGCGCGGCGGCGCCCTGCGAGTGCCCCAGCGCCGCGCGCACCGCCAGCGCCAGTCCGGGATCGGCCACCATGCCGCGCCCCAGCATCAGCGAGGTGCAGCCGGATTCCTGCAGACAGCGCAGCGCGTCCTCGACGGTCCACACCTCGCCGTTGGCGACGACGTGGATGCCGATGGCCTCGCGCAGCACGCCGATCTGGTCCCAGTAGGCGGGCGGCTTGTAGCCGTCGCGCTTGGTGCGGCCGTGCACGACCAGCTCCGACGCGCCCGCGGCCTCGATGGCGCGGGCGCAATCGAGCATGCGTCCGCGGTCCTCGTTGCCCAGCCGCATCTTGGCCGACACCGGCAGATGCGCCGGCACCGCGCGCCGCACCGCGGCGACGATCTCGCCGACGAGCTCCGGCTCGTCGAGCAGCACCGCGCCGCCGCGATGGCGGTTCACCGTCTTGGCCGGGCAGCCGAAGTTCAGGTCGATGCCTTCCGGATCGAGTTCCGCGAGCCGCGCGGCGTTCTCCGCCAGGCACTGCGGATCGGAGCCCAGCAGCTGCGCCCGCACCGGCACGCCGGCGCGCGTGCATCCGCCGTGGAGCAGCTCCGGCACGATGCGCGTGAACACGCGGCGCGGCAGCAGCCGGTCGGTGATGCGGATGAATTCGGAGACACAGCGGTCCACGCCGCCGACACGGGTCAACGTGTCGCGCAGCATGTGGTCCAGCAGGCCCTCCATGGGCGCCAGCAGAATCATTGGAGGCAGGGGAACCCGCCGCGCTCGTGGCGCCGCGGGTCGGCGGTCTGGAAAGACCGGGAGCATAGCGGAAGCGCCTATTCCTCGACCTTCTGGACCTTCCCGGCCTTCCCGGCCTTCGCCAGCTTCTCCTCGCGGTCCCGCACGCTCAGCCACAGGCGCACGTCGAACTCCAGCTGCGAGTAGTCCGACGCCATGTGGTGGCACAGCGCATAGAACGCCTTGTCGTGCTCCAGCTCCTTCAGATGCGCGAGCTCGTGCACGACGATCATCTTCAGGAACTCCGCCGGCGCGTCGCGGAACAGCGTCGCGACGCGGATCTCGCGCCGCGTCTTGAGCCGGTTGCCATGCACCACCGCCTGCCGCGTGTGCGTGCCCAGCGCATGCTGGATGACCTTGAGCTTGGCGTCGTAGGCCACCAGCGCCAGCGGCCCCGCGTTGCGCATGAATCGCTGTTTCAGGTCCTGGGTGTAGTCGAACAGCGCCTTGTCGCTGCGGACCTCGTGCGGCTCCGGATACTTGCGCGCCAGCAGCGGGCCGAGCTCGCCCGCGTCCAGCAACTGCTGCGCCTGCGCGACCAGCGACGGCGCGTAACCCTGCAGGTACTTCACGACGCGGTCAGTGCGCGGCCGCAGCCGTCGCGGCCGCCGGCGGCGGCGCGTAGTGCGCGACGATCCACTGCTCGAAACGGTCGAACATCGCCTGCTCCGCCGTCGCCCCGCCATCGCCGTTATCGGCCAGCAGCTCCGCGCCATGGACCACCCGGACATGCGCATCCAGCGGCGGACCGTCGTCGGTGCGTTCGCCCCGGCGCACGGACGCCTCCAGCAGGTCCTGCGCCTTTGCCCAGGCCTGCTCGACGGTCTCGTCGCAGGCCTCGGCCAGGTAACGCGCCGAGAAACCCTCGCCGGTCAACCGGCGCAGCGTCGCGTCGTGCGACAGGCTGTTGCCCGGTGCCCAGTAGGCCTGCGCTAGCGCCGGTCCGATCGCCGGGTTGTCGGTGAGGTAGCCGTCGCGCTGCAGGAAGAACGCCCGCGTCTGGTAGACCGCCATGTGGGCCAGCAGGTAGCCCTGATACGAGGCCGCCGACTCCTGGTTCAGCAGATGAGGGATCGCCAGGATCGGCCGCGGCGCGCGGTCGACGCCCTGGATGCGGCGTTCCATCGCGCGGGCTAGCGCGAGCACGGCCTCCGGCGTGCGGTCCTCGTCGGCCATCGCGTACAGCGCGGCCTCGAAGTACGGCACCACGGCGATCGCGCGCTCGTCGAAGGCGCGCATCGGCTGCGCCGAGGCGATGCGGTCGTGGATCAGCTCGTCGGGGATCGCCTGCCCGTCGACGGTGCGCGCGTAGCGCTTGAGCCAGTCCGCGTCGCCCAGCAGGCTGTCGCAGAACATCGACTGCGTCTCCGCGTAAGCCATCGAGGTCGGTGCGAACTCCTGCGAGAAGCACGGCGAGTTCTGCGTCACGTTGGCGAAGTGGGCCGCATGGCCGCCCTCGTGGAACAAGGTCATCATCGCCCGCGCGCCGCTGCCGATCTGGTCGGGCTTGGCCTCGGCGGTGAAGTTGATCTCGCCGGCGTGCCAGCGGCCCTGCTCGTCGAACCAGGTCGGCAGCGGGCCGTGGCAGAAACCGTTCTGGTACTTGCCCGGACGCTGCAGCAGGTCCAGGCGCATCGTCGCGCCGCGGTACTGGATGCCCAGCCGCCGGAAGCTCTGCACCCAGCGCCGCAGCGCCGGACCGAAGGGCAGGTACGGGTCCATCCGGCGGGTCACGTCGCCGGCGCTGTGGAAACGCAGGTTCCAGGGCGCCAGCGCATCGGCGCCGTGCTTCGCGACGAGCGCGTCGTGCGCGCGCTGCTGCGCCTGCTCGGTGCGCGCGACGAAGTCGTCGAGCACGCCGAAGAGCTCCGCCTTCGTCATGCGCTCGTTCTTGCGCAGCTTCATCTCGAAGTAGTCCGGGAAACCCAGCGCCCGCGCCAGCCGGTTGCGCAGCGCGACGATCTCCAGGAAACCGTTCTCCAGCACCCAGCGTTCGAGGCCGTGCAGCGCCTCGTAGGAGCTACGGCGGCGGGACTCATCCGGGTTGGTGGCCGCGTTGGTCGACAGCATCGTCAGCGTGGCCGCTTCGGTCTCGCCGCGGTCGTTGACATGCGTCGGCGCGAAGTCCTTGCGCTTGGCGAAGAGCACGCGCTCGGCCTCGATCAATTCGGCCATCAGGCGGCGGCCTTCGTCGTTGTCGACGATGTTGGCCTCGAACACGCCCAGCCAGCCGCGCAGGCCGTGGGCCAGCGCCTGGCGGGCATCCGCGCCGGCATCGCCGCCGATGCCCGACGCGGATCCGAGCACGGCCTCCACCGCGGCAAGGTGCGCACGCGTGGCGTGCAGCTTCTCCGGATCGGAGATGAAGGCCTTGTAGTCGGTCTCGGCGCGACCGAAGCCCTCGTGGTCCTCGCTGGTGGCCATGTAGGTGGCCCAGAACAGGTCTTCCTTGCGCTTGTGGACCGCGACGTAGTCGCGGTTGAGCTGGTCGAAGTAGGCCTGGGCGGCCTGGACGGCGGGCTGGCCGTTCCCCGGAATGGCGGTGGTGACGTGAGGCATCGGGGAAGCTTAGCGCACGGCATGATGACGCCCATGGATCACGCCCCTGATGCCGCCGAGGAGACCGGCGCGCCTTCACTGCCCCCGTCTGCGCCCGCGCCGGCGGTCCACGCCGTCGACCTGCATCCGCAGGGCTGGCGCTTCGACGCGCCGGAGGACCAGACGCTGCTGCTTGCGGCGCTCGACCACGGCCTGCGCCTGCCGCATTCCTGCCGCAACGGGACCTGCCGCGCCTGCATCGCGAAGCTGGTCTCGGGCCGCATCGACTACCGCATCGAATGGCCCGGCCTGTCGCGCGAGGAAAAGGACGAGGGCTGGATCCTCCCTTGCGTCGCCTGCGCGCGCTCGGACCTGGTGCTGGACCAGCCGCAGGCGATCAATCTCTTCGACATTCCGCCGCCGCCCGGACGTGGTCCGGCGCAAAGCTAGACGCGGGGTGGGCTCCGGCTGGAGCCGGCGTACGCCCCCGAGGTTGACCGCATCTCGCACAAGCTGCGGCGATTAACCCACACGCGGGTTCATGGCCACGCCTTCCGCGCTTTTGTTCACGGCACACCCTGCATATCCATCGATCAGTTTTCACCGGGGACAGGCAGCATCGCGTCCGCGTATCAAACATTTCAATGCTGACATGACCGGCTCATGGCCATAGGCCTGCCGGGCCCGGTCTGCCGCGAAGAAGAAGGACTCCGAGATGCTGAATCTGAATCGTTGGCGGCTGCGTAGCCGTGTGCTGGCCGGCTTCGCGCTGGTGATCGCGCTGATGGCCGTGGCCTCGGCGGTGGGCGTCGTCCGGGTGTCGATGCTGCATCAGCGCATCGAGCGCCTGGTCGAGGTCGACATGCACACGCTGGAGATCTCGCGCCAGTGGTCGGGTCTCACCGAAGGCAACATCCAGCGTCGCATCGTCCAGCTGGTCGTCGACGACGAGAACTTCGTCAAGGCATTCACGTCGCGCTCGAAGGAGCTGTCGGCGCGGATCGACAAGATCCAGAAGGAGCTGGACGACAGCATCACCGAGAAGGAAGGCGCGCGCCTGATCGACGAGATCGGCGCGGCCCGCAAGAAGTACCAGGACGCCCGCGAGGCGGCCATCAAGGTCAAGGAAGGCGGCGGCGACGTGAAGGCGGCCGCCGCGGCGCAGCTGATCCCGGCGATGAACGACTATCTGGCCGCGATCGACAAGTTCGCGGAACACACCCGCGACCTGCTGCAGGCCGCGCGCAAGGAAGCGCAGGCCGAGGCGGAAAGCACCCGCAACCTGGTCATCGCGCTGATGACGGTGGCGATCGTGCTGGGCGTGGGCATCGCGCTGGTGATCACGCGTTCGGTGACCGAGCCGCTGGCCGAGGCGCAGTCTCTCAGCCAGGCCATCGCCGACGGCGACCTGAGCCGCCGCGGCAGCGACGTGGACGGCACCGACGAGGTCGCCGCGCTGCGCCGCTCGCTGCAGGAGATGCAGCAGCGCCTGGCCGCGACCATCGCCAGCGTGCGCTCGTCCGCCGACCAGGTCCGTCACGCGTCCTCCGAGATCGCCACCGGCAACGCCGATCTGTCCAACCGCACCGAGCAGGCCGCGAGCAGCCTCGAAGAGACCGGCGCCGCGATGGCGCAGCTCGGCGAAGGCGTGAAGCTCAACGCCGAATCGGCGCGGGAAGCCGATGCGCTGGCCCAGACGGCCTCGCAGGTCGCCGGCCGTGGCGGCGCGATGGTCGAGCAGGTGGTCGCGACGATGAACGAGATCCAGCAGTCGTCCAACAAGATCGCCGACATCATCGGCGTCATCGATGGCATCGCCTTCCAGACCAACATCCTCGCGCTGAACGCCGCGGTGGAAGCGGCACGCGCCGGCGAGCAGGGCCGCGGTTTCGCGGTCGTCGCCAGCGAAGTGCGCTCGCTCGCCCAGCGCAGCGCGGAAGCCGCCAAGCAGATCAAGACGCTGATCTCCGCGTCGGTCGAACGCGTGGACGGCGGCTCGCGACTGGTCGGTGAAACCGGCAGCACGATGCGCGAGATCGTCACCAGCGTCGAACGCGTGACCCGCATCATCGGAGAGATCTCCTCCTCCAGCGCGGCCCAGTCGCTCACCCTCGGGGAGATCGGCCAGGCCGTCCGGCAGCTCGACCAGATGACGCAGCAGAACGCAGCGCTCGTCGAAGAGTCGGCAGCGGCGGCTGAATCGCTGAAGGATCAGTCGGCGCAGCTCGTCGATACGGTGTCGAGCTTCAAGCTCGGCTGATCCTCGAACGGCGGTTTGCCACGGCCGCTGGCCCTCACCCCCACCCTCTCCCGCAAGCGGGAGAGGGAGTCGTTGCACCGAGTGTTGCGCGCTCCCGCCAGCGGGAGAGGGGGTAAGAAGTGAGCCGGTGGGACTCCCTCTCCCGCTTGCGGGAGAGGGTGGGGGTGAGGGCCAGCGGCGCTCGCATGCGGAATGCCAAGCGCGGGCACTCCACGGGGCATGGGGGATCCCTCCAGGACCCCCAAGCCCCATTCCGGCCCCAGTGGGACTCTCTCACTGAGGGCCTTTGCTTTTGTGGCCACCCCGGGCCTCACAGGGCCATGAGGGCATCGGTAAACTGGCGCCATGAATGCGCCTCTCAACGCGGGCCCCCACACCGGCCTCGACGCGGACTTCCCAGGCGCCGAGCCTGATCGCTGGAGCCATCGCTTCGCCAGCCTCGGGTCCGACTTCTTCACCGAACTCCCCGGCACCGGATTGCCCGATCCGCACTGGGTCGCGACCAGTCCCGACTGCGCCGCCCTGCTCGGTTGGCCCGACGACTGGTGGACACGCCCCGCGGCCCTCGAGGCCTTCAGCGGCAACGCCCGCCTCGCCGGCATGAAGCCGCTGGCCACCGTGTACAGCGGCCATCAGTTCGGCGTGTGGGCCGGCCAGCTGGGCGACGGTCGCGCGCTGCTGCTCGGCGGCGTCGACGGTCCGAACGGCCACTTCGAACTCCAGCTCAAGGGCGCAGGCCTGACGCCCTACTCGCGCCGCGGCGACGGCCGCGCGGTGCTGCGCTCGTCCATCCGGGAATTCCTCTGCTCCGAAGCCATGGCGGCGCTGGGCATTCCGACGACCCGTGCGCTCGCGATCACCGGCTCGACCTCGCTGAAGGTGCAGCGCGAACGCGTCGAGACCGGCGCCATCGTCACGCGCGTCGCGCCGAGCTTCCTGCGCTTCGGGCACTTCGAGCACTTCACCCATCACGGCATGGAAGAACGGACGCGCGAGCTGTTCGACTTCTTCGTCCGCCATCACGCGCCGGAGTGCGCCGACGCGCCGAATCCGGTGACCGCCGCGCTGTCCAAGGTCGCCGCGCAAACCGCCGAGCTGGTCGCGCAGTGGCAGGCCGTCGGCTTCATGCATGGCGTGATGAACACCGACAACATGTCGATGCTGGGCCTGACCATCGACTACGGCCCGTTCGGTTTCATGGACGGCTTCGATCCGGGCCACATCTGCAACCACTCGGACCACCAGGGCCGCTACGCCTTCGCGCGACAGCCGCAGGTGGCGTTCTGGAACCTGCATGCGCTGGCGCAGGCCTTGCTGCCGCTGATGCCCGGCATAGCCACCGATGCGGAGGCGGCCGGCGACGAGCTGATCGAGGCGCTGGAGATCTACCGCGACCGCTTCGGCACCGCGCTGCTCGGCGCGATGCGCGCGAAGCTCGGCCTCAGCGCCGAGGTCGACGAGCGCGGCGAGGACGGTCCGCTGATCGACGACTGGCTGCGGTTGCTCGCCGCGCATCACACCGACTACACGATCGCGCACCGCCGGCTGGCGGGCTTCGATCCGGCTCAGCCGCTGGAGGCGGCGGCGAATTCGGGCCTCCGCGACCTGTTCCTGGACCGCGCCGGCTTCGACGCGTGGGCGACGCGGTATGCGGCGCGCTTGAAGATCGAGCCGGCGGACGCACTTGAGTCCCGTGCCCGACGGATGAATGCCGTGAACCCGGCGGTGGTCCTGAGAAACCACCTGGCCGAGACGGCGATCCAACGGGCCGAGGCCGGCGACTTCAGCGAGGTGCGCCGGCTGCTCGACGTGCTGCGACGTCCGTTCGACGAGCCCGCGCTGGCGTCCGACGCCGGTTTCCCGCCCGACTGGGCGCAAACGCTGGAGGTTTCCTGTTCATCATGAGCCGCTACGACAAGTTCATCCAAGACGCCACCGACCAGGACCGCGATCGCGACACCGAGTACCCCGTCAAGAAGACGGACGCCGAGTGGCGCGAGCAGCTGGACCCGACGCAGTACCAGGTCGCCCGGCATGCCGCGACCGAGCGCGCCTTCACCGGCAAGTACTGGGACCATTGGGAAGCCGGGAACTACAACTGCGTCGGCTGCGGCACGCCGCTGTTCAAGGCGGACACCAAGTTCGACGCCGGCTGCGGCTGGCCCAGCTACTACGAACCGATCAACGCCGAGGTGGTCGAGCGCGTCGTCGACGCGACGCACGGCATGGTCCGCGTCGAGGTGCGCTGCAACCACTGCGGCACCCACCTCGGCCACGTCTTTCCCGATGGTCCGGACCCGACGGGCGAGCGCTTCTGCATCAATTCCGCCGCGATAGACTTCGAGCCCCAGCGCTGAGCGCCAAGCCGTACTGATCCCCGAATGAAGCTCCTGCTCGATTTCCTGCCGCTCCTGCTGTTCTTCGTCACGTTCAAGTACGCCGACGGACGGCCGGATGCGGCGGCGGCCTTCGCCACCGAGCACCTCGGTTTCCTGGTGTCCGGCGGCAAGGTCGGCGCGACCGAGGCGCCGGTGCTGCTCGCCACCCTCGTCGTGATGCTGGCGACGATCTCGCAGGTGCTCTTCCTGAAGCTGCGCGGCCGCAAGGTCGACCTGATGCTGTGGATCAGCCTGGGTCTGGTGGTCACGCTCGGTGCGGCCACCGTCTACTTCCATAACGAGACCTTCATCAAGTGGAAGCCGACGATGCTCTATTGGGCGTTCTCCGCGGCCTTCCTCGTGAGTCACGTCTTCCTGGGCAGGAACCTGCTGCGCAAGATGCTCGGCGCCGAACTGCCGCTGCCCGATCCCGTCTGGACCCGGCTCAACTGGGCCTGGGTGGCCTTCTTCGGACTGATGGGTTTTGCCAATCTTTACGTCGCTTACTCCTTCAGCACCGAGGCCTGGGCGAACTTCAAGGCCTTCGGTTCGACCGGCCTGATCGTGCTGTTCACGCTGGGCCAGGGCGTCTACATGAGCCGGCATCTGCCGCATGAGACCGAGGCCGCCGCCGAGGAGCCCAAGCCATGAGCGGCGACGGCACCGGCGCGAATCCCCCGTCGGCATCGGCCTCGGCGCCGAATCCGGCGGCGACGCCCTCGGTCGAGATCGAGGCCCGGCTGAGGGCGGCATTGGCGCCCGTGGTGCTGCGTCTGAGGGACGACAGCGCGCATCACGCGGGGCATGCCGGCGCCCGCGAGGGAGGCCATTACTACCTCGAAATCGTGAGCCCGCGCTTTGCCGGTTTACCCAGGGTGCATCGGCATCGGCTCGTATATGATGCCCTCGCCGATCTGATGCAGAAGGGCATTCACGCGCTCGCCATCGATGCGCGCGCGCCCGACGAACAGCAGAAACCAGGTCTCTAGCAGCGCCGCCAGTCGGCGCTTTGTTTTGGAGCGTTCACGCTCACCCGAGAGTCGAAAGGCCCTTTACCCATCATGAAGAAGTTTGTGCTCGCCGCCACCGTGGCGGTCATCGGCGCCGTGGCCCTGCCGGCCCTCGCCCAGAACATCACGCTCGTGAACGGCAAGCCCGTGCCGAAGGCCCGCGCCGACGTGCTGATCAGCCAGATCACCAAGGGTGGCCAGCCGCGCAGCCCCGAGATGGAAGCCAAGGTCAAGGAAGAGGTCGTCCTGCGCGAGATCTTCCTGCAGGAAGCCGAGAAGCGCGGCCTGAACAAGACCGACGACTACAAGAACCAGATGGAACTGGCCCGCCAGTCCCTGCTGATCCGCGAACTGTTCGCCGACTACGCCAAGAAGAACCCGATCACCGACGCCGACGCGAAGGTCGAGTACGACAAGTTCAAGGCGCAGGCCTCCGGCACCGAATTCCACGCCCGCCACATCCTGGTGGAGAAGGAAGAAGACGCCAAGGCGCTGGTCAAGCAGCTGAACGGCGGCGCCAAGTTCGAGGACCTCGCGACCAAGAACTCCAAGGACACCGGTTCCGCCCAGAACGGCGGCGACCTGGGCTGGTCCGCGCCGGACGCCTACGTGCCTGAGTTCAGCGCGGCCCTGGCCAAGCTGAAGGCCGGCGAGATGACGCAGGAGCCGGTGAAGTCGCAGTTCGGCTATCACATCATCAAGCTGGAAGAGACGCGCCAGGCGCAGTTCCCGGCCTTCGACGACGTCAAGGCCCAGATCGTGCAGCGCATGCAGCAGCAGAAGGTCGCGGAGTTCCAAGAGGAACTGCGCTCCAAGGCCAAGACCGACTTCAAGTTCTCCCAGAACTGATCGCCGATCCGAACAGTCTTTGCTGTACTGTTCAGAGCCCGCGCCGCTGCAGGTCAGCCGCGCGGGCTTTTCACATCTGATGATCGCTTGATGACCTCATGACGGCTTCCCGCCTTGCCCGCCGATTGCTGCCTTCGCCCGAGTCCCTGGAACAGACCAAGGGCCTGAAGTGGCTGGGCCTTTACCTGAAGGAGCGCCCCTGGCTGTGGGTGGCACACCGGCGGCGCGTGGCACTGGGCGCGGGACTGGGATTGGCCGTCGGCGTGATCCCGCTGCCGACGCAGATGCTGCTGGCGGCCGTGGTGGCGATCGCCTGCCGGGCCAACGTCGCCGCGGCGATTGCGGCGACCTGGCTGACGAATCCGTTGACGCTGGTGCCGATCTGGACGCTGGCGATCTTCCTGGGCCGTCAGGTCCTGGGCATCCACGGCCCGATCTCCGCCCCGAAGGAACTCGCGCTCAACTGGAGCGATCCGTCGAGCTGGTGGCATGCGCTGAGCCAATGGCTCTCCGAGCTGGGCACGCCGCTGCTCGTGGGCCTGCCGCTGGCCGGTGTCGTCCTGGGCCTGGCCCTCTACGTCATCGTCTACATCGGCTGGTGGGCCGTCATCCGCCTCGAGCGCAGACGGCGCCTGCGCGAGCGCGCGGCGCGCCCCGCGCGCCACTGACCATCCCTGCGCGTCCCACCGCTCCCGCGACCTCTCCCGAAGTCCCCGGTCGCAAAACCGTCGAAGGACGGTGGTGGTTGGGGACGGCATTGCTAGGGGTTCAGGCGCTTGCCGCCTGTGGCCCCTTGCAATGGCGGCCAACGCCCCGTCCGGGGCATGACAGCGACCTCAAGCCGGCAGATCCGCCATCGTGATGTCCTGCAGATGCCCGGCCGAGATCTTCAGCTGACGCTCACAGCGCGCCGCGATGCTCTGATCGTGGGTGACCATGACGAGCGTGGTTCCCAGCTCCCGGTTGAGTTCGAACATCAGCGCCATGACCTGTTCGCCGGTGGCGTAGTCGAGGCTGCCGGTGGGTTCATCGGCCAGCAGCAGCGCCGGCTGCTGCACGAAGGCGCGGGCGAGCGCCACGCGCTGCTGCTCCCCGCCCGACAGCACGCGCGGATAGTGCGACAGCCGCTGCCCCAGCCCCACGCGTTCCAGCATGAGTTTGGCCTGCGCCCGCGCGTCCCGCTCGCCGCGCAGTTCGAGCGGCAGCATGACGTTCTCCAGCGCGGTCAGGTGCGCCAGCAGCTGGAAGCTCTGGAACACGAATCCCAGGTGCGCCCCGCGCAGCGCGGCGCGGCCGTCCTCGTCCAGCGCGAACATGTTCTGCCCCTGCAGCCGCACGGTGCCTTCGGACGGCGTGTCCAGGCCCGCGAGGATGGACAGCAGCGTGCTCTTGCCGGAGCCCGAGGCGCCGACGATGGCCACCGACTCCCGCGCCTGCAGCTGGAAATTGATGTCATGCAGAATGGTCAGCACGCCGTCGGCATCCTGGACCGACTTGCTGACGTGATCGACTTCGAGGATGTTCTGAACCATGAATCAACCGCAGATGCGCCGCCGTGAATGGATGTTGCACTGTAGCGCCTGTGTCGCGACCCTCGTCGCGACCGGGGTCCTGGCCGGGCCTGTCGCGGCGCAAGGTCGCACCGAAGCGGCCGCGGCGACGGGCGCTGCCGCGCGCCGCATCGTCGTGCTGGGCGACAGCCTGTCGGCCGAGTACGGCCTGGCCCGCGGCAGCGGCTGGGTGGCGCTGCTGGACGAGCGACTGAAGGCGCAGAAGCTGGGCGCCGAAGTGATCAACGCCAGCATCAGCGGCGACACGACCTCGGGCGGGCGCTCGCGGCTGCCGGCGCTGCTGCAGCAGCACCGCCCGACGCACCTGATCATCGAACTCGGCGGCAACGACGCGCTGCGCGGGCTGCCGCTGAAGATGACCCGCGACAACCTGAAGGCGATGGTGCAGGCCGGCAAGTCGGCCGGCGCCAAGGTGACGGTGGTCGGCATGCAGATCCCGCCCAACATGGGCGCCAGCTACGCGCGGGATTTCGAGGGCAGCTTCCAGGTCGTCGCGCAGGAGGAGAAGGTGTCGCTGGTGCCCTTCTTGCTGGCCGGCGTGGCCGACCGCCCGGACATGGCGGAGTGGTTCCAGGGCGACCGCATCCATCCGCTGGCCAAGGCGCACCCGGTGATGCTGGACAACGTCTGGAAGGTCCTGAGACCGACCTTGTGAGCGGGTGCGTAGACTGCGCGCCTTTCCTCCCGCTTCCCGTCTTCTTCCCGTCCGATGTCCGCTTTGATGTTCCAACGCCCCGCGCTGCTGCGCTGGGGTGCCCTGGGCCTGCTCGCGCTCGCCTGCGCCGCCGCGGTGCTGGCGGGCCATGAGAGCCGCCGTGCGGCGCAGGTCGGGCTGCTCGCCCTCCCCGCCCTGCTCTGGCTGCCGTGGCCCATCCAGCGCCCTGCGTGGCGTCGCTTGCGCTGGGCCGCGGTCTTCGTCGTGATCTCGGCGTTCCTCGTCGACGGGGCGGTGCGAGGCTTCTTGCAGAGCCAGTATCAGGCGGCGCCGGACAGCTCGCTCGTGCTCGCCGCGGCGGCGAACACGACACCGCGCGAATCGATCGAATACCTGACCTCGCAAGTGCCCGCGATGGCGCTCGCGCTTGCCGCGCTGATCGCGATGCTCGCGCTCACCGGCGTCGCGATCACGCGAGCGACGCGCGATCAACCGGCGCTCTCGCGCCGTGCCCGCATCGGGCTCCTCGTGGTGCTGGCCGTCTGCGCCCTCGCCCACCTGAGCAAGCCCTGGCGCCGTCACCATCCGCTGCTGTTCTGGCCGGCCTGGACGCAGCAGGTCGCGGACCTGCGCGCCAACTGGGCGGACCAGCAGGTCCAGCGCGCACAGCTGATGCGCAACGCCCGCGCGGCGGCGCCCACGATGGCGACGAGCGCGCCGTCGACGGTGGTGCTGGTCCTGGGTGAGAGCGTGAACCGCGACAACATGAGCCTCTACGGCTACGCGCGGCCGACAACACCGGAGCTGATCGCGCTGCGCGACGAGGAGCGCGCCCGGTTGCTGACGCTGCGCCACGCGTGGTCGACGCAGGCGACGACGGTCGCGTCGCTGAGCGGCCTGTTCAGCTTCGGCGAGCGTGACGAGGACGATCCCGCCGGCCGCACGCAGCACCTGCTCGCGCTGGCGAAGAGTGCGGGCTACAAGGTCTGGTGGGTGAGCAACCACGACGACGTCGCCGTCGACCAGCAGCACGCGCGACTGGCCGACGTGGTCGAGATGATCAACCGGCAGCCGGGCCGCTCGTCAGGGTCGCTGGATGGCGAGTTGCTGGACGAGGTCGAGGCCGCGCTGGCCGATCCCGCGCCTCGCAAGCTGGTGGTGGTGCATCTGCTGGGGGCGCATCCGCACTACCGCCTGCGCATGCCGCCGGGCGAGCATCCCTTCGACCACGACGACGGCGACGCGGTGGACACCGCGATGAAACGCGACGGCCGCGCCGCGTGGGTGCGGGAGTTCCGGCAGGACTACGACTCGGCCATCCACTATCACGACCATATCGTGGCGCAGACCCTGCGGCTCACGCGCCGTCATCTGCCGGCGGGTGGGCATGGCGCGTGGATGTTCGTCTCGGACCATGGGCAGGAGGTCGGGCACAGCCTCGACCACGCCGGCCACAGCCCAGGCACGGCCTCGGGCTACCGCATCCCGGCGTTGATGTGGCGCAGCGAGCCGGGATTCGACGCCTCGACGGCGTCGCGGCCGTTCCGCGCCGACTGGGCCGGCTGGACGCTGGCCGAGCTGATGCAGTTGCGATGGCCCGGCATGCATGACGAGCGCAACGTGCTCCACGCCGCTTACGCGTGGGAAGCGCCGGCGCTGCCGGTGAAGGGCGTGCGCTTCGAGCAGTAGACGACGGGCATTGCGCTTGCCTGTGCTCCGGCAAACCAGGAGCCGGCATGGATCGAATCGACAGTGACGCCGCGACGGATGCCGTCCCACCGACGCTCAGCACGCCCTGGTGGAGCAAGCTCGGTCCCGGCCTGATCACCGGCGCGGCCGACGACGATCCGAGCGGCATCGCGACCTACTCGCAGGCCGGCGCGCAGTACGGCTACGCGGTCGGCTGGACCATCCTCGTCACCTTCCCGCTGATGGTGGGCATCCAACTCGCCAGCGCCCGCATCGGCCGCATCACCGGCAAGGGCCTCACCGAGAACTTCTCGAAGCTCTGCCCGCGCTGGCTGGTGGTCGCGCTGGTGTCGCTGCTGGTCGTCGCGAACGTGATCAACCTCGGCGCCGATCTCAGCGCGATGGGCGACGCGATGCATCTGGCGGTCGGTGGCCCGCCGGGCGCGTTCGTCGTCGTGATGGCGCTGCTGTCGCTGCTGCTGCAGATCTGGCTGCCCTACGAGCGCTATGTGAAGCTGCTGAAGTGGCTCACCTTGACGCTGCTGGCCTACGTCGGCGTGGGCTTCGCGGCGCAGGCGGACTGGGTGCTCGCGCTGAAGTCGCTGGTGCTGCCGGCGGCGCATTGGGACCGCGAGTACGCGACCACCGTCGTCGCGATCCTCGGCACGACGATCAGCCCCTACCTCTTCTTCTGGCAGGCCAGCCAGGAGGCCGAGGAGATCCGCCGCATCGACGCGGACCGGCCGCTCGCCGTCGCGCCGGAGCAGGCGGTGGCCCAGTTCCGGCGGCTGCGCACGGACACGCTGGTCGGCATGGGGTTCTCGAACACGATCGCGTTCTTCATGATCGTCGCGACCGCCGCCGCGCTGCATGCCCACGGCGTCCGCGACATCGAGACCACCGCCCAGGCCGCGCAGGCGCTCAAGCCCGTCGCGGGGGAATTCGCCTTCGTCCTGTTCGCGGCCGGCATCGTGGGCACGGGCTTCCTGGCCTTGCCGGTGCTGGCGGGATCGGCGGCCTACGCGGTCGCCACGCTCGCCGGCGTGCGTCGCGGCCTGGACCGTCCCGCCCACTCCGCCAAGGCGTTCTACGCGATCCTGAGCGGCGCCATGCTGATCGGCCTGGCGCTCAGCCTCTCGGGCTTCAATCCGATCAAGGCGCTGTTCTGGTCGGCGGTCGTGAATGCGGTGATCTCGGTGCCGATCATGGTCGCGGTGATGGTGGCCGCGTCGCACCGCAGGATCGTCGGCGAGTTGCGCATGCCGCCGCTCTGGCGCGTGCTCGGCTGGCTGGCGACCGCGGCGATGGCCGCGGCCACCCTCGCGATGATCGTGCTGCAGACTTCCAGCACGCTCGGGGGCAGTCGCTAGACTGCCCCGATGACCGCACCCGCCCCGCTCCACGACGCCTGGTCCCTGCGCCTCGACGACGTCTGGCGACGTGCGCCGGATCTCACCGGCGCCCAGTTGGTCGCCGAGATCGATGCGCTCGCCGCCGAGCGTCCCGGCGACGATGCCCGCGCCCTCTTCGAGCGCGCCTGCGCCCGCGACACGGCCGGCCTCGAAGCCGAGGCCGAGCCGCTCTATCGCGCCGCGCTGGAGACCGGCGGTCTCGATCCCTACCGGCGCACGCGCGCGGTCATCCAGCTCGGCAGCACGCTGCGCTGGCTGAAGCGCTACGACGAGAGCGAGGCACTGCTCACCGGCGAGCTCGCGCACCACATGCAGCCGGGCCATGACCGTCCGCTGCATGACGAGGCGCGCGCGATCCTGGCGCTCACCTACGCGGCGCAGGGACGCGGCAACGAGGCGGCCGGACTGGCCCTGGCGGCGCTCGCGCAGCGGCTGTCGCGCTACAACCGGTCGATGCTGACCTGCGCGAAGCAGCTGGCCGGCGAAGTCTGGGACGACGGCGCCGTCGCTGCACCCGGCGCGGTGGGCACCGAACTGATCGAGGGCCGCTTCGTGCTGCGCCCCTACCGCCCCGCCGACCTGCCGGACTTCGTCGCGGCGGTCCGCGAATCGCATGAGTCCATCGGCCGCTGGATGAAATGGGCGCATGCGGACTTCTCCGCCACCGAAGGCGCGGAGTGGCTCGACCACTGCGCGCGCGGCTGGCAGAGCGGCTCCAGCTACGAGTTCGGCATCTTCGACCGCGCGTCCGGCGACTTCGTCGGTGGCGGCGGGCTCAACTCGCTGCATGCGGTGCATCCGTTCTGCAATCTCGGCTACTGGGTGCGCTCGTCCTGGCAGGGCCAGGGCGCGGCCTCGTCAGCGGTGCGCGCGCTCAGCCGGCATGCGTTCGACAAGCTCCAGCTGAAGCGCGTGGAGATCGTCGTCGCGCAGGGCAATGAGCCGAGTCTGGCCGTGGCTCGCCGGAGCGGCGCCCATTACGAGGGCCTGCTGCGCAACCGCATTCGCGGCGTCGACGGTCAGCCGTGGGATGCGCACATGTTTTCGCTGGTGTCTGACCACCCGACCCAGGGGATCCCCCTCGCGGTACCGGACTCCGCCGGGTCCTAAACTCCGCCGCTGTTTTCGCGCCACCGACGAGCGCGGCGACGACGCGCGACACGGAGGTCCGCGTCCCTACACGTCGGATCGAGGGAGTTTCCATGTCTGCACCCCGCGCGCTGCGTCGCTGCGCCTTGCCTTTGCTCGTCCTGCTCACCGCGTGCGGCGGGGGCGGCGGAGGAGACACCGGTGGGGGAGCCCCGAATCCCGGGATCTCCACGCCGCCACCGGGCACCTACGCGGTCGGCGGCTCGGTGACGGGACTCGCGGGCGGCGAACTGGTCCTGACCCTCAACGGGACCCAGCCTTTGTCCGTACGTGGCGATGGCAGCTTCACGTTCCCCCAAGCCCTGGCTGACGGTTTGCGGTACGTGATCGCGGTGCAGTCCCATCCCGCGATGCCGGCACAGACCTGCGTCGTGGCGCCGGAACTCGCCCAGGGCCAGGTGAGCGGCGCCGACATGCGCCGGGCTTCGATTCAGTGCAGCACCAACCGTTACGTTCTCGGCGGCGCGGTATCGGGCCTGAAGGGTCAGGGCTTGACGCTGCAACTCGACGAAAACACGCCGCTGCCGCTGGCGGCCAATGGCAGCTTCCGCTTCCCGGACAAACTGCCCAGCGGATCGCAGTTCCGGGTCCAGGTGAAGACCCAGCCGTCGTCGCCCGCACAGACCTGCTCTCTCGGCGGGGGAGCCGCAGCCGGGACGGTGGTCGCCCGCGACATCGATGACCTGCAGATCCAGTGTTCGACCAACACCTACGCGGTGGCGGCGCAGGTCGAGGGACTGGCGGGGACGGGCCTGGTGCTGCGCAACAACGCCTCTGACGACCTCGCCATCGGAGGCAATGGGCTCGCCACATTCGCCGCGACCGTGGCGGCGGACGCGGGCTATGTCGTGACCGTCCAGCGGCAGCCGACTTCGCCGAGCCAGACCTGCAGCGTGGTCAACGGCGTGGGCACGTCCGGCCCCGCCTCGGCCAATGTCGACACCGTCCGTGTGGTCTGCGCCACCCGCAGCTTCGCCGTCGGCGGACAGGTGGGCGGCCTGCAGGGTACCGGTCTGGTGCTGCGCAACAACGGGGGCGACGATGCCGTCCCCGACGCGACCGGCCGCTTCCAGTTCCGCACACCCATCGCGAGTGGCGGGCGTTATGCCGTCTCGGTCCGCACGCAGCCGTCGAATCCGTCGCAGACCTGCACAGTGAATGCGGGCACTGCGGACGGTGCAATGCTCGATGCAGACATCGCCGACGTGACCGTGTCCTGCGCAACGAACGCGTACAAGGTGGGCGGCCAAATGCGCGGCCTGTGGTCGACCTCGCTGGCGCTGCAGCTCAATGGGACCGAGGACCTCGAGGTCCGTGCCGACGGCTCTTTCGTGTTCGGCCGCGCGCTGGCCAGCGGGTCGAGCTACAACATCACTGTCAAAGCGCAGCCTCGCCGTCCCATGATGAGCTGCGACGTGCTCGACGGCTCCGGCGTGGTGTCGAACAGCGATGTCTCCGCGCCGGTCGTACGCTGTGCGCCGGTGAGCGGCACCGTCGGGTACTACCTGGAGGGTTATGCCAACTACGGCGGCGGGCTGGGCCTGTACGACGTCGATCCGGCGACCGGCACGTACGCGCCCGCCACGGGCACCGGCTCCTATGCGGGCGCTAGCGCGATGAGCAACCTCAAGGGCCCCTCGTTTGCAGCGACCGGACTCGTGGCATTCATCGCCGGCGCCTCGACCGCTTGGCCGTATGGAGGCTCAGTGGACCTGTTCAGCCTGGACGCGCAGACCGGTCGCACGACGCGCGTCGCAATCGCCTCCTCCTTCAGCGACGGCCCGAAGCTTGCCATCGCTCATCCCTCGGGGCAGTACGTCTACACCCCGACCACCTCGGGAAATATCCTGGTCTACAAGGCTGACGTGGCGGCAGCAACCTTGACGAAAGTCGGAGAGGCCAACTCATCGCTGTGGAAGAGCGACGGCGGATTTGTCGACGCAACCGGTCGATTCCTGTACGTGAGAAGCTTCAGCGGTCACATCGACGTGATGCGCATCAATCCGGCGGACGGCCTGCTGACCCCGGTGCAGACCGTGCGACCCTTCGTCGATCCTCCGCGGATGGTCATGGCCGTTCACCCGTCCGGCCGTTTCCTGTATGTCCTCTCGGGCGGCGTGTCGGGGCGGGACTTTTGGCCCGGTAATATCGCCACTCTGGCGATCGATGCGGAGACCGGAACCCTCAGGCATGTCGGCACCACGTCGGACATGGGCATCAGCTCCCAGGATTTCAGCCTGCATCCGTCCGGCCGCTTCCTGTACGTCAACAGCGCGGGCCACTATTACGCGGGGCCCACCCTCCCCTCAGTATTCGGCTCTGTGACGGCCATGTCGATCGACCCGGTGAGCGGTCTTCCCTCCCGCCTGCAACCGGAGATCGACGGCACATTCCCCGGCGCCTACTGCACCAGCGTGGACCCTTCCGGTCGCTACCTCTACGCCGACGCGGCCGTACCGCCCACCGGAGATCGCGTGCTGCAACTGTTCCGGATCGATCCGGCCTCAGGCCAGTTAACCTTCGAACGTAACAATCCGTCGGGCCAGATTCAGTGTCCGAGGTTCCGGGAATCGGGGTGAGGTTTCGCTAGCACCGTCGGTGGCATTCAGCAAGGCGTTCCAACCGAGCTTGCCAGCAGTCCGATCAGGGTGGGGATACCGCCCGGTGCCCTCAACTGACAGACTCTTCTACCGCGTTGAAAGGGGCTGGCGATGAGTGCGCATGGACTTCTGGATCAATTGCTGAGATCGGGTCGGGACCTGCTGCAGGGCGGCGGCGTGCCGGGCCGGAGCGGCTCGGGCGGACTCGGGGGACTGGGCAATCTCGGCGGGTTGGGCAATCTGGGTGGCCTCGGCAACCTGGGGGATCTCGGCAAGCTCGGCGCGGGCGCCGGCGCGGCTGGCGTCCTGGGCGCGCTGCTCGGCAGCAAGCGCGGTCGCAGCTACGGCGGCAAGGCGCTGAAGTACGGCAGCATCGCGGCCCTGGGGCTGATGGCCTACAAGGCCTACACGGCCTGGCAGGCACAGCAGTCGGCGCAAGGGACCGGGCAAGGGCAAGGGCAAGGACAGTCCCAGGGGCGATCCTTCACGCCCGGCGTTGCGACGTCGCAGGTCAGCGCCACGGCGGAGCCGCGCACGCTGGACCGGGTGCCTCAGGAGGAGGCCGAGGAACACAGCCGCGCGGTGCTGCTGGCGATGATCGCCGCGGCCAAGGCCGACGGCCATCTGGACGACCGTGAACGCGAGCTGATCGAGCAGGCGCTCAGCCGCGTCGAGGACGATCCCGAACTGCGCGCCTGGCAGGAGGACGCGCTGCGTCGTCCGCTCGATCCGGCGGCGGTGGCGCAGGCGGCCACCACGCCGGAGATCGCGTCCGAGATGTACCTCGCGAGCCTGCTGATGGTCGACGAGACCAGCTTCATGGAGCGCGCCTACCTCGACGAGTTGGCCCGCCAACTGAAGCTGCCGGACGGCCTGAAGTCGCAGCTCGAGGCGCAGGCGCTCTCGCAAAGCTGAATCAACCGTCCCCGCTGAGGAATCCGCGCTGACCGCTACCCCGATTTGGGATGCACAGCTAGGCGCAAACCGGAGCCATAGCCCAGCTATGGCGAGGATTTGCAACGACGCGGGGCGCCCAAAGCGGGGTGGCGGTCAGCGCGGATTCGCGTTCACGATGCCCTTGAAGTCGTAGGGCACGACGATCGTCTGCACCTTGCCGGCGGCCACGCCTTCGGCGATCTTCAGCTGGGCCTGCGCGTTCATGTACTCGATGGCCTTGCTGTTGGTGTTCAGCGCGGCGATCCGCTCGGCTTCCTTCTTGGCCGTCTCGACCTCGATCTCCTTGGCGCGCAGCGCGTTCTGCGCCGTCACCACGGCGTTGGCCGACGCGATGATGTCGTCCGCCGGCATCACCGTGCGGACCTGCACCAGCGACACCGACAGCGCCGTCCCCAGCCCTTCCGACGCCAGCGTCTCCGTGACGATGCGCTTGATCTCCGCCTCGATCTTCTGGCGGTTGTCCGCGACGGCCAGGGCCTTGTACTCGCGCACCGCCTTGTAGGCCGCGTTGTTGGTCACCGTGGTCATGTAGCCGTGCATCAGGATCCAGTCGCGGTCGTCGCGGCTGAACGCATGGAAGGTGCGGCTCTTGGTGGTCCACAGGTCCGACACCGCCGCCGGATTGATCGAGTAGACCAGCGTCATGTCGAAGTCCTTCAGCGTGCTGTTGTCGGACGTCAGCGGCTGCTTGTTCTCCAGCAGGACCGCGATGTCGCGCACCGGGAAGGTCAGCACGTCGCCGAACAGCGTCTGGTTGAAGCTGCCGGGCAGCAGCTCGGCGCCGCTGATCTGCTTGTCGACGCCGACGCGCAGGCCGACCTCGCCGGTCTCGATGCGCGTGCAGCCGGCGAGCAGCGACGCCGCGGCGAGCACGACGAGCGACAGGCGCGGGGAACGCGGGGAACGCGACGATGGCGCATGAACCTTGGTGATCATTTTTCTTCTCCTCAGAACAGATAGATGGTGAGTGCCGCGAGCCCCAGCGCCAGCACGGCGCCGCCGATCGCCCAGCGCGCGAGCTGCAGCCAGGCCACCGCCTGTCTGCGCGTCATCGAACGCACCCACACCACCAGGCCCAGACAGGCCAGCCACAAGACGATGAGCACCAACCAGGCGCGAATGAGAGCCATGCTTTCCTCCTCGACATCGATTGTGGGATGCCCCGCCGCGCCGACACGCGTCCGCGACGGGGGACACCCCTCGGAGGGAGAGCCACGCGGCAAGGACGCCACACCGCGGCCCCTCCACGTCGGTCCGGCGGAGCGACGTGCCAGGACTTGCCTGCTTGATGGCGTCGACGGTCCGCGCCGTCATGCCGCGATGAGGCGCCGTTGGCGCGCCGCAACGCGCAGACGAATCGCACTTGCGCGACGGGCCCTCGCTCAGCATCATCCGCGTCCACTGCTGAAGGCGCCGACGACAGCGCCCGCATTGACGGAGATCCCTCTTATGTCCTCCCTGTTCATCTCGACGATCGACTGAACACGGTTCCCGAGCCCCGGCTGAACCGTGTCTGTTCACAGATACGGCCTCAGACCGCGCGGCTCCAGCAGAGCCCCGCCGCCATCGAGCCGGGGCTTTTGCTTTTCGGAAACCGAATGAGTGCACAACTCCGTTCCCGCGCCCTCCAGGAGGGGCGGGTCAAGGCCCTGCGCCGCATGAAACAAGCCATGACGCTGGTGCTCGAGACGAGCCCCGGTGCGCGCGACCCCGTGGCGCGCGCGATGGCCCAGCGTGGACTGCGTGGCGCCGGCCAACACATCCAGAGCCGCGGCGCGCAACGCCGCGCCGACCGCGTGGCGCTGCAGGCGCTGCTGCGACGAGAGGATTGGGATGAATGAATCCAACGACCTGCGCGAGCAGCTGGCGCAGAGAAACCAGCAGCTGCAATCCGTCGCCGCCCAGCTCAAGACCGAGCTGTTCGGCATCGACGCCATCATCGACCGCGTCATCGATTCGGTGCGCGCGTGGTACGTGCTGCCCGAGCTCGTCTCGCGGCCCGTCATCGTCTGCCTCTGGGGACTGACGGGCACCGGCAAGACGCAGCTCGTGCGCCGGCTGGCGCAGCTGCTGGGCTTCTACGACCGCTTCGTCGAAGTGCAGATGGACGGCTTCTCCAACGGCGCCGGCATGCGCGGCGCGCAGAGCATCTCCGGGATGCTGGGGCGGTCCGGCGTGCGCGAGGGCGAACCGGGCATCCTCGCGCTCGACGAGTTCCAGCGCTTCCGCACGATCAACGCCAAGCGCGACGAGGTGCGCGTCGAGCGTTACCAGGACGTGTGGGCGCTGCTCTCCGACGGCAAGCTGCCACCGGCGCTCTCGCTGCTGGGCGACATCGAATCGTCCATCGCCGAGGCGGCCTTCGACGCCGAGCGCGCCGATGCCGACGAGGCCAAGCTGCGCTTCAAGTTGCGCAGCTGGGAGGCGCAGGAACTGCAGCGCACCCTCAAGCTCGACGAGCCGCTGCTGGAGATCATGGCCTGGACGCCGGACCAGGTGCAGGCGCGCCTGCGCGAGTTCCGCGACGGCCAGCAGCAATGGGAGACCGACTACAGCCGGCTGCTGATCTTCGTGTGCGGCAACCTCGACGAGATGTACGAGGACCTCGCCACCAGCGTGGACGACTGCGACAGCGATGCCGACACCTTCCACGCGGTGACCGGCAAGCTCAGCGTCATCGACGTCAAGCAGGCGCTGAACAAGCGCTTCAAGCCGGAGCAGGTCGCGCGGCTGGGCAACGAGCACGTGGTCTACCCCTCGCTGTCGCGCCGCGCGTACGAGCAGCTGATCGAGCAGGGCTGCGCCCGATATGCCCGGGAGACCGAGGCCCGCTGCGGCCTGCGCTTCGACCTGGCAGCCAGCGTGCACGAGCAGATCTACGCCAACGCAGTGTTCCCTGCGCAGGGCACGCGCCCGCTGTTCTCGTCGCTGCACGCGATCCTGGGCGCCGGCCTGGCGAATGCCGCGCTGTGGGCGATCGAGCGCGGTGCGGCCGCGGGCGACGACGTGCGGCTCACCGCCGACCGTCGCAGCCTGATCGCCCATTGGCGCAACGAGTCCCACGCGATCGCCGCGCCTTTCGAGATCAGCCGCCTGCGCCAGCGCAACAACGCGGACTTCCGCGCGCTGCTGGCGGTGCACGAGGCCGGTCACGGGCTGGTGCATGCGCTGCTGTTCGGCCGCGCGCCGCGGGAGATCAAGATCCACGTGGCGAGCTTCGAGGGCGGCTACAACGCCTACGCCTCGCGCAAGGTCTGGTCGCGGCGCAACCTGCTCGACAACATCTGCACCAGCCTCGCCGGCCGCGCGGCCGAGCTGCTCGTGTTCGGCCCCGACATGAGTTCCAGCGGCGCCGAGAGCGACCTGCGCAAGGCCACCGAGACGGCGGCGCGCATGCTGCGCCACCTCGGCCACGGTCCGCGCATCGGCCGTAGCGATGTCATCACCGCCAGCGACGACAACCTGTGCACGGACGTGGAGGCCAGCAACGCGCCGATCGAGGCGCTGCTGCAGGCCGAGCATGCGCGCGCGACGGACCTGCTCGAGACGCATCGCGACGCGCTGCTGGCGCTGGTGGACGAGCTGATCGCGCAGGGTCAGGTCACGCCGGAGCGGTTCGCCGCGGTGGCGGGGCTGCCGCTGGGAAGGCCGGAAGACGCGCTGGATCCCTATGCGGAACGGCTCGCGATGTTCCGGACGACAGCGCGGCCGCGGGTACGACAACGCCCGTCTGAGGTAAAACGCGGCCATGCCCTTGCCGCCTCGCCACTCCCGGCGTCTCTGACCGCTCCGCTCGTGAGGTGATCCGACCATGGCCATGACTCTCTACGCTGGCGAGCATCGCGAGCACATCGAGCCGCAGGACGAGTTCCTGCTCCAGCTGGCGGAGTCGGAGCAGGCGCGATACCCGCAACTCACCGCCCTGTGGCTGGCCTTCTACGACAGCCCTCGCCTGTCATCGCGACAGGCGGGCGAGCTGGTGCACGAGCTCCTGATGCTGATGACGAGTGCCGAAGGCTCGCTCCATCCCGCCCAGTTGCGGCGCGGTCTGCGCTTGGCGGCATTCTTCAGCGCGGCCTCCCGTGAGGGGTTGGAGGTCCGGACGTCGAGCGATTGAGCCGCAGCGCGCGGCGCGCGGCGCGCGGCGGTCGTCGATACGACTCAGGTCCAGCCCTTGGCGCGGGCGTCCTCGATCTCACGCCGCTTGCGAATCTGCGCGAGGTTGGCGGCGTGCAGGCGCTCGCCATCGCGGTGCGTGGCGAAATACGGTCCGCCGAGCCAACCGTCTTCATGGGTGACGGCCAGGGTCCACGCGAAGTTGGGCGGAAAGACGTAGTAATCGCCCATGTAGGTCCAATCGGGCCGCTGGTCCGTCACGAAGGCGGTTTTCCGGTTGTTCGACAGGACCAGATACTCGGGCGCCTCGCGCGCCGCGTAGGCGGTGAGCGCCTCCTTGCCGGAGAGGCACTCGTAGCCACCGCCGCTGAACACGTGCCACAGGTAGGCCTTCAGTCTCATCCCGTGGACGCCACGGGCGAACACGTCGAGCCACGACGCCGCGAGGGCGGCGGCCTCCGCCTCGGGCAGCTCGCGCAAGATGCGGCCAGGGGTGATCAAGGGGGTCTCTTGCTTCGCCATGCGCGGGATCATGCCATTCGCGACGACAGCGCCTGATCCGGTGGTGACGCGGCCAGCGGCTCGACGCCGTCTTCACGCGTCGCGCCGATGGGGCACTTAGACTGCCTCGTGCCCGAGCTACGAGATCCATCAGCCATGAGAGTCCACGGTTCCTGCCACTGCGGCGCCATCCAGTTCAGCGGCGAGGTCGATCCGACCCAGGTCGTCGTGTGCCATTGCGACGACTGCCAGATCCTGTCCGGCGCGCCCTATCGCGCGGTGATCTCGGCACCGATGGAGAGCTTCGAGATTTCCGGTTCGCCCAAGACCTACGTGAAGGTCGCGCAGAGCGGGAACCGTCGCGCGCAGGTCTTCTGCCCCGACTGCGGCACCGCGCTGTATGGCGCCGCGGCGGAGAACGCGACGCACGCGGTGATCCGGCTCGGCTGCCTGGAGGAACGGGATCAGCTGCGGCCGTCGCGGCAGATCTGGACGCATTCGGCGGCCGGGTGGACGGCGGCGCTCGGCGAGGTGCCGGCTTCGCCGGCGCAGTGAGGCGGGCGCGCTCCATGCAAGTCCGACGCATCATCGCCAATGTCGTCGCGCGAGATCCCTCCGCCGTGGACGAGTTCTACCGGCGAGTGCTGGGGTTGGCGCTCGCGATGGATCACGGCTGGATCCGCACCTATGCGGGCGACGAGCCGATGACGGTGCAGGTGAGCATCGCCAGCGAAGGCGGCGCGGGCACGCCGGTGCCTGCGCTCTCCGTCGAGGTCGACGACCTCGATGAGGCGCTCCGCAGGGTGCGGGAGGCCGACATCCCGGTGGAGTACGGTCCTGTCATCGAGCCGTGGGGAGTGCGGCGGTTCTACGTGCGGGATCCCGTCGGGACGCTGGTCAACATCCTTCAGCACGTTGGATGAGCGATGCGGTCTGCTTGGGTGCTCGTTCTGCACGATGCATTCTGTGCAGATGCGGTTCCCGCAGAGGTTGATCGCATTGCTTTGGTCGTTGCGCGAAGCGCAGTGGCAGCGGCGTGAGAGCAGCAGACGGGATTGATCGTGGAGATCGCCTAAGCAGAGATGGAAACGGAATGACACCAAATGAGTCTGCGCGACCAACTACTGCAAACCATGGAGCATGTACGGCAGCGGGTGTCATCGTGCGAGACTGGCTTCACTGAGTTCGTCGCCACTGTTGACTTCCCCCGCTCTACAGGGACCTTGAGCGTGCTGAACCCATTCTGGCGAGCCTGGGTGTCTATGAGCTCCTTTGGGCCGCAGCGGAACAGGCTGAAGGACTTCTGCGAGTTGATCGAATCGGAGACGCCGAGGACGTTCTGCGGAGGGCCGCGGAAAGCCTGGTGAATGCTGGCGAGTAGAGACTCCGTGCACACGTCGTGTGCGGATCAAGCCTCAAGCAGGGAAGCGTCCACCGATCTCCCGCATCAACGCCGTCGCCGCGCCGGTGAGGCCACGCGAGACCGCGCCGTCCCACGCTGCGTCGAAGGCCCCTGACGGCCCGATCGCCGTCAGCGCCAGCGCCATCTGCGCATCGCTGTCGAAGACGGGCACGGCGAGCGCGCTCACGCCTTCGACGATCCCGCCCACCGAGCGGTGCATCACCCGACCTCGGATCTCATCCAGCGTCGTCGAGAACGCCGCCCACGTCGGCAGCTCGCGCGGTCGGTCGTGCGGCCCGACGCGCGCCAGGTCCGCAGGGCCCTTGCGGCGCGCCTCCGTGAGCATCGCCTTGATCTCCGGCTCCGGTCTATAGGCCGCGAACAGCGGGCCCGACGCGGTATCCGACAGCGACACCACCGTCCCGTGCCGCATCGTCACGTGCACCGCCGCTGGCGATGCCGCCGTGCGCACGATCGTTGCACCCTGCGAGCCCCACACCGCGATCGCCACCGTGTGGCCGATCTCCTCGGCCAGCGCTTCCAGCCGCGCCGTCGCCAGGCGGATCGGATCGATCTGCCGCATGCCGATCAGGCCCATCTCCATCGCCAGCGGGCCCAGGCCGTAGTACCCCGTCGCCGGGTCCTGCCGCATCAGCCCCAGCTTGCAGAAGCTCACCAGGTAGGGATGCGCCTTCGCCGGGCTCATCTCCGCCGCCTGGGACAAGGCCTTCAGCGGCAGCGGCTGGCCGCGCGCCGCCGCCGCCTTCAGCAGCCGGCCGCCCACCTCGATGCTCTGGATGCCGCGCCGGTCCTCCCGGTCACTGGCGTCCTCGCGGTCGTTGGCATCCGGTGCGTCGTCGGCGATGTCTGGCATGGTCATTTCGCTATTGTTGAACGAATTCAGCGACACAGCTATATTCGCATCCAACAAACGGATTCCGTTTTGCTGAATTCCGTCAGCACGACACGCCCCCTCAGCCAACGCCCGGGACACGCCATGACCAAGCAGTTCGCCAGCCACGCCGACGTCGAGGAGAAGCAGGTCTCCTTCGTCAAGCTCAGCGACAACGCCTACGCCTACACGGCCGAGGGAGACCCCAACACCGGCATCATCATTGGCGACGACGCGGTGATGGTCATCGACACGCAGGCCACACCGGTGATGGCGCAGGACGTCATCCGCCGCATCCGCGAGGTCACCGACAAGCCGATCAAGTACGTCGTGATGAGCCATTACCACGCGGTGCGGGTGCTGGGCGCCTCGGCGTATGAGCCCGAACACATCATCGCCAGCCGCGATACCTACGACCTCATCGTCGAGCGCGGCGAGCAGGACAAGGCCAGTGAGATCGGGCGTTTCCCGCGGTTGTTCCGCAATGTCGAATCGGTGCCGGCCGGGCTGACCTGGCCGACGATCACGTTCCAGGGTGCGATGAGCCTCTGGCTCGGCAAGCTCGAGGTGCAGCTGCTGCAACTCGGGCGCGGGCATACGAAGGGCGACACCGTCGCGTGGCTGCCGGAGCAGAAGATCCTGTTCTCCGGCGATCTCGTTGAATTCGACGCCACGCCTTATGCCGGCGATGCGTACTTCAGCGACTGGCCGCAGACGCTGGACAACCTCGCCGCGCTCAAGCCGAGTGCGCTCGTTCCAGGCCGCGGTGCCGCGCTGACCACGCCCGAGTCCGTCGCGCAGGGCCTCGCCGGCACGCGCAGCTTCATCGCCGATCTGCATGACTCGGTGAAGGCCGGCGTCGCTGCGGGCAAGGAGCTCAACGCCGTCTACAAGGACACCTACGCCGTCATGAAGCAGAAGTACGGCCACTGGGTCATCTTCGACCACTGCATGCCGTTCGACGTCACGCGCTGCTATGACGAGGTCACCCAGTTCCGCGATCCGCGGATCTGGACCGCGCAGCGCGATCAGGAGATGTGGCAGACGCTTGAGGGCTGATGGCTTCAGCACTGCCACGGCCGCTGGCCCTCACCCCCACCCTCTCCCGCAAGCGGGAGAGGGAGTCCGACCGGCTGACTGCCAGCAACTGCTCGCCGAACTTCTGACCTTCCCGCCTGCCGCGATGGAGACCGCCATGCCCGCCACCTCGACCGCGACGACGTCCGATGTCGACTATCAGCGCGTCGTCTATCCCTATCGCCGCAGTGAAGATCAGGACGTGCATGGGCGCGGCCAGCCTGCGCGTCATCCCGTCGTTGTCGTCGGCGCGGGTCCGGTCGGGCTGACGGCGGCGATCGACCTCGCGCTGCAGGGCGTGCCCGTCGTACTGCTCAACAACGACGGGCGGCTCTCCGTCGGATCGCGCGCGTTGTGCTTCGCGAAAAGGACGCTGGAGATCCTCGATCGCCTCGGCTGCGGTCAGCGGCTCGTCGACAAGGGCGTGTCCTGGAACGTGGGGCGTGTGTTCTTCCGCAGTGAGCAGGTCTATCAGTTCAACCTCCTCGCCGAGGCCGGCCATCAGCGCCCGGCCTTCGTCAACCTGCAGCAGTACTACGTCGAAGGCTTCCTCGTCGAACGCGCCCTCGAACTGCCGTTGATCGATCTGCGCTGGCATCACGGCGTGACGGGATTGACGCCGCACGACGACCACGTCGCGTTGGCGATCGAGACGCCGGACGGGCCGTACACGCTGCTCGCCGATCACGTCGTCGCCTGCGACGGGTCGCGCTCGACGATGCGCCAGCTGATCGGCGAGGAGAGCCACGGTCGCACCTTCAAGGATCGCTTCCTCATCGCCGACGTGCGCATGAACGCGCCCTTCCCCGCCGAGCGCTGGTTCTGGTTCGATCCGCCGTTCCATCCGGGTCAGAGCGTGCTGCTGCACCGGCAGCCCGACGGCGTCTGGCGCATCGATTTCCAGCTCGGCTGGGATGCCGATCCCGAGTTGGAGAAGCAGCCCGAGCGCATCCTGCCGCGCGTGCGCACGCTGATGCGCGAGGCCTCGATCGCCGCGGGCGGCGACGGCGCGGTGCCGGAGATCGAGCTGGTCTGGGCGAGTGTCTACACCTTCGCCTGCATGCGCATGGATCGTTTCCGGCACGGGCGCATCGTCTTTGCCGGCGACGCCGCGCATGGCGTGTCGCCGTTCGGCGCGCGCGGGGCCAACTCCGGCATCCAGGACGCGGACAACCTCGCATGGAAACTGGCGGCGGTCGTACAGGGTCGCGCGCCCGATGCGCTCCTCGACACCTATGCGCGCGAGCGCGAGATCGCCGCGGACGAGAACATCCTGAACTCGACGCGATCCACCGACTTCATCACGCCCAAGAGCGCGATCAGTCGCCTGTTCCGCGACGCGACGCTGACGCTCGCTAAGGATTTCGATTTCGCGCGTCGCCTGGTCAACAGCGGACGGCTCTCGGTCCCGACAGTGCAGTACGGCATGCCGGCGGCAGACGCGCCGATCACCATCGATGGTCTCGACGACTGGCTCCTGCGCCAGATGCGCCCGGGACATTTCACGTTGATGATCTTCGACGAAGCCGACGAAGGAAATCGGCGTCAACGAACGCCTGTGGGGCCGGAATGGGGCTTGGGGGTCCAGGAGGGATCCCCCATGCCCCGTGGAGAGCCCGCGCTTGGCAACGCGGCGTGCGGGCTTGAAGCGGTGCTCCAGCTTCACATCGACGATGCCCTCGACGCACGCGGGCTCGTACGAAAACGCTACGACGCCACCCCGGGCGCGGTGGTGTTGCTGCGCCCTGATCAGCATGTCTGCGCGCGTTGGCGCACGATGCCGACTGGGGATGCGATCCAGGCGGCGATGCGCCATGCGCTCGGCCACGGGGCATCCCTGGAGGAGCCCGCCGCATGCCACTGATCACTGCGCCCCACCTCGACGCCGGCGACGACTTCTACGAAGCGCTGCTGAGCGCGCATCATGGCCTCGACGTCGAGGCGAGCCATGCCTTCAACGCGCGATTGATCCTGCTGCTCGCCAACCACATCGGCCGGCAGGACGTGCTGCTGGAAGCGCTGGCCGCCGCTGCCCGCGCCGATCCCGCTTCAGCGGCTTCCCCAATTTCCATCGATGCCCCGACCACGGGCGACGCTTCCCCACGAGGACAAGCATGAACGCACCAGAGACCCTCCGCTCGCCCGACGCGACCGGCACGGCGCCCAGCGCGCTGAAGTACCAGAGCGGCTTCGGCAACCAATTCGAGACCGAGTCCGTGCCCGGCGCGTTGCCCCAGGGGCGCAACAGCCCGCAGCGCGCGCCGATGGACCTGTATCCGGAGCTGCTGTCGGGCAGCGCCTTCACCGCGCCGCGCGTCGAGAACCGCCGCACCTGGCTGTATCGCCGGCAGCCGTCGGTCGTCACGGGTGCGTTCCATGCCTACGAGCAGCCGTTCTGGACCAGCGGCGCGGCAGGCGGCGTCGCCGCGCCGCCGGATCCGCTGCGTTGGCATCCGTTCCCGATGCCCGATGGCCAGCGGGATGCGCCCGGTGTCGACTTCGTCGACAGCATCAAGACCATCGTCAGCAACGGCGACCCGGACGCGCAGGTCGGCATGGCATCGCTGATCTACGCCTTCAACCGGCCGATGACCCGCCGCGCGCTGATGAACGCCGACGGCGAGATGCTGATCGTTCCGCAGGAAGGCGGGCTGCGCCTCACGACCGAGATGGGCCTGCTCGACATCGTGCCCGGCGAGATCGCGTTGATCCCGCGCGGCGTGAACTTCCGCGTCGACGCGCTGGACGGTCCTGGTGCTCAAGCCCGCGGCTACCTCTGCGAGAACTACGGCGCGGCCTTCCGTCTGCCGGAGCTCGGCCCCATCGGCTCCAACGGCCTGGCCAATCCGCGCGACTTCCTCGCGCCCGTCGCGGCGCACGAGCCCGACGGCGCGCCGTACGAGGTGATCCGCAAGACCGGCGGCGCGCTGTGGCGCAACGAACAGGCGGTCACGCCCTTCAACGTCGTCGCATGGCACGGCAACCTGACGCCGCTGAAGTACGACACCAAGGACTTCATGACGATCGGCTCGATCAGCTTCGACCACCCCGATCCGTCGATCTTCACCGTGCTGACCTCGCCGAGCGACACGCCCGGGACCGCCAACTGCGACTTCGTGATCTTCCCGCCGCGCTGGCTGGTGCAGGAGGACACCTTCCGTCCGCCCTGGTACCACCGCAACGTGATGAGCGAGTTCATGGGCCTGATCTACGGCCAGTACGATGCCAAGCCCGAAGGCTTCCGGCCCGGCGGCGCGAGCCTGCACAACTGCCTGGTGCCGCACGGCCCCGATGCCGACGCCTTCGAGGCGGCCAGCACACGCACGCTGACACCGCAGAAGCTCGACCACACGCTGGCCTTCATGTTCGAAAGCCGCTGGCGCTTCCGTCCGTCGGACTGGGCGCTCAATGGCGGTGCGCTCGACACGAACTATGCCGCCTGCTGGGGCGGGCTGAAGGACAAGTTCAAGCCCGCCTGACAGCGCGCTCCCTCACCAGAATTCGAAAGGCTTTCCCATGACCGACATCGACCACACCCACGACCCCGCGCTGCACAGCTGGATCTCCTCCGCCAACACGCCGGAGACCGACTTCCCGATCCAGAACCTGCCGCTGGGCATGTTCCGCCCGGCCGGCGCGACCGGCTCGTTCCGGCCCGGCACGGCGATCGGCGACCAGGTGCTGGACCTGATCGCCGCCGCTGAAATCGGCGCGCTGTCCGACGGCCTCGGCGCGGTGCTGCGCACCTGCGAAGGTCTCGGCCTGAATCCGCTGATGGCGATGGGACCGGACCTGCGTCGGCAACTGCGCCATGAGCTCGTCGCCGCGCTCAACGCGGACGCGGGACCGAAGACCTCCGAGCAACTCGCTCCGGCGCTCAAGCCGATGGCCGACGTCGAGATGACGCTGCCCTGCCGCATCGGCGACTACACCGACTTCTACGCCGGCATCCATCACGCCACCACGGTGGGCAAGCTGTTCCGCCCGGACAACCCGCTGCTGCCGAACTACAAGTGGGTGCCCATCGGCTATCACGGGCGCGTGTCGTCGATCGGGGTCAGCGGGCAGACCTTCCGCCGCCCCGTCGGCCAGACGAAGGCCCCGGATGCCGAGGTGCCGAGCGTCGGCCCGATCAAGCGGCTCGACTACGAGCTCGAAGTCGGCGCGCTCGTCGGAACCGGCAACGAGCAGGGCCATCCGATCGCCATCGGCGACGCGGAGCGCCACCTGTTCGGCCTCGTGCTGCTGAACGACTGGTCGGCCCGCGACATCCAGGCCTGGGAGTACCAGCCGCTGGGCCCCTTCCTGTCGAAGAGCTTCGCGACGACGCTGTCGCCGTGGGTGATCACGATGGAGGCGCTGGCGCCGTTCCGCCGTGCGTTCACGCGGCCGGAAGGCGATCCGCAGCCGCTGCCGTATCTGGACGGCGCCGACAACCGCGATCGCGGCGCGATCTCGATCCAGCTGGCGGTCCACCTGCAGACGCGCGCCATGCGCGACGCGGGCGAAGCACCGGCGAAGCTGATGGCCTCGGACTTCGCGGACGCCTACTGGACCGTCGCGCAGATGCTGACGCACCACGCGAGCAACGGCTGCAACCTGCAGCCCGGCGACCTGTTCGGCTCGGGCACGATGTCGGGCCCCGAGGCCGGCCAGGGCGGCTCGCTGCTGGAACTGACCAACGGCGGCAAGCAGGCGATCACGCTGCCCAACGGCGAGCAGCGCACCTTCCTGCAGGACGGCGACAGCGTCGCGCTGGTCGGCCGCTGCGAGGCGGACGGACGCCGCTCGATCGGCTTCGGACCGTGCGTCGGCACGGTCGTGCCGGCGGTGGCCTGATCCGCCGGATCGCCGGCGTCACACACCGAAACACCACCGAGCGCCCGTTCTCACCCCGTCATCCCGGCGGGATGTCAGCGGAAGCCGACGGATGACGTCGGATCGGACCCCGTCCGTGCGCATTGCAGACACACGGGATCGGAGGTTGCCGAAGCTGCCGCATGTTCACTCTCCTCCAAGGAACCGCCATGCCGCCGACGCGCCTCCTCCCTCGCCTCGCCGCCGCCACCTGCCTCGCCGTACTCCCGTTCGCGACCTTCGCCCAGGTCACCGTCAAGGACGATGGCGAATGGCGTGCGCTGTTCACCGCCGGGGCCAGCGTCTCGTCGGGCAACAGCGACTCGACGACGGTCAACCTCAGCGGCGACGTCGTGAAGGCCACGAAGACCGACAAGCTGACGCTCAACGGCCGCGCGCTCTACGTGAAGAACGACGAGGCGGATTCCGAGCAGCGTTATGCCTTCGGCACGCGCTACCAGCGCGACGTCACCGAGCGCGTGTTCGGCTTCGGCCAGTTCGACGCGCTCAAGGACGAGCCGGCGAACCTGTCGTCCCGCTACTCCGTCGGCGCCGGTGCCGGTTATCACGTCATCAAGCAGGACAACGTCACCTGGGACGTGTCCACCGGTCTGGGCTTCACGCAGGAACGCTACGTCGTGCCGGCGCTGCAGGACGGCGTGCTGCGCAGCAAGTACAGCAACACCGAACTGCTGTTCGCCGAAGAGTCGAATCACAAGATCTCGGACAACACCACGCTCAAGCAGCGGCTGGCCTACCTGCCCGACCTGCGCAACAGCGGCGAGTACCGCGCCACCTTCGACGGCGGCGTCTCGGTCGCGATGACCAAGCGGTTCAGCCTCACCGCCACCGTCCAGCACCGCTACGACAGCAACCCCGGCGACGGCCTGAAGAAGAACGACACGCTCTTCATCACGGGCGTTTCGTACAGGATCGATTGATCCTCCGCCTCAGCCGAGCAGCGCGATCAGGCGCTGCGCGGCCGGCGGCAGGTAGGCCTGCGCGCGATGCGTCACCACCAGGTGGCGGCGCATCGTCGTGTCCTTCAGCGCGACCTCGCGCAGCGATCGCAGCCGCCCTGGTCCTTCGAGGTGGCGTCGCGAGATGAAGCTCAGCAGCCCGGTCTCCGCGATCAGCGCGGGCAGCATCTGCAGCGAGCTGCTTTCCACCTGCACCACGGGGCGCGGCAGTCCGTGGCGATCGAAGCTGTGGTCCAGCCAGTCGCGCGTCGGCGCGCCGGCGGGCTGCAGCACCCAGCGGTACTCGCCGAGCGCCTTGAGGGTCGGCTTTCCAGCGAAGACCGGGTGCTTCGCGCTGGCCGCGACGACGACCGCGTCCTCCACCAGCCGGTGCGAGACGAAGCCCGCTTCCGCGCGCCGCTCGGTGCCGACGATCAGATCGAGCTCGCCCGCGCGCAGCATCGGCATCAGCGCGTCCACCAGCGCGACCGTCGTCTTCAGGGTGACCTCGGGCGCCTCCTTCAGCAGACGGCTCACCGCCTTGGGCATCAGGAACTGCGCCGCCGTCGGCACGACGCCGATGCGGACCTCGCCGGACAGACCGCGTCCGATGTCGCTCATCTCGCGCTGCGCATCCTGCGCGTCGAAGCGCAGCTGACGCGCCCAGCGCAGCATCACCCTGCCGGCCGGTGTCAGCCGGATGCCGCGTCCCGCGCGCTCGAACAGCGGCGCGCCGGCCGCCTTCTCGAGCCGACGGATCGCCCCGGTCAGCGCGGGTTGCGTGCGATGCAGCCGCTCCGCCGCCTGGCCGACGTGCTCGAGCTCGGCGATGGTCTCGAAGTAGCGCAGGTCGCGGAGATCCATAGCAAAAGCCGTGCTGATGAAAACGAAAGAATAATCGATTGGACCGGGGTGAAGCGTCCGCCAATACTTGGCCTCGACCGCTTCAAGAACGCACAGACCCCGGCCTGCGGACCGGGGCGACCACGGAGACAACCCCATGATTCGATCGATGCTCTCGCGCCGTGCGGCGCTGGCCCTCCCGCTGGCCCTCCCGCTGGCCTTCAGCGCGGCGCTCGCCGTCGCCGCGCCCTATCCGACCAAGCCCATCCGCGTCTACGTGCCCTTCCCGCCCGGCGGCGGCACCGACGTGATCGCCCGCGAGATCACGCAGGCGGTGGCGACCTCGACCAAGTGGGTCTTCGTCATCGAGAACAAACCTGGCGCCGGCGGCAACCTCGGCGTGGACGCCGCGGCCAAGTCGACCAAGGACGGCTACACGCTGGTGCTCGGCCAGAGCAGCAACCTGTCCATCAATCCGTGGCTCTACCCGCGCATGCCCTACGACCCGACGAAGGACCTCGCGCCCATCGGCCTGGTGGCGCGAGCCCCGCTGGTGCTGGTGACCTCGGCCAGTTCGAAGCTGAAGACCGTCGCCGAGGCGGTCGCCGCCGCGAAGGCCCAGCCCGGCGTGCTGAACTACGCGTCGGCGGGCAACGGCACGGTCGCGCACCTGGCCACCGAGCTCTTCCAGAAGTCCGCCGGCGTGAAGCTCCAGCACGTGCCCTACAAGGGTGTGGGCCAGGCGCTGACGGACGTCGTCAGCGGCAACGTCGACCTGTACATGTCGACCACGCCCTCGCTGCTCGGCCACATCCGCCAGGGCAAGCTGAGGCCGCTCGCCGTGACCTCGGACAAGCGGGTGCCGGAACTGCCCGACGTGCCGACGCTTGCCGAGTCCGGCTTCAAGGGCGCGGAGTCGGCGACCTGGTTCGGTTTCCTCGCCCCCGCGGGCACGCCGCAGGAGGTCGTCGCCCGCCTGAACAGCGAGTTCACGAAGGCGCTGCAGCAGCCCGCGCTCGTGAAGAAGCTCGGCGACGAGGGCGTCGCCGTCACCGTCAGCACGCCCGACCAGTTCAGCCAGCTGATCCGACAGGACCTCACCCGTTGGGGCAAGGTCGTGAAGGACGCCGGCATCAAGATCGATTGAAGGAGCACGCCATGAGTTCAGCCGCTGCATTGCCGGACGCGAAGGCCACCGCCAGATCCGACGTCCTGCCCGACGTGATCCGCGACATCGACCGCACCCCCGCCGACGTCGTGGCCCGCGCCGCCGCCTATCCGTCCTCCATCCTGGCCGACGTCGCCGGTCGTCGGGGCGCGTTGCACGGGCGCATCCAGGGGCTGTCCCCGTCGATGCGCTTCGCGGGCACCGCCATCACCGTCGAGGTGCGGCCGGGCGACAACCTGATGATCCACGCCGCGATGGCGCTGGCGAGGCCCGGTGACGTCCTCGTCGTCGATGGCAAGGGCGATCTCTCGAGTGCGCTGATGGGCGAGATCATGTCGCAGCAATGCGTGGCGCTGGGCATCGCGGCCGTCGTGATCGACGGCGCCGTGCGCGACAGCGAGGCGATCCGTGAACTCGGCTTCCCGATGTTCGCCGCGGGATTGAATCCGAACGGACCGACGAAGTCGATCTCGGGCCGGTTGAACCATCCGGTCTCGATCGGCGGCGTGACGGTGCATCCGGGCGACCTGATCGTCGGCGACGCCGACGGCGTGACCGTGGTGGAGCGCGCGAAGGCCGCGTCGCTGCTGCCGCTCGCTGAAGAGAAGGTCGCCGCCGAGACGGCCCGCATCGCCGGCATCCGCGACCGGAAGGCGCTGCGGCCAGCCTGGCTGGACGGCGCGTTGCGCGCTGCCGGCGTGATCAAGGACGGAGAGACGCTGTGAGCCGTCCCGTCCTGCTCGTGACCGGTGCGGACCTGGCGCCGCAGGCGCTCGCGCTGCTGTCGGACTTCGAGGTGGTCTACGCCGGACGGACGCCGAGCGAGGACGACATCGTCGACCTCTGCCGGACGCACAATCCGACGGCGATCATCGTGCGCTACAGCAAGGTCGGCGCCGCGGCGATCGACGCCGCGCCGGCGTTGAAGGTGATCGCCAAGCACGGCAGCGGCACCGACACCATCGACAAGGTCGCCGCCGCCGCGCGCGGCATCCAGGTCATCGCCGCGGTCGGTGCCAATGCGGCCGCGGTGGCCGAGCAGGCGCTGGCACTGCTGCTGGCCTGCGCGAAGTCCGTCGTGGCGCTGGACGCGCGCATGCGCGACGGGCACTGGGACAAGGCGACGCACAAGAGCGTGGAGCTGGAGGGCCGGACGGTGGGACTCATCGGCCTCGGCGCGATCGGCCAACGCTTCGCGCGGATGGCGGACGCCATGGGCATGCGCGTGATCGGCTTCGACCCGTTCGCCAAGGATCTGCCGGCGTTCATCGAGCGCGTCGACCTCGACCGGCTCTGGCGCGAGGCCGATGCGATCTCGCTGCACTGCCCGCTGACGACGGACAACGCGGGGCTGATCGACGCCCGCACGCTCGCGGCCTGCAAGCGCGGCGTGATCGTCGTCAACACGGCGCGCGGCGGCCTGATCGACGAGGCCGCGCTGCTCGAGGCCGTGCGCAGCGGTCAGGTGGCCGCCGCCGGCCTCGACAGCTTCGCGATCGAGCCGATGCCGGCGGACCACCCGTTCATCCACGAGCCGCGCATCCTGCTGAGCCCGCACATCGGCGGGGTCACCGCGGATGCCTACGTGAAGATGGGGCTGGCCGCGGCCCGCAACGTGCTGGCCGCGCTCGTGGGCTGACGAGCGCGGCTCGAGGCACGGCTCGAGGCACGGCTCAAAGCGGGGCTCAAGGCGCGGCCACGCCGGCCCATGCGGCGCCAGGCAACGCGCTGATCGGCCTGGAAGTCCGGCCGGAAACGAATCGAGGGGCTCGCGCCCCTCGTCTTTCGTTCAACGGTCCGACTGGCGGCTTGGCCCGTCGTTGCGGCGCGGAGGATCCACCGCGCGCGGCGGCTCCGCGGCGCGGGGAGGCTCGGCACGCGGGGCCGGCCGCGGCGCCTCCATGCGTGGCGCCGGCATCGGGCGCGGCGCTTCAACGCGAGGCTGCTCCACCCGCGGCTGCTCCACGCGAGGTGGCTCGAATCGTGGCTGCTGCGGGCGCTCGAAGCGGGGTTGTTCCGCACGAGGCTGCTCAAAGCGCGGCTGCTCCACGCGCGGCTGCTCCACGCGGGGTTGCTCCACGCGCGGCTGCTCCACCCGATCGGGGCCGCGATGGCGCCATTCGTTGCGATCGCCTTCACGACGCTCCGACGGACGCTGCACGTCGGGACCGCGCTGCGGCACCACCGTCTGCGCGGGCGGCGTCTGCTGCACTGGCGGCACCTGCGGTCTCACCGTCGCGATGTCGGGTTCGGGGCGGATCACGCCGCGGACCGGCCGGCTCTCGCCGGGCCGCGCCTCATTCGGACTGTCCGGACGACCATCGCCGTTGCGATCCATGAAGGGACGACCTTCGTTTCGGCCGTCATTGCGCCCGTCGTTCCGGCCGTCATTCCGGCCACCGTTGCGACCATCGCTGGGTCCGTTGTTCGGGCCATCCGGTCGACCATCGTGATTGCGATCCACGAACGGACGACCCGGATCGGGACGTCCATCCGGGCGACCGTCGACCTGTCCGATCGGACGCGGCGGCCACGACCGCTGCGGCTGCAGCGCCGTCGCCGGCAACGGCGCCGACACAGGCCGCTGCGTGTACAGCGGGCCATGATCGCGCTCGTTCCGGTAGGTCGGCGGGCGCTGGCCCGGGCGCACCACGGTGGCCTGATTCGCATCCGGATTCACGCGGCGCCAGTAGGCCTGGCTGTAGTGGAAGCCCGGGGTCCAGGCTTCGCGCGGCGCCAGCGGCACCCAGCTGCCGTAGCGCGGTGGCGGCGGGCGCCGCCCGCCGTTCACGACCAGGCCGAAGGAGATCCCCGGCCCCACGCCGCCGACCAGCGCCGGCGCATACGCGGGACGGCGCACATACGCCCCCGGCACCCAGCACCAGCGGTCACGGTAGTAGGCCCAGCGGCCGTAATGGAACGGCGCGAAGCCCCAGGGCATGTCGTCCACCCAGGTGTAGCCCCAGCGCGCGCTCCACATCCAGCGGCCATAGCGGTACGGCGCCCAGTCGGCGACGACCACCTGCGGGATCCACACGGCGCCGTACTCGGAACTCTGCTCCCAGGCACCGTAGCGCGCGAGGTCCTCGGCGCCGGTCATCTCCGGCGACACGTAAGGCACGCTGGTGCCGCTGCCGACCAGCGGCTGCACCGCGTCGCGGCTGTCTTCCAGCATCAGCCGCGCGAAGCCGTCCTGCTGCAGCGGCTGGCGCTCGGTGCGCGGGCCGTTCTCCCACCAGAACTCGGCCTGCTCGTTCGTCGACAGCCAGACCGGCTGCGCGTCGGTCGCGCGCGAATCGAATCGCAGCTTGCCCTGCCAGGCCTGCGCCTCGCTGCCGCGATCCAGCTGCGTCATGCGGTACAGCCCCTCGCGCTCGAAGCCGAAGCGGCCTTCCAGCGTGCGGACGGTCCATTCGTCGGCCGACTCCTGGCCGCGCACCCGCAGACCGACGCCACCCTTCACGATCTGCACCGCGATGCGGTTGTCGGCCAGGGCGTTGAACTCGATCTCGCTGCGCTGGTCGATCCACAGCGTCGACGTGCCGATCGTGATCGTGGCGCCGCTGCCATCGTCGGCGCGGAGGCGATCACCCTCGCCGACGCTCTGGTTGCGATGCATCTGCACCCATTCGCGCTCATCGGCGTCGTACAGCCAGACGGCGCCGGCCAGGTCCGCCAGCCGTCCCGCGCGCGAGGGGGCATCCGCGAGTACCGGGCCGTGGGCCAGCAAGGCGACCAGCGCGACCAGCACCAGCGAACTCGCCATCCACCAGCGCGACAGCGCGCCGCGGTCCTGTGAGCGCACCTTGCCGGCGGGCGGCAACCGGGTCATCGAACGGGTCATCGAGTCAGTCATGGCCTTGAGCCGCCACCGGAATCCGGAGGACGGCGGGACGCGGAGTTCCGCGATCGATTCTTAACGCTTCGGCGACGTTCTGGTGCACGCCTGCTTACAACTTGACGCCCTGTTGCGCGGAGGTCAAGCGGACGCCGTATGTCCAGGATCTTCACGATCTCCACCGGGCACCCTTCGCTCCCGGCACCCGGCGCGCCTGGGTCCCGGCCGGCGGCGTTCAATCGTCCGTGTTCGGGTCCAGGCCCGGGAACAGGATCTCGGTATACCCGAAGCGGCTGAAATCCTTGATGCGCATCGGATACAGCGTCCCGACCAGGTGGTCGCACTCGTGCTGCACGACGCGCGCGTGGAAGCCGTCGGCGTCGCGGTCGATCAGGCCGCCGAAGGCGTCGAAGCCGCGGTAGCGGATGCGGCTGAGCCGCGGCACGACGCCGCGCAGGCCCGGCACCGACAGGCAGCCTTCCCAGCCTTCTTCCGTCTCGTCGGACAGCGGCTCGATGGTCGGGTTGATCAGCACGGTCATCGGGACCGGCGGCGCCTCGGGATAGCGCTCGTTGCGCTGGAAGCCGAACACGACGACCTGCAGGTCCACGCCGATCTGCGGCGCGGCCAGGCCGGCGCCGTTGGCGGCCTTCATGGTGTCGAACATGTCCTCGAGCAGCTGCTTCAATTCCGGGGTGTCGAAGTCCTCCACCGGCTTGGCGTGGCGCAGCAGGCGCGGGTCGCCCATCTTCAGGATTTCTCTCACGGCCATGGCGGGTCCTTGTAATCTGGACACCATTCTAAGAACCCGACCCGGAGACTGCCCGTGCGCGCCACCACCGCCCTGCCCTCTACCCCAGCATCGCTGCCCGTGTATCTGGAACCGCTCGGTCACGGTGTCTTCGCCATCGACACGGCCTTCCAGCGCGACCACTTCGACGCGGCCTTCCTGATCGTCGACGACGGGCGGGCGGCCTTCATCGACACCGGCACGCGGCTGGCGCTGCCGCGGCTGCTCGGCGCGCTGGAGGCGCTCGGTCTGCCGCGCGACGCGGTGGACTGGGTGATCCCGACGCATGTGCACCTGGACCACGCCGGCGGCGTCGGTCCGCTGATGGCGGCGCTGCCTTCGGCCACGATGCTGGTGCATCCGCGCGGACTGCGGCACATGGTCGATCCGTCGGCGCTGTGGGCCGGTGCGCTCGCGGTCTACGGCGAGGCGGAGATGCACCGCTCCTACGGCGAGCTGGTGGGCGTGCCGGAATCGCGCGCGCAGGCGAGCAGCGATGAGCAGCGCGTCGTCGTGGGCGGACGCACGCTGCGGCTGATCGATACGCCGGGGCATGCGCGCCATCATCACTGCGTGTGGGACGAAACGAGCAAGGGCTGGTTCACCGGCGACACGTTCGGCCTCTCGTATCGCGAGTTCGACGATCCGGAACGCGGCGCATGGATCATGCCGACCAGCACGCCGGTGCAGTTCGAGCCGGACGCGCTGCGCGCCTCCATCGCGCGGATGATGGCGATGCGGCCGTCGCGGATGTACCTGACGCATTACAGCGTCGTGGGCCGCGACGCGGCAGACGTCGAGCGCCTCGCGGCGCTGCTGGTCGCGCAGATCGATGAGATGGAAGCGATCGCGCTGCGGCTGAAGGACGCGCCGGATCGCCACGTCGCGCTCAAGCGCGAGCTGCTCGCGCTGTATCAGCGCCGCGCGATCGAACACTGCGGCGAGCGCATGCCGCCGACTCGCGTGGCGGCATTGCTTGCGATGGATGTGGAGCTCAATGCGCAGGGGCTGGGCGTATGGCTCGACAAGAAGGGCCGTTCCGGGCCTTGAAGCTCAGCTGCATTCCTGCGTGAGGCTGCTGGCCCTCACCCCTGCCCTCTCCCGCGAGCGGGAGAGGGAGTGCATGGCGCAATGCGACATCAGGCGTCGAGATTCAGTTCCTGAATCTTGCGCGTGATCGTGTTGCGACCGATGCCGAGCTTCTGCGCGGCTTCGATGCGGCGGCCGCGCGTGAGGTCCAGCGCGGTCAGGATCAGGCTGGCCTCGAAGCGGCGCGTCAGCACGTCCCACACGTTGGGCTCGCCGGCCGCGAGCAGGCGTCTGGCCTCGCGCGCCATCTCGGCCACCCACGCATCCGGCGACGGCGGAATCGGCACCGCCGGCAACGGCACCGGTGCCGCCGAACTCGTCAGCCCGCTCGCCAGCGGCATCACGTCGGACGACATCGTCGCCGAGATCGCCGACGCATGCGCGCCCGGCTGCGTCAGCAGCTCCTGCGGCAGGTCCTTGGCTTCGACCACCAGGCTCGGCGCCATCACGCTCAGCCAGTGGCAGATGTTCTCCAGCTGCCGCACGTTGCCCGGGAAGTCGAAATTCACCAGGCGTTGCAACGCCGCTTCCGACAGGCGCTTCGGCTCCCCGCCGAGCTCGCCCGCGCTGCGCTGCAGGAAGTAGCGCGCCAGCAGCGGCACGTCCTCGCGGCGTTCGCGCAGCGGCGGCAGCCGCAGGCGGATCACGTTCAGGCGGTGGAAGAGGTCCTCGCGGAAGCGGCCTTCCTTGACCAGCGTCTCGAGGTTCTGGTGCGTCGCCGCGACCACGCGCACGTTCGCCTTCTGCGGGCTGTGGCCGCCGACGCGATAGAACTGGCCGTCCGACAGCACACGCAGCAACCGCGTCTGCAGGTCCAGCGGCATGTCGCCGATCTCGTCGAGGAACAGCGTGCCGCCCTCGGCCTGCTCGAAGCGGCCGCGCCGTGTCGCCTGCGCGCCGGTGAACGCACCGCGTTCGTGGCCGAAGAGTTCCGACTCCAGCAGGTCCTTCGGGATCGCCGCCGTGTTGATCGCGACGAACGGCCCCTCCGCGCGCGGGCTGTGCTTGTGCAGCGCCCGCGCCACCAGTTCCTTGCCCGAGCCCGACTCGCCGGTGATCAGCACCGTCACGTGGCTCTGGCTCAGGCGCCCGATCGCGCGGAACACGTCCTGCATCGCCGGCGCCTGGCCCAGCATCTCGGGCATCTGCACCGTCTCGGCCGCGCCGACGGCCTCGCGCTGGCTCTCCTCCTGCGCGCGCCGTATCAGCTCCACCGCGCGCGGCAGGTCGAAGGGCTTGGGCAGGTATTCGAAGGCCCCGCCCTGGAAGGCGCTCACCGCGCTGTCCAGGTCCGAGTAGGCCGTCATGATGATCACCGGCAGCCCCGGCAGCTGCTTCTTGATCGTGCTCAGCAGCTCCAGGCCCGAGCCGCCCGGCATGCGGATGTCCGACACCAGCACCTGCGGCGTGTCCTCCTCCAGCGCGGCCAGCACCTCGCGGGTCTGGCTGAAGCTGCGCACCGGCAGCCCTTCGCGCGTCAACGCCTTCTCGAGAACAAAACGGATGGAATGGTCGTCGTCAACAATCCAGATCGACTTCATCTATGGCTCCCCTTTCCCCTGTTGTCGGCTTGTGGCCGCGGCTCAAGGCAAAGGCAGGGTGATTCGGAAATCGGTCCGACCCGGCTGGCTGTCGCAATCGATCATCCCCTGGTGCTGTTGGGCGATCGTCTGCGCCAGCGTCAGCCCGAGACCGGAACCGCCATCCCTCCCTGAAACCAGCGGAAAGAAGATGCGGTCCTTGATCTCTTCGGGCACGCCCGGGCCGTTGTCTTCGATATGCAATTCCAATGCCAAGCGCCACCGCTGCTTGCCGATGGTCACCTGCCGGGCCACCCGCGTGCGCAGCGCGATGAAGGCATCGCCCGCATGGATGCGCTCGTGCAGCGCCTGCGCCGCGTTCTGGACGATGTTGAGCACCGCCTGGATCAGCTGCTCGCGGTCGCCGCGGAAGTCGGGCAGCGAGATGTCGTAGTCGCGGATCATCGTCAGTCCGCGCGGGTACTGCGCCAGCACCAGCGAACGCACCCGCTCGCAGACCTCGTGGATGTTGACGTCGCCCACCACCTGGGCGCGCCGGTGTGGCGCGAGCAGCCGGTCCACCAGCGACTGCAGCCGGTCGGCCTCGTGGATGATGACCTCGGTGTATTCCTCGAGCTCGGGCCACAGGTCCGTCGGCTCCAGCTCCAGCGCCAGCAGCTGCGCCGCGCCGCGGATCCCGCCCAGCGGGTTCTTGATCTCGTGCGCGAGGTTGCGCGTCAGTTCCTTGGTCGCGTGGACCTGGTCGAGGTTGCGCTCCTCGCGGTCCTGGCGCGTCTGCTGCGCGTTCTCGATGAGTTCGATCACCAGCCGCTGCGGATCGTCGGTCTGGCTGACGATGACGTGCACCGGCAGCAGGTCGTCATGCGTGCGCGGGCCGCGGCGGATGGTGGCGTCGAAGCGCGAACTGGAGAACGCGTTGCGGCTCACCTCTTCGAGGGCCTCGACGACACGGCCGGTGTCGACGAACCATTCGAGCAGGTTGCTGCCCTGCACCGCGCGGCGCGGCAGGTTGAACAGCGTCTCGACGGCGGTGTTGGCGAACTCGCAGGTGCCGTCGGCGCGAACCACCGCGACCAGCGTCGCCAACAGGTCGAAGCAGGCGTACTGCGCGTCGTGGGCGGCGTGTGGAACAGGGGGCGGGTCATGCGGTATCGCCTGGTTCGCCCGGCCCCGACCCGGCACGCGACACCGCGGCGGCTCGCGCCGCGCCTCGATCAGAGGTTGGGCGGCGGCAGCTTGGCGAGCTCGCGCTTGATGGCCTGGACGTCGGCCTCCTGGCGCGAGACGGAGGCCTTGAGCTCGTTCGTGCGGTCCTGGTACTTCTGGAAGTTGCGCTCATCGCCACGGCGCTCGGGCTGGCCGCCGTTGTATTCCTGCTGGGCCTTGGCGAGCTTGCTCTCCGCATCGCGCAGCTCCTGCTCGAGGATGCGGCGGCGGTCGTCGTCGCGGACGCGCTGGTCCTTGCCATCCACCTTGAGGTCAGCACTCTGACCTCCCGGATTGGGCGCGGTGGTCGCCGGCGCGCGCGGCTTGCTCGGCGCGATCACGGAGATCGGCGTGCCCTCGATGCTGCGGCAGCCCTTGTCGGCGGCTTCCTTGGCGGACATCGCGTCGGTGTACAGCACCGGCGGTCCGGGGCAGCGATACACCACGCCCTGCGCCGAAGCCTGCCCCGCGGCCCATCCTGCCGCGCCCGCCAGCGCGGTCAGCATCACGGCCATCCTCGAACGTCCCACCCGCTTGTGCTGCAGCGTCATCTGCATTCCCTGCTTCTAACTGACCAGAGTCGTCGGACATTGTGACGCAATCGGTCACCCCCGGGCGTGAGCGTACGCCCACGCGCTGTTGCCAGGTGTACGCATGTGGAAGCTGAGACACGAGACTCCCGTGGCTGGAAAGAAAAGGGACGGCGCGAGCCGTCCCTGGGCGGTGTGACGAGCGTGCGGAGCGGGCCGTGCCGAAGCGGTCATGGCGCACTCCGCGCGGACGATCACAGCGAGTAGTACATGTCGAACTCGACCGGGTGGGTGGTCATGCGGAAGCGCTGGACTTCCTGCATCTTCAGCTCGATGTAGGCATCGATGAAGCTGTCGGTGAACACGCCGCCCTTGGTCAGGAACGCGCGGTCCTTGTCCAGGTACTCCAGCGCCTGGTCCAGCGAGTGGCAGACGGTCGGGATCTTCGCGTCTTCTTCCGGCGGCAGGTGGTACAGGTCCTTCGTGGCGGCTTCGCCCGGATGGATCTTGTTTTCCACGCCGTCCAGACCGGCCATCAGCAGGGCCGCGAAGGCCAGGTACGGGTTGGCCGAGGGATCCGGGAAACGCGCCTCGATGCGGCGGCCCTTGGGGTTGGCCACGTACGGGATGCGGATCGAGGCCGAGCGGTTCTTGGCCGAGTAGGCCAGCTTCACCGGGGCTTCGAAGCCGGGGACCAGACGCTTGTACGAGTTGGTACCCGGGTTGGTGATGGCGTTCAGCGCGCGGGCGTGCTTGATGATGCCGCCGATGTAGTACAGCGCGAAGTCGCTCAGGCCGGCGTAGCCGTCACCGGCGAACAGGTTCTTGCCGTCCTTCCAGACCGACTGGTGCACGTGCATGCCCGAGCCGTTGTCGCCGACGATGGGCTTCGGCATGAACGTGGCGGTCTTGCCGTAGGCGTGCGCGACGTTCTGGATGATGTACTTCTGCAGCTGCAGCCAGTCGGCGCGCTGGACCAGCGAGCTGAACTTGGTGCCGATTTCCATCTGGCCGGCGTTCGCGACCTCGTGGTGGTGGACTTCGACGGGGATGCCCATCTGTTCCAGGATCAGGCACATCTCCGAGCGCATGTCCTGGCCGCTGTCGACCGGCGGCACCGGGAAGTAGCCGCCCTTGACGGTGGGACGGTAGCCGCTGTTGCCGTGCTCGTAGTCCTTGCCGGTGTTCCAGGCCGCCTCTTCCGATTCGATCTTGACGAACGAGCCGGACATGTCGACGTTCCAGCGCACGCTGTCGAAGATGAAGAACTCGGGTTCCGGACCGAAGTAGGCGGTGTCGCCCAGGCCGGACGACTTCAGGTAGGCCTCGGCGCGACGGGCCAGCGAGCGCGGGTCGCGCTCATAGGCCTTGCCGTCGGTCGGGTCGATGACGTCGCAGCTCAGGATCAGCGTCGGCTCTTCGTAGAACGGGTCGATGTTGGCCGTGTTCGGATCCGGGATCAGCAGCATGTCCGACGCTTCGATGCCCTTCCAGCCGGCGATCGAGGAGCCGTCGAAGGCATGGCCTTCGGTGAACTTGTCTTCGTCGAAATGGGAGACGGGCACGGTCACGTGCTGCTCCTTGCCGCGCGTGTCGGTGAAGCGGAAGTCAACGAACTTGACTTCGTGCTCCTTGACCAGGTTCATCACGTCGGCGACGGTCTTGGTGGCCATCAATCACTCCTAGAGGGGGCTGGAAAGAAAGGAAGAGTCGTGGGGCATCGGCCCAGCGGGGACGATTTAGCAGTTTGCATGCCAACAGATGGCGGCACGGTGACAGGCAGGCGCCAGAGCGGTGCATGACGCGCAAGCCCTTGATGCCCAACGCGCCAGACGGGGGCGGAGGCGGCCGATCAGAGAGGACCGCGATCGGACCACCCGTGACGCGCTCCTCGCACACGTCCGAACCGGTGCATCATCGCACCAATTCAGTGCTGATGGAGGCACCAAACTGGACAACGCCCGCCCGCAGGGCGGCGTAGGCGGCATCCATGGCGGCGGCATCGCCCTTGACGCCCAGTTCGATGTGGCGTCCCCACTGGGGGTGGTCGACGCTGGGCAGCGAGAAGACCTTGATGCCGGGGAAGTCGGACTCGATGCGCTCCATCAGCGGCGTGAGGCTCGCCTCCATCGCGCCCTGCACGATCAGCGAGCGCTCGCGCGTGCCGACCTCGCGATGCAGGTCGGCGTGCAGGTGGTCCAGGACCCACTCGATCATCGGATGCGCCATGACCGGGAAGCCGGGCACGAAGTAGGCGCGACCGACCGAGAAACCGGGGATCTTGTTGTACGGGTTCGGGATGATCGCGGCCCCTTGCGGGAACACGCCCATCTCCAGGCGGCGCCGCGTGTCGGGGTGGTCGCGCTCGGGCGTCGTCCCCTGCTCGGCGGCCATCTGCTGGACGCGTTGCCAGATCAGGTCCGCGGCCTCGGGGTGCAGCTCGAGCGGCCGGCCCAGCGCGGCGGCCGCGGCCTGCCGCGTGTGGTCGTCCGGCGTCGCGCCGATGCCGCCGCAGCTGAAGAACAGGTCGCCGCCGTCGAAGGCGGCGCGGTACTCGCGGATCAGGTGCTCGCGGTCGTCGCCGAGGTACTTGGCCCACGCGAGCGACAGTCCGCGCGCGCCCAGCAGCTCGATCACCTTGGACAGGTGCTTGTCCTGGCGCTTCCCGGACAGGATCTCGTCGCCGATGATGAAGAGGCCGATGTTCATGCGGGGTTCCTGCGGAAACGTGGGAGCGGACGTCCGTGCGCGCGCGTCGGTCGGCGCGGGCTCAGATCGGCGAGGGCTTGTTCTCGATGCGCGGTGCCGGACCGGGGGCCGGGTCTTGCCTGTCGTCGACATCCTCGACGTCCTCGACGATGCGCGGCGGCGCGGTCGCGTAGTTGGCCGGCAGCGCGTCCATCACCGGATCGGGCGCGCGATCGGCAGCGGTGTCGGCGCGGCGCATCTCCTGCAGCGCGGCCAGCGCGTAATGCGCGAACCACAGCGAGCTGAAGGCGAAGACCAGCGTGTACAGCCAGACCGAGACCAGGATCAGCACCGGTGCGAAGGCGATGGTCAGCGCGCCCAGCGCCCAGATCGCGGCGGGGGCGGCGCCGAGGTACCCGGTCGCCAGACCGAGGACGAGCAGCGGCATCCGGTGCTCGCTGATGAGACGCCGGCGCTCGGGACCGGACGCGTGTTCGGCCAGCACGTCGAAGGTGAAGACACGGTATCCCAGCCAGCCCCAGATCAGCGGCGGCAGGATCAGCGCCAGCGGCGGAATCAGCCAGAACGGCAGCGACGCGATCAGCAGCACGACGCACAGGACCGTGTGCCCCAGCGACCAGCTCAGGCTGGCGACGAAACCCGCGCCGCGCTTGCGCTCCAGGCTGGCGAAGCGCCGCTGCGCGACCAGGTCCACCATCGACGGCGTCATCAGCAGCGCGACCAGCAGCAGGCTGAGCACGACCAGCGCCGGCACGGCCATCGCCAGCACGATGATGGGCGCGAGCACGGTGCGGAAGGACGCGGCGCCCAGGCTGTCCAGCCACTTCAGCATGCCGTCGATGAGGCTCCACGACTCCATCGTCGCGCGCACGCCGGCGACCGCGCCTTCCCAGAAGAAGTAGCCCAGGCCGAACGCCAGCGCCGCCGACACGACCAGCGGCAGCAGCGACAGGCCGATCACCCGCGGATGCAGGCAGTACGCGGCCGCGCGCCAGAACGAGTCCGCCAGGCGGCTCATCGGCTTGATCATCAGTCGTTCCCTCCGGCCGGCGCGCGGCCGGCGATGTCCATGGACGCGCCGCCGGACGGGGTCGATCCGCCACCGGGCGCGGCCGCGATCTTGTCACGTCCGGCGAGCCGCTTGAGCCCCAGCCACTGCTGCGCCCAGAAGCCGCGTCCGTAGTCGCGCCCGCCCTCTTCCGGGAGCTGGTCGCGCACGCCGGTCGGGTCCCAGCGGTCCTCGAAGTTGGCGGTGCGGAACAGCACGTCCCAGATCGGGAACATCACCGCGAAGTTGTGGCCGCCCAGGGTGCCGCGGCCAAAGTTCTCATGACCGATGCCGATCGAATGGTGCAGCCGGTGGAAGCGCGGGCTCACCAGCAGCCGCTCGCCGATCAGGCCGAAGGTCAGCCGCAGGTTCGCGTGCTGCAGGTTCTCCAGCAGCTGCGAGATCGCGACCAGCGCGACGAACTGTCCGGGTCCCACGCCGATCAGCCGCGCCGTGATCGCGACGGCGCTGTCGATGATCAGGTCGTCGAGCAGGTGGTTGCGGCTGTCGCTCCACATCGTCATCTGGCGCTGGCTGTGGTGCAGCGAGTGCAGCGCCCACCACCAGTTCCACGAATGCTGCGCGCGATGCAGCCAGTACATCAGCAGGTCGAAGGCGACGAGGTAGAGCACGAAGCTGACCCAGGCCACGTCGGTGACGCCGGGCCACAGCGCGTCGAGCTGGAAGGTCGGGATGCCGTGCATGCGCATCTCGCCGACGGCGCCGTCGAACAGCGGCTCCAGCGAGAAGAACATGACCAGCCGGAACAGCCCCAGCCGCTGGATCAGCGTGTAGACGATGTCGATGCGGATCGCGTGGCGGTCGGTGACGGCCTCGGCCGGGCGCCAGCGCTGCAGCGCGCCGATCACCGCCAGCATCACGACGATCTGGATCAGGCCGACCAGCAGCCAGCCGGTCGCGTCGAACGCGTCCTCGAGCAGGTTGCCGTAGCCGAGGTTGAACACGATCGGTTGAATGACGCTTTCGAACAGCGCCTGCTGCGCCTGTCCGAACAGATCGGTGAACCAGTCCATCACGCCGTCGGTCCTCCTGGAAAGCGATGCATCAGCGCCTCAGCGCGTCCTTCGAGCCTGCCGCCCCGGCACCGCCGCCGGACGCCGCCGCCGGTGTCGCCGTCATTGTCGTCGCCGCCTTCAACGCGACCGCCTCCTGCGGCTTGCGCATCCACGCGACGTACTCCGGATGATCGCGCAACGGCGCGAAGCACAGGCCCCGGTTTTTCAACCCTTGCAGCAGCGGCTCCAGCACGGTCGGCGCCCACGGGTCCTGCCTCGACCAGATGCCGAGGTGGGCCATCAGGATGTCGCCCGGCTTGACGCGTCGCAGCGCCTGCTCGAGCAGCGCCTGGTTGGGGAACTTGTCGCTCGGCAGTTCGTCGCCCAGGAAGCCCGACGGGTTCCAGCCCACGTGGCGGAAGCCGCAGGCCTGCGCCGCCGCCAGCAGCGCCGGCGAGGTGCGCCCGGCCGGCGCGCGGAAGATCATCGACATCGGCCGCCCCGTCATCTCGAGGAAGCGCTTCGCGGGACGCTTGAGTTCCTCGCAGTACTCGGCCGAAGTCAGCACGACGTTCTGAGGCACCTGCTCGCCCGCAGCGCGCTTGAAGCGGAATTTCCCGTCGGGCAGGTCCGCCGACCAGGCGTCGTGGAACCAGGTGTGCGAGCCGAAATCATGGCCCTGCTCGGCCAGCTGCTTCCACCACGGCGCCCACTTGTCGTCGAGCGTCTGGCCGCCGTCCATCGTGGGCTCCTGCGCCAGGAAGAACGTGGCCTTCGCGTCGAAGCGCTTGAGCGTGTCGACGATCAGCGGCGCCACGCCCATGTGGCCGGTATCGAAGGTCAGGTAGACGGGCTTGTCGCAGGGCACGGCGGCCGGTGCCGATGCGCCTTGCGGTTGCGCCTGCACGACCGCGGTCAGGCCGACGAGCAGCGCCGCGCCATGACGCAGCGCGCCGCGCAGCAGAGGGCGGCGCAATGAGCGCAGTGAGCGCAGTGAGCGCAATATGGGCGAAGTCTTCACGGGCAGCAGCCTGGGTCGGGTCGCGCTCACTGGCGCGGCATCTGGTCCAGCGTCCAGACGCCATGCGGCGACTTGCCGACCTTGACCTGCTGCAGGATCTGCTTGGTCTGCAGGTCCATCACCGTCAGCTTGCGGGCCCAGCGCGAGGTGAACATCAGCGTGCGGCCGTCCGTCAGGATCTCCATGTCGTCCGGACCTCCGGGCGCCTTGAACGTCTCGACGACGCTGAAGTCCGCCAGCGCGATCTTGCTGATCGTGTTGGCCGCGCGGTTGCTCACCAGCACATGCTTCCGGTCGCCGAGCGCGCGGAACGAGTGCGCGCCGTCGCCGGTCTCGATGCGCTTCACCAGCTTGGGCTGCGCGGCGCTGACGTCGTAGACCTCGACGCTGCGCTCGCCGGTCAGCGCGACCAGCAGGTACTTGTCGTCGGGCGTCAGGTACAGGTCGGCGGGCAGCTTCCCGACCGGGATCTTCCAGCGCGGGGCCATCGTGTTCAGGTCGATGGACAGCAGCTCGCTGCTGTCCTGCAGGCTCGCGTAGACGACGCTGCTCTTGCTGTCGATGGACAGGTGGCTGGGCGTCTTCGGCGCGGAGAAGCGCTTGAACAGCGCCATCGGCTGCGCCGCGTTCTGCGGCTGCCATTTGTAGATGTCGACGTGGTCCAGCCGGTTGCCGGCCAGCACCAGCCACTTCATGTCAGGCGAGAAGCGCAGGTGGTAAGGATCGGGAATGCCGCGCACGGTGCGCTGCACCTCGGCCGTCACCGGGTCGAGGAAGGTCAGCGAATCGCCCAGCGCGTTGGCCACGACCATCGTCTTGCGGTCGGGCGTCAGGTAGAGGTGATGCGGTTCCTTGCCGGTCGGGATGCGCTTGAGCTCGCGGAAGTCCTTCGGGTCGATCACGCTGATGTCGGCGTCCAGCGAGTTCAGCACGAAGATGGGACTGCCGACGGACGCGAAGGCGGCCGGGGCCGCGGTCAGCGCGCCCAGGGCGGTGACGACCAGGGCGGCCCGCACGGGCCGCACGAGGGAAGACAGCATGGAGATCCTCAACAGGAGATGCACGGCGCGCCCAGCGCCACGCAGCCCTCAAGTGTAGGCGGGTTCACCCTAGGGTCCGGGCGGAACAGGACCGCGGAGCCCCTGTTGATGCGGGCTTGGGCGCCAGACGGGCCCGGTGCCTGAGCCGTTCTTGAGCGTTTCGAGGCGCCGCCTTCACGCGAGGTCGGCGCGAGGTCGGCGCAAAGTCGGCGCACTGTCGGCCGACGGCTCGCCGCCGAGGCGCCGTTGCATTCAGTTGCACCAGACTTGCCGCCAGGGTTGCGGCAAGTCTGCGCATGGCGAACTTTTTGAAACGCCTTCAGGACGCCTTGGGGCGCCTCACTCGTCGTCGCCGCCCAGCAATCCGCCCAGCAAACCGCCGCCGGCGAGGCCGGTCAACAGGCCGCCCTCCTCCCGGGAGCCCCCGCGCTGCGGGGCCGCGGCGAAGACGCGCGAGGCCAGGCGCGAGAACGGCAGGCTCTGCAGCCAGACTTCGCCGGGGCCGGTCATCTTCGCCAGGAACAGACCTTCGCCGCCGAACAGGGCGGTCTTGATCTTGCCTACGTACTGGATCTCAAAACTCACGCTGGGCGTGTAGGCGACGACGCAGCCGGTATCCACCAGCAGCGTCTGACCCGGCTGGAGCGTCCGTCGAACCACGGTACCTCCGGCATGCACGAAGGCCAGCCCATCACCATCGAGCTTCTGCATGATGAACCCTTCGCCACCGAAGAAGCCTGTCGACAGCCGCTGCTGGAGCGCGATCCCCAGCGACACGCCGCGGGCCGCGCACAGGAACGCGTCCTTCTGGCAGATCAGCGTGCCGCCGAGCTTGCCCAGATCCATCGGCAGGATCTTGCCCGGGTACGGCGCCGCGAAAGCGACCCGCAACTTGCCATGACTCTGGTTCGTGTAGACCGTGGTGAACAGCGATTCCCCGGTCACCAGCCGCTTGCCGGCGCCCAGCAACTTCCCGAAGAAACCGCCCTGGTTGGCGGACCCGTCGCCGAACACCGTGTCCATGCCGATACCGGCATCCATGAACATCATGCTGCCGGCTTCACCGATCGCCGCTTCGCCGGGGTCGAGTTCGACCTCGACGAACTGCATCTCGGCACCCTTGATTTCGTAGTCGACAACATCCATGGCCATGGTCTTCACCTTCTGTCTTATCACTTGGAAACGCGCGCGATATTAACGTTTCGCGGCCTTCCTCTACTGCGGTCATGACGCCCATGTCTCCTGACGAAAGCGAAACCAACACCCCCTTGAAGCCTGGCGACAGCTACGTGCAGTCCTTCGCACGCGGCCTGTCGGTGATCCGGACCTTCGACACCCACCATGCCCGGCAGACGCTGACGGAAGTCGCCAAGCGCTGCGGCCTGACGCGCGCCGGGGCGCGTCGCATCCTGCTGACGCTGCAGACGCTGGGATACGTGAGATCGGAGGGGCGGCTGTTCGAGCTGACCCCGAAGATCCTCGATCTCGGCTTCGCCTACCTGTCCTCGCAACCGCTGTGGCGCTTCGCCGAGCCGGTCGCGATCCAGCTGGCCAACGACCTGCGGGAGTCCGTCTCCATCGCGGTGCTCGACGACGATGACGCGGTCTTCGTGCTGCGCGCGCCGCTGCGCAAGATCCTGTCCGACCCGATGGGCGTCGGCAGCCGCCTGCCGGCGTGGGCCACGGCCACCGGTCGCGTGCTGCTCGCCTCGCTGACGGTCGAGGAGCGGGAGACCCGGGTCGCGCGGGTGCAGCTGGCGCGACGCGCGAGCAACACCGTGCGCTCCCACGAGGAACTGCGCGCCGCGATCGAGCAGGCGCGGCGCCAGCACTGGTGCCTGGTGGACCAGGAGCTCGAGGACGGCGTGCTGAGCGTCGCCGTGCCGATCACCGGCCGCGACGGCCGCGTCGTGGCGGCGATGAACGTCAGCACGCATGCGTCGCGGACGCCGCCGCAGCAGCTGCTCGAGCAGGCGCTGCCCAAGCTCCAGGCCGCGGCGCAGAACCTGTCGCAGCTGCTGGTGCTGATGAAGAAGGATTGAGGAGGAGACCTCGATGAAGAAGGGCTGCGGAAGCAGCCCTTCTTTGCCAGCGCCCGGCCTTCGGACCTGCAGTCCGACAGCCGTTCGTCGGCGTCGATCAGCCCACCGGGCTGATCTCGGTCCGACTCACTACCCCATGTGCAGCCCGCCGTTGCAGCTGAAGTCCGCGCCGGTGGTGAAGCCGGAGGTCTCCCCGCCAGCCAGCCGACGATGGACGCGATCTCCTCGGGCTCGCCGAGGCGCTTCACCGGGATGCCCGCCACGATCTTCTCGAGCACGTCGGGCCGCACGGCCTTGACCATGTCGGTGCCGATGTAGCCCGGGCTGACGGTGTTCACCGTGACGCCCTTGGCCGCCAGCTCCTGCGCCAGCGCCATCGTGAAGCCGTGCATGCCGGCCTTGGCGGCCGAGTAGTTGGTCTGCCCGACCTGGCCCTTCTCGCCGTTCACCGACGAGATGTTGATGATGCGGCCCCAGCCCTTGTCGATCATGCCCGGCACCACCTGCTTGGTGACGTTGAACATGCTGTTGAGGTTGGTGTCGATGACGGTGTCCCACTCGTCGCGGGTCATCTTCAGGAACATCCGGTCCTTGGTCACGCCGGCGTTGTTGACCAGGACCTCGATCGGGCCGTGCTCCGCGATCGCGCGGTCGAACGCCGCGACGGTCGAGTCCCAGTCGGCCACGTTGCCGACCGACGCATGGAAGGTGTAGCCGAGCGCCGACTGTTCACCCAGCCACTTGGCGTGGTCGCGGCTCGGGCCGCAGCCGGCGATGACCTTGAAGCCTTCCTTGTGGAGGCGCTGGCAGATGGCGGTGCCGATGCCGCCCATTCCGCCGGTGACGTATGCAACTTTCTGACTCATGCTTGCCTCCTGTATGGCACCACGGAGCGCCGCGTCCGCGGCCGGGGTGTCTGGAATATCGGAACGGGAAAGACGCGAAAGGGAATGGAAGATGCGCTGGGGATGCGCTGGGGATGCGGTGACGGGGTCAGCGCTCGACGCACAGGGCGACGCCCATGCCGCCGCCGATGCACAGGCTGGCGATGCCCTTCTTGGCATCGCGCTTGATCATCTCGTGCAGCAGCGTGACCAGGATGCGGGCGCCGGACGCGCCGATCGGATGGCCCAGCGCGATCGCACCGCCGTTGACGTTGACCTTGCTGACGTCCCAGCCCATCTCCTGATGGACTGCGCAGGCCTGCGCGGCGAAGGCCTCGTTGATTTCCAGCAGGTCCAGGTCCTTGGGCTGCCAGCCGGCGCGCTGCAGCGCCTTGCGCGAGGCCGGCACCGGGCCCATGCCCATGGTCTTGGGATCGACGCCGGCGCTGGCGTACGAGGCCAGGCGCGCCAGCGGCGTCAGGCCCAGCGCCTTCGCCTTGGCGTCGGTCATCAGCACCAGGCCGGCGGCGCCGTCGTTCAGGCCCGAGGCGTTGCCGGCGGTCACCGAACCGGCCTTGTCGAAGGCGGGCTTCAGGCCGGCCAGCGCCTCGGCATTGGACTTGCGGTTGATGAACTCGTCGGCGGAGAACACCACCGGATCGCCCTTCTTCTGCGGGATCGTGACCGGCACGATCTCGGCAGTGAAGCGGCCCGCGTCCTGCGCCGCGGCGGCCTTCTGCTGGCTGGCGAGCGCCAGTTCATCCTGCTGGGCGCGGCTGACGTGGTACTCCTTGGCCACGTTCTCGGCGGTGATGCCCATGTGGTACTGGTTGTACACGTCCCACAGGCCGTCGGTGATCATGGTGTCGACCAGCTTCCAGTCGCCCATGCGCTGGCCTTCACGCGAGCCCGGCAGCACGTGCGGGGCCAGGCTCATGCTCTCCTGGCCGCCGGCGATGATGATGTCCGAATCGCCGTCGCGGATCGCCTGCGCAGCCAGCATCACGGCCTTCAGGCCGGAGCCGCAGACCTTGTTGATCGTCATCGCCGGCACGGTCACCGGCAGGCCCGCCTTGATGACGGCCTGGCGCGCGGGATTCTGGCCGACGCCCGCGGTCAGCACCTGGCCGAGGATGACCTCGTTGATCTGGTCGGGCTGCAGGCCGCTTCTGCGCAGCAGTTCCTGGATGACGATCGCGCCCAGCTCGCTGGCGGGGGTCTTGGACAGCGTCCCTCCGAACTTGCCGATCGGCGTGCGCGCCGCGGCGACGATGACGATGTCTTGCGGTGAACTCATGACTCGCTCCTCTTTCGAAACTGCTGAACGTCGGACGTCAGCGGGTGAATGCCGGATGAACTTGCGGGATCAACTCTGAACCGGTTCGGTTCTCACTGCGCGGGAGTGGGTTTCACGCGCGCTGCTTCACATAGCGGCCTGGCGCCGGTTCGATGGCCTCGTGACCGCGGCCTCCCGGCTTGCGCGGCGCCGCCTTCTGCGGACCCGCGTGGCCGGCCAGCCACTGCGACCAGTCGGTCCACCAGCTGCCGGGATGCTCGGTGGCGGACTGCAGCCATTGCTGGTGGTCGGCCGGCAGCGCCGCGCCCTTCCCCAGCCAGTGGCTGCGCTTCTTCTTTTCCGGCGGATTGATGACGCCGGCGATGTGCCCGGACGCGCCGAGCACGAAACGCTTCTTGCCCTTGAACACCTGCGTGCTGCGGTAGGCCGCGTCCCACGGGACGATGTGGTCCTCGCGCGAGCCGTAGATGTAGACCGGGGCCTGGATCGCGCCGAGGTCGACCTTCTCGCCGCAGACCGTCAGCTGGCCCGGGATGCGCAGCTCGTTCTGCAGGTAGGTGTGGCGCAGGTACCAGCAGTACATCGGGCCCGGCAGGTTGGTCGCGTCGCCGTTCCAGTACAACAGGTCGAAGGCCGGCGGCGCGTCGCCCTTCAGGTAGTTGCCGACGACGTAGTTCCAGACCAGGTCGTTGGGACGCAGGAAGCTGAAGGTGGTCGCGAGCTCCTGGCCCTTGAGGAGGCCCGGGCCGCCCACGGCCTGGTCGCCCAGCGTCATCTCGCGCAGTTGCACGGCCTGCTCGTCGATGAACAGGTCCAGGATGCCGTTGCTGCTGAAGTCGATCAAGGTGGTCAGCAGGGTGACGCTCTCGGCCGGCTGCTCGCCGCGTGCGGCCAGCACCGCCAGCGCGGTCGCGAGGATCGTGCCGCCGACGCAGAAGCCCAGCGTGTTGATCGTGTCGGTGCCGGCGATCTCGCGCGTGACCTCGATGGCCTTGATCGCGGCCTGGCCGATGTAGTCGTCCCAGGTCCAGCGCACGCAATCGGCATCGGGATTGCGCCAGCTCACCACGAAGGTGCGGTGGCCCTGCGCCACGGCGTAGCGGATCAGCGAGTTCTCCGGCTGCAGGTCGAGGATGTAGTACTTGTTGATGCAGGGCGGCACCATCAGCAGCGGCCGTGCATGCACCTTCGCGGTGAGCGGCTTGTACTCGAGCAGCTGGAAGAACTCGTTCTCGAAGACGACATGGCCCTCGGTGGTCGCGACGTTGCGGCCGACCTCGAAGGCGGACTCGTCGGTCTGCGACACATGGCCGCGCTGCACGTCGGCCATCAGCAGCTGCAGGCCCCGGGTGAGGCTCTCGCCTTGCGTGTTCAGCGCGCGCTGCTGGGCTTCGGGATTCAACGCGAGGTAGTTGCTCGGCGAGGCCGCATCGACGAACTGCTGCACCGCGAAGCGGACGCGGGCGCGGGTCTTGTCGTCGGCCTGCACCTGATCCGCCATCCGCTGCAGCGTCTTCGCATTCAGCAGATAGAGCTGCGCGGTGAAATGGGCGAGCCGGTTCTCGTTCCACGATGCGTCGGCGAAGCGGCGGTCCTTCAACGGCGCCGTCTTGGCCGCGGCAGCGGCAGCGGGCGTCGTCGCGCCCTGCGCGGCGGCCTGGGAATCACCGAGCGCGGCGTTCCACAGCGCACTGGCCTGGCTGATGTATTCCGACTGCAGTTGCGACCACGCGTCGGGCGGGATCTGCATCGCCTGCAATTGCTTGAAGGCGTCGCCGAACCCGTGCGACAGGCCGCTGGCCGCCTGTTGGGCCTGCTGAGCCCAGTGTTCGAAACCGTGGACCGATGGGCCGGTGAATCCGGCGGCGGCGTTGTTCGCGCTCATGTGTCTCCTCTGGCCGACCTGTGCAAGAAGCTTGCCACAGCCGACCACGCGGAAGATGCGGATCGACGGGGAGGCTTCGCATATGCTCAGGCGCTTTGTAGCTCGATCAGCTTACCCCCGCGTGACGCTGCTGTCGCGAAGACCCGAGGAAATCGTTGATGTATCTGGTGGCCATCGCGTGGATGTATGTGGTGCTGATGATGGCGATCGTCGAGGCCTTCAGTTCGCAGGGCTCGGTGCTCGGCGCATTGATCACCTTCGTGTTCTACGGCGTGGTACCGCTATCGATCGTGATGTACCTGATGGGCACGCCGAGGCGGCGCGCCGCACGCCGGAAGGCCGAGGCGTCCGACAGGCCGCATGACGACGCTGAAGGCGCTGAAGGCGCTGTTGCGTCGATGCCGACATCGACATCCCCATCGCGTGCGACGCAGGCGGCCGCACCGTCGACGGATGCGTCAGCGCAGTCGGATGACGGCAGCCATGCGTCCGCTGCGCAGCCCGTCGACGCGCTCGTGGCGGAACGAAAAGAATCGTGACGGCTCGCTGAGCGTGCACCATCCACCGCCGCTGACGGCACCGATACCGAGCGCTTCGAGTCGGCGCCGCGCGAGGCCGTAGAGATCGGCTCGCCAACGCGCCTCGCCCTGTTCGTTCCGTTGGAAGCGGAACATCGGTTGATCCTGATAAAGCGGCTCGGCGCCGAAGGCGGCGAGCACATCGGCACCGACTTCAAACTGCGCCGGTCCGATGCACGCGCCCATCCAGGCGCTGATCTCGCCAGGCTCGCAACCCGCGGCCTCGCACATCGCCGCGGCGGTGTTCTCGAGCACGCCGCCCGCGAGCCCTCGCCAGCCCGCATGTGCGGCGCCCACCACGCCCGGTCCGGCGAACAGCACCGGCAGGCAGTCCGCCACCATCACCGCGCAGGCGAGCGTGGGATCGGTGCTGATCGACGCATCCGCCGGTTCAGGATCGGCGTCGGGCAGCGCGTGTTCGGCGCGCAGGCGCAGCACGGTCGTCCCATGCACCTGCTTCAGGAAAACCGGAGAGCCGCCGATCGCGGCGGCGACACGCCGGCGGTTCTCGACCACGTTCGTTGGATCATCCCCGACCGAGCGCCCCAGGTTGAGGCTCGCCAATCCGCGCTGCTCGTCCGGCGCCTGCGGGCCTCCGCTGACGCCGCCGGCGCGCGTGGTCATGAAGGCGTCGACGTGCGACGCGGCCCACGCGGGTCGCAGCCAGTCCTCATTCAGCATCGGGACAGGCGCTCGGCTGCGTCTTGCTGAAGGCGTCGAGTGCCATGCACTGCTCGAAGATCTTCATGACCGTCGGCACGTGATCGAGGCGGCTGTCGAAGCGCTGCGCGTTGAAGATCTGCGGCACCAGCACGCAATCGGCCATCGTCGGCGTGTCGCCGAAGCAGAAGCGGCCCGATCGTCCCTCGGCCTTCAGGCGGTGCTCGACGACCGCCAGGCCGCTCTCGACCCAGTGGTGGATCCAGCGGGTCTTGTTGTCGTCGCCGACGCCGAGGTCCTTCACCAGATAGCGGAGCACGCGCAGGTTGTTCAGTGGATGGATCTCGCAGGCGATGTCCTGCGACAGTGCGCGGATGTAGGCGCGGCTGAGCGCGTCGCCCGGCAGCAGCGGCGGCTCGGGGTGCGTCTCGTCGAGGTATTCGATGATCGCCATCGACTGCGTGACGAGCGCGTCGCCGTCCTTCAACAACGGGACCAGTCGCGACGCGGACACCGCGGCGTAGGACTCGTTGAACTGCTCGTTCTTCGCGAGGTGGACCGGCTTGTAATCGAAGTCCAGGCCCTTGAGCGCCATCGCGATGCGGACGCGGTACGAGGCGGACGAACGGAAGTAGTTGTAGAGCTCCATGGCCGGCGATGATGCCACGGGGTCCGCGATGGAGGCCGCTACACTGCGGCCCATGTTCCAAGCGCGGCGCTTCCAGCATTGCCCCACCTGCGGCGGCCAGATCGAATACCGCATCCCGGCCGATGACAACCGGGAGCGCGCGACCTGCACCGCGTGCGGCGCGATCCATTACGAGAATCCGCTGAACGTCGTAGGCACCTTGCCGGTGTGGGGCGAACAGGTGCTGCTGTGCAGGCGCGCGATCGAGCCGCGGCTGGGCAAGTGGACACTGCCGGCGGGCTTCATGGAACTCGGCGAGACACTCGCCGAAGGCGCGGCGCGCGAGACGGTCGAGGAGGCCGGCGCCCAGATCGAGCTGCAGAACCTGTACTGCGTGATGAACGTGGTCCGCGTCGGGCAGGTGCACACCTTCTACCGCGCGAAGCTGCTCAGCCCGGAATTCGATCCGGGTCCGGAAACCCTGGAAGCCCAGCTGTTCCACGAACACGAAGTGCCGTGGGACGAGATCGCCTTCCACACGATCCGCGAAGCGCTGCAGCGCTTCTTCGAAGACCGCCGCAGCGGCAACGGGTATCCGTTGCATACGGCGGATATCGACTAGTCATTGCAGATCGTGTTGGTGTGGCTCGTCGCGTGCGGCGTGCCACAGACGCAGCATGTAGACGTCTTCATCTTCGACGCGGTAGATCATCACGTAGTTCGGATGAGTGACCCACTCACGCGTCCCCCTCAGGACCCCTTCCCGGGCGATTTGAGGATGGTTACAGAGCAGTCGGGCATCCCTCTTGAACCGCTTGACCATCTCCAACGCCGCCGACGGATTGCGTGCCGCAATGTATCCATAGATCCGCCGTACGTCGTCACCGGCGCGTTCGCTCCAATGTGTGATCACTGGCCGCCTCCCACACGCTGACGAGCGTCTTCAATCAGTTCGTCGAAGACATCATCCATCTGCGCCTCGGTCAGCACGCGACCCTCGCGAATGTCGTCGTAAGCCTCGCCGATGGCTTCGCGCAGTTCCTGCTCGTAGGGCGTGAGCGCCGACACATCGGCGGCAGGCAAACGAAAGTCGGGAAAGGCTGGGCATCGAACCTGCGCCGACGACACCGACGCAGAAGTTTCGAGGCCTGTGGTCAGGGGATCTGGCGCGCGCTTCATCGGGTACCTTTCCATCAAACACCAAGGGGAAAGGCGAGGATTCTCAGAACTTCAAAACGCTTTGCAAGAGTGCTTGACGGAGGTCAAGCGATTCACCGACTTCGATGAGTCAGGGCTTGATTTCCTGTGCCGACGCCCACGGGCCGGTGATGCCGTCGAGTTCGCAATCCCACAGCGCCTGGGCATCGAGCGCATCGGTGACGCCTTCCGCATAGACCTTCAGGGAGAGGCTGCGCAGCATCACCACCAGGCTGCGCACGAACGCCGCCCGGCCCACGTCCGCCGACACCCCGCTGACCACCGAGCTGTCGAGCTTCACGTAGTCCAGTCCGGCCTGGAAAAGACGGTCGATTTGAGCCAGTCCGGCACCGGCGTGTTCAAGGCCGAGCTGCACGCCCAACGGACGCAGCTGGCGGCCGAGTTCCTGCAGCGCCTCGAAGTGTTGCACCGCCGCCGGCTCGGCCAGCTCCAGCCCGATCTGCCGACGCACCGCCGCCGGCGTTGCCTGCACCAGTTCGCGGGCACGGGCGATGAAGCTGCCGTCGTTCAGCGACGCCGGCGCCACGTTGACGCAACGCATGCGGCTGTCGCGCTGCGTGGCCTGCAGCGCCAGCGCCAGCGCCTGCAGGTCCGCCTCGGCACTCAGCCGGTGGCGCAGCGCCAGCGGCAGCCAGCGCGCCGCCGGCTCGAACTCGCCGACCGGGTTCAGCTTCAGCTGCAACGGGCACTCCAGATGCAAGACCTGACGCTCGCGGCCGATCAGCGGGAACTCCAGCAGCCGGCTGCGTTGATGCGCCAGCGCGTCCGAGATCAGCGCGCGCCAGGCGCGCTCGCCCTGTGCGACCTCGTCCGAGGGCGGCGCCTCGCGCAGCTCCAGCACGACGCCGTCGCCCTGCTCCGCCTTCGCCAGCGCCGCATCGGCTGCGGCGAACCAGGCGCTCATCGGCTGGTCGCGCATCAACTCGACCGCGCCCAGCGCGACGCCGACATTCGACCCGAGGTTCTGCAGGCCGGCCCGCAACGCATCGGCCAGCGCCTGCGCGGTGTCGCCAACCACGTTCGGCGCCGGCAGCCACAGCGCGAAGTCCGAGCCGTTCAGCCGTCCCGCGAGACAGCCGCGCACCTGCTCGGGATAGACGCGCAGCGCCTGCGCGATCGCCGTCAGCGCCTGATCCGTCGCCCCGTGACCAAGACGCTGGTTCAGGCCCGGCAGATCCCTCAGCCGCAACAGCACCAGCCCCGCGCGCAGCGGGCCGTCGTCGCGTTCCAGCGCCGAGTTCAGCTCCGCCACGAACTGCCGCCGGTGCGACAGCCCGGTGAGCTCATCGCACAGCAGCTGGTGATGCAAGGTGCGCAATTGCTCGGCCTGGGCCTCGAACATCTGCCGCGTGCGCAGCACCATCGTGTTCATCGCGCTCGTCAGCTTGCGCATCTCGGGGACGCGCGGCTCCAGCACGGTCTCGAAGCGCCCTTGCGAGACGCCCTCGGCCTGCCGCACGGCGGTATCCAGCGGCCGCCGCAGCCGGGACAGCACCGCCGCCGCCGCCACGCCCGTCGCCAGGCCCACCGCGAGCAGCCACAGCGCCGTGCTGACCGTCGCGCGCCACAGCGCCTCGTGCACGTAGCCGGTCTGGCCCCGCAGCTCGATCTCGCCGGCCGCCTTCCAGCCGTCCGACACCTTGGCCACGCCCGGCGCCACGTCCAGCGGGAGCAGTGCGACGAACCATCCCGGCGCATGGGAGACCTGCGGCGTTTCCAGATGGCGCTCGAAGACCTGCGCGCCGCTGCCGTCGCGCCAGCGCACGCTTTCATAGGCGCCGGCGTCGAACTGCGCCGAGATCAGCAGCGACATCAGCTCCGAGTCGCCTTTCTGCTGGGACAGCGCCAGCGCCAGCGCGTTCGCGTTGTCGGCGTTCTTCAGTTGCGCCTGGGTCTGCAGCAGCTCCCGCAGCGACCAGGTGCTCACCGCGACGCCGCCCAATGCCGAGGCCAGCACCGCGCCCAGGACCAGCCACCAGATTTGTCTTATCAGGGACATGTCTTGAATTCTCCGTCGCCCATCAGAAGCCCTCCGACTTCGCCTTCGCCAGCAGGTCGCGCCACAGCGACAGCCGCACCAGCGGGTTGCCCGCCGTCGTGCCGCCGACGCCGCTCCACAAACCCTCGCCGTTGAAACTGAACACCGGGGTCAGGTCGGGTCGCAGCGACGCGGGCCGGATCTCCGGGTTGATATTGTCCAGAATCAAGGGCTCCGCCTCCGGCTGCGCATAGTAGGCCAGGACCATGTGCGCCTGCGGCCGGCCCTGGAACTGCGCCCGCACGTACACCATCCTCAGCTTGGCCTGCGGCACGCCGGCACTGAGCAGGCTCATGTACTTGGCGATCGCGTAGTCCTCGCAGTCGCCCGCGCCCTTGTCCAGCAGCTCGAGCGGCGTGGCCCAGTAGTCGATCTGGCCCCACACCTCGATGTCGTCCTTGAACGCGATGCGCTGGTTGAAGAAGCTGTTGACCGTTGTCAGCCGGTCGCGCTCCTCGGGCATCGCCGCGGCGCGGTCCGCCATCTGGATCATGGCCTTCACCGCGGCCTGCGTCTTCGGCGAGAGCTTCGCCGCCGACTCGGTCAGCCTGTCCTTGTCCCAGCCCCAGGCCAGCGCGGACCACAGGCCCGCCACGCAGACCAGCACCGCCAACGCCCGTTGCGCCGGCCGGATTGTCCGGCCTGCGCGTGGCGCTGTACGAGTGACGAAACGTGACATGCGCTGCAATGTATCTGCCCCAGCCCGCTTCCGAGGGCGAAGTGCGCCAGGCGATGCGCCCCCGGGGACGCACCTTCGGACAAGCGGCAATTTGCCGCACCCCTTCACGCGCCGGGTCGGAGCGCACCGGGATAATCCGGCGCTCACATGAAGACCCAAGCCATCCGTCTGGAACTCGATCAGGCGCGCGCCAACGGCCCGCTGCGCCAGATCCAGATTCCGCCCTGCCCCGAGCTGCTGCAGCGCCTGCGCGCGGCGATGGCACTGCCTCAGCCCGACCTCAACGAAGTCGGCCGCGTCGCCGCCGCCGACGTGGCGATGTCCGCGACGCTGCTGCGCGTGGCCAACAGTCCGTTGCATCTGGTGGCAGGCCACGTGCCTTGCACCACCGTCGGCCAGGCGATGTACCGCCTGGGCCTGGACGAGAGTGTCGCGCTGATGCAGGCCTTCCTGGTCCGTCATGCGATCCCGGTCAACAGCCCGCACCTGCTGCGCTTCTGGCAGCGGTCGACCAAGCGATCGGTCGCGATGGGGTTCATCGCCGGCCAGTTGCCCGGCATGCGGGTCGACCTGGCGCAGAGCTATGGCCTGTTCTGTCACGTCGGCATGCCGGTGCTGCTGCAGAGCGTGCGCGGCTACGGCGCGACGATGGTGGAAGCCGGCGCGCGGATCGACCGCCCCTTCATCGCGACGGAGAACGCCAACCACCGCACCGACCACGCCGTCGTCGGCGCGCTGGTGATCAAGGTCTGGCACCTGGCGCCGGAGCTGATGACGGCCATCCGGCTGCATCACGACTTCGAGGCGTTGAAGGACGAGAGCATCGAACCGGAGATCCGCTCGCTGATCGCCGCCGGCCTGATCGCCGAGCATCTGATGCGTCAGCATGAAGGGCTGGACGAGGACGCCGACTGGGCCGCCAACCGCGACGCGGCGCTGGCCTGGCTGCACCTGTCCGAAGACGAGCTCGAGCAGTGGGACGACGCGTTGCGTCCGTTGCTGGACGAGGCCTGAGTTCGGCTGGCGGGGCCAGGGGCTGGCCCTCATACGTGTCACATGTTCCACAAATCGGGCCGGCCCCCTGGCCCCGCAAGCCTCCAGCTCGTGGTGGGCGTCGAGGTGGCGTGCGTTGGTCAGGTCGCGCGTACGGCCACACGGGCAGCAGCCAGGTCCCACCGCGCGCAACCGACGCTCTTGAAGAGCCGCGTGCGGCCGTCGTCGACGGGACGTTGACCGAGCACGAGATCGTCGATCGCGTCCTGCGGCTCGAAACGCCCGGCCGCCATCAGGTCGCCGGCCTCGGCTTGCGCGCCGATGGGGTCGTCGACCCAGATCTGCGCGCCGCGGACCAGTTCCTGCGGGAGCTCGACCATGTCGTCGCGGAACGCGCCGACACCGATCACCACCGCGCCTTCACCGACGCCAGGACGCAGCACCGGCACGCGACTGGTGGTCGCGCACACGATGACGTCCCAGGCGTGGCGCGTCTGGGATTCGGCCGGGAGCGGCTCGACACCGAGCTCCTCGACAAAACCTGGCACCGTCTGATGACCTTGCACATGGATCGTCGCCTGCGGATGCAGCGCCTGGAGCGCCTCCACGTGGGCGCGCGCCTGCACGCCGCCACCGACCACCAACACGCGGCGCGGCGCCTTGCGGAGGAGGTGCTGCAGCGCCAGCATGCTGACGGCGGCCGTGCGGCGCGCCGTCAACGCGGGACCGTCCAGCACCGCCAGGCGTGTGCCGGTGCGGCTGTCCAGCACGACCACCTCGCCCGAGATCGTCGGCAGGCCCAGCGCCGCGTTGAGCGGATGCACGCTGACGAGCTTGGTGATCGACAGCGTGTCGCTCAGGCAGGGCATCACCAGCAGCACGCCGTCCTGCCGCAGCGGCAGCACCTGCCGCGGCGGGCAGGTGAGCCGGCCGTCGCGGTGCTCGCGGCAGACGAGCGCGATCTCCTCCATCAGGAGGGACCAGGGCAACGCGCGCGCCGTCGCGGCGGCGTCGAGCACGAGCATGCGCGCGTGGTCTCCGCTTACTTGCGCGGCGGCGGCAGGTCGGTGCACGAGCCGTGCGCGACTTCCGCGGCCATGCCGATCGATTCGCCCAGCGTCGGGTGCGGGTGGATCGTCTTGCCGATGTCGACCGCGTCCGCGCCCATCTCGATCGCCAGCGCGATCTCGCCGATCATGTCGCCCGCATGCGTGCCGACGATGCCGCCGCCGATGATGCGGTGGGTCTCCTCGTCGAAGATCAACTTGGTGAAGCCCTCGTCGCGGCCGTTGGCGATCGCGCGCCCCGACGCCGTCCACGGGAACAGCCCCTTCTTGATCTTGAGGCCGCGCGCCTTGGCTTCGTCCTCGGTCACGCCGACCCAGGCCACTTCCGGATCGGTGTAGGCGACGCTCGGGATCACGCGCGCGTCGAAGCGCGACTTGGCCAGCGACTCGTCGCCGAGCAGTTCGCCGGCGATGACTTCCGCGGCCACGTGGCCCTCATGCACCGCCTTGTGCGCCAGCATCGGCTGGCCGACGATGTCGCCGATGGCGAAGATGTTGGGCACGTTGGTGCGCATCTGCACGTCGACCGGGATGAAGCCGCGATCGCTCACGACCACGCCGGCCTTGTCGGCGCCGATCTTCTTGCCATTGGGCGAACGGCCCACGGCCTGAAGCACCAGGTCGTAGACCTGCGGTTCCTTCGGGGCGCCCTCGCCTTCGAAGGTGACCTTGATGCCTTCGGGTGTCGCTTCGGCGGCGACCGTCTTCGTGTTCAACATGATGTTGTCGAAGCGCGGCGCGTTCATCTTCTGCCAGACCTTGACCAGGTCGCGATCCGCGCCGGTCATCAGCGTGGGCAGCATTTCCACGACATCCAGGCGAGCGCCCAGCGTCGAGTACACCGTGCCCATTTCCAGGCCGATGATGCCGCCGCCGACGATCAGCATGCGCTTGGGCTGGGTGGTCAGCTCCAGCGCGCCGGTCGAGTCGATGACGCGCGGGTCGTTCGGCATGAAGGGCAGGCGCACCGCCTGCGAACCCGCGGCGATGATGATCTTGCGGAACTTCAGCGTCTGGGTCTTGCCGGTGCGCTCCTGGGCCTCGCCGGCGGTCTCCTCGACCGACAGGTGGTTGGCGTCCAGCAGCGTGCCGTAGCCGCGCACGACGGTGACCTTGCGCATCTTGGCCATCATCGTCAGGCCGCCCGTGAGCTTGCCGACGACCTTGGACTTGTGCGCGGCCAGCTTGGGCAGTTCGACCTTGGGTTCGGCGAACTCGACGCCCAGGTCGGCGAAGTGCTTGACCTCGTCCATCACCGCCGCGACGTGCAGCAGCGCCTTGGACGGGATGCAGCCGACGTTCAGGCAGACGCCGCCCAGCGTGGCGTAGCGTTCGACGATCGCGACCTTCAGGCCCAGGTCCGCCGCGCGGAACGCGGCCGAATAGCCGCCGGGGCCGCTGCCGAGCACGATCACGTCGTACTCGCCTTCAGCGGGGCCGGTGTAGGTCGCGGCTTGCGGGGCCGGCGCGGCGGGAGCCGCGGCTGGCGCGGGAGCCGATGCAGCCGGAACAGGCGCTGGCGCAGGCGCCGCCGCGGCCGGAGCCGGTGCAGCAGCGGCGGGCGCCGGTGCGCCAGCCGCGTCGCTCTCCAGCACGACCAGCAGGTCGCCCTGGTTGAGCTTGTCGCCCAGCTTGACCTTGAGTTCCTTGACCACGCCGGCGGCGGAGGACGGGATCTCCATCGAGGCCTTGTCGGATTCGACGGTCACCAGGCTCTGTTCCTGCTTGATCGTGTCGCCGACCTTGACCAGGACCTCGATGATCGCGACGTCCTTGAAGTCCCCGATGTCGGGAACCTTGACTTCAACTTGTGCCATGTCCGGTCCTTCCGATCAGAGAGCGATGCGACGGAAGTCCGCCAGCAAGGACGCGAAGTACACGTTGAAGCGCGCGGCCGCGGCGCCGTCGATGACGCGGTGGTCCCAGCTCAGCGACAGCGGCAGGATCAGGCGCGGCTGGAACTGCTTGCCGTCCCACACGGGCTGCGTCGAGGACTTGCACACGCCCATGATCGCGACTTCCGGCGCGTTGATGATCGGCGTGAAGTAGGTGCCGCCGATGCCGCCCAGGGACGAGATCGAGAAGCAGCCGCCGGTCATGTCGGCCGGGCCGAGCTTGCCGTCGCGGGCCTTCTTGGCCAGCTCCGACATCTCCTGGCTGATCTGGAAGATGCCCTTCTTGTCGCAGTCGCGGATCACCGGCACGACCAGGCCGTTCGGCGTGTCCGCGGCGAAGCCGATGTGGAAGTAGTTCTTCAGGACCAGCGTGTCGCCGTCGAGGGACGCGTTGAACTCGGGGAACTTCTTCAGCGCGGCAACGGTCGCCTTGATCATGAAGGCCAGCATCGTGACCTTGATGCCGGACTTCTCGTTCTCCTTGTTCAGCTGGACGCGGAAGGCTTCCAGCTCGGTGATGTCCGCGTCGTCGTGGTTGGTGACGTGCGGGATCGTGACCCAGTTGCGATGCAGGTTGGCGCCGCTGATCTTCTTGATCCGCGACAGGTCCTTGCGCTCGACCGGGCCGAACTTCTCGAAGTCGACCTTGGGCCAGGGCAGCAGGCCCGGGAACGCGCCACCGGCAGCAGCGCCGCCGGCCGGAGCCGCCGCCTTCTGCGCGACGGTCTGCGCCGTGCCGGCCATGACGGCCTTGACGAAGCCCTGCACGTCGGATTCGGTGATGCGGCCCTTGGCGCCGGAGCCCTTGACCTCGTCGAGCGGCACGCCCAGTTCGCGGGCGATCTTGCGGATGCTCGGCGACGCATGCGGCAGCTTGCCCGACGGCTTGGTCGGCTCATGCGGCGGCAGCGCGGCGGTCGGGATCTGGCGATCCGCCGGAGCGGCCGCGGGCGCGCTCGCGGCGGCCGGAGCCGGCGCAGCGGCGGCTTGCGCCGGAGCGGGCGCTGCAGCAGCCGGCGCCGGGGCGGCAGCGCCGCCCGCGGCTTCGATCACGGCGATCTTCGTGCCCTTGGCAACCTTGTCGCCCAGCTTGACCAGCAGTTCCTTGATCACGCCGCCGTGCGACGACGGGATCTCCATCGAGGCCTTGTCGCTCTCGACGGTGATGAGGCTCTGCTCCTGCTTGACCGTGTCGCCGACCTTGACCAGCACCTCGATCACCGCGACTTCGTCGAAGTCGCCGATGTCGGGAACGATGATGTCGACGGCCCCCGCCGGTGCGGCAGCAGCCGGCGCGGCGGCCGGAGCCGCTGCGGGCGCGGCTTGCGGCGCGGGCGCCGGAGCGGCAGCCGCCGGTGCGGGCGCGGCAGCAGCCGGTGCCGGAGCACCCGCGGCATCGCTCTCGAGCACGACGATCAGGTCACCCTGGTTGATCGTGTCGCCGATCTTGACCTTCACTTCCTTGACGACGCCCGCCACCGACGACGGGATCTCCATCGAGGCCTTGTCGGACTCGACGGTGACGAGGCTCTGCTCCACTTTCACCGTGTCGCCGGGCTTGACCAGCAGCTCGATGATCGCGACGTCCTTGAAGTCCCCGATGTCGGGAACCTTGACTTCCACCAATGCCATTTGTGTTGTCTCCGGGTCCGCTGCTTAGGCGTACAAGGGGTTGATCTTGTCGACGTTGATGCCGTATTTCTTGAGGGCTTCCGCGACCTTGGCCTGCGGGATCTTGCCCTCGTCGGCCAGGCTCTTCAGCGCGGCGACGACGATGTAGTGGCGGTTGATCTCGAAGTGCTCACGCAGCTTGGAGCGGAAGTCGCTGCGGCCGAAACCGTCGGTGCCCAGGACCTTGTACGAACGGCCGGCCGGGATGAAGGCGCGGATCTGTTCCGCATAGTTCTTCATGTAGTCGGTCGACGCGATCACCGGACCCTGCACCTTGCTCAGCTGCTGCGTCACGTAGGGCACGCAGGCCAGTTCGGTCGGGTGCAGCAGGTTCCAGCGCTCGGCGTTCTGGCCGTCGCGGGCCAGTTCGTTGAAGCTGGGGCAGGACCAGACGTTGGCGCCGACGCCCCAGTCGGATTCCAGCAGCTTCTTGGCGGCCTGGCTTTCGCGCAGGATGGTGCCCGAGCCCAGCAGGTTCACCGTCAGCGGCTGCGCGCCTTGCGGCTGCACGGCCTCTTCCAGCAGGTACATGCCCTTGAGGATCTGCTCCTCGGTGCCGGCCTTCAGGCCCGGCATCGGGTAGTTCTCGTTGAGCAGCGTCAGGTAGAAGTAGACGTTCTCCTGGTTCTCGACCATGCGCTTCAGGCCAGAGTGCAGGATGACGGCGACTTCATGCGCGAAGGTCGGATCGTAGCTGATGCAGTTCGGGATGGTGCCGGCCAGGATGTGGCTGTGGCCGTCCTCGTGCTGCAGGCCTTCGCCGTTCAGCGTCGTGCGTCCCGAGGTGCCGCCCAGCAGGAAGCCGCGCGCCTGCATGTCACCCGCCGCCCAGGCCAGGTCGCCGATGCGCTGGAAGCCGAACATCGAGTAGTAGACGTAGAACGGGATCATCACGCGGTTGTTCGTCGAGTACGACGTCGCCGCGGCCACCCAGCTGGCCATGCCGCCCGCTTCGTTGATGCCTTCCTGCAGGATCTGGCCGGCCTTGTCCTCGCGGTAGTACATGACCTGGTCCTTGTCGACCGGCGTGTAGTTCTGACCCGCGGGGTTGTAGATGCCGATCTGGCGGAACAGGCCTTCCATGCCGAAGGTGCGCGCCTCGTCGACCAGGATGGGCACGGTGCGCGGACCCAGTTCCTTGTCGCGCAGCAGCGTCGTCAGGAAGCGGACGTAGGCCTGCGTCGTCGAGATCTCGCGGCCTTCGGCGGTCGGGTCCAGCACGGCCTGGAAGGTGGCCAGGTCGGGCACCTTCAGCGCTTCCTCGGCCTGCGGACGGCGCTTGGGCAGGTAGCCGCCCAGGGTCTTGCGGCGCTCGTGCAGGTACTGCATCTCCGGCGTGTCGTCGGCCGGCTTGTAGAACGGGATCTTGGACAGCTCGCTGTCCGGGATGGGGATGTTGAAGCGGTCGCGGAAGGCCTTGATGTCCTCGTCCTGCAGCTTCTTGGTCTGGTGCGCGGTGTTCTTGCCTTCACCGATCTTGCCCATGCCGTAACCCTTGACGGTCTTGATCAGCATGACGGTCGGCTGGCCGACGGTGTTCACCGCCTTGTGATACGCCGCGTACACCTTCTGCGGGTCGTGGCCGCCGCGGTTCAGGCGCCAGATGTCCTCGTCGGACATGTTCTCGACCATCTTCAGCAGCTCGGGGTGCTTGCCGAAGAAATGCTTGCGCACGAACGCGCCGTCGTTGGCCTTGTAGGCTTGGTAGTCGCCGTCCAGCGTCTCCATCATGACCTTGCGCAGCAGCTCCTGCTTGTCGCGGGCCAGCAGCGGATCCCAGTACGAACCCCAGATCAGCTTGATGACGTTCCAGCCGGAACCGCGGAACTCGCCTTCCAGTTCCTGGATGATCTTGCCGTTGCCGCGCACCGGGCCGTCCAGGCGCTGCAGGTTGCAGTTGACGACGAAGATCAGGTTGTCCAGCTTCTCGCGCGCGGCCAAGCCGATCGCGCCCAGGCTTTCCGGCTCGTCCATCTCGCCGTCGCCCAGGAAGACCCAGACCTTGCGCTGCGACGTGTCGGCGATGCCGCGGGCGTGCAGGTACTTCAGGAAGCGCGCCTGGTAGATGGCCATCAGCGGGCCCAGGCCCATGGACACCGTCGGGAACTGCCAGAACTCGGGCATCAGCTTCGGATGCGGGTAGCTCGACAGGCCCTTGCCTTCGACTTCCTGGCGGAAGTTGTTCAGCTGGTCTTCGGTGATGCGGCCTTCCAGGAAGGCGCGGGCGTAGATGCCGGGCGCGCTGTGACCCTGAATGTACAGCAGGTCGCCGCCGTGCACGCCGCCTTCGCCGGTGTCGTCGCCGTGCCAGAAGTGGTTGAAGCCGCAGCCCAGCATGGTCGCCAGCGAGGCGAAGCTGGAGATGTGGCCGCCCAGGTCGCCGCCGTCTTCCGGATGCAGGCGGTTGGCGCGCACGACCATGGCCATCGCGTTCCAGCGCATGAAGGCGCGCAGGCGCTCTTCCATCTCGATGTTGCCGGGGAAGCGCTCTTCCTTGTCGGCCGGGATGGTGTTGACGTAGGCCGTGGTGGCCGAGAAGGGCACGTCGATGCCGGCCTGACGCGCGTGGTCGATCAGGGTCTCGAGCAGGAAGTGGGCACGGTCGCCGCCTTCTTCACCGATGACGGCGGACAGCGCGTCCAGCCATTCCTTGGTTTCGAGGGCGTCGGTGTCATTGGCGGATGCGCCGAGGAACGACTGGGGCTGCGCGGACATGTCTTTGTCTCCTTGTCTCAATCACGGCCTTCTGATGGGCGTCTGGCGGGCTGGGTCACCGCGCGAGGCTCTCGGATCGAACGGGCCACTGTGCCCGAACTTGCGAGAACCGTCATGCGTGCGCCGTCATGCGTTCGCACGCGGCCAACCCCACCGGAAGGGCTATGGCGGCGGAGTGTCGCATAAGCCTTTCATTTTCCAAATAGCGCGATGCGTTTCCACATAATGAAATGCAATGACCTGCACGGGGGTCGTTTCGTGACGGATGTCTTTCACGATGCGATCCGGGAATGCCCGGATCGGGAATGCCCCGGGGCCGCCCTGGCCGGGTGGGACTGACGGCGCCGGGATAATCGCGCGCATGTTGTCCCGCCTCGATGTCCAAGGCTTTGCGCGCCGTGCCCTGAATCCCGTCAAACGCCTGGTGTCGGCGTGGTGGCGCCGGCAGTCCCCTCCCGGCAGGACCGCTTCGCGACGCTGGGGCCGCTGCTGTCGGTGGTGCTGTTCCTGGCGGCGATCGTGTCGGCCTTCTGGTACCTCCGCAACGAGGAGATCGAACGCGAGGCCGAGGCCGTCAAGCGCGACACCGAGATGGCGCAGCAGCAGATCCGCTCGCGCCTGATCGAGAACGAGGACTTCCTCATCCCGCTGCAGCGCGACCTGGCCAACCGCTCGATCGACAACCTCGAATTCACCCAGCGCGCGATGGCGATCGCGCGCAACCGGCCCGAAATCACCCACATCACCTGGCTGAACGCGCGCCGCGAGAAGCGGGTCAGCGTCGCGGCGATCGGCGAGCAGGCCGAGTCCCTGATGACGCTGGAGGGCAGCGACCCGTCCATGCCCAACGGCCATGCCAACAGCGAACCCGAACGCGCGTTTCAGGGCGCGCGCGACCGGCGCACACGGGTCTACTCGGCGTCCTTCGCCGACGCCAACAACACGACCGTCTTCCAGCTCCAGCTGCCGCTGAGCGACCGCGCCGGTTTCGCCGGCGTGCTGATCGCCGAGTACGCGGTCGAGGGCCTGCTGCGCTACTCGGTCCCCAACGAACTGACCTCGCGCCATGCGGTCGCGGTGCTCGATCCGCGCGAGCAGGTCGTCGCCAGCACGGTGACGCCGATGCCGGGCAAGCGCATCACGCGCGCCCCCATCTATTACGAGGTCCCGATGGCGCCCGCGCCCGGCCTGGTGCTGCGCGGCCAGGGCTACCGCACCTCGATCGGGCTGATCTCCAACACGCTGTTCTGGATGGTGATGGCGCTGTCGGTGCTGACCGTCTGGATGCTGCTCGGCACCTGGAAGCACATGCGCCGGCGCGCGCAGGTGCAGAACGCGCTGGCCGCGGAGACCAACTTCCGGCGCGCGATGGAGAACTCCATGCTGACCGGCATGCGGGCGATGGACCTGGAGACGCGCATCAGCTACGTCAACCCGGCCTTCTGCGCGATGACGGGCTTCGCCGAGTCCGAGCTGATCGGCCGCAAGCCGCCCTTCCCCTACTGGCCGCCCGACCGCTACGAGGAGAACCTGCGCCTGCTGCAGCAGGAGATGCAAGGCCGCAGCCCCGCCGGCGGTTCCGAGGTGAAGGTGATGCGCAAGGACGGCAGCATCTTCGACGCCCGCATGTACGTCTCGCCGCTGATCGACCCCAAGGGCAAGCAGAACGGCTGGATGACCTCGATGACCAACATCACCGAGGCCAAGCGGGTGCGCGACCAGTTGTCCGCGTCGCACGAGCGCTTCACCACGGTGCTGGAAGGCCTGGACGCGGCGGTGTCGGTGCTGTCGGTGCAGCAGGGCGAACTGCTCTTCGCCAACCGCAGCTACCGGCTGTGGTTCGGCGCCGATCCGAAGGGGCACGCGATGCTCGCGGGCTCGCAGCCGACCAGCCTGGCCGGCGCGACCAGCACGCAGGACGCGAGTTATGCCGAGGGCGCGAACAGCCACGGCGATCACGGCGACGATGACGATGTCGACGACTACGGCGGCCTGCCCGCGCAGCACCTGACCGAGGTCGGCGGCGATTCCCGCGAGGTGTTCATCGCGCAGCTCGACATGTGGTTCGACGTCCGCGCCCGCTACCTGCAGTGGACCGACGGCCGCCTGGCGCAGATGCTGATCGCCACCGACATCACCGCGCGCCGCCACGCCGAGGCCCAGCAGCAGCAGCAGACCGAGAAGGCCCAGGTCACCAGCCGGCTGATCACGATGGGCGAAATGGCCTCGAGCGTCGCGCACGAGCTGAACCAGCCGCTGACCGCGATCACGAACTACTGCAACGGCATGGTCTCGCGGGTGCGCGGCGACAACATCCAGAAGGACGACCTGATCGTCGCGCTGGAGAAGACCGCCAAGCAGGCGCAGCGCGCCGGGCAGATCATCCACCGCATCCGCGCCTTCGTGAAGAAGAGCGAGCCGCAGCGCCAGCCCGCGTTCGCGGCGTCGATCGTGGAGGACTCGGTCGAGCTCGCCGGCATCGAGCTGCGGCGGCGCAACGTGCAGATCCACACCTACGTCGCGCAGCGGCTGCCGGTGATGCGCGTCGATCCGATCCTGATCGAGCAGGTGCTGCTGAACCTGCTCAAGAACGCGGCCGAGGCGATCGACAACGCGGCGCTGCCGCCCTCGCGCCGCCACATCGAGCTGCGCGTCGTGCCCAAGCACACCGCCGAGCTCGGCGCCAACATCGAGTTCTCGGTGACCGACATGGGACCGGGTCTGCCGGTCGAGGTCATCGAGCGCATGTACGAGGCCTTCTTCTCCACGAAGGCCGATGGATTGGGGATCGGCCTAGGGTTATGCCGGTCCATCATCGAGTCCCACCAGGGTCGGATCCGTGCCGAGAACCTCTACAATGGCCCGTCCATCGTCGGGTGCCGGTTCGCGTTCACGATCCCCGTGGACATCCCGCGTCCGGAGTCTCCGCTCGCCCCTCTGGACAAGAGCGGCGATGCAGGGACGGGCACAGCACACAACACTGCCGCAACACCATGAGCTTGATTCCGAAGAAGGGTAATGTCTACGTCGTCGATGACGACGAGGCCGTCCGAGATTCCCTGCAATGGTTGCTCGAAGGCAAGGACTACCGGGTCAAGTGCTACGACTCCGCCGAGAGTTTCCTGAGCCGCTACGACCCGCGCGAAGTCGCCTGCCTGATCGCTGACATCCGCATGGAAGGCATGAGCGGCCTGGAACTCCAGGACAAGCTGATCGAACGCAAGAGCCCGCTGCCCATCGTCTTCATCACCGGCCACGGCGACGTGCCGATGGCGGTGCAGACGATGAAGAAGGGCGCGGTCGACTTCATCGAGAAGCCGTTCAAGGAAGAGGAACTGCTGTCGCTGGTCGAGCGCATGCTGGACCAGGCCCGCGGCGCCTTCGCCACGCAGCAGGAAGCGGCCAGCCGCGACGCGCTGCTGTCGCGCCTGACCACGCGTGAAGCGCAGGTGCTGGAACGCATCGTCGCCGGCCGCCTGAACAAGCAGATCGCCGACGACCTGGGCATCAGCATCAAGACGGTGGAAGCGCATCGCGCCAACATCATGGAGAAGCTCAACGCCAACACCGTCGCCGACCTGCTGAAGATCGCGCTCGGCGCGAACACGCAGGCCAAGGCCGGCTGATCGCTGCAAGACTTCAGAGGCCGCTGCGAAGCGGCCTCTTTGCATTCCGGGCAGAGCGATCCTCTGCCCTTGCGCTTTTCTGCTTTCCCCGTTTTTGAGTTCCTGAATTCGGAGTACCGACATGACCGCACAACTGATCGACGGCAACGCCCTCTCCAAGCAATTGCGCGCCGAAGTGGCGACCCGCGCCGCCGCGCTGACGGCCCAGGGCGTGAAGCCGGGACTGGCCGTGGTGCTGGTGGGCGAGAACCCCGCCAGCCAGGTCTACGTGCGCAACAAGGTCAAGGCCTGCGAGGACGCGGGCCTGCATTCGGTTCTGGAGAAGTACGCCGACACGATGACCGAGGCGGAGCTGCTCGCGCGTGTCGACGCGCTGAACAACGATCCGGCCATCCACGGCATCCTGGTGCAGCTGCCGCTGCCCAAGGGCATCGATGCACACAAGGTCATCGAGGCGATCGCACCGGAGAAGGACGTCGACGGTTTCCACGTCGCCAGCGCCGGCGCGCTGATGGTCGGGCAGGAGGGCTTCAAGCCTTGCACGCCGTACGGCTGCATGAAGATGCTGGAGTTCATCGGTTATGACACCAAGGGCAAGCATGCCGTCGTGATCGGCCGCAGCAACATCGTCGGCAAGCCGATGGCGATGCTGCTGCTGCAGGCCAATGCGACCGTGACCGTGTGCCACAGCGCGACGCCGGACCTGGCCCACTTCACGCGCCAGGCCGACATCGTCGTGGCCGCCGTCGGCAAGCGCAACGTGCTGACCGCCGACATGGTCAAGCCCGGCGCGGTGGTGCTGGACGTCGGCATGAACCGCACCGAGGAAGGCAAGCTCTGCGGCGACGTGGACTTCGACGGCGTCAAGGAAGTCGCCGGCTGGATCACGCCCGTGCCGGGCGGCGTCGGTCCGATGACGATCACGATGCTGCTGGTCAACACGATGGAGTCGGCAGAGCGCGCGGCTGCCGCTCGCTGATCCTCATCGCACCATGACAACGGGCGGCCACTGGCCGCCCGTTGTCGTTGAAGAGCGCCGCCGTACTGCCACCGCCGCTGGCCCTCACCCCGGCCCTCTCCCGCAAGCGGGAGAGGGAGTCGTTGAACCGAGTGTTGCGCCTTCCCGCAAGCGGGAGAGGGAGTCGTTGAACCGAGTGTTGCGCCTTCCCGCAAGCGGGAGAGGGGTAAGAAGTGAGCCGGTCGGACTCCCTCTCCCGCTTGCGGGAGAGGGTGGGGGTGAGGGCCAGCAGACTCGGCAGTCAACCGGGCCCGAAGTTCCGTCAGTTGGTATCCGCTTCGCGCAGCGTTTGAACCACCGGCCGCTGCAGCACCCCGCGCAGCGCCCACCAGCCGGCGAGTTGCGCCAGCACCGCGCCGCCGATCGTCGTGCCGATCAGCACCCAAGGCTTGAACTGCCATTCGAATTCGAACGCGTAGTGCGTCAGCGCCCATCCCAGCGCCTGCGCGGCGATCCCCGCGAGGAAGCCGGCCAGCGCCCCCAGCCCGAGCAGCTCCGCCCGCTGCACCGCCGCCAGCAGCGCGCTCGACGCGCCGAAGGCGCGCATCAGCGCGAACTCCCGCGTGCGCGCATCACGTGACCCCACGGCCGCCACCAGCAGCACGACCACGCCCAGCGCCAGCGCGACCGCGAACAGCAGCTGCACGGCCATGATCACCTGCTCCAGCACCTGCTGCACCTGCTTCAGCTCGGCGGAGACGTCGATCAGCGTCAGGTTGGGGAACTCGTTGACCAGCTTGCGGTCGAGCGCCACGGCCTCGCCCTGCCCTTGCGGCGAGCGGTACGCGGAGATGTAGCTCACCGGCAGCTCCGGCATCTGCGCGCGCGGGTACAGCACGAAGAAGTTGACCCGCATCGATCCCCAGTCGACCTTGCGCAGCGAGGTGATCTTCGAATCGACCAGCACGCCCGCGATGTCGAAGCGCATCGTGTCGCCGAGCTTCAGTCCGAGCTGCTCCGCGAGCCCCTGCTCGACGCTGACGCCCTCCTTGTCCTCCGGCGTCCACTTGCCGCCGGCGATCAGGTTGTGCGACGGCAGCTCGGCGCTGTGGCTGAGGTTGAACTCGCGCTCCACCAAGCGCTGCGCACGCTCCTCGGTGAAGCGGCTGGCCTTGATCGCCTCGCCGTTGATGGCGACCAGCCGGCCGCGGATCATCGGGTACCAGTCGTAGTCCTTGACGCCGGACTTGTCGAGATCGGCGCGGAAGCCCGGCCCCTGCTCCGGCTGGATGTTGATGACGAAGCGGTCCGGCGCGTTCACCGGCGTCGCCGCGCGCCAGCTCTCGATCAGGTCGGTGCGCATCAGCACCAGCAGCGCCAGCGCGAGCAGCCCCAGCGACAGCGAGCCCACCTGCAGCACGGCGAAGGCCGGCCGCGCGGCGACCTGCCGCGTCGCCAGCAGCAGCCAGCGCGGCGCGCCGGCCTGCGGCACGAGCCGCCGCAGCGCCAGCACCGCGCCGTACGCAAGCAGCGCGAAGAGGCCCAGCGCGACCGCGAAACCGCCGGTCGCGAACAGCCCCAGACGCCAGTCCGCCGACAGCGCCGTCAGCACCGCGGAGAACCCGATGACGCCGGCCAGCAGCACCGCGATCGAGCCCATCTTCGGACGGCCCAGCTCGCGACGGATCACGCGCAACGGCGGCACGGCGGCCAGCTGCAGCACCGGCGGCAGGCCGAAGCCCAGCAGCAGGCTCATGCCCATCCCCAGGCCCAGCAGCACCGGCCAGATGCCGGGCGCCGGCAGGTTGACCTCGATCAGTCCCGCGAGCATCGCGATGAAGCCGTAATGCAGCAGGAAGCCGAGCAGCACGCCGATCGCACTGCCGATGAAGCCGACGGTGGCGAACTCCAGCGTGAACACCCAGGTGAGGCGTCGCTGCGGCTGGCCAAGCACGCGCAGCATCGCGCAGTCGTCGAGGTGGCGGTTGGCGAATTCGCGTGCCGCGAGCGCGACCGCGATGGCCGCGAGCAACGCGGCCAGCAACGCAACAAGGTTCAGGAACTTGGTCGCGCGGTCCAGCGTCTGGCGCATCTCGGGGCGGCCAGTCTCGAGCGACTCCAGCCGCACGCCGCGCCAGTTGCCGTCCTTCAGCTGCTGGCGCGTCTGCGTGTTGAACTGCTGCACCGAGGTCGCGTCACCGATCACCGCGAAGCGGTAGGTGATGCGGCTCGCAGGCTGGATCAGCGCGGTCGCGGCGATGTCGGACTGCGCCAGCATCACGCGCGGCGCGAAGTTCATGAATCCGGCGCCGCGATCGGGCTCGTTCGAGATCTCGCCGGCGATCTTCAGCGTCGCATCGCCGAGCAGCAGCGGATCGCCGACCTTCAGGCCGAGCGCACTGAGCACGCCGGTGTCGACCCACACGGTGCCGGCTGCCGGCGCGCCCACTTGGCGACCATCCTTCAACGACAGCGCGCCGCGCAACGGATAACGCGGGCTGACCGACTTCACCGCCACCAGCCGGCTGCCGCCGCCCTGGTCCTCATTGGCGCGTGCCATGCTGGGGAAGTTCAGCGTTTCGACGCTGCGCAGGTTCAGCCGCTCGGCAAGCGCCCGCACCGGGACCGGCGTCGGTTGGTCACTGGCGACGACCGCGTCGCCGCCGAGCAGTTGCGCCGCGTCCCGGCGCAGGCCCTGGTCGAGCCGGTCCGACAGGAAGGCCACCGCGCACACGGCGGCGACGGCCAGCATCAGGGCCAGGATCAGCAGGTGGAGTTCGCCCGCGCGGAAGTCGCGCCAGGTCTGCAATCCCATCTGCCGCCACAGCGATGGCGGGCGGCGGCCCGTGGTGGAACCGGAAGCCGGTCGGGCCGCTGGCGCTCCGGCGGGGGCACCGTTGGGTGTGCCGGCGGGGGTGGCGGACGGAGAAGACGGGTGCGCGCTCATGCGCGGACTGTAGCGAACCGCATGCCCGCGCGCTGGCACGGGGGTGCGGCCATGCAATCGGCTTGAACAGTCCGTGCAACCGGTTTTGACGATGCGGCGGGCTCACGGGCGTTCAATGGACGTCATGAACACCCACTTCCCTCCCTGTTCGTCTCGCATGGCTCGCCGATGATCGCGCTGGAGCCGGGCGAGGCCGGTGCCTTCATGCAACGCCTCGGCCGGACGCTGGACGCCCACTGGGGCCGCCCGAAGGCGGTGCTGGCGATCTCCGCCCACACGACCGCGCGCGAGGCGGTCCTGCTCGGCACCGACCGCCATGAGGCGGTGTACGACTTCGGCGGCTTCCCGCCGGCGCTGTACCAACTGCGCTACGACGCCCCGGGTGACCGCGCGCTGACCGCACAGATCGGCGAGACGCTCGCCCTGCCCGTCTTCGACCACAGCGGCCTGGACCATGGCATCTGGACGTCGCTGCGATTCCTCTATCCCGACGCCGACGTGCCGGTCATCCCGCTGACGCTGACGGCGCACGCCTCGCCGGCGCAACTGATCGAACTCGGCGAGAAGCTACAGGCGCTGTCGCGCGAAGGCGTGCTGATCCTGGGCACGGGCAGCATCACGCACAACCTGCGCCTGCTGATGCGCGCGACGTCGGAAGGCGCGCCCGAGATGGCCGAATCGGCGGCCTTCCGGACCTGGTTCGCGGAGCGTTCCGCTGCCCGGGATTGGGAGGCGCTCGCGGCCTACCGGACGCAGGCGCCAAGCGCCGCGCTGATGCATCCGACGGATGAGCACCTGCTGCCCTGGTACGTCGCCGCGGGCGCGGGCGGTCGTGACGATGCGCCGATCCGCATCCACGACGGCGTCACCTTCGGCGCATTGGGGATGGACGCCTACGCGTTCGGTCCGCAGGCGCAGCGCCTGTCGCAGGCGCTGGCTGGCTGAACGAGCCGAGGCCCTCAGGGCCTCGGTGGCGTCGCGGCGGTGGGAACGGCCGCGACGGTCAGGGCGGTGGGACCGTCAGAGGAAGATCGCGGCCAGGATGCCGAGGATCAGCGCCCACTTGACGACGTAGTAGCCGGTGCGGGACTTCGCCTTGAACGCCTTGAAGAACAGGCGCACCTTGTAGGCGTGATAGAAGAACTTGTTGAGGCCGCCGATGGGCTCGCTCTCCAGGTTCTGCGTCGCGGCGGAGGTCATCACCAGCTTGCCGAACGCACGGTTCAGCCAGCGGATCGGCGCGAAGTGGACGGGACGCTCCACGTCGCAGAACAGGATCACGCGCTGGTGCGTGGTCGTGTTCTCGGCGTAGTGGATGAAGGTCTCGTCGAACATCACGTCCTCGCCGTCCTTCCAGTGGTACTTCTCGCCGTCGACGTCGATGTAGCAGCCGGGGTCGTTGGGCGTGGTCAGGCCGAGGTGGTAGCGCAGCGAGCCCGCGTAGGGATCGCGGTGGCGCACCAGCTTCGCCCCCGGCGGCAGCGACGCGAACATCGCCGCCTTCACGCCCGGGATCTGCCGGAGCAGCTCGACGGTCTTCGGGCACAGCGCGTTCGCCGAGGCCATGTCCCGGTCGTACCACTTCAGGTAGAAGCGCTTCCAGCCGGTGCGGAAGAACGAGTTGAAGCCGATGTCGTTGTAGCCCGACGCGGCCTTGATGTAGCCCTCGTCGTTGAGCTTGAGGGCTTCCTCGCGGATCACCTGCCAGTTGTCGCGCAGCAGGCTGAGTTCGGGGAAGGCCGAGGTCTTCAGGTAGGGCGTGGCCGGAGCGCGCGAGAACAGGTACATCACCGCGTTGATCGGCGAGATCAGCACGGTGAAGTCGGTCAGCGCGCGGGCCAGCTTGAAGCGGACACGGCCGCGGAAGTGGGCATACAGCGCCGAGGCGATGAAGATCGCCAGCACCCAGTAACGCGTGGGCGGCAGCCAGTCGGCCATGTGCGGGACTCCAGCAAGAGAAGCCGGCGATTATCGGCGATCGAGCGCCAGCGACACCGCCCAGAAGATCAAGCCCCCGAACGCCAGGGCGACACCCACCCATCCGGTGGACGTCCAGCCGTGTCCGGCGGCGATCGCCAGCCCGCCCAGCCAGGGGCCGAGCGCATTCGCCGCGTTGAAGGCCGAGTGGTTCAGCGCCGCGGCCAGGGTCTGCGCCTCGCCCGCGACGTCCATCAGCCGGGTCTGCAGCACGGTGCCGAGGCCGCCGCCGCAACCGATCAGGAAGACCACCGGCAGCAGGGTCCACAGGCTGCCGGCGGCGAACGGGTACAGCGCGAGCGACGCGGCGCTCCACAGCAGCAGCCCGCCGATGGTGGGCATCAGCGCGCGGTCGGCGGCCCAGGCGGAGACCAGCGTCCCCGCAGTCATGCCGATGCCGAACACGCTCAGCACGACCGGCAGCATGCCGGGGCCGGTGCGGGTGACCTCGAGCAGCGTGGAGCCGAGGTAGGTGTAGACGGCGAACATGCCGCCGAAGCCGATCGTCGCGATGCCCAGCGTCAGCCAGACCTGGCGGCGGCCAAGCGCGCCGAGCTCGCGCATCGCGCTCGCGCCGGGCTGCACGCGGTCGCGCGGCGCGTGCATCGCGACCAGCGCGGCGGTCGTCAGCGCCAGCACCGTGACGACGCCGAAGCCCCAGCGCCAGCCGGCCCACTGCCCCAGCCAGTTGGCCAGCGGCACGCCGATGATGGTCGCGACGGTCAGCCCCAGCATCATGAGACTGACGGCCTGCGAGCGCCGCGCCGGCGCCACGAGCGAGGCGGCGACCAGCGCGCCCACGCCGAAGTAGGCGCCGTGCGGCAGGCCGCTCAGGAAGCGGAACAGCAGCATCGCGTGATAGCTGGGCGCGAGCGCGCTCAGGCCGTTGCCGACGGCGAAGGCCAGCATCAGCAGGATCAGCAGCGTGCGCCGCGGCACCTTGGCGCCGAGCACGGCCAGCAGCGGCGCGCCGACGACCACGCCCAGCGCGTAGGCGCTGATCACGTGACCCGCGGCCGGCGCGTCGATGCCGAGGTCGGGCGCGAAGAACGGGACCAGGCTCATCGCCGCGAACTCGGTCGTGCCGATCGCGAAACCGCCGATGGACAGGGCGAGCAACGCCCACCCGGTGTGTGCCGCAGGCGTCGGGTCGTCGGAGAGCTGGGGAGAGGCGATCGGAGAAGCGGCGGACATGTCGGACGGCTGAAAGCGAACGCTCAGTGAGCGTTCAGGAAACGTTCAGCATTGCAACACGGATCGGGGAGCCGCACGGGCGGAGGGGACTGGAGAGCGCCCTGGGAACAAGGCCGGAAACGGCGTTCCGAGGCGATGCAGAGGCTCGTCCGACAGACGTTTGGCCATCGCGAGCCGAGGTCGGCCACTGGAGCGGGCGAAGGGAGTCGAACCCTCGTCATTGGCTTGGGAAGCCAAGGTAATAGCCGTTATACGACGCCCGCGGAGGAGGCGGATTATGACCCAAGCCAGGCGCAGGCCGGCCGGTCCGATCAGCGGCCGCGCTGACCGATCAACTGAGCCAGCAGGCGCTGGAGTTCTGCCTCCGCCAGCGGGTTCAGGCCCAGGAAACGGCAGCCGATGTGGACCTGCTCGCCGGCCAGGAACGACCGGAAGCTGCGACGGATGCGCACCTCGAGGTCGGCCGCCAGCACGAGCTGATCGCCGACCATCACCCGTGCCTGCGGGACCTTCTGGCCGAGGAACAGGCCGCGGCCCTCCTCGACCGTGCCGCGCAGGCCGAGCCCGCCCAGCGAGACGTCGTCGACATTGAGACTGCGGGCGCGGCCCAGCAACATGAACTCGACTCGCACGGCCGGGCCGAGCGGCACGTCACGGCGCGGCATGCCGCGGCGCTCGTCGCCCTCATCGCCGGATTCTGGAGACGGTGCATCGACGGTGCCGACGGCAATGGCCGCGTCCTCGACGACGGCCGCCGAGGCACGGACGGCGTGCGGGTCAACGGCGGGTGACGGTTTCGGGCGGAAGCGCAGGCGGAACATCGAAAAGTGGGAAAGCACAGGCTCCCGGGTTGTATGCGCTCCGGGTGAACGGCTTCATGTCTGGCCGGTCATGGAGCGTGCACGATTTCACGCTCGCGAACATCCGCTTACAGCCCCTGCCCGCCCGCGCGGCGGACGCGGTCCCGCCTTCAATCCCAGGCGGGCGCGAAGTCCGGGTTGGCCAGCCGCTCACCGCGATCCAGCGTCGCGATGCGGGCCAGGTCATCGTCGCTCAGGCGCAGCGTCAGCGCTTCGAGGTTGGCGGCCTGGTTGGCCGGTTTCGTCGACGACGGGATCACCGCGAAGCCCCGTTGCAGCAGCCAGGCCAGCGAGACCTGTGCCGGCGTCGTGCCATGACGGGCGGCGATGTCGAGCAGCACGGGGTCGGTCATGACCTTGCCGTAGGCCAGCGGCATGTAAGCCGTCAGATGCAGGCCCAGCGCCTTCGCGACGTCGACCACCTGCCGGTTCTGCAGGAACGGATGGATCTCGACCTGGTTGGTCGCGATCTCGCCGACGCCAACGAGACCGATCGCCTCGCGCATCTGCGCGACAGTGAAGTTGGACAGGCCGATCGCCCGCGTCAGGCCCAGGCGTTTCGCTTCGATCAGCGCCTCGAGCGTCTCCTTCAGCGGCACCGCGTTGCCCGGCGACGGCCAGTGGATCAGCGTCAGGTCGACCGCGTCCATGCGCAGCTTCGCGAGGCTCTCGCGCAGGCTCGGGATGACCCGGTCGCCGGCCAGATGCTCGGTCCAGATCTTGGTCGTGACGAACAGCCCGGCGCGGGACACGCCGCTTTCGGCGATCGCCTGGCCGACCTCGGCCTCGTTGCCGTAGATCTGGGCGGTGTCGATGTGGCGGTAGCCGAGCGAGAGGCCGCTCTTCACGGCATCGATGACGGTCTGGCCCTTCAGGCGGAAGGTGCCGAGCCCCAGCGCGGGCATCGGGATGGAGGAGACGGGGGAGGTGGTGGCGGTCATGAGGAACTCCAGGAAGTGATCGGGTGGATGGCGGGAGCGGGCGCGATCAATGGCCCACGGCGATCGGCGCGGCGCCGGCGGCACGGGCCGGCAGCGGGAAGCGACGGTCGAGACGCCCCGCCAGCACGGTGAGTGCGAAGGCGCCGAGCACGACGATGGCGCCGATCCAGGGCGTATGGACCAGCCCCAGGTGCTCGACGATCAATCCGCCGCCCCACGCGCCGCCGGCGATGCCGACGTTGAAGGCGGCGATGTTCAGGCCCGAGGCGACATCGACGGCCTTGGGGGCGTGGGCTTCGGCCTGCTGGACGACATAGACCTGCAGGCCCGGCACGTTGCCGAACGCGAACGCGCCCCAGGCGAGCACGGTCAGCACGGCGGCGATCGGCGATTGCGCGGTGACGCTCAGCACGAACAGAACCGCCGCGAGCCCGAGGAAGATCAACTTCAGCGCGCCGATGGGGCCGCGCTTGTCCGCGAGCTTGCCGCCCCAGACGTTGCCGACCGCCACCGAGATGCCGTACACGAGCAGCACCAGGCTGACGCCGTTGGCGGAGATGCCGCTGATCTGCTGGAGGATGGGCGCGAGGTAGGTGAAGGCGATGAAGGAGCCGCCGTAGCCGACCGCCGTCATCGCGTAGACGAGCAGCAGACGCGGCTGGCGCAGCGGTTCCAGCTGATGCAGCAGGCTGGCCGGCGCGGGCTGGGCGAGCTTGCGCGGCACGAAGGCCAGGCTGGCGACGAAGGCGACCAGGCCCAGCGCGGCGACGGCGAGGAAGGTCGCGCGCCAGCCGAAGTGCTGGCCGACGAAGGTCCCCAGCGGCACGCCGGTGACCAGCGCGACGGTGAGTCCGGAGAACATCGTCGCGATGGCGCTGGCGGCCTTGTCACGCGGGACGAGGCTGGTGGCGATCGTCGAGCCGATGGAGAAGAAGACGCCGTGCGCCAGTCCGGTCAACACGCGGGCGACGACGAGCGCGCCGTAGCCGGGCGCGAGCCATGCGAGCAGGTTGCCCGCGGTGAACAGCAGCATCAGCGCGAGCAGCAGCTGCTTGCGCGGCCAGCGGCCGGAGAGCGCGGTGAGGACGGGCGCGCCGATGGCGACACCCAGCGCGTACAGCGAGACCAGCAGGCCCGCGGACGGCAGGCTGACGCCGAGGTCGGCGGCCATGGTCGGGATCAGGCCCACGATGACGAATTCCGTGGTCCCGATGGCGAAGGCGCTGACGGTCAGCGCCCACAAGGCGATCGGCATGATGAGGCTCCTGCGAAGCGGGGAAGTTGGAGGAACGGCCGCCAGTGTGCGCATCCACCGCTTGCAGATAAAGCCTCGATTGACCAAATGATTATTGAATCAAACGCAACTCAAACCAGCACATCCAATCCGCGCTCCCGGATCAGGTGAAGCATTTTCAGCTCGGCCCCCGGGGCCGCGCCAGCCCTTGTTGCCAGCGCAGCACCAGACGTGGCGGCGTGTTCAGCAACCGCGCGAAGGTGAAGTAATGAAGATTCGACTGCGCCACCAGTCGACGTATCTGCGACGGCGTCATCGGATCGGGCAGCGGACTGCAACCCCGCTCGAACTCGCGCCACTGTTCGTCGCTCATCAACCCATGCTCATGAAGGCGTCGCGACGACGCCAGAAGCTCTGCCAACAGACGTGATTTACGTTTACGCATCACAAGCAACCTCCGAGATATCTCCGCGCTCCACCGCTGCCTTCAAGCCCATCGCATCCTGAGCCAACCAATGCATCGCAGCGGCGCGGCACATGGCGATTTCGTTGGGGTCCAGGCCGGCCCGACGGTTCTTGGCATAGCCATGGACAAAGAACCAGGAGCCCGCGTGCCGGTGCGCGACGATGGCGCGATAGCCGCCGCGCTTGCCGGAGCCGGATCGTGCGATCCGCTTCTTCCTCAGTCCATGACCGAGATCTGCATCGATCAGACCTCGTTTCATTTCGCCCACAGCCCGGCACAGATCGACTTCTGTCCAGCACCTGCTTGCGCATCCAACGACGAAAACCTTCGACCACGAATACCGCCATGCCGAACTCCGCGCATTGCTGCCATGACGGTCAGTGCGAGATCTTGCGCTGTCGTGTGTCGTCCTGAAGTTGGCCCTCCCTTGGGGGATGAGCGACGGGAATTCGAGCGCCTTTGTCGGGCTCCTATCATTCACGCCAGCCTCGCCTGTCCATTGCGCCCATGAAAAGCTCCCTCGATGAACTCGCCGTCCTCGCTGCCATCGTCGATGCGGGGTCGATCAGCGCGGCGGCGGAGCATCTCGGCCAGACGGTCTCGGCCGTCAGCCGCTCGTTGAGCCGCCTCGAGCAGAAGCTGGGCACGACCTTGATGCGGCGGTCGACGAGACGCCTCGAACTCACCGAGGAGGGGCAGTTCTTCCTCGCCCGCGCCCGCAACGTGCTCGCCGCGGTCGAGGATGCCGAGGAACAGCTGGCGCTGCGCCGCGACCAGCCGGCCGGGCGGCTGCGCGTGAACGCGGCCTCACCGTTCATGCTCCACGTGCTGGTGCCGTTGATCGGCGGCTTCCGCGAGCGCTATCCGCAGATCGAGCTGGAACTCAACAGCAGCGACCAGATCATCGACCTGCTGGAGCAACGCACCGACGTCGCCTTGCGCATCGGCACGCTGGCCGATTCCTCGCTGCATGCGCGGCCGCTCGGCAGCTTCCGGCTGCGGGTGCTCGCGAGTCCCGCCTATCTCACCGCGCACGGCCGCCCGACGAAGGTCGAGGCGCTCGCGAACCACGCGCTGCTCGGGTTCACCGCGCCGGAAAGCCTCAACACCTGGCCCCTGCGCTGGTCCGGCGGTGAGGGGTATCCGATCAAGGCCGCGGTGAGCGCCTCGTCGGGCGAGACGCTGCGCCAGTTGGCGCTGGCCGGCCAGGGCGTCGTGGCGCTGTCGGACTTCATGACCGCGCGGGACCGCGCCGACGGGACGCTGGTGCAGGTCCTCGCGACGCACACGGTCGACACGCGCCAGCCGGTTCACGCGGTCTACTACCGCAACACCGCGCTGGCTTCACGCATCACCTGCTTCCTCGACTACCTCGCCGTCGAGATGGCGACGCTCACCGCCTGAGCGGTCCGGGCGTTCTTGCCATCCGGGCCAGCCGCGCCGCCCGGGTGCGGCGCGGGGCGTCACGCCGCGATCACTTGTTCACGTCGCCCACGCACAGGTACTTCGTCTCGACGTACTCGTCGATGCCCTGGTGGCCGCCCTCGCGCCCCAGGCCCGACTGCTTGACGCCGCCGAACGGCACCTCGGCCGTGGAGATCAGGCCGGTGTTGATGCCGACCATCCCGTACTCCAGGCCTTCCGACACGCGGGTGATGCGGCCGATGTCGCGGGCGTAGAAGTAGCTCGCCAGGCCGAACTCGGTGGCGTTGGCCAGCGCGACGCCATCGGCCTCCGTGTTGAAGCGGAACACCGGCGCCACCGGACCGAAGGTCTCCTCTCGCGCGCACAGCATGTCGGCGGTCGCCTCCGACAGCACCGTCGGCTGGAAGAAGCGGTCGTGCAGCCGCGCGCCGCCGACCAGCACCTTGGCGCCCTTCTCCACCGCGTCGGCGACATGGCGCTCGACCTTCTCGACCGCGGCGTCCTCGATCAGCGGCCCTTGCGTCACGCCGGGCTCGAAACCGTTGCCGACCTTCAGCGCGCCGACCTTCTCGGCCAGCTTCGCCACGAACGCGTCGTACACGCCCGCCTGCACGTAGAGCCGGTTCGCGCACACGCAGGTCTGCCCCGCGTTGCGGTACTTGCTGGCGATCGCGCCCTCGACGGCGCTGTCGATGTCGGCGTCGTCGAAGACCAGGAACGGCGCATTGCCGCCCAGCTCCAGCGACAGCTTCTTGATCGTCGGCGCGCACTGCGCCATCAGGATCCGGCCGACCTCCGTGGAGCCGGTGAACGACAGGTGCCGCACCACGTCGCTCTCGCACAGGACCTTGCCGATGGCGATCGACTGCTCGCCGTCGCCGGTGATCACGTTCAGCACGCCGGCCGGCATGCCGGCACGCTGCGCCAGCTCCGCCGCGGCCAGCGCGGTCAGCGGCGTCTGTTCGGCGGGCTTGATCACCACCGGGCATCCCGCCGCCAGCGCCGGCGCCACCTTGCGGGTGATCATCGCCAGCGGGAAGTTCCACGGCGTGATGGCCGCGCACACGCCCACCGGCTGCTTGATCACCATGTAGCGCTTGGTCGCGTCGGTCGTCGGAACGATCTCGCCGCGCACGCGCTTGGATTCTTCGGCGAACCACTCGACGAAGCTCGCGCCGTAGGCGATCTCGCCGCGCGCCTCGGCCAGCGGCTTGCCCTGCTCGGCCGTCAGGATGCGCGCCAGGTCGTCCGCATGCTGCGTCAGCAGGTGGTACCAGCGCACCAGGATCGAGGCGCGCTCCTTGGCCGTCTTCGCCCGCCAGGCCGGCCAGGCGGCGTTCGCGGCCGTCACGGCGGCGTCAGCCTCCGACGCGCCGAGGTTCGCCACGTGCGTCAGCAGCACGCCGGTCGCCGGATCCACCACGTCGAAGCGGCTCGCGCCGCCCACCCACTCGCCGTTGATCAGCGCGTCGGTCTTCAGCAGGCTCGGGTCCTTGAGCTGCGCCAGCGGGGAGGTCTTGGGGTCCATCGTCGCCATGTCGTTTCTCCGGGGAAGGCCGGCATCCTAGCGGCGGCACCGTGACCGCCATGTCAACACCGTGTCAACGGCCTCGGCTCCTATAATCGAAAGCTTCGCGAAATCAAGCGCCAGGCCCCGCCATTCCTGAAGGAAGAGCGGCAAACCGCGCACCCGCGAAGATACAAACTGAATCCAGAAACCGATTCGACCCACCGATTCATGTCGCAGCCCCGGCTGCGCCACACCCGACCCCGCCAGGCCCATCAAGCAAAGGACAGGCATGAAAGCCGCAGAGATCCGCCACACCTTCCTGAAGTTCTTCGAGTCCAAGGGCCACCAGATCGTCGCGTCCAGCCCGGTCGTGCCCGGCGACGACCCGACGCTGCTGTTCACCAACGCGGGCATGAACCAGTTCAAGGACGTGTTCCTGGGCTTCGACAAGCGCGCCTACTCGCGCGCCACCACGGCGCAGAAGTGCATCCGCGCCGGCGGCAAGCACAACGACCTGGACAACGTCGGCTACACGGCGCGCCACCACACCTTCTTCGAGATGCTGGGCAACTTCAGCTTCGGCGACTACTTCAAGAAGGACGCCATCGGCTTCGCCTGGGAACTGCTGACCGAGCACTTCAAACTGCCCGCCGAGAAGCTGTGGGTGACGGTGTACTCCGAGGACGACGAGGCCTACGAGATCTGGAACCATCAGGTCGGCGTGCCCGCCGAGCGCATCGTGCGCATCGGCGACAACAAGGGCGGCCGCTACATGTCCGACAACTTCTGGATGATGGGCGACACGGGTCCCTGCGGCCCCTGCACCGAGATCTTCTACGACCACGGTCCGGACGTGGCCGGCGGCCCTCCGGGCTCGCCCAACGAGGACGGCGACCGCTACATCGAGATCTGGAACAACGTCTTCATGCAGTTCAACCGGACTGAAGACGGCGTGATGCACAAGCTGCCCAAGCCCAGCGTCGACACCGGCATGGGCCTGGAGCGTCTGGCGGCCGTGCTGCAGCACGTGCACTCGAACTACGAGATCGACCTCTTCGTGAACCTGCTGGCCGCGGCCAAGCAGAGCGTGGACGCCGCAACGCCGGGCACCGGCGACTGCGACAAGGAATCCCCGTCGCTCAAGGTCATCGCCGACCACATCCGCGCCTGCTCGTTCACCGTCGTCGACGGCGTGATCCCGGGCAACGCCGGCCGCGGCTACGTGCTGCGCCGCATCGCCCGCCGCGCGATCCGCCACGGCTACAAGCTGGGCGCGCGCGCGCCCTTCTTCCACAAGCTCGTGGCCGCGCTGGCCAAGGAGATGGGCGAGGCCTATCCGGAACTGCGCCGCGATGAAGCGCGCGTCACCGAGGTGCTGAAGCAGGAAGAGGAACGCTTCTTCAAGACCATCGCCACCGGCATGGAACTGCTGGAGTCGGCCCTGGCCGGCGGCGCGACGCAGATCGACGGCGACACCGCCTTCAAGCTGCACGACACCTACGGCTTCCCGGTGGACCTGACCGCCGACGTCTGCCGCGAGCGCGGCGTGACCGTCGATGAGGCTGAATTCAACCGCCTGCTGGAAGAGCAGAAGAACCGCGGCCGTCAGGCCGGCAAGTTCAAGATGGCGCAGGGCCTGGCGTACGCCGGCGCCGCGACCACCTTCCACGGCTACGACCACCTCACGCGTGAAGACGCCAAGGTCGTCGCGCTGTACGTCGACGGCAGCGCGGTGCAGAGCGCCGACGCGGGCGACGACGTCGTGGTCGTGCTCGACCACACGCCGTTCTACGCGGAAAGCGGCGGCCAGGTCGGCGACGCCGGCGAGCTGCGCAACGCGACGACCCGCCTGGTCGTCGACGACACGCTGAAGATCCAGGCCGACGTGTTCGGCCACCACGCGCAGGTCGCCGAAGGCACGGTCAAGGTCGGCGACGTCTTCGTCGCCAAGGTCGACGCCGAGCGCCGCGCGAAGACCATCCGCAACCACAGCGCGACCCACCTGATGCACAAGGCGCTGCGCGAAGTGCTGGGCGCGCACGTCCAGCAGAAGGGCTCGCTGGTCAACGCCGAGCGCACGCGGTTCGACTTCGCGCACACCGCGCCGATGACGGCCGAGGAGATCCGCAAGGTCGAGGCCATCGTCAACGCCGAGATCCTGGCCAACGCCGACACGCAGGCCACCGTCATGGCGCTGGACGACGCGCAGAAGAGCGGCGCGATGATGCTGTTCGGCGAGAAGTACGGCGAGACCGTGCGCGTGCTGAGCATCGGCTCGTCCAAGGAACTCTGCGGCGGCACGCACGTGCGCCGCACCGGCGACATCGGCCTGTTCAAGATCGTCGCCGAGAGCGGCGTCGCGGCCGGCATCCGCCGTGTCGAGGCCGTCACCGGCGACAACGCGCTGCATTACCTGCAGTCGCTGGAGTCCACCGTGCAGGCCGTCGCCGGCACGCTCAAGGCCGCGCCCGCCGAACTGGAACCGCGCGTGCAGGCCGTGCTGGAACAGCTGCGCGCGCTGGAGAAGGAACTCACCGCCGCCAAGAGCAAGCTGGCCTCCGCGCAGGGCGACGAACTGATGGCTCAGGCCGTCGACGTCAAGGGACTGAAGGTGCTGGCCGCGACGCTGGTCGGCGCCGACGCCAAGACGCTGCGCGAGACCATGGACAAGCTCAAGGACAAGCTCAAGACTGCCGCCATCGTGCTGGCCGCCGTCGACGGCGACAAGGTCCAGCTGGCCGCTGGTGTCACCGCCGACAGCATCGGCAAGGTCAAGGCCGGCGAACTGGTCAACTTCGTCGCGCAGCAGGTCGGCGGCAAGGGCGGCGGCAAGCCGGACCTGGCCATGGCCGGCGGCACCGACGCCAAGGCCCTGCCCGCCGCACTGGCGAGCGTGCAGGCCTGGGTCGGCGAACGCGTCTGACACACAACCTGGACAGACTCCGGGGACCCGGCGGCAGCCGTGCTGTCGTCGGGCGGCGATCGAACCGCCCGCCTCGGAGTCCCGACGAACCACCTCTTCAAGGGCCCCGGTCGGGCCCTTGTCGTTTCAAGCAACTGGAGCAAACATGACTGACACCCCGATGGACGACGACTTCGGCGACGCGATCGACGTCGAGAACGCGCAGCGCCTCGGCGAGCTGCTGGCCGTGCTGGCCGGGCAGGCCGATCCGGATGCGCCGGCGATCACGCTGGACACGATGGACGGCTACCTGACCGCCCTGCGCGTCGGCCCCGCGGACGCCGCGCCCATCCAGGCGATGGACGCGCTGTTCGGCGAGGACTGGCCCGCCGGCCTCGACGAGCAGGGCCTGACCGATGCGTTCATGGAAGCGCTGCATGTGCGCTGGAACGAGATCGGCGACAGCCTGGAGCCGCAGCCGCTGCTCGAAGCCCCCGAGCAGATGCACCTGACGCCGCTGATCTCCGAGTTCGACGAGGAGACCAAGGCCGAGCTCGTCGCGCAGGGCTCGATCACCGCGGAGCTGCTGGAGCGCATGCCCGCGCCTGGCGCGATGTGGGCCCAGGGCTTCCTGCAGGCGGTCGACGACTCGAACGCGTGGACGCTGCCCGCCGGCGACGGCGCCGACGACCTGCAGGCGATGCTGGAAGCGATCGAGGCCGTGACCCTGGCCGAAGACTCGACGCCGCGCGCCGAGTACGTCCAGCGCGCCTACGAAGAGCCGGAAGGCATCGACCAGAACGCGCTGATCGACGACATGCTGTTCACCGTGCAGGACCTGCGCCTGTTCTGGATGCAGCAACGCGTGCTGAAGGAAGCGATCTCCGGTCTGACCTCGGATCCGGACACGACGCACTGATCCGCCCGTCCGGGCGATCGACGGCGGACGCGCACCGCCTCGCACAGACGCCGGCCTCGCGCCGGCGTTTCTCATTCAAGCCGTCGAATGCCAGCCGAAGCGCAGCGCCCTCGACTCTCAGAGCCGGCCCTTGCAGTTCGGCGCGCCGCAGCGGCAGCGCAGGCGGCCCTCGTGGTGGCTCTCGCCGTAGTCCGCGCAGATCTCCTCGCCGGGGTCGATGTCACGCATCGCGTAGAACTCGGCCCGGCCCTGGCGGATGCGCAACACCGCGTTCGGCGCGCAGCTGTGATTCACGTGGCGCAGCGCGCAATCGGACTTCGTCGCATCGATCGCGGTCTTGTCGGTCACCTCGACCACGTGGATCCGGCGTCGACCCTCGATGCGCCGACGGGCTTCGCGCACCGGGACGATCTCGCCGCGCATCTCGCCGATCTTGCGGCGCGCCGGGATCGACTCAGCGGCGAACACCCCGAGCCCGTCGATCGGACTCTTGTCCACCGCCAGCGCGAAGCGCTCGGCCGGCTGCGGCTCGCCCTTCGGGCGCGAGGGCGCGTCGGTGGGAGCCGGGGTGGCGACGGCAGCGACGGAACTCAGTCGAGGCATGAAGCGGCGCGCGGCATCGGCCGCGACGGAAAGGGGAAACGCACATTGTCGCGCCGTTGCCACTGGTGCGGCGGAGGACGCGCTTGACGCCTCCGACACGCCACCAAGACACTGGTCCGCATGTCCTTCGCGATCCGCCCTTCCTGCCTGGTCCAGATGTGCTGCATGCATCCGCTGCAGGCGCCTCTGTGCGCACGCGGCCAGGGACGGCGTCGAACGCGGTAGACGCCCCCGAGGATCCAGGACCCACGGTCCCGAAGCGATCCCCAGAACTCCCCCGACAAGGCCCGCGCACCCCGCGGGCCTTGTTCATTTCCGCCCTCGGTCCTTCCATCCCACCAGGAGAACCTCCGATGCAGCCCTCGACGAATCCGCCCCGCTCCCTCGACGATCGCCCCTCCGGCCGCAGCGCCGTGCGCATCGCCGAGGGCCTCACGCTGCGCCGTCCACGCGCGGAAGACGCCCGTGCGCACGCCGAGTTGATGGGGCATCCCGGCGTCCAGCCGTCGCTGCTCCAGACGCCCTATCCGTCCGAGCAGGCATGGCAGGAGCGATTCTCGAAGGTGCCCGACACGAACAGCGGCGAACTCGTCCTGCTGGCCTTCCACGGCGAGCGGCTGGTGGGCTCAGCAGGCTTGCATCCCGTCGGGCCGCAGGTGCGGCGCCGGCACGCCATGATGCTGGGCATCGGGGTGCATCCCGAAGCCCATGGACGGGGCGTCGGCTCGGCGCTGATGGACGCGCTCACGCGCCAGGCGGACGATTGGCTCGGCGTGCTCCGGATCGAACTCACCGTGTTCGCCGACAACGCCAGGGCGATCCGTCTGTACGAGCGCTTCGGCTTCGAGCACGAAGGCCGACTGCGCGGCTATGCGTTGCGCGACGGCCGCTACGTCGATGCGTTCACGATGGCTCGGCTGCATCCGCAGCCGCCCGTGATCGAGAGCGCCGCGGCCTGAGCGAGGCCTGCGGCGACCGGCGCGCGCAGGCGCCGGTCGATCGGCGATCAATCCAGGATCAATCGACGGTCAGCGCTGGCGCCTGCGCCTCGACCACGCCATTGACCAGGCGCCACAAGTCGTCGCTGTCCAGCAGCGTCAGCATCTGCGGCCCGTGGCCCTTGAGCAGGTGGACCTGGGCCTGCGCGGCCCAGCCTGGCCGTGTCGGGCTGGGCTGCAGTTGCTCCGCGCCCGCCACGAACACCTGCCCCAGCTGCTGCACGGCCAGCACCAGGCGCTGGCCCGCACCGGTCTGGCAGACCATCAACGCGGCCTCATCGCCGCAGGGGCGGTGGAACAGCAACTGGCCCAGGTCCAGCACCGGCAGCATGCGGCCTTCGAATCCCAGCATGCCGCGCACGGCGGCGGGCGCGGTGGGCCAGGCGGTGATGCGCTGGCGCTCCAGCGCCGCGACGACCTGCATCGCTGGCAGGCCCAGCCACTGGTGGTCGACGAGGAAGCTGGCCACGTCGAGCGTCTTGGCACCGGCCGGCGGCATCGGCGTGAACGCCGCGGACATGACGCCAGCGCCGGACGATTCGCCGGCCGCCAGGCGCTCTCCCAGCGGCAGCATCACCAGCGCGGCCAGATCGGTCGCGTCGGGCGGCGTGAGGCGGCGGTACTCCCGGTACCCGCCCGACATCGCCAGGCCGTAGGCATGCACGCGACCGTCGAATTCAAGCTCGCCGGTCACATGCTGATCGGACGGCAGGGCGGCGAGCGCGGGCAGCGCCATCGGCAGCCGGTCGCCCGGCGACCAGCGCGCATCGCTGCTCGCGACGACCTCACCCGCGCGTGTCACCAGCAAGGCCGACGCCCCCGCCTGGTCCGGCAAGGCCGCGCGGAGCATCGCGCGGAACTGCGGCGCGCCGTCGAACACGATCGCAATGCCACCGGCCATCGCCGCACCGTCCGGATGCGGCACGCCCGCGGCATAGACGAGGCACGGGGCATGACCGTCGTCACCATAGAGGCCGGCAGGGGCGTGCGACGACACCACATACTGGCCGGCGTCGCGCAGGCCGAGCGCTCCGGACACCCACTCCCCTTGCAGGGAACGCCCGACGTGGTGCGCCTGGGCCGGGTCCGACACGGCGATCACACGTCCGGCGTTGTCGAAGACCAGCAGCAGCGAGTAGACGGTGTAGAGCGCATGGATGCTGGCGAGCACCGCGCCGGCCGAGGCCGCGTCGCCGGTCGCGAGCGCATGCTGCAGCCTCGCGTCGAGCGCCCACCATCGGCAGTCGTTGGCGCGTTCATAGAGGTTGCGATTGACGATCGAGATCGCCAGCTCCGCCTGGAAGCCGGCACCATCGAAGACCGCATCCAGCGCGCCGTCCTCGAGCTGCGCGATCGCGCGCTCGAACACCTGGCGCAACTGGTCGCCGGTGCGTTCGACTTCATTGAGCAGGGTCACGGCAAAGGCGTTGCCCCCGGCCTGGCCAGCCATGGCGCCCTCGCCGGCCCGCACACCGGACTGCGCATGGGCGCGGCTCCGGAGCTTGCCGTTCCACAACGAGCGCGACAGCTCGCGCTGGATCCGGCGTGCTTCGATGGGGATGCTGCGCAGTTCCTCGTCGAAGAGTTCGCGCGTGTCGAGGTCTCGGGCGCGGCCGGTCTGGCGCTCCGGCGGCGCGTCCGCGAAGGCGTGCTGCAGCGGCTGCAGCATCTGCGCCCGCCAGCCCGGTCCGAAATAGCCTTCGTAGCCGCTGGCCGTGCTCTCGCAGGCCAGGTAGTCGCGGCCGGCGAAATCCAGCCGCCATCCTTGCGCTTCGCCGGCCTCCGCCAGCGGCGCCCCGAGCGGGATCTGCCACGGATCCGAGGTCAGCAGCACACGGCCCTGCGCGTCCTTGAGCACCAGCACCGAGCGGGGCACGCCGGCACACAACGCGCGGAAGAGCCCCAGCATCTCGTCCTCGAGCTTGAACGACAGGCACAGCAGGCCACGTGCACCACCGGCGTCACCCCCTCGGGGCCATTCACCGCCGCTGCGTAGATCAGGCCGCCACGGCCGCCGAGCAGGCCCGTGGGTCCGTGCACTTCGACGAAGGCGCGTCCGGGCTCGAAGGCCTCCCGCAGACGCGGGTCGTCGACGACCGGCGCGCAGCTCGATTCATCCAGGGCCGCGAGACGCCGGCCATCGGCGGCCAGCAGCACGACCTGGTCGTAGACCGAGTACTTGGCGACATACGCAGCAAAGCGACGGCGCAGCGCCTCGACCTCGCCGGGGTCGACATCGCCTCCGGCCGCATCCGCCTGCAGCAACGCACGCAGCGGACCATCGCTGGCCAGGAAACCGACGTCGGCCGTCCGCTCGAAGAGATTGCGCACCAGGATGTCGATCGCGACCTGCGACCGCCCCTGCAGGTGCCCGACCGCGTGGCGCAGCTGCCGGCGCGCCAGGCTGTCCAGCAGGCGTCCCGTCAGGGCCTCGAACGCGGTGCGGGTGTCGGCCATGTCGGTGGCCGCGCCGCTCATCTGGCCCAGCAGCGCGAGGCTGTCCCAGGCGCCCTGCAGCCGCAGCAGCGGCTCCCGGTATTCCTCCAGCAGCGGCATGGCGGCCAGCAACGGGGCCACTTCGGCGCTGAACGGCAGGCCTTTTCGATAGACCTTGTTCGATCCCTGCGTCATCTCATTTCCTCCCAACGATCACGCCCTCGTGAGGCGACGCGCGGCAGTGTGGCGCGCGTTGACGACGTTGTCAGGGGAGAAACGCACGGTTTCCGAGACCAACTTCATTGATCGCACGCCGATCAGACGTGAAGTCCCTTGCTGGTGCGTCGGTGCCGCGACTTGGGGAGGAATCCGCCGTCGATGCGACAGCGTGGTGCGTCAGTCCATCGAGACTGCGGCACCCTCCGAGGTACGGCGCTGGGTCTGGGCGTGCAGTTCGCCGTCGGATGCACGGCTCTGGGGTTGGCCGCTGGCGTCGGTGCCACGTTCCGGGGTGGCCGGTTGCGGCGCCGGCGGGCGGCTGGGCTGTCGCTTGCCCGTGATCAGCAGCCGGGCCAGCTTGACGACCTCGCTGGCCTGGGCCGGCGCGGCTGGCATCCACAGGACGGCGCCGAGCACGGCCACGCCCAGCACCCTCCAGAGGGGCCGGTCGGCGTTCAGCGCTTGTTGTTGTCGGCTTTGCATGGTCTCCCCGCGCGAATCTGCATCTTAGCGACGATGAGAGGAGTATCGAAAGTCAGCTCCCGGGCCGCCAGGGGCCGGCGACGAACTGCGCCTTGGAGCGGTTGACTTGCGGAATGGGGGGACGGGAGTCGGGTTTGACCGGAGGGGCTGCCTCAGTCCGGCACCGCGGACCTCGAAGCGCACCGACTGGATCACCCGGCCCGCCCCGTCGAGCAGGGCCAGTTCGTGCCGGCCCGGCATCGGCAGCCAGTCCCAGGTCGCGCCGCGCCCGATGACGCGACCATCCAGCCGCCAGGCCGCGGTAGCGTCCCGCTCCAGCCGGCCCTCGTGCGTGAAGCGCAGTCGCTGCGCCATCGGCGGGATATCCGGATCCAGCGCATAGATGGCGCCATCGATCGGATTGCTGAGCGCCACGGCCGTGCCGGCGGACCGGATGACCGCCTGCTCGGTGCCCGCGACGAACCATTCCTGTCGCGCAGGCTCCTGGCCGCCGTCGAAACGCAGGTCCCGCCGCACGACGCCGGCTGGTGGCGTGAGCGGCGGCGGGATGCCGCCCGCATGCAGTGCCAGCATGACGTCACGCCACACCGGCGCCGCCCCGCTCACGCCCGACACCTGATGCATCGCCTCGCCGCTCGAGTTGCCGACCCAGACACCCACGGTGAACCGGCTGCTCCAGCCGACGCACCAGTTGTCGCGCATGTCCTTGCTGGTGCCGGTCTTCACCGACGCCGGGAACGGCAGCGCCAGTGCGCTCGACAGCCCGAAGGTCAGCGCGCGGGCGTTGTTGTCGGCCAGGATGTCGCCGACGATGAAACTCGCTTTCGGATCCGCGACGCGGCGCGATGCGCCGGGCGGACTGCCCGGATCGCGACGCGGCAAGCTTGCGTCGGCATATCGCCCGCCATTCGCCAGCGCACGGTACGCGTTCGTGAGGGCCAGCAGCGTCACGTCGGCGCTGCCCAGTGCCAGCGACGGGCCGTAGAAGCCGCCGGTTTCCGGCAACTGCAGGCCGAGGGCGTTGAGCCGCTCGAAGACCGCCTCCGGCGTCAGCATCAGCGACAGCCGCACGGCGGGCACGTTGAGGCTGTTGCCGAGCGAGGCCCGGGCGCTGATCCAGCCGCGGTACTGCTTGTCGTAGTTCTGAGGCAGATACAGCCCCGACCCGGTGGCGATCTGCGCCGGCGAGTCGTCCAGCAGGCTCGCCGCGGTGATCAGGCGGCGCTCGATCGCCAGTTCGTACAGGAAGGGCTTCAGTGTCGATCCGGGCTGCCGGCGCGCGGTCACATGGTCCACCTGGGCGGCGTCCGACCACTGGCTGCCGCTGGATCCGACCCAGACGCGGACCTCGCCGCTCGCGTTGTCGAGCACGAGCACCGCGCCGTCCTCGACCTGCCGACCGGACAGCTCGGCCAGGTGCCGCCGCAGCGACTGGACCGCGACGCGTTGCCAGGTCGCGTCGAGCGTGCTGCGTTGTGCCGGCGGTCCGTCCGCGCGCAGGGCCAGACGGGCGTAATGCGGCGCCCATTGCGGCGCATCCGCCACCGACAGCGCCTTTCGACGCAGCACGGCGTCGACCTCGTCGACGAGCCCGTCGCAGCCTTGCCCCATCGTCCGCAGCACCCCGCAGGCGCGCGTCGAGAGCGTTTGCGCCGAGGCGTTCGGCCCGCGCAACATCGCGGCGAGCAGCGCGGACTCCCGCGCGTCCAGTCCGCCGGGTCGCTTGCCGAAGAGCGCCTGTGCCGCGGCGGGCACGCCGACCAGTTCGCCGCGAAGCGGCACGCGATTCAGGTAGGCCTCGAGGATCTGGGCCTTGGTCCACCGTTTCTCCAACCGCCCCGCGACCCACGCCTGCCCGAGCTTCTGCGTCATGCTGCGACCACCGCGCCGGGCCAGGTCGTCGTCGAGCAGGCCCGCGAGTTGCATGGTCACCGTCGACGCGCCGCGCGTGCGCGTGTTCCAGAGATTGGCCCAGGCACTGGCGGCGACGGCCGACCAGTCCACCCCGCTGTGCTCGTAGAAGCGCTGGTCCTCGGAGACCAGCATCGCCCGCAGCAGCGAGGGCGACATCTGATCCAGCGACACCCAGGCCAGCACGCGGCGGCGGGATCCATGCGCAGGGTCTGCAGCGGCTCGCCCCGCCGATCGAGCAGCTGGAGATCCGACAAGGGATGCGACGCCCGCGTCTGCGTGAACGAGGGCAGCTCCGCCGCCCTCGTCGCCACGCCGCCCCCGTCACCAAGGAGCACGAAGGCCAGCGCGGTGGCCCATCGCGCAGGGCCGCCGCGCACGCGGACGGCCCTGGGCGTCATCACGGTTGCACCTCCAAGGTCGCATTCGGCACTTCCCCGAAACGGTCAGGCGAGTACATCGCCTCGGCGCGCGTGGTCGGCAGCTGGAATCGCCCGGCGTTGTTCAGGCGGACCGTGTACTCGAGGACATGCTTGCCTCGCGGCAGGAAACCGAAGTAGGCGCGCCACGCGGTGAAGCTGCGTTCGATGAAACTGGGCCACGCCTGCCCTTCGGCGCGCTCGCCCTGCGTGTCGATCGTGCCCTCGACCACGGCCGCGCCGGTGGGCAGCGGATCGCTGAGCACCACCCAGGACATGTCGGCGGCAGCCTCGACCTCCAGCCGCACCCGCATCACGTCACCGCGGGACCAGCGGGGCGCGGCCTTCTGCGAGACGGCGGTGATCGTCCGCTTGATCGCATAGCCTGAAGAGAGCGGCGCCTTCAACGGCACGGCAGACAAGGCCTGCACCGTGGCCCAGGGGCGTCCGTCGCCCGCCTGTGTGACGATCAACGTTCCATGGCCGGCGGCGGGCCAGGCCAGGCGGAGCTCACCGCCGTCCGGCTTCGTCGACCAGTCGAGCGCCACGCCCGCGCTGCCCAGTCGGGCCTCCGTCTTTCCCTTCACGGGCTGCGATTCGAAGCGGGCGGAGAATTTCTCGAGCGCCAAGGCGCCCCACAGGTTCGCCGTCGTATTGAACCAGGCCCCCCGTTCCTGACGCGCCAGCGCGCCGACGACCAGCCGCGGCAGATCCTCCTTCCAGCCCGGATCGTCCACCAGGGCCAGGATCGCTCGCGCCGCCGTCGCGTCGGCGCTGCCCATCAGCCACCACCAGGCGTCGGACTCCTCGTTGACGAAGCGCAGCGTGGTCCCCGCGAAGCTCAGGCGACTGCGCAACTGGTTCTGCGCCGCCGCGATCTGGTTGGCACGATCCGGCGCATCGGTCATCCGTTGATGCAGCACCAGCCAATCGACGACGGTGCCGGTGGGCCATGTCATCAGGTTGCGCCCTTCCACGGTGCCCAACTGCCGCGGCGTCGCCTTGCCGTAACGGGACAGGGCGGCGAGCGCGGCAATGCGTCGCGGTTCGTCGTCAGGACGTGGGGACCAATGGCGGCGCTCCAGCCGTCCTTCGACGAAAGCGGCCAGGCCGTCGAGCGCCTTGCCCAGTTGCGCCGCCGGCAGCGGCCGACCGGCTTCCTGTGCCACCGACAACAGATGGGCCGTCAGCACGTCGCTCCCCTGCGTCAGATGTCGCGAGAGCGGGAAGTACGCGAAGAGCCCGTCCGTGTCCTGATAGGTCGCCAACTGCCCCATCAGCCCGTCCCAGGCCGGGGTGTCATGCAACGCGATGAACTTCGAGCTCTGCTGTTCAAGGCAGGTGTACGGGTACTGCTCGAAATAGCGACGGATGCCGGGCAACGCCGTCGACAGCTTCGGTTGCAAGCCGATCTGGAGTCCGCCCCGCTTGATGCCTTGCGCGGGCAGCCCATCGGCAGGCGCCGCGACCGGGAGGCTGATCGGGGCGTCGAGCTGCCGCAACGTCGCCTGGAGCACCCGCACCGGGACCGCCGGCTCGACGGCTTGCGTGGTCCGCATCGCATCCTTGGCGCTGCCGCCCTGCTCCTGGGCCTGCGCCTCCCAGACGATCCGCTGGACGCCCTCGGGGACCAGGACATCCCAGGTCAGCTCCTGCGCCTGGCCTGCAGCCAGCTTCACGGTTCGAGCGTCGGCGGGCACCGTCAGATCGCCACCCTCGCCGCTCGCCTTGCCTGCCAGCGTCACCTTGAGATCCATCGCCCGATTCGTCGCGTTGCGCAGGGTGAGCATGGCCTGCACGCGGTCGCCCTCCCGCACCAGCGGCGGCAGACCGGAGAGCAGTTGCAGGTCCTGGCTCACGTTGATGCTGCCCTCCCCGGTGCCGAAGCGCTGCCCCGGCGCATCCGCCACCGCCACGAGCCGGAAGCGCGTGAGCGAATCGTTCAAGGGCACGCGCACGCGGGCTTCGCCGCGCGCATCGACGGTCACCAGCGGCTGCCAGGTCAACAGCGTGTCGAACAGCTCACGGGTTGCAAACCCGCCGCCCCCGCCAGCGGCGACCGCCTTGCGGCCGTAGTGCCGCCGGCCGATGATTTCACTGTGTCCCGTCGCTGTCGTCACCCCCATGGACGTGTCTGGATCATGCTGTCCAGCAACTTCCAGCTCTGGTTGGGAGCGAGGGCGAGCAGCCCTTCGTCGACGGCCGCGAAGGCGATCTGGGCATCCGGGACCGGCTTGCCGTCCTGCGTCACGCGCAGTGTCACTTGAGCGCTCTGCCGGACGCCGTATTGCGCCTGCTGCGGCACGACCTCGACCTGCAACCGGTGCCTGGCCTGACCGACCTCGATCGCTGCCATGCCCAGCTTGAAGGACGGCTTGGACAGGTCGACCATCGCCGTGGGCGCCTGATAGTCCCCCGAGGCTCGCCACTCCCGCCACCAGTTCACCGGCTCGCGCCACCCCCAGGAAAAGAACGAATACCACGGCACCTCGCGCAGGCGGCCTCGCAGCACCATCACGCTGATGAAGGCATTCGGCGTCCAGTCGGGGTCGATCTTCAACTCGACCCAGGGGTCGCGCCCCGACAGACGCCGGACCTCGCTGTGCAGCACGCCCTCCCGCTCGACCGTGATCAACGCGGTCGCTTCGCGATAGGGCATGCGGACCTGGAACCTCGCGGTTTCTCCCGGTTCATAGCGCCGCCGCTCCGGGATCACATCGATGCGGTCGTCGTTGTCCTGCGCAAACCAGAGTTCGCCGGCTTTTGTCACCCAGAGGGATCGGGCGGCTTGCGCCATGCGGCCGCCGTCGTCCTTGGCGGAACCGATCAACTCGATCTGCCCGCCTTGACTCAGCTTGACCTCGCAACGCATGAATCCAAGCGCGTCGGTCGTGCCGCTGCAGAGCTCGCCGAGATCCTTCAGCGTGCGCTGATGTTCGTACGCATAGAAACCACCGACCAGCCGCTTTCGCGTGCTCAGTGTCTGGATCTGACGCGCACCGACGGTGATTTTCCGATTGGCCATCGGCTTGCCGTTGGTGTCGAGCGCCACGGCCTGAATCGCCAGCGCCTGCCCGTTGGCCACCCAGGTGGCCGCGCGCAGGCCGACGATCACATCACCGGGCCACACGACCTGGGAGGCCGCGCGGGTATGCGTCTGTCCGTCGGGATCCCGGTAGTTCAGTTCGACGCGCAGTTCGGTGGGGCGATCGACGCTGCCCTTCAGCGGTACCTTGAACGAGACCCCCCTTCGCGTCGGTCTGCAGAGCCAGCTTGTCCAGCACCAGCCGGCTTGCTCCGTGGGGCCCACCGCCAGACTCCCCGTCGCCCTCGTCCATCTCGTCCGCGCCGTCAGCATCCGGCGGTCCCTCCGCTGCTGGTGGCTCGAAGGCGAAATCATCGAAGCCTGGAAAGTTGCTCCAGCGAGGTTGCAGCATGGCACTGACCGTCACCGGCGACTTCGCCATGGCGCCTCCCGCCATGTAGTTCAATTGGGCAGCCCAGGTCTGCTCCTTCGCGCCCGCAGAAGGGGCCTTGGGCGGAATGAGGCGCGCATCGACGAGCGGCACCCTGAATTCCTCGACACGAACGCTGCCGCTGTCCCAGCTACGACGTCCGCCGCGCGAATCCTCGCGCTCCATGACAAAACGGTATCGACCCAGTTTGGCCCCAGGAGGCACCTTCCACGTGCTCAGCGCATAACGGGCCCCCTGCCAGCGCAGGTCCAGCGTGGCGATGTCCTCACCCGTGCCTTCGAACACGACACGCAACTTGTCCGGCAACTGGTCTGGCGTGGCATCGCTCAGACCCTGAACCGTCTCCAAGCGGAAGAAGTGCTTCATGGACAGCGTGTCACCGGCGCGCAGCAGCGGACGATCGGTGACCGTGTGCGCACGCGCCACCCGCTCCGAGCCCCAGGCAATGGGCACATTGAAGCGCCAAGGCTCGATGCCACGACTCCAGCCGCTGAACATGAAGGACTGGTCCAAGGCCTTCCCTGACTGCGAGAAACGCGCCGTGATGAAGAGCCCCGATTCGGCGATGCATTGGCCGCTTCCGCTGTCGCCATCCAGGTTCGGGCGATCAATCCGCGCGAGGCCCTGCCCATCGGTCCGTCCACGCCACAGCGATTTGCCACGACAGTCGTAGACCGACACTTGGGCGCCCTCGACCGGCTTGCCCTTGTCGAGCGATGTCACCCATACGAGGCTGTCGTCCTTCCCCACCTTGACGTGGAGTCCAAGATTGGTGACGAGTGCACCCGTCCGCACGAACATCGGCTGGATTGGATCGAGGAGCGCCTGGCCCAGTCGCGGCGACTTCAGCTCGAGCACGTGATAACCGGGTTGTGACAGCGGCACCCCGATCACATCAATGACCTTGTCCGGATTCGGTGGCGGCACCGTCATCGACTGAAGATCCGCGGCGTCCTTCAGCCACTCTGACTTGCGATCCTCCCATTCGTTCTGATGGAAAAGCCGCCCGTACCACTTCAGGATCTCGACATCGTCGGTCAGCCTTCTGATCCGCAAGTGCCCGCTGGAACTAGGCTGCAGGTCAGCCTGGACATGGCGCAGGCTGAGGGGTACCAGACTGGGCCCCGCCGCCTCCCACTCGACGATGCCGAATGGCGCCGCTGCAAACTTCGCAAGCGGCGGCGCTTCGGACGTTCGAACCTTCAACGGGAAGCTGGCAGCGTTTGACAGAGGCCGACCACTCTCGTCCTTGATTCCATCGGGAAGCTCAAGAAGATAGTCCTGCTGCTCTGCCAGTGGCACAGGGAAACGCACGGTCGCCAACCATTTGGCCGACTGCGGCTCCTGCTCGGTCGGCATCACCGGCGTCACGGTGGCGCCGTTCGGCGCCCTGAGTCGAACCTTCAGCGCTTGGTCTCGCGCAATCGGCTCAGAGAAGCTGACCGTGATCGGACGAACTGACAGGCAGGGTGCATTTGCTCGTTCGCGTTCGCATGACAACTCTGCGGTCAGCGGCGAGCGAACTGAAAAGCGGAAACGTCGGTCGGCTCGAGTTCGTACTGAGTCGTTTCCCGCGGCAGCGATGCCAGCTCCCCACACAAGACTGGCCTCCGCGCCTGCCGGCAGTGGCCGCGAGCATCCGACAAGGATCCACCTCTGATCCTTTGCGTCGCCCATCTTCAGCGCACGGAGTAGCGCGTCACGTTCGGCAGCATCGCCAAGTACTACCGGAATGCGCTCGCCAAGCGCCTTCGATTCGCACCACATGTGGGGGGCAATCGTCTCAGTCCTGGCGTCACCAGAAAGTTGAAGAAGGAATCGCTGATCCTCCTCGATCTTTCCACCTTCCCAAGGACTCACCCGCCTGACCGTCGGCGCGCTGAGCTGGAAAGAGAACTCGCGAGCGCCGCTCCATCCCGGAGCCGCACCGGGCGCCGTGGGTTGGAAACCCTCGCTGGCCCTGACCACGCACTTCGTCCCTGCAGCGAGTGGGCGAGCGAAATCGAAAACCCATTCCCGCTCGTTGGTCCAGCGCCCGCTTCCCTGCGGAGCGCGCTCTCCACAACGGATCGTCACGGGAGCAGCGAGGCGCGGATCGCCAAACTTTGACGTTGCCGCGCCGAACCTCACGACAACGTTCTGGATTTGCCCCACTTCGCCCTGGGGCGCGACAGAGGCGATCTCCGCTGCGCGCGCCGGTGGACCAGACAGCGAGACAGCGAGTGCGGCCAAGGCAAACAATGGGGAAGGCCTCACGCCACTCCAGAAATGCTGCATAAACCCCTCGCCATGCTCAAACGTGAGGCGCAGTCTATTCCGAGGCTCTAAAAAAAACAGTCCCACAAAAGGGGCGAATACATACACGAATCTGGCGCTGCACTACCGAGATTAGCGGAGCAAACGTATGCATCCAAAATCAAAACCATTCAAATCGAAGCCCCACAAAGCAAAACCCCTCGATCATTGCTGACCGAGGGGTTTGGCGGGATATTAGCCTGACGATGACCTACTTTCACACGGGAATCCGCACTATCATCGGCGCTGAGTCGTTTCACGGTCCTGTTCGGGATGGGAAGGGGTGGGACCGACTCGCTATGGTCATCAGGCTTGACTGGTTGGCTTGCTGAGGAGCTCAGCAGGCCCAATTCGGTAGAGTCAAATCAGCTTGGTTTGATTGCGTCTTCAGGGATTGAAGAACGGTTTTGATCGGGCATTCCCAGCATAAGCGGGATGCGCTGCGATCTGCGTGACCACTCACCTTGACGTTTTGAGTGTCAAAGTTATAGGGTCAAGCCTCACGGGCAATTAGTACTGGTTAGCTTAACGCATTACTGCGCTTCCACACCCAGCCTATCAACGTCCTGGTCTTGAACGACCCTTCAGGGGGCTCTAGGCCCCGGCAAGACTCATCTTGAGACGAGTTTCCCGCTTAGATGCTTTCAGCGGTTATCTCTTCCGCACTTAGCTACTCGGCGATGCCACTGGCGTGACAACCGATACACCAGAGGTGCGTCCACTCCGGTCCTCTCGTACTAGGAGCAGGCTCTCTCAATCTTGCAGCGCCCACGGAAGATAGGGACCAAACTGTCTCACGACGTTTTAAACCCAGCTCACGTACCTCTTTAAATGGCGAACAGCCATACCCTTGGGACCGGCTACAGCCCCAGGATGAGATGAGCCGACATCGAGGTGCCAAACACCGCCGTCGATATGAACTCTTGGGCGGTATCAGCCTGTTATCCCCAGAGTACCTTTTATCCGTTGAGCGATGGCCCTTCCATACAGAACCACCGGATCACTTTGTCCTACTTTCGTACCTGCTCGACTTGTCAGTCTCGCAGTCAAGCACGCTTATGCCAATGCACTATCAACACGATTTCCGACCGTATTTAGCGTACCTTCGAACTCCTCCGTTACACTTTGGGAGGAGACCGCCCCAGTCAAACTGCCCACCATACACTGTCCCCAACCCGGATAACGGGCCAAGGTTAGAACCTCAAACACACCAGGGTGGTATTTCAACGTTGGCTCCACCTGATCTAGCGACCAGGTTTCAAAGCCTCCCACCTATCCTACACAGATCTGTTCAAAGTCCAATGTAAAGCTACAGTAAAGGTTCATGGGGTCTTTCCGTCTTTCCGCGGGGAGATTGCATCATCACAAACATTTCAACTTCGCTGAGTCTCTGGAGGAGACAGTGTGGCCATCATTACTCCATTCGTGCAGGTCGGAACTTACCCGACAAGGAATTTCGCTACCTTAGGACCGTTATAGTTACGGCCGCCGTTTACTGGGACTTCAGTCAAGAGCTTGCACCCCATCATTTAATCTTCCAGCACCGGGCAGGAGTCACACCCTATACGTCGACTTTCGTCTTTGCAGAGTGCTGTGTTTTTAATAAACAGTTGCAGCCACCGATTCTCTGCGGCCTCATTGGGCTAACCAAGTAAATGGATCACCTACTAAAGGCACACCTTCTTCCGAAGTTACGGTGTCAATTTGCCGAGTTCCTTCTCCAGAGTTCTCTCAAGCGCCTTAGAATACTCATCTCGCGCACCAGTGTCGGTTTGCGGTACGGTCGTCAATAGCTGAAGCTTAGTGGCTTTTCCTGGAAGCAGGGTATCACTCACTTCGTCTGCAAGCAGACTCGTTATCACCCCTCATCTAAGCCCGGCGGATTTGCCTACCAGGCACGACTACAGGCTTGAACCGGGACATCCAACACCCGGCTGAGCTAACCTTCTCCGTCCCCACATCGCACTATTGATCGGTACAGGAATATTGACCTGTTTCCCATCAGCTACGCATCTCTGCCTCGCCTTAGGGGCCGACTCACCCTACGCCGATGAACGTTGCGTAGGAAACCTTGCGCTTTCGGCGAGGGGGCTTTTCACCCCCTTTAACGCTACTCATGTCAGCATTCGCACTTCTGATACCTCCAGCAGGCCTCACGACCCACCTTCACAGGCGTACAGAACGCTCTCCTACCACGCACAGTAAACTGTGCATCCGCAGCTTCGGTAACTGGCTTAGCCCCGTTACATCTTCCGCGCAGGACGACTCGATCAGTGAGCTATTACGCTTTCTTTAAATGATGGCTGCTTCTAAGCCAACATCCTGACTGTTTTAGCCTTCCCACTTCGTTTCCCACTTAGCCAATTTTAGGGACCTTAGCTGGCGGTCTGGGTTGTTTCCCTCTTGAGTCCGGACGTTAGCACCCGGTGCTCTGTCTCCCAAGCTGTACTCTTCGGTATTCGGAGTTTGCATAGGTTTGGTAAGTCGCCATGACCCCCTAGCCTAAACAGTGCTCTACCCCCGAAGGTAATACTTGAGGCACTACCTAAATAGTTTTCGGAGAGAACCAGCTATCTCCAGGTTTGTTTAGCCTTTCACCCCTATCCACAGCTCATCCGCTAGTTTTGCAACACTAGTCGGTTCGGACCTCCAGCACCTGTTACGGTACCTTCATCCTGGCCATGGATAGATCACCTGGTTTCGGGTCTACACCCAGCGACTAATTCGCCCTATTCGGACTCGATTTCTCTACGGCTACCCTATTCGGTTAACCTCGCCACTGAATGTAAGTCGCTGACCCATTATACAAAAGGTACGCAGTCACCCTTGCGGGCTCCTACTTTTTGTATGCATGCGGTTTCAGGATCTATTTCACTCCCCTCCCGGGGTTCTTTTCGCCTTTCCCTCACGGTACTTGTTCACTATCGGTCGATTACGAGTATTTAGCCTTGGAGGATGGTCCCCCCATATTCAGACAGGATTTCACGTGTCCCGCCCTACTCTATTCGTGCCTAGTTCCACAATCGACATTTCTCATACGGGGCTATCACCCGCTATGGCCGGACTTTCCATTCCGTTCTGATATGCCAACTGCTAAAACACGAGGGCTACTCCGATTTCGCTCGCCACTACTTTCGGAATCTCGGTTGATGTCTTTTCCTCGAGCTACTGAGATGTTTCAGTTCACCCGGTTCGCCTCGCATACCTATGTATTCAGTATGCGATACCTCTAAACGAGGTGGGTTTCCCCATTCGGAAATCTCCGGATCAAAGCTTATTTGCCAGCTCCCCGAAGCTTATCGCAGGCTATCACGTCCTTCGTCGCCTGTAATCGCCAAGGCATCCACCACATGCACTTAGTCACTTGACCCTATAACTTTGACATCCGCAGATGTCGTCAAGGACAGATGCTCAACAACTTGAGCATTTATTTGAGTATCACGCGTTCGCCGTTCTTCAATTTCTACTCTTTTCAGAGTTGAAGTTTGTTGACGCAATCAAATGTCGCTGGCGGCACGGTGCCGGTCACCCCTTTACGAGTGCCGAGCTTTCCGCCAGCAACGCTGATTCGACTCTACGAATTGTTAAAGAACAACAGCCGACTAAAAAGTCGAGACTGGCAAACCACAACGTCATTCTTGACGCTGTGGTTTGCCAACCTTGTGAAGTGATTGGTGGAGGATGACGGGATCGAACCGACGACCCCCTGCTTGCAAAGCAGGTGCTCTCCCAGCTGAGCTAATCCCCCAAGATCTTGACGATCATCGTGGTGGGTCTGGCTGGATTCGAACCAGCGACCCCCGCCTTATCAAGACGGTGCTCTAACCGACTGAGCTACAGACCCACGCGTTTCTTGCGTGCTCCTGCAATCGCGCCAACCGGCAAGGCCAGCTCGCCAGGCTCACGCGTTTTCTCACTCACTGTTGTGTGTCTACAGCCGATAAGTGTGGGCGCGCTGAACTCGCTTATGTGGACTCGACTCAATTCTCTGACCTAGGCCAGACAACGGTCTCGTCATCTCTAGAAAGGAGGTGATCCAGCCGCACCTTCCGATACGGCTACCTTGTTACGACTTCACCCCAGTCACGAACCCTGCCGTGGTAATCGCCCTCCTTGCGGTTAGGCTAACTACTTCTGGCAGAACCCGCTCCCATGGTGTGACGGGCGGTGTGTACAAGACCCGGGAACGTATTCACCGCGGCAAGCTGATCCGCGATTACTAGCGATTCCGACTTCACGCAGTCGAGTTGCAGACTGCGATCCGGACTACGACCGGGTTTCTGGGATTAGCTCCCCCTCGCGGGTTGGCAGCCCTCTGTCCCGGCCATTGTATGACGTGTGTAGCCCTACCCATAAGGGCCATGATGACCTGACGTCATCCCCACCTTCCTCCGGTTTGTCACCGGCAGTCTCATTAGAGTGCCCTTTCGTAGCAACTAATGACAAGGGTTGCGCTCGTTGCGGGACTTAACCCAACATCTCACGACACGAGCTGACGACGGCCATGCAGCACCTGTGTCCAGGTTCTCTTTCGAGCACTCCCACATCTCTGCAGGATTCCTGGCATGTCAAGGGTAGGTAAGGTTTTTCGCGTTGCATCGAATTAAACCACATCATCCACCGCTTGTGCGGGTCCCCGTCAATTCCTTTGAGTTTCAACCTTGCGGCCGTACTCCCCAGGCGGTCAACTTCACGCGTTAGCTACGTTACTGAGAAGAAACCCTCCCAACAACCAGTTGACATCGTTTAGGGCGTGGACTACCAGGGTATCTAATCCTGTTTGCTCCCCACGCTTTCGTGCATGAGCGTCAGTACAGGTCCAGGGGATTGCCTTCGCCATCGGTGTTCCTCCGCATATCTACGCATTTCACTGCTACACGCGGAATTCCATCCCCCTCTACCGTACTCTAGCCATGCAGTCACAAATGCAGTTCCCAGGTTGAGCCCGGGGATTTCACATCTGTCTTGCATAACCGCCTGCGCACGCTTTACGCCCAGTAATTCCGATTAACGCTTGCACCCTACGTATTACCGCGGCTGCTGGCACGTAGTTAGCCGGTGCTTATTCTTCAGGTACCGTCATGAACCCCCAGTATTAGTAGGAGTCTTTTCTTCCCTGACAAAAGCGGTTTACAACCCGAAGGCCTTCTTCCCGCACGCGGCATGGCTGGATCAGGGTTGCCCCCATTGTCCAAAATTCCCCACTGCTGCCTCCCGTAGGAGTCTGGGCCGTGTCTCAGTCCCAGTGTGGCTGGTCGTCCTCTCAGACCAGCTACAGATCGTAGGCTTGGTAGGCCTTTACCCCACCAACTACCTAATCTGATATCGGCCGCTCCAATTGCGCGAGGTCTTGCGATCCCCCGCTTTCACCCTCAGGTCGTATGCGGTATTAGCTGCTCTTTCGAGCAGTTATCCCCCACAACTGGGCACGTTCCGATATATTACTCACCCGTTCGCCACTCGTCGCCAGGTTGCCCCGCGTTACCGTTCGACTTGCATGTGTAAGGCATGCCGCCAGCGTTCAATCTGAGCCAGGATCAAACTCTACAGTTCGATCTTGAATAAACTCAACGGAATCGAACAAAGACTACTTTCATAGCTTCATTCTTTCTTCCGTGAGCATCTAGCGATTTAACCTTCTCAGGTCGCTCGTCCAGACGCCCACGCTTATCGGCTGTAAATTCTTAAAGAACATCGAAGCAGCTTCCGCTTACTTCGTCGCGTCGCTGACTTGTCGTCAGCAGCGCAGAAGCGAGACTATAAACGAGTTCGTTTGAACTTGTCAAGCATCTTTCGAAATCATTTGCATGATCAGATCGATGCCGTCTCAGCCTCAGAGATCAACGCTCCGCAAAGCGCTGATCTCTGCAAGCAGAGAAAGGAACGCCCGGTCATCCGACCGGGCGTCTCCGGATATTAGCCTGACGATGACCTACTTTCACACGGGAATCCGCACTATCATCGGCGCTGAGTCGTTTCACGGTCCTGTTCGGGATGGGAAGGGGTGGGACCGACTCGCTATGGTCATCAGGCTTGACTGGTTGGCTTGCTGAGGAGCTCAGCAGGCCCAATTCGGTAGAGTCAAATCAGCTTGGTTTGATTGCGTCTTCAGGGATTGAAGAACGGTTTTGATCGGGCATTCCCAGCATAAGCGGGATGCGCTGCGATCTGCGTGACCACTCACCTTGACGTTTTGAGTGTCAAAGTTATAGGGTCAAGCCTCACGGGCAATTAGTACTGGTTAGCTTAACGCATTACTGCGCTTCCACACCCAGCCTATCAACGTCCTGGTCTTGAACGACCCTTCAGGGGCTCTAGGCCCCGGCAAGACTCATCTTGAGACGAGTTTCCCGCTTAGATGCTTTCAGCGGTTATCTCTTCCGCACTTAGCTACTCGGCGATGCCACTGGCGTGACAACCGATACACCAGAGGTGCGTCCACTCCGGTCCTCTCGTACTAGGAGCAGGCTCTCTCAATCTTGCAGCGCCCACGGAAGATAGGGACCAAACTGTCTCACGACGTTTTAAACCCAGCTCACGTACCTCTTTAAATGGCGAACAGCCATACCCTTGGGACCGGCTACAGCCCCAGGATGAGATGAGCCGACATCGAGGTGCCAAACACCGCCGTCGATATGAACTCTTGGGCGGTATCAGCCTGTTATCCCCAGAGTACCTTTTATCCGTTGAGCGATGGCCCTTCCATACAGAACCACCGGATCACTTTGTCCTACTTTCGTACCTGCTCGACTTGTCAGTCTCGCAGTCAAGCACGCTTATGCCAATGCACTATCAACACGATTTCCGACCGTATTTAGCGTACCTTCGAACTCCTCCGTTACACTTTGGGAGGAGACCGCCCCAGTCAAACTGCCCACCATACACTGTCCCCAACCCGGATAACGGGCCAAGGTTAGAACCTCAAACACACCAGGGTGGTATTTCAACGTTGGCTCCACCTGATCTAGCGACCAGGTTTCAAAGCCTCCCACCTATCCTACACAGATCTGTTCAAAGTCCAATGTAAAGCTACAGTAAAGGTTCATGGGGTCTTTCCGTCTTTCCGCGGGGAGATTGCATCATCACAAACATTTCAACTTCGCTGAGTCTCTGGAGGAGACAGTGTGGCCATCATTACTCCATTCGTGCAGGTCGGAACTTACCCGACAAGGAATTTCGCTACCTTAGGACCGTTATAGTTACGGCCGCCGTTTACTGGGACTTCAGTCAAGAGCTTGCACCCCATCATTTAATCTTCCAGCACCGGGCAGGAGTCACACCCTATACGTCGACTTTCGTCTTTGCAGAGTGCTGTGTTTTTAATAAACAGTTGCAGCCACCGATTCTCTGCGGCCTCATTGGGCTAACCAAGTAAATGGATCACCTACTAAAGGCACACCTTCTTCCGAAGTTACGGTGTCAATTTGCCGAGTTCCTTCTCCAGAGTTCTCTCAAGCGCCTTAGAATACTCATCTCGCGCACCAGTGTCGGTTTGCGGTACGGTCGTCAATAGCTGAAGCTTAGTGGCTTTTCCTGGAAGCAGGGTATCACTCACTTCGTCTGCAAGCAGACTCGTTATCACCCCTCATCTAAGCCCGGCGGATTTGCCTACCAGGCACGACTACAGGCTTGAACCGGGACATCCAACACCCGGCTGAGCTAACCTTCTCCGTCCCCACATCGCACTATTGATCGGTACAGGAATATTGACCTGTTTCCCATCAGCTACGCATCTCTGCCTCGCCTTAGGGGCCGACTCACCCTACGCCGATGAACGTTGCGTAGGAAACCTTGCGCTTTCGGCGAGGGGGCTTTTCACCCCCTTTAACGCTACTCATGTCAGCATTCGCACTTCTGATACCTCCAGCAGGCCTCACGACCCACCTTCACAGGCGTACAGAACGCTCTCCTACCACGCACAGTAAACTGTGCATCCGCAGCTTCGGTAACTGGCTTAGCCCCGTTACATCTTCCGCGCAGGACGACTCGATCAGTGAGCTATTACGCTTTCTTTAAATGATGGCTGCTTCTAAGCCAACATCCTGACTGTTTTAGCCTTCCCACTTCGTTTCCCACTTAGCCAATTTTAGGGACCTTAGCTGGCGGTCTGGGTTGTTTCCCTCTTGAGTCCGGACGTTAGCACCCGGTGCTCTGTCTCCCAAGCTGTACTCTTCGGTATTCGGAGTTTGCATAGGTTTGGTAAGTCGCCATGACCCCCTAGCCTAAACAGTGCTCTACCCCCGAAGGTAATACTTGAGGCACTACCTAAATAGTTTTCGGAGAGAACCAGCTATCTCCAGGTTTGTTTAGCCTTTCACCCCTATCCACAGCTCATCCGCTAGTTTTGCAACACTAGTCGGTTCGGACCTCCAGCACCTGTTACGGTACCTTCATCCTGGCCATGGATAGATCACCTGGTTTCGGGTCTACACCCAGCGACTAATTCGCCCTATTCGGACTCGATTTCTCTACGGCTACCCTATTCGGTTAACCTCGCCACTGAATGTAAGTCGCTGACCCATTATACAAAAGGTACGCAGTCACCCTTGCGGGCTCCTACTTTTTGTATGCATGCGGTTTCAGGATCTATTTCACTCCCCTCCCGGGGTTCTTTTCGCCTTTCCCTCACGGTACTTGTTCACTATCGGTCGATTACGAGTATTTAGCCTTGGAGGATGGTCCCCCCATATTCAGACAGGATTTCACGTGTCCCGCCCTACTCTATTCGTGCCTAGTTCCACAATCGACATTTCTCATACGGGGCTATCACCCGCTATGGCCGGACTTTCCATTCCGTTCTGATATGCCAACTGCTAAAACACGAGGGCTACTCCGATTTCGCTCGCCACTACTTTCGGAATCTCGGTTGATGTCTTTTCCTCGAGCTACTGAGATGTTTCAGTTCACCCGGTTCGCCTCGCATACCTATGTATTCAGTATGCGATACCTCTAAACGAGGTGGGTTTCCCCATTCGGAAATCTCCGGATCAAAGCTTATTTGCCAGCTCCCCGAAGCTTATCGCAGGCTATCACGTCCTTCGTCGCCTGTAATCGCCAAGGCATCCACCACATGCACTTAGTCACTTGACCCTATAACTTTGACATCCGCAGATGTCGTCAAGGACAGATGCTCAACAACTTGAGCATTTATTTGAGTATCACGCGTTCGCCGTTCTTCAATTTCTACTCTTTTCAGAGTTGAAGTTTGTTGACGCAATCAAATGTCGCTGGCGGCACGGTGCCGGTCACCCCTTTACGAGTGCCGAGCTTTCCGCCAGCAACGCTGATTCGACTCTACGAATTGTTAAAGAACAACAGCCGACTAAAAAGTCGAGACTGGCAAACCACAACGTCATTCTTGACGCTGTGGTTTGCCAACCTTGTGAAGTGATTGGTGGAGGATGACGGGATCGAACCGACGACCCCCTGCTTGCAAAGCAGGTGCTCTCCCAGCTGAGCTAATCCCCCAAGATCTTGACGATCATCGTGGTGGGTCTGGCTGGATTCGAACCAGCGACCCCCGCCTTATCAAGACGGTGCTCTAACCGACTGAGCTACAGACCCACGCGTTTCTTGCGTGCTCCTGCAATCGCGCCAACCGGCAAGGCCAGCTCGCCAGGCTCACGCGTTTTCTCACTCACTGTTGTGTGTCTACAGCCGATAAGTGTGGGCGCGCTGAACTCGCTTATGTGGACTCGACTCAATTCTCTGACCTAGGCCAGACAACGGTCTCGTCATCTCTAGAAAGGAGGTGATCCAGCCGCACCTTCCGATACGGCTACCTTGTTACGACTTCACCCCAGTCACGAACCCTGCCGTGGTAATCGCCCTCCTTGCGGTTAGGCTAACTACTTCTGGCAGAACCCGCTCCCATGGTGTGACGGGCGGTGTGTACAAGACCCGGGAACGTATTCACCGCGGCAAGCTGATCCGCGATTACTAGCGATTCCGACTTCACGCAGTCGAGTTGCAGACTGCGATCCGGACTACGACCGGGTTTCTGGGATTAGCTCCCCCTCGCGGGTTGGCAGCCCTCTGTCCCGGCCATTGTATGACGTGTGTAGCCCTACCCATAAGGGCCATGATGACCTGACGTCATCCCCACCTTCCTCCGGTTTGTCACCGGCAGTCTCATTAGAGTGCCCTTTCGTAGCAACTAATGACAAGGGTTGCGCTCGTTGCGGGACTTAACCCAACATCTCACGACACGAGCTGACGACGGCCATGCAGCACCTGTGTCCAGGTTCTCTTTCGAGCACTCCCACATCTCTGCAGGATTCCTGGCATGTCAAGGGTAGGTAAGGTTTTTCGCGTTGCATCGAATTAAACCACATCATCCACCGCTTGTGCGGGTCCCCGTCAATTCCTTTGAGTTTCAACCTTGCGGCCGTACTCCCCAGGCGGTCAACTTCACGCGTTAGCTACGTTACTGAGAAGAAACCCTCCCAACAACCAGTTGACATCGTTTAGGGCGTGGACTACCAGGGTATCTAATCCTGTTTGCTCCCCACGCTTTCGTGCATGAGCGTCAGTACAGGTCCAGGGGATTGCCTTCGCCATCGGTGTTCCTCCGCATATCTACGCATTTCACTGCTACACGCGGAATTCCATCCCCCTCTACCGTACTCTAGCCATGCAGTCACAAATGCAGTTCCCAGGTTGAGCCCGGGGATTTCACATCTGTCTTGCATAACCGCCTGCGCACGCTTTACGCCCAGTAATTCCGATTAACGCTTGCACCCTACGTATTACCGCGGCTGCTGGCACGTAGTTAGCCGGTGCTTATTCTTCAGGTACCGTCATGAACCCCCAGTATTAGTAGGAGTCTTTTCTTCCCTGACAAAAGCGGTTTACAACCCGAAGGCCTTCTTCCCGCACGCGGCATGGCTGGATCAGGGTTGCCCCCATTGTCCAAAATTCCCCACTGCTGCCTCCCGTAGGAGTCTGGGCCGTGTCTCAGTCCCAGTGTGGCTGGTCGTCCTCTCAGACCAGCTACAGATCGTAGGCTTGGTAGGCCTTTACCCCACCAACTACCTAATCTGATATCGGCCGCTCCAATTGCGCGAGGTCTTGCGATCCCCCGCTTTCACCCTCAGGTCGTATGCGGTATTAGCTGCTCTTTCGAGCAGTTATCCCCCACAACTGGGCACGTTCCGATATATTACTCACCCGTTCGCCACTCGTCGCCAGGTTGCCCCGCGTTACCGTTCGACTTGCATGTGTAAGGCATGCCGCCAGCGTTCAATCTGAGCCAGGATCAAACTCTACAGTTCGATCTTGAATAAACTCAACGGAATCGAACAAAGACTACTTTCATAGCTTCATTCTTTCTTCCGTGAGCATCTAGCGATTTAACCTTCTCAGGTCGCTCGTCCAGACGCCCACGCTTATCGGCTGTAAATTCTTAAAGAACATCGAAGCAGCTTCCGCTTACTTCGTCGCGTCGCTGACTTGTCGTCAGCAGCGCAGAAGCGAGATTATGAACGATTTCTTTCGAATCCGTCAAGCAGTCAGAGAAATTATTTTCATCACCGACTGCGAGAATCTCGCCGCCAAATGAAAACCGGCTTTTGCTGATTATTCACCTGACACCCCCGACAGTTCCTTCGGGGGCCGCTGCAAGACATTTGTCTGTGCAGCGAAGACAGCGACTGTAGCACGGTCTTCGAGCGGCTCGCAAGAACTACAAGGGAAAGTTGTTGACAGTTGGCCGCGTCTCGCACGGAGCGTCCTTAAGCCATTGATTCTTCTGGAAGCGTACCGGCGGCTCACCAAGAAAAAGACCCGCCGAGGCGGGTCTTCGATGAGGCTGAAGCCAGAAGTCTGGTCAGTCCGCGTCCTGGAACGCTTCCTCGCGCTTGTTCTTGATGGACGGCAGCATCACCACCACCACCATCAACGCCGCGGCGATGAGCAGGCCCGCCGACAGCGGGCGCGACATGAAGGTCATCCAGTCACCGCGGGACAGCAACAGCGCGCGACGCAGGTTCTCTTCCATCATCGGGCCGAGGATGAAGCCCAGGAGCAGCGGAGCCGCTTCGCAGCTCAGCTTGTAGAAGAGATAACCGATCACCGCGAACGCCGCCGTCATATAGACGTCGAAGTTGTTGTTGTTCAGCGTGTAGGTGCCGATGCAGCAGAAGACCGCGATCGCCGGGAACAGGAAACGGTAGGGCACCGTGAGCAGCTTGATCCAGATGCCGATCATCGGCAGGTTCAGGATCACCAGCATCAGGTTGCCGACCCACATCGACGCGATCAGGCCCCAGAACAGTTCCGGATTGCTGGTCATGACCTGCGGACCGGGCTGGATGCCCTTGATCGTCATCGCACCGACCATCAGCGCCATCACCGCGTTGGGCGGGATGCCCAGCGTCAGCATCGGGATGAAGGAAGTCTGCGCGCCGGCGTTGTTGGCCGACTCCGGACCTGCCACGCCCTGGATGGCGCCCTTGCCGAACTTCTCCGGCGTCTTGGAGACCTTCTTCTCCAGCGTGTAGGCCGCGAACGAGGCCAGCAGCGCGCCACCGCCGGGCAGCACACCCAGCACCGAACCCAGCGCGGTGCCGCGCAGCACCGCCGGCCACGCGTCGTGGAAGTCCTGCTTGGTCGGCCACAGGCCCTTCACGCTCTTGGTGAAGACCTCGCGGTGCTCGGCCGGCTGGCCGAGGTTCGCGATGATCTCGCCGAAGCCGAAGACGCCCATCGCGATCACGACGAAGTTGATGCCGTCCGTCAGCTCTGGCACGTCGAACGAGAAGCGCGGCGTTCCCGAGATCACGTCCGTGTTGATCTGTCCGAGCAGCAGGCCCAGCACGATCATCGAGATCGCCTTGATGAGCGAGCCCGAGGCCAGCACCACCGCGCCGATCAGGCCCAGCACCATCAGCGAGAAGTATTCGGCGGGGCCGAACTTGAAGGCCAACTCGGTCAACGGCGGCGCGAAGGCCGCGATGATGACGGTGCCCACGCAGCCTGCGAAGAACGAGCCCAGGCCCGCCGCCGCCAGAGCCGGACCGGCACGCCCTTGCCGGGCCATCTGGTAGCCGTCGATCGCCGTCACGACCGACGAGGACTCACCGGGCACGTTGATCAGGATGGCCGTCGTCGAGCCGCCGTACTGCGCCCCGTAATAGATGCCGGCGAGCATGATCAGCGCCGGCGTCGCATCCAGCGAGTAGATCGACGGCAGCAGCATCGCGATCGTGGCGACGGGGCCCAGGCCCGGCAGCACGCCGATCAGCGTGCCCAGCACGGCGCCGCCGAAGGCGTACAGGAGGTTCTCCGGCGTGAACGCCGTGCCGAACCCCAGCATCAGGTTGTTGATCAGATCCATGCGTGACTCCTCAGCCGCCCAGGAAGGTCGGCCAGATGGGGATCACCAGATTCAGACCCCAGATGAAGATGGCGTAGCTGCCTGCGGTCAGGACCACGCTGCTGAGCAGCGCGTCGCGCCACCGGAATTCGTCGCTGGCAAAGGAGCACATCGTGATCAGCAGCGGCAGCGTGATGATCATGCCCAGGCGCGGCAGTGCGAATCCGAACATCACGATGGCGCCCACGACGATCATCAGCGGCTTCCAGGCGAAAGCGCCGACGGGCTGGCCGCCTTCCGATTCAATGGTGAGCGCCTTGAACACCACCACCGCCCCCATGAGGGCGAGCAGGACGCCCAGCCCGAACGGGAAATAACCAGGCCCGGGGCGGGCGGACGTGCCAAAGCTGTAGTTGATGATCGAGCCGGCCGCGAACGCGGCGCCAACGACCAAGAACATCAGCCCTGACCAGAAGTCGCGTTGACTCTTGATCTTCATGGAGGGACCCTCTATCGGCTTGAATGGCCGCGATTCTAGGAATCGGGTCCCTATCGGGGTCTGTGGTTATCACGTAAGGGGAGACGCCGCGCATCGCACGGGGCGTATGGCGATCTTCACGCACCCGCACGGCACGGGGGCTGCGCGTTGTCTGCGCGGGCTTACCCGCCCCCGTGAGCCTGGGGGGCGGCCTGCGGATGAATCCGGCGACCTCAGGTTTCCCAGGTCGGGGTGCTGCGCAGCACTTCATCCATCGTCGTGAGCCCCTCGGCCACCTTCATCGCGCCGCCGAGGCGCAACGGGCGGAGCCCTTCCTGGACCGCCTGACGGCGCAGCGCCGTCATGTCGGTGACCGGGTGAAGATGCTTGCGGATGCTGTCGGTCAGCAAGAGCAGCTCATACAGGCCAGCACGGCCGCGGAAGCCGGTGTTGCGGCAGTCCAGGCATCCCACCGGCCGGTAGGGCTTGACGCCACCGTTCAGGCGCCAGGGCTTGAGCATCTCGTTGAGCGACTCGCGCGTGACGTCCGGGTCCGGCTCCTTGCAGTTCGGACACAGCGTGCGCACGAGACGCTGCGCCAGCACCCCGATCACGGTCGCGTCGATCAGGTAATTGGGCACGCCCAGGTCCACCATCCGGGTGATGGCGGACGCCGAGTCGTTCGTGTGCAGCGTCGAGAACACCAGGTGACCGGTCAGCGAGGCCTGGATCGCCATCTCGGCGGTCTCCAGGTCGCGGATTTCGCCGACCATGATGATGTCCGGGTCCTGCCGCATCAGCGCGCGCAGGCCCTCGGCGAAATTGAAGTCGATGGCGGGCTGCACCTGCGACTGGTTGAAGGCGGGCTCGATCATTTCGATCGGGTCCTCGACGGTGCAGACGTTGACCTCCTCGGTCGCCAGGCGCTTGAGCGTCGAGTAGAGCGTCGACGTCTTGCCGCTGCCGGTCGGGCCGGTCACGAGGATGATCCCGTGCGGGCGCGCGGTCAGGCGGTTCCAGCGGTCCGCGTCGTGGGTCGAGAAACCGAGCTGGGACAGATCCTTGACGGCGGTGTCGGGATCGAAGATCCGCATCACCATCTTCTCCCCGAACGCGGTGGGCAGCGTCGACAACCGCATTTCCACTTCGTCCCCGGCCGGGTTGCGCGTCTTGATGCGGCCGTCGAGCGGGCGTCGCTTCTCGACCACGTCCATGCGCCCCAGCAGCTTGATGCGCGCGGTCATCGCGCCCATCACCGTGGGCGGCAACTGGTAGACCGTGTGCAGCACGCCGTCGATGCGGAAGCGGATCACGCCCATCTCGCGGCGCGGCTCCAGGTGGATGTCGCTGGCGCGCTGGTCGAAGGCGTACTGCCACAGCCAATCCACGACCTGCACGACCCCCTGGTCGTTGGCGTCCAGCTGGCGGTTGCTGCGGCCCAGCTCGACGAGCTGTTCGAAACTCGCCTGCTGGCTGGATTCGCCGGATTTCGTCGCCGCGCGCACGGAGCGCGCCAGCGTGAAGAACTCGGTCGTGAAGCGCGTGATCTCCTGCGGATTGGCCAGCACGAGCTTCACGCGCTTGCGCGTGTGCGACTCGATCTGCGGCACCCAGCTGGTGTCCTGCGGCTCGGCGACGGCGATGGTCACCTCGGTCAGTCCGACCTGGATCGGCAGGCAGCGGCGCGCCTCGGCGTAGCTGGCGGACATCACGTCGGCGACGCGGCCGACGTCGACCTTCAGCGGATCGATGCGGACGTACGGCAGCTTCAGGCGACCCGCCAGCCATTCGGTCAACGCCTCGATATCCAGGGGACGGCCATTGGCGACACGCACCAGGCCGGCCGCGCCGAGCCGGATCAGCGGATGCTGAGCGCTGTGGCCGGCCCCGAAGCGCGCCTCGGTGCGCTGCACCTGCTCCTGGTCGATGACACCGTCCTCGGCGAGCCAGTGCAGCAGCTGTCGCCACTCGAGCCGGGCGACGCCAGCCTCGGCGGCCTTCGGCCTGGCGGGCGCCGCCGATGACGCGGGCGTCGGCGGCTGGCCAGCGGTCTTCGGGGCGGACGCGGACGAGCCGCTCTTGTCCTTGGGGGGCGTCGACGTGTTGTGTTTCATGGTCAGTGGTCCGTGTCGACGGCCGCGGCCGCCTGGAGCTGATGGATCACGTTCATCGGCAGCGGCCGCACCAGCTTCAGCCATTTGGTCGCCGGCAGATCATGGCGGGCTTCGATGTGGGCGGCGCGCTGCTCGAGCACCTCGCGCTCCGGCACGGTCACGCCGCGTCCCGCGACGACGATGGTATTGCCCTCGCGGGTCGGCGTCAGATGCCAGACCTGGTCGGAGCCGAAGACCTTCGCGATCCGGGACGCGCTGCGCGTGAAGCTGGCACTGCGGCCGAACAGGTTGACCGTCATCAGCCCGCCGTCGGCGAGCACCCGGTGGCAGTCGGCATAGAAGGCCTCGTCGTCGAGGACCGGCGCCGCCGCCTCGTGGTCGTACAGATCGACGTTGAGCACCTGCGCATTGCCCCAGTTGGCGGCGTCGGCGACCCAGGCGCCCGCATCCTCGTTGACCACGCGCAGCCGCTCGTCGTCGTCGGGCAGGTGGAACCAGTGCCGGTTGGCGCTGATGACGGTCGGATTGATCTCCACCGCCGTGGTCTTCATCTTCAGCTGCTTGCGGCAGAAGCGCGTCAGCGCGCCGGCCCCCAGGCCGAGCTGCACCGCCTGCCCTTGCGTCATCTCGCGGACATCACGCCACAGCATCCAGGCCATCATCCGCTGGACGTATTCCAGCTCGAGCTTCTCGGGCTTCTTGAGGCGCATCGCCCCCTGGACCCAGATCGAGTCGAGGTGGAGGAAGCGCACGCCGTCGAATTCGCTCAAGGTCGCCTCGACCCATTCGGCCTGTCTGCCGCCCTTGTCCTTCTTCGAATCCCGGTGCTTGCTCACGGCTGTCGTTCCCCTGCCGGGTCTGCGAGGCCCGGTCTCGTCATCTGTCGCTCGAAGGCCCGGCGAGCTCCCGCCAGGCGCGAAGCTTGTCATCGTAGGGCATCGTGTAGGCGGGGCTGGAGCTCGGCAGCCCCAGGACACGGTAACGGGCTGCAAGAGGTCCGAGCTGCTTCAACCCGAGGCGCAAGGCCGTGCCGCCGTTGAAGCCGATCGTGCGCAGCGCCGGCAACTGCTGGATCAGGCGTCCGAGATCGCTGGCGAAGGGATTGCGGATCGCGCTGTCGAGGCTGCCTTCGCGCTCGGTCTCGGTGATCACGTCCCACACGGCGACGCGATGGGCACCCAGGGCGGCGAGGCGCTCGGGGTAGGCCATCGCGACCAGATCGACGCTGAAGACCTCGCCGACCAGCCGCCAGAACTGGTTGCGCGGGTGGCCGTAGTACTGCTGCGCGCGCAGCGAGGCCACCCCGGGGAAGCTGCCCAGCAGCAGCCATTCCGCGTCCGGCGCATGGACGGGCGCGAGTCCCCGCCAGCGGGCAGGCTCGTCCGGTCCGGGCGATGGCGAACCCGGCGATCCGGACGGGTCGATCGCATCAGCCATGCGCGCGGGCAGCCTCCAGGGTGTCCAGCCGCGGCAGTGCGGCGCGCGCATTGCGCCCGGTGATCGCGGCCGTTTCCTGAATCGTCCAGCCGCGCAGTCCGGCGAGGACCTCCCCGATGCGCGGCAGCTCGCCCGGCTCGTTGCGCGAGGTGGCGCCCGCCGCGCGCTCTTCGGCAGTCCGGTACAGCCAATGAGGTGGAATGTCTGGCGCATCCGTCTCGAGGACCAGCGCCTCGGCGGGCAACTCCGCGGCAAGCCTGCGGATCTGCAGAGAACGGTCGAAGGTCAGCGTGCCGCCGAAGCCGAGCTTGAAGCCCAGTTCGAGGAAGGCGTCGGCCTGCTGCCGGCTGCCGTTGAACGCATGGCCGATGCCACCGGTCTGCAGACCGATGCGGCGCAGTCCGCCGAGCAACTGGTCCGCGCTGCGGCGCACATGGAGGATCACCGGCAGCCCGTGCCGTTTCGCAAGCTTGAGCTGCTCCCCATAGAAGTGCTGCTGCGTGGCCGCGTCGAGGTCCTTCACGAAGAAATCCAGGCCGATCTCGCCGACGCCGACCAGACGCGGGTCGTCGCGGCACTCGGCCAGCATCCGGTCGAGGCGGCCGAGGTCCTCGTCGCGCGCGTGCATGACGTACAGCGGATGGATGCCCAGGGCATAGCTGAAGCCATGCGCATGCGCGAGCGCCCTCACCTGCTCGAAGTTTCCCGCGACGACCGCCGGGATCACCACCTGCGACACGCCGGCCGCCACGGCGCGCGCGACGACGGCGTCGCGGTCGACGTCGAACTCCGAGGCGTCGAGGTGGCAGTGCGTGTCAGTCCACATGGCGACCGCTGGGGGTGGAGGAAGGTCGACGGACGGCCGTCGCGTTCAGCGGAAGACGACCGTGCGATGGCCGTTGAGCAGCACGCGATGCTCGGCATGCCACTGGATCGCGCGGGCGAGCGTCACGCACTCGACGTCACGTCCGATCGCCACGAGCTGGTCGGGCGTCATCGAGTGGTCGATGCGGGCCACATCCTGCTCGACGATCGGTCCTTCGTCCAGATCCGAGGTCACGTAGTGCGCGGTCGCGCCGATCAGCTTGACGCCGCGCTCATGCGCCTGGTGGTAAGGCCGCGCGCCCTTGAAGCTGGGCAGGAAGCTGTGGTGGATGTTGATCGCGCGCCCTTCCAGGAAGCGGCACAGCTCCGGCGACAGGATCTGCATGTAGCGCGCCAGCACGACCAGGTCGATCTGCTGTTCCTCGACCAGCTCGCGGATCTTGCGCTCCTGCGCCTGCTTCTGCTCGTCGCTCGCCTGCAGCAGCGGCAGGTGATGGAACGGGATGTCGTGCGACGCGGCCAGCTGATAGAAGTCGCGATGGTTCGAGACGATCGCGGGAATCTCGATCGCCAGATGCCCGGTCTGCACGCGGAACAACAGGTCATTCAGGCAGTGTCCGAGCTTGGACACCAGCAGCAGCACACGCGTCTTGCGCTGCGCGTCGACCAGCTCCCAATCCATGGCCAGTCGCGCGGCCAGCGGCGCGAACGCCTCGCGCAACGCCGCCGCCGGACGGGCTTCGGCGCACTCGAACTCGATGCGCATGAAGAAGCGGCGGTGATCGGCGTCGCCATGCTGCGCCGAGGTCAGGATGTTGGCGCCCTGCTCCAGCAGGACGCCGGTGACGGCGTGGACGATGCCGGACTGGTCGGGACAGCTGAGCTTCAGGATGAAGCGGGTGGACGGGGATTCCGGGGAGGGCTTCGAGGCGGTCATGATGACGCGCATCGTAATCCAGCGATCACGCGGCGCCGGGGCGGGCCCAGGGGGAGCGACCGCCCGCGGCCTCGCCATCCGGCAACCCAGCCTCGGTTCGAGCGCCGGCCGGAGGCCTGCGACGGCCGCTCAGGCCGCGAGCGGCTGCAGCGCGCCGCCGACCAGCCGGCGCTGATGCTCGCAACGTGCCGCCAGGTCCTGGTCATGCGTCACCATGACGAAGGCGGTGCCCAGTTCGCGGGCCATCTCCAGCATCAGCTCGAAGACCGTTGCGGCCGTCGAACGGTCGAGGTTACCGGTCGGCTCGTCGGCCAGCACGCAGGCCGGACCGGTGACCAGCGCCCGCGCGATCGCCACGCGCTGGCGCTCGCCCCCGGACAGCTCGCCCGGACGATGCAGCACGCGAGGGCCCAGACCCACGCGCGTCAGCACCTTCTCGGCCTGCTCGCGCGCCTGCTCCTGCGGCATGCGGCGGATGCGCAGCGGCATCGCGACGTTGTCCAGCGCGCTGAACTCCGGCAGCAGGTGGTGGAACTGGTAGATGAAGCCGAGGTGCTGGTTGCGCCAGTCGCCGCGGGCCTTCTCGCCGAGCTCGCCGAGGTCGCGGCCCATCAGCTCGACGCGTCCGGCGGACGGCTTGTCCAGCCCGCCGAGCAGGTGCAGCAGCGTGCTCTTGCCCGATCCCGAGGCGCCCAGCACCGCCAGCGTCTCGCCGGCCCTCACGCTGACGTCGAGGTTGTGGAAGACCTGCACGTCCAGCGGCCCTTCGACGAAGCGCTTGCCGAGGCCCTGCCCCTGCAGCACCACCTGTCCGGCGGGAATGCGGGCGCCGGCCGGCGCCGCGCTCTTCTGGACGTCATTCATAACGCAGCGCCTCCGCGGGCTGGACGCGGCTGGCGCGCCAGCTCGGGTAGACCGTCGCGACGAACGCCAGGATCAGCGACGTCACGGTGATAGGCACGATGTCCGACCACTGCGGGTCGCTCGGCATGTGGCTGATGACGTAGATGCTGGCCGGCAGGAAGGTCGTGTGCAGCAGCTTCTCGATGGTGGGGACGATCACGTCCAGGTTGTGCGCGACCACCAGCCCCAGGCCCAGGCCACCCAGCGTGCCGATCACGCCGGCCAGCGCGCCCTGGATCATGAACACGCCCATGATCGAGCGCGGGCTGGCGCCCAGCGTGCGCAGGATCGCGATGTCGGCCTGCTTGTCGGTGACGGTCATCACCAGCGTCGACACCAGGTTGAATGCGGCGACCGCGACGATCAGCGTCAGGATGATGCCCATCATGCGTTTCTCGACCTGGACCGCGTCGTACCAGTTGGCATTGGTGCGGGTCCAGTCGCGGACATAGATCGCCTGACCCGCCTGCAGCAGGTCGCGCTGCAGCTGCGCGCCGACCTGGCGGGCCAGTTGCACGTCGCGCAGCTTCAGCTGCACGCCGCTCGGCGTGCCGGTGCGGAAGAGCCTCGCGGCATCGCCGACATGGATGAGCGCCAGACCGCTGTCGTATTCGTAGTGGCCGGCTTCGAACACGCCGACCAGCGTGAACTGCCGCAACGTCGGCTGCACGCCCAGCGGCGTCACCTGCCCCGACGGGATCGCCAGCGTGATCTTGTCGCCGCGCTGCACGCCGAGCTGGCGCGCCAGCTCGACGCCCAGGATGATGTTCCATTGACCCGGCTGCAGGCGCTCCAGCAGACCGTCCTTGGCGAGCTTCTCGGCGATCGGCGTCACCGTCGGCTCCAGCGCCGGATCGATCCCCCGCACGATCGTGCCCCGCATGTCCGAACCCCGCGCAATCAGCGCCTGACCGGACACGAACGGCGCCGCGGCGACAACCTCGGGGTTCTTCTTCGCCTGGTCCGCCACGGCGCGCCAGTCGGGAAGGCCCTCGCCGGTGTCGTTCAGCAGTTCCACATGCGCGATGACGGACAGCATCCGTTCACGGACCTCCTTCTGGAAGCCGTTCATCACCGACAGCACGATGATCAACGCGGCAACACCCAGCGCAATGCCGAACATCGACACGCCGGAGATGAAGGAGATGAAGCGGTTGCGGCGCCCTCCACGCCCGGCTCGCGTGTAACGCCAGCCGATCTGCAACTCATAGGGCCAATTCATAGGGGGTGGATGCTAACCGCTCGACCTGGGGAAGAGGCTTAGGGCCGGCTGATGGTTCTTCAAGACGCTGAAGGCTTCAGCACTTCCACCGCCGCTGGCCCTCACCCCTGCCCTCTCCCGCAAGCGGGAGAGGGAGAAAGAGGAGCAGATGCTGCGAGTGGGGCCGGTGGGACTCCCTCTCCCGCTTGCGGGAGAGGGCGGGGGTGAGGGCCAGCAGACGTGGCAGTCAGTGGGCCTCGTCCCAATTGGCGCCGACGCCGACTTCCGCCAGCAACGGCACCTTCAGCGCGGCGACGCCGGCCATCAAGGTCGGGATCTCGGCTTTCACCCAGTCCAGTTCCTCGTCCGGCACCTCGAAGACCAGTTCGTCGTGCACCTGCATGACGATCTTCGTCTTCTTGCCCTGCTCGTCCAGCGCCTGCTGCACGGCAATCATCGCCAGCTTGATCAGGTCGGCCGCCGTGCCCTGCATCGGCGCGTTGATCGCCTGACGCTCGGCGCCGCTGCGACGCGGGCCGTTGCCCGAGTTGATCTCCGGCAGCCACAGGCGCCGTCCGAAGACGGTCTCGACGTAGCCCTTCTCCTTGGCGAACTGCTTCGTGTCGTCCATGTAGCTGCGAACGCCTGCGAAACGCGTGAAGTAACGGTCGATGTAATCCTTCGCCGCCTTCTGCTCGATGCCCAGCGACTGCGCCAGCCCGAACGCGCCCATGCCGTAGATCAGTCCGAAGTTGATCGTCTTGGCGTAGCGGCGCTGCTCCGGCGTGACCGCGTCCAGACCGCCGCCGAAGACTTCGGCGGCCGTCGCGCGGTGCACGTCCTGGCCTTCCTGGAAGGCCTTCAGCAGGCCCGGGTCCTCGCTCATGTGCGCCATGATCCGCAGCTCGATCTGCGAATAGTCCGCGGACACGATGCGATGCCCGGCCGGCGCGATGAAGGCCTCGCGCACCCGGCGGCCATCTGCCGTGCGGATGGGGATGTTCTGCAGGTTGGGTTCGTTGCTGGACAGCCGTCCCGTCACCGCCACCGCCTGCGAGTAGGTCGTGTGCACGCGGCCGGTCTTCGGGTTGACCATCAGCGGCAGCTTGTCCGTGTAGGTGCTCTTGAGCTTGGACAGCCCGCGGTACTCCAGGATCTTGGCCGGCAGCGGAAAGTCCGCCGACAGCTTCTCCAGCACCTCCTCGTCCGTCGACGGCGCGCCAGTCGCGGTGCGCTTGACCACCGGCAGGCCGAGCCGGTTGAACAAGATCTCGCCGATCTGCTTGGGCGAGCCGATGTTGAACGGCTGCCCCGCGATCTCGTAGGCGGCCTGCTCCGCCGCCACGATGCGCTGGCCCAGGTCGGCGCTTTGCGCCTGCAGCACCGCGGCGTCGATCAGCACGCCGGTGCGCTCGATGCGCGCCAGCAGCGCCGACACCGGGATCTCGATCTGCTCGTAGACGAACTTCAGGCCGGCATCGGCCTCCAGGCGCGGCATCAGCGTCTGGTGGACATGCAGGCACATCTCGGAGTCCTCGCAGGAGTACTCCGCCGCCTTCGCCACCTCGACCTGCGAGAACGGGATCTGGTGCGCGCCCTTGCCGCACAGGTCCTCGTAGCTCAGCCCCTTGCGGCCCAGCACCCGGTCGGCCAGCGCCTCCAGGCCGTGGCCGCGGTGGGCCTCCAGCACGTAGCTCTCCAGCATCGTGTCGTAGGCCGTGCCCTGCACGGTGATGCCGTGGTTGGCCAGCACATGGGTATCGTACTTGACGTTCTGCGCGACCTTCTTCTTCAGCGGATCCTCGAGCCAGGGCTTCAGCTTCGCGAGGACCTCGTCCATCGGCAGCTGCTCGGGCGCGTCGGGACCGTCGTGACGGATCGGGATGTAGGCGGCCTCGCCCGGCTTCACGCTGAAGCTGATGCCGACGATCCGCGCCTGCATCGGGTCCAGCGAATCGGTCTCGGTGTCGAAGGCGGCCAGCGCCGCGGCATTCAGCTGCTCGACCCAGGCATCGAGCCGGGCCATGTCGATGAGGGTCTCGTAGCGCTTGTCCACGGGGATCGCCGGGTGCGCGACCTCCGCATACGGGTCGGTCGCGCCCGCCGCGCCGACATCGGCTTCCGGCTTGACCCGCTTGGGCGCGTCGCCGCCGAGCTTGCCTTCCAGGTCGCGCTTCCAGGTCTTGAAGCCGTTGCGCGTGTAGAAGTCGAGCAGCCCCGCCTCGTCGACCGGGTTGAAGGCCAGCGCCTCCAGCGCCGGCCAGCCGGCGACATGCGTGCACAGGTCGCAGTCGACCTTCACCGTCACCAGCTTGCGGCCCATCGGCAGCCAGTCCAGCGCCTTGCGCAGGTTCTCGCCGGCCACACCCTTGATCTGGCCCGCGTTGGCGATCACGCCGTCCAGCGAGCCGTGCTCCGCGATCCACTTGGCCGCAGTCTTCGGGCCGACCTTCTCGACGCCGGGCACGTTGTCCACGGTGTCGCCCATGAGGGTGAGGTAGTCGATGATGCGGTCCGGCGGGACGCCGAACTTGGCCAGCACGCCAGCCTCGTCCAGCTTCTCGTTGCTCATCGTGTTGATCAGCGAGACGTCCGGCGTCACCAGCTGCGCCAGGTCCTTGTCGCCGGTCGAGATCACCACCTGGTGCCCCGCCTGCGCCGCCACCCGCGACAGCGTGCCGATGCAGTCGTCGGCCTCGACGCCGGGCACCGTCAGCACCGGCCAGCCCAGCAGCTTCACCACCTCGTGGATGGGGTCGATCTGTTCGCGCAGCGCGTCGGGCATCGGGGCGCGCTGGGCCTTGTAGTCGGGGTACCACTCGTCGCGGAAGGTCGGGCCGGAGGCGTCGAAGACGCAGGCGGCATGCTCCGCGCCGTAGTCGTCGCGCAGCTTCTTCAGCATGGCCACCATGCCGTGGATGGCGCCGGTGGGCTGCCCACCCGGACCGCGCAGGTCGGGCATGGCGTGGAATGCGCGATAGAGGTAGCTGGATCCGTCGACCAGCAGCATCAGAGGTTTGCTCATCCCGACATTGTTGCAGGCGCGCGGCACCCCGCCTGTCAGGAGGCCGGGCCTTCAACCGGCACTCGCCCGGGGGACGGGGTTTTCCTGGGGCCAAGCTTAGAATCGACGTCACCATGAAAACCACCCGCCTCGCCCCGCTGCTGGCCGTCCTGGCCGCCTTTGCGCTCCAGGCCCACGCCGCCGGTGCATCGACGCCGACCCCGACGCCCATTCCCGCCGAGCCGCTGAAGTTCCGCGACGTGCCCGAGGTGAAGATCGAGCAGCTCGTCAGCGAGGACGACAGGGTCCGCATCGAGGAGACGCGGGTGCGGGGCCTGACCCAAAAGGTCGTGGTCAAGAACAAGGACAGCAAGGCGCCCGAGTACGAGATCCTGCTCGGCGACACCGGCCGTGACATCCCCACCCGCCAGGGCGACGACCGCGGCAGCGCGGGCGCGCGGGTCTGGCGCCTCTTCAATTTCTGACCGGGGCGGGCCGATCCGTTCCGGTCGGCCTCCGGTCCGTTCTTTTTCCTTTTCATGGCCGTATTCACCGACGTCTCGACCGAGCAGGCGCAAGCGCTGCTGGACACGCTGAGCCTGGGCGAACTGCAATCGCTCAAGGGCATCACTGCCGGCATCGAGAACACCAACTACTTCGTCACCACGACGCGCGACGGCCAGCAGCACGACTACGTGCTGACGATCTTCGAGCGCCTGAGCTTCGAGCAGCTGCCGTTCTACCTGGAGCTGATGCGCCACCTCGCGCGCAAAGGCGTGCCGGTCCCGGCGCCGCAGCCCGACGCGCAGGACCGCATCCTGCATACCGTGGCCGGCAAGCCGGCGGCGGTGGTGGACAAGCTCCTCGGCGGCCATCAGCTGGCCCCGGACGTGTTCCATTGCGAGCAGGTCGGCGCCGGCCTCGCCCGGATGCACCTGGCCGGCCAGGACTTCCCGTTGCACCAGGACAACCTCCGCGGCCTGCCGTGGTGGCGCGAGACCGTGCCGGTCGTGCTGCCGCACATGACGCCTGAACAGGCCGGGCTGCTGAGCGCCGAACTGGCCTTCCAGGAACAGCTCGCCGACGCCGCCGCTGCGTTGCCGCGCGGCCCCGTCCACGCGGACCTGTTCCGCGACAACGTGATGTTCGACGGCCTGCCCGGCCGCGAACGGCTCAGCGGCTTCTTCGACTTCTACTTCGCCGGTGTCGACAGCTTCCTGTTCGACCTCTGCGTCTGCCTGAACGACTGGTGCATCGACCTGGACAGCGGCCGGCTCGACGAGCAGCGTGCCGGCGCCTTCGTCAAGGCCTACGAGTCGGTGCGCCCGCTGACCGGCGCCGAGCACCGCCTGCTGCCCGGGCTGCTGCGCGCGGCGGCGCTGCGCTTCTGGATCTCCCGGCTGTGGGACTTCCACCTGCCCCGCGAGGCCAGCCTCCTCACCCCCACGATCCCACCCATTTCGAGCGCGTCCTGCGCGAGCGCATCGCCAGACCCTGGCATGCGCTGGAGTCCCTGCCATGATCCTGCACCTGCAAACGGTCCCGCCGCGCAACGGCCTGCTCTGGGTGCGCCACGGGCTGAAGGTGCTGCGGCGCAAGCCGATCGCGCTGATCGGCCTGTTCGCCGTGTTCCTGCTGGTGTCGACGCTGCTGCAGCTGGTGCCGCTGCTGGGGCAGCTCGTCGTGCTGGCGGCGCTGCCGCTGGTGTCGCTGTCCTTCATGCTGGCCTCGCACCAGGTCCTGCAGTCGCACACGCCGACGGCCGCGGTCTTCGCGCAGCCGCTGCAGCTGACCAAGGAACGCCGCCGCGACCAGTTGATCCTGGGCCTGCTCTACGCGCTCAGCACGATCGCCGTGATGTTCCTCGCCCATTGGCTGGACGGCGGCGCCCTGGTGCGCGCGGTCGAACAGGTGGCCACGGCGGGGGCGCCGGTACCGGCAAGCCCGACCCGAAGGCCATCGAGGCCACGATGGCCGACCCGTCGCTGACCACCGGCATCGGCCTGCGGCTGCTGCTGACCGGACTGATCTCGATCCCGTTCTGGCACGCGCCGGCGCTGATCCATTGGGGCGGCCAGGGCGTGATGCAGGCGCTGTTCTCCAGCACGCTGGGCGTGTGGCGCAACAAGGGGGCGTTCGCGCTGTCCGGCCTGGTCTGGGTCGGCCTGACCTTCGGCGCGACGATGGCGCTGACCATCGTCGGCATGCTGCTGGGCCTGGCCAACCTCCTGCCCTTCCTGCTCGTGCCGCTGGCGATGATCCTGACGACGGCGTTCTACTGTTCGCTGTACTTCACCTTCATCGACTGCTTCATGTTCGGCGCGCCGAAGGACCTCCCGGAAACGCCGATCACCCCGGTTTGATGCCGGTCTGACGCCGTACTGACGCCGGCCGGGCACCTGTCCGCCCCTCGGGTTCGATCAAGTCCACCGCCTCCCGTCACCCCGAAGCCGGTGACAGGTCTTGCCCCTGCGACGGCCCGTCGCTTCCCCGGCATTTGCTTCGCCATTCGCACCGACAGGCCGCGAAGGATTTGCTAACGGCTTTTTCACGGCACCGTCACTTGCCCTTCGCAGAATCCGCCCGCCTTTCCATTGCAGCGGAGCCTTCACGAATGAGCAAGCAGCACGACATCGTTGCCAGCCAAGACAGCATCAACGAGTACGACGAGGACGCGGTGGTCAATCCGTCCGCCAACCCGCATTTCGAAGACATCCTCGCCGCGCGCCTGTCGCGGCGCGTCGCCCTCAAGGGCGGCATCACCACGGCGGCCTCCGCGCTGCTCGGCGGCTCGATCCTGAGTGCCTGCGGCAGCAGCGACGACGCCCCGGCCCCCGCGCCGGCACCGACGCCCGCACCGCTGAAGATCGGCTTCAACGCCGTCGCCAAGAACAAGAACGACCTGGTGACCGTGGCCGACGGCTACAACGTCAGCATCCTGCACGCGCTGGGCGACCCGCTGCAGTTCGGCGAAGAGTCCTGGAAGGACGACGGTTCGGAAACGGCCGACTCGTACAACCGCCGCATCGGCGACGGCCATGACGGCATGTACTGGTTCGGCATGAGCGACGCCGGCGCGTTCGACGCCAAGCGCTCGGACCGCGGCCTGCTGGCCGTCAACCACGAGTACGTCGTCGCGCCGTATGCCCTGCACCCGGCCGGCCGCGCCACCGGCGCCGCGCGCAACGCCACCGAGGTCGAGAAGGAGATCTACGCCCACGGCGTCTCCATCTGCGAAGTCAAGCGCGACGCCACGGGCACCGGCATGAGCATGGTGCGCGGCTCGAAGTACAACCGCCGCGTGACCTCGGCCACGACGATGGACCTCACCGGTCCGGCCAAGGGCAACGTGCAGCTGCAGACCTCGTTCAGCCCGACCGCCGTGCAGACCCGCGGCACCAACAACAACTGCGCCAACGGCTACACCCCGTGGGGCACCTACCTGACCTGCGAGGAGAACTATCTCAACGTGATCAGCCGGGCCGCCGGCGACGACGCGCAACGCAGCGCCAAGGAAGTGGCCAGCCTCAACCGCTACGGCCTGCCCCAGAACCGCAAGAGCCCCTACCTGTGGGAAACGGCCGGCACGACCGACCTGTTCACCCGCTGGAACTCCTCGGTGACCGGTGCCGCCGCGACCGCCGACTTCCGCAACACGATCAACACCTTCGGCTGGGTGGTCGAGATCGATCCGTTCGTGACGGACTCGGTCCCGGCCAAGCGCACCGCGCTGGGCCGCTTCAACCATGAAGGCGCCTGGCCCGCCGAGGCGGTCGCCGGCAAGCCGATCGTCATCTACATGGGCGACGACTCGCGCAACGAGTACATCTACAAGTTCGTCTCCAAGGCCAACTGGGATGCGGCCGACATCGGCAAGGGCATGGCGGCCGGCGCGAAGTACCTGGACGAAGGCACGCTGTACGTGGCCAAGTTCAATGCGGACGGCACCGGCAACTGGATGCCGCTGACCTTCGGCGCGAACGGGCTGACCGGCACCAACACGACCTATGCCTTCGCCGACCAGGGCGACGTCGTGATCAATGCGCGCATCGCGGGCGACATCCTCGGCGCGACCAAGATGGACCGCCCCGAGTGGGGCGCGGTGCACCCGACCAACGGCGAGGTCTACATGACCTTGACCAACAACAACGACGCGAACCGCGTGGCGCCCACGGCCACGCCGACGGGTCGCCAGGCCAAGCCGGACGCCGCCAACCCGCGCTACTACGAGGACCTGAAGGGCACGGCCTCGCAGAAGGGCAACCCGAACGGCCACATCATCCGCTGGAAGGAAGACGCGACCGACGTCACCAAGCTGACCTGGGACGTGTACCTGTTCGGCGCGCAGGCCGATGCGGCCGCGGACGTGAACCTGTCGGCGCTGGCCGACAGCAACGACTTCTCGAGCCCGGACGGCCTGTACTTCGACAAGCGCGGCATGCTGTGGATCCAGACCGATGACGGCGCCTACACCGACATCACCAACTGCATGATGCTGGCGGCGTTGCCGGGCAAGGTCGGCGACGGCGGCGTGGTGAACGCTGCGGGCGGCACGCAGACCCGCGCGGGCGCCAAGGCGACCTCGGACACCCTGCGCCGCTTCCTGGTCGGCCCGAAGGAATGCGAGATCACCGGCATCGCGATGACGCCGGACTACAAGACGCTGTTCTTCAACGTGCAGCACCCGGGCGAGGAGTCGACGCCGGACTGGAACGCGAAAACCTTCGGCAGCTACTGGCCGGCCAACCAGGCCGACCCGACGGTGAAGAAGCGTCCGCGTTCCGCGACCGTGGTGATCACCCGCAAGGACGGCGGCGAGATCGGCATCTGATCTAGCGGGCGATCTCCGAAGCGAGCGCGGCCTGACGGTCGCTCTCGCCGAGGAGACGTCCGAGCACACGCTCGATCACGGGCTGCGGCACGTCGTCCGCGAGCTCACGAGCCACCCCTTCCGCCTGTGCGCGCACCAGCTCGCACAGGCGTTTCAATTCCAGCGTGATGCTGCGAGGCGCGATGTCGCAGTCGCGACCGAAGCCCGCCCACGCCTGCGCATCGAACGCACCGGCTTGCCCGGTCCCGCGGGTGAAGCCATGCGCCGGGGCCACGCGCAACCCGCCGTGATCGACGAAGAAGGACAGGTCCGTCGCGCCCGTGCCTTCGCAGCCGATGAGCTGGCGGAACACCGTCCAACGCAGCAGCGCGCGGCTGTCGACCAGCGGCGTGGGGCTGTGCGCCAGCAGCGAGAAGAGCTGCGCGAACGTCACCCCGCCCTGATCGGCCGGCGGCACGCCGAGCGCCTGGCAGGCGTTGATCGCATGCAGGCGCCGCACGCGACCATCCTCGAGCCGCTGCCGATCGAAGCGCTCGACCAGCACTACCGGTTCCGGCACGGTGTGCAGCTGCACTGGCGCCACGTCCAGGCCCACGCGCGCGGCGAGCCGCATGCAGAAGAATTCGTCGAAGAACTGGTCGTCCCCCACATTCGCGTCGGACGCCGGTTTCAGCACATGCGTCGAGGCCACCTGCGGTCCGTCGACGAAGTACCAGCTGCCGTCCCGTTCGACGTAGATCCCAAGCTTGTCGCGCTCGCCGCCGAGTGCGCCCCGCACCTGGCCATCCCAGACCGCGAAGGGCCGTTCATCGCGATGGCGGAGGCGCTCCGAGAGCTCGTCAGGCGAGATCCCCCGTTGCACCGGCCCCGCCGGACGTTGAAGTCCCTCCGCGATCAGCCGCACGGCGCCCGCGAGGTCCCGGCCCATCAGGCGCAAGGCGCCGTAGCTGTCGTCGGGCGTCAGCCCCTGCGCCGCCAGGATCCGCCGCCGGGCATTGCCGGCGGGCAGCAGATGGTCGAAGAACGCGAGCACCTCCTGCGCCGAGGACTCGCTGCCCGGACCGCCGCGCGGCGGCATCGGCAGCGACGGTGCCAGCGGAAACGCCAGCACTTCCGAGGTCCATCGTTCGAGGTAGGCCAGCGACAACCGGCGCGGTGCGTCCGTTGCAGCGGGCTGGACGTCCGTCGGCTTCAGCCAGCCGACCTCATGCTCGTCGAGCCAGACCTCCACACGGTTCATGCGTCGTCCAGGTCGGAGAACTTCGAGTCGCGCGCGGTGCGGATCGCGCGTCGGACGACCTCCCGCTGCTGCGACGGCACGGCGAAGAGGCTCACGCCGAGCGCCCTCGCCGCCTTGAGCACGGTGGACAGGCTCACGCCGCCCTGGCCCGTCTCGATGTTGATCAGCGTCTGGCGCGACATGCCCAGCGCCTCGGCGGCCTCTACCAGCGGCAGCCGCGCGGTGGTCCGGGCGGCGCGGACGGCGGCGCCCAGCGCCAGGGCATCCTCGACCATCGGGTCGTCGGGCGGATCGATCGGTACAACAGTGCGCATGGAGATTCCAGGATCAAAGACGGATTCGTCGGATCTCCCTCCCGGGCAATCGTGATTCCTGTTTGCTGGAATCTTTATCGCTCACCGCCCATTCTGCGCCTGGAGACACGCCTCGCGGCGTGCTCCGTACGATATCCGCTCAGTCGATCGGGGTGAGCTTGGCGACGCTGAGCGCCAGCCACTTCGTGCCATGCCGGCCGAAGTTCACCTGCGCGCGCGCATCCGGTCCGCTGCCTTCCAACGTGAGCAGCACGCCCTCGCCGAACTTGTTGTGGAACACGCCCTTGCCGACGCGCAGGCCGCCGTGTTCGTTGCCGGTCTTCTCGGCCGCCGACTGCTTCATCGCCTGGGGCACCGGCGCCTGCGGGAAGGCCGATGGGTCGACGCGGCCCGCGCCCACCATCGACTTCAGTCCCGAGCCGCGCTGCCACGCCTGCTGGTAGTCCTTCGCGAAGCCCGAGCCGAAACCCTGGTTGCGCGGCGTCAGCCACTTCAGGGTCTCCTCGGGGAGTTCCTCCATGAAGCGACTCTTGATGTTGTAGCGGGTCTGGCCATGCAGCATCCGCGTCTGGCAGAAGCTGATGTACAGCCGCTGTCGCGCGCGCGTGATCGCGACGTACATCAGCCGGCGTTCTTCCTCCAGCCCGTCCGAGTCGGACAGCGAGTTCTCATGCGGAAACAGGCCTTCCTCCATGCCGGTGATGAACACCGCATCGAATTCCAGGCCCTTGGCCGAATGCACCGTCATCAGCTGGATCGCGTCCTGGCCGGCCTGCGCCTGGTTGTCGCCGGCCTCCAGCGACGCGTGCGTCAGGAAGGCGGCCAGCGGCGACATGATCTCGCCGGTCTCGGCATCCGGCGTCGCCGGCGCGGCCGCGGCCACCGCCGCCGGCAGCCCGTCCGCGATCGCGCCGGGCGAGTGCTCGTCCACCGGCAGCGCCACCGCGTCCTTGCCGAAGCCCTCCTGCGTCACGAAGGCCTCGGCGGCGTTCACGAGTTCGCTCAGGTTCTCCAGCCGGTCCTCGCCTTCCTTCTCGGCGCGATAGAACGCGGTCAGGCCGGAGTGCTCGATGATGTGCTCGATGATCTCGCGCAGCGTGAGTCCCGCCGTGGCCTCGCGCATCGCGTCGACCAGGCCGACGAAGCCCGCCAGGCTCGCGCCACCGCGGCCGCCGACCGCGCCGATGCTCTGCACCAGCGAGCGTCCGCTCGGCCGCGCCGCGTCCTGCAGCTGCTCGATGGTGCGCGCGCCGATGCCGCGCGCCGGGAAGTTGACGACCCGCAGGAAGCTGGTGTCGTCGTTGGGGTTCTCGATCAGGCGCAGGTAGGCCAGCGCGTGTTTCACCTCGGCGCGCTCGAAGAAGCGCAGCCCGCCGTACACGCGGTACGGAATGCCGGCGTTGAACAGCGCCGACTCGATCACCCGCGACTGCGCGTTGCTCCGGTAGAGCACCGCGATCTCCTTGCGTTCCAGCCCTTGGCGGTGCAGCGCCTGCGCCTCCTCGAGCAGCCACTGCGCCTCGGCGAAGTCGCTGCTGGCCTCGTGCACGCGCACGGGCTCGCCCGGACCGGCCTCGGTGCGCAGGTTCTTGCCCAGCCGGTGGCTGTTGTTGCTGATCAGCGCGTTGGCCGCGTCCAGGATGTTGCCGAAGCTGCGGTAGTTCTGTTCCAGCTTCACGACCTGACGCACGCGGTACTCGCGCTCGAAGTCGGCCATGTTGCCCACGCGCGCGCCACGGAAGGCGTAGATGCTCTGGTCGTCGTCGCCGACCGCGAACACCCCTGCCCGCGCCCCGGCGGCGCGAACATCTTCAGCCACGCGTACTGCAGCTTGTTGGTGTCCTGGAACTCGTCGACCAGCACGTACTGGAAGCGGCGCTGGTAATGCTCGCGCACCGCCTGGTTGTCGCGCATCAGCTCGAACGAACGCAGCATCAACTCGGCGAAGTCGACCACGCCCTCGCGCTCGCACTGGTCCTGGTAGGCCTGGTAGATCTCGACCAGCTTGCGGGTCTGCTCATCGCGCAGGTCGATGTCCTTGGGACGCATGCCGTCCTCTTTCGCGCCGGCGATGTACCAGGAGACCTGCTTGGGGACGAAGCGTTCCTCGTCGAGCTTCATCGCCTTGATGACGCGCTTGACCGCGGACAGCGTGTCGCCCGAGTCCAGGATCTGGAAACCTTGCGGCAGGCCGGCCAGTTTCCAGTGCGCGCGCAGGAAGCGGTTGCACAGCCCGTGGAAGGTGCCGATCCACATGCCGCGCACGTTCACCGGCAGCATCGCGGACAGGCGCGTGACCATCTCCTTGGCCGCCTTGTTGGTGAAGGTCACCGCCAGCACCGAGGCCGGCGTCGCATGGCCCTGGCTCATCAGCCAGGCGATGCGGGTCGTCAGCACGCGCGTCTTGCCGGAACCGGCACCGGCCAGGATCAGCGCAGGCTCCTGGCCCAGCGTGACCGCGGCGTACTGCTCGGGGTTGAGGTTGTCCAGCAGGCCGCGCGGCGCGCGCGGCGTGAACAGGTCCTCTTGCGGCGGGGTCGGGCGCTCGTCGCCAAAATCCTGGGAATTCATCCAGCCATTCTAGAGAGGCTGGCATCATGGCGGCCTCATGAAGACAGAAAAATCCAAGACTGCGGCGAACAGCGCGGCCGGCCAGTTGAATCGCGTGGGATCAGAAGCGGGCTTGTGCGCCTGCGGCAGCGGCCGCCCGTACGCCGCGTGCTGCGGCGCCCTGCACCGGGCCTTCGCCGAGACCGGCGCGCTCATCGCGGCGGACGCGCAGGCGCTGATGCGCTCGCGGTACACGGCCTACACGATGGACCTGATCGAGTACTTGCTCGCGACCTGGCATCCGAGCACCCGTCCGGCGTCGCTCGACCGGGGGAGCAGGACCTGAAGTGGCTGGGCCTGGAGGTGCGTCGCCACACGCGCGAGGACGCCGACCACGAGACGGTGGAGTTCATCGCGCGCAGCAAGGTCGGCGGGCGCGCGCACCGCATGCACGAGATCAGCCGTTTCGTGCGGGAGCGCGGGGCGTGGTTCTACGTGGACGGCCAGATCGACTGACCAGCCGCACCGCCGGCGTGCGACGCACGACGCCGCCCAAGGCCATGACGAGCCGGTCCAGGAAGGACCGGTGACCGATGTGAAACTCCTGGGGCATGGCGAACTCCTGCTGGCGACGGCGGTGCGGATCGAGGGTCCCGCCATCGACGATCGATGGCGCTGAAGGCCTGCTGCGATGATGCGCAGTCGGCATGACAGGATTTTGGCGAACCACCCTGTGACTGGCCCCTCCCCCCAAACGGGGAAAAGAGGGCAAAAAGCGCTCCAGGCGTGCGCACACCGTCCCCTTCAGCGATGACATCCCCCACTCCTCCGCATCCGCTCATGCGGTCTTTCGTGCCGACTCGCACCGGCATGGCAGCACCCGGCTCATCCCCGCCGTCGGCCGCCGCCTCGCGCGCGCTGCCGCTTCTCCACCTGGATGAGCACCTCGCAGTGATCGACAAGCCCGCCGGGCTGCTGGTGCACCGCACCGCGATCGACGCCCACGAGGAAGACGCCGCGCTGCAGCGTCTGCGCGACCAGCTCGGCCGGCCGGTCTGGCCGGCGCATCGCCTGGACCGCGGCACGTCGGGCGTGCTCGTCTTCGCTTTGAGCGCGGAGGTCGCCAGCCTGCTCGGCGTGGCACTCGCCGAGCGCCGCACGCACAAGCGCTACCTGACGCTGGTGCGGGGCTGGCCTGCCGCGGATGCCGGCGTCATCGACCATCCGCTCGCCCGCGACCCGGAGCTGCCGTCCGCCGGCCAGCCGCATCTGGACGCGCAGACCGAGTGGACCTGCCTGCGTCGGCATGAAATCCCGGTCAGCACCGACCCGCGCTTCGCGACGACGCGACTCGCGCTGCTCGCGTGCGAGCCGGTGCAGGGACGACGCCATCAGATCCGTCGCCATCTGAAACACATCGCGCATCCCATCGTCGGCGACGCCAACCACGGCAAGGGGCCGCTCAATCGCGCGCTCGCTGCGCATTTCGGGCTGCAGCGCCTGTGGCTTCACGCGCAACGACTGACCCTGACGCATCCGATGACGGGGGCGACGCTGGAACTCGAAACAGCGCCCGGCGCGGAGTGGGCGCCATTCCTCTGATCCGCGTCGCAGCACTGCCACCGCCGCGGGCCCTCCCCCTGCCCTCTCCCGCAAGCGGAGGAGGGAGTAAGACAGGCGCGGCTCCCTCCCGCAAGCGGGAGAGGGAGTGAGCGTTCAGCCGAAACGCAGCGCGTAGATCGGCGGCAGGTGTCCGGACACGAGCGACCATCGGTCTCCGGCATCGTCGGTCGCCCACAGGTTCCCGGTCGTGCTGCCCATCAGCAGGCGTCGGCCGTCGTCGTGCGCGGCCAGGCCGTGACGGTAGACGAGGTCGTAGCAGTTCGACTGCGGCAGCCCGGTCCGCAGTGTCTCGAAGGTCCTGCCGCCGTCGCGCGTTCGGTTCACCACCAGCGCGCCGTCGACGGGCAGGCGCTTCTCGTCCTTCACGCCCGGCACGAACCACGCGGTGTCGGGATCGCCGGCATGCGCGGCCACCGCGAAGCCGAAGCCCGACAGCGGCGGCTTGATCTCGCCCCAGTGCGCGCCACCGTCCACCGAGCGCCAGACGCCGTTGTGATGCTGGCACCAGAGCACGTCCGGATCCGCCGCGCTGGCGACGATGCGGTGCGGGTCCTGGGTGTTCTCCTCGCCCTGCTGCTCCGGCGGCAGAAAGTCGGCGCGCATGCCCTTGGCGCTGATGTGCCAGCTCGCGCCGCCGTCCTCGCTGCGCCAGGCGCCGCCGCAGGAGATGCCCAGGAGCAGCCGCTTGGGATCGCGCGGGTCGACGTTGATCGAATGGATGCCCGGTGCGTCGTAGCCGCCACCGAACCAGCCCAGCCGCTCGGGCTTGTCCCACAGCGTGTCGACGAGTTGCCAGGTCTCGCCCTGGTCGTCGCTGACGAAGAGACCGCCGGGGATGGTGCCGGCCCAGAGCCGCCCGTCGCCGCCGCGCTCCAGCGCCCAGATCTGCTGGAGCTTCCAGGGCGGGCCTTCGGCGCCCTCCGGCTGCTCGGGGAACGCGGGCGAAGCGAGCTCGCGCCACGTGGCGCCGCCGTCGTCCGACGCCTGCAGCTTCGCGCCGAAGTGCCCCAGGTTGAGCGCCGCGAGCATCCGCCCCCCACCCGCCGGCGCGGGCAGCACCATGCTGACGGGGTCCCCCACGAAGCTGTGGCGGCCGATCGACCACCCGCCGCCGGCGGGATCGCTTCGCAGTTCGAACAGACCCTTGCGGGTCGCGGCCCAGGCGGTGACGGTCATCGGAGTCTCCTTGCGATGGCTGGTGTTGCGATGGCGGGTATGGCGATGGTGGACAGCACCTCTCACGACGAACGGGCGTCGCGGTTCTCGACAGACTGCGGGCGGTGGCGCGCAGTGGCGCCGGCCGGCGCTCAGCCGCCCGACAGCGCCTGCAGCACGTAGACCTTGGACTGCGCCGTCAGCGGATCGCTGAGGGCCTGGCGATCCTGCGCGCGGTGGCCGTCGATGAACACGGCGACGTGCGTGCGCAGGTGGCCCTGCTCGTCCAGGATGTAGCCGCGCAGGCGCGGATTGCAGTCGAAGGCGAGCGTGAGCGCCTCCCCCAGGGTGCCGGCGTCGCAGTCCAGCTGGGGGTGTCGACGAAGCGATGCAGTTGCGACGTGAATTCGACGTGGGCCATGGTGTCCATCCTGCGACGAAGCGGGCCGCGTGAAAAGAGCAGAATCGCGGGCCCTCGCGCCTGCAGAACCATGACCAACGCCACCCCGCCCCTCGCCGACCACCGCGCCGACATCCGCCACGCCCGCACCGGCATGCTCTACGCCGCGCTGGCCTACATCGCGTGGGGCCTGTTCCCGCTGTACTTCAAGCGCTTGAGCCACGTCAGTGCGTTCGAAATCATCGCGCACCGGACACTGTGGTCCATGGTCTTCGTCGCGATCCTGCTGACGGCGCTGCGCCGCTGGGCCTGGCTCGGTCCGGTGCTGCGTTCGCCCAAGCTGCTCGGGACCTGCGCGGTGTCGGCGCTGCTGCTGTCGACCAACTGGCTGGTCTATGTGTGGGCAGTGCAGCAGGGACACGTGGTCGAGGCCAGCCTGGGCTACTTCATCAACCCGCTGGTCAACGTGATGCTGGGTTTCGTGTTCCTGCGCGAGCGGCTGCGCCCGGTGCAGTGGCTGGCGATCGGACTCGCCGCGGCCGGCGTGGTCTGGCTGACGGTGACCGCCGGACGGCTGCCGTGGATCGCGCTCGTGCTGGCGCTGAGTTTCGGGATCTACGGGCTGATGCGCAAGACGGCGCATCTGGGCGCGCTGGAGGGCCTGACGCTGGAGACGCTGATCCTCTCGCCCTTTGCCGCCATCGCGCTGTTCTGGTGGACCAGCCAGGGCACCAGCGCGTTCGCGACCGGCGACGCCGGCCACATCGCCTGGCTGCTGCTCGCCGGACCGCTGACGGCCGTGCCGCTGCTGCTGTTCGCCGCTGGCGCGCGCCGCATCACGCTGACGACGCTCGGCCTCGTGCAATACCTGTCCCCGACGATCCAGTTTCTGCTCGGCGTGTGGCTGTATCACGAGCCGCTCGCCGGCGCGCGACTCGCCGGCTTCGTGCTGATCTGGTCGGCGCTCGCGGTCTACAGCGCGGAGAGCCTCTGGCGCAGTCGGCGGTGATCAACGGCCGCTGGCCCTCACCCCCACCCTCTCCCGCGGTGCGGGAGAGGGGGCCACACCAATGGTCCTGCGCCGAATGCCTCGGTGCATTCTCACTCCCTCTCCCGCTTGCGGGAGAGGGCGGGGGTGAGGGCCAGCGGCGGGTGCAGGAAGACAGCCCCAAACGACTGACGCCCCTTTCGGGGCGTCAATCAGGTGGGCTGAACCGGGATCAGTTGCGGATGATGTGGTCGAAAGCGCTCAGGGCCGCCTTCGCGCCGTCACCGGCCGCGATGATGATCTGCTTGAACGGCACGGTCGTCGCGTCGCCCGCGGCGAACACGCCCGGCACCGAGGTCTGGCCCTTCGCGTCGACGATGATCTCGCCGTGCTTGGACAGCTCGATCGTGCCGCGCAGCCACTCGGTGTTGGGCACCAGGCCGATCTGCACGAACACGCCTTCGACCTCGACGCGCTTGCTCTCGCCGGTGGCGCGATCGATGTAGTTCAGACCGTCGAGCTTGCCCGCCGTGCCGGTGAACTCGCTCGTCTGCGCCTGCTTCAGGATCACGACGTTGGGCAGGCTCTCCAGCTTCTTCACCAGCACCGCATCCGCGCGCAGCTGATCGCCGAATTCCAGCAGCGTCACATGCGACACGATGCCGGCCAGGTCGATCGCCGCCTCGACGCCGGAGTTCCCGCCGCCGATCACCGCCACACGCTTGCCCTTGAACAGCGGGCCGTCACAGTGCGGGCAGTAGGCCACGCCCTTGTTCTTGTATTCCTGTTCGCCGGGGACGTTGACGTTCCTCCAGCGCGCGCCGGTGGAGATGATCACCGTCTTGCTCTTGAGCGAGCCGCCGTTGGCCAGCTTCAGTTCGACCAGGCCGCCCGGCGTCGTCGCCGGAATCAGCGCTTCACCGCGCTGGAGGTTCATCACGTCGACGCCGTAATCCTTGACGTGCGACTCCAGCGCCATCGAGAACTTCGGACCGTCGGTGGACAGCACGGAGATGTAGTTCTCGATCGCCAGCGTGTCGTTGACCTGGCCGCCGAAACGCTCGGCCGCGATACCGGTGCGGATGCCCTTGCGAGCGGCATAAACAGCCGCCGCCGCGCCGGCCGGGCCGCCGCCGACGATCAGCACGTCGTACGGATCCTTGGCCGACAGCTTGGCCGCGTCCTTCTCCGCCGCGCCGGTGTCCAGCTTGGCGGCGATCTCTTCCACGGTCATGCGGCCCGAGCCGAATTCCTGGCCGTTCAGGTAGATCGTCGGCACCGCCATGATCTCGCGGGCGTTGACCTCGTCCTGGAACAGCGCGCCGTCCACGACCACCGTCTTGACGCGCGGATTCAGCACCGACATCAGCGACAGCGCCTGCACGACGTCCGGGCAGTTGTGGCAGGTCAGGGACATGTAGACCTCGAAGAGGTAGTCCCCGTCCAAGCCCTTGATCTGGTCGATGGTGGACTGCTCCACCTTCGGGGGATGGCCGCCCGTCCACAGCAGGGCCAGCACCAGCGAGGTGAACTCATGGCCCAGCGGAATCGCGGCGAAGCGCAGGCTCTGTTCCGTGCCCGTGCGCTTCAGGCTGAACGACGGCTTGCGTGCATCGTTGCCATCGAGGTTCAGCGTGATCTTGTCGGACATCGCCGCGATGTCCTGCAGCAGCTGCTTGAGCTCTGCGGCGCTCTCGGAGTCGTTCAACGAGGCTTCGATCTCGAACGGCAGCGTGACCCGCTCCAGGTAGGCCTTGAGCTGCGCCTTCAGGTTGTCGTCCAACATCGTTGCTTCCTTCCAATATTCTTAAGCGACTTCGAGAACCGGCCTCCCTGTCAGATCGAAGGGGCGGCCGAGCACACGCCCGCGGACCGGATCGGTCCACGCGAGGCGCGTTTGCAGTGAGGGGAGAGGAACATCCTCATCCGGATCACCGGTCCGGGGGAGAGACGATCCGGTCCGGATCGTCCGCTTCCCCCGTGAGGGCGAGATCCTTAGATCTTGCCGACCAGGTCCAGCGACGGGGCGATGGTCTTGTCGCCTTCGTTCCACTTGGCCGGGCAGACCTGGCCAGGGTTCTTGGCGACGTACTGGGCCGCCTTCAGCTTGCGCAGCGTTTCCTTGACGTCGCGGGCGATCGCGTTGTCATGCACTTCCAGGGTCTTGATGACGCCGTCCGGATTGATCACGAAGGTGCCGCGCAGGGCCAGGCCTTCTTCCGGGATGTGCACGCCGAAGGCGTTCGTCAGGGCGTGCGTCGGGTCGCCGACCAGCGGGAACTTGGCCTTGCCGACGGCCGGCGAGGTTTCGTGCCACACCTTGTGCGAGAAGTGGGTGTCGGTCGTGACGATGTAGACCTCGGCGCCCAGCTTCTGGAACTCGCCGTAGTTGTCCGCCGCGTCTTCGACTTCCGTCGGGCAGTTGAAGGTGAAGGCGGCCGGCATGAAGATCAGCACGGACCACTTGCCCTTGAGCGACTCTTCAGTGACCTCGATGAACTTGCCGTTGTGGAACGCTTGGGCCTTGAAGGGTTGGACTTGGGTGTTGATCAGGGACATTTGCTTCGTTCTCGCTGTCTGGGGTTGATGGGATGGAAAGAATGATAGGGGGCCGAGGCTATCGGTGGGTTTGAATTCCCCAATGCAGCCTATTGCGATTCCCTATTGATCGAAACTATCAAAAATCGCTTGTGCGATAGCAAAAACGTCATATCGCCGTCAAACCGCTCACATCGCCCTCACACCGCTTCCAGGGCCAGCAATTCCTCGACGGTCTGGCGGCGGCGGATCAGGCGATCCGAGGCGCCGTCGACCATCACCTCGGCGATCAGCGGCCGGCTGTTGTAGTTGCTGGACATGGATGCGCCGTACGCGCCGGTGTCGTGGATGACCAGCAGATCGCCGACCCTGGCTTGCGGCAATTCCCGCGCCAGGACGACGCCGCCCTCCGCCTGGGTGAACACGTCGCCGGATTCGCACAGCGGACCGGCCACGACGGTCTCCTGGACCGGGCGGCGCTCGCCGTCCGCAGGGATCAGGCTCATCGCATGGAAGCTGCCGTACATCGCCGGCCGCATCAGTTCATTGAAGCCGGCATCGACCAGCAGGAAGTGCTGACGTCCCTGCGCCTTGACCGCGCGGACCTCCGCCAGCAGCACGCCGGATTCCGCCACCAGGTAGCGCCCCGGTTCGATCTCGAGTGCCAGCGGATGGCCGACGACGTTCTCGGCCTCCTTGCGGGCGGCATCCCACAGGCTGAAGTAGTGCGCAGTGTCGATGCGCTCGCCGCCCTCCTGATAAGGAATCGACAGGCCGCCCCCGGCCGAGATCGCCAGCAGATCCAGGCCGCTGCCTTTGACCGTCCGGACCAGGTCGACCATGGCGCTGCCGACGCGACCCAGATGCTCGTAATCGACGCCCGAGCCGATGTGCATGTGCAGCCCGATCAGCGTCAGCCCGCGACGCGCGATGACGGCCAGCGCGTCCGTCAGTTGCTCGTGCCAGATGCCGTGCTTGCTGTGTTCGCCGCCGGTGTTGGTCTTGTTGCTGTGGCCGTGGCCGAACCCGGGATTCAGGCGCAGCCAGACCGGGTGGCCGGGCGAGACCTCGCCGAGCTGCTCCAGCATGTCGATCGACCCGGCGTTCACCGGAACGCGGTGCTCGACGACCGTCTTCAGCGTCTCGCGGTCCAGCAGGTCGGCGGTGAACACGATGTCCGAGTGGACCGCATCCGCGCCGGTGCCGACGGTGAAGCCGGCAGCGAAGGCGCGCAGCAGCTCGCCGCGCGACACGGAGTCCACCTTCACCCCCTGCGCCCGCATCAGCCGCAGGATGTGCGTGTTGGAGCAGGCCTTCTGGGCGAAGCGGACCGTGTCGAATCCACCGAGCGCGGTGATGCGCTCGCGGATCACCGCGGCGTCATACACCCACAGCGGGGTGCCGTACTTCGTGGTGAGCGCTTGCAGCTGCTGTTCGCGGGCGGGGGTCAGGGCTTGCGGCATGTCAGGAATCCTTCAGGCAGAGGCTGGAACTACCGCAAGCATCCGTCGGACGTCATATTCAATCAAATGCTTTGTTTTGCCGATTGAATTCATTTCTGATATGCACTGATATCCTGCCGGGATGGCCCTCCCGATCACGCACCGCCACATCGAAGTCTTCCGCGCCGTCATGACCGCCGGCAGCGTGACCGGCGCCGCGGAGCTGCTGTTCACCTCCCAGCCCACGGTCAGCCGGGAGCTGGCACGGATGGAATCGCTGCTCGGCTACGCGCTGTTCGATCGCACCGCGGGGCGGCTGCGCCCGACGGCCCGCGCGTTGGCCTTGTTCGATGAAGTCCAGCGCGCCTACCAGGGCCTGGACCAGGTCGTCGCCCGCGCGCAGTCGCTGGGCCGCGCCGAGGACGAACGCCTGCGCGTCCTGACGCTGCCGGCGCTGGCGCACGCGCTGCTGCCGGACGCGAGCGCCGACTGGCTGGCCCGGCACCCCCAGGCGGAACTGACGCTGACGCCGCAGGAGTCGCCGCTGCTCGAGGAATGGATGGCCGCGCAGCGCTTCGACATCGGCCTGAGCGAGGTCTCCACCACCGTGCCGGGCACGCGCAGCGAAACGCTGGCCGAGCTCGACGAGGTCTGCGTCCTGCCCGCGGGTCACCGCCTGCTGGAGCGCGCGGTGCTCACGCCGCAGGACTTCGAGGGCGAGCGCTTCGTCAGCCTGTCGGCCGAGGACCCCTATCGCCGCCAGTTCGACGCCATCTTTGCAAGTGCCGGCGTGCGGCGTCGTCTGCAAATGGAGACACACAGCGCGATCGCCGTGTGCGCGCTGGTTCAGAAAAACCTGGGCATCGCGCTCGTCAATCCGTTGACGGCGCGGGCGTGTGCCGGCCCCGATCTGCACCTGCGACCGTTCTCGGTGTCGGTCCCCTTCCGCATCCAGGCGCTGTGGCCGCTGCACCGCGCCGCGCATGCGCTGACGCAGGACTTCATCGATGCGGTGAAACGCGCGCTCGCGCCCGCGACGCTCAGGTCGCCCCACCGAGCGGAGCTGCAGGCGGCCGGAAAAGCGAAACGGCGCTGACCGCGAGGCCAGCGCCGTTCGAAGGACAGCGCCAGGGAGCGCGTGCGCCGCTCAGGCGGCCTTGATCGCCACCGGCGCCACGGTCGTCAGGAAGCGCTCGCGGATCGAGCGCTCGATGCCGGCAGCGTCCAGGCCGCACTGGGCCATGAGCTTGCCGGGTTCGCCATGCTCGACGTACTCGTCGGGCAAGCCCAGCTGCAGCACCGGCAACGACAGGCCTTCGGCCTGCAGCGCTTCCAGCACCGCGCTGCCGGCGCCACCCATGATGCACCCGTCCTCGACGGTCACCAGGGCGTCGTGCGTGCGGACCAGTTCCTTGACCAGCTCGACGTCCAGCGGCTTCACGAAACGCATGTTGGCGACGCTCGCGTCGATCGCCTCCGCCGCCTTCAGCGCCGGATGCAGCAGGGTACCGAAGGCCAGGATCGCCACCCGCGGCGCATGGGCGCCGGCGCGACCGCCGGTCGACGGCTGCGCCGAGGTGCGGCGCATCTCGCCCTTGCCCCAGGGCAGCGCGACCATCTCCTTCTGGATCTCCGCCCCGATGCCGGCGCCGCGCGGATAACGGACCGTCACCGGCCCGTTGTGCACATGGCCGGTGTACAGCGCCTGGCGGCACTCGTTCTCGTCCGACGGCGTGATCACGCTCATGTTCGGAATGCAGCGCGTGAAGGCGATGTCGTAGTTGCCGGCGTGCGTCGCGCCGTCGGCGCCGACCAGGCCCGCACGGTCCAGCGCGAACAGCACCGGCAGGTTCTGCAGCGCCACGTCGTGGACCAGCTGGTCGTAGCCACGCTGCAGGAAGGTCGAGTAGATCGCCACCACCGGACGCAGGCCCTCGCAGGCCAGGCCGGCGGCGAAGGTCACCGCGTGCTGCTCGGCGATGCCGACGTCGTAGTACCGGGTCGGGAAGCGCTTGTGGAACTCGACCATGCCGGAGCCCTCGCGCATCGCCGGCGTGATGCCGACCAGCGTCGGATCGGCTTCGGCCATGTCGCACAGCCAGTCGCCGAACACGGTCGTGAAGGTCTTCTTCGCCGGTGCGGTCGACGGCTTGATGCCCTCGGCCGGGTTGAACGGCGTCGGGCCGTGGTACTTGACCGGGTCCGCCTCCGCCAGCTTGTAGCCCTGGCCCTTGCGCGTGACCAGGTGCAGGAACTGCGGGCCCTTCTTGTCGCGCAGGTTCTCCAGCGTCGGGATCAGCGCATCCAGGTCATGCCCGTCGATCGGACCGACGTAGTTGAAGCCGAACTCCTCGAAGATCGTCCCGGGCACGAACATGCCCTTGGTGTGCTCCTCGAAGCGGCGCGCGAACTCGTACAGCGGCGTGTGCTTGAGCACCGACTTCGCGCCCTCGCGCGCGGCGGCGTAGAACTTGCCGCTCATCAGCCGGGTGAAGTACTTGTTCAGCGCGCCGACCGGCGGGCTGATCGACATGTCGTTGTCGTTCAGGATCACCAGCACGTCGCCGAGCAGGCCGCCATGGGCGACGCCGGCATTGTTCAGCGCCTCGAAGGCCATGCCGGCCGTCATCGCGCCGTCGCCGATGATCGCGACCGCGCGGCGCGACTCGCCCTTGATCCGGGCCGCCATCGCCATGCCGTGCGCGGCGGAGATCGAGGTGCTCGAGTGCGCGGTGCCGAAGGTGTCGTACTCGCTCTCGTCGCGGCGCGGGAAGCCGGAGATGCCGCCCTGCTGGCGCAGCGTCGCCATCGCGTCGCGGCGGCCGGTCAGGATCTTGTGCGGATAGGTCTGGTGGCCGACGTCCCACACCAGCCGGTCGCGCGGCGTGTCGTAGACGTAATGCAGCGCGACCGTCATCTCCACCGTGCCGAGGTTCGACGACAGATGGCCGCCGGTCTTGGACACGCTGTTGAGGATGTGCGCGCGGACCTCGTCGGCCAGTTGCGGCAGTTGGCCGCGCGACAGCCGGCGCACGTCCGCGGGGCTCTCGATGGTCGACAGCAGCGTCTGCGCGGCTGTCGCGTTCGATGGGTTCTCGCTCATGGCGTCGCCTCTCCTTGTCGCAGCGTCCCGCCGGATCCTTGCCGGATCCGGCCAGGATCTCAGTTGTCGCGCTCCACCACCTTGTCAGCCAGCAGGCTGAGCCAGGCGGTGTCGGCCAGGCCGCTGCCGGCGAGCGCCTGGTGCGCCTCGTCCCGCAGGCGGAGCGCGTACGCGCGGGCGGGCGCCAGGCCCAGCACGCTGACGTAGGTCGGCTTGTTGTTGTCCTGATCCTTGCCGGCGGTCTTGCCGAGCACGTCGCTGTCCTGGGTGACGTCCAGGATGTCGTCGACGACCTGGAAGGCCAGGCCGATCGCCGCGCCGTAGCGGCTCAGCGATTCCCACGCGGCCGGCGTCAGCTCGCCGCATGCGGCGCCCATCAGGACGCTGGCCTGCAGCAGCACGCCGGTCTTGCGGCGGTGCATGTCGCGCAGCGACGCCTCGTCCAGCGGCTTGCCGATGCTGGCCAGGTCGATCGCCTGGCCGCCGGCCATGCCGTCGTAGCCGCTGGCGCGCGCCAGCAGCCGGCACAGCCTGGCCTGCAGCGCGGGCGCGACGCCCTCGTCCGGCGTCAGCACGTCGAACGCGAGCGCCTGCATCGCGTCGCCGGCCAGCATCGCCTGGGCCTCGCCGTACTGCACGTGCAGCGTGGGCTTGCCCCGGCGCAGCACGTCGTTGTCCATGCACGGCATGTCGTCATGCGCCAGCGAATACGCGTGGATCAGCTCCACGGCGCAGGCCGCGCGCATCGCGGCCTCGCGCTGCCCGCCGGCGGCGTCGGCCGCGGCCAGCACCAGCAGCGGGCGCAGGCGCTTGCCCGCCCCGAGGACGGCATACCGCATCGCTTCGCCAAGACCGGCCGGCGCTGCTTCCGGCACCCAGGCCTCCAGCGCCACCTCGACATCCTCGAGTGACTGTTTCACCCAACGTTCGAAAACACCCGCATCCACTTATTCATCTCCCCAAGCCTGCGCGCCGCCACCTTCAATGACCTGTACTTGTTGTTCGACGGCCTGAAGCCGGGTGCGGCAGTATTTGAGCAAGGTGGCCCCCGCTGGTAGCTGGCCAGCAGCTGATCCAGCGGCAGTTGACCGGCTTCCATGGCCTGCACCAGACGTTCCAACTCCTCGACCGCCAGCTCATAGCTGGCAGGCTCCTGCTCGTGGATCGCGGGCTGCGCCGATTTGGCGCTGGCGGAAGGCTTGCTCATTTCAAAACGCGAAAATGAGGATTGTAAGCACCGCCAACGCCCCCTCCGCCTTCCGACCGTCGGGGGATGTGAGCCGAGCGCCACAGGCGTCAGCGGCTGTTTCCTGCGCTGGGTAAAGCTTGACACCCTCGCATTTCCCCTCCATTGGCAGCCCGGGTACAATCACCGGTTCCCTTGCCCGCTCCGTTCCCCTAAAAGGGGCCAACACGGGGCCGGCGATCAGTACCACTCAGTCCCACGCATGCCGGCCCGTCCAACCTGGGGGGCGGCCGTCACGGTTGACATTGGAGTCTTGGAGACCCTCTTGGATCATGTCCGACCTGAGCATCCCTCTCAGCGCGCTTGAACGCAGCACGGCATCCAGCCACCCCCAGCTACCGGTCACCTCCTACTTCGACGAGGACCTGTTCCGCCGCGAACAGGAACTGATCTTCCAGCATGGCCCCCGTTACCTCGGTCACGCGCTCGCCGTGCCGGAGGTCGGCGACTACTACGCCCTGCCGCAGGAGGGTGAAGGCCGCGCCATCGTGCGCAGCGCGCAAGGCCTGGAACTGATCTCCAACGTCTGCCGGCACCGCCAGGCGGTGATGCTGCGCGGCCGCGGCAACACGCAGAGCAACATCGTCTGCCCGCTGCACCGCTGGACCTACGACCTCAAGGGCGAACTGGTCGGCGCGCCGCATTTCAAGCAGGACCCCTGCCTGCACCTGAACCGCTACAAGATCCGCGAGTGGAACGGCCTGCTGTTCGAGGACAACGGCCGCGACATCACCGCCGACCTGGCGAAGCTGGGCCCCCGCGGCGCGCTGGACTTCAGCGGCTACCAGCTCGACAAGGTCCATGTCCACGAGTGCGACTACAACTGGAAGACCTTCATCGAGGTCTACCTGGAGGACTACCACGTCGGCCCGTTCCATCCGGGCCTGGGCCACTTCGTCACCTGTGACGACCTGGCGTGGGAGTTCGGCCGGGACTACTCGGTGCAGACGGTCGGCGTGAACAAGGCGCTCGAGAAGCCGGGCTCCGAGGTCTACGCCAAGTGGCACGACCAGGTGCTGGGTTTTTCCGGCGGCCGGTCGCCGGACCAGGGCGCGATCTGGATGACCTACTACCCCAACATCATGGTGGAGTGGTACCCCAACGTGCTGGTGGTGTCGACGCTGTTCCCCAAGGGGCCGCAGAAGACGACCAACATCGTCGAGTTCTACTACCCGGAAGAAGTCATCGCCTTCGAGCGGGACATGATCGACGCCCAGCAGGCCGCCTACATGGAGACCTGCGTCGAGGACGACGAGATCGCGCTGCGCATGGACGCCGGCCGCAAGGCGCTGATGGAGCGGGGCGACAACGAGGTCGGCCCGTACCAGACGCCGATGGAAGACGGCATGAAGCACTTCCATGAGTGGTACCGCGGACTGATGAAACGCTGACAGCACGCCGGCGCCCCGCCCTCGCACCCGTCGAGGTGCGCACAACGCCCCGCTCTTGCGGGGCGTTCGTTTTTGCGGCTCCCCACAACAGGCCGGACCGGCCTTCGGCGCGAGAATCGCTCACATGTCTGCACCCCTTCTGATGGTCCTGGCGACACTGCTGTTCGCCACCATGGGTGTCTGCGTCAAGTTGGCTTCGGCCTACTACGGCGCGGGCGAGATCGTCATGTACCGCGGCCTGGTCGGCACGCTGTTCCTGTTCGCGCTCTCGCGCGCCAAGGGGCTGTCGCTGAAGACCGCCGTGCCGGCGATGCACTTCTGGCGCAGCCTGTCGGGGGTGATTGCGCTGTCGCTGTGGTTCTTCGCGATCAGCAAGCTCCCGCTGGCGACGGCGATGACGCTGAACTACATGTCGTCGGTGTGGATGGCGCTGTTCCTCATCGGCGGCGCCGTGCTGATGGGCGCGGCCAAGGTCGACCCGCGGCTGATCATCACCGTGCTGCTGGGCTTCGTCGGCGTCGGACTGGTGCTGCAGCCGGCGATGGAGGACCAGCAGGTCTGGCACGGCCTGGCCGGCCTCGCCTCCGGCATGCTGTCGGCGATGGCCTACCTGCAGGTGACCTCGCTGGGCCGCGCGGGGGAGCCCGAGTTCCGCATCGTCTTCTACTTCTCGATGGGCGGCGTGGTCGCCGGCGCGCTGACGACGATCGTGTCGCACGGCGGCTGGCACGGCCACACCTGGACCGGCGCGGCGCTGCTGCTGGCCGTCGGCGTGCTGGCCACTGCCGCCCAACTGCTGATGACGCGCGCGTACGGCACCGGCAAGCCGCTGGTGAACGCATCGCTGCAGTACCTGGGCATCGTGTTCTCGGCGTTGTATGGTGTGCTGATCTTCGGTGACCTGCTGGGCCTGCTCTCGTGGATCGGCATCCTGCTGATCGTCGTCGCGGGCCTGGGGGCGACGCTGCTGCGCGCCCGAAACACGCCCAAGGACGCCCAGCATTCTGTCCAGGAATCTTGAACGGCCATGACGACTTCAGCGACGCCCCTCCCGGTTTCTCCCTCGACCTCCCCAAGCGCGACCGCGTCGGCGGGCTTTGACGGCCTGGTGTCGGTCGGGCAGTTGCAGGCGTTGATGAACTCGTCCGCGCCGCCGCTGATCGTCGACGTGCGCTTCGACCTGGCCGACACCGCCGCCGGGGAACGCGCCTACGCGGCCGGCCACCTGCCCGGCGCGTTCTACTTGAACCTGGATCGCGACCTCAGCGGCCCGAAGCAGGACGCCTTCGGCGCGTTCCGCGGTCGCCACCCGCTGCCGGAGCGCGAGGCCTTCGCCGCCCGCCTGCGGGCCATCGGCATGACCCCGGGCCGGCAGCTCGTCGCCTACGACGCCGCCGACGGCATGTATGCGGCCCGCGTGTGGTGGATGCTGCGCTGGCTGGGCCATGCGCAGGTGGCCGTGCTCGACGGCGGGTTCGCGGCCTGGCAGCAGGCCGGCGGCGTGGTGACGTCGGAGGTGCCTCCGGCCGGCGCCACCGCTTCCTTCGAACCCTCGGCGCCACTTGAGGCGCCATGGTCCGCCCAGGAACTGCTCGCCGGGCTTGGAAAGGTCCGCCTGATCGACGCCCGCGCGGGCGAGCGTTTCCGGGGCGAAGTCGAACCGCTGGACGCCCAGGCCGGCCACATTCCCGGCGCGACGAACCGGTTCTTCAAATCCAACCTGACGCCGGAAGGCCGCTTCAAGCCGGCCGACCAACTGCGCGAGGAATTCAGCGCGCTGCTCGGCCCGCAGGGCGCGGACGGGACGGTGCATCAATGCGGCTCAGGCGTGACCGCCTGCCACAACCTGCTGGCGATGCATCACGCCGGGCTGCCGGGCAGCCGGCTATACCCCGGATCCTGGAGCGAATGGAGCGCCAACCCGCGCCTGCCGCTCGCAAAAGGCTGACTGAAGGGCTGACCGACGTGCTGACGCCGGCCCTTATTGACATTGCGCATGGCGCGAGCACCATGGGAAGCTCAGACTGCGAAGGCAAGCCCTGACCCCGCCTGTGGTGGGGGTCGGGTCCACCCAGCCCCACCCCGTTCGCTCGAAGGAGGCTCGCCATGTTCCAGCGCATCCTGATTCCCACCGACGGTTCCGACATCACCGCCAAGGCGATCTCCACCGCCATCCAGCTGGCGAAGTTCCACAACGCCCGGCTGTTCGCCATCAGCGTGAAGGAGCCTTTCCCCTACAGCGCCGTCTCGGAGATGCAGCCGACGCCGCCGCAGGAGTTCTTCGACGCCCAGGAGCGCATCGCGCAGGAGCGTCTGGCCCACGTGCTCTCGCTGGCGCGGGCCGAAGGCCTGGAGATCGACGCCCACAGCGTGGAGGCGCTCCACCCCTGGGAAGCCATCATCGAACACGCCAAGCGCGTCAACGCCGACCTGCTGGTGATGGCCACGCACGGCCGGCGCGGGCTGCAGGCGCTGCTGCTCGGCAGCGAGACGCAGAAGGTGCTGTCGCACTGTGCCTTCCCGGTGCTGGTGGTGCACGGAGAAGGCGCGCCGCAATGAGCCTCCGGGCAGGTTGACCGGAGAGCGCCCTCCCGGGCGCCTCCGGCCGGCGTCAATGGGCGTGCTTGCCGCCCACGACGATCAGCACGAACACGATCCCCACGCCCAGCCACAGCAGCTGCAACGCGGTGTCCTTCCAGGGCAGCCGGCGCTGCAGCTGCGGGATCAGGTCGGCGACCGAGACGTAGACGAAGCTGCTCGAGGCCGCCACCAGCAGGTAGGGGAACAGCTGCTGCCACGGCCCCACCACGTAGTAGCCCACCAGCCCGCCGACCACCGCCGCCATGCCCGACACGGCATTGAAGAACAGCGCCTTCTTCCGCGTGAAGCCGGCGTTCAGCAGCACGATGTAGTCGCCGACCTCCTGCGGGATCTCATGGGCGACGATCGCCATCGCGGTGACCCAGCCCAGGTGGTGATCCGCCAGGAAGGCCGCGGCGATGATGATGCCGTCGCAGAAGTTGTGGATGGAGTCCCCCACCAGCACCGACAACCCACCCCGACCCGCCTGCTCCTGGTCGAAATGATGGTGGTGGTGGTGCCCGTCCCCCTCATGGTGGTGCGTGTGGCGGTACAGCTCGGCCTTCTCCAGCAGGAAGAAGAACATCAGCCCGCCCAGCAGCGCCAGGAACAGGTTGTGCGGATCCGCCCCGCTTTCGAACGCCTCCGGCAGCACGTGCAGCAGCGCGGTCGACAGCAGCACGCCGGTGGACAGGCTCACCAGGTGCTTGACGATGCGGCTAAGCAGGCCGACCGTCAGCATCGCCGCGATCGTCACGGAGGCGAGACCGCCGGCGAAGGTCACCAGCAGGATGTAGGTCAGGGTCATGGATAAAAAAGGCGCACCACTGAGGGTGGTGCGCCGGTTGGGTTCCCAAAATTGTCTCAGACTCGTCAAGCCCCCGCTTTCGAAGGCTCTGCATCACGGTAGGCGCAGGGAGCGCAGGCTCGCGGAATGACTCCGGGGAGCCGAGCGCGGGCTCTCCACGGGGCATGAGGGCTCCCTCCTGGACCCTCAAGCCCCATTCCGGCCCCAGCATCTCTCGCTGACTTCGGGCCTTTGGCGTTCAGACGCCGTGCTGCTTGAACCAGGTCTGGCAGCGGGCCCAGCCGTCCTTGGCAGGCTCGGGCTTGTAGCTCGGGCGGTAATCGGCGTGGAAGGCGTGGCCGGTGTCGGGGTAGACGACGAACTCGCTCGCCTTGGCGGCTGCGCTGCCCTGCTTGAGCGCCTCCTGCATCGCCGCCACCGTGGAGACGGGAATACCGTTGTCCTGGGCGCCGTACAGGCCCAGCACCGGCGCGTTCAGTTGACCGACGACGTCGATCGGATGCTTCGGCGTCATCGCATTGGTCTGGCCCTGCAGGCGGCCGTACCAGGCCACGCCGGCCTTCACCGCCTTGCTGTGCGCCGAGTACAGCCACACGATGCGGCCGCCCCAGCAGAAGCCGGTGATCGCCAGCTTCGAGGTGTCGCCGCCCTGCTGCTTCGCCCAGGCGACCGCCGCATCCAGGTCGTTCATGACCTGCGCATCCGGCGTGCGCTGGATGATCTCGCTCTGCAGCTTGGCAATGTCCGAATAGACCTTCGCGTCGCCTTGCCGCGCGAACAGGTCGGGCGCGATCGCCAGATAGCCGAGCTTCGCGAAGCGCCGCGCGACGTCGGCGATGTGCTCGTGCACGCCGAAGATCTCGCTGATCACGAGCACGACGTGTGCGTTCTTCTTGCCCGCCGGCTGCGCGACGTAGGCCGGCATCTTGAAGTCGCCGACCGGGATGGTCACCGGCCCCGCATCCAGGCCCTGCGTGTCGGTGGTGATCGTCTGCGCCGACACCGGCAGCACCGCCGCCGCGAAACCGCTGCCCACCGCCGTGCCGACGAACGCCCGGCGGCTGAAGGCGCGGCCCGGGGCCAGCGTGTCGATGTCGTCGCGGATCGCGTCGACCAGTTCAGGGGACACGCCAGCGGCGCCTTCGGCGCGGGAATCGGAATTCGTCATCTGCGGCTCCTCGGTTGGGATGCGGGGTGGACGGAACGCCGGATGCTAGCGCGAGTGAAGATGAAAGCACTTCGTTCCCGGAAGGGACACCAAACACCGCGACAATCGCGCCCCATGACGCAAGCGCAAGTTCCCCTGACCCTGGCCGCCATCGACATGGGCTCCAACAGCTTCCGTCTGGAACTCGCCCAGTTGCAGCACGGGCAGTACCGCCGCCTGGACTACCTGAAGGAAACGGTGCGCCTGGGCGCGGGCCTGGATGCGATGAGCATGCTGACCGAGGAAGCCACCGAGCGCGGCCTCGCCTGCCTGCGCCGCTTCGCGGAACGACTCTCAGGCCTGCCTGGCCGCCAGGTGCGCGCGGTCGCGACGCAGACCTTGCGCGAGGCTCGCAACCGCAACGCGTTCCTGGCGCGCGCGCAGGAAGTGCTGGGCCATCCGATCGAGGTGATCTCCGGCCGCGAGGAAGCCCGCCTGATCTACGCCGGCGTGGCCCGGCTGCAGACGGCCGAGGATCCGCGGCTGGTCATCGACATCGGCGGCCGCTCCACCGAGATGATCCTGGGCCGCGGCCCGCAGCCGGTGAGCACCGAATCCTTCCAGATCGGCAGCGTCAGCCTGTCGATGCGCTTCTTCCCGGACGGCCGCTTCACGGCCGAGGCCTTCCGCGCCGCGCAGGTCGCCGCGGGCGCTGAACTGGAAGAAGCCATCACGCAGTTCTCCCGCCAGTCGTCGCAGCCGCGCTGGCAGCAGGCACTGGGCTCGTCGGGCACCGTGGGCGCCGTCTCGCAGATCCTGGCCGCCAGCGGCGTGAGCCCGGACGGCTCCATCACCCTCGACGGCCTGCGCTGGTGCATCGAGCAGTGCCTGGCCGCCGGCCGGGTCGACGCGCTCAAGCTGCCCGGGCTGAAGGAAGACCGCCGCGCCGTCGTCGGCGGCGGCCTGTGCATCCTCTACACGCTGCTCACGCACTTCGACATCGACCGCCTGTATCCGGCGAAGGGCGCCCTGCGCCAGGGCGTCATCTTCGACCTCGCGGAACGCCTCGATCCGCGTCTGCTGGCCGCCGGCCGCGACATGCGCGAGCAGTCGGTCGCCGAACTGCAGCGCCGCTTCGCCGTCGACCGGGCCCAGGCCGGCCGCGTGCAATCGCTCGCGCAACGGCTGCACGCGCAGCTGTCACCCAAGGCCGAGGAAGAACACCGTCGCGAACTGTCCTGGGCCGCCGCCCTCCACGAGATCGGCATGATGGTCTCCCATCACGACCACCATCGCCACAGCGCCTACCTGCTGTCGCATGTCGACGCCCCGGGCTTCTCGCAGAACCAGTTGCGCCGCCTCGGCGACCTCGCGCTCGGGCAGCGCGGCGGGCTGCGCAAGCTGGAAGAGCAGTTGCAGGAAGAACCGATGGTCTGGCAGCTGCTCGCGCTCCGGCTCGCGGCCATCAAGTGCCACGCACGCACGAACGTCGATGCGGCCGATATCAAGATCCGCCGAGAAGGGATGGACGTCACCATCGAGATGCGCAAGGGCTGGGCCGACACCCACCCCCGGGCGCACTTCCTGCTCCGGGAGGAGCTGGAGGCCTGGGCCAAGGTGGGGAAGGTGCAGCTGGCGCTGGAGGACTGAAGAGCGAGCGCGACGGGCATGGCCCGGACCGGCGCCGGGCGTCGAGCGGGCGCCAACTCGCTCTGCTCACCTGCGGTTCGCGCCGCTCGGACAGACGGCGCCCCAGTCAGTTTTTTGAAGCTCGACTTCGTCGCCGGTCCGGGCCATGCCCGTCCACCGGGAACGAGGACTTCAGGGAGCGTCTGAGCGCCGTCAGAGCTCTTCGCGGTACAGGCGCATCAGCGCCTGCTGTGCGCAGACGCTGTTTGGGTTGTCTTCGGTGCCGATGCGCTGCGACGTGCCGTCCGGACCCAACTGCCACGCGTCCAGGCTGTCGTACAGATAGGGCGTGAGACCCTCGTCGATCACGCGTTGACGCAGCTTCGCGTCGGTGATCGGCCACGCGACCTCGATGCGTCTGAGCATGTTGCGCGCCATCCAGTCGGCGCTCGACAGGTACAGCGCCTCCTGCTCGTCCTTGCCCCAGCGGAAATAGAAGATCCGCGAGTGCTCGAGGAAACGGCCCACCACCGAGCGCACCAGGATGTTGTCCGTCTCGCCCGGCAGGCCCGGCGGCAGCATGCAGGCCCCCCGCACGATCAGGTCGATCTTCGCGCCGGCCTTGCCCGCCCGGATCAGGCCGTTGATCAGCTCGGCATCGGTCAGCGCGTTGATCTTCAGGACCACGCGCGCCGTCTCGCCGCGCTTCGCCGCTTCCTCGACCTGCGTCAGCAGCTCGCACATCGTGCGGTGCAGGTTGAACGGCGCGAGCAGCAGCTTCTTCGGCGCCTTGAACTTGGACAGCGACGCCAGCTGGCTGAACACCAGGTCCATGTCGGCCGTGATCTCGGCGTCCGCCGTCAGGTAGCCCAGGTCGGTGTAGAACCGCGCGGTCTTCGGGTTGTAGTTGCCGGTCGACAGATGCCCGTAGCGACGCAGCTTGCCGCCCTCGCGGCGCGTGATCAGCATCAGCTTCGCGTGCGTCTTCAGGCCGACGATGCCGTACACCACCTGCGCGCCGACGGCCTCCAGCCGCTCCGCCCAGTTGATGTTGGCCTCCTCGTCGAAACGCGCCTTCAGCTCGACGACCGCCAGCACTTCCTTGCCGCGGCGCGCCGCCTCGATCAGCAGGTCCGCCAGCACCGACTGGCTGCCGGTGCGGTAGATCGTCTGTTTGATCGCGAGCACGTCCGGATCCTCGACCGCCTCGCGCAGCAGCTGCACCACCGGATCGAAGCTCTCGAACGGGTGATGCAGCATCACGTCGCCCTTGGTCCGCAGCTTGTCGAAGATGGACTTGCCGCGCGGCAGCCGGCCCTTGGGCCAGCTCGGCTCGTAGGGCTGGAAGCGCAGGTCCTCCGCGTCGGTCTGGTCGATCAGCTCGTTCAGGCGCACCAGGTTGACCGGGCCGTTGACGCGGTACAGCGCCGCCTCGGGCAGGTCGAACTGCTCGAGCAGGAACCGCGACAGCTCCTCGGGGCAGGTGTTGACCACTTCCAGCCGCACCGCGCGGCCGAAGTGGCGCGTCGTCAGGCCGGAGCGCAGCGCGTGGCGCAGGTTGGCGATCTCTTCCTCGTCGACTTCCAGGTCCGAGTCGCGCGTGACGCGGAACTGGGAGAAGGCCTCGACATGCCGCCCTGGGAACAGCTCTTCCAGGTGGGCGCGGATGACGCTGGTCAGCAGCACGAAGCTCTGCTTGCCGCCGCTGATGGCCGCCGGCACCTTGATCACGCGCGGCAGCACACGCGGCACCTTGACGATGGCGATGCGGTTGTCGCGGCCCAGCGCGTCCTTGCCCGACAGCCGGGCGATGAAGTGCAGGGACTTGTTGCCGACCTGCGGGAACGGATGCGCCGGGTCCAGGCCCACCGGCACGAGCAGGGGACGCACTTCGCGCTCGAAGAACTTGGCGACCCACGCGCGCATCTCGTCGGTGCGGTCGGCGTGGTTCAGGATCTGGATGTTGTGCTCGCGCAGGGCGGGCATGACCTGGTCGTTGAAGATGGCGTACTGCTCGTCGATCAGGTCGTGGGCGGCGCGGCCGACGCGCTCGACGTCGCGCGGCGTCACCAGCCCGCTGCCGTCGCGCTGCATGTCCAGCATGTCGGCGAAGCGCACCTCGAAGAACTCGTCGAGGTTGCTGGACACGATGCAGATGTAGCGCAGCCGCTCCAGCAGCGGCACGTCGACGCGCTGGGCCTGGGCCAGGACGCGCCGGTTGAACTCGAGGATCGCGTTTTCGCGGTTGAGCAGCGGGACGTCGGGCAGAGTCATGAACTGATTCTATGAAGCTGGTGTGACAGCCCAATGACCCTCTTTCGGGCGGGTTCCGCACGGTTTCACCGACGTCGGGCCGTCCCGTCGGCGGACGACAGGCATCGTCGTCGAGCGGGCGGCGCGCGACGATGAAGCGAGGGAGGAGGCGTCAGGCCGGCTGGCGCATCGCCGCGGCCAGCGCTTCGGCAGTTCCCTGCTCCGCGAGCATCCGCTGGCGCTCGGCCCAGTCCAGGATCTCGAGATGGCCGTCCGGGTGCTCGACCAGCGCGGTGAGGCTCTCGACCCAGTCGCCGTCGTTGGCGTAGGTGATGCCGTCGATGTCGCGCAGCTCGGCGTGGTGGATGTGGCCGCAGACGACGCCCTGCACGCCGCGCTTGCGGGCCTCGCGGGCGAGCGCCTGCTCGAACTCGCCGATGAACGAGACCGCGCGCTTGACCTTGAGCTTCAGGTACTTGCTCAGGCTCCAGTACGGCAGGCCCATCCGGGCCCGCAGCGAGTTGAGGTGGCGGTTCAGCTTCAGCGTGAACTCATAGAGCGTGTCGCCCAGATGGGCCAGCCACTTGGCGTGCTGGATGACGCCGTCGAAGAGGTCGCCATGGGTGACCCAGAACTTGCGGCCGTCGGCCGTCTCGTGGATCCACTCCTGCGCGACCTCGATGCCGCCGAAGCTGTGCTGCAGGTACTTGCGGGCGAATTCGTCGTGGTTGCCGGGCACGTAGATCACGCGGGTGCCCTTGCGCGCCTTGCGCAGCAGCTTCTGGACGACGTCGTTGTGCTCCTGCGGCCAGTACCAGCTGCGGCGCAGCTGCCAGCCGTCGACGATGTCGCCGACGAGGAAGAGCTGTTCGCACTCCACCTCCCGCAGGAAGTCGAGCAGCGCCCGGGCCTGGCAACCCGGCGTGCCCAGGTGCAGATCGGAGATCCACACCGTGCGCACGCGGATGGATCCGCCGTCTTCGGGTTCCGCCGCCTCGGCCCCAGGCGGTTCGTTCGAAATCGCGGCGGCCATGAGCGTGTCGGTCAGCATGGCCCCACAGGTTGCCGACCCTGGATGAAAGCTTGATGACCGGACCCCCGATAATCCCCCGCCATGCACCTGATGATCCCCTTCGCCAGTTCGCTGGACCCTCATTTCGAGGGCGCCCTGCGCGAACTGGAGCTGCCGAACCTGAGTCGCCTGCTCGGGTTGCTGGCCCCGGTGGAGGATGTCGGCGACGCCGACGAGACCGCCCCGTTCCCCCCGCACGAACTCTTTCTGGCGCGCCGCCGCGGCGTCACCGACGACCATCCCCCGATCGCCGCGTGGCGCGTGCGCGCCGCCGGGCAGGATCCCGCCGGCGCCGCCTGGGCGCTGCTGACGCCCGCCCATTTCGCGATCGGCACCGAGGGCGTCACGGCGCTCGGCCCCGAGACGCTCGATCTGGACGATGCCGAATCGCGCGCCTTCCTCGATGCGCTGTCGGCCGCGCTGTTCCCCGCCGCCGAAGGCTGGCGGACCGCGTGGCTGTCCAGCGGCGAATGGGCGATCGCCCATGAGGATCTCGACGGCCTCGACGCCGCCAGCGCGGACCGCGTGCTCAACCGGGGCGTCGAGACCTGGTACCCGCGGGCCCGCCGCCTGCGCACGCTGCTCAACGAGGCGCAGATGCTGCTGCACGACCACCCGCTCAACCAGGCGCGCGAGCAACGCCGCCTGCGGCCGCTGAACGCCGTCTGGATCGGCGGCGGCGCCCGGGAGCGCGGTCATGCGCTGCCCGCCGACCTCGTGATCGACGACCGCCTGCGCGCGCCGATGCTGACCGGCGATCTCTACACCTGGAGCGAAGGCTGGAAGGCGCTGGACCAGGGGCCGATCGAGCAGGCGTTGAACGCCGCGCGCGCCGGCGAGCCGGTCTCGCTGACGCTGAGCGGCGAGCGGCTGGCGCGCACCTGGAGACGCCAGCCCGCGAGCAGCTGGCAGCGCCTGAAGGAAAAATTCTCGGCGCCAAGCGCGTCCGTCGCCACCGCCTTGGAGCCCCTGTGAGCAGCAGCCCTCGCCTCCTGACCCGCGACGTCCCGCCGGACTCCGCCCACGCGCTGCAGGAAGCCGGCTTCTCGCCGCTGCTGTCGCGCCTCTTCGCGGCACGCGGCGTCCTGTCGCGCGACGAACTCGACCCCGACCTGAAGCACCTGCTCCCGCCCGAGGGCCCGTTGGGCATGCTCGGCATCGACAAGGCCGCCGTGCTGCTGGCCGACGCGATCACCGCGGGCGAGCGCATCTGCATCGTCGCGGATTACGACTGCGACGGCGCCACCGCCTGCGCGGTGATGCTGCGCGGCCTGGCGTTGCTGGGCGCGCAGCCGGGCACGGTCAGCTACGTGGTGCCCGACCGGGCAGTGCACGGTTACGGCCTGACGCCGACCATCGTCGAGCTGGCGCTGAAGCATGAGCCCCAGCTGCTGGTGACGGTCGACAACGGCATCGCCAGCCACGCCGGCGTGGCCTTCGCGCGCGCACTGGGCCTGAAGGTCCTGGTCACGGACCATCACCTTCCCGCGGTCACCGCCGACGGCCAGCCGACCGTGCCCGATGCCGATGCCCTGGTGAATCCCAACCAGCCGGGCTGCCCCTTCCCCGGCAAGAGCCTGGCGGGTGTCGGCGTGGCGTTCTACGTGCTGACGGTGCTGCGCGGCGAGCTGCGCCGCCGCGGCGCCTTCGGTGAAAACCCGCCGCCGCGGCTCGACGGCCTGCTCGACCTGGTCGCGCTGGGCACCGTCGCCGACGTGGTGAGACTCGACGCCAACAATCGCCGCCTGGTGGCGCAAGGCCTGCGGCGGATGCGGGCCGGCCGCATGCAGCCGGGCGTGCAGGCGCTGTTCACCGCGGCGAGCCGCGACGCCTCGCGCGCCAACAGCTTCGACCTCGGCTTCGCGCTCGGTCCCCGCATCAACGCCGCCGGCCGCCTGGACGACATGACGCTGGGCATCACCTGCCTGACGACGAACGACAGCGAGCAGGCGCTGGCCCTCGCGCGCGAGCTCGACCGCATCAACCGCGAGCGCCGCGAGATCGAGGCCGGCATGCAGGAGCAGGCGCTCGCGCTGCTCGAACGCCTGATGACGGACCCGCGCCTGAACGGCGCGCCCCCGCCCGCGCTGGCGCTGTTCGACGCCGATTTCCACGAAGGCGTGGTCGGCATCGTGGCCTCGCGGATCAAGGACAGACTGCACCGCCCGGTGTTCGTCTTCGCCGAGGGCGCCGACGGCCAGCTCAAGGGATCGGGCCGATCGATCCCCGGCTTCCATCTGCGCGACGCGCTGGACCTCGTGTCCAAGCGTCATCCCGAGCTGCTGAAGAAATTCGGCGGCCATGCGATGGCGGCGGGCTGCACGCTGGGCCCCGGCGGCGTCGACGCCTTCCGCGCCGCCTTCGAGGACGTCGCCCGCGAGTGGCTGGACGAGGCCTCGCTCACCCGCACGCTGCGCACCGACGGTCCGTTGCCGCCGGAAGCCTTCTGCGCCGAGACGGTCCGGGAACTGGAGGCGCAGGTCTGGGGCCAGGCCTTCGAGGCACCGCTGTTCTGCGACCGCGTGCAGGTCGTGAACCAGCGCATCGTCGGCGAGCGCCACCTCAAGCTGCGCCTGCGCCAGGGCGCCTGGATCCGCGACGCCATCTGGTTCGGCCACACCGAGCAGTTGCCCGAGCAGGTGACGCTGGCCTACCGGCTCAGCCTCGACGAGTTCCAGGGGCAGCAGCGCGTGCAGATGGTCGTGGAGGCGATGGCCGAGTAGGTCGGCCGCGCGGATCCACTGCGCTGATCGACCGGTCCGATCAACGGAACGATCGATCAGCCGAGCAACTGCTGTCGAACCCACTCCACGATCGCCTGAGCCGGCATCGCGCCGGACTCGCGCGCAATTTCCTGCCCATCGAGGAACAGCAGCATCGTGGGAATGCTGCGGATGCCGTAGCGCGCGCTCTGCTGCGGCGCAGCCTCGGTGTCGAGCTTGACGAAGCGCACCTCGGGCAGCATCGCAGCGGCCTTCTCGAACTGCGGCGTCATCATCCGGCAGGGACCGCACCACTCTGCCCAGCAATCGACGACGACCGGCAACTCGGTGCCGGCGATGAACTTGTCGAACACTTCCGGCGTGAGATCCACGGCCTGCGCCTGCATCAGCGGCGTGCTGCAGCGCCCGCAATCGGGCGACTCGCTGAGCCGCTCGCGTGGCACACGGTTCTTGGCGCCGCAGGACGGGCAGACGATGTGGAGGCTGACGGCGGCAGTGGGGTGGTCGGTGGCCATGGCGGTCTCATGTCGAAGGAGCCGGTGCAATGTACCGGCGGGCAAGCCATGTTCCCTGCTCCTGGCTCGCTCATCGACGCTGTGGACCGCCCAGCGTCGGGCGGACCGAGGTACGGCGATTGCCTCCCTTCCCTCAACGAGAACTCTGTTGAAGGAACCAAGATGGCTGCATACAAGGACGATGGGAAGCTGTGGGTGCTGGTGGCCGACGAGGGCGTGGCGCGTCTGCTGAAGCTGCCGGAGGAAGGCGGCGACCTGGAGGACGTCACGACGCTGAGCGACGCCGCCGCCCATGCGAACAACGCCGACCTGCGCCGCGATGCCGAAGGCCGTCGCGGCAACAACGTGACCTCGTCGGCGGGTGTCGACGAATCGCACCAGGAAGCCATCAGCTTCGCCGCGCGTGTGGCCAAGACGCTGGACGACGGCTACAACAACGGCGAGGTGACGCAGCTGCGCGTCGTCGCCGCGCCGCGCTTCCTGGGCCTGCTGCGCAAGGCGCTGAGCCCGCAGATCGCCAAGATCGTCATCGACGAGACCAACGTCGACGTCGTCCACGAGAGCCTGGGCGCGCTGACGACGCGGCTGTTCCCCGAGCGGGACTTCAGCAAGCAGAAGCCGTGAGGTCCTTCACACCTGACCCCTGCTGTAACAGTTTGTCAAATCGATGACATAGAGGCCACCCAGAATGGGGACACCACACGGCGCACCGTCCGTCGTGGTGTCTCCCCATGCCGACCACCCATCTGCTTCCGCCCGACCCGCTCAGCATCGCCCTGTCCGCCATCATTCGCGACGGCGCTTTGGACATCCACTTCCAACCGCTGGTCGAGGTCGAACGCGCGAACATCCTCGGCTACGAAGCGCTGACGCGGGGGCCCGCAGACACTCCGCTGCACTCGCCGCTGGTGCTGTTCGAAACCGCCGCGCGGCTGGGCCGGCTCGTGGAACTGGAACGGATCGTCGTGCGCCGCGCGCTGCGCCGCTTCAAGGAACTCAACCTCCCCGGCCAGCTGTTCCTCAACCTGACCGCCGACACGCTGCAGGCCACCAGCGACCGCGGCACGCTGATCGCGCGCGAGTTCGCGCAGCTCGACCTGCCCGCGTCGCGCGTGGTGATCGAACTCACCGAGACGCGTCCCATCCTCGAACCCGAGCGGCTGCAGGACGCCATGCGCAGCCTGCGCGAACTGGGCTTCGTCGTCGCGCTGGATGACCTCGGCGAGGGCTTCGCCAGCCTGAAGCGCTGGATGGACATCCGGCCGGACTTCGTCAAGATCGACCGGCACTTCATCGACGGCATCGCGCAGGAACCGCTCAAGCAGCAGTTCGTGCGCTCGATCCTGGAGATGGCGGCCAGCTCCGGCTGCACCGTCGTCGCCGAAGGCCTCGAACAGCTGAGCGACCTCACCGTGCTGCGCCGCCTGGGCGTGCCGGTCTGCCAGGGCTACCTGCTCGCGCGTCCGAGCGCCGCGCCGCGTGCCGCGCTGCGAGCCGAGGTGGACGCGCTGCTCGCGCCCGAACACCGCCGCCGCAACGCCGACTGGATGCGGCTGCCGCCCGACGCGATCACGACGGCCGCGCAGCTGGCCCGCCGCAGCCACACGGTCACGCCCAAGCTCAACTGCCAGACGGTCGCGGACATGTTCCAGCGCGACGAGCAGTTGTTCTCGATGCCGGTGCTGGACGACTCGAACCGCCCGATCGGCATCCTGCGGTCGCTGCAGGTGCTCAAGCGCAGCGCGGAGCGCTACTTCATGGACATCCATGAGAAGCGCTCCTGCACTGCGCTGATGGATCCGCAGCCGCTGATCTTCGACGCCAGCACCTCGCTGCGCGAGATGAGCGACGCGATCTCCAGCCTGGACGACCGGCTGATGGTCGATGGCTTCATCGTCACCCGCAACGGCGAGTACTTCGGCACCGGCCGCAGCACCGACCTGCTCAAGGCCGTGTCCGACCTGCAGGTCCACAGCGCTCGCTATGCCAACCCGCTGACGCTGATGCCGGGCAACGTCCCGACCGACCAGCATCTGGACGCGCTGCTGCACGAGGCGCGCGAGTTCGTCGTCGTCGCGTGGGACATCGACCACTTCAAGCCGTTCAACGACGTCTACGGCTACGCCGCCGGGGACGACATCATCAAGCTCTGCGCGCAGATCCTGCAGGACGCCGCCGACCCCTCGGTGGACTTCGTCGGCCACATCGGCGGCGACGACTTCGTGATGGTGCTGGGCTCGCCCGACTGGACCGCCCGCGTCACCCGCGTCTGCCGCGAGTTCGACCGCCAGATCCGCCCCTTCTTCTCCGCCGAGCACCAGGCGCTGGGCGGCTACGTGACGCTGAACCGGCAGAACCAGGAATCCTTCAATCCGCTGCCGACGCTGAGCGCCGGCGTGATCCAGGTGCAGCCCGGCGCCTTCGACAGCGTCCGCGCGCTGTCCGCCGCGCTGGCCGAACCCAAGCACGTCGCCAAGTGCGGCACCGGGCCGAGCCGCTACTTCGTCGACCGCCGCCGATCCAGCACGGGCGTCACGGACATGGCGCCGCTCCTAGAATCGACGGGGTGAACACCCCTTCCCCCGTTTCGACGACGCCACCGGCTCCGCCGGCCTCTTCCGCCGCCAACGACGCGCCGCCGGCTCCCGCCGCCGTGCCCGGCGGCATCGGGCGGCCGGCGCTGCACGCGCAGACGAACGCGGATCTCCATTGCCACTCGACCGTCTCCGACGGCACGCTGGCGCCCGAGGCCCTGGCCGCGCGCGCCAAGGCCAACGGCGTCGAACTCTGGGCGCTGACGGACCACGACGAGGTCGGCGGCCAGTCGCGCGCGATGGCGGCGGCGAAGGCGGCCGGGCTGCCCTACCTGACCGGGGTCGAGATCTCGGTGACCTTCGCCGGCAAGGTCGTGCACATCGTGGGACTGGGCTTCGACCATGAAGACCCGCGCATGGCCGCCGGCCTGCGCGCCACGCGCGGTGGCCGCGGCGCACGGGCGAAGGAGATGTCGGACGATCTGGCCAAGGCCGGCATCCATGGCGCCTATGAAGGCGCGCTCAAGTTCGCCGGCAATCCGGAGCTGATCTCCCGTACCCATTTCGCGCGCTTCCTGGTGGAAACCGGCCAGTGCTCGGACGTGCCGGAGGTCTTCCGCCGCTACCTCACCGAAGGCAAGCCCGGCTTCGTGCCGCACCGCTGGGCGGCGCTGCGCGACGCGATCGGCTGGATCGTCGACGCAGGCGGTCTGGCCGTGATCGCGCACCCGGGCCGCTACGGCTTCACGCCGACCGAGGAATACGCGCTGATCACCGAGTTCATCGCCCACGGCGGACGCGGCATCGAAGTCGTCACCGGCAGCCACACCGCGGCGGACATGATCCAGTACACCGACACGGCGCTCGAATTCGACCTGCTCGCGTCGCGGGGCTCCGACTTCCACAGTCCGGAGGAAAGCCGCGTCGACGTCGGCAAACTCGACCAGCACCTCTCCGGCCGGTTGAAACCGGTGTGGGGCGCGCTCGAACACCGCATCCACTGGCCGGACTGATCCTCGCGGATCGCGGCCCCGGACGCTGCGGATGACGGCGGATCGTTTCGGATCGACCGGCATCCCGACCCCGCATCAACGGCATCATCCGCCGGCGCAGACCGGCTCCATGATCGGCCCGCACGCCGATTGCCCCAGGTGAGGACCATGGCCCAGATCTTCGAAGTCCATCCCGACAACCCGCAGCCCCGCTTCTTGCGCCAGGCGGCGCAGATCCTGAGCCAGGGCGGCATCGGCGCGATCCCGACGGACTCCAGCTACGCGCTGGTCTGCCAGCTCGACGACAAGGCCGCCGCCGAGGCGCTGCGCCGCATCCGCGGCGTCGACGACAAGCACCACATGACGCTGTTGTGCCGCGACCTCAGCGAGCTCGGCAGCTACGCGCGCGTCGACAACAAGCAGTACCGGATGATCAAGACGGCCACGCCGGGGCCGTTCACCTTCATCCTGGAGGCGACCAAGGAAGTGCCGCGGCGCCTGTCGCACCCGTCGCGCCGCACCATCGGCCTGCGCGTGCCGGACCACCGCGTCACGCAGGACCTGCTGGCGCTGATCGGCGGCCCGCTGCTGGCGACCACGCTGATCCCGCCCGGCGAGCACGAGCCGATCAACGACCCCGAAGAGATCACCGCCCGCTACGACAAGCTGATCCAGCTGATCATCGACGCCGGCGCCTGTCCGATGAAGCCGACCACGGTGGTCGACCTGACGGCGGAGCCGCCGGTGCTCGTGCGGCGAGGCTGCGGCGATCCGGCCTGCCTGGGCCTGGAACTCGAAGAGGCTGACGCCGACGAGTGAAGAGTGAATCGCGCGAGGCGATGAGACGCCCGTTCGAGGCCCCATGAAAAACGCCGGCACGAAGCCGGCGTTTTTTCTTGAAGAGGCCCGTGGCCTCGCCGAGGCTCAGACCGCCGCGGTGATCACGATCTCGATCTTCCACTCCGGCTTGGCCAGCTTGGCCTCGACCGTCGCGCGCGGCGGCGTGTGGCCGGCCGGCACCCAGGCGTCCCAGGCGGCGTTCATGCCGGCCAGGTCCTGGACGTCGGCGATGTAGAGCTGCGCGCGCAGGATCTTCGTCTTGTCGCTGCCGGCGCGGGCCAGCAGCTTGTCGATCATCGCCAGCACCTGTTCGGTCTGGCCCTTGACGTCGGCGGTGGCGTCTTCCGGAACCTGGCCGGCCAGGTAGACCACGCCGTTGTGGATGGCCATCTCGGAGAGACGCGCGCCGACGTCGAAGCGTTCGATGTTGCTCATTTGCTGTGCTGGTTGGGCTTGTTGGAAGGCTTGGAATTCAGCTTGGGGTCGCGCGGGGCATTGCCCTTGTGACCTCGCTTGTGCTCATGCCGGTGTGCGCGCGACTCTTCGTGTCGATGGGACTTGGCGACGGGCACGCCGGGGACCGGGGCCGACTTCTGGCCGAGCTTGCTCTCGGTCCCTGCCATCAACTTCTTGATGTTGGGCGCGTGACGCCAGATCAGCAGCAAGCTCATCAGCGCGATGGCCGGCAGCTCCGGACCGACGTCCCAGATCAGCATCTGCAGCAGCGGAGCGGCTACGGCGGCCGACAAGGACGCCAGCGACGAATAGCGGAACACCGCCGCCATCACGATCCACACGCCCAGCACGGACAGGCCGAGCCACGGGTTGATCGCGAGCAGCACGCCGGCCGCGGTGGCGACGCCCTTGCCGCCGATGAACTTGAAGAAGACCGGCCACAGGTGGCCGATGAAGGCCGCCAGGCCGACTAGCGCGGCTGTGCCCTCCTCCAGGCCGTACGGCGGGCCGAACTTCAGCACCAGCACGACGGGGATGTAGCCCTTGAGCGCGTCGAAGACCAGCGTCAGGATCGCCGCGGCCTTGTTGCCGGAGCGCAGCACGTTGGTGGCGCCCGGGTTGCCGCTGCCGTAGCTGCGCGGATCGGACAGGCCCATCAGCCGGCTGACGATCACCGCGAAGGACAGGGAGCCGATCAGATACCCGGCCAACACGGCCAACACGGCCAACAAGGGGAACAGGACACTTTGCATGGGGCGCTATTCTGCCCCGGACTTCAGCGCGCACTCGACCGGACGGGCCTCGAGCAGCTCCGTCAAAACCCGGGGTTCGATGCTGACGAGGTAACCGCGGCGCCCGCCGTTGATCAGGACCCGGGGCAGCGCCAGCACCGTGGACTCGACGAACACCGGCATCGCCTTGCGCGTCCCGAAGGGCGACGTGCCCCCGACGAGGTAGCCGCTGTGGCGCTGCGCGACGTCGGGCTTGCAGGGCTCGACCTTCTTGCAAGGGATCTGGCGGGCGAGTTCCTTCAGGCTGACGGTGCAGTCGCCGTGCATCAGCACGATCAGCGGCTGCGCCTTCTCGTCCTGCATCACCAGCGTCTTCACGACCTCGTGCTCGGGCACGCCGAGCTGCTTGGAGGACTCGCCGGTGCCGCCGTGATCGACGTAGTCGTAGACATGTTCCCCGAACGCGATCTTGTGCTGGCGCAGCATCTGCGTCGCCAGCGTCTCGCTGACATGGGCGGATTTCTTGCTCATGGCGCGATTCTCCGCGCTGGCCGCGCCAGGTGCTTGTACGAGCTTGCTGCGCGCCGCACCTGCCGCAGGTGCCGCACGTGCCGAGCGGGCGGCCGTCCCTGCGCAAGGCCTGCTGACAACCGATGGCAGCGCCCGCGCTACGCTCCGGCGCACTTCGTGTTCACCGGACCCTCATGACGGACGCCGCCTCGACCTCCAGCTACAACCTCAAGGACCTGATCGGCGAAACGGCGCTGCGATCGCTGGCGACCGTGTTCGCCGAATCGGCCCCAGGCTTCCAGCGCAAGCGCTTCCTCGCCGTGGCGACCGAGGGACTCGAGCCGCTGTCGATCACGCAGCGCGTCCATCGCGTGGCGGAGGCACTCGACGCCGCGCTGCCCGGCAGTTTCGCGGCGAAGCTCGATGCCGTCGTCGCGGCAGCGCCGAAGACCGGCGGCGCGTTCATGAACATGGGGCTGTGCGACTTCGTCGGAAGCTACGGCCTGCACGATCCCGCCGCGTCGCTGAAGGCGCTCAAGCGGATGACCGGACACGGCACCGCCGAATTCGCGATCCGGCCCTTCCTGCGTCAGGACCTGGCCGGCACGTTGAAGACGATGACGCGCTGGACCACCGATCGTGACGAACACGTCCGCCGCCTCGCCAGCGAGGGCAGCCGGCCGCGGCTGCCGTGGTCGTTCCGGCTCGACGCGCTGGTCGCCGACCCGGCGCCGCTGGCGGAGATCCTCCAGGCGCTGCGCGCCGACGACAGCCTCTACGTGCGGCGCTCCGTCGCCAACAACCTGAACGACATCACCAAGGACCATGCGGACTGGGTCTTCGCGCACGTGGCCGATTGGGACCTGACGGACGAACGCAGCGCGTGGATCGTCAAGCATGCGCTCCGATCGCGGATCAAGCAGGGCGACGCGCGGGCGCTGAAGCTGATCGGCGCGAGCGAGGGCGCGATGGCTGTCGTGGAACGGCTCGCGATCGAGCCGTCCCGCGTGGCGCTCGGCGGCGAGGTCGAGATCGCTTTCGAGTTGCGCTCCACCGCCGAGACGACGCAGAGATTGGTCGTCGACTACGCCGTGCACTACGTGAAGAAGAACGGCCGCGCGTCGCCGAAGGTCTTCAAGCTGAAGACGGTGGAGCTCGAACCTGGCGCGTCGACGCCCATCCGCATCCGTCGCGCGTTGCGAAACTTCACGACGCGCACGCACTACGCGGGCACGCACGCGATCGAGGTGATGGTTAACGGCCAGAAGCTGGCCGGGGGCACGTTCGAGCTGCTGATCGATTGATCGGCCGACCCGCGTTCACTGCGCCGGGTCGCGGATCTCCCAACGGATGCGGTCGATGCGGGCCAGCGTGTCGGCATCGAGGGTCCGGCCGAGCGCCGCGATGTTCTCATCCAGCTGCACCGCCGTCGTGACGCCGATCAGCGTGCTCGCCGTCTGCCAGCGCGAGCTCACCCACGCGATCGCCAACGTCGACGGCGTCATCCCCAGCTCCGCCGCCAACGCGTTGTAGCATCGCGCCGCGGCCAGCGTCTCGGGCCGCGCCCAGCGCTGCTTCTTCATGCTCTCGAAGATCGCCAGCCGGCCCGGCTTGGCGGGGTCGGTCAACCCATGCTGGTCGTACTTCCCCGTCAGCGAACCGAAGCCCAACGGCGAATACGCCAGCAACCCGACCTGATGCCGGTACAGCGCCTCGTCGAGGCCGTTCTCGACGATCCGGTTCACCAGGCTGTAGGGGTTCTGCACGCTGGCGATGCGCGGCAGCCCGTGCTGCGCGGCCAGGTGGACGAATTCGCCGACGCCATAAGCCGTCTCGTTGGACAGGCCGACGTGGCGGATCTTCCCGGCGCGCTGCAGCTGCGCGAGCGCTTCCAGCTGCTCATGGATGGACGCGACCGGCTTGTCCTTCACCGGCTCGAAGTAGACGCCGCCGAACATCGGCACATGCCGCGCCGGCCAATGGATCTGGAACAGATCGATGGTGTCGAGCTGCAGCCGCTTCAGGCTGTCCTCGCAGGCCTGCACGATCTGCGCCCCGGTGAGGTCCAGGCTGCCGTCGCGGATCCAGTCGTAGCCGCGCGACGGGCCCGCGACCTTGGTCGCGACGACGACCCGCTCGCGCATCCCGGGCCTCGCCTTCAGCCAGCGGCCGATGATCTCCTCGGTCCGGCCGAAGGTGTCGGCGCGCGCGGGCACGGGGTACATCTCGGCGATGTCGAGCAGGGTGATGCCGGCGGCGACCGCACGATCGAGCAGCGCCTGGCTGCCGGCCTCGTCGACCTGCTCGCCGAAGGTCATCGTGCCCAGGCCGATGCGGCTGACCGAGAGATCGGACTGTCCAAGGGTGACGCGTTCCATCTTGTTCTCCATGACATGCGCGGCGCGATCGAAGACCGGGGACACGGGTCATCGCCGATGACCCGCCTGCCGAGAAGCGCGCGCCGCAACCGGCCAGTCTGCATGAGGCGGCCCGCCATCGCCGGAGGTCGGCGCGATGGCCGGGCGATCGGCGCGCGAGGACTTGCGCATGCCTTTACGCGGTGAGTCATTGCGCCAGATAAATTATTGTTTTACAGTAATTTCTTGCCACCCGACGGTAAGACCATGAGCGACACGACCCTCCCCGCCAGCCTGCGGCGCATCCGCTGGATCGCCCACTGCGTGCGCACGATGGCGCTGATCGCGATGGCGGTGGTGGTCGGTTTCCACGCGATGTTCTGGACCAATCGCGGCCTGGTGGAGCGCACCGCGCGCAAGGACTGGTGCCTGGACTGCACGATGCAGTTCGATGCCGTCTCACGTGCCTGGGGCTTGGCGGTCAACCTGCCGCAGGCGCTGCTGACGCTGTTCGCGCTGCTGTGCCTGTGGCGCCTCTTCGGTGCCTATCTGCGGGGCGAGGTCTTCACCGACGGCGCGACGCGTCATCTGCGGCGCCTCGGTCAATCGGTGACGGCGATGGCGCTCGTGATGCCGTTGACCGACACGGTCACCATCCTGGCGCTGACGCTCGGCAACCCGCCGGGACAACGGATGCTCTCCGTCCACCTCGGCAGCCAGCACTACGTCGTGCTGCTGCTCGGCCTGGTGCTGACCGCGATGGCGATGGTGATGCGCGAGGCCCAGCGCATGGCGCAGGAGAACGCCGAGTTCGTCTGAACGGACCGGCGCAGGAACCCCCGTCCATGCCCATCGTCGTCCGACTCGACGTGATGCTCGCGCAACGCAAGATGCGCTCGAAGGAGCTCGCCGAGGCCATCGGCATCACCGAGGCCAACCTCTCGCTGCTGAAGTCCGGCAAGGTGCGCGGGGTGCGCTTCGACACGCTGTCGAGGATCTGCGCGGTGCTGCAGTGCCAGCCCGGCGATCTGCTCGCCTGGGAGCCAGGCGAAGAACCCGAGGACGGAGGCCCCGATGGCGGCGCTTGATCCAGCGGCTTCGCGTAGCGGGGTTGCTTCGCCTGGCCCGGGTGCATCCAAGCGACGCGTCGGTCCACGCGCGCTCGCGCTCGGCGCGGTGCTGCTCCTGCACGTCGCGCTGATCGCTTGGCTGCAGCACGCCTGGCACCGGGCCGAGGCGCACCGCGAGCAACGCAGCTCGACCGTGCGGATGGTGACGATCCAGTTGCCGCCGCCGTCAAAGCCAGCCCCGACAAAGACGCTCACGACGAAGACGATGACGGCGGCCCGATCGCCCGAGCGTCGAGCAAATCCTGACCCCAAGGTGCCGCCTCCCGACGGCGCTCCGTCGACGCGTCCGTCGGCCCGTGTCCAGTCGCCCCGGCCCGACGTCGATCGCCACGAGGAAGAGCCACGTTCCACCGTCGTGATCGCCGCGCCCGCGCCGGCCTCCTCGAGCGCGTCCGGTCCGAGCGGCCGGGACCTGATGTACGGCGCCGCGACGCAGCGCGCGGTCCGTCAGGGGACGCAGGGCCAGCCGCTGCTGGCCGAGCGGGCCGACAACGCGAGCCTCGCGCCCGACCGGATCGACGCGTCGACGAAGCTCGGCAACGAGATGATGAAGGGCGCCACCGGCGACTGTCTGAAAGGCGAGTTCGCCGGCGCCGGCGCGGGCCTGCTCAGCCTGCCGTTCTGGGCGCTCGCCGAGGCGCGCGGCAAATGCCGGCGCTGAGCCCGATCACGGGCGAGAACGCGCGAGTGATCGTTGAAGCCCCGATGCGGGACAGGTGTCTCGTCAACCCATGCCGGCCGCGCACCGTTCAGCGCAGATCGCCTCCGCGACACCCGTCTTGCGACACAGGGAGAGAGTTCAAGTGAAGCCCCAGCAGTTCACCCGCGCGGCGCGCCGCGTTCCGGTCGTCGCGATCGCGGTCGCCGTGATGAGTCTCCTCGCCGCCTGCGATCCGGTCGCCGCGGCGACCGCCGCGGAAGCCGTTCCGGCGGTACCGGCGGTTCCAGCGGCACCGGAGAGTCCCGCCGCTTCGTCGGTCGCGGCCTCCAGCGCGATCGCCCTGCCCGCCGTGCAGAGCGACATGAAGCGCGGGGCCTCCTTCCCCTACAAGCGGCTCAACGAGCTGCTGTCCAAGCTGCGTACCGAGGGCGAAGGCCTGTTCGTGAGCCGCTTCGTGCTGACCGACGCGAAGGACAACACCAAGCCGCCGCCGGCCGGCACCAAGCTCGCGCTGATGAGCGACGACGACTACATTCCCATCCCCGTCGACGACCAGGGGCGCTTCGACCTGCCGACCTTCTCCGAGCAGCGGGTCAAGGACATGGACTTCGGCACCAACGTGCCCAAGGGCGACCTGGGCGTGCGGCTGAGCATCGACCTCGCGACGCCGCCCGAGATGCTGGACATGGCGACAGTGCGCCGCATCGTGTCGGTCGGCCAGCGGCTGCGCACCGAGCTGCTGCCCTGGTACGTGCGCTGGATGTTCCCGCAGATCGACGGCGTCATCGTGTGCAGCGACCAGCCGCAATGGACCCTCGACTGGATGGAGGGCGGCCAGCACCTGCGGCTGCCGCTGCCGTCCGAGGCGAAGCAGCGCGAGCCGGAGACGCCCAAGGACAAGCCGTCCCGCGCCTGCACCGTGCTGACCGGCCAGGAGCAATGGCCCGACGCTGCGCTGCTGCAGCCGCAACCGGGCGCCAACACCAAGCTCTACGTCAAGCTGCGCAACACGCGCGCGAGTTGAGCAGCCGCAAGGCCTGACGGTGGTTCGTGCGTGAGGCTGCCGGCCCTCACCCCGCCCTCTCCCGCAAGCGGGAGAGTGAGCCACCCCAGTGCTCCTGCCCCGAATGGCTCGGTGCATTCTTACTCCCTCTCCCGCTTGCGGGAGAGGGTGGGGGTGAGGGCCAGCGGCCGGTGCAGTCAACGGATCAGACGGCGCGTCCCGTCGCCCGGTCCGCTTCCAGCTGCCGCAGCACCCGGCGCTGCACCTTGCCCGTGGTCGTCATCGGCAGCGCGTCGAGGAACTCGATCTCCTTCGGATACTCGTAAGGCGCCAGCCGCTGCCTGACGAAGGCCTGCAGCTCCGCCGTCAGCGCGGCCGACGGCTGCCGCCCCGGCGCCAGCACGACGAAGGCCTTCACCAGCGCGCCACGCTCGGCATCCGGCTTGGGCACGACGGCCGCGTTGGCGACGGCGTCGTGACGTACCAGGCAGTTCTCGATCTCGCCCGGGCCGATGCGATAGCCCGCGACCTTGAACTGGTCGTCGGCGCGCCCCTGATACCAGAGATAGCCGTCCTCGTCGGTGCGGGCGAGGTCGCCGGTGCGGCACCAGCTGTCTGCCGGATCGCCGGTGAACTTCGCGGCCGTGGCCGCCTCGTTGCCCCAGTAGCCGAGGAAGAAGATCGGATCCGGCGTGCCGTTCGCGTCGCGACTATGCACAGCCACTTCGCCGATCTGCCCCGGGGGACAGACCTGACCCTCCTCGTCGATCACCGCGACGCGATGGCCCGGATAGGCGCGCCCCATGCTGCCGGGTTTGGCCGGCCACAGACGCGCGCAGTTGCCGACGACGTAGTTGATCTCGGTCTGGCCGAACATCTCGTTGATCGTCACGCCGAGTTCGCGCTGGCCCCACTCGAAGACGGCATCGCCGACGGCCTCGCCCGCGCTCATCACGGCCTGCAGATGCAGCGTGTAGTGCTCGGCCGGATGCGGCACGGCCTTCATCATCGCCTTCAGCGCCGTCGGGAACAGGAAGGTATGGCTGACGCGGTAGTGCTGCATCAGCTCGAACGCCTTCTCCGGCGAGAAGCGGCCCTGGTAGCCGAGGATGGGCCGGCCGAAGCAGAGCGACGGCAGCAGCGCATCCATCAGGCCGCCGGTCCAGGCCCAGTCGGCCGGGCTCCAGAACACGGCCTCGCTGCGCACCGAGGGATCGTGCGGATCGAAGCCGAACCAGTTCTGGCTCGCGATGAAGCCGGTCAGGTTGCCGAGCAGCGCACGCTGCGGCAGCAACGCGCCCTTGGGCGCGCCGGTCGTGCCGCTGGTGTAGATCAGGATCGCGGGATCCTCGGCCGCGTTGTCACGCGCGGCGAAGCGCGCGTCCTCCGGCTGCAGCGCGGCCATCCAGCCGGCCTCGCCCTCGCGGGCGTCGGACTCGCCGACGACCAGCACGTGGCGCAGCGCCGGGCACGACGCGCGCACCGAGCGCAACGCGTCGAGCGCGCCGCCTTCGACGATGGCGGCCTTGGCCTCGCTGTCCTTGAGCCGGTACTCGAGCGCATCGGGGCCGAAGAGCATCGACAGCGGCATCGCGACCGCGCCGAGCTGGTTGATCGCGATGTGCGCGACGGCGGTCTCGAAACGCTGCGGCAGCACGATCGCGACGCGGTCGCCGGCCTCGACGCCGAGGCGCCTGAGCGCGTTGGACAGCCGGTTGGCCGCGCGCTGCAGCTGGCCGAACGAGTACTGCGCGCGGCAGCCGCTGTCGCTGTCGAAGAAGATGGCGGGCGCATCGGGCGTCTCGCGGGCCCAGCGTCCGCAGCAGAGTTCGGCGATGGCGAGCCGCTCGGGCACCTGCCAACGGAAGGCGCCGTGGACCAGCGCATAGGCGTCCGGCGCGGCACGCGTCGCCGCGGAGGGCACGGTGATGCCGTCGGCCGGGCCGGCGTCCTTGGCGGTCTTGCCGGTCATCGTGTCTCCATCCTGGTCTGGCACAAGAGCGTGGATGCTAGCGAGCGGGTCCTGGGCGGTCTTCATGGAAAGCCCGTAGCGCCATGTCGGTGCCTGGCGTGAACGGCGATGCCCGCGAGAGGTGCATGGGAGGGCGGTGGGCGATCCGCATATCGATATCCGGATCGTGCCTCCTACACTGGTCCGTATGACGCTCAAGATCCTGCACAACCCCCGCTGCTCCAAGTCGCGCGAGGCGCTCGCGCTGCTGGAGTCCCGTGGCCTCACGCCCGAGGTCGTCGAATACCTCGAGACGCCGCTGACGCTGCCCGAGCTGCAGACGCTGCACCAGCAGCTCGGCACGCCGGTGCGCGCGATGGTGCGCGACAACGAGGACGACTATCGCGAGCTGGATCTGGCGGACACGTCGCTCACCGACACGCAGCTGCTGCAGGCGGTCGCGGACCGTCCGAAGCTGCTGCAGCGGGCGATCGTCGTGCAAGGCGAGCGCGCGCTGATCGCGCGTCCGCCGGAGTTGCTGAACGACTGGCTGAAGTGATCGGCCGGGGCTGGGTCAGCCGGTGCTCTTGCCGGCAGCCTCAGTCCCCGCGCTTGTTGCTTTCGGATTCGTAGAGCGTCTCCACCGGGTTCGCCGCCTCTTCCCACTTCAGCAGTGGGCTGAAGGATCGTGCGTCCTCGCGGCGAGGCCCGAATTGCACAAGATCTCGCGAGAAGGAAGGCGGGTCGGAGAGGGGATTGCGGCATTCCGCGTTCATCACCACCTTCTCGCCTCGCACGACCGAGAGCCGGCCATCACTCGTGCAATTGCCACCTGAGCATTCAGTCATCAGATAACGCACGTTTCCGCGGTCGAACCAGACTTGATTGATCCGGGCGCGTGGATCGATCTGTTGCGAAAACGCGGAGAAGGTCTTGCCGTTGTTGGGCGCCGCGGAGTATTCAAGCTCGACCTTCTCGGCGGTGCCAAATCGATAGGTCAACGCCTGCACCTCACCACTTGCTGGAGCGGCGCACAGGGAAGCCGACTTCTTTCCGATCAGGCAGTGGTACGTGACGGTTTCGTCAGGCCGGCAAAGAGCGTCCGGCGACGCCGTCGCTGCGAACGGCGCAAACAATACCGCCGCAAGTCCGCAGAGGCCGATTGACTGCTTCACAGGACTGCTCCGATGGAATCTCTCAACCACTGAAATGGTCAGCCCTTGAACCGCGCCAGCGCATCGCCGGCCAGACGGCACAGCCGCCAGTCCGGCATGATCGTCGCGCCCATCTTTTCGTAGAAGCGGATGGCGTTCTCGTTCCAGTCGAGCACGCACCATTCGAAGCGGCCGTAGTCGCGCTCGATGGCGATCTGCGCCAGGCGCGTCAGCATGCGCTTGCCCAGTCCCGCGCCGCGATGCGCGGGCTGCACGTACAGGTCCTCGAGGTACATCCCCGGCTTGCCGAGGAAAGTCGAGAAGTTGGTGAAGGTCAGCGCGAAGGCGACGACGGTGCCGCTGTCGTGCTCGGCGACCATGGCCTCGCAGACGGGGCGCTCGCCAAAGAGATGCGGGCGCAGCTTTTCCGGCGTCACGTCCATCAGGTGCGTGAGGTGCTCGAAGTCGGCGAGCTCGCCGATCAGGCCGACGATGGCGGTCAGGTCGTCGGGGCGCGCGGGTCGGAGGGTGTAGGCATCGATCGTGTCGGTCATGCGGACATTGTGGCGCCGGTGCCGGACCTCCCGCCATGATCTACTGTCGGCATGTCCATTGCGCCGCCCCGTCATCAGGATCCCCGCCCCTTCCCGCAGCGATCGCGACGCCATCTGATCGTGTCGCTCGTGGTCCTGTCCCTCCTCCTGGCCGGCCTGCCCCTGTGGCTGGTCTTCGACGAGCACTTCCTCGGCGCCTACCGTGCCCATCCGGCAGTGCTCCTTCCCTCGCTGTTCGTGCTGGGTCTGCTGGTGGCGATCCGTCCGTCCATGGACGCGTCATTGGAGATCAGGACACCGACGCCCTGGGTCCGGACCCTGCTCAAGCCGGTCGTCGCGCTGTTGCTGGCCGGCGCCCTGTATGTCATCGGCTGCGGGTGGGTGGCCGCGACGAGCCGCCTGCTGGCGCGTACGCCGGCGACCATCGTGCTCGAGGTGCTGAACATCGACCGTGACGAGACCCGACGTTCGACCTGCCTGCAACGGGTCGAGCTGAGCTACCAAGGCCGCTGGCACCGTGTCTGCGTCGATGAACTGCCGGTGCGGGGTCACCTGGTCGCAGGCACGACGCTCGCAGGCATCGGCCGCGTCTCGCCGCTCGGCTTCCATCTCGAGGCGTTGCGCGCGCCGTAGTTGCGAGACGGCGCCGGGGGATCGCGGTTGTCTCCATGGCGAAAGCGCCGATGAGCGCGCGGCACTACAGTCGCGCTCCATGAGCACCGCACCGAGTTCCTCGCCCTCGTCCGAGTACACCGTCCGCCGCCCGCATCGCAGCGGATTCCTGACGCTGCGCGGCCTGCGCCACCACGTGTTGCGCTGGGGTCCGGAGTCCGACGGGCAGCGGCCGCTGCTCGTGATGGTCCACGGGTGGATGGACGTCGGCGCCTCGTTCCAGTTCATGGTCGACGCGTTCCGCGAGGACCGCAGCGTCGTCGCCATCGACTGGCGCGGCTTCGGGCTCACCGATTCCAACGGCGGCGACGCGTACTGGTTCCCGGACTACCTCGGCGATCTGGACGCGCTGCTCGACGCCGTCAGTCCGGATGCGCCCGTGGACCTGCTCGGTCACAGCATGGGCGGCAACATCGCGATGACCTATGCGGGCGTGCGCCCGCAGCGGCTGCGCAAGCTCGTGAACCTCGAAGGCTTCGGTCTGCCGGACACGACGCCCGACATGGCGCCGACGCGGCTCGCGAGCTGGCTCGACGAGCTCAAGGCGCCGCAGAGCCTCAAGACCTACGACAGCGTCGAGGGCGTCGCCCAACGGCTGATGAAGACGAATCCGCGGCTCTCCGCCGACAAGGCCGCGTGGCTCGCGCCGCATTGGTCGCGCCAGGGCGACGACGGGCGCTGGCACATCCTCGGCGACCCCGCGCACAAGCGGACCAATCCGGTGCTCTACAAGAAGGCCGAGGCCCTCGCCTGCTGGTCGCGCATCGAAGCGCCGACGCTGTGGGTCGAGGGCAGCGAGACCCAGCTCTCGCAATGGTGGGGCGACCGCTATCCGCGCGAGGACTTCGAGACGCGGCTGAGCGTCGTCAAGGACCTGCGGCGCGTCACGCTCCAGCAGGCGGCGCACATGATGCATCACGACCAGCCCGAGGCGCTGGCGCGGGCGGTGCAGGAGTTCCTGGGGTCGACTTGAAGCGCCCGGAAGGCGGAGGCCCGCGGCCTCAAGCCCCCACGCGGGCCGGACCGCCGCGATAGCGCCAGAACGTCGGCAGCAGGAAGCCGGTGGCCACCACGCCGGCCACGCAGATCACTCCGCCGACCCAGATCGCACTGAACACGCCGATCGCGTCCGCGCTGAAGCCGGCGCGCGCATTCCCGATCAGCGGACCGGCCAGGTAGCTGATCATCTCGATGCCGGCCAGCCGGCCGCGCAGGTGGTTGGGGATCGTCTCGTTCCAGATCGTGCCGCGGAAGACCCCGCTCACCATGTCCGCGGCGCCCGCGACCGCCAGGCAGACCATGGCCCACCAGAGTCCGGGCGCGAATCCCAGCGCCACCGTCCCCGCCGCCCAGACGACCGCGGCCACGACGACCGCGCGGCCGTGCCGCGTCACCCGCCCGGTCCATCCGCTGAAGGTGGCAACGACCAACGCGCCGATCGACATCGAGGACAGCAGCCAGCCGACCGACTCCGTCTGGCCGTAGGCCTGCGCCATCGCCGGAAACAGCGCCACCGGGAACGCGAACGCCATGGCGACGTTGTCGACGATGTAGGTCCCCAGCAGCTCCGGCTTGCTGCGGGCGTAGCTCACGCCTTCCGCCAGATCCGCCAGCAGGTGCGGCGCCTCCAGCCCGCGCTTCGCATCGTCCACGAGCGCTCGCGGCAACCGTGCCAGCAGGGCCATCGACAGCACGAACGAGGCGCAGTCGAACACGTAGGCCCACACGGCGCCGCCCGCCGCCAGCAGCACGCCGGCGAGGGCGGGACCCGCCACCATGCCGAAGGTGCCTCTCAACGACGACAACGCGGCCACGGCCGCGTATTCATCGGGCCGCGCCGCCTTCTGCGTCAGCGCCTCCAGCGCGGGACGATGGAAACCGCTGGCCCCCTGCAGCACGGCCACCAGCAGGTAGATCGCCACGACGCTCGGGGCTTCCGCATGCGCATTGAGCAGCAGTCCGGACACGCACAAGGCCATCACGGCCTCGGACCCGATCAGCAGGCGCTTGCGATCGACCCGGTCCGCGACCGCGCCACCCAGCAGCCCGCAGATCACCACCGGTCCGAGCTGCGCCAGGCCCAGCAGCCCGACCTGCATGTTGGAGCCCGTCAGCTGGTACAGCTGCCAGGGCACGGCCACGTAGCTGACCATGGTGCCCAGCGCGGAAAAGAACTGGCTGAGGAACAGCAGGCGGAAGGCCGGGTTGCGGCGAAGGGGACCGATGTCGATGAGCATGGAGGTCGACGTGACGCGGATGGGCGCGGATGAAAAGGGGAACGTCGACGGTATCCGGCGCTTCGTCGTTGCGACGTCGACGCCATGACAACTTCTGTCGATCGACGGACAGGATCGCAGAGGAGCCGCGCGCTAACGGAAGTATCTGGACGGCGTGGTCCCGAACATCGCGTGGAAGGCCGCCACGAAACTCGAGGTGGACTCATAACCGACCTGCTGCGCCACCTCGGTGACGGTCTCGCCATCGGCCAGCAGCTCGATCGCCGCGAGCATCCGCCTGCGCAGACGCCACGCGCCGAAGGACATCCCCGTCTCCTCGACGAACACCCGCATCAGCGTCCGTGCGCTCGCGCCCACCCGCCCCGCCAGCACGTCGGCGGACTCCCGGTTCCCCGGCTCGGCCGCGAGCAGATCCGCCACCTTGCGGGCGCGCCGGTCCTTCGGGAGCGGCACGTCGACGCGCGCCTCCGTCGCAGGCACGGCCTCATCCAGCAGCACGCCCGCCAATCTCGCCTGGGCCGCATCCGTCTCGTCGCCGTGGTCCCGCGTCGCGCATTTCAGGATGACCTCCCGCAGCAGCGGGGACACCTCGACGAGCAGGCACTCCGCGCCCGGCGGCAGCGCATGGACCTCGGGACTGACGTACATCAGCTTGATCTCGGCCGTCCGCTTCACCGTCAGCGCGTGCTGCACGCCGGCGGCGATCCACAGCGCCCGGCTCGTCGGGAGGACCCAGGAAGCGGTCCGCGTCTCGACGTGAACCACGCCGTCCGACGCGTAGATGAGCTGATGCCGATCGTGGGCGTGGAAGCCGAGGCCGCCAGGTTTCCACCGCTCCGACAGACCGACGACGTGCGCGACGGCGAAGGCCTTGCGCACGGCCGGACTGAGTTGGCGATTGATCGACATGGGACGTCATCCTATCGATATCCGGACGACGGGCCCGTCGCTACGCTGAAGCCCAGGCTGCTGCCACGACTCGTCACCAGGAATCCCGACATGCAACGACCCCAGCGTCACCCCCTGACCGCCCTTCCCGCGCTCTGCACGCTCTGCGCGCTCTGCGCCGTCCTGACGGCGTTGTCCCCGCCGAGTACCGCGGCGGCCATCGGCTCGCGCGCCGTGATGCCCGACGGCGTCGATGTCTACGAGCGCGTCCGACCGGACGCCGACCACGTGCGTCGCGAAGTCATGATCCCGATGCGCGACGGCACGCGGCTCTTCACGGTGATCCTGATGCGCAAGGGCACGTCGAACGCGCCGCTGCTGCTGTCGAGGACGCCCTACGACGCGAAGTCCACGACGAACCGGCTGCCGAGCCAGCGCCTGGCGGATCTCGTGCCGGTCGCCGACATCGAGTTCGTCAACGACGGCTACATCCGAGTGCTGCAGGACATCCGCGGGACCCATCGCTCCGAGGGCGATTTCGTGATGACGCGGCCGATCGCCGGCCCGCTCAACGACTCGGGCGTCGACGAGTCCACCGATGCCTACGACACCATCGACTGGCTGGTCCGCCATGTCTCCGAGAGCAACGGCAAGGTGGGCGTGATCGGGAGCAGCTACCTCGGCTTCACGACGCTGATGGCCGAGATCGATCCGCATCCGGCGCTGAAGGCCGCCGTCGCGATGAGTCCCCAGGTCGATGCCTGGATCGGTGACGACTACTTCCACAACGGCGCGTTCCGCGTCGGCAGCCTCGACTACGTCGTCTCGCAGAGCACCGGGAAAGGGGCCGCCGGCGCCGCCATCGCGCGCGGCACGGGCGACGACTTCACGGCCTACCTCGAGGCCGGATCCACCGGCGACTTCGCGCGTCGCTGGGGCGTCGACCGATTCCCCTATGCCCGCAAGCTGATGGAGAATCCGGCCTACACGGCGTTCTGGTCGTCACAGGCCGTGGACCGCTGGCTGGCGCAGCGGCCGCTGACCGTGCCGACCATGCTGGTGGTCGGACAGTGGGACCAGGAGGACAGCTACGGTGCCACCGCGGTCTACCGCGCGCTCGCACCGAAGGATGTCCGCCACGACATGGTGTCGCTCGTCATCGGCCCATGGCGTCACTCGGGCGTCAACCACTACGGCCACGACCTCGGCCCGTTGACCTTCGCCGGCGACACGGCGCTGCAGTTCCGGACGGAGACGATGAAATCCTTCCTCGACCGGCATCTCAAGGGCGTCGACGGCCCGCGGACGCCGCCCGTGCTGAGCTACGCCACGGGCATCCATCGGTGGCAGGTCTCGGAGCGTTGGCCGGTGGGCCAGCTGACGCCGCTGTTCCTCGACGGGCAGTTCACCGCGAGCTTCGATCGGCCCGAGCGCCAGGGTCACGACGACTACGTCTCGGATCCTGCCCGCCCCATCCCCTTCGTCGCACGGCCGGTGCACCTCAATGCATCGACCACGCAATGGCGGACCTGGCTCGTGCAGGACCAGCGCTTCGTCTCGGATCGCCCCGACGTCCTGTCCTACCGCACCGCCCCGCTGCGCCAGTCCGTCCAGATCATGGGCGCGCCGGAGGTCAGCCTCTTCGCGGCGACGTCCGGCACCGACAGCGACTGGGTCGTGAAGCTGATCGACGTCTATCCGGACGAGGCGCCGGAAGGCGCGGACCAGGGCGCCAAACCGACGATGGCCGGTTATGAACTGCCCATCGGCATCGAGATCTTCCGCGGGCGTTATGTCCACGGCTTCGCGACGCCGGCGCCGCTGACGCCGGGCCAGGCGGAGCACTACCGCTTCGCCCTCCCGAACGTCAACCACGTGTTCCTGCCCGGCCACCGGATCATGGTGCAGGTGCAGTCCAGCCTCTTCCCGGTGTACGACCGCAACCCGCAGACCTACGTCGACAACATCTTCAACGCCGCGCCGCAGGACTACCGGCCGGCCACGCAGCAGATCCACCGGGGCGGCGCGAAGGCCAGCGCCCTCCTGCTGCCGATCGTCGGCGGCTCAGACGCCGTCCGATGACGGACCGGCCACCACCGCCGCCTGATACGCCGCGACGAACTCCGGCGGCATCCGTTTCGGACGGCCGCCGCTGATGTCGATGCAGACCAGGTCCCAGCGACCGCGCATCAGCGTCTGGCCGTCGCTCGCGCGGCGCAGCTGGAAGCGGCGTTCCATCGCGAGCTTGCCGTCGCCGGAGGTCAGCCAGGTGCCCAGCACCAGTGCCTCGCCCTCGAAGGACGGCAGCAGGTAGTCGTAGCCGCCGTGGCGGATCGCCATCGCGCGGTCCAGCCGGCGGTAGTCCTCCAGGTCCAGCCCCAGTGCCACCGAGTGCGACCACGCCACCTGCTCGCACCACTTCACGTAGACCGCGTTGTTGGTGTGATTCAGGCCGTCGATGTCCGCCGGTTGGGGGCTCACGGCCAGCCGGTGAGGGGACAGGTAGTCCCAGCCGCTGGACAGAGGATCGACGGGGTCCTGGATCACTTCGCTCATCGGGGGGCGCTCATCTTGGGGGTGGGTTCCGTGGGATTTCCGACGCTCGTGCTCGGAGAGCGACAGGGTAGCGCCGCGAGGCAGGCAGAATGCCGCCCTTTTCCGGCGTCGTCCGTCGCCCGTGCGACCCGCGCGACAGTCGCACATTCCACAGCATTCCGACCATCGCGCCGACAGGGCCCGCCCTGCCGGCTCCGCCTCCCCGCCGTCCCGCTGCCCGTCCCCATGAACATCATCGTCACCGAAGAACTCAAGGCCTACATCGATCCCCTGACCGAGGACGAACATGCCGCGCTCGAGCGCAGCATCCTCGCCGAGGGCTGCCGCGACGCGCTGGTGCTCTGGGGGGACATCCTCGTCGACGGCCACAACCGCCACGGCATCTGCACCAAGCACGGCATCCCCTTCCAGACGGTCCAGAACACCCGCTTCAAGTCGATGGAAGACGTCCACCTGTGGATGATCGACCAGCACCTGGGGCGCCGCAGCGTGTCCGACTTCCAGCGCGGCGTGCTCGCCCTGCGCAAGAAGGAGATCATGGAAGCGCGCCGGCTGGCCGTGCTCAACGACCCGGCGCCTGAGGCGCCGGCCGCCGACGCGACCGCAACGCCCGTGCCCGACGCCCCGCCGCTGAAGAGCCGCGAAGCCATCGCGCGCGCCGCGCGCATCAGCAGCGCGACCGTGACGCAGATCGAGAAGATCCAGAAGGCCGCCGCGCCCGAGCTCGTCGCCGCCGTGCGGTCGGGCGAGGTCTCGATCAGCGCCGCCGCCGTCATCTCCGACCTGCCGGCCGAGGAGCAGGCCGCCGCCGCCGCCGGCGGCAAGAAAGAACTGCGCCAGGCCGCCAAGCGCGTGCGCGAGTCCAAGGTCGGCAAGAAGGCCGCGGGCGATGCGGTCTCCGAAGTGGCGGTCGCCCTGCTGGACGTGCCGACGAACGAGGACGGTGAGCTCGAAGCCGATCCGGCCGTCGCCCTGCTGCGTGCCCAGGTCGGCGCGTTGCAGGACGAGAACATCAAGCTGCGCGCGCAAGTCGCGGAACTGCAGGCGCAACTCGCCGCCGCGAAGCAGGACGCGTCGCCGTTCTGAGCCTTTGACCCCGCCGTCGGCGGAAGCCGGGGTGGGGTCTCCTCATACGTCTCGCAGGCTCCACAAATCGTCGACCCCACCCCGGCTTCCGCCGCCTCGAACCGAGCCCCCGCACGAGGCGCCCCCCGAAGTCCTCGGTAGCAAATCCGTGGAAGGACGGCAGTGGTCGGGGACGGTGAGGTGTGGGGTTTCCGCGCTTGCCGCGGGGGCCCCATACCTCGGCGGCCAACGCACCAGACCGGGCAGGTGGGCGGTCTTCAGAACCCCGTGATCGGCCCGGAGCGCTCCTTCTCCGGGCGCTTCGACTCCAGCTCGTCGAAATACGGTGCCGGGTCTTGCACCCCCGCCTCCGCCTCCCGGCGGTTCATGACGGCCGCATAGATGACCACGATCGCCACGTAGACGATCAACGCCCCCTGCGATCCCACCCAGAAGCTGAACGGCCAGCCGAAGAAGTCGAAGCTGAGCGCCCGGGCGAAGTACGCGACCCCGAAGGTCACCAGCGCCCACACGACGAGCAGCATCAGCGTCAGGCGCCAGTTCCCGCGGCGCACCCAGCGGCGCCGGGCGCGGAACATGCCGGAGGGGGTGCCGGCGGGGGCGGCTCCGGGACTTCCGGAGCGGTAACCCGCATCGGGGACAGGTGGTTTCGGACGCATCCCGTCATCTTAGGGAGCCCCTTCGCCTCAGCATGAGAAAATACCCGGCTTCGGGCCCCTTGTCGGGGCTCCACCCTTCGAACGCTTCGAACGAATCATGGACATCGAACACATCAATGCGATCGGCAACACGCTGACCGATCTGCAAGCGCGTACCGACGCGCTAAGGGGGTACCTTTGACTACGACCGCAAAGCACTGCGGTTGAATGAAGTCAACGCCGCCCTGGAGAACCCCAACGTCTGGAACGACCCCAAGCGGGCCCAGGAGCTCGGCAAGGAAAAGCGTTCGCTGGAACAGGTCGTCGAGACCCTCAATCATCTGACGTCCAACCTCTCCGACAACCTCGAGCTGTACGAGATGTCGAAGGACGACAACGACATCGCCGGCATCCAGACCATCGAGGCCGAGTCCGCCAAGCTGGCCGAGAAGGTCGAGGAACTCGAGTTCCGCCGGATGTTCAACAACCCGGCCGATCCGCTGAACTGCTTCATCGACATCCAGGCCGGCGCCGGCGGCACCGAGGCCTGCGACTGGGCCGGCATGCTGCTGCGCCAGTACCTGAAGTATTGCGAGCGCAAGGGCTTCAAGGCCGACGTCGAAGAGCAGACCGACGACGAGATCGCCGGCATCAAGAGCGCCACCATCAAGGTGGAAGGCGAGTACGCCTTCGGCCTGCTGCGCTCCGAGTCCGGCGTGCACCGCCTGGTGCGCAAGAGCCCGTTCGACTCCTCGGGCGGCCGCCACACCAGCTTCGCCTCGCTGTTCGTGTATCCGGAAGTGGACGATTCGATCGAGATCGACATCAACCCGTCGGACGTCCGCACCGACACCTACCGCGCGTCCGGCGCGGGCGGTCAGCACATCAACAAGACCGACTCGGCGGTGCGCCTGACCCACATCCCGACCGGCATCGTCGTCCAGTGCCAGGACGGCCGCAGCCAGCACAGCAACCGCGACGTCGCCTGGAAGCGCCTGCGTTCGCGCCTGTACGACCATGAGATGAAGAAGCGCATGGCCGAGCAGCAGAAGCTCGAGGACAGCAAGACCGACGTGGGCTGGGGTCACCAGATCCGCTCGTACGTGCTGGACCAGAGCCGCATCAAGGACCTGCGCACCAACGTCGAGATCTCCAACACCCAGAAGGTGCTGGACGGTGATCTCGACGCATTCATCACCGCGTCCCTGAAGCAGGGCGTGTAAGCAAAACAAGAGACAAATGCCCCGGTGCTCGATCCCCGGCCCGGGGCTTCTTCATTCCTACAAGGAAGTCCGCCATGCGTGAAGGCACTGCCACCCTGATCCGCCGCGCCGATTACGTCGCGCCGATCTTCTGGATCCGCACCGTCGACCTGAGCTTCGACCTCGATCCGGTGAAGACGCTGGTCGCCAGCAAGATGCGCCTGGAACGCAACGCCGCGGTGCCTCACGGCCCCCTGCGCCTGCATGGCGAGGAGCTGAACCTGCTGCGCGTGCTGATCGACGGCGAGAGCGTGTCCTTCCGCCAGGAAGGCCATGAGCTGATCATCGACAACGTGCCCGACGCGGACTTCACGCTCGAGATCCGCAACACCTGCTGCCCCGAGAAGAACACGACGCTGTCGGGCCTGTACACCTCCGGCGGCAGCTTCTTCACGCAGTGCGAGGCCGAAGGCTTCCGCCGCATCACCTACTTCCTGGACCGCCCCGACGTGATGGCGGTCTACACGGTGACGATGCGCGCCGACAAGGCCAGATTCCCGGTGCTGCTGTCCAACGGCAACCTGGTCGAGTCGGCCTCGCTGGACAACGGCCGCCACCTGGCCAAGTGGCACGACCCCTTCCCCAAGCCCAGCTACCTCTTCGCGATGGTCGCCGGCGACCTGGTCGCGCGCGAGCAGCGCATCCGCACCCGCGGCGGCAAGGACCACCTGCTGCAGGTCTACGTCCGCCAGGGCGACCTGGAGAAGACCGAACACGCGATGAACTCGCTGATCGCGTCCGTCGTGTGGGACGAGGCGCGCTTCAACCTGCCGCTGGATCTGGAGCGCTTCATGGTCGTCGGCGTGTCCGACTTCAACATGGGCGCGATGGAGAACAAGGGGTTGAACATCTTCAACACCTCGGCGCTGCTGGCCTCCCCCGCCACCGCGACCGACGCGGACTTCGCCCGCATCGAGTCCATCGTCGCGCACGAGTATTTCCACAACTGGACCGGCAACCGCGTCACCTGCCGCGACTGGTTCCAGCTGTCGCTCAAGGAAGGCCTGACCGTCTTCCGCGACCAGGAGTTCAGCCAGGACATGGCCGCCACGCCGAGCGCGCGCGCGGTCTGCCGCATCGAGGACGTGCGCGCGCTGCGCGCCCGCCAGTTCCCGGAAGACGCCGGCGCGATGGCCCACTCGGTCCGTCCCGACGAGTACGTCGAGATCAACAACTTCTACACCGCCACCGTCTACGAGAAGGGCGCGGAAGTCGTCCGGATGTACCAGACGCTGGTCGGCCGGGACGGTTTCGCCAAGGGCATGGCGCTGTACTTCGAGCGCCATGACGGCCAGGCCGTGACCTGCGACGACTTCGCGCAGGCGATCGCGGACGCGAATCCGGGCTCGCCGCTGACGACGCGCCTGGACGCGTTCAAGCGCTGGTACGCGCAAGCCGGCACGCCGCGCCTGCAGGCCCGCGGCGTGTACGACGCCGCCGCGCAGACCTGGACGCTGACGCTGACGCAATCGAGCGCGGCCGCGCAGGGCCAGGCCGCCAAGCTGCCGCAGGTGATCCCCGTGTCGCTGGGCCTGCTGTCGCGCGACGGCCAGTCGCTGCCGCTGATGCAGCAAGGCGAAGACGGCGCCGCCGGCGCCACCGACACCGAGCGCGTGCTGGTGCTGGACCAGGCCGAGCAGTCCTTCGTCTTCGTCAACGTGCCGTCCGAGCCGGTGCCGTCGCTGCTGCGCGGTTTCTCCGCGCCGGTGGTGCTGGACGACGGCCTGGGCGACGCCGAACTGCTGGTGCTGCTGAAGCACGACAGCGACGCCTTCAACCGCTGGGAAGCCAGCCAGCGCCTGGCGCTGAACCGTATCCTGGGCGCCGTGCGCTCGGGTCAGCCGCTGGTGCTGGACGCCGCCTACCTCGACGCGATGCGCGCGGTGCTGCGTCATGCCGAGCTGGATCCCGCCTTCAAGGCGCTGGCGCTGCAACTGCCCGACGAGGCCTACATCGCCGAGCAGCTCGACGTCGTCGACCCGCAGGCCATCCACGCCGCCGTCGAAGCGGCGCAGACCCAGCTGGCCTCGGCGCTGCAGGCCGACTGGGCCTGGGCCTTCGACGCGCATCAGGTCACCACCGGCTACAACCCGGACCCGGTGCAGAGCGGCAAGCGCGCGCTGGTGAACCTGTCGCTGGCGATGCTGGTCCTGAACGCGACCCGCGGCGGCGACGGCGTGTGGCCGGGCCGCGCGTACCAGCGTTTCAAGGACGCGACCAACATGACCGACCGCATGGGCGCGCTGTCCGCGCTCGTGAACGCGCACGCGGAGCTGGCCGACAGCGCGCTGGCGCGCTTCCACGCCCAGTTCAAGGGCGAGGCGCTGGTCATCGACAAGTGGTTCGCGCTGCAAGGCCGCGCGGCCGAGCGCGACGGCAAGACCTTCGCCAAGGTCAAGCAGCTGATGAAGCACGCCGACTTCACGCTGAAGAACCCGAACCGCGCGCGCAGCCTGATCTTCTCGCTGGCGATGTTCAACCCGGCCGCCTTCCACCGCGCCGACGCGGCGGGCTACGTCTTCTGGGCCGAGCAGGTGCTGGCGCTGGACGCGATCAACCCGCAGGTCGCCGGCCGCCTGGCGCGCGTGATGGACCGCTGGACCGCGCTGGCCCAGCCGTACCGCAGCGCCGCCCGCGAAGCCATCGCCCGCGTGGCCGCCAAGCCGGACCTGTCCAACGACGTGCGGGAGATCATCCAGCGCGCGTTGGCGTCGGACACGTCGGCCCCCGCGGTCAACGCGACGACCGCGGGCGCGCCGCAGCCCTGATTCCGCACCCGGAGCGGTCCGCGCGCCGGGCCGTTCCGCGGCGCACGAGATTTGCAACCATCGGAGTCGTTTCATGAGTCAACGCGTCAGCCTGACCCAATACCTCGTCGAGCAGCAGCGTCTGCACGGCCACATCCCCCAGCAGCTGCGGCTGCTGATCGAGGTGGTCGCGCGGGCCTGCAAGCGCATCGCCATCAGCGTCAACAAGGGCGCGCTGGGTGACGTGCTGGGCACGGCCGGGTCCGAGAACGTGCAGGGCGAGGTCCAGAAGAAGCTGGACATCATCGCCAACGAGGTGCTGATCGAAGCCAACGAGTGGGGCGGCCACCTGGCCGCGATGGCCTCGGAGGAGATGGAGAGCATCCACCTGGTGCCTAACCGTTTCCCGCAGGGCGAGTACCTGCTGATGTTCGATCCGCTGGACGGCTCGAGCAACATCGACGTGAACGTGTCGATCGGGACCATCTTCTCGGTGCTGAAGAAGGTCGAAGGCAGCAAGGGCGTCAGCGAGGAAGACTTCCACCAGCCCGGCACCGCGCAGGCGGCGGCGGGCTACTGCGTCTACGGACCGCAGACGACGCTGGTGCTGACGGTGGGCGACGGCGTGGCGATGTTCACGCTGGACCGCGAGCAGGGCTCGTGGGTGCTGACCGCGGACGACGTGAAGATCCCCGCGGACACCAAGGAGTTCGCGATCAACATGTCCAACATGCGGCACTGGGACGAGCCGGTGAAGCGCTACATCGACGAGTGCCTGGCCGGCACGACCGGTCCGCGCGGCAAGGACTTCAACATGCGCTGGATCGCGTCCATGGTCGCGGACGTGCACCGCATCCTCACGCGCGGCGGCGTGTTCCTGTACCCGTGGGACAAGCGCGAGCCGAACAAGGCCGGCAAGCTGCGCCTGATGTACGAGGCCAACCCGATGGCCTTCCTGGTCGAACAGGCCGGCGGCGCGGCGACCAACGGCCGCCAGCGCATCATGGACCTGCAGCCGGGCAAGCTGCACGAGCGCGTCTCGGTCGTGCTGGGCTCGAAGAACGAGGTCGAGCGGGTGACGCAGTACCACCTGGAAGCCGACAAGGCCAAGTGATCCCTCCGAGGTGACCTGACGCCGCGATCCGGCACGCGCCGGATCCAGCGCATCCATCAACGAAGGCCGCTCGATGAGCGGCCTTCGTGCTTTCCGGCGGTCTCAGAACAACTGGCCGTCGTCGTCGTTGCCGCGGTCGTCGGCTGCAGGCTTGTCCGCCGCGGGCTTGTCGGCTGCGGCATGGTCGTTGCCCTTGAGCTCGGCGAACTTGCCGGCCATCGTGGGATTGCCCTTGGTCAGCTTCTTGATCGTCACGTCCTGGGCCTTGTCGTTGGCCAGGCGCAGGTTGCGATCGGTGCCGAGCAACGCTTCCTTGGTCTTCTGCAGGTGGTCGATGGACTTGTCGATCTCGTCGATCGCGGTCTGGAAGCGCCGCGACGCCAGTTCGTAGTTCTTGCCGAACGCCGACTTGAAGCTCTCGAGCTGCGTCTCGAAGTGGGTGATGTCGATGTTCTGCGCCTTGACCAGCGCGAGCTCCGATTTGTACTTGAGCGAGTTCATCGCCGCGTTGCGCAGCAGCGTGATGATGGGCAGGAAGAACTGCGGCCGCACGACGTACATCTTCGGATAGCGGTGGAACACGTCGACGATGCCGGTGTTGTAGAGCTCGCTTTCGGGCTCCAGCAGCGAGACCAGCACCGCGTACTCGCAGCCCTTCTCGACGCGGTCCTTGTCGAGCTCCTTGAGGAAGTCCTCGTTGCGGTTCTTCGTGGCGGTGCGGTCGTTCTCGTTCTTCATCTCGAACATGATCGAGACGATCTCGGTGCCGGACTCGTCGGCGTCGCGGAAGATGTAGTCGCCCTTGCTGCCGCTGCGCGCGTCGTTGTCCTTCTCGAAGTAGGCGCGCGGGAACGCGGTGGCGCGGATGCGATTGAACTCGGTTTCGCAATGCAGCTCGAGGGTCTCGCCGACCATCTTGGTCGACAGCCGCGCCTTCATGTCGCGCAGACGCTCGATGGCATCGTCGCGGTCCTTGATCTGCGTCTCGTACTTGTCCTTGAGCGACTTCTCGGAGAGCTGCTTCTCGAGTTCGGCGCGCTCGAGCCCGCTGCGGAGCTGGTCGCGTTCCTTCTCCACCGCGCCGACGGCCTGCGACATCGCCAGCTGCTGCGTCACGCCGACCGCATCGAGCTTCGCTTTCAGGCGCTGGATCTCGGCGTCCTTCGCCGCGGCGGCCTGCTGCGCCTCCTTCTCCAGCGCACCGAGCGCCTCGGCCACGGCCAGCTTGCGCTGCACCTCGCCGGCATCGAGCCGCGCCTTCAGTTCCTGGATCTCGCCGTCCTTGAGCGCGGCGGCCTTCTGCAGCTCGCCGGCGGTCTTCGCCTGCGCGAGCTCGACGGCATTGCGCTTGTCCTGCTCGGCCAGCGCGAGGCGTTCGTGGAGCTGCTTCTCGAAGTCGGTGTCGCGGACCTGCTTGAGGATGTCGGCGTAACCCGCCTCGTCGATCTTGAAAGCCTTGCCGCAGTGCGGGCAGATGATGTCATGCATGGCGCGGATTCTCGCCGTCGATTCAGAAGAAGGTCCGCACGCCGCCGATGACGCGGTAGCTGTCGTCGACCGTGTAGAGCAGCGGCCACTTGTCGAAGGTCGTGCAGGGGTGGCCGACGCCGAAGGCGATCAGGTCGCCGACCTGCAGCAGCAGCGCGCCGCCGTCCGTGCCGCTGCCGCCCTCTCCCCCGGCATCGACATACGCATGCTGGTCGTTCAGCTTGGTGACCGCCCAGTGGGCCGGCGTCGCCCGCGGCGCGTCATGCAGGCTCGGCCGGTACCACCACAGCGGTTGCGGCAGGCAGGCGTCGTAGCTGAGATCGCGACGGCCGGCCGTGCAGATCGCGCGGCCGGGTTCAGGCACCGACTGCACGTAGGCCCAGACCTCGATCGCGTTGCGCAGGCCGGGACCTTCGCCCCACAGCGCGCCGGCGCGTTGCCGCATGCGGCCCTGCATGCGTTCGTACTGCAGGCTGTCGTGGCTGAGGTAGCAGCCGCTGCGCAGCACCACGCGCAGCGCGTGACCGGTGCCGGCCGCTTCGACCGAGGCCAGCGTCTTCGCCGCCATGTCGAAGAACGCCGAGCCGCCCGCCGTCAGCAGCACCTCGTCCGCGGCGAACCAGCCTTCGGCGCAGCCCAGTCGCGTCAGCTCCGCCACCGTCTCGATCATCGTCAGCGCGCCGAGTTCCACGCGCGCCGTGTCGTCGCCGCTGTAGACGCCCTCGAACGCCTCCACGCCGCGCAGCACGATCGTCGGCGCGGCATCGCGGATGAGGCGACCCAGCGTGGCCCCTTCCGCCATCGTCCGGACGCCGGTGCGCCCGCCCGGCGTACCGACTTCGAGCAGCACTTGAAGCGGCCGTTTCAGTCCACGCTCCTCGGCCGCGCGGCGCAGCAGATCCAGGCCTGCGGCGGAGTCGACCAGCAGATAGAACTCGAAATCCGGGGAGGCTTCCAGCTCGCGGAACACGAGCTCCAGGTCCGCCTTGCCGATCAGCTGATTCGCGAGCAGCACACGCGGCACGCCGAAGCGCCGGTAGGTGCGCACATGCGCCGCGGTCGCCGCCGTCATGCCCCAGGCGCCTTCGTCGAACTGGCGCTGGAACAGCTGCGGGGACATCGTCGTCTTCCCGTGCGGCGCGAGGCTCACGCCGGCACGCGCGGTGAACTCACGCATCCAGCGCGCGTTGTGCGTCAGCGCGGAGTCTTTCAGGATTGCCGCGGGCAGCGGCAGGTCGCCAGCCAGCAGCGACAGCCCCAACGCGCCAAGCCCGCCCAGCGGCACGCCTTCAGCGACCGCAGGCAGTCCCTTGAACGTGCCGGGCAGCGGCTCGGCCTCGAGGGCGGCGAGCGTGAGCGTCACCGGCGCGAGGCCGGGCTGATCATCATGGTCTTGGTCGTGTGGGCTCATGGCGCGCCATGTTGCCACCGTCGGCGCGCAACGGTGGCGCGACGCGCCCGGTGATCATCGAGGTGATGGCCGGACGAGCGCCGGACGGGCGCCGCTCAGCGCGTCGAACGCTGCCGGCGTCGCTGCCAGAACAGCGCGCCTCCCGCGGCGAAGGCCAGCGCGAGCGAATCCGGCTCCGGCACCTCGGCCGCGCGGAACGCGATCGAATCGACCTTCAACGCGCTCCAGCCGTTCGGATCCTCGGTCTGTTGCACGCCGATGAAGATCGACCACAGGCCGCCCTGCGCGAAGGTGTAGGACGAGACGTTGCCGCGCAGATCGACTGCCGCTAGCGTGCTGCCGTTGTAGGCCACGAAAAAGGCGTTGTCGACAACGCCGGGACCCACGCCGCCGACGGCTACCTCTCCCAGTCGTTGAGAGACCCAGTCCAGCGTGTCGCCCACCGCCACATTGACGTCCTGGGCGATGAAGCCGCCGCGCAGGAAACGTCCGGCCACGTCCTGTGAGAAGAAGGTCGGCGCGCCCGCGCCCGAAGGAGTGAACTGCACGGGCAGCGGACAGTGGACATTCCAGATGTCCGAAGCGCAGGTCACGTTCGGCCCCAGCCCCTGCAACGACATCGCCACGATCAGCGCCGAGTTGTTGCCGGCCAGCGCCGGATAGCCGTTGCCGGCGTTGACGATGGCGGTCGAGGATCCGTTGACGTTGGATCCGGAGGCGTACCAGCCGCTGAGGCTCCCGCCTTCGAAGTCGCCGTTCACCACGGCGGCGCCGTGCGCCGACATGGCTGCGACCGCGCTCAACAGCGCGATGCTCAATGCTCGTTTCATGGCTCTCTCCCTGTTTGCGACGCGCGAACTGCGCGACCGCAAATGCTAGGAAGGGTCGAGGACCACGACCATCATCAAGAGTGAGGACGCCCGTCCCCGATCAAAGGCTGCGAGAATCGTCTGCGACCGGGACGATCAGCGTCTCACCGGAAAAGGAAAAAGCCGCTTGGGAATCCTGCGGATTTTCCAAGCGGCTTTCCAGATTGGTGCCGATGAAGAGAGTCGAACTCCCGACCTTCGCATTACGAATGCGCTGCTCTACCAACTGAGCTACATCGGCGCTGTCGCGAACAACAGAGTCTGCGACTATAGCGCAGATTTTCGACGTCGACAATTTCCGCGCCTGCGTCGCTCAGAGACAACGCCGCGCCCGATTCACTCCTCGCCCAGATTCGCCTGCACGCGCTTCAGCAGCGCCGCGAGCTGCGCCTGCTCGTCCGTGCTCAACCCGGCCAGCGCCTGCACCGACACCTGCTTCGCCTGGCGCTTGAGTTCACGCTGCACCGTCATGCCGGCCTCGCTGACGCTCAGCCGCACCTGCCGGCGATCGACCTCGTCGGTCTTCGCGTCCAGCAGGCCCTTGTCGCGCAAGGTCTTGATGAGCCGCGCCAGCTGCGCCTTGTCCCGCCCGCTGTGTGACGCGAGATCGCTCTGCGTGGCCTGCGGATGCCGCTCGAAGAAGAACAGCACCTTGCCTTCCATGTGCGTGATGTCCTGCGGGCCGTCACGCAGGAAGCGGTACTGCAGCGAGCGGTAGCGATGCATCACCGAATGCACCAGCTCCAGCACGTCGTCGTCCTTGCCCCTCCGGCCAGTGGTGTTAGTTGACATTGTCAATCGTTCCGTCGCAAGATGGATGACATTGTCAACGAAACAGAGACCACCGGCAATGAAGCCCGACACCCTGAACACCCCGAACCTCCCCAACCCCTCCGCCCCCGAGCCCGCCGCGAGCCGCGTCCAGCGCGTGCGTCACGAACTCAAGCGCCGCGAACTGACCGTGACCGGCGTCGACGACGTCACGCCGAACTTCCGCCGCGTGACGCTGACCGGCGACTCGCTCGTCGACTTCATCAGCGCCTCCTTCGACGACCACGTGAAGCTGATCTTCGAACCCGAGGCCGACGGCGCCCCCGTCATGCGCGACTACACACCGCGCCGCTTCGACAATGCGGCGCGCAAGCTGGTCATCGAATTCGCCCAGCACGGCGACGGTCCCGCAGCGGCCTGGGCCGCGCAGGCACGACCGGGCGACACGCTGACCGTCGGCGGACCGCGCGGCTCCTTCATCATCCCGACGGACTTCGCCTGGCACCTGCTGATCGGCGACGAGACCGCCCTGCCCGCCGTCGCGCGCCGCCTCGAGGAACTGCCCGCCGGCACACGCGTCATCGCGCTGCTGAACGTGCCGGAGAGCGACCGCCGCGACTTCGGCACGCCGGCCGGACTCGACCTGCGCTGGGTCGACGGCGACGACGCGCTGCTGGCCGCCACCCGCGCGTTGGACCTACCGTCCGGCGAGGGCTACGCCTGGTGCGCCGGCGAGGCCGCGGCCATGGCCGCCGTGCGCCGCATCCTCGTCGACGAGAAGGGCCACGACCGTCATGCGATCCGTGCCTCGGCCTACTGGAAGCGCGGCGCGAGCCACCATCACGAACATCTGGAGTGAACGGCGGCGGTGGCGACGGCGCACTCGGCGCGTCGCCTCACGTTCGCTTCACACGTGCGTGGCACACTGACCCGCATGTCTGAAGTCCTGCATGACCCGCGCTGGCGCAACGCCTGGCGCTTCCTCTTCCTGGCGGTGGTGGCCGGCGCGAGCTGGCTGGCGTTCTCGCCCCATCCGCCGCCCGCGGCCGACCTCGGCTGGGACAAGGCGAACCACTTCACCGCCTTCGGCACGCTGGCCTTCATCGGCATGCAGTGCCTGGCCGCCGGTCCGCGCCGCCGCTGGATCGTGCTGGCGATGCTGCTGGCCTACGGCGTGGCGATCGAACTGGTCCAGTCGCAGATCCCCGGTCGCGACGCGGACGCACAGGACGTGCTCGCCGACATGATCGGCGCCGTCATCGGCGTCGCCGTGCATGCGCTGGTGCTGCGCCTCTTCACGCCGCGGGCGACTCCGGCTCGCTGAGTTCCCGGCGCGACATCGCGATCGCGACCGCCTGCGCGCGGTTGTTCGCGCCCAGCTTGCGCAGGATCTTGCGCACGTGGTTCTTGACCGTGAACATGCTGATGCCCAGCTGGATCGCGATCCCCTCGTTGCTCAGGCCCGCGCGCAGACCCTCGACGATCTGCTGCTCGCGCGGCGTCACCAGCGATCCCGCGCGTCGCGGCAAGGCCTGACCCCGCGGCTGCAGCCGCGCGCGCCGCCAGGCCGCGTGCAGCGCCGGCGTCAGCAGTTCCAGCCGGCGCAGATGGTCGTCCTGCCAGCCCTCGCCCGCGAAGAGGAACAGGCTCTGCGGCCGCTCCCCGTCGGCGGCGACGCCGTGCAGCGCCAGTTCGCGCAGTCCTGCTTCCAGCAGCGGCTGGAACAGCGCCAGCTCGGACTCCCGCGTCAGGTCGATGTGCAGCGGCCGCCGACCGTCGCCCCAGCGCCGGATCAGGTGCAGCCACAGGCCGTGGTCGGCCGACTCGAGCTGCGTGTGCAGCCCGTCGCCGATGGGCTTCAGGTGGAAGAGCTGCGCCGCCAGCCGCGGTGAGGGCGGCTGGTCGCCGACGCAGACCATCAGCCGGTGCGGCAGCAAGGGCTGCAGGCGGCTCTGGCTCCACACGAAGAACTGCGCCGGGGTCGCGGGCTGGCGCGCGCTCCACAGCGCCTCCAGCAGACGCTCGGCGAGCACGTGGTCCTGCAGCCAGGACAAAGGCAGTCCGTCCCCGTCGATGCCGCCGTACAGCGGCATCGCCGTCGCCACCGCGGAAAGCAGGGACGGCGGGGTCGCGGGCCCGGCTCCCGACGGCAGGGCGGGCGCGGCAGTCGTGGGCTGCAACGACGGCAGCGGTGGCAGCGACGGAGACATCGAGGGCGGCATCATGGGCATGGGCAGTGGCGTGAGCCGGGTCGCCGTGAGCCTGCCCGCGCGGCGTGACGCGCCGATGAATCGCCGCCGCGGCGACACGCGGTGGCCCGTGGCGCGCGGCGGGTACCCGACTTGCCCTACCTGACATCGGGTGGCAGTTGAGCCGTCCCGCCCGCGTCCGCCAAGCGGCCCGCGCCGGGCGTGGACAAGGCAAATCGGCTACCGTTGTCGTCCGGTCCTTCCTCCCCGGGACCGCAGGAGTTGCTTGCATGTCGGATCACGATCTGCCGCTGTCGCGGCGCGATCTCGCGCGCCGTTTCGAAGCGGTCCGGCGCCATACGCTGACGCTGGCGGAGCCGCTGTCCGCCGAGGACCAGGCCGCGCAGTCGATGCCGGACGCGAGCCCGGCCAAGTGGCACCAGGCCCACACGAGCTGGTTCTTCGAGGCGCTGCTGCTGCGTCCGCACCTGCCGGACTACCGGCCGCTCGACGAGTCCTTCCACTTCCTCTTCAACTCGTATTACGAAGGCCTCGGCCCACGCCATCCGCGCCCGCAGCGCGGCCTGCTGACGCGTCCCTCGCTGGACGAGGTGCGCGCCTACCGCCGCCATGTGGACACGCACATCCAGCAGCTGATCGCGCGCTGCAGCGACGCGGTGTGGGAGGACATCGCCCCGACGCTGGAGCTCGGCCTGCATCACGAGCAGCAGCATCAGGAGCTGCTGCTGACGGATGCGCTGCATCTGCTCTCCTGCCATCCGTGGCGGCCGGCGCTGATCGATGCCCCGCCCGCCCCGATCGCGGGTGGCACGAGCGACTGGCTGCCGCACGACGGCGGTCTCGTCGAGATCGGTCGTGACGTGCGCGCGGGAGGCGGCCCGGAGACAGGTTTTGCCTTCGACAACGAAGGCCCGCGCCATCGTGTCTGGCTGGAGCCCTTCGAGATCGCGAGCCGCCTCGTGACCTGCGGCGATTTCCAGCGCTTCATCGACGACGGCGGCTATCGCGAGCCGCGCTGGTGGCTGTCCGATGGCTGGGCCACGGTGCAGCAGCAGGGCTGGAAGGCGCCGCTGTACTGGGTCGACAGCAGCGATGGCAACAACGACGGCGACGCGGCCGGCGCGGGGTCGCGCTGGTCGGTGTTCGGCCTGCACGGCCTGCGTCCGATGGATCCGGCGGCGCCGGTGATGCAGCTCAGTTTCTACGAAGCCGCGGCCTACGCCGAATGGGCCGGCGCGCGCCTGCCCAGCGAGCCGGAATGGGAAGCCGCCTCGGCCTTGCCCGGCATGGCGCAACTCGACGATCAAGCCTGGCAGTGGACCCGCTCGGCCTATCACCCGTATCCCGGGTTCCGCCCGCTCGACGGCGCGGCCTCCGAATACAACGGCAAGTTCATGGTCGGCCAGTTGGTGCTGCGCGGCGGCAGCCTCGCGACGCCGCCCGGCCACACGCGCCGGACCTACCGCAACTTCTTCCCGCCGGCCGCCCGCTGGCAGTTCACCGGGCTGAGACTGGCCCGCGATGCGCGCCCGCGCACGGAGACCCACGCATGAGCAGTTTCGCCGAGGACCTTCACGCGGCGCTCGCCGGCCCCGAGCACGCGATCTCGCCCAAGTACTTCTACGACGCCCAGGGCTCCGCCCTCTTCGAACAGATCTGCGAGCTGCCCGAGTACTACCCGACCCGCACCGAGCTCACGCTGCTGCGCCGGTACGCCGGCGACTTCGCCGCCCGCATGGGCCCCGGCGCGCAGCTGATCGAGTACGGCGCCGGCGCGCTCGTGAAGGTGCGCCTGCTGCTGGAACGCACCGAGGGCCTGCACAGCTTCGTTCCCGTGGACATCTCCGGCCCGCACCTGCTGGCCGCCTGCGAAGCGCTGCAACGCGAGCATCCCGCGCTGCGCATCCTCCCGGTGGTGGCGGACTTCACCCGCATGCATGTGCTGCCCGATGCCCCGGCGGACGGACGGCGGGTCGGCTTCTTCCCGGGCTCCAGCATCGGCAACTTCAACCCGGACGAGGCGCTCGACTTCCTGCGCCTGCTGCGCGAGGAACTCGACGGCGGCGCGCTGCTGATCGGCGTGGATCTGATCAAGGACCCGGCCCGGCTGCACGCGGCCTACAACGACGCGCAAGGCGTGACCGCGCGCTTCAACCTCAACCTGCTGCGCCATGCGCAGCGCGAGCTGAAGCTGGAATGCGACCCGGCCGGTTTCGACCATTACGCGTTCTACGACCCACGCCAGCACCGCATCGAGATGCACCTGCTGCCGCGCGGCGAGCAGCACCTGCAGCTGCAGGGCCGGCGCTACACGCTGGCGCCCGGCGAGAGCCTGCACACGGAGAACTCGTACAAATACAGCGTGGAGAGCTTCCAGGCGCTCGCGCGGGAAGCCGGCTTCAAGCCGTCACAGCATTGGACGGACGAGCAGCGCTGGTTCAGCCTGCATTGGCTGGAAGCTTGAACAAGGGAAACCGTCGGGAGGCGGTCCCGCCGGGATCGGGAGGCGCCTGCGTTCAGGCGCGACGCCCGTTCAGGCGTCGTAGCCGTACACGTCCGCGAGCTTGCTCAGCAGCGAGGGCTCATCCTTCGGGGAGAAGGCATACGGATACAGCGTGCGGGAGCGGTTCTGGTCGTCGTTCAAGGTGCCGCCATGCTTGCGGACCTTGCCCTCGACATAGTTCAGCGACAGGCTCATCAACACCGCCGGGGCGCCGACGCTGCGGTGCATGCGCTGTTCGCCATGCGGTTGGAAATCCAGCATCCGGCGGTAGAACGCGGTATGACGCGGATTGACCTCGATCACCAGGAACTCCGCGCCCCAATGATGGGCGGCATGCAGGTAGGCCAGATGGAACAGGCTGGCCAGCACCAGCTTGGACGGGCCTTCCGGGTCGGCGGCCAGCCGCGTGAATTCGCACAGCTGCCAGCCCTGCTGACGCATGCCGGACATCTCGCCGGGGAAGCTCTGGTCCGCGGCGAGGTTGCCGCCGTCGCGGCGCAGCCCGAGCGTGGCCACCAGACGGCCTTCCCAGTAGGCCCCCAAGGTCACGTCGGCGGAACGGCTCAGCCGGTAACCCCGTGACGCGTACCGGCGCTCCAGCAGCGCATGACCCGTGCCTTCCATGAGCGCACGGATCTCGATGCGGCCGAACTCCGTATCGCGGGAAACGAGCTCCACGGAATCAGAGCGGACAAACGACATCCCCGAACCAATGGACTGCAGCGCCTGCAAGGGGCTTGCGGGCGCTTCCAATTCAATGTTCGACATGCGAGATTCGTCGCTCATTCCCAACTCCAGACTGCTTGGTTATCAAGGGCGAGTCTATGGCCCACTCAAAGTAATTACTGCAGGCCGCTACGATAGTTAACAAATGCGACCCTCGTCTTACGGGTCTGTCCCGGGTTCTTACGGGGGTCAATCCCTTGCCAGGCCGAAACCCCGCATTCGAGGGAATTCGGTTACATCCCGGGCATGACATCGGGAAGCAGGGTTTGGCTTCGCCCTCGCACGTATTCATCGACTGCCCCGTCCTGCGTCACCGTCCCTCCCGGCCTCTCATTTGTTGCAGGTGTAACCAGATGCGTTTCGTTCAAATAACGAATTCATGGGACACGCCACTCCACTTTTTGCGGAAAGCCGTACGACATCTGGGGATATTTGTCGCTTCCCCGGCGATTTGAACGCTGAGCGACCAGGAAGTTCGTATCGCGTTGCGTCCAGCCGTGGCTCGTGAAACAGGTCACGAACCGGCTCACGCGCAGGGCCGGGCGGCCAGCGCGTCGAGGCGCTGACGCGCCTCGGCCATCAAGGCGTCGACACGGCCATCGGCCTGGGCCGCGATGGCCTCCAGGTCGAACATGGCGGAAAGTTCACTGTCCGAAATCGCCATCGACGGCAGATCGCCGACCTCGAGCGCCGTGCGCAGCAACTGCTCCAACGATCCTTCGCCTTGGCGGACGCGATGGATCAAGTCGCGGATCATCGCGCCGGTGCGCTGGCGACCCAGGCGCGGCATCAGCAGATGTTCGAGGCGTTCGCTGGCCACCAAGCCCTGGCGCTCGAGGACGTGCGCGCGCATCCGGTCGGCACGGATAACGGGTTCGGCCAGCGCACGGTTGAGCGCCTGCACCGCCGCGTGAGCGCCGCCCATGAGTCCGCTCCATTCCGCCAATTCGGCCTGGTGCTGACCGAGCCCGCGTTCATGCTCCGGCGTCATGCAGCCCATCAGCCCGGCCACGCGCTGCGGCGCGCGCTGCACCGCCGCCATCGCCTGCAACGCCGCGACCGGATTCTTCTTGTGCGGCATCGACAGGCAGGCGCCATAGCCTTCGCCCGGCGGCTCGTGGAGCTCGTCCACCTCAGCCTGGGCCATCAGCGCGAAGTCCTGCGCCAGCTTGCCGAGGTTGCCGCAGAGCAGGCCGACCTCCAGCCCCAGCCGCAGCCAGCGGTCGCGCTGCGTGTGCCAGCACATGTCGGGTCGCGGAAGCGAGAGTTCGGCGGCCACGGCGGTCAGCATCTCGTCCGCGCGATCGCCCATCGCGTCCAGCGTGCCGACCGCGCCGCCGAGCTGCAGCAGCAGCGACGCCTCGCCCTGCTCGCGCAAGCGTTCGGCGCTGCGCAGCAGCGGCATCAGCCAGTTCATCAGCTTGAAGCGCAGGCTGATCACCTGCGCCGGCTGCATCATCGTGCGGCCCAGCATCGGCACCGCGACGTGACGCTCGGCCAGATCCAGCAGCTGCCCGCAGAGCTGCTGCAGGTCGTCGTCGATCAGGCGCAGCGCCTCGCGCGTGCGCAGCACCATCGCGGTGTCGACGAGGTCCTGGGCGGACGCGCCGCGATGCACGTAGACCGCGGCGGCAGGATCGAACAGCGCGACCGTCTCGCGCAGACGCTGCACGACCGGCAGCGCCAGGTTGCCGCTGTGCGGCGCGGCGGCGATCAGGGCCGGCACGTCGTAGAGCTCGGCGCGGCACAGGCTCGCGATGGCCTGCGCGGCCGGTGACGGGATCAGGCCCACGCGGGCCGCCGCGCGGGCGAGCGCGGCCTCCACATCCATCATCGACTGGACCACCGCGGTCGGCGAGAACACCGATTCCATCGCGGTGGACGACAAAAAAGCCTCGAACAGCATCCAACGTCCTTTAAGGACTTCCGATGCTATCGAGGCTCCCGTGTACGCCGTACTCAAGCAAACCCGCTTGGGGTTTGTCTCAGCCGGTGATCGCCCGTCCGGCGCCTTGTCGATGGGTCGTCGAGGGCCGTTCGGGCGAGGGTCGCGCCGCTCAGTTCGCCGGCACGTACATCTGCGCCAGGCGGCTCATCAGACGCAGCGACAGGCGATGCATCGTGATGACCTCCAGCAGGCCGTTGCGGTGCAGCTCGACGATCTTCGCGTCGGGCAGCTCGGCCAGCGCCTTCTCATTGATGGTCAGGAAGCCGTCCACGTCCAGCTTCTCGCCGCTGGGCAGCTGCGCCTCAAATCGCATGTCCTGCAGCAGGTCCAGGTCCTGCAGCAGTTCGCAGGCCTGGCGGGTGCGCTCGGCTTCGCGCTCGAAGTCCTCGCAGAACTGCTTGGCGTTGAGCAGCAGTTCGGTGGCTTCGCCGTCCGCCTTGAACAGCGGCTCGCCGTCGGTCTCGGAGAACGCGCCGGAGCCCATGTCCAGGCACAGCGCCATGTCGGAGGTGCTCTCCTCGATGCGGGCCATCGCGAACGGCCAGCGGCGGATGTAGGCCGGCACGTAGCGGCCGGTCCACTGGCCGTCCTTGATGAACAGGTTGCTGCCCTGGCGCAGGCCGAACACCGCCAGCGGGGCGACCGCCGGACGCTGGCCGTCGACAGCCTGGCCGACGCGCACGAACACCACCGGGTACTCGAGGCTCGCGTCGGCGAACTCGGCCACGGCGACGAACAGCGAGTTCAGCTGCGTCACGCGGTCCAGCACCGGAGCGCCGACCTTCATGCGTGTGTTCTTGTGCTGCACCCGGTCCACCGGGACCAGGTTCTCATACATCGGGGGGTTGCTCATTGATTCACTCCATCGTCCGCCAGTCGCGAGACCAGCACCTTGTCCACACGCTTGCCGTCGAGGTCGACCACCTCGAATCTCCACGCGTCCCACTCCGCCACGTCGGCCGTGCGCGGCAAGCGCCCCAGCAGCAGCATCACCATGCCGGCCAGGGTGTTGTAGCGCCCACGGTCCTCCTCGGGCAGTTCCTTCAGATCCAGGCGGTCCTTCAGCTCGGTGACGGGGATCAGGCCGTCCATCAGCCAGCTCCCGTCCTCGCGCTGGACCGCCCAGGCGTCTTCGCCATCGGACGAGTTGAACTCGCCCGCGATGGCCTCCAGGACGTCGCGCATCGCGACGACGCCTTGCACTTCGCCGTATTCGTCGACGACGAACACGAGCGGCGTTTCCGCGCCGCGCATGTGCGCGAGCAGTTCCATGCCGGACAGCGTCTCGGGCACGAACACCGGCGGTTCCAGGCCGGTCGACAGGTCCAGCGATTCACCGGCCAGCGAGCGCGCCAGCAGGTTCTGCGCGCTGACCGTGCCGACCACGTCATGCAGTCCGCCGCGGCAGACCGGGTAGCGGCTGTAGCCGTGCGCGCGCAGGATCTGCAGCATCTGATCCGGGCGGTCGCTGATGTCCAGCCACGCGATCTCGGCGCGCGGGATCATCATCGAGCCGATCTGGCGTTCGTCCAGGCGGAACACGTTGCGCACCATCTGGTGCTCGTGTTCCTCGATGACACCGGCGTCCAGGCCTTCCTCGAGGCTGGCGGCGATCTCCTCTTCCGTCACGGCGCGGTTGGCGCGGCCGCCCATGCCGAGCAGCTTGAGCGTGAACTCGGTGCAGAAGCTCAGCAGCTTGACGAAGGGCCGCGTCACCAGCGACATGATCTCCATCGGCGGCGCGACCAGGCGCGCGACGTTCTCCGGGTACATCTGGCCCAGGCGCTTGGGGACCAGCTCGCCGAAGATGATGGTGACGAAGGTCAGCACCAGCACGACCAGGCCGGTGGCGGTGATGTCGGCGGCGCGGGCGCTCAGCGGCGTGCTGGCGCGCAGCACGTCGGCCAGCGGGCCGGAGAAGGCGGCCTCGCCGACGATGCCGTTGAGCACGCCGATGGAGGTGATGCCGATCTGGACCGTGGAAAGGAACTTCGTGGGGTTCTCGTGCAGGTCCATGGCGGCCTGCGCGCCGCCTTCCCCGCTTTCCACCATCACTTGCAAGCGTGCCTTGCGGGACGCCGTGAGGGCCATCTCCGACATGGCGAACAAACCGTTGAGCAGGATCAGGAAGAGAACTAGGGCGGTATCCATTGACAGCGCGGACCGGGTACTAACCCCGAGTCGCGCCCAAAACACAAGGTCGGCAAGGTTAGCAGAGCCTGTGTGACATCGGCACCGCAAAATCCCGCTATGCATTACCTCATCGGCGATCTCCAAGGCTGCTGCGACGCGCTGGCGCGACTCCTGGACAAGATCGATTTCTCCCCGTCCCGCGACCGGCTCTACCTCCTGGGGGACCTCGTCAACCGCGGCCCCGATTCCCTGACGACGCTGCGGCGTCTGCAGTCGCTGGGCGACGCGGCGCAGTGCCTGCTCGGCAACCACGACCTGCACCTGCTCGCGACCGCGGCCGGCGTGCGGGCCCCGCACAAAGGGGACACGCTGGACGCGATCCTGCAGGCGACGGACCGCGAGGCGCTGCTCGAGTGGATGCGCGGGCAGCGTCTGGCGATGCGGGCGCAGGGCTGGCTGATGGTGCACGCGGGCGTGGTGCCGCAGTGGGACGCGGACCAGACGCTGGCGCTGGCGGACGAGGTGCACGCGCTGCTGCGCGGCCCGGACCTGGCGGAGTTCCTGCCACAGATGTACGGCAACGAGCCGGATCGCTGGAAGGACGACCTGACGGGCGTGCCACGGCTGCGCTTCATCATCAACGTGCTGACGCGGATCCGCTTCTGCAACGCGAAGGGGCGGCTGGACTTCAAGACCAAGGAAGGCCTGGGGACCGCGCCGGAAGGCTTCATGCCCTGGTTCGAGGTGCCGGAGCGGCGCACGGCGGGTCATCCGATCGCGTTCGGGCACTGGTCGACGCTGGGCCTGGTGCAGCGGCCGGACCTGCTGGCGCTGGACACCGGCTGCGTCTGGGGCGGCCGGCTGACGGCCGCCCGCGTGGCGGAAGGCCAGGCGCTGGAGATCATCCAGGTCGACTGCGTGCAGGCGAAGAAGCCGGGAGCGGATTGAGGCGCACTCGATGGCGGCCTCTCCAGGCACGCTTAGAATGTCTGCTTCTCCTGTGACAGGAGACGTGGCTCGATGTGTCAATCGGCCGCACTGAAGGAAGCGTGGCCGAGTGGTTTAAGGCACTGGTCTTGAAAACCAGCGACGGGCAACCGTCCGTGAGTTCGAATCTCACCGCTTCCGCCACTCAATTTCCGAACGCGTCCCGCCTTTCAGCCTGCAGTTGAGGAGCTCATTGATGGCCTCCACATTCGACGTTGCCAAGTACATCACCGAGCGCACGGGCGAGGTCTCGGCCATGAAGCTCCAGAAACTGATGTTCTACGCACAGGCTTGGAATCTGGTCTGGGAAGAGGCGCCGCTGCTCGACGAGGACTTCCAGGCATGGGCGAACGGCCCCGTGCTGCCTAGCCTTTATCAGAAGCATCGCGGCATGTTCAAGGTCGACGCGACCCTGTTCCCGACGGCGGACAGCGCGCGCCTCTCGCAGGAAGAACGCGGCAACATCGATCGGGTGCTCGCGTTCTACGGCGACAAGACCGCCCAGTGGCTCAGCAACCTGACGCACCAGGAAGATCCGTGGAAGAAGGCTCGCGGCGATACGCCGGTGGGTGACCCCTCGACCACGGTGATCAGCCAGGGTGCGATGCACGAGTACTACTCGTCCCTTTGACGGGTTGAAGGCTCGATGGGCAAGAAAAGCGAGGAACGCGCCCGCAGGAAGGCCGTCGCCCAGGCCAGGTTCGAGGCTGGCAAACCGGCGATGCTCGCCCGGGTTCCGGCAACGGACACGCCGCGTCATGCCATGGCGCCCGCCCCCAACGCCGCCCCCCGTCTGGCCCCACATCTCGCCCGAGCGGCAACTGCCGCTGCGCACACGCCAAAGACGCGCGAGGACGGCAGCCGCTTCCATGCCCGAATGACCTGGTGCACCACGCGCGCGGACGTGGACGACCGCTGGTCCTGGGGTGAACCTCGCGCATGGTCAGAGGAAGAGTGGGACGAGACGATCCATCCGCCGATGCGCGACCTCGCCGGGCTCACGTGGGGCGAGATCGACAAGCTCGCCTCAGGGACAGGCCACAAGATGCATCACCTGCACGAAGTGGGTGATCTGATTGAAGAAGCCCAGCAACGCTGGGTGAGCCTTGACCTTGATCAATTCGACTCGGTCTTCCGGTTTCGTCTCAGCGGCCAGAAACGTCGCGCCTGGGGATTCATCGTCGACGCGCACTTCCACTTCGTGTGGTGGGACCGCGAACACTCCCTGTATCCGACCGAGCCCCATTGAACGCCATGTCCTCCAGTCCGTCCCCCCACGTCCCTGCCCTGCTCGCCCTCATCGGCGGCAACGAGGACCGGCTGACGCCGGGGACGGTGCTGCGCGAACTGATCGCGGCGTGTCATGACGGGCGTTCTGCCACCGCGCCGCTGCAGCCGCTGCAGGTCGTCGTCCTCAGCACCGCGAGCGGCGAGCCCGACCTGCTCCGGTCCCAGTACGAACCCGCCTTCCGCGCACTCGGTGCCGAGCCGCGCTGGCTCGATCCACGTGACCGTGGCGCGGCCGGCGCCACCGATACGCTCGACGCCATGCGCGCCGCTGATCTGCTCTTCATGACCGGCGGCGATCAGGAGCGGCTGGTCGACGTGATCGTCGACACGCCGTTGCATGCGCTCATCCGCGAACGCCATCGCGCCGGTGAACTCGCCATCGCCGGCACCAGCGCCGGAGCGTCGGCACTCGGCGCGCACATGCCGGTGGGTGATCTCGACGAGCAGTTCGCCGGTCCGCCGCAACCGCTGCACCGCGCGCTCGGGCTGATGCCCGCGCTCGTCGTTGATCAGCATTTCGCACAGCGCAAGCGCCATGCTCGGCTGCTGCGGCTCGTGTCGCTCGATCCGAGACGGCTCGGCGTCGGCATCGACGAGGACACCGCGCTGCTCGTTCGTCCGGATGTCGGCCTGCAGGTCGTGGGCAGCGGCGCGGCGACCGTCATCGACGCCGGCCGCGCCAGCGATCGACGCGAGCCCGCCGGCGTCATCGCATTGGAGAACCTCGGCTTCTATCTGCTCGCCGCGGGTACCTCGCTGAGCTTCAACGATCCGGCCGTGCCGCCGCATCTGCTGCGCGTGCTGCACGCGATCGCCGCCTCGGCCTCGCTGCGCGACTGACGGGCGATCAGAGACCAGCGGCCACGTGCGCCGCGAATCCGGTGACGCCCGGCGCGACCTCGTCGCCCAGCTCGTGGCCATCGGGATAGTCCCCGCCGTTCTGCGCGCGGAAGGCCACCGGCGCTTCGTCGAAGACATGAGCCAGCCGCTCGCGCCACGCAGCGGCGGCGACCTCGACCGCTTCCGGCGTCATCCGCCCCGCCCCGTGCACCGCGTGCGTCTTCAGCACCGACATGCCGGGATAGAACAAGGTGCCATGCGTGATCGGGAACAGCAGCTGATCGATCGGCCCGTTGATGCCACGCGGGCCGTAATCGGCGGCCGGACCACCGGTCGTGACCGACACCATCGCGCGCCGGCCTTCGAATCCGCCCTCGCCGTAGCGCACGCGGTTGCCTTGCCCGTTGCGCCCGTAGGCCAGACCGCGCGCCCAGACGCGGTCGATCCAGCCCTTCATGATCGCCGGCATGCCGAACCACCACAGCGGGAACTGCAGGATCACCAGATCCGCAGCGAGCAGCTTGCGCTGCTCCTCGACGACGTCGGCCGGTTGATGCCCATGCTCGAAAGCGTGGCCCGACTCGCGCACGAAGTCCAGGCGGTCGGCGTCGGTGCGGACCGGAAAGTCCTGCTCGTCGTAGACGGCCTTCCAGCCCATCGCATAGAGGTCGGACTGCAGCACCTCGTGGCCGGTGGCACGCAGCGTCTGCCCGGCGACGTCGACCAGCGTGCGCGTCAGCGAGGTCCGCTCCGGTTGGGCGTGGACGATCAGCACGGTCTTGCGATCGGAGGTGTCGGCATCGGGGAAGTCGGTATCGGCGGAACGGGTCATGTGAGGCTCCAGGAAGTGGAAATGGTTCGGGAATGAACGCAGTCTGACGATCCGATCCCCATCCGTGAAATCACGACTTCTCTGTCCTACTATCGATGCAATGGATACCAGCCGCCTCGACCTGAACCTGCTCGTGACGCTCGAAGCGCTGCTGAACGAGCGCAACGTGACCCGCGCCGCCGCACGCCTGAGCCTGAGCCAGCCCGCCGTCAGCGCGCAGCTCGCGCGGCTGCGCGATGTCTTCGAGGATCCGCTGCTGCTGCCCGCGCAGCGCGGCATGACACCGACGGCGAAGGCCCTGTCACTGCTGGAGCCGCTGCGCCTGGCGCTGGACCAGGTGCGCAACGTCGCGAGCTCGCACCTGAACTTCGACCCGGCCACTGCCGACCTCACCGTCACGATCGCGGCCTCGGACTACCTGCAGGCCAGCGTCCTGCAGCCGCTGGTGCTGCGGCTGCGCCGCGAGGCGCCCGGCATCCGCATCGCCGTGCGTCACATGGACCCGGCCCAGCACGCCGCGCAGATGGCGCGCGGCGATGTCGACCTCGGCCTGATGCAGCCGATCGAGGCCGCACCGAGCCTGCGCATGCGCGCGTTGTTCCACGAACGCTATGTGCTGATCGCCCGCCGCGGTCATCCGGCGCTGGCAGGCAAGCCGGGCGGGAAGGCGATCGGCAAGCTGAGCGCGAAGGCCTTCGCCAGGCTGGAGCAGGTCATCGTCTCCCCGCGGGCGGCGCGTTCTCCACGCCGGTCGACCAGGCCCTGGCCGGCCTCGGCCTGAAGCGCCAGGTCGTGCTCTCCGCCGCGTCCTTCCTCTTCGTGCCGGACATCGTCAGCCGTTCCGACCTGGTGGCGCTGGTGCCGGAACGCCTCGTCAAGGGCCGCGCCGCCGGTCTGCAAGTCCTGGCCCCGCCGTTGCCCATTGAGGGTTTCGACATCGCCATGGTCTGGCACGAACGCAACCAGGGTCACGTCGCGCAACGCTGGCTGCGCGAGCAGATGCTGGCGGTGGGTGGGACGTGACGACGTCGTGAATCAACGACGTTTCGACGTCGTCGAAACACCCATACAACGTATGTCAAACAGCTTCTTAACTTGAAGCTGTCGGCAAGCTGTCGAGACGCGCTCGACAGCCTCCCGCTGCGCAGAAATGCGTACGACACGCGGAAGCCGCGCCGGAACCATGGGCACATCTCGATACCTCCCGGTGTGCCATGACCCTCAATCGTTCACTCGCCCGAGGCCTGTTCCTCGCCGCGGTGGCCCTGTTCTTCGGACTGGGCGCGCTGCGTTATCCCATCGGCCGCATGGACCATGCCGGCGCCGGCATGTTCCCGCTGATGATCAGCATCCTGCTGGGCCTGGTGGCCGTGGCCACCATCGTGCGCGGCGTCGTCGCCGGCGGCCCCGGCCTGGAGTTCAAGGTCAAGAACATCGGCCTGATCCTGGCCGCGCTGTGCGCGTTCTCGCTGACCTCGCGCTTCGTCAACATGTCCGCCGGCATCGTCGTGATGGTCTTCATCGCGACCGCCGCCGGCAGCAACTACTCCTGGAAACGCAACGTGGTGATCTCGATCGGCCTGCTGGCCATCGCCTTCGCCTTCCAGAAGTTCCTCGGCCTCAACCTGCCGCTGCTCTAAGGCACCGACCATGGACATCCTCCACAACCTCGCGTTCGGCTTCGAGCACGCGCTGACCTGGCAGAACCTGATGTTCTGCGCGATCGGCTGCGTCGTCGGCACCCTCGTCGGCCTGCTGCCGGGCCTCGGCCCGCTGGCCACCATCAGCGTGCTGCTGCCGCTGACCTACTCCATCCCCGTCAACGGCGCGCTGATCATGCTCGCCGGCATCTACTACGGCGCGCAGTACGGCGACAGCGTCAGCGCCATCACGATGAAGATCCCGCATGCGAGCTCCATCGTGGCCTGCATCGACGGGTACCAGATGACCTTGAAGGGGAAGACGGGTCTCGCCCTCTTCACCGCGGGCATCTCGAGCTTCATCGGCGGCACCGTCGCCATCGTCGTGCTGGCCTGCCTGGCACCGACGCTGGGTGAAGTGGCCTTCCTGTTCGGCCCGGCCGACTACTGCTCGCTGATGCTGCTCGGCTTCCTCTGCGTGAGCTTCGTGACCACCGGCAGCCTGCTCAACGGCCTGGCCATGTGCCTGATCGGCGTGCTCTTCGGCCAGATCGGCACCGACGTCAACAGCGGCCTGGAGCGCTACACCTTCGACATGCCCTTCCTCGCGGAAGGCGTGGGCCTGGTGAGCATCGCGCTGGGCTGCTTCGGCATCGCGGAGATCTCCAAGAACCTGGACGCCAAGAACGAGCGCACGCCCTTCAACGGCAAGATCCACCTGATGCCGACCTGGCCCGAGTTCAAGCGCATCATCCCGAGCGCCCTGCGCGGCAGCGTGATCGGCTCGGTGCTGGGCATCCTGCCCGGCGGCGGCCCGACGATCGCCCAGTTCGCGGCCTACGCCGTGGACAAGAAGGTCAGCAAGTACCGCCACGAGATCGGCGACGGCGCCATCGAAGGCGTGGCCGGCCAGGCCGCGGCCGACGAGGCCGCCGCCCGCACCAGCTTCATCCCGCTGATGTCCATCGGCATCCCGGAGAACCCGGTGATGGCGCTGATGATGGCCGCGTTCATCATCAAGGGCATCCAGCCGGGTCCCAACATGATCGGCGGACACCCGGACATCTTCTGGGGCCTGGTCGCCTCGATGTGGGTGGGCAACGTGTTCCTGGTCGTGCTGAACGTGCCGCTGGTGCGCTACTGGCTGTCGGTCTTCAAGATCCCGTACAACGTGCTGTTCCCGTCGATCCTGTTCTTCTGCTGCATCGGCACCTTCAGCGTCAACAACAACCTCGACGACATCTTCGTCACCGCGGCCTTCGGCCTGGCCGGCTACATCTTCATGCGGCTGGACATGGACCCCGCGCCGCTGATGCTGGGCTTCATCCTGGGCCCGATGCTGGAAGAGAACTTCCGTCGCGCGATGCTGATCAGCCGCGGCCACTTCGACGTCTTCGTGCAGCGCCCGATCAGCGCGACGCTGCTGGCGATCATCGCGTTCTTCATCGCGTGGCAGTTCATCGCCTTCATCCTGTCCAACCGCAAGGGCGCGAAGGCCGCGGGTGGTCATGACGACGACGACACCAAGGGCAAGGACGGCGGCGGGGTGACGCCGCAGGTGGCTTGATTCTCCCCCACCGGCGCGGCGACCACCGCCGCGCCGGGCGCGTTCGGGCGCGCTCCGCCACCTTCAGCCGCCGGTCGTGATCACGACCGGCGGCATTTTCTTCCCGCGCCGGCGTGCGCCGGGCTCAGGCCGTGCCCAGCATGCCCTTCTGCTCGATGAACGCGACCACCTGGTCCAGCCCGCTCAAGGTCTTCAGGTTGGTCATCACGAAAGGCCGGGTCGGCCGCATGCGTTTCGTGTCCGCTTCCATCACGTCGAGGTTGGCGCCGACGTGCGGCGCGAGGTCGGTCTTGTTGATCACGAACAGGTCGCTCTTCGTGATGCCGGGACCGCCCTTGCGCGGGATCTTCTCGCCGGCGGCGACGTCGATCACGTAGATCGTCAGGTCGCTCAGCTCCGGACTGAAGGTTGCGGCGAGGTTGTCGCCGCCGGACTCGATGAACACGACGTCCGCCTCGGGGAACTGGGCCAGCATGCGGTCGATCGCCTCGAGGTTGATCGACGCGTCCTCCCGGATTGCCGTGTGCGGGCAGCCGCCGGTCTCCACGCCCAGGATGCGCTCCGCGGGCAGCGCTCCGCTGATGGTCAGCAGGCGCTGGTCTTCCTTCGTGTAGATGTCGTTGGTGATCGCGACCAGGTCCCACTTCTCGCGCATCGCCTTGCAGAGCATCTCCAGCAGCGTCGTCTTGCCGGAGCCGACCGGTCCGCCGATGCCGACGCGCAACGGTGGCAGGCGCTTGGTGCGACCGGGGACGTGATGGAGGGCAGTGGTGGAAGTCGTGCTCATGATCGGAACAACCGGGAGTACTGGGTTTCGTGGCGCGCCGCGAGGACCGACAGCATCGGCGCGAACAGCTGCCGCCGCGCGGGCGGCGTGGCGATGGCCTCGGCCACCGCGGCGGGGATCTCGGATGCGAGGCGCGTCAGCACGCGCTGGCCGGCGGTCTGGCCCAGCGGCACGGCCTTGAGCGCCGCCTGGACCTGGTTCTCCGCCCAGCCGAAGGCCTGCGAGAACAGGGCCTGTTCGACGGGGACATCGATCGTGGCGAGCGCCAGCGACATGACGAAGGCGTAGGGCAGCGGCTGCCCGTCGGCGCAGGCCGTGAGCAACGCGAGCTGCGCGGGCGAGGCCATCGGCTGGCCGCGCAGCCAGACCAGCAGCGACTGGCCCATCTGCTCGCTCTGCAGGCGGGCCTCGGCGCCGTCGCGCGTCATGCGCATCCAGCGGACGATCTCGCGCAGCGCGGGGTCGTCGCCGGACCGCCAGGCCGCGATGCCCTGGGCGATCGCCGCGAGGTCGCCGCGCGCGAGCAGCCACAGCTGCTGGCTGAGCCACGCGCCGGCGCTGACGTCGTCGTGCACGAGACCGTGCTCGACCGCCGCCTCCAGCACCTCCGAATACGAGAACGCGCCGATCGGCAAGGCCGGCGACGCGAGCCACGTCAGCCGCAGCAGCGGCGGAACGGGATCGACGACGGGATCAGTGGTCGTGACCACAGCCCGGACCGTGCACATGGGGCGCCGGAGCGGCCTGGATCGCGATGGTCTTCCTGCCGGCGGGCTTGTGGTCGTGCGCGTGGCCTTCGTCGTGCGAATGCCCGTGACCGTGGTCGTGGCCGGCGCCGTGCGAGTGACCGTGGTCATGCGCGTGGCCGTGGCCGCCGGCCGCGTAGGCGCCGGCTTCGGGCTCGAAGGTCTCCTCGACCTCGTTCACGATCAGGTGCATCGCGCGCAGCATGTCGGCGAGCACGTGATCGGGCTCGATCTTGAGGTGATCCGGCTTCAATTCGATCTGCACGTGGCGGTTGCCGAGGTGATACGCCGCGCGCACCAGATCGAAGGGCGAGCCGTGCGCCGTGCAGGCGGTGATGCGGAGCAGCGCCTGCGGCGCCGCGACGACGCGCACCAGCGAGCCGTCTTCCGCCACCAGCACGTCGCCGCCGCGCACCGTGGTGCCGCGCGGCAGGAAGACGCCGAGCTCGCGGCCCTGGCTGTCCGTGGCTTGGAAACGGCTCTTCTGGCGCGTGTCCCAGTCGAGCGTCACGGCGGCGGCGCGCTTGAGCAGGACGGGCGCCAGGCCGGCGCCCTGGGCGAGCAGTTTGGAGACTTGGATCATTCAGAACAGGAAGTAGCGCTGCGCCATCGGAAGCACCGAGGCAGGCTCGCAGTGCAGCAACAGGCCGTCGGCGCGCACCGCATAGGTCTGGGGGTCGACCTCCATCCGCGGGGCATAGTCATTGTGGACCATGTCCTTCTTGCCCACGCCGCGGATGCCCTTCACCGCGACCGCGGTCTTGGCCAGGCCGTAACGCTGCGGCGCCCCCGCCGTGATCGCCGCCTGCGACACGAAGCTCAGCGACGCCCGCGCCAGCGAGCCGCCGAAGCTGCCGAACATCGGCCGGTAGTGCACCGGTTGCGGCGTCGGGATCGACGCGTTGGGATCACCCATCGCGGCCATCGCGATCACGCCGCCCTTGAGGATCAGCGACGGCTTCACGCCGAAGAAGGCCGGCTTCCAGATCACCAGGTCGGCCCACTTGCCGACCTCGATGCTGCCGACCTCGTGGCTCACGCCGTGCGCGATCGCCGGGTTGATCGCCAGCTTGGCGACGTAGCGCTTCACGCGGCCGTTGTCGTGGCGCTCGCTGTCGCCCGGCAGCTGGCCGCGCTGCTGCTTCATCTTGTGCGCGGTCTGCCAGCAGCGCAGCACCACCTCGCCCACGCGGCCCATCGCCTGCGAGTCCGAGCTGAACATGCTGATCGCGCCGAGGTCGTGCAGGATGTCCTCGGCCGCGATCGTCTCCTTGCGGATGCGGCTCTCGGCGAAGGCCAGGTCCTCCGCGATCGCGGGGTCCAGGTGGTGGCACACCATCAGCATGTCGACGTGCTCGTCGAGCGTGTTGATCGTGTAGGGCCGCGTCGGGTTGGTGGAGCTCGGCAGCACGTTGGCCTCGCCAACGACTTTCAGGATGTCGGGCGCATGGCCGCCGCCGGCACCCTCCGTGTGGAAGGTGTGGATGGTGCGGCCCTTGAAGGCGGCCACCGTGTCCTCGACGAAGCCGCTCTCGTTGAGCGTGTCGGTGTGGATCGCCACCTGCGTGTCGGTGACCTCGGCCACGTCCAGGCAGTTGGAGATCGCGGCGGGCGTCGTGCCCCAGTCCTCGTGCAGCTTCAGGCCGATCGCGCCAGCCTCGATCTGTTCGACGAGGCCTTCGGGCCGGCTCGCGTTGCCCTTGCCCAGGAAGCCCAGGTTCATCGGGAACGCGTCGGCGGCCTGCAGCATGCGCTCGATGTGCCACGGCCCCGGCGTGCAGGTGGTGGCGAAGGTGCCGGTCGCCGGACCGGTGCCGCCGCCCAGCATCGTCGTCACGCCGCTGGCGAGCGCCTCCTCGATCTGCTGCGGGCAGATGAAGTGGATGTGCGAGTCGATCGCGCCGGCGGTGACGATCGCGCCCTCGCAGGCGATGACCTCGGTGCCGGGGCCGATGACGATGTCCACGCCCGGCTGCGTGTCCGGATTGCCGGCCTTGCCGATCGCGACGATGCGGTGGTCCTTCAGGCCGATGTCGGCCTTCACGATGCCCCAGTGGTCGAGGATCAGCGCGTTCGTCATCACGGTGTCGACGGCGCCCTGCGCGCGGGTGCGCTGCGACTGCGCCATCCCGTCGCGGATGGTCTTGCCGCCGCCGAACTTCACTTCCTCGCCGTAGCCGCCGGCGCGCAGGGTCAGGTCCTGCTCGACCTCGATGACGAGATCGGTGTCGGCCAGCCGGACACGGTCGCCGACGGTCGGGCCGAACATCTCGGCGTAGGCACGTTTGCCGATGCGGGCCATCAGAGCGCTCCCTGGATCAGTCCGCGGAAGCCCCAGACCTCGCGGCTGCCGGCGTAGTCGACCAGCTCCACGGTGCGTTGCTGGCCGGGCTCGAAGCGCACGGCGGTGCCGGACGCGATGTTCAGGCGCATGCCGCGCGCGGCTTCGCGGTCGAAAACCAGCGCGCCGTTGGTCTCGGCGAAGTGGTAGTGGGAGCCGACCTGGATGGGCCGGTCCGCGCCGTTGACCACGGTCAGCGTCAGCGTGCGGCGGCCCGGGTTGAGCATCAGCTCGCCATCGTCGACCAGCAACTCGCCGGGCGTCATGCCGGGCGTCATGCCGGGCGTCATGCGACCACCACGCGGGCGAGCAGCCCCAGACCGAGCAGCGCGATCGCGCCGCCTGCAGCGCGCGACCACACCGGCGCCAACGAACGCAGCTTCATCCCGATGGCGAGACCGCCCGCATGCAGCAGCGCGGTCGCCAGGACCATGCCGGCAAGCGCGGCGCCGCCTTGCAGCTCGGCGCCGTGCGCCAGGCCGTGGAAGACCGCGAAGGCGCCGACCAGTGCGGCCGACATCGTCGTGCCCAGCCGCCAGCGCGCGGCGGCGACCAGTCCCAGCACGAGCACCGAGGCGGCGACCATGGGCTCAACACCTGGCACCTGGAAGCCCTCGTCCGCGAGCGCGAATCCGGTCAGCGCGCCCGCCAGCAGCAGCCCGGCGAAGGCGAACGGCGCCGCCAGCATGCGGCGTCCGGTCTGCGTCAGCGCGCTCCACAGGCCGACGGCGAGCATCGCGGCCAGATGGTCGAGCCCGGTGAACGGATGGGAGAAGCCGGCGCCGAACACGGCAACGGCGCTCTGGGTGCCGTGGTCGTGCGGAACGCCTTCGCCGGTATGGGCGAAGACGAAGACGGGCAGCACGGCGGCGACGGTCAGGGCGAGCGCCTGGAGGGCCGTCACGGCGGCGTCGGCGAAGGACGCGGGAAGGAGTCGAGCGGTCATCGCGGTCCTCAGGGGAATCAATGGATCGGGGGCTCGTCGATCAGGGGATCGGCTGGTGGACGGTGACGAGCTTGGTGCCGTCGGGGAAGGTGGCCTCGACCTGGATGTCGGGGATCATCTCGGCCACGCCGTCCATGACGTCGTCGCGGGTGAGGAGCTCGCGCCCCTCCTTCATCATCTGGGCGACGGTCTTGCCGTCACGGGCGCCTTCCATGACGGCGGCGCTGAGGAAGGCGACGGCTTCCGGGTAGTTGAGCTTCAACCCTCGCGCCTTGCGCCGCTCGGCGAGCAGCGCGGCGGTGAAGATCAGCAGCTTGTCTTTTTCGCGGGGCGTGAGTTCCATGGCCGGCGGTGATGTGGCGACGATGCGCCATTCTTGGTCCCGGTCCTGTCTCTAGCAAGCCCCATGCCGGTGCGGGCACGGTTCATGCATTTCCTGGACGGCCCCCGCCCATGGACGCTCCCCTGCCCTCCCAAGACGCCCCGCAGCACATCATCAAGCTGCGGCGGGACTACAACGCCTGGGTGGCGCGGGAGACGATGGAGGACTACGCGCTGCGCTACACGCCGCAGCGCTTCCGGCGCTGGTCGACCTGGCGCGTGGCCAACACCGCCTTCGGGGCCGCGTCCTTCCTGATCCTGGAAGCCGTCGGCGCGACGCTGCTGCTGCACTACGGCTGGACCAACGCGGCGCTGGCGATCCTGGCGACCGGGCTGATCATCTTCCTGGCCGGCCTCCCGATCAGCGTCTACGCGGCCCGCCACGGTGTCGACATGGACCTGCTCACGCGCGGCGCGGGCTTCGGCTACATCGGCTCGACCTTGACCTCGCTGATCTACGCGAGCTTCACCTTCATCTTCTTCGCGCTCGAAGCTGCGGTGATGGCCTACGCGCTGGAGCTGGCGCTCGACATCCCGCCGCAGTGGGGCTACCTGATCTGCGCGGTGGTCGTCATCCCGCTGGTGACCCACGGCATCTCGGCGATCAGCCGGCTGCAGCTCTGGACCCAGCCACTGTGGCTGGCGCTGCTGGTGCTGCCCTTCGCGTGGGTGGGGTGGCGTCATCCTGGTGCATTCGACGGCATCACGACCCAGGTTGGGTCGCAGTCGGGCACCGCGGCCTTCGACGTGCACGCCTTCGGTGCGGCACTGACCGTCGGCGTGGCGCTGATCACCCAGATGGGCGAGCAGGCCGACTACCTGCGCTTCATGCCCCGCCAGACGAAGGAGAACCGCCTGCGCTGGTGGGCCGCCGTGCTCGCCGGCGGACCGGGCTGGATCGTGCTGGGCGTACTGAAGATGCTGGGCGGCGCGCTGCTGGCCTACCTGGCCGTCAGCCATGCGGTGCCCGCCGAGCGCGCCGTCGATCCCAACCAGATGTACCTGGCCGCCTACGAGTACGTGTTCCCGCAATACGGCTGGGCGGTGGCGGTGACGGCGCTGTTCGTCGTCGTGTCGCAGCTCAAGATCAACGTCACCAACGCCTATGCGGGCTCGCTGGCGTGGAGCAACTTCTTCTCCCGGCTGACGCACAGCCATCCGGGCCGCGTCGTGTGGGTGGTCTTCAACACGCTGATCGCCTTCATGCTGATGTCGATGAACGTGTTCGAGGCGCTCGGACACGTGCTCGGCCTCTACGCCAACATCGCCATCGCCTGGATCATGGCCGTCGTCGCGGACCTGGTGATCAACAAGCCGCTCGGCCTCTCGCCGCCCGGGATCGAGTTCAAGCGCGCCCACCTCTACGACGTCAATCCGGTCGGCGTCGGCGCGATGGCGCTGGCCTCGGTGCTGTCGGTGGCGGCCCACCTGGGCGTGATGGGCACGCTGGCGCAGGCGTGGTCGGCGGCGATCGCGATGGTGACCGCGCTGATCACGGCGCCGCTGATCGCCTGGGCGACGAAGGGGCGTTACTACCTCGCGCGGCCGGCGGCGGAGATCGCCGCGGCGAAGACGGAGGGCGTGCGCCGCTGCGTGATCTGCGAGCGCGACTACGAAGGCCCGGACATGGCGCACTGCCCCGCCTACCGCGGTCCGATCTGCTCGCTGTGCTGCACGCTGGACGCGCGCTGCGGCGACCTGTGCAAGCCGCAGGCGAGCCTGGCCGCGCAATGGACCGCCGCGCTGCGCCGGGTGCTGCCGCAACGCAGCTGGCGCTACATCGACACCGGGCTCGGCCACTACCTGCTGCTGATGGGGGTGATCACGCCGCTGCTGGCGACGCTGTTCGGGCTGCTCTATCACCAGCAGCTGCAGCAGTTGCCGCCGCTGCTCGATCTGGCGGCCCAGGAGGCCCTGCGCGTCAGCCTGCGCTCCGGCATGCTGAAGACCTTCCTCGCGCTGCTGCTGGTGGCGGGCACCGTCGCGTGGTGGCTGGTGCTGGCGCATCAGAGCCGCGTGGTCGCGCAGGAGGAATCCAAGCGCCAGACGCAGGCGCTGATGCGCGAGATCGCCTCGCACCGCCGCACCGACGAGGCGCTGCAGGGCGCGCGGCTGCAGGCCGAGCGCGCGCAGGCCGCGGCGGAAGCCGCCAACCAGGCCAAGAGCCGCTACATCAGCACCATCAGCCACGAGTTGCGCACGCCGCTGAACAGCATCCTCGGCTACGCGCAGCTGATGGCGGCGGATGCCTCGCTGCCGCCGCAACGGCGTCAGGCGGTGCAGGTCATCAAGCGCGGCGGCGAGCACCTGATGCAGCTGATCGACGGCACGCTGGACATCGCGCGCATCGAGGCCGGCCGGCTGAGCCTGGAGCCGGCGCCGGTGCGCTTCGACGAGCTGCTGCGCGAGCTGGCCGACATGTTCGAGCCGCAGGCGGCGGCGAAGGGCCTGCGCTTCCGCTTCGAGCCGCAAGGCTCGCTGCCCGAATGGGTGCGCGCGGACGAACAGCGGCTGCGTCAGATCCTGATCAACCTGCTGGGCAACGCGATCAAGTTCACCGGCGAGGGCGAAGTCACGCTGCGCGTGCGGCACGGCCGCGAGATGGCGACGCTGGAGATCGCCGACACCGGTCCCGGCATGGACGCGGCGGAGCTGGCGCGGATCTTCGAGCCTTTCGCGCGCGGCACCAGCGGCGCCGGTGGCGCGCCGGGCGCGGGACTCGGATTGACGATCTCCAAGATGCTCACGGCGTTGATGGGTGGCGAGATGTCGGCGATCAGCGAACCCGGCCGCGGATCGACCTTCAAGGTCCGCCTGTTCCTGCCGGAGCTGCACGGCCGCATCTGGGACACGCCGCGCATGCGCCGCGCGGCGAAGGAGCGGCTCGGCCTGGACGGCGTGTCGCCGCGGGTGCTGATCGTCGACAACGAGTCGGACGATCGCCAGCTGCTGATCGAGTTGCTGGAGCCGCTCGGCTTCACGGTGCGCGATGCCTCGAGCGGCCATGACGCGCTCGACCTCGTCGCGGCGGGCTGGGTGCCGGACGCGGTGCTGATGGACCTCGCGATGCCGGGCATCGACGGCTGGGAAACGATCCGGCGGCTGCGCCGGATGCTGGGCGACCTCGGCGTGAACGCGCCGGCGGTGGCGGTGGTCTCGGCGAATGCATTCGAGCGTGGCCAGGAGAACGACGCCGGCATCGCCGCGCGCGACTTCATCCTGAAGCCGGTGCGGCACGAGCTGCTGCTCGACTGGCTGACCGAGCAGCTGTCGCTGTCGTGGCGCGTCGGCCCCGAGCGCGCGACACCCGATCCCCAACCGGCCGCCGTGCCGGTGAACGTGCCGCCGATCGAACGGCTGAGCGGCTTGCGCGAGGCGCTGCAGCTCGGCTACTACCGCGGCGTGCTGCAGCAGCTCGACGGGATCGAAGCGGCCGACGCCGCGTGGCGGCCCTTCTGCGAAGCGCAGCGCGCATTGGCGCGGCAGTTCCAGTTCGAGGCGATGCTGCGCGGACTGGCGCGCAGCGAGAACCCCGCGTGACCGCGGCCATGACGGTGAGCGTGGCCTTGACCCCGACAGATGTTGGACGACCTGCGATGAACTCTCCACTCCCTTCCGCCGTGGCCGCGCTGCTGGACCAGCAGCAAGGCGATCGTGTCCTGATGGTGGACGACGTGCCGGACAACCTGTCGCTGCTGCATGACGCGCTCGACGAGCACGGCTACATCGTGCTGGCGGCGACCAGCGGCGAGGCCGCGCTGGCCTGCGTGCAGCAGGGCCGGCCCGACATCGTGCTGCTGGACGCGATGATGCCGGGCATGGACGGCTTCGAGGTCGCGCGGCGGCTCAAGGCCGATCCCTCGACCGCGCACATCCCGATCATCTTCATGACCGGGCTGACGGAGACGGAGCATCTGGTCGCCGCGCTGCAGGCCGGCGGCGTCGACTACGTGACCAAGCCGCTGGACCCGCGCGCGGTGCTGGCGCGGATGCAGGTCCACCTGCAGGGCGCGCGGCAGGCGCGGCAGACGCGCCAGGCGCTGGACGCCTTCGGCTACGCGAGCATCGCGGTGCGTGCGTCGTCGGGCCGACTGCTGTGGCAGACGCCGCTGGCGCGCGAGCTGCTGCAGCTCTACTACGGCACGATCGCGCCACAGACGCCGGCGCCGGTGCTGGCCTGGCTGCGCAAGACGCTCGACGAGATGGCGAGCCACTCGCCCGCGGACGGCATGCCGCCTCCGGAACCTGCCCGGCTGTGCGCCGAGCTCGGCGCGCGTCGGCTGAGCTTCCGGCTGCACCACTGCATCGGCGAGGAGACACCCGGCGGCGGGCCCGGGGCAGGTCCCGCGGTCGGCGCGGCGGCTGGCGGCGACTGGCTGATCGTGATGCGCGAGGTCTCGGACGTCGCGGTGATCCGCTCGCTGGGGCTGGCCTTCAGCCTCACGGCGCGCGAGGCCGAGGTCCTCTACTGGGTCGTGAAGGGCAAGATCAACCGTGACATCGGCGAGATCCTCGGCGCCAGCCCTGCGACGGTGAAGAAGCACCTGGAGCGCATCCACGCCAAGCTCGGCGTGGAGACTCGCACGGCAGCGGCCTCGATGGCGCTCACGCGGGTCAGGGAGATGCATCCGCAGTGGGAGGTCTGAGGACCGGGGCCGGGTCACCGGCAGTCCGGCGCGGTTCTGACGCGGTCTGACACGTTTAGAGCAATGGCGCGATCAGGTGGCGCGATCGGATGACAGGCTGGCGGAATCGGATTGGCGCGCGGGGCACCGCTCGCGGACCATGGCGGCACATCAACCTCCAGTCCCTCGACATGCGTCCCCAACAACAACCCGTGGCCCTCGTGACCGGCGCCTCCTCCGGCATGGGCAAGGATTTCGCCTTGCGCCTGATCGCCGAGGGCTACCTCGTCTACGCCACCGCCCGCCGGTTCGACCGGCTTGAAGCGGTCCGCGCGGCCGGCGGCAGGACGCTGGCCATGGACGTGACCGACGACGACTCGATGTCGTCGGCCGTCGAACGGATCCTCGCGGAGCAGGGACGCATCGACGTCCTCATCAACAACGCCGGCTACGGCCAGTACGGCGCGCTCGAGGATGTGCCCCTGGCCGAAGGCCGCCGGCAGATGGAGACCAACCTGTTCGGCGCGGCGCGGCTGGTCCAGCTCTGCCTGCCCGCCATGCGGGCGCAGGGCCGCGGGAAGATCATCAACATCTCGTCGATCGGCGGCAAGCTCGCCTCGCCGATGGGCGGCTGGTACCACGCCTCGAAGTTCGCGCTGGAAGGCTACTCGGACGCGCTGCGCAATGAGGTGGCACAGTTCGGCATCGACGTGGTCGTCATCGAGCCGGGCGGCGTGGCCTCGGAATGGGCCGGCATCGCTTCGGAGGAGGCGCTGCGGCACTCCGGCACCGGCGCCTACGCGGGGCTCGCCAACAAGTTCAACGACCTGCAGAAGCAGATCACCAACAACCCCGGGCCGAAGGTGATCAGCGATCTGGTGATCCAGGCGCTCAAGGCCAGACGCCCGAAGGCCCGGTACCACGGCGGCTTCCTCGCCGCCCCGATGCTCTTCCTGCGCTACGTCCTGTCCGACCGGCTCTTCGATCGCATGATCAGGATGGCGATGCGATGAAAGAGGTGCGTTGAGGGAGACGCGATGAGAGAGATCCGATGAGGGAGATGCGATGAGAGCGACCCACATCCCGATGGTGGCGTCCGTCTCGGCGCGGCTGGCGGCACTCGGCCTCGACGTGGACGTCGTCGCCGCACGGGCTGGCATCCCGACGGGATTCAACCGGCGACCGGGCACGGGTCTGGACACCCGGCAGTTCTTCGCCTTCTGGCGCGCGGTCGCCGAGTTGTCGGGCGACCCCTTGATCGGATTGAAGATCGGCGGTGAGGTCGGTCCGTCGCAGCTGGAGGCGGTGTCGGTGGCGGCGCTGCATTCGGCGACCTTCGGCGACGCGCTGGCCCGGCTCGCGCGCTACAAGGGCCTGTGCTGTCCTGAGGAAGTACGCGTCGAGCGCGCGGGCGGCGGCGGCGGCGGCGGCGGCGGCGGCGGCGGCGGCGGCGGCGAGGCCGACGGTGAACGCGATCTCGCTCGCCTGAGCTTCCATTGGATCCTGGCCAAGGAGTCCTGCCCGCCGATCATCAGCGACGCGGCCTTCGCCTCGGCTCACGCGCTGGCGCGTGTGGGCACCGGCCGGACGGTCGTCCCCCGCCGCCTGGAGCTGATGCGGACGCCGTCGGACACCGCGCCTTACGCGGCGCATTTCGGTTGCGAAGTCCGCACCGGTTGCATCGGCGATGCGCTGGTCTACGACGCACAGGCGCTGGATCTCCCCTTCGTCACGCGCAACGAGGATCTGCTCGCGGTGCTCGTGCCGGCGCTCGACGCCCAACTCGACGCACTGGGCGAGCCCGACATCGAGGCGCGGGCCCGCACGGTGCTGATGAAGAGGATGCGCGGCGACCGCCCCACCATCGACACGCTCGCGCGCGAGCTCAACATGAGCGCCCGCTCGCTGCAGCGCCGGCTCGGCGAGGCCGGCACCAGCTACCAGACGGTGCTGGATCACGTTCCTGCCTAGCCACGCAGCTTCATCCGCTGATCCTGCATCACCCGTACTCCGTCCAGCTGCGGTGCACAAGCAGGCACGATCGCCTGCAGCAGATCCGCGTCGATCGCGTCGAGCACGTCAATGTCCAATTCGCGCCAAGCGCGCCGGCCGGGTGCGCTTCGAGCCAGACGAAGAATCTGCTGGACCTTCACCCCAACCCTCGCCTGGAACTCGCCTTTCCCGAAGGCGTGCAGCAACAGGGCCGCTTTCGCGACATCAATGGCCCACCGCGCCTGGGTCAGCACATGCGGCCCCTTCCTGTCGATGTCCGAGAAACCGACCGCGTTCTGAAGCCGGGACTCAAGCAGGTCGAAGGGTTCCATCACCCGGATGGTGAAGCCCTCATGCAGTTGCACCGGCATCGCGTTTGCAATCACACGCCGTGTGAACTCGACCGTCTTCTTCGGTGTGCTGACCGTATACAGCTGGTGCAGCACGTCGATGTTGCCGAACTTCCCCGCAGCACCGGACATTCGAATCTGCGCCACAAGCGCGGAGCGAGCCGTTGACGGTGTCTTCATCAATCGAGCGTTGAGTCCGTGGGCAAGCTCGGCTGCCTGCTGGATGTTTCCGATGAAGTCCGCGTCATTGGTAACGACAGCGCCTTTGGACGAAATGCCGAAGCGTTTCATCCAGAAGTTCAAGGCTTGCCCGCCGACAAGGATCAATCCGTCCCCCGCGATCGAGAGGATCCGATCGATGGCCGCATCGGTCAGAGGAACTTCATCGGCGGGAAGCTTCGGCGACGTGGTCATGCTCAGTAGGGCGAGTTGGGAATCTCAGCCTGCTTGACGCGCTTGGAGGAGAACCAGCCCATCGCCATCGCCGGCACCTTGCCCGCGTTCACGTTCGCGATGTCCTTCGCCTGCTTTGCGCGCTTGTGTGCCCAGAGTTCTTCTTCACTGACAACCTCGACAGCCAGCGAGCGCTTTGCCTTGGGTGCCTTTGCGGCTCTGCTCGCCGTGCCTCGCAGCACCGCGAGCATTTCATCGGTCGACAGGCCGGCCTCTTCCAAGGCCCTTCCCAGCCGAGCCCAATGCTCCACCTGCTGCGCCGCTGACCGCATCATTTCCTCGCCCTGCTCCTGGGCGGACTGGAAAAGCTCAGCGCTGACGCGGACAGAATTCGAAGACATGGGAACTCCTGTGGCAATTTGCCTCAGCCTAGCACTACTCGTGAACAGTTCCCAGATGCGATGTCGCACGGGCGCTAAATCCCCTCGTCGAACATTGACAATGTCTCGCAACTCATAATGTTGCATGAAATCCAACAGCCAGCTGTCCGACGTCCTCCACGTGCTGCTGCACATGGCCGAGGGGAAGGCCCTTCCACGTCCGAGTCGCTCGCCGCCGCGATGCAGACCCACCCGGTCGTGCTGCGCCGCCTGATGGGCGGCCTGCGCGAAGCCGGCTTCGTCGCCTCCGCGAAGGGGCACGGCGGCGGCTGGGTGCTGTCGTGCCCGCTGGAGCGCATCACCCTGCGCGACGTCCACGAGGCGCTCGGCGGTCCATCGCTGGTGTCCCTCGGCTTCCGCGAGGAGCACCCGGAGTGCCTCGTCGCCCGCGCCGTCAACGACGCGCTCGGCACCGCCGTGCAGGAAGCCGAGGCGCTCCTGCTGAAGCGGCTGGGCGCCGTGACGCTGGCCACGCTGTCCCGCGACTTCCACCAGCGCATGGTCGAGCTCGGCCACGCGCCTCACCGACTCGAGGAGCATCACCATGAAGATTGATTTCGCCGTCATCGGGGGCAGCTACGCCGGCATGGCCGCCGCGCTTCAACTGGCGCGGGCGCGACGCCAGGTGCTCGTCGTCGACGCGGGTCGACGCCGCAACCAGTGCGTCGACGACCACGACGGTGAGGCGCACGGCTTCCTGACGCAGGACGGGCGAGCGCCCGCCGCGATCGCCGAGGAAGCCCGCCGCCAGCTGCGGCTCTATCCGACGGTGCAGTGGATGTCCGGGCTCGCCGACGACGGCCGCGTGGCGCCCGACGGCAGGCTCGAATTCCGCGTCGGCGATGTCGCGGTCAGCGCCGGACGCCTGATCCTCGCCACCGGCGTCCGCGATGAACTGCCGCCCGTGCCCGGCCTGGCCGAGCGCTGGGGACGCAGCGTCTTCCATTGCCCGTACTGCCACGGGTACGAGCTGGACCAGGGCCGGATCGGCATCGTTGCGGCCTCTCCGCTGGCGCAGCATCATGCGATGATGCTGCCGGACTGGGGCGTGCCGACGCTGTTCCTGAACGGTGTCTACGAGCCCAGCGCCGAGGACCTCGATGAGTTCGCCCGCCGCGGCACACGTGTCGAGCCGACGCCGATCGTCCGCATCGACGGGTTCGCCGACGTGGTCCTGCGTGACGGCCGGACGCTGACGATGGACGGTCTCTTCACCCAGCCCCGCACGACGCCGTCGAGCACCATCGCCGCGCAGCTCGGCTGCGCGATGGAGGACGGGCCCATGGGGCCTTTCATCAAGGTGGGAACGATGCAGGACACCAGCGTGCCGAACGTCTTCGCCTGCGGCGACGCGGCCCGCGCGGCCGGCAGCGTCACGCTCGCCGTGTCCGACGGCGCGATGGCCGGCTTCGGCGCGCACCGCTCCACGATGTTCTGAAACGACGAAGGCCCCACTCGGGGGCCTCGTCATCCGGCGCTCGATCGCCGGGCATTCATGCGGCCGCCGGAGCGGCCTGCCGGATTCAGGGCAACCGGATCCGGTCGCCTTCGCGCACTTCGCGGGTCTGCTCCCCGCTGCGGCCCACCGTGAAGGTCACGCGCAGCGTCTTGGTCTCGCCGCTGGCGGGATCGGCGCCGATCAGGTCATTGTCGACGCGGACGTCGAGCACGCCGCCACGGATGTTGCCGCGCAGGCGCTCCGTCACGTCGAGGACGCGGATCCCCTTGCCGTAGGTGGCACGCACGATGTTCAGGCGCTGCCCTTGCGACGGGCCCTGTCCGCCGGGGTTGTAGCCGCCCGGGTTGCCGCTGCCGGGCCGGCCGTCCCAGCCGCCGTTCCAGCCGCCCTGGCCCCAGTCGCCGCGGCCCCAGCCGGTGAACTGGCCGCCGTCGATCCAGGCGCCCTCGCGGTAGTCGAAGGTGCGCACCTGGCCGTTGCGCTCACGCGCATAGATGCGCAGCGTCTTCGTGCGGCCCACCGCCGGATCGTCGCGGAACAGGTCGTTGGTCACGCGCACCTTGGCGTCGCGGCGCGCCAGCTCGCGCAGGCGGCCGGTGACGTCGATGCTGGCCTCGGGGATGCCGTACCGCGCGCCCAGGATCGCGTAGGCGCCGTCATCGTGACCGCCGCCGCCTTCCCAGTTGCCGTTGCCGCCGCCGTGGCCCCAGTCGCCGCCGCGCCAGCCGGTGAAGTCGTTGCCGTCGATGACGCTGCCCTCGCGGAACTCGAAGGTGCGGTTGTCGCCGTTGCGGTTGCGCGCGTAGATGCGCAGCGTCTTCGTCTGGCCGTAGGCCGGATCGTTGCCGAACAGCTCGTTGGTCACCCGCACGCGGTCGTCACGCCGCGCCAGGTCGCGCAGCCGGTCGGTCACGTCCATGTTGCGCTGCGCGGTGCCGTAGCGCGCGCTCAAGACCTGCCACTGGCCGTCATCGCGCGCCGCCCAGGCCGACGCGCCCGTCAACATCGCCACCAGCAGCATCAGCGCCGCCAGCAGCGCCCGGCTCATCTGCGCGATCGCGCCCGCCGGCCTCGGGGCCGTCCTCGTCATTCCAGTCATTCCAGTCATCGCAGCCATCGCAGTCATCGCAGTCCTCGTCATCGCGGGTCCTCCTGGTTCTTTCCTGTTGTTCGGCGTTGTTCTTCCGCCCTCATCCCCCGAGGTGTTGACCTCGTCCCGGGAAGGAGGGGCATGTTGCATCAACGACAGGCCCGCGCCAGCGGTGCACGCACACGTCGTCGAGGTGTTACGAGCGGTCACCGCCGCCGAAGGTCGAATCGAAGCGCGAGTCGAACCGCGAATCGAAGCCGGAGTCGAACTTCGAATCGAACCTCGAATCGGTGACATCGACCGACGGCGCGTACATCACGTCCGAGCGCAGTACGTACTTGGTCCCCGAGGTCACGGGCGCGCCCTCATGCCAGGTGTCGTGGACGAAGACCAGCGCGCCGCCGGTCCGGGGCCGCACGGCGAAGTCGCGGAAGGCCGTCTCGCCGCCCTCGAAGCCCTCGTTCAGGTAGACCAGGAAGGTCAGCCGGCTCACCAGGCCGTCCTCGCGCCACGGCCCGTCCTTGTGCATCCGGAACCGCTGGCCCGCCGAGTACTTGTAGAAGCGCAGCTCCCGCGGCAGGCCCACCGGGCGCGAGCCGTCGAGCTCGGGCAGCGGCAGCTGCCGCAATCGCGCCCACAACCGGCCGACCCAGGCGGCGCTGGCCACCAGGGTCCGCTCGTTGTTGCGGATGTGGGCCAGCAACTGCTGCCCCGCCTCGAGCCGGACCGTCGCGGCGTCGAAGCCGCTCTGCTCCGCCAGCGCGATCACCTCGGTGCATTCCTCGGGGGAGAGGAAACCCGGCACGGTGAAGACGCGATCGTTGTGGGTCTGGATCTGCATGACCCATTCTCACCGCATGTACGCCATCCGCCGTATATCCCCCGCGTCCCCTCCTTCCTAGCATCCGCTCACTTCCCGAAGTCCTGCGAAGTCCGTCGACGTCTTCCTTCATCCACCGGAGCTCCCCATGTCCTCGCATCCGTCGAAATCCCATCGCCCCCAGCGCCGCCACGCGCTCAAGACCCTGGCCGTCGCCGGCGCGCTGACCGGCCTGAACCTGGCCGCCCTGCCCGCCTTCGCCGCCGACACCATCAAGGTCGGCGTGCTGCACAGCCTGTCGGGCACGATGGCGATCTCGGAGACGGTCCTCAAGGACACGGTCCTGATGGCCATCGACGAGATCAACGCCAAGGGCGGCGTGCTGGGCAAGAAGCTGGAGCCCGTGATCGTCGACCCGGCCTCCAACTGGCCGCTGTTCGCCGAGAAGACCCGCCAGCTGCTGACCCAGGACAAGGTCGCGGTGATCTTCGGCTGCTGGACCTCGGTGTCGCGCAAGTCGGTGCTGCCGGTGGTCGAGGAGCTCAACGGGCTGCTCTTCTACCCGGTGCAGTACGAGGGCGAGGAACTCAGCAAGAACGTGTTCTACACCGGCGCCGCGCCCAACCAGCAGGCCATCCCCGCGGTCGACTACCTGATGAGCAAGGACGGCGGCGGCGCCAAGCGCTGGGTGCTGCTGGGCACCGACTACGTCTACCCCCGCACGACCAACAAGATCCTGCGCGCCTACCTGAAGAGCAAGGGCGTGAAGGACTCGGACATCGACGAGAAGTACACCCCCTTCGGCCACAGCGATTACCAGACCATCGTCGCCGACATCAAGAAGTTCTCGGCCGGCGGCAAGACGGCGGTGGTCTCGACGATCAACGGCGACTCCAACGTGCCGTTCTACAAGGAACTCGGCAACGCCGGCCTGAAGGCCAAGGACGTGCCGGTGGTGGCGTTCTCCGTCGGCGAGGAGGAACTGCGCGGCGTCGACACCAAGCCGCTGGTCGGCCATCTGGCGGCGTGGAACTACTTCATGTCGATCAAGAATCCGACCAACGACGCGTTCATCAAGAAGTGGTCGACGTATGCGAAGGCCAAGAACCTGCCGGGTCACAAGGACAAGCCGCTGACCAACGATCCGATGGAGGCCACCTACATCGGCATCAACATGTGGAAGCAGGCCGTGGAGAAGGCCCAGTCGACCGACACCGACAAGGTGATCGCGGCGATGGCCGGCCAGACCTTCAGCGCGCCGTCGGGCATCACGTCCAAGATGGACGAGAAGAACCACCACCTGCACAAGTCGGTGTTCATCGGCGAGATCCGGGCGGACGGGCAGTTCAACGTGGTGTGGAAGACGCCCGCGCCGGTCAAGGCCAAGCCGTGGAGCCCGTACATCGCGGGCAACGAGGGCAAGCCCGACGAGCCGGCGAAGAAGTAAATCCGCGCTGCCTGACTGCCCAGACCCCGCGCGCCGCGCGCGCCAACAGCTCTCCCGCAAGCGGGAGAGAGGACAGGAAGGGCGCCGCATGACTTCCCAGACCCCGCGCGCTGCGCGCGCCCCTCACCCCTACCCTCTCCCGCAAGCGGGAGAGGGGGTCAGCAGTGAGCCAGTCGGACTCCCTCTCCCGCTTGCGGGAGAGGGTGGGGGTGAGGGCCAGCGGCCTTCGCAATCCACCAAACCGGAACGATCGATGTCCCTGTTCCTGCGCCTGCTGACAGCAGTCCTCCTGGTGTTCTCCGCTGCGGCCCATGCGTTGACGCAGCCGCAGGCGCTGTCCGTGGCGCAGGGCGAGACCGATGACCGCATCGCCGCGCTCGGCAGGCTCGTCGCGGCGCCGGACGCTCGCACGGCCATGCTGCTGCAGGCGCTGTCCGATGAACGCGTGAAGCTCGGTCCCGATCAGCGCGTGCTGATCACCACCGAGGCCGGCGTCGTCGACGCCGTCACCGGCGCGGCGGTGACGCTGTCGCCGGACGCCCAGTCCTCGCTCGAGGACGTGATGCTCAACAACCGGCTGCGCGGCGAACTCGACGGCGCGCTGGCCGCGCTTCATCTCTCCAGCGCAGACAAGGCCGAACGCCTCGGCGCAGCCAAGGCGCTGATGGAAGCCGGCGGCGACGACGCCCGCGTCGCGCTGCTGGAGACCGCCATCGCCAAGGAACAGGACGCGACCGTCCTCGACGCCCTGAAGCTCGCCCGCGCCGCCGCGCTCGCCGCGAGCCCCGACGCCGCCAAGCGCCTCGCCGCCGCGAAGCTGCTCGGCGAATCGCACAGCCCCGAGACGCGGCTGCTGCTCAACCAGCGCCTGTCCGACGAACAGGATCCCGAGGTCAAACGCGCGCTGCAACGCTCGCTGCGCGCCGTCGAGGACACCCTCGCCAGGGGCGAACGCCTGGGCGCGCTCTTCACCGGCATCAGCCTGGCCAGCATCCTGCTGCTGGTCGCCCTGGGCCTGGCCATCACCTACGGCCTGATGGGCGTCATCAACATGGCCCACGGCGAGCTGATGATGATCGGCGCCTACGCGACCTACCTCGTGCAGGTCGCCTTCCGCCAATGGCTGCCGGGCTGGTTCGACGCCTACCTGATCGTCGCCATGCCGGTCGCCTTCCTCGCCTCGGCGCTGGTCGGCGCCGCGCTGGAACGCACCGTCATCCGCTGGCTCTACGGCCGCCCGCTGGAGACGCTGCTCGCCACCTGGGGCTTGAGCCTCGTCCTGATGCAGGCGGTGCGCTCGCTCTTCGGCGCGCAGAACGTCGCGGTGGAAAGCCCGTCGTGGATGGGCGGCTCGCTGGCGCTCATGCCCGGACTCGCGCTGCCCGCCAACCGCCTCGTGATCATCGCCTTCTCGCTGGTGGTGCTCGGCGGCATGTCGCTGCTGATCGCGCGCACGCGGCTCGGCCTGTTCGTCCGCGCCGTCACGCAGAACCGCCCCATCGCCTCCTGCATGGGCGTGCCCACCGCGCGCGTGGACACCTACGCCTTCGCGCTCGGGTCCGGCCTGGCGGGACTGGCGGGCTGCGCGCTCAGCCAAGTCGGCAACGTCGGCCCGGACCTCGGCCAGAGCTACATCGTCGACGCCTTCATGGTCGTCGTGCTCGGTGGTGTCGGCCAGCTCGCCGGCACGGTGCTGGCCGCCCTCGGGCTGGGCCTGGCCAACAAGGCGCTGGAAGGCGTCGTCGGCGCGGTGCTCGCCAAGATCGCCGTGCTGCTCTTCATCATCGTCTTCATCCAGAAGCGGCCGCAGGGCCTGTTCGCGGTCAAGGGCCGCGCCCAGGAGTCCTGAATGCGCAGGAATCCCCTCATGACCGCGACCTCTCCCGCGTCCACCGCGCCACCCGCGGCGCTGCTGCTGCCTCAGCGCCCCGCCCTGCTGAGCCGCGGCGGCTGGCTCGCCGTGCTGGCGGCCCTGACCGTCGCCTGCGTGCTGCTCCCGTCGCTGAACCTGCTCGTACCGGCGGGCCATCCGCTGCACGTCGACGGCTACTGGATCAGCCTGCTCGGCAAGTTCTGCTGCTACGCGATGTGCGCGCTGGCGATGGACCTGATCTGGGGCTTCGCCGGCATCCTGTCGCTGGGCCACGGCCTGTACTTCGCGCTCGGCGGCTACGTGATGGGCATGTACCTGATGCGCCAGATCGGCACCGACGGCCAGTACCGCAGCGCGCTGCCGGACTTCATGGTCTTCCTCGACTGGAAGGCACTGCCCTGGCACTGGGCGCTCAGCGACAGCTTCCTCGCCACCATGCTCCTCGTGGCGCTGGTGCCGGGCGGCATCGCCTTCGTCTTCGGCTTCTTCGCCTTCCGCTCGCGCATCAAGGGCGTGTACTTCTCCATCATCACGCAGGCGATGACCTACGCCGCCATGCTGTTCTTCTTCCGCAACGAGAGCGGCTTCGGCGGCAACAACGGCTTCACCGACTTCAAGCGCCTGCTCGGGCTGTCGATCACGACGCCGGGCATGCGGATGGCGCTGTTCGTGCTGAGCGCCGTGGCGCTGGTCGGCTGCTACCTCGGCCTGCGCTGGCTGACCCGCGCGAAGTTCGGCCGCGTGCTGAGCGCCGTGCGCGACGCCGAGTCGCGGCTGATGTTCTGCGGCTACTCGCCGCTGCCCTACAAGCTGGCCGCCTGGGTGCTGTCGGCGCTGATCTGCGGCCTGGCCGGCGCGTTGTACGTGCCGCAGGTCGGCATCATCAACCCCGGCGAGATGAGCGTCGCCAACTCGATCGAGGTCGCCATCTGGGCGGCCGTCGGCGGACGCGGGACGCTCGTCGGCCCGATCGTCGGCGCCTTCGCGGTCAACGGTGCGAAGAGCTGGCTGACGCAGGTCGCGCCGGAGTACTGGCTGTACCTGCTGGGCGCGCTGTTCGTTGCGGTCACGCTGTTCATGCCGGACGGCATCGCGGGGCTGCTCAAGCGCAGGTTCGGGAAAAAGACCGACGGTCCTTCCGCCAGCGCCGCCGAGGAGACCACGCCATGAACCCCGACCTGCTCGAACAAGGCGCCGAGCGGCTGCGTGCCGCGAGCGGCCCGGGCTACGGCCGCGTCGTGCTGCCGGGACAGCTGGACCTGGCGCACGGCCGCATCCTGTACCTGGAGGACGTGCACGTCAGCTTCGACGGCTTCCACGCGATCAACGGCCTGTCCATCGACATCGCGCCCGGCGAGCTGCGCTGCATCATCGGCCCGAACGGCGCGGGCAAGACCACGATGATGGACATCGTCACCGGCAAGACCCGGCCCGACACCGGCACGGTGTTCTTCGGCGGCACGATCGACCTGCTGCGCCACAGCGAGGCCGAGATCGCGCAGCTCGGCATCGGCCGCAAGTTCCAGCGCCCGACGGTGTTCGAGGCGCTCAGCGTCTACGAGAACCTCGAGCTCGCGCTGCAGGGGTCGCGCGCGCTGCGGGCCTCGCTCTGGGGCGTGCTGAGCGGCGCGCAGAAGGACCGGCTCGCGGAGGTGCTGACGCTGATCCGCCTGCAGGACCGGATGACGCGCGCTGCGGGGCTGCTGAGCCACGGGCAGAAGCAGTGGCTGGAGATCGGCATGCTGCTGGTGCAGGACCCGAAGCTGCTGCTGCTCGACGAGCCCGTGGCCGGCATGACCGACCAGGAGACCGAACGCACCGCCGAGCTGATCCTCACGCTGAAGGGCAGGCACAGCATCATCGTCGTCGAGCACGACATGGGCTTCGTCGACCGGATCGCCGAGAAGGTGACGGTGCTGGCCGAAGGCTCGGTGCTGGCGGAAGGCACGCTCGCTCAGGTGCAGGCGGACGAACGAGTCATCGAGGTGTACCTTGGACGTTGAACTTCAGGACCGGACCTCGACGGTCCCTGCCCTCGCCCCGATGCTCGAAGCGACGGGCATCCAGCAGTACTACGGCGGTTCTCACATCCTGCGCGACGTGTCCGTGAGCGCGTCGCCGGGGCGCATCACGGTGCTGCTCGGACGCAACGGCGTCGGCAAGACCAGCCTGTTGAAGAGCCTGATGGGGCTGGTGCCCATCCGCTCGGGCAGCGTCGCGCTGGCCGGCGCGGACATCACGCGTGCGACGCCGTACCAGCGCGCGCGTGCCGGCATCGGCTACGTGCCGCAGGGGCGCGAAATCTTCGCGCGGCTGACGGTCGAGGAGAACCTGCGCATGGGCCTGGCCGGCAAGCCGGGTGGCACGCCGGTGCCGGAGCACCTGTACGACCTGTTCCCCGTGCTGAAACAGATGCTGAGGCGACGCGGCGGCGACCTGTCGGGCGGCCAGCAGCAGCAGCTCGCGATCGCGCGGGCGATGGCGGCATCCCCGAAGCTGCTGATCCTCGACGAGCCCACCGAGGGCATCCAGCCCAGCATCATCAAGGACATCGGCCGCGTCATCCGGCGCCTGGCCGACGAGGGCCTCGACGGCCACCCGGTCGCGATCCTGCTGTGCGAGCAGTACTACGACTTCGCGGCGGAGCTGGCCGACGAGTTCCTGGTGCTGGAGCGCGGCAGCGTCATCGCGCGCGGCGACAACGCGGCCATGCAGACCCCGGAGATCCGCGGTCTCGTGGCGATCTGACCGCCCCTTCGCGCCGCCCGGCCCGCATGCGGAGCGCTCAGCGCGCGGTGCCGCTCGCGGCCGGCTCCGACTCGCTCAGCTTGGGCGCGGTGACCTCGACGCTGGACTTGCCACGCACCGACTGGAACGCGGAACGCTCGGCCAGCGCCAGCAGCTTCTCCTCGAGCAGTTCGTTGCCGATCTCGACGCCCTGGCCGTTGAACTTGTTCGCGTCGAACTGCGACTTGCGGGCGAGGACGACCAGGGTCCTGGCGTCCAGCGTCACCCGCTCGAAGTACATGTAGGGCGCGATGTAGGTCGTCGCGCGGACGATCGTGCCGTTGTGCGGGTTGACGACCTTCTCGCCGCCGGTGCCCTCGGCCGCGCCGGTCCAGTCGCCGCTCATCTCGTCGAGCGCGTCGCCGCCGCGCTTGAGGCCATGCACGTACAGACCGATCCCCTGCAGCTTGCCGACGATGCCGGGGCGTTCGAACGGGCTGAAGCGCGGCAGGATCACCTCGACGCGATCCCATTGCGCGCGGCCGGGCGAGGCGCGCAGCACCTCGATCACGGCGCCCAGCAGTTCTTCGTCGCGCTCGCGGCCCTTGACCTTGTCGAGCGCCTCGGCCAGGGCCGGCGACGGACTCCAGCGCAGCAGCACGCGCTCGGCCTGCGGCTCTTCCTGCTCGATGCCGCGGTCCAGGCCGCGCAGCACGGCCACGTTCAGCGCGTCGTCCGGGATCGAACTCACGATGCGCAGGTGCGGGTCCACGTTGGAGCCGACGGTTCGCTGCTGCTTCACGACGGTGAAGCGGTCGCCGACGGCGGCCATCAGCGCGATGACCTTTGGACGTTCGGTGCCGGCGGCCGTGGACGGGCTCTCGTTGGCGGCCGATGCGGCCAACACGCCGCCGGCCATGAATCCGCCGGCGCCCAGGGCCAGCACACCCGCCGCGATGACGGCGCGCAGTCGATGCTTGTTCATTCGCTCCTCTCCTTGACGCCCGCGATCGGTCAGGGGTCCGTCCTCGGACGGCGGGCGCGGGGATTATGGAGCGCACCCCTTCGGAACTTCATTCCTCATGGGGGCCCCCGTGAGGGGGATGGACGGGTCGCGGCAGATCGAACGCGCGGCGGCTGGCTCAATCCGCCTGGATCTTCGCCGAGGAGATCACCTTGCCCCAGCGCTGGAACTCCGCGTCCGAATGCGCCTGCAGCTGCTGCGGGTTCATGTAGTCGGCGGTCGCGCCCAGCTCGGCGGCCTTCTTCTTGAATTCGGGCGTGGCCATGATCTTCTGGATCTCGCTGGTCAGCTTGTCGACGACCGCCTGCGGCGTCTTCGCCGGCGCGAAGACGGCGAACCATGAGCCTGCATCCAGGTTGGGCAGCCCGGCCTGCGTGGCGGTCGGCACGTCGGGCAGCGAGGACAGGCGTTCCTTGCCGGTCACCGCGACCGCGCGCAGCTTGCCCGCCGCGATGAAGGGCATGAACGGCGGCGGCGTGCCGAAGGTCAGGTCGACCTGGCCGCCCAGCAGGTCCTGCAGCGCCGGCCCCGTGCCCTTGTACGGGACGTGGATCATCTGGATGCCGGCCTGCTGCTCCAGCATCACGCCGGTGACGTGTTGCAGCGAGCCATTGCCCGAGGACGCGAACGACAGCTTGCCCGGGTTCTTCTTCGCGTAGGCGATCAGCTCGGCGGTGTTCTTCGCGGGCACGCCCTCGCGCAGCACGATCAGCTGCGGCGCGGTCAGCACGTTGGCGACCGGCCGCAGGTCCTTCAGCTCCCAGGCGCCTTTCTGGATGTGCGGCGTGATCACGTGGTAGCCGGAGTACTGCATCAGGATCGTGTAGCCGTCCGGCTCCGCGCGCTTGGTCGCGACGGCGGCCAGCGCGCCGCTGGCGCCCGAGCGGTTGTCCACCACCACCGTCTGCCCCAGCGCCTTGCCCAGCGGCTCGGCCAGCATGCGCGCCGCGATGTCGGTGGTACCGCCAGGCGCGGCGCCGACCAGCATCGTGATCGGCTTGTTCGGGTAGGACTGCGCCTGCGCGGCGGTCATCGGTGCCAGCGCGGCGGCGGTCGCGATCAACGCGAAGGCAGGAGCGGCCACGGCGAGGCGGCGGCGGATTCGGTTCATGGTCTTGTCTCCGGGGAAGCCGCTCGGGGCGGCGTTGTCGTTGGGGGTGAAGCGGGAAAGGTCGTGCGGGAAAGGTCGTGCGGGAAAGGTCGTGCGGGAACAGGTGCAGCGCGCAGGAAATCGGGCAGGAAATCGGGCAGGAAGGCGGACCGGAACTCAGGCGTCGCGGGCCAGCGCGCGCTCGCGGATCGCGTCGAAGTCGCGTGGACGCGGATGCAGGTCCAGCCGGCGGCCGGCGCTGACGATCTGGCTCGGCACCGCGTGGCCGATGAGCGGCGGCAGGCGCCTGGCCGCGGCGATCAGCCGCTCCAGGTCCACGCCGGTGTCGCAGCCCATGCACTGCAGCGCATGGACGATCTCCTCGGTGCAGACGTTGCCGGTCGCGCCCGGCGCGTACGGACAGCCGCCGATGCCGCCCAGCGACGCATCGAAACGGTCCGCGCCCGCATCGATCGCGGCGATCACGTTGGCCAGGCCCATGCCGCGCGTGTTGTGGAAGTGCAGCGTGAGCTGGGCCTCGGGCCAGCGCTCGCGGAAGGCTCGCACCAGCGCGACGACCTGCGTCGGATAGGCCATGCCGGTGGTGTCGCACAGCGTCACGCCGCGGGCGCCCAGATCCTCCAGGAAGTGGCCGCACCAGCCCAGCACCGTCTCGAACGGGACGTCGCCCTCCATCGGGCAGCCGAACGAACACGACAGCGACACGTTCACCGCGATGCCGGCCTGATGCGCCATCGCGGCGACCTCGGCCAGCCCGGCGAAGGACTGCTCACGCGTCATCCGCAGGTTGGACAGGTTGTGGCTCTCGCTGGCGGACATCACCAGGTTGAGCTCGTCGGCGCGGGCCTCGATGGCGCGCTCCGCGCCTCGGACGTTGGGCACCAGCACCGTGTAGATCACGCCCGGCCTGCGCGTGATGCCGGCCATCACCTCGGACGCGTCGGCGAGCACCGGGATCGCCTTCGGTGACACGAAGGCCGTGACCTCGACCTTGGCGAGACCGGCCTCCGACAACGCGTCGACCAGCGCGATCTTGTCGGCGGTCGGCACGAAGATCGTCTCGGCCTGCAGGCCGTCGCGGGTGCCGACGTCCTGCATGAAGATGCGACGTCCGGCGCCGGTCCAGACATCGGAAGGCACGCGGGCGGCGACGCCCGCCACGGAAGGGGACGCGGAAGTGGTCGCAGGAAGGGAAGCGGAAGCAGTCATCACGGAGCCTTCAGGAAACGATCTTGCGGTCGCGGAGCGCGGCGATCTGCCCGTCGGTGAGGCCGATCTCGCGCAGCACCTCGTCGGTGTCACCGCCCAGGCGCGGCGCGGCGCGGCGCACGGCGCCCGGTGTGCCCATCAGCTTGGGCACGATGCCCGGCACGTCGAGCTCGTGGCCGTCGCGCGTCTGCTGCTTGATGATCATGTCGCGGGCGCGGAAGTGCGGGTCCTCGACGATGTCCTTGGCGGTGTAGACGCGGCCCGCGGGAACGCTGGCCTCGCCCAGCGGCGCCAGCACCTCCTCGACGGTGCGCGTCGCGGCCCAGGCGCCGATCGCGGCGTCGATCTGCTCGACGCGGGCGACGCGGCCAGCGTTGTTGGCGAGCGCCTCGTCGTTGGCGAGGTCCTCGCGGCCGATCACCTGCATCAATCGCTTGAAGATTGAATCGCCGTTGCCCGCGATCAGCACGACGCCGTCGGCGCAGGGATAGGCGTTGGACGGCGCGATGCCGGGCAGCGCGGAGCCGGCCGGTCCGCGCACGGCGCCGAAGGCGCTGTACTCGGGGACGAGGCTCTCCATCACGTTGAGCACGGCATCGGTGAGCGCGACGTCGATGACCTGGCCGCGGCCGCCGTTGACCTTGCGGTGGTAGAGCGCGGTGAGCACGCCGATCGTGCCGTGCAGCGCGGCGAGCGTGTCGCCGATGGAGATGCCGCAGCGCACCGGCACGCGGCCGGGCTCGCCGGTCAGATGACGCAGGCCGCCCATCGCCTCGCCGATCACGCCGAAACCCGGCAGGTCGCGGTAGGGACCGGTCTGTCCATAGCCGCTGATGCGCAGCATGATCAGGCCGGGATTGGTCTTCGCGAGTTCCTCATAGGACATGCCCCAGCCCTCGAGGGTGCCAGGTCTGAAGTTCTCGATCAGGACGTCGGCTTCGGCGATGAGCTGCCGCGCGATGTCCTGGCCGTCCTTCTGGCGGAGGTCCAGGGCGATCGAGCGCTTGTTGCGCGACTGCACCTGCCACCAGACAGAGGTGCCGTCCTGGATCATGCGCCAGTTGCGCAGCGGGTCGCCGCTGCCGGGGGCCTCGATCTTCACGACGTCGGCGCCGAAGTCGCCGAGCGTCTTCCCGGCGAACGGACCGGCGATCAATTGCCCCATCTCGACGATGCGCAGCCCGTGCAGCGCCTGCAGACCTTCCATGGCTCGATGTCTCCTTGTAATGGAGACGGATTCTGGGAAGGTCCGCCTCCGGGGGAATGCCGGAGTGGCGGCGCCAGCTTTCACGGATCGCGAAAGCGGGGGCGGGTTCTCCCTCGTCTTGCCTCTGCTGCGAAAGAGAGCGCCTTCAGGTCAACTCGGTGCACTCTCGCTCCCTCTCCCGCTTGCGGGAGAGGGAGTAAGAGAAATCGCCGAGCGGTGATTACAAGCAGAGATGGTCGATGAACACCCGCACATGCCTCGGCAGCGCATCCAGATCACGCACCCCGATGAGCAGCGTCCGGTCGGACCAGGCCTCGTCGAGTCCCACGCGCCGCAGGTTCAGCGGCTTGAGCAGCGGTTCGACCGCCACGTCCGGCAGCACCGCGATGCCCATGCCCGCGGCGACCATGCGGCACATCGCGTCGAAGCTGCGCACCTGGATGCGGTTCTTCAGGCGCCGGCCGAGCTTCTCGGTCTCCATCTCCAGCCGCTTCTGCAGCGAGGTCGCCTTCGCCAGCGTCACGAAGTCGTGTTCGACGGCCTGCTCCCAGCGGACCGTCTTGCGTTTCGTCAGCGGATGCCCGACCGGCGCCACCAGCACCAGCCGGTCGTGCCGGTAGTTGAGGACGTGCAGGCCCAGCGCCGGCGTGCGGTCCGCGAAGATGCCGAGGTCCGCGCGGCCGTCCAGCACCGCGACCACGATCTCGTGGCTGTCCGCTTCTTCGAGCTCGATGCGGATGCGCGGGTTGTCGCGCACGAAGGCGGACACCTGCTCCGGCAGGAACTGCGTCACCGCCGAGGTATTCGCCCACAACCGCACGACGCCGGTCAGGCCCGACGCGTAGTCGGACAGGTCGGCCGTCATCTGGTCCACGTCGCTGAGGATGCGCTGCGCATGCTGCTGCAGCGCCAGGCCCGCCGCGGTCAGCGTCACGCCGCGAGAATGGCGCTCCAGCAGCGTGGCGCCCAGCGAATGCTCCAGGTCGCTCAGGCGCTTGCTCGCCGCGCCCACCGCCAGCGCGGCCAGCGCCGCCCCTTGCTGATGCTGCCCGTGCGGGCCACCAGGCTGAAGAGCGACAGCGAGACGAGATCGACGCGATGCAGATTCATGGCGGGCGAAGTATCCGTCCGTCTCCGGATCGTCGCCGGCGACAGCCCTTGGCGGGGCGCCTCGGCGGCCGGTCCCGAGGCGACCGCTAACATGCCGCCCGATGCTCAATCGCATTTCCTTCCGCCAGATGCTGCTGATCGGCTTCCTGTCGATCGCCGGCCTGCTCGCCGCCGCGTCGCTGGGCGGCCTGCTGACGCTCGAACGCCTCACCGTGCAGAGCCGCGAGGCCGTCGTGCGCGCCGCGCGCATGAGCTCCGAGGTCCAGCAGCTCGGCGACCGCGGCGTCAGCATGGAGCGTGCCGCGCGGCAGTACGCCGTACTGGAAGACCACGTGCTGCGCCAGCGTTTCGAGGAGGACGCCGACGACGCCGAGCGCCTGCTCGGCCTGCTGCGCGGACAAGGCCTGGCCCCCGCGCCGCTGGACGCATGGAAGACCAAGCTCGCCGAGGTCCGCGCGCTGATGGACACGCCACGCGGCCTCAACCCGCGCAAGCGCGAGACCGACCTGATGACGCGCTTCCGCGAACTCGGCGGCCTGACCGGCGGCCTGGCCGACGACGTGCGCAAGCACGCCGAGTCCAGCAACCGCGTGCTGCAGGACAAGCTCGAGAACAACCGCGTGCTGCTCGGCCAGCAGGTGCTGGGCGCGATCGGCATCGCCGCGCTGCTGTCGCTGGTGTTCGGCATCTTCCTGACGCGGCCGCTGCGCCACCTGGCCCGCGCCATCAAGGGCCTCGGCGAGAACCGCCTGGACGACCGCATCGAGATCCGCGGCCCCGCCGACCTGCGCGTGATCGGCCAGCGCCTGGATTGGCTGCGGCTGCGGCTGGCCGAGCTGGATGCCGACAAGGCGCGTTTCCTGCGGCATGTCTCGCACGAGCTCAAGACCCCGCTGGCCGCGCTCCGCGAAGGCACCGCGCTGCTGGAGGACGAGGTCGCCGGCCCGCTCAACGAGAAGCAGAAGGAAGTGACGCGCATCCTGCGCGACAACACCGCCGTGCTGCAGCGCCAGATCGAGGACCTGCTGCGCTTCAACGCCGCCGCCTTCGAGGCGCGCGACCTCAAGCCGCAGCGCACCGAGCTCGTGTCCCTGATCCAGGGCACGATCGACCACCAGCGGCTGCAATGGCAGGCACGCGGATTGCAAGTGACGCTGTCCGGCGGACCGCTCGAGGCGGAAGTCGACCCGGCCAAGATCGCGGCCGCCGTCGGCAACCTCCTCTCCAATGCGATACGCTTCGCCCCGCCCGGCGGCCGCGTCGACATCGACCTCGCGCGCCAGGGCGGCCAGCTCACCATCGACCTGCGCGACAACGGCCCGGGGGTCGCACCGACGGACCAGGCCCGCATCTTCGAGCCGTTCTACCGCGGCGAACGCCAACCCGACGACGCGCTCAAGGGCACCGGCATCGGCCTGTCCATCGTCACCGAATACATCGCCGCCCATGGCGGTCACATCGACCTGCTGCCTGCCGATCAAGGCGCCCATTTCAGAATCACGCTGCCATGCGCCCACACGCCCCGGTTCCTGAAGTCCTCGAACGCATGACCTCCGCGACGCGGACTCTCGCCGTGACGCTTGCCGCGGCGCTCGCCGCCGGCTGCGCGCAGCAGCCGCCCAAGACCATCATCAAGGAGGTCCGCGTGCAGGTGCCGGTGCAGGTGCCCGTCGTCGCGCCGACCGACAACGCCGCGCGCATCGTGCTCAACCTCAACGACCGGCTGCGCCAGATGAGCCCGCTGGAACTCGCGCAGGAAGTCGCCCCGCGCGACGATGCGTCGCTGCCGCCCGGCAACGCCGTGCAGCTCGCGCTCGCGCTGATGTTCAGCCACGCCAACGGCGAGACCTTCCGCGCCCAGACGCTGCTCGACCAGGTCCTGCGCGACGCGCGTCCCGAGGCCGACGAGTGGCGCCCGATGGCGCAGTTCCTCGTCGACCGCGTCGCGGAACAGCGCCGCATGGAAGGCGAGCTCGACAAGACGCGTCTGGCTCGCGACGACCTGCAGCGCCGCCTGGACGACGCGAACCGCAAGCTCGAGGCGCTGAAGGCGATCGAACGCAGCCTGGGCGGCCCGCGCTCCGCGTTGGACAAGCCATGAGCGCCGCAGACAGGGAATACGCATGAGCGGCGGCGCGAGGCTCCTGATCGTCGACGACGACGCCGACCTGCTGAAGCTGCTGCAGATGCGGCTGGAGGCCGCCGGCTACGACGTCACCGCCGTCGGCAGCGCCGAGGCGGCGCTGGCCAAGCTCGACGTGCAGCGGCCCGCGCTGGTGCTCAGCGACGTGCAGCTGCCAGGCATGGACGGCCTGGCGCTGTTCAACACGATCCGCGAGCGCCACCCCGCCCTGCCCGTGATCCTGCTGACCGCGCACGGCACCATCCCCGACGCCGTCGCCGCGACCGCACAGGGCGTCTACACCTACCTGACCAAGCCCTTCGACGGCCGCGCGCTGCTCGACACCATCGCGCAAGCCCTGACCCTCACCGCCGTCCACCAGGACGACAGCCCCGACCAGCTCTGGCGCGAATCCATCGTCAGCCGCTCCAACGTAATGGCCGAGGTGCTGGCCGAGGCGCGGCTGGTCTCCGCCTCGCAGGCGCCGGTGCTGATCCGCGGCGAGAGCGGCAGCGGCAAGGAGCTGCTGGCCCGCGCGATCCACGCCGCCAGCCCTCGCGCCAAGCGGCCCTTCGTCGCCGTCAACTGCGGTGCGATCCCGGAACCGCTGCTGGAGTCCGAGCTCTTCGGCCACGTCAAGGGCGCCTTCACCGGCGCGCTGGCGAACCACCGCGGCCTGTTCCAGGCCGCCGACGGCGGCACGCTGCTGCTCGACGAGATCGGCGACATGCCGCTGCCGCTGCAGGTCAAGCTGCTGCGCGTGCTGCAGGAGCACCAGGTGCGCCCGGTCGGCGCCAGCGCCTCGGTGCCCATCGACGTCCGCATCCTGTCCGCGACCCACCGCGACCTCGAGGCCGCGCTGGCCGAAGGCCAGTTCCGCGAGGACCTCTACTACCGCCTCAACGTCGTCAGCCTGACGCTGCCCACGCTGGACGAGCGCCGCGAGGACATCCCGCTGCTGGCCCAGCACTTCCTGCAGAAGCTCGCGACCAAGTACGACAAGCGCCTCAACGGCTTCGCGCCCGATGCGCTCAAGGCGCTCACCATGGCCGCCTGGCCGGGCAACGTGCGCCAGCTCCACAACGTCGTGGAGCAGGTCAGCGCGCTGGCCACCTCGCCGCTGATCCCGCTCTCGCTGGTGCAGCGCGCGCTGCGCTCGCCCAGCATCGAAGTACTTCCTTACGCCGAGGCGCGACAGCGCTTCGAGCGCGAGTACCTGGTGGGCCTGCTCAAGCTCACCGACGGCAACGTCGCCGATGCGGCGCGGCTCGCCGACCGCAACCGGACCGAGTTCTACCGCTTGCTGCAGCGCAACGGACTGGACCCCTCCATGTTCCGCGCCGATGGGCCTGTCGCCGAATAGCGACAAGAAAATCCCTTTCAAATCAATCACTTGGAAGAACCGGCGGCAATCGCGTCGCCCTCCGGCGACAGAAATTCCCGTGTGCGGCACCGCACCAACGACATAAGTTGTTGATTTAGAACATATTTCCCATGTGGCACAGGCCTTGCAGTAGGTGTGTCACATGAGAAATATTCACACCCCTCCTCTCGGGTCCTCATCCAGGCGGCCAGTGCCCGCCTCCAGGCCGGCCAGCGTCGGTGGATGGGGTCGTTCTTCGGACTCGCGGTCGGCGCCGCGCTGCTGGCGGCCACCGCCGCGGCGCACGCCTTCGGCTTCGACGAGGTGGCCGAGCGCGCCAAGGCGCTCGCGGCCAAGCCCTACGTCGCGCCGCCGGACACGCTGCCGGCCGAGTTGAAGAACCTCAACTACGACCAGATGCGCGACATCCGGTTCAAGCCGGCGCGCGCGCTGTGGCGCGAGGAGAAGCTGCCCTTCGAGCTGATGTTCTTCCACCTGGGCCACTACCAGACCCAGGCCGTGCGCATCAACGAGATCGTCGGCGGCCAGGCAAGACCTGTCCCCTTCAAGCGGGAGGACTTCGACTACGGCAAGAACAGCCAGCTGTCGCCTCAGAAGTGGGGCGACGTCGGCTACGCCGGGTTCCGCGCGCACTACGCGCTCAACAACGACAAGTACAAGGACGAGCTGGCCGTCTTCCTGGGCGCGAGCTACTTCCGCGTCCTGGGCGCCAACCAGCATTACGGCCTGTCGGCCCGCGGCCTGGCCATCGACACCGTCGGCGGCAAGGGCGAGGAATTCCCGCGCTTCACCGAGTTCTGGATCGAGCGCCCCGCGGCCGACGCCAAGTCGCTGACCGTGCATGCGCTGCTGGACTCGCAACGCGCCAGCGGCGTCTACACCTTCGTGATCAAGCCGGGCGCCGAGACCGTGGTCGAGACGCGCGTGCGCCTGTTCATGCGCTCGCCGGTCGCCACGCTGGCGATGGCCCCGCTGACCAGCATGTACCTGTTCGGCGAGAACCAGCCGCAGAAGGGCGACTTCCGGCCCGAGGTCCACGACAGCGACGGCCTGATGGTCGCCAGCTCGACGGGCGAATGGATCTGGCGTCCGCTGATCAACCCGAACGGCACGCTGACCACCTCGTTCACCCTGCCCGGCGTGAAGGGCTTCGGCCTGATGCAGCGCGACCGCAAGTTCGCCAACTACGAGGACACCGAAGCGCGCTACGAGATGCGTCCCTCCGCCTGGGTCGAGCCGACCAGCGATTGGGGTCCGGGCCGCGTCGAGCTGATGTCGCTGCACACGCCCGACGAGACGCACGACAACATCGTCGCCTACTGGGTGCCCGCCAAGCAGCCGGCCCCGGGCCAGCCGCTGGACTACTCGTACCGCCTGCACCTGCAGGGCGAGCAGCAGCAGCGCCCGCCCGGCGCCTGGGCCGTGCAGTCCCGCACCGGCTACAGCTACGCCAAGCTCGACAAGAACGAGCAGCAGTTCATCGTCGACTTCGAAGGCCCGTCGCTGGCCGCGCTGCCGGCCGGCGCCGAGGTCAAGGCCGTCGCCAGCACCAACGGCAACGGCGAGGTCACCGAGGTCAACGCCTACCCGAACCCGGTCACCGGCGGCTGGCGCATGGCCGTCCGCATCAAGCAGGTCCGCCCCGGTCAGTCGACCGAGCTGCGCGGCTTCCTCCAGACGAAGCAACAGGTCCTCACCGAGACCTGGAGCCTGATTCTTCCTCCCCAGTGAAGGAGCACGACATGATCGAATCCACGCACACCGCCACCGTGCACCAAGCCGCCGCCGCCCCCGGGCCGGTCGGTCCGAGCGCCCCGGCGATCAAGCGCGGCGCGATGGTGCCCCGCGCCTGGGGCCTGCGCAATCCGCCGGTCGAATCGCTGCCCGGCGCCGAGCCGCCCGAGGCTTGGGAGACCGCCGCGAGGAACCGTCGCAACGCGCTGAAGCTGTCGATCCTCGGCGCCACCGCGCTGGCGACCGGCGTGCTCTGGCAGACGCACCGCGGCTGGGCCGCCGATCCGTTCGCCTTCGCGCTGCAATGCGTGCACCTCGGGCTGTTCGCGCTGCTGTTCGCCTGGGTCAGCGCCGGCTGCGTCACCGCGGTGATGGGCTTCTGGGTCATGCTGCGCGGCGACAAGCACGCCATCAGCATCAAGGACGCCGGCAATGACGCGCTGGGCGCCGACGCGCGCACCGCGCTGGTCATGCCGATCTGCAACGAGGACGTCACCACCGTCTTCGCCGGCCTGCGCGCCAGCTGCGAGTCGCTCGCGGCGGCCGGCGCGCTGCGTCTGTTCGACGTGTACATCCTCTCCGACAGCTCCGACCCCGAGCGTCGCACGCAGGAACTGGCCGCCTGGGCCGAGCTGCGCGCGCAGTTCGCCGGTCGCGGTCGCATCCACTACCGCTGGCGCCAGCGCCGGGTGAAGAAGAAGGCCGGCAACGTGGCCGACTTCTGCCGCCGCTGGGGCCGCAACTACCGCTACATGGTGGTGCTGGACGCCGACAGCGTGATGAGCGGCGACTGCCTGCTGGGCCTGGTGCGCCTGATGGAGAAGCATCCGCGCGCCGGCATCCTGCAGGCCGCCAACCAGGTCTGCGGCCACGACACGCCGCACGCCCGCGCGCAGCAGTTCGCGAGCCGCGTGACCGGTCGCCTGTTCGCCGCCGGCATGCAGTTCTGGCAACTGGGCGAAGCCCACTACTGGGGCCACAACGCGATCATCCGCGTCGAGCCCTTCATGAAGCATTGCGCCCTGGCCCCGCTGCGCGGCAAGGACATCATGTCCCATGACTTCGTGGAAGCCGCGCTGATGCGCCGCGCCGGCTACCAGGTGTGGCTGGTGGCCGACCTGCCGGGCAGCTATGAACAACAACCGCCGCATCTGCTGGCGGAGCTGCAGCGCGACCGCCGCTGGTGCCAGGGCAACATCCAGAACGCCGGCCTGATCGCCGAACCGGGTCTGCACGGCGTCCACCGCGCGATGCTGGTCACCGGCGCGCTGTCCTACCTCGCGGCCCCGCTGTGGCTGCTGTACGTCGGCCTGGGCGTGCTGCTCTGGAACGTCGGCGGCAACGAGGCCTTCCAGCCCTTCCTGGAAGACGGCTCGCTGGCCCCGGGCGTGGCCGCGCTGTGGCTGGGCACGATCGGCATGCTGGTCCTGCCGCGCCTGCTGTCGGTGGCCGCGCTGATCCTGCGCGGCGAACAGTCGCAGTACGGCGGCTCGCTGAAGCTGGTGGCCTCCTGCGCCACCGAGGCCGGCATGTCGCTGCTGCAGGCGCCGCTGCGGATGGTCGCCCACTCGATCTTCTGCGTGGTCGCGCTGACCGGCATCTCGCTGGACTGGAAGTCGCCCCCGCGGGCCGCCGAGGACGTGTCCTGGCGCGAGGCCTTCGCCGCCTACGGCCGCATCAGCCTGGTGACGCTGGCCATCACCGCGGTGATCGGCGCGCTGAGCCCCTCGACGCTGATCTGGATCGCCCCGATCGCCCTGCCGCTGCTGCTGGCCGCGCCGATCACGGTGCTGTCGAGCCGGGCCAGCCTGGGCGAGCGCATGCGCAGCGCCGGCCTGCTGGTGATTCCGGAAGAGAGCCTCACGCCGACGGTGCTGCGCAACGCCTGGGCCTATGGTCGCCAGGAGCGTCGTCTCCCCGGCTTCGCCGACCTGCTGGCGAGCCGCCGCCTGACCGCGCTGGCGGCTGAGGCGATGGGTCGCCGCGACGTCGGCCTGGGCAAGCGCGCCGAGGTGCGCGCCCGCCGACTGGGCGAACTGACGGCGCAGCCGGGCGTCGTCGACGCGATGAGCAACGCCGACCGCATGCGCTTCCTGAGCGAGCCGAATCACCTGCTGCGCCTGGCGCAGCCGCTGCGCCCGTCCACGCTCACCGAAGTGCGTCCGGACCTGCGTCTGGCCGCCTGACCGGCAAGAAGAACGCCCCATCGGCCCGGGTGCCCCGCCGACGAGTCATGGCGGAGGCGCGGTGCCCGGGACCGGTGGATGCGTACTGCCACCGCCGCGGGCCCTCACCCCTGCCCTCTCCCGCAAGCGGGAGAGGGAGTAAGAAGAGCGGCGCGGTGGCTTCTTCTCCCGCAAGCGGGAGAAGCGCAAGAAGGAGTCCAGTCGGACTCCCTCTCCCGCTTGCGGGAGAGGGTGGGGGTGAGGGGCGCGCGCAGCGCGCGGGGTCCAGGTAGTCCTGCAGCGCCCTTCGCCCGACTTCATCCCCCGCTACATCGGATCCTTGTCATAGGTTCTGACCTCCTCCGGCAAGCGGACCCAGCCGTGCATGCGGCAGGTGTAGACCGAGTCCTGGGGCGGCGGGAACGAAGGATCTCCGAACCCGCCGACCGCGACGCCGACGGAGCCTTCCACGCCTTCCTCCGTGTGGAAAACGTTGCTCCCGCAGACGGGGCAGAAGTGGAAGCGGAAGCGTGCGCCCTGATCGCCGGCGCGCACGAACTCGGTGGCGATGCCGACGACCTCGTAAGGCTCGGCGAAAGCCGCCAGCGTCGCGAAGACACTGCCCGTGCGACGCTGGCACGCCAGGCAGTGGCAGAGGCCGGTTCCCAGCGGCTCTCCCTGCACCACGATCTTCAATTGGCCGCAACTGCAAGAAGCGGTACGTGAAGCCATGCGATCACCTCCCTGGAGACCGTCTGTGGAGAGGCCATGCTAAGCGCTGGCTTGGTGCGCTGGCTACAACTCTGAGACATCGTTGCCACAGCGACATCAGCGGGCGTCCCCAGAGTGGGGGATGCGCCCGGGCCGGGGTCTTGCCCTGGATGCCGGTGGCGCGCGCCCCGCTACATCGCCCAGAGGCGCGGCGCGGCTCCGTCCAGGCCCCACAAGACCTGACGCCAGGCGGCCCAGCAGCGGCGCAGCAGCAGCGAGACCGGCTCGACGACCGGGCCCAGTGCGCGCACCACCAGCACGCCGTCCTGGGCCGCCGTCGCACCGGCGGTGAGGCGCAGCGGATCGGCCTCGATCAGCGCGCGGACCGCGTCCAGCGCCTGTTCCCGGCGTTCGCGACCGATCGCGGCGCCGGCCGCGAACACCAGCGTGCCCAGGCATCGATGGCCTGCGAGCCCGAGGTCGCCGTCCATCAGCAACGCGTCGGCGGCGTCCAGCAGTCCGCGTTCGATCCAGACGCCGGGGATTTCCAGATGCTGCTGGAAGCGTCCCGACGCATACGGTTGCCCTGCGCCGGGCAGCCCGAGCGCGGTGATGTCCCAGGCGAACAGCTCCGCCGTCGGCGCCAGCGTGAAACGGGCGTCATTCAACGCCTCGCAGCCAGGATAGGCGATGGCTTCGAGCGGCAGCCACTCCAACCGCGCGCGATCGCCCAGCGTCGCCTGCACACGCTGCGTGGCCAGCGCACCGGTCGGGCTGCGATAGAACCGCGTCGCACCCGGCGTCGTCACCAGCGCATGAGCGCCCTCGCCCACCGTCACGACGATGTCCAGCGTATCGCCGCCGACCAGCCCGCTCGGCGGATGCACCAGCACGCTGTGGCAGATCGCTTCGCCCTCCGGGTAGAGGCTCTTCAGCAGGCGCAACGGCCCTTCATGCTCGTGGCTGACGACGCAGCGTCCTCGTTCGTTCCGGTAATCGGCGCGTAGCCGCGCCAGCCATTGCTTCTCGACGCTGACGATCATCTCAGGAGGGCCATTCATTTCGGCAGTGTCACCCAGGCGTAGTCCAGCCAGTTGTCGGCGCGATGCACGGCCTTCACGCCCTGCCGGACCGCCCAGGGCGCCGCCTGCCGATGCAGGGGCAGGACGTGGATCTGCTCGCGGTACTCCTGCAGCGCCGCGCGGATCAGCTGCTCGCGCTTGGCGGGATCGGCTTCCGTGGAGGACGCGCCCGCCAGTTGATCGAACTTCGGGTTCCTCGACCGGCCGTAGTTGTAGTAACCGGCGCCGGAGGGCCTGTCCTCGCTGCGGTAGACCGGCGTCAGGATGGTCTCCGCATCGGTGATCGCGCCGCCCCAGCCCATCAGGTAGAGGCTGGTCTCGTAGCGTTCCAGCTTCGGGAAGTACAGGACACGCGGCATCGCGTTGACCTTCACCTTCACCTTGATCTGCGCCCACATCGACGCCAGCGCGAGGCAGATCGCCTCGTCGTTGACATAGCGGTTGTTGGGGCAGTCCAGCGTCACCTCGAAGCCGTCGGCGTAGCCGGCGTCCGTCATGGCCTTGCGCGCGGCGGCGAGGTCGAAGGGCAGCCGCGTCTCCAGCGCCGGATCGTTGAAGGCGCCGAGCGGCGACGGCGTCAGCCCGCCGGTGGGCTGCGACAGGCCGTTCATCAAGCGCTTGTGGATGGCGTCGATGTCGATCGCCTGGTACATCGCGCGCCGCACGCGCAGGTCCTGGAACGGGTTCTTGCCGTTGGGCGCGCGGCCGTAGACCAGCGTGTCGCGCGCCTGGTCCATGCCGACGAACACCAGCCGGTTCTCGAGTCCCTCGATGACCTGCACGCCGGGCGTCGCGCGCAGCCGCGGCACGTCGCGCGGCGCCGGGTCGAGCAGCAGGTCGACCTCTCCGGAGACGAGCGCGGCGAGCCGCGTCGCGTCGTTGGAGATCGGCGTGAACTGCACCTCCTGCACGTTGCCCTCGAAGCGGCCCCACCAGTTGGGATTGCGCTTGTAGACGGTGCGGATGCCGGGCTGGCGGCGGACCAGCATGAACGGACCGGTGCCGTTCATGTTGAAGCCGGCGAAGCTCTCCTCGTTGTCCTTGAAGCTGAGCGGCTTCGTCACCTTGTGCTGCTCGCTCCAGGACTTGCTCATGATGAAGAGCAGGTCCAGGTGCTGCAGGAAGATCGGGTTGAAGCGCGGCTGGGTGATCTCGACGGTGAGGTCGTCGATCTTGCGCGCGGTGCCGACGGCATTGGCGTAGACGGCGACCTGCGAGGTCGGCGCCTTGGCACGCTGGATCGAGAAGACGACGTCGTCGGCGGTGAACGCGGAGCCGTCGTGGAACTTGACGTTGGGACGCAGCTTGAAGCGCCAGACCAGCGGGCTGACCTGGGTCCACTCGGTGGCAAGACCCGGCACGATGTTGAGCTGGCGGTCACGGGCGGTGAGGCGCTCGTAGACCTGCGAGTTCATCCCGTTGGTCAGGCTCTCGTTCTGCGAGTGCGGGTCCATCGTCTGGGCGTCGCCCTGGCTGGCCCATCGCAGCGTCTGCGCGTGGGCCGGCGACGCGCCGCCGACCGTTCCTCCGACCACGCCGGCGCACAGCGCCAGCAGCATGAGCCTTCGTGTCATCCCGCGCTCCCCGACGTCGTGTGATGTCGCGGAGTGTAGGGAGCGCAGGGTCAACGGGAGGTCGGGGTCTTTCCGGACGGCCTTTGATCCGCCGGCTTTCGATTGGGCTCGAACAGCCTGGGGTTCGACGCGATGATGTACTTCAGCATCCGTCGCTTGGACTGCATGATCAGGTCAAATGGCAGCGTGGTCTTGATCATCAGAACAGTCCTTGAGGTCAAAGGGAAGGATTGAAGAGAAACGACAGGGCTCGTCTCCTGCGCCCCAGCAGCCAACCAATGGGCATATCGTTTCGCGATAGATCGAAAGGGGTCGCCGACGTGCCAGACCCTTCGGAAGAGCGTCCGTGCTTCCTTTCGGTCGATCACAAAGGAATGACAGGGATATCCGGACACAAGTTCCGCCAGCTTTTCCTGCTCGATGTTGCAGCCACGCTCCGCCAGCCGTTGCCCGTAGGCATGGGCAATCGACACCGCGCGATGCATCTCCGCCAGACGTTGCGGGTTGACCTGCTCGGCCAACGGTCGAATCAGTTTCGCGGCAAGTCCGGCCGCGATGTCCGAGGCCACTTGGTGGAAAGCCCATGATGGGACAAGTCCGCCATTGAAACCTTGAAAACGTCCAGGTACTGCAAGAGCAAGATGTCCGCTGCGGTACGCTGCTCCAGGCCCGAACTTGTTGCACCGATCTCGTCGCCGCGAGCGACCTGGATATCCAGCGGCCCCAATTCGCTCCGGTCATCCATGTAAAGCGCCGACGCCCCGAGGGCGATCAAGGTGCCGGCTCTCTTGCAATAGCGGGGGATCAAAGCATGCACACGGCCATAGTGGAATCCCAGCGCGCGGGCGATGCGAAATGCAGCATCGGGATCCCCGCCAGCGGTTTCCAGGATCAGCAGCACGTCCTCGTTTCGCTTCTTGCTTTCGAGAAGGTCGCTCAGGCGCTCGTACCCGCCAATGGTGACGGGGCCAGCATAGGCAACGACGTCAAACGGCGCCTGCAGCGGAACCTCGTCGACCTCGACCTCGGCGGCCAAAGATTCGGAAGTTGATGTGCTGGCCACGTCCACGCCGCCGTCTTTCCAAAGTACTGCCATCGGATGCCCTCCAGCGCCATTCATCAGCGCGAGGTCTGCATCTTCCGGCGGACGGTTCAGACGAACCATGGCCTGAACTAGGAGACTTTCGCCTCAGAGATTGAAGAGCGTTGCCGCTCTGAGTCAGTGACGACTACCGAGACTTGCGCTCGCCGTGCGCGCAGTCTCTCCCGAGACCGCGCGCCTCGGCCACGGCATCACTTCGCCGGCGCCTGCCAGAGTTCGTCGAGCCGCTGGAAGCCCCAGGTGGCCGGGTCTTCGCGGCCGACGATGCGGTCGCCGGCATTCTGCGAGGACAGGTCGAGCACCAGCGTCGGGATCGGCATCTGCGACTTGGTCGAATAGAACACCCGCACCCGCGGCGCCGTCAGCGCCGTGGCGTTCTGCTCCAGCACCACGCCCAGCCGGCCCGACTGCAGCTTCACCAGCGTGCCCACCGGATAGATGCCCACGCACTTCACGAAGGCCTGGAACACGCGGGGGTCGAAATGCCCCGTCCACTGCGCCATCCGCGCCAGCGACGAGGCCGGATCCCACGCGTTCTTGTAGGGGCGGTTCGAGGTGATCGCGTCATAGACGTCGCAGACCGCGCCCATGCGCGACAGCAGGCTGATCTGCTCGCCCGCCAGCTTGCCCGGATAGCCCGAGCCGTCCATCTTCTCGTGGTGCCGCAGCGCGACGTCCAGCGCCGCCTCCGGCACCGAGGTGCCTTCCTTGAGCATCTCGAAGCCGCGTGTCGGGTGGTCGCGCATGATCGCGAACTCGTCGTCGGTCAGCGCGCCCGGCTTGTTCAGCACGTCCAGCGGCATCATCATCTTGCCGACGTCGTGCAGCAGGCCCGCCAGGCCGGCCTCGCGCGTCTGCGGCTCGTCCAGGCCCATCTGCCGGGCCAGCGACACCATCAGCGCGCACACCGCCACCGAGTGCATGTAGGTGTAGTCGTCCTTGGTCTTCAGCCGCGCCAGGCTGATCAGCGCCGACGGATTGCGGACCACCGAGCTCGCCACCTCCTCCACGAGGGGCAGGCATTGCTCGGCGTCGATCGCCTTGCCCAGCCGCGCCTCGCCGAACAGGTGCATCACCGCGCGCTTGGAGCGCTGCATCACCTGCGTGGCGCGTTCGAGTTCCTCGCCCATCGACGCGGGCGCGGTGCTGAGTTCGAGCCGGGGAGATGCCGCCACGACGGCGGGGGCGGCCGGCGGCTCCGCGGCGGCCGGCGCTGCCGCCGCAACGGGCGCAGACGCCGGCGGTGCCAGGGACGCCTTCGGCGCCTCGGGCGCGTCGACATCCAGGCCCTTGGACGCGTCGATCCAGCAGAACGGCACGCCGCTGGCCTTCAGCGCCTTCAGGTCCTCGGGATCGGTGAGGACGAATTTCGTCTTCCAGAAAGGGTGCGACAGCCACGACCCTTCCATCCCCTGCAGGAACATGCCCAGCTTCACCTGGGTCGTGGGAATCTTCTTCAGCATGACTGGCGTTTTCGTCCAGGACAACACAGTATGGCGCCCTCCTTGGCGCACGCACAGTCAGATCAACCATGAAAAAACCGCCCCGGTGGGCGGTTTGGCTACTTCTCTTCGCTTGAACCCGAGGCTGGCTGAAAGCCTGCCACGTTCAGCGGAACCGCGATTGCGGGACTGTACGTAGTTCGGACGGCAAACCCGCCAGATACTGTGAAAGAAGCTTCAGTTCCGCGTGACTGAATTGCTTGACCTGCCCTGCCATCACCGCGTTGGTGCGTCCGTGATACGGCTTGCCCTCGATCTGGTAGGACTTCAACGCGACGTAAAGATAGTCGGCGTGCTGGCCCGCGATCTTCGGGTAGGTGCCGTCGATCGGCTTGCTGAAGTTGGCGCCGTGACAGCTCGCGCAGGCGCCCTTGTCCAGCAGTTTCTTGACGTCGGCCGGCGCCTCGACCGTCGCGGGCACCGGATCGACCTTGGCCAGGCCGGCGTAGTAGTTGGAGATCTCGGCGATGTCCCGGTCGCCCAGCGGCAGGGCGATGCCGCGCATCGTCGGGTGCTTGCGATCGCCCTTGGCGTAAGCCGCCAGCGCGTTGGCGATGTACTGGGCGTTCTGCCCCGCGATCATCGGCACCTTGTGCACTTCGGGGAAGGTGGCCTGGTAGCCGGGGATGCCGTGGCAGCCGATGCACATGGCCACCTTGGCCTGAACGTTGGCCTGGGGGCCAGGTGCGGCCTGAGGGCCAGGTGTTGCGGCGGCTGAAGCGCCAGGGTTGGTCGTCGACGGCGCTTGTCCCGGCGCGGGCGACGAAGGAGCGTTGGACTGAGCGGCTACAACAAACGCACTTCCGGCCAGCATCAACGCGAGGGAGATCTGCAGTTGTCTTCTCATGGTCCCGATCTTCTAGGATTTGGGGCGGCGCGATTATAGGGGGCCCTATATACTGGTTTTCACCCCTGCGCTAGAGAAGCCCCTCATGAAATTCCAAGGTTCCCAGGACTACGTCGCCACGCCCGACCTGATGCTGGCGGTCAACGCGGCCATCACGCTGACGCGGCCGCTGCTGGTCAAGGGGGAACCGGGCACCGGCAAGACGCTGCTGGCCGAGGAGGTCGCCAAGGCCCTGGGGCTGCCGCTGCTGCAGTGGCACGTGAAGAGCACGACCAAGGCGCAGCAGGGCCTGTACGAGTACGACGCCGTCAGCCGGCTGCGCGACAGCCAGCTCGGCGACGACAAGGTGCGCGACATCGCCAACTACATCGTCAAGGGCACGCTGTGGGAGGCCTTCGCGTCCGACACGCCGGTGGCGCTGCTGATCGACGAGATCGACAAGGCCGACATCGAGTTCCCCAACGACCTGCTGCGCGAACTCGACCGGATGGAGTTCTACGTCTACGAGACCCGCGAGTGGGTGCGGGCCAAGCACCGGCCGCTGGTGTTCATCACCTCCAACAACGAGAAGGAGCTGCCGGACGCCTTCCTGCGCCGCTGCTTCTTCCACTACATCAAGTTCCCCGAGGCCGACACGATGCAGGCCATCGTCGACGTCCACTTCCCGGGCCTGAAGAAGGACCTGCTGGCCGCCGCGCTGAAGACCTTCTACGACGTGCGCAAGCTGCCGGGGCTGAAGAAGAAGCCCTCGACCTCGGAACTGATCGACTGGCTCAAGCTGCTGCTGGCCGAGGACATCCCGCTGGAGGCGTTGCAGACCCAGGACGACAAGGTCGCGATCCCGCCGCTGGTGGGCGCGCTGCTGAAGAACGAGCAGGACCTGACCCTGTTCGAGAAACTCGTCTACATGCAGAGCCGCAACCGTTGATCGCCGCCCGTACGATCCGCGCATGAGTCAAGACTTCAACACCGCCTGGCGCGCCGCGCTGGCCGACGCGCTCGGATTCGTCGGCGGCGGCGTGATCGGCCTGCTGGCCGGCCGCGCGCTGGGATGGGAATTCATCGGCGAACCCGGCTGGGGACCGACGCAGATCCTGGGCCTGCTGACGATCCTCGTCGGGATGGGCGGCTGCCGCTGGGCGCTGCGCCGGCTGCTGCTCGGCAACAGGGGCTGAGGATTCCCCCTCGCCCTTGCCTGCACTTCACCTCTTTCCTCGCACTGCCGGCCGAGGGTCGGCTCGATCCATGACCGCACCCAACCCCTTCACTGTGCCGGTCTCGCTGACCGGCCCGCATGCGCGGCTCGAGCCGCTCTCCCCGGACCACCGCGAGGCGCTCGTCGACGCGGTCGCCGACGGCGAGCTCTGGAAGCTCTGGTACACCAGCGTGCCGACGCCTGAGCGCATGGGCGCCGAGATCGACCGCCGGCTCGGCCTGCGCGACGCCGGCTCGATGAACCCGTTCGTCGTCTTCGACGCCGACGGCCGCGTCGCCGGCATGACGACCTACATGAACATCGACGCGGCCAACCGCCGCGTCGAGATCGGCTCGACCTGGACGCGCGCATCCAGCCAGCGCAGCGGGCTGAACACGCAGTGCAAGCTGCTGCTGCTGAAGCACGCCTTCGAGACTCTCGGCTGCATCGCGGTGGAGTTCCGCACCAACCGCCTGAACACGCAGAGCCGCCGCGCGATCGAGCGCCTGGGCGCGCAGCTCGACGGCGTCCTGCGCTCGCACATGGTCATGCCCAACGGCCTGCCGCGCGACACCGCCGTCTACAGCATCACCGCGGCCGAATGGCCGACCATCCAGACCCACCTGCAGTGGCTGATCGACAAACCCCGGAGCGCCTGATGGCCACCTCGAAGAAGAAGCAATCCGCCGACCTGAAGACCTTCGACGTCGATGCGCTGTGGGCGCTGGCGCGCATCGGCGCGCCCAGCCTGTCGCCGGACGGCGCGCAGGCGGTCGTGCCGGTCACCCGCCACGACATGGAGAAGAACAAGGGCGCGACCTCGCTGTGGCTGCTGTCGACGCTGGGCGGCGAGCCGCGCGCGCTGACCTCCGCCGGCGAGAAGGACGGCCAGCCGCGCTGGAGCCCGGTCGGCGATGCCATCGCCTTCATCGCGCGCCGCGAGCAGGAAGGCGACAAGGACGAGGCGCCGCAGCTCTACGTGATCCCGCCCGACGGCGGCGAGGCGCGCCGCGTGACGAAGCTGCCCTTCGGCGTCGAGTCCTTCAAGTGGTTCCCGGACGGCAAGCGCCTGGCCTTCGTGTCCTGGGTCGACCCGGGCCTGAAGGGCCAGGCCGCGCAGGCCGAACGCCGCAAGGCGGACAAGGATCGCAAGGACTCGGCCTACGTGACCGAGGAAGGCTTCTACCGCTTCTGGGACCACTCGCTGCCGATGAACCGCGTGCCGCACCTGCACGTGATCGACCTGGCCAGCGGCGAGGTCCGCGACCTGTTCGAGGGCACCGACTTCGAACTCAGCCGCGCCGAGCCCGATGCCGACACCTTCGACGTCTCGCCGGATGGCCGGCGCATCGTGTTCAGTTTCGACCCCGAGACGCCCAAGACGCTGGAACACCGCAACGCGCTGGCCGAGATCGACGTCAGATCCGGCCGCACCCAGGTGCTGCTGCAGGAGCCGGGCTGGGACCTGGTCGCGCCGGTCTACAGCCACGCGGGCCATCACATCGCCTTCATCGCGACCCATCAGGGTTTGAAGCACACGATGCCGCAGCAGTTGGCGGTGCTCGACACGCACGGCAACTGGGCCGTGCTGTCGGAAGAATGGGACCACGACGTCGCCGCCCCGCTGCGCTGGGACGAGGACGACCTCGGGGTGATCTTCTGCGCCGAGGACCAGGGCCGCCGCCACCTCTACCGCTTCGACGTGAAGACGCTGCACGCGTTCCCGCTGTGCGAGGGCGGCCATGTCGGCGCGTTCGCGCTGGAGGCCGGCACGCTGGTCGTGCTGCACGACAGCGCGTCCTTCCCGCCACAGGTGTCCGTCGTCGATCGCGAGGGCGACGCCGAGGAGCAGGTGCTGCACCGCATCGAGTCCTTCAACGACGAGGCGCTCGCCGCCGTGCGCTTCGGCGAGGTCGAGGAGCTCTGGTACGAAGGCGCGCTGGGCGAACTCGTGCAGATGTGGCTCTACCACCCGCCCGGCTTCGATCCGAAGCAGAAGACCAAGGTGCCGCTGATGCAGCTGATCCACGGCGGCCCGCACACGGCAATGGGCGACAGCTGGCACTGGCGCTGGAACCATCAGGCGATGGCGTCGCAGGGCTACGTCGTCGCCTGCGTGAACTACCACGGCTCGTCGAGCTTCGGGAACCGCTTCGCCGACTCGATCACCGGCCGCTGGGGCGAGCTGGAACTGCAGGACGTGGAGATCGCGACCGACCTGCTGCTCAAGCAGCCCTGGGCCGATCCGAAGCGGGTCTTCGCCACGGGCGGCAGCTACGGCGGCTACATGGTCGCGTGGATGAACGGCCACGTGCCGGCCGGCCGTTACCAGGCCTACATCTGCCACGCGGGCTGCTTCGACTGGACGGCGATGTTCGCGAACGACGCCTACCTGTGGCATGCCAAGGAGCTGGGCACGGCGTACTGGAAGGATCCGGCCAAGGTCGCCGCGCAGAGTCCGATCGGCTACGCGCAGCACTTCAACACGCCGACGCTGGTCATCCACGGCCAGCTCGACTACCGCGTCCCCGACGCGCAGGGCCTGGCCTACTACAACACGCTGAAGGCGCAGGGCGTCGACGCCCGCCTGGTCTGGTTCCCGGACGAGAACCATTGGGTCATGAAGCCGCGCAACTCCAAGCTCTGGTACGGCGAGTTCTTCGATTGGCTGAAGCGCCACGACACGGCGGGCGCGAAGGGGGCGCCAAGGCAGCGAAGGCAGCGGTCAAGGCCGGCGCGAAGGCTGACGCGAAGAAGAAGCGCGCCTGACCAGCCACGCCAGCAACGCGAGACCCGCCGCGGCCATCGCGAAGGTCGAGGGCTCCGGCACCGCCGGCGGCGGGAGCTCATCGACACGCGGCGGCAGCACGAACAACGGCGTCGGGATCGGCGTCGGCGGCGGTCCCGCGGCCGGCGGGCCGATCGACACGCGCGGCGGGTTCGCGAACGAGCCGGGCGGCGTGGCCGGCAGCCCCGTCAGCAGCGGCGGGGGCAAGGTCGACAAGGGCGGCACCACTTCCGGCACCGGCGCCGGCGCGCCGGCCCCCGGCGGATCGAACGGCAGTTCACCCTCGCCCGGCGGCGGCACGGGGCCGCCCCCGCTGCCCGGCACCCGCGCGATGCGGCTCACGTTGCGGCAGACGGTCGGCACCATCACGCAGGCCGTCCCCTCGCAGTAGACCAGCGCGCGTTCGCGTTGCTCATCGGACCAGCGGTCCCGGCTCACGCTCGCACACACGCGGCCTTGTCCGAAATGCATGTCGCGGATCTGCGGCTCGTAGCTCGCGTCGCCCGCGATCCGATCACGCGAGATCTCGACGATGTCGTTGTAGTCGTGCGCCCGCATGCGCGCCTTCAAGCGCTCGCGCACATCCGGCGCGATGTCCGTGTAGCGATCGACGGCGGCGGGCACATCGCCCATGAAACTGTCGTGCCCCGGCCGGTCCCATGAACAGGCGGCAGGCGCCGCGGCCCTCGCAGCGCCCCAGCCGCAAGCGCGGCAAGCAGGTACTGCAGTCGTGACATGGGAGGGCAGCGGCCCCGCAGGACCTCGGCGGAAGTGGACCCGCCCTCCTTTGGCAAGTCCTGGACCCGGGGACAGGCCTTGCGGGAGTCGTACTCCGTATGGCCAAGCGCGGGCACTCCACGGCGCAGGGGCGTCCCTCCGGGAACCCCCAGCACCATTCCGGCCCCACCCTCTCCCGCTGACCGCGGGCCTGGGGAGTGCGAGTGACGTCTGACTAGACCTCGTCCCAGTCCAGATCACCGCACAGGACGCGCAGGCGACCGTCCTGCCAGTAGGCGACCGACACCGTCACGCACATCCTGGCACCGTGCAGGCTCAGGTAGGGACGCGTGGTCTGGACCTCGCCGACGGTCTCGACCGCGCGGCGGAAGTACGGTCGACGCGCCCAGCGCGCATCGCCGGCACGCTCCATCGGCAGGAAGCGCGGGTCGATCGCCGCCGGGCCCGAGGCCGGCACCGCGCGGGCACCGATCTCGCGGCCGTCGTCATCGAGCAGATAGGTCATCTGCGCGCCGTCCAGCTGGAGGAAGGAGCGGCAGGCCTCGGCCAGCGGCCGCCCCTGCTGCACCGCCTGCAGCGACAGCGCGAGCGCCGTGCGGAACGGCGTCAGCCGGTCCAGGTGGTCGCGCCGCAGCTGCGCCTGGCGTTCGTTGAACAGGCTCCAGACATCCTCGAGCGCGGACACGCCCGCCCCGTCGCGCAGGAACGGCGCCGGATGCCCGAAGGCAAAGCCCTGCACCAGGTCCACGTCCGCATCCATCGCGAGCTGCGCGTCCTCGACGGTCTCGATGCCCTCCAGCAGGACCAGCGATCCGCATTCGTGCAGCAGCGCCACCATCTGCGACAGCACCCGCGCCATGCGACGCGACCCGCGCGAGCGCATCAGCAGCGAACGGTCCAGCTTGACGATCTCCGGCCGGATCCGCCAGATGCGGTCGAAGTTCGAATGCCCCACGCCGAAATCGTCCAGCGCCAGCAGGCAGCCGGTGGCGCGGGCGGCCTCGACCGCTTCCTCGAAGCTGTCGTCGCGCGCCATCACGGCCTCGGTGACCTCGAAGACCAGGCGATGCGTGGGCAGGCCCAGCTGATGGACCACCTCCACGGCGCGCGCCAGCATGCGCACCTGCAGCGCCGCATGCATGAAGACGGCCGGATGGATGTTCAGGAAGAGCCAGCAGTCCGGCTGCCGCTGCGCGACGAAGTTGTGCACGTGCAGAAGCCGGCACAGGCGGTCCAGCCAGATCTGCTGCTCGAAGTTGCCGACACCCTCGAAGGCGGTGACCGGGGTGATCGGGCGGCCGCGTTCGTCCTCGACCCGGATCAGGCCTTCGTAGCCGACCGGCCGGCGGTGCGGATAGCTGTAGACCGGCTGGAACGCGCTGGTCAGCCGGTAGTTCTGGAAACTGCCGACCCAGCGGCCACGTTCCTCGCCGATCGCGCCATACAGCGCCTCCAGCATGCCTTCGACCTCGGCGTTGTCGTCGCCGCTGCCTGTCCCGTGATCCATTCGCCCGACCCCAACGTTGGAGGCGCCCCAGTCCCGCGACCGCAGCGCCGTGTTTGTCGCCGATGCTACGCCTGCGACCCGCCGGCCGGCATGGATAATGCCCTGATGCCCCGGAGTCTAGGGGAGGCCCATGCTGATCCAGTTCTTCTACACGCTGCGCGCCGCCAAGCTGCCGGTCTCCGTCAAGGAGTACCTGACCCTGCTCGAAGCGATGAAGGCCGGCGTGCTCGACGACACCGACATCGGCGGCAGCGGCCCGACGGTGGACAAGTTCTACGCGCTCGCCCGCACCTCGCTGGTCAAGGACGAGGCGCTGTTCGACAAGTTCGACCGCGCGTTCGCCGCCTACTTCAAGGGCGTCGAGCTGATGGGCGACCTGTTCAAGGCGCTCCCCCAGGACTGGCTGACGAAGCAGCTCGAACGCGAACTGACGCCCGAGCAGTTGGCGCAGCTGAAGGCGCTGGACTGGGACGAACTGATGGACACGCTGCGCCAGCGGCTCGAGGAACAGCAGGAACGCCATGAGGGCGGCAGCCGCTGGATCGGCACCGGCGGCACCAGTCCCTTCGGCAATGGCGGGGCGAACCCGCGCGGCGTGCGCATCGGCGGCCCCGGCGGCCAGCGCAGCGCGGTCAAGGTCTGGGACCAGCGCGCGTACAAGGACTACGACGACAACATCGAGCTGGGCACGCGCAACATCAAGGTGGCGCTGCGCCGGTTGCGGCGCTTCGCGCGCGAGGGTTCGGAACTGGAACTCGACCTCGACGACACCATCCACAAGACGGCCGCCAACGCCGGCATGCTCGACATCCGGATGATCCCGGAGCGCCACAACAAGGTGAAGCTGCTGCTGCTGATGGACGTCGGCGGCACGATGGACGAACACGTGCACCGCGTCGAGGAACTGTTCTCCGCGGTCAAGAGCGAGTTCAAGCACCTGGAGTTCTTCTACTTCCACAACTGCGTCTACGACTTCGTGTGGAAGAACAACCGTCGCCGCTTCGCCGAGAAGACCTCGACCTGGGACCTGATCCACAAGTACAACCGGGACTACAAGCTGATCTTCGTCGGCGACGCCACGATGAGCCCCTACGAGATCCTCCAGCCCGGCGGCAGCGTCGAGTACAACAACGAGGAAGCCGGCGCCGAATGGCTGCAGCGGCTCACCGCCCATTTCAACAAGCACGTCTGGATCAATCCCGAACCGGCCGGGGTCTGGCAGTACCGCCAGAGCATCTCGCTGATCCAGCAGTTGATGCAGCAACGCATGATGCCGCTCACCATGGGCGGCCTCGAACAGGCGATGCGCGTGCTCAATCGATGACGGCGACGACCCCGACGTTCCCGGTGACTCGATGGCTGCGGCGCGCGCTGCCGATCTTCACGATCGGCGCGGCGCTGGCGCTGCTGGGCGGCTGCTCGCTGCTGCCCACCGATCGCAAGGCGCAGGTGAAGGTGGCCGCGACCGAAGAGGCCGACGCGAACAACCCGTACGTGACCAGCACGCGCAAGATCTCGGCCTACGAGCTGACCATCGAGGCGCCGCCCGAGCTGCGCTCGCTGCTGATGGAACACCTGGACCTGGCACGCTTCCGCGACACCCCGGAGGACATGCGCCTGACCGCCGGCGAGTTGCGCCGGCTCGCCGCCGTCGCCCCCGAGCAGGCGACCAAGCTGCTAGAGACCGCCGGCTACTTCAACGCCAAGGTCCGCACCGAGGAAGTGGGCGACCTGTCCGACGGGGTGCGCAACCTGCGCCTGATCGTCGATACCGGCCCGCGCGCGCTGGTCCGGCAGATGGACCTGCGTGTGGAAGGGCCGTTGAAGACTGCCGCCGAGCGCGGCGACAAGCTCGCGACCGCGCTCGACCGCACGCTGACGCAGAGCTGGCTGCTGCCGCCGCAGACCGGCTTCAGCCAGGGCGACTGGGCCGCCGCCAAGAACGCGCTGCTGACGCGGGCGCGGGCGCAGGGGTATCCGCTGGCCCGGATGACGCACAGCGAGGCCGTCGTGCAGGCCGACGACAACCAGGTCGACATCGCCGTCACGCTGGAGAGCGGGCCGCTGTTCACGCTCGGCGAGCTGACCGTCGAGGGCCTGAACCACCAGCCCGAGGAAAGCGTGCGCCGGCTGGCCGGCTACCAGCTGCACCAGCCCTACAACGAGAAGCTGCTGCTCGACTTCCAGGAACGCCTGGTGGGCACGCAGCTGTTCGACAGCGCCAGCGTCGAGATCCAGCCCGAGAGCGTCACCCCGCCGCCCGGCGCCGAGACGGTCGAGGTGCCGGTGACGGTGAAGATCCGCGAGGCCGCGCGCCAGCAGGTGGTGCTCGGTGTCGGTTACCGGACCGTCGACGGTCCGAGCACCAGCATCGAATACACGCACCGCAAGCCGTTCGGCCTGAACATCCGCGAGCGCAGCAAGCTCGAGCTGTCGCGCGTGCGCCAGGCGCTGGACACGGAAATCAGCTCGCACCCGCAGCCCAACATGCAGCGCAGCCTGGCGCTGGTGAAGGTCGAGCGCATCGACGACAACGACCAGGTCAACCTCAACCTCAGCACGCGCTTCGGTTATGCGAAGGAGACCGAGCCCGAGGACCGGCTGACCTATGTCGAGGTGATCCGCGCCTGGGAACACAAGCCCGACCTCCCGACGACGGTGGCCGGCGCGGTCTCGCTGAACCAGCAGATGACGTGGCGGCGGCTGGACTCCCGCGTGCTACCGACCAAGGGCTGGAGTGCCACGGCCACGGTCGGCGGCGGCTGGGCCGACAGCTCGGCGGAGAAGAACGGCCCGTTCGCGCGGGCGACGGGCAAGATCTACTGGTACTCGCCGCTGTCGGGGCGCTGGCTGTTCTCGACACGGCTCGAGGGTGGTCAGATCCTCGCGAAGGGCAAGCTCGGCCTGCCCGAGGCGCTGCGCTTCCGCACCGGCGGCGACGACAGCGTGCGCGGCTACGGCTACAACGACCTGGGGCCTGTGAACTCGACCGGCGCGCAGACCGGGGGCGCGTGATGCTCAACGGCAGCGTCGAGGTCTCGCATCCGCTCACCCCGCGCATCCCGCAGCTGATGGGCGCCGTGTTCATCGACGCCGGCCAGGCCGCGCAGAACTGGGGCGACTACCACCCCGCCTGGGCCTACGGCACCGGCCTGCGCTACCGCAGCCCGGTCGGCGTGCTGCGCTTCGACTTCGCCAAGGGCAACCTGGTCGACAAGTGGCGCCTGCATTTCAGCGTCGGCATCAACCTGTAATCCGATGAGCGACCCGCGCGACGATCTCCCTTCGCCAGCGTCTGCGGACGCCGCGCCTGCCGGCGCGCCCGTGCCACCCGTGCCGCCCTCCGGCCCCGCCGCCGCAGGATCGGCAGCCTCAGACCCCGCGCCGCGCCGTCGTCGTCGTCGCGGCCGAGGCCTGCTGTGGGTGCTGCTCGCGGTGCCGGTGCTGATCGGCCTGGTCGTGCTCGCGCTGACCTGGGCGCTGAAGACCGAAGGCGGCACCGCCTACGTGCTGGCCAAGGTGCCGGGCCTGTCGCTGCAGAACGCGCGCGGCCGGCTGCTGGGCGATTTCGACGTCGACCGTGCCGAGCTCGTCCTGCCCGGCACCGAGGACCGCATCGTCCTCGAACAGCTGCAATGGCGGAACGTGCGCCTGGTCTGGAACCGTTCGCCGCTGCTGTGGGGCGAGGTCCGGGCGGACCGGCTCGCGATCGCGCGCCTGCGGGTGCAGGTCGCGCCCAGCGCCTCGGCCGAGCCGGCCAAGCCGCCGCTCAGCCTGCTGTCGCCGGTCGCGATCACGATCGCCGATCTGGAGATCGGCGAGGTGTTCGCCCCCGGACTGACGCAGCCGCTGCACGGCCTCCGCGGCAGCGCGTCGCTGGGCACGGAAGGCGGCAAGCAGCACGCGATCACCGTCAAGTCGCTGGGCTGGCAACAGCTGACCCTCGCCGGCGAAGCGCGGATCGCGACACAGGACGACCTGAAGCTCGCCAGCCGCTGGACGCTGAGCCAGCCCTCTGGCGACCTGCCGTGGACGGCGCCGTTCCAGCTCGACGGCCCGATCGCGGACCTGACGTTGAAGGGCTCGCTCGAAGCGGCGAAGCAGCGGCTGCAGGTACAGGCGCGCCTGCAGGCGTTCGCGCCCTTCCCCGTCGCGCAGCTGGAGACGCAGGCGAAGGACCTGGACCTCGCCGCGCTGCTGCCCGGCACCGACGGCGTGCCGCACACCGGTCTCAGCGGCAAGGTCACGATGACGCCGAACGCGGACAAGTCGCTCAGCGTCAAGGCCGACCTGGACAACAGCGCCGCCGGCCGCCTCGACCGGGATCGACTGCCGCTGCGTCAACTGCAGCTGGACCTGCTGCTGGATCCCTCGAACTGGACCCGGCTGCGCCTGCCGCGGCTGGATGCGCTGGTGGCCGGCGGCGGCCGGCTGCAGGCGGTGGGCCAGACCAGCCAGGCCGACGGCAGCGTGCTGACGCTCCGGCTGACAGGTCTGGACAGCCGCCAGATCGACGCGCGCTGGCCCGTGGTCCAGGCGCGCGGCGAGCTCAAGCTCAGCACGAAGGCCAACCTCGTGAAGGCCTCCGCGGACCAGTCGCTGCAGGTCGAAGGCGATCTCACCGGACAACTCGGCCAAGGCAAGCTGCAGGCGCCGCTGGCGGTGACGCTGGCCGCGGAACTGCGCACCCAGTCGATCGACCTGCAACGCCTTCAGGCGCGCTCGGGCCCCGCCACGCTGAACGCCGAGGGCGAATTCACGCTGAACGAGGCGCTCGACTTCGCGTCGGGCTGGAAGACACGCGTGGAAGCCTCGGTGCAGGGCCTGGATCCGCGCCGCCTCAGCCCGGCCCCGTTGCCCGACGGCGCCGCGCCCCAGGCGCTCAACGGCCGACTGAAGGCCGCGCTGCAGTCGGTGCGCGGCAGCCTGTGGCCGCAGGGCAAGGCCGAACTCGATCTGCAACCCAGCCAATGGCAAGGCCTGCCCCTCAGCGGACAGGTCCGGTACAGCCGTAACGGCACCGCGGCGCCGGACCTGCTGGCCGACCTGCGCCTGGCCGACGCGACGCTGCAGGCGCGCAGCCGCATCAACGCCGCGGCCCGTCGCGAGCAGGTCGACCTGTCGATCAACGTGAATGCCCCCAAGCTCGCCAGCCTGCAGCCGATGCTGCGGGCGCAGTTCCCGCAGGCGACGATCGTCGGCAGCGCGCAGGCGCAGGCGACCGTCGTGCTGGTCCAGCCGGGCGCGCGCCAGGCGCAGTACGGCAGCGACGGCAAATGGCAGGTGCAGGGCTTCGGGCTCTCCGGCGTGCCGGGCCTGCCGGCCAACTCCGGGAGCCGGCCGGCGCTGCAGCTCGACAGCGCCTCGGGCCAATGGACGCTGTCCAGCCTCAAGGACGCCAAGCTCGCGTGGACCACGCAGCTGCGCACCCTGCGGCTGCCGCAGCAGAGCATGCGGCTCGACGAACTGCAGCTGGAGCTCTCCGGCAGTTGGGCGCAGCACCGCCTGACGCTGACGACGCAGGGCCAGGTGCCGCTGCCGCCGGTGCTCACGCAGCCGACGCCGACGAAGGTCGTCGCGCGGGCGCAGGCCGCGAGCGCGAACGGTTCCGCCCTGGCGCAGACGGTGCCGCTGGATCCTCAGGGGGCACGTGCCCGGCTCGCGCTGGACGGCACCCTCGAAGCCGACCCGCTGCAGGCCTGGCGCCAGGGTGGCGTTTGGCAGGCGCGCGGGTTGACGCTCGCGCTGGAGGCCAGCCAGCAGCCCACGCCGCTGCTGAAGGCCGGACCGCTGGCCCTCGCGCTGCGCTTGGATCCGGGGCTTGATCCACGTCAGGCGACGCTGGCGCCGGGACGGATGGAACTGCTCGGCGCCGGCCTGCGCTGGGACCGGATGATGTGGCAGAGCTCCAACCAGCCGCACCTGCCCTCCGGCGAGTGGGACGTGCAGGCCGTGATGGAGCCGCTGGCCGCCGCGCCGGTGCTGAACAAGCTGCAGCCCGACTTCGGCTGGGGCGGCGACCTGCAGATCGAAGGCCGGTTCAAGTCGCGGCGCGACGCGCGCGGCCTGACCGTGGACGCGATGATCGAGCGCACCAAGGGCGACCTGACCGTCACCGACGAAGTCAGCACCCAGCGGCTCGCGCTCACCGACCTGCGCCTGGGCGTGCTCGCGGACCAGGGCGTGTGGCACCTGGTGCAGGGCGTGGCCGGCGAGAACATGGGCGCCATCGGCGGCGCGGTGACCTTCCGCACCGCCAATGCGCACGCGCTGCCGACGCCGGGCGCCAAGCTCGAGGGCGGCATCGAGGCCAAGGTCGACAACATGGGCAACTGGGGCCCGTGGCTGCCGGCCGGCTGGCGCCTGGGCGGCAGCCTCGCGGCGACGCTGAACTTCGGCGGCACGCTGGGCGCGCCGGAGGTCCGCGGCCAGGCCGGCGCGCAGAAGCTGTCGCTGCGCAACCCGCTGATGGGCGTGGACATGCAGCAGGGCGAACTCGCGCTGACGATGAGCGGGCGCGAGGCCAAGCTCGAGAAGTTCACCGCGCGCGCCGGCAACGGCACGGTCAACATGGACGGCACCCTGCGCTTCGGCGCGCAGCCGAGCGCGGAGCTGTCGCTGAAGGCGGACACCTTCGCGCTGCTGCAACGGGTGGACCGGCGCGTCGTCGCGACCGGCGCCGCGCAGCTCAAGGCCAGCGCGCAGCTGCTGGACCTGAAGGGGCAGTTCGTCGTCGTCGAGGGCCTGTTCGACTTCTCGCGCGGCGACGCGCCGCAGCTCGACAGCGACGTGCAGGTCGTGCGCCAGAACGCGCCGCCCAAGGCCGTCGACGGCAGCGGCAAGCCGATGCGGCTCAAGCTCGATCTGGACCTGGACCTCGGCCGGCGCCTGCAGCTCAAGGGCTACGGCATCGACACGAAGCTGCGCGGCCTGCTGCATCTGGCGCAGGACGGCCAGCCGCGGCCGCAGATGACCGGCGAGGTCCGCAGCGAGGGCGGCACCTTCAACGCCTACGGCCAGAAGCTGGTCGTGGAGCGCGGCATCTTCAGCTTCGTCGGACCGTTGGACAACCCGCGGCTGGACGTGCTCGCGATCCGGCCCGACATGGAGAACGAGACCGTGCGCGTCGGCGTGACGGTCACCGGCACGGCCAGCAGCCCGCGGATCAAGCTCTATTCCGAGCCCGACCTGAGCGAGACCAGCAAGCTGTCGTGGCTGGTGCTGGGGCGCGCGCCGGACAACCTGGGCCGCAGCGACACCGCGCTGATGCAGCGCGCCGCGATGGCGCTGATCAGCGGCGACGGCGAGAGCGCCAGCGACAAGCTGATCCACAACATCGGACTGGACGAGCTCTCGTTCAGCGGCGAGGGCGACGATGCGCGCGGCACCGTGGTGCGCCTGGGCAAGCAGGTCAGCCGCAACGTGTTCGTCGCCTACGAGCGCGGCCTGAATGCGACCACCGGGTCGTGGCAGGTGATCTACAAGCTCGCCCAGCGCTTCACGCTGCGGGCGCAGGCCAACGAGTACCAGCAGGGCCTGGACGTGATCTGGCAGTGGAAGTGGGAGTAGCGGCGGCAGCCGCGCTTTCTTCCATGCGAGAATCCGCCGCTTTCGCGGACAGGGCCCACCCGGGCCGGTTCACGCGGGCTCTCCGTAGTTCAATGGATAGAACGGCCGCCTCCTAAGCGGCAAATACAGGTTCGATTCCTGTCGGAGGGACCAACGCTTCGCGTTGGTTCCGGCGCCTCCCGGCGCTGTTCAGTGCTCATCGCTTCAGCACGATCGTCACCAGCGCCGACGCGTCCACGACGCCGGTCACCGCGTGCACCACGCCCCCTTCGAGATAACACAGCTGCCCGGCGCGCAACGCCTGGCGCTGCTCCGCGCCGTCGCGCTGGACGCTCAGCTCGAGTTCGCCTTCCAGGCAGTGCAGCGTGATCTCGCCGTCGACCTTGTGCGGCGGCAGCGACTTGCCCTTGGGCAGGACGATGCGCATCACTTCCAGGCCTTCCGACTTGAACAGCGCGGAAGAAGGCGTCGTGGTCAACGCGGCACCCAGCGGCGCGACGTCGACGGGCTGGGCGGGGGCGGCATGCGGCAAGGCCATGGAACTCCTCCTGGTGGGCGGGCGACTGCGGCACGACAAGGTCGTGCCGCGGCTGGCGTTGCATCGATCATGGCACCGACCGTGCCCGATCGCACCCCTGGTCCGGCCACACCCTGCCGGAAGTCATTCCCCGGTCACCAGCCGTTGCCACGGCACACCCGGAATGCGCGCAAGATGCGCGCGATACGCGTAAATGCGGGGTAAACCGGCGGTTGATGCCGGGCCGGGTTTTTGCCGGACACATATACTGGGAACGCCTTTGTTCCGTCCCGCGCAACGGGGACGGACCATGCGGCGCCAAGCAGCCAGGCTGTACTGATTCAAGGTTTTTCATCATGGGCGCCAAACTGAAAGTCGCGGGCTGGGTCGCATTGGGTGCGATGGCCGGTGTCATGACGACGATGCAGCTGCAGGCCAATGCCCGCAGCACCACCAGCCCCCTTCCGCTCGAGGAACTGCAGCAGCTCGCCGCCGTCTTCGGGATCGTGAAATCCGACTACGTCGAATCCGTCGACGAGAAAAAGCTGATCAACGATGCCATCTCCGGCATGGTCAGCGGCCTGGACCCCCACTCCCAGTTCTTCGACAAGAAGAGCTTCAAGGAATTCCGCGAAAGCACCTCCGGCAAGTTCGTCGGCGTCGGCATCGAGATCGGCATGGAAGACGGCCTGGTCAAGATCGTCTCGCCGATCGAAGGCAGCCCCGCCTTCCGCGCCGGCCTCAAGAGCGGCGACCTGATCAGCAAGATCGACGAGACCGCGGTCCGCGGCCTGACGCTCGACCAGGCGGTCAAGAAGATGCGCGGCGAGCCGGCCACCAAGGTCACGCTGTCGATCTACCGCAAGTCGGAAAGCCGCACCTTCCCCGTCACGATCAGCCGCGAGGAAATCCGCGTGCAGAGCGTGCGCGCCAAGCTGGTCGAGCCGGGCTACGCCTGGGTCCGCGTGAGCCAGTTCCAGGACCGCACCGTCGAGGACTTCACCCAGAAGCTGGCCGAGCTCTACAAGCAGGACCCGAAGATCAAGGGCGTCGTGCTGGACCTGCGCAACGACCCGGGCGGCCTGCTCGAGGGCGCGGTGGCGATCTCCGCGGCCTTCCTGCCCAAGGGCGTCGAGGTCGTGTCGACCAACGGCCAGCTCGCCGAATCGAAGGCCAGCTACCGCGCCGATCCGGACTTCTATGCCCGCCGCGGCTCCGGTGACCCGCTGCGCCGCCTGCCCGACGCGATCAAGAACGTGCCGATGGTGGTGCTGGTGAACGAGGGTTCCGCCTCGGCCAGCGAGATCGTCGCCGGCGCGCTGCAGGATCACAAGCGTGCGACCGTGATGGGTCTGCAGACCTTCGGCAAGGGCTCGGTGCAGACCGTGCGTCAGCTGGGCCCGGACACGGCGGTCAAGCTGACCACCGCCCGCTACTACACGCCGAGCGGCCGCTCCATCCAGGCCAAGGGCATCGTGCCGGACATCCCGCTGGACGAGACCGCCGAAGGCAACGTGTTCGCCGAGCTGCGCATGCGCGAGGCCGACCTCGAGAAGCATCTCCACGGCTCGGACGAGAAGACGGAAGAGACGCGCTCCAAGGAACTGGAGAAGATCCGCGAGGAACGCCGCCAGAAGCTGGAAGCCGACTACGCCAAGCGCGCCGAAGCGCCGAAGCCGCTGCCCGAGTTCGGCAGCGCCGAAGACTTCCCGCTGCGTCAGGCGCTGAACCAGCTGCAAGGCAAGCCGGTCGCGGTGTCGAAGGTCGCGCAGGAACGCAAGGCCGAAGCGAAGACGGAATGATCGAAGCCGGCGAAAGCCGGTTCCGCAAAGACAAACGCCCGATGCTTGCATCGGGCGTTTTGCTTGGTGGGTGCTGAAGCGCTGGGCTGAGACCGCCCAACTTCGCTGGGCCAAGCGCGGGCTCTCCACGCATCAGGGGGCATCCCTCCGGGAACCCCCAGAAGCATTCCGGCCCCACCCCCATCAGCAGACTTCAACGGCTTGGGGCGGAGGACTGCGGGGGAGTCTTCTGGTGCTTCAATGAAAAACGCCCGATCGTGATCGGGCGTTTGCCTGGGGCACTGCGGCGTCAGCCGGTGGTGCCGTTGCTTTCTTCCGCTTCGGCGTCCGGGGCCTTCGAGTATCTCGCGAAGGCATTGGCGGCCCAGAGGCCCACTTCGTAGAGCAGGCACATCGGGATCGCGAGCGCGAGCTGCGAGACGATGTCCGGCGGCGTGATGACCGCCGCGATGACGAAGGCCAGCACGATGAAGTAGCCGCGGAACTGCTTGAGCTGCGGGACCGTGACCAGACCCATGCGCGCCAGGACCACCACCACCACCGGCACCTCGAAGGCCGCCCCGAAGGCGATGAACATGTTCATCACGAAGCCGAGGTAGGCCTCGATGTCCGGCGCCGCCGTGATGCTCTTGGGGGCGAAGCTCTGGATGAAGGTGAAGACCTTGCCGAACACGAAGAAGTAGCAGAACGCCACCCCCGCGAAGAACAGCAGCGTGCTCGACACCACCAGCGGCATCACCAGCCGCTTCTCGTGCGAGTAGAGGCCCGGCGCCACGAAGGCCCAGACCTGGTACAGCACCACCGGCAAGGCCACCAGGAAGGCCGCCAGCAGCGTGATCTTCAAGGGCACGAGGAACGGCGAGAGCACGTTCGTCGCGATCATGGAGCTGCCCTGCGGCAGGTGCGACACCAGCGGCACCGCCAGCAGGTCGAAGAGACCGCCGGGACCGGGCCACGCGCACAACACCCCGAACGCGACGGCGACCGCGAGCAACGCCCGGATCAACCGGTCGCGCAGCTCCATCAGGTGGGACACAAAGGGCTGTTCGGTGCCGGCCAGTTCGTCTTCTTGGGGGCTGCTCATGGGGCTCGGCGGGAAGGACGGAAGCGCGCCACGCGGGCCGCGCCGGATTGGGCGTGGCGACGCACGCCCTGCTGCTGCTTGAACCAGACCGGCGTGGCGCCCCGCTTGAGACGCCAGTTCTTCTTGGGACGCTCGTAGACCGGCACCGGGCTGCCGTAGCCGCCGATCGTGCCGTCCGCGTTCGTGCCGTCCACGGACAGGTCGGACCAGGTGGACTGCAGCGACTGGTTCGCGGCGTCCATCTGCTCCTGCACGCTGGACTGCACGTCGTTGACGGCCGTCTGGAACTGGCCCTTCATCTTCTGGAGTTCCTCCAGTTCGATGGACCGGTTCACTTCCGCCTTCACATCGGACACGTAACGCTGCGCCTTGCCCAACAGCGTGCCCACGGTGCGGGCGACGCGCGGCAGGCGCTCAGGGCCGAGCACGACCAGCGCCACGGCGCCGATCAGCACCAGCTTGTCAAAGCCGAAATCGACCATGCGGGCCGCGCTCAGTTGCGCGTCTTGGCGTCGACGTCGACGGTGTTCGGATCAGCCGCCTTGTTGGCGTTGGCCACCTGCTGCGGCGGCGCGTCGGACGAGGTGCCGTCCTTCATGCCGTCCTTGAAGCCCTTGACGGCAGCACCCAGGTCGCCGCCGACGTTGCGCAGCTTCTTGGTGCCGAAGACGGCGATCACGACGACCAGCACGATCAGCCAGTGCCAAATACTCAAACCACCCATGACAATCTCCAGAGTCGGAAGCCGAAATTCTACGGTGCGCGCATGACAGGCATGTCGGCGATCAATGCCCGTCCATGACCGCATCAGCGGCTTATGGACCTGTCGCTACCCGCTGAGCGAACACCAGCAGCGGAAAACCGGCGCAGCGGCGCTCGTTAAATGAGGCTGGCGCTCAGCCTTTCAACCAGGGACGCGGGCCGCCGACGGCATGCATGTGGAGGTGGAACACCTCCTGGCCGCCATCCGACCCGGTGTTGATCACGGTCCGGAAACCATTCGTGACGCCGAGTTCCTTCATCAGCTTCGGCACCAGCACCGACATCTTGCCCAGCAGCGGCGCGTGTTCAGGTTGCAGCTCGGCCATGCTGGCGATGTGCTGCTTGGGGATCAGCAGGAAGTGCACCGGCGCCCACGGGTGGATGTCGTGGAAGCCGATCACGTCGTCGTCCTCGTAGACCTTCTTCGCGGGGATCTGGCCCTGGACGATCTTGCAGAACAGGCAGTGGGGGTCGTGGCTCATGGTCGGAGACGGTGGGATGCGGTCAGGACAGGGTCAGAGCGGCATGGGCCGGCGGTCGTTCATGGCCAGCCAGCCGCGCACGATGCGGTAGAGGAACCAGATCGAGATCAGGCACCAGGCGATCCAGCCGGGAACGACCAGCAGGAACCACAGCGGGATCGTGATCACGTACAGGATGCCGCACCACAGCACGCTGCGCAGCCGCCAGGAGAAGTGCGTGGCCTGCCAGGTGCCGGCGGCCTCGTCGCGCTTCACCAGGTCGACGATCACCGCGACGATCAGCAGCACGATGCTGGCCTGCACGCCGGGCAGCAGCGCGCCGATCGCGACGACCGCGTGCAGCGCGTAGCTGATGATGCCGATGGTGCGCAGGCTGGCTTCGCGCTCGGGATCGAGCACAACGTCGGGCGACTGCGGTTCGAACGTCTGGGTCATGCGGTCTCCTTCATGCGGCCTCTTGTGAAGCGGGGGCGGGGCTTCGGCGGGCGAATTCCTCGAGGCCGGACAGGCCTTCGCGGCGGGCCAGCTCGGCCAGCACCTGCTCGGGTCGCAGGTCGAAGGCGGCCAGCGCGACGATCGAATGGAACCACAGGTCGGCGACCTCGTAGACCACCTTGTCCGGCGCGCCGTCCTTGGCCGCGAGCACGACCTCGGTCGCTTCCTCGCCGACCTTCTTCAGGATCTGGTCCAGGCCCTTGGCGAACAGCTTGGCGACGTAGCTCTTGTCGGGATCGCCCTCGGCGCGGCGCTGGGCGACGACGTCGCCCAGGTGCGCCAGGACGTCCGTGCCGTTCAGCGGCGCCGTAGCCGGATCAGTCAGCGGGGCCGTCACCGCAGGCGACGGGCTGTCGGGCGGGAAGACCGAGTCCAGTGAATCAGGCGTGGGAGAAGTGGCCATGTCGCTCAAGCCTTGTAGATGCTGGCCGGGTCCTTGAGGACCGGCTCGACCGCCGTCCACTGCCCCTTCTCCAGCTTCTGGAAGAAGCAGCTGTGGCGGCCGGTGTGGCAGGCGATGCCGGGCTCGTGGCCGTGCTGCGTGACGCTCAGCAGCACGACGTCGTTGTCGCAGTCCAGCCGGATGCCGTGGACCTGCTGCACATGGCCGGACTCCTCGCCCTTGTGCCACAGCCGCTGTCGCGAGCGGCTCCAGTAGACCGCCTCGCCGACCTCGGCGGTGCGGCGCAGCGCCTCGCGATTCATCCACGCGAACATCAGGATGTCGTTCGAGCCCTGCTCCTGGGCGATGACGGGCACCAGCCCGTCACGGTCCCACTTGATCTGATCCAGCCAGTCCATCGCGGCAGTGTAGTCCGCGGTCGCTGCGGCGGCATCGGTCACACCGTCGGTCGTGCCTTCAGACGACATGGGTCGCCCCGACGTGGAAGCGCTCGGCGGCGAACCACTGCAGCACCGGGATCGTGCCCGGCAGCACCGGCTGCACCTGCACCGGCAGGTGCTGCCAGCTCATCGACTGGCCTTCGCGCATCTCGAACTCGCCGTGCCACTCGTACACCTTGCAGAAGTGCAGGCGCACCTTGGCGTGCGGATACTCCATCAACTCGATCTTCCAGGGCTGCGCGGCACCGATGGTGATGCCGAGCTCCTCGTGCAGCTCGCGGCGCAGCGCCTGCTCCACCGTCTCGCCGGCCTCGAGCTTGCCGCCGGGGAACTCCCAGTAGCCGGCGTAGACCTTGCCCTCGGGACGCGAGGTCAGCAGGAACTCGGTCTCGCGGCCATTCGGCTCGCGGCGCACCAGCACGCCGACGGCCACGTCCACCGGCACGCGATCGCTCGCGGCGGAGGGGCTGTGCGGGTTCGCGGATTCGTTGTTTTCAGTCATGGGTTGGTCAGACATGGTCGAGGCCTTCCGGCACATCGCCGTCCCGGGCCGGCGCGGAGGTCCCTTCCGCGGCGCCGCCGCGCCCCGCCAGATCGCGGGCGAACTGGTAGGCGACGCGCCCCGAGCGCGATCCACGCTCCAGCGCCCAGACCAGCGCCTCCTGGCGCGCAGCCTCGATGCGGGCGGCGTCCAGGCCGAAATGCGTCAGCCATTGCGCGACGATCGCCAGGTACTCCTGCTGGCTGAAGCTGTAGAAACTGATCCACAGGCCGAAACGTTCGGACAGCGAGATCTTCTCCTCCACCGCCTCGCCCGGATGCACCTCGACGTTGCCGTCGCGCTCCGAGTAGGTGGAAGCCAGGTTGTCCTTCATCTGTTCGGGCAGCAGGTGGCGGCGGTTGCTGGTCGCGTAGATCAGCAGGTTGTCGGTGGCCGCGGCGACGGAGCCGTCCAGCATCGACTTCAGCGCCTTGTAGCCGGCCTCGCCTTCGTCGAAGCTGAGGTCGTCGCAGAAGATCACGAAGCGCTCGGGCCGGTCGGCGACCAGGTCGGCCAGGTCCGGCAAATCGACCAGGTCGCCCTTGTCGACCTCGATCAGGCGCAGGCCCTGCCCGGCGAATTCATTGAGGCAGGCCTTGATCAGCGAGCTCTTGCCGGTGCCGCGCGCGCCGGTCAGCAGCACGTTGTTGGCGGGTTGCCCCTGCACGAACTGGCGCGTGTTGCGCAACAGCCGGTCCTTCTGCGGCTCGACCTCCTTGAGGTCGGCCAGCCGGATCGCGGACAGGTGCTTCACCGGCTCCAGCCGGGCGCTCGCACCGCGCTTGCGGTAGCGGAAGGCCACGGCCGCGTCCCAGTCGGGCGGCGTCAGGGGCTGGGGCAGCACGGCCTCCAGGCGGTTCAACAGCGCGTCGGCGCGCCGCAGCAGGGCATCAAGGGCGTCGGACATGACGCCGAGTGTAGGTCGCGGCCCGGGGCGTTCCGGGCGGTTGGCATCGCGAAAGCTCAGGCGAGCATTCGCATCGCGGCATCCAACTGTTCGGTCGGCAGGCGCTTGAAACCGGAGCGCGCGTAGCGCTGCAGCCGGCCGATGATGAAGCTCACCAGCACCGAGGCCTGCGCCTGCGCCTCGACGGTCGGCGTGGTCGAGCCCGAGGCCTCCGCGGCGGTGCGCAGTCCCTGCCGCAGCGCCGACTCGACCTTGTCGAAGAACTGGTTCATGCGCGCGACCAGGCGCTCGTTCTCGTAGACCAGCGCGTCACCGACCATCACGCGGGCCATGCCCGGGTTGCGTTCGCCGAACTGCAGCAGCACCGCGACGATGCGCTGCGCCTGCGCCAGCCCGTCCGTCTCGCGTTCGGCGATCTGGTTGAGCAGCGAGAAGATGCTGGTCTCGATGAATTCGATCAGGCCCTCGAACATCTGGGCCTTGCTGGCGAAGTGGCGGTAGAGCGCTGCTTCGCTGACCTCCAGCCGCGCCGCGAGCGCGGCCGTGGTCACGCGTTCCGCGCCGGGCTGCTCCAGCATGCTGGCCAGCGTCTGGAGGATCTGTACCCGGCGCTCGCCCGGCTTGAGCCGCTTGCGTGGCAGCTCCGCCGGCTTGGCAGCGGCAGAGTCCGGGGTGTCCGAGGAGCTGGGGTGCATGGAGGGGGCCGAAGTGTGCGGCGATTCTGTCACAGCCGGAACGTCGCCTTGACGCCCATGCCGGACGGCGTACGCCGCCCCGACCCCTTCGCTCAGTCTCTCAGCCAGCCGAGCCGGCGCGCCTCGTAGATCGCCTCGACCTTGGAGCGCACCTGCAGCTTGCGGTAGGTGCGTTTCACGTAGGTCATGATCGTGTGCGGGGACACGTTCATGAACTGCGCGATCTCGTCGAAGGTGAAGCCCTTGGCGGCGAGGTGCAGCACGCGCGATTCCTGTTCGGACAGCGCGACCACCTGCTCGTCCACCAGCGGCATCGGGGCCGAATCGCCGAAGCCGCGCGGATGCGCGCCCGCGCCCTGCGGCGCCAGGCGCAGCAGCAACCGGCGCGCGATGACCGGCGAGATCGGGCTGCCGCCCGCGCGCAGCGAGCGCAGCTGGCCCGGCAGGTCCAGCGCCAGCGAGTCCTTGAGCAGGTAGCCGGTCGCGCCGGCTTCGATGCTCGAGAGCACGTGCTGCTCGTCGCCGAAGACGGAGATGACCATCACCTCGCACTCCGGCGCGACGTGGGCCGCGTGGCGGATCAGTTCGATCCCGCTGCCGCCGGGCAGGTCGAGATCGACCAGCAGCACGTCGGGACGCGTCTGGTCGAACATCTTCCGGCCCTGCTGGAGATCGGTGGCCATGCCGACCAGACGGATGTCCGGCGCTTTCTCAAGGGCATGGGCGAACGCTTCGCGGAAACGAAGCTGATCCTCGACGATCAAGACGCTGAAAAGTGACATGCAATCCCTCACGGCCTGTGGAGCCGTTTCGTGGCGCATTCTGGGATGTCGCGTGTTTCAGCGGCAATCCCCAGCTTGCAGTGGTATGACCTTCGACCAAGCCCGATGGTCGGCGGGTCAGCCAAGGGCAAGCAGCGATCCCGCCCTCCCTCCGGAAACGACCGAGCCCCCTCGTTCGGAGGGGGCTCGATGGGGGATCCACCCATCAGGGGGATCCGGCGCATCGTCTCCCGATGCCGCGTGTCGATGCCGTCTGTCGATGCAGGAGGGTCAGGCCGTTCAGTGGGAACGGATCATCGTGCCGTAAGCCTGCTCGGACAGGATCTCCAGCAGCATCGCGTGGGGGACGCGGCCGTCGATGATGTGGACGGCCTTGACGCCGCTGCGGGCGGCGTCCAGGGCGGAGGCGATCTTGGGCAGCATGCCGCCCGACAGCGTGCCGTCGGCGAAGAGCTCGTCGATCTCGCGCGCGGACAGGTCGGTCAGCAGGTTGCCCTGCTTGTCGAGCACGCCGGGGGTGTTGGTCAGCATCACCAGCTTCTCGGCCTTGAGCACCTCGGCCAGCTTGCCGGCGACGACGTCGGCGTTGATGTTGTAGCTCTCGTTGCTCTCGCCGAAACCGATCGGGCTGATGACGGGGATGAACTGGTCGTCCTGCAGCGCCTTCACGACGCTGGGGTCGATGGAGACGATGTCGCCGACGGAGCCGACGTCGTGCTCCTTGGCCGGGTCGTCCTTGTCGATCAGCTTGAGCTTCTTGGCGCGGATCATGCCGCCGTCGCGGCCGGTCAGGCCCACGGCCTTGCCGCCGGCGACGTTGATCAGGCCGACGATGTCCTGCTGCACCTCGCCGGCGAGCACCCATTCGACGACGCTCATCGTCTCCTCGTCGGTGACGCGCATGCCCTGGATGAAGTGGCCCTTCTTGCCGAGCTTGTTGAGCGCGTCCTCGATCTGCGGGCCGCCGCCGTGCACCACCACCGGGTTCAGGCCGACGAGCTTGAGCAGCACCACGTCCTCGGCGAAGTCCTGCTGCAGCGCGGGGTCGGTCATCGCGTTGCCGCCGTACTTGATGACGATGGTCTTGCCGTGGTACTTGCGGATGTAGGGCAGCGCCTGGGAGAGCAGCTCGGCCTTGTCGCGCGGCGGGATGTGGCTCAGATCGGCGTCGTGGACGGGAGGGGTGTTGCTCATGGTGCTGTCCGGAGGAGGCTGAGGGGGTGGGACGAGGTGAGGTTGGAGACGTGGAATGGATCGGGCGCCATTCTAGGACCGGCAAAATCGGCGCCATGCAAGTGCAGCAATATCTGAAACTGTCCGCCGGCGTGGCCGTGCTGACCATCGCCCTGAAGACGGCCGCCTGGTGGTGGACGGGCTCGGTGAGCCTGGCATCGGACGCGCTCGAATCGGGGGTGAACCTCGCCGGGGCGCTCTTCGGACTGGCGATGGTGACCGTCGCGCGGCGGCCGCCCGACGAGGACCACCCCTTCGGCCACCACAAGGCGGAGTACTTCTCCAGCGCCTTCGAGGGCGCGCTGATCCTGATCGCGGCGCTGGGCATCGGATGGGCGGCGGTCGAGCGGCTGCGCGCGCCGCAGCCGCTGGAGCAACTCGGCCTCGGCATGGCGCTGTCGCTGGTCAGCACGGCCATCAACGGCGCGCTGGCGTGGAAGATGCTGCAGGCCTCGCGCGAGCATCGCTCGATCGCGCTCGAGGCGGACGCGCGCCACCTGTTCACCGACGTCTGGACCTCGGTCGGCGTCGTGGCCGGCCTGATCGGCGTGATGCTGACGGGCTGGACCTGGCTGGATCCGCTGCTGGCGATCCTGGTCGCGCTGAACATCCTGCGCGAGGCGGTGCACCTGATGTGGAAGTCCACCGGCGGACTGATGGACATGGCGCTCGATCCCGAGGATCAGCGGACGATCGCCGAGGTGCTGGCGCGCTTCGCGTCGCCCGAGCTGCGTTTCGATCACGTCGCGACGCGCGTGGCCGGGCAGCAGCGGCATGTCGATTTCCATCTGCACGTCCCCGCGCGCTGGACGCTGGGCGAGGCCGCCAGGTTGCGCGGCGAGATCGAGCAGGCGCTGATGCGCGCCCTGCCCGGCTTGCGCGCCAGCATCCAGTTGCTGCCGGTGAACGTCGAGACGCGCTTCGCCGAACAGGCCGCGCGCGAAGAGGCGGCCGAGGCCGTCCCCGCGTCGGTCGCCATCAACATCCCCCGAAGGAAGGACAAACATGATCGCGCTGCTGCAACGGGTGAAGGAAGCCCGGGTCGATGTCGGCGACCGCTGTACCGGACAGATCGGCCCGGGCCTGCTGCTGCTGATCTGCGCCGAACCGCAGGACACCGAGGCAGTGTCGGAGAAGCTGCTGCAGAAGATCCTGAAGCTGCGCATCTTCAGCGACGAGGCCGGCAAGATGAACCGCAGCGTGCAGGACGTCGGCGGCGGTCTGCTGATCGTCTCGCAGTTCACGCTGGCGGCGGACGTCTCGGGCGGCAACCGGCCGAGCTTCACCGGCGCGGCGCCGGCCGAGCTCGGCCGCCGGCTCTACGACCATGCGGTCGCGTTCGCGCGATCGCAGCATCCGGTCGTCGGGACCGGCGAGTTCGGCGCAGACATGCAGGTCGCGCTCGTGAATGACGGGCCCGTCACGATTCCGATCCGGATGTGATGAGAATGCGGCCCTGGCACCGAAGATCGCTTTGAGGAACACATCATGATCAGTTACGTCACCCTGGGCAGCAACGACCGCCGCGCCGCCAAGGCCTTCTACGACGCCGCGCTCGCGCCGCTGGGATTGAAGCCGGGCTACTCGGACGACGAGATGGTCGGCTACGGCCCCGAGGGCGGCGAAACCCAGCTGTGGGTGGTGCAGCCCTTCAACGGGCTGGACGCCACGGTCGGCAACGGCTCGATGCTCGCGCTGGCCGCGTCGACGCGGGCGCAGGTCGACGCGGTGTACTCCGCGGCGATCAGCGGCGGGGGCAAGGATGACGGTCGCCCCGGCCCGCGCGAGAACTACGGGCCCAACTTCTACGCGGCCTATTTCCGCGACCTGGACGGCAACAAGGTGGGCGTGGTGTGCCGGTCGCCGGCATGACGATGGCCGCCTGAGGCCGGCCCTCCGGCCAGGCCGATGAACAGACGCCAATGAAAAGGCCCGCCGAAGGCGGGCCTGTAGGGAAGCGGGTCACCCCGCTCCGGGGGTCTTCGTCGATCAGTCGGCGTACTGACCCGCCGCCTTGATGATCGGCGTCCACTTGTTGATCTCGTCGGCGACGAACTTCTTGTGCTCGGCCGGGTTCACGCGGTTGTCGGTGACGATGACCGCGCCCAGCGCTTCCTCGCGCTTGTGGAACTCGGGATCCTTCAGCGCCGTCTTCAGCGCCGTGTTGATCTTTTCCAGCACCGCCTTCGGCGTGCCCTTGGGCGCGTACATGCCGTGCCAGATCGTCACGTTGAAGCCCTTCAGGCCGGACTCGTCCAGCGTCGGCAGCTTGGCCAGCGAACCGCCCAGGCGCTTGGTGGTCGAGACCGCATAGGCCTTGACCTTGCCGCCGTCGATCTGGGTCGTGGTGTTGGTCGTCTGATCGCACATCAGGTCGACCTGGCCGCCGATCAGGTCGGTCATCGCCGGGCCCGTGCCCTTGTACGGGACGGTGGTCATGTCGATCTTGACCGTGCTCATGTACAGCAGGCCGCACAGGTGCGAGGCGGAACCCAGGCCGGCGTTGGCCAGGTTGATCTTGCCCTTGTTGGCGCCCAGCCACTTCACCAGGTCGGCGTAGTTGGCGGCCGGCAGGTTGGGACGCGAGATCAGCGTCATCGGCACTTCGTTGATCAGGCCCAGGTACTCGAAGTCGTCCAGCGTCTTGTACTGCAGGTTGCGGTACAGGGCCGGCGAGGTCGAGATGCCGATGTGATGCAGCAGCAGCGTGTAGCCGTCCGGCGAGGCCTTGGACACCTTGGTGGCGCCCAGCGTGCCGCCGGCGCCGCCGACGTTCTCGATCACGATGGTCGCGTTCAGCGGCTTGCGCAGCGCCTCGGCCAGGTCGCGCGCGACCTTGTCGGTCGGGCCGCCGGCGGCGAACGGGACGACGATGGTCACCGGCTTGTCCGGATAGTCGGCCCAGGCGGCGCCGACGCTCAGCGCCGCGACGGAGGCGAGCAAGATCTTCTTCATGGTGTCTCTTCCTCGTTGGAAGTGTGGGTGATGGCGCGGATGCTAGGTCGCCGCCCCACATTGCAACTTACGGAAACTACGTAAGCCGGGATACCCCCGAGGAAGGAAACGGGAATTCAATCGAACTTCCGCAGGTCCTCGATGACTTTTCCGTCATTGGGCAGGGCGCCCCGCTCGACGAACACCACCTCGCCGCGCAGCTTGGTCACGTCGCGCAGCGCCACGGCCAGCCCGTCGGCCAGACTTTCGGGCATATCGCCGTCGGTCTCGACGTGCAGCGTCATCCGGTCCTGGGCCATCTCGCCCTCGACGACCAGACGTCCGCGCCGCGCCTGCGGGAAGCGTCGCAGCACCTCGGCCACCTGCCCGGCGTGCACGAACATGCCGCGCACCTTGGCGCTCTGGTCCGCGCGGCCCATCCAGCCCTTGATGCGGACGTTGGTGCGCCCGGTCGGGCAGGAGCCAGGGAGCACCGCCGACAGGTCGCCGGTGCCGAAGCGGATCAGCGGGTAATCGGGATTGAGCGTGGTGACGACCACTTCGCCGACTTCCCCGTCGGGCACCGGATCGCCCGTGCCGGGCCGGACGATCTCGAGGATCACGCCCTCGTCGACGACCAGTCCCTGCCGCGCGGCGGTCTCGTAGGCGATCAGCCCCAGGTCCGCGGTGGCGTAGCACTGGAAGCCGGCGATGCCGCGTTCGCCGCACCAGTCGCGCAGCGCGGCGGGGAAGGCCTCGCCGCTGACCAGCGCCTTGCGCACGGACAAGGGCTGACCCTGCTCCGCCGCCTTGTCCAGCAGGATCTTCAGGAAGCTCGGCGTGCCGACATAGGCCTGCGGCCGCAGCTCGGCCATCGCCTGCAGCTGCAGCTCGGTGTTGCCCACGCCGCCGGCGAACACCGTGCAGCCGAGCGCCTCCGCGCCGCCTTCCATCATGGCGCCGGCCGGCGTCAGGTGATAGCTGAACGAGTTGTGGACCAGGTCGCCCGCACGCAGGCCCGCCGCATGCAGCGCGCGGCCGACGCGCCAGTAGTCGCGCCCGTGCCCTTCGGGCTCGTAGATCGAACCCGGCGACTGGAACACGCGACGCGCGCCGCCGTCGCGCTTGAGGCCGCGCCAGCCGATCGTCGAGAAGCCGCCGAAAGGCTCGAACGGCACGCGCCCCGTGTCCGCGCGCACCGCCTGCTGGCGCGCCAGCAGTTCCGACTTGCGCGTCACCGGCAGCCGCGCCAGCGCGTCGCGCGTGCGGACCAAGTCCGGCTCCACGTCGGCCAGCAGTTCGCCGAAGGCCTCGGTGTTCTGCCGCGCGTTGGCCACCTGATGCGGCAACGCCGCCAGCAGCGCGGCTTCGCGCGCTGCCGGGTCGCGCGTCTCCAGCGCGTCGTAGAAATCGCGATCGGCGGCGCCCATCACTCCTCCGCCCACTGCGCCAGACGACGCTTGAGGTCATCCTGCAGCTTGCGCACGTCGGCCGCGTTGCGGCACACGCGTGTCTCCCAGTCGGGGCTGCGCGCCGGCTTCTTCGCCAGCTTCGCGGTGATCTGGCCCTCGGCGGCGGCGAGCTGGAGCACCTCCTGGTTCTCGAAGCTCCAGCCGGTGCCGCGCTCGGTCAGCGCGCGCAGGTCGCGCAATGCGCGCTTCAACTGCACCAGCGCCTCCTCGGCCTTGAACGGCGGGGGCGCGAAGAAGTCGTTGTCCATGAACTGCTCTCCCATCAATCCTTCAATGCGGCGATGCCTCGGCGGGCTCGCTCAAGCGAGCCAGCGCTTGCGGCGCTTGTAGCTCTTCACGTCGCGGAAGCTCTTGCGGTCGGTGCCGCCCATGCCGAGGTAGAACTCGCGCACGTCCTCGTTGTCGCGCAGCGCCTGGGCTTCGCCGTCCATGACGACGCGGCCGTTCTCGAGGATGTAGCCGTAGTCGGCATAACGCAGCGCCATGTTGGTGTTCTGCTCGGCCAGCAGGAAGGTCGTGCGCTCCTTCTGGTTGAGGTCGCGCACGATCTCGAAGACCTCCTCGACGATCTGCGGCGCCAGGCCCATCGAGGGCTCGTCCAGCAGCACCATCTTCGGATCGGCCATCAGCGCCCGGCCGATCGCGCACATCTGCTGCTCGCCGCCCGAGGTGTAGGCGGCCTGCGAGGTCCGCCGCGTCTTCAGCCGCGGAAAGTAGGCGTAGACCTTCTCCAACGTCTGCGCGACCGCCGCCTTGCCGTCGGTGCGGGTGTAGGCGCCGGTCAGCAGGTTCTCCTCGATCGTCAGGTGCGCGAAGCAGTGCCGCCCCTCCATCACCTGCACCACGCCGCGGTGCACGAGATCCGCCGGCGTGAGCCGCTCGATGCGCTCGCCGCGCAGCTCGATCGAGCCCTTGGTGACCTCGCCGCGTTCGCCCGCCAGCAGGTTGGAGACCGCGCGCAGCGTCGTGGTCTTGCCGGCGCCGTTGCCGCCGAGCAAGGCCACCACCGCCCCTTCGGGCACGCGCAGCGAGACGCCCTTGAGCACGAGGATCACGTGGTGGTAGATGACCTCGATGCCGTTGACGTCGAGCAGCGCGGGCGCCGCCGCGGCGGACGGCACGGCGATGGAAGGAACGGAAGTGGCTTGCATGGCGGTCGTGCTCAGGCGGGGTTCACGCGGGTGTCGGACAGGTGTCGGACGGCGTTCAGCCGCAGCTGCGCGGCTTCAGGTTCTTGTCCTTGGCGTACTTGGCGGCGTACTCCTTGACCAGCGGATCGATGTGGGTCTTGTCCGAGGTGTACCAGTCGGACGCGATGTTCCACTTCGCGCCGTCCCACTGGACGATGCGCGCCCAGTCGTTGCCCATGTGGTTGGCGCAGCTGGTCTGCACCGGGCGCATCACCTCGCCGAAGCCCAGCGCCTTGAGCCGGTCGGCGGTCAGGTTCAGGTTCTCGAAGCCCCAGCGCACCTGCTCGGGCGTCATGACCTTGCCCTTGCCGTACTTCTCCTGCGCGGTGCGGATCGCCTCGACCTGCAGCATCGAGATCATCATCCCGCGCGTGTGCGCCAGCGCGCCGATGCCGGTGGCCGGGCCGGTGCCCTGCCCCTTGTCGTAGACGAACTTCTTCAGCTCGTCATGGACCTTGTCCTTCGCGGCGCTGTTGTGCAGCGTGATCGCGTTGTAGCCCTTGGCGCCGGCGCCGATGTCCTTGACGTCGTGGTCCGAGCCTGCCCACCAGATCGCGTAGATCTTCTCGCGCGGGTAGCCGCTGGCCTGCGCCTCGCGGATGCCGGCCGGCGTCATCACGCCGGCGGACCAGAACAGCACGTAGTCGGGCCGCTGCTGGCGGATCTGCAGCCAGGTCGACTTCTGCTCGACCCCGGGCGGCGTGACCGGATACAGCACGACCTCGAAGCCTTCGGCCGCGGCGCGCTTCTGGATCAGCGGGATCGGCTCCTTGCCGTAGGGGCTGTCGTGATAGACCAGCGCGATCTTCTTGCCCTTGAGCGAGCCCTTCTCCTTCTTCGCGATGTCCTGCAGCATCACGTCGGCGGCGGTCCAGTAGGTACCCAGCAGCGGGAAATTCCATTCGAAGACGGTGCCGTCGGCCGACTGCGACAGGCCGTATCCCGGCGTCTCGACGACCACCTTGTCGACGAAGGCCTTGTCCGTGACCGCGAAGGTGATGCCGGTCGACTGCGTGTCGAAGCCCGACGCGCCGCCGCCCTTGCCCTTCAGACGCTCGTAGCACTCGACGCCCTTGGCGGCGTCGTACGCGGTCTCGCATTCCTCGAAGGCCAGCTTGACGCCGTTCACGCCGCCGTCGCGCGCGTTCACCAGCTTCAGGTAGTCCTGCTTGCCGTCCGCCCAGGGCATGCCCAGCGGCGCGAACTGGCCGGTGCGATACACGAGCAGCGGGATGAACTGTTCGGCGGCGGCTTGCGCGCGCACGGCGACGGGCAGCAACGCGCCCGCCAGTGCGGCGACGGACAGCGCGCCACGCGCCAGGGTCTTCAAGCTCATGGTGTCGTCTCCTGATGGTGCACTCTGCGGTGCGGTTTGAAATCTCGTGGATTCAATCGAAGGTCGATGCCCGATCGACCGGCGATCAGTGCGGGAACGGCCACAGGCGCAGCTTCTGGCGCGCCGTGGACCAGAGCCGGGCCAGGCCATGCGGCTCGACGATGAGGAAGAACACGATCAGCGCGCCGAAGATCATGTGCTCGAGGTGCGAGGCCGTCGCGGTCGACAGCGGCAGGCCCAGCCAGTGCGGCACGTGGTTGAGCAGCAGCGGCAGCAGCACGATGAACGCGGCGCCGAAGAAGCTGCCGACGATGGAACCCAGCCCGCCGATGATGATCATGAACAGCAGCTGGAAGGACTTGTCGATGCCGAAGGCCGCCGGCTCCCACGCGCCCAGGTGGACGAAGCCCCACAGCGCGCCGGCCACGCCGACGATGAAGCTGCTGACCGCGAAGGCTGTCAGCTTCGCGTGCACCGGCCGGATGCCGATGACGGCGGCGGCGACGTCCATGTCGCGCATCGCCATCCACTCGCGGCCGATGGCCCCGCGCACCAGGTTCTTGGTCAGGATGCCGCACACGACCACCAGCGACAGGCACAGCAGGTAGCGCTGCGCCGGCGTCTCCAGCGGCAGGCCGAAGAGCTGCAGCGTGCCGACGCTCACCGAGCCCGACGACGAGTGGTTCGTCACCCACGGCATGCGGTTGACGAACCAGTCGATGAAGAACTGCGCCGCCAGCGTGGCGACCGCGAGGTAGAGCCCACGGATGCGCAGGCTGGGCAGCCCGAACACCACGCCGCAGACCGTCGCGGCCAGGCCGCCGCCGATCAGCGACAGCAGCAGCGGCATGCCCTCGATGCGCACCTGCAGGTTGAAGGCCGCATAGGCGCCGACGGCCATGAAGGCGCCGGTGCCCAGCGAGATCTGCCCGCAGTAGCCCACGAGCACGTTCAGGCCGAGGGCCGCCAGTGACAGCACGAGGAACGGGATCAGCACCGCGCGGAAGGTGTAGTCGCTGGCCAGCCAGGGCACCGCGACGAAGGCGATCAGCGCGAGCGCGAGCACCGCCCGGCGATCCTGCGCGACCGGGAACAGCGCCAGGTCCGCGCGGTAGGAGGCCTTGAACTGGCCGTTTTCACGATAGAACACGGTCGTCCCCCTTACACGCGGTCGATGATCTTGTCGCCGAAGAGGCCCTGCGGCCGCACCAGCAGGAAGCCCAGCGCGAGCACGTAGGCGAACCAGTTCTCGATGCCGCCGCCGACGGCGGGGCCGAGGTAGATCTCGGACAGCTTCTCGCCGACGCCGATGATCAGTCCGCCGACGATCGCACCCGGCACCGAGGTCAGGCCGCCGAGGATGACGACCGGGAAGGCCTTCAGCGCGACGAGCGAGATCGAGTACTGCACGCCCAGCTTGCTGCCCCAGATGATCCCGGCCACCAGCGCGACCAGTCCGCCGACGGACCAGACGATCACCCAGATGCGCGACAGCGGGATGCCGATGGACTGCGCGGCCTGGTGGTCGTCGGCGACCGCGCGCAACGCGCGGCCGGTGCGGGTCTTCTGGAAGAACAGCGACAGCAGGCCGACCAGCGCCGCGGCGATCACGGCCGAGTACAGGTCTTCCTTGTTGAGCAGCAGGCCGCCGGGGAAGCTGTCCTCGAGCACGAACAGCGGATCCTTCGGCAGGCCCACGTCGATCTTGTAGGTCGAGCTGCCGAAGATCAGTTGCCCGGCGCCGTCCAGGAAATAGCTGATGCCCAGCGTCGCCATCAGCAGCGTGATCGCCGGCTGGTTGACGAGGCCGCGCAGCGCCAGACGCTCGACCAGCCACGCGACGACGACCATGCAGGCCGCGGCCGCGATCAGCGCCAGCACGTTGGCCAGCAGCAGGCTCTCGAAGCCGAGCCACTGCGGGAACCATTCGGCGAAGCGCGCCATCGCCAGCGCCGCGAACAGCACCATCGCACCCTGAGAGAAATTGAAGACCCCGGAGGCCTTGAAGATCAGCACGAAGCCCAGCGCGACGAGCGCGTACAGCATGCCGGCCATCAGCCCGCCGAAGACGGTTTCGAGGAAGAAGCCCATGATGTTGTCCTTGTCCTGCCTGCTGCTTGCTGCCTGCTTCTTCCGGCGGTCACTCGCCCGCGCCGAGGTAGGCGCGGATCACCTCGGGATTGGCGCGCACCTCGTCGGGCGTGCCGTCGCCGATCTTCTTGCCGTAGTCGAGCACCACGACGCGGTCGCTGATGTCCATCACCACGCCCATGTCGTGCTCGATCAGCACGATCGTCGTTCCGAACTCGTCGTTGACGTCGAGGATGAAGCGGCACATGTCCTGCTTCTCCTCGACGTTCATGCCGGCCATCGGCTCGTCGAGCAGTAGCACCTTGGGCTCCATCGCCAGCGCGCGGCCCAGGTCGACGCGCTTCTGCAGCCCGTAGGACAGCCCGCCGACCGGCGTCTTGCGATGCGCCTGGATCTCGAGGAAATCGATGATGCGCTCGACCTTCTCGCGGTGCTCGATCTCCTCGCGCACCGCCGGGCCGAGGCGCAGCGCCTGCCACAGGAGGTTGCGCTTCATGTGCAGGTTGCGGCCGGACATGATGTTGTCCAGCACGCTCATGCCCTTGAACAGCGCCAGGTTCTGGAAGGTGCGCGCCACGCCGCGCTCGGCCATGCGGCGCAGCCGTGTGCGCGGCGACCACTTCCGGACGTCCTCGCCGCGGTAGCGGATGTCGCCCTGCTGCGGCTGGTACACGCCGTTGATGCAGTTCAGCATCGAGCTCTTGCCGGCGCCGTTGGGGCCGATGATGGCGCGGATCTCATGCTCGCGGACGTCGAAGCTGATGTCGTTGAGCGCCTTCACGCCGCCGAAGGACAGCGTGATGTGCTCGACCTCGAGGATCACGTCGCCGATGCGCCGGTCCGGCGTCGCGTCGCCCGCGGAGCGCGGCGATGCCGCCCCCTGCGCCGGCGTCGCCGGAGGCGCGGCGTGGCCGGCTTCCTGGAACTGTGCCCCGGCCGACGCGGCCGCTCCGCCGTTCGCGGCATTGACGGTGAGACTGGCGCTCATCAGGCGGCCCTCCGGGTGTGCGGGAAGGTGGTGGCCGACTCGATGCGCAGGTCGGCGCTGACGCTGCCGCTGCGGCCGTCCTCGAAGCGGACCGCCGTCTCGATGTACTGCGAGGCCTTGCCCGCGTAGAGCGCGTCGATCAGCACCGCGTACTTGTCGGCGATCGCGCCGCGGCGGACCTTGCGCGTGCGGGTGAGCTCGCCGTCGTCGGCGTCGAGTTCCTTGTGCAGCACCAGGAAACGCGTGATCTGGCTGCCGGCGAGCCGCTCGTCCTGCGCCAGATCGGCGTTGACCTTCTCGACGCAGTCCTTGATCAGTCCCAGCACCTCGGGCTTGCCGGCGAGATCGGTGTAGCCGGCGTAGGCGAGGTTGCGGCGCTCAGCCCAGTTGCCGACGGCCTCGAAGTCGATGTTGACGAAGGCGCAGACGTGGTCGCGCCCGTCGCCGAAGGCCACCGCCTCCTTGATGAAGGCGAAGAACTTCAGCTTGTTCTCGACGTACTTGGGCGCGAACATCGCGCCGTCGAACGGTCCGCCGCGCAGCCGGCCGACATCCTTGGCGCGGTCGATGATCTTCAGGTGACCGCCCGCGTCGAGGAAGCCCGCGTCGCCGGTGCGGTACCAGCCGTCGGCGCCCAGCACCTCGGCCGTCGCCTCCGGGTTCTTGTAGTAGCCCTGGAGCAGGCCCGGCGAGCGCACCAGGATCTCGCCGCTGTCGGCGAGCTTGATCTCGACGCCGTCGATGGGCACGCCGACGGTGTCCGACTTCGCTTCGTGGTCCGGCTGCAGGCAGACGAAGACGGCGGTCTCGGTCGAGCCGTAGAGCTGCTTCAGGTTGATGCCGATCGAGCGGTAGAAGCTGAAGAGATCGGGCCCGATCGCCTCGCCCGCCGTGTAGGCCACGCGCACGCGGGAGAAACCCAGCGCGTTGCGCAGCGGACCGTAGATCGCGAGGTCGCCAAGGCGGTACTTGAAGCGTTCCCAGGCGTCCACCGGCTTGCCGTCCATCAGCGCGGGGCCGACGCGGTTCGCCAGCGCCATCGCCTTGGCGAAGAGCCAGCGCTTGGGCGCGCCGGCGTCCTCCATGCGGATCATCACGCTGGTGAGCAGGCCTTCGAAGACCCGCGGCGGCGCGAAGTAGTAGGTCGGTCCGATCTCCTTGAGATCGATGCTGACGGTGCTCGCCGACTCGGGGCAGTTGACGACGTAGCCGCAGGCCAGCCACTGTGCGTAGCTGAAGACGTTCTGGCCGATCCACGCGCACGGCAGGTAGGCGAGCACCTCTTCCCCGGCGGTCAGCTTGTCGAAGCGCGCACCGGCCTGGGCACGGTCGATCAGCGAGGTGTGCGTGTGCACCACGCCCTTCGGATGCCCGGTGGTGCCGGAGGTGAAGAACATCGCCGCCACGTCGCCGGCGCGGCCGGCCTCGACCTCGCGCTCGAACCAGCCGGGATGGCGCATCGCATGCGCGCGGCCGTCGTCGCACAGCGCGTCGATCGAGGCCAGGCCATCCGCCGCGTAATGACGCAGGCCGCGCGGATCGTCGAACCAGATGCGCCGCAGCGCAGGACATTGATCGCGGATCTCGAGCAGCTTGTCGACCTGCTCCTGGTCCTCGACGACGACGAAGGCGACCTCGGCGTTCTGCAGCGGATAGGCGAATTCGGCGGCGACCGCGTCCTGGTACAGCGGCACGGGGATGGCGCCCAGCGACTGCGCGGCGAGCATGGCCGCGTAGAGCCGGGGGCGGTTCTCGCCGATCACGACGAGGTGCTGGCCGCGCGTCATGCCGGCCGCGGCGAAGCCATGCGCGAGATCGCGCACCAGCGCCGCCAGCGCCGCCCAGTCGAGCGTCTGCCAGATGCCGAGCTCCTTCTCCCGCAGCGCCGGCGCGTGAGGGCGCTGGCGGGCGTGAGCGAGCAGCAGGCGGGGGAAGGTCTGTTCCACCGTTGTCTCCTTGTCGCCCCCGCTGTCGCCGTCTCTGATGGAGGCGCTCTGGCTGCGGGGTTGCGCCGACTGTAGGCCGGGCCATTGACGTCGTGTTGTCATTGCGACGACATTCCTAGGGACAGTTCGGGGAAGCGTTTTCCCCAGGGGGTCTCGTCAGGTTCCTGTCATGCGCGGGCGCGATGAACGGGGGATGGCTCCGATCATCGACACCGTTGTCCACGCCGCGCCGGGTTCCCCCCGCCCGCGGGCCTGCAGCCGTCCCTGTCCGGAGCCGTGCCCACGCAGCCGATCCGGTTGCGAGCGCGGGCCGCGAGCGCGCAGGAGATGAGCGCCATCCCGTGGCTGAAGGCGATCGAGCCCGAGCTGCGCGAGCGCGTCGCCTCGAGCATCCAGGTGGCGGAGGTCGACGTCGGCGAGCGGATCTGCCGCATCGGGCGCGAGGCCAACTTCTGGTTCGGCGTGATCGACGGCCTGCTGAAGATGAGCAACGACGAGGCGGCGGCCCGGCAGGTCACGTTCACCGGCGTCCCGCCGGGCGGCTGGTTCGGCGAAGGCACGCTGCTCAAGCGCGAGGCCTACCGCTACAACATCCAGGCGCTGCGTCGCAGCGTGGTCGCGGGGCTGCCGCTGGAGAGCTTCCACGAACTGCTGGCGACCAGCCTCGCGTTCAACCGCTACGTGCTCAACCAGCTCAACGAACGGCTCGGGCAATTCATCGCCGCGCGCGAGATCGACCGCCAGAGCGACCCCGACCTGCGCGTGGCGCGCAACCTGGCGGCGCTGTTCCATCCGCAGCTCTACCCGGGCGTGAACGGGCTGCTGCGCATCACGCAGCAGGAGCTGGGCCACCTGGTGGGGCTCTCTCGCCAGCGCGTCAACGAGGCGCTGCGCCACCTGCAGGAGCAGCGCCTCATCGCCGTCGAGTACGGCGGGCTAAGGGTGCTCGATCTGGCGGGGTTGCGGGTGTATCCGCAGCAGTAGGGCCGGCAACACCGGTAGCCCCCGACGACTTCGCGGTTCGCTCCTTCGCGCGACGTCGCGCGTTGTAGAAGGCAAGCCCGAAGACACACGCGGCGAAAAACATGCAGGTGGGCCGAACCACCTAAAGGAGTGGGAGGCGACACATGGCGCGCGCCACGGCGTGCGCAATCACGCCCCGAACGGTGTTGCTTCCGGCGGTTCCTGCGGCAGGGCCGCGTACTGCCCGGCGTTGATCTCGTAGAGCAGGCTCGCCGCCTCGCCCGGGCAGTCGGCGACCGAGCCGGTCAGGCGCAGGCCGACACGCTCCAGCGTCTTGCGCGCCGCCGTGTTGCCCGGCGCCAGCAGCGCGTGCACCGAGGTCGCGTGCAGGCTGTCGAAGGCCAGCGCCAGCGCGGCCGTCGCCATCTCCGCCGCGTAGCCGCGGCCCCAGTGGTCGGACAGGAAGTGGAACTCCAGCAGCAGCGCCGGCGCGCCGCAGATGCGGCCCCGGCTCAAGCCCCCGAAACCGATCGCGCCCAGCGCGGGCTGATCACGCAACGCCACCGCCCACGGGCCCAGGCCGTCGCGGGTCCAGAGCGCGCGCCAGAGCTCCAGCCGCTCGGACGCAGCCGGACCGCCCGCGTCGAATCGACGATTCGCGGGATCGGTCAGCAGGTCGCGGAACGTGCGGGCATCCGCCGCAGCGGGCGGACGCAGACTCAGCCGGCGGGTCGCGGTGAGCCGCTCGACGGCGGGGATGGAGATGAAGGGTGCAAGCATAGGGTTAACCCGCAAATTATGCGCCCAAGCGGAATTTCAAGTGCAGCGTCGACCGGGCGGTCGAGTGACAGCCCCGGACTTGCGTCACGAAACGTGACGAAGCGGATGGAACCGGAGAAGCTTTGAGCCGGTCGCCTGCCCGGTGCCCGCCATTCGCCCGGATGAGGGGGATGCCCCTCGCCGGATCGATGCCGACAGCCCGCGGACAGGTCGGGAGGCCCTCGCTGGCATAGCATTCCCGGCATCCGCGGGTCTCGCGGGGGAGTCCTCTCCCCTCCGGGTCCCGTCCCCCACGACGACGCGGCGCCCGGCGCCGCAGGAACGAGAGCCTCGTCATGAAGCTGCTGGTCATCGAAGACAACCCGGACATCGTCGCCAACCTGTTCGCCTACCTGGAGCCGATGGGCTACGCGCTGGACGTGGCCCGCAACGGCCTGGGCGGCCTGGCGCAGGCCGCCGCCGGCTCCTACGACGCGATCGTGCTGGACCTGACGCTGCCCGGCCTGGACGGCCTGGACGTCGCCCGCCGCCTGCGCAAGGACTTCCGCCGCCCCACCCCCATCCTCATGCTGACCGCGCGCGACACGATCGCCGACAAGGTCACCGGCTTCGAGAGCGGCGCCGACGACTACCTCGTCAAGCCCTTCTCGCTGGTCGAGCTGGAGATCCGCCTCAAGGCGCTGATGCGGCGCTCCCACGGGCTGAACCTCAGCTCGGCGGTCAGCTACGCCGACGTCAACTACGACCCCGACACGCTCGAGGCCACCCGCGCCGGCAAGCCGCTGCAGCTGACGCCGACCGGCTACAAGCTGCTGTCCGCGCTGCTGCGCGAGGCACCCAAGCTGGTCCGCCGCGAGGACCTCGAGCGCGAGGTCTGGGGCAACGATCCGCCCGACAGCGACGCGCTGCGCACCCACATCCACGCGCTGCGCGCAGCGCTGGACAAGCCCTTCCCCATCCCGCTGCTGAAGACCCATCCGGGCATCGGCTACCGGCTGGTGTCGCCCGATGCGGGATGAGCCGCGGCGGAGCCACGGCCATCCACGCGACGACCCCCGCGACGACCCACGCGGTACCGGCCGCTCGACGGCCGCGCCGACCACGCTGCGCACGCGCGTCGCCGCCGCCTTCCTGCTGCTGACGCTGCTGGTCTGCGGCGCCTTCGCGGTCGCCGCGGTGCGCATCGCCTCGAGCATCGAGGACCGGCTGGTCGACCAGCGCCTGGACCGCACCGCCGACGAACTGATCGCCCGCGAGAAGCAGGGCCTGGAGGCCGACCTGCCGCCCAGCGTCACGCTCTACCGCGGCGACGCCATCCCGCAGGCGTTGCGCGGCAAGCCGCCCGGCAAGTACACGCTGCCGCAGGACGACGCCACCTTCACCGCGCTGGTCCGCGACGACCTCGGCGAGGTCTTCGTGCTGACCGACCGCGACGAGGACTTCGCCAAGATCGAGGCCGGCGTCTATGGCCTGCTCGGCCTGGCCTTCGTCTGCTGCCTGGGGCTGGCGCTGTTCCTCGCGCAACTGACCGCGAGCCGCATCGTCGCCCCGGTGACCGCGCTGGCCCGCGCCGTCGAGACCGACGCCGCGCCGCGCGACTATCCGCTGCTGGATTCGACCGACGAGATGGGCGTGCTGTCGCGCGCGTTCGCGGCCAAGACCGAGGCGCAGCAGCGCTACCTGGACCGCGAGCGCTGGTTCACCGGCGACGTCAGCCACGAGCTGCGCACGCCGCTGGCCGTCATGCTCGGCGCGGCCGAAGTGCTGAAGGCGCGCCTGCACGGTCGTGACGACATGGTCGAACTGGCCGAGCGCATCCGGCGCACCGCGGCCGACACCAGCGAGCGCGTCGTCGCGATGCTGCTGCTGTCGCGCGATCCGGCCAGCATCGGCGCGCCGCCGACCGCGCTGCTGCCGCTGCTGCGCCAGGAGATGGAGCGCTGCCGGCCGCTGCTCAAGGGCAAGGAAGTCGAGATGACGCTGCATGCCGCGTCCGCCGACGCCGGCCTGGAAGTGCCGGCCCGCCCCGAGCTCGCGGCCATCGCGCTCGGCAACCTGATCCGCAACGCCTGCCAGTTCACCGACCAGGGCCGCGTCGACATCCAGCTCGAGGCCGGCCGCGTGATCATCGAGGACACCGGCATCGGCATCCCGCCGGCCGTGCGGGACCGGATCTTCGACCGCTTCATGCAAGTCGACCCGGCGGGCGCCGGCAGCGCCGGCCTCGGCCTGGCCATCGTCAAACGCGTCGCCGAGCACCTGGGCTGGACTGTCAGCCTGGAGGCGCCGGCCCGCGGCGGTACGCGATTCGTACTTGCTTTCCCCACTTCGCCCACGTCCGGGCCCGCGCCTGCGGAGGCGCCGCCCCGCCATCCGGACATTCTCCCGACTTGAGTTGAAACAGCCCTGGACGGGGCATGTCGTCGCCCTATACTGTATGCGCATACAGTGATTGCACGCCGGTTCCCCAACCGGCGTTTTTGTCTCCGACGACGCCCGCCATGCCGCCCCTGTCCGCTCCCCTTGCCCCGCTTCCGCCGGCCGTGGCCGACGCGCTCTGGCGCGGCGACGAGCTGGGCCGCGGCACGGACACCGTCTGGCCGAGCGGGTTCGACGCGCTCGATGCCGAGTTGCCCGGCGGCGGCTGGCCCGGTCGCCAGCTGACCGAGATCCTGCTGCCGCAGTTCTCGCTCGCGGAGTGGCGGCTGGCCGGACCGGCGTTGCGGCGCGTGGTCGCCGACGGCGCGGCGGTGGCGATGGTCGGGCCGCCCAAGCGCCCCCACCTGCCCGGCCTGATGCACCTGGGGCTGGACGAGCGGCACCTCGTCTGGATCGACGCGCGCGCGCCGTCGGAACGGCTCTGGTGCGCCGAACAACTGATCAAGTCCAACGCGGCCGGCGCGGTGCTGGCCTGGATGCCGCAGGCCGCGCCCGAGCAGCTGCGACGGCTGCAGGTGCTGGCGCAGTCGTTCGAAGGGCCGGTGTTCCTGTTCCGTCCGCTGGCGGCCCGCCATGACCCGTCGCCGGCACCGCTGCGGGTGGTGGCGACGATCGCTGTCGACTGGGCCCTGGACGTGCAGATCCTCAAGCGCAAGGGTCCCGCGCATGAGACCCCGCTGCGTCTGGCCTCGATTCCCGGCGGACTCGAGCAGGTGCTGACGCCGCGCGTGATGCAGCCCAGCACGATGCGTCCGGTGCCACCGGTCATGGCGCCGGTCGAGCCCGTCGTCGAGCCGGCCGCCCCTGTCCACGAGCCCATGCCGTCCGTCCTGTTCCCGGAGTTCTCCCATGCTATGGGTCGCACTGATATTGCCGCCTCGTCCGCCGGCGCCGTTTGAGGACCCGGCGACCGCGCCGCCGCCGCATCCCTGGGGGATCTGCGCGGAGACCCAGTCGGGCCTGGCCGTGTGGTGCCTGCAGTTCACGCCACGCGTGGCGCTGATGGAGGACGCGGTGGTGATGGAGGTCGAGGCCAGCCTGCGGCTGTTCCGCGGCCTGCCCGCGCTGAAGGCACGCCTGAGCGACGAGGCGCCCGACCTGGGCGCCGTCGGCATCGGCTGGGCCCCGTCGGCCACGGCGGCGCTGGTGCTGGCGCGTTGCGGCGTGCTCGACCTCGGCGGGCGTCTGCTGCAGGCGGTGCTGGACCCGCTGCCGCTGCAGGCGCTGAGCGCCGGCGCGGAGCATGCCGAGTCGCTGAGCCGCGCCGGCATCACCACGTTGGGCCAGTTGCGGGCGCTGCCCCGCGGGGGCATCGGCCGGCGCTTCGGCGCGCCGCTGCTGACGATGCTGGACCAGGCCTACGGGCTGCGGCCCGAGGCGCATGCCTGGGTCGCCCTGCCCGAGGACTTCCACGCCCGCATCGAGCTGCCCAGCCGCGAGGACCACGCGCCCGCGCTGCTGCTGGGCACCCGACCACTGCTGATGCGGCTGTGCGGCTGGCTGGCCGCGCGCCATGCCGGCGCCACCGGCGTCACGCTGCACTGGGTGCACGACTCGATGCGCGCCAAGGACGCCGGCGAAGGTGGAAGCCTCACGGTGCGCACGGCCGAGCCGATCCGCGAGCTCGAACACTTCTGCCGGCTGATGGCCGAGCACCTGGCCAAGACCCGGCTGCTGGCGCCGGTCGGCGAACTGCGGCTGGAGGCGGTCGGCGTGCAGTCGCTGGTCGAGGACAGCGGGTCCCTGCTGCCCGACGTGGTGCGCACCGGCGAGACGCTCTACCTGACGCTGGAGCGCATCGCCGCGCGGCTCGGGCCGGAACGCGTGCTGCAGCCGATCCTCGCCGACGACCATCGTCCGGAATGGATGACACGTTGGCGCCCGTGCGGCGATGGCCTCGCGCCGTCCCGCCGCAAGGGCAGGCAGCCAGCGATGCGCGCGCCGGACGTGCCGGAGCCGGCCTTCCTGCTCGATCCGCCGCTGCGGCTGGCGGTGCGCGACCATCGGCCGCATTACCAGGGGCACTGACGCTGCTGGTCGGGCCCGATCGCGTCGAAGGCGGCTGGTGGGACCGCGTGCCCGCCTGCGAGCAGGTGCCGCAGCATCACCGCCAGGTCGCACGCGACTACTGGATCGCGGTCAACGAGAACGCCGGGGTGATGGCCATCTACCGGGAGCATCGCGCCAGGAACCGGAGCGAAGACGACGGCAAGGACGTCGAAGGCGAAGGCCGCGGCGATCGCAAGGGCCAGACGAACGACAGGGACGACAGGGACGACGCCTGGTTCCTGCACGGCATCTATGCCTGAACGCCTGCCCCCTACGCCGAGCTGCGCTGCCTCAGCAACTTCAGCTTCCTGAAGGGCGCGAGCTGGCCCGAGGAGCTGGTCCAGCGAGCCAAGGAGCTCGGCTACGCCGCGCTCGCGATCACCGACGAATGCAGCATGGCCGGCATGGTGCGCGCGCACGTGGCCGCGAAGCAGCACGGCATGACGCTGCTGGTGGGGAGCCAGTTCCTCATCGAGCCGGCCTCGGACGACGAGGGGCCCTTCACGCTGGTCGTCCTGGCCTGCAGCATCAACGGCTACGGCAACCTGTGCCAGTTCATCTCGCGGCTGCGGCGCTCGTCCGAGAAGGGCACCTATCGCTGCACGCTCGCCGACATCGGCCCGCAGACGCTGGACGACTGCGTCGTGATCGCCTGTCCGGACCGGCATGCCACGCCGGCTCAATTGCTGACGATGGCGCGCTGGCTGCTGACACGCTTCACTGGCCGCTGCTGGCTGGGCATCGACCAGCCCCAGCATGCCGACGACGAGATCCGCCTGCTGCGCCTGCGCGAAGCCGGCGCTCTGACCGAGATCCCGCTGGTGGCCGTCGGCGACGCGACCATGCATGTGCGCAGCCGCAAGCCGCTGCAGGACGTGCTGACCGCCACGCGACTGGGCAAGCCGCTGACCGACTGCGGCCAGGCGCTGGACCGCAACGCCGAGCGGCACCTGCGCCACCGCAGCCGCCTCGCGCTCAGCTTCCCGGCCGACCTGCTCGCCGAGACGCTGCGCGTGGTCGAATGCTGCGACTTCAGCCTCGACGAGCTGCGCTACCACTACCCCTCGGAAGTCGTGCCCGACGGCCAGACGCCGGCCAGCCACCTGCGGCGGATCACCTACGAGGGCGCGGGCCGGCGCTGGCCGGGGGCGTGCCCGCCGCGGCCAGCGAGCAGATCGAACGCGAGCTCGCGCTGATCGAGGATCTGGGCTACGAGCACTACTTCCTGACGGTGGCCGACATCGTCCATTTCGCGCGCTCGCAGGGCATCCTGTGCCAGGGTCGCGGCAGCGCGGCGAACTCCATCGTCTGCTTCTGCACGCACGTGACCGAGGTCGACCCGGAGCGGATGCAGGTGCTGTTCGAGCGCTTCATCAGCAAGGAACGCAACGAGCCGCCGGACATCGACATCGACTTCGAGCACGAGCGCCGTGAGGAGGTCATCCAGTACCTCTATCGCAAATACACGCGCGAACGCGCGGCACTCGCGGCGGTGGTGATCTCGTACCGCGTGAAGAGCGCGCTGCGCGACGTGGGCAAGGCGCTGGGTTTCGAGCCCGAGGTGCTGGACACGCTGTGCAGCAACCATCAATGGTGGGACGGCCAGACGATCGATGCGGAGCGGCTGCGCGAGTCCGGGCTCGAGGCCGACGACCTCGCGGTGCGGCAACTGGTCAAGATCACCTCGGAGCTGCTCGGCTTCCCGAGACACCTGTCGCAGCACCCGGGCGGCTTCGTGCTGACGCACGGCCCGCTGACCCGCATGGTGCCGGTGGAGAACGCCTCGATGCCGGACCGCACCGTCATCGAATGGGACAAGGACGACCTCGACGCGGTGGGGCTGCTGAAGGTCGATGTGCTCGGGCTGGGCATGCTGACGGCGATCCGCAAGACGCTGGACTTCGTCGGCAAGCGCCAGCGCTATCCGTTCGAGCTGAAGGACATCCCGGACGGCGACGACGACACCTACCAGATGATCCAGCGCGCCGAGACCATCGGCGTGTTCCAGATCGAGAGCCGCGCACAGCGCAGCATGCTGCCGCGGCTGAAACCGAAGGAGTTCTACGACCTGGTCATCGAGGTGGCGATCGTGCGCCCAGGACCGATCCAGGGCGGCATGGTTCATCCCTATCTGCAGCGCCGTCAGGGCTTCGAGGAAGTCGTTTATCCCCAGGGGCTGGAGACGGTCCTGAAGCGCACGCTGGGCGTTCCGGTCTTCCAGGAGCAGGTGATGCAGATCGCGATGATCGCCGCCGGGTTCACGGGCGGGGAAGCGGACGATCTCCGGCGTTCGATGGCCGCGTGGAAGCGCAAGGGCAACCTGGAGAAGTATCGCCAGAAGCTGATCGACGGGATGACGGAACGGAACTATCCGGTGTCCTTCGCCGAGCAGATCTTCGAGCAGGTCAAGGGCTTCTCGGAATACGGCTTCCCGGAGTCGCACGCGGCCTCGTTCGCACTGTTGGTCTACACGAGCAGCTGGTTGAAATGCCATCACGCCGCCGAGTTCCTGGCGGGCCTGCTGAACGCGCAGCCGCTGGGCTTCTATTCGCCGAGCCAGCTGGTGCAGGAGGCCAGACGCAACGGCGTCGAAGTGCTCCCGCCCGACGTGATGCACAGCGACTGGGACTGCACGCTGGAGCGCGCGGATGGCCGCGTCATCCGGCCGACGCGACGCGGCGCGGCCGCCGACACGATCGATGCCTTGCCCCTGGACGAGGACGGGATCGTCGTAGAGGACGACGGCGATCCTTACCTCGACTCGGCGGAAGCCCTGGCGGCTGACGCCGCGCCGGTGAAGGTGCGGCTGGGATTGCGGCTGGTCAAGGGCTTGCAGCAGAGTTCGGCAGGACTGATCTGCCGGGAGCGTCGGAACGGTCCTTTCAACGATGCGGAGGATCTGGCGCGTCGTACCGGGTTGAACCAGCAGCAGATGACGATGCTGGCCTCCGGCGATGCGCTGACCAGCATCAGCGGCCACCGTCGCCAGCAGATGTGGGACGCGGCCGCGCAGCACGCGCCGCCGCCGCTGCTGGCCTCGGCGCCGGTGCAGGAGGACTTCCTCGCGCTGCCGCAGGCGCCGGAGGGCGAGGAGATCGTCTTCGACTACGCGTCGCTGGGCCTGACGCTGCGCCGCCATCCGCTGTCACTGCTGCGGCCGCTGCTGCGCGAGCAGCGCTGGATGTCGGCCGCAGAGCTGAGTGATCTGCCCGACGGCCGACCGGCGCGGGGCTGCGGGATCGTGACGGTCAAGCAGCAGCCGGCGACGGCCAAGGGCACGATCTTCATCTCGCTCGAGGACGAGACCGGCGACATCCAGGTCATCGTCCACCGCGCGCTGTGGCAGCGGCAACGCCACGTCATGCTGCATTCACGGCTGATGGCGGTGAAGGGCAAGTGGCAGCGCAGCGGCGACGTGCGCAACCTCATCGCCGGTCACCTGGAAGACCTGACCCCGATGCTGGGGCGCTTGAGGACGGAGAGTCGGGATTTTCATTGATCTCCCGCATGCCCCGGCCTCTGTGCCTCGATCGCGATTCGCTTCAATGCCCGGATCGCTTTCCTGTCGAAGGTCATGTGAACCCTTCCGCCAAGCACAACGCCCTCAAAAGCAATGACGCCATCTGCGAAATCGCCGCCTTCTTCGAGCACATTCACCCCTGCTTCCACCGCTCCCCAATCCACGCGGATGGCCCTGGCACTGAGCAGGGTCCTCATCGCCTCGGCGATATCAGCGGTGGCGTATCCATAGGAACTCCGCAAGACCCACGCGAATTCGCAAAGGCAGGACACGCCGATGGCGATCGCGTCGGCCGTTGCAAACAACTGCTGAACGGCCCGCGTTTGCGTCGCATCGTCCTCGATCACGAGGCGGACCAGCACATTGGTGTCCAACGACACCTTCACAGCTCACCTTCCCGGCCTTTCTCGATCGCTTCATTCATGTCGCCGATCGACACGTCGCCCTCGACCGTGCGCGGCTTGTGCGCAAGAAAACCGATGAAATCGCGGATGTCACCCGTACGGGCAGCCCGCATCACACAGCGGCCTCGGGGCAGCAGGTACACCTCGATCTGGCCGCCGGGTTTGACATCGAGGTACTCAAGCAAATCCCGGTCGATGGTGACTTTCCTGCGGCTGGAAACAGTCATCGGCGAAATGTCGTTCGAATCCTTCATCAAAGCGTTCTCCTGGCTGGAAAAAGAATCTCGGAGTCAGAAAGCCTAGTCCTCGAAGCGCCCTGAAAACCGTCTCTCCCCTGACTTCCGTCAATGGTGGGAGAGATCGCCGGACCTCCCCGGATGTAGGTCCCGTCCGACGATCACATGCGACCTTGTGGGGATGCCCCTGCCGCGCGGCTTGCGGAAAGATCGGTTCAACTGTCCTTCTGCCGACCTCGCCGCGGACCTCGCAGGTCATGCCGGAAAGGCGGCCACCAGACCATGAAGAAGATCGCCGCCCTTCCCGATGCGATGCCCGTGCCGGCACCGGTCATCTGCTCCCCGTCGTGGGCCCTGCTCGGCATCGAGCCCTTGCGGGCCGCGATGGAATACGCGAGCTGCCGGATGATGGACCGCAGCGGCCATCCGCCCGGCGACGGACATCCCGTCATCGTGTTCCCGGGCCTCGCGGCCGACGCTCAGTCGATCGCGCCGCTGGTCGGCTTCTGCCACGGACTCGGTTATGCGGCGCGCGACTGGGGCCGCGGCATCAACACCGGCCCGACCGGCGACATCGACCTGTGGCTGGACACGCTCGCCGCCGACATCGAGGCACTGGTCTCCGGACAGGCCGGACAGTCGCAACCGGTCTCGCTGGTCGGCTGGAGCCTCGGCGGCATCTACGCGCGGGAGATCGCCAAGCGCATCTCGCTGCCGGTGCGCCAGGTCATCACCATCGGCACGCCGATCACCGGCGAGGCCGCGCAGACCAACGTCAGCCTGATCTACCGCTGGGTCAACGGCGCGCTGCCGGTGCTCGACGGCGACTTCAAGTCGCGCCTGATCGCGGCCCCGCAGGTCCCGACGACCTCGATCTACAGCCGCAGCGACGGCGTCGTCGCGTGGCAGGCCTGCGTGCAGCCCGAGGACCATCCGATGATCGACAACGTCGAGGTCGACGGCAGCCACTGCGGCCTGGTCTGGAATCCCGCCGTGCTCAAGGTCGTCGCGGACCGGCTGTCCCACGCGCCCGGCACCTGGCGCCGCTACGGCGACACCATCGACGCCGCTCCTCCGGCGGTGAACTGAGCGCCACGTCCGCGCCGGAGGTTCGAGCAGAACGTTCGAGAACAGCGTTCAAGCAAAGAGGGAGCGGGGGCAGTGGTGCTGCCCCGCTCCCTCTTTGCGCTGTCCTTTTGCATCGCGCGCGGACCAGCGCCCGCGCGCCTGACGCTACCGGATCAGCGCGATCAGGATGATGATGGGAATGGGCACGCCCAGCATGTAGAGCAGGATCGATCGCATGTGAGGTCTCCTTGTCTTACTCGATGAGGTCGCGCTGGCGGCCGCCGAGGGTGGCCAGCAGGCTCGCGGTGAATGCGCCGATCAGCAGCGCGACGACCATCCACAACGCGGTCGTCAACGCCGTCTTGCGGGCGGCGTCAGCCGCTTCGCGCGCACGGGTCTCCAGCGCCTGCGCCTCGGCACGGGCACGCTGCAGCGTCTCGGTGACGCGCCGCTCGGCCTCCGCCTGCGTCAGGCCGGTCCGCTGGGCGACGAGTTGCGACGCCGCCCGCGTGTCCTCCGGCGACAGGGTGCCGCCGTCACGGATCGCGCGCACCAGCAGGCGGTTCAAGGACGCCGACGACTGCTCGTCCGCATGGACCATCGACGCATCCGGCCAGGCCCGCAGCGTCGCCGGGTTGGCCCCTGCAGGCGCGGCGGAGGTCGTCGCGGTGGTCGAAGGCGCAGTCGCCGCGGGACGCAGCAGCGTGTCCACGTAGTAGCCGAAGTCGCCGCTGCCGAGCGAGGTCCGGGCCGCCGTGCCGGAAGCACCGCTCTTCGCGCCGGCATCGTCGGCAGCCGCGCCGGCCGCCGCAGTGACCGCCGCGGCTCCGGTCGCTGCCGTTCCGGCCGCCACCACCGCGCCCTTCACGCCGATCCCGGCGATCGCGCCGACCGAAGCGGTCAGCACGGCGGCCGTGAACAAGGTCGCCACGGCCCACGACAGCAGGCCGTGCGCGGTATCGCGGAAATGGACCTCGTCGGCGTCGGTATCGCGCCATCGCACCCGCAGCCGGCCGGCGAGATAACCGCCGAGTCCGGATGCCGCCAACTGCGTGAACGCGAGCCACACGATGCCCGCCACGCCCAGGGTCGCGGCGCTCGCGCCATCGTTGGCCCAGGGCGACGCGGCGGCGAGTCCCAGCCCCACGCCGAGCAGCAACAGGATCAACGACAGCGCCGCCGCTGCGGCAGCGCCGGCCAGCACGGCCCCCCACGACACCGCGGACGTCGACGCGCGCGGCACGATCGCCCCGCCGACGCCGGTCTCGCCCGGATACCAGGCCTCATTCTTCGCCACCATGGCAGTCCCCTCGAGTTGTGATGGAGAGCTACAGGCAAGGCGCGGGCCCGACGTTTCGTTACTTGTCTCCGGCGCGTGAGGCCTGGTCCGTCGCCGCGATCGTCTTGACGTTTCCTTTGCACGTCCGACACCCGGGCGCGGCACGCCTCGCAACCTGCGTGCTTGACCTGCATGCGTAACCTGCACGCGTAACGCCCGTTACGCCAATGCCGTCACATCGCCGATCCGCGCGGCGCAGAATGCGCCTCCGATGACTCTTTCCCCCGCTTCCACCGCTCCTGTCGCGCCCACCGCCGACCTGCCGTCGCATCGCCTCCAACTGCTGCCGCAAGGCCTGCGCATCGACGGTTTGCCCGAGCTGCGCAGCCGCCTGCTGCCGCGCCTGATCGCTGCGCTGCTGCAGGCGCACGAGCAAGGGCTCGCCCGCGTCGACAGCCCCTGCTCGCGCGCCGAGCTGCGCGAGCGAATCGCCGGCATGGCCGAGCTGCACCGCACGCAGGTCTGGCGCGCGCTCGCGCTGCTGGACGACAGCCCGCTGGCCGCGCTGATCGAGGCCAGCGCCCGCAGCAGCGGCCCGTTCTGGCTCAACGCCGCGCTGCTGCCCGCCTGCCGCTTCGAGATCGACGGCGAACCCGCGACCGGCGAGGCGCTCGCGCGCTGGCTGGGCCAGCAGCGGCCGGTGCGCGCGCCGGCCGCCGCGCCATTGCTGCCGCTCGCCTACGCCGAAGCGCTCGCGCGTGCCGACTACCTGCTCGACCGCGGCGAGCTCTACCCCGCCCGCCTCGCGCTGCAGCAGGCCGCGCCGCACGTGCCGCCGGGCGACGACGCCGCGGCCGCCGCGCTCGGCCTGCGACGCGCCCGCATCGCGCGCCGGCTCGGCGACTGGGCGGCGTTGCAGGACGAACTGCGCGAACTCGGCCAGGCGCTCAACAACAGCCGCCTTCCGCGTCTGGAGCGCCGCCAGCTGCGCGCCCGCGTCGCGATCCTCGCGGCCTGGCACTGGTTCGGCAGCCTGGGGCAGGCGGCACCCGCCCTGGACAAGCTCGACGAGGTCGATCCCGACGTGCTCGCCGCCGACTCCACGCTGCGCTGCGACCACGGCAACCTGCGCGGCATCGTGCTGCGCGACCTCGCCATCGCCCGCGGCGATGCGGCGCTCGCGGCGCAGTCGCTGGCCAGCCTCGGGGACGCGTTGCGCAGCGCCTCGCTGGCCGGACTGCCCGACGCGCTCCAGGTCTGCGCCGCCAACCTCTCCAACGCGCTCGGCCGGCTCGTCGAGGCCGACCTGCTGCCCGCCGACGGTCCAGGCATCGAGGACGCACTGCGATGGCTGCTGCTCAGCGACGCGCTCTGCGCGCGCTGGCAACTCGGACGCAGCTCGCTGCTGAACACCATCTTCCTGTTGCGGCTCGCGGCGCTCGGACGCCTCGACTTCGCGGCGCTGCAGCGCCTGGCCACGGCGCAAGGACTGCCCCTGCCGGCGACGTCCTTCGGCGACCTCGCGGCGCAGCGCTGGGCCTCCTGCCGGGCGCGTCAATCGCAGATCCCCGCGGATCAGCGCTGTGCCTTCCTGCTCCTCTGGGCCCGGCATGCGCTCGATGAAGGTGATGCGTTCAGCGCCACCGACCTGGTGCGGCAGGCCAGGCTGCAGGCGCGCAAGCTGCGCGATGAAGAGGCGCGGCGGCGCTACCTCGATGAGGCCCAGGCGCTGATGCCGCAGTCGCGGCGGGCGTGAGACCGTCGAATACGGCGGGATGCCAAGCGCGGGCACTCCACGACGTGGGGGCATCGCGTCCGCGAACCCCCACATCATTCCGGCCCCGGCAGCACTCGCTGTGACCGGGCCTGGGCGGAACGGGCGTAACGACACTTCGACGACTTCCGGCGAGGGGACTTCGCACACTGGCGACATCCCTCATCGACCGGAGACCACCATGTCCTTTCCCCGACTGATGGCGAGCGCGCTGCTCGCCTGTCTCGCCCTCACCGCCTGTCGCGCGTCGATCGCGCAGACCACGCCCGCCAGCGAGCGCGAGCGCTGGGAAACCCGCCCCGAGCTGCAGCGCCACTTCGATGCACTCGGCACGAAGGGCACGATCGCCGTGCTCGACACCCGCGCGCATCGCTGGATCGCGTCGGACAGCGTCCGCGCCTTCGAGGGCTTCCTGCCGGCGTCGACCTTCAAGATCCCGATGTCGCTGATCGCGCTGGAGACCGGCGCCGCCGTCGACGAGACACAGCCGTTCAAGTGGGACGGCACGAAGCGCCGCATCGAGGACTGGAACCGCGACCAGACATTGGGCTCGGCCTACCAGGTCTCGGCCGTGTGGGTGTTCCAGTCGCTGGCGCGGCAGATCGGCCAGCCGACGGTGCAGCAGTTCGTGCGCGACTTCCGTTACGGCAACGCCATCGCCGGCCCGGTCGGCGACCGCTTCTGGCTGGACGGCGACCTGCGCATCTCCGCCGTCGGCCAGATCGAGTTCCTGCGTCGCGTGCACGACCGCGCGCTGCCGCTGTCCGACCGCACCTACGACATCGCGCGCACGGTGATGCTGCGCGACCAGGGTCCCGGCTGGCGCCTCTACGCCAAGACCGGCTGGGCGGACAACGCCAACCCCGGTCTCGGCTGGTTCGTCGGCTGGGCGGAACAGGACCGCGATGCGCGCCCTGTCTACTTCGCCCTCAACATGGACATGAAGGATCCGGCCTTCTCACAGAAGCGCGTGGAGATCGTCCACCAGGTGCTGCGCAGTCTGGGTGCCTTGGAGACCGAGAGCCCCGACCGCAAGCCATGAATCGCCGCGCCACGCGTTCCCTCAGGCGGGCGATGTGGCGGATACTTCCGGATCCGTCATAGATCCTGGATTGGACGCCCCGATGAAGTTCCCTTCCCTCGCCCGTCTGGCTGTTGTTCCTGCCCTGCTGCTGACTGCCGGTCTGGCGCAGGCCCAGGTGGTCGTCGCCGACGCCTGGGTGCGTGCGACGGTGCCGCAGCAGAAGGCCACCGGTGCTTTCATGCAGATCAAGTCGCCGACGGAGGTGAAGCTGATCTCGGTCAGCACGCCGGTGGCCGGCGTGGCCGAAGTGCACGAGATGGCGATGGACGGCGACGTGATGCGCATGCGCCCGGTGGCTGCGCTGGCGGTGCCCGCCGGCAAGCCGGTGGAGCTGAAGCCGGGCGGTTATCACGTGATGCTGATGGACCTGAAGGGGCCGCTGAAGACCGGCGACGCCGTGCCGCTGACGCTGGTGTTCGAAGGCGCGGACAAGTCCCGTTCGACCGTCACGGTCCAGGCGCCGGCAAGGACTGGCCCCGTGGCCTCGCCCGATGCCAAGGACCCGCACGCGGGCCACGGCGACCACAAGCATTGAACGGCGCCTGTTGAACGGCGGCGCCTCCCGGCCCGTCAGCGCCTGAGCCCCTCCGCCAGGTGATCCACCAGCGCCTTCAGCCGTTGCGGCAGGAAGCGCTGGCTGGGCATCAGCGCGTGCAGCGGCATCGGCCGCCCGATCCAGTCCGGCAGCACCTCGACCAGCGCCCCGCTGGCGAGGCTGTCGCGGATGTCCAGACAACTCTTGTAGGTCATCCCCCGCCCTTCGAGAGCCCACTGGTGGGCGATGCCCCCGTCGTCCGCCGTGCGGCGCCCCTGCACCGTCACGTCCACCGGCGCCGTCTGCATCGCGTCGCGTCGCCAGAAGCGCCACTCGCGCTCGAGACGGTCGCCGATCTTGAAGCGGATGCAGTCGTGCTGCGCGAGTTCCGCGGGATGGGACGGCCGGCCGTGACGTGCCAGATAGTCCGGTGACGCCACCAGCAACCGGCGCCCGTCATGCAGCTTGCGCGCCACCAGCCGCGAATCCGCCAGCTCGCCATACCGCAAGGCCAGGTCGACCTCATCGCGCACGACGTCCTGCAACGCGTCGCCGACATTGAGCTGCAGCTCGATCCCGGGATGCCGGTCGAGGAAATCATCCAGCAGCGGCAGCACGATGCGCCGGGTCAGGTCGCTCGACGCGCTGACGCGGATGCGCCCACGCAGCGCCGTCGCGCCGCGTCCCTTGGCGGCCGCGTCGTCACCGCCCTCGGTGACCAGCGCCAGGCCTTCGTCCAGCAGCTCCAGCGCGCGTTGGGCGTAGTCCCGCAGCCGCTCGCCCGCCGCCGTCAGGCGCAGCGCCCGGGTGCTGCGCTCGGCGAGCCGCACGCCCAGACGAGCCTCCAGCTTCTTCAGCATCGCGCTGGCCGCCGCGGGGGTGATGCCCATCTCCCGCGACGCCGCCGTCAGGCTGCCGCCGCGCGCGCATTCGATCAGCAGGCGCAGCTCGGCGGTGTTCTCGATGTCCATGGCGGCTCCTCCTCCGGGGATTTTCAATCCGACGTTGAAACTGATAGCGATTCAGCGGTCTTCATTGATTCTGCCGGAAGGTCCACCATTCGTTTCCGCAGCATCCCGCTTCTCCCTTTTCCCTTCCCCCTTCCTTTCCTCCCTTTCGTCGAACCCAAGGAGTCCCGCCATGAAAGCCGTCGGCTACTTCAAGTCCCTGCCCATCACCGAGGCCGAGTCGCTGATCGACCTCGAACTGCCCACGCCCGCCCCCGGTCCGAAGGACCTGCTGGTCGAGGTCACCGCGATCGCCGTCAATCCGGTCGACACCAAGGTCCGCGTGCGCCGCGCCAGCGCCGACGGCACGACGCCCGTGATCCTCGGCTGGGATGCCGTCGGCACGGTCCGCGCGGTCGGGCCGGAGGTGACCGGCTTCGCCGTCGGCGACCGCGTCTGGTATGCCGGCGACATCACCCGGCCGGGCAGCAACGCGCAGTTCCAATGCGTCGACCATCGCATCGCGGCCAAGGCGCCGACCTCGCTCAGCGACGCCGAAGCCGCCGCGCTGCCGTTGACGGCGATCACCGCTTGGGAGCTGCTGTTCGACCGCCTGCAGGTGCAGCAGCAGCCGGAGCGGCCGGTCAGCCTGCTGGTCACCGGCGCGGCCGGCGGCGTGGGCTCCATCCTGGTCCAGTTGGCGCGCCGTCACGCGCACCTGACGGTCATCGGCACCAGCTCCGAGCCTGACGGCGAGGGCGGCAAGTGGCTGCATGCGCTGGGGGCCCACCACGTGATCAACCACCGTGAACCGATCGCCCCGCAGATCGCCGCGCTGCAGAAGGCCGGTGTCCCGCCGCTGCGTTACGTGACCAGCCTCACCCACACGCCGCAGCATTTCCAGGGCTTCGTCGAGGCGCTGGAGCCACAGGGCAAGCTGGCGATGATCGACGACTTCGGTCCCGCCGACCTCGACGTGATGGCGCTGAAGGGCAAGTCGCTGTCGCTGCACTGGGAGCTGATGTTCACGCGCAGCATGCACGCGACGCACGACATCGCCGCCCAGGGCCGCCTGCTGGCCGAGGTCGCCGCGCTGGTCGACGCGGGGACGATCCGCACGACGCTGGCCGATGTCGTCGGTCCGATCTCCGCCGACACCCTCAAGCGGGCCCACGCCTTGCAGGAGAGTCAGCGCCAACGTGGGAAGCTCGTGCTGCAGGGCTGGCCCGCCTGAGCTCCGTGCGCTGTACGGCACGCGTTGCGCGTTTGCCGCACTTTCCGTCACAACTGTGACGTCTTACCGCCCCGGCCCGCCGGGGCGTTTTCATTCGTGGGGTCTCCCGGGAAAACCTCCAGTGCGCGCGCCCTCCGCGCAGGCGATACCTCGGCCTCGGACGCCACAACGCAGTTCCGGCGACAAAGTCAACGGCCGACCCCGGCCACGAAGAACAAGAGGGATCGTCATGAACATCCGCCAGGTCCTGGCCATCGTCCTGCCAGCCGCCCTGCTGTGCGCCGCCGCGCCGACCACCGCCGCCACCATCGGCGTCATCCTGCCGGGCAGCTATCCGAGCACCACGCAGGCCGAGGAACTCCAGCTCGGCATGACGCTCGCACTCAAGACCTGGCCCGGCGACGCGGCCCCCAAGCTGATCGTCAAGGACAGCGGCTGCGACGCCCGCAAGGCGCTCGCCATCTCCCAGGAATTCATCGCGGCCAAGGTCGACGTCGTGCTGGGCAACTGGTGCGAGATCAATGCCGGCGCCGACGCGCTGCGGGTCGCGGGCATCCCCTTCATCTCCAGCAACGCGGAACGGATGAAGGACCAGGACCTGCAGCTGCAGCTGGGCCGCATCGAGCTCAATGCCGGCGAGAAGATCGCCGCCGACCTGCGCCGCCAGACCGGGCTGCGGATCAGCGCGCGGACCGCGTGCTGGATGGACTTCGACGCCGCGCTGTCGGAGCGTGTCGACGCCGTGTTGTGCCCGGTGCTGACGATCGACCGCGGCCGCTGGGACCAGGTGGCCAACACCTATGGGGCCGCGTTCCGCAAGCCCTTCACGGCCTCGGCCGCGCGCGGCTACGCAGCGATGGAAGTGGCGCTGAACTACCTGCGCCGCGCCAAGGGCATGAAGCCCGCCGCGGCGCTGAAGGAGACACTGTCGATGGCGACGCTGCTCGGCCCGGTGCCCGCGGTGGACGCGCCCGCGCCGGGGACGGCGCTGCAGCTGGTCTTCCGCCACGACCTGCCCAAGCTCAATCCGCAGCAGGCACAGACGCTGGACAAGCTGGTCAAGACCAAGGGCTGCGGCTGCCCGGGCGGCACGCTGCGCAACGGCTGCCCGCGCGATTCGGGCCCGTGGGGCGAACTGCCCTTCGTCGTGCGCGGCGGCGGCACGCCGCCGGCCTGCGCGAAACCGATCGGGGTGCTGGAGCTCTGATCGCCCGCCGCTCACCGCGTGCCGCCATCGCGGCACGCCGGGATCAGCGCAACAGCATCGAGGCCAGACGCAGCGCGATCTCGATCAGCGTGGGCGGTGAGCCGTCGCCCCCGCTGGACCATCCCGACGACGCCCAGCCGCGTCCGCCGTCCCGGCGTTCCTCGCGGCGCTGGTTCTCCGCGTCGTAGCGCTTTTCGTACTTGCCCTTCCAGAACAGGCCGTGCTTGCCGCCGGCCGGGTCGCGCTGCTCGAAGTTGTAGGACGCCAGCCGCTCGCGGCGTTCGCGTTCCATCTGCGCATCGGCTTCGTGTCCATCGTGCTCGAGGGCGTCGAGCAGCGGTCCCAGGTCGTCCATCGACGGCGCCACCACCGTGTGGTGGCAACGCCCGCAGCGCGTCTCGCGCGTGGGGTCCATGGGCGCGCCGCAGCCGCGGCAGGCCCAGCCGACCGGCTTGCCGCCGTTGGGCATCAGCAGCGGTTCCGACGGCGAGCGCCGGCGCAGCGCGTTCGCGAGTCGCGGCATGTCCACCATCAGCAGCGGACTCTTGCACCACGCGCAGTCCTCGCTCTTGCCGTCCGCCGGACCACCGCAGTTCAGGCAGGACAGCTGGCGCTTCTCGGCCTGCAGCGCGTAGCGCTCGCCCGGCAGCAGCGGACGGACCAGGCCACGCTCGGCCAGCATGCCGGCCTGGCTGTGCAGATGGCCGCCGCAGTGGCCACACTCCAGCACCGGGAAGCGGCCGAAGCGGGTGAGGTTGCGGACCTCCTTCAAGGCCTTCGCGCACAGCGGGCAGGCGCGCGTGGGCTGGTGCGGCCGGTCGCTCTGGCGCAGGCGGTTCAGGTCGCGCAGCAGCTGGATCCAGGCGGCCGTCGACAGTTGCACCGACTCGCGCGCATCGAACCAGACCAGGCCGCAGGGTCCGCAATGATCGATGTCGACCGTCGCCGGCGCGTGGTGGCCCGGCAGGGTCACGTGGCGCATGGGCGCGCGGCATTGCGGGCAGTCGATGAGCGCCCCCTGCGCAATGGCAGGTCGCGGCCCATCGCCAGCGGCGGCAGGGCCGGCGGCGCCTCGGGCACGGTGTCGGGAAAATCGGTCGGCGAGGACATGCCCGATATTCTGGCCTCTGCGCCGTTCGCCCCGATGGGGGGTTGCGAGACAGGTCGAAGTCAGCGTGCAGCAGGACACGCCGCCTATAGTCCGGTTTTCGGCAAGCGGCGGGCGTTGGCCCCCGCCCCGCGACGACAAGGAACGCCCATGGTCAAGAAGCAACAGAAGACGGCCACGCCCAAGCCGGCGCAAGGCCGCCGCGGGAACGCCGCGCCCGCCTCGCCCCCGGCGGCGGACACGCCGTTCGCGGAGCAGGTCAGGACCTCGGCACAGCAGATCTGGTCGGCCGGCCTGGCCGCGTTCGCCAAGGCGCAGGACCAGGGTGGCGCGGCCGTCGGCAAGGCCGAGGCGCGCCTCGACAGCGCCGCGCACCGCATGAGCGACCTGGCCGGAGAGGTCGGCGCCCGTGCGGGCCAGCACTGGGACAAGCTGGAGTCGATCTTCGAGGACCGCGTGGCGCGCGCGCTCGCGCGCCTGGGCATGCCGGCGGCGGACGAGGTCGCGCAGTTGAAGGCACGTGTCGACGCCCTGTCCGCAGAGGTGGCGATGCTGCGCGCCGCGCGGCCCGGTGCCGCGTCGGAAATGCCGGCCGCGAAAGCGCCGACGATGAAGAAGCCCGCAGCGAAGCCGCCGGCGGCAAAGAAGACGACCGCAACAAGCGCGACGAAAACACCCGTGAAGGCGCCCTCAAAGAAACCCGCGGCCAAGGCCCCCGCGAAGTCCGTGGCGAAGTCCACCAAGACGGCCAAGACCGGCCGGGGCGGCAAGCGCACCACCTGACCCTCCGCCGCCGCCGGGCGGCGTGCACTCCGTCACGAAACGTATCGCCATCCCCATCGCCCAGGGGGATGGCACCGGTGAGGCGGTCTCGAACAATTCGACACAAGCGCAGACGCTCCTGCGCACCCCTTGTCGAACTCCCGAGTCCGCCCCATGAAGCGCCTGATCACTGCCCTCCTCTTCGCTGCCCCGCTGTTCGCCCTGGCGGCGCCGGTGAACCTGGTCGCCAACGGCAGCTTCGAGACGCCCGCCGTCGGCCCCGGCACCTGGACCATCGTCAACAGCGCGGCCGGCTGGACCGTCGGCCCGAACGGCCTGGAGATCCGCAACAACGTCGCGGGCAGCGCCTTCGCCGGCAGCAACTTCGCCGAGCTGGACACCAGCGCCAACAGCTGGATCAGCCAGGCGCTGAACACCATCGCCGGCCAGACCTACTCGCTGAGCTTCGCCTACGCCAACCGCCCGGACAACCTGGGCGCCGCCAGCAACGGCCTGGCCTGGAGCATCGGCGGCCTGAGCGGCACCGTCGGCGACAACACCGACACGTCCTGGGCCACCTTCTCGACGACCTTCATCGGCACGGGCAGCCCGATGACGCTGCGCTTCGCCGCGGTCGGCCGCAGCGACGGCTACGGCACCTCGCTGGACAACATCGTCGTCAACACCCTCGGTGCCGGCGGCAACGCCGCCGCCGTGCCGGAACCGGAAAGCCTGGCGCTGATGCTGGCCGGCCTGGGCGCGATGGGCATCGTCCTGCGCCGCCGCAAGACCGCCGGCAAGACCTGACCCCGGACACCACGCATTCGAGTCCTCGACGACTCGTTGGGAGCGCCGTGGGTAGAGACCGCGGACGCGCAAGAAGAAAAGGGCACCCCTCGCGGGGGGCCCTTTTTCCGTTGGTGCCGCCAGGTCGGTGACGGGGCGGCCCGGCGGTGATCAGCCGAGGTAGCGCGACTCGAGGTGACGGCGGAAGTGCGCCGGGTTGAGCGCCTCGCCGCTGGCGCGCCGCACCAGCTCGGGCGTCTCCCAGCGGCTGCCCTGCGTCCACACGCGCGTCTTCAGCCAGTCGAAGACCGGCGCGAGCTCGCCGCGCGCGATCTCCTCGTCCAGCGCCGGACGTTCGCGGCGCATCGTCGCGAACCACTGCGCCGCGTACATCGCGCCCAGCGTGTAGCAGGGGAAGTAGCCGAACAGACCGCAGCCCCAGTGCACGTCCTGCATGCAGCCGTCCTTGTAGTTGCCGCACGTGTCCAGGCCCAGCAGTTCCTGCATCTTGGCGTCCCACAGCGCGGGGATGTCTTCGACCTCGATCTCGCCCTCGATCAGCGGGCGTTCGATCTCGTAGCGGAGGATCACGTGCGCCGGGTAGGTCACCTCGTCGGCATCGACGCGGATGTGGCCCGGCGCGACGCGCGTCATCAGCTTGTGCAGGTTGTCGGCGGCGAAGCCGCGCTGCCGGCCGAGGTGCCGCTCCACCAGCGGCTGCAGCAGGCCGGCGAAGCCGGGATGCGAGGCCAGCTGCATCTCGAAGGACAGGCTCTGGCTCTCGTGCAGGCCCATCGAACGCGCGCCGGCCACCGGCAGCCCCAGCCACTCGCGCGGCAGGTTCTGCTCGTAGCGGCCGTGGCCGGTCTCGTGGATGGTGCCGGTCAGGCTCTGCAGGAAACTGTCGTCGCGGTAGCGCGTCGTCATCCGCACGTCCTCCGGCACGCCGCCGCAGAACGGATGGGCGCTCTCGTCCAGACGGCCCGCCTCGAAATCGAAGCCCAGCAGCTTCATCGCGTCCAGGCCCAGCGCGCGCTGCGACGCGGCGGGGAACGGTCCCTGCGGATGGATCATCTGCTCGTCGGCCTGACGCGCCATCACCTGCCGGATCAGCCCGGGCAGCCACTGGCGCAGGTCGCCGAAGACCCGGTCGATGTCGGCCGAGCGCATGCCGGGTTCGTACTGGTCGAGCAGCGCGTCGTAGCGGCTCAGGCCTGAGTCGTCGGACAGGCACTGCGCCTCTTCCCGCGCGTAGCGGACGACCGGGCGCAGGTTCTCGACATACCCGGTCCAGTCGTTGGCGGCGCGCTGATGCCGCCACTCATGCTCGCAATGCGAGTTGGCCAGCGAGCGCGCTTCCACCAGCTGCTGCGGCACCGCGTTGGCCGAGCGCCACACGCGGCGCATCTCGCGCAGCGAGGCGCGCTGGAAGTCGTCGAGCGGCTCCTGCGCCGCGTCGTCGAGCAACTGGCGCAGCGCCGGGTCGGTGCCCAGCTGATGCAGCAGCCCGCCCATCTCGGCGAGCGCTTCCGCGCGCGCCTGCGCGCCGCGGGTCGGCATGAAGGCGGACTGGTCCCACGACGCGATCGACTGCAGGTGGGACAGACGGTGGATGCGCTGGTGGCGCTGGCACAGGGCCTCGTAGGCCGGGGTGCTGGGGGTGCTCATGACGGGGTCTCCTCTCGAGTCTTCGAATTGTGCCGAGAAACGCCCCACAACCCGTGGCCGACGCGGGTCCGATTTGGGATGCACCGCTAGGCGCAGACCGGAGCCATAGCCCAGCTATGGCGAGGATCTGCAACGACGCGGGGCGCCCAAAGCGGAGCCGCGTCGGCCGCGGGTTACTCGAATATCGCAATGCCGATGGCGGTCATGAGCAGGTAGCGGAGGAACTTCCCCACCGCCATGTAGGCCACGCAAGGCCAGAACGGCAGCCGCAGCCAGCCGGCCAGGGCGCATAGCGGATCGCCGACGATGGGCAGCCAGCTCAGCAGGCAGGTCTTCGCGCCGAAGCGTCGCAGCCATCCGAGCACGCGCTGGTCGCGCGGTGTGTGGTGCACGGCGGCCTCGTAGGCGCGTTCCGCGCCGTAGCCCATCCACCAGGTGATCGCGCCGCCGATCGTGTTGCCTGCGGTGGCCACGAGGATCGCGGGCCAGAACAGCTCCGGCTTCGCATGCACCAGCAGGAGCACGACCGGCTCCGATCCCATCGGCAGCAGCGTCGCCGAAATCAGCGCGACGACGAACACCGCGCCCAAGCCCACCTGCGGGAGAGATAGGGTCTCCAGCATCAGGTGAATCATCTGTTGCAGCCAAGCTTCCATGCGTGGGATTATCTGAAGACCATGTCCTTGCGCCGCCTCGCCGTTTCGTCGTTCACGTTGATCGGCTTGGCCGTCGCCGGTCCGATGGGGATCGGCCCGGCACCGTTCCACAGTGTCGCGCTCGCGCAGACCGCGGCGCCGCCTTCAGCGCAGGCAAGCGCGGCGCCCGGTGCTTCGGCCGCCGCGCCGACGCCGCCGGGTCCGATCGCCGGGTGTCCGATGCTGGTCGCCTCCGGCAACCCGCAGTACCCGCCTTACCTCTGGCGCGATCCGGCGGACGAGCAGAAGCTGCTCGGCGCCAACGCCGACCTGATGCAGTGGCTGGCGGCGGAGATCGGCATCCCGATCGAGACCCGCTACGTCGGTCCGTGGGGCCGTGTGCAGGAGGAGATGCGCGCGGGGCGCATCGACCTGATCGCGGGCGCCTTCTTCACGCTCCCGCGCACCGAGTACATGGACTACTTCCATCCCGCGTTCCGCGAGACGCGCAGCGTCATCTGGACGCGGACCGCGGCGCCGGTGGCCTACAAGCGCTGGAGCGACCTGGCACCCAAGCAGGGCGTGACGGTGATCAACAACAGCTTCGGCGTGGAGTTCGACAACTACGCGCGCCAGTCGCTGAAGATCAGCCAGGTCGCCAGCATCGAGCAGGCGATCCTGATGCTGCAGCGTGGCCGTGCCGACTACCTGATCTACGAGGACACGCCGGCCGAGGCCTACGCCGCGCGCAACGGCGGCCCTTCGATCCAGCCGCTGATGCCGGCGATCGCACGCGAGGGCCTGTACCTGACGCTGGCCCACCGCTCCCGCTGCAACACCCCGGAGCTGAGGGGCCGCATTGCCCGCGCGGTCTACAAGCTGTCGCAGGACCGCGTGATGAACCGCTTCGTCGACCAGGGCTTCGTCCTCTGGCGCAAGCAGCCCTCCCTTTAGAACGCCCTGCCCCGCAGTCCTCGTTCGGAGCCCACGGGACCCGGGCGCCCCCGACGACTTTTGGAGCCTGCGACAAGTATGAGGAGGGGCGCCCGGGTTCCCGTGGGCGATCGGAGGCCCATGCGATCGAGGGTGCCAACGGCGGTATACTTCTGCCTCTTTTTTGTGCAACCGCCTCACTGTTCCCGATGTCCACGCCGCTGCCCGGCTCCCTCGTGCTGGGTCCCTACGTCCTGCCGAACCGTCTGTTCGTCGCCCCCATGGCGGGTGTGACCGACCGGCCCTTCCGCGTGCTGTGCAAGAAGCTCGGCGCGGGGTATGCGGTGAGCGAGATGGTGACCTCGCGCAAGGACCTGTGGAACAGTTTGAAGACCTCGCGCCGCGCGAACCATGAGGGCGAGTCCGCGCCGATCTCCGTGCAGATCGCCGGGACCGATGCGCAGATGATGGCCGAGGCCGCCGCGTACAACGTGGACCGCGGCGCGCAGATCATCGACATCAACATGGGCTGCCCGGCCAAGAAGGTCTGCAACAAGTGGGCCGGTTCGGCGCTGATGCAGGACGAGGCGCTGGCGCTGGAGATCGTCGAGGCGGTGGTCGCCGCGTGCGCGCCACGCGGCGTGCCGGTGACGCTCAAGATGCGCACCGGCTGGTGCCAGGCGGAGAAGAACGCGGTGGCGCTGGCGCGCGCCGCCGAGTCCGCCGGGATCGCGATGGTCACCGTGCACGGCCGCACGCGCGAACAGGGCTACAGCGGCCGCGCCGAGTACGACACCATCGCCGCGGTGAAGGCCGCGTTGCGCATCCCCGTGGTCGCCAACGGCGACATCGACACGCCGCAGAAGGCGCGCGAGGTGCTGGCCGCGACCGGCGCGGACGCGATCATGATCGGCCGCGCGGCGCAGGGCCGGCCATGGATCTTCGCGGAGATCGCGCACTTCCTGGCCACCGGCGAGGAGTTGCCCGCGCCGCGCATCGCCGACGCCAAGGGCTGGCTGATCGAGCACCTGCACGACCACTACGCGCTGTACGGCGAACTCACCGGCATGCGCAGCGCGCGCAAGCACATCGGCTGGGCCGTGCGGGCGCTGCCCGGCGGCGAGGACTTCCGCCGACGCATGAATACCCTCGAGAGCTGCGACGGCCAGGTCCGCGCGCTGACGGACTGGCTGGACGCGCTGGCGGACGAGCATGACCGCCTGCCCTACCTGCCGGCCGCCGACGGCCCCCTCGACGACGCAGACACCGACGCAGCCGCCGCCGCGAACGACGAACACCAAGACCAAGAAAGAAGGCTCACGGCATGACGCCCAAACCGATCGACTCCTGCATCCGCGAAAACCTGGAGGTCTACTTCAGAGACCTCGGCGGCGAAGTGCCGCATTCGATGCACGAGATGCTGATCCGCCTCGTCGAGAAGCCGCTGCTGGAAGTGGTGATGCAGCACAGCGACGGCAACCAGAGCAAGGCCGCCGAATGGCTGGGCATCAACAGAAATACGCTGCGCCGGAAACTCGTCGAACACAAGCTGATCTGAGCGCCCGCGCCGAACCGAATCCCCATTAGAGAGCTCCCATGGCACAACTCACCGCCCTGATCTCGGTCTCCGACAAGACCGGCATCGTCGATTTCGCCAAGGCGCTGCACGCGCTGGACGTGCGCCTGCTGTCCACCGGCGGCACCGCCAAGCTGCTGGCCGACGCCGGCCTGCCGGTGACCGAAGTGGCCCAGCACACCGGCTTCCCGGAGATGCTGGACGGCCGCGTCAAGACGCTGCATCCGAAGATCCACGGCGGCCTGCTGGCCCGCCGCGACCTGCCCGAGCACGTCGCCGCGATCGAGCAGCACGGCATCGCCACGATCGACATCCTGGCGGTCAACCTCTACCCGTTCGAATCCACCGTCGCCAAGCCCGGCTGCACGCTGGAAGACGCGATCGAGAACATCGACATCGGCGGTCCGGCGATGGTCCGCAGCGCGGCCAAGAACTGGAAGGACGTGACGGTGCTGACCGACGCGTCGCAGTACGCGGTGGTGCTGGAGGAACTGAAGGCCCACGGCAAGACCAGCGACAAGACGCGCTTCGCCGCGTCGGTGGCCGCGTTCAACCGCATCGCCCAGTACGACGCCGCGATCAGCAACTACCTGAGCGCGCGCCTGGAAGACGGCTCGCTGGCCGAGTACCCGGCGCAGATGAACAGCAGCTTCATCAAGGTCCAGGACCTGCGCTACGGCGAGAACTCGCACCAGACCGCCGCGCTCTACCGCGACCTGCATCCGGCGCCCGGTTCGCTGGTGACCGGCAAGCAGCTGCAGGGCAAGGAGCTCAGCTACAACAACATCGCCGACGCGGACGCCGCGTGGGAATGCGTGAAGAGCTTCGAGGCCCCCGCCTGCGTGATCATCAAGCACGCCAACCCCTGCGGCGTGGCCGTGGCGGCGAACGCCGCCGACGCCTACGCGAAGGCCTTCAAGACCGACCCCACCAGCGCCTTCGGCGGCATCATCGCCTTCAACCGCGAGGTCGACCGCGCCGCCGCGGAGCTGGTGTCCAAGCAGTTCGTCGAGGTGCTGATGGCCCCGTCGTTCAGCGCCGAGGCCCGCGAGGTCTTCAAGGGCAAGGTCAACGTGCGCCTGCTCGAGATCGCGCTGCCGCCGGGCGGCGCGCGTCCGTGGGACCAGGGCCGCAACGCGCAGGACGTCAAGCGTGTCGGTTCGGGCCTGCTGGTGCAGACGGCCGACAACCACTTCCTGACCAAGGCCGACCTGAAGGTCGTCACCACGCTGCAGCCGACCGCGCAGCAACTGGACGACCTGATGTTCGCGTGGACCGTGGCCCAGTACGTGAAGAGCAACGCCATCGTGTTCTGCGGCGGCGGCATGACGCTGGGCGTCGGCGCGGGCCAGATGAGCCGCATCGACTCGGCGCGCATCGCCTCGATCAAGGCGGAGAACGCCGGCCTGACGCTGACCGGCTCGGCGGTGGCGAGCGACGCCTTCTTCCCGTTCCGCGACGGCCTGGACGTGCTGGCTGATGCCGGCGCCTCCTGCGTCATTCAGCCGGGCGGCTCCATGCGCGACGAGGAAGTCATCGCCGCGGCCAACGAGCGCGGCATCGCCATGGTGCTCACGGGCGTGCGCCACTTCCGTCATTGATCGTCCCCACGATCCGTTGCGCCGTCGCGCGCGGTGATCGAGCCCGGCCCCGTGCCGGGCTTTTCTTTTCGTGCCGCCGCAGGCGGATCTTTGCCGGCCATGGCCGTGAAGCCCATATCAAAGCAAGATCCTCTTTTCGCACAAACGACCCCTCCAGAGGGGGAATGACAGCCAGCTCCTGTACAGAAGGCGTCGTTGCGCGACAACGGAATTCGTACTTTTTTACAAGAGCGTGACGAGTGTCATGGGGGCACGGGGGCAGGCGTTGATACCTTCTGCCCGCCGCACTGCCAAGGTGCGGTTTCACTCATCAAGAGAAGTATTCAAATGATCAAGATTTCTGTCGTTGTCGCCGCCGCCCTGCTGGCCGCCGGCGCCGCGCAAGCCCAATCGCAAGCCACCAACGCCGTCTACGGTGAACTGGGCTACACCTTCGTCAAGGTCAAGGACGATTTCTTCAACGTGTCGTTCAAGCCGGGCGCCATCCGTGGCATCGTCGGCTGGGACCTGCACCCCAACGTCGCCATCGAAGGCATGCTGGCCGGCGGCGTGTCCGATGACACCACGCAAGGCGTGAAGGCCAAGATCTCCCGCAGCTACGGCCTCTACGTGGTGCCGAAGTACTCGATCACCCCTGAATTCGAAGTGTTCGGCCGCCTGGGCTACGCCGACTCCAAGATCAAGCTCTCGTCGAGCATCGGCTCGGGCTCGGGCAGCGACAGCAGCTTCTCGTGGGGCCTGGGCGCCAAGTACAACTTCAACAAGCAGTTCTACGGCGCCGTCGACTACATGTCCTACTTCGACAAGGACTCGACCACGGTCACCGGCGCGACGCTGAGCGTCGGCTACCGCTTCTGATCGATCGCTCCCGATCGATGCGGGGCGCTCCGGCGTCCCGCTCAGAAAGCCCGGCCCTGGCCGGGCTTTTTCATGGGCGGACGGCGACGCGCGCCTAGGCGCGTCTCCCTAGTCCAGGGTCCCTGCGCTTGGCCCGTGGCACGAATGGGCATAGCCTTGGTCTCCACAAGAGCAACAACGGAGACCCCCATGGACCAAGCCCTGCATGAGCGCCTGCACCTGGTGCTGGAGCAGCAGCGCGCCGCGTTCGACCGCGAACGGATGCCGACGTACGCGCAGCGCAAGGACCGTCTGGCGCGGCTGCTGCGCATGACCGCGGAGCACGCGGAGGCGCTTGCCGACGCCATGTCCCGCGACTTCGGCCACCGCTCGCGTCACGAGAGCCTGCTGGCCGATCTCTTCACGGTCCAGTCCGGCGCCCGGCACGCCCTGCGGCACCTGAAGCGCTGGATGGCCGTCAAGCGCGCACCGACCGCCCTGCACTTCCTGCCCGCCGGCAACCGGCTGATGCCGCAGCCGCTCGGCGTGGTCGGCATCGTCGCGCCGTGGAACTATCCGTACTACCTCGCGATGGCGCCCGCGCTGGCGGCGCTGGCCGCCGGCAATCGCGTGATGATCAAGCCGTCCGAGCTGACGCCGGCCACGTCGGACCTGATGGCCCGGCTCGTCGCCCAGCACTTCGCGCCCGACGAGATGACCGTGGTCACCGGCGACGCCGAGGTCGGCAAGGTCTTCACGCAACTGCCGTTCGATCATCTGTTCTTCACCGGCTCGACGCCGGTGGGCCGGCTGGTCGCCCAGGCCGCCGCGCAACACCTGACCCCGGTGACGCTGGAACTCGGCGGGAAGTCCCCGGCGATCGTCGACCGGAGCGCCGACCTCGCCCGCACCGCCGAAAGCATCGCCTTCGGCAAGCTGCTCAACGCCGGTCAGACCTGCGTCGCGCCGGACTACGTGCTCGCGCCGCAGGAACTGGTGCAGCCGCTGACCGAGGCGATCATCGTCGCCGTGCGCCGGCTGTATCCGCGCATCGAAGGCAATCCGGACTACACCGCCATCGTCAGTCCGCGCCATCACGCGCGCCTGCGAGGCCTGCTCGACGACGCGCGCGCCCGCGGCGCGACGCTGCGCCCGACGCACGACGACGCGCCCGGGGACCGCCGTCTCGTCCCGACCCTGGTGCTCGACACCTCGCCGGAGATGGCCGTGATGCGCGAGGAGATCTTCGGCCCGCTGCTGCCCATCGTGCCGTACGGTCATCCGTCCGAGGCGATCGCGCGCGTGAACGCCGGTGACCGGCCGCTGGCGCTGTACTGGTTCGGCGAAGACCGGACCGCGCGCGACGACGTGCTGGCCCGCACGCATGCGGGCGGCGTCACGGTCAACGACTGCATCTGGCACCTCGGCCAGGAGGAGCAGCCTTTCGGCGGTGTCGGCGCCAGCGGCATGGGCTCGTACCACGGCGTCTGGGGCTTCAATACCTTCAGCAAACTCAAGCCGGTGTTTTTGCAGTCGCGCTTCGCCGGCACGAAGCTGTTCCATCCGCCGTACGGCGCGACCTTCGATCGTCTGCTCGGCCTGCTGAAGAAGATCGCATGAGCCCCGCGAACGGATTCGATGCCGACATCGTGGTCGTCGGCGGCGGCTCCGCGGGCGCGGTGCTGGCGAGCCGGCTCAGCGAGGACCCGACCTGCCGCGTGCTGCTGCTCGAGGCCGGCGGGCGCGGCGACGGCTGGGTCACGACGACGCCCTTCGCCGGCGCGCTGCAGGTCGCCGCCAAGATCAACAACTGGGGCTTCGAGACCGAGCCGCAGCCCGGCCTGAACGGCCGCCGCGGCTACCAGCCGCGCGGCAAGGCGCTGGGCGGCTCTTCGGCGATCAACGCGATGGTCTACACGCGTGGTCATCGGAGCGACTACGACGCCTGGGCCGCGGCAGGCAACCTCGGCTGGGGCTACGACGACCTGCTGCCCTTCTTCATCAAGGCAGAGCGCAACGAGCGCCTGGGCGCGCCCTGGCACGGAACGGACGGCCCGCTGCGCGTCGGCGACCTGCGCACCGACTCGCCGATCCACGCCGCCTGGCGGGCGGCGGCGCGCGAGTCGGGCCATGCGATCCTCGACGATTTCAACGGCGCGGACATGGAAGGTCTCGGCGTCTACCAAGTCACGCAGCACCAGGGCGAGCGCTGGAGCGTCGCGCGCGGTTATCTGGAGCCGCACCTCGGTCGACGCGACAACCTGCGCGTGGAGACCGGTGTGCGGGCCTTGTCGCTGGTGCTGGAGGGGCGACGTGCCGTCGGCATCGAGGTCTTGCAAGGCGGTCACCGCCGCGCGCTGCGGGCAGCGCGCGAACTCATCGTCTGCGCCGGCGCGCTGCAGTCGCCTCAGTTGCTCATGCTGTCGGGCATCGGGGACGGCGCACAGTTGCAGTCGCAGGGCATTCCGGTCCGGCACCACCTGCCGGGCGTCGGCCGCAACCTCCACGACCATCCGGACTTCGTCTTCGGCTACGAGTCGGATTGCCTCGATCTCGCGGGCGTCTCCGCGCGCGGAAGCGCCCGTTTCCTCGGACAGGTGCAGCGCTATCGGCGCGAACGACGTGGGCTCGTCACCAGCAACTTCGCCGAATGCGGCGGTTTCCTCTCGACGCGTCCGGATCTGCCGGCGCCGAACGTGCAGCTACATCTGGTCGTCGCGCTCGTCGAGGACCACGCGCGCAAGCTCCGGCTGGGTCACGGCCTGTCATGCCACGTGTGCCTGCTGCGGCCGCGCAGCCGCGGCACGCTGACGCTCGCCAATGCCGATCCGCTGAGCGCGCCGCGCATCGATCCCGGCTTCCTGCAGGATCCTGAGGACGTGCGCGAACTCATCGAAGGCTACCAGCTGACGCGCGACCTGATGCGCGCGCCCGCGATGAAGGCGTTCTGGCGCAAGGAGCTCTGGAGCGCCGGCGTCGACGCAGACGCCGACATCGAGGCGCTGCTGCGTCGCCGCGTCGACACGGTGTATCACCCGGTCGGCACCTGCCGCATGGGCAAGGACGAGCACGCCGTCGTCGACGACCGCCTGCGTGTGCACGGCATCGAGGGACTGCGGGTGGTGGACGCGTCCGTCATGCCGAGCGTCGTCAGCGGCAACACGAATGCGCCGGTGGTGGCGATCGCGGAGAAGGCGGCCACACTGATCCGCGCGCAATGAAAAACGCCCCGCACGGAGCGGAGCGTCGATCGATGATCCGAGAGGTCGGGGGCTCAGATCACCGCTGAATTGAGCGTGAACTGGAGCGACTGCGTGCCGCCGTAGTTGCCCGCCGCGTCGACCTGCTGCACCTGCAGATCCTTGAGACCGTCGGCGCCGAACACCGAGCTCGCGATTTCAGCGCCCGATCCCCAGGTCCAGTGCTGGCCGGCATCGGTGCTGTAACGCCAATAGGCCCCACTCTCCAAACCAGAAACTTTCACCGTGCCATCGGCGGTGATCCGGTCCGAGCTGCTCGCACCCGTGTCGTTCTTCAGTGCCAGGCTCGGCCCCCCGGAGCGGATGTATCGAGAATGACTGTGAAGGTCTGGTCGAGGCGATTGCCGGCCTTGTCGACGGCCGTCACGCGAATGCTGTTGGATCCTGAACTCAAGAAGCCTGCCGCCCAGTTGGAACCTGTCCCGTAGCCGGACGAGTCGGCCCCCAGGTCATAGGGGCTCCCGTTGAGGAACACGGTCGAGGACTCATTGCCGTGAACGCGCACCGAAAAGTTGCTGTTCCCGTTGAGATACCCATTCTGGGCTCCATCGGGAGCGGCGTCCTTCGTGATCACCTCGGCCCAGGGAGGCACGGTATCCAGCGTGAACTGCAACGAACGGTCTGCGCTGACATTGCCCGCCGCATCGATCTGATGGATGTCGACGGCGTTGGTGCCATCGTCGAAGAACCGTGTGCTGAGTTGCGTCCCGACGCCTTGGCGCCAATGATCGTCGCCGGGCCCCTTGAACTCCCAGGCCGCGCCTGTTTCCAGGTTGTCGATGGAGACATAACCGCTCGCATTGATCAGATTGCCAGGCGCCGCTGCACCTCCCTGCTTGTGGACGCTGGCCACCACGGCGTCCGGCGCGATCGAGTCCAGCGTCACTGCCATCGACTCGATCTCGCTCACATTGCCGGCGAGATCGCTCTGACGAACATCGACAGTCTGGCTGCCTTCGTGCAATGCGGCGGCCCCCAGCGCGGCGCCCTGGCCCACGAGCCAGTCGCCGCCGTCGATCCGGTACTCCCAGGTCGCGGCGTCTTCCAGGCGATGGACCAGCAGGCTGCCTTGCGCATTGATCAGCGGCAGGCCGTTGCTGGTCACCAGATCGGGCCGGTCCGGCGCGAGGCTGTCACGCGTGACCGTGAGCGCCGTCACGGCACTGTCGTGACCGGTGCTGTCCGTCTGCATCAGCGTCACGTCGTTGCGACCTTCGAGCAGATCGTTCGCCGACAGTTTCGAGCCGTCGCCCACGTGCCAGTCGTTCTCGCCGTTGATGCGGTACTTCCAGGTCGCACCGGCCTCGATGTTGTCGAGGACGATGGTGCCCTGCAGGGACACGAGGCTGCCGTGCCCGCCGTCCACGTGCGCCTGCAACGGATCGGGCGCCTCAAGATCCTGCCGGACCGTCAACGTCGCCGCAGCGCCCGTGTTGCCCGCCGCATCGACCTGCACCACGTCGACATGGTTCTCGCCGGCCGCCAACGCGGCCGCAGGGATGCGTCCATCGTGGCCTTCGATCCAATCGCCCTGCCCGTTCACGCGGAACTTCCAGCTCGCGCCGCCTTCGATGCCGGAGACGTTGATGAAGTCGTGCGCGTTCAGCAGGTCGGTGCCGTTGCTGGTCTGCAGCAGCGGCGCGTCCGGCGGCGTCAGGTCCAGCGTCACGGCCAGGCTGGTCAGCGGTCCGTGTTCGCCGCTGGCGTCGACCTGGTAGGCCTCGATCCTGTTCTGGCCCGCGACGAGCGCGCCGGCCGGCACCTGGCCGTCCTTGCCCTCCACCCAGTCGGTCGCGCCATTCGCGCGGTAGAACCAGGTCGCGCCCGCCGCCAGGCCGGAGACGAGGAGCGTCCCGTCGTTGGTCAGGCCATCGGAGGCCGAGCTGCCGTTGTCATGCGCCAGCGCCAGCGTCGGCGCGAGCACCTCGTCGTGGACCCGGACCGCCAGCGTGGCGACGTCGCCGCGGTGACCCTGGTCGTCGAGTTGCGCGACCATCACGGCGTGGACGCCGCGGCTGAGGGTGCCGGCGTCGATGCTGCGGCCCTGCCCGGCGTGCCAGGTGTCGTCGCCGTCCAGGCGGTAGACCCAGGACGCACCTGGCGCTGCAAGCGCGACGTCCACGTGGCCGGCGCCGTCGATCGTGTCCTTGCCCGAGCTGGTGGACAGATGCGGCGCGGCGAGGAGCGCAGGCGCAGGTGGCGCAGGTGGCGCAGGTGGCGCGGGTGGCGCGGGTGGTGGCGGTAGCGCGGCCGCCGAGGCGTGGCTGTCGCCGCCCCGGGTGCCGGCCGCCACCCCGCCGGCCAGCAGGATGCCGGAACCGGCGACCATCCACGGCCACACGGCGGACTGGTTGCAATCCTCCTCCGTCCCGTCGCGGCGGATCTGCCGGCATTCCGGCTGTTCAGCCTGCTCGAGCGCCGGTTCGGTGCCGCGTTCTCCGGCCGACGCCGCACCCGCCGGCTGACTGCCGTCATCACCGCTTGCCGCCGATGCCATCGGGTCGTCGGCCGTCGCGGGTGCCTGGGCCAGGTCCGCGTCGTTGGCGTCATCGACTGGTACCGCCGTCGCGGACTCATCGGTGTGGCGGGGCTTGGCCACGCGCGTGTTCGAAGGCGCAGACACGGCGACGGCGGGGGCGTCTACGGAGCGCATCAGCAGCGAGGGCTGATCGGAATGTGCGGTGTTCATGGAAGTGGAGATGACTGGAGGAAAAGAGTGCGCTCAGTGTCCTGGGAGGCCCCGGTGGCGCGCGATGACACATCGCGGTCAAAAGCCCCCCTCACTGACCCATTTGTCGACTCGGCTCGTCAACGCTGTAGTCCGGGATAATCCATCCCATGGTCCTTGCCGAAATCACCGGCCTGTTCCTGTCCTGGCTCGCGCGCCTGATCACCGGCGCGCAGGGACACTGGAAAGGCTGTCCCCCGACGTCCGAACAGCGCATCTACTTCGCCAACCATCAGAGCCACTTCGACTGGGTCCTGATCTGGGCGTCGCTGCCCGGCGAACTGCGCGCCCGCACCCGCCCCATCGCCGCGCGCGACTACTGGACGAGCTCCGCGCTCAAGACCTGGATCACGACGGCGGTGTTCAACGCGGTCTACGTGAGCCGCACCCGCGCGACGCCCGACGAGGATCCGCTCGAGCCGCTGGTCGACACGCTGCAGGGCGGCGACTCGCTGGTCATCTTCCCGGAGGGCACCCGCTCCAACAAGGGCGCGCCGCAGGCCTTCAAGGCCGGCCTCTACCACCTGTCCGAGCAGTTCCCCGACGTGCAGCTCATCCCCACCTGGATCGACAACGTCCAGCGCGTCATGCCCAAGGGCGAGGTCGTGCCGGTGCCCATCCTGTGCACGGTCACCTTCGGTGCGCCGATCCGGATCGAACCCGGCGAGGACAAGCGCGCCTTCCTGGAACGCGCCCGCGCCGCGGTGATGGCGCTGCGACCCGGAGGGTGGAAGGAATGAGATGGCTCAAATCCTTGAACAGCGGCGAGCAGGTGGCCTTCCTGTTCGTCGTGCTGTTCGGCGCCTTGCTGCTGGTGAGCATCGGCTCGGTGCTGTGGTCGCTGCGCGAGCGCCCCGACCACGAGCAGGAAGCCTGGCAGGCGCGCTGGGCGCGCTTCCGCCACGAGCTCAACATGGTCTGGGTCGGCGCCTGCCTGTTCTGGGCTGCGTGGGTCTCGGGACCGGTCGGCGCGACGCTGCTGTTCGCCGTGTTCTCGTTCCTGGCCTTCCGCGAGTTCATCACGCTGCTGCACACCCGCCGCGCCGACCACCGAGGGCTGATCATGGCCTTCTTCGTGATCCTGCCGCTGCAGTACGTGCTGGTGGGCACGCGCCACTTCGACCTGTTCTCGGTGCTGATCCCCGTCTACGGCTTCCTCGCGATCCCGGTGGCCAGCGCGCTGGCCGACGACCCGGGTCGCTTCCTGGAGCGCAATTCGAAGATCCAGTGGGGCATCATGGTCTGCGTCTACGGCCTGTCGCACGCGCCGGCGCTGCTGCTGCTCGAGTTCCCGAAGTACGAGGGACGCGGCGCCTTCCTGCTGTTCTTCCTCGTGGCCGTGGTGGCCTGCGGACAGATCGCGCAGGCGCTCGCGACCAGCCGCTTCCGCGCCAAGCCGGTGGCGCGCCGCATCAGCCGCTCGTTCACGATGAAGGCCTGGTGGATCGGCGCCTTCACGGCGGCGCTCGTGGGCGCCCTGCTGTACTGGATCACGCCGTTCAAGGCGGGCCAGGCGGCGATCGCCGCGTTCGTCGCGGCGGGCTGCGGCAGCTTCGGCGTGTTCGTGATGCAGGCGCTCAAGCGGGACGCGGGCATCAACGCCTGGGGCAACCGCAGCGCCATCACCGGCGCGGTCGGCCTGCTGGACCGCATCGCGGTGATGTGCTTCGCCGCACCCGTGTTCTTCCATTCGGTGCGGTGGTACTTCCGCGCCGGCACCTGAAGCGCAGGGAGGCGACGGCATGCGCATCCTCGGCATCGACCCCGGCCTGCAGACGACCGGCTTCGGCGTCATCGACGCGGACGGGCCGCGGCTGTCCTACGTCGCCAGCGGCACGATCAAGACCAACGCGCTGCCGACCGGCGATCTGCCGGGCCGGCTCAAGATCCTCTTCGACGGCATCCGCGAGGTGGTGTCACGCTACCAGCCGACCTGCGCGGCGGTGGAGATCATCTTCGTCAACGTGAACCCGCAGTCGACGCTGCTGCTGGGTCAGGCGCGCGGCGCGGCGCTGACGGCGCTGGTGTCCTGCGACCTGCATGTGTCGGAGTACACCGCGGTACAGATGAAGAAGGCCATCACCGGACACGGCGGCGCGGCGAAGGCGCAGGTGCAGGCGATGGTGGCGCGGCTGCTGAAGCTGCCCGGCGAACCGGGCAAGGACGCGGCCGACGCGCTGGGCATCGCGATCATGGACGCGCATGCGCGCGTGTCCTTCGAGGCCATGGGCAAGCAGACGACGCTGCAGCGGCGGCAGCACGCGCAGTTCAAGGGGTCGCGGACGTATTGAGGGCTGGGCGCCGCACCGAGCGGCATCAGGCGGCGGCACCGGGGCCCCTCGCCGCTCACAGTCTTCCCTGCGGTCAGGGTTCGCTTCGAGGGGCCCCGGTGCCGCCGCCTGATGCTGCGCGAGGTCGTGGCCGTTCGATGCCGTCAGGGCTCGTCTTGCCAGTAGTCGAGATCGCCCTCTCCTACCTTGCGGATGGCCTCGAAGGGGCGGGTCGCCTTGTCCGGGCCGTGCTCGGCCATGAACTTGTTCGAGTCCGGGTAGACGCAGACCTCCGGCTGCTCCATCGTGCTGACGGACAGGTACTTCAACGGCGCCTCCGAGGTGTTGATGATGTGGTGCGGGTACTCGGGTCCGGCAGGGATGAAGATCACGTCGCCAGCCTTGATCGGCAGGCGCTCGCCGGCGACACGCAGTGTGCCGGTGCCCTCGAGGACGATGAACATCTCCTCCTGCGCGTAGTGCAGGTGGTACGGGCACGTCGTCTTGCCGGGCTCGACGATGTCGTAGGACGCGCCGAGCTTGCGCGCAGCAGTCCCGCGCGCGAGACGCGCGAAACGGGACTCGTACAACGGCTCGCGCTTGAACGAGGTCAGCTCGGCTTCATGGAAATTGCGGATCAGCTCGGCGGCAAGCGCCTGGGCGCGGTCAGTCATGCTGGGATCTCCTGGCAGCGAGTGGGAACCCCCAGGCTAGTGCCCGGATCGCCATCGAGCAAATCCCGCTGTCGAAGCTCCCGCTGAACACGCCTTTGAACGCGCTGTCGCCCGCGTTGCTGACCGCGCTGTTGGCCGCGCTTTGGCACCCGGTGTTGCAAGGAAATGTCTCCCGGGTGGAATAAGCTGGCCGTCTGCCGTGTTTCTCCACTACCCACCCACCAGGAGACCCTGCATGAAGATCACCCTGAAGCTCACCGCCGCCGCCCTGCTGATGGCGTCCGCCGGCCTGGCCGCCGCGCAGACGGCCCCCGCGACCGCCAAGGGCGACGCGCTGGTCGGCCCCAACGACATGACGCTCTACACCTTCGACAAGGACACGGCCGGCAGCGGCAAGAGCGTGTGCAACGGCGGCTGCGCCACCAACTGGCCGCCGCTGATGGCCCGCGCCGAGGACAAGGTCTCCGGCGACTGGTCCATCATCACCCGCGACGATGGGTCCAAGCAGTGGGCCTACAAGGGCAAGCCGCTGTACTTCTGGGTCAAGGATGCCAAGCCCGGCGAGCGGGGCGGCGACGGCATCAATCAGGTCTGGCACACCGCGAAGCCGTGACCGCAGCTCCGCTTTGGGCGCCCCGCGTCGTTGCACATCCTCGCCATAGCGCTGCTATGGCTGCGGTGTGCGCCTAGCGGTGCATCCCAAATCGAAGCCGCGGTCCCTGCGACACCACGCTTAACCGTTCCGACCATGCCCCTGGTCCTCGACGAAGCGCTCCCGCTGCTTCCCCGCCTGCGCCGCCACGCGCGGCTGCTGTGCGGCGACCATGCCCGGGCGGACGACCTGCTGCAGGACACGCTGGAACGCGCCGCCCGCAAGGGCGCGCTGTTCCATGCCGAGCCCGGACCGACGCGCCAGGACGCCCTGCGCAACTGGCTGCTGACGCTGATGCACCGGCTCTACCTGAACCAGCGGCGCGACGCGCGCGAGGCGCTGCACGATTCGCTGGACGAGGACGACGCGCCGCAGCCGGCGATCGAGGAACCGCAGCAACGCGTCGCCATGCGGCTGGATCTCGAACGGGCACTGGCGGCCCTGCCCGCGACCGCGCGCGAGATCCTGCTGCTGGTCTGCGTCGAGGAACTCAGCTACCAGGACGCCGCCCGCGTGCTGGACGTTCCGGTGGGCACGGTGATGTCGCGGCTGTCGCGCGCCCGCGAGCGGCTGCGGCTGTCGATGGACGGCGCGGCACCGGGTCGCCCGCCGCTGCGGGTGGTGAAATGAGCGCCGCACCATGACGCCCGACGACATCGACTTCGACGAATCCACCCTCCACGCCTACGTGGACGGACAACTGCCGCCCGAACGCGCCGCCCAGGTGGCGGACTGGCTGCTGCGCCATCCGCGCGCCGCGCAGCAGGTGCTCGGCTGGCGCGAACAGCGCGAGTCGCTGAAGGCGCTGCATCGTGACTGGCTCGATGAGCCCGTGCCGGCATCCCTCACCACCGCGCTGCGCCCGCCCGCGGCCGCGAATGCGTCGCGCTGGCCGCGCGCGTGGGCGGCGGCGCTGCTGCTGGCCGTCGGTCTCGGTGCCGGTGGCGCCGGCGGCTGGGGCGGTCATGCGTGGTGGTACGGCAAGAAGGAAGCCGCCGAGATGGCCGCCGCTGCCGCAGCGGCGCGTGCCGCCGGCCGCGACCCGTCCATCCCCGAATACGTCCGCGACGCCGCCATCGCGCACGCCGTGTACCAGCCCGAGAAGCGCCATCCGGTCGAGGTCGGCGCCGACCAGGCCGACCACCTGATCCAGTGGCTGAGCAAGCGGCTCGGCCAGCCGCTGTACGCACCGGTCCTGCGCGACTACGGCTGGAAGCTGGTCGGCGGCCGCCTGCTGCCGGCCGGCGACGACGCCACGGCCGGAGCGTCCGCCAGCGCGGCGCTGGCCCGCGCACAGTTCATGTACGAGAACGAGGCCGGCGAGCGCTTCACGCTCTACGTCAGCACCGGCGCGAGCTCGCCCGAAGCGCCGGTGGCCTTCCGCCTGATGCGGCGCGTCGAAGCGGGCCAGACCACGCGCAGCCTCTTCTGGATCGACGGCAAGCTCGCCTACGCGCTCAGCGGCAACTTCGACGAGCGGCGCCTGCGCGTGCTCGCCGACCTGGTCCACGCGCGCATCGGCATGATCGCGCGGGCGTCCTCCGCGCCCTGAGGCTCGCCCGGACCATGGCCCTGACCTTCCGGCGGTCAGGACCCGGCGGGCACAATGCGCCGCCATGTCGTCGTCCCTCTCACGCCTGATCCTCGGTCACATCCGCGGCCATTGGCGGCCGTACGCGGCCAGCGCGCTGATGCTCAGCACCATCGCCGTCCTGACGGTCTGGATCCCGCGACAGGTCGGCCACGTCGTCGACGCGCTGGTGTCGCACCGCCTCGCCGGCTGGCACCTGATCGGTCAGCTCGGCCTGCTCGTGCTGGCCGGCCTCGCGATCTACCTGCTGCGCGTGGGCTGGCGCCTGGCGCTGTTCCGTACCGCCTACGAACTCGGCCGGCAGCTGCGCATGCGGCTGTACGCGCAGCTGACGAATCAGGGCCCCGCGTTCTTCCACGCGCAGCGCACCGGCGACCTGATGGCGCTGGCAACCAACGACGTCGACGCCATCGAGATGGCCGCCGGCGAGGCGCTGCTCGCCGCCTTCGACGGCTCGCTGACGCTGGTCCTCGTGCTCGGGATGATGACCATCAGCGTCGACTGGCGTCTGGGCCTGGCCGCGCTCGTGCCCTTCCCGCTCATGGCCTATGCGTTCTGGCGCATCTCGTCGCGGATCCACGTGGCCTCGGCCGACTCGCTCAAGCGCTTCTCGACGCTGAACCAGCAGGTGCAGGACAGCCTTGCCGGGGTGCGTACCGTGCGGGCGCTGGGCCTTGTGCGTCGCAGCCGCGAGCAGTTCGGCGAGCTCGCCCGCGAGGCCGGCGACGCCGCCTACCAGGCGCAACGCTGGGAGGCGATGTTCGAGCCGGCCGTGGGCCTGTCGCTCGGCGCGGCGACGGTGATCGCGCTGGGCGTGGGGGCCTGGCTCGTCGGCACGGACGTCATCAGCATCGGCCAGTTGACCGCGTTCACGATGTACCTCGGCCAGTTGATCTGGCCGATGTTCGCGGCGGGCTGGGTGCTGTCGCTGCTGGAGCGCGGTCGCGCGGCCTGGTCACGGCTGCAGCCGGTGCTCGACGCGCCGGTCAGTCTGGTGGACACCGGCACCCGCGAGGTGCCGGCACATGCCGACCTCGCATGGGACCAGGTGTCCTTCCGCTATCCCGGCATGGCGCAGTCGACGCTCGAGGACATCGCCCTGACGCTGCCGCCGGGCCGCACGCTGGGCATCGTCGGCGCGACCGGTTCGGGCAAGTCGACGCTGCTGCGCCTGCTGCTGCGGCAGTACGAGCCCGACGCGGGCACCGTGCGGCTGGGCGGCATCCCCGCGCCGGAGATCCGCCTGGCCGCGCTGCGACGCACGCTGGCCTGGGTGCCGCAGGAGCCCTTCCTGTTCTCGGCGTCGGTCGCGGACAACATCGCCCTCGCGCGCCCGGATGCGACGCGCGAGCAGATCCGCGCGGTGGCGGAACTCGCCGCCGTGCACGACGACATCACGCGGCTGCCGCAGGCCTACGACACGCTGGTCGGCGAGCGCGGCGTGACGCTGTCCGGCGGCCAGCGCCAGCGCATCGCGATCGCGCGGGCGCTGCTGGCCGAAGCGCCGGTGCTGCTGCTGGACGATGCGCTGTCGGCCGTCGACAGCGGCACCGAGACGCAGATCCTCGACCACTGGCGCGCGCTGCGCCAGCGGCATCCCGAGCGCAGCCTCGCCGTCGTCAGCCACCGGCTGTCGGCAGTGATGGAGGCCGACGAGATCGTGGTGCTGAAGCAGGGCCGCATCGTCGAGCGCGGCCGTCACGACGAACTCCTCGCGCTGGGCGGCTGGTACGCCGGCCAGTGGCGCTATCAACAACTGGAGGCCAGCCTTGACGCCGCCTGAGAAGAGCGCCCAAAGCGCTCAGAACGACCACTCCCCGCGCGAGGCGCTGGCGCTGCTGGCGCAGGCCGCCGCGCCGGAGCGCCGCGGGCTGCTGAAGGGCCTGGGCTGGCTGGTCGTCGCCGCGTCGCTCGAGGCGATCGGCCCGATCCTGGGCAAGCACTTCATCGACGCGCACGTGCTGCCGCGGAATTTCGAGCTGGGCTCGATGGCGCTGCTGCTGGGCGCGATGCTGCTCGCGGGCTGGACCGCGAGCCTGCTGCGCTACGCGCAGCTGCGCCGCATGGCCTCGGTCGCGCGGCGGTCGGTGCTGCGCCTGCGCGAGCAGGTCTATGCGCACGTGCTCGCGCAGCCGATGGCCTTCTTCGACCGCAGCATCACCGGACAGCTGCTGAGCCGCATCACCAACGACACCGACGCGGTCAACAACCTGTACCGGCAGGTGCTGTTCGTGATGCTGGACTCGACCATCGTCGTGGCCGGCGCGCTGGTCGCGATGGCGTGGCTGGACTGGCGGTTGATGCTGATCGTTCTGGCGCTGGTGCCGGCCAGCTCCGGGATCATCTGGCTCTACCAGCGCGCCAGCAGCGGCCCGGTGCAGCGGGCCCGCGCGCTGCGCGCCGAGCTCAACGCCCAGATGGCCGAGAGCATGGCCGGGATGGCGATGCTGCAGTCGGCCGGCGCGGCGCAGCGCTTCGCGGCGCGCTACGAGACCGCCAACCGCGCGCAGCTGGAGGCGCGCGTGCAGGAGCTGCGCGCCAACGCCTGGCTGCTGCGTCCGGCGCTGGACCTGCTCAACGTGCTGCTGATCGTCACGGTGATCTACGGCTTCGGGCTGCGCGAGGTGTCCGGCATCGAGGTCGGCCTGCTGTACGCGTTCCTTGCCTACATCGCGCGCGTCGTCGAGCCCCTGATCCAGATCACGATGCAGTTCAGCCAGCTGCAGCAGGCGCTGGTCGCGGCGTCGCGCGTGCGCGCGCTGCTGCGCGAACCCAGCGAGCCGCGCTCGTATCGGCCGGACCTCGTCGTCGGCGCGGGCGCGATCCGCTTCGAACACCTGCAGTTCGCGTACAAGCCGGAGCAACCGGTGCTGCGCGACCTGGACCTCGACATCCCGGCCGGCAGCTTCGTCGGCATCGCGGGTCACACGGGCTCGGGAAAATCGACTCTGCTGGCGCTGCTGCTGCGCTTCTACCAGCCGCAGCAGGGCCGCATCCTGATCGACGGCCAGCCGCTGGACCAGTTGCCCGACGAGACCTTCCACGCTGCACTGGGCTTGGTGCCGCAGGAGCCTTACCTGATCGCCGGCAGCGTGCGCGAGAACATCCGCATGGGGCGAGCGATTTCCGACGAGAAGATCGAGGCGGCCGCCCGCGCCTCGCGCGCGCATGAGTTCCTCAGCGCCCTGCCGCAGGGTTACGACAGCCGGCTGGGCGACGGCGGGCTGGCGGTGTCGACGGGGCAGAAGCAGCTGATCGCGCTGGCCCGCGCACTGGCCGGCGATCCGCGCATCCTGCTGCTGGACGAGGCGACGGCCAACATCGACAGCGCCACGGAGGCGCAGGTCGGCGAGGCGCTGCGCGCGCTGCGGGGCCGGGTCACGGTGATCGCGATCGCGCACCGGCTCTCGACCATCCGCGAGGCCGACCAGATCGTGGTGTTGAACCACGGCCATCTGGACGAGCGCGGCACGCACGACGAGCTGATGGCGGTCGACGGCGGGATCTACCAGCGACTGGTGCAGCTGCAGGCCTTGGAGGAGTGACCCGACGGGTCGCACATCGCACAGGCATGAACTGACCCTCCTCGAATGAGGGATCAGAACAGCGTTGAGGCACGGGCGAGTGGCGCCCGATTCCCTAGAATCCGCGCGCCCTGGACGTCAGATCCTGCGGCTTCCAGGGAGTTCTCCTCATGCATCGATTCCTTCGCGGGGCGCGTCGCGTCCTGCTGTCCGCCGTTGTCTTGTCCGCGCTGAGCGCCTGCGGCGGCGGCGGCGGCGGCTCGACGCCGGTCACGCCGGTGGCGACCAACAATCCACCGCGCGCCAGCATTCTGGGCGGCGGCGATGTGCGGCCCGCTGCCGACGGCGCCGCGGGACTGGCCGCGACCCTGGGCGGGCTCGTGCGTCTGGACTCCGGAAGCAGCACCGATCCCGACGGCGATCCGCTCAGCCAGGAATGGAGCCTCGTGGCCAAGCCGACCGGCAGCCAGGTGACGCTGACCGACACGCAAGCGCGCGCGCTCCAGTTCCGACCGGATGTGATGGGCGTCTACACGGTCGCGCTCAAGCTCACCGATGGCCGGGGAGGCGTCATGACGCAGCAGGTGTCCATCAACGTGGACAACCGTGCGCCCTCGGGCAACGTCGTGGTCACCCCGGTCTTCACGGCAGTGCCGACCGAGCTGCCCCAGCAGTCCATGAGCATCGGCGGCACGGCGCTGTTCGACGCGGCGCAAAGCAGCGATCCGGACGGACACCCCGTCTCCATCCGCTTCGAACTGACGAGCCGGCCCGACGGCAGCGCCGCCCGACTGACCGTCGACGGCAAGCAGGCGAGGCTCGAGGCCGACCTGGGCGGCCTCTACCGGGTCAAGGTGATCGGCAGCGACGGCCGCGCCAGCTTCGAGACCACCTACTCGATCTCCGCCGACCACCGCGCGCCTACGCCCACCGTCACGGTGCAGACCGAATTCAAGCCGGTACCGACCGAAGAGCCGCCGCGCAGCATCACCGTCGGCGCCACGATCGTCGTCGACGCTTCCGGGAGCATGGGCTCGGACGGACGGCTGGCGGACCTGCGCTTTGAACTGGTGGGCAAGCCGGCGGGCAGCGCCGCGGTCATGGCACCGGACAACCGACGCATCTTCCTCGGCACCGATCTCGCGGGCACCTACAAGGTCAAGGTCACCGGCACCGACTCGCGCGGCGCCAGCTTCGTGAACACGCATGTCTTCGTCGCCGACAACCGCGCGCCCCTGCCGGTGATGGTCAACTCCATCCTCGTCAGCGAGCAGTTCACCGCGCCGGTGACGCTGGACGGCACGGTGGGCTACATGGCCCAGCTGGACAGCAGCAACTCGACCGACCCCGACAACAACATCACCGGCCGGACCTGGAACCTGACCAGCCGACCGGCAGGCAGCGCGACCGCGCTCTCGGCCACGACGGGCGCGTCGATCAACCTGCTGCCTGACACGCTCGGCGACTATGTCGTCTACCTGACCGTCACCGACGCCCTGGGCGCGCGCAGCAGCAAGGTCATCACCGTGCGCGTGGGCAATCGCCGCCCGGTCGCCGAGATCGGCACCAACTCGACGCCGCAGGCGCTTCCCGCCGCGCCCGTGCAGAACCTGGCCAGCGGCACCCAGATCACGCTGCGCGGCGGCAACAGCGTCGATGCCGACGGCGATCCGCTGACCTATCTGTGGACGATCGACAGCCGGCCCGCAGGCAGCACCGCCGCCCTGTCTTCGAGCAGCGCCGTCAACCCGAGCCTGACCGTGGACCGGGATGGGACCTTCGTCATCCGCCTGCGGGTGACGGACACCGCGGGCGCCTATTCGGAACGCACGATCCAGTTGAACGTCGGCCCTCGCGGCCCGGTGGCCCTGGTCGATCGCGCCCGCGTGACCATGGTCACCGGCGACACGGCACGCGCCACCGGCGCGCTGAGCTTCGACCGCGACGGCGGAAGCCTGAGCTATCAGTGGACGCTCGACGTCCGGCCGGCCGGCAGCAGTGCCACGATCCCGACCCCCAGCCAGGCCGCGCTGAACCTGGTGCCGGACGTCGCCGGCCAGTACGCGGCCACCGTCACCGTGTCCAACGGCCAGCAGAGCGCCAGCGCCACGGTCGAGCTCAACGTGATTCCCGCCATCGGCGCCAGCGCGACGCTGGCCTTCACGCCGCTCGAGGCGCACTACAGCGCTTCGCTCGACAAGCTGGTCCTGTCGACCGCGTCGCCCGACGCCTTGCGCGTCGTGGATCCCTTCAGCGGCTCGGTGCAGACGATCGCGCTGCCCGCCCCGCCGTTCAATTTCAGCGTGAGCCCGAACGGGCGTCTGGCAGCGGTGATCCACCAGGGCGGCCTCGTCACCCTGGTCGACCTGGTCACGCTCACGGCGATCCGGACCTCGCATACCGGAGGCAGCCAGTACGAGGCGCTCGTGGACGACGAGGGGTTCATCATGCTGCTCGCCGGCGGCGCGAACTCCCTGCTGATCACGATCAACGGCTACACGGGCGCCTACGTGATCGACCACGACTACGCCTCCGTCAGCTACGACGTGGGCAGCAGCCGCGGCGGCGTCGTGGCAGGTCGACTGAACCGCGTCTTTTCGGTGGATAGCATGTCCTCGCCGGGCGTCACCGGCTTCTCCTACCGCTCGCCGACACCGGCCACGGTGCCTCCGCCTCCCAGCAGCGTCCCGCAGAACAACACCTACTACGCCGAGGCCCCGTTGTCCCTGACGGAAATCCAGGATGTGGTGGTCTCGACCAACGGACGTTATTTCCGTACTGCGGACCGGCAGTACGCCGGCGCGCTCAACGGTGTCGTGAACGGCGTCGTCAGCTTCAGCAACTTCGCGGCGACCGGAGAATCGCTGGTCGTGGAGCCCACGACGATGCAGTACGGCAGCGGCTGGTGGTACGGCGGCGCCTACGACCTGCCCACCACCTACAAGCGCTTCACGACCGGGCTCTTCCTGCCCGACGCCGCGCCGCTGCCCGCGCCGGTCATCGGCGGCCAGCAGAGCCGCCTGCTGCGGGTGTTCCACAGCACCGCGGGTCGCCACGTGCTGCTGCTGCAGACCGGCGGCACCACGCCGCGGTCCTCCGGCACCAGCTACTACGTGGTCGCGCGCTGACGCGCCGATACAGGCAGCGCCATGACAAAGGGCCGCCGGATCACTCCGGCGGCCCTTCTTCATTCAGGCGTCGCGATGCACTCCGCGGCAATCAGCCACCGGCGCTCACACCAGCAGCACCAGCCGCTCCAGGATCAGCACCGCGAAGAAGCCGATGCCGGCGATCACAGTCCGCTTGATGAGCAGGATGCCGCGGCGACGCCAGATCGGCTGTCGGGTGCCGATGTAGACGGCGAAGCACAGCAGGCCGGCGGCCAGCAGCAGCGCGAAGACGAGACGGAAGACCAGCACCTTCAGCGACCCGCCGCGCTCACCACGCCGGCGCCAGCTCGGCGAAGCCCACCGGCGCCTCGCGCTCGTCCTCGAAGGTGACGATCTCGTAGGCCTCGGCGTCCGACAGCAGCTCGCGCAGCAGCAGGTTGTTCAGCGCGTGCCCGCCCTTGAACGAGGTGTACGCCGCCAGCAGCGGATGTCCCACGACCTGCATGTCGCCGATCGCGTCCAGGATCTTGTGCTTCACGAACTCGTCGTCGTAGCGCAGGCCCTCGGCGTTCAGCACGCGGTAGTCGTCGACGACGATCGCGTTGTCCATGCTGCCGCCCAGCGTCAGGCCGCGCGAACGCATCAGCTCGATGTCCTTGGTCATGCCGAAGGTGCGCGCCCGCGCGATCTCGCGCTTGTACTGGCCGCTGCCCATGTCGAACACGTACTGCTGCCCCGTCGCCGACACCGCCGGGTTGTCGAACTCGATCTGGAAGCTCAGCGTGTAGCCGTGGTGCGGCGTCAGCTTCGCCCACATCAGGCTCTTGCCCTCGCCCTTGCGCACCTCCACGGGCTTCTTCACCCGCAGGAACTGCTTGGGCGCGTTCTGCAGCTCGATGCCCGCCGACTGCAGCAGGAAGACGTAGCTCGCCGCCGAGCCGTCCAGCACCGGGACCTCGTCCGCGTTGATGTCGATCAGCAGGTTGTCCAGCCCCAGCCCGGCGCAGGCCGACAGCAGATGCTCGATCGTCTGCACCTTGGGCAGGCCCGGATCGCCCTGCGGGCTGATCGTCGTGGCCATGCGCGTGTCGCAGACGCTGTGCGTGTTCACCGGGATGTCGACCGGCTGGGCCAGGTCGACGCGCCGGAACACGATGCCGGTGCCCGGCGCCGCCGGCCGCAGCGTGATCTCCACCTTCTGGCCGCTGTGGATGCCGACCCCGACCGCGCGGGTCAGCGATTTGATGGTGCGTTGCTTGATCATGAGGCGCATTGTCCCAAAACGGGGTCAACCCTGCTGGGCACTGGCCTGGATCACGGCCACGTGGTCGGCCACCGCCACCGGCAGCCGCAAGGTCACCACCGTGCCGTGCCCCGGGCTGCTGTCGACCCGCAAGGAGCCACCCAGCACCTTCGCGCGCCGCTGCAGCCCGCGCAACCCGCGGCCCTGCGCGATCGAGGCGACATCGAAGCCCTCGCCGTCGTCCTCGACGCGGATCTCGACGCGCTTGCCGAGGTCGCGCGTGACCACCCGCACCCGCGACGCCCGCGCATGCTTGAGCGCGTTCGTCAGCGCCTCCTGCATCAGCCGCAGCACGTGCAGCGCATCGGGCGGCTCCAGCCACTCCAGCGGCGGCAGGTCGTGCACGTCCCATTCGAGCTTGAGCCCGCCCAGCTGCAACCGCTTGCCCAGCCGGTAGCGCATCGTCGCCAGCAGCGACACGATGTCGTGGCCCACCGGCTCCAGCGAGTCGATCACCAGCCGGAGATCGTCCACGCACTCGCGCAGCACGGTCACGACCTGCTCCTGCGGCATCGTGCCCTGCTCCACCGCCACCATCGCCGACAGCAGCGACGAACCCAGCCCGTCGTGCATGTCCTGCATGATCCGCTGCCGCTCCAGCAGCAGCGCCTGCTGGCGCTCGACCTCGCGCAGCTTGTCGTGCTGCGCGCTCAGCTCGATGCTCTGCTCCTGCAGCCGCTGGGCGAGTTCCCCGTTGGCGCGCTCCACGCCGCGCAGCGCCTCGATGTAGCGGAACTGCACCGCGTACAGGAAGCTCGCCAGGATCACCAGCGTCGCGAAGGGCATCAGGTAGATGTGCTCCGGCCACCACCAGCCCGCGAGCAGGCCCAGGTCGTGCACGCCCAGCGCGACGCCGATCACCAGCGCGCCCGCCATCACACGCAGCTCGCGCGTGCCCTGGCGCCAGGCCACGCTGGCGACGAACCCCGTGCCCGCCAGGCCGACGACCGCGTTGCAGATATGCAGCAGCACCAGGGCGTCGAAACCGTTGCCCCACAGCGGCACCGACGACAGGCTGGAGATCAGGACGAAGAGCGCAACGCCCTTCTCGAAGCGGGCGAAACGCTGCCGCGCGAACCGCAGCGCGAAGAGGAAGGTCAGCAGCATCACCCACGACATCGACGCGTGCGTGACCCACCAGAACCATTCGAGCGCGTCGCGCGTGCGCGGCAGGTCCAGGTGGTAGTGCAGGTTGCGAACCAGCCACGCGACGGTGGCCAGCGAGAACAGCAGGTAGGAGGAATCCTCGCGGCGCTTGATCCACAGCACGAGCGCGAACAGTCCCAGCGTCACCAGCGTCAGCCCGGTCGCCTGAGGCACGCCGATCTGCAGCACCCAGCGCCGGTCATGGCGCGGCTCCAGGTCCTCGCGCGCGCCCAGCCACACGCTGGACACCGAGTAGTAGCCGGACTGCATCACCGGCACCGCGATGACGACCTCGATCTCGCGCGCCTGCTGGATCTCGGTCAGCGCGGCCGGCAGCACCACCCACAGCGGCCGCACCCATTGCTCGCGCGCGCCGGACTGGTTGTCGAAGACAGGCCGCCAGCCGTCGTCGGTCTTCACCAGCACCGCCGCCGCCAGCGCCACCAGCCGCGGCATGTAGAGCGCGACGCTGGTCGGCCAGCGGCCGTTCGGCGCGGCGTAGCGGACGCGGTACCAGCGCATCTGGAAGCGCGCATCGCCGGTGTTGCTGGTGGCGTCGCGCTGCTGCACCTCGGGCAGCTCGACCCGCTGCCACGCCGTCGGATCCGCCGGCGGCAACAACCCCTGCGGCAGCGCGCCGTCCGCGCCGTCCATGACGCGCAGCGCGCGCCACCAGGCCTTCAGCTGATCCGGCGTCCAGTCGCTGGTGGCGACCTCCGCCGCGATCGCGCGCTGCGCGCCGGCGGGCGGAGCGACCTCGGGCACCGGCCGCGCCGGTCCGAGCGGCGACGCCTGCAGGACCTGCGCATGCGGTGCCGCGCCGGTCGCATGCGCGGGCTGACCGCCCTGCGCGCGCCCCACGTCGGGCGCCAGCGCGAACAGCGCCAGCACCAGGCTGGCCAGCAGCGCGATCAGCAGCGGCGTGGACGGACGTCGCACCCACGCTCGCGCCCGAGGCGCGCGCGCGGCCGACGACGTTTCCCCAACCTCACCCTGGACCATGCATCCGCTCTGTCTTGTGATCGCGCGCCAGTGTGCCGAAGTTCACAGTCCGGGACGAGCCTTGAATTGCAACAAAGGCCCCTTGAATGCGGGCGCCCAGCAGCTGCCGCAGCCACCGGTTGGGATGCACCGCTAGGCGCAAACCGCAGCCATAGCCCAGCTATGGCGAGGATTTGCAACGACGCGGGGCGCCCAACTGGCGGCTGTGGCGGCTGCTGGGACGAAAAAGGCCGTGGCCCTTGCGGGACACGGCCTTGAAGCTGATGGCGTTCGAGGGAGGTCGGTCTCAGTCCGCCTGCTTGCGCAGGAAGGCCGGGATCTCGATCTCGTCCATGCCGTTGGACGACAGCGCCTCGACCTTGGCCGCGGCGGTGCGGCCATGGCGCCAGACGCTGGGCACGCTCATGCCGCCGAAGTCGGAGGCCGACATCGGCGCAGCGGCCGGCGAACCCTGCGCGGCGGCCGAACCCGGCATCACCACCGGCTGCGTCAGCACCGGCATGTTGTCGGTGCCGGTGCGCAGCTGCGGCTGCTGCACGACCAGCTGCGGCTGCTGGCGCGCCGCGGCGCGCTGGCTCAGGCCGGTCGCGATCACGGTGACGCGCAGCTGGTCACCCAGCGATTCGTCGTAGGCCGTGCCGTAGATGATGTGCGCGTCTTCAGCGGCGTAGCGCTTGATCGCGGTCATCGCGTTGCGGCTCTCGGCCAGCTTGAAGTTGTTGCGGCTCGCCGCGATCAGCACCAGCACGCCGCGTGCGCCGGACAGATCGATGCCTTCCAGCAGCGGGCAGGCGACGGCGCCTTCCGCGGCCTTGGACGCGCGGTCCGGACCGGCCGCCACGGCCGTGCCCATCATCGCCTTGCCCGGCTCGCTCATCACGGTCTTCACGTCTTCGAAGTCGACGTTGACCAGACCCGGCATGTGGATGATGTCGGAGATACCGCCGACCGCGTTCTTCAGCACGTCGTTGGCGTGCGCGAAGGCCTGGTCCTGGGTGACGTCGTCGCCCAGCACTTCCAGCAGCTTGTCGTTCAGCACGACGATCAGCGAGTCCACGTTGGCCTCGAGTTCCTGCAGGCCCAGGTCCGCGGCCTTGCCGCGGCGGTTGCCTTCGAACTCGAACGGCTTGGTGACCACGCCGACGGTCAGGATGCCCATTTCCTTGGCCACGCGGGCGATCACGGGCGCCGCGCCGGTGCCGGTCCCGCCGCCCATGCCGGCGGTGATGAACAGCATGTGCGCGCCGGTGATGGATTCGCGGATGCGCGCCTCGGCTTCCTCGGCGGCGGTTTTGCCGACCTCGGGTTTCGCGCCGGCGCCCAGGCCGGTATGGCCCAGTTGCAGGAGTTGATCGGCCTTGGAGCGATTCAGGGCTTGGGCATCCGTGTTGGCCACGATGAATTCCACGCCCTGGACACCTTGGCTGATCATGTGCTCGACCGCGTTGCCGCCGCCGCCGCCCACGCCGATCACCTTGATCTGGGTGCCTTGATCAAACTCTTCGATCATCTCGATCGCCATATCAAACCTCCTGTCCATATTGTGCAGTTGCCATCAGCAAAATAGAAGTGGGATCCACCCTTTTTTAGGGGGCAAAACCCTCAAACGTCGTAAAGAAAGCGTGAGCCGGTCAGTGCCAGCTTCTTAGAAATTCCCCAGGAACCAGTCCTTGGCGCGACCGAACAAGGTCTTCACGGACCCCGCCTGCTGCGCCGCCTTGAATCCCCGTGTGCGCGACAGCCGCGCTTCCTCCAACAATCCCATCACGGTGGCCGAACGGGGATTCGCCACCATGTCGAACAACGCGCCGTTGTAGGTCGGATTTCCCCGACGTACCGGTTTCAGGAAAATATCCTCGGCCAGTTCCACCATCCCCGGCATCACCGAGGACCCGCCCGACAGGACGATTCCCGACGACAGCAGCTCTTCATAGCCGGATTCCCGGATGACCTGGTGGACCAGCGAGAAGATTTCCTCGACCCGAGGTTCGATGACCCCGGCCAAAGCCTGCTTGGAGAGCATGCGGGGTGCCCGGTCGCCCAAACCCGGCACTTCCACCTGATCCGACGGATCCGCCAGCAATTGCTTGGCCACGCCGTGCTCGACCTTGATTTCCTCCGCATCCTTGGTCGGGGTGCGCAGCGCCATCGCGATATCGCTGGTAATCAGGTCGCCGGCGATCGGAATCACCGCGGTATGGCGGATGGAACCGCCGGTGAAAATCGCCACGTCGGTGGTGCCGGCGCCGATGTCGACCAGCGCCACGCCCAGGTCGCGCTCGTCGGAAGTTAGTGCTGCCAAACTGGAAGCGCTAGGATTCAGGACGAGTTGCTCGACCTCCAGCCCGCAGCGGCGCACGCACTTGACGATGTTCTCTGCGGCGCTCTGGGCGCCGGTCACGATGTGGACCTTGACCTCCAGGCGGCCGCCGCTCATGCCGATCGGCTCTTTCACCTCATGGCCGTCGATGACGAATTCCTGCGGCTCCACCAAAAGCAGGCGCTGGTCGTTCGGGATATTGATGGCCTTGGCGGTTTCCACCACCCGGGCGACATCCACCGGCGTGACTTCCTTGTCCCGCACGATGACCATCCCGGTCGAGTTCTGGCCGCGGATATGACTGCCGGTAATCCCGGTATAAACCCTCGAGATCCGGCAGTCGGCCATCATTTCGGCCTCTTTCAGGGCCTGCTGGATGGACTGGACGGTGGCGTCGATATTGACCACGACGCCGCGCTTGAGACCGTGACTCGGCGCGACGCCCAGACCGGCGATGCGCAATTGGCCGTCCCCCATCACCTCGGCCACCACCGCCATGATCTTGGCGGTGCCGATGTCCAACCCGACGACCAAATCCTTGTATTCCTTGGCCATGCCTGTCCTCAATTCTTCTTGGCGCCCTTGGGCGCAGTGGTAACCGTCGTCACGCCCGCGAGCCGGACCGCATATCCGGATTCGTGGCGGAGGTCCGCCGATACCAGCGCGGTGCGGTAGCGGGCGGTGATCTGGGGAATGCTGGCGATGAATTGGCCATACCGGGCGACGACCTCGGCCTCGCTGCCGCGGCCGAGTTCCACGACGGCGCCCTTTTCCAGGGTGGCCTTCCAGGAGCCGCGACCCGACAAATCCAGCCGGGCGACGCCCTCGTCCAGTTTTCCGTGGGTCAGCGGATCGAGTTGCCGCCACATCGCCAGCATCGCCGCCGAGGATTTGGCGGGACCGGCCAGCGTGGGCAGGTCCTCGTCCTCGACGTCGCCGAGATTGGCCTCGAAAACCTCGCCGAAACTGTTGACCAGCCGGGTATCGACGACCGCCTCGCTGTCGGCGTCGGCGTTGTCGGCCTTGGTTTCCCAGTAGGCGGCGGGCCGGTGCTCCTCGAGCGCGACGATCAGGTGCAGCGGCCAGACGCGGCGCACCGTGGCGTGACGCACCCAGGGCACCGCCTCGAAGGCGGCGCGCGCCTGCTGCAGGTTCATCGTCAGGAAATTGCCGCTCAGCCGGGGCAGCGCGTTCGCGCGCAGCGACGCGCTGCTGTTGCGGCTCACGTCGCCCTCGACCGTGATCGACTTGATCGAGAACGCCGGTTGTCTCGCCAGCCAATGCAGACCCACCGCCCCCGCGGCCAGCGCCACGATGGCCAGCAGCAGGCCGGCCACGCCGTTCATCACGCGGATGTCCGGCGGCAGCGGGCTGGCGGTGTGGGTGAAGGTGGCGCCCATGGCGGTGGCTCGGGGTCTCGTGCGCGTGTCTGCGGGGTCGTCGAGGGCCGACTCAGGCCTGGCTGTCCAGCCGCGATTGCGACAGGAGATACAGGCACAGCTTCGGATAGGAGATGCCAACGGCGGCGGCCGCCTTCGGCACCAGGGAATGGGAGGTCATGCCCGGCGAGGTATTGATCTCCAGCAGGAACAGCTGACCGTCGGACTTGCGGCGCATCACGTCGACGCGGCCCCAGCCGCGCGCGCCCAGCGAACGGTAGGCGGCGAGGACCAGGTCCTGCACGCGGGCCTGCTCGTCGGCCGGCAACTGACCGACCAGATACTGGGTCGTGTCGGTGAAGTACTTGTTCTGGTAGTCGTAGTTGCCGCCCTCGGCGCGGATCTCGATGACCGGCAGCGCGATCGCGTCGGCGCCCTCGCCCAGCACCGGGCAGGTCAGCTCGGCGCCGTCGACGAATTCCTCGCACAACACTTCGGCGTCGTACTTCGCGGCGAGTTCGACGGCTTCCTGCATGTCGGAATAGCCCATCACCTTGCTCGCCCCGATGGAGGACCCCTCGTGCGGCGGCTTGACGAAGATCGGCAGGCCGAGCTCATCCGGCACGACGCGGACGCGCTCGCGCTGCAGCTCGCCGCGCTTGAGGCTGACCCAGCGCGGCGTCGACAACTTGTCGGCCAGCCAGACGCGCTTGGTGGTGATCTTGTCCATCGCGATGGCCGAGGCCATCACGCCGGAACCGGTGTACGGGATGCCCATCAGTTCGAGCGCGCCCTGCACCGTGCCGTCCTCGCCGTGGCGGCCGTGCAGCGCGATGAAGGCGCGCTGGAACCCTTCGGCTTTCAGCTCGAGCAGGTTGCGCTGGCCCGGGTCGAAGGCATGCGCGTCGACGCCTTCCGACTGCAGCGCGGCCAGCACGCCGCTGCCCGACATCAGCGAGACCTCGCGTTCGGCGGAGTCGCCGCCGAAAAGCACGGCGACCTTGCCGAGCGACTTCGCATCGATGCGATCGATGGCCAGGTGCTGATACAGCGCGGACGGCGCCGAAGGTGCCGAGGAGTTGTTGAGGTCCGTGGTCATGCGCGGCCTCCCTTCGTCATGAGTTCAACGGTGCGCGCGGGGACGGCGGCGATCGAGCCGGCCCCCATCACGATCACCACATCGCCGGCGCGCGCCTGGTGGGCGATCGCCTGCGGCAGTCCCTGCCAGTCGCCGACGAAGCCCGCCGCGGTGCCGCGGTCGGTCACCGCGCGCGCCAGGCTTTCGCCGCTGATGCCGGGCAGCGGGGACTCGCTGGCGGCATAGATCTCGGTCAGCAGCACGCCGTCGGCCTGCGCCAGGACGTCGGCGAATTCCTCGAAGCAGTCGCGGGTGCGCGTGTAGCGGTGCGGCTGGAAGGCCAGCACCAGCCGGCGGCCCGGGTACGCGCCGCGCGCGGCCTTCAGCACGGCCTGCATCTCGACGGGGTGATGGCCATAGTCGTCGATGAGCAGTGCGGTGCCAGTGCCTGCCGCGTCGGCCGATGCCGCATCGGCGCTCGCCCCTGCGTTCATCACCGGCAGCTCGCCGTAGGACTGGAAGCGACGGCCCACGCCGCCGAAGTTCGCCAGGCCTTGCAACAGCGCGGCGTCGTCGACGCCCAGCTCCATCGCCATCGCGATCACCGACAACGCGTTCAGCACGTTGTGCTGGCCGTTCAGGCGCAGCAGCACCTTCAGCGGCGGCAGCTCACGGCCCTGGCGATCGCGACGCATCGCGACGAAGCGCATGCCGCCGCCCGCCTCGGCCGCGACGTCGGTCGCGCGCACGGCGTTGCCGTCTTCGAGTCCGTACAGGATCACCGGCCGCGACAGCATCGGCACGATGCTGCGCACGCCCGCGTCGTCGCCGCACAGCACCGCCGCGCCCCAGAAGGGCATCCGGTGCAGGAAGTCGACGAAGGCCTGACGCAGACGGGCCATGTCGTGCCCGTAGGTGTCCATGTGGTCGGCGTCGATGTTGGTGACGATCGCCAGCTGCGGCAGCAGGTGCAGGAAGGAGGCGTCGGATTCGTCCGCCTCGACGACCATGTGCAGCCCGCCGCCCAGTGCCGCGTTGGCGCCCGCGGCCAGCAGCTGTCCGCCGATCGCGTAGCTCGGATCAAGTCCCGCCTGCTGCATCACCGTCGTCAGCAGCGAGGTCGTCGTCGTCTTGCCGTGCGTGCCGGCGACGGCGATGCCCAGGCGCGGGCGCATCAGCTCGGCCAGCATCTGCGCGCGCAGCAGCACCGGGATGCCGTGCTGGTGGGCGGCCATCAGCTCGGGGTTGTCGGCCTTGATCGCGCTGGACTTCACCAGCACCTGCGCCGCGCCGACGTGCTCGGCCGCGTGGCCGATCATCACGTCGACACCGAGCGTGCGCAGGCGGCGCGTGGTGTCGCTCTCGCCCTGGTCGGAGCCGCTGACGCGGTAACCCTGTGCCGCCAGCAGTTCGGCGATGCCGCTCATGCCGGCACCGCCGATGCCGGTGAAGTGGATGCGCTGGAGGGCGTGTTTCATGCGCGCGCTCCATGGGTGGACTTGGCGTCCCGTGCATTCACGAGCGCTTCCAGCTCGTCGGCCACGCGGCCTGCCGCGCGCGGACGCGCCAGCGAGCGTGCCTTGGACGCCATCGCCAGCCAGTGTTCGCGCGGCTGCTGCAGCAGGTCGAACAGCGCCTGAGCGCTCAGCTCGCCCTGCGGCAGGTGCGTGCCGGCACCGTGCTGCGCCATGTACTGCGCGTTGTCGCGCTGGTGCGAGGTCGTGCTGACGACCAGCGGCACCAGGAGACTGGCGACACCGGCGGCGCACAGCTCGGACACCGTCACCGCGCCGGCGCGGCAGATCACCACGTCGGCGTCGGCCAGGCGCTGCGCCATGTCGTTGATGAAGGGAACGACTTCAGCCTGCACGCCGGCCTTCGCGTAGGCGGCCTGCACGAGCGGGAAGTTCGCCTCACCCGTCTGGTGCGTGACCAGTGGGCGCTGATGCTCGTCCCACAGCGCGAGCGTCTGCGGCAGCACGTCGTTGATCGCGCGCGCGCCCAGCGAGCCGCCGACCACGAGCACCTTCAACGGGCCGGTGCGATCGGCGAAGCGCAGCTCGGGCGCGGGCAGGTCCTCGATCTCGACGCGGACCGGATTGCCGGTGACGACGCTCTTCTTCTGCTGCGCGGCGGCGAGGCCGTCGAAGCCGAAGGCGATCTTCTTCGCGACCGGCGCCAGCGCCTTGTTGGACAGCAGCAGCGCCGCGTCGGCGTTCACCAGCATCAGCGGACGGCGCATCACCCAGGCCATCAGGCCGCCGGGGAAGCAGACGTAGCCGCCCATGCCGAGCACCGCGTCGGCCTTGCGCGCGCTGAAGACGTGCGCGCTCTGGCCGAGCGCCTTGAACATGCGCACGACGCCCAGCAGCGAATGCTTCAGGCCCTTGCCGCGCAGGCCGGCGAAGGACAGGCGGTCCATCGGCAGTCCGGATGGAGGCACGAGCTTGTTCTCCATGCCCGCCTCGGTGCCGAGCCAGGACACGGTCCAGCCGCGGCGCTGCATCTCCGCAGCGACGGCCAGTCCCGGAATCACATGACCGCCGGTACCGGCTGCCATCACGACGAGGTGACGCGTGCTCATGCGCGGCCCCCTCGCATCAGTTGTCTGTTCTCGATATCGATTCGCAAGCAGATCGCCAGTGCCACGCAGTTGAGGACGGTGGCCGAGCCGCCGTAGCTCATCAGCGGCAGCGTCAGACCCTTGGTCGGCAGCGCGCCGAGGTTGACGCCCATGTTGATGAAGGCCTGACCGCCCATCCAGATGCCGATGCCCTGCGCATAGAGACCGGCGAAGACGCGATCCAGCGCGACGGCCTGGCGGCCGATGTGGAACAGCCGGCGCGACAGCCAGAAGAACGCGAAGATCACGATGGCCACGCCGATGAAGCCGAGCTCCTCGCCGATGACGGCGAGCAGGAAGTCGGTGTGGGCCTCGGGCAGGTAATGCAGCTTCTCGAGGCTGGAGCCCAGGCCCTGGCCGAAGAACTCGCCGCGGCCGAAGGCGATCAGCGAATGCGTCAGCTGGTAGGCCTTGCCCTGCGCGTACTTCTCGTCCCACGGGTTCAGGTAGGCGAAGATCCGTTCGCGGCGGAAGTCGCTGAAGGTGATCATCAGCACGAAGGCGCCGATCAGCACCGCGACGCTGAGGAAGAACATGCGGCCGTTGACGCCGCCCAGGAACAGGATGCCCATCGCGATGGCCGCGATGACCATGAAGGCGCCCATGTCCGGCTCGGCCAGCAGCAGCATGCCGGTGAAGGCCAGCGCGGCGGCCATCGGCCACACGGCGCGGACGAAGTTCTCCTTCACCTCCATCTTGCGGACCATGTAGTTGGCCGCGTACATCGCGATGGCCAGCTTGGCCAGCTCGGAGGGCTGGAAGTTCATGACGCCCAGCGGCAGCCAGCGGCGCGCGCCGTTGACGCCCTTGCCGACGTGCGGGATCAGCACGATCATCAGCAGCGCCAGCGCGACGACGAAGAGCTTGGGCGCGTGACGTTCCCAGAAGCTCACCGGCACCATCACGGTGATCCAGCCGGCCAGCAGGCCGATCACGATGAACAGGCTCTGACGCACGAAGAAGTGCATCGGCTGGTACTTCGCGAACTTGGGGTTGTCCGGCAGCGCGATGGACGCCGAATAGACCATCAGCAGGCCCAGCGCCAGCAGCGCCAGCACCACCCAGATCAGCGTCAGGTCGAAGCCGAGCAGACGCGTGGGCTGGCCGGCCGAGGTGGACACCCAGTCGCGCACCGGCACGTCGACGCTGCCCGCGCCGCCGGCGCCCGCGGCGGACGGACGGCGCGAGGCCAGCGCGCGGACGCGCTCGCTGATGGTCTCGAAGAAGGACGTGGCGCTCATCCGATGAGGCCCTCGTCTTCCGCCATCTCGCGCACGGTGGCGATGAACACCTCGGCGCGATGGGCGTAATTGCGGAACATGTCCAGGCTGGCGCAGGCCGGGCTCAGCAGCACGCTGTCACCGGATTGCGCCTGCGCGAGCGACCAGTGCGCCGCCGCCTCGAGCGAGTCGTGGCGATGCATCACCACGCCGCAGTCCTGCAGCGCGGCTTCGATCTGCGGCGCGTCGCGGCCGATCAGCGCCACCGCGCGGGCATGCAGCGCGATCGGCGTGGCCAGCGGGGAGAAGTCCTGCCCCTTGCCGTCGCCGCCCAGGATCATCACCAGCTTGGCCGGCGCACGGTCGGCGCCCAGGCCCATCACGGCGGCGACGGTCGCGCCGACGTTGGTGCCCTTGGAGTCGTCGTAGAAATCGACGCCCTTGATCGAGGTGACGAACTCGACGCGGTGCGGCTCGCCGTGGTACTCGCGCAGGCCATGCAGCATCGGCGCCAGCGGGCAGTCGATGGACGTGGCGAGCGCCAGCGCCGCCAGCGCATTCGCGGCGTTGTGGCGGCCGCGCACGCGCAGCGCGTCGGCGGGCATCAGGCGCTGGATGATGAGTTCTTCCTCGTCATCCTTGCGGCGCTTCAGGCCCTTGAGTTCTTCTTCCTGTTCACGGGCACGGACCAGCCACGCCATGCCGTTCTCGACCAGCAGACCGAAATCGCCCGGACGGCGCGGTGCGTCGAGGCCGAAGCGGACGACGTTGCGTTCCACGACTTTCGCCGGGCGGCCGCGGCCTTGCTTCACCGTGATCGGCGCGGGCACCAGCGCTTCGACCTCCGGGTCGTCGCGGTTGATCACCAGCACGCCGTGCTCGCCGAAGACGCGGCCCTTGGCGCGCGCGTAGGCCGGCATGTCGCCGTGCCAATCCAGGTGGTCTTGCGTGATGTTCAGCACCGCGCCGGCGCTCGGCTCGAAGCCCTTCACGCCGTCCAGCTGGAAGCTCGACAGCTCCAGCACCCAGACCTGCGGCAGCACCTCGAACTCGGCCGGCTTGGGCGGTGGCGGCTTGATCGGCAGCGGTTGTTCGTCGAGCAGCTCGGCCACGGTCTCCAGCGCGGTGCGGTCATCGGTCGATGCCTGCGCAGCAGCGGACTGCGCCGCAGGTTCAACCGATTCAACCGATTCAACGGACTCGGCGGCCTCGACAGCCTCGACCGGCACGGTGGAATCGGCGGTGTCGGCCGGCTCGATCTCGTTCGCGTCAAAGGACTCCAGCAGCACGTCGGCATTCGGCACCTCGGGCACGTCGCCGACGTCCTCGATGGCCACGGTCGTGCCGGACTCCACCGACACCACGGACTCCACGGCCAGGTCGACGACGGCTTCATCCGCGGCGTCGGCCGCATCGGCCTCGGCGGCGATGTCGGCGGCGACCTCGTCCTCCTTCGGCTGCGGCATCGGCTCCCTGTCGAGCGCGTCGCTCAGGGTCCCCAGCAGCGTCGGACCGATGTTGCCCGCCATCGCGACGCGGCGGCCGGCGCGCTCGACCAGCAGTGCGGTCATGCTGGTCGTCGTCGTCTTGCCGTTGGTGCCGGTGATCGCCAGCACGCCCGGTTCGTAGCGATAGAGCGTCTTGAGTTCCGCCAGCGCCTGCGCGAACAGCTCCAGCTCGCCGCGCACGCGCAGGCCGATCTCCTCGGCGCGCTCGAACAGCGGCTTCAGCCGCGCGTCCAGCGGCGACAGGCCGGGGCTCTTCAGCAGCACCCAGCTGTGGTCGATCGTGGCCAGCAGTGCCGGCGAGAACCCGCCGTGCTCGAACGCGGCCTCCGGCAGGCGCTCGCGCAGCGCGGCCAGTTGCGGCGGCTGCTCGCGACTGTCCCAGACGGTGACGCGCGCGCCCAGGCGCGCGGCCCAGGCCGCCATCGCGAGCCCGGAATCGCCCAGGCCCAGCACGAACGCGTGCCGGTCCTGGAAGAGCGCCGGGAAGTGGAGGGAGGACATCGTCGTTCCGTTCCCGCTCAACGCAGCTTCAGGCTGGCCAGGCCGACCAGGCACAGCAGCATGGTGATGATCCAGAACCGGATGACGACCTGCGTCTCCTTCCAGCCCGACTTCTCGAAGTGGTGGTGCAGCGGCGCCATCTTGAAGATGCGCCGCCCTTCCCCGTACTTCTTCTTCGTGTACTTGAACCAGGTCACCTGCAGCATCACCGACAGCACCTCGGCGACGAAGACGCCGCCCATGATGCCGAGCACGATCTCCTGGCGCGTGATCACGGCCAGGGTGCCCAGGCCGCCGCCCAGCGCCAGCGCGCCCACGTCGCCCATGAACACCTGCGCCGGATGCGCGTTGAACCACAGGAAGGCCAGCCCGGCGCCCGCCAGCGCGGCGCAGAAGATCAGCAACTCGCCAGCGCCCGGGATGTAGGGGAACAGCAGGTAGCGGCTGTAGACCGACGAGCCGGTCACGTAGGCGAAGACGCCCAGCGCCGAGCCCACCATCACCACCGGCATGATCGCCAGGCCATCCAGGCCGTCGGTGAAGTTCACCGCGTTGCTGGTGCCGACGATGACCAGGTAGGACAGGCCGATGAAGCCGAACACGCCCAGCGGATAGCTGATCGACTTGAAGAACGGCAGCATCAGGTCGGCCTTGGGCGGCAGCTCGGTCGAGAAGCCGCTCGTGACCCAGCGGAAGAACAGCTGCACGACGCCGAGGAAGCTGGTCTCCGACACGCTGAACGCGAGATAGATCGCCGCGATCAGGCCGATGATCGACTGCCACATGAACTTCTCGCGGCTGCGCATGCCCTCGGGGTCCTTGTTGACCACCTTGCGGTAGTCGTCGACCCAGCCGACCAGGCCGAAGCCCATGGTCACCAGCATCACCACCCAGACGAAGCGGTTGGACCAGTCGAACCACAGCAGCGTGGACACGCCGATGCCGATCAGCACCAGCACCCCGCCCATCGTCGGCGTGCCGCTCTTGGCCAGATGCTGCTGCACGCCGTACTCGCGGATCGGCTGGCCGATCTTGAGCTCGGTCAGGCGGCGGATCACCCACGGGCCGAAGGCCAGGCCGATCAGCAGCGCCGTCAGCGCCGCCATCACCGCGCGGAAGGTGATGTAGTTGAAGACGCGGAGGAACCCGAGTTCAGAGTAATTGGCCTGCAGCCATTGGGCCAGACTAAGCAGCATGGGGGTCTCCTGGGCCGCCGGACTGCAAGGCGGCCACGATCTGTTCCATCTTCATGAAGCGCGAACCCTTGACGAGGATGTTCTGCACTTGCGGCGCGTCCTTCAGCGCGCCGATCAATTCGGCGACGGTGTCGAACGCGCGAGCGCCCGCGCCGTAGGCGGTCGCGGCGTCGCGCGCGGCGGCGCCGGCGGTCCACAGCGCGGCCAGACCCTGGTCGGCGGCGTGCGCGCCGACTTCCTCGTGGAAGGCAGGCCCCTGCTCGCCCACTTCGCCCATGTCGCCGAGGATCAGCCACGACGCGCCCGGCAGCTCGGCCAGGACGTCGATGGCGGCGCGGACGCTGTCGGGGTTGGCGTTGTAGCTGTCGTCGATCAGCGTGATGCGACGGCCCTGCCACACCGCCGTCTGCAGTGCGGAGCGGCCCTTCACGGCCTTGAACGACTGCAGTCCGTCGCGGATCGCCGCGAGTGGCGCGCCCGCGGCCAGCGTGCAGGCCGCGGCGGCCAGCGCGTTGCGGACGTTGTGTTGCCCGGCCATCGCCAGCGCGACCGGGATGGATCCGGCGGGGGTGAGGATCTCGATCGCCCAATGACCCGCACCGCCGGCACCGCCCGCACCGCCCGCACCACTGGCGAGGGCAGCGGCGACGCTCGCGTCGGTCGGCGCGACCCACTGCGCGCGGCCCATCACGTCGGCCTGGCCTTGCAGCGCGAAGGTCAGCGTCGCGCGGCCCACGGCCTGCGACTGCCACACCGGCGCGCACGGGTCTTCAGCGGGGAACACCGCGACCCCGGCCGTGCCGAGCGCGCCCATCACGGCGCCGTTCTCGCGCGCGACCGCCTCGACGGTGTGCATGAACTCCTGGTGCTCGCGCTGCGCGTTGTTCACCAGCGCCACCGTCGGCTGCGTCATCGCGGCCAGCGGCGCGATCTCGCCGGGGTGGTTCATGCCGAGCTCGACCACCGCCGCGCGATGCCACGCGGCCTCGTTCTGGCGCAGGCGCAGCAGCGTCAGCGGCACGCCGATCTCGTTGTTGAAGTTGCCTTCGGTCGCGAGCATCGCCGCGTCGCCCAGCCAGGCGCGCAGGATGGACGCGATCATCTGCGTCACCGTCGTCTTGCCGTTGCTGCCGGTGACGGCGATCACCGGCAGGTGATGCTGTTCGCGCCAGGCTTGCGAGAGCAGCCCCAGCGCGGCCTTCGCGTCGGGCACGAGCAGGCCCGGCAGCTCAGCCTCGGCCAGGCCGCGTTCGGCGATGGCCGCGGCGGCACCGGAAGTCTTCGCCTGCGCGAGGAAATCGTTCGCGTCGAATCGCTCGCCGCGCAGCGCGACGAACAGGTCGCCCGCGCGCAGCGAGCGGGTGTCGGTGTGCACGCGCAGCAGCGGCGTCGAAGGCTCGCCCACGAGCGTCGCGGCGGGCAGCAGCGGCGACAGCAGTTCGAAGGCGCGACCGAGCGTCATCATCGGCGCACCCGGCACAGCCGAAGCGGCTGCACTGGCAGTGATCGGCGTTGCGTCGCTCACAGCCCCGCCCTTTCAATCAGCGCGGCGCGCGCCGCCTGCACGTCGGAGAACGCGCGGCGTTCGCCGTGGATTTCCTGGTAGTCCTCATGGCCCTTGCCGGCGACCAGCACGACATCGCGGGCGCCCGCCTGATCGACGGCGCGCGAGATCGCCTCGGCGCGGTCCGCGATCACTTCACGCGCGACACCGGCGGGCAGGCCAGCTTCGATGTCAGCGAGGATCTTCAGCGGATCCTCGGTGCGCGGGTTGTCGCTGGTCAGCAAGACGTGCGCGGCCAAGCGCGCGGCGATCGCCCCCATCAACGGACGCTTGGTCGGATCGCGGTCACCACCGCAGCCGAACACGACGCGCAGCTCACCGCCGCGCGCGGCGGCCAGCGGCTGCAGTGCGCTCAGCGCCTTGTCCAGCGCATCGGGCGTGTGGGCGTAATCGACCACCAGTTGCGGCAGCTCGCGGCCACTGCCCACGCGCTGCATGCGGCCCGGCACCGGCGTCACCAGCGCGGCGACGCGCGCGATGTCTTCGAGCCCATGGCCCAGCGCCCGCAGACCGGCGATCACGCCGAGCAGGTTGGACACGTTGTAGTCGCCGATGAGGCCGGTCTGCACCGGCACCGACGTGGCGCCCTCACGCAGCGTGAACGCGAGACCGCTCGCGTCATGACGCAGGTCGACGGCGCTGAGGCGCGCATCGGCACGGTCGAGTCCGTAGGTCCACACGTCGAGCTTGCCGGCGGCGCTCAGCTCGGCGGCGAGCTCGACGCCCTTCGGATCGTCGAGGTTCAGCACCGCGGCCTTCAGGCCGTCCCAGTCGAACAGCTTGCGCTTGGCCACCCAGTAGGCGTCCATGCCGCCGTGGTAGTCCAGGTGGTCCTGCGTGAAGTTGGTGAACAGCGCGACCTGGATCGTGGTGCCGCTCAGCCGGTGCTCCTCGATGCCGATCGAGGAGGCTTCGATCGCGCATGCGCCATAACCGTCGTCGGCCATGCGCTTGAAGGCTTCCTGCAGACGGACCGGGTCCGGCGTCGTCAGGCCGGTGGCTTCGATCGACGCGTTGGTCGTGGCACCGGGCACCGGCGGCTGGCCGACACCCAGCGTGCCGATCACGCCGCAGCGCGATCCCAGCAGCGTCAGCGCCTGCGCGATCCACCAGGCGCTCGACGTCTTGCCGTTCGTGCCGGTGACCGCGAGGACGTTCAGGCGCTTGCTCGGTTCGCCGTAGAACGCCGACGCGATGCGGCCGCAGTTCAGCTTCAGATCGGGCAGCGACGCGATGCGCGCGTCGGTGAAGCCGTACTCGGCCGCGCCGGCGTGTTCGACCAGCGCCGTCGCTGCGCCGGCCGCCAGGGCGCCGGCAACGAACTGCCGCGCGTCCTTGGCATAACCCGGCCACGCGATGAACGCGTCGCCCGCGCCCACGGCGCGGCTGTCCGTGCGCAGCTGGCCGCTGGGCGTCCATTCCTGCAGCCAGCGGGCGGCGGCTTCGGGGGATTTCAGATGCATCAACATGGTTCGTGCCCGCTCAGAAACTCTCGTCGACGGCCTGCAGCCGTTGCTGCGCCACGATCTGCGGCTTCACGTCGAGGTCCGGCGCCTCGCCCAGCAATCTGAGCGTCTGCGCCACGACCTGGCTGAAGACCGGCCCCGCCACGGCACCGCCGAAGTACTGGCCGTTCTTCGGCTCGTCGACCATCACCGCCACGATGATGCGCGGCTTGGAAATCGGTGCGATGCCCACGAACCACGAGCGGTATTTGTGGCTCGCGTAGCCCTTGCCTTCCTGCTTGTGCGCCGTGCCGGACTTGCCGCCGACGCTGTAGCCGGGGACCATCGCCTGCGGCGCGGTGCCGCCCGGGCCGGCCGCCATCTGCAGCATCCCGCGAATGTCCGCGGCGACCTTGGGGCTGAAGACCTTGATGCCGTTCACCGGCTGATCGGCCGGGTGCTTGGTCATCGTGATCGGGATGATGTCGCCGTCGCGCGCGAACACCGTGTACGCACGCGCCAGCTGCAGCAGCGACGCGGACAGGCCATAGCCGTAGCTCATCGTCGCCTGCTCGATCGGGCGCCAGCTCTTCCACGGACGCAGCTTGCCGGTCACCGCGCCGGGGAAGTCGATCTGCGGCCGCTGGCCCAGGCCGATCGCGGTGAACATCTCGTGCATCTCGCGCGGCTGCATCATCAGCGCCATCCGCGCGGCGCCGATGTTGCTCGACTTCTGGATCACCTGCGTCACGGTGAGGTCGCCGTGCGGATGCGCGTCGGTCGGCGACCAGCCGGAGATGACCACGCTGCGCGGACCGGTGCTCAGCAGCGTGTCGGGCCGCACGCGGCCGGTCTCCAGCGCCAGCGCGGTGGTGAACGGCTTCATCGTCGAGCCGGGCTCGAAGACGTCGGTCAGCGCGCGGTTGCGCAGCTGCTCGCCGGACAGGTTCTGCCGGTGGCCGGGGTCGTAGCTGGGGAAGTTGGCCAGCGCGAGGATCTCGCCGGTGTGCGCGTCCAGCACCACCACCGAGCCCGCCTTGGCGTTGTTCTCGGCCACCGCGTCGCGCACGCGCTGGTAGGCGAAGAACTGCACCTTCGCGTCGATCGACAGCTCGATGTCCTTGCCGTTGGTCTCGGGCACGCGCTCGCCGATGTCCTCGACGACACGGCCCAGCCGGTCGCGCACGACCGAGCGCGAGCCGTCACGGCCCTGCAGGTCCTTCTGGAACGCGAGCTCGATGCCTTCCTGGCCCTGCTCCTCGATGTTGGTGAAGCCGACGATGTGCGCGGCGGCCTCGCCCTCGGGGTACTGGCGCTTGTATTCGCGGTCCTGGAACACGCCCTTCAGGCCGAGTTCCTTGATCTTGCGGGCGGTCTCGTCGTCGGCCTGGCGGCGCAGGAAGACGAAACGGTTGGCGGGGTCGAGGCGCTTGTCGAGCTCCGAGCGCGACATGTCGAGCAGCTTGGCGAGCTGGCGGCGCTTGTCGGGATCGGTATCGACCTCCTTCGGGAACGCCCAGATCGACGGCACGGCCACGCTGGCCGCCAGCACCTGGCCGCTGCGGTCGCTGATCTTGCCGCGGCTGGCGGGCAGCTCCATCTTGTGGGCGTAGCGGGCCTCACCCTGGCGCTGGAAGAAATCCTCGCCGATCAGCTGGATGTAGGCCGCGCGCGCCAGCAGGCCGGTGAACGCGAGGCCCACCAGCGCGACCAGGAAACGCGAGCGCCACGGCGGCGTCTTCGACGCCAGCAGCGGGCTGCTCGAATAGCTGACGCCGCGCGTCGAGCCGTTTCTGGCGGCACTTCTGGAAACGTTACGCGAGGCATTGCGGGCGCTGTTGCCCAGTTTCTTGCGGAGCTTGCCGATCATCGGGCCGCTCCTTGAGTTCCAGCTTGCGCCGCGGCTTGCGGACGTCCGCGCACGCCGCTGGCCTCGATCGCCGGCGCATCGGGGTTGAAGGTGATCGCCGGCGAGATCGGGCGCATCTTCAGGCGCTCGCGCGCGACCTGCTCGACGCGCAGGTTGGTCGCCTGCGCCTGTCGGTCGGCCATCAGCTTCTGGTAGTCGGCCTCGAGCCGGCGGCCCTCGGTCTGCGCGCGGTCGAGTTCGGTGAACAGCCGGCGCGAGTCATAGGCGCTGCGCACCATGTAGACGCCGGAGACGAGCACCGCGACGATCAGCAGCAGGTTCAGGCGACCGATCATCGGCGACCGCCCTTCTTGCGCTTGCCGGTGTCTGCCGGCACGGGAGGCGGCAGCGGGGCGTCGGTGCGCTCGGCCACGCGCAGGATCGACGAGCGCGCGCGCGGATTGGCCGCGACCTCGGCCTCGCTCGGCTTGATGCGCGCGATGGCCCGCAGCGGCTGCGGCTTGGGCTCGGCGAAGGGGCGCGGCGGTCGAACACTTCCTTGCTGTGTTCGGCGATGAAGTTCTTGACGATGCGGTCTTCCAGCGAATGGAAGCTGATCACCGCCAGCCGGCCGCCCGGCTTGAGCTTGGCCAGCGCGGCGTTCAGCCCCTGCTGCAGCTCTTCAAGCTCGGCGTTGACGAATATCCGTAGAGCCTGAAATGTGCGCGTCGAAGGGTCCTTGCCCGGTTCGCGGGTTTTGACTGCACCAGCCACGACTTGGGAAAGCTCGGCGGTCGTTCGAACAGGGCGCCCGCCTTCCCGGCGAGCCACAAGCGCCTTTGCAATCGGGAGAGCAAACCGTTCTTCACCATAGTCGCGGATCACCTGTGCAAGTTGGTCCACCTCCGCGCGGGCGATGAAGTCCGCGGCGCTTTCGCCCCGCGTCGTGTCCATGCGCATGTCGAGGGGACCGTCGAAGCGGAAGCTGAAGCCGCGCTCCGGGTTGTCGATCTGCGGGCTGGACACGCCCAGGTCCAGCAGGATGCCGTCGACCTGGTCGACGCCCAGCGCGTCGAGCTGCGCGGCCATGTCGGCGAACGCGCTGTGGCAGATGTGGAAACGCGGGTCGTCGACCCGCGTTGGTCCGAACGTCGCGGCCGCGACCGCCTCCGGGTCGCGGTCGATGCCGATCAACCGCCCCTTCTCCCCCAGCCTCGACAGCAGCAGGCGCGAGTGGCCGCCGCGTCCGAAGGTGCCGTCGACATAGATGCCGTCGGGGGTCGTGAACGCGCCGTCCACCGTCTCGTGCAGCAGCACGGTCGTGTGGGTGAAGGCGGGGGCGGCGGAGGAAGGGGACTGCTCGCTCATGTCGGTCAGAAGCTGAAGTCCTGGAGCACGGCCGGCATCTCGGACTGCATGACGGCGGCCTCATGGGCGGCGTAGGCCTGCGCGTCCCACAGCTCGAAGTGGCTGCCCATGCCGAGCAGCATCGTGTCCTTCTGCAGGCCCGCGGCGGAGCGCAGCTCGGGGGCGATCAGGACGCGGGCGGCCGCGTCGATCTCGACGTCCTGGGCGTTGCCGAGGAACACGCGCTTCCAGCCGGCCGCCGACATCGGCAGCGCGGCGACCTTGTCGCGGAACTGTTCCCAGGCAGGACGGGGGAAGACCATCAGGCAGCCTTCGGGGTGCTTGGTCAGCGTGAGCTGGCCGCCACACAGCGCCTGCAGGACCTCGCGATGCCGAGCAGGGACGGTCAAGCGCCCCTTGGCGTCCAACGCCAAGGCACTCGCCCCCTGAAACACGACATTCGCCACTTTGCCCCACCGGATTGCACTTTCTCCCACTTTAATGGCGAGATGTATCCCGGTCAAGGAAATCTGGCGTTTTTCCCAATCAAATCAATTACTTAGCTCCCATTTTCAAGCCAGCTCATGAAATAAAAGTCGTTAAGAATGAAGGACTTAAGGACTGCTGTGCAAGTGATGGATCAACTCGAGCCGGTCGCCGTGCCCCCCTGAAACCAGGACAGCCGGATCCGGGCGGTCGCACCGATGTGGGCGCCGACCGCCCGCCGTCCCCCTTCGGATCGGCCTGGAACCGCCCGGAATCGCCCAGAAGTGTCGGAAAAGTGGGAGCAATGCAAAAGCCCGGCAGAGCCGGGCTTTCGCGAAGGGAGCGGTTCGAGCGGTGCTGATCGAACTCAGGGCGCGACCGCGGACGCCGCCGGTGTGGCCGACGATTCGCCCTTGCGCGCCTCGGCGGCGCCCTGCCACCACTGCGGCGTCGGCCCCGGCTGCTCGATCGCCAGCGGGGAACCGATCACCGGCGTCACCAGTTCCACATTGCGCAGGCGAGCCAGCGCGCTGATGCGCTCGAACGGATCCTGCCAGCGGTGCATCGCGAGGTCGAAGGTGCCGTTGTGGATCGGCAGCAGGCGCTTGCCCTTCAGGTCGACGTGCGCCTGCATCGTCTGCTCGGGCTGCATGTGGACATAGGGCCAGCGCGGGTCGTAGGCGCCGGTCTCCATCAGCGTCAGGTCGAAGGGGCCGAAACGCTCGCCGATCGCCTTGAAGCCGTCGAAGTAGCCGGTGTCGCCGCTGAAGAACACGCGCAGGTCGTCGTCGATCAGCACCCACGAGGCCCACAGCGTCGAGTTGCGGTCACTCAGGCTGCGGCCGGAGAAATGCTGCGCCGGCGTCGCCGTCAGCTGCACGCCCGCGATCGACGTGCCCTGCCACCAGTCGAACTGCTGCACCTTCGCCGCGGGGACGCCCCAGTCGATCAGGCGCTGCCCGACGCCCAGCGGCGTCACGAAATGGCGCACCTTGGGTGCCAGCGCCAGCACGGTGTCGTGGTCGAGGTGGTCGTAGTGGTCGTGCGACAGGATCACGGCCTCGATCTCCGGCAGCTCGTCGAGCGCGATCGGCGGCGCATGGAAGCGCTTCGGGCCCATGAACGAGAACGGCGACGCACGCTCGGAGAACACCGGGTCCGTCAGCCAGAAGCGGCCGCGCAACTTCAGCAGCACCGTCGAGTGGCCGAGGCGGAACAGCGTCCGGTCGGGCGCGGCCAGCAGCTGGGCCTTGGTCAGCGCCTGCACCTCGATGGGCGCGTCCGGCGCGGTGCCGGCGGGCTTGTGGAACATGAAGTCCCACATGATGCCCATCGTCTTCCAGAAGCCCTGCTCGGGCTCCACGGCCGGGTTGTGGAACTGGCCCTTCGCCCATTGGGGCGACTGCTCGAGGGCGGGCTGGGTGCCCTCCGGCGCGGGGGAGGAAACCCCGTTCGAGGGCACCACGGCGGGCGAGGACATCACGCGGGAAGCGGTCATGGCAAGGGCTCCAACAATCAGGACGGCGGCGACGCCGCTCAGGGCAGTGAGCGAGCGCGGCATCAGCGCGCGGGCAGTACGGACGACGGGGGTCGGGGAGGTTGCGGGCTCATTTGAAAACTTGCACTACACAGTGTAGTTTTGCAGCAGTCTAGACGCTGGAATCCGAAAAGTAAACTCCCCGGTGTAAGATTGATCCCATGACTTCCGACGCCGTCCGCCCCCTGCCCGCGCCGCTCGCTCCCGAAGAACTCGCCGCCATCGGCGACGCCGAACGGGTGCGGCTGACCGACCGCAAGCGGCAGGCGATCGTCGACGCGGCGATCGCCGAGTTTCGCGAGCATGGGTTCGAGGTCGCGAACATGGACCGCATCGCGGGCCGCGCGCAGGTGTCCAAGCGCACCGTCTACAACCACTTCAGCGGCAAGGACGCGCTGTTCGACGCGATCCTGGAGCGTCTGTGGGTCGCGACCGAAGCCAAGCTGAAGCTGACCTACCGCGCCGATCTCTCGTTGCGCGAGCAGTTGCTGTCACTGGTCGAGCAGAAGCTCGCGATGAGCGACGACCCGCAGTTCCTGGACCTGGCCAGGGTGCTGATCGCCGAGGCGATCCACGCGCCGCAACGGGCGCGGGAGATGCTGTGCCGGCTCGGCGGCCGCGAAGAGGCGCTGACCGTGTGGATCCGCGCGGCGATGGCGGATGGTCGGCTCAAGGAGGGCGATCCGGCGTTCGCCGCGGCGCAGCTGCAGGCGCTGGTCAAGGGCTTCGCCTTCTGGCCCCAGATCACGATGGGGCAGCCGCCGCTGGACAAGGCGCAGCAGCGCCAGGTGGCCGATTCGGCGACCGACATGTTCCTGCGCTTCCACGCGGTCGATCCGGCGCGCTAATCGGCGCGCCTTGGCTCAGAACGTCGTCGAGGACGTCGACGCCGAACCGCTCAGGCGGAAGGTGCCGACGACGTCGGCCAGCTTCTGCGCCTGGTCCTTGAGGCTCTCCGCGGCGGCGGCCGATTCCTCGACCAGCGACGCGTTCTGCTGCGTGACCTGATCCAGCTGCGCGACGGCCACGTTCACCTGGCCGATGCCGTGGCTCTGCTCCTGCGCGGTGTGGCTGATCTCGCCGATCATCTGCGCCACGCGCTGCACGCTGCCGACGACCTCGTTCATCGTCTCGCCGGCGGAGGACACCTGGCGCGCGCCGGTGTCGACGCGCTCGACGCTGGCCGTGATCAGCGTCTTGATCTCCTTGGCCGCGCCGGCCGAACGCTGCGCCAGTGCCCGCACCTCGCTCGCCACGACCGCGAAGCCGCGGCCCTGTTCGCCCGCGCGCGCCGCCTCGACCGCCGCGTTCAGCGCCAGGATGTTGGTCTGGAACGCGATGCCGTCGATCGTGCCGATGATGTCGCCGATCTGCCGCGAGCTGGTGCTGATCTCCTGCATCGTCGCGACCACCTGCCCCATCGCCTCGCCGCCCTGGCGCGCGACGCGGCTGGCGGTGTCGGCCAACTGCCGCGCCTGGTCGGCGTTGGCGGCGCTGTTGGCCACGGTGCTGTTGAGTTCCTCCATCGAGCTGGCGGTCTCCTGCAGGTTGCTGGCCGTCTCCTCGGTGCGCTGGCTGAGGTCATGGTTGCCGGCGGCGATCTGCCGCGACGCGACCGCGATCGACTGGCTGGTCTCGCGGACCTGCAGCATGACCTGTTCGATCTTGTGCACGAACTGGTTGAAGCCGCGCGAGATGTCGGCGAGTTCGTCCTCGCCGCGCACCTGCAGGCGCTGGCTGAGGTCGCCCTCGCCGGCGCCGATGTCGTTCATCGCGCGCTTGATGCCGGCCAGGCCCTTCAGCAGCGCGCCCACGGCGGCCGCCGCGACCAGCGCCGCCACGACCGTGACCACGAGCATCGTCAGGCCCGCGTTGCGCAGCACGTCGGACAGCGCGGCCAGGGCCTCGTTGCGCTCGGCGGCGGCGACCAGCACCCAGTCCGTGCCGGGCACGTCCACGGCTTTCAGGAAGAAACGGTGGGCGCCGACCTCGGCCAGCGTCGGCTCGTCGCCGTGCGCGGTCGTCAGCAGCGCGCCGTCGATCGCGGCGGACAGGTCCTTCACCGGCTTCAGCGTCAGCGCCGCGTCCGGGTGGGCGATCACGGTGCCCTGCTTGTCCAGCAGCATCGCGAAACCGCTCGCGGTCGGCTTGATGGACTTCATCGTCGCGACGATGTCGTCCAGCGCCACGTCGGTGCCGACCACCGCCTTGATCTCGCCGCCCGCGCGCACCGCGCTGGCGAAGGTCACCACCAGCTTCTTGCTCGACGCCGCCACGTAGGGCGCCGTGATCACCGCCTGGTCCGTGCCGGACGCCAGCTTGTACCAGCCGCGGCCGGTGGGGTCGTACTCCGCGGGACGCTGGCGGTCGGGGATGGAGATCATCCGCTTGTCCGCGCCGCCGACGTAGGCCAGGTCCAGCCGGCCCGACTGCAGCGCCTGGGTCAGCACCGCGCGCGGGTCCTCCAGCGTCGCGGCCGGCGCCATCGCGGCAACCACGTCCTTCTGCGTCTTCACCCAGGCGGCGACGCCTGCGGCGTTGGCGGTGGCCAGGTCGGTCAACTGCGCCTGCACCTGGCGGCGCGCGTGATCGCGCACGGCCCAGTAGCTGGCGAAGGTGGCGAGCGCAACAGCGGCCACCACGATGAGGATGCTGATCGCGATCAGGCGCGACTTGATGGTCTTCAACACGGCGGGGTCCTGGGAGAAAGAGCCCTCTCCAAAGTCGGAGCGGGCGGGTGAGGATTCGCCGCAAGTCATTGATACAAATCAAGAATCGCGCAGATCGCGATCGCGGCGGCCCGGATTCTCCTGGCGTTTCGGCCAAAACCAAGGGTTTCCACCAAGAAGAAGGCCGGTGCCGTGACGGTGGTCACGGCACCGGCCCGAAGCGGGACGCGAGGTCCCGCGGCTCAGTTCGATTCCTTGATCAGACGGCCCGACGGCGCCTGCAGCGGGCGTGCGTTCATCGGATACAGGTGCGAGAACACCGAGATCTGCTGCGAGGAGACCTGCACCGGCTGGCGCAGGACCAGCCACAGCACGCCTTCGGTGCAGGGCGGCGTCGTCATCGACCCCATGTACGAGAAGTAGCCCTGGTCCTTGGGCAGCAACTGCGTGAGGTCGATCGGGACCGGCGCCGTGTAGGTGTCGCCGCGCTCGAGCGGCAGGTGGTTCCAGACCGTCTGGATCAGCGCCTGGTCCTGGCCGCGCTCCAGCAGCACCGCGACGGTGGCCTCCTTCCCCGCGGCGTCCTTGTGGACCAGGTGGGCGACCATGTCGTACTGGCGGCCGTTGATGCGCTCTTCGCTCGGGCGGTGGAAGTGGAACTGCTGCAACTCGTAGCGCCGGCCCATGATCGTCAGGCCGTTGCCCGGCGCCACGTTCACCTGGATCGTGTGGCCGTTGTCGACGACCGAGAAGCTGCTGGGCTTGTAGTCGAACTGGATGCGCTCCTGGTCGACCTTGATCGTGTCTCGCAGGTCGATCGGGCTCTGGCGGGTCCCGATCGTGCACTGGCGGAATTCGGGCTGCAGCTGGCCCCACTTGTCGGGCGCGCCGTCGCCGGTGTAGGACCAGGGCGTCGACGACTTCGCGCCCGAGGCGGCCGCGGCGGGCTTGGCGGCACGGCGGGCGCGCAGGTCGACCGGGTTGTTCGTCCTGACGTCCGCGGTGGCGCCAGCGGGCTTGGTGCTCAGCTTGAGCGCGGCCGCATCTTCCTTCAGGCGATCCGCCAGGCGATCACGCAGCTGCTCGCCGGACGCCTCCCCTTCGGCGCAGGCGCAGGCGCGGGCTCGGCCGCGCGCAGCGTGGCGGGCAGCAGCAGGGAGAGGCTGAGGCTGAGGCAGAGGGCCGCCGGCAGCGAGGCGCCGGACGCGGGACGGTCGGACATGAAGGAGGGCTCCGGGAACAGGTCCGCGCAACAGCGCTGGGCGGCGCGGGACAGAAGGATCACCCCCTCTATTTCGGAGCCTGGCCCGCCATCTTGAGGCCGGGCCGCTGTCCCGATGTCACACCGGAGGCGGCGCCGCGGACACCTCGCGCTTGACCCAGGTCCAGGCGGCCAGACCGATGCACATCATGGCGGCCGAGGTCACCGCCAGCGCCAGCATCGAATGCATCACCAGCGGCACCAGCACGCCGGCGACCAGGCCGTTGGCCGCGCTGCCGATGCAGGCCTGCAGCGAGGACGCCATGCCGCGGCGCTCGGGCGCCTGGTCCAGCACCAGCAGCGTGACCACCGGCACCATCAGCGCCCAGCCGAAGGCGAAGCTGCTGATCAGCGGGAAGGCCCAGAACGGGCTGTGGGGCAGCGTCAGGTTGCAGACGACGTTGGCGATGGACGTGACGCCCATGATCAGGAAGCCGCGCCGGATCTGCTTGCGCGGCGCGATCTTGCCGGCGAGCCGGCCGCTGAGCCAGGCGCCGCCCATGATCCCGCCGATGCTGAACAGGAAGAAGATGAAGAACTGCGTCGGCGCCAGGCCCAGGTGTTCGCCCAGGAACACCGGCGCGGCCAGCACGTACAGGAACATGCCGTTGAACGGGATGCCGCTGGCCAGCGCCAGCAGCAGGAAGCGGCGGCTGCCGACGAGCGAGCGGTAGCCCCGCAGCAGCGAGCCGACGTGGAACGGCTGGCGGTGGTCCCGGTGCAGGGTCTCCGGCATCAGGCGCCAGGTGACCGCGAACAGCAGCGCGCCGATGAAGACCAGGAACCAGAAGATCGCGTGCCAGTCGGCGTGGACGTAGAGGAAGCCGCCGATCATCGGCGCGATCGCCGGCGCGAGGCCGAAGAAGATCGTCACCTGCGACATCACCCGCTGCGCCTCCGACGGCGGGAACATGTCGCGGATGATGGCGCGCGAGACGACGACGCCCGCCCCCGCCGACAGCCCCTGCACCGTGCGCCAGAACACCAGCTGCCCGATGCTGCCGGCCAGCGCGCAGCCCATCGAGGACAGCGCGAAGACCGCCATGCCCCACAGCACGACCGGGCGGCGGCCGAAGCTGTCCGACAGCGCGCCGTGGAAGAGATTCATCACCGCGAAGCCGAGCAGGTAGCCCGACAGCGTCTGCTGCATCTCGATCGGCGTGGCGTCCAGCGCCTGGGCGATGCCGGCGAAGGCCGGGATGTAGGTGTCGATCGAGAACGGTCCGACCGTGGCCAGCGCGGCCAGCAGGATGGCGAGGGCCCAGCGCGGGGCGCGCCACAGTTGGCTGGCTTCGGGGTTCATGCGTGGATGCGGTGGAGGGTGCGGGGAAGCCGCCGACGATAACGCCGGGCCGTCCGCGGGACACCTGTCATGCCGACCGGGAACGCCGCTTGCGGGAGAAGCGTGCGCGGGTCGCCCGGGCGGCCCGCGCGATGACCGGCAGTGTAGCGGGGCCCCTACACTGCGGGACTTTTGCGGAACTTCGGGCGGGGAACGTGGTGCCAGGCGTATTGAGCATTGGGGTGGTCGGGCTGGGCGTGATGGGGCAGCGGATGCTGGCCCGTCTGGCCGGGCACGCCCGGCTGCGGGTGACCCGGGTCTGGGACCAGAATCCCGAGGTGCTGGCGCAGGCGCTGGCCCACTACCCGCTGCTGCGCGCGGCCACCAGCGCCGAGGCGCTGATCCGCGAGCCGGGCCTGCACGGCCTCTACATCGCGACACCGCCGGGACCGCACATCGCCTTGACGGAGCAGGCCTTCGACGCCGGCCTGCCGGTGCTGTGCGAGAAGCCCCTCACCACCGACTTCGAGGCCGCGCGCGCCTGCATCGAGCGCATCGAGCGCGAGCGGCAGCGGGCGGCGGTCAACTACTCGCTGGCCTCGTCGACCGGTCTGGCCCAACTGCAGCTGGCCTTCGGCGCGGGCTCGCGCCGGCCGATGGGCGCGCTGCACGGCGTCAGCATCGATCTGCGCTTCGCCGCCTGGCCGCGTCCGTGGCAGGCCGGCGCGGGCGCCTGGCTGGCGCAGCGCGCCGAGGGCGGCTTCTCGCGCGAGGTGCTGTCGCACTTCATCTTCGTGCTGCAACGGGTGCTGGGCCCGGCACAGGTCGTGCGCAGCCGCGTCGAGTATCCGGACGACGGCGTCGGATCGGAACTCGCGGTGGAGGCGGAACTGGTCGCCGCCGGCGTCCCGGTGACGATCAGCGCGGGCCTCGGCGGCGAGCGCGCCGACGACAACCGCATGCTGTGGCGCGCGAACGAAGGCGAGATCGAGTTGCGCGACTGGTTCGGCGTGACGCAGCAGCGTCAGGGCGAACGCATCCAGAGCATGGGCGACGCGGAGACGCTGCGCATGAACGGCATGACCGACCAGCTCAGCCACTGGTCGGCGATGCTGGACGGCCACTCGCACAGCCTGCCGGGTTTCGCGGAGGCGTTGGCGGTGCAGAAGACCATCGAGACCCTGCTGGCCGGCAAGGCCTGAGCCTCGTCCGGGCGGGTGGCGCCGCAGGGTAAACTCGCCCCCGTGAAGCGAGCCAGACCGCCGCTGGTGCGAGCGTGGAAACACGGCACTGGAGGAAGGTCCGGACTGCATAGAGCGGCGTAGCAGCTAACGGCTGCCCGGCGAAAGCCGAGGATCAGAGCAACAGAGACGAGTCGGTGCGGGCGCAAGTCCGCATCGGGTGAAACGGGCAATCTCTACGCGCAGCAACACCAAGTAGGCCAGCGTCGATGCGGCTCGCAGAGCTGGCGGGTAGGTGGCACCGAGCCGGGCAGTGATGCCCGGCCCAGAGGAATGGCGGTCACGCGGGGAATCGCAAGAGGATCCGCGCACAGAATCCGGCCTATCGGCTTGCTTCACGCTTATGACACGCTGCAAGCGAACATCGGCTTGCAGATCTTTTCAGGGTCTTTCGCGGATCCCGCCCGGTTGGGCACATCGGTTGCTATCTTGAGGTCATGCAGATCGAACCTCTGGACCCCCACAGCCCCGCCGCGATGTCCCTGCTGGCGCAGTCGGACGCGTACATGGCGGCCCTCTACCCGAGCGAGAGCAACCACCTCGAGGATCCGCACGCGCTGGCCCAGCCGAAAGTGCGTTTCATCGGGGTGTGGCTGGCGGAATGGCTGGCCGGATGCGCCGCGGTGAAGGTCGTCGACGACGCCGAGGGCCCGTACGGCGAGATCAAGCGGGTGTTCGTCCAGCCACATTTCCGGGGACGCGGGATCTCCAAGGTGCTGATGGAGGAGCTCGAGTCCCACCTCAGGGCGCAAGGCATCGAACTGGCGCGTCTGGAGACCGGCGTGCACCAGCCGGAAGCGCTCAAGCTCTACGAGACGCTGGGGTACGACCGGCGCGCGCCGTTCGGCAGCTACGCCGCCGACCCGCTGTCGGTCTTCATGGAAAAGCGGCTCACCGCGAACTGAGCCTAGTCGCCGCTCCCCGTCCCGGGGGAGTCCGGGTGGGCGGACGGCGGGACACCGGCTTACAGTGCCGCGCTAGTCCTGCAATCGCCGACCATGGCTCCGAACGCCCCCTCCCCTGTCGCTTCCCACGCACCGAAGCTCGCCTCCATCGAGGCTGCCCGGGCAATCGCCGCGCTGGCGGTGGTGCTCATGCACGCCACGCACCTGATGCGCGTGCCGCAGTTCAGCGGCCACGTCGCGCTCGGCGGCCTGTTCGACTTCGGCTACGTCGGCGTCGATTTCTTCTTCGTGCTGAGCGGCTTCATCATCACCTTCGTCCACCACGCGGAACTCGGCCGCGGCGCGGCCCGCTGGCCGGGCTACCTGTGGAAGCGCTTCGTGCGCGTGTTCCCGATCTACTGGATGGTGCTGGCGATGACCGCCGGGCCGTCGATCCTGTCGCGGTTGCTGACCGGCCGCACGCCGGTCTCGGAACTCGGCAGCGACGACATCCCCGGCACGCTGCTGCTGTGGATCGGCGGGAACTTGCCGGAATACGTCGGCGTCGCCTGGTCGCTGCAGTACGAGGTGCTGTTCTACCTGAGCTTCTGCGTGCTGCTGTGGCATCTGCGCGGTGGCCTCGCGCTGTACGGACTCTGGGCCGTGCTCGTGACGGCGCAGTCCCTGGGCGCGCTGCCGGGCGAACTCCCCTGGCATCTGGGCGACCCGCACTGCCTGCAGTTCCTGATGGGCGTCACGACGGGGCTGCTCGCCCGTCGCGTGACGCTGCCGCTGATCCGCCGCCAAGGGCTGTGGGTGGGCGCGGCCTTCGTGGCCGCCGTGCTCTACGAGCGGCTCGGCCCGCAGGGCGCGCATGCGTTCGGTGGACGCATCGCGCTGGGGCTCGCCTCGGCGCTGGTGCTGGCGACGCTCGTCGCCATGGAGAGGCGACGGGCGGTGCGGGTGCCGGCCGTGCTCGCTCAGCTCGGTGCGGTGTCGTACTCGCTGTACCTCGCCCACTGCCTGCTGATCAACATCGTGCTGGCCCTGCTGGCGAAGGCAGGCGTGTATCGCGCCCTGCCGGAAGTGGCGACCTTCGCGATCGCCGTCGTGCTGGCCGTTGCCGGCGGCTGGCTCATCGGGCGTTGCCTGGAGCTGCCGGTGGTCGCCTGGCTGCGCCGGCGCACCGCGCCACGCGCGGTGCCGGTCCCGGCGACCACGGCCTGAGCTCGGCGCCCGAGGCTACTCCTCGTTGTCGCCGCTGCCGCCGGCCTGCTCGTTGCGCTTCTCCGCCTGCTTCAGCAGCGGCGCCTCGAGCTGGTCCATGCCGTCGATGAAGCTGTCCACCGGCTTCGGCGAGACCAGGCGCAAGGAGGGCGGCGCCAGCGTGGCCATGTAGTTCGGGCCGAGCCAGTACTGCTGCTCGGTGCGCCGTCCCACGGTCAGCACCAGGCCGACCACGCACATCGCGCCGATGCCCACCGCCACGCGCCGCGAGGCGCGCGGCCAGACCACCGTCGCGTGCCACCACAGCAGCAGCGCGGCGCCCACCGACATGAGCACCGGTTCCAGCGCCAGCAGTCTGGGCGCATTGACCATGTAGGCCACCAGCGGCAGCAGCAGGTCCAGCAGCTGCATCGCGACGGTCGCGACGAGCGCCCGCCACAGGTGCGCGCCGAACGCGAACCAGTGACGGAACAGCTGCGTCACGAGCGCCCAGAGCGCCGACCAGATCAGCGCCACGCCGATCGGCGCCAGCAAGGCGCTCACCGTGTCGACCCAGCTCGCGGAGCCGTCATTGGCGGCCCAGTTGGCGCCCCACAGCATCAGCGCCCACAGCGCCAGCAAGGCCGGCAGCGCCCACGCGGGGCGCGCGTCGCGCTTGACCGGTTCGTCGGCGCGGTTCATGGGCTTCTCGGCGGGCAGCGGGTCGAGCGCGGTGCGCAGCCGCAGCCGCGTGGTGCCGATCTGCAGCAGCGTCGACGACGGCCACGGCGCGCGGCTGCCCGCCGCGAGCCGGCGCCCGTCGAGCCATCCGCCGTTCTGGCTGGGCAGCAGCTCCAGCACCGGGCCGCCGGACACGGGCGCGGGCGCGGCCTGGTCGTCCCCGGTCTCGTCGACGCGCCCGGCCGCCGGTTCGCCGCGCTCCCAGTGCAGCAACGCATGCGCGCCGGCCAGGTGCGGGTCGGACAGCACCAGGTCGCAATCGGGCGACCGGCCGATGCGCAGCGGCCACGCGCGCACCTTGTGGCTTTCCCGGCAATGACCGTCCCGGTCGACGATCTCGATTACCGCGGCGTGGTCCATGCGAATCCTTGCAGATAGTGACGCGTCAGCTTGGTGGCGTTCGCGAAGCTGACGCCGCGGGCGTCGAATCGTCCGAGGGCGCCTTCGGTCGAGGCGTCCACGTTGGTGACCAGCACGGTCAGGTCGAAGAGTCCCTCCAGCTTGCGGTAGGCCCGCAGGCAGGCGACCGCGCGCAGCGGCGGGCCGTCCTTCTGCTGGACGAAGTCCTCCTTGCAGTACGGCGCGGTGCGGTCCCGGTCCGGACCGCCCAGGCGCTCGTTGCGGAAGCTCGCCGAGTAGATCGCCGAGAAGCGGACCGCACCGAGCTTGCTGCCGTCGTAGACCTCCTCGGTGACACCGAAATAGCCGGTCTGCAGCGACTCGTTGATGAAGAGCGCGTGCTCCATGCGGCATTGCGTGCGCTGCATCTGCAGGCCCTGCTCCTCGGCGGAGGAACCGCTGCCCCAGCAGCGCATGTATTCCTCCTGCGGGATCGGGAAGCGGTAGCGCGGATGCGTGAGCGTGCGCCACGGCTGCGCCACGAAGTTGCGCGAGAGTTCGTCCTGGTAGGCCATCAGCTGCTGGCGCAGCTTGGGCCAGGCGGCGCCCTTCATCGGCGCCGCGTTGCGGCTGCGCGCGAGCAGCGCGGCCGCATGCTCGCCGGGGACGAGGAAACTCATCTGCTGCGCGAAGATCATCGTCGACACGTTGATGCCGACGATCTCGCCGTCCTCGTCGATCACCGGGCCGCCGCTCATGCCGGGGTTGATCGAGCCGGAGTAGTAGATCAAGGGGTCGAAGCTGCGCTCCACCAGGCCGTTGTAGGTGCCCTCGACGACGGCGAACGCGACGTCGTGCGGGTTGCCCATCGAGTAGATGCGCTCGCCCTTGGCCAGCGGCTGCTCGGCCTTGCGGAACACCAGCGGCGTGGCCGTCATGCGGGCGATGAGGCCCTTGGGATCCGGGGTGTCGCCCTTGCGCACGATGCGCAGCAGCGCGAGGTCGCGACGGGCGTCGAAGTCCAGCAGCTCGATGTCGCCGCCGTCGCCCTCGGGCGTCTGGTACTGGAGGCGGTAGCGCTCCGGCTCCAGCGCATGCTGGCTGACGACGTGATAGTTGGTGATGACGTGGCCTTCGGCGCTGACGACGAAGCCCGAGCCCACCGAGGCCTGGCTGCCGTTGTACAGCGTGCGGACCTGCAGCAGCTGGGCGCGGCTGCGGTCATAGAGCCGGCGGGCGCTGGCCGAGACCGGCGCCGAGGGCATCGCCTGGCTGGCGGCGATCGCCGGGGCGCTGGCAGCGATCGCCGGCGTGGCCGGGACGACGGGCGCGGCCGGCGGCGGCGCGGGGCGTGTCTGCGCCGTGACGGGCAGACCCAGTGCCGCAGTCAGCAGCAGCAGGACCGCCCCGGCGGCGGCACGCCCGGGGGTGAGAAGTTTTCGCGACAACGCAGGAGACTCCAGGAGAAGAGCAGGAAGGGCAGACAAACGGAACAGGAAGGGGAACGGGAACGGCGCAATGAGAGCGGACGCCGCATGCTAGCGGCTTTGCCAAGGGCGCCAGCAATCGGGATGCCGGACGGCCTTGCCGGCGTGCGCGGGCGGCACGCCTTCCCCTTCGCGCTCACTGCGGGGGCGCTCGCCGGCCGGCGGTTCCTCGGCCGCGGCCGGTTGCTTCGGGCGGGCCTCGCCGGGCCAGGGACCGAACAGCGGCAGCGGCATGCGCACCGGCGTCACGTCCAGGTAGAGGTTGACCACCGTGTAGTCCTCGGGGCCGAGTTCGTCGGTGCTCCAGCCGATGCTGCCCGGGCCCTTGTAGAGCCGGAACAGGAAGCCCAGATCCGCCAGCGTGTCGCCGGCCTTCGGCGCGGCCTCGAAGCTCAGGCCGCGGAACTCGGGCTGCACGCTGTCGATCAGGATGGACATCGCCGTGGAGATCGTCGAGTCGCCCAGCATGTCCGTGTAGAACTGCGGCAGCGTGTAGTAGGGCTTGTAGTCGGGCGCGCCGGGCTCGAGCTTCTGCCCGCGCAGCTTCAGCGCGGAAGGCGTGACGCCGCGCGTGCGCAGGTTCATGCGGTCGCCGTGGTCGAGGTAGGTGAGCCGGGCGTTCTTCAGGTTGAAGACGCCGAGCTTGCGGTCGGACGAGGCCTCGCTGAGATCGACCAGCAGCGCGCCCTTGTGGCCGATGATCTCGACCTCGTCGCCACGGATCACGGCGGCGGAGTTCTCGTCCACGCCCAGGCCCAACTGGTAGTTCTTGGCCAGCATCAGCGGCACCATGCGGCCGAAGCGCCCGCGCTTGAGGAAATGCTGGTCGACGAAGAGGTGGGGGCCGACGAAGCCGAGGCCGCGGTCGATCTGCTTGCCCTCCTCCCACTGGCCCTTGAGGATGCTGATGACGCTGGGCGCGTCGCGGAACATCACCGTGCTCATGATCGCGGCGCCGGCCGAGGTGCCGGCCACGACGCCGCCCTTGCGGTAGACCTCCCAGATGGCGTCGAGCATCGGCGTCGAATGACCGCCCGGGTTGAGCACGTCGACGATGCGCTCCTGCGAGCCGCCGGTGAAGAAGATGCCCTTGGCGTTGCGCACCTTGGCGATCAGCGCGGCGTCGCGCACGACCTTGCTCAGGTCGACCCACGAGAACTTCGGCGCGACGGGCAACGCCTCGGCGAACGCGCCGCGACGCTGCAGTTGCTCGACGACCTGCTTCGCGCTGGCCTCGGGATCCTCGGCGGCGGTGCCGAACACGACGAATCGCGCGCCGCGTCCGCCGGCCAGGGCGATCAGGCGGTTCCAGACCTCGTCGTTGTCCGCTTTCAGCGCGCCGCCGATGGCCATCGCGTGGCCTTTAATGGGGACATCTGACGCAGGGGCAGGCGTTGCCTGCGCGCCCGAGGCGGGGACGGCGGCAACAGTGGCGGCAGAGGGCGCGGCGGGCTTGACGGCGGTCGCAGCGGAGGCGGGCCGCGACGGTGCAGGCGTGACAGGTGGCGCGGCGAACGCCGGCAGCACGGACCATGTCACCAGGAGCGTGCCGACGGCGCGGCGCAGCAGACAGCGATCGAACATCGTCAGGGCCTCCCGCCGCGCGAAGGCGGCTTTGCGTATCACCATAGCCTCCCGCACCCACCAACGGATAACCATTGGTCACAGGTCAGTTGCTTCGTCGCGACTGTCGCGGGTCATCACCCTTGTCCGTGACGGTCCGCTCCCTAGACTGGTCCGACAGAGCCACCCCCACCGGCCCCAGGGAGCCCGCCATGACCGTCCGCCTTCCGCGCGTCCCGCCCTCGCGTGTCCCGCATGCTCCACCGTTCGCGGCGCGCGCCTGCGCGGCCGCCGCCCTGATCGCGCTGTGCGGCGCCGTGCACGCGCAGGTCGCGCCGCCCGCGTCGGCCGCCTCGGCGCCGCCCGCCCCGGCCGAGCCGCAGAAACTGCAACGCGTGCAGATCACCGGCTCCGCGATCAAGCGCATCGCCGATGAAGGCGCGCTGCCCGTGCAGGTCATCAACCGCGGCGACATCGTCAAGGCTGGCGTCACCACCGCGGCCGAAATCATGGCGACGGTGTCGTCCATGAGCAATGCGTTGACCGACGGAGCCAGCATCGGCACCGGCGGCTTCAAGGACCAGATGGGCTTCAATTCGGCGAACCTGCGCGGGCTCGGCACGTCGTCGACGCTGGTGCTGTTGAATGGCCGGCGCATGGCCAACTTCGCCTCGCCCGGCGATGACAACGGCGTCGACCTGAACAACATCCCGGCCGCGGCGATCGAACGCGTGGAAGTGCTGCTCGACGGCGCCTCCGCGATCTACGGCACCGATGCGATCGGTGGTGTCGTCAACTTCATCACCCGCAAGGACTACCAGGGCGTGCAGCTCGACGCCTACGGCGGCAAGACCGGCGAAGGCGGCGCCAGCAAGCGAACCGCGTCCATCGCCGCCGGCCACGGGGACCTGGAGCGCGACGGCTTCAACGTGATGGGCGTGCTGGACTTCCAGAAGACCGGCTCGCTGCGGACATCGCAGCGCGACTTCATCTCCGACCTGCGCATCCCGGAGCGGCTGCCGCACCTGCTGTCCTCAGCCGGCTTCCCGGGCAACATCCGGCTGAGCGACTCCCAGCTCGAGACCTTGCAGCAGGACGGCTTCCAGCTCAACGGCCGCGGGATCACGTCGAACCAGATCAACCTGAGCATCCCCAACTGCCAGGCGCCGCACACGCTGTACCTGCCCGCCGGCATCGGCGGCGTGGACGGTTGCACCTACGACTACATGCGTGACCTGGAGCTCTATCCGAAGACGGACAAGAGCAGTTTCCTGGGCCGCGGCGTACTCAAGCTGGGAGACCGGCACGAGGCCTTCGTCGAGGCCGCCTACACGCGCAGCAAGAGCTGGTACGTCGGCACCAGCAACCGGGTGGACGCGGATCTCGACGTCGCGTTGATCCCCGCGCTGGCCGCGACCTCGCTGGGCGCCCTGCCGTCGGATTCAGAAGACCGTCTGATCACCGTACGCACCCGCATGCTGGAGGCCGGGCCGCGCGCCAGCGAACTGCTCAGCACCGGCAGTCGCGTCGTCGTGGGCATGACCGGCTCGATCGGCGCCTGGGACTACGACTGGGGCTTCAACCACAGCGTCAACCGCGTGTCCGACCGTGACGTCCGCGGCTACCTGCCCTACGAGGAGACGTTGCAGGCCTACGCCGACGGTCTGCTGAACCCGTTCGGTCCGTCGAGCGCGGCGGGCCTGGCCTTCCTGCGCGACAACAACATCAATCAGGAGGTACGTCGCGCCCGGGGCACGATGGACAGTCTCGACGCGAAGGCCACCCGCAGCCTCGCCAAGCTCGGCGGCGGCGACCTGGCGATCGCGATCGGCGCGGAGCTGCGCCGCGAGAAGTCGACCTCTGCCGCGAGCGATCTGCTGATCTCGGACAACATCCTGGGCGACTCGACGCCGGGTGACGCGCAGTTCACCAGCAACTCGCGCAAGATCTGGGCGGCCTACGGAGAGCTGCTGGCGCCGATCACCAGGGAGTGGGAATTGCAGTTCGCGGTTCGCCATGACCATTACCAGAACATCGGCGCGACGACGAATCCGAAGATCGGCGTGCGTTTCGCGCCGATGAACAATCTGACGTTCCGCGCCTCGGCGGGAACGGGCTTCCGCGCACCGTCGATGAACGACCTCTACCGGTCGGTGAAGGTCGGCGAGACGGCGACGCTCGCAGACCCCATCTGCCTGCGGGAGAACGACAACGATCTCGGGTACTGTGCCGACAACTTCGAGACGCGGACCTATTCGAATCCCAACCTCAAGCCGGAGAAGTCGCGACAGTTCTCGATCGGCATGCTGGCGGATCCGACGCCCGAGCTGAGCGTGGGCATCGACTACTGGCACATCGAGAAGCGCAACCTGATCAGCACGATCGGCGACGACGTGATCCTGGCCAACCTCGGCAAGTACGAGCCGCTCGTGCATCGCTACAACGAGAACGAGGGCCTGCCAGGCTGCGATTACGACCCGGACGACTCCAACATCTGCTACATCGAGCTGCACAAGGAGAACCGCGGCAAGCAGAAGGCCTCGGGGCTGGACCTCACGCTGCAGTACCGTTCTCCGGCAACGAACTGGGGACGCTTCGGCGCGAAGCTGGTAGGAACACTGACCTTGAGCTCGAAGAAGCAGACAGGCAATGGCGATCCCTACCTCAGCGACCTCGGACGCTTCGTCACCGATGGCGTCGTTCAGCGCTGGAGGCATCGGCTGAACTTCGACTGGTCACGCGGACCTTGGAGCGTCAACCTCGCGAACTCGTTCTACAGCGGCTACGACGACCAGAACTCGGCGATCGACATCAACACGGGTCTGGTCGTCGGGAAGAACAAGGTCAAGGCGTATTCGCTCTGGGACCTGTCGGGCGGGTGGGAAGCCACCTCCGCCCTCACCCTCCGGGCCGGGGTGAAGAACCTGTTCGACACGGCGCCGCCGTTCTCGAACCAGGCCTACTTCTTCATCTCGGGATATGACCCGAGCTATACCGATCCGCGCGGACGGTTCTTCTATCTGTCGGCGTCGTATCAGTTCAAGTGAAGACGGCTTCGTGCTGAGGTCTGTGCGTTGGCCGCCAGAGCGCAGGGCCCCGGCGGCAAGCGCCGAAACCCCTCGCCCTGCCGTCCCCAACCACTGCCGTACTTCCTCGGTTTTGCCATCGAGAACTCGGACGAGTGCCCGGTCTTGCTACCGAGGACTCAGTCGAGCTTCCAGCTCATGACCTCGCCGCCGCGCAGCGGCTTGAGCTGGGCTGCTTCGCCGAAAGGAACGGCGTCGGGGAGCGTCCAATCGGTCTTGCGCAGCGTGACCTGCGTGGTGTTGCGCGGCAGGCCGTAGAAGTCGGCGCCGTTGAAGCTCGCGAAAGCCTCGAGCTTGTCGAGCGCACCCGCGGCCTCGAAGGCCTCGGCGTAGAGCTCGATCGCGGACAGCGCGGTGAAGCAGCCGGCGCCGCACACCGAGTTCTCCTTCATCACCGAGGCATGCGGGGCGCTGTCGGTGCCGAGGAAGAACTTGGCGCTGCCGGAGGTCGCTGCCTTGATCAGCGCGAGGCGATGCTCCTCACGCTTGAGCACCGGCAGGCAGTAGTAGTGCGGCCGCAGCCCCCCATGAAGATCGCATTGCGGTTGTAGAGCAGATGCTGCGGCGTGACGGTCGCGCCGGTGAAGCGGTCGGCGCCAGTCACGTACTGCGCGGCTTCCTTCGTCGTGATGTGCTCGAACACCACCTTCAGCTCGGGGAAGTCCTTGCGCAGCGGTTGCATCACGCGGTCGATGAAGAAGGCCTCGCGATCGAAGACATCGACGTCGCCGTCGGTCACCTCGCCGTGCACCAGCAGCAGCAGGCCGGCCTTCTGCATGGCCTCCAGCGTCGCGTAGGTCTTGCGGATGTCGGTGACGCCGGCATCGCTGTTGGTCGTGGCGCCGGCCGGATAGAGCTTGAGCGCGACGACGCCCGCGGCCTTGGCGGCGGCGATGTCCTCGGGCGTGGTGCGGTCGGTCAGGTAGAGCGTCATCAGCGGCTCGAAGTCCACGCCGGCGGGCACCGCGGCGAGGATGCGCTGGCGATACGCGAGGGCCTGCTCGGCCGTCGTGATCGGCGGCTTCAGGTTCGGCATCGCGATCGCGCGCGCGAACTGGCGCGCGGTATACGGGACGACGCTCTGCAGGGCGGCACCGTCGCGCAGGTGCACGTGCCAGTCGTCGGGACGGGTCAGGACAAGGGTTTCGCTCATGGGGCAGGATTGTCTCATCGTGTCCGATCGGCGGATTTCCGCACTCCGGCTCGGACGCACGTGCGGCTCACCACACACAACCCACTCCACCCGGAAGAACGGCAGACGAAAGCAGAAGGCCCGCACCTTGCGGAGCGGGCCTTCTGGGCGGGAAACGGGACGCCGGAGGCGTCGCCGTTCAGTGCTGCAGGATCTTCGCCAGGAAGTCCTTGGCGCGCGGCGAGCGCGCTTCCGGATCGCCGAAGAACTCGTCGCGGGTGCAGTCCTCGATGATCTTGCCGGCGTCCATGAAGATGACGCGGTTGCTGACCTTGCGCGCGAAGCCCATCTCGTGCGTCACGCACATCATGGTCATGCCCTCGTTGGCCAGCTGGACCATCACGTCCAGCACCTCGCCGACCATCTCGGGGTCCAGCGCCGAGGTCGGCTCGTCGAACAGCATCACGATCGGGTCCATCGACAGCGCCCGGGCGATCGCCACGCGCTGCTGCTGACCGCCCGACAGCTGGCCCGGGAACTTGTCCTTGTGCGCCATCAGGCCCACGCGCTCCAGCATCTTCAGCCCGCGGGTCTTGGCGTCGGCCATGTTGCGGCCCAGCACCTTGACCTGCGCCAGCGTCAGGTTCTCCGTCACCGACAGGTGGGGGAACAGCTCGAAATGCTGGAACACCATGCCCACGCGCGAACGCAGCTTGGGCAGGTTGGTCTTGGGGTTGGTCAGGCTGGTGCCGTCGACCACGATGTCGCCCGCCTGGATCGGCTCCAGCGCGTTGACGGTCTTGATCAGCGTGGACTTGCCCGACCCCGACGGGCCGCACACCACCACCACCTCGCCCTTCTGGATGTTGGTGGAGCAATCGGTCAGCACCTGGAACGGGCCGTACCACTTGGAGACGTTCTTGATTTCGATCATGGAGCGGACCTCAGCGGATGATGGCGATCTTCTTCTGCAGCCGGCGGACCAGCATGGACAGGCTGAAGCAGATCACGAAATAGACGACGGCGACGAAGAGGTAGGTCTCCATCGGCCGACCGAAGTTCTTGCCGGCGACCTCGAAGCCCTTGAGCAGGTCGTACGCGCCGATCGCATACACGAGCGACGTGTCCTGGAACAGCACGATGGTCTGCGTCAGCAGCACCGGCAGCATGTTGCGGAAAGCCTGCGGCAGCACCACCAGGCTCATGGTCTGGCGGTAGGTCATGCCCATCGCGTACCCCGCGAAGACCTGGCCCTTGGACACCGACTGGATGCCCGCGCGCATGATCTCCGAGTAGTAGGTCGCCTCGAACAGCGTGAAGGTGATCAGCGCCGTCTTCTCGGGGCCCAGCGGTCCCGCGATGTACGGGATCAGCAGGAAGAACCACAGGATGACCATCACCAGCGGGATGGAGCGCAGCGTGTCGACGTAGATCGCCGCCGGCTTCTCCAGCCACCACTTGCCCGACAGCCGCATCAGCGCCAGCACCGTGCCCAGCACGATGCCGCCGATCATGGCCGAGACCGTCAGCTGGATCGAGAACCACAGGCCCTTGGCCACGAAGGACGTCAGGACGTCCCAGGTCAGGAACGAGAAATCGAGTTGCGTCATGTCACTTCGCCCCCAGGATGCCGGGCACGCGGACGTACCACTCGATGCCCTTGGCCACGCGGTTGATCGCGTAGGCGGAGACGAAGTACAGGATCGTCACCGGCAGGAAGATCTGCACGAAGCTCGACTGCTCCGAGGCCTGCAGCGCGAACTGCGCCAGGTCGGGAATGCTCACCGCGAAGGCCACCGCCGAGTTCTTGACGATGTTCATGCTCTCGCTGGTCAGCGGCGGGATGACGATGCGGAAGGCCATCGGCAGCAGCACGTGGCGGTAGGTCTGCGGCAGCGTCAGCCCCAGCGCCTGGCCCGCGTAGCGCTGGCCCTTGGGCAGCGTCAGGATGCCGGCCTTGACCTGCTCGGCGATCCGCGCCGACGTGAACAGCCCGATCGCGATCACCACCAGCACGCTGGGCGGCAGGTCCAGCACCGGGAACAGCCGCGGCACCACGTGGTACCAGATGAAGAGCTGGACGATCAGCGGAATGTTGCGGAACAGCTCCGTCCAGGACTCCCCGAACATCGCCAGCTTCCTGTTCGGCACCGTGCGCAGCACGCCGATCAGCGACCCGGCCACCAGCGCGACCAGCAGGCCCACGACCGAGACGAACATCGTCCAGCCCCAGCCGTGGATCATCGCGTCCAGGTAAGTCTCATAACCGGGGGCGCCGAAACACTTCGGCGCGACCTCCTCGGTCACCATGTCTGTGCAGTACAACTGCCAATCCCAGCTCGCCATGGCGTGCTCCATCCTTCAAAACGAAGGCCTGTTGCGACAAGGCGCCCCGCGGGGCGCCTTGTGCTCAGGCAAGGACTATCACTTCTTGAGGTATTCCTCGACCGGCTTGTCGTTCGGGTTCGCCCACGCGTCCTTGGTCGCCGCCGTCGCCGGCAGGCCGACCTTGGTGTTGGTCGGCGGGATCGGCTGGATGAACCATTTGTCGTACAGCTTCGAGATGTCGCCCGACTTCATCAGGCCCTTGATGCTGTCGTCCACGGCCTTCTTGAAGGCCGGGTCGTCCTTGCGGACCATGATGGCGATCGGCTCGACCGACAGCACTTCGCCGACGATCTTGAAGCCCGCCGGGTTGCGCGACTTGGCGATGTTGCCGGCCAGGATCTGGCCGTCCATCACGAAGGCGTCGGCACGGCCCGACTCCAGCAGCAGGAAGCTGTCGGCGTGGTCCTTGCCCAGCACTTCCTTGAAGTCCACGCCGTTGGCGCGCTCATGCTTGCGCAGCAGCTGGACCGAGGTCGTGCCGGTGGTCGTCGCGACCGTCTTGCCGTTCAGTTGGGCGATCGAGGTGATGCCGGAATCGGCCTTCACGGCGATGCGCACTTCCTCGACGTAGGTCGTGACGGCGAAGGCCACGTCCTTCTGGCGCGTCAGGTTGTTGGTGGTGGAACCGCACTCGATGTCCACGGTACCGTTCTGCACCAGCGGCACGCGGTTCTGCGAGGTCACCGGCAGGTACTTGATGTCCAGCTTGGCCAGGCCCAGCTGCTTCTGCACGTCGGCCAGCACGCGCTGGCAGATCTCGACGTGGTAACCGACGTACTTGCCGTCTCCCAGGGTGTACGACAGGGCGCCCGAGGACTCGCGAACGCCCATGGTCACGCTGCCTGTGTCCTTGATCTTCTTGAGCGTGTCGGCTTGCGCCACGCCAACCAACGCCGCGCCAAGGGCCAGTACCAGCAATGCCTTCTTCATAGATGCTCCTGCTTCGTTCGGATTCAAAAAGCGGATTCGAGGGAGGTTCGACCGGTGAGCCCCCCAACCGGCAGAGCAGACCATGAGCGGTCGCTTTGCTGGGTAGGGAGTATCACGCATCTCGACTTGTAGCGTGGCTTACGTATGCAGGTTCCGTGCCTGCTTCAGCCATCCGGATTCTCAACTTGAGTCAGGAAGTTCCACAGCGCCTGCGCGACCGGCTTCACCCGCCGCGTCGACCCCTGGCGTTCGCGGTACATGCGCAGTTCCATGTTGAGTTCGTACTGGCCAGGCTCGGCAGCCCGCACCAGACGGCGCGCCTTCACTTCCTTCTTCACCGAGCTGGCCGGCAGGAAGGCCAGTCCGTGGCCCTCGAGGGCCATGGCCTTGAGGCTTTCGGCCATGTCGGTCTCGAAGACCGATTCGAGGTTCAGCGGCTGCGCCGCGCCCTTGACGATCAGTTCCACCAATCGCCCGAGATAGGCCCCCGATGCGTAACTGAGGAAGGGGATCTTCTGCCCCGGGTGTCCGGAAATCCGGAACATCGGCGCGCCCGCTGTGTCACCTTTCGCATAGGCGGCCAGCGTCTCGTGACCGAGCGAGACCGATTCGTAACGTTCCGGGTCCAGCTGCAGCGGCTGGCTGGGGTGGTGGTAGACGACCAGCAGGTCGCAGTTGCCTTCGCTGAGCTGCAGCGTCGCGTCGTGCACGTTGAGGGCGTTCAGCCGGCACTTGACCTCGCCGAAGCGCTGGCGCAGCTCCATCAGCCAGTGCGGGAAGAAGCTGAAGGACAGCGAGTGCGGCACCGCGAACTCGATCATGTCCTGCCCCGCCGACTGGTGGCTGCGCAGCATGTTGCGCGTGGCCTGCAGGTTGCCGAGCAGGTCCACCGCCTGGCCGAGCAGCGTCTCGCCGGCGGCGGTGAGCCGCGTCGGATAGGACGAGCGGTCGACGAGGTCGACGCCCGCCCAGGCCTCCAGCGCCTGGATGCGGCGCGAGAACGCGGGCTGCGTGACATGCCGCAGTTGAGCCGAGCGGGAGAAGCTGCGCGTCTCCGCCAGGCTCACGAAGTCTTCAAGCCATTTGGTTTCCACGGCGGCGGAGTTTATCCGCGCGGATCCGCCGGGTCCTGACCATCCTGCTGGAGGGCCCACATCTGGGCGTACCGGCCGCGTTGCGCGAGCAGCGCCGCGTGCGTGCCGCGCTCGACGATGAGGCCCTGCTCCATCACCAGGATCTCGTGCGCGTCGACGACGGTGGACAGCCGGTGCGCGATCACCAGCACGGTCTTGTCCTGCGCGGCGGCCTCGAGCTCGGCCTGGATGGCGCGCTCGTTGCGCGAGTCCAGCGCGGAGGTCGCCTCGTCGAAGATCAGGATCGGCGGATCCTTCAGCAGCGTGCGCGCGATCGCGACGCGCTGCTTCTCGCCGCCGGAGAGCTTCAGGCCGCGCTCGCCGACCATGGTCTGGTAGCCCTGCGGCAGGTGGCGGATGAAGTCGTGGATGTGCGCGGACTTCGCGGCGGCCTCGATCTCCTCCGTCGTGGCCTCGGGCCGGCCGTAGGCGATGTTGTAGGCGATGGTGTCGTTGAACAGCACGGTGTCCTGCGGCACGATGCCGATCGCGCGGCGCACGCTGTGCTGGGTAACTTCGGCGAGCGACTGGCCGTCGATGGCGATGCGGCCGGACTGCGCGTCGTAGAAGCGGTACAGCAGCCGCGCCAGCGTGCTCTTGCCCGAGCCGCTCGGACCGACGACGGCGACCTTCTTGCCCGCCGGGATCTCCAGGCTCACGCCCTTCAGGATCGGGCGCTGCGGCTCGTAGGCGAAGTGCACGTCGTCGAAGCGCACGGCCGCGCCGTCCACGCGCAGCGGCTGGGCGCCGGGCGCGTCGGCGATCTCTCGCTCGCGGGCCAGCAGGCCGAACATCTTGTCCAGGTCGGTCAGGCTCTGCTTGATCTCGCGGTAGATCACGCCGAGGAAGTTCAGCGGGATATAGAGCTGGATCATGAAGGCGTTGATCATGACCAGGTCGCCCAGGCTCATGCGGCCGTCGACGACGCCCTGCGTCGCGCGCCACAGCATGGCCACCAGCGCGACCGCGATGATCACCTGCTGCCCGCTGTTGAGCAGCGACAGCGTGCGCTGCGACTTCAGCTGCGCGCGGCGCAGGCGCTCCAGGCTCTGGTCGTAGCGGGCGGCTTCGAAGTCCTCGTTGTTGAAGTACTTCACCGTCTCGTAGTTCAGCAGCGAATCGATCGCCTTGCTGTGTGCGTGCGAGTCCAGTTCGTTGAGCAGCTTGCGGTACTTCGTGCGCCACTCGGTGACGACGATCGTGAAGGCTATGTAGAACACCAGCGCCGCGCCGGTGATCCAGGCGAAGAGCACGTCGAACTTCACCGCGAGCAGGCTGAGCACCAGCACGACCTCGACCAGGGTCGGGAAGATGCTGTAGAGCGAGTACGAGATCAGCGCATGCACGGCGCGCGTGCCGCGCTCGATGTCGCGGGTCATGCCGCCGGTCTGGCGCTCGAGGTGGAAGCGCAGGCTGAGGTCGTGCAGATGGCGGAACACCTGCAGCGAGATGCTGCGCGACGCGCCCTCGGTGGCCTTGGCGAAGATCAGCTCGCGGGCTTCGGTGAACAGCGAGGTGCACAGCCGCAGCATCCCGTAGGCCAGCAGCAGCCCGACCGGCACGACCATCAGCGCCTGCGCGCTGCCGGCGGGGATGTCGAGGCTGTCGACCAGTTGCTTGAGCAGCAGCGGCACGCCGACGTTGGCCAGCTTGGCCGCGACCATGAAGCCCAGCGCGATGCCGACGCGCCAGCGGTAGCGCCAGAAGTACGGCAGCAGGCGGGCGATGGTGTGCCAGTCGCCGCGCGCTTCGGGCGCGGCCGCGGCGGAGCCGTCGGCGGGAGGAACCGGGGGAGTCGGCGCGGTGCCGGCGAGTGTGGAACGGCGCATGGGGAGGGAGCGTGGCCTTGCCGTGGAGTCGGGCACCCGCCCTGGCGAGGGCGGACATGCTGGACGACAATGCCGCTCATTGTCACCGTTTGCCCATCATGAGCGACTCCACCGATTCGAATGCCCCCGCCGCGTCGCCCTCGCCGTCGACGTCCACGACGCCCGGCAGCCTGCTCTCCCCCGAGACCATCGGTCCGCGCGAGCTCGTGATGCGCGTGATGCCGATGCCGGCGGATGCCAACGGCAACGGCGACATCTTCGGCGGCTGGATCATGGCGCAGGTCGACCTGGCCGGCTCGGTGCTGCCGGCGCGCATCTCGCGCGGCCGCATCGCGACGGTGGCGGTCAACCAGTTCATCTTCAAGCAGCCGGTGTCGGTCGGCGACCTGCTGAGCTTCTACGCGCAGGTCACGCGCATCGGCCGCACGTCGATCACGGTGCACGTCGAGGTCTTCGCCGAGCGCAACCCGGCCAATCCGCATGTGGTCAAGGTGACCGAGGCCAACCTCACCTATGTCGCGATCGATCGCGAGGGCAAGTCGCGCGCGTTCGGCCAGGAGGCCTGAGCGACGCCGGCACGACCGGGAAGCGACCGGGAAGCGACAGGGCGGGACAGGGCGCGACGCGCCATGCCCGCCGGCCGTCCTCGTTGCCCGTTCGTGAACGGCGCGGCCCCGGGATGGGGCCCTCCGGCTGGTCTGCGCCCAGCAGGGCGAATGGGCATTCGCGCACCAGGGTAAGTACGTAGATCCCGCACACACCGTGAAAAACTGGGTGGGATACTGCCCGGCCAGGGTGCGCAGACACGCCGGTGACGGCGCCTGCGGCCACCCGCAACCGGAGCCGACCCCCATGCTGACCCCTTCCGCCTCCGCCACGCCGGCCGCGCCCGTGCCGTGGTATCGCCACCTCTACCTGCAGGTGGTCATCGCGATCCTGATCGGCATCACGCTGGGCTATTTCGAGCCGGCGCTGGCCGTCAAGTTCCAGCCGCTGGGCGACGCCTTCATCAAGCTGGTGAAGATGATCATCGCGCCGGTGATCTTCCTGACCATCGTGACCGGCATCGCCAGCATGACGCAGCTGAGCGCCGTCGGCCGCGTGTTCGGCAAGGCGATGGCCTACTTCCTGTTCTTCTCCACGCTGGCGCTGATCGTCGGCCTGGTGGTGGCCAACGTCGTGCAGCCGGGCGCCGGCATGAACGTCAACGTGGCCGACCTGGACCAGAAGGAAGTGCACCGCTACGTCGAGAAGACGCATGACCTGACCCTGGTGAGCTTCCTGATGGACGTGATCCCGAAGTCGCTGATCGGCGCGCTGGCGGACGGCAACATCCTGCAGACGCTGTTCGTGGCGGTGCTGTTCGGCATCGCGCTGGCGCTGACGGGCGAGCGCGGCAAGCCGGTGCTGACCTTCTTCGAGTCGCTGACCGCGCCCGTCTTCCGGATGGTGCACATCCTGATGAAGGCGGCGCCGGTGGGCGCGTTCGGCGCGATGGCCTTCACCATCGGCAAGTACGGCGTGGCCTCGCTGCTCAACCTGGGCATGCTGGTGGGCAGCTTCTACCTGACCTCGCTGCTGTTCGTGCTGGTGATCCTGGGCATCGTGGCGCGGCTGTGCGGCTTCTCCATCCTGAAGCTGATCCGCTACCTGAAGGCCGAGCTGCTGCTGGTGCTGGGCACCTCCTCGTCGGAGTCGGCGCTGCCGTCGCTGATGGAGAAGATGGAGAAGGCCGGCTGCAAGAAGACGGTGGTGGGGCTGGTCGTGCCGACGGGCTACTCGTTCAACCTGGACGGGACCAACATCTACATGACGCTGGCGGCGCTGTTCATCGCGCAGGCGACCAACACCGAGCTGACGCTGACCCACCAGATCACGCTGCTGCTGGTGGCGATGCTGAGCTCCAAGGGCGCGGCGGGCGTGACGGGCGCGGGCTTCATCACGCTGGCGGCGACGCTGTCGGTGGTGCCGGAGGTGCCGGTGGCCGGCATGGCGCTGATCCTGGGCGTGGACCGCTTCATGTCGGAGTGCCGCTCACTGACCAACTTCGTCGGCAACGCGGTGGCGACCATCGTCGTGTCCAAGTGGGAGAACGCGCTGGACCACGACGCGCTGGACCTGGCCCTGTCGGGCAAGACCGCCGACCCGGACGACCTGCCAGTCCGCGTGGCCGGACCGGCCGAGACCGCGTGAGCGAACCCCAAGCATGAACGACAACGCGCCCCGAGGGGCGCGTTGTTCATTGTGCTTCGCGATCCGCGCCGCGCCTTCGCGGAATGGCAGGGCTGCATGGCCAGGGGACTGATACGGAATTGATCCAACCCCGGGATAACCGCAACACAGTGATGCAAAAGAGTATCTGCAGCTGAGCTTCCGGGTATCAACGGAGCAACTGCGAGTGGCTATCGTTCGACCTCAGCGCCGGCTCGACCCGGTGGCCAAGACCGATACCCATAACAGGAGACTCCCGATGCCCCGCTTCGTCCGTATCGACCGGTCGCGACAGCCCGTGTTCACCGCCCTCACGCTCGCCGGCCTGGTCGCCCTCTGTGGCCTTGTCGGCGCGGCCCAGGCCCAGACGCCGACCGAGCTGGTGATCGCCACCGTCAACAACGGCCACATGATCGAGATGCAGAAGCTCAGCAAGCATTTCGAGGAGGCCAACCCCGACATCAAGCTCAAGTGGGTGACGCTGGAGGAAGGCGTGCTGCGCCAGCGCGTCACCACCGACATCGCCACCAAGGGCGGCCAGTTCGACGTGATGACCATCGGCCTGTACGAGGCGCCGATCTGGGGCCGCAAGGGCTGGCTGCAGGAACTCAAGACCGACGCGGCCTACGACGTCGACGACCTGCTCCCCACCGTGCGCAGCGGCGTGTCGGTGGACGGCAAGCTCTTCGCCGCGCCGTTCTACGCCGAGAGCTCCATGCTCATGTACCGCAAGGACCTCGCCGACAAGGCCGGCGTGCAGCTCGGCGACCATCCGACCTGGACACAGGTGAAGGACCTGGCCGCCAAGATCCACGACCCCAAGCACGGCGTCTACGGCATCTGCCTGCGCGGCAAGCCGGGCTGGGGCGACAACATGGCCTTCATCACCACGCTGGTGAACACCTTCGGCGGCCAGTGGTTCGACATGCAGTGGAAGCCGCAGCTCGAGTCCAAGCCCTGGAAGGACGCGACCGCCTTCTACGTCGACCTGCTCAAGCAGTACGGCCCGCCCGGATCGGCCTCCAATAGCTTCAACGAGATCCTCGCGCTGACCAACGCCGGCAAGTGCGGCCTGTGGGTGGACGCCACCATCGCCGCGTCCTTCGTTTCCGATCCCAAGCAGAGCCAGGTGGCCGCGCAGATGGCCTTCGCGCAGGCGCCGACGATGAACACGCCCAAGGGCGCGAACTGGCTCTGGTCCTGGAACCTCGCCATCCCGGCCGACTCGCGCAAGGTCGCCGCGGCCCAGAAGTTCATCACCTGGTCCACCAGCAAGGACTACATCCAGCTCGTGGCGAAGACGCAGGGCTGGGCCAAGGTGCCGACCGGCACCCGCAAGAGCACCTACGCGAATCCGGAGTTCCAGAAGGCCGCGCGCTTCGCCGCCGCGGAGAAGGCCGCCATCGACTCGGCCAGCCCGAACGACGCCACGCTGCCCAAGAGCCCGTATGTCGGCATCCAGTTCGCCGCGATCCCGGAGTTCCAGGCCATCGGCATCGCGGTCGGACAGCAGCTGAGCGCCGCGCTGGCCGGCAAGACCACCGTGGATGCCGCGCTGAAGTCGGGCCAGACGACGGCCGAGCGCGAGCTCACCAAGGCCGGCTACTACCGCAAGTGAGCGTCCGGTCCCGGCGCCGCCGGGACGGCCGACCGCCCGCGCACGCGGGCGCCCTCTTCCATACCGCCATGAATCGTTCCATTCCGCGCCTGCTGCTGGCGCCCGCGGTCGGCACGCTGTTCCTGTGGATGATCGTGCCGCTGGGCATGACGATCTACTTCTCGCTGATCCGCTACAACCTGATGCAGCCGGACGAGACCGGCTTCGCCGGCCTCGAGAACTTCACGTTCTTCGTCACCGATCCGTCCTTCGGCACCGCGGTCACCAACACGCTGCTGCTGCTGGGCAGCGTGATCGCGATCACCGTGCTGATCGGCGTCGCCCTGGCGCTGCTGATCAACGAACCCTTCCCCGGCCGCGGGATCGTGCGCGTGCTGCTGATCTCGCCGTTCTTCGTCATGCCCACGGTCAACGCGCTGCTGTGGAAGAACATGATGATGAATCCGATCTACGGCGTGCTCGCCCAGGTCTGGACCTTCTTCGGCGCGCAGCCGGTGGACTGGCTGACCGATCACCCGCTGTTCGCCGTGATCGTGATGGTGGCCTGGCAATGGCTGCCCTTCGCGACGCTGATCTTCATGACCTCGCTGCAGAGCCTGGACCGGGAACAGCTGGAGGCCGCCCGCATGGACGGCGCCAACTACCTGCAGCAGGTGCGCTTCCTGGTCCTGCCGCACCTGGCGCGATCGGTCGCCGTCGTGGTGATGATCGAGATGATCTTCCTGCTGGGCGTCTTCGCCGAGATCTACACCACCACGGCCGGCGGCCCCGGCGACGCCAGCACCAACGTGACCTTCCTGATCTTCAAGCAGGCGCTGCTGAACTTCGACGCCGGCGTCGCGTCCGCGGGCGCGCTGTTCGCGGTGCTGATGGCCAACATCGTCGCGGTCTTCCTGATCCGCCTGATCGGCAAGAACCTGGACCGTTGAGGAGACGCCCCATGACCGCAAGACCCGCAAGACGACGTCCCCCGTTCCCGCTCGTCCTGGTGATCCGCACCGCGACGGCCTGGTCCGTGGCGCTGCTGCTGTTCTTCCCGCTGGCCTGGCTGGGCCTGACCGCCTTCAAGACGGAACTGCAGGCCGTGGCCGTGCCGCCGCAGTGGCTGTTCACGCCGACGCTGGAGAACTTCCACGAGGTGCAGGCGCGCAGCGACTACCTGCTGCATGCCCGCAACTCGGTGGTGACCAGCGTGCTGTCCACCGTGCTCGGGCTGCTGCTGGCGGCGCCGGCCGCCTACGCGATGGCCTTCTTCCGCGGCCGCTGGACCCGCGACCTGCTGATGTGGATGCTGTCCACCAAGATGATGCCGGCCGTGGGCGCGCTGGTGCCCATCTACGTGCTGGCGCAGAAGAGCCAGCTGCTGGACACGCAGCTCGCCTTGATCATCGTCTTCGCGCTGTCCAACCTGCCGATCATGGTGTGGATGCTGTACTCGCACTTCCGCGACATCCCGCCGGAGATCCTCGAGGCCGCGCGCATGGACGGCGCCACGCTGTGGCAGGAGGTACGGCTGGTGCTGCTGCCGCTGGGCATGGGCGGCATCGCCTCCACCGGCCTGCTGTGCCTGGTGCTGTCCTGGAACGAGTCGTTCTGGAGCCTGAACCTGAGCGCCGCCAAGGCCGGCACGCTGGCCACGCTGATCGCCTCCTACTCCAGCCCCGAAGGCCTGTTCTGGGCCAAGCTCTCCGCCGCCTCGCTGATGGCCATCGCGCCCATCGTCGTGTTCGGCTGGTTCAGCCAGAAGCAGCTCGTGCAGGGGCTGACCTTCGGCGCCGTCAAATAAACCGGACCTCTTCCATGGCATTCCTCCAACTGAGCGGCATCGAGAAGTACTTCGCCCAGCATCGCGCCATCCGCGGCATCGACCTGAGCATCGAACGCGGCGAGTTCATCGTCTTCGTCGGACCCTCGGGCTGCGGCAAGTCGACGCTGCTGCGACTGATCGCGGGCCTGGAGCGCATCGACGGCGGCTCGCTGATGCTCGACGGCCGCGACATCACCGACGAACCCTCCAGCCGCCGCGACCTGGCGATGGTGTTCCAGAGCTACGCGCTCTACCCGCACATGAGCGTCTACGACAACATGAGCTTCGCGCTCCGGCTGGCCGGCGTCGCGCCCGCGGAGATCCGCGCGAAGGTCGAGCGGGCCGCCGCCGTGCTGAACCTGACCGCCTACCTCGACCGCACGCCCAAGGCGCTGTCCGGCGGCCAGCGTCAGCGCGTGGCGATCGGGCGGGCCATCGTGCGCTCGCCCAAGGTGTTCCTCTTCGACGAGCCGCTGTCCAACCTCGATGCGGCGCTGCGCGGGCAGACGCGGGTGGAGATCGCGAAGCTGCACCGCGACCTCGGCGCGACGACGATCTACGTGACCCACGACCAGGTCGAGGCGATGACGCTGGCCAGCCGCGTGGTGGTGCTGCGCGACGGGCAGATCGAGCAGGTCGGCACGCCGCTGGAACTCTACGACCGGCCGGCCAACCAGTTCGTGGCGCAGTTCATCGGCACGCCGCAGATGAACCTGCTGCCCTGCGGCCGGCTGCCGGAGGCGCTGCAGCGGCAGGCGCCGCGCGCCGCGGCGAACGGCAGCCTGGGCCTGCGGCCGGAAGCGGTCGGCGTCGGTCCCCGCGGCCAGGGCGCGATGGGCGGCACCGTGGAACTGGTGGAAGCGCTGGGCGCCGAAACGCTGCTCTACGTGCGCACCGTCGAGGGCACGCAGCTGGTGGCGCGGCTCAGCGAACGCACGCGCTGCGAGGCGGGGGACGAGGTGTCGCTGCAGCTCGACACCGCGCAGGCGCTGTGGTTCGACGACGCCGGCCGCGTCGTGCCCGCGGGTCTGGCCGCCTGACGCCGCCGCGCCGGCAACGACTTTCCTCCGAACGAACGACGCATCCACCGACGTCCTCATGACCATCGCCAACGACACCGCCGAGCCGGGCTTCACCATCCTCCACCTCGGACTGGGCGCCTTCCATCGCGCGCATCAGGCGCTCTACCTGCAGGCGCTGCACGACCGCGGCGACACCCGCTGGGGGCTCGCCGGCGGCAACCTCCGTCCGGACATGCCCGACACCATCGCGGCGTTGCAGGCGCAGGGCGGCGCGTACACGCTGGAGACGGTGTCCGCGCAGGGCGAGCGCCGCTACACCTGGGTGCGATCCATCCGGAGCGTCGTGCCGTACACGCCGGATCTCGCCGGCCTGATCGCCATCGCCGCGGATCCCGCCACGCGCATCCTGTCCTTCACGGTGACGGAGGCCGGCTACTACCTGGACAGCCGGCACGACCTCGACTGGGCGCATGCGCCGGAGCTGGGCGCCGACCTCGCCGCGGCCCGCGAGGGCCGGCCCGTCGGCACGCTCTACGGCGCGCTGACGGTGCTGCTGCGCGCGCGCAGGGCCGCGGGGGCCGGCGCGATCACGCTGCTCAACTGCGACAACCTGCGGCACAACGGCGACCGCTCGCGCCACGGCCTGCTGCAGTTCGTGCGCGCGCTGGGCGACGACGCGCTCGCGGCCTGGATCGAATCGCACACCACCAGCCCGAACGCGATGGTCGACCGCATCACGCCGCGCCCGACACCGGAAGTCTCCGCCCGCGTGCGCGCGGCCACCGGACGCGAGGACCCCGCCGCGCTGATGAGCGAAAGCTTCACGCAATGGGTCATCGAGGACCGCTTCGCCGCCGGCCGGCCGGCCTGGGAGCAGGTGGGCGTGGAACTGGTCGATTCGGTGCTTCCCTACGAGGAGGCCAAGATCCGCCTGCTGAATGCCACGCACAGCTGCATCGCGTGGGCGGGCACGCTCTCCGGCTACCGCTTCATCCACGAGGGCACGCAGGATCCGCGCATCCGCCAGATGGCGGTCGACTACGCCACCGACGACGCCATCCCCGTGCTGCAGCCCAGCCCGCTGGACCTGGCGGCCTACCGCGATGTCGTGCTGGAGCGCTTCGCCAATCCGGCCATCGCCGACACCAACCAGCGCGTGGCCATGGACGGCTTCAGCAAGATCCCGGGCTTCATCACGCCGACGATCCGCGAGCGCCTGGCGCGCGGCGAGGGGATCGCCAGCGTCGCGATGCTGCCGGCGCTCTTCCTCGCCTACCTGCAGCGCTGGCATGCCGGTCAGCTGCCTCACGACTACCAGGATCAGGTCATGGACATCGACGCGGCCCATGCGATCTGCGCCGCGGACGACCCCGTCGCTGCCTTCGCCGCCGATCGCGTGTTGTGGGGAGAATTGGCGGGTGATCTCCGGTTGGAGGCGGCCTTGCGCGCGGCCTCCGACCGGGTCGGGCACTTCATCGCGCAGATCCCGGCGACGCCGCCGCGGTGAACCGCGGGAAGCACCGGCAAGCCGCAGCGCACCCGACCCGTCCCCCTTCGACCGTGGCCTCGCACCAGGAGCCCTTGATGCCGACGACGCAAGCCGCACCGCGACGCACCCAGCCCGAGCTGGAGTACGCCTATTCCCGGTCGCCGGAACTGGGCTACGAGCCGTCGGAGAACGCGGGCTTCATCCGCTGCCTGTCGCACGGCTTCCCGACGCCGCTGGCGCGCTGGCACTGCCACGACGAGTACGAGCTGCACCTGATCACCGCGTCGTCCGGCAAGGTCTTCGTCGGCGACTGGATCGGCCAGTTCCAGCCGGGCCAACTGGTGCTGACAGGCCCGCGCCTGCCGCACAACTGGATCAGCATGGACGTGCCCGAGGCCGGCATCCCGGAACGCGACCTGGTCGTCCAGTTCCCGCATGAGCCCTTCGCCGCGGCCGCCGACGGCATCCCGGAACTGCGCGAAGTGATGCCGCTGCTGGAGCGCGCCCGCCACGGCATCGAGTTCTTCGGGCTGCAGGCGCAGGCCACCGCGCACTGGCGTCGCGTCAAGGAGCGCCAGGGCCTGGCGCGTTTCGGGGCCTTCTGCGACTGGATGGGGGAACTGGCCCGCTGCAACGACTACCGCCTGCTGTCCAGCGCGCCGCTGCGCAGCGAGGACAGCGACCTCGAGCTCGCGCAGGTCGACGTGCTGGTCAGCCGCATCACCGAGCAATTGGGCGCGCCGCTGTCGGCCGCCGACCTGGCCCGCGAGATGGGCATGACGGAGAGCCGCTTCTCGCGCTTCTTCCGCCGCGCCACCGGCAACACCTTCACCGATTTCGTGAACCGGGTGCGCGTGAACCGCGCCTGCCAGCTGCTGCAGGAGTCGGACCGCACCATCACGCTGATCGCCTACGAAGTCGGCTTCAACAACATGGCCAACTTCAACCGGCGCTTCCTGGACATCAAGGGCGTGACGCCCAGCGAGTACCGCAAGCGGTCGGCCGGCCGCTTCGGCGTGAAGTGATGAAGTGAAGTGAGGACCCCGCCATGACCTTCGCGCCCTTCCCCATCGACACGCCCTCGGGCGGACGGTCCATCCAGGCCGCCGTAGCCGGCGAGGCCCTGATCGACCTGATCGGGCAACCCGACGGCCGCTACCAGCCCTGCCTCGGCGGCGCACCGTTCAACCTGAGCCGCGCCCTGTCCCGGCAAGGCGTCGGCACGCACTACCTCAACCCGCTGTCGGCCGACCGGTTCGGCCGGCAGCTGGCTGGACAGCTGGTCGCGGACGGTGTGAGGCTGTCGAGGCCCGAGCCTGTCCAGGCGGTCACCTCGCTGGCGGTGGTGGAGGTCGATGTCCACGGTCATCCGCAATACGCGTTCTATCGCGACGGCGTCGCGGACCGGGCCGTCGATGCGGACGGGCTGACGCGGCATTGCCGCGCCCTGCCGGACCTGCGGCTGGTGTGCACCGGCGCGCTCGCGCTCGACGCGCGGGACACGGACCGCTACCTGCCCTGGCTGGCGACGCAGCGCGCCGAGCGCCGCTGCGTGGTGGTGGACGCCAATCTGCGGCCGTCGGTGATGCCGGACCTCGACGACTACCGCGCCGCGGTGCATCGGGCGCTCGCGCTGGCGGACATCGTGAAGGTCAGCGACGAGGACCTGCTGCACCTGGGCATGCCGGGCGACGACCCGCTGGTCCGCTGCGGCAACCTGCTGGATGCGCACCCGCAGATCAGCCTGATCGCGCTCACGCTGGGCGCGGAAGGCGCGTGGCTGCTGCATCGCAACGGCATCCACTGCTTCGCCAAGGAGTCGCGACGGTTGAAGGTCGTGGACACCGTCGGCGCCGGCGACAGCTTCCTCGCCGGGCTGCTCGCCCACCTGCTGTGCCAGGCGCAGATGGCCCGGGCGGCCAACCTGGTGGAGATGCTCCAGAACCTGCTGTACCACTCCTGCGACCAGGCGCTGCAGCACGCGCTCGGCACCGCGAGCCTGTGCGTGCAGGTCAGCGGCGCCGGAGCGCCGACCTGGCAGGAGGTCAGGGAGTGGGTGGGCCGCGGCGAACGCTACGCAGCATGACGGGGCGCGACGCGGCGGGTGTCCAAGCCCGCTCGTCGGACGCGCCGCGGGCCGGGTGACCGCGACGCGCGTCGATCAGAACTTCGAGAAGTCCGGCTGACGCTTCTGGAAGAAGGCCTGGAAGGCCTCCGTCGCCTCGGGGCTGCGCAGGCGCACGCTGAAGATCTCGGCCTCGGCCTGGATCGTGGCCAGCAGCTCGTCCTTCGACGCACGGCGCATCAGTTGCTTGCTCTCGCGCACGGCGCTCGGGGGCAGCTTGTTGAAACGCTCGGCGATGCGGCGGGCATGCGCCACGACCTCGCCGGCCGGCAGCACCGCGTTGGCGACGCCGCATTCCACCGCCTGCTCGCCGGTGAACGGGTCCCCCAGCAGGATCTTCTCGGCGGCGCGGCGCGGGCCCATCAGGCGCGGCACCAGCAGGCTGGAGCCGAACTCCGGCACCAGGCCCAGGCTCACGAAGGGCATCGCCAGACGGGCGTCGTCGGCCACGTAGACGAAATCGCAATGCAGCAGCAGCGTCGTGCCGATGCCGATGGCCGCGCCGTTCACGGCCGCCACGATCGGCTTGTCGCAGCCGACCATCGCGCGCATGAACTGGAACACCGGCGCGTCTTCATCGCGCGGCGGGCTGCCCATGAAATCCTCGATGTCGTTGCCCGACGTGAAGATCTGCGGCTGGCCCTGGATCAGCACGGCGCGCACGGCGTTGTCGGCGTTGGCGGTGACCAGCGCGTCGGCCATCTCCTGGTACATCGCGCGGGTCAGCGCGTTCTTCTTTTCCGGCCGTGCGATCTCGATGGTCTGCACGCCGTTGACGATGGCGGTCTTGATGCTCATGGAGCACTCTCCTCGTTGGGTCTGCCGTTTCTCAACGGCTGGTGTATTCGGACAATGGTGTTCGGATGAATGTCGCGATCATGCCAGCCAGGTGCTGACCTGCGGCCAGAGGCTGCGCTCGAATCGATCGCGGAAGAAACCGAAATGGCCGATGCGGCGCTCGCCGATGTCCTTGGGGGCGATGCGGCGCATCTCGGGGCAGGCGCCCGCGTAGAAGCCGTGCAGGGATTCGGTGTTGCGGCGGGACATGAACTCGTCGTCGGTGAAGGCGAGCGAGAGCATCGGCACCGACAGCGCCGCGTACTGCGCGCGCAGGGCGTCGCCGCCCTCGCCCATCATGTAGTCGCGGTCCAGGCACCAGCGGCGCCACTGCGCCATCACGCCGCGCGGCAGGTCGCCGACCTTGCGCAGCTTGCGGCCGGGGAAGTAGCCGAAGGTTGGCAACGCCAGCGGGACGACGACGTACCAGAGCCACCAGACGTAGCGGCGCAGGCCGATCGAGTTCTCGCGCCAGTAGCCGCTGCCGCAGCCGACCGTCACGGCGCGAGAGACGCGCGATCGGTTGGGGAGCATGCCGAGGATCTGGCCGCCCAGGCTGTGACCCAGCCAGTGGATCTCGCGGCGGTCGCCGAGCAGGTGGTCGAGGTGCGACAACGCAGCGGCGGCGTCGCGTTCGGCCCAGGTGTGGATGTCGGCCTCGAGTCCTCGCAAGGAGCGCTTCATCGCGTCAGGACGCGAGGCGCCCATGCCGCGGTAGTCGAAGCTCAGCACCAGCCAGCCCTGCGCCGCCATCCAGCGGGCGAAAGCGGCGTAGTACCGCTGCTCCACACCCATCGCCGGAGCGATCAGCAATCCCGCCTTCGCGGTCGCTGCATCGCCGTAGAGATGGCCTCGAAGCTCGAAACCATCCTCCGCTCGGAAACTGATCATCGCGATCTCCCCCGATGCCCTTCGGCGCCCTTCTCAGACCGCCCACCTGCGCCTGGCCAAGCGCGGGCTCTCCACGCAGCAGGGGGCATCCCTCCGGGAACCCCCAGCAGCATTCCGGCCCCACTCGCAACCGCTGCCCAAGGACGAGCGGACTGCGAGGGGATCGCGCCGCTTAGAGCCGCTCGATGATGCCCGCGGCGCCTTGGCCCGCGCCGACGCACATGGTGACCATGCCGTACTTGCCGCCGGTGCGACGCAGGCCATGGATGACCGACGCCGCACGGATCGCGCCCGTCGCGCCCAGCGGGTGACCCAGGGCGATCGCGCCGCCGTTGGGATTCACCTTGGAGCGGTCCAGCACGATGCCCTTGCTGTCCAGATCGTTCAGCACGGCCAGCGATTGCGCGGCGAACGCTTCGTTCAGCTCGATCCAGCCCAGGTCCTCGGCCTTGATGCCGGCCAGCTTGAGCGCCGCCGGGATCGCCTCGATCGGGCCGATGCCCATGATCTCCGGCGGCACGCCGCGCACGGCGAAGGAGACGAAACGCGCCAGCGGGGTCAGGCCGAAACGTTTGACCGCAGCTTCAGAGGCCACGATCAGCGCGCCCGCGCCGTCCGAGGTCTGCGAGCTGTTGCCGGCGGTGACGCTGCCCTTGGCGGCGAACACCGGCTTGAGCTTGGCCAGGCCTTCCATCGAGGTGTCCTTGCGCGGACCTTCGTCGGTGTCGACGATGCGGCTCTTGACGATGACGCCGTCACCGTTCAGATCCGGCTGACGGTCCTTCAGTTCGAACGGGGTGATCTCGTCCTTGAAGAAGCCGCCTTCGATCGCGGCCAGCGCGCGGCGATGCGATTCCAGCGAGAACTCGTCCTGCGCCTGGCGCGAGACCTTCCACTTGTCCGCCACCTTCTCGGCCGTCAGACCCATGCCGTAGGCCAGGCCGATGTTCTCGTCGCGCTCGAAGATCGCAGGCGGGAACGAGGGCTTGTTGCCGCCCATCGGGACCATGGACATCGATTCGACGCCGCCGGCGATCATCACTTCGGATTCGCCGATGCGGATGCGGTCGGCCGCCATCGCCAGGGCGGTGATGCCCGAGGCGCAGTAGCGGTTCACCGTCACGCCGCCGACCGTGTTCGGCAGGCCCGACAGGACGGCCGCGACGCGGGCGATGTTCATGCCCTGCTCACCTTCGGGGAAGGAGCAGCCGATGATGGCGTCCTCGATCACCGACGGGTCCAGGCCCGGCACCTGGGCCATGGCGGCCTGGATGACGCGCGACAGCATCTCGTCCGGGCGGGTGTTCTTGAAGTAGCCCCGGCCCGACTTGCCGATGGGCAGACGGGTGGCGGCGCAGATGTAGGCGTCTTGAACTTGCTTGCTCATGATGGATTCCTTGTGTGCCGCTCGGATCAGTTGCGGACCGGCTTGCCGGTTTGCAGCATGCCCATGATGCGTTCCTGGGTCTTCGGGTGCTCGAGCAGGCTGCAGAAGTGCTTGCGCTCCAGCGACATCAGGTATTCCTCCGTCACCAGCGAGCCGGCTTCGACTTCGCCACCGCAGACGACGTCGGCGATCAGCGAGGCCAGGTGGAAGTCGTGCGCGCTGATGAAGCCGCCGTCACGCATGTTGGCCAGCTGGGCCTTGACGGTGGCGATGCCGGAACGGCCCGCGACCGGGAACTTGGCCTTGAGCGGCGCGCGGTAGCCGGAGTCGGCCATCGCCTTGGCCTGGGCCGTGGCGACGTACAGCAGCTCGTCCTTGTTGGGGACGATGATGTCGCTGTCGAGCAGGTAGCCCAGCTTCTGCGCTTCCAGCGCGGAGGTCGCCACCTTGGCCATCGCGGCGTTGGTGAAGCCGTCCTTGAGGAAGGCGAAGATGTCCGCGTTGGCGTTGCCGGCCGAGGCCATCTCCGCCGCGCGGCGCGCGATGTAGGTCAGGCCGCCGCCGCCGGGGATCAGGCCGACGCCCACTTCTACCAGGCCGACATAGGACTCCATGTGCGCGACGCGGCGGGCGCAATGCACCGCCAGTTCGCAGCCGCCGCCCAGCGCCAGGCCGCGCATCGCGGCGACGACCGGGACGTTGGCGTAACGCACGCGCAGCATCATGTCCTGCAGCTTCTTCTCTTCCGGCGCGATGCCCTTGGCACCCTTGCTCATGAAGACGGGCATCAGCGCCTCGAGGTTGGCACCGGCCGAGAACACGTCGTCCGGCGACCAAATGACCAGGCCCTTGTACTTGGCCTCGGCGATCTCGACCGCCTTGAGCAGGCCTTCGGTCACGGTCGGGCTGATGAGATGCAGCTTGCAGTTGATCGAGGCGATCAGGACTTCGCCGTCCAGCGACCAGACGCGGACTTCGTCGTTCTTGAACTCTTCGGTGCCGGCCTTGAGCGGCTCGACGGCGCCTTCGCCGACCAGCGACTCGGGGAAGGCCTGGCGCTCATAGACCGGCAGCTTGGCGCGCGGCTTGAACTTGCCTTCGGCGGCGCTCCACGAGCCGTCCTTCGAGTGCACGCCGCCGTTCTCGGCGACCGGGCCTTCGAAGACCCAGGCGGGCAGCGGTGCGCTCGACAGCGTCTTGCCGGCGTCGATGTCGGCCTTGACCCACTCCGCGACCTGCTTCCAGCCGGCGGCTTGCCACAGCTCGAACGGGCCCTGCTGCGAGCCGAAGCCCCAGCGCATGGCGAAGTCGATCTCGCGCGCGGTGTCGGCGACGGTGTCCAGGTGCACGGCCACGTACTGGAACGAGTCGCGCAGGATGGACCACAGGAACTGCGCCTGCGGGTTGCTCGATTCACGCAGCAGCTTGATGCGGTCGGCGGCCGGCTTCTTCAGCATGCGCGCGACGATCTCCTCGGCCTTGCCGCCGCCGGTGACGTACTCACCGGTGGCGAAGTCCAGGCGCTGGATGTCCTTGCCGACCTTCTTGTAGAAGCCCGCGCCGGCCTTCTGGCCCAGCGCGCCCTTCTCGATCAGGCCCGCCAGCACCTTGGGCGTGGCGTAGGTCGAGTAGAAGGGGTCGTCCTTCAGGTTGTCCTGCATCGTCTTGACGACGTGCGCCATCGTGTCCAGGCCCACCACGTCCGCGGTGCGGAAGGTGCCCGAGGAGGCGCGACCCAGCTTCTTGCCGGTCAGGTCGTCGACGACGTCGACGGACAGGCCGAACTTCTCGGCTTCGATCATCGTGGCCATCATGCCGGCGATGCCGACGCGGTTGGCGACGAAGTTGGGCGTGTCGTTGGCGCGCACGACGCCCTTGCCCACCGCCGAGGTCACGAAGCTCTCGAGCTGGTCAATGACTTCAGGATTCGTGGTCGGCGTGTTGATCAGCTCGACGAGGTACATGTACCGCGGCGGGTTGAAGAAGTGGATGCCGCAGAAGCGCGGCTTGATCGATTCCGGCAGGACTTCCGACAGCTTGGTGATCGACAGGCCCGAGGTGTTGGACGCCACGATCGCATGCGGCGCGATGAACGGCGCGATCTTGGTGTACAGGTCCAGCTTCCAGTCCATGCGCTCGGCGATGGCCTCGATGATCAGGTCGCAGTCCTTGAGCAGCTCGAGGTGCTCCTCGTAGTTGGCCTGCTGGATCAGCGCGGCGTTCTCGGCCACGCCCAGGGGCGCCGGCTTGAGCTTCTTCAGGCCCTCGACCGCCTTGGTCACGATGCCGTTCTTCGGGCCTTCCTTGGCGGGCAGGTCGAACAGGACGACCGGCACCTTCACGTTGACCAGATGGGCGGCAATCTGCGCGCCCATCACGCCGGCGCCGAGGACGGCGACCTTGCGAACTTGGAATCGACTCATGGTTTCTCCAATGAACATCCCGAGGATGTAGGAATGTGGTTTGTACGAGGCGCTCGTGACGGCGCTGGGTTCAATGCTTGATTCGTCGCGTTTCTCGACGCGTCACTCGACACGGATCCAGGTCTGCGTGCGGCCCAGCATCGGCATGCCGATGAAACCGCGGACCTCCAGCTTCTTGCCTCCGTCGACCGGACGCAAGCGGACGCGATAGACCTTGCCGTTGCCCGGGTCGAGGATGTCGCCGCCGTCCCAGAGCGCGACGTCGTCGCCGTTCTTCTTGACGCCGCGCAGGATGGTCAGGCCGAGGATGGGCTGGCCCTTGCGCTCGTCGCTGCATTCCTCGCACTTGGCGGCCTGCTTGTCGGGGTCGGTGATCTTCTCGATCTTGCCGGTGAGCACGCCGTTGACCTCGCTGATGCGGACCGTCGAGCGCTCCTGCTTGGTGTCGTCGTCGATGGTCTTCCAGACGCCGACCGGCGTCGTGGTCGTCGCGGTCTGCGCGAGCGCGAGGTTGGCGGACAGGCCGAGGCCCAGGGCGACGGCAGTGGCGAACAGCGGTTTCATGATGTCTCTCTCCGTTTTATGTTCTGGCTGACCGGGAAGCCGGCGGGGGAACGCGGGCGCCCCGCTCGAGGGGGCGCCCGTGACGCTGTCCTTAGAACAGCGCCTCGTCCATTTCCATCAGCGGGCTCAGGCCGGCACGGGCGGTGCGGATCAGGCTGGCGGTCTCGGGCAGCAGCTTGGCGAAGTAGAAGCGCGCGGTCGACAGCTTGGCGGTGTAGAACGGATCGCCGCTGTCCTTCTTCTCGAGCGCCAGCTTGGCCATGCGCGCCCACATGTAGGCGAAGCACAGGTGACCGACGACGCGCAGGTAGTCCACCGCGGCGGCGCCGACTTCATCGGGGTTCTGGAAGGCCTTCATGCCGATCTCGGTGGTCAGCTTGGTGACCTTGTCGCCGATGTCGGCCAGCGGGTTGATGAACTCCTGCATCGCTTCGCTGGTGCCCTCTTCCTCGACGAACTCGGCGATCTTCTTGCCGAACTTCTTCAGCGTCGCGCCGTTGTTGCCCAGGATCTTGCGGCCCAGCAGGTCCAGCGACTGCACGGTGTTCGTGCCTTCGTAGGTCATGTTGATGCGCGAGTCGCGGACGAACTGCTCCATGCCCCACTCGTGGATGTAGCCGTGGCCGCCGAAGACCTGCATGCAGTGCGAGGTCGCGATCCAGGCGTTGTCGGAGATGAAGGCCTTGATGATCGGGGTCAGCAGGGCGACCTCGTCCTCGCAGGCCTTGCGCTCGTCGGCGTCGTCGCTGCTCAGCGCCTTGTCCAGCTGCAGCGCGGTGTAGGCCGACAGCGCGCGGCCGCCTTCGGCGAAGGCGCGCGCGGTCAGCAGCATCTTGCGGACGTCGGGGTGGACGATGATCGGATCGGCCGGCTTGTCCGGCGACTTCGGGCCCGACAGCGCGCGCATCTGGATGCGGTCCTTGGCGTAGACGACGGCGTTCTGGTACGCGACCTCGGTCAGGCCCAGCGACTGGTTGCCGACGCCCAGGCGGGCGGCGTTCATCATCACGAACATCGCCTGAAGGCCCTTGTTGGGCTGGCCGACCAGCGTGCCGACCGCGCCGTCCAGCACGATCTGCGCGGTGGCGTTGCCGTGGATGCCCATCTTGTGTTCCAGGCCGCCGCAGTAGACCGGGTTGCGCTCGCCCAGCGAGCCGTCGGCCTTGACGTTGAACTTGGGCACGACGAACAGCGAGATGCCCTTGGAGCCTTGCGGCGCGTCCGGCAGGCGGGCCAGCACCAGGTGGATGATGTTCTCGGCCAGGTCGTGTTCGCCGGCGGAGATGAAGATCTTCTGGCCGGTGATCTTGTAGGTGCCGTCGGCCTGCGGTTCAGCCTTGGCGCGCAGCAGGCCCAGGTCGGTGCCGCAATGCGGTTCGGTCAGGCACATCGTGCCGGTCCACACGCCCGAGGTCAGCTTGGGCAGGTAGGTGGTCTTCTGCTCGGGCGTGCCGTGCGCATGCAGCGCCTCGTAAGCGCCGTGGCTCAGGCCCGGGTACATCGTCCAGGCCTGGTTGGCCGAGTTCATCATCTCGTACATGAACTGGTTCAGCAGGACCGGCAGGCCCTGGCCGCCGAACTCCGGATCGCACGACAGCGCGGGCCAGCCGCCCTCGACGTACTGCGCGTAGGCTTCCTTGAAGCCCTTGGGCGCCTTGACCTCGTGCGTGGCCTTGTCCAGCGTGCAGCCTTCCTGGTCGCCCGACAGGTTGATCGGGGTCAGGACTTCCGAGGCGAACTTGCCGCCCTCTTCCAGCACCGCGTTGATGGTGTCCTCGTCGATCTCGGCATGCGCGGGCAGCAGCTTCAGCTCGTCGACTGCGTGCAGCAGCTCGTGCAGCACGAACTGCATGTCGCGCAGGGGCGGGTTGTACTGGGGCATGGGGCTCTCCTGAGGAATGGTTCTATGAAAGGATCGGAAGGGTCTCGCCCCGCTCAGGCGCGCGGGCGTCCGGGGACGGTCCCCGGGGCGGCGGTGGCGGAGTGAGGAAGGGATTGCCGCGTCTCGGCGTCGGCCTTGCGGCCGGCCGGCGTGGCGAAGCTGCCGAGGATGCGCTCCAGGCCCGTGCGGGCCCGGGCCAGCGCGCCCTCGCTGCGCAGGAAGCGCGCGTCGTGATGCAGCGACAGGATCAGGCCGTGCATCTCGAAGAGGATCTGGTCCGGATCGGCGTCCGGCACCAGGTGGCCGACCTCCTGCGCCAGCAGGATGGCCTTGCGGATCGCGGCGTGCCAGTCGCGCACCATGCCGACCAGCGCGTCGCGCACCAGGCCCGGCCGGTCGTCGAATTCCACGGCGCCGCTGATGTAGATGCAGCCCGAGTCGACCTCGACCGAGGTGCGGTGCACCCAGCGCTCGAACAGCGCGCGCAGGCGCGGCAGGCCGCGCGGCTGGCGGATCGCGGTGTAGAAGACTTCTTCCTCGAACTTGGCGTGGTACTCGCGCACCACGGCGATCTGCAGTTCCTCGCGCGAGCCGAAGTGGGCGAAGACCCCGGACTTGCTCATCTTCGTCACGTCGGCGAGCGCGCCGATGGACAGCCCCTCCAGCCCCATGTGCGAGGCCAGGCCCAGCGCCGCGTCGAGGATCGCGGCCCGGGTCTGCGCGCCCTTCTGCAACGAGCGCGAGCCGCTGCGCGAGGACGCGAGCGGCTTGGCGGCGGCAGGCTTGGCGGAGGTGAAGGAGGAGGTGGACACGGTGCCCGGAATAATAAAACGAACGATCGTTCTATTTTGAGCAGTTCCGGGCCGGAAACGCAATCCTTGACCACCCTTTTTTAGTGATGCCGGCCTAAAAAAGCAGCGCACCCACCATCCGCGCAGCCGCTGTCGCGCCCCGCCGGGCCCGAGTTCAGCAGGCCGGGATGACCGCTTCAAGACCATCGGGGGTAGCGCGGCATCGACACGAGGGTTTACCCGACCCCGCGCGGTCGACTTCTCTGCGACGCTGGGTCACCTGCAGGGCGCAGGCCGGAGCGATCCTCGCCAAGAGTGACCTTCGACGACGCGGGCCTGCCGGATGCCGGCATAGACTGGCCTAAACAGGGAGCCAGAAGAATGTACAAGCCATCGAATGGCGTGTTGCGCGTTCTGGTGTGCCGGGTGCAATCCCGGTTGTGCGGCCTGCCGCTGGACGCCGTCGAGGAGACCCTGCGCCCGCAACCGTTGCGGCCGCTGGTGTCGCCGGTCGTCCACGTCCAGGGTCTGGCGCGCATCCGCGGCGACTGGGTGCCGGTCGTCGACCTGACCGGGCTGCTCGGCCTGGCCTCCGGACACGGCGACGACCCGCCCCGGCGCTACGTGATCGTGCGCGCGGGCGAGCGCCGCGTCGCGCTGGCCGCGACCGAAGTGCTCGGTCTGCAGACCCTGCCGGCCGACGGCGTCCGCGCCCTGCCCCCGTTGCTGCGGGACCGCGAGCACGGCGCCATCGCCGCACTCGCCGAGCGCGACGACGACCTGATCGCCGTGCTCGACCAGGCCCGCCTGCTGCCGGCCGAGACCCTGGTCTCGTTCCATGACGCCGCCGGACACGATGGCGACACGCCCCCTCACGCAGGGGCCGCCTCATGACGCGCGCCGCGCCGGCCGACGTCGACATCCCCGCCTTGCTGCCGCGGTTGCGCGCACTGCTCGCCGCCCGGCTCGGACTGCACTTCGACGAACGACAGGATGACCGGCTCACCGCGGCGCTCACGCGCGTCGCGGGGCCGGTCAGTCCAGCGCGCTTCCTCGACCAGATGGAGCTCGCGCCGACACGCGCGCGGCTCGACGCGCTGGCGGCGGAACTGACCGTCGGCGAGACCTTCTTCTTCCGGCATGCCGAGCAGTTCGACGCGCTGCGTTTCGACCTGTTGCCGGGCATGGTGCGCAGCCTCTCGGAGTCCACGCAGGCGGCGCCCGGCGGCCGGTGGGGCGGACAACTCGGCGGCCCCGGTCGACGGCTGCGTGCGCTGTCCGCCGGCTGCGCCAGCGGCGAGGAGGCCTACACCCTGGCGGTCACGCTGCACCGCGCCGGCCTGCAGGCGCAGGGCGTCGACTGGGAGGTCCTCGCCGTGGACCTGAACCCGGCCGCGCTGGCCCGCGCCACGGCCGCCCGCTACGGCGAATGGAGCCTGCGCGCGACGCCGCAGGAACAGCGCGACCTCTGGTTCCATCGTGTCGATCCCGGCGTCTGGACGCCGCTCCCGGCGATCCGGGAACGCGTGCGCTTCGCGCAGCGCCACCTCGGCCAGCCCGACGCGATGTTCTGGGCGCCCGGCAGCTTCGACATCATCTTCTGCCGCAACGTGCTGATCTACTTCGAGCCCGGCGCGCTGCGGCAGGCGATCCGCAACCTGACCGGCGCGCTCGCGCCGGGCGGCGTGCTCTTCCTCGGCCATGCGGAGACCTTGCGCGGCAAGGATGTGGCGACCGAGGCCGGCCTGGTGCTGCGGCAGGCGCACGGCTGCTTCTTCTATCGCCGGGAGCTGATCGAGAACACCCGCGCCTGGCCCTTGGCATGGACTGCGGCGGCGGCCCCCGCGACTCCGTCCACGGGGGGCGCCGCGACCGAGACGGCCATCCAGGCATCGCCCGGATGGGCCGCCGATGCGACCGCCGCGGAAGCCCCTTCAAGCCTCTCCGATCCAGGCGAAGACGCCGACCAGGCGCTGCTCGACGAGGCGCTGCACCTGATCGAGGCCGGTCAGGTGGAGGACGGACTGCGCGCCTGCGCCCGGCTGATCACACCCGGCACGCCGGCGGCGCTGCAGGCCGAGGGCCTGTTCCTGCACGGCCTGGCGATGGAGGAACGCGGCCAGTTGCCCGCCGCCGAATGGCATCACCAGCGCGCCGCCGCGAAGGACGCCTCGTTCGCGCTGCCCCACCTGCGGCTGGGCCTGCTCGCGCGGCGCCGGGGCGAGGTCATCGCCGCGCACCGCGAGTTGCGCCGGGCGCTGGAACTGCTGGACGAGGAATCGACCGAGCGGCTGCGCCGCTTCGGCGGCGGCTTCGACCGCGACGACCTGCGGCGCCTGTGCCGCGATGAAATGCAGGAGACCCGCGCATGACGCAAGCGTCCCGCGAACTGCTGGCCGAATGGCGCGAGTCCTTCGACCGCTCGTTCGGCGAGCCCCGCCGCCACGCCGACGAGGAAGCGGTCCTCGACGTGCTGGGCATACGGATTGCCGGCGACCCCTTCGCCCTGAACTTGGCCGACCTGGCCGGACTCACACCCGCCATGCCCGCCGCCCCGTATCCCGCCGCCGCCCCCGGGCTGCTCGGACTCGCCGGTCATCAGGGCCAGGTCTTGCCGCTGTACGACCTGCAGGCGCTGATCGGCCGCGGCCATGCCCAGGACGTGCGCTGGTGGGCGATCGCGCGCGCCGCGCCGCTGGCGCTGGCCTTCGAGGGCTTCGACGGCCAGTGGCGGCTCGCCGCCGGCGACCGGCTGCAGCAGAACGACGCCGCCGGCACCGGCTGGGCCGTGCGCTGCGGCGGCGCGCTGCGCCCGCTGATCGAGCTGGACGGCCTGATCGAGGCCGTCTCCGCGAACTCGACCACGACAAGCGCCGGCGCCGCCGGCCAATGACAGGGAGACCCGTGCCATGTGGACCTTCGGAAGAAAGCTGTCGGTGGGCTTCGCGCTGTCCTTCGCGCTGCTGCTGCTCATCGGGATCCTGTCCTACCGCGGCGTCGACGTGCTGACGCAGACCAGCTACCAGGTGACCCGCACGCATGCGGCGGTGGGCCACATCGGCTCGCTGATGAGCTACATGAAAGACGCCGAGACCGCGCAGCGCGGCTACCTGCTCACCGGCGAGGAGCCCTACCTCGAGCCCTACCGCAGCGCACTCGCCAACGTGCCCCGCGCGCTGGCGGAACTCAAGCCGCTCCTGCGCGACAGCCCCGCGCAGCAGACCCGGTTCAGCCAGGCGAGCACCATGATCGACGGCCTGCTGCAGCTGCACAAGGAGCGCATCGAGTCGCGGCGCGCCAGCGGCCTGGAGGCGGCGCTGAAGATGGTCGCGCTGGGCGAAGGCAAGCGTCGCATGGACGAGCTGCGCGCGGTCGTCGGCCAGATGGAGGAGGAGGAGAACGACCTGCTGCGCGAACGCGCGAAGGACGTCGAGTCCACCGCCACCACGGTGCGCGCGGCCATCGTCTGGGGCACGGTGGCGGGCGCGCTGCTGGTGCTGATCGCGGCGCTGACGCTGAGCCGCGCGCTCAGCGGCCAGGTCGGCACGGCGGTGAAGCACGTGCAGCGCTCGTCGGCCGAGCTGCAGGCCGCCGCGAACCAGCAGGCCGCCGGCGCGCGCGAGACGGCGACCTCGATGACCGAGATCTCCACCACCATCTCCGAGCTGCTGGCCACCTCGCGCCAGATCGCCGACAGCGCGCAGCGCGTCGTCGTCATCGCGGAGCAGACGGCCGGCCTCGCCCGTGGCGGCGACGGCACGTTGCAGTCCGCGCGCGAGAGCATCGCCGCGATGCGGCGGCAGATCGACCTGGTCGTCGACCACATGCTGGACCTGGGCCGCAAGTCGCAGCAGATCGGCGTCGTGCTGGACCTGGTCGGCGAGCTGGCCGAACAGACCAACATCCTGGCGATCAACGCGACGATCGAGGCCACCGTGGCCGGCGACGCCGGCCGGCGCTTCAGCGTCGTCGCGGACGAGATCCGCAAGCTCGCCGACCGCATGACGGCGTCGACCAAGGAGATCCGCCTGCAGATCGACGACGTGCGCGGCGCCGTCAACACCACGGTGATGGCGACCGAGACCGGCTCCAAGGCGGTCGACGCCGGCGCGCGCCAGTTCGACGACGTCGCCGCGAGCTTCGCCAAGATCGCCGGCCAGGTCGTCACGACGACCGACGCGGCGCGCGAGATCGAGCTTTCCACCAAGCAGCAGGCCACCGCCGTCGAGCAGCTCAACGTCGCGCTGTCCAACACCGCCCAGGCCTCGCGCGAGACCGAGGCCAGCTCCGGCCAGACCTCGCAGACCGCCACCGAGCTGGCAGAGATGTCCCGCGACCTGCTGCGCCTGGTGCAGTCGCAGCCGACCTGATCGGGACACCCACGCCGTGGCCAAGGACCCCTACCGTTTCTTCCGCGTGGAAGCCCGCGATCTGCTGCGGCAGATGAGCGAGGCCGTGCTCGCCGCCGAGCAGGCGCCGGCGCCCGACCTGCCCGCCCGGCTGCTGCGCCTGGCCCACACGCTCAAGGGCGCCGCCAGCGTGGTGCGCCTGCCCGCGATCGCGGCGCAAGCCCATGCGATCGAGGACCTGCTCACGCCGCTGCGCGACGCCGACGAGGCCCCGGGCCGCGCCGAACTCGATGCGCTGCTGGCCTTGATCGACGCGGCGGAGGAGTCGATCACGGCGCTCGATGTCCCCGCGGCCGGCGCGCCGGCCGCGGCGGACAAGTCCCGGCCCCCGCCTCGGCGCCGAAGGCCGAGGCGTCCGCCGAGCCGGCTCAGGTCGCACAGGTCGCACAGGTCGCACAGGAGGCCGAGTCAACGCCCGTCGACGATCTCGTCGGCGCGGTGCTGACGATCCCTCAGCTGATGCCTGAGGAACTCGACGGCCTGCTCGCCGACATCGCGCGCACGCAAGGTCACCTCGCGCCGCTGGAGCGCGCCGGCATGCTGCTGCGCGAGCTGCGCGGCGCACTCCAGGACCAGCAGGAGATCCTGGCCGGGCCACTGGCACGCATCGAGGATCAGATCGAGCGCGGCGCGCGCCAGCTCGCGCGCGAGCTCGTCGCCTTGCGCGACAGCGCCGAGCAACTGCGGCTGCTGCCGGCCTCGCAGCTGCTCCCGCCCCTGCAGCGCGTAACGCGTGACGCCGCGCGCTCGCAGGACAAGCAGGCCCGGCTGACCGGCCACGGCGGCGACGTGAAACTGGAGGCGGCGTTGCTGAACGCCATCTCCGGCGCGCTGGTGCAGATGGTGCGCAACGCCGTGGCGCACGGGATCGAATCGCCGGCCGAGCGCGCCGCCGCCGGCAAGCCGCCGCAGGGACTCATCGAACTGCGCATCGAACGGCGCGGCAGGGAGGTCCTGTTCTGCTGCTCGGACGACGGTGCGGGGCTGGATCTGGACGCCGTGCGGCGCACCGCCGTCGACAAGGGCATTGCCGGCGCGGCCTATCTCGACGACGAGGCCCTCGTCGAACGCCTGCTGCGCGGCGGCCTGAGCACCGCGCGGCGCGTCGACTCGCTCGCCGGACGCGGCGTCGGCATGGACCTGGTGCGCGACACCGCCGACCGCCTCGGCGGCCGGCTCACGCTGCGCAGCCGGCGCGGCGAAGGCACGACGGTCGAACTCTGCGTCCCGATGCAGCTGGCCGCGCTGCGCGCGATCCGCCTGTGCGCCGGCACCGTGTCGGCCTGGGTGCCGCTCGAAGCCGTCGAATGCGTGCTGCAGCGCCCGGAGCTGAACGGCTCGCACGTGGCCGTCGGCGACGAACTGCTGCCCCACCTCTCGCTGGCCGAGGCGCTGCGCCCCGGCGTCGCCGCCCCGGCGCCACGCTCGGCGCTGGTGCTGCGCGCGGGCGGACAGCGCGCCGTGCTGGGCGTGGATTCGCTGGACGGCGTCACCAGCGTCGTGCTGCGGCCGCCGCCGGCGCTGCTGCCGGCGTCGCCGCTGATCTCCGGCCTGGCGCTGGACGCGGCCCAGCAGCCGGTGCCGGTGCTCGCGCCCGAAGGCCTGATCGCCGCGGCGCGCCAGGCGCGGCCCCGTCCGGTCGCGGCGCCGGCCCGGACCGGCACCATCCTGGTCATCGACGACTCGCTCACCACGCGCATGCTCGAGCAGAGCATCCTCGAGGCGGCCGGCTACCGCGTGCACATGGCCGCCTCCGCCGAGGACGGCCTGGAGGCCGCCAGGCGCGAGCGGTATGCGCTGATCCTGTGCGACGTGGAGATGCCGGGCATGGACGGTTTCGAATTCATGACCCGCATCCGCGGCGACGCGTCGCTGCGCGACATCCCGGCGGTGCTGGTGACCTCGCGCAACGCGCCCGAGGACCTCGCGCGCGGCAAGGCCGTCGGCGCGGACGGCTACATCGTCAAGGGCGAGTTCGCGCAGAACGAGTTCCTCGCGCAGGTCGCGCGCCTGGTCGCGCGCTCGGCCCAGGCGGCCTTCAACGCCGCATCGGCGCAGGGAGCGTCCGCATGAGCGGCGGCGCGGGCATGGGCGGCGCGGGCGGCGGCGGCATCGGCGGCCTGGGCGGCAGCGCGCCGCCGTCGACGAAGACCTTGCGCGTGCTGGTGGTCGAGGACTCGATCACCGTGCTGGCCCACATCCGCGAGGTGCTGGCCGCACAGAGCGACATCGAGGTCGTGGGCGAGGCCCATGACGGCGCGACCGCCGTGGCGCTGTGCCAGCAACTGCGGCCGGACGTGGTCTCGATGGACATGATGCTGCCGGGCATGGACGGCCAGGCGGCGACCGAGGCCATCATGGCCCACTGCCCGACGCCGATCCTGATCGTCTCGTCGTCCACCAACCGCGGCGAGCTGCTGCGCACCTACGAGGCGCTGGCCGCCGGTGCCGTCGAGGTGCTCGAGAAACCCAGCGCCGGCCAGCCCGAGGGCGAATGGGAGCGCCACTACGTGCGGCTGCTGCGGCTGGTGTCGCGCATCCGCGTCATCACGCACGTGCGGGCGCGCATCGGCGGCCGGCCCACCCCGCGGACGTCGGCGGCGGCGCCGGCCCCGCTGCCCCGCCGGTCCGTGCTGGCGCTGGGCGCTTCCACGGGCGGTCCCGGCGCGCTGATGACGGTGCTGCAGGCGCTGCCCGCGCCGGCGCCGCTGCCGGTGCTGATCGTGATGCACATCAACGCCGTCTTCAGCCGCGGCTTCGCCGAGTGGCTGGACGCGCAGACGCCGCACCGCGTGCGCTACGCCCACGGCGGCGAGCGGCTGCGCGACCTGGCGGGCCAGGTCGTGCTGGCGCCGCCGGACGTGCACCTGGTCGTGCGCGGGGGACAACTCGAGCTCATCCACACGGCGCCGCGGCATTCCTGCCGGCCGTCGGTGGACGAGCTCTTCGAATCACTGGCCGCGGAGATCGGCCCGGGCGTCGCGGCGGCGCTGCTGACCGGCATGGGACGGGACGGGGCCGCGGGCCTGCTCGCGATCCGCCGGGCCGGCGGCGCGACGCTGGCGCAGGATGAAGCCAGTTCGATGGTCTACGGCATGCCGCGGGAGGCCGCCCAGCTGGGCGCCGCCGAGCGCGTGCTGCCGTTGACCGACATCGGCCCCGCCCTGTTGGGCTTGAGCGGCATGGCCTGGGGAGGAGCCCACACATGAACAAGAGAACCCTCATCGTCGAGGACAGTCTGACGGTCCGGATGGACCTGCGCGAGGCGCTCGAGGACGCCGGCTTCGACTGCGTCGAATGCGCGACGCTGGCGCAGGCCCGGGCCGCGCTGGCCGAGGCCATGCCGGCGCTGGTCCTGCTGGACAACCAGCTGCCCGACGGCGACGGCGGCAGCTGGCTGGCCGAGCTGCGCGCCGCGCCGCAGGGTGGCGCCGACTGCGTCGTGCTGATCCTGTCCAACGCCTCGCAGACCAGCGACCGGCTGCGCGGCATCGCGCACGGCGCGGACGAGTACGTCGGCAAGCCTTACGACCGCAGCTACGTCGTCGACCGCGCCCGCGAGCTGGTGCGTCAGCGGCAGGCCCGCGTGCAGACGCCGGAGCCGCATGTCGCCTCGGTGCTGCTGATCGACGACAGCGAGACCTTCCGCGAGGCGCTGTGCGAGGCGCTGGAGCCGCACGGCTACGACATCTACATGGCCGCCAACGGCGAGGAAGGCCTGCGCCAGGCCGCGGCGCTGCGGCCCAACGCGGTGATCGTCGACCAGCACATGCCGGGCATCGACGGCGCGGCGGTGATCCGCCGACTGCGGCTGGACCCGGCGCTGCGCCACACGCCCTGCCTGCTGCTGACCGCGGACGAAGGCCCGGAAGCGGAACTGCGCGCGCTGGAAGCCGGCGCCGACGCGTTCGCGCGCAAGCAGGACGACGTGGACCTGATCCTGGCGCGCGTGGCCGCGATGTTGCGCAGCGCCAAGTCCAGCCTGCCGGAACAGGGCGCGAGCCTGCTCGGTCCGAAGCGGCTGCTGCTGGTCGACGACAGCGCCAACGTGCTGGCGGAACTCGGCGCGACGCTGCGCGACGACGGCTACGACGTGATCGCCGCCGGCACCGGCGAGCTGGCGCTGGAGCTGCTCGCGGTGCAGCCCGTGGACGCCGTGCTGCTGGACGTGCAGATGCCCGGCATCGGCGGGCTGGAGACCTGCCGGCGGATCAAGTCCGCGCCGGCCCTGCGCGACATCCCGGTGGTGCTGCTGACGGCATTCGAGGGACGCGCCTCGATGCTGGCCGGCCTCGAGGCCGGCGCCGACGACTACGTCGTCAAGGCCAACGGCGAGGTCGAGCTGCTCAAGGCGCGGCTGCGCGCCCAGCTACGGCGCAAGCAGTTCGAGGACGAGGCCCGCCGCGTCCATGCCGAGCTGCACAGCAACGCGATGGAGGCCGCCGAGGCTCGCGCCGCGCGCGACCTGGCCGACAGCCGCGCCGAACTGCTGTCCGTGCTGCAGCAGCGCAACGATGCGCTGGAGCAGCTCAATGCCGAACTCAGCCGCGCCAGCAGCGCCAAGACCGCCTTCCTGTCGACGATGTCGCACGAGCTGCGCACGCCGCTGAATGCCGTGATCGGCTTCGCCCAGCTGATGCGCGACGGCGCGGCCGGCCCGGTCAGCGAGCGCCAGTCCGAGTTCTGCAACCACATCCACAACGCCGGACAGCATCTGCTGTCGCTGGTCAACGACCTGCTGGACATGGCCAAGATCGAGGCCGGCCGGGTCGACCTCGACATCGAGCCGGTGGAGCTCGACGAGCTGCTGCGCGACGCGCTGGCGATCGTCCAGGAACGCGCGCGGCTGAACCGCATCCAGATGGACTTCTTCGGCGTGGGCGGCAACCAGCGGCTGTGCGTCGATCGCCGCCGGCTGCGGCAGATCATCTACAACCTGTTGTCCAACGCCGCGAAGTTCACGCCCAAGGGCGGCAACATCCGGCTCGAGGCGCGCCGCGTGACGCGGCTGCGCGCGCGCGAGGCGCTGCCGGGTTTCCCGGACGGGCGGCGCTCGGAGCTGCCGGAAAGCGAGTACGGCGAGTTCATCCAGATCAGCGTCACCGACAACGGCATCGGCATTCCGCCGGAGGGGCTGGACAAGCTCTTCCAGCCTTTCAACCAGGTCCGCAACGTGCTGACGCACAAGGTCGAGGGCACCGGCCTGGGCCTGGCGACGGTGGCGCGCCTGGTGCAGCTGCACGGCGGCGCGGTGGCGGTGAGCAGCGCGCCCGACAAGGGCAGCTGCTTCACCTGCTGGCTGCCGTGGCGCGACCCGGTGGTGCCCGACGTCATCCTGCCGGACGAGCCCGGCGCACGCCCGCTGGCGCTCGTGATCGAGCACAACGAGCCGGCCGCGGCGCTGATGCAGACGCAGCTGAACGCGGCGGGCTTCCGCGTCCGCCACGTGGCGTCGGCCGAGGCGGCGCTCGAACTCGCGCCGCAGCTGCGGCCCGACCTGATCACGCTGGAGGTCAACCTGCCGGGCGGCCTGGACGGCTGGGAGCTGCTGTCCCGCCTGAAGAACCTGCCGGGCTGGGCGCACATCCCGGTGGTGGTCGTGTCGGTGGATGCGGGGCAGGAAGTGGCGCTGTCGCTCGGCGCGTCGGCGGTGCTGCACAAGCCGGTCTCGCGCAAGGCCCTGAGCAAGGAGCTGGAGATGCTCGGCTTCAAGCCGACGGCCACGCGCAAGTTCCTGGTGCTGGCGATCAGCGATGCGCCGGGCGACCTGCAGTCGCTCAGCGCGCACCTGTCGCAGCCCGGCTTCTCGGTGCTGCGCGCGACCGGCGGCAAGGAAGGCATCGACCTGGCGCGGCGCCACGTGCCCGACCTGATCGTGCTGGACCTGCTGATGACGGAGGTCGACGGCATCGGCGTCGTCGAGGCCTTGCAGCGCGATCCGCTGACGGCGGCGATCCCGGTGATCGTCGTCGCGGCCTCGCAGCTGACGACGCGCGACCGCGAGCTGCTGAACCGCCACGTGCAGCGCGCGACGCGGGAACCCGGGGTCGACGGTGCGTCACCGGCGCCCGCGCCGGGCGCGCCTGGAACGCCTGGCGCACGCGCGCCGTCGAATCCTCAAGGACACTTCATGGACGAGGTCAAACGCGCGATCAGCCGCACGAGCTGGGGCGACCTCGATCCGCTGGACGAATGACCACGAACGGGACGTGTGACGAGGGAGACACGACATCACGATGCAAGCGACTGCGATTCCCATGACCATCGTCCTCGTCGAGGACTCGTTGACCATCCGCCGCCAGCTGCTGCAGCGGCTGGACACCGTGCCCGGGCTGCGCGTGGTCGGCGAGGCCGCCGATGAGACCACCGCCCTCACCCTGATCGGCCATCTGCGGCCGGACGCCGTGCTGCTGGACCTGTCGCTCGCGCAGGGCGGCTCCGGCCTGACGGTGCTGAAGGCGCTGCGCAAGCAGGGCTATGCGGGACAGGTGCACGTGCTGTCGCACCAGACCGACGCGTACCGCGCGGCGGTGCTGGCGGCCGGTGCGAACGGCTTCTTCGACAAGGCCGAGGAACTCGACGTGATGCTGCGCCAGCTGATCGGCCAGGCGGAGGTGCCCGCGCCGGAGCCGCTCTCCCCGGCGGCGCTGCGGGAGCGGCTGGACCAGACGGTGAAGCTCGCGATGCGGGACGGTTCGGAGGTCGTCGTGCATGTGATCGCGGGACCGGCCGCGTCGCTGCCGCCGCTGGCGGCGCAGCTGATCGTCGCGCTCGACGGCGCCGACCTGATCGGCTGGAGCGGCGCGCCGGGCGATGCGCAACTCTGCGTCGTCCAGATCGACAGCGACGACGCGCCCCCGATGCAGGAGCGCTTGGCGGCGCTCGCGCCGGACACCCGGCTGGGGCAGGCCCGGTTGCCGGACGACGCGCTGTCCGCCGGCGGGCTGGTGGCGGTCGCGGAACTCCGCGCGCTGGGGAAATTGGCGTCCTGAGCCCGTGACGGCCGCGCGACCGGGAGGCCTGACCCGAAAGAGTCAGCCCGTGCTGGTCATTTCCCGACTTGAACCTCGCTGATCGGGCGCCTAAGTTCGGCGAACAGCTGAAATGACGTCTCGGCGGCACCACCGTGCGCGTCTGGCACTTGAGTTGCCCCCTCCGACTGGATTACTCTCTGTCGCAGGAGGTCAACGACCGTGGACGTTCTCCAGCTGGACATCTCGGGCCGCCCGCAGGCCTGGATCTCGTCGAAGGAAGCAGCGGTGCTCTATGCCAGCGACGCGATCGCGTGGACGCTGGGCGCCCCCTTCCACGTCCTGCGCGGCGGATACCAGCGGCTGACCGGGCTGCAATCGCGCATCGAGCTGCACCCGATCGTCGCGGTCCGCGGCGCGGTGCCGAGCCGCGCCTGGCGCCAGGCGCCGGCGCTGTCCAACTTCAAGCTCTTCGCACGGGACCGCCATGTCTGCGCCTACTGCGGGCACGTGCTGCATGCCGACCTGCTGACGCGGGAGCACATCCAGCCGGTGTCGCGCAACGGCCGGGACACGTGGATGAACTGCATCACCGCCTGCCGCGCCTGCAATGGCCGCAAGGGCAGCCGCACGCCGGAAGAGGCGCACATGGCGCTGCTCTACCTGCCCTACGTGCCCAGCCTGCACGAGGACATGATCCTGCGCGGCCGCCGCATCGTGGCGGACCAGATGGAGTTCCTGCTGGCGAGCGTGCCCAAGTCGTCGCGGCTCTACGCCTCGTAGAGATCCTCGACGCGGATCGGCAGGTGCCGCACCCGCGTCCCCGTCGCATGGAACACCGCGTTCGCGACCGCCGCGGCGACGCCCACCATCACGACCTCGCCCAGCCCCTTCACGCCCTGCGCATTGAGCTTGGGATCAGGCTCGTCGATGAAGTCGACGTCGATGCGGCCGATGTCCGCCGCGACCGGGATCACGTACTCCGCCAGGTCCGCGTTGAGGAAACCGCCGTGGCGCGGGTCCACCTCGCTGATCTCGCGCAGCGAGGCGCCGATGCCCCAGACCACGCCGCCTTCGACCTGGCTGCGCGCGGTGCGACGGCTGATGACGCGGCCGCAATCGATGACGCTGGCGCATCGCGCGACACGGATGCGGCGCGTGGTCGGCTCGACGTGGACCTCGATGAAATGGGCGGCGTAGCTGAACGCGACGAAGTCCGGATACACCGGCCCCGCCGCGGCGGGCAGGCCGCCGTCCAGGCGACCGAAGACCTGTTCGGGCTGTCCCGGCGCGCGCGTCTGGCTGCGGGCTTCGGCGACCTCCTGTCCACTGGCCTTCAGCAGGTCGAGCAGGCTGCCGGCGCCGTTCGCGCCGGCCTTGGCGCGCAGGTCCTCCATCAGGCGGCGGCACGCCTCCTCGACGGCCGGCAGCGCCGTCGCCGTGCCCCACGAGCCCGCCGTGACGTGCTGCGGCGCGACCTGCGTGTCGCCGATGCGGATCTCGATGGCGGCGACCGGCGCGCCCGTGAGGCGCGCGACGCTCGTGGCGATCGCGGTACGCATGCCCTGCCCCATCTCATGACCGCCCACCGACACCTGCAGGCGGCCCGAGGACTCGAGCCGGACATGCGCCCGGGCCGGCGCGGAGGCCGCCTTGTAGGCGCCGATCGCCATGCCCAGCCCCACCAGCGTGCCGTCGGGCAAGGTCATCGACCGCGGCGCTGCGCTGCGCCGCTTCCAGCCGATCAGGTCGGCACCGCGCCGCAGGCAGGCGCCCACATGGCGCGACGAATACGGCTTGCCGGTCAGCGGATCGGCGGTACCGTCGTTCAACAGCCGCAGCGCGACCGGATCGATGCCGGTGGCGGTCGCCAGTTCATCCATGGCGAGCTCGAACGCGAAGACCGACGGATGTTCGTGCGGGCCGCGCATGAAGCCCGGGGTCTGGACATCGGTGCGGATCAGCCGGTCGGCGCTGCGGAAGTGCTTGATGTCGTAGAGCCGCGCGGTGGTGTCGCTGCCGGTCGACGGGAAGAAGTCGTGGCGCGAGGTCTGCTGGTCGGTCTCGTGGATCGCCGCCAGCACGCGGCCCTGGCGATCGGCGCCCAGGCGCACGCGCTGCACGCTGCGCGGCCGGAAGGAGGTGTTGTGGAAGAGCAGCGCGCGCGGCACGACCAGCTTCACCGGCCGCCCCAGCCGCCGCGCGGCGATGGCGACCAGCACCGTCTGCGATTGCAGCGAGTTCTTCTGCCCGAAGCCGCCGCCGATCGTCGGTGACATCACGCGCACGGCGGACGGCGGCAGGCCGAGCTGGCGCGCCAGGCCGTGGCGCAGGGACTCGGCGTTCTGCGTCGGTTCATGGACGGTCAGTTGATCGCCGTCCCAGAGGGCCAGCGTGGCGATCAGCTCCATCGGGTTCTGATGCTGCGGCGGCATCTGCGCCGTGACGTCGATCCGCACCGGCGCCTGCGCGACAACCGCATCCGCGTCGCCGACCCGCTTGTCGGCGAGGAACGGGAGCGGCAGCGCCGCGGGCTGCCCGATCGTCTGGGCGCCGGGCGAGTCCGGCGTCGCGGCGACGGTCGCCGGCGTGATCCGCGCGGAGACGCGCTGCGCGCCTTCGCGGGCGGCCTCGAGCGACTCCGCCACGACCAGCGCGATGTACTGGCCGCGGTAGGCGATGTCCGCGCCCGACAGGGGCTGCAGGCTCTGGAAGCCGAAGCCGCCGCCCATCAGGAAACCGGCGCCCTGCAACGGTCCGATGTTGGCGTGCGTGAGCACGAGGCGCACGCCCGGCACACGCTCCGCCGCCGCGGTGTCGATCGCCTCGATGCGGCCGCGGCCGACGGGCGCCGGCACCAGCGCCGCATGCAGCACGCCGGCGGGGACGTGGTCGGCCGCGTAGCGGGTCGCGCCGCGCACCTTGTCGCGCGCGTCGACGCGCTCGGGCCCGTCGCGGCGGCTGGGGGAAGCTGGGGAGGACGTCGCCATGTCAGAGCCTTTCCTTCGATTGCATCAGCGCGTCGGTGAGCGTGTCGATCCCGAGCGCGACCTTGAAGCGGTTGTGCGGCAGCGGCCGCGCGTCGGCGAAGACCAGCTCGGCGGCCTGACGCGCGGACTCGCGGGTCAGCGCGCGGCCGCGCAGGTGGCGCTCCGCCGCGACGGCACGCCAGGGCCGCGTGGCGACGCCGCCCAGCCCGATGCGCACGTCGATGACCTGCCCCGCCGTCATCTGCAGCCCGACGGCGGCGGACACCAGCGCGAAGGCGTAGGACTCGCGATCGCGCACCTTGTGATAGACCGAGGCCTTCATCGCCGGGGAGCGCGGAATGCGGAGGGCGACGATCAGTTCGTCCGGTGCCAGCTGCGTCTCGATGTGCGGCGTGTCGCCGGGCTCGCGGTGCAGCTCGAGCAAGGGCACGCTGCGCGCACCGCGCGGGCTGCGCAGGTCGACCACCGCATCGAAGGCCGCCAGCGTGATGGCGAGGTCGCCGGGATAGGTGGCGATGCAGTGGCTGCTGCCGCCGAACAGCGCGTGGCCGCGGTTCGCGCCCTCCAGCGCCGAGCAGCCGGTGCCGGGCTCGCGCTTGTTGCAGGGATAGGCGGGCGTGCCTCGGAAGTAGGCGCAGCGGGTGCGCTGCAGCAGGTTGCCGCCCAGCGTCGCCATGTTGCGGATCTGCTGGGACGCGGCCTTCCACAGCGACTCGCTGAGCGCGGGGAATTCGCTGCGCACACGCTCGTGGTCGGCGACCTCGCCCATCGTCATGCCGGCGCCGAAGCGCCATTCGGTGCGGCCCAGCTCGATCGTGCGGAGGTCCTGGCAGCGCGTCACATCGATGAGCGCGGTCGGCGCCTCGACATTCAGCTTCATCAGGTCGAAAAGCGTCGTGCCGCCGCCGAGATAGCGCAGGCCGGGCGCCTCGTCCGCCGCGCGTCGCGCCAGGACGGCGTTCGCGCTGTCCGGGCTGCCGTAGCTGAAGTCACGCATGCTCGCCTCCCTTCATCCGGCGGGCGCCGTCGCGCACCGCCTCGAGGATGGCGACGTAGGCGCCGCATCGACAGAGGTTGCCGCTCATGTACTCGCGGATCTGGTCGTCGGTCTGCGCGTGGCCTTCGCGCACGCAGGCGATCGCGGCCATGATCTGGCCGGGCGTGCAGTACCCGCATTGCAGCGCGTCATGATCGATGAAGGCCTGCTGCATCACGTGCAGGGCGCCGTCGGCGCGCTCCAGGCCCTCGATCGTGCGGACCTCTCGGCCGTCGCACTTCGCCGCGAGCGTCAGGCAGGACGCCACGCGGCGGCCGTCGACATGCACGGTGCAGGCGCCGCACTGGCCGTGGTCGCAGCCCTTCTTGGTGCCGGTCAGTTGCAGGTCTTCGCGCAACACGTCGAGCAGCGAGGCACGCGCCTCGATCCGCAGCGCGTGGGGCCGGCCGTTGACGACGACCTCGCAGCGCGGCGCGCTCGCGGATGGCGGCGTGGCGAGGCCGGGCGAGGCGCATCCGGCGGTCAGCGCTGGACCCGCGACGCTCGCGGTGGTTACCATGAACGCTCGGCGATCGAGGGTCGTGGATGGGGAGGAATCACTCATCGGACGGGTCCTTCGGCAAGGGGAATGCGCGAGCCTAGGGGCCCGTGAAGCACCTGTGAAGTACGCACTTTTCGGGCGCCTGATTACCTGCCGGTAACCTTTGGACCAATCATGACCACCCCCACCTCCCGCACCGCGCCCCCGCATCACTTCGTCCATCCCCACAGCGGCGAGCCGCTGGATCCCGAAGTCGAAGGCGTGGTCCGCGACATCATCGGCAGGGTCGCGGACAAGTGGTCGCTGATCGCGCTGGAGGTGCTGACGGAGCACGGTCGGCTGCGCTTCACCGAGGTCCGGCAACGCGTCGGGGCGGTGAGTCAGAAGGTGCTCACGCAGGTGCTGCGCGGCATGGAGGAGGACGGCCTGCTCACGCGCACCGTGCATGCGGAAGTGCCGCCCCGCGTGGAGTACGAGCTGACGCCGCTGGGCCGCGAACTGAGCCGCGCGCTGTGTGGCGTGTGGCAATGGGCCGAGCGCCATCGGGAAGAGATTGCGCAGGCACGGCAGCGCTTTGCGACGCTCGCTGAAGTCAAGGCCGCCCGGAGCGCGTGAACCGCCGGGCGACGGATTTGCCCGTGTCGGCGGTGCAGTCGTCCGCTCCGCTTAAGAGCCTCCAAAGCCGGCTGCTGTAGAGTCTCTCCACGCGGCCTTCACGGGCGGCAGGCCCGATGGCGGCGAGGTAAAGACTTGTTGCCTGGTCAACGGGAACACCCGATTGTTCGTTGGCCGGGCATCGACTTGGAGAACTGAGATGAAGAAGCTGCTGATTGCCACGATGGTGGTGGCCCTGGCCGCCTGCACGACGACGAATCCCGACGTGATCCAGCGCGGCGACGCGCAGCGCCTGTCGCAGGTGCAGGACGCGACGGTGCTGTCCTGGCGTCCGGTGACGGTGGACGGCTCGCAGAGCGGCGTCGGTGCCGTCGCGGGTGCGGTGGCGGGCGGCGTGGCCGGCGGCAGCGTGGGCGGCAGCCGCGAGGGCGTGATCGTCGGCGTGCTGGGCGCGGTGGCCGGCGCGGCGCTGGGCAACGCGGTGGAACGCAGCACGACGAAGGAACAGGCCGTCGAGATCCTGCTGCAGCTGCGCAACGGCGAACGCCGCGCGATCGTCCAGGCGCAAGGCAACGAGAACTTCGCCTCCGGCGAGCCGGTGATCATCGTCACCACCGGCGGCAAGTCGCGCGTGATGCGCGCGCCGGCGGCGACGCGGACGAACTGAGCGCTGCTCAAGCGGGCGTTGCACGCTCATCACGACGAAGGGGCCTCGCGGCCCCTTCTGTCGTTTCCGGCTCTGACATCAGCGAGCTGATCGCGACTCAGACCTCCATTGCAGTCATCGCTCTTCCTTAGAAGTGTGGATGAAAGAGGCTCATCAGCAATGCTTTGGGTTTGTTCTCGGAGAACCCCCTGCAGAACATGGCGGGATGAACAAACGTACCTCCTTCATCCTGCCCCGCCACCCTGACCCCTGCCCAAGAATGCCCGTTGAACGCGGGCCCGCCGACGAGGGAGTGGGATGGTGGGTTCCCGAAATCAAGCACACCTGCCTGGCGAAATACATCGACGGCACGCGCAAGGCCCAGACGAAGTTCCCGCGTCGTGTCCTGATCGACCCGTTCTGCGGCCCCGGCCGCGTTCAGATAAAGGGGAGGAGGACACTCGCGACGGCGGCGCGATCGTGGCATGGCGGCAGTCCGTCGCCTCGGGGTGTCCTTTCACGCACGTCTTCGTGGGCGATCTCGACGCCGATCGGGCCGAGGCCTGCGAGCACCGTCTTCGCGCCCTGGGCGCACCCGCACGACGCTTCGTGGGTCCGGCGGCCGAGACTGTGCCTCTCATGGTTCGCCAGGTTCCTCGCGGAGCGCTTTGCCTGGCCTACCTGGATCCCTACAACCTGCAATACCTGTCCTTTTCGCTCATCGAGCAACTGAGCCGCTTGAAGTGCGTGGACTTCGCCGTGCACTTCAGCCTCATGGATCTGACACGCAATGTCGACATGGAACTTGATCCCAAGCGTGATCGGTTCGCTGAGGCCGCGCCCGATTGGCGCCTCAACATGCCGAACGGTTTGTCGAAAGCGAGCCTCAAGGACTGGTTCTTCGACTACTGGTGCGGGAAGATTCGTGGACTCGGCATGACGATCAGCGATGTGATGCCGCTGATCGAATCCGAAGGCCGAGCGATTTATCGCCTGGTCTTCTTCAGCAGGAATCCGTTCCCGGAACGGATCTGGAACGACGTCGCAAAGAGTCCCAACCTGTCGCTACCCTTCTGATCAATCGCCTGGACTGCTTCATGACCACTGTCAGCCGCATCGAATGGACCGAGCGCACCTGGAATCCGACGGTCGGATGCACCAAGATCTCCCCGGATGCAAGCACTGCTACGCCGAAGTGATGGCGCGACGCCTGCAGGCCATGCGCGCACCGGGCTACGCCAACGGCTTCGAACTCACGCTGCTCCCCGATCGACTCGACGACCCTCTCGGTCGAAAGAAACCGACGGTGTATTTCGTGAACTCGATGTCCGACCTCTTCCACGACGAGATCCCGGATAAGTTCATCACCCAGGTTTTCGACGTCATCGCCCGGACGCCGCAGCACACCTACCAGATCCTCACCAAGCGCGCCGACCGTCTGGCCGCCTTCTTCGCAGCGCATCCGGTGCCGCGCAATGCGTGGATCGGCGTCTCCGTGGAGGATCGGAAATATGGTCTGCCGCGCATCGATCAACTCCGGAAGGTGCCGGCGTCGATTCGGTTCCTTTCGGTGGAACCGCTGCTCGAGGACCTCGGTCCGATAGACCTGAGCGATATGCATTGGGTGATCGTCGGCGGCGAGTCGGGGCCGAAAGCCAGGCCGATGAAAAAGGCATGGGCGCTGGCCGTGCAGCAACAGTGCGAGGCCCAGGGGGTCGCCTTCTTCTTCAAGCAATGGGGTGGCTGGGGCGCCGATGGGAAACGGCGTGCCAAGTCGGCCAACGGTCGCGTGCTCGAAGGACGCACCTGGGACGAGATGCCCGCCACGGCGCCCTGAGAATCCGCAGGGACGAACCGCTCGTCCTATTTCACCCGCTGCTTCTCCAGCTTGCGTGCCAGCGTGCGCCGGTGCATGCCCAACCGCCGCGCGGTCTCGGAGATGTTGAAGTCGGTCGCCGCCAGCGTCTCGTGGATGTGTTCCCATTCCAGCGTCTTGATGGACGTGGTCGCGCGATCGGTGACTTCGACGTCCGCATCGCCCTGGGCGCGCGAGAACGCGGCCTCGATGTCGTCGGTGTTCGCCGGCTTCGCGAGGTAGTGACGCGCGCCGAGCTTGATCGCCTCCACCGCCGTCGCGATGCTCGCGTAGCCGGTGAGCACGACGATCACCATCTCCTGGTCGTGCTCGTGCAGCGTCTGCACGCAGGCCAGGCCCGAGCCGCCGCCCGCCAGCTTCAGGTCGACGACCGCGTACTCCGGCGCCTCCTCCGGCCCGCGGTCGGCCAGCAGCTTCTGCACCTGCTCCACGGTCGTCGCGCGCAGCACCTGGTAGCCGCGGCGCTCGAACGAGCGCGACAGCGTGCGCGCGAACGCATCGTCGTCCTCGACGATCAGCAGCAGGCGGTCGGTATCCGCGGCGAGGTCATCCGTGGTCATGGGCGGCATTGTCAGGCAGTCCCAGGGGCGCCAGTGCGGACAGGGGCATCCGGATCTCCACCTCGGCGCCGCCGCCCTCCTCGGACGACCGGTTGCGCGCCTGCAGCCGCCCACCCAGCGAGCGCACGACGTTCAGCGCGAGGAACAGCCCCAGCCCGCCGCCCGCCCGGCCCTTGCTCGATTGATAGGGCTTGCCGAAGCGCTCCAGCATCTCGGGCAGGAAGCCGGTCCCGCGGTCGCTGACGCGCAGCACCAGCTCGCCCTCCTCGGCCAGCGCGCGCAACGTCACCGGGAGGCCCGGCGCGGCCTCGAGCGCGTTGTCCAGCACGTTGTCGATCATCTGCTTGAGCCCGACGTCCGACACGATCCGCACCTTCGGCAGATCCGACGCCGGCAGGTACTCCAGGCCGTGGTGCGGGCGCGTCGCGCGCCAGTGCTCGGCCAGCTCGTCGAGGAAGGCCTGCAGCGTCGTCACCGTCGGCGCCTCGCCGCGCAGCTCGCCCGCCGACATCAGGATCCCGCTGACGATCGCCTTGCAGCGGCGCAGCTGGATCTGCATCTCCTCGATCTCCTCGCGCAGCTCCGGATCGCCGGCGAACGGCGCCATCCGCGACCAGTCGCCCAGGATCACCGACAGCGTCGCCAGCGGCGTGCCGAGCTCGTGCGCCGCGCCCGAGGCGAGCAGGCCCATGCGGACGATGTGCTCCTCCTCGGCCGCGCGCTGGCGCAGGTCGGCCAGCCGCGCGTCGCGCTGGCGCAGGTTGCGCCCGATGCGCTGGATGAAGATCACCAGCAGCGCCGCGTTGATCGCGAAGCAGATCAGCAGACCGCCGATGTAGTGCGTCGGCAGCGCCAGCCCTTCCATGTCCGGCACCAGCAGCGGCAGGTGCCACTGCGTCAGCGCCACGAAGCAGCCGCCCGTCACCGCCACCGTGAACCAGATGTAGCGCGAGGGCAGCAGCACCGCGCCCACCGCGATCTGCAGCAGGAACAGGAAGATGAAGGGGTTGGTGACACCGCCGCTGTAGTACAGCTGGCCGCTCAGCACCGCGATGTCGACGAGCAGGCCGGCGAAGAGCTCGGCGTTACGCACGCTGGGCACCCAGCGGGTGCGCAGCCAGCAGGCCACGTTGAACAGCACCAGGATCGCCAGCAGCGTCAGCATCTCCGGCATCGGCAGCCGGATGTGCAGCGCGAAGTGCACCGACAGCACCGTGCCGAACTGCCCCGCCGCCGCCAGCCAGCGCAGCTGCACCAGCTGCTGCAGGTTGTTGCGGCCGGCCTGCAGCGCGCCTTCGCCCGAGGAGTCCTCGATGCCCAGCGCGCCCGCCGCGCCGTCCAGGTAACGGCTGTCGTCGGGGTGGTCGTCGTCCGGATCGGGACGGCTCAAGGGCATGGTCGGCGCCTCAGTCCCGCACGTCCGGGCCGGCTTCGGAGCCAGCATCCAGTCCGTCGTCACCATCAGCGTCGACACCTCGCCAAGGCCGGCTGTCGTCGCCATCGGTCGGGGATCTGCGGCGCTCCAAGCGCCACAGCCAGATCCCCACGCCGGCGAGCATCGCCGCCATCGCGAACCACGTCAGCGCGTACTGCAGATGGTGGTTGTTGAAGCGCACCACCGTCAACCCGCCGCGCGGCCATTGCGTCTGGTCGTCCGCCGCGGCGGCGTCGACGAAGTACGGCGCCACCGGCCCTTCGACCACCTTCCTCGCCTTGGCGATCGCAGCGACGTCGCGCGAGTACCAGCGGTCCTGCGCCGGCTCGTTCTTGCGCAGCAGGCTGCCGTCGGGCTCGGTGAGCCGCAGCAGGCCGATGACACGGTCCTCGCCCTGCGTCTCCGACGCCGTGCGCGACGCACGCGTCTTGAACTCCGGCGGCACGAAGCCGCGATTGACCAGCACCCAGTCGCCGCGCTCCGTGCGCAGCGGCGTCAGCACCCAATAGCCGGTGCCGAGCTCGGTGCTCGCGCCGACCAGCGTCTCGCGCGAGTGGTCGAAGGTGCCGGTGAGCGCGACCTTGCGGTACTCGTCGCCGTCCTTCGTGATCGCGTCCCAGCGGTCCGCGCCGGGCGCGCGCTCGGGCGCCGCCGCCAGCCGCTTGTCCAGCCGGGCGATCAGGTCTTCCTTCCACGCCAGCCGTTGCACCTGCCAGACGCCGAGGGAAATGAACACCGCAAACGAAAGGGCCGCGCCCAGCAGCAACGCCCAGAAGGCGATGCCGCGGCGCGGCCGCTGCGGTTCCGTGAGGAACGCGGTCATCAGGGCATGTTGCGCATGTCGTGGACCGGCATCATGTTGCTGTTCAGATGGAACATCACCCAGATCGAGCCGGCCAGCATGATCACCACGACGGCGATCGTGAAGATCAGCGACAGCATCGACCAGCCGCCCTCGACCTTCGAGTTCATGTGCAGGAAATAGACCATGTGGACCACGATCTGCACGGCCGCGAAGCCCAGCAGCACGATGCCCATCGCCGCCGACGACGAGATCGACTTCGTCATCACCAGGAAGAACGGGATCGCCGTCAGGATCAGCGACAGCAGGAAGCCGATCAGGTAGCCCTTGACGGTGGCGTGGTAGCCGACGTCCTCGTGGTCATCGTGCCCATGGTCGTCATGACCGTGGCCGTGGTCGTGTTGGTGGTTGTTGCTCACGGCAGCACTCCCATCAGATAAACGAAGGTGAAGACACCGATCCAGATCACGTCCAGGAAGTGCCAGAACATCGACAGGCAGATCAGGCGGCGCTTGTTTTCCTTGGTCAGACCCAGCTTGGAGACCTGGATCATCAGCGTGACCAGCCAGATGCAGCCGAAGGTGACGTGCAGGCCGTGCGTGCCGACCAGCGTGAAGAACGAGGACAGGAACGCGCTGCGCTGCGGACCCGCGCCTTCGTGGATCAGGTGCGCGAACTCATAGAGTTCCACCGCCAGGAAGCACAGGCCGAGCACGCCGGTGACCGCCAGCCAGGCCAGCGTGCCGGTCTTCTTGTTGCCCAGCATCTTGATCATGGCGAAGCCATAGGTGATCGAAGAGAGCAGCAGGAAACCGGTGTTCAGCGCCACCAGCGGCAGGTCGAAGAGGTCGGCGCCCGACGGGCCGGCCGCGTAGCTGCGGCCCAGCACCGCATACGTCGCGAACAGCACCGCGAAGATGAGGCAGTCGCTCATCAGGTAGATCCAGAACCCGAGCAGCGTGCCGTGCTGCGGGTGATGGTCGCCGTTGTCGTAGAACACCGGCGCGCCGGTGTTGTTCGTCAGGGTCGTTGCTTGCATTTGGAGTTCGCTCGCTGCGGAATCAGGCCTGGGCGGCCAGCACCTTGGTGCGGGCTTCTTCCGTGCGGGCCACTTCATCCGCGGGGATGTAGTAGTCGCGCTTGTAGTTGAAGGTGTGGACGATCGCCGCGATCACCGTGACCGCGAAGGCGACACCCGCCACCAGCCACATGTGCCAGATCAGGGCGAAGCCGAACAGCGTCGACAGGCCGGCCAGGATCACGCCGGCGCCGGTGTTCTTCGGCATGTGGATCTCCTTGAAGCCGTCGACCGGGCGCTGATGGCCGCGGGTCTTCATGTCGTGCCACGCGTCATGGTCGTGGACCACCGGCGTGAACGCGAAGTTGTACTGCGGCGGTGGCGACGAGGTCGACCACTCCAGCGTGCGGCCCTGCCACGGATCGCCGTCGAAGTCGCGCAGCTGGTCGCGCTTGAAGTAGCTCACCACCAGCTGGATCAGGAAGCTGCCGATGCCCGCTGCGATCAGCAGCGCGCCGAAGGCGGCGATCTGGAACCAGATCTGGAACGACGGATCGTCGAAGTGGCTCATGCGGCGCGTCACGCCCATCAGGCCCAGGACGTACAGCGGCGTGAAGGCCACGAAGAAGCCGATCTGCCAGAACCAGAACGAGCACTTGCCCCAGAACGGATCCAGCTTGTAGCCGAAGGCCTTGGGGAACCAGAACGAGATGCCCGCCAGCAGGCCGAACAGCACGCCGCCGATGATCACGTTGTGGAAGTGGGCGATCAGGAACAGCGAGTTGTGCAGCACGAAGTCGGCCGGCGGCACCGCCAGCAGCACGCCCGTCATGCCACCGATCACGAAGGTGACCATGAAGCCGACGGTCCAGTACATCGGGACCTCGAACTTGATGCGGCCGCGGTACATCGTGAACAGCCAGTTGAAGATCTTCGCGCCCGTCGGGATCGAGATGATCATCGTCGTGATGCCGAAGAACGAGTTGACGCTGGCCCCCGATCCCATCGTGAAGAAGTGGTGCAGCCACACGAGGTAGGACAGGATGGTGATCACGACGGTCGCGTAGACCATGGACGCGTAGCCGAACAGCTTCTTCTGGCTGAAGGTGGAGACCACCTCGGAGAAGATGCCGAAGGCCGGCAGCACCAGGATGTAGACCTCGGGGTGGCCCCAGATCCAGATCAGGTTGATGTACATCATGGCGTTGCCGCCAAGATCGGTCGTGAAGAAGTTGGTGCCGGCGTAACGGTCCAGCGACAGCAGCGCCAGAGCCGCGGTCAGGATCGGGAACGAGGCCACGATCAGGATGTTGGAGCACAGCGAGGTCCAGGTGAAGACCGGCATCTTCATCATGGTCATGCCCGGCGCGCGCATCTTGATGATGGTCGCGATCAGGTTGATGCCCGAGAGCGTGGTGCCGACACCCGCCACCTGCAGCGACCAGATGTAGTAGTCCACCCCCACGCCCGGACTGGCCAGCAGTCCCGACAGCGGCGGATAGGCCAGCCAGCCGGTGCGCGCGAATTCGCCGACGAACAGCGAGGCCATGCACAGCACGGCGCCGCCGGTGGTCATCCAGAAGCTGAAGTTGTTCAGGAACGGGAAGGCCACGTCGCGCGCGCCGATCTGCAGCGGCACGACGTAGTTCATGAAGCCCGTGATCAGCGGCATCGCCACGAAGAAGATCATGATCACGCCGTGGGCGGTGAAGACCTGGTCGTAGTGGTGCGGGGGCAGGAAGCCCAGCTGGTCGCCGAAGGCGATGGCCTGCTGCGCGCGCATCATGAGCGCGTCGGCGAAGCCGCGCAGCAGCATGACCAGGCCCAGCACGATGTACATGATGCCGATCTTCTTGTGGTCGATGCTGGTCACCCAGTCGCGCCAGAAGGGGCCCCACAGGCGGAACTTGGTCATCAGCGCGAGGACCACGAGGCCGCCCAGGGCGACCATCGCGAAGGTGCCGATCAGGATCGGCTCGTGCAGCGGAAGCGCCTCTAGGCTGAGGCGCCCGAAGATGAGCTTTTGAGCGTCAATCATCTTGGATCTCTGTTGTGCTTTCGATCCCGGCGCTGCTGGTCAGAGCAAACGCGCCGGGAAGCCGATCAGTTACGGGTGGCCGAGGCCTGCCATTGCGAGGCGTACTGCCCCGCGTTGTCAGGCGTGCACAGCGCGGCCACGAAGATCCGCTTCTGCTCGTTGCTCCAGGGCTTGCTGGCCAGGCCGTCGATGGCGCCCTTGCCGCCGCCGCCGGCCGCGTCGATGGCCATCATCTGGCCCATGCACATCTTGGAACCGTCGACGCAGCGATTGACGACCGCGTCGAACAGGCCGGGCGCGACGCTGGAGAAGCGGCGCACCGGCTGACGCTCGGTCGGCTTCTCGAGGTCCAGGTACAGCTCCTTGGTCAGCGCGACGCCGTCGGCCTTGTTGCGCTCGACCCAGGCGGCGAACTCGTCGTTGCTCAGGCCGTGGAACTTGAAGCGCATGTGCGAGAAGCCGTCGCCGCTGAAGTTCGACGAGAAACCGTCGTACACGCCGGGCTTGTTGATCACGGCGTGGAGCTGGCTCTGCATGCCGGGCATCGCGTAGATCATGCCGGCCATGGCGGGCACGTAGAACGCGTTCATCACGGTCGACGAGCTGATCTTGAAGTGGATCGGACGATCCACCGGCGCGACCAGTTCGTTGACGGTCGCCACGCCCTGGTCCGGATAGATGAACAGCCACTTCCAGTCCAGCGCCACGACCTCGACGTTCAGCGGCTCGACCCCGGCGGGGATGGCACGCTGCGCGTCCAGCCGCTCGAGCGGGCGGAAGGGATCCAGCTTGTGGGTGCTGATCCAGGTCATCGCGCCCAGCGCGATGATGATCAGCAGCGGCGCGCCCCAGATGATCAGTTCGAGCCGCGTGGAGTGGTCCCACTCCGGCGAGTAGGTCGCCTGGGTGTTGGACGCGCGGTAGCGGAAGGCGAAGACCAGCGTGAGGATGATCACCGGGACGATGATCAGCAGCATCAGCAGCGTCGATGCGACGATGAGCTGCGCCTGCTGGTTCGCGATGTCGCCCGAAGGTTTCATCACGACCATGTTGCAGGCGGTGAGGGGCAGCGCCAGGGCCAGCAGCCCGAGACGGGCCAGTGACCGGATGGGGCCGGCGAGACTTGTTTTTGCAGATGCTTTGAGGTACATGGGACTCAGCAGACCATCAGGCGTAGTTCACGCGGAACCCCCTCCTCGCCGCGCCTTGCGGTACGGATCCCGTCGTCCGAAGCCTGGTGGGGTTTCTTCCGAAGGGAAAGCGATAAAGGGGAAAACGACACTTGTCGACCGTTGCACGCCGGGCGCAGATTTTGCCCGATTGACCAAAGCTAACTATTGGACATTTTGTCCCAGGTAGGAGACGTATGAACAGCAGCACCCTTCCGACAGCCGGGCAACACCTGGCGACCGTGGGCCAGCCGCTGCCGCGAGGCAACGGGGTGGCGACGAAAGAGGAACAGGACGCGGTCGCCCCGGGCGACATCGCGGTGGGCGTGGTCATCGGGCGGGCGTCGGAGTACTTCGACTTCTTCGTCTACGGCATCGCCTCGGTCCTGGTGTTCCCGTCGATCTTCTTCCCGCACATGGAGCGGCTGGAGGGGACGCTGTACGCTTTCGCGCTGCTGGCGCTGGCCTTCGTCGTCCGGCCGATCGGCACGCTGGTCGGGATGGAGATCCAGCGGCGCTTCGGCCGCAGCGTGAAGCTGACGGTGGCGCTGTTCCTGCTGGGCGTCTCGACCTGCACGATCGCGGTCCTGCCCGGGTTCAACACCTGGGGCGGGGCGGCCATCGGGCTGCTGGCGCTGTGCCGGATCGGTCAGGGCCTGGCCCTGGGCGGCTCCTGGGACGGCCTGCCCTCGCTGCTGGCGCTGAACGCCCCCGCGGGCCGGCGCGGCTGGTACGCGATGCTGGGGCAGCTCGGCGCGCCGATCGGCTTCCTGATCGCCGCGGCGCTCTACGCCTACCTGTGGAGCAGCCTGGCGACCATCGACTTCCTCAGCTGGGGCTGGCGCTTCCCGTTCTTCGCGGCGTTCGCGATCAACGTGGTGGCGCTGTTCGCGCGGCTGCGCCTGGTCGTGACGCACGAGTACGAGAAGAACCTCGAGGAGCATGAGCTGGATCCCTGCGATGTCGACGAGCTGTTCGAGAAGCAGGGCGCCAACCTGTTCATCGGCGCGTTCGCGGCGCTGGCCAGCTATGCGCTGTTCCACATCGTCACGGTGTTCCCGCTGTCGTGGGTGATGCTGTACGGTGACCAGAACGTCACCCAGTTCCTGGTCGTGCAGATCATCGGCGCCCTGCTGGCGGCGGGGGCCATGCCCATCTCCGGGCTGATCGCGGACCGCATCGGCCGGCGCAGCACGCTGGGCATGCTGGCCACGACGATCGGCATCTTCAGCCTCTTCGCGCCCATCCTGCTGGACAGCGGCACCATGGGCCAGAACATCTTCATCCTGGTGGGCTTCGTGCTGCTGGGGCTGTCCTACGGCCAGTCCTCGGGCGCGGTGACGTCCAACTTCCTGCCCCACTTCCGCTACACGGGCGCGGCGCTGACTTCCGACCTGGCCTGGATCATCGGCGCGGCCTTCGCCCCGCTGGTGGCGCTGGGGCTGTCGGCCAAGTTCGGGCTGTGGGCGGTGACCGCCTACCTGCTGTCGGGCGCGATCGTGACCCTGGTGGCGCTGCGCACCAACCGCATGCTCACGATGAAGGACAAGGATTGACCCCCTCGGCGTCAGACGCCCTGCGCGCCTGACGCCCGAACTCGCGACACGGGCTTGACAGCCCGCGACGCGAAAAAGCAACGGCCGATCGAGAGATCGGCCGTTTTCCTTGGCCCTCGCCTGCCCAAGCCTGGCCAGGACATGACCGCTCGATCAAAAGACCCTACTGAATTAGATAGCAAGCTACCTAATTAGAATCGTGGCCATGACGTCCTCGAATCCCAAGCCGCCCCGCGCCCTGACGCGCACCGCCCGCGAAACGGCGCTGATGTCGATCGGCATGACGCTGCCCGTGCTGGAGCGGGCCTACCGGGCCAAGGCCAACCTGGCCATGGCGCACGTAGGGCTGTCGCAGGCGCTCGCCTGGCCCCTGGTGATGATCGGCCGCAGCGGCGACGGACTGCGCCAGGGCGAGCTCGCGACGCTGCTGGGCATCGAGGGGCCCTCGCTGACGCGTTCGCTGGACCAGCTGATCACCGGCGGCTTCATCGAACGTCACGAGGATCCGGGTGACCGGCGCGCCAAGACGCTGCACCTGACCGCCCTGGGCGCGGGGGCCTGCGAGCAGATCGAGGACACGCTGCGCGACCTGCGCAACGCGCTCTACGAGGGCATCGCGGACGCCGACATCGAAGCCGCGTTGCGCGTCTTCGCCACGCTGTCCGAGCGCGTGGGCGCGCCCAAGGCGGTCGTGCCGCCGCGGCGCAAGTGAAGCCGCCTCGAGCAGTACAGCGGCCATGAAATTCCCTGCCCCCTCCTTCCCCGGGCGCCGCGTGACGTCGCTGCGCATGCCCTCACTGCGGTTGCCGACGCTGCCCGCCGTGTTGCGCCCCGGCTTCACCGGCGCCGAGTGGCTCTTCTCGTTCAAGGCCTTCGCCGCCGCGATGCTGGCGGTGTTCCTGGCGAGCTGGGCCGGACAGCCGCGGCCGTTCTGGGCGCTGATGACGGCCTACGTCGTCGCGAACCCGCTGGCCGGCGCGGTGCGATCGAAGGGGCTGTTCCGCTTCATCGGCACGCTGATCGGCGGCGCGGCGGCGGTGCTGCTGGTGCCGCGCTTCGCCAACGCGCCGGAGCTGCTGAGCCTGGCGCTCGCGCTGTGGGTGGCGGGCTGCCTGTGCCTGTCGCTGCGCGACCGCACGCCGCGCGCTTATGCCTTCATGCTGGCCGGCTACACCGCCGCGCTGATCGGCTTCCCGTCGGTGGACACGCCGCTGGCGATCTTCGATACCGCCGTCGCGCGCCTCGAGGAGATCGGCCTCGGCGTGCTGGCCGCGACGCTGGTGCACAGCCTGGTGCTGCCGAAGAGTCTGTCGAGCTCCGTGCTCGGGCTGCTGGACCGCACGCTCGGCGACACGCGCGCCTGGCTGACCGACATCGCCGGTCGCCGGGACGGCGGCGCGGACCGCCGCCGCGTCGCCGGCGACATCACGCAGCTGCGGCTGCTGTCCATCCACATCCCGTTCGACACCAGCCACCTGCGCTGGACCGCCGACGCCGTGCACGCGATGCAGGACGGCGTCGCCGCGCTGACGCCGCTGCTGGCGGGCGTGGAGGATCGGCTGCAGGCCTTGGAGGCGCATGCCGACGACACCCGTCTTCCCGACGATGTGAGCGCGATGCTCGACGCCATCGGCCCATGGCTCGTATTGCCGGCCGCCGAAGCTGAAACGCGACTCCCCGCACTGCGTGCGCAACTTGCCGCGCTGACCGGCGAGATCGCACGGGCCCGTCTCGCCGACGATCCGTGGGCGCGCCTGCTGCGCGTCGCGCTGGCGGAGCGGCTGGGCACACTGCTCGACGGCTGGCTGCATTGCATGCACCTGCGCGCCGACATCGACCGCGGCCTCGCGGGCGAGGCCATGCGCTCGCGGCCCACCGCGGCGCCGAGCGGCCCCAAGCTCCACCGCGACATGGGCATGGCGCTGTGGTCCGGCGCGGCCGCGCTGATCGCGATCCTGGTCTGCTGCGCGTTCTGGATCCTCACCGGCTGGCCGATGGGCTCGGCCGCCGCGATGATGGCGGCGATCTTCTGCTGCTTCTTCGCGGCGATGGACGATCCCGTGCCGGCCATCAACGGCTTCCTCCACTGGACCGTGCTGTCGATGCCCTTCGGCGCGCTCTACGTGCTGGTGCTGCTGCCGCTGGTGCAGGATCTGTGGACGCTGATGGCCGTCTGCGCGCCGATGTTCCTGATCGTCGGCGCCTATGTCGGCCGGCCGTCGACCTTCGGCGCCGCCCTGCCCTTCCTGTTCGGCGTCATCGGCACGCTGGTGATGCACGACACCGCGCAGGCGGACCTGACGAGTTTCCTGAACTCGATGTCGGGCCAGTTGGCCGGCGTGTTCGTCGCGGCGCGGGTCACGCGGCTGATGCGTTCGGTCGGCGCGGACTGGAGCGCCCGGCGCATCCAGCGCGCGACCTGGCGCGAGCTCGACGAGCTCGCCCGCCTGCCGCGTTCCGCCGGACGCGCGCAGGCCTATCTGCTGCGCATGCTGGACCGCATCTCGCTGCTGGCGCCGCGCGTCGCGCAGGCGGGCGGCTCGGTGCCGGGCGTCCCCACCGACGACGCGCTGCACGACCTGCGCGTGGGTGCCGACCTGGTCGCGCTCCAGGGCGCGCGCGGCCGCCTCCCCGCCGAAGCGACGCTGCCGCTGCAACCGCTGCTCGACGCCATCGGCGATTGGCAGCGCGCGCGCATCGCCGGCCGCGCCGATGCGATCGCTGCGCCGCCCTCGATCGTGCGGGACCGGCTGGACGCCGCACTCGCAGCGCTCGTCGGGGCCTACCCCGCCGCGTTGCCGCTGCCGGCGGAAGCGATCCCCGCCGCCAGCGCGCTCATGGGCCTGCGTCGCAACCTGTTCCCGCAGGCGCCCGCGCCGCAGCTCCCCGTCGGCGCCGTCGAGTCCCCCGATCACGCGGATCGGTCCGATGCGATCGAGCCTTCCGAGACGATCGAGCCATCGGACGTGACAGATCCGATCGACCTCATCGACGCGGTCGCTCCCATCGATCCCAACAAGGAGAACCCGGCATGACCGGCGCAGTGGATTTCTTCGGGCTCTACCTGCCCTGGCTGATGCCGCTCGCGGCGCTGGCGCTGCTGGCGCTGTCCGCGGTGCGGCGGTTGCTGGCTGCGATCGGCGCGTACCGCTGGATCTGGCATCCGGCGCTGTTCGACCTCGCGGTCTACGTGCTGCTGTTGTGGGGCTTGAGCGTTGCCTCGCTTCGCCTGCTGCATGGGCCGGGATGACAACGACAACGCCTTCGACCGATCAACGAATGACTCTCTCCGGAAGTCCGGACCCGACGACATGAACACTTCCTCCTTCCCCTATCGCCGCGTGATCTCGATGGCCGTCACCCTGGCCGTGGTCGGCGGCGCCCTGTGGGCGGCCGGCAAGCTCTGGGACCGCTACGAACTCCAGCCCTGGACCCGTGACGGCCGCGTGCGCGCCAACGTCGTGCAGATCGCGCCGGACGTCTCCGGCCTCGTCACCGCCGTGCCAGTGCAGGACAACCAGCAGGTCGCCGCCGGCGCGCTGCTGTTCGAGGTCGACCGCGCGCGCTTCGAGCTGGCGCTGCGGCAATCGCAGGCGCAGCTGTCGGCGCAGAAGGTCGCACTCGCGCAGGCCCTGCGCGAAGCCGACCGCAACCGCGGTCTCGGCACGCTGGTCTCCCAGGAAGCGAGCGAACAGACCCGCAGCCGCGCCGAGCAGGCGCGCGCCGCCGTTGCACAGGCCGAGGTGGCCGTCGACAGCGCGAAGCTCAATCTGGCACGCGCCGAGATCCGCGCGCCGTCCGCCGGCACGATCACCAACTTCGACCTGCGCCAGGGCGCGTACGCGAGCGCCGGCCATCCGGTGCTCGCGCTGGTGGATGCGGGCTCGCTCTACGTCGAGGGCTACTTCGAGGAGACCAAGCTGCCCCGCATCCACGTCGGCGACGCCGTCGAGGTCAAGCCGATGGGCGCGAGCCGCGCGCTGACCGGCCGCGTGGAGAGCCTGTCCGCCGGCATCGCCGACCGCGACCGCAGCACCAGCGCCAACCTGCTGCCCAGCGTGAACCCGACCTTCAACTGGGTGCGGCTGCCGCAGCGCGTGCCGGTGCGGGTGAAGCTCGATCCGCTGCCGGCGGGCGAGCGGCTCGTCGCCGGGCAGACGGTCACCGTGCAGGTGATGCCGGGACCGCCGCCCTTGAGGACGACCTCGGCGACCTCGGCGACCGCAACCACGGCGGCAATGAAGGCGGAGTTGAAGTCATGAGCAGCGCGATGAAGCCCCTGTTGGCGGTGATCGCGGCGGCGGCGCTCGCCGCCTGCTCCACGACGCCGAAAGGTCCGGACTACCAGGTGCCCGCCGAGGCTGTCGTGCTGAAGCCCCGCGCATCGGCGAACTTCCTGGAACAGCAACGCGCCGCAGAGAGCGCGAAGACCGCGAAGACCGACGCTGAAGCCAAGGGCACGGCGACAGCCTCGGTCCCGTTCGACGCCGCGCCGCTGCCGCCGCACTGGTGGCGTCTGTTCCAGGATCCCCGGCTGGATGGACTGGTCGAGCAGGCGCTCGCGCGCAACACCGACCTGCGCCAGGCGGTGGCGAACCTCGAGCGGGTCCAGGCCCTCGAATCCGAAGTCGCCGGCGGCGAGAAGCCGACGATCAGCGTCAACGGCGGCCCGAGCTACGGGCACCCGTCGGGCCTGTCGATGCTGAAAAAGGACTATGTGCCGCCCGACACCTACCGCTACAGCGCGGGCGTGGGCCTGTCGTACCAGCTCGACCTGTTCGGCCAGATCCGGCGCGCGATCGAGTCCTCGCATGCGAGCACCGAAGCCGCGTCGGCCGCGCTCGATCTCGTCAAGGTGAACGTCGCGGCGGGCACGGCGCGCGCGTATGCGGAAGCCTGCGCGACAGGCCAGCGACTCACGTCCGCGCAGCACTCGGTCGACCTCCAGCGCGAGGCGATCGACGTCACCGAGCGCCTGCAGCACGCCGGCCGCGTCGGCGAGATCGACGCCGCCCGTGCCCGCAGCCAGCTCCAGCAGTTGCGCGCCGCGCTGCCGCCCTTGCTGGCGCAGCGGCAATCAGCGCTGTACCGGCTCGCAACACTGACCGGCGAGTTGCCGGAGGATTTCCCGCGTGAGCTGGCCGACTGCCATGTCGCACCCCAGGTGACCGGCACGCTCCCGGTCGGGGACGGCGCCGCGCTGCTGCGCCGCAGGCCCGACATCCGGCAGGCCGAGCGCGAACTGCATGCGGCCACGGCGCGCATCGGCGTCGCGATCGCGGACCGGTATCCGAAGATCAGCCTGGGGCTGTCGGCCGGCTCGGCAGGCACGCTCGCCGGCTTCGGCAAGAGCGACACGCTGAGCTGGAGCCTCGGTCCGCTGATCTCGTGGACGCTGCCGAACAACGGCGTCGCCGACGCGCGGATCGCGCAGGCCGAGGCCGGCACGCGACAAGCTGCGGCGCGCTTCGACGGCACGGTGCTGAACGCGCTGCGCGAGACCGAGACCGCCCTCAACCAGTACGCCCGCGAGCTGGACCGCCGCGCGGCGCTGCAGGCCTCGCGCGATGAGGCGGCGATCGTCGCCGGGCAGGCGCGGCGGCTGTATCAGGGCGGCAAGGTCGCCTACCTGGACGCGCTCGATGCCGAGCGCGCGCTCGCTGCGAGCGACGCGGCGCTGGCCGCCTCCGAGGCCACGCTGATCGACGAACAGGTGCAGTTGTTCCTCGCGCTGGGCGGCGGCTGGGAATCGTCCCCGGAGCGGACCGAGAAGGAAGCTCACGCGGCGCGCTAACGAAAAAGGCGGCCCTTCCCGGGACCGCCTTTCTCTGACTTCACCGGGCGCTGGCCCTCACCCCCACCCTCTCCCGCAAACGGGAGAGGGAGCAAGAGTGAGAGCGCTCGCGCCTCCTCCTTCTCCTCCTCCTCGGCCGCCCCTCAGCGGCCGTGTTCCTTCATCACGGATAGCTGATCGTCAGCTTGTAGGGCGAGGTCGTGCTTGATCCCGCGTACGACATCACCTTGATGTAGACCGTCTGCGCGGTCGCGCCGTTCTGGTACGTCAGCGACTCCGTGCTGCCGACCGCCTCCGAGCGCGCCAGCCCGGTGCCGGTGGACTTCACCACGTACAGGTCGTAGTCGATGCTCGGCGAGGTCGGGCCGGTCATGTCCACGCGCAGGCGCTGGTTCGCGGCCAGGGTGACCTTGAAGAAGTCGATGTCGCTGGCCGAGCCGATGAAGCCGGTCAGCTGGTTGCGGCTGCCCAGCACGTTCGCGGCGGCGATCGTGTTGTTGGGCTCGACTTCGTCGGCCGCATCGACGACGTTGTTGATGGTGAAGCTCACCGGCGTCGACGTCGTCGTGTTGCCGGCCGCGTCGTAGGCCTTGGCCACCAGGCTGTGCGTGCCGTTGGTCAGTTGCGTCGAGTTGACGTCGATCGAGTACGGCGCCGTCGTGTCAATGTCACGCAGCGCGCCGTCCAGCCAGAACTCGACCTGCGTCACGCCGACGTTGTCGCTGGCGGTGGCGGAGAACGTGATCGTGCCGGTGGTGCCATTCACCGCGGCCGTCACCGACGGCGGCGTGGTGTCGCCGCCGCTGACGCCCTGGTTGACCCAGATCGGCGCGGACCACAGCACCTTGCCGTCGTCCTGCGTGACCTTGGCGTAGTAGAAGTGCTTGCCGTTGGCCGGCGTGATCGTCGCGGTCGGGCTGTTGCCCAGCAGCGTGACCGTGCCGTTGCGGCCGGGGACGCCTTCCCAGATCTCGGTCTGCACCACCGTGCGGCCGTTCGGGTTGTAGAACCCGACGTTGAGCGACAGCGCGCCGGCGTTGTCGAAGCGCTCGCCCATGATCTTGCCGTTGGCGCTGAAGATCAGCTGCGAGTTCTTGTCCAGCGTCGCGAAGACGCGGCGCGCCTTCAGCGCGTCGACCAGCGCGGCCTTGCTCAGCGGCGTGCCCGTGGGGATCAGCACCGCGGTGCGGTTGGTGTAGGACTTGCCCCAGTTGGCGCAGTGGTTGTCCTGGTTGGTCGCCGGCGCGACGTGGAAGCCGCGCTCCAGCAGCTTCTTCCACGAGCCTTCGTACGAACTGCGCGAGGTCTCGCTCTCGGTCGTGTTGGACGAGAACGCGGAGGTGTTCATCACCTCGGACATCACCATCACCTCGTCGCCGTCGGCGCTGTAGGCCATGTCGGTGCCGTTGATGATGAACTGGCCGCTCGAGTCCGGATGGTTGAACTGGCCGATCAGGCCCTGCGCGCGCATCACCGAGTACAGCGTCGCGTAGTCGTTCTTGGCGATGTAGCGGTCGCCGAACAGCTCGTTCTGCGCGTTGTACTCCCACGAGAACAGCTCGTTGCTGTTGAAGATGTTGAGGTGGCCGCCGTTGCTGATGACGCCCCACTCCATGCCGTACACGGCCAGGAAGCCGGGGGTGGACGCGGTGTAGTCGGCCGCGATCTGCAGGCCGCGCTGGTAGCGCGCCTTGGCCGCGGTGGCGCTGCCGCCGGTGTTGGTGCTCGACGAGCCGTCGTAGTAGTGGTTGTGGTCGGTGTTGGCGAAGATGTCCAGGCCCGCGCTCTTGGCGTACGGGAAGGCCGCGTCGGGGCCGAAGGCGCCGGTCTGCGCCGGCTGCGACGAGCTGCAGCTGCCGATGGCGCCGCCGCCGTCGGAGTCGTTGGTCTGGCCGTGGAAGCTGCCGTAGTAGATCGTGTAGGGCCAGGAGCCCGCGCCGATCACCGCCGACTGCGCGCGCACGCGCTGGTCGGCCTCGCCCGAGGCGCCCATGGCCAGCGGACGCAGCGTGCCCATCGCGATCTTGGCCGGCTTGCCGAGCGCGAAGTTCCAGCTCTGCTCGACCGCGTGGCCGCCGTCGCCGGCCTGCTGCGCGGCGAGGATCTCGTCGAACTGCGCCTCGGCGCCGGTGCCCTTGAGTGCCGTGTCGGCCTTCGCGCTGAGCGCGGTCAGGGTCGCGGTGTAGAGGCCGTCCGGCAGGCTCGCGTCGCCGCGGCCGGCCCAGTTCAGCGCGACGCTCTTGACGTCGCCGGCGTACTTCTCGACGCCGCTCCAGCGCTTGACGACGGCACCGGCGGGCGAACGCAGTTCGACGCGGTAGGCCAGCAGCGTGCCGGCCGGTGCGCCGACGTAATCGAGGTGGACCGCGAACTCGCGCGCGCCGGTGGCTTCGGCGCCGGTGAACGGCACGTCCAGCGCGGCGTCGAACTCATGGTGGTCGGGGTACTTGGCCGCGGGATCGGCGGTCAGCGCGGTCGCGCGCTCGTCGGGCGTGGTCGCCTGCGACTGCGGCTGCGACTTCTCGCCGTTGAGGCCGCCGCCGCAGGCGGTCAGCACGACGGCCATCGCGCTCAGCGTGGTCACGCGCAGCACGGCGCGCCCGGAGATCGGGAACAGGAGGCGGAAGTTCATGGGGATGTTCTCCTCGACGAGGTTCAGGCTTGCTTGCGGCGGCGGATGCTCACGCCCATCGCGCCCAGCGCGGCCAGGGTCAGCAGGATCGAGGCGGGCTCGGGCACTTCCGGCACGTCGACCTCGGGGATCAGGGAGCCGGCGAACAGCACCATGTCGTAGCGGATGGTGCCGCCCGTGCCGTAGTTGCCGCCGGTGCCGACGTAGCCCTGCGTGCCGGGCGCGAACATGCTGACCAGCTGCACGGCGAAGTTGGCGTTGTTGTCGACGCCGGCGATGTCGGAGAAGTCGAAGCCCAGGCCCTTCACGAAGACGCTGTCGCGGAGCATGCGGAAGGTGGTGGCCTCGATCCAGTTCTCGCCGTCGAGCGTGTACTGCAGCGCGGTCCAGGCGGAGGCGGTGGCGCTGTTGCGCTGGTCGAAGGTCAGGACGATGTCCTGGAAGCCGGTGGTGTCGATGGAGAAACGCACGCCGGTCGTGCGGTCGCCGGTGCCTTGCGCGGCGTAGCCGGCGGTGTTCAGCGCCATCGAGCCGGCGGTGGTGTCCGACGAGCCGGACTGGCTGACGAAGGTGGTGCTGACGCCCAGCGGGTCGAAGGACGCATTGCCGTTGTCGGTGTACGTCGGCTTGGTGGAGACGATGCCGCCGCGGTCGGGGCTGTAGCTCCAGAGTGCGACGGTGTCGGCCTGCGCGAGACCCGTCAGCAGAAGACCTGCGGCGAGCAGGATGGATTTGAATGTCATGGCGACCCCTCGGACTGGCTTTGGTTGGATCAAAAGTTTGCGCAAACGTTTACGGCAAAAATTTGTCAGCAAATGTGTGATGTTGTGCGCTTGACTTCACGCACGTGAAGGAACGGGCGGAGCGTAGGGTCGCTTCGTGACAAGCAGGTTGCGGGGAAGCCCGGAGGCGGGAATGCCGCACCCCGCGTTTGAGGGGGATGCTCCCGGGGATGAGGCCCTGCCGCGGTGCAACGGCGGGGCGGACATCGCGATCGCGGTGCGGGTCGCACCGTCATGAGTCCGGGGTTGCGACGCCCGTAGGACAAGACCTGCCGTCGAAGGCGCCGCTCTCCGACGGCCGTGGCGGGCAGTCCCTCGAATACTGTCCCCACCGCCACCCGAGAGGCCGCCGATGACCGTGATCCGCAAGGGCCAGCAGCCTGCGGAGCTGACCCGCGAGCAGTTCCACGAGCGCTTCATGCGCCGCTTCCAGGATCCGGCCTACCGCGCCGAAGACAAGGCGATCGAGCGCCTGGAGACCATCGCCTTCGAGGCGATGAAGGAAGGCCGCAAGGCGCCGATCACACGCCCCGCAGGCCACGGCTTCAAGGATCCGTCGTATGAGGTCGCGGTCGAATGGCTGGACACGCAGCAGCGCCTCAAGATGGCCCAGCAGCGCTGGAGCGATCCCGCGACGCGCTCCCGCGTGCTGCTGGTCTGCGGCAGCGACCGCAACGACGGCACCTGTCCGGGCGAGATGTCCAAGACCTGGCGTCTCACGCAGATCGCCAAGGAGCAGCTCACCCGCCACGACGTGATCGTCGATGTGCTGGACCTGAGCCTGATCACCTCCGAGTACGGGCGCCAGATCCATCCCTGCAAGGGCTGCGTGTCGACGGCGATGCCGCTCTGCCACTGGCCTTGCAGCTGCTATCCGAATCACGCGCTCGACCAGTCCAGCGACTGGATGAACGAGATCTACGAGCGCTGGGTCTCCGCGCATGGCGTGATCCTGCTCACCCCGACCTACTGGTACCAGTCACCGAGCGCGTTGAAGCTCATGATCGACCGCCTGGTCTGTGCCGACGGGGGCAATCCGGATCCGACCTCGACCCACGGCAAGAAGGTCGCCGAAGCCAAGGCCATCGAAGAGAAGGGCTGGGACTATCCGAAGCACCTCGAAGGTCGCACCTACGGCCTGGTGGTGCACGGCGACGTGGCCGGCGTCGAGGCGCAGCGCCGCAACCTCGGCGACTGGCTCGACTGGATGGGGCTGGTCGATGCCGGCAATCTTTCCCGCCTCGACCGTTACATCGGCTACTTCGAGCCCTACTTCAACAGCCACGAGGCGCTTGACCGCGACGAGGCCCTCCAGGACGAGGTCCGCCTGGTGGCCGACCTCGTCGGCGACGCGGTCAAGCAGTTGCGGGAGGGAAACCTGCCCCGTCCCCATCGCCAGGCCGTCCGCCCGAAGTGACGACGGCCTCGCCATTCCGTACGACCTCCCCCAGCCTTCATCGACTCAAGGAGCACTCCGATGGCCCACTCCCCTTCCCGTCCGACGCAGCAACTCCGTCCGGAACTGCCGGCCGACGTGCCGCCGTTCCCCACCACCGACAACGACGTCGATGCCGACGACCTCGACAGCGTCTACGGCCAGCTCGTGAAGGGCGTCGGTCATGAGTTCGTCACCGAGGGCAATGTCGACGAACTCGCCCGCCGCGCGGACTCGGACGGCCATCCGATCCTCGCGACCGAACTCAGGGAATGGAAGGCGCCCTGCTGACGCTTCGGCGTCGATGCCGCGCCGACCCCGCGCGGCTTCTCCGCCGATGTCCGTTCTCCAATGAGACAGGGCCCCGTTCGGGGCCCTGGTCTCCTTTGCGCCGCCTTCAGGCTTGCGCGGGGGTCAGCACTTGATGCCCGCATGCAGCGCCACGACGCCGCCGGTCAGGTTGTGCACGTCCACGTGGCCGAAGCCCGCCGTCTTCATCATGGCCTTGAGCTCGGCCTGCGGCGGGTGCATGCGGATCGACTCCGCCAGGTAGCGGTAGCTGTCGGCGTCGCCGGCGATCAGCGAGCCGATGCGCGGCAGCACCTTGAACGAGTACCAGTCGTAGGGCTTGCGCAGCGGCTCGGCGACCTGCGAGAACTCCAGCACCAGCAGCCGGCCGCCCGGGCGCAGCACACGGTTCATCTCGGCCAGCGCCTGGTCCTTGTGCGTCATGTTGCGCAGGCCGAAGGCCACGCACACCAGGTCGAAGGAACCGTCCTTGTAAGGCAGCGCCTCGGCGTCGCAGAGGTTGGTCGGCAGGACCATGCCCTCGTCGATCAACCGCTCGCGGCCGGTGCGCAGCATCGCCTCGTTGATGTCGGTGTGCACGACCATGCCGCGCTCGCCGACCTTCTTCGCGAACAGCCGCGCCATGTCGCCGGTGCCGCCGGCGATGTCCAGCACGCGGTCGCCCGGCTTCAGGTTGGCCACGGCCAGCGTGTACAGCTTCCAGGCGCGGTGCATCCCCATCGACATCAGGTCGTTCATGACGTCGTAGCGCGACGCGACCGAGTCGAAGACGCCGCGCACGCGTTTGGCCTTGGCGGTTTCGTCGACGGACTCGAAGCCGAAATGGGTGGAGCTCATGGTGGGGTCCTGCTGAATGGGGAGCGTCGGGGGGCGATGGCCGCGAGAGGGCGATCGATCAATGGCTGCTGCAGCTGCCGCCGCCGTGCGAATGGCCGCCCGAGCCCTTCGTCGCCATGGGCGCGTCGCGGTCCAGGCCCGCGGCGGCCAGCTTCTCTTCGTAGTCGCGCATCAGGGCGTCCTGGTCGCGGCCCAGCTCGTACAGGTAGGCCCAGGTGAACAGGCCGCTGTCATGACCGTCGGAGAAGGTCGGCTTGAGCGCGTAATGGCCGACCTGCTCGACCGCGACGATGGTGACCTCGCGCTTGCCGGTCTGCAGCGTCTCCTGGCCGGGGCCGTGGCCCTGCACCTCCGCCGACGGGCTGCGCACGCGCATCAGCTCGAACGGGATGCGGAACCGCGCGCCGTCGGTGAAGGCGAGCTCCAGCACCTTGGACTGCTGGTGCACGACGATGTCGGTGGGAAGCGGTGAATTGGGGGCGAGACCGGCCATGGAACCGCGCGGGAACGCGTTGGAAATCGAGGAGGCAGTGTAGCGGCCCGCTCCCCCGCCCGATGCCCGCCGCCCTTTCGCCGGTGCGAACGAAAAAATCCCGCCAGCTTTCACTGGCGGGATTCAACGGGAGCCCCGTTCGGGCCCGAGGCACCCGGCTTACCAAACGAGGAGCATGGCAAGTCCTGGCGAGCGCATTACCAGCCCAGGTTGAGCGAGTAGGTCCCGCTGCCGCCCGAGTAATAGAGCGCCCGCACGTACACGACGATCGAGGACGATCCGCTGTTCGTGTACGTGAAGCTGTCGACGGCGCCGGCGCCGTTCTCGCTGGCCTTCAGCTGCGTGCCGCTGCTGTTCTGCAGGTACAGGTCGAAGTCCTTGCCGGCGGCCGGCGTCAAGGTCGCGCTGAGGGTCTTGCCTGCCGGCAGCGTGATCTTGAAGTAGTCGTTGGTGTCGGACGAGGACAGGCTGCCCGTCACCTTGACCGGTGCGCTGATCGTCTGCGGCGCGCTGCGGCTGTTGTTCGGCTCGACCTCGGGGATCGTGCCGCCGCCACCGCCGCCGCCCTTGATCGCCGTGATCGCGGCGTTGGCGTCCAGGATGCCGGAGCCGCACTGGCTGCAGGTGCCGGGGAAGGCCCGGGCGCTGCTCTTGAGCGCGGCGGTGATCTCGTCCGGCGTGGCCGTCGGCTTGGCGCTGTACAGCAGCGCCGCGACGCCCGCCACGTGCGGCGTGGCCATCGAGGTGCCCTGGTAGTAGGCGTAGCTGTCGCTGCCCGGCGTGCTGGTGCCGCTATTCAGGGTCGACAGGATGCCGTTGCTGGCGCTGGAACGCACGTCGCCGCCCGGTGCCGCCAGGGTCACGATCGAACCGTAGTTCGAGTAGTACGCCCGCGCGCCGTTGCGGTCCGTCGCCGCGACCACCACCACGCCCGAGCAGTTGGCCGGGCTGGAATTGGAGGCGTTCTGGTTCTCGTTGCCCGCCGCGACGATGACGCTGGCGCCGCGCGAACGCGCGCCGTTGATCGCCGTCTGCGTCGTGGTGTCGCAGGCGCCGCCGCCGCCCAGCGACAGGTTCAGCACCTTGGCCGGCGTCGTGTTGGCCGGCAGGCCGGACACGGAGCCGCCCGACGCCCAGGTCATGCCGTCGGCGATGTCGGAGGTGTAGCCGCCGCACTTGCCCAGCACGCGGATGGGCTGGACCTTGGCGTTGAAGGCGATGCCCGCCACGCCCAGGTTGTTGTTGGTCTTGGCTGCGATCGTGCCGGCCACGTGCGTGCCGTGCCAGCTCGAGGTGGCGGCCGGATCGCCGGCCTGGCATTCGTTGGCGGCGTTGAAGTCGCCAGGGTCGGTCGGGTCGTTGTCACGGCCGTTGCCGTCCACCGAGACGGTGGTGTCCACGATCATGTCGTAGCCCGCGACGATCTGGCCCGACAGGTCCGCATGCGGCCGGTAGCCGGTGTCGATCACCGCCACCACCACGCCGGTGCCGGTCGCCTGGTCCCAGGCCTGCGGCGCGCGGATGCCGCCGGCGGTCTCGGACAGGTCCCACTGCTGGCCGTAGCTGCTGTCGTTCGGCACGAACAGCGCATGCATCTTGCGGTCGGGCTCGACGTACTCGACGTTGGCGTCCTGCGCCTTGATCCGGTCGCCCAGGTCGCGCAGCTCCTGCAGGTTCATCCGGCGGTCCAGCCGGAACACGTGGGCGCCGGTGCCCATCTGGCGCACCAGCGACAGGCGGGCGCCCAGCGGGGCGGCCAGCTGCTGCAGGCGCTCGGTGCGGGCGCCGATGGCGTCGCTCGCCACCGAGCGCGCCTGGATCGCGGCGCCCAGGCGCCCTTGCACGACGGTGCTGCCGTCCTTGTATTTCACGATCAGACGATCGGTCTGTTCGCTCAGTTGCCGCGGGGCCTTGTCGATGTCCACCGACGACACGCCCGCCTGGGCGGCGCCCATCGTGACGAGACCCACAGCCAGCGCGACGCTGAGCTTGTTCAATCGCAACATGCTTGTCATCTCCAGAGTTCCTCGATCGGCGCCGGGTTCACCGACGCCTGCAAAGCCCCGAACGCCCTGGCGCGTTGGCACCTCTGGTGGGGCACACCCATCGGCCAACTCCGATTGGTGTGCGATGCAGTGTAGGAAGACAGTTGGGCGCCAACCGACCCACCTGAAACAGTTAACAGGAAGGAATACCCCTATAACCTTTTTGTGTCAAAACGCACCATTTCATCCGCCAATCGCCCCTTCCTTACGCCTAACGCGCTGATTCGTAAGGTTTGCGCCCGGTTTGCGCGTCCGCGCGAACGGCGTGCCCGGGGTGCCGGAAGCCATGCGCGGGACGCCTCGGATGGCGGGGGCGGAGGGGCTCGATTAGCCTGTGCGCCTTGTCGTTTTCGCCACACATTGGTGACAGATAACCATGTTTCCCCTACGCCTGATCGCCGCCGCGGCCGCTTCCACCCTGGCCCTGGCCGCCGCGCCGGCCCGCGCGCTGGATGTCGCGAGCTTCTCGCCGGACGTGCAGCCCTGCGCCGACTTCTATGACTACGTGAACGGCCCGTGGGTCGCCCGCACCGAACTGCCGGCCGACCGCACCCGCATCGGCAGCTTCGACGCCCTGCGCGTGGCCAACGACCGGCTGTTGAGCGACGCGCTGGCGGAACTGCTGGCCAAGCCCGCGCTGCAGAAGTCACCGGGGCTGAAGCAGGTCGCCGCGTACTACGCCAGCGGCATGGACCGCGCGGCCATCGAGGCGCAGGGCCTGAAGCCGGTCAAGCCGCTGCTGGACCGCGTCGCGGCCATGAAGTCGGCGCAGGACCTGCCTTCCGCGCTGGCGCAGCTCGGCCGCGTGGGGATCGCCGCGCCGGTGGGCGCCTTCGTGCGCGCCGACGTCAAGAACACCCGCGTGAATGTGCTGACGCTGGGCCAGTCGGGCCTGGGCCTGCCGGATCGCGACGACTACGCCAAGGACACCGACATCGCGAAGAAGCTGCGCACGGCCTACCGCCTGTATGCGCAGCGGTTGCTGTCGTCGGCCGGCTTCGACGCCACGCCGGCGACGATCGACGCGCTGATGGCCTTCGAGACGCAGCTGGCCGACGCGACGACGCCGCGCGCGCAGTTGCGCGATCCGCTCAAGGTCTACAACCCGATGACCACGCCCGAGCTGGCCGGCAAGGCACCGGGACTCGCCTGGGACGCCTACCTGAAGGCGCTGACGCGCAGCGACACCCGGCCCGGCGGCGTCGAGCGGCTGATCGTGGCGCAACCCGAGTTCATGGCCCGTGTCGCGCAGATGGCCGAGAAGGTCCCGCTCGCCACCTGGCAGACCTACCTGCGGGTGCGGGTGCTGGAGAACAGCGCCGCCCGACTGCCCAAGGCCTTCGCCGAGGCCGACTTCGACTACCGCGGCGTGGCCATCTCCGGGCTCGAGCAGCCGATGCCGCGCAACGAGGAAGTCATCCAGTTGATCGGCGGCCGCACCGGCGGCAGCCCGCTGGGCCTGGCGCTGGGCGAGCTGTTCGTGTCCAAGGCCTTCTCGCCGGAGGCGCAGCGCCGCGCGACGCTGCTGATCGGCGACGTCAAGGCCGCGATGAAGACCCGCATCCAGAACCTGACCTGGATGAATCCCGAAACCAAGGTCAAGGCGCTGGAGAAGCTCGAGGCGATGCAGCCCAAGATCGGCGCGCCGCAGACCTGGCCGAAGTACGAGGGCATGACGCTCGATCCCAAGGACTTCGCCGGCAACCAGCTGCGCGCCGCGGCCTGGTTCCACGGCGAGCAGATCAAGGACCTGGACCGCCCGAGCGACCGCACGCGCTGGACGATGTCGCCGTACATCGTGAACGCGCAGGCCGGCGGTCTCAACGAGATCACCTTCCCCGCCGGCATCCTGCAACCGCCGTTCTTCGACGCGAAGGCCGACGACGCCGTCAACTACGGCGGCATCGGCATGGTGATCGGTCACGAGATCGTCCACCACTTCGACGACCGCGGCCGGCAGTTCGACAGCATCGGCAGCCTCAACGACTGGTGGACCGCCTCCGACGCCGAGAACTACACGGCGCGCGCGGACCGCGTGGTGGCGCTCTACGAGAGTTACGAGCCGGTCAAGGGCACGCACATCAACGGCCGCCTGACGCTGGGCGAGAACATCTCCGACATGGCCGGCATGCCGATCGCCTTCGACGCGCTGCAGAACGCGCTGCGCCGCACGGGCCAGGACAAAACCCCCGACAAGATCGACGGCTTCACCCCTGAACAGCGCTTCTTCCTGTCCAACGCCATGGTCTGGCGCAACAAGACGCGCGAGGCGGCGCTGCTGAACCAGCTGCGCACCGATCCGCATTCGCCGGGCAAGTTCCGCGTGCTGGCGCCGATGTCCAACATGCCGGAGTTCGCCAAGGCTTTCAGCTGCAAGGCCGGCGACGCCATGGTGGCCGCCGATCCGATCAAGGTCTGGTGACGCGCTGAACCCGCCGCGGCGAGACGTCGCCGCGGCCTCCGGGGCCTGCCCGACGTGAGGCGCGGCAGGCCCCGTGCCATTCAGGACCCATGCCTTTCGGGATGCACACGCGGAAGTCATGAACCCGAAGGATCACGCGCAGGGTCAGGTCTTGTCACCGCCTTGTCATGACACGTCGAGTCGATCGTCGTGCATGACTTTTAACCCGATGGATACTGGGGAAAGTCGATTCACTGCCCGTCGGTCGCCGATGCGTTTCATCGCGGAATTCGGGCGCTTGGCCCCCTGGCTTCGACGCTTGGTCGCGCACCGCTTGGTCGATGCCCTGGTGCTGCCTACGCTGAAAAAAGACCGATCGTTCCGCCACCGTGATGCGGGCCGCGACGGTTCCTCAGCCCACAGGAGCACGACATGCACGCCACCACCCGCCCCGCCCGCCTCGTCCGCACGAATTTCTTCCGCGCCGCCGCCAGCCTCGCCGCCGGCGCGGTCTTCGCCGTCCTGACCGCCGGCGCCGCACAGGCCGCCCCCGACGATCTGCAGCGCGTGGAGATTTCCGGCCGCCGCCCCGGCGAGATTCCTCGCACCGACGTGCGGGCCACCTGCCCCGGTGTCGACAAGGCACTCGGCGACCGCCTGAACCGGCTCCAGTTCCGTGAAGGCCAGGAAGGCGTGTCCACGATCAGTTTCCGGCTCAACGGTCAGGTCATCAGCGACGTGCAGGAGCGCGGCCCCCTCGTCTACCGCATCCCGGTGCGCCGCGCCGTGCGTGCGCTGCAATGCCAAGGGGCGGCGCGCGACACGCTCTATGTGATGCAGGTGGTCTTCCGCAACCAGTCCTTGGACGACGACATGGGCGGCCGCATCGCGCTGCTCGAGATGGCGCCGACGGCCGCAGGCGCGGCGCCGGCTTCGGCCAGCGCCGCGATGGCCGACGGGCGTTGATCGGGTTGTTCCGGGAGGGGCGCCCCCGGCGGCTGGCTAGGATGGCCGGCACGACCACCCGGAGACCTGATCCATGCCTGTCCGCCCCCCGATGCCGCGCGCCGTTCCCTGCTGATCACCGGCGCCCTGGGCGCCACGGCCGGCGCGCTCGGTTGGCCCACAGCGGCCCGCGCGCAGACCTGGCCCACCAAGCCGGTGCGGTGGGTGGTGGCCTATCCGGCAGGCGGCGGCTCCGACTTCCTCGCGCGCCAGCTGGCACCGGTGCTCGGCAAGGCGCTGGGGCAGACGCTGATCATCGACAACAAGCCCGGCGCCGCGGGCATCATCGGCACCGACAACGCCGCCAAGTCGCCGCCGGACGGCTACACGATCCTCACCGGCGACAACGGCGCGATGGTGTTCAACAGCGCGCTCTACAAGAAGCTGCCGTACTCGCCGGCGGACTTCGCGCCGGTCGGCTTCATGGCCCGATTCCCGCTGCTGCTGGTGGTCAATCCGAACGCCGGGTTCAGCACGGCGAAGCAGTGGCTGGACACCATCAAATCCAGGCCGGGGAAGTACAGCTACGCCTCCCCCGGTGTGGGCAGCCCGCACCACCTCGCGATGGAGCTGCTGAAGGACCGCACCAACAGCTACATCGTCCATGTGCCCTATCGCGGCACCGCCTTCTCGACGCAGGACCTGATCGCCGGCGTGGTGCCCATGGGCATCCTCGACACCGCCGCCGCCCTGCCCCACCTGCGCGCCGGCAAGCTGAAGGCGCTGGCCGTGCTCGCCCCCGGCGCATCGCCGCGCTGCCCGACGTGCCCAGCTTCGACGAGACCGGCGTGACCGGTGTCGAGGTCAGCGCCTGGCAGGGCCTCTTCGTTCCGAAGGGCACGCCCGAGCCTGTCGTCGCGCGTCTGGGCGCCGAGCTCGGGAAGGCGCTGTCCCAGCCGGAACTCAAGGCCAGGCTGGAGGATTTCGGCCTCGAAGTCGCACCGGGCGACGCTGCCGCGCTGGCTCGTTTCATCCAGGCCGAAACCCAGAAATGGCACGCACTGATCCGCAGCCGCGGCATCTCGGCGGAGTGACGCGACGGCCGGACGGTCGCCCCTCCGGAATGACCGACCGTCCGGTCGGTCGCCGCTCCGGAGGTGATAGCGCTGTCCTCCTCTGAGGGCGACCCGCGCTCATTACTTCACGTGAGCGTGAAATAGCCCCGGGTTATCCCTTGAAGGGCGGTAGCTGAAACGAACTGGTCCGCTGTCATACGCAATACAGTTTGACCCGGCGCAAAGACAAAACCAGAAAGACGCGCTAGGAGGCTTCCCACCACTTCCGTTCCGCCTCGTCGCGGAGCCGTCCGGTCATGAACAACAACAATGCCGTGCGCGCGACGGTGGCCCGTCGCGTTTCCATCTGGTCCAGTGCCGCGATCGCGGTGCTCCTGATCGTCATCTGCGGCACCCTGTCCTGGGTGCTGACCAACCAGGCGCAGCAGCGAACGCTGGACTACATGTCGGCGGAAGCCGCCTCGGTCGCGCGCGTCGCGGACGCCCTGGACCGCACGGCGCGGGATTCGGCCAACCGGCTGTACGACGTGCTGGCCGGCGACTTCGAAGGCGGCGCCTTCACGCTGGACGGCGACGGCGAACTGGCCTTCAACGGCCAGAAGCTCAACGGCAACTTCGACGCGGTCGACCGCTTCACGCGCCGGACCGGCGGCGTGGCGACGATCTTCGCGCGCAAGGGCTCGGACGACTTCATCCGCATCACGACCTCGCTGAAGAAGGAAGACGGCTCCCGCGCCGTCGGCACGACGCTGGACCGCGCCGGTGCCGCCTTCGGCAAGCTCTCCGGCGGCGACACCTACGTGGGTCCGGCGACGCTGTTCAAGGTCCCGTACATGACGCGCTACTCGCCGATCAAGGACGCCGGCGGCAAGGTCGTCGGCATCCTGTTCATCGGCTTCGACATGCGCGGCCTGCAGCAGGAACTGGTGAAGATGGCCGACGCGGTCAAGCTCTACGGCAGCGGCGGGCTCTACCTGCTGGATCCGGGCAAGACGCCGGCCGACGCGCTGCTGCGCGCCCACCCGCGCGCGCAGGGCAAGAAGCTGTCGGAAGTGATGCCGGCCGATCAGGCCGAGCAGTACGTCAAGACCCTGACCAACGATGGCGACGGCGTGCTGGAGAAGGTCGAGGCCGTCTACGGCGACAGCTACAAGGATGCGTTCGCGGTGGCCCGCAAGTCCGAGGCCACCGGCTGGTGGGTCGTCGCCGAAGCCTCGCGCGCGCAGGCGCTGGCGGCGCACAACACGACGCTGTGGGTGCTGTGGGGCCTGATCCTCGCGACCGTCGTGCTGCTGGGCCTGGGCGTGACCTGGATGCTCGGACGTTGGGTCGGCCGCCCGCTGGCTGACCTGAACGAGGCCGTCAGCGCGGTCGCGGCGGGTGACCTCACCCGTCCGGTGCTCGTGCGCCAGCAGGATGACCTGGGCGCGCTGGCCGAAGGCGTGGAGCGCATGCGGCAGCAGCTGTCGCGCACCATCAACGAGGTGCGCCAGGCCAGCGATTCCATCGGCACCGCCTCGGCGGAAGTCGCCGCGGGCAGCCGCGACCTGTCGGCGCGCACCGAGCAGTCGGCCAGCCATCTGCAGGAGACCGCCTCTGCGCTGGAGGAACTCGCCAGCTCGATGAGCCAGACCGCCGCGTCGGCCGCGCAGGCCCATCAGCTCGTCGGCGAGTCGGATCGCGCGGCCCAGCGCGGCGGCAACGTCGTCGCCCAGGTCGTGACCACGATGGACGAGATCTCCGCCGCCAGCCGCCAGATCGGCGACATCATCGGCACGATCGACTCGATCGCCTTCCAGACCAACATCCTGGCGCTGAATGCCGCGGTGGAAGCCGCGCGCGCCGGCGAACAGGGCCGCGGGTTCGCGGTCGTCGCCTCCGAGGTCCGTCACCTGGCCCAGCGCAGCGCGGAAGCCGCCAAGCAGATCAAGGGGCTGATCACCGCCAGCGGTGAGCGCGTGGAGTCCGGCGCCAAGCTCGTCGGCGATACCGGCGAAGCGATGCGCGACATCGTCACCAGCGTGAAGCGCGTCACCGACATCATCGGAGAGATCTCCACCGCGTCGCGCGAGCAGTCGCAAGGCGTGACGCGCATCAACGGCGCCGTCGCCCAGCTCGACCAGGGCACGCAGCAGAACGCCTCGCTGGTCGAGGAAAGCACCGCCGCCGCGGAAAGCCTGCGGGAGCAGGCGCATCGGCTGGTGGCGCAGGTCGGACAGTTCCGCGTCTGACGCGACGGCCCGCCCAAAAACAAAGCCCGCCGGAAGGCGGGCTTTTTCGTTGGCGCTCCAGCCGGGGCTGGCCTTCAGACGAGCACCCGCTCGATGCCCCCGTTGTTGGCCTTGGCGACGTACTCGGGCATCCAGTTCTCCCCGAGGATCTTGCGGGCCATCTCCACGACGATGTAGTCGGCCTCGAGCAGGCCGTTCTGCATGTCGCCGCCGTAGCGGCTGAGGCCCTGCAGACAGGACGGGCAGCTGGTGAGGATCTTGAGGTTCTCCTCGGCGCCGACCTTGCCCGTCGCGCGCAGCTGCGTCTCCGCCTTGCGCAACTCCTCTTCCTTGCGGAAGCGGACCTGCGTCGACACGTCCGGCCGCGTGACGCCGAGCGTGCCGCTCTCGCCGCAGCAGCGCTCGCTCTTCATGACCTCGGGGCCGACCAGCGCCTTCACCGTCTTCATCGGCTCCTGCAGCTTCATCGGCGAGTGGCAGGGGTCGTGATAGAGGTAGGCCTGCTTGCTGTCGAGCTGGATGCCCTTCTCCAGCAGGTACTCGTGGATGTCGATGATGCGGCAGCCGGGGAAGATGTCCTCGAACTTGTAGCCCTGGAGCTGGTCGTAGCAGGTGCCGCAGCTGACCACCACCGTCTTGATGTCGAGGTAGTTCAGCGTGTTGGCCACGCGGTGGAACAGCACCCGGTTGTCGGTGATGATCTTCTCGGCCTTGTCGAACTGGCCCGAGCCGCGCTGCGGGTAGCCGCAGCAGAGGTAGCCCGGCGGCAGCACGGTCTGCACGCCGGCATGCCAGAGCATGGCCTGCGTCGCCAGCCCGACCTGGCTGAACAGCCGCTCCGAGCCGCAGCCCGGGAAGTAGAAGACCGCCTCCGCTTCCGCCGAGGTCTTCTGCGGGTTGCGGATGATGGGGACGTAGTCCTTGTCCTCGATGTCGAGCAGCGCGCGCGCCGTCTTCTTCGGCAGGCCGCCCGGCAGCTTCTTGTTGATGAAGTGGATGACCTGTTCCTTGATCGGCGCGGTCCCCACCGTCGCCCGCGGCGCGGCGGTCTGCTTGCGCGCGACGCGCTTGAGCAGGCTGTTGGCGATGCGCTGCGCCTTGAAACCGACGCCGACCATCGCCGCGCGCGCGACCTTGATCGTCTCCGGGTTGGTCGCGTTGAGCATCAGCATCGCGGCCGCGTTTCCGGGACGGAAGCTCTTCTTGCCCATCTTGCGCAACAGGTTGCGCATGTTCATCGTGACGTCGCCGAAGTCGATCTTCACCGGGCACGGGTTCACGCACTTGTGGCAGACCGTGCAGTGGTCGGCGACGTCCTCGAACTCTTCCCAGTGCTTGATCGACACGCCGCGGCGCGTCTGTTCCTCGTAGAGGAAAGCCTCGACCAGCAGCGAGGTCGCGAGGATCTTGTTGCGCGGGCTGTAGAGCAGGTTGGCGCGCGGCACGTGCGTCGCGCAGACCGGCTTGCACTTGCCGCAGCGCAGGCAGTCCTTGATGGACTCGCTGATCGCGCCGATGTCGCTCTGCTGCATGATCAGTGACTCGTGCCCCATCAGCCCGAAGCTGGGCGTATAGGCGTTGGTCAGATCCGCGAAGGTCGTCTGGCCGCCCTGTCCGCCGGTCCCCGGCCGCAGCAGCTTGCCCTTGTTGAAGCGGCCTTCCGGGTCGATGCGGGCCTTGTAGCCGGCGAAGCCCGCCAGTTCGTCGTCGTTCAGGAACTCGAGCTTGGTGATGCCGATGCCATGCTCGCCGGAGATCACGCCGTCCAGCGAACGCGCCAGCGTCATGATGCGCGCGACCGCCTCGTGCGCGGTCTGCAGCATCTCGTAGTTGTCCGAGTTCACCGGGATGTTGGTGTGCACGTTGCCGTCGCCGGCATGCATGTGCAGTGCCACCCAGACGCGGCCGCGCAGCACCTCCTTGTGGATGCGCTTGCACTCCGCGAGGATGGGCGCGAACGCGCCGCCCGCGAAGACGTCCTGCAGCGGCTTCAGGATCTGGCGCTTCCAGCTGGCGCGGAGCGTGTAGTCCTGCAGCTGCTCGAAGTAGGAGCGGTCGCCTTCACGGGGAAGGTCCAGTTCCTGCATCCACGTGCGCCATTGCAGGCCGGTCTCGTCCAGCAACGCCAGCGCCTGCGCCACGCGGTCTTCAAGCAGCTCGGCGCTCGGGATCTCGCCGGCGTCGTCGCCCTTGCCCAGCGGCAGGTTGCCGTTGGCGAAGAAGGTGCGCAGCGCGTCGATCAGCGCCAGCTTGTTGCGCAGCGACAGCTCGATGTTGATGCGTTCGATGCCCAGCGTGTACTCGCCCATGCGGGGCAGCGGGATCACGACGTCCTCGTTCACCTTGAACGCGTTCGTGTGCTTGGAGATCGCCGCCGTGCGCTTGCGGTCCAGCCAGAACTTCTTGCGCGCATCGGCGCTGACCGCGACGAAGCCTTCGCCCGAACGGCCGTTGGCCAGGCGCACGACCTCGCTGGTGGCGCGCGCGACTTCATCGGCGTCGTCGCCGACGATGTCGCCGATCAGCACCATCTTCGGCAGCCCGCCGCGCTTGCTCTTGGTCGCGTAGCCGACGGCCTTCAGGTAGCGGTCGTCCAGATGCTCCAGGCCGGCGAGGATCGCCCCGTTCGGCTTCTTCATCTCGCCGAACATGAAGTCCTTGATGTCGACGATCGAGGGCACGCAGTCCTTCGGATTGCCGAAGAACTCCAGGCAGACCGTGCGCACGTGCGCCGGCATCCGGTGCACGATCCAGCGCGCGCTGGTGATCAGGCCGTCGCAGCCTTCCTTCTGGATGCCGGGCAGGCCCGCGAGGAACTTGTCGGTGACGTCCTTGCCCAGGCCTTCCTTTCGGAAGGTGCGGCCGGGGATGTCCAGGCGCTCGGTGCGCTCCAGCGTCTTGCCGGTCGCGTCGTAGTAATGCAGGTCGAAGCTGGCGACCTCGACGTCATGGATCTTGCCGAGGTTGTGGTTGACGCGGACGACCTCGAGCCACTTCGCATCCGGCGTCACCATGCGCCACGAGGCGAGGTTGTCCAGCGCCGTGCCCCACAGCACCGCCTTCTTGCCGCCGGCGTTCATCGCGATGTTGCCGCCGATGCACGAGGCTTCCGCCGAGGTCGGATCGACCGCGAACACGAAGCCGTGCAGCTCGGCCAGGTCCGACACGCGCTGCGTGACGACACCGGCTTCGGTCCAGATGGTCGCGACGTCGCGGTCCAGGCCCGGGAGGCGCTGCATCTCGACGCCGCGCATGGCCTCGAGCTTCTCGGTGTTGATCACCGCGCTGTTCCACACCAGCGGCACGGCGCCGCCGGTGTAGCCGGTGCCGCCGCCGCGCGGGATCACCGTCAGGCCCAGCTCGAAGCAGCCCGCCACCAGCGCGGCCATCTCGGCCTCGGTGTCGGGGGTCAGCACGACGAAGGGGTACTCGACGCGCCAGTCGGTCGCGTCGGTCACGTGCGAGACGCGCGACAGTCCGTCGAACTTGACGTTGTCCTTGGCGGTGGTCTTCGCGAAGACCTTGACCGCGCGCTTGCGCAGCTCGGCCACCTGCTCGAACTGGTGGGAGAACGCGGCCACCGCCGCCTCCGCCGCGGTCAGCAGTTCGCCGACCCAGGCGTCGCGCTTGGCATCGTCTTCCGGATGACGGCGGCGCTGCACTTCGCCCAGACGATGGCGCAACGCGCCGATCAGCGCCTGGCGGCGCTTGGGGTTGTCCAGCAGGTCGTCCTGCAGATACGGATTGCGCTGCACCACCCAGATGTCGCCCAGCACCTCGTACAGCATCCGCGCGGAGCGGCCGGTCTGGCGCTCGGTGCGCAGCTGGTCCAGCAACTCCCACGCGCGGGCGCCGAGCAGGCGAAGGACGATTTCGCGATCGGAGAAGGACGTGTAGTTGTACGGAATCTCGCGCAGCCGGGCGGCGGGCGCGTGCGGCTGGTTCAGGTCGCCGGCCATCGCGGGGTCGGCGGGCATCAGCAGATGCGGTGCATTCATGGCGGCCAGGTGCTCGCGCACCGGTATTGCGGCAGGCCGGCGTCCAGGGGGAGCGGACGCCGATGCCAGGCTGGAAAGACAAGCGGAGAGAGCGGTGGCCGTGGACCGGGCAGCGCCCCGGACTTGTGGTCCCCGCGCCCGCTGGACACGGGCATGGAAGTGGCGTTCGCGAATGGCCGCGATCGGCGGCCGGCCCGGTCTGGGCAATGGTCGGAATCCTAACCCAGCACCAGAGGGCAATCCCCGGCGAGGGACTCTAGGGATCTGCGGTCGCCCACCCCTCGACGGACGGTTCGCCAGTGTCACAATCGATCGATAAGCTCGCCGGCCCTCGGCGGATTCGTCCACCCGACGACGTCCCCGCGGACCGCAGAACCACCCTCCCCGAGCATCGGAGACCCATGAAGCACCTCCCGACTTCCCTGCTGGCCACCTCGGCCCTCGCGCTCGCCGCGCTGATCTCTCCCGCCGCCGCATCGGCGCAGACCGAGATCCAGTGGTGGCACTCGATGGGCGGCGCCCTCGGCGACTGGGTCAACGACCTGGCCAAGGACTTCAACGCCAGCCAGAAGGACTACCGGATCGTCCCGACCTACAAGGGCAGCTACGACGAATCGATGCCCGCGGCCATCGCCGCGTTCCGCGCCGGCAACGCGCCGCACATCCTGCAGGTCTTCGAGGTCGGCACCGCCACGATGATGGCCAGCAAGGGCGCGATCGTCCCGGTGGGCCAGGTGATGCAGCAGGCCGGCGTCAAGTTCGACAACAACGCCTACGTGCCGGCCGTCGCCGGCTACTACACCGCGCCCAACGGCCAGATGCTGAGCTTCCCGTTCAACAGCTCGACCACCGTCTTCTTCTACAACAAGGACGCGTTCAAGGCCGCCGGCCTGAACCCGGAAAAGGCGCCCACCTCCTGGCCGGAGGTCGCGTCCGCCGCGGCCAAGCTCAAGGCCGCCGGCTCCAAGTGCCCGTTCACCACCAGCTGGGTGGGCTGGACGCAGCTGGAGAGCTTCTCCGCCTGGCACAACACCGAGTACGCGACCAAGAACAACGGCTTCGGCGGGCTGGACGCGCGGCTGGTGTTCAACTCGCCGCTGCACGTGCGCCACATCGAGAACCTGGCCAACATGTCCAAGCAGGGCCTGTTCGTCTACAAGGGCCGCGGCAACAGCGCCGACTCGAGCTTCTTCTCGGGCGAGTGCGCCATGATGACCGGCTCCTCCAGCCTGTACGCCAACGTCAAGAAGAACGCCAAGTTCAACTTCGGCATCTCGACGCTGCCCTACTACCCCGACGTGCCCGGCGCGCCGCAGAACACCATCATCGGCGGCGCCAGCCTGTGGGTGATGGCCGGCAAGAAGCCCGCCGAGTACAAGGGCGTGGCCGCCTTCTTCCAGTACCTGGCGCAGGCGCAGGTCGCCTCCGACAGCCACAAGCGCACCGGCTACCTGCCGGTGACCAAGGCGGCCTACGAGCTGACCGAGAAGAGCGGCTACTACCAGCAGAACCCCGGCACCGACGTGCCGGTGCAGCAGATGATCCGCAAGACGACGGACAAGTCGCGCGGCGTGCGCCTGGGCAACCTGCCGCAGATCCGCACCATCGTCGACGAGGAACTGGAACAGGTCTGGGCCGGCAAGAAACAGCCCAAGGAAGGCCTGGATGCCGCGGTGAAGCGTGGCAACGAACTGCTGGAACGCTTCCAGAAAGCCAACAAGTCCTGACCCCCGGCTGAAGCGCCGGAGCGGCAGCCGCCGCTCCGGCGCCCTTCTTCCGCGTCCTTTCCCCCTTCCTTCCCCCTTTCGTCGTCGATCCCGGATGTCCCAACAGAAACGCGTGGTGTTCCGATCGCGCTGGCTGCCCTGGCTGCTGCTGGCGCCGCAGGCGCTGGTGATCGGCGTGTTCTTCTTCTGGCCCGCCGCCCAGGCGCTGCTGCAGAGCCTGCAGCAGCAGGACGCCTTCGGGCTGTCGACCGAGTGGGTCGGCCTGGCCAATTTCCAGACCCTGTTCGGCGACGACAGCTACCTCGCCTCGTTCAAGACGACCGCGGTGTTCTCGCTGCTGGTGGCCGTGCTCGGGCTGGCGGTGTCGCTGCTGCTGGCCACGATGGCCAACCGCGTCGTGCGTGGCGCGCCGGTCTACAAGACGCTGCTGATCTGGCCCTACGCGGTCGCGCCGGCGATCGCGGGCGTGCTGTGGATGTTCATGTTCGCGCCGTCGATCGGGATCGTCGCCTACGGCCTGCAGCAGATCGGCATCGACTGGAACCATCTGCTCGACGCCGACCAGGCGATGGCGCTGGTCGTCATGGCCGCGGTGTGGAAGCAGGTCTCGTACAACTTCCTCTTCTTCCTCGCGGGGTTGCAGTCCATCCCGAAGTCGCTGCTCGAGGCCGCGGCCATCGACGGCGCCGGCCCCTGGCGCCGCTTCTGGACGATCACCTTCCCGCTGCTGTCGCCGACCTCGTTCTTCCTGCTGGTGATCAACGTGGTCTACGCGTTCTTCGACACCTTCGGCATCATCGACGCGGCCACCCACGGCGGCCCCGGCAAGGACACCGCCATCCTCGTCTACAAGGTCTACTACGACGGCTTCAAGGCGCTGGACCTGGGCGGTTCGGCCGCGCAGAGCGTGGTGCTGATGGCCATCGTGATCACGCTGACCGTCCTGCAATTCCGTTTCGTCGAAAAGAAGGTGCAGTACTGACATGGTCGAGCGCCGCCCCGCATTGACGATGCTGTCGCACCTGATCCTGGTGCTCGGCGTATTGATCGTCGCCTTCCCGCTGTACATCGCGTTCGTCGCCTCGACGCACACGGCCTCGGAGATTGTCCAGGCCCCGATGCCGCTGCTGCCCGGATCGCACTTCCTGGACACCTGGTCGGCCGCGCTGTTCGGCAACAGCGGCGGCGGGTCCAAGGCCCCCGTCGGGCAGATGATGTGGATCAGCTTCGCCTCCGCGATGATTATCGCGGTAGGCAAGATCGCGATCTCGCTGCTGTCGGCCTTCGCGATCGTCTACTTCCGCTTCCCGGCGAGGAACTTCTTCTTCTGGGCCATCTTCGTCACGCTGATGCTGCCGGTGGAGGTGCGCATCGGTCCGACCTACCAGGTCGTCTCCGACCTGAAGATGCTCAACAGCTACGCCGGCCTGACGGTGCCGCTGATCGCGTCCGCGACGGCGACCTTCCTGTTCCGGCAGTTCTTCCTGACGATCCCGGACGAGCTCGTCGAGGCCGCGCGCATCGACGGCGCCGGGCCGCTGCGCTTCTTCCGCGACGTGCTGCTGCCGCTGTCGAAGACCAGCATCGCCGCGCTCTTCGTCATCCAGTTCATCTACGGCTGGAACCAGTACCTGTGGCCGCTGCTGGTCACGACCGACGAGAGCATGTACCCCGTGGTCATCGGCATCAAGCGCATGATCAGCGGCGGCGACGCGGCCAACGACTGGAACGTCATCATGGCCACCGCGCTGCTGGCGATGGTGCCGCCGGCGCTGGTCGTGATGCTGATGCAGCGCTGGTTCGTCAAGGGCCTGGTGGACACCGAGAAGTAAGCGCCAAGAAGCAAAGAACGAGAGAAGACCCCGATGGCAAGCATTTCCCTGCGCAACGTCGTCAAGCAGTACGGCACCGGCGCCAAGGCCAACCCGGTGATCCACGGTGTCAACGCCGAGATCGCGGACGGCGAGTTCGTCGTCATCGTCGGCCCGTCGGGCTGCGGCAAGTCCACGCTGCTGCGCATGGTCGCCGGCCTGGAGGAGATCAGCGGCGGCGAGATCGCCATCGGCGACCGCGTCGTCAACGAGATCGAACCCGCCGACCGCGACATCGCGATGGTGTTCCAGAACTACGCGCTCTATCCGCACATGAGCGTGTTCGAGAACATGGCCTACGGCCTGAAGATCCGCAAGCTGCCCGAGGCGCAGATCCGCGAGCGCGTCGACAAGGCCGCGCGCATCCTGGAGCTCGCCCACCTGCTGCAGCGCAAGCCGCGCGAACTCTCCGGCGGCCAGCGCCAGCGCGTGGCGATGGGCCGCGCGATCGTGCGCGATCCGCAGGTCTTCCTGTTCGACGAGCCGCTGTCCAACCTCGACGCCAAGCTGCGCGTGCAGACGCGGCTCGAGATCCAGAAGCTGCACCGCGAGCTGGGCGTGACCTCGCTGTTCGTCACCCACGACCAGGTCGAGGCGATGACGCTGGCACAGCGCATCGTCGTCATGAACGGCGGCCGCATGGAACAGTTCGGCACGCCCGAGGCCGTCTACGGCCGCCCGGCGACGACCTTCGTCGCGAGCTTCATCGGCTCGCCGGCGATGAACCTGCTGAAGGGTCGCGTCGAGGGAAGACGATTCATCCTCGGCAACGCGGCGTTGCCGCTGCCGCAAGCGGCGCCGCGCGAGGGCGAACTGATCCTCGGCCTGCGCCCGGAACACGCGCTGCCGCACGACGGCCAGATCGTCGCCGGCGACACGACCGCCTGGCCGCTGAAGGTGGAGATGGTCGAGATGCTGGGCGCGGAACGGCTGGTGTACGGCCGGCTCGGCGACGCGGCTTTCACCTTGCGCATCGACGGCACGGACACGCCGCCGCAACCGGGCGACGAGGTGCTGCTGAAGGCGCCGGCCGAGCGGCTCCACTGGTTCGATCCGTCGACCGGCCAGCGCGTCGACTGAGCGCGACGACGCCCTCACCTCGAGGATCCTCGATCAGGGAGAACGACATGACGACCCGGACGCCCACGCTCGACGACAACACCTCCTGGCCCTGGTCGCTGCCCTTCTGGGTGGCGCACCGCGGCGCCGGCAAGCTGGCGCCGGAGAACACGCTGGCGGCCTTCCGGGAAGGCGCGCGCCACGGCTACCGCGCCTTCGAATGCGACGTGAAGCTCAGTGCGGACGGCGTGCCCTTCCTGCTGCACGACGCGACGCTGGACCGCACGACGAGCGCGCGCGGCCGCGCCGCGGACCGGACCTGGAGCGAGCTGTCGCGGCTCGACGCGGGCCGCTGGCACAGCCGCGCGTTCGCGGGCGAGCCGCCACCCAGCCTCGAAGCCATCGCCGCCTTCGTGCGACGCAACCAGCATGCGCTGAACATCGAGATCAAGCCCACCCCGGGCGACGAGTTCCGCACCGGCGAGGTCGTCGGCGGCGAGGTGCTCCGCCTGTGGGAAGGATCGGCCCCGGATTCGGTGCTGTTCAGCAGCTTCCAGCCGGAGGCGCTGCGCGGCGCGCGCGAGTCCGCGCCGCAGGTGCCGCGCGGGCTGCTGCTCGACAAGCTCGACGGCGACGGCTGGCTGCAGTTGGCGCAGTCGCTGGGTTGCCGCGCCGTCATCACGCATTACGCGCTGATGGACCAGGCGCTGGTGGCGCGCCTGCACGAGGCGGAGATGAAGGCGCTGGTCTACACGGTCAACGATGCCGCCGCCGCGCAATGGCTGATCGCCAACGGCGTCGACGGCATCATCACGGACGCCGTCGACCGCTTCAGCCCGACGGCCTGAGCCGGCGCCCGGCGAACCGGATCAGAGCGACGGATCGATCAGTTCGTTGATCGTGATCATCCCGTAGATGCAGGTGTCGCTGAGCTGGCCGTCCACATTGAGCGCGTCGTCGCGCAACAGCCCTTCGAGCGAGAAGCCGCAGCGCTCGGCGACCGCGCGGCTGGCCGCATTGCGGGAGTCGGTGCGGATCTCCAGGCGGCGTGCGCGCAACGGGCCGAAGGCCATCCGCGCCAGCGCCACCACCGCTTCGGCCACCAGACCCCGCCCGACGTGCGTCGGGACGATCCAGTAGCCGAGCTCGTAGCGACGCACCGTCCATTCCAGCGTGTGCAGCCCGGCGCCGCCGATCAAGCGGCCGGGTCGTCCGTCCGGCTCGCGTTCATGCAGGTAGTAGGCCAGGTGCTGCCGTTGCAGGAACTGCGCCTGCATGCGGCGCGCGACAGCCTCGGACTGTTCGACCGTGGGGGTCTCGTGCGCCCAGGGCATCCAGGGCTTGAGATGCTCCTGGGCATCGAGGACGGCCCGGTTGAGCGTGGGCCCGAGGCCCGCGCGCGGTGCCAGGAGCAGGAGACGGGCGGTCTCCAGGCGCTCGGGGACCTCGATGAGGAGGGGGTCGTCGGCAGGCATGACTCTCATGATGGGTCCCGGATCAGTTGCCGTTGACCGGCTGCAGGGTCGTGCTGCCGGTCTGGCTCACGGGAGGAAGGCCGGGCATCGCTTCCGCGCCCAGCGGCGGGTCCTCCTCCTCGACTTTCGGGAGCGCCTTCACCGAGCGGATGGCCTGGACCTGCCAGGCCAGCACCGCCAGCAGCACCGCGCCCACGCCCGCGAAGCCCAGCGCCGCGCGCAGGCTCACGTGCTCGCCGAGCCAGCCGCCGATCAGCGCGCCGGGACCGGCGGGGATCAGGATCAGCCAGCGCATCGTGCTGGTCATGCGGCCCAGCAGCGGCCCGGGGGTCACCGCCTGCCGCAGCGACAGGAAGTTGATGAAGATGAAGACCGCGCCGACGCCGAACATGAACAGCGTGAAGGCGAACGCCGCGACGCCCCAGGCGTTGGCCGGGGCGACGCACAGCGCCGCCCAGCCGACGCCGCACAGCGCGAAGCCGCTGACGAGGCAGGGGCCGGGCCCGAGGCGCGCGCTGACACGATGGCCGATGGCGCTCGCCAGCACCGTGCCGGCGCCCAGCGCGATGTAGGACAGGCCGACGCTCTGCGCCGACAGTCCCAGCACGCGCGTCGCGAAGAGGATCTGCACCACCTGCGCCGCCTGGTTGAACATCTGCCAGCCGCCGACCGCGCAGGCCAGCGCGACCAGCATCGGTTTGCCGCGGACGAAGTCGACGCCGGCCTTCAGGTCGCGCCAGAAATGCGCGCCGTCCAGGCGATGCAGGGTCTCGTTGACCTTGACGCCGCGCAGGATCGCCGCGGAGGCGACCAGCAGCAGCGCGTCGACCGCCAGCGCCAGCGGCGCGCCGACCAGCTTGATGAGCGCGCCCGCGACGCCGGGACCGGCGACTTCCGCGCCCGAGGAAGCGAGCGCGTTCTTCGCATGCGCCTCGACCAGCCGGTCGCGGCTCACCACCTGCGTCAGCACGATCTGCGAGGCGCTGCCCGCGATCGTGTACACGGTGCCGAGCAGGAAGCCGACGAAGTACAGCCAGGGCATGCCCAGCCAGCCCAGCCAATGGGCGACGGGCACGCTGAACACGGCGACGGCCAGCGTGAGTTCACCGACGATGTAGACCGGCAGCTTGCGCACGCGGTCCAGCCAGACGCCGGCGGGCAGCGAGAACAGCACGAAGGGCGCGAGCTCCATGGCCGTCAGCACGCCCATCTGCGTCGGCGAGGCATGCAGCAGCACCGCCGCGGTCAGCGGCAGCGCCAGCAGCGTGATCTGCCCGCCGAGCGAGCTGATCAGGATCGACGTCCAGAGGCGCCGGTAGACGAGGTTGCGCAGCAGATCGCCGGCGGGAAGCTGGATGAGATCCAGCAGGCGGTCGAGCAGACGGTCGACCCACGTGGTTTGCCTCTTGGGCAGCATGATGAAACTCCGGATGCGGTCCGAGCGGGGCGTCGTACGCCGGGTTGCGGACCGGGCGAGCCGGACGCTGTCAGCGTCGCGCTCGCGGAAAGCCTAGGACCTGGGAGGCCGGCCGCGTCGGGCCGGCGGGCGTCGTGAAGACGCCTAAGGTCGTCGCGCCCAGCCGGCCTGGCCAAGCGCGCGCACCGACGCCAGGGCGTCGTTCTTGGTGCGGTCTAGCAGCTTGGTCATGGATCGGCTCCGATCGTGGATCGTGGCGTGAGAGCTTCCGGGGAGGAAGAAGGCACTGATGCTATCAGCGCCATCCAGTCATCGACAAGTGCGAAAAGGTGGGAGGCCCGCCGGGCGACGCCCGTGTCGCGGGCTCACCACCCGGCGGCGGCACCGTCGCGTCGCGGATCGCTGGCCGCGACATAGCCCTCCACCGCCGGATCGCCGAGACGCCAGATGAACTGGCCCGCGCCGAAGTCCTGGTAGCTGTCGTTGATCTCGGCGATCTGGTGGCCGAGCGCGCGCAGACCCGCGACGGCCCCGGGGTCCATCGTCGACTCGACGTTGATCGACAAGCCGGCGTTGTAGCGCCAGCGCGGCGCGTCGCAGGCAGCCTGCGGGTGCTGCCGGTGGTCGACCATCCGGACCAGCGTCTGCAGGTGGCCTTGCGGCTGCATGTTGGCGCCCATCACGCCGTAGCTCATCTGCGGCTGGCCGTCCTTCATCAGGAAGGCCGGGATGATCGTGTGGAAGGGCCGCTTGCCCGGCGCGACGACGTTGGCATGGCCCGCCTCGCGCGTGAAGCCGTGACCACGGTTCTGCAGCGACAGGCCGTACCCGGGCACCACGACGCCCGAACCGAAGCCGTGATAGTTGCTCTGGATGAAGCTGACCATCATGCCGTTCTCGTCGGCGGCGGTCAGATAGATGGTGCCGCCCTTGACCGGATTGCCGGCCTGGAAGTCCTGCGCCTTGCGGCGGTCGATGAGCTTCGCGCGCTCGGCCAGGTAGGCCGGATCCAGCAGCTCCGCAGCCTGGACCTTCATCGTCCGCGCATCGCTGACGTGGCGGTAGGTATCAGCGAAGGCGAGCTTCATCGCCTCGATCTGCAGGTGATGCGACTCGGCGCTGTCCACCGGCAGCGACGCGATGTCGAACTGCTTGAGGATGCCCAGCGCGATCAGCGCCGCGATGCCCTGCCCGTTCGGCGGGATCTCGTGCAGCGTGTGGCCGGCGTAGTCCATCGAGATCGTGTCCACCCACTCCGGCGCATAGGCGGCGAAGTCGGCGGCGGTGATCGCGCCGCCCGTCTCGCGCGCGAAGGCCGCGGTGGCTTCGGCGATCTCGCCGCGGTAGAAGGCTTCGCCGTTCGTCTGCGCGATCAGACGCAGCGTGCGCGCGGCCGCGGCGAAGCGGAACACCTCGCCGACTTCCGGCGCTCGGCCCTTCGGCAGGAAGGCCTCGGCAAAGCCCGGCTGCGACACGAGGTCCGCGACCTTCGAAGCCAGCTGCCACTTGCCCTGCACGATCACCGGCACGGCGTAGCCGCGCTCGGCGATCTCGATCGCCGGCGCCATCAGGTCGGCGAAGGGGAGCTTGCCGTAACGCTTGCTCAAGGCGACCCAGCCACCCACCGCGCCCGGCACGGTCACCGCGTCCCAGCCGCGCAGCGGCAGCGTCGAACCGGCGCCGTACTTGCGATCGAAGTACTCGGGCGTCCATGCCTGCGGCGAGACGCCGGAGGCATTCAGTCCCTGCAGCGACTGGCCGTCCCACACGATCGCGAAGGCATCCGACCCGAGTCCGTTGCTGCATGGCTCGAGCAGCGTCATGCACGCGGCGGTCGCGATCGCGGCGTCCACCGCGTTGCCGCCCCGGCCGAGGATGCGCAGCCCCGCCTGCGCGGCCTGCGGATGCGAGGTCGACACGACGTTGCGCGCGAAGACCGGACTGCGTCGGCTCGGGTAGCCGCGAGTCCAGTCGAAGGCGGAGTGGGAGGCGGTCATCGGGGTCTCCTGGAGGCGTGCGCGGCATCTTGCCCGATGGGCTGCGCGTCCGACAGCGCGCAAGACCTGACGCGTGAAGGACCCGTGCGGATTGCGTAACCCATTGCAAAGCTGCGATGGCCTGTCAACACATCGTGTCGCCGCGTCGTTGTCTGCTCACCTTGTTCAACCCGCTGGAGAAACCAGATGCAAGCCTTCAAGACCATCAAGACCCTGGCCCTGATCCCCGCCCTGCTGATTGCCGGCGCCGCGATGGCCCAAGGCACCGCCACCCCGGCGGCGCCCACCACGCAGGCGGCTCCGGCGGCGACCGCCGCGCCGGCGTCCGATGCCAAGGCCGAGCACAAGGGGGCGAAGCATCACAAGGCCACCGGTGACAAGGCCGCCGCGCACAAGGCCGGCCACAAGAAGGCCGACAAGGCTGAGAAGCCGGCCGAAGGCGCTTCCGCCGCCAAGTAATCGGCGCGCTGACGCGAGGCCCGGGGACGCGAGGATCGCGTCCTCCACGCCCGGAAAAAGAAACCGCAGCACCGGGTGACCGGTCTGCGGTTTTTCTTCGTCCGGATCCGGATCCGTGTCCGTGTCCGGAAAGAGCCGGTCCAGCCGAGGCTGACCGGACGGCCGATCAGGCAGCCAGTTGTGCGATCGGAATGATGCGCGACGGACTGGCGCAGGTCACGCCGTGCGACGCGGCGCAGGCGCGCAGCGCCTCGTTGAAGACGTCGCGCGCGCAGTCGTGGCAGCTGCCGCAGGCGGAGGCCACCTGCGTCTCATCCTGGAGCACGTCGAAGTTGTGCACGCCGTCGGCAACGCTGCGACGGATGTCGCGGTCGGAAACTCGGTGGCAGAGGCAGACGATCATGGCGGCGGCGAGGCAGGATGAACCTGGGATGGCCGTGATACTAGCGCAAACGCGAATCCCTCTCAATTAGATTGCAGAGCCCCTGCGGCGCGTCGGACAACTGTCGGTGAACAACGACACGGAAGCCTGTCCCTCGTCACACAGACGTCGCCGTTCCGCCAGGCGCATGAAAAAGCCCCGCTGGGCGGGGCTTGGGGTTCCTGGCGGCGGCTGGGGCCCCGGGATGGGCGGGCTGGCAATCAGCTGGCTTCACCCATCTGGCTTTGCAGCCAATTCTGTTCGCCGATCTGCGCGATGAGCTCGATCTGGGTCTCCAGATGGTCGATGTGCTCCTCGGTGTCGGCGAGGATCTCTTCGAGCACCTCGCGGGAGATGTAGTCGCGCACGCTCTCGCAGTAGGCGATGGCTTCCTTCAGGAGCGGGTGGCTGCCCATCTCGATCTTCAGGTCGCAATGCTGGGCTTCGACGGCGTTCTCGCCGATGTAGAGCTTGCCCAGGTCCTGCAGGTTGGGCAGGCCTTCCAGCAGCAGGATGCGATCCATCAGCTTGTCGGCGTGCTTCATCTCCTCGATGGACTCGGCGTACTCATGCTTGGCCAGGCGCTCCAGGCCCCAGCTCTTGTACATCTTGTAGTGCAGGAAGTACTGGTTGATCGCGGTCAGCTCGTTCTTCAGCTGAGCGTTCAAATACTCGATGACCTTGGCGTCGCCCTTCATGTTCTTCTCCTGGGAATTCGGTGGGATGGGGCGCATTGTCGTCATCCCTACGACGAATGGGGACAAGACCCGCCAGCCCCGCTCTGCATGCGAAGTATTCGCAGCCCGTTTCCGTCGACGCCCCTCTGATAGCCACGCGATCCAGACCGACTTCCAACGGCGTTCCATCAAGAAAAAAGCAATCGTCGCGATTCTTGGTTGCTATTGCGAATCGTTCTCATTAAGATGCGTCGCATGAATGCCCACCACCACCCCCATCTTGAAGCCCTGCAAGCCGTTGCGCTGGACAGCGCACGGGTCGCCGCAGGTTCGCCGCGCGAAGCGGTTCCGCTGGTCCAGCGCCGCCGCATCAGCAGCCAGGCGCTGATGGGCAACGACCGCGAGGTCGAGATCGAACACGCCGGTTCGCTCTACCGGCTGCGTGTGACGTCGCTGGGCAAGCTCATCCTGACCAAGTGATCGCGTGATCCGCTGAGCGGCGCGGCCGGCCGAGGACAGGTCCGCCCGCTCGCGATCCCCGTCTCCGTTTCCCCTTCCCCCTCTCTTTGCCGGCCGTCCGCGAGGACCGCCCGCCCGCACCAGCCCGCGTCGTGCCAGCCCGTGCGAGATCCCAAGAACTACAAGGATTTCGTCACCATGCAACTGCGCCCGACGCCCGTCGCGCTCGCCCTGTCGTTGGCTTTCCCGCTGGTGTTCGCACCGGCCTTCGCCCAGACCCAGCCGGCCTCCACGAACACCCCGGCCGCTGCGACCGCAGAGAACCCCAGGCAACTCGGTGAACTCACCGTGTCGGCCACCCGTACCGAGCGCTCGGTCGACGCGGTGCCCAGCACGGTCACCGTCAAGAGCCGCAAGCAGATCGACCGTCGCGACGCACGCGACCTCAAGGACCTGCTGGCCGATGAAGTCGACATCGACGTCACCGCGATGAGCGCGCGCTTCACCGCGGCGGGCGCGTCCACGGGCCGAGGCGGCAACGAAGGCATCAACATCCGCGGCCTGGAGGGCAACCGGGTGCTGATGATGGTCGACGGCATCCGGCTGCCGCAACGGTTCGCGTTCGGCGCGTTCGCGAGCGGCCGCGCCGACTTCGTCGACCTGAACAGCCTGATGAGCGTCGAGGTGCTGCGCGGCTCGACCTCGACGTCCTACGGCAGCGACGGTCTGGCCGGTGCGTTGAGCCTGCGCACCCTGTCGCCGGAGGACCTGCTGGTCGACGGCAAGACCTTTGCCGGATTCGCGCGGCTGGGCGCGATGAGCGTCGACGACTCGAAGCAGGCGACGGCCGCGGTGGCGTTCGGCGCCGGCGACTGGAGCAGCCTCGTGCAGGCCTCGGTGCGCCGCGGTCACGAGACGAAGACCCAGGGCGACAACGGCGTCGCCAACAGCAGCCGCACCAAGGCCAACCCGGCGGACATCGACAGCAACAGCGTGATGGCCAAGCTGGGCTACCGGGTCAACGCGAACCATCGGCTGATGGGCACGCTCGAGTACCGCGAGCGCAAGATCGACACCGACGTGCTGAGCGGGATCACCGCGCCGCCGGCCAACGGCGGCGCCTTGCCAGCGACGGCCGTGCTCGCCCTGACCGGTCACGACAAGTCGGACCGCACGCGCTTCTCGATCGAGCACCGCTACGAGGACCTCAACGCCACGTGGCTCCAGCAGGCGACGACGCATGTCTACGTGCAGGAGAGCGAGACGCGCCAGTTCTCCTACGAGGACCGCAACACCGCCGCCGACCGCACGCGCCTGGGCACCTACAAGGAACGCCTGATCGGCGTGAGCTCGCAGGCGCAGACGCAGTTGGCCAACCAGCGCCTGAGCTACGGCATCGACCTCAGCCGCAACACCATCGAAGGCGTGCGCGACGGCACCGTGCCGCCGGCCGGCGAGACCTTCCCGAGCAAGCCCTTCCCCGACACCAAGTACACGCTGGCCGGCGCCTTCGTGCAGGACGAGATCGAGGCGGGGACTTCTCGATCATTCCCGCGCTGCGCTTCGAGCACTACAAGCTCGACCCCAAGGCGGCGGGCTACAGCGGCAGCATCGTGTCGCTGTCGGACCAGGCCGTGACGCCGCGACTGGGCCTGATCTGGCGCGTGTCGCCATTGGTCCAGCCCTACGCGCAGTGGTCCAAGGGCTTCCGCGCGCCGACGCCGGACCAGGTCAACAACGGCTTCAGCAATCCGACGCAGTTCTACCAGTCCATCGGCAATCCGGACCTGAAGGCGGAGCACGCCAACAGCGTGGAAGTCGGCCTCCGAGGCAAGCTGGCCGAGACGCTGCGCTGGCAGCTGAGCGCCTACGACAACCGCTACAAGGACTTCATCACGCAGGAGGTGGTGCGCGGCACCGGCCGTCCGACCGACCCGCTGGTCTTCCAGTACGTCAACCTGGCGGATGCCCGCATCAAGGGCGTCGAGGCGCGGATCGTCTGGGACCTGATGCCCGGACTGAACCTGAACGCCTCGGTGGCGAAGACGCGCGGTCACAGCACGGAGAACGGCGTCGAGACGCCGCTCGACAGCGTCCAGCCGCTGCGCGGCAAGGTCGGCGCGCGCTACGAGACCGGCCCGTGGTCGGTCGAGACCACCTGGGTGCACAGCTCCGGCAAGAAGCCGTCGGACGTCAGCACCGTCGGCTGGTACACGCCGAAGAAATACGACGTCGTCGATCTGGGCGGCTCCTACCGCTTCGACAAGACCTACTCGATCTCGACCTACGTCACCAACCTCTTCGACAAGAAGTACTGGCGCTGGAGCGACGTCACCGGGATCGCCGCCACCAGCCCGGTGCTCGACAGCTACACCGCCCCCGGCCGCGCCTTCCAGGTGACCCTCCGCGCCGATTTCTGATCAGGAGTCTTCCGCCATGCATGCCAGCTTCACCGCCCTGCGTCAGGCCTTCGCCACGGCGCGCCAGGAGCGCAAGGCCCGCCACCGGGACATCGCCAGCGACCTGCGCATCTCCGAGGGCGAGCTGCTCGCCGCCCACGCCGGCCCGTTCGCCGACGACGAGTCCCCGCTGCGCGCGCGGCGCCTGCGCGCCGAGTGGCAGGATCTGATCGCCGCGCTCGAGCCGCTGGGCCCGGTCATGGCGCTGACCCGCAACGAGTCCTGCGTGCACGAGAAGGTCGGCGTCTACACCGCCGTCAGCGCGATGGGGCCGCAACGGCAGATGGGCCTGGTGCTGGGCGGCGCGATCGACCTGCGCGTCTTCTACAGCCACTGGCAACACGGCTTCGCCGTCGCCGAGCGGCTGTCCGACGGCGCGCTGCAACGCAGCCTGCAGTTCTTCGACGCCGCCGGCCAGGCGATCCACAAGGTCTTCGTGAAGCCGGAGAGCGACCTCGCCGCGTACGAGGCGCTGGTGACGCGCTTCCTGGCGGAAGACCAGAAACCGGGCTTCGAGCCCGGTGAGGCCTGGCAGGAACCGGCGGAAGTGCCGGACGCGCGCATCGACGTCGCGAGCTTCCGCAGCGAGTGGGCGTCGCTGCGCGACACGCACGACTTCTTCGGCCTGCTCAAGCGTCACGGCCTGAGCCGCACGCAGGCGCTGCGCCTGGCCGAGCCGCGTTTCGCGCAACCGCTGGCGCTGTCCAGCGCGCAGGAACTGCTGAGCCGCGCCGCGCAGGAGAACGTCTCGATCATGGTCTTCGTCGGCAATCCCGGAATGATCCAGATCCACAGCGGCCCGGTGAACAAGGTCGCGATGATGGGGCCGTGGGTCAATGTGCTGGATCCGGGCTTCAACCTGCATCTGCGCGAGGACCACATCGCCTCGGCATGGCTGGTGCGCAAGCCGACGGTCGACGGGCTGGTGTGCTCGCTGGAACTGTTCGACGCGCAGGGCCGCACGATCGCGATGATGTTCGGCGAACGCAAGCCCGGCCAGGCCGAGCGCTGCGACTGGCGCAACCTGCTGGAGAGTCTCGTTGAAGGCGCCCCGGCGGAGACCGTGCCGTGCTGAGCCGCCGCCACGTCCTCTCGCTGGCACCGGCCGCGGCAATGCTGACGATCGGCGGCCGCGCCTGGGCCGCGCCGCAGCGCGTCATCGCCGTCGGCGGCGCGCTGACCGAGCTGATCTACGAGCTGGGCGCGCAAGGCGAGCTGGTCGGCGTGGACAGCACCTCGCTGTATCCGGCGGCCGCGACGAAACTGCCCAACGTCGGCTACGCGCGCACGCTCGCCGCCGAAGGCCTGCTCTCGCTGGCGCCGACGATGGTCGTCGCCACCGAGGAGGCCGGCCCGCCGGCGGTGCTGCGTCAGCTCGAAGCGGCCAAGGTGCCGCTGCACGTGTTGCGCGCGGAACACCGATTCGAAGGCGTGCTCGAACGGACGAAGGCGCTGGGCGACCTGCTCGGCCGCCAGCAGCAGGCTACGGCGCTGTCGCAGAAGCTGCAGTCCGAGTGGACCGCGAGCCGCGCGCAGGTGGCGAAGCTGGCCGCGGGCCATCGCGCGCCGCGCGTGCTCTTCGTGCTGTCGAACGCCGCCAACCAGGCGCGCATCGCCGGCTCCGCCACGGCGGCCGACGCGATGATCGGCTACGCCGCCGCGGTCAACGCGCTCGGCGACGCGCAGGGCTACAAGATGCTGTCGCCGGAAGCCGCGATCGCCGCGGCGCCCGACGTGATCCTCGCGACCACGCAGGGCCTCGAGGCCAGCGGCGGCATCGACGGCCTGCTGAAGCTGCCGGGACTGGCGCAGACGCCGGCCGGCCAGAACCGGCGCGTGGTCGTGATGGAAACGATGGAGCTGCTCGGCTTCGGACCACGCACGCCGAAGGCGTTGACGACGCTGGCCCAGGCCCTGCATGCGCCGGCGGGTACGGGCAAGACGGCGTGAACGCCGAGCGGCGTTCAGCACGACTTCCCGTACGACCTTCGGCACCCCCTTCAGCACGACGGACAACGCGATGAGCTCGGTCGGATCCGCCCTGCCCTCGCCGGTCGCCGCGGCATCGGCGCGGCGCGCGTGGTCGCGCCCGATGCTGCTGACCGCGGCGCTGGTGCTGACGGTGATCGTGGCGGTGCAGTTCGGCGCAGTGCCGATCGCCGCGGCGGACTGGCTCAACGGACCGTGGAGCGACGCCCCCAAGACCGGCGGCGCGCACGTGCTGTGGCAGCTGCGTCTGCCGCGTCTGGGGCTGACGCTGGCGGTAGGCGCCGCGCTCGGCCTGGCCGGCGCGCTCAGCCAGGCGCTGTTCCGCAATCCGATGGCCGAGCCCAGCCTGCTCGGTGTCACCAGCGGCGCCGCCGCGGCGGTGGCGCTCACCCTCACCGTCTTCGCCGGCATGCACGCCGCGCTGCCGGTGGAAGCCCGCCTCTGGCTGCTGCCGTTGGTCGGCTTCGGCGGCGCGCTGGCGGTGTGCTTCTCGCTGGACCGGCTGTCGCGCTGGCTCGCACCGGGGTCGATCGCGGCGCTGCTGCTGTGCGGACTCGCCTTGCAGGCGATGACCTTCGCGATCGTCGGCCTGTGCAGCTTCATCGCCAACGACGAACAGCTGCGCGCCATCAACTTCTGGACGCTCGGCTCGCTGGCCGGCGCCAACTGGATCATGGCCGCGGTCATGGGCGGCGCGCTGCTCGTGCTGGGCACGGTGGCGCTGCGGGTCGCACCGGGCCTGAACGCCCTGGCGCTCGGCGAGGCGGCGGCCGCGCACGTCGGCATCGACGTCGAACGGCTGCGCTGGCAGTGCATCACCATGGTCGCGCTGCTGTCCGCGCTGGCCGTGGCCTGGTGCGGGAACATCGGTTTCATCGGCCTGATGGCGCCCCACCTGGCCCGGCAGCTCGTCGGCGCGGACCAGCGCCAAGTGCTGCCCAACGCGATGCTCGCGGGCGCCTTGCTGCTGGTCGTGGCGGACAGCTTCGCGCGCACGCTGGCCGTGCCGGCGGAGATCCCCGTCGGTGTCTTCAGCGCGCTGATCGGTGCGCCGTGGTTCCTCATCCTGCTGCGCGGCGCGGTGCGCCGCATGGGGAGCGCGTGATGGGGTCGCTGCTGACCTTGCAGGACGTGCGGGTGACGCTGGGCAGCGCGGCGATCGGACCGGTGACGCTGCGCGTCGATCCGGGCGAGCGCATCGCGATCCTCGGTCCGAGCGGCGCCGGCAAGTCGACCTTGCTGCGACTCATTGCCCGGGAGCTTCGTCCGGCGGCGGGCATGCTGCATTTCGATGGACAGCCGCTGGGCGCCTGGTCACCTGCCGAGCTCGCGCAACGCCGCGCGGTGCTGCCGCAGCAACACGGCGTCGCGTTCGGACTGCCGGTCGAGCTGGTCGTCGCCCTGGGCCGCGTCGCGCGGCAAGGTGACGGCCGCCAGGACGCGATCGTGCGCGAGGCGTTGACGCAGGCGCAGGCCGAGCACCTCGCCGGCCGCCGCTTCGACACGCTGTCCGGCGGCGAGCAGGCGCGCGTGCAGCTGGCGCGCGTGTTCGCCCAGGCCTGGGATGCGCGGCACGGACTGCTGCTGGTCGACGAACCGGTCGCGGCGCTCGATCCCGGACTAAGCGTCTCGCTGATGGCGGCGATGTCCGACTTCGCGACGCAACGCGGCCATGCGCTGGTCGCGGTGCTGCACGACCTGAACCTCGCGATGAATCATTTCGACCGGCTGTGGCTGATGAAGTCAGGCCGGCTGCTGGCCGATTGCGACGCGCTGCCGTCGACGCTGCCCCTGCTGGAGCAGCTCTACGACACGCGGCTGCGGCTGCTGCGCGACGAGCACGGCCTGGCGATCCTGCCGATGCTGGCCGGCGCGGTGGGAGCGCGGGCATGAGCACGGGCATGAGCACGGGCATGAACGCGGACTTCAGCGCGACGACGCTGCCATGGCACGGCCGCACGCCGCGCTGGAGCGGCTGGGCCGTGGCCGGCGCGGTGCACGCGGCGATGCTGCTGGCGCTGGTGAGCGCCTTCTCGCCGCCACGACCGCCCGCGGCCGCGCCGCTGGCGATCAGCGCCCGCCTCTTGCCGTCGAAGACGACACCGGCCGCGACCGTCGCGCCCTCGATTCCCGTCGAGCTGCCGCGCTCCGCGCTGATCGTGCCGCCGATGCCGGACCTGCCGCCTCCGCCCGTGCAGATCGAGGCCTCGCCCACGATCGCCGCGGCGGCCACGCCGCTCCGGTTCGATCCGCCGGCTGCGGCGGCCCCTGCCGTCGACCAGAACGCGACCACGGCCCGCCCGGTTGCGGTGGTCGCGGTTTCCGCGACCGCGACAGCGCTCCCGCCGCCGCCCGCGCCCCCCGAACCGGCGACCGCCGAGGCGCCGGCCCAGTTGTCCGCCGACCACCGCGCCTGCAGTGCCCAGCAGACCGCACGCCACTACCCGGCCATGCTGCGCGACCGCGGCATCCAGGGTCAGGTCGTGCTGCGCGTGAAGGTCGATGCCGACGGTCACGCGGCCGAGGTCGTCGTGTCCGGCGGCAGCGGCTGGCGCCTGCTGGACGAGGCCGCGCGCCGCGTCGCCGAATCCTGTCCCTTCATCCCGGCCCGCCGCGGCGACCAGCGACTGGTCAGCTGGGTCGAATACCCGGTGCGCTTCGCGCTCCAGGCGTCCCCCTTGCAGTAAGGAGTCCACCCATGTGCGACAAGCCCACCCCCACTTCGCTCCTGAGCCTGCTGGCACGCGCCGATGCGGGCGCTTCCGGCTCGCCGGGCGATTCCCCGCTGCGGGCCTCCGCCGCAAATGCGGTGACGGGCGGCGGCGTGTTCATGCAGGAGGGTGACACCGTGCCTGCCGCGGTCGCCGGCCTGCCGCTCGCGCAGGCCCTGGCGCGCGGCGAGATCTCATCCACCGCCGGCTCGTCCGAGGACACGCCGGTGCCGCGCGGCTCGCGCCGCCGCCGGCTCTGGGAACTGCCGGCGCAGGCGCTGTGCCCGGTGATCGGCGTGTGCCTGCCGATGCCCGTGCTGCGCCGCAAGCTGGGCAAGATGCTGGGCGGCGAGGCGCTGGCCAACGACTACGAGATGCACTGCGGCGCGATCAACGAATGCGCGCGCCGCGGCCCGATCTCCGAGATGCTGCAGAAGGAGCTGGACCAGCGCTTCTCGATCGCGCTGCGGCAGTCCGCGCAGCACAAGACGGCGGAGTCGCTGACACGCTGGTGGAATGCCGCGCAGCAGGGCAACGACGTCGGCGGCGCGTTGTGGGGCGCGCTGACGCACGCGCGTTGCGACGCCGCGCTGCAGGAGCAGGTGCTGCGCGACATCCACATGCTGCAACACCAGGTCGGCGCGGCGAACCGCGCGGACCTGCAGCGCCTCGACGAACTGCAGGACGAACACGCGATCCTGACGCGCGAACTGGCGCAGGCGCAGTCGCGCAGCACGCGGCTGCTCGCGGAACGGGCGCGCGAGCTGGAGCTGTCGCAGGCCGAATGCCTGCGCCTGCGCGGCGAGCTGCTGGCGCGCGACACGCTGGCGGAGGGCCTGCGCGACGACCTGCGGCAGCTCGAGGAAAGCATCCCCGGTCTGCGCCACCGCCACGAACAGGCCAAGCACCTGCAGACGCAGCAGGACCGCATCCATCAGCTGGAGCGCGCGCTGCTGACCTCGCGCCAGCAGGCCGAGCGCGAGCAACGCCGGGCGGACGAACTGCAGCAGGCGCTCTCGCAGTCGGAGCGCCAGCTGGAACGGCAGCAGACGCAGACAGCGCCGCAGTCCGAGTCGCAGCCGAACGCGGAGCCACTGCCGTCGCTCGACGAGCGCTCGGTGCTGTGCGTCGGCGGCCGGCCGGCGGTGGTGCCGATCTATCGGCAGCTGATCGAGCGCACCGGCGGACGTTTCCTCCATCACGACGGCGGCGAGGAAGACGCGGTATCCAAGCTCGACGCGAGCCTGGCGGCAGCGGACCTCGTGATCTGCCAGACCGGCTGTATCAGCCACGACGCCTACTGGCGCGTGAAGGACCACTGCAAGCGGCACAACAAGAAGTGCGTCTACATCGAGTCGCCGAGCGCGAGCGGCATGCGCCGCGCGCTTGGGTCGCTCAGCGGCGCCGAAGGCGAGGTCGATATGGCCGGCGGCGCGCCCTTGCCGGTCCGTGAGTCCTGAGCCCTTCCTCGGAATCAGCCGAAGCCGACGGCCGTTTCGCATCGCCTGAAACAACGAGTCCCGGGCGACCGGGGCCTTGTTCCAGAGGCACGCTCAGTGCGCGAGATGCTCGAACACCCCGTCGACCATCGTGGCGAAGGACACATGCACGTCGCCGCGCACAGTCGGCACGATCGCCAGAAAGTCCGACGACAGCAACTTCTCGGTGAACCTGCGCCGAGTACCGGCGTCCAACATCCACGCGCGAATCTCCTCCCGGAACGTCCCGCGATCCGAGGCAAAGGGATTGCGGTAATCGTGCTCGTGCCAGAAGTCCCAATGACTCTGCCTCACGAACTGCACGGTGGACATCGGGTCATCGCATTCCAGCCAATGCGCCATCAGCGGCTGGATCGCGATCCCTCCGACATCGAACATCAGAAGCACCTCGAAAGGATCCTCCGGCAATACTGGCCCGTGCGGGTTGACGCCGCCGCCACGGATTGCGAGCGCAAAGTAGGCCAACGCAAAGCGTGACAGGGCCGACTGTTGCGTCACGGTCCAGCTGCCAGGCGGGCATCCCCCCAAACGATCCAAGGAAATCGCAAGCGAATGACGGATCTCGGCCCTCTCCGCCAGCAGCTCCAACATGCGCGGCACGAAATATCCCACCTCTGCCGGGTTCTGCACCTGGCTCTTCGCGGAGTCGCCGTACTCGAAAAGATGCTCGACTGTCAGCCGCTTCAACGGCCACTCGCGCAACTGCTTCTCCACTTCCTCCGGCATGCAGCAGGCCGTGCAGACATCCAGCGGCAGCGCTGGCCTGCGGAACTCGGCGAAGGCGGTATAGGTCTCCTCGATCGCGGCGCGAAGCATCTGCGGAAGTTCGACCTGCTCGGTGGCTGTCATTGAGTCGTGCTGAGCGAAGGCATCGATTCTGCCTGCCCCTCGCGTGAGATGAGCGACGCCGACCTGCCACAGGTCGCTCGGGAAAGCTGAGCCCGGGCGACGGTGCGCTCAGCCGTACACCGCCCGCCGCACGTCCTTGTGCAGCGCCTCGTCGAACGGGAATTTCTGGGCGAAGAACACCACCGCCAGCTGGTTGGCCGGGTCGATCCAGAACAGCGTGGAGGCCGCGCCGCCCCAGGAGAACTCGCCCACCACCCCGGCCGGCTCGTCGGCCGTGGTCGGTGCGATGCGCACCGAGCCGCCCAGTCCGAAGCCGACACCAGGACTCCTCAGGAAATGACGCGGCGCGATCGCCGGGTCCAGATGGTCGACAAGCATCAGCTTCACCGTCGCGGGCCGCAGCACGCGCACGCCGTCGAGCTGGCCCTCGCCCAGCAGCATGCGCGCGAAGCGCAGGTAGTCGTCGACCGGGCCGATCAGGCCTGCGCCGCCGCTGGCGAAGAGGAAGGGCACCTCGGGCTCGCGCTGGGCCGGGCCCTCGGCGCCGAAGCGATAGGTCGCGGCCCGCCGATCCTTGACCGCATCGGGCTGCGTCCAGTCCGTCTCCCGCATGCCCAGCGGCTGCAGGATGTGACGCCGGACGTGCGCGTCGAAAGGCTCCTCGCCCAGCACCTCCACCAAGCGCGCCACGATGTCCGTCGAGGTGCCGTAGTGCCAGGCCGTGCCCGGGTCGTGACGCAGCGGCAGCGCCGCCACCGCGCGGCTGAACGCGGCCAGGTCCGGCGCAGTCTCCAGCGGATTCGCCGCGCGGAACGCGCGATCGGCCGGGCCGTCTTCCATCGCGTACGTGAGCCCCGATGTATGCCGCAGCACGTCGCGCACGAGGATGGGCCGCTCGGCCGGACGCTCGCCGCGGCCGTCGTCGGCATGGACGCGCATGGCCTTGAACTCCGGCAGGTAGCGCGCGATCGGATCGTCCAGCCGGAAGCGACCGGCGTCCCACAGGCGCATGAGCGCCACCGACGCCACCGGCTTGGTCATCGACCAGATGCGCGCCAGCGTGTCTCGGGCCATCGGCCGCCGCGCTTCGCGATCCGCCAGGCCGAAGGCGCCGAAGTAGCGCTCGGCGCCGCCTTGCCAGACCAGCGCCGACACGCCGACGGCCCGGCCGTCGGCGACCGCGCTCCGGAGCATCCGCTCGATGCGTCGCGGCGAGACCGGCAAGGTCGTGCCGACCGGGCGGGAGGCGCTGCTCGCGCCGGTCGTGGCGGCGATGGCCGCGGTGGGGGCGGCCAGGGCCACGCCGAGGACGTGGCGGCGGGAGGGTGCTTGCGTCATCGCCCGATGCTAGAGCCGTACCGGCATGTAATCGCTCCGCTCGTCGCCTCGCTGATCTAGACTGGCCCGACCACTGCTTCGAGGGAACGCCATGAAGGTACTGGTCGCATCGCTCCTCGCCGTCGCCTGCTCCGCGGCAGTCCATGCCGCCGACGCCCCCTCCCCGCCTGCGCGGCGAAACGGGCCAGCATCGAATCCCAGATCTCCGAAGCGACCGCCCAGGGCAACCGCCGCCAGCTCTCCGGCCTGAAGTCGGCGCTGGCGGCCAACAAGCGCCATTGCACGGACGCCTCGCTCGCAGCCGATCGGCAGCGCGACATCGCCGCCGCGACGAAGAAGGTGACCCGCCGCGAGGCCGACCTGGCCACCGCCCAGGCGAAAGGCGATCCGAAGAAGATCGCGAAGGAGCAGAAGCAGCTCGACGCCGCGCGCGAGGCCTTGGCCGAGGCGCAGAAGCCGGTTCCCCAGTAGCGCGAGGCGCCCCGATGCGGTGCTGCGTCGACCAGGGAACCTTCTTTCCGGCGAACGGTGCCGCTTGTCGGACCGCCGGGCCGGCATTCCCCCAGTCGCCCAGCTGTTACCGCAACCATCATCCCATTGATCACAATGGGCGGTCCCGCACGCCAGTTGCCGCACTCACCATGACCCTTGCCATCGCCAGCCGCGCCCGCCGCCTGATCACCCTCCTGTGCCTCGCGGCCGCCTCGACGGCGCACGCGGACATCGTCGTCGGCCAGGTCGCGCCCTTCACCGGGCCGCAGGCCGTCACCGGCAAGGCGATCCGCGCCGGCGCCAAGCTGTGGATCGACGACGTCAACGCACGCGGCGGCATCCGCGGCCAGAAGATCAAGTTCGTCACCCGCGACGACGCGCAGAAGCCCGAGGAAACCGTCCGGCTGGTCAAGGAACTGATCAGCACCGATGCGCCCACGGCCCTGATCGGCACCGTCGGCACCTCCAACCTCGAGGCGCTCAAGCAGGACGGTGTCCTCGAGAAGACGCGCGTGTCCATGGTCGGCGCCGTCTCCGGCGCCAACAGCGTGATCACCGCGCGCAACATGTACCCGGTCAAGGCCAGCTACCGCGAGGAGGTCGACCGCCTCTTCAAGCAGCTCGGCGAGATGGGCCGCACCAAGGTCGCGGTCGTCTACCAGGACGACGGCCTGGGCCGCGACGCGCTGGCCGGCGCGCAGGCCTCGGCCAAGACCTACGGTCTGACGCTGGTCGCGCAGTCGGGCTACGCCCGCAACACGACCGAGGTCGGCAAGGCCGTGGCCGACATGATCAAGCAGTCGCCCGACGTGATCTTCCTCGCCGCGACCACCGCGGCCGCCATCGAGTTCACCGACAAGTACCAGACCGCGGGCGGCCGCGCCGCCCTGTACGGCATGTCCATCATCGACGTGCAGGCGCTGCTGGCCAAGCTCGGCCCGGATCGCGCCCGCGGCTTCGCGTTCTCGCTGGTGCTGCCGACGGACGACCGCGCCGACCGCGAAGTCGTCCGCGACTACCAGCGCCTGCGCGGCAACGCCAAGGATGCGGACCTGTCCTCGCGCTCGCTCGAAGGCTTCATCGCCGCGCGCGCACTCGTGAAGGCGCTGGAACGCACGACCGCGCCCGGCCCCGTCGGCCTGACCGAGACGCTGGACCGTGGCTTCGAGACCGATGTCGGCGGCCATCGCCTGACCTTCGGCAAGGGCCCGACCTCGCGCTATGTGGACTTCGCCGTCCTCGGCGTGGGCGGCAAGCTGGTGCGTTGAACCGGCGAGCCCCTTGCACCCGATCCTGATCCTGCTGGGATTCGCCGTCGCGGCCTTCCTGCTGGTCCGCCTCATCCGCCAGGCGCGGGATGCGGCCGCCGATGAGCAATGGACGGCGTGGCATCTGATCCGATCCCTCGTCGCACCCTTGGCGATCGGGATCTACCTGCTCGTCGTGACCGTGCGCGACCTGATCCGGGGCGAAGTGGCCTGCTCCGGCAAGGGCGGCTGCAAGGTCGACACTTTCCTGCGTACCGAACACCCCGAGGCCTACTGGGTGAACCTCGGCCTCACTGCCTTGGCGTCGGCCTTGCTGCTGTGGGTGGCGCTGCGCAGCTACCAGCGCTGGCGCGCGTCGACACCCTGACGGCGCCGCGGCCACGGCCGCGGATCACAGCCACTTGGGGTGCTCAGGGGTAGTGCTCCGCATCCGCCGGCGGGACGACCCAGCCGTGCTTCCGGCTCTCGTAGACCGAGACGTTCGGCGCCGGGAAACCCGGCTCCGCGAACGCGCCGACCGGGATCGCGAGGAAGTCCGGCTGCGCATCCATCTCGTAGTAGACCGTCGCGCCGCAGGTCGGGCAGAAGTGGAAAGTGGCGGTGGTGCCTTCGTCCCCCGTGATCGGGTACGTCGACGACAGGCCCGACGGGGTCACGTCTTGACGACGGAACCGGGCCTGCTCGGCGAACGGGCCCCCGGTCCTGCGCTGGCAGTTCAGGCAGTGGCAGATGGAGATGCGCACGGGCTCGCCCACGACCTGGGCCGTGAGCTGACCGCAGCTGCAGGAAGCCAAGCGTTGCGTCATGACAGTGTCCTCTCGGGGAGTCGACCATCTTGCCACGCAACGATCAAGGACGCGGCGCGAGCGTCCGCCGTCAACGCGTTGCGTCTTGACGCACCGCCTCGATGAACGCCCCGAGCTCCTCATTGAACCGCGGCGCCGACTCCACGAACGGCGCGTGTCCCGCCTCCTCGTAGAACGAGGTCCGGATCGCCGGATTGAGCGCCCTCGCCCGGTCCGCGGACGGTTTCGCCCGCACGAGCGCGTCCTGCGCCCCGTAGATCTGCAGCATGGGCTTGCTGGTCCGGCCCAGCCCATGGACGGCGTCGACACTCATCCGGTGCACGACGCGCTGCATGTCGAAGGACGCGAGCGACGCGTTCGCGAGCAGGCGCTGGAAGACCGCGGCTTCGGGCTGCCGATGGAAACACAGGGCGACGAATGCCCGCTCGGCGTCGAGTCGCGTGCGCAGATCGGCGGACGTCATGTCGCGATAGACCTCGGGATGCGAGACGATCTGCGCCGCGTCCAGCTCGACGACCCCGCCGACGTACACCACGCCCGCGATGTCCGCATCGCCCTCCGATGCCAGGTAGTTCGAGATCACCGCCGCGCCGAGCGACCAGCCGACCAGCACCGGCTGCTTGGCGCCGGAGGCGCGGAGGACCGCCCGCAGGTCCTGCGCCCAGCGTCGGCCCTCGATGTAGCGCTCGGCCTCGGACGGCTTGCCGGACTGCCCGTGCCCGCGGAGATCGAAGGTGATCAGCCGATGACGCCGCAAGGCCGGACTCTCGACCTGGGCTTCCCAGCTCAGATGACTGCCGAGCAGGCCATGGACGAAGATCACGGGCGCACCATCGGCGTCGCCGTACTCCTGGACAGACAAGGGCTCGCCGTCGGGCGAGACGACCGTGTACTGGCGTGTGGGCGTCGTGCCGGCCTGGACGGCACCGCTCCAGACCGATGCGACGACCAGCAGCCAGAGGACAAGGAGGCGGCCCGGGAGGCCGCGTGGGAAAGCAGTCATGAAGGACTCCAGATGAATCGGAGCCGGACTGTCGAGCCTCACACCCGTGTCAGGGTCAAGCCGCGATGGAAGAATCCCCTATGCCCCTTGAGTCCTCTCACGCCGACAGACCCACCGGAAGATCCGCCGACGGCCCCGGCGAGCCTCAGGCATTCCTCACCATCGGCGCGCTGTCCCGGATGAGCGGCGTCAGCGTCCGCGCCATCCGCCACTACGACGAGCTCGGCCTGCTGGCCTCGCTGCGCGCCGGCAACGGCTACCGGAAATTCCGGGCCGGCGCGGCGGTCCAGGTGCGCCAGATCCAGCGTTTCCTCTCGAGCGGTTTCACCCTCGAGGAGATCCGCCGCTTCCCCGGCTGCATGCTGGTCATCGAAGGCGCATTGCCCTGCGCGCAGACCTCACCGGCGCAGCGCGAGCGTCTCGCGCTGATCGAGGCGCAGATCGCCGATCTGGAGCGCCGACGTGCCCAGCTGTTGCAGATGCTCAGCCATCACGGCACCGAGGCGGCCGACGCGGCGGAGGCCGACCACGGCAGCCGCCGGTCCACCGCGTAAGCCCCGCCGCCGCGCACGACCATGTAGGCCGCCAGCGCCGCCATTAGCACCGGGTACTCGATGCCGCGGTCGATCCACGGCCAGGCCGGTCCGAGCGCGACGCAGATGCCGATCATCTCCGCCGTGAACGCGAGCGCGACCCAGCGCGTGCCCAGGCCGATCGCCAGCGCCGCCGCGCCGACGGTCTCCAGCAGCATGACGAGGAAGGCCAGCTGCGGCGCGAACGGCAGGCCCATCACCTGATCGATGAGCCGGATCGAGCCGGCCATCGGATCCGCCATCGACCCGTGCGAGGTGCCCAGCGCCTTCGGCAGCCCGTGCGTGAACAGGATGGCGCCGAAGGCGAAGCGCAGCAGCGCGTAGGCCGCCGGCTCGAGGCGGGCCGCCGCGTTGCGGGGTCGGGTCGCTGGCCGCGAAGGCGCAGCGGCCTCAGGGGTCACGGGGGTCACGGGGGTCACAGGGTTCGCAAGGGACATGGCGGGACTTCCGGGTGGCGGGTCGTCCGCATTCTTCGGATCGCGGCCCCTCGGGTCGAGGGGGCCCGCGAGCATGTGAATTCAAGGAGCCCCAACAATGCGCCGTGCCCGGCCCGCCGATTGCCCCGATGGCCCCGATCCGCCGGTCCCGCTCCCGCCACCCTCGCCGCTCATCACCATGCCATCGCCCGCCCTCGACGCCGAACTGCAGCAGACGAAGACGCGCCTGGCCGAGGTCGAAGCCGCCCTCCACGACAGCGAGGAACGTTTCCGGGCCTTCGCCAGCGCCACGTCGGACGTGGTCTACCGGATGAACCCCGACTGGACGGAGATGCGGCATCTGCGCGGCCGCGAATTCATCCGTGACACCGACGAGCCCAGCCGGGCCTGGCTCGACGACTACATCCCCGCCGAAGACCGCATCGCGGTGCGCGCCGCGGTCGACCGGTCCATCGCCACCGGCAGCGTCTTCGACCTCGAGCATCGCGTCATCCGGGTCGACGGCAGCGTCGGCTGGACGCACTCGCGCGCGATCCCGGTCCTCGACCGCCAGGGCATCGTCGCCGAATGGGTCGGCTCCGCCAGCGACATCACCCAACGCCGCCTCGCGGAGCAGGCCCTGCAGGTCAGCGAGCTGCGCTACCGCACGCTGTTCGATTCCATCGACGAGGGCTACTGCATCATCCGTGTCCTCTTCGACGCCGACGGCCACGGCTGCGACTACCTCTTCGTCGAGGTGAACAAGGCCTTCGAGCGGCAGACCGGCATCCACGACGCGGTAGGCCGCACGATGACGTCGATCTCGCCCGCCCATGAGTCGGAGTGGTACGAGATCTACGGCCGCATCGCGATGACCGGCGTGTCCGAGCGCTTCGAGTTCCCCGCCGACTCCCTCGGCAAGTACTACGACGTCTACGCCTTCCGCATCGGCGATCCCGAGGACCGGCAGGTCGCCGTGCTCTTCCACGACATCTCGGACCGCCGCCGCCACGAGATCGCGCTGCGCGAGGCCGATCGCCGCAAGGACGAGTTCCTCGCGATGCTCGCCCACGAACTGCGCAACCCGCTCGCGCCCATCCGCACCGGGCTGCACATCCTGCGGCTGGCCGGCGCCGATTGCGCCCCCGCCGACCAGGTGCTGCCGATGCTGCAGCGGCAGGTCGACCACATGGTGCGTCTGGTCGACGACCTGCTGGAGGTCTCGCGCATCACCGGCGGCAAGATCGATCTGCGCCGGGAACGCGTGGACCTCGCCACGGTGTTGCAGAGCGCGATCGAGACGAGCAAGCCGCTGATCGACGCCGCGCATCACCGGCTCGCGATCGAGCTGCCGGGCGATCCGCTGATCGTCGACGCCGACGCGGTGCGCCTGTCCCAGGTGATCGCGAACCTGCTCAACAACGCGGCGAAGTACACCGACAACGGCGGACGCATCCGCGTCGCCGCGTTCCGCCAGGGCGACGACGCGCTCGTGACCGTCGAGGACAACGGCACCGGCATCCCGCGCGATATGCTGACGCGGGTCTTCGACCTGTTCACCCAGGCCGAGCGCAGCTACCAGCGCGCGCAGGGCGGCCTCGGCATCGGCCTGACGCTGGTCCGCAGCCTGGTCACGCTGCACGGCGGCAGCGTCGACGCCGCGAGCGACGGCCCTGGACACGGCAGCGTCTTCACGGTCCGGCTGCCGCTGGCCCCGGCGGGCGCCGGCCTCGCCATGCGCACGCCGGCTGCGCCTCAGTCGCTGGCGCGGCGCCGGGTGCTCGTCGTCGACGACAACGTGGACGTCGCCGACAGCCTGCGGCTGCTGCTCGACATGATCGGCATGGACGTGCGCGCGGTGCACGACGGCCTCACCGCCCTGGCCGCGATGGACGACTTCGCGCCGGACATCGTCCTGCTCGACATCGGCATGCCCGGCATGGACGGCCACGAGTTCGCCCGCCACGTCCGGGCCCGGCCGGAAGGCCAGCGCGTGCGGCTCGTCGCCGTCAGCGGCTGGGGTCAGGAGGAGGACTACCAGCGCTCACGCGAGGCCGGGGTCGATGACCACCTCGTCAAGCCGGTCGACCTCGACGCGCTGGAGCGCATCCTGGCCGAGGCCCCGCGGCCGGCCCACGAACCGCGCTGACGCACCGTCCGGGCACGGTCCGGGCACGGCACGGGCCTGAGCACCTGTGTCCGGCGCCCACATCTGCCGACATCTCGATACCTCCTCCCCCGCGCCGTCGCGCTCGACAACCGCTTGTCACCAACGAAGCGAAGTTCCGAGGGTTTTCCCGCAAGACGAACTGAAAGCGCTTTCACATAGTGGCGACCGAGAGGCGGCGGCGCGTCGGCGAGTGATCGTCGACCTGCCAGCGGCCCCGTTGGCTTACTTCCGATCTCGGGCGTCGACGCCGGTCCTTCGCGACCGGGCCACCAGGAGACGCCGCCGATGCGTCGCGCGCGTCTCCTCCACCACTGGTTCTGAGGAGATTCCATGACACGCTGGATTCGATCGCTCGCCGCGGTCGCGCTCACCCTGACGGGTGTCGCGGCACAGGCACAAAACTGGCAACTCGTCTGGCAGGACGAATTCACCAACGGCATCGGCCCGCAATGGCGGTTCGAGACCGGCACCGGCTCGGGCGGCTGGGGCAACAACGAGCTGCAGTACTACCGGCGCGAGAACGCGACCATCGAGAACGGCCAGCTCGTCATCACCGCCAAGCGCGAGGACTTCGGCGGCATGCGCTACACGTCGGCGCGCATGACCACGCAAGGCCTGGCGCAATTCAAGTACGGCCGCATCGAGGCGCGCATCAAGGCGCCGTCGAGCTCCGGCATGTGGCCCGCGTTCTGGATGCTGGGCAGCAACATCAACTCGGTCGGCTGGCCCGCGTCGGGCGAGATCGACATCATGGAACACGTGAATGCCGATTCGGACATCCACGGCACCATCCACTGGCAGGGTCCGGACGGCGGCCACGCGTCCTACGGCGGCCACACCGGCAACAACGTCGCGGACTATCACATCTACGCCGTGGAATGGGACGAGAAGGCCATCCGCTGGTTCGTCGACGGCCGTCAGTTCCACGTCGCCGATATCACCAACAGCGTCAACAGCACCGAGGAATTCCATCGCGACTTCTTCCTGCTGCTGAACCTGGCGGTGGGCGGCAACTGGCCGCAGTGGAACATCGACGAGAGCAAGCTGCCCGCGAAGATGTACGTGGACTACGTGCGCGTCTACAAGAAGGATGCCGGCACGGCGTTCTCGACGACGCTGCAGGCGGCCAACTTCGCGCTGCAGTCGGGCATGCAGCTCGAGGCGTCCACCGAAGGCGGACAGAACCTCGGCTGGATCGATACCGGCGACTGGGCGGTGTGGAACCTCAACCTGCCGCAGGGCGGGACCTACACGGTCGAGTACCGCGTCGCCAGCCAGAACGGCGGCGGCAGCCTGCAGCTGGAGATGGCCGGCGGCGCGCCGGTGTACGGCTCGCTGGGCGTGCCCTCGACGGGCGGCTGGCAGAACTGGACGACCATCTCGCACCGCGTGACGCTGCCGGCCGGCCAGCAGCAGATCGCGGTCAAGGCCAACGGCCCGGGCTGGAACCTGCGTTCGGTGAAGATCACGAAGTCGTGATCCCGCGCGACCTCCGGTCCGACAGGGCATGAGGTCGCGAAGTCGTGATGCAATGCGGCGGATGTCACTCGTCCGCCGCGTTGCCCCTCCGACCGACAGCCAGCTCGCGCCGACCTACGCCGGCGCGAACCTGGCCGACGCCTTCGCCGTCACGCTCGCGGACGACGCGCCCGACGATGCGATGACGCTGGCCCGCGCGACGCTGGCCGATCCGCCGTGGTGGTTCCGCGCCCTGCTCGCGATCCGCGACGCCGCGGTGAAGCCCTTCGGGCTGAAGACCTCCGCGGCGATGCGCCACCACCTCGACGAGATCGGGGTCGAGCATGTCGACATCTTCCGCGTGCTCTCCTCCTCGCGACATGAGGCCCTCTTCGGCGAGCAGGACCAGCACCTGGATTTCAAGCTGTCGATCCTGATCCGCCGCGTCGAGGGATCGACGCGCCGCGAAGCGGTGGCGACGACCGTCGTGAACTGCCACAACCGGCTGGGCCGGTTCTACCTCGCGCTGATCCTGCCGGGGCATGTGCTGGTCGTGCGCTCGCATCTGAAGGCGGCGGCACGGCGCTTCGGCGTCACCGCGCGGAACCCCGGGCAAGCACCCGGCGGCTGATGGGTCAGAATCGTTCAGTCATTGGACCAGCGGAGGCAGGGACACGATGGACTGGCGATTGAAGGTGGGCCGACAGGCCGTCCTCGCGCGGCTGCCGTTCGGTCAGACGCTGCGCGGCATCAAACGAAGGCTGCTGGGTTATCAGCCCGATCCCGACAACCTGCGCGACACGTTGAAGAACTGGTCGCAGATGCGGGCGGCGCTGGCGCACACGGGGGCTCGATCGAGGGCGCCACGGTACTGGAGATCGGCACCGGCTGGTTCCCGACCATCCCCGTCCTGCAGTGCCTGCAGGGCGCGAGGCAGGTCTACATGTCCGACCTCAACCCGCACCTGGACGACGTCAGCTTCGCCGCGACGCTGGACTTCCTGCGCCGGGTCGATCCCTCCGAGCAACGGCTGCGCGAGATCCGGACGCGGCAAGACCTGCCGCTCACCTACCTCGCGCCGTTCGACGTGAACGCCCTGGCGGACGGGTCGATCGATCTCGTCACCTCGCGGACGGTGCTGGAGCACATTCCGCCGGACGTGCTGGTGCAGCTGCTGAAGTCCCTGCGGCCGAAGCTCTCCGCGCGCGCCCGCATGGTGCATCTGGTGGATCACTCGGACCACCTGGAGCACGCGGACAAGTCCATCAGCAAGATCAACTTCCTGACCTGGCCGGAGCGCAAGCACGCGTGGATCAACCGGCTGACGCGCGAAGGCGAGAACCGGCTGCGGCATCACGAATATCCGCCGCTGTTCGCGCTGGCCGGTTACCGCCTGCTCCTCGAGCAGGACAAGGTCCACGAGCCGACGCGGCAGCTGGCGAAGTCGCTGCCGCTGCAGTGGCGCTATGCGGCGATGACACCGGAGCAGCTGGCGACGATGTCGTCGCTGTACGTGCTGGCGCCCTGAGCCTCGACGGCCGCCGGCCGCCGATCACCGCTCCCGCGCGGACTCCTGCACCACCTTCTGCACCGGCGACAGCAGGTACTCCATCACCGTGCGCCGGCCCTGATGGATCTCGGCGGTGACCAGCATGCCGGCGTTCAACGGATAGCGTTCCCCGGAGCGGGGATCGACCAGTGCCGTGTCCTTCAAACGGACGATCGCGCGATAGGTCAACGCCGGCTGGCCCTGCACCTGCTGCTTCGGATCGGTCGCGTCGGGGCTGATCATGGCCACCTCGCCGTCCATCAGGCCGTACTTCTGGAACGAGTAGGCGCCGACCTTCACCTTGACCTTCTGACCGTTCGCGGTGAAGCCCACGTCCTCGTTCTTCAGGAGGACCTCCGCCTGCAGCGGCTCCTCCTTCGGCACGATGTTCATCAGCACCGCGCCGGCCTGCACGACCGCGCCCTGGGTCGTCGTGGCAAGGTCCTTCACCACGCCCGAGGTCGGCGCGCGGATGTCCAGCAGCCCCGCCTTGACGTTGGACTTCTCCAGCTCCTGGTCGCTGCGGTTGAGCAGCGCCACGGTCTCCATGCGTTCGTTCTCGAGCTGCGAGCGGTACTGCGAACGCAGCGCCGCCAGCCGCTTCTCGGACTGCGCGATCGTCGCGTTCAGGCTCGCCACCGTCGCCGCCTGCGTCTTGAGGTCCTGCTCCTTCTCGATCGCCTCGCGCGTCTTCTCGTTGGCCGCGAGCTCGCCGACGAACCCCTCTTGCACCAGCTTGCGATAGGCGTCCGCCGACTGGCGGTAGCTCGGCAAGGTCTGGCTCAACTTCGACAGCACCTGCTGCGCCGCGAGCAGGTCGGCGCGTGCCTTGTTCATCGCCTCGGTCTCCTGCGCGACCGAGTCCTGGTAGGCCTGCCGGCGCGCGCGGAACTGTCCTTCGACCTGCGCATAGAGTTCGACGGGATCGCCCTTGCCAGGCAGCATCGGGCGGTCGGACATCTCCGCATCGATGCGGCGCAGCGTCAGGCGGCGCAGCGCGACGTCCTTCTTCAGCGCCGTGGTGTCGGCCGTCGACAGGCGCTCATCCATGCGCATCAGCAGCTGGCCGGCCTGCACGGCCTGGCCGTCGGCCACGAGGATCTCCGCCACCACGCCGGCATCGGCCGGCTGCACGACCTTGGTGAAGGTCAGCGGCACCAGCCGGCCTTCCGCGCTGGCCACGATGTCCAGTTGGAAGAAGCAGGCCCAGCCCAGCAGGAGCAGGACCAGCGTCACCAGCGTCACCGCGATCGTGCGCGGCATGCGTGACGGCGGCCGCTCCTGCAGCGCGAGCAGGTCCGGCGCGAAGTCCAGCGCCTCCGGCGCCAGGGCGATCAGGCGCCCCGGCGTCGCCGCCTCAGCCGCCATGACCGACCTCCGTCAGGCGCGGACGGCCGTCGGCCTCGGTCAACCAGAAGTTCGCCTTCGTCGCGCCGGCGATCTCCTGCAGCGCCTGCTGGGCCGCCTCCGTGGCGCCGCCGAAAGGGGCGAGCACGTCGATGAACCACAGGTGCGGACCGGACTTCCACTCGTGGGGCGCGATCGTCGGCATGCCGCCGCGCAGGCGCTGGTCCACGGCCTCGTCCACCCAGGCCCAGCTCACGAACGCCCACGGGATGTCGGAGCGGTTGTAGAGCTTGCACTGGTCCAGCACCAGCGGCGGCGTGTAGCGCCAGTCGATGTCGGCGAAGAAGTTGAAGCGGCGCTGCTGGTCGCGCGCCAGCAGCCAGGCCACCGGGCCCAGCAGCGGCAGTTTGGCCAGCTCGCGCCGGGCCGTGGCCATGTCGGCTTCGCCGGGAACGTTGGGAGGAACTTGAGTCATGTGAATCCTTGAAGGGCGGCGCCCGAGGGCGCCGCCGGGTGGCACGCGCAGGTGCCAGGTATTGCCGGATCGCGTCTGTCCGGTTGGGGTCGTCCGATCAGAGCGTCGTCGAGCGTCGCGGCGACGATCCTCCGCCGATCAGCCCGGTGGTCGCGTGGTCGGATTCCAGACGCTGGCTGTCGCCCGCGTCCATGCTGGCCCAGCCCGCCCCCTTGGCCATCGCGGCGCCGCCCGACGCGTCCCACGGCGTGACATAGTCCCCCGCGGGCAGGCTGTCGATGGACCAGGTGTTCGAATCGATCCGCACCTTCATCGTCGACGCCTGGTAGCGGTCGATCGTCAGCAGCGACATCTGTCCGTCGTGACGCACCTGCAGCTGCCAGCCGGTCTCGGTGGTCGCCACGGTGACGCCCGCCGGATCGAGGTAGCTGCCCAGGTCCAGCGTGTTGTCGCCGGCCGTGTCGCTGATGTGGTCGTCGCCGTCGCCCTTCTGCCAGAGGTACAGGTCGTCGCCGCCGCCACCCGACAAGGTATCGCGCCCCTTGCCGCCGCGGATCGTGTCGGCGTCCGCGCTGCCCGTCACCACGTCGTCCCCGTCGCCGGTGTCGATCATGAAGTTCTTCAGCGAGATGCCGGTGAAGTCCAGCGTGTCGTCGCCGTCGGTGGCGACGATGCGCGCCGCGCCGAAGTTGGCGTCCACGCTCTCGATGCGCTGGATGTTGCGCAGCGAGTCCATGGTCGAACTCACGCGCAGCACGTTGTAGCCCCAGTCGGCAAAGATGCGGTTCGTGCCGGAGCCGCCGTCGTAGCGGTCCACGCCCTCGTCGCCGGCCGTGAGGACGAACATGTCGTCGCCTGCGCCGCCCGACAGGACGTCGCTGCCCTTGCCGCCTCGGATCCAGTCGTCGCCGTCGCCGCCGATCACCACGTCGTTGCCGTCGCCGGTATCGATCAGGAAGTTCTTCACCGTGATGCCGCTGAAGTCCAGCGTGTCGTCGCCGTCGGTCGAGACGATGCGCGCCGCGCCGAGGGTGGTCTCCACGCCCTCGATCTTCTGGATGTTCTGCACCGACGCCAGCGTCGAGCCGACGCGCAGCACGGTGGTGCCCCAGTCCGCGAAGATGCGGTTGCTGCCCAGGCCGCCGTCGAAGTGGTCGACCTCATAGTCCCCCGGCGTGAGCAGGAAGGTGTCGTTCCCCGCGCCGCCGGAGAGGATGTCCGCGCCCTTGCCGCCGCGGATCCACTCGTCGCCGTCGCCGCCGATCACCACGTCGTTGCCGTCGCCGGCGTCGATCATGAAGTTCCTGACCAGGATGCCGGTGAAGTCCAGCGTGTCGTCGCCGTCGGTGGCCACGATGCGCGCGGCGCCGAAGTTGTTGTCGACACTCTCGATGCGCTGGATGTTGCGCAGCGAATCCAGGGTCGAGCTCACACGCAGCACGTTGTAGCCCCAGTCGGCGTAGATCCGGTTGTCGCCGGACCCGCCGTCGTAGCGGTCGACGCCGTCGTCCCCGGCCGTGAGGATGAAGGTGTCGTTGCCGTCACCGCCGGACAGGTCGTCGGTGCCCTTGCCGCCTTCGATCATGTCGTCGCCGGCCGTGCCGATGATGGTGTCGTCGCCGGCGCCGGACGCCATCACGAAGTTGCGCACCGTCATGCCGCTGAAGTCCCAGCGGTCCGCGCCGTCCGTGCCCCAGATGAAGTTGCTGCGGAAGTCCGAGCCGACGCCGTCGAGCACCTCGATCGACTGCAGATTGCCGAGGTCGGGCGCCACGTTGAGGTAGTCGTAGCCCCAGCCGCCGAGGATGGTGTCGGTGCCGCCGCCGCCGTGGTAGCGGTTGATGACGCCGCGCGGCGCGTCGCTCAGGTAGAAGGTGTCGTCGCCGTCGGTGCCGACGAAGTCCTGGCTGCCGTCGTCGATCGGCTGCTTGCGCGTGTCGATCGCGGCGAGCAGGTCCTGCACGCTCCGCGTCGTGCCGTCGGCGAAGCGGATCTCCTCGATCTCGAAGCCGGTGGCGGCGCTGCCGTTCAGCTGGACGCCCTCCGCGGTGGCGTGGCCTTCGGCGTCCAGGCGGATCAGCGTGGTGCGCTGCTGGCCGTCGATCTCCTCGGTGACGTAGTCGAAGGAGTCGGCGGTCAGGCCTTCGCCGAAGCTGAGCACATCCTGGCCCGACTCGTCGGTCACGACATCGAAGCCGTCGCCGTCGGCCCAGGCGAAGACGTCGTCTCCGGTGCCGCCGACGAGCGTGTCGTTGCCGGTGCCGCCGATGATCAGATCGTTGCCCTCGCCGCCGAACAGGTGGTCGTTGCCATCGCCGCCGGTCAGCTCGTTGTCCATCGCGTTGCCGGTGAGCCGGTTGTCGAGCGCATTGCCGGTGGCGCTGATCGCGTCGCCGGTGAGCACGACATCCTCGATGCCGAGGCCGGCCTCAAAGTTGACCGAGGCGTACACGACGTCATGGCCACCGTCGGTGCCGCCCTCCGGCGCCACCATCGACAGGCGATCCCAGAGCAGCGAACGGACCTTGTTCGCGAGTTGCGCTTCGCTGAAGACCATCTCCCTGACGATGCCGGAGAGGTTCACGGCGAAGACATCGGTCACGCCTTCCGCCGCCGCGGCGGTCAGGGCCGCATCGACCTGCGCCATCGCGCCGTCGATGTTGCCCGACCAGCCATCGTCGCCGGCCAGGCGCTTGAGCTCCTCGGTGGCGAGACGCAGGCCCTCGCTCCAGGGCCGATCGCCCGCAACGCCTTCGACGATGCGGTCGCCCGCGTTGTCGACGATGTAGACGTCGTCGCCACGGCCGCCGGCCATCAGGTCAGCGCCCGCGCCGCCATCCAGGCGGTTGTTGCCTGCGTTCCCGATGAGCTCGTTGTCCAGCGCGTTGCCGGTGCCGCTCAGGTCGGCACTGCCCGCCAGGATCAGGTTCTCGACGTTGTCCGTCAGCGTGTAGTCGATCGACGCGGTGACGGTGTCGTTGCCGCCGCCGGTGCCGCCGCTGGCGTAATCCAGCGTCAGCAGCGGCTGGAACTGCGACGCATACAGCATCAGGATCCAGGTATCGCCGACACCCTGCTGCTCGATGTCCGTGATCATGTCGGACCAGACGATCTCCTGCCCCGGACGCGCGCGCACGTAGTCGACCACCGCGTCGACGATGCCGGCGCCGCCGGGCAGCCACGACCAGCTGCTCTTGATGCCGTCGATGACCCGCTGGGTCTCGGCGTTGCCGCCTCCGCCCGCTTCCTCGACGACCACGTCGCCGGCGTCGTCGACGACGTACCGGTCGTCGCCGCCGCCGCCGGACATCAGGTCCGCGCCGGTGCCGCCGTCCAGCAGGTCGTCGCCCGCATTGCCGACCAGCGTGTCGTCGCCCGCGAGACCGAAGATCTGGCTGCCGTGTTCGGCGGCGATGATGACGTTGGCGAGCTCGTTGCCGACGCCGCGATCGGCGTAGCCGAGCAGCGTCAGGTTCTCGACGTTGGCGCTGAGCTCGATGTTGGCGTAGGAGCGCACCGTGTCGATGCCCTCGTCCGCCGCCTCGATGATCTCGCCGTCGAAGCCGAGCTTGTTGATGACGTAGGTGTCGTCCCCGGTGCCGCCGATCATGCGGTCGCCGCCCAGGTTGGAGATCAGCGTGTCGTTGCCGCCTTCGCCGCGCATCGTCACACGTCCGTCGTCGCCATGATCGGAACCGTCCATCGCCAGGCCTTCGATGACGTTGTCCGCGGCGTTGCCGATGCCCACGTGGGCGCCGAGCTTCAGGCGCAGGTCCTCGAGGCCGTCGGCCAGCGTGTAGTCCACGCTGGATTCGACGGTGTCGTGGCCTTCGCCCGCCAGCTCGACGACGACGTCGCCGACGTTGTCGACGATGTAGGTGTCGTCGCCTTCGCCGCCGATGAGCGTGTCGGCGCCAGCGCCGCCGTCGATCCGGTTGTTACCCGACGTGCCGATGATCACGTTGTTGCCGGCATTGCCGATGCCATCCAGGTTGCCCGTGCCGGTCAACGTCAGGTTCTCGATGTTGGCACCCAGGGTATAGCTGACCGACGACTCGACGCTGTCGACGCCTTCGCCGTACTGCTCCACGATCACGTCGTCCGCGCCGTCGACGACGTAGTGGTCGTTCCCGCGTCCTCCGATCAGCGTGTCGCGACCGCCACCGCCGGCCAGGACGTTGTCCATGTCGTTGCCGGTGATGCGGTTGTCCTGCTGGTTGCCGGTGCCCTTCACCGCGTTGCCGGAGAGCACGAGGTTCTCGACGTTGGCGCCAAGCGTGTAGTCGATAGAGGACAGGACGGTGTCGTTGCCCTTGTTCGCGTACTCCACGACCTGATCGCCGGCGTTGTCGACGACATAGGTATCGTCGCCCGCGCCGCCGGCCATCGTGTCGGCGCCTTCACGGCCGTCGAGCCGGTTCGCCGCATCGTTGCCCCACAACGCGTTGTCGAGCGCGTTGCCGGTGCCGTTCATCGCGTTCTTGCCGAGCACGAGGGCTTCGACGTTGGCGCCCAGCGTGTAGTCGGCGAGGTTGTCCACCGTGACGGAGTCGTAGCCTCCGTTCTCCGCCTCGGTGACCACGTCGCCGACGTTGTCGACGGCGTAGCGGTCGTTACCCGCGCCGCCGATCATCACATCCGCGCCGGTGCCACCGTCGAGCAGGTCGTTGCCCGCGCCGCCGTCGAGTTGGTCGTCGTTCTCTCCGCCGAACAGCTGGTCGTCGCCATCCATGCCGAAAAGCACATCGCGACCGCTTTCACCGAAGAGCTGGTCATCACCCTGGTCGCCGGACAGCAGGTCGTTGCCGTTGCCGCCGGAGAGCATGTCCTGGCCTTCGCCGCCGAACACGATGTCGTTGCCGTCGCCGGCGGTGACGAAGTCGTCACCATTGCCGGCGAGGACGACGTCGTCTCCCACGTCGGTGAAGATCTGGTCGTTGCCGTTGCCGCCGTCGACGTAGTCGTTGCCGGCGCCCGTCATGACAATGTCATTGCCGTCGCCGGCCTCGACGGCGTCATCGCCGTCGCCGTCGCTGACGACGTCGTTGCCCGCACCCATGTGGTACTGGTCGGAGCCGGCAGTGCCGAACACCAGGTCCGCGCCTTCCGTGCCGTTGAAGGTCTGGCCGGAGGCGAACGGCGCGACCGGCGCGGTAACGGTCTGGCCCTGGTCGGTCTGACCCTGGGTCTCATTGCGGTAGCGCAGCGTCACGTCGGCCAGCGCATAGGAGCCGCCGTCGGTGCGCGTCGCGCTGCCGACGCCGTGTACCGACTGGCCGTCGATCACCTGGAAGCGGCCGTCGCTCCCCAGCTGGATCGCATTGATCCCGAGGCTGTCGAGCGAGCGGAACTCGCCGGCATCGGTGATGCCGTTCTCGTTCGCGTCCTGCCAGACACCGAACGACGACCACTTCTCATCCGCAGCCGAGAATTTTCCGTCGTGGTTCGTGTCGAAGGCGGCGAGGCCTTCAAGGTCGGACTGCGCGCCGGCCTTGTACGGCACGAACGAGATCTCGTCGAAGTCGGCGATCTTGCCGTCGCCGTTCTTGTCGAAGGCGATGAACCCGTCGCTGCCGTTGTTCCAGGCCATCCGGCGCTTCCAGCCGTCGCCGTTGACGTCGAAGAAGACGTTGGAATCGTCGACGTCCTTGAAGTGGAAGCCGTCGCCGTTCAGGTCGATCGCGATCGGCTTCTTGCCACCGCTGGTGTACTCCCCGCCGGGGAGTGGTCCGAAGTGGGTGACGGTCACCTTCTGGGTGGTGAAGGTCTGACCGGTCGAATCGTTCTGGTCGATCACCTTCACGTAGAACGCGTCTTCTGTCCGTTCCTCGTTGCGGAAGTGCTCGTCGGTCAGGCGGTTCTCACCCACCAGCCCGCCCTCCACGTTCAACTCGACGTAGCGATTGCCCGTGTACACGAATCGTCCGGTGTTCCGATCTACCGTGACCTCGCCATACTTGGGCTTGTCGATCATCTCGAACCGGAAGTTGCCCGGCGTGCCATCCGCGTTGGTGGCGATGATCCGTCCGTCGTTGGACTTCTCGGTCCCGATGGGCGTGCCGTGATACGCCAGCGGCGGGTCACCGTCGATCATGAACTCGGCGCCGTCGATCTTCATCGTCATGCCACGGACGCCGTCTTCTCCGCCGCCGTACATGTGCACGAATTTCGCGAACTCGGAGGCGAAGTACCCCACCGTGATGCCGGTGTCCACCGGGTCACCGTAGCCGACCCAGGCCTCGTCGCGGAGGATCGGACGGCCCATGACCGTCTGATAGGGCGAATACATCGGCAGCCCCTGGCCGCTGTGCAGCGCGAGCACGAAGTCGGGCGCATCCTCGCCGCCTTGCATGTTCTGCTCGCGTGTCGCCAACGACGTGTAGCCGTAGATGGGCAGCTCGTCCATGACCGGATCCGACACCACGGGCGCGTCGTTGACCGGCTTCAGGGCCACCTTGACGAGGGCGGTGCGCGTCCGGCCCTGCGCGTCGGTCACCGTGTAGGTGAAGGACGCGTCCCCGACGTAGTTGTGGTCCGGCAGGAAATCGACCGTGCCGGCGTCCCGGTTGATGCTCACGGTGCCATGCGTGGCGTCGGAAACTGCCGTGATGGTCAGGCCGTCGTGCGACCCCTTGTTGAAGTCGTTGTCGAGCAGCAGCCCGAACGCGATGCCGATCGGCTGGTGATCGGTCGGCTGTTGCTGGCGCGGATGGGCCAGGTCGTTGCCAGGCGAGACGCCGTCCTCCCAGGAGTCGACGAAGTCATCGCGCGCGGTGAAGTCCGTGCCTTGACCGGAGCCACCGCCCATGTCGATGACCTGCGTCACCAGCAGGGTGCTCTTGCCGTTGGAGTAGTCGATCTGGATGCCGCCATTGACCACCGACACGGCCATGCCGTCGGTGCTGGCGTCGAGGTCCTGGCTCTTGAGCGCGTAGTCGGTGCCGTTCTTGGTGAAGCGGTTGTTGTTGTAGTCCAGACGCGTGATGCCGAGCTCGGCCAGACCGAAGGTCTCGTTGCCGTCCTGACGGCCATCCTGGTTGGTGTCACGCCAGACGCGCAGCGCCTGATAGACGGGATCGTTGGCGTCGATGACGCCGTCGCCATTGGCGTCGACCCAGCGCATGCTGCGCACGCCCTTGGCATCGTCGATCACGTTGCTGTTGCTGAACAGCTCGCTGCCGCTGTCGGCGATGCCGTTGAGGTTGCGGTCGAGGACGAGGATGCCCTCCGAGCCCTTGATCCAGGCGGTGTTCTTCAGGTAGCCGCTGCCGTCCCAATCGAAGCTCACGCCGCTCGCGTCCTTGGACGTCGTCGAGATGATGCCGTCGCCGTCAAGGTCGAGCACGACCGGGCGGAACTTGCCCGGGTTCTTCTTGCCGGCGGCATCCGTGGTCGCGGACCAGCCGTGGCGGGCAGCGCGTTCCTCCTCGGTCAGGCCCGCCTCCGGATTGCCGTAATCCTGCTGCATGCGGGCGGTGTTGACCTCCCACATCGGCGCGATGGCCTGGCGGTTCAGCGCGCTTTGGACGAGGCGGTTGAACAGGTCGGGGCGCTGGTCCGGATCGGTGGCGTCACCGTTGACGATGCGATAGGTGTCGTCGTAGCGCAGGTTGGGGAAGCGCATCTCGCCGGTCATCGGATCGATGTCAGCCACGGAGAAGCCCGGATCGCTGCGACGCGACTCATTCCAGCTCAGCTTCGGCAGACGCTGCGGAATGATGCCGACCAACATGTCCGGCGCGGCCTGGTTGGCCTGGTCGACGATTCCGTTCAGGTAGCCCAGGAGGCCACCGAAATAGTTGGGGTCGGTCGGTGCGAGGCCGTTGCCACTCATCAGCAGGTTGACCTTGTTCAAGCCGATGCCGTAGCCGGTCGTGTCCAAGGTGACGTCGGTGCCGCTGCCGAATTTGAAGCGCGCTTGGCCCCAGGCATCCGGTTCCTCGTGGAGGATGGAAGACACCAGCATGTAGGCCGCATAGGCCCAGCCGATGTAGGGCACGCCCATGGCCGAGGCAATGCCCACGGCGGCACCCTTGTAGTCACCCTGCTGGAGCGAGGCAGCAACGCTGATCCACGGCAGGGCCTTGCCGATCGCGCTGGCGGCGCCATTGACCGTTTCGCCCAGCGCCTTGGTTGCGAGGTCTCCAGTCGCCTGACTGGCGATGGCATTCGCGGCGTTGTTGACGGACACCAATGCGCCGGCGGTGGCGCTCAGCTTCTGGAGTGTCGAACCGCCGTTGGCGAAGACGTTGTAGAGGCCGTAGAGGCTGTTGACTGCGCCGGCAACGGCCGTGGTAGTGAAAAGCGGCTGGTTATTGATTGCCTGAGTGCCGCCGCCCGCCGGATCCTTGATGAACGGGTTGACCTGATTGTTGATCAGCGTCAGCCCGCTGGAAAGGATAGGTACCGGGTCGCCACGTTTGATCGCGGTGACGAGATTGTTGATGTCCGAAATGGCGGTGCCCAGCGCATCGAGGGGCGCGTTCTTGCCTGTGACGGCTATCAGACGACGATCCTTGTCGATCGTACTGCTGACGGTGGAACCATCTGCGTAGCTGATGTCCCGGGTCGATGTGCCGTCTCCAGCGCGAGTCTCCACGGCGGTCTTGGTCAACGCTTGGGACCCGTCGAAGTAGCGTGTCACCCGGCCGGCGCCTTCCGTCGTTGTCTCGGCGGTTTCGATCACCTTGCCGTCCGCAGTCGTCGTCACGATCTTTCGGTCACCATTGCTTTGTACCGAAATGGTCTTGACCAAGCTTCCGACAGCTACGGTCAAGGTGTTGCCGAAATCGCTTGTCTTGACTTCCCCGATTTTGTCGCCAGCAGAGGAAACGAGATCTATCGACCCATCTTCATTTTTCCGAAGCCAGCTATTGCCTACGCCCAGCCCGGTAAACGTCTCTTCCCACGCGGTTTGGGCGGCGCGATCAGCGCCGTCCAGCGTCGTCATGTTTGCGAGTGTTGCGGCGGGATTGACGCGGGTCAGAGTGGCCAACGGCTTCAAATCATTCTGCGGAATGGATTGCGCAACGCCATTCCCATCCTCGTAAAGGATAGATCCCGAGTCATCTCGTTGCGCCAAAAATACGCCATTGTGCCCAGGGGCGAGCTTAGAAATCACCGCGGGATCGCCGGACTGGAGACGCGAAATCTCGTCCTTGGTCAAACCAAGCCCGTCAAAATCTTCAATATAGAGGACCTGTCCATTCGAAACCACGACGGCCGTCTTGGTACGAACCCAGGGAACGTAGGGGTTCTTGCTGGCGAATTGCCACGTCGTGCGAACCTCGACAACATTCCGGCCATCTGTCCAACGTTTCAGCGAGTCAGGAGGGGCATCCGTCGCACCGCTGTCTTGGAATCTGCCATTGGAAACCTCGGTAAAAGCCCCCGGAACATTGGGATCCGCAATTCTTACAGGAACCTTCAACGGGCCAAGTGCCAAGAATGAATCCAGGTCGAATCCCGGAATATTGACGATCTGCTTTGAGAACAAGACAGGACTCTTCGGATCGCTGGGATTCCTGCGCATATCGGAGAAATAATCCAACTGACTTTGGATGTAATACTCACGATAGAACGACGAAGGTGCGGTCGTCGGCGAAAGAGAAGCTTGAATTGCGCCCCCCTCTCCAGCTTCGCCCTGTCGGCATCCGACGACAGCAGCATATTTCCGGAGGCATCCAAGGTCGCCAGCGCCCGAAACATATCGTCCCGCAGCAAATGTGACACTTGATCCTTCGGTATACCGGCGGACACCATTGCATTATACCCCCAGATATTAGCAAACGCCTCATCCTGAAGGTGGGCGTCCGAATACTGAGAAAGGTATTGATTCAACTGATCCGAAGAAAGATTTCCTCTCACATAACTGGTGAGCAGCGAAGATTCCTTTTGATCAAGGACATTACTATTGGCCGCATGACCCAATTCATGCCCAATTACTGCAATCATCCAGTTGAAGCTCAACTTCGCATCCCAAGTGGGGTCTTGCGACACCCCTTTCGAACGAAAATACTCATCCTGCAGATTAATAGTGTTCGCAGTACGAGAATAATAAATGCCTCCGGTATCAATACCCTCCGTCGCGTCCGTGGTACTAACAAAATGACCGCCGCGCGCTGCAAAATCAAGCACCGCCTGCTTCATATAGTCAGACGAATTGATGACCCTCAAGAAAACTTGAAACTGCGCATCATTCTTGACATAAAACGCCGGAAAAGCAAAGACAGCTTCATTGCCTGTAAAATTCGCGATCGCCATTATTCCTCCATCACTTTTTTATTAAAATCAACCGAAAAGCTGATCATATTGACACATCGAAAGACCCCGGGAATATCCTTTGGAAGGGTCGACAGATTTTGAACGCCGCCTGAAACACGGCGAAAAATTGTTTCCCTTGCGGAGAACGGTGAGGGATCAGTCACCAACGACCAGCCGGGCAAAGATTCAGCGCTGAAGGCCTCAGTTCCCAAGCATCGCCCTTCATTCCGCTTGCTTGGCAGAACATCGGCGTTCCACGGCGCCACGTTCTCAAGATCAAAAACCACTTCCAAACGTTTAATTCGACCAGGTCCATCAAAGAACTCATGAATTTCGACACGCGTCAATGATTCTTCGCTTGCAACGTCCGCTCGATACGTGCGATCAGCAGCGTTCGAACTTATCAATGTGAAGCGCAATAGAAGAGCCTTTTGAAGGTCTTCGAACGCAGGGGGTTTATCACGAGAAATATTCGCAATACGCTCGACCATTCCACGAATCGATCCGGCTTTCTCCGGGGAACTTCCCACCTCCTGGGCCGCAGAAAATACCGGCATTGCGAAGAGGACACAAAATACTGAGGGCAGCAGATTCATCTAATTGACTCCTCAGCTTTCTGCGAGACATCGCTGATGTGCGGAACTTTGGTCCAGCGGAATCATGTGAGATAGCCGAAGAAAATAGTTACCACCAACATGGGAATAATTCATTCGCCGCGCAAATCGGTCGACCGCTTCCGTATCGACGCCGCTGTTCACGCCGAAGGTGATTTCGACAGCATCACGATTACGAGCCCACTTCTCGAATCCCCGCAGCAAACGGGGTCCGTATCCCCCATTCGTGCCTCCGGCACCACATCGATATGCATCACGCTCGCCGTGAGTTGATCCGAGAAGATGTGCCGTTCCAGCACGCCTATCAACCCTCCAACCACCTGGCCTTCGCTGCCGATCGCAGCGAAGAACGCGTAGCGGTCTTTGCCCTTCTCAATGACTTCCTGGAAGGTCCTCGTGATTCGCTGTTCGTTGAACTCGAACGTGCGGAACCGCGTCAGCGCGTGCATGCGCCGAGCCATCTCGACGAGCCCTGGCACGTCTTCCAGCGTTGCGAACTTGATTGGCACTGTCTGCTCCCGTAGCTCAGTCGGACCGCTTGAGACCGGCGATGTCCTTCAAGGCCGACGGCTCATCTCGCTGCGTCAGCTTGCACACCGAATAGGTCTGCGTGCCCACCGTTGTCACGAACGTGAAATCGACGCCGAGGAACACCGTCTGTCCGGCGGCGATGTCCACCTGCGCGCCTGCGCACGACATCGAGTTGAGGTATTCCTTCAGCCCGAACGTGTGCCGGCCCGGGCCCACCACGAGACGCTGCCACGAGGCATTCGGAAGCGTCTTGTCCGTCTGCACCTCGTCCTGGCTGATCTTCAGGACGGCCGCGCTGCCCTGGAACTGCCAGGTGCGGTACAGATAGACCTGCCCCTGTCCCGTCGGCGCCGACTCCACCGCAGTGAAAGCCGGACCGCTCGCGCAACCCGACATCGCAGTCACCACGGCCACCGCCACCGCCACCTTGAGCCAACCCATCAACTGCTTCACTTTCGACCTCCACTGTCTTCAATACCAAACACCCCATCCAGCATCGCGGCGTACACCGCCGGATGCAGCTGGGGATTGCAATTCGTCTCCAGGAACCAGACGTTCCCCTCCGGATCGACCATGCCATCGATCGAGAACATCGTGCCGTCGCGGATCTCCTGCGGGATCGCCATCCAGCAGCGCTCCCCCGCCTCGCGCAACTGCGCTTCCAGCGAGGTGCCTCGGATGCGCTCGCGCACGTCGTGGTCGCTCGCCGTCGCCGGATTGAGCAGCGACATGTAGCGGTAGTCCGCAATCACCGAGCGCTGCGCCGCCAGCACGCTGTCGAGGGTCAGGCCTTGCCAGGCCGCGAGGCCGTCCACGTCCTCCGGGAACGGCGCCCCGGGCGGCAGCTGGTCCTCGATCAACCGGCGCATCGTCTTCACGCCGTCGCCGCGCACCGTCGGCAGGTCGATCACCTCGACCACGACGGGTTCGGCGTCCCAGAACCACGCCTTCAGCATCTTCCCGGGAACGAACTGCTCCCAGTACTCGTCCTCGACCAGCGCCGGCGCGTGTCCCGCCGGATACGGTCCGCGCAGACCACGACCGAGCGTCGATTTCCGCCGCTTCACGATGTAGGGCCCGCGGATCCCCGTCGCATCGAGTCCCGCCATCGGCACCCGCAGCCCCGCGTCCCGCGCGAACTGCTTGAAGACCAGCTTGTCCTGCGAGATCGGCCACGCCTTCCCGCCGTAAGGGAACCAGCCGACGAAGCCCGCGACGCCCGTATCGAGCATCGGCACGAAACCGATCTGCCCCGGCACCGGCTCCACGACGAACTGCGGACGGAATCGCACCTGCTTCCCGCCCAGCGCCAGGTCCATCGACATGCTGAACGGATCGATGCCGCCACTCGCGCCGTGGCGCTCGCACCAGCGCCGCACGGCCAGCGCGTGCTGCAGGAAATTGCGCTTGAAGGCGCGGCTCATCAGTTCGCTCCGAAGGTCGTCACAGCCGGCGCCGTGCGCGGCGGCGGGGTCGGCACGCGCGAGAGCTTCTGCAGCCCATCCTTGCCCAGCTGCAGCACCTCGTCGATCTGCAGCGCCTTGGGCATCGCATGGGTGATGAACAGCATCGTCACCTTGCCCTTGAGCCCATTGACCGTCTTCGCGAATCCCTCCGCCGTGTCCTGGTCCAACGCCGACGTCGCCTCGTCGAAGATCAGCACGCGCGGCCGCTTGAGCAGCGCCCGCGCAATCGCGAGCCGCTGCTTCTGTCCGCCCGACAGGCCCACGCCGCGCTCACCGACCTCGGTCTGATACCCCTGCGGCAGACCCTCGATCACCGCGTGGATCCCGGCCATCTTGCAGGCCTGCACCGCCTGCTCCATCGACGCCGCCGGATTGCCCGCCACCAGGTTCGCGTAGATCGTCCCGCTGAACAGCATCGTCTCCTGCGGCACCACGCCGAAGTAGCTGCGCAGCTCATTCGCCGCCATGTGCCGCACGTCCACCCCGTCGACGCGGATGCTGCCCGCCGTCGGCTGGTAGAAGCCCAGCATCAGCTTGGCCAGCGTGCTCTTGCCCGTCCCCGACGCGCCCATGATCGCCACCGCCTTGCCGGGCTCAATCGTCAGCGCGAGGTTCTGGTACAGCAGCGGCCGGTCCTCCGCATAACGGAAGCCCAGCCCCTCGACCTCGATGCGGCCCTTGCCGTCGGTCATCCGCTTGGGGATCAGGCTGTACGGCTCCACCGGCGCGTTCATCAGGTCGCCGAGCCGCTTCACCGACAGGCTCGCCTGCTGGAACTGGCTCCACAGCCCGACGATGCGCAGCACCGGCTGGCTCAGCTTGCCGGCGAACATCTGGAACGCCACCAGCATGCCGATGGTGAACGAGGGCTCGTTCATCACCGTGTACGCGCCGACCATCAGCACCAGCAGCGTCTGCGCCTGGTCCATCGTGTTGGCGAAGACGTTGTAGGTGTTGCCGATCTGCTTGGTCTGGAACCCCGACTGCAGGAAGGCCGCGAGGTAGTCGGCGTAGCGCCGCTTGAGCTGCGGTTCCATCTGCAGCGCCTTCACCGTCTCGAAACCGGCGATGTGCTCCGTCACGAAAGCCTGGTTGCGCGCGCTCATCAGGAACTGCTCGTTGAGCTGCTTCTGGAAGATCGGCGCCACGACCGCGCTGACGATGCCCACCACCAGCAGCATCGCGAGCACGATCGCCGTCAGCGTCACGCTGTACCAGAACATCACGCCCAGGCAGATCAGCAGGAACGGGAAGTCCAGGATCAGCGAGACCGCCGCGCCGGAGATGAATTCGCGGATGCTTTCCACGCCGTGCATGCGCGCCGCGACGACGCCCGTCGGGCGGCTTTCGAAGTAACGCAGCGGCAGCTTGAGCAGGTGGTCCCAGACCGCGGCGCCCAGCACCGCGTCGACACGGTTGCCGGTGTGCAGCACGAGGTACTGCCGCACCCAGGTGAGCAGGCTGGTGAAGATGGTGAAGATCAGCATCGCGATGCCCACGGCGATCAGCGTGCTCTGCGTCCGGTGGACGACGACCTTGTCGATGATGGCCTGCGTGAACAGCGGCGTGGCCAGTGCGATCAGCTGCAACGCGAGCGAGGCCAGCAGCACGTCGCGCCAGACCTTGCCGTGCTTCATCAGCTCCGGCGCGAACCAGCCGAATCCGAAGCGGCGACCGGCCGCCGGCGTGTCGGGATCGTCGACGGCATCGCCCTGCGGCGCCAGCATCCAGCCGGTGCCTTCGGCCACCGCGGCGAACTCGTCGACGGTGGCAGTCCGGGGGCGTTCTGGCCTGCGGCGAAGAAGACGACCTGCCCGTCCTGCGCCGCCGTCACGATGGCCAGCAGCGGTGGCCGGGGCTGGCCCTCCTCAGGTTCGACCGACTTCAGCGCGACGACCAGCGGCAGCGCCATGCGCTCGACCTTGGCGGGCTTGACCTTGAACGGCTTGATGCGGAACGACAGCGCCCGGGCCGCGGCCACCAGCGTCTGCGTCGTGCAGGGTGGCGGGAAGTCCTTCGCCACCAGTTCAGCTGAAAACGGACGGCGGTGCAGTGCACACATCGACCCCAACGCCCACAGGATCTCCTCCTGAGGCACCTCCCAACGCCCGTCCATCACATCGACCCCGCTTGTTATGGGCGCGCAATTTACAGAATGGAAAAAATTAGTCGTCCCCTCTTTTGTGGGGTGCAACACATTCGCGACAACCCTGCACGTTGGTTGCGGTATCACCAATCAGAGGACTTGACACACGGCGAAGCAGGACGGTGTACAGAACGCCTGAAAGCCCCATGGCAAGGGCATTTCGTGAGGAAATCGTTAAGACCGAAGGAAGCCCACGCATTCCCGGGGAGTCCTGTTTCCGAGGGACACAAACCGGAGAGAATCCGCACCCAATCGAAGGGCGGGCCGGTTGCGGCAAGGGACAAGGAACACAAGATGGATTGGCGATTGAAAGTGGGCCGGCAGGCCGTCCTGGCCCGGCTGCCGTTCGGCCACGGACTGCGCCGCGCGAAGCGCAAGCTCTTCGGCTATCAGCCCGACCTGGGCAACCTCCGCAGCACCCTGGACTGCTGGGCGCAGATGCGCCAGGGGCTGGAACGCACCGGCGGCACGATCGAAGGCGCCACGGTGCTGGAGATCGGCACCGGCTGGTTCCCGACCATTCCCATCCTGCAATGCCTGCAGGGCGCCAAGCGCGTCTACATGTCCGACCTCAACGTCCACCTGGACGACGTCAGCTTCGCCGCGACGCTGGACTTCCTGCGCCAGTCCTATCCCGACGATGCACGGCTGCGCGCGATCCAGTCCCGCGCCGACCTGCCGCTGACCTACCTCGCGCCGTTCGACGTGAGCGCCCTCCCGGACGGCTCGATCGACCTGGTGACCTCGCGCACGGTGCTCGAGCACATCCCGCCGGACGTGCTGCTCGGCCTGTTCAAGGCCTTGCGCCCGAAGCTCTCGGCGCGCGGCCGCATGGTGCATCTGGTGGACCATTCGGACCACCTGGAGCATTCGGACAAGGCGATCAGCAAGATCAACTTCCTGACCTGGCCCGAGCGCAAGCACGCGTGGGTCAACCAGCTGACGCGCGAAGGCGAGAACCGCCTGCGCCACCACGAGTACCCGGACCTGTTCGCCAAGGCCGGCTATCGGGTGACGCTCGAAGAGGCCGAGGTCCACGAGCCGACGCGGCAGCTCGCGAAGTCGCTGCCGCTGCAGCCGCACTACGCGGCGATGACCGCGGAGCAGCTGGCGACGATGTCGTCGCTGTACGTGCTGGCGCCCTGAGCGCCGACGACCGCGGCGGCGTCAGGCGGCCGGCGCCGCCTTCTCCTGATGGCGCCGGCCGGCGGTGAGCCACAGCAGCACCGCGAAGACCGCGCCGCCGACGCTGGCCAGGCCGAAGAACAGCATCATCGACTCGTACCCCGCCGGGTTCTGCGCGCTCGCGCCGGCGCGGTCGTTGAGCCAGCCGGCCACGAGGTTGGCACCGGCGATGCCGGCGTTCTGCGCGACCCACATCAGGCCGAGGGCCGTGCCGAAGCGCGACGGCGACACCAGCTTGCTGGCCAGCGGCCACATCACCGCGGGCACCAGCGAGAAGCTCACGCCGATCAGCGCGGTCGAGATCCACAGGCTGGCCGAGGTCAGCGCCATCGTGGCCATCGCGACGGGCAGCAGCACCGCGCCGAAGGCCAGGAACGGCGCGTAGCGGCCGAAGCGGTCGCACAGCCAGCCGAAGGCCGGCGTCGCGAAGACGGCGGCGAGGAACACGTAGCTGTTCATCGCGCCCGCCGCGGCCAGGTCCAGGCCGTGCGCGTGCTGGAAGTACTTGATCGAGAAGGTGCTGCGGAACGCGAGGATCACCGAGTACCAGAGCACGCACAGTGTCAGCAGGTACCAGTAGGCCTTGCCGAAGTGCAGCAGGTCGCGCCACACGAAGGGCTGCGCCTGCTTCTCGATCTCGCCCTTGGCGGAGCCGGCGATGCGGCGGTCCATCGCCCAGTAGGCCAGCCCTGCGGCGAACGAGGCGGCGGCCATCGCGGCGGCGATCATCAGCGGGGGTTGCCAGCCCTGTGCATAGGCCGCGGGGAACCAGGTCGGCGACATGTCCGAGGAGAACGATCCCAGGCGGCCGATGGACAGCGCCAGACCCATCGACAGCGCGACGTTGCCGCCGACGAAGTACTGGGCCAACGCGGCCAGCGTGGCGATGCCGAAGGTCTCGGCGCCGATGCCGAACAGCAGCCGGCCCGCGGCCATGCCGGCGAAGTTGGGGCTGAGCGCGGTCAGCATCGCGCCGAGCAGGCAGATCGCGGCGGTCCACACGGTCATGCGCGCGGCGCCGAAGCGGTCGACGAGCACGCCGCCGACGAGGATCAGCACGACGTTGGGCAGGCTGTAGATCGCGTTGAGCAGGCCGATCTGCTGGTCGCTGAAGCCGCGCTGGCTCTGCAGCGCATCGGCGACCGGGCCGATGGAATCGTAGACGTAGTAGTTGCCGTACAGCGACGCGGCGATCAGGGCGCACACCAGCCACGCGACGGCGCGGCTCGGGGACTTGTCGTTCATGAAGGGAGCCTGGGAAATCCTGGGCGGTCGTGAGGACCGAAGGGGCGGATTCTGGATCAAGTCCGGCGGCGGGTCGGTCCGCCACGACTCGTCGTTTCCCCGGATCGCCCTGGGCATGGGGTCGCCGGCGTGAGGGCCACGTGAGCAATCGGTCGGGCGGGGCTGGAAGTCGGTTCCAATCGACGTTCCACGGTGACCCCGTGACGACCTCGACGACGAGCGATGCAGATGTTGAACGAACTTGAACTCACAGGCCGCGCCAGGACTCATGTGGTCCAGCACGACGCGCCCCGCTTCGCCGCCCAGCCGGAAGCGGTGGCCGCGTTTCTCGCACTGCGCGAGGCCGCGCGCCGCGACGGCATCGACCTCGTGCCCTACAGCAGCTTCCGGGACTTCCGGACGCAGCTGCGGATCTGGAACGGCAAGTTCAGCGGCAGCAAGCCGCTCTACGACGAACAGGGCCGGCCGCGCGACTTCAGCCGGCTGACGCCGCCGGAGATCGTTCGCCACATCCTGAACTGGTCGGCACTGCCGGGCGCGAGCCGACATCAGTGGGGCACGGAGATCGATGTCTTCGATGGCGCCGCGGTGCCCGTGGACTACGTGCCCAAGCTGCTCCCCGAGGAGGTGGCGCCGGGCGGCGTGTTCTTCGAGCTCCACCGGTGGCTCGACGCGCACATCGGCACCTACGGGTTCGTCCGGCCGTACCGCCGCTTCAACGGCGGCATGTTCCCGGAGCCCTGGCATCTGAGCTATCGGCCGCTCTCGACATTGGCGCTGCAGCAGGTCACCGTGGACCTGCTCGCCCGCGTGATCGCGGAGGCCGACATCCTCGGCAAGGCACTGGTGCTGGAGATGCTGCCGGAGATCCATCGGGATCACATCCTGAATGTCGACGTGGACTGACGCCGCCACAGGAGTGGAGTAAGGAGTGGAGTAACCACCCGTAAGCCGCGCGGTCACGACGCGACATTCAGCGACGCAGCCACCCATCGGTGGGGGCTGGCGCCGCCCGCATTTGGGATAAGGTCCGGCCCGTTCCTGCCCCCTTTTTTGGCTGTCGCCGCTGTTGCGCTCAGGAGATCCCCATGGCATTCGCGCGTTCCTCCGTCTCCTTCGGCCCGTCCCTGTCCCGCGTGGGCGGCGTGCTCGCCGTGGGCCTCGCCGTGGCGATGCTCGCCGGCTGCGGCAAGCAGGGCGCGACGCTGGGCGACGGCAGCTCGGAGATCACCGGTTCCGCGGGCCCCGCCGGGGCGAACAAGGCCAACCGCGAACTGATGAAGTGCGACGCGCCGGTCGCCACGCTCTCGCTGATGGAGAACCCCAACGGCTACACGATCAGCGCGCCCAACGGCCTGCCGAATTCGCCGCTGCCGCTGGTGCGCCTGCTCGCGCAGCAGAGCGGCTGCTTCCGCGTCGTCGATCGCAACTCGGGCCTGAAGGCCACGATCCGGGAGCAGGAGCTGAAGGACTCCGGCATCCTGCGCAAGGAAGGCAGCACCGTGCAGAAGGGCAAGGGCTACGAGGCCCAGTACACGCTGATCCCCAGCCTGACCTTCAGCGAGCAGGACGCCGGCCGCCAGGTCGGCGGCATCCTCGGCATGATCCCGGTGCTCAACAAGTTCGTCGGCGCGGCCGAGCACATCAAGCTCAAGGAAGCGCAGGTCGCGCTGCTGCTGACCGACAACGAGACGACCGAACAGGTCGCCGCCGCGACGGGCTCGGTGCGCGTCACCGACCTCGGCATGGGCGGCCTGGTGCTGGGCAAGCTCGGCGGCGCCGCGGGCGCGGGCTGGGCCAACAGCAATGAAGGCAAGGTCATCGCCGCGGCGTTCCTCGACGCGCACAACCAGCTCGTCGTCCAGGCCCGCATGCTGCAGGCCAAGGACCTGCCGGATCCGGTGCCGATGAAGAAGGCCGGCGACCTCGCCAAGAAGGCGGCCGCCGGCGCCTGACGCCTGACCTGATGCCTTCCCGCAGGGGACGCGGTCCCTGGCTGGGTGCGCCTGCGCACACCCGGGAGAGGTAGTTGTCCCTCGGCGCTTACGGCTGATTGCAGCTCTTGCGTCTACCCGTTGGAACCGCTTTCAAGGCGCGGGAAGAATGGCCGTCGACTCACAACGAGAGACGCGCATGCCCCCTTCTTCCCGCCCGGACTTCGGAAAGCTCCAGGCCGCGCCGACCACGATCGCGCTGGCCATCAGCCTGTTGTTGAGCGCCTGCGGCGGTGCCGACTCCCCGGACTCGACGGCCTCCCCCGCGGGCACGACGGGCACGGCAGCCTCCGATCGCGCGAGCGCCCAGGCGCTGGCCGCCGATCCGTCCCCGGTGGTGGCCGCGGGCCGCTACGTGCTGATGAACGCGCTGACCGGCAAGTGCGTCGAGGCCGTGCCCAGTGCGGCGGACGGCGGGCGCGTCCAGCAGAACGCCTGCGGTGACGGCCTGAACCAGGCCTTCGACCTGAGCGTCCAGGGGAACGGCTTCTACAAGCTGGTCAACGCCGGGACCTCGAAGGTGCTGGAACTGGCCGGGGCCTCGCGCGCCGACGGCGCGGCGATCCAGCAGGCCAGCAGCAACGACGGCGACGCGCAGCGCTTCCGCCTGTGGCGCGCCAACGGCAACCGGGTCCGCGTCGTCAACGTGTCCAGCGGCAAGTGCCTCACCCTGCCCGGCCGGTCCGCCGCCAACGGCGTGCAGATCCAGCAGGCCAGCTGCCTGACCGCGGAGGCGGTGCACCAGTTCTTCTTGTATCCGCGTGAGACGGCGCCGCGCGGTCCGGTGCCGGTGGGCCAGTACAGCGTGCGCGGCGTCCAGTCCGGCCTGTGTGTGGACATCGAGGGTTCGGGAACCGCCGACGGCACGTTGACGCTTCAGGCCGCCTGCAACAGCGCAGCGAGCCAGCGCTTCGAAGTCCGCGCCGCGGCCGACGGCAGCTACGCCTTCCTCAACGTCAACAGCGGCAAGGCGCTCGATGTCAGCGAGATCTCCACGGCGAACGGCGCGCTGATCCATCAGTGGGGCTACGTCGGCGGCGCGAACCAGCGCTTCGCCGTCACGGCCAAGGGCGATGCCTTCAACATCGCCGCCAAGCACTCTGGCAAGTGCCTGGACGTGAAGGAGTTCAGCGTCGCCGTCGGCGGCCGCCTCCAGCAATGGGACTGCGGCAACAACGACAACCAGCGCTTCCAGCTGCTGGCCACGGACGCGCAAGGCCCGGCACCGACACCGTCCCCTTCGCCCGCACCGGCCCCGTCACCGACGCCGCCACCTGCACCGGCGCCCTCTCCCACACCGCCGCCGGCTCCCGCACCGTCGCCCACGCCACCACCGCCGCCGCCTCCCCCGGCGCCACCGCCCGCTCCGGCGCCAGGGCCCGCCCCTGCCCCGGGTCCCGCACCGGCCCCGGCGCCGGTCCCCGGCCGCGGCGCCAACGTGCCGTGGGTCGAGTACCAGGCCGAAGGCGGCCAGACCAACGCGCAGATCCTCGGCCCCAGCCGCCAGAAGTGGGACGCGAACCACATCGAGGCCGAGGCCATCGGCCGCAAGGCGGTGCGCCTGAACCGGACGGGCGACTACGTGTCCTTCAAGACCACCCAGGCCGGCAACGGCGTGGTGGTGCGCTTCTCGATCCCCGACGCGCCGAACGGCGGCGGCATCGATGCCACGCTGGGCCTCTACGTCAACGGCGTGCGCGTGAAGTCGCTGCCGCTGACCTCGCGCTACAGCTGGTCCTACCAGGGCGGCCTGATCGGCGATCCGATCGTCGACAAGCCGGCCGGCCAGCCGCACACCTTCTTCGATGAAGTGCGCACGCTGCTGCCGGACGACATCCCGGCCGGCGCGACCGTCATGCTGCGCCGCGACGCGCAGGACACCGCCGCCTTCTACGTGATCGACCTCGTCGACATCGAGCCGGTGCCGAAGCCGCTGACGATGCCGGCGGGCTTCACCTCGGTGACGGCCTTCGGCATCCAGCCCAACGACGGCAAGGACCACGCGGACGACGTGCTGCGCGCCATGCGCTCGACCAGCAAGCTGTGGTTCCCGCCGGGCGACTACCTGCTGCAGAAGATCAACGGCGGCAACGTCGGCCTGGACAACCCCGGCATCGAGGTGCGCGGCGCCGGCATGTGGCACACCAACCTGCGCGGTCCGAAGTCGATGTTCTTCTGCTACGGCGCGAGCGCGCGATGCGTGTTCGGCGACTTCTCGATCCTGGGCGAGTCCAAGGCCCGCGCCGAGGAGACCGACGGCGTGCAGAAGGCCTTCGCCGGCCCGATGGGTGCCAACAGCCTGATCGAGAACGTCTGGATCGAGCACGTGGTCGGCGCGATCTGGGTCGGCAACGATCCCCCGTACCAGGCCCAGCCGACGCAGAACCTGACGATCCGCAACTGCCGCATCCGCAACACCTATGCGGACGGGATCAACCTCGACAACGGCACGTCCAACTCGCTGGTGGAGAACTGCCACGTGCGCAACACCGGCGACGACGCGCTGGTGGTGTGGTCCATCAAGTGGACCGACTGGGTGAAGGACAAGACCTTCCAGCTGGGCGACGGCTTCATCCCGCCCGCCGGGAAGAACGCGCCGGACCAGGGACAGGGCGTCAACAACGTGTTCCGCAACAACACGGTGCAGATGCCGTGGCGCGCCAACTGCTTCGCGGCCTACGGCGGCGCGGGCAACGTGTTCAAGGACAGCCTCTGCGAGGACGTGCTGACCTACCCCGGCATCCTGATCGACAACGAGTTCAGCCCCTATCCGTTCGGACCGGGGACCACGACCTTCAGCAACATCTCGCTGATCCGCGCGGGCGGGCCGATGTTCAACGAGAACACGGGCAACCCGTGGCAGCACGGCGCGCTGAAGTTCTACCTGCGCGAGGGCGACGTGAACGACATCCTGGTGGAGAACGTCGACATCATCGATCCGACCTACTCCGGCATCGAGTTCCGCGGCTTCGGCACGGCCTTCGTCTCGCCGGGCGAGAAGTTCCATCCGGACCTGCTGCGCGATGCCGACAACGCGAAGTTCCGCAACGTGAGGTTGAAGAACATCCGGATCACCAACCCCGGGCGCTATGGCATCGAGGTGCTCGACAACGGCGGTCGCGGCGCGGTCAACTTCGACGGCGTCACCGTGACCAACCCGGCGCTCGGGGGTTGAAACAGGACAACGCGCCGGCCAGCTTCTTCATTCGAGGGAGCGGCAACGCCGGCTGGTGACGTCGGTTCTCATGCCTCGTTCCGCGCACGGGGCAGGCAGGAGCACTGTCGTACTTCCACCGCCGCTGGCCCTCACCCCTGCCCTCTCCCGCAAGCGGGAGAGGGCGCGGGTCAGGCTTCGAGTCGCAGTTGCCCGAACGCGTCGGGCACATGGAAGTTGGGCTTCTCGCTGCCGGTGGGATTCCAGGCGCTGAACTGCCGCGACTCCTTGTTCCCTTCGATGCGGAACAGGTTGATCCGCCAGCCGTCGAGCGACTGCGCGTTGCGCGGCATCGGCACGACAAGCTCCGCCGTCCACATCCGGTGGTAGTCGTCCACCGACGTGCGCGCCCTGCTCTCACCGACGAAGCGCTTCCGGCCCTTCCCCTGCACCTCGAGGTCCATGACCAGCCCGTTCGGCGAGACTTCGACTTCGCGGTAGCGATCCGTCCCCGCATCCTGCGGGGCCTGCAGGAAGACCTCGACGACATCGCGCTCCCACAGCGGCCAGACATCCGTCGCGGAGGCTTCGCGCTCATAGGTCGTCAGCGCGTTGTAGCGGCTGCTGAAGCGCAGGTGCAGCGCGCCGTCCGCATGCAGCAGCTGCACGCGCGTCGACTGCGTGCCGGTCAACGGACGGCCGCGCCAGTCGTGCGCGAAGAACAGCGCCGGCGCCTCTTCCCACGCAGAGGCGAGCGCGAAGCCGTCGCGTCCGATCAGCCGTGACGGCAGCCGCGCGGCGCGCGCCAGCGGGCGCTCGATCGCGGAACTCAGCACCGCCTCGATCAGCAGGTTGTCCTTGAAGCTCACCTTCAGCGTCGGCTTCGCCGCGTCGATCGCGCCGAGGTCCACGCCGTTCACGTAATCGCGGACCTTCCAGACGCCCGGGCCGAGCCCGCGCAACGTCACCGTGCCGTCGAACGTCGGCGCGTAGAAAGCGTAGTGCATCACCCCGTTCTTCTCGACGACGTGCGTCTCCGGCTTGTCGAACGCGATGTCGTAGAGCTCGCCGCGATAGGCGCCGTCGGACAGCCCCTTCGCGTTGTGCGCCGTGATCCACTTGCGCCAGTGCGTCTCGCGCTCCGGCGTCAGCAGGAACGAGTCCTTGGGCTTCGGATCCTCGGGCCAGGTGAACTTCGTCGACACCACCGCGCCGACACCGACTGACGACGCGAAGTCCTGCCCGCCGGTCGACAGCTCGACGTGGTCGCCGGCGTACGCCGACCAGCGCCCCATCTGCGCCTTCAGCGCCTTGCCCTTGTGGCGCACCTGCCAGCTCGACAGCGGATCGGATGCCGGCGCCTGGTCGATCCACGGCATGTTGTGGAACGCATAGCTCGTGCCGCAGGGGCAGACCTCGACCACGGCTTCCGGATTCACCGCATGGCAGGCCTCGAACATCACGCGGTAGAAGTCCGCCATGTGCTCGTACGAGTCCTCGGGCTTCTTGTGCTCGTGCTTCGGGTTGAAGCACGGCGCCACGCCGTTCAGGTGCTGGCCGTCGACCTTCACGCCGTCGAAGCCCCAGTCCTTGATGATCTTGCGGAACATCGCCGCCGTGCGCTCCTGCGTGCCCTTCGCGCCGGGGCACAGGTAGAGGCAGTTCCACCACGTGATCATCTGCGGCGCGCCGTTCTGGTCGAGCAGCAGCAGATCCGAGTGTCCGTGCAGCTCGTCGCTGCCCGGCGCCACCGCCAGCGGCGCGATCCACAGCCGTGCCTTCATGCCTCGCGCATGGATGTCGGCGACCAGCGCCTTCATGTCCTCCTCGCCGCGCGGGAACTTCTTGAGATCGATGTCGAACCAGTCGCCGGTCTGGCGCTGCCAGCCGTCGTCGAGCACCGCCCACTTCAGGCCCAGTTCCTGCGCCTTCGGCAGCGTGGCGCGCACGCGCTCCAGCGAGAAATCGCGCTCGTAGCCCCACGCGCACCAGACCGCATCGTGCGCGCTGCGCGGCGGCTCCGGCGCGATCAGGCCCTGCGCGTTCATCAAGCGGCGGTAGCGGTCCAGCGGGACGAAGCAATCGCCCTCGTGCACCGCGACGAAGGCCAGCGGCAACGCCAGCGTCTCGCCCGGTGCGAGCGTGCGCGGCTCGTCACCGCGCAGCGCGATGTCGACCTGCTCGCCCACCGCCTTCACCGGCAGCGAGACCAGGCGCGGCAGCTTGTCCAGGTGGCCGACCGCGACCCCCAGGTCGCGCCGCCACACGTCCACGAGCGGCGTGCCGCCGCCGTAGTCGGACGAATCCATGCCGAGGAAATTGCGCTGCTCGAAGCCGCGCTTGACCGGCTGCATCCAGTCGCGCCGGTCCGTGTGCGTCGAGCCCGAATACGTCCACCACCCGCCCGCATGCCGCGGCGCCGCCAGCAGGCGGTGCGCCGCGACGGTCCAGCCCTGGACCATCAGCGGCTTGTCCGAGCGGTTGATGAAGGCGACCTCGATCAGCGCGACGCCAGGATGCTCGTCGAGCAGCGTCACCGTCATCGTCTTCTCGACGGCCGCGCCTTCGGCCTTGCCGGTCAGCGTCAGGCGCTGGCCCGCGCCGAACGGCGTGGCGCCGCTGCTCGGGACCGCGCCCGTCAGCGCAAAGCGCTCGAGTGTCCGGGACGTCGTCGGCGGCGGTGCGCCGGCCGATTCCGCGCCGAGTGCCGCGGCACCGGCCGCCACAGGCTTCAATTCCGCGATGACGAGCTGCTCGCCCGCGTCGAAGCCGGTCAGCGCCAGCGGCCGCGCGCCGCCCAGCCGGACGATCCGGCTGCGCATGCGCTCATCGAATTGCAGCGACAGCCGCTCGTCCTGCAGCCGCACGTGGCCGCGTCCGAGGTCAGCCGCCCGCGCCGACGCTGCACCACCGGCCGTCGCGGCCAACGCCAGCGTCGGGGTGATCGTCGCGACCGGCGCGGCACCCAGCCACTGGAGGAACGCGCGGCGCCCGGTCATTGAGCCGCCGCCTTCCAGGCGGTGGGAAAGCTCTTCTCGGCGTTGAGGTGGTACAGCTTGTCGACCACCGCCTTCGGCAGGCCCAGGCCCTTCACCGGCTTCTTGAGATCAGACACCTTGAACGTCTCCTCCGTGTTGAAGTAGCGCCAGTGCATGCGCCACACCGGCTCGACTTCCTTCAGCAGCTCGGCCCCCGATTGTTGCGGCGGTTGCGAGACGTCGGTGCCGTACATCAGACGGTCCTGATACTTGATCATGAAGGCCCGCACCTTGGCGCGGTCCAGCTGGCTCTGGTACTGCAGCTGGCCGATGCGCGCGGCCAGGTCGACCTTGGCCAGCGGGAAGCGGTCCAGGAAGGCGGCCAACTCGTCGACGTTGCGCTCCAGCGAAGCCATGTGCATGCCGATGAACTTCAGCTTCGGATGCGCCGCGACCATGCGGTCGCGCGCGGCCATCTGGTCTTCCCAGCTCGGCATCTCCGGATGCAGCGCCATGTGGTACTGCGGATGGTGCGCGAAATACTCGCGGTCGTTGATGACCGTCATCTTGTCCAGCGGCAGCCAGCAGTTGTGCGGCTCGCCCTGGTGGCCCAGCATCGTGATGCCCTGGTCCTCGAAATACGTGAACAGCGGCGTGAAGCGCGCGTCGTCGATCATGACGAGCTGGCCCTGCTTGTCGCGCAGGCTCATGCCGATGTTCTTCCACACCTTCACGCCGACCGCGCCGGCGCGCAGGCCGGCATCGACGCGCTGTTTCGTCGCGGCGAGCCAGCCTGGTTGATCCGAGGTGTCCGACGAGAAACTCACCGCCCAGGCCACGTCCGCCGGACGCGCCTTGCGCAGCTCGATCGCCGCCTGCTGCTGCTCGTCCAGCGGCGGGAAGTCCGGGTAGTCGACGTTGATCGTCAGCACCTTGAAGCCGAGCTGGCGCGCGGCGTCGATGAACGCCGGATCGGCGTTGTGCAGATGCACGTGCGAATCGATCTTCGGGACCTTCGCGAAGTCCGCCATCGTGTAGCGGGCTCCGTCGTTGTCCTTGGACTTCGGTGCCGCCAGGACGCCAGAAGAGGCGGCCATCGCGACGGCCGTCAGTGCGGCGCTCAGCAGGGCCGGCAGCGCGGCGCGGACGGGAGTTCTCGTCATGTGGGTCATTGGATCAACAACAGTGGAATCAGTGGAACCATCGGCAATGGAACCACTGAAGACAGGAGAGGAAGGTCAGTTGCAGCTGTAGCGGTAGGCGTCGTCCAGGTCCAGCGGCAGCACCAGCGTGCGGATCTTCGCGGCGGTCATCTTCGTGCAGAGCTTGTCGCGCGCGCCGTTGGTGTTCTTCTTGTACTTGGACGCGTATTCGGCGTTGAACACGGGCTTGTTCTTGCTCGTGAACACCGAGTAGCCGCCGCACTCGTCGTACTGGTTGCACTGCTCGTTGACGGCCATGTCGAAATACGGCTCCAGCTGCGCCAGCTGGTCGACGTCGTTCTTCAGCGCGATGGCCAGGCCGCGGCCGTGGGCGGCGTTGGCGAGGTACTTGTTGTAGTCGAGCTGCGTGGCCGAGGTCAGCGGGAAACCGGTCGAGTTGGTGTAGCCGTCGACGTTGTCCGGCTCGACGCCGTCACAGCCCTTGGACACCGCCAGGTCCAGGCGGCTGAGCATGACCGCGCGCACGTTGGCCGAGCGGGTGTCCAGCCACTTCTCGCCGGCCCAGCCGTCCAGCGCCTTGCCCATGTCGGCGGCGTTGAAGCTGCCGAAGTCGGCGCGCCAGTTCTCCGAGCTGCCGGCGGAGAAGTAGCAGACGACCTTGCGGCCCTGCGCCTTCAGCCCGGCGATGGTCTGCGCGGTCGTGTCGAACAGGTCGATGTCGTACACGGCCACGTTGTAGCCGGTGTTGAGCGTGCCCGTCAGCTGCCACTGCCAGGTCGTGTTCACGCCGGGCTTCCACCAGGACTGCGCTTGCGCGCCGGTCGCGGCGGTGAGGCCCAGCGCAAGGGCGGCGGCGGTGGCGAGGCCGGTGGCCATCGAACGGATCAGCGATCGTTTCATGAGTTCTCCTGGGATGCGGCCGGCAACGCGGCCTGCTTGTTGTGGAACGCCCAACGTCCTCTCAAGAACATCCCGATTCGAATACGGCGACCGGATGACGCCGGCTGGATGGCCCAGTCCGGCGTCTCCTGTCTGTCCTGCGTGCTTGTCTTGCTCGTCTGTTTTTCTTCTTCGATCAGCGCGGCATCAGAACTTGATGCTCGCGCCGAGCGTGAACGCACGGCCCCAGCGGTTGTAGCCCTGCGGCAAGGTGATGTTCCCGTCGCCCAGCGTGTACTCCTGCTTGGCGTCGGTCAGGTTGCGGCCCTCGATGGAGACGCGCAGCCACTTGTTGACGTCGTACGCGGCCTGCGCGGTCAGCCAGGTGATGGCCTTGGCGCGCTCGTTGAAACCGGGGCCGATCACGTTGATCGCCGAGACGAACTCGTCCGTGTGGTCGGCCGTGGCGCTGAGGCTCCACGGGCCCTTCTCGTACAGCAGGCCCAGCGACGAGGTCGCCGGCGCGATGCCTTCCAGCGGACGCTTCTCGCCGCCGACCCAGCTGTCGGAGCGGTTGCGCGTGTACTGCGCGCGCACGCCGAAGCCGTTGTCCCACAGGTGCTGGAAGCCGATCTCCATGCCGCGGACCTTGGCCTTGTCGCCGTTGATCGGCCGCATCACGTTGAACAGGTGGCCCGGCACGCCGATGTCGACGCCGGTGGTCCAGCTGGTGGTGATCTGGTTCTTGATGTCCTTCTGGAACACCGCGAAGGTCAGCGCCGAGTTGCGCGCGTAGTACCACTCCAGCGAGGCGTCGTACTGCTTGGCGCTGTAGGGCTTCAGGTCGGCGTTGCCGCCGAAGACCTGCGTGAAGTCGCCCCAGGAGACGCTGCCCGTCGTGCTGGTCGGCGCGAGCTGCTCGACCGACGGACGCGCCATCGTCTTCGCGGCGCCCAGGCGCAGCTGCAGCTTGTCGGTGAAGTGCCAGACGAAGTTGGCCGACGGCAGGCCGTAGGTGTACTCGGCGTCCTGGCTGACCTCGGTCGGGGCGGCGTAGTGCGGCGTGTAGTTGAAGGGGCCGTTCTCGACCAGGCCGTCGATCTTGGCATCCCAGGCCTTCGCGCTCGTCTTGGTCTTGACCAGACGCACGCCGACATCGGCGTTCCACTGGTCGCCGGACAGGTCCGCCTCGACGAAGAACGAGGTCGTCTTCTCGCGCACGCGGTAGCTCTGGAGCGGGTTCCAGACCGGCTGCGCCTTGCTGAAGTCGTAGGTGCCGCCGCCGGGACGCGGCTGGCCGTTGTAGGCCTGCAGCGCGGCGAGGTAGCTGGGCACGTCGAAGCCCAGGAAGCTGCGCGGGAAGTTGCCGCTGACGCCGCTCATGAAGTTCGGCGGGCTCAGGTGCTGGTTGAGCACGTTGCCGCCGAGCTGGCCGACGTTGATCGCGTAGTCGCCGGCGTAGTAGTCCTGGCCGCTGTTGATCGCGTTGTCGACCAGGTCGCGGTTCTTGTCGCGCCGCGTGGCCTGCACGCCGAACTGGATCTGGTCGACGTTGAAGCGGTCCACCGACCACGCGCCGTTCAGCGTCAGGCCGCGGATCTTGTCGTCGATGTTGTCGCCGCTCAGGCCCAGGAAGTGGGTGTTGAAGTCGCTGGCGCCGAACTGCCCGGCCGCGAGGCCCGAGACCAGGTCCCGGCCGTCGTTGAAGGTGGTGCTGATGTTGGGCACCTGACCGCCGGTGAGTTGCACCGTCGTCACGTTGGGCTGGTTCATGCGCAGCACCGTGTAGGTGTCCTGCCCGCCCGAATGCCGCTTCGACGTCGACTGGTAGACGTCGCCGTTGAACTTCAGCGTCTCGGTGGCCTTCCACTCGGCGTTGACGCCGTAGACGGCGCTGTCGACGACGCGGTGCGTGGTCAGGTTCAGCAGCTCGGGATTGAGCTGCTTGCTCGGATCCGCGTTGTTCATCGTGAAGCCGGTGACCACGCCGTTCTGGATCTGCATGTTGGACCAGCGGCCCGGCTCGAACAACGTGTAGTACGACTGCTGGTAACCGACCTGCGGCGAGTTCAGCCGCGTCTTGATGCCGTCGACGGTGACCTTGAGGGAGTCGCTCGGACGCCACTCGACCTTGCCGGACAGCGCGGTGCGCTTCTTCTGTTCCTGGATGGTGCCGACGCGGAACTGGCCCGGGCCGATCAGGCCTTCCTCGTCCTTGTCCAGCACGCCGTTGCCGTTCGGGTCGATGTTGCCGCCCCAGGCGTTGCCGGTCCAGTTCGCGGCCGGATCGGAGATCGGGTTGCGCGTCCAGCCGCCGTCGTTGCCGGCAGTGTCGGTGCGGACCTTGCGGTCGGCGTAGACCACGCCGAACAGCACGCCCAGTTCCTTGCCGAAGGTGTTGCTGTAGGTGGCCGAGAGCTTGCCGCCGTTGAGCTTGGACATCGTGTTGCGGTCGCCCTCGACGCGCAGGATGCCGTGCTGGCCGGGCTGGTCGAAGGGGCTGGCCGAACGCAGGTTCACCAGGCCGCCGATCGCGCCTTCCATCACCGAGGCCTGCGCGGACTTGACGACGTCGGCGCCGCTGATGATGTCCGAGGGCAGCACGTCGAACGCGAAGTCGCGGCCTTCGCCGTCGGTGGCCAGGATGCGGTTGTTGAAGGTCGTCAGCGTGTATTCGGGACCCAGGCCGCGGACGCTGACCTTCTGGCCTTCGCCGCCGGCGGTGCGCGAGATCGACACGCCGGTGATGTGGCTCAGCGAGTCGGCCACGTTGTCGTCGGGGAAGCGGCCCAGCTCGGTCGCGCTGATGCTGTCCTGAACGCCCGACGCGCTGCGCTTGAGGTTCAGCGAACGCTGCAGGCTGGCGCGGGTGCCGGTGATCTCGACGCGGTCGAGCGTCTGGTCGGCGTCCTTGGCCTTCGCGTCGGCCTTGGCTTCGGCAGGCGCCGACGCGGCGGCGGCCGGCGGCTGGACCTGCGCCTGGGCCGCACCCATGGCGGTCAGCGCGGCGATCGCGGCAGCGGCGGCGACGGGCCGCGGCGCAAAACCGGCGATCAGGAGGGAGGACAGGGGAGCTCGCATCTCAGGTTCCTTTTGTTGGCTTGTCCGCTGCCAGTCCTGGACCTCGACCGGCTTGCCGCAAGTCTAAGCAGTCTTTCGAATAATTTCGCATATCGTTTTTACCGACGTTTATTCTTTCGAATTGATGACTATCGAAAGAATTCGAGCTACATATTTTCACGAACGCGCCTCGATGGTGCCTGACGGGTCCGGGTTTTCCCGCGAAATACGCCTGTTAAGGGCTCGTCGCCATTTCTTCCGTTGTGTTTCCGGTTTCCTTGCCCTATTCTTTCGTTCGAAAGCTCTCGACAGAGATCGAGGCTCCCCCAAGAAAGAAAGCGATCCCATGCAACGACATTGGCTGACCTACGCGCTCGTCACGACCCTGTTCTGGGGCGCGTGGGGGGCGCTGACGGGCTTGTCTTCCGAACGCGGCTTCCCGGACACGCTGGTCTACGTCGTGTGGGCGCTGACGATGATCCCGCCGGCCGTGTTCGTGCTCGCCCGTGCCGGCTGGAAGCTGCAACGCGACCGCCGCGCCGTGATCCAGGGCCTGACGGTCGGACTGCTGGGCGCGGGCGGGCAGATGCTGCTGTTCCGCGCGGTCGAGTCCGGCCCCGCCTACCTGATCTTCCCGATCGTGTCGCTGTCGCCGGGGGTCACGATCGCGCTGTCCTACGGACTGCTGCGCGAGCGTACCGGCAAGCTCGGCGTCGCCGGCATCGTGCTGGCGCTCTTCGCCCTGCCGCTGTTCGACTACCAGCCCGGCCAGCAGAGCCAGGCGCTGGGACTGTGGTTCGCGCTGGCCGTCGTCGTGATGGCCGCGTGGGGCCTGCAGGCCTACTTCCTGAAGACCGCCAACAACGCCGCCAGCGCGGAGAGCGTCTTCTTCTACATGACGGTCAGTGCGCTGCTGTGCATCCCGGCCGCGCTGTGGATGACGGACTTCTCCAAGCCCATCCCCTGGGGCTGGGACGGCCCGGGCCTGGCCGCCTGCATCCAGGTGCTCAACGCGATCGGCGCGCTCACGCTGGTCTACGCCTTCCGCTACGGCAAGGCGCTGGTCGTCTCGCCGCTGGTCAACGCCGGCGCCCCGCTGCTGACGGCGCTCGCGTCGATGGCGATGAGCGGCGCCACCCCCGGCGGTTTCAAGCTGGCCGGCGTCGCGCTCGCGCTGCTCGCCGCGCTGCTGCTGGCCCTCCAACCCGAAGGCGACGCCAACAAGGCCTGACCCCAAGGTCCCGCGCCCGCCCCACCCTCATTCGACAGGAAGGATTCCCCTTGAAGCTCATGCTCGATCTCGTGCGGCGCCACAAGCAGTCGGCGCCCGGCGCCGGCGCTCCGGCCATCGGCATTCCCTCGATGTGCTCGGCCCATCCCGTCGTCATCGCCGCGACGCTGCGCGAGTGCGGCGCGCTCGGCCGCCCCGCGCTGATCGAGGCGACCTCCAACCAGGTCAACCAGGACGGCGGCTACACCGGCATGACGCCGGTCGACTTCCGCCGCTTCGTCGAGGCGATCGCCAAGGCCGAGGGCGTCGATCCCGGCCTGCTGATCCTCGGCGGCGACCACCTCGGCCCCAACGCCTGGCGCAAGCAGCCGGCCGCGCAGGCGATGGCCAAGGCGGAGGTGATGGTGGCGCAGTACGTCGCGGCCGGCTTCCGCAAGATCCACCTGGACTGCTCGATGTCCTGCGCGGACGATCCGGTGCCGCTGTCCGAGGCCGAGATCGCCGCCCGCGCGGTGCGCCTGTGCCTGGCCGCCGAAGCCGCCTGGCGCGACACGCCCGACCGCGGCGAGCCGCCGGTCTACGTCATCGGCACCGAGGTGCCGGTGCCGGGCGGCGCGCATGAGGACCTGGAAGACCTCGCCGTGACCTCGCCGGAAGCGGCCGGCGCGACGCTGTCGCTGCATCGCGACGCCTTCGCGAAGGCCGGCCTCGACGCCGCCTGGGAACGCGTGATCGCGATGGTGGTGCAGCCGGGCGTCGAGTTCGACCACCACAAGGTCATCGACTACCAGCCCGAGAAGGCGCGCGCGCTGAGTGCCTTCATCGAATCGCAGCCGGGGCTCGTCTTCGAGGCCCACTCGACCGACTACCAGACTCCCGACCGCCTGGCGCAACTGGCGCGCGACCACTTCGCGATCCTGAAGGTCGGCCCGGGCGCGACCTTCGCGCTGCGCGAGACGCTGTGGGCGCTGGCCGCCGTCGAGCGCGAATGGCTGGGCCCGCAGGCCGGCCACGACAACCTCATCGACACGGTGCTCGGCGTGATGCGCGCGGAGCCCGGCCATTGGGCGCCCTACTACCAGGACCCGGCACGCGTGCAGGTCGACCTGGCCTACAGCCTGAGCGACCGCATCCGCTACTACTGGGCGCATCCGAAGGTGCAGACCGCCTGCGCGGCGCTGCTGGACCGGCTGGAGCACTCGCCGCCGCCGCTGACGCTGCTGAGCCAGTTCCTGCCGCGCCAGTACGACGCGATCCGCGACGGCCGCCTGCGCAACCGCCCCGCGGAACTGCTCCGCGACGGCGCCGCGCAGTCGCTGCGGCCCTACCTCGCGGCCTGCGCCGCTTGAACCACAGAACGCCTGAACGTCCGGATGCCTGAACGCGTGATCCCCGGAACCGCTTCGACAGCCGGCCCTTTCCCATAAAACAAGACCTGTCACGATGAGCCTGCTCAACTTCGAAACCGCCGAACTCGCCCGCCGCGGCGCGCCGCACACCGCGCGCGAGATCGCCCAGCAACCCGAGGTCTGGCGCACGGTGCACGCGCTGGTGCAATCGCAGCGCGCGGCGATCGACGCCTTCCTGAAGCCGCTGCTCGCGCTGCCGGACCTGCGCATCGTGCTGACGGGCGCGGGCAGCTCCGCCTTCATCGGGCAATGCCTGGCCCCGGCGCTGCTGCAGCAGCTGGGCGCCAAGCCCGGGATCCGCGTCGAGGCGATCGCCACCACTGACATCGTCTCCAACCCCGCGCAATGCCTGCAGCCGGGCGTGCCGACGCTGCTGGTGTCGTTCGCCCGCTCGGGCAACAGCCCGGAGAGCCTGGCGGCGGTGGAGCTCGCCGACGCGACCGTCCGCGACTGCCACCACCTCGCGGTGACCTGCGCGGCGGAAGGCACGCTGGCGCGCCGGCTGGGCGACCGCGAGCGCGCCCACGTGCTGCTGCTGCCCGACGAGACGCATGACCGCGCCTTCGCGATGACCTCGAGCTTCACCGGCATGCTGCTGGCCGCGGCCTGGGCCTTCGACATGGCGCTGCCGTCGCCGCAAGCGCTCGGCGACGCCGCGCGCCAGCTGCTCGCCACCGAGGCCGCGCGCCTGGACGCACTGAACGCGCAGCCGTTCGAGCGGGTCGTCGTGCTCGGCAGCAACGGCCTGCAAGGCCTGGCCAAGGAAGCCGCGCTGAAGGTGCTGGAGCTGAGCGACGGCCGCCTGGTCGCGCTGGCCGATTCGCCGCTGGGCTTCCGCCATGGTCCGAAGACGGTGCTGAACGACCGCACGCTGGTGCTCATCGTGCTGTCCAACGACAGCTACACCCGCCGCTACGACCTGGACCTGCTGCGCGAACTGCGCCGCCAGGGCCGCGGCCGGGTCGTCGCGCTCAGCACCTCCGCGCTGAACGCCGAGGACGCGCTGGCCGAAGACGACGTGCTGCTCGACCTGCCGGTCAACGCGCCCGACCTGGCGCTGGCGCCGGTGGCGCTGGTCTTCGCGCAGTGCCTGGCGCTGCTGGCCTCGCTCAAGCTCGGCATCACGCCGGACAATCCCAGTGCCTCGGGCACCGTGACGCGCGTCGTCAGCGGCGTCATCATCCATCCGCTGGCCGCTCCGGCACCCTGACCCGCAGCCACCGACCTTGCTCATGACCCTCGGCACCCACAGCATCCGCGACAGCGGCGACCGCCCGATCTTCCTCGGCATCGACGGCGGCGGCACCAAGACCTCCTTCCTGCTGCTGGACGGCGACGGCCGGCTGCTGGCCCGCCACGCCACGACCACCAGCTACTACCTGGAGATCGGTTTCGGCGCGCTGCGCGCGCTGCTGCGCGACGGCGTCGCCGAGACCCTGAAGCTGGCCGGCGTGGCGCCGACCCAGGTCACGTCCGCCTTCGCGGGCCTGCCGGCCCACGGCGAGGACAGCGCGTTGTCCGCCGACTTCGACAGCCTGCTCGCCGGCGCCCTGCCGCGTGCCGTCATCGGCAACGACATGGTCTGCAGCTGGGCCGGCTCGCTCGGCGGCGACGACGGCATCAGCCTGGTCGCGGGCACCGGCTCCATCGCCTACGGCGAATGGCAGGGCCGCGGCGCGCGCTCCGGCGGCTGGGGCGAAGTCTTCGGCGACGAGGGCTCGGCCTACTGGCTCGCGCGCGAAGGCCTCGCCCTGTTCTCGCGCATGGCCGACGGCCGTGCCGCGCCGGGCCCGCTGCTCGGACTCGTGCGGGAGCATTTCAAGCTGGCGCACGACCTGGACCTCTGTGCGGCCATCAACGGCGACGCGGCGCGCAGCCGGCTCGCCCAGTTCGCGCGGCTCGTGTCCGCGGCGGCCGCCGATGGCGACGCACAGGCGACCGCCCTCCTCGGCCGGGCCGGCGACGAACTCGCGGCGCTCGCGGGCGCCATCGCCCGCCAGCTCGCGCTGCCGGCGGACGCGCAAGTGCTGGTCTCGTACACCGGCGGCGTCTTCGAAGCCGGCGCCACGGTCACCGACGCACTGCGCCGCGCGCTCGCCCGAGACGTGCCGGGCGCGACGCTGATCGCGCCGCGCTTCGGTCCGGAGCTCGGTGCGGCGATGTACGCCGCGCGACTGGCGGGTTTTCGCCTACGCCCCGCTACCTGATTCGGGGCCTTCCGAACGCGTCCGCCTCGATATCATTCGAAAGTTCTCGACTTCCGGATCGTCATGACCACCTCTACCCCCACCATCGCTGAAAAGCCTGACGCTGCGCTGCTGATCGACGAGCGCCGGCGGCTGATCCGCGAGCAGGTGCAGGCGCAGGGCAAGGTGACGGTGGAGGAACTGGCGGAGCGCTTCGGCATCTCGGTGGTGACCATCCGCAGCGACCTCAACGCGCTGGCCTCGACCGGTGCGCTGCTGCGCACGCACGGCGGCGCGCTGGCGCATCGCGACACCGAGGAGGTGCCGATCAGCGTCAAGCAGAAGCTGCACCACGAGCAGAAGGTGCGCATCGCCGTCGAGGCGGCGAAGCTGATCCGCGATGGCGACACCATCCTGCTGGATTCCGGCTCGACGACCGAGGAGATCGCCAAGCAGATCCGCGGCCTGCGGCTGCAGTCGCTGAACGTGATCACCAACGCGCTGAACATCGCGGTGCTGCTGGCCACGGTGCCGGGCGTCAACGTCATCATGCCGGGCGGCCTGCTGCGGCAGAACTCGTACTCGCTGTCCGGTCCGCAGGCGGTCACGGCGCTGCAGAGCCTCTACGCGGACCGCCTGTTCCTCGGCGTCGACAGCCTGGACCCGGAGATCGGCCTGATGACGCCGCACCTGCTCGAGGCACAGCTCAACGCGCAGATGATGAAGATCGCGCGCCAGATCGTCGCGGTCGCGGACGCGTCCAAGCTGATGAAGCGCAACCTCTCGGTGATCGCGCCGGTCGAGCAGATCGACATGCTGATCACGGACAAGGAGGCGGACGAAAGCATCGTCGGCGAACTGCGACGCCGGGGTGTCGAGGTCGTGCTGGCATAGCGCCAGCTTCCCTCAGCCCCTCTCCATCCCCTGCTCCGCAGTCCTCGGTCGCAAAACCGTGAGAGGACGACAATGATGGGGGACGGCATGGCTTGGGGTTCAGCCGCTTGCCGGCTGCGGCCCCATGCCATGGCGGCCAACGCCCGGACCTTGGCAGGTGGGCGGTCTCAACGGCGCGTCACTTCTTGAACTGCGCGCAGGGATCCTCGCGCGACGGCGCGGGCGCGCGCTCCACGCGGTCGTAGCCGCCGGCGGTCGCCGCACTGCCCGGTTCCAGATAAGCGATCGCGTCGATGTCCGACGCCGGCACGCCGGCCGCCTGCAAGTAGACGGGCACCGCAACATCGCGCCGCACGTGGCCGTTCCCTGCGATCAGCACGACGCGCTTCGCGCCCGATTTCTTCGCGTCGAGCATCGCCTGCGCCATCGCCGCGTCTCGCGCGCGCTGCGCCTGGACCATGCCGGGCAGCATCGCCTCGGGCATGGCGCCGCAATGGCCGTCCTGGATGTCCTTGCTGAGCACGTCCTGCTGCGTGCCGTTCCACGCGGTGCGATCGCGCAGCGCCAGCAGATCGGCGGGCCAGGCGGCGTCGCCCTCGCGGACGATCTTGCGGACCTGGTCCCGATCGATGTTGCCGCCGCGAACCTCCGCGCCCGACTGCAACGCGGCATCGAACAGCGGCTGATGCAGCGGCCAGCGCCAGCCCTTGCGATCGAACTTCGCCGCGTCGATGACCGCGTTCACATCGCCAGGCGCCGTCTTGCGCGCCTGCGCCACGGCCGCGTCCTCGCTGCGCGAGAACTGCTCGAACACGACCACCGTTGTCGGCTCCTGCGCGATCAGGCGTCGCAGCTGCTCCGCGCGGGCGCGGTGGTGATCGGGGTTGTCGTGCAGCTCGCCGAGCAGGACGAACTCGGGTTCCACCTTGGAGGACGGCAGCGTCGTGCTTGTCTTGTCCGTCGCGTCCGTCGCCTCAGTGGGAGGCGAGGCGCAGGCCGCGAGCAGCATCGGAAGGAGCGCCAGCGCGGCGCCACGGAAGGCAGTGTTCATGGGTTCAGTCCTGGGGAGAACGGGAAACGGAACAGGCCTACCGAGCGATGGCTGGGTCGGGCGGAAGGATCAGCGGTCGATTGTCGTCGCTGATCCGTCGCGGGGAACGACGCTCAGCGGATCGACATCGTCGATCTCATCGCCTTCACGGCGCCCTCGCCCATCGCCGCGCCGAAGCGCTTGGCGATGCGTTCGGCGACGTTGTCGCGCGGCGTGTAGTCGACGACGTCCTCGGCCTTCACGACCTCGCGCGCGACGTAGTCCAGGTTGCCGGTGCCGTCGGCCAGACCGAGCTGGATCGCCTGCTCGCCGTTCCAGAACAGGCCCGAGAACATCTCCGGCGTCTCCTTCAGCCGCGTGCCGCGGCCCTCGCGCACGACCGCGATGAACTGCTGGTGGATCTGGTCCAGCATCGCCTGCGCATAGGCCTGCTGCTTCGGCGTGACCGGCGAGAAGGGATCCAGCATCCCCTTGTTCTCGCCCGCCGTCATCAGGCGGCGCTCGACGCCGACCTTCTTCATCACCTCGGTGAAGCCGAAGCCGTCCATCAGCACGCCGATCGAGCCCACCACCGACGCCTTGTCGACGTAGATCTCGTCCGCGCCCGCGGCGATGTAGTAAGCGCCGGACGCGCAGATCTCCTCGACCACCGCGTAGACCTTCTTCTTGTGCAGCGCCTTCAGGCGCTTGAGCTCGTCGTTGACGATGCCCGACTGCACCGGGCTGCCGCCCGGCGAGTTGATGCGCAGCACCACCGCCTGCGAGCCCGGATCCTCGAACGCGGCCTTCAGCGCGGCGTTGATCAGCTCGGCGCTGGCCTCGGTGTCGGGCGCGATCTCGCCGCGCACCTCGACGAGCGCCGTGTGCGGCCCCGTCGTCGCGCCGCCGTGGTGCTTCGCCGAGAACATCGACCAGATGAACAGCAGCAGCACCGATATCCAGATCAGGCGGAAGAAGGTCTTCCAGCGGCGGTCGCTGCGGCGGTCGCGCAGGTAGTCATGGGCGAACTGCTCGATCACGTGTTCGTAGCGGCCGGGCACGCCCGCTGCGGCGGGCGCGGCGGGAGCTGCCTGGGCCGGCGCGGCAGGTGCCGTGGCCTTCAGGATGTCCTCCGGACGCGCTGTCGCGTCGGGGATGGGGCGCGGCAGGTCGCTGCCGGCGCCGGAGTCGTCGTTGGGGTTCATTCAATCCTCGAAAACGGGTCGCGTGTCGCGCGAGGGATACCAGAAGACCTGGCCGTCCTGCTCGCGCACGTCGAGCTTGGTCAGGCCGAAACGGCCGCACATGCCGGTCACGCAGCGTCCGTCCCGCGGGTGGTACACGGCGCCGTGGATGCTGCAGATGATGTATTCCTTCTTGCTGTCCAGGAACTCGCCTTCCTGCCAGTCCATCTCGGTCGGCACATGCGCGCAACGGTTGAGATAACCGACGACCTCGCCGTCGAAGCGCAGCACGAAGGCCGAGGCCGGCTGCCGGAACTGCAGCACGTCGAAGGTGTGCGCACGCCCGCGTTCCTCCAGCTCGGAGGAGGCGCACAGCGGCACCGGGGGCAGGTCTTGCTCGGACGTCATTGGCAGGGGATCCAGGAAACCATCACGCGTTGGCCAGCAGCCACTCGCGCAGCGTAGTCACGTCGTGAGCGACCAGCAGCGGCTCGAAGCCGCGCAGCGATTCGTGTTCGTGCGCGCCGTAGGTGACCGCCACCGCCGGGCAGCCGGCATTGCGCGCCAGCTGCAGGTCGTGCGTCGTGTCGCCGATCATCAGCGTGCGCTCCGGCTCGGCGCCGAACTCGCGCATCAGCTCCAGCAGCATCTGCGGGTTGGGCTTGCCGGCGGTCTCGTCCGCGGTGCGGGTGCCGTCGAACAGCGTCTTCATGTCGACGGCGGCCAGCGCCTCGTCCAGGCCGCGCCGGCTCTTGCCGGTCGCCACCGCCAGCCAGTGGTGCCGCGCCTTCAGGTCACGCAGCAGGTCCGGCACGCCGTCGAACAGCGTGACCTCGTGCGCCGACGCGAAGTAGTGATGGCGGTAGCGCTGGCCGAGTTCCGGGTACCGCGACGGGTCCAGGCCCGGCAGCGCGTACTGCAGCGCCTCGATCAGGCCCATGCCGATGACGTAGGCGGCGCGATCGCGCGACGGCGGCTCCAGTCCGAGGTCCTCGGCCGCGTGCTGCATGCAGCGCACGATCAGGGCGGTGGAATCGAACAGGGTGCCGTCCCAGTCGAACACGATCAGGTCGAAGCGTTGAGGCATGGCGGTCCGGAAAAGGTCGTCAGGGCGGGTCGTCAGGGCGCCGGGCGGCGCAGCGCGGCCAGGAGTTTCTCGCACTCCGGCGGCAAGGGCGCCTCCAGGGTCAAGGTCTCGCCGGTGGCCGGGTGCACCACGCGCAACAAGCGCGCATGCAGGAACATGCGGTCGAAACGCAGCGCCCCGCGCGCGATCAGGCGATTGGCCTCGAAGTCGCCGTACTTCGGGTCCCCGACGATCGCGTGCCCTTCGTGGGCCAGATGGACCCGGATCTGGTGGGTGCGACCCGTCTTGATGGTGACGTCGAGGAGGCTGAAGCCCGCCGGGTCGCCCGCCTTGCCGCCCTTGGCCCCACTGTCGCCTGAATAGGCTTCGACCACCTTCACCAGGCTGATCGACCGCTTGGCGTGTTCCGCCTGCGGGTCCTTGGGGTCGGGCACCGCCCTCACCCAGCGCTCGCCGTCGCTGCCGACGAACTTCAGCAGCGGGACGTCGACGACCTTCTTGCCCTTCGCCCACGCGCCGCTCACCAGCGCCGCGTAGGTCTTGCCGGTCTCGCGGTCGCGCAACTGGTCCTGCAGGTGCGTCAGCGCGCTACGCTTCTTGGCGATCATCAGCAGGCCGGACGTCTCCTTGTCCAGCCGGTGCACCAGCTCCAGGAACTTCGCCTGCGGACGCGCGCGCCGCAGCTGCTCGATCACGCCGAAGCTCACGCCCGAACCGCCATGCACCGCCACGCCGGCGGGCTTGTCGACGACGATCAGGTGCTCGTCCTCGAAGACGATGGGGAATTCGCGGGCGGGAACGGCGGCGGCCTGGTCGTCGGACTTCTCCGCCAGACGGATCGGCGGCACGCGCACGACATCGCCGACCTCCAGTCGCGAGTCGGCGCTGCAGCGGCCCTTGTTGATGCGCACCTCGCCGGACCGGATGATCCGGTAGACCAGCGTCTTGGGCGCGCCCTTCAGTTCACGGATCAGGAAGTTGTCCAGCCGCTGTCCTGCGGAGCCTTCGTCGACGGTCAACTGGCGCACCTGGGCCGGCGCGGCTGGTTCAACCGGCGCCGCCGGCTTGACCGAAGCCGGTGTCGATGCTGGTTCAGATCTCGGCTTCAGTCCCTGCTGGGGGAGCGGCCTGGGGCCGGGTGTTGACCCCGGTTTCGGAGACGCAGCCTTCCTCGCGGCACTGCGGGCAGTCCCTGGGGCGGCCTTGCGGGCTTTAGCCCCTATAATGCTGCTTGCCACGTTTCCGTTCTAAGTATTTGATTTTTCTCATTTTACTCGGACGCGCGCGTCCGGGGTCGGCGAGAACGTGGCAGTGAGCAGCGATTGTGAGTAGGCTGCTCATCACTTTTGGTGATGCAACGTCAGGTCATCGATGTCGGGCCCGCTTCCCAAAGCGAGCGGGCAGGTACCGAGGCCGGACGGCAGAGCAACATCGTCAGAACCATGCCCACGCGGCCGGTCGCATTCCAGGATGTCGGCAGACGGCGCGGGCAGTACAACAAGGTTTCACGACGTCAGAAGACGGGCCGCAAGGCCCAGACGCTGACGTCAGCACCCAGGCTCCGTTTCCGGATGTTTTCTTCGGTCCATTCCACCCCCGCCGCCTGCGAGCGCGTGTTGGCTTCGTCCACACGCCAGGCTCCGGCCGTGGTCGGGTCGCGCCTCAGTCGGCGCGCTTGAGGACCCAAACAGCCGATCCGGGGCCTGCGGCGCACGCGCCAACGCTGCATCGCTGAACGGTCGAACGAGCCGTTCAATTTGCAGTCCAGGGCGATCCTTTCATTGGTTCTTTCGTGTTTCTCGTGCATCGGTCGAATCGCCCGCCGGTGACCCACCGGCGGCGGTTCTGAAGCACGCGCGTCAGCGGCAAGGCCCTGGCGCGGAGGAGAACTGATGAAACGCATGCTGATCAACGCGACGCAGCAGGAAGAGCGTCGCCTGGCCATCGTCGATGGACAGAAGCTGTTGGACTTCGAGACCGAGATCGAAGGCCGCGAACAGCGCAAGGGCAACATCTACAAGGCGGTCGTGACGCGCGTCGAGCCGTCGCTGGAGGCCTGCTTCGTCGATTACGGCGAGGACCGCCACGGCTTCCTGCCGTTCAAGGAGATCTCGCGCCAGTACTTCCGCGAAGGCGCCGACGTGCGCTCCGCCAAGATCCAGGACGTGATCAAGGAAGGCCAGGAACTGCTGGTCCAGGTCGAGAAGGAAGAGCGCGGCAACAAGGGCGCGGCCCTGACGACCTTCGTGTCGCTGGCCGGCCGCTACCTGGTGCTGATGCCCAACAACCCGCGCGGCGGCGGCGTCTCGCGCCGCATCGAGGGCGAGGACCGGGAAGAGCTGAAGGACGCGCTCGACCAGCTCGAGTACCCCAAGGGCATGTCGCTGATCGCCCGCACCGCCGGCATCGGCCGTTCCGCCGCCGAGCTGCAGTGGGACCTGAACTACATGCTCAAGCTCTGGACCGCCATCGACGAAGCGTCGGGCGGCAAGGGCGCCTTCCTGATCTATCAGGAGTCGTCGCTGGTGATCCGCGCGATCCGCGACTACTTCACCGCCGACATCGGCGAGATCCTGATCGACACGGACGACATCTTCGAACAGGCCCACCAGTTCATGTCGCACGTGATGCCGGAGACGGCACACAAGGTCAAGCGCTACCGCGATGACGCGCCGCTGTTCAGCCGCTTCCAGATCGAGCACCAGATCGAGACGGCCTTCAGCCGCACGGTGAACCTGCCGTCGGGCGGCGCCATCGTGATCGACCACACCGAGGCGCTGGTCTCGGTCGACGTCAACTCGGCGCGCGCCACCCGTGGCGGCGACATCGAGGAAACCGCCACCCGCACCAACCTGGAAGCCGCCGACGAGATCGCGCGCCAGATGCGTCTGCGGGATCTGGGCGGCCTGATCGTCGTGGACTTCATCGACATGGAGGAGTCCAAGAACCGCCGCGAGGTCGAACAGCGCCTGCGCGACGCGCTGCGCCAGGACCGGGCCCGCGTGCAGTTCAGCTCGATCAGCAAGTTCGGCCTGCTGGAACTGAGCCGCCAGCGCCTGCGCCCGGCGCTGAGCGAAGGCAGCCACATCACCTGCCCGCGCTGCAACGGCACCGGCCACATCCGCGACACGGAGTCCTCCGCGCTGCAGATCCTGCGCATGGTCCAGGAAGAGTCCATGAAGGACAACACCGCCGCCGTGCACGTGCAGGTGCCGGTGGAAGTGACCTCGTTCCTGCTGAACGAGAAGCGCACCGAGATCACCAAGATCGAACTGAAGCAGCGCGTGACCGTGCTGCTGGTGCCCAACCGTCACCTCGACACGCCGAACTACAAGCTCGAGCGCCTGCGCCACGACGATCCCCGCCTGGAGAACCTGCAGGCGAGCTACACGATGATCGAGGAGCAGCAGGAAGAGGAAAGCATCACCCGCCGCGGCGCCGAGAAGAAGAACAAGCAGGAGCCGCTGATCAAGGGCATCCTGCCGGAGCAGCCGGCCCCGATGCCGGTCGCTGCCGCGCCCAAGGCCGTCGAGCCGGTGGCCGCGGCCCCGGTGGCGGCACCTGCCGCGCCGGCCGCGCCCGTGGCCGCCGGGGGTGGCTTCTTCGGCTGGATCAAGAACCTGTTCGGTGGAGAACCGGCGCCCGCGCCGGCACCGGCCCCGGCCCCCGCGGCCAAGTCGGCCGAGCCCGCCAAGAAGGAACGTGGCGAGCGCGGTGAACGTGCCGGTGAGCGCGGCGAACGGAGTGGCGATCGTGGCCGTGGCGGCGATCGCAACCGCCGTGGCGAACGCGGTGAGCGTGGTGAACGCGCCGGCGGTGAACGCGGCGAGCGCGGTGAACAGAAGGCCCGCGACGGCAAGCCGCGCGGCGAAGGCAAGCCGCAGCAGGAAGGTCGCGGCGAGCGTCCGGACCGCGGCGATCGCGCCGAGCGCGGCGACCGTGCCGAACGCGGTGACCGCGGCGGCGAACGGGGTGGTGAACGTGGCGAGCGTGGCGGTGACCGTCCGCGTCGCAACGAGCGCGCCGACAAGCCGGAACAGGCCGTCGACGGCGCGCCGCGTCAGGAACGCACCGAGCGCGGTGACCGTCCGGAACGTGGCGAGCGTGGCGAACGCGGTGAAGGCCGCCGTCGTCGCGAGGAACGTCCGGCTGATGGTTCGCAAGAGCAACTGAGCGCACCGGCCGGCACCGAAGCCGCCAACGTCGAATCGCCGATCGCGTTCGCCGACACGCAGCCGCTGGAGACGCCGCTGGGCGACGCTGGCGACGAGCGTCAAGGCCGCCGTCGCCGTCGTCGCGGCAACCGCGATCGCGGTGAAGGCGTCGAGGGTGCGGAGCAGGTCGAAGGCACGCTGGTCGAAGGCCAGGCCCCAGCCGGCGAGACCTCGTTCACTGAAGGCGCCGGTTCCGCCGCCGCCGCGGTGGTCGACGGTGAAGCCCCGGCCGGCGAAGAAGGCTCGGATGGCCAAGGCCGCCGTCGTGGCCGTGGTCGCGACCGCTATCGCCGTGACCGCCGTGATGGCGAAGGCGCACCGGCCGACGGCGTGACCGCCGAAGGCGAGGTCGCCGCCACGCCGGCCGTCGCCGCGCTGGACGGCATCGTGCTGGACGCCGGCGCTGCCCCGCGTCAGCTGGAACTGGGCGACGAGCCGAAGCAGGCCCCGGTGGCTGCTGCTCCGACGCCGGCTCCGGTCCAGGCCCCTGCCCCGGCTCCCGTGGCCGCCGCTGCGGCGCCTGTGGCTGCTCCGGCCCCCGTGGCTGCTCCGGTGGCGCCGGTCGCCCGCTTCGAGCTGCCGATGACCGAGCTCAGCGCTGTCGCCGAAGGCGCCGGCCTGGTCTGGGTCAACAGCGACGCCGACAAGATTGCCGCCGCCAAGGCCGCGATCGCTGCCGAGCCGGCCGCCGCGCCGCTGGGCCGCGAACCCGCGCCGGTGGTGGTGGTCGACGAAGGCCCGCTGGTGCTGGTCGAGACCCGCAAGGATCTGAACCAGATCAAGCTCCCCTTCGAAGCCTGACGACCGCAACCCCGCTTTGGGCGCCCCGCGTCGTTGCAAATCCTCGCCATAGCGCTGCTATGGCTCCGGTTTGCGCCTAGCGGTGCATCCCAAATCGGGGTCGCGGAAGCGGGTGGGAGTCTTGAAGGCTTCCCAAGATCGCGGCGGACACCTACCGGTGTTCGCCGCCAAGCCGCCGAGGCCTTGAGCCCGGCGGCTTTCCTTTGGGGCGTCACGAGCGCCCCGCGACATGACGGAGACAGACACGTGAACACGTCCACCATCGCCGCCCGGCCGGGCGACGCGGCCGGCGCCAAGGCCGCGCCGAAGATGCCGCCGCAGATCCCGTACATCATCGCCAACGAGGGCTGCGAGCGCTTCAGCTTCTACGGGATGCGCAACATCCTGACCGTGTTCCTGATGACCAGCCTGCTGCTGGCCATTCCCGAGGAACACCGCAAGGGCGAGGCCAAGGAGGTGTTCCACACCTTCGTCATCGGCGTCTATTTCTTCCCGCTGCTGGGCGGCTGGCTGTCGGACCGCTTCTTCGGCAAGTACAACACCATCTTCTGGCTGAGCCTGGTGTACTGCGCGGGGCATGCGTGCCTGGCGATCTTCGAGAACAACCTGCGCGGCTTCTACTTCGGGCTGTTCCTGATCGCGCTGGGCTCGGGCGGCATCAAGCCGCTGGTGAGTTCCTTCATCGGCGACCAGTTCGACAAGAGCAACCGCACGCTGGCGCAGAAGGTCTTCGACGCCTTCTACTGGATCATCAACTTCGGCTCGTTCTTCGCGTCGCTGCTGATGCCGATCTTCCTGGACAAGCTCGGCGCGAGCATCGCCTTCGGCATCCCGGGCGCGCTGATGTTCCTGGCGACGGTGATCTTCTGGAGCGGCCGCCGCAAGTACACGCACGTGCCGGCCGGCACGTCGCACCGCGATCCGCACGGCTTCCTGAAGGTGGTGCGCACGGCGCTGCTGTCGCAGGCCCCCGGTCAGGGCCGCGGCGGGTTGATGGTCGCGGGCCTGGGCGTGGTGCTGGCCATCGGTGCGCTGGCGCTGACGCCCAACCTCGGCTTCGTGATCGCCTTCTGCTCGGCGCTGGTGCTCGTGATGGGCTTCGGTGGCGTCGGCGCCTGGATGCAGCTGGAACGCGCCCGCGCGGTGCATCCGGATGAAGCCGTCGAAGGCGTGCGCACGGTGCTGCGTCTGCTGGTGCTGTTCGCGCTGGTCACGCCGTTCTGGTCCCTGTTCGACCAGAAGGCCTCGACCTGGGTGCTGCAGGCCGACCAGATGGCCAAGCCCGAGTGGTTCAAGTCCTCGATGATGCAGGCGCTGAATCCGGCGCTGGTCATGATCCTGATCCCGTTCAACAACCTGGTGCTGTACCCGCTGCTGTCGAAGATGGGCCTGAAGGTCACCGCGCTGCGCCGCATGGGCGCGGGCATCGCGTTCGCGGGCATCGCCTGGATCGTGGTCGGCGGACTGCAGCTATGGATCGACGGCGGCCACGCGGTCGACATCACCTGGCAGGTGCTGCCCTACGCGCTGCTGACCCTGGGCGAGGTGCTGGTGTCGGCGACCGGCCTCGAGTTCGCCTACAGTCAGGCGCCGCTGGCGATGAAGGGCGTGATCACGAGCTTCTGGAACCTGTCGGTGACGATCGGCAACCTGTGGGTGCTGCTGGCCAACTCCAGCGTCAAGGGCGCGGCGGTGACGGCCTACATCCAATCGACGGGCACCAGCGTCACGGCCTTCCAGATGTTCTTCTTCGCCGGCTTCGCGCTGCTCGCGGCGCTGCTCTTCGCGCTGTATGCGCGCGGATACCGGATGCAGGACAACTACCGGAGCTGACGGCCCGCCAGCCGATTCAATCGATTTCCGTCGATTCCAGCCGATTCACACAGAGACCACGGAGACATCCACATGGCCCGATTCCTCTCACTCGTCGCCGCGCTGGCGGTGCAGGCCGCGGTGGCGGTGCCCGCCGCCATGGCGCAGGACAGCGTCAAGCTCAACATGGTGCCGCTGCCGTCGACGCGGCAGCAGATCGACCTTGCGATGGACATGAAGATGAACATGTCCATGCAGCTGCCGCCCAGCCCGACCGAGCAGCAGCGCGCGCAGGCGGCGCAGCTGCAGGCCTCGATGCCGCTCAAGATGACGGCCAGCATGCGCCAGGCCCTGTCGACGACGGCGAAGGCGGCGGACGGCGCCTACACGCTCGACGCCGAGGTCACGACGCTCAAGAGCGAGATGCGCGACGGCACGGGCCAGACGCGGCCCTTGCCGCCGCAGGGACCAATCCGCTTCAGCGCGCGGCTCAAGGACGACCAGTTCGAGAAGATCGATCTGCAGCTGCCCAATGCCGCCCAGGCGCAGGCGCTGAGCAAGGAGATGCAGGACCAGATCTTCAACCAGAGCTTCGACTGGATGCGCAAGTTCAACGGCAAGACGCTGAAGGTCGGCGAGACGCTGGAGATGCCGATCGAGATGAACCTGCCGATGGCCGGGGCGAAGCCCGGCAAGGTGCTGGGCCGGTACACGCTGACGTCGGTGAACAAGGGCATCGCGTCCTTCGACGTGGACGTGCGCATGGACATGAGCTTCTCCACGCCGGCGACGGCAGCGTCCGGAGCGTCGGCACCGGCGGCGGCCGCCTCGGCGGCGGGACCGGTCGAGGGCGCGATGACGGGCTCGGGCCGCGGCAAGATGGACCTGCGGATGGCGGACCGGCTGATGGTGCGCAGCACGATGGCGATGACCATGGGCGTGGACATCGCGGCGCCGCAGGGCAACAAGATGCGCATGGACATGGCGATGTCCATGACCGCGAACGGCAAGACGCTGCCCCCGGCGGCGAAGAAGCCGGCCGCGCCGGCCAAGCCCGCGCCCAAGGGCTGAATGTGGCGTTGGCCATCGCTCACGCCTTTGGGTAGAAGCCCTGACGGCACCATGAAGAAGACCGCCCGAGGGCGGTCTTTTTCTTCGGCGGGCCATCGACGTCACTCCCATATCAACCGACGAACTTCAATACCGTCACCAGCACACTCAGCAGCCCGACGCCGCTGCACATCACGACCACCGTGGACTTGTGGATGTCCGACAGGCGCTGGAAAAAGTCTGCCCTCAGATCGGAGATGCTCGACTCCAGCTTCCGGATGTCGGCCTTGCACTCCACGATGCTGGACTCCAGGGTCCTGATATCGGCGGTCGTGGCGACCCCCTTCTGTGCCTCACGGACTTCTTCAGCGACACCGCTGCGGATGGCAGTGGCTGCATGGCGCGCGTCCGAATCGGGCACGCCCGCGCTCTTCAATGCCAGAAAGACCTCGATTTCCATTCATCACCTCGCTCTCGGAAAGTGGATGCGAAGGCAGAAATCTACGCGTCGCGGCAAGTCCTGGCACTGACTGGTTCTGGTGTTCTTTGTCGTGATTCGGGACCAATGAGCCGTCCTGATCCTCATCCTTCAGAGGTGGGCATCACGTCTTGGCGCGGCGGCGCACCTCGCGCATTCCCCGCATCGTCGGAATGACCTCGCGCATCACCTGCTGGAACGCGCGCAGACGCGCGGGCTGGAGTCGGCGCGACGGATAGACGAGTGAAATCGGCAACGGTGTTGCGCACCATTCGGGCAGGACCCGCACGAGGCGTCCTTCGGCCATGTCGTCGAAGACGGCCCATTGCGACACCAGCGCGAGACCCAGACCCCGGCGCGCCGACTCGATCAGCGCGAAGAGGCTGTCCGTCCCCAGGCGTGGACGGAAAGCAATGTGCATGCGCGCTTCGCCGTCCGCGGCGCGCAGGTCCACACCATCGCGATAGAACGCCAGCAATGCCAGCCACGGCTGCGCACCGAGCAATTCCGAGATCTCCTCCGGCGGCCGCTTGCCCAGGCCCTTCGGCAGCTTCTTCGCGAGTTGCGGCGTCGCCACCAGCACGCGGGGGATCTCGGCCAGCTGCGTCGCGATCAGGTTGGGCTGGCTGATCTCGCCGACCAGCAGCGAGCAGTCGACGTTCTCGCGGCTGAAGTCCGGCAACTGGTCCTGCAGCATCCACTCCACCGACACCCGGGGATGACGGGTGAGGAAGGCCGCGAGCGGCTCGATCAGCTGGCTCTGCCCGAAAGCATGCGGGACGCGCAGTCGCAGCGTGCCGGACAGCTCTTCGCCGCCCTCGAGCTCCTCGGCCAGCGACTGCCAGCCGTCGATCAGGTCCTGCGCCTGCGCGGCGCAGCGCTCGCCCTCCTCCGTCAACCGGAGTCCGCGCGTGGAGCGCTCGACCAGGCGCGCGCCGAGCAGCGACTCCAGCATCTGCACACGCCGGCTGACGGTCGGCTGCGTGGTCGCGAGCTGCAGCGCGGCGGCGGAGAAGCTGCCCGCTTCCGCCACGCGGAGGAAGGTCTGCAGCAGTGCGAGGCGGTCCTGGCCGCTGTCCCGGTTGGCGTCGTTCATGGCTCGCTTTATACGCCGTGCGTATGGGCGCTGTGCGAGCCGGCCCGGTTCCCCGCTGGGCCCCGAATCCGAAGAATGCGGGTCATCCGGTCCTCACCCGACCTTCCGCACTTCTTCTTCACGCCCTCTTGAATCATCCTCCGGGAGTTGCCGTGTCCAGCCTTCCCATGCCGTCGACTGCCGCCGCCGCGCCGCGCGATCCCGCCACCCCGTCCGCACCGCTGATCGTGCTGCTGGCGGCGTCCGCCGGCCTCGGCGCCGCGTCGCTGTATTACAGCCAGCCGATCCTGGCGCCGCTCGCCGAAGACCTGCACGCCTCGACCGCCGGCATCGGCGCGGTGCCGATGCTGACGCAGCTCGGCTATGCCGCCGGCATCCTGTTGCTGACGCCGCTGGGCGACCGCTTCGATCGCCGCAAGGTCATCCTCACCAAGTTCGTGCTGCTGATCGCCACGCTGCTGCTGTGTGCGTTCGCGCCGGGTTTCGCGCCCTTCCTCGTGGCCAGCGCGGTGCTGGGCCTGACGGCCACGCTGGCGCAGGACGTCGTGCCGATGGCCGCGACCTTGAGCCCGATGGCGCATCGCGGTCGCATCGTCGGACAGGTGATGACGGGACTGCTGCTCGGCATCCTGCTGTCGCGCGTGATGAGCGGCGTGATCGCGCAGGCGTTCGGCTGGCGCTGGGTCTACGGACTGGCGGCGACGGCGCTGGCGGTCACGGGGCTGGCCAGCTGGCGCTGGCTGCCGTCGTCGCCGCCGGCGATGCGCACGACGTATGGCGCGCTGCTGCGCTCGCTCGGCGGGCTGTGGCGGACGCTCCCGACCCTGCGCCGTGCCGCGATCGCCCAGGCGTTGCTCGCGGTGGCCTTCAGCGCGTTCTGGTCGACGCTGGCCGTGATGCTGCACGAGCGTTTCGGTCTGGGCAGCGCGGTGTCCGGCGCGTTCGGCCTGGCGGGCGCGGCGGGCGCGCTGGCTGCGCCGCTGGCGGGACGCTTCGCCGACAAGCGCGGTCCCGGCGTGGTCACGAAGCTGGGCTCGCTGCTGGTGGCGCTGTCCTTCGCGGTGATGTCGGTGACGGCATGGCTGGATCGCGGCGCGGCCATCGTCGTGCTGGTCGTGCTCGCCATCGTGTTCGACTTCGGCGTGCAGGCCGCGCTGGTCGCGCACCAGACGATCGTCTACAGCCTCGATCCGGCCGCGCGCAGCCGCCTCAACGCGCTGCTGTTCACGGGGATGTTCATCGGCATGGCGACCGGCGCCGCGCTGGGCAGCGTGCTGCTGACCCACTGGGGCTGGGTCGGCGTGACGGGCCTGGCGACGGTGGCGAGCGCCGGCGCGTTGCTGGTGCGGCTCACTGCGGACGAGTGAGGCCGCCGTGGACGGATGGGCGGAGGTCGTCGACGGAACGGCCCTGCGGCATCACCGCCGTGTCCCTCAGGCGGGCCGGCGCGCGATCGCCACGTCGGTCAGGATCGGATGATCCGCGCAGACCCGCTCCCAGAGATCCTGGTAGGCGAGCACCTCGGGCACGACCAGCGCACGGAGCGACTCGGGCACGTTCTGCACCTCGAAGTACTGCTCGCTGCCGTCCGGCATCGTGCGGAACACTTCCTCGTAGTCTTCCGAGTCGAGGTCCTGCCGGGCATCGAAGCGCACCAGGGCCTCGAGCTTGCCGGCGCTCATCATGTGCTCGTCCTGGAGCCACAGGGTCGTGCGGACGCGGCCCTTGAGCCACAACTCGCCGTGGTTGTAGCAGCTGACGACCGCCTCGGCGATGTCGGCGTCGCCATGGGCCGTGATGGTCGCGCCGCCGCTGGCGATCGCGCGCGCGGTCAGGTTCCCGGTCACGACAAGGAACGGCCCACCTTCCTTGTTGATGTTGAGCACCGAACCGCCGAGTCGCAGGTCGCCGATCACGGCGATGCCGGCGATGTCGAACGCCTGCGCGTCCTCGTGGAGGCCGAAGCCGGCCAGCCACGCCGCGTCACCCCAGCCCGGCCAGTCGAGGACCAGCGAGCCGTCGAGGTGCCAGTCGCCCTCATGGACGAGCACGTGATGGCTGGACAGATCGCGCAGGTAGTTCATCGACGACGAGGACAGACCGAATCGCTCGGCCGCCTCGGCGCAGGTCATCACGGAAAACTGAGGCATCGCTTTCAACATCGAAATGAGAATGGGGAGATGCTAGCGAGCGCGCCACCGATCCTGAGGCCGACGGCTCGGCTGAAAGTCACTTCGCGCGCGACGGGGTCATACTCGGCCTGCCATGAAACTCCTTCGTCGCCTCATCCGTGCGCTCACCAACGCCGCCGACACGAAGACGTCGTCCCGCTCTTCGCAAGATGCGCCAATGACCTGGAAGCTCATGGTCGGAGAAACCCAGCTGGGCGAGTTCGTCTACGTGTCCTACGAGACTCCCTGGACGACGGCCAACTTCCACCCCACTCAACACTTCGCGCAATGGGTGCCCTACTTCGAGTGGTGCAAAGCCGATGACGCGGCGCTGGACTTCGAAGATGACAACGACCTAGGGCAAGAGCGGGCAGCGCCATCGTGTGAATTGCTCGCGCTGATCCAGCGAGCAAACAGCAATCCTCCCAGCCTGAGCGAGCGCGGGATGGCGACACCTCAGGTGGCAACGATTCACTTCGACGACACGTACTCGTCAGCCCACTTCCGGTATTGAGCAGGCCCGGCTGGGCGCCGTTCAGATCCTTCGGAACAGCCTCGGATAGTCGATCACGATGCCGTCCTCATCGACCGGCAGATCGGCTGTGAAGCCGGAGCCGTTCAGCGACTCGAAGCGGTAGAGTCGATCGTCAAGCCGCGTATAGGCCTGCGCCTGCGCGCGCACGGTCAGTGCGGTGCCGTCGACCCAGGCCATGCGGAACCCGCGTCGTTCACCGACGGCCAGCGGGACACGCCGGATCGGAAAGCTGTTGGTGAACGGCGTGGGCCAGATGTCGATATCGAGACATCCGTCGAGATCGGCGAGAGCCCGCCCTGCGCCATCCTGCCAGTGGCCGTCGCCATCGGTCTTCAGATGCATCGATCGAAGTGAGGCGCCCTCGCCGTCGATGAGCGACAACCTCGCCTCGTGCAGTCGCCAACGCTCATCCCAGTCGAGCCGATAGGCGAGTCGAAACGGTCCGCCTTCTTCGTCGACGGCGATCACGACGCCGTCGGCATGGCCGTCGGAAAGCCGCAGATGCTCGATACCCACGCCGGGTTGCGCGGCACGCCACAGGGGGATCCAGCAGACGGTGCGAGGCAGAGGCATGGCGGGCTGCTTGATCGCTATTTCGCCCACGCCGGCTTGCGCGTCGTCGCGCAGAAGCGTTTCGCCTCGTCCCGGCCCATGGGCTCCACGTGCTCGTCCAGCGACTGGAGTGCCTTCATCACCGCGGGATCACCGCGATATTTCTTCTTCAGGGTGGCCAGACGCGCATCGATGCCGGGGCAGCTCTGACACATGCCCCACTCGATGTCCCGCTGACGCTCCGCGTCGCCTTCCCCGGCTCGCCGAGCCAATGCGTGCAGGCCCCATGCCGTTCGACGAGCGCCGTCACTTCCGCGGGAAGTGTCGCGGGAGCCGCCGACGCCGACAGCGACCACACCGCGGCCAGGCCCGCCATCGCGCCCGGGGCGAAGAGCCACTGGAACGACGATTCGCCGGAGGCCCTCACGCGCCCTCCGTCGTCGACGGCTCCGCGTCATGGCACACCACGCACAGCTTGTTCCCGTCCGGATCGCGGAAGTAGGCGCCGTAGTAGTTCGGGTGGTAATGCGGGCGCGGGCCGGGCTCGCCTTCGCAAGTCCCGCCATGGGCGAGCGCCGCGGCATGGACCTCGTCGACCATCGCTCGCGATGCCGCCATGAAGGCGGTCATCTGCCCGTTGCCGAAGCAGGCCTCGCCCTCGAGCGGCCGGCCGATCAGGAACAGCGGTCGCACGGTCTGGGCGGACTGCCAACCGGCGCGCTGAGACGTCGGATCGGTGAACCGGTGCGGCTGCTTCAGCGCCGCCATCACCGGCGTGTAGAACGCCAGCGCGCGATCGAAGTCGGTGATGCCGACGAACAGATGAGAGAACACGCTTTCCTCCATGCCGGGACGCCGGCGATTGCGTCGACATTAGCAGCCGGGCCCGCGCCTGCCGAAAGCCAGGACGCCGCTCTTTCGAGGGATTGCCGCGGCGCGGGTGTCCTATTGGGTGCGGCCGCGCCAGCCGATCAGGCTGACACCCAGCGCGACGAAGCACGCGCCGAAGGTCCGGTTCATCAGCTTCACCCGCGTCGGCGAGGCCAGGCCGCGCCGGAGCGCCCGCGCCAGCAGCACGTAGAACGCGTGCGCCAGGACCGCGCAGGACGAGAAGGTCAGCGTCAGCACGAGGAAGTCGCGCATCGCCGACTCCGGGTGGTTCATGAACTGCGGGAACAGCGCGGAGAAGAAGAGGATCGCCTTCGGATTCGTGAGCGCGACCATCACGCCGCGCGAGAACAGGGCCCGGCGCGTCAGCCCCGCCGCTTCCGCCGCGGCGGCGTCGCCGGAGGCCATGGACATCCGCGCGCCCTGGCGCCATTGCTTGATGCCCAGCCAGATCAGGTAGCAGGCGCCCAGCAGTTTCACGACGAGGAAGGCCATCGATGAAGTGCTCAGCAACACGCCCAGGCCGACCGCCGTCGCCGCGGACACGGCCAGCAGGCCCGTCGCATTGCCCAGCGATCCCACCATCGCCCGTCGCGGTCCGACACTGAGCGAATTCGAGATCGCCATCAGGACGCCGGGGCCCGGCGTGAACGTGACGAACAGCGCCACACTGACAAAGCCCAACCAGCTGGTCACATCCACCGCGATCTCCCTAGCGCACGACACAGAGAACACCGATGTTAGCGGCGACGGCTTCGAGGCTAGGATCATCCGATCGATCACCCCAGCCCGGGAGCCCCCATGCGATCCGTGTTCCACCTGGCTTATCACGTGCGAGACCTGGACGATGCCCGCGCCTTCTACGGCGGCGTGCTCGGCTGCGAGGAGGGCCGCAGCACCGACACCTGGGTCGACTTCGACTTCTTCGGCCAACAGATCTCGCTGCACCTCGGCGAGCCGTTCAAGACCGGCAACACCGGCAAGGTCGGCGACCACCTGGTCCCGATGCCGCACCTCGGCGTGATCCTGGCGATGCCGGACTGGCGCGCGCTCGCCGACCGGCTGGAGTCGCGCGGCACCGAGTTCGTGCTCAAGCCCAGCATCCGCTTCGCCGGCCAGCCCGGCGAGCAGGCGACGATGTTCTTCCTCGACCCGTCGGGCAATCCGATCGAGGTCAAGGGCTTCGCCTCCACGGACGGGATCTTCGCGACCTGATCAGGCGGCGATGACCGTCCACGCGTCCGTCCGTGCCCCCGACCACCACCCCGCCCAGCCGCGATGAACGAGGCCGTCGCCCTCGGTCCCCTGGTGCTGCCGTGGGCCTTCCTGCATCTATGCGTCGCGATCGCCGCGTCGCTCGCCGTCGCCGCGCTGCTCACGCGCCGGCACAAGCCGGACGCGGGCCCGCTGCTGTGGCGCAGTCTCTGGATCGCGCTCGTGTTCGCGCGGCTCGGTTTCCTCTACCAGTACAAGGAGCTCTACGCGGAGCACCCGCTCAGCGTCCTCAACCTGCGTGACGGCGGCTGGTCGCCCGAGGTCGGCATCATCGCGATGTGGATGTATGCGACCCTCCAACTGAGGAACGTGCCGGCGATGCGACTCGCGGTGGCCATGCCGCTGGCGGTGGGGACCGCGATCGTGATCGCCGGGCAGATCCAGCTCGTCATGCGGCCCGCGGCCGAACCGCTGCCGGCATTGCGCTTCGAGCAGTTGAACGGCGAGGCGATCGACCTCGCCGCGCTGCGCGGGAAGCCGGTGCTGATCAACCTGTGGGCGACCTGGTGCGGGCCCTGCATCCGAGAGATGCCGATGCTCGAGCAGGCCCAGCGCGACCGGCCGGATGTGCGCTTCGTCTTCATCAACCAGGGCGAGGATGCCGCCCATGTCGCGAAGTGGCTCGGGCAGCAGCGTCTGACGCTGGGCAACGTCGCCATCGATGAACGCCGCCAGGCCAGCGCGGTGTTCAAGCAGGCGGGGTATCCCACGACGCTGCTCTTCGATGCTTCGGGGAAGCTCGTCGGCAAGCGCACCGGCGAGCTGTCGCAGCCGGCGCTGGAGGCGATGTTGACGCGGCTACGTTGAGGCCGGCAGCCTCACGAAGAGCCGGTCGGACGCATCGATCCCAAAGCTCCGGGAGAGGTCGGCATCGGCACCGGTGAAACCGAGCCGCGCCAGCAAGGCGATCGAACGTGTGTTGCCGGCATCCACCGATGCCAGCCATCGTCGAACGTCGTGCGCGCTGCGGAGGTAGTCGATCATCGCGGCCACCGCCCGCGTCGCATGGCCCTGCCCTCGCCCTTCGGGCGCGAGCACGTAGGCGATCCAGCAGGTCTCCGGCGACTCGATCGTCGCCTGCGCATAACCGATCAAGCGACCGTCCGCCCGACGGATCATCCAGTTGAACCATTGCTCGCTGCCATCCGGCGAGCGCCCCTTCGCTCGCCGCGCATAGGCCTCGCGCAGCCATTCGAGCGTCGGCGGACCTTCCTCATCGATGAACTCGTAGATCGACGGATCGGCGAGCACCGCATGCATCTCATCGGCATGCTCGACGGAAACGGGTTCGAGGCGCAGCGGCGGCGCGTCCAGTGGTGGGAATGCTGGCATGGCACCAGTGTCCATCAAGTGCTGACCGCCTAACATTGCTCATTCCCTGACGCCGATCAGCCATGCAGCTTCGCACCCTCTCCCTCGACGACACCGCCGCCATCGACCTCGTCGCGACACGAATGCGCGAGACCCTGATCGAGGTCGAAGGCGAAGCCGTCGGCGGGGCCATGTATTCGATGGACTGGCTGCGCGACCGCGTGCACTGGCACCTGGACGGCCGTGCTGCCGAGGTCGTCGTCGCCGACGATGCGACGGGTGCCATGGTCGGCCACACGATCTACCGCATCGAGTCCGGTGGCGCCGCGCTCAGTGCCGCGCCTTTCGGTCTGATCTCGACGACCTACGTCGCGCCGGAGGCCCGCCGGCTCGGCGTCGCGCAAGGTCTCCTCGCACACGCCGAGGAATGGTTCCGCAAGCGCCACCTGCTGCTGTCCTGCACCTGGACTTCGGAGACCAACCGGCCACTCATCGCGCTGTACGCCCGCAACGGCTACGTCGAAGCCGAACGCGGTCCCAATCAACTGACGCAGACGATGATGGTCCGGCTGACCAAGGCGCTGACCCCATGAGCACCGTCACCACTGCCGCCTTCGACGATCCCAAGCCGGGTCTGGCCGCGCTGGTCGACGCCGGTCTCGACCAGCACAACGAGGCCTTCGGCGATCACGGCGCCTTCGACGGGCAGCGCGGGCTGTCGAGCGCGGCGTACGACGCCGGCGGTCGCGTCATCGGCGGCGCGGTCGGCCGCACGCTGGGGCGCTGCTGCGAGCTCAAGCAGCTCTGGGTCGATGCCGCCCATCGCCACGCCGGTGTTGGCAGCGCCGTCGTCCGCGCCTTCGAGCAGCGCGCGATCGAGCGCGGCTGCGACACCTTCTACCTCAGCACCTTCAGCTTCCAGGCCCGCCCGTTCTACGAGCGGCTCGGCTATGCGGTCCAGCTGGAGATCCCCGGCCACGGCGCGGCAGGCTCGAAGTTCTTCATGGTGAAGAAGATCGTTCCCTGAACACCACGACGACGCCCCCGGCGGGCACGCACCTTGCCGCCATCCCGGCATGAATACCCCCACCCGCACCGTCCACCTCTACCTCTTCGAGGGCTTCGCCGACTGGGAGGCCGCCTACGCGGTCGCGGGCATCAACACGCCCGAATTCCAGAAGACGCCCGGCGACTGGCAGGTGAAAACCGTCGCCGCCGCCGGCGCGAACCTGACGCGCTCGATGGGCGGCCTGTCGGTGATGCCCGACATCCGCCTGTCGACGCTGTTCCCCGACGACAGCGAGCTGCTGATCCTTCCCGGCGGCGCCGGCTGGGACAAGGGCGAGCACATGGAAGCCGCGAAGAAGGCCAAGGAGTTCCTCGACGCCGGCAAGCGCGTCGCGGCGATCTGCGGCGCGACGGCGGGTCTGGCGCGGCTCGGCGTGCTCGACGACCGGCAGCACACGAGCAACGCGTTGTCCTACCTGAAGGGCGTCGGCGAGTACGCAGGCAGCGACCGATACGTCGACGAGCCCGTCGTGATCGACCGCGGCCTGCTGACCGCGGGCGGCATGTCGGCGCTGGACTTCGCGCGAGCGATCTTCGACACGCTCGACATCTACGAGCCCGAGACCCTCGAGGCCTGGTACCAGCTCAACAAGACCGGCCAGTCGGCGTACTTCGCGAAGATGGCGCAGGCGGCCGAAAGGCGCTGAGGTCGATTCAGGCGCCCTTGCTCGACGTCACGATGCCCTGTCCGGCCGCCCACGCGCCGACGTCGTCGCGCCGGATCGCCGCGGCCATCAGGCCCGGGAAGGCGTCGGGCGTGCACGCGAACGACGGCACGCCGAGCGCCGCCAGCTTGGCCGCCAACGCACGGTCGTAGGCCGGCGCGCCCTCGTCGCTCAGCGCCAGCAGGGCCACGCACTGCAAACCGCTCTCGACCAGGGACGCCGCGCGCCGCAGCAGCTGCGGCTCGACGCCGCCCTCGTACAGATCGGAGATCAGCACGAAGATCGTGTTGCGCGGCTCCCGGATCAACGACTGGCAATAGGCCACCGCGCCGTTGATGTCGGTGCCGCCGCCCAGTTGGACGCCGAACAGCAGATCGACGGGATCGTCGAGCTGCTCGGTCATGTCGACCACCGCCGTGTCGAAGACGACCAGCTTGGTGCTCACTGCCGGCAACGAGGCCAGCACCGCGCCGAAGATGCTCGAGTACACGACCGAGTTCGCCATCGACCCGCTCTGGTCGATGCAGAGCACCACCTCGCGCTGCGGACGCCGCGCCTTGCGGCCGTAGCCGTGCAGCGTCTCCGGCACCACGGTGCGCAGCTCCGGCTGCCAGTGACGCAGGTTGGCGCGGATCGTCCGGTGCCAGTCGATCTCCGCCAGCCGCGGACGGCGGTTGCGCTGGCTGCGGTCCAGCGCGCCGGTCACGGCCGCGCGCATCGGTTCCTCGAGCCGCTTCATCAACTCGTCGACGACCTGGCGCACGACCCGGCGCGCCGTGTCCTTCGTCCCCGCCGGGATCACCCGCGACAAGGCCATGAGGTTGGCGACCAGATGCACGTCGGGCTGAACGCCCTGCAGCATCTCGGGCTGCAGCAGCATGTCGCGCAGATTCAAGCGCTCCAGCGCATCCTTCTGCATCACCTGGACGACGGAACTCGGGAAGTACTTGCGGATGTCGCCGAGCCAGCGCGCCACGCGTGGCGCCGAGTTGCCGCGTCCGCCACGGCGGTCGTCGCCCAATCCGGCGCCATCGCCGTACAGCGCGCTCAAGGCCTGGTCCATCTCCATCGCGTCGCCGCGCAGGCCGCCGCAGCTGTCCTCGGCCTCGCCGCCGAGCACCAGGCGCCAGCGGCGCAGGCGATCGGCGTCGGTCGCCGCGGGGCCGGTCGCGGTCGCCGCCGCGATCGCGTCGGCACCTGCGCCGACATCAGCACCGGGATCCGCCATCGGATCCGTCACGTCGTCAGGCGCGCTCATGCCGTCACTCCCAACATCAGTCGCAGCAGCGGCAACGGGAGCACCGCGCGTGCGTCGTCCCATTCCGCCGCCGCCGTCACGGCGCCGGCACCGCTGCCCTTGCGCGCCGCGCGTTGCCCGAGGTCGCGTCGCTCGCCCGCGTCGAAGTGCGCGAAGGTGCGTCGCACCAGCGGCAGCACGCGGACGAAGTGTTCCTCGTCGAGTCCGCTCAGCCACGCGTCGACCAGCGGCCAGACGCCGTCGTGATGCAGCAGCACGACGGCGTTGCGGTTCAGGAAGCCGTCCAGCCACGCGGCCGCCTTGCCCGGCTCCGCCGCGCGCGACAGCTGCAGCGACATCGCCGTGCCCGCGTCGTCCGCCGTGATCAGGCCGTCGTCCAGCAGCAGCCGCGTGCAGAGGCCGCGCAGCAACGCATGCGCGCCCTCGCGCGCCGCCAGCTGCGCGATCGCGGCACGCCATTGCATCGAGGGTTCGGACTGACGGCCCGGATCGCGCAGCCGCACCGCCGCCTGCGCGCCGAGCACGCGATCGCGCACCTGTTCCGCCGCGGCCTCGTCCAACGAATCACCCATCAGCGGCAGGCTGATCGCCGCGCGCGTCACGAGACCATCGAAGACATGGCCCACCATCGCCGCGTCGGTCTGCCGCACGTTGCCGTAGCGGAAGACATTGGCCAGCGGCGGCAAGGCGCCCAGCAACTGGTCGGCATCGCCGGTGACGGCGGCATGGTCCTGCAGCGCCCGCGACGCGACCGTCACGGCCTCCGGCAGATCGGCCAGCAGCACACGATCGACGAGCTCGGCCAAGGCCGCCAGATTCGTCGACCGTCCGCAGCGTTCGGCCACGGCGGTCGTCGCCGCCTGCGCGACGGACGCCCCCCAGCGGCTCGCCTCGATCACGCGCAGCGCGAACTCCGGCTGCCATTGCAGCGTCCAGATCTCGTGGAAGGTGCCGCGCGAGGACTTGCCCGTGCGCGCGATCTCGCCCCAGGGCAGATCGATCAGCCGCAGGCGGTGCAGCAGATGGCTGCGCGCCAGATCGTTGGGCTGGCGCAGGTCGAGGTCCAGCGTCTTCTGCGTCGCCTCGGGCTTCATGCGCAGCGACTTCTGGAGCTGCTCCAGGTTGCGCTGCAGCGGCACCGTGGGCACGTCGGCCGGCACGCCGCCCAGACGATCGCCGATGACCAGTTCGTCGCGGATGAAACCGAGCACCGCCTCGTCACCCAGCGTCATGACCGTGCGCGTGGCTTCGTGCAGTTCGTCCAGGCCCGGCGCGGGCCGCTGACGCAGCGCAGCCAGCGTGTCGGCAAGCCGGGCCGCCTCGATCAGGTGGGCGGAGGAGCAGTCGAGGTCGCGCTCCCGCATCAGCCGCGCCACGCGCGCCAGCCAGCCGATCGCGCGGGGACGGCGCTCGCCGTCCTGGCCGCTCAGCCACAGGTGCTCGTACCAGCCGGGCGAGTGGATGCCCGCGCCGTAGCCGCTGTCGCGGGCGAGGTGCCGGTAGGTCCACGGCACCCAGGTGCTGGTGACCTTGAGCTTGGGAACGCCCTTGAGCAGCGCCTGGTCCGCCTTGGCGGTGACGTCGGCCCGCAGTCCGCCCAGGTGCCACGCACCGCAGACGACCGCGATGCGCTCGTAGCCCTCCTTGCGCGCCGCGCGGATGCCCTGGCGCATGTGGGCCTCGCGCAGCACCTCGCGATGGGCGCGCGGCGTCCGGGGATCGAGGGTCTCGTCGTCGCCGGACTCCGCCCGCAGCGTGGTCATCGCCTCCGAGATGGCGGCGAACAGGTCCTCGCCGTCGCCGCGCTCCTCGACCATGTGGTTCCACCAGGCCTCGCCGTCGGCGTAACCCGCTGCGCGGGCGAGCCAGTCCAGCGGATCACCGCGACGCGTCGAGCGTTCATCGGCGGGCTCGGCAGGCTCGGCATCGGATGTCTCCGCCGAGCCAGGCTCCGAGGTTTCAGCGCCTGCGGGCGGGGACTCCGCCGCCTGTCCGGCCACCTCCTCCCTCGCCTCCTCCCTTGCCTTCTCCAGCGCGAGCGACACGCCGACCGGCAGATCGATGAACCGCACCGGCACGCCGGCAAGCCCGGCCCAGCGCAAGGCCTGCCATTCCGGCGAGAAGCTCGCGAACGGGTGATAGACCGCGCGGCCCGATTCCTCGATGCCATGCGTCAGCAACGCCACCGGCGGCGTCATCGCGGGGTCGAGCACGGCGGCGACGAGGCCGTCCGCCTCGGGCGGCCCCTCGATCAGCACGCAGTCGGGCTTCAGCGCCTCGAACGCGGCGAGCAGGCTGCGCGCGCAGCCGGGGCCGTGGTGCCGCACGCCGAAGTAGTGGACCGGATCGCTCATGACCGCTCTGGAAGGCTCTGGAAGGCGCAAGGTGGCTCGATGGATCCGAGGACTCAGGACTGCTCGCGGCAGGCGCGGTACAGGTCCTTCCACTCGGTGCGCTCCTTGACGACCGTCTCGAGGTACTCGTTCCAGACGACCTGGTCCTGCACCGGATCCTTGACGATCGCGCCGAGCAGGCCCGACGCCACATCGCGCGGACGCAGCACGCCGTCGCCGAAGTGACCGGCCAGCGCCATGCCGCTGTTGATCACCGAGATCGCCTCCGCCGTCGACAGCGTGCCGCTGGGCGACTTCAGCTGCGTCTTGCCGTCCTCGGTGCGGCCGTTGCGCAGCTCGCGGAAGATCTGCACGATGCGCCGCACTTCCTTGAGCGCCGGCGGCTCGGCGGGCAGCTGCAGCGCGACGCCCAGCTCGGCCACGCGCTTGACGACGATGGACACCTCGGCGTCCTCGCTCGCCGGCACCGGCAGCACCACGGTGTTGAAGCGGCGCTTCAGCGCGGCGGACAGCTCGTTGACGCCCTTGTCGCGGTTGTTGGCGGTGGCGATCACGCTGAACCCGCGCGTGGCCTGCACCTCGGCGCCGAGCTCGGGCACCGGCAACGTCTTCTCGGACAGCACCGTGATCAGGCAGTCCTGCACGTCGGCGGGGATGCGCGTCAGCTCCTCGATGCGCGCGATCTTGCCGTCGCGCATCGCCTTCATCATCGGGCTGGGCACCAGCGCCGCCTCGCTCGGCCCGTTGGCCAGCAGCTGCGCGTAGTTCCAGCCGTAGCGCAGCTGTTCCTCGCCGGTGCCGGCGGTGCCCTGGATCAGCAGCGTCGAATCGCCGCTGACCGCCGCCGCCAGGTGTTCCGACACCCACGACTTCGCCGTGCCCGGCACGCCGTAGAGCAGCAGCGCGCGATCGGTCGCGAGCGTGGCGACGGCGATCTCCATCAGCCGCTCGTCGCCGATGTACTTGGCGCTGACCTCGAAGCCGTTCTCCAGCGTGCCGCCCATCAGATAGCGCAGCACGGCCCAGGGCGACATCGCCCAGTTCTCCGGGCGCGTCCGCGTGTCCTGGCGCTTCAGCTCGGCGAGCTCCTCGGCGAACTGGTGCTCCGCATGGCGGCGCAGCACGTGCGAGGCGTTGGTCTCGGTGGAAGTCGTCATGAGGTCCTCGGGATCGGATCAGGGGGAGGGTTGGGCCCGGCGCCCGCCCCGGCCTGTGCCGGAGGGCGAGCAGGGCGCGGCGCAACGCGGCCGTCTGCGCGACGGCCTGCAGTTGCTCCGCATGGGCGGTGGTCTCGTCGGCGGCGCGGATATCGGCCAGCGACGCATACGCCGACAGGCTGTCGGCATGCACGACCGCGCCGAAGTCGACCAGCATCGCCCGCACGGCATAGTCGTCCTTCAGCGTGCCGGCGCGGGCACGGGTGAGCAATTGATCGGTGAGCGCCGCCGAGAGCGCCGCGCCGAGGGTCTCGCCGCCACTCGCCGCCGCGATCAGCGCCGACAGGGGCAAGGCGCCCTGCTGCAGATGTCGCAGCCAGTGACGCTCGCGCCGGGCTTGGGGCAGCCAGTTGAGCGCCTGCGCGGTCTGGTGCATCTGCAGCGGCACGTTCGCCTGCGCCGGGTCGGTGCCGGCCGTCTGCGGGACGTCGAGGAAGGCTTCGCACCATTCGATGTCGCGCGTCGCGGCGAGGGCGTCGAACCAGCCACGCTTCAGCGCGTCGGCCCAATCGGTCCTCGCAGCCCAACCGAGCAGCTCGGCGGGCGTCATCGCGGTCGTCGTGGTCCACCAGCCCAGCGGGACCTGGCGCACCAGTTGGTGGAGCCACCAGGCGCGCTCGCCGAGCTTCTCGCTGGTCGGACGGGCGGCGACGATCTGGTCAGCGGCCCAGTCCGACGCCGCGGCCTCCGGCGCGTCGATGAGCCAGTGCTGGCGCAGCAGCTGGCGCTCCTGCCTCAGCAGCGGCGCGAGCCGTTCGATCGCGCGGCGCGGATGCGCGGCCTCCGGCAAGCGCAGCAGCAGGTCGAGCGCGACGTCGCGCACCTCGCGGCTGCGGTCCGCACGCAGGCGGTCGAGCAAGGGCTCATCGTCCATGCCGAGTCCGACCGCGAGCTGCGCCGCCAGATCGGCGCGCTCCTTGGCGGCAAGCTCCGTCAACGCCGACTCGAAGCGGCGCCGGCCGGCCGAGGCATCGGCCGCGCGCTCGCGGGCCAGGAAGGCGCGGCGCTGCTCCATCGTGCCGTCGGTCCACTGCGTCTCGCCGGGCGCGTCGCTGCCCGCGCCGGCGGCGTAGTGCCAGTCCTCGCGCTGCCGGGCCAGCCACAGTCCGCGCTCGCCGAGCACCGGCAGCAACGGGCCGCGCAGCGCGACGGAACGTCGCCCGACATCGAGTGCCATCGGCAGCAGCATCTCCGGCAATCGCAGACCCGCATCGGCCAGATCCACGAACACCTGCTGCTGCAGGCGCCCGGGCGCGTCCGTGAGGGCCCAGCGCAGAAGCCCGTGCAGCGAGCCCGGGCCGGGCGCACCGTCGAGGCGTTCGGGCACGACGGGCCATCGATCGTCAGTGGCGGCTTGCGGCGGCGACGCGGACCAGGCGCGGTCCTGCGTGCCGGCGGCTTCGCACGGCGCGATGACCGCCATCGTGCGCAAGACCTGACCCGTGGGGCTGTCATCAGCCTCCGCGGCCTGCGCGGCGCGAGCCACGAGCGCACCGATCTCGCCGGGCCATTCGGGCAAGGGCCCCGGCTGTCGATCCGTGCCCACCATCGCGATGGGCAGCAGCGGTGTCCAGGCGCTCATGCGGCGCTCCTCGTCCAGGCGGGCGCTGCCGTCCCCGACCGCCAGGCGGTCAACGGGTGCAGCGCGCGGCCGTCCCATTCGCCCATCACGGCGAGCGGATGCCCGCCGGCGACGGCCATCAGCGACCACCAGTCGGCATCGCCGACCCGCAGCGGCACGGCACGGCCATCGGCGGTCAGATGCGGGCCGGCCTCGGAGGCGACCGGCGTCGCGTTGGCGAGCACGACGGGATGCAGCAATGCAAAGGGATGAGCGGCCACGCGTTCAGCGACGCGTTGCCATTCGTCCGACCAGGCGTCGGAACCGATGACACGCGCAATGCCGAACGCGCCCTCGGGTTCGGACTCGGGTCGCACTTCGGATCCAGGACCGGATTCGGGCGTGAGCAGCGGCGCGGCATCGACAGCCAGCGCGCGCAGGGACGCATTGCCGGGATAGAAGGCGAGCGTCACGTCGGCGGCGATGCCGGGCAGCCAGAGACCGTCGAAGCCGCGGCCGCCGTGCGTGTGATCGAGCAGCCACGCCCGCCGGCCCGAGCGCGCGCCATGCAGCCAGACGCGGCGTTCGTTGAGACGCCCCTCTCGCTCCTCGACGATCACGCCGAGCACCGCCCAGCGATCGGTGACGCGTTCTCCGGTGGCGAGCACCTCGGCCTGGTCGAGCGGCCAGCCGCAGACGGTGCGCAGATCCGCTTGAACGGGCTCCGGCAGCGTCCCGCGACGGGCGAGGCCCTCGCAGGCGAGTTGCAGCAGACCGAGGCGGGCGAGCGTGCGTTCCGGCCAGTCGGCGCCGACGCGCCAGCCGTCCGCGGCGGCGACGATGCGCTGACCGAGGCCGGGCGCCTGGGCGTCCACCATCCGCGCGGCCATCGTGCGCCAGCCGCGGATCGCGGCGTCGTCGAGCGCGCCGAGCCCGCGACCGATCTGGTCGCCGAGCCAACGCTGCAGTTCGGCGGAGGCGTCCTCGATGCGGCGCCACCGCTGCGACTCGCGCCTGAGCGCGTTGTCGGGATCGGCGAGCGCCGATGCGGCCTGCGCGGGATCGACGCCGTCGGCGATCTGCGCGGCGCGCTCGGTCGCGCGTTCGACGGCTTTCTGGTCGCGCTCGTCCTTCTTCTGCGCCCGCTCGCCGCGCGAGGCGATCCATTCGGCGACCCAGGCGGGCGGCTCGGCGGCGGTGAAGCGGGCGGCGTCCTGCGCCCTGAGCATCAGCAGCGCGAGCCCGTGCTTGCAGGGGAACTTGCGGCTCGGGCAGGAGCAGCGGAAGGCAGGACCGTTGAGGTCGACCTGTGTCTGATACGGTTTGGCGCCGCTGCCCTGGCATTCGCCCCAGACGGCGGCGTCATCGGCGCCGAGCAACGGCCATTTGGCCGGCGAGGTCAGTCCCCGCGCGGCCTTCGCCGATGCCTCGTCCGGCGCCAGCGCCAGCACGCCCTCCATGGTCAGCGACATGCTGGCCCGCTCCCTGGTCGAATCGTTGTGGGGAAATTTCGGTGGCGAGTCTAGCCGGAGTGGATGACGGCCTCGGGCACCGACACGGCACTGCGCCGTGCGGCACCGCTGCGGTGACTCAAGGCTGCGTCTTGAACGCCTCGAGCTGCCTGACGCGCCACTGCGCGTGATCGCGCATGCAGGCGAGGTACTGCACGTTGCGGATCGATCCGTCGGACCATAGGTCGAGGACGGCCTTGCAGTCGGCCTCGCGGAACTTGACCCACAGGCGCTGCGCGGCGACCAGACTGTCCTTCGGCTTCGCCGGCTTGACGCCGCCGACCTTGGCCGGCGTTTCCGCCAGCACGCGGCGATAGACGTCGTTGAGCTGCTTCTCGACCTGCTGCTGCTCCTGCTTGGCACAGTCATTCATGTCGACGGTGCTCACGGCGTTGGCGCAGTCCAGCGCGTGTGCGGAGGCCGCCGAGGACAGCACGACCGCGACGAGCGCGAGTCGTCTCGCGATGGCGCGGTCGAGGTTGAAACCAGTGCGCTTCATGGATGTTCCTTGTGGCATGGGCCGATCGGGGTTCCCGACTGGCATTGAAGTGGCCTTCGATTCTGCGACCAATGAATGAGCGCCATTCGGAACTCATTTCCTGTGTCCTCCCGGCAGTACTTCGTGATTGTTTCCGCCTGTGAATCGGTGATTGAAGACAACGTTGTCTGGAACCCTGGTGACGGCCGGTTTCCAGATCTGTTCGAGCACCGACGCCCCGCCGCCGCCGATTACGGTTCCTGACGTAACCGCCCCCGCTGAAGCGGCGTCGCGACGACGATCGCCGCCGGCTTTCGAGCCGTGATCAACAGCGGAGGACAACATGTTCAAGATGAAATCCCTGGCCGCCTGCCTGGGCCTGGCCGGACTGTTCGTGAGCGCGGCTCACGCGGCGCTGCCCGCCACGTTCAAGGTGGTCGTCAACAACCGGTGGAACGGCGGCTATTGCGCGTCGGTGATCGTCACCAATCCCAACGCCACGGCGCTGACCTGGAACGGCAGCGTCACCGTGCAGGGGCGCGTCAACAACGTCTGGAATGCCGAGTGGAAGCAGTCCGGCAGCACGATGACCCTCACGGGCATCGGCTGGAACCGCACGCTGGCGCCGAAGGCAGTGAACGCCTCCGTCGGCTTCTGCGCGACCGGCGCCGCACCCGCACCCGCACCGGCCCCAGCACCGACGCCCGCGCCGAGTCCGGCGCCCGCACCGGCGCCCACGCCCGCTCCGGCCCCAGCGCCGACACCGGCTCCCGCGCCCACTCCGGCACCTGCGCCCGCCGCCGTCGACCCGGGCACCACGCTGACCGACTGGTACACCGGCACGCCGACGCCGCCGGCGGTCACGCCCGGCGCCTGGCGCGCGGGCGGTCCCAACCCCGAGCAAGCCAATTTCCGCCTGGTGCGGGAATCGGCGCACTTCGCCTTCTATTCCGACGAGGCACTGTCCGAGGCCGACCTCACGCTGGCCGTCAACACGCTGGAGAACACGGTCTGGAACTCGCTGTTCGGCGCGACGCTGGCGATGCCCGAGCCGTTCTTCAACAAGGCCGACAAGATCAAGCCCGCCATCCACATCCATTCCGGCTGGGGACTGACGGGCGGCGCCTGGACGGACGCCCAGCGCAATCTGCACATGGGCATGTGGATCGCGCCGGCCGCGCTGCGCGACCACTGGGGCCTGACGCACGAGTTCACGCACGGCTGGCAGTCGTGGGCCAACTTCAATGGCGGCATGGCCTGCAACCAGTCCAACACCTGCGGCTGGATCCACGAGAGCCACGCCAACTTCACGCCGCACCAGCTGCCGGAGTACAGGAGCAACGTGCATTGCTCGGAGATGCTGCCCAACGCGCCGCACCTCTACCTGGGCTCCACGCGCGACCGCTACTGCAACTGGCAGTTCATGGAGTACCTGAAGGACCGCCACGGTCCCGAAGCGGTGACGCAGATCTGGACCACCGCCGGCGCCGATCCGTTCACCAACATCCAGAAGTCGCGCGGCTGGACGGTCGCGCAACTGAACGACTTCATCGGCGAATGGGCCATGCACAACGTGACCTGGGACTACAAGGCCACGCCGGACGCGTTCCGCAACACCTACGGCAACATCACGCTGACCGACAAGGCCGAGCGCATGCGACGCCTGATGCCGCTGGAGTCGCTGGACGGCAACTGGGCGAGCAACCGCCGCTTCGTCTCGCCTTACCACGGCTCGCCGCAGCGTTTCGGCTACAACGTCGTCCGCCTCTATCCGGAGGCCGGTGCCACCACGGTGACGGTGAAGTTCCGCGGCGTCGACACGTCCGGCGCGAACGCCGATTTCCGCTGGGGGCTGGTCGCGACCAACTCGCAATTCACCTCGGCGCGCTACAGCGGTCTGCAGAAGGGCCTGGACGGCGAACTCACCTACCGCGTCTCAGCCGGTGAGCCCCTGTTCCTGGTCGTGAGCGCGACGCCGACGGTGTTCAAGACCATCGTCTGGGACCAGGCCTACGGCTCGATCAACCGCTACCGCTACATGGTGGAACTGGCCGGCGCCTGGCCGCAGGGATTCCAGGGTGGACAGCGCGAGCTGTGCCCGACCGGCACCCTGCGCCACGCCAACGGCGGCGGCTGCGCGCCGACCGGCACGCCGGCGTCGGTGTACGTCGGCCCGTACGCGAAGATCCTGACCGGCGGTCGCGCCAGCGGCAACGCCCGCATCGAGGACCAGGCCATCATCGCCAACGGGTCCGTGTCGGACAACGCGGTGGTCGGCGGACTGAGCGTCGTCGGCGTGACGGGCAGCCCGTGGGGCAACAACACGTTCAACGTGTCGGGGTCGGCGCAGGTGCGGACCACCTTCTATCCGCTGGGTTTCTTCGAGGCCAACCAGGGCGCGTCCGGCACGCTCAACCTGCACGGCGACGTGGAGTACCGCGGCGTCGGCCTGAACCTGGGCAGCGGCAACCGCTCCGGCTTCGTCGACACGACGTCCAACGTCGGCCTGTCGACCGACGTCAATCCGAAGACGGCGCCAGTCTGGCGCAACTGACGGGCTGATCGACTGAAGGGCCGGTCGGCCCTGTGCCCGCGACGGCGTCCTCGGGGGCGCCGTTGCCATGTCCGATCTGCCGTTTCTGCTGTCGGAGCGTTCCCCACTGGCTTGCGCTGCGCGGATAGGCGGCTTGGATGCGCTCGGGATCCGAGGCGCCAGCCACATGAACAATGATCAATTCGTTCAGTGGCGCAGCGGGATGACTGGCGCACCGAATGGCGAAGTCGAAAACCTCGCTCAGCGTCTCATCGTCATGCCAGGTCGTCAGGACGAGAGCACCTTCCGAGACCTGCGCGAAATCGGTCTTGGCGATGGCGGCCCAGTCGATCGCATCGTCCCAGCTGCTCGCGTTCACCCCCCATGCCATGGCGTAGAGACAGCCTTGCGCAACGAGCCAGTCGCTGATGCGATTCTGTTGGCTGTTGGTGACGGGAAGTTCTGCCACGATCACCGCGCGGAACGGTGCGGTCATCCCGAGCACGGGCAGCGCCGCGTCAGGATCGACATGCTGGTAGATCGGCGATCGGCCATCCATCGGAGAATCACGCATGTGTCGCAGTGTCGTGTCGTTGCATCCCGTCCGCGGAGCGATGACCTTCGACAGCAGTCGATCGCTTCGCGCGGCGGTCCAATGGTGACATGTCCCTGCTCAAGCCCGCTGTCGCCCTGTGCCTTGCCTTGACCGGCCATCAGATCCAGGCCTCGCCTGAGCCCTTCAGTTGCCCTGCCGGGTGGGCCGCCACCAGGCAGGAGGCCTCAGAGGTGCCGGAAGGCTTCGCCGTCGCCCGCGAGGCGCCCCAGGTCAGGCATGCGCTCGGCGGCTTCCAGATCACCCAAGGGGCCATCGACGAGCATCAAGGCGCGATCTACGACGACATGAAGACCCAGCGCGACGCCAAGGGTGGCGTCACCGAGACGCTGGTCTGGAACGTGACCGCGCTCGATCGACCGCTCGCGATCTGCAGCTACGCCGGCACCCGACTCGTGTTGACACGGCCGCTGGCCGGCTACGCCCGGTGCACGGCCATCATGCGCAGGGAACCCGGCGCGATGATGACCCTCCGATCGGTCGACTGCCGCTGAACGGCACGTCGACCGGGATCACGGCAGGCGCGCCAGCGCCTCCAGGTAACGCGGCGCCAGCATCAGCTCATCCCAGGTCAGCGGCGCCGACTGCGGCACCAGCGCCGCGCGGCGGGCCTCGCTGTCGATCGCGGGCGTCCACGCGCCCTTCGCCTGCGCGTCGGCCAGGCCGTCGAGCAGCTCGTCGATTGCGCGGCCACCCTGCTCCTGGCTCTGGTTGCAGAGCAGCACCAGGTCGCAGCCCGCGCCCAGCGCGGCGAGCGCCGCCTCGGTGTATCCCACCGGCCGGCCCTCGATCACACGCGCCGCGGCCATGCCGAGGTCGTCGCTGAACACCGCTCCGGCGAAGCCCAGGCGGTCGCGCAGGATGTCCTGCAGCCAGCGCTGGCTGAAACCCGCCGGCCGGCTGTCCACCTTGCGGTAGACCACGTGCGCGGGCATCACCGCCGACAGGCTCAGGCTCAGCCATTCGAACGGCCGCACGTCCTCCGCCAGGATCGCCTTCAGCGAACGCGTGTCCACCGGCACGCCAACGTGCGAATCGACGCTCACCGCGCCGTGTCCCGGGAAGTGCTTGCCGCAGCTCGCCATGCCCGCGAGCGCCAGGCCCTGCATCAGGCTCTGCGCCAGCAGGCTCACCACGCGCGGGTCGCTGTGGAAGCTGCGCGATCCGATCACCGCGCTGATCGACTGGCGGCCGGCATCCTGATGGTCCAGGTCCAGCACCGGCGCGAAGCTCATGTCGACGCCGCAGGCGCGCAGTTCCAGCGCCAGCACCAGGCCGGTCGCCGTCGCGGCCTGGACCGCGCGCATCGCGTCGTCCATCCACAGTTCGCCGAGCGCGCGCATCGCCGGCAGCGCCGTGAAACCGTCCGTGCGGAAACGCTGGACACGACCGCCTTCCTGGTCGACCGCGATCAGCAGGTCGGGACGGATGGCCTTGGCCTCGGCGCACAGCGAGGTCAGCTGCGCGCGGTTCTCGAAGTGGCGCGCGAACAGGATCATCCCGCCCGTCAGCGGATGCGCCAGCCGGCGGCGGTCGTCCGCCGTCAGCGTCGTGCCGGCGATGTCCAGGATCACGGGCGAATGCAGATGCTCGGTCATTGACTGTCTCTCTCGTTGGTCGCGCGCCTTTGCACGGTCGGGCACATTCAGGCGCGTTCAGATGTCGTTGGAATCATTCCCGGGTCTCGACGACGACGAACGCCGTCGCATAGTCGGTCTCGTCGCTCACGCTGACATGCGCGCTCAAGCCCTTGGCCTCGAACCACTCGGCCAGCGCGCCGTGCAGCTGGATGCCCGGCTTGCCGCTGCGCGCCTTGACGATCTCGCAGTCGCGCCAGGTCATCGGCATCCGCATGCCCATGCCGATCGCCTTCGAGAACGCCTCCTTGGCCGAGAAGCGCGTCGCCAGGTAGGCGATGCCCCGCGCCTCGACCTTGGCATGCCGCTCGCGGAACACCTCGAGCTCGTGCGGACCCAGCACCTTCTCGGCGAAGCGCTCGCCGCGCCGTTCGAACGTCTTGCGGATGCGCCGGATGTCGCAGACGTCCGTGCCGATGCCGTAGATCATCGCGACCCTTTCATGCGCCTGGCGTGCGCGTTTCGTGCCCGCCGTGTGGGCGTCCTGCGGGCGTCGTGTGGGTGTCTGGTGCGGAAATGCAATCAGACGTACGCGCGCTGGATGCAGCGCTGGTAGTCGCGCACCGCCTCGGTGTAGCCGAGCTCCAGCGCATCAGCGATCAGCGCGTGGCCGATCGAGACCTCAGCCACCCCCGGCACCTCGCGCAGGAAGCGCGTCAGGTTGTCGCGGTTCAGGTCGTGGCCGGCGTTGATGCCCAGGCCTTGTGCCAGCGCGGCGCGCGCCGTGGCCGCGAAGGCCGCGGCCACCTCGGCCTCGCGCGGCGTGCCGAAGGCGCTCGCCCAGGTCTCGGTGTAGAGCTCGATGCGGTCCGCGCCGACGGCGGCCACGTGCGCCATCGCCTCCGGCAGCGGATCCATGAACAGGCTCACCCGCACGCCCAGCGACTTGCACTCGGCGATCATCGGGCGCAGGCGTTCGGCATCCGCCGGCAGGTTCCAGCCGTGGTCGGAGGTGAACTGGTCCTCGCCGTCCGGCACGAAGGTCGCCTGATGCGGCTTCGTCTCGCGGATGAAGTCCATCAGGTTCTGCGTCGGGTTGCCCTCGATGTTGTACTCGGCCTGCGGCCACGACTTCATCAGCGCGGCGAGCTCGCGCACATCGTCGGCGCGGATGTGGCGCGCGTCGGGCCGCGGGTGCACCGTGATCCCCTGCGCGCCGGCCTCCAGGCACAGCTGCGCCGCGCGCGTCACGCTGGGGATGCCCAGGTGCCGGGTGTTGCGCAGCAGCGCGACCTTGTTGACGTTGACCGAGAGCGCGCATCGCGCATCGTGGCGGCCGGATTCGGGAGCGATCAGCGGATTCATGTGAGCAGCTTCTGGACGTCGAGCAGCACTTGCCGCGTCCGCAATGGACGATGCCCCAGATGATAGTGAAGCAATGCGCGCGACAGCGGCTTCAGCGCCGGCCCCGCGAGTTCGCAGGCCTGTTGCAGCGCCGCCTGGCTGCCGTGCAGCAGGGCAGCCTGGAGCTGGACGAACGCCTGGCCTGTCAGTTGCGGCGCATCGTGTGTCGGCACGATGACGCCGGACTCCGGCGCGAGCATGTACAGCCGCTCCGGATCCAGCGGCGCCTGCGTCGTCGAGAGGACACTCAGGTCCGGCAGCAGGCCGCAGATCGACAGCATCTTGAGTTCGAAGGCCCGCAGCGCCGCCTGCGCGTCGTCCACCGAGCGCAGTTGCGGCAGCAGGGCCGCGTAGGCGTCGAAGAGTTCCGGCTGAGCCTCCTGCCGGGGCAGGAACTTCAGCAGCAGCTCGTTGACGTAGTAGCCGCTGAACAGCGCCGCGCCGCTGGGCAGCGTCTGCCCGCCGACCCACTCCGCGCCGCGCAGCGACTGCACCTCGGCCGCGCCGTCCTCGTTCATCTTCGACGGCTTGGACAGCGTCACCTGCAGCCGCAGGAACGGCAGCAGCACCGATCTCAGCTGCGAATAGGGCCGCTTCGCCCCCTTGGCGATCACCGCCAGCCGGCCGTGCTCCCGGCTGAACAGGTCCAGCACGAGGCTGGTCTCGCTCCAGTCGTAGTGGTGCAAAACAAAAGCCGCCTGCGTGGCGGGCGGCTTCGGGGCGCGGGTGGCCATGGGCCTCACTCGTAGCCGTAGCTTCTCAGATGCTCTTCGGAATCGGCCCAGCCCGACCGCACCTTCACCCAGAGCTCCAGGAACACGCGCGCGTCCCACAGCTTCTCCAGCTCCTGGCGGGTCTCGGAACCGATGCGCTTCAGGCGCTCGCCGCCCTGGCCGATGATCATGCCCTTCTGCGCGTCGCGCTCGACCACGATGGTCGCGGCGATGCGGCGCAGGTTACCCTCCTCTTCCCAGCGATCGATGATCACCGTGGCTTCGTAGGGCAGCTCGTCGCCGGTCAGGCGGAAGAGCTTCTCGCGGATCATCTCCGCGGCCATGAACTTCTCGCTGCGGTCGGTCAGCGCGTCTTCCTCGTAGAACCATTCCTGGTTCGGCAGGTAGGGCTTCAGGATCTGGAACAGGCGCTGCACGTCGGAGTCCTTCTTGGCCGACAGCGGCACGAACTCGGTGAAGTTGCGTCGCTCCTGCATGCTCTTGAGCCAGGGCATCATCTCGGCGCGCCGGGTCACCGCGTCCAGCTTGTTGGCGACCAGCACGACCGGCTTGTTCTGCGGCAGCAGCGACAGCACCTTGGCGTCGTCCAGGCCGAAGCGGCCCGCCTCGACGACGAACAGCACCAGGTCCACGTCCGCCAGCACGCCCTGGACCGTGCGGTTCAGGTTGCGGTTCAGCGCGCTGCTGTGCTTGGTCTGGAAGCCGGGCGTGTCGACGAAGACGAACTGCGCCTCGTCGACGGTGCGCACGCCGGTGATGCGGTGGCGCGTGGTCTGCGCCTTCTTCGACGTGATCGAGACCTTCTGGCCGACCAGCGCGTTCAGCAGCGTCGACTTGCCGACGTTGGGCCGGCCCACGATCGCGATCAGGCCGCAGCGCAGGTCGCCCTCGTACGGCATCGCGCCGATGCCACCCTGAACCTCAGGCAGGTCCTCGCCTTCGTCGTCCTCGCCCTCGTCGAGCTCATCGTTCTCGACGTCGGCATTGGTGTCGGCGTCGGCGTCGTGGTCCAGCGACGTATCGGGGTCGTGCGGGGTGGCGGGGTCGTGCGGGGTGTTCAGATCGGGGTCCTCGGAAACAGGGGAAGGAGATTCAGAAAGGGAATCAGAAATGGCATCGGACGGGGACGTCGGTTTCGGCGTCCTCGGCGTTCTGGGTGCGTTCATCGCGGGCTCCGCGTCAGTCGCGCAGGCCGGTGCCGGGTCGATCGCCGGCGAGCAGTTCGTCCAGCACCTGTCGGGCTGCCTCCTGCTCCGCAATCCGGCGCGAGCGTCCTTCGCCGCGGCGCGACAGCGTCAGCGAGGCCACTTCGCATTCGACGGTGAACGTCTGCGCGTGGGCCTGGCCCCGCGTCTCGGCGATGCGGTAGGACGGCACCGGCAGCTTGCGCGCCTGGAGCCATTCCTGCAGCGCCGTCTTCGAATCCTTGGCCCACTGCTCGATGCCGCTCGCGGCGATCGTCTCGCCCAGCAGCCCGCGCACGATCTCGCGCGCGGCCTCGTAGCCGCCGTCCATGAACGCGGCGCCGATCACAGCCTCCAGCGCGTCCGCCAGGATCGACGGCCGCTGGCCGCCGCCGCCGCGGGCCTCGCCCTCGCTCATGCGCAGCGCCTCGGGCATCTGCAGCACCAGCGCCAGGCGGTGCAGGCTGTCTTCACGCACCAGGTGCGCGCGGATGCGGGTCAGGTCGCCCTCATCGGAACCGGCGAACCGGTCGAACAGCAGCGCCGACACCGTCAGGTTGAGCACCGCGTCGCCGAGGAACTCCAGACGCTCATTGTGCTGCTGACCGAAGCTGCGATGCGTCAGCGCGCGCTGCAGCAGTCCCGGCTGCTTGAAGCGGTAGCCGAGGCGTTGCTGGAGGGCGTCGAGCGCTTGCGGTGTCATGGACGGTCGGGCGGTGGTCAGTGCGACTCGCCTTTGTACTTGATCACCAGGAACACCGGGTTGAACATGGGCACTTCCTTGTCGTAGGAGAAGCTGATCTTCACCTTGTCATCGACCTTGGTGATGATCAAGTCCTTCGCCTCGACGCTGACGATCGAGTATTCGATGTCCTTGGTCCGCTGGAAGGCGTCGCGCGCCGCGGATACCGTCGGGGGTTGTCCCGGGCGATCCTGTCGACCGCCTTCTGGATCGTGTAGTACTCCATCACCGTCGGCACCACGCGCAGCAGGATCACCGACCCGCCGCCGATGATCACCCCCAGAACAGCAGTCCGAGCAGGCTGATGCCCCGTTGAATCTTCCGTGCCCTCATCACGTATCGCTCCGATGGTTGTCTTTGGAACAGAGTAGCCGATGGCGGACCGACCGTCGGTCAGCCAGTGTGTCGACCCGTATTACTGGATGCCGCCGATGCGCTTCAGGCTGCCGAAGTTCATCCAGACCACGAAGGCGCGGCCCACGATGTTCTCATCCGGCACGAAGCCCCAGAAACGCGAGTCCAGCGAATTGTCCCGGTTGTCGCCCATCATGAAGTAATGACCGGCCGGCACCTTGCAGGTCACGCCTTCCAGCGTGTACTTGCAGTTCTCGTTGTACGGGAAGTCGTATTGCTTCTGGATGCGCCCCTGCGGCTGCGCGTCCACGAGGATCTGGTGCTCGACCGCGCCCAGCTTCTCCGTGTAGCGGCTGCGGAAACGCATCGAGTTGGGATCCTCGTCGAAGAACTCGCCCTGCGACACCGTCTCCAGCAGCTTGCCGTTCACGTACAGCTTCTGGTTGAGGTAGGCGATCTCGTCGCCCGGCAGGCCGACGGCGCGCTTGATGTAGTCCACGCTCGTGTCGCGCGGGAAGCGGAACACGACCACGTCGCCGCGCTGGACGTCGTTGTTGCTGATGATCTTCTTGTTGATCACCGGCAGCCGCACGCCGTAGTGGTACTTGTTCACCAGGATCAGGTCGCCGATCAGCAGCGTCGGCACCATCGAGCCGGACGGGATCTTGAACGGCTCGAACATGAACGAGCGCAGCAGGAAGACGATCAGGATCACCGGGAACAGCCCGGCGGTCCAGTCCAGCCACCAGGGCTGGCGCAGGATCTCCTCACGGGCGCTTTCGACATCGCCGTCGACGCGCTGGATGCCTTGCGCGGCCAGCGCGGCGCGGCGCTGCGTGTCGGACTCGGTCAGCCGCGCGGCGGCGCGTTCACGCGAAGGCTGGAAGTGGAAGCGCTCGGCCAGCCAGTACGCCAGCGTCACCGTGGCCAGGATCAGCAGCAGCAGCGAGAAATTGCCGCTCCAGTAGCCCCGGTACCAGCCGCCCAGGTAGGCGATCAGGGTCACGTACAGCAACCCGGTCAATGCGCTCATGGCTTTCATGCGGAGACTTATTCTTCGACTTGGAGGATGGCCAGGAAGGCTTCTTGCGGCACCTCCACCGAACCGATTTGCTTCATGCGCTTCTTGCCGGCCTTCTGCTTCTCCAGCAGCTTGCGCTTGCGGCTGATGTCGCCGCCGTAGCATTTTGCCAGCACGTTCTTGCGCAGCGCCTTGATGTTCTCGCGCGAGATGATGTTGGCGCCGATGGCCGCCTGGATGGCCACGTCGTACATCTGGCGCGGGATGATCTCGCGCATCTTGGCCGCCACCTGGCGGCCGCGGAACTGCGACTGCGCCCGGTGCACGATCAGCGACAGCGCGTCGATGCGGTCGCCGTTGATCAGCATGTCGACCTTGACGACGTCGGAGGCGCGGTATTCCTTGAACTCGTAGTCCATCGAGGCGTAGCCGCGCGAGACCGACTTCAGCTTGTCGAAGAAGTCCAGCACGATCTCCGCCAGCGGGATCTCGTAGGTCAGCATCACCTGGCGGCCGTGGTAGGCCATGTTCAGCTGCACGCCGCGCTTCTGGTTGGCCAGCGTCATGACCGCGCCGACATACTCCTGCGGCATGTACAGGTGGACCGTCACGATCGGCTCGCGGATCTCGGCGATCTTGCTCTGCTCCGGCATCTTCGAGGGGTTCTCGACCTCGATCACCTCGCCGTCGCCGAGCTGGACCTCGTAGACCACGCTGGGCGCGGTCGTGATGAGATCCTGGTCGAATTCGCGCTCCAGGCGCTCCTGCACGATCTCCATGTGCAGCAGGCCGAGGAAGCCGCAGCGGAAGCCGAAGCCCAGCGCCTGCGAGACTTCCGGTTCGAAACGCAGCGACGCGTCGTTCAGCTTGAGCTTCTCCAGCGCGTCGCGCAGCTGGTCGTACTCGCTGGCCTCGGTCGGGTACAGGCCCGCGAAGACCTGCGGCTGGATCTCCTTGAAACCGGGCAGCGCCTCGGTGGCCGGACCCAGGTTGTTCGGGAGCTTCTTCTCCAGCGTGATGGTGTCGCCCACCTTCGCCGCGGACAGCTCCTTGATGCCGGCGATGATGAAGCCCACCTCGCCCGCGTTGAGCTGGTCGCGCTTCTCCGACTTGGGCGTGAACACGCCCAGGTGCTCCGCCGGATAGATGGCGTTGGTCGCCATCATGCGGATGCGTTCGTTCTTCTTCAGCGTGCCGTCCACCACGCGGACCAGCATCACGACGCCGACGTAGTTGTCGAACCAGGAGTCGATGATCATCGCGCGCAGCGGCGCCTCGACCGTGCCCTGCGGCGGCGGCATGCGGCTGATGACGGCCTCGAGGATCTCGTCGATGCCCATGCCGGTCTTGGCCGAGCACGGGATCGCGTCGGTGGCGTCGATGCCGATGACTTCCTCGATCTCCGCCTTCGCGCCATCGGGATTGGCCGAGGGGAGGTCCATCTTGTTCAGCACCGGGACGACTTCGACGCCGAGTTCCAGCGCGGTGTAGCAGTTGGCCACCGTCTGCGCCTCGACGCCCTGGCTGGCGTCGACCACCAGCAGCGCGCCTTCGCAGGCGGACAGCGATCTGCTCACCTCATACGAGAAGTCCACGTGTCCCGGCGTGTCGATCAGGTTCAGGTTGTAGACCTGCCCGTCCGCGGCCTTGTACTGCAGCGCGGCGGTCTGCGCCTTGATCGTGATGCCGCGCTCGCGCTCGATGTCCATCGAGTCCAGCACCTGCGCTTCCATCTCCCGGTCCGACAGCCCGCCGCAGCGCTGGATGATCCGGTCGGCCAACGTGCTCTTGCCGTGGTCGATGTGGGCAATGATGGAGAAATTGCGGATGTGGTTCATGGACTCGGACGGAGACCGCGCGCTTCGTCCGCCACTTCAACGGTGCTCGAGCGGAGCACGCGGAGACACGCTGGGGACGTCGGTCGGGGCGGTGATGCAGGGCCCTTCGCAGGACCTGAACGGGACATAAAAAAAGGCACGTCTAAACGGTGACGCGCCTTCCAACAAAACGTATGGCAACTGCTTGTTGGGCTTTCATTGTAGCCAAAAGCCCCGCCCTGGAAACCGCATGGATGCGAGCTTCTCGCGCGTTGCCCTTCGCCAACAGCGATTTTGTACACAGGTTATCCACAAAACGCGGGGACATCCTGTGGATCGCTGAGCCCATCAAAATGATGCCTTCCGATTCACCGTCGGAACAGCGACAAAGCTGCCCGAACGCGGCTTGATTGTAGCGGAGCGGGGCACCAATACCCCGCCTTGGTCACATCCGTTAGCAAGCACCAACCGACGTTGAGTTGTGCACCGGATCACGCGCCGCCGGCCAGATTTTCCGCATTACGGAAAGCCCCAGGCCGGCGGTGGGTTGACGTCGCCCGGCTCAGCCCTTGCCAGGCTTCAGCACGACGTAGGTCGCGACTTCGCCTCGGCGCACCAGCATCTGGAGCGACTTGCCCTTCTCGAGCTTGGCCAGCGCGGCCTGGAACTGCTTGACCGTCTTCACCTCGGCGTTGTTGGCCGAGAGGATCACGTCGCCGGTCTTCAGCCCGGCACGCGCGGCCGGACCGTCGACGGTGTCGATGCGCAGACCGCCGTCGACCTTGAGGTCCTTGCGTTGCGCGTCGGTCAGCTCGCTGACCGTCAGGCCCCAGGCCGACGCCCCGGTCGCGGCCGGCGCCTCGGCTTCCGGCGTCGCCGCGGCGCGGTCGTCCGGCAGCGCATCCAGCGTCGCGGTCAGGTCCTTGTAGGCGCCGCGGCGGAACACCTGCAGCGGCACCTTGGTGCCCGGCTTGGTCGCCGCGGCCAGACGACGCAGGTCGACGGCCTTCTCGACGGTCTTGCCATCGAACTTCGTGATCACGTCGCCGAGTTGCAGCCCGGCCTTCTCGCCAGGGCCCGCCGGCGTGATGCGGCTGATCAGCGCCCCTTGCGGCTTGCCCAGGCCGATGGCCTCGGCGACTTCCTTGCTGACGTCGTCCGGATAGACGCCCAGCATGCCGCGCGTCACGCGGCCGCCGGCGCGCAACTGATCGGCCACGCGCATCGCTTCGTCGATCGGGATCGCGAACGAGATGCCCATGAACCCGCCCGACTGGCTGTAGATCTGCGAGTTGATGCCCACCACCTCGCCGCGCAGGTTCAGCAGCGGACCGCCGGAATTGCCCGGGTTGATGGCGACGTCGGTCTGGATCAGCGGCAGCAGGTCGCCGGTGTCGCGCGCCTTGGCGCTGACGATGCCGGCCGTCACGGTGTTGTCGAAGCCGAACGGCGAGCCGATGGCCATCACCCACTCGCCGACCTTGAGCCGGCTCACATCGCCCATGCGCAGCATCGGCAGATTGTTCGCTTCGATCTTGAGCACCGCCACGTCGGTGCGACGGTCCAGGCCGACCACCTTGGCCTTGAACTCGCGCTTGTCGGTCAGCGTGACGGTCACCTCGTCGGCATCGTCGACGACGTGCGCGTTGGTCATCACGAAACCGTCCGCGCCGATCACGAAGCCGGAACCCAGTCCTCGACGCTGCGGCGCGTCCTCGTCGTCATCGTCGTCCGGGGTCGGCGCGGGTGCGGGCGCCGCGCCCGGAGGCGTGCGGCGCTGCTGCGGCACGGGGATGCCGAAGCGGCGCAGCAGTTCCCGCATCTGGTCGTCGATCTGCGCGTTGGCGACCTTCACCTTCTCCGAGGTCCGGATGTTGACGACGGCCGGACCGGCCTGTTCGACCAGGGCGCTGAAGTCGGGCAGCGCGCGCGCCAGATCGGGCGCAGCGACCGGCACCGCCGCCGGAGCGGCCGGCGCCGCGGTCGCGGCAGGCGTCGCGGGCTTGGTGGCAGCCTGAGCGGCCGCGCCCAGCGAGGCGCTCAGCAAGGTGGCACCGGCGAGCGCCAGGGCGAGACGTCGAGGGGAACAGGTGCGGTCGGAATTGAGCATGAACACTCGCAGGTGGCGATGCAAAAACGAAAGGCCCACATCATGCCCGGAATTCAGAAACGACATGGTGTCAGGCTGCAGCGAGAAAGAGGTGGAGCCGGAGCGACGCCCACTGCGCTTCGTGCGCGCGTCGCGACAGCGCGATCCAGCGCTCGGGCGGCGCGCGACCACGAACTCCGTCCGCATCCGTGGCGGCGTTCAGCCGCAGCAGCATCCATTGTTCGAGGTCGATGACGACGCCTGGCGTGACGGCAAGCGGCTCTCCCGCGCGCTGCCACCACCACTGCGCGCCGTCCCATCGCAGCAGGGCCCTCGCCGGCGTGCGCACGGGCAGTGCGGCACCCACGACAGCGGCGAGCGCGGTCGCTGCCCATATGCCGATGCCATCGGCGACACCGGCCTGGCGCAACGCCGCGACGATCGCCGCGGCCACGCCGCCGGACAGCGCCGCGCGCTGCACGCGCACCCAGCGCGCATCGTCCACCAATGAAAAACGCCGGGCAGTGGCCCGGCGTGATGTCGATCGGACCGGCGTCATGAGTCGCCGTCCGGATCGTGCTTCAAAAGCTTGCTGCGATCAGCAGATCAGATCCGCTTGAAGATCAGCGTGCCGTTCGTGCCGCCGAAACCGAAGTTGTTCTTCGCGGCGTACTCGATCGGCATCTTCCGCGCCTCGTTGGCGCAGTAGTCCAGGTCGCACTCGGGATCCTGGTTGAAGAGGTTGATCGTCGGCGGAGCGACCTGGTCGTGCAGCGACTTGACGGTGAAGACGGACTCGATGCCGCCCGCGCCGCCCAGCAGGTGGCCGGTCATCGACTTGGTCGACGACACCACCAGGCCGTTCTTCGCATGATCGCCGAAGGCCTTCTTGATCGCGTTGGTCTCGTTCGCATCGCCCAGGGGCGTGGACGTGCCATGCGCGTTCATGTACTGGATCTGGTCCGCATTCAATCCGGCGTTGCGCAGCGCATTGCGCATCGAGCGCGTCGGGCCGTCCACGTCGGGCGCGGTCATGTGGTACGCGTCCGCGCTCATGCCGAAGCCGACCAGCTCCGCATAGATCTTGGCGCCGCGCTTCTTGGCGTGTTCGTACTCTTCGAGCACCAGCACGCCGGCGCCCTCGCCCAGCACGAAGCCGTCGCGATCCTTGTCCCAGGGGCGGGACGCGGTCTTGGGGTCGTCGTTGCGGGTGGACAGCGCGCGGGCCGCGGCGAAACCGCCGACGCCCAGCGGCGACACCGTCGATTCCGAACCGCCGGCGACCATGACGTCGGCGTCGCCCGCCTCGATCATGCGTCCGGCGGTGCCGATGCTGTGCAGACCCGTCGTGCACGCCGTCACGATGGCCAGGTTCGGGCCCTTGAACCCGCACTTGATCGAGACGTGGCCCGAGATCATGTTGATGATCGAGGCCGGCACGAAGAACGGACTGACGCGGCGCGGGCCGCGGCTGGTCAGTTCCGCATGGGTCTCCTCGATCATCGGCAGGCCGCCGATGCCGGAGCCGACGAGCACGCCGATGCGCTCCGCCAGTTCCGGATCGAGCGCGTCGCCGGTGGGCAGACCCGCGTCGCGGATCGCCTGCAGCGAGGCCGCCAGCCCGTAATGGATGAAGGTATCCATGTGGCGGGCTTCCTTCGCGGGGATGTACTCATCCACCTTGAAGTCCTTGACCTCTCCCGCGAAATGGCAGGCGAGGATCGAGGCATCGAAACGGGTGATGGTGTCGATGCCGGACTTGCCAGCCACGATGTTGGCCCAGCCTTCCTCGACCGTGTTGCCCACGGGCGAGATCAGGCCGAGACCGGTGACGACGACGCGACGACGGCTCATGCTGCTTGCTTACGCCTTCTGGTGCTTGACCGCGTAGTCGATGGCCAGTTGCACGGTGGTGATCTTCTCGGCCTCTTCGTCCGGGATCTCGATGCCGAACTCGTCTTCGAGGGCCATCACCAGTTCCACGGTGTCCAGAGAATCAGCGCCCAGATCGGCGACGAAGGCCTTTTCATTGGTCACATCGGCTTCGGGCACGCCGAGCTGCTCGGCGATGATTTTCTTGACACGTGCTTCGATATCGCTCATGACTCCTCCAGGAGGGGGTGGTTTGCTAGAACAACCCGGGATTCTAAGGCCTTAGAGTGGCGCCCCTAGTCGGACCTCCCGAGGCGCGCCTTCCACGATGGCAACGGCGCGCGCTCGCACTCTATCAGCCCTACACCGGCCGGGTGAATCCGGTGGGTGGGCCGTCCACGCTGGCGGCGCGGGACGGGATCCACCTCAATTCATGTACATGCCGCCGTTGACGTGCAGTTCCACGCCCGTGATGTAGCCGGCTTCCGGGGAAGCCAGGAACGCCACGGCATGGGCGATCTCGGCGGGATCACCCAGGCGGCCCGCGGGGATCTGGGCGAGCAGCGCGGTCTTCTGCGCCTCCGGCAGCACCTCGGTCATGTCGGTGGCGATGAAGCCGGGCGCGACGCAGTTGACGGTGACCGAGCGGCTGCCGAGCTCCCGGGCCAGGGCACGCGTCATGCCCGCGACGCCGGCCTTGGCGGCCGCGTAGTTGGCCTGGCCGGCGTTGCCGGACGCCCCCACCACCGAGGTGATGTTGATGATGCGGCCGTAGCGCTGCTTCATCATCGGGCGCATCACGGCGCGGCTGGCGCGGAACACGGCCTTCAGGTTGGTGTCCAGGACGGCGTCCCAGTCCTCGTCCTTCATCCGCATGGACAGCTGGTCCTTGGTGATGCCGGCATTGTTGACCAGCACCTGGATGCCGCCGTCCTGGCCGACGATCGCGTCGATCAGCGCGTTGACGGCCGCGCCGTCGTTGACGTTCAGGACCGCGCCACGACCACCGTGCGGCGCGAGCGCTTCGGTGATGGCCTGCGCGCCGGACTCGCTGGTCGCGGTGCCGATCACGACGAAGCCCTTCTGGGCCAGCGTCAGCGCGATTGCACGGCCGATGCCACGGCTGGCGCCGGTCACGAGCGCCACTTGCTTGTTGTCGGACATGAAGAACCTCGGGATTCGGGATGAAGGGGGCGGTGGATCAGGCCAGCAGGGCCTTGGCCTCGGCCAGCGACGCCGGGTCCAGCACCGTGGCGCTGACCAGGTCCGCATCGATGCGCTTGGCCATGCCGGCCAGCACCTTGCCGGGGCCGCACTCGATGACGGTCGTCAGGCCCCGGGCCTTGAGCGCCTGCATGACCTCCACCCAGCGCACCGGGCCGAAGGCCTGGCGGAACAGTGCGTCGCGCAGCGCTTGGGCGTCGTCGGTCACGGCGACGTCGATGTTGTTGATCACCGGGAAGGCTGCCGCCTGGAACGACACCGCGGCGAGCTTCTCGCGCAGCCGTTCGGCGGCCGGCTTCATCAGGCTGGAGTGGAACGGCGCCGACACCGGCAGCGGCAGCGCGCGTTTCGCGCCGGCCGCCTTGAGCGCCTCGTTGGCCTTCTCGACGCCCGCCTTCGAGCCGGCGATCACCGTCTGCTTCGGATCGTTGAAGTTCACGGCCTCGACGACCTCGCCCGACTCGGCGGCGATCGTCTGGCAGATCTCGCGAACCACGGCGGCGTCCAGACCCAGGATGGCGGACATCGCACCGGTACCCACCGGCACGGCCTCCTGCATCGCCTGGGCGCGGAAGCGCACCAGCGGCAGCGCGTCGGCCAGGCTCAGCGCGCCAGCGGCCACCAGCGCGGTGTATTCGCCCAGCGAGTGGCCGGCCGCGGCGGACGGGACCAGGCCGGTCTCGGCGATCCACGCGCGGTAGTTGGCGATCCCGGCGGTCAGCATCACCGGCTGGGTGTTGGTGGTCAGGTCCAGCTGTTCCTTCGGGCCGTTCTTGATCAGCGCGCCGATGTCCTCGCCGAGCGCGGCCGAGGCTTCCGCCAGCGTGCGCACCACTTCCGGGTGATCGCCCCAGGCGTCCAGCATGCCGACCGACTGCGAGCCCTGTCCGGGGAAGACGATTGCGAAGTTCTTGCTCATGGTTCGAGTCCGAGACTATCTATGAGGAGGGAGAAGCGCGCGTGACAGCGGCGCGGCACTTCGAGTGCCGCCGCTGCGCGCGCGGGTCCGGCGGCCAGGATCAGGCACCGGACGGCGTCGGCCATCAGAAGTCCAGCAGCACCGCGCCCCAGGTGAAGCCGCCGCCGACGCCTTCCAGCATCACCGTGTCGCCGCGCTTGATCTTGCCGGCGCGCACCGCGACGTCGAAGGCCAGCGGGATCGAGGCGGCGGAGGTGTTGCCGTGCTCGTCGACGGTGGCGATCAGCTTGTCCAGCGGCATCTTCAGCTTCTTGGCCGTGCCCTGCATGATGCGGATGTTGGCCTGGTGCGGGATCAGCCAGTCGATGTCGGCATCGGTGCGGCCGGCCTTGTCGAGGACCGAACGCGCGACCTTCTCCAGCACGCCCACCGCCAGCTTGAACACCGCCTGGCCGTCCATCTTCAGCAGCGGATGGCCCAGGACCTCGCCGCCGGACACGGTGCCCGGGGTGCAGAGGATGTCGACATGGCGGCCGTCGGCATGCAGTTCGCTGGCGAGGATGCCGGGTTCGTCGCTGGCACCGACCACCACGGCGCCGGCGCCGTCGCCGAACAGCACGCAGGTCGTGCGGTCCTTGAAGTCGAGGATGCGCGAGAACACCTCGGCCCCCACCACCAGCGCCTTGGTCGCGGCACCGGTCTTGATCATCGAGTCGGCGACCGTCAGCGCGTAGACGAAGCCCGAGCACACGGCCTGCACATCGAAGGCGGCGCAGCCATGGATGCCGAGTTTCTGCTGCAGCAGGCAGGCGGTCGAGGGGAACACCATGTCCGGCGTGGACGTGGCGACGATGATCAGGTCGATCTCGTCGGCGCGCACGCCGGCGGATTCGAGCGCGGCCAGCGAGGCCGGCAGCGCCAGGTCGCTGGACGTGACGTGCGGGTCGGCGAAGTGGCGGGCATGGATGCCGGTCCGTTCGACGATCCAGTCGTGCGAGGTTTCAATCCCGTCGCGGGCGAGGCGTTCCGCCAGGGCCGAATTGGTGACGCGGTTCGCGGGCAGATGGCTGCCCGTACCGAGGATGCGGGCGTGGCGCGTGGAAGCAGTGGTCATGCAGCGTGGGCGGCGGTGGCCGCCGTGTCTCCTGCATCGCCGCCCTCCTCATTGGCAGACGCGGGAAGCGCCTGCAGCGTCGCGACGATGCGATCGTGAACCCGGTCTAGGAGCCGGTTGCGGGCCGCATCATACGCCCGGTTCAACGCCTGCTCGAAAGCGAAGGCATCGGCCGAACCGTGGCTCTTGAACACGAGACCGCGCAGGCCCAGCAGCGCCGCGCCGTTGAACCGGCGATGGTCGACGCGGTCCTTGAAACGCTGCAGCACCGGCATCGCCAGCAGCGCGATCGCCTTCGTCCACCAGTTGCGGGTGAACTCCGCACGGATGAAGCTGGAGATCATGCTGGCCAGCCCTTCGGCCGTCTTCAGCGCCACGTTGCCGACGAAACCGTCGCACACGACGATGTCCGTCGTGCCCTTGAAGATGTCGTTGCCTTCGACGTTGCCGTGGAAGTTCAGCTGGTCGTGCGAAGCGGCCTCGCGCAGCAGCTCGCCGGCGCGCTTGATCGTCTCGTTGCCCTTGATCATCTCTTCGCCGATGTTCAGCAGGCCGACCGTCGGGTTCTCCTTGCCGTCCACCGCCGACACCAGCGCGCTGCCCATCACGGCGAACTGCAGCAGGTGCTCCGGGCCGCAGTCGACGTTGGCGCCCAGGTCCAGCACCGTCGTGAAACCGCCGATCTGGTTGGGCATCACGGTGGCGATGGCGGGGCGGTCGATGCCCTCGAGCGTCTTCAGCAGGTACTTGGCGACCGCCATCAGCGCCCCGGTATTGCCCGCCGAGACACAGGCATGCGCCTGCGCCGGTGTGCCGTCCTTGGCCGCCTTCAACTGCGAGATCGCCACCCGCATCGACGAATCCTTCTTGCGCCGCAGGGCGATCTCGATCGGATCGTCCATGCTGACGACCTCGCTGGCCGCGACGATGCGCGCACGAGGCCAGTGTTCAGCGGTCTTGAGCGCGTCGGGCAGCCCGACCAGCAGGAGCTCCGCCTGCGGATGCGCGGCCAGGAAGGCCTTGCAAGCCGGGAGGGTGACGGCGGGGCCGTGGTCGCCGCCCATGCAGTCCACCGCCAGGCGGAGTGGCTCGGCGGAAGGCGATGAGCGGGTGGCGGGAATTGCGGTCATCGAAACCTGAGAAGAGCACCGGTCGAAGGTGCGACTGTAGCGACCCCGCAAGAAGCGTGCGCGACAGGGGAAGCCTTCCGGAAGAAGGGGGAAGCCTTCCAGGGGAAGGATCGGAAATGCGAAAGCCCGGCGACGCGTGATGCGGAACCGGGCTCTTCTTGCTTGTGCGACCAGGCGGAGGCTCCTGAGAGCGCTCCGGACCGGCTGATCGAATCGATCAGGCGGCGTCAGCCTTGGTCTTCAGCACCTTGCGGCCACGATAGAAGCCGTTGGGGCTGATGTGGTGACGCAGATGCACTTCACCGGTGGTCGGCTCGATCGCGGTACCCGGGGTGACCAGGGCGTTGTGCGAACGGTGCATGCCGCGCTTCGAGGGGGACTTCTTGTTTTGCTGAACGGCCATGGTTGATTCTCCTAAAGGCTTCGGCTGGCTGGTGATTCGAGGTTGCTCGGGCTCTCGAGAGAACTCGAGCTGTACCGCGGATCCGACAAGGATGTTCCGCTACCGACGCCTCGGTCCCGGCGCCGCATGCCCACACTGAACCCATTCAGGTGGACGCACTTCGATCCGGGAAAGCCGGAAACTATAGCACAGCACCTGGCAGGTGTCACGCCTTGCCGCCGGAGCCCTTCTTCAGCGCCGCCAGCGCCGCGAACGGGTTGGGGCGCTCTTCCGCCGGCAGCTCCTCCTCCTCGACGTTGGCGTGCGGCAGCGGCTCCGGGCACACCTCGTGGCGCGGCACGACCGGCAAGGTCAGCAGGAGCTCGTCCTCGACCAGTTCGCGCAGGTCCAGATGGCGCGGCAGCGCCAGGACATCGTCGTCGGAGTCCATGTCCATCTCCGCCGCCATGTCCTCGTCCTTGACGAAGCGGAACCAGCGCGACACCGCCAGGTCCTCGCGCACCGGCTGCAGGCAGCGCTGGCAGGTCACCGCGACCTGCGCCTCGGCGGTCAGCTCGAGCCACGCCTGCGGCTCGCCGCCCTTGGGCGTCCTCAGCTCGCCCCGGGTGGACCAGGACACGGGCGGCCACTGGGCCGGGTCGGACTCCGGCGCGGCAGCTTCGGCCAGGCGCGTCAGGCTGGTCGCGGGCCACTCGCCCTCCAGCGTGCCGCCCTCCCGGGCAAAGACTCCGACATCGAGCTTCAATGGATCGAACGAACGCGGTTTCATGGGTCGCAAGTGTACGAGCCGCCTCCGGCCCGATGGGAGAATCCGCCCCATGACCGATGCTTCCACGGCCTCCCGCCCGCTCATCCTGGGCTCCACCTCCCGCTACCGGCGCGAGCTGCTGGAACGCCTGCGGCTGCCGTTCGAGACGGCGGCACCCGAGGTCGACGAGACGCCGTTTGCGGGCGAAACGCCCGAGGCCCTCGCGCGCCGACTGGCCCTGGCCAAGGCCCGCGCGGTGGCGACGCGCTTCCCGCAGGCGCTGGTGATCGGATCGGACCAGGTCGCGGACCTGGACGGCCAGCCGATCGGCAAGCCGGGCACGCATGAGCGCGCCGTCGAGCAGCTGCGCGCGATGCGCGGCCACACCGTCGTGTTCCAGACGGCGCTGGCCGTGGTCTGCGAGGCGACCGGCTTCGTCGCGCAAGACCTGGCCCCGGTGCGCGTGCGCTTCCGCGACCTGAGCGACGCCGAGATCGAGCGTTACCTGCGCGCCGAGCAGCCCTACGACTGCGCGGGCAGCGCCAAGGCCGAAGGCCTGGGCATCGCGCTGCTGGACGCGATCGAGTCCGACGATCCGACGGCGCTGATCGGCCTGCCGCTGATCCGCACCGCCGCGTTGCTGCGCCAGGGCGGGCTGGACGTGCTGAGCCAGCTTCCTTGAACCAGCCTTCTTGAATCTGCTTTCTTGAACCCGTCCTTCCGAGAACAACAATGACCCGCGGCCGCCTCTTCCTCGTTCCCAACACCCTCGATTTCGGCATGAACGGCCAGGAGGTCGACCTGCGCGAGGTCCTGCCGGACGCGGTACTCACGCGCGCCGCCTCGATCACGCATTGGGCCGCCGAGAACGCCAAGACCACGCGCGCCTTCCTGAAACGCGTCGGGGTGATCCATCCATTGGCGGTGCCGCTGCAGGAACAGCACATCGAGGAACTTCCGCGCCCCGCCAAGGGACGCGGACCGTCGGCCGGCGCCGTCACGGCGTCGTCGAGCGAAGAGAAGCTCTGGCTGGCGCTGCTGGAGCCGGCGATGGCCGGTCACGACATCGGCCTGATCTCCGAGGCCGGCATGCCCGCCGTCGCGGACCCGGGCGCGAAGCTGGTCGCGGCGGCGCACGCGGCGAAGGTGCAGGTCGTGCCGCTGACCGGTCCGAGCTCGCTGCTGATGGCGCTCGCCGCCAGCGGACTGAACGGCCAGAGCTTCGCGTTCGTCGGCTACCTCCCGCTGGAGGCGGTCGAGCGCACTGCGCGCATCAAGGCGCTCGACAATTTCTCGGCCCGCGAGCAGCAGACGCAACTGATGATCGAGACACCCTATCGCAACGGCGCGCTGCTGCAGGCGCTGCTGGCCGCGCTGAAGCCGGGCTCGCTGCTGTCGGTCAGTTGTGGACTGAGCCTGAAGGACGCATGGACGCACACGGCCACGGTCGAACAATGGCGTCAGGCGCCGAAGACGCTGCCGGACAAGGTGCCGGCCGTGTTCGCGATCCTCGGCACCCGCTGATCAGGACTGATTGATCAGGACTGATTGATCAGGACTCGCTGTCCGCCGTCACCGGCGGGCGCTTGGCGCCGAACAGCGCCGCGACCTTCTTCTTCGGCTTGATGTTGGACGACAGGCCGCCGCGCGGCGCGTTCGCCGGGCCCTTCTCCCAGGCCGGCACGTCGCCGCCCTGCGTCGCCTCATACGGCTTGTCGAACAGCGGGTCGTAGGCCTGGCGCGGCGCGCGCGCTGGCGCATGCGAGTGCGAGCCGTGCGAGCCGTAGGCCTCGTCGCGACGGTCCTCGCGCTCACGACGGAAGTCGCGACGCTCGCCACCGCCCTCGCCTTGCGGCGCGCGGTCCGAGCGCTCACCGCGCTCCGGACGCTCGCCGCGCGGGGACGATCACCCCGCTCGCCGCGATCGCCATCGAAGCGACGACGTTCACCCTCGAGCTCGATCGGCTCCAGGTCCAGCTTCTTCTTGATCAGCTTCTCGATCTCGCCGACCAGGCGCGCGTCGCCCTTGGTCACCAGCGTGAAGGCCAGGCCCGACGCGCCCGCGCGGCCGGTACGGCCGATGCGGTGCACATAGTCCTCGGCGTTGAACGGCACGTCGAAGTTGAAGACGGCCGGCAGGTCGGCGATGTCCAGGCCGCGCGCGGCCACGTCGGTCGCGACCAGCAGGTCCACCTCGCCGCGCTTGAACGCTTCCAGCGACTTCAGGCGCTCGTCCTGGGACTTGTCGCCGTGCAGGGCGGCGGTGCGCAGGCCGTCGCGCTCGAAGGCGCGGGCCAGGCGCGCCGCGCCCAGCTTGGAATTCACGAACACGATCGCCTGGCGGATCTCGCGCTGGCGCAGCAGCTGCTTGACCGCGGCGCGCTTGTCGTCGTCGTCGACGCTGAAGAAGCGCTGCTCGACGGTCGAGGCCGTCGCGTTCGGGCGGGCGACTTCCACCAGCTCAGGTTCCTGCAGATAGCTCTGCGCCAGGCGCTTGATCTCGGGCGAGAAGGTCGCCGAGAACAGCAGCGTCTGCCGCGTCTTGGGCAGGTAGCTCAGGATGCGCTGCAGGTCGGGCAGGAAGCCGATGTCCAGCATCCGGTCGGCCTCGTCGAGCACGACGTACTCGACGTGGTTGAGCACGGCGTTCTTGGCTTCGATGTGGTCGAGCAGCCGGCCCGGCGTGGCGATCAGCACCTCGACGCCGGCCTTGAGCTGCAGCGTCTGGGGCTTCATGTCGATGCCGCCGAACACGCAGGCCACGCGCAGGTTGGTGTGCTTGGCGTAGGCCTTGACGTTGTTGGCGACCTGGTCGGCCAGTTCGCGGGTCGGGGCCAGCACCAGCGCGCGCACCGGGTGGCGGGCCGGGGACATCGAGGCGTTCTCGTGCTTGAGCATGCGCTGCAGCAGCGGGATGGAGAACGCGGCGGTCTTGCCGGTGCCGGTCTGGGCGGCGCCCATCACATCGCGGCCGGCGAGGACGATCGGGATCGCCTTGGCCTGGATGGGCGTCATCGTCGCGTAGCCCTGATCGGACACGGCGCGCAGCAGCTTGGGGTCCAGCGGCAGCGTGTCGAAGAGAGGGTTCGGCGTCGGGGTGGTGTCGGTCATGGGCGCGGATTATCCTCCAAGCCCTCGAAAGCCCCGGGAAACCACCGATCCGCGCCCGCGGACCGTTGTGGGATCACTGCGCGGAATGGTCCGTGAGCTTGCGCTGGTCGCCGCGGAAGACCATCCACTTCGGCGTCCGGAACCGCACGATGCGCCAGTACAGCGCGACGTAGGCGACCCCGAACAGCACCATGCAGGCGCCGATCATCAGGGTCGAGTCCCAGAACAGCAGCGCCGGTGCCAGCGACGACAGGCACAGCGTCCACAGGTACGGCGCGGTCATCGAGTTGCGGCGGGTCATCAGGCGCGCATCGCGTGCGCCAATCGCCCATCGCATCAGCCGGCGGTAGATCAGCGAATGCAGGTGGATGCCGTCCGGATCGCCCGGGCTGGTATTGCGCAGGAACCGGCGGCGGTAGATGGAGAACACCGTCTCGAACACCGGATAGATGCACACCATCAGCGCGAACAGCGGCGACACCTCCGGATGGCGGTGGATCAGCAGGATGGCGATCTCCGCCAGGTAGAAGCCCATGAAATACGCGCCGCCGTCGCCCAGGAAGATCAGGCCGGCGGGGTAATTCCAGACGAAGAAACCGAGGATGGCGCCGACGCCCGCGAGCGCCCAGAGCGCGAGCTCGGTGTCGCCGACCTGGTAGGCCACGTAGGCGAGGGTCAGCAGCATCAGGCTGACGCACATCGACGAGAGGCCGTTGAAGCCGTCGATGATGTTGACCGAGTTGGCCACGCCGGCCACCACGAAGATGGTGATGATGACCGCGCCGACCGTCGTCCCGACGACGAGGTCCAGGCCGGGAATGTCGGTGCGCGTGATCATGGCCTGGAGCAGCCAGCAGCCCAGGCCGGCGGAGATCGCGGTGGCGATGAGGCGTTCGCGCGGGGAGACCTTCTTGGTGAAGTCCTCGATCAGGCCGGCGCCGAAGGCGGGCAGCCCGCAGAGCAGCAGCAGCAGGCCGGTCTTGGCCTGCGGGTGCTTGAGGAAATAGGCGAGCGCGACCATGCCGCACAGGCCCGCGAAGATCCCGACGCCGCCGATGCGCGGGACGGGACGCGCATGGAACTTCTGCGGACCGGACAGGTCGTGGTCCGAGGACAGGTGACCGTGCACCGTCGACGAGTGCACGACGTAGAGCGTGATCGCCGCCGCCAGCGCGAACGGGATGAGCAAATACAACATGGGCGGCAGTGTAACGACCGGCTTCCGGACCGAGGCGGTTTTGGCGCAACAGTGCTGCCATAGAATGCGCCGCTGGTCGCTCCGACGCCCTGGTCATCAGGCCCGTCGCGGGCGGCCTCGTTCATCTGAGACGAGATCACGCATGGAATATCGCGCCCAACGCGCCCTTTCGCCGGCCGCCGCCACTCCGACGCTCCACTCCCGGACCTCCGCGCGCCTCGCGCTGGCGGTGCTGTCGGGCTGCCTGATGGCCACCCCGCTCTGGGCGCAGACCTCGACCTCGCAACCCCAGTCGATGTTCGATTCGACGGATGCGAGCGGCCCCGTGCGTCTGAACTCGACCAACCGGCAGACGACGCAGGACGCGTCCACGCAGAACGCTTCCCAGCAGGCCGAATCGCGGGTCAAGAAGAACAAGTACGTGCCGGGCGAGTTCGAGCTCTACGTCAACAAGCTGCTCGGCATCGACCTGAAGGATCCGGAGGTCGTCGACCAGTTGAAGCGGGCCGAGTTCGATGCGTACGACCCGACGCAGCGCTCCCAGCAACCGTCTTCGAGCTTCACGCAGGCCAAGACGTTCACGCCCGACATGGTCATCCGCCGCGTCGGCGCCGATCTGATGCTGGACGAGCAACGCGGCCCCAACGGTGAGGCCGACGGTCCCCGCCAGGCGCCGGCCGACTACCTGATCGGCGTCGGAGACGAGATCCAGGTCACCGCCTGGGGTTCGGTCGATGCCGACCTGCGCCTCACGGTGGACCGCGCCGGCCGCGTCACCATCCCGCGCGTTGGCCCGGTCCTGGTCGCCGGCGTCCGTTACGGCGACCTGAACGAGGTGGTCCGCGCCCGCATCGCGCAGGTCTTCAAGAACTTCCAGGTCAGCACCACGCTGGGCAAGCTGCGCACGATCCGCGTCTACGTCACCGGCTTCACCGCGAAGCCCGGCGCCTACACCGTCAGCAGCCTAGCCACGATCGTCAACGGCCTGATCCGCGCCGGCGGTCCGTCGGCGGCAGGCAGCTTCCGCCAGATCGAACTGCGCCGCAACGGCCAGGTCGTCGCCACCTTCGACGCCTACGACCTGCTGCTCAAGGGCGACAAGGCCAGTGACCGCGCGCTGCAGGCCGAGGACGTGATCCACATCGGCCCGATCGGCCCGCAGGTGGCTGTGCTGGGTAGCGTGAACAAGCAGTCCATCGTCGAGCTCAAGCCCGGCGAGACGGTGGACGACGTGCTGGCGATGGCCGGCGGCTTCAGCGCCGTCGCCGACCGCTCGCGCGTGTCGATCGAGCAGTTGAGCGAGCGCAACGACCGCCGCGTGCGTGAACTGGAACTGCCGGCACAGCAGAAGACCGTGGCCAGCAACGGGGACGTGATCCGCGTGTTCAGCAGCGTCAACGCGCTGCTGCCCCTGGGCAAGCAATACAAGCGCGTGACGGTCGAGGGCGAAGTCGCCCGACCCGGCGAATACGTGCTGCCCCCGACCAGCACGCTGCAGGACGCCATTGCGGCGGCCGGCGGGCTGACCTCGCAGGCCTACGTGTTCGGCACGGACTTCTCGCGGGAGAGCGTCCGCCAGTCCCAGCAGGAGAACTACGACCGGGCGCTGCGGGACCTGGAGACGGAATTCACCAAGAACAGCAGTACGCAGCGCGCGACGACGGCAGACGAGGCCGCCGGCAATGCCCAGCGCGCCGCCGGTACGGAACGCCTCGTGGCGCGGCTGCGCGCGGTACGTCCGACGGGTCGCGTGGTGCTGCAGCTCGAGTCCGATGCGCGGCAACTGCCCACCCTGACTGTCGAGGACGGCGATCGGCTGCTGATCCCGTCGAAGCCGACCACCGTCGGTGTCTTCGGCAGCGTGTTCAATGCGGGCAGCTTCCTGCTCCAGAACAGCGCCTCCGTCGATGACGTCATGAAGCTGGCCGGCGGCCCGACCCGCGGCGCGGATGCGAGTGGCGCCTTCGTGATCCGCGCCAATGGAACGGTCGTCAGCGCGCGCCAGTCCAGCAGCGGCTGGCTGGGCTTCGGCTCCAACCTCGCCGGTCTGCCGGCACTTCCGGGCGACACGGTGTTCGTGCCGGAGCAGATGAACAAGTCGACCTTCATCCAGGACGCCAAGGACTGGACGCAGATCCTGGCCAACTTCGGTCTGGGCATCGCCGCGCTGCAGACGATCAAGAACTGACGCCATGTCGACGAGCAATACTTCCGCCCACATCATCGCCACGGGTTCGCAGGACGACATGGATCAGGACGGAATCAGCGTCTCCGAGTTTGTCGCGATCATTCGCCCGCACTTTCGCAAAATCGCCGCGCTGGCCCTGGCCGGCGGAGCGATCGCCTACGGCATCTCGCACCTGATCGCCCCCACCTTCACTGCCCGCGCAGTCATCGTCAGTCCGCAGCAGCAACAGAATGCTGCCGCCGCCGCGCTCGCCTCGTTGGGCAACCTGGCCGGACTCGCAGGCGGATCCTCGGCGCTCAAGAGCCCCGCGGACCAGTACGTCTCGATCATGCAGAGCGTCACCGTCGGCAATCGGATCATCGACCGCTTCAAGCTGATGGATCTCTACGCCGCGAAGTTTCGCGTCGATGCGCTGAACGGCCTTTCAGACAACGTCCGGATCAGCACAGGAAAAAAGACAACCTGATCACGATCGAGGTCGACGACAAGGATCCCACGCGCGCGGCGCAGATGGCCAACGCCTATGTGGAAGAGCTACGCTGGGTGACCAACAACCTGGCGCTGACGGAAGCGCAACAGCGTCGGGCGTTTTTCCAGCAGCAGCTGCAGGAGACAAAGGGCGCGCTGCAGACTGCTCAACTGGCGGTGCAGAAGACCGGTTTCACGGCCGGGGCACTGAAGAGCGAGCCCAAGGCCGCGGCCGAGGCCTACGCGCGAACGAAGGCGGACATTGCAGCAGCGGAAGTCCGGCTGGGTGTCCTTCGCAAGAGCCTGGCAGACAGTGCGCCGGAAGTGCAACAGCAGGCGACCCTGCTGTCGGGCTTGCGCGCCCAGTTGGCCGCATCCGAACGTCCGCTGGATGCGGGCAGCAACCAGGACTACGTCTCCGCATACCGGGAGTTCAAGTATCAGGAAGCGCTGTTCGAGATCTACGCCAAGCAACTTGAACTTGCAAAGATGGATGAGGCGCGTGAGGGCACATTGATCCAGGTGTTGGACGCAGCGACGCCGCCTGAACGCAAGAGCAAACCTCGGCGTGCCGCGATTGCCGTCACAAGCACAATCGTGGTCGGACTTCTGCTCACGGCAATCTTCGGTATTCGCGGCCTGCGTCGCCGCTACTCATCCGTCTGAGGCGCTGTCGGCCTTCGCGCCGAGCGTGTTAGAGTGCCACCCGTTCAACGCCTGAACGGGTACTTTTTGACCGATCCCACGCCCTCCGAAAACGAGCTGGACTACGCCCTGCTGCGACAGCTCGAGACCAAGACCGACAGCAGTCAGCGCGACCTCGCCAAGCGGTTGGGCGTGAGCGTCGGCAAGGTCAATTTCTGCATGCGGGCGGTGATCGACCGCGGTTGGGTGAAGGTCAACAACTTCCGCCGCGCGGACAACAAGCTGGCCTATGCCTACTTGCTGACCCCGAGCGGCGCGGCCGCAAAGATGCGCATGGCCCGCAAGTTCCTGGCCATCAAGGAGCAGGAGTTCGAGCAGCTCCAACGGGAAATCGATGCGCTCCGGCACGAGGTGTCGGATGGCGATGGCGGCCAGGCCGCCTGAGCCCGCGACCAGAAGAATCACAGGCAGGAATCAGGGATGCACACCGTCACCATCAGCAGTGGCAAGTCGTACGAGGTCCAGGCGGGGAAGCCCTGCTGGACGCCGCGCTGCGTCAGGGCGTCGTGCTCGATTACAGCTGCCGCACGGGCCGGTGCAGTTCCTGCAAGGGGCGCGTGCGCTCCGGTGAAACGCGCGCCCTGCATGACGAACTCGGATTGAGCGCCGAGGACAAGTCCCACGGCTTCATCCTGACCTGCGTGCGCGAGGCCTGCGGCCCGGTCGAGCTGGAAATCGACGACCTCGGCGACATCGTCCTGCCCGAGGCCAAGACCCTGCCTTGCCGCATCCAGTCCATCGAGCGCCTGGCCCCGGACGTGGTCCGGGTCATGCTGCGCCTGCCGCCGACCGCCGCGCTCGACTTCCTGCCCGGCCAGTACATCGACGTCATCGGTGCCGAAGGCCTGCGCCGCAGCTACTCGGTCGCCAATGCGCCGCGCGCCGACAAGCAGATCGAACTCCACATCCGCGAGGTATCGGACGGCGCGATGAGCCGCTACTGGTTCCAGCACGCCAAGGTCAACGACCTGCTGCGCCTGCGCGGTCCGCTGGGCACCTTCTTCCTGCGCGGCCAGGCCGGCAAGGATCTGGTGCTGCTTGCCACGGGCACCGGCATCGCGCCGGTCAAGGCGATCCTCGAAGGACTGGCGACGCTGTCCGCCGACCTCCAGCCGCGCAGCGTCACCGTCTACTGGGGAGGCCGCCGTGCCGGGGATCTCTACTGGCCGGCACCGACCTATCCGGCGCTGCCCGCATTCCGCTTTGTTCCGGTCCTGTCACGCGCTGCGGAGGACTGGGCCGGCGCACGTGGTCATGTGCAGGACGTGATGCTGAGCGATCACGCCTATCTCGCCGACACGCTGGTCTACGCCTGCGGGTCGGACGCCATGATCCACGGTGCCCAAGCCAAGCTCCACGCCGCCGGGCTCCCGGACCGGCAATTCCATTCCGACGCCTTCGTGTGCTCGGCCGCGACCTGAGCGTCGACCTCCACGATCTAGCGATCCCGATCCGATAGGACCCCTTTCCATGAAAGCAGTGATTCTGGCCGGCGGCCTGGGCACCCGACTCAGCGAAGAGACCTCCACCCGTCCGAAGCCGATGGTCGAGATCGGCGGCAAGCCGATCCTGTGGCACATCCTCAAGATGTACTCGCAACACGGCGTGAACGACTTCGTGATCTGCTGCGGCTACAAGGGCTACGTGATCAAGGAGTACTTCGCCAACTACTTCCTGCACATGTCCGACGTCACCTTCGACATGCGCAACAACCGGATGGAAGTGCATCACAAGCGCGCCGAACCCTGGAACGTCACGCTGGTGGACACCGGCGACGAGTCGATGACCGGCGGCCGCCTGCGCCGCGTGGCGGACTACGTCCGCGACGAAGAGGCTTTCTGCTTCACCTACGGCGACGGGGTGGGCGACATCGACATCGGTGCCACGATCGAGTTCCACAAGTCGCACGGCAAAGCCGCCACACTGACCGCCACCTACCCGCCGGGCCGCTTCGGCGCGCTGGACATCCAGGGCCATCAGATCCGGCAGTTCATGGAGAAGCCCAAGGGCGACGGCGCCATGATCAACGGGGGCTTCTTCGTGCTGACGCCGCGCGTGCTGGACTACCTCGAGGACGACGCAACGGTCTGGGAACAGCAGCCGCTGCAACGTCTGGCCGCGGACGGTCAGCTGATGGCCTACGAGCATCACGGCTTCTGGCAACCGATGGACACGCTGCGCGACAAGCATCTGCTTGAAGACCTGTGGACCTCGGGCAAGGCGCCCTGGAAGACCTGGGCATGAGCCACCTCGCGCAGACCGATCCGGCGTTCTGGCAGGGCAAGCGCGTCCTGCTGACCGGCCACACCGGCTTCAAGGGCAGCTGGCTGAGCCTGTGGCTGCAGGCCATGGGCGCGACGCTGCGTGGCGTGTCGCTGACGCCGCCGACCGAACCCGCGCTGTTCGATGTCGCCCGCGTGGCCGAGGGCATGGAACACCGCATCGCCGACATCCGCGACTTCGCCGCGGTGAAGGCGCAGATGGACGAATTCCAGCCCGAGATCATCATTCACATGGCGGCGCAGCCGCTGGTGCGCCTGTCCTATCACCAGCCGATCGAGACTTACGCGACCAATGTGATGGGCACGGTGCATGTGCTCGAGGCCGCGCGCCACGCCGGCTCGGTCAAGGCCATCGTGAACATCACGACGGACAAGTGCTACGAGAACCGCGAATGGGTCTGGGGCTACCGTGAAGACGAGCCCATGGGCGGCCACGACCCCTACTCCAACAGCAAGGGCTGCGCGGAGCTGGTGAGCTCGGCCTATCGCAAATCCTTCCTGAAGGATGCCGGCATCGCGATGGCGACGGCCCGTGCGGGCAACGTCATCGGCGGCGGCGATTGGGCGCTGGACCGGCTGATCCCCGACATCCTGCGCGCGCTGCAGGACAAGCAGCCGGTGCTGATCCGCAACCCGCATGCGATCCGCCCGTGGCAGCACGTGCTGGAGCCGCTGTCGGGCTACCTGCTGCTGGCCGAGCGCCTCTACACGCACGGCCAGACCGACGCCGAAGGCTGGAACTTCGGTCCGCGCGACGAGGACGCCCGTCCCGTGCAGTGGATCGTCGAGCACCTGTGCGAGTCCTGGGGCGACGGCGCCTCCTGGACCCTGCAGCCGGGGAACCATCCCCATGAGGCCAGCTTCCTGAAGCTGGATATCTCCAAGGCGCGGCAGCGCCTGCGCTGGGCCCCGCGCTGGTCGCTCGAGACCACGCTGACCCGCATCACCGACTGGCATCACGCCTGGCTTGACGGCCAGGACATGCGTGCCGCCTGCCTGAATCAAATCTCTCAATACCGAGCCGACGCATGACCACTCCCATCAATTTCCAGCCGCAGCTCGACAAGCTTCGCAGCCAGATCAGCGAGCTGGTCCAGCAATACGCCGACATCGCGTACGCCCCCAAGCCTTTCGTGCCCGGTCAGACCCAGGTCCCGGTCTCCGGCAAGGTCATCGGCGCCGGCGAGCTCAAGATGATGGTCGACGCCTCGCTGGACGGCTGGCTGACCACTGGCCGCTTCAACGCCATGTTCGAGCAGCGTCTGGCGCAGTTCCTGGGCGTGAAGTACCTGATCACGGTGAACTCCGGCTCCTCGGCCAACCTGGTGGCGTTCTCGGCGCTGACCAGCCCGAAGCTGGGCGACCGCGCGATCAAGCAAGGTGACGAGGTCATCGGCGTGGCCGCCGGCTTCCCGACGACGGTGAACCCGATCGTGCAGTTCGGAGCGGTGCCGGTGTTCGTCGACGTCGACCTGGCCACGCACAACATCGACGCCTCGAAGATCGAAGCGGCGATCTCGCCCAAGACCAAGGCCATCATGCTGGCCCACAGCCTGGGCAACCCGTTCAACCTCGAGGTGGTCACGGCGCTGTGCAAGAAGCACAACCTCTGGCTGGTCGAGGACTGCTGCGACGCGCTGGGCGCGACCTACAACGGCCAGATGGTCGGCACCTTCGGCGACATCGGCACGCTGAGCTTCTACCCGGCGCACCACATCACGATGGGCGAAGGCGGCGCGGTGTTCACCAACAACGCCGAGCTGAAGCTGATCGCCGAGTCCTTCCGCGACTGGGGCCGCGACTGCTACTGCCCGCCCGGCAAGGACAACACCTGCGACAAGCGCTTCTGCTGGACCAAGGAGCAACTGGGCGGCGACCTGCCGGATGGTTACGACCACAAGTACACCTACAGCCACCTGGGCTACAACCTGAAGATCTCCGACATGCAGGCCGCCTGCGCGCTGGCGCAGATGGACCGGGTGGAGGAGTTCATCGCCAAGCGCCGCGCCAACTTCGCCTACCTGAAGGCCAAGCTGGCCAGCGTGGCCGACTTCCTGCACCTGCCGGAAGCGACGCCGAACTCCGAGCCGTCGTGGTTCGGCTTCCCGCTGATCGTCAAGGACACGGCGGGCGTGAAGCGCGCGGACCTGATCAACTTCCTCGAAGAGAACAAGATCGCCACGCGCCTGCTGTTCGCCGGCAACCTGACGAAGCAGCCCTACATGGCCGGTCGCAACTACCGCGTCAGCGGCGATCTGACCAACACCGACGTGGTGATGAACCAGACCTTCTGGCTGGGCACCTTCCCGGCGCTGGGCGAAGAGCAGTTGGACTACATCGCCGGCAAGCTGGAAGAGTTCTTCGGAGTGAACTTCTGATGTCTCCCCTCGCGTCCCCCCGCGCGGAGTCCGGTGCCGAACGCAAGTTCGCGCCGGCCCGCATGCGCCGCACCGTGCTCGAGATGGCCTACGCCGGCTCGACGGTGCACATCGCCTGCGCGTTCTCGATCATCGAGCTGGTCACGGTCCTGTATCGCGACCACCTGCGATATCCGGGCAACGATCCGCGCGCCGAGGGGCGCGACTACCTGGTCCTGAGCAAGGGCCACGGCGTGATGGCGCAGTACGCCTGCATGCGCGAACTGGGCTGGCTGCAGGACGCGCACGTCCAGGGCTACTTCAAGGACGGCAGCGAACTGAAGGGCCTGTCCGATTCACGCGTTCCCGGTCTGGAAGTGACCTCGGGCTCGCTAGGGCACGGCTTCTCGGTCGGCGTCGGCATCGCGATGGGCTTGCAGCGCAAAGGCACGGACCAGAAGGTCTATGCCATCGTCGGCGACGGCGAACTCAACGAAGGCCCGATCTGGGAAGGCGCGCTGGTCGCCGCGCACCACCGGATGGACAACCTGATGCTGATCGTCGACAAGAACGGCTTCCAGGCCATGGGCACGACTGACGACGTGCTGGCGCTGGGCGACCTGTCGGCCAAGTTCGCGAGCTTCGGCTTCGACACGCTGGAGGTCGACGGTCATGACGAGGCGGCGATCGACGCCGCCATCCGTCAGCTCTGGGCCACCGGCAGCGGCAAGCCCAAGGCCCTGATCGCGCGCACGGTCAAGGGCCAGGGCGTGCCCTTCATGGCATCCGACAACCGCTGGCACTACACGCGCCTGAACGCACAGACCTTCGCCGAAGCGATCGACGCCCTCGGCCTTCCCGGAGCATCGACGTGAGAGACGCCTTTTCGAACGCACTGGTCCGGCTGGCGCTCGCCGACCCGAAGGTGCTGCTGCTGACCGGCGATCACGGCTACGCGCTGTTCGACGAGTTCCGCAAGCGCTGCCCGGACCAGTACATCAACGCCGGCATCGCCGAACAGAACATGGTGGGCATGGCCGCGGGCCTGGCCCGCGTCGGATTCCGGCCGTTCGTCTACGGTCTGGCGGCCTTCGTGCCGATCCGCACCGTGGAGCAGATCAAGCTCGACATCGCACATGACGGCTTGCCGGTCGTGCTGCTCGGCGACGGCGCGGGCTTCGTCTACAGCCATCTGGGCACCAGTCACCAGTCGACCGAGGACATCGCCTGCACGCGGGCGATTCCGGGGCTAGAGGTGCTGTCGCCGTCGGACCGCTTCGAGATGACCGCCAGCATGGATTACGCCTATGCGGCCAACGGTCCGGTGTATCTGCGCATGGGAAAGTCCGACCGCGGCGACGTGCATGCGGGGCCGATCGACGCCCTGCGGGCGGGCGGCCTGGTGAAGGTCCGCGCCGGCCGTACTGATCGTCCCGGATTGATCGCCACCGGCTCGATGGTGCGCGCCGCCGTGGACATCGCGCAGGATCTGGACCTCGCGGTCTGGAGCGCGCCGGTGCTCAAGCCGCTGTCGATCGAGGACGTGTGCGCCGCGGCGCGCGTGACGGCGGGGTTCGTGACGCTGGAAGAGCATTCGGTGCTGGGCGGCCTGGGAGCCGCGGTGACCGAGATCACCAGCGAGCACGGACCCGTGCGCGTGCTGCGCATCGGGGTGCCGGACCGGTTCTCGGAGCATTGCGGCACCCATGCCTACCTGTTGCGCGAGCACGGCCTGGACACCGACAGCGTACGGGCCAAGGTGCAAGGATTCATTCGATGACGGCCAGCGCGGGCATCCGCGTGATCGAGGAGGACCTGCGCGCCGTCCTCGCCCGGGACCTGCCGTGGCAGGCACTGAGCGGGCGGCGGATCGTCGTCACCGGCGCGGGCGGATTCCTCGGCGGCTACTTGGTGCGGACCCTGCTGGCACTGCATCGCGCGGGCAAGGTCGACGTGCCGCTGCAGGTCGTCGCGCCGGTGCGCGACGTCGAACGGGCGAAGGCCAAGCTGGCCGACTGCGTGGACGATGCGCAGCTCACGCTGATGCGCTGGGACCTCAACGAGATCGCCGTGCCCGACCTGGGCGACGTGCACTACGTGATCCACAACGCGAGTCAGGCCAGCCCGAAGTACTACGGCTCGGACCCGATGGGCACGATGCTGCCGAACACCGTGGGCACCGCCGCGTTGCTGGAGGCGCTGCGCCGCGGCGGTGATCCGAAGGGCCTGCTGTTCGTCAGCAGCAGCGAGATCTACGGCGCGGTGTCCAGCGAGCACGGCCTGCGCGAGCAGGACTACGGCGTCGTCGACCCCATGGGGCTGCGCGCCTGTTACGCCGAGAGCAAGCGCGCGGGCGAGGCGCTGTGCGTCGCCTTCCACCACCAGCACCGGATCCCGACCTGGGTGGTCCGCCCGTTCCACACCTACGGTCCCGGCCTGACGCCGGACGATGGCCGGGTGTTCTCGGATTTCGCCTACAACGTGGCGCGAAACGAGCATATCGTCATGAACAGCGACGGTTCGGCCCGCCGCGCGTTCTGCTATGCCAGCGACGCGATCGCCGGATTCTTCACCGTGATGCTGCTCGGCAAGGCCGCGCAGGCCTACAACGTGGCCAACGAGGCCGCCGAGCTGTCGGTGATGGAGTTCGCCGACATGCTGGTGGGCCTGTTCCCCGACAAGGCGCTGCACGTGGAACGCCGCGTCGCCGTCGATCCGGCGGGCTATCTGCGCAGCACGGTGAACCGCATCGTGCCGGATACCGCCCGGCTTCAAGGTCTGGGCTGGCGCGCCGAGGTGACGCCGGAGCAAGGGTTCCGACGGATGATCGAGACCCTGGCATGAGTCGCCTGCTGACCATCATCGTCCCCACCTACAACCGCGCCGCCTGCCTGCGGATGCTGCTGGACGCGCTGAGCGTGGAACTCCGGGGCCTGGAAGACCGCGTCGACGTGGTCATCGGGGACAACGCGTCGGCGGACGACACGCCGGCGGCGACCGCCGCGTTCGCAGGCCGCTGGCCGGCGACACGCGTGCTGCGGCACCCCCAGAACCTGGGCCCGGACGAAAACTTCTGCCGATGCGTCGAGGCCGTGCGAACGTCCTATTTCTGGATCATCGGCGACGACGACCTGCCGCGAGCGGGCGCCATCCCCGCGCTGCTCGCGATGCTGGACACACACCAGCCCGATCTGGTCTACCTGAGCAGCCGCTGGACCCAGACGCTGACCAGCCACGACGAGGCCGGGTCGCTGGGCGCCCTGGGCGCGACGCGACTGGACCGGCGTGACTTCGCCCGTCGCGTCCACGTCTGGACCACCTTCATCTCCGGATCCATCGTCAAGCGCAGCCTGGCTCCCGACGCCTCGCTCCGCCAGTTCACCGGCTCGCTGCTGGTGCAGCTGGGATGGATCCTCGGCGCCCTGCGCCAGGGGCGACACTTCATCCACGTGGCGTCGCCCTGCGTGCTCGCGACCTCGGGCAACTCCGGCGGTTACGGCGTACTCAAGGTTTTCGGCAACAACTTCCAGCGCGTGACGCGCGAGGCGCTGTCCGCGGACGACGATCAACGCGCCATGGCCGAAGACATCATCCGTCGCGCCTCGATCGCCTTCCTGCCCGACTTGGTGTGGGGTTTCCGCCAAGCCAAGGCGGGGAACTTCGATCAGAAGGAAGGCATCGCGGCCAGTCTCGAGCCACAACTGGGCTCGACCTTCGCCTACCGCTGCCTGATTCGCCCCCTGAGCACGGCGACGCCGCGCACGGCGAGACTGCTGCTGAGGGCGGCTCATGCGATCACGCGCCTCACCGCGATCGGTGACCGTCTTCGCGCGCGGCTGGGCGCCGGCGTGACAACCCTATGACCGTGGTGACAAGCCCGTCCGTGATCGCACGCCTGAAGACGCTGGCCGGGCTGGACTTCCACGTCTTCCTGACGCTGCTCCTGCGCGGCTGGGGCATCCTGGCGGGTGGCGCCACGACCCTGCTGCTGCCCTTCTGGCTCACGCCTGGGCAGCAGGGCTTCTATTACACCTTCGGCAGCCTGCTGGCGCTGCAGGTCTTCTTCGAGCTCGGCCTCAACCAGGTGATCATCCAACTGGTCAGCCACGAAGCCGCCCACCTGCAACTGCACGACGACGGCACGATCACCGGTGACGCGGAACGCATCCACCGGCTCAGCGCGATCCGCCGACTGGTCCAGCGCTGGTACCTGATCGCTGCGGCGCTGTTCGCGGTGATCACCGGCCTGGCCGGCCATGTCTTCTTCGAACGCAGGGGTGGCCTGCCGACCGAGGACTGGCTGCCAGTCTGGGCCTGCCTGGTGGCATTCACCGCTGTCAATCTCTACATGAGCCCGCGGCTCGCGATCGTCGAGGGCACCGGCCACATCGGCCAGGTCGCGCGGCTGCGCCTGATCCAGTCCGTGCTCGGTTACGGCACGCTCTGGGCGCTGCTGCTCGCGGGCGCAGGCCTGTGGGTGGCGGCGGTGGTTCCCGCAGTCTCGGCACTGACAACCTGGGTCTGGATCCGCATCCGGGCGGACGGGCTGCGACACGCCCCGTCCACCGCCTCCGGTCCGGGCTTCAGTTGGCGACGCGACATCTTTCCGCTGCAATGGCGCCTGGCGGTCAGTTGGGCAAGCGGGTATTTCATCTTCAATCTCTTCACGCCCATCATCTTCGCCCACCACGGTGCGAAGGAAGCGGGCCGTTTCGGCATGGCGATGGCCATCTTCAATGCCGTCACGACCGTCGGGCTAAGCTGGATCAACGCCAAGGCCCCGACCTTGACGATGCACATCTCGCGCGGCGAGTCCACCGATCTGAACCGCGTGTTCCGTGGCGTACTGATCCGTTCAGTCGCGTTCACGGGCATTCTGTCGACCGCTGTCGTCGCGACGGCCGCCGTCGCGACCCAGATCGGGTGGTCGGCCATCGGGCGCATCGCCGACCTGAAGTCGCTCCTCGCGATCGCCGTGGCCACGACGATCAACGTGCTCGTCTACGCTTGTGCCAGCTACATGCGAGCACATCGGGAAGAACCGATGGTGCCTGTGTCGGTGGTCTCCGCCGGATGCACGATCGCGGCGGTCGTGCTCACCGCCACGATGCCGGTGGCCTGGATGATGGCTCTGTACGCGGCAATCGGGGGACTGGTCACGCTGCCGTGGACCGTTGCGCTGCTGCGCGGCTACCAGGCGCGACACGCCACACTGTCTGCAAAGCATCTCGCCGCATGAGGATGCCCGAATGACCGACATCATCTTCAAGCTCGTCGACCGCCTGGGGCGCATCGGACTGCGGATCATGAGCCGCTGGCACGCCGCGCGCTTCGCCGGGGGTGCGTCGGGCGCATTGATCCGATCGCCGCGGATGATCTACGGCGGCCGCTTCATCCACATCGGCGCCGACTTCGACGCCTTCCCCGGCCTGCGCATCGAAGCCTTCGACCGTCATCTGGACAAGCGTTTCACCCCCCGCATCACCATCGGTGATCGCGTCAGCATCAACTACGACTGCCACATCGGCTGCGTCGACAGGGTCACGATCGGCAACGACGTCCTGCTGGCCAGCCGTGTCTACATCTCCGACCACAGCCACGGCGCGCCGGACTATCACGACATCGATACACCGCCGTCCGCGCGCAAGGTGTTCTCGAAGGGCCCCGTGGTCATCGAGGACGGCGCCTGGATCGGTGAAGGCGCCTGCATCCTGCCCGGCGTACGCGTTGGCCGCCACGCCATCGTCGGCGCCAATGCCGTGGTGACGCGCGACGTCCCCCTACACCATCGTCGGCGGTGTCCCCGCCCGCCCCCTCAAGACACTGTCCCCCGGCGACCGCCCCGCGACGTCGACCACGCCATGATCCATATCTTCACGATCACCGCCAGGAACTATCTCAGCCTGGCGCTGACCCTCGGCGATTCCATCGCGCGCCACCATCCTGAAGCGGACTTCACGGTCTGCGTCGCGGACGGTCTCGACCAACTGGACGGTCTCCTCCCGGCCTCTCCGCATCGAGGACATCGCCTGGTGTCCGCGCCGGACCTCCTGCCGCGCGAGCAGCTCGACGACCTCGCGTTCAAGTACAACATCACCGAGTACTGCACGGCGATTAAGCCGCTGATGTTCAAGACCCTGTTTGCCGACCCGTCGGTGGACCTCGTCTACTACATGGACCCGGACACCCACCTGTACCAGCGGCTCGATCCGATCACTGCGGGCACGCCGGACAAGACGCTGTACCTGGCCCCTCACCTGATCGACTGCCGCCTGGCCGACGACCATCCCTATCCGGAGTTCCGCCACCTCTGGGAAGGCATCTTCAACCTCGGCTTCTGCGCGATCCGCCGCACCGGCGCCACCGCCCGCATCCTCGACTGGTGGGACGCCCGTCTGCGCGACTACTGCTTTGCCGATCATGTCGACGGCCTGCATACCGACCAGAAGTGGATGGACTACGCGCCGGTCTTCTTCCAGGATGAACTGCAGGTCGTGCGTCACTACGGCGTGAACGCCGCCCACTGGAACCTCGGCGAGCGTCCGATCGAGAAACGCGACGAGACCTATTTCGCAGGCCGGGATCCCTTGATCTTCTTCCACTTCTCCGGCTTCGAGTTCCGGGGGAATTCGCTCACCAAGCACACGCCCGCCCACCATCAGGGCAGCTATACCACGCCCACCCTGCTCGCCTTCGCCCAGCAGTACCGCGAGGCGGTCCATGCCAACGGCTACGAGCGGCTGCTGGCCGTGCCCTACGCATTTGCCGCATTTGACGATGGCACGCCCATCACGCAGCCACACCGCCGCCTGTACCGGGTACGCATCAAGGAGGCTGCCATCGCGACACCTTTCTCGGCCGGCGGCACCTTCTACGCAGCGCTCGCGTCGGCCGGACTGCTCGACCGCAGCCCCGCCGCGAAGGCGAACTATTCGAAGGCCACGGTGGGCGACATGGCAGGGAAGATCCGCACCGTCGAACGCGCCATGCGCCTGCTGCTCAAGGTCGTCGGCGTGCGCCGCTATGCGCAGCTGGTGAAGCTCGCCGCCTGGCTGGGCCGCTTCGAGCATCACCGTTTCCTCCTCGACAAGCACGGCTGAGCGAGCCCATGGTGAAGCGTCCCGTCCCGTCCAAACTCCACCTGCTGGTGGACGCGCGCCCGCTCAACGGCGCGCGCAACGGCATCACGCGATTCGTCGAACAGCTGATCGCGACGTGGCCCGCAACCGGCGCCTTCCAGACGACGCTGATCTCCAACAAGCCCATCCTGAGCAACGCCGCGCTACCCGCCGGGATCCGATGCCTGCACGACACGCATGCGTCCTCCCGCCTGCCCGGCACGCTGTGGATGACCTTGCGCGTGCCCGCACTGGCCCGCAGGCTCGGCGCGACCCACTTTCTCGGCACGCAGCACGTCCTGCCACTCTGGCGCACCGGGGGGCTTGAACAGGGCGTCATCGTCCACGACCTCGTGTTCGAACTGTTCCCCGACACCATGGCGCGCACGAACCGGCTGCTCACCGGTTTCTTCGCACCTCGTTCGATCCGCCGGGCCAATCACCAATTCTGTGTATCCCGGACGACCCGCGACGACATGGTGTCGGAATTGGGAATCACGCCCGCGCGAGCGACGGTGTGCTATCCCGGACGCACGCCTGACCTGGGCGGCGCAGACACGGCGCGTGCCGTGCCCCCGGCGCCGGGCAGCCTCTCGCTGCTCGTGGTCGGCTCCATGGAGCCTCGCAAGAATGTTCCGCGTTTCCTTCAGGCCTTCCTCATCGCCGCCGAGCATGACACGCGCTTGACGCTCGACCTCGTCAGTGGCGACGCCTGGGGCGACGTGCTCGGGGACGCCGTCTGGACGAAGATCCGTCAGCATCCTCGCATCCGCATCCACCAGCGCATTTCGGACGAGGCCTTGCGCGCGCTCTACGATGCCGCCGACTACCTGATCTTCCCCAGCCTGTATGAGGGATTCGGCCTGCCGATCCTGGAGGCCGTGGGGCACTGCGCGGTGATCGCGAATGACATTCCCGTGTTCCGCGAGCTCGCGGACGCCATCGATGGCGTCCATCTCATGGATTTTCAGGCTCCCCCGCCGATGTCGCCGCCGGACTGGCACGCCTGCTGGCCACAGCCGACCGGTCGATGGTGGCCGACGACCATGGCCAGTTCTCCTGGCAGGTCTGCGCGAACCGGATCGTCGCGGCCATGGGTCTGAATGCCGCCACCGAGGTGACCGACGCACAATCGAGCCCCACGCTCCCGCTGCACACATGAACGCTCCTGCTCCCAAGCGTCCCCACGGCATCGACCGTGCGCCAGCGATGGCGCCCAGCGTCGCGCTGCTGTCCTGGACCTTCCCGCGCGTCGGACCGTTCAAGTTCACCGAGGTGCTGGCGCTGATCAGCCTGGCCAGTGCGATGACCTCGCCCCGGACGCTCCAGCGCATCTTCAGGTGCTACGGCTTCTTCCTGCTGGCGACGCTCCTGGCTTGCCTGCCCGCGATGTTCACGCTGGGCACCGGCGACAACACCATTACCAGCGACAAGGGGCTGTATTCCTCCCCAGAGGCCTCCGTGCTGATGACCGTGGTGCGCACCCTGGCCTACCTGCTGGTGGTGACAGGCTTGACCCACTTCTTCCGGACCGCGTCCGACGCCCTGATGCGCAGGACGCTGGATTGGTGCTACCTGCTGACGCTGCTGCCGGGACTCCTGCAGATGCTCCGGATGTACTCGGGCGTCTATTTCGACCTGCCGTACTTTGAACGCGCGGGCCTCGGCCCGTTCAGCGGCGTCTACGACTCCGGGTATCTGCGCCTGATGGGCTTCGAATTCGAGCCGCTCGGCTACGGCACCAGCCTGATGGTGGTCTGCTGCCTTCGCGTGTTCGCCCGCAATCGCTGGCCGTTGCTCGGACTCGTCGTGCTGGGTCATACCTTCAGCGCGGGGGCGATCGTCGCGTCCGCCGTAGCGCTGCTGATCGGTTACCCGCATCGGCTGCGCCGATTCGTCACGCCCCTGTACGCGCTGCTGTTCACGGTGCTGTGCATCGTCGTCTGGGCCAACCTGGACGAACTGCTGACCCTGTTGTCGTTCCAGCGCTCGGCGTCGGAACGCGTCAATGCCCTGGGCATCTGCATCAACATGTGGTTGGACCATCCGTTCGGCGTCGGTCCCGGTCTGTACGGTTATTTCATGAACCTCTACGACTTGGCCAGCTTCCCTGCGCCACAGTTGGACTGGTATCCCAACAACGACCCCGCCATGTTCCTGGCCTACGGCGGCATCCTGTACCTGCTCGCCTACTTCTGGGTCTTCCATTACGCGCTGTCATCCACGCCCTCGCGCTGGATCCGCATTGCGCTCGTCGGCCTGCTGGTCCAGTCCATCAGTTCCTACATGTTCTTCAATCCTGCCGCGGCCGTGATCATCGCGATCGCACTGTCCGGCAGATCGCCGCCCCCACCCCTGCTGAAAAAGGGAAGGCGCGCCGTCCGACAACACCCCGGGTTGCAGGCGTCTGCAACCATCGCTTGATATCCCCGAATGATCTTCATCAACGGCAAGTTCCTCGCCCAATCCCTGACCGGCGTCCAACGCTACGCGATCGAGCTGCTGCAGGCCTTCGATGCGCTGCTGGCCGACGGCGCGTGGACCGCCCCCGGCCCCGTGGTGCTGCTGGTGCCCTCGACGCGCATCCAGCCGTTGCCGGCACTGCGCCACATCCAGATCCGCGAGATCCCGTCCGGCAACCTGCACGTCTGGGAGCAGGTCCGCCTGCCCTGGGCCGCGCGCGGCGCGATGCTGATCAACCTGGCCGGCAGCACGCCGCTGGTCAAGTTCGGGCAGGTCTGCACCTTCCATGACACCGCCGTCTTCGACGTGCCGTCCTCGTTCAGCGCCAACTTCGTGCGCTGGTACCGGCTGCTGTTCAACGCGCAGGGGCGGCTGAGCCGGCGCGTCCTCACGGTGTCGGAGTTCTCCAGGGGACGGCTCGTCCACCATCTGGGCATCGACGCGGACAAGGTCGCCGTCGTCCACTGCGGCGCGGACCACATGCGACGCCAGCCGGCCGATCCCGCGGTGCTCGGCAAGCTCGGCGTCGACGCCGGCCGTTACTTCCTGGCCGTCGGCAGCGCCAATCCCAACAAGAACTTCTCCCGCCTCATCGAAGCCTTCGCCGGCCTCGAGGACCCGGCTGCACGCCTGGTCGTGGTGGGGGGCAGCAATGCCACCGTGTTCGCCGACAGCTCCGATGCGGCCCGGGAGGATCCGCGCATCGTCCGCGCCGGACGTCTGACCGACGACGAGATCAAGGCGCTCTACAGCCACGCCCGCGTCTATGTGTTCCCGTCCATCTACGAAGGCTTCGGGCTGCCCCCGGTCGAAGCGATGTTCTGCGACTGCCCCGTCCTGGCCGCGCGCGCCGCGTCGATTCCCGAGATCTGCGGCAACGGCGCCGCGTTCTTCGATCCCTACGACGTGGCCGACATCCGTGCGTCGATGCGACGCGCCCTGCATGACGACGCCTGGCTGGAGGACCTGCGCCGGGCCGGCGGCGTCCGCGCCGAGACCTTCACCTGGCACAACGCCGCGCTGAGCCTCGTCCGCACGCTGTCCGACCTCGGCGTGATGCAACCGCGCCAGGCGCGCGCCTGACCCATCCGGATCCGGCCTTCATGACCTCTCGCAAGAAGATCGTCCACCTGCAACTGCTGCCGCTGATGAGCGGCGTGCAGAAGGTGTCCCTCGATGAACTGTCCCACCTGGACCCGGCGCGCTATGAACGCATCGCCGTCTGCAAGTGCGAGGGCGAGTTCACCGAACAGCTCCGCCAGATCGGCGTGCGCGTGCACCTGGTCCCGGAACTCGAGCGCGCCATCTCGCCCAAGCGGGACGTCCAGGCCTACGTCGCCTTGAGGGACTTCTTCCGTGCGGAGCGTCCCGACATCGTCCACACGCATTCCTCCAAGACCGGCATCCTGGGGCGCCTCGCCGCCAAGGCCGCCGGCGTCCCGACCATCGTCCACACGGTGCACGGCTACGCCTTCCCGGCCGAGTCACGTCCCGCCATCAAGGCCATCTTCAAGTTCCTGGAACGGCGCGCGGGCAAGGCCACCGACCGGATGATCGTGCTCAACGACACCGACGCCGCCATCGCCCGAGACCTGCTCGGCGTCCCCGACGCCCGCCTGGCACTGCTGCCCAACGGCGTGGATGTCGACACGTACGCGCCCGCCGCGCCCGAGTCACGTCGCGCGCTCCGCCGATCGGCGTTCGGCATCGACTCGGACGACCACGTCCTCGTCGGCATGGTCGGCCGGCTGTGGCTCCAGAAGAATCCGCAATGCTTCGTGCGTGCCGCGATCCGGGTCGCGGCGCAACGCGGCAAGGTCAGCTTCTTCATGATCGGCGACGGCGAGTACCGCGCCGAACTCGATGCGGCCATCCTCGCTTCCGGCCACGCGGACCGCATCCGCATCCTGGGCTGGCGCAGCGACGTGCCCGCGCTCCTGAAAGCGCTGGACCTGATGGTGCTGCCGTCGCGATGGGAAGGCATGCCACTGGCGATCCTCGAGGCGATGTCTTCCGGCGTGCCCGTCCTCGCCAGCGACATTCCCGGCAACCACCATCTCGTGCAGGACGGCAGCGACGGGCGACTGTTCCCACTGGACGACGACCAGGCGCTGGCTTCGGCGTTGATCGATCTCGTCGACGACCACGCCCTGCGTTCGCGCTTCTCCGCGCAGGCGCGGGCCAAGGTGCTGAGGCACTACAGGCTGTCCGACCGCATGGACAGGATCACCGCGATCTACGAGGGTCGACGCTGACGGACGGCCCGGACCGGCCCGCTGTTCCGCCCCTCAGCGGGGCGTCATCACGAACATCGGCACCCGATGTGCCGAGAACGACTCGCGGTTGACGGTCTCGCTGAAGGGCGGCATGTGATCGCCGACGACGACGAGGAACGGCGTCGCCTGCGATGCCGCCAGTGTCGATTCCAGACGCGCCAGCACCTCTCCCAGCTCGTGCACCATCCGGCAGGCCTGCTCCGGTGTCGATGACGCCGCACAAGCGGTCTGTAGCGCTGCTGGCAGCGGTGCCGCGTGACGAAGGTCCAGAGGCAGGTGGGTGTCCAGCGTCAGGGCATACACGAAACGCCCGGGCGTCTGCGCCTGCTTCACGGCTTCCCCAGCACCGCGCTGTCGCAGACACCGGGGAAGGCCTGGTTGCAGTTCATCGGCACAGACGGGTCGCGCTCGGCCCACCGCCAGGGTTGCAGGCCGGCGCGTGGCCACCATTCGCTGCGATCGAACATCCGCAGGCCGAAACCATGGATGCCGGTGCTGGTCACACCCTGGTCCGCGAGGCGCCGCGGCAGACAGCCGGCGGCGATGTCGTTGCTCAACCGGGTGTAGTGGCCTTGCAGGCCGCACAGCGTGCGCAGTTCCCCCGACGTCGTCGAGCCGACAAACTCCTCATCCGCGATCTGGATCGACCACCGGGCCGCCAGACGTGGCGTCGCCAGGCGCTGCGCCATCCAGTCGCGGAGCGCAGGATCGCGCGGCAGGCCCATCGATTCGACCAGCACCAGCATCGAGCTCTGTCCAGGATGCGCCGACTGCCATGCCTGCAGCGCCTGGAAAGTGGCCGGATCGCGCATCGGCGACGGCGGCCCGGACACCGACAGACTCTGCCGTTCCGCACGCCACACGTTCCATGCCGGACTCCCGGCGAAGTTCATGTTGACGATTCGGCTGTCCTTGTCCAGGCCAAAAATATGGAAGGATCCGTTGGCGGCGTCGCCCCCGCAGCCAGCAGGGCCAGGCCCAGCAATGGCAAGGCGAGCGTGCGCGAACGACGTGTCAGACGCAGCGTCAGCCAGAGACAGATCGCGAAGCCCGTCACCGCGCCCAGCAGCGACGGGGACAGGAAGGTCCGCAGGTTGAGCATGTCGACGAAACGCGCCGCATCGACGAAGTCGAAGGTCGACATGAAGTGGTAGTTCTTGGCCGCGGCCCGGATGATGTCCGCCGACCAGGCCAGGACCAGCGCGACACCGCCCGCCAGCGTCGACACACAGGCCAGCGCCGCAGCGACCAGCAGGTCGAGGTTGAACAGCGGCCGCTCCTCGGCCAAGGGTGTCTGGAAGATCCAGACGCTCAGCCACGACGGTGCATGCAACGCCACGACGATGCAGACGAAACGGACGACCAGCCATCCCCGCGGGACCGCACGCGCCGCGGGGCGCGCCCCGATCGCCCGACGGCTGTGAAAAATGGAACTCATCGAGACCCCAATGAGGACGGCGCGCCGCAATGCAGCGACGACAGCAGGTAGGCACCATCGGCGAAACGTCTCGCGTCCGCCCAGGCCGCGCAATTGTGAACGGGATGCACCAGCACGGCCGCGCCGGCGGGCCGAGCCGTCAGCGCCGGCATCCTGTCCATCGGCAGTGTGAACGCGCGGACCCCGATCCTTCCGGCCTCCGCGGCCACGTGATCGATGCGGCGATGCGCGAGATACGCCGTCAATATCGGCCCTGGCAGCGACGCCTGCGCTTGCCAGCGATTGAACAGCGCGAAGTCCCCGGGGCGATACAGCTGGAACACGACGCGCTTCGCATAGGCGGTGTCCGTCACGCGATCAACGATGCGGCGGCCCACGACCTCGAAATCCGTCTTGATGTCGAGCACGACCCAGGCGTCCGGCGGCAGCTCGGCCATGAGGGTCTCGAAGGTGCAGCCGTCTTGCACCAGGTCTCCCTGCGGCCCCGGGTCATGCTGGCAGCGCAGCACGCCCGCCTCGTCGACGAGATCGACCTCCAGCACCCGGAAGCCGGCCGCGTACGCGCGGCGCGCCGCGGCCAGCGTGTTGGCCGTGGCCGATCCCGACTCCCCCAGTGCATGGGCGATGCGCACCGGCGGCGCACCACCGGCCTGGAGCCAGGCGTAGTCCTGATCCGGCCGCAACGCCGCGGCCATGGACCAGTCCTCGTCCGTGCGCAATCGCGCCATCGTGTCCATCGCGCGTTCGCCGAGCAGTGCCGCGTCGGCACGGTGCAGCCATTGGCGCCCGCCGGCCGTCGCGGCCAGCCCGATCGCCGCAATGAACCCGAACCCCGTCAGGGCGATCACCATCGCCAACGCACGCCTCATCCCGCAGCCTCGTCGGGCGCTCGCGCCGCCACGGACGCGACTCGATCGCCGCCTCCCGGTGCCGCGGTACCCGCCTCGCGCGCGGCGCCAGGTGCGCCGTACTCGACGACCCAGCGCTTGAGGCCCGCCACCACGATGTCCCGCGCGGACTGCGCCTGATCGACAGAACCGGTGACCCAGTCGATGAGCCCGCCATCGGCCCCCACCTGCCCCAGCTTGGCGATCCTCACCCGCGCGATGCGCGTCGGCACCGTCCTGTCCGAGTCCGCGATCAGCTCCTCATAGAGCTTCTCACCCGGCCTGAGCCCGGTGAACCGGATCCCGATCTCCTGCTCCGAGCGCCCCGCCATCCGGATCATCGTCCTGGCCAGATCGACGATCTTCACCGGATCGCCCATGTCCAGCACCAGCACCTGCCCGCTCTCGCCGATCGCGCCGGCCTGCAGCACCAGCCGGGCCGCCTCGGGGATCGTCATGAAGTAGCGGATGATGTCCGGGTGCGTGACCGTCACCGGCCCGCCCCTGGCGATCTGCTCCTTGAACTTCGGGATCACGCTGCCGCTCGAGCCGAGCACATTCCCGAACCGCACCGCCATGAACTTCGTCGCATGCCCCTGCCCGGCCATGTGGCTGATGACCAGCTCTGCCGCCCGCTTCGTCGCGCCCATCACGTTGGTCGGATTCACCGCCTTGTCCGTCGAGATCAGCACGAAGCGCTCCGCGCCGGACTCCGCCGCCGCCAGGGACGCCTGATACGTCCCCAGCGTGTTGTTCCGCAGCGCCGCCCAGGCGTTCTCCTCCTCCATCAGCGGCACATGCTTGTAAGCCGCCGCATGGAAGACGATCTGCGGCCGGTACTTCCCGAACGTGAACCGCAGGTGCTCCAGATCCTTCACATCCCCGATCAGCCGCACCAGCGGGATGTGAGGGAACTTCTCCGACAGCTCCTGCTCGATCCGGTACAGCGCGAACTCGCTCAGCTCGTACAGCACGATCCTCGACGGCCCGTAGCGCGCCACCTGGCGGCACAGCTCCGAGCCGATCGACCCGCCCGCGCCGGTGATCAGCACCACCTTGCCGCCGATGCATTCGCTGATGCCGCCTTCGTCGAGCTCCACCGGCTCGCGCCCCAGCAGGTCCTCCGGCTCGATGTCGCGCACCTGGTTCACCGCGCGCCCCGCCAGCAGCTCCTGGCTGCTCGGCACCGTCAGCACCGCCAGGCCGGTCTTGCCCGCCAGATCCAGCGCGCGGCGCCGCTCCGGCGTCGTCGCCGCCGGCATCGCCACGATCACGTGCGTGATGCCGTGCAGGTCCGCCTGCCGCGTCGCGTCCTGCAGCGTGCCGATCACCGGCACGCCGGCCACGCGCGCGCCGCGTTTCTCCGGCGCATCGTCCAGGTAGCCGACAACCACCCAGCCCTGCTGGTGCTGGATCCCCGCCACCAGCAGTCGGCCGGCGTCGCCCGCACCCATCACCAGCGCGCGGCGCTGCTCCAGCGCGCTGCCGCTGATGCGGCTGCGCATGTGCTCGTACAGCATGCGGTAGCCCATGCGCATCATCGCCAGCACCATCAGCGTGAACACCGGGTGCAGCGCCAGCACGGCGCGCGGGACCTTGGTCAGCTGCGCCATCAGCACCGCCACGGCCGCGATCAGGCCGGCGGCGACGCAGACCGCCGCCAGCCGCTTGACCTCGCCGAAGCCGCTGAAGCGCCACATCCCCTTGGGCACCTGGAACGCCTTCAGCAGCAGCCCGTACAGCGCCACGATGCCCAGCATCACCCAGTGGTCGTAGTCGGGCCGGGCCTCGAACCAGCGCTCGAAACCGAGACGGAACAGATAGGTCGCCTGCCACGCGAGCGCCACCGCCGCCATGTCCAGCGCGAGCGCCGCCGCCTCGCGGTACGGGCGGATGCGCGTCAGGAATGCGTCCAGGGACAACCAGTTCATCGTGTTCTCTTGTTCTCTCAAGCCCTGATCGCGCCCAGCGTCGCCAGGATCAGCCGGATGTCACCGCCCAGGCTGGCGTTGCGCACGTAGTCGGCGGCCAGCCCCAGCTTCATCGGCATGACGACCTCGACGTACTCGCGCTCCGGATCCTCGGCCCGCGCCAGCAGTTCGCTCTCGTTGCGGAAGCTCAGCGACGCCGGATCGGTGATGCCCGGCCGCACCGACAGCACCAGCTCGCGCAGTTCCGCCGGGTACATCGCCACGTAGCGCGGCACCTCGGGCCGCGGGCCCACCAGGCTCATCGCGCCGCGCAGCACGTCCCACAGCTGGGGCAGCTCGTCGACCTTGCTCGCGCGCAGCCAGCGGCCGCTGCGCGTGATGCGCGCGTCGTCGCCGATGGTGATCTGCGGACCGAGACGGGGGGCGTCCACGCGCATCGTCCGGAACTTGTGGATGCGGAAGGTCCGGCCGAAACGCCCCACCCGCTCCTGCCGGAACATCACCGGCCCGCGCGAATCCAGCTTGATCCACACCGCCACCGCCAGCAGCAGCGGGCTCAGCAGCAGCAGCCCGAGCCCCGCGCAGACGATGTCGAAGAGCCGCTTGGCCATCTCGCGCTCAGAAGCCCAGACTGCGGCGCACCGCGGCGATCACGCGCTCGACCTGGTCGTCGGTCATCGCCGTGTACAGCGGGATCGTCACCGTGCGCTCGTAGGCCTTCTGCGACTCGGGGAACATCTCCGGCGTCAGGCCGTAGAGTTCCTGCCAGTACGGATGCTGGTGCAGCGGCACGTAGTGGACGCTACAGCCGATGCCCTGCTCGAACATGCGCTCGATGAACAGGTCGCGCGACACGCCGGCCGCCACGGCCGCATCGGACAGGCGCAGCACGTAGAGGTGCCAGCTGTGCACGTCCTCGTTGGGCGCCTTGGGCGGCAGGATCAGCGGCAGGTCCGCGAGCGCCTCGAAGTAGCGCGCGGCGATCTGCTCGCGCCGCTTCTGGAAGGCCGGCAGCCGCTTGAGCTGGTGCAGCCCCAGCGCCGCGGCGATGTCGGTCAGGTTGTACTTGAAGCCGGGCGCCACGATCTCGTAGTACCAGCTCGGCACCTTCGCGGTGAAGCGGTCGAACGCGTCGCGGTTGATGCCGTGCAGCCGCATCACGCGGGCGCGCTTGGCCAGCTCGGGATCGCGCGTGACGAGCATGCCGCCCTCGCCCGTCGTCATCGTCTTGTTGGCGTAGAAGCTGAACACGGTGGCGTTGCTGCCCATCGTGCCGATCAGTTCCTTCTCCAGCGTCGTCGGCAGCGCGTGCGCGGCGTCCTCGACGACCTTCAGGCCGTGCTTGCGGGCGATGTCCAGCAGCGTCAGCATGTCCACCGCCAGCCCGGCGTAGTGCACCGGGATGATCGCCTTCGTGCGCGGCGTGATCGCGGCCTCGATCTGGTCGATCGCGATGTTCATCGTCGCCGGGTCGATGTCGACCAGCTTCACGTCGGCGCCCAGGTAGCGCACCACTTCCGCCGTCGCGGTGAAGGTATGCGTCGTCGTGATCACCTCGTCGCCGGGGCCGATGCCCAGGGCCTCCAGCGCCAGGTGCAGGCCGGCGGTGGCGGAGTTCACCGCGATGCACTCGATCTGCGGCTCGGCCAGGAACTCGGCGAAGGCCTGCTCGAAGCGGCGGGCCTTGGGGCCGGTCGTGATCCAGCCGCTCTTGAGCGTGTCGACGACCTCGGCGATCTCCTCGTCGCCCAGCTCGGGCAGCGCGAAGGGGAGGAACGGCAGCTTGGCCTCGGACTTCGGATCGGTGGTGCTCATGGTGTCTTGGTGATCAGCGCCAGCACGTGGCTGCGCAGGAAGGGGATCGTGTTGAGGACGCGGTAGGCGCCGGGGTGCACGCGACAGGCGGCGCGCGCGATCGGCGGGGCCAGCGTGACGCGGCGCACCGCCATCCGGCCCTCGGGGAACAGCGCGCGCACGCGTCTCAGCGGCACGCCCCGGACATCGGGATTGCGCGGATTGTCGACGATGAAGTCGTACCAGAGCACCGCCCCGCCCGGCGTCAGCCAGCGCCACATCGCGTCGGCCAGCCGGCGTTGCAGGCCGTCGTCCAGGATCGACGAGAACACCGTCGACTGCAGCACCAGGTCCTGGCTGCCGGGCTCGACGTCCGCCTGCGACGCGTCGCCGGCCAGCAGCCGCACCTGCTGCGGCAGCGCGCCACGCGCGGCCTCCAGGCGCTCGGGCAGCAGTTCGATGCCGGTCAGGTGCTGCGGCAGCAGGCCCAGCCGGAGCATGTCCATCAGGTTGCCGCCCGCGCCACAGCCGACCTCGGCCATGCGCCAGCCGCTCAACGGCGCGGCGGGGTCCGCCAGCGACGCGCGGTGCGCCGCCAGCAGCCGCAGCATCGCCGCCTGGCGCTCGTGCAGCATCTGCCAGACCTCCGGGCGCAGCAGGCTGTAGCGCTCCAGCCCGGCCAGCCGCTGGTCGCGGCGGGCGTAACGCTGGGCGATGGCCTGGAGTTCTCGGTCCTGGGTCATGTCGTCGTCGGCCGGAGCCGCGGTGAAGACTGCGTTGATCGGGACTGCAGGGACGGGGGAGAAAGACAGGGGAAGGACGTTTCAGGACACCGCGTCGATGAAACGCTGCGCCAGGACAGGATAGGTGTGATTCGCCAGCACGAACTCGCGGCCGCGACGGCCCATGGCGGCGCGCTCCTCGGCCGGGACGGCGGCGAGCTTGAGCAGGCCCTCCGCGACCGCCTTCGCATCCTGCGGCGGCACCGTCAGCCCGGCACCGGCCTCGGCCACCGGGTCGTTGCCCGCCTCGACCGAATGCAGCACCGGCCGCTGCGCCATCATGTAGTCCATCAGCTTGTTGGGCGCGATGCCGAAACGGTAGATCGGCGTGCGCTGCCAGCCGATGTAGGCGATGTCGAAACCCTTCAGCAGCGACGGGATCTGCGCCTTCGGGATCGCGGGGAACATCGCGACGTTCGTCAGGCCCTCGTCGCGCACGCGCGCTTCGAGCCGTTCCCGCAGATGGCCGCCGCCGACGAGGACGAAGCGCAACGCCGGGGCCGAGTCGCGGGTCAGCTTCGCCGCATCCAGCAGTACGTCCAGCGCGTTGGGCTCGCCCATCGAGCCGGCGTAGCCGACGACGGTGCGCCCCGCCGCCCGCTCGGCGTCCAGGTGCGCCTGGATCGTGGCGTCCAGCGGCTCACCGTGCTCGGACCACTCGTCCAGCGTGATGCCGTTGGGCACGATGTGCAGCTTCTTCAGGTCGAGGCCGTGCGCGGCCATGTGCTGGTGCACCTTCGGCAGCATCGACACGACGACGTCCGCATCGCGGTAGGCGTCGTTCTCCGCCTTCTGGCAGAGCATCGCGAACGGATGCCACTTCGACATGCCCGACAGTTCGATCGGCGACAGCGGCCAGAGGTCGTGCACCTCGTAGACCAGCTTGGCCTTGGCGAGCTTCGCGACGCGGCGCGCGACCCAGATGTCCATCGGGTAGGTGCTGGAGGCGATCACGACGTCCGGCGCGAACTCGCGCGCCAGGATGTCGGCGTCCTTCCAGACCTGGCGGCAGAAGGACCAGATGTTCTTGACCCGGCCGGTGCCGTTGCCCTGGTACTCGGGCGTGTCGTAGAACAGGTAGTTCACGCCGCTCATCGCCGCCATGCCGGGCTCGGGCTGGGTGGTGCGGACATGCGAGTAGGACGCGCCCAGGATCAGCGCCTGGTGGCCCGTCCGGACCCACTCGCGGGCCAGGTAGAACGGGCGGAATTCCATGCCGTGCTTCGGCGAGCCGGCGTAGTGGTTGATCAGCAGCAGCTTCATGGGGAATGGACAGGCTCAGAGGCGCTTCAGGCGCTCGATGAAAGTCTTGACGGCGGGGGCGAACATCGCGTGTTCGGCGACCCAGGCCCGGTTGGCGGCGCCGAGGCGGTCGGCGTCGACCGAATGGCCCGCGACGTCGCTCTGGCCGACCATCAGCTGCAGCCGGTCGGCCAGCGTGGCGAGGTCGTCGCCGTCCTTCAGGATCAGGCCGTGACGGCCCAGCAGCTTCGCGTTCGGGTGCATCGCCGCATCGATGCTGGCGATGCCCCCGGTGCCCAGTACCTCGTCGTTGGCGGGCAGGTCGGACAGGATGGGCAGGCACTCGTGCGCCATCGCCTCCAGCACGGAGACGGACACCGAGTCGCTCTGCGGCAGGCTGAGGAACCAGCGGGCCGGCGCATAACGGCGGCCCTGCGAGGTCGCGTCGAGGCGACCGACGAACTCGACGCGGTCCGCCAGGCCGAGCGACGCCACCTGCGCTTCCATCGCGCCACGCAGGGAGCCGTCGTTCGCGACGACCAGTCGCGCCTCGGGCTGCTTCGCGGCGATCGCGGCGAAGACCTCGATCACGCGATGCGGCCGGTAGATCGGCTCCAGCCCGCGGTTGGCGTAGAAGAGCCAGGGCTGCTTGCGGACGTTCTGCTTGGGCAGTTGCTCCAGCCCGAACGGGAAGGTCATCACCTCGGCCGCGCCCAGCTCGCGCATGCGGGCGCTCATGTGTTCGGAGTCGGAGGTCGTGATCGCGCAGGCCTTCAGCACCTTCGTCGTCAGCCAGCGGTAGGCCCAGCCCTGGTCCGGCGTGACGAGGATGTCGCTGCCCCAGGCGGAGCCGGCGATCTTCGCGCGCAGCTTCCAACCGCGGCGCGCGGCCCAGGCCAGCGTGCCGTGCGAGGTCAGGTAGTGCGCATGCAGCCAATCGGCGTCGACCCGCTTGAGCCAGGCACCGAGCGCCGGCAGCTGCTTCAGCACCGCGATGTTGCCGCCGGCGTGCGCGGGATCGGTGTCCAGCGCGAGGCGGCGGTCCTCGGGGATCAGGAACTGGAACTCCGGCGCGAAGCCGCGCGTGGACGCGGCCCACAGTTCGAGCTCGCGCTGCTGCGACAGCGCGCGCGCCCATTTCAGGAGGTGGGGACTTTCGCCGTCACCGATCAGGACCAGTCTCATGCAGGGGCTCCGTGCAGGGCAGGACGCGGCGCGGAGCCGCGCACCAGCCACGCCAGATAGATCGCGAAATAGACCGGCAGCAGCACCGCGATGGCGGCCAGCGCCGTCGTCAGCGCACCGCCGGTACTCAGCACCAGCGCGACCGGCAGCACATACAGCGCGTTACCGACCAGGCTGAAGACCAGCGCGCCGCGCTGGCGGCCGGTGACCATGGGCGTGACCGTCAGCGGCGCCGCGATGAAATGCGCCGCGACATACGGGGCAAGCCAGCGTCCATACTCGCCGGCACGGGCCCAGTCGTCGCCCAGCAACCAGCCGAACAGCGCCGGCCCGATCGCGATCAGCACGACCATGCAGGGCAGCGCGACCATCGCCAGCAGCCGGATGCCGCGCAGCAGGCGCGGACGGAGATCGACGCCGCGCTGCCAGTCGCGGGCGAGCTCGCCGAGCAGCGCCTCGGACAGCGCGCCGCCGACCAGCGTCGCCGGCGCCTTCACGAGACGCACCATCAGCGCGTAGTAGCCGGCCGTCGCGGCGTCGGCCCAGGCGGCGATCATCGCGAGCACCAGGGTTTCCTGCGCCGCGTTGACGAAGGCATGCGGGCTGTTCAGCAACGGGAACTGCTTGTAGCGCCAGGCCAGGCGCCGCAGATGGCGCCAGTGCCAGGTCTTGCCGGCCCGGTCCAGCCGTGTCGCACGGCGCCAGCGGGCCCCGCGCCGCAGCAGCCACAGCGGCGCGAGCAGCGCGGCCAGGCTCTGCGACAGCACCAGCGCCGCGACGCCGGCGAAGCCGCCCAGCGCGGCGGCGGCCTGGGCGGCGGCCATCACGGTCTGCTGCAGCACGCGGGCCTGAGCGATCACGTCGATGCGGCCCTGGCGGTTGTTCCACAGGCTCAGCGCCTGCTGCATGCCAGCCAGCGCGACCACCGGGGCGAGCATCAGCAGCCAGGGGTCCAGCTGGTCGAGCGCCACCCAGCGCCCGCCGAGCTTCGCGTGATGCGCCATCACCAGGTGCCAGCCCGTGGCCCCGACCGCCGTGAGCAGGCCCATGCCGAGCGCGATCCACAGCGCCAGCTGCAGCACCAGCGCGGCCTCGCCGTCGCGGCGGGGCAGGACGATGGCGAACTCGTAGCGCGCGTTGGCGATCGTCGCGAGGTTCGCGGCCAGCGCCACGAACAGCGCCCAGTGGCCGAGCGCCTCCGCGCCATACCAGCGCGTCAGCAGCGGCGCGATCAGCATCGGGATCGCCTGCGTGAACATGGACGCGCCGGCGAGCTGGGCGAAACGGCGGCGGACGGTCATCGGACCTTGCCCCCGTGGCGTTCCGCGATCGCGCGCAGGTCGGCGCGTTGCGACGGGCGCAGCCGCGCATGCCGTCCCAGCGGCAGGTTGAGCACGGTGCGCGCGGCGCGCTCGCCGTTCAGGCACTCGCCTTCGGTATAGCCGAAGCGCCGGCTGCCGCGCGGATGGACGACGTCGTCGAACCAGGTGCCGCCGACGATGCCGACGTCCTCGAGCGCCGCGATCGCCGCGTCGCGCGTCGCGGCGTCCGGCAGCAGCAGCGGATAGCGCAAGAGCACGGCACCGGGCGCGCGCACGGGCCATTCCCAGCCCGGCAGATTCGCCAGCAGCGCGTCGTAGTCCTGGGCCTGCGCGCGGCGCAGCGCGTGGACCTCGTCACAGCGTCGCGCCTGCATCAACCCCACCGCCGCGCTCAGCGGATGCAGGCCGGCGCGGTAGTCGGGCGCCGTCTCTCCGGCGACCTCGCTGTCCGGCGTCTTCGCGACGACCCCCAGCATCCGCGACGGCGCCCGCAGCAGCGCGGTGAGCGCCTGCAGCGCCGGGCGCGGCAGGCTCATCGTCAGGCGGTGCCAGCACAGGGTCAGCAGCTGCTTGACCACGGTCGACGTCGCTGGCGCCCGCAGCGCGGGCATGCGCGCCGCGAAGCGCTGGCGCAATGCGGCGTCGTGGATGACCAGCGCGCCGCCGATGCCGGTGGTCAGCGGCTTCGAATACTCGAAGCTGAAGAACGCCGCGTGCCCCAGGGTGCCGACCGTGCGGCCGATCGCATCGGTGCTGCCCCAGGCGTGGGCGGCGTCCTCGACGAACACCACGTCCGGATGCTTCGCGCGCAGCGCGTCCAGGCCCTCGGTGACGAGGCCGAAGTTGTGCGGCACGACGACGAGCCGGGTGTCCGTGGAAATCTCGTTGGAGATGGCGTCGGGCGTCGGGTTGAAGTCGTCCCGCGCGATGTCGACGTAGCGCACCGCGAGTCCCAGGTGCATGAACACGTTGGGCACGACGACGCAGGTGTAGCCCGGCAGCAGCACCTCCGAGCCGATCGGCAGGTCCAGCGATGCGACGAACGCGTGCAGCGCCGCGCGCCCCGTGCCGAACAGGCGGACCTCCCCGGCCTCTGCCGGATCGAGGCCGAGGGAACGGGCGAAGGCGGCGCGGAAATCCTCGACGCCGGCCTCGCCGCGGCGGAGCCAGTGCCGGAGCGCGCCGGGCAGGTCGCGCCAGCGCAGCGCGCCGGCGACGTGACCCTTCACGGGCCGGTCGACGGCGGACGGGCCCCGTCGATCCGGTGGAGCGGCCGCGCCGGCACGCCGCCGTAGACCCAGCCGCTGGGCAGGTGGCCTCGCACCACCGCATGCGCCGCGACGACGACGCCGTCGTCGATGAAGCTGCCCGGCAGCACCGTCACGCGGGCGCCGATGAACACGTTGCTGCCGATGCGGATCTCGCCGCGCCGGTAGTGGTCGCGGAACAGGCCGTCGGCCGTCACGGCGTTGGACTCGCAGAACAGCATCAGGCCGGGACCGATGGCGACGTCGTCGCCGATCGACAGCGCCTGGTCGCCCACCAGCAGGTAACCGCCCGGGGCGATGTGGCTGCGCGCGCCGATCGTGAAGCGGCCCTCGCCCGTGGCGAGGATCTGGACGTCGCGGTACAGGATCGAGCCCGCACCCAGCGCGCTGCCCGCACCGCAGCGCACGCGCGTGCCGGGGTGGATCTGCGCGCGCACGCCCACGTCCAGTCCCAGCCACGCCGCGACCCGCGCGCGCATCCGGGCGCGCACCGCATCCAGCGTGTAGCCGATCAGCATCGGGGCGGTCAGGTCAACGCCGCCCGCAGCGCGGCGACGACCTGGTCCTGCTGCGCCTCGCTCAGGTCGGGGCTCATCGGCAGGCTCATCACGCGCTGGGCGGCGGCTTCCGAGTTCGGCAGCGGCGTCGCGACGCGGCAGCGCTGCTCATAGGCGGGTTGGCGGTGCAGCGGCTTCGGGTAATGGACCGCGGTCGGGATGCCGGCCTGCTTCAGCGCCTCGGCCACCGCGTCGCGGCGGTCGACCTGCACGGTGAACTGTGCCCACACGCAATCGCGGTCCTCGCGCACCGCCAGGCGCTGCAGCGGCAGCCCGGCGATCAGGCGCTGGTAGCGCTCGCCGAGGGCCAGGCGCTGCGCGATCTCCCAGTCGAAGCGCTCCAGCTTGCCCAGCACCACCGCGCACTGCAGCGTGTCCATGCGGCCGCCGACGCCCACCCGCGTGTGCGTGTAGCGCTGGCTCTGGCCGTGCACGCGGATCTCGCGCGCGGCCTGCGCCAGCGCGTCGTCGTCGGTGAACAGCGCGCCGCCGTCGCCGTAGCAGCCCAGCGGCTTGCTCGGGAAGAAGCTGGTCGCGCCCCAGGTCGACAGGCCGCAGCTCTTCCTGCCCTTGTAGGAAGCGCCGAAGCTCTGCGCGGCGTCCTCGATGACGGGGATGTTCCCGTGCTTCGCGGCGATCGCATTGATCGCGTCCATGTCGCAGACCTGGCCGTAGAGGCTCACCGGCATGATGGCCTTCGTGCGCGGCGTGATCGCCGCCTCGATCAGCGTCGCGTCGAGGTTGCAGCTGTCGGGCTCGATGTCGACCAGCACCGGCACGCCGCCCAGCAGCACGATGGTCTCGACCGTCGCGGCGAAGGTGAAGGGCGTCGTGATGACCTCGTCGCCGGGCTGCAGGTCCAGCGCCATCAGCGCGATCAGCAGCGCCTCGGTGCCGCTGGCCACGGTGATGCAGTGCTTCGTGCCGACGTAGGCGGCCAGCGCCGTCTCCAGCTCCTTGACCTCCGGGCCCATGATGTACTGGCCGTGGTCCAGCACGCGTTGGATGCGCGCGTCGATCGTGGTCTTCAGCGCGGCGTACTGGGCCTTGAGGTCGATGAAGGGAAGGCTCATGGCGCGGGATCCTGGGTCTTGACCAGCGTCAGCGTCTGGCCGTCGAGTTCATAAAGATCGCCGCCGGCGGGGCAGGTCGCGCGGCCCCGGCCCTCGACCGGCAGATCGAGCTTCTCGCCGTGGCGGCTCATCCAGCCGATCTGGCGGGCCGGCACGCCGACCATCAGCGCATAGGACTTCACATCGCCCTTGACCACGGCGCCGGCGCCGACGAAGGCGTACTCGCCGATCGTCGCGCCGCAGACGACGGTGCAGTTCGCGCCCAGCGTCGCGCCGCGCTTCACCAGCGTGCGGCGGTATTCGCTCTTGCGCGGCACCGCCGAGCGCGGGTTGTAGACATTGGTGAAGACCATCGACGGGCCGCAGAAGACGTCGTCCTCCAGCGTCACCGCGTCGTAGACCGACACGTTGTTCTGGATCTTCACGTTGCGGCCGATCGTCACGTCGTTGCCGACGTACACGCCCTGCCCCAGCGAGCAGCCGTCGCCGACGCGCGCGCCCGCGCACACGTGGCTGAAGTGCCAGACCTTGGTGCCCGCGCCGAGCTGGGCGCCGTCGTCGACGACGGCCGAGGCGTGCTGCCAGAAACTCATGTCAGAACACCAGCGGCAGGCCGACGCGCTGGCCGTCGCGCGCGCTGCGGTAGCAGGCCACCAGCAGCTCCAGCGAGCGCAGGCCCTCGTAGCCGTCCACCTGCGCCTGCGCCTCGCCGCGCAGCGTCTGGATGACGTTGTCATAGTAGGCGGCGTGGCCGAAGCCGTAGACGCTGGTCGTCTCGTAGCTGGCGTTCTTCACCAGTTCGTCGTCGGGATGCGGCGTGTCGAAGGTCCAGTGCTCGATCTTGTTGACGGCGGTGCCGCCGATCTTGACCGTGCCCTTCTCGCCCAGGATGGTGATCGAGCCTTCCAGGTTCTGCGGATAGGTCAGCATCGTCACGTTGATGCTGGCCAGGCCGCCGTGGCGCAGGCGCAGGGCCAGCACGCCGGTGTCCTCGGCCTCGATGTCGCGGGCCAGGGTGGCGGTGTAGGCGTGGACGTTGTCCACCGGTCCCACCAGCCAGTCCAGCAGGTCGACGTAATGGCTGGCCTGGTTCATGAAGGCGCCGCCGTCCATGTCCCAGCGGCCGCGCCAGCGGGCGGCGTCGTAATAGCTCTGCGGGCGGGTCCAGAACACGTTGACCGTGCTCATGAAGATCCGGCCGAAGCGGCCTTCGTCCAGCGCCTTCTTGACCAGCTGCACGGTCGCGTTCAGTCGGTTCTGCTTCACGACGAACAGCTTCACGCCCGCGTCGCGGCAGGCGCGGACCATGGCCTGGCCTTCCTCGAACTTGGTCGCCATCGGCTTCTCGCTGAGCACGTGGCGGCCGGCCTGGGCGCAGGCGATGGCCTGCTGCGCATGCAGCCCGCTGGGCGTGGACAGCACGATCAGGTCGGCGTCCGAGCCCGCCAGCAGCGCGTCCAGCGAGGCGAAGCCGCGGTCCGCGGGCAGGCCGGTCTGGGCCAGCGCGGCCGTGACGGCCTCGGGGCGCGTATCGCAGACGGCGACCAGCTCCGCGCGGCCCTGATGCCGGGTCAACGCGTCGACGTGATTCTTGGAAATGCGGCCGCAACCGACCAGGGCGACGCGGACCGGGCGGTCCAGGATGGGGAACTGAGACATGGGGCGCGATTTTAAGAGCCTAAAATCGCCCCCTGCCTTTTTGCAGCCCACGATGAGCCAGCCCCAAGACCCCCAGACCGGCAACGACACGCCGGCGCCCGCCCAAGACGAGAACAAGCTGATCGCCGAACGCCGCGAGAAACTCGCCGCCGTCCGCGAAAAAGCCAAGGCCAAGGGGGTCGCGGCCTTCCCCAACGACTTCAAACCGCAGCACCGCGCGCAGCCGCTGCAGACGCAGTACGGCGAGCTCCCGAACGAGGAGCTCGAGCCGCAGGCCGTCACGGTGACGGTGGCCGGCCGCATGATGCTCAAGCGCATCATGGGCAAGGCCAGCTTCGCCTCGCTGGCCGACGCGACCGGCTCGATCCAGCTCTTCCTGTCCAAGGATGCGCTGGGCGAGGAGGTCTACAACGACTTCAAGCACTACGACCTGGGTGACATCCTGGGTGCCGAGGGCACGCTCTTCCGCACCCGCACCGGCGAGCTGTCGGTCAAGGTCACGACCCTGCGCATGCTCACCAAGAGCCTGCGTCCGCTGCCGAGCAAGTTCCACGGCCTGGCCGACCAGGAGCAGAAGTACCGCCAGCGCTACGTCGACCTGATAACCGACGGCGACGCCCGCGCGCGCTTCGTGGCGCGTTCCAAGGCCGTGTCCTCGATCCGCTCGTACATGGTCGAGAACGGCTTCCTGGAAGTCGAGACGCCGATGCTGCACCCGATCCCGGGTGGTGCGAACGCCAAGCCGTTCATCACGCACCACAACGCGCTGGACCAGGAGATGTACCTGCGCATCGCGCCGGAGCTCTACCTGAAGCGCCTGGTGGTGGGCGGGTTCGAACGCGTCTTCGAGATCAACCGCAACTTCCGCAACGAGGGGATCAGCGTCCGGCACAACCCCGAGTTCACGATGATGGAGTTCTACGCGGCCTACTGGACCCACCAGGAGGTCATGAGCTTCACCGAGGAAGTGATCCGCCACGCCGCGCGCGCCGCCACCGGCAGCGCCCAGGTCAGCTACGCGGGCAAGCCGGTCGACCTGGAGAAGCCGTTCACGCGCCTGTCGGTGCGCCAGTCGCTGATCGTGCACGCGGGCGTGACGGAAGCCGAGGCCGATGACGCCGAGGTGCTGCGCGCCAAGCTCAAGGAACTGGGCGAGGAAGCGCCGAAGCACTGGGGCCTGTCGGCGCTGCAGTTCGGGATGTTCGAGGCGGCGGTCGAGGAGAAGCTCTGGGAGCCGACCTTCATCGTCGACTACCCGGTGGAGGTCTCGCCGCTGGCACGCGCGTCGGATGCAGATCCGACCATCACCGAGCGTTTCGAGCTGTTCATCACCGGCCGCGAGTATGCCAACGGCTTCTCCGAGCTGAACGATGCCGAGGACCAGGCCGCGCGCTTCCAGTCGCAGGTCGCCAACAAGGATGCGGGCGACGAGGAGGCGATGTTCTTCGACGCCGACTTCATCCGTGCCCTGGAGTACGGCATGCCTCCGACGGGTGGTTGCGGCATCGGCATCGACCGTCTGATGATGCTGATCACCGACAGTCCCTCGATCCGCGACGTGATCCTCTTCCCCGCGCTGCGCCGCGAAAGCTGATCCAGGCGCACCGCACGCGCACCACCTGACCCCATTCAACGTGGAGTCAGCGGCTGCGAATTGGGGCCGGAATGGGGCTGGGGGTTCGCGGACGCGATGCCCCCTGCCCCGTGGAGTGCCCGCGCTAGGCCTCCCGAACGCAAAAAGGACACCCGAGGGTGTCCTTTTTCCTTGCTGGCCCCCAGGCCGGCCGGTGCGTCCGGCAGTGTCTCGGGGGAAGCGTCGGCCTTACTTGGCCGAGTTGCCTTCAGTGGCCGCGCCCTTCTTGGCAGCGGTCTTCACGGCGGCCTTCTTGGCGGCGATCTGGGCCGAGGTCGGCGAATTGATGCCGTTCTCCAGCGAGCCGACGCCTTCCTGTTCGGAGGTCAGCGCAGCCAGTTCGCCGGATTCACGGGCGGCTTGCAGCTCGGCGATGACTTCGGCGCGGGTCTTCTGGACCGGTTCGGCGGCGAAGGTGGCGCCGGCGGTCAGGAAGGCGGCGGCGATCAGGGTGGTCTTGATGAAGGTGTTCATGGCGGGCTCCTAGCGGTTCGTTGCACCGGACTCCGCACTCCGCGTCGTCCATGGGTTGAACTCTAGGCGCCACCGCCTAGGGGAAACACTAGGCAATCTGGAAAGATCCGTTCACGGATTGTCAACAATCCCCCAAGCGGTAACTCGGCGTACACCGATCGGGGTCAAGGATTGTTTCAATCAGGGCCGGGAATGGGGTGGACTGCCGAGGCCGCTGGCCCTCACCCCCACCCTCTCCCGCGGCGCGGGAGAGGGGCCACCCCAGTGCTCCTGCGGCGAATGGCTCAGCTGTGCTTGAACACCGGCGCCCGCTTCGCCAGGAACGCGTCCATGCCCTCGCGCTGGTCGTCGGAGCCGAACAGCGCGTGGAAGTAGCGGCGCTCGATCGCGACGCCGTCGGTCAGCGGTCCCTGGTAGGCCAGGTTGACCAGCTCCTTGATCAGCATCGTCGACGGGCCGCTGAAGCCGTTGATCGTCTCCGCCGCCGCCAGTGCCTCGGGCATCAACTGCTCCGCGGCCACCACCCGCGACACCAGCCCGGCGCGTTCCGCCTCGGCCGCATCCATCATGCGGGCCGTCAGCAGCATGTCCATCGCCTTGCTCTTGCTGACCGCGCGCGGCAGGCGCTGCGTGCCGCCCGCGCCGGGAATGATGCCCAGCTTGATCTCCGGCTGGCCGAACCGCGCCGTGTCCGCCGCGATCAGGAAGTCGCACATCATCGCCAGCTCGCAGCCCCCGCCCAGCGCAAAACCTGCCACCGCGCCGATCACCGGCTTGCGCACCTGCAGGATGGTCTCCCAGTTCTTGGAGATCAGCCCGCTCTTGAACGCCGACATGAAGGTGTGCGGCGCCATCGTCGGGATGTCCGCGCCCGCCGCGAAGGCGCGCTCGCTGCCGGTCAGCACGATGCAGCCGATGCCGTCGTCCGCGTCGAAGGCCAGCAGCGCGCGGCCCAGCTCGTCCATCAACGGGTCGCTCAGCGCGTTCAGCTGCTTCGGGCGGTTCAGCCGGATCACGCCGGTCTTGCGATCGCCGGCACCGGCGACCTCCACCAGGATGTTCTCGAACGTCACGCCGGTCAGGGCTGGGATCATGGGATGTCTCCTTGAACTGGAATGGCGGCAACTATAGGGGCGCCCTTGGACCGCGATGCCTGCGGCCTCGGGACGTTCAGGGGCTCGCGGCGGAGGCCGGCACGCCCGGCACCGCTGGGGCCTGCGCCTGCTTCGGCGGCGCCTTCAGCACCAGGTCGATGTGGGTGTGCGGGTCCTGCGGCCGGTTCTGCCAGATCCGCACCCGCACGGGCAGGTACTGCAGCGACGGTGCCAGCCAGAACTCCGCCTGCATGTCGCCCCGCGTGTCGGTCATGTCGGAATCCACGTGCCACGCCGGGATGGGCCCCAGCGGCGTCGCGACGTCCTCCAGGTCCCTGATCTTGTAGCGCCACAGATGCACGTTGCGTGGCAGCGCCAGCGGCTGCTGGATCAGCAGGTCGCCCTGCACCGCCTGCCGGCCGGTCAGGAACAGCCAGGTGAACTGCACGAACTGGCTGGCCGCGTCCTGCGTGCCGTCGGGTACCGGCTCGCGGCGACCATCGGCCAAGCGCACGCCGCCGAGATCGAAGAGCATCGTCGTCTGGCGCTTCCCGCCCGCGAGCCCGCCGGTGATCTCGTCGAAGCGCTTCGGTGCCAGGCCCAGGGGCGTGATGTCGCCATCGCTGCTCATCCGGCGCGACATCAACGGCGCGATCTTCGGACCGATCCAGGCTTCCAGGTGGACCTGGTAGTGCGATCCCTCGCGCAGCCATTGCACGCGGGCATCGCCGTAGATGGGGCCGCGGAAATCGCCGGTGAGCTTGTAGTCGAGTTCCGTCGACAGCGGCCACTCGATGCCCGGCGTCCACTCGCCGACCGCGTCGGACACCGCCAACGCCGGTGGCATGGCCAGCGCCTGCAATTCAGGCGGCGGCTCGCTGGCGGCGGGATCGGGCGGCAGCGGCGCCGGTCCCTCGCCGAGCGCCGGCATCGATTCGATGCGGCGTTGCGGCGTGCCCGGTGGTTCGTCCTTCGGCGGCGTGGTCGACGGCGCCGGGGGTGGCGCCGGGGCGAGTTCCCGGACGAAGGCAGCCTGCAGCCGCTCCGGTTCCGGCGTGTCGGGCATCCATTGGTCGTGGAGTTCGCGGGCGCCGCTCAGCAGCCAGAGATGCGCGGCGATCACCGCCCCCGTGAGCCCCGCCAGCGCGACGTGGTGACGGCGCACGCGTGCCGCCGCCTCGCGCCAGCGGCGCGGATCGGCCAGGCGCGTCGCGACGGCCACCGCACCCCTTGCGGTCGCGGACAGCCCGCGGCCGACCACCCGTCCGGCGTCCTGGATCTGCCGGATCTCGAGGGCGAGCCGCCGTCTCAGCCACCCAGCCATGCGCGCCGCAGGCTTTGCGCACGCGCGGGCGCCTTGTCGAGCAGACCCAGGCAGACCGGCCGCGCGGCGCTGTCCTGCGTCGGCAGCGTCAGCGCGAGCGTCAGCATCCGCTGGTCACGCGTCACCAGCAGCTCGAGCCGTTGCGGGTCGACGTGGTTCAGGGTCAGCGGCAGGTCCTCGAGCTTGCGCACGCGCCAGCCGTTGCAGGCGACGATCTCGTCGCCCGCGCTCAGTCCCGCGGACAGCCCGGCGCCGTCGAGCAGCACGTTCTTGACCGTCACGATGCCGTCGTTCTCCGTCACCCGCAGGCCCAGGCGCTGCGCCAGCGTCGGCTTGTCCAGGCACCAGCGCACGCCAACGCGTTCCAGCAGCTGGGGCAGCGGCAGGTCCTCGGTGCCGTGCACCCAGGTCGACAGCGTCTGCGCGACCGCCTCGCCGCCGATGTCGACGAGCTTCTGCAGGATCTTCGCCTCGCTGACCGGACCGCCGCCCGTGTCCTTCCACAGGCCGCGCATCAGGTCGTCCACCGACTGCGGCTTCTCGCATTTCTCCGCGCCGCGCAGCGACAGGTCCAGCGCCAGCGCCACCATCGATCCCTTGGCGTAGTAGCTGACCACCGCGTTGGGCGTGTTCTCGTCCTGGCGGTAGTACTTGGTCCAGGCCTCGAGGCTGGACCGCGCCACGCTCTGGTGCTTGCGCCCCGGCGCGCCCAGCACCTGCGTGAGCGTGTTGGCGATCAGCTTCAGGTAGCGGGCCTCGTCGATCAGGCCGGCGCGGACCAGGAAGAGGTCGTCGTAGTACGAGGTGAAGCCCTCGAAGAACCACAGCAGCTCGGTGTAGTTCTCCTGCTCGTAGTCGTAGCGCTCGAACACGTCCGGCCGCAGCCGCTTGACGTTCCAGGTGTGGAAGTACTCGTGGCTGATCAGCCCGAGCAGCTTGACGTAGCCGTCGCTGGTCTCGGCCTGGCCCAGGCGCGGCAGATCGCGACGCGCCGCGATCAGCGCCGTGCTGGCGCGGTGCTCCAGGCCGCCGTAGCCGTCGTCGGTGCAGTTCAGCAGGAACACGTAGCGCGACATCGGCGGCTTGCTCTTGCCGCAGTGCCAGAAGGCGATCTGCGTCTCGCAGATCTTCTGCGCGTCGCGCAGCAGACGCTCGCCGTCGAAGATCGGCAAGGCGCCGGACACGACGAATTCATGCGGCACGCCGCCGGCGACGAATTCGCCGCGCCAGAACGGCCCCAGCTCGAACGGGTGATCGGCCAGCTCGTCGTAGTCGGCGGCCTCGAACTGCAGCGGCGCGTCCTCGACCGGCGTCATCGCCGTGGCGACGTCCCAGCCCTGCGGCAGGCCGGTGAGCTCGACGCGGTGCGGCAGCTCGTCCTTGCCGTGCGCGCGCAGGCACAGGCTGGTGGCGTTGAAGAAGCCGCGCTGCGCGTCCAGGAAGGCGGCGCGCACGGAGGTGTCGAAGGCGTAGACCGGGTAGCTGACCACCAGCGCGCCGCGGCCGGCGCAGTCGAATTCCCAGCGGTTCTTCGCCGTCTGCGTGACCAGCACCTCGCGCTGGCCCTGACGCGCCGTGACGGCGCCGAGGTGACGGGAGAACTCCCGCACCAGGTAGCTGCCCGGGATCCAGACCGGCAGGCTCAGGGCCTGGCGCGGCTCGGGGGCCGGCACGGTCAGCGTGACCTCGAAGCGGTGCGCCTGCGGGTCGGCGACGGCGATGCGGTAATGGATCGTGGGGCGAGCGGTCATGGGGAACAGCCTACCAAGGCTGGCCCGCGCGTGGTGCGCGGGGGCGCGTTTTTGGGCGGTTCTCGTTCAAGGCGCCGGTCCAGGGTTCGCCCGGATCGACGCCTGTGCGGATTCGGGACTTCAGGTTCCCTGGGCGGCGATGAAGCAGCTGAGCGCCGCCACGGCGCTCAGCCGGAAGCGCAGCGTCAGCCAGGCCGACGCGCCCAGCGACGGGTACAGCTTGCGGTCGGCGACGTAGCAGGCGATCAGCAGGAAGCCCTCGATCACCAGGCCGGCGTAGGGCGGCATCGTCGAGGCGATCCAGGCCAGCAGCGCCGGCACGATGCCCCAGATGAAGGGCGACGGCGACGGGATGCTCTGGCGCATGCCCAGGCCCCAGTGGATCGCCCCCAGGAAGGTGATGACGATGGCCGCGTAGCGCGACAGCCCGTCGGTGACATAGGGATGGGCGTCCTCCCGCACCAGCCAGACCAGCACCGCGCCGAGCACGAAGGGGATCAGGCCGGCGTAACCCAGTCGCGCGGCGATCGGGTTGACGGAGGCCGAGGCGGCGTGCACCGGGGCGGCGTGATGGGGCGTGCGGTCGCTCATGGGAATCGGGGGGATCGGTCGGGATCGAGGCGGGATCAGTCGGTGTCGAGGCGGGCTCAGGACTTCTTCTGGGACTTGTCCGCGTCCTGGATCGCCTGGAAGCGTTGCTCGAGCTGCTGCGGGCTGAGCGCGCCCGGGGCGCGGGTGCCGTTCTCGAACAGGATGGCCGGCGTGCCGTTGACGCGGATCTTCTGGCTCAGGGCCAGGTTGCGCTGGATGGCCGAGCTGTCGCACTTCGGATCGGCCGGGCCCGTCATCGCGCCGTCGATCATCCAGTTGCGCCAGGCGACGGTGTTGTCCTTGGCACACCACATGGTGCGCGACTTCTCCGGCGAGTCGCCGCCGAGGATGGGGATCACGAAGGTGTAGACGGTGACGTTGTCGACCTCCTGCAGCGACTTCTCGAAGCGCTTGCAGTAGCCGCAGTTCGGGTCGGCGAAGACGGCGATGCGGCGCTTGCCGTCCCCCTTCTTCCAGACGATCGCGTCCTTGAGCGGCAGCGACGCGAAATCGATCGCGGTGATCTTGTCGATGCGTTCCTGGGTGACGTTCTTGCGGTTCTTCAGGTCGAGGATCTCGCCCTCGATGAGGTACTGGCCGGTGGCGTCGGTGTAGCGGATCTCGCTGCCGATGCGGACCTCCCACAGCCCGGCGACAGGGCTGGGACGGACCTCGTCGACCTTGATGTCCTTGGTCAGGGACATCGCGAGGTTCTTGCGGATGGTGTCCTCGTTGGCCTGGGCGGAGCAGCCGTACAGGCCGAGCGCAGCCAGCGAGGCGACCAGGGCGACGGTCTTGCGGGAGAACAGGGAGGACGAGGTGGCGGTCATGGGGACTTTCGAAAACTTCCAGGAAGAACGGCCGGGCCGTTCAATGGCCGAGCGCGCGCGCCGTGAGCCACTTCTTGAGCGGGCCGGCGCGGTCGACCAGGCGCAGGCCTTCATTGCGGAGCCGGGCCAGCACCGGCGCCTGGCTGGCGAAACCGCGCAGCAGGCCGTCGGTCAACTCGCCCATCGCCCAGGTCGGGGCGATGCGGGCGCGGGCGTAGCGGCGCAGCAGCTTCTCGTCGCCGAGGCTGCGCCAGGATTCGCGACGGACGATGACGTCGACCAGCGCCTCGACATCGGCCAGGCCGAGGTTGAGGCCTTGCCCCGCCAGCGGGTGGACGAGGTGGGCGGCGTCGCCGAGCAGCACCCAGCCGGGGCCGCACAGCGTGTCGGCGCGGCACAGCTGCAGCGGCCAGGCCTGACGCTCGCCGGCGAGCTGGAGCGTGCCGGCGGCACCGCCGGTGGCTTCGAGCAGGGCGGATTCGAATTCGGCCGGGCCGGCGGCCATCAGGCGGCGGGCCTCGTCCTTGGGCAGCGACCAGACCAGGCCGTAGCCGTGGCCGGGTTCAGGCCGGTCGAAGGGCAGCAGCGCCAGCACGTCCGGCGAGCGGAACCACTGCCAGGCCTGCCCCTGGTGCGGCTTGCTGGCGACCAGCCGGGTGGCGACGCCCATGTGGCCGTAGTCGTGACGCTCGTAATGCACGCCGAATTCCTGCGCGGCGCCGGTGTCGCGGCCTTCGCACAGGGCCTGCAGCGTGGCGGGGACCGGCTCGGTCACGCGCTGCACATGCGGCGCGAAGCGCAACGCGGCATCGAGCTGGTCCTCCAGCGCGGCCGCGTCGACGATGTGGGCGAGCTCGCCGGCCCCCTGCTGCCAGGCGCTGAAATGCAACTCGGCGCCGGCGCGGTCGCCGTGGATGCGCATGTCATGCACGGGGGTGCGGGCGTCCTCGGCCAGGCCTTCCCACACGCGCAGCCGGGTGAGCAGCGCGACGGAGGCGGCATTGAGCGCGTAGGCGCGCACGTCCGCGGAAGAGGATGGGGGGCGGTCGGCCGGGCGAGCAGGGCCACGCGCAGGCCGCGGGCGCCGAGCGCCAGCGCCAGGCTGCGACCGACGCAGCCGTTGCCGCGCACCAGGACGTCGAACTTTTCCATGGAGGACGATTGTAGGCAGGGGCGATGGGGCGGTTCCGGCCGGCCTTCCAGGCGGCGCACGGCGCCCGGACCGGCGGTTGACTAAAATGCCGGTTTCGCCCGCGCGCTGCCGCAGGCCCGTACAGCCCCCAGCATTCCCCAAGCATTTCCCCCGAAAGCCAACCATGAGCCTCAAATGCGGCATCGTGGGCCTGCCCAATGTCGGCAAGTCCACCCTCTTCAACGCGCTGACCAAGGCCGGCATCGCCGCCGAGAACTATCCCTTCTGCACGATCGAGCCGAACGTGGGCATCGTCGAGCTGCCCGATCCGCGCCTGGGGAAGCTGGCCGAGATCGTGAAGCCGGAGCGCATCGTGCCGGCGATCGTCGAGTTCGTGGACATCGCGGGTCTGGTGGCGGGGGCGTCCAAGGGTGAAGGTCTGGGCAACCAGTTCCTGTCGCACATCCGCGAGACGGACGCGATCGTGAACGTGGTGCGCTGCTTCGAGGATCCGAACGTGATCCACGTCAACGGCAAGGTGGACCCGATCTCCGACATCGAGGTGATCCAGACCGAGCTGTGCCTGGCCGACCTGGGGACGGTGGAGAAGAGCCTGCATCGCTACAACAAGGTGGCGCGCGCGGGCGACAAGGAAGCGGCGGCGCTGGTGAAGGTGCTGGAGAAGTGCCAGGTCGCGCTGGACCAGGCCAAGCCGGTGCGCTCGATCGACTTCAGCAAGGAAGAGCTGGTCATCCTGAAGCCGCTGTGCCTGATCACGGCCAAGCCGGCGATGTTCGTGGGCAACGTGTCGGAAGACGGTTTCGAGAACAACCCGTTCCTGGACCGCCTGAAGGACTACGCGGCGGGCCAGAACGCGCCGGTGGTGGCGATCTGCGCCAAGACCGAGGCCGAGCTGTCGGAGATGGAAGACGAGGACCGCGCGATGTTCCTGGCCGAGATGGGCCAGGACGAGCCGGGCCTGAACCGCCTGATCCGCGCCGGCTTCAAGCTGCTGGGCCTGCAGACCTACTTCACGGCGGGCGTGAAGGAAGTGCGCGCGTGGACCATCCACATCGGCGACACGGCGCCGCAGGCGGCCGGCGTGATCCACACCGACTTCGAACGCGGCTTCATCCGCGCGCAGACGATCGCCTTCGACGACTTCATCCAGTTCAAGGGTGAACAGGCGGCCAAGGACGCCGGCAAGATGCGCGCGGAAGGCAAGGACTACGTGGTCAAGGACGGCGATGTGCTGAACTTCCTGTTCAACGTCTGACCATCCTTTTCCGGTCCCCGAGACGCCCGCCTCTGCGGGCGTTTTTCATTGGCCGGCTGAACGCGGGGACCGCGACGATCACGGCGGTTGCGGTCCGTCCCCCTCCCGGCCCAGTCGCCAGAGCAGCGTCACCTGAAGGCCCCGCCCCCGAGGCCAGGCGACAGCTTGACCCGGCCTCCCAACTGACGCGCCGCAGCCAGCACGATGGACAGGCCGAGCCCCGAGCCCGATGTGGACAGGCTCGCCGCGTGGCCGCGCCAGAAGCGCTCGAAGACCTGCTCCCGGTCGACGTCGGCGATGCCCGGCCCGTCGTCGCTGACGCTGATGGCACACCAGTCGTTCTCGCCGCGCTCCAGCACGGCCTCGACGTGTCCCCCGGCGCTGCCATGGCGGATGGCGTTGCTGACGAGGTTGTGGACGATGGTCTCGACGCCGTGTTCCGGTACCCAGGCGATCAGGCTGTCGCAGCCCTGGTAGCTCAGCTCGATGCCGCGCGTGGCGGCGTCGCTCGCATGGAGCGCGAGGCAGTCGCGCATCAGGTTCGCCAGGTCGATGCGCGACCGGCGCGCCCCGTCGCCCGCCTCCAGGCGCGCGAGCACCAGCAGCTGGTTCACCAGCCGCGCCGAGCGTCCGACGCCCAGGCCCAGGCGCTGCATCGCCTCGTCGCGTTGCGGCCCCGGCGGCGAATGCTTCAGCGTGTCGTACTGCGCCGAGATGACGGCCAACGGCGTCCGGAGTTCATGCGCGGCATCGGCGAGGAAGGCCCGTTCCCGCTGCAGCAGCTCGGACAGTCGTGCCAGCGTGTCGTTCAGCGCGTCCGCCATCGGCATCAGCTCGCGGTGCGGCGGATCGAGGTGGACCGGCGCCAGGTCGCCGACCTGCCGCGCAGCGAGGCTCTCCGACAGCCGCCGCAGCGGGGCCAGTCCTGTCCAGACCGCCAGCCAGATCGGCAGGAAGAGCAAGGGGATGCAGGCCAGCAACTGGGCCAGCGCCGTCGTGTTGAAGACACCGGCGCAGAGCATCCTCATGCGCATCTCCCGGGTCTGCGCCACCAGGATCACGCGGTCGCCGCCGAGGGCCACCTCACGATGCACGCGCCACCGTTGCCCATCCACGTCGGCGTCGAAGAAACCGTTGGCGACCTCCGCCCGGAAATCGGGCAGCGGCACGCCGCCGCGCGCGATCAGCGCCTGTGCGCCGTCCCGGATCTCGAACCCGTAGGGCGCGCCGTCCACGCCCGCCAGGATCCCGTCTTCCACCAGCTTCAGGCGCACGCTCTCCAGCGCCGAATGCAACGACAGGTCGGGGTCCTTGAGCACGCGGTCGATCACGTGCGACATCGCGTGCATCTCCTTGTCGAAGTCGCCCGAGTCCGACCAGGTCGAGGCGCTGAACGAGATCCCCGTCACCACGACCCAGACCACCGCATAGGCGCCCAGCAGGGAGAAGAGCTGCCTGCGCGCGATGGAGGGGCGCGTGAACCAGCGGCGCATCACTCGGCCAGGCTGTAGCCCACGCCGCGCGTGGTGAGGATGCGGGTCTCGCCGAGCTTGCGTCGCAGGTTGGCGATGTGCCACTCCAGCGCGCCGAAGTCCAGCGGCTCCGACAGGGGCGAGATGGCCTGCGCGAGGCGGTGCTTGGCGACGACTTCGCCCGGGCGCCGCGCCAGTTCGGCGAGCACGCCGAATTCCTTGGGCGACAACGCGACGAGGGTGTCGTCCAACCTGACCTCGTGGCGCGCGGTATCGATGCGCAGCGGGCCGATCGTCCAGATCGCGGTCGCATAACCGCCCGCGCGCCGCGTCACGGCGCGAATGCGCGAAGCCAGCTCCTCGGCGGCCACCGGCTTGAGGACGTAGTCGTCCGCGCCTGCATCCAGCCCGGCCACGCGCGTCTCCAGCGCATCGCGCGCGGTCAGCACGATCACCGGGACCTTCAGCCCCTGCTGGCGCCAGTGCGTCAGCAGCTTGAGGCCGTCGCCGTCGGGCAGCCCGAGGTCGAGCAGCACACAGGCGAACCGTGCGGCGTCATCGCCGTCGGTCAGCGCGCGGGCCGGCGCCACGCCGCGCACCCACTCGCTCGTGAGCCCGCAACCGGCCAGCGCGCGCTGCACGTCGGCACCGAGATCGAGGTCGTCTTCAACGAGGAGGAGGTGCACCGGCAGGACCCGAGAGGCTGGGAAACAGCCAGTCTAGCCAACGCCAACCGAGGACTCGCCCAGGTCCGCCGCGCCTCCCGCGCGACGGGGCCACTCGGCATTTCCTGGGCATCGACTTCCAACAATCCCGTCACCGCATGCCGACCCGCCCGGGGTTCCGCATCCGATCCACCCGCATCACCTGCGTCAGCTGCATCACCTGCATCACCCGCTTCAACACCGAACCATGACTTCACTTCAACAGTTCCGCATCACGCTCACCGCCGCCCTGCTGGCCTATGGGTGCTCCGCATCCGCCCAGGAATCGGCCCCGCCCCTGGGCCTCAGCGGCCAGGTCGGCGTCGCCGCCGTCAGCACGTCCACCTACCTCGGCAGCCCGAACCGCGTGACGGTGCCGGCACCTGACCTCGGCCTGAGCTATCGCACCCGCGACTGGGGTCACATCGACCTCGACGGGCGTTCGGGCCTGAGCTGGAATGCCGAGGTCGGCGCGTTCTGGGGCGGCGTCCTGCTGGGCGTCGATCCCGGCCGGAAGGAACGCAAGCCGAGCGGCGGCTTCCCGGTCCCCGGCGACGCCCGCCTCAAGGGCATGGGAGACATCCGCAGCAGCGCGCAGGTCGGCGCGATGGCGGGTTACGGACCGGTCGGCGTCATGGTCCTGAAGTCGGTCGGCAGCCGCGGCAGCGAGGGTGCGCAATTCAGCCTGCTGACCCGGCACGCGATGCCGGTGGGAGACCGGCTCACCGTCACGCTGGACGCCAGCGCGACCTGGGCCGACCGCAAGATGATGCAGGCCTACTTCGGTGTCACGCCGACGCAGTCGGCCTCCAGCGGCTTCGCGGCCTACGCGCCCAAGTCCGGCCTGGAGAAGGCGGACCTGGCGCTGGGCGCCGAGTACAAGATCACCGATCACTGGACGGTGAAGGGCAACATCGGCGCGACACGCCTGCTCGGCGACGCGCGTCACAGCCCGATCGTCAGCAAGCCGACGGTGGCGACCGTCGGGGCGGGCGTGGCTTACCAGTTCTGATCCTCACGGGGCTGGCGGAACGTGGCGAGGCGGGATCCGCCTCAGGATCACTTCCCCGCCTGATACACCTTCACGTAATCGACCTCGTACCCGATCGGGAAGATCTTGTCGTCGATCTCCCCGCCGAGGTCGCCGCCGATGGCGAGGTTGAGGATCAGGAACTGCGGCTTGTCGAACGGCCATTGCGCCGTTCCCGTGCCCAGGTTCGGATACGCCGCGTGCACCTGCCCGTCGATGCCGAAGCGGATCTCCTTCGGCGTCCACAGCATCTGGTAGTTGTGGAACACGCCGCAGGCCGTGGCGAGCTTGCGGCCGTCGCCGACGCCGTGTCCTCCGTGCCCCGAGGTCGTGTGCACGGTGCTGAACACCCAGTCCGGCTTCTGCCCCATGTGCTCGAGGATGTCGAGTTCCCCCGACGCCGGCCAGTCGCCCTGGCTGCCGAGCGTCCAGATCGCCGGCCACGTGCCCTGCCCGCAGGGCAGCTTGGCGCGGATCTCGAAGTAGCCGTAGGTCCACTCGGCCTTGCCCTTCGTGATCAGCCGCGTCGACGTGTACTGCTGGCCGCCCCAGTCGGCCTGCGTCGACAGCGACTCCTTGCGCGCCGTGATCACCAGCCGACCGTCCTTCAGCGACGCGTTCTCGGCGCGCGGGCCCGAGTAGTACTGCTTCTCGCGGTTGTGCCAGCCCTGCTTGTTCATGCCGGTGTCGTAGGCCCACTTCGATTCGTCGGGCAAGGTGCCCTTGTCGAATTCATCGGACCACACCAGCGTGTAGCCCGCCGGCAGTCCGATCGGACCGGTCGCCGCGCCGCCCTTCCCGGTCGCCGTCTGGGCCTGGGCCTGGGCCAGCGCCGCGCCGCCATCGATCGCCAGGGCCGCCAGCAGGGGCACGGCGGCCCAGCGCCGCGTCAGTCGTTGCTTCATGAACGGGGTCTCCTTCGTTGCAGGTCGTCGTGATCCGTCGTGTCGCGACCCGTGGTGGTCGGCCATGATCGGCCCTGGCCAGCGGCGCACCGGCCGCGGCCGGTTCAGCGCTTCGCGCGCCGTTGCAGCAGTTGCTCGGCGTCCGCCAGCGCGCCCTTGATCGTCTTCTGTCCGCGCAGCACCTTGTCGAGCTCGGTCTGCACGACCTCCTCCGCGAACTTGGCCTGCTTGTGCACCGGCAGCGCCGTGATGCGCAGAGCGTCGTCGCGCCACAGCAGCCGCGCGCGCTGGCCGCCGAGGAAGTCCACCGGCTCGCTGAAGAACGGGTCGTCGTGGACATCCCGCAGCGCCGGGAAGGCGTCGTAGGACTTGAAGGCCTGCAGCTGCCGCTGCGGGTTCAAGGTCATCAACTGGATGAAGTCCCACGCCAGGCGCTTGCGCGACGGCGCGGACTTGCGCGCGATCGCATAGAAGGTGCCCCCGTACGGCGCGTGCGACCCGCCCGGCAGCGAGGACACCCGCCACAAGCCCTTGGTCTCAGGCGCGATGAACGCATTGAGCTGTCCCACCAGCCACGCCCCGGACAGCTCCGTCGCCAGACGGCCCTGCTTGAAGCCCGCACCCCAGTCGTTCGACCAGGCCGTCACCTTCGCATCGAGCCCCTTCTGCCGCGCCCGCAGCGCGACCTCGAACGCGCGCTCGAAGCGCGGCGAGTTCACCAGGACGTTGGATTCGGTGTCGAAGTAGATGCCCTCGCCCGGCTTCAATCCATCGGCGATCAGGATGTCCTTGATCTCCTGCACGTTCGCGATCAGGTAGGCCCCGGTCCGCGCCTTGATGCGCTCGCCGGTCGCCACGTAGGCGTCCCAGCTGCGCGTCAGGTCCTCCGGAGCCACCTCCGCGCGTTCGATGACGTCCTTGCGGTAGAGCATCGTGCCCGGCCCGATGTCCGCGGGCATCGCGACCACCGCCCCGCTGCGCGCGATCGCCTGGTCGTACGCGTAGGGCACGATGCGTGACCGGAAGGCCTCGATGCCGAACGGCGGCTGCCGCAGGTCGTCGAGCCCGCCGCCCTGCGCAAAGCGGCCGACGAAGCTCGACTCCAGCGCCATCACGTCCGGCAATCCCACCGCCGTGGACAGCGCGGTCGTCATCGCGGTGTGGTGGTCGGTGTACTGGCGCATCAGGATACGCAGTTCCACGTCCGGATGCAGGGCCTGCCACGCCGGGATCGCGGCCTTGGCGATCTCGTCCATCAGCGGGAAGGCGGCGATCGTCAGCACCTCGCGCGTCTGCGCCAGCGCCGGCACGACCAGCACGCCGGACCACGCCGGCGCCGTCATCGCCGCGAGCAAGCCGCGGCGGGTCAGACCCTGCGGCAGGCGCCCGTTGCGCCCCTGGTTTTCGTCGTGCGCGCTCAAAAGTCGAGCTCCATCGTCAGGACCGTGCCTTCACCCAGCGATCCGCCCGGCGGCGGCTGCAGGTAGACGCCGAAGCGCGAGGCCTCGCCCGGCCAGCGTTGCGCGCTGAGTTCGGAAATCGCCGCGTCGACGCCGGGACTCACCTCGCCGGTGTCCGGATCCACGTTCGGCACGATGCAGCGCTCGCACGCCGAGGCGTAGGTCATGCGCCGCCACCAGCCCTCGCCGTCGCGCCAGACCAGCTGCAGCAGATGTTCCTCGACGAACGGCACCAGCGCGTCCTGCAGACCGCGCAACACGAGGTTGGGACGCAGCCGGCGCACATCGACGCGATCGTGCCGATGGGCCGCGAGGTGCTCGTTGAGCTCGACAACCGACCCCGTGGAGACCGCATGCAGCGCGTTCGGCGCCGTGGCCAGCATCGACGGGCGCTCGAGCTTCACGAGGCGGAGATCCTCGCCGGTGACCTCGCGCAGGAACTGCGCCGCCACCGCGCCCGCGTCGCGGCCCGGATAGATCACCATGCGGCGCTCCTCGGCGTTCCAGATGAGCGCCTGCGTGACGTCGCCTTCCGCTTCGCGCGACAGGCGCAGCGGCTGCTGTCCTTGCGCGCAGAGCAGCAGCGCGTCGGCCAGCAGCTTGGGCTGCAGCAGCGCGAGCTTCGGATGCGATCCGAGCCAGGCGAGCTCGCCGCGCGCATCGACGACGATCCACTCGCGGTCGCCGACGATGCGGCCGTCCCCGTCGAAGCGCAGATCGGACACGCGCACGCCGGCGCAGGACTTCACCGGATACACGTACAGCGCCTCGACGCAGGCGTAGGCCGTCGACGATGCGCCGGCGCGGTCGCCGTCGGTGGCGGCGGCCCTGGCGGTCCTGGCGCTCGTGCCGGTCATGGCGCCCGTGGGCGCGGCGAGGGGGCGAAGTGGCCCACGTCGACCTCAGCGCGGCAACACGTAGGTCGCGATGCAGCGCGGCGGCAGCGACGCGACGCCCGCCTGGCCGTCGATGCGCAGCGAGAAGCGGTGCTCCCGCTCGCTGCGGTTCATCACGACGACGGCGATGCTGCCGTCCTCGTTGACAGCCGCCGTGCATTCGAGATCCTGGCTGCTCGCCGAGCACAGCACGCGGAAGGCGCCCGGCTTGATGAAGCGGCTGAAGTGGCCGAGGTAGTCGTACGAGCTCTGCGGCATCAGCCGGTTCTGCTCGCGGTCCGCGAGCATCGGCGCGCTGCACAGGTTGCCGACGTGGTTCGGTCCGCCGGTCTCGTCGAGCAGCAGGTTCCAGTCGATCCAGCCCACGGTCCAGCGGTTCAGGTCGTTGAGGATGCTGCGGCCGTAACGCTCGCCGGTGTTCCACGAGCCGATGTGCGGTCCGCCTTCCTGGCAGCCTTCGGTGAACAGCAGCTGCTTGTCCGGATAGGCGTCGTGCAGCAGGCCGACGTGGTCGAAGTGGTCCTCGACGTACCAGTGGAAGCCACAGCCCCAGACGTACTTCGCGGCCTCGGGGTCCGAGTACACGACATCGGCGCGCTGCACCATCTGGTCCCGGTTGTGGTCCCAGATGACGACCTTGATCCGCTGCAGCCCCGCCGCATGCAGCGCCGGGCCGAGGTGGTCGCGGACGAAGTCGCGTTCCTCCTCCGCGGTGTAGACGCACGAGTCCCAACGCTGCACCGCATCCGGCTCGTTCTGCACCGACACGCCCCAGACGGGCACGCCTTCGGCCTCATAGGCCTGGATGAACTTCACGTAGCACTGCGCCCAGGCCTTCGCGTACTGCGGCAGCAGCTTGCCGCCGTTGTTCATCTGGCCGTTGGTCTTCATCCACGCCGGCGGGCTCCACGGCGACACCAGCAGCTTCATCGGTCCCGGCGCGACCTTCATCGCCGCCTGGATCATCGGCAGCAACGCGCGGCGGTCGCGGTCGATGTTGAAGTGCGTCAGCGCCTTGTCCCCCGGCACGTCCGCATGCGCGTAGTTGCCCAGCGCGAAGTCGCAGCTGTTCATGTGGACGCGGTTGAACGTGTAGCCGTGGCCCGCGTTGACGTCGAAGTAGGCTTGCAGCAGCGCGTTCGCCTCGGCGGGCGGCAGCTTCTGCCAGGTCGTCGCGGAGGCTTCGGTGAAGGCGCCGCCGAAGCCCTCGATGCGCTGGAAGCGCCGCGCGCTGTTGACGACCAGCTTGGGCATGCCGGCGATCGCGGCATCGGCCATCAGCTGCGCCACCGGCTGCAGCGCCAGCTCAGGCTGCGCCTTCAGGCGCGTCGAGCTCGCCAGGTCCGCGCCTTTGGCGGACAGGGTCCATCGCAGGGACGCGCGTGCGCCCGCTGAAGTTGTCTCCGTCATCGAACTACCTTTGTTGTCGTGTTCAGGCCAGCGCTTGAAAGCGCTTTCATAGTCCGAGCATAGAGGCAGTCGGCTTGACGGTCAATCCAGGGATGGCCCGGAGTCCTTCCACGGCCGCTGGCCCTCACCCCTGCCCTTGTATGTAGCAAAGTACGCCCAGGCCGCCACAGGCCGACCAGCCCAGGGTAGGCGCTTCGGCGCCATGCCGAGGGAGAGCGAGGGTCGTGGCGGCCGACCTCGGTTCGTCATGAACAGACAGCCCGAACGGTTGTGAGGTCCATTGAGGCCGTATCGAACACAAGGAAGGGCGCTGGCATGAGCGAAGAGATCTTCATCGGTGTTGACGTTTGCAAGGCGTGGCTGGACCTGGCTCAGGTACCCGCTGCGCCTGCCGACAAGTCTGGCGCGTTGTCGCCGCGAGTGGACAACGACGAGTCTGGACGAGCAGCGCTGGTATCGCAGCTCAAGAAGCTGGGGCCCACGCTGGTGGTGATGGAGGCCACCGGTGGCTTCGAGGCGGCGCTGGCGAGTGAGCTGTGCGCGGCTGGAATCGCCGTGGCGGTGGTCAATCCCAAGAAGGTGCGCGACTTCGCCCGCGCGACCGGTGTCCTTGCCAAGACGGACCGGCTGGACGCTCAGGTGTTGGCCAGGTTCGCACAGGCCATTCGTCCTCAGGTGTATGCGCTACCGGGCGAGACGCAGCAGGAGATCATCGAGCTGGTGGATCGGCGAGCGCAGCTGGTGACCATGCGGGCGCAGGAGAAGAACCGCTTGTCCACGGTCAAGCACGTGGCACGCACGAGCGTGCGGCAACACATCGAGTGGCTGGATAAGCGGATCAAGGAGATCGACAAGGATCTGGACGGTCGCTTGAAGGACTCGACGATCTACCAGCCCAAGTACGAACTGTTGGACAGCGTGCCGGGTGTCGGTCGAGTCACGGTCACGATGCTGCTGGGGCGCCTGCCCGAACTGGGCACCTTGGACCGCAAGCGCCTGACGGCGTTGGTGGGCCTGGCGCCGTTTGCCGATGACAGCGGCAAGCGGCGCGGCCAGCGCTACATCCAGGGCGGACGAGCGGACATCCGCACGGCGATGTACATGGCTGCACTCACGGCCAAGCGATGCAACGGGCCCATCAAGGCGTTGTACGAACGTCTGCGCCTGGCGGGCAAGCCCTTCAAGGTGGCGATGACCGCATGCATGCGCAAGCTGCTGATCATCCTCAACGCCATCCTCAAAACCGGCCAACCCTGGAGAAACGCCGAAGCCGCTTGACACGGTTGCTCTCCCGCAAGCGGGAGAGGGCGAAAGAGGAGCCAGCGCTGCGAGCCGATCCGGTCGGACTCCCTCTCCCGCTAGCGGGAGAGGGCGGGGGTGAGGGCCCGCTGCGGTGGCAGTGCAGAGGCCTCTTGTCTCACTTTTCCGGATACGCCTTGCGCAGCGCCTCGTACTGCGCCTTCGTGATCGGCATCATCGAGCCGTGGCGCAGCTGCGCGGGCATCTCGAAGCGGTCCCACTCCTTGCGGCGCGAGTTGCCCCAGACCTCCACCCACGGACCTTCGAGGCGGGGCGCCATCGACAGGCCGTAGCCGTTGCCCGCGTACTGCTCGTAGTACAGGAACCAGTCGATACCGTTGGGCGCGCGCACCAGCGTCGGCGCCTCGCGGAACGCGGGACTCAGCGCCGGGCCGGGCTCGGGATACGGGCCCAGCAGTTCCTGCGCGCAGGTCATGCGGATGGTCTTGCCCGTCGTCCAGATGTAGGACGGGTAGCGCTCGTCCTTGATCACCGCGCAATAGCCGCCCTCCGGATTCGCGATCAGGAAGGTGTCGATGGTCGCGATCTCCCAGTTGAACAGGCGCTTGGGCGGCGCGTCGAAACGCTTCAGGTCCGGCGACAGCGCGTAGAGCGTGCGCTGGCTCGACCAGTAGCGCTCGGGATCCTCGGGGACGCCGGGCACCGTGGCTGTATGCCACAGCACCACGAACTGGTTCGACGGCTTGTCGAAGTAGAGCTTGGGCGCGCCGATGCGCTGCATCGCATTGGGCAGGCCGGCGACCTTCGACAGGTCGGGCCGGTAGGTGCCGAAGACCTGCCACTTGATCAGGTCGTCCGAGACCCAGAAGCGGATGTCCGGATCGTCGTCGCTCTTGTTGCCGACCAGGTAGAAGCGGCCGTCCGGTCCCTGCGCGATGGACGGGTGGCCGTGGTACTCCTCGTTGACGGCCTTGCCGCCGTTGAGCTTGGTCCAGTGCAGGCCGTCCAGGCTCACCGCGTAGTGCAGCACGCCGTAGCGTGCGTCGGTCATGTGGGCGAAGAGGTAGGCCTCGGGGCCGGTCTTCGCGAGCGCGGCCGCGCTCGGCGGACCGGCCGTATGGGCCGGGTTCGCCACGACGGCGGGTTTGGCCGCCGGAGCCTGCGCCATGACGGTCGACACCGCGGCCATCGCCAGGATCGCGCCCGCAAGCGCTCGGATGCGTCTCATGTCTCTCTCCTTGTTTGCATTGCTGAATCGATCCTGCGCGATGGCTTCTCCCGCAGGAGCAGCGCGCCTCGACGCGCGGCTCCTCAGTCACGTCCCGGCGTCACGGCGCCGAGATCGCCCATCGCTGGCAGTCGCCGCCCAGCCATTCCCACTGCTGGACCTTGGCGCCGTTGGTCGTCGAACAGGCGTTCACGTCGAGCACGCGACCGCTGTTCTTGTTGATGAAGCGCCAGTAGCCGGCACCGACGTTCTCGATGCCCCAGCGCTGCGTGGCCGCGTTGTTGGCCGTCCATTGCCGCACCTGCGCGCCCATCGCCAGCGAGGCGTCCTGCACCTCGAGCTTCAGGCCGCTGTTCACCGAGGTCAGTTCGTAGAAGCCGTCCGAGGTCGCGGTGACGTTCCAGCGCTGGCAGTTGGCGCCGCTGTAGGGCCACTGCTGCACCAGACCGCCGGCGGCCGTCGAGCAGCCCGCCACGTCGAGCGCCTGCGCGCTGTGCTTCGCGATCACCTTGTAGGTGCCGTTGGCGACGTTGTTCGGGCTGACGCGTTCGAACTTCCAGCGCTGACAGTCGCCGCCGATCCAGCTCCATTGCTGGACCTTGGTCCCAGCCGCGGTCGAGCACGCATCCACGTCCAGCACCAGGTTGCTGTTCTTGTTGATTACGCGGAAGTAGCCGTCGCCGACCGGCTCGATGCGCCACTTCTGGCAGTTGTTGTTGACCACCGTCCAGGTCTGCACCTTGCCGCCGCTGGCCGTGGAGCAGCCGTCGACATCGAGCTGCTGCCCGCTGTGCTGCGCCGTCAGCGTGTAGTCGCCGTTGCCGGTGTTGGTGACGCGCCAGCGCTGGCAATCGCCGCCGACCCAGCTCCATTGCTCGATCTGCGTGCCGGCGGCCGTCGAGCAGCCCGTCACGTCGAGCACCTGCCCGCTGTGCTTCGCGACGAGCCGGTAGACGCCGTCCGCGACCGGCTGGTTCAGCGGCACGCTCGCGAACTGCACGCGGCAGGCGACGTTGGCCATCTGCAGCACGCGGGTGCCGTCCGTCGACGGCAGCAGCTGGCTGCTGTAGTTGCTGCACGGGTCGGTGCCGGTGTTCGGCGTGACCAGCGGCGCGGCGGCCTCGGTCCACTGCCCGGCGCCACCGTTCGTGTTGAACATGTAGATGCGGCCGTTGACGTCGTCGTTGATCGCGTTGCCGGCGTTGCGGCGCACGATCTGGCCGATCAGCAGCAGGCGCCCCTGCGCGCTGCCGTCATTCATCCACGACACCGTCGGCGCATGCGAGAAATGGTTACCCGCCGTCGATTCGACACGCGTGCCCATGTTGCTCGCCGTGCCCCAGTTGCTGCCGTTGGACGAGGTCCGGAGGTACACGTCGCAGCTGCGCGAGCCGCAGATCTCGTAGCTCATCACGTAGCTGCCGTTGGGCAGCCTGCGCACGATGGGCATGCCGGGACGCAGGTCGCCGTTGTCGCTGATGCCGACGTCGATCGTGTCGGCGCTCCAAGTGAGGCCGCCGTCGGTCGACACCTTGTGCGCGATCAGCTGGTTGAAGCCGCCGGACTTGTATTCCTCGCTCGAATAGAACATCAGCAGCCGGCCGGCGCTGTCGACCGAGAACTCCGGCTCCCAGGTGCCGACGCTGCCCGTCGCCGCAATGGCGTGCGAGGTCCAGGTCCGGCCGACGTCCGTGCTGCGGTAGATGCGGATCGAATACGCGCTGCCGTTGCGGGTCGTCGTCGCCCAGAACAGCGTGCCCGGCGCGGTCGAGCCGAGCTGCTGAGGGACCTCCCACATGCCGCTGCAGCAGTGCCACGGCTCGGGCACCGTGACGCTGCCGACCTGGGTCCAGGTCGTGCCCTGGTTGGTGCTCTCGTAGATCAGCGACTGCGCGCCGCCGAGGTCGTAGGACGCGATCAGGCGGCCGTTGGCACCACCGCTGGCGGCCAGCCGGATCATCCGCGGGTAGAAGCTGTCCTGGTTGCCCAGGACCGTCTCCGCCGCCTGCGACGGCCCGGCGACGAAGGCGGTCGCCGCCATCACCATCGCGAGCAGCCAGCGCCACCCACTCCAAGCGAACTTGCTCATGCGTGTCTCCATGTGCGGCCTCGCGGGCCGCGTTGCTGTCGTCGAACGGCGAGGTAAGCGGCGCCGATCAGGGAAGGGGCGGCTCTGCGGCCGCCGCCGGTTGTCTTGGATGGGCCTGTGGCCCGTCAGCGCACGCCCGCGGCGCCTGAGGCGGCGGACGCCGCCGGAGCGGCCGCCTCCGGCGGCAGGCCGTCGATCAACGCCTTGTTGGCCTTGGCCACGCGGTCGAAGTCCAGCTTCTTCACGCGGCGGTCGTAGGTGAAGAAGCCGTTGAGCTCCTCCTCGACGTCCGTCGTCTCGGTGTAGATCGCGGCGCTCAGGCCCTTGTCGGCGCGGAAGCCGCGCAGCGTGTTGACCTGCGCGACGTAGGCATCGTTGATCGCGGCCGCGCTGTCGAACAGGTGGTAGCAGCACTTCGACTCGGGCCGGTACATGTGATCGGGCACCTTCAGGCTGTTGCCGCCGTACTCGCCGAGCACGGCGATGCGCCACGGCTGATACGCCGGCGCGGCCGGACCGGGGTAGTCGTGCAGGTCGATCAGGTCGCCGCCGCCCTCGTCGTGCGGTGCGAAGTTGATGCCGGAGTGCGCATTGATCAGCCGCGTCGGGTCCATCGCCCGGAACTGCGCGGCCATGCGGCGATGCTCGAAGTCGCCCCAGCTCTCGTTGAAGATCACCCAGGTGACGATGGACGTCTCCGAGCGCAGCTGGTCGACGATCCCGCGCCACTCGACCTCGGTCTTCGCGCGCACGGCCAGGTCGGTCTCCGCATCCCAGGCCTGCGGCATGTCCTGCCACACCAGCAGGCCGAGCTTGTCCGCGTGGTGGAACCAGCGCGCCGGCTCCACCTTGATGTGCTTGCGGACCATGTTGAAGCCGAGCTTCTTCGTCTCCTCGAGGTCGAAGCGCAGGGCGGCGTCGGTCGGCGCCGTGTAGAGGCCGTCGGGCCAGAAGCCCTGGTCCAGCGGGCCGAACTGGAACACGAACTTGCCGTTCAGCAGCGGGCGCGGCACGCCGTCGACCATGCCGACCTCGATGCTGCGCATGCCGAAGTAGCTGTCGACCTGGTCGACGACCTGGCCGTCGCGGCGCAACGTGACCTGGAGGTCGTAGAGGAACGGATCGTCGGGCGACCACAGCCGCGGTTGCGGCACGGGCAGCGAGAGCGCCTTGTCGGCAGCACCTCGTACACGACCGACGACCTTCCCGTCCTTCAGCGCGACGGCCTCGACCTGCAGCCCTTTCGCCTCGCCGGCGCGCACGGTCAGCGCGAGCCGCTGTTCGCCGACCACCGGCGTTATGTCGAGCTTCGCGATGTGCGCCGGACCGACCGGCTCCAGCCACACCGTCTGCCAGATGCCGGAGCTCGGCGTGTAGAAGATCCCGCCCGGCTTCAGCGACTGCTTGCCGAGCGTGCCGTCGTTGGTGCTCGGATCGAAAGCGGCGACGACGAGCTCATTGCGCCCGGGTTTCAGCATTGGCGTGATGTCGAAGCCGAAGGACGTGTAGCCGCCCTCGTGCTGTCCGACGCGCGAGCCGTTGACGTAGATCGTCGCCAAGCGGTCGACGGCGCCGAAGTTGATGCGCACACGCTGCCCCTTCCAGGCCGCGGGCACCTCGAAGCTGCGGCGGTACCAGAGGTTCAGCTCGCCGAGACGCTCGATGCCCGACAGCAGCGATTCCACCGGATACGGGACGCGCACGCGTTCGGTCGATGCCGGGAACTTCGGCGCCGAAGCCGGCGGCACGCGCGCGTCCGGGGCGCTCTTGCCGCCCCAGTAGTCCCACTGGCCGTTGAGGTTGAGCCATTGCGCGCGGACCAGCTGCGGGCGCGGGTATTCGGGGAAGGGCACCGGGGCCTTCAGGGCCTCGTCGGTCCATGGCGTGGTGAGCCGCACATGCGGCGCGGGCGCGACGACGGCCTGCGCGTCCTGCCAGGGCTGCGCCGTCGCCGTTCCGCTCAGCGACGCGAGCGCCGAGAAGGCCGCTGCCAGGGTCGCGGCGATCCGCAGGGAATGCTTCGAAGACATCGATCTGTTTCCTCGTTGTTCTGGTGAAGTGCCGATGAAGGGAGGCAGACTCAGGCGCGCCGCGACGAGCGGCCGTGCCACAGCACCATCACGCGCTGCAGCCCGCAGAACAGGCCCAGCAGCGCGCCGATCACGATGCGGGTCCACCACGAGCTCAAGGTGCCGTCGAACAGGATCAGCGTCTGGATCAGGCCCAGCATCAGCACGCCGGTCAGCGCGCCCAGCACATGGCCGATGCCGCCGCTGAGCAATGCCCCGCCGATGACGACCGCGGCGATCGCATCGAGTTCCAGTCCCTGCGCATGCAGCCCGTAGCCCGACAGGGTGTAGATGCCGAACAGCACGCCGCCGAGCGCGGCGCAGCCGCCGCTGAGCGCGTAGACGCCGATGCGTGTCGCGGCGACGGGCAGGCCCATCAGCCGCGCGGACGTCTCCTGCCCGCCGAGCGCGAAGACCGCCCGCCCGAACGGCGTTGACCGCGACACGGCCACCGCGAGCGCGAGCACCGCCAGCGCGCAGACCGCGCCCGGTGTGATCTCGCCGAGCGGCCCCAACGACCAGCGCGCCTGCGACCACGCGGTCAGCGTCGCGTCGGTGATCGGGATCGAGTCGACGCTGAGCAGGTAGCAGAGCCCGCGCGCCAGGAAGAGCCCGGCCAGCGTCACGATGAACGGCGGGATCGCGAAGACATGGATCACCGCGCCCATCAGCGCCCCGAAGGCCGCGCCGCCGAGCAGCAGCAGCGGGATCAGCACCAGCGGCGACAGGTGCGCGCGCTCGACACCGAGCGCCAGCAGCATCGTCGTCAGCGCCACGACCGAGCCCACCGAGAGGTCGATGCCGCCCGACAGGATCACGAAGCTCATGCCGACGGCGACGACGAGCAGGAAGGCGTTGTCGATCAGCAGGTTCAGCAGCACCTGGCTCGACAGCAGACCCGGGTAGGCCGAGGCACCGGCCAGCGCGCCGGCCACCAGCAGCAGCACGGAGGCCCAGCTCGGCAGGTCACGGGCATGCACGAGGGAACGGGCATTCATGACGTCGCTCCCGCGCGCCGTTGCCAGCGCTCGCGCCAGACGCGCCACACCGGCGCCTGGCTGATCGACACCGCGAAGACGACGGCGGCCTTCACCACCAGCGTGACTTCGGGGGCGATGCCGAGCGCGTAGATGCTGGTCGTCAGCGTCTGGATGATCAGTGCGCCCAGCAGGCTGCCGCGCAGGCTGAACCGGCCGCCGAGCAGCGAGGTGCCGCCGAGCGCCACGGCGAGGATCGCGTCGAGTTCCAGCATCAGGCCGGCGTTGTTGGCGTCGGCGCTCTTGATGTTGGCGCTGATCATCAGCCCGGCCACGCCGGCGCAGAGGCCGCACGCGATGTAGACCGCGAGCATCAGCCCGGCGGCGTGAACGCCGGCGAGCCGCGCGGCAGCGGGGTTGGCGCCGCTGGCCTGCAGGAACAGCCCGAGCGCGGTCCGGTGCTTCAGCAGGCCGAACAGCGCCGCGACACCCAGCGCGATCCAGGGCGCGAACGGCAGCCCCAGCAGGAAACCGCTGCCGAGGAAGAAATACGGCTCGTGATAGATCGTGATGATCTGGCCGTCGGTGATCAGCTGCGCGATGCCGCGGCCCGCGACCATCAGGATCAGCGTCGCGATGATCGGCTGGATGCCGCCGGCGACGACGAGCAGGCCGTTGAAAAGGCCGCAGACCGCCGCCGCGCCGAGCGCGCCGAGGATCGCCGTCGTCATCGGCATCGCCGCGCCCTCGCGCGTCACGAGCAAGGCCGCCACCGCGCCCGCGATCGCGACCACCGCGCCGACCGAGATGTCGATGCCGCGCACGGCGATCACCAGCGTCATGCCCATCGCGACGACCATCAGCGGCGCCGCGCGGTTGAGGATGTCGATCAGCGGCCCGTAGGCATGGCCGTCCTGCCAGCGCAGGCTCAGGAACTGCGGATTCAGCAGCGCATTCAGCGCCCAGAGCGCGAGCAGGACGTAGGCCGCGTGGCGCGCGCCGGCGTGGTGGTCGGCTCCTCGCCGCGCGGAGGGGTTCGCGAGGGTGTCTGCCGCCGCGGTCGTGTCCGCATCGGCGCCACGCCGCCAGCGGCGCAGGAAGGACGGCGCGCTCATGCGTGCGCCTCCGTGGCACCGGCCATCTCGTGCAGCAGGCGGTCCTCGTCGAGCCCGAGCGCGTCGAGCTCCGCCACCTGGCGGCGCTCCCGCAGGACGGTGACGCGGTCGCTCGCGCGCAGCACCTCGGGCAGCTCCGAGGAGATGAAGATCAGCGCCATGCCCTGGCGGCACAGGGTCAGCACCTGGTCCATCAGGTCCTGCTTGGCGGCGATGTCGATGCCGCGGGTGGGCTCGTCGAGGATCAGCAGCCGCGGCTCGGTCGCGAGCCAGCGCGCCAGGATGGCCTTCTGCTGGTTGCCGCCGGAGAGCAGTCCGATGGGCGTCTCCGCATCGGCGGTCTTGATGCCGAGCCGGGTGATGAAACGCTGCGCGAGTTCGCGTTGCGCGGGGCCCGACAGCGTTCTGAACACGCCGCGCCTGGCTTGAAGTGCGAGCACGATGTTCTCGCGCACGCTGAGCTCGGCGACGATGCCGTCGACCTTGCGTTCCTCGGGGCAGAAGGCCATGCCGACGCGAACGGCGTCGCGCGGGCTGCGCAGCCGCACGGCGTTGCCGTCGACGCGGATCTCGCCGGCGTCGGCGCGATCCGCGCCGAAGAGCAGGCGCGCGGTTTCGGTCCGGCCGGCGCCGAGCAGGCCGGCCAAACCCAGCACCTCGCCGGCAGCAACGTGCAGATCGATGCCCTCGACCGCGCCCCGGCGCCCGAGCCCCAGGGTGGCGAGGATCGACGGCCGCTGGCCCTCACCCCCACCCTCTCCCGCAAGCGGGAGAGGGGCAAGAGGCCGCTTGACTGCCTAGACCCCGCGCGCTGCGCGCGCCCCTCACCCCTGCCCTCTCCCGCAAGCGGGAGAGGGGGTAAGACGGGTGGCGCGGGCCGGTCAGCTCGGTGCATTCTCACTCCCTCTCCCGCTTGCGGGAGAGGGTGGGGGTGAGGGTCAGCGGCCATGGAAGTGCTGGAGCTTCTTGCTCCCTCTCCCGCTTGCGGGAGAGGGCGGGGGTGAGGGCCAGCGGCGGTGGAAGTACTGAATTCCCGGCCGAGCATCAAGGTCACGAGTTCCATGCGCGGCAGCTCGGACACCGCACGCTCGCCGACGAACTCGCCGTTGCGGAACACGGTGAAGCGATCCGCCACCGCGTAGGCCTGATCGAGGAAATGCGTGACGAGCAGCACCGCGACGCCTTCATCGCGGAGCTTCCGGATCATCGCGAGCAACCGCTCCGTCTCCGCTTCATCGAGCGACGATGTCGGTTCATCGAGGATCAGCACCCGCGCCTGCTGATGCAGCGCGCGGGCGATGGCGATCATCTGCTGGACAGCGACGGGGAAGTCGCCGAGTGGTCGGCGCACATCAGCCTGGATGCCGAGCCGCGCCAGCGCGTCACCGGCGTCCTCGCGCACCTTCGGCCAGTCGATCGCCACACCACCCCATCGACGCGGGAAGCGTCCGGCGAGGACGTTCTCCGCCACTGACAGGTTCGGACAGAGCTGCACCTCCTGATGCACGACCGCGATGCCGGCGCGCTGCGCCTCCAGCGGCGATCGCGCCGCGAAGGCCACGCCGTCGAGCGTGATCGACCCCGCGTCGCGGTCCTGCACCCCGGCGAGGATCTTGATCAGCGTGGACTTGCCCGCGCCGTTCTGCCCCATCAGCACCTGCACCTCGCCGGCGCGCAGCGTCAGCGCCGCGTCCAGCAATGCGGGCACCCCGCGGAAGGCCTTCGCGACCCCGCGTGCCTCCAGCACGACGCTCATCAGTACTTCCGCTTGGGCAGTTCCTGCGCGGCGACCTCGGCCGGGAACACGCCCTCCTCGGTCACGATGCGGCGCGGCACGGTCTTGCCGGCCTTCAGGTCTTTCACCGTCTGCATCAGCTGCGGCCCCAGCAGCGGGCTGCACTCGACAGTGACGTTGAGCTTGCCCGCGACCATCGCCTGGAACGCGCCCTTCACGCCGTCGATCGAGATGATCAGGATGTCCTTGGCCGGCTTCAGCCCAGCCTCCTCGATCGCCTGGATCGCGCCGATCGCCATGTCGTCGTTATGCGCGTAGAGCACGTCGATGTTGCGACCTTCGGCCTTGAGGAAGGCCTCCATGACCTCCTTGCCCTTCGCGCGGCTGAAGTCGCCGGTCTGCGAGCGCACGATCTTCAGGCGCGGGTCGGCCTTGATGCCTTCCTCGAAACCCTTCTTGCGGTCGAGCGCCGGCGCCGCGCCGACGGTGCCCTGCAGCTCGACGATGCGGATCTCCTTGCCAGGCGGGCGGCTCTTGACCTTGTCGGTCAGCCACTTCGCCGCGCGGCGGCCTTCCTCGACGAAGTCGGAGCCCATGAAGGTCGCCCACAGCGTGGTGTCGCTCTCCTGCACCGTGCGGTCGGTCAGGATCACCGGGATGCCGGCGGCTTTCGCCTCCCGCAGCACCGTGCCCCAGCCGGTCTCGACGACCGGCGACAGCGCGATCACGTCGACCTTCTGCGCGATGAAGGCGCGCAGGGCCTTGATCTGGTTCTCCTGCTTCTGCTGGGCATCGGCGAACTTGAGATCGATGCCGGACTCCTTCGCCGCGGATTTGATCGAGGCGGAATTGGCGGTGCGCCATTCCGACTCCGCGCCGATCTGCGAGAAGCCGAGGACGATCTTCTTGTCGGCGGCGAAGGTGCTGGGAATCGCGCCGAGCGCAGCCATCGCGCCCATCGACACGGAACCGAGAACGAAACGGCGGCGCGCGGCCGGACGAGCTTGTCGCATGGAAACTCCTTGGTCTGCGAAGGTCGCTGGCCCTCACCCCTACCCTCTCCCGCCAGCGGGAGAGGGAGTAAGAGGGTCTGAGCAGTGCCACCGCCGCTGGCCCTCACCCCTGCCCTCTCCCGCAAGCGGGAGAGGGAGAGAGAGGAGCCGCCGCTGCGAGCTGAGCCGGTCGGACTCCCTCTCCCGCTTGCGGGAGAGGGTGGGGGTGAGGGCCAGCGGCGGTGGAAGGACTGAAAGATCAGTACTTCGCGTTGAAGCTCAACCCGTAGAACTTGTCGTCCGACCGGATGTCGTGCGGGAAGCTCTCGTTCTGGAAGTAGCTGTAGTACTTCGACCCGGTCAGGTTGTTGGCGTTGAAGCTCACGCTCAGCTTCTCGCTGAACGCGTAGCCGATCGCGAAGTCCAGCCGGCCGTAGTCCTTGACGCGGTTGTAGGTCGGCGGCACGTTCGGGTCGCAGGCCGCGACCGCCATGCCGTTCTCGGCCGACGGCGCCAGCAGGCAGCCGAAGGAGCCTTCGTTGAACTTGCTGCGCCAGGTGTAGGTCAGGCGGCTGGTGAAGCCGTACTTCTCGTACAGCAGGCCGGCGTTGAAGCTGTGCTTGGACACGCCCAGCAGCGGCTTGCCGAACAGCGGATCGGTCTTGGTGTTGACCTCGCTGTCCGCCAGCGTGTAGTTGCCGAAGACGCCCAGCCCGCTGAACGCGCCAGGCAGGAAGTCCATGAAGTACTGGCCGCTCAGCTCCAGGCCCTTCAGCGTCGCCTTGCCCAGGTTGCGCGGACGGCTGATGTCGTACTCGACGCCGTCGATGACCTCGGGCGCTGTCGACCGCACCACGCGGTTCTTCAGCACGCGGTGGTAGACCGCCGCCTGCAGGTAGCTGCCCTTGTTGAAGTACTTCTCGATCGACAGGTCGTAGGCCGTGCTGGTCTGGTCCTTCAGCTCCGAGTTGCCGCCGCTGCCGCTCGGGCGGATGTTGGCGTTGGTCGGGATCGAGTAGGTCAGCGACGGGTTCAGGTCACCCAGCGCCGGACGCGACATCGTCTTGCCGGCAGTGGCACGGATCAGCAGGTTGGGCACGACCTCCAGCTTGGCGCTGAAGTTGGGCAGGAAGCGCGAGGCCGTCGAGCTCGCGGTCTGCGGCGTCACCACGCCGTTGACCCGGCCGGCGCCGCTGATGTCGCGCTCCAGGCGCACGAAGCGGCCGCCGATCACGCCGTCCAGCGGCAGGCCGGCGAGCTTGGTCTCGTAGTGCGGCTGCACGTAGACGGCGTAGGTCTTCTCGTCGGAATCGTAGTTGTTGAGCGGGTCGTAGGACGGGTCCCCCAGGGCGCCGCCGTACAGCGCGCGCAGCGTGTCCGTGTTGTTGAGCAGGTAGTCCGGATTCGGCGTCATCCACGGCGAGCAGTTGTTGATCTGCGGGATGCAGTTCGGCGCCGTGATCAGGAAGTTGCCCGGCAGCTGCGTCGCGCTGCTCACCAGCGTCGCGCGGTTGCCGCCCGGGGCGTTCGGGCCGCCCGGCGCATTCGCGCGCCAGTGCGATTCGCGCTTGGTCACGCGGGCGCCGAAGTCGACATTGCTGATGAAGCCGCCCAGCTCGTAGTTGCCGCTCAGCGCCACCGCGTCCTGCTTGGACTTCGCGCGGTTGATGTCCTGGAACAGCGAGTTGGCGAAGCGGAAGTCCGTCGCCTGGCCGAGCGGATTGCCCGGCATGTTGGTGGTGCCGTAGCCGCCGTTGTTGATGACGATGTCGACGGCGTTGATCTGCTTGCCGAGGTCGACGATGACCGTGCGGTTGCTGTTGGTCGACTCCATCCGCGACAGGTCGAGGTTCATCGACAGCGGACCCGAGTTGTACTTCCAGCCGCCCGCCAGCACGCGCTGGTCGGTGGACTGCTTCTTGGCCTGCGTGCTGGTCAGTCCCGGCACGTTGTTGAAGGTCGCCGACACGCCGTTGCACAGGCGCTGGATCGGCTGCGACGACGGGCCGAGGAAGCCCGCGCCGTCGACGTGCGCGTCGAAGCAGTCGTCGCTGCCCTTCGGGTTGGTGATGTTCTGCGCCGCGAAGATGTCCGAGAAGATGAAGAAGGTCGCGAACTTCGCGCGGTAGCCGGCGTAGAGGCCGTCGACGTAGAACTCGTTCTCCTGGTTGGGGCGCCACTGGAAGGACGCGTTGACCTGCGGACGCTGGTACTCGCCGGTGTCGGTCAGGCCGCCGACGCAGGTCGGCAGCACCAGGCCGGGCGCTCCGGGCGGGCCGTTGGTGCCCGAGCGCGGATCGCAGTTGAACGAGATCGGCCGGTTGAACTTGTGGTCGGCGTAGGAGATGTCGACCAGGCCGCCCATCTCGCCCGCCGGCGTATTGGTGCGGTAGGAGCCGAGCAGGCCGAGCTTGGTGCTGGGCTTGTCGGCGTAGTCGCCCTGGCTGGCGCGGCCGTTGAGCACCAGCGTCAGGCCCTTGCTGAACTCCAGCGGCTTGCGCAGCCGCAGGTCGATCGCGCCGGCCACGCCGCCTTCGATCAGGTTGGCGCCGGCCGACTTGTAGACGTTGGCGCGCGAGATCGCTTCCGCGGGCAGGTCCTGGAACGCGAAGCCGCGGCCCACGCCGGTGAACATCTCGCGGCCGTCGACGGTCGTGATGATGTCGCCGATGCCGCGGATCAGCGGGTTGACGATCTCGTTGTTGAAGTTGACGACGGTCTGCACGCCGGGCACGCGCTGCAGCGCCTCGGCCACGGTGTTGTCGGGGAACTTGCCGATGTCGTCGGCGACGATGGACTCGACGACCTGGTCGGCGTCGCGCTTGGTCTGCACCGCCGCCGCGCGGCTGGCGCGCTGGCCGACGATGACGACCTGTTCCAGCTTGGTGCCCGCCGCGCCCGAGGCGGCGGTCTCAGGCGCGGCGGGAGCCGCGGGAGACTTGGGGGCGTCCTGCGCCAGGACCTGCTGGCCGGCGAGGCACAGCGTCAGGCAGGCAGCCGCCGAGATCGGCGAGAGCCGGAGGGAGTGGGGGATTCGATTCATTGTTGTCTCCAAGGGCCTCGTGACCGGTGCGCGGGGAGGAACGCACGCCTGGTCCGGGCCGGGTTTTAATACAAACAACTTTTCTTGCAGTATTCGGCGAGATTCGGCGCCTGCCGGCACTCGATGCGTGCCTGCCGCTGCCCCGGTGTGGCGGGATCTCCGCTGGACCGGTCCTACGTTTGAAGCTCAGGAAGCCGTAGAAATCGACGCGAACGCGGTGACCGATGCGTGGGCCCAGGCTTGTGCTCCGGGTTGCTTCAGCACGGTCTTTCAGGACCTTAGCGTTCGGTTTTTGTGATTATTCACAAATTAATTCGTTATAAACCTAGCGCAAACCATGAGAGACGCCAGCCTGTGCCGTCGGCGCCACGCCGGTGTCGCTGGAGGCCGCGCCGAGGAAGCGCGATTCGCGCTCCAGCAGGCGGTTGATGCGCTGCTGGCCCTTGGCCAGCGTCGCGTCCAGCGGCTCGCCGGAGACGACGATGGAGGCCACCGTGTCACCCAGCATGCCCATCACGCGCGACTGCCGCGCGACGGTCGTCGGCAGGCCGGTGCCGTGCGCGGCGACCGGACCGAGCGACGCACGCATCGGCAGCGCCTTGAACGCGGCGCTGTCGACCGCCGACTGCCGCGCGGGCAGTTGACCGGTGCGGGCCCAGGCCAGGCTCTCGTCGTTGAGGAAGCGCAGGAAACGCAGCGCGGCGGCGCGCTCCTGCGGCGTCTGCCGCGGATTGCGCAGCATCACCCACACGTGGCTGTCCGCCCAGGTCGCGGGCTGGGTGAACAGCGTGGGCTCGGGCACCGCCTCGTACTGGCTGCTCAGCGGATTGCCGGGCTTGGCCGCGCGCGTGGTGAGATCGCCCAGCAGCCAGGTGCCGTTGGGCATCACGCCGCCGGCGCCGGCCATGAAGGCCTGCAGCGCGGCGCTGTAGTCCATGTTGCGCGTGGACAGGCCCTCGGCGTAGACGGTGCGCATGAACTGCACCGCCTCGCGGACCGGCGGGGACGTGAGGTCGACCGCCTGGTCGCCGCGCGGGAACAACGTCCCACCCTGCTGCGCCACCAGCCCCAGCACCGAGCGCGCGAAGAAGCTCGGATCGTTCAGCGTCAGCCAGACGAAGTAGGGCTTGCCGGTCGCGCGCTTGAAGGCGCGCGCCTGGTCGAGCGCCTCGGCGGTCGACCTGGGCAGACGAGCATGGCCCTTCGCGTCGACGAGGCCGGCCTGCCTCATGAGGCCGAGGTTGATGTGCCACAGCGCCGCGTGCGAGTCGTACGGCAGCGCGACGACATGGCCTGCGAAGGTCACGCCGTGGCGCGCATGCGGGGTGAAGTCCTCGACGGCCACGCCCTCGCGGGCGAAGCCGTCCTCGAGCGGCTGCAGCAGGTCGCGCTTGGCGAAGTCGCCCAGCACCGAGCTGTGCATGATCGCGATGCTCGGCAGGTCGCCGCCGACGATGCGCGCGCCCAGCTGCTGGTAGTAGGCCGAGTGCTCCACGACCTGCGTGTCGACGCGGATGCGGCCGGCCTCCCGCGCGTTGAAGCGGTTGGTGAGCGCGGTGATGATCCCGCACTCGCTGCTGGCCTTGGACGGATCGGTGACCTGGCCGTACTCCGCGTCGCAGCTGCCGAAGAAGCGGGCGAGCGTGATGTGGACTTCGCCGCCCGACGCGCCCCCTGCCCTTGCGCGAACGTCGCGACGTTCAGCGTCAGCAAGGCCGCGAGGGCGATGTGCTTGAGGATGCGCTTCATGCCGCCTTCCCTCCCGCCACCGCGGCGACGATGTGCCGCTGGAAGAAGGCATAGAGCACCAGCACCGGCAGCGCCGCGAAGACCGCCTGCGCCATCAGAAAGCCCAGGCCCTCGGACTGCGCGAAGTTGGTCTGCGTGGCCGCGAGACCCAGCGTCAGCGTGTACATCTCGGGACGGGTCGCGGAGATCAGCGGCCACAGGTAGTCGTTCCAGGCCGCCAGGAAGCTGAAGATGCCCAGGGTCGCCTGCGCCGGCAGCGTCTGCGGCAGGATCACGCGCCAGAAGATCTTCCAGCGCGAGGCGTTGTCCATCAGCGCGGCCTCTTCGAGCTCGCGCGGGATCGCCTTGAAGAACTGCGTCATCAGGAACACGCCGAACGGCGCGGCCAGGCGCGGCAGGATCAGCCCGGCATAGCTGTTGTGCAGGCCGAGCTCCGCGAAGATGCGGTGCAGCGGGATGACCACAGCGGGCTCCGGCACCGCGAGGCCCGCGAGCGCCAGCGCGAAGGCGATGCGGCGGCCGGGGAACTCGCAGCGCGCGAAGCCGTAGCCCGCCAGCGACGAGATGAACAGCACCAGCGCCGTCTGCACCAACGCGACGATGCAGCTGTTGAGCACCCAGCGGAACACGGCCGGGTTGGCGAGGATGTCCGCGTAGTTGCGCAACGTGAAGGGCGTCGTGAGGATCGCATCGGTACGCTCCATCAGCACCGCGTTCGACTTCAGCGACAGCGCGAAGACCCAGGCGAGCGGGAGCATCCACAGCAGCGCGAGCGCGATGGCCGCGCCGAGGAGCACGCGGTCCCACGGACCGTTCTGCCAGACCCGGGCGCTCATGCCTGCGCTCCTTCGCGTCGCTCGGCCCAGCGCTGGACGGACACGCCCAGCACCATCAGCACGAACAGGATCTGCGCCGCGGCGGCGGAGTAGCCCAGCGCCCATTGGTCGAAGAGCGCCTCGTAGATGAACATCACCAGCGTGCGGGTGCTGTTGTTGGGACCGCCGTTGGTCAGCAGCTGCGCCTGGCCGAAGACCTGCAGCTGGCCGATCACCTGGATGATCGCGACCATGATCAGCGTGCGGCGCAGCGCCGGCAGCGTGATGAAGCGGAAGCTGCGCCAGCGGCTGGCGTTGTCCAGCGCGGCGGCCTCGTAGAGATCCGGCGGGATCTGCTGCAGCGCGGCGAGGATCAGCATCATCGGCAGGCCGATGCCCCACCAGAGCGTGACCAGCGCGATGAACGGCAGTGCCAGGGACTCGTTGCTGAGCGGCGCGAGGTCCGGCAGGCCGAAGGCCGCGAGGCTCTGGCTCAGCAGCCCGCGGTCGGGCAGCAGCACCAGGCGCCAGATCAGCGTCACGACGGTCACCGACAGCACGTTGGACGCGAAGAAGGTGCCGCGCAGCCACGCGCCGGTGCGCCCGGGCCGGTTGAGCACCAGCGCGAGCGCGAGGCCCAGGCCGACGAAGGCCGGTGTGCAGATCGCCGCGAAGAAGATGGTGTTGCGCGCGCAGATCAGGAAGACCTCGTCGCGCACCAAGTCCAGGAAGTTGGCCAGGACTACGAACTGGCCCTTGCCGGTCAGCAGGTCGACGGCGTTGAAGGAGAGCCAGAAGCCTTCGAGCACGGGCGCCGCGAGCAGACCCAGGTAGCAGAGCGCGAACGGCGCAATGAAGGCCCAGCCGACCCAGGCCGGGCCGTCCATCGCCGAGCGACCCAGCGCCCCGCGCGGCGGCTCGGCGCCCGAGACGACCTCGGCCGCCTCGCTGGCGGCGCCGGCGGTGAGCGTCGCGGCGCTCATCGGACTTCCGCCGCGGTGGCGCCCGCCACCAGCGCTTCGGCCGGCACGCCGTCCGGGCGCGGCTCGGCGTGATACGCAAGGCCGGCGCCGTCGAAGAGGTGCACCTGCTCGAGGTCCGGTCGCAGGCGGACCGTCTCGCCCATCGCGAGCGTGCTGCTCACCGGGACCTCGGCCACGACGACCGTGCCGTCACCCAGGCCCACGTGCGCGAGGCTGCGTTCGCCGAGGCGCTCCAGCAGCTCGACGCAACCGGCGATCGGGCCATCGGCGGCGAGGCGCAGGCCTTCGGGCCGCACGCCGATCTCCAGTTGACCCGCGATCGGCTTCGCCGCGATCTGCGTCGTCACGACGGCGCCGCCGGGGAGCCGGACGGCGATCCGTCCCTGCTGGTCGGCCATGCGCTCGACCGGCAGGAAGTTCATCGACGGGCTGCCGACGAAACCCGCGACGAATCGGGTGCGCGGGCGCTGGTAGATGTCCATCGGCGGACCGGCCTGGTCGATGCGGCCGCCGTTGAGCACGACGATGCGGTCGGCCAGCGTCATCGCCTCGACCTGGTCGTGGGTGACGAAGACCATGGTCGCACCCAGCCGCTTGTGCAGCCGCGCGAGCTCGATGCGGGTGCGGTTGCGCAGCTTGGCGTCGAGGTTGGACAGCGGTTCGTCGAACAGGAAGGCCTTGGGCTCCTTCACCACCGCGCGACCGATCGCGACGCGCTGGCGCTGGCCGCCGGACAGCTGGGCGGGCCGGCGCTGCAGCAGCGTGTCGAGCTCCAGCATGCGCGCGGCGTCCTCGACGCGGCGGCGCACCTCGGCGTCGGCGATGCCGATGTTGCGCAGGCCGAAGGCCATGTTGTCGAACACGCTCATGTGCGGGTAGAGCGCGTATTGCTGGAACACCATCGCCAGCCCGCGCCGGCCGGGCGGCAGCGCGGTGACGTCCTGGTCGGCGAGCAGGATGCGGCCGCCGGAGACGCTCTCCAGCCCCGCCAGCATGCGCAGCAGCGTGGACTTGCCGCAGCCCGACGGGCCGAGCAGCACGATGAACTCGCCCGCCCCGATGCTGAGCGAGAAGTCGGGAATGATGTCGACAGAACCGTAGCGCTTGGCCACGCCGTCGAACACGATGCTTGCAGTCATACGTCTCCTGCCGGGCGCCATCCGTCGCAGCGCCTCTGGTCATTGGCGACCGGGGCCGTGGTCCCCCGGTCCGCCGTGTCTCAATCCGCGCGGGTCGATCCGCGCTTGCGAGCGCCATGTTGCCGCAACAGCTCGGCCTCGCGCTCACGATACGGCGTGCCGTCGGTGTGCAGCACGTCGTGGAACCAGACCAGCGGCGGATCGATCGTGTAGGGCTTCTTCCACGAGTCCCACGGCATCTTCGTCTGGCTCTTGCCGTCCACGAAGCCCCAGTTGAGCATGCCCACGTCCTCGCGCCAGGCGATCGGCAGCGCGACGTCGAAGGTCGAGCCCAGGCTGCGCGCCATGTACTCGGTGCAGATCAGCGGACGGCCGTAGGCCTGCAGCTGCTTGATGCGGGCTTCGAGTTTCTCGGGCCAGCTGTAGTCGTGGAAGCTGACGACGTCGGAGCCGGCCAGCTGCGCCTTCTGCACCGCGTTGAGTTCCTTGGACTCGGGGCGCCAGTCGTCGCCCAGCCACACGCCGCTGGTCAGCGGCTGCGAGGGCTTCTGCGCGCGCGCCCAGTCGAAGACCTGCGGGATCAGTTCCGCCACCAGCGCGATCTTGTCCTTGGCCTCGCGCGGCAGGTAGTAGCCCATGCCGCCGCCCTGGTTGTCGGGCTCGTTCCAGACGTCCCAGTAGGTGACGCGCGGATCCTGGCCGTAGGTGCGGACGATGTCCTCGACATAGGCGCGCAGCGCGGGCCAGGTCGAGCGGTCGGCGAGCTGCGTCGCGGACGGGCTCTGCACCCAGCCGGAGTTGTGCACGCCGGGGATGGGTTCGCGCTGCGGGCCCAGCTTCGGATGCGGGTCCCAGCAGGAATCGAACAGCACGAACATCGTCTTGATGCCGTGGCGGTCGGCGATGTCCAGGTACTGGCCGATGCGGCCCTTGAAGCCCGCCGCGTCCTGCGCCCACAGCAGGTCGTGCAGGAACACGCGCATGGTGTTCATGCCCAGGCCGGCGGCCCAGCCGAGTTCGAGGTCGATGCGGTCGGCGTCGAAGCTGTCGGCCTGCCACATGGCGAGCTGGTTGATGGCGGAGGCGGGCACGAAATTCGCGCCCAGCGCCGGCGGCTGCGCCTGGAACCAGGTGTGGGCCTGCTCGGGCGTCCAGCGGGCGGGAGCGGAGGTGGAATTGCTCATGGGGGTCTCGGGGTCAGGCCTTGTCGGCCGGGGAGGTCGAGGAAGGGAACGAGGAGGCGGCCGAGGGAACGAAGCGGTAGGTCAGGCGATGACGGTAGACCTCGCCGGGACGCAGCACCGCGCCGGGTTGCGGCCATTCGGGGTGATGGGGACTGTCGGGCAGCGCCTCGGGCTCGATCGCCAGGCCGCCGTGCTTGAGGTGCGGGCGGCCGTGCCGGTCGGGCGTCTGGGGCAGGAACTCGCCGGCGTAGAACTGCAGACCGGGCGCGTCGCTGTGCAGCGCCAGCATCAGGTGGCCGTCGCCTGAGCGGAGCACCGCGGCAGCGCCCTCGCCGGCCGGCTCGTCGATCAGCCAGCAGTGGTCATGGCAAGCGGGCTGGACATCCAGTCGGCGCAACGCCTCGAGCGCGTCGCCGATGCGGCGCGGCTGGCGGAAGTCGAAGGGCGTGCCCGCGACTGGCGACTGCTCGCCTGTAGGGATCAGGTCGGCCCGCACCGGCAGGTAGCGGCTGCCCGCGATCCGCAGTTGCTGATCGAGGATGAGACGGTCCGGCCCATCGAGGTTGAAGTAGGCATGGCTGCTGACGTTCACCAGCGTCGGCGCATCGGTGCGCGCCTCGAAGCTGATGCTGACCGTCAACGGGGCTTCGACGCGGTAGACGACGCGGACATCGAGGCGGCCCGGATAGCCCTGGTCACCGTCTTCCGAGCGCAGCGTCAGTTCCAGCGAGTGCTGGTCGTGATGGGCGACGTCCCAGACCTTGCGGTGGAAACCGGCCGTGCCGCCGTGCAGCTGGTTCGGCCCCTCGTTCGCGTCGAGCGCGAAGCGCTGTCCGTCGAGTTCGAACGACGCGCCCGCGATGCGGTTGGCGTAGCGGCCGACCACGGCGCCGAGATAACCCGGCTGGCGCAGGTAGTCCGCCGGTGTTTCGTAGCCGAGCAGGACCTCGCGGTCATCGCCGTTCACGGGCACCACACAGGACATCCACGACGCTCCCGCATCGGTGATGGCGATGCGCAGTCCGTCCGGCGAGCACAGCTCGAAGGTCTTGAGCGCGCTCATGCGAGCACTCCCGCGCCATCGGAGGCGGCGCAGACATGGACCTCCGCCGCGCGGCCGTCCGGCGAGCGGTAGCCGCGTTCGACGGCGACGCGGATCTCGTCGACCATCGCCCGCGGTGCGAGCGCGATGACGCAACCGCCGAAGCCGCCGCCGGTCATGCGCGCACCGCCGTGCTCGCCGATGACGCCCTGCATCAGCGCGGCGAGCGCATCGATCGCGGGAACGGTGATCTCGAAGTCGTCACGCATGGACCAGTGGGATTCGCGCATCAGGTGGCCGATCGCGGCGAAGTCGCCGCGCGATAGCGCGTCGGCCAGACCGGCGCAGCGATGGCTGTCGGAGATGATGTGGCGCGCGCGGCGGCGCACGACCGGGTCGAGCTGTCCGCCGAGCCGCGACCAGAGCGCGTCATCGACATCGCGCAGCGCCTTCACGCCGAGCCCCTGGGCCGCCGCCTCGCATTGCTGGCGGCGCAGGTTGTATTCGCTGTCGACCAGGCCGCGCTGGATCTTCGAGTCGACGACCAGCACCGCGATGTCCTCGGGCATCGGGATCGGGCGGACCTCCAGGCTGCGGCAGTCCATCAGCAGCGCGTGGCCCTTCACGCCGAGCGACGATGACAGCTGGTCCAGCACGCCGCAGCGGCAGCCGGCGTAGACGTTCTCGGCGCGCTGGCCGGCGAGCGCCATCGTCGTCGGCGGCAAGGTCCAACCGTTCAGCGCGGAGAACGCGTGGCCGATCGCCATCTCCAGCGAGGCCGACGAACTCAGCCCCGCGCCCTGCGGCACGTTGCCCGCGATCGACAGCGTCGCGCCGCCGACGGCGTGGCCCTGCTCGCGCAGCACGGCGACCATGCCCTGCACGTAGCGCAGCCATTGCGGACTCGCCGCGACGTCCGCGGCGTCGGCGATGCGGAAGCGGCCGGCCGCGCCCAGGGCGCCGTCGCCCGGCAGGTCGCAGGCGAGGACCTCGATCACATCGTCGTCGCGCCGCGCCGCGGCCACGACCGTGTCGCGGTCGATCGCGCAGGGCATCGCGAAGCCCTCGTTGTAATCGGTGTGCTCGCCGATCAGGTTCACGCGCGCCGGAGCGCGGCTCAGGCGTTCCGGCGACTGGCCGAAGGCGCGTTCGAATCCTTGCACCGCACGTTCACGCGGTGTCGCTTGACGATCCTGGCTCATGCGCCCTCCGCTTGTGCGGCGCGGCGCGCCTGCCGGTAATGCACGGTGTCGCTGACCTCGCGCAGCCGCTGCGCCGCGGTCTCCGGCGTGATGGTCGCGCTGCGCCTCGCCGAGCATCTCGAAACCGACCATGAACTTGCGCACCGTCGCCGAGCGCAGCAGCGGCGGGTAGAAATGCGCGTGCAGCTGCCAATGCCGGTGCGCGTCGTCGTCCGGCTGTCCGGCGCCGTGCGGCGCACCGTGCCAGCCCATCGAGTACGGGAAGGAGCACTGGAACAGGTTGTCGTAGCGCGTCGTGAGGCGACGCACGGCGACCGCGAGGTCGTCCGCCTGCGCCGGCGTCATCGCGTCGAGCCGCAGCGTGTGCGCCTTCGGCAGCAGCAGCGTCTCGAACGGCCAGGCGGCCCAGTACGGCACGAGGGCCACCCAATGCTCGGTCTCGACGATCACGCGCTCGCCCGCGGCCAGCTCGTCGCGGACATAGCGCACCAGCAGCGGTTCGCCGTGGCGATCGAGGTAGTCGCGCTGATGCGTGTCGGCGAGCACCGCCTCGTCGGGCAGTTGGTCGAGCCCCCAGACCTGGCCGTGCGGATGCGGGTTGGAGCAACCCATCGCCGCACCCTTGTTCTCGAAGACCTGCACCCAGCGGTGATGCGCCCCCATGTCGGCGGACTGGTCCATCCAGGCCCGCACGACGGCACGCAGTTCAGGCAGTTCGAGCTCCGGCAGCGTGCGGGCATGGTCCGGCGAGAAGCAGAGCACGCGGCACTCGCCGGCGACGGGCGCCGCCTGGAACAGGTTTGCGCCCGCCTCGTCCGCGACGGCGAGGCGCGCCTCGTCGCCGCGCGCCGGCTGCAGCGCCGCGAAGTCGTTCGTGAACACGAAGGTCCCGGTGTAGTCCGGGTTGTGCTGGCCGTTCGCGCGGACATTGCCGGCGCACAGGTAGCAGGTCGGGTCGTGGCGGGGCAGCGGCGTGTCGTCGACCGGCTCCTGCGCGCCCTGCCAGGGCCGCTGCGTGCGATGTGGGGAGACCAGCACGTGACGGCCGGTCAGCGGATTGCGGCGGCGGTGGACGCGGCCGGGGGAATCAGCGGAGGTGGCGGTCTCGGCGCCTCGCCCGTCGTGGTGTGCGGGGTTCATGGCCGCCATTATCACGAACTTGTTTGTTATTAATGATTGGTCTTTACCCTAAGGCCTCAGAGGAGCGGAGCGATCCGCATAAACTCGCGAAAAATCTTTTGGGGACGCGCAATGGTGGAGGTCTCGGGCAGCCGGGTCTTGATGGTCGAGGGGGATGCGGCGCTGGCCGTGGCCAAGGCCCTGGCGTCGGACACGCGACAGGCGATGCTGGGCCTGCTGACGCACCAGGTGCTGAACGTCTCCGAGCTGGCGGGCGCGATGAACCTGCCGCATTCGACGGTGAGCTTCAACATCAACCAGCTGCAGGCCGTGGGCCTGGTCTCGGTCGAAGTGGAGCCCGGCACGCGCGGCCAGCAGAAGCTCTGCTCCAAGCGCTACGACGAGGTGCGCCTGCGCCTGCCCGGCGCGGCGATCGAATCACGGCCCAACGTCATCTCGATCAGCATGCCCATCGGCAGCTACCGCCACGTCGAGGCCAAGCCGACCTGCGGCCTGGTGAGCGAGAGCAAGATCATCGGCATGCTGGACGACTCGCGCTCGTTCTTCGAGCCGGAGCACGTCTACGCGCAGCTGCTGTGGTTCGGCGGCTCGGGCTATGTGGACTACGCCTTCCCCAACAACCTGCCCTACGGCGCGGTGCCCAGCCACCTGGAGCTGTCGATGGAGATCTGCTCCGAGGCGCCGCAGTTCAACGAGGACTTCCCGTCCGACATCACGCTCTGGATCAACGACCGGGAGATCGGCACCTGGACCAGCCCCGGCGACTACGGCGGCAAGCCCTCGCTGCTGATGCCGAGCTGGTGGCAGGTGGACCGCACCACGCACGGCCTGCTCAAGCAGTGGAGCGTGGGCGAGAAGGGCTCGATGATCGACGGCGTCGCACTGGGCGCGGTGAAGATCGGCGACCTGGACCTGCCGCAGACCAACCACATCAAGGTGAGGCTGGGCATCAAGGACGACGCCCGCAACCGCGGCGGCCTCAACCTGTTCGGCCGCAAGTTCGGCAACTACCCGCAGGACATCGTCATGCGGATCGCGTTCGACTTCCCGCGCGGACACGGCCCGGACGCGGTCGGCGCGGATGCCTCCGCCTCGCCGAGACCGCGCGAGATGCGTTGAGCGCGGCGTGGCGCTGAAGCGCATCCGGCGCGCGGGCCGCGCCTGAAACCCGGCGGAATTTCAGCGAGGCTCGTTAGTAACAAACATACTTGTTATTAATGACCGATCCGGTCTACCATCCGCGCCGATCCCACCCGGGGCGCGGCATGAGGCCGCGCCGATGCGGCGGGACAGGAGACCTCCCCATGCATCCAGACACGGACGCGGACCTGCCGCGCCGCCGTTGGCTCGGCCTGGCCGCCGGGCTGGGACTCGCGGGCGCCGCGATGTCGACCGGCTGCGCCAGCGCCTCATCCGCCCGCCCCTCGGCCGCCGCGCCGGCCGCCCCGTCCTCCGCCTCCTCCGCTTCATCCGCCGTGAAAGCGGCCACCGCCTCCGGGACCGCCATGTCGACCACCTTCACCAACCCCGTGCTGCCCGACCGCGAGGCCGGGGATCCCTTCGTCGTCTTCCACGAGGGCGCGTACTACCTGACGGCGACCTTCGATCCCGAGGGCGGCGTGTGGGTCTACCGCTCGGACCGGCTCAGCGACTGGCGCCAGGCCGAACGCAAGAAGGTCTGGACCGCCGACGCCAGCGGCCCGCGCAGCGCCATGATCTGGGCGCCGGAGCTGCACCACCTCGACGGCCGCTGGTACCTGTACTTCACTGCGTCCGACCACGTCGACGCCAACCACCGGCATTACGTGCTCGAGGCCGACCATCCGATGGGCCCATACCGCGACCTCGGGCGCGTGCACCTGGCGCATGAGCGCTATTCGATCGACGGCTCGGTGCTGCGGCTGGCCGATGGCCGGCTGTTCTGGATGTACGCCGACGCGGGCCTGTGGATCGCGCCGATGTCGAGCCCGGCCAAGGCCGACGGTCCCGGTGTGCGCATCGTCCAGGGCGAGCACGACTGGGAGCGCGGCTGGCACAAGGTCGACGGCAAATGGCAGGTCCAGCCCAAGGACTACTGGATCGAGGCGCCGCAGCCGTTGCGGCATGCAGGCCGCGACTTCGTCGTGTACTCGGCGGGGCACACGGCGGCGGTGTACTACCTCGGGCTGCTGGAGCTGACCGGGAAGGACCCGATGGATCCGAAGAGCTGGACCAAGCATCCGAAGCCGGTGTTCGGCCCGACGGACGGACCGACCGGCGTGGCCGGCGTCGACGGCGTCTTCGTGCCGGGCCACAACAGCTTCACGAAGTCGCCGGACGGCACCGAGGACTGGCTGGTCTATCACGCCAAGGACAGCGCCGAGAACGACCCGCACGGCCGCACGATGCGCATCCAGCGCTTCACCTGGACGGCGGACGGCCGGCCGGACTTCGGCCGCCCGGTCCCGTCGGGCGTGCCGCAGCGCAAGCCCTCGGGCGAAATCTGAGCGGGAGGACGCCATGACATCTCGTCCCTCCTCCACCGTCTCCTCCTCCGGGCAGGCTTGCGCGCCCCGGGCTCTCCCCAGGCGCCCCCTCCTCCGCGGCTTGACGACCGGCGCCGGCGCGCTGCTGGCGGGCCTGCTGCTCGCCGCCTGCGCCAGTTGCGGCGGCGGCTCGTCGAGTTCCGACGCGGCCACCCCCAGCGCCCCGCCCCCGGTCACCCCGCCACCGGTCACGCGCGCTGGCACACTGCTCAACGGCGACGCGCCGGCCTTCTATCCGCGACTGATCAGGCTCCAGCATCAGACGGATGCCTCGCTGAACGGCGCGTTGCTCGCCAGCACGATCACCTTCGAGGGCGATCGCGGCCAGGGCAAGCTGTTCCTCAGCAAGGACGACGGTACGAGCTTCCAGCCGCAAGGCGCGGTGACCGATGCCGCGTGGCCGAAGGGCCTGTGCTGCGGCTCGGTCTATGAGCTGCCATCGGCGGTCGGCGTGCTGCCGGCGGGCACGCTGCTGTGGTCGGCCTCGGTCGGCCAGGACACGACCGGCCAGCCGATGACGCATCCGATCCACCGCAGCAACGACGGAGGCAAGACCTGGCGCTTCCTCGCGAACTGCGGTGTCGGCAACAAGCCGCGCGGCGGCGACGGCACGGGCATCTGGGAGCCGGAGTTCCTCGTCACTCGAGACGGCGCGCTGGCCTGTCTGTATTCCGACGAGACGGACGGGACATCGGCCGGCGTCTCGCAGACGCTCAAGATCACGAGCACGACGGACGGCGCGACCTGGACGGCGCCGCGCGTGATCGCGTCGGCGGTGAAACCGACGGACCGGCCCGGCATGGCGGTGACGAGCCGGCTCGGCGACGGCAGCTTCCTGCTGAGCTACGAGCACTGCAGCACGGCCGGGCTGGATTGCCGCGTCGCGCTGAAGCGCTCCGCGGACGGGCTGGACTGGGGCGACCCGGCCGTTCGCGGTCCGGAGCCGAAGACGGCCGACGGCCGCTTCTTCCGCCATGCCCCGACGCACGTGTGGCTGCCGGGACGGCAGCGGATCGCGCTGATCGGACAGATCCTGTTCAACGCGGGCGGACAGGTCGATGCGGGCGGCAACGGCGCGACGATCTTCCTCAGCTCGACCGCCGACGGCAGCGGGACGTGGACGACGATGGAAGCGCCGGTCAAGCCGCTGAGCCCGCCTGCGCAGACGAACTGGTGCCAGAACTATTCGTCGCCGCTGCTGCCGAGCGCGGACGGATCCCGGCTGATCATGTTGGCGAGCGACTTCGAGACGAATGCAGCCGGACAGCAGGTCTGCCGCACGCGGTTCGGCAGCGCGGCGCTGCCGGCGCCTTGAGCCCGCTCAGATCGCGATGGCGTCGAGCGCGGTGGCGGTCCGTGCGGTCGGCCACAGCGCCAGGCCGCCGGCCAGGCTCCACGCCTGTCCGTGGCCCAGCCGACGCAGCGCCCGCGCCGCCTGCGCGCTGCGGTTGCCGCTGCGGCAGAAGAAGATCACCGGCGTCTGCTCCGGCAGCGCGCGCCATCGCGGCAGCGCATTGATCAGTGCCGACAGCGGCACCGCCTCCGGCGCGAGTTCCTCGGTGGGACTCATCCGCGCCTCGTAGGCCTCGCGGACGTCCACCAGCACCGGCTTCGCCCCGAAGCCGTCGCCCAGCATCGACTGCAGACCGGCGACGTCGAGCTCGACGCGTTCCGTCGTCCGTACGCAGTCGACCCGCGCGCCGCAGGCCATGGTCTGGTACTCGGTCGGCGCCAGGTCGTGCTCCAGCACGCCCTTGCCGATCGCGAAGGCCTCGGCGCTCAAGCGACCCTTCAGCACACCGTCGAGCAGCGGCTGCGCGCCGCATTCGACGGCGAGCGTCGTCGCGAAGCGATCGTCATAGTCGTGGCCGGGCAGCAGCAGGCCATGCAGGCCGATGCTCAGTTCCAGCGCCTTCAAGGAAGCGCCGAAGGCGGCCGGGGCGCTCTGCTCGAAATCGCTGCGTCCGAGCGCGCCCGGCATCACCGTGTCGCCAACGAAGGTGGCGACCAGTTCATCGCCCGCATGCAGCAGGTAGGCGGTCGAATCCGCCGTATGGCCGGGGATCGCAAGGCGCGACAGCCGGTGCGTGCCAAGCGCGATCTCCTCGCTGCCGTTCGGCCAGCCCAGCGCGTCGACGCGGTCCGCGAGCGCTTCCTCGGCGAGCAGGCTCGTCATCGCGTCGCGCAGCGACTGCGCCGACGACGCATGGTCGCCGTGGCTGTGCGTATCCAGGACCGCGGCCAGCGTCAGTCCGCGACATCGCATCCACTGCGACAGCGTGCCGGTCAGCTCCGGCAGCGGGTCGACGACCACGCAGCGGCGGCTGCTCACGTCGGCGACGACGTAGCAGCAGGCGCCGTCGACGGCGAAACGCGTGAGCAGCTCGGGCGCCTGCGGCGTCTCGTTCGATGCCGGCGTCTGGCAGGTCGCACGCAGCGACTCGCCGCAGGCGCGCAGGCGTCTGCAGGCTTCATCGATGGTCGACTCGGCATCGGCCGCGCCGAAGGACAGCCGCACCGCGGAGCCGGCCCGCCACGCCGGCAGGCCCATCGCCTGCAGCACATAGCTCGGCGCCGCCTTCGACGCGCCGCAGGCGGAGCCGCCACTGACGCGCAGCCCGGCGGCGTCGAACAGGTCGAGCAGCAGCTTCGCGCTCAGGCCCGGGACCGACACGTTGAGCGTCGTCGGCAGGCTGATGTCGAACGGCGCATTGAACACGACGCCGGGGAAGGCGTCGCGCAGCGCGTCGGCCAGGCGCTGGCGGCGGTCCAGCAACTGGCCGAGCGACGCGAACACGCCGCCGCCCTCGAGCGCCTCCAGCACCGCGCCCAGCGCTGCGATCCCCGCCATGTTCTCGGTGCCCGAGCGCTGCGCGCCCTCCTGCCCGCCGCCGGCCATCAGCGGCGTGAACGGCGCGCCTTCGCGGACGTAGAGCATGCCCACGCCCTTGGGCGCGTAGAGCTTGTGACCCGAGAACGGCGCATAGTCGATGGCGCGCTCGCCGAGCAGCAGCGGCAGCTTGCCGAGCGCCTGCACGCCGTCGACGAGCCAGAGGGCGCCGGTGCCGCGCAGCGCGTCGGCGATGCCGTCGAGGTGGCTGATGACGCCTGTCTCGTTGTTCGCGGCCATCGTGCAGACCAGCCCGGCCGACAACGCGTTCGCGCGCAGCCAGGCCAGGTCATGGCGGCCGTCGATGCCGACGGGGATGGCGACGATCTCCAGGTCCAGGCCCAACAGCGTGTTCCAGTGACGGAGCGCTTCAGGCACGGCCTTGTGCTCGGTGGCGCCGTACAGCAGCCGGGGCGGAATGGCCTGGCCGGCCTCGCGGCGCTGGCGCAGCGCGGTCAGCGCGGACAGCACGGCGGTCTGGATGCCCTCGGTCGCGCCGCTGGTGAACACCAGCCGGCCGCCTGGCGCGCCCAGCACGCGGCGCGCGGTGGCGCGGACCGCGTCGAGCCGGGCCCGGGCCTTCAACCCGCTGCCATGGATGCTGCTCGGGTTCCCGAACGCGTCCGCCATCACGGAGAGCGCGGCATCGCGGGCCTGCGGCAGGACGGGGGTGGTGGCGTTGGCGTCGAGATAGATTTCCATGACCGTCGATTGTCAGAATTCACGTGTGGAATTCGCGTGCAAAATCTATCTTTCTTTTGATGATTTCGGCAATTGCATTCCAAGGTTGATTGAAATGGCGAAACTGGATTCCATCGACCGGAAGATCCTGGATATCCTGCAGCGCGACGCGTCCGTGCAGATGAGCGACCTGGCGGCGGAGGTGGGGCTGTCGACGACGCCCTGCTGGCGCCGGGTGCAGCGGCTGAAGGAATCCGGGGTGATCACGCGCAACGTGATGCTGGTGGACCCGAAGCAGGTCAACGTCGGCGTGACCGTGTTCGTCTCGGTGCGGACCAACGTGCATTCGCAGGCCTGGTTCGACCAGTTCCGCGCGGCGATCGAGGCGATCCCCGAGGTCGTCGAGTTCTACCGGATGAGCGGTGACGTCGATTACCTGCTGCGCGTCGTCGTGCCGGACATCGCCGCCTACGACCAGGTCTACCGCCGGCTGATCGCCGGGACGCAGCTGTCGGACGTCAGTTCGAGCTTCGCGATGGAGGAGTTGAAGTTCACGACGGCGTTGCCGTTGTCGTATATCGCGTGACGACCGGACGCACGCGCGATCTGGCGCAAGCGCTGTCCCCGCCTTCGCGCGTTGTTGACGTTTCTATCGACGTTTCAAACGGGATGCCCACGCGTGCCCGGCCTTGTCACCAGAAGGCAGCGCAGCGGCGGCTGGATTCGACCTTCACGCGTTCCTAATCTTCCGGGCCGGACCGGCCTGGGAGATCACCATGAACATCCGATCGATGCTGCGCAGGTGCGCGCTCGCGTTGTGCTCGCTGCCGATAGTGCTGCTCGCCGGGAACGTCCGGGCCGAGGAGTACCGCTACAGCTTCGTGACGAGCCCCTTCACGACCACCGCGTTCTTCCCGCGCGCCTCGCCCGACGTGCCGCAGGACTGGACCTTCGAGAGCCGGCTGGTGGTCAGCGTCTTTACCGACGGACTCCTCACCGGCCCTGCCGGCGAGGCCGACATCCGCCGCTTCGAGATCACCTGGCTCCTGGGTGCCGGCGCACCGCCGATCTCCGGCGGCACGCTCGGCTCGCCGTTCCCTGATCCGGGCTGGGTCTGCTGCTCCGTCTATACCGAGTACACCTGGAACATGAACATCGGCTCGCTGGACGCCAGCGGCCTGCCCGCCACCTGGGACATCTGGATCAACCGCTACGAGATCAACCCGCAGGCCCAGGTGAACTTCCGGCTGGCGTCCTCCAACACCGGCAACAGCCTGTCGCAGGTCGCGGACAGCTACTTCTACATCAACGGCTCGGACAACGTCGCCCCGGGTGCGACAGCCGGCGTGTGGTCAGTCGCGCTGGTGCCGGAACCGGGAACCGGCGCATTGATGCTGGTGGGCATCGCGGTCGCCGGCCTGGCAGCCGGACGGCGGCGGACGCGGGCGCGGGCTCAGTGACCCGGGAGCGGGAGCGGGCGCCGGCGGCGCCTCGGCCGCAGGGTCACCATCTCAGCCAATGCCGTCCCGCGAGCGCCCCCAGTCCCGCCGACATGCCCATCCCGAGCACGTACCAGATCGCGACGAAGGGCGCTTCCATCTCGGGGCAGTGCAGCGAGTAGACACACGCGCCCACCGCGCCCGCCAGCCAGCCGGCGGCCGCTCCGGTCAGCACCGGCCGTGTCGGTGCCAGGCCGCGCAGCGCCCACAGCAGCCCGACACCGATCGGCAGCGCGGTCGCCGTCACGTTGAACACGCAGACCCGCCAGGTGGTGCCCAGCATCAGCGGCAGGCGCGCGGCGGGCTCGGCCATCCAGAGCACCACCGCCGCCCAGATCCACAGCAGCGACACCGGCAGCCACACGCCCAGCCACCAGCCGTTCATCCGTGCGCCGGGGTGGCCGAGGCGGAACACCACGATCAGGCCGGTCGCGGCCACCGCGAGCGGCATCGCCACCTTCCGCCAGAACGCGGCCGTGCCCATCACCTCGGCCAGGTCGGCACGGATGCCGAAGGCGCCCTGCACCCACGCCAGCGCGAGCATCACCCCCACCAGCAGCGCGACGGCGAACCGCCGCTCGCCGGTGCGCGTCGGCACCGGGCCGGCATCCTGCGCCAGCAGTCCGATCAGATCGTCGGTCTTCATGTCATGTCCTTCCACAGCCGCGCCAGCGTCTTCAATCCCCGGTGCACACCCACCTTCACCGCCGACTCGCTCAGCCCCGTGAGCTGGGCAGTCTCCTGGACCGACAGCCCTTCGACCTTCGTATGCAGGATCGGCAGGCGCTGGTTGGTCGGCAACCGGTCCAGCAGCCGGCTCAGGTCGCGGCGCGAATCGCCGGCCTCGTGATCGGCGGTCGCGAAGACCGCGAGTTCGTCGTCGAGCGGCTCGTTCAGCGCATCGTGCCGCTCCCGCCGCCGCCAGAGGTCGACCAGCTTGTAGCGCGCGACCGCGTGCACCCACGCCGTCAGCGGCTCGCCACGGCGGTAGGTCTGGCGTTGCGCATGCACGGCCATCAGCGTCTCCTGCACCAGGTCCTCGACCTCGTCCGGCAACTGCTGCAGGCGCCGCCGGAAGTACCCGCGCAGCAACGCCCCCAGGCGTTGGAGGAAGCGGTGGTAAGCCCCCGCATCCCCGTCCAGCCCGGCCACGAAAAGGTCGTGCAACTCATGCTCTGTCGCGATCACGGGATCTATTCGCGTCATGGGGTCGGAAGGTTACAGGGGCCCTGAAAAAATAGATCGAAAAATTTCCGGCACCGCTGTAACCCCTTGCCGATCGGCTGCGAACTAGCTTACGGAACGTGACGGGCAGACCGCCGCGTCCGACCCTCAACTCGCATCCAACGCACAAGGAGTGCCCCATGAAGTCGACCACCCTGAGCCTCGCCCTCGTCACCCTGACCGCCCTGTCCGCCTCCGCGATGGCGCAGGACGCCAAGCCCGCCGCCGAGAAGGAACGCTGCTACGGCGTCTCGATGGCCGGCAAGAACGATTGCGCCGCGGGCCCGGGCACCAGCTGCGCCGGCACCGCCAAGATGGACTACCAGGCCAACGCCTGGAAGTACGTCCCGGCAGGCACCTGCACGACGATCAAGACGCCCAAGGGCATGGGCTCGCTGGCCCCGGTCAAGTCCTGACCCTCCCCGCCCGTTCGACCGCCATGACGCACACGCTGGGCGCCGGCCTGGGCTTCAAGCCCGAGTTCGCGGAGGACGCGCTCGCCGCGCGCGATCCCGGACTCTGGTTCGAGGTCCATCCCGAGAACTACCTCGTCGCGGGCGGCCCGCGCCTGGCGCTGCTCGAGACCCTGCGCGCCACGCACCCGCTGTCACTGCACGGGGTGTCGACGTCGCTCGGTGGCACGGCGCCACCGGATCCCGACCATCTGCGGCGTTTCGCCGCATTGGCGGCCCGGCTGCAGCCGGCGCTGGTGTCGGAGCATCTGGCCTGGAGCCGCTTCGGTGGCGCCTATGCGCCGGACCTGCTGCCGGTGCCGCGGACGGCGGAGGCGTTGCGCCATGTCGCCGCGAACCTCTCCCGGATGCAGGACGCGCTCCGCCGCCGCGTCGCCATCGAGAACCCCACGCATTACCTGACCCTCGCCCACGAGTGGGGCGAGGTCGACTTCCTGCATGAGCTGGTCCGTCGCACGGGCTGCGGGCTGCTGGTCGACGTGAACAACGTGTTCGTCTCCGCGAGCAACCTCGGCCTCGACGCCACGGCGTGGATCGACACGATCGACGGCGACGCGGTGATGGAGATCCATGTCGCCGGCCATCGCGCCGACAGCGATGCCGGCACCGGGCTGTTGATCGACAGCCACGACGACGCCGTGGCGGCGCCGGTCTGGGCGCTGCTCGATCGGCTGACCGCGCGCATCGGCCCCCGACCGACGCTGATCGAACGCGACGGCAATCTGCCGCCGTTCCCCGAACTGATCGCCGAGCGAAGCCATGCGCAGTCGGTGCTGGGCGCCGCAGCACGCTCGCTTGAGGAGGTGCCGGCATGACGCGCGTCGCATCGCGAGCCCCATCCCCTGGCGGATCGACCGCCGAGGCTCTCGCCAGATTCCAGGAAGAGTTCTGGAGAAGTCTCTGGTCTGAACCGGAAGCCGGTGCCGCTCCCGACGGCACCGCGACGCAACCCGGCTTCGCCGTCTACCGCAACACCGTGCTGAAGGGCTGCGCGGATGCGCTGCTGTCGCTCTATCCGTCGGTGCGCCGGCTGACCGGCGACGCATGGATGCAGGCTGTCGCGCTCGACGCCGTGCGCGCCGATCCGCCGTCGGGCGGCGACCTGCAGCATTACGGCGAACGCTTTCCCGCACTCCTCGATGAGGCACTCGCGGGCAGCGATCTGCCCTGGCTCAGCGAAGTCGCACGCCTGGACCGGCTCTGGAACGAGAGCCATGTCGCCGCCGACGCGCCGGTGCTCGACGTGGCGGCGATCGCCCGGCTCGATCCCGGACGCCTGGCCGCCTCACGCCTCGTTCCGCATCCCGCGGCGCGCTGGCGCTGGTCCGCCGACTGGCCGGCGTTCAGCCTGTGGGACGCGGCACGCTCGCACGCCGCAGATCCGAATCCGCCGCACTGGCAAGGCCAGGGCGCGCTGTTGACGCGCCCGTCGGGCGTGGTCGTCGCGCTCGACATCGAGGCCGCCGAGTGCGCGCTCCTCGACGCCTGCGCCGACGGCACCTCGCTCGGCGAGACCCTGGATGCCGTCCAGGCCCGCTTCCCCGCCTTCGATCCCGGCGCCGCGCTGGGCCGCCTGCTCAATCAAGGCGCCTTCACCGGCGTCACGGAGATCCCGACATGAACACGCTCACCTCCTCCGCCACCTCCCGCTCCGGCACTGGCTCGCCCGGGTCGCTGGCCGCCCTTCGCCAGCGCCTGGAGCGCCTCATCTCCCACGACCTCATCGCGCTGGCCTGCCGCTTCAGCATCGCCGGCGTGTTCTGGCTGTCCGGCCGGACCAAGGTCGAGGGCTGGTTCACGCTGACCGACACCACCTTCCTGCTGTTCCGCCAGGACTACGCGCTCCCGCTGATCCCGCCGGAATGGGCGGCCTACCTGGCCACCGGCGCGGAGCATCTCCTCCCCGTTCTCCTCGTGCTGGGGCTGTTCACCCGCGTGGCGGCGCTCGGCGTGCTGGGGATGACGGCAGTGATCCAGACCTTCGTCTATCCGTCGGGCTGGCCGACCCACCTGACCTGGGCGGCGCCCATGCTTTACCTGCTGGGCCGCGGGCCGGGGCGGTGGTCGCTGGACCATGTCGTCGGCTGGGGTCTTGAGCGTCGCCCTTGAAACGTCAACACCCGTCCATATAATCTCCCTGCTAGCACTCGCGATGGTCGAGTGCTAACAAGCCCCACGGCCCGGTCGCGGGGCTTACTTCTTGTGAAGGGCTGGCCGGTGCGATGAGCGCACGGCGGGTCCTTGAAGCAAGTCTGCATTAGTCAAGGAGATCTGATGAAACTGCGTCCTCTGCACGATCGCGTGATCGTTAAGCGCCTGGAAAACGAAACCAAGACGGCCTCCGGCATCGTCATCCCCGACAACGCCGCCGAGAAGCCCGACCAGGGTGAAGTGCTGGCCGTCGGCCCGGGCAAGCGCAACGACAAGGGTGAGTTCATCGCCCTGAACGTCGCCGTCGGCGACCGCGTCCTGTTCGGCAAGTACAGCGGCCAGACCGTCAAGGTCGACGGCGACGAGCTGCTCGTCATGCGCGAAGAGGATCTGTTCGCCGTCATCGCCAAGTAATCGGCGACCGCGACAGACTTTCATCCAGATAAAGATTTCGGAGAGATACACATGGCAGCAAAAGACGTTGTCTTCGGCGGCGAGGCCCGTGCCCGCATGGTCGAAGGCGTGAACATCCTGGCCAACGCGGTCAAGGTCACGCTGGGCCCCAAGGGCCGTAACGTGGTGCTGGAGCGCTCGTTCGGCGCCCCCACCGTCACCAAGGACGGTGTCTCGGTCGCCAAGGAGATCGAGCTCAAGGACAAGCTGCAGAACATGGGCGCCCAGATGGTCAAGGAAGTCGCTTCCAAGACCTCGGACAACGCCGGTGACGGCACCACCACCGCCACGGTCCTGGCCCAGGCCATCGTCCGCGAAGGCATGAAGTACGTGGCCGCCGGCATGAACCCGATGGACCTGAAGCGCGGCATCGACAAGGCGGTCACCGCCCTGGTCACGCAGCTGAAGGCGGCCTCCAAGGCCACCACGACCTCCAAGGAAATCGCCCAGGTCGGCACCATCTCCGCCAACTCCGACGCGGACGTCGGCGAGATCATCGCCAAGGCGATGGACAAGGTCGGCAAGGAAGGCGTGATCACCGTCGAAGACGGCAAGAGCCTGGACAACGAGCTCGACATCGTCGAAGGCATGCAGTTCGACCGCGGCTACCTGTCGCCGTACTTCATCAACAACCCGGAAAAGCAGTCGGCGATCCTGGACAACCCGTTCGTCCTGCTCTACGACAAGAAGATCTCGAACATCCGCGATCTGCTGCCGACCCTGGAAGCCGTCGCGAAGTCGGGCCGTCCGCTGCTGATCATTGCCGAAGAAGTCGACGGCGAAGCGCTGGCGACCCTGGTCGTCAACACGATCCGCGGCATCCTGAAGGTCGTCGCCGTGAAGGCCCCGGGCTTCGGCGACCGCCGCAAGGCGATGCTGGAAGACCTGGCCATCCTGACCGGCGGCAAGGTCATCGCCGAGGAAGTCGGCATGTCGCTGGAGAAGGTCACGCTGGCTGACCTGGGTCAGGCCAAGCGCGTCGAAGTGGGCAAGGAAAACACCACCGTCATCGACGGCAACGGCTCCAACGACGACATCCAGGCGCGCGTCAAGCAGATCCGCGTCCAGATCGAGGAAGCCACCAGCGACTACGACCGCGAGAAGCTGCAAGAGCGCGTGGCCAAGCTGGCCGGCGGCGTCGCCGTCATCAAGGTCGGTGCCGCCACCGAAGTCGAGATGAAGGAAAAGAAGGCCCGTGTCGAAGACGCGCTGCACGCCACCCGTGCCGCCGTTGAAGAAGGCATCGTGGCCGGCGGCGGCGTCGCGCTGCTGCGCGCCCGTCAGGCCGCTGGCGCCATCAAGGGCGACAACGCCGACCAGGACGCCGGCATCAAGCTGATCCTGAAGGCCATCGAAGCCCCGCTGCGCGAGATCGTCTACAACGCCGGCGAAGAATCGTCGGTCGTCGTCAACACCGTGCTGGCCGGCTCCGGCAACCACGGCTACAACGCGGCCAACGGCACCTACGGCGACATGATCGAGATGGGCATCCTGGACCCGACCAAGGTGACCCGCACCGCGCTGCAGAACGCCGCGTCCGTGGCCTCGCTGATGCTGACGACCGAGTGCATGGTCGCCGAAGCGCCGAAGGACGAGTCCGCCGGCCCGGCCATGCCCGGCGGCATGGGCGGCATGGGCATGGACATGTGATGTCCGCCTGAGCCCGGCGCAAGGCCCTCGGGCCGCGCGCCATCGCTCTGCAAAGGGGTCGCTTCGGCGACCCCTTTTTCATTTCCGTGCAGCAGACCCTTCCTGTCTTGACTTGAGGCGAACCGGGACACGCTCCCCGTGTACCCAGACCGCCAAGCGCCCTCGCGGCGGGCAACCTGTCACACATGATGGTCCAAGCGTCATCGCCTTCCCTCGCGTTCCTGATCGACCAGACCCTGGCCGAGGTCCCCACCTTGGCGCATGCGGTGTACAACGGCCTGCAGGACGAACTCAAGGATCGCCTCGAGCATCAGTACCTGCTGGACGGCTGGAACAAGCACCGGGGCCGCTTCGTCGCCGATCTCGAGGGCTCGCTCTCGCAATCGCTCCTGATCGCCCGCACGGGTGGCACGCCACGGCCTCACCAACGTCCGCCACAGCGGGACGGTGAACTGTCCTTGAGCCTCGTCGACGACGCGCAAGTCCTGAAGGATGTCGCGATTGCCCATGTGACCCAGGCGATCGAGGATCACTCCCGGGCCGAGTTGCACCAGTTGGGCAACTTCTTCGCCGCCTTGCGCGGCATTGCCCGTCCGCTGAAGAACGACAACCCGTTGCGGGCCTCGTTGTTCGCACAGGCGCTGGCGCGCACGATCGACGGCGTGCCTCTCGACGCCGACAGCCGCTACGCCCTGATGCGCATGGCTGCGCAACCGCTGACGACCAGCTTGCACCGCCTCTACGCCTCGCTCTGCCAGCGCCTGAGAGCCGCCCGGTTGAGCAGCCTGCTGATCAGCCACGGCTCACCGAGCAAGGGGCAGCGCGGCGCGAGCGTCAGTGGAGCAAGGTGCCAGACATGACGGTGCAGCACGCGACATCGGGTCCGGGCGCCCTGTCCGCGTCATCGCTTCCGCGGTCCGCTCCGCAGTCCGCCGAGGCCATGCGCGATCGCGAACAGCACCGCCAGGCTTGGCTGCTGATGCTGCGACACCGACTGCAGCGCCAACTCGACAACGCCGATGCCGGCAAGCTGATACGGCGCTTCCTGCTCGGTCCCTGGGCCGAGGTCATCGCTCGCGTCATGGTCCAGCACGGAGAAGAGGCGCCGGAGACGCGGGCCTGCCTGGAACTCGTGACCACCTTGCTCCACAGCGTGTCGCCGCAGCCGGACGACGCGGCCCGTGAGCGCCTGAGGGCCCAGTTGCCCCGCCTGATCGATGCGCTGAACCGGGGCATGGATGTCATCGCGATGCCGCCGACCGAGCGAAGGACCTTCCTCGACGCGCTGATGCGCCGGCATGCTCGCGCGCTGCATCTGCCTGGATGCTTGATGGCCCGCTGAGCGGGACACGCCCGTTCGCATGGCGTCGGCTTGTTGCGTTCCGATACGAAGTAAGCTTCACGCTGCCGATCTCCGGGGACGCCAATCGCCCAGAATCGTTCTGGCCGCCGGTCCGGTCCCGCCGTCACCATCGGGCTTTCCCCAGGTCGCACGTCCCCGTGCCCCAGGGGATGTCACCTGAATGAGGGGCGACCATAATGCGGCTGACAACTTGTCACAAATGATGGTCCAAGCGTCTTCGCCCTCCCTGCAGTCCCTGCTCGACGACATGCTCGCGCATGTGCCTTCGTTGGCGCACGCGGTGTACAACGGCCTGCAGGACGAGCTCAAGAGCCGGCTCGAACATCACCAGCTGCTGGCCGGCTGGTCCAAGCGGCGTGCGAGCTTCGCGGCCGACTTCGAAGGCTCCCTCACCATGCTGCTCAAGATCGCCCGCGACGGCGGCGATCCGCTGCAACGGGAGAAGCCGGCCCCCAGCGCGGCAACGATTTCTCCCTGAGTCTCGTGGACGAGGGCCAGGCGCTGAAGGACGTCGCGATCTCGCATGTGATCACCGCGATCGAGGATCAGTCGCGGGCCGAACTGCACCAGCTGAGCAACTTCTTCGCCGCGCTGCGCGGCATCGCACGCCCGCTGAAGAACGACAACCCGCTGCGGGCCGCCTTGTTCGCGCAGGCCCTGGCGCGCGCCATCGAAGGCGTGGACCTCGACGCCGACGGCCGGTATGCGCTGATGCGCCTGGCCGCGCATCCGCTGGCGATCCGGCTTCAACCGATCTACACCCTGCTCTGCCAGAGCCTGAGACAGGCCCAGTTGAGCGGCATGCTGACCAGCCACGGCTCGGCGATCAAGGAATCGGAACTGCGACTGCGCCAGTTCAAGACGCTCACCGACACGCCGACGCAGAACGCCACGCTGGATCAGGTCGCCATGAAGCTGGACCTGATGAACACGCGCGCCGCCGAGCTCGGGCCGGCCCGCGCCGCGACGTCGCCCTCACCCGCCGGGGCACTGGGCGCGCCGCCACCGAAACTGGGGCCGGGCACCGGGGCGCCCGGCACGGACCTGCTGTCGCGCCTGTACGACCAGATCCTGGCCGACGACAGCCTGCAGCCGCCGCTCAAGGTGCTGATGGGCCGGCTGCAGGTCGCAATCGTGCGCCTGTCCAAGGCCGATCCGACGCTGCTGCGCCGCCAGGACCATCCGACCTGGCAGCTGCTGAACCGGCTGGCCGCGCATGGCGCGGGCTTCCAGCGCAGCGACGATGCCGAACTGAAGGCCTTCCTGCAGTTCCTGGAACGCGTGATCCAGCCGCTGCTGGACAGCGCGCATCCGTCCGCCCTGCAGTTCCAGCAGACGCTGACCGAAGTCGACTCCCACATCCGCGCGCAGGCCGAGGCCCGCGGCCAGCGCAGCGCGGTGGCGCTCGAGCGCCTGGACCGCGAGCAGCGCCGCCAGGAATGGCAGCGGATGCTGCGCGACCAGCTGCAGCATCAGCTCGACGACGCCCAGGCCGGCAAGCTGATGCGCCGCTTCCTGCTCGGCCCCTGGGTCGAGGTGATCGCGCAGGCGATGGTCCAGCACGGCCGGGACGCGTCGGAGCCGCAGACCTACATCGAGCTCGTGGACGCGCTGCTGCACAGCGTCTCGCCGCAGCCGGACGAGGCCGCCCGCCAGCGCCTGCGCAGCCAGTTGCCGGAGCTGGTCCGCGCGCTGGACCGCGGCATGGACGCCATCGCGCTGCCGGCCATGCAGCGGCAGGCCTTCCTCGACGAGCTGATGCGTCAGCACGGTCGCGTGCTGCGCGGACAACCGGCGGTCGAGGAAGCCTTGCCGGCCGCGCCCTCGCTGCGCCGTCCGGCGCAGACGCCCGAGGAACTGCTGCAGCAGCTGCTCGACGAACGCGAATCGCAGCTGCCCTCGCGCTGGGCCCACGAGCGCGTCGACCGCGGGCAGTTGCCGACGGTGCCGGTGGCGCTGTACAGCGAGGAGCACTCGCCCCACGCGCATGCCGCGCTGCAGGACTGGATCGCCGGCGTGCACATCGGCGGCTGGTACCACCTCTTCCACCGCAGCGAATGGATCACCGCGCAGATCGCGTGGATCAGCGACAGCCGCCAGATGTTCCTGTTCATCGGGCAGGTGGCGGACGAGCGCCATTCGGTCACCCGCGGCGCGCTGGAACAGCTGGTGGCCAACGGCCTGATCACGCAGCTGGAAGACCAGCCGCTGCTGCAGCGCGCGATCGGCACGCTGATGCTGGACCTGGACCGCGCGCCGCACAACGGCAACGATCACTGACGGACGCCGCCGGTTCGATATCGAACCGGTTCGGGTCACAATGCGCCCGCCTCGCGCGCTTGCCGCGGGGCTGTCCCGCAGCCCGATGTCCGCCGTGTCCCGAGATCCCCGCGCCCTTCCCCGCGTCCTTACCCACGCAGTTGCCCGCGCACTTGCCCGCGTCAGCCGCCACTGCCGGCTGACGCTGTTCGTCGCATGGGTCGCGCTGACCACGCCCGCCGTGCTGCCCGCGCAGACGGTGCCGCCCAATCCCCCGCCCGGTCCGGTGGCGACGCCCTCGGCCGACCAGGCCCAGAGGCCCAAGCTCGGCCTGGTGCTGTCGGGCGGCGGCGCGCGCGGCCTGGCGCACGTCGGGATCCTGAAGGTGCTCGAGCGCGAACGCATCCCCGTCGACATCGTCACGGGCACCTCGATGGGCGCGATCATCGGCGGCCTCTACGCCAGCGGCATGACGGCCGACGACCTCGACCGCGAACTGTCGAGGATCGCCTGGGACCGGCTGTTCGCGAGCCGCGTCGACCGCCAGGACCTCTCGCAGCGCCGCAAGGAGGAAGACTTCGAGTTCTCCGCGACGATCGAGTTCGGCCTGCGCGACGGCGAGGTCCGCGTCCCCACCGGCACGCTCTCCAGCCGCGGGCTGGAAGCCCTGCTGCGCCGGCTGACGCTGCCCGTGCGCGACGTCCACCGCTTCGACCGCCTCCCGACGCCGTTCCGCGCCGTCGCCACCGACATGGAGAACGGCCGCGAACGCATCCTCGCCGAAGGCGACCTCGCCCTGGCGCTGCGTTCCAGCATGAGCGTGCCCGGCGTGTTCGCGCCGGTCGAATGGGAGGACCGCATCCTCGGCGACGGCGGCCTGGTCAACAACCTGCCGGTCGACGTCGCCCGCGAGATGGGCGCGACCCGCCTGATCGCGGTGAACGTCGGCACGCCGGTGGGCGGGCGCGAGACGCTGAACTCGCTGCTCGGTCTGACCGCGCAGATGATCAACATCCTGACCGAGCAGAACGTGCAGCGCTCCATCGCCGGCATGTCCGCCGGCGAGGACCTGCTGATCACGCCCAAGCTGGGTGCGCTGACCTCCGGCGACTTCGACAAGGTCCGCGACCTGATCCGCGCCGGCGAGGAAGCCGCCGAGGCGATGCTGCCGCAGCTGCGCGCCTACGCCGTCGACGAGCGGACCTACACGGCGTGGCAGATCGCGCGCATCGGCACCAAGGCGCCGGGCGTGTTCATCGCGGCGGTGAAGATGGAAGGCTCCGACAACACCAACCCGGAGCGCTTCCGCAGCCAGCTCGAGTCCAAGCCGGGCCAGCCCTTCAACAACGAGACGGCGGAGCGCGACATGCGCTTCCTGTCCTCCAGCGGCGACTACAACCGGGTCGACTATCACGTCGAGCAGCGTCCCGAGGGCGAGACGCTGGTCTTCAACATGGAAGACAAGCCCTGGGGGCCGAACTACTTCCGCGTCGGGATGGATCTGTCGACCGACTCGGGCGGCGACAGCTTCTTCAACCTGCGCCTGAGCCACAACCGCCACTGGCTGACCGACAAGGGCACCGAGTGGCGCAACCAGATCACGATCGGCGAGACCCCGCGGCTCTATACCGAGCTGTACCACCCGCTGGGCCTGAAGCTGGGCGTGGCCGACGACTGGTTCGCCAGCGCCTGGGCCGAGGCCAACCAGCGCAAGCAGATCGTCTATGACGACAACGACCCGGACAACGCCAGCGTGGGCCAGGCGCGGCTGGTGCGGCGCGACGCGTCGGTCGGCCTGGACCTGGGCCAGCCGTGGGGGCGCTGGGGCGAGGTGCGGCTGGGCGTCATCACCCAGATCCGCCATGCGAAGCCCGACCTGATCACACTGCTCACGCCGGAGATGGGCAAGCTGCGCTGGACCAGCTATGAGCGCGGCTTCCGGCTCCGGACCGTCGTCGACCAGCTGGACTACGCGAATTTCCCGCAGCACGGCTACCGCTTCACCGTCGAGGCGCAAGGCGGCCGCCAGGACAACCGCAACCTCAACAGCGGCCGCTTCCTGCGGCTGAACACCGACGGGAACGTGGTGCGCAGCTTCGGCGGACACACGGTCAGCCTGTACGCGCGCGCCGTGGCGTCGCAGCAGCCCGACGACACCGGGCTGGGCGGCTACACGCTGGGCGGGTTCCACCAGCTGTCGGGCTACAACCCGAACCAGCTCAGCGGCAACTCGCTGCTGTTCACGCGGGCGACCTACTACCGGCGCCTGAACGACCAGCCCTTCCTGTCGCGCGGCTTCTTCATCGGCGGCACGCTCGAGGCGGGCAACACCTGGCTCTCGCACCGCGACATCAGCGTCAAGGACATGCGCTACGCGAGCAGCGTCTTCCTGGGTTCGGACACGGGACTGGGACCGCTGTACGTCGGCATCGGCTACGCGCCGCGAGGCGGCACCGCGTTCTACGTGTTCATCGGCCGGCCTTGAACGACGTCGCCGGCCCGGGGCCGGCGACAGGCGGGGTCAGGGCTTGTCGGCGGCGTCGTCCGAGGCCGCGTCGTCCTCTGAGCCGTCCTCCGAAGCGTCGTCCGATGCTTCGTCGTCTTCGTCACCCTCGTGATCCTCGCTGTCCGGCACGCGCGGCTCGGCGTGCGCCCAGTCGTAGATCACCTCGGCCACGTCTTCCAGGCCCTGCTTGCTCAGCGCCGAGAACAGCGTGACGCCGATGTCGGAATCCTCCGTCGCCAGCACGCCGAGGTCCTTCTGGACCTGCGCCAGGATGGCGGCGCCTTCCTTGCGGTTGAGCTTGTCCGCCTTGGTCAGCACGACCAGCAGGCTGACCTCGCCGGCGGTGACGCGATCGGAGACGTATTCGAGCAGCTGCTTGTCGAGGTCGGTCAATCCCAGGCGGGAGTCCACCATCAGCACCACGCCCGACAGCTCCTCGCGCTGGCCGAGGTAGTCGGCCATGACACGCTGCCAGCGCAGCTTGGCGTCGCGCGCCACGGCGGCATAGCCGTAGCCGGGCAGGTCGGCGAACAGCGCGGTGGGCGCGTCGCGCGGGCCCACCGCGAACAGGTTGATGTGCTGCGTGCGGCCCGGCGTCTTCGACGCGAAGGCCAGGCGCTTCTGCTGCGCCAGGGTGTTGACCGCCGTCGACTTGCCGGCGTTGGAACGGCCGACGAAGGCGATCTCCGGCAGGCCGCGCGGGGCCAGGACTTGCGCGCGTGCTTCGCCCGCGCCGACGTCCTCGCCGATCGCCTCTGATTCCTGGGCGTCTTCCGGGTCGGCTTCCGGGGCGCCAACGTCGGCGTCCTCGTCGAGCAACGCCTCGTCGAACCCGGCGGCCTCGGCTTCGGCCAGTGCCGCCTCCTCGCGCGCCCGCGCCTCACCCGGCAGCACACCGTCGACCGGCAGGTGCTTGAGCTGGCTGGCGGTGGTCAGGAAGCGCGCGGTATGCGTCCAGGCCAGCGCACGCTTACCGGGAGTCATCGGCTCGGCGCCGGCGGTCTTCTTCACCGGCGGGGGCAGGCCTTGCGCCTTCGCCTTTTCGGCGTTCTTCGCGCGGGCCTTCGCGGCCGCGCGCATACCCGTTTTCCCGGGGCCCTGCTTCTTCTTTGACGCTCCAGCGCGTCCCGCGCCACGGCCTGCGGGTTTCCCTGGGGCCGCCGGGGCGGGTTTCTTGTTGGAATCGGTCATCGGGCTGCGCGGGCTCTAAAGAGGTGCATTGTAAGATCCTGCGGTTGCGCTCACCCAACCCTCAACATTCATGAAGACTGCCGCTTTCTTGTTGTCGAGCATGGTTTTGATGTCCGGCGCCGCCAACGCCAATGAACCCACCGCAGCGGCCAAGCCCGATCTGACCAAGGGCCAGGCCATCAGTTCGCAAGTCTGCGCCGCCTGCCATACGGCGGACGGCAGCCGCGGCAGCCCCGCCAACCCCATCATCGCCGGCCAGCACGCCGACTACCTCGCCAAGCAATTGCACGAGTTCAAGTCGGGCAAGCGCAAGAACGCGGTGATGTCGGGCATGGCGGCGCCGCTGACGGACGACGACATCCGCAACGTCGCCGCGTTCTACGCCAGCAAGGGCTCCAAGCCCGGCTTCGCGAAGAACAAGGAGCTGATCACCCTGGGCGAGAAGATCTACCGGGGCGGCATCGCCGACAAGCAGGTGCCCGCCTGCGCCGGCTGTCACAGCCCCAACGGCGCCGGCATCCCGGCGCAGTACCCGCGCCTGGGCGGCCAGCACAGCGACTACACCGAGGCCCAGCTGACGGCGTTCCGCGCCGGCGGCCGCCCCAACAGTCCGCAGATGCTGGCGATCGCCGCCAAGATGAGCGACCGCGAGATCAAGGCGGTCTCCGACTACATCGCCGGCCTGCGCTGAGCGGTCGCGCCCGGGGCGCGCCTTTCGGGGAGGGTTCCGACGAACGAGGCCGGTGATCCGATCACCGGCCTTCGCTTTTGCCGGCCCTCGCCCGTTTCGTCACCCGGGGCAACGAGAATGCCGGCCATGACCCAGATGTCCCCCGAGAGTCCCCCCAGGCCGAAAGCCCAGGCGGCCGCGCGCGCCGCGCTCGACGACGCGATGGAGCTGGTGGCGTCGATGCGCTTCGCCATCGCGCTGCTGACGGTCCTGTGCATCGCCTCCGTGATCGGCACCGTCGTGCAGCAGCGGCAGCCGATGCCGAACTACGTCAACCAGTTCGGCCCGTTCTGGTCGGAGCTGTTCGGCAAGTTCGACCTGTACACCGTCTACAGCGCCTGGTGGTTCCTGCTGATGCTGGGCTTCCTGGTCGTGTCGACCAGCCTGTGCATCGCGCGCCACACGCCCAAGATCCTGCGCGACCTGAAGACCTACAAGGAGACGATGCGCGAGCAGGCTATCCAGGCCTTCAAGCACAAGGCGCTGGGCTACCTGCACATGAATCCGGAGGCCGCGCTCGGCCAGATCAACGCGTGGCTCAGCGCCGAAGGCTGGAAGGCCCGCGCGCAGGTGCGCAACGGCGGCGTCATGATCGGCGCGCGCAAGGGCTCGGCACACAAGATCGGCTACCTGGCGGCGCACTCGGCCATCGTGCTGATCTGCCTGGGCGGGCTGTTCGACGGCGACCTGGTCGTGCGCGTGATGATGTGGGCGCAGGGCAAGCAGATCTACCAGGGCGACGACCTCACCAAGGTCACCGACGTCAACCGCCTGACCCCGGCCAATCCCAGCTTCCGCGGCAACCTGTACGTGCCCGAGGGCAGCCGCTCGTCGACCGCGCTGATCTCGATGCCCAGCGGCGTCGTGGTGCAGGACCTGCCCTTCGACGTCGAACTGAAGAAATTCGTCGTCGAGTACTACTCGACCGGCATGCCCAAGCTGTTCGTGAGCGACGTCGTCCTGCACGACCGCCGCGACGGCACGTCGACCAAGGCCACGGTCAAGGTCAACGAGCCGGTGACCTTCCGCGGCGTCACGCTCTACCAGAGCAGCTTCGAGGACGGCGGCTCGTCGCTGAAGCTGAAGCTGCGCGCGCTGCAGGCGGCGCACGACACGCCGCTGGACGGCAAGGTCAACGGCACGACGACGCTGACGGCGGACGGCGAGAAGTACGGGCTCGAGTTCACCGGCCTGCGCGTCATCAACGTCGAGAACTTCGCCGACGACGGCAAGGACAAGAACGGCACCGACGTGCGCAAGGTCGACCTGGTCGGCCGGCTGGAGCAGCACCTGGGCTCGGGCGCCAACCTCGAAGGCAAGAAGACGCTGCGCAACGTCGGCCCGTCGTTCAGCTACAAGCTGCGCGACGCCAGCGGCCAGGCGCGCGAGTACAGCAACTACATGCTGCCGCTGGAGCTGGACGGCCACCGCGTGATCCTGCTCGGCGTGCGCGACACGCTGTCGGACAGCTTCCGCTACCTGCGCATCCCCGTGGACGGCAAGGACAGCATCGAAGGCTGGCTGGCGCTGCGGCGCGTGCTGGCCGATCCGGCGCAGCGGCTGCAGGCGGCCCGGCAGTACGCGCTGGGCGCCAGCCCGGCGGACAAGCCGGCGATGCAGGCGCAGCTGGAAGCGACCGCGCTGCGGACACTGACGCTGTTCGCCGGCGCCGAGGGCCTGAAGGCGGACGCGCCCGCGCAGGGCGCGGCCGTGGGCGGCCTGCCGGCGCTGTCGCAGTTCATCGAGCGCGAAGTGCCCGAGGCCGAGCGCGCCCGCGTCTCCGAGGTGCTGCTGCGCATCCTCAACGGCAGCCTGTTCGAGCTCCACAAGCAGGCCGAGGAACAGCTCGGCCATCCGGCGCCCCAGCCGGGCGAGGCCACGCAGGCCTTCATGACGCAGTCGGTGATGTCGCTGTCGGACGCGATGTTCTACCCGTCGCCGGTCATCATCCAGATGGACGACTTCCAGCAGGTGCAGGCCAGCGTGTTCCAGGTGACGCGCGCGCCGGGGCAGACCCTGGTCTACCTCGGAGCGGTATTGCTGATCATCGGCGTGTTTGCGATGCTCTACGTCAAGGACCGCCGGCTGTGGATCTGGCTGGAAGCCGCGCCGGGCCGGATCGAACAGACCCGCGTCCGCATGGCGCTGTCCAGCAACCGCGATACCGCCGACCTGCCGGTCGAATTCGAATCGCTCAAGCAGCGCCTGCTGCATGAGGAGGCCTGACATGAACACCACCACAGCGGACTCGTCCCACCTGCCCTCCCACCTGCCCTCGCAGTTGCCGGGGTCCACCGAGGCCACGCCCGCCCGCTCGCTGGTGATCGGCAAGCGCGGCTACTTCCAGGGCCGCAACCGCTTCGACTGGATCTTCGCGGCGCTGGTGCTGATCGGCGCCGGCTTCGCCTTCAGCCGCTACAGCGCGTCGATGGACGTCTACGAGAAGGGCATCCTGGCCGGCGCCACGCCGGCGCTGATCGCGCTGGGCTGGTTCTGGCGGCCGCTGCGGCTGCTGTGCCTGATCGTGGGCGCGACCAGCCTCTTCGCGATCCAGCTCTACCTGCGCCAGACCGACAGCTTCGGCGCCGACCTGGCGGCCGGCGAGAAGGTCTTCTTCCTGAAGTACATGCTGTCCAGCCAGAGCGCGATCCTGTGGATGAGCGTGCTGGTGTGGATGAGCACGCTGTTCTACTGGCTGGGCTTCCTGAAGAAGGAGGGCGTCAGCGCGGCCGAGGCGATCGGCACGCGGCTGGCCTGGGGCGCCGTGGGCATGGCGCTGATCGGCACGATGGTGCGCTGGTTCGAGAGCCACCAGATCGCGCCCGACATCGGCCACATCCCGGTCAGCAACCTGTACGAGGTCTTCGTCCTCTTCACCTGGCTGACGACGCTGATGTACCTGTACTACGAGCAGCGTTTCGCGACGCGGGCGCTCGGCGCGTACGTGATGCTGGTGGTCAGCGCGGCGGTCGGTTTCCTGCTCTGGTACACGATGGCCCGCGAGGCCCATGAGATCCAGCCGCTGGTGCCGGCGTTGCAGAGCTGGTGGATGAAGATCCACGTGCCGGCCAACTTCATCGGTTACGGCAGTTTCGCGATGGCCGCGATGGTGGCCCTGGCGACGCTGCTGAAGACGGCCACGCCCCGCGCGCTGGTGATCGGCCTGATCGGCGTGCCGGTCGGCCTGGTGCTGGTGCTGGTGGGCTTCCGCTTCGGCGCGAACGTCTCGCCGGAGATCGCGACCGGGCTGAACGGCTGGGCCGGCAAGATGGCCGGCGTAGCGGTGTTCCTGGCGGCCAGCGTCGCGTTGCGCGGCCCGCTGACGGCGCGTCTGCCGACGCTGACGGTGCTGGACGACCTGACCTACAAGTCGATCGCGCTGGGCTTCGCCTTCTTCACGATCGCCACCATCCTGGGCGCGTTCTGGGCCGCGGAAGCCTGGGGCGGCTACTGGAGCTGGGACCCCAAGGAAACCTGGGCGCTGATCGTCTGGCTGAACTACGCCGCCTGGCTGCACATGCGGCTGATCAAGGGCCTGCGCGGCGTGGTCGGCGCCTGGTGGGCGCTGATCGGCCTGCTGGTCACGACCTTCGCGTTCCTCGGGGTCAACATGTTCCTGTCGGGGCTGCACTCGTACGGGACGCTGTAAGGCGGTCGCCCCTCGACAGGGCGGCGTCGGGCGGGAGCCTGACGCCGCCCTGATCCATTTCTGGCGAGACTTCTGACGGTACTTCTGGCGGGACATTGCCGGCACGCCGCGGGCGCGGGCAGCGCGCCACCCTCCTGTGTCACGGCCATGGCACGGGGAGGTAGGACGAAGGGAGCGACTTCGCATCGGCGCCCAGCCCTTCGCGATATGCGGATGACAGATAAGCAAGGACGCTGAAAGTCGGAAAAAAGCCAGCACAGCTGGGGAGGCGTCCCGATGAGCAATTTCTTCCGAACGCACTTCGGCGGGCGATCCGCACCGTCCACGTCGACGACCACCGGGACCACCGCCAACCCCGCCAACCCCGCCACGGGGACGGGCAACACCGGCGCGCCACAGACCCCTCAACAGGCACCGCAGTCCTTCGCCCTGCGCAACCTGGTCACCCGCAACAACAACGCGACGCAGGCGCGGCCACGCGGCGCGGCCCCGACGCGCGCGGGCGGCGGGCAGGCCGCGCCCCTGCAGCCGCAGACGCCCGCCCAGCGCCATCCGGAGATCGGCCAATCCCTGAACCAGGCCCGGGACGCCCACGCGGAGGTCCCGGTGCGCGCCGATCGGCAGTCGGACGCGAATGCGGTCGAGCGGTCACGCGGCGAGTCGATCCAGGATCTGCAGCGGCAACACACCGGCGCCGACGCGGAGGCGACAACGCAATTGACGGCCCGGCGCCAGACGGCGACCCAAGCGGCGACGGCCGAAACCGCCGCACAGACCCTGCTCACCCAGCGGCAGGCAACGCTCGACGGCCACCACCGGCAGTTCCAGCTCGCCGACGGCGCGACGGCCGGACTGGTGGCCACCCGCGACGCCGCGCGCGACGACCCCGCCTTCGCCGCAGCGGTTCAGGCCCGGAACCAGGCCCAGACCGCCCTGGCGGCCGCGCAGCACGCCGCCGCGCATCCCCCGGCGCCGGCCGCGCCAGCCGCGCCCGGAGCGCCGCCGAATCCGCCGGCATTGACCGCCGCGCAGCTGCAGGCCAATGTCCAGCAGGCGCAGACCGCCCTCACCCAGGCCGCCGCCACCTTGCAGCCGCTTCAACAGGCCTTCGACACTGCGCAGCAGGCGGTGGACACCAATGCCACGGCCGTCGCCACGCATCGCACCGCGCGCGAGGCCGCACGAGCGCCGCTGGCCGCGGCGACCACGGCACACACAGCCGCGCAGCAGGCCAGGACCGCTGCCGACCAGGCGGTCACCGCGCTGGACACGGCGCAGCAGCGGGCCACCGCTGCGCTGAATCAGCACCTGGGCCCGATGACGGCGCACCACACCGCCGCGACCGCCGCCGCCACGGCCGCGACGACGGCCGCCGACGCGCATCGCGAGCTGGCCACGCTGACGGCGCGCGTGGCCACGACGACCGAACAGGCGCATCAGGCCAACGACACCCTGGCCGCGCGCCGCAACGACCGGACGACGGCGCAGAACACCGTCGACGGACTCCAGCAACAGCTGACCCCCGACGGTCCGTTGCGACGAGCCGTGCGCGACGCCCAGCAGACGGTCCGGAGCCTTCAAGCCGGCCTAGCCCAGGCGAACCAGGCAGGACCGTCGACCGGTCCCCAGGTCAACGTCGCCGTCCTCCAGAGCCGGCTCACCGTGGCCCAGCGGGACCTGCGCAGCGCCCAGGCGCCGGTGACGCGCCTCGAGGGCGAATTGGCCACCGCCCAGACGGCCCTGACCACGGCCGACACCGCGCTGCAGGCCGCGGCCACGGCCGCACAGACGGCGAACATCGCGCGCGCCGCCGCGACCGCCGCGCACGGCACGCACCAGCGCCAGGTGGCCAGGCCGGCGGATGCCGCCGCGGCATTGGCGGTCACGACCCGCGACGGACTCCAGGGCGCCGCCGACACGTCGAGGGACGCGCTCCACCAGGCCGTGACCCAGCTGTGCGAGGCGATGCGGCCCGCGCCGGCCACGCCGCCGGCGGACGAGCGCGGCGTCGTGAAGAAGGGCACCGACGGGATGGGCCGGGCCTTCGAGGCCCTGAAGAACCGCACCGGCCCCGCCAAGCTCGACTTCGCCACCGGCAACTTCAGCGGGTCCACCAACGGCGGCGCGCCCACGCGCTTCCGCGACAGCCCGTCGCCCGCGAACGCGGTCACCACGGCCACCAGCGCGAGTCAGCTGAACGCCGTCGACAAGAAGGTGAAGACCGCGACCGCCGCCGCGGCCAACCTGCTCAGCGGCGGCGACGTGTCGACCAAGCAGCCGGCGCGCCTGCCGGACGCCTTCAGCAATGCGGTGGCGTTCACGACCGAGGTGAGCCGCAAGTTCACCGCGCACGCGGACGGCACGCCCGGCGCCGCCACCGCCGCGCAGGCCACCGAGGCCACGCCCGCCGCGACCCGGCTGGCGCAGGGACTGCTGGGTCATCCGCGCTCCAACGCCGCCAGCCGGCCCGACGGCCATCCGCTGCGCCATGACGAGGCGCTATTGATCGCGTCGGTGCTGCGTTCGGTGACGCAGGATCCGGCCAAGGCCACGGCGGTCTACAACCACATCTGGAACTCCGCCCCCCGCCGCTCTCGCACGTGACGCCGCGCGCCGCCAACACGCCGTCGCCGCTGGCCGAGGGCGGCGCCACCGCGCCGAGCGGCGATCCCGAGATCCAGCGCATCGCCAACACGGCGCGCCGCGCGCTGGCGGCGACCTCGGGCGGCATGGAGGCGCTGCTCGCGATGCAAGGGCTCAGCCTGCCCGCCGCGACCGATCCGAACCGGCTCCACGCGGAGCACGCGGTCGAGCACTACAAGCTCAGCCTGCGCGCCGAGGACGCGCTGGTGACGCTGCTGGGCGTCGGCGGCACGCAGTCGACGGCGGACATCCGGGCCGCGACCGACACGCCGGCGGCACAGCGGGCGCAGATGCGCAATCCCGACTGGCTCGGCACCGGCAACGCGCGGCGCGCCGGCGGCATCGGCCATCGCGAGGAACACCGCGCCACCCTGCCGGCGCAGGCGCTGGAATTCGCGCTCGCCAACATGAACCGCGCGCCCGGCGCCGCCGAGACGAACGCGGCCATGAAACCCGCCTACGTCGCGCTGCGCAACGGCTTCACCGAGAGTGGCCAGGGCAGCGACTTCCACCTGATGGCCAAGCGGCTGCACAAGTTCAACACCTACATCGACCTGGCCTGCAAGACCTCGGTGGCGGGGCCGACCGCGCTGGACAAGATCAAGGACCCGGTCGGCACGATCCGGCGCAAGGTCGGCAAGGACAAGACGCCGCTGAAGACGCTGATGCAGGCGGGGCCGCTGGGATCCAACCTCGGCACCGTGCCCGGCGAGCATGCGAAGCGCCTGACCCAGGCGCTCGCCGACAGCCAGACGCAGTTGCGCGGCGACCTGACGGCGAAGTACGGCGGGCTGTCGCAGCAGGACCACTCACGCGGCGTGATGCGCCTCGCCGCGATGCAGTTGTGGGCCGAGCAGGTCCCGGCGGCGTTCAATCCCAAGATCGATCTGACGCAGGGCACCCGGATCTCGCCGGAGGCGGTGATGGCGCGCGCGCAGACGCTCAACCAGACCCTCGCCGGGGCGGCGGGGCAGCCGCCGCGCGCGCTGCACGACGCGACGATGGCCAACGAAGCTAGGGCCCACCTGGGCAAGCCGCTGATGGCCAGCACGCTGGACGGGTGGTTCGGCGGCGGCAAGCTGGCCGACTCGTCGGTGACGATCACCACGCCGGAGATGACGGCGCTCAACGACGACGTGAAGATCCTGCGCGGCAAGGCGCAGCTGGACAGCAAGCTCGACGACCTGCAGACCCGCTTCGACGCCGCCAGCAAGGACGACCGCAAGGACATCCTGCGCCAGGTCATGATCTCGGTCGTCGCCGGCGGCGACATGGCGGATTACAGCGACGGCCGCAAGAACGGCATCGGCGGCATGTTCGGCTACCTCGCGGCGCAGGTCGACGGCATCGGCGGCGTGAGCACCGGCATCACGCCGGTCGGCGAGTTCAACGTCGACCACACGCGCACGGCGGTCCTGCGCGCCGGCGTGGCCTCCAACACCGGCGTGATCTACCTGGGCAACGAGACCAAGGTGACCGAGATGCTGGGCGTCGGCGTGCGCGCCGGCGCGGCGCTGGGTCCGGTGGGCGTGACGGGACAGGTGATGGGGCGTCTCGGCGGCTCGCACCTGTTCAGCGAAGGCCTGATGATCCGCACCAACAAGCAGGGCAAGGAACACGAGTCGCTGCCGCTCCCGCCGGCGCCCGGGCAGCCGCAGGCGCAAGCCCAGCCGGGCACGCCGCCGGCGATGACGTCGAACAACTGGAAGCGGATGAGCGAGACGGTCGTCAACTCGGTCTTCGAGCTCGCCTCGCAGCCCCCGGCCCAGCGGCCGAAGAACGGCGGCGAGATGTGGAAGGAGATGGTGGCGCGCGTCGGCGACTACCGCGACATCTCCTTCGGCTGGAACGCCGGCCAGAACCACCAGATCAACGGCTCGATCAGCGCCGACGGCATGCTGGGCGGCTCGGTCGGCCTGGGCAGCGCCTCGGTGACGGGCAACATCGGGCTCAAGCACACCTTCCTGAACCGCGGCAAGGCGCGGGACACCAGCGGCGCGACCAAGGCGGTGCAGGCCAGCAGCGGCTCGCGGACCTCGCTCGGCATGGGCGCGACGGCGGGCATCTCGCATCCCACGATCAAGAACCACGACCATCCGGACGTCGGCCTGTTCACGCGGCACAAGGTCGGCATCGAGACCGACATGGTGCTGCAGGCCAAGAACGGCTTCGTGCGCATCACCACCGAGGACGGCAAGGTCAAGCCGAACATCTCCTACAAGCACCGCGAGTTCGCGACGCAGGACGCCTTCTTCAAGCTGGTCAACAGCCAGCCCGAATGGGCGGCGCGCCTGGGCGAACGCGGACCGGACGGCGCGCTGCGCGGCGGCGAGGAAATGCTGCAGGGCTTCCTCCAGCAGACGGCCAACCTGCCGGCCGGCAACAACCGCCTGTTCATCGAGCGCAAGTGCCTGACGCAGGACGCGGCGGACGCGATCAACGCGTGCATGGAGCAGCTGGCGGTGATCGAGCGTCCGCTGGCGCCCGGCACGGCGCCGGATCCGGACGCGGCGGCGCAGATCCGGTCGCTGCAGAAGCAGATCGCCGCGCACGTGAGCGACGAGGGCAGCTGGCAGCCGTTCCGCCTGTTCGTGAACGAGACCAACCAGCGGGTGAAGGAGCAGTCCTCGACCGGCGGCGAGATCCGCGCCACGCCGAACAAGGTCGACGACAAGGAAGCCGGGCCGACGGGGATGGCCGAGCGCTTCCTGGGCGGCGGCAAGGTCACGATCGGCGGGAAGATCAACAGCGCCCACGGCGGACGCGACCTGATCACGATCGACGCGCTGCCGGTGAGGGCCTGAGGCGCGCGCGGACCGCACGGCGACGCGTGGGCGCCCCACCGCCCCGGATGCGGGGGCCTTAAGCGCGACCTCATGTCAACAGGCCGCGTCTGTCGTAAGGTTCGGACCTTCCTCCCCCGAAGGTCCGCCATGCATTTCCACCAGCCCCGCCACGGTCGGCGCATCCCGTCCTCCGAGATCACCTCCCGCGAGGTGTACGACAGCCGCCGCGACTGGTTGAAGTCGGCGGGCGCGCTCGGGCTGACCGGCCTGGGCCTGGGTGGCCTGTCCGACGTGGCAGGCGCGCAGACGGCCGGTCCCGGCAAGCTGGCGAAGCTGCCCGGCGCCAGGAGCGCCGTGCCGGGCGCGACGGTGATGGAAAAGCTGACGGCCTACAAGGACGTCACCTCGTACAACAACTTCTACGAGTTCGGCACCGACAAGTCCGATCCCGCGGAGAACGCGCACACGCTCAAGCCGCGGCCCTGGTCCGTCGTCATCGAAGGCGAGTGCGCCAAGCCGGGCCGTTTCGGCCTCGACGACCTGTTGAAGGTCGCGCCGATGGAAGAACGCGTCTACCGCCTGCGCTGCGTCGAGGGCTGGTCGATGGTGATCCCCTGGGTGGGCTACTCGCTGGCCGAGCTGCTGAAGAAGGCGGAGCCGACGTCCAAGGCCAAGTACGTCGAGTTCACGACGCTGGCCGACAAGGCGCAGATGCCGGGCGTGCGCTCGGGCGTGCTGGACTGGCCCTATGTCGAAGGCCTGCGCCTGGACGAGGCCATGAACCCGCTGACGCTGATGGCCTTCGGCCTGTACGGCGAGGTGCTGCCGAACCAGAACGGCGCGCCGCTGCGGCTGGTGGTGCCGTGGAAGTACGGCTTCAAGTCGGCCAAGTCCATCGTGAAGATCCGCTTCGTGGAGAAGCAGCCGGTGAGCAGCTGGACCAAGGCGGCGCAGCAGGAGTACGGCTTCTTCTCCAACGTGAACCCGCAGGTCGACCACCCGCGCTGGAGCCAGGCCTCCGAGCGCCGCATCGGCGAGGACGGCCTTTTCGCCAAGCGCCGCCCGACCTTGATGTTCAACGGCTACGAGGCGCAGGTCGGGCAGCTCTACGCCGGCATGGACCTGAAGAAGAACTTCTGACGCCGATGGGGATCCCGCCATGAGTGCCTCGCCCGCCGCGCCGTCCCGGTCGCAGCCAGCCCCGCCCACGCCTCGACGCGCGCCCGCGAAGCGCCATCCGCTGCTGCATCCGGCGGCCAAGGTCGTGCTCTTCCTGCTGTGCCTGCTGCCGCTGGGCTGGTACCTCTTCGGCGCGATCGCGCAGCCGGACCTGCTCGGCGCGAATCCGGCGGAGACGCTGATCCGCGGCCTGGGCGACTGGACGCTGCGTTTCCTGTGGATCACGCTGGCGGTGACGCCGGTGCGCACCTGGACGAACCAGCCGGCACTGGCGCGCTTCCGGCGGATGCTGGGGCTGTTCACCTTCTTCTATGCGAGCCTGCACCTGCCGGCCTACGGCTGGTTGGACAAGAGCCTGGACCTGAGCGACATCCTGCGCGACATCGCCAAGCGGCCGTTCATCCTGATGGGCTTCGTGGCCTGGCTGCTGCTGGTGCCGCTGGCCGCGACCTCGTTCAACCGCGCGATCAAGGCCCTGGGCGCGGCACGCTGGCAACTGCTGCACCAGCTCGTCTACCTGATCTCCATCGTCGGGCTGATGCACTTCATCTGGATGCGCGCCGGGAAGAACAACTTCGCTGAGCCGATCGTGTACGGGACCATCCTGGCGGTGCTGCTGGGGTGGCGCGTGTGGAAGCGTTTGAAGCGATGATGCGGCTTTCAGGGAGAGCAGCACATGGGCTACACACAAGCCGGATTGATCCTGAAGCGATCGACGACCACTGACGATCCGCTCGCGCTGGTCGAGCGTCTCACCGGCGAACTGGCCGAGGAACTGAATCGACAGAATCCCTGGCCCTTCGATCCGCGCAGCCACAACGACGTGCTGGTCCAGTTCGCCAACGGCGCCTGCGTCATCACCAACCATGACCTGGTGTGGTCGATCCTCGAGGACCCGGACTTCGATGTGGAAGCACTGCATCAGAAGCTTGGGGCGCCGGACTCCTTCATGGTGTTCTGCCGCTACGACGGCGGCGGCACCTTCGGATATGCCGTCGTCGAACAGGGCCGCCTCGTGCGCCGACGTCTGCAGACAACGGGCGTGCCGTCGCTGCCGCCGCTGACCGACGTCGGCGAGCCGCTGGCACTCGAAGCGCCGTGGTTGTCGGCGAAGTTCTTCTACGAGGACGATGAGGACGAAGAAGACATCCCCGAGGACGAACGCGAGAAAATCCTGTACCTCGACGACAAGGACGATGGCATTCCCGAGTACTGGCTCACTTGTCGCCTGCTGGAAAAGCTGCTCGAGGAACGGTACGGCGTGATTCCCTGGGACTTGGGCAACGATCCGCAGGATCGGTTCCTGAGGATGCGCGATCGTTGGGACGCACCGCCGCCCGGTCGCGGCTGAGGAGGCCCAGCGCCCATGCTGAGTCTCCACCCCGTCTCCGAGCGCGACCTCGCTGATCTGCGTCGCTTCGAACTCGACAATCGCGCCTTCTTCGAGGCCCGCATCAATGCGAGGCCCGCGTCTTATTACAACGAAGGCGGCGTCGAAGCCGCGATCGCCACCGCGCGACGCGAGGCCGACGCCGACGCTGGCCATCAGTTCCTGATCCGCGACGCCGCGGGCGCGCTGGTCGGCCGCATCAACCTGAGCCAGGTCAAGCGCAGGCACTACCACTCGTGCGAGCTGGGCTACCGCATCGCGGAGCGCGAGAACGGCAAGGGGCATGCGAGGGAAGCGGTGCGCCTCGTCCTCGACAAGGCCTTCGGCGAACTGGGCCTGATCCGCGTCGAGGCCAAGGCGCGGGCCGGCAACGCCGGCTCGATCAAGGTCCTGCAGCACAACGGCTTCACCGAGTTCGGCCGCTCGACGCGCAGCTTCCAGCTCGACGGCGAGTGGGAGGACATGCTGTATTTCGAGCGCCGCGCGCCGGGGCGGTAGCGAAGCCACGCGGCGCCACGCCCGACGACGCGCCGCGCCGCGTCAGAACGCGCTCTTGACGACGCCGCCGTCCACGCGGAGCGCCGCTCCCGTCGTTGCGGAGGCGAGCGGACTCGCGACGTAGGCGACGAGGTTCGCGGTCTCCTGCGGCGTCGCGAAGCGCTTGATGAGCGACGTGGGGCGCACATGCTCGAAGAACTCGGCTTCGACCTGGTCGAAGCTCTTCGCGTTCGCCGCGGCCAGGCTCTCGACGAAGTCGCCGACGCCGCGCGACTTCGTCGGCCCCGGCAGCACGCTGTTCACCGTGATGCCGGTGCCCGCGACCGACTCCGCCAGCCCCCGCGCCACGGCGATCTGGGCGGTCTTGGTCACGCCGTAATGAACCATCTCCGGCGGAATCTGGATCGCGCTCTCGCTGGAGATGAAGATGATGCGGCCCCAGTTGGCGCGCTTCATCTGCGGCAGCACGAGCCGGGCCAGGCGCACGCCGCTCAGGACGTTGACGTCGAAGAAGCGGCGCCAGTCCTCGTCGGGGATCTCCTCGAAGGGCTTGGGCTCGAAGATACCGAGGTTGTTGACGAGGATCTCGATGCCCGCGAACCGGCGCACCAGCGCCTCCGCCGGCTCAGCCAGGCTCAGGTCGCCGGCGAACCCCTCGGCCGTCGCGCCCGTCTCCGAGCGGATGCGCTCGATGGCCTCGTCGACGGCCGCCTGCGTCCGCCCATTGACGATGACGCGTGCGCCTTCCCGCGCCAGGGTGCTGGCAATGGCATAGCCGATGCCGGCGGTGCTGCCGCTCACGAGTGCGAGCTTTCCATTCAACTGCAAGTCCATGTCGTGGCTCCCTTTCAATCCTGATGGCCGGGGGTGACGGTGTCGAAATCCCGGCGGGTTGCTTCACAGCGCGTCGAACTTTGCGCCTGTTCCTCGAAGGCTGCACAAGGCCTGTTCCCGGCCGGGTCTTCGAATTCGGGATAGACGACGAGGCGATGGCGTCCGGCCTTCCATCGCCGCGATGGCGTGAACCGCCACACCGAGTCGCCGCGCGTCAGCGACGTGGTACCGGCGAGTCGCTGCCCGGCCGCATCGGTCACGGCGATGAGTTCCTCGCCCGAAGCACTGACGGCATCGCGGAAGTCGACGACCAAGGCCTCGCGACTGCGTGCGCGGGGTGTCGTCAGCCGCCAGTCCGCAGGCGCCAGGCGACTCGACACCGCGTCCGTCACTCGCCAGGTCTTGACGGCGGCGGCGCCCGAGGCGTCGCCGGCATCGGCGGCCACTCGCAGCGAGACCCGTCGACCGGCGTGCAACGCGCGTCCCGCATCGCGGTTGGGGCCGGCCCCGCTCTTCACCCGACCCGGATCCATCAGCACCGTGATGCGTCGTCCGTCGGCATTGGGAAGGGCTAGGTCGAGCAGCGCGTTCTCCAGCGCCTCGCCCTGCTCGTCCAGCAGCGTCAGACGCCTCATGTCGAACGGCAGGCGCTGCGGCTGCTGGAATCGGAGCTCGATCCGCAGCAGGTTCTCCGGCACCGTGTCGCCCGCCGGGTGAACCTCCACGGACGCGGCCCGGACACTGCCCGCGCAGGCCATGCAGGTCGCGCCAGCCACGCCAAGCAGGGCGAGCATGACCCGGCACCGCGGCGACGCCGTCATTGCTTCGCGGGCGCCAGGTCCGCATAGCCCTCGTCCGTGCGGAGCGTGCCGTGGACGTCGCGCCAACCGTCCTTTTCGGCATACCGGAAGTCGGCGAAGTCGTATTCGTTGACGAAGTCGCTCAGGCGCAGGAACAGGCCCTTGCGCATCGAGACCAGTTCCATCGCGCCCGACGCCTCGTTGCGCCGCAACGCGGCCAGGAAGGTCGCATCCTGGTTGTCGATCTGCGCCACGCGGATCGGCACATAGATGGACTTCACCCCCAGCACCGGTTCGGTCGGCCACTTGATGGGCGTGGCCAGTCCCGGCTTGGTGGTGGCCTCGGCGATGTCGGTCACGGACAGCAGGTCGGCGGACTTGTGCGAATGGGTCAGCAGGACCATCGGCCCCTGCCCGGCGTCGAACATGACCATGCCCACGGGGGCGCTGCCCCAGCCGAACTCGGCGATGGTCTTGGCGGGGATATGGGCGCCGTCCTTCAGGTCCTTCAACGGGATGGTGACGAGCGGCGAGCAGGTGAACGCGGCCACCAGCGTGGGCTCGCCGTTCAGCGTCGCGATGACCATCTTGCGGATGGGCGCCCGTGTCTCGCGCATGTTGTGGACCGGGTGGTACATCTCGACGCTGCTGACCGCGGCCTCGCCCTTGAACGGGAAGTCGAACACGCGCAGCGTCGAGGCGAAGCTGGCGTTCGACAGCCCCGCGACGTAGAGCTTGCCGGCGTGGTAGGTCATGTCGGTGACGGTGTAGGTCGCCGCGGGCGTGTCGCGCCACAGGTGCTTGTCGGCGGCGGGCACGTTCCCGATGGCCACGGACTCCCGCTTCGCACCATCCAGCGGGATGACATCGACCTGGCCGGCGGTCGTCACCGACACGAGCGCCGGCGTGGGTCGGGCTCCGGCCGACTTCCCTTCCACCGACAGCGAGAGATAGGCGAGCTCGCTGCCGGGCCGGATCGCCATGTCCTCGAAGCGGAGCTTCTCGCTGGTCGTGTGCAGCGCACGCGCGACGGCGCCCGAGACGTTCTTCAGGTTGAACGCCGCCGACGTTCCGGGAGAGGCCGCCGGCAAGGTGATGGCGTGCAACTGCCCGCCGCGCCAATCCGCCACCACCACGGTGTTCGCGTCGACGAAGGTCAGCTTGCCGGCGGACTGGATCGTCGCGCCCATGGCCTGGGCCGCGTGAAATCCGACGGCGAGGACGGTCAGGGTCAGGAGCTGCCGGAATGACACGCTCAACGAGGCGTGGCTGACGGCGAAAGGACGGAAGGGCGTTGGCATCGAAGGCTCCAATTGGCGTGGAGGCACTGTCGGTTCAACCGCCTCGCCCGCCTACCTTCTACCGGGTGAGCCGGGCATTGCTCTTTCGGGCAATGCGGCTGGGAACGGGAAAGCCATCACGCCGGCCAACGCTGTCCCGCCACCGCAGCCGACCATGCACGCTCGAACTCGAGCGCATCGAATCCGAGCACCTCGAACTCAGGATCCGCATCGATCTCGGCGGCGGACGGCGTCTCGACTGTGCCCAGTTCGCAGTCGTCGAATTCCTCGCCCTCCTGCGCATAGGCCATCCGACCATCGGCGTACACGTGGACCTTGCGGACCTCGTGGCGTTCAACGTCCAGCTCGCAGTACAGCAGCACGGGATCGCTACTGTCCAAGTGATGCCAACGCACTTTCAGGTGGGTGACCGGCACGGGCGATTGGCCCTGCCGCAGCGCCCACTCGTCGGGATAGGGCCGGTAGTCCTCGGCGTGATGCGTCGTGTAGGCGCCCCACTCCTGCAGCGCGTAGTACCGCGTCATGGCCTCGAAATGGCTTCCGGCGCGCAGCGTGGTCACGAGCCGTGCCCCCGGGCCATGGAGGGTCCGGGCCGCATCGCCGTCAGGGCCGGAAAACTGCAAGCTCGGCAACCACCGCCCCTGCTCATCCGGCACCTCCCACACCTCATGCAGCAATTGAGCCATCGATCCGTTCTCCGCTGACTGCGTTCCCCGTCCACCAGCCTACCAATAGCCAGCCGTACGCAGCATGCCGGGCAGGTCCTCCGGCCACACCGTGGCCGTCGTCGTCGCCAGCTCGTCGGCCGACCACCAGCGATGGTCGGCCATGACCTGCCGCTCCAGCGCCGTCCAGTCATCGCGCGTCAGCGCGCGGTCGGCGGTGCGCACGACGAAGAACCGTTCCTGCGCCCACACGCGTTCGCCGTCGGGCAGCAGCAGCTCGAAGTCGCGCGTCGCGATCGACTCGCCGACGTCCGAGGCGACGATCCCCGTCTCCTCCCGCAGTTCGCGGATCGCGGCTTCGGCGAAGGATTCACCCGGCTCGACGCCGCCGCCGGGCGTCGCCCAGAAGTCCGCGCCCGCCATCGGTCCGTCCTTGTGGACGAAGCGGAACAGCAGCAGGTTCAAGTCGGGATCGAGGACCAGCAGTCGAGCCGACGGACGGCGGCGCAGGGAAGCGGCTTCAGGCGTCATGGGCGGCGATTGTCCGCCGTCGATACTCGCCCGGTCTTCATCGCCTCATCGCGCCTCATGACCGACCACGACGCGTCCGACGCTCCCAGGGAAGTGCCCACGGAGGCGCCCGATCTGCCACCGGCCCTCCATGCGAGAGTGGCCGGCCGCACCTGGCACCGCAACCTCGTCGGCGAGGCCGGCGCGCACGTTCATCGACTGCATCGGCCCGATGCGCCAGCGCTCTATCTCAAGCACGGCGACGGCGATGCGGCGAGCGCCATCGCCGACGAGTTCACCCGCCTGCAGTGGTTCGCCGATCGCTGGCCGGTGCCTCGCATCGAGCACTTCGAATGGTCGGACGGCGCCGCGTGGTTGCTGACCCGCGCCCTGCCCGGCCGTACCGCCTACGAATGGCTGGCCGACGATCCGGCGCGCGCCGCGGCGGTCGTGGCGTCCCTCGGGCGCCTGCTTCGCGACCTGCACGCGCTGCCCGTCGACACCTGCCCGTTCAACGCGAACCACCGCCTTCACCTCGATCTGGCCCGGCAGCGCCTCGAGGCCGGTCTGATCGATGCCGGGGACTTCGACGACGCGCGCCAAGGCTGGACACCGCAGCAGGTGTGGGAGGCGCTCGGCGCGATGCTTCCGCTCGCTGAAGATCGGGTCGTGAGCCACGGCGACTTCTCGCTCGACAACATCCTCATGAACGGCGACGGCGAGGTCGTCGGCGTGATCGACCTCGGCCGCGCGGGCATCGCGGATCGCTACCGCGACCTCGCGATCCTGGCGAACTGCCTCGACGAGTTCGGGCCGACGCTGCGCGACATGCTGTTCAGCGCGTACGGCATCGCCGAGCCGGACCTGAGCAAGCTCGACTTCCACCTGCTGCTCGACGAGTGTTTCTGAGGCCGCCCTCGGGCGGCCGCCTCCGCTTCAGAGGTGCACGCCGCCCGACACCTCGATCCGCTGCCCGGTGACGAAGCGGTTGCCCTCACCCACCAGCGCGGCGATCGCGCCGGCGACGTCCTCGGCGACGCCGAAGCGGCCCAGCGGCGTCAGCGACGCGATGTGCTTCTGCAGCTGCTCGTTCGAGCGCAGCAGGCCGCCGCTGAAGTCGGTCGCCACGGCCCCGGGCGCGATGACGTTCACCGTGATGCCGCGAGGTCCCAGTTCGGTCGCCAGGTAGCGCGACAGCACCTCCACCGCGCCCTTCACCGCGCTGTAGATGGCACGCTCCGGCACGTAGAAGCGCGCGGTGCCGCTGGAGATGTTCACGATCGCGCCCGGGTTCGCGATCAGCGGGACCAGCTGCTGCGTCAGGAAGAAGACGCCCTTGAAGTGCACGTCGACCAGCTGGTCGAAGGCCTCGGGCGTCGCCTGCAGCGTCGGCTGCGCCACCTGCACGCCGCCGTTGTTGATCAGGACGTCGAAGCGGTCCCGCTGCCAGGTCTCGCGCAGCACGTCGCGCATGCGGTCGACGAAGGCGGCGAAGCCGTCCACCCGCGACACGTCCAGCGGCAGCGCCACCGCGACGCGGCCGAGCGCGGCGATCTCGCGGACGACCTCGTCCGCCTCCTCGCGGTGCGAGCGGTAGGTGACGATCACGTCGAGGCCGTCGCGGGCGAGTCGCACGGCGGTGGCGCGGCCGATGCCCCGGTTGGCGCCGGTGATGAGGGCGATGCGACCGGAGGCGACAGGGGTCGCGGCGCCGGTGCCGGCGTGGTTGCTGGTGCTCATGGTCGGACTCCTTGAATGCGTTGGGGGAAGAAGCCCGCATGCTGAGCGTTTCGATCAGGCAGATAAATCGCTCAATCTCGACATCACTGTCCAATCTGATTGCACAATTCAAAGCCTTCCTGCCCGGAGCCTTCATGGACCGCATCGACGCCATGCACCTGTTCACGCGCATCGTGGACCTCGGCAGCTTCACCGCGGCCGCGGAGGAGCTGGACCTGCCGCGATCCAACGTGACCTACGCGGTCCAGGCCCTGGAGAAGCGCCTTGGCGCACGCCTGCTGACCCGCTCGACGCGCCATGTGAGTCCGACGCCGGAAGGCCACCTCTACTACGAGCGATGCCGCCGCGTGCTGGAGGAAGTCGAGCAGGCGGAAGCCGTGCTCGGCGAAGCGGCCCGGCAGCCGCGCGGCCGCCTGCGCGTCGACCTGCAGGTGGGACTGGCGACGGCCTTCGTGTTCCCGCACCTGGGGGACTTCTGCCGGCGATATCCCGGCATCGAGCTCATCGTCGGCACCGGCGACCGCCTGGTGGACCTGGTCCGCGAGGGTGTCGACTGCGTGCTGCGCGGCGGCACGCCGCAGGAATCGGGTCTCGTCGCGCGCCGCATCGCGGATCTCCCGTGCGTCACCTGCGCCAGCCGCGAGTACGTCGCCGCGCACGGCCTGCCGGTCAGCATCGACGCGTTGCGCCAGCATCAGGCGGTGAACTTCCAGTCCAGCGCCACCGGCCGCGTTGCGCCCTTCGAGTTCCTCGTCGACGGCAAGCTGCAGACGCTCACGATGCGCGGCCCCGTCTGCGTCACGTCGGCCCCCGCCTACCGCGCCTGCTGCCTGCAGGGCCTGGGGCTCATCCAATGCCCGCGTTTCGGCGTGGCCCCGCTGCTGGCATCGGGCGACCTGGTCGAGCTGCTGCCGGACACCCCGCCGCCGCCGATGCCGGTCTCGGTGATGTTCCCGAAGCAGCGGCAGATGATGCCGCGCGTGCGGGTGTTCATCGACTGGGTGGTCGAACGCGTCCAGGCGGGGCTGGCCGACGAGGCCATCCCTTCCGGCCACTGAACCCACCCCCTCCCCCGAGGGATCGGGCGCGATGCGCACCGCTGCCAGAATGCGCCCGTCCCCATTCACGCCTGCCCAACCCCATGGAACGCCGCGAGGTCTCCTCCCGCTCGAACACCCTGATCCGCGGACTCGCGTCCGCCCTCGCGCGTTCCCGCATCACGCCCAACCAGATCTCGGCCTTCAGCGCCGTCATCGCGCTGCTCGTGCCGGTGGGACTGCTCTGCCTCGGCGGCTGGCCGGGCATCGTCGTCGCGCTGCTCGGCATCCAGCTGCGCCTGCTGGCCAACGTCATCGACGGCCTGGTCGCCATCGAGGGCGGCAAGGCCAGCGACGTCGGCGCGCTCTACAACGAGTTCCCCGACCGGATCTCCGACTCGATCGTGCTGGTCGCCCTCGGCTACGCCGCGGACGCCGCCTCGCTCGGCTGGCTGGCCGCGCTGCTGGCGGCACTGACCGCCTACGTCCGCGCCTTCGGCGGCGCGCTCGGCCTGCCGCAATCCTTCGCCGGCCCGATGGCCAAGCAGCACCGCATGGCCGTGGCCACCGTCGCCCTGCTCGCCTTCGGCATCGCGATGTCGCTGTCGGCGCCGGGCGCCGCGCTGCCGCGTCAATGCCTGCTCGCCGGCCTGGCCGTGATCTGCGCCGGCTCCGCCTGGACCTGCGTCCGGCGCACCCGCATCGTCACCGCCCAGCTCCGGGCGCGTGCCGCCGACGCGGGCCGCGGCGTCCCGTCGCCCTGAACGGCCGCTGACCCTCGCCGCGCGACGCCCCGCCTCCCCTTCCCGACCCCCGCCGCCCATGCCGACGCTTCCTGACTTAGCCGCCCTGTCGACCTCCTCGTTCTGGGTGCTCGCCGGCGGGCTGCTGTCCTTCCTGCTGATCGCGACGGTGATCGGCCGGCTCGTCGCCTGGCGGGTCGGCAGCGGCAACGCGACGGTCCGCAACCTGATCGAGCGGATCAACGCCTGGTGGATCCTCGTCGCCGTCGCGCTGCCGGTCCTGGCCGCCGGGCCGATGTGGACCATCGCGCTGTTCGCGCTGCTCTCGGTGCTGACGCTGCGCGAGTTCCTCGCACTGACGCCGACCCGCAGCGGCGACCGCCTCGTCATCGCCGCCGCCTTCGGCCTCGCGATCCCGCTGCAGTACGGGCTGATCGCGATCGACTGGTACGGGCTGTTCGCCATCCTGCTGCCGGTCTACGGCCTGTTCCTGCTGTCCGCGCTGGCCACGCTGGCGCAGGACACGGAGCACTTCCTCGAACGGATCTCCAAGGTGCAGTGGGCGGTGATGGTCTGCGTCTACGGCATCAGCCACGCGCCCGCGCTGCTGGTGCTCGACATCCCCGGCTACGACGCCGGCAACGGCGTGCTGCTGCTGTTCTTCCTGCTCATCGCGCAGATCTCCGACGTGATGCAGTACGTCTGCGGCAAGCTGTTCGGCCGCCACAAGCTCGCCCCCATCCTCAGCCCCAACAAGACCGTCGAGGGCCTGGTCGGCGGCGGCCTGCTGGCCAGCGGACTCGGCGCGGCGCTGCACGGCTTCACGCCCTTCGACGTCCGGCAGGCGGCGCTGCTGTCGCTGGCGATCGTCATCGGCGGATTCGTCGGCGGGCTGGTGCTCTCGGCCGTCAAGCGCTCGCTGCACGCCAAGGATTGGGGGAGCAGCATTCCCGGCCATGGCGGCGTGCTGGACCGGCTGGACTCGATCGCGTTCTCGGCGCCGATCTTCTTCCACCTCACCCGGTATTGGTTCACCCCCTGAGCGCCGCGGAGAGCCCCCGAGGCGGGGTTTGCGGCGCCCATCCGGGATAATCCCCGGTTTGCTCCGGCGCCCATCGGCCGCCGCAGTGCCCGCCTTTCCCGCCCCGCCATGTCCCAGCCCACGCCAGACCGACTGCCCGCCAGCCTGCCCGCGCTCGTCGACGCCGCCATCATCGGCGGCGGTCCGGCCGGCTGCAGCGCCGCGAGCTGGCTCACGCAGCTGGGCCTGAGCGTCGCGCTGATCGAGCGCGCCCCGCGCCTGTGCGACAGCCTGCGGCCGCTCGACTACAAGCAGGACTGGCTGCTCGGCGCCCCCGGCGAATCGTTGGCCGAGCTGGGCGAGCGCTACGCCCACCACGCCGCCGCCCAACCCGGCGTGCACACCGTGCTGGGCCAGACGATCAAGACCCTCGACTGGCAGGCCGAACAGGGCTGGACGCTCTACCTCGACGGCGGCCCCGCCTTCGCGGCGCAGGCCGGCGACACGCCCGAACCTGCCGCCACCGGCAACCTGCGCCCGCTGCGCGCCCGCTCGCTGCTGCTCGCCACCGGACTGACGCCGCGCCATCCCGCGCCGCTCTATCCCGAGCGGGACCGCCACGACCGCGTGCTCGACGCCATCGAGCTGACCGCCGCGCGCGACCGCCTGCCGCCCGGCAAGGTGCTGCTGCTCGGCGGCGGTGACAACGCCATCGAGAACGCGCTGTACCTGGCCAGCCGCGGCCACACGGTCACGCTGTGGTCGCGCTCCGAATGGCGCGCGCAGAGCCACCTGATCCAGCAGCTCGACGGCGTGAGCGGTTTGCGCCGCCGTCCCGCCCAGGCGCTGCCGACCGCGGTGACCGCCTCGCCCGACGGCGTGACCGTGACGTCCAAGGCCTACGGCGAGGAGCGCTTCGACCACGTCGCCGTGCTGCTGGGCTACGAGCCCGCGCCGTCCGCCTGGCTGCTCGTCGCCGACGCGCTGCAGCGCGCCGGTGTCACCGCGCCGTCGCAGCCCTTCCGCGATGAACCGCGCTTCGGCGTGCTGGGCCTGTTCGTTGCCGGCGACGCCAGCGGCCGGCAGCATCCCTGCGTGCAGACCGCGCTCGGCGACGGCGTCGTCGCGGCCAAGCAGATCGAATCCTTCCTGCGTCCGCTGCGCGAGTCGCAGCCGCCGCCGGCGCTGCGCCGCAACAACCGGCAGGTCATCCACATCAACGGGCTGCGCTTCGGCGCCAACCTCGGCGTGCTCGACTTCGAGCGCGAGGGCCCGCAGCCCATCCTGGTCGACGCCGAGATCAACCTCGGCGCGCAGACCATCGTCTCGCGCGACGCCGACATCGGCCACGTGCTCGACTACCGCCGCGTGCGCACCATCATCATCGACGAGTGCACCGCGGAACACACCGACCTGCTCGAGGCCCTGCTGGGCAAGCTCTGCGTCCGGCTGATGAAGCTGCCCGGCGTGGTGGGCGTGCGCATCAAGGTGACCAAGCTCGAAATCTTCCCCGACTGCCAAGTCGCCATCTCCGCCGAATGCGGCACCTGGTAGTCCCACCCCCTACGCGCTGACGCGCGCCCCTCGAGGGGGCGGGCCTGGCGGCCCGGCAGAGCCGGTTCCGCGGGCCCTGCTTGACGAATACATTGAGGACAGCACATGACCGACTCGACCACCACCATTGACGGCCTTGACCTGGCCGCGGCGGATGCCGCCGCGAAGAAGCACGCGCACGAGATGAACAAGCTCTCGAAGCGCCTGCACCGGCAGGTCGGCCAGGCGATCGGCGACTTCAACATGATCGAGGACGGCGACAAGGTCATGGTCTGCGTGTCCGGCGGCAAGGACAGCTACTCGCTGCTGGACATCCTGATCAACCTGCGCGATCGCGCGCCGATCAAGTTCAGCATCGTGGCGGTCAACCTCGACCAGAAGCAGCCCGGCTTCCCCGAGGACATCCTGCCCGCCTACCTGAAGTCGCGCGGCGTGGACTTCCACATCGAGGAGCAGGACACGTACTCCATCGTCAAGCGCCTGGTGCCCGAGGGCAAGACGACCTGCTCGCTGTGCTCGCGCCTGCGTCGCGGCATCCTGTACCGCGTGGCGGGCGAGCTCGGCGCGACCAAGATCGCGCTGGGCCACCACCGCGACGACATCGTCACCACGCTGATGCTGAACATGTTCTTCGGCAGCCGCATGAAGGGCATGCCGGCCAAGCTGGTCAGCGACGACGGCAAGAACGTCGTCATCCGGCCGCTGGCCTATGTGAAGGAATCGGACCTGGAGCGCTGGGCCGAGCACCGCGAGTTCCCGATCATCCCGTGCAACCTCTGCGGCAGCCAGCCCAACCTGCAGCGCGCGACCGTGAAGGCCATGCTGCAGGACTGGGACAAGCGCTTCCCGGGCCGCGTGGACAACATGTTCACCGCGATGGGCAACATCGTGACCTCGCACATGATGGACCGCGAGCTGTTCCCGTTCCAGACCATCAAGGCGACCGGCGCGCCAGTCGCGGATGGCGACATCGCCTTCGACGAGGATGAGCAGTGCGGCACCCCGGCGCCAGCCACCGGCGTCGTCAACTTCGTCCGTCCGGGTGCCAAGGGGCAAGTCCCGGCCCCCGTCGACGACGCGGGCGAGGCCTACTCGGCCGCCGAGGACTGAGCCCCCTTCTTGCTCCCTCTCCCGCTTGCGGGAGAGGGTGGGGGTGAGGGCCAGCGGCCGCGGCAGTACAGCGCCCGCGCGCCGGGCTTCGCGCTTTCCAACGAAGAGAAACCCGCCGCTTACCGCGCCCTCACGCGCTCCGCACGCGCGGGTCAACCGGCTCGGGCCACAATCGTTGCACTGTCACGCCGCACTTCGGCGTCGACGGGCGTCACCGGGCGCGGCAACTGCCCTGGTCGACGGTCCGTCGCGGTATCCGACTGGAGGTCTCCATGTTCACCTTGAATCGTCGAGTCGCCCTGCTGAGCCTGGGCGCGGTAGCCGCGCTGTCGCTCACCGGCTGCGCGGCCCTCAACACCGTCACTGCCGACGCCCAGACCTTCGGCAGCTGGCCGGCGGGTCGTCAGCCCGGCACCTTCGCCTTCGAGCGGCTGCCATCCCAGCAGCGCAACGAGGCCAACCAGGCCGCGCTCGAGGACGCCGCCCGCGGCGCGCTCCTCAAGGCCGGCTTCACCGAGTCCGCCGACCCGAAGTCGGCCGACGTCGTCGTGTCGCTGGGCGCGCGCGTCTCCCGCTCCGGCCCGGCGCCGTGGGACGACCCGCTGTGGTGGCGCTGGAACGGCAGCTACTGGGGCTGGCGCTATGGCCCGGCGTGGCGGCCGTACTACAGCCGCTGGGGCTACTCGTACCCGATGGATCCGATGATGGAGCGCCGCTACGACCGCGAGGTCGCCATGCTGCTGCGCGACCGCAAGACCAACGAGCCGCTGTACGAGGCGCGCGCCTCCAACGACGGCCTCACCGAGGGCGGCAAGGAGCTCTTCGGCGCGCTCTTCGAGGCCTCGCTGACCGACTTCCCGCAGACCCGCCCCGAGCCGCACCGCGTCAGCGTGCAGCTGACGCCGGCCAAGTAGGACGGCCTCCGCCCGCGGGCGCCGACCGGCACCCACAAGTGGCGACAACCGGTCACCGTGATGCCATGAAACGCGTCGCGGGCGACCCCGATAATCGCGGTCTCTCCACCAGGGAACCGCGATTTTTCTTATGTCGCTGAACATCGTCGTCATGGCCGCGGGCAAGGGCACCCGCATGAAGTCCAGCCTGCCCAAGGTGCTGCACAAGCTGGCCGGCCGCGCGCTGCTCCAGCACGTGCTCGGCAACACCGCCGCGCTGGACGCCCAGGCCCGCATCGTGATCACCGGCCACGGCGCCGACCAGGTCGAGGCGGCCGTCGGCGGCGAAGGCCTGCGCTTCGTGCGCCAGGAACCGCAGCTCGGCACCGGCCACGCGATCCAGCAGACGGTCCCGGCGCTGGTCGCCGGCGGCACCACGCTGATCCTGAGCGGCGACACGCCGCTGATCAGCACCGCGACCACGCGCGCGCTGGTCGAGGCCTGCGGCGGCGACAAGCTGGTGCTGCTGACCATCGAGTACGCCGACCCGACCGGCTACGGCCGCATCGTCCGCGAGGGCGAGCTGGTCAAGGCCATCGTCGAACACAAGGATGCCAGCGACGCGCAGCGCGGCATCCGCGAGTGCTACACCGGCATCATGGCCGCGCCGACCGAGGCGCTGAAGCGCTGGGTCGGCCAGCTCGACAACAACAACGCCCAGGGCGAGTACTACCTGACCGACATCGTCGCGATGGCCGTGGCCGAGGGCGTGGCCGTCGCCGGCGTGAAGACCCGCGACGAGACCGAGGTGCTGGGCGTGAACAGCCCGTCGCAGCTGGCGCAGCTGGAGCGCCGCTTCCAGCTCGTCCAGGCCGAGGCGCTGATGACGGCCGGTGTCCGTCTCGCCGACCCGTCGCGCTTCGACCTGCGCGGCACGCTGAGCTGCGGCAAGGACGTCGAGATCGACGTCAACTGTGTCTTCGAAGGCCAGGTGACGCTGGGCGACGGCGTGCGCGTCGGCGCCAACTGCGTGATCCGCAACGCGACGATCGCCGCCAACGCCCGCATCCATGAATTCACCCACATCGACGGCGAGGTCGCCGGCGCCAGCATCGGCGAGGGCGCGCTGATCGGCCCGTTCGCGCGGCTGCGTCCCGGTGCGCAACTGGGCGCCGAGGTCCACATCGGCAACTTCGTCGAGGTGAAGAACTCGACGCTGGCCAAGGGCGCCAAGGCCAACCACTTGGCCTACCTGGGCGACGCGACCGTCGGCGAGCGCGTCAACTACGGCGCCGGCAGTATCACGGCCAACTACGACGGCGCCAACAAGCACCGCACGACGATCGGCGCCGACGTGCACGTCGGCTCCAACTGCGTGCTGGTCGCACCGGTCACGCTGGGCGACGGCGCCACCATCGGCGGCGGATCGACCATCACCAAGGACGTCGAGCCTGGCGGCCTGGCTGTGGCGCGGGGCCGACAAACCGTGATTTCGGGCTGGAGCCGTCCCAAGAAGGCGAAGTGATTCACCCAAATCAGCGATGAAACGCCGTAAGCTCGGCTTGTTCGTGTCACGAAGTGTGACAAGTTCCCGGGTATCGGCGCTGCGGCGCCGAACTGGAGAGCGTTCCCCCCGAGCCGTGGGAGGCGCGTTTGCCGGTAGCTACCTAGGATCTGTGTCGTTGATTGGCTGAACCGCTGTTCCCCAGCTGAATCCTTATGGCGAACTCCAAGACTGCTTCTCCGCTGCTGCCCCAGGACGACGACATGCGCGCCGTCCCCCGGCGTCCGCCGCGCTGGACGCGTTGGCGGACCGCTCGGACGATCCGGCCGCCCAGGCGGCCCGGGCCGAGTCGCTGGAACAGCTGGCGATGTCGCATGCGATGTCGGATCAGGCGGCGGAAGCCTGCTTCTACCTGTGCCGCAGCCTGGGGCTGGCTCGCCAGCAGCGGGCGCCGGACGCCGAACCGGATCTGGAACTGCTGTTCCAGCTGCTGGGTGCGCTGGCGGATCTGCCGGCCGAGGTGTCGGCCCTGCCGATGCCGGAAGGCCAGGCCGACGGCCTGGGTGTCGCCGAACTCTGTCATCAGCTGAGCGCCGCTCGCGACATGACAACAGCCGCCTGGAACGAGGCGGCCGAGTCGGACGATTCGGTGGCGGCGTGCCCCGCAGCGCCGGCCAGAGCCTTGCACTGACGCCACGGCAGCGTTGAAAGGCTGCCAATCTAGGCGCAAAGCGGAGCCGTAGCAGCGCTACGGCGAGCATTTGCAACGACGAGTGGCTGCCTTTCAGCGCTGCCGTTCGTGGCCGGCGATGAGGCGGCTTACGCGGGAGACAGACAGTCCCAATTCGCGCGCGAGTTCGGTCATCGACTGACCGCCTTCGGTGTGCGCGCGATACAGCGCCTCTTCCCGGCTGCCGCTGGACTTGAGCCAATCCCCCCAACGGCGCGGACGCGGCGTGCGTGGCGGGTGTTCGCTCAGCCGGACGGTTCGCTGCACAAACGCCGCATCGCCCAGGAAGATCTGGTGCCTCAGCTGGCTCCAGATGTCCAGATCCGGCTCGGCCTCCACGATCGCCTGATACCGCTGCGCCGCCTTGCGGCGATCCGCCGCGTTCTGCGGCACTCGGCCCAGCACGTTGGTCCACAGCCCGTCGACCTCCAGCCATTCGGGCGCGGTCACCAGCCCGGCGTGCGCCTGGAGGCTGCTCCAACGCCAGGCTGTCGGCGACGACGCCAGCCCGGCACGCCGCCCGATCAGTTCCACATAGCGGCAGGCGTCGAGCAGCAGATGCTCGCGATCCACCAGCACCGCCTTGAACCGCCCCTGGAAGACGTGCCCGATCTGCCCATGCCGCCGGTTGTGCGCCTGGGTGTACACGCCGTTCAGATGGCGCATCAATCGGGAGAGGTTCGCCTGCCGCGTGAACAGCAGCAGTTCGTAGTGTTCGCGGCCCAGCCCGTAGGCGAGCACCTGGGCGTCGAATCGCTCCGCCGCCTGCTGGATCAGGCCGAGCATCGCCTGGCGATCCTCGTCGTCGGTGAAGACATGCGCGTCGCCGCGCGTCGCCACGTGGTAGACGGCGCCGGGGAATTCGATGCGAAGGGGCCTGGCCATGCCCAACAAATAGGCGATGGCCGCACAAAAGACAAGCGCCCGGCGCCGTATTCGGGCCGGGACGCAAGACTTGACCCCTGATCGCGGGGCCTGCGGGCATGCTGCAGTGCGGCAGGAGCTGCTGGTTCAGCCGTGGCGATAGCCGGAGCGCTATCGGGGGTCAGGACTCAACAGCAAAACCTGGAACCCGGAATCCCTGCCTATGCATGGATCCGGTGGTTCCGGTTCAGCTCTTGCCGAGCGACTCCAGCACCTTCAACACGGCGTCTTCGCCCATGTTGCGGGCGTCGGCGAGTTCGCCGCCCTTGGTCGTGCCCAGGACCTGGCCGTCGGTGCCGATCACCGCGACGGTCGGGATGCCCTTCTTCAGCGTGACGCCCATCTGGTTGGCGACGTCCACGTTCTTGTCGAAGCGGCCGACGTTGACCTTGACCGTCACGAAGCGCTTGTCGACGGCGGAACCGAGGTGGCCGTCGCCGAAGCCCTTGTTCAGCGCCAGGCAGTCCTTGCACCAGTTGGCGCCGTAGACCACCAGCACCTGCTTGCCGTCCTTGGCGGCACGGGCGACGGCATTGTTGATGTCGGCGCGGGCGTCGGCCTGCTCGTCGTAGGGACCGGGTCCCGAGGCGGCATCGGCGGCGTGGACCGAGGTCACGGACACCGCGGCGAGCGCGGCGGCGAACAGCAAGGAGGCGGTGCGGCGTTTCATGACGCCGGAGTGTGCCACCGGCGGCGATTCCGTGACGGCGACGGGGGGCGGCGGGAGTCGGGAAACCGCCCTGCGCGGCGCGAAAGGCGGACGGCTTGCGGTACAAAGGCGGGTTTCGCACAAATCATCACTTTCAGGGAACGGGATCCTTCCGCCATGGCCTCCAGCCTGCTCGCACTGCTCGACGACATCACCACGGTCCTGGACGACGTGGCCCTGCTCTCCAAGATGGCCGCCAAGAAGACGACGGGGGTCCTGGGCGACGACCTGGCGCTCAACGCGCAGCAGGTCACCGGCGTCAGCGCCGACCGCGAACTGCCGGTGGTCTGGGGCGTCTTCAAGGGCTCGATGGTCAACAAGGCCATCCTGGTCCCGGCCGCGCTGGCGATCAGCGCCTGGGCGCCCTGGCTGGTCACGCCGCTGCTGATGATCGGCGGCGCCTACCTCTGCTTCGAGGGGATGGAGAAGCTGGCCCACAAGTGGCTGCACACCGAAGCGGATGACGCCCATCAGGCGGCGCTGTCCGAGGCGGTCAAAAACCCGGCCATCGATCTCGCCGCGCTGGAGCGCGACAAGGTCAAGGGGGCGATCCGCACCGACTTCATCCTCTCCGCCGAGATCATCGCGATCACGCTGGGCACCGTGGCGGACGCGCCGTTCACCACCCGGCTGCTGGTGCTGTCCGGCATCGCCATCCTGATGACCATCGGCGTGTACGGCCTGGTCGCCGGCATCGTCAAGCTGGACGACGTCGGCCTCTGGCTGAGCCGCAAGGCCGCCGCCTGGAAGCAGGCTCTGGGTCGCGGCCTGCTGTGGCTGGCGCCCTGGCTCATGAAGGTCCTCGCGGTGGCGGGCACCGCGGCGATGTTCCTGGTCGGCGGCGGCATCCTGACGCACGGCGCGCCCTTCCTGCACCACGCCGTCCAGCATGTCGTCGAGGCGATGGGCGTGAGCGGCTTCGCACGCACGGCCGTCGAAGTGCTGGGCGACGCCGTCACCGGCCTGCTGGCGGGCGTCGTCCTGGTGGCGGTGGTGACCGGTATCCAGCGCCTGCGTCATCGCCGAGAATGAGGCCCATGAAGACGCATCACATCGAAGTCCAGAAGCTCAAGGGCGCCTCGAATTCCTCCACCAGCGGCCTGGTGACCTTCAAGCTGGACGCCCTGGTCAAGGAACGCGAGCCGGTCGACGGGATCGAGCCCAGCACGCTGCTGGTCATGACCGAGGCCAACGCCCGCGTGCTGATGGCGCTGCTCAAGACGCAGCTGACCGACATGGACGGACGCAAGCCCAAGAGCCGCCACGGCCGCCACGGCTGAACCCGCTGCACCCAACGACCCTCGCCCGACTCTCCAGGATCCGACATGGACTTTCCGCAGTACCAGCCCGACAAGGCCCTCTACACCCCGCTGACCGACGACGAGCTGTCGGACCTGGACGACTTCCTGTCCGAGCTGGACAACGACGCCGCGATGAACATCGAGGCGCTGGACGGCTACCTCAGCGCGCAGCTGCTGAGCCCGCTGCCGCTGAGCGGCAAGCCCGGCGCCGAATGGATGAGCCCGGTGTGGGGCGGCGGCGACCCGTTCACCAGCGGCAAGCAGCGCAAGAAGATCGCCCTGCTGCTGCTGCGCCACGTGCACAGCCTGTCGGTGCAGTGGACGTCCAAGCAGGACGAGTGGGAGCCCATCTTCAGCGTCGCCGAGGAAGGCGAACAGCAGTTGGTGGACGCCGAGGACTGGTGCACCGGCTTCATGATCGGCGTCGACCAGGACGGCGAGGCGTGGACGCCGCTGTTCGACCACGTCAAGACGGCCGCCGCGCTGGCCCCGATCGCGCTGCTGGGCGGCGACGAGAGCCAGCTCAGCGCCGAGGACCAGGAGAAGCTCACCGACCTGCACTGGCGCGACGCGCTCAGCCGCGAAGTGCCGGAAGGCGTGCTGACGCTATGGACGCTGCGTTCGCAGGCCGAGTGAACGCCTGAACGGCACGCTCGACTGACCACCGGCCCGGTCGAACGACCGGGCGTCCTTCCCCTCATCCATCGCTGGTTCCGATGAAGCGCAACTTCCCGATCGCGGTGCTGGCCACCGCCGCCTTGCTGACGATCGCCGGCTGCGGCACCAACGTCGTCAATCCCGTCACCGGCCGCACCGAACGCAGCGCGATGAGTCCGCAGCAGGAAGTCGCGACGGGCCGCCAGGCGCATCAGGACGTACTCAAGGAGTACTCGGTCGTCGACGACGCCAAGCTCCAGGCCTATGTCACCGCGCTGGGCAACAAGCTGGCGGCGCAGTCGCACCGGGCGGAACTCGAGTGGCACTTCACCGTGCTCGACAGCCCGGAGGTCAACGCCTTCGCGCTGCCCGGCGGGTATGTGTACGTGACGCGGGGCATCCTCGCGTACATGGAGAACGAGGCCGACCTCGCGGGCGTGATGGGGCACGAGATCGGCCACGTCACCGCGCGCCACGGTGCACAACGCGCGACGCGGCAGCAGAACGCCGGCATCGGCGTGCTGGCGGCGACGGTGCTCGGCGCGGTGCTGGAATCGCGCGGCGTCAGCGGCGCGACCGACATCGCGGGGCAGGTGTCGCAGAACGCCGCGGCGGGCTACGTCGCGTCGTACAGCCGCGAGCAGGAACTGCAGGCGGACCAGCTCGGCGCCGAGTACCTCTCGCGCAACCGCTACGACCCCAAGCACATGGTCGACGTGATCCAGGTGCTGAAGGACCAGGAGCAGTTCGCCGCCGACCAGGCCAGGGCGCAGGGCAGGCAGCCGCAGACCGGCAACAGCTGGCTGGCGTCGCACCCGAGCAATGAACAACGTCTGCAGCGCATCCGCGACGAGGCGGCGCAACTCACCGGCGGCCAGCCGGTCGACGAGAACCGTGCGGCCTTCCTGCAAGCCATCGACGGCATGGTCTTCGGCGACAGCCCGTCGCAGGGGCTGGTGCGCGGCCAGCAGTTCCTGCATCCGTCGCTGGACATCGCGCTGACGGCGCCCACCGGCTGGGCGCTGCAGAACGGCAGCGAGACGCTGACGGCGATGAGCCCGCAGCGCGACGCGGCGCTGATCCTGCAGCCGGTGCCGGAGAAGGCGGGGACCGTGCACGACGACATCCTGCGCCGCTGGGGCGCGGAGCAGGGCCGCACCGACGCGAAGACGATCAACGGCCTCAAGGCCACGCACTTCAGCGGCGTGCGCAAGAACGCGCAGGGCCAGCGCAGCAACGCCGAGCTCACGCTGATCACGAGCGCCAAGGGCGCGGTGTACGCGCTGGTCTATGCGTCCAAGGATGCGCAGACGCTGCAGGCGCGCCGCGGCGCGCTCACGCAGGCGGAGGAGAGCTTCCGCGCACTGACGGCCGACGACAGGAAGCTGGCCAGGCCGTGGAAGGTCGCACTGCGGCCCTACCCGGCCGGTGGCTTCGCCGAGATGGCGAAGACCTCGGTGATCACCGAGGCGCAGCTGAAGCTGCTCAACGGCCGTTACGGCGGCGAAGCGCTGCCCAAGGCGGGTGAGCGCGTGAAGACGGTCGTCGCGGCGCCCTGAGACGGCACGCAGCGAAGACGTCCCTCCGCCACCCGCATCGCGGTGCTCAGCACCGGATCGCGACCCGCGGCGACGTCTTCCGGGGTCCTGTCGACGGCGACGTCGGGCGTCAATCCGTCGGCGGGAGCGAGCCGCCCATCGGTCGTCATCACGTCATTGGCCGTGAACGAGGCGAACAGCCCACCCGGCAACGAGACGGCGGCGATGTTGCCGTAGGTGCCGAAGGTCTTGGCGCCGACGGTGCAGACCTGGGTGACCGACTGGAGCAGCAGCACGGAGTAGTTGCCCTGGCTCTGCGTCTCTTCGCCGATGAGCGCGATCACGCGGGCGGGCCAGTGCACGTCCGCGCGCCGCAAGATCGTCGGATGGATCTCGGCGCCTTCGCCAATGCCTGCGCGAGGCACCCAATGCATCGGGCCGATGGCAATCAGCCGCTGCTGCAGCCGTGCGGCGAGGTCCCACGCACCGCCTCGCGGATAACGACGCAGGTCGACGATCAGCACCTTCGCCTGGTGCAGCAACGGGTCGGCCGTCGCGAGATCCGCGATCGCCGAGAGGTCCAGATAGCCGACCGTCTTCGACAGCCGTCGCGCGGCGGGCCGTCGATCCTCCTCGGCAGGCGCCGCGGCCGGACGCTCGCCTTCCCCTGCGTGCGCGCATCCATCGCCCCATCAACCGGGCATGTCCATCGTCGAGCGCGGACAGCATGTGGCGCAGCACATCGACATAGCGATCTTTCGAGGTCGCCGCCGGCATCGCGTCGAGCGCCTCGTCGAACGCCATCTCCCACCGCGTCGCGGGGAACGACAACGGGCGCGACACCGCCTTCAGCGACGACCACAACTTGATCGCCGCCATCCAACGCCAGGCGAGCGGCGGCACCTCATCGAAGCGAGGGGAAGGCGGTTCGTCCGCAAAGGGATTGAGCCGCCCCTCGGCCCGCCACTCGACGACACCCCACGGCATGCGTCGCAACCACACGTCGACCGTCCTGGCCTGCATGGCAGCCTCCGGGAACGGAGCGAGCAGGACGCGCAAGGCGTCCTCGGCAAGCACCGGATCAGCAACGCAGAGGTCGTCGAGCGAGTCCACCATCCGGCGTTCCCAATCGATCTCCGGCGGCATCGCGGTCAGCCCGCGCCAGCGCGCCTGATGCCAGACCTCGGCGAGTTCACGGAGTCGTTGCGGTGCGCAGACCATCATCCCGGTCTCGGCTCCGGTACGGACTTCTGGTTGGGGCTCGGCATGGCCGGACGCCGGGCAGATGGCGAGCCAGGGCATCAGGCCGAGGGCGGCGACCGTCGTCACGTGGCGGAGATATGAGAAGCGCATCGGAGCCGCAATCAGTCCTCGAAGGCGCCGGACTATAGGAGATCCGAGCCCATGGAAAAGGCCCGCTGCCGAATGGCAAGCGGGCCTTTCCAGATGCAGCGCGCAGGCGACCGGTTCGCCGCGCGCTCGGTTCAGGCGGCGATCACTTCTGCTGCGCCGGCCCCAGATTGCGCAGCCAGAACTGCTCGTACTTGCGGTGCCAGCCGACGGCCTTCACCGCGCCGCCGAGGGCGTGCTCGCCGTCCGGATCCAGGAAGAGCTCGACCAGCCCTTCCTTGCCCGACTCCAGCAGCGCGCGGTACACGTTGACGGTGTCCTGGTAGAGGACGTTCGGGTCCTGCATCCCGTGCACCAGCAGCAGCGGCTTCCTGAGGTTCTTGGCCAGCGGCAGCAGCGAGTACTTGCGCAGCACGGGCTTGGTCCGGTCGACCTTGCCGATGGTGCGGCCGCTGTACCAGCTGTTGTAGTTCTCCCATTCCGTCGGACCCGCGCCCGCGATGCCGGCGGCGAACAGGTCGGGCCTGGTGTACATCGTGTACTGGGTCTGGAAGCCGCCGAAGCTCCAGCCGTTCAGGCCGATGCGCGCGCCGTCGACGCCGAGGTTGGCCTTCATGTAGGCGGCCAGGTCCTCGAGGTCCTCGGTCTGCGGCGCGCCCGGCTTCTCCCAGTTGGCGTCGGCGAACTTCTCGCCGTAGTTGGAGTGGCCGCGCGGGTCCACCGTCACCGTGACGTAGCCGTGCTTGGCCGCCATGTACATCGCGAAGACGTAGCCGGTCGGCTGGAAGCTGTCGGTCTCCACCGAGTGGCGGTCGTTGAGCGGACCGCCGTAGGTGTAGACGATCGCGGCGCGCTTGTCGCTCGGCGCCCAGCCCAGCGGCTTGAAGACGTAGGCCGGGATGGTGTCGCCGTGGCGGTTCTTGAAGCTGAAGCGCTCCGGACGCAGCACGTCGACCTGCGCCCAGGCGGGATCGTGGCTCTGCGTCAGCAGCTTGCCCGCTTCCGCGCCGGCCGCGGGCGCCTGGCCCTTCAGGAGCTTGAGCTCGGGACGCTCGGCCCAGTTGCCGGCCACCGCCGCGGCCCACTGCCCGTTGCGGGCCACGACCGCGTTGCGGTGGTAGTCCGGCGAGCGACCCAGCGCGGTCATGCGACCGTCCTTCAGGTCCACGCGCCAGACGTTCATCGCCGCGTAATCGTCCTTGTTGGCGACGACGAACATCGTCTTCGCATCCGGCGTGAGGCCCAGCACCTGGAAGGCTTCGAACTCACCGGTCAGCAGCGGCTTCACCGATCGGTCCGCGCCGGCCGCCAGGCTCATGGCGTAGGGCTGGCGCCAGCCGTTGTCGGCCAGGATCAGCACCAGCTGCTTCGAATCCGGCGTGAACGACGGCGTCATCACGTTGACCAGCTCGTGGTGGAGGGGCGCGCGGCGCTCCAGCACCATCTCCGGCTTCGCCTCGCCCGGCTTGCCCAGGTAGACGCGGAACTGGTCCTTCTCACGCTCGAAGGTCGTGAAGGCGTAGACGCTGCCGTCGCGTGCCCACACCACCGGCGAGATCTCGAACCAGCTGTCGCCGCCCGGATGCGTGAACACCGGCTGCGGCTGGCGCTCCGGCGCGGCGCCGGGCGCCGGCACCTTGCGGATGTAGATCGCCATCGACGGCACGCCGCGCTTGTCGTCGGAGACCTCGCGGTCGACCTTCTTCGCGGTCGCCCAGCGGTCGTTGAAATTCATGATCTCGACCTGCCGGCCCGGCTTGGGCAGCGGCTTGCCGTCCGCACCGACCAGCGGCGCGTTGGCCACCAGCGCCATCCAGCGGCCGTCCTCGCTCATCGCCGTCTGGGCGATCTTGAACTTGCGTTCCTCGTCGTCCGGATTGAACAGCTCGCGGTTGATCACCTCGATGCCGGCCGTGGCCAGGCGCACGCGCAGCACGCGCGTCTCGTCCTGGACGATCAGGAACTGGTCGTCCGGCGCGTAGGCCACCGGCTTGAGCGTGCGGCCGGTGGCGAGCAGCGGCTCGGCGCGCTCGCTGCCGGCCTTCCAGCGCAACAGCTGGCCGCGATAGGCCAGCACGAGTTCCTCGCCCTTGGAGGCCCACACGAACTGCGACACGCCGGGGTACAGGTCCTCGGGCTTGAGCTTCTCGCGCTCGCGCTTCTTCTTCAGCTCGTCGCGCAGTTCCCACAGCGCCATGTCCTTGGGATCCTTGGCGGGCTTCTTCGCCTCGGGCGCGGAGGCGCCGGAGGCCGGCGCGGCGGCCGCAACCGCGGCGTCGCCCCACGCGGCCTTCTCGGCGGCCTTGCGGGCGTCGTCACGGGCCTTGCGTTCGGCCAGTTCGACCTTCAGCGCCTCGATCGCCTTGCGCTCCCATTGCTCGAGGTCGACCGCCTCGCCGCGCAGGTAGGCGGCCTGCGCCTCCTCGCGCGTCTGGCGCTCGGCCGTCTCGTCGCGCTTCTGCTGGAGCTTCTTCGCATAGCGCTCCAGGTTCTCCGGCGTCTCCACCGCGGCCATCAGCGTCGGCGACGTCAGGCGCAGCGTCTTGCCCGTCTGCGTGTCATGCACGTAGAGGTCGCTGCCCGGCTCGCCGAACGGGTTCCACAGGTAGGCCACGTAACGTCCGCTCGCGCTGAACTTCGCGTCCTTGGCCGCCTCGCCGCGATAGGGCTCGGCGCGGAACAGCTGTTCCAGCGTCAACGGCCGGTTGGTCACGGCCACGGGTGTGGCGGCGGTGCTTGTCTGCGCCAGCGAACCTTCGCTCACGCCCAGTCCCGTCGCCAGGGTCGCCAGCGCCAGGGAAGTCAGGATCCATTGCTTCAATCGTTGCTCCACGCCCCGCAGGGTCGGCGGGGACGCGGGATTCTAGGGACGCGCCCAACAACTGCTTACCGCTCGGATGTCCACCGCATCCGTCAAGCGCGCGTTAACTGTCCATACTTTCCCTAGGCAGGCCCTTTCCGGACGCCTCGCCCATGACCTCCGGCAGGGGTAAAGGTCGCGAAGCGAACCGGAAGCACCAGAAAGAGGTATTCGATGAAGCAGCTGATTCAACGCATCCTCGGCGCCGTGGCGCTGACGGCCGGCGCCCTGGGCGCGCCGGCGGCCTTCGCGGGCGACGTGGGCGTGTCCATCAGCGTCGGGCAGCCGGGCTTCTATGGCCGCATCGACGTGGGCAACGTCCGCCCGGACGTGATCTACGCGCAGCCGGTGGTGATCGAACGCGCCTATGCGCCGGCGCCGCCGCTGTACCTGCGGGTCCCCCCGGGGCATTACCGGTCCTGGGCCCGCCATTGCGGCTACTACGGGGCCTGCGGCAGACAGGTGTATTTCGTCCGCGAGGACTGGTACTCCCGGGCCTACGCGCCGGCGTACTACGGCCGTCCGCACGTGCATCCGATGCCGGTGTACGCGCCGCCTCCGCCGCGCTGGGATCCGCCGCGCCGCGATTGGGAAGGCCGCCGTGACTGGGACGGCCGCCGCGACTGGCACGACCATCGCGATGACCGTCGCGGCTGGGAAGGCCGCCGCTGGGACGAGCGCCGCGACGATCACCGGGGTGGTGATCGCGGGGGCTGGGATCGAGGCGACCGCGGTGGCGATCGCGGCGACCACGGTCACGGCCACGGACGGCATCGCGACTGACAGACGGGCCGCGGGGCCTCGCGTATAGTGGTTGGCTTACACACCAGCAAGGTGTGATTCACAGCGCCGACGTATGTTCGCCAAAGTCCTCGCCGCTCTCGGTCTGCTGACCTGCGTGTTCCTCGCGATCGACATGGCCTTGCCGCGCCGGCATCAACTGGCCTGGCGTGGCTGGTTCAAGCGAACAGGACTCCTCATCAGCGGGTTCAGCCTGCGTGGCCGCTTCAATTCCCGCGACCGCCGCCGCGCGGCCCACGATGCGGCGCGGGACGCGATCGCCCGCGCCAAGCACCGCTCGGGCACCTGGGACGGCAACGTCTATCACGGCGACGACTTCGAGCAGCGGCAGCGGCGCAAGCCGCATTGACGGCGTCACCGCGGCGCAGCTCACGACACCTACGAAAACGGCCTCTTGCGAGGCCGTTTTCCATGGCGTGGTGCGAACCTCCGGTCAGCGCCGCGCCAGCACGGGCGCCAGCGCCTTCCCGGTATGCGTGCCCAGCTCGACCAGCGTCTCCGGGCGTCCTTGCGCGACCACCAGCCCGCCCGCGGAGCCGCCTTCCGGTCCGAGGTCCAGCACCCAGTCCGCTTCCGCGATCACGTCGAGGTCGTGCTCGATGACGACCACGCTGTGCCCGCCGTCCACCAGACGGTGCAGCACGCGGATGAGCTTCTCGACGTCCGCCATGTGCAGCCCCACCGTCGGCTCGTCCAGCACGTACAGCGTGTGCGGTGCCTTCTGGCCGCGGCGTGTGACGTCGTCGCGCACCTTCACCAGCTCGGATACCAGCTTGATCCGCTGCGCCTCGCCGCCCGACAGCGTCGGGCTCGGCTGCCCCAGCGTCAGGTAGCCCAGCCCCACGTCCTGCAGCAGCTTCAGCGGGTGCGAGATTGAAGTCATCGCGGCGAAAAACTCCACCGCCTCGTCGATCTCCATCTGCAGCACCTCGCCGATGCTCTTGCCGCGCCAGCTCACCGCCAGCGTCTCGGGATTGAAGCGCTGGCCGTGGCACTGGTCGCAGAGCACCTTCACGTCGGGCAGGAAGCTCATCGCGATCGTGCGCATGCCCTGACCCTCGCAGCCGGGGCACCGGCCTTCGCCGGTGTTGAAGCTGAAGCGGCCGGGCCCATAGCCCCGCGCCTTCGCTTCCAGCGTCTCGGCGAACAGCTTGCGGATCGCGTCCCAGAAGCCGATGTAGGTCGCCGGGCAGCTGCGCGGCGTCTTGCCGATCGGCGTCTGGTCGACCTCCAGCACGCGGTCCACCTGCGCATGACCCTCGATCGCGTCGCAGCCCACCCACTTCGACGGCGCGCGGCGCAGCGGCACCGCGGCAGCCATGTTGGCCAGCAGCACGTCGCGGGCCAGCGTGGACTTGCCGGACCCGGACACCCCCGTGATCGCCACCAGCCGGTGCAGCGGCACGTCCACCGTCACGCCGCGCAGGTTGTGCAGCGAGGCATTGAGCACCGTCAGCTTCGGCGCGTCCTCCTCCATCACGCGGCGCTCCTTCAGCGGGTGCACCAGCGGTCTCGACAGGAAACGGCCCGTGAGCGAGTCGGGGTTCTTCGCGATCTCCGCGGCGGTGCCCTCGGCGATCACGCGGCCGCCGCGCTTGCCCGCGCTCGGACCGATGTCGATGATGTGGTCGGCGCGACGGATCGTGTCCTCGTCGTGCTCGACCACCACCAGCGTGTTGCCCTTGTCGCCCAGCGTCGCCAGCGCCTTCAGCAGGATCTGGTTGTCGCGCGGATGCAGGCCGATGGTCGGCTCGTCCAGCACGTAGCAGACACCCTGCAGGTTGCTGCCGAGCTGCGCCGCCAGCCGGATGCGTTGCGCCTCGCCGCCCGACAGGGTCGGCGCCGCGCGGTCCAGCGTCAGGTAGCCCAGGCCGACTTCCTCCAGGAATTCAAGACGGCCCTTGATCTCGACGACCACGTCGCGCGCGATCTCCGCGTCGCGGCCGGTCAGCGCCAGGCCGGCGATCCACTCGCGCGCGTCCTTCACGCTCCAGGACGCGACCGTGCCGATCGTCTCGTGCTCGAAGCTCACCGCGCGCGCCACCGGATTCAGCCGCGCGCCGTGGCAATCGGGACAGGGCGCATCGCTCAGGTCCTCGATCTCGGCTTCCTCGGCGGGGAAGCTCTGCTCGCGGCCGCGGTTGTCCTTGTCCTGCTGTGTGTCGTCCAGCGCCTTGCGCTGCTCGCGCGTCAGCGCCAGGCCCGTGCCGACGCAGGTCGTGCACCAACCGTGCTTGGAGTTGTAGCTGAACAGCCGCGGATCCAGTTCCGGATAGCTGGTGCCGCACTGCGGGCAGGCCCGCTTCGTCGAGAACACGCGCAGTTCGCCGATGCCGCGCGTCGCCTTGCCGCTGCGCAGCGCCTCGTGCAGGCCGTCCAGCGGCGACAGCACATGCACCACGCCCTTGCCATGATCCAGCGCCTTGGCGAGCAGTTCACGCAGCTCGGCCTCGGTCTCCGGCGTGATCGTCATGTCGCCGACCGGCAGTTCGATGCTGTGCTCCTTGAAGCGGTCCAGTCGCGGCCACGGGCTGGTCGGCAGGAACTCGCCGTCCACGCGCAGGTGCGTGTGGCCGCGCTGCTTGGCCCATTTCGCGAGGTCGGTATAGACGCCCTTGCGGTTGACCACCAGCGGCGCCAGCAGCCCGATGTGCCTGCCCTTGTAGTCGCGCAGCAGCTGCGCGGCGATGGCCTCGACGCTCTGCGGCTTCACCGGCGTGCCGTCGTGCGCGCAATGCTGGACGCCCAGCTTCACGTAGAGCAGGCGCAGGAAGTGCCAGACCTCGGTCGTCGTCGCGACCGTGCTCTTGCGGCCGCCGCGGGACAGGCGCTGCTCGATGGCGACCGTCGGCGGGATGCCCCACACCGCGTCGACCTCGGGCCGGCCCGCCGGCTGCACGATCGAGCGCGCGTAGGCGTTCAGCGATTCGAGGTAGCGGCGCTGCCCCTCGTTGAACAGGATGTCGAAGGCGAGCGTGCTCTTGCCCGAGCCGGACACCCCGGTCACGACGTTGAACTTGCCGCGCGGGATGCTGACGTCGACCGACTTCAGGTTGTGCTCGCGCGCGTTGACGATGCGGATCACCTCGTCTTCCTGGCGGCGCCGGCGCAGCAGCGACTGCAGCGGCTGGCCTTCCGACACCTTGACCGGCGCGCGGTCCATCTCCAGCGCGTACTCGCGCAGCGCCTTGGCGGTGTGCGAGGTCGGATGGTCCTTGAGATGCTCCGGCGTGCCGGTGGCGATCACCAGGCCGCCGTCCTCGCCGCCCTCGGGGCCGAGGTCGATGACCCAGTCCGACGCGCGGATCACGTCGAGGTTGTGCTCGATCAGGATCAGCGAATGCCCCGCCGACAGCAGCTTGCGCATCGCGCGCATCAGCTTGGCGATGTCGTCGAAGTGCAGGCCCGTCGTCGGCTCGTCGAACAGGAACAGCGTGCCCTTGGTCGCCGTCGCCTGACGCGGCTTGGACGCCGCCTCGGCCAAGTAACCGGCCAGCTTGAGGCGCTGCGCCTCGCCGCCCGACAGCGTCGGCACCGGCTGCCCCAGCGTCAGGTAGTCGAGCCCGACGTCCGACAACGGCTGCAGCTTGTTGAGCACCTCGCGGTCGTCCTTGAAGACGCCCAGTGCCTCGGCCACCGTCAGTTCCAGCACGTCCGACACGCTCAGCTGACGCCCGGCCCGCTCGAGCTTGACCTCGAGCAGCTCGGCGCGGAAGCGCTTGCCGTCGCAGTCGGGGCAGCGCAGGTAGACGTCGGAGAGGAACTGCATCTCGACGTGCTCGAAGCCCGAGCCGCCGCAGGTCGGGCAGCGGCCGTCACCAGCGTTGAAGCTGAACATGCCGGCGCCGTAGCTGCGCTCCTTGGCCATCGGCGTATCGGCGAAGCGCTTGCGGATCTCGTCGAAGACGCCGACGTAGCTCGCCGGGTTCGAGCGCGCCGTCTTGCCGATCGGCGACTGGTCGACGAAGACCGCGTCGGCCAGCCAGTCCGCGCCCAGCAGCCGGTCATGCTGGCCCGGCGTCTCGGTGGCCTGGCCGAACCAGCGCGCCAGCGCCGGATAGAGCACGTCCTGCATCAGCGTGCTCTTGCCCGAGCCGGACACGCCGGTCACCGCGACCATGCGCTGCAGCGGGAACTCGACGCTGACGTTCTTGAGGTTGTGCTCGCGCGCACCTTCGAGGATGAGCCGCGGCGTGTTCTCCTCGACGACGCGCTTGAGGCCCATGCCCACGTGCTTGCGGGCGCCCAGGTAGGCGCCGGTCAAGGTGTCGGCCGAACGGATCTGCGCGGGCGTGCCGTCGAAGACGATCTGTCCGCCCTGCTGGCCCGGTCCCGGGCCCATGTCGATCAGCCGGTCGGCCGCCAGCATCACGGCCGGGTCGTGCTCGACGACCACCAGCGTGTTGCCCGCGTCGCGCAGCCGCTGCATCGCCTCGACGATGCGGTTCATGTCGCGCGGATGCAGGCCGATGCTGGGCTCGTCCAGCACGAACAGCGTGTTGACCAGCGAGGTCCCCAGCGCCGTCGTCAGGTTGATGCGCTGCACCTCGCCGCCCGACAGCGTGCGGCTCTGCCGGTCCAGCGTCAGGTAGCCGATGCCGACGTCGACGAGGTACTTGAGGCGGTTGCGGATCTCGTCGAGCAGCAGCTTGAGCGCTTCATCCAGCAGCGTGCCCGGCAGCTGCAGCTCGTCCATGAAGCGTCTCAGCCGGTGGATCGGCAGCTGCATCAGGTCGTGCACTGACAGGCCGGGCAACGCTTCCAGCTGCTCGCGCGACCACTTGACTCCCTCGGGCATGAAACGCTGGTCCGCCGGCAGGGCCGCGTCTGCCAGGGCCTTGGAGCCGACGCGCCACAGGAGCGCCTCGGTCTTGAGCCGCGCGCCGCGGCAGGTCGGGCACTCGGTGTAGCTGCGGTACTTCGACAGCAGCACCCGGATGTGCATCTTGTAGGCCTTGCTCTCCAGGTACTCGAAGAACCGGTTGACGCCGTACCACTGCTTGTTCCAGTTGCCGTTCCAGTTCGGGCTGCCACCGATGACCCACTCGCGCTGGGCCGGCGTCATCTGGTTCCACGCCGTGTCGCGCGGGATGCCGGCGTCGCCGGCGTACTTCAGCATGTCGTCCTGGCTCTCCTTCCAGGCCGGCGTCTGCATGGGCTTGATCGCGCCGCCGCGCAGCGTCTTGCGCTCGTCCGGGATCACGAGGCCCAGGTCCACGCCGATCACCCGGCCGAAGCCGCGGCAGGTCTCGCAGGCGCCCATCGCCGAGTTGAAAGAGAACAGCGCCGGCTGCGGATCGGCGTAGCGGATGTCGCTCTCCGGGCAGTGCAGGCCGGTGGAGTAGCGCCACAGCGTCGGCTCGACGCCCTCCTCCGCGCTGAGCACATGGACCATCAGCCGGCCGCTGCCGCGCTTGAGCGCCAGTTCGATCGCCTCCATGACCCGCGCCTGCTCCGCACCCTGGATGCGGAAACGGTCGGCGACGACGTCCAGGATCTTGCGGCCGCCCACGACACGCTCCGACTGCACCCGGGTGAAGCCCGAGGCGGAGAGCCACTGCTCGACCTCGCCCGCGCTGACCGACTCGGGCAGCTCGACCGGGAAGGTGAGCACCAGGCGCGGGTCGTCGGTCTTCGTGCGCTCGAGCAGTTCCGCGTAGATCGTCTGTGGCGTGTCGTGCCGGACGGGCAGCGCGGTCTCGCGATCGAACAGGGCCGCCCCGCGCGCGAACAGCAGCTTCAAGTGGTCGTTGAGCTCCGTCATCGTGCCGACGGTGGAGCGGCTGGTGCGGACGGGGTTGGTCTGGTCGATCGCGATGGCGGGCGGCACGCCCTCCACCTTGTCGACCGCGGGACGGTCCATGCGGTCCAGGAACTGGCGCGCATAGGCGGAGAAGGTCTCCACGTAGCGGCGCTGGCCCTCGGCATACAGCGTGTCGAAAACCAGGCTGGACTTGCCCGACCCGCTGGGCCCGGTCACCACCGTCAATTCCCCTGTCCGGATGTCCAGGTCGAGGTTCTTGAGGTTGTGCTGGCGGGCGCCCCGGATGCGGATATCGGAATCGGACATGTGGTGTGGGCTCTGGAGCCTCGGAAAAGGCAGTGGGCGATGATTCTAGGGAGCGGCGGTGTCACGGCGTGGCAGGAGGGGCGGCAGGTGATCCGGGGCGACCCGGATGGCCTGCGGACGACATCCAGGGGCGACACAGTGGTAAGCAAATGAAAACGCACGACCGCTCAGGAAGCCCTCGCCTACCTCTTGTCAAGGCCTCCGATCGATGACTTCCGCACACTTGCTAGTCTTCCGAGGCTGCGGCAACAATGGACCCCGTCGTCGCGGAGCAACAGCGGCTCCCGGTCCAACCGGACGACGGACGACTCACCTAGGGAATACCCGCATCCCGATCGGATCGGGGACGACAAGCGACATGGACAGAAACGACGGCCATTCCACTTCGGAGATTTCCGAGACCTCGCTGGTCTTGATGACGTCGGACGCGTCCGCGAAGTCCACGCCCCCGTCGTCGATGGCCGACGCGTCCGTGTCCGGACAACGCCCGGCGCCCGGCGAGCCCTTCGTGCTGCTGGTCGAGGACAACCCGATCAACCAGGTCGTCGCGCTGGAATTCCTGGCGCTGATGGGCCTGAAGACCCAGCTCGCGCGCAACGGCCAGGAAGCGTTGGACCTGTGCGAACGCGCGGCACCGAGCCTGGTGCTGATGGACATCCAGATGCCGGGCATGGACGGACTGGAATGCGCGCGCCGGCTGCGGGAGCAGCAGGCGCAGGGCCGGCTCCCGCGTTTCCCGATCCTGGCGCTGACGGCGCATGCGCTGGACAGCGACGTCGCCGACAGCCTGAAGGCCGGCATGGACGAGCACCTGACCAAGCCGCTCGACTTCCTGACGCTGCGCCGCCGGCTGGCGCGCTGGCTGGATCTGCCGCAGCTCAACGACTGACCCCCTGTGAGGGATCCCTCCGACGAGGGACGAACCATCACCACGACGGACGGACACTCGTTATTTCGAGGGTCCTTGATGCCGCGCAAAGCTTGCAGGAATCCCCCGTCGCGGCACTGGCGTTGAGCGCGAGGGGCGTGCTCCACTTTCGATTCGCACCCGATGTCCGGGTGGCGATATGAAAGGAATCCTGCATGCCAGTCCCTTTGACCGCCACGTTGACCGACGCCGCCTACGACGACATCCGCTGGGCTGCGCGCGAGGATCGTCGCACCGAGATGGAAGTGATCGACCGCGCGCTCTACACCTACTTCAAGTTGCGCCGCGAGGTTCGGTATGGCCGGATCCTCGGATTCGTCGACGAGGGCCACGAGCATCATCTGAAGACGCAGGTCAACTGGATCTGACATGAGCAGCGAGGACACCACGTCGAAGCTGCCCAACTGCTCGACGCCAAGGTGGGAATCCCCGAATCTCGGGCAGATGCACGGACTCGCCGAATCAAGGATCTGGGGCTCTTCTTTGTGAGCATCGTCATCTTGATGGCGCTCGTCGGCTTCAGCCTGTTCACGCTGCGCGATCAATGCCTGATCGACGAAAACCGCCAATGGGCCCTGTCCACGCTCACCGCTGTCTTCGGCGGCGTGCTGGGCTGGCTCATCAAGCGATGAGTCTTCGTCTGCGGAGCACTCATCCGCCGTCGAGAAACCGCCGCACGATGGCGAAGTGCTCCGCCACGTTCAGTGCTGGCGCATGGCCGCAGCCCGGGATCGTGACCACCTCCGCCCTCGGCCCACGGACGCGCATCGCGTCGGCCGTCTCCGGCAGCAGAAGATCCGACGTCTCCCCACGCAGGCACAGCACCGGCAGGCTCAACGAATCCCACTCGGTCCAGCGCTTGTAATCGTCCGGATGGACGAAGAACTGGCGCACCATCGCCGGGTCGTAATGCGGCGTCACCCGCCCGTCGGGCAGCCGGCGCACGGAGCTCTCCGTCAAGCGCCGCCATTGCGTGTCGCTCATCCAGCCGTAGGGTTGGTAGATCTGACGGAAGTACTGTTCCAGCGCCGACACCGTGTCGAACGCCGACGGTGACCCCGCATAGCCGCGGATGCGCTGGATCGCCGGCTCCGCGAGTTCCGGGCCGATGTCATTGAGCACCAGCCGCCGGATGCGGCCGCGCAGCGAGGTCGCCGCGGCCAGCAGTCCGATCGCACCGCCCATCGACGTGCCCACCCAGTGGAATTCCCGCAACCCCAGTTGATCGACCAGCGCCACCGCCAGCTTCACGTAGAACGCGAGGCAGTACTCGTTGTCCGGCTCCGGACTCCACTGCGACAGCCCTCTACCGAGGGTGTCCGGACACACCACGAAGTAGCGCCCCGTCCCCGCGAGGTGGGTGGCCAACTCGTCCATGTCGCGTCCCGTGCGCGCCAGGCCGTGCCAGGCGATCACCGGCTCGGCGTCCGGATCACCCCAGGCCTGGAAGTGGATCTCGCGGCCTTCGCAGCGCAGGTAGTTCGACGTCGACTTCACGATCCCCTCCTCGCCTGCCTCAGGCGCCCGACCAACCCGTTCGGGAAGTGGTACACGGCCAGCACGAACAGCACCCCCAACCAGAGCAGCCAACGCTCCGGCGCGATCAGTTGCGAGAGTACCGGCACGCCCGCCACTGCCGACGCGCCGACGCGCATGAGGTCCTGCAGATAGCTCTGTGCCAGCACGAACAGCACGCTGCCGATCACCGCGCCGTAGATCGTGCCCATGCCGCCGATCACGACGATCAGCAGGATGTCCAGCATGATCTCGAAGGACAGCGAGGTGTCCGGCCCGTTGTAGCGCAGCCAGATCGCGAGCAGCGCGCCAGCCAGGGTCGAGAAGACCGCGGCCAGCAATGTCGACAGCGTGCGGTAGGTCACCAGCCGGTAGCCGATGGCTTCGGCGCGGAAGTCGTTGTCGCGGATCGCCTGCAACACGCGGCCGAACGGTGAGTTGACGATGCGCAGCAGGAGCAGCACCAGCGCCACGGTCACGATGAACAGCAGGTAGTAGCTCAGCAGCCGGCCGTCAATGGAGACGCCGAGCACCGGCTCCTCGAGGAACTCCGTCGACGGCGACAGCAGCGGCGGCAGCCGGAAGTTCAGACCGTCCTCGCCGCCGGTGACGTCGGACAGCTGCGACGCCAGGCCCTGGAACGCCGCCGCGACGGCCAGCGTGATCATCGCGAAGAAGATCGCCTTCACGCGCAGCGAGAACAGCCCGATGACAAGCGCGAGCAGCAGCGACAGCGTGAGCGCGCCGCCGATGCCGACGGCCAGCGCCGCAAAGCCCGGCTCCATGCGCGAACTCGCGATGGCGACACCATAGGCCCCGATACCGAAGAACATCGTGTGCGCGAAGCTGACAATGCCGGTGTAGCCGAGCAGCAGGTCGTAGCTGCCCACAAGCACGATGAACACGAGGATCTTGGCCGCGACATTCATCGCCTTGGTGCCCGGGAACACGAACGGCGCGAACGCGAGTCCGAGCACCGTGAGCAGCAGCAGTGCCGCCAGCAGGCGACTGCGCGGCAAGTCGTGTGAAAGCAGGGAACGGATCAGGCGCATGGGAAGCTCGCTCCGCTCAACGGTGGCCGACCGGATAGAGGCCCTGCGGCCGCCAGAGCAGCACGGCGACCATCAGCCCGATATTGGAGAACAGCGCCACCTTGGGCGCGAGGAAGCCGCAGTAGTTGGCCATCAGGCCGACCAGCAGCGCGCCGACGAAGCAACCCAGCGTCGAGCCGAGGCCGCCGATGATGATCACGATGAAGATCAGCGTGTTTACCTGCGCGCCGATCTGCGGGATCACGCTCTGCTGGTAGAGCCCCCACAGCACGCCGCCCAGGCCCGCCAAGCCGGAGCCGGCGACGAAGACCGCCACGAACAGCCGCCGGATGCGGTAGCCGAGGCTCTCGACCATCTCGCGATCCTGGACGCCGGCGCGGATCAGCAGGCCGAGCTTGGTCCGGTTGAGCAGCCACAACAGCCCGATGAATACGGCGAGGCCGAAGACGACCGCCAGCAGCCGGAACTTCTCGACCGCCACGTCGCCGAGCACCAGCGCGCCGCGCAGCGACTCCGGCGGCTGCAGCGGGATCATCTGCGCGCCCCAGACCAGCTTGATCAATTCCTCGCCGATGATCATCCCGCCCATCGTGATCAGGATCTGCTTCAGGTGCATGCCGTAGACGGGACGCACCAGCACGCGCTCGAAGACGAGCCCCAGTGCCGCCGCGCTGACGATGCCCGCCAGCGCCGCGACGCCGACCGCGACGAGGTTCTGCGCCAGCGACGGACTGACGGCCAGGCCGCCGGACACGCTCATCGCGCCCATCACCGTCGTGGCGACGAAGGCGCCCAGCGCGATGAACACGCCGTGCCCGAAGTTCAGCACGTCCATCAGGCCGAAGATCAGTGTCAGCCCCGACGCGATGACGAAGACGATGAGCCCCATCGCGAGGCCGGCGATCGTCAGCGTCGCCCAGCTCGATGGCGATCCGATCAGCGGCAGCGCCGTCAGCGCCAGCGCGACGACCAGCAGCAGCGGGATCGCGTCGAAACGCGCCTTGGGAATGGCATCGGTCGGGTTCATTGATGTGCCGCCAGCGAGAGTCCGAGCAGCCGCTGCTGCAACGCATCGTCGGCGGCCAGATCGGCCATGCGGCCTGCATGCGCGACGCGACCGTCGTCCATGACGGCGACGCCGTCGCCCAGGGCCCGGGCGACCATGAAGTTCTGCTCGACCAGCAGCACCGTCGTGCGCGCGCCGTCGCGGCCGCGCTTGATTTCCCCGAGTGCCTCGATGAGGTTGCGGATGATCGCCGGCGCCAGCCCCTTGGTCGGCTCGTCGATCAGCAGCAGCCGACGCGGCTCGACCATCGCGCGCGCGATCGCCAGCATCTGCTTCTGCCCGCCGCTCAGCTTGCCGGCCGGATACAGCCAGAACTTGCGCAGCGCGGGGAACAGTCCGAACAGCCAGTCCAGCCGCGCGGTGTCGAGGTCGTCCAGCGAGCGCGCACGGCGCGCCGCCAGCAGCAGGTTCTCGCGCACCGTCAGGTCGCCGAAGATGCCCATGTTCTCGGGCACGTAGGCGATGTCCAGGCGCGCGATCTCCGGCGTCGGCACCGCCTGGATCTCGCGGCCGTCGAGCAGCACACGGCCCGCACTCGCACGCCACAGGCCCATCACCGTCCGCAGTGTCGTGGTCTTGCCGGCGCCATTGCGGCCCAGCAGCATCGTGACCTCGCCCTCGACGACGGCCAGATCGACGCCGTGCAGGATGTGATACGCCCCGATGTGCGTGTGCACCCCGTCGAGGCGCAACAAGGTCTTGGGCATCGATGCGCTCATGCGACCTCCGGCATGGCGAGCCCCAGATAGGCGCTCTGCACGACCGGAGAAGCGATCACCGCTTCGGGCTCACCGTCGGCGACGAGCCGCCCGTTGTGCAGCACGACGATGCGATCGGCCAGCTCCCGCACCACGTCCATCTTGTGCTCCACAAGCAGGATCGTGTGCTTGCCTTCCGCCTTCAACGCACGGATCAGGTCGAGGATCACCGGCACTTCGTCGACGCTCATGCCCGCGGTGGGCTCGTCGAACAGGTAGACCTTGGGCTTCAGCGCCATCAGCATCGCGACCTCCAGCTTGCGCTGGTCGCCGTGCGGCAGGCTGGCCGCAGGCACATCGACGCGATGTCCGAGCCGGACGCGCTCGACGATCGTGCGCGCCTCGTCGAGCAGCTCGCGGTGGTTCAACCACACGGAGAACATCCTCAGGCCCTCCCCGCGCCGCGACTGCACGGCCAAGCGCACGTTCTCGAGCACGCTCAATGTCGGGAACAGCTGCGTCAGCTGGAAAGCGCGCCCGAGCCCGCGCCGCGTGCGCAGCGGCGCGGCCAGTCGCGTCAAATCCTCGCCGTCGAGCAGCACTCGACCCTCGCTCGCGCCGAGCTGGCCCGAGATCAGATTGAAGTAGGTCGTCTTGCCGGCACCGTTGGGACCGACGATGGCCGTCAGCGTGCCCGGATGGAAGGCGCAGCTGACGCGGTCCACCGCCGTGTGCCCGCCGAAGCGGATGGTGAGGTCGCGGGTCTCCAGCATCAGGGACAGGTGCCGATCACGTAGTAGTTGGGCGCGGTCTGCTTCAGCGTCGTGGTGACGAAGATGTTCCACAGACCCATCGCCTGGTTGGAGCCGTTGGCGTAGGTGATGCCGTAGAGCGCGTAGGCGCGCCCGGAGACCGAGTGGGTGTAGTTGGACGCGGTGAAGCAGGTCGCGGGCGTGCCCGGATCGCCGGGATCACCAGGGTCGCCCGGATTGCCGGTGGTTCCGCCGGCCACCTTGTCCACCATCGCCTTGAGCGCCGCGATCTGCGTGCCGGCCTTCTGCGCGAAGTTCGAGCCGTACCAACCGACCCAGTCCCAGCAGCCGTTCGGGTTGGGCAGCAGCCCGCTGGCCGCGGTCGAGCGCGAGATGTTGTCGACCTTCGTCTGCGGGAACAGCACGACGATGTTGTTGGTGTCGGCCCAGCGCGAGAAGCCGGTGTTCCTCACGAACTTGTCGCCGATGGTCGCGTAGTTCTGCTGGCAGCCGTGCAGCGCCACGTGCAGCTTGCAGACCTGGCCGGCGGCGCAGTTGGCCGGCACGTAGGCCCAGCCGGTCGCCGCCAGGCCGGGGTTGGTGCTGAACGCGGTCTGGTCGAACTCGATGTAGTTCGCCGCGGCGGGGTTGTTGTTGCGCGCGCTCAGCGTCCCGTACAGCTTGGTGAGAACGGCCTTCGCGCCGTCATAGCCGCAGTTGGCGATGTAGGGCGACGCGCTGCTGCCGCAGCTGTTGTTGCCGGTGGCGTCGAAGTCGGTGGGCAGCACGTGGGCCGTGCCGCTGCGCTGGACGTATTCGAGGTTGGCCGCCGTGACGCCGTTGTTGAGGTACTGCGTCTGCACCGCGTTCATCGGGTTGGGGCCGACGGTCGTGTCGCTCAGCCCGACGAACAGGAAGACCTTCTGCGACGCCACGTGGCTCTTGGCGTCGATCGCCGTGCCGCTCCAGTTGTTGAGGTCGGCCTGCATCGTGTTCAGCGCGGACGACGAGATCATCGCGTTGTACATGCAGGCGGTGTAGTTGCTGTGGCCGGCGCAGTTGTACGGCCCGGCGGCGAAGACACCGACGCCCTTGAATGTCGATGAATGCGCGTAACCGAGCTGGTTGGCCATGAAGCCGCCCGAAGACAGGCCCGACACGGTGATCTGGGTCTTGTCGATGTTGAGCGAGGGCAGCGGGACGGCGGCGTGGCCGAGGCCCGCCAGCAGCAACGATGCGGCCACTGAGGCAGCAGGAACGAAAAGTCGGATCGCGGAACTTCTGACAGCGGATGACTTCACTTGAAACCTCCTTGATGTCGATGGACCTTCAACGTGGGGCGCTCGGCGTTCAGCCTTCGACGCTCAACGCTTGTTGCGGATCGGAATCGTCATTTCCTCCGGCTTGATCTCGCGCACCAGCTCGGGCACGCCCCAGGCGAAGGCCGGATCCACCTTGATCTTGAAGTGGTACATCGACTGCATCGCCTGGTGGTCCTCGGGCCGGAAGGTCATGCGGCCCTTGGGCGTCTCGAAGCTCATGCCTTCCATGGCCTTGATGAGCTTGTTCGTCGCGGTGTCGCCGCCGGTCTTCTTGAGCGCCTCGACGACCGCGATGGCGGCGCTCATGCCGCCGGCGGTGAAGAAGTCGGGCGGCGTCTTGAACTGCTTGTAGTGGTTGGCCACCAGCCATTCATTGACCGGGTTCTTCGGGATGCCGAAGTAGTAGTAGGTGGCGCCCTCCATGCCGGGCAGCGCCTTGTACGCGGCCATCGCCGGGAGGATGTTGCCGCCGGTGGCGATCTCGATGCCGTAGCGCTTGAGATCGAGGTCGGCGATCTTGAACGGGTTCCCCGCGCCGGCCCAGATGATGAAGATCACCTTGCGGCCGGGCTGGTCCTTCAGGCGGTCGATGAGCCGCTGCGCGCCGGCGGTGAAGTCGGTCGTCGTCGTGGGCAGGTATTCCTCGTGGACGACCTTGGCCTTCTTGATCGCGTCCTTGAAGGCCTTCACGCCGTCACGTCCGAAGGCGTAGTCCTGCGCCAGCGTCGCAATCACCGTCCCCGGCTTGTCGAGCGCGACCGCGTTGGAGATCGCATCCTGCGAGCTGTTCCGGCCGGTCCGGAAGATGTACCTGTTCCACTTGTCGCCGGTGATCGAATCGGCGACCGCCGGCTCGACGAGCAGGATCTTCTTGTACTCCTCGGCCACCGGCAGCAACGCGAGCGCGACCCCCGACGAAGACGGGCCGACGGCAATGTCCGCCTTGTCGTCGCCGTAGGCCGCGGCCAGCAGACTCTTGCCGACGTCGGGCTTGCCCTGGTCGTCCTTCTCGAGGACGACGAGCTTGCGGCCCGCCACCGTCATCGTGCCGCCGGTCGCGAAGTCCAGGCCCATCAGGAATCCGGTCTGCGTCTGCTTGCCGTAGGCCTCGAGCGGGCCGGTGCGGCTGTAGACATGGGCGATGCGGATGTCCTTGCCTTGCGCGAACGCCGCGGTGCTGCCACCGACAACGGCGGACAGCGCCAGGACCGCGCCCGTCGCAGCGCGGATGAAGCCGTGGGTCATGGAACTTGTCTCCTGTGGGCGGACCGGTCGTGCGCCGGTCTCGGGGGTCTCACGTCGCAAGGTCCGTGCCGACTGCGCCTGGCCCAGCGCGGGCTCTCCACGACTCAGGGGGCATCCCTCCGGGAACCCCCAGAGTCATTCCGGCCCCACCGAGGCTCGCTGACTCCGCACTCCTTTCTGAGACCGTTCGGAACGATGTCCATCAGGCGCCGGAAACGACAACGCCGCTGTCCGGAATCCAGACAGCGGCGTGTGGGGAGAAGCGGAAGGGTGTCTGGAATCCAGTCAATGTCCAGACATCGGACAGGGCGTCCTCAGGTGCGGAAGGTCGCGACGTGCTCGTTGAGCAGGCGGGCCTGCTGTTGCAGCGACTCGGCGGCGGCCGCTGTCTCCTCGACCAGTGCCGCGTTCTGCTGCGTCATGTCGTCCAGGTGCTTCACGGCCTGGTTGATCTGGGCGAGGCCGTCGGACTGGCCCGCGCTTGATTGACTGATCTCGGCCACCGTGCCGCTGACCTGCTGCACGGACTGCAGGATCTGCCCCATCGCCTCGCCGGCACGGCCGACCTGCGCGCCGCCCGCGTCGACGCGCGTGACCGAGTCGTTGATCAGGGCCTTGATCTCCTTGGCGGCGTTGGCGCTGCGCTGGGCCAGCGCGCGCACCTCGGAGGCGACGACGGCGAATCCTCGTCCCTGCTCGCCCGCGCGGGCCGCCTCGACGGCCGCGTTCAGCGCCAGGATGTTGGTCTGGAAGGCCACGCCGTCGATGACGGAGATGATGTCGGCAATCTTGCGGCTGGCGCCGGCGATGCCGTCCATCGTCTGCACGACCTCGCCCATGACGTCGGCACCGAGCTTGGCGCGATCGGCCGCGCCGATGGCCAGCTGATTGGTCTGGTGCGCGGCCTGCGCGGAATGGGTGACCTGCTGCGTCAGCTCATGCATCGACGCCGCCGTCTGCTGGAGGCTGGACGCCGCCTGTTCGCTGCGCTGCGAGAGATCCTGGCTGCCCATCGCGACCTCGCGCGAGGCATGCTGGATGGAGTCGGTGGCATCACGGATCGCGCGCACCAGATCGCTGAGTCGCCCCTGCATCGCGCCGACCTGGGTCAGCACCTGGCCGATCTCGTCGTTGCCGGTGCCGTCCCTGCCGACCACCTGCGCACGCAGGTCGCCGTTGGCGACGGCCTCGACGACCTCGCGCATCTGGTTCAGCCGGCGCTTCAGGCCGCGTGCGAACCACTCGACCGCGACCAGCGCGGCGATGCCCACGGCGATCACCAGCACCAGTGCGATGGTCGCGTCGCGGCGGGCGATCCCGGCGACGTCGTCGATGTAGACGCCCGAGCCGATCACCCAGCCCCACGGCTTGAAGCCGGTGACGTAGGAGCGCTTGGGCTCCGGATCCTTGGCGCCCGGCTTGGGCCACAGGTAGTCGACGAAGCCGCTGCCCTGCGCCTTGACCGTGTCGACGAAGGCGACGAACAGCTTCAGGCCGTTCGGGTCCTTGTTGCCGGACAGGTCCTTGTCGTTGAGTTCCGGCTTGATCGGGTGCATGACCATCTTGGGGGTCATGTCGTTGATCCAGATGTACTCGTTGCCGGAGTAGCGGATCTTGCCGATCTCGGCCGCGGCCGCCTTCTTCGCGTCGGCCTCGGTGAGGCCGCCGGCGCCGATGCGGTCGAAGTGGCGCTTGGCGATCTGCTCGGCGTTCTTGACCTGCTCGACCGTCGTGATCATCTTGACGTCCAGCAGGCTCATCGCGGAGCGGTGGCTCAGCCACATCACCAGCACGACGAAGCCGACCACCGCGGCCAGCACCGCCACGCGAAGCTTGGTGGCCAGGGTCCAGGCCCGGGGGCCGTCGCCTTCGAGGTCGTCCGGGCGCCGGCAGGCGCTTCGGCATGGAATCCGGTCGCGGTCGTGGTGAGCGTGTTCATGGGGTCTCCTGGGCGGGCCGGTCCATCCGGTCCTCGTCTTCTGCCCTGACCTCGAATATGCGCATGTCGCACACGGTGCGGCAAGCCCCCAGAACCCTCGAAGAAGCCCTTGAACACGGGCCAAACGTGACGATGTGGCGGCGGGCCGTCGCCCGTTCGGCGGGCCGCGCGCTGCCGTACGCGTCAGGCAGAGGCGAGCTCGGGGTATTTCGCCAGCTTCTCGTAGAGCGTCGCCCGCGAGATCGCCAGCAGCCGCGCGGCGGCGACGCGGTTGCCGTTGGTGCTCCTCAGCGCCTGGGCGATGGCGGCGCGTTCCAGCTCGGCCTTGCGGGCGGGCAAGGTTGCCGCCGTTGCACCGAGCCCACGTTGCGGAGGCCGGTGCCCCTCCTCGCTCCCACTCCTGCGCATGCTCGGAAGGTCGCTCGGAGGGGCACCGGCCTCCGCACCGTCCGCATCGCTCGTGGTGATCGCCGTCGTCGCCATCGTCGCCATCTCGTGCAGACCGAAATGCCTCGGCAGCAATTGGTCGTCGTCGCTCATCAGGAAGGCCTGTTCCAGCGCGTTGCGCAGCTCCCGCACGTTGCCGGGCCAGGACTTGCCTTCGAGGGCCTGGAGCGCCGCGACGCTCAAGGTCTTCCGGGGCAGGCCGCTGCGCCGCGCGATGTCTTCCAGCAGGACATCGACCAGCGTCCCGATGTCCTCGCACCGTTCGCGCAGCGCCGGCAGGCGGATCGGGAGGACGTTGAGGCGGTAGAACAGGTCGGCGCGGAACTCGCCGCGCCGCACCATCGCCGCCAGGTCGCGGCTGGTCGCCGCGATCACGCGGACGTCGACCTTGAGGACCTCGTTGCTGCCGAGCGGCTCCAGTTCCTGCTCCTGCAGGACCCGCAGCAGCTTGGCCTGCAGCGCCGGCGGCATGTCGCCGATCTCGTCGAGGAAGAGGGTGCCGCCGTCGGCCAGCTTGAACTTCCCGTCGCGGCCCTTGCGGTCGGCGCCCGTGTAGGCGCCGGGCGCGACACCGAAGAACTCCGCCTCCAGCAGCGTTTCCGGCACGGCGGCGATGTTGACCGACACCAGCGGCCGGGCCGCGCGCCGGGACGCCGCGTGGATCGCATGCGCGAGCAGTTCCTTGCCGGTGCCGGTCTCGCCGAGCAGCAGCACCGTCGCCTCGGTTTGCGCGACACGGCGCGCATGGCGCTTGACCTCGACCGCCGCGGGGCTCGATCCGACGAAGTCGACGATCCGGTGCTTGGCGCGACGGTTGCGGGACTGCTCGGCGGCGAGCTGGCGCCGCGTGTCGTCGAGTTCCGCCTGCAGGCACGCGAACTTGTTCATCAGCGGCTGCATCGTCGTCTCGGGATGGTCCAGCAGCACCATGCCCATCGCGCCGATGACGTCGCCGCCCGGGCCGCGCAGCGGCAGCCGGCTGACGAGGAAGGTGCCCGCCTTGTTGGTCAGCAGGTCCACGAGGATGGGCTGGCCGGTGTCGATGACCTGGGCCATCAGGGTGTTGGGGACGACCTCCTCGACGCGACGGCCGACGAACTCGGATTCGTCGCGGAAGCCGAGCGCGGGCAGGAAGCGCTTGTAACCCTCGCTGATCCAGACGACGCGGTGCGCGCGGTTCACCACCATCGCGCCCTGCGCGGTGCTGGCCAGCACGTCGAACATCGACTGCGCCGCCAGCCGCAGCACCGCCTCGGCATCCTGGGGAATGTCGTTCATGACCTGTCTCCTGGACGTTCGTCCTGGGCCTCCCGCAATGCGGGAGGATGTCCGGGGTCGCCTTGCCGCCACGCGGCGGCGCCCCGGATCTGATGCGGGCCAATGTAGCAGCCGGCTTCCGGTGCGAAGACCGTCCCGAGAGGCGAACGCCCTGGGGAATCCCCGGGGCAGGCATCGAGCCGCACGGGAGGCGATGCGGCTATAAACCGCCGCACCACTCCGGTTTTCCTCATCCTTGCCCACCGACACCGCGGCCCGCAGAGGCCCACAGGAGACACGCATGACCCAGAGTTCCACGACCCGCCGCCGCCTGCTGGGCGCCGCCGCCCTGGCTTCCCTGACCGCCGCGGGCGCCGGGGTCGCGCCGTCGGCGTTCGCGCAGGCCGCCTGGCCGAACCGGCCGGTGGTCATCGTCGTGCCCTTCCCGGCCGGCGGCGGCACCGACGCCTTCGCCCGGCCGCTGACGGCCGTGCTGACCAAGCAGACCGGCAAGCAGTTCATCATCGACAACAAGGGCGGCGCCGGCGGCACCGTGGGTGCGACGATCGCGTCCAAGGCCGCCCCGGACGGCTACACCTTCTTCATGGGCGCGGTGCACCACGCGATCGCGCCGGCGATGTACCCGAAGCTCGAGTACAAGCTCGAGGAGGACTTCATCCCCGTGGCCCTGGTTTCCAACGTGCCGCAGGTGATCGTGATCAACCCGTCCAAGGTGCAGGCCACCGACGTGAAGGGCCTGCTGGACTTCCTGAAGAAGAACCCCGGCAAGCTGAACTACGGCTCGGCCGGCAACGGCACCTCGCACCACATGGCGGGCGAACTCTTCAAGCTGCAGACGCAGACCTTCATCACCCACATCCCCTACCGCGGCGCGGGTCCCGCGCTGCAGGACCTGATGGCGGGCCAGGTGGACCTGATGTTCGACGGCCTGGGCTCGTCGGCGGCGCACATCCGCAGCGGCCGCATCAAGGCGCTGGCCGTCGCCTCGTCCAAGCGCGCGCCGGGCTTCCCGGACATCCCGAGCGCCGTGGAAGCCGGCATCCCGCAGTACCAGGTATCGACCTGGTACGGCCTGTGGGCCCCGAAGGGCACGCCCAAGGAGGTGATCACCGCGATGCAGGCCGAGCTCCGCAAGGCCTACGCGACCGAGGACCTGAAGACCATCTGGACCGGCCTGGGCACCGACATGCCCACGCTGTACGGCGACGCCTTCGGCAAGTTCGTGCACGGCGAGGTCGTGCGCTGGGCCGACGTGGTCAAGCGCAGCGGTGCGAAACTGGATTGATCCGACAGCGACCGCCTGAACTCCGGCCAGCGACCCCCGACATGAACGCTCCCCAGAAAGCCACCGCGAACGCCAACCTGTTCGCCGCGCTGCGCGCGAATTTCTCCGACGACCTGGACGCCTGCGCGATCGAGCTGGCCGACGGCCCCGACGCCGGCCAGCGCTACAGCTGGCGCGACATCGACCGCGCCACGGCGATGATCGCCAACCTGCTGGACTCGCTGGACCTGCCCGCGGGCAGCCGCGTCGCGGTGCAGACGGAGAAGAGCGTCGAGGCGCTGCTGCTGTACCTCGCGGTGCTGCGCGCCGGCTACGTCTACCTGCCGCTGAACACGGCCTACCAGGCCGCCGAGCTCGAGTACTTCATCGGCAACGCGGAGCCGGCCGTGGTCGTCTGCGCGGGGAAGCATTTCGGCTGGATCAGCAAGCTGGCGTTCCAGGCGAAGGTGCCCTGGGTGTTCACGCTGAACGAGGACCGCAGCGGCACGCTGCTGGACCGCGCGGTGCAGATGCCCGACATGCACCAGGTCGCCGAGAAGCAGGCCGGCGACCTGGCCGCGATCCTCTACACGAGCGGCACGACCGGTCGCAGCAAGGGCGCGATGCTGAGCCACGGCAACCTGCTGTCCAACGCGGAGGTGCTCAAGCACCACTGGGGTTGGAAGGCGGACGACGTGCTGATCCATGCGCTGCCGATCTTCCACGTGCACGGGCTGTTCGTCGCATCGCACGGCGCGCTGCTGGCCGGGGCGAAGATGCTGTGGTTCAACCGCTTCGAGCCGCGCGGCGTGATCGCGCGGCTGCCCGACGCGACGTTGTTCATGGGCGTGCCGACGCTGTACGTGCGGCTGCTCGAACAGGCCACGCTGACGAAGGACGCCTGCGCGCGGATGCGGCTGTTCATCAGCGGTTCCGCGCCGCTGCTGATCGAGACCTTCCACGAGTGGCAGCGCCGCACCGGGTTCACGATCCTGGAGCGCTACGGCATGAGCGAGACCGTCATGCTGACTTCGAATCCGTACCGGACCGAGGACGGCGAGCGCCGCGGGGGCACGGTCGGTCGTCCGCTGCCGGGCGTGGGCCTGCGCATCGTCGACGATGCAGGCGCGCCCTGCCCCAGCACCGGCGACGGCGAGATCGGCCACCTCCAGGTGACCGGGCCCAACGTCTTCGCGGGCTACTGGCGGATACCGGAGAAGACGAAGGAGGAGTTCACCGCCGACGGCTGGTTCAAGACCGGCGACGTGGGCCGCCGGGACGACCGCGGCTACGTGACGATCGTGGGCCGGAGCAAGGACCTGATCATCACCGGCGGCTACAACGTGTACCCGGCGGAGATCGAAGGCTGGCTCAACGAGCTGCCGGGCGTGGCGGAGTCGGCCGTGGTCGGCGTGCCGCATCCGGACTTCGGCGAGGGCGTGATCGCCGTGGTGGTGCCGCGATCCGGCGCCGCGCTGGATGGCACGACGCTGGTCGCGGCGCTGAAGGACCGCATCGCCGGCTTCAAGGTGCCCAAGCGGGTCTTCGTCGAGACCGAGCTGCCGCGCAACGCGATGGGCAAGGTGCAGAAGAACCTGCTGCGGGAACAGCATCGCGGACTGTTCGGCTGAGCATCACCGACAATCGTCGTCATGAGCACGCCGACGCCGCTCCCCGCCAGCACGGTCCAGACGGTCAACGATCTCGACACCGCCTGCCCGCGTTGCGGCGGCGGTTTCCATTGCGGCGTGAACGACGGCTGGTGCGCCTGCTTCGGCACGCGGCTGGGCGAGGACCTCAAGCGGGAACTCGCCGCGCGCTGGCCGGATCGCTGCCTGTGCCTGCGCTGCCTGAGCGAGCTGGCCCGCGACGACCCGGACAGCCACGTGCCGGACGCCTCGAAAAACCCGCCAGGGCCCCCGCTGTTGGGCGTTTGAAGCCGTACGCGGCACGGCCACAATCCGACCGATGCCCGCCCCCTCGTTCAGCCAGTCCGTCGCGGAACGCCTCCAGGTGAGACGCCTGGTGGTCTTCGGCCCCTTCCTGGCGCTGGGGCTGGTACTGGTCGTGCTGTGGGCGCTGGTGCTGTGGTTCGCGCTGCTGTATCCGAAGTCGCTGGTCGAGGACCTGCAGGACGACCTGCACGGCATCGCGCTCAACGCGACCCAGGACACCGAACAGCTGCTGCGCGAGACCGAGGGCAGCCTGCGCACCCTCGACCTGCTGCTGCTCACGCGCAGGAACGAGCGCCAGGACCTGGACGCCACGGTGTCGTTGCTGGCCGATTCGCTGCGCGACAACTCGCGCGGGATCACCGACGTCATGCTGGCCAGCGCCGACGGCCGCCTGTGGCGCATCCCGTCGGTCACCGGCGAACCCTATGTCGACCTCGGCGCGAAGAGTTTCCTGTCGGAACTCGGCCGCCCCAGCGCGCCGAGCATCGTCCTCGGCGCGCCGATCCGGCTGCGGCCGGGGGCCCACCTCGTGCTGCCGATGGCCACGCGCCTGAGCGCACCGACCGGCCCGTTCACCGCGACCGTCGGCTTCATCGACCTCGATGCGCTGCTGCGCCTGTACCGCACGCGGTCGATGCGTTCGGGCATGGCCGTGCTGCTGGAGCGCGACGACGGCGTGGCGATGGCCCGCTGGCCCGAAGTGCCGGGCCTGATCGGCACCAACATGCGGCAGGTCCCCGGCGGCGAGGTGCTGCCGCCGAGCCCGCCCGCGAGCGGCCAGTTCATGGTGACGCAGAGCCCCGCCGACGGACGCGACCGCATCGTCTCCTACCGCGTGCTGCAGGACTACCCGCTGCGCCTGTTCGTCTCCTTCGAGCGGGACCGCATCCTCGCCGGCTACCTGCAGCAGCGGCGCGCGGTGCTGGGGTTCTCGCTCCTGGTCACCGTGATCGCGGTCGGCCTGATGGCCTGGTTCACGCGGCTGCAGCAGCGCGCCCGGTTGCGCGAGGCCGAACGCGAGGCCACCGCCGACGCCTCGCCGATGGGCCTCTTCCGCTGCGACCTCCAGGGCCGCACCGTGTATGCCAACGAGACCTATCTGCGCCTGCTGGAGGTCGACCGCCGGGACCTGGCCTGGGGCTGGCTGGACCGCCTGCCGGCATCGGAGCGCGAGTTGACCCGCGAGCAATGGGCCGCGCTGGTCGCGGTCGGCGAGCCGTTGGACCGCGTGCGGCAGCTGACGCGCCGCGACGGCACGGAGATGCTGGTGCGGCTGCGCATGCGGCCGATGCGGCTGGGCGGACGCATCGTCGCGCACGCGGGCACGATCGCCGACATCAGCGCCGAGCTCGCCGCCCGCCGCGAACGCGAACGCAGCCAGGCCGTCATGGGCGCGATGGCGCAGAGCGTCAACGTCATGATGCTGGCCGTCGACACCGACGAACGCGTGCTGTTCTGCAACAAGGCCTTCGAGCGCCGCTTCGACATCCCGGAGAAGTCCGGGCTGGGCCGTCTCGCCTCGGAGGTCTTCGGCGACCTGTACCCGGCCGTGCATCCGCTGATCGAGCGCGCGTTCGCGGGCGAGACCAGCGTCGTCGAGATGCGCGACGACGACGGCATCAGCCGCCCGATGCCGCTGGACGGTGAGGACCGCGGCGAGACGCGCTACGTCGAGCTGACCTACGCGCCGCTGGTCACCGACGACGGCACCATCATCGGCGCCTACGGCGTCGCGCGCGACGTCACCGACGTCAAGCAGGAACAGATGCGGCTGCTGAAGGCCTCCAACACGGACCCGCTCACCGAGCTGCTCAACCGCGCGGGGTTCGCGTCGCAGGTCAACGCGGCGCTCGGCCGCGCCACCGACCGCGACGAACTGGTGGCGCTGCTGTACCTCGACCTCGACCGCTTCAAGCCCGTCAACGACGAGTACGGACATCCCGTCGGCGATGCGCTGCTCCAGGCCGTCGCCGGGCGGCTGCGGCACGCGCTGCGTCCGCAGGACCTGGTCGCGCGCATCGGCGGGGATGAGTTCGCGGTGTTCCTCACCCACGTCGCGAAGCCGGTCGACGCGCAGGTCGTCGCCGACAAGCTGGTGCACGCGCTGACCATGCCGTTCCGCATCGGTGCGCTCGAACTCCACATCGGCACCAGCGTCGGGTTCTGCGTCCAATGGGCCAGGCAGGCCGACATCGATGAACTCGTCACTCAGGCGGATGAGCAGCTCTATCGCGCCAAACGGGCCGGGCGGGGGCGGTCGAGCGGGAACCTCTGTGCGGAACGGAAGCCTGCGCAGGCGCAGGCGCCGTCGGACTCCGCATGGCCAGGCGCGGGCTCTCCACGGGGCATGGGGGATCCCTCCAGGACCCCCAAGCCCCATTCCGGCCCCACGGAGATCAGTTGACGCCGTGAGAGTCGGGGGCTGTGGTCAGCCGCAGTTGCCGAAGTCACCCGGACTGCGGCCGTCCAGCGACGCGGTCGGCGTCAGGGGGCCGTGCTTCAAGCGCATCAAGGTCATCTGCAGGACCTTGGCATCGGCACTGGCACGATGGCGCCGCAGCTTCGCTTCGGCACGGACTTCCTGCTGCACCGCGTTCCAGCGCTGGGCCTCGTCTTCGCTGAGGAGGCGGCGCAGGTCCTCGATCCGGAAACGCGGCAGGCGGCCGACGCTCTCGAAGAGCTTGCTCATCCACGGGTAGTCGTGACCCCAGCTGTCGGAGTAGACGGTCTGGCCGGCCAGGCGCCGGTTGAGCTCGTCGGCGACCCACTCACGGGGGCGGCCGTGACGCAGCAGCAGCTCGCGCGTGATGCCGTGCAAGGCCTCGGCCTGTTCGTCCCAGTGCTCCCATTCGGGCGCCGGCTGGATCAGCGAGCAGAACGCCAGGCCGCCCGCCTCGACGAAGCCGATCTCGATCGGATAGCTGCCGCGTCCGAAACCGGACGCCTCCAGATCAAGGATGGTCGGCGCGACGACCGGGGAGGCGGCAGGCAGGACGGCGACGGTCATGGGCGCGAGTATGCAAGCGCCGGGCCAGCCGCGGGAGCCACCCCTCCTCAGATCAGGGGACGGCGGGCGTCGCCGAATGCAGGGCGGTGGGGGCCGTGGTCGGAGGGGCCGCCACCGGCTTGGGCGGCTGCCCCACCACATCGCCGTCGCCGCTGTCACCCCGGTCCCGGCCCTGGCGGCGCTGCAGTTCATGCCAGCCGTCCAGACCGCCGTCCAGCGCCAGCACGCGCGGGTGTCCGCGCTGGAGGAGCTCGTGCGCCCCCTGGATGGCGGACACCTCGTTCGGGCAGTTGCAGTAGAGGACCAGCAGGCGGTCGTCGGGCAGTTGCGCGGCGTATTCCGGCAGGCGCGTCAGCGGGATGTTGAGCGCCCCCGGCAGCGTGCGCGGGTCGGCGGCACGACCCGGATCGCTGCGGACATCGATGAAGAGCGGCGCCATGTCCTGCTCGACGAGCGCGGCGGCGTCCTCGACGCTGATGCGTTCGACCTCGCCTTGCAGCTTCGCCATCTGGCGGCGCCGCCGCCAGCGGTTGCCGATCAGGAGCAGCAGCACCGCGAGGATGGCGATCACCGCGTACAGGCCGGCGTTGGAGAGGAAGTCCAGCACATCCTGGATCTGGTCGCTGAAGATCAGGCCCAGGCCCAGGAAACACGCGGTCCAGACGAGGCCGGCGACGGCGTCGTAGGCGACGAAACGGCGCCAGCCCATGCCGAGCGCGCCGGCCATCGGCGCCGCGACGACGGAGATGCCGGGCAGGAACTTGGCGGCCAGCAGCGAACTGCCGCCCCAGCGCGCGATGAGGCTTTCGCTCTGGCGGACGCAGACGTCGGGCGAGAGGGAGACGCGGCACAGCAGCCGCAGCACGCGGTGGCCGTAGCTGCGACCGGCGATGAACCAGAGGGCGTCGCCCAGGACATTGGCCAGCACGGCCGCGACGACCAGCGACAGCGCCGACAGGCGGCCCGCCGCGGCCAGTCCGCCCGCCACGACCAGCAGCGGCGCCGCCGGCACCGGCGCGCCGATGCGCGCGGCCAGCGTCACGAGGAAGACGAGCAGGAAGTCGTGTTGGATCAGCAGGTCGATCAGGGCGCGCATGCGACGCATTGTCGCGGCTGCCGATGACACCCGTCGGCGGTGGGGCGATTCAGGCCGTCAGGAGACCAGCCGCGGCGCCTTGGGGCGGGCGACGAAGGCGAACTGCACCCACTTCGTCTCCTCGAGCTGCCGGCCGAAGAGCCGGAACGCCAGCCGGCGCTTGATCGAGGAGGTGTACCACTGCTCGTTGATGCCCTGGACGCTGAGGACCTCGTAGCCGCATTCGTCGAACATGCGCAGCGCGCTGGTGCGGGTGAAGAAGCGCAGGTGCGTCCGGTCGCGGACGCCGCAGGGCTCGTAGCGGAAATCGCGGTCGTGGACCAGCGGCCAGATCGTGTCCAGGTGCAGCAGGTTGGGCAGCGACGCCAGCACGACGCCGCCGGGCGCGAGCAGCGGCGCAGCGTGGTTGAGCGCCTCCCACGGATCGGGCATGTGCTCGAGGACGTCGTTGAAGGAGATGACGTCGAAATGGGCCTCGGGCAGCGTCAGGGCGGGGCCGAAGAAGCCCTGCATGACGCGGTCCAGGTGGGCCGCGGCACGCTCCGCAGCCCCGGCGTCGGGTTCGACGCCCCAGACCTCGGTGCCGGGATGGGTCAGCTTGACGGCCTCGCCGAAGGCACCGGTGTTGCAGCCGACGTCCAGCAGTCGGTGGCAGTCCTTCGGGAGGAAGGCCAGCATCTCGCGCCGCGCGGAGTGCGGATAGTCGAATCGGGCCAGGGGACTGGCGGTACGGAGAGCCGGCATGGGAACCTCCTCGGCGTCCGCCACGAGCACCGCGGCGGTGCGCGAAGCATAGTCAGGAGCGGCGCCCCTCGACATCCTCCTCTTTCGGGACAGGGAAGTCCCGACCGCGCCGGCCGGGCCTAACCCGGGACAAGGATCAGAAGGAGGTCCAGTCGTCGTCGCCGGCCAGCACCGGCTCGGCCACCAGTCGTGCCGGCGCGGCGGCGGGCCGGACGACCTGCAGATCCGGCGTCGGCGCCGAGCGGCGCTTCGGCGCGGACGTGGCCGCGACGACGCGGACGCTGGGGCGGGCGCCGCCGACGCTGGTGGTCGAGGCGGTGCTCATCTTGGCCGGCAGCGGCACGGCGCGCGGGGAGGTCACCCTCGGCGGCGTCGCGACCCGCGCGGCAGCCTGGATGTCGGGCCGCGGCGTGGCGCGAGCAGCCGGCGCGGCGGGTGCGGCTGAAGCGATCGGTACCGCAGCACGCTCGTCGCCACCGATGTGGAAGACGGCCACGGCGCCGACCATGTCGGCGGCCTGCCGCTTCATGCTGTCCGCCGCGGCGGCGCTCTCCTGGACCAGCGAGGCGTTCTGCTGCGTGGCGCGGTCCATCTGGGTGATGGCCTCGCCGACCTGGGTGACGCCGGAACTCTGTTCGACGCTGGCGGCGCTGATCTCGCCGACGATGTCGGACACGCGGCGGATCGCCCCCACGACCTCGGTCATCGTCGCGCCGGCCTGGTCGACCAGGCCGGTGCCCTGCTCGACGCGGGCGACGCTGTCGCCGATGAGCTGCTTGATCTCCTTGGCCGCGCCGGCCGACCGGCTGGCCAGGCTGCGCACCTCGGAAGCGACGACCGCGAAGCCGCGCCCCTGCTCGCCGGCGCGGGCGGCTTCGACCGCCGCGTTCAAGGCAAGGATGTTGGTCTGGAAGGCGATGCCGTCGATGACGCCGATGATGTCGGCGATGCGGCGGCTGCTGTCGTTGATGCCGCGCATGGTCTCCACGACCTGCCCGACCACCTCGCCGCCGCGGACGGCGACCTCGCTGGCGTTGCGCGCGAGCTGGTTGGCCTGCTGGGCGTTGTCGGCGTTCTGGCGCACGGTGGCGCTGAGCTGCTCCATCGAGGCGGCGGTCTCCTCGATCGCGGCGGCCTGCTCCTCGGTGCGCGCCGACAGGTCGTTGTTGCCCTGGGCGATCTGGGCGCTGGCCATGGCGATCTGGTCGGCCGAACCGCGCACCTGGCCGATCAGCGTGACCAGCTGCGACTGCATCACGCCCATCGAGGCGAGCACGCTGTCGGCGGGCGCCGACGCGGCGCCTTCGACCGGACGCAGGTCGCCGTCGGCGATGCGGTGGGCGGCGTCGGCGAGTTCCGCCGGCTCGGTCCCCAGCGCCGTCATCAGGCGACGGGTGATCAGCCAGCCGAGTCCGGCGGCGATGCCGACGGCCGCCAGGCTGATCAGGGACATCCACCAGCGCTGCGCCTGGTACTGGGCAGTGGAAGCAGCGGCGACCTCCTCGCCGCCCTTGGAGGCGTATTCCATGTACTCCCGGGCGGACTGGAGCAGGGCCGCCAGCAGCGGCCGGCAATCCTTCGTCATGGAGGCCATCGCCTCGTCGCGCTTGCCAGCGGCGGCGAGCTCGACGATGTGCGCGGCCACCGGCCCATACTTGGCTTCGACCTCGACGATGCGGGCCAGCAGCTCGCGCTCGCGGGCCGTCGCGTCGGGGGCGACAGCCACGGCCTCGCTCAGCTTCTTCAGGTGCTGGCCGATCGCGGCGTGCGCGTCGAGCGCCATCTTCTTCGACGCCTCGATGTCGGTGGCGTCCTGGACGATGACCATGTCGCGCACGCCGATCGCGCGGCGGTTGGCGTCGATGCGGACGTCGACGGCCATCGACTCGCGTTCATTGATGCCGTGGACGAAACCGCTGAAGCGGGCATCCGCGGCAGCCAGATCGCGCAGGGCGACGACGCTGACCAGCACCACTGCGGCGACCAGCGCGGCGAAGGCGAACATCAGCTGCTTCTTGACCGAAAGAGCATTCATGACCAGTCCCTGGAAAGCGTCGAAACGGCCGAAATGCTACTTTTGAAACTCATGCCTCGAATGTGTCACTCTCCCCGTGCCGTGACACAGTGCGGGATCGGTTTTCCCCTCCCCGCATTCGCGGGGAGGACCACCGTGATGGGGGTCACGGGTCGCGTGCATCCCCTATGGCAGCGGGGGATTTCCCGCCTTCGCCGAACAACGGTCCGACCGCCGTATGACCGTTCCCATGGAACAACCGGGCCGCTGAGCGGTCGGGTGGACGGTGAATGCGCGCATCGATCGATGACAGGCGTGTGTCAAAGAGGCCGTCAGGGGCACCCTGCTCGGGCGGTGCCGCCCGGGACCGGTGCCTCCTAGCATCGCGTGAATTTTTCACACGAGACCCCCGTTGCCATGGCCCACCTCCTGTCCCGCCGCTCCGCTTCCGACCTGCGCCGCGCGCCGGTGTTCCGCCTGAGCGGACTGGCGCTTGCCGCGCTGCTGCTGCAGGCCGGTCCGGCCGGCGCCGCATCCTTCGACCTCTGCGGCGCGTTCACGGCAGCGCAGACGCTGGGCAGCGGGAACGGCCAGACCGGCGCGCTGTGCGCGACCGGCACGCTCACGGTGGGCGGCTCGACGGTCGCGGTGACGGTCAGCGGCAACAACGCGACGCTCAACAACCTCGGCACCATCGTGCAGACGGGCACGGGCCGCGTGATCCGCGACAACACCGGCGTGCAGAACCTGGTCATCGTCAACGGCAGCGCGAGCAACAGCACCGCGCTGATGCGCGCTCAGGACGCCGACCTGATCCAGATGAACAAGTCGCCCGCGAGCGTCACGCTGACCAACTGGGGCAGCATGATCTCGACGAACGCCTCGGGAAGCGGCAACCAGGTGGTCGACTTCAACGCGATCGCCTCGGGCAGCAACGTCGTCAACAACCAGGCCGGCGCGCTGATGCTGGCCTACGAGGCGGACGCGGTCCGTCCGGGCGTCAACGGCATCGTCAACAACGCCGGCACTATCCGCTCGGTCACGACGTCCGGCTCCAGCAGCGACGGCGTCGACTTCCAGGGCAACAGCGGCATCACCTTCAACAACCTGTCGGGCGGCCTGCTCGAAGGCGGCCGCCACGGCGTGACCGGCGGCCCGGACACGGCGATCGCCTGGACCGGCGCCATCAACAACGCGGCCGGTGCAACGATCCGCGGCATGAACGGCTCGGGTCTGAACTTCGACGGCTTCAATGCGCTGCAGGTGATCACGGTCCGCAACGCCGGACTGATCACCGGCAACGGCGTGACCGGCGACGGGGACGGCGTCGACGTGGACGGCCCGCTGGACCTCATCAGCAGCGGCACGATCCGTTCGATCAACGCGTTCTCGCCGCTGGGCAGCGGACTGGCCTTCAGCGAAGGCATCTCGGCCGGTGGCGGCACGATCCGCAACACCGGTCTGATCGAAGGTCTCGTCGCGGCCGGCAACACGAACGCGGTGGGCCGCGGGATCTCGCTGGTCGGCAACGACATCACCAGCGGCCCGAACACCGGCCTGCGCGAGGCGCTCTACGCGAACACGACCGTGATCAACGGTGCCGGCGGTGTGATCCGCGGGTCCAGCGACTCGGCGATCTACATCGGCGGGCTGGGCGGCAGCGGCAAGCTGGTCCGCATCGACAACCAGGTCGGCGGCACCATCGTCGGCGGGGGCACCGCGGCGGCAATCCGCTCGGCCTCGGACTACGACACGACGGTGGTCAACGCCGGCCGCATCGACGGCAGTGCGAGCGGCGTGGCGATCGACCTGGGCGCGGGCCGCAGCACGCTGGTGGTCAGCGGCGGCCAGGCGGTGATCCTCGGCGACGTGCGCGGCGCCAGCGGCGCGGGCTCGGCGACGGTGCGCTTCGAGGTCGGCAACGGCAACCAGTTCAGCTACGCGGGCGCCTTCAGCAACGTGAACCAGATGCAGGTCGAGAGCGGCCGGGTCGTGCTGACCGGCCAGAGCCAGCACGTCGGCACGGTGACGCTGGACGGTGGCGTGCTCGAGCTGCAAGGCGACCAGCGCCTGGGCGCGGCCGGCGCGCTCGAGGTGAACGGCGGCACGCTGAAGGTGACCGGCGGGAACCAGAGCTTCGCAAGCCTGTCCCTGCTGGGCAGCGGCGCATTCGAGCTCGACGGCGCGGGGCTGAACTTCGCGTCGGTGGGCAGCGTGGTGGCGGGCAGCGTGCTGACGGTGACGCAGCTCGGCGCCGGCTACGCGCTGCGCTTCGCCGGCGACCTGTCGCACGACGCGAGCTTCCTGAACCTCGTCGCCGCGACCAAGGTCAACGGCCTGACAGCAACCTACAGCTTCAGCAACGGATTCACGACGCTGAGCGCGGTCCCGGAACCGTCGACCTACGCCCTGCTGCTCGCCGGCATCGCCGTGCTGGGATGGCGCCTGCGCAAGCGCGGCGCCCCCTCTAAAGCCGCCCTTCCTACCCCTCTCACGCGGAACCATCCCGATCGGCGCCTTTCTTGCTCCCTCTCCCGCTTGCGGGAGAGGGTGGGGGTGAGGGCCAGCGGCGTAGGCAGGCAGCGGCTTCTTGCGCGCCGAGCCACGCCGGCAGTCGCGACCCGTCAGCGCATCGCCACCGGCGCCCAGAAGATGTAATCCGCCTGGTAGTCGACGACCTGCTTCTGCCCCACGCCCGTGGCGTCGCACGCCGTCTGCGGCGCGACGCCGCCCTTGGTGGCCACGCGCTGGATGTGGCTGACGCCCTGCATGGCCCCCATGCCGATGGCCGGATTGGCCTTCACCAGCTGCAGCGGGATGCTGCCGGCCGCCGCGGGCGCCACCGCCACCTGTGTGCCGGTGACCTTGGAGCCGTCGCGGGCTTCCCAGGTCGCCGGCGGGCCGTAGTACTTGCCGACCGTGGTGCCGCGCCTGTCGTTCAAGGCCGCATCCGGACCGACGAACACCCACTCGAACTGGCCGGCCATGTCCTTCTTCGCCCGACATTCGTAGGTGATCTTGCCGACGCCGACGGTTTCCATCGACACCTTGTGCCCGTCCGGCACCTGCACGGCGGCGGGCAACCCGGCCTGGGAGAACGCCGGGCCGGCCGATCCCGACGGGCCGGACATGGCACAGGCGCCGAGCAGCGCGACCGGCGCCAGCAGGACAAGAACGGACGTGGCGCGGGAATTCAGGGCGTTCAGCGGGGTCATCGCAGCTCCTCGGGGGTTGGCGGCGAGGCCCAAGCGCCCCACCGAGAACGCTGTACGCAAACGCCGTCTTAACGGATTCGTTTTCCGCGAAAAAGGTTCGCGGGAGGTTGGCGGGCGGGTCTGCGCTACGATCAGCCGATAGACCGTGAGCCTGTCATCCCGAAGTCTTCGCTTCGCTCTCCTGTCGGAAGCCGTGCAAGTCCTCGCCTTGATTGCTTGGCGAATCTGTTCGCCCCGCATGTCGCGGGGCGGGATCGGAGGAGGAGCACCATGCCTGTCCCACAAACCCTCGACGAGCTCCGTGCTTCGTTGCGGCAGAGTGTCGATGCGCTCCAGCGGCGTCAGGCCAACGAGATTCCGGAAAAGCTGATCGACCGCCTGGTCGACCTGGACTGGCTGGAATGGCATGGCGGCGGCCTTCGATTGACCACCACCGGGACCAACGTCCACCGCCAGGAACTGGCCCGGATTCGCGCAATGGCGGAAACGTCAGGCTCATCGATCACCCCCAACCTATCGGAGGCCGATATCGCTACCCCCAACTACTCATACGAAAAACGCCAACGCGAGCTGGCCAAGAAAAAGAAGAAGGAAGAGAAGGCCTATCGCAAGGCCAGCGGCGCGGGCTCCGACGCCCCGGCGGATGAGCCGACCGCCCAGGGCGCACCGGCTGGCGGCGACGCCCCCGCGGAAGACAAGGCGCCGGGCCAGGCCTGACCCTGGACATCGCGCCGGGCATGGCGCCCGGCGGGGCGGTCACCCGCACTGCCCCACGAACCCGCACGCGGTGCAGAACTCGCACCCGTCGCGGTGGATGAGCGTGGCGTTGCCGCACTCGGGGCACTTCTTGCCGGCCATCGCCACGATGCCGCCGGCCTCCGAGGCGGCGCGCGCCGACCCCGCGGCCGCTCCCGCGGCCTTCAGGGGCGCCTGCTGCATCAGCCCCATGTCGACGAGCGGATAACCGCTCTCGTCCAGCACCCCCAGCATCGCGTAGCGGTGGATGACCAGACGCGCGACATACGCGACCGTCGACGGCCACACCTGCTGCCGTCTCTCCCCGGACAGCGTCGGCACCGGCGCCATGAAATGGCCCAGCGGCTCGCCGACATTGAGCAGCTTGCGCAGCTTCATGCCGATCCAGCCCGGGTCGAGCACCCGCATGTCCAGCGACAGCAGCCGCGCCAGCCCGTCCAGCGCCTTCGGATAGTTGCCTGAGAAGCCCATCGCGCAGGGCCGCGTGACGCTGCCGCCGTCGGGCGTGGGCAGGCTGACCTCCTTCAGCGTCAGCGTGAACAGCTCGCCGGTGGCCGGGTTGTCGACGTCGACGGCCCACGCGAGCGTGCCGGCCGTGCCGGTGCGCGGCTCCTCCCGCGAGAACATCGCGTCGAGCACCGGCGTCGGACCGCCTTCCTGCAGCGCGCCGAGCTGCTCGCAGCGCCAGCGGATCACCGCGGCGGTCGCCGCGACCACGCCCGGGAACAGCCGCGGCTCGCCGAGCGGCGGCATCGGCATTTCAAACGCGCGTTCCTCGGCGACGGTCGCCAGCGCGTCGAGCTTCAAGCGCAGCCAGGCCGCGTCGTTGGCGCGCAGGTCCATGGACAGCGTCTTGGCCATCGCGCCCAGACCGCGCGGCTGCTCCGCGCCGTTGACCCAGACCTCGAACGGCAGCGTCCGGCCGAACAGGCCTGCGTCCGGTCCCTCCGCCGGCAGCTCGCCAACGAAGAGCGCGAAGTCGCCATGCGGGTGGCGGATCATGGTCGACCACGCGGGATTGCCCCCAGGCATCTCGGGCCGGCTCGGCCAGCGCAGCGAGGCGAGCACTGGCTTGGGCAGGCGCTCGACACGCAGCCGCTGGTTGGGACCGATGTCGGCCTTCAGCGGCTCGGGCTTGGCGATCGGCTCCACGCTGAGCACCGCGCCCAGCACGCTGTTCGGGCGGTAAGTGGCGAGGCCCTTCAGCCCGCTCTTCCAGGCCAGCCGGTAGAGGTCCTGGAAGTCGCCGTAGGGATAGTCGGCCGGGACGTTGACGGTCTTGGAGATCGAGGTGTCGACGAAGGGCGCGACGGCCGCGACCATGGCCTCGTGGTCCGACGCCTGCAGTTCGAGCGCGGTGACGAAGGCGTCGGTCAGCGGTGCGTCGGCGCCGAACAGGTGGCGGTAGAGCCGCCAGGCGTGGTCCTCGACGGCGTACTCCTTGAAGGAGTTGTCGGGCATGCGCTTCCTGCGGGTGTAGCTCCACGAGAACGCGGGCTCGATGCCGTTGCTGGCGTTGTCGGCGAAAGCCAGCGAGATCGTGCCGGTCGGCGCGATCGACAGCAGGTGCGAGTTGCGCAGACCCTGCGCGCGGATCTTGTCCTTCAGCCACGGCGGCAGCCGCGAGGCGAAGTTGCCGCCCGACAGGTAGAGATCGGCGTTGAAGAGCGGGAACGCGCCGCGCTCGATCGCGAGGTCGGCCGACGCCTCATAGGCGGCGTCGCGCATGATCTCGCTGATGCGCCGCGCCATCGCACGGGCGGGCTCGCTGTCATAGCGCAGGCCGAGCATCACCAGCGTGTCGCCCAGGCCCGTGAAGCCCAGCCCCACACGCCGCTTGTTGGCCGCCTCGCGCGCCTGCTGAGGCAGCGGCCAAGGCGTCACGTCGAGCACGTTGTCGAGCATGCGGGTGGCGGTCTTGCAGATGTCGGTGAACTCGGCCTCGTCGAACGAGGCCTTCGCCACGAACGCGTCCTTGACGAAGACCGTCAGGTCGATCGAGCCGAGACAGCAGCAGCCGTAGGAGGGAAGCGGCTGCTCGGCGCAGTTGTGGACCATCAGGCCGTTGGCGTCGAAGGCATGCACGTGCTCGACCGTCACGTCGTAGACGGGCTCGACGCCGTCGGGATCGACGGAAGCGACCGTGGCCACGAAGCGCTCGCGATCGGGCGCGCTCGCTTGGTCCTCCACGCACCTTGAGAGCAGTCGTGTCTTCGCGGCATCCGAGAAACCGATCCGGGCAGCAAAGACATCGAGGTTGTCCCGAGCAATGCCGAGTTCGATTCCGCTTTCGTGGCGATCCAGAACGCTCGCAACACCGAAGCGCAGCAGCATTCGTTGAATGCCGCGTCCGATACGCTCGTCCTGTAGCCGCAGCATCGCCCTCGGTTGCCCGTTCGCTGACGCTGTCATCGTGCCGCTGACATCAAACAGATCGCGCAGGTACGAGCTCTGAACGGTCGACGAGGCGACCTCGACTGCCCGAGTCAAGTCGCCTGCCTCCGTCAGCCATGCGCCGTTGCCCACAGCGCGGACTTCTTCGGCGAGCTCCGTCCGTCCGATCCATCCGACACAAGCCCGATGGTCGTGCAACACGACCTCGTCACCAGGCTGCAGGGCTCCCGCAGGCGTCCAGGTCAATTCGGACTGAGCACCTTGCCGCTTGAGCACCCGCCTTATCAGGTGATTCGCGGTCAGCCGCAGCGAATGCCCTTCCTTCGTCTTCAGAGCCAACACGGGCTTCGTTCCCGTCAGGAAGAAACCGGCCGACTCCGTCCGGTAGGCCTTGCCGTCGACCATCGCCAGGAACGGCATCCCGATCAGGTCGCTGACCTGTCGCGGGCCGTCACCGGTCAACACCCAGGTATCGGCCGTCACGCATGGATTCGTCGCGTTGATCGACTCGCAGTAATGCAGGTTGTTGTCCGCGTTGATCCGGTCCAGGAACAGCACCCCCGGCTCCGCGTGGTCGTAGGTGGAGCGCATGATCTGGTCCCACAGCTTGCGCGCCCGCATCCGGCGGTAGACCCACAGTCCGTCCGCGCGCTGCGTCGCGCCGGCCGCGCGCTGCTTGTCGCCCGGCGCCGCCTTGTGCACGAGCTCGATGTCCGAGTCCGCCTCCACCGCCTCCATGAACGCGTCCGTCACGCCGACCGAGATGTTGAAGTTCTTCAGGTCGCCCTGGTCCTTGGCGTGGATGAACGCCTCGATGTCCGGATGGTCGCAGCGCAGCACGCCCATCTGCGCGCCACGACGCGAGCCGGCCGATTCCACCGTCTCGCAGCTGCGGTCGAAGACCCGCATGTAGCTCACCGGGCCCGAGGCGCTCGACTGCGTCGACTTCACGTACGCGCCCTTGGGCCGGATCCGGGAGAAGTCGTAGCCGACCCCGCCGCCGCGACGCATCGTCTCGGCCGCCTCGGTCAGCGCCGTGTAGATGCCGGGATGGCCATCCTCCTCCTCGGCGATCGCGTCGCCGACCGGTTGGACGAAGCAATTGATCAAGGTCGCCGACAGCCCCGTCCCCGCCGCCGACGCGATCCGCCCCGCCGGCACGAAACCGCGCCGCTGCGCTTCCAGGAACTTCGCTTCCCAGTGCGCGCGCTGCTCGGGCGACTCCGCCGCCGCCAGCGCCCGCGCCACCCGTGCCCTCACCTCCTCGAGGCTGCGCTCGCCGCCCTTGGCGTATTTCTCCAGCAGTACCTCGGCGCTGATGTCCTGGGGCGGCAGCGTGTCGGCGGTGGCCTGCAGCGGCCGCTGCGACGCGGCCGAAGACGCGGATGGCGCAGAGGGAAGCGCGGACGGGGGAACGGTCTTCTGGGTCATGCGGGGATCTCCGTCAACGGGGCCCGGACCATCCTAGTCCCGCCCCTTCGCGACCCGTGTCCCCGATCCACGAAAGCGTCATGGCTTCGGCAGGAGGCCGTCATCCGATCCACCTCTCGCCCATCCCCCGGTCACCGTCGCCGAGCGCTCATCGGCTCGTCACCAACCTGGCGTCGGCGTGTCCACCGGTAAGCACGCACTTGCGGCCCACACACCATTTGATGCGAGTGCAACGGCGTTTCCCCGGGTTGGCCCCATAGATTGGTCGTATAGCGGACGCTATTCTTTTCAGTTATGACTCCCGATAAGGTCTTGCGCTCCAGCCCCAATACGTTGGGCGATCTGGAACAAGGCTGCGCCGAGGCCCGCCGTCTGATCCTGGACAGCCAACTCGATGCAGCCCGTTCCCGTCTGGACGAGTTGCGCAAGATCCACGGCGACAACCACGCGCCGATCCAGGAGGCCTTCAGCGCCCTGGCCGAGGCGCACGGCGACTTCAGCGTCGCCCTCGCCCACTTCAAGCGATTCCATCTGCTGGCGATCGAGTCCGGCGCGTCCTCGCCGCTGGCCTCGCGCGATCAGTTGCTGGCCCGGCTCGTCGAGCGCCAGCAGCAGAACTCCCCGGACATGGCCTGGTGCCTGGTGGCGCTGGGCGCGGCGCGTGCGCCCGCCGGCGCGCTGCCCCACATGCTGCGTCAGCAGTGCCGCGCGCAGGACGTGCTCGCGCTCGGACAGGGCGAGGCGATGCTGATGCTGCTGCACGACGTGGACCTGCCCACCGGCCGCAAGGTCTGCGAGCGCTTCCGCGCGGTGTGGATGCAGCAGCAGCCGACCGCCGGTCCACTGAGCATGGGGCTCACGGCCTGGCGCGGTCCGGGCGACACCGGCAGCGGCCTGCTTGGCCGCGCCGAGCAGGCGCTCGCGCGCAGCCAGCGCGAAGGTGCGCCGCTGCGCACCGGCTGAGCAGGCTGAAGGGGCCGCAACCCGGCCGGCCCCGCGTGGACGCCGCCACTGGCGGCCTTCCGCCCTGCGATCTCAGAACGGATTGATCGTCTTCTCGCGCCGGTAGTGGACGTAGCCGACGCTCGCCCCCGCGCGCAGGCCCACGCCCAGCCGGATCGGCGCCAGCGTGACGCCGTCGGCGCGCTGGTAGTTCACGCCCGCGCCGCCGATGTAGTACAGGCTGCCGTCCACGCCGGGGAAGCGGCGGTAGATGTCGCTCGTCTTCGGGAGCTTGTAGACCAGCGTGAACACCTTCGAGGCATTGCCGCCGACGTCGAACCCGACCGACGGCCCCGCCCAGTAGACGTTGGCGCTGCCGCCGCGCTTCATGATCAGCTGGCCCTCGCCGTAGCGCAGGCCCACGGTCAGGGCGCCGCTGGCTTCCTGGCCCTTGATGTAGGCGTTCGGGCGCCCCTGGTCCTTGAAGGCCTTCTCGATCACCTTGGCCAGGCCTTCGGTCGTCTCGCCGAAGAACTCCGTCGCCGCATGCACGACCGAGTCCTGGTCGTAGGTGTCGTCCTCGCCGTCGGCCGCCAGCGCTGGCAGCACGGCCAGTCCGGGTGGCAGCACCAGCCCCGCGGCGGCATAGCGGCCCAGCCGCCCCAGCGCGTCGCGGCGCGCGCGCATCGTCGGCGCCTCGCTGAGATCGATCAGTCCCTCGGTCGGCATGTCATGACGGTTCATGTGAATCTCCGGGTAAGTCTGGATGGCGTGGGGTTCTGGCGTCGCCCGCGCCAGGCCACGTCGGATGGCAAAAAGAGTGCCCGCCCTGCGAACCGATGGATGCTACCCGTCGTCGTGACAAACGGTGTGCGCAGCGCGGCGGCGCGCCGATACACTCCTCTTTACGCCGCCGCGAGGGAACCGGTTTCCAGAACAAGACCGCGGCAATGCATGCAACAGCAGTCGTGACAAGAGTGCATCAAGGAGGACATGCGGTGAGTGATCTGCCCCGTCTGGCGCGAGCGCTGGAGTATCTGGACATGGCGTCGGCGCTTTACGTGGGCGGCGGCGCGGATCATTCCGCGCAGCTGCTGGCGGCCGCCGGCGAGCGCCTGCTGGGCGACCTCGCCCGCCTGATCCAGTCCCCCGAGCACGGCCATGAGGTCCAGCAGCTGCTGGGCCGGCTCACCCAGGCCCACGTGCCCTCACAGGTGCCGGAGGTGGGCGGCCACCAGCAGTCGCGCCAGCTCCAGGCGATGCTCTCCCGCGCCGAGACGCCCGAATCGACCGAGCTCCGCCAGGCCACCTCCGCGCTGCTGCGCGCCTCGTGGTACCTGCTGGAGACGATGGGCCTGGAACCGCTGGCGCCCTCGCGCCTGCACCAGGCGATCGAGAAGAGCACCATCTACGCCGAGCTCTGAGCGCCGGCCCACTCGCGAGCCCACCATGAGCGCCGAACGCCGTCACTTCTCCCGCATCGCCTTCGCCGGCCCGGCGCAGCTGGTGACGGTCGATCAACGCCTGCCGGTGCAGGTGCTGGACCTGTCGCTCAAGGGCGCGCTGCTGCTGCTGCCGCCCGGATCGGGCGTCGAGCCCGGCGCGCTGTGCCTGCTGGACCTGCCGCTGGCGCCGCATGACGGCCGCATCACGATGGCCGCGCAACTGGCGCACGTCGAGGGCGATCGCGCTGGCCTGCTCTGCCTGGGCATCGACATCGAGAGCATCACCCACCTGCGCCGCGTCATCGAGCTGAACCTCGGCGACGCGACGCTGGTCGAGCGCGACCTCAAGGCGCTCGTCGCGTCCTGACGCGCGCTCTCACTCCCGCTCCCGCAAGCGGGAGCGGGCGCATGGCCGAGTCACCCGCCGATCATTCGGCGATGAATTTCCTCAGCACCGCGAAGGCCGCGACCGGATCGTCGCGCCACGCGCCGTGCCCGACGCCGGGGAAACGTGCCAGCTGACGCCACTGCGGCGGCAGGGCGTCGTGGATCTCCAGCGCGTCCTCGAGCGGGCAGACCGGATCGTCCTCGCCGACCATCACCAGCACCGGGCACTGCGCCTTCTCCAGCCCCTTGAGGAGGCCGAGGTCCTGCTTCTCGCCGCTGACGAAGTGCAGCAGGATGTCCAGGTTCACCAGCGTCCGACCGCCCGCCTCGGGATCGGCCGCCGGCTGCGTGTTGTAGAGGTGGCGGACGCCGGCCCAGTAGGCCTCGAAGGTCTCGCGCGTCGGACGGCTCCAGAAGGCCTCGGCCAATGCACGGGCCTCGGGGCCGCCGCGCCGCTCGAAGGCGTCGAGCTTGCGCGCCAGGCCCATGTGGTGCGACGTGCTCGACAGGATCACCTTCGAGGCGTGGCCCGGATGCCGCGCGATGTAGCGCTGCGCGACGAAGCCGCCGAAGGACTGGCCCAGCACGATCGGCTGCTCGATGCCCAGCGCGTCGCTGAGGCGGACGATGTCGTCGGCCCACATGTCCAGCGTCCACTCGGACGACGGCCGAGGATCGCTGCGGCCATGGCCGCGGTGGTCGTAATAGACGATCTGGGCGAGGTCCGCCAGCTGGCTGAATGCCGGCTTGAACGCCGCATGGTCGAAACCCGGCCCGCCATGCATGCAGATCAGCGTCGGCTTCTCCCGCATCCGCGCCCCGTCCGGCACCAGGCCGGGTCCCTCGACGTCCACGAACAGGCGGACGCCGTTTCCGATATGGATCTTCATGGGCGGCGAGTATGCCGCTTCCGCGCCGCGCCCGTGCCGCGTCCGCCCCACGGATGCCGGACTCGTCCGACCCTGGGCGGCTTCGTCGCACGCCCGCTGGCGGGTCCCGCGCCCGGCGGCCAGAATGCCGCCATGTCCGATGCGTTCCCTTCCCCGCCCGGCGTCGCGCCCGCCGGCAACGCGGCCGAGCCCCGCCGCTCGGCGCGGGACGCCGCGCTGCAGCTCTTCAACCTGCGCATGATCGCGGCCTGCTTCTACTTCTGCCTCGCGATGGCCGGCGCCCGGTCGCTCACCTGGCTGACGCAGGACGACAGCCTGTCGGGCTGGCTCTCCGAATGGCTGCGTTTCACCCGGCAGACGCTGCTGACGGCGCTGAGCGTGCTGGCCGCGCTGGCACTGGCCGAGGCGCTGCTCGCACGCACCAGGTCGCGCTGGCCGCTGGCCGTGCGCGCCGTGGCGGTCGCCGTCGGCGCCACCGTCGGCACGCTGCTGCGCTACAAGGTCGCGAACCTGGGCGACCCGGAGGCGCCGCTGCACTGGGACTGGCTGGCCTCGACGATGGCGCTGTGGCTGGTGCTGGGCGGATTCTTCGCCGCGCTGGTGCACGGCGTGCGCGAGGAGCGCGGCGCCCAGGCGCGGCTCGCCGAACTGGCCCGGCAGCACGACCGGCTCCAGGCGCAGCAGATGGAGGCCCAGTTCTCCGCGCTCAACGCGCAGATCGAGCCGCACTTCCTGTTCAACACGCTGGCCAACGTGAAGCGGCTCTACGAGACCGCGCCCGAGCGCGGCCGCGACATGATGGGCAGCCTGATCGCCTACCTGCGCGCCGCGCTGCCGAGCATGCGCCAGGGCACCTCGACGCTGGGGCAGGAGCTGGAACTCGCGCGCAGCTACCTCACCATCCTGCAGATGCGCATGGGGGAGCGGCTGCGCTTCGACATCGAGGCCGACGCCGCGCTCTTCGCCACGCCGCTGCCGCCGATGGTGCTGCCGACGCTGGTGGAGAACGCCATCAAGCACGGCCTGTCCCCGCTGCCCGAGGGCGGCCGCATCGACATCACCGCACGGCGCGAGCCCGGCGGCCAGGCCCTGGTCCTCGAGGTGCGCGACACCGGCCAGGGCTTCGCCGCCAGCGGCGGCAGCGGCGTGGGACTCGCCAACACGCGGGCGCGGCTGACCGCGATGTTCGGTCGCGAGGCGGGCCTGGAGCTCGAGGCCGCGGCGCCCCGCGGCGTGGTCGCGCGGGTGCGCGTGCCGCTCGGCGGCGGCGCCCGCGGCGATGCCCCCGACCCGGCGGCCGCGACGGATGCGGCGACCGCCGGAGTCGCGCCATGAGCGTGCGCGAGCCGGTCGCCCACGTCTGGCATTCGTGGCGCTCGCTGCGCCGCGAGGAGCTGTCCTGGTTCCTGCTGATCGGCGTGTTCTACGGACTGGTGGACGCGTCGTCGATCTTCTACGTGATGGAGGATCCGCGCTGGCCGTCGGCGCTCGCCAACCAGATGCTGACGCCGCTGCTGGTGGCGACGGTCATCCTGTTCACCTGGCTGCCGGCATCGCGCAGCGCGCCGGAGAACCGCTGGCGGATCACGCGGGTGGGCGCCGCGGTGTTGATCGGCGCGGTGCTCGCGAAGCTGGTCTACGACCAGCTGATGCCGATGCTCCACCTGCCTTCCATCGCCGAGCTCGCGCGGGATCGCAAGTGCGATGCGCCCTGCCAGCCGGTCGGCTGGCTCAATTTCATCGGCGAATGCCTGTCGATCTGCGTCACTGCCAGCCTCTCGGTGGCCTGGTACGAGATGGCCATGCGCCGCCGCCGGACCCGGGCGAAGGTGGAGGCCCTGCTGCGCGAGCAGAGCGCGATGCAGCGCGACGCGGTCGCCGCACGGCTGGCCGCGCTGCAGGCGCAGGTGGAGCCGCAGTTCCTGTTCGACACGCTCGTGGACATCGAGCGCGCCTACGGTCGCGCCGACCAGGAAGCCCCCGAACAGATGGAACGCCTGATCCGCCACCTGCGCGTGGCCCTGCCGCGGCTGCGCGACCGCGGCGTGACGCTGGCCTCCGAGGCCGCCCTGCTGGACAGTTACCTGGCCGTGGTCGCCGGGCGGCATCGCCGGCAGCTGGGCCTGTCGACCGACTGGTCCGCGTGGCTCGCGACGCGGCCGCTGCCGCCGATGCTGCTGCTGCCGCTGGCGCAGCTGATGCTGCGCGACGCGACGCGACTGCCGTCGCAGGCGCGCCTGAGCGCGCAGGAATCGCCCGGCGGCGGCCTGCGGCTGCGGCTGTCGTTCGACCGCGGCGGTCTGGGCGGTGAAGAAGCGGCACTGCACGCGCTGGGCGAGCGGCTGGAACGCCTCGAACGCGCGCCCGGCACGCCACCGCCGCGGCTGCAATGCCGCAGCAACGCCGAGGACACCGAATTCACGCTGGAGCTGCCCGCATGACCCTGCATCCGACCGCCGTCGTCGCCGAGGACGAGGCCACGCTGCGCCACGAACTGGTGGAGCGGCTTTCCCAGCTCTGGCCGGAACTGGACATCCTCGGCGAGGCCGCCGACGGCGTGCAGGCGCTGCGCCTGCTGCACGAGGTCAAGCCCGACGTGCTCTTCCTCGACATCGAGATGCCGGGAGCCACCGGCCTGGACGTGGCGCGCCAGGTGCAGGGCCGCTCGCATGTCGTGTTCGTCACCGCCTACGACCAGTACGCCGTCGCCGCCTTCGACGAGGGCGCGGTGGACTACCTGCTCAAGCCGCTCGAGCCCGCGCGGCTGTTCACCGCGATCCAGCGCATCAAGCAGCGCCTGGCGGGCCCGCCCGCCGACCTCAGCGCGGTGCTGAGCCAGCTCGGCGCGCAGGCCGGCGGGACGACGAAGCGGCAGTACCTGCGCTGGATCAACGCGTCGGTCGGGCAGACGCTCAAGCTGATCACCGTCGACGAGGTGCTGTACTTCCAGTCCGACAGCAAGTACACCCGCGTGGCGACGCGCCAGGGCGAGGCGCTGATCCGCAAGCCGCTCAAGGAACTGGTCGAGGAACTCGATCCGCAGCAGTTCTGGCAGATCCACCGCTCCACGCTGGTCAACGCGGCGGCGGTCGCCGGCGTGTCGCGCGACTTCCGCGGGCGCATGCAGGTCAAGCTCAAGGAGAGCGAGGACGCGCTGATCGTCGCGGAGAGCTACACCCACCTGTTCCGGCAGATGTAGCCTGCGACGGCCGCTGGCCCTCACCCCTATCCTCTCTCGCAGTGCGGGAGAGGGAGCCACCCCGGCTGTCGCGCACATGACCTCGATGACACTGAGCCGCTCCCACAATCGTCGCCGAACGACGGGAGACAGCCATGGCCATAGCCGCCGCCAGCAGCTCCGCTGCCACGACCACCGATCACACGCACACCCGCATCTGCCCGCTCTGCGAAGCCTGCTGCGGGCTCGAGATCCGCACCCGCACGTCCGCCGAGGGCACGGCGATCGTGTCCATCCGCGGCAATGACGCCGACCCGTTCAGCCACGGCTATCTCTGCCCCAAGGGCGTCGCGCTGAAAGACCTGCACGAGGACCCCGACCGCCTGCGCCAGCCGATGCGCCGCCGCGCGGACCGATCGGGCTTCGACCCCATCGGCTGGGACGAGGCCTTCGAGGAGATCGCCCGCCGCCTGCCGCCGCTGCGCGCGCAGTTCGGTGCCGACACCGTCGCGCTGACGATCGGCAATCCGGCCTCGCACAAGATCGGCCTGTTCAGCTACTTCCCGCACCTGGCGCGGGCGCTGGGAACGCGCAACCTGTTCTCGGCCTCGACGCTGGACCAGATGCCCAAGCAGCTCGCCTGCGGCCTGATGTACGGCCACTGGCTCAGCGTGCCGGTGCCCGACCTGCCGCGCACCGACCTGTTCCTCTGCCTGGGCGCCAATCCGATGGTCAGCAACGGCAGCCTGTGGACCAGCCCCGACTACCGCGGCAAGGCCAAGGCGATGCGGGCGCGCGGCGGACGGATCATCGTCATCGATCCGCGCCGCACCGAGACCGCACAAGCCGCCGACGAGCACCTCGCGATCCGCCCCGGCGGCGATGTGTTCCTGCTGCTCGGCCTGCTGCACACGGTCTTCGAGGAAGGACTCGTGACGCTCGGCCGCATGGCCGATCACGTCGAAGGCCTGGACGCGCTGCGCGCCGCCGTCGCCGACTTCCCACCCGAGCGCGGCGCCGCGCACTGCGGCATCTCCGCCGACGCGCAACGCCGGCTCGCACGCGAATTCGCGACGACGCCAAAGGCTGTCCTCTACGGCCGCTTCGGCACCTGCACGCAACGCTTCGGCTCGCTGAACAGCTGGCTGATCGACGCGTTGAACATCGTCACCGGCCACTTCGACACGGAGGGCGGCCTGATGTTCCCGAAGGCTGCGGCCTTCGCGGCCAACACGATGGGCCGACCGGGTCAGGGCAAGGGCGTCGCGACCGGCCGCCGCCAGAGCCGCGTCGGCAAGGCGCCCGAGGTCATGGGCGAGTTCCCCATCAGCTGTCTGGCCGAGGAGATCGAGACGCCCGGCGACGGCCAGGTCCACGCGCTGATCACCGTGGCCTGCAACCCGGTGCTGTCGGCGCCGAACGGCGCGCGTTTGTCACGCGCACTCGACGGCCTGGACTTCATGATCAGCCTCGACCCCTACATCAACGAGACCAGCCGCCATGCCGACCTGGTCCTGCCGCCACCGTCGCCGCTGGAGGACTGGCACTACGACATGGTGTTCGCGCAGCTGTCCTGGCGCAATCACGCGCGCTGGTCCGGCCCGGTGATGCCCACGGACCCTGACGCGAACGCCGACGCACGCGCGGGTGAGAGCCCGTCGTCCGAAGCGCCGCGTGCCGAATGGCAGACGCTGCTGCGACTGGCCGCCATCGTCGCCGGCCAACCGGCCGACGCCGACCTGCAGGCCTTCGACGACGCAGCGCTGCGTGCCGAACTCAAGCGCCAGACCGGCGACCACGCCGAGGCGATCTTCGCGATGCTCGAGGGCGGCGCCGGCCCGGCGCGCTGGCTCGACCTGGGTCTGCGCTCGGGTCCGTACGGCGACGGCTTCGGCGCGAAGCCGGACGGCCTGACGCTGAAGCAGGTGCGCGCGGCGCCGAACGGCATCGACCTCGGTGAACTGCAGCCCCGCATCCCCGAAGTGCTGCGCACGGCGTCGGGCCGCATCGAGCTGGCGCCGCCCGCGCTGCTGGCGGACCTCGTCCACGCCGACGCCGCGCTGCGCCATCCCACCGGCGACGAACTGCTGCTGATCGGCCGGCGCGAGACCCGCAGCAACAACAGCTGGATGCACAACCTGCCGGTGCTGGCGAAGGGCCGGGACCGCTGCACGCTGCTGGTCCATCCGGACGACGCCGCGCGCGCCGGCCTGGCCGACGGCCAGTCCGCGCGCCTGAGCAACGCCCGCGGCAGCCTGATCGCGCCGATCACGCTGAGCCCGGACATGCGGCCCGGCGTGGTGAGCCTGCCGCACGGCTGGGGCCACGACCTCACCGGCAGCCGGCTCTCCGTCGCCGCCCGGCACCCCGGCGTCAACATGAACCTGCTGCTGGACGACGACGCCCGGGATCCGATCTCGGGCACCTCGATCCTCAGCGGAATTCCGGTGCGCCTGAGCGCGGCAGCCTCATGAGCAGCCCTTCGGGCGCGACGGCCACCGGCTTCGGCGGGAAGCGTCCCGCCAGCACGCCGCTGACCAGCTCGAGGTGGTGCATCACCTCCCACTGCTTGCTCAGCGCCCGCGTCGGCACGGTGCCTCCGGCGAGGGCGTCGAGGTAACGCCGCACCGCCTCGGTGGGACCGAAACAGACGTCGGTCCGGTCCAGCGCCGCCTGCAAGGCCAGCAGCGCCTGGCGGAAGCGCCCATCGGCGCCGCCCTCGTCGGGACCGAAGCGCCCGCCCAGGAAGTGTTCGATCCAGAACTCGCCGGTGGCCGGCGCGGTACGCAGACCACTGAGGCGGAAAGCCGCGAGCCGCGATGCCAGCTCCGGCGCCTCCGGACGCGATGGCAGCGTCGTGTAGTCCGAGAATCCCGCGAAGCCGTCGCTGTGGAACGTCAGCGCGCGGTCGGTGAACAGATGACGTTCGCTGACGCGCAACTCGGGGCTCTCCGGCAGCCGCCGGTTCTCGACCCAGACGCATCCGGCGGGCCCCACAGCCACGCGCGCCGCGTGCGTGGGTTCGATGTCCTTGAAGAAGACCGTCCTCACCTGCGCTCCGCCCAGCAGGGTCATCACCTCGTGCAGCGGCGGCGCATCGGGCCCGGCGACGAGGCCCAGCGGCCTGGAACCGAACAGCTGCACGAAGCGCCGGATGAGGGAGGCGGTCAAGGACGGACCGAGCATCAGGGTCGGGTGGATCCACTGCCGCCTGGGCAGCGAGGTGAACAGCTGGCGTCCCCATTCCAGCGACTGCGCCGGCGGCAGCAGTTCGAAATCCTGACGCACCGGATTGACCACCAGCCAGACCTGGAGCCGGTGCGCCTCGCAGGCCTCGAGCGTGTGGCGCACCGAGGTCGTCGCCTGGCGCACCGGCTCCAGCACCGGCTGCAACTGGCCATCCCGACCGAGGACCGGCGCGAGGTGCCGCAGGGCCAGCACCTCCTTCTGTTTGCCATGGAGATAGGGAAAGTACATCGCCTCGGCCTCCGCTTTGCTCATTGAGGGAGGCGCGATGATGAAGAGCGCTGGTCGATCCGTCAGCAGCGACTGCCTTCATGTGTGAGCCAAGTCAAAGGACTCGACAAAATGTCCGAAAGCGCCGGGTCCATATCGCACCACCGGCGACGAGCCCGACACTGATGAGCCCCGTTTTTCTGTGTCGACCTCGCGGCCAGAAAAAGGGACCGCATCGGCGGTCCCTCGGAGGCGGTGGTGCGGCCGCCGGACGGCACCGGCGGTCGCGCTCAACGCGTGTTCAGCGTGTGTTCAGCGCCTGTTCAAGGCGCGGTCTTCGACTTGGACTGCGGCGCCTGGCCCATCGCGGCCAGCTCGGCTTCGCTGATGATCTCCATCGCGCGCACGACCTTCTGGACGCCGCGCACGCCGCGCGCGATGTCGGTCGCGCGGTCGGCTTCGCGCTCGGTCACGCGACCCATGATGTACACGTTGCCGCGTTCGACGACCACGTAGAACGCGTTCGAGATCAGGTCCTTGGCATCGACCAGGCTGGCCTTCACCTTCGCCGCGATGGCGACGTCGTTGCCGCGGCTGGACAGCGAACTCAGCATGCCCACGCCGACCTCGTTGAGCACGCTGCTGACGTTCTCGACGCCCTGCGCGATGCGCTCCACGGCGGCCTTGTCCTCGTCGTTGCGGGTCTCGCCGGTCAGCAGCACCATGCGGTTGTAGCTGTTGACGCTGATATGGACGCGGTCACCGAGCTGCTCGCGGATGCGGTTGGAGGTCTTGAGCTCGATGCCCTGGTCCTCGAGCTGCGTGCCGGACGTGCGGCGGTCGGTCGCCACCAGCGCGCCGCTCACCGCGGCGCCGCCGACGATCAGCGGCACGCACGCGGTCTGCAGCAGGGCGCCGCCCAGCGCGGCGGCGAGGATCAGGCGGCGGTTCCAACGGGTCTGGGTGGTCATGCGGAGGTCCTTGGGAGTCGGGGAAGGGGGATCGGCATCGCCGTCGGGGTCGGAGATCGGGGGCTGAAGTCGGGGCAGGTATCAGGGGGCGGGGCTCATTCCCCCGCGCCGAGCAGCTGCAGGTCGATCGCGTCGCTGAGGCAGTGCGACAGCAGCCGGTGCGCCTCCGCCACCCGCGCGAAGCGGCTGTGCGGCACGCGCAGCTGCACGTCGGTGTCGAGCAGCGTCCCCCGCCAGTCGTCGTCCTGTGTGCCGCTGAGCACGATCACGCTCATCTCCTGGCCGTGCGCGACCTGCAGCAGCGCCGCGGCCGCGCCGCTGGCCTGGGCCTCGAACAGCAGCAGCAGGTCGCCGGGATGGCCGAAGGTCTGGATCTGGCGCATCAGCGCCGAAGCGGGATCGGCGTAGCCCTGCGCCTGCGCGTCGAGCGCGAGCGCGGCCAGGCCGGGACGTTCCTGCTCGAAGCGGCCCGACAGCAGCGAGGCCATGTAGGTCGCGTCCGCGGCCGAGATGCCCAGGCCCGCGCTCAGCACGCGGCCGCCACCCGTCAGCGCGTCCACCATCATCTGCGCCGCGACCGCCAGCGGGCGCGACAGGCCCTCGGCGATCTGGTACAGCAGGTCGGCGCTTTCGAAGAATTGTTGTTGTATGCGTTGTTCCAACATAGGTGCGGGGATGATAAAGGCGGACGGACCCCGTCAATCGGGCGTCCAGCCGTCCCGCGACCACGGCGACGCCGCGTCGAAGGCGCCGCGCAGCCATTCGATGCGGTCGCCGTCGATGGCCACGACGTCGAAACGGCACGGCGGCACGACCCGCTGCGTGCGCAGGAAACATTGCGCCGCGAAGATCACACGTCGTTGCTTGTGCCGCGTCACGCTGGCGGCCGCGCCGCCATGCGCATCGTGCCCGCGGGCGCGGACCTCGACGAAGACCAGCGTCCCGTCGCGCTCGCGCAGGATCAGGTCGACCTCGCCGCCGCGCGCGGACGGTCCGCGGGCCACCCGATAATTGCGCGCCACGAGCCGCAACCCCTGGCGCGTCAGATGATCGAGGGCGCGCTGCTCGGCGTGCGCGCCGCGCGCCTGCGTGTCCACCGCGGCCACCGCCGCCACCGCGCCCGTGGTGCCCGTGCTTCCCCTGGAGAATTTCTTGAACATGTCGACGTCCCCGTCCGCTTCGCTGATCGCCGCCGCTTCCGCCGCGGCCGGTCATCAGCAACATCCGGGCGGCACGCTCTACGTCGTCGCGACCCCGATCGGGAACCTCGCCGACCTCAGCCTGCGCGCGATCCACGTGCTGGGACTGGTCGACGCGGTCGCCTGCGAGGACACGCGCGTCAGCGCTCAGTTGCTGCGCTGGCTCGGACTGCACAAGCCGCTGGTGGCCCTGCACCAGCACAACGAGCAGCAGGCGGCGGAAGGCCTGGTCGCGCGGCTGCTGGCCGGCGAGCGCATCGCCTACGTCAGCGACGCGGGCACGCCGGCGATCTCGGACCCGGGTGCGGTGCTGGTCGCCGCGGCCGCGAAGGCCGGCGTGCGCGTCATGCCGCTGCCCGGCGCCAGCAGCGCCGCGGCGGCGCTCAGCGTCGCCGGCGACGCGCGCGCGCAGGGCTTCCGTTTCGTCGGGTTCCTGCCCACCAAGGCCGCCGAGCGCCGCGGTGCGCTGCAGGCGCTGACCGGCGCGCCCTACAGCCAGGTGCTGTTCGAGGCGCCCCACCGCATCCAGGAGCTGATCGCGCTGCTGGCCGAACTCGCGCCCGAGCAGACGCTCACGGTCTGCCGCGAGGTGACGAAGCAGTTCGAGACCATCCACACCGCGCCCTGCGCGACGCTGCCCGCCTGGATGGCCGAGGACAAGCAGCGCGAGCGCGGCGAGTTCGTGCTGGTGCTGCATGCGGCGCCGGCGGTCGCCAGCACGGACGGTCTGCCCGAAGAGACGCTGCGCACGCTGCGCGTGCTCGTGCGCGACCTGCCGCTGAAGCAGGCTGCGGCGCTGGCCGCCGAACTCACGGGCGAGTCGCGCAAGGCGCTCTACCAGCAGGCGCTGGAATGGAAGCAGGACGCCCAGGGTGAGGATGACGAGGACGCTGAAGAGGCGCTCTGAATTCATCTTCCTGCGGAGACCCCGGCCCTCACCCCCACCCTCTCCCGCAAGCGGGAGAGGGAGTCCGGCCGGCTCCACTCGCAGCATCGACTCCTCTTTCCCCCTCTCCCGCTGGCGGATGAGGGAGCCGCACGCAGTCCGCGCTGCACCGACTCCCTCTCCCGCTTGCGGGAGAGGGCAGGGGTGAGGGCCAGCGGCCGCGGAAGTCAGAGGACCTGACACGGGCGCTCTCCCGAACACCGGGAGAGCAAGTCAGGACTGGATCACTTGCCCGCGGTCTTGTCGTTGTGCTTCGCGCGGCGGATGTCGGCACTGGCGACGTCCTGCTTGCGCTGCAGCTGGCGGCGCTCCTTGGCGGTGACGACGCCGTCGGACTTGGCCTTCGCTTCGGCGTTGTCGACGCGGGCCTGCTGCTTCTCCAGATGCTGCGTTTCCTTCGCGGTCAGCTGACCGGACGCGGCACCGTTGGCGATGCGCTGCTGCTGGTTCGCTTCACGCTGGTCGACGCGCGGCGTGGCGGTCGAGGCCGGCGCGGCGGTCTGGGCGAACGCCGAAGCGGCGAGCAGGCTGGACACGAGGGCGATCGACAGGGACATGCGCTTCATCGAGGTTCTCCTTGGGAGGTTGGCTGCGGTTTTCGTTGCCGCTGAGGAGACAACGAGGGGGCTGCCGGAAGCGGTGACGGGGTCGCCGTAAAGATCGGTGAAGCGATTGCTACGGATCGCTACCGCCCCTTCGCCGTGGAGCACCGGCGGCGGCCGGTCACCATCACCCCGGGAGGGTCGCCACCGCCCGCGAGCGGGCGCCCCGGGCGATGCCTACAATCAGCCGATGATTTCGCGCGAACCCACCCTCGCCCGCCTGGTCACCGCCCGTGCCCAGCTGCTCGAACCCTTCGGCCTGACCGATGCGTCGCTCTCGCAGGCGCTGCGCCTGATCACGGAGCACCGCGTGGACGACGCCGACCTCTACTTCCAGACCACCCGCGCGGAGGGCTGGAGCCTGGAGGAAGGCATCGTCAAGAGCGGCAGCTTCTCGATCGACCAGGGCGTGGGCGTGCGCGCCGTCGCCGGCGAGAAGACGGCGTTCGCCTACTCCGACGACATCTCCGAAGCCGCGCTGCTCGACGCCGCCCGCACCGTGCGCGCGATCGCCTCGGCCGGCCAGAGCCGCCGCGTGAAGGTGCCGTCCGAGCCGGTCGTCTCCGGCAGCCGCTCGCTCTACGGCGACGCCGACCCGATCGCCAGCCTGGACAGCGCGCAGAAGGTCGCGCTGCTGGAGCGCACCGAGCGCCTGGCCCGCGCCAAGGACCCGCGCATCGCGCAGGTGATGGCCGGCCTGGCCGCCGAGCACGAGGTCGTCCTGATCGCCCGCGCCGACGGCACGCTGGCCGCCGACGTGCGGCCGCTGGTGCGCCTGTCCGTCACCGTCATCGCCGAGAGCAACGGCCGCCGCGAAGTGGGTTCCGGCGGCGGCGGCGGGCGTTTCGGCCTGGCCTATTTCACCGACGAAATGATCGCCTCCTACGTCGAACAGGCGGTGAGCGCGGCGCTGACCAACCTGGAATCGCGCCCGGTCCCGGCCGGCGAGATGACCGTCGTCCTCGGCCCGGGCTGGCCCGGCGTGCTGCTGCACGAGGCCGTCGGCCACGGCCTGGAAGGCGACTTCAACCGCAAGGGCTCGTCCACCTTCTCGGGCCGCATCGGCGAACGCGTCGCCGCCAAGGGCGTGACGGTGCTGGACGACGGCACCATCCCCGACCGCCGCGGTTCGCTCAACGTCGACGACGAGGGCTGCGCCTCGCAGCGCAACGTGCTGATCGAGGACGGCATCCTCAAGGGCTACATCCAGGACGCGATGAACGCGCGCCTGATGAAGGTCGCCCCCACCGGCAACGGCCGCCGCGAGAGCTACGCCCACATGCCGATGCCGCGCATGACCAACACCTACATGCTGGGCGGCGACAAGGATCCGAAGGAGATCATCGCCAGCATCGACAAGGGCCTGTACGCGACCAACTTCGGCGGCGGCCAGGTCGACATCACCTCGGGCAAGTTCGTGTTCTCCGCCAGCGAGGCCTTCTGGGTCGAGAACGGCAGGATCCAGTACCCGGTCAAGGGCGCCACGATCATCGGCAACGGCCCGGACGCGCTGACCCGCGTCAGCATGATCGGCAACGACATGCAGCTCGACACCGGCGTCGGCGTCTGCGGCAAGGAAGGCCAGAGCGTGCCGGTGGGCGTCGGCCAACCGACGCTGCGCATCGACGGGCTGACCGTCGGCGGCACGGCCTGACCCTGCCGGCACCGGATTCCACGAAGGGTGGCTTGCCCGATGTCGTCGCGCGACACGGGCGGCTGTCACCCCGCGGCGCTTGACGCGCCGCATTGAGCACAGGCACTATTGGCCCCATGCGTTCCGCACCCAAGTTTTATTTTGCTTATTTTTGGTTCTCGCACCGCCCCGGCGGAGGAGAGGCGAACGCATAAGCAGAGCGCCAAAGAATCCTCAAGAAACCGCCGGGCCCAAAGCCCGGCGGTTTTTTCGGCCGGGCCCCGAGCACCCAGCGTCAAGCAGCCCACCACTGAAAGCGTCACCCATGAATGCCAAGTCGAACAGTCCTTATCCCAGCGCCACGCAGGCGGAGCGCTGGTATTCGCCGCAGGACAAGACCTCCCAGACCGACGACGAACGCATCCTGGACATCACGCCCTTGCCGCCTCCTGAACACCTCATCCGCTTCTTCCCGATCCGTGGCACGGCCATGGAGCAGCTCGTCGTCGGCACGCGCCAGCGCATCCGCGACATCATGCAGCGCAAGGACGACCGCCTGCTCGTGATCATCGGGCCCTGCTCGATCCACGACCCGGCCGCGGCGCTGGAGTACGCCAAGCGCCTGGTGACGCTGCGCGAGCAGCACGCCGACACCCTGGAGATCGTGATGCGCGTCTACTTCGAGAAGCCGCGCACGACGGTGGGCTGGAAGGGTCTGATCAACGACCCCTACCTCGACGAGAGCTACCGCATCGACGAGGGCCTGCGCATCGCGCGCCAGCTGCTGCTGGAGATCAACCGGCTGGGCATGCCGGCGGGTTCGGAGTTCCTGGACGTGATCTCGCCGCAGTACATCGGCGACCTGATCAGCTGGGGCGCGATCGGCGCGCGCACCACCGAGAGCCAGGTGCACCGCGAACTGGCCTCGGGCCTGTCCGCGCCGATCGGCTTCAAGAACGGCACCGACGGCAACATCAAGATCGCGACCGACGCGATCCAGGCGGCGGCGCGGCCCCACCATTTCCTGTCCGTGCACAAGAACGGCCAGGTCGCGATCGTCGAGACCAAGGGCAACCGCGACTGCCACGTGATCCTGCGCGGCGGCAAGACGCCCAACTACGACGCCGTGAGCGTCGCGGCCGCCTGCGCGGACCTGGCGACCTCCAAGCTCGACACGCGGCTGATGGTCGACTGCTCGCATGCCAACAGCAGCAAGAACCATGAGCGGCAGCTGGACGTGGCACGTGACATCGCCGGGCAGATCCGCGCCGGCGGCACCAGCATCTTCGGCGTGATGGTCGAGAGCCACCTGAAGGGCGGCGCGCAGAAGTTCAGCCCCGGCAAGGACGATCCGTCCAAGCTGGAATACGGCAAGAGCATCACCGACGCCTGCCTGGCCTGGGACGATTCGATCGAGGTGCTGGACGTGCTCAGCGAAGCGGTCCGCGCCGCGCGCACCGAGACCGTCGCGCGCTGATCACCCCGCGCGGGTCACCACGACCAGCGCTGGTTGTCCCCGCCGTTGCAGCGATACATGATGACGGCCGTGCCCGGGCGGGCGCGGCCGTTCTCGATGTCGAGGCACCTGCCGGAGTCCAGGCTGCGGATCTCGCCGCCGCGCGTGCGCCAGCGCTGGTTGGCGCCGCCGTTGCACTCGTAGGCCATGACGCGCGCGCCGTCCGAGCTGTTGCCGTTGGCGACATCGAGGCACAGGCCCGAGACGCGCAGCTCGCCGTTGCGGTTCCACTCGAAGCGCTGGTTCCCGCCGCTGTTGCAGTCGTAGACGATGAGGTTGCGACCGGGACGCGCGCCGCCCTCGATATCGAGACACAGGCCGCCCTTGCCGCGGATCTGGCGGCTGTTCCAGCCGGGGTCGCCCTGCCAGTCACCGTCGTTGTCGCGATCCTTGTCCTTGTTGCTGGCGATCAGCGCGATGCCGGCGATCACGGCCGCGGCGGCGATCGCCGCACCGACGTTGCTCGCATTGTCCGAGCTGCCGGAGCTCCCGCTGTCGCCGGTGCCACCCGCTCCGGCGGCCGCGGTGGTGATCCTGAAGCGGCCGCCGCAACCGCCGTCGACCCACATCTCCTTGCTGGTCAGGTCGAAGCCCCAGGTGCGTCCGAAGCGGCAACCGCCAGCGGTCTGCTGCACGAGGTCCACGTCGGTCGCGCCGTCCGGCAGCCGGTAGCTCTGATAACCGCCGCGCGAATTCAGCTCGATGGTCTGCTCCGCGGCCCGTGCCGGGGCACCGCCGAGCATGAGCCCCGCGGCGACCGGTGCCGCGATGACGCGGCGCATCCAGCGCGCGCGCCGATCCTGTGCCCCTTGCCGATCTTGTTGACCTGGTCGATCCATCGCGTCCTCCCGCCAGTCGCCCGATCCGCGCGCCAGTCGCACGAGTCTTCGGGCGATGCTAAGACGGGTCAGGCGGTGACGTCCAGCACGCGCGGCGTGCCGCCGGCGCGATCGACATGGCTGACGAGCATCGGGCCGAGTTCGACCTGCACGCGCAGGTCGGGGAAATTGGCGGCGGTGTAGGTCCCGTGCGAGTAAGCCGGTGTCTCGACGCGGCTGACCGGGGGCACGGTCTGGCCGAGCGGATGACGGCCGTAGGTGACGTCGGCGCTGTTCTGCGCGTACATCTCCTTGAGCGGCCCTTCCGTTCCGATGAACGGGGACAGTCGCAGCACCACGGACGGCGGCGGGCCGTCCAGCATCTCCTGCTGGACTTTCGCGCGGTACTGCTGCAGCGGACTGACGTCGAACGGCGACGTCCTCAGCGACGTCGCCTGCACTTCCGAAAACTTCAAATCGCCTCGACGGCCACCGCGCCTTCCGGCCGGTTGCCGCCCTCCCTCATGACTCGTCTGTTCGTGACAAGGCGACCGTCTGGTGGCGGCGCTTCAATCAGCGCTCAAGTCCGCGGTCGTCCAGGCCGAAATTGTCCGGGTCTTGGATGACCGGACCGGGCTTCAATCCCCTTGCACCGACCGTCAATCGCCCCGCAGGCTCGACTTCGTCGCGTCGACGCCGCACGCCTGTTCGAACAACGATTGCAAGCGGCAACACCTGACCCGCTCTTGAAAAGCGCCCGTCGGGCGCGCATCTTCAAAGTCCTGCAGCGAAGCGCCGATGCGCTCCCCGCCATGACCCTGCTGTTGCTCGCGCTGATCGCGGCGCTGATCTGCTTCTGGCTGATGAGCCACTCCTGGCGGCAGGCCCGCCGCCGCGCCGGGCTGCGCGCCAAGGCCTTCCCCGCCGCGTGGCGCGCGATCCTGCGCCGCAACGTGCCGCAGGTCGCGCGGCTGCCGGCCGATCTGCAACTGAAGCTCAAGCGCCAGATGCAGGTCTTCCTCGCGGAGAAGTCCTTCATCGGCTGCGCTGGCCAGGTCATCACCGACGAGGTCCGCGTGACCATCGCCGCGCTGGCGACGCTGCCGCTGCTGGGCCGCGCGCGCGGCTACTACCCGAAGCTGCACACGGTGCTCGTGTATCCCGGCGCGTTCATCGTCGATCGCGTACGGCACCAAGGTCCGCTGCAGATGCAGGACCGCCAGGTGCTGAGCGGCGAATCCTGGGGCGAAGGCCAGGTGGTGCTGTCCTGGGACGACGTGCTGCGCGACGCCGCGCAGCCCGAGCGCGGCCACAACGTCGCGGTGCATGAATTCGCGCACCAGCTCGATCAGGTCAAGGGCATGGCCAACGGCGCGCCCTGGCTGGGCAATCGGGCGCGACAGGCGCGCTGGGCGGTGGTGATGCAGAACAGCTTCGACCTGCTGCGCGCCAGACTGGCGGCCGGTGAACCCGATCCGCTGGGTGACTACGCCGCCACCGAGCCGGCAGAGTTCTTCGCCGTCTCGAGCGAGCGTTTCTTCGGGCAACCGTGGGCGCTGGCGCACGCACATCCCGCCTTGTATGCGGAACTGCGCCGGTACTACGAGGTGGATCCGATGCTCTGGTCCTGAACGGGGACCGATCCGGGAATGCGTTCGTCGAACGCCTGCCGAACGTCTGGAAGCGGGCTCAGAAGCCCATTTCGGCCAGCATCGCGTCGACGTCGTCCTGTTGCAGCGCCTTGTCCGGCGTCTGCACGCCGGCGAGCTGCTCTTCCGCGGCGGCCGCCGGCGTGTCGTGCCCCTGCGCGGCCAGCAGCTGCTGCAGCGGCTCCTCAGCGGGGCGAAGCATGCCCAGCACCTTGTTGATCACCTGGCCGGACAGGTCCTGGAAGTCCTGCGCCATCATGATCTCGGTCTGCAGGCCCTTCACCCGGTCCGCGAAGCCGGCGGCACCGGCCGCATAGGCGGCGCACAGACGCATCATCGCGCGGGCGCGCTCGACGCTCAGGTCCGGCGAGGCCGCCAGACGCTGCAGCGATTCCGACAACTCATGCCCCTGGCGCGCCACGGCCTGGGCATCCTCCTGCGCCGACTCGACGATGCCCAGCACCTTGTTGGCGGCCTGGTCGGTCATGCGCTTGACGTAGTCCAGACGCTCGCAGGCATCCGGCAATTCGTGCGACAGCTTCTGCAGCGCCTGATGCGCGGCGGCCGTGAGAGGGGTTTCGGCGTGGGACATGGTGGATCGAGCTCGCGAAGGTGGACGCAGGGTCGGCGTGTGGATTCGCGCGGTGTGCGCACTGCGCCGCTTCGGGCGCTTGGAGTGCCCGGAAGGCGCTCTTTTGAGGTGCAGAAATCTTAGTTCTGCAACTGCTGTAACCAACGGAAAGGGGTGGGTTCACCCGTGCATTTTTGGTGGGAGCCCCGCATTTAAGTAGTTGACGGGGCCGGTCCCCTGTAGCCTTCGTCTCGTCAGTCCCCGGTCCGCCCTGCTGGTGTCTTTTTGGCAAAGCGATCCGTCTCATGAACATGGCTACCACCCGTCCTTCGCCCGGCTTGTCTCGCGCCAACACGCGATCCGGTTCGACGTCCACGTCGCGCTCACCGTCGAGCGCCTCGCGGGACGACGGCCGCAGCTTCGCCGCCGCGCCTCGTGCGCAGGCGGCGGCGCCGACGCCACCGTCCGCCCTGCGCGACGTCAGCGACATCGTCGTCGGCGTGGCCTTGATGCTGGGCGTGCTGTTCGCGCTGCTGATGCTGACGCTGTACACACGGGATTCGATGGTCGTCGGCAAGGCGCTGCAGGACCAGGGCACGGCGCGCGGCACCCTGATCTGCAAGGACGGGAAGGTCGCCCGCGGCGACGGCTCGCTGCCGGACCGCATCGTCGAGGACGGGGTCTTCGTGTGCACCGACTGGCGCACGCTGCAGGCGATCGAGCAGGAAGAAGCCGACCGCGGGATGCGCAAGTACTGACCTCGAGGGATCGAGGGGCAGCGCGCTTCAGGACCAGAGGTCCAGCGGCGGTTCGTGCGTCATGCCTCGCAGCAGGTCGCTGCGCGAGAGAAAGCCGATCAACCGGCCGTTGTCGTCGCCCACGGGCAGGCCGGGCAGGCCCAGGTCGAGCATCAACTGGGCGGCCTCTCGCAGCGGTGTATCGGACTGCGCGACCGGCACCGGCGTCCACATCACATCGTCCACCGGCGCGGCCAGCCGCCGGGCGATGACCATGATCTCCGCCATCTCCTCCAGATCCTCCGCCAGGCCGCGCGTGAGATCGCCCCGCGACACCAGCCCGCGCACCTCCCCTGCTCCCCGAGCACCGGCGCCTGCGCGACGCCGACGCGGGACATCGTCCGCATCGCCTGCCGCAGCGACGAGCCCGACATCACGCTGATCAGCTTGCGGCTCATCAGCTGATGCACCTGCGTGAGCGGCACGCGCGTGGTGTCGCCGGCATAGGCCGCGAGGGCCTCGTGCGCCATGTAGGCCGACGGCCCGAATCCCGGTCCGCTCCCGACGCCGCCGCCAGCGCCCTGCCCCACCCCCGCCAGCACGACCGTCGACGGCGTCAGATCCCCCTGCCGCGCAATCGGCGCCACCGCACGCGTGCGCGCCACCGCCTGCACCGGAGCCAGGTCGCGAACCTGCTCCAGGCCGCCGGTGAGAATCTTTCCGGAAGTGCCGTAGACGGAGAACATGGCGTCAGGATCTCACGTGGAAAACGCGATGCCCATTGAGGAGAACGCGCACTGCGACGGCCGCCGTCGTTCGCGACGCCAAGCGCGGGCACTCCACGACGCAGGGGGCGTCGCGTCCGCGAACCCCCAGCGTCATTCCGGCCCCACTCGCAGTTTCTGCCCGCACGTTGAACTGGCAGTGCGGATCAGGGCACCGGATAGGCGGTCTCGTACTTCACCTCGCGCAGCACCACGTTGCTGCGCACGCTGGCGACGCCCGGGACGCGGAACACCTTGCTCTGCAGGAACTGGTCGTACGCCTTCATGTCCGGCGCGACGATCTTGATGACGTAGTCCGCCTCGCCGGTGATGGCCTGGCATTCGACGATCTCCGGGCTGCCCGCGACCATCGCCTCGAAAGCGTCGACCGCCCCCTCCGTGTGACGCACGAGGCTGACGTTCGCCAGAACGCAGATCGACAGGCCGAGTTGCTCCCGATCCACCAGCGCCACGTGGCGCTTGATCACGCCGCGCTCCTCGAGCTCCTTGACCCGGCGCCAGACCGGCGTCGCCGACAGCCCGACCTTGTCCGCCAGCTGCTGCGTGCTCTGGCGCGCGTCGGACTGCAAGGCTTCCAGGATCAAGCGCGTCGCCCGATCGAAACGTTCGTTCTCCATATTGGCACTTTCCGAGAATTATCCAGTCGATCTATGCCGCCGCTCTAGTAAACGGAGGAAGAAAGTTCGCATTTTCTCGGAAAGAATCTCTTCATTCATTCTTCTAGAACTCCGAGCCGACCGGCGCTCCCCGGCCGGCTCGCCCCATTGGGGAGACAAGCCATGACCGAAGCCAGTCTTGCCGTCGCGCCGGCCCTGCGCCCGTACCAGCTCTCCGACAACCTGGCCGCCAGCGCCGGGCCGGTGTTCCTGACCGGCACCCAGGCCCTCGTGCGCCTGCTGCTGATGCAGAAGGCCCAGGACGAGCGCCAGGGCCTGAAGACCGCCGGCTTCGTCAGCGGCTACCGCGGCAGCCCGCTGGGCATGGTCGACCAGCAGCTGTGGAAGGCGAAGAAGTTCCTCGACAAGGCGGAAGTCAACTTCCTGCCCGCGATCAACGAGGACCTCGCAGCCACCGCCTGCCTGGGCGTGCAGCGCGTGGCGCTGGACCCGAAGCGCACTGTCGATGGCGTGTTCGCGATGTGGTACGGCAAGGGCCCGGGCGTGGACCGTTCCGGCGACGCGCTCAAGCACGGCAACGTCTACGGCACCGCGAAGCAGGGCGGCGTGCTCGTCGTCTGCGGCGACGACCACGGCTGCGTGTCCTCGTCGACGCCGCACCAGAGCGACCTCGCGCTGCAGGCCTGGTCCATGCCGCTGGTGCATCCGGGCAACGTCGCCGAGTACCTCGAGTCCGGCCTCTACGGCTGGGCGCTGTCGCGCTTCTCGGGCGCCTGGGTCGGCTTCAAGGCGATCTCGGAAGTCGTCGAGTCGGGCATGACGGTCGACCTCGACGCGGTGCCCATGGACTTCGAGCTGCCCGTCGACCACACGCCGCCGACCAACCTCCACATCCGTTCCGTCGACCTGCCGTCGCTGGAGCTGGAGTCGCGCCTCGCGCACAAGATCGACGCCGTCCTGGCCTTCGCCAAGGTCAACTCGATCGACAAGCACATCGTCGTCAGCCCGCGCGCGTCGCTGGGCATCGTGACCGTCGGCAAGGCGCATTACGACTTCATGGAAGTGCTGCGCCGCCTGGACCTGGACCCCAACGCGCTGGCCGCCGCCGGCGTGCGGGTCTACAAGGTCGGCCTGGTGTACCCGCTGGAGCCGACGCGCATCCGCGAGTTCGCGCAGGGCCTGACCGACATGCTGGTCATCGAGGAGAAGGCGCCCGTCGTCGAGCGCCAGATCAAGGAACTGCTGTACCACCTGCCCGACGCGCAACGTCCGCGCGTGGTCGGCAAGTCCGATGAACACGGGGCCGCCGTGCTGAGCGCGCTCGGCGAGCTGCGCCCATCGCGGATCATGCCGACCGTCGCCGACTGGCTCGCGCGGCTGAACCCGGCGCTGGACCGGCGTCATCTGGTCGTCGACTTCCTGACGCCCTGCCTGCTGTCCAACAGCGCCGACGCGGTGCGCCGCCAGCCCTACTTCTGCTCGGGCTGCCCGCACAACACCTCGACCAAGCTGCCCGAAGGCTCGCGCGCGCTGGCCGGCATCGGCTGCCACTTCATGGCCAGCTGGATGGAGCGCGGCACCTCGGGCCTGATCCAGATGGGCGCCGAAGGCGTCGACTGGGCGGCGCATTCGCGCTTCACGACCGAGAAGCATGTCTTCCAGAACCTGGGCGACGGCACCTACTACCACTCGGGTTACCTGGCGATCCGGCAGGCCATCGCGGCCAAGGCCAACATCACCTACAAGATCCTCTACAACGACGCGGTCGCGATGACCGGCGGCCAGCCGGTCGACGGCCAGACCTCGGTGCCGCAGATCGCGCGCCAGGTGGAGGCCGAAGGCGTGAAGCGCCTGGTCGTGGTCTCCGACGACATCGAGAAGTACGAGGGCCATCACGGGCTCTTCCCGGCGGGCACGACCTTCCACGACCGGTCCGAACTCGACGCCGTGCAGCGCGAGCTGCGCGAGATCGCCGGCGTCACCGTGCTGATCTACGACCAGACCTGCGCCGCGGAGAAGCGCCGCCGCCGCAAGAAGGGCGAGTTCCCCGACCCCGACAAGCGCATCTTCATCAACGAGTCCGTCTGCGAAGGCTGCGGCGATTGCGGCCAGGCGAGCAACTGCCTGTCCGTCGTGCCGGTGGAGACCGACTTCGGCCGCAAACGCGTGATCGAGCAGAGCAGCTGCAACAAGGACTTCAGCTGCGTGAACGGCTTCTGCCCGAGCTTCGTCTCGGTGCACGGCGCCAAGCTGAAGAAGCGCGCCGGCGCGGCCTTCGGACCGGCGGACCTGGCGCGCGAGATCGCCGCCATCCACCCGCCCGCGCCCTGGGCGTGGACGGGGCCCTTCGACATGCTGGTCACCGGCGTCGGCGGCACCGGCGTCGTGACGGTGGGCGCGCTGGTCACCATGGCCGCACACCTGGAAGGCAAGCAGAGCTCGGTGCTGGACTTCATGGGCTTCGCGCAGAAGGGCGGCGCGGTGCTGTCCTTCGTGCGCGTGGCGCCGACGCAGGACCTGCTCAACCAGGTCCGCATCGACACGCAGCAGGCCGACGTGCTGCTGGCCTGCGACATGGTCGTGGGCGCGAGCGCCGACGCGTTGGCCACGATCAAGGCCGGCCGCACGGTGATCCTGGCCAACACGCACGAACTGCCGACCGCCGCCTTCGTCCGCAACCCGGACGCGAGCCTGCAGGCCGACGCGCTGATCGCGAAGATGCGCCACGCCGTCGGCGAGGGCAAGGACCTGCTCGCCAGCATCGACGCGCAGGACATCGCCAAGCGCCTGATGGGCGACACGATGCCCAGCAACATCATCATGCTGGGCGCCTGCTGGCAGCGCGGTCTGGTGCCGGTGTCCTTCGAGGCGCTGATGCGCGCGATCGAGCTGAACGGCGTCGCCGTCGAGAACAACAAGACCGCGTTCGCGCTGGGTCGCCTGGCGATCGCCGCGCCGGAAGCGCTGCGCCGTCTGGCCGGCGAGCAATCCGGTTCAGCGGTGCAGTGGTTCAACTTCGACCAGCTCGACGACAAGGACGGCCAGCCCGGCCTGATCGCGCGCCGCAAGGCCTTCCTGACCGACTACCAGGACGCCGCCTACGCCTCGCGCTACGAGGCGCTGGTGCAGCGCGTGCGCACCGCCGAGGTCGCGCTCGCAAATGGAGATCCGGCCGGCAAGGGCCTGCGCCTGACCAAGGCCGTCGCGCGCTACTACGCCAAGCTGCTCGCCATCAAGGACGAGTACGAGGTCGCCCGCCTGTACACCGACGGCAAGTTCGAGGCCGCGCTCAAGGCGCAGTTCGAGGACTGGGATCACCTGAGCTTCCACATGGCACCGCCGCTGCTGTCCAAGCCGGGCGCCGACGGCCGCGCGAAGAAGGTCGAGCTCGGCTCGTGGACCTTCAAGGCGCTGAAGACACTGGCGAAGTTCAAGGGCTTGCGCGGCGGTGCGCTCGACATCTTCGGCAAGACCGAAGAACGCCGCATCGAGCGTCAGCTGGTCCGCGACTACGAGGCGCTCGTCGACGAGCTGCTGGCGCACCTGAGCGCCGAGAAGCTGGACATCGCCATCAAGCTCGCGCGCCTGCCCGAAGGCATCCGCGGCTACGGCCACGTGAAGCTGGCGAACGTCGTCACCGTGCGCGCGCAGTGGAAGGATCTGCTGGACCGCTTCCACGGTCGCGCGGTCGAAGCGCCCATCGCCGTCGTGCCGCTGGCAAAGGCTCCCGAGCGTGTGAAGGGCGTGGCGGAGCTCTGAATGAGCCGTGCGCTACAACTGTGAAGTAGCGCAAAGGCCACTGGACACGGCCGACACGGGGGCGGCATGCTTGTCGCATGTCACCCTCGACACCGCTCCCGTCGTCCACGGCACCGGCACCGACTCTCACGTTCCGGCGCCGCTCGCTGCTGCTGGGCGTGACGGCGTCCGCGGCGCTCGCCGCGTGCGGCGGACTGCCCTCCGCGCCCGATATTCCGATTGATGCCTCGCAGCGCCTGCGCGCGGCCAACCGCATCGGCTGGGGCGCGACGCAGTCGCAGCTCAGCGAGATCGAACGCCTCGGCTGGGGTCCCTATGTCGAGCGCCAGCTCCGCGCCGACGCTGGCGCGAAAATGCCCGCGCCGGTCCAGGCCCGCATCGATGCCATGGGCATCAGCCAAGGCACGCTGCCGTCGCGCGTGTGGGCGGCGGAGTCCTTCCGGCGCAACGGCGACAACAAGGTTGCGACCGAAGAGGAACGTGTCGCCGCGCGCAAGGCCTATCAGGACGCGCAAGGGCTGGCCGCGCGCGAGACCGGCGAGCGCCAGCTGCTGCGCGAGCTCTATGCCGAGCAGCAGCTGCTGGAACAACTGTCCTGGTTCTGGTTCAACCACTTCAACGTGCACCAGGGCAAGCGCGACATCCGGCTGATGCTGGCCGACTACCAGGACCGCGCGCTGCGTCCGCATGCGCTGGGATCGTTCCGCACGATGCTCGGCGCGGTCGCGCGACATCCGGCGATGCTGCGTTACCTCGACAACGATCAGAACGCCGTCCGCGCGATCAACGAGAACTACGCGCGAGAACTGCTGGAGCTCCACACCCTGGGCGTCGACGGCGGCTACTCGCAGCGCGACGTGCAGGAGCTCGCGCGCGTGCTGACAGGTTTCGGCGTGCGCGTCGATCCGGAGCCGGCGAAGGTCGCGCCGCGCTTCGAGGCGCTCTACAAACGCGACGGCCTGTTCGAGTTCCACCCGGGCCGGCACGACTTCGGCGACAAGCAGCTGCTGGGCCGCACGATCAAGGGCCGCGGCGCCGATGAACTCGACGAGGTGCTGGACCTGCTGGTCGCGCAGCCGGCGACGGCGCGTTTCGTCTGCGGCAAGCTGGCGGTGTTCTTTCTCGGCGAGCAGCCGCCGCGGGACGTGATCGACGCGATGGCGGCCGCCTTCCTGAGAACGAAGGGCGATCTGGCCGCGACGCTGCGCCCGATGCTGTACGCGCCGCAGTTCGCCTCAGCCGAGACACCGCGGTTCAAGGACCCGCACGTGTACCTGCTGTCGAGCCTGCGCGCAGGCTTCGAGCAGCGTGAGCTGCAGAACGCGCAGCCGTTGCAGAACTGGCTGCGCCGCCTCGGACAAGGTCTCTACGACAAGCAGACGCCGGACGGTTATCCGCTGACGGCGGATGCCTGGAACAGTCCGGGGCAGATGACGCTGAGATTCGAGGTCGCGCGCCAGATCGGCGGTGGCGCGGTGGCGCTGTACCGGCCGGAGGGCACGAACACGCCGGTGCCGCTGCCGGACCTGCAGCCGCTGCGCCTGCGCGTCGAACCGACGCTCGCACCGGCGACGCGCACAGCGCTCGCGCAGACCACGACGCCCCAGCAATGGCTGACGCTGTGGCTCTCCAGTCCTGACTTCATGTATCGCTGACACGGACGCCCGACCATGGACCGACGTCATCTTCTTCGCGCATTGACGGCGACCTCGTTGTCGATCTCCAGCGCCCGCCTCTTCGCCAGCACCGCCGTGCAATGCCCCGAGAAGCCGCAGACGCCGGGCCCCCTCGGCGCGAACCCTGACCGCAGGGAAGACTGTGAGCGCCGAGGGGGCCGGCGTCTGCGGCTTCGGGCGAGGTCCAAGGAGGAGCTCGCCCCAGATTCCTGCTGGTCTTCCTGCGCGGCGGCTACGACGCCACGAACCTGCTGATCCCCACGGGCAGCAGCTTCTACTACGAGCAGCGCCCGCGCATCGCGATCGCGAGACCGTCGCCGGCCGACGCGGCCTCGGCGCTTGCGCTGAATGCCGACTGGGGCTTGCACCCTGCCCTGCGCAACAGCGTGTTCCCGCTGGCGCAGGCGGGACAGGTGCGGTTCATTCCCTTCGCCGGGACGGAGGATCTGTCGCGCAGTCATTTCGAGACGCAGGACAGCATCGAACTGGGTCAGCCGGTCGGTGGCTCGCGCGACTACAACTCCGGTTTCCTGAACCGTCTGGCGGCGGAGCTCGACGCGCAGCAGGCGCTGTCGTTCACGGACCAGTTGCCGATCGCTTTCCGTGGACCGGTCCGCATCGCCAACGCCGGCCTGCGCGAGACCGCGCGCCCTGCCGTCGACGCGAAGAACCGCGCGTTGATTGCGAGCATGTACCAGGGCCAGCGCCTGGGTGCCTCGGTCGAGGAAGGGCTCGCGCTGCGCGAGGAGCTGGCGCGCGACCTGTCCCCCGACCGCATGAAGACGATGACCGACGCCGCCGGTCGCAACGCGATTCCCGCCAAGGGCTTCGAGCTGGAGGCGCGCCGCATCGCGACGCTGATGCGCGGCCGCTTCAGCCTGGGCTTCATCGACGTCGGCGGCTGGGACACCCACGTCAACCAGGGCGGCGCGACCGGCCAGCTGGCCAACCGCTTCGAGGAACTCGGCCGCGGCCTCGCTGCCATCGCGGATGAACTCGGCCCCGATCTCTGGCGCCAGACCACGGTGATGGTGATCAGCGAATTCGGCCGCACCTTCCGCGAGAACGGCAACCGCGGCACCGACCACGGTCACGGCAGCGTGTACTGGCTGCTGGGCGGCAACCTCGCCGCCGGCGGCCCGGTGGCCGGCGACCAGATCGCCCTGACCGCGTCGACGCTGTTCCAGAACCGCGACTACCCGGTGCTCAACGACTACCGCGCCGTGCTGGGCGGCCTGTGGCAGCGCCAGTTCGGACTCTCCAACGACGCGCTGGCCCGCGTCTTTCCCGGCGTGCGGCCCAAGGACCTTCGGCTGGTCTGACCGGACTTCGCGCAAAGCCCCCAGGCATTGCAAGCGCTTGCAGACACTGGCTTGCAGATGAGAGCAATTCTCATCTAGGATGATCCGCAAACGAGAAGACTCCTGCGGGTTCCGACCCCGCGCGACCAATGCAAATTGCAGAGAGGTTGCGCCGCGATCCGATCGGCATCGTTTCGCGGCTCGACCTCTCTTTTCTTTTGCCTGTCTGCCGCATCAGGCGCGGTCCTTGCCGGACCCCCTTCCCGTTCCCACCACAGCAAGCGTTCCTGCCAGCCCGTGTCCGCCGGTCCTTCCGGTTCACGCCTCGATCGTCAGGAGCCGCCATGCCCTTGCTGCCGTCCCGCCTGCCCGTTCCCCGGGGTCCGTCCGTGCCCCCGCCGCTCTGGGTCTCCCTCCCGCGGGGGAGTTGCGTGCCGCTCCGATGGCGGTCGACGGGGGATGCGCCGCCGCCGATCATCCGGGCGTCGAATGCCTGCGCTGGATGGCGCTGAAGATCACCTGCGGCCTCGCGCCCGACGAACCGGCGCTGCTGCGGCAGCACCAGCTGGCGCTGGAGCAGCTGGTGGACGCCGGCGTCCTCGCGGCGATCCCCGCTCACGAGCAGGCCCTCCGGCTGCTGTACGGCGCCGCTCACAACACGCTGCTACCCTGGCATTGGCGATGTGCCTGCCTGGATCAGCTCAACCGTCCGCTGGCGGCGCTGCACCGGCTGGCCGACGCCCAGGGCGACGCCGCCCTCGTCGCGCGCCTGCAGCGCTTCCATTGGCGTCTGAGCCGCAGCCCCCTCCAGGAATGACCAGGAAAGAAGCATCCCCATGACCAAGGCCACCAAGGCGACCCGCATCGAACGCGACTCCATGGGCGAAGTCGCCGTGCCCGTCGACGCGCTCTACGGCGCGCAGACCCAGCGCGCGGTCGAGAACTTCGCCATCAGCCGCCAGCCCATGCCCGAGCGCTTCGTGCGCGCGCTGGTGCTGCAGAAGGCGGCCGCGGCGCGCGCCAACATCGCGCTGGAGCAGGTGCCGGCCGACATCGGCCACGCCATCGACCGCGCCGCCACGCAGCTGCTGCAGGACCCGGCGCTGATGAGCCACTTCCCGGTGGAGATCTTCCAGACCGGCTCGGGCACCAGCTCGAACATGAACGCCAACGAGGTGATCGCCACCGTCGCCACGCGGTTGATCGGCAGCGGCGCGGCGAACCCGGTCACGGTCAACGCCAACGACCACGTCAACGCCGGCCAGAGCAGCAACGACTCCATCCCGACGGTGCTGCACATCAGCGCCGCGCAGGCGCTGCAGGGCGAGTTGCTGCCGGCGCTGGACCTGCTGGTCCAGACGCTGCAGGACAAGATCCAGAGCGACGGCCACCACGTGAAGACCGGCCGCACCCACCTGATGGATGCGATGCCGCTGCGCCTGGGCCAGGAGCTGGGCGGCTGGTGCGCGCAGATCGAGGCGCGCCGCGCGCAGTTGCGCGCGCTGCTGCCGTCGGTGTGCGAGCTGGCGCAGGGCGGCACGGCGGTGGGCACCGGCATCAACGCGCATCCGGATTTCGCGCAGCGTTTCGCCGAGGAACTCTCCAAGCTGACCGGCCTGAGCTTCCGCCCGGCGCCGGACTTCTTCGCCGCGCTGTCGGCGCAGGACACGGCGGTGGCGCTGTCGGGTGCGCTGAAGGGTCTGGCGGTCTCGCTGATGAAGATCGCCAACGACCTGCGCTGGATGAACTCGGGCCCGCTGGCCGGCCTGGCGGAGATCGAGCTGCATGCGCTGCAGCCCGGCTCGTCGATCATGCCGGGCAAGGTGAATCCGGTGATCCCCGAAGCGGTCACGATGGTCTGCGCCCAGGTCATCGGCCATGACACGGCCATCACGATCGCGGGCCAGTCGGGCAACTTCCAGCTCAACGTGATGCTGCCGCTGATCGCGACCAACCTGCTGGACAGCCTGGCGTTGCTGTCGGCGGCGGCCAAGGCGCTGGCCGAGCAGGCGATCCGCGACTTCAAGGTCAACAAGGACGGACTGCAGCACGCGCTGGCGCGCAATCCGATCCTGGTCACCGCGCTGAACCGCGAGATCGGCTACCTGAAGGCCGCCGCGATCGCCAAGCGCGCCTATGCGGAGAAGCGTCCCATCCTCGACGTTGCCGAGGAGATGACCGACTTCGATCGCGCCACCCTCCAGCAGATGCTGGATCCCGCGAAGCTGACCGATGGCGGACTCTGACGCGATCCCCCGCCACGACAGGACCTTGGCGCGCCGGCATCGGCTGCGTCAGGCCTTCGGTGTCGCGATCCTGCTGATCGGCGCCGCGCTGTTGCTGCAGCAGGGATGGACATGGATCCGGCCGTCCGGCGGCGTCGGCCACGGCTCGGTGATCGCGATGGCGCTGCAGGCGGGCTTGCTCGCCGCGGCGGCGACGGCCTTCGGCACGCTGCCCGCCCTGGGCACGCGCAGCCTGTCGGCGCGCGCGCAGGACGCGCTGATGGGCTTCGGCGCGGGCGTGATGCTGGCGGCCTGCTCGTTCTCGCTGATCATTCCCGGCCTGGAGGCCGCGCGCGCCCACTCGACGCCGACCGGCGCCGCGACGCAGGTCGCGCTGGCGGTGCTGCTCGGCGCTTGGGCGCTGATGGCGCTCGACCGCTGGCTGCCCCACGAGCATTTCATCAAGGGCCGCGAGGGCATGGATCCGACGCGGCTGCGGCGCACGACGCTGTTCGTGATCGCGGTCACGCTGCACAACCTGCCGGAGGGCCTGGCGATCGGCGTGGCCTTCGCGGCCAACGATCCGGTCGCGGCGGCCAGCCTGAGCCTGGCCATCGCGATCCAGGACCTGCCCGAGGGCTTCGTCATCGCCGTGGCGCTGATGGCGGTGGGCTACTCGCGGCGCAAGGCGCTGCTGCTGGGCGCGGCCTCCGGGTTGGTGGAACCCGTGGGCGCGGTGCTGGGCGCGTGGGTCGTGTCCGCCTGGCCGCTGCTGCTGCCATGGGGCCTGGGTTTCGCGGCGGGCGCGATGCTGTTCGTCATCAGCCACGAGATCATTCCCGAGTCTCACCGCAAGGGCCATGAGCGCTGGGCGACGCAGGGACTGATGCTCGGCTTCGCGCTGATGATGGTGCTGGACACGGCGCTGGGCTGAGCGCCCGGCCCCTCCGCGCCCCCTGCTCCTCCGGTTTACAACTCGCCGCGTCCAAGCGGCAGCCTGTCACGCGACCCCGGCCCGCACGCGGAACCGGGCGCCCACAAGCGTCGCCCGTCCCTTCACCATCGGTGTTCTGCTTTCTTGCCCGCAGGACCCGAGCCGTGATGAAGAAGTCTTTCGCCGCGCTTGCCGCGCTCGCCGCCGCCCTCACCGTCGCCTCGACGACCGCCCATGCCGCCGGCCTGACGCCGTTGGAACAGCGCTGGATCGCGGACATGACGCCGGTGCTCCAGCACGCCAGGACCTCGGGCATGCCGGTCGACGTCGTCGTCCAGCCGCAGGACGCGCCGGAGGCGGCACCGCTGGCCCTGGGCTTCAAGGACGGCCGCTGCAAGCTGGTGCTCAGCCTGCGCGGCAACCCCGAGGGCGAAGCCACGATGCAACGCCTCCCGGCGGGCCTGGAAGACAGCGCGCTCGAGCTGATGGCGGCGCATGAACTGGGTCATTGCCGCCGCTATCTGGACGGCGCCTGGTTCAACCTGCCGGCGGGCTTCTCGGCCACGCCGGTGCCGGACGGCCTGAGCCCGGACCTGCAGCGCGCCTACCTGTCGATGAAATCCGCGCGACGCGAGGAAGGCTACGGCGACCTCGTCGGCCTGGGCTGGACCGCGCAGCGCCACCCCGACCAGTACGCCGCGCTGCATGCGTGGCTGATGCAGGAACGCAGCCGCGACCTGCTGCCGGGCAGCCACCATGACACCTTGACCTGGATCAAGCTGGCCCGGGATCCGAAAGCGCTGGGAAGCGCGCCGTCGATGTTCGATGCTGCCCTGCCGCTGTGGCAATCCGGGCTGAACATCGACGAGGAATGAATCCAGGCGCTCAACGCAGATTGAAGGTCCTCACCGCCGACATCTGGTTGATGCCGCCGACCGACGAGAACACCACCAGCACGCCTTCCGGTGTGAGGCCGAGCCAGCCGCCCACCGGCGTCTGCCACGCCTCGGTGCGCGTCGCCAGATCGATCGCGACCGTCTGCTTGTCGGTCGACACGAACAGGTGGGTGTCGGTCAGGACCATCTGCCGCTGCCAGTAGCTGTCGGCCGCCGGCATGGCCCAGGTCCACAGCAGCGAACCGTCGGCGAGGCTGCGCGCCTCCACCGCCTTGGTGAGCTGGTTGGAGACGTACACCACGCCGCGCGCCGTCACCGGGTGGTCCATGAACTGGCCCGACACGTCCCAGCGCTGCCCCCGCTGGCGCGATCCACGACCGTCAGGTGGTTCTGCTCGATGCTCCCCCGCGTCAGGTCACGATGGCTCAGCAGGATGGTGCTCACGCCGTCGTCCGCCAGCACCGGCGCCTGGAAGGTCGAGACCTGTCCGATGCCCAGGTTCTCGCGCGTCGGCACCTGCGCCTCCGCCTGGATGGTGCCGTCGCTCAGGCGCAGCGCCCGGTACACGCCGCCCGCGCTCACATAGGCCAGACCGGCGTTCGCATCGGCGGTCGCGCCCCACGCGGTGAAGTTGACGCCCGTGATCCGGTCGGACAAGGTCGTCGTCCACACCGGCGTCTTGATGTCCGCCACGTCGAGCGCGGACAGGTAGTTCACTTCCGGATCCGTCGGCATCAGCAGCCGTCCGCCCGCGAAGGTCCAGCCAGGCGCCACCGGCGTGTTGCCCTTGGATGTGTGGTCGCCGAGCACCGTCGCCGCGGTCGTCGACGTCACCATCACCCGACCGCTCGCGGCGCCCCAGTACAACCGGGTGCCCTGTCCGACCACCTGGGTCGGGTTCTCTGGCAGCAAGCCCTGCCACAGGTCGGTACCGTCCTTCAGCGACATCACCGTCGCGTTGCTGGTCACGGCGCCGCCGCCGGTGACCAGGTCGGGCACCGCGATCAGCCCCTGCCCCAGTTGAAGCCCTTCTCCGAACACGGTTCCAGCGCTGAGGACCCAACGGGTCCAGCGCGCATTGAACTTCGTCGCGTCCAGCGACACCGGCACGTAGCCGGTGCGCGCGCCGTTGCCACCGAAGCTGGCCCAGTCGCCCGCTCCCGCAATCACCGCGGGCAGGGTCGTCAGGTTCGTGGTGCCGCCGCTGCCGACCTCCAGGCGGTAACGGATCTTCGTCGGCACCCAATCGGTGAACGGGTCCAGGTTGAGCGTGGACAACTCGATGGTGCCGGTGTACACGCCCGGCCTGAACCTCGCGTTGAAACCGACGCTCAGCTGCATGTCGCCATTGGGCAGCGGGTCCCGGTAGACATGGTCGATGACGCGGCTTGCGTCGGCCTTGTCCGGCTTCTCCACCCATTGCGGGCGGAAGTCGCTGCTGAAGGTGTGCCGCTTCGACGCCAGGATCTTGACGTCCTGGCAAGTCCCCATCGGCTGGTCGACCGTGCAGTCGGCATTGCCCTTGTCGAGCTGGTACAGGTCCCGGGTGTCGGTCAGGACGTCCTGCACGGCGCCCCCGCATCCCGTCAACACCACCGAACCCATCAGCACCAGGACCGGTGCGAGCGGATGTCCCATGGCGGGCAGACGCCGCCGGATCGTCGACAACATGAATTTCTCCCTGATCGATGGCGGTGCCCGATCCCCGCATCGGGGTCAGGTCTTGTCGCCATCGGCGCAGGAATTTACTTGGCGGTGCGTGCGGGGACAAGCCGACCTAAGAGGGGCGGGAAAACGCTGAGCCCCCGGCTGCGGGAGTCAAGGAGGCGGAGGCTTCGCGTCTGCGGACGAATGTTCGTCACGAAGCCTCTCCGCCCCACGAGTTCTTAACGTTTTGATCACGCCACGAACGCTACCCTGCCGCCGGCCGGATGGCGCCTGTCGGGTGCGGTCCTCGGCCGTTCCTCTCCATCAGCCCGCTCGACCTCCTCATGACTCTTCACTCACGCGCCCTGTTCGCCGTCCTGTCGGCCGGTCTCCTGTCCTGCACCTTGCCCGCAACCGCCGCGTCGCATTGGGAATACACCGGTGAGAAGGGCGCGGCGCATTGGAGCGAGATCGACCCCTCGTTCGCCGAATGCGCATCGGGCCATCAGCAGAGCCCGATCAACATCGTCAAGACGGTGAAGGCGGCGTTGCCCGCCCTCGCCTTCCATTACGGCAGCGCCGCGCCGACGATCTGGAACAACGGCCACACGGTGCAGGTGAACCTGCCGGCCGGCCACACGCTGGAGGTCGGCGGCCAGACCTACGAACTGCTGCAGTTCCACTTCCACACGCCGAGCGAGGAACACATCAAGGGCAAGTCGTTGCCGATGGTGGCGCACTTCGTCCACAAGAACGCGGCGGGCGAACTCGGCGTGGTGGCGGTGCTGATCCGCGCGGGACGCTCGAATGCGGCCTGGGAATCGGTGTTCCAGCACCTGCCGCGCGTCGGCGAGAAGATCACCGTGGACGAGCTGCAGCTGGATCTGGCGTCGCTGCTGCCGAAGTCGTTGGGCTACTACGACTTCGCCGGTTCGCTGACCACGCCGCCCTGCTCGGAAGGCGTGCACTGGATGGTGCTGAAGGAGCCGGTGACGCTGTCGTCGCGGCAGATCGACGCCTTCCGCAAGCTGGTCGGCAGGAATGCCCGGCCGGTGCAGGCGCTGAACGATCGCGTGATCCAGGAAAGCGAGTGACCCGCCGAGCGGCCGATCCGCGCGGATCGGCCGGCCGGCTCAGACGAGCGCGCGTCCGATCAGGATCTTCTGCACCTCGGACGTGCCTTCGTAGATCTGCGTCACGCGGACGTCGCGATAGATCCGTTCCACCGGGAAATCGCTGACGTAGCCGTAACCGCCATGGATCTGGATCGCGGCGGAGCAGACCCGCTCCGCCATCTCGCTGGCGAAGAGCTTGGCCATCGCCGCCTCCTTCAGGCAGGGCTGGCCGGCGTCCTTCAGCGCCGCGGCGTGCCAGATCAGCTGTCGCGCGGCCTCGATCTGCGTGGCCATGTCGGCGAGCTTGTGCTGCATGGCCTGGTGCTCGAAGATCGGCACGCCGAAGGCGACCCGCTCCTTGCTGTAGCGCAGCGCCGCCTCGAAGGCCGCGCGCGCCATGCCCACCGATTGCGACGCGATGCCGATGCGGCCGCCTTCCAGCCCCGACAGCGCAATCTTGAGCCCCTGCCCCTCCTCGCCGATCCGGTTGGCGACGGGCACGCGGCAGTGCTCGAACAGGATCTGCGCCGTGTCGCTGGCGTGCTGGCCCATCTTGTCCTCGATGCGCGCCACGACGTAGCCGGGCGTGGACGTCGGGATCAGGAAGGCCGAGATGCCCTTCTTGCCGGCCGCCTTGTCGGTCACTGCCATCACGATGGCGACGTCGCCGTTCTTGCCGCTGGTGATGAACTGCTTGACGCCGTTGAGGACGTAAGCGTCGCCGTCGAGGACGGCCGTCGTCTTCAGGCCGCCGGCTTCGGAGCCGACGTGCGGCTCGGTCAGGCAGAACGCGCCCAGCATGTCGCCGCGCGCCAGCGGCTTGAGGAAGCGCTGCTTCTGGTCCTCGTTGCCGAAGGCCATCAGGATGCTGCACACGGGACAGTTGTTGACGCTGACGACCGTGGAGGTCGCGCCGTCGCCGGCGCCGATCTCCTCCAGGATGATCGCCAGCGCCAGGTAGTCCAGGCCCGCGCCGTCGTACTCGGTCGGAACGGCCACGCCGTAGCAGCCCAGCGCGGCCAGGCCCTTGAGCTCCTCGGCGGGGAACTGGTGGGACTTGTCCCACGCGGCCGCCTTCGGCGCGATCTGGTCTTGCACGTAGGCGCGGACGGCGTCCTGCACGGCGCGGTGGTCTTCGGAAAGGATCATGGCTTCACCAGGGCAACGGACTGCCGTCGTAATTGAAGAACGCGCCGTTGTCACCCGCCTTCAGTCCGTCGAGCACCGCGCGCAGACTGGAGGCGCTGGTGGCGACGTCGATGTCGGCCTCCTGGCCGCCCATGTCGGTCTTGACCCAGCCCGGGTGCAGGCTGACGCAGATCGCGCGGCCGTCGAGCGTCAGCGACAGGTCCTTCATCACCGAGTTCACTGCCGCCTTCGACGCGCGGTAGACCCAGCCCGCCGAGTTCGCGCGCAGCGTCATCGATCCCATCCGCGAGGACAGGATGCCGATGCGCGCGTCCGGCGCGAGCGCATCCAGCAGCTGCGGCAGCACGCGCATCGGGCCCAGCACGTTGGTGTGCATGACCGCGTCGAAGTCGGCCGCGCTCGGCGGCTGCAGGCCGATCGTCTTCGGGCCGTAGACGCCGGCGACGTACAGGACGCGGTTGAACTGGTAGCCGTCGAGCTGCCAGGCCAGGCCGGCGATGCTGACCACGTCGGACACCTCGAGCTTGATCGCCGTCGCGCCGAGCGCCTTCAGCTTCTCGAGGCTGGCGTCGTCGCGTGCCGTGGCGACGACGGTGTCGCCGCGGTCGCGGTGCTGCTTCACGAGCTCTAGGCCGATGCCCCGCGAGGCGCCGATGATGAGAACTTGCGTCATCCGGTCCGTCCTCAGATCAGCTCGACGCCGACGGCGGTGGCTTCGCCGCCGCCGATGCACAGCGCCGCGACGCCGCGCTTCAGGTTCCGATGCTTCAGCGCGCCCAGCAGCGTGACGAGGATGCGGGCGCCCGACGCGCCGATCGGGTGACCCAGCGCCACGGCGCCGCCGTTGACGTTGACGATCTCGTGCGGCAGCTTGAACTCGGCCATCGCCGCCATGGTCACCGCGGCGAAGGCCTCGTTGACTTCCCACAGGTCGACGCTCTTCGCGTCCCACTGGTTCTTGGCCAGCAGCTTCTGGATCGCGCCGACCGGCGCGGTCGTGAACCACTCCGGCGCGTTGGCGTGCACCGCGGTGCCGACGATGCGCGCGATCGGCGTCACGCCCAGCTTCTTCGCGGTGGATTCGCGCATCAGCACCATCGCGGCGGCGCCGTCGGAGATCGACGACGAGGTCGCCGCCGTGATCGAGCCGTCCTTCTTGAACGCCGGCTTCAGCGTCGGGATCTTGTCGAGCTTGGCCTTGAAGGGCTGCTCGTCGCGCGAGATCACGGTGTCGCCGCCCCGGCCGGCGATGGTCACCGGCGCGATCTCCCACGCGAAGCTGCCGTCCTCGTTAGCGCGCTTGGCGCGCTCCGTCGACGAGATCGCGAACTGGTCCTGCGCCTCGCGCGTGAACGCGTACTTGTCGACGCACTGCTCGGCGAAGACGCCCATGGCCTTGCCGCGCTCGTACGCGTCTTCCAGGCCGTCCAGCGCCATGTGGTCATACATCTGCGCGGCGCCGTACTTCACGCCCTTGCGCGCGAACATCAGGTGCGGCGCGTTGGTCATGGACTCCATGCCGCCGGCGACCAGGATGTCGGCGCTCTCGGCCTTCAGCGTGTCATGCGCGAACATCGTCGCGCGCATGCCAGCGCCGCACATCTTGGACAGCGTCACCGCGCCCACGGATTGCGGCAGGCCGGCCTTCAGCACGGCCTGGCGCGCCGGGGCCTGGCCCTGGCCGGCCATCAGGCAGTTGCCGAGGAAGGCTTCCTCGATCGCGTCGGTCGGGATGCCGGCGCGCTCGACGGCCGCCTTGATGGCGACGGCGCCCAGCTCCCACGCGGCCAGGCCGGCGAAGTCGCCCAGCAGGCCGCCGATCGGCGTGCGGGCGGCGGAAACGATGACGATGGAATCGGACATGAAAGCCTCCTTCTGAGAAATCAGTGTGTACGTCAATGAATGGGGAGCTCGCGGTCCTGCGGCTCCGGCACCTTCAGGGCCGGCGCGACGTCGCGGACGTGGAAGCGCTTGTGCGGGTCGTACGGGAACACGTCCTCGACGTGCCCCGCCAGGATGCGTTCCTTGTGGGTCTGCCAGAACGCGGGATCGAGCAGGTCGGCGTGGTGCGCCATGAAGACGTCGCGCACGCCCGGATGACCGAGCAGGAAGGGCCCGAAGGTCTCGGGGAACACGTCGAGCCTGTTCACCGCGTACCAGACCTCGCCCGACATCTCCTCTTCCTCGTTGCGGGCCTCGGGCACCTTGCGGAAGTTGCAGTCGGTCAGGTACTCGATCTCGTCGTAGTCATAGAACACGACCTTGCCGTGGCGCGTGACGCCGAAGTTCTTCCACAGCATGTCGCCGGGGAAGATGTTGGCCGCCACCAGGTCCTTGATCGCGTTGCCGTACTCAACCACCGCATGCGCCAGCTGCGCCGGCGAGGCTTCCTGCAGGTAGATGTTGAGCGGCACCATGCGGCGCTCGATGTAGAGGTGCTTGATGACCAGGTCGTCGCCGGTCTCCTCCAGCAGCGAGGGGCAGAAGTGCTTCAGTTCGGCGACCAGCTCGTCCTCGAAGCGGTGGCGCGGGAACGCGACCCGCGTGTACTCCAGCGTGTCGGCCATGCGCCCGACGCGGTCGTGCTGCTTCACCAGCAGGTACTTGGACTGGATCTGCTCGCGCGTCGTGTCCTTCTGCGGCGGGTAGAAGTCCTTGATGACCTTGAACACGAACGGGTAGGACGGCAGGTCGAAGACCAGCATCACCATGCCCTTGATGCCGGGCGCGATGCGGAACTTGTCGCTGCTGTGGCGCAGGTGGTTGAGGAAGTCCCGGTAGAAGAGGTTCTTGCCCTGCTTCTGCAGCCCCAGCGTCGCGTAGATCTCCGAGCGCGGCTTGCGCGGCATCAGCGAGCGCAGGAACTGCACGTAGGCGCTGGGGACTTCCATGTCGACGAGGAAGTAGGCCCGCGCGAAGCTGAACAGCATCTGCAGCTCGTCCTCGCCGAAAAGCGCGGCGTCGATGTAGAGCTGGCGCTCGGCCGTCCGATCGATCTCACCGTCGTTCGCCTCCTTGTGCAGGATCGGCAGCGCGAACGGCGTCTCGGTGAAGCCGTTGACGATCTTGCCGACGATGTAGGCGCCCTTGTTCCGGAAAAACAGCGAGGACAGCACCTGCACCTGGAAATTCGTCCGCCAACGGAAGGCCCCCAGTTCTTCGCCCACGGCCTTCAGCACCAGGTCGATGTCGCGGCCGAGATCCTCGAACTCCAGCGCCAGCTGGAAGTTCCAGACGATGCGCATGAAGGTGTCGCGCAGCGTGTCCTGCGAGGGGTAGTAGCAGCGGTAGGTCGGCTGGGCGGCGGGCTCCTCGTTCTCGATGAACTCGGTGGAGATCGCCGGCCTGACGAAGATGAACTCGTTGTGAAAGTAGCTGTGGTGGAGGATGCGCGTCGTGACCGAGTTGAAGAAGGTCTCGGCGAGCTCCGGCCGCAGGTGCTTGGTCAGCAGCCCGATGTAATGCAGCTTGACCTGCTGCCAGACCTCGCTGGGCAGCGCGCTGGTCTTGAAGCGTTCTTCCAGCTCGAGGACGGCCTCGTCGACGCGCAGGTCGTAGAACTCGATGCGCTCGCGCTGCGCGAACTGCTGGCCATGCCAGTCGGCCTGCTCGAAGCGCTGCTTCGCGGTCGCGGACGCGGCGCGGAACAGGCGGTAGTGCTTGTCGAAGCCTTCGAGCATCGCCTGGGCGATCTCGAAGGCGCGCGGATCGTTGAGCTCGTGGGGGAACATGGCGCCTCGCTCCGTCCCGGTCGTGACCGCTGTTATCCGCTCGGTGGCCGCGCGGGCTCAGCGGCCCATCGCCGCCTCGTAGCGGCGGTGCAGCGCCTCGAGCGCGCTGCGGTAGGCGGGGCCGACGTCCTCGGCCTTGCCGACGGTGATGCTCAGGTCCTTCAGCAGGCCGTTGTGCAGGCCGTAGACCCAGCCGTGCACGGCGACTTCCTGGCCGCGCGCCCAGGCGTCCTGGACGACGGTGGTCTGGCAGGCGTTGCGGGCCTGCTCCAGCACGTTCAGCTCGCACAGCGCATTGGCACGCTGGTCCGGGACCACCTGGTCCAGCCATTCCTGATGGTGGTTGCGCACGTCCTGGACGTGACGCAGCCAGTTGTCCACCAGGCCGACGCGCAGGTCTTCCAGCGCGGCGCGCACGCCGCCGCAGTTGCTGTGGCCGACGATGATGATGTGCTGGACCTTCAGCTGGTCCACGGCGAACTGCATCACCGACAGACAGTTCAGGTCCGAATGGACCACGACGTTGGCGACGTTGCGGTGGACGAAGAGCTCGCCCGGCAGCAGGTCCACCAGCTCGTTGGCGGGGACGCGGCTGTCGGCGCAGCCGATCCAGAGGTATTGCGGCGTCTGCTGCTTCAGCAAGCGCGAGAAGAAGCCGGGCGACTGTTCCTCAGTCGCGGTGGCCCAGCGCTTGTTGTTGTCCAGCAGGTCTTGCAGTTCGTTCGTCGTGCTCATGGACGTGGATTCTCCCACCCCTACCGGCTTACGCCGGCCCCCTCAAGGGGCGCACCCGGTGGCCTGGCGAAGCCAGCGCCACGGGTGCCGCTTGAAGGGGCGCCCCCTGCGGGGGCGCCGCAGGGCGATCAGTGGCTCACATCGTTTCGGCGAAGAGCTCGCGGCCGATCAGCATGCGCCGGATCTCGGACGTGCCCGCGCCGATTTCGTAGAGCTTCGCGTCACGCCAGAGGCGGCCCAGCGGGTACTCGTTGATGTAGCCGTTGCCGCCGAAGATCTGGATGCCTTCGCCGGCCATCCACGTGGCCTTCTCGGCACACCAGAGGATGACGGACGCGCAGTCCTTGCGCACCTGGCGGACGTGGGCGCCGTCGAGGGCGTCGAGGTTCTTGCCCACCGTGTAGCAGAACGCGCGGGCGGCCTGCAGCACGGTGTACATGTCGGCGACCTTGCCCTGGATCAGCTGGAACTCGCCGATCGACTGGCCGAACTGCTTGCGGTCGTGGATGTAGGGGACGACGTTGTCCATCACCGCCTGCATGATCCCGATCGGACCGGCGGCCAGCACGGCGCGCTCGTAGTCCAGGCCCGACATCAGCACCTTGGTGCCGCCGCCGACCTGGCCCAGCACGTTCTCGGCCGGGACCTCGACGTCCTGGAACACCAGCTCGCCGGTGTGGCTGCCGCGCATGCCGAGCTTGTCCAGCTTCTGCGCGATCGAGAAGCCCTTCATGCCCTTCTCGATCAGGAAGGCGGTCATGCCGCGGGCGCCGAGTTCCGGCTCGGTCTTGGCGTAGACGACCAGCGTGTCCGCGTCGGGCCCGTTGGTGATCCACATCTTGTTGCCGTTGAGGACGTAGTAGCCGCCCTTGTCCTCGGCGCGCAGCTTCATCGACACGACGTCGGAGCCGGCGCCGGGTTCGCTCATCGCCAGCGCGCCGACGTGTTCGCCGGAGATCAGCTTGGGCAGGTACTTCTGCTTCTGCGCGTCGGTGCCGTTGCGCTTGATCTGGTTGACGCACAGGTTGGAGTGGGCGCCGTAGCTCAGGCCCACCGAGGCGCTGGCGCGGCTGATCTCCTCCATGGCCACCATGTGGGCCAGATAGCCCATCGCGGCGCCGCCGTATTCCTCGGGCACGGTGATGCCCAGGACACCGACGTCGCCCATCTTGCGCCACAGGTCCATCGGGAACTGGTCGCTGCGATCGATCTCCGCGGCGCGGGGGCGATCTCGGCTTGGGCGAACTCGCGCACCGCATCGCGCAGGGCGTCGATGTCCTCGCCGAGATGGAAATTCAGACCGGGCAGGCTCATGGGTTTGTCTCCTCGACCACCTCCGCGGCCGCCTCTCCGGGCATCCGCTGGATGATTCGTCTTACGTTTACGTAAACGTCAATTGTAGGGCAGGTCCTTGCCGCTTCGGGTATCGCATAAATGCTTAAGAGGGTTTCAGTACTGCCACCGCCGCTGGCCCTCACCCCGACCCTCTCCCGCAAGCGGGAGAGGGAGTAAGGAGGGGTGGCGCGCTCAGGGGGACAGGCTCGGTGGAACGGGCCTCGGGAAGCCGGGCCGCACCCGGCGATTTAGCGGAGCCTGCGAGCGTATGAGCCGGGGGCGGCCCGGCTTCCCGAGGCTGCGCTCGGTCGACCTCAGAGGAAGCGTTCGAGCAGCTTGCGCGAATGCCGATCGAGGGCGAACCGGTCCGGCACCAGGAAGTGCAGCCCGTGGGAGCTGGTGATCAGCAGGCGCCCTTCCCCGATGCGGCGGATTTCCTCCTCGCTCTTGAGGATGAATTCCGTCCTGCCGCGGTCGGTCTCGACGGTCCACTGGGACGGCGTCGAGAAGGTCGAGACCTCCAGCAGCTTCAGCACCGTCGGCGTCATCTCGCGATGGGCGAGTTCGTCCTGGAGCAGCTCCCGCTGGGCCTGCGGCAGGTCGGCGATCCGGTCGATCCAGGCGATCTCATGCCCGTCGGTGCCGACCAGCGAGAGCCCCTCGTCCGGCGCGCTCAGCGGATGCGCGCGCACCGGGGTGACGTTGTCGTGGGTCTGGCCGGCGTCGTCGACCAGGCTCAGGCGGCCGAAGGCATTGCGCGCCAGGTTCTGGATGTTGTTCATGAAGGATCCTGGTCGCGATCAGGCCTGCGTGGCCGTGTGGACGTTGGCGTTCGGGGTGACAACGACGACGTTGTCCTGCTCCTCCGCGTCCACGCGGCGGGCCTGCGCCTCCCACAGGCGCCAGTAGGCGCCCTGCTTGGCGATCAGCTCGTCGTGCGGCCCGACCTCGACGATCTCGCCGCGGTCCATCACCACCAGCCGGTCGGCCTTGCGCAGTGTCGACAGCCGGTGGGCGATCGCGATCGTCGTGCGGCCCCGCACCAGGTTGTCCAGCGCCTTCTGGATTTCCTTCTCCGTCTCCGTGTCCACGGCCGAGGTGGCCTCGTCCATGATCAGGATGCGCGGATCGATCAGCAGCGCGCGGGCGATCGAGATCCGCTGGCGCTCCCCGCCGGACAAGCCCTGACCCCGCTCGCCGACCAGCGAGTCGTAGCCCTGCGGCAGCCGCAGGATGAATTCATGCGCATGCGCGGCGCGCGCCGCGGCGACGATCTCCTCGCGCGTCGCCTCCGGCTTGCCATAGGCAATGTTCTCCGCGATCGTGCCGAAGAACAGGAAGGGTTCCTGCAGCACCAGCCCGATGTGGCGGCGGAAGTCCGACAGCTTGAAGCGCCGCAGGTCGACGCCGTCGAGCTTGATCGCGCCCTCCGTCACGTCGTAGAAGCGGCAGATCAGGTTGACCATGGTGCTCTTGCCCGAGCCGCTGTGCCCCACCAGCCCGATCATCTCGCCCGGCTTGATCACCAGGTTGAGGTCGCGGATCACCGTCCGGTTGCCGTAGCGGAAGCCGATGTCCTGCAGCGACAGCTCGCCCGCCACCTTGTCCAGCACCACCGGCTGCGCCGGCTCCGGCACGTTGGACTGGTGGTCGAGGATGTCGAAGATCCGCTTCGCGCCCGAGGCCGCCTTCTGCGTCACCGACACGATCCGGCTCATCGAATCCAGCCGGCCGTAGAAGCGCCCGATGTAGGCCAGGAAGGCCGTCAGCGTACCGACGGTGATCTGCGAATGCGCGATCAGCCAGATGCCGAAGGCCCAGACGACCAGCAGGCCGATCTCGGTCAGCAGCGAGACGCTGGGCGTGAACAGGCTCCAGGTCTTGTTGAGCCGGTCGTTGACGACCAGGTTGTGCTTGTTGGCGGTGCGGAAGCGCTCGGCCTCGCGGCGCTCCTGGGCGAAGGCCTTGACCACGCGGATGCCGGGGATGGTGTCGGCCAGCACCGAGGTCACCTCGCCCCAGACCCGGTCGATCTTCTCGAAGCCGGTGCGCAGCTTGTCCCGCACCAGGTGGATCAGCCACGCGATGAAGGGCAGCGGCACCAGCGTGGCCAGCGCCAGCCACGGATTGGTGTGGAACAGGATCGCCGTGATCATCGCCAGCATCAGGCAATCGGTGATGAAGTCCAGCGCGTGCAGCGACAGGAACACGCTGATCCGGTCCGTCTCCGAGCCGATGCGGCTCATCAGGTCGCCGGTGCGCTTGGAGCCGAAGTACTCCAGCGACAGCCCCAGCAGGTGGTCGAAGGTCGCCGTGCGCAGGTCCGCGGCGATGCGCTCCGACACCAGCGCCAGGATGTAGGTCTTGGCCCAGCCCAGGATCCAGGACACGATCGCCGCCCCGAACAGCCCGCCCAGGTACATCACGACCAGCATGGTGTCGATCTGCTTGCCCTGCTGGAACGGGATCAGGACGTCGTCCATCAGCGGCATCGCCAGGTAGGGCGCCACCAGCGTCGCGCCGGTCGCCCCCAGCATCAGCAGGAAGCCCAGCAACAACTGACCCCGGTACGGTCCGGCGAAGCGCCACAGCCGCAGCAGCACCCAGGTCGACGGCGGGGTGTGCAGCTCGCGGGCGCAGGAGGGGCATTCCTCGCTGTCTTCGGGCAACACGGCCTGGCAGCTCGGGCAGAGCTCGGGCTCCTCGTCCAGCCGGGCCTCGACCTCGTCGCGGCGGTTGAAGGCGTCCTGGAAGCGCTGGGCCTGCAGGTTGGCCCGCATCGTGAAGCGCCACTGCGCCAGCCGGCCGTCGGCGTCCACCAGCTCCAGCGCGCCCAGCCCGGCGTGGTCGGTCAGCACCAGCTTCAGGTCGGGCGTCAGCGGCCATTCGCGGAAAACGGGGGCCCCACCCGTGTCCTCGGAGGCCTCCAGCGACAGCAGCCGTTGATCCGTGAGTCGCAGACCGCCCGCCGAAAAGCGTAACCGCCCGTCCAGGTCAACCTCGAGCGCGGCCCGGACGTTCTCGCCACGCCGCAGGCGTGTTTCGAAGGCCTCGCCGGCCGGAACGCCGCCGGCACCGGCCAACGCGACAGGATGTGAATGCTGCATTTTTGATTCTTCTGGCGATCTGCGAAACGTTGAGTTTCTTCGAGACTTTTCTGCCGTTGCCCCCCAACGGGGCAAGACCCGGACCAGCCGGTTCGTGGCATGTTTCGCACAATTTTCGCTTAAGCGCACAATTGTGCTTCGCATCATTGTCCGGTGGTCCGCCGGGCGGCCCCCTTCCACGTTTCCACCCCTCATGAGCCGACACGACGACATCAAGCTCCTGCGCATCAACTACCTGCGCGGCCCCAACATGTGGACCTACCGTCCGGTGCTGGAAACCTGGCTGGACCTGGGTGGCCTGGAAGAACACCCCTCCCACCTGATCCCCGGCTTCACCGGACGGCTGTGCGCGCGCCTGCCGGCGCTGGAAGAGCACCACTGCGGCGTCGGCGAGCGCGGCGGCTTCCTGCAGCGCCTGAACGAAGGCACCTGGATGGGCCATGTGCTGGAGCACATCGTCATCGAGCTGCTCAATCTGGCCGGCATGCCGACCGGGTTCGGCCAGACGCGTTCCACCTCGCGCCACGGCGTGTACCGCATGGTCTTCCGCGCCCGCGACGAGCAGGTCGCCCGCTGCGCGCTGGAGCAGGGCCACGCGCTGCTGATGGCGACGATCAACGGCGACGACTTCAACGTCGACGCCGCCGTCGAGGCGATCCGCGACAAGCTCGACGACTGCTACCTCGGCCCGTCGACCGCCGCCATCGTGGCCGCGGCGACCGACCGCCGCATCCCCCACATCCGCCTGAACGACGGCAACCTGGTGCAGCTGGGTTACGGCGCGCGCCAGCGCCGCATCTGGACGGCCGAGACCGACATGACCAGCGCGATCGCCGAAGGCATCGCGCGCGACAAGGACCTGACCAAGGAACTGCTGAAGTCGGTCGGCGTGCCCGTCCCGGCCGGCCAGGCGGTCAAGACCGCCGCCGAGGCCTGGGACGTCGCCCAGGACCTGGGCCTGCCGGTCGTCGTGAAGCCGTCCGACGGCAACCATGGCCGCGGCGTCACGCTGGACCTGCGCCAGGAGGCCGACGTCGAGGCCGCCTTCCACGTCGCCGACAAGGAAGGCTCGGAAGTGCTGGTCGAGAGCTACATCCCCGGGATGGAGCACCGGCTGCTGGTCGTCGGCGGCCAGGTGGTCGCCGCCGCCCGCGGCGAGGAAGCCTGGGTCACCGGCGACGGCACCCACACCGTCGTCGAGCTGATCGACCTGCAGATCAACACCGACCCGCGCCGCGGCACGACCGAGGACTTCCCGCTCAACCGCATCGACATCACCGGCGACCCCGTCGTGCTGCTGGACCTGCAGCGCCAGGGCCTGACCGGCGAGGGCGTGCCCGAGGCCGGCCAGCGCGTGTTGATCCAGCGCAACGGCAACGTCGCGATCGACTGCACCGCGCAGATCCATCCGGAAGTGGCGCACGCGGTCTCGCTGGCCGTGCGCACCGTCGGCCTGGACATCGCCGGCGTCGACCTGGTCTGCAGCGACATCTCCAAGCCGCTGTCCGAGACCGGCGGCGCCATCGTCGAGGTCAACGCCGGCCCCGGCCTGCTGATGCACCTGAAGCCGGCCGAGGGCATGCCCCAGCCGGTGGGCCAGGCCATCATCGACCACCTGTTCGCCGAGGACGAGAGCGGCCGCATCCCCATCGTGGGCGTGGCCGGTTCGCGCGGCACCGCGCAGATCGCGCGCCTGGTCGGCTGGCTGCTGCACTTGAACGGCCGCCACGTCGGCCTGGCCTGCGGCGCGGGCCTCTTCCTGGGCACCCGCCGCGTCGAGCGCAAGCCCAGCGCGACCTGGGCCGCCAGCCACCGCCTGCTGATGAACCGCGCCGTCGATGCCATCGTGGTCGAGAACAGCGCCGGCACCATCCTCGGTGACGGCCTGGCCTACGACCGCTGCCAGGTGGGCGTCGTCACCGACCTGGGCCGCGTGCCGGAACTCGACAACCACGACATCCAGACCGAGGACCAGCTCTTCAAGGTCCTGCGCACGCAGGTCGACGTGGTGCTGTCCGACGGCGTCGCCGTGCTGAACGCCGACGAGGCCAAGGTGGCCGAGATGGCCGAGCTGTCCGACGGCGAAGTGATCCTCTACGCGCTGGACGCCGGCAACGCCGCGCTGACGGAACACCGCGGCAAGGAAGGCCGCGGCGTGTTCCTGCGCGGCGGCGCCGCGATGCTGGCGCAGGGCACCTCGGAGACCTCCGGCGCCAACGTCGAATCGCTGCAGGCCCGCTTCCGCGCGGTCGGCCAGGAGATCGCGACCGACGCGGTGCTGGCCGCCGTGGCGACCGGCTGGGCCATGGGCATCTCGCCCGAGCTGATCTCGGCCGGGCTGGACACCTTCGTGCCGGACCTGCCGCAGTAATCGCCGACCCGCGAGCTGCAGCGCCTCAAACGCCGACCTGCCCCTTCAAAGAACAGTCGAACCCGAAAGACGACAGATGGAAGTCTCCCGCACACGCGCCCTCCGCGGTCCCAACATGTGGAGCCGCCACACCGCCATCGAAGCGGTCGTGCACTGCAGCGACACGGAACGCACGATCGCGGACATGGCCGGCTTCGAGGCCCGCCTGCGCGAACGCTTCCCCGGCATCGGCCCGCTGCGGCCGGCCAGCAGCGCCAAGACGCCGATCACGCTGGCCCACGTGCTGGAGCAGGCCGCGCTCGCGCTGCAGGCCCAGGCCGGCTGCCCGGTGACCTACAGCCACACGCACACCACGTCAGAAAACGGCACCTACCAGGTCGTCGTCGAGTACAGCGAGGAAGACGTCGGCCGCGCCGCGTTCGAGAAGGCCGTCGAGCTGATCAACGCCGCGCAGTCGGGCGCCGCCTTCGACGCCGACGCCGCCGTCAAGGCGCTGCGCGAGACGGACGAGGACATCCGCCTCGGCCCCTCGACCGGTTCCATCGTCGACGCCGCCTGCAAGCGCGGCATCCCGTTCCGCCGCCTCACGCAGGGCTCGCTGGTGCAGCTGGGCTGGGGCGTGAAGCAGCGCCGCATCTGGGCCGCCGAGGTCGACGCGACCAGCGCCGTGTCCGAATCGATCGCGCAGGACAAGGACCTGTCCAAGCGCCTGCTGCAGTCGGCCGGCGTGCCGGTGCCCATCGGCGCGCCGGTGGAGACCGTCGACCAGGCCTGGGAACTGGCGCTCGAGATCGGCCTGCCGGTCGTGGTCAAGCCGCTGGACGGCAACCAGGGCAAGGGCGTGACGGTGAACGTCGCCTCGCGCGAGCACATGGAGATCGCCTACAAGGCCGCGGACGAGATCGGCACGGTGATGGTCGAGAAGTTCCTGCCCGGCAGCGACTACCGGCTGCTGGTCGTGGGCGACAAGCTGGTCGCCGCCGCCCGGCGCGATCCGCCGAACGTGACCGGCGACGGCGTGCACACGGTGCGCCAGCTGGTCGACAAGGTCAATGAGGATCCGCGCCGCGGCGACGGTCACGCGACCTCGCTGACCAAGATCCGCCTGGACGACATCGCCATCGCGCGCCTGGACCTGCAGGGCCTGAAGCCCGAGTCGGTGCCCGACAAGGGCCAGCGCGTGATCCTGCGCAACAACGCCAACCTGTCCACCGGCGGCACCGCGACCGACGTGACCGACGACGTGCATCCGGAAGTCGCCGCCCGCGCGATCGCCGCGGCGACGGTCGTCGGCCTGCACGTCTGCGGCGTCGACGTCGTGGCCGAGAGCGTGCTCAAGCCGCTCGAGGAACAGAGCGGCGGCATCGTCGAGGTCAACGCCGCGCCGGGCCTGCGCATGCACCTGAGCCCGTCCTACGGCAAGGGCCGCGACGTCGGCGAGGCCATCATCTCCAGCATCTACGGCGGCAACCGCGGCGCCGCGAGCGAGGACGGCCGCATCCCCATCGTGGCGGTGACCGGCACCAACGGCAAGACGACGACCTCGCGCCTGGTGGCGCACATGTTCGCGACGCAGGGCCTGCGCGTGGGCATGACCAACACCGACGGCGTCTACGTCGACGGCCGCCAGACCGACAGCGGCGACTGTTCCGGCCCGAAGAGCGCGCGCAACGTGCTGATGCATCCCGACGTCGAGGCGGCGGTCTTCGAGACCGCGCGCGGCGGCGTGCTGCGCGAGGGCCTGGGCTTCGACCGCTGCCAGGTGGCGGTGGTGACCAACCTGGGCGAGGGCGACCACCTCGGCATGAACTTCCTCAACACCGTCGAGGAACTGGCGCTGGTCAAGCGCGTGATCGTGCAGAACGTGGCGCCCAACGGCTACGCGGTCCTGAACGCCGCCGACCCGGTCGTGGCGAAGATGGCCGAGGTCTGCCCGGGCCAGGTGATCTTCTTCGCGAGCGACCGCCACCATCCGCTGATGGCGACGCACCGTGCCCAAGGCAAGCGCTGCGTCTACATCGACGGCGACGCGCTGGTCGCGGCGCAGGGCGTGTGGCGCGAATCGATCCCGCTGCGCGACATCCCCTTCACCCGCGGCGGCGCGATCCCGTTCCAGAACGAGAACGCGATGGCCTCGGTCGCGGCGGCCTGGGGCGTGGGCCTGGACTGGGACACGATCCGGCGCGGGCTGGCGAGCTTCATGAGCGATCCGGACAGCGTGCCGGGCCGCTTCAACGTGATGGACTATCGCGGCGCGACCGTCATCGCCGACTACGGCCACAACGGCGACGCGATGCGCGCGCTGGTGCAGGCGGTGCAGGCGCTGCCGGCCAACAAGCGCTCGGTGGTGATCTCCGGCGCCGGCGACCGCCGCGACGAGGACATCCGCATCCAGACGCAGATCCTGGGCGAGGCCTTCGACGAGGCCATCCTGTTCCAGGACGCCTGCCAGCGCGGCCGCGAGGACGGTGAAGTCCTGGCGCTGCTGCAGCAGGGGCTGAAGGGCGCGACGCGGACCAAGCACATCGAGGAGATCCGCGGCGAGTTCGTCGCGATCGACCGCGCGCTGGAGCGTCTGCAGCCGGGCGACCTGTGCCTGGTGCTGGTCGACCAGGTCGAAGAGGCCCTGGCCCATCTGAACCAGCGCGTCCGGGAAGCCTGATGGCGGCCGGTCGCTGGCGTCACTGGCCGGCGCACTGGTGGAACGGCCTCAGCGTCGCCCTCGGGGTGATGCTGGTGCAGGTGATCGTGTCGCACGCGGCCCCGGCCGAGCTGTCGCACATCGCCTCGCAGCTGGCGATGGCCTGCGCCATCTGCGCCAGCCTGGCCGACCTGCCGGGCAGCGTGCGGCGCAACCGCAACCGCGTGCTCACCGCCGGCGGCATGACGCTGCTGGCCGTGGGACTCGTGGCGGTCCTGCATCCGTATCACGCCGCGATGGGCGCGCTGGTGGCGGTGCTCGCCTTCGGCAGCGCGATGCTGCTGAGCTGGGGCCCGCGCGCGGGCCCCGTGTCCTTCGCGCCCATCCTGGCGATGGTGTTCGCGCTCGCGTGGCCGCCGCAGCCGCTGCACATCGTGCTGGCGAGCGGCGCGGCCGGCATCGCGCTCTACCTCGTGTGGAGCGTGATCTCCAGCGCGGTGCTGCAACGGCGCTTCCACCGGCTGGCGCTGGCAGAGGCGCTGCATGGCCTCGCTCAGCTGATGAGCGCGCGGGCCGAGCTGCTCGGCAGCGGCGGCGCGGCGCATGCGATGCGCGACTGGCTGGGCAACGAGGCCCAGCTGGCGGAACTGCTGCAGACCGCGCGCGACCAGGTCTTCCCGCGCGCGAAGACCGATCCGCGCAGCGCGGCGGTGCTGCTGCACGTCGTCGAACTGCGCGACCTGATGCTGGCGAGCCGCCTGGATCTGGAGCTGCTCGGCGAGGACCCCGTCGGCCAGCACATGCGCACGGCGCTGGTGAGCCGTCTGCGGGCTCTGGCCGTGCTGCTCGACGAATACCGCGACGCGCTGCTCGACGAGCGCGCGCCGGCGATGAACACCGTGCGGCCAACGCAATGGCCGGACCTACCGCCGCAGGATCCGCGCACGCGGCTGCAACTCGTGCTGCAGGATCGGCTGTCCCATCTCGACGGCGAGGTGCTGGCGATGGGCCGCGCGCTCGACGCTTCCCTGCCCTTGCCACCGCTGGCGTTGGACGCCGGCGAACTGCGGAACTTCGTGACGCCGGTCGGCTGGCCGATCGGTCTGCTGAAGGCCCAGGTCCACCTCGACTCGCCGGTGTTGCGCCACGCCTTGCGCAGCGCGCTGGCGCTGTCGGCGGCCTACTTCATCGCGCTCGCGCTGCCCTGGGCCTCGCACCCGCACTGGCTGGTGCTGTCGGTCGCGGTGGTGCTGCGCGGCAGCCTCGACCAGACGCTGGAGCGCCGCAACATGCGGGTGCTCGGCACGGCGATCGGCTGCGGGCTGATGCTGGCGCTGTCGCTGATCCCGAACCAGACGCTGTGGATCGTCGTGCTGCAGATCGCCGTCGGCATCGCGCATGCGTTCGTCACCCGCCGCTACCTGATCACCGCGATCGCGGCAACGGTGATGGCGCTGCTGCAGTCGCACCTGGCGGACCCGTCGCATGGGATCGCGATCTCGGAGCGTCTGGCGGACACGGTGCTCGGTGCGGTCCTGGCCTGGGCCTTCAGCTACGTGCTGCCGGCCTGGGAACGTCGCAACCTGCCGCGCGCGCTCAAGCGGGCGCGCGCCGCGCTGCAGCAGTACGCGATGCAGGCGATGACGGCGGCGATGACGCCGGCCGGCGCGCTCACGCAGCGCATGGCGCGGCGCCAGGCCTACGACGCGCTGGCCGCGCTGTCCGCGGCCCTGACGCGAAGCGCCGCCGAACCGCGCCGCGTGCGCCCGCCGCTGCAGGAGCTGAACACGGTGCTCGACCACGGCTACCGGCTGATGGCGCATCTCTCGATGATGCGCCAGAGCCTGATGCGCCGCGCGAAGGACCTCGACGCCGACTTCCTGGCCGAGCTGCCGGAGTCGGCCAAGCGCCTGCAACGGGCGCTCGTCGGTCAGGAGCCGGTGCCGCACGCGGTGCAGGCACTGCAGGATTGGAGCCTGCTGCCCGACGTCGGCCCGCTGGAGGACCTGCGACCGTGGATGCGTCGCCGCCTGCAGGTGAGCCTCGACGACGCGGCCCGCGCCGGCGAGGCGGCCGATGCGGCTTTCGCCGCGATGGCCGCGCCGCCGGAGCCGGACGTGACGCTGTCGCGCCTCCAGTAACGCCGCGCCCCTCTTGCCCCTTCTCCCGCTCGCGGGAGAGCGCCGCACCCCTCTTGCTCCCTCTCCCGCTTGCGGGAGAGGGTAGGGGTGAGGGCCAGCGGCGGTGGCAGTACTGAATCGCTCTCCCGCCCTTCGATCAGCCCAGCTTGATCTCGATCTTGCGCGGCTGCGCATGCGCGGCCTTGGGGATGCGCACGCGCAGCACGCCGTTGTTCAGCTCGGCGCCGATCTGCTCGGCGTCCAGTTCCTTGCTCAGCGTGAACGCACGGCGATAGAACTGACGCGACACCTCGACATGGCCGGCCTTCAAGCCGTCGGGCAGGTCGAGCTGCATCTCGGCTTCAATGATGAGGCGGTCCTTGTCGACGCGCAGCTGGAGCTGCTCGCGCGGCACGCCGGGCAGGTCGGCGAAGAGGGTCAGCCCTTGCGCGTCCTCGATCACATCGACGGCGGGCTGGATCGCGTAGTCGTCGCGACGGCGCGCGGTCTGCGCGGCGGTGGCGGCGCTGGTCTTCACTTGCTCGGCCGCATCGGCGGCGGGGGTGTGCACGGCAGTGGTCATGGTGTTCTTTCGACTCGTGTTCGGTTCGTGTCTGGGATCGATGGACGTCGAGGTCCTCGACTCAATGGATGTCGATGCGGCGCGGCTGCGGCGCGGGACGGCGCTTGACGCTGACACGCAGCACGCCGTCCTTGTAGGAGGCCGAGACCTGTTCCGGATCGATGTCGTCGGGCAGGCTGACCACGCGGCGGAACTTGCCGGCGAAGCGCTCGCGCTGATGGACGACGGTCTTGTCGGCGGCCTTCGCGGCGGGCGCGGCGGCCTCGCCTTCAGCGGCAGCAGCCGTGGCTGCGTCGCTCCTGGCCCCTTCGGACAGCGAGGATACGCGTTCGCCCGACAGGCTCAGCACGCCGCGATCCAGGTCGACACCGATGGTGGCGGGATCCAGGCCCGGCGCGAAGGCGTAGACCTCCACCGCTTCCGGCGACAGGCCGACATTCAGGGCCGGATAGCCGCCGCGCGGGTGCCGCGGCCAGCGGTGGATTCGAACAGGCCGCTCATCTCGCGCTGGAAGCGGTCGAGGTCGTTGAACAGCTCACGGGCAAACAGTTGACGGTACATGCGGGGCTCCTTGGCATCCTGCGGGTGGGTCGCGGCGGAACGTCGTCCGCCATGCATCCCAACCTAGGTGCGAGAAGCCGGGCTTCAAGATCTTGAAATCGTGGGGAGCCCGTCCCCATATGCCGCGCCCGTTGCGCGAGCCTGGGCCCCTTTTCGTGCGTTTTCGTGCGCTTTTTGCGCTTCGCCACCCCTCACTTCAGGCGCAGCACTTCCTGCTCCGTCACCGCCGACGCCTGGTTCCCCCAGCTCTGCCGGATCAGCGTCGCGACGGCCGCCATCTCGGCCTCGGTGAGCACTTGCCTCAGCGGCGGCATGCCGTAGGGACGCGGATGTCCCGGCGTCGTCGGCGCGTAGCCGCCGTCGGCCAACATCTGCAGCACGTTCTGCGGCGCGTCCAGCGTGACCGTCCGGTTGCCCGCGAGCGGCGGATAAGCCGGCTCGCCAGCGATCCGCCGGCCCTGCCCCTGATCGCCATGGCAGTCGGCGCAGTGCTTGGCGTACACCTGACGGCCGAGATCCAGCTGCCCCGACGTGGCCGGCTTGAACTCCGCCGCGGGCGATCCCTCGCGCGGCAGGCCGCGCAGGTACACGGCCATCGCCTGCGCGTCGGCGTCGGTCAGGTGCTGGAGGCTCTCCGCGACGACGTCGGCCATCGGCCCGAGCGCCGCGCCCTGGGTCGACCAGCCGGTCCGCAGCCACGAGCGCACCTCCGCCTCGGACCAGTCCTGCACGCCCGCCGCGTGCGGATCGGCCAGCGAGGGCGCGATCCATCCCTGCACGCCGACCCAGCCGCCACGCAGTCCCGCGGCATCCCGCAGCGCGCCGAGCCGGTTGCGCGGCGCATGGCATTCGGCGCAATGGCCGACGGCCTGGACGAGATAGCGACCTCGCTCCAGCGTCGCCTGGCCGGCGGCGCCCTGCGTCGCACGGCGATCGACGCCCGGTTCGTCGTGCGACGGCGCATCACCCGGCGTGAAGTACATCAGCCGCCAGACCGCCAGCGCGGACTGCCAGCGGTACGGCCAGCCGAGCTGATGGGGCGGCGCCGTCTGCGTCACGGCCGGCTGCTGCTTCAGCCACGCGAAGATCGCATCGGCGTCCTCGCGCGTCATCGCCGTGTAGCTCGTGTACGGGAAGGCGGGGTAGAGCAGCCGACCGTCGCGGCTGCGGCCGTGATGCATCGCGCGCCAGAAGTCGTCGGAGCTCCAGCGGCCGAGGCCGGTTTCGGGATCGGGCGTCAGGTTGCTGCTGAACAGCGTCCCGAACGGCGTGCCGAGCGGCAGTCCGCCAGCCAGCGGCGCGCCGCCGCGCGGGCTGTGGCAGCCGGCGCAGTTGGCGATCCCCGCGAGGTAGGCGCCGCGGGCGACCAGCGCGGGGCTGGTCTCCGCGGCGCCGGAGGGCACCGGCCGACCCGACAGCCAGAGCTCCCGCCCCCACGCGCCGGCGAGCAGCAGCAACGCCATCACGGGTACCGCGATCGCAATGCCGATCAGCAGCCGGACGAAGCGCTTCATCGGTGCCGCATCGGACGTCTGCCTGGAGGTCGCGTCCCCGTTCATGTCCCCGTTCATGGCGCGAGCCCTCCGCACTGGACCGGCAAGGGCGTCGTCGACGGCGGCTCCGGATGCGCGCCGGCGGGTTTCGCGGCGAGCCAGCTGGCGACGACCGCGATGTCGTCGGTCGACAGCGCCTTCGCCACGTCGGCCATGCAGTCGGGCGCATGCGCGCGTCGCAGACCGCTGCGCCACGCGCCGAGCTGTCCGACGAGGTAGTCGCGCGGCAGTCCGAGCAACCCGGGGATCGCGGGTTCGCGCCCCGCCATCGACGGGCCGTGGCACGCCGTGCACGCGGGAACCTTGCGCGCCGGATCGCCCTGCAGGATCAGGCGCTCGGCGCGCGCCTGCTGTTCCGCGCTCAGGCCCGACGGTCCCGGCGCCGGATAGGGCACGTCGAGCGCGGCGAAGTAGCCGGCGATCTCACGCAGGTAGTCGTCGCTCATGTTGCGCAGCAGTCCAGCCATCAGCGCGTGATGACGACGCCCGTCCCGGAAGCTCTGCAGCTGGTTGTAGAGGTAACCCGATGGCTTGCCCGCGAGCCGCGGGAAGTAGCCCTGCGTCGTCGCCCGGCCCTGCGCGCCGTGGCACAGGGTGCAGGCCTGGACGCGTTCGGCGATGTCGTTGGTCAGCGGTCGCAGCACGGGTGCCGCGGGATCGCCGGCGGGAGATGACGCCGGGGGCACCGAGGGTGCGGACGCCGCGGTCACGGCGGAGACGGTGGCGACGGCGGAGAGTCCCAGGCCCAGCACAGCGGCGATGAGGACACCCGGAAGGGATCGGGAGATCTTCATCCGGCCATCATCGCCGATCGCCGCGAGGCGTGTGGCCGGGGCGCGGCAACGCGCGTGGCAATGGTCGGGGGCGTCAGCGCCGCTGGTCCGGACCAGGCCATCCCAGGGCCGCCCAGCCGTCGCGGCCCTGGTGCTTGGCCTGGTACAGCGCCCGGTCGGCGAGCGCGATCAGTTCCGCCGCCGGCACGTCGCCGTCGGCGACGCTGGCGATGCCGATGCTGGCGGTGATCGCGACGCCCGCCGGCCGCGCGGCCCGCACCGCCTCGATGATCTTGGCCGCGACCTGCTCGGCTTCCTCGGGCCGGTTCAGGCCTTCGAGCACCGCGACGAACTCGTCGCCCGCGATGCGCGCGACGTGGTCGCTGCCGCGCACGGCGCGCCGCAGCACGGCCGCGAAGTCGCGCAGCACCGTGTCGCCGACACCGTGACCATGGGTGTCGTTGATCGACTTGAAGCGGTCGACGTCCAGGAACAGCAGCGCCAGCACCCGGCCCTCGCGCATGTGACGCCGCTGCCGCGCCAGCGCGCCGTCCAGCGCCTGGTCGAACTCGCGCCGGTTCGGCAGTCCGGTGAGCGCGTCGGAACTGGCCAGCCGCGCGAGCTGCGCCTCCGCCTGCTTCATGACGGTGACGTCGATGGACAGCGTGAAGATGCCCAGCACGCGCCCGTCCGGTCCGGCATCGGGCACGTAGATCGAGCGCAGGTGCCGCTGCTTGCCGAGCATCGTCGAGGTCACCTCGAACTCGACGCGCTCGCCGCCCAGCGCCAGCGCCAGCTGCGCGCTGCGCTGACTGGTGCTGGCGACACCGAAGACGTCGTCGATGTGCAGGCCCAGCGCCGCCTGCGGATCGAGGCCGAACCAGCTCCGCATCGTCTCGTTGGTGTAGCGCAGCTTGCGCTCCGCGTCGATGTAGGTGATGAAGACCGGCAGGTTGTCGGTGATCGCCTTCATCCGGCGCTCGCTGGCGGCGATCACGGTCTCGGCGCGCTTGCGCTCGGTGATGTCCATCGAGCAGGCGTAGAAGCCCTCGACGCGGCCGCCGGCCAGCTCGGGCACGAAGCTCTGGTGGAAGTGCAGCGTCTCGCCGCGGATGATCTGCTCGACGTCGAAGGCCACGGCCTCGCCCTTCAGCACGCGCTCGACGAAGGGCTGCATCTGCCCGGCGCTCTCCGCGCCGCGCAGTTCGTCCAGCGTCTTGCCGACCAGGCTGCCGGGATCGGTGTGGAAGACGCGCCCGACCTCCGCGTTGGCGAAACGCAGCCGGCCCTTCGCGTCGTAATGGCTGATCAGCGCGGGCACGTTGTCGGCGATGCCGCGCAGCCGCTTCTGCGTCCGCAGCAGGTCGCGCGAGCGCAGCAGCACCTGCGAGGTCGCCAGCACCGTGAACAGCGCGAGCATCGCCAGGCCCGCCAGCATCAGCAGTTCGGTGAAACCGGCCTCGCGGGACAGCCGCTCGCTGATCGCGGCCCGCTCGGCGCGCAGCGAGGAGGTGAGCTCGCCCAGCAGGTCGCGCAGCTCGTCCATGTGGTGCAGGCCCTGGTCGCCGAGCACCAGTTCCAGCGCCTCTTCATGGCGGCCGGAATCGTTCAGACGGATCGTCTGGTTCATCTCGGTCATCTTGAGCTGGACCAGCTCCCGGACACGGGCGAGGCGGGCCGCGTGGGCGGCCTCCTCGTCGCGGGCCAGGACTTCCTCCACGCGGCGGTCGAGATTGCGCACGGCATCGCGATAGGGCTGCAGGTAGCTGGCGCGTTGCGTCAGCAGATAGCCGCGCTGGCCGGTCTCGGCATTCAGGAGGTCCTCCGTCAACAGGACCATGGCCGACAGGACGGTGTTGATGCGGTCGGCGCGGCGCAGGTCGTCGAGCGTCGCGCGGGCGCGCACGGCCAGCAGCGCGACGATCGCCGCCATCGCGAGCAGCGCCGCCATCAGCAGCCCCACGCCGCGACCGAGGCGGGTGCGGTGGATCGGCTCGGCGGAGGAACGCATGCGACGGCTCGGGCGGGTCGGTCTCGAAGACGGGAAGCATGGCGCGAACGCCACGCGCGGCACGCGACGACGCGCGAAAGCGCGCGATCAAACGCGAACTCGACCGGCGGTGGCGGCGGCTGGGCCGGCGGGCAATGGCGGCGATTATGGGGATGGCCGTGCGATTGCCGTCAAGCCAGCATCGGCCCCGGTGGTCCGGCGGTGCCCGCATGCGACAGTCCGGGGATGCCCCCGATCCCGATCCCGCTCCTGCGCCAACCCGACCCGCACGGCCATGCCAAGGTCAGCTTCGTCGAGCTGTTCTTCGACCTCGTCTTCGTCTTCGCCGTCACGCAGCTGTCGCACACGCTGATCGGTCATTTCGCGCACGACGGCGTCACGCTGACCGGCGCGCTGCAGACCGGTTTCCTGATGGCGGCGGTCTGGTGGGTGTGGATCTTCACCTCCTGGGTCACCAACTGGCTGGACCCGGAGCGCCTGCCGGTGCGGATCTGCCTGTTCGCGATGATGCTGGCGGGGCTGCTGATGTCGGTCTCGCTGCCGCAGGCCTTCGGGGAACGCGCGCTGATGTTCGCGGCCTCGTTCACCGCGATCCAGGTCGGGCGGACGCTGTTCTTCCTCTGGGCGGCACGCGGCGCCGACGCCGGCCTGGTGCGCAATTTCCAGCGCATCGGGGCGTGGCTGATCGTGTCGGCGACGCTGTGGATCGCCGGCGCGTTGATCCCGGCGCTGCGGGTGCCGCTGTGGGTGGCGGCGCTGGCGATCGAGGTCGTAGGACCGTCGGCGGGCTTCTTCGTTCCGGGTCTGGGCCGCTCGACGACGGCGGACTGGACGATCTCCGGCGGTCACCTGGCCGAGCGTTGCGCGCTGTTCGTGATCATCGCGCTGGGCGAGTCGCTGCTCGTGACGGGCGCGACCTTCGCGGAGGAGCCACTGACGACGATGAGCCTGCTCGCCTTCCTGGTGTCCTTCGCCGGGAGCATCGCGCTGTGGTGGCTCTACTTCGACACGACCAACGACTTCGCGACGGGCCGCATCACCCACAGCGATGACCCGGGCAGGCTGGCGCGGCTGGCCTACACCTACATCCACCTGCCGATCGTGGCGGGGATCATCGTCAACGCAGCAGCGGACGAGTTCGTGCTGGCGCATCCGGACGGCCACACCGACCTGAAGACGGCGCTGTGCCTGCTCGGCGGCGTGGCGATCTACGTGATCGGCGTGGGGCTGTTCAAGCGGGCGGTCGTCGGGCGCTGGCCGTGGTCGCACGGCGTGGCGGTGATCGTGCTGGCGGCAGCCGGGCCTTTCGTTCACGACTGGCCGGCGGTCGCGACCAGCGCCTTCGCCTGCGCGGTGCTGGTGGCGCTCGCGGCGTGGGAGCGGCGCTCGCGGGCGATGTGTCTCGTTCCCGACAGCGGGAACGAGGACGACGCGCCTAGCATCGGCGCATGAGCGCGCCCTCCTCCATCGCCGCCTCCGTCGGCTCCTCTGCCTTCGCGGCGGACTTCACCGTCGAGCCGCATCCGGCCGATGCCCTGTTCCCCGCGTCGACGCGACGGCTGTCCGTGGAGACCGAGCCCGGCGTGCGCATCCATGCGCGCGTGTGCGGCGAAGGTCCGCCGCTGCTGCTGATCCACGGGCATCCTCAGACGCTGGTGATCTGGCACCGCGTACTGCCGACGCTGGCGGCGCGCTTCACCGTCGTGATGCCGGACCTGCGCGGGTACGGCGATTCCTCGAAGCCCGCGGGCGACGAGGACCACGGCAACTACAGCAAGCGTCGCATGGCGCTGGACCTGATCGCCGTGATGGGCGCGTTGGGTCATGTGCGGTTCCGCGTGCTGGCGCATGACCGCGGCGCGCGTGTCGCACACCGGATGGCGGGGGATCATCCGAATGCGGTCGAGCGCCTCGCGCTGCTGGACATCGCGCCGACGCTGGCAATGTATGAACAGACCACCGAGGCCTTCGCGCGGGCGTACTGGCACTGGTTCTTCCTGATCCAACCAGCGCCGATGCCGGAGCGGCTCATCGAGGCCGACCCGGCGGCGTACGCGCTGGACGTGATGGGCCGGCGGCACGCGGGCCTGTCGGCCTTCGATCCGCGCGCGTTCGCCGAGTACCAACGCGCGCTGGCAATGCCTGGCACCGCGCACGGCATGTGCGAGGACTACCGCGCCGCGGCGGGCATCGACCTCGAGCACGACCGCGCGGATCGCGAGGCCGGCGCGACGCTGGCGATGCCGCTGCGCGTGTACTGGGGCGCGCAGGGCGTGGTGGCGAAGTGCTTCGACCCGCTGAAGGAATGGCAGCGCGTCGCGGCCGACGTCGACGGCGGCCCGCTGCCCTGCGGTCACTACATCCCGGAGGAAGCGCCGGACGCGCTGCTCGCGGCGGTGATGCCGTTCCTCACCGAGGGGCTTTGAGCGAAGCAGCCGCGAGGCCCGTTAGGCTGCACACATTGCAGTGTCCGACGTGGACGGAGTGACGGGATGAACAAGCTGGTGGCGCTGGGGCAGTTCCTGGGCGGAGCGGTCCTCTGGATCGCGGCGGTGGTGGCGGGCTACAACGCGATCAAGCCGCTGATCGGCGCCGCGGAGGGCGCAGGCGCGCCGGCGGGAGCCGGCGGGGCATTCGTGATCGTGCTGCTGCTGGCGGGGATCGGGACGTGGCTCATGCGCGCGGGCTGGCGCCGGTTGAGGGCGCGGGCGGGTGGGCATTGCTGAGCGGCTGTCGGCTCAGGCTGCCACAGCCATCGGACGGATCTCGCGCTTGATGATCCGACCCGCAGCCTTCTCGGCGAGTCGCAGGTCGTAGGCGGATTGAAGATTCAGCCAGCCCTGCGCGTCACTGCCGAAGTAGCGCTCCAGGCGCAACGCGGTGTCCGGAGATACCGAGCGCTGTCCGCCGACGATCTCGCGCAGCCGCGAGTACGGCACGTGCAGAGCCTTCGACAACGCATGGACGTTGATGCCCATGGGCTTGATGTAGTCCTCCAGGAGGATTTCGCCGGGGTGGATCGGGCGCATTCCGTTCCTGAACATTGCTCACCTCGCTCGCCTTTGGTCGACGTGATCACTGTCGCGCCATCCACGCAAGGTATCGATCGAACCCCTGTCGCTCAACGAGCGGAGTTTGCAGAAGGACCAGGACGCCCACCTCATTCTTGCCACAGTGCTGACTGGAATCATGAAGACGCAAGATCGGTGGATAGGCAAGAAAGAAGGGTGAACTCGCATCTCTTCGCATCCGGAGGGCTATCTACGTCCGCGGCCAGCTGAGCGGGTGCGCGGAGAAGGGATTTGAATGATCCTTGGTAAATAGTTGTCGCCATGCGTCAACTTCTCCCATCAGCTCATTCACGCGCACGCGTCGCCGTCGCGACTCACCTGGCGATCGCCGGATAGAGATCGTCCATCCACACCACCTCGTCCGCGTAGGACTGGAGATCGGTCGACAGATTGGCCTGCAACCCACTGACCCAGACCTCCTTCTTGAGATCGGACTTGACGTACGAGATCGCCTCTTCGAAATCGCCGTCGCCCGCCGACAAGATCAGCCGGTCATAGACGTTCTGCACCGCGAGCTTGATCAGCAGCGTCGCGATCGCGACGTCCACGCCCTTCTGCACTTCGCGGTCGAACTGCACGCCGCAATCCGGGCATTGAAGATGCAGGTTCTTCATCTCGTACAGCTGGACGCGGATCTTCGGCCCGCGCGGCGGCGCTGCCTTGAGCCACGTGTGAAACGCGTTCTGCTGGTCCGTTGCCAGGTCGCGGGTGGAGTTCAAGTAGTAGCTCTCGTAGATCGGACCACCGTTGCGCTCTACCAGCTCGTTCTTGAGCTTCAGGTAATCGAACGGACGGCCGCGACCCACATTGAACAGGTAGGCGCCGTCGATGATCCAGACCGTTTTCATGCTTCCTTTCGGTTGAGGAGATTCTAGGCAGGGTTGCGCGCTGCAAGCCTTCAAGCCAGGGCAGGCCACGAAAGCAAAAAGGGCGTGCATCGCTGCACGCCCAAAGGGGCACCGGTAAAGGTCCGGTCGCATTTGAAAGGGGCCGGGTCTTGCCCGGCCCGGGGCTCAGGCCGGCGTGGTCCAGCCGCCGCCCAGGGCGCGGACGAGTCCGACCGTCGCCTGGTACTGCGCGGCCTGCACCTGCAGCGCCGCGCGGCGGTTGCGCAGCTCACTGCGGCGCGCGTCGAGCAGGTCGAGCTGGCTGACCAGCCCGTTGCGGTAGCGCGAGTCCGACAGCGCCGTCGCCCGCGTCGACGACTGCACCGCCTGCCCTTGCACTTCCGCCTGCTGCGACAAGGTCTGCAGGCCGACCAGCGAGTCCTCGACCTCGCGCAGCGCCTGCAGCAGTTGCTGGCGGTAGCTCGACATCGCAAGGTCCAGGCCCGCCTTCGCCGACTCCACGCCCGCCTTGCGGCGGCCACCGTCGAAGATCGGCAGCGACAACAGCGCATCCACCGACCACGCGCGCGCCGACCAGCGGAACACGTCGCTCAGCTCCGGCGACGCGTAGCCGCCGTTGGCCGTCAGCGTCAGGCTCGGGAACCACGCGGCCTGCGCCACGCCCACCCGCGACTGCGCCGCCAGCAGACTACGCTGCGACGCGGCCACGTCAGGGCGACGCGCCAGCACCGTGCTCGGCAGACCCGAGGGAATCGACGGCAGCGGCGCGAGCGCCGTGTCTTCCGCCACCTTGAAGCCCGAGGCGGGCTCACCCAGCAGCACCGACAGCGCGTTCTCCAGTTCGGCGCGACGGCGGTCCAGGCTGATCGCCTCGGCTTCCGTCGAGGCGACTTCCGTCTGCACGCGCGCCAGGTCCAGTTCGGCGACGTCGCCCGCCTGATAACGACGCTGCGTCAGTGACAGCGTCTCGCGGTAGGCCGCGACGGTGTCGCGGACCAGTCGGCGTTCCTGGTCGGCGAAGCGCAGCGCGAGGTAGGTCTGCGCCACATCCGCCTGCACCATCAGCCGCGTGGACTGCAGCAGCGCTTCACGCGACTGCGCGTCCAGCGACGCCGCACGGGTCGCCTCCGACAGACGGCCGGAGAGATCGACCTCCCAGCTCGCGCCCAGGCCAGCGTTGTAGACCGTCGAGGCGGCCGGGCCCTGGCCCGCCACCGTGCCGCGCGAGGCGCCGGCGCTCGCGCCGACCTGCGGCAGGCGATCCGCATTCGTGCTGCGCAGCAGCGCGCGGGCTTGCGCCAGTCGCGCCACGGCGCCTTGCAGGTCGTTGTTGTTGACCAGCGAGCGGCGGATCAGATCGTTCAGCGTCGCATCGCCGAACGCCAGCCACCAGTCGCCACGCGGCTCGGCATCGGCCGGCGGGGCCACCGCCCAGCGCGCCTCGCCCACCGTCGCGGTCGCCTGGGCGGCCTGCGCCTTGAAGGCCGCCGGCGTCGCCGGCAGGCGCGATTCGTCGATCGGCGGCGGTGTCGCGCAACCGGCCAGCACCAGGGCCGCCAGCAGCGTCGTCATCATCAGTTTCGTTTTCATGGCATCACTCCTTGGAGCCGCACGGAGCCGCTGAGGACTCCGCCGGCCCCGGAGCCCGCCGTGCGGCGGAACTCCAGGTGTCGTGGATCAGGATGGCGGGTTACTCGTGCTCGTGGCGCGGCGCGGCGGGATGCGGACGGGCATTGCCGCCCGGTCCGAAGTCGTGACCCGCGCCCTGCTCGGGCTGCACGAAGGCCTCGACGTCGTGCGGCACCTCGCCGTGCTGCTTCAGCGGCTTGTTGCCGGTCAGGCGACGCATCACCACGTAGAACACCGGCGTCAGGAACAGGCCGAAGGCCGTCACCCCGATCATCCCGGCGAACACCGCCACGCCCATCGCGTTGCGCATCTCGGCGCCGGCACCGCTCGCCAGCACCAGCGGCAGCACGCCCATCACGAACGCCATCGACGTCATCAGGATCGGACGCAGACGCAGCCGGCTTGCCTCGATGGCCGCCTGCAGCGGCGTCCTGCCGGCGAATTCCAGCTCCCGGGCGAACTCCACGATCAGGATCGCGTTCTTCGCCGACAGCCCCACCAGCACGATCAACCCGATCTGCGTGAAGACGTTGCTGTCCCCGTGGCTGAGCCACACGCCGGTCATCGCGGCCAGCAGACCCATCGGCACGATCAGGATGATCGCCACCGGCAGCGACAGGCTCTCGTACTGCGCGGCCAGCACCAGGAACACCAGCAGGATGGCCAGCGGGAAGACCCACACGCCCGAGTTGCCAGCCAGGATCTCCTGGTAGGTCAGCTCGGTCCACTCGTAGCTGATGCCCGGGGGCAGCGTCTCCGCGGCGATGCGCGCGACCGCGTCCTGCGCCTGGCCGGTCGAATAGCCGGGCGCGGCGCCGCCGTTGATGTCGGCCGACAGGAAGCCGTTGTAGCGCATCGCGCGTTCCGGACCGAAGCTCGGCTGGACCTTCATCAGCGCCGACAGCGGCACCATCTCGCCCGAGGCCGAACGCACCTTCAGCAGACCGACGTCCTCGGCACGGGCGCGGTAGGCGGCGTCCGCCTGCACACGGACCGTGTAGGTGCGGCCGAACTTGTTGAAGTCGTTGACGTACAGCGAGCCCAGGTAGATCTGCATCGTGTCGAACACGTCCGTCACCGCCACGCCCAGCTGGCGCGCCTTGGTGCGGTCGAGGTCGGCATACAGCTGCGGCACGTTGACCTGGTAGCTGCTGAACAGACCGGCCAGTTCCGGCGCCTTCTGGGCCTTGGCCATGAAGGCCTTGACCGCCGCGTCCAGCGCCTCGTAGCCGAGGCCGCCGCGGTCTTCCAGCTGGAACTTGAAGCCGCCCGTGGTGCCCAGACCCTGCACCGGCGGGGGCGGGAACATCACGACGAAGGCGTCCTGGATCTGCGCGAACTGCGCGTTCAGGTTGCCCGCGATCTCGCCGGCGGACAGGCCCTTGCCGGTGCGCTCGTCGAAAGGCTTCAGCGGCGTGAAGACGATGCCCGAGTTCGAGCTGTTGGTGAAGCCGTTGATCGACAGGCCCGGGAAGGACACGGCGTGGTCGACGCCGGGGGTCTTCATCGCGATCTCGCTCATGCGGCGGATCACGTCTTCCGTGCGGTCCAGCGTGGCGCCGTCCGGCAGCTGCGCGAAGCCGATCAGGTACTGCTTGTCCTGCGCCGGCACGAAGCCGCTCGGCACCGCCTTGAACAGGCCTACCGTCAGGGCCAGCAGGCCGCCGTAGACGATCAGCATGATCACCTTGCGGGAGATCGCCTTCGTCACGCCGCCGCTGTAGGCCTTGGCGCCGCGGTTGAACAGCTTGTTGAAACCGCCGAAGAAGCGGCCCAGCACCTTGTCCATCGCGCGGGTCAGCCAGTCCTTGGGCGCGTCGTGGCCCTTGAGCAGCATCGCGGCCAGCGCGGGCGACAGCGTCAGCGAGTTGACCGCCGAGATCACCGTCGACATCGCGATCGTCAGCGCGAACTGCTTGTAGAACTGGCCCGTCAGGCCGGTGATGAAGGCCAGCGGCACGAACACCGCGACCAGCACCAGCGCGATCGCGATGATGGGGCCCGACACTTCGCGCATCGCGCGGTAGGTCGCCTCACGCGGACTCAGGCCCGCCTCGATGTTGCGCTCGACGTTCTCCACGACCACGATCGCGTCGTCCACCACGATGCCGATTGCCAGCACGAGGCCGAAGAGCGACAGCGCGTTGATCGAGAAACCGAAGAGATGCATCACCGCGAACGTGCCGATGATGGACACCGGCACCGCCAGCAGCGGAATGATCGATGCGCGCCAGGTCTGCAGGAACAGGATCACGACCAGCACGACCAGCGCCACCGCTTCCAGCAGCGTGTGGACGACGGACTCGATGGACGCCCGCACGAACTGCGTGGGGTCATAGACGATGGAGTAGTCCACGCCTTCGGGCATGGCCTTCTTCAACTCGGCCATCGTGGCGCGCACGTTGTTCGAGATCTCGATCGCGTTCGAACCCGGCGCCTGGAAGATCGGGATCGCCACTGCGGACTTGTTGTCCAGCAGCGAGCGCAGCGCGTATTCGGCGGCGCCCAGTTCGATGCGGCCCAGGTCGCGCAGACGCGTCACCTGGCCGTTGGCACCGGACTTGACGATGATGTCGCCGAACTCCTGCTCGCTGTTCAGGCGGCCTTGCGCGTTGATCGGCAGTTGCAGGTCGATGCCCTGCAGGCCGGGCGAAGCGCCGACCACACCGGCGGCGGCCTGCACGTTCTGCTCGCGGATCGCCTGGACGACGTCGCTGGCCGACAGGCCGTGCTCCGCCACCTTCTGCGGGTCCAGCCAGATGCGCATCGAGTAGTCGCCCGAACCGAACAGCTGCACCTGACCCACGCCCTGGATCCGCGCCAGGCGGTCCTTGACGTTCAGCACCGCGTAGTTGCGGAGGTAGGTCATGTCGTAGCGGTCGTTGGGCGACAGCAAGTGCACGACCATGGTCAGGTCGGGACTGCTCTTGACCGTCGTCAGACCGAGTCGGCGGACCTCCTCGGGCAGGCGCGGCTCGGCTTGCGAGACGCGGTTCTGCACCAGCTGCTGGGCCTTGTCCGGGTCGGTGCCCAGCTTGAAGGTGACCGTCAGCGTCATCAGGCCGTCGGTGGTCGCCTGGCTGCCCATGTAGAGCATGCCTTCGACGCCGTTGATCGATTCCTCGAGCGGCGTGGCCACCGCTTCGGCGATGACCTTCGGGTTGGCGCCAGGGTACTGCGCGCGGACGACCACCTGCGGCGGCACGACTTCCGGGTATTCCGAGATCGGCAGCACGCGCACGGCGAGCAGCCCGGAAACGAAGATCAGCACCGACAGCACACCCGCGAAGATCGGGCGGTCGATGAAGAATTTGGAGAGATTCATGTCAGTCTTTCAATTCGACTGGAGAAAACGGCAAAGGGTCCCCCGCGGGCGGCGTCGCGCCGCCCCGAAGGCTGTCCGTAGCCCCAGGGGGACAGGTCTTGCCCGTCCCTTCGGGATCAGGTCAGGACTTGTCCGCCTTGGGGGTGCCGTCCTTGGCCTGGATCTCGGCCTTGGCGTTCATCGGGACGATGGTCGGAGCGACCAGGGCACCCGGGCGCACCCGCTGCAGGCCGTTGACGACCACGCGTTCGTTGGCCTTCAGGCCCGACGTGACGACGCGCAGACCGTCGACGTTGGCGCCCAGCAGGACCTCGCGGTAGCTCAGCGTGTTGTCCGCGCCGACCACCATGACGAAACGCTTGCTCTGGTCGGTGCCGACCGCGCGCTCGTTGACGAGCACCGCCGCACGCGTCTTGGACTGGCCCAGGCGGATGCGGGCGAACTGACCCGGGATCAGCGCGCCGTCCTTGTTGTCCAGCACCGCGCGCACGCGCACCGTGCCGCTGCGGGCATCGACCTGGTTGTCGATCAGCTGCAGCTTCCCGGTGAACGGCGTGTCCGCGGTGGCCGCGGTGCCGATCTGGACCGGGATGCTCGACAGGTCGCCCGAGACGGCGCCCTTGCCGCTGCCGTGCAGCTCGCTCAGCGCGCGGGCGACGGTGCCTTCATCGGCATCGAAGCTGGCGTAGATCGGGCTGACCGAGACCAGCGTCGTCAGCACCGGCGCACCCGGGCCGGCGGCCACGAGGTTGCCCTGCGTGACTTCCAGCTTGCCGACGCGACCGGCCACCGGCGCCTTCACCTGCGTGTAGCCGAGGTTCAGCCTGGCCGACTGCAGCGCGGCCTGCGCGGCGCGCAGGTTGGCGTTGGCTTCATTCGACGCGTTGCTGCGCTCGTCGAGCTCGCGCTGCGCGATGGCGCGCTCGCTCCACAGGCGGGTGGACCGCTCCAGCTCGCTCTTCGAATACGTGACGCGGGCCTGTGCCGCCAGCACCTGCGCCTCGGCGCGGTCGACCTCCGCCTGGTACGGCGCGGGATCGATCGTGATCAGCAGCTCGCCGGCCTTGACCAGCGCCCCTTCACGGAAGTGCACCGACTGCACGGCGCCGGACACGCGGGCCCGGACGTCGACGCGCTCGACCGCTTCCAGGCGGCCCGAGAACTCGTCCCACGCGGCCACTTCCTGGCTCGCGACGGTGGCGACGGAGACGGGGATCGCCTGCGGCGCGCCCGGCGGCTGATTGGCGACCGCCTGCTGGCTGTGCAGACCGACGACGAGGGCCCCGACGACCGCGGCGACGGCGGTGAGCGAGGTGGCAAAGATCTTCTTGTTCATGGTGAGGTGCTCCGGTGACGGGGGTAGACGTTGGGAGTTCTTTGAGGGCTCTTGGGGTCAGGCGGGTTGCAGTCGGCTCTTGCCGGCCGGTGGGATCAGGGACAGGAAATCGGCCAGCTTCTGGCGCAGGGCGCTCGCCCAGGGCAGCTGGAGGGCGGACAGCGAGGGCAGCTTCATCAGGCTGCAGGGCCAGCCGCTCGGGCCGGCGATCAGCGCCTGCTGCACGTCGACGCCGGCGCGCTTCATCGCGCGGGCATAGGCGAGCGCCTCGTCGCGCATCGGGTCGTCGTCGGCGCTGACGACCAGCGCCGGCACCAGGCCCGACAGGCGGCCGGTGGCGGCGGGGGCCGCGTAGGGGTGGTCGCCGTCCTCGCACTCGCCGAGGTAGGCGCGCCAGCCGTGCATCCAGCGGCACTCGCCGTAGCCGGCATCGGCCTGGCGCAGCGAGGCGGTGCCCATGCAGGGATTGAGCATCGGTCCGATCAGGATCTGGCCGGACAGCTTGCGGTGGCCCTGGTCGCGCGCCATCAGCGCCAGCGCGGCGGCCAGGTTGCCGCCGGCCTCTTCACCGGCGACGATCAGCGGCGCGCCCTTGCCCGAGAGCTTGGCCCGCGCCTTGTGCACGCCGGCCAGCAGCGCGTCCAGCGTCTTCAGCGCGGTGGGGAACACGGTCGCCTCGCCGGTCGGGTAGTCGACGTCGACGACGACCGCGCCCGCGTCCGCCAGCAGTCGCGAGACCAGTTCGCCGCTGTCCAGGTCGCCGCTCGTGAAGGCGCCGCCGTGCAGGTGCATGACGACTGGCGCGTCCTTGCGGCGGGCGGCGCTCTTGTACACGCGCACCGGCACCACGCCGTCGCCGGCGGGCAGGAGGTCGTCGTGGCAGGAGGTCAGCGGCAGCGCGTCCATGGCAGGGCCAAAGGCCTGCTCCCCGTGGGGGCAGACCGGTCATGTTGCAATGCAGCGAAATTTAGACAACGGACGCCGTCCGATAAATAGCCCGGGACGCGCTTCAGCGTTTCATCGACGAAACAATCGATCGGGCAGGATGGCGACCTCGCGCGCGCGCAGACGCGCCGTTGTGTCGGAGAAGTCGCGGCAAGCCCGCAGCAGTCAGGGTCAAGGGGTTCAAGGATGGACAAGCTCAATGCCATGCAGGCTTTCGCGCGCGTCGTGGAAGCGGGGACGTTCACGCGGGCGGCGGAATCGCTGGACCTGCCCAAGACCGCGGTGACGCGGCTGATCCAGTCGCTGGAGGACCACCTCAAGGTCAAGCTGCTGAACCGCACGACGCGGCGCGTGAGCGTGACGCCCGATGGCGCCGCGTATTACGAGCGCGTGACCCGGCTGCTGTCGGACATCGAGGAACTCGAAGGCTCCGTGTCGCATGCACGCGCGGCGCCGAAAGGGCGCATCCGCGTCGACGTGGCCTCGTCCGTGGCGCGCCTGCTGCTGATCCCCGCACTTCCGGAGTTTTATGCAAGGCATCCGGACATCCAGATCGACCTCGGCGTGTCGGACCGTCCGGTGGACCTGATCGGCGACAACGTCGACTGCGTCGTGCGCGGCGGCGAGATCACCGACCAGTCGCTGGTCGCGCGCCGCATCGGCGACTGGGGCTACGGCTGCTGCGCCTCGCCGGCCTACATCCAGCAGCACGGGCTGCCGCAGCATCCGCTGGACCTGGAGTCGGACCAGCATCACGTGGTCAGCTATTTCTCGACGCGCACCGGCAAGCGCTTCCCGTTCGACTACAGCAAGAACGGCCAGCGCTACGAGATCTACGGCCACTACAAGGTGTCGGTCAACGACGGCAACGCGTACATGACGGCGGGGCTGACGGGGCTGGGCGTGATCCAGGCGCCCTACTTCATGATCAAGCCGCACATCGACGCAGGCGAACTGGTGCCCTTCCTCTGCGACTGGGAGTCGGATCCGCTGCCGCTGTACGTCGTGTACCCGCCGAACCGGCACCTGAGCACCAAGCTGCGCGTGTTCGTCGACTGGATCGCGGAGCTGTTCGAGCGTCATTCGGTCTGGCAGAAGCAGCTGGTCGCGAGCTGCGAGGCCAAGCGCAACGAGTCGGACGAGGCATACATTCCGCTGGAACCGAATGCGGCGAAGCAGGCGGTACTGAGCGCGGCGTGAGCCTTCACGCCCTGACGACGACGCTTGAGCGACGTCGCGGCCCGCACCCATAATCGCCGCCGACCTCCGGTCGCCGCCAAGCCTTCGGAAGCGTTCGCGCCTCCGGCCGCGGGGTTTCCCCGCGGCGCTCTTCTTCGTTATCCATCCGGCGCCGATACCCCACCACGCTGCCGCGCGGAGCTGTATCGGTCGAGACCGGCCAGTTGGCGGCGCATCCGGGGTCACCTCTTGCCCCCGTCGCCGCGCTCGCGGTGGCGACAAGGAATGCCCGCCGCCGATGACCGTTGCCGCGCCGTTGACCTGTCCCCGCTGGATCGCGCTGGCGCTTGCCCGCGCATTGCAGACGGACGACGCGTCGCCACGCGCCCGCGAGGCCGATGCGCTGCAGGCGCGCGCCGAGCAATGCCTGGGCATAGCCGCGCGACCCTGGTTGAAGCCGCTGTGCCTGGCGCTCGCGCGATGGACGACACCGGTATGGCGTGCGCACTCGATCGGGAGCCTCGCCGAGGCGCTGATGGCGATCGATGCCTTCCACGAGGGCTTCGATCTCGAGCGCTTCCCTCGCCCGACCGTGCGCCGCCTGCTGCTGCGGCCCTCGCGCATGCGGCCATTGCCCTTCGCGCTGGAACACCTGGTGCTGCCGGACTGGCCGACGGAGGCCGACTTGGCGGTCTGGCTCGGCCTGAGCTTGGACGAGCTCGATCACTTCGCCGGCGCTGCACGGCACTACCGAGAGGCAGTCGCCACGCCGAGGCGACCGCATGTCGCGCCGACGCCGCACTACCGCTGCCTGCTCGTGCCGAAACGACGGGGTGGCTTGCGGTTGATCGAGGCGCCTCTGCCACGTCTGAAGACTGTTCAACGCCGCGTGCTCGACGGCCTGCTGAACACCTTGCCGTGTCACGAGGCAGCCCATGGCTTTGTACCGGGCCGCAATGTCGCGACGAATGCGACGGTGCACGCCGGTCAGGACTTCGTCATCCGCTTCGACCTGCGCGACTTCTTCCCCAGCATCGGACGCGCGCGGATCGCGGCGACCTTCCGGACGCTGGGGTATTCCGACGCGGTCGTCGAGCGGCTGACGACGCTCTGCATCGCGCGCACGCCGGCACCGATCCGTGAGCGACTGCGGGAAGACGGCTCGATCGATGCCGACGGCGCCAGGCGGCTCGCCTCGCCGCACCTGCCACAGGGCGCGCCGACCTCGCCGGCGCTGGCCAATCTCTGCGCGTTCCCGCTCGATCTGCGGCTGGACGGACTCGCCCATCGCTTCGGAGCGCGCTACACGCGGTATGCGGACGACCTCGTGTTCTCAGGCCCGGCAACGCTGCGCCGCGATCAACGCGAGCTCCGCGCCTGGGTGCAAGCAATCGTCGAGGACGAGGGCTTCCAGCTGCGTCGCGACAAGACCCGTGCGATGACCTCCGGCGGCCGGCAGCAGGTCACCGGTGTCGTCGTCAACACGAAGCCGAACCTCGCGCGCGAGGACTTCGATCGATTGAAGGCCGAGCTGCATCGGCTCGGTACTTCGACGAACGTCGATCCCGCGCTGCGATCGGCGGTGCTGGGGCGACTGGCGTGGGCACGGCAATTCCTGGCACCGACGCGGATGGAGAAGCTGCAGCGGATGTTTGATGCAATCGTGTTCGATTCGATTCGCTGATCGCCTTCAAACACCATCCCCCTCGGACCCGCTCATCCAGGCACTACGATCGCCGCCATGCCTTCACTCCACGAAAGCACCGATTTCACCGGCAAGTCGGCGCTCAAGTACCAGTTGCTGGACGACGTCTTCCGCTACTGCACCTTCGACGGACTGGACGTCGAGGGCAACGGGTTCGAAGGCGTCGCCGTGCGCTGCACCTTCAGGAACTCCTCCTGGTACTGGGGGCTGTTCAACACGGCCGTGTTCGTGGAAGTCGATTTCGTCGATTGCGTCTTCCGGGGAACCGGATTCGCCGGGTGCGTATTCACGCGGTGCCGATTCGTGAACTGCAAATTCGTCAAGGACAACTTGAACGGCGATTGCCGCTTCGACGAATGCGCCTGGTACGACTGCGAACAGGTGGACTGCGAAGGCCTCTCGCCCCAGTTCGTTCCGAAGGTCAAGCGGCAATAACCTGAGACATCAAGTCCATCGAGCGCGAAACGGACCTGGGCATCGGTCGTCGCGACCGGATCGATCAGGCCGTTGCCGGCTGCTTCGGCACGCTCAACCGCACCCGCAAGCCCTGACCCTGGGTGGCGTCCAGCAGCTCCAGCTTCCCGCGGTGCCGCTGCGCGATGTCCAGCGCGATCGCCAGGCCCAGGCCGCTGCCCGTCCCTTTGGACTCGCTGCCGCGCTCGAAGCGGCGCAGCGCGCGCTCGCGGTCCTGCGGAGGAATGCCGGGACCGTTGTCCTCGACCTCCATGCGCGACCAGTCGCCCTCGCTGCCGGTCCGCACCGTGATGCGCGGATTCGGACCGGCGTAGTTCAGGCTGTTGTGCAGCACGTTGGACAGCAGCTCGCGCAACAGGAAGCTCTGCCCCAGCATCGGCGCGCTCTCCAGCTCGAACTCGATGTCCGCGCCGGCCTGCAGCGCGCGCGGCACCCAGTCCTCCGCCACCTGCGCGGCGATGTCCCGGAGGTCCACCGGCTGCTCACGCCCACCCGGCTCGGCCTCGGCGCGCGCGATCGACAGCATCTGCGTCGCCAGCCGCGCACTGCGGTCCACCGAGCCCTGCAGACGCTTGAGCACCGGCTCCATCTGCGGATCGTGCGGCTCCAGCAGCGCCAGGTCGATCTCGGTCCGCAGCGAGGTCAGCGGCGTGCGCAACTGATGCGCCGCATTGGCCAGGAAATCCTGCTGCGCCGAGGACGCCCGGCGCAGCCGCTCGAAGAGCCGGTTGAACGCCGCGATCAACGGCCGCAGCTCTGCGGCCACGTCCGGCTGCAACGGCTCCAGTCGCGCAAGGTCGCGCTCCTCGAGTTCCGCGCTCAGCTGCGACAGGGGCCTCAGGCCGCGGTACGTCGCCCACCAGCCGGCCCCCGCCAGCAGCACGGCCATCCCGCCGATCAACAGCCCGACGACCAGCAGCAGTTGCTGTTGCAGCGCGTCGCGCTTGTTCAGCGTCTCGGCGACCAGGACCTGGCAGACGTGTCCGCCCCCGCAGTTGGCACCGAGCGCCGCAGCCCGCAGCGATTCGCCGTCCAGCGTCGCCAGCGAGAAGAACCATTCATTGGGCTTGCGCTTGGGCAGCTTCAGGCGGGCGAGCTGCACGTCGCCGAGCAGCACTTCGCCGGCCGGATCCAGGACCAGGTAATAGATGCGGTCGGTGCGGTCGAAGCGCAACGCACGATCGGTCGGCGCCGACACGTCGACGACGACCTGGCCATCGCGCTCTCTCAGCAGGCCAGCGACCGCGAGCGCGGTGTCGCCCAGCGCCTGGTCGAGCCAGGAGATCGCCGTGTCGTGCATCACCCGGTACAGCATGAAACCGGCCGCGGGGACCGCGACCAGGACCGGCACCATCAACCAGATCAGCAGCCGCTGCTTCAGGCTGAAGGTCCGGCGGCCGCCGCCAGGGAACGATCCGATCATGCCCCGGTCAGGCCTTGGCCGCCGGCGCGGACGGCATCTCTTCCAGCAGGTAGCCCAGGCCGCGCACGGTGCGCAGCTGCAGGCCGGCAGGCTCGATCTTGGCGCGCAGGCGCGAGACGCAGACCTCGATCGCGTTGTCGCTGACGCCCTGCTCCCAGCCGTTGCTGGCGGACGCGATCTGCTCCTTGGCGACCACCTTGCCGGCACGCGCCAGCAGGAAGCCCAGCACGTCCCATTCACGGGCCGAGAGCGCCAGCGGCTCCTCGGCGATGTAGGCGCGGCGGGCTTCCATGTCCATCCGCAGCGACGAGAGTCTGAGTTCGTTGCCAGTGCGGGCCTGGCTGCGGCGCACCAGCGCGCGGGCACGGGCGATGAGCTCGCTCAGCGCGAAGGGCTTGACCAGGTAATCGTCGGCGCCGCCTTCCAGGCCGCGCACGCGGTCCTCGACGGCATCGCGCGCCGTCAGCAGCAGCACCGGCGTCGTGCTGCCCTGGGCGCGCACGCGCCGCAGCGTCTCGAAACCGTCGATGCCGGCCAGGCCGATGTCCAGGATCAGCAGGTCGTAACGGTCCTCGCGCAGCGACAGCGGCACGGGCTCGCCACGGGCGCTGACGTCCACGACCCAGGACTGCGAGCGCAGCGCCCGGGCGGTGGACTCCGCCAGGAACTCATCGTCTTCGACCAGGAGGATTCGCATGGAGCGTCAGCATAAGCCTAGAGCCTTGCAGGGGCCAATCCGTCACCTGTCAGAAACCTGAGGGCAACGGCGTTGACAGGTTTCGGACAGGTTCTTGTCAAGTCCGCAACAGCGAGCTTGGACAGACTGCCGTCCATGCCGAACACCGCCCCCCTCGACGTTCCCTCACAGCCGTTCCGCAAGGATCCGCGCCCCGCCGTGCTGCTCCTGCACGGCCTGTGCGCCAACCCGCTGGAGATGATGCCGCTGGCCCGCGCCCTGCGCGACGCCGGCTACGTCGTGGAAGCGCCCGCGCTGGACGGTTACGGCGTCGTGCCCCCGGCCGCCGGCGCGCCGGTCGCCGACAAGCCCCGCCGCCCGCCGGTCCCGCCGTTCGAGCAATGGGTCGAGATGGCCGCCGCGCACTTCGACGCGCTCGCCGCGAAGCACGCCCGCGTGGCCGTCGGCGGCCTGTCGATGGGCTCGGTGCTGGCGCTGGCCCTCGCGCTGAAGCGCCCGGCGGCGGCCTTGATGCTGCTGTCCACCAGCCTGCACTTCGACGGCTGGAATGTCTCCCCGTGGCGCCGGCTGCTGCCGCTGGCCTACGTGCCGCCGCTGCGCCAGTGGCTGGCCTTCCGCGAGACGCCGCCTTACGGCATCAAGAACGAACGGCTGCGCGAGTGGGTCGCGCAGGCGATGAATTCGAGCCACGTGTCCGCGGCCGGCGCGGACCGGCTGCCCGCCGCGTCGCTGTACCAGGCGTCGCGAATGATCCGCCTGGTGCGCCGCCGGCTGCACGAGATCGACGCGCCCGCCGTCGTCCTGCATGCGAGCGAGGACGACGTCAGCGGCCCGCGTTCCGTGCTGGACCTGCAGCGCCACCTGGCCACGACGCCGGAGGTGCACTGGTTCCACCACAGCTATCACATGCTGACCCTGGACAACGAACGCGGCGCCGTCACGCAGGCGGCGCGCCAGTTCCTGCAGCGGCTGGTGCCCGTCGAGACACCCGCCAGTTCCGTTTCCCCTTTGACCACGACCGAGGACCTCCGCCATGAGCAACACGCTTGACCAACTCCGTCAACTCGCCTGCCACGAGCTGGGCATGAACGACGACGAGCTCAAGAACGACGTCACCTTCGCCGAACTGGGTCTGGACTCGCTGATGCTGGTCGACTTCATGTTCGCGGTGGAAGACAAGTTCCACATCGAGATCGACCACGACACCGCGATGAAGCAGCCGACCATCGTCGGCCTGGCCGCGATCGTGGATTCGCAACTGGCCGCCAAGGCCGACGCCGGCGGCACGCCCGCGGCCGTCGCCGCCTGAGCGCCGGTGCCGGCATGAGCCCGGAAGCGGTATGGATCACCGGCATCGGCGCGTGCAGCGCGCTCGGCCCGGACGCGGACTCGCTGGCGGAGGCGCTGGCGCAGGGGCGGTCGGGGATCACGCTGCAGCCGGGGGAACCTACACGCGGCGTGGTGCCCTTCGCGGCGGCGGCGGTGACGCTGCCGCTGGGACAGGACATGCCGCCGGCCCAGCGCAACCTGCACGACCGTCACAGCCTGATGGCGTTGCACGCGGCGCGCGAGGCCTGGACCCAGTCCGGCCTGCCGGCGTCGTCCGCGACGCCGGAGCGCTCGGCGGTGGCCTGGGGCACGGGACTGGGCGGCTCGAATTCGCTGCAGCAGTCCTACGGCGAGCACCTGACGAAGGAGACGCCGCGCATCCATCCGTACACGGTGGTGCGGGTGATGAGCAACTCGGCCGCATCGCACCTGGCGATGAAGTACGGGCTGAAGGCGGCGATGCTGACGATCTCGAACGCCTGCGCCTCGTCGGCCCAGGCGATCGGCGAGGCGCTGATGCTGCTGCGCCAGGGCCGCGCGGACGTGGCGCTGGTCGGGGGGTCGGAGGCGATGCTGAACCCGGGTTCGGTGGCCGCGTGGCAGGCGATGGGCGTGATGGCGCCGGCGGATCCGGAAGATCCGTCGCGCAGTTGCCGGCCGTTCGACGATGCGCGCAAGGGCCTGGTGCTGGGCGAGGGCGCGGCGGCGCTGGTGCTGGAGACGGAGAGCCACGCCCGCGCACGCGGCGCGTCGGCGCTTGCCGTGCTGGCCGGTTATGGACATAGCGTCGACGCGGTGCACCTGTCGCGGCCCGACGCCGACGGCCAGGAACGCGCGCTGCGCGCCGCGCTGGCCGATGCGGGCATCGAGGCCTCACAGGTCGGCTACGTGAATGCGCACGGCACGGCGACGGACGTCGGCGACACGGTCGAGGCCGAATCGCTGTCGCGCGTCTTCGGCGTGCGCGGCGTGCCGGTCAGCGCGACCAAGGCGCTGCACGGTCACCTGATCGGTGCCGGCGGCGCGCTGGAACTGGTCGCCTGTGTCCAGGCAATGCGCCGCAGGGAACTCCCGCCGAGCGCGCACATCGGCAAGAGCGAACTCGAGGAAATCGCCGACGTGATCCGCGAGCCGCGCGCCTTCGATCCGTCGAAGGCGATGGTCAGCAACTCGTTCGCGTTCGGCGGCAGCAACGTGTCACTGGTGATCCGGGCGGCCTGAACCGCCTTTCACCTCGAACCGCTCCAGCATCGTCGCCAGCTCCGCCGCGGAGCGCAGACCCAGCTTCGTGAACGCTCTCGCGCGGTGGACCTCCACCGTGCGGATCGCGATGCCGAGTTCGTCGGCGACCTGCTTGTTGAGCTTGCCGGCCGCGACCAGCACCGCGACCTCGTGTTCGCGGTCGGTCAGGCTGGCGAGCTTGCCGGCGACGTCCGCGTGAGCGCGCGACTCGCGCCAGCGGTGAATATCCGTCGCGATCGCGCGCTGCACCTTGTTGACCAGCGCCTGGTCGTTGAACGGCTTCTCGACGAAGTCGAGCGCGCCCTTCTGCATCGCGTCCACCGCCATCGGGATGTCGCCATGGCCGCTCAGGAAGATCACCGGCAGCGGCACGCCGCGCGCGATCAGCTCGTCGTGCACCTGCAGGCCGGACAGCGGCTCCATCCGGACGTCCAGCACGATGCAGCCGTGCGGCTCTATCGCGCGGTCGAGCGCCTCGAACAGCGCCGGGCCGCTCGCATGCGGCTCCACCCGCAGCCCGTGCGTTCGCATCAGGAAGGCCAGCGCGTCCCGCACCGCCGCCTCGTCGTCCACCAGATGGACCGTCGCCTGTGGGTCGCTCATCGCGCGCCCTCCTTGATTGTTTCGCTGCCGTCGCATGCGCCCTGCCCCGGGCACAGCGGCAGCGTGAAGCTGATCCTTGCGCCGCCGAGCGCGCTCGCGCCGGCTTCCATGCCGCCATGGTGCGCCTCGATCACCGAACGGCAGATCGCCAGTCCCATGCCCATGCCTTCGGACTTCGTCGAGTAGAACGCCGTCGTCAGTTGGTCGATGCCGCGCCCCTGCAGGCCGGGGCCGTTGTCATCCACGTCCACTCGCACGAAGCGCTCGCCGACGCGTTGCGCGGCAATGCGCACCTGCGAACCCGGCCGGCCGTGCAGCTCGTCGAGCGCATTGCGGACGAGATTGATCAGCACCTGCTCGATGAGCACCGCGTCAGCCTGCACATCCGGCAGGCCCGGAGGCATCGTCACCTCGACGAGCACGCCGCGCAGATCGCGCTTGAGCAGCGCCAGCACCCGCGCCGCCAACTCTGGCACCGCACAGCGCTCCGGCTGCGGCGCGCGCCGCGTCAGGAAGGCGCGGATGCGCTGCACGATGCGTCCGGCCTCCTGCGCCTGCTCGCCCAGACGGCGCAACGCCTCCATCACGATCTCGTCGGTCTGGCCGGTACGCTCCAGCGAGCGCAGCGCTCCCGCGTTGTAGCCGGCGATCGCCGCCAGCGGCTGGTTCAATTGATGCGCCAGTGCCGAGGCCACTTCGCCCAGCGTGCTCAGCCGCGCCTGGTGCGCGAGCGCCTCCGTGCGGCGACGGTCGCGCTCCTCGGTCTGCTTGCGCGCGCTGATGTCGACGATCGATCCCATCCAGCCGATCTGCACGCCGTTCGCATCCACCAGCGGCGCCTCGAAGATCATCACGTCCAGCTCGTGGCCGTCGCGATGCATCCAGCGCGCCTCGTAGCCCTCGCGCGGCGCGCCGCCGGCCATGTTGCGCTGGTGACGGCGCAGGCTGTCCGCCATCTCGTCGGGCAGCCAGTACGGCATCGGCGGCAGCTGGCCCAGCAGTTCCTCCGCGCTGTAGCCCACCAGGTCGCAGAACGCGCGGTTCACATGCGTCAGCCGGCCGTCCAGGTCGCGACCGCGCAGGCCCACCGTCAGCGAGTCCTCGACCGCGCGGCGCCGCGCCGCCTCGGTGCGCGCCTCGCCTTCGGCGCGCCGCACCTCGCGCATCTGCCGGCGCAACATGCCGCTGGCCAGCGCCGACAGCAGCAGGAACACGCCCATCAAGGCCGCCGCCAGCGTGTACCACCACGGGCGGTGTGGCACGCGCGTGTTGAGTTCGAGCCAGGTCTCGCGCATCGCCGGATCGACGCTGACGCGGTAGCTCTGCGTGTCGGGCAGCGCGAGCGCGTCGCCGGTCTGTGCAAGGCGCTGCCCCAACCCGTCGACCAACCGCACGTCGTACTTCTGAGAGAGCCACCACGGCAGCGTCTGCCGCAGCAGCGCGCTCGGCGCGAAGCGCACGACCAGCCGGCCGCCCTGCGGCCGCGCTGCGCTCCAATGCGCGGTCAGGCCGCCCTCGTCGAGGCTCACGCCGCTGCGTTCCCGCGACGGCGCCAATGCCTGCGGCGCCTGCTGCGGCACATGCGCGATGACGCGGTTGTTGCCGTCGAGCACGGTCACGCTGACCCACAGCCGCCGCAGCCCTTCGGCCACCGCGCGATGGTTCAGCAGCATGTGGTCGTCGACGGTCCCCGGCAGCTGCTGCGCGAGGCGGTCCACCGCCGCGTGCTCCGCGTTGAGCCAGTCCGAGATGCGCGCCTCCAGCGACAGCGAGTCGGCGATCAACGTCAGCCGCTCCTCCTCCAGGTCGCGCATGTCGCTCAAGCGCAGCCACACGCCGACCGACGCGGCGAAGGCCAGCGCGAGCAGCACCGGCAGGGCCCAGCTCGCGCGCTTGAGCAGGTGGAGGAGACGTCGGGACGCGGCCATGGCGGCAGTCTAGGTGCTGCGCTGCGCAGAGCGCACGACGGGCCTCGCGGGATACGTGTTTCCCCAATGTGGAAGTCCACAACTGGCGGCTCGGGAACCGGATTTCCACAATCCGCCACATTCCGCGACAGCTCGTCACTGCGTCTGATCGACGGATTCCGAAGAACACCAGGAGACCGCATGTCCGCCAAATTCCCTCGCCGCCTGCTGCTGTCGGCCGCTCTCGCCGTCGCAGGCCTGGCCGCTTCCGCCACCGCGTTCGCGCAGGCCCCGATCGTCATCAAGCTGAGCCACGTCGTCGCTCCCGACACCCCCAAGGGCAAGGGCGCGCAGCGCTTCAAGGAGCTCGTCGAGGAGCGCAGCAAGGGCAAGCTCAAGGTCGAGGTCTACCCCAACAGCCAGCTCTACAAGGACAAGGAAGAGCTCGAGGCGCTGCAGCTGGGCTCGGTCCAGATGCTGGCCCCGTCGCTGGCCAAGTTCGGCCCGCTGGGCGTCAAGGAGTTCGAGGTCTTCGACCTGCCCTTCCTGTTCAAGGACGACGCCTCGTTCCGCAACACGACCAACACCCTGGGCATGGAGCTGTTCAAGAAGCTCGAGCCCAAGGGCATCAAGGGCCTGGCCTTCTGGGACAACGGCTTCCACATCATGAGCGCCAACAAGCCGCTGCACCACGTGGCGGACTTCAAGGGCCTGAAGATGCGGATCCAGTCGTCCAAGGTGCTGGACGCGCAGATGCGCGCGCTGGGCGCGATCCCGCAGGTGATGGCCTTCTCCGAGCTGTACCAGGCGCTGCAGTCCGGCGTGGTCGACGGCACCGAGGGCGTGCCGTCCAACTTCTACACCCAGAAGACCTACGAGGTGCAGAAGCACACGACGATCAGCAACCACGGTCACCTGGCCTACGCGCTGATCATCAACAAGAAGTTCTACGACGGCCTGCCGGCTGACCTGAAGGCGATCGTCGACAGCAGCGTCAAGGACGCGACGACCTACGCCAACGCGATCGCGCAGACCGAGAACCAGCAGGCCTTCGAGAAGATCAAGGCCAGCGGCAAGACCACCATCTACACGCTGACCCCAGCGGAAGTGAACGAGTGGAAGCTGGCGCTGATGCCGGTCCACAAGGAGATGGAGTCGCGCGTGGGCAAGGGCACCGTCGAGGCCGCCTACAAGGCCGCCGGTTTCGTCCCCCCGACGAAATAAGTTCCCCCTACCGGCTCACGCCGGCCCCCAGGGGGCGGCCCCCAGGAGCCTGGCAGAGCCAGTTCTCCGGGCTCCGCTTGATCGGTCCGCCCGCCTGCGGCGGCGTCCAGTGCCGCGCCCCTTCTTAGGGCGGCGCGGCTTTTCTTTGTCTGAAGGAGATCGCCATGTCCCTGAGATGGTTGGATCGATTGGAGGAAACGCTGATCGCGTTCCTCATGGGCGCCGCGACGCTGGTGATCGCGATGGCCGTGCTGCACCGCTTCCTGGCCGGCGTGCCGGCGGTGCAGGACTTCGTCATCCGCATCGACGTGAGCTGGGCGCAGGAGCTGTGCATCTACATGTTCGTGTGGATGGCCAAGTTCGGCGCCGCCTACGGCGTGCGCGCCGGGACCCACGTCGGCGTCGACGTGGTGGTGCGCAAGCTCAAGCCCGAGCACGCGAAGTACCTGGTGATCTTCAGCCTGCTGGCCGGCGCGGTCTTCACCGCCACGGTGGGCACGCTGGGCGCGACCTTCGTGTGGGAGAACGGCGCGCACTACGCGTTCACGCATGCCTTCGGCATCGAGAACCCGGACCTCTTCGAAGGCCCGACCTCGCCGGACCTGGAGATCCCGACCTGGATCGCCTACTCCTGCGTGCCGCTGGGCTCGTACCTGATGTGCTTCCGCTTCCTGCAGGTGTGCTGGACCTTCATCCGCACCGGTGAAGCGCCGCACGCGGACCACGGTCACGTCGAAGGCATCGAGGACGACGTCGCCGCGGTGGGCTCGGTGAAGACCGCCGAGGAAGCTGCGAAGGGAGACCGCGCATGAACACGCTGATCATCTTCTCGCTGCTGGTGGTGCTGATGCTCACCGGCATGCCGATCTCGATCTCGCTGGGCCTGACGGTCCTGACCTACCTCTTCACGATGACGAACGTGCCGATCGAATCGGTCGCGCTCAAGCTGTTCACCGGCATCGAGAAGTTCGAGATCATGGCCGTCCCGTTCTTCATCCTGGCGGGCAACTTCCTGACGCACGGCGGGGTGGCGAGGCGGATCATCCACTTCGCCACGACCATGATCGGCCACTGGTACGGCGGCCTCGGGCTGGCCGGCGTGTTGGCCTGCGCGATGTTCGCGGCGATCTCGGGCTCGTCGGTGGCGACGGTGGTCGCGGTCGGCTCCATCATCCTGCCGGCGATGACCAAGCAGGGCTATCCGAAGCAGTTCGGGGCCGGGGTGATCACGACGTCCGGCGCGCTGGGCATCCTGTTCCCGCCGTCGATCAACCTGGTGATGTTCTCCATCGCCACGGCCGGCATGTCGGCCACGGGTCCGCACGGCGAGGTCGTGGGCACCGCGTCCGTCGGCCAGCTGTTCATGGCCGGCGTCGTGCCGGGCGTGTGCCTGTCGATCCTGCTGGGCATCACGACCTGGTACCGCGCCAAGAAGTACGACTACCCGCGCATGGTCAAGGCCACCTGGGGCGAGCGCTTCAAGGCCTTCCGCGACAGCTTCTGGGGCCTGATGCTGATCGTCGTCGTCATCGGCGGCATCTACAGCGGCAAGTTCACGCCCACCGAAGCGGCCGCCGTGGCGGCGGTGTACGCCTTCATCATCTCGGTCTTCGTCTACAAGGACATGGGCCTGAAGGACGTGCCCAAGGTGCTGCTGAAGGCCGCGGCGATGAGCTCCATGCTGCTGTACATCATCACCAACGCGGTGCTGTTCAGCTTCCTGATGGCCTCGGAGCAGATCCCGCAGACGATGGCCGCGTGGATGTCGGCGCAGGGCTTCGGACTGTTCGTCTTCCTGCTGCTGGTCAACCTGATCCTGCTGGGCGCGGGCAACTTCATGGACCCCGCCGCGATCGTGCTGATCATGGCGCCCATCCTGTTCCCGGTGGCGGCCAAGCTCGGCGTCGATCCGGTGCACCTGGGCATCCTGATGGCGGTGAACATGGAGGTCGGCCTCTGCCATCCGCCGGTGGGCTTGAACCTCTACGTGGCCTCGGGGATCACGAAGATGGGGATCACCGAGCTCACCGTCGCCGTGTGGCCGTGGCTGCTCACGATGCTGGGCTTCCTGATGGTCGTCACCTACTGGCCGACGCTGTCGCTGGCGTTGCCGAGGGCCCTGGGCCTGGTCGGCTGACGGCAAGCCCGCCCTCCTCTCGAAGCCCCGCCGGCGCGCTCGCGCCGCGGGGCTTTTTCATTGCGGCTTACCTGCTCGCGGAGCCCCTCGCCTCCCTCACAAGAGGTAGGCCTGTGGTGCGTCGTTGGCCGAATTCCGCAACACGGGTAACGGTCGATTTCAGAGGCGCCGGATCGATTGACGCGACCAGTAGCGGACCACTTTAATCCGCTGCCTTGACGCGCGACCTGCGCGTCGGTCTCGATCACGCCGGCCGCAGCGCCGAGAGGAATCCGCATGGCGCTCGCTCCCCGTCCCACCGCCGCCGACCGACTCCGTCGAGCCGCCGTCGCCTCGAGCCGAGCGGCGCTGGCCGCAGCCCTGCTCGCGGCACTGAGCGCCTGCGGCGGCGGGAACGGTGACGAGGCCAAGCCGCAGGCCAGTCCGCCCGTCGCGACGGATCCGGGATCCGGCGCCGGCACGGGCACCGGATCGGGCGGCACAGGCGGCACGGGCACAGGCGGCGGCACCGGCGGGGATCCCACGGCTGAAGTCCCTCCGCCGCCGTCCACGCCGATGCTGCCGACGACGCCGGCCGATCCCGAGCCTGCGCCCCCCGCGCCGCCGACGACAAGCACGCCGGCCGCGCCATCGCCCGCTCCCGCTCCCGCACCCGCGCCGGCGCCTTCTCCAGCACCAGCACCAGCACCAGCACCAGCACCAGCACCAGCACCGGTGCCGCCCCAATCGAGCGGCCCGACCGCCTCGACGGCATTGCAACTGCCGCTGGAAGTGCTGGGCGCCGGCCTGCCGAGCGCCCCGACGATCGCCACTGCGAACCTGACGCTCGACGCCAACGGCACCAGCGCGGCCACCGAGCTGTGGCTGCGCTGCCATCGCTGCAGCTTCTTCGGTCCTCCCGAACATGAAGCGACCAGCGAGACGCCGGCCGCCGTCAAGGCCAGCCTGCGCATCCTCGGCGGCACGCCGGCTGCCAACGCCGGCGCCATCCCCTGGGTCGACATCACCGACGCCACGATGGTCCTGGCCGATGCCGAACGCGTGCAGGGTGGCCTCAAGCGCGGCGGCGGCCTCTACACCGCGCGCATGAAGCTGACGCTGGATGCGGCCACGAAGGCGCGTCTGGTCAGCGGCGTGAACCTCGTGCAGTTCCGCTTCAACGGCAGCGACGGCGAGTCCAACGGCTACCGCGTCATCGACCTGCAGGTCCGCAACGCGCAGGGCCAGAGCCTCGCGACCAATGCAGTCGTCCGCACCGACATCAACGCCGAGAAGGTGGCCGGCCGCACGCTGACCGCCGACGTCGCCGCCGGCGAGAAGCTGTGGAAGGCCGAGAACACGCTGCTGAAGTCGACGCTGGTGAAGCGCCAGATCCGTGCGGCCTGCGCGTCCTGCCACGCCTCGGACGGCCGCGACCTGCAGTACTTCAACTACTCCAACAACTCGATCGTCCAGCGCTCGCGCTTCCACGGCCTGACCGAGACGCAAGGCGGACAGATCGCCGCCTACCTGCGCTACGCGCTGCGCGACATGGCACACGTCGCGCAGGCCGCGCCGTGGAACCCGCCGTACCAGCCGGGCGCCGGGCTCGACAGCAAGCCGGTGACCGAATGGTCCGCTGGCGCCGGCCTGGACGCCGTCCTCGACTCGCCGAGCGACGCGGTCAAGGCGCTGTTCGGCAAGCCGCTGGACGGCTTGGCGCTCGCGCTGACGCAGGCTGACGTCGACAAGGTGATGGACGCCAACGCGACCCTCAACACCCGCGAGGTGCCGCTGCCGATCCAGTTCCCGGACTGGAACTCCTACCTGCCGGCGATGCATCCGCTGGACATCTGGCCCACGGGCGCCGACGCGGCCGGCTCGTTCGAGAAGGGCGCGACCTTCACCGCGGACAACCGGCGCCTCGATCCGCTGGCGACGTCGAAGAAGATCACCGCCTGGCTGGAGTCGCACCGCTCCGCCACCTTCGGCGACTGGAGCCACCTGACCCCGCAGCAGCGCAACGAGATCCAGAGCCTGCTCAAGCCGTCCGGCTTCGAGCTGTATGCCTTCCTCGGCGGCGGCCGCGGCAATCACCTGGCCAAGACCGGCCTCTACGGCGCGCAGGTCGGCGCCGCGCAGCTGCAGAAGCTGGCCTCGCCGACGCGCATCGCCACGGAGCCCGCCGCCTTCACGACCAACGCCTTCATCGAACGCGTCGTCGGCAGCACGCTGCAATGGAACCTCGTCCAGCAGTGGGAATGGGCGCAGCGCTACGGCATGGAAGGCGACCAGCGCTGGTTCATCGGCGACTACGACGCGACGGCCAAGACCTGGGCCGGACGCGGCGAGAAGCGCGGCTGGCCCTTCAACACGGTCAGCGCCTTTTTCCTGGCGCCGCACATGGTGTACCAGTCCGACACCGACGCGACGGGCAAGATCACCCGCGAGTGGCTGCTCGCCTGGGAGACCGGCAACAAGCTCGGCTCCTACACGCGCACCAACGCCTGGTACCAGATGCAGGTCACGCTCAACCCGGGCGCGCAGAGCGACTGGGTGAACTACTCGGTGGACTGGCCCTACCTGACCGGCTTCGACTCGCTGCTGTCGCAGACGCTGGGCGACGCCACGCCGGCCCAGTCCACCGCGGCGCTGATGAGCGACATCCGCCTGCTTCAGGCCCGCATCAAGTCGGCGCAGTTCGTCAACAACAACATCCCGCTGTGGGTGCCGACGGACACGCGCTCGATCATCAACAACCGCGGACGCTTCAGCAAGGCGGCGGTGGTCAAGCACCTGAACCCGATCAACTTCATGGAGGCCGTCTCCACGCAGGCGACGCAGTCCTCGCCGTTCCGCCGCCTCGACAAGCTGCAGGCCGGCCTGACCTTGAAGTTGCTCAACGGGGCGTTCAAGCAGTTCAACCAGCTCTACACGGTCACCGACCCGGCCATCTGGCGCCGGTGCGATCCGAACAACATGGACCTCGGCGAGGCCGAGCCCACCGCCGGCTTCTCGTTCTGCCTCGACGTGGCCAAGCAGCCGTTGACGCTCAAGTCCCCTGGCGTCTACGTCATGGCGTCCACGGACTACCGCAGCACGGCCGAGCAGAAGCTGCAGTACGCGGTGTGGAAGGCCGGCACGCTCGGTGCCGATCCGGACCGCGTCAAGACGCTGAACGACTGGCTGCTGCGCGCCTGGCCGTGATGGCCACGAAGGCCCGCAGGCCTTCATGGCCGCCAAGGCTGCGATGGGTCATCGCCGGCAGCAGCCGGCCGGACCTCAGACGCCGCCGCGGTAGCTGCCCTGCTCTGCCGACAGGCCGGCCTTGATGCTGCGCGTCAGCTCGTCGGCGTAGACCTCGTCGCGACCGGCGGCGAGCGCGTCCAGCACCTGCTGCGCGACGGCCAGCGGATCGGCCTTCGGCGCGTCCAGGCCGGCGGTCATGTCCGTGTCCATGAAGCCCACGTGCAGGCCGAGCACCGCGGTGCCCTGCCCCTTCAGCTCCTGCCGCAGGCCGTTGGTCACGGACCAGGTGGCCGCCTTCGACACGCTGTAGGTGGCCGCGCCCGTCAGGTTGAGCCAGCTCAGCACCGACAGCACGTTCACCACCGCGCCGCCGCCCTGTGCCTTCAGCACCGGCGCGAAGGCGCGTGTGAGCTCCAGCGGGCCGACGACGTTGGTCTCGAACTCGTCGCGCAAGGCCGGCAGCGCCTTCTCGCCCAGCAGCGGCGAGCCGCGCGTGATGCCCGCGTTGTTGATCAGCAGCGTCACGTCGCCGGCGGCGCGCACGGCCGCCTCGATCTGATCCGGCTTCGTCACGTCCAGCGTCACCGGCACGACGCCAGGCAGGTCGATCGTCGACGGGTCGCGCGCGGCGGCGTAGACCTTCTTCACGCCGGCGGCCCGCAGCGCCTTGACGAAACTCTTGCCCAGGCCGCGGTTGGCGCCGGTGACGAAGGCGACGGTGTTCTTGAATTCCATGGTGGTGTCCTTGAATGCGGTGGAGAGGGATCGGAAGGAGGAAGGGAAGTTTTTAAATGTCGATCGACATCAATAATGTAATGTCGACCGTCATCAAAACGCAGCGGGGCACCCGTCTTGCCCCTGGTGACGGAGGGGCTGTCGCCACGCGCCCGACGCCAGCACGTCGACCGCGCTACTCGCGGGCGAGGGCGGGCCCGGGGCAATAATCCTTCTCACCCCGTCGCCGGAGATCGCGTCGATGCCGAAGATGCCGCGTTGCCTGTGTCCGCTCGCCCTGATCCCCGTCGCGCTGCTGGGCGCCTGCGGGGACCCGCCCCCGCCGGCCTGGTCCGGCTACGCCGAGGGCGATCCGGTCTACGTGGCGGCGCCGGTCGCGGGACAGCTCGTCGAACTCCAGGTCCAGCGCGGCGACACCGTGAACGCCGGCGTGGCGCTCTTCAGCATCGACGGCACGCCGGTGAGCGCCGCGCGTGCCGAGGCCGACGCGCGGCTGGCGGCGGCAAAGGCCGAGCAGGCGGACGTCGCCAAGGGCCGCCGTCCCGACGAGATCGCGATGAGCCGCGCACAGCTGGCCCAGGCCCGTGCGCAATCGACGCTGGCGGAGGCCGATCTCGCGCGGCAGCAGCAATTGATCGGGCAGGGCTTCATCTCCGCATCCCGGTTGGACGACGCGCGCGCCGCGGCGGCGCAGGCGCGCCAGCGGGTGCGTGAGCTGGAGTCGTCCCTGCGCGTGGCGGAACTGCCCGCTCGCAACGACCAGCAGGCCGCCGCGCGCGCCAACACGGCAGCGGCCTCGGCGGCGCTCGCCCAGCAGCAGTGGCGCGAGTCGCAGACGCGCCAGAGCGCGCCGGCGGCCGGCCTCGTCGACGACACCTTCTACCGCGTCGGCGAATACGTGAACGCCGGGCAGCCGGTGGTGTCGCTGCTGCCGCCGGCGCAGCGCAAGGCGCGCTTCTACGTGCCGGAGCCGGAACTCGCGTCGCTGCGCCCGGGGCAGAACGTCCAGCTCAGTTGCGACGGTTGCGGCGCGCCGATCGCGGCGCGCATCAGCTACATCTCGCCGCAGCCGGAGTACACGCCGCCGGTGATCTATTCCAACAGCCAGCGCTCACGGTTGGTGTTCCTTGTCGAAGCGCGGCCCGATCCGGCGCAGGCGCTCCGGCTGCATCCCGGCCAGCCGCTGGAGGTCCGGCCCGTGGCAATCGCCTCATCCGCCCCACGCACCCCAGCGCCCTCAATCACCTCCTCGTCGGGACGTCCATGAGCGAACTCGCCATCGACGTCCGCGGCCTCACCAAGCGCTACGGCCAGCGGACCGTCGTCGACCACGTCGACCTGCGACTCGGACGCGGCCGCATCTGCGGCTTCCTCGGCCCCAACGGCAGCGGCAAGACGACGACGATCCGCATGCTCTGCGGCCTGCTGACGCCCGACGAGGGTGAAGGCACCTGCCTCGGCCTCGACATGCGCCAGCGCGCCGGCGAGATCAAGCGCCAGGTCGGCTACATGACGCAGCGCTTCGGCCTGTACGAGGACCTCTCGATCCGGCAGAACCTCGACTTCATCGCGCGGCTCTTCGAGCTCGACGATCGCGCCCGCCGCGTCGACGAGGCGCTGGACCGGCTCGGACTGAAGACGCGGGAGTCGCAACTGGCCGGCGCGCTATCCGGCGGCTGGAAGCAGCGGCTGGCGCTGGCCGCCTGCCTGCTGCACGACCCCAAGCTGCTGCTGCTCGACGAACCCACCGCCGGCGTCGATCCGAAGGCGCGACGCGACTTCTGGGACGAGATCCACCGCCTGGCGGCGGACGGCATCACCGTGCTGGTCTCGACGCACTACATGGACGAGGCCGAGCGCTGCCATGAACTCGCCTACATCGCCTACGGCAAGCTGCTCGCGCGCGGCACGCAGCGCGAGATCATCGATCAGGCCGGGCTCACCGTCTGGGCCTTGCATGCGGACGACCCGAAGCGTCTGGCCGAACTCTCGTCCTCGCTCAACGGCGCGGACGGCGTGCTCAGCGTCGCCGCGTTCGGCAACAGCCTGCACGTCGCCGGCCAGGACGAGGCCGCGCTGGAACGGGCCATCGCGCCGCATCGCGCCGGTGACGGCCTGCGCTGGGAGCGCGCGGAAGCCAACCTCGAGGACGTCTTCATCAGCCTGATCAGCAAGACGCCCGACAACTTCGAGGCCGCACGATGAGGTCGGGACGCCCCAGCCGCTTCAGCCTCGCGCGCGTGCTGGCGATCTTCATCAAGGAGGTCCAGCAGATGCTGCGCGACCGGCCGACCTTCGCGATGGCGGTGGGCGTGCCGATCCTGCAGCTGCTGCTCTTCGGCTATGCGATCAACACCGATCCGAAGGGACTGCCGACGGCGGTCGTCACGCAGGACCGCGGACCGATGGCGCGCAGCCTCGTCGCGGCACTCGAGCAGAGCGGCTACTTCCGTGTCCAGGCCCGCCCCGATTCCGAGCGCGACGGCGACCGGCTGGTCGAGGACGGCGAGGTGCAGTTCCTGATCGTGATCCCGCCCGATTTCAGCCGCCGCGTCATCCGCGGCGAGCAGCCGGCGGTGCTGGTGAGCGTCGATGCGACGGACCCCTCGGCATCGAGCAACGCGCTGGCGGCGCTCGCGCAACTCGGCGCGCAGGCGCTGCGACGCGACCTCGTCGGCGCGGCGCGTCCGGACGGCGGCGCGGCCCCGCCCCCACCCTTCGAATGGCGCATCCATCGGCGCTACAACCCCGAAGGGCTGTCCCGCTACAACATCGTGCCGGGTCTCATCGGCACCATCCTGACGATGACGATGGTGATGCTGACCGGCCTGGCGATGACCCGCGAACGCGAGCGCGGCACGATGGAGAACCTGCTCGCGACGCCGGTGCGGCCGCTGGAGGTGATGATCGGCAAGATCCTGCCCTACATCGTGCTCGGCTACGTGCAGCTGGGCGTGATCCTGCTGGCGGCGGCGCTGCTGTTCCAGATCCCGATGGCGGGCAGCTTCCTGCTGCTGATGGCCATGATCGGCGTGTTCATGCTGGCGAACCTGGCGGTCGGCTTCACCTTCTCCACCCTGGCGAAGAACCAGCTGCAGGCGCTGCAGGCGACGTTCTTCTTCTTCCTTCCGTCCATGCTGCTGTCGGGGTTCATGTTCCCGTTCCGCGGCATGCCTCACTGGGCGCAGGTCATCGGCGAAGCGCTGCCGCTGACGCACTTCCTGCGCATCGTGCGCGGGATCATGCTCAAGGGGAATTCGTTTCCGCAGGTCCTGCCCGAACTCTGGCCGATGGTGGTCTTCCTGCTGGTCGCAGGGACGATCGCGCTGCTCAGATACAGGCAGACGCTGGACTGAGAATCCACACGAGGGTTCCGCACGGCCACCGCCGCTGGCCCTCACCCTCCCCTCTCCCGCAAGCGGGAGAGGGGGTAAGAGGAGCGTCGGGATCCCCCATGGGCACGGGGGAAAGTCCTGATCCTGGCTTCAGCCGCGCTTCAGCACCCGCGCGCACCGTGAGCGCTCGCGGGTTGGAGTTCGGAGGACCACATGGGACACCCCTCAAGGAGGAGTTGGCGAAGGATCGTCGGCGTGGCCGCGACGTTCGGGATCGCGGGCGTTGCCGCGGCGGCGCCGTCGGCCGCGGATCCGGCACCTCCGGCATCGGCGCCGGCGGTGACGCCAGCGATGACGCTGGAAGCGGCCGCGCCGGCCGAGTCCAACGAACCGGCCCGACGGCCGCTGGCGCTGCAGGCGTCGCTCGCCGCGTTGCGGGCGCGGCTCCAGACGTCGCCGGCGGCCGGTGTCGACGGCGCGCGATCCAACGTGATGCTGAGCCGCGGTCTCGACATCCAGGTCGTCGAGCTTCCACGCGAGGGCGCGCCCATCGGTCCGCCGCCCAAGCGGGCGCACCATGCGGTGAGCATCGGCATGTCGGGGCCAAAGCAGATGCTGCGCGGTCTCGGCCTCGATGCCACGGAATGTGCCGCGCGATTCCGCATGCCGTCGAAGCTCAGTCGCAAGGGGGACGGCTCATCGCAGATCGACATCACCGCGCAGCTCGGCATGGGCTGCAAGTTCTGAAATCCGCGACAGCACGCCCCGAAGTCCTCAGTCGCAAAACCTGGGGAGTACGACGGCGATTGGGGACGGCATTGCTGGGGGTTCAGGCGCTTGCCGCCTGTGGCCCCCTGCAATGGCGGCCAACGCCCTGAACGACGCAGGTGGGCGGTCGTCCGAACGCTTCAGGCGTAGAGCGTCGCTCGGCCGTCGCGGACGAATCCTGCGAGCCTCAGTCCGCAGGACTGCGCCGTGCGGATCGCCAGGTGCGTGGGCGCGCTGACGGCGGCCAGCATCGGCATGCCGGCGATCGCTGCCTTCTGGACCATCTCGAAGCTCGCCCGGCTGGTGACGGCGGCGAAGCCTTGCGAGGCGTCGATGCCGGTCTTGGCCATGGCGCCGATCAGCTTGTCGAGTGCGTTGTGGCGGCCGACGTCCTCGCGCGCAAGGACCACTTCGCCGTCGGGGCGACACCAGGCGGCTGCGTGGATGCCACCGGTGCGTTGTTGGAGCGGCTGCGCGGCGGCGAGCTCGCGCATCGCGCGCGACAGCGCCGGCACGAGGGTTTCGGCGTCGGCGAGCCCTGCGGGCAACGGTGGCACCGGACGATCCGGCACGCGGAAGACCTGGTCGAGGTTGTCGGTGCCGCAGAGGCCGCAGCCGGTGCGGCCGGCCATGCTGCGGCGACGTTCCTTCAGCAGCGATTCACAGCGCGCCGTCACGCGCAACTGCAGCGCGACGCCATTGGGCCGCGCGCGCACTTCCACGTCGAGCAGATCGGCCGGCGACCCCAGCAGTCCTTCGGTCAGCGAGAAACCGAGCGCGAAATCCTCCAGGTCCAGCGGCGTGGCCAGCATCACGGCGTGCGAGAGGCCGTTGTATTCGAGCGCGATCGGCACCTCTTCGGCGACGAACTCCTCGTCCGCCGCGCGCGTGGCGCCGAGCCGCTCCGGCCGCACCGCGACCAGCGCGGAAGGCAGAGGCGCGTCGTCATCGTCGGGCAATGCGCACGCGTCGCCCACAGCGTCGCTGTCGGCGCCATTGATGGGGTGACCCAGGGAAGCGCTCATGGAAGTGCTCGGGATGCCGCTCATGTCGTGGTCTGTGCCGGCCCGTCGTCGGCGCTGTCGCCGCGACCCGCCAGCGTGATGCGCGCGATCCAGCGGCCATCTTCATCCACGTGCAGGCGCACCCACCCGGGTCCCTGCGCGTCGCCGACGCGCGCGTCGCTCATCAGCGTGTAGAGCCGCAGCAGCACGCTGACGCGCAGGCCGGTGCGCTTGGCCAGCCGCGGCAGCGAGACGCCGCTGCCGCCGTCCAGCTCCGCCAGCGTCTCCAGGGCGAAACGCGCCTGCGCGGCCATGTCGCCGTCGTCCTCGACTTCCTCCCCGACCCCACGGTCAGGCGCATCGCGGACATCGGCGGCAGGCGCGTCGGCGCGGTTCATCCGGCGTGCCTCAGGCGGCCACCCCGGCCACCGAGCGGGCCTGGTCCTGCGGCAGCGGCGCGTCCTGCTCGCGCAGGGTCAGCACCACGGGAATGGACTTGGACGTCGGCGTTCCCGCGCCGATGGACACGCTGCTCAACGGCACCAGCGAATTGGTCTCCGGGAAGTAGCTCGCCAGGCAGCCGCGCGGGATGTCGTACTCGATCAGCACGAACTTCTCGGCGCGACGCGTGTCGCCGTCGCTGTAGACGCTGGTGATGTCGACCCACTGGCCGGCCTTCATGCCGATCTCGCGCAGGTCGTCCTTGTGGATGAACACCACGCGGCGATGGCCCCAGACGCCGCGGTAGCGGTCGTCCATGCCGTAGATCGTCGTGTTGTACTGGTCGTGCGATCGCACCGTCGCCAGGTTGAACACCACCGTCTTCTGGTCGCGCATCCGCGCGCGCGCCTGATGCAGCGGCGTGTCCGTCGGCAGCTGGTAGGTGATGAAGTTGGCCTTGCCGGTCGGCGTGTTCCAGACACGCTCCGACGCGGTGTTGCGCAGCCGGAAACCGCCCGGGGTCTTGATCTTCTCGTTGAAGCCCGCGAAGTCGTCGAAGACCTCCTCGATCTTGTCGCGGATGCGCGAGTAGTCCTCCACCAGCCACAGCCACGGCGTCTTCGAGCGGCCCTTCAAGGTCGCGGCGGCGAGGCGCGCCACGATCATCGGCTCGGACAGCAGGTGCTCCGACGCCGGCGCGTTCATGCCGCTGGAGATGTGCACCATGCTCATCGAGTCCTCGACGGTCACGCCCTGCGGGCCGGCGGCCTGCATGTCGATCTCGGTGCGGCCCAGGCACGGCAGCACCAGCGCCTCCTTGCCGTGGATGGTGTGGCTGCGGTTGAACTTGGTCGTCACGTGGACGGTCAGGTCGGTGTTGCGCAGTGCCTTCCAGGTCGCGATCGTGTCCGGCGTCGCCGAGGCGAAGTTGCCGCCCAGCGCGAAGAACACCTTGCCCTTGCCGTCGAGCATCGCCTGGATGGCCTCGACGGTGCCGTAGCCGTTCTCGCGCGGCGGCTCGAAGCCGAAGACCTGGCCCAGGCGGTCCAGCAGCGACTTCGGCGGCTTCTCGTAGATGCCCATCGTGCGGTCGCCCTGCACGTTGGAGTGGCCGCGCACCGGGCAGGCGCCCGCGCCTTCGCGGCCGAGGTTGCCGCGCAGCATCAGCAGCGCGGCGATGTGCTGGATCGTCGCGACCGAGTGCTGGTGCTGGGTGATGCCCATGCCCCAGCAGATGATCACGCGCTTGGCCTGCGCGTACAGGTCGCCGGCGGCGCACAGCTGCTCCTGCGACAGGCCGGATTCGGCCTCCAGCGCTTCCCAGGTCTCGGCGCGGATGCTGGCTTCGAAGTCCTCGAAGCCGTTGGTGTGCTCGGCGATGAAGCCCAGGTCCAGCACGCGCTCGCCGCCGGCGGCCACCGCCGCGTCGTCCAGCTCGAAGACGCGCTTGCACAGCGCCTTCATGACGGCCATGTCGCCGCCGATGCGCAGCTGGAAGTAGTTGGTCGAGATGGGCGTGCTGCCCAGCGTCGCCATCTCCATCTTGTCCTGCGGGTCGGCGAAGCGCTCCAGGCCGCGCTCGCGCAGCGGGTTGAAGCTGACGATCTTGCAGCCGCGCTTGGAGGCCTCGCGCAGCTCGCCCAGCATGCGCGGGTGGTTGGTGCCCGGGTTCTGGCCGAAGATGAAGATCGCGTCCGCCTTCTCGAAGTCGTGCAGCGTCACCGTGCCCTTGCCGATGCCGATGGTCGGCTTCAGGCCCTGGCCGCTGGGCTCGTGGCACATGTTCGAGCAGTCGGGGAAGTTGTTGGTGCCGAACTCGCGCACGAACAGCTGGTACAGGAACGCGGCCTCGTTGCTGGCGCGGCCCGAGGTGTAGAACATCGCCTCGTTGGGATCTTTCAGCGCGTTCAGGCGCGCGGCGATCAGCTCGAAGGCGTCGTCCCAGGCGATCGGCGTGTAGCGGTCCGTGGCGCGGTCGTAGACCAGCGGCTCGGTGATGCGCCCCATGTTCTCGAGGTCGAAGTCGGACCACTCGGCCAGCTCGCTGACGGTGTGTCCGCCCAGCACGCTGGCCGTGGCGCGGTGCGCGGTCGCCTCGGCGGCGATCGCCTTGGCGCCGTTCTCGCAGAACTCGAAGGTCGAGCGGTGATCCCGGTCGGGCCAGGCGCAGCCGGGGCAGTCGAAGCCGTCCGGCTGGTTGGCCGACAGCAGCGTCTTCGCCCCCTTCACCGCGACGCCCTGCGCCTGCAGGTGCTTGGCAACGCTCTTCAGTGCGCCCCAACCGCCCGCCGGGCCCTTGTAGAAGTGGATCTTCTGCTCGCTCATCGAGTCCTCCAAAAATCGTTGTTCCCTGTCCGCCCCTCGCCCAACGCGAGGTCTTGAAACAGAGTCGCCCCGTGGTCGTCGTGGACGGCCGCCGGGGCGAGGGTCATGCTAGCCGGTCAGACGCTCTCGCGCTGCCGGCGGGTCTTGCGCGCAAGCTCAGCTGAAGAACTTCGACGCGCTCAGCAGCGTGCGGTAGATGCCCCAGGCCAGCGGGATGCCCACGGCCAGCCAGGCCAGCGCGACCAGGAAGGTCGGCGTGGCGCGGCCGGCGCCCGGGCCGCTGCCCACTTCGGCGGCGGCGGCCTTCTCATGGGCCAGCTTCTTCTCGACGGCCAGTTCGGCGTCGGTCATGAAGTGCTTGTCGGCGACCGGACGGATCACCAGGTTGGCGATCAGGCCGATGACCAGCATGCCCACCAGGATGTACATCGTCTGGTTGTAGACCTGCTCGCGCGGGATGCCCAGGCCCAGCTGGTAGTCGCGCATGCCGTTCACGATGAACGGGCCCAGGATGCCGGCGGTGGCCCAGGCGGTCAGCAGGCGGCCGTGGATGGCGCCGACGAACTGGGTGCCGAACAGGTCGCCCAGGTAGGCCGGCACGGTGGCGAAGCCGCCGCCGTACATCGACAGGATCACGCATACCGCCGCCACGAAGGCCAGCTTGTGGCCCGCCGCGGCGCTGCTCGGCAGGCTGGCGTACAGCAGACCGCCCAGCACGAAGAACACCGTGTAGGTCAGCTTGCGGCCGAGCTTGTCGGACAGCGAGGCCCAGACGAAACGTCCACCGATGTTGAACAGGCTCAGCAGCGCGGTGAAGCCGCCGGCGATGCCGGCGATCGCGGCCAGCTGGGTCTTGTCCAGCTCGGCGAACTTGGCTTCGACGCCGATCAGCGAGCCGCCGAAGATCTCCTGCAGCATCGGGCTGGCCATGCCGATCACGCCGATGCCGGCGGTCACGTTCATGCACAGCACGATCCACACCAGCCAGAACTGCGGAATGCCCCAGACCTTCTTCACGTGCACGTGGCGCTGCGTGATCATGGTGTTGCTGGCCTGCACGGCCGGCGGGGTCCAACCCTCAGGCTTCCAGCCGGTCGGCGGCACGCGGTAGCCCAGCGCGCCGGCGACCATGAACAGGAAGTACACGACCGCCATCACGACGAAGGTCTGCATCACGCCGGCGTCCGTCGGGGTGGCGAAGTGCTTCATCAGCTCGACGGCCAGCGGCGAACCGATCATCGCGCCGCCGCCGAAGCCCATGATGGCCATGCCGGTCGCCATGCCGCGACGGTCCGGGAACCACTTGATCAGCGTCGACACGGGCGAGATGTAGCCCAGGCCCAGGCCGATGCCGCCGATGACGCCGGAGCCCAGCACCATCAGCCAGAACTGGTGGGTGTGGATGCCGAAGGCGGAGATCAGCATGCCGCCGCACCAGCACACGGCCGAGACCAGGCCGGCCTTGCGGGGACCGGCGCGTTCCAGCCAACCGCCCCAGATCGCCGCGGAGCAGCCCAGGAACAGGAAGAACAGCATGTAGATGGTGCCCAGCGTCAGCACCGTCCAGTCGCAGCCGGTGGTGAACAGCTGAGCCAGGAAGCCCACGTCCTTGCCGCACGCGGCGCCGGTGCCGGCGGTCTGCAGCATCTTGGACAGCGGCAGCCAGAACACCGAGAAGCCGTAGGCCATCCCGATGCACAGGTGGATGGCGAGCGCGCTCGGCGGCACCAGCCAGCGGTTGAAACCGGGAGCGGCGATGGTGCGCTCCTTGTCCAGCCAGCTCGCGCCGGCGGATCCGCCGCCCTGATCGGTCAGCACAGTAGACATGGGTCCTCCTCAAACACAAAAGAAAGGCGGCCGCGACGCGGCCCGCTGATGACGAACGGCAACGAACCCTCAAACGGCACCATTCGGCCGCGTCCCGTGTTCCGACGTCCCCGTCCCTTTCGGCATCAAGAAACCGTTAGGAAACCAGTTTCTGGTGACGGGCTGAAAAAGTTGGGGCAGAACGCTCGCGGCGGGGCGATCTTGACGCAAGTCATTGACATCCATTGACAACCACACATAGCGAGCGGACATCTATCGCACGAAACCGACAGCCGGTGCCTATCCCAGGCCTAGCGGTAACCGAATGTGGCGTGGATCATTTGGGCGATCAGCGCCCAACATACCCTGGTGCAGGTGACACCCCCAGGATTCACGGGGAAGCGCGGGCACCAGGGACGATTGTTGAGGCCCCCACAACGGTGCGTTGCGCGGCGCAGCATTTATGCGATCGGGGTGAATGCCTATTGTTCGGAGGTTTCCTGTCTCCGAAGGCGTCCATCAGCGCCTTCTTCACCGGACCGCCCTCAGGGCCGTCCGGTTTTTCTTGGGCGAGGGATCGCCGTTTGCCCCGATGAACACGCGGATGTATCGGGTTGAAACCTGCCGTTTGTCCTACAAACCCTCGCGCCCTCAACCCACGTTCGACTCCCCGTCCACGGTCCAAAGTTGGTCCTAACCGATCTCCACCGATCGGCCCCTCAAGCCCAAAGGAGAGACCCAATGAACGCGACCAAATCCCTCGTGACCGGTGCCGTTGCCCTGACCGCCTTTGCCAGCGTGCTGGGTCTGGCGTATGCGCAGGTCGAGAACTCGACCGAGTCGACCCAGACGCAAGCGACCCAGGAACAGTACCCCGCCACCCAGACTGAGCAACAGGCGCCCGCCGACCAGAGCATGACGCCGGCCGACCAGTCGAACCAGGCCACCACGCAGCAGGACCAGACCACGCCTGAAGCGCAGTCGCAGCAGACCCAGCCGTCGTCCACGGACCAATGGCAGAACCAGCAGCCCGCCACGCAAGACCCGCTGCCGGCCGAGCCGACCAGCGCCGGCACGCGGGCCCCCGCGCCGACCGCAACTGATCGGTGAGTCCGCACCGCCACGCCCGGCCCTAGCCTCTCCCTGAAAGCCCACCATGCTGCGCGCCTCCAGCGGGTACTTCTTCAGCGATCCGCCGCCACCGAAGCCGCCCTCGTGGTCGGTTCCGGGACGGATCCCTGAGCACCTGCGGGAACGTGCGGGATGGGCGGCGCAGGGACTGGCGCTGGGTCTGGCCGGCGCGCTGCTGGCCTGGCCGGCGGCGACCTTCCTGATGAAGCACCTGCGACCGGCTCCGCCCGTCGTGGCCCGACACACCCCTTCCGCACCGGTCCAGCCGGTCGTCCACGCCCCCGCTCCAGTGCAGCGGACCGGCACGGCCGAATTCGGCAAGACCAAGGTTTCCAAGCAGGCCCGCCAGCTCGCCCAATGGGTGATGGCGGGCTGGGATCACAACGGTCGCCCGTTCGCGATCCTCGACAAGCGCCAGGCCCAGGTGCTGGTCTTCAGCCCCGAAGGCAAGCTCCAGGCGACCACGCCGGTGCTGCTGGGTTATGCCGCCGGCGACGACAGCGTCGCGGGCATCGGCCTGCGGCCGATCGCCGAGGTGAAACCGTCCGAGCGCACGACGCCGGCCGGCCGCTTCGTCGCGCAGCCCGGCAAGAACGCCGGGCACGAGGACGTGCTCTGGGTCGACTACGACGCCGCCGTGTCCATGCACCGCGTGCGCCCGACCAACCCTGCGGAGCGTCGATTGGAGCGGCTCGCCTCGCCGACGCCCAAGGACAACCGCATCAGCTTCGGCTGCATCAACATGCCGGTGAAATTCTTCGAGCAGACGCTCTGGCCGACCTTCGGCAAGCGCGGTGGCATCGTGTACGTGCTGCCTGAAAAGAAGGCGATGGAACAGGTCTTCGCGGAGCAGATGCGCCGCGCCAAGGCCGGCCCGTCCACCTGAAGCGGTCCATGACCGCCTCCCCCGCATCCCCACCCGGTCCGCGCTCGCCTTTGCAATCGCAATGGCACTCGGCACCGGCTTTGTCCCCTCCACACAGGCTCAGGTGAGCCGCGCCACCGTGCGCGGACTCGTCAATGCGCCTGCGGGCGTTCAGCCTGGCGGGCTGTCGGTCACCGCGACGAACAGCGCGAATGGCGCCCGGTACCGCACGAGCACGAGGGCCGACGGCCGTTACGCGCTGATCGGCCTCGCGCCGGGCGAGTACGTCGTGAGCGTCGCCGCGGCCGACGGAAAACCGATCAAGACCGAACGCATCACGCTGTCCGTCGGCGAGAGCGCCGCGCTCGACCTGGGCACCGCGCCCGTGGCGGACACGCCGGACGCGATCCAGCTCGGCACCGTGACCGTCGAAGGCAACGCGAGCCGGCAAGGCGTCAAGGATTCGCAGCTCGGCACCGTCGTGTCGCAACGCATGATCGAAGCGCTGCCGCAGAACACGCGCAATTTCCTCAGCGCGGCGGACCTCGCCCCGGGCGTCGCGTTCTCGACCGATTCGAGCGGCCTGAGCCGCGTGCAGTCGGGCGGGCAGGACTTCGACCACCTGAACGTCTTCATCGACGGCGTGGGCCAGAAGAACAACATCCTGCGCGGGGGCGTCAGCGGCCAGTCGGACACGCGCGGCAACCCGTTCCCGCAGTCGGCGATCTCCGAATACAAGGTGCTGACGCAGAACTACAAGGCCGAGTTCGACCAGGTCAGCAGCGCCGCGATCACGGCGGTGACGAAGTCCGGCACCAACGAATTCCACGGCGAGCTCTACGGCGACCGCACGGGCACCAACTGGCGGGCCATGAACTCGCTCGAGAAGGAGCGCGAGGCGCAGGGCATCCCGCGCCCGTCGTCCGAGAAGTACGAATACGGCGGCAGCGTCGGCGGTCCGATCGTCAAGGACAAGCTGCACTTCTTCGTCGCCTACGACGCGAAGCGCATCGAGGACTCCCGCCAGATCGCGGGCCAGAACTTCGAGAAGCTGCCCAACGCCGGCATCGTGCCCGAATTGCTGGCGCGACGCGGCAGCCAGGTCGATCCGTTCCACGAGGACCTGTTCTTCGGCAAGCTCGACGCGCAGCTCAACGACGAGCATCGCCTGACCCTCAGCGCGCGGCTGCGGCGCGAGACCGACCGCATCGCCGAGGACCGCAACCTCTCGCTGCCCGGCAACGACAAGGAGCGCCGCAACGACGAGACGCGCATCGACCTGAAGCACGAGTGGTCGCGCGACGACTGGCTCAGCGAGGCGCGCATCGGCTACGAGGACTACCTCTGGAATCCGAAGTCGGCGTCCGACACGCCGTTGGTCCGCTACAAGGTGTCGACGGCGTCGCCGCAGGTGCTGACGTCCTCGCAGGACGTGATCCTGGACGGCGGCTCGCCGGACGCGCAGCGGCGCAAGCAGCGCGGCACCTTCCTGTCGGAAGAGCTGACCTACACCGGCTTCGACGGCCACGTCGTCAAGGGCGGCGTCAAGCTCAAGGACATGCGCTACGACCTCAGCGGCACGGCCAACTCGGTCGACGCGGTCGAGGTGCTGATCGACAACGTCACCGGCCTGCCCTACTGGGACGGCAGCAACTGCCTCGGGACCAACGTCTCCAACAACGGCAGCACCAGCGCGCAGTGCAACATCCGGCGCGCGGCGGCGGCTTCGGGCGCCAGCTTCAAGAACAAGCAGTGGGGGCTGTACCTCCAGGATGACTGGAGCGTGACGAACAAGCTCGAGCTCAACCTCGGCGTCCGGTGGGACTACGAGGACAACATGCTGAACAACGCGTACGCCACGCCGGCCGACCGCATCGCGGCGCTGCTCGCGCCGGACGTCGAGCGCTACGGCATCACGCCGCCGGCGGGCCAGACCTATGCGCAATCGCTGGCCAAGGGCGGCATCGACGTGTCGCAGTACATCAGCAGCGGCAACTCCCGCAAAGCGTTCAAGAACGCGATCGCGCCGCGTGTCGGGTTCTCCTACGACGTCTTCGGCAACCGGAACACGGTGGTCTTCGGCGGCTACGGCCGCAGCTACGACCGCACGATGGCCAACCACGCGCTCGACGAGACTCAGAAGAACCAGTCGCCTGGCGGCGAGATCTGGCTGATCCGCAACGACCTGAAGATGCCCTACGCGGACCAGTTCAGCATCGGGCTGCGGCAGGCGCTCACCAAGACATGGAACGGCGAGATCGCGCTCAGCCGCGTCGAGGCGAAGAACCAGTTCGTCTGGTTCAGCGGCAACCGCGACGCCAACGGCGGCTTCGCGCAGCAGTCGTCCATCGACCCGCTGTGGGGCGGTCCGAACGGATTCGGGCAGGTGGTGCTGGGCGATTCGATCGGCCGCACGCGGACGGACTCCGTGTTCGTGAAGGCGGAGAAGCCGTACACCGAGTCCTCGGGCTGGACGGCGACGCTGGCCTACACCTACAGCGACGCGAAGACGACCAACCTCCAGTGGAGCAACGACACCTTCGACTGGACCTACGGTCGCGCGGGTCGCGGCTGGAATCCGAGCACGCTGGTGGACAGGCACCGGCTGGTCGGTGCGTTCATGACGGACAAGCTGCTGCCGTGGGGGCTGACCTTCTCGGCCAAGGGCACGTATGCGAGCGGCTTCCCGCGGCGCCTGACGAACTGCATCGGCGGCACGCCGCAGTGCTTCCTGGTCGAGGGCGACTCGCCGAGCTTCCGGCAGGTCGACATCAGCATCGGCAAGGCCTTCAAGTACGGCATCCACCAGGTGGCGCTGCGACTCGATGTGCTGAACGTGCTGGGTGCCGACAACTACGGCGGTTTCGACGACTGGATCGGCAACGCGCCTCAGACCGGGGCGACGCCCAACCGGCTGGGCGGCGACAACCTCAACCTGGACAAGCCCAACAACATCCGCGGCGACAACCGCGCGATGCGGGTGGTGTTGAACTACAAATTCTGAGGCGTCGCCTGCGCAGGCCAGGGCTCGCCAAGGCGGACCGGCACCGCAAAGCGGGGACAAGGTCGGAGGACATGACGATCGGCGTGGACGGTGGCCTGCCGGCTATGCTGGCCGGCATTGTTCATCGCCAACGGCCGGATGCCATGACCACTGCCCTGCTCATCATCGATCTGCAACGCGCGCTCTGCGTGGGCGAGTATGCCTGCCACGAGGTCGACGCCGTGATCGGCCGCCTCAACGGCCTGATCGCCCGGGCGCGAGAGGGCGGGACACCGGTGATCTTCGTCCAGCACGAGGACGCCGGCTACGAGGCCCTGCGTCACGGCAGCGAGGGCTGGCAGATCGACGATCGCCTGCATGTCCGGCCGGACGACCGGCGCGTGTTCAAGACCTCGCCGGACTCCTTCCACAAGACCGACCTGGACGCGGTACTGAAGGGTGTCGGCGTGACGCACCTGGTCATCTGCGGCGCGCAGAGCGACTTCTGCGTCGACACATCGACGCGCCGCGCGCTGAGCTCGGGCTACGACGTCACGCTGGTCGAGGACGGCCACACGACGATCGCCTACGGCGACCTCACGGCGCCGCAGATCATCGACCACCACACGCTGATCCTGCGCAACCTCAACAGCTTCGGGCCGAAGATGGAAGCGAAGAAGGCGGCGGAGATCAGCTTCCGAAAGACCTGACCCCCGCCCCCGGGATCACTTCAGCGACGTCCTCGCGCTGGCCAGTTGCGACAAGGTCATGTCGCACTGGTCCACCGTCGCCATGCAATCGAGCCCGCGCGATTCGACCTCGTGCATCAGGCTCAGCCAGGCGTTCAGGCCCTCGAGCGTGACCTTGGTGCGCGAGGTGCGGCTCCAGCCGCGCTCGGCGAGCTGGCCCAGGTAGATCCACGTCTGCCGGCGCGACAGCCCCGACAGCTGCCCGATGCAGGCCTGCGACACCGGCAGCGCCAGGCTGTTGCCCACCGTGCCGGCGCGCTGCGAGCTGCTCAGCGCCGCCGCCAGCGTCGCGAGCACGCTGATCAGCCGCTGGAAGCCGTTGCCGGCCAGCCGCATCGTGATCTGGTCCTGCAGCCGCGACGCCGTCGCCGCGTACAGCTCGCCCGTCGCCGCGTCGCGCTCCGGCGCCTTCGTGTCCTTCATCCGCGGCATCGGGATGTGGATCGTCGTCACGTCGACCAGCGCCGTCACGTCGTAGCGCGCCGCCAGCTTGCCCAGCGGCGAGTCCGCCCCGATCACGTCGCCCAGCCACAGCGCCGCCACGGCCACCCGCGTGTCCGCCGCGACCTTGGCCGCGAGGAAGGCCGCCCCGCCGCTGATCGCGATCCATTCGGCCAGCGGCGTGCCGGCCTCGATGATCTTCTGGCCACGCCGGTACGTCCGGATCTGGCCGTCGGCCAGCCAGTCGTCGCTCGTCGTGTCCGGTGCGCCGTCGTGCGTCGGCGTCCGCGTCCCTCTCGTGCTCATGATGTGTTCTGCGTGAAGTCCACCGGACAAGGCTCCGCCCTCCGCCCCTGATGCGGACCTGTCGCGAAAGCCATTGCGGCGAATCGTGGGTTATAGAAGCGGACCGCCGACCTCGATCGGTCGATAAGGCCCGTGGCGTCGGCCCGCTTTGCGGGTTGACCGTGCGGCGATCAGCGCGTCACCAGATGGACAGGCTCCTTGCCAGCACGCGCTGCAGCCAGCTGCGCGACGACGCCTCCGACACGTCGCCCTGCGCGACGCTCTCCAGGCTGGCGTTCACGACGTCGCGCGACGAAACCAGATTGCCCGGGCGGATGTCGCGCGGATTCACGATCCCCGAGAAGCGCAGCGTGTTCACGCCCTTGTTCAGGCCCACGTTGCGTTCGCCCGCCACCAGCAGGTTGCCGTTGGGCAGCACGTTGATGACGCTCACCGCCACCGTGGTGGTGAAGCTGTTGTCCGTCTCCGTCGTGCCCGAGCCCTTGAAGGAATCGCTGCCCGCGGCCGTCGCGTCGATGTTGAGCAGCCGCTCCACCGCGCCGATCTTGCTCTGGCCGCCCGGCCCGTGCACCGCGAGCTTGTTGTCGCGGGTCGTGTCGGTCGTCTGCTTCTGGCTGGCCTTCAGCGTTTCCTGGATGTCCACCTTCAGCGTGTCACCGATCGCGCTCGGGCGCTTCTCGCCCGAGAACAGCGAGGTCGGCGACATGCCCGGCTGGTAGATCGCGCCGTTGCTCGGCCGCTCGATGTACATCGGCGCCTGCGGCGGCGTGACCATCATCGGACCGGCCACCGTCGGCGGCGTGCCGGCGCATCCGCCGAACATCCCCAGCACGACGGCCGCGAGCGGCAACGTGGACGCGCCGATCGCGCCACGGGACTTGTTCTTCGACATCACATCCCTCCCCTCAGCTCTGGAAACCGGTGATCAGCGCCTTCACGACCGGCGCGATCTTGTTGCGCGTCCCGGCCCAGCGGGCCAGGCCGAAGTTCTCCTCGGCGACGTAGCTGCTGGTCGACAGCAGCGTCCCGTCGGACCGGTGCAGGCTCAGCGACGCGGCGCTGAGGTTGGCGCGGTAGCCGCTGGCCATCGGCGGCACGCCCCATTCGATCGTCGCGACGTAGCGCAGCCACACGCCGCATTGCTGCAGCCCGGTGCCGGGCTCGTACACACGGCTGTCCACGCCCTGCCCCTTCAGCTCCGCCTGCATCGCCGGGACCAGGTCCTCCAGCGGTGCGTTGCGGTTGAATTCGATGCACAGCGTGCGCACCGGCGCGTCGCCGTGGTGGACGGTGTTGCTGGCCTTGGCCGGCGCGGCGGTCGCGAGCGCGGTCGACGTCGCGGTGCCGGCGCCCTTGACCAGCTCCCAGGCGGGCAGCGGACTCAGCACGGCGCAGCCGACTAGCCCCGTCGTCCCGATCAGGCCGGGCAGCCCGAGCAGCAGGACGCGGATGCGCTGCGCGAAGGCCGGTCGAAGGCGCATGACCTGACCCTCACACCAGTTCGTCGAGCACGGCGGCGCCGCCCAGCGCGGCCATCACGCCGTAGCCGACGACATTGCCGAGCACGTTGCCGACGCCGCCCGCGACACCGCCGACCGTGCCGGTGACGACGTCGGCGACCGTCTCGACGGCATCGACCGCGTCACCCGCCAGCGCCTGCAGGCCCTTGGCGCTGATGGTGGCCGTCACGCCGAGGACGGGCCCCAGCGTCAGGCTGGGGCCGCTGCCCCGCGAGGATCCCGAGGATCCGCCCGACGAGGCGGCACGGCCGCTCTCGTGCGAGCCGTCGGAAGACGTCGCCAGGGCGACCAGGCTGGACAGGAGGGGCACGCTGCTCAAGGGGAACTCCCGGCGGCGATCAGCCGCGCGCGGCCAGCGAGGCCGTGTCGAGCGACAGCGTGGCGGGGGTGGGGCTGGCCGTCCCGGCGACGGCCGGCGCGGCGGCCATCGGGGCCGTCGCCGCGGAGGCCGGTGCGCCGGCCTTCGCGTCGTTCAGCATCCGGGTGAAATCGGCTGCGCCACCGTTGCTGGCCTTGGCGGCCTTGGCCGGGCCGGTGGACGCGGGCGCGCCGACGTGGGCCGCCGGCGACGAAGAAGCGTTGGACTTGACGTGCATGGCGAAGCGCTCTCGTTCGTTGGGGTGAACGGATTCTTCGCCGCGACCACTGTCCGCCATGCCGCGATGAGCGCGACGAACGCAGCGGTCGTCGCGGACTCGGTGAACTGCATCACCGAGGGGTCAGGACTGGGGGAGTTCTTCGCCGCTTTGCCGGCTCAAGTTCGCGCGGGCGCGGCACCGGCACGGGCGATCAATGCGCGCGGATCACGCGCCCCGGCTCTGGAGCGCCATCGCTTCGGTCCATTCGTCCCACGTGGACTCGGTGACCTCGAGGCCCTCCAGCGCGGGCGGATCCTCGATGGGCCAGCCCGACGGGCTGAACGGGATGCGCCGCTGCAGCAGCACCTCGGTCTGCCGCAGGATGCGCTGCATGGCTGAGCTGAAGGGGTTGCCGGGCTCTCCGGCGGATGGCGCGAATCGTTGTCGCATGGTCCTCTCCTGACGAGTTCCCACTATCAGCGGGGGTCGGCCCAAGTGCCATCCCACCATAGGGTGAACTAGGGGGGATGTCGGAGGGGTGTGACGGAAGGCCGCGTCGGACAGTCAGGCGGTCGGCGACGCAAGACTGCGTGGCTCCCTCATCAGATCGATCATTTCAATCTGATGGAACTGATCAGATCACCTGACGCAGCAAGGCATACAGCGCAATCGCGCCGGAGACCACCGCGCAGGCGGTCTTCATCGACCGGTTGGCCACGAAGGCGCCGATCAGGCTGCTGACGAGGATGGCGGCGAGGAGGTAGTTGGTTTTCATGGGCCGCGATTGTGGCGGCGCGCCGCAGGGCGTCCGCCGAGGTCCGCGGCGCGGATCAGACAGTCGCCCGATCGGGGCGGTTGATCTCGACGGTGACGTGAACAAGTTCCTCGTGGATGGCCAGCATCCGCCGCACCTCGTCCGGTCGGGCATCGGGACTGTCGGTGACCAGCGAGACGATGCAGGCGTACTGCGCGCGTCCGACGCGCCACACATGCAGGTCGGCGATCGCCGCGGGCCACGGCACGGCGGCGATGACCTCGCGGATCTCCTCAACGACCGGCGCGTCCATCTCCGCGTCCAGCAGCACGCGGCCGGTGTCGCGCAGCAGCCCGCGCGCCCACACGGCCACCAGCACCGCGCCCGCGATCCCCATCACGGGGTCGAGCCAGTCCGCGCCCCACAGCCGGCCGCCCAGCAGCGCCACGATCGCCAGCACCGAGGTCGCGGCATCGGCCAGCACATGCAGGTAGGCGGCGCGGAGGTTCAGGTCGTCGTGGCCGTGGCCGTCGTGCCCCTGCCCGCCGTCGCGATCGTGCGAATGCCCGTGACCGTGATCGTGTCCGGTCCCATGGCCGTGACCGTGACCGTGACCGTGGTCATGCCCATGATGGTGGGGCTCCCCGCGCAGCAGCCATGCGCAGGCGAGGTTCACCAGCAGGCCAACCGCCGCGACCGCGATTGCCTCGTCATAGTGGATCGGCGTCGGCGCGATCAAGCGCTCGACCGACTGCCACAGCATCAGTCCCGCGACACCGATCAGCAGCAGCGCGCTGCTGTAGCCGCCGAGGATCTCGATCTTCCAGGTGCCGAAGGCGAAGCGCCCGTCCTTCGCCCAGCGCCGCGCGGCGCCGTAGGCCAGCAGCGACACGCCCAGCGCCACCGCGTGCGAACTCATGTGCCAGCCGTCGGCCAGCAGCGCCATCGAATTGAAGACGTAGCCGCCGGCGATCTCCGCCACCATCATCAACGCCGTCAGCAGCACGGCCCAGCGCGTGTTGCGGGCCGCGAGCGGGTTGCCCTCGTCGAAGACGTGCGTGTGCTGCCAGGGCGAAGTCGGGATCGAGGAGGACATGGGGCGGGACCGGATTCAACCGGCGGATGGATACTCCCCCAGTATAGAAGCCGACATCGTCGCGTCGCTAGAATCCCCCTCATGGCACACACGATCACCGGCCGGAAGAGGCTGCTCACGCGCATCCGACGCATCCAGGGGCAGGCGGCGGCGCTGGAGCGCGCCGTCGACCAGGAAGGGGACTGCATGGCCATCCTGCAGCAGATCGCGGCCATCCGCGGCGCGGTCAACGGCCTGATGGCGGAGGTGCTGGAGGGCCATCTGCGCGAGCACGTCGGCGCCCCCGGCCTGAGCCCGGAACAGCGTGCCGCCGAGACCGACGCCGTCGCGGTCCTGCTGAAGTCCTACCTGCGCTGAGTGCCGGGCGCCGCGGTTGCCGGAGCGGCCAGGCGACAGGGGTAGACTGCGCCGCAGTTTTCCAATCAATACAACGGGATAGCGGGTGGACACTGAGGAGCGACAACCCTTGCGGGTGGTGGTGCTCGGCGGATCGGCGGGCAGCATCGATGCGCTCGGCACCGTGCTTGGTGCGCTACCGAACGAACCGGGCTTCGCGGTCCTGGTGATCACCCACCTCGACCCCAACGAGGAAACCAAGCTGCCCGAGGTCCTGCGTGACCGCACGGCGCTGCCGGTGGAACGCCTCGAGCACCTCACCAAGGTCCAGCACGGCCACGTCTATGTGCTGCCGGAGAACTGCGGCGTGATGGCGTTGGACGGCCACTTCCGACTCACCCGCCGCGTGCCCGGCCTGCATTTGCCGATCGACGCCTTCCTCGCCTCGCTGGCGCAGGACCCGGACCTCGACGGCGCGGTCGTCATCCTGTCGGGTACCGGGCAGGACGGCGCGGCCGGCCTCGTCGACCTGAAGGCGACCGGCGGCTTCGTGCTCGCCCAGGCCCCCAACACCGCCGCGCACGACGGCATGCCGGTCGCGGCGATCAACACCGGGCTGGTCGACGAGGTCCTGCCGCCCGAGGACATCCCCGCCGCGCTGCTGCGCCGCTTCGGCCAGCCGCACCACGAGAGCGACCTGCCCGGCTCCGCCGGCGTGGCGCAGGACGTCGACGCGCTCGAGACCGCGCTGGCGATCGTCCAGCAGAAGGCCGGCGTCAACCTCGGCTACGTCAAGGACGTCAACCTGCGCCGCCGCTTCCTGCGGCGCGTACTGCTGCAGAAGGACCGCGACGTCGGCGCCTACCTGCAGTTCCTGCGCACCGATCCCTACGAGGCGGCCGCGCTGCGCGACGACGTGCTGATCGGCGTCACCGCGTTCTTCCGCGACGCGGAGTTCGTCAACGTGCTGCGCCAGGTCGTGCTGCCCAAGCTGCTGGCGCTGCGCCACGACCCGATCCGCATCTGGGTGCCAGCCTGCTCCAGCGGCGAGGAGGTCTACACGATCGCCATGCTGCTCAAGGAGGCGATGAACGCCGAGGGCATCAACCGCCGCGTGCAGATCTTCGGCACCGACCTGAACGAGGCCTCGATCGAGACCGCCCGCGCCGGCCGCTACTCCGCCGCCGCGCTGGAGAACGTGCCGCAGCCTTTCCGCGACACCGCCTTCGTGCCGAGCTCCGGCGGGTACCTCGTGGCCAAGGACCTGCGCGAGATGTGCGTGTTCGCGCGGCACAACCTGCTGACGCATGCGCCGTTCTCCGGCATGGGGCTGATCAGCTGCCGCAACATGCTGATCTACCTGCGCAAGGAAGCGCAGCAGCATGTCTTCGAGGTGCTGCACTACGCCTGCCGCAACGACGGCTTCATGCTGCTGGGACGCGCGGAGGCGGCCTCGGTCGCCGACGGCTTCGAGCACGCCGGCGCGCCGCACCTGTACCGCAAGCTGCCGAACTCGCGCCGCCACCGGCCGCTGTTCCCGATCGACGCGCTGCGCCCCTGGGTCAGCGACGGCGACGCGCCGCGCGTGCCGCAGGCGCCGCCGCCGGACCTGGTCAGCGAGGCCGCCAACCGCATCGCGCTCGCGCGCTACGTGCCGCCCGGCTTCGTCGTCAGCCAGGGCGGCGACGTGGTGCAGTTCCGCGGCGACGTCTCCGCCTTCATCGCGCCGGCCAGCGGCGAGGCCACGCTCGCGCTGCCGCGCCTGCTGAACGCGGCGCTCAACGTGCCCGTGCGCACCGCGCTGGTCGAGGCCAAGCGCACCGGACAGCCGGTGCGCCGCGAGCGCGTCGCCTTCAATGACCGGCGCTACGTGCTGGAGGTCCTGCCGCTGGAGGCGGGCGAGGCGCTGCAGCATTTCCTCGTGACCTTCGCGCTCGAGCCCGACGAACCGGTCGCGGACGTGACCTCGGCGCTGTCCACGCCGCCGTTCTCCCCCAGCGGCGCCCGTGCGCGCGTCGACGAACTCGAACGCACCGTCACCACGCTGTCCGACGAGCTCGAGGCCACCCAGGCGCAGCTGCGCACGCTGGTCGTCGAGTTCGAATCGGCCAACGAGGAACTGCGCACCGCCAACGAGGAGATGCTCAGCACCAACGAGGAACTGCAGAGCGCCAACGAGGAGCTGCAGAGCGCGAAGCAGGAGCTCGAATCGGCCAACCAGGAGCTGCTCTCGCTGAACGAGGAGCTCAAGTCGCGCAACGACGAACTGGACCTCGCCAACGACGACCTCAGCAACCTGGTCGAGGGCATCCCGCTGCCGGTGGTCGTGCTGGATCGCCAGCTGCGGCTGCGGCATGCGTCGCCGCAGGTGGCGCAGCTCTTCGGCCTCGATCCCGCGGCGCTGGGCCAGGCGATCGGGCAACCGGTGGTGAACGTGACCTCGCGCTTCGCGGTGGGCCAGCTGGAGCAGCTGGTGCAGGCCGCCGTGCAAGGCCTGGCCCCGGTGGAGCATGAACACCAGGACACCGAGGGCCGCTGGTGGCTCATCAACGTGCGGGCCTACCGCACCGCGGACGAGCGCATCGACGGCGCGGTGATCGCCTTCCAGGACATCCATGAGCTGCGCTGCGCGCTGGAATCGGCGCAGCATGCGCGCGACGACGCGGAACGCGCCAACACCGCCAAGGACGACTTCCTCGGCATGGTCTCGCACGAGCTGCGCGCACCGCTGAACGTGATCTCGGGCTGGGCCTCGGTGCTGAAGCAGTCGCAGGAACGCGGCACGCTCGGCGAGGCGACCGCGACGCGGGCCATCGCCACCATCCTCAAGCACTGCCAGGCGCAGGCGCAGCTGATCGACGACCTGCTGGACGTGTCGCGCATCGCGTCCGGCCACCTGACGCTGGAGATGCGGCCTCTGGATCTTTCGGCCTGCGTGCGCACCGTGCTCGACAGCCTGCAGCCGGCGGCCGAGGCCAAGGGCCTGACGCTGAACGGCACCGGCCTCCAGCAGCCGCATCGCATCCAGGGCGACCAGCGCCGGATGCAGCAGATCGTCGCCAACCTCGTCGGCAACGCCCTGAAATTCACGCCGCGGGACGGGCGGATCACGGTGTCGCTGAGCCGCATCGGACCGACGGTGGAGTTGGCCGTCGTGGACAACGGCATCGGCGTCGCGGTGGAGCTGCTACCGCGGCTGTTCGACCGCTTCACGCAGGCCGACATCAGCCGCACGCGCGAGTACGGCGGCCTCGGCCTGGGGCTGTCCATCGTGCGCCACCTGGTGCTGGCGCACGGCGGCACGGTCACGGCGCACAGCGACGGCGAAGGCCGCGGCACGCGCCTGACGGTGCGCTTCCCGGCCGTCGAGCTGGTCTCGGACACGCCCGAGACGGCGCCGCGCCACGGCGCCGAGGCCAACCTGGGCGGCCTGCGCGTGCTGCTGGTCGATGACGACCCGCACGCGCTGGACGCGCTGCGGCATCTGCTGGAACTGGCCGGTGCCGAAGTCCGCGCCGCGGGCTCGGTCGAGCAGGGATGGGAGCAGGTCGCGGCGGCGTCCGAGCATCCGCCGCAGGCGCTCGTCAGCGACGTGGCGATGCCCGGCGCGGACGGTTATTCGCTGGTGCGGCGGCTGCGCGCGCGGGAACGCGCGCTCGGCACCGCGACCCCGCTGTATGCGGTGGCGCTGACGGGGCTGGCCACGCTGCAGGACCGGGACGCGGCGATCGCCGCCGGTTTCGACGAGCACCTGGCCAAGCCGGTGGACGTCGACCTGCTGATCGAGAAGCTCCTGCTGGCGCGCCCGCGCTGATCGGGGCCCAGCGCAGGCGCCGCCGGATCAGTCGGCGGCCTGGGCCAGCATCGCCGGCATGAGGACGGTGCGGCGGCGCGCGCGCTTGACCTCGTACATGCGCTGGTCGGCCAGATGCAGCGCCTGCTCGACGGTGAGGCCCGCCGGATCGAGCGCCACCACGCCGACGCTCGCGCCCGCGTACTGCAGCGCATGACCGTCGAGGTCGAAGCGGCCGACGCTCGCGAGCGCGGCGCGCTGTTCGAGCGTGCGCGCGGCCTGCGCCGGCTCGTCGCGTTCCACCAGCGGTCCCCGCGAGCGCGGCAGGCCGGCCAGGGTCACGCCCGGGCCGACGACGACGAATTCATCGCCGCCCACGCGCGCCAGCATGTCGGAGCCTCGCAGCTCCAGCGACAGGCGTTGCGCGATCTCGCGCAGGAACAGGTCGCCGCGATGGTGGCCCAGTTGATCGTTGACCGACTTGAAACCGTCGAGGTCGATGCAGCCCAGCAGCACGCAGGTGCCGTCGCGCGTGGCGCGCTGCAGCTCGCGCTGGAGTTCGTCGAACAGCGCGCGGCGGTTCGGCAATCCGGTCAACGCATCGGTCAGCGCATAGGTCGCCAGCTGCTCGTTGGCGGCGCGGAGGTCGGCCACCAGCCGCTCGCGCTGCAGGAACTGGCTCACCAGCGTCGAGAACAGCCGCAGCAGCGACTGCGCCTCGGGACTGACCGCGCGTCGCTCCGCGCTGGCCGCGCACAGCGTGCCCAGCAGCTCGCCGCCGTCGTCACGCACCGGGGCGCTGACGTAGGTCTGGATGCCCAGTTGACGCGCAGCGTCGGAGTCGCCCCAGCAGGCCGCCACGTCGCTGGTGGCCATGCGGCCGGCATCGAGCGCGCGCTTGCACAGCGTGTCCGACCAGGCGACCGTCAGGCCTTCCGGGATGGTCATCGTCCCGGCGTTCCGGGCCAGCAGCACGTGCTGCTCCCCGGCGCGCAGGTCGATGGTGGTGAGGTAGGTCGACTCCAGACCGGTGACCGAGCCCAGCATGTCCAGCAGCGGGCGGGTCAGCTGTTCCAGGTTGCGGGCGACGGGGACGGTCGACGTCAGGCGGGCGAGCAGGGCATCCAAGATCGGCAGTCGAAATCAGGGCTGAAGTCGTGGATGTTGTCACAACTGGAAAGCCGAGTCGGACGCCGTCCGTCATGACACCGGTGCCGTCCGCCGGATCGCGCGCGCGTCCTTCATCGGCGCGACATAGTGCCGCCCCGCCGGGCGTGGGAATTGCCGCTTTCGCAACACCGCAGACCAGGGAGAACCCGCATGCAACGCGATGGACAGTACCGCGGCGTGAGCTACCGCGTCGAATCGATGCCCGCCCCCGGCGGGGCCTTCACCGGCAGCTACCAGCTGCTCGATGCCGGAAGGCGCCGCAGCGACGCGACCGACCACGGCCTCCAGCCGGTCAACACCGCCGCCACCGCCGCCAACGACGCCTTCGGGGATGAGCTGGCGCCGGCCCAAGGCCTGGACGTCGTCCATCCGATCTCGGAGTCGGCCTGGGCGACGGAGAACGAAGCGCTCTCCTACGCCACCGAGGCGGCTTGTCACGCGATCGAGATCCTCCAGCTCGGGCGGCCCCAGGCGCAAGGACGGGGGAGCGCCTCGAGCAGGCGAAGGACGGATTCGCTGGGGCAGTAAGGGAGAGCGCCCAACCCCGTCAGGCCTGGCGCGGGCACTCCACGCCGCAGGGGGCATCCCTCCGGGAACCCCCAGCGGCATTCCGGCCCCACCGGCACCCGTTGCCCTCGGGCCTTGGGACTTTCTGACTGCGGGTGGGCTCAGATTTCACCGAGCGCACGTGCGACCAGTTCCACCTGCTCCAACTGGTGGATGGCGTGAGAGGAGGTCGCGCCGGATCCGTTCGCACGGCGGGCCACGCAGCGCAGTGGCACATGCTGCGGCAAGACCGCGTCCATCTGCTCGCGGATGAAGGTCCAGGCGCCCTGCTGTCGGTGCTCTTCCTGCACCCAGGTGATCTCGACCAGGCCCGGGTATCGGGCGAAGAGCGCCGTCAGTTCCTCCGCCGGGAAGGGATAGAACTGCTCGATGCGGGCGAGCGCCAGATCCGCGCGCGCCACCGACCGCCGTCCGCGTTCGAGGTCGTGATGCACCTTGCCGCTGCACAGCAGCAGGCGCTCGATCTGCGCCGGACGCTCGACCGCGGCATCGTCGATGACCGGTTGGAAACCGCCGGTCGTCAGGTCCGCGATCTCCGCGTGCGAGGCCTTCTCGTGATACAGCGTGCCCTTGGGCGACATCACGACCAGCGGCTTGCGCAAGGTGTCGAAGGCCTGCCGGCGCAGCAGGTGGAACCACTGCGCCGCCGTGGACGGGCAGGCCACGCGCAGGTTGTCCTCGCCGCACAGCTGCAGGAACCGGCTCAGGTAGCCGCTCGAATGATCGGGGCCGATGCCCTCGTTGCCGTGCGGCAGCAGCATCACCAGCGAGGAGGTGTCGCCCCACTTCTCTTCGCCGGAGCTGATGTACTGGTCGACGAAGACCTGCGCGCCGTTGACGAAGTCGCCGAACTGCGCCTCCCACACCGTCAGCGTGCGCTGCGCGCCGACGCTGTAGCCGTACTCGAAACCCAGCACCGCCTCCTCGGACAGCGGCGAGTTGAAGATGTCGAAGCGCCCGCGCGAGGGGTCGCCGGGACCCGCGCGTGGCGCCTCGCCGCGCGCTCCGCCGCGCTCCGCGTCAGGGCCGTGGTCGCGATTGCCGCCGCCGATCTGCCTCAGCGGGACGAACTCGGTCGGGACGCCCTCGCCCGACGGGCCGGTCGACGCGGTGGTCTGCGAGGTCCACACCGCCTGGCGATGCAGGAAGGTGCCCCGCCTCACATCCATGCCGGAGATGCGCACGTTGAGTCCGCCTTGCAGGATCGTCGCGTAGGCGAGGTTCTCGGCGAAGCACCAGTCGGCGCGCAGCGGCGGATCGGCCAGGGCCGCCATCCGCCGCCAGTGGTCGGTGAGCGTGCGCACCATGGCGTGCGGCTCGAAGCCGTCCGGCAGCCGCGTCATCGGATCGACGAGGGCCTGGAGTCCGGCGAGGTCCAGGGGCGGCACCTCGCCCGGGCGGCGCAGCGGCGATGGCGCGTCGTCCGCCTCGGGGATCCGCGGATCGGAGAACGCCTGGTGCGCGCGCACGCCGCTGCGCGTGACGTGCGAGGCCATGTCGGTGCCCGGCGGCAGGACGCGGTCGGCGCGCAACGCGTCGGCATACCGGTCGACGATCGTCGGATGCGTCTGCATCAGCGCGTGGATGCGCGGCCGCGTGAGCGCGGGGACGTCGCTCTCGGAGTGGCCGAGGCGGCGGTAGCCGATCAGGTCGATGACGATGTCGGAGCCGAAGCGCGCGCGCCAGTCGAGCGCGATCGCCGCGGCACGCAGCGCCTGCTCGGGTTCGTCGGCGTTCACGCGCAGGACCGGGGCGTCGACCATGCGCGTGACGTCGGTGCAGTACTGCGCCGGCCAGGCGCTCATCGGGTTCGGCTCGGTGAAGCCGACCTGGTTGTTGATGATCACGTGCACCGTGCCGCCGACGGTGTAGCCGGGCTTGCCGCCGAGCATCAGCGTCTCCATCACGACGCCCTGCCCGGCGAAGGCCGCGTCGCCGTGCAGCATCAGCGGCAGCACGAGCCGGCGCCCGTCCTGGTCCGCGCGCTCGCGGCCGAGCGCGTCCTGGCAGGCGCGCGCCAGGCCGGTGAGCACGGGATGCACGCTCTGCAGGTGCGAGGGGTTGTGCGCCAGCGTCAGCGTCAGGCGGCCCTGCGGCGTGTCGAGCTCGCGCTCGCCGCCGAGGTGGTAGATGAGGTCGGTGTGCAGCTCGGGATGCGGCGACTTCGGATCGAAGAAGTCCAGCACGCGCGCGGGCGGGAAGCCCATCAGGTTGACCAGCACGTTGACGCGGCCGCGGTGCGGCATGCCGAGGAACACGCGCCGCACGCCGTGGCCGGCTGCTGCCTCGCAGAGGGCGTCCAGCAGCGGGATCAGCGTCTCGTTGCCTTCGAGCGAGAAGCGCTTCGCATGCGGGAAGGCCTGCGCGACATGCTGCTCCCAGCCCTGCGCGCGGATCAGGCGGTCGAGCAGCGCGAGGCGCTCGGCGGCGCCACCCGCCCCGGGTGGCGCGGACTCCATCGCGTGGTGGAGCCAGTCCCGCCGCGACGCGTCGCGCACCGCGCTGGCATCGAGCGCCAGCCCGCCGCAGTAGATCGCCTTCAGCGCGCGGTCGAGATCGCCGACGGTGCGGGCGCTCCACAGTGGCGTGCCCCGCGGCGACAGCCAGTCGCCGGGGTTCAGCCCGAAGCGCTGCGGATCGAGCAGCGTCGGATCGGCCGGGCGTGACAGGCCCAGCGGATCCAGCCGCGCGCTGCGATGACCGTCGCGGCGATGCGCCTCGATGAAGGCGAGCACTTCGGGCCGCCAGCGCGTGGACGACTCGCCCGCAGGCGCGCCGTCGTGGATGCGATCGTTCATTTGAAACTCCCTGGTGAGTGGCGAAGACCGCAGCCCTCACCCCCGCCCTCTCCCGCTTGCGGGAGAGGGAGTCCCACCGGATCCCTTCCAACGCTCTCGCGCTTGCGGGAGAAGCACCGGACCGAGGGAATGACACCCTCTCCCGCAAGCGGGAGAGGGTGGGGTGAGGGCCAGCGGCCGTCAAAGTACGAAGGCCCGCACCGCGTTGTTCAGATGCGCCGCCTCGTCCTGCAACGCCTTGGCCGACGCGGTGCTCTGCTCGACCATCGCGGCGTTCTTCTGCGTGGTGTCGTCCATCTGGATGATGGCCGCATTGACCTGCTCGATGCCCATGCTCTGCTCGCGGCTGGAGGCGCTGATCTCGGCGACGACACCGCTGACGCGCTGGATGCCGGAGACGACCTGGGTCATCGTCGCGCCCGCCTGCTCGACCAGCCGACCGCCGGCGTCGACCTGTTCGGTCGACTGGACGATCAACGACTTGATCTCCTTGGCCGCGCCGGCCGACCGCTGCGCCAGCGCCCGGACCTCCGAGGCCACCACGGCGAAACCGCGTCCGTGCTCGCCGGCGCGCGCGGCCTCGACCGCCGCGTTCAACGCCAGGATGTTGGTCTGGAACGCGATGCCGTCGATCGTGCCGATGATCTCGCCGATGCGCTGCGAGGACGCGGAGATGGCGCTCATCGTGGCGACGACCTCGCCCACGGCCTTGCCGCCGGCGCCGGCGACTTCCGACGCCGAGGCGGCGCTGGCATTCGCCTGATCCGCGTTGTCGGCGCTCATGCGGACCGCTGCGGTCAGCTGCTCCATGGCGGAGGCGGTCTGCTGCAGCGCGCTGGCCTGCGCCTCGGTGCGCGCCGAGAGATCGGCGTTGCCCTGCGCGACTTCCTTCGCCGCGGCGGAGATGGTGTCCGCGCCCTGCCGGACCTCGGAGACGATGCGATGCAGGCTGCGCACCATGTGCTGCAGCGCGCCGATGAGGCGCCCGATCTCGTCGGTGCTCTGCGGCAACGGTCGCAGCGTGAGGTCGCCCTTGGCGACGTCCTCGGCCAGCTGGATCGCGCCGTGGATGCGCTGCGTGATGGAGCGCGTGATGCTGATCGCCGTCACGACGCCCAGCACCACGGCGATCGCGGCCACCAGCGTCATCCACAGCTTGGACCGCCGCGCGTCCTCCTTGGCGCTGACGACGTCGTTCGCCATGGCCTTGGCCTGGTAGTCGACCATCTTGTCGATCAGCGCGTAGTAGCGGACCTGCGACTGCGCCATGTCGCCCTGGTAGACGGCCATCGCCTGCTCGCGCTGACCGGCGGCCACGAGGTCGAAGAGCTTGCGCACCGCGGCGCCGTAGACCTTGCGGGCCTCCGACTGCTCGGCAAAGATCGCCTTCGCCTCGTCGGTGTTGAGCATCTTCTCGAACTTCGCGAAGTTCTCGGTGTTGGCGGCGCGGACGGCGGCGTAGTCGTCCATGTAGCGCTTGGCCTGCGCGGGGTCGGTGGCCATCAGCAGGCGGCCGATCACGATCACGCCCTGGTCGCCGACATTCTTGATGTCGTCGCTGACGGCGATCTGCGCATAACGGTCCTCCACCACCCGGTCCATCGTGCCGCTGGTGCGGTTCAGCACCGAGACGGCCACGGCCAGCACGAGCAGCAGCAAGGCGATGACGACGGCAAATGCGGCGGCCAGCCGCGTGCCGATATTGAAGTTGGACAACGTTGGCATGTTTTTTCTCCCTGAGGCCGAACGGTCGGACCTCGGCGGGGCAAAAAACGGACCGGACAGCTTTACCTGCTACTGCCACACAAGGTATGGGGCTACCTGCTACTGCCACCCAAGGCATGGCTCCCCGTGGCCCCGATTTGGGATGCACCGCTAGGCGCAAACCGGAGCCATAGCCCAGCTATGGCGAGGATTTGCAACGACGCGGTGCGCCCAAAGCGGGGCCACGGGGAGTCATGCCTGCTGGGCGAAGGTGGCGATGTATTGACACGCCACGCGATCGGCGTGGGCGACGGCCTCGTCGGCGGAAGGGAATTCATCGTCCAGCTCGTGCCAGGCGGTGACGCCGGGACGGCCGTCCTCCTCGCCCTTGACGACGAATCGCCCTCGCCACGGTCCGGCGCCCGGCCCGTGGGTATCGAGGACGTAGGTGCGGCCCCTGTGCTGGCGGACGGTCTGCGAGGTCGTCATGGTCGGCAACGGTCGGACGGACGCTGGAATGCCGGGTCGACGGGCGCGAAGGGGGCGCGCACGGACACGGGTGACGCGGAGCCCCTGTTGTACACCCGCGTCCGTCCCCAGGGAATGAAATCCCTGTGAAGGCGCGGGCGTCAGCGCACCTGGTTGCGCCCTTCGCGCTTGGCGGCGTAGAGCGCCTCGTCCGCCTGGGCGATGAGGTTCTCCAGCGTGCAGGTGTCGCTGGGCACGCAGGCGGCGACGCCGAGGCTGATGGTCACGACCGGCCCCGCCGGCGAGGTCGGATGCGGCATGGCGAGCGATTCGATGCCCGAACGGACGGACTCGGCGACCTTGAGCGCCGCCTCGCGGTCGGCGCCCGGCAGCAGGACGACGAACTCCTCGCCGCCGTAGCGCGCCGCCAGATCGCCGGCCCGGCCGATCGAGGCGCCGAGCACCGCGCCCACCGCGCCCAGGCACTCGTCGCCCTTGAGGTGGCCCATCTGGTCGTTGTAGCGCTTGAACGCGTCGACATCGGCGAGCACCAGCGCGAGCGAGGTACCCGTGCGGCGCGCGCGGCGCCATTCCTCGTCGGCCGCCTCGTTGAAGCGGCGACGGTTGGGCAGGCCGGTGACCGCATCCAGGAAGGAGAGCTGCTTCAGATGCTCGTTGGCCTGCCGGAGCTCCTCGGTGCGCTGGGCCACCAGTCGCTCCATCTCGATGTGGCGTTCGCGCAGCTGGCGTATCCGGAACATCACCGCGCCGGCAAAGAACCCGATCGCACCGACCGCGACGAGGAAGTGGAACCAGCCGGTCTCATGGAAGCGCGGCTGCACGGTGATCGGCAGCGGGGTGTCCGATTCGCGCCAGCGCTGGCCGTCGCCGGACACCGCCAGGCGCAGCTTGTACTGGCCGTGGGAGAGCGCGGGGAAGGTCAGCTCGCGGTCGTTGCCGACATCGGTCCAGCCGCGCGACAAGCCTTCCATCCAGAAGCGGAAGCGCACGCGATCCGCCTCGCGCAGCGTCGACGCGGCGAGGCTGACCGACAGCGCCACCGGCCCCGGCGGCAGCACCAGCGGCTGGCCGTCGAGCGCCAGGGTTTCGCCGTCGACCTTGATCTGCTCGATGCGCACCGTCGGCGGTTCGCCGCCACCGGGCAGATGCTCGGGATCGAGCACCACCAGGCCCGCCGAGGACGGCAGCCAGACGCGACCCCGGGCGTCGATCGCGCCGGCGGCCTGCAGGTTGCCGGCGAAGCTGGTCGCGCGCAGCGTGTCGCCGGGCCCGAAACCGACCGACCGCACCTGCTTGAGTCCGCCGTCGAGGAAGGCGTCGAGGTCGTCGCGCGCGACGCGGTAGAAGCCGCGGTCGCAGGTCATCCAGAAGTGTCCGGACCGGTCCTCCAGGAAGACCTGCGACAACCCGTCCCACAGCCCGTCCGCCGGCTTGATCGCGCCGACGCGGCCCTCCTTGATCCGGTTGATGCCTTCGCCGTTCGTGCCGATCCAGAGTTCGCCGCGGGCGTCTTCCTTCAGTGCGATGACCCAGTCGGACACCAGGCCGTCGGCCGTCGTGAACTGCCGGGCCTTGCCGTCGCGCCAGCGCACCAGGCCCTGCCCGGTGGTGCCGAACCAGAGGGCGCCCGCGCGGTCCTGCAGGATCGCCGCGACGCCTTCGGTGGGCAGGCCGGGTGCCTTCACGACGTCGAAGCCCTGGCCGTTGAACCGCGCCAGCGCCGAGCGCGTGCCGACCCACACCGTGCCGGCGCGGTCTTCGTAGATGGCGCGGATCTCGACGCCGGGCAAGCCGCTGTCGGCGCCGAAGGTGTCGATGTGGCCGTCCGGCCGCCGGCGCGCGACACCGGCCGTGTAGGTGCCGATCCAGAGCGTGCCGTCGCGCGCCTCGTGCAGCGTCGAGACCTCGTCGGTGGGCAGGCCGTCGGCCTGGCGCAGCGTCGTGATGCGGCCGTCCTTCAGCCGGTTGATCCCGCCGCCGGAGGTCGCGGCCCAGATCGCGCCGTCGCGCGCGGCGACGACCGAGCGGACATTGTCATGGCTGAGGCCCTCGGGCGTGCCGAGCACGGTGAATGCGCGGTTGCGCAGCCGGTTCAGCCCGTCGACCCAGGTGCCGACCCAGACGCTGCCTTCGCGGTCGGCCATCAGGGACCAGATCTGGTTGCCGGCCAACCCGGTGCCCGGGCCAGGACCGTGGCCGGTCGAGATCGTGCTGAAGCGCCCGTCGCGCAGACGGCTGACGCCGGCGCCCCAGCTCCCGATCCACAGGTCGCCGCGGACGTCGCGGGTCAGCGCGGTCAGGTGATCGCTGGGCAGGCCGTCGGCGGTCGTGTAGACGCGCATCTCCGGCTGGTCCACGCCCCGCATGCGGACGAGTCCGCCGCCCGCCGTCGCGGCCCAGACGCCGCCGGCCGGGTCGGCCATCACGAAGCGGACCTGCGCATGCGGAAAGCCCGCGGCCGGATCGAAGGTCTTGAACTTGCCGTCCGGCGTCATCGCGAGCAGGCCGGCGCCGGTGGTGCCGATCCAGAGCGTGCCGGCGGTATCGAAGGCGGCGCTGCGGAGCCGCGCGGCGGGCAGGCCGTCCGCCGCGCCGAAGACCTTGACCGCCCCGTCCTTCCATCGGACCAGGCCGCCATCGCCCGCGGCCCAGATCGCGCCGGTCTTGTCCTCGACCAGGGACCAGATCCTGCGGCGGCTCACCTGCGCCTTGGTGATGGCCGTCGAGAAGCGCCCATGCTCGTAGACGGTGACGCCGTTGGGATGGCCGATCCATAGCCGGCCCTGGCGATCCTCGAGCAGGGCGAACACCGGTTGCGAGGCGACGTCCGGCGCCCGCGCGGCGTCGAAGGTCACGAAACGCTTGCCGTCGAAGCGGGCCAGGCCGCCAGCGGTGCCGATCCACAGGCCGCCGTCGCGGGACTGGAGCAGCGCCTGGACCGTGTTGAGCGGCAGGCCTTGTTCGGTCTGCCAGAGATCGATCTTGTACTGGCTGACCGCGCGGATCGGATCGGAGAGGTCGCCGATCGCGCCAAGGTCGGCGGCCGATGCCGATGCCGATGCCGATGCCGATGCAGACATGGTCTTCGCCGCCAGGGGCGCGGACGCTGCGGTCGTCGCCATGGCGCCGGATGCCGAGACCACCATGCAGAACGCGGCGATCAGCCACGCCGACACCCGACGATGTCTCGGCATCGCAGGTGCGGGAGGGGCGCAGGCGCTGGAGGAGGACCGGTCGAAAGTCATAGGCGGCGGAGACGGCGATTGTGACCGGTCCTGAAGAAGCATCCGGGCTGCCGTACGGGGGACGGGTGCGGATCGCGTGAAGGCATGGAAGCGTGGCGACGTGGCGGAACCTCCGCTCATCGCACCGCGACGACGCGATCCCAGGACAGGCCGAACTTCAGCAGGTACTTCCGCAGCCGGTCCGCATCGTTGACGACACTGCGCGCCTGCCGGCTCGCATGGAAGAGCTGCCGTCCCGCCTCCGACAGCGAAGAGGCCGCCGCGCACACGCGCAGCACGGCGGCGAGCTGCAGGCGGTCGAAGAGGTCCATCGCTTCCAGCACCGGCGGATCGAAGAGCGCGGCCAGCAGGGCTTCGCCGCCCGCCTCGCCGCCGCCCGCGCCACCGGCCTGGCCCGGCCGGCCGGACCCGGCGGTGTCCCGCTCCCACAGCCATTCGAGCCGCGCGATCTCGGCCTCGACCAGCGGCGTGCCGATGCGCCCGCCTTCGGCCAGCGTCACCAGCCGCGTCACCGACGCCGACAGGTCGCGGAAGTTGCCGCTCCACGGCGCGCGCGGCGACTGCGCGAAACCCAGGTAACGCGTCTTCGCCTCGGCGTTGAAGCGCACGGCGCGGCCGCTCTCGCGACCGACCTGCTGCACCAGGTGATCGACGTTGGGCTCGATGTCCTCGGGCCGGTCGCGCAGCCCCGGCAGGCTGTAGGTCCACAGGTTGATCCGCGCGAACAGGTCGTCGCGGAAGCGCCCCGCCGCGACCTCGGCGCGCAGGTCGCGGTTGGTGCCGGCGATCAGCTGGAAGTCGCTGGCCACCTCGCGGTCGGCGCCGACGGGCAGGAAGCGCTTCTCCTCGATGGCCTTCAGCAGCATGGCCTGCTCGTCCAGGCCCAGCTCGCCGATCTCGTCCAGGAACAGCAGCCCGCCGTCCGCCGTGCGCAGCAGGCCGGCGCGATCCGCCATCGCGCCGGTGAACGAGCCCTTCTTGTGCCCGAACAGCGTCGACGCCGCGCCGTCGCCGCGCAGCGTCGCGCAGTTGACCTCGACGAAGGCGCCTTCCAACTGATGCCGCGTCTGCTTCAGCTCGTACATCCGGCGCGCCAGGAAGGACTTGCCCGCGCCCGTCGGCCCGGCCAGCAGGAGGGGCGCGCGCGAATGCACGGCCACGCGCTCGATCTCCTCGATCAGCGCGTTGAAGCGGCGGTTGCGCGTCGCGATGCCGCTCTTCAGGAAGGCGACGGCGTCGTGCTGCTCCGCCTCGAAGCGCTGCGCGATGCGGTCGTAGCGCGACAGGTCCAGGTCGATCAGCGTCATCGAGCCCGGATCGCCCTCGCGCTGCTTGCGCGGCGGCGAGGTCTGCAGCAGCACGCCCGGGATGAAGCGGGCCTCCACCATCAGGAACATGCAGATCTGCGCGACGTGCGTGCCGGTGGTGATGTGGGCCCAGTACTGCTCGTGTGCAGGGTCGAAGCGGTAGCCGCGCACCCAGTCGTAGAGCGTCGCGTAGACCTCGCCGAAGTCCCAGGGGTCCTCGTGGGGCATCGGGATGAGCTGGACCTCCGTCTCCGGCGAGATCTTGGCGATGTCGGTCCGCAGCAGCTCCGCGAGGGTCAGGTGTTGCGGCGCATGGAAGAGTTCCAGCCGGTGCACGACCACGTCCGGCTGCGACACCAGCGAGATCGTCGGCCGCCACTTCTCCCACCGGCCGGCGCCCTGCCCGCTGTCCAGCTGCGACCCCAGGTAGCCGATCACCACATTCTTCTTTGCCATGGGCCGCAGTTTATCCGCGCGGCCGAGGCGCCCTAGCTTTTTCGCTAGCGATCTAGCCAACCATCCAATCCCGGAGCAGGTCGTGGATGAATGGAGGGCGGCAATCTCCGGCCATCCTCTCTGCAATCAGAAAACTTTTCCCTTTCAAATCAATGATTTGATGAACAACCGGACAAGACCTGGCCCAGCCGGGCAAGACCTGGCACGGGCGTTGCAATGAAGAAGGCAAGACAACACGGCAACGCCGCATCAGAGCGACACGGCAACGCCGAACGACATCCGACAGGGAGGACAACATGGTCAACACGCAACTCTTCAAGACGACGCCCGGCAAGCTGCCGCCCGCCGCGGACGCGGTGAACCAGTCCGGCGCCCGGGCCTACGGCTACAAGACCCGGCATCGCCTGGCGCAACTGGCGGCGACCGGCTGCATGACGTCGACGTTCTACGCCGGCGCTCAATCCCAGCTGGAAGATGCGCTGGCCCTGGCTCAGGATGTCGACACCGCCTTCCTGGCCAAGACCGCGGTCTACGCCCGCCAGTCCGGTCACATGAAGGACATGCCCGCGCTGCTGGCCGCCGTGCTGGCGCAACGCGACATCGCGCTGCTGCAGCCCGTGTTCGGCCGCGTCGTCGACAACGGCAAGATGCTGCGCAACTTCGTGCAGATCCTGCGATCGGGCCAGACCGGCCGCAAGTCGCTGGGATCGCGTCCAAAGAAGCTGGTGCAGCAATGGCTGGTGACCGCGAGCGAGCAGCGCCTGCTGCAGGCGTCCATCGGCACCGAGCCGACGTTGGCCGACGTGGTCCGCATGGCCCACCCCAAGCCGGCGGAAGCTTGGCGCGCGGCGTGGTTCGCGTGGCTGATCGACCGCCCGTACGACGAAGCGGCCTTGCCGCCCGCGACGCTGGCCTACGAGCGCTTCAAGCGGGCGCTGCTGTCCGGCAAGACGGAAGGCGCGACGGCGGACGACCTGCCGCCCGTGCCCTTCCAGATGCTGACGGCGCTGCCGCTGAACGACTCGCACTGGGCGCGCATCGCGGCGCAGGGCTCGTGGCAGATGGTCCGTCAGAACCTGAACGCTTTCGCTCGCCATGGCGTGTTCGAGCGTCCGGGGATGACCGCGCAACTGGCCGCGCTGCTGCGTGATCCGAAAGCCGTGGCTTCGGCCCGCGTGCTGCCGTACCAGCTGATGACGGCGTTCAATGCGGCGTCTGACGTGCCGTCGCAGATCCGCGACGCGCTGCAGGACGCGATGGAAGCCGCGCTGGTCAACGTGCCGGCGGTCGAGGGCCGTGTCGTGGTCTGCCCGGACGTGTCGGGGTCGATGTCGTCGGCGGTGACCGGCGGACGCGGCTCGGCGACCTCGGTGGTGCGATGCATCGACGTGGCCGCCCTGGTGGCCGCGGCGCTGGTCCGCAAAAACCCGGACTGCCGCGTGATGCCGTTCGAATGCGACGTCGTGTCGGTCAAGCTGAATCCCCGCGATTCGGTGATGACCAACGCGGCCAAGCTGGCGGCGGTCGGCGGAGGCGGGACCTCGGTCAGCGCACCGCTGCGGCTGCTCAACAAGGAGCAGGCCCTGGTGGACCTGGTCGTGATCGTGTCCGACAACGAATCGTGGATCGACGCGCGCCGTCACGGCGCGACCGAGACCATGACACAGTGGGAGGCGATCAAGGCCCGATGCCCGACGGCGAAGCTGGTGTGCATCGACATCCAGCCCGGCGCCTCGACGCAGGCGGTGGAGCGCCAGGACGTGATGAACGTCGGCGGCTTCTCGGATGCGGTGTTCCGCATGGTCGGCGAGTTCGCCGGCGGCGCGACCGAGGTCGGCCACTGGGTCCGCGAGATCGAACGCGTATCGCTGGATCCGCAGTGAAAGATTGAATGATTGAATGATTGAATGAAGGCTGTCGACGGCACCGGATGCGGTTGCCGCGGCGAGCGATGAATGCCGGTGGAACTACAGCACTCTTAATGCCCTGGTCGCGGGTTCGAATCCCGCCGGGGTCCTTCGGGACACCGTAGCTCAGCCTGGTAGAGCAGGAACATGTTTCACCATCCCTTGTCATCGCTCACCGCGGCAACTGCCCGGTCGAGTCCCAGCACCCTGTTTTTGCGGTGAATGCAGGCAGGACTACATCGGTAGAGCACCGGCCCTTCGGGGCGCGGAGGTCGCGGGTCCGAATCCCGCCCGGCGCAAGCCGGTAGCTCAGACAACGTCTTGCCGATCCCTTGTCACCGCGCTTTTGAATGGAACGAATCATGAAGAACTACAACGAGATGGAAGTCGCCGGCGGCGTGCCGGTGAAGATGTGGACGCAAGGCGTGCCCGTCGAGGACGAAGCGCGCAAGCAGCTGATGAACGCGGCGAAGCTGCCGGTGGTGTTCAAGCACATCGCGGCGATGCCCGACGTGCACCTGGGCATCGGCGCGACGGTGGGCTCGGTGATCCCGACGCTGAAGGCGATCATCCCGGCCGCGGTCGGCGTCGACATCGGCTGCGGGATGATGGCCTGCAAGACCACGCTGCGCGCCGAGGACCTGCCGGACAACCTGGGTCCGCTGCGTTCCGCGATCGAGGCCGCCGTGCCGCACGGCCGCACGCCCAAGGGCCGCGACGTCGGCGCGTGGGAGAACCCGCCCGAGATGGTCGACGCGGCCTGGGCGGAGCTGCAGCCCGATTTCGCCGAGATCTGCCGCGACTACCCGAAGCTGAAGAACACCAACAACCACAAGCACCTGGGCACGCTCGGGACGGGCAACCACTTCATCGAGGTCTGCCTGGATGAAGTGGGCTTCGTGTGGTTCATGCTGCATTCGGGTTCGCGCGGTGTCGGGAACGCGATCGGCACGATGTTCATCGAGCTGGCGAAGAAGGACGCGATGCAGCATCAGGCCAACCTGCCCGATGCCAACCTCGCGTACTTCGAGGAAGGCGCGAAGTACTTCGGCGACTACGTGCGCGCGGTGGGCTGGGCACAGAAGTTCGCGGAGACCAATCGCGAGGTGATGATGCGCCGCGTGATCGTCGCCGCGAAGAAGGTGATCGGGAAGAAGTTCGAGAGCCACATCGAGGCGGTGAACTGCCACCACAACTACGTGCAGAAGGAGACCCACTTCGGCCAGGACGTGTTCGTGACCCGCAAGGGTGCGGTGAGCGCGAAGCAGGGCCAGATGGGGATCATCCCCGGCAGCATGGGCGCGCGCAGCTACATCGTGCGCGGCAAGGGAAACCCGGAGAGCTTCGAGAGCTGCTCGCACGGGGCCGGCCGCACGATGAGCCGCACGGAAGCCAAGCGCCGCTTCACGCTGAAGGACCAGCGCGCCGCCACCGAGGGCGTCGAGTGCCGCAAGGACGCCGACGTCATCGACGAGATCCCGATGGCCTACAAGGACATCGACGCGGTCATGGCGGCCCAGCAGGACCTGGTGGAGGTGGTGCACACGCTCAAGCAGGTGGTGTGCGTGAAGGGATGAGGAACATGAAACCGGCCTGACGGCCGGCGACGAACGGACGGCGCGCGCGGCTACGGCGACGCGCGTCGTACCGTCAGGGAGAAAAAGATGAACTGGAAGGATTGGTTCGAGAGGCTGAGGGAAGAACCCGCCTCGACATGGGACGCCCACGCGTGGATGGCGCATCTCGATTCGACGAGCGGCTTTGAGCGCGAGGTGGCGGTCCGCAATCTCGGACGCCTGCGGGCGCCCGAGGCGTTGCCGGGTCTGCTGGTGCGCCTCAACGACTGGGTACCGGCCGTGCGCGCCGCGGCGCGCGAGGCGGTCAGTCTCTACCTGACTGATGACCTGCTGTCCGCGTGGCCGACCGCGCTTCCGGCAATGATCCACCTGCTGCGCGGCAAGCGGGACGACCATTGGCCGATGTTGTCGGCGATCGGCGGCTTCCTCGGCCAGCCCGCGCGTGCGGGCGCGCTCGTCGGCGCTCAGGCGCCTGCGGATCCGGCGGTGCGTCGGTGGCTGGTCGGCATCGAATGGCTGGCGACCGGAGAGGCCGCGCGTGCCGCCATGCTGACTGCCCGCATGGGCAGCGCCGACATCGTCGACGCCATGTGGGCGCTGCGCCAGGTCGATCTGCTCGGCAGCGCCGCGGCGCGTCCGGCCCTGTGGCTGAACGCCTGCACGAATCCGCACGGGATCGTGCGGGCACAGGCGCTGCGCCGACTCTGCGCCGAGGCGCCCGAGATCGGCGCGGCGGCCGCGGTCCGGATGGCACTCGACGCCACGACGGGCGTGCGTGACGTCGCGATCGCGCAGCTGCGCAAGTCCGGCGGCGTCGACGAGGTACGAGCGGTGGCGGAGGCGCTGCTTCAGGCGCCATCGCAGGCACCGCGAGGCGGTGCTCCGGCGCTGCTGTTCCTCGCCGCCGTCGATCCCGCGGGAAGAAGCGCTCGCGCGGCAGCGTTGATGGCGCGGATCGATGCCGACAAGCCCGTCGCCAGGGTTCGTGCGCTGGCGCTGCAGCACCTGATCGCGACGACGTCCGGCGACGCGCAGGACGAGTGGATCCTCACCGCCCTGCGCGACGGATCCACCGTGGTCCAGCGCGTCGCGGTCAACGCGATCGCGAACGGCGCAGGCGCGCCGGGTCCGCGGACGCTGTGGCCGGTGATGCTGGGACATGGCACACGGAGCGCCTTCCATCGCGGGCTGCGGATCCTCCAGCACTGGGGGCTGTGGGTCCAGCTGGAGTCGCTGCTGACGCTCTTCCAGACTCGCAGTCCGATCGAACGCGGCGACGAGCTCGTCTCGGCGCTGCAGCAGTGGTTGCGCGCGACGCGATCGGGCGTGACGCCGCCGCCGGAGCCTCAGGCCACCACGCTGCGCACCTTGTGGGACGCCTGCGAGACGACGATGCCGCATTGGCTTCGTCATCGGATGGCGTTCGAGTTGACCGGAATCGGGCTGCTGCAGACGTCGCGTTGAAGCCGACGTTGACGACGGCCGATTCGAAGAAGATCGAACAAAAGACAAAACAGAAGACCAAGAGAGAAGGCGCGGACCCGCGGCGCATCGCCGCGGGTCCCGCGAGAAGCAATGAAGATCAGGGAGAACATGGTTGAACTGGACGGCTCGCACGGCGAAGGCGGCGGACAGATCCTGCGCACGGCGCTCGCGCTGGCGATGTGCACCGGCACGCCGCTGCGCATCGAGCGCATCCGCGCGAAGCGCCCCAAGCCGGGCCTGATGCGCCAGCACCTGACCTGCGTGCTCGCCGCGCAGGAGGTCTGCGGCGCGACGGTGGTGGGCGCGGAGCTGGGCTCGCAGGCGCTCGAGTTCCGGCCCGGCCAGGTGCATGCCGGCGACTACCGCTTCGCGGTCGGCACCGCGGGCAGCTGCACGCTGGTGCTGCAGACGGTGCTGCCGCCGCTGATGCTGGCCGACGGACCGAGCCGCCTGCAGCTGTCCGGCGGGACGCACAACCCGATGGCGCCGCCCTTCCATTTCCTGCAGCGCACCTTCGCGCCGCTGATCCGCCGTGCGGGGGCGAAGCTGGATCTGACGCTGCGCCGTCACGGCTTCTACCCCGCCGGCGGCGGCGAGATCGAGGCGGTCATCACGCCGGCCGTCGGGGGCTGCGCCCGTTCGACCTGCTCGAGCGCGGCGAGCCGCTGGACGCCTTCGCCGAGGTGCTGGCGCCCGCGCTGCCGCGCGGCGTCGCGGAACGCGAGCTCGAAGCCCTGCAACGCCTGACGGGCTGGGATCAGCATCAGCTGCGCGTCGGCACGGCGCGACAGAACGAAGGGCCGGGCAACGCGCTGATGACGCCGCTGGTGCATGAACACTTGACGGAGGTCTTCATCGCCTTCGGCGAACGCGGCCTGTCGGCGGAAGAGGTCGCACAAACCGTCTTCAAGGAGATGCGCGCGTATGAGCTCTCCGCCGGCGCGGTCGGCCCGCACCTGGCGGACCAGCTGGCGCTGCCGCTCGCGCTGGCGGTCGCGGGTTCCGGCCGTCCGGCGGCCTATACCTGCACGGAACTGACCGAGCACAGCCGCACCAACTTCGGCGTCATCGAGCGTTTCCTGGCCGTGCGCTTCGACTCGCGGCTGGAGGTCTCGCGCGCCGGCAACGCCTGGCGCGTGGACGTCCTTCCGGCGACGTAACCACCTTGAAACGCGGCGCCCGCGCGCCGCGTCACAATCCCGCACCGCGCGCCCACCCGGGCGCGTTCCCCATTCCAGAACGCGCAAGCCCACCATGAGCCACGCCCTTCCGCTGCAGCAGCACCTCCCGACCGTCAGCCCGCTCGCCTACGGCTGCATGGGCCTGGGCGGCCACTGGGACGACTCCCCGTTCACCGCCGCCCACGTCGACCATGCGCAGGCCGCCGTCGAGGCCGCGCTGGAGATCGGCGTCACGCTGTTCGACCACGCCGACATCTACACCCGCGGCAAGGCCGAATCCGTCTTCGGCGAGCTGTTCCGCCGTCAGCCCTCGCTGCGCGATCGCATCGTGCTGCAGAGCAAGTGCGGCATCCGCTTCGCCGACGAGGAAGGCCCCGGTCGCTACGACCTGTCCGGCGGCTACATCGTCCAGGCCGTGGAGGCCAGCCTCAAGCGCCTGGGCACCGAACGCCTGGACATCCTGCTGCTGCATCGCCCGGATCCGCTGATGCAACCCGAGGAGATCGCCGAGGCCTTCCAGCGCCTACGCGCGGCGGGCAAGGTGAGCCACTTCGGCGTGTCCAACATGAACGTCGGCCAGATGGCCTGGCTCGGCCGTGCGCTGGATCAGCCGCTGGTCGTGAACCAGCTGGAACTCGGCCTCGGCCATCTGGAGCCACTGGACGCCGGCACCTGCTTCAACGACCGCCAGGCCGCGGCACGCCCCGGCGCGCTGGCCTGGACCGGCACGCTGGAACACTGCCAGCAGCACGGCATCCAGCTGCAGGCCTGGGCCGCGCTGGCCCGCGGCCGCTTCAGCGGAGAGACCGCGCAGGACCCGGCCGACGAAGCCGCCCGCGTGCTGGTCCAGAAGCTGGCGCAGGAACACGGCGTCAGCACCGAAGGCATCCTGCTGGCGTGGCTGATGAAGCATCCGGCACGCATCCAGCCGGTCATCGGCTCGGCCAATGCGGACCGCATCCGCGCCTGCGGCGATGCGCTGAAGGTTCAGCTCAGTCGCAACGAGTGGTACGCGTTGTACGTGGCAGCGCGTGGGGCGCCGTTGCCTTGACTGCGTAGTCCGGGCGTTGGCCGCGAGAGCGCAGGGCCCCGGCCGCAAGGGCCGAAACCCCGCGCCCTCCCGTCCCCAACCAGTACCGTCCTTCGACGGTTTTGCCACCGAGAACTTTGAGAGATCAGAACGCCGCGCTGAGCTCGGTCACGAGCGCCGCCGCGCCGATCTCACGCACCGCGGCGAAGTTCTGCCCCGACCATAGCGGCGAGAAATCGCCGCTGCCTTGCGCCTCGGCCTTCGCGCGCAACGGCGCAATGCTGGAGGTCGCCAGCGGGAACTCCGGCGCCGCGTCGTTCAACGGACCGACCTCGCGCATGTAGCGGTTCACGATGCCGCGCGCAGGCCGACCGGTGAAGAGATTCGTCACCGCCGTGTGGTGATTCGCCGGGTCGCGCAGCGCCGCCCGGTGCGGCGCACTGGTCGTCGCTTCCTCGCACAGCAGGAAGGCCGTGCCCAGTTGCACCGCCGACGCGCCCAGCGCCAGCGCCGCGCGGATGCCACGCACATCGGCGATGCCGCCCGCCGCGATCACCGGCACCCTCACCGCGCGTACGATCTGCGGCAGCAACGCCATCGTCCCCGGCTGACGCGTCAGGTCGTCGCTGAGAAAGTGGCCGCGATGACCGCCCGCCTCCCAGCCTTGCGCGATGACACCGTCGGCGCCATGCGCCTCCAGCCATCGGGCCTCGTCGACCGTGGTCGCGCTGCCCAGGACCAGACTGCCCCAGCCCTTCACGCGCGCGACCAGTTCCGCCGACGGCAGGCCGAAATGGAAACTCACCACCGGCGGCTTGAACGGCTCGACCAGGTCGGCGATCTCCGCGGTGAACGGCGCCCGTCCGGGGCCCGCCTTGATCTGCGTCGGATCGATGCCGAACTCGGCGTAGTACGGTCCGAGGCGATCGCGCCAGCGGGCCTCGCGCGCATCGTCCGGCGCCGGCGGGGAGTGGGCGAAGAAGTTGACGTTGAACGGCTTGTCGGTGCCGTCGCGCAAGGCCTTCAACTCCTTCTGGAGCACCTCGGGCGTCAGCATCGCCGCGGGCAGCGAACCCAGCCCGCCCGCGTTGCTCACCGCGAGCGCCAGCCGCGCGTCCTGCACGCCGGCCATCGGTGCCTGGACCAGCGGCAACCGGGTGCCGAGGAAGAACGGGGAGAAAGGCGCGCTGGAGGTAGGCATGGCCGCGGATCCTGGACTCGACAAGACGGGTCCTGATGATCGCGCAAGGCCGATGCCCCTGCCACGCCGAGCCCCTCTCGAAGGGCGGACTACGGCCCCCCGTCTGTCACTTGCAGGTGAAGCTCTTGGCGTTCACTTCCTTGACGTTGCCCGCGCCGCAGGTGGCGCTGGCCTGTTCGCTCATCTTGCGGACGTCTTCCATGCGCTGCGTGTTGGCCTCGCTGGTGTTGGGAGCGATCACGCAGCCGGTCGACAGGACGGCGGCGGCGCCGGCCAGCAGCCAGGCCATCGGACGGGCGGCGGGAATGGAGCGGATGGTCATGGAACGGGTCCCTCGAAAGTTGATGTCGGGGCGCAGTCTAGGCAAGCGCGCCCGCGGCGGAGGGTCCTCCGACCAACCGGCCTCCAGAGCGGACGAACTGCAGGAGGGGGCGATGCACCGTCGACGCTCGCCCAGAAGGAGCGGCCCGACAGCTCGATCCCGCAAGGCTCGATGTCCCAAGGATCAGGGGCCGGGCGCATGTCGCCCAGAAACCCCATTCACACGCGCTTGACGAAGGCCCGGTAGGCTGCGCCCCTCGTCCTGCGGTCCAGCGGGACGATCCAGGAGTTGCCGTGACTGACCTTCACTCGATCCAGCGCCCTGCGACCGCAGTCCGTGCTGTGCTCGCAGTGGCAGTCCTGTGCGCGCTGCTGAGCGCCTGCAGGTCGGAGTCGACCGGCCGCAAGCCGGACATGACCGCCTATGAAACCGCGCAGCACGACCGTTGCGTCGCGTTGCTGCGCCCGATGCTGCACGGCCAGCCGGTGCGCTCGACAGCCGTCGAGCACGGCACGCAGGGACTGGACTACGTCTGGGTGAACGCCGAGGTCCACGACGACGACGACGACCTCGACCGCCGCCTGGCCAAGGGCACGAGCGTCGGCGGCCACTGCCAGTTCGAGGCCGGCGGCGCGGGCGTGCATCTGCATGTCTATGCGCTGGACGACGAGGCTTCGCCGATGCCGGCCTCTGGCTACCGCTTCGTGGCGGGCCCGCGCGACGTGCTCGTGAGCGCCGGCGCCCACTGACGGGTCGACGGCCGCCCGGCCGACAGGACGGTCCGGCGGTTCAGCGGATACTTCCGCATCCCCCGACTCGCGGGAGCGCAATTGGCTGCCCCCTCCGCCCCTCCCGTCCCCCCGGATCCCCCGGTCGCAGCGATCCCCTGGATCGCGCCGATCCGCGCGTGCTGCCGCCGTTCCTGTCCGGCGGCGGCGCGATCGCGCCGCTGATCGCGGCCTTCGACTGGGGAGCGACCGCGCTCGGTCCCCTGGACCTGTGGCCCGACCACGTCCGCCATGCGACGGCCCTGATGCTGCGCGCGCGCACGCCGATCGTGATGCTCTGGGGCGAGCCCGGCGTGATGATCTACAACGACGCGTATGGGCTGTTCGCCGGCGCGCGGCATCCGCAGCTGCTCGGCAGCAACGTGCGCAAGGGCTGGCCCGAGGTCGCCGAATTCAACGACAACGTCATGCGCGTCGGCCTGGCCGGCGGCACGCTGCATTACCAGGACCAGGCACTCGTCCTGCACCGTCACGGCCGCGCCGAGGACGTCTGGATGAACCTCGACTACTCGCCGTTGCTGGACGACGAGGGGACACCCGCCGGCGTGATGGCCATCGTCGTCGAGACCACCGGCAAGGTGATGGCCGAGCGCCGCGTCCGCGGCGAGCGCGAGCGGCTGACGCAGCTCTTCGAGCAGGCGCCGAGCTTCATGGCCGTGCTGGCCGGCCCGGAGCACCGCTTCGAGAGCGTCAATCCGGCCTACCGGCGGCTGATCGGCGGCCGCGACGTGGTCGGCCGCACGGTCGCGGAGGCGCTGCCCGACGCGGCCGCGCAGGGCTATGTGGCGCTGCTGGACGAGGTCTATGCGACCGGGCGCGCCTACACGGCGCAGGCGGCGCTGTTCACCGCCGACACGCCCGACGGCCAGTCGGAGGAACACTTCCTGGACTTCGTCTACCAGCCGATCCGCGACGACCGCGGCGCGGTCACCCACCTCTTCGTCGAAGGCGTCGACGTGACGGCGCGCGTGCGCGGCGAGCAGCGCGGCGCGGCGCTCGCCGGGCTCAGCGACCGGCTGAGGGACGTCGGATCGCCGGCGGACATCGGCTTCGCTTCGGCGCAGATGCTGGGGATGATGCTGACCGCGACGCGGGCCGGCTACTGCACCGTCGATCACGAGACGGAAACCGTGCGCATCGAACGCGACTGGCGGCTCGGCGATCTGGACAGCCTGGCGGGGATGCGCCGCTTCCGCGACTACGGCAGCTTCGTGGACCAGCTCAAGCGCGACGAGGTCGTCGAGATCGCCGATGTCCGCGACGATCCGCGCACGCGCGACCATCGCGACTCCTTCGACAGGATGCGGGTGCGGTCGATCGTGAATGTGCCGGTGCTGGAACAAGGCCGCCTCGTGGCGCTGCTGTTCGTGCACGACGAGTCGCCGCGCGCCTGGAGCCCTGACGAGGTGTCGCTGATCCGGGAGACGGCGCACCGCACGCGCGTCGCGGTCGAGCGCGCGCGCAACCAGGCGATCGCGCAGGACCGCGAGGAGCGGCTGCTGCGCTCGGACCGGCGCAAGGATGAGTTCCTCGCGACGCTGGCGCATGAACTGCGCAATCCGCTGGCGCCGATCCGCAACGCGGTGCACCTGCTCGAGGCCGCCGACCGCGAGGGGCGACTCACCGGCATCCGCGAATTGCTCGAGCGTCAGGTCAATCACATGGTGCGGCTGGTCGACGACCTGCTGGAGGTCTCGCGCATCAGCCGCGGACTGATCACGCTCCAACATGCACCGGTGAGCCTCGGCGCAGTCGTCGACGCGGCGGTGGAGAGCAGCCGTCCGTTGATCGATCGCGAAGGCCATCGCCTGACGCTGCGCTTCGACGGCGCGGCGCCCTGGGTCCGCGGCGACCTGGTGCGGCTCACGCAACTGCTCGTGAACCTGCTGAACAACGCGGCGCGCTACACCGACGCGGGCGGGCGCATCGACGTGCACGTCACGCGCGAGGGCGGCGAAGCCGTCCTGACCGTGACGGACAACGGCATCGGCATCGCGGCCGGGCAGCTGCCGCAGCTGTTCGAGCTGTTCTCGCAGCTGGACCGCTCGCACAGCCGATCGCAGGGTGGGCTCGGCATCGGCCTGAGCCTGTCGCAGACGCTGGCGCGGCTGCACGGCGGCCAGTTGACCGCTACCAGCGACGGCCCGGGACAGGGCAGCAGCTTCCAGCTGCGGCTGCCGGAGATCCCCGCGCCGCACACGGGCACGGACGCGAACGCGCCCGCGCAGGACGAGGACCCGCTGACCGCGCGGCTGCTGCTGGTCGACGACAACCGCGACGCCGCCGACACGACCGCGGAACTGCTGCGCCTGATGGGCGCGGAAGTGGCGGTCGCCTATGACGGGCCGTCGGCACTGGGGGCCGTCCGCCAGCTTCGACCCGACGCGATCCTGCTGGACATCGGCATGCCGGGGATGGACGGCCACGAGGTCGCCCGGCGGCTGCGCGCGATGGGCGACGACATCGGCCATCCGCGCCTGATCGCACTGACCGGCTGGGGTCAGGAACAGGACCGCGAGAAGACACGGGAGGCGGGCTTCGACGACCACATGGTCAAGCCCGTCGACCTCGACGAACTGCGGACCGCCTTGAGGACCGGGCCGCGGTCGGCGGCGCCCCGCCGGGAACGGACGGACCGGCACGACCGACACGAGCAAAGCGACCGACACGACGGACTGGACTGACCATGCTGCTGCGCATCCATCACACCGCGATCATCTGCGCCGACTACGCGCGCTCGCGGCGCTTCTACACCGAGGTCCTGGGCCTGCGGGTGATCGCCGAGACCTACCGCGAGGCCAGGCGCTCGTACAAGCTGGACCTGGCGCTGCCGGACGGCTCGCAGATCGAGCTGTTCAGTTTCCCCGACGCGCCGCCGCGGCCCTCGTATCCGGAGGCGCAGGGGCTGCGCCACCTGGCCTTCGAGGTCGACGACGTCGAGTCCGGCAAGCGTGCGCTCGAGGCCCAGGGGATCGCCGTCGAGCCGGTGCGCGTCGACGAACTCACCGGCAAGCGCTTCACCTTCTTCGCCGATCCCGACGGACTGCCGCTGGAGCTCTACGAGCGCTGAGGCCCCTCACCCGGGCGGGTATCCGGGGGCCGGGGCGACACGCGCCCTGCGGCATGATGCGCGCCTGGGAGGAATGGCCATGCCATCGACAAACGCGGCCGTGAGGGAACTCTCGACGGCCGGCACGCTCACGCGAAGCGGATTCTGGCTGCGCCACGTCACGCTGGTGCCGCTCGCGCTGTGGATCGCGATCGCGGTCGCGGACACCCCGCTGGGATGGATCGCCGCGCTGGCGGCGACCGTCCTGCTGATCTCGATCTGGGGCCGACGCCTGCACGACCGCGGACGCTCCGCCTGGTGGCTGCTCCTCGCGGCGCTGCCCGTGCTGGGCCCGCTGGCGCTGTGCCTCGAATGCGGCCTGCGCCGCTCCGTGCCCGAGGGCCGCCGCTTCGACCCGCGGCATTCCGCCGACTACCTCACCGTCGCCCCATGAGTTCCTCTTCCCATCACATCGTCAACGACGTGACCGGCCTGAATCCGGTGCGCGTCATGGCCATCGTCGCGCCGGAATCGGTCGACGAGGTCCAGGAAGCGCTGCGGCGCACCAGCGGCCCCGTGTCCATCGGCGGCGGTCGTTTCAGCATGGGCGGCCAGACGGCCAGCCCCGGCAGCCTGCACATCGACATGCGGTCCATGAACCGCGTGGTCGCTTTCTCGCCGACGGCGCGCACCATCCGCGTCCAGGCCGGCACGCGCTGGTGCGACATCCAGCGCTTCATCGACCCGCACGGGCTGTCGGTGAAGATCATGCAGACCTACGCCAACTTCACCGTCGGCGGCGCGCTGAGCGTCAACTGCCACGGCCGCTATGTCGGTCTCGGCCCGCTGGTGCTGTCGGTGCGCGCGATCCGCGTCGCGCTCCATGACGGCAGCGTCGTCGAGGCCACGCGCGAGTCGCACGCGGAAATCTTCCGCGGCGCCATCGGCGGCTACGGGGCACTCGGCGTGATCGTGGAGGTCGAGCTCGACCTCGACACCAACCAGAAGGTGGAACGCCACGACGCCGTCATGCCGGTGGAAGACTACTGGCGCTATTTCAAGGACCAGGTGCGCGGCAACCCGGCCGCGGTCTTCCACAACGCGGACCTCTACGGCCCCCACTACCGCACGCTGCGCGCGGTCACCTGGAAAGAGACCGACAAGCCCGCCACCGTTCCCGACCGGCTGCAGCCGCTGCGCGCGTCGTATCCGCTGCACCGCTACTTCCTGTGGTCGATGTCGGAGACGCCCTTCGGCAAGGAGCGCCGCGAGAAGCTGATCGATCCGCTGCTCTACCTGCGCGGCAAGGTGCACTGGCGCAACTACGAGGCCGGCTACGACGTGGCCGAGCTGGAGCCGCCGACGCGCATGCACCGCACCTACGTGCTGCAGGAGTACTTCGTGCCGGTGGAGCGCCTGACGGACTTCGTGCCGAAGATGGCCGAGATCCTGCGGCGGCATCGGGTGAACGCGCTCAACATCTCGATCCGCCATGCGATGCCGGATCCGGACACGCTGCTGGCCTGGGCGCCGACGGAGACCTTCGCCTTCGTGCTCTATCACAAGCAGCGCACCCGCGAGAACGCGCGTCGCCGCGTCGCCGTGTGGACGCGCGAGCTGATCGACGCGGCGCTGTCGGTGGGCGGCGCCTACTACCTGCCCTACCAGCCGCACGCGACTCAGGAGCAGTTCCACCGCGCCTATCCGGGTGCGCGCGAGCTCTTTGCGCTCAAGCAGCGGCTGGACCCGCGCCACCGCTTCACCAACGCACTCTGGGACAAGTACTGCCCGGAGCCAGGCTGCGCGGTGGATGCCGTCCATGCCGCGGAGGCGATGGAGGCCAAGGAGGGGGCGGCTGCCGTCGCGGAGGCGCCAGCGAGCGTCGCTCCGGCTGCTGCCGCCGGCAGCACGGAGTTCCATCGCGTGTTCGGCGACACGCGGCTATCGGACGCCTTCTACCTGTTCCTCCAGAACGTGTTCCACACGGCGCCGGAGGACCGCTTCCATCATCTGATCGCGGACGCCGTCGCGCGCCATCGCGACGAGGAAAGCATCTACCGCGACATCCAGCGCCGCCTGCCGTCGATCAAGCCGGCCGCCGCGGAGCTGCGCTACGCGCTCCCCGCGCTGTTCAAGCAGAAGGCGGAGATGACGCGGCAGACGCTGACCGTGCTCGCGGAACGCGAGTTCGACGGCTACCTGGAGATCGGCTCCAAGGCGCGTTATCACGGCGGACTGGCGAAGGCGCTGCGGCTGCGCGGCGAGCTGGTGTTCGTCGAGGAGAAGCCGCAGGGCAACTCGCCCGTCGACATCGTCGAACGCGGCCGGATCGCGCGGCCCGGCCGGCACTTCACGCTCGACGACTATGCACCGCTGCCCGACGCCATCGCCTCCGGCAGCATCGGGCTGGTGACCTGCTACATCGGCCTGCATCACATGACGCCGGAGACGCTGGGCCCCTTCCTGCGTTCGGTCCATCGCGTGATGCGCCCCGGCGGCGCCTTCATCGTGCGCGATCACGACGTGCGCGATCCCGACCTCGGGGCGCTGGTGTCGCTGGCACACACGGTCTTCAACGCCGGACTGGGCGAGACCTGGGAGAGCAACGTCGCGGAGCGGCGCCACTTCGCCTCGGGACAGGACTGGGTCGATCGCCTGCGCGAGGCCGGCTTCGAGGACAGCGGCCATCGCGTGCTGCAGGCCAACGATCCGACGATGAACACGTTGTTCTGCTTCATCAAGGCGGCGGAGGTCGCATGAACACACGGTCGACACGACACTCGCCATCGCCATCGCCATCGCCATCACGCGCGCGAGGCCGGTTCAACGGGGTCCGGATCGCCCTGTCGATGCTGGCCATCGGGATCACGGTGGCCTTCGGCGGCGCCGGCACCGTCGGCGCCGCCGAGCCGGTGGCGCCCCACGCGTCGCCGATCGCCGCGGCCGTGCCGGAGACGCCGGTCGAGGACCGTCGCACACCCGACCAGACCTTCCTCACCTTCCCCGAGTGGTACCTGGTGCACAGCCCGGCGGAGTACGCCGCATGGCTGGGACGCAGCGACGCGCCGAGCCGCTTCCCGCTGTTCGCGCACATCGGGCAGTTCTGGCAGTCGTACGGCGCGATCAGCCGCGAGATCGAGCGCTACCCGTTCAACGGCGGCTACCACCTGATGGTGATGGTCATCGGTGTCAGCACGACGGTGGAGTACGCGCTCAAGGGCGTCTACGAGCGCACGGTCGGCCGCATCGCCGAAGGCCTGCGCGGTACGGGCGGGCCGGTGGACGAGGAGCGTTTCGCGGCGCGGTATGCGCAGGACTACGTCGACTTCATCCGCGTCGACCCCTGGTACAAGTTCGACTTCGCCTCGCAGCTGACCTCGCTGTGGCGCGACGTGCCGATGACGGGTCCGAACATGGCGCGCAAGTGGGAGCGCCGCTACCTGCTCACGACGGAACTGCTCGTCAAGGAAGCTTATGCGCGGCTCATCAAGCGGGGCACCCAGACGATCTATGACGCGCCGAAACCGGTGACCGCGGTATGGCTGAGCCGGGCGCCGGACGACGCGGCCGGGCGCGCCGCGCATCCGGACTTCATCGTCCCGCCGATGTCGTCGCCAACGCCTGCGTCGTCTCCGGTCTCGTCCCCGACATCGGGCGCCGTGTCGCCGGCACCGGGACCGGTCTTCGCAACGATTCCCCGCTACGAAGGTTTCACGGGCTACAGCCGATGGCTGGCGCGGCAGGACGTGGACTTCCTCAGCGTCGCCGGCAACACCGGCGAGATCGTGGTCAGCGAACTGGTCCCGCAGGCCTGGCAGCCGACCGGGGCGCGGCTGCTCTTCGAGCAGCCCATCCTCACGCGACCGGGCACCAAGCGCGCGGTGATCGCGCTGCCGATCGCGCGTCTGGGCGATGAGCTCAGACGCGCCGACCGGGCCGGCGATCACATCGAGCACATCTACGACTTCTGACGCCAGGAACGACGAAGCGCGCCGGCATCACGCGGGCGCGCTTCGTTGAACGACGCCCCGCGATCGGGGCGCCCTCCGTCGTCCGGCGATCAGTTCAGGCGGTAGTTCAGGCGCAGCCAGGTGATGGTGCCCTCGGGGCGGTTGCGCACCGAGAACTCCTTCATCACCTTGAAGTCGACGCCCCACTCGCCGCTCTCCGCCAGGTAGGCGATCAGCGGGCCGGCGGACAGCGCCTGGACCTTGTTGGCGCCGGCATCGCCGCCGCGATCGGCGGTGAACTGCTTGAGCACGTAGCCCTGCACGCCGACCTTCCACTGGTCGTTGACGTTGTAGGTGCCGGACCAGTCCGCATGCAGGTACTGGCCGGAACGCACGCCGGTGTCGTCGTTGCGCGTGTTGATCGAGTACGTGGCGCGCAGGCCGACGGCGAAGCCGTTCTCCCACACGCGCGACGCGACCAGCAGCGGCTTGAAGGTCCAGTACTTGCCGGCGCCCGGGTTCACCGCGCGGCCCGCGTCGTACGAGCCCATCGGCGGATTGAACGCGACGCCGACGGCGACGCGCGATTCGTCCTGCTGCCAGTCGATGTAGGCGGCGAGTTCCGGATCGGCCATGCCGCTGCGCGTGCCCGACAGCGCGCCGCCGGCGGCGGCCAGCTGCTGGTTGATCTGCGTCACGGCGGCGGCCGGCAGGCCGGCGGGCAGCACCGTGCTCAGCGTGAAGTCGTTGGTCTGCTTGACCATCGGGAACGCGGCGGAGAAGCCCAGCCGGCCGTCCATCACGATCTTCTCGGTCACCCAGGTGATGCGCGGCACGAAGACGTCGGCCTTGATCGACCCGTTGACCGTCAGCGGCAGCGTGCCGACGCCGGGCAGCGTCAGCGAGCGCGTGGGCGTGTTGCCGTCGGCGTCGCGCAGCTTGTCGGCCTCGTAGTGCTGGTACCAGGTCTGCAGATAGACGCCGGGGAACTGCGGCGTCGAGATCTCATAGGACGGCGCGCCGAGCAGCGCGCGCACCTGGCTGTTCTCGGTGGCATGCGCGGTACCGGCGACGGCGACCAGCGTGAGGAAGGCAGTGGCGAGCGCGGACGGGCGCGCGCGGAGAAGGTCGATGAACACGGGGATCCCTCCGGGGAGTTCTGGATTTTCGAATCGGAGCGCATCGTGCCAGCGGAAGGGTCCGGGGCTTGTGCCATTCGTCACATCGCGCCCCGGATTAGAGGCACGGCCCCAGTTTGCGGGGCTGACGCGCCACACCCCGCCGCGCTTTAATCCGGTCCGCAACGCGCCACGCGATCGCCGTCACCATCGGCCCGAACTCGCGACGCCACGAGCCACGCCACTTTTCGCCACCGCGTCCGGTCGGCCCGCGGCTCAATCCCACAACACGACGCGTCACTGCGAGGAGACTTCCCCATGCAACGTTCCACCTTCACCCGCTCCGTCCGGAATGCCCTGTTCATCGGCCTCGCCGCGATGTCCTCGTTCGCCTTCGCGGCGGAGGTGGAAGTCGAGGGCTTCAAGTTCCAGGACACGGCGCTGCTGCACAACCAGACGCTGCAGCTGAACGGCGCGGCCACGTCGAGCATCCTGTCGACGCGCTCGACCGCGGTGGCCTTCTACCTGCCGAAGAAGCAGACGACGATGGAAGCCGCCGTCGCCGAGAAGGGCGCGAAGCGCATCACCTTCTACATGATGCGCGACGTGTCCTCGCGCGACCTGGCCAACGCGATGCTGGACCGCATCCGCCAGAACGCGGCCGACGAGTTCGCGAAGAACATCATCCAGACCTCGCAGCTGGGCGTCGTCTTCGGCAACCGCGCGAAGCTGCTCAAGGGCGATCTGGTCACCATCGACTACGACCCCGCGAAGCAGACGACCGAGTTCAGCGTCAACGGCGCGAAGGTCGGCGACACCATCCAGGGCGAGAGCTTCTTCCCGATGATGATGAAGGTCTGGATCGGCCCCAAGGTGCGCGGCAGCACGCGCGACGGGCTGCTGGGCCTCGCACCGGCGAAGTGATCGCCGGACGCTGATCGCGCAGCGCGCGCCGGGAAGGCGCGCGTGCGGGACCGATCGGCCGCGCTCAGCGTTCGACCGACGCGGCGTACAGCATCAGGCCGCGCTTGAGCAGCAGCGGCTCGACGCGCGCGAAGCCGGCTTCGGCCAGCGCGACGCGCTGCTCCTCGATGCTCATGTAGAGCTGATCGTTCTTCATGCCGCCGTCACCCGCGAAATGGTCGCAGACCAGGTAGCGGCCGCCCGGCGCGAGCAATCCCCGCACCTGTTCGTGCAGCGCGCGCGTGTGGCGCTTGTGGCGCAACTCGTGCACGGCCTGATTGGTCACGACGTGATCGAACGGGCCAAGGCCCTCGACCCAGTCCGGCTCGCGGAAACTGCGCTCGACGAAACGCACGCGCCGCGCGGCGTCGCCGACGCGTTCAGCAGCGAGCTGGTGCATGGCCGGCGAGAAATCGAGCGCCACATAGTCGATCGCCGGCAAGGCCTCGAGCAGGTACTGCGCGAGGAAGCCCGGTCCCGATCCCAACTCCAGCACGCGATGTGCATGGCCGGCCTCGAGCGCCTCGGCGAACGCGGCGAAGAACTCCGTCCGCCAGGGCCGTTTGACCATCGCCTCGTCGGCCCATTGGCGGGCGTCGGACATCTCGCGAAGGTCGATCGGGCTGGGAACGTCGAGCAGGGACATGGTGCTTTCGCAGTCTTTGGAAGAAGCCGCCGACTTTAGCGTCTCCCCCAACGCAAGCCCCTTCAGTAGTCCAGCTTCGGATACCAATTCGACCCGCGCCCGCCCGGGGTCAGGTCGAGCACGTTCCACAGCGGCGCGATCTCCGGCGCGCCGTGCGCGTCCTGGCCGGGGTCCTCGGTGCCGCCGCTCTCGGCGCTCCAGAAGTGGAAAACCTTGTCGCCGCGCCGCACCCAGACGGTCAGCGCGGGGTACTCGAAGCCCTGGTCGTCGATCAGCTTGAAGGTGGTCGTGAACTGATCGCCGACGGTTTGGAAGAAGCGCAGGTTGCGCCATCCGCGTTCGCGCGCGAAGGCGAGCTGCCGCGAGACCGGCGAACGCCCCAGCACCGCGACGGCGACGCGCTGATCGAGGTCGCGCAGCGGGATGTCCAGCGAGCCCAGGAAGGACGTGCACATCGGACACGGCCGCTCGCGCTGCGGGCCGTACATCCAGAAGTAGGTGAGCAGCGTGTCGTGCTGGCCGAAGAGATCGGCGAGGCCGACTTCCTTGCCGTTTTCGTCGAGGAAGCGGTACGGCTCGGCCTCGCCGCCGAGCGGCAGCGCGCGACGCTGTTCCGCGACGCGCCAGAGGTGGCGGCGGAGCTCCACCTCCTCGGCGAGCAGCGCCTCGCGCGCTGCGCGGTATTCGGGGCTGTCGCCGGGATAGGGCTTGGCGTTGGCCTTCGCGAGGGATTTGGCGTCCTTCAACGCAGGCGTGGCGGATGAATCCTTCGGCGAGGCGGGAGATGACTGCGCCATGACGGAACTCCTATGCCGACGCAGATCGGCGGCTGAGTTCAGTCTGGGACGAGCGAGATCGCCCGCCTGTAGGCATTCAGGCCGTCGCGGCGTAGGACACCGCGAGGCGCGCCGCGATCAGCGGCCCAGCTGCTTCAGCGCCGCCTGCAGGCCGGTGACGCCGCCGACGCGCTGGTCGTTGATGAAGACCTGCGGCATCTGGCGGACGGACGGGCCGCACTTCTCGTAGAAGGCCAGGCGTTCGGCCTCGTCGTCGATCAGGATCTCCTGATAGTCCATCCCGCGGGACTTGAGCAGACTCTTCGCCGTGTCGCATTGCGGGCAGGCGGACTTCGAATAGACGACGATCTTCAGTTCCATGGCCAGGAGTGTATTCGTGGCCCCCGGCACCTGCCGACGAGGGGTCTCCCTGACCCCCGGGGATCCGGGCCCGCTGCCGCCGGCGCTTAAGCTCGGCCTCCATGGACGCCCTCATCACCGCTGCCGCCCGCTTCCTCGCCGCCGGGGACGCGTTGAGCGCGCTGCAGCGGGTCGCCCTGCGCGACGACCCGGCGGCGCTCGCACTGCGCGGCATTGCGATGGCGCAGCTCGGCGAGCACTCGCGCGCCCGCGAATTGCTGCGGCAGGCCGCCAAGACGTTCGGACCGAAGGAGGCCGTCGCGTGCGCGCGCTGCGTCGTGGCCGAAGCGGAGGTCGCGCTGGCGATGCGCGATCTCGGCGATCCGACGCGTCCACTGCTGCAGGCCGCCGAGACGCTGGACGCCCATGACGATCGTGCCAACGCGCTTCAGGCACGGCTGGTCGCCGCTCGACGCCTGATCCTGCTGGGGCGCCTCGATCAGGCCGCCGATGCGCTCCCCGCGGAGGACGTCGCCGGCGCGCCGCCCCTGCTCGTCGCGATGGTGGCGCTGGCCTCGGCGGAACTCGCGATGCGTGCCTTGCGCATCGGCGCTGCCCGGGTCGCCGTCGAACGAGCGCTCGTCGCCGCGCAACGTGCTGGCGTGACAGCCCTGATCGCGGAGGCGAGCGATCTTCGCGCCTCGCTCGATCACCCGGCCGCCCGCCGCATCGACGGCAGCCAGGCGCGGAGCTTGCGGCTGGAAGAGGTCGAGGCCTTGCTGGCGTCGCCGATGCTGATCGTGGACGCCTGCCGGCGCAGCCTCCGCGGCGCCGGGCTCCATGTCGACCTCTCGCGCCGACCCGTGCTGTTCGCGCTGGCACGCGTGCTCGCTGAAGCCTGGCCCGGCGACGCGGATCGCGCGACGCTCATCCTCCGCGCGTTCCGGACCCGCCATCCCGACGAGACCCATCGCGCGCGATTGCGCGTCGAGCTGGGCCGCCTGCGCGCGCTGATCGACCCCGTCGCCCGCATCGAAGCGACGCACAAGGGCTTCGCATTGAGGGTGGCCGGCGAGCGCGCGGTGACGCTGCTGGTACCGCCCCTGGAAAACGAGACCGCCTCGCTGCAGGCCCTGCTGGCCGACGGCGCGGCCTGGTCGACGTCGGCGCTGGCGCTGGCGCTCGGCGCCAGCCAGCGGACGGTGCAGCGCGCGCTCGCTACGCTCGAGGTCGAGGGGCGGGTCCGCGCGATCGGCCAGGCGCGCGCCAAGCGCTGGCTCGCGCCGCCGATGACGGGAATCGCGACGATCTTGTTACTCCCCGCTCTTCCGCCCGCTGGATAGATTGAGGTCCATGCGGCGACGGTTTCGCCGTACAGGAGATGACGATGACTGCTTCCAATCCCGCCGCCTGCGATCCCCATGCCGAGGCACGGATGGCCTCCAATGCGGCCCTGCCCGCGGCCCGCGCGGCCGAGGTCGTCCGCGAGTTCGGCCCCTACCCCGGCGCACCGGCCGTCCACGGCGTGAGCCACGACGGCGACCGCGTCTGGGCAGCCACCGCGCTCGGCCTGCTGGCGATCGATCCCGCCAGCGGCGAGGTCCAGCGCACGCTGCCCTGCGTCGCGGATGCCGGCACGGCCTTCGACGGCCGCCACCTCTACCAGATCGGCGACTCGCAGATCCGGAAGATCGACCCGCAGAGCGGCCGTGTCGTCGGCACGATCCCGGCGCCGTCGGGCCAGGGCAGCGATTCCGGACTCACCTGGGCGGAAGGCAGCCTGTGGGTCGGCCAGTACCGTGACCGCAAGATCGTCCAGATCGATCCGGAGACCGGCGCGGTGCGACGCACGATCGAGTCCAACCGCTTCGTCACCGGCGTGACCTGGGTGGACGGGCAACTCTGGCACGGCACCTGGGAGGGCGACGAGAGCGAACTTCGCCGCGTGGATCCGGCGGACGGCGCTGTGATCGAGCGCCTGGCCATGCCGGCGAATGTCGGCGTCAGCGGACTGGAGTCGGACGGCGCCGACCTGTTCTATTGCGGCGGCGGCGCCAGCGGCAAGCTGCGCGCCGTACGCCGCCCCCGAGGTACCTGATCGATCTTGCGAGGTTCCGATGTGGGATGCCGCGCTAGGCGCAAACCGGAGCCATGGCAGCGCCATGGCGAGGATTTGCAACGGCGCCCGGCGCCCACATCGGAAGCTCGCCTCAACGCGCCGCCTTGCCGAGATCCATCACCCAGTACTTGCTGTAGGTGTTGGACGCCGAGGCGGCGGGCCGGCAGGCCACGCCGACGTCGACGAAGTTGGCCGACATCAGGTTGGCGCAATGGCCGGGGCTGTCGCGCCAGGAACTCATGACCGACTCGACGGTCGGCTGCCCGGCGGCGATGTTCTCGCCGGCTGCCGCCCAGGCGTAGCCCGCATTGGTGATGCGGGTGGAGAAGCTGCGGCCGTCCTGGCTGTCATGGCTGAAGTAGTTCTTCGCCGCCATGTCCTGCGCGTGCCCGTCGGCCGCGGCGGTCAGCTTGTCGTTCCAGACCACGGCCGGCACGGCGGGGAAGTTCCCGGAGGTCCCGCAGCTCGCGCCCGACGCGCGCAGGGTGTTGATGCGATCCAGCAGTTCCTGCTTGAAATTGGGCAGGTCGCAGGTACCGGCGACGAGGGGCGGATTGGTCGGGTTCGGCGTGCCCGGGTCGGCCGCCGGGGCATCGCTGCCTCCGCCGCCGCACGCACCCAGACCCAACGCCAGCAGGGCGGCAGCGATCATCGAAGTGGAGAACTGCCGGTGGGCCGGCTTGTTGGCATGGACGTCCATCCCTCCATCTTAGGAAACGAATGGAAAGATTTCTGGAACCAAACGTAGCGGAGGGCCAGCAGGCGGGGTCGCCCTCTCGAACGGTGTAGCCAATTTGCCTACACCGTAGCCAGATTGCCTACACCCGAGATCGTTCAGGGGCCGCCGACCCTCCCGGGTGGCGGCCCCGCGTCCGCTCAGATCAGGTCGTAGCGGTCCAGGTTCATCACCCGGGTCCAGGCCTTGACGAAGTCGTTGACGAACACCTTTTCGCCGTCCTTGGACGCGTACACCTCGGACAGCGCCCGCAGCTGCGAGTTGGATCCGAACACCAGGTCCGCCGTCGTGGCGGTCCACTTCGTGGCACCCGATGTGCGGTCGCGGCCTTCGAGCACGCCGTCGTCGCTCGTCGACTTCTGCCACTTCGTCCGCATGTCCAGCAGGTTGACGAAGAAGTCGTTGCTCAGCGTCTGCGGACGCGCCGTGAGGACGCCGTGCTTCGTGTGCCCGACGTTGGTATCGAGCACCCGCAGGCCGCCGACCAGCGCGGTCAGCTCCGGCGCACTCAGCGACAGCAGCTGGGCCTTGTCGATCAGCAGTTCCGCCGTGTGCTTGACCAGGTCCTTGCGCACGTAGTTCCGGAAGCCGTCGGCTGCGGGTTCCAGGTAACCCATCGATTCGACGTCGGTCTGGTCCTGCGACGCGTCGGTGCGTCCTGCGGTGAAGGGCACGACGACCTGATGTCCGCCCTGCTTCGCCGCGGCCTCGATGCCCGCGGAGCCACCCAGCACGATCAGGTCGGCCAGCGAGATCTGCTTGCCGCCCGCGGCCGAGTCGTTGAACTCCTTGCGCACCGTCTCGAGCTTGCTCAGCACCTTCTCGAGCTCGCTCGGCTGGTTCACCGGCCATTCCTTCTGCGGCGCGAGGCGGATCCGCGCACCGTTGGCGCCGCCGCGCTTGTCGCCGCTGCGGAAGGTCGAGGCCGAGGCCCAGGCCGTCGACACGAGCTGCGAGACACTCAGTCCGCTGGCGAGCAGCTTGGCCTTCAGCGCGGTCACGTCCTGGTCGTCGACCAGCGGGTGATCGACCTTCGGTACCGGGTCTTGCCAGATCAGCTCTTCCTTGGGCACCAGCTTGCCGAGGTAGCGCGACTGCGGACCCATGTCGCGGTGCGTCAGCTTGTACCAGGCACGCGCGAACGCGTCGGCCAGTTCCGCCGGGTTGTCCTTGTAGCGGCGCGAGATCTTCTCGTAGGCCGGATCGACGCGCAGCGCGAGGTCGGCCGTCGTCATCATCGGCGCGTGCTTGCGGCTCTTGTCGTGCGCGTCGGGCACCGTGCCAGCGCCCGCGCCGCCCTTGGGCGTCCACTGGTGGGCACCGGCGGGACTCTTGGTCAGTTCCCACTCGTAGCCGAATAGCGTCTCGAAGAAGCTGTTGTCCCACTTCGTCGGCGTCGGTGTCCAGGCACCCTCGATGCCGCTGGTGATCGTGTAGACGCCCATGCCTTCGCCGAACGCGTTCTTCCAGCCCAGGCCCTGGTCCTCGATGTCCCCGCCCTCGGGCATCGCGCCGACGTGATGGGCCTCGCCCGCGCCGTGCGCCTTGCCGAAGGTGTGTCCGCCGGCGACCAGCGCCACGGTCTCCTCGTCGTTCATCGCCATGCGCTTGAAGGTCTCGCGGATGTCGCGCGCCGACTTGGCCGGATCGGGGTTGCCGTTCGGGCCTTCCGGGTTCACGTAGATCAGGCCCATCTGCACGGCGGCGAGCGGGTTCGCCAGGTCGCGATCGCCGGCGTAGCGCTCGTCGCCGAGCCAGGTGGTCTCCGGGCCCCAGAACACGTCGGTCTCGGGTTCCCAGACGTCGGTGCGGCCGCCGGCGAACCCGAAGGTCTTGAAGCCCATCGACTCCAGCGCGACGTTGCCGGCCAGGATCATCAGGTCGGCCCAGGACAGCTTGCGGCCGTACTTCTGCTTGATCGGCCAGAGCAGGCGGCGGGCCTTGTCGAGGTTGCCGTTGTCGGGCCAGCTGTTGAGCGGCGCGAAGCGCTGCGCGCCGGTGCCGGCGCCGCCGCGGCCGTCCTGCACGCGGTAGGTGCCGGCCGAGTGCCAGGCCATGCGGATGAAGAACGGACCGTAGTGGCCGTAGTCGGCGGGCCACCAGTCCTGGGAGTCCGTCATCAGCGCGTTCAGGTCCTTGACGACGGCGTCGAGGTCCAGGGTCTGGAACTCATGCGCGTACTTGAAGTCCTCGCCCATCGGGTTCGTCTTGGACGAATGGAGGGAGAGGATGGAGAGGTTGAGCTGTTCGGGCCACCAATCCCGGTTGCCCTTGGTGCCGGCCACCGCGTGGTGGTGGGTTCCGCCCGAGAACGGGCACTTCGCTTCCGATTCGCCTGACATGTCTTCCTCCTGAGTTGAGCCTGGGGGTTCAGTCCACTGGTCCGCCTTGCAGCGTGCGAGCGCGGACGAGTCTAGGACCGGGCCAGTCGCGACAGCAACAGTCGGGGTTTATCGGAGCGATAGCTTTCTCGACGCCATGGTCCGGTCGAGATTGCCTTGCCGGTCACCCCGGTGCCACAATCCGCGCCTTTCCCCCATTGGAGCCCTTCGTGGACAGTGCCCCCAGTCCCATCGCGACGCGAGCCGGAACGGCCGCCGCACGACTGACGCGCTGACCGGCTCCGGTCGCGCGCAGCACCGCGCCGGCCTTCTTCTCCTGTCGCATCGATCGCCTTGCCGAGGCCGCCGTCGCCCCCGCGCGACGGCTCACCCGAACCGATCCCCCGTGAACTGCGCCGTCATCACGCCTCAACGGACGTGCCTGACAGTGCGCGCAGGAGTCCTTTCATGCGCTTTTTCCTGCCGGTCCTGCTGACCGGTCTGCTGCTGCCGGTCCATGCCATCGCCGCCGGCGGACACCACGCCGTCGACGACGCGGCCATCGTCGACCCCGGTCAATGCAACCTCGAACTCTGGGCCGAACGCTCGACCCTCGACCGGCGCCAGCTCCAGCACGCGGGCGTCGGCTGCCACCTGTCCGGCGTCGAGGCCGGCATCAACGTCGACCGCAACACCGCGCAGGCGGTCCCCTCGCTCCACATGCGGGGCATGCAGCTCAAATGGGCCACCGCCTTGCAACCGGAACTGGCGGTCGGCCTGGTCGCCGCGCTGGGGTGGCAAGACCAGACCCCGCGATCGCAGCAGTCGCTGCTGTTGCCGGTCACCTGGACCCCGCGCGAGGACCTGGCCTTCCACCTGAACCTGGGTCGTTCCTGGCTGAAGGGGGCCGACGATCGCACCCAGCGCGGCATCGCCGCCGAGTGGCAGATGACGCCGGACTGGCAGGGACTGGCCGAGTATTTCCACGACGGCCAACGACCGCTGAAACGACTCGGTCTGCGCCGCACGCTGGGCACCTCGCTCACGCTGGACCTGAGCTTCGCGCGGGCGACCGCCGCCGCCCACGCGCCGAAGGAAGGCTGGTGGACGATCGGCACGAACTGGACCTTCGGCCAGTGAGCAGGACGCAGCGACCGCGCGGCATTCGCTTCGCGCATGAGTAAAGTCGCTGCCCGAGTAAGGCCATTGGGCAGACTCTGCCCGTCATCAATCCGGAGGACAAGAATGTGCCTCCCCGCGACCGCCCCTCCCCGGCAGCGGAATTGACGACGAGAATCGCCCGGCCTGTCCGATCGCCCTCCCGGGGGCGGCGACACTTTCAACCTTGGAGCCCACCATGTCTCTGCGCATCAACGACATCGCCCCGAACTTCACCGCCAAGACCACGCAGGGGGAGATCGACTTCCACAACTGGATCGGCGACAGCTGGGCCATCCTGTTCTCGCATCCGAAGGACTTCACGCCGGTGTGCACGACCGAGCTGGGCTACATGGCCAAGATCGAGCCCGAGTTCACCAAGCGCAACGCCAAGCTGATCGGCCTGTCGATCGACCCGGTCGAGAACCACGCCAAGTGGGCCGCGGACATCGAGGAGACGCAAGGCTCGGCGGTGAACTACCCGATGATCGGCGACACCGACCTGAACGTGGCCAAGCTCTACAACATGCTGCCGGCCGAGGAGCCGGGCACGTCGGACGGCCGCACGGCGGCGACCAATGCGACCGTGCGTTCGGTGTTCATCGTCGGTCCGGACAAGAAGATCAAGCTGACGCTGACCTACCCGATGACCACGGGCCGCAACTTCGACGAGATCCTGCGCGTGCTGGACTCCATCCAGCTGACCGCCAAGCACCGCGTCGCCACGCCGGTGAACTGGAAGCACGGCGACGACGTGATCATCGCGGGCTCGGTCTCCGACGACGAAGCCAAGACGATCTACCCGGACGGCTGGAAGGCCCCGAAGCCCTACCTGCGCATCGTCAAGCAGCCGAAGTGATCGGGGACGGACCGGTCTTGACGGTCCGTTGATCGATCGTTGAAGCCTCGTTGACGATCCCGAAGGCCGACCTCCCCTCTGATGGGGGAGTCGGCCTTTCTGCTTCCTGCGTCGATAACATGGCCCGCTTCAATGCGTCGGGCGACCGCATCGCAGGGAGTCGAAGATGGATCATCCACGCCGCTGGATCGTGGCAGGCGGCCTGCTGCTGACCGCCGCAGCGGTGGCGGTTCAGTCCTGGCGCGAGTCGCCGACCGACGAGCCTGTCGCACCGACGGGCTCGTCCGCCGTGCAGCCACCGACCGCCGCCGGATCCGGCGTCACGACGATCGCGCCACAGACGGCGCCGATGCGTCCAGCGGCAGTCAGCATCGATCGCACCAGTCCGACCATTCCTCCGTCCGGCATCGGCGCCTCTGCCGCGATGCTGGACTTCGGACAGATCGTGATCACCGCTGTCAACGGCGGCTCGCCGAAGCTGGCAGGCAAGGCCGCGAGGCTCATCGACGGATGCAGGGCCACGAGGGATCTCGCCCAGGCCGTGGCGATGCTGAAAGCCGACGGCCGCCTCGACGAGGCCTCGGCCACCTTGATCAGTCAGTCGGTCGACGAGCGCGAGCGGCAGTGTCAATCGATCCCTCTGGAAATGATGCCCAGGCAGAAGGAACTCGCTGAGCGCGCCCTCCTCGGCGGGGAGCGCGGCGTCGCGCTCATCTATGCCAACCTCGTCGCGTTCAATCCTCCCGATGCGATGCGGTTGCCGTTGCGCGACGCGCTGCGCGCCGACTTCCTGGCGGGCGACACCACGACCGCCTTGTCCCTGGCCAGGCATGCGGACCTCTTCGACCTGTCCCGCGTCGAGACGCGGGCCTACGAGATCGTCTTCGACGCGCAGAACGACCGCATGAAGGACGCGTTGAATGCGAGCGGCTTCGCCACGCCCCAACCGGCGCTCAGCGACGAGGAACAGCGACAGGCCGAAGGGCTGGCGCAGACCTGGCTCCGGAGCGTCCGGAAGCCGCTGGCATCCGAGGCCCCTTGAACGGCGACACGCGCCGACAGGACGCGCGCCGCCTGCCACAGCTTGTCAGGCCTTCGCGTCGAAGTAGCCCGCGTCGTCCAGGTCCTGCGCCAGCGTCGGGTGCCGCGGCGTCCAGCCAAGGGCCTCCCGCGTGACGGTGCTCGTCGCCGCGAGATTCAGCCCGGCGAACTTCGTGAACCAGCCGAAGTGCGCCGGCGCCTCGTCCTGCGACAGGCTCACGACCGGCACGCCCAGCCGCTCGCCGATCGCCGTGGCGATGTCCTTGAAGGCGATCCGTTCCTCCGCGATCGCGTGCCAGCGCGCACCGGCCTTCGGGGACTCGACCGCGCGACGGAACACCACCGCCGCATCGCGCCGATGCACCGCGCTCCATGCGTTCTGGCCGTCGCCGATGTAGGCCGCCCGGCCCGTGCGCCGCGCGAGATCGATGAGGATCGGCACGAACCCATGATCGCCCGCGCCGTGCACCGTCGGCGAGAGGCGCACGGTGGCCGCGTTGATGCCACGCCCGGCGAGCGCCAGCGCGGTCGGCTCGGAGGCGCGGGGATAACCGTCGGACACGGGAAGGCACGGATCGCCTTCATGACCCAGCCGGCCCGACACCATCATCGCCAGCCCCGAGGTGACCAGCAGCGGGCGCTGCGATCCGGCAAGCGCCTCGCCCAGCGCCTCGATGGCGACGCCGTCGCGGCGGCAGTTCTCGGCGAAGCGGGAGAAGTCGTGGTCGAACGCCGTGTGGATGACGGCATCGCTCGACGCCGCGCCCGAACGCAGGCTGTCCAGATCATCGATCGTGCCGCGATGCACCTCGGCGCCGGCCCGCACCAGCGCCTCCGCGGACGCGTCCGACCGCGCCAGGCCGAGCACCTGGTGGCCCGCCTCGACCAACTCGTCGACCACCGCCGACCCGACGAAGCCCGTGGCTCCAGTGACGAAAACTCGCATGAGAGAAACCCTCGAAAGTGGATGCGGCGCATCGTCGACGCAGAATCCATCCCGGTGTAGTAGTGACCTTATCCAGGTATGGCGGCTAACAGGATGAACAACGTCTTCCCCTCCCCTCTCTGCCTCCTGCTTCCGAGCCTCCGGCAGTGCCCGCGCAGGCACCGAAGGACAACCCGCTCGGCGCCTACCTGCGCGATCGCCGCGAGCGGCTGGACCCGGCCGCGTTCGGACTGCCGATGACACGCCGGCGCACGCCCGGCCTGCGCCGCGAGGAGGTCGCGCAACGCGCGCACGTGAGTCCGACCTGGTACACGTGGCTGGAACAGGGCCGCGGCGGCGCGCCGTCGGAGGTCGTGCTCGAGCGCATCGCCAGCGCGCTGCTGCTGACGGACGTCGAGCGCGAGCACCTCTTCCTGCTCGCTTTCGGGCGGGCGCCCGAGCTCCGCGCGCCGGAGACCGCCGGCATCACGCCGCGGCTGCAACGCGTGCTGGACGCGCTCACGCTGAGCCCGGCGATCGTGAAGACGCCGCTGTGGGACGTGGTCGGATGGAATCGCGCGGCCACCGCCGTCCTCACCGACTACAGCGCGCTGCCGCCCGAGCAGCGCAACATCGTGAAGCTGATCTTCTGCCACCCGCGGGTGCGGGCGGCGCAGGACGATTGGGAGAGCGTCGCGCGTTTCGTGGTGGCCGCGTTCCGCGCGGATTCGGCGCGAGTCGCCGATACGGCCAAGGTCGAGGCGCTGGTGCGCGAGGTCAGCGCGCAGAGCCCCGAGTTCGAGCGGTACTGGCGCGAACACGACGTGAAGGCCTTCGGCGAAGGCGTGAAGCGGCTGCGGCATCCGACCGTCGGCCTCATCGCCTTCGAGTACTCGGCGTTCTCCGTCGATCAGCGGCCGGACCTGGGCCTGGTGGTCTACCAGCCGGCGACGCACGATGACGAGGACAAGGTGCGCCGGCTGCTGGATCTCCAGGCGCCCGGCTCGGTCTGAGGGTGGCGGGCCTGCCCCTGCGCAGCCCCTGCGGCATCACAGCCTCCCGCCGACAACACCTCACGGCACGAACAGCGCCCGCTCCTCCTCGAACACCCGCTGCAGATGATCCGCCACCGCACGGATCGCCCGGTCCTTCCGGTCCTGCCCCCGGATGAGCAGCCACATCTCCCGTGGATCGCGGACCGGCGCCAGCGCGCAGGCGCGCAGCCCCGGCACCTGCCGCCCGATGTAGTGCGGCAGCACCGCCAATCCGGCGCCGGTCCTCGCCGCGATGGCCTGCGACATGTGGTTGTTGGCGCGGAACGCCACCCGGGCGCGCGGGAAGTGCTGTGCCAGCCAGGACGCATCGGGCATGTCGGCGTTCTCTTCGTCGAAGCCGACGAACACCGGCGCCGCGCCGCGCTCCACGGCCTCGCAGATCGCCGCCGTGCCATAGAACCCGAAGCCCATCGTGCCCAGCGGCTTCGCGATGAAGTCGCCGTCGCGCGGCCGTGTCAGACGCACCGCGATGTCCGCCTTGTGCCGGTCGAGGCTCACCGCCCGCAGGTCCGTCGCGAGGTCGACATCCAGTCCCGGATCCAGCACCGCGAGCGGCGCCAGCCGGTCGATCAGGAAACCCTGGGAGAGGGCCGGCGGGGCGTTCACCCGCACCAGCCCGCGCACCGCGTCGTCGCCGCCACCGTCACCGCTGTCCCGAGCGAGCGATTGGGCCGCCGACTCCATCTCACGCGCCGCCACGAGGGCCCGCCGCCCCGCCGCCGTCAGCGCATAACCGTCGGGGCGGCGGTCGACGAGCTTCTCGCCGAGGCTGTCCTCCAGCGCCTGGATGCGCCGCGAGATGGTCGCGTGGTTGACCGTCAGCGCGCGCGCCGCCGCCGACAGGCTGCCGTGCCGCCCCAGCGCGAGGAACACCCGCAGGTCCTCCCAGTCGACGCCGCCGCGGAACCCTGTGCGTTTTTGATCAGCCATTGAGACAGGATAGCGGCTACCGCCCGGGAGGGCCCGCTCCTAACCTGCTGTCCAACGCCGAACGATCACCGATCCCCGCGGCGTCCCCGACACACCGGGATCCTCCGGATCCCGCATGAACAGGAGCCTTTCCATGTCCACCGCTTCCAGCACCACCGCACAGAAGGTCGCCATCGTCACCGGCGCCTCGCAAGGCATCGGCGCCGCGCTCGTCGCCGCGTATCGCGCACAGGGTTACGCCGTGGTCGCCAACTCCCGCCACATCCAGCAGGGTGACGACGCCGGCGTCATCGCCGTCCCCGGCCACATCGGCGACCGTCTCGTCGCGCAGCGCGTCGTGCAGACCGCGCTCGACCGCTTCGGCCGCATCGACACGCTGATCAACAACGCCGGCATCTTCATCGCCAAGCCCTTCACCGACTACACGCCGCAGGACTTCCAGGACGCGTTCGCGGTCAACGTCGCCGGCTTCTTCCACGTCACGCAGCTGGCGCTGCCGCAGATGCTGCAGCAGAAGAGCGGCCACGTCGTGCAGATCACGACCACGCTGGTCGATCAGCCGATCACCGGCGTGCCGGCCGCGCTGGCCAACCTGACCAAGGGCGGCCTGGATGCGGTGACCCGCTCGCTGGCGATCGAGTACGCGAAGCGCGGCGTGCGCGTGAACGCGGTGCGGCCCGGCGTGATCAAGACGCCGATGCACGCGCCCGAGACGCACGACTTCCTCGCCGCACTGCACCCGATGGGCCGCATGGGTGAGATCAGCGAGATCGTCGAGGCCGTGATGTACCTGGAGCGCGCCGGCTTCGCGACCGGCGAGCTGCTCAATGTCGACGGCGGCCAGCACGCCGGCCGCTGAACGGCCTCCCGTCCACCCTCCGCCGAAGGAACCGCCATGCCCTACGTCAACATCAAGGTGACCCGCGAGGGCACCGCCCCCGGCACCGCCGCCACCACGCCCGAGCAGAAGGCGGCCCTGATCCGGGGCGTCAGCGACCTGCTGTTCGAGGTGATGGGCAAGCCGCGCCACACGACCTTCGTCGTCATCGACGAGGTCGAGCTCGAGAACTGGGGCGTCGGCGGCCTGCCGACGACGGAATTCCGCCGTCGGCAGGCCGGGACGCCGGGCTAGGGAGGCCCTGGAGACCGGTTCCCTTCACGGGGGCGATCGAGCGGTGTCATCCGCCCTTGATCCTCACCGTGAACGTGAGCTTGTAGCTGCCGCCGTCCCCGCCGTAGTTCAGCGGCGAGAGGGCGGTCTCGGTGGTCACCGACGGCACGACGAAGCTGTGCCAGCCGAGGTACTCGTCGTTGGACAGCGCGCTCTGCACGAAGGTCGAGAGTTTCGGCCCCACGACCGATCGCAACTGCGCCGCCGTCAGGTTGGCCCAGCCGCTCTGCCCGTACTGGTTCCAGACCGTCTGCATCAGCACCTGCAGGAAGCCGCCGCTGCCCAGGTCCGGATCCCAGTCTTCCTCGAGCAGCCAGGCGAAGACGAAAGCACCGCCGGCCTCGGCCTCGTCGACGATCTGCCGCGTGTTGACGACCCGGCCCTTCAGGAAGTGGTTGTCCCAGTCGGGATCGCGCACGCGGATCAGCTTGCCGCCGGGCACGTTGCGATGGGCCATGAACACCAGCACGTAAGGCGAGTCGCCGCCGTCGCCCTCGCTCGTGTCGTCCAGGCACTTGATCTGCGTCACCATCAGCTGACGTGTGGGCATGGCACCCCTCCTGCGAATCCGCATCGCGGCCACCGCCCGAGGTCGAGCCGTGAAGAAGCCGTGAGCCAGACTAGGCAGTCCCCGGGAAGGGGCACATCCCTAGGTCGGCGACCTCCCCTAGGTCGACACCACCCCCTAGAATCGGTCGGCCCAGGGGAGAAGCACTTGAGGAAGATCGCATCCGCGACGCTGGCACGGGTCCATCCGCGCGAGCGCCGCTGCACGGTGGAACTGGTCGAACTGGACCTGCCCGCAGGCCGCGACGGCGGCGCGCGTCACGTCGTCACCGTCCGCCAGGACAGCGGCGAATCGTCGCTGACCGCCACGCCCTGCCCGCTCGCCGACGCCGAGCGCCGCGCGCTGGACTTCATCCGCCGCCGCCTGGCCGCCGGCGAGACGCTGGTCCGCCGCCAGGGCTTCGAGGCGCTGGCGGAACACGACGCCGCAGGGTCCTCTTCCTCCAACGCCGCCGGGGCGCCTGGCGGCACTCGAGCAGCAGCCCTGGGGCCGTCGTCGACGTCGTCGACATCGTCATCCTCCGCCGGTCCTGTTCCCCCTCGCATCGCCGCGCTGGTCGCGCGCTTCGAACCCGCGCGCTGGAAACTCGAAACCGCCGACCGTCAGACCCGCTCCGCCTGGCGAGTCGCCGAATGCAGCGATCGCACCGAGGCCGATCCCGCCGCGCAACGCGCGCTGCGCGGCCTGGTGCCTCGCCTCGTTGAATTGCTCGAAAGCGGGAGCGATCTGCTGGACCTGTGCCTGGCCGCCGCCATCGGCCGCCTTGGCGATCCCGGCGCGGCCGAAGCCATGCGGATCCTGGCCGAGCGCGGCCGCAGCCCCGCGACGAAACGATTCGCCCACCAGGCGCGGCTGATGCTGCTGTCACCGGAGGACCTTGCCGCGCACGCCGAATTGCTGGCCAGCCAGTGGTCGGCGGAGCTCGCGCTGGAACTCGACGGCCCCGAGCTGGTCGTGGCCCTGCTGGACCCGCTCGACGCCCGCCGGCTCGACTGGCCCGAGCTGATGCAGGACTGGTACGACATCGCGCTCGCCCGCCCCGCGGTGCGCGAGCGGGTGCTGGCGCTGCTGCGCGCGTTGCCGGTGCAGGCCGAAGCCTTCCAGGCGATGCGCTACGTCTACAAGACCGCCGAGCTGCGCCGCGATGCGGAGGTCGTCGCCGCGCTGCATGCGCGCTTCGAGAACACGCGTCCCGCGCAGGGCGGTCTGACGACGCGCCAGTATCGTGACCCGTCGAATGGCGAGATCATCGTCCGCAGCGGCGGCAGCAAGCGCAAGCCCGCGCGCGCCTATGGCCGCCTGACACGCGAGTACCTCCGGCTGCGCGGCCTGCGCAGCGTGCGCCGGCTCGCCGCGATCGGACATCCGCAGGCGTCCGAACTCGCGGTCGAGCTGCTGCTGGGCCTGCGCGACGATGAAGTCCCCGCCGCCGCCGTCGAGCATCGCTCCGAGTACGTCGACCGTCGCTGGACGACGGTCCTGCGTCACTACCCGGCCGGTGCGAACTGGCTGCTGGTCACGCGACTGCTGCTGGCGCGAGCGCCGAACCGGGGCGACCGTGACAAGCGGCGCGACGTCGTCCATGGCGCCGGCGAGAGCGATCGAGGACGCACCAAGCGGGTCTGGACCCGCGAGCCCATCGACGTCACGCGCGCGCTGCCCGAGCGCGCCGAAGGCCTGCGCGAGATGTGGGACGCCCATCCCGAAGCGCTGCTGCGCCTGGCGATGGAGAGCCGCAGCGCGCTGGTCCACGCCGTGGTCGCCCGCGCGCTCCAGGACCACGCCGAATTCATGGAGCGACAGCCCCTGGCCGTGCTCGAACGGCTGCTGCGCAGCCCGTACGCGCCGACGGCCGAGACCGGCTTCCGCGTCGCCCGCGCCCACGTCGAGCGCGGTTCGCCGGCCGAGCAGATCCAGTGGCTCAAGCTGATGGCTTCGAGTGCCCATCCCGCCGCGCGAGACTTCGCGCTGCTGCACATCGCCGGTGATCCGGGCGCCTTCGCCGGTTTCCCGGACCTGATCGTGGCGCTGCTGCTCAGCGGCCAGGATCGCGCCCGCAAGCAGGGCCACGGACTGGCGCTGCTGGCGACGCCGCAGGCGCTGCTCGACGAACTGCCGCCCGCGCTGCTGGCCACCGACGCGGCCGATCCCGGCCTGGCCCAAGGCGCCGCGCTGATCGAGCAACTGCTGACCGGCCCGCTCGCCGCACCGGCCGGCGAGGCCGTGCTGCGACAGCTCGGCGCGCTGCTGCCGCTGCTGGACCATCCGGCGGTGCCGGTCGTGCAGCTCGGCGTCACCTGGCTGCTGCTGCATCCGGCCGGCGTCACGCTGCTGCCGCCGCCACTGATGAAGCAGCTGATCGGCGCCGACGACCCCGACCGCCGCGCCTGCGGCGTGCGTCTGCTCGCCGCGCTGCCCGACGAGGTGCTGCGCAGCCAGGTGGAATTGATCGGTGATCTCGCCACCCATGCGCACGCCGGCATCCGCAGCGCGGTGGGACCCGCACTGCTGCGCGTCGCGCGAGGCGATGCTGAATTCACTCGCCTGATCGCCGACCGCCTGCACCGCGCCCTGTTCCAGACGGAGTCCGGCGAAGGCGCCCACACCGATGCGCTGCGCTGGTTGACGCAAGACCTGGCCCCCGCCGCGCCCGCGCGCGAGCCGTCCGGGGCCTGGCGCGCGCTGCAGGCGCGCAGCGCGGGCGCCCAGCGTTACGGCGCCTGGGCGCTGATGTCGCTGACGCCGGCGGAATTCTCGCTGCGGCAGCTCGCCACGCTGGCGCGCCATCCCGACACGACGGTGCGCCTCTGGTCGATGCGAGCCCTCGATCTCACGTTGCCGCCGGTGCCGACGCCCGAGCAGGCGGAGCAACTGCTCCCCTCGCCGAGGCCGACTTCGACGACGCCGTCGACTACACCCGCACGCTCTTCGGCGAGCGGCTGCCGGACGAATCGCTCGCCGTCGAGCTGCTCATCGCCTGGGTCGATCATCCGAAGGCCTGGGTGCAGGCGCTGGGCCGCTCACGCCTCGTGCGCCGCATGAGCGCGGCCGACGCCTCGCTCTGCCTCATGCGGCTCAGCCAGCACCCGGGCACGCAGGTGCAGCTCTTCGTCACGCAATGGCTGCTGGAGCTGCCGACCGACGACAAGGCGGAACTCGCGCGCCGGTTGCGTGCGCTCACGCCCTACTTCCTCACGGTGCTCAGCCAGGTCCACCGCGGCCGCGCGGCCAAGTCCCGCATCACCGCCTTCCTGCGCGCGCAGACGGACGACGCCGGCACGGCCGCGGTCGTCGCCGAGATCTTCGCCCGCCAGGTCGTCACCGCCAGCCTGACCGACAAGCCGCAGTACATCGCCGGCCTGCGCGACATCGCCGCCAAGCACCCCGGCATCGCGCTGCCCTTCCTGAACTGGAAGCAGCCCGCCGTGCCGGCCGCTCCGGCTTCATCGGGTTCCCCGACCTCTTCGACCTCCCCGGCCTCCGCCGCCTGACGACGATGCAGTTCCGCTACAAGTACTACGGCAGCACCACCGTCGACGACACCGCGGCGTCGCAGGCCTTCAACTTCGCGCCGGACACGCTGCGTCCACCGGTCGCCTTCGACGGCCTGCTGCGGCGCGACTCGCATGCGCACCTGGCCTTCCGCGAAGCGCTGTCCGCGCTGCATTCGGTCGTCGTCATCGACCTGCGCTACCGCGGCCGCGACAAGTCCGCCTACCGCGCCTGGCTGGCCGAGAACGAGCAGTCGATGCTCGCGCGCTTCATGGCGCAGGCGGTCGACCTGAAGCAGCGTTCGGACGAGATCAACACCGAGCTGCGATCGCTGCGCCAGCGCAAGATCAAGCTGCTGGAGCCCTTCTACAAGGCGCAGTCGGCCTACTTCAGCTGGTTGTTCTGGAACAACCGCGACGCCTGGTTCGTCCTCGACCCGGTGATCACGGTGCATCCGGAGCGGGTGCTGTTCGAAGCCTTCAGCCAGGACGAGTCGACCTATTGCGCCGTCAGCGTGCGCCACGACGTCTTCGACCGCACCGGCGACATGGCCTGCGGCACGACCAACATCGACTACTCGGCCAGCCTCTACGACGAGTTCCAGAAGATCCGCGACTACAAGGCCACGCGGCTCCAGGTCGATCCGGCCGGCTTCACCGTCGCCACCGGCGACGACCCCGCCTTCCGCGAGGAGAAGATCGATCTGCCCGACAGCTGGGTGCGCGGCTTCCTGCAGGTGTCCAGCGCGATGACGCTGCCGGCGACCGTCGTCGAGCTGCATCCGATGGACCTGCACAACCTCTGCGCCGTGCTGCGGCAGCACAAGGAACGCGCCGGTCCGCGCTCGTTGCGCTTCGAGCTGGCGCCGAACGGGCCGGCACGGATGGTGTTGGAGCCGTGGAGCATCGAGCTCACCGCGCGCCGCAGCGCGATCGTCGGCGCGCCGTTGACTGAACCGCGCACGATCCGCGTCTGGGGCCGCCGCCGGCTGCTGACACTGGAGCGGCTGATCGCGCTCGCGACGCGCGTCCGCGTCCACCTGCTGGGCAGCGGCATGCCCAGCTTCTGGGTCGTGGACATCGGCGACATCACGGTGACGCTGGGACTTTCCGGCTGGACCGCCAACGACTGGTCCGATGCCGGCCGCTTCGACCTTCTGCAGCCGCGGCACGAGGTCAGCGACGCGACGAAGCTGTCCGTCGCCGGCGCGCTGCAAGGCGACTGGATGGCCTCGGCTGAGGCGCTGTCCACGAAGACGGGGCTGCCGAAGGCGGACGTCGACGCCGCGCTCGGCCTGTGGGTGCAGGCCGGCCGCGCAGTCTTCGACCTGCCCACGAACCGCTACGCCTGGCGCGAGCTCGCCCGCGAGCCGCTGCCGATGGAGACGCTGCGCTTCGCCAGCCCCGAGGAGGCCACCGCGCTCACGCTGATCCACGAGAAGCGCGCGAAGCTGCGCGACATCGCGCCGCAAGGCCCACGCATCGTGGTCGACGGCGAGGTCAAGCTCAAGGACCAGGTGCTGACGCCGCGGTTGATCCTCAATGCGGACCAGCAGCTCGTCGACGGCGGCTGCCAGTGCAACTTCTTCCGCCAGAACCGGCTGCGCCGCGGTCCCTGCGCCCACATGCTGGCGCTGCGCCAGCTGGCGCAGCCGCGGCTGGCCGCGTTGCCGCCGCCGATCGCGTCGCCTTCGGCAACGACGCCGGCCGCAACACCTGGCACCAACACGGAGGCCGCATGACGACCGCCGCGGTTAAACTGTTCTCGAGTGCAGCGCGCAGGCTCTTGCAACCCGGGCGGTGTTTCGCCGTCCTTGCCCCCTGCCGTTCCATGCGTCACGGGCGCCGTCTTCACTGTGCCGCGCAGCCTACCCGTCGCAGATTCCGATTTGGCTTCCCTGAAGCGAATCGTGCGACGGGTAGGCGCGCGGCGTCGAGTGGACAGCGCCCGTCCCTCAAGCCTTCCAGGCTCTTCGACGAGAAGCGCGCTGCACTCCTTCTCTTCCCGGGCGCCCCTGCCGGGGCCCGCCGCGGGCTGGATCCGGGCCCTGCCTTCTTCCCTCTGCCCCGCTGACGCGATCCGCCTCGGCGCTTCTCTCCGGAGGCGCCGCATGAGCGACCGTGTCCTGACCCGCGCCGAGATCATCGAGCGCATCCGCGCGTCCTCCAAGGATGCCGTCGTGCTCGAAGAGATGCAGCGCCTGGGCTTCTGGCCCGCCGGCGACGGCAAGCCCAGCATCGAATCCGCATTGATCGAGCGCGAGATCGAACTCACGCGCGCGCTCGACGAGGTGCAGGCCACCCTGCGCACCCACAGCGATCCCGAAGCCGCGATGAAGGCCATGCGCGAGCAGCGCATGGCGGAGTCGCGCGCACGCCGCGAGGCGACCGCGCAAGCCCGCGAGCAGCGCCGCCATGAGCGTGCGCTGCGCTGGCACGCCGCACGCAAGACGGATGCCGGCTATCTGGGGGCCGGCGTTTCCGGCGGCCTGCAGGCGCCGGCGGCCGGTGCGCCCGCCGTGTCTCCTGCGACCGGCGGCGCCCACGGGTCCGCACGTCCGCTGCTCGACGGCCTGCCCGCGCTAGCGACGCCGCTGGACCTCGCCGGCGAGATGGGCCTGACGCTGCCCGAACTCAAGTTCCTGTGCTTCCACCGCGAGGTGGCACGCACCACCCACTACCGCCGCTTCCTGCTGCCGAAGAAGACCGGCGGCCAGCGGACCATCTCCGCGCCGATGCCGCGTCTCAAGCGCGCGCAGTACTGGGTGCTGGACCAGCTGCTGGCGAAGGTGCCCTGCCACGCGGCGGCGCATGGCTTCCTGCCGGGACGCGGGATCGTCTCCAACGCCGCGCCGCACACCGGCCGCGATGTGGTGATCAACCTCGACATCCAGGACTTCTTCCCGACCATCACCTTCCCGCGCATCAAGGGCGTGTTCCGCGGCCTGGGCTACGACGAGCGCGTCGCGACCATGCTCGCGCTGCTCTGCAGCGAGAACCCCTGCGACGAGCTGGAGGTGGACGGCGAACGTTTCTTCGTCGGCGGCAAGGGCCGTGATCGCGTGCTGCCGCAGGGCGCGCCGACCAGCCCGATGCTGACCAACGTGCTGTGCCGCAAGATGGACCGGCGGCTGCAGGGGCTGGCGGACAAGCTGGGCTTCACCTACACGCGGTATGCGGACGACCTGACCTTCTCCGCCTCCGGCGAGGGCGCGGCCAAGGTCGGCACGCTGCTGCGGCAGGCCCGGCATGTGCTCGAGGACGAAGGCTTCACGCCGCATCCGGACAAGCAGCGCGTGATGCGCGCAGGCTCGCGCCAGGAGGTCACCGGCGTCGTCGTCAACGAGAAGCCTTCGGTGTCCCGCGAGGAACGCCGCAAGCTGCGCGCCGCGCTGCACAAGGCGACACGCGACGGCCTGGAGGCGGCGACCTGGCACGGCCATCCGGCGACGCGCGAGGTGCTGGTCGGCTACGGACGCTTCGTCGCGATGGTCGACCGGCAGCAAGGCGCGCCGCTGCTGAAGCAGGCGCTGGCCTTGCCGGGCGGCTCAGCGAAGAAGCGCTCGGCCTTCGGCGCGCTGTTCCGCAAGAAGGCGGCGGAGGGCGAAGCACCGACGCTCGCACGCGGCGCCTGGTGGCAGCCGGCGGACCGGCCCGAGCCGGTGCTGCAGCAGACCGCCGGCCAGATCAAGGCGGCGCGCCAGGAGCGCATCAACGCGGCCCGCACCGAACGGCGCGACGGCGCGGCGCCCAAGCCGGACCAGTACGAGCAGCGCCGTCAGGAGCAGTCGAATCGCTCGGCGGAGAACGCCGCACGGCGCTCGGCGGCCATGTCGGCGGCGCCGTCGACGCCCGTCACGGCCCCGCTGAACTGGGGGCTCTATGCCCGGCAGTTCGGCGTCATGGCGCTGGCCGCGCTCATGATCGCGTCATGGCTGGTGTTCTTCGGCGGCCTGGCCCACCTGGCGCTGCGCATCAAGACGCGCAGCACCGGCTGGGGCGAGTTCTGGATCGGCCTGATCCTGCTGATCGCCGTGGCGGTGAAGTTCTTCCCTCACAGCACCGCGTAGCGGCCGGGCTTGTGGTTGACGGCGATGAAGAGATTCATCACGACGGCCGCGAGCACCGAGTACGCCACCCGCTCCACGTCGACGACGGTGAGCGCGAGCAGCACGATCGCGCAGTCCATCGCCATCTGCACCTTGCCGGCGCGCCAGCCCTTGGCCTTCTGCAGGTAGAGCGAGACGATGGTCGCGCCGCCGAGGCTGGCGCGATGCCGCGCCAGGAACAGGCAGCCCGAGCCCAGCAGCGCGCCGCCGAGGACCGCGGCGTAGGCCGGGTGGATGCGGTCGATGGCGAAGAGCTGGGGCGAGAACTCGGTCAGCACCGACAGCAGCGCGATCGAGACGAAGGTCTTGATCGTGAACTCGCGGCCCATGCGCGTCCAGGCGAACCAGTAGAACGGCAGGTTGATGACGAAGAACAGCTTGCCCAGGCTGATGCCGGTCGCGTAGTGCAGCACGAAGGCCGCGCCGGCCGTGCCGCCGGTCAGCAGCCCGACCTGGGCGAACAGGATCAGCGCCAGTGACACGAACAGCGTCCCGGTGAAGATCGCCTGCGCGTCCTCGAAGGCCGTGTGGGAGCGGATCGCCAGGTCGGCGAGCGGCTCGGCAACGATCGGGGAAGCGGGCGGTGTGGGGTCGTCAGGTGTGGCGCTCATCCCGGGCACGAAGCAGAAAGCGTGCCCAGGAGTGTCGCAGCACCGGCGTGCGGCGTCAGCGCGAATCCCTATGCGTGGCGCGATCGACAGTCGCTGCGGCGGTGGCGACTTCGCGCCGCTGCACGCCTCGACGCTCAGCGGCCCTGCGCCTTCAACCGCGCGTCCAGCCGCGGGAACACGCGCCGCGCGTTGCCCTCGTAGACCAGGTGGCGTTCCTCGTCGTCGAGGTGGGGCGTGGCGGCGATGTAGCGCTTGGTGTCGTCGAAGTAATGCCCGGTCTCGGGATCGATGCCGCGCACCGCGCCGATCATCTCGGACGCGAACAGCACGTTCTTCACCGGGATCACCTTCGTCAGCAGGTCGATGCCCGGCTGGTGATAGACGCAGGTGTCGAAGAAGAGGTTGTTCAGCAGATGTTCGTCGAGCAGCGGCTTCTTGAGCTCCTGCGCCAATCCGCGGAAGCGGCCCCAGTGGTACGGCACCGCGCCGCCGCCGTGCGGGATCAGGAACTTCAGCGTCGGGAAGTCCTTGAACAGGTCGCCGGTGAGGCACTGCATGAAGGCGGTGGTGTCCGCGTTCAGGTAATGCGCGCCGGTGGTGTGGAAGCAGGCGTTGCAGCTGGTGCTGACGTGGATCATCGCGGGGATGTCCAGCTCGACCATCTTCTCGTAGAGCGGGTACCAATGGCGGTCGGTCAGCGGCGGGCTGGTCCAGTGGCCGCCGGAGGGATCAGGGTTGAGGTTGATGCCGACGAAGCCGTACTCGTTGACGCACTTCTCCAGCTCCGGGATGCAACTCGCCGGATCGACGCCCGGGCTCTGCGGGAGCATCGCCGCGCCGACGAAGTGTTCCGGGAACAGCTCCGCGACGCGCGCGCAGAGTTCGTTGCAGATCGCGGCCCAGGTCGCCGAGGTCTGGAAGTCGCCGATGTGGTGTGCCATGAAGCTGGCGCGCGGGCTGAAGATCGTCAGGTCGGAGCCGCGCTCCTTCATCTTCTTGAGCTGGTTGGTCTCGATCGACTCGCGCAACTCGTCGTCGGAGATCTTCAGGTCGCTGGCCTTGGGCGCCCGCGACGGGTCCTTCAGACCGGCGATCTGCAGGTCGCGCCAGGCGCCGAGCGCGGCGGGAGCGGTGGTGTAGTGGCCGTGGACGTCGATGATCATGAGGCTCTCTGGTTCGCTGGGAACGACCGTGGCATGGCGCTGCCCTGCCCGGGTCGACTCCGGCGGATTGTGGAGAGACGCGGCTCGTCGTCCAAGTTATGGCCTGGACTAGCTGCTATTCAGATCCGGCATGGCGGGCAGTGCCGTAATGCCGCGACCGCAGCCCTCACCCCCGCCCTCTCCCGCAAGCGGGAGAGGGAGCGAGAGTGCACCGAGCTGAACGGATGGCTCGCGCAAGCGGGAGGGGGAAAGAGGAGCCATCGCTGCGAGCGGGGCCGGTCGGACTCCCTCTCCCGCTTGCGGGAGAGGGTGGGGGTGAGGGCCAGCGGCGGCGGCAGCGCTGAAGCGTCAAGCGCGACCGTGCGTGATGACGTACGCCGCGCGATGCAGATGCGCCATGAAGTGCCGCACCGCCGGCTTCACGGCCGCATCGTTGCGCGCCATCGCACCGAGCGTGAGGCGCAGCGGCGCTTCCTTCACGGGCACCACCTGCAGGAACTGCGCGGCGAACGGATGCGCGGCGATCTGCCGGGGCAGCAGGCCGACGCAGTTGCCGCTCGCGATCACGGACAGCAACCCCAGCGTTGAATTGACCACTGCCCCAGCGGGCGGCGCAGGCAGCCCGTTCGTCTCGAACAGCGTGCGCGCCAGCCCCGTCGCTTCGGTCGCGCCGGTGTAGACCCAGCGCGCCTCGGCCAGCTCCGCGAGCTGCTTCGAGCGCGCCAGCGCATTGCCCTTGCGCACGACGACCACCATGTCGATCGGCATCAACGTCTCGACGGTGCATTCGCCGCGCGGCAGAGGCTCGGGCAACGGACCGAGCGCGATGTCGACCTCGCCCTTGCGCACACGCGTGAGCTGCGCGATGTAGAGCTCCTCGACGATGCGCAGCTGGATATCGGGGAACTCGGCGCCGAAGGTGCGCAACGCCTCGGGCACCAGCAGCATCACCGCCAGCGGCACCGCGCCGATCGTCAGCGAGCCCGTCATGCGGCCGCTCAGCTGCTGGATCTGCTCGCGGGCGTGGGAGAGCTCGCGGTCCGCGGCCAGGGCGCGCTCATACAGCACCATGCCCTGCGCCGTCGCCAGCACGCCGGTCGTCGAGCGCAGCAGCAGCGTCGTGGCGAGCTCGCGCTCCAGCTCCCGGATCATCTTCGTCAGCGCCGGCTGCGACACGCCCACGCGCCGCGCCGCCGATCGCAGGCTGCCTTCCTCCACCGCGGCGACGAGCGCCCGCAAGTTCGTGAGCTTCATGCGGGCGGATGATAGCCAGCGATAACGGACGGTTATCGCCTCCTCGTTCGCGCCATCTATCCGAGGCGCGACCCGCTGCCTAGAGTCGCGCCGGTTTCGCGTCGCTCCGGGTGCCGGGTGCGACCGGATCGACAAGAGCAACGAGGAGACAAGCGATGACGACAAGAACGATCGCCCGTGCGGCGAGGACGGCGTTGGCCACCAGGGTTGCCGCCGGAACGGCGGCGACGACCGCCGCGGCGGCGTTGGCGGCGGGCACGCTCTGCGGGACCGCGCAGGCGCAGACTGCGGGCAACGTGCAGATCTACGGGCTGCTCGACGTACCGGTCGAGTACCTGGACAAGGTCGGCGCGTCCGGCGCGAGCCTCACGCGGATGCCGGGCCTGAGCGGCGGTTATGCGCCGTCGCGGCTGGGCTTCCGCGGCACCGAGGATCTGGGCGACGGGCTCAAGGCGGTGTTCACGCTGGAGATGGGCATCGGCGCCGACAGCGGCACGCTGAACCAGGGCGGCCGCGCCTGGGGCCGGCAGGCCTACGTGGGCCTGCAGGGTGGCTGGGGCACGATCAGCCTCGGGCGGCAGTACTCGATGCTGTTCTGGTCGCAGACGGACGCGGACATCCTCGGCCCCGCGATGTTCGGATCGGGCTCGCTGGACAGCTACCTGCCGAATGCGCGCGTGGACAACGCGATCGCGTACCGCGGCCAGTTCAGCGGCTTCACCGTCGGCGCCACGTGGAGCCCCGGCCGCGACGCCATCAACGCAGGTCCGAGCCCGTCCGGCACCAACTGCGCGGGCGAGAACGCGGCCGACAAGAACGCCTGCCGGCAGTGGTCGGCGATGGTCAAGTACGACACGCCGGTGTGGGGCCTCGCGGCGGCGGTCGACGAGATCCGCGGCGGCGCCGGCGCCTTCGCAGGCCTGACCAGCAGCGCGATGAAGGACCGCCGCAGCACGGTGGCGGGCTGGTTCAAGACCGGCGACTGGAAGTTCGCGACGGGCCTGATCGCGCGCCGCAACGAGGCCAGCGTCCTCACGCCGAAGAGCAAGCTCTGGTACGCCGGCGCGACCTGGTCGCTGACCCCGAGCTGGGGCTTCGATGCGCAGGTGTTCAAGCTCGACTACACGAACAGCGCCAACGAGGCGACCTTGTGGGCCGTGCGCGGAACCTACTTCCTGTCCAAGCGCACATCGATCTACGCGACCGCGGGCCGCATCGACAACGACGGCACGCTCGCGCTCGGCGTCAGCAACGCGGCCGCGGCGGCGGGCAGCACGCCTGTGGCGGGCGGCTCGCAGACGGGCTTGGGCATGGGGATCCGCCACGCGTTCTGATCGCATGCCTGCGGCTGCGGCTTGGCGAGGCACCGTAGGGTGCCTTGATCGAAGCACTGGAAGATCTCGGCTACCTTGAGCATCACTTCGTCCACACCACGCGATACACGTTCGCGCCGTCTTCCCAGTACGACTTGTCGTGATGGACGACGATCCCCAGTTCCGGCGAAGCGCCGATCGTGTGGCCGTCCTCGATCACCGGACCTGAGGCGATCAGGTAGGCCGCGGTATCGGCGAACAGATCAAAGACTTCCATTGGTGGCTGCTTCGCGTCTCTCACCTCCAACTCCCGCAGGCCGTAGGCGCGCAGTCCGTCGGTGGAAAGGGACACGCCCATGTCGCTCTGGGAGAAGCGGAAGTCCACCCAGAGCCACACGGGTGGAACGGTGCGACTGGCACTTTCACTCGCCTCCAGGAACATGTCGCGAGGACGCAGCGCAGCGCGCCAATAGCTCGCGATCGCGTTGTCGTTGTCCTCCATCACCGCCGCGACCAGGTCAGTCAGCAGAAGCGAAACGTCGAGGCGATCCAGCGAGCTTCCCATCACGGTCACCGCCAGGTGAGCGCGATGCCTGTCCGTCTCGACCCGCGCACTCTCCCAGAACCAGGCCGCGGCGCACAGGTCGTCGATCTCACCCTCCGGTAATGGGGCGTCTATCAATCCGACCGCAGCGGTGCCCCCGCCGATTCTGAAGAGGATGACGCCGTCCTCCGAGCGCTCCCCCGACGCAAGGCTGTCGATCTCGAGGCGTCCATCGAGGCGCCTTTCGAGTCGTGTCTGAACAGTCTGTGCGTCGGGCAACCTGGCCTCGCGCAGCAGCACGAAGGTGAGTGCGGAGTTCGCGCCCTCCGCGGCCTCGGCAGAGGAGTCATCGATCGGTGACGGGATGGGAAACGGACGCTGCATCAGCGGGCTCGGGTGGGAAGTCGCGGCGACCGAAGTATCCGACAGGCGCGATCCGAATGGACCTCATGCGTTAAAGTCCCGCGCCCATCGCCCGCAGCGTTCCGCTCGACGCGAAGCGGGTTCAAGCAGGCCTCGAAGGGTCGAAGGGAAGCAGTTGTGGACGTGCAGGACACCGATGTCGTGATCATTGGCGCGGGCGCCGCGGGGCTGATGTGCGCCGCGCTCGCCGGCAAACGCGGCCGCCGCGTGCTGCTCGTGGACCACGCCAACAAGGCCGGCAAGAAGATCCTCATGTCCGGCGGCGGCAACTGCAACTTCACCAACCTGTACACCGAGCCGGCCAACTTCCTCTCGGAGAACAAGCACTTCTGCAAGTCGGCGCTCGCGCGCTACACGCAGTGGGACTTCATCGCGCTGGTCAACAAGCATCAGATCCCGCACCACGAGAAGAAGCTCGGCCAGCTGTTCTGCGACAACAAGTCCATCGACATCCTGCGCATGCTGCTCGCCGAGTGCGCCGAGGTCGGCGTGACGCCGATGCTGGATACCACCGTCGAGACGATCGAGAAGACGGAGACGGGCTACGCGCTCGCGACCACCGCGGGACCGATGCGCTGCCAGTCGCTGGTGATCGCCACCGGCGGGTTGTCGATCCCGACGATGGGCGCGACCGGCTTCGGCTACCAGGTCGCGAAGCAGTTCGGCCACACGCTGCTGCCGACGCGCGCCGGGCTGGTGCCGTTCACCATCACGGACCAGCTCAAGGACCTGTGCAACGAACTCAGCGGGACCTCGGTCGACTGCCTCGTGAGCTGCAACGGCAAGAGCTTCCGCGAGAACATCCTGTTCACGCACCGCGGCCTGAGCGGCCCGGCGATCCTGCAGATCTCGTCGTACTGGCTGCCCGGCCAGGCGGTGGAGATCAACCTGCTGCCCGACCTCGACGTGCCGGACTGGCTCGCGCAGCAGCGCAACGACCGGCCCAATGCGGAGCTCAAGACGCTGTTGGCGGAGCTGTTCACGAAGAAGATGGCGACGCTGATCGGCGAGCAGTGGTTCGTGTCCAAGCCCATCAAGCAGTACGCGCATGCGGAGCTGGAGCAGATCGCCGAGCGCCTGTCCGCGTGGCAGGTCGTGCCCGCCGGCACCGAGGGCTACCGCACGGCGGAGGTCACGCTGGGCGGCGTCGACACCAAGGAGGTGTCGTCCAAGACGATGGAGTCGCTGAAGTCGCCGGGGCTGTACTTCATCGGCGAGGTGCTCGACGTCACCGGCCACCTGGGCGGCTTCAACTTCCAGTGGGCTTGGGCGTCGGCGAACGCGGCGGCGCAGTTCGTCTGAGCGGCTGATTCGTCGTCGATCGCCACAAAGACAGACGGCCCCCGAAGGGGCCGCCGCGAACCCCGCCGCAAGATTGCCGTATGACAACGATCAAGGTTCGCGTGTTGCCTTGTCACACAGCGTCGCGAAGATGGTCCGCTTTCACGCACCGAGGCTCGACATGCGAACGTTCGCCCTGCTGCTCGCCATCTGCGCCATCTCGGCGAACGTCGACACCTCTGCGCAGGCCCAGACGCCCGCCGCCGCAACACCCGGCACCTCGCTCAAGGCCGCCGTCTGCGTCGAGACCGACCGCATGATGGACTGGCGCGAGATCACCTGCACCCTCCCCGCCGGCGCGACGCCCAAGCGTTTCAGCTTCCGCGCGATGTTCACCGGCGGGCATGACGACACCTCGGCCAGCATCGCGCCGGAGCTCGACGGACAGCCGTTCGCCTGCGGCGAGGGCAGCAAGCTCAGCCTCTTCGGCGAGGACGGCAACGTCAGCGTGTTCTGCCAGTTCGACCGGTCGGCGCTGCCCGCGGCCGGCGCCAGGCTCAAGGTGCTGATCAAGTGGAGCCACGCCGAGTTCGCCGACTACGAGTTCAGCGGCGAGTGACCCCTTCCCGCCCCTCCCGCTCGTCCGGGAGTGACGAATAGCCAGGTACCCTGCCTCCCGTTCCAATCGACGCCACGTCGACCCGGGAGAGCACATGACGACAACGACCCGAACCCATCGCGCGCCGCCCTTGCGTCGCCGGACCCTGCTTGCTGCCGGCGTGGCCGGCTGGGTGAGTACGGCGCCTGTCCTGAACGTCGCCGTCGCGGCGACCGCGACAACCACGCTCCGAGCGGCCGACTTCGACGCCTGGGCCGAGCGCGTCGCCGCCGAGCGCATGAGGAGCCAGCCCGAGCATGCAACCAGCATGCAGTACTTCGAAGGCCCCTTGCAGGACCGGCTCGACGGCCAATGGGACGACCTCTCGCGGGCCACGGCGCTGGCCGAGCTCGCCCGCGACCGTCAGGCGCTGGCCGAGCTCGACCGGTTCCCGCGCGAGGCGCTGACGCCGACGCAGCGCACCTCCGCCGCGCTCATCGCGTGGGCCCTGCAGCAGGACGTGGCCGAGGCGGCGTTCCTCGATCACCACTACGTCTTCGAACACATGGGTGGCGTGCATGTCGGGCCGATCAGCTTCCTCGTCCAGGAGCACCCGATGCGCCATGCGCGCGACGTGCGCAGCTACCTGACCCGGATGGCCGGACTGCCCGCCTTGATGGACCAGGGCATCGTGCGGGCTCGCGCGGCGCAGGCCAAGGGCGTGCTGATGCCGCGCTTCATCACCGCGACAACCATCGGCCAGATCGAGACGCTCGTGGCCGCACCGCCGGCGGCGAACCCGCTGGTGATCTCGCTGACCGAGCGCATGGCCGGCCTGTCCGACATGAGCGATGCCGCCCGCCGGCGCGCCCGCACGCAGGCCGAAGCCATCGTCGCGAAGTCGATCGTCCCGGCGTGGAAACGCGGCCTCGCGCTGATGCGCGCGCAACTGCCGCTGACGACCGACGACGCCGGCGTCTGGCGCCTGCCCGACGGCGACAGGTTCTATGCTGCGCGACTGCGCGCCAACACGACGACCGAGCTCACACCGACCGAGATCCACGCCATCGGCCTGAAGCAGGTCGCCCGCATCGAAGGCGAGATGGACGGCCTGCTGCGGCAGCTCGGCTACGCGGACGGCACGATCGAGCAGCGTTTCCGCAAGATGGACGCGGATCGCCAGCCCACCGATGCTGCGCCGCAGGTCCAGCTGCTGGATCGCTACACCGCCTACCTGCGCGATGCCGAGGCCCGCGCCCGCCTGATCTTCGACGTGACGCCGAAGGCGCCGGTCGAGGTCCGCCGCGAGCCCGCGCTGACGGAGACCACCGCCTCCGCGCACTACACGACGCCGGCGCCGGATGGCTCGCAGCCGGGGGTGTTCTGGGCGCCGCTGGCGGGGCCGACCTACGAGATCGCCGACATGCGGACGCTGGTCCACCACGAGGCGATCCCGGGCCACCACTTCCAGCTCGCGATCCAGATGGAGGCGACGGACCTGCCCTACTTCCGCCGCCGCCAGGCGTTCGCGGCCGGCTCGGCCTATGTGGAGGGCTGGGCACTCTATGCGGAGCAACTCGCCGTGGAGAACGGCTGGTACGACGGCGATCCGGTGGGACACCTCGGCCAGCTGTACGGCGCGCTGTTCCGCGCACGCCGCCTGGTCGTCGACACCGGCCTGCACGCGATGAAGTGGACGCGCCAGCAGGCGATCGACTACGGCATCACGCCGCAGGAGGTCGACCGCTACGTCACCTGGCCGGGCCAGGCCTGCGCCTACATGCTGGGCCGGTTGCGCATCGAGGCGCTGCGCGAGAAGGCGCGCCAGCAGCTGGGCGAACGCTTCGAGATCAAGCAGTTCCACAACGTCGTGCTGCTGACCGGCGACGTGCCGTTGACGGTGCTGGAACAGGTCGTCGACGCGTGGATCGAGAGCCGCCGGGGCGCGGGCTCGGGATCGGCCACCGCGGCGTCGTGACGAATCCGGGCGGGGACGACCGTGACCTCGGGGGAGATCACGGCGTTGCCGCCTTCACTCGATGCTGGCCTTGCAGCCCGTCGACGGCACGATGGTCGTGTCCTTGGCGAAGAGGAAGCCGCCGTTCTGTTCCGCACGTTGGGCGCTCATGTAGACGGCGACACAGTCGCCGACCTTGAAGCTCGTGGTCGTGCGGACGGTATAGACGCTGTCGTCGTCAAGCTTGAGCCGGTAGGCGTTGATCGGGCCGCTGCCGCCGACCTCCATCAACACGCCCTTGGCCGGCATCGTCATCATGCCGCGGGAGCCCTCCATCTTCTCGGTCGAGTAGACGACACCCTTGAATGCGAGCGTGTCGTGAGCCGGTCCCGCGCAGGCGGACAGCAGGACCGAGACGGCGGTGATGCCGAGGGCGAGCGGGCGGCGCGAAACAATCATGAGCGAGGTCGCAGCGTGAGGATGCGGGATGTTGCCATGGCCGCTCCGCGCGCGGACCTGGGGTCGCCCCGGCCTCCCCTGCGCAGTGCGGTCAGCGTGCGAGCGGCGCGTGGCGGGCCATCAGCGTCTCGATCCAGTCCATGAATACACGCAGCTTCGCGCTGACATGGCGGTTGGGGGGATAGGCGAGGTACATCGGCATCGGATCCATCGCCCAGTCGGCGAACAGCGGCACGAGCTCGCCGCGCGCCGCGTGCGGGTCGGCCATGTAGCGCGGCAGCCAGAGCACGCCCATGCCCGCGAGTCCCGCCGCCAGATAGGCGTTGCCGTCGTCGGCAGCGACGACATACCGGCCTCGGACCTCGATCGCCTCGTCCCCGCGCCGCATCTCGATGGACATGACCGTACCCTTGCTGGCGCGCAGGAAACCGACGATGCGGTGATGGGGCTCCTCGATCTCGCGCGGATGCGCAGGAGTCCCCGCTGCCGCGAGATAGCCAGGCGAGGCGAACACGCCGAGCTGCAGATCACCGACCCGCCGCGCGATCAGCGACGGCACGGTGACCTCGCCGCCACGCAGCACCGCATCGACGTTGTCGCCGATCACGTCGACGATCCGGTCGCTGACGCCCATGTCGAGCTGGATCTCCGGATGCCGCGCATGGAAGTCCGGCAGCGCCGGCATCAGCACCATGCGCGCGAACGGGCTCGGCACGTCGACTCGCAGCCGTCCGCGCGGCGTGCTGGTCGCGTCCGACAACGCCGTGTCCGCGTCGTCGAGCTCGGCGAGCACGCGCACGACACGCTCGTAGTAGGCGGCACCGTCCGGCGTCACGCGGACCTGCCGCGTCGTCCGATGCAGCAGCTTGACGCGCAGCCGCGCCTCCAGCTGCTGCACGAGCTGCGTCACGGTGGTCTTGCTCATGTGCAGCGTCTGCGCCGCCTTGGTGAAGCTGCCCGCCTCCACCACCCGGGCGAAGGCCTGCAACGCGTCGAATCGATCCATGTCGCCGGATTGTTTGGAGATGCCAAACAGTCATTGTGCGGCTTGCCGGCATGGCGCATGAGACATGAGACATGAGGCATGGGGGTGGCACTTGCCTTGCTCCCTTCGAAGGGAAACCATGGACCGTTGTCCGCCCTGCCACCCTCCCAGTTCATCCTCGACAGGAGATTGCCATGACCACCCACCCCGCCCGCGTGATCTCCGAGACGATCAATGTCGACGCCGACGCGGTCTATGACTTCGCCTGTGCGCCGGATCGGCTGCCGCTGTGGGCCTCGGGGCTCGCCACCGGCATCCGGCAGGAAGCGGACGGCTGGTTCGCCGAATCACCGATGGGCCGCATCCGCGTCGAGCTGGCACCGCGCAATGCGTTCCGCGTGCTCGATCACGACGTGACGCTGCCCGATGGCCAGCGCTTCCACAACGCGATGCGCGTCACGCCGTCGGGCGACGGTTGCGTCGTGGCCTTCGTGCTGCTGCGCATGCCCGACGTGACCGACGAGGCCTTCGAGAACGACGCGGCGCATGTGGCGCGTGATCTGACGACGCTCAAGGCGTTGGTGGAGCCTCGGAAAAACTGAGCCTCGCCCAGTTCTCGTGGATCATCTGCGCCCAGGTCTTCAAGCTTCATGCGCGCGCCGCAGAAGGCGAATCCGCGCCGCCCGCTTCCTCGTCGATCGCGGCCAGCGAGCTCGCGGCCTCCTCGGCCAGCCAGTCGCGCAAGGCGGCGAGCGCCGGTCCATGCGGTCCCGAGGACCGATGCACCAGGGCATACGGCGCGACATCGCCGCGCAGGCAGGTCACGCCGAACAGCGGGCGCAGCGTGCCGCGCCGGAGCGCGTCGACGACCAGGAACTCGCGCGCCAGTCCGATGCCGAGCCCCTGCTCCGCCGCGTTCAGCAACAGCGTCAGGCTGTTGAAGGCAGGCACCGCTTCCGCGCTCATCGCGACGCCGGCGGCCTCGAACCACAGGCGCCACTCCTCGCGCGCGCCGAGCAGGCGCTCATCGTTCAAGGCCTCGGGCGTTGCGCTACTCAGGCGCGCCGCGACCGCGGGCGCGGCGACGGCGAACATCCGGCAGCGCGCGTCGTAGAGCGGCTCATGAGCCAGGCCCTTGCGCGGCGTGCCGCTCGACCGGATCGCCGCATGGAAGCCCTCGTGCTGGAGATCCCGCATCTGGGGCGAAGCGTCGACCTCGACCAGGATGTCCGGATGACGCTCGTACCAGCGGCCCAGGCGCGGCAGGAACCATCGCTGGGCGAAGGCCACGGGCATCGTCAGCTTCAAGGTGGTGGCCGTCTGCCGGGCCATGCCGGCGGCGCGATGCACGCCCTCGTCGATGCCGGCGAGCGCCTGGCGGGTGCTGTGCAGTAGCACCTCGCCCGCCGCGTTGAGCACCAGCCGTCCCGCGCGCCGGTCGAAGACCTGGAAGCCGAGACGCATCTCCAGCTCCAGCAACTGCTGGCTGATCGCGCTGTGCGTGAGAGGCAGCGCGCGCGCCGCGGCCCGCACGCTGCCGTGTTCGGCGATGGCGACGAAGGTGGGGAGGAAATGCAGCGGGACCTTGCCCATGACCGGCGTCGTGGCGCGTCCGCCGGTCACCACGTCTCGTGGTGCTTGCGGCGGTTGATCGCCGCCGGGATGTCGTGGGCCCACTGATCGCGCGGGCGGTCGAAGACGAGCTCGATCTCCAGCCCGTCCGGGTCCTCGACATGGATGCTCCAGGTCGCGCCGCGCTCGATCATCCGGTGCAGCGGGACGCCCCGGGACTGCAGGAAGGCGATCTGGCTGCGCCAGCTCGCCTCGTCGGGATAGTCGATGGCGAGGTGATCCAGGCGCTGGCCCGGCGCCTGGCTGAGCGAGGACAGCTGGTAGAGCGCGAGGTCGTGGTGCGTGAGCTGCCCGTCGCGCCGGCCGCTGTAGAAGCGCATCGGCGGCAGGCCGTCGGCACGCTGCCCGGACGAGGTCGCCGTGTGCGAGAAGCCGAGCAGCTCCGTGTAGAAGCGGTGCGAGGCCTCGATGTCGGAGACCGTCAACACCAGGTGGTTGACGCCGAGAGGCGCCTGGGCCCGCATGGGTGCGGCAGCCGGCGAGGCATCGCCCGGCGTGTGTTCGGAAGAAGAGGGCATCGGGAGGATCGTTCGCTTCGATAGGGTGAAGGCCAGTCTATGCGCGGGCCTCCTCGCCGGTAAACCGATCGTTTCCGTCCAGGTCGGACAGCTGGGCTGGACGCTGGATCTCCCTTGAGCACCGATGGCGGCAACCGATCGCCCGCGGTAGATTCGGGCATCCCGTGCTCGGGCGAGCGGAGATCCCCATGGACCGATTCACCGGCGGCTGCCTGTGCGGCGACCTCCGCCTCGTCGCGACCGGCCGTCCCTACCGGGTCGGCCTCTGTCACTGCCTCGACTGCCGCAAGCATCACGGCGCGCTCTTCCACGCGTCCGCGATCTTTCCGCAGGACGCGGTCACCGTCCGCGGCGACAGCCACGAGTTCCGCGGCCGTCACTTCTGTCCCCGCTGCGGATCGTCCGTGTTCTCCCGCACCGGCGACGAGGTCGAGGTCCATCTCGGCGCGCTGGATGCGCCCGACCAGCTGATGCCGACCTACGAGCTCTGGACCGTCCGCCGCGAGGCGTGGCTGCCGCCGTTCCCGTTCAGCCGGCGTTATGACCGGGACCGCGATCCCGGAAGCCGCGCCGAGGACCCTTGAACAGGGCTCACGCGATCCGACGCTCCCCTCCAGATGGAGGATGCGACCGGCCATTGCGCCTTCTACAACCAATGCAGCGGGCACCGCCTGCGCCAGGGATGGGAGGGGATCGTGATATCTCAAACAATGAGGTCACGCGTCGGCGCGTGGCTCCTCGTCGCGCTGAGCGCCTTGTCCGGCTGCGCCGCCTATGACCGCAGCAGCCTCGCCGCCAACGGTCCCGGCTCGGACCTGCCCGCCGCGGACGCCACCCCCTTCCGCGAGGCCCAGGACGCGCTGATCGTCCAGCTCGTCAAGGCGTCGAAGCCGCCATCGACCTCGGGGCTCGCGAACCAGCCCACGACCGAGGATCTCCGGTTCAGAGCCACCGACGACGTCAGCTGGGACATGGTCATCCGCGCGGGCATGGACTACGCCGACGTGCGGTGCGAGTCCTACCTGCACGCGCTGTACCGGCTGGACCGCGACCGCAAGACCGCGGTCACGCAGACCGGCCTGCTCGGCGGCGCCACCGCCGGCGTCCAGGCCGCCCTGGGCAAGGCGGCCAAGGAGGTCGCGATCGTGGCCATCCTCTTCGGCCTCGCGAGCTCGACCATCGACAACGTCGCGAGCAACCTGCTCTACGAGCTGGAGCCGTCCTCGGTGCGCACGCTGGTGAAGGCGCAGCAGTCGCAGTACCGCGCCAACCTCGGCGCCGGCTACAAGGACCGCCCCGCCGCGATGACCGCGCTGCGCGGCTACGCGCTGCTGTGCGTGCCCGCCAGCATCGAGTCCGAGGTCAACCTCGCCGTGCGGCGGACCCAGCCCGAGACCCGGCCCGGCGATCCCGCGAAGGGCCAGCCCCCGGTCGTCACCAACTCCACGATCGCGGTGAACACGACGAGCTTCGGCACGGACGACGCATCCGCCAAGCTGAACGCCTTCGTCAATCCCGGCGGACGGATGAACGAGATCAACGAGAAGCGGCTCGTGGCCTTCATCGCCGCCAAGGGATTGACCGTCGGCGGCGAACCCATCTCCACGACCCAATTCATCAAGAGCGCGGAGTACGCGGCCCAGCGCCGCGAAGCCGTGAGCGCACTGGGACTCTGAGGAACCCGCCATGGCCCACATCGAACGCATCACCGACGTGCCCTCGTCCGAGGTGGACGAGATCCGCAGTTCCTTCGAGCAGCGAGGCGCCACCGTGCAGGTGATCGCGCAGGGGAACGACCTGTTCACCCTCGAGGCCACCTACCCCGGCAGCGCGAAGGGCATCGCCGGCCTCGGCACGATGGGTGTGCTGTCCGCGGGGCTCGCCGCGAAGGCGATCGCGGCCACCGAGGCCGGCGCGGGCACGGGCGCAGGTGCCAGAGCGGGCGCGGATCCGGCGGCAGCGGGTTCGCCGGTGCTGACCGCCACCCAGTCGCAGACCGCCAAGGCCATCGTCAACATCTTCGAGACCAGCGCCGTGCTCGGCCGCTACGACCAGGTCACGCTGATCCCCGGCGACAGCGGACACCTGACCTACGGCCGCTCGCAGACCACGCTCGGCTCCGGGCTGCTGCACGACCTGCTCGCCCTGTACGCGACCAACCCCGGCGCGCGGTTCGCGAAACGCCTCGCCCCCTACCTGCCGCGCACGGCGGCGCTGGATCTCTCCCTCGACACGGATGCGACGTTCGCCAACGTGCTGCGCGCCTGCGGCGACGACCTGGTCATGCGCGAGACGCAGGACGTGTTCTTCGACACCCGCTTCTGGACGCCGGCCGTCGACGCGGCCCGCAGGCTGGGCCTGACCTTGCCGCTCTCGGTCGCGGTCGTCTACGACAGCCGCGTGCACGGGTCCTGGGACCGGCTGCGGGACGAGACGACCGAGAAGGACGGCAGCCTCCAGAAGCTGGGCGAACGCGGCTGGATCCAGGCCTACGTCAAGCGTCGCCTGAACTGGCTGGCCACCAGCACGCGCGACGACCTGCGGGCCACCGTCTATCGCATGGACGCCTTCCAGCGCCTGATCGACCAGGACCGCTGGGGCCTGGCGTTGCCGCTGGTCGTGCGCGGGCTGGAGATCTCCACCGCGACGCTGTCCGAGCCGCCGCCCGGATGCTATGCCGGCCCGACGCCCGGCACGCGGCCCGTGGCGGTCACCTCGCCGTTGACGCGCGGCCTGGACGTGCGCCTGTTGCAGCTGGCGCTCTCCGACGCCGGGGAGCCGGTGAAGGCCGACGGCGTGTTCGGCGACCAGTCCTCGAAATCGCTGGCGCGGGTCCAGTCGGCCCGCGGCATGCCGGCCAGCGGCGTCGCCGATCCGGCGCAGGTTGTGGCGCTGGTGCAACCGGTCTTCGGCTGAGCGTCCGGAGCCGCCAGAGGGGAAAGGAGCGATGGGAGGGAGGACGGAGGGGTCTCGCAAACATTCATGAAGCCGATCCGGGATCCGTGCTTCAATCGGCGCACTGACATACGCGTCCTCGGCGCCATCGGCCTTCGAATGCTCATCGACCTCCCGCTCGACACCCAGAGCGGCACGCTCGCAGACCCGTTCCTCCGCAGCACTTCCGTGCAAGGCCGCGCTTCCATCGACTATCAGCTCTACGTCCCGCCGGGCGACAGCGACGAACCGCGTCCGTTGCTGGTGATGCTGCATGGCTGCGGACAGACGCCCGACGACTTCGCCGTCGGCACCCGCATGAACGAGATGGCGCATCGCAACGGCTGGCTGGTGCTCTACCCGGCGCAGTCGACGCAGGCCAATCCGCAAGGCTGCTGGAACTGGTTCAAGAGCAACCACCAGGAGCGCGGCCGCGGCGAACCCGCGCTGATCGCCGGCCTGACGCGCGAGATCATGGCCACCCACCGCGTCGATGCGAGCCGCGTCTACATCGCGGGCCTCTCGGCGGGCGGTGCGATGGCGGTCATCCTCGGGCGCGCCTATCCCGAACTCTTCGCCGCCGTCGGCGTGCATTCCGGCCTGCCGCATGGCGCCGTCGACGACGCGAACGGTGCGATGGCGATGATGCGCAGCGGACAGCCCACGCGGTTGCCCGCGGACGGTGCGACGACCGACGCGTCGATCGAGGCGACGGGCAAAGCGGACGGGCCCACGCCGACCATCGTCTTCCACGGCACACGCGACATGACGGTCCACCCGCTCAACGGCGAGCAGGTCTACGCCGATGCCACCTCCGGCGTGGCCGGTGTCCAGCGCATCGAGAACGGCCGGGAAGGCACGCGGGCCTACACCCGCCGCACGCACGTGACCCCGAAGGGGCGCGTGCACGCCGAACTCTGGCTGATCGAGGGCGGCGGACACGGCTGGTCCGGCGGCGACCAGAGCGGCTCCTACACCGACTGGCTGGGCCCCGATGCCAGCGACCAGATGCTGTGTTTCTTCATGGCACACCCGCTGGGCGACAATCGTGCATGACCCGCACCGATCCCACCGGCGCCGCTGCCGCGGCACCTGCTGCCTCGCAGCCGCCGGCGGCGCCTAGCGCCACCTCCTTCGACACCCTGCCCCTGCCGCCCGCGATGCGGGCGAACCTGCAGCAGCTCGGCTACCTCTCGATGACGCCGATCCAGGCCGCCAGCCTGCCGCTGGCGCTGGCCGGCAAGGACCTGATCGCGCAGGCCAAGACGGGCAGCGGCAAGACCGCCGCGTTCTCGCTGCCGCTGCTGACCAACCTGAATCCGCGCCGCTTCGCCGTGCAGGCGCTGGTGCTGTGTCCGACGCGCGAGCTCGCCGAGCAGGTCACGCAGGAGATCCGCCGCCTGGCGCGCGCCGAGGACAACATCAAGATCCTGACGCTGTGCGGCGGCGCGCCGATCCGCAACCAGCTGGCCAGCCTGTCCCACGGCGCGCACATCGTCGTCGGCACGCCGGGTCGCATCCTGGACCACCTGCAGCGCGAGACGCTGACGCTGGAGGCGCTGAACACGCTGGTGCTCGACGAGGCCGACCGCATGCTGGACATGGGCTTCGCCGAGGACATCGCGCAGGTGATCGCCAACTGCCCGAAGACGCGCCAGACGCTGCTGTTCTCCGCCACCTATCCGGACGGCGTGAAGTCCATCGCGACGCGGTTCATGCGCGCGCCGCAGGAGGTGACGCTCAAGGAGAAGCACGCGGCCGGCAAGATCCGCCAGCGCTTCTACGAGGTCAAGGAGAACGAGCGCCTGCACGCCGTCGGCCTGCTGCTCAACCACTTCCGCCCCGCCAGCACGCTGGCGTTCTGCAACACCAAGCAGCAGTGCCGCGATCTCGTCGCCGTGCTGCAGGCCGAAGGCCTCGTCGCGCTGGAACTGCACGGCGACCTGGACCAGCGCGACCGCGACCAGGTGCTGGTGCAATTCGCCAACCGCAGCTGCAGCGTGCTGGTGGCCACCGACGTGGCGGCACGCGGGCTGGACATCGCGCAGCTCGAGGCGGTCATCAACGTCGACATCACGCCTGACCCCGAGGTGCATGTGCACCGCGTCGGCCGCACCGGCCGCGCCGATGAGGAGGGCTGGGCCTTCAGCCTCGCGAGCCTCGATGAAATGGGGCGCGTCGGCCGCATCGACCAGATGCAGGGCAGCGTCACGCCCTGGCATCCGCTGACCGAGCTCACCACCGGGCCCGGCGCCGAGCCGCTGCATCCGCCGATGGTCACGCTGCAGATCCTGGGCGGCCGCAAGGAGAAGATCCGTCCGGGCGACGTGCTGGGCGCGCTGACCAAGGACCTCGGTTTCGAGAGCGCGCAGATCGGCAAGATCAACGTCAACGAGTTCTCGACCTACGTCGCCGTCGAACGCGGCATCGCCGACCAGGCGCTGCGCAAGCTCAACGCCGGCAAGGTCAAGGGCAAGTCGGTGAAGGTGCGTCTGCTGTGAGCGCCGAAGAGCGCTCGGTCCCGGACAGCTTCGCCGCGCTGGGCCTGTCACCGCGCCTCGTGCGCGCTGCCGACGAACTCGGCTTTGAAATCCCGACGCCCATCCAGGCGGCCGCGATGCCGCCGATCATCGAAGGCCGCGACCTGCTGGGCTCCGCGGCGACCGGCTCGGGCAAGACGGCGGCCTTCGTCTTCCCGATGCTGCATCGCATCGACGCCCGCGTGCGGCCCGCGCTGCGCCGGACGCAGGCACTGGTGCTGGTGCCCACGCGCGAGCTCGCCGCCCAGGTCGGCGAGACGGTGATCCAGGCCGGACGTTTCCTCGACGAGCCGCTGAAGGTCTCGGTGCTCTACGGCGGCGTGTCGATCAATCCGCAGATGATGGCGCTGCGCGGCGGCGCGGACGTCGTCGTCGCGACGCCGGGACGGCTGCTGGACATCATCGAGAAGAACGCGCTCAGGCTCTCCGATGTCGAGTGCCTGGTGCTGGACGAGGCCGATCGGCTGCTCGATGCCGGCTTCGCCGACGAACTGTCGCGGGTGCTGGCGCTGCTGCCCAAGCGCCGGCAGAACCTGCTGTTCTCCGCCACCTTCCCGGCAGCGGTGCAGGCGCTGGCCGACCAGTTGCTGCACGACCCGGTGCGGATCGAGGTCACCGGCGAGCCGGCGACCGAAGGCCAGATCGAGGAACACGCGGTCGAGGTCGACGCGGCGAAGCGCACGCCGCTGCTGCGCCACATGATCGAGCAAGGCCAGTGGACGCGGGTCCTGGTCTTCGTCGCGACGCGGTATGCCTGCGACCACGTGGCCGACAAGCTGCGCCGCAACGGCCTCGAGGCCGCGGCCTTCCACGGCGACGCGAGCCAGGGCGCGCGCACGCGCACGCTGGCCGACTTCAAGGCGGGCCGGATCCGCGTGCTGGTCGCCACCGACCTGGGCGCGCGCGGCATCGACATCGCGCGGCTGCCGGTGGTGGTGAACTACGACCTGCCGCGGGCCGCGGACGACTACACGCACCGCATCGGCCGCACGGCGCGCGCCGGCGCGAGCGGCCTGGCGGTGAGCTTCATCAGCGCGGCGACGGAATCGCACTTCCGCCTGATCGAGAAGCGCCAGGGACGTCGCGTCGAACGCGAGCGGATCGCGGGATTCGAACCGACCGAGGTCGCCACGCCTGAAGCCGCCACCGGCGGCGTCAAGGGCCGACGGCCGAGCAAGAAGGACAAGCTGCGCGCGGCAGCGGCAGCAGCGGGCAAGTGACCGCGGCTGGTTCTGGCAGGAGTGACCGCCCCGGTCTGTGAAGACCGGCGGCCGGCTCAGGCGTAGGTGTTGAGGTTGCGCCCGAGATTGCCCTCGGTGGCCAGGGCGGGCGGCTGCGGCAGGGCCGCCAGCAGCGCGGCCGCGCCGGATTCCTGGACATCCATGGCTTTGCGGAGCACCAACAGGCTGGCGGCATTGCCGACCGTGCCTGGCGTGCTGCTGGACGCATTGCTGACTGCTGCGGCGACGCTGGGGGTGTTGGTGATGTTCATTCCTTCAATATCGGCGATTCCGGCGCCGGGTTGAGCGCGGATCCGGCCAGACCACGCGGCCGACGTGGTGAGGCCCGACCGCAGGGAACGATCGCCCCGTTCAGGCGTCGACGATGACTTCGAAGCCGCCGAAGATCATGCGCTGCCCGTCGAAGGGCATGTTCTTCGGATCGTGGTCCATGCGCGGGTCTTCCATCGACTTCTTCATCCCTTCGTCGCGCACCTGGCGCGACGGCCAGACGATCCACGAGAAGACCACCGTCTCGTCTGGCTTGCGCTGCACGGCCATCGGGAACGACGTCACCTTGCCCTCCGGCACGTCGTCGCCCCAGCACTCGACGACGCTGAGCGCGCCATGGTCCTTGAACACGGCCGACACGTCCTGCGCCAGCTGGCGATAGGCCTCCCGCTTGGCGGTCGGCACGGCGATCACATATCCATCCACGTAGTTCATTGCGGTTCTCCGGTTGATGGCGCGGCTCGTGGCCGCACGTGACACGACGAATGGCGACGGGTGAGATCGACACAGGATAGGGGAAGGCCTGTGTCCCTCCTACGACCGACCCGGCATCCCCACCGCCGTGTCCCGTTCCGGCCCGAGATCTCGTTCAACGAAGAGCAACCAGGAGATCCCGTCATGAGTGCTCTTCCCGCCATCGCCCTTGCCGCCGCCGTCCTCGGGCTCATCGGTACACCGGCCGCCGCCGATCCCGTCGATCTGTCCTCCGGCACCGGGGGATTCATCGGCACGCCCGGCGCGGGCGGCTTTTCCGAGTCCTACACCTTCTCGCTGGTCTCGCCGACCACGGTCAACATCCTGCTGGCGTCGGTGGCCAACGGCGACCATCGCATCGACTTCTCCAGCATCGTGCTGAACGGCCCCTCGGGTCCGATCAACGCCACCGCGTTCAGCCCCGACCCCTTCTCCGGCCACGTCATCAGCAATGCCGCCCTGGCCCCCGGCAGCTACACGCTCACGGCCAGCGGCACGAACAGCGCCGCCCCGGCGACCTTCGTCGGCACCATCGCGCTGGCGGGCAGCAGCAGCGCGTCCCCGTCGGGCAACGGCGGTCCGCTGGATCTCAGCGCCGGCAGCGCCGGGTTCGTCAGCACGCCCAACGCCGGCGCGTTCTCGAATGTCTTCACGTTCTCGATCGTCCATCCGCAGGCCGTGAAGCTGATGCTGTCGTCCGCGGTCGGCGGCAGCCAGGACATTGACTTCACCAGCGTGCTGCTGCGCGGACCGTTCGGCGACCTGATGGCGGCGGAATTCACTCGCGACCCGTTCGAGATCTGGACACTCGCCACCCCGCTGCTCAGCCCGGGCAGCTATTCCATCATCGCGTCCGGCATCAACAGCGATGCCATCGCCACGTATGCCGGCACCCTCGCGTTGTCGCCGGTGGACCCGGACGGGCCCGGCAACAACCTGCCCGAGCCGGGCACGGGTGCACTGGTGATCGCGGGTCTGGGCGCTGCATTCATGCGCTTGACGGCACGCTCGCGCCGCGCTCGGCGCCTGTAGGTGTTTTGCTGACGCCGCGTTGGTGCTTTTGCCTGCTTTACCAGAAGTGATAAAAATGCATAATTCGTATCACGTTGATGCCGCTTCCTCGCGGTGTCCTCGTCCCCGCTTTTCCTCCCTGAGCGGGGTCGACGAAAGTCGATTGCGCCCGACCACGAGAGTGGCCGGGCCATTTTTTGGCGCTTCACTTCCTGGAGCCGTGATGGCCCAGGTCAGATCTGAAAATGCCAAATCTGATAATCAACATCCCCCTGAGGGCCTGATCAGCGGATCGCTTCGTCCTGCCGCGCCAGCTGCGCGCGGATGAGCTGATCGCTCTTCACGTGGCGCGTCAGCGGATCGGCCAGACCGCCTGAGAAGAAGTGCTCCGTCCCGACGACGGTCGCGCCCACGCCGCGCATCAGGTGGCCGAGGTTGGGCACCACGTCCAGCTTCACCGAGTAGACGTTGATGTGCTGCTCCGCATCGGCCACGTCGATCCCGAGCTTGGCGTACTTGCGCAGCTGCGAATCGTTGAGCGGCGCCGACGACAGCCCGGTGACCGTCACCGGCGCGGCCATCGAGTAGTTGGCGATGCCCGAGGACGCCGCTTCCCCGCCGCCTTTCGAGTGCCCCATCGTCGACACCGAGTACCCGGACAGGTTGCTGAACTGCGGCGTCTGCTGCAGTTCCTTCAGCGCGCCGACGACGCGCTGCGCCTGGTCGTGGCTCTTCGTCGGCAGGCCGAGCGCGGTCCGCGCATTGGCGGTCCATTGCGGCACCGCCATCTCGGCATTGCCCAGCGCGAGCCGCAACGGCGATCCAGCCACGCGGCCCGAGGTCGTGCCGCCGAAGACCGCGGCGATGTCCTTGTCCTTGTGGTTCACCAGCACGGACACGACGAGTCCGCTCTTGTTGTCGACGAGCGTGCCGGTCGGCCGCTCGACCTGGTTCGACGGGAGCAGGCCCTTCTGCCCCGGCTGGCCGGCACGATCAGCGGCGCTCCAGACCTTGTCGGCCACGGCGGAGGACAGCGCATCGCTCGGCTGGTAGTTGCCCTTGGCGATGCGCTGGTACGGGAACATGCCGGCGTCGAGCTTGTCGCGCAGCGCATCGTTGGCCTTCAGGCGCTGCTCGGGCAGGTCGGCGGTCTTCGACTCGAAGGTCGGCAGCTGCGAGCCGCGCAGGGCCGCCGGATGGAGCTCGGGCGATGCCGCGGCCGGCATCATCGCCTTGATGCCCGGCAGCGTGGCGCCACGCGGTGCGACCGCGGTGCGCGAGCCCGCCGCCGTGGGTGGACGCCGTTCCCGCAAGCCGCCGGCCGCGTTGTCGGTGGAAGCGCCCGGCGAACGCACACCGCCGGTCGACGAGGACTTGTCGACGGACGACGACCAGGCATCGGCGCCGGGGGTGGCGCCCGGTCCGCCGTTGGGGGAATTGACTCTCATCTTCCCAACCTAGCGAGCCTGGCGTGCCGGACGTCAGCCGATGCGAAGCGATGTCCGCAGAACTGAAGTCCAGGCCCGGCGAGGTGTCGGCGTCAGCCGGGTTTCGGCGTCACACGGCCCAGGAGTGCCCTGATCCAGCGCTGAAGCGACGTGAAGGCCGGCCGCTCGCCGGCGCGAGGGTAGGCATGAACCGCCGGCACGCTGACCAGGACCTCCGTGCCTTCGTCCGGTGCGCTGCGCAACTGGAAACTGCCGCCCACGCGCGTGACGCGATCCCGCATGCCGCTGAGCCCCCAATGACCCGGGCGCTGTCCATCAGCCTGCAACTGGGGCGGAACCCCCACGCCGTCGTCCGCGATGCGCAATGAGAACTGGGGCACGCCGTAGCTGAGGTGAACGCTGATGCGGGTCGCCTTCGAATGCTGGAAGGCATTGAACAGCCCTTCCCGGGCCACCAGGGCCAGCTCGGCACAGACGCCGGCATCGAGCGGACGGGGCCCCCGTCCACGGCGAGATGGAAGGTCGCGTCATGGAAGCTGGCCAGGTCGTTGCCAAGCGATTCGAGCGTCTGCTCCAAGGGCAGCGAACCCGGTGGCGCCTGGCGCAGGTCGGTGACGCGATAACGACCGTCGACCACGATCTCGTCCGCACGATCCAGCACCCGCTCCATTTCCGCCCGCGCGGGCAGGCTTTCCGGAATGCCCCATGCCACGCGCTGAAAACGCAGGACCAGGCCCTGGAAGCCCTGGAGCAGCGTGTCATGCAGATCCTGGGCGATGCGGGTGCGCTCCTCCAGGCGGGCGCGATAGCGTTCGGCGGCCCGCGCCTCCAACTGCCGGAGGCGCATCAGGACGAGGAAGGCGGCCAGCGCCAGTACCAGCACGGCGCACAGGATGCGGAAGACCGTCGACTGGATGAAGGTGGGCGGGATCTCGACGACCAGGGTCGCCGGCTTCCTGCTCCAGACGCCATCCGCATTCGTGGCCAGGACCTCGAAGACGTAGTGGCCCGGCCCGAGATTGGAATAGAAGGCCTGGCGTCGCGACTCGGCCTCATGCCAGTCGGTCTCCAGGCCCCGCAGCCGGTACTTGAACCGGGTCCGCTCCGGCATGGCCAGCGACATCGAGGTGTAGTCGATCTGCAGATCCCGGGTCCCGGCCGCCGGCACGACCCGACCGTCCTGTCCCGGCGGTACGCGAACGCCGTTGGTCGACACCCGCTGGATGTCGATGACCGGCGGCGCCGCCGCCCCCGTCCGGGCTGCGGGATCCACGACGACGACAGCACTGGGGACCGTGAACCACAGCCGCCCATCCGGCGTCTGCAAGGCCGTGCGCAGCGGCCACATGGTTTCCGCGCGGCCGGGCAGCCCGTCCGACGTATCCAGCGTCGTGACCGGGACGCGATAGCCGGGATCGGCGAGGGCCCGCCGCACATCGGCACCGTCGATGCGGGTGATGCCTTCGGCCCCGTTGAGCCAGAGATCCCCTTGCGCCGTCTCCACCAGGCCGCTCACGCCGTTGAAGGCGTCCGCCGACACCGCCCGCAGCTCATGGAAGCCGGCCTCGTCGAGCCGTTGCAGGCCGCGTCTCCCGGCGATCCAGACATGCGTCTGGCCCGCGGCCAGCGCCAGCACCGCGCCGACACGCAGCCCGTCCTTCTCCGTGAAACGCGTGATACGGTCATCGTCCTCGACGCGGAGCAGGATCCCTTCCGAATAACCGAGCCAGGACCGCCCCTGTCCGTCCATGGTCGCGACGGTGACGTGGGACCGGTCCGGGAAACCCTTCTTGCCCTCCAGCCGCTCCCAGCGGCCGTCGGGGAAACGACGCAACAGCCCCAGCACCTGGGACGACACCCAGAGCGCGCCCGAACGTTCCTCGGCAATTTCCAGCAAGGTGCCCCGCCAATCGGGAAACTGGCCCCGCCGCTCATCGATGGGGTGGCCGTCAGGCCCGAGCCGGGACAAGCCGTTGCCGTCGCCGAGCCACACCGTGCCCGCATGATCGACGGCGACTCGGGTCATGGAGGGCGTGGGCACGGGGTAACTCACCAGGTCGGCGGCCTTGCCGTCCATCGGCAGCTGGAAGATGCCGTTGCGCGACACGAACCAGAGATCGCCGTTGCGGCCGTTGGCCATGGCCGGCGTCGACATGCCGACCGGGAACTGGAAGGTGGAGACCCGCGTGCGCCGCAGCCGGTCGATCCCGCCGTTCGTGGCCACCCAGATGCTGCCTTCCCTGTCCTCCAGGATGCGCAGCACCTCGTCGCCGCTGAGATGCTGGTTCCGGGTCAGACGCTGCACCGCGGGCTGGGCAAACTGGAACGATCGGGTGTCGCGCGGCGCGGCCGGATTCGCGGTGGGCGACAAGGGGACCAGCGGAATCGGCGGCTGCGCCTCCGCCTCGGACGACACCGCCCTCGACGCCGGCGGCGCCTGCGACGGCAGACGCTCCCGCGTGACGCCGTCGACGGCGCCGTACCAGAGGTGGCCATCCCGATCGAAGATCGGCATGTACAGGCTCTGGGGAACCGGGTGTCCGTCGTCCAGGCGGTCGCCCGGCACCTGGGGGCGTGGCAGCCGGTAGTAGCGCATGCGCGACTTCTCGCGGGTATTGGGCTGCGTTTCAGCCCACATCCGTCCGGCGGGATCCATGGTCACGTAGTCGACCGTCTTCTCGGGCAGGACCAGCTCGACGAAACGCTGCTGGCCGGCGGCTCTCACCAGGAGACGATGCCCCACGTTGGCCCAGACGTTGCCGTCGGGATCGACGTGCACGCTGCCCGTGTAGAGGCCCGGACCCGAATCCGGGCAGCCCTCGTCCTTGCCCATGCGCTGCCAGTGGTCGCCGGCACGCTCGAAGAGCCCGCGCGAACTGGCGACCCAGACGGTCCCGTCCTTCTCCATCGCGAACCCGCGCGTCGAGCCCTGGAAGCCGCCCGGCTTGGGGGCTTCCTCGAGCACCACATGCCCGTCCCGGACCAGCGCCAGCCCCCGTTCAGGAAGCCGATCCACAAGCCGTTGTCGGGCGTCGCGAAGAGAGTCAGGATGCCGCCGCCCTGGAGCGCCTCCCCGGCGATCGCCGTGAACGGTTCGAAGCGTTCCCCGTCGAAGCGCATCAAACCCCGATCGCTGCCCAGCCAGAGGTAGCCGTCGGTGGTCTGGGCCAGTCCGTAGACCGGTCCGAACACGCCTTCCCGAGCCCCCCAGGCGGTGTGGTGGAGCTGGTCCAGCGGCGGGCTCTTCAGAAGCGCCTCGAGCGAGAGGCGTTCGGGCGCGTGTGCGGGGGCGGGAGAGGCCGCCACGGCAGTCGCGATCCCCGCCATCGAAAGCACGAACGCGATGGTCATCGGGACGATCGTGTGAAGGATCGTGGGGCGTGGGTCGCGCATGTCGGGGTCCGAGGAAGGGAGGTGGACGACGTCAAACCGCGCAACATACCTCGGAATGCAAGGTCGCAGCCCCCGTCGGGAAGCTCAGCGTCCCGGGGTTTGTACGCAGGGGCCCCTCGACGGCCCGTGGACACGGCTCAGTCGGGCCGGGCCATGAAGAACTTGTCCCCCAGCTCGAAATAGTCACCCGGGCCACCGGCCCGAAGGATGATCCGCGCCGCGGCGGTATCGAACAGGCCGTCCTTCAACAGGTCCGGCGCGATGTGCATGAGCAAGACCTGACCCAGGATCATCCAGGTGTCGACGGGCTCATCGTCCTTGGACTTCAACTGGATGATCTGTGAGACCTTGCACTCGAACGCGACAGGACTCTCTCCGACGCGGGGCGGCCCGACCTTGACGGACGCGACCTCGGTCAGATTCCCGAGCCCGAACTCGTTGATGCCATGGGGAACCCGCGCGCACGTCGCGTTCATCGCCTCGGCCAGCTCCCGCGTGGCCAGGTTCCAGACGAACTCGCCGGTCTCCTCGATGTTCCTCAGCGAGTCCTTCCGACCGATGCTGGAGAACCCGATGATCGGCGGCGTGTAGTTCAGCGCGGTGAAGAAGCTGTAGGGCGCCAGGTTCACGACACCGGCCCGGCTCTTCGTGGACATCCATCCGATGGGCCGAGGGCCGACGATGGCGTTGAACGGGTTGTGGGGAAGGTTGGGCGCGGTGGGGTCGTAGGTATGCATGCGCAGGGTCGATGGCATGGGGGTCGGGCGTGGCGTACCGTTCAAGCGGCACGTCTCAGCGCCAGGACACCTCGGCACTGGGTCGTCACATGCATCCCCATCGTCGAGATGTTCCGGCCCATGGCCAGTCCCTGGAGACACCGGAAAGCGACATGCCAGAAGTTCCGGGCCACGTCAGGGGCGTCGACGACGACGGTATGCCACACGAGCTTCAGATAGCCGCTCATCGCCAGCAGGAGGACGCCAGCGCCGACGGCATCCGCCAGCATGATCAGCGCACGCAGCTCCGGGTTGCTCACGAACAGCAGCAATCCCAAGGCGCCGACGATCACGGCGCGATGGGTCTTGAACAGCTTCAAGAGTTTTTCCATGGCCCATTCTGGCAAGGATCGCGTCATGGCCCTGTGAAGAGGCGCGGTGAGAGAGTCGCCACGCCGCCCCTTAGAAGGCGCGCAGCCGGATCTCCAGGCATGACCTGTCGATCGCGTCAAAATCGTCGTCGGCGTCGGATGTCATTCAGTCCGAGGCGTACGCCTCCAAAAAGGCGTAGGGAAGATCGAAATTCACTGCCACATCGATCAAGATGTCAGCCATCACCTGTGTGAACTTGGCAGTCAATGCATCGAGGTCCAACGCTCTCAGCGCCGCCAGATCGAGCATCACCGTCACCGGTAATTCGGAATGCACCTCATCGACACTACCAATGTCGGGGTTCAGATCCTCTTTGTCGCCGTACCTCAGGATCAAGCTGACGGTGCGGAACGGCGCACCGTCGAGATACCCCGCCTCGATCAATCGAACTTCCAGTCCATTTCGAGCGGCCAGCGCTGCGGCGCTCGACTGCTTCAGGCGCCCTTTGGCCAGATAGGATCCCCCGACCAGCAGGCAACGCGGCGCGGCCGATCCGGCCTTGTTGTCAAGGTCGCTCATGGCCTTCGGCGGGTGTTGATGGACTTGTGGCGAGGATTCGCGGATGACCTCATACACGCACCCTCCGCATTCCGGTTGTCGGACTCAGACTAACCGATCCCGGGGACCGGTTCGGTCTTTGGCTTCGCGACAGGAAACGCACGCGGGTACATTTCCGAAGCCCGATCAGCGACTGCAAGGGGGTGCCATGAAGTCCGACGCGAACACGTTGCCCCTGCCTGCTGCGGTGCAAGACTACCTCCACGCCAAGGCGACCCCGGAACAGCTCGATGACGCGAAACGCCTGATCCAGCTGCTGTCTGCCATCACCGGAGAACCAGCGGCGATGTGGGGCTCAAGCATCGTGGGATTCGGCAGCTACCGCTACACCTACGCCTCCGGCCGATCGGGAGTGGCCAGCCTCGCGGGCTTCGCCGTGCGAGGCAAGGAGTTCGCCCTCTACCTGGCGCCGGATTGGGACGGCTCGGACGCGTTGTTGAGACTCGGGGCACATAGGTCCGGCAAGGGCTGCCTGTATCTGAAAAAGCTCACAGACATCGACGTGGTAGCGCTCGATCAATTGATCTCGGCCTCCGTGGAGGAACTACGTCGGCGCTATCCGTCGCAGGAAGATCGATAACCACGCGGCACGCGGGGCCCTCAAAACGCCGGCAACCGGATCTCCGTCAGCACCCAGGATGCGAATCCCCGCCGCTGGAGGACGAGCCCGGTGCGGCGGTCCTCGGCCTGACCGGCGCGGCGGGCGTAGAGGATGAAGGTGTCGACGCCCTGCCGCTCGGTCGTCCAGACGGGTTCGCGCTTCGGGGACGCCGTGCCGCCATCGGCCTCGCCACCTTCCTCGTCGGACGGCGTATCCCCAGGCGTCTTCGCACGGGGATCGTGCCGTGGCATCAGCTTGCCCTCCTGCATGATCCGCATGACCGACTCCGGCCGCACGAACGCCTCCACCAGGCGGTCGGTCATCGCCGTGGCGAACAGCGAACCCAATGCGGCCCCGGCCTTGGCGATGTCGCTGCCGGACTCCGACCGCGCGTTCGCCTTGGCGCCGATGGCCGCGCCCAGCTGCCCCTTCAGGCTCTCGCGCAGCAGCGGATAGTCGACGTGTTCGTTGAACGCCGCGGCATCGCCGGCCTTCGCGGCGTTCCTCATCTGGTGGATCGCCAGCCACGGCGACCAGTACCAGTAGGCGGCGAGCACCAGGACCGCCGCGACGAGCGCGACCTTCGAGAACTTCCGAGCGGTGGGGGTCATCCCTTGCCTTGCGTTTGCTGCATCGGCTCGGAGTGTAGAAAACTCGCAGCGGCGGTCGCGTCCCTCGCGACCGCCGCAGCCTCACGACATGGCAAGCAATCGCAACAGGTGCTCCGTCACGACGTCGGGTTGCTCCTCGGGCAGGTAATGCCCGCAGTCGCTCAGCACGCCGCCCTGCAGGCGTTCAGCGCGCCCGCGCATGGCGTCGAACAGGTCCGGCGCGCTGCCGACGTCGCCGCCGAGCGCCAGCACCGGCATCCGCATCGGCGTGTCGGCCAGCGCGCGGTTCGCCGCGGCATCCGCGATCGCCGCGCGGTAGTAGCCGAGCATGCCGCGCAGTCCGCCCGGCTGACGGTAGACGCGTTCGTACTCGTCGATGTCGGCGCGATCGAAGACCGCCGGCGCGTTGGCCGTCTTGCGGGCGAAGAACCATTCGATCAGCACGCGCTCCCGGTCCTTGAGCAGCGCTTCCGGCAGGTCCGGCACCGTGTTGAACAGGAAGTGCCAACGCTTCCAGTTGTCGGGTCCGAGCTCGAACCGTTCCGCCAGCGTCACGCCGGGAATGTTGGCGTCGAGCAGCGCCAGATGCGTCACCGCCTCCGGATGGCGCGCCGCGAACGGATAGGCCATCCACGCACCGATGTCATGGCCCACGAGCGCGACGCGGTCCAGGCCCAGCGTGTCGAGCAGCGCGCTCAGCCGATCGCCTGTCGTGCGGGCGTCGTAGCCACCGTCGGGCTTGTCGGAGTCGCCCTGCCCCGGCAGATCCACGGCGACGACGCGATGGCCCGCGGCGGCCAGCATCGGCATCACGCGCCGCCACGCATACCAGCTCTGGGGGAATCCGGCGAGCAGCACGATCGGCGGCGCGCCGCCAACTCCGCCCTCCTCGCCGTCCTCGCCGTCCTCGCTCGGGCGGCGCTCCCCGCCGTCCTCGACCAGGTGCCAGCGCAGTCCCGCCGCGGTCACGCATCGATGCCGCAACGCCATGTCAATGCTCGCTGCCGAAGCCGAGCTTCACGTCCTGCGTCGTCGTCAGCGCGGTCGCGACCATGACGCGCACCGCTTCGCTCAGCATCTCGCGCGTCATGCTGGGCGCGCCGCGGTGGCGGACGGCCTGTTCCGGCAGAAAAGGCACGTGAATGAATCCGCCGCGAAGACCGGGGCGTCGCGTCGCGATGTGGTGGGACAGCGCGTAGAAGATCGCGTTGCAGTTGTAGGTCCCCGCCGACTCCGACACCGAGGCGGGAATCCCCGCGCCATGGAGCGCGGCCACCAGCGCCTTGATCGGCAGCGTCGAGAAGTAGGCGGCCGGTCCGCCGGCCACCACGGGCTCGTCGACCGGCTGCAGGCCGGCGTTGTCGGGGATGCGCGCATCCACGATGTTGATGGCGACGCGTTCGATCGTGACGTCGGGGCGTCCGCCGGCCTGACCGAGGCAGAGCACCAGGTCAGGATTCACTTCCTCGATCGCGGCGATGAGCGCGCCGCCGACCTCGCCGATCACGCAGGGCAGCTGCCGCGCGACGAGGCGCGCCGATCCGACGGTCTCGCCGTCGAGCGCCCTCACCGCCTCCCAGGAAGGATTGATGGTCTCGCCGTTGAAGGGATCGATGCCGGTCAGCAGGATGGTGGTCACGTCGTCACCCGGGAAGTGGTCATGGCGACGATCCTAGGGAGCACGACCAGATTCTCCGAATGGATTCCTTGTATTCGTTATATTGGTTTGATGAATCTGTCGAACGTCGACCTCAACCTGCTCGTGGCCTTCGAGGCCCTCTACGACACGCGCAGCGTCAGCCTCGCGGGACAGCGGCTGCACCGTGCGCAGCCGTCGGTCAGCAATGCGTTGTCGCGGCTGCGGCACCTGTTCGGCGACGCGCTGTTCGTGCGCAGCGCGCAGGGCATGCTGCCGACCGCGCGGGCCGATGCATTGCGCCCGATCGTCGGCGCGGCGCTGGCGCAGATCCGCGCGGCGCTGACCTCCGCCGACGCCTTCGATCCGGCGCAGGCCAGCGATCGCCGATTCACGATCGCCGCCAGCGACTACGTGGACATCGTGCTGCTGCCGAGCCTGATGGCGCTGCTGCGCTCACAGGCGCCCGGCCTGAGCCTGCGCGTCACGGCGCTGGACCGCGCCGCCATCTACGCGCAACTGGACCAGGGCGAGGTCGACCTCGCGATCGGCGGCCATCTCGCGCCGCCCAAGCGCATGACGAGCGAGCATCTGTACGACGAGGACTTCGTCTGCGTCACCGATGTCTCACGCGCGCCCAAGCGACGGCGGGCGATGACGCTGGACGCCTACGCGGACCTGCCGCATGCGCTGTTCGTGCCCAGCGACGACGGCTCCACGCGCGGCGTGATCGACACGGCGCTGAACCGGCTGGGGCGGCGGCGGCGCGTGGTGGCCACCTTCGCCCACGTGGCCGCGCTGCCTCGCGTGGTGCAAGGCACGGACCTCGTGGCGACGCTCGCGCGACGCGTCGCCGAGCGTCTCGCGCCTCCCGGCGTGGCGCTGCAGGAGCTGCCGGCGGAGCTCGACGCCACCGCCTTCCCGATCCACCTGGTGTCGGGGTCGCGGACCCAGACCGACCCGGCAGGCCGGTGGCTGTGCGGACTCGTTAAGGACGCGGTGGCGCGGATGCTTGCAGATCAGTAATCGACCCCCACCCGGATCCCGAAGGTCCGCGGATCGTTCCAGTAGCCGCGCACGAAACCGCCGCCGTCCTGCGCGGAGTTCTTCGTCATCTTGTTGGTCGCGTTCAGCACGTACAGCTCCGCGTGCCAGTCCTTGGGCGCCTGCAGCTTCAGGCTGGCGTCCACCTTCGCGAAGGCCTTCTGCCCGTCGGAGATGTGCGCGTTGTCCAGGTTGCGCAGCGTGAAGTACATCTTGTCCTGCCACTTCAGGTTGACCCAGGGCGTCAGCTCCCAGCCCTCGCCGAAGCGGAAGCTCTGCGAGAAGTTGATGCCGAAGCTGTACTTGGGCGACAGCGGCAGATGGTTGCCGGTGATGTCGTAGATCTGGCGGCCGGCGTTCTCGCGGATCGGACCGGTGTAGGGGTCGGGACAGGCCGGCGCGCCCATCTCGGCGCGCACGCCGCAGTTCCAGCTGTCGCTGAAGGACGGGTAGTCCTTCATCTTGCTGTTGATGTAGCTGAAGAAGGCGCCGAGACGCGCACCGGCCCACGGCTTGTAGTCGACCTCCAGCTCCAGGCCGGGGATGTCGACGACCCCAACGTTCACCGTCTGCCACTTGGTGACGATGTCGCAGGTCGGGTTCTCGTCCGGGCACGGGCCCACCTGCTTGACCTTGGAAGCAAAGAAGTCGCCCGTGACCTGCATGTCCTTGTAGCGGCTGTAGAAGAAGGTCGCCGACAGGCTCAGGCGCTTGTCCAGCATCAGGCCCTTGTAGCCAAGCTCGAAGTTGGTGACCGTCTCCGGCTTGTACGGGAAGAAGGTGTACTGCGGACCCGCCGGGCCGTCGACGCATTCCTTGCCGCCGCAGCGGTCGTCCTTGTCGCCGAAGCCGCCGGCCTTGTAGCCGGTCGACAGCGAGGTGTAGACCATGTCCGCCGGCGTCAGCTGCTTGCGCAGGCCGAGGCGGTAGGTGAACTTCTTCCAGCTCTCGCCGTGGTCGTTGCCCGCGGGTTCGCCCCACAGGCCGTAGGCGCCGGGACCGGCGAACGGGCCCATCTGCTCGGTCAGGTCGCGGCCGTTGTGCGGGCGGAAGCCCGGCGTGCCGGGCGTGCCCGGGTCGTAGAGGCCGTTGTAGTACGCCGGCGTCGAGCCGTCGAAGCTGCCGTAGACGCGGCCGCCCTTGTCGGTCTTCTTGTCGAAGCTGATGCGGCCGCCCACCGTCGCGGTCCAGGTCGGCAGGAAGGTCCAGTCGGCCTGCGCAAAGAGGGCCTTGGCGTCGATCTGCCGATCGGGCTGAGCGTAGTACTGGCTGGTCGGGAAGCCGAAAGGCGCGGTGACCAGCTGCTCCTGCGCGTAGTCGATCGCGTTCTTCTCGTGCATCCAGAACAGGCCGGTGACCAGCTGCACGGTGTCGGTGTGGTGCTTGAACTGCAGCTCGTGCACCTGCGACTTGTAGGTCGAGCCCAGCGTCAGCGAGGTCTCGTCGCGGATCGGCCAGGTGCCCCAGTCGCCGTCCGGTCCGACCGGGACGGTCGCCGTGACCTGGCGCGACAGCGGGTAGTAGCCGCCGTCGTCGTCCGACTGCTGCGAGCGCTTCTGCGTCGCGTAGGCGAAGCCGTACTCGATCGTGGACCGGTCGTTGAGCCGCCAGTTCAGGTTGGAGCGCACGGTGTCGATGGACATGTCCGTCTTGCCGGGCACGTTGACCTTCACGTCCCACTTGCCGCCGGGGCACGCGAAGTCGGTGCCGGCGGCCATGTCGCAGTCCTTCATCGCGATCTCGCCGGCGCCCTTGTTCTGGAACTTCTCGTAGGCCACCAGCCATTCGAGGTTGCTCGTGAGCTTCACGCGGCCGGCGATGCGGGCCGCCCATTCGTCGCGGTTGTAGTAGTACTGGCTGCGCGGCACCTTCGCGTTGCGTCGCTGGTCGACGTCGGGGATGCCGTCGGCGACGAAGCCGTGCTCGGGCATGTTGACGTCGGTGAAGTCCTGCTGCTGGTTGATCCAGCCGTCACGCTTGATCGTGCTCACGGTGGCACGCAGCGCGATCGTGTCGTTCACCGCGATGTTCTGCACCAGGTTCAGCTGGCGCTTGCGGTAGTTGCCGAGGTCCAGTTCCGCCGTGCCGTAGGTCGAGCCGAACTCGGGCTTGGCCGGGATGATGTTGATGCTGCCGCCGGTCGAGTTCCGGCCGAACAGCGTGCCCTGCGGACCGCGCAGCACTTCGACCTGCTCCAGGTCGAACATCAGCGCCAGGGCCCCTTGCGGCCGCGGCGAATAGAGACCGCCCACGTGCAGGCCGACGGCCGGATCGCCGACCTCGGTGAAGTTGGTCGAGCCCACGCCGCGGATGTTGATCTGCACGCCCGAATCGGCGCCCTGCGAGATCTGCAGGTTGGGCACCTTGCCGGAGAGACCGCGCACATCGTGGATGCCTTCGCGGGTCAACGCTTCCTGCGACAGCGCCGTCACCGCCACCGGCGTCTGCAGCAGGCCGGAGCTCACGCGCGTCGCATTGACGGTGATCACGGGGAGCTCGTTCTTTTCCTTCTCCGAGATCTCGCGGGGGTTCGGCTTGCCCTCCACCTTGCTGTCGGCCTTGGGCTGGACGGTCTCGGGCGCCTGCGTCTGCGCGAAGGCCGTGGCGGCCAGCAGGCTCACGGCGGCGGCCGTGGCGGTGATGGGGAAGGCGGCTCGGACGGCGGCTCGGAGGGCGGCTCGATTGGGTCTCATCACTGGGATCTCCATGGGTCTGGCAGGCAGCCTCCGTCCCGGCGACGGGGCCGTGGCACGGGACAAAGGGGCTGGAAGGGGGAGGCGGAACGGAGAGCGGGTCAGGCCCCGGGACTGGGCTTGAACCGGGACAGCAGGCGGGACAGCGGAACGGTGTCGTTGGTGACGAGCGGCCGCGCCCAGGCACTCACGCTCAGGATGTAGAGGAGCGTGAGGAAGACGGTGGACATGGCGGCGCGCAGGCCGATGGCGTCGCCCAGCAGGCCGACCAGCAGCGGCACGACCGCGCCGCCGAGGATGCCGGTGCAGAGCACGCCGGAGAACGCGCCGTGGTGGTGAGGCACCGAGTTCAACCCGAGCGAGAACACCACCGAGAACATCACGGACAGGAAGAAGCCGGAGGCCGGGAAGGCGATCTGCGCGACATGGGCCGAGCCGAAGAGCGCGAGCGCCACGCTGCCGATCGCCAGCACGGTGAAGCCGGCCAGCACGACACGCGAGTCGAGCAGCTTCAGCAGGCCGAGTCCGAGCAGGCAACCCAGCGACATCAGCCCCCAGAAGCCCGCGACCGCGTCGGCGCCGTCGCCGGTGGCGGAGATGCCGTGGTAGGTCTGGAGGAACTGCGACATCCAGTTGGCCAGCGTCTGCTCGGTGCCGACGTAGGCCATGATGCCGAGGAAGAACAGGCGGACGTCGCGGCGCGCGAGCAGCTCGCGATAGGCGGACCAGCCGCCGGCGCGCTCGTCGTCCTTGAGCTGGACCTCGGGCAGCGGCAGCGTCTGGTTGGCGACGATCAGCGCGATGAAGCCGACGACGAAGATCCAGTAGAACGGCACCCACGCGAGGCCCTTGGCCGCATCCGGGCGCTCCATCAGCAGCTGGAAGGCCATCGGGCTCAGGAACGACGCCAGGCCGAAGACGAGCTGGCCCATCACCGAGAAGAACGCGAAGTGCGGCTCGCCACCGGCGGTGCGCATCAGCGGGTTGATCACGACCTGCAGCAGCGCCATGCCCAGGCCGATCACGAAGAGGCCACCGACGGCGGTCGCGTAGCTCGGCCACAGCGCGATGGCGAGCGAGCCGATCCCGTTCAGCAGGAAGGCCGTCAGGATCGTGAAGCGCGAGCCCTTGCGTTCCACCAGCAACCCGCCGGGGATGGACACCAGCCCGTAGGCGAGGAAGAACGAGAACGGCAGGAAACCCGCCAGGCCCAGGCTCAGGTGGAAGTCCTGGATGATGATCGGCATCAGCGGCCCGATCAGGTTGGTGACGAAGGAGATCACGAACCAGATGACCAGGATGTAGCCGACGATCAGCGCGCGGTGCTTCATGGCGACTCCTCAGGCGAGAACCGTGGAGGGAAGGCAGCCGGCGAACTCGCCGGCGCGGATGGTCTTGCGCGGGAAGCGCGGCAGGATGGCGCCGGCGGTGCGGCAGCCCGCGGCCAGGCCTTCGGCGAGATCGCCGCCGCGCAGGCGCGCGGCGAGGTAGCCGGCGTTGAACGCGTCGCCGGCGCCGATGGTGTCGAAGATCTCCGCGGGCTCGGTGATGCGCTCGACGCGCCGGCCGCCTTCGATGCCCAGCGCGCCGCGCGCGCCGACCTTCACGATGAGGCTCGCGTCGGGCTTCATCGCGCCGCCGATCAGCGTCAGCGCGTTGTCGAGGTCGTCGGTGCCGGCGATGCTCTGCGCCTCGAGCTCATTGATCAGCAGGTGATCGCAATGCGGCAGCCAGCTCATCACCTCGGCCCGGTCCCAGCCTTCCGGCGGCCAGCCGGTGTCCAGCGCGACGCGGTAGCCGCGGCGTCCGGCCTCGGCCATCAGCGCCGCGTAGCGGGGTCGCAGATCGGTGAGCAGGAAGGGCGCGGTGAACAGCGCGATGGCCGGCGCGTCGGTCGGCAGCAGGTGCGCGAGCACATGCTCGGCCGACACGCGCTGCAGGTGCCCTTGCGTGGTGAAGAAGTTGCGCTCGCCGCAGGTGTGCATCAGGCCGACCGAGACCGTGGTCTCGATGTCGCAGATCTCCAGGCTCGTCTCGATGCCGGCGAACTGCTCCGCCAGCCACTGGCCGAAATGGTCGTTGCCGACGGCGGAGATGAGGTGCGCGCGATGTCCGATGTGACGCGCGGCCAGCGCCGCATTGGCGCCGGAACCGCCCGGGCGCAGCTCGCTGCGCGGCATCAGGAGTTCGGTGCCGAGTTGCGGCCACTCGGTCAGGCTGCCCAGCACGAGGTCGACGCCGACGTCGCCGACGATGCTGAGCGGGGGATGCGAAAGATGTCGTGCCGTGTCCATGGGCGCCGACTGTAGGAGCACTCAGAACACAGCGTCAATAATTAAATCCATTGGATTTAAGTAATCAAGGGATTCCCCCAGGCGGCTTTACCCTCATCCCGTCTTGCACGCCCCACGGTCCGATCGGCCTACCCCCGTTTAGGTATGGACGGGCGGTGGCCCAGCAGCTCGGCCACGTCGGCCTCGCCGCGGCGGTCCTGCTGCAGCGTCTCCAGGCGCGGCGACAGCATCTCGTAGATCGGCAGCACGGCGGCGCCGAGGATGGAGCTGTCGTCCTGGCGGTCCGACAGCAGCAGCCGCGTCTCCGGCGTCGCGACGCCGCCGCGCACCGAGCGGTGCCAGGGCTGCGCGAGGGCCACGAGGTGCTCCACCAGCACCTTGGGCGCCGAACCGCCGATGACGATCGAATGCGGGTCCAGCATGTTCTCGATCATGCAGACCGCGTCGCGCAGCCGGTCCGCGGCCTGGCGGCACCACTGGTGCAGCGCCTTGTCCTTCGGGTCCTTGAGGCGCTTGGCGAGGTCCAGCGTCCAGACGTCGTGGTCGGACACGCCCAGCGCCTCGGCCAGCGAGTGCATCGAGACGTAGCGCTCCAGGCAGCCGCGGTTGCCGCAGTAGCACGGGGTGCCGCCCGGCACGATGGGCACGTGGCCGATTTCGGTGGCGTTGCCGTTCGACCCGGGATAGGCGGCGCGGCCGATGACCAGCGCGCCGCCCAGGCCGAGGCCGAGGTGCAGATAGAAGAAGTTGTCCAGGTTGCGCGCGACGCCGAAGAGCGTCTCGCCCAGCGCGCCGGCCACGCTGTCGATGCGGTAGAACACGGAGAGCCCCGTGACCTCGCCGAGCTCGTCCAGCACGGACAGGTCATTCCATCCCTCGAGCGCGGTCGGGCCGACGAAGCTGATGTCCGTGTGACCCAGCGGCCCCGGCAGCGCGACGCCGATGCCCCACAGCGGCTCGGTCGATTCGCGGCGCAGCTGCGCGACCAGCTGCAGCATCGCGGCCAGCATCTGGCGGCGGTCGCTGGTGTCCATGTCGACCTCGCAGCGGCTGCGGATCTCGCCGACCAGGTTCACCAGCGCGGCCGAGGCGCGGCCCGGCTCCAGGCTGATCCCGATCGCGTTGCCCGCCGCCGGATTGAGCTCGAACGCGATCGGCGGCTGGCCGCGCGACTTGTCGACCTTCTGCCGCCTCGAGACGATCAGGCCGATCGCTTCCAGGTCGTTGGTGATGTTGGCCACCGTCTGGGGGCTCAGCGACACCCGGTCCGCGATGTCCTTGCGCGAGGCCGCGCCGTGCTGCCGGATGAAGTCCAGCACCACGCGGCGGTTGTACGGTGCGCTCGACTGCTGGGTAGCCCCTCGACTGGTGGTTCTCATGCTGGCGGATGGTCCTTCGGGTATCCCCATTCTGACGCAGCTTCACGACAGCATCACGGGGCCGGCTGACAAATCAATTTACACATCCAGTGGTTTTATTTATTGCGTCGGTGAAATCTTCCGCCTACATTCGCCGCCCATGGGCTGCAACGACCCACGCCCCCGAGCGCAGGACCGGCTTGGCGAGAGTGGTGGGCAGCGGCTCTCGGGAATCCCGTCCCGTGGCGCAGGCCACGCCCCCTACCCCCGTGTTTTCGGAGGCAACCACCATGCAATCTCGTTCCCCCAGCGTCCGCCGCATCGGCGTGCAAGCGGCGCTCACCGTCCTGGCCCTCGTCTGCGGCGCGTCCGCGGCTGTCGCGGCCGGCAAGACCAAGGCAGCCGGCCCGGCGAACGGCCAACCCAGCGTCTACGTGCAGGACGGCTGGGTCTACACCAACACCTTCACGGCCACCGGCCAGCCGCTGGTCACCGCCACCAAGGCGGCGGCCGCGGCCGGCGTCATCCCCGTGGGCGACTCGCGCGTCTACGGCAACGTCTTCGACAAGGGCCGCAAGCTGACGGTCAACCAGTGGCAGGCCGTGCTCAGCATGGATGCCTATCCGGAGAACGGCACCACCAACTATCAAGACCCGGAACCCTGGCGTTACTGCGAGGTCGACTACGAGCACAACGAAGGCATCTCCGATTACCGCGGCGACACCTTCGGCCCGGTCGGCGTGACGACGGTGGGCGACTTCCCGGACTACTTCAAGAACGCCTACGCGCCCTACGTGCTGGGCAAGACCGGTGCGACCAACACCGACATGAAGAACTGGGGCGTCCAGGTCACCGGCATCGCGGCGGCGGACATGAAGGCGGACGACTCGCGCCTGGACCCGTATCCGAACCTGTCCCGGACCAACTCGAAGAAGAAGGCGGCGCTGACCAAGATCTGCCAGGCGCTGCAGTCGGACTTCGACAACCGCCAGGCGCAGTACGTGATGAGCCATTACTCGCACATCGACAGCGACAAGCTGCTGCCGGTGCTGGACGCGCTGAAGAAGATCGGCTTCACCAGCTTCAGCCAGTACAACCTGGTCGGCCTGGCCTTCCAGGTGCAGGTGAACACGGGCTCCATCGGCAGCATCTCGGCGTTCACCCAGTCCAAGTCGGCCTGCGGCAGCATGACGCCGGAGACCTGCTTCGCCACCTACCTGACGGACCAGTACATCCGCTGGCTCTCGTCGTCCAGCCTGGGCGACGACAAGGGCAACTGCTGGCGCGCCAGCATGGCGCTGGACATCTACAAGCAGGATCCGACGATGAGCAACGTCAGCGTGGTGAACAGCGTCATCAACAGCAAGTACCCGAACAACTCCGGCAAGTGCCCGACCTCGGGCGTGAAGTGGCCGAAGAACATGGCCTGGAATTGATGCCGGCCCGGTATCCGGAACGCCGGTTCCGGACTTGAGCGGCGGCGGCGGTGCGTCCTGGCGGGCGCACCGCCGCCTGTCGTTTCCACGCGCCATCCTTTGTGTCCCCAGCCTCGATGATCGATCCCATGACCCCTGTCGCCTCCACACGCGGGACGCCCGCGACCCGTCGCTCCGTCATCGCCTCCGCCGCGACGGCGGCGGTCCTTGCGATCCTCTCGACCTTGTCGGTCGCGCCCGCCGGCGCCCTCGCCGCCGAGGCGACGGAGAAGATCACCACGGTCTCCGTCCGGCTCCCCGCCGATCCGCTGCTGGTGCAGGTGAATCAGGTGGCGCTGTCGCCGGCCGATCCGAAACGCGCGATCGTCGAGTCGACAGGCTCGGCCACGAACGGACGCTACCGCGTGATGGCCGGCGGCAAGACCGTGGCCGAGGGCGATCTCAAGCCGCTGCCGGACTTCTCCGCATGGGGCGCGGGCAAACGCTACTTCGAAGCGGACTTCTCCGCGGTGCAGGCGCCGGGCGTCTACCGCGTCGAGGCGACGCTCGACGGCCAGCGCGTGACATCCGCGCCGGTGCGGGTGCGCGAGCGAGCGCTGTTCGCGACGACGGCGGACAAGCTGCTCGACTATTTCCATCGCAGCCGCCACACCGGCAAGGGCGATCGGCGCATCCGCATCTTCGAGACGGATCGTTTTGTCGACGTGCACGGCGGCTGGAAGGACGCCGGCGGCGACACCGGCAAGTACCTGTCGCATCTCGGCTACGCCAATTTCTTCAACCCGCAGCAGACGTCGATGGCGGCCTGGGCGCTGGCCTACACGGCGGACGCGTCGGCGGACCTGTACCGCCGCGCGGGGCTGCTCAAGCGCGCCCAGGACGAGGCGTTCTGGGGCGCGGACTACCTGCACCGCATCCTCGACGCCGAGGGCTACTTCTACACGACGGTCTTCGACAAATGGGGCGCCGAAGGCGCCGAGCGCATGGTCGTCGGCTACGAGGGCGACGACGGGCGCTACACGAAGCTGTACCGCTCGGCCTACCGCGCGGGCGGCGGCATGGCGATCGCCGCGCTGGCGCGTGCCTCGCTGCTGGCGAAGCAGTCGGGGCGGCATGGCAGCGTCGACGGGAAGACCTACCTCGCCGATGCGATCAAGGGCTTCGACCATCTGCAGAAGTTCAACGCGCAGTACACCGCCAACGGCGTCGAGAACATCATCGACGACTACACCGCGCTGATGGCCGCGGTGGAGCTGTTCAACGCGACCAAGGACGCGCGCTTCCTCGACGCAGCGCGGACGCGCGCGGACAGCCTGATGCAGCGCCAGGCGGCCGACGGCGGCTTCATCAGCGACGGCGGCTCGCGTCCCTACTATCACGCGGTCGAGGCCGGCCTGCCGGTGTTGAGCCTCGGCCACTACCTCGACATCGAGACCGACGACGCCCGCCGCGCCCGCGCCACCACCGTGCTCAAGGCGGCGCTGCAGCACGAGGTCGACATCACGCGGCGCGTCTCCAATCCGTTCGGCTACGCGCGGCAGTCGTTCCAGCTCGCGAAGGATGGCAAGGCCGACGGCCCGGTGCTGGAAGGCTTCTTCATTCCCCACAGGAACGAGACCGGCTACTGGTGGCAGGGCGAGAGCGCGCGGCTGCTGTCCCTGAGCACCGCGGTGGCGGTGGCGGGCCGCAAGGTCTCCCCGACCCTGCCGGCGGACTGGGCCGCGTTCGCGCAGGACCAGGTCGACTGGACGCTGGGCAGGAACCCCTACGGCATCTCGATGCTCTACGGCTTCGGCCAGCGCAACCCGCCGACCGTGGCCTCGAGCGCCGGCGACATGTTCGCGGGCGGCATCTCCAACGGCATCACCGGCGCGGTCGGCAGTGACACCGGCGAAGGCATCGCCTTCGGACCGGGTCCGGACGACGAGCAATGGCGCTGGGTCGAGCAGTGGATCCCGCACTCGACGTGGATGCTGCTGGCGGCGACGGCGATGGCGCGCTGAGCCGGATCGTCCCGTCACGCTCACTCCCTCTCCCGCTTGCGGGAGAGGGCGGGGGTGAGGGCCAGCAGACTCGGCAGTCAACAGGCTTCCTTACTTGCGCCGCCGCTGGCCCTCACCTCTACCCTCTCCCGCAAGCGGGAGAGGGGGTAACGCGCACCGAGCACTGCACGTGTGATCGAGGACTGCCACTTATCATGAGTGCCCCTTCCAAAGCGCCGAGCGAGTGACCACAACCCCGCCCGAGAACGACAGCAGCCATCGCGGCGATCGCCCCGCGTTGATGCTCGACGAGATGGTCGCCTTCTGGCACGTCGTCGAGCATGGCGGCTTCTCGCAGGCCGCGCGGGCGCTCGGCGTGGAGCCGTCGTCGATGAGCCGCAGCGTGGCTCGCCTGGAGCGCGCGCTGCAGGCCAAGCTGCTGATCCGCGGCCCACGCTCGATGGCGCTCACCGAGCTCGGCGAGCAGGTGCTGCGCGAATGCGCGCTGATCCGCGACGCCGCCGGCAACGTGCATGCGCTCGCCGCTCGTTACGGCGCACGTCCCTCGGGCGTGCTGCGCGTCTCGGCGCCGGTGGTGCTCGGGCAGTTGTGGCTCGCGCCGAGGCTGGCCTCGTTCGCGGCGGCGTATCCGGACGTCGACCTCCAGCTCTCCCTGAACGACCGTCCGATCGACATCGTCACCGAGCGCGTCGACGTCGCGCTGCGCATCACGACGAAACCGCCGCAGGACCTCGTCGCGCGCAAGCTGTTCGATACACCCTATGTGCTGGTGGCGTCTCCCGCGTATCTGGCGGCGCACGGCGCGCCGGAGCGGCCGGAGATGCTGACGCGGCATCGCTGCATCCACCTCGGCTTCGGCGCGTTCGACGCCAACTGGCCGCTGCGGCGCGGCGACGAGCAGATGACCGTCGCCATCGCGCCGCGGCAGGCGATCGGCAACAGTCTCGCGCTCGCGTCGGCGGCCGAACAGGGCGCGGGGATCGCGCTGCTGCCGCTGTTCTCCGCCCAGGCCGGCCTGGACGCCGGGCGGCTGGTGCGCGTGCTCGAGGCGTGGACACCCGCCGGCACCTACGAGCGTGCCGCCTATCTGCTTTACGCCGCCGGCGCACGCGTGCCGCCGAAGGTGAAGGCGTTCGTCGAGCACATGAGCGCGACACCCTGACCCTGACCCTGCCCTGACCCCGCCCTGACCCGCCTCAGCCGATCACCCGGCCTTCCGTGATGACCGCACGGTACCTGGCGCCGCGGAAGCGATGCTGCGCTGCAGCCTGGTAGGCCGGGCTGAAGTACCAGGCCCGTGCCGCCTCCACCGACGGGAAGCGGAGCAGGACCACGCCTTCCATCGGCGCGCCCTCCACCACTTCATGGGCGTCGTAGGCCGCCAGCACCTGGGCATCGTGGCCTTCGAAGGTTGCGCCGACGGCGGCGCCGTACTGCGACATCTCGTCGGCGTCGAGCGTCGCTTCCTTGATGAAGACGATGTAGGCAGGCTTCGTTCCGTCGGCGCTCATGGGGCCACCTCGAAACCAAGTCCGCGCAGCGCCACGACAGCGGCGTCGTGGTCCTGCTGGGCCGTTCCGCCCGAGATGCCGATGCCGCCGACGACCCGGCCGCCCGCGACGATGGGCACGCCGCCGCCCACGGCCATCACGCGCGGATGGTTCGCCAGGGGCGCGGTGGCGGGTTGGGCGACCACGTGGTTCCAGACGTCGGTGCTGAGCCCGAAGGACGTCGCCGTGTAGGCCTTGTCGATGGCCACGCCGACGGTGAGGAAGGGCGCGGCGTCGGCGCGCTCGAACGCGCTCAGGTGACCGCCGCCGTCGGTGATGGCGATGGCGGCCTGGAAGCCGATGTCATCGGCGGCCTGGCGGGCGGCCAGCAGCAGTTGCTGCGCCTTGTCGCGGGAGATGGAGGCCGTGGCGTGCGTGAGGGAAGCGTGAGGAGACATGGACCTGCCTGTCAGAGGGGAGTGATCGAAGGGAGAGTGACCGGGGGACGCCGATGGGCGACCGTCCAGCCAATGTAGGGAGGCAGGCCCGCCTTGATAAGGCGTCCGACGGCAGGTTCTATTTCAAACGGGAATTGAAGATGGACGGAGCAACCGGGGCGACAGCGCTAACATCCGCCGATGGGCACGGAACAGCAGTACATCGACGCGATCGGCCGCATGGCCGTGGTGCCGACCATCCTGGACGCCACCGCGCGTCTGACCGGGATGCGTTTCACCGCCGTTGCCCGCGTGACCGACACGTCCTGGACCGCCTGCGCGGTCCGCGACGAGATCGCCTTCGGGCTCAAGCCGGGCGACGAGCTCGAGCTGGTCTCGACGATCTGCAACGAGATCCGCCAGCACGGACGCCCCGTCATCTTCGGCAGCGCCAGCGCCCACGAACATTTCCGCCACCACCACACGCCCAGGCAGTACGGCTTCGAGAGCTACGTCTCGATCCCCATCTTCCGCGCGGACGGCTCGTTCTTCGGCACGCTGTGCGCCATCGACCCGCAGGTCGCCAAGCTCGACGACCCCGTGCTGCTGCAGACGCTGGAGCTGTTCGCCAAGCTCGTCGGCACCCAGCTGGACGCGCAGGATCTGGATGCCCAGCGCCTGGCCGCGCTGGCCGCGGCGGCCGATGCCCGCGAGTTGCTGGAGTGGGAGAACCAGCGCATCACCGCGCTGCTCAACGAGCGTGAGCAGGTGGAGCGGGTCATCACCCGCGAGCTCAACGACACGCGGCGCCTCCGGGACGTGGCGGCCCGACTCGTCGGCGCCGACGGCGGCTCGATGCTGTTCGGCGAGATCCTCGAGGCGGCGATCGAGATCCTGGGCGGCAACGCCGGCACGATCCAGTTGCTCGACGAGCAGACCGGCACCTTGACCTTCCTCGCCTCGCGCGGTTTCAGCCCCGAGGTCACGGCGCACTTCGCGGTGGTCGACGCCTCGTCCGGCTCCCCGTGCGGCCGGGCACTGGCCGCGGGGCAACGGACCTTCGTGCGTTTCGACGACCCCGACGATCCGGACCTGGACGGCTCCAACCGCCTGCACCTGGACGACGGCGTGCGCTGCGCCCAGTCCACGCCGCTGCTCAGCCGCTCGGGCCGTCCGATCGGGATGTTCTCCACGCACTGGGCCGAGCCGCGCGAGCTCAGCGAGCACGAGCTCCGCTTCCTCGACCTGCTGGGCCGCCAGGCCGCCGACCTGATCGAGCGCAACCAGGTGCACGACGCCCTGCTGGCCCGCGAACGCGAACTGCAGGAGGAAGCACGGCGCAAGGACGAGTTCATCGCCGTGCTGGCCCATGAACTGCGCAACCCGCTGGCGCCGATCCGCAGCGGCATCGAGGTGCTCAAGCGGGCCAACGGCGACGTCAAGCTGATCGAGCGCGTCCGGCCGATGATGGAACGGCAGATCGCCCAGGTCGTCCACCTGATCGACGACCTGCTGGACGTCTCCCGGATCCGCTCCGGCAAGGTGCAGCTGAAGCGCGAATGGGTCAGCCTGCGGTCGCTCGTGGAAAGCGCGCTGGAGGCGCACCGCCACCAGATCGTGGCCGGCGGCATCGACCTCGTCGTCGATCTCGACGACCCGGAGCGGCAGCTCGACGTCGATCCGACACGGCTGTCGCAGGTGATCTCGAACGTGCTGCACAACGCGGTGAAGTTCACCGCCACGGACGGGCGCATCACGATCCGCGCCGCGGTCGAGCCCGCGGCCACCGGCGCGGGCTGGGAACAGGTGCTGCGCATCACCGACTCCGGCGTCGGCATTGCCGCGGAGATGCTGCCCCACATCTTCGACCTGTTCACGCAGGCGCGGTCCGACAGTTCGCGCCATGGCGGGATGGGGATCGGCCTGGCGCTGTCGCGCAGCCTGATGGCCTTGCACGACGGCTCGATCGAGGCCAGCAGCCAGGGCGCCGGCCACGGCAGCGAATTCGTCATCCGGCTGCCGGTGGGGACGCCGGCGTCGGTGGCTCCGGCACCGGCCCGCGACGACGACGACGCGGACCTGGCCGGCCTGCGGGTGCTGGTGGTCGACGACAACCAGGACGCCGCCGACGGCGTGGCCATGCTGCTGACGATGTGTGGCGGCGAGGTCCGCGTGGCCTACGACGCCACGCGCATCGTGGACGACGTGCGCGCCTTCGCGCCGGGCCTGGTGCTGCTGGACATCGGCCTGCCGGGCATCGACGGCTACCAGGCCTGCCGCCACGTGCGCGAGGAGATCGGCCACGGCGTGCACATCGTGGCGCTGACCGGATGGGGCCAGGAGGAAGACCAGCGCCGCGCGACGGCCGCCGGTTTCGACGCGCACCTGACGAAGCCGGTCGACCTCACGAGCCTCGCGCGGGTCGCGTCGATGGCCGCGCTCAAGTCGGAGCGATCGGTGGGAAGCTCCGCCTGAAATTCTAGAAGTCGGCGCCCGTCTTCGCGTTCCGGGCGCGGATCGCCTCCTCCGTCCGCGGCACCAGGCTTTCGAGCCCCGTCTTCACCGCCTGCGCCTGCACCTCGTCGACGAACGGGCGGAACCGCTCGTCGTAGAGGCGGAACGCCAGCACATGCTCGCCATCGGCCGCGCGCATCGCGTCGGCCAGCGCCGCCGCGCCGTGGACAGCCAACGACCCGCCCATGCCGGCCGCCGGCGATGCGCAGTAAGCCGCATCTCCCACCAGCACGACCCGGCCCCGCGACCACGCCGGCATCCGGATCTGGCACAGCTTGTCGAAATAGAAGCTCGCCGAAGCCGAGATCTCCTCGAGCATCTCCGGGGTCCGCCAGCCCAGGCCAGCGAACTGCTCCGCGATGATCCGGCGCTGCCGCGCCTCGTCGCGATGGTCGACGGCGATCTCGGTCTCGCTGACGAAACCGAGGATGACGTCGGTCTTGTCCTTGTAGGCGTTCAGCATGACCACCTTGCCGGGCACGTTGAACAGCTGCGCGGTGTCGCGCTCGATGAGCAGCTTGTCCAGGATCGTGATCGAGAAATATTGTTCGAGGAAGTGCGCGTACTGCGACTCCTCGCCGAACCAGAGCCGGCGCACCCCCGAGTGCATGCCGTCACAGCCGAGCACCAGGTCGAAGATGCCCGGCGCGCCCTGGTTGAACGTGACCTCGACGCCATCGGCTGCCTCGGCAAGGCCGACGACGCAGTCCCCGAAAACGAAGCGGGCGCGTCCCTGGACGGCGTTGAACAGGATGTCGAGCAGCACGTTGCGCTCGATCTCGAACTCGTCCTCCGGAAGCGGATCGCCCTCCTCCCGGACCACGATCGCACGTGCCGTGCTGTCGTCGGCGTTCTTGAACTCCCATCGCCGCAAATGCAGGCGGTTCGCGCGGATCTCGTCCAGCACGCCCATCCGCCGGACGATGTCGACCGTATCGCCGCGCAGGTCGACGGCGGTTCCGCCGGTGCGCAGGCCGGGGCCGATCTCGACGACCGTCACGTCGTAGCCCAGCTCGCTCATCCAGTACGCGGACGACAGCCCCGCGAAGCTCGCGCCCGAGATGAGCACCTTCTTTCCGTTCTCCGACGTCATCCGCTTGTCCTCTCGCGCGGCAACACGGCGCGATCCGGATTAATTTTGTACTCGGTAAATCTTTTTCGCAATGATTTTTATACCCGGTCTAATTTTCTCGGGCACTGCGCTCGCGCGAGCGCCGGCTTCGGCTAAGCTGCGCGCCCATGGGCGAGTTACGCGATAGCAAGAAACGCGAGACCCGGCAGCGGATCTCCGACGTGGCGACTGAATTGTTCTTCGAACGCGGCTTCGACGCGGTGACGATCGACGAGATCGCGCTGGCGGCGAGCGTGTCGAAGATGACCGTCTTCAACTACTTCCCACGCAAGGAAGACCTGCTGCTCGACCGCCAGGACGACCTCAGGCTGCTGCCCTTCCGGGAGGCGGTGCGCGCACGAGCGGAGGGTCAATCGCCGGTCGACGCGATCCGGACGCTGCTGCGCACGATGGTCAGCGAGAAGCATCCGCTCTGCTACATCGCCCCGCCGTCGCTGGACTGGTGGCGCGTGCTGGCGTCGAGCGCGTCGCTCCAGGCTCGGCTGCGCGAGCTGTCGGACGAAGGGGCCGAGGCGCTCGCGATCGAGTTGGGAGGCGCCAAGCCGGATGGGCTGTCGCGACTGATGGCCGGGATGATCGTGCTCACGGTGCGAACGGCCCGCGAGGAAGCGGTCCGGCTGCTGGAACGCGGCAGCTCGGCGAAGAAGGCGAACACCGCCTTGCTCGCCTTGATGGAACAGGGACTTCAGGCCGTCGAGGCCCTCGCGCTCAGGGCTGACTGACCGGCGGCTTCGTCAACAGCTGCTGCACGCTCGAAAAGTCCAGGCCGCCGCGCCCCGCCCGGCCGTTGAGCGCATAGAGATTGCGCGCGAGCTCGCCGAGCGGCACGGCCGCGCCGACCTGCAGGGCGGCTTCGACCGCCAGGCCGAGGTCCTTGAGCATCAGGTCGCTGCCGAAGCCGCCGGTGTAGCCGCGCGATGCGGGCGCTTCCGGCTTCACGCCGGGCCAGGGGTTGCAGACCTCGGTGGCCCAGCTGCGGCCGGTGCTCACGGCCATCATCGCGGACAGCGCCTGCGGATCGAGGCCGTGTGACACGCCGAGCGCCAGCGCCTCGCCGGTCACGGCCATGATCACGCCGAGCGCCATGTTGTTGCACAGCTTGGCGACTTGGCCGGCGCCGGACGCGCCCATGTGGAAGATGTTCTTCCCCATCGCCGCGAGCACGGGGCGGGCGCGCTCCAGCGCGGCCGCCTCGCCGCCGACGATGAAGGTCAGCGTACCCTCCGCGGCGCCGGCCGTGCCGCCGGACACCGGCGCATCGATCATCGAGAGCCCCCGCGCCTGCGCCGCTTCGGCGACGCGCTGCGCGCTCGCCGGAGCGATGGTGCTGCAGTCGATCACCAGCGCGCCCGTGGCGATGCGGGCGATCAGTCCGTCGTCGCCGAGGAACAGCGATTCGACGTGCTTGCTGGCCGGCAGCATCGAGATCACGACCGAGGCCCCCTCCACGGCCGCCGCCGCCGACGGCGCCACGGTGACGCCCGCCGCGCGCGCGGCCGCGAGGGCCGCTTCGCTCAGGTCGAAGGCCGCGACCGGGTAGCCGTTCTTCACCAGGTTCGCCGCCATCGGCCCGCCCATGTGGCCGAGGCCGATGAAGGCGATGCGTTCAGTGGCCGACGCGTGTCCGTTCGCCGTGTCGCTCATGGTCTTGTCTCCTTGTCTTGACGGCATGCGCGATGGGCAATGCCCTGTCATCGATCGGCTCGATGCGTGGATGGGGTCGATGGGATGGATGCGCGGACTCAGCGCAGATCGGCGAGCGGATGGTCGCCGGAGAAGCGCGGCGCGAGCAGCGCGTCCAGATGCGCGTCGCCGCCTTCGTCCTGCGCGGCGCCTTGCCAGCGCGGCGTCTTGTCCTTGTCGATCAGCAGCGCGCGCACGCCTTCGGCAAAGTCGGGGAACACGCAGCAGCCGACGGAGGCCTGGTACTCCAGGCGGAACACCTCGGCGAGCGACGCCCGTCGCAGACGGCGCTGCAAGGCGATCGCAAGCGCAGCGGAGGTCGGCGATCCCTTCTGGAACGTGGACCCGGCCGCAGCCAGCCAGGCGTCGTCTTCGCACGCCAGCGAGCGCAACCGCGGCGCGATCGTCGCCAGCGTGTCGTGAGGCCCGATGAGCGCGTCGATGCGATCGCGATGCGGCGCCAGCTGGCTCGGCGCGATCTCCGCGGACGGCAGCGCGCGCAGCAGGTCGTCGAGGCGCTCGGCGTCGGCCGCCTGCTCGCCGTCCCAACGCGCATGCGCGATGCCTTCGAGCAAGGCGCCGTGATCCTCGGCGCGCGCGGCGCGATCGGCCAGTCCGGCCCACAGCGCGTCGGCGGCGTTCAACGGCGCGCCGGTGAGCGCGAGGAACAACCCCGTGCGTCCCGGCAGCCGCGAGAGGAACCAGCTTCCGCCCACGTCCGGGTAGAGACCCAGCGTGATCTCGGGCATCGCCAGCTTGCTGCGCGGCGTCACCACGCGATGCGACGCGCCCGCCATCAGCCCGATGCCACCGCCCATGACGATGCCGTGGCCCCAGACCAGCAGTGGCTTCGGGTAACGATGGAGGGTGTGGTCGAGGCGGTACTCGCGCTCGAAAAACTCGGCGGCGTCGCGCGGCACCTTGCCGGGCCCGGCGGCGCGCATCGCACGGTACAGACCGACCACGTCGCCGCCGGCGCAGAAGGCCTTCTCGCTGTTGCCGTCGAGGACAACGCCCGCGACCTGCGGATCGTCGGCCCACGCGCTCAACTGCGCCTGGAGCAGATCGACCATCGGCAGGGTCAGCGCGTTGAGGCTGGCCGGCGCGTTCAACGTGGCGTGGCCGAAGCGGTGGCCCGACGCGGTCACCACGGTGCGGAACAGCACCGGGGCTTGCGCGTGCTCACCTGGGCTCGTTCGCGCGTCCGGGGTGGCGTTCTGAATGACTGTCATCGCGTCTCCTCAGGCGTTGCGCCACTGCGGGCTGCGCTTGCCCAGGAAGGCCTGGACGCCCTCGCGCTGGTCCTCGGTCTCGAAGAGGCCGATGAAGGCCTCGCGCTCCGCAGCGAGTTGCGATTGCGGCGGCGCGCTGCGCGCGCCCTGGATCAGCCGCTTGCAGGCAGTCACGCTGGTGGGGCTCTGCGCCTGAACGCGCTCGGCCCACTGCAGCGCCTTCGCCAGCGCGCTGCCCTTGGGCACCAGCTCGTCGGCGAGTCCGATGCGAAGCGCCGTCTCCGCATCGACGCGCTCGCCCAGCAGCACCATGCGCTTGGCCCAGCTCTCGCCGACGGTCCAGCTCAGCCATTGCGTGCCGCCAGCGCAGGGAAGCAGGCCGACGGTCGCTTCGGGCAGCGCCATCACGGCATGCGACTCCGCGATGCGCAGGTCGCAGGCCAGCGCGCATTCCAGTCCGCCGCCCATGGCGTAGCCGTTGATCGCCGCGATGCTCACGCCGCGGAAGCCCGCGAGCGCCTCGAAGGCTTCACCGAAGCGACGCGCCATCGTCGCGGCGACCCCCTTGTCGCCGTCGGCGAACAGCTTCAGATCGGCGCCGGCGCTGAAGAACTTCTCGCCGTCGCCGGTGATGACCAGCGCGTAGATCTCGCGGTCGCGGTTGAGGTCGCCGACCAGCCGCGTCAGCGCGGCCAGGCTGTCGGCGGTCCATGTGTGGGCGGGCGGATTCGTCAGCGTGACGACGGCCGTATGGCCGCGGCGCTCCAAGCGCAGACCGGCGTAAGCAGCAATGGTGTCGTGGTTGTCAGTCATGAGGTCGCAGAAGTGAGGTTGTGGATGAGGGCTAAGGGTTGCAGGTCGGCTGACTTCGAGAGGCCGCTGACCCTCACCCCTGCCCTCTCCCGCAAGCGGGAGAGGGAGTAAGAAGGCTCCTGTACTTCCGTCACCGGATCGCCTCCGGCGCCTGGTCCTGCAACATCCGTCTCGCGACGATGACGCGCATGATTTCGTTGGTGCCTTCTAGGATCTGATGGACGCGGGCATCGCGCAGGTAGCGCTCCAGCGGGTACTCGCGGATGTAGCCGTAGCCGCCGTGGATCTGCAGCGCCTCGTTGCAGACGCTGAAGCCGATGTCGGTCGCCAGTCGCTTGGCCATCGCGCAGTACACCTGCGCATCGGGCGACTTCGCATCGAGCTTGGACGCGGCGAGCCGCACCATCTGCCGCGCCGACACGAGCTCGGTCGCCATGTCCGCGAGCTTGAACTGCAGCACCTGCATGTCCGCCAGCGCGCGGCCGAACTGGTGGCGCTCGTGCATGTAGCGCTGCGCCGCCGCCAGCGCACCTTGCGCCGCGCCGACCGAGCAGGTCGCGATGTTGATGCGACCGCCGTCCAGCCCCTGCATCGCGATGCGGAAGCCCTGCCCTTCTTCGCCCAGCCGATGCGCCGCCGGCACGCGCACGCCGTCGAAGGCGATCGCGCGGGTGGGCTGGCTGTTCCAGCCCATCTTCTCTTCCTTGCGGCCGTACTGGACGCCGGGCGAGTCGCCCTCGACCAGGAACGCGGAGATGCCGTCGGCGCCCGCCCCGCCGGTGCGCGCCATCACGACCAGCACGTCGGTCGCGCCGGCGCCGGAGATGAAGGCCTTGTTGCCGTCGATCACGTAGTCATCGCCATCACGGCGCGCGGTCGTGCGCAACGAGGCGGCGTCCGAGCCCGACCCGGGCTCGGTCAGACAGTACGACGCCAGCTTCGCGCCGCTGCACAGCGCGGGACCGAATCGCCGCGCGATCGCCTCCTCCGCATACATGCTCACCATCCACGCCGCCATGTTGTGGATGCTGAGGAAAGCCGTCGTCGACGGGCAGGCCGCGGCCAGCTCTTCCAGCACGATGGTCGCGTCCAGCCGCGGCAGGCCGAGCCCGCCGCGTTCCGCCGGCGCATACAGCCCGCAGAAGCCGAGCTCGCCCGCATGGCGCAGCGTGTCGCGCGGGAAGAACGACTGCGCGTCCCACTCCGCCGCATGCGGCGCCATCTCGTCGCGGGCGAAGTCGCGCGCCGCCTGCTGGAAGGCGCGTTGCTGCTCGTCGAGCTCGAAGTCCATCAGGTCCTCACCGGTTCAGGGTTCGCGGCTCACTTGAGGCTGATCGTCGTGTTGACGCCGCCGGTGGACGCGTCGTCGAACCAGCGCGCGGTGACGGTCTTGGTCTGCGTGTAGAAGAGGACGACCTGCTTGCCGTACGGCCCCAGGTCGCCGAGCTTGGACGCGCGCGAGCCGGTGAACGAGAACAGCGGCACCGGCACCGGGATGGGCACGTTGATGCCGACCTGGCCGATGTCGATCTCGTCCTCGAAGCGGCGCGCCGCCGCGCCGGACTGCGTGAAGAGCGCCGTACCGTTGCCGTTCGGGTTGGCATTGATCATTGCGATCGCATCATCGAGCGTGGCCGCCTCGGCAACGCACAGCACCGGGCCGAAGACTTCCTGGTCGTAGATCGTCATGCCGGGTTTCACGCCGCTGAAGACCGTCGGGCCGACGAAGTTGCCTTCCTTCAACTGGCCGCTGAGCGGCGGCAGACGTCCGTCGAGGGCCAGCGTCGCGCCGTCCTCGATGCCCCGGGCGATGAGGCTCTCGACGCGATCGCGCGCCGCGCAGGAGATGAGCGGTCCGACATCGGTCGTCGCCGAATCGCCAGCGCCGACGCTCAAGCCCTTGGCCTTGGCGATCAGGTCCGGCAGCCACTCGCGCGCCGCGCCGACCAGCACCGCGACCGACACCGCCATGCAGCGCTGGCCCGCCGCGCCGAACGCCGCGCCAACAAGCGCATTGAGCGTCTGTTCCTTGTGCGCGTCGGGCAGCACGACGGCGTGGTTCTTCGCGCCCATCATGCATTGCACGCGCTTGCCGGCCTGGGTCGCGCGGTCGTGGACCAGCGTGCCCACGCGCGTCGACCCGACGAAGGAGATGGCTCGGATGTCGGCGTGGTCGCACAGCGCATTGACGACGTCCTCGCCGCCGTGCACGACGTTGAGCACGCCCTTCGGAATCCCGGCTTCGAGCGCGAGCTCGACGAGCCGCATCGTCACCATCGGATCCTGCTCGGACGGCTTGAGCACGAAGGTGTTGCCGCAGGCGATCGCCATCGGGAACATCCACAGCGGGATCATCGCGGGGAAGTTGAACGGCGTGATGCCGGCGCACACGCCCAGCGGCTGCAGCAGGGTGTAGGTGTCGACGCCGCCGGCGACGTTGTGGGCGCGCTCCCCCATCTGCAGCGAGCCGATGTTGGCCGCGTGCTCGACGACCTCGAGCCCGCGGAACACGTCGCCCTCGGCGTCTGCGAGGGTCTTGCCCTGCTCGGCCGTCAGCGTCGCGGCCAGCGACTTGATGTTGTCGCGGATCAGCTGCTGGTACTTCAGGAAGATGCGCGCGCGCTGCCCGATGGGCACCTTGCGCCAGGTCTTGAAGGCGTCCTGGGCGGCGGCGATGGCGGCCTCAACCTCGTCGGGCGTGGCCATGGGCACGCGGGCCAGGCGTTGCTGCGTCGCGGGGTTGATCACGTCGCGCCACTCGGTGCTGCGCGACTGGACGAATTCGCCGTTGATCAACAACGGAATGCGGGGCAACTCTTCGCGGCTCATGCACTGTCTCCAGGAGTTCGATGCCATCGTTGCTTGCCGTTCGCGAACCATTCACGACCCGTTTGGCGGCGCACTCGACGGTGGGTTGAATTTCACAGAGAATCTATCCACACACTTCGCAAGACACCAGTTCTTCCTCTTGTGAAGCGGTGCGGCGGCAAAACACTCCACACGCAATCTGTGAAATCAGCGAATCCTGTGAAACGCACCGACAGCCCCCACGGCGCCGCGGCGAGCTCGTCCCGCAAGCTGTTCATCGGTCCGCGGATCCGTCGGCTGCGCGAGCAGCTGCAGTGGAACCAGGCCGAGCTGGCGAGCCGGCTGGGGCTGTCGCTCAGCTACGTGTCGCAGATCGAGACCAACCAGCGGCCGGTCACGGCGAGCGTGCTGATCAAGCTGGCGGAGGTGTTCGGCGGCGGCATCGGGCAGTTCTCGGAGGAGCAGGACCAGCAGCTGCTGGCCGACCTGGACGCGGCGCTGCGCGACCGCTCGCTGACGACGACGGTGATGGCGCCGGCGCAGGTCGCGCGGCTGGTCGAGCAGGCGCCGGAACTGGCGGAGTCCTATGTCGCGCTACACCAGCGCTATCTGCGGCTGCAGGACGAGCACTCGCAGATGATCGACCGCTTCTACGGCGAACAGGGCCGCGAGGCCGCGGGTGCCCCGCCCTCGTTCCGCGGCGAGCCGCTGCCGCACGAGGCGGTGCGCGATCACCTGAACCGGCGCAACAACCATCTCGACGAGCTGGACCTGCGCGGCGAGCAACTGGCGGAATCGCTCGGCCTGGTGCCCGGCCGTCGCGCGCAGCCGCTGCGGGATCTGCTGTCGCAACGCTACGGGATCAAGACCGAAGTGGGCGGCGAGCCCGAGACGCGGGAGGAGACGTCCGACGCCTTCCTGCGTCACTACGACGCGCGCCGGCGGCTGCTGCGCCTGCCGCGCTTCCTGAGCGATGCACAGCAGGCGTTCCAGCTCGCCACGCAGTACGCGCTGATCGCCGAGGCCGAGGCCATCGAGGCGGAACTCGGCGCCGGCGCCTTCGTCGATGAAGCGACGCGCGCGCTGGCGCGACAGGGCTTCGCCCACTACTTCGCCGGCGCGGCGCTGCTGCCGTACGGCGAGTTCCTCACCGCGGCGCGCAACGCGCGCTACGACATCGAGCTGCTGCAGCAGCGCTTCCAGGTGAGCGTCGAGACGGTCTGCCACCGGCTGTCCACGCTGCAGCGCAACGGCAACCGCGGCGTGCCGTTCTACTTCGTGCGCGTGGACCAGGCGGGCAACATCTCCAAGCGGCAGAGCGCGACGAGCTTCCATTTCGCGCGGCATGGCGGCGCCTGCCCGCTGTGGCACGTGCACGAGGCCTTCGCGCAACCGGGACGGTTCCTCACGCAGATTGCAGAGATGCCCGACGGCAGCCGCTTCTTCGGCATCGCGCGGACGATCGAGCGGCACGGCGGCGGCGGCTACCTGGCACGGCGCAAGCTCTTCGCGATCGGCCTGGGGTGCGACATCTCGCATGCGCGGGAGCTGGTGTACGCCGAGGGCCTGGCCTTCGACGAGAGCACGGTGTCCAAGCAGGCCATCCCCATCGGCCCCGGCTGTCGCGTCTGTCCGCGCGAGCACTGCGTCCAGCGCGCGTTCCCGCCCGCGGGCAAGGCGCTGGTGGCGGACAGCGACAGCGAGTCGCTGGTGTCGTACCGGTTCACCGGTTGAGGAATTCCATCCCGGCATCGTCCGCCTCGCCGAGAGCGCCTAATGGGGCTCACGATCAAGCCTGGAGTGGACGATGAAGCGCAGTACCCGCCCCCACCCGGACAAGCGACAAGGGCCCGGCGAGGAACGCGCGCTGCCCACTGCGGAGCGGGCGGAACTCCAGCGACAAGGCGCGAAAGCGGCGGCCCGTGGCGACGGTTCTTCGGGGAACCCAATGGACGAGACCCACAATCTGCCGACCACCACGGGGGAATGCCCCGACCTGTGGAGCGAGCGGAAGGACGCGTGGCAGAGCGGACACGAGGCCCAGTCGAAGACCGACGACAAGGCGACGGCTCGTCGCGAGACCGGCGGCGCGAAGGACGATCACTGAACGGCCCGGACACCAGGCTCGGCAAGTTCTCTCCGCGTTTCCTCGTTATCGGCCCGGATTACCGAGCGGCCTCTTGTCGCCGCCCCGGCCTCCCGCTGCGGAACGAAGACCTCGTCACGTGACGCCAAGCGGCTCCGTCTTTACGTCGAAGGCGGCGCGCGGTGGCCTCGAACTTGCGTCCAGTCGTTGAGCCGGTTTCTCGGCACAACGAAGGCCTCATCATGAACAGCAGTCCCTCGCCTGGCGGCACGAAAGCTCCTGGAACGTCGCGTCCCGAGAACGAAAACGACGACCCGGTGGGGGACAACAAGCCCGTCGGCGGATCGGCCGATCCGGACGCGCCGGAAGACGACGAGGAGGATGCGGATGGCACCGATGACGCCTCGAATTCCGGGGCTGTCCGCACCGGCAATGACGGAGCGGATTCGCCCCGGCGGTCATCGGATGCAGGAGGAGGCACGCCCGACGAAGAACTCCCCGAGGGGAGCGATGCGCGACCGGACGACCACCTCAACGCTCACCATCCGAATGAAGACTTTCCGCGCCGTCCAGAACGGCAGCCGTCGCCCGACAGCAAGCTGCCGCAGTCCGGCCGGGGCTGAAGGCGCCATCGGCGCCGGAGTCACGCCGCCCGCCGAGGCGGCGACTTCACGCTGAGCACACCCTCGGTCCGTACGCTGCGCCGATGCTTCATCATGCGCAGCCCACCCCGGTTGTTGTTCCGACTCGCCAGAGCGGCTCGGCCTTCGTCACGACGGCACTCGCGACGGCACTCGCGACGGCGATCTTCGTTGCCGGCGTGCTCGGCCTGTCGCTCTATCAGATCGAGTTCGATCCCTTCCTCGGCCTGATCCTCTCGCTGATCGTCGGCATCAGCGGGCTCGTCGCGCTCCTCAGCGCTGCCCTCGGCGCCCGACGAGATGACGATCGCGAGCATTGCATCCGCGCCGGCCTGGTCACGCTGATCATGTGGGCGATGTGGATCTTCGGCGCGCTGGATCAGTTCGGAGAGCAGGCGTGGTTCTGGATGGAGCGCCCCTACTTCGACCGCTCGGTTCGCGAGGCCGCAGAGGGCATGACACCGTCATGCGTCGCATCGAAGCGTTGCTTCCACGAGCCGGGCCGGGCTGCGGATCTCGTCTTCCCCCTGGGCGGCCTGCTGAACAACTGGCGCGGCGTGGTCCATTCGCCGACCTGGGAGGACCCGTCCGTCGAACGCAATCCCTCCAGTTTCGGCGGCGAGTGGGCAAGGTGCAAGCACCTGTCCGGTCCGTACTTCCTCTGCGGGTTCACCTGACGACTGCCGTGCGGCGCCCCGCCGGTCCGCGCGCGGCGCTGCCACGCATCCCGGCGGGGCACCCGGCTCACGCCAGGCCCTCGATCACTTCAGGAACTCGACCAGCGCCCCCATCGTGTACTCCGGGGACTCTTCCATGATCCAGTGGCCGGCGCCCTTCACGATGCGGCCGTCGACCGACTCGGCGACGAGGCGCGCCTGTCCGATCAGGAACTCGCCCGAGGCCTTCTCGCCGGTGAGCACGAGCATCGGCATCTTGAGCTTGGTCTTGGACATCGCGTCGAAGTCCTTGGCGTCCTGCTCGAACGCCTTGAAGTAGCCGAACCCCGCATGCATGCCGCCGGGCTGCCCGTACGCCGCCGCGTAGAACTTGCGATCGGCTTCGGGGATGGACTTGGTCTTGTCCGCGGCGAAGTCGTTCCAGAAGTGCTCGAAGTAGATGCGCTCACGGCCGGCGACCAGCTTCTCCGGGACCTCGCCGTAGAAGTGGAAGTGCCACAGGTCGCGCAGCAGCCAGACCTTGGTCCAGTCGCCGACGCCCGGCAGGAAGGCGTCCAGCAAGGCGATCTTCTCGACCTCGTCGGGATACTGCGCCGCATAGGCGTAGGCGACCATCAGGCCGATGTCGTGGCCGACGATCTTCACCTTCTTGTAGCCCAGCTGCTGCGTCAGCGCGTGGATGTCCTGGGCCAGCAGCTTCTTCTCGCCGGGACGGTCGATCTTGCCGGACCCGCCGGCGCCGCGCAGGTCCACCGCGATCACCGGGCCGTCGGTGGCCAGGCGCGGCATCAGCGGACGCCACATCCGGCTGGTCTGCGCATAGCCGTGCAGCAGCACGATGGGGGTGGCGTCGCCCGAGCCGGCCGTCAGGTAGTGCAGCTTCACGCCGTTCACGGTGGCGTCGCGCTCGACGATGGGGCCGGGTCTTGCCGCCGCGGAGGCGCTCGACTGGGCCATCGCGGGCGAGGCCGCGAAAAGCGCGCCGAGGGCGCCGACGGCGGAGATCGCGGCTCCGCCTGCGAGGAGGAGCGCCGCGACGGTGCGGCGGGTGGAGTTCGTGGTCATGAGGGAGTCCTTCAGGCGGGGAAGAGGTTGCCGAATGGGGAGGGATACCTGAGCCGATGGGCGAGGTGACGGCGATGTTCGCCAGTGGCCGCGCATGACGCCATGCCGCTTGGGGTCCCTCCCGCCTCCCTCTTTCGTACAGGGTAGGCAGTCCGCGGCGCGGCTTCCACCGTCTGTCACCGACGCGCGTCGGCATCTCCCGAAGGAGAGATCCCGACCCTCCCACGAACGGGCAGAGTGACCGCAGAGAGGACGCGCGCCATGACGATGACACCGCTGAAGAACGACCGGCCGATCCGCGTGATGACGGTCGACGACCATCCGATGCTGCGCGAGGGCCTGGCCGGCGCGATCGGTGCGCAGCCCGACATGCGCCTGGTGGCGGAAGCGCAGGACGGCGCCGAGGCCCTGGAGTCCTTCCGGCGCTACCTGCCGGACGTGACGCTGATGGACGTCCGGATGCGGACGATGGACGGCATCGCCGCGCTGAAGGCGATCCGCGACGAGTTCCCGGCGGCGCGGGTCGTGATGCTCAGCAGCTTCGGCGCGCCGGCGCAGTTGCTGGAAGCCGCGCAGGCCGGCGCGGCGGGCTACCTGCTGAAGGAGACGCTGCGCAAGGACCTGCTGGACGCCATCCGCGCGGTGCATGCCGGGGGCCGGCGCTTCCCGTCGGCGCTGGCGGTGCAGCTCGCCGAGCACGTGGCCGATCAGCACCTGACCGGTCGCGAGACGACCGTGCTGAAGCTGGTGGCCGAAGGCCGCTCGAACAAGCGGATCGGCAGCCAGCTGGACATCGCCGAGGGCACGGTGAAGGCGCACATGAAGAGCATCCTCGGCAAGCTGGTCGCGAGCGACCGCACCCACGCGGTCACGATCGCGGTGAGGCGCGGGATCATCGACCTGTGATCGAGCGTTGATCGACCGGACATCGGCCGGCATCGATCCGACGAGGTCGCGCCCCCAAAGCAAGACGCCCGGCATGAGCCGGGCGTCTTGCTTTGGAGCGGGCCGAGGATCTCAGTCCGTGGATCGCTCCACCGACACGGCGCAACCGTCGGCGTTCATTCCGCGAGGGCGAACTGGCGGTCGTCCGCCGACGCGTCGCGACGGCCGGTAACGTAGACCGTCGGCAGCTGCTGGCGCTTCACGGTGACGACCACCGGGTCCAGCGTCACGATCGAGGCGCGCAGGTCGCGCTGGCTTTGCGCATGAGCGATCCCCAGGCCCAGGGCCAGCGCGGCCACGGCGCCGAAGGCGAAGGCCTTGGCGGTGGTGCTGGTGGCGGACGTGATGGCGAGGCGTTGGGTGGCGTTCATGTCGATCTCCGGAAGGGGTTGCTGTGTCGATGAATGCAGTGTCGTCATCGACCGCCCCGCCCTCCAGCGCCCCGCGACGAAGCTGCATCGCGGCGGCGTGAACTGCATCGGCAGGGGATGAGCGGTCACCGGTCCGGCGACCTTTGGCGCCCACCGGCATGACCTTCCGCGCTCTGGCATCCGCCGGTGAAGATGGGTCCACTCATGAACATGCCCACCTCGAATCCGTCGGACTGGCCTGCGACCGGTGCCCTCGAGCAGACGATCGCCGCGCGCGCCTGGGCGCATGGCTGGGCGATCTCCAGGAGCACGCCCGCTCCCCTCGCGCACGCCGGCTACTGGCAGATCCAGGTCGGCAAGCCTGAGCAGGTCAGGCGCTACGTGCTTCCCGAACTCGATCCCGACGTACTGCGACGACTCGTGGCCACCGCGGCCGGCCCGGGCGTCTGGCTGAAGGTCTGCGCCCCGCCGGAGGACGTCGCCCCGCTGCTGTCCGGCGACTGGACCGTCCACGCGCCGGAGTTCCTGATGAGCACGCCGCTCGCGGGCCAGGCGGAATCGGCCGTGGCCGGATACCTCATCCAGACCGGACAGGTCGGCGCGATCGTGGTGGCCCAGGTCGTGACCGACTCAGGCGAACTCGCGGCAGGCGGCCAGGCCGCCATCGACGGAGCGTTTGCGACCTTCGATCAGATCGTCACGTCCGAGGCGCATCGGAGGAAGGGGCTTGGGCGGTGCGTCATGGCCGCGCTGGCCCGTGCCGCGGTCGATCGCGGTGCCCGGCACGGCGTGCTGGTGGCCACCGAGGCGGGGGCCGCGCTCTACCAGGCGCTCGGTTGGGCGATGGTCTCGCCGGTCACGGCCGCGTCGTGTTCCGCCGCCGCTCCCGCAGCATGAACAGGTAGAGCCCCTCGACCTTCTCCCGCGCCCAGGGTGTCTTGCGCAGGAACTTCAGGCTGGACTTGACGCTCGGCTCGAAGGCGAAGCAGCGCAGCGGGATGCGCTCGTCGAGGCCGTCCCAGCCGTATTCCTCGGCCAGCTCGGTCACGATGGTTTCCAGCGTCAGGCCGTGCAACGGGTTGCGCGGTTGCTCTTGCGGCGGCGGGGCGGACTCGGTCATGGATGGATTGTCGCCGGTCGCGAAGGCCGCCCGGCGTCGCTGGGATGCGTGCGACCGCGTGGTACCTTCATCGCCATGAGCACGAATTTCCCCGACGAAGAACGCCCCATCATCCAGGAGCCGCGCACGTGGCAGGACGAGCGCTGGACCGCGCAGGTCATCAAGAACGAGGACGACGAAGGCTGGGCCGTCGCCATGACCCTGATCGGCGAGGCGGAACCGGCGCTGGTCGGCCCCTGGACCATGGGCCGCGACAAGAAGAACCCGAAACCGCTCGATGCGGCCGCCTTCCACACGCTGGTGAAGACGGCCTCCGAGGTGCTGCGCCGGCATGAGCAGCAGCTGCATGCGCGGCTGCACAAGAGCGTGAAGCTGGATACGGCGAATGGCCGCATTCAAGTGCTGCTCGACATCGTTCCGGATGAAGACAACCCGTATGCGACGCTGACCGCGCTGAACGACGACGGCGAGCAGCTGGCGCAGGTGCGCGTGGCTGCCGGGTTCAAGTTCAACGAGGCGAGCGCGGCGGCGTGGGTGGAGAACGACTTCCTGAAGCCCTGAGGTCGGTTCATGCGTGAGCTGACGATCGCTTCCGCGCTTGCCGTTTCATTGGCCCTGCTCACGCAGGCACGCGCCGAGGAACCCGATGACCGCGCCTGGGCGCCGCAATGTCCCGACGCTGCGGCCTGGCTGGATGCTCATCCGGAACAGAGCGAAGAGGCGATGAAGGCGCGCGACGCCGCTCGCCAGCTGCGGGAGCCGCAGCTCCGCGATGAACTTCAGCGCCGCGTAGACAACGAACAGGCAGCGCGGCAGCGTTACGTCAGCAACGGCTATCGCGAGCGCGATCGTCAGACTGCCTCTCGCCTGGACGGCGAGAACTACAACTGGCTGACCAACCAGTTGAAGGGCCGGGAGTTCCCGACCGCCGACGACATCGGCGAATACGGCCTGCATCTGATGTGGCTGCTGGTACACCACGCGGATCGCGATCCGCAGTTCCAGCTTGACACGCTCCGGCAGTTCGAGATCCGATGGCAGCGGCGCGAATTCGCGTCCGACGATCTGGCGCGGCTCACAGACCGCCTCCTGCGCAAGAGCGGACGTCCTCAGCGCTATGGCACGCAGCACGACTGGGCTGGTGCGCTCCAGCAGGGACTGGCAGTGGCGAACCTCGCCGACATCGATCGCGCCCGCGCCGACATCGGTCTGATGCCGTTGAAGGACTACGGCTGCATGATGCACGAGCTCAGGAAATCCACGGCTCGTTGACTCCGTGTCGTTGACTGCCGAGGCCGCTGGCCCTCACCCCTGCCCTCTCCCGCAAGCGGGAGAGGGAGCAAGAGGGGCTCAGGTGTACTTCTTCTCCAGCGCATCCCACTCCGGCTTGTTCACCAGGCGCTGGCGCTCGGCGAACGGGATCACCAGGTTGGGATCCTCGTCGATGCGGCGCTGCGTCTTGAGCACGCCCAGCGCCTTCTGCATCCCCGCCACCGCGCCTTGCAGCGCGGCGTTGGCGTACAGCACGACGCCGTAGCCCATCTGCTGCAGCTCGCTCGCATCGGTGATCGGGGTCTTGCCGCCGATGACCATGTTCATCAGCTGCGGCGTCGACAGGCGCTGCGGCAGCGCGCGGATCTCTTCCGCCTTCGTCACCGCCTCGACGAACAGGATGTCCGCGCCGGCTTCGGCGAAGCGCTGCGCACGTTCGATCGCGGCCTCGAAGCCCTGCGTCGCGCAGGCGTCCGTGCGGGCCATGATCAGGAAGTCCGGATCACGCCGCGCATCCACCGCCGCCTTGATCTTGCTCACGGCTTCCTCGGTCGAGATGACCTCCTTGCCGGTGAAGTGCCCGCAGCGCTTGGGCGCCACCTGGTCTTCGAGCTGGATGCAATCCGCGCCGGCGCGTTCCAGCACGCGCACGGTGTGACGCACGTTCAGCGCGTTGCCGAAGCCGGTGTCGGCGTCGACGATCAGCGGCAGGTTGACCGCGTCGCGGATGCGCGCGGTGTGGTCGGCGATCTCGGACAGGCCCATGAAGCCCTGGTCCGGCAGCCCGAACCACATGTTGGTCACGCCGGCGCCGGTCACGTAGATCGCCTCGAAGCCGAGGTCCTCGATCACCTTGGCCGACAGCGCGTTGAACGCGCCCGGCACCAGCACGCCACGGCGTTCGTTCACCAGCGCGCGCAGCGTCTTGCGGGTCGATGTCATGTCAGTTCTCTTTGATTGTCTGAATTCGAATTCGATGGAGATCTCGATGGCGAGATCAACGGGAAGCGCTCACAGCGACTCGGCGGGCACGCGCACGGTGCCTTCCATCAGGATGCGCGCGCTGCGGCTCATCACCGCCTGCGTCACGCGCCACTGACCGCCCTCCTGGACCGCTTCCGCGCCGACGCGCAGCGTGCCCGACGGGTGGCCGAAGCGCACCGCCGGCAGCGCCTTGCCGCCCGCGGCCTCGCACACCAGCGTGCCGGGGATCGCGGCCGCGGTGCCGATGGCCACCGCCGCCGTGCCCATCATCGCGTGGTGCAGCTTGCCCATGGACATCGCGCGCACCAGCACGTCGATGTCGCCGGCCTCGACGGTCTTGCCCGCCGACGAGCGATAGCTCACCGGCGGCGCGACAAAGGCCAGCTTCGGCGTGTGCTGCCGGGTCTTCGCCTCGTCCAGTGTCTTGATCAGGCCCATGTGCAGCGCGGCGTGCGCGCGGATCGCTTCGAGCCGCTTCAGCGCCGCGGCGTCGCCGTTGATCGCGTCCTGCAGCTCGGTGCCCGAGTAGCCCAGGTCCTTCGCGTCGACGAAGACCGCCGGGATGCCCGCGTTGATCAGCGTCGCGCGCAGCTGGCCGCCGGGGACGAGGTCCTCCGGCATCGTCAGCACGTCCACGACGTTGCCGGTCGGGAACAACGCGCCGCCGGCGTCGTCGCCGTCCGCATCGTCATTGCCCGGATCGAGGAACGCCAGCTCGACCTCCGCCGCCGGGAAGGTCACGCCGTCGAGTTCGAAGTCGCCGCTCTCCTGCACTTGACCGTCCCGCATCGGCACCTTGGCCACGATGGTCTTGCCGATGTTGGCCTGCCAGATGCGCACGGTGGCGATGCCGTCGCGCGGCAGCGTGGCCGCATCGATGAAGCCCGCCTGGATCGCGAACGGTCCGACGGCCGCCGACAGGTTGCCGCAGTTGCCGGACCAGTCGACCAGCGCGGTGTCGATCGCCACCTGGCCGAACAGGTAGTCGACGTCGTGCCCTGGTTGCGTGCTGCGCGAAATGATCACCGTCTTGCTGGTGCTCGACGTTGCGCCGCCCATGCCGTCGATCTGCTTGCCGTAGGAATCGGGGCTGCCGATGACGCGCATCAGCAGCCGGTCGCGCGCGGCGCCGGGCACACGCGCGGCCTCGGGCAGATCCTCCAGGCGGAAGAACACGCCCTTGCTGGTCCCGCCCCGCAGGTAGGTCGCGGGGATCTTCACTTGAGGGAGAAAACTCATGACTGCTTCCGTCGTTGTTCGGGCCTGACCACAGACCACTCAGGCCGCTTCCGCCGCCGCCAGGAAGTCCTGCGCGAAGCGCTGCAGCACGCCGCCGGCCTGGTAGACCTCGACCTCCTCGGCGGTGTCGAGGCGGCAACGCACCGGCACTTCGATGCGCTCGCCGTTGCGGCGATGGACGATCACCGTCAGCGTCGCGCGCGGCGACAGCGCGCCCTGCACGTCGTAGGTTTCCGAACCGTCCAGGCCGAGTGTCAGACGCGTCGTTCCCGCGAGGAACTCCAGCGGCAGCACGCCCATGCCGATCAGGTTGGTGCGGTGGATGCGTTCGAAGCCTTCGGCGACGATGGCCTCGACGCCTGCGAGGCGCACGCCCTTCGCGGCCCAGTCGCGCGACGAGCCCTGCCCGTAGTCCGCGCCGGCGACGATGATCAGCGGCTGGCGGCGCTCCATGTAGGTCTCGATGGCTTCCCACATGCGCATGACCTGGCCCTCGGGCTCCAGTCGCGCGAACGAGCCGGCCAGCACCTCGCCGTCGGCGCCGCGGACCATCTCGTTCTTCAGCGTCGGATTGGCGAAGGTGGCGCGCTGCGCGGTCAGGTGGTCGCCGCGGTGGGTGGCGTAGGAGTTGAAGTCCTCCTCCGGCAGGCCCATCTTGAAGAGGTACTCGCCGGCGGCCGAGTCCATCATGATCGCGTTGGACGGCGACAGGTGGTCGGTGGTGATGTTGTCCGGCAGCACGGCCAGCGCGCGCATGCCGCGCAGCGTGCGTTCGCCGGCCAGCGCGCCTTCCCAGTAGGGCGGGCGGCGGATGTAGGTCGATTGCGCGCGCCAGTCATACAGCGGCTCGGTCTGGGTGGCCGAGGCCGCGGTGATCGCGAACATCGGCTCGTAGACCTTGCGGAACTGCTCCGGCTTCACGCTCGCGCGCACCAGCGCGTCGATCTCGTCGTCCTCGGGCCAGAGGTCCTTCAGGCGGATCTCGCGGCCCTCGACAACGCCGAGCACGTCGCGTTCGATGTCGAAGCGGATGGTGCCCGCGATCGCGTAGGCGACCACCAGCGGCGGCGAGGCCAGGAAGGCCTGCTTGGCGCGCGGGTGGATGCGGCCGTCGAAGTTGCGGTTGCCCGAGAGCACGGCGGTGGCGTAGAGGTCGCGCTCGACGATCTCGCGATCGATCGCGGGATCCAGCGCGCCGGACATGCCGTTGCACGAGGTGCAGGCATAGGCGACGACGCCGAAGCCCAGCGCTTCCAGGTCGCCGAGCAGGCTGGCTTCCTCCAGGTACAGCGTGACCGCGCGCGAGCCGGGCGCGAGCGAGGTCTTCACCCACGGCTTGCGCGTCAGGCCGAGGCGACGCGCATTGCGCGCGAGCAGCGCCGCGGCGATGACGTTGCGCGGGTTGCTCGTGTTCGTGCAGCTGGTGATGGCCGCGATGATCACGGCGCCATCGGGCATGCGGCCGGGTTCTTCGGTCCACGGGCCGGCGATGCCGCGCTCGGTCAGCGCGGAGGTCGGCAGGCGGCGATGCGGGTTGGACGGACCAGCCATGTTGCGCACGACGCTGGCCAGGTCGAACTTCAGCACGCGCGGGTAGGCGACGCCGGACAGCGTGTTGCCTTCACCGGACCAGAGTCCTGCCGCCTTCGCATAGGTCTCGACGAGCTGGACCTGCGCTTCCTCGCGCCCGGTGAGGCGCAGGTAGGTCAGGGTCTGCTCGTCGATGGCGAACAGCGCGGCGGTGGCGCCGTATTCGGGCGCCATGTTGGAGATGGTGGCGCGGTCGCCGAGAGTGAGTCCGGAGACGCCGTCGCCATAGAACTCCAGGTAGGCGCCGACGACCTTCTCCTTGCGCAGGAACTCGGTGAGCGCGAGCACCAGGTCGGTGGCGGTGATGCCGGGTTGGCGATGGCCGGTGAGCTCGACGCCGATGATGTCAGGCAGGCGCATCCACGAGGCGCGGCCGAGCATCACGTTCTCCGCTTCCAGGCCGCCGACGCCGACGGCGATCACGCCGAGCGCGTCGACGTGGGGCGTGTGGCTGTCGGTGCCGACGCAGGTATCGGGATAGGCGACGCCGCGGTCCACGTGCACCACCGGCGACATCCGCTCCAGATTGATCTGATGCATGATCCCGTTCCCCGGCGGGATGACGTCGACGTTGCGGAACGCCGTGCGGCACCACTCGATGAAGTGGAAGCGGTCCTCGTTGCGGCGGTCCTCGATCGCGCGGTTCTTCTCGAAGGCTTGAGGATCGAAGCCGCCGCACTCGACGGCCAGCGAGTGGTCGACGATCAGCTGCACCGGCACGACCGGGTTCACCTTGGCGGGATCGCCGCCCTGATCGGCGATCGCGTCGCGCAGGCCGGCCAGGTCCACGAGCGCGGTCTGGCCCAGGATGTCGTGGCAGACCACGCGCGCCGGGTACCAGGGGAAGTCGCGATCGGCCTTGCCGTCCGCGAGCTGCAGCAGGCTCTCGTCGAGCGCGGCGGGTTCGCAGCGGCGCACCAGGTTCTCGGCGTGGACGCGGGCGGTGTAGGACATGCGTTCCCACGCGCCGGGGCGCAGCGCCTCGACGGCGGCGCGCGCGTCGAACCAGTCGAGCGCGGTACCGGCCAGCGGCTTGCGCCATTGCTCGTTGAGCGGGATCGCCGAGGCGATGGTGGGTGCGGGCGTCGTGGCTGGCATCTCTGAAACTTCTCTCATGCGGTCATCGCGGTCATCGAGGTCGATGGGGTCGACCGGCTTCTCAGGGGCGCTGTGCCAGCGGGACGAAGACCTGGTCTTCCGGGCCGGTGTAGACGGCGCTGGGTCGGATGATCTTGTTGTCCTGGCGCTGTTCGACCACGTGGGCGGCCCAGCCGCTGGTGCGGGCGATGACGAACAGCGGGGTGAACATGGCGGTTGGCACGCCCATCATGTGATAGCTGACGGCGCTGAACCAGTCCAGGTTGGGGAACATCTTCTTGGCGTCCCACATCGTCTTCTCGAGGCGTTCGGCGATGTCGTACATCTTGGTCGATCCGGCGTCTTGGGACAGGTGGTGGGCGACCTTCTTGATGACCTCGTTGCGGGGGTCGGAGACGGTGTAGACGGGGTGGCCGAAGCCGATGACGACTTCCTTGGCCTCGACGCGGCGGCGGATGTCGGCCTCGGCTTCGTCGGGGGTGTCGTAGCGCTTCTGGATCTCGAAGGCGACCTCGTTGGCGCCGCCGTGCTTCGGGCCACGGAGGGCGCCGATGGCGCCGGCGATGGCCGAGTGCATGTCGGAGCCGGTGCCGGCGATGACGCGGGCGGTGAAGGTGGAGGCGTTGAACTCGTGCTCCGCGTAGAGGATCAGCGAGGTGTGCATCGCGCGTTCCCAGCTCTTGGTGGGCGGCTTGCCGTGGAGCAGGTGCAGGAAGTGGGCGCCGATGGAGTCGTCGTCGGTTTCGACGTCGATGGAGCGGCCGTTGTGGCTGTAGTGGTACCAGTACAGCAGCATGGAGCCGAAGGAGGCCATCAGCTTGTCGGCGATGTCGCGGGCGCCTGGGAGGTTGTGGTCGTCCTTCTCGGGCAGCGAGCAGCCGAGGGCGGAGACACCGGTGCGCATCACGTCCATCGGGTGGGCGGCGGCGGGCAGGGTTTCGAGCGCGTCCATGACGGCGGCGGGCAGGCCGCGCAGGGCCTTGAGCTTGTCCTTGTAGGCGCGCAGTTCGGCGACGTTGGGGAGCTTGCCGTGGACGAGCAGGTGGGCGATTTCTTCGAACTCGCAGCGTTCGGCGAGTTCGAGGATGTCGTAGCCGCGGTAGTGCAGGTCGTTGCCGGTGCGGCCGACGGTGCACAGGGCGGTGGTGCCGGCGGCGACGCCGGACAGGGCGACGGACTTCTTGGGCTTGAAGGCGGGGGCGGCTGCCGCGTTCGCGGTCGTGGTGTCGCTCATGGGGATGTCTCCTGGAGATGGAATCTGGGAAGGAATTCGGAAGGCGGAATGGCTCAGAGGTCCGATGCAGACGAGGTTAGCGTCTGCGGCTCGGACGGCGTGCGAGGGGTGATGCGGCAAGGCTTGCCGGCGGCGACGGCGACCATCTCGAAGGTGGCGCGGAGGACGTCGGAAGGGGCCGCATTGTCGATGCGGGCGTGGACCTCGACGGTCATCGAGGTGCCGCCGACGCGGGAGACACGGGAGTGGATGTGGAGGACCGAGCCTACCGGGACCGGGGCGAGGAACTGCACGTCCTTGACCGCGACCATGACGATGTCCTGGTGGCAGAAGCGCGTGGCCACCATGTGGGCGTTCTGGCCGAGCCAGGAGAGCGCTTCAGGGCCGAACAGGGTGCCGTAGTGGTTCGCGTGACGCGGCAGCACCAGCTCGCTGCGAAGCATCTCCGTCGAAGAAGCGCTCGACAGCGCAGTAGGCCAGTCCATTGCAGGTTGTGAAATTGGGAAGTTCACAATGTTCGCAGCCTAAAGGCCTAGGGGCAACGATGAAGTTGCGATGGGTTGCGAAGGTAGACCGCCCGGTTTGCGAAACTTGTGAAGTTCCGGCTCTTGCCGGCCAGCTTTCAGAATGTCTACGAGCGCAGACTTTTCGCTGTTTTCGAACGCCGAAAACTCAAAAAGTCTACGAGCGTAGGCACAACCTGACCCCAGTCGTGAAGCGCTCGATCAAGTCCCCTAAAAATGTTGATTGCCGCCGAATCCTGACCCACCGACCGCACTGATTTCCGTTCAAACCTGACCCACGTATGAACCCTAGCCTGCCGCAACTTGCGGCAGGAGCATTGGAGTGATTGACGTGGCGACACTAAGTGTCATCAGGCGATGGGCCCTGCGTGAGCAGTTGTCCATCCGAGAGATAGCCCGACGCACCGGCCTGTCTCGCAACACCATCCGGAAGTACCTGCGCAGCGACGACAAGGAGCCGTCGTACGCCAAGCGCGAGAGCCGCAGCCGGCTCGATCCGTTCGCGGAGAAGCTGGCCCAGTGGCTCAAGACCGAGTCCGGCAAGAACCGCAAGCAGCGGCGCACCTTGAAGCAGATGCACGCCGAGCTCATGGAGCTCGGCTACGACGGCTCCTACAACCGCGTGGCCGCCTTCGCGCGGGACTGGGCGCTCAAGCGCCAGGAGGCCCAGAAGACGACCGGCCGCGGCACCTTCGTACCGCTGGTCTTCGAGCCCGGCGAGGCCTTCCAGTTCGACTGGAGCGAGGACTGGGCCGTGCTCGGCGGCGAGCGCACCAAGCTGCAGGTGGCGCACTTCAAGCTCAGCCACAGCCGGGCCTTCTACATCCGGGCCTACCTGCTGCAGACCCACGAGATGCTGTTCGACGCTCACAACCACGCCTTCCGCGTGTTTGGCGGTGTGCCCAAGCGCGGCATCTACGACAACATGAAGACCGCCGTGGACAAGGTCCTGAGCGGCAAGGCGCGCGACGTCAATGCGCGCTTCGCCGCGATGGTCAGCCACTACCTCTTCGAGGTCGAGTTCTGCAACCCGGCCTCGGGCTGGGAGAAGGGCCAAATTGAGAAGAACGTGCGCGACGCCCGGCACCGGCTCTGGCAACCCGTGCCCGCCTTCCCGTCGCTGGACGCGCTCAACGCCTGGCTGGAGGAGCGCTGCAAGGCGCTGTGGACCGAGATCTCGCATGGCAAGCTGCCCGGTACCGTGCATGACGTCTGGCAGGACGAGCGACCGCTGCTGATGCAGCTGCCGCGCCCCTTCGACGGCTTCATCGAGCACACCAAGCGCGTCTCGCCGACTTGCTTGGTCACCTTCGAGCGCACCCGGTACAGCGTGCCGGCGTCGTACGCCAACCGGCCGGTGAGCCTGCGCGTGTACGCAGACCGGCTCGTCGTCGCGGCCGAGGGCAACATCATCTGCGAGCACCAGCGGTTCATCGACCGCCGGCACGACACGCTCGGCAAGACGATCTTCGACTGGCGTCACTACCTGGCGGTGCTGCAGCGCAAGCCCGGCGCGTTGCGCAACGGCGCGCCGTTTGTCGAGCTGCCGAAGGCCTTCAAACGGTTGCAGGCGGAACTGCTCAAGAAGCCTGGCGGTGACCGGGAGATGGTCGACGTCCTGGCGCTGGTCCTGCACCACGAGGAGCAGGCGGTGCTGGCGGCTGTCGAGCTGGCTCTGGAGGTCGGCGTGCCGACCAAGATGTACGTGCTCAACGTGCTGCACCGGCTGGTGGACGGGAAGGCCGCGCCACCGCCCGTGGACGCCCCGCACGCGCTGCGCTTGACCAACGAGCCGCAGGCCAACGTGAACCGCTATGACGCCTTGCGCGAAGAAAGGAAGGTCCGCAATGCGTGACTCAGCAACCAACGGGCTCATGACCGCACTGCGGGAGCTCAAGATGTTTGGCATGGCGCAGGCCGTGGGAGACCTGGCCGAGCAAGGCGCGCCGGCGTTTGAAGCCGCGCAGCCCTTCCTGGCTCAGTTGCTCAAGGCCGAGTCCGCCGAGCGGGAGGTGCGTGCCGTCGCGTACCAGCTCAAGCAGGCCAAGTTCCCGGTTTACCGAGATCTGGCGGGCTTCGAGTTTGCGCACAGCGAGGTGAACGAGGCGCTGGTGAAGCAGTTGCACCGCGGTGAGTTCATGGACCGGGCCGAGAACGTCGTGCTGGTCGGCGGGCCAGGAACGGGCAAGACCCACCTGGCCACGGCCATCGGCGTGCAGGCCTTGGAGCATCACCGGCGACGGGTGCGCTTCTTCTCCACGGTGGAGCTCGTGAACCTGCTGGAGCAGGAGAAGCTGAACAACAAGACCGGCCAGATGGCGCACCGGCTGGCTCACATGGACCTGGTGATCCTCGACGAGCTCGGTTACCTGCCGTTTAGCTCCTCCGGCGGGGCGCTGCTCTTCCACCTGCTGAGCAAGCTCTACGAGCGCACCAGCGTCGTCATCACGACGAACCTGAGCTTCAGTGAATGGGCCAGCGTCTTCGGCGACGCCAAGATGACCACCGCCCTGCTGGACCGCCTCACCCACCACTGCCATATCCTTGAAACCGGCAACGAGAGCTACCGGTTCAAGAACAGCTCTGCACAACCCACCCCCAAGGAGTCCAAGACCAAGAAGTTACCCACAGCCTGAGCCTCAAAGGCTTGAACAAGGGTGGGTCAAGATTGGATGGAAACGGTGGGTCAGGATCGCGCGGGAATCAACACTCAGACCTCGGGACTATGCTGCCAGCAGGAGTCGGCTTCCCGCGCATCGTCACAATCGCATTTAGTCCGTTCGACAGCTTCAGGCTCCCTGGCTCTGACGCACGCAATGTTGCGCAAATAGCCAAGGACATGCAGAGTGGCATCGGTCGATTCGCATTTATTGGACTCCGCAACTTCGCCGCCGAGGCTGGAGTCTCCATCTCGGACCTGCCAAGTGCCTCACTTGGAGATAGCACTGCAGACGCCGACCGCGTCGCCTCAACTTACTTGAAGTCAATCAGTGAACTGGTCGCTGACTTTGCAACCTATCGCTCACAAATTGAGCAAGACGCCAACCGGCTGGGGATTCTGCAGGTCGCACTCAATAAGCTAAAGATGGGTCTGGTTTCGGAGGAGTGGGCGAATAGCCCTGCGACCCGAAGCGAACTGGAAGCGATTGCTTGGTTCCGGCAGCGAAGCACTGGCCACAAGATTGCCATCTTGGTCATCTATGGGCTCATTGCAAGGCTTGAGAGCCGCTCATTAGTTCTTTTTGATGAACCTGAAACCCATCTCCATCCGCCGCTGCTATCGGCAATGATGCACTCCCTAAGGTATGTGCTAAAAAAATTCGAATCGTCGGCTCTGGTGGCCACACACTCCCCGGTTGTTGTTCAGGAATGTTTGGCCAAGCATGTCCACGTGGTCCGCCGCGAAGATGACCGGATCTCCGTCCGTCCTCTTCTCAGCGAGACTTTCGGAGAGAGCATCGGCCTCATCACAGCCCAAGTCTTTGGGATGGAAAGCAATGCGACAGATTTCCACAACGTACTCGACAAGGTCATTGAAGAGCACAAGTCTTTGGAAGCAATCGAAGCACTCTTTCTAAACGGCGTGATGAGCAATCAAGCTAGAGCCTATGTTCTTTCTAAACAGACCGATGGAGCGTCCACATGATGTGGAATCTCCCTCGGCTGAAGGAGTTCGATGCCAGAGCGCACCTCGATACGGCATTCCAGAATGGGGAGGTCACTGAGGCGGAAAAGGACTTCTTGGTTGACCTCTACAAGCAGTATGAAGAAGGGCTTGGGCGTCCATCAGCTGCTATGGAAGCGACTGGACAGCGGGCTGAGCTCTACACACTTTTGCATGATGCCTACAGCCTCGTTCAAGACGGTCGAAGATTGCGCAGATTGCGCGCCGACATCAAGAATTTGGCTGACTACTGCCCCTACTGCGGCTTCGCACCAATTTCCGACTTAGATCATCATCTTCAGCGAGGACGGTACAAGCTTCTCAGCATCTTTGCTCTGAATCTTGTTCCGTGCTGCCACCCGTGCAACACAGGAAAGCGGAAGTCGCCCTCAGACAATGCTTCGGAGCACCAGCTTCACACCTACTTAGAGTCGGTTGCGAAGTTCGACTTCTTGCGAGCCAATGTTGTACTAGACCCCGAATCGGGGGGATTGGACGTCTCCTTCTCCATCGAGCACCAGGATGGAATGGACGACGAGCTGTTTTCTAGGCTGAAAGAACACCTCGTCGAATTCGATCTGCGCAAAAAATATGCAAAGCAGGTAAACATTCACCTCAGTGAGCACGAGTTTTCCTTTTCTATGGCCTACGAAGGCGGCTCCGAGGGATTGAAGCGATACTTGCGTGGAACCGCCAATGGGCATCTCAAGAATTTTGGTGTGAATGACTGGCGCACTGCCCTCTTTCGCGGTTTGGCCGTTTGCGACTCATTCTGCGACGGTGGATTCGTGAAGGCGTTGGGAATGATATCCAGCTCAGAAATCATTGCACCACCAGTAGCCGCAATCTAATTGGGTTTTATGCCGCGCGCTGAGACTGAAGATGAGACGCACGATGTCGCAATTCCTCCGGCAAGTCGCTGTGTGCGTGATGCGACCGCCTTCTTTCAGCACGTGTAAGTTCAACTTGCTTTGGCAGTGCACCGTGTGACGCCTCCTGGCCAGCTGTCTTTCACATCAACGTGGTTGCCATTGGGGGCGTGAGTCTGTCCGGCTCGGTGGATGGGGGCAGGTCTTGCGACATCGTCGTGCGTCGTGCCCACACCCCATCATCGATCGCGAACTGGACTGCCTTCAGGTGGCCACATTCGTCCGCGACCACTCAATGCCCCACCACCAGCTTGCCCATCACCAAATCCGGCAACCCCGTCGCGATGTGGGGAAGATGCAGATCAACAGCACCACCCCGAACGGCAGCCCCCAGATGATGTCCCTCACGTCGATGTCCAGCGCGGGGTTCTCGATGACGAAGCAGTTCATCCCCGCAGTCGGGTGAACCGGCCACCGTGAACCCAGGAGGTTTGCGACCTCCAAGGGCAAACGCAGATCGCTGTCCCAGCTTCCTACAACTGCAACGCCCGCTCGATATCCGTCAGCTTGTACCGCGCCAACGCCAAGTTCCCCTTGGCCTTGTCCAGCACCAGGTACAAAAACAGCCCCGTGTTGTTGCTCATCAGCTTGATCAGGTGGTACTGGTCCGTGAGCGTGATCAGGATGTCGTCGATGCCCTTGCGCAGGCCCAGGCTCTCCATCGTCTGCAGCTTCGCCCGGATCACTTGCGTGTTGCCGGCGGCGGCCAGATCGAGGTTGACGCCCGTGCCGGCCTGGGCCAGGCACATGCCGCTGCGGTAGTCGACGAGCGCGGCGGACAGCGCGCCGTCGATCTTCATGGCATTGGCCATCGACTGCTTCAGGGTGACGGCCAACAGGCCGGTCGTTGTGGAACTCATGGTGACTTCAAGGCTTGAAAGGGATGGGACAACGGCAGGCGCTCGCGTGAAGGCCGAAGCCGGACACGCGAGCGTCCGGACGTTCAGCGACGGAAGATCGAGCGCGCGATCTGGCCCGCCAAGCGCGGGTTCTCCTTCAGGCGGCGCACGCAGTACGCGTACCAGTCGGCGCCGAAGGGCACGTAGACCCGCACCGTGACGCCGCGGTCCCGGAGGGACTCGCGCAGCGGCTCGCAGACGCCGAGCAGCATCTGCAGCTCGAAGCGGGCGTTGTCCACCGCGTGACGTCCAGCGAGTGCCAGCACCGCTTCGATCAACGCCTCGTCGTGCGTCGCGATGCTCACGAACACGTCGGCCTCGAAGCAGGCGCGCACCGCGTCCAGGAACGGCGCGTTGATGCGCCGCCGGTCATCGGCCGCGCCGGGCACCAGGAGGGCCGAAGGCTCGGTGTAGATCCCCTTGCAGATCCGCAGCGGGTGGCCGGCCTGCGCGAGAGCCGGCGCGTCCCCGGCGGTGCGGAGCAGATAGGCCTGCAGCGCCAGCGAGGCCGGTGCGCCCGCGGCGCGCAGTCGCAGGAACATGTCGATCTCCAGCTGCGTGCAGCGGCTGTCCTCCATGTCCAGGCAGACGGTGAGTCCGAGCGCCCTCGCCCGCGCGGCGATGCGCCCGATCGACGCTTCGCAATGCGACGGATCCAGCAGCAGACCCAAGGCGGTCGGCTTCAACGAGATGTCCGCCGCCAGATGCCCGACCGCGAGTTCATCGAGCAAGGCGAGGTAGGCGCGCTCAGCGGCCTCGACATCCGCGAGGTCGCGCGCGGATTCGCCGAGAACGTCGAGCGTGACGGGGAAACCATCGCTGATCAGGCGATGGGACAAGGCGATGGCATCGGCCACCCGCGGGCCGGCGACATAACGGGCCGCCATCCGTTGGACGAGCGGACGGGGCAGCAGACCGATGCCGTGCGAGACGGCCGAGTCGAAGAGAGACATGGGATGGATGTGTGCTGAACGGTCGCTGCCGCGGGCCGAAGGGCCCCAGGCGTGCGCGACCGGGCCGCGGCGCGCTCGGCGCCGCGGAGGGAGGTCATGGACCCGCGAAGGAACGCGGGCGCTGATTCAGCGGGTCAGCGGGGGCCAGGCGGCGCGATGCATGAGCGAAGTCTATGAGGAGGTCGGGAACGTCGAGGAACGGGGCCGGAAAAGGCTCAGGATTCGTCCGGCCACAGGCCGGCGCGACGCGCCTCGTCGCGCGCCCGAAGGAGCGCGGTCAGCAGCCGCTCGACGTCGTCCTCGCCGGTCCGCCAGGATGACAGGCTGAGCCGGAAGGCGACCCGCTGCTCCCACTGGCTCGCACCGAACCAGGCGTCGCCGGACTGCTCCACCGCCGCTCGGATGAAATGCGTGGCCTCGTCGTTGGGACCGCGGACCAGCACCTGGTTCAGCACCACGCGGTTCAGCACCTCGAAGCCCGCCGAGCGCAATGTCTCCGCCACTCGCGTCGCCTGCGCGATGTGCCGCTCCACCAACGCGGCGACGCCGCTGCGGCCCAGCGCCCGCAACGCCGCCCAGACCAGGATGCCCCGCGGCTTGCGGGAGAACTCCAGCGTCAGGTTCCGCTGCGCCCGCGGGCTCGAGGGCGCGTAATGCGCGTCGCTGTTCAGCGTCTCCGCCAGCGCCCCCGCGTGCCCGCAGATCGACATCGCCACGTCGTAGGGCGTGTTCAGCCACTTGTGCCCGTCCACCGTCCAGCTGTCCGCCTGATCCACGCCGTCGGTCAACGCGCGGTGCTGGCCCGAGGCCCGCGCCCACAGCCCGAAGGCACCGTCCACATGGACCCAGGCACCGGCGCGCCGAGCCGCGGGAACGATCTCCAGGAATGGGTCGAACTCGCCGGTGTTGACTTCACCGGCTTGCAGGCACAACACGGTCAGGGCGTCGATCGCGGGCAGCCGCGCGGGGTCCACCCGTCCGTGTGCGTCCGTCGGCGCGCGGATGATGTCGCGCGATCCGAAGCCCAGCACCCGCAACGCCTTCAGCACGGTGACGTGGCAGTGCGCGGAGACCACGGCGCGCACGCGCGGCGCGCCGACGAGTCCTGCTTCCTCGACGGACCATCCGGCGCGCGCCAGCAGCACGCGCCGCGCGGTGGACAGGCAACCCACGGCGCACGCTGAGGCCGAGGTGCCGAAGCCGACCGCGCTTTCCGCGGGCAGATCGAGGATGTCGAGCACCCATCGCGCCGCGACCTCCTCGATCGCCGTCCCGGCCGGCGATCCGCCCGACTGGTCCCAGGCACCGAGCAGCCGGTCGGCCGCCGCCGCGGCGGGCAGCGCGGCCCCGACGACATAACCGAAGTACCGCCCGCCATTGCTCGCCACCGTGGCGGGCGAGCCGGCCTCGTCCAGCAAGGCCAGGCCTTCTTCGGCGGGACGGCCCTCGGCCGGCAGCGCTTCTTCGAACCGGGTCAGACCGGCGATGGCGTCTTCGTCGGGATGGACGCGGCGATCCCGGAGGCCGGCGATGTAAGCCGCCGCGCGATCGGCTGCATCCGCCAGCAAGGCCAATTCATTAGTCGTCATCGGGTCGTCCGGGCATGTCGTTGAAACTGGCCGCAAATCTATCGACCGGGTCACGACCTGTACAGACGCAGATACCATTCATCGAAACCAATACAGATCCAGGCAGCCGTGAATGAGCCGCGTCCTCTTGTATGAATCCATCGCGCAGTCGCTGAGGCAGCAGATCCAGCTTGGCGCGCTCGCGCCAGGTGAGCGCATTCCGTCGATCCGGCAGCTGTCCCGCACGCATGCCGTGAGCACGGCCACCGCCGTCCAGGCCTGCCTGATGCTGGAGCGCGAAGGCCTGATCCACGCCCGCATGCGCTCCGGATTCTTCGTGCGCGCCGTGGGTCCGTCGGCCAACGCGAAGGCGCCGCGGATGCGCAAGCCCCGCTCCATGCAGAACGCGGAGCTGCTGACGCTGCAGGCCGTTCGCGAGGGTCCCGCGCTGATCCCGCTGCATGACGCACGGCCGGCGCCATCGCTGCTGCCCGAAGCCGCGCTGAGCGCCGCCGTCAGCCGCCGCCTGAGGAACGAGCGCTCGACGGCGCTCGACTACGCGCCCGCCCAAGGGCATGCCGAACTGCGACGCCTGATCGCCCATCGCTATGCCGAGATGTCGGTCACGATCGATCCTGACGAGGTGATCATCACGGCCGGCACGATGGAGGCCATCAGCCTCGCGCTGCGCACGCTCACCCGGGCCGGCGACGTCGTGATGGTGGAGACGCCGACGTTCCAGGGCGTGCTGCAGGCCGTGGCCGCCCTGGGGTTGACCGTCGTCGAGCTTCCCCGACCGAACGGCGATTCCTTCGACCTGAAGCGACTGGAAGCCTTGTTGAGCGCCCACCAGGTCAAGGCGGCCATCCTGGTGCCCAACTTCTCCAACCCGATCGGCCGTCGCGCCGACGACGCCGCCAAGCAGGCGCTGCTAGCGCTCTGCGCGCGGCATTCGACCGTCGTGATCGAGGACGACATCTACGGCGACCTCGCCTGGGACAACAGCCGCCCGTTCCCGCTCCGGCGATGGGGCAGCGACGACCGGGTCATCACCTGCGGCTCGTTCTCGAAATCGCTGGCGCCGGGATTGCGCGTCGGCTGGCTGCTGGGCGGCGCCTGGACGGAGGCGCTGATCCGCGCCAAGTATTTCTCCACCTATGGCAACGCGTCACTGCCGCAGCTCGCGTTGATCGACTACCTAGGCCGGCACCAGCAGGAGCGGCACTTCAGGCGCTTGAGACGCGCGATCGCCGAGAACGCCGAGCGCCTGCGCGACGCGATCTTCCGGCATTGGCCCGACGGCACCTGCAGCGGCGATCCGCGCGGCGGTTTGTCGCTCTGGGTCCAGTTGCCCGCCGGCGCGGACGGATCGCGGCTGGCCGAGGTCGCCATGGCCGAAGGGATCGGCATCACGCCCGGCCGTCACTTCTCCAGCTTCGGCGACTACACGGACCATGTCCGTCTCAGCTGCGGCTTGCCGTGGAGCCCGGAACTCTCACGGGCCATGCGCCGTCTCGGCGCGTTGATCCGCGACCAGCAGGAGTCGGCCGCGAGGACCTAGCGGAAGACGACGGACGCCGTCGTCTTCCTTGAAGCGCCAGGAGATGTTCCCGGCGCTCACACTCGCTCAATGCGCGGCCGCCACCGGCCCCATGACCAGATCGGGCAGCCCGGTGGCGATCCCCGGGAAGATGCAGATCAGCAGCACCGCCAGCAGCATGAGGACGACGAACGGCAGCACGCCCCAGATGATGTCCCGCAGGTCGATGTCCGGCGCGATGTTCTTGATCACGAAGATGTTCAACCCCACCGGCGGGTGAATCAGCCCCGTCTCCATCACGATCGTCATCAGGATCCCGAACCAGATCAGGTCGAACCCGCCGCCTTCAGCGGCGGCAGGATGATGGGCGCGGTCATCAGGATGATGCTGACCGGCGGCAGGAAGAAGCCCAGCAAGATGACCATCAGCAGCACGGCCGCCAGCAGCACCCACTTGGACAGGTGCATGCCGACGATCCACTCCGCCACCGCCTGGCTGATGTGCAGGTAGCTCATCACGTACGAGAACAGCAGCGACATGCCGATGATGAACATCAGCATGGTCGACTCCTTCAAGGTCGACGTGAGGATGGGCGCCACGTCCTTCGGCCGCCACACGCCATAGATGCCGGCGATGAGCGCCAGCGCCAGCAGCGCGCCGAGACCCGCCGTCTCCGACGGCGTCGCGAAGCCGCCGTACAGCGCCACCATCACGCCGATCAGCAGCAGCACGAATGGCACGACGCGCGGCAGCATCTCGAACTTCTGACGCGTGGTGAAGGTTTCCTTCGACAGCAGCGCGGAGGCGGCGCCCGTGCGCTTGTACTCGGCCTCGGCCAGCGCGTATTCCTTGCGGTAGCGCAGCGCCGCGTAGACGGCGAACAGCACCACCAGCAAGATGCCCGGCGCGATGCCGGCGAGGAACAACCGCCCCAGCGACTGCTCGGCGGCCACCGCGTACAGGATCATCGTGATCGACGGCGGCAGCAGGATGCCCAAGGTCCCGCCGGCCGCGATGATGCCGGCCGCGAAACCGGGCGAATAGCCACGCTTGCGCATTTCCGGGATGCCGGCGCTGCCGATGGCCGAGCAGGTGGCCGGGCTGGAGCCGGCCATGGCCGCGAACAGCGCGCAGGCGAAGACGTTGGCGATGCCCAGCCCGCCGGGGATGCGCCCCATCCAGACGTGCATCGCCGCGTACAGGTCCTGCCCCGCCCGGGACTTGCCGATGGCCGCCCCCTTCAGGATGAAGAGCGGGATGGAGAGCAGCGTGATGCTGGCCATCTCCTCGTAGACGTTCTGCGTGACCGTGTCCAGCGCGGACGCCGGCATGAAGAGGGCCATGAACAGCACCGCGACGCTGCCGAGCGCGAACGCGATCGGCGCGCCCGAGAACATGAAGAGCAGCGTGACGATGCCGAACAGTGAGCCGAGGACGAGCATGCTCATGCGCCCACTCCCGAATTGTTTGCCGAGTTGTTTTTCTTGAAGAGCCCGTTGATGCGGGCCGTCAGCTGAACGAGCAGCTGCAGGCTCAGCAGCGTCATGCCCAGGGCCATCAGTCCGTAGGGGATCCACAGCGGCGGTGCCCAGGACGACGAGGTCGTCTGCCCCTCGACCCAGGCCTCGTGGAACAGCGTCCAGGACTTCCACGCGAAGAAGGCGCAGAAGGCCGTGCACAGCAGGTCCACCAGCGCCAGGCGCAGACGGTTGAGCGAGCGCGGCAGCAGACCGGCCATGGCCTCGATGCCGACGTGCCCGCGCAAGGACTGGACGAAGGCGCCGCAGAGGAAGGTCGCGCCGACGAGGCAGAAGACCGCCGCCTCGTCTTGCCAGTCCGTGGATGCCTTCATCACGTAGCGCGAGACGACGCTGTAGGTCAGCACGCACGACGCCACCAGCAGCGCCAGCATGCCCAGCACGACAACGCCCTGGTTGATGAGGTGCAGCAGCCGCGCGAGCGGCAGCAACACCGCAGGCGTGTCGGGGTCGATGCCGGCGACCGCCGGCTTCAGTTCAAAGCCGTGGCTCATCGCGATCTCACAGCAGCTTCTGGGCGGCCTTCAGGATGGCCGCGCAGGACTCGTTCTTCTCGGAGAAGTCCTTCCACGCGGTGTCGCGCGCGATGGCCTGCCACTTCTTCAGCGTCGCCTCGTCCATGTCGTAGACCTTGGCGCCGGCCTTCGCGTAGATCGCGGCGGCCGCCTTGTCGTCGGCCTTGGCCGCGTCGCGGGCGAAGACCTCCATCTCGGCCCCAACGCCCATGACGATGTCCTGCTGCGCCTTGGGCAGCTTGTTGAAGACCTCCTTGGAGATCATCAGCGGCTCCAGCATGAACCAGTAGGTGCGCTCGCGGCCCGAGGTCAGGTGCTTGGCGATCTCCTCCAGCTTGAAGGAGATGAAGCTGGTGGACGAGGTCATCGCGGCGTCCATCGCGCCGGTCTGCATGGCCGCGTAGATCTCGTTGGACGGCAGCGTGATGACCGACGCGCCGGCCTGCTTCAGCATCATGTCCATCTCGCGGCTGCCGCCGCGCACCTTCAGGCCCTTGGCATCGTCCGGCGTCACCATCGGCCGCGCGCGGCTGGCCACGCCGCCCGCCTGCCAGACCCAGCTGACGATCATCACGCCCTTGTCGTCCAGCACCTTGGACAGCAGCTTGCCGACCTCCGCCGTCTTCCAGGCCGCGCCCTGCTCGTAGCTGGGCACCAGCGCCGGCATCAGACCGGCATTGGTCTCGGCGACCTCGCCGCCGGCGTAGGACAGCGGCACCAGACTCATGTCCAGCGCGCCCTTGCGCATGGCCGAGAACTGGGCGTTGGTCTTCATCAGCGACGAGCCCGGGTAGACGGCGGCCTTGAGCGCGCCGCCCGAGCGCTTTTCCACCTCGGCGGCGAAACGCCGGCACAGGCGGTCGCGGAAATCGCCTTCGGTCAGCGTGCCGCTGGGGAACTGGTGGGAGATCTTGAGCGCGCTCGCTTGAGCGTGGGCGGTAGGCAGCCAGACGGCTGCGGCGGTGCCGGCGGCGGCACCCATCAACTGGCGTCGAGTCAGGGTCATGCTTGTCTCCAGGTCCGCCATGGGTGGCGGTATGCGAGCGGAGTGTCAAAGCCGCCCCCGGCACGATCAATCAACCTGCTGTTGCGACCTTTACCTCTGACGGAAGGATCGCGGGCTAACCCTGAGGACCGGCCCCGTCCCCCAATGGAAAAGGGCCTCGCATCGCGCGAGGCCCTCGCTTCATTCACACCGTCGTCACTTCAGCGTGGTGTGTCGACCGTGGGCGCTGCTCAACGCACGAGCAGTTCCTCGTCCACCCAGCGGCGGAGCAGCATGCCCATCTCCTCGGCGACATTCAGTTCGGGCTGCGCCTCGGACAGGTTCGCACAGGTTTCGGAGAACGTGCGGCCTGATGCCAATGCATCCAGCGCCTGCGATTCGAGCGGGCCCAGACTTCTGAAATGGGGGAGTGGCCGCGGCGCCAGATCAGCAGCGCCACCGGCTTCGCTAGCGGCAGCGCGGCTGGCGGCGTCTCGTCGTTGTCGAGCGCCTGCCACAGCGCCAGCGTGTTGAAGGACTGCTTCAGGCGCGCGTAACTCGGCGGTAACTCGAGCCGCAGGTCGGCCCATGCCTCCGGCGCGAGCGACGCCAGATCGGCCATCGTCAACACCTGTGCATCGGCGGCGTCGAAGGCACTTCGCAGCGCCCAGTCCAGCGCGGCCAGCTCGGCGATCTCCCCGTCGTCCGGCCATCGTTGCGACAGCCAATGGGCAAAGTCCGCGCCATACCAGCGCAGGCTGAAGTGATACGACCCATGGGTCTCGACGAAGGCCAGCGCCTCGCGCTCGAACCAGTCGTCGCCGAGATACCGCCGCGTGTGCCCGTAGCTGTCGACCAGCGTCTCGTGCAGCCGCGCACGATAGGCATGGTGGTAGATGGACAGGCGTCGATCCACCGCGATGCCGGGGCCACGGCGCAGTTGCGTGTCGATCGTGCTGGGTTGCCCGACCAGGAAGTCCTGGAGCGATTGCTGCAGGTCCAGGAGTCGATGCGGGTGCGGGAGGGCGCTCATGCGGCCTTCCTTCCGGCGTCGCTCGGCCAGGTGGCCTCGGTGATCACGCGCGCCTGATCGAGCTCCACCAGCAGTTCCGCCAGCGGCGGAATGTGGTCGTCCCGTTCGATCATCGTCGCCACCGGGCCGAATCGCCGGAGCGCCTCGGCATACAAGCGCCAGACCGGCTCGGCCACCGGCTGATCGTGCGTGTCGATCAGATGGTCGCCGTGGTCGCTGTGGCCGGCGACGTGGATCTGCTGCACGCGCCCAGCGGGCAATGCATCGAGGTAGGCGAGCGCATCGAATCCGTGGTTCACGGCGCTCACATGGATGTTGTTCACGTCCACCAGCAGCAGACAGTCGGCACGTCGCGCAACCTCGGCCACGAACTGCGCCTCGCTGAGGCTCGAGTCCTCGTAGTCGAGATAACTGGAGACGTTCTCGATCACCAGCCTGCGGCCGAGCGCGTCCTGCGCCTGGCCGATGTTGCGCACCACCACCTGCAAGGCCTCTTCCGTGTAGGGCAGGGGCAGCAGGTCGTGCAGGTTGCGACCATGGGCGCCGGTCCAGCACAGGTGGTCGGAGATCCAAAGCGGCTCGACGCGACGCGCCAGCGCCGCCAACTGCCGGAGGTAGTCCGCATCCAGGCCCCCGACCGCGCCGAGGTTCATCGACACGCCGTGCATCACCATCGGGTAATTCGCCCGGATGGTGTCCAGCATGGCGAGGGGCTTGCCGCCTGGCACGAGGTAGTTCTCCGAGATCACTTCCAGCCAGTCGACCGGTTGCGGACGCTCGATGAACGCTCGATAGTGCGTGCTGCGCAGCCCCAGGCCGAAGCCCGGGCTCGGCTGCGCGGCGCACGATGCGGGACCGGGCCTCATGGACTTACTTCTTCGCCGCCAAGTCGCCGATCGTGCCGCCGGCGCTCAGGCAGGACGCCGCGCTCATGCCCTTGAAGCTGTGGCCCTTGCACTCGTTCTGGCCCTTGCAGGCGTTCTCGGTGGTCTTGCAGTCCGCGTTGCCCTTGCACTCGTGCACGCCGTAGCAGTGCACCTTGTCGCTGGCGGCGACGGCCAGGCCGCTGCTGCCCTGGGGGCGGGCGCCGCCTGGACGGACAGGGCGAACATGGCGGCGGCAGCGGCCAGGGCGGCGGATTGGGTCTTGCTGATCATGGGGGCACTCCGAAAGAAGGTTCAGGTTGATGAAGCGGAGCGCTTCTGCGCGTTCCGCAGCCTTCTATTCGGTGGAGTGAGCGCTGGGGTTACAGCCGCAGAAAAAATTCTTTCGCGAACCCCAGTGGAAAAGGCCTGACGAGCTGGGGTGCAGCCCGTGGCGCTCGGCACGCCAGCACTTCTGGCCGTACCGTGCTTGTGCCGGAAGCTCAACCCGGCGCGACTTCTTCGCATGGATCTTCGAAGCGCCACTGCGAGGATGTTTCGCGAAGCACGCAGTGCGCCTTACAAGGTGTCTATGAACCAGCAACAGCGCTCAGTCTCGAACGAAGAGCGTGTCACTGCTCTCCATTCGCCCGATGAAGCCTGTCACCCGGTCTGAAGCGGGATCCCGCTGGAAGACTCGCCGCATCCGCATGTCTCCCGGCGTGAAGAAGACATCTCGAGTCTCGGGTTGCAACTCGATGAGCTCGTTGTCCGAGCGGACGAGCACGAGGTGCTGTCCCTCTCTTCGAATCACGACCCTGTCGGCATTCGATCGGTACGTGCCTGCGAGTTCGTCGAGCTGCGACTGCGCGAGAGTGACAGCCGGCGGATTCGTTCGAACTGGTTCGGTATGGACCAGCCTCAATTTCCAGGCGCCGTCGATCTTCTGCCAAGTCTCGGTCATCACGAATCGGCCAGCTGACCGTGACGATGCGTAGGCCGCCTGCTTCTGGACTTCAGCTTCGAAAATGACGATGGCGGTGTCTCCGACGCGATGAACGCCATACGTTTTGATCGCCAGAGGCTTCTTTCCGTCTTCCTTGAGCGCCTCCAAAATGTCGCGTCTGTGCGCGATCTGACCAGACTCGATATAGGAAAAGTCGGACGTCGTCATGCGCTCCCAGGTGGCACGATCTCCCCGGTGCACGGCGTTGAGGAGCGCCTCGTCATAGCCGCGAAGACGGGTGACAAGCTCCGGCTCCTCTGTCTGCGCTCGCGCCGAGTGCATGCTCGCAAGAAGGGGGATGAGTGCGAGGGTGAGCAGCCTTGCCGCCCTGATCGTCAGCTTTTTGTCCATTGCCATGAGATCCTTGTCGCTGATTGTCCGCGAGCGCTCTGACGCCTGCGGAGCCGCACCTGAGGCACGGCGACGTCATGCTATGGTCCGTACCATGGTACGGAGTCAACAGCATTCGCTACTGACGATTGCAGGCTTGGCGCGAGAGGCCGGTGTGAGCGTAGAGACGATTCGCTACTACCAGCGAAGAGACTTGATGGACACGCCTGAGCGCCCGACAGGCGACAACCGCAGCGGCGTCGTGCGGCGGTACGGCGAGGCCGACGTCCGCAAACTCCGTTTCATCCGGTCGGCTCAAAGGGCCGGCTTCACCCTCGAACAGATCAAGGAACTGATTGGTCTCGACGCGAAGGGCGATCGTTCCCGCGTGCTAGCGCTCGCGCAAGGGCGAATTGCTGCGTTGTCCGTCAAGATCGTCGAACTCGAGGAGGCGCGCAGCGCGCTGAACGCCTTGGCAAGAGAGTGCGCAGAAGGTTCCTGCGGTCCATGCCCGATTCTGGCGGCCTTCGATCGCGGACTGAGCCGGTCGACGCCAGCCGACGGCTGAACGGGGAAAGTCCCCGAGGCCGACGCATCACCTTGGGGCGAGTTTTCCTCGGAGAGCGCCCGATGCGTACTACCCTCCCCGCTTCCGCTCCCGGAACGCCGCCACCTTCATCCGGTTGCCGCATGCCGCCATGCTGCACCAGCGTCGGCGGTGCGACTTCGTCAGGTCGCAGAACAGCAGCGTGCAGTCATGCGCCTCGCAGGGCTTCACCAATTCGAGCGGCGTCTCCGTCAGCAGCGTCACCAGCGCCTGCGCGACCGGCTCCAGCAGGCTGGCGGCGTCGTCCCGACGACGCGCCGTCACGATCTGGAAGGACTGGCTGGCGGCATCCCATTGGAGTTCCCGCGTAGCGCGGCCCGACTCCAGCACGCGGTTGACGACACCCGCCTCGGTCGCGTCGGGCGTCCTGGCCGCGGCCACCAGCGCGGTGGCGTTCTCCCGCAATTCCAGCGCGAGCTTCAGCAAGCCCCGCGGCGGCGCCTGGACATCGTCGGGCAACACACCCGCCTGCCGCAGCCAGCCGAGCACGCTGGCGTCGTCCACCAGACATTCGCGCTGCGCAGCGCCGACGCCATACCGCGTGTTGATGAAGTCGAGCGCCAGGTTGTCGCCCACGAACAGCGCGTCGCGCAGAGGGGAAGAGCTCTCTTGCATCCGTCCATTGTAACCGCCAATTAATTTCTTGACCGGTTACCCCATGGCATGTAACCTGAAATCATTCTTTGACAGGTTACAAGGAGCCTGAACGATGACTTCGATCCATTCATTGACTTCAGTCGGACTCGCCGCGGCCATGCTGTCCGCCGGGGTGAGCGCGGCGGATCTGCAGGTGCGCCACCGCTTCGAGCAGGTCGGCAACGTGAAGGTGTTCTTCCGGGAGGCCGGCGATCCGAAGGCCCCCGCGGTGTTGCTGCTGCACGGGTACGCCGCCTCGTCCTTCATGTATCGGAACCTGATCCCGATGTTGGCGGACAAGTACCACGTCATCGCCCCGGACCTGCCCGGTTTCGGCTTTACCGAGGCGCCTCCGCGTGGCCAGTACGCCTACACCTTCGACCAGCTCGCGAAGACGATGACGCGCTTCACCGAGCAGCTGAAGCTGGATCGTTTCGCGATGCAAGTGTTCGACTACGGCGCCCCGGTCGGTTGGCGCATGGCGCTGGCCAACCCGGGCCGCGTGACCGCGATCGTGTCGCAGAACGGCAATGCGTATGAAGAGGGTCTGGGGAAGGGCTGGGCTCCCATCCAGACCTACTGGAAGGCACCGACCCAGGAGAACCGCGACGCGCTGCGCGAGTTCCCGACGCCGGCGTCCATCAAGTGGCAATACCTGGAAGGCGTTCCCGATGAACGCCTGGTCGCCCCCGACGCGATCGCGCTGGAAAGCATGCTGGTGTCCCGTCCGGGCAATGCGGAAGTGCAGCTCGACCTGCTGCTCGATTACGCGTCCAACGTCGCGCAGTACCCGAAATACCAGGCCTACTTCCGCCAGCATCAGCCGCCGCTGCTGGCGGTGTGGGGCAGGAATGACCCGTTCTTCCTGCCCGCCGGTGCGCAGGCATGGAAACGCGACATCCCCGATGCCGACGTGCGCTTCTACGACACCGGGCATCTGGCCCTGGAGACGCACGGGATCGAGATCGGCACGGTGATCAGGGCCTTCCTGGACAAGAACGTGAAGTGAGCAGGTGGCATGCCGGCCACGTTGTCACCGGTGATGGCGGGGATCAACAGGACTGCTCCCCCATTCGAGGCTCACTCCACCGTCACGCTCTTCGCCAGGTTCCGCGGCTTGTCCACGTCCGTCCCGCGCGCGCAGGCCGTGTGATACGCCAGCAGCTGCAGCGGCACCGTGTGCAGGATCGGGCTCAGCGCGCCGTAGTGCTCCGGCATCCGGATGACGTGGAGGCCCGGCTCGCTGTCGATCTTCGTGTCGCCGTCGGCGAACACGAACAGCTCGCCGCCGCGCGCGCGCACTTCCTGCATGTTGCTCTTGAGCTTCTCCAGCAGCGTGTCGTTCGGCGCCACCGTCACGACCGGCATCTGCGCCGTCACCAGCGCCAGAGGGCCGTGCTTCAGCTCACCGGCCGGATACGCCTCGGCGTGGATGTAGCTGATCTCCTTGAGCTTCAGCGCGCCTTCCAGCGCGATCGGGTAATGCAGCCCGCGGCCGAGGAACAGCGCGTTCTCCTTGCGCGCGAACTCCTCGCTCCAGGCGATCACCTGCGGCTCCAGCGCCAGCACGGCCTGCACCGCCACCGGCAGGTGACGCAGCGCCTTGAGGTGTTCCTGCTCCTGCTCCTCCGTCAGATGCCCGCGTGTCTGCGCCAGCGCCAGCGTGAGCAGGAACAAGCCCACCAGCTGCGTCGTGAACGCCTTCGTCGACGCCACGCCGATCTCCGCGCCGGCGCGCGTGATGTACGCCAGCGAGCACTCCCGCACCATCGCGCTCGTCGACACGTTGCACACCGTGAGCGTGTGCACCATCCCCAGCGAGCGCGCATGCTTCAGCGCGGCCAGCGTGTCCGCCGTCTCGCCGCTCTGGCTGATCGTCACCACCAGCGTGCGCGGATTCGGCACGCTGTCGCGGTAGCGGTACTCGCTCGCGATCTCCACGCTGGTCGGGATCTTGGCGATGCTCTCCAGCCAGTACTTCGCCGTCGAGCCCGCGTAGTAGCTGGTCCCGCACGCCAGGATCAGCACCGAGTCGATCTCCTTGAACACGCGGAACGCGCCATCGCCGAACAGCTCCGGGCTGATGCCCTGCACCGCGTCCAGCGTGTTGGCGATCGCCACCGGCTGCTCGAAGATCTCCTTCTGCATGTAGTGCCGGTACGGGCCCAGCTCGGCCGCGCCGCTGTGCGCGTGCACGGTCTTCACCTCGCGCTCGACGTTGACGAAACGGCCCGTCGCCGCGTCCTTGTTGCTGATCCAGTAGCGGCCCAGCTGCAGGTCGACGACATCGCCCTCCTCCAGGTACACGATCTGATCGGTCACGCCGGCCAGCGCCATCGCGTCCGAGGCGACGAAGTTCGCGCCGGCGTACTCGTCCTTGCCGACGCCCAGGACCATCGGCGAGCCCTCGCGGGCGCCGATCACGCGGTGCGGCTCGTCCTTGTGGAAGACGGCGATGCCGTACGCGCCGCGCAGCTGCGCCACCGCCGTCTGCACCGCCTCCAGCAGGTCGCCGTGGTAGTGGAAATCGACCAGGTGCGCGATGACCTCGGTGTCAGTCTGGCTGTGGAAGACGTAGCCGCGCGACTTCAGTTCGGCGCGCAGTTCATCGTGGTTCTCGATGATGCCGTTGTGGACCAGCGCCACGCGGCCCGGCTGCAGGTGCGCCTCGGCGCCGGGGCCGTGCGAGAAGTGCGGATGCGCGTTGTGCACCGCCGGCGCGCCGTGCGTCGCCCAGCGCGTGTGCGCAATACCTGTCCCCGCCGCCACGCCGTCCTGCGCGGCGAGCGCCTGCAGTTCAGCGACTCGCGAGGTGCTTCGCGCCCGGCGCAGTTGGCCGTCCTGGTGGACCGCCACCCCGCACGAGTCGTACCCGCGGTACTCGAGCCGCTTCAGGCCCTCGATGAGGATGGGAACGATGTCCTTCTGGCTGACCGCGCCGACGATGCCGCACATGATGTGTCTTCCCGTGTGTTTGCCCGGATGCCCGGACGAATTTGCGAATGGCGGAATGCTAGGCATCTGGGAGAGATGGATGCTTTCAACGTTCATCAATCCATGAAAGAATTCATCACTACCGTCTGATATTGATGGAATATTCCATCTGAATCGATTTCATGGAATATTCCATCACTCTGGACGCCATCGACTTGCGGGTACTGGACCTGCTCCAGCAGGACGCATCGCTGTCCAACCAGGCGCTGGCCGAGCGCGCCCACGTGTCGCCCGCCACCTGTCTGCGTCGCGTGAGGCGGCTGGTCGAGACCGGCGTCATCGAGAAGCAGGTCGCCATCCTGTCGCCGGAGAAGCTGGGGGCGGGGCTGTCGGCGCTGGTCGAGATCACGCTCGACCGGCAAGGTGCAGAGCACCTCGACGCCTTCGAGGCGATCGCCGTCGCGGCGCCCGAGGTCCAGCAGTGCTGGCGCGTCGCGCCGGGGCCGGACTTTGTGCTGGTGCTGCAGGTGCCGGACATGCCGGCGTATCACGCGCTGGTGCAGCGGCTGTTCACGCAGCAGGCCAACGTCCGCAACGTGAAGGCCTTCTTCAGCGTCAAGCGCGCGAAGTTCGAGCCGCGCCTGGCCCTCCCGGCGGCGCGGGGCTGAGGCCCTCGACACGTCCTCCGTCCTGCCTCGACCGCAGCCCTCACCCCTGCCCTTGTATGTAGCAAAGTACGCCCAGGCCGCCACAGGCCGACCAGCCCAGGGTAGGCGCTTCGGCGCCATGCCGAGGGAGAGCGAGGGTCGTGGCGGCCGACCTCGGTTCGTCATGAACAGACAGCCCGAACGGTTGTGAGGTCCATTGAGGCCGTATCGAACACAAGGAAGGGCGCTGGCATGAGCGAAGAGATCTTCATCGGTGTTGACGTTTGCAAGGCGTGGCTGGACCTGGCTCAGGTACCCGCTGCGCCTGCCGACAAGTCTGGCGCGTTGTCGCCGCGAGTGGACAACGACGAGTCTGGACGAGCAGCGCTGGTATCGCAGCTCAAGAAGCTGGGGCCCACGCTGGTGGTGATGGAGGCCACCGGTGGCTTCGAGGCGGCGCTGGCGAGTGAGCTGTGCGCGGCTGGAATCGCCGTGGCGGTGGTCAATCCCAAGAAGGTGCGCGACTTCGCCCGCGCGACCGGTGTCCTTGCCAAGACGGACCGGCTGGACGCTCAGGTGTTGGCCAGGTTCGCACAGGCCATTCGTCCTCAGGTGTATGCGCTACCGGGCGAGACGCAGCAGGAGATCATCGAGCTGGTGGATCGGCGAGCGCAGCTGGTGACCATGCGGGCGCAGGAGAAGAACCGCTTGTCCACGGTCAAGCACGTGGCACGCACGAGCGTGCGGCAACACATCGAGTGGCTGGATAAGCGGATCAAGGAGATCGACAAGGATCTGGACGGTCGCTTGAAGGACTCGACGATCTACCAGCCCAAGTACGAACTGTTGGACAGCGTGCCGGGTGTCGGTCGAGTCACGGTCACGATGCTGCTGGGGCGCCTGCCCGAACTGGGCACCTTGGACCGCAAGCGCCTGACGGCGTTGGTGGGCCTGGCGCCGTTTGCCGATGACAGCGGCAAGCGGCGCGGCCAGCGCTACATCCAGGGCGGACGAGCGGACATCCGCACGGCGATGTACATGGCTGCACTCACGGCCAAGCGATGCAACGGGCCCATCAAGGCGTTGTACGAACGTCTGCGCCTGGCGGGCAAGCCCTTCAAGGTGGCGATGACCGCATGCATGCGCAAGCTGCTGATCATCCTCAACGCCATCCTCAAAACCGGCCAACCCTGGAGAAACGCCGAAGCCGCTTGACACGGTTGCTCTCCCGCAAGCGGGAGAGGGAGTCCGACCGGCTCGACTCGGAGCACTGGCTCCTCTTGCTCCCTCTCCCGCTTGCGGGAGAGGGTGGGAGTGAGGGCCAGCGGTCTGGGCAGGCCTCAGGCTTCAGCGCTTGAGGATCAGCAGGCCCTTGAGGTACTCGCCCTCGGGGAAGTAGATCGTCTGCGGGTGGTCCGGCGTCGCGCCGACGCGGTCCAGGATCAGGCCGTCCGCGCCCGCGTCGATGCCGGCGCCAGCCACGATCTTGTGGAACAGCTCCGGCCCCACGCCGCCCGAGCACGAGAACGTGAACAGCAGGCCGCCCGGCTTCAGCAGCCTCAGGCCGAGGCGGTTGATGTCCTTGTAGGCCCGCGCGGCGCGCTCCGCATGTGCGGCGGTCGGCGCGAACTTCGGCGGGTCCAGCACGATCGCGTCGAAGCTGCGACCCTGCTTGAGCATGTCGCGCAGCGTGTGGTTGACGTCGGCATCCAGCGCCGTGTGGTGCGCCGGATCGAAGCCGTTGAGCGCGACGTGCGCCGTGGCGCGCGCCAGCGCCGGGCCGGACGAGTCGACGCTGATGACCTCCGTCGCGCCGCCCGCAAGCGCAGCGACCGAGAAGCCGCCGGTGTAGCTGAAGCAGTTCAGCACCGACTGGCAACCGTAGTGCTTCACGACCTCGGCGAACTTCCTGCGGTTGTCGCGCTGGTCGAGGTAGTAGCCGGTCTTGTGGCCCTCGGCCACGTCCAGGCTCAGCTTCCAGCTGTTCTCGGAAATGACGAGCTCGGTGCCGCCCTCGCCGCGCAGCCAGCCGGTGACGGGTTCCATGCCTTCGAGCGTGCGCACGTTCGCGTCGGAGCGCTCGTAGATGCGCGTCAGGCCGGTCTGCGCCAGCAGCAGGTCCGCGATGGTCTGCTTCCAGCGTTCGGTGCCGGCGGACAGGAACTGCGCGCTCAGCGTGTCGCCGTAGCGGTCGACGATCAGGCCCGGCAGGCCGTCGGCCTCGCCATGGATCAGGCGCACCGCGTCGGAATCGATCGGCATGCGCGCGCGCAGCGCCAGCGCCGCGGCGATGCGGCGCTCGAAGAAGGCCGCGTCGATGCGCTCCTGCTCGTCGAAGCTCCACGCGCGCACGCGGATCAGCGACTCCGGACTGAACGAGGCCCAGCAGAGGAAGGCGCCGTCGAAGGCTTCGACGCGCACGGTCTCGCCGGCGTCGGCCTTGCCCCTCGCGATCGAGCCCTCGAAGACCCAGGGATGGCGGCGGAGGAGCGAGCGCTCCTTGCCTTCGCGGAGACGGATGGATTTCATGGGGACGGATTGTCCGCGATGCGCAGGGTCAGTCGTCGTCGCCGCCACGCCGCACTTGCGGCGGCACGGGCGGCCATTCCCCCGCCTGGCGACGCTCGTCGAACCAGCTGTGCATGGCCGAATCCTGCACCGCGTATTCGCCTCTCGCGGACTTCCACACCAGGACGGGCGAGTGCTGCCGGAGCGAATCGAGCGCACGCTGCACCATGGGCGCATTGATCGGCTGCGCCAGCAACTCGCTGTAGAAGCGCAAGGCCTTGGAGTCGAACGCACGGAAGCGTCCGGCTTGCTCCAGCATCCGCCACAACACGACTTGCTCGATCGGCTTGAGCCCCAGGAAGTCAGCCTCCATCTGTGACTCATCCTTGCGCTGATGCTCGGCGGACGCGTTCAGGAGGGCGTCTTCAAAACGGCCGCGAATGCCGGACAGCGGGCTCAATATCTCGCCGAGCGCCACCATGAACAGCTGCGGTCGATGTCCGATCGCGTCGAACGCCCGTCGAAGCGCATCCTGGTCGACGGGCGCCAGCGACGGGCGCTGCGCCTCGATCAGCGAAGCGACGTAAGCGATGAAGTCAGCTCCCAGCGGCGGCATCGCCTGCACGTGAGAGCCGAAAAACGGCGCGGCATTGGAGTTGACCAGTCGCATCAACTTGTCGCGGTCCGAGCCGGACATCACCAGCATCAGATTCACCTCGTCGCGGCTGTTCAACTGATCCCGCGCCGATTTCAAGGACGTCATCGCCGCCTCACCCCGCTCGCTGGTGAGCGCGTGCTGAGCCTCGTCGATGATCAATGCGACCGGCTTGCCTGCGGTCTCATGCAATGCACGCAAGGCGTCGACCAGCGTCAGCCCCTCCAGCGTTCCGATCTTGCTGGTATCGATCTGCAGCCACCCCGCCATGCTGAGCTTGTCCAGGCCGGCCTTTTTTGCGGTACGGGCCACCAGTCCCAGCTGCGGCTGGAGCGCTCGCCCGATGGCCTCTGCGATCACGACGGCGGGATCGCGCCCCGTGTCGGTCCAGAGGTCGGTGTAGACCACCACCACGCCGGCCGCCTCCAACGCGGGCTTCAGATCGCTCTGCAGGAATGTGGACTTGCCGGTGCGACGAGGCGCGGACAAGAACAAGCCGTTGTGCGCATCCCCGAACAGCGATTTTCCCATCAGCGCGGGCACCAACTGTTCGGCCAGATCGGTCCGCGGGAAGGAGATCATCGTTTTATCGGTCAATTATCGGAAAACCGATAATTTATCGGCTGGACCGATAAAACTCAATAATTCGTTCGAGTCAGGCGGGCGCCGCCTGCTCGACGGGCGATCAGCGCTGCGCAGCCGGCCCCAGCGTGCCGAACGCCCAGCCGATGTTCAGGCTGACCATCGGGGTGCTCTGCTTCTCGCCGCCGAGGGCCTTCCACTGGCCCACGCCGACCTTCACGCGCAGGCGGTCCCGGCCGGTGCCTTCCCACTGCGCCCACACCTCGCCCTGCGTCACCGCGCCGCCGCCGACCGCGACATTGCCGCCGCCCGCCGCGCCGACCAGCGCTTCCGCGCCGACCCGCACGCCGTTCCACTTCGGCGAATGCGCGCCGAGACCGAACATGCCGTACGAGAACGCGCCCGCCTTGCCCAGCGCCGCGCTGCCCGCCTGCGCCACGCCGTACCACGGGCCGCCGAAGTCGCGCGTCATGCCGATGCCCAGGCCCGTCACGTTGTCCTTCGAGCCGTCCTTGAACTTGAACTCCTTGAAGTAGGGCATGCTCAGGTACAGCGCCTGCGCACGGATGGTCCCCGACTCCAGCGGCGGCGTGTCCAGGATGCGCGAGACCTTCTCCAGCGGCAGCGCCAGCGAACCCCGCACCTGGAAGGAGTCGTAGTGCCCCCACGGCGCCTTCATGTAGCCGGCATCCAGCCGCAGCGTCGGGCCCCACGGCGTGATCCAGCGCAGCGTCGGACCGACCCGCACCAGCCAGCCGTTGCCCGTGTCCATGTCGCCGCCGCCGCCCAGGCCGAACGAGAACTGTCCGCCCACCCGCAGCCGCGGGCTGCCGATGCCCCAGTCCTGGCCGGCGTTGGCCAGGATCTCCATGTAGCCGTCATGTCCGCCCGAGGCGGCACCCGAGGCCTCCAGGCCCCACCAGGACGAGCCGTCGCCGAAGTACTGCCGCAGGTCGCCGCCGGCCTTGCCCTTGCGGCCCGTCAGCGGCACGCCGCCGCGCGTGCGGCTGCCGCTGCGCGGCTTCTCGGCGCCCGCGCTCAGCGCGATCTCGTCGAAGCCCATGCCCGTGCGGTCGCCCGCGCGGCCCGGCGATCCCGAATCGCTCGGGTTGAAGCTCAGGAAGCGATCCATCCGCCCGATCGTGAACGCGACGCCGGTGTCCTTGATGTTGCCGTTGCCGTTCGGGAACGTGATGTGCGAGACGCCGACCCCCGCATACCAGTTGCCGAACTCGCCGCGCAAGGAGAGCTCCGGGCGCAGCATCAGGCCGCCGCCGGCCCGCACCTTGTCCGAGCTCACGCCGCCGCCCGCCCCGGCGTAAAGGCTGGCGGCCAGGTGCAGGTTGGGCCCGACGCGGAAGCGCCGTTGCACGTTGAAACCGACCGTGAACAGGCCGCCATATTCGCCCTGCGCCGCGCCGTAGGCGGCCGGACCGAGGCCCCAGTCCTCGTTGACCGCCACCATGTAGTGCGCGCCCAGGAACGCCGTCTTCTGCCCCGTGGGCATCTTGACCGGCGACCAGTTCAGCTCGAACGCCGCGGGCCGGCTGTCGGTGGCGGTGATGACCGGCCGCTCCGACGCGTCGCTCGATGCCGACTGGGCGTTCGCGTGCATCTGCGCCGCCATCAGGGCGGAACACAGCAGCAGCGGGCGGGAAGGGAAACGCGAAGAGGTCAGGTCAAGGCGGCGCATCGGGAAGCAGTCGGTTATTTCTTGCGGGCGCGTGGATGCGCCGCGTCGTAGACCTTGGCCAGGTGCTGGAAGTCCAGCCGGGTGTAGATCTGCGTGGTGCTGATGTTGGCGTGGCCCAGCAGTTCCTGGACCGCGCGCAGGTCGCCGCTGCTCTGCAGCAGGTGCGACGCGAACGAGTGGCGCAGCATGTGCGGATGGACATGCGTGGGCATGCCCGCCGCCAGCGCGCGTTGCTTGAGACGCTTGCGGATCTGGTCGGCGCTGAGCCGGTGGCCGCGCGGACCGACCAGCAGCGCCGGTTCGTCCGCCGACGCCCATTGGCCGCGGACCTCGATCCACGCGCGCAGCGCCGTCATCGACGGCCCGCCCAGCGGCACGGCACGGCGCTTCGAGCCCTTGCCGAGGACCTGCGCCTCGGCGTCCTCGAGCACGATCCAGCCGGCGGAGGACGCCTGGTGCCGCTGGTCCAGGCCGGCCAGCTCGGAGACGCGCAGGCCGCTGCCGTAGAGCAGTTCGACCAGGCAACGCTCCAGCGCCTCGGCGACCGGATCGGCCGCGTCCTGATGGTGCTCCGCGAGCCGCACCGCGTCGTCGACGCCCAGCGCCTTCGGCAGCGGCCGGCCCTGCTTGGGCGCATGCAGGTCGGCGATCGGGTTCGCGTCGACGAGGCCGTTCTGGCCCAGCCAGCGGTACCAGCCGCGCCACGCGGACAGGATCAGCGCCAGCGTGCGCGGCTTGAGCTTCTCCCCGTGCAGCTTCGCGAGGAAACGCCGCGCCTGATGCGCCGTCAGGCGCAGCAGGTTCAGGTCTTCCGCCACGGCGAGCCCGGTCAGCCGCTGCAGCGCCTCCGTGTAGAGCGTCAGCGTGCGCTCCGCCAGGCGGCGCTGCACGCGCAGGTGGTCCAGGTAGCGCTGCTGCTCGTCAGTCAGGCTGGGCAGCGACATGGGGAGCGGCCTGGGCGGCGTGCGGATCGGCGTCCAGCAGGCGCGAGAGCGCGGCGCTCGCGATCTCGCCGACACGGGCCAGGAACTCGGTGCCCATCTCGGCCGTGTAGCGCGTCGGATCCGGCGAGCCCAGCACCAGCAGCCCGAACGGCTGCGCCGGCGCGCCCGTCGTCAGCGGCACCAGCGCCAGCGAGGCCACGTCGTCCTCCAGCCAACGCGCGGCTTCGAAGCCCGAATTGATGCCGCAGTACGGCTGGTTCAGGCTGCCCACGAAGGTCTTCACGTCCGGGTTGACCTCGGCCGCGAACGGCGCCAGCGCGTGGCCGGCGTCGACGTTCCACAGCCGCAGGCCCGCCTGCGGGATCAGGAACTGGTGGCGCAGCTCGCGCAACAGCACTTCCGGCAGCTGGCGGTCGTCGCGCGTCAGCATCAGCGCCAGCGTCCAGCGGTGCAGCCGGTCGGCGATGGCGACGTTCTCCTGCCCGTTGCGGATCATCTCGATGATCTTGTTTTCCAGGCCGCGGATCTTGTCGCGCAGCAGCTCCGCCTGGCGCTCCTGCAGCGAGACCGCGCGCTGACCGTGCGGATGCGAGATCCGGACGTTGGCCAGCAGTTCGGCGTGACGTTCGAAGAACGCCGGGTCATTCGCCAGGTAGTCGGCGATGTCTTGTTCGGTGATGCCTTCGATGCCGCTCACAGTTCGATTTCTCCTTCAAAGACCGTCTGTGCCGGCCCCGTCATGTAGACCGGGGCGGACAGCCCCGGGCCTCCCGGCGTCATGCCGGCCCATTCGATGCGCAGGTCGCCGCCGCGCGTGTGCACCTCGACCGCGGCGTCCAGCCAGCCCAGCCGGATGCCCGCCACCACCGCCGCGCAGGCGCCGGTGCCGCAGGCCAGCGTCTCGCCGGCGCCGCGCTCGAAGACGCGCAGCTTCACTTCGCCGCGGCTGACGATCTGCAGGAACCCGGCGTTGACGCGCCGGGGGAACGATGCATGGTGCTCGACCAGCGGGCCGACGATGCCCACCGGCGCCTGGTCGACGTCGTCGACCCGCTGCACCGCGTGCGGATTGCCCATCGACAGCACGGCGACATCCGCCGTGATGCCGTCGCCCAGGTCCAGCGGCCAGCGCTCGAACCCGTTCTCATGGCGCGGGGCCGATTCCTTCGGGTCGAACGGGATCCGCGGCAGGTCGAAGACCGGCGCGCCCATGTCGACCGTGACCCGGCCGTCGTCCTGCAGGCGCAGCTCCAGCAGCGCGTTGATGGTCTGCACGCGGATGGTCCGCTTGTCGGTCAGGCCCTTGTCGACGACGTAGCGCACGAAGCAGCGCGCGCCGTTGCCGCACTGCTCCACCTCGGACCCGTCCGAGTTGAAGATGCGGTAGCCGAAATCGACGTCCGGAGACTTCGACGCCTCGATCACCAGGATCTGGTCGCAGCCCACGCCGAAGCGGCGGTCGCCGACGCGCCGCAGCTGGTCACTGGTCAGCGGCATCGGGTGGCGCGTGGCGTCCAGCACGACGAAGTCGTTGCCGGCGCCCTGCATCTTGGTGAAGCGCAGTTTCATGGGAGCGGATTATCAGGAATACAGCGACGCCTCGCCGGGCGGTCGCGTCTTGAATCGCTTGTGGACCCAGAAATACTGGGCCGGGTGCTCGCGGATCCGGTCCTCGAGCCAGCGGTGGAAGTGGTTGGCGTCGGCTTCCAGGTCGCCGCTCGGGTAGTTCTCCAGCGGCTCGTGCGCATGGATCACGATGCCCTCGCCCTTGGGCAGCATCGTGACGATCACCGGCTGCACCACCATCTTCATCGTCTGCGCGATCTTGGCCGGCGCCAGCAGCGTGTTGGCCGGCACGCCGAAGAACGGCACGAAGGCCGAGTCCTTCGGGCCGAAGTCCATGTCGGGCAGGTTCAGGAAGGAGTAGCCGTCGCGGATCGCCCGCAGCACGCTGCGCACGCCCTCGTGGCGGTCGACCAGCTTGGTCGTGCCGAAGCGCGAGCGCGCCTTGCGCAGCGCCTCGTCGAAGAGCGCGTTGCTCTGGCGCTGGTAGATGCTGGCGCCAGGTCTTGCCTGGTTCAGCATCAGCGCCGGCCCGATCCAGTCCAGGCCCACGAAGTGCGGCATCAGCCACATCACCGGGCGGTCGACCTGTTCGGAGAGCTGGATGTTGCCCTCGATGCGCATCAGCTTCAGCAGGCGGCGGTCCGACGCGTACCAGAGCAGCCCGCGCTCGAGCAGGCTGCGGCCCAGCCAGCCGAAGTGTTCCCGCACCAGCGCTTCGCGCTCGGCCAAGGGTTTCTCCGGGAAACACAGTTCGACGTTGCGCAACGCGACGCGCCGGCGCGAGCCGGCCACACGATGCAGGACGCCGCCGAGCCCCCAGCCGAGGGCCGCCAGCCAGCGCAGCGGCAGCCAATGAAGCAGCCAGAGGAGCGCGATCAGCGCATAGGTACCCAGTTTTCCCATCCACCCATCCAGGGGCCCTCGCGGGCCTTTCCTCTTTCCTATAATGCCGCCCCAGTCGCCGAGTTAATCTGGACAACTTGCGGGGCGACTCATAAATCCCGCTAAAGCGTTCGCCGCCTGACTCCCGTCTCGGCGACGCCAAAAGGCAAGCCCGAAGGGCAAGGCCAGAAGGCATTGCCCGAAGACTGAATCACAGGAGTTTAAATTGGCGAGCGATTTCCTCTTCACCTCGGAATCCGTATCCGAAGGCCACCCCGACAAGGTGGCGGACCAGATCTCCGACGCCATCCTCGACGCCATCCTGGCGCAGGACCCGCGCTCCCGCGTCGCGGCCGAGACCCTTTGCAACACCGGCCTGGTGGTGCTGGCGGGCGAGATCACGACCAACGCCCATGTCGACTACATCCAGGTCGCCCGCGACACGATCAAGCGCATCGGCTACGACAACACCGAGTACGGCATCGACTACAAGGGTTGCGCCGTGCTCGTCGCCTACGACAAGCAGAGCAACGACATCGCCCAGGGCGTCGACCAGGCCTCCGACGACCACCTGAACACCGGCGCCGGCGACCAGGGCCTGATGTTCGGCTACGCCTGCGACGAGACGCCGGAGCTGATGCCCGCGCCGATCTACTACGCGCACCGCCTCGTGGAGCGCCAGGCCCAGCTGCGCAAGGACGGCCGCCTGCCCTTCCTGCGTCCGGACGCGAAGAGCCAGGTCACGATGCGCTACGTCGACGGCAAGCCGCACAGCATCGACACGGTCGTGCTGTCGACGCAGCATGCGCCCGAGATGTCGCTCGGCGACAAGATGAAGCCCGAGTTCTACGAGGCCGTCATCGAGGAGATCATCAAGCCGGTGCTGCCCAAGGAATGGCTGCAGGACACGAAGTACCTGGTCAACCCGACCGGCCGCTTCGTCATCGGCGGCCCGCAGGGCGACTGCGGCCTGACCGGCCGCAAGATCATCGTCGACACCTACGGCGGCGCCTGCCCGCACGGCGGCGGCGCGTTCTCGGGCAAGGATCCGACCAAGGTGGACCGCTCGGCCGCCTACGCCGCCCGCTACGTGGCGAAGAACATCGTCGCCGCCGGCCTGGCCAAGCAGTGCCAGATCCAGGTCGCGTACGCGATCGGCGTCGCGCGTCCGATGAACGTCACGGTCTACACCGAAGGCACCGGCGTCCTGCCCGACGAGCAGATCGCCGCGCTGGTCAACGAGCACTTCGACCTGCGTCCCAAGGGCATCATCCAGATGCTGGACCTGCTGCGTCCGATCTACGGCAAGACCGCGGCCTACGGCCACTTCGGCCGTGAAGAGCCGGAGTTCACCTGGGAACGCACGGACAAGGCGAAGGCGCTGCGGGCGGCGGCGGGCCTGTAATCCCCCTCCCCCAAACCGGTCATTTGCCGCACGCGCGGAAACTTGATCCCCCGACTCAGGGCCGCCTCGCGCGGCCCTGGTCGTTTCAGGAACGCGGGCATCGCGGCAGAATGACCGCATGCATGCGATGCCTACCGCGCCCACCCCGCTGACCATCCTGATCGTCGACGACCAGAACGCCACCCGCGTGGCGCTGACGGCGGAACTGGACCGGGCCGGCCACCGCGTGCTGGAAGCCGACAGCGCCAAATGGGCGCTGGAGCTGTTCCGCCGCTACCGTCCCGACCTGGTGCTGCTGGACATCGAGATGCCGGGCCACGACGGCTACTGGACCTGCCGCGAGATGCGCGCCGCCGAACCCGGCGGCTGGACGCCGATCATCTTCCTGTCCCAGTTCAACCAGGACGAGGACGTCTGGAAGGGCATCGAGGCCGGCGGCGACGACTACCTCGTCAAGCCGGCGTCCGCGATGATCCTGCACGCCAAGCTGCGCGCGATGCACCGCCTGGCGCAGATGCGGTCGCGGCTGGTGCAGATGTCCGAGGAACTGCGCGCCGCCAACGCGCAGCTGGAGGAGCTCTCCAGCGTGGATGCGCTGACCGGCCTGATGAACCGCCGCGCGCTGGACGCGCGGCTGCAGCAGGAGCTGGACCTGGCCCGCCGCGACGGCAAGCCGCTGACGCTGATGCTCTGCGACGTCGACCACTTCAAGCGCTACAACGACGCGGCCGGCCACGTCGCCGGCGACGAATGCCTGCGCCGCATCGGCCGGCTGCTCAAGGAAACCTGCCGCCGCCCGAGCGACTGCGCCGGGCGCTACGGCGGCGAGGAGTTCGCGCTGGTCCTGCCCAACACGCCGCGCTCCGGCGCGATGACCTATGCCCGCGCGCTGATGCGCACGGTGGAGCTCGCGGCGATCCCGCATCCGGATTCGCCGACCGGCGCCACGATCACGCTCTCGGGCGGGATCACGACCTGCCTGCCCGACGAGAGCACCAGCGCCGAGGGCCTGATCATCCGCGCCGACGACGCGCTCTACAACGCCAAGTCCACCGGCCGGAACCGCTTCTTCAGCTACGAGATGCAGATGGACACGGCGGAGCAGCGCCGCGCGGTCGCCCCGGCCGCACCGGCGGCCACGCCCGCCGCCCCGCCGCCGTCCCCGACTTGAGGCATACCCGGACTGCCCGCGAGGGGACCGGCCCCGCATAATCGGCTCCGGCACATCTTGTTGCCGCCAGTCGACGATGCCCGGCCATGGACGCTTCCGCCTCGCTGCCGCCTGCCTCGCTCCCTCCACTGCGCATCCTGGTCGTGGATGACCAGGCCAGCACGCGTGGTTTCCTCTGCAGCCAGCTCCGGGCCATCGGGCACCTCACGCTGGAGGCGGACGGCGGCGACAGCGCCCTGGCCCGTTTCGACGGCGACCACCCCGACCTCGTGCTGCTCGACGTCGAGATGCCCGACCACGACGGCTACTGGGTCGCGAGCCAGATGCGGGCGCACGAGAACGGCGGCTGGACGCCGATCATCTTCCTCTCCAGCCGCGATCGCGACCAGGACCTCTGGCTGGGCATCGAGTCCGGCGGCGACGACTACCTCGTCAAGCCCGTCTCCAACACCGTGCTGCAGGCCAAGCTGCGCGCGATGCAGCGGCTGCGGCGGATGCAGACGCGGCTGCAGGAAGTGTCCGACGACCTGCGCCACAGCAACGAACGGCTGGAGAAGCTCTCCGGCGAGGATCCGCTGACGCGGTTGCTGAACCGGCGCGCCTTCGATGCCCGGCTCGCGCAGGAGATCGCCTGCGCGCGGCGCGACCAGACGCCGCTGACGCTGGTGCTGTGTGACATCGACCACTTCAAGCGCTACAACGATTCCTACGGCCACCTGGCCGGCGATGCCTGCCTGCAGCGCGTCGCGCTGCTGCTGCAGGAGACCTGCCGCCGTCCGCGCGACTGCGCGGCCCGCTACGGCGGCGAGGAGTTCGCGCTGATCCTGCCCGGCACGCCGCGCTCCGGCGCGATGACCTTCGCGCGGGCGGTGATGCGTACGCTGCGCAACTGCAACATGCGCCATCCGGATTCGGTGGAGCCCCACGTCACGCTGTCCGGCGGCATCACCACCTGCGTGCCGGATGCGGAGACGACCGTCGAAGGCCTGCTGCGGCGCTCCGACGACGCGCTCTACACGGCGAAGTCGCGCGGCCGCAACCGCTTCTTCAGCTTCGAGATGCAGATGGACACCGTCGAGCAGGCACCGAGCGGCTTCGCGCCGCTGTGATCCATCCCTGCTGACACATCCGGTGCCGCGCCGGGGTACCGTCACGGCTTTCGACCACCCCTGCTTCCGAATGCCCGTGATCGACCATGACGCGCTGCGGCGTCACGCCATCGCCCGCACCTTCTTCAAGCCGACGACGCTGCTGCGCGCGATCCAGCGCCTGGGCTTCGTGCAGGCCGACCCGATCCGCGCCCCGGCGCGGGCGCAGGACCTGATCCTGATGCACCGGGTGAAGGACTACCGCGCCGGCCAGCTCGAAGCGCGGTACACGAAGCTCGCGGTCGAGGAGGATGCCCTCGTCAACTACGGTTTCCTGCCGCGCGAGACGCTCGCGCTGCTGCATCCGCGCACCGCGAAACGGCCCTGGGACGACGCCATGAACGCCCGCGCCGCCGAGGTGCTCGCGTTCATCCGCGCACGTGGACGCACCCATCCGCAGCATGTGCAGCAGGCCTTCAGCCACGGGCGCGTCGAGGGCTACTGGGGCGGCGAACTCAACGCGAGCACCCAACTGCTCGACGGCATGCATTACCGCGGCCTGCTGCGCGTGGCGCGGCGCGATTCCGGCACGCGCGTCTACGAGGCGATCGAGCACCTGCTGCAGGACGACAGCCCCGAAGCGCGGCATGCGCGGGCGGCCGCGCTGCTCGACATGATCGTGGCGCTCTATGCGCCGCTGCCGTCGGCCAGTCTCGGCTACCTCACCTCGCTGCTCGGCTACGGCGCGCCGCACCTCAGGGTCGAAGCGCGCAACGTGCTGAAGGAAGCGAAGACCCGCTGGGGCCACGCGAAGGTCGACGGCGAGGTCTGGTACTGGCCGGCCGACGAGAACCCCGCGTCGCGCGGCCACAAGGTCGAGCCGGAGCGGCTGCGCTTCCTCGCGCCCTTCGATCCGCTGGTCTGGGACCGCCGCCGCTTCGAGCGGCTGTGGGGCTGGGCCTACCGCTTCGAGGCCTACACGCCGGCGGCGAAGCGGACCATGGGCCACTACGCGCTGCCGATGCTCTGGGGCGACCGGATGATCGGGTGGGCCAACCTGAAGGTCGGGGACGGAACGCTGGTCCCGGACCTCGGCTTCATCGACAAGCGGCCGCGCGACGCGGCCTTCCGGGCCGCGCTCGACGAGGCGTACTACGAGATGGCCGTGTTCCTCGGGCTCGAGGAATGAAGAAGGCCCGGACGGCGTCGCCGTCCAGGCCTCATGACGCGCCCGGGCGATCAGCGCGTCATGCGTTCACCAGCGCCATCGACACCTCGGGGTAGCGTTCCCCGGCGACCGGGAATTCGTCGAGCAGGTCGCGCAGGTCCTCGCGCAGCACGTCGTTGAGCCGCAGGCGCGCGGCCATCGCGTTCTCCTCCAGCCGCGCGATCGAGCGCGTGCCGGGGATCGGCACGACGTCCGGACCGCGGTCCAGCAGCCAGGCGAGCGCCAGCTGCGCCGGCGTCAGGCCGTGGTCGCGGGCCAGCGCGACGATCGCATCGGCCAGCGCGAGGTTCTGCGCCAGGTGGCCGTCCTGGAAGCGCGGATTAACGCGCCGCCAGTCGTTGGCCGCCAGCTGGTCGGCGCTGCGGATCGCGCCGGTCAGGAAGCCGCGCCCCAGCGGGCTGTACGGCACCAGCGCGATGCCGAGCTCACGGCAGGTCGGCAGCACCTCGGCCTCGACATCGCGGGTCCACAGCGAGTACTCGGACTGCACCGCCGCGATCGGATGCACCTTGTGGGCGCGGCGGATCGTCTCGGCGGAGGCCTCGGACAGGCCGATGTGGCGCACCTTGCCGGCGCGCACCAGCGCGGCCATCGCACCGACCGTCTCCTCGATCGGCACGGTCTTGTCGACGCGGTGCAGGTAGTACAGGTCGATGTGGTTGACGCCGAGGCGGCGCAGGCTCCCGTCGCAGGACGCGTGGACGTTCAGCGGCCGGCCGTTGACGCCGGCCGAGAGCCCGTCGGCATTGCGGACGATGCCGAACTTGGTGGCGAGCACCACCTCGCGGCGACGGTTGGCGAGCAGCCCCGACAGCAGCTTCTCGTTGGCGCCGTTGCCGTAGATGTCGGACGTGTCGAGGAAGTTCATCCCGAGGTCCAGCGCGCGGTGCAGGACGGCCATCGACGTGGCCGCGTCGGCGGGACCGTAGAAATCGGACATACCCATGCAGCCGAGGCCGAGGGCGGACACCTCCGGTCCGTGCGCGCCGAGCCGGCGGCGCGGCAGCTGGGGCAGATTGTTGAGCGGTTCCCTGGACATGATGGTCATGGCGGCACTCCTTCAAAAGCGGTGGGAGCGCGACGACCGGACGGCCGCCGCGATGACCGAGAGCTTAGGAATCCGCCCCCTCCCTCACCAGCGCAATGCTCGCCCGTCCTTGCCTGATCCTCCGGAACCCGGTCCGCCGCGCTCGCGGGCGCTGGCGCCGCACGCGAGGGACTTGCACAATCCGATGCATGGTCGCACCCACTCCGATTCCCCTCGCCGACGGCTTCCCCGACGCGCTGCAGGCCCTGCGCGCGCAGATGGTGGATTTGACGCTCCGGCACATCGGCGGCGAAGGTTCCCTTCCCACCGCCATCCCCTGCCTGCACCTGATCAAGGCCAGCTGCAGCATGCCCAAGACCGCGCCGGCGTTCTACGAACCCGGCCTGGCCATCGTGCTGCAGGGGCGCAAGAAGGTGGAGCTCGGCACGGAGACGCTCTACTACGACCCGCTGCATTTCCTGCTCGTGTCGATGCCGATGCTGCCCAAGGGCGGCGTCATCGAGGCGACGCCGGACAAGCCCTACCTGTGCGTGCGCATCGACTGCTCGACCGCGACGCTGGCGGAGCTGATGCTCGAGGTCGGCCCGGCGAGCACCGACGCGTCGCCGTCGGCGCAGTCGGGGCTGAATGTCGCCCCGGTGTCGGAGTCGCTGTTGAGCGCCGCGCTGCGGCTGATGCAGCTGCTCGACAACCCGTCGGACCAGCGCGTGATGGCGCCCCTGCTGCAGCGGGAGATCTTCTATCGCGTGCTGACGGGGCCGCTCGGTCCGCGGCTGCGCGCGCTGGCGCAGCAGGACAGCGCGACGCGCCGCCTGTCGCGCGCGATCGACGAGCTGAACCGCCGCTTCAGCGAGGCCATCAGCATCGACGAACTGGCCGAGGTCGCGCACATGAGCGCCTCGACGCTGCATCAGCGCTTCAAGCAGCTGACGAGCATGTCGCCGATGCAGTACCAGAAGCAGCTGCGGCTGCAGCACGCGCGCCGGCTGATGCTCGGCGAAGGACTGGACGCGGCGGCGGCGGCGCACCAGGTCGGCTACGAGAGCGCCTCGCAGTTCAGCCGCGAGTACCGGCGCCTCTTCGGCACGCCGCCGCGCGCCGACATCGAGCAGCTGCTCCGTGTCGGCTGAGGCCCGCGGCATGAGCGCGCCCACGACGGACACCGCCGCGCTGGCGGCCTTGCTGGCGCGCCACGCGCCGCGCGACGGGACCTGGCAGACCGCCTTCCCGAGGCTGTTCGCGATCCGCTTCGAGGCGCCGGGCGGCGACTTCGCCCACGCGGTCCAACCGGCCGCGCTGTGCCTGATCGCGCAGGGCGCGAAGGAGGTGGTGCTCGGCGAGGAGCGCTTCGTCTACGACGCGGCCCGCTTCATGGTCTTCACGACCGACCTGCCGATCAGCGCCCGCGTCATCGACGCGACGCCGGAACGGCCCTACCTCTGCCTGCGCTTCGACTTCGATCCCGAGGAGGTGTCCGAACTGGTGGCGCGCAGCGGGCCGCCGAAGGTCGCCCCCACACCGCCGCCCGAGGCCGGCGACAGCACCGGTCGCGGCATCTTCGTGAGCGCGGTGACGCCGGACATGCTGGATGCGGCCGGGCGGCTGATGCGACTGCTCGATCATCCGGAGGACCAGGCCGCGCTGGCCCCGATGGCGATGCGCGAACTGGTCTACCGCGTGCTGCGCAGCGAGCAGGGCGAGCGCCTGGCGCAGGTCGCGCGCACCGACAGCCAGACACAGCGCGTGCACCGGGCGATCCGCTGGCTGAAGACTCACTACGCGCAGCCGCTGCGCATCGAGTCGCTGGCGAAGGAGGCGCACATGAGCGCGTCGTCGCTGCACCACCATTTCCGCGCGCTGACGGCCATGAGCCCGCTGCAGTACCAGAAGCAGCTCCGGCTGCAGGAAGCGCGCCGGCTGCTGATCGCCGAAGGCCTCGAAGTCGCGCGCGCCGGCCATGCGGTCGGGTATGAGAGCCCGTCGCAGTTCAGCCGCGAGTACAGCCGTCTCTACGGTGCGCCGCCGTCGCGCGACGCGGCCAAGCGGCGCGACACGCCAGCCGCGCGGTTCACGGCCTGAGCGCCGCGACCGAACCTTCCTACTTGCCGTAGCAGTTGCCCATCATCGCTGGCGCGTCCTTGAGGCGATCGTCCGTCGGGTTGAGCGCGGCGACCCGGTTCTCATAGACCCGCGTGCACTTGCTGCCCTGACGGATCACCTTGGAGCCCGAGCCGCTGGTCGACACGCTCGACACGATGGGCAGCGTGCCGGCGGCATCGGCGATCGCCGACTCGACGGTGCGCGGCGCGCTGTGCGAGCGCTCGTCGTTGCGGATCTGTTCGGCCATGCGCACCCAAGGATCGGAAGCCGCACCTGCCTTTGGCAGCGCGAGGTTGAGCGTCGTGCGGCCATTGCCGCGCGGCGCCGACGCCCCCGATGCCGGGACGGCAGGCGCTGCGGCGGTCTCGATCGATGTCGACGGTGGCGCGACGGTGATGGTCACCTCCGGCGGGGCGACAAAGATCGGCGCGGGCAAGTGCTGGCGAGGCAGGGACGGTCTGAACCTCTGCAGGAACCGGTCGTCAAACTCCGAGGGGTCGGCGATCTGCTTCGGGTTCACCGTCACCCGCACCAGAGGCTCGATGTTGCGGCCGATCCGCGGGTCGGGCCACACCACCAGGGTGCCGCGCCACAGCAGCAGCAAGGCGAGCGCCTGCACGACCAGCGCCGCCACTCCCGCGATCCGCCGCCGGCTCCCGCCGGCGGGCACCCAATGCGCCACCGTCATGACGGCGTGCCGCGTTCCTCCATCGCGCCCTCCCCGGCGGACATGTCCCGGGGCGGGATGGTATCCGCGCCCCGTGACCGCAGCCGGAGGTCAGTTCAGCTCAAGGCCACACCACTCAGACGTCGTCGCGATCCAGCGAGGCCGACAGGCGCGCATGCGCCTCGATCTCGGCCGCGCGCAGCCCGAAGGTCTCGCGCGCCATGCCCAACGCGTCCGATCCCGCCACGAAATGCAGCGGCGGCGCCGGCATCGCGGCCAGCTCGACGAAGGCGCGTCCCAGCTTCGCCGGGTCGCCGGGCTGCTGGTGGTTGTAGGCCTCGTAGGTCGACAACGGCGGCGTGGGCAGCGTCGCGTAGTCCGCGATCGTCGCCGTGCCGTAGCGGACCGAGCTGGCGTCCAGGAAGTCGGTGCGGAAGAAGCCCGGCTCGACGACCGTCACGCGGATGTTGAAGCCGGCGAGCTCGGGGGCCAGCGACGCGGTGAAGCCGTCGACGGCGAACTTCGTCGCGCAGTACACCGTCGCGCCGTCGAAGCCGCGGAAGCCGCCCACCGACGCGATGTTCAGGATGTGCCCGTCGCGCTGCCGGCGCATGACCGGCAGCACCGCGCGGGTGACGTGCATCAGACCGAAGACGTTGGTGGCGAACTGACGCTCGATGTCGGCGGCGCTGATCTCCTCAAAGAGACCGAGCTGTCCGTAGCCGGCGTTGTTGACCAGCACGTCGATGCGCCCGAAGCGCGCGACGGCCTGTTCGACCGCGTGGGCGGCGTCGGCCTCACGGCTGACGTCCAGCGGGAGGCAGAGAACAGCCTCGCCATGGTCGGCGTAGGCCGCCTTCAGCGCGTCGACGTTGCGGCCGGTGGCGACGACGCGGTCGCCGGCGGCCAACGCCGATCGGGCGATCTCGCGACCGAAACCGCGGTTGGCGCCAGTGATGAACCAGATCTTGCTCATGGAATTCCGTCCTTCAGGGGTTCGAGGCCGAACGGCAGCGGTGTGCCGGGGCCTGTGTTGGGAGACGGATGAATCCTAGGAACGGGGCGGCGATCGCACGTGCCGGTTCCGGCACACCGCTTGCACGATCCGACGAGGCGACCCTCACGGGCCGGTGCGGGCCCTCGTCCACCTCCCCCACCCCGGGTGATCGCGAGAGATGCGCGATTCCCGCGCTTGGGCTACAATCGCCGCTTGACTCGCACAAGACCACCCTCTTCAGGTCTTCTTCTGCAGCCCCTCCGGTCCCTCCCAAGGACACTTCTGCGAGCGGCTCGCACCAGCATCACCCCCGGTTCGTGCGCTTGAGCGTTTCTGGTTTCGGCCTGCCTGTTCGCCTTTCGGCTGATCGGCATCTGGAGCCACTTTCCGTGCCCCTTCTGTTCGTATCATCGAATGGAGATGGCACACCTTCCCACACCGCGCCAAGACGGTTGCTTATTGCGATTGCCTGTCAAGGCGCACACCTCAAGATAATGATGCAGAACAAACGCATTGAGGTGGGGCGATTCCTTGTCTCACCGATGACCAAACCCCATGCCGACGGCGGATTCGCCGCGGCTGTCTCGATCCAGTCGGGACGCGGCATGGCCAGCATTGATCGTGTCATGCGATTCGTGCCGACCTTCGAGACCCGCCGCGCCGCGTTGCGCTATGCGGAGACCGAAGGTACCGCCTGGGCGCGCAGCCACTGAGCCGCGCGCCGCTGATATCCAAGGCGAAGGCCTGCGGCAGACCGCGGCTGGCGCCGTTTTCATCTTCAAGAATGGAGCAAGCCGTATGGCCAAGGAAGAACTGATCGAAATGCAGGGTGTCGTCAACGAAATCCTGCCGGACTCGCGCTTCCGCGTGACGCTGGAAAACGGCCATCAGGTCATCGCCTACACGGGCGGCAAGATGCGCAAGCATCACATCCGCATCCTGGCCGGCGATGCCGTCTCCCTGGAAATGTCGCCGTACGACCTGACCAAGGGCCGGATCACCTTCCGTCACCTGCAGCGCTCGAACCACTCGGGCCCGCCGCCGGTCCGTCGCTGACGCGTTCCGCCGCGGGAGGCCTCCGGCCCCTGCGGGAGCTTCGCCAGCCATGACCGACGTTCAGTCTGACACCGCCGCCGCGCCGGCCTCGCTCGAGGCTGGCGACGATCCGATGCCTGTGCCGCCGCCGCAGCCGGACATCGATGCGTGCTGCGGCAACGGCTGCGACCCGTGCATCTTCGACCTGCACGATCTCGCGATGGACGCCTACCGGCAGGCCCTGCGCGCCTGGAAGGCACGCCATCCGGACGCCGCCTGACGATTCTCCGAACCCCACCCGAAGGGCCGCTAGCGCGGCCCTTCTTCTTGGTGCACCGCACCCGCTCGAAGCCGGCGGCGCCGGTGCCCCTCGAAGCGAACCCTGAGCGAAGCGAAGACTGTGAGCGCCGAGGGGCACCGGCGCCGCCGGCGCTCTCCGCAGGCACTCACCGCAGGCGCTCATTCCCGAGGCGCTTTCGTTTCGTGACGTTTTGGGGGACACCCCCGATTCAGAACCGGTGGCCACTGGCCGACATCAAGGACAGGCGCCGCGTTTGCCGCAGCGGCGCAGCGCTCCTGCCCTCCGGAGGTCTCGATGTTCATGACCGGCCAGAACCGTTTCCATGTCGCGCATTCCGACGCACAGGCCAACCTGCGCTTCGCGCTGGCGCGATTGAGCACCGATTGGCGAACCCTGGATCCCTTCGGGCTCGAGATCCTCCTGCGCCACCTGCTGATGGCGGAGCACCGCTGCATGCCGCACCCCAGCGTGATGCGCGAGCGCCCCACCAACCGCTGGCTGCTGCCGCGCCTGCGGCGGCGGCGGGTCGAGGTGGCGGAGCGGCTGGTCGCCGTCGGGGGACGGGTCAGCCATGCGACGCTGGCGCGCGTGCTGCCACGCGGACACGACTGGCCAGGCATCTCCGCGCTGGTCGGGCGCCATGCCTGGGATCCGGTGGAAGGCCGCCAGCCGCGTCCTCACCGCCCGGTCGTCGACGAACCGGCTCACCCGCGCGCCAGCAGCAGCGCCCGGGCCACTTCCGCGAAGCCGTCGCCGCGCTCGGTCGCGGTGACGTAAGCGGGCGGGTGATCCAGCATCGGCAGGAAGCGAGCGATGTTGGCCACGCCCACCGACAGCGGCATGCGCTCGAACATCAGTTGATCGTTCGTCGAGTCGCCGACATAGACCCACTCGGCGGGGTCGAAGTCCAGGCCCGTCAGCCGCTTCACCGCCCATTGAGCGGCGGTCCACTTGCTGTGGCCGCCGATCCAGCCGTTGACGTGGATCGAGCTGACCGTCGCCACCAGCCCGTGCGCGCGCATCCGGTCGCAGATGGCGGCGATCACCTCGTCGGACAGCGTCGTGAACTCGCTGTGGTCGATCGCGATGTCGGTCAGCCGGCCGGCGCTGTCACGCGCGAGCACGGCGGCCGGCACCGTCGCGACGATCTCCCGGGCGCAGGCCTGCAATCGCGCGAAGTTCTCCAGACGTGTCGCATCGTCCTGGGCGAATTCGGTCGACAGCCGCTCCCCCTCCCGGTGCAGCAGCACCCCGCCGTTCTCCGCAACGATCCCCCGGACGGGCCAGGCCATCGCGAAGGGCTCGCTCCAGCCCGCGGGACGCCCGGTGATCGCGATGACCGGCACGCCGGCCCTGTGCAACCGGCGCAGCGCGTCCAGCGCCGCCGGCGCGATGGCACCATCCGCCGTCAGCGTGTCGTCGATGTCCGTCAACACCCCGCGCACCGGCATCCAGGCCGCACGGGGGCAGTCGCTGAGCGCAGGGATCGTTCGCATGGAGGGCGATTGTTGACTACAATCCGGCCCTGTTCCGAGGAGCGTTGCGACCTCCCATCCCATCGAGGCCAGGCTCGGAACCGCCGCGCGGCGACACGCCCGCGGCAATGGCAACCGCGCTCACCCGTCGACCCTTCGCAGGCCGGGTGAGGACCGAGCGGCAAACGCCTTTCGCATTTGCCCGCCGCACTTCTCCCCATGCCCTGATCGCTGGCGTCGACGGCCCTTCCTCGCAGGAGTCCGCATGAACGCCCAATTGAAGCCGCTGGCCCAAGACCAGTACCTGATCAAAGACCTGTCGCTGGCCGACTGGGGCCGCAAGGAGATCAAGATCGCCGAGAGCGAGATGCCCGCGCTGATGGCCATCCGCGAGGAATACGCCGCCGCGCAGCCGCTCAAGGGCGCGCGCATCACCGGCTCGCTGCACATGACGATCCAGACCGCCGTGCTGGTCGAGACGCTGCAGGCGCTGGGCGCGGAAGTCCGCTGGGCCTCGTGCAACATCTTCTCGACGCAGGACCACGCCGCCGCCGCGCTGGTCGCCGCCGGCACGCCCGTCTTCGCCTACAAGGGCGAGACGCTGGAAGACTACTGGGACTACACGCACCGCATCTTCGACTTCGGCGCCAAGGGTACGCCGGGCGAAGGCCCGAACATGATCCTGGACGACGGCGGCGACGCGACGCTGCTGATGCACCTGGGCCAGAAGGCCGAGAAGGACCTGTCCGTGCTGGCCAACCCGGGCAGCGAGGAAGAGCGCATCCTGTTCGCCGCGATCAAGAAGAAGGTCGCCGAGGACGGCACCTGGTACACCCGCAAGAGCGCCGAGATCATCGGCGTCACCGAAGAGACGACCACGGGCGTGCACCGCCTGAAGGAAATGTCGGCCAAGGGCACGCTGCTGTTCCGCGCGATCAACGTCAACGACTCGGTCACCAAGAGCAAGTTCGACAACCTGTACGGCTGCCGCGAGTCGCTGGTGGACGGCATCAAGCGCGCGACCGACGTGATGATCGCCGGCAAGATCGCCGTGATCGCCGGCTACGGCGACGTGGGCAAGGGCTCCGCGCAGGCGATGCGTGCGCTGTCGGCCCAGGTCTGGGTGACCGAGATCGACCCGATCTGCGCGCTGCAGGCCGCGATGGAAGGCTTCCGCGTCGTGACGATGGAATACGCCGCCGACAAGGCCGACATCTTCGTCACCACGACCGGCAACAAGGGCGTGATCCGCCATGAGCACATGGCCGCGATGAAGCACAACGCCATCGTCTGCAACATCGGCCACTTCGACAACGAGATCGACATCGCCTCGATCGAGAAGTACGAGTGGGAAGAGATCAAGCCGCAGGTCGATCACGTGATCTTCCCCGACGGCAAGCGCATCATCCTGCTGGCCAAGGGCCGTCTGGTGAACCTGGGCTGCGGCACGGGCCACCCGAGCTACGTGATGTCGTCCAGCTTCGCCAACCAGACGATCGCCCAGATCGAACTGTTCGCGCACAAGGACGCCTACGCCGTCGGCCAGGTCTACGTGCTGCCCAAGCACCTGGACGAGCACGTCGCCCGCCTGCAGCTGAAGACGCTGAACGCGCAGCTGAGCGAGCTGACGGACGAGCAGGCCGCCTACATCGGCGTGTCGAAGTCGGGCCCGTACAAGCCCGATACCTACCGTTATTGATTGACTGACCCGAGACCCGACCATGCGTGCTGATCAGCTGCTTCTCTCCCTTGGCCTGGCGCCCACGCGCTCGGCCGCCCAGCGGCTGATCGACGCGCGAGCGGTCGAGTGGGAAGGTCCCAAGGGCTGGACCGTCGTGCGCAAGTGCGGCGAGGACCTGCCCGAGGCCACCCCGATGCGCGTGACGGATGACGCCGAGCTGCGTTACGTCTCGCGCGGCGGGCTCAAGCTCGAAGGCGCGCTGGCCAAGGCCGGCGTGTCGGTGGCCGGCCTCACGGCGCTGGACATGGGCCAGAGCGCGGGCGGTTTCACCGACGTGCTGCTCAAGGCGGGTGCGACGCACGTGACCGGCATCGATGTCGGCCACAGCCAGCTGCATGAGACCTTGAAGGCGGACCCGCGCGTGACGGCCCATGAAGGCATGCACGTGAAGGACTACGTCCCCGCGGAGCCCTTCGATCTGGTCGTGGGCGACCTGAGCTTCATCTCGATGATCGGCACGCTCAAGCACGTGGTCGGCTGGCTCAAGCCGCAGGGCCAGGCGCTGCTCCTGATCAAGCCGCAGTACGAGCTGGGCCCGAAGGCCTTGAACAAGAACGGCATCGTCAAGGACAAGTCGCAGTACGTCGTGCTCAAGGAGCAGGCGCTGGCGGCCGCCGAGAAGCGCGACCTCGCCGTCCGGGGCTGGTTCGAGAGCCCCGTCACCGGCGGCGACGGCAACACCGAATTCTTCATCTGGGTCCAGAAACCATGACGACGCCTGTCAGCATCGAATTCTTCCCGCCCAACACGCCCGTTGGGACGGAGAAGCTGAAGACCGTCGTGCAGGAGCTGCGCGCGGTGAACCCGCAGTATTTCAGCGTCACCTACGGCGCGGGCGGATCGACGCGCGAGAAGACGCTGTCGACCGTCGCCGACATCGCCTCGCAGGGCTTCGACGCGGCGCCGCACCTGTCTTGCGTCGGCTCGACGCGCGAGAACATCGCCGAGATCCTCGCGACCTACCGAGACCAGAACATCCGCCGCGTCGTCGCGCTGCGCGGCGACCTGCCCAGCGGCACGGCGACGGCGGGCGAGTTCCGCTACGCGTCCGAGCTGGTGCGCTTCATCCGCGAGTCGCAGGGCGCCGACTGGGACATCGAGGTCGCCGCCTATCCCGAGTACCACCCGCAGCAGCGCTACGCCGCGCGCGACCTGCAGTTCTTCGCGGACAAGGTGCGCGCCGGCGCCAGCGGCGCGATCACGCAGTTCTTCTACAACCCCGATGCCTACTTCCATTTCGTCGATGCGACGCGGGCGATGGGCGTGGACGTGCCGATCGTGCCGGGCATCATGCCGATCAACAACTTCGCGCGGATCGCGCAGTTCGCGCAGCGCGACGGCATCGAGATCCCGCGCTGGGTCGCGCTGAAGATGGAGGGCTACATGGACGACGCCGCGTCGGTGCGCGCCTTCGGCCTGGACGTCGTCACGCGCCTCTGCGAACGGCTGATCGCCGGCGGCGTGCCGGGGCTGCACTTCTACTCGCTCAACCAGAGCGCGCTCACGCTGGCGTTGTGCGAACGCCTCGGGCTCGCGGCGAAAGCTTGATAAGGCGCAAGCGCGCCGCGCCATCACCGGGCACCGCCCCGCTTCTCCGCCGTTCCTTGTGAACGGTCAAGGCGCCGGAGGTGGGGCACGCGTTCAATCCCGGTCATCCCATTGACCAGGAGTGACCGCATGTCCCGCACCTTCGCCCCCACCGCCCCCGTCTTCCGTCCGGCGATCGCCGCCGGTGTCGCCCTCGTCGCGCTGGCCACCGCGATGGCGCCATCGGCCCACGCGCAGAGCGGCCCGTGGGTGTTCCGCGCCCGCGCGGTGAACATCGATCCGGCGGACAAGGACAAGACCGGCCTGGGCCTGTCGCTGAGCCGCAAGACGATCCCCGAGCTCGACTTCAGCTATTTCCTGGCGCCGAACTGGGCCGCCGAACTGGTCCTGACCGTGCCGCAGCGCCACACGCTCTACAGCAACGGCACGCGCATCGGCTCGGTGAAGCACCTGCCGCCGACGCTGACGCTGCAGTACCACTTCAATCCGGAAGGCCGCGTCCGCCCCTACGTCGGCGCGGGCCTCAACTACACGAGCTTCTCCGGCGTCCATTTCGATCCCGCGGTGCAGGCGGCGCTGGAGCCGACCCTCAAGAAGCACAGCATCGGCCTGGCCGCGCAGGCCGGCTTCGATGTGATGCTCAACCAGCAGTGGTCGATCAACGTCGACGTGAAGAAGATCCAGATGGACACCGAGGTCCGCTCCAGGGGCGCGGCCGTCGGCAAGTTCAAGATCGATCCGCTGCTGGTGGGCGTGGGCGTCGGATACCGCTTCTGAGCGTCGGGATTCTTGACAGTTCCGCGCAAGGCGACGGCATCGGTGGTGGCATTTGTTCACAAAAACATCGCCAAATGACTGACACAACAAGGTCTTGAGCACCATCCCTAACTTGTTGGCACGAGTGCTGCTTACATGGAGTCACACGCCTCTCAGTTTTGTGACTTCCATGAACTTCAAGCATCTGCTGGCCGTCTGCGCCGCCTCCCTGACCACCGCCTTCGCCGCCCAGGCGGCCGTGGTGACCGCGTCCTCCACGACGCAGACGACCATCTGCGATCTGTGCACCGTGAACTCGACGATCAACGTGACCTCGCACGGCACGCTGAGCGACGTGAACGTGTCCATCATCGATCTGCGCCACACCTGGGACGGCGACCTGTCGATCTGGCTGATCTCCCCGACCGGCACCACCGTGCTGCTCAGCGGCAATCGCGGCGGCTCGGGCGACAACTACCTCAACACGGTGTTCGACGGCTCGGCCACCTCGTTGATCGGTTCCGCATCGGCGCCGTTCACCGGCACTTTCCGTCCGGAGCAGCTGCTGTCCGCCTTCAACGGCCAGGACAGCTTCGGCACCTGGACGCTGCGCGTCGCCGATCAGCAGCAGCTCGACACCGGTTCGATCAACAGCTGGCGCCTGCAACTGGCGACCGTGCCGGAGCCGGGTTCGCTGGCCCTCGTCGGTCTGGCCCTGGTGGGCCTGGGCGTCGCCCGCCGCCGCAAGGCGTGATCGATGCGGGCGCATGCCCGCATCCCGCTCGTCGATGCCGACAGCACGTCGGTGTCGACGAAAGAACGAAAGGGTCTGCGAGGACCCTTTCTTCATGGCGCGGCGGCAAGCACGTCTCGCGTCAGCCCAGCGCCGCGAACGCCTCCCGCGTCAGGTTCTCCGGCGCGCCTTCCGCGCGGCAGGCCACGTCGTCCTCGATGCGGACACCGCCGAAGGCGCTCAGGTGCTTCACCAGCGACCAGTCCACGTTCGCCGCCGCCGGCGTCGCGCGCAGCTTGTCCAGCAGCATCGGGATGAAGTACAGCCCCGGCTCGATCGTCACCACCATGCCGGGCTGCAGCACCCGCGTCAGGCGCAGGTACGGATGCCCGTCCGGCTTGGCGATCGTGCCGCCGTCCTCGCCGGCCATGAAGCCGCCGATGTCGTGGACCTGCAGTCCCAGCAGATGGCCGATGCCGTGAGGCAGGAAGGTCGACGTCACGCCCTGCGCCAGCATCGCCTCCTCGTCCATCTTCACGATGCCGAGCTGGCGCAGCACGCCGGCAGTCTCGCGGTGCGAGGCCAGGTGGATGTCGCGGTAGTCGACGCCGGCGCGCACGCGGTCGACCAGTCGCAGCTGGGCCGCTTCCATCGCATCGATCAGCGCCTGGAACGTGGCGTCGCCGTTGCCGGTCGTGCGCGTGATGTCCGACGCGTAGCCGCAGCTGTGTGCGCCCGCATCCACCAGCAACGACAGCGATTGCGCCGGGGCGCGCTGGTCCTGGTACTGGTAATGCAGCACCGCCGCGTGCTCGTTGAGCGCCACGATGTTGCCGTACGGCAGGTCGCGCTCGGCGAACCCGCAGGCGTCGAGGTAGGCGTTGTGGATCGCCGCCTCAGACAGCCCGTCGCGGAAGGCCCGCTGCGATGCGAGGTGCGCCTTCGCGCCCAGCGCCGACGCCTCGCGCAGGCGCAGCAACTCATACCCGGTCTTCGCGGCCCGCGCGTAATGCAGCGGATTCAGCACCTCGGGCGGGTTGTTCGGGACGATGTCGCCCAGCGCCGCATCCGCCTCGCCAACGATCGCCAAGGTGCCCGGCACCTGCAGGTAGGGCAGTGCCTCGTCCGGCTTGCGGACGATGATCAGCTCGAAGTGCTCGACCCAGAAGCCGCTCGGCGCCTCGGGCGGCACATGCCAGTAGTCCTCGGGCTGCACGTAGACGAGACGCGGCTTGTGCCCGGGCCGGATCACCAGCCAGCTGTCCGGGTGACGGATCAGCGGCACCCACAGCTTGAAGTGAGGATTCGGCTGGAACACGTAGGGGCGGTCGTCGAGGAAGGCGAACTTCTCGATGCCCGAGGCGATCAGCAGCGCATCGAAGCCGCCCCGCTGCAGCGCGTGTTCGGTGCGGCGCTGCTGTTCCGCAAGGTGGGCGGTGTAGAGGGCGTTCAGGGAGTAGGGATCAGCGGAACTCATGCGCGGGAATTCTCCCAGACGACACCCATCTCGGTCAGCATCGCGTCGAGCTTCACGTCGTTCGGCTGGGCGGTCAGCGTCGGCTGGAAGCCGTGGCTGAAGCCGACGCCGACGACCACCGGCTTCGGCTGGATCTGCGCGATGGTGCGCAGCATGAAGCCGCCGCCGTAGCCCATGCGGATGCCGCCCGGCCCGTAACCCAGGCAGGGCAGCAGCAGCAGTTGCGGATCGAAGGCCTCGGTGTCCTTGGGCTTGGTGATGCCGGTGGCGTCCTCTTCCATCGGGCAGCCGGGATACCAGACGTGGAAGCGCAGCCGGCCTTCCTCGCGATCGACGACAGGCAGGCCGATGCGGCGCTCGCCGTCGACCTCGCTCCAGCGGTACAGGGCCGGCAGCGGATCGAATTCCCCCTTGATGGGCCAGTAGGCGGCGATGCGCTTTTCCTTGCGCCCGACCAGCCAGACGCGCAGCACGCTCTGCACGACGTCGGCGAGTTCAAGGCGGCCCGGCAGGTCCAGGCGTTCGCGGATCAGGCGCTCGCGCAGCGCCTGGCGGTCTTCGGAGATCGGCAGCTTGTCGTTCGGATCCATCCAGCCCATTCGCCTTCCCTGACGGACCCGGCGGGCCCTGGAGCGGACCATTGTGGCCGCCTCGCGGACAGGGCGCCAGAGGTGATCTAGAGTCGCCGGCATGGCACGAGGCACCACCACCACGGGAACCGTCCGACGCGTCACCGGCGCCGGCGCGGACTTCGCGAATCACTGCATGGAGCTGCTGGCCCCGCTCGGACCGGTGCTGGCGCGGCGGATGTTCGGCGGCTTCGGGCTGTACGTGGACGGCCTGTTCCTGGCCATCATCAGCCGCGACGAGCTCTACCTGAAGGCGGACGCCGCCAGCCAGTCCCGCTACGTGGACGCCGGCTGCGAGCCGTTCCGCTACTCGAAGGCCGGCAAGGACGGGCGACAGGAGGTCGCCAGCCTGAATTACTTCCGGCCGCCGGAGGAGACGCTCGAGTCGCCCGCGCTCATGCTGCCCTGGGGGCGGCTGGCGATGGAGTCGGCCTTGCGCTCCGCCAACGCGAAGCCGAAGGCCAGCACGCCGAAGAAGAGCGCCGGCACCAGCGCCGAGCCGAGGACCGTCAGGAAGGAGAAACCGGCCAAGGCGCTGAAGGGGGTCACGACGAAGACTCCGGCGGTCAAGCGTTCGCCAGGCGCTGGCCGAACAGCTGCCCGAAAGAAGGCAGGCGGCTGACCTGGCGGGCCAACCGGGTCGGGCAGGCTTGCGGCGGCACCAGCAGCTGGAAGCGCGCGGTCGGCCAGGCTTCCACGACCAGCTCGGTGCCGTTGGCGACTTCCAGCGTCTCGCCGGCCGACAGCCAGAAGTCCTGCGCCGGCAGGTTCAGGTCGCCGCGTTGCGTCACCCAGACGCGACCGTCGAGCACATGCAGTTCACGTCGGCCCGGGCCGATGGGCAGGCTCATGGCCTCGCCCTGTGACAACGTCCACGCGGCGTCGTCGCGGCTGACCTGGATTGATGACTTTTGCATGACATTCATGATCGACTCCCGGTCCATCGGGCGTTCCGCGCACCGGCGGCGTTCCTCGTGGACATGGACAGATAGTAGGGTTGACCCGCATGCCGGTCCAATGAGTCTTGCAGCATCGATTGATACCATCCGCTCATGAATGCGCCTCGCCATCGTCCGCTCGCCGTCGGTCCGCTGCGTGCTTTCGAGGCGGTGGCCCGGCGCCTGAGCTTCAGCGCCGCCGCCGAGGAGCTCTACCTGACCCAGTCCGCCATCAGCCGCCAGATCCGGTCGCTGGAGGAGGAACTGGGCGCGACGCTCTTCAAGCGCGGCACCCGGCATGTGGAACTGGCGCCGGACGGCAAGCTGCTGCTGTCGGCGGTGGAGCCGATGCTGGAGCGGCTGGACAGCACGGTGCGCCAGATCCGCTCGACCCGCGGCCGCCGCGTCGTCAACGTGACGACCTTCGCCTCGTTCGCATCGCTGTGGCTGATCCCCCGGCTGGAAGCCTTCCAGCGCGAACACCCGGACATGGACATCCGCGTCTCGGCGCTGGACCAACTGGTCGAGATCGACGACAGCGAATTCGACGTCGCGCTGCGCTACGCCGCCCCCAACCGGGTGGCGCCGTCGGCGCGGCGCATGTTCGGCGAGATGCTGACCCCGGTGGTGAACCCGTGGGTTGCGAAGCAGGCGCAGGACGGCCAGGGGCCGCCGCTGAGCCAGGCGGCCGACCTGCGCCAGTACACGCTGGCCGAGGAGGACGACCAGCGTCCGAGCGGCCTGTTCCTGAGCTGGCGGCGCTGGCTGGCGCTGCACGGCGCGCCGGACCTGCAGCCGCGGCGCTGGATGTACCTGAACTTCACCTACCAGCAGATCCAGGCGGCGGTGTCCGGTCAGGCGGTGGCGCTGGCGCGGCTGCCGATGATCTACGAGGCGCTGGAGCGCGGGGAGCTGGTCGAGCCTTTCGGCGATGCCGGCCGCACCGATTGCCCGACGGTGTACTGGCTCATGATGTCGGAGCATGGCCGGGCGCGGCCCGAGGTCGTCGAGTTCGCGCAATGGATCAGCGAGCAGGCGGCGATCACGCGCCGCGCGATCGGCGAGCCGGATCCGCCGGTGGATGAGAACTCGGGCTGAGCCGATCAGGGCGCGATGAGTTCGCGCTCCGTCAGCACGACCGTCAGTGCCTGGTCATGCGGCTGCACTTCGAAGGCCGCTTCGCAGCAACTCCATCCCAGGCCGATCGTCGTGACCCCGGGATGGGCCTCGATCCAGCGGTCGAAGTAGCCGCCGCCGTAGCCCAGCCGGAAGCCTTCCCGCGTGTAGCAGAGACAGGGCACCAGCAGCACTTCCGGCACCAGCACCGGGCCGGTCGAGCTGGGAATGCCGCATTCGTCCTTCACCGTCGGCTCCTGGCCATCCCAGCGCCGGAACGTCATCGCCGCCGGTCCGTGATCGCCGGCTTTACGCGCGAAGGGCAGCGCCAATTGCATCTCCCCCGAGCTTGTGGGTCGAGGCCCAGGCCGCTGCGTTAAATTCACCCTCCAGGGGCCAGTAGAGGCCGAGGGTCAGCGGCTCCAGCTGGCGCAGCAACGGCAGCAGTTGCTCGCCGAGCTTGTCGGCCGCGAGGCGCGCCTCGGCACCGGCCCACCATTCACGGCGGCGCGCCAGCAAGGCGCGGCGCAGTTCGCTCCGCTCATGGGGCCAGGTCTTGCCGGTTGCACCGGCGGCATCGGGAGCCGTGGGGAGTCACTCATCACAGGTCGGCATGAAGTTCGCTCGGATCACTGTAACCGCCCTCGCCTCCGCCAGCGTGACCGTCTCGGCCGCCGTCGGCGCCCTTGGCGCCCTCTGCCTGGCGACGGCCCTGCCCGCCGCCGCGCAGTCGAGCACGACCTTCACCGTCGTGCCCAATCCGCTGCCGCCGCTGCCGGACCTGGTCACCGACGCCCGTGAGGCCTGGCGCGTGCGCGACCGTTCGCGGCTGGCCTCGATGCGGCAGGCCGCTTTCGACCAGCAGCATCCGCTCGCCCCCTGGTTCGACTACTGGGAGCTGAACGCCCGCCTGTCCGAGGCCCAGCAGCCCGAGCTCAACGCGTTCTACGCGCGCTGGCCGGGCGCCTACGTCGAGGACCGGCTGCGCAACGACTGGCTGCTGGAACTCGGACACCGCCGCGACTGGGCCAACTTCCGCCGCGACCACGCCGCCTACAAGATGCAGGACGACCGCGAGGTGGCCTGCTACGCGCTGCTGGCGGATCCACCGGGACGCGACCTGCGCGACGCCGCGCGCGCCGCCTGGTTCGCGCAGCGCGACGCGGACGAGGGCTGCAACATGCTGGCGACGACGCTGCATGAGAACGGCCAGTTCAAGGACTCCGACGTCTGGCGCAAGCTGCGCTTCATCGTGGAGACCAACAAGCCGCGCGCGGTGAAGCAGGCCGGCGCGCTGCTGTCCAAGCCCGACCAGGAGGCGCTGGCCGAGCTGATGGACAAGCCGGACCGCTACCTCAAGCGCAAGGCCGCGGCCTCGCCGCGCGCCAAGGCCGAACTGACGATGCTGGCGCTGATGCGCCTGCTGGCGACCGACTACGACAAGGCGGACGACGACGTGCGCCGCTGGGCCGCCAAGCTGCCGAACGACCTGTCCGCCTGGCTCTGGGCGCAGTACGGCAGACAGGCGGCGCTGCGGCTGAAGGACGAGGCCAACGAGCACTTCGATCGCGCGATGAAGCTGCAGGCGAAGCTCGGCCCGGTCGAATGGAGCGACGACACGATCAGCTGGATGGCGCGCGCCGCGTTGCGCGGCGACGCGGGCGCGAGCCGGCCGGATCAGCTGATGTCGGCGCTCTCGCTGATGAAACCGTCGGACCAGAAAGACATCACCTGGCAGTACTGGCGCGCGAAGGCGCAGCAGCAGCTGGCGCCGACCGGCGCGGCGGGCGACGCCCAGCGCCGCGAGTCGCAGGACACGCTGCGCGCGATCGCCTCGCCACTGAGCTTCTACGGCAAGCTCGCCGCCGACGAGTTGAAGCTGCGCCTGCCGCTGCCGCCCACGCCCGCGGACCTGACCGCGGCGGAGCGCGCGCAGGCGCTGGCGAATCCGGGCATCCAGCGCGCGCTGCTGCTGCTGGCCGTCGGTCTGCGCAGCGAGGGCCAGCGCGAATGGAACTTCAGCCTGCGCGGCCTGTCGGACCGCGAGCTGCTGTCGGTCGCGCAGACCGCCTGCGAACGCGAACTCTGGGAGCGCTGCATCCAGACCAGCGAGCGCACGAGGACCGAGATCGACCTCGCCCAGCGCTTCCCGATGCCCTACCGCGCGGACGTGCTCAAGCAGTCGACGGCGATGGGCCTGGACCCGGCCTATGTCTACGGGCTGATCCGCCAGGAATCGCGCTTCATGATGGATGCGCGCTCGCACGTCGGTGCCGGCGGCCTGATGCAGGTGATGCCGGCGACCGCGAAGTGGACGGCCAAGAAGCTGGGCGTCGACTTCAAGCCCGACATGCTGCATGACCGCGACACCAACCTGCGCCTGGGCACCGGCTACCTGAAGCTGGTGATGGACAGCTTCGAGGGCTCGCAGGCGATGGCCGCGGCGGCGTACAACGCCGGCCCGAACCGGCCGCGCCGCTGGCGCGACGGACCACAGCTCGACGCCGCGATCTGGACCGAGAACATCCCCATCTGGGAGACCCGCGACTATGTGCGCAAGGTGCTGTCCAACGCGACGATCTACGCGCAGCTGATGGGCCGCGAGACCGGCACCGTGCTGCGCGACCGGCTCGGCCGCGTCATCGGTCCGGCGGCGGCGTCGGCCCCGGACATCCCGGCCAACGGCACGAACTGACCCCCAGCGCGCCGGCGATGGCGCGCAGTCCCTAGCAGAGAGATTTCCGCATGCAGCTGATCATCGGCAACAAGAACTACTCGTCCTGGTCGATGCGCCCGTGGGTGCTGATGAAGGCGCTGGGCATCGACTTCCAGGAGCGGATCGTCCGCTTCGACTTCACGCCCGACTCGGCCTTCTACCGCGAGATCGGCGCGGTCACGCCGGCCGGCAAGGTGCCGGTGCTGGTCGACGACGGCCTCGCGGTCTGGGATTCGCTGGCGATCGTCGAATACCTGGCCGAGCGCTTCCCCGACAAGGCCGTCTGGCCGCGCGACGCCCGCCAGCGCGCGCGGGCGCGCAGCCTCTGCGCGGAGATGCACAGCGGCTTCGGCCAGCTGCGCACCCACTGCATGATGAACATCGACGCCGACCTGGCGACGGTCGGCGAGCGCCTGATGCGCAGCGAGGCCGGCCTGCGCAAGGACCTCGCCCGCGTGGTGGAACTGTGGACCGACGCGCTGACGCAGAGCGGCGGACCGTTCCTGTTCGGCGAGTTCGGCGCGGCGGACGCGTTCTACGCGCCGGTCGTGATGCGGGTGACCCGCTACGGACTGCCGTTGCCGGCCGCGTTGAAGGCCTACACGGACGCCGTGCAGGCCGCACCGGGCGTGCGCGAATGGATCGCCGACGCGCTGGCGGAGAAGGATTTCCTCGACTTCGAGGAACCGTACCGCGACGTCAGCGGACCGGTGCCGGTGCTGAAACCCTGAGGAGGGCCCGGCCGCCGGCAATGAAAAGCCGCCTTCTACAGCCTGTGCGGGCAGGCGGCGAAAGGCGGCGAGGTGGACCGGCGCGAAATCAGTGGTCGCGGCGGCGGCGCACCATGAATCCGGCAGCCAGCAGGCCGCCGAGCATCATGGCTTGGTTCGTGGGCTCGGAGACGAAGGACGGCATGACGGTGTCCGCGCCTTCCTGCTCATTGACATCGGCCAACTGCGCGGGCGCAGGCTGGCTCTGGCGGGTGAAACTGGTGTCAGCGGCGACGTGCACGACATTCGTGTCCGGCGCCTGCTGCTCCTGTGCCTGGGCGGCGAGACCAATTCCGCCCAGCAGGAGGAGAAGAACAGACTTCATTCAAGATACTCCCTACTGCTATGCCGCCCTGCCTGACTACAACGTCTCTCTCGGTAGCTGGCCTGTTTGAACAGGCACTGGTGTGCAGGTGGCATTGGTGAATATACGGATGGATAGCCTAATGGAGGTATCCCCTTTATCAGGGATGCTGCGCCGCAACATGAGTGATCAGATGTATCTCGTTGGAGGGGCCGTCCGGGACGCGCTCCTGGGGCTGCCCGTGCAGGACCGTGATTGGGTCATGGTCGGAGCGACGCCCAAGTCCTTGATCGACAAGGGATTTCTTCCCGTCGGCAAGGATTTCCCGGTGTTCCTGGATCCCGTGACCCATGAAGAGGTGGCATTGGCCCGGACGGAGCGCAAGACGGCCGCCGGGTACCACGGCTTCCAGTTCCACACCGCCCCGGATGTCACCCTTGAAGAGGACCTCGTCCGCCGGGACCTGACGATCAATGCGATGGCCCAGGCGGCCGACGGGACGATCGTGGACCCTTACGGCGGCCGGCGCGATCTCGAAGCCCGGGTGCTGCGTCACGTCTCGGACGCCTTCGCGGAGGATCCGGTACGCATCCTCCGCCTGGCGCGTTTCGCGGCGCGCTTCGGCGACTTCACCGTGGCGCCGGAGACGATGGCGCTGATGCGCGGCATGGTGGCCGCTGGCGAGGCCGATGCGCTGGTCGCCGAGCGCGTCTGGCAGGAGGTCGCGCGGGGCCTGATGGAAGGCCATCCGGCGCGGATGATCGAGATCCTGCGCGACAGCGGCGCGCTGGCGCGCATCGCCCCTGAACTGGCACGCCTGTTCGGCGTGCCGCAGCCCGAGGCGCACCACCCGGAGGTCGACACCGGCGTCCACGTCCTGCTGGTGCTCGAGGAATGCGCGCGCGTCGAGGCGCCGCTGCCGGTGCGGTACGCCTCGCTGTGCCACGACCTCGGCAAGGGCACGACGCCCGAGGAGGAGTGGCCGCGCCACCTGAAGCACGAGTCACGGGGCGTCGAGCTGGCGGCGGCGCTGTCGCAGCGCTGGCGCGTGCCGTCTGACTGCAAGGAGCTGGCGGAGTTGGTCGCGCGCGAGCACACGCATGTGCATCAGAGCCTGGACTTCAGCGCCGAGGCGCGCCTGCGCCTGATCGAGCGTTGCGACGCGCCGCGCCGGCCGGAGCGCTTCGCGCAGCTGCTGCTGGCCTGCGAATGTGATGCCCGCGGCCGCACGGGCTTGCGCGATCGACCCTATCCGCAGCGCCAGGCCTTGCTGCACGACCTGCGCGCCGTGCAGTCGGTCGATCAGGCGGCGATCTCCGCGGCCGCGCTGGCGGCCGGCAAGCAGGGCCCGGCCATCGGCCAGGCGATCCACGAGGCCCGCAAGGCCGCGCTCAGAGCGTGTGAGAGCGATCGCCCGCGCTGAACCCCAGCGCGTCGAATCCCTCGCCCGGCGCGAAGCCGACGACCTTGAACAGCTCGCCCATCTCGTGCTCGGCGATCAGCCGGTGGGCCATGCCGCGATGCGCGAGGTCGGCATCGCTCATCAGGTCGACCAGGCCGCAATTGATCAGGAAGTTGGCCTGGCTGGTGTAGCCCAGCACCATCAGCCCCGCATCCTGCCCCGTCACCGCGATGCCGGTGAAGTTCACGTGCGCGGTGATGTCCTTCTGCCCCGGCAGGGCCAGCGGATCGGGGTCCGAGCGGTGCAGGTGGTGGCACATCAAGGTGCCGCCGGTGCGCTGCGGGTGGTAGTACTCCGACTCCGGGAATCCGTAGTCGATGAAGAACGCCGCACCGCGCTTCAACCGTTCCGCGAGCGTGCGCACGAAGGCCTCGGCCTGCGGATGGATCTCCGTCACCGTCCCGGGCACGAAGCCCACGTCGTGCTCCGGCGGCGTCGGCGGCCGCGCCTCGCCCGGGCGATCGACGAAGTGCAACGCGCCCAACCCGTCCAGGCCCACGCCGCGCTGCAACCAGTGCTGCCCGTCCCAGCGCAGGAGCTCGACCGGGATCGCATCCAGCAGCTCGTTGGCGACCAGCACGCCGTGGATCTCGTCGGGCCAGCGGTCCAGCCACTCGACGCGCGGCGCGAATCGCGCCAGCCGCTCCGCCTGCCGCTCGCGCAACGTGCCGGACAGGTCGACGATGTAGTACCTGGCCACCGGCGTCCCGGCCGCGTCCAGCGTCTCCAGCAGCTGCGCCGCCAGCGCGCCGCTGCCGGCGCCGAACTCGATCACCGTGTCGGTGCCGCTGACGGCGAGCGCCTGGGCCACCTGCTTCGCCAGCGCGCGCCCGAACAGCGGCGACAGCTCCGGCGCCGTCACGAAATCCGAGCCCTGCTGCGGCATCGTGCCGAACTTGCGCCGTGCGTTGGCGTAGTAACCCACGCCCGGCGCATACAGCGCCAGGCTCATGTAGCGGTCGAAGGGCAACCAGCCGCCGGCGGCCGCGATTTCATCGCGCAGCAGCGCGGCCATGGCGGGATCGGTCGCGTGGGCTGACGCCCCCGGTGCATCCGGACGGGAAGCGCCATGCGGCGCGGACGCCGCGCCGTTCAGGCGGGCGGAATCTGGTGTCTTTGAAGTCATGTGTCGATTCCGGGAAGCGTCGGCTGGCCACGCGCGGCCAGCCAGGCTTCGAATTCTTCGGCGGGCATCGCCGGGGCGATCACCTCGCCCTGCAGTTCGTCGCAGCCCCACTCGGCCAGCAGGTGCCATTGCCGCGCGTTGCGCACGCCTTCGGCACCGACGCGCATGCCCAGGCCCTTGGCCATCTGCACCATGGCGCGCGTGATCGCGGCCGCGCCCCGATCGTCCGGCAGCACCGCGACGAAACTCTGGTCGATCTTGAGCTTGTCCAGCGGCAGCCGGATCAGCTGGTTCAGCGCCGTGTAGCCGGTGCCGAAGTCGTCGATCGAGATCGCCAGCCCCTGGGACCGCAGCGTCTGCAGCAGCTCGGGCAGCCGGTCGATCTCCTCGGTGAGCATGCGCTCGGTCAATTCGAGCTCCAGCCACTCGCCGGGCATGCCGGCCGTCTTCAGCACGTGGGCCACCGACTTCGAGAAGCTGGCCAGCCGGAACTGCATGCTCGACAGGTTCACCGCGATCGGTATCGCGGCGACGCCGCGCTCGTGCCAGGCGCGCGTCTGCCGCGCGGCCTCGTACATCACCCACTCGCCCAGCGGCAGCATCAGGCGGTGACGCTCGGCCACGACGATGAAGGCATCCGGCGTCAGCAGGCCGCGTTCCGGGTGCCGCCAGCGCAGCAGCGCCTCCGCGCCGACCAGCTCGCCGGTGCGCGCGTCGACCTGCGGTTGATAGAAGAGCACGAACTCGTCCGCCGTCAGCGCCTGTGCCAGTTCGGTCTCCAGCACCAGATCCGCGTAGGCGTTCTCGGCCATCGCCTGCTCGAAGAAGCGGTAGGTCGCACGGCCCGCGGCCTTCGCGAGGTACATCGCGGTGTCGGCGTGCTGCAGCAGTTCCTCGGGCGACTCGCCGTGCTCCGGGTACATCGCCACGCCGATCGACGGCGTCACCGACAGGTCGCGGCCGTCCGCCTGCACCGGCACCTCGACGACGCTCAGCAGCGCGTTGAGCACGGTCTGCACGTCCTTGCGCTGGTGCACGTCCTCGAGCAGCACGACGAATTCGTCGCCGCCGAAACGCGCCACCAGGTCGCTGCCGCGCAGGCCGCCGCGCAGCCGCTCGGAGACGGTCCGCAGCACGCGGTCGCCCTCGAAATGCCCCAGCGAATCGTTGACCCGCTTGAAGTTGTCGAGGTCGATGAACAGCAGCGCGGCGCGGCGCGCGTTGCCCTGCGAGAGCCGCTCGCGCAGCCGTTCCATGAAGGTCGCGCGATTCAGCAGGCCCGTCAGCGGATCGTGCTGCGCGAGGTGCTGGATGCGCGCCAGCGCCTCCAGGTGCGGGCGCAGGTCGCGGACGATCGTCATCCGCAGGCGCTCACCGTTGCGCCACAAGGTCCGCACGATGAACTCGACGTCGATGCGCTCGCCGCTGCGATGCAGGATCGCCGTCGGATAGCGGGTCTCCTGCCCGGACATCATCACGTCGCGCACGGTGTCGACCTGGTCCGGCGCGATCATCGACAAGGCGGACCGTCCCACCAGTTCCTCGAGCGCGTACCCGACCAGCTCGCACAGCGGCGGGTTCACATCGGTCATCACGCCGTCGCGATGGAAGACGATGCCCTCCATCGACGCCTGCATGAACTTGCCCAGCCGCTCCTCGGAATCGCGCACCGCCAGCTCGGCCTCGCGGAAGCGGGTGATGTCGGAGATCAGCACGAAGCTCGACTGCACCTCGTCGCCGCCGGGCGGCACGTAGGGGATCAGGTTGACCTCGATCCAGCGCGGGCTGCCGTCGCGACGCTCCAGCCGGCGCTCGTAGCTGACGCTGATGCGCTCGCGCAGCACGCGCTGCACGTGCGGCTCGATCTCCTGCGAGGCCTCCTCGCCGATGATCTGCGCGAAGGTGCGGCCCAGCACGCTGACCTCATCCAGGCCGAAGCTGCGCGCGTACTGGCGGTTGGCGAATCGGCAGGTGCGCGTCGCCGCGTCGAAGACGGCGATCAGCACCGGCACGTTGTCGGCGAGCAGCCGGAACTGCGCGGCCTGGTCTTCGGCCGAGGGCGCCGGCGTGGCCGGCAGAGGCGGCACCGGCGCGTTCATTCAGTCCGTCCCGGTCGTCGACGGCACGGCGGGCGTGGCGCCCGCAGTGGCAGCGTCGTCGCGCGGCGGTGACTCATCCAGCGTCTTCAGCGCCAGGCAGAGGTCCTCCCACGCGCGGGCCTTGTCCGGCAGGTTGCGCAGCAGGTAGGCCGGGTGGTACGTGACGACCAGCGGCACGCCCTGGTAGCGGTGGACGCGCCCGCGCAGCCGGCCGATCGGCTCCTGGCTGCGCAGCAGCTGCTGCACCGCGAAGCGGCCCATCGCCAGGATGATGCGGGGCTGGATCAGGTCGATCTGGCGCTGCAGGAAGGGCTCGCACTGCGCCAGCTCCGACGGGTCCGGATTGCGGTTGCGCGGCGGGCGGCACTTCAAGGTGTTGGCGATGTAGACCTGACGTTCCGGCGGTCCTTCGCCGCGACCCAGGCCGACCGCGCGCAGCATGCTGTCCAGCAGCTTGCCGGCGGCGCCGACGAAGGGCTCGCCCTGCAGGTCCTCCTGCTCGCCCGGCGCTTCGCCGACGACCATCCAGTGCGCGCGCTCGTTGCCGACGCCGAACACCGTGTTCTTGCGCGACTCGCAGAGCCCGCAGGCACGGCAGGAGGCGACCTCGTCGCGCAGGCCGGGCCAGTCCAGACGGGCGATGGCCTCGCGCGCCAGGCCACGGGCCTGGACGAGCGCGGCATCGGCGGCGGCCGCCGCGGTCACGGGCGCCGCGACCGGCGCGGCCATGCGTGCGGCCGGCGCGGCGGACGGCGACCTCGCCGCCGGCTCCGGCGCGCGGCGCGGTGCCGGGGGCTCGGCGATCGCGACGTCCGCATCGGCCATCGGCGCGCGCATCGCCGGCGCTGCAGGAGGCTCGACGGATCGCGCGGGCATGACGGCGCGCGGTGCCGTGGCGGCGACGGGCGCTGTCTCGGTATTGGGCGATCCGGACGGCGGCGTCCACAGCTTGAGGCCCATCGCCTCCAGCATCGCGCGTTGACGATCGTTCCAGCTCATGCGGCGGGCTCCATCAGGCGCAGCGTCATCAGGATCGCATCCTCCCGGCCATCCGTACCGGGGTAGTAGCCGCGACGCAGGCCGCTCTGCACGAAGCCGTAGCGCTCATAGAGCCGGCGTGCGCGGACGTTGCTCTCGCGCACCTCCAGCCACACCTGGTGGCAGCCGCGCGCCCGCGACAGCAGGCCCAGCGCGTCGAGCATGCGGCGCGCCAGTCCCTGCCCCTGCCGCTCCGGGGTGACGGTGATGTTGAGCAGGTGCATCTCGTCGATCACCTGCATCGCAAGGAAGTAGCCGCAGAGCCTGGCCTGCTCGTCGCGCAGGACGAAGCCGGCATAGCCTGCGGCCATCGAATCGATGAAGTTGCCGCGCGTCCACGGATGGGTGTAGGAGACGGCCTCGATGGCCATCACCTCGTCGAGGTCCAGCGCACGCAGCGGCTGCAGGGCCTGCAGCGACGGCGGCCACGTCAGGTCGCGGGGTTGGGCGCTCATCTCGTGATCGCTCCCTTGGCGGCTTCGCGCTCGGCCGTCGTGAGGGCGACCTTGTCGCGCACGTACAGCGGCAACGCGTTCGCGGCATCCTCCGCGAGGCCCGCATCGAAGGCCTGCCGCGCGAGCGCGCCCAGCGCGCGTGCGCGCGACGCGGTGGCGGGGAAGCGCCGGGCCGGGCCGGTGTCGAGCGCGAAGGCGCTCAAGGCGGAGCCGGCGACGATCGCCGGCGGTTCCTCGCGCCACAGCGCCTGCAGTGGATCGAGGTCGGTCAGCAGCGGCTCGACGATCGCGGACCAGCGCGTGCCGTTCCAACGATAGCGGCCCAGGTAGATCTGGTTCATGCGGGCGTCCATGGCGACCCACACCTCGAGCGATGACGCCGCGTCGCCGGCGGCGACGAGCTGCTGTCGCGCGTCCTCCGCGACCAGCATCAGGCTGTCCAACGCCAGCACCGGCTTGCCGGCGCCGAACGCCAGGCCCTGCGCCACCGAGCAGGCGGTGCGAAGTCCCGTGAAGGCGCCGGGTCCGCGGCCGAAACCGACGGCGTCCACGGCAGCCAGCGTCAGGCCGGCCTGCTTCAGCAGCGCCATCACGTCGGGGACCAGCCGCTGCGAGGCCAAGGCTCCGCCATCGGCGTCCACAAAAGCAGCATGGCCCTGGCCAACGAGGGCCAGAGCCATGTGTTCGGTCGAGCTATCGAGGGCCAGCAACACGCTCATGCGACAAGTGTAGTGGCCCGGGACATCGCGGGGCGGGGAGATCCCCCGCCGCGGCGCCCGTGTCCGGTCAGCCGTTCGAGCGGAAGTCCGATCAGAACGAGTAACCCAGCGACAGCGTGTACACCACCGGACGGAAGTTGATGTCCGTGTGCAGCTCTTCCACGCCGTCCTTGGTCGTCGTGTACGAACGCATCTTGCTGCGCACGTCCGCGTAGGCGACCGTCGCGTTCAGCGACCACTGCTTCGTGTACGCCACGGTGAAGCCCGCGTGGGCCGCGAGGCCCCACGAGTTCTCCAGCGTGATGCGGGTCGGGCCGCCGCTGATCGCGTCGCCGGTGGGCGTGCTGCGCTTCTTCTCGAAGTAGGTGTAGTTCACGCCCGCGCCGACGAAGGGATGGACCTTCGGGATCCATTCGCCGAGGTGGTAGTTCACGAACACCGTCGGCGGCATCTGGCGCACGACCGCGATCTGGCCGGCATTGCGGAGCACGCCATTGCCGTAGATCTTGTGCGACGGCGGGATGCCCAGCGCGACCTCGCCGCTCCAGCTCGGCAGGAAACGGTAGGTGTAGCCGAAGCCCGTGGTGGTCGCGTCACCGACGCGGATCTGCGCGCCCGGTGCCGGGAACTGGCGGCTGCCGCCTTCCAGCGGACCGGCCTTGCTGTTCACGTCGATGTGCGCCAGGCCCAGGTAGACCGTGTGCGTGCCGACCGCCGGCTCCTCGGCGCGGGCGGCGCCCGCCAGTGCCATCAGCGAGGCGGCCAGGATGAGGGTGATGTTCTTCTTCATGAATGATGTCTCCGTTCTGGTCGTCGGCGATTACGGCTGAGCAGCCAGGACCGATTGGAAGAAGCCGCGTGCCAGCGCATTGCAGAACGGCGGGACCAGCGTGCCGTGATAGGCGCCCTGCACCGCCGCCGCGCCGGCCGCACCGCCGCCCGCCGCGGCGGACGTCGCCGCCTTGGCTTGCGCGAAGCCGCCCGCGATCGTGGCGGCCGTCACCTGGCCGGCCCAGGCCATCGAGGCCGAGCTTTCCAGGTTGGACGCCGGGTACTGCTTGCCGCGCGTGGCGAAATCGGCCTGCGCCTGGAGCGTGTTGGTGAAGAACACCGTCGGGTCGCCCGAGCCGCCGCACAGCGCGACCGGCGCCTTCGGCGTCCAGCCCAGCAGCGTGTTGGTCTGCAGCGCCTTGCGGAAGTTGGAGGTCGGGTACGCGGTCTTGAAGGCCGGGTTCAGCAGGCCACCGGTGCCGAACAGGTTGGTGAAGGTCGGGTCGTTCGGCAGCTTGCCGGCGGCGATCAGCTCGCCGACCGACTGCTTCGACGGGAACAGCGTTTCCGCGGTCGCGGCGAACTGCGACGCGTACACGTCGGTCGGGGCCGAATAGATGTTGCCGTAGGCCTTCTGGTAGCTGGTCAGCATCAGCGGCAGGAACAGCGTCGCGCCGGCGTTGACCGGACCGGTGGTGACGATCGTGTCGCCGAAGCCCACCAGGTTGTACGGGCCGGACATCGGCGCGGCGGCGGTGACGGTGAATTCGGACGCGTAGTCGCGCTCCATCACCTTCTGCGTGGCCATGGCCACGTGACCGCCCTGCGAATAGCCGGCGAGCAGCAGCTTGGCGGACGGCTTGACTGAGCTTTCGGCCGCCAGATGGGTACGCGCGGCGCGCATCGCGTCGACCATCTCGATCGCGGATTGCTCGGCGTTCAGGTAGGTCGTGTACTGGGCGCCGGAACGGTCGTAGCCGAGGTAGTTCGGCGCTACAACGATGAAGCCCTGGGCGGCGTAGAACGCGGCGACCAGCGAGCCTTCGGCGTTGGAGTCGATCTGGGCAATGTTGTAGCCCTGGTCAGTCGTCGTGCCATGGGCATAGAGCACCACGGGACGGTTGCCCGTGCAGGCAGCGCCGGTACCGGCCGGCACCAGCACCGCGGCGGAGGCCGTCGCCGGCAGACCTTGGGGATCACGCGTCCAGTAGTAGACGTAGCGCACGTCCACGTCGCAGGCGGCTTTGCCGGTCAGCGCCTGCACGCCCTTGGCCAGCGTGCCCGCGTCGATCGTCGCGGCGGTGGCCGCGCCGGCCTTCAGGCCCAGTTCGAGGGTACCGCGCGCCGGCGGGGGATCGTCACTCGCGGGGCTGCTGCCGCCGCCGCAGGCGCTCAGCATGGCCACGGCGGCCAGAGTCAGGCTGGCCAGTTTGAATTGGCTGTTCATTCGGACTTCTCCAGGGGTTGTCTCCGTCGTCTGCACCGTCCCGGCTGTTGCGGTCGGCACTAAATCGAACGGTCGTTCGTTTTTCTCAGGGATCACTTTAAGCGCACGTCCGGCGGCGCTTACAAAGGAAAACCCTGACAAGCCGCAGCATGCCAGGGTCGGGGGGACGACGGACGCACAACCTGACCCTTGCGAGGCGCGGCTGCAACACTCCCGTCATCGAACTGCGCGCGATGCGCGCGGACGGATCGTCTTCAGAACGGGTTGTTGCTCGCCCGGTTGACGGCCTGGTTGGCCATGTTGGTGTGCATCACCGGCGAGACCAGCAGGTCGCTGGCCCACATGTGCGTGGCCGCCGTCGCGTTGGCCACCAGCGTCTTGTCGGTGCAGACCGGCGGCAGCGAGGTCGTCAGGCAGGCGCCCTCGATCGAGTTGGTCGCGCCGTACAGCGTCGGATAGCGGCTCATCGTGCCCATCAGTTCATCGGTCAGGATGAGGCCGATGTAATGGCCGTCGTTGCGGATCTTCAGGCGCATGCCGGCATTGAAGCGGCGCGACAGTTCCGACAGCAGCGCGGCACGGTCGGTGTCGGCGTGGGCGGCCTTCTCCTTGATCGCGAACGGCGACAGGCCCATGTCCTGCACGGTGGACAGGATGATGCGGCCGTTGGCGTCGACGATGCGGTTGACCTGCGCGGCCAGCGCCTCGCCGCGCGCCTGCGCCGAGTTGCCCAGCGTGCCCGCGTCCAGCGCGGGGAACTGCGCGTACAGCTCGAGCACGTCGTTGGCGCCGGCCAGGACGGTGACCAGGTCCTTCGGATTGAAGCCGTCGAGCGCGAACTGGCGGTCGATCTGAGCGGCCACGTCGGCGACCTTGGCACCGGCGGCGGCATACATGCGCGCGGTCGGCGTGGCCAGCTTGTCCGGGTTGCATTCCGCGAACACGAGGCCGAAGTGGCCCGCGAGCTGCTGCGTCCAGACCTGGTTGAGGCCGCAGGTCACGACCGCGGTGGTCGCGTCGGTGCCGTTGATCGTGTACTTCGTGCCGTCGCTGCGGATGGCGCTGGTCTCGTCGCCGAAGGCGAGGGCGCGCGTCGGACGGAAGGGGTCGATCTGCTCGCCGCCGCCACCACAGGCGGCCAGCAACGCGGTCGCACCCAGCAGCACGGCCAGGTGGCGCTTCACACTCTTCATGAACTCTCCAAATCTCGAAAACTCAGCGGGGCGCGAAGGCCGCCGCCGCGCGGGACAAGCGGTCCCGCACCCCATCCCAGGCGGCCTCTTGCGGGGGCGCCTCGATCCAGATCTCCGTCGCGCCGGCTGCGTCCAGCTCGCGCAGGACGGCAAACAGCTGACGCGCCGCCGCACGCGCCTGGGCCGGCATGGCCCGGTGCAGCGCGGGAGCGCCCGTCCCGTCGAAGGACGTGCGGGAATATACCGCCAGCCCCGCCGGACGGTGGCCCGCCAGCGCGTCGCGTAACGCTTCCGGGGTCATCAGCCGGACGGTGGCCCGCGGCGCGTAATGCGCAGCCAGTGTGCCCGAGGCGCGTGGCGCCTGGGCATCGGGCGCTTGTAAAGCGAGGCCCGCCGCGGCTTCCAGCTGTTCCGGCGTCAGCACGCCCGGTCGCAGCAGCACCAGGCCGCCGCGGCTGACGTCGACGATCGTCGATTCGATGCCGACGTCGCAGGGACCGCCGTCCAGCACGGTCAGGCCAGGGTCGAATTCGTCGGCCACATGCGCGGCGGTGGTCGGGCTGACACGGCCGAATCGGTTGGCGCTCGGCGCGGCCAGGCCCTCGACGCCGAGGGCGCGGCACTCGGCCATCAGCGCGCGGAAGACCGGATGCGACGGGCAGCGCAGGCCCACCGTATCCTGTCCACCGGCGGCCGCCGCGGCGATGCCCGGCACCCGCCGGACGATCAGCGTCAGCGGACCGGGCCAGAAGGCCTCGATCAGCCGGTGGGCGACGGGGGGCAGGTCTTGCCCGAAGACGCGGGCCCCCTGCTCGTCGAGCACGTGCACGATGAGCGGGTGGTCGCTGGGGCGTCCCTTGGCGGCGAAGATCTTCGCGACGGCCTCGTCCCGGTCGGCGCGCGCCGCGAGGCCGTAGACCGTCTCGGTCGGCACGCCGGCCAGTTCCCCCGCGGCGAGCACGCGCGCGGTGGCACGCACCGCCTCGGGCGAGGCGTCGGGGGACAGGCCATCGAGCACCACGGCGCCGGACTCCGTCACCACGCCGTCACCACGTGTCCGGCAGGCCGAGCAGCGCGCAGGCGCTCCGGGCGTTCGCGCGGGCCTCGTCGGCGGTGGCGCCGATCACGTTCAGGTGACCCATCTTGCGACCGTGGCGCGCCTGCGCCTTGCCGTACAGGTGCAGCTCGGCGCCCGGCAGCGCCAGCACGCCGGCCCAGTCGGGCGTCCGTTCCCGGCCGTCCGCGTCGAACCACAGGTCGCCCAGCAGGTTCAGCATCACCACCGGCGAATGCAGGCGCGGCTCGCGCAGCGGCAGGCCGGCCATCGCGCGGACCTGCATCTCGAACTGCGAGACGTCGCAGGCGTTCATCGTGTAGTGGCCCGAGTTGTGCGGACGGGGCGCCATCTCGTTGACGACCAGGCGGCCGTCCTTCAGCACGAAGAACTCGACGCACAGCACGCCGACGTAGCCCATGCCGGTCGCGATCGCGGCGGCCGAGCGGCGCGCCTGCGCCTGCAGCGCCTCGTCGACGTCCGGCGCGGGCACCTCGGTGACGGCCAGGATGCCGTCGCGGTGCAGGTTCTGCTGGACCGGGAAGGTCACGACCCCGCCGTCGGCGCCACGCACGACCAGGACGCTCAGCTCCAGTGCCAGCGGCAGCATCTGCTCGAGCACGCAGTCGACGCGTCCCAGTTCATCGAAGGCGGCGGCGAGCTGTGCGCGGTCGGCGACGCGGCGCTGACCCTTTCCGTCATACCCGAGCCGGGCGGTCTTGAGGATGCCGGGCAGCAGGGCGTCGGGCACGGCGGCCAGGTCGGCCACGCCCGGCTCGCCGTGGCGCAGCACCGCATACGGCGCGCACGGCACGCCGCTGGCGTCGAAGTGGGCCTTCTCGCGGGCGCGGTCCTGGCAGACCGCCACGGCGGACGCGCCGGGCGCGACGACGCGCACCCGCGCCAGGTGCTCCAGCGCGCGGGCGGGCACGTTCTCGAATTCGGTGGTGATGGCGTCGCAGCGGCGCGCGAGGTCGTCGAGCGCCGCCGGATCCAGGTAGTCGGCCTTCAGGTGCTCCTGGGCGACCGCGCCGGCGGGGCTGGACGCGTCCGGGTCCAGCACCACGCAGCGGTAGCCCAGCGCCTGCGCGGCATGGACGAACATGCGGCCGAGCTGGCCGCCTCCCAGCACGCCCAGCGTCGCGTCACCCGGCAGCAGCGGCATCAGCGCAGCTCCTCGGTCATCGCGGTGGCGGCGGCGGTCTGGCGCTTGCGGAAGGCGTCGAGCTTCGCGCGCAGGTCCGGGTTGTCGCGGGCCAGCACGGCCACGGCGAACAGCGCGGCGTTGCCCGCGCCGGCGGTGCCGATGGCGAAGGTCGCGACGGGGATGCCCTTGGGCATCTGCACGATCGAATGCAGCGAATCCACGCCCTGCAGATGGCGGCTGGCGACCGGCACGCCGAGCACCGGCACCAGGGTCTTGGCGGCCAGCATGCCGGGCAGGTGGGCGGCGCCGCCGGCGCCGGCGATGATCGCCCGCAGCCCGCGGCCTTCGGCCTGTTCGGCATAGGCGAACATCTCATCGGGCATGCGGTGGGCCGAAACGACCCGTGCCTCGAACGGCACGCCGAACTCGGTGAGAATGTCGGCGGCGTGCTTCATGGTCTCCCAGTCACTGCTGGAGCCCATCACCACGCCGATGAGGGGAGCGATGTCGGGAGTGGTGGCGCTGCTCACGGGTCGGTCCTCGATCTGCAAATCGTGAAACCTTGAATTGTAGGCGGGGAGCCTCAGGTGCCGTTCTTGCCGTCGAAGTCCCGTCCGGCTGACCGCACCCGACGCCGCTCCTCGTCGCCCGCCTGCTCCCGCCCTTCCGCCCCACCATGACCGACATCACCCTCCAAAACTTCGAAGCCGACCTCCTGCAGGCCTCCATGCAGCAGCCGGTGCTGCTGGACATCTGGGCGCCGTGGTGCGGCCCCTGCCGCACGCTGGGCCCGATGCTGGAGAAGCTCGAGGTCGCCTACGCCGGCCGCTGGAAACTGACCAAGCTCAACAGCGACGACCAGCCCGAGATCGCCACGCAGCTGAGCCAGGCCTTCGGCGTGCGCTCGATCCCGTTCTGCGTGATGTTCGTCGGCGGGCAGCCGGTGGACGGTTTCGTCGGCGCGATCCCGGAGGCGCAGATCCGCGAGTTCCTGGACCGCCACGTGCCGACCGGCGAGGCGCTCGAGGCCGAGGAGGACCTGGCCGAGGCCCAGGCGCTGCTCGAGGAGGGCGACGCCGACGGCGCGCTGCAGAAGCTGCAGGCGGCGGTGCAGGCCGATCCGAACAACGAGGGAGCGCGTTTCGACCTGATCCGCGCGCTGCTCGAGGACGACCAGTTGGAACACGCCAAGGCGGCCTTCGCGCCGGTGGCGCACCAGGCGGCGGACACGATCACACCGCATGCGCGGTTCCAGGCGCTGGCCGCGTGGATCGCCGCTGCGGACCGTGCCGAGCAGGGCCTGGACCCGGCCGCGCTGCAGGCGGCGATCGCCGCCGACAAGCGCGACTTCGATGCGCGCTACGCGCTGGCGCAGGGTCTCTTCGCGGGCCGCGACTTCACCGGTGCGATGGAAGAGCTCCTCGAGATCATCATGCGTGACAAGACCTGGAACGACCAGCTCGCGCGCAAGACCTACGTCGCGATCCTCGAGATCATGACCAAGCCGGCGCAGCCCGCGCACGGCCACGGCGCCGGCGCGCCGCAGGCCGGCGGCCTGCAGCTGTCCGGCCACAGCACCGTGGCCCCGGCCGACCCGCTGGTCGACCAGTACCGCCGCAAGCTGAGCATGGCGCTGTTCTGATCAGAACATCACCTGCGCCACCCCGGCGCGGGTGAGCCGGTCCAGCTCCTGCGGATCCGCCTCGTTGTCGGTGACCAGCACGTCGATGTCGGCGCAATCGCAGACCTGCATCCGGCTGCCCTGCCCCAGCTTGCTGGCATCGGCGAGCAGCACCCTGAGCCGCGCCCGCGCCAGCATGGCCTGCGCGACAGCCACTTCCGCCCACAGGTAGCTAGACGCGCCCTGCCGCGCGTCGAGCGCGGTCGGCGAGATCAGCGCGATGTCCACGCGATGCCGCGAAATCTCCGCGACGGTGAACTCGCCGAAGGTGCCCGAGGTCTCCGGCACATACCCGCCGCCGAGCATCAGCAGCTCGTGCCCCTGGCGCCCGGCCATCGCGTCGCACACCGCGACCGAGTTCGTGATCACCCGCAACTCCTGCGCCTGGGCCAGCGCCTGGGCCAGCGCATGCGTCGTCGAGCCGGCATCGATGAACAGGCTCATCCCCGGCTTGACCAGGGTGAGCGCCTGCCGTGCGATCGCCTGCTTCTGGCGGCGGCGCGACTGCGCCCGCTCCGCATAACTGGCCTCCGCCGGCACCTCCGACTGCACCGCGCCGCCGTGCACGCGGGCCAGCTTGCCGCCCTGCTCCAGCTCGATCAGGTCGCGCCGCACCGTCTCGCGCGACACGCCGAGCTCGCGCGCCGCCTCGTCGGTCGTGAGGCGGTGCCGCTCCCGCAGCAGCAAGAGGATTTTGTCGTGTCGTTCCTGGGACCACATGGATCGCTTGTTCTCCCTGCATGGACCTCGCATTCACCCAAACCCGCGCAGCGTCTTCATGACAGTTTGAGGATTTATTTGTGATGTTGTGGATATCCAGCACCTGATGCGAATCCGGCTGTGGTTTTTCGTGTTTGTCGTTGTCTTGTCGTGGACGGTTGTGACAGTGCGGTCCGTTCGTTGGTCAAACCGACTTTCTTCCGACGTCTCCTCCGACACCTCAACGCACCGAGTCCCCACCATGAAGCACCCGATGCCCACCGCCCTGGTCCTGGCCCTCAGCCTGGCCTACGTCTTCCCCGCCGCTGCGCAGTCCACCGACGCGGCCAAGTCCGCCGACGCCAGCGCCGCCGCCTCGTCGTCCTCCTCGTCCTCCTCGTCGGAGCGCTCCGAGCTCGAGCGCGTCACCGTCTCCGTCGGCCGCGGCCAGCTGCGCTCCGTGCAGAGCCTGAGCCAGACCGAGTTCGACAACGCCCTGGCCGGCAGCAGCCCGCTGGCGACCGTCGCCCGCCTGCCCGGCGTGAACTTCCAGTCCGCCGACGGCCTGGGCAACTACGAGTGGTCGACCCGCTTCACCGTGCGCGGCTTCTCGCAGAACCAGCTCGGCTTCACGCTCGACGACGTGCCGCTGGGCGACATGTCCTACGGCAACTTCAACGGCCTGCACATCAGCCGCGCGATCTCGAGCGAGAACGTCGGGCGCGCCTCGCTGTCGCAGGGCGCTGGCGCGCTGGAAGCGGCCTCGTCCAGCAACCTGGGCGGCACGCTGCAGTTCTACTCGAGCGATCCGCTGGACAAGTTCGGTTTCCGCGCCTCGCAGACCATCGGCAGCGAATCCACGACCCGCACCTTCGTGCGCGTGGACAGCGGCCGCTCGGTGCTGGGCGAGTTCTACATCAGCTACACCGACCAGGACGCCGACAAGTGGCGCGGCGAGGGCAAGCAGAAGCAGGAACAGTGGAACCTGAAGTGGGTGAAGAACGTCGGCGACAGCCGCCTGTCGGCCTTCCTCAACACCTCGCGCCGCAAGGAAGTGGACTACCAGGACCTGTCGCTGGACCTGATCAGGCGCAAGGGCGACAAGCTCGACAACTTCTATCCTGATTGGAACGCCGCGGTGAACGCCGCCAACACGCTGTGCGGAGGCAACGGCACTCCCGGCGTGGCCGCCTGCGATGACCAGTACTACGCCGGCGCCGGGCTGCGCAACGACGAACTGGCCGGCCTGACGGCCGACGTCCGTCTGGCCACGAACGCGACCTGGAAGACCACCGCCTATTACCACCACAACAAGGGCGCGGGCCTGTGGTTCACGCCGTACAACCCCACGCCCGCCCTCAAGGACAGCCAGGGCGTCGACGTGCCCGGGACGGCGTCGCCGATCTCGATGCGCACGACCGAATACGGCATCCATCGCTGGGGCGTGGTCTCCAACGCCGAAGTCGAACTGGGCGATCACCTCGTCAAGGCCGGCGTCTGGTTCGAGGACAACGACTTCGACCAGGCCCGCCGCTTCTACGCCGCCCGCACGGGCGCGGTGCCGAGCGTCTACGAGTTCCCGAGCAACCCGCTGTCGACGCAGTGGCAATACGGCTTCAACACCAAGACGTCGCAGTTCTCGGTGTCGGACACCTGGTCGGTCAGCAAGGACCTGACCGTCGGCGCCGGCTTCAAGGCATTGAAGGTCAAGATCAACGGCAACCGCGAAGTCGGCACCGACATGCCCTCGGGCACGATCACCGCGGAGAAGGGCTTCCTGCCGCAGCTGGGCCTCAACTACCGGCTCTCGGCCAGCAACGAGCTCTACGGCACCATCGCCCGCAACATGCGCGCCTACCAGGGCGCCGCCACCGGCACATCGCCGTTCGCGACCAACGCCGTCGGCTTCGACGCCATCAAGGGCTCGCTCAAGCCGGAGACCTCCGACACCGTCGAGGCCGGCTGGCGCACCAGCGGCCGCGGCTACGAAGGCTCGGTCAGCGCCTACCTGGTGAACTTCAAGGACCGCCTGCTCAGCATCCAGCAGGGCAGCGGCATCCAGGGCAATCCGGTGGTGCTCTCCAATGTCGGCGACGTGCGCGCCACGGGCGTGGAAGCGGCCCTGTCCTTCCGCCTCGCCTCGGCGATCACCTGGTACAACAGCGTGAGCCTGTCCAAGTCCACCTACCGCGACGACGTCGTCAGCGACGGCAAGGCGATCCCGACCCGCGGCAAGCGCGTGGCCGACGCGCCGGACACGATGATCAAGTCGCAGTTGGGCTACGACGACGGCGCGCTGTTCGGCAACATCGGCGTGGACTACATGTCCAAGCGCTACTACTCGTACACCAATGACGCCTCGGTGCCGGACCGCACGCTGGTGAACGCGAGCGTCGGCTACAAGCTGAAGAACGTGTCGATGCTGCGCGAACTGAGCCTGCAGGGCAGCGTGACCAACCTGTTCGACAAGCACTACATCTCGACGATCGGCTCGAACGGCTTCACCAACAATGATCCGACCGGCGCCTACGCCACGCTGCTGCCGGGCGCGCCCCGCCAGTTCTTCGTGACGCTGACCGGGAAGTTCTGAGCCTCATGACGCGCGCCTCCCGTCTGACGCGCCGCCAGCTGCTGCTGGCGGGATCGCTGGCCACGCCGCTGGCGGCCCCGCTCGCGGGCTGCGCGACGGCAACGCCTGCGCAAGAGCCTGCTGAGACGCCGGTGTCCGGGGCGAAGGACGCGGAGGCGCCCCGGCGCTTCCGCGTCGCCTTCGGCTCCTGCGCGAAGCAGTCCAAGCCTCAGCCGATCTGGCGCGCGATCGGGGCGGCGAAGCCGGACCTGTTCGTCTTCCTCGGCGACAACCTGTACGCCGACGCCCGCGACGAGGCCACGCTGCGCCAGCGCTATGCCGAGTTCCTGGCGGTCGAGCCGCTGCAGGCGTTCCGGCGCTCGACGCGTCACGTCGCGATCTGGGACGACCACGACTTCGGCGACGACGACGAAGGCGCGGACTACCCGCTCAAGCAGCTCTCGCAGCAGCTGTTCTGCGACGCGTGGAACGAGCCGGCGGACTCCCCGCGCCGGCGCGCGGACGGCATCTACCAGAGCTATGTCTTCGAGGCGCTCGGCAAGCGCATCCAGGTGATCCTGCCGGACCTGCGCTTCAACCGCACGATGCTGACGGCGGATCCGTCGCTGAAGTCGAGCTACGCGGCGATGGTGCTGCGCGCCAAGCTCAGCGGACAGCCGATGACCGGCTGGTACGTGCCCGACGCGCGCCCCGAGGCGACGCTGCTCGGCGAGGCGCAGTGGACCTGGCTCGAAGCGCAGCTGCGCGTGCCGGCGGACGTGCGGCTGATCGGCTCCAGCGTGCAGTTCGCGGCGGACGGCAGCGGCTGGGAAGGCTGGGCCAACTTCCCGCGGGAACGTGCGCGGCTGGTCGAGCTGATCCGCACGACGCGCGCGGAAGGCGTCGTCTTCCTCAGCGGCGACATGCATTACGCGGAGATGTCCAGCATCGACGTCGACGGCGCTTATCCGCTGTGGGACGCGACCTCCAGCGGCCTGACCGAGGTCTGGGACATCCCGACGCCCAACCGCAACCGGCGCTCGGCGGTGATGGCGGAATTGAACTTCGGCCTGCTCGATGTCGAGCCTGTCACCGAAGGGGAGGATGATCTCCGCCTGCGCTTCGCACTGTGCGACGTGAATGGAAAGGCCAAGGTGACGAAGGAGCTGACGCTGTCGGGCCTGCGCTTCCCGGCCAAGGAGAAGACCGCATGACCCTGTCCCGACGAAGCCTGCTGCGGACCCTGCCCGCTTCGCTGCCTGCCTTGGTGCCCGCCACCCTGCCCGCCTCGTTCGGGCTTTTTGCGTTTGAAGCGCTCGCCCAAGGGGGCCAGCCGGCCTCGGCCGCGCTGGACGCGCTGATGACCGCCGCGCGCAAGGAAGGCCGCGTGAACAGCCTGGGCATGCCCGACGACTGGGCCAACTGGCGCGCGACCTGGGCCGACCTGCAGCGCCTGTACGGCCTGGCGCATGTCGACACCGACATGAGCAGCGCCGAGGAGATCGCCAAGATCGAGGCCGAGAAGTCCAACGCGAGCGCGGACCTCGGCGACGTCGGGTTCGAGTTCGGCGCGATCGCCAAGGCGCGCGGCATCACGCAGCCCTACAGGCCGACGACCTGGGCGCAGGTGCCGGACTGGGCCAAGGATCCCGAGGGCCACTGGGCGCTCGCCTATACCGGCACGATCGCCTTCGCGGTCAACCGCAAGCGGCTCAAGGACGTGCCGCGGAGCTGGCAGGCGCTGTTCGCGTCCAAGGCGCGCGTGATGATCGGCGAGGTCGGCCGCGCGGCGCAGTCCAACGCGGCGGTGCTGGCGGCGGCGGTGGCGCTGGGCGGCGACGAGACCAAGCTCCAGCCGGCGCTGACCGCGTTCGCGCAGATCGCCAAGGACAAGCGGCTGATCGGCACCAACGCGACGCCCGCGCTGATGGAGCGCGCCGAGGCCGACGTGTTCCTGCTGTGGGACTTCAACGCGCTGTCCTACCGCGCTAAGCTGCCCAACGCGGCGGACTACGAGGTCCTGATCCCCTCCGACGGCTCGATCACCAGCGGCTACACGACCATCCTCAACCGCTGGTCGCAGCGTCCGAACGCGGCGATGCTGGCGCGGGAGTACATCTTCAGCGACGCCGGCCAGATGAACCTCGCGCGGGGTCATGCGCGGCCGATCCGCATCGCGCAGCTGCCGCTGCCGGCGGACCTGAAGGCGCTGCTCGTGCCCGAGGCGCAGTACGCGAAGGCGCGTGCGCTGAAGCCGGCCGTGTGGACCGAAGAGGTCAAGAAGCTGCCGCGCGCGTGGCAGCGCGAGGTGCTGGGGGCCGCGCGATGAACCCGGGCACCGGTCCTCTGCCCCCGCCGTTTCCCGGCGCCCCGACGAGCGCCGCGACGCCTCCTGCCGCGGCGACGGCCCCATCGATCGCCACGGCCCCGCCGGCCTCTCTGCCGGCCCCGTCGTCATCGATCGATGCCGCCGCCGAAGCCGCGGCCGCGATCGCGCAGGCGGCGGATCCCGCGCGCAAGCTCGTCGTGCTGCTGGCCGACGGCCTGCGCGCCGACACCGCGCGCGACTACATGGGCTATCTGCAGGCGCTCAACGAGGCGGGCCGCGCGCAATGGCGCTCGCTGCGCTGCGAGCTGCCGAGCCTGTCGCGCCCGCTCTACGCGACGGTGATCAACGGCGAGCCGCCGCTGGCGCACGGCATCCTCGGCAATGGGCAGGCCGGTCAGCCGCTCTCGCACCACCTGTTCCAGCAGCTGGACGCGCAGGGCGTCCCGGCCGCGATCGCCGCGTATCACTGGTTCTACGAGCTGCTGGCCGGCGAGGTCTTCGATCCGCTGCGCCATCGCGACGCGGTGCCGGCGGGCTGCGGGATCCAGGCGGCGCGCTGGTACTGGGAGGACGACTACCCCGACAGCCACCTGCTCGCCGATGCCGAAGCGCTGCGCCGTGCGCACCTGCCCGTGCCCGGACCGTCGCTGCTGTTCATCCATCCGATGGGACCGGACCTGGCGGGCCATGTGCACGGCGGTGAATCGAGCCAGTACGCGATGAGCGCGCGCAAGCTCGACATGCTGCTCGCGCAGCTGCTGCCGCGCTGGCATGCGGACGGCTTCGACCTGCTGCTGACCAGCGACCACGGCATGAACGCCGACCGCATGCACGGCGGGCCGTTGCCGGTCGAGCGCGAAGTCCCGCTGGTCTGGGTGCCGCACGACGGCGCGGTGGGCCTGGACCTGCCGGAGCGGCAGACCGGCATCGCGGCGTGGATCCTGGCACGGCTGGGCATCAAGGACGCCACGGGAGGCGCGCCGGCATGAGCCTGAACGCGCGGACTGCCACGCGCCTCGCCGGGCCGCTGCTCCTGCTGACGGCCGCGGCCTTGCTGCTCCCGTTCGGCTGGCGCGCCATCGCCATCCTCTCGGACTGCGTCGGCCAGGGCAACGGCTGCGCGATCGCCGAATTGACCGCGGACAGCTATTACCTCGAAGCGGCCTGGAACACGCTCTGGCTGGGCGCGATCTCGGCGCTGATCGGCCTGGGAATCGGACTCGGCGCGGCGATCGCGCTGCTGCGCGTACCGAAGCTGACGTCCTCCGTGACGCTGCTGGCGAGTCTCGGTGCCAACTTCTCCGGCGTGCCACTGGCGGTCGCGCTGCTGCTGCTCTTCGGCGCGCAGGGCGTGGTGACGGCAGCGATGCAGGCCGCCGGGCTCGCGCCGTGGATCGACCTGCAGGGACTGGACGGACTGCTGCTCGCCTACGTCTGCTTCCAGGCGCCGCTGGCGACGCTCCTGCTCATCGCGCCGGTGAAGATGCTGGACGGCTCGCTGCAGGACGCGGCGGCCACGCTCGGCGCGGGACCGGTGCTGTACTGGCGGCGCGTCGGCCTGCCGCTGATGCTGCCGAGCCTGGTGGAAGTCTTCGGCCTGCTCTTCGCCAACGCGGCGGCGGCCTTCGCGACGCCCTTCGCGCTGAGCGGCACGGCCGCCCACGTGCTGGCGGTACGCATCGCCTCGCTGGTCAGCGGCGACATCTTTGCGCAGCCCGAGCTGTCGGCGCTGCTGGCGCTGGTGCTGTTCGTGATGCTCGCGGTGGTGATCGGCCTGACGCGCTGGCTGGCCACGCGACTTCGGAGGGGCCACGCATGAGCGCCGCATCGACCGCCACCACGAACCGTCCCGTGATCTCCGCGCTGGCGCTGACGACCTTGCTGGTCGTGGTGCTCGTGCCGATGGCGGCCTTGCTGGTGTATGGCCTCACCGGCCGCTGGGATCGCCACTGGTGGCCGGAGGATCCGACGCTGCGCTGGCTCATCGAGGCCATCGTCGATCCGCGCGTGCAAGGCGCCGTGGTGCGCACGACGCTGCTCGCCCTGGCGAGCGCGGCCTTGGCGCTCCTCAGCGGCGCACTCGCGACGATTCCCGCGGCGCTCGCGGTGCAGCTCGACGACGGCCCGGCCGCGCGGCGACTGCAACGCACGCTGGACCTCGTCGCCCTGCTGCCGTTCGCGATCGCGCCGGTGGTGATCGCGATCAGCGCGCTGGAGCTCTTCGTCGGCCGCTGGGGCCGCTGGTTGCCGCTGCCGCTCGTCTACGTCGCGGTGGTCGCGCCGACACTGTTCCCGCTGATCCACAAGACGCTGCAGTCGGCGCTCGCGCAGTTGCAGGCGGCCTCGCTGATCGAGGCCGGCCGCACGCTCGGCGCGAGCGACGGGCACACGGTGCGCCGCGTGCTGCTGCCGATGCTGGCCCCGGCGCTGCTCGCCGCGTTCCTGCTCGCGTGGGTGACGGCGGCGATGGAATTCGCCATCGCCAACCTGCTGCTCGGCGGACAGCTGGAACTGCTGCAGCCGCTGATGAACAGCCTGCGCAACGCCAACGGCCACCAGGCGGCGGCGCTGATGGTGCTGGCCTTCGCCGGCGTCGGCGCGATCGTCGCGGCGGTCGCCGCCCTCACCCGGCGCTGGGCGACCGGCACGCAGGGCCGATGAGCGCGCATCGACCATGAGCACTCGCGCCCGTCTCACCTCAACGATCTCCGTGCGATGACCTCGACCGCCTCTACGACTTCTCACGCTCCCGATCACGACGCCGATCTGCCGGCGCAACTGGCGGTGCGCGGTGCCGAGCTGGCGCTGGGCGGCCGGCCGGTGCTGCGCGGCATCGACCTGACGCTCGCGCGCGGCGAGGTCGTCGCACTGCTGGGGGCCTCGGGCTGCGGCAAGACGACGCTGCTGCGCTCGATCGCGGGCCTGCAGCGGCTGGATCGGGGATCCATCGCGATGGCGGGTCAGCAGGTCGAGTCGCTGCCGCCGCAGCAGCGCGACATCGGCATGGTGTTCCAGCACTACGCGCTGTTCCCCAATCTGTCGGTGCGCGAGAACATCCGCTTCGGCCCGCTTGCGCGTGGCGAGGAGCCGTCGCTCGCCGATGCGCGGGCCGACGAGTTGCTGGATCTCATCGAGCTTCGCGCGCTCGCGGAGCGTCTGCCGCAGGCGCTGTCGGGTGGTCAGCGACAGCGCGTGGCGCTCGCGCGGGCATTGGCCACGCGGCCGATGCTGCTGCTGATGGACGAGCCGTTCTCCGCGCTCGACGAGCACTTCCGGCTGCCGCTGCGACGGCAGTTCCGGCAGTTGCAGCGCGAGCTCGGCCAGAGCTGCGTGATCGTCACGCACGACCGCGAGGAAGCCTTCGAGATCGCCGACCGGGTGGCGGTCATGTTCGACGGCGTCATCGCGCAATGCGCGTCGCCGCGGGAGCTGCGACGGGCGCCGGCGAACCGCCGGGTGGCGGACTTCCTGGGCCTCTTCAACCGGCTGGAGGCGAAGACGCTGGAAGGCGCGTGGCATCGGGAGACCGGGCACTGGATCGCGCCGGTGGAGGCCCTGGTGCTGGACGAGGGCCGCAGCGCGGAGGCTGGCTGCGGGGGCTCCGCTTCACCGCGAGGCTGCGGGCGAGTTACCCGGGGCAGCAGCGCGTGGCCTGCGAGCTGGAAGGGCCGGGAGGCCAGACCTTGACGCTGTGGCGTCGGCACGAGGACGAGGAACTCGCACCCGGCAGCGCGGTGCAGGTGGCGATCGCGGAGCCGGCGTTGCGGTGGATTGAAGACTGACGATCAGTCCACTCGAACCACACACGATCCCTCGGGATTCAGTCCGCGGGGGCGTATTCCGCCGGCAACGCCTCCCGATACGGATAGAACTTGAAGAACGGCCTCGCCTCGTCGAGCGTGCGCACGACCGAAGGGCGCTGCATCAACCGCGCGTAGTACGACGCGAGCCGCTGCTGCGACGCCCCGAACGGCACCAGCGTCGCCGCATAGAACAGCGACGGCGCCGCTGCGCAGTCCGCCATGCTGAAGTGCCCGCCCGCGGCCCACTCGCGATCGGCGAGCCGCTCGTCGAGCATCCCATAGGCCATCGTCAGCGTGTCGCGCGCCTTGTCCACCGCGATCGGATCGCGATCCGCCTCGGCGCGCAGCCGGTCCCCGACGATCGCCTGCATCGGCAGCATCACGTAGAGATCAAGCAGCCGGTCCATCAACCTCACCTCCAGCGCCGCGTCCTCGTCCGTCGGCACCAACTGCTGATCGGGCCGCCCGTACCGCTTCGCGAGGTACTCGATGATCACGCTGGTCTCCGGCACCACACGGTCTCCATCGACCAGCAGCGGCATCTTCCCCGTCGGCCAGAGGGCGAGGAACGCCTCCCGCTGCACCGGATCGCCGAGGTTGAGGAACTGGCGCTCGACCTCGATGTCCAGCTCGTTCAACGCGATCAGCGCCTTGTGGCAGAACGAGGAGAGCGGATGGAAGTGCAGGCTCAGCGCCATGTCATTCACCTTGAACAGGTTGCCGGAGATGACAGGTTAACTCGCGCCGAACGCTGGGGCCGCTAGATCAACCGCTGCTCGAAGCCCCAGGCGATCGCCGCTCTCATCCCGGATCAACCTCCTGGCGCCTTGAACACCGGCTTCCACGCCTGGTCCTTGTTCTCCGCGTACCAGGTCCGCGTGTCGTATTGGCTGAATATCTGCGTCCACTCGCCGTCGCGTCGGAACGCGGCGCCGTAGGGACTGCCCATCAGCATCACGCCGTCGCGCACGGCGAGGTGATGTCCGTAGATCTGATTGGGAACCTCATCGGCCTTCCTCAGCGTGTCGCCGTCGAGAACGAACAGGCCGACATGCGTCGCGGCCCACAGCCGATCCTCGTACCAGACGAGATCCTGGATCGGCAGCGCGATCGTGCCGCGCGTGCGCAGCCGCTCCCATCGATCCCCCTGTCCGCGGAAGATCGTGTGCCCGGCGGCGATGTAGACATTCCCGTCCCCGCCGCAGCACACTGCGCTCAAGCCCCAATCGCTGGGAAAACGGCAGCGACGCCAGACGGTGCCGTTGAAGTGCCAGACATCTCCAGGCGCGCCGACCGCATACAGGTCATCGGCGGCGAAGCGATCGAAGTCCTCGAAGCTCATCGCGCGATCGCCGGGATCCGGGATCGGATCGCCGAGGAACTGCCAGTCCCCCGGCCCCCTGCGCACCAGCATCTGCCGCGACGTGGTGCACGCGATCAGTTCGGCGCCGAAGCTGCGCACCCGCGAGAGGCCACCCGTCAGGACGCCGCCCTCGGACTTGAACGGCAGGCGCGGCTGGAACGGACTGCCCCCGTCGCTCTGCATCCAGACCTTCGAGTCCGAATCCACGATCGCGACCTTACCCTCCGGCGCGAAGGCCATCGCGCAATGGCTGGTGCCCAACCCGGCGACGTGGGCCACGCCGACCGGCCGCTCCGGCTCGTCGAGCCGCAGTCCGATCAGCCGCTTCGCCATCCTGCCCTCGGGCGGACCGCCGCGCCCGCGACGGTGGACCTCCATCTGGTCGACGTCCTCGCGCATCAGCAGGTACAGGACGCCGCGATCCTTGATCTCGCAGTCGATCACTTCGTAGCCGCCGAGGCGTGGGTTCAACTGGTCGGGGTGGAAGCTCATCGGAGGACAGGTCGACAGGTTCGGACCCTGCGTTTATCCCGTCACCGCACCTCCCGGGCAAGTGACCGAAGGCATCGGTCCGGTCCTCCCACATTCTGTTGCCATCACCCACCGCCCGCGCGACGGTCTCCCCCTCTCACGGGAACGGTCTTTGCCCGCTGCCCGGTTCCCGTCCGTGCAACATCGCAAGAACGACGAACAAGGAGGAACGATGGATGCAGCCTCTCTGAAACTCGGCCTCGTCGGCAACTGCGCCGTCAGCGCACTGATCGACGACCGCGCCCGCGTCGTCTGGTGCTGCGCCCCGCGCTTCGACGGCGATCCCGTCTTCCACGCCCTCATCGACTCCCCGGAGGGCATCGGTCCTGACGGCACGTTCCAGGTGGAACTGGAAGATTTTTCCCGCAGCGAGCAGTCTTACGACCACGGCACCGCCGTGCTGCGCACCCGCCTCTACGACACGCACGGCAACGCGATCGAGGTCACCGACTTCATGCCGCGCTTCTTCCTCAACGACCGGCCCTACCGGCCCATGATGCTGGTGCGCCGCATGCGCCCGATCCAGGGCCATCCCCGCATCCGCGTGATCCTGCGGCCCGTCATCCAGTGGGGCTCCGCCCAGCCGGCCCGCACCCGGGGCAGCAACCACCTGCGCTTCGTCAGCCCGGACGGCACCATCCGGCTGACCACCAACGCGCCGCTGACCTACGTCCAGGAAGAGACGCCCTTCGCGCTCGACATGCCGATGAGCTTCATCTTCGGCCCCGACGAGACGCTGGACCGCGCCGTCGAGGACACCGCGCGGCTGCTCGAGGAGAAGACCATCAGCTACTGGCGCGACTGGACGCGCCGGCTCGCCATCCCGCTCGAATGGCAGGAGGCGGTGATCCGCGCCGCCATCACGCTGAAGATGTGCCTGTTCGAGGAGACCGGCGCCATCGTCGCCGCGATGACCACCAGCGTGCCCGAGGCGCCGCACACGCAGCGAAACTGGGACTACCGCTACTGCTGGCTGCGCGACGCCTTCTTCGTGGTGCGCGCGCTCAACAGCCTGTCCGAGACCGGCACCATGGAGGACTACCTGCGCTGGATGCGCAACATCATCGGCCAGTCCAAGGACGGCCACGTGCAGCCGCTCTACGGCATCGGTCTGGAAGCCAAGCTGACCGAGTACATGGTCCCGCACCTGCGCGGCTACCGCGGCATGGGCCCGGTGCGCGCGGGCAACCAGGCCTACGAGCATTTCCAGCACGACGTCTACGGCAACATCGTGCTGGGCTCGGCGCAGTCCTTCTTCGACCACCGCCTGCACCAGCGCGCCGGCATCGACGAGTTCGCGCTGCTGGAACGCGCCGGCGAGCAGGCCTTCGCCATCCACGACAAGCCCGACGCCGGCATGTGGGAGCTGCGCACGCGGGCGCGCGTGCACACCTCGTCGGTGCTGATGAACTGGGCCGCCTGCGACCGCCTGGCCAGGATCGCGCGCGAGCTCAAGCTGCCGCAGCGCGCCGCGCTGTGGCAGGAACGCGCCACGCTGATCAAGCAGAAGATCCTGGACAACGCCTGGAGCGAACAGCGCCAGGCCTTCGTCGAGAGCTTCGGCGGCAAGGATCTCGACGCCAGCGTGCTGCTGATGACCGAGGTCGGCTTCATCGATCCGAAGGACCCGCGCTTCGTGAAGACCGTCGACGCGCTGGAGGCGTCGCTCTGCGACGGCCCCTACATGCGCCGCTACGAAGCGCCCGACGACTTCGGCAAGCCCGAGACCTCGTTCAACATCTGCGCGTTCTGGCGCATCGACGCGCTCGCGCGCATCGGCCGCGTCGAGCAGGCGCGGGAGCTGTTCGAGTCGCTGCTCGCCTCGCGCAACCACGTGGGCCTGCTGTCCGAGGACACCCACCCGGTCACCGGCGAGCTGTGGGGCAACTTCCCGCAGACCTACTCGATGGTGGGCATCATCAACTGCGCGATGCGACTATCGAAGCCGTGGGACTCGGAGATCTGAGCGGGCGCCGCGCCCACGGCCCCCGCTCGCTTAAGCCTGGACCATGCCACCGTCGACGAACAGCTCGATGCCGGTGACGAAGGACGAGGCGTCGGAGGCCAGGTAGACCGCCGCCTTCGCGATGTCCTCCGGCTGGCCGATGCGGCCGATCGGCAGCTGCGAGGTCAGGTAGTCCAGCAGGCCCTGCTGGTTGGCCGGGTCAGGGCCGGCCAGTTCCACCAGGCCCGGCGTGTGGATCGGGCCGGGGGACAGCGTGTTGATGCGGATCGCGCGGCCCTTCAGGTCGAGGATCCAGCTGCGCGCCAGATTGCGCACCGCCGCCTTCGTCGCGCTGTAGATGCTGAAGTTGGCCGTGCCCATCGAGCTCGTCGTCGATCCGGCGAGGATCACCGACGCACCGGCCGCCGCCTTGTCCAGCAGCGGCAGCGCCTTCTGCACGGTGAAGATCACACCCTTGACGTTGCGCTCGAAGGTCTCGTCGACGTGCTGCTCGGTCAGCTCGCCGAGCGGCGCCATCGTGCCGCCGCCGGCATTGGCGTAGAGCACGTCCAGGCGGCCATGGCGCTCGCCGACCTCGGCGTACAGCCGGTCGAGATCGGCCAGCTTCGTCGAATCCGCCTGCACACCGATCGCGTTCGGGCCGATCGCGGCGACGGCCGCGTCGAGTTCCGGCTTGCGCCGGCCGGTGATGTAGACGACGGCGCCTTCCGACGCGAAGGCCTTCGCGGCCGCCAGGCCGATGCCGGTGGTGCCGCCGGTGACGACCGCGACCTTGCCTTCAAGTTGCTTGCTCATGATTCGCTCCATTCAGGATGTGGTGAAGAGGTGAGCGAAGCTTAAGAATTCGCCACGATCGAATAAAGCCGTCGATCCCGACTTCTTTTTTCCATTCATGAATAATCGCCCTGTGGTCGCGAGGGCGGCGTCGTCCTGATGCGGCGATGCCTGGCGACGTTGGGGAGAGATCGATGGATCAATTGCTGGCCCTGCGCGTCTTCGTGCGCATCGCCGAGTCGGGTGCGTTCTCGAAGGCCGCGGACGCGATGAACATTCCGCGGCCGACCGTGACGAAACTGGTGCAGGACCTGGAGCGCCACCTCGGCACGCGGCTGCTGCAACGCACGACGCGTCGCGTCAGCGTGACGCCCGAAGGCGCGGCGTACTACGAGCGCGCGCGGCGCCTGATCGAGGACCTCGCGGAGATGGACGAGCTCGCCGCGCAGACGCGCGCGCAGGCGCGAGGCCGGCTGCGCGTGGACATCGGCTCGGTGCTCGCGAACATGATCCTGATCCCCGCCCTGCCCGACTTCCGCGCGCGGCACCCCGAGCTGCACGTGGACCTCGGCGTCAGCGACCGTCCCGTCGACCTCATCGGCGAAGGCGTCGACTGCGTGATCCGCGGCGGCGAGCTCGCGGACAACACGCTGGTGGCGCGCCGCATCGCCGACCTCGACTGGGTCACCTGCGCGAGCCCGGTCTACCTGAAGGCGCGCGGCGTCCCGAGGCATCCGTCGGAGCTGATCGCCCGCACCCATGGGCCGGAGGACCGTTCCCGCGTGCCGGGACATGCGATCGCGGGCTACTTCTCGTCGTTGACGGGCCGGGCGTTTCCGCTGGAGTTCCACCGCGGCGAGGAGCACCTGCAGATCGCCGGCGAGGCCGTGATGGCCGTCAACGAAAGCACCGCGCACCTCAGCGCGCTGCTCTCCGGCGCGGGACTGGGCCAGACCTTCCGCTTCGCGGTCACGCCGCACCTGAAGACCGGCGCGCTGCGCACGGTGCTCGACGACTGGACCCGGCCGCGTCACCCGCTGCACGTGGTCTACCCGGCGTCGCGGCACCTGAGCGCGAAGCTGCGGCTCTTCGTCGATTGGGTCGCGGAGGTGTTCGCGCCGTTCGACGATCGGCGTTGAATCGCAGGGCCGTCGAGACGCCCCGATGTTCAGCGCATCGGCGCGCGGCCCGTCGGCCCGGCCGGTGCCGGTGCCGGTGCCATCGCTGCGCTTGCTGGTGCGGGCTTCGCGCGCACCACCCACAGCACCGACGCGATCGACAGCCCGACGATGACCAGGTTGCTCATTGCGAAGAGCACCGGCGCGAGTGTCGTGAAGACCGGATCGTCACCGCGTTCGGCGAAGCGCATCGTGCCGGTGGAGATCGCGGTCGCGCCGAAGGTGAACGCCCAATAGGACAGCGTGAACGGCTGCCTGATCCAAGGCATCAGCCGCAGCACCATCAGCGCCTGCACGATCGCGTAGCCCAGCAGCATGCGGGCGACGATGTCCGGCGGACCGGTGGTGACCGCCGCGTAGGCCAGCAGCGACACCGCCGGCGGCGCCATCTGGATGCCCACCGTCGGCCGCAACGCCAGGGGCATCGGCTCGACGGTCAGCAGGCGGCCCAGGATGATGGACTCCTGGACGATCCAGGCCAGCACGCCGGCCCCGAAGAACAGCTGGCCCCACGTCGGCCAGCCGAGCGCCGACATCGCGATCGCGGACACCAGGTTGGCGCCGACCGTCGGCAGGTAGAGCACCGTGGTGGTGGTCTTCTCGTCGCGACCGCCGCGCCATTGGCCGCCGTGGCGCCACAGACCGAAGAGCAGCGACGCCGCCGCGCCGGCGAGGATGATCACCGTCCCCGCGCCGTGCGCGTGCGGCAGCACGCCGATGCCGGCGAGCATCGTCGCCACCGGCACCAGGGCGATGAAGCAGCACAGGATGGGGTGCGCGGCCTCGGCCTTGGCGGCCTCGCGCACCGCGATCCACTTGACCGCGAACCGGAGGAGCAGCACCGCCCAGACAGTCACGGCGACCGCCATGACGGCCTCGCCGATCCACGCGGGAAAGCCCCACAGGCGCGCCGCGACGCGCCAGCCGTTGCCCAGGCCGGTCAGGCCCAGCACCATGCTGAAGTAGGAGGCGGGGACCGCCCATCGGGATGCGTTCATCGGGGTGCTCCTGCGCACGACGACCGGGGAAGCGGTCGGACGAGCGGACTGTAGAGTGAGAATCGCTGCGGCTGTGACATGGCATTTGCCGGATCGGACAACACATGGACAAGCTCGATGCCATGACCCTCTTCGTGGCCGTCGTCCAGGATGGCGGGTTCTCCGCGGCGGCGCGGCGCCTCGGCGTTTCAGCGCCGGTCGTGACGCGCGCGGTGAGCGAGCTCGAGGCCGCGATGAACGTGCGGCTGCTGGTGCGCACGACGCGCGTGGTCAAGGTGACCGAGGTCGGCGAGCGCTACGCGCAGGACTGCCGGCGTGTGCTCGGCGAGCTGCAGGAGATCGAGCAGGCCGCGAGCGGCACGCACGGCGCGGTGAAAGGGAAGCTGGTCGTCAGCGCATCGGTGATGTTCGGGCGGCTGCGACTCAACGCGGTGGTGCTCGACTACCTAAAGCAGTATCCCGAGACCGAGGTCGAATGCCGCTTCATCGATCGCAACGTGAATCTGCTCAACGAAGACGTCGACGTGGCGATCCGCATCGGCGATCTGCCTGACGCCTCGTTCCACGCGACGCCGCTGACCACGGTGCGGCGCATGGCGGTCGCGTCACCGGCGTATCTCAAGCGGAACGGAACGCCCAGGCAGCCGAAGGATCTCGCGCAGCACACGCTGATCGCGGCGACGGGCGTGGAACCCGGCTCGGAGTGGAAGTTCCGCGCCGGGTCGGGTGTCGACGCCGCCACGGTCGCCGTGCCGGTCCGGGCCAGGCTCGCGACCAACAGCAACGACCACGCCATCGTCGCGGCGAGCGAAGGCCTCGGGATCACGCGCGTGCTGTCGTACATGGTCGAGGAACAGCTCGCCGCAGGTGAGCTCGTGGAGGTGCTCGCGAAGCACGCGCCGCCGGCCGTGCCCGTGCAGGCGTTGCAGCATCAGGGACTGAGAGCGTCGCGCAAGGTACGGGCGTTCATCGATCTGGCGGTGGAGCGGCTGCGAGGCTGAGTCCCGGGAACGACTGCGTGAGGCCTGGCGCGGGCGCTCCACGGGGCATGGGGCATCCCTCCAGGGACCCCAAGCCCCATTCCGGCCCCACGGAGACCCGTGTACGCGGGCCTCGGCGTGCGTCAGGTCAGGAGCACGCGACGGCCGAGGGCAGCGAGCGGGCGCTCGACGACACGCTGCACGCCGGGACGAAGCAGCAGGGGCTTCAGCGTCATGCGGACCGCGAGACCCATCGGGATGTTCGAGCTGACGAGCCGGATCGCCTCCGCGGTCAGCCGCTCCGCGTCGGCGATGGGCGCAGGCCCCCATCGACGCCGCCCGTGCGCAGGCGGCCGTTCACCGCGTGCCTCAACGCGATCGAGGCATCCTCCTTGCGCAGTTCCAGCGCGCGACGCACCAGCGCCGTGAGCACTTGGCCGCGGTGCAGCCCCTCGATCTCGCGGTACTTGCGGAAGAAGGCGAAGAAGTTCTTGTAGTGCTGCACCTCATCGCAGCGGATGCGCCAGAAGAGGTCGCGCAGCACCGGCTCGTCGCAGGCCTCGTGCAAGGCCTGGTAGTAAGTCGTCGTGCCCATCTCGACGATGCAGCGCGCCACCATCTCCTGGCCGCGCGTGGGCTCGAGTTCGTCCATCGTGCACAGCCGCGCATATTCCTCGAAGAAGCCGGCGTAGGCCGATTCCCAGTCGAAACCGGGCCACACGTGCCGCACGTAGGCCTTCAACGCGGCGCCATGCTGGAGCTCTTCCGGCTCCCAGTGATCGCGCAGCCATGCGGCGACCTCGGGATCGTCGGCGAAATGTTCGATCAGGTTGCGCGTGTACATGTCGCTGCCGCTCTCGATGAACGAGGCGCTGCAGACGAGCAGGAAGAGCGCATCGTGCCCGCGCACGCGCTCAGGCTCAATGCGGGAGAGGTCCAGGTCTTGCAAGGACCAACGTGAAGGGGTCGGGGGAACAACGGTCATGTCGCAAGGTCCGGCAATCCGTGTGCGTGTCATTCCAACAGGACCCGGGTCCACGCGGCGTTAAGGCCCCGCATGGCCCCGCATCGTTGTGTCAAAGGGTAGGGATCGCCGCGCCGACATGGACTGGCCTCAGAATGGGCCCATCCACCGACGTCCCCGATGGCCCGACGCTCCTCCACCACCGCCCTGCGCAAGGCCTGGAACAAGGGCCTGCGCGCCGTGACGGGTCAGGTCATGCGCGCGGCGACCAAGGCCGCCCGGAGCGCTGCGCAGGACGTCGTGCCAGGGGTGGCGAAGACGCCGCCACATCCGTCGCCCGGTCTCGGCGACTGGCTGTCCGGCCTGGCGACCGGGCGCGCGGGCATGCGGCGCTTCCGGCTCTTCCGGCCAGCGGGGCTCACAGCAGGCGAACGCCCGCCGCTGATCGTGATGCTGCACGGCTGCGGACAGGATCCGGCGGGCTTTGCGCGCAGCACGCGGATGAACCGGGTCGCCGCGCGCGAGCGCTGCCTGGTGCTGTATCCGGAGCAGAGCCGGCTCGCCAATCCGCAACGCTGCTGGAACTGGTTCGACACCGAGTCCGGCCGCGCGCAGGGCGAGGCGGCGCTGATCCTCGCCGCGATCGATCAGGTCTGCCTGCTCCACGGCGCCGATCGCGCGCGTGTGGCGATCGTGGGGCTGTCTGCCGGCGCGGGCATGGCTGCGCTGCTGGCGACGATGCATCCCGAGCGTTTCCAGGCCGTCGCGATGCATTCGGGGGTGCCGCCCGGGCTGTCCGGTTCAGCGACGACGGCGTTGCGCGCGATGCGCGGCAAGGCCCCGGCCGCCGCGATCGAAGGCGGCGCGGCATGGCCGCCGCTGCTCGTGATCCAGGGCAACAAGGATTCCGTCGTGGCGGCGTCCAATGCGTTCGAGGCCGCGCGCCAGTGGGCACTCGCCGCGGGCGCCGCCACCGTGCGCGATCGCCGGCTGCAACGCGGCAAGCGGTTGCCGATGACGGTCGTCGAATTCAAGCGTGGAAGCACCGTCGCGGCGACGCTCGTCGAGATCGACGGCCTCGGGCATGCGTGGAGCGGCGGGCCCGCGAAGGAAGCGTTCAGCGATCCGAACGGGCCGGACGCGACGGCGATGATCTGGCGTTTCGTCGCCAAGCGCTTCGCGTCGATGCGCTGAGGTCTTCTGCCTGCCGAGGTTGCTGGCCCTCACCCCCACCCTCTCCCGCAAGCGGGCGAGGGAGTCCGACCGGCTCTTCTCGCAGCGCCTGCTCCTCTTGCTCCCTCTCCCGCTAGCGGGAGGAGCCCCCATGTCAAACGAAATCAGCGGTAGCCCTTGCTCCCTCTCCCCTTTCGGGAGAGGGCAGGGGTGAGGGCCAGCGGCGGTGGAAGTGCTGATGCCTTCTTCCACTCTCGCAGAGACTTTCCCTTCAGGCCTGAAGCTCGCTGCCCGCGAGCAGATCGCGCCATTGCTGCTGCTGCTCGGCGAACTCCCGCCAGGCCTCGTCGGCCAGCGCCTGATGCCGGTCCGCATCGGCCGCCTCGCCCAGCAGGCGGAAGGTCTGCGCCAGCCGGCTGTGCGTGATCGCGCGGTCGTCGAGTTCGCAATCCGGATCGAGTTCGATCTCGGCCTCGCGCGCCTGGTGCAGCGCGTGCTCGTGCTGGCCGAGGTTGGCCCGGCACCAGGCCAGGTCCGACAGCAGGCTGCTGCCCAGACGCTCCAGCCCCAGCGACATCGCCTGCGGCAGGTGCTCTTCGTAGAGCCGTCTGGCCTCGTCGAAGCCGCCCTGCATCGTCAGCACCTGCGCGCGCAGCACCGGCGTCAGCTCCGTCATCATCTGCGCGCCGACGGCCTCGTCGAAGTGGTGGACCGAGTCCACCGAGAGCATCAGCTCGGACCCGCGCCACGACTGGCTCGCCAGGCTCTCGCGCCGCAGCTGCGAGGCCCGCATGCCGGCCATGTTGAACATCAATGCGGACAGCGACGCATCATCGCCCTCCACCGACGCATGGCGGCGCGCGCGGATGTACCAGCGCTGCGCAGCCGCGTTGTCCCCGGCGTAATGCCAGCTCAGGCCCATCGTCATCGCGACGCGCGCCAGCGCCACGTTGTGCTCGGGCGGCGCCTCGTCGAGGCAGCGCTTCGCGTGTTCCACCAGCGCCACCGGGTCGTGACGGATGAAGGCCAGTTGCGCCAGCCAGGCCGACGCGAGCACGCGCACTTCGATGTGCGCCGGCGCGGTCCCCGCGATCGCATGCGCGCGCTGGATGCGGTCCCAGGCCTGCTGCGCGACGAAGCCGTTGTAATAGCTCATCAGGCCTTCGGCCATGTGCAGCCACGCGCCGATCTCCGGATGCGGATGCTGGAAGGAGAGCTGATGCAGCGCGGTCAGCGCCTCGCGCGCCTCGCCCACCGCGCCGTGACGCGCCAGCAGCATCGCGCGCTTGGCCCGCGCCGCGGCCGAGGCCGTCGGCGAGGTCGCGGCGGCGATGTCCTTGTCCAGCTGCTTCAGCAGCCGCGACTTGATGACCAGGGGGCCGCGGCGGTCGCGGCGGAGGCAGGCGGGGCTGAAGCGTCGTGCATGCCGGCCTCAGCGGGTCAGCCGGTCGAGCGCTTCCTGGTACTTCGCGGACGTGTTGGCGATCACATCCTCCGGCAGCGCCGGCGGCGGCGCGACCTTGCCCCAGGGCTGGCCGTCCACCGTCGCCTGTTCCAGCCAGTCGCGCAGGAACTGCTTGTCGTAGCTCGGCGGGTTGCTGCCGACCGCGTAGCTCTCCGCCGGCCAGTAGCGCGAGGAATCGGGCGTCAGCACCTCGTCCATCAGCGTCAGGGTGCCGTCGGCATCGAGGCCGAATTCGAACTTGGTGTCCGCGATGATGATGCCCTTCGTCAGCGCGATGTCCGCGGCACGCTGGTAGAGCTGGATCGCGATGTCGCGCACGCGCTCGGCCATGTCGCGGCCGATGATCTCCGCGCAGCGCTCGAAGTCGATGTTCTCGTCGTGGTCGCCCATCTCCGCCTTGGTCGCGGGCGTGAAGATCGGCTGGGGCAGCTTGCTGGCGTTCTGCAGGCCGGCGGGCAGCTCGACGCCGCAGACCTTGCCGCTGGCCTTGTATTCGGACCAGCCGCTGCCGGCCAGGTAACCGCGCACCACCGCCTCGATCGGCAGCGGCTTCAGGCGCTTGACCAGCATCGCGCGGTCGCGGACCTGCGCCTTCTCCGCCTCCGTCACCACCGACAGCGGATCGTCGCCGGTCAGGTGGTTGGGGACGATGCCGTCCAGCTTGTCGAACCAGAACAGCGCCATCTTCGTCAGCAGCGCGCCCTTGCCCGGGATGGGCTCGCCCATGATGACGTCGAAGGCCGAGATGCGGTCCGACGCGATCATCAGGATGCGGTCGTCGCCGACCGCGTAGTTCTCCCGCACCTTGCCGCGTGCGATGAGGGGAAGGGAGGTGATCGACGAGGTGTGCAGGGCGGCGGTCATGGGTGTGCGGTCGGACGGAACGGCAAAGCCGGGATTCTAGAGGCGGCACAGGAAACCCCGCCGTCCGCGGCGCCCCGTCCATCCGCTTCAGGACGCTTCAGGACGCTCCGGAATCCGCCCGAACGAGTTAGAGCGACGTGAAGCCCACGTAGCGCGACACGAAGCGCGCCTTGCCCTCGCGCTCGAAGCGCGTCTCGTCCCAATCCCCGTCATCGAGCCGCGCAGCGGCCTGCGGCTTGAAGAGATAGGTCCAGGCCCGCTGCCAGCTGCCGTCGGCCAGCGTCACCAGCACCTCGTGGCGTTCGTAGTCCTCGCCCTCGAAGCGGTCCAGGCGTTCCCACGCCGTCTCGGGCACGTCGAGGTAGAGCCGGCCGACCACCTGATGGCCAGGCGCCGGGATCATCGCGGGGTAATCGTGACCGCGCACCGGATGGCGCACATGGTCAGCCAGGGTGGCCGACACCGGCGGCGCGGACGGCTCGGCGTCGGGACCGCAGACGCGGGCCATGATGTCCGGCCACATCAACGTGCCGTAGGTGAACGCATGTGCCATGAGCAGATCCCCAGAGACGAGTGCGGAGGTGGGCGTGCAGCAATGAAAAGACCGGCGCGAGGCCGGTCCGTTCGGAGACGTTCTGACGCGTCCGGCGTTTACTGGACGACTTGCGCCAGCTCGCCGCGCTCATAGGCGGCGGCCACGTCGACCAGGCTGCGCGGCTTGATCTTCGGGGCCTGGCCTTCGCAGCCGAACTCCAGGTAACGCGCCTTGCAGACCAGCTTGGCGGCTTCGCGGGCCGGCTTCAGCCATTCGCGGGCGTCGAACTTGTCCGGGTTCTCGAACAGGAACTTGCGCACCGCGCCGGTCATCGCCAGGCGGATGTCGGTGTCGATGTTGATCTTGCGCACGCCGTGCTTGATCGCTTCCTGGATCTCCTCGACGGGCACGCCGAAGGTCTCCTTCATCTGGCCGCCGTACTGGTTGATGATCGCCAGCAGTTCCTGCGGCACGCTCGACGAGCCGTGCATCACCAGGTGGGTGTTGGGGATGCGCTTGTGGATCTCCTTGACCCGCGAGATCGCCAGGATGTCGCCGGTGGGCTTGCGCGAGAACTTGTAGGCGCCGTGGCTGGTGCCGATGGCGATGGCCAGCGCGTCCAGCTGCGTCGCCTTGACGAACACGGCGGCTTCTTCCGGATCGGTCAGCATCTGGCTGTGGTCCAGCTTGACGTCGGCGCCGATGCCGTCTTCCTCGCCCGCGTCGCCGGTCTCGAGGTTGCCCAGGCAGCCCAGTTCGCCCTCGACGGTGACGCCGACCTTGTGCGCCATCTCGACGACGCGGCGGGTCACGTCCACGTTGTAGTCGAAGCTGGACGGGGTCTTGCCGTCATCCTTCAGCGAGCCGTCCATCATCACCGAGCCGAAGCCCAGGTTGATCGCGCCCTCGCAGACCTTCGGGCTGGTGCCGTGGTCCTGGTGCATCACCAGCGGGATGTGCGGGTAGGCCTCGACGGCGGCCTGGATCAGGTGCTTGATGAAGGCTTCGCCGGCGTACTTCCGGGCGCCGGCGCTGGCCTGCAGGATCACCGGGGCGCCGACCTCGTCGGCGGCGGCCATCACGGCCTGGACCTGCTCCAGGTTGTTGACGTTGAACGCTGGAATGCCGTAGCCCTGTTCGGCCGCGTGATCCAGCAGCTGGCGCATCGAGACGAGTGCCATGAGAGTTCTCCGAGATAGTGAAAAATCCTGTGGCCGCGGGCGGGCGCCGAACTTCGTCGTCGACCTCGCCGTAACCGCGCCGTAACTGATCGGGATTCTAGCCAGCCCCCATGACGGGCCCTGTAACCAACCTGGGGCTCCCCCAAACTGGTGCCATACCAGTGCCCCTGCGGCATCCTCGCCCAGGGACCGCGCCCCCTGGCCGGCCTCCTGGTGAGAATGCGCGCACGGGCGCAGACCGCATCCGCGCGCCCGGGCTCCCCCGGACAGGGGTCTCTTCGCTTGCGCGGCGGCGGAAGCGGCCGGTAGGCTGTCGCCCGGGCGTCCCGGCCCGTCGGAGCAAGCGCCGTGCCTTGCCCCGCCGCCGGTGGCGAGGACCGCCCGCGCGACCGCCGCTTCCAGGAATTTCATGACCCGCCTCGCGATCGATCAGCTGACGCTCTGGATCACCGCCGCCGCCAACGAGCACTCGCTCGACCTGCCCGCCTTCGTCGAGGAGCGCACCGGCGCCAGCCACCGCGCCACGCTGAACGCGCTGCGCCGCCTGGTCGACGCCCACTGGCTGACGCGCTCCGGCACCGCCCGCCGGCCGGTGTTCGGGCCGGGCGCGCTGCGGCAGGTGGCGCGCAGCTACACGCTGCACGGGCTGATGGAGGACGTGGTCTGGCAGCGCGACTACGCGCCCCATTTCGCCTTGCCGCGCCATGTCGCTCGGATGATCCAGCACGGCTTCACCGAGCTGGTGAACAACGCCATCGACCACAGCGGCGGCACCAGCGTCACCGTGTCGCTGCGACAGACGCCGACGCACGCGCAGCTGCTGGTATCGGACGACGGCTGCGGCGTCTTCGACAAGATCCGCGACACCTATGAGCTGACCGACGCGCGCCACGCGATGCTGGAGCTCAGCAAGGGCCGGCTGACGACGCAGCCGCAGGCGCACACCGGGCGCGGGCTGTTCTTCAGCTCGCAGCTGGCGGACGTCTTCGACATCCATGCCAACGGCAAGGCCTTCCAGCGCCGCGCCTGGGAAGGCAACGCATGGAAGGACGGCAAGGGCCTGCCGCGCCAGGGCAGCTCGATCTACATGGCGATGTCGCTGGAAAGCAAGCGCACGCTGGAGCAGGTCCTGGAGCAGTGGAGCGTCGACGGCACCGGCATCGCCTTCGACCAGACGCGGGTGATGCTCAACCTGGTCGTGGTCGCGGGCCAGATGCTGGACTCGCGCGCACAGGCGCGTCGCGTCGCGGCACGGTTGCCGCAGTTCAAGCGCGCGGAGGTGGACTTCGACGGCGTCACCGACGTCGGACATGCGTTTGCGGATGAACTCTTCCGCGTCTTCGCGCGTGCGCACCAGGAAGTGGAGCTCGTGCCCCTGAACATGACACCGCGCATCGCCGCGCTGGTGCAGGCCGCGCGCAACAGCTGAGGCCGGCGCGCTCAGAGAGCGCTGTCGACCAGCGCCTGGATCGCCGCACGGCTGCGGGCGACCGCTTCGTCCAGCCGCGGCAGCAGCGCGGCGGCTTCGCTGCCCTTGGCGGCGGCGAACAGGATGCCCTCCTCCACCACGGGTTTGGGCAGCACCTGGAATGGCACGCCGGTGCGCAGCGCGCGCAGGCGTCGTTCCAGCGCGGCGGCACTGCCACGGTGGGTCGCGAGCATCGCGTCGCAGCGACCGATCGCCAGCATGCGCGCACGGCCGCCGAGGTCGTTGCCGCCGTTCTCCACACGGAACAGCTGCTGCCGCCGGGCTTCCTCGAAGGCCGGGCCATAGGTCGAACCGCGCGGCACGCACAACGCGTGGCCGCGCAGGTCCTCGAGCCGGTCGAACCGGATCGGCTTCGCTTTCGGCACGACCAGCCAGCCTCGGCTCACGAAGACCGGCTGGCTGTACGCGAACAGCTTGTCCCGCGCCGGGTTGCGCGACAGCCCGAAGACCAGGTGCTGGCCGAGCTGGGCGCCCAGCAGCGCGCGCGGCCAGGGCAGGAACAGCAGTTCCCACTGCAGGCCGGCGGCCTCGGCGATCTGCTTGAGCAGCGGCAGGACAAAGGGCTTGTGGGTCTGCTCGCTGACCGCGAGCCGGACCGGCGTCTGGTCGTCCACGACGGACCAGGGCGCTGAATCGGCACCGGCGGCACCGGCGCCGCCGCCCTGCGCGAGCACGGTCCCGACCATCGCCGCGCCGGCGCCGCCGATCAGCAGATCGCGGCGACGCAGCGGGGTCACGCGCGCGCTCCGCAGGTCAGCCGACCCGGCAGACCTTCAGCATGTTGGTGCCGCCCGGGTAGCCCATCGGCTCGCCGCAGGTGATCGCGTAGGTGTCGCCCGGCATCAGCACGCCGCGTTCGATCAGCAGGTCCTCGGCCGCCTTCAGCGCCTCGTCGCGGTCGTTGAAGTTGGGCATCAGCAGCGGCGTGACGTTGCGGTACAGCGCCAGCTTGCGCTGCGTCAGCACCTGCGAGGTCAGCGCGAAGATCGGCACGTGGATGCGGTGGCGGCTCATCCACAGCGCGGTGGAGCCGGACTCGGTCAGCGCCACGATCGCCTTGCAGCCCAGGTGGTGCGCCGTGAACAGCGCGCCCATCGCGATCGACTGGTCGATGCGGCCGAACTGGCGGTTGGCGAAGTCGGTGTCCAGCGTCACGAACTCGGCGTTCTCGGCTTCGAGCGCGATCGCGGCCATCTGCTGGATGGTCTCGATCGGGAAGCGGCCGGCGGCGGTCTCGGCGCTCAGCATCACGGCGTCGGTGCCGTCGAGCACGGCGTTGGCGACGTCGGAGACCTCGGCGCGCGTCGGCACCGGGTTCACGATCATCGACTCCATCATCTGCGTGGCGGTGATGCAGACCTTGTCGAGTTCCAGCGCCATCTTGATCATGCGCTTCTGCAGCGCGGGCACGGCGGCGTTGCCGACTTCCACGGCCAGATCGCCGCGGGCGACCATGATGCCGTCGGAGGCCTTCAGGATCGCTTCCAGGTGCGGGATCGCCTCGTAGCGCTCGATCTTGGCGATCATCCCCGGCTTGTGGCGGTACGGCTCGCCGGCGACGTTGGCCAGCTGGCGCGCCATCTCCATGTCGGTGGCGTTCTTGGGGAAGCTCACCGCCAGGTATTCGCACTGGAAGGACATCGCCGTCTTGATGTCCTCCATGTCCTTGCCGGTCAGCGCGGGCGCGGTCAGGCCGCCGCCCTGCTTGTTGATACCCTTGTTGTTGGACAGCTCGCCGCCCTGCTTGACGATGGTGTGCACCTGCGAGCCGCGCACCGACTCGACCGTCAGCACCAGCAGACCGTCGTTCAGCAGCAGCGTGTCGCCGGGCTTCACGTCACGGGGCAGTTCCTTGTAGTCCAGGCCCACGACCATCTCGTTGCCGGGCTCGGTGCGGTCGGCGTCCAGCACGAAGGGCGTGCCGTTGATCAGCTCGATCTTGCCGTTCTCGAACTTGCCGACGCGGATCTTCGGACCCTGCAGGTCGGCCATGATGGCCACCTGCCGGCCGGCACGCGCGGCGACCTCACGCACCATGCGGGCCCGGTCGATGTGGTCCTGCGCCTTGCCGTGCGAGAAGTTCAGCCGCACCACGTCGACGCCGGCCTGGATCATTTTTTCCAGGACCTCGGGGGACGACGAGGCGGGACCGAGGGTGGCGACGATCTTGGTGGCACGGGACATGTCTTGTCTCTGTCTGAAATTTAGTTACAGCGGTCGATTATGAGCCGCCAAAACGACATCGGAACAGTTTCCACGAGTTACGGAGGAGTTTCCAACGGCTCCAGTCGTTGGACCGGGCGCCCGGCGGCATGTCCACCCCCGGCGACTCGGGCGTCGCGAGGGGCGCCCAACTCGGTCCGCTCGCCTTCGGCTCGCTGCCCTCAGACAGTCTGCGCCCAGTCAGTCGTGGAAGCGCGCTCCGCGCGCCTCGCGTCACCCTCCTCGCCGGGGGTGGCCATGCCACCTCCCAGCAAGGCTCAGACCTTCGCCGCCTTGACGTCCGCCACCGCCAGCGCCGTCATGTTGACGATCCGGCGCACCGTCGCGGACGGGGTCAGGATGTGCACCGGGCGCTTGGCACCCAGCAGGATCGGCCCCACCGTCACGCCCTGGCCGCCAACGACCTTCAGCACGTTGAACAGGATGTTCGCAGCGTCCAGCGTCGGCAGCACCAGCAGGTTGGCCGAACCGGACAAGGTCGACTCCGGCAGGAAGTTGTTGCGCACGTCCTCGGACAGCGCCGCGTCGCCGTGCATCTCACCGTCGCATTCGATGGTCGGATACGCGGCGGCGAACAGGTCGCGGGCGCGGCGCATCTTGACCGCCGACGCGCGCTTGCTGCTGCCGAACATCGAGTGCGACAGGAAGGCCACCTTCGGCGGCAGGCCGAAGCGCTGCAGCTCCTCGGCCGCCTGCCAGGCGATGTCGGCGAGCTGCTCGGCCGTCGGATCCTCGTTGACGAAGGTGTCGGCGATGAAGAGCGTGCGCTGCTCCAGCATCAGCGCGTTCATCGTCGCGAAGTTGGAGACCTCCGGCTTCAGGCCGATCAGGTTCTGGATGTGCTCCAGGTGCGAGTCGAAGCGACCCACCGTGCCGCAGATCATCGCGTCGGCGTCGCCTAGCTGGATCGCGAGTGCGCCGATCGTCGTGTTGGAGCGGCGCACGGCGGACTTGGACATCTCCGGGGTGAAGCCGTTGCGGCCCATGACCTGGTGGTAGGCCTCCCAGTACTGGCGGAAGCGGTGGTCGTTCTCGGGGTCGATGACGAGCGCGTCCTCGCCCAGCTTGATGCGCAGGCCGGCGCGCTTCAGGCGCATCGCGATGACCTCGGGACGGCCGATCAGCGTCGGCTTGGCGAGACCTTCGTCCAGCGCCACCTGCACCGCGCGCAGCACGCGCTCATCCTCGCCCTCGGCGTAGATGACGCGGGCGGGATGGGCCTTCGCCTCGGCGAAGACCGGACGCATGAACATGCCGGTCTGGTAGACGAAGCGCGACAGCTGCTCGCGGTAGGCGGCCATGTCCTGGATCGGACGCGTGGCGACGCCGGACTCCTCGGCGGCCTTGGCCACGGCCGGCGCGATGCGCAGGATCAGGCGGCTGTCGAAGGGCTTGGGGATGATGTAGTCGGGACCGAAGGCCAGGTCTTGCCCCGCATAGGCGGCGGCGACTTCCGGCGGCGTCTCGGCCTTGGCCAGCTCGGCGATCTCGCGCACGCAGGCGAGCTTCATCGCCTCGGTGATCTTGGTCGCGCCGCAGTCCAGCGCGCCGCGGAAGATGTACGGGAAACACAGGACGTTGTTGACCTGGTTCGGATAGTCCGAACGCCCCGTCGCCACGATGCAGTCGGGGCGAGCTTCCTTGGCGAGTTCGGGACGGATCTCCGGCTCGGGATTGGCCAGCGCCAGGATGATGGGCTGGCGCGCCATCGTCTTGACCATCTCGGCGGTCAGCACGCCGGCGGCCGAGCAGCCCAGGAACACGTCCGCGTCCTTGACGACGTCGGCCAGCGTGCGCGCCGAGGTGATCTGGCAATAGCGGCGCTTGGACTCGTCGAGCTTGCCGGCATCGGCGCGCTCGCTCTGGATCACGCCCTTGGAGTCGACGGCGAAGACGTTCTCGCGCTTCACGCCCAGGCCGACCATCACGTCCAGGCAGGCGATGGCCGCGGCACCGGCGCCCGACACCGCCACCTTCACCGCGCCGATGTCCTTGCCCACGAGCTCCAGGCCGTTCAGCAGCGCCGCGCTCGAGATGATCGCGGTGCCGTGCTGGTCGTCGTGGAAGACGGGGATGTTCATGCGCGCGCTCAGCTGCTTCTCGATGTAGAAGCACTCGGGCGCCTTGATGTCCTCGAGGTTGACGCCGCCCAGCGTGGGCTCCATCGCCGCGATGATCTCGACGAGCTTGTCGGGATCGCGCTCGGCCAGCTCGATGTCGAAGACGTCGATGCCGGCGAACTTCTTGAACAGGCAGCCCTTGCCTTCCATCACCGGCTTGGCGGCCAGCGGGCCGATGTCGCCCAGGCCCAGCACTGCGGTGCCGTTGGTGATGACGCCGACGAGGTTGCCGCGCGAGGTGAAGTCGGCGGCCAGCGACGGATCGCGCTCGATGTCCAGGCAGGGATAGGCGACGCCCGGCGAGTAGGCCAGCGACAGGTCGCGCTGGTTCGCGAGCGGCTTGGTCGGCGTGACGGCGATCTTGCCGCGCGTCGGGAAGCGGTGGTAGTCCCGCGCCGCCTCGCGCAGTGCGGCCTCGGCCGGGCTCAGGTCGAGGTCGTCGTTCTTGTCGGTCATGCAAATCTCCGTCGCGATGAATGGGGCCCGGCGCCCTGTGGGTGGCGGTCTTCGCGGCGCGACAACGCGCCTCCGTAACCGCGCGGTAATGGGGCCTGGGGGGCGCAAAGCTTAATCCTCCGGCTCCGGCGGCGCGATGAATTCAGCTTTAACTCCCATGCAAAGATGGCAATCGCCGATGCCCGCGATGGAATCCGCATCGGGATTTGCCCGCAAGTTGGAGCAAGCTCCCTATATCCGTCCGCAAGTGCGGCCACCCGGACGTCCATCACGGCGTGCGAAGAACGTGCTCACTAAAATGCGCCCCGCTGTCGACTACCTCTTTCGAGCCCCCACGCCGTGCCTGCCTCCTTCCCTGCTTCGCAGCGCCGTGCGCTGCTTCGCCTGACTGCTACCCTCCCCATCACCCTCGCCTTCGCCGCACCGCGCACCCTGTTCGCGCAGACCGCGGCAGTCGCCGGGGCCGGCGCCTCGTTCCCCTCGCTGGTCTACGGCCGGTGGGCGTCGGCCTATGAGAAGACCAAGGGTCAGGCCGTGACCTACAAGCCGACCGGCTCCGGCGACGGCGTCAAGCAGATCACCGCGCGCGGCGTGGCCTTCGGCGGCAGCGACTCGCCGCTGGCGGTGGAAGAACTCACCAAGCGCAAGCTCGTCCAGATCCCGATGCTGGTCGGCGGCATCGTGCCGGTGGTCAATCTGCCGGGCGTGCCGGAAGGCCGTCTGCAGCTCACCGGCGACCTGCTCGCCGAGTTGATGCTGGGCCGCGTCGCGAAGTGGAACGACGGCCGCATCGCCGCGCTGAATCCCGGCGTCGCGCTGCCGGCGCTGCCGGTGAAGCGCATCGTGCGCGCGGACAAGTCCGGCACGACCGAGGGCTACACGAAGTACCTGAGCGCGGTGTCGCCCTCCTTTGCGAAGGACGTGGGCGCGAACGCGCAGCCGAAGTGGCCCGGCGAGGTCGAGGCGGCCGAGGGCAATGACGGCATGGCCAAGGCGCTGAAGGCGGCGCCCGGCACGATCGCCTATGTGAGTTACGACCGCGTGCAGCGCGACAAGCTCAACGGCGTGCGCCTGCGCAATGCGGCCGGCCAATGGGTGGCCGCAGGCGAGACCGGCTTCAAGTCCGCGATCGCCAACAGCGACCTCTCGCGCAAGGGCGACGACCTGGCCTCGCTGATGGACCGCGACGGCGCGGAGAGCTGGCCCATCACGATGACCAGCTTCATCCTGATCGACGCGACGCCCACGACCAGCGTCGGCGCGGCGCCGGTGATGAGCTTCCTGTACTGGTGCTTCATGCACGGCGACGACCTGACGCGCGGCACCGGCTTCGCGCCGCTGCCCGTCGCGCTGCAGTCCAAGCTGGCCGCCCGCTTCGCGGCGGTCAAGCCGGCCGACGGAAAGCTGCCGGCCTACCTGGGGATCTGAATCCCTCCGGTCAATCCGAAGCGGTTCGGGGAATCTGGAGCCGTCCGGTCAACTCGGTGCATTCTCACTCCCTCTCCCGCTTGCGGGAGAGGGCGAGGGTGAGGGCCAGCGGCCGAGGCAGTACGCCATTCAGCCCTTCAGTCGAGGCGTCGCGTCGACGCGCGCCTGCAGTTCAGGTGGAAGTCCCTCGGTCATGTAGCTGAAGCGCGGCATCCAGTCGCGTCCCGCTGGAAGCACGAGTCTCATCGTCAACGCCAAGGTCGTCGCGACCTGCTCGAGGGTGAGCTTCATCGCGATCATCCGCTCCGGATCGATGCGCAGCACGACGGCCACAGTCGACGGCTCGACCGGCACGTCGAAAAGCCAAGCCTGCACGATGGTCGAGTTGACCGACACGGCCCGGCGTAGCGCCTCGATCTGCGATGGCGCGAGATCGCAAGGCTGAACCCGTCCGTGCTCGATCGCCGCCTGGGCCTGGGCTTGCCGGCGATGGAGACGACGCCAAGCGGCTTCGTCCGGCAACTCCGGCAACTCCGGCAATTCCGATAGCACGGGCTGGCTGTCCGCATCGAGCCCGACCAACGCCTCATGCGCCATCGCCCAGCTCAGGCGCTCGGCGGCGCCTGCCCACGGCCCTTGAGCCTGACAGAGTTCCGGCCACACGCCGCCCATCCATTGGGCGGCGGCACTCTCTTCCCAGGCGGGTGGCCGCAGATTGAGCGACTCACCGGCCACGCCGAGCGCCTCCATCCGCTGGCGGTGCGGCGGATGACTGCCCTGCGGCTGACGATGGCGCAGCGCTTCGGCGATTTCCTCCGGCGTCGGCGGGCGCGCGATCAGTTCCTGGACCGGCTCGTCGGCCCATTGCGCGGGCGGCTCGGCGCTGGCGCGCAGTGCATCCAGGTCCAGCGTCGTGGACGCATCGCCCTGGCGCATGACGGCGATCTCGATCAACAGCAGCGCACGCGCCAACGCCTCCGGCGACGCCCACCGCGCCGCCAGCGCATCGGCCTCGAATTCGCAGCGTCGCGAATGCGCCTCTGAAGCGCGACTGAACCACGGGAGGAAGAGCTCCGCGAAGTTCGCACCGGCGCGATCCCAGGGACTGCTGTCGTCCTCATCCTCGCGAACGCTCGCGGCCCAGGCGGTCCACGCCGCCCGCGTGCGATAGAGCCAATGCCCGAGCCGCCCATGCCGGCGCGAGAAGTGCCCCAGCTCATGTGCAATCACGGCCTCCGCCGCGGCGGTGTCCAGCAATCGCAGCAGCGGCAGGCCGAGGATCAGCACCCGCCGGGTCGGCCGCAGCGAGACGCCGCGATTTTCTTCGAGCGCCCCGGCGTTGATGCTGTTGTCGATCGCGATCGCATGAAGGCGCGGAGCCCCGATGGCATCGGTCATCTCGTCGACGCGAGCGTAGAGCCGCGGCGCCTGCTCGCGGCTCAGGTGTTGCGTCGATCCGTGCCGGCTCGGCTGCGCCAGCCAGGCCATCAGCACGAAGCCCAGTACGCCCGCGCCCCAGAAGAGCCAGTTGTCGAACACCGCGGCCGGCGCCAGCGTCACCAGCGCCGCCGGCACCAGCAGCATCAGCTGATGGAAGAACGACGCCGCCAGCGCGGCCAGCGCCAGCCAGACGGGCGCGATGCCCGTCTCCGTGCCGTGCGCCGCGGGCGCCGCGCCGTCGATGTCGCTCATGATCTTCCTCCCTCTGCGCCCGAGTCCTGCGTGGGACCGGGTCGAAGAAAAGGGCGCTCGACGGCGCCCTCGATGTCCAGCCGCCGCGCGACTGCTGTACTGCCACCGCCGCTGGCCCTCACCCCTGCCCTCTCCCGCAAGCGGGAGAGGGGGCAAGAAGGGCAGAGGCGGTAGCGAGGGTCTTCAACCCTGCGCGCGCTTGGCCAGGATCTCGAACGCGGGCAGCGTCTTGCCTTCCAGCACTTCGAGGAAGGCGCCGCCGCCGGTGGAGATGTAGCCCACCTGGTCTTCGATGCCGTACTTGGCGATCGCCGCCAGCGTGTCGCCGCCGCCGGCGATCGAGAACGCGTCCGACTCGGCGATGGCGCGCGCGATGGTCTCGGTGCCGTGGGCGAAGGCGTCGAACTCGAACACGCCGACCGGACCGTTCCACACGATCGTGCCGGCCGCCTTCAGTTGTTCGGCCAGGAGTGCGGCCGTCTTCGGGCCGATGTCCAGGATCAGGTCGTCGTCGGCGACGTCGGTCGCGGCCTTCACCGTGGCCGGCGCGTCCGCGGCGAAGGTCTTGGCCGTCACCACGTCCACCGGGATCGGCACCGCGGCGCCGCGCGCCTTCATGGCCTCGATCACGGCCCTGGCTTCACCGACCAGGTCGGGCTCGGCCAGCGACTTGCCGATCTTCAGGCCGGCCGCCAGCAGGAAGGTGTTGGCGATGCCGCCGCCGACGATCAGGCCGTCGACGTTGGCCGACAGCGACTTCAGGATGGTCAGCTTGGTCGAGACCTTGGAGCCCGCCACGATCGCCACCAGCGGGCGCTTCGGATTGGCCAGGGCCTTGGTGATCGCGTCGATCTCGGCGGCGAGCAGCGGGCCGGCGCAGGCGATCTTCGCGAACTGCGCGATGCCGTAGGTCGAGGCTTCCGCGCGGTGCGCGGTGCCGAAGGCGTCGTGCACGAAGATGTCGCACAGCGCGGCCATCTTCTTCGACAGTTCCTCGCTGTTCTTCTTCTCGCCCTTGTTGACGCGGCAGTTCTCGAGCAGCACGACCTGACCCGGCTTCACGTCGACGCCGTCGACCCAGTTCGCGACCAGCGGCACGTCACGGCCGAGCAGCTCTCCCATCCGCTTGGCGACCGGCGCCAGCGAGTCCTCGGGCTTGAATTCGCCCTCGGTCGGGCGGCCCAGGTGAGACGTGACCATCACCGCGGCACCGGCCTTCAGCGCCATCTCGATCGCGGGGATCGAGGCGCGGACGCGGGTGTCCTCGGTGATCTGGCCGGCGTCGTTGAGCGGCACATTCAGGTCGGCGCGGATGAAGACGCGCTGGTCGGCCACCTTGCCGGCGGCGATCAGATCGGCGAAACGCAGGACGTTCATGGGATGAGCTTCGAGTAGTTGGAAAGCGGTGCGCCGGGGCTGGCGCGCGTGGCGGAGAAGCAGCGCGCGAAGCCCGGCAAATCGGGCCGCAGCTTAACAGCCGCGTGACGGCGACCCGTGTCCGAGCGGGTTACGGAACGCCGCTGAAACCCGCGACCCGAGGCCTCGGCAGTCCGATCCCCGGGCCGGGCGCGGCCCTGTTCACCAGCCCAGGCCGATCCTCAGCGCGAGCATCACCGCGGTGCCGCTGACGATGGTCCCGAGGATGCCTCGCTTCCAGAAGAAGTAGGCCGTGCCGACGGCGGCCGCGTAAAGCCGCGCATCCTTCCAGGTGTGGATCAGCTCGCCCTGGGTCATGACGATCTCCGGCACGATCACCGCGGCGAGCGCCGCCAGCGGCGCGTAGCGCAGCCCGTCCCGGACCCACTGCGGCAGCGGGATCTCTCGGTCCGGGATCATGAAGAAGCTGCGCGTGACCATCGTGATCACCGCCATGCCGAGGATGCCGAGCACCGCCTCCCACACGCTCATGCGGACCTCCTGGAGGACGAGTCGGACGGACCGGCCGGCGGCAGCCACTTCTCCATCAGCAGCCCGACCGCCACCGCGGCGGCGATCGCCACCAGGATGTTGAGCCGCAGCGGCAGCGCATACGCCGCCACCGCCGCGCAGCCGGCCACCACGCCCGAGATCCAGGTGTTGCGGTCCTTCAGCAGCGAGTAGCTCAGCCCCAGCAGCGCGAGCACGCCGGCAAAGCCCAGGCCCCAGTTCGTCGGGATGCGGTCGGCGAGCAGGATGCCGGTGATGGCCGGGATCTGCCACGCGAACCAGTTGGTCGCCACGCCGCCCCAGAAGTAGGGGAGCTGGTGGTCCGGATCGGGCTGCAGGTCGGGGAAGCGCTTGAGGAAGGCGACGTAGTTGAGGTCGGCCGCGAAGTAGCCGATGAGCAGGCGCTGCGTGCGCGGAAGCGGCCCGAAGTACAGGCGCCACTGGGCGCTGAAGATGACGAAGCGCAGGTTGACGCAGAACGCCGTGGCCCAGAGCACCCACAGCGGCGCGCCGCTGGCGAGCAGCGGCAGCGCGGCCAGCTGCGAGCTGCCGGCGAAGACCGCCAGGCTCATCAGCAGTGAGAGGCCCACGCCCAGGCCGCTCTTGACCATGGCCACGCCGGTCACCAGCCCCCAGGCCGAGATGCCCAGGGTGATGCCCAGCATCTCCTTCGCGCCGCGCTTGAATTCCGGGTGGCGCACCAGCGCCGAGAGTCCTTCCGCCATGGGCGCGATTGTCGTCTGCGCGGTGCAGAAACGAATCGCCCCTCGCCCGCCGTCGCGGTGAGGGGCGTCCACACAGCGCCCGGGGCGCCGCGTCAGGCCGTCACTTCAGCTTGCGCACCGAGCCCGACCCGGCGTTGGACATGCTGATCTCCGGGCTGCCGACGTACCCGACATCGCCGGAGCCGGCGATGCGCACGTCCAGCTTGCGGGTCGGCGCCACGGTGACGTCGCCGCTGCCGGAGATGCTGACCTTGGCCTCGTCGACGACCAGCTCGCGGGTCTTGACGTCGCCGCTGCCGGCCACCGTCACCGACAAGGCGTTGGCCTTGCCGTTGAACGACATGTCCCCGCTGCCGGCGACGCGCAGCGTCACATGGTCGGCGTCCAGGCCCTGCACGCGCAGGTCGCCGCTGCCGGCGATGCTGGCGTCCAGGTTGCCAGTCTTCATCGCCTCGACGCGGATGTCGCCCGAGCCGGAGATCGACAGGCCGCGCAGCTGGCGCATGTCGAGCGTGATGGTCGGCGTGCCCCGGGCGTTCAGGCTGTAGCCGCGCTTGGGCGAGATCTCCAGCGTGCGGCCCTTGCTGCCGTCGACGACCTTGGTCTCGATGTAGGTGAAGAGGTTGCGGTCGGTCCTGACCTCGACCTTGTCGGCCGAGCCCTGGCGCACCAGGACCTTGAAGTCGCCCGACAGCGCGACCGCATCGAACGCGCCGACATCGCGGGCGTCGGCGGCGACGTCGCCATTGCCTTCGATGCGCTGCGAGCTGCCGAAGCTCAGCGACCAGGCGTGCGCGGTGCCGACGGCGCCCACGGACGCGAGGCTCAGCGCGGCGATGGCGAACAGACGGCGGGTGGCGCGGTGGGACGTTGTGGTCATGAGCGATCTCCTGATCTTTCGGATGATCGTATCTTCGTCGCGACGTCCCGGTCGCGCGAGCGGGCGGTGACGAACTGCACCATCCAGGGAATCAGCTGCACGGCGGACCGATGCGCCGGACGCCCCGACGGCCGCTCAATGCCCGCCCTTGCCCTTGTCCGGCGCCTTGTCCGACGCTTTGTCAGACGCTTTGTCAGACGTCTTCTCGGCCGGCTTGTCCGCGGCCTTCTCGCCGACCTGCCCCTTGGCGGAGCGCGGCGACTCTTCCTCCTCGTCGGACGCCGCCGCGGCGGGCCGGCTGGCCTGCGGATTCGCGACCTGCGGGCGCGTGCCTTCCAGCTTGTTCTCGCGCATGTACTCGTCCATCTCCCGCCAGCCGTCGTAAACCGCGGCCTTCTGGGCCTTGGGGTTGAGGGCGTAGCAGTCCTCGATGGCGCGCAGCGCGTTGCGACAGGCGCCGCCGATGGCCTTGCCCTCGGCCTGCTTGGCCGCGGCGACCTTGGCGGGATCCTCGATGCCGAGCTGATCGCAGCCAGCCAGCAGCACGGCGGCGCCGAGCAACGCCGCCGGGACGGTCAGGGAACGGAAAGAGGCGGTCATGCTGTCCTTTTCGACCGCCGGGGACAGGCGCTCGCATGGAGCGCACCGGCGGGATCGGGTCATTGTGCCGCCGACCCCGACCCCCTCGATCCAATGAAAAACACCGCCCGGAGGCGGTGTTTCGAGTTTCCGGCGCATCCCCTGCCGCTCAGCGGCGGACCATCGCCATCAGGCGCTGGACGCGTTCCTCGGTCGACGGGTGGGTGCTGAACAGCCCCTTGAGGCCGCCGCCCGACAGCGGGTTCATGATCATCATCTGCGCCGTCTCCGGGTGACGCTCGGCCGTCTCCAGCGGGATGCCCTGGGCATAGCGGTGGATCTTGTCCAGCGCGCTCGCCAGCGCCTGCGGGTCGCCGGAGATCTCCGCGCCGCCGCGGTCCGCCTCGAACTCGCGGGCGCGGCTGATCGCCATCTGGATCAGCGAGGCCGCGATCGGCGCCAGGATCGCCACCAGGAGGCCGACGATCGGGTTGGCCGGACGGCCCTCGCTGTCGCGCGGGCTGAAGAACATCGCGAAGTTCGCCAGCATCGAGATCGCGCCGGCCATCGTCGCGCTGACCGTCGAGATCAGGATGTCGCGGTGCTTCACGTGCGCCAGCTCGTGCGCCATCACGCCGCGCAGCTCGCGCTCGGACAGCACGCGCACGATGCCGGTCGTCGCGGCGACGGCCGCGTTCTCCGGATTGCGGCCGGTGGCGAAGGCGTTCGGCGCGTCTTCCTGGATCAGGTAGACCTTGGGCATCGGCAGCTGGGCGCGCTCGGCCAGTTCCTTGACCATGTTGTAGAACTGCGGCGCGCTGCGCTCGTCGACTTCCTGGGCGTTGTACATCTTCAACACCAGCTTGTCGGAGAACCAGTAGCTGAAGAAGTTCATGCCCACGGCCACGACCAGCGCGATCAGCATGCCCGTCTGGCCACCCAGCAGGGAGCCGATCACCATGAACAGCGCGGTGATGGCGGCCATCAGGATGGCGGTCTTCATCAGGTTGAACATTGCAATCACTCCTCGAAAACAGCGGCAACAGCCGCGAAGGGAAATCCACCGGAACGGTACACCGTCCCGATGTCCCACGTGACGGCAAGCTGGCAAGCTTCAAGCCGGTACCAGGCCGGTTTGTCCGACGGTTCAGTCAGGGTTAAGCGAAGCGCGCACCGGCCTGGAGCGGTCGGGCCTGCAGGAAGGCCGCCGCGGGCAGGCGCTTGCCGCCGGCGCGCTGGAGCTCGGTCAGCCGCACGCTGCCGGTGCCGCAGGCGACGACCGGACCTTCGGGCGAGACCGCCAGCACCAGACCCGGCTCGCCGAGCGCGCCCTCGGGCTCGACGACCTCGGCACGCCAGACCTTGACCGCCTCGCCGTCGAGTTGCGCGACGCCGCCCGGGAAGGGGTCGAAGGCCCGCAGCCGGCGCACGATCTGCGCAGCGTCGTGGTGCCACAGGATCTGGCTCTCGGTCTTCTCGATCTTGTGGGCGTAGGTGACCCCCGCCTCAGGCTGCTTCACCGGATGGAAGCCGCCGCAGGCGGCCAGCTCGAGCGCCTCGACGATCAGCCGGCCGCCGAGCGTCGCCAGCTTGTCGTGCAAGGTCCCGGTCGTGTCCGCCGCGGCGATCGGCAGCCGCTCGAGCAGCAGCATGTCGCCGGTGTCCAGGCCCTCGTCCATCTGCATGATGGTGATGCCGGTCTCGGCGTCGCCGGCCTCGATCGCGCGGTGGATCGGCGCGGCACCGCGCCAACGCGGCAGGATCGAGCCGTGGATGTTCAGGCAGCCCAGCCGAGGCAGTTCCAGCACCCACTGCGGCAGGATCAGCCCATAGGCAGCGACGATGAGCACGTCCGGACGCGCATCGCGCAACGCCTGCCGTCCGGCTTCTGCTTCCTCGGGGAACTTGCCGTCCAGCCGCAGGCTGCGCGGCTGCGCCACGGCGATGCCGCGGGCCACCGCCAGCTGCTTCACCGGCGAGGCCTGCAGCTTCATGCCGCGACCGGCGGGACGGTCCGGCTGGCTCAGCACGAGCGGCACCTCGAAGCCGGCATCGAGCAGCGCCTGCAGCGCCACGGCGGCGAATTCAGGGGTGCCGGCGAAGGCGACGCGCAGACCGGCTGTCGAAGCGGCAGCCATCAGTGCTTCGCGTCCTCGCGGGCCTTCTTCACCAGCTTGGTCTTGATGCGTTCGCGCTTCAGCGGGCTCAGGTACTCGACGAACACCTTGCCGGCGAGGTGGTCCATCTCATGCTGCACGCAGACGGCCAGCAGGCCTTCGGCATCGAACTGGAAGGTGTGGCCGTCGCGGTCCAGCGCCTGGACGGTGACCTTCTTGTGGCGCATGACCTTGTCATAGATCGTCGGCACGGAGAGACAGCCCTCCTCGCCTTCCATCATCTCCTCGCTGCGCGCGACGAGCTCCGGATTGATCAGCACCAGCGGCTGGTTGCGCTCCTCGGAGACGTCCATGACCAGCAGGCGCTCGTGCACGTCCACCTGCGTGGCGGCCAGGCCGACGCCGTCGGCGTCGTACATCGTCTCCAGCATGTCGTCGGCCAGCGCGCGCAGGCGGTCATCGACCGCCGCGATGGGCTTGGCCACGGTGTGCAGGCGTGGATCGGGGTATCGAAGAATGGAAAGTTTCGCCATGGTGAGGACGCGGGGCGCGGTGAGCGGCTGTGGACAGCGCACAACGCCGGTTTGTAAGGGCTTGCAAGGGAGGGCGGGCCGGTTCATTGCCGGACCCCATGAACCGGGGCAGAATCGCCGTCAGCGAGACGGTTGATTTTCGCCGATTTGGCGGTCAGTCTGGCCCTCGTCACAAAAGCGCCATTGGCCACGAGGGGCCTTGGATCTCGGCGCGCGGAGAACAAGTAATGACGCAAAGGCGGCCGCTGGGCTTGACGATGATTTCTGCAGCCCTGCTGGCGGGCACCTTTGCCGCCGCGCCGTCGTTCGCGGCGGGGGACTTCCCGATCACCCAAGGACAGCGCCAGACGGCGCAGCAGGTCGCACAGGCCGGTGTGCCGCTGTCGGAGCTGGCGCCCAACGCCCCCGACTCGTACACCGTCAAGTCGGGCGACACGCTGTGGGCGATCTCGGGCCTCTTCCTGAAGAGCCCGTGGCGCTGGCCCGAGCTGTGGGGCATGAACACCGAACAGATCCGCAATCCCCACCTGATCTATCCCGGTCAGGTGCTGATGCTGATCAAGGCCGACGGCCGCGCCCGCCTGCAGGTGGGTCGCGATGTCGGCGCCGGCGGCCCCGGCGGCACGGTGAAGCTGTCGCCGCGCGTGCGCGCCGAGTCGCTGTACGACGGCTCCATCGCCGCCATCCCGCAACATCTGATCGAACCCTTCCTCAACGAGGCGGTGGTGCTCACCGGCAATGAGCTGGAGACGGCGCCCCGCATCGTCGCGGCGCAGGAAAACCGCGTCTGGATGACCAAGGGCGACCTGGCCTACGCCCGCGGCAACCTGCCCCCCGACGCGAACGCCTTCCGCGTGTTCCGCGAGCCGCGCCCGCTGCGCGACCCGCAGACCAAGGAAGTGCTCGGCTATGAAGCCGTCTATGTCGGCACCGCCGACCTGACCCGCGCCGGCAGCGGCGGCGGCACGAAGGACGAGGTCCCGGCCACGCTGACGCTGACGCTGAACCGCGTCGAGGCCCAGCCGGGTGACCGCCTGGCCCCGGTGCCAGAGCGCGGCTACACAAGCTACGTGCCCCACGCGCCTCAAGGCCCTATCGCCGGATCCATCATTTCGGTGTACGGCGATGCGATCACTGCCGGCCAGAACCAGATCGTGGCGCTGAACAAGGGCCGGCAGGACGGCCTCGAGCGCGGCCACGTGCTGGCGTTGTGGCATACCGGGCAAGTGGTGCGTGATCCCACGACCGCGCGCCGCGAAGAGGTCCGGCTCCCTGACGAGCGTCACGGCCAACTGTTCGTGTTCCAGGTGTTCGACCGCGTGTCGTATGCGCTGATCCTGACTGTCAAGGAGCCGGTCGTCTCGGGCGACCGCTTCACGCAGCCGTAAGCGCGGCGGCCAGCGCGGCGGTTCTCCGGTTCAGGTCATCCCGAGGACCGCACGGATGAGCCCCGACGAACTGCGCGACTGGCTCCACCTGCTCTCCTGCGTCTCACGCGGGGTTGCCCGACGGCTGCTGGCCCGTCACGGCGCACCAGGCGCCGTCTTGCGAGCAGGCCGCGCCGGCTGGGGAAACGCCCTCTCTCCCGAGGAGGCCACACTGCTGGCCAAGGGACCCGATCAGCTGGACCGGCTGGTCCGCCGGACCGAGGACTGGCTGGCCAGCGGCGAGCGTCGCTCGATCCTCCTGCTGGACGCCCCCGACTACCCCCTCCCCCTCCTGCACACGGCGGATCCACCGCTGATGCTTTATCTCGACGGCCGGCGCGAGCTGCTCGCCGAGCGCTGCGTGGCCGTCGTCGGCAGCCGGCATCCGAGCCCGCAAGGGGACGAGAATGCACGCTACTTCGCCGCCGGCCTCGGCGAGGCGGGATTCTGCGTGGTCTCCGGACTGGCGCAGGGCATCGACGGCGCCGCACATGAGGCCGCGCTGAACACACGAGGGAGCACGATCGCAGTCCTGGGTACCGGGCCGGACAAGGTGTTCCCGCTGGACCATGCGGATCTCTCCCGCCACGTCGCGCGACGCGGGCTCCTGGTGAGCGAGTACTTTGTCGGCACGCCCCCGATGGCGCCGAATTTTCCGCAGCGCAATCGCATCATCGCGGGACTGTCGGAAGGCTGCCTGGTGGTCGAGGCCGCCATGAAGTCGGGATCGCTGATCACCGCCCGGCAGGCATCCGAGGCAGGACGGGAGGTGTTCGCCGTGCCGGGCCCCATCCATGCGCCGCAATCCAAGGGCTGCCATCACCTGCTCAAGCAGGGCGCCTGCCTGGTCCAGGCGTTGGAAGACCTGCTCGACGAACTGCCCGCCGGCGGCCTGCCCCGCACGGCGACGCTCGACCTCGAATCCGACCCCGACGCAGAGCCGGCACCCGCCTCCAAACCGGTGGAGACGGATGACGATCACCCGCTCCTGCGAGCGATCGGACGGGACACGGTGTCGCTGGAGCAGCTCTCGCAGCGCAGCGGTTGGGCGCAGGACGAACTCAACGCGACATTGCTGGACCTGGAATTGGAGGGCCGTGTCGCACGCCTCCCTGGTGCCCTCTTCCAGCGCCGCGGCGCGGCGTGAATCCCGATCCCGTCAACGACGCGTTTCGACGCTCGGGACGGGGAAATTCAGTGGCTCGGACCGTTCATTTCGGCGGGAAGGGCTTTCTGGGCGTCGGTTATAGTCCCCGCCATGTTTGACGTCCTCGTCTACCTGTACGAAACCTATTGGCGGCCCGACGCCTGCCCGGATCACGCACAACTGACCCGGAAACTGTCGGCGGTCGGGTTCGAGGACGACGAGATCCGCGACGCCCTGTCGTGGCTGGACGGCCTGGCCGGCGCGGCGGAATCCCATCACGGCGAACCCGGCGATCGCAGCATGCGCGTCTACACGCGCGATGAACAGGATCACCTGGGCGAGAGCTCGATCGGCTTCATCAGCTTCCTGGCCTCGGCGGGCGTGCTGCCGACCGCCATGCGCGAGATGGTGATCGATCGCGCGATGGCCATCCCCGGCGGTCCGCTCGACCTCGAGGACCTGAAGATCATCGTGCTGATGGTGTTCTGGAGCCTGGGCGAGGAGCCCGATGCGCTGATCCTCGACGAGTTGTTCGTCGCTCCGGAAGAGCGCCTGATCCACTGATCCGCATGCCGCCGATGGCGGAACAGGAACCGGCCCCGCATCGCGGCGCCGGTTTTTTCATGGGCAGGGGGAACGCCGGCCAGCCTCAGGCAAGCAGGCGACTGGGATCGACTTCGAGCTTCGCGAGCGCGTTGCGCGTCGCCTTCACGGTGAGCGATTCGTCCTGCGCCGGCAGCATCAGCCCCGCCTGCAGGAATGCGGCCAGGCGGCTCAGCTGGAACAGCACGCCACGCCCCTGCGGCGAGACGAACAGGATCAGGTGGTGCCGCAGCCCGCGCCAGACGAGCTGGACCGGCTCGACCCGGCCACGGTAATCGAGCATGTACCAGCTGCCGACCTGCAGCTCGCGCGCCCAGGCCAGCATCGCCGTCGTCGGCGCGGCGCCGCCCTCGGCGACCACTTCCAGCCCCTCGCACTCATGGCTGGACAGGTCGCGCACCAGGGTCTCGTTGATCTCGCCGGAATCGGGCGACGGGAGCATCGCCTCCAGCGTCTCGAGCTGGCTCATCAGGTCGTCGAGCCGCTCGCGCGGGATCGCTGCCGTCTTGGCGGTGAACGCGGCGGCCAGCGCGTTGTTCAATGAACGGATGTGCTCGTCCTGGCGCTCGTGACCCAGCCCCGCATGGCCCATGCCGTCGCGCAGCGTCTTCAACAGCGGTGGCAGGCGACGGATCACCTCGGCCCGGTCCTCGCGCGACACCTTCGCGCTCGCCGACCAGATCAGGTCGGCCGCCGCGCGCTTCATCGCCTTGGTCTGCTCGGCTTGCGGTCCGTAGCGCACGCCGGTCACCGCCAGCACATCCGCCCAGACCTGGAACAGGAAATCACGCACGCCATCCTGCACCGGCACCTCGGACAGCATCTTGCGCAGCTCGATCGTGTACTGGATCGCCAGCGTCTCGCGCTGCTCGACCTGCTGGGCGAGCGACACGCCCTTCTTCGAGACCTCGTTTTCCTGCTCGAAGTAGTGGTCGAGGAACTTCTCGAACTCGGTCAGCACCGTCTGGAAGACGCGTCTGCCGGTGTCGGGATAGGCCTCGACGACCTGCACCACGCGCTTGATCTCGCGCTCCAGCGCATCGCCGATCTCGGCGGTCGAGGTGCTGAAGCCCATCACACACGACCCCATCCGGTCGATCAGTCGGCGCGCGGGGTGATCGTCGGTGGCGAAGAAATCAGGCTCGCTGACGGCCACGCGCAAGACCGGCATCTGCAGCCGCGCGAACCAGACGCGGATCGCCGGCGGGATGCGCTCTTCCTGCAGGATGGCCTGGAACAGCAGCGCGACCAGTTCGATCGTGGCGCGCTCGGCCGGCGTATCGGCCGCGTTCTTCAGGACCTGCTTCAGGGCCTGGTTGCGATGGCGGATCTCGTCCAGCGCCTGAGGCGCCGTCAGCTCCTGGTCGACGGTCGCGACCTTGTCGGCGCGCCGCTGCACCGCTTCCTGCGCATGATTGATCGCGGCGCTCAGCCGCGGCGAACCTGCCCGCGTCGACGGGCCGCCCGGATGCCCGGACATCGTTCCCGGGCCCGCCGGCGCGGCGGGCAATCCGCTGCGCGTCGCCGGCCCCGCCGCCGGCATGCCGCCAGGACGCGTCGGCGTCGGCGCCTGGGGCGGCCGTGGCGGCTGTGCCAGTTCCGGCACATGCCGCGCAAGCACGCGCTGCAGTTGCGCCATCACCTGCTGGGCGGACTGGCTCGCCGGCGTTCCCGCCGGTCCGGCGGCCTGGGCACCCACCTGCGCGGCCTGCGGGGCGATGCCGCCATGCGCCGGGCCCACGCCCTGCGCAGGCCCCAGCGGCGCCGCCTGCGTCATGCCTCCCGCCGGCGCGTTGCGACGGATGAAGGGACGCAGGTCGACTTCGGGCATCACGCCCTGCTGGATCAGCCAGTGGTTGGCCTCGTGATAGGCCTCGTTCAGCAGTTGGGAGAACTCATGGTGCAGCCAACGCTGCAGCATCTGCCAGACCGAGCTGCTCAGTCCGGCCTCGAACCAGGCGTCGAGCACCAGCCGCGCCAGCACCTGCGCGCGCAGCAGGTCCTGCTGCGGCAGGTCCTCGATGCGCTCCAGCGACTGCATCCGATTGCGCAGGTCGCTGAATTCCCAGCTGGCCTTGTCCATCATCGCCAGCGCCAGGCGCGAGGCGATGATCTCGCGCTCGATCGTGTCGTCGCTGACGAGGGTCAGGTTCTGCGGGCGCGAGGACAGCGAGGCCGACCGGGAGTCGCCCGCACCGTGATGGAACGCGTGCCTCAGCGACTTGCCCAGCCGCGCATGCCACGGCGTCGAGGCACGCTGCCACGCCTCGAACGCATCGCGGCGGGCCATCTGCAGCGCGTGTTCGGCCGGCTGCATGAGCTGATCCTGCACCGCCGTGGTGAGGATGGCCACCATGGCGGGCAGCCCTCGCAGCAGCACCTCCGTGTGGACGCGCCGCGCTTGCGAAGCCAGGGCCTGGGATCTTGCGTCGGCGGCGGTCATCGAGCTCGAGTTTGAGGAGTGCGGATGACTCTACTACACCACCGCGCCCGCGTTGGGGTCATCCGGGTCGCCGGCCTTGGCGGGACCCGCCTTGACCAGGTCCTCGCGCTTGACGCCCAGCCACATCGCGATCGCCGCGGCCACGAAGACCGACGAGTAGATGCCGAACAGGATGCCGATCGTCAGCGCCACCGCGAAGTAGTGCAGCGTCGGGCCGCCGAACAGCAGCATCGACAGCACCATCATCTGCGTCGAGCCGTGCGTGATGATCGTGCGGCTGATCGTGGAGGTGATCGCGTGGTCGATGACCTCGTGGGTGTTGAGCTTGCGGTACTTCCGGAAGGCCTCGCGGATCCGGTCGAAGATGACCACCGACTCGTTCACCGAGTAACCCAGCACCGCCAGGATCGCCGCCAGCACCGCCAGCGAGAACTCCCACTGGAAGTAGGCGAAGAAGCCCAGGATGATCACCACGTCGTGCAGGTTGGCGATGATGCCGGCCACGGCGAACTTCCACTCGAAGCGGAAGGCCAGGTACAGCATGATGCCGATGACGGTGAAGCCCAGCGCGTAGGCGGCGTCGTGCGCCAGTTCGGCGCCGACCGACGGCCCGACCACCTCGCTGCGGGTGAGCTTCAGCGGCTCGGCATCGCCGACCGCGCAGGCCTGACGGGTCACAGCCTCGCCCTGCGGCGTGACCTCCTGGTGCTGGACGACCTGGCCATTCTCGGACTTGCACAGCTCGCCGAACACGCGGCTGACCAGCACGTCCTGCTTGACGTCGGGCTTGACCGGCAGGCGGATCATCACGTCGCGCGAGGTGCCGAAGTTGGTCACCTGGATCTCGCCGAAGCCCATCTGCTCGACGGTGTGACGCGTCTTGTTGATGTCGGCGGCCTGGGCGTACTGGACCTCGACCACCGTGCCGCCGGTGAACTCGATCGAGAAGTGCAGGCCCTTCGTGACCAGGAAGAAGACCGCGGCGACGAAGGTGAGGAAGGACACGGCGTTGAGGATCAACGCGTGTTTCATGAACGGGATGTCCCGTTTGATTCGGAAGAATTCCATGGCGTGGTCTCGCTAAGGGGGCCGCAGCCGTTGTTACTTGGCCTCGACGGCTTCAGCCGCCGATTCGGTCGGCAGCGCGGTCGTGCCGGGCTTCCAGACGGTGCCGATGGACACGGACTTCAGCCGCTTGCGGCCGCCGTACCAGAGGTTGACCAGCGCGCGCGAGAACATCACCGACGAGATCATCGAGGTGATGATGCCCAGGCAATGCACCACGGCGAAGCCCTTGATCGGACCGGAACCGAAGGCCAGCAGCGCCAGGCCCGCGATCAGCGTCGTCACGTTGGAGTCCAGGATGGTCGCCCACGCGCGCTCGTAGCCGGCGTGGATCGCCTGCTGCGGCGCGAGACCGGCGCGCAGTTCCTCGCGCACCCGCTCGTTGATCAGCACGTTGGCGTCGATGGCCATGCCCAGCACCAGCGCGATCGCCGCGATGCCCGGCAGGCTCAGCGTGGCCTGAAGCATCGACAGCACCGCCAGCAGCAGCAGCAGGTTGAAGCCCAGCGCCACCGCGGAGAACACGCCGAACATCATGTAGTACAGGCACATGAAGACGGCCACCGCGACGAAGCCCCAGGTCACCGACGCGATGCCCTTGTCGATGTTGTCCTTGCCCAGCGACGGGCCGATGGTGCGTTCCTCGATGATCTCCATCGGCGCGGCCAGCGAGCCGGCGCGCAGCAGCAGCGCGGTGTCGCTGGCTTCCTGCGTGGACATGGCGCCGCCGGTGATCGAGAAGCTGTTGCCCAGCTCGCCGCGGATGACCGGCGCGGTCACGACCTGACCCTTGCCCTTCTCGAACAGCAGGATCGCCAGGCGCTTGCCGATGTTCTCGCGGGACACGTCCTTGATGACGCGGGCGCCCTTGGCGTCCATCTTCAGCGTCACGGAGGGCTGGTGGTTCTCGTCGAAGCTCGGCTGCGCGTCGTTCAGGTTGTCGCCGGTGACGACGACCTGGCGCTTGACGATGATCGGCGTGACGCCGTCCTTCTCGGTGAAGCGCTCGGTGCCGAAGGGCACCGGACCCGTGCCGGACAGCGCGGCCGTGGCCTCGGCGCTGTCGTCCACCATGCGCATCTCCAGCGTCGCGGTGCGGCCGATGATGTCCTTGGCCTTGGCCGTGTCCTGCACGCCCGGCAGCTGGACGACGACGCGGTCGCGGCCCTGCTGCAGGATCACCGGCTCGGCGACGCCCAGTTCGTTGACGCGGTTGTGCAGCGTGGTGATGTTCTGCTTGATCGCGGCGTCCTGGACGGCGATCACCGCCTTGGGCGTCAGCGAGCCGGTCAGGCGCAGCTCGGTGCCGGCGCCGGACGGCGTCCAGGCGAAGTCGGGCACCTGGTCGCGCAGCAGGTTCTGCGCCTGCGTGCGGGTGGCCTCGTCGCGGAAGTTGATGGCGACGTCGTTGCCTTCGCGGCTCACGCCGGCATGGCGGATGGTCTTGTCGCGCAGCATCGTGCGGACGTCGGAGGCCATCGACTCGGCCTTCTTCGTCAGCGCCGACTTCATGTCGACCTGCATCAGGAAGTGCACGCCGCCGCGCAGGTCCAGGCCCAGGTACATCGGGAACGCGTGCAGCGCGGTCAGCCAGGCCGGCGAGCGCGACACCAGGTTCAGCGCGACGATGTAGGTGGGGTCGGACGTCTCGTTGCCGTTCAGGGCCTTGGCGATCGCGTCCTTCGCCTTGATCTGGGCGTCGGTGTCATGGAAGCGCGCGCGGATCGAGCTGCCCTCCAGGTGCACGAAGTCGGGCGTGACGCCGACCTGCGTGATCGCCTGCTCGACGCGCTGGCGCACCGCGTCGTCGATCTTGACGACGACCTTGGCGCTGGACACCTGCACCGCCGGCGCTTCGCCGAACAGGTTGGGGAGCGTGTAGATCAGGCCGACGAGCAGCGCCACGACGAGCAGCGCGTACTTCCACAGCGGATAACGGTTCATGAGGAGGTCCTCTGCAAACCAGGCGCCGGGTCGGCCGATGCGATGCATCGTGCCGGGGCGCCTCTGAAAACCGACCCGGCGCGTGCGTCGCACGGGCCGGGTCGTCAGGGGCGGTCACGCCGGACGCGGCCGCCCCGGGTCGGGGTTTCGAATTATTTCGAGACGGTGCCCTTGGGCAGCACTTGCACGACGGACGTGCGCTGGACCTGGATCTCGACGCCGGAGGCGATCTCGACGGTCAGGTACTGCTCGCCGATCTTGACGACCTTGCCGAGCATGCCGCCGCCGGTGATGACCTCGTCGCCCTTGGCCAGGGCCTCGACCATCGTCTTGTGCTCCTTCTGGCGCTTCATCTGGGGGCGGATCATCACGAAGTACATGACGACGAAGACGGCCACCAGGGGCAGCATCTGCAGGAAGCCACCGGTCGGGTCGGACGAGGCGGCACCCGCGGTCTGGGCAAAAGCGTTGGAAATAAACACGTCGATATCCCTCAGGAATTGCGTTGGCGTCGGCCCGCGGGCCGGAGCGCCGCCGGACACGAGGTCCTGGCGTACGGAAGAACCGGTGATTGTATGCGGCCCATCCGGCCGGCCCGGCACCGGCCGGACGCGGATTTAACTGGGGTTGACCTGCGCAAACTCAATCCGATGCCGCTCCGGGGATACCCGCACGCCGGACCTGCGATGATCCGCGCCCATGACTTCAGGCACCCTTGAGCTGCAGGACATCGACAAGCGCCGTCAGGCGGACCAGGCCTACGACGCGATCGAGACGCTGATCGCGACCTTGCAGTTGCGCCCCGGCGCGCCGGTGGTGGAATCGGCGTTGATCGCGCGGATCGGGCTGGGTCGGACGCCGACGCGCGAGGCGCTGATGCGGCTGGTCGCCAGCGGCCTGATCACGCAGCAGCCACGGCGCGGCCTGCTGGTCAGCGACATGCCGCTGGCGGAGCACCTGGACCTGCTGGAAGCGCGACGGCCGCTGGAGCGGCTGATCGCGTGCTGCTCGGCCCGCCGGGCCTCACCGGCGCAACGCTCGGCACTGATGGCCTGCGCCGCCCTCATGGCCGAGGCGGCCGAGCGGCATGACCTCGAGGCCTACATGCGCGTGGACCAGTCGCTGGACCGGGTCAACCACACGGCCTGCCGCAACCGGTACGCGGTCGCGGCGGTGCTGCCGATGATCATCCAGTGCCGGCGCTTCTGGTATGCGTACCGGCACCTGGGCGACGTCGCCGTCGGCGCGCGCGCGCATCAGCAGCTCGCGGAGGCGATCGCCGGCGGGGACGGCGAGGCCGCCGCGTCGGCCTCGGACGTCCTGATGGACCACCTGCGCGTGTTCACGCAGCGGGTGATCGCCTGACAGTCCTGTGGCGCCCGCTCATCGGAAGCGCACGCGGGCGACGCTGATCTGCGTCGTGCCGTCCGGCAGCGGCTTCACCGAGACGACGCGGAAATCCTTCGGCAGGCCGACCTTGTAGAGCTGACCGCCGGCATCGGGCTTGTCGTCGTCGCAAGTCAGCGGACCACCGTCCTTCGGCTTGCCGCGCGGGGCGTCGGCGGCGCCGCAGTCCAGCGGCGTGCCGTAGCGCGACAGCGCACGGCGGTAGAACTTCCCGACACGATCGACTTCGTCCCTGCTCTGGAATTTTCCGGCTGTCAGCTGCATGCCGAACAGCCCGCCCCACAGGCTCATCTGCACGCTCGACTTGTCCTCGTCGCGATCCTTGTAGGGCACCGCGCCGGGGTAGAGCGGCGTCTCGAGGCCGGCACCATCGGTCCTGGTGTCGACGCGGATGCCGGCACCGAACCCTTCCGACGCGGGAGGGGGCGGCGCCGGCTGCGCGCAGGCACCGAGCGCCAGCGTGACGGCGCCGACGAGCAATGCGGCGCGAGGCATCCGGACAGGCGGGCGGCAGGCGGCGGACGGCGCCGGCGAGGACGCCGGCAAGGACAGCGAGGAGGTCGACGGCTGGATCACGGAGCGCTCCCTGGTTCGTGGTGTGCGACGCACTCTACGAAGGGGCGCGGTGGGGAGCACCCATGCGGCGACCAACTGCGGCTCCGGACGGACAGGCCGCATCGATGGCGGAGAAGCCGCGTCCTCAGGCCTGACGGCGCAAGGTCCACAGCGCGACGGCGATGAGTCCGACGCCCGCCATCTGCGACAGACTCAGCGCCCGGCCATAAACCGCCCAGTCGACCAGCACCGCGGTCCCGGGATAGACGAACTGCAGCACCGCGATGCGTCCGGTGCCGAGCCGCGCCATGCCCGCGTACAGCACGACATACGCCAGCCCCGTGTGCAGGACGCCGAGTCCCGCCAACCAGCCCCAGGAAGCGCCCAACGCCGGCAGCCCGTGCATCAGAGGCCACGGCAGCGCCACCACGGCGCCCACGAGGCACTGTCCCGCCGACAGCGCGAACGAACCGGCGCGTTCGGCCTCGAGCTTGGCAATGAAACTCGCCGCCGCGTAACTCACTGAACCGAGCAGGCACATCCCCACCCCGAGCGCGTAGCCCGGCAGTTGCAGGGCGCCGCCGGTCGAGCCGACCGGCGCGAATGCCTCATCCGCGATGCCGGTGGCCAGCGCGAGGCCGCACAAGGCGATGGCGGCGGCCATCCACTGGGCGCGCGTCACGCGTTCGCGCAGCCAGAACGCCCCCATCGCCATCAACCAGAACGGCTGCACATGGAACACGACCGTCGACACGGCGATCGAGCAGCGCGGAATGGCCGCGAAGAACAGCCCCCAATTCACGACGGTGAGCAGACCCACGGCAAGGACCGCCGCCAGCGCGCGCCCGCGCAGCCGCACGAGTTCGCCGAGTCGGCCGCGCGCGGCGCCCCACAGCAACAGGGCCGCGAGCCCGAACACACAACGGAACCACACCGTCGTTGCCGGGTCCTGCGCCGCCTCCTCGACGAACACGCCGATCGTGCCGAGCAGCAATCCGCCACCGACCATGAGCGCCAGGCCTTCGTGCTGGCGACGGCCCTGCGTGTCCGGGCCGGCCGGCGAGGCCTCGACGACGGAGGCCTCGCCAGTGCCGGGCCCAGTTCCGGTGGCAGCCCTGGTGGAGGGGATGTTGGCATCCGCGGCGGACGGCACGAGCGATGAGGACATGCGACGAGTCTCGGGCGCCACCTGCATCCGGCAAAGCGAATCCTCTTCACGTTTAGCATCACGGAATCGAATGGAAGCCCATGACGGGCAGAGAACCCGGATGCCCTCGACCGACCTTCAACTGGATTGGCTGCGCGCCTTCGTGGCGGCGGTGGATGCCGGCTCGCTGACGGCGGCGGGCGTGCTGGTTCACCGCTCGCAATCCGCACTGAGCATGCAGATCGCCAAGCTGGAACAGGCGGTTGGCCAACCGGTGCTGGTGCGCACGCCGCGACGGCTGGACCTCACGCCAGCGGGACGCGAACTGCTGGGCCACGCGCGCCGCCTGATCGCCCAGCACGACGAGGCGGTCCAGTCGCTCCGGCGGGAGACGCTGCATGGCCGGCTCACGATCGGCGTGCCGGAGGACTACGCCCTGCCCTACCTCACCCCGGTGCTGCGGGACTTCGCCGGTCGGCACACGGCGGTGGAACTGACGCTGGTCTGCCAGCAGTCGACGGTCCTCATCCCGCGCGTGTTGCACGGCGAAGTCGACGTGGCCGTCGTGACGCGTGATCGCGCTGGGCGCGGACAGCCACTGTTCGACGAGCCGCTGGCCTGGTTCGGCGCGCCGCGCTTCGAGGCATGGCGGCAGACGCCCCTGCCCGTCGCGGTGTACGAGTCGGGCAGCCTCGCGCGCAAAGCGGCGCTGTCCGCGCTGACGGCGTTGAAGCGGCCGCACCGCATCGTCTGCGACAGCGCGAGCCCGGCCGGCATGCTGGCGGCGGTCGAGAGCGGCCTGGCCATCGCGCTGTTCACACGCTGCAGCGTGCCCGAGGGCATGGAACTGCTGGACGAACGGCACGGCATGCCGCCCGCCACCTCGCTACCGGCGATGTCGGTGGTGCTGATGCGCAGCAAGGCGTCGGCGGGCTCGGCAGCCGCCGACGCCTTCGCGGGCCAGGTCTTGCGCACGCTGGCGCGCAGCCGGACGGGCTCGACTATGCTGCGCCGATGATGCTGCTCCGCCGGCTGCGGCCGCTCCTTCTCCTGCTGGTTTGCGCTGCGCTCACGGGCGCGCCGGGCGCCTGGGCCGCGGAGCCGCTGCGCATCGGCTCCAAGCGGTTCACGGAGAGCTACATCCTCGCCGAGGTGATCGCGCAGACGGTGCGCGCCGACGACCCGGGCGCCGAGGTCGAGATCCGTCAGGGCCTGGGCAACACGGCCATCGTCCACGCCGCGCTGAAGGCCGGCAGCATCGACGTCTACCCGGAATACCTCGGCACGATCGAGCGGGAGATCCTCGGTCACGCGACCACCGGCGCGCCGCTCGAACAACTGCAGGCGGAACTGCGCCCGCTCGGCCTCGCGATCGGCGTGCCGCTCGGCTTCAACAACGGCTACGCGCTGGCGATGCGTTCAGCGCAGGCGCGGGAACTCGGTCTCACCGCGCTGTCCCAGTTGAAAGGACAGCCGGCGTTGAAGCTCGGCCTGAGCAACGAGTTCCTGGGCCGCGCGGACGGCTGGCCGGGTCTGATGACACGCTATGCGCTGCCGCAGACGCCGACCGGGCTCGATCACGGGCTCGCGTATCGCGCGCTCGCCGATGCCCAGATCGATGTCACCGACGTGTACACGACCGACGCGCAGATCGCGGCGCTCGACCTCACGGTCCTGGCCGACGACGGGCGATTCTTCCCGCGCTACGACGCGGTGCTGCTGTATCGCATCGATCTGCCGCAGCGGCATCCGCGCGCCTGGGCCGCCTTGCAGACGCTGCGCGGGCGCATCGACGAGACCGCGATGATCGCGATGAACGCGCAGGCGGAGGTCAAGCGCCAGCCGTTCGACGCGATCGCACGCGAGTTCCTCGCGAAACGGGGCACGACGTCCGGGTCTGCCGAGCCGGTCGAGTCGGGCTTGTGGACGAGATTGACCGGGCCGGACCTCGGACGCCTCACGGGGCAACACCTGGCGCTCGTGCTTGGCGCCGTCGCGCTGGCCACGCTGGTCGGCGTGCCGCTGGCGGTCGCGCTGCACCCCTGGCCGCGCTGGCGCGAGGCGCTGCTGGCCGTCTGCGCCCTGCTGCAGACCGTGCCCTCACTGGCGATGCTGGCGCTGTTGATCTGGGCGATGAACCGGATCGGACCCGTGCCGGCGCTGGTGGCGCTGACCCTCTATGCGCTGCTGCCGGTGCTGCGCAACTGCACCGTCGGGCTCAGCGAGGTCCCCGAGGGGTTGACCACGGCCGCAAAGGCGCTCGGGCTCACGCGGGGTCAGGTGCTGCGGTCGGTGCAGTTGCCGCTGGCCTTGCCGGTCATGCTGGCGGGCCTGCGCACGGCGGCCAGCCTGTCGGTCGGCACCGCCACGATGGCGGCCTTCATCGGTGCCGGGGGCTATGGGGAACGCATCGTCACCGGGCTCGCGTTGAACGATCAGACCTTGCTGCTCGCGGGCGCATTGCCCGCTGCGGCGCTGGCCCTGCTCTTCGAAGGCGTGTTCGGATTGATGGCCTGGACATTGGCGAAAAGTCGCGGCGCCTGACACCGGCCGCGCACGCGCTCGACGCCGGCGGCTCAGACCTCGCCGGCAGCGAACTCGTGTTCCAGCTCCGCGTAGCAGCGCTGCTGCGCGGCGGACCAGTCCCCCAGTTGCGCGGGCTGCAGCCCCGGCTGCATCAGCTGGCGCAGCGCGACCGCCTGCGCCTGCCGCACCAGATGGGCCAGCACGACGGACTCGGCGCCCCGGCCCGGGCGAGGCGCCAGTGCCTCGGCGACCTGCGGCGGGAAGCCCCAGTGCTCGACGATCTGCGCCGACCACGCGGCCGTGAGCGGCAGCAGCTGGCGATGCAGGCCTTCGCGGTCCAGCGGCGGCACCGAAGGCGCGGACATCCCGTCCAGCGCGCGCAGCAGCGCCATCAGGCCGAGTTGCGAACTGAGACCGGCGAGGTAGGCGGAGAACTCGTCGTCGCCCGCATTGGCCAGGCGCGCCGTCGCGAACGCGGTGCGCTCGCTGAGGTCCCACAGCAGCGTGCCGGAGCGGCTGCCGTAGCGCCCCTTGCCATGATGGAAGATGGGGCGCAGCGCGACGCTCATCACCAACTGGTCCAGGCCCTGCTGGCCGAGCACCATCACGGCGCCGGCGAGATCGGTGATCTCGCGTTCGGTCCGATAGCGCGGGGAGTTGGCCAGCCGCATCAGCTCGCCAACCAGGCTGGGATCGCGCGACATCAGCTGCACCAGCTCCGTCGAGGACACGTTGCTGCGCCGCACGAGGCGCATCAGCTGCGGCAGCACCGCGGGCAGGCGGGGCAGCAGGTCGGCCCATTGGGAGCCGCGCTGCGCCTGCAGGCGTTGCATCAGCCCCTGCTCGCCGGCCGACGGGGGCACGTCCTTCAGACGCGACAAGCCGAACAGCCGGGTGCTGAAGTGCAGCCACTCCGGCGAGGCATCGAGCGTGGGGAAGACGATGTCGCCGCCGCTGTACACCGCCGTCTGGGTCGAGACCATGCCGGGGCCCTGCGAGTGCGAGGACGCCGACGACAGCGTGGGCGGGAGCGGGATGTCGACCGGCCGGACCGGCGCCGCCGCGGAGGGCGATCCCTTCGATGCCCCGCCCGAGGCGGAGGCTCCGCCTGTCGACCTGGAGTCGGCGGAACCGGTGAGCAGTTTGCGGAGGGAGGACAGCAGAGCCATGGCGCGAATTCGACGAATTATGGTCGGCCGGTCCCGCCCGGGTGTTTCGTGGGCGTCACGCTTCTCCCCCGATTCGGGGTGGAAAGGGCCGCTTGCGGCGTTTCGTCACGCGGCGGCGGGTTTCATTGCGGCTGGCGACTCGCTCCGAGGTAGGTGTCGATGACCCGGGAATCCTTCGCCAGTTCTGCGGCGGGTCCCTCGAGCGCGATCTCACCGGTCTCCAGCACATAGCCGTAGTCGGCGACTTCCAGCGCGGCCCGCGCGTTCTGCTCGATCAGCAGGATGGACACCCCCGCCTCGCGCAGCTGCGCGACGATGCGGAACACCTCCTTGACGATCAGCGGCGCCAGGCCGAGGCTGGGTTCGTCGAGCATCAGCAGCTTCGGGCGCGCCATCAGCGCGCGGCCGACGGCCAGCATCTGGCGCTCGCCCCCGGACAAGGTGCCGGCGAGCTGCACTCGACGCTCCTTCAGGCGGGGAAGAGCGTGTAGACGCGGTCCAGTTCATCGCGCCACCCCTTCACGCCCAGGCGCATCGGCCGGAAGCCGCCGAGCACCAGGTTGTCCTCGACCGACATCGTGGTGAACAGCTCCCGCTTCTCGGGCACCAGCGCGAGCCCCCGCATCACCCGATCCTCGAGACCCAGGCCCTGGATGTCCTGTCCGTCGAAGATCACCTGCCCGCGCGCCGGCAGCACGCCCATCAGCGCATTCAGCGTGGTGCTCTTGCCGGCGCCGTTCGGACCGATGACGGTCACGACCTCCCCTTCTCGCAGGCGCAGGTCCAGGCCCGTCAGCACCTCGGCTCGGCCGTAGCCGGCCTGCAGGCCGGTGACCTTCAGCAACTCGCTCATGTCAGTGCTCCGTTCCCAGGTAGGCCGCGCGCACCTCGGGGCTGGCCTGCACCTCGGCGGGCGTGCCCTCGATCAGCTTGGTGCCGAACTCCATCACCACGATGCGGTCCGTCAGGCCCATGACGAAGTCCATGTCGTGCTCGACCAGCAGGATGCTCATGCCCCCCGCACGCAACTGGCGCAGCACGTCGGCCAGCGCCTGCTTCTCCTTGTGGCGCAGGCCCGCGGCGGGCTCGTCCAGCAACAGCAGCGACGGGTCGCTGCACAGCGCCCGCGCGATCTCCATCAGCCGCTGCGGCCCGAGCGCCAGGTTGCCCGCGAGTTCATGCAGATGGTCCTGCATGCCGATGCGGCGCAGCTGGGTCTCGGCTTCGGCGAAGAGGCGTTTCTCCTCCGCGCGATCGAGGCGAAGCATCGCCCGCGCCGTGCCACTGTGCGAGCGCAGGTAGCCGCCGAGCGCGACGTTCTCCAGCACCGTCATGTCCGCGATCATCTTCACGTGCTGGAAGGTCCGCGACAGGCCGCGACGCGCGATCTGTCGCGCCGGCAGGCCGGTGATGGACTCGCCGGCGAAGCGCAGTTCGCCGCTGGTCGCGGTCAGCACGCCGGAGACCAGGTTGAAGGTCGTCGACTTGCCGGCGCCGTTCGGCCCGATCAGGCCCATGATCTCGCCCGCGCGCAGCTCGAAGCTGACGTCGTTCACGGCCACCAGTCCGCCGAACTGCTTGCGCAGCTTGTCGACCTTCAACAGCACCGAGCCGGCCTGAGGCTTCGCGCGCGACTCGAGCGGGGCGGCCCCCTCCCAGTCCCGCTCGCGAGGCCGTGCGGGCCACCAGCGCGACAGCGCCGTCTGCAGCGACGGCCACAGGCCTTTCGGCGCGTACTTCAGCATCAGCACCAGCACGACGCCGAGCACGATGATCTCGAAGTTGCCGTTGCTGCCGAGCAGCGCGGGCAGCAGCTCCTTGAGCTGGTCCTCGATGATCTTGAACACACCCGCGCCGACGAAGGCGCCCCACACGCTGGACACGCCGCCGACGACCGCCATGAACAGGTATTCGATCCCCATCTTCAGGCCGAAGGGGCTCGGGTTCACCGTGCGCTGGACGTGCGCGAAGAGCCAGCCCGAGATCGACGCCAGCAGCGCGGCGATCAGGAAGACCACGACCTTGTAGCGGAAGGTCGAGACACCCATCGATTCGGCCATCACCGTCGCCCCACCGAGCGCCCGGATCGCCCGTCCTGGACGCGAGTCCAGCAGGTTTCGCACGGCGATGGCGCCGAGGATCGCGAACAGCCAGATCAGGTAGTAGATCGCGCGACCGTCGGCGAGGCTGACGCCGAACAGCGTGATTGCCGGCACGCCGAGCAGGCCGTCGTACTTGCCCAGGGACTCCATGTTGGCGATGGTGAAGTTCAGGCTCAGCGCCCAGGCGATCGTCGCCAGCGGCAGGTAGTGCCCCGACATGCGCAGCGTGATCAGGGCCAGTACCAGCGCAATGCCGAGCGTGATCACGAGGCCCGCGGCCAGGCCGATCCAGGGCGAGAGCCCGTAGCGCGCGCTCAGCAGGGCCGTGGTGTACGCGCCGACGCCGACGAAGGCGGCCTGCCCGAACGAGGTCAGCCCGCCCACGCCGGTCAGCAGCACCAGCCCCAGGGCGACGAGCGCGAACATGCCGATGTAGTTCAGCTGGGTGATCCAGAACTCGGGGACCGGCAGCAACGGCAGGACGGCGAGCGTGGCCAGCAGCAGCGCCGGCACGATGCGGCGCGACCACGAGTGGGAGGCGACGGAGGGAGCCGCGGTGGAAGCGGGCGTGACAGCGGCCTTCACGGCCACGGATGGATCGGAGGCCACGTCAATGCTCCTCGTGATGCGGGTCGCGCCAGCTGCGCCACAGCAGCACCGGCAGGATGGAGGTGAAGACGATGACCTCCTTGAAGGCGCTGGCCCAGAAGGAACTGAACGATTCGATCAGCCCGACCAGCAGCGCGCCGAGCGCGGCGCCCGGATAACTCGACAGCCCGGCGAAGACGGCGGCCACGAAGCCCTTCAGGCCGATGAGGAAGCCGCTGTCGTAGAAGATCGTCGTCGTGGGGCTGATCAGGATGCCCGACAGCGCGCCGATGAAGGCCGCGAGCGTGAACGACAGCCGGCCCGCCGACGTACTGGAAATCCCCATGAGCCGGGCACCGAGCCGGTTCACCGCGGTCGCGCGCAGCGCCTTCCCGTAGAGGCTCTTCTCGAAGAACAGCCACAGCGCGACGATCAGCGCCGCCGAGGCCATCACGATGATCAGCGTCTGGCCCGAGAACATCAGGGGCCCCGCCGAATAGCTCGCCTCCCAGAAGCTCGGATTGCGCGAGCCCTCGGCCCCGAAGAACACCAGGCCGAGCCCGGTCAATGCGAAGTGCACGCCGACCGAGACGATCAGCAGCACCAGCACCGACGCATCCGCCAGCGACTGGTAGGCCAACCGGTAGAGCAGTCCGCCCATCGGCGTCACGACCGCCAGCGTCAGCAACGCCTGCGCCACCAGCGGCAGTTTCATCGGCGCGAGCCAGAGCGCGCAGAGTCCGATCGCGACGCCGGGCAATGCCCGCCCCGCGATCCCCGCCCATTCGGCCTTGATCCGTCCGGCGCGTGCGGCCGCGATCAGGTCCAGCACGCCCGCCAGCAGCGCCATGGCGATCAGGAAGTGGATCGTCAGCGGCGTGTGTCCGAGCTGCAGGCCTGCCAGCGTCAACGCGCCGAAGGCGACGAACTCCCCTTGAGGAATGAAGATCACCCGCGTGACCGCGAAGACCAGGACCAGGGCCAGTGCCAGCAGCGCGTAGATCGCGCCGTTGGTCACCCCGTCCAGCACCAGGATGCTTGCAATCGCCCCGTCCACCTTGTCTCCTGTCGTGGTACCGGGCAAGGCCGTTGACCGCGCGTCGCCGATGCGTGCCGGCGCCGTCGCGACCGCTCCGAAGGCCGTCGCCCGGGGGTTGGTCGTCCATGGGACGTGTGGCGACCGACTCTAGCGGGAAGCCCTCAGCCTTCCGTCAGTGGATGCCGCATTGACATTTCGCAAGAGATTAATCCGACCGGTCGGTCGAAGTTGAGGCTTGTCCGCCAGCCGGGCGCCGACCAGATGCCGGGCCGGTCAGACCGTCTCGAATTCGTTGCGCAGCGCGTGCAGGTGCAGACACGCCTTCGCGGTGGCACGGCGCAGGTCCAGTTCTTCGCGCTTGGTCCAGACACGGGCGGCATCCCGCTGCCCGAGCGCGATCACGCCGAAGGTCTTGCCGTTGATCTGCCCCGAGACGTCGAGCATCGCGCGCCAGGTCGGCGGCGGTTGCAGCGCGCTCAGCCGCGGATCAGCCAGCGCATCGGTGCAGTTGTAGACGCCCTCTGACAGCAGGGCGTCGAAATAGCCCGGATAGGCGCGTTGCTCGCAAAGCGGCCGTTGATGGCTCGCGCCGTCGACCGCATGTGCCCCGAGGCATCGCAGGCGATGTTCACCGGGCTCGCCATCCAGCAGCCAGAGGCTGGCGTGCGAGCTGCGGAAGTAGCCGCACAGCGCCTCGCTGACGGCCTGCGCATAGCGCTCGGCCAATTCGCCGGTCGTTTCCAGGCGGCTGTCGCGGGCCTCGGTCGCCGGCCATTCCATGTCCTGACTGGCCGCCCGCATGGCGGCAAACAGCCCTTCGATCCTTTCCATCGCTGCGCTCGCTCCCTGTGTGTCCTTGTTGTTGACGCCACGGTGAAACGGCGCGGCGGCATTCTAGGTGTTTTCCCTAAATCGCGCCAAGCACCTTTGAACGGGCTTTCGCCGGAGGGGAACACAGGGGCCTTCAGCAGCGGACGAATGTCTGTTGGAGCCGATTCGGGCGACCTTCGCGCGAGGTCATTAGCGATGCCCCGGTACGGGGAGGCCCCGGCTTATAGGAAAATACGGGTTTCGCCGTCTGTCCCTGGGGGGAACTTGGGACGGTCGGCGCGGCATTTCAAACTCTTATCAGGATCAGGAACAGCGTGGCCAAGGATACGACCAAGACGACCATCGAAGCCGATGGTCTGCGCTATCGCTCTAAAGCGCCAGGTTCGCCGTTCGCGGCAACCTCTTCGTTTGGCGCGGCAACCATGTCGTGCTTCCTCTGCGGAAAGCATCGCCCCCGGGCGCTGCTGAAGTCCCGCAAGCTGCTGGGCAAGTCCCAGCCAGTCTGCGCTCCTTCCTGCAAGGAACTGGAAGAGCAGCTGACCAAGAAGTAAGTCCAGGCTTACCGGGCGTCCGCAGGACGCCATGCCCTAGGACGCCCGGAAGCAGCGTCCACAGACCGCGCGGTAACGGGAGTTGCCGCCGATCTCGACCTGCGCGCCCTCGGTCTGCTTGCGACCGGTGGCGTCGACACGCATGTTCATCGTGGCCTTGCGGCCGCAATCGCAGATGGTCTTCATCTCGTCCATCTCGTCGGCGAGCGCCAGCAGCGCGGCCGAGCCCGTGAACAGCTCGCCGCGGAAGTCCGTCCGCAGGCCGTAGCAGATGACAGGCACATGGCGCATGTGCGCGATCTCGTGCAGCGACCAGACCTGGTCCTTCGTCAGGAACTGTGCCTCGTCGACAAGGATGCAGGCGATGCCTGGCGACTGCGTGATCAGCGCGCGGAAGTCCGTCTCGCCGTTGAAGACCTCCGCCACCCGCTGCGGACCCAGCCGTGACGTGACCATCCCCTTGCCATAGCGGTCGTCGACGCCGGCGGTGAACAGGCGCACCGCATGACCGCGCTCCTCGTAGTTGTGTGCCACCTGCAGCAGGGCGGTGGACTTGCCGGCATTCATCGCGGCGTAGCGGAAAAACAGTTTGGCCATGGTTCTCGAACGCCCGGGCTTCCGGGCACGCGGGCGATTGTCGGCGCAAAAACCGCCGTTCGTCGGACGGTGCTTTCACCCCGGGCAAGCGATGTAGCGGGGCGTCACACGCCCCACCTACTATCGATCGCGAGGGAATCGATGCGCCGACGGGACACGAACCCGCCGGCGCGAACAAGAGCGCCAAGCGAAGCGAGACCATGAGCAAAGACACCTGCACCGCCGTTCGGGATGACGGCCTGCGCTATGCCTCCAAGCTGGGGGGGTCGCCGTTCCAAGGCAGCGGTCAGACCCGCTCCTGTTTCAAGTGCGGTCGCCATCGGCCGCCGAGCAGCCTCCAGTCCAAGCGGATCCTGGGCCGGACCGAACTGGTCTGCAAGCCCGCCTGCGAACCGAAGACCTGATTCCACTCCGGAAGACGTCCTCAGGCAGGACGGGCGACTTCCGTCGATAGTCGCGAATTGCCACGCCCGCGCGGCTATGGGCACAATCCCCCTTTTCCCCGAAGGCCGGCCCCGCGCCGCTTGATGCATGTCCTCCAGCACCCCGCCGCAAGGCGAAGTGATCTCCTCCGAGTTCCCCGATCAGAAGGCCCCCGCCACCGAGACGACGGAGGCCGGCTTGACGGCACCCGCGTCGGAGGCCGCAGAGCCCGTGCAGGAAGTTGACGAATCCTCCGGCGAGGCCGCCACAGACGTCGAATCTGGCGAGGTCGCGCCCGTCGGCGCAACGCCTGGTCAGCCGAAGACCGCCGAGGGCGGTCGCGTCGATGTCCAGGCCGTCGCGGCCAAGCTCAAGGAGCTGTTCCCTGCGCTGTTTGCCGGCGGCGCCAAGCCGCTGAAGCTGCGCGTGCAATCCGACATCCAGCAGCGCGCGCCGGGCCAGTTCACCAAGGCACAGCTGTCCGCATTCCTGCGCCGCTACACGGGCGGCACCGGCTACCTGATCGCACTGACCCGCGCGAAGACGCGCTTCGACCTCGACGGCCAACCTGCCGGCGAGCTCAGCGATGAACACAGAGTCGCCGCACAGGAAGAACTGACCCGCCGCCGCGGCATCTCCGACGCACGCCGCGCCGAGGAAGATCGCGGTCGCCAGGAACGCTCGCAGCTGCTGCGCGACTTCTCGCGCACGACGCTGACGCCGGCAAATTTCTGCGCGCTGAAGGGCCTGACTCAGGAGCAGTTGGACGCCCAGCTGAAGCTGGCGCGCGAGGAAGAAGCGCAACAGCCGCCGCGTCCGGAGCGCAATGACCGCCCCCTCGCGGCGGTGAGCACCGTCGTGGTGGTGGACCTCGCGGCGAAGGCCATCCTGGAGGTCCGGGCCAGGGTCCGCGCGGCGACCGTCCGCGCCGTGACGGCCAAAGCCGTCCGAACGACGGACGCAAGCCCCCGCGTCAACCGCGCTGATCTTCCGATGCCCGCCACCGAGGGTGGCCTGAGCGGCCGACGCCCCCTTTGCGAGGGATGCGGACGGCCGCTCGTCGCTTGCTGGTGCGGCTGCGTGCGCCGGGTCGCGAACGGCGCGGCGCTGCTCATCCTCCAGGACGCCGACGAGGCGGGGCATGCGAAGGGAACCGGCGCGCTACTGGCGCGTTGCCTGTCGCGCGTGGAGTTGCGCGTCGGTGAGCGCTTCGAGCCACCGCCTTCCCTCGATGGATTCCTCCTGCTCTATCCACGGACAAGCGGCGAAGCACCAATCACTCGCTCGCCCAACCATCAGACACCTTCGGTGGCCGCGGGGGTCACAACGACAACACTGGTCGCGCTTGACGGCACCTGGCGCGGCAGTCGCCGGCTGCTCGCCTTGAACCCATGGCTTCAAGCGTTGCCGCGACTCGCCCTCGATGCTCCGCCGCCTTCGCGCTACACCATCCGCCGCGCCCATGCGGACACGCAGCGCAGCACACTCGAAGCCTGCGCCCTGGCGCTGGCAGTGCTCGACGGCGACGAGTCCCGCTATCTGCCGCTGTGGCTTGCCATGGAGGCCTTTGTCGCCCTGCAACGCCGCCTGGCGGGTCACCCCACACCCTCGCTGGTTTGAAGCGCCAGCGGTAAGCTGCGGCGCCATGACGACCCTCGCCACCTCGCCCACTCCAGCCCCGGCCTCTGAGCCGCGATTGACCTCGCTCTCTCACGGCGGAGGGTGCGGATGCAAGATCGCACCAGGCGTGCTGTCGGAGATCCTCAAGAGCACCAACGCCCTGCCGGTGCCCAAGGAGTTGCTGGTCGGCATCGAGACCTCGGACGATGCGGCGGTTTATCAGCTCAACGATGAGCAGGCCCTGGTCGCGACCACCGACTTCTTCATGCCGATCGTCGACGACCCGTACGACTTCGGCCGCATCGCCGCGACCAATGCGATCAGCGACGTCTACGCGATGGGAGGGCGTCCCATCATGGCGTTAGCACTCGTCGGCATGCCCATCGCGGTGCTGAGCGCAACGACGATCGGGCGCATCCTTGAAGGCGGCGCCTCCGTCTGCCGTCAGGCCGGTATCCCGATCGCTGGCGGGCACACGATCGATTCCGTCGAGCCGATCTATGGACTGGTCGCTCTGGGGCTGGTTCACCCCTTGCGCGTGAAGCGCAACGCGGACGCCAAGGTCGGCGACGTGCTCGTGCTGGGCAAGGCGCTCGGCGTGGGCGTGATGTCGGCGGCGCTGAAGAAGGGCAGACTCGACGATGCGTCCTATCAGCGAATGCTGGAGGCGACCACGTTGCTGAACACACCGGGACCGGAACTCGCGGCTCTCGACGGCGTGCACGCCTTGACCGACGTGACCGGCTTCGGATTGGCCGGGCATGCACTCGAGATCGCACGGGGCTCGCGTTGCGGGATCGAGATCGATTGGGCGGCGGTGCCCTTGCTCGAAGGTGTCCGATCCCTCGCCTCCGAGGGCCTGATCACCGGAGCATCCGGGCGCAATTGGTCCGCCTATGGCGCCGAGATCGCGCTCTCCGCCTCGCTGCCGATGGAGACGCAGGCGCTGGTCAGCGATCCGCAGACCAGCGGCGGCCTGCTCGTGTCATGCGCACCGGAGACGGTCGACCAAGTGATGGACGTCTTCGCGCGACACGGCTTTGGCGCCGCAGCCGTCATCGGACGCCTGGTCGCACCGGAGGTCGGTGTGCGGCTGACCATCAGTTGATGCGCGGAAAAAACAAAGGGCCCTCGCATGAGGGCCCTTGTTCGATTGGTTGCGGGGGCAGGATTTGAACCTACGACCTTTGGGTTATGAGCCCAACGAGCTACCAGACTGCTCCACCCCGCGGCTGTACCGCGCGGCGACCAGCGATGACGCTGATCTGCCGATTTGTTGAACGACCCTCAAACGCCTGATCGGCTTTCGTTTCGTTCAACCACGCTGCCCTGGGACAACGTTCAATATTCTGGTTGCGGGGGCAGGATTTGAACCTACGACCTTTGGGTTATGAGCCCAACGAGCTACCAGACTGCTCCACCCCGCGACTGAAGAATGAGAGTGTAGCACGGAATAGACCGCCCCTTCAAATTTCGACGACAGTCTTCCGGAGTCAGAGTCCGGCCGCCTGCAGCGACTGCAGAAAGCGGTCGGCATCCTGGAATCCGATCACGCGCACACCGGTCAGCTCCTCGCCCTTCGCGTCGAAGAAGATCGTGCCCGGCGGGCCGAAGAGCTTGAAGCGCTTCAGCAGCTCGCGGTCTCCGGCGTTGTTCGCGGTGACATCGGCCTTCAACAGCAGTGCGCCGGTCAGTTTGGCCTGCACGCGCGCATCGGTGAAGGTGAAGCGCTCCATCTCCTTGCACGAGACGCACCAGTCCGCATAAAAGTCGAGCATCACGGGTCTGCCGGCGCTGTGCAACGCTTCGTCCAATTCGGCGACTGTCGCGATCTTGCGGAAGCTCACCGCGGAAGATTCTGCGGTGGAGGCGGCACCCGACGCCTTGCTGGTGCTGATGACGCCGGCGAGCGGCTTCAGCGTGTCGGTCCCGCCGGCAGCAACGCCGATGAACTGCGCCACACCGAACACCATCGCTGCCACCGCTGCGCTCTTTCGCAGCCATACGCGCGGCGTATTGGCCTCGGTCCGTTGGAAGAGCCCCAGCAAGGCCGCGACAGCAATCAGCAATGAGCCCCACAGCGGCTGAGCGATCACCGTCGGCAACACGGGCTGCACGATCCACAGCGCCACCGAGAGCAGCAGCAGGCCAAAGAAGTATTTGACGGTCTCCATCCACGCACCGGCACGCGGCAAGAGGGTGCCAGCCGACAGACCCAGGAGCAGCAGCGGCACGCTCATGCCCCAGGCCAGCGCGAACAGCGCAAGTCCACCGATCGCGACGTTGCCGGTCTGGCTGATGTAGAGCAGCGCGCCGGCCAAGGGCGCGGCCACACAGGGGCTGACGATCAACGCGGACAGGCCGCCCATGACGAACACGCTGACGAACTTGCCGGCGGGCAGACGCTGCGTGGCGTCCGAGACGCCACCGGTAAAGCGGCTGGGCAGCTGGATCTCGTAGACGCCGAACATCGACAGCGAGAAGCCCACCAGCAGCAGCGCGAAGAGGGTCAGCACCCAGGGCTTCTGCAGGTAAGCCGCCAGGCCGCCGCCAGCCAGCCCCGCCGCGACGCCCAGCGCGGTGTAGAGCAGCGCCATGCCAAGCGAATAACTGAACGCGAGGAAGAACCCGCGCGCGCGCGAGGGGCCTCTCCCTGGCCCACGATGATCGAGGACAGGATCGGCAACATCGGCAGGACGCAGGGCGTGAGCGACAACAGCACGCCGGCGGCGAAGAACGCGCCGATGATCAACCACAGTCGACCGGACGCCAGCGCATCGTCGAGGGGCGATCCACCCGACTTCGCAGGAGCCGTCTGCGCGTCTTCTGCCGCCTTCACCGGCGACGCCTCGGCAGACGTGGCCGCCACCGCGTTGGCAATGCCGAAGCCGCTGAGCGCATCCGGTGCTGCGCCGACCTTCACCGCCCCATCGCCACCGAAGCCCTTCAGGCCCAGGGTCAACTGGCTCTTCATCGGCGGGTAGCACAGGCCCTTGTCCGCGCAGCCTTGTCCTGTCAGCACCAACTTCAACGGCCCGGCAGCAAGCGCCTCCACGGGCACCTTGATGCTCAAGTGGTCGCGATAGGTCTCGACCTCCTTCTGGAAGGTCTCGTCGAACTTGCGCTTCGGCGTCGGCCAGGCGATGTCGCCAAACTTCGCGTCGGTGGCGTCCAGCTTGAACTGGTCGCGATACATGTAATAGCCAGGTGCGATCGTGAAGTTCACCTGGAACTCACGATCACCAGTCAGTTGCACGTCGATCTTGAAGGCCTGCTCGGGATCGAGGAAATCGTCGGCGCGCGCCGGGCCGGCGAGCAAGGCCGAGGCCAGCGTCAGCAGCAGGAACAGCGCCGGCAGCAGGCGTCGCATCAGGGCAATGGGAGTCATGAACGCGGGGCGCATGCGGGACCGGTGGGACCCGCCTCGCCGTGAGGTCGGAAAGGCGCGAAGCTTAGCGCCAAGCGGACCGGCATGACGGTGGACAGGCACCATGCCCTGCTCGCACTGCGCGTATCGCGGACACACAAGAAAAAAGGCCAGCATTGCTGCTGGCCTTTCGTGCGCAGAAGCGAAGCGCTGCTTATTCAGCAGAGCCCTCGCCTTCGACGGCGTCAGGACGATCCACCAGTTCGACGTACGCCATCGGGGCGTTGTCGCCGACGCGGAAGCCCATCTTCAGGATGCGGGTGTAGCCGCCCGGACGGGTCGCGAAACGCGGGCCCAGTTCGTTGAACAGCTTCACGACGATGTCGCGGTCGCGCAGGCGGTCGAACGCCAGACGGCGGTTCGCAACAGTCGCTTCCTTGGCCAGGGTGATCAGCGGCTCGACGATGCGACGCAGTTCCTTCGCCTTGGGCAGCGTGGTCTTGATGGCTTCGTGCTTCAGCAGCGAGACCGCCATGTTGCGGAACATCGCGGCGCGGTGTTCGCTGGTGCGGTTCAGTTTACGGAGGCCGTTACGGTGGCGCATGGTGCTTTCCTTCCTTCAGTTATTGCCAGCAGCCGGATCAGGTACTGCCGGGGGCACCGGACGGATCGTCAGACCCGTCCTCTTTCAAAAATCAACGCTTGTCGAGACCTTGGGGCGGCCAGTTCTCGAGACGCGAACCCAGGGTCAGGCCGCGCGAGGCGAGCACTTCCTTGATTTCGTTCAGCGACTTGCGACCCAGGTTCGGGGTCTTCAGCAGCTCGGTCTCGGTACGCTGGATCAGGTCACCGATGTAATAGATGTTCTCGGCCTTCAGGCAGTTGGCCGAGCGCACGGTCAGCTCGAGCTCGTCGACCGGACGCAGCAGGATCGGATCGAAGCTGCTGGAACGGGCGGCCGGGGCTTGGTCGAACACGTCGACCAGATCGGTACCCTGCAGCTGCGCGAAGACGGCCATCTGCTCGACCAGGATCTTGGCCGAAGCGCGGATCGCTTCCTCGGGCGAGATCGCGCCGTTGGTCTCGATCTCCATGACCAGCTTGTCCAGGTCGGTACGCTGCTCGACGCGGGCGTTCTCGACGGCGTAGCTGACTCGCTTCACCGGGCTGAACGAGGCGTCCAGCACGATGCGGCCGATGGCCTTGGTCGGCTCGTCGCCGTAGCGGCGCATGTTGCCGGGCACGTAGCCGCGACCCTTCTCGACCTTGATCTGCATGTCCAACTTGCCGCCTTGCGACAGGTGGGCGATGACGTGATCGGGGTTGATGATCTCGACGTCGTGCGGGGTCTGGATGTCGGCGGCCGTGACCGGGCCTTCGCCTTCCTTGCGCAGGACCAGCGTCACTTCCTCACGGTTGTGCAGACGGAACACCACGCCCTTCAGGTTCAGCATGATGTGGACCACATCTTCCTGAACGCCGTCGATGGCGGAGTACTCGTGCAGCACGCCCGCGATCGTCACTTCCGTCGGCGCATAACCCACCATCGAGGACAGCAGCACGCGACGCAGGGCGTTGCCCAGCGTGTGGCCATAGCCGCGTTCGAACGGCTCCAGGATCACCTTGGCGCGATGACCGCCCAGGGGCTCCACAGTGATGGATTTGGGTTTGAGCAAATTCGTTTGCATGAGGTCTTTCTTTCAATACCCTCGGTTCGTTACACCGATAAGGCTGAGGGACCAACCAGGCCCGCCCATAAACAGCTGGCGAGCCCGGACGAGGAAAAGCCGAGCAGGCCCTTGCAGGGCCGCTCGGCAGGCACGAAAGAATTAACGCGAGTACAGCTCAACGATCAGCGACTCGTTGATCTCGGCGCCGAACTCATCGCGATCCGGCGTCTTCTTGAAGATGCCTTCCAGCTTCGTGGCGTCCACGGACACCCAGGCCGGCAGACCGATCGACTCAGCCAGCTTCAGGCTGTCGATGATGCGCAGCTGCTTCTTGGACTTCTCACGCACGGCGACCACGTCACCGGCTTTCACCAGGTAGGACGCGATGTTCACGACTTCGCCGTTCACCGTGATGCTCTTGTGCGAGACCAGCTGGCGGGATTCCGCGCGGGTCGAACCGAAGCCCATGCGATAGACGACGTTGTCCAGGCGCGATTCCAGCAGCACCAGCAGGTTGACACCGGTCGAACCCTTGCGGCGCTCGGCTTCAGCGAAGTAGCGGCGGAACTGACGCTCCAGCACGCCATACATGCGCTTGACCTTCTGCTTCTCGCGCAGCTGCAGACCGAAGTCCGACGTACGCTGACCCGAGGTGCGGCCGTGCTGACCCGGCTTGGTGTCGAACTTGGCCTTGTCGCTGATGGCGCGGCGGGCGCTCTTCAGGAACAGGTCGGTGCCTTCACGGCGGGAAAGTTTGGCCTTCGGGCCGAGGTAACGTGCCACTTTGCGTGTCCTTCATCAATCTGACGCGAGCTCGGAGACATTCCGGGCAACGCGCGAGTCCGGCCAGTGTTTTTGTAGGCTCGGACGGTGGGCTTCAAGAAGTCTGAGACTTCAATCGGGTCGACGTTTCCGCCGACACCTGCTGAGGGGCGTTGAAGCCTCCTCAGCAAAACGGCCGGCTGGCGCTCGCGCACCAGCCGGCGTGTTCTTAACGAACCGGAGATTATCGCACTAATCGCGACTGTCCCGCGGCGCCGCTTAGATGCGGCGGCGCTTCTGCGGGCGGCAACCGTTGTGCGGCACCGGCGTCACGTCAGAGATCGAGTTGATGCGGATGCCGAGCGCAGCCAGAGCGCGCACCGACGATTCGCGACCCGGGCCGGGGCCCTTGATCTTGACGTCCAGGTTCTTGATGCCCTGCTCCTGAGCCGCTCGGCCAGCCACTTCGGCAGCCACCTGGGCCGCGAAGGGGGTCGACTTGCGCGAACCCTTGAAGCCTTGGCCGCCAGAGGAGGCCCAGGACAGCGCACCACCCTGACGATCAGTGATCGTGATGATGGTGTTGTTGAACGAAGCGTGGACGTGGGCGATACCGTCGGCAACGTTCTTGCGAACCTTCTTGCGAACGCGCTGGGCAGCCTGGTTATTGGGTGCTTTTGCCATGGTTAGCTTTCTTCAGATGCCGCGGATTACTTCTTGCCGGTCGCCGCCGACTTGCGCGGACCCTTGCGGGTGCGGGCATTCGTGCGGGTACGCTGGCCGCGCACCGGCAGGCCACGGCGATGGCGGAAGCCACGATAGCAACCCAGGTCCATCAGGCGCTTGATGTTGATGGACATCTCGCGACGCAGGTCGCCTTCGATGGTCAGGCGGCCGACTTCCTCACGGATCTTTTCCAGATCGGAGTCGTTCAGGTCCTTGACCTTCTTGTCCAGCGGGATGCCGCAGTTGTTGCAGATCTTCTGCGCGGTCGTACGGCCAATGCCGTAGATCGAAGTCAGACCGATCTCCGTGTGCTTGTGCGGCGGAATGTTGATACCAGCAATACGTGCCATGTGCGTCCTCTAATTCGCTTGCAGTCGTTAGGCCAATCAGCCTTGGCGCTGCTTGTGCCGCGGATCGGTACAGATCACACGCACCACGCCATTACGGCGGATGATCTTGCAATTGCGGCACATCTTCTTGACAGATGCCGAAACTTTCATGGTCTGCTCCTTGACCTACTCTGTTCGCTCAATCAGCGTTGATCCGGGGGTTGCTAAAAAGCTCACTTCGCCCGGAACACGATGCGAGCACGACTCAAATCGTACGGCGTCAATTCGACGGTCACCTTGTCGCCAGGAAGGATGCGGATGTAGTGCATCCGCATTTTCCCGGAGATGTGACCGAGAACGACGTGACTGTTTTCCAGTTTGACTCGGAAGGTTGCATTGGGGAGGTTCTCCAGAATCTCCCCTTGCATTTGGATGACGTCATCTTTCGCCATACCTTCGCACTTGCCAAATTGGAATCCAATATTCTGTTTTGCCTAGCGCCTTCAGTTGGCCTTAAAACTGGCCTTCTTCAGCAGCGACTCGTACTGCTGGCTCATCACATAGGACTGGACCTGTGCCCAGAAGTCCATCGTGACGACCACGATGATCAACAGCGACGTGCCACCGAAGTAGAACGGAACGTTGTACTTCAACGTCAGGAACTCAGGCAGCAGGCACACGCCGGTGATGTACACCGCACCCGCCAGCGTCAGTCGGGACAGGATCTTGTCGATGTGTCGAGCCGTCTGGTCTCCAGGACGGATCCCGGGGATGAACGCGCCGCTCTTCTTCAGGTTGTCTGCGGTCTCACGGCTGTTGAACACCAGCGCCGTGTAGAAGAAGCAGAAGAACACGATCGCGGCCGAATACAGCAGCACATAGATCGGTTGTCCCGGACGCAGCGCGTCAGAGATGTCCTTCAACCAGCGCATGCTGTCACCCGTCGCAAACCAGCTCACGAGCGTGGTCGGCAGCAGGATGATCGACGACGCGAAGATCGGCGGAATCACGCCCGACATGTTCAGCTTCAGCGGCAGATGCGAGCTCTGACCGCCGTAGACCTTGTTGCCAACCTGCCGCTTGGCATAGTTGACCAGGATCTTCCGCTGACCACGCTCAACGAACACGACCAGGTAGGTCACGCCGATGACGATCGCGATCACGAGCAAGCAGGAGATCACGCTCATCGCGCCGGTACGGACCAGCTCAAGCAGACCACCGATGGCGCCCGGCAGACCTGCGGCGATACCGCCGAAGATCAGGATCGAGATGCCGTTGCCCAAGCCACGTTCCGTGATCTGCTCACCCAGCCACATCAGGAACATCGTGCCAGCCACGAGACTCGTCACCGCAGTGATGCGGAAGCCGAAGCCGGGGCTCAGCACCAGACCAGGCGAACTCTCCAGAGCGAAAGCAATGCTCAAGCTCTGGAAGATCGCCAGCCCCAGCGTGCCGTAGCGGGTGTACTGCGTGATCTTGCGACGACCCGCCTCGCCTTCCTTCTTCAGCGCTTCCAGGCTCGGGACCACGTACGTCATCAACTGCATGACGATCGAGGCCGAGATGTAGGGCATGATGCCCAGCGCGAAGACGGTGAAGCGCGACAGCGCACCGCCCGAGAACATGTTGAACAGGCTCAGGATCCCGCCCTGCTGACCCTTGAACAGCTGCTGGAGCTGCGTCGGATCGATGCCGGGCACGGGGATATGAGCCCCGACACGGTAGACGACCAGCGCGAGCACCAGGAACACAAGGCGGCGACGCAGGTCGCCGAACTTGCCGCTCTTGGCCAACTGTGATGCGTTGCTTGCCACTGCTGCCTAGTCCTGTGCTTGGCTGATCAAGCGACGGAGCCGCCGGCGGCTTCGATCGCCGCCTTCGCGCCAGCCGTCACGCCCAGACCCTTGATGCTCACCTTGCGGGTGATCTCGCCGGACTTGATGACCTTGACAGCCTTGGCCAGCTCGGACACCAGGCCGACCGCCTTCAGCGTCAGCAGGTCGATCTCTTCGCTGGTCAGCAGATTCAGCTCCGACAGCGTCACTTCCGCATTGAACGGACGAGCCAGCGACTTGAAACCACGCTTGGGCAGGCGACGTTGCAGCGGCATTTGACCGCCTTCGAAGCCCACCTTGTGGAAGCCACCGGCACGCGACTTCTGTCCCTTGTGGCCGCGGCCAGCGGTCTTACCCAGACCGGAGCCGATGCCACGGCCCACGCGACGCTTGGCGTGCTTGGAACCCGAGGCGGGCTTGATGGTATTGAGTTGCATCTTGTGTTCCTCGTTGATGCCGTGCTTTACAGCACCTGCACCAGGTAGGCGATCTTGTTGATCATGCCGCGGACCGCCGGCGTGTCTTCCAGCGTCTTCGTGCTGTTCAGCTTGCGAAGACCCAGGCCGACCACCGTCGCGCGATGATCTTCACGGCAGCCGATCGGGCTGCGGACCAGCTTGACCGTGAGCGTTTTCTTTTCAGACATCTCGATCTCCTGGCGCTCAGTTGAAGATTTCTTCAACCGTCTTGCCGCGCTTCGCTGCCACTTGGGCAGGCGTGGAGCAGCGCTTGAGCGCGTCCAGCGTGGCACGAACCATGTTGTAAGGGTTGGTCGAACCGTGGCTCTTGGTCACGATGTCGGTCACGCCCATCACTTCGAAGACAGCGCGCATCGGGCCGCCGGCGATCACGCCGGTACCGGCCGGGGCCGGCGCCATGATCACGTGCGCTGCACCGTGCTCACCCACCACGTTGTGCTGGATGGTGCCGTTGCGCAGCTGGACCTTGACCATGTTGCGGCGGGCCGATTCCATCGCCTTTTGCACGGCGACCGGAACTTCCTTGGCCTTGCCCTTGCCCATGCCGATGCGGCCATCGCCGTCACCGACCACGGTCAGCGCAGCGAAGGACAGCGTGCGGCCGCCCTTCACAACCTTCGTGACGCGGTTGACCGCAATCATCTTTTCCTTCAGGCCGTCGTCGTTGCCTTCGGTCTGAGCGCGGGGTTGAAACTTTGCCATTTCCTAATCCTTTGAGCGTCAGAACTGCAGGCCGGCTTCGCGAGCGGCTTCAGCCAGGGCCTTGACACGGCCGTGGTAAGCGAAGCCCGAACGGTCGAAAGCCACCTTCTCGACGCCAGCGGCCTTCGCCTTCTCGGCGATGCGCTTGCCGATCAGGCTTGCAGCGGCCACGTTGCCACCCTTGCCGGACAGCTGCGTGCGCACTTCCTTCTCGGCCGTCGAAGCGGAGGCCAGCACGCGCTGACCGTCTTCGGAGATGACCGAGGCGTAGATATGCAGGTTCGAGCGGAAGACCGTCAGACGGGCCACGCGCTGCAGGGCGATGCGAGCACGCGTTTGACGCGAACGACGCAGGCGTTGTTCCTTCTTGTTCAGCATGGCGCGGCTCCTTACTTCTTCTTGGTCTCTTTGAGGGAGACCTTTTCGTCGGCGTAGCGGATGCCCTTGCCCTTGTAGGGCTCCGGCGGGCGGATCGCACGCACTTCAGCGGCGATCTGACCGACGACCTGGCGATCGGCACCCTTGATCAGGATTTCCGTCTGGGTCGGGCATTCGACCTTGATACCAGCCGGCATGTCCTTAACGACCGGATGCGAGAACCCGATCTGCAGGTTCAGCTTCTGGCCTTGCGCCTGGGCACGGAAACCCACGCCGACCAGGTTCAGCTTCTTCTCGAAGCCCTTGCTGACGCCGTTGGCCATGTTGGCCAGCAGAGCACGCATCGTGCCGCTCATCGCATCGGCTTCGGCCGATTCGTTGACGGGGACGAAGGTCAGCTTGCCAGCTTCCAGCTTGACCGTGACCAGCGGGTTCACGGCAACGAACAGGGTACCTTGGGCGCCCTTGACGCTGATCTTCTCAGCGGTGATCGTCACTTCCACGCCTTGCGGGAGGACGACCGGCATTTTTCCAACGCGGGACATTGTCTGTCTCTCCTTGGCTTATGCGACGTAGCAGAGCACTTCGCCGCCGACACCGGCTTGACGTGCTTTGCGGTCGGTCATCACGCCCTTCGGGGTGGTGACGATCGCCACACCCAGGCCATTCATGACCTGGGGAATATCGTGGCGGCCCTTGTAGATGCGCAGGCCGGGGCGGCTCACGCGCTCGATGCGCTCGATCACCGGACGACCGGCGTAATACTTCAGCGCGATCTCGAGCTCGGGACGGGCGGCATCGCCACGCACCGCGAAATCATCGATATAGCCTTCATCCTTCAGGACCTTGGCGATCGCGACCTTCAGCTTCGACGAAGGCATCACGACGCTGGCCTTCTCAACGCTCTGGGCGTTGCGAATGCGGGTCAGCATATCGGCGATAGGATCACTCATGCTCATACGAAATCTCCTAAACCTGCCGATTACCAGCTGGCCTTGACGACACCGGGGATGTCGCCCTTGAAGGCCAGCTCACGAATCTTGTTACGTGCCAGGCCGAACTTGCGGAACGTGCCACGGGGGCGGCCGGTCAGCTCGCAGCGGTTGCGCTGGCGGGTCGGGTTGGCGTTGCGGGGCAGCTTCTGCAGCTCCAGGCGGGCCAGATAGCGCTCTTCGTCCGACTTCTTGCTGTCGTCGATGATGGCCTTCAGTTCCGCGTACTTCTTCGCGTACTTGGCGACCAGTTGGGCGCGCTTCAGCTCACGTTGCTTGATCGAGAGTTTTGCCACGGGTCACCTCAGTTCTTGAACGGGAACTTGAACGCAGCCAGCAGTGCCTTGGCTTCGTCGTCCGTCTTGGCCGTCGTCGTGATGCTGATGTTCAGACCACGCAGAGCATCCACCTTGTCGTATTCGATTTCGGGGAAGATGATCTGTTCCTTGACGCCGATGTTGTAGTTGCCGCGGCCGTCGAACGAGCGACCCGAGATACCACGGAAGTCACGCACGCGAGGCAGGGCCACGGTCACGAAACGGTCCAGGAATTCGTACATCGTGGCGCCACGCAGCGTCACCATGCAGCCGATAGGCACGCCGTCACGAATCTTGAAGCCGGCGATTGCCTTCTTCGACTTCGTCACGACCGGCTTCTGGCCAGCGATCTTGGTCAGGTCGCCCACGGCGTGGTCCATGACCTTCTTGTCGGCGACTGCCTCGCTCACGCCCATGTTCAGCGTGATCTTGGTGATGCGCGGCACTTCCATCACGGACTTGTAGCCGAACTTTTCGGTCAGACCGGGGACGACCTTCTCGCGATAGAACTCTTGCAAACGAGCCATGTCTTACCCCTTAGGCCTTGATCTCTTCGCCGGTCGACTTGAACACGCGCACCCGCTTGCCGTCGGCGCCGAGCTTGATGCCCACGCGATCGGCCTTGCCGGAAGCGGCGTTGAAGATCGCCACGTTGGATTGATGGATGGGCATGGACTTGTCGACGATGCCGCCAGTCGTGCCCTTCAGCGGGTTCGGCTTGACGTGCTTCTTGACGACGTTGATGCCGTCGATCACGACGTGGTCAGCGTCCACGCGCAGCGTCACGGTGCCGCGCTTACCCTTGTCGCGGCCGGTCAGGACGATGATCTCGTCGCCTGTGCGAATCTTGTTCATGGCAATACCTTTGTCTGAGCGGGGCTTAGAGCACCTCAGGCGCCAGCGACACGATCTTCATGAAGCGCTCGGTACGCAGTTCACGCGTGACCGGGCCGAAGATGCGGGTGCCGATGGGCTCCAGCTTGGCGTTCAGCAGCACGGCGGCATTGCCGTCGAACTTGACCAGGGAGCCGTCTTGGCGGCGCACACCCTTGGCAGTGCGCACGACCACCGCGTTGTAAACCTCGCCTTTTTTGACGCGGCCACGCGGCGCAGCTTCCTTGATGCTGACCTTGATGATGTCGCCAATATGCGCATAACGACGCTTGGAACCACCAAGCACCTTGATGCACATGACGGACTTGGCGCCAGTGTTGTCCGCGACGTCGAGTCGCGATTGCATTTGGATCATGTCTGTCCCCAACTTTTCCCGCTCAGGCAACTGCGACCATCGCAGCCATCCAGAGAGCGGTCAGTCTTGGGCCCGTAAGCCAATCACCTGTCACCTTGCGGCGACCCGCGTCTGGCCTAAATGGGCAAGAAACCTAGAACCGAAGGCGGCTGTCCTGTGCGCTGGTCACAGAACCCGTCGAGCGACGGGGCCACCAATCGGCGAAGCTGCGGATTATGCGGCAAGCACAATCCGCCTGTCAACTGATGTTGTTGCGCGTCAGAGCGACTGCGCCTGCTTGAGCAGCGTTTCGGCGTCGCTCACCTCGAATTTGCCGGGCGCCTCGATATTGAGGCTCTTGACCACGCCGTCCTTGACCAGCATCGAGTACCGCTGCGAGCGCAGGCCCATGCCGCGCGCGACAAGGTCCAGCGTCAAACCAGTGGCCTGCGTGAACGTGGCACTGCCATCAGCCATCATGCGCACCTTGCCGGCCGTCTTCTGTTCACGACCCCAGGCACCCATCACAAACGCATCGTTGACGGACACACACCAGACCTCATCCACCCCCGCCGCCTTGAGTGCATCGGCCTGCGCGACATAGCCAGGGACGTGCTGAGCGGAGCACGTCGGCGTGAACGCGCCAGGCAGCGCGAAGATCGCCACGGTCTTTCCCGCGGTCAGCTTCTCGATGTCAAAGCTGTTCGGACCGAGCGAGCAACCCTCGCCTTCGACCTCGATGAATTCCTGCAGATTGCCAGCCGGCAGTCGATCGCCCACTTTCAGCATGTCGCGCTCCTGATTCTGTTGTCGGTGAATGAATGCGGCAGAGTGTGCCGCGAAAAATGAAAAATGGCTGGACACCGGGAATTCCGATGTTCCAGCCATTGACAGCCATGGGGCGGTCACCCGCACCAGGCCACGTCGCGCTCAAGGCGCGACATCGGCAATCAGACCAGTTGAGCCTTCTGGACCAGGCGGGTCACGACCCAGCTCTTGGTCTTCGAGAGCGGACGGCCTTCGGCGATCTCGACCACGTCGCCCATCTTGTACTCGCCATTTTCGTCATGGGCGTGGTACTTGCGGGAACGGGCCACGATCTTGCCGTAGAGCTCGTGCTTGGCACGGCGCTCAACCAGCACGGTGATCGTCTTGGCGCGCTTGTCGCTGACGACGCGACCGATCAGGGTGCGGGTGTTCTTCTCTTGAGCTTGCGTCATTTCGCGGCTCCCTTCTTCTCGGCCAGGATGGTCTTGGCGCGGGCGATGTCACGACGCGTATTGCCCAGCACCGAAGTGTTGGTCAGTTGTTGCGTCGCTTTTTGCATGCGCAGACCAAAGTGGGCCTTCAGCAGATCAGTGACTTCCTTCTTCAGGGCAGCCACGTCTTTCGCGCGCAGTTCAGATGCTTTCATGGGGTGTTCTCCAATCAGGCGCCGAGCTGGCGCGCCACGAAGGTGCAGCGCAGGGGCAGCTTGGCAGCGGCCAGCGTGAACGCCTCGCGCGCCAGTGCCTCAGGCACGCCATTGACCTCGTAGAGCACCTTGCCGGGCTGGATCTCAGCCACGTAGTACTCCGGGTTGCCCTTACCGTTACCCATACGGACTTCGGCAGGCTTTTGCGAGATCGGCTTGTCCGGGAAGATGCGGATGAAGATCCGACCACCGCGCTTGATGTGACGCGAGATGGCACGGCGAGCCGCTTCGATCTGACGAGCCGTGATACGGCCGCGCTCGGTGGCCTTCAGGCCGAAGTCACCGAAAGCGACGGTCGCGCCGCGGGTAGCAACACCAGTGTTGCGGCCCTTTTGCTCCTTGCGGTATTTGCGACGAGCGGGTTGCAGCATGTTGAGTTCTCCTTACGCCTGGCCGCCGTCAGCGGCGGGCTTGCGCACCACACGCTTCGCAGCAGGCTTGTCGCCGCCTTCGGCAGGCTTGTCGCCACGACCACGGCCACCCGGCGCGCCCGGACGGGCATTGCGACGGGGACGACGATCATCTTCGGCACCCGGGGGGTGTTGATCACGGGCGCCTCGCCATTGGCCAGACGGTCACCGCGGTACACCCACACCTTGACGCCGATCACGCCGTAGGTGGTCTTGGCTTCGGAGAAGCCGTAATCGATGTCAGCCTTCAGGGTGTGCAGGGGCACACGACCTTCGCGATACCACTCGGTACGAGCGATTTCGATGCCGTTCAGGCGGCCGGCGGACATGATCTTGATGCCCTGCGCGCCCAGACGCATCGCGTTCTGCATCGCGCGCTTCATGGCACGGCGGAACATGATGCGCTTTTCGAGCTGCTGGGTGATCGAGTCGGCGATCAGTTGAGCATCGATTTCGGGCTTGCGCACTTCCTCGATGTTGACCGCGACGGGCACGCCCAGACGCTTGGTCAGTTCGGCCTTCAGGTTCTCGATGTCCTCGCCCTTCTTGCCGATCACCACGCCCGGACGGGCCGAGAAGATCGTGATACGGGCGTTCTTCGCAGGACGCTCGATCAGGATGCGCGAAACGGCGGCGTTCTTCAGCTTGGCCTTCAGGAACTCGCGAACTTGCAGATCTTCGGCCAGCATGGTGGCGAAGTTCTGGTTGTTCGCGTACCAGCGCGACGCCCAGTTACGGGTGACGGGCAGGCGGAAGCCAGTCGGATGAATTTTCTGTCCCATAGTCTTCCTTCAGGCTCAGTGGCCGACGGTCACGTAGATATGGCAGGTCGGCTTGCTGATGCGATTGCCGCGGCCCTTGGCGCGCGCGGAGAACCGCTTCAGCGTGGTGCCCTGCTCCACGTAGATCGAGGTGACCTTCAGCTCGTCAATGTCGGCACCGTCGTTGTGCTCGGCATTGGCGATGGCCGATTCCAGCGCCTTCTTGATGATCAGCGCGGCCTTCTTCTGAGTGAACTCGAGGATGTTCAGCGCTTGATCCACCTTCTTGCCGCGGATCAGGTCAGCCACGAGGCGACCCTTATCAAACGACAGGCGGACGCCACGAACGATTGCTTTGGTTTCCATCGTCGTCATCCTTACTTCTTGCCGGCCTTCTTGTCGGCCGGGTGGCCTTTGAAGGTACGGGTCAGAGCGAACTCACCCAGTTTGTGACCGACCATCTGGTCCGACACATAGACCGGCACGTGCTGCTTGCCGTTGTGCACGGCGATCGTCAGACCGATGAACTCGGGCAGGATCGTCGAGCGACGCGACCAGGTCTTGATGGGCTTCTTGTCCTTGATGGCAACGGCCTTGTCGACCTTGGCCATCAGGTGATGGTCCACAAAGGGACCCTTCTTGAGGGAACGAGCCATGTGGGTCTACCCCTTACTTCTTGCGACGCGAGACGATGAAAGTCTGCGTGCGCTTGTTGTTGCGAGTGCGGTAGCCCTTCGTCAGGGTGTTCCACGGCGACACAGGGGCCTGACCTTCACCCGTACGACCCTCACCACCACCGTGCGGGTGGTCGACCGGGTTCATGGCGGTACCACGCACGGTCGGGCGGATACCCTTCCAGCGGATGGCGCCGGCCTTGCCGTACTGGCGCAGGCTGTGCTCTTCGTTGCTCACTTCACCGATGGTGGCGCGGCAGTCGATGTGCACGCGACGGACTTCGCCGGAGCGCAGACGGATCTGAGCGTACGAACCATCACGCGCCATCAGCACCACGGAGGTACCAGCGGAACGGGCGATCTGGGCACCCTTGCTCGGCAGCAGTTCCACGCAGTGGATCGTCGAACCCACGGGAATGTTGCGGATGGGCAGGGTGTTGCCAACCTTGATCGGGGCTTCGGCGCCGCTCAGGAGCGTCGAACCGACTTCCAGATTGCGCGGAGCGATGATGTAGCGACGTTCGCCGTCGGCATAGCACACCAGAGCGATGTGGGCCGTGCGGTTCGGGTCGTACTCGATGCGCTCGACCTTCGCCGGGATACCGTCCTTGTTGCGACGGAAGTCCACCACGCGGTAATGGTGCTTATGACCACCGCCCTTGTGGCGCATCGTGATGTGACCGTTGTTGTTACGGCCGGCATTCTGCTTCTGGGGTTCCAGCAGCGAAGCCTCTGGAGCGCCCTTGTGCAGGTGCTTGTGCACCACCTTCACCACGCCACGACGGCCAGGCGAAGTCGGCTTGACTTTAACGACGGCCATTACGCAGCCTCCCCGGAGAAGTTGAGCTCCTGGCCAGCCTTCAGCGACACGTACGCCTTCTTGACGTGGTCGCGACGACCCTGACGGCCACCGAAGCGCTTGGTCTTGCCCTTGACGTTGACAACGTTCACCGCATCGACCTCGACCTTGAACATCAGTTCAACAGCGGCCTTGATCTCAAGCTTCGTCGCGTCGCGCAAGACCTTGAACAGGACTTGGTTGTGCTTTTCGCCAGCCATCGTGGCCTTTTCGGACACGATCGGAGCGAGCAGCACCTTGGCCAGACGGCCATCAGCAAACTTGGGCGCGCTCATGCCAGCATCTCCTTCAGTTGCTCGATCGCAGCCTTCGTCACCAGGACCTTCTTGTAGAAGACCAGCGACAGCGGATCGACATAACGCGGCTCGACGACCAGCACGTTCGGCAGATTGCGCGAAGCGAGCAGCAGGTTGTCGTCCACCTGGTCGGAGATCACCATGACGTGATTCAGACCCATGCCCTTGAGCTTGGCAGCCAGCAGCTTGGTCTTCGGGGCTTCGATCGAGATCGAGTCCACGACAGCCAGGCGACCTTCACGGGCGAGTTGCGACAGGATCGCGACCATGCCGGCGCGATACATCTTCTTGTTCAGCTTGTGCGAGAAGTTCTCGTCAGGCTTGTTCGGGAAGATGCGACCGCCCCCACGCCACAGCGGCGAGGACGTCATACCAGCACGTGCGTTGCCGGTGCCCTTCTGACGGAACGGCTTCTTCGTCGAGTGACGGACTTCAGCGCGGGTCAGCTGGGCGCGGGTGCCTTGGCGGGCGTTGGCTTGATAAGCCACGACCACCTGATGCACCAGGGCTTCGTTGTAATCACGAGCGAAAAGGGTGTCGGGAGCGTCGACCTTCGACGTCGCCTGACCCTGCTCATTCAGGAGCTCGAGTTGCATCAGTTGGCTCCCTTCTTGACCTTGACCTTGACGGCCGGACGGATCACGACGAATCCTTCCTTCGCGCCAGGAACGGCACCGCGGACCAGCACCAGCTGGCGGACTTCGTCGATGCGGACGACATCCAGGTTCTGGACGGTCACGGTGACATCGCCGAGGTGGCCGGACATCTTCTTGCCCGGGAACACGCGGCCCGGATCCTGGGCCATCGAGATGGAGCCAGGAACGTTGTGCGAACGGCTGTTACCGTGCGAGGCGCGCTGCGAACTGAAGTTGTGGCGCTTGATGGTGCCTGCGAAGCCCTTACCGATCGAGGTGCCCTGCACGTCGACCAGTTGGCCGGCGGCGAGCAGCGTCACGGGGACTTGAGCGCCAGCCTTGTATTCGGCGGCGACCGCGGCATCAACGCGGAATTCTTTGATGATTTCACCGGCTTCAACACCAGCCTTGGCGAGGTGACCCGCTTGCGGCTTGGTGACGCGGGAGGCCTTGCGGGCACCGTACGTCACTTGGATGGCGCTGTAGCCGTCGGTTTCTTCGGTCTTGACCTGGGTCACGCGGTTGTTGGACACGTCCAGCACGGTCACGGGGACGGTATCACCGTCGACCGTGAACACACGCATCATGCCCACCTTGCGGCCCAGCAATCCGAGACGATTGCTAAGACTCATGGTTTTCTCCTGACCCCGAACACCTCGACGGAGACACCGCCGCGCGCCTGAAGTCATTTCACACACCCGACATCGATTGGCCGGGCCGACAAGCATCGCTCCTTCGATGAGGACAGGGGTAAAGGCCCCAAACCCCTCCGACGGCGATGCGACGAAGCCGCGCCAGGAAATCCCGGCGCGGAAAAGCTGCGGAGTATAGCGCCAACCCTGACCACACCGCAAGCCGAGCAGCATCGGCGCCCAAAGAAAAAGGCGACCCGAAGGTCGCCTTTCAGAGAGCAGCCGGATCACGCCGGCGCTGACTGCATTACTGCAGCTTGATCTCGACGTCCACGCCAGCCGGCAGGTCCAGCTTCATCAGCGCGTCGACCGTCTTGTCGGTCGGGTCGACGATGTCCATCAGACGCTGATGGGTGCGGATTTCAAACTGGTCACGCGACGTCTTGTTGACGTGCGGCGAACGCAGGATGTCGAAACGCTCCTTGCGGGTCGGCAGGGGCACGGGGCCCTTGACGATCGCGCCGGTGCGCTTGGCGGTTTCCACGATTTCCAGGGCCGATTGGTCGATCAGCTTGTAATCGAAGGCCTTCAGCCGGATGCGGATCTTTTGCTTGGTAGACATGACTTTTCCTTCAAAGAGCGACGCAATGCGCAAGGCATCGCGGAGGCAGCGATGGCGCCGCCGAGTGGGGGACGCACCACCCGCCGAAGCAGGCAGTGCGCCTCACCGGTACCCGACGGGTACCAGCAAAAGATTTACTCGATGATGGTGGCCACGACGCCCGAGCCGACGGTACGACCGCCTTCACGGATGGCGAAGCGCAGACCCTGCTCCATGGCGATCGGAGCGATCAGCTTCACGGTGATGCTGACGTTGTCGCCAGGCATGACCATTTCCTTGTCCTTCGGCAGCTCCACGGCACCGGTCACGTCCGTCGTGCGGAAGTAGAACTGGGGACGGTAGTTGTTGAAGAACGGGGTGTGACGGCCGCCCTCTTCCTTGCTCAGAACATAGATCTCAGCGGTGAAGTGGGTGTGCGGCTTGATCGAGCCGGGCTTGGCCAGCACTTGGCCGCGCTCGACGTCTTCACGCTTGGTGCCGCGCAGCAGGATACCGACGTTGTCGCCGGCTTGACCCTGGTCCAGCAGCTTGCGGAACATTTCCACGCCGGTCACGGTCGTCTTCTGGACTTCGCGGATACCGACGATCTCGATTTCCTCGCCGACCTTGATGATGCCGCGCTCGACGCGACCCGTCACCACGGTGCCGCGGCCCGAGATCGAGAACACGTCTTCCACCGGCAGCAGGAACGCGCCGTCAACGGCACGGTCCGGCTGGGGGATGTAGGTGTCCAGCGCGTCAGCCAGGCGCATGATGGCCTGCTCGCCCAGGTCGCCCGTGTCGCCTTCCAGCGCCAGCTTGGCCGAACCCTTGATGATCGGGGTGTCGTCGCCGGGGAAGTCGTACTTGCTCAGCAGCTCGCGGACTTCCATTTCCACCAGCTCCAGCAACTCGGCGTCGTCCACCATGTCGCACTTGTTCAGGAAGACGATGATGAACTTCACACCGACCTGACGCGCCAGCAGGATGTGCTCGCGGGTCTGGGGCATCGGGCCGTCAGCGGCCGAGCACACCAGGATCGCGCCGTCCATCTGGGCCGCGCCCGTGATCATGTTCTTCACATAGTCAGCGTGGCCCGGGCAGTCAACGTGCGCGTAGTGGCGGTTGGCCGTCTCGTACTCGACGTGCGCGGTGTTGATCGTGATGCCACGCGCCTTTTCTTCCGGCGCCGCGTCGATCTGGTCGTACGCCTTGGCTTCACCGCCGAACTTCTTCGACAGCACGGTCGCGATCGCGGCCGTCAGCGTGGTCTTGCCATGGTCAACGTGACCAATCGTGCCCACGTTCACGTGCGGCTTGGTACGTTCAAACTTGCCTTTTGCCATTTCAATTCTCCAAAAAGAGCATCTGTCCGGTCTGTTGGTTTAGCGTTTCCGCAGTGCCCTGAAACCCCGGCGACCGACAACCGGGAGGCGTCACTGCGAAGACGATTCGATGATCAGGAACGCAACGAGCCGGCACCCGAAGGCACCGGCTCAGGCCATCACTTCGCGCGAGCGGTGATGATCGCGTCGGCGACGTTCTTCGGAGCTTCGCTGTAGTGCTTGAACTCCATCGTGTACGTCGCGCGGCCTTGCGTGGCGGAACGCAGCGAGGTCGAGTAGCCGAACATCTCGGACAGCGGAACTTCCGCCTTGATGATCTTGCCACCGCCGACCATGTCGTCCATGCCCTGCACCATGCCGCGGCGGCTGGACAGGTCGCCCATCACCGTACCAGCATAGTCTTCCGGCGTTTCGACTTCCACGGCCATCATCGGCTCGAGGATGACCGGGCTGGCGCGACGGCAGGCTTCCTTGAAGCCCATCGAGGCGGCCATCTTGAACGCGTTTTCGTTCGAGTCCACATCGTGGTACGAACCGAAGGTCAGCGTGACCTTCACGTCCACGACCGGGTAGCCGGCCAGCACACCGTTCGGCAGGCTGTCGATGACACCCTTCTCGACCGCGGGGATGAACTCGCGAGGCACCACGCCACCCTTGATGGCGTCGACGAACTCGAAGCCCTTGCCAGCTTCTTGCGGCTCCAGCGAGAACACGACGTGACCGTACTGGCCCTTGCCGCCCGACTGACGCACGAACTTGCCTTCGACGTCGGTCACCGACTTGCGGACCGTTTCGCGATACGCCACCTGCGGCTTGCCCACGTTGGCCTCGACGCCGAATTCACGCTTCATGCGGTCGACGATGATTTCCAGGTGGAGCTCGCCCATGCCGGAAATGATGGTCTGGCCGGACTCTTCGTCGGTACGCAGACGGAAGGACGGATCTTCGGCAGCCAGACGACCCAGCGCGATGCCCATCTTTTCCTGGTCGGCCTTGGTCTTCGGCTCGACGGCCTGCGAGATCACCGGCTCCGGGAAGACCATGCGTTCCAGCGTGATGATGCTGTCCGGATCGCACAGGGTTTCGCCCGTGGTGACGTCCTTCAGACCCACGCAAGCCGCGATGTCGCCCGCCAGAATTTCCTTGATTTCTTCACGCTGGTTGGCGTGCATCTGCAGGATCCGGCCGATACGTTCCTTCTTGCCACGGACCGGGTTGTACACGGTCGCGCCCGACTGCAGCACGCCCGAGTAGACGCGCACGAAAGTCAGTTGGCCGACGTACGGGTCGGTCATCAGCTTGAAGGCCAGCGCCGAGAACTTCTCTTCGTCGGTGCGTTGACGCGTGATCGGCTGATCATCTTCGTCGGTGCCAGCAACCGGCGGGATATCCAGCGGCGACGGCAGGAAGTCGATGACGGCGTCCAGCATGCGCTGCACACCCTTGTTCTTGAACGCGGTGCCGCACAGCATCGGCTGGATCTCGGTCGCGATGGTCCGCTTGCGGATCGCGAGCTTGATCTCTTCCTCGGTCAGGTCGCCCGTCTCGAGGTACTTGTTCATCAGCTCTTCGGTGGCTTCGGCAGCCGCCTCGACCATCTTCTCGCGCCATTCCTGGGCGACTTCGACCAGGTCAGCGGGGATGTCTTCGAAGGTGAACTTCATGCCCTGGGACGCCTCGTCCCAGATGATGGCCTTCATCTTGAAGAGGTCCACCACGCCCTTGAAGTTCTCTTCCGCGCCAATGGGGATGACCACGGGCACGGGGTTTGCCTTCAGGCGGGTCTTCATCTGGTCGACGACCTTGAAGAAGTTCGCGCCGGTGCGGTCCATCTTGTTGACGAACGCCAGGCGGGGCACCTTGTACTTGTTGGCTTGGCGCCAGACGGTTTCCGACTGAGGCTGCACGCCACCGACGGCGCAGTACACCATGCAGGCGCCGTCCAGCACGCGCATCGAACGCTCGACTTCAATCGTGAAGTCCACGTGTCCGGGGGTGTCGATGATGTTGAAGCGATGCTCAGGGTAGGACATGTCCATGCCCTTCCAGAAGCAGGTCGTCGCGGCTGACGTGATCGTGATGCCGCGCTCTTGTTCCTGCTCCATCCAGTCCATCGTGGCAGCGCCGTCGTGCACTTCACCGATCTTGTGGTTCACACCGGTGTAATACAGGATGCGTTCCGTCGTGGTGGTCTTGCCGGCATCGATGTGCGCCGAGATACCGATGTTGCGGTAGCGCTCGATGGGGGTCTTGCGGGACATGGTGTCACTCCAAATGCATGGAGCCGCCATCGGGTCAGTAGTAACCCGAGGCGGCCAGAGAGGTCTTGATTAGAAGCGGAAGTGCGAGAACGCCTTGTTGGCGTCTGCCATGCGGTGGACTTCATCGCGCTTCTTCATCGCGCCACCACGGCCTTCGGAGGCCTCCAGCAGTTCGTTGGCCAGACGTTGGGCCATCGACTTCTCACCGCGCTTGCGCGCGGATTCCTTCAACCAGCGCATGGCGAGGGCCAGACGGCGGACGGGGCGAACTTCCACGGGAACTTGGTAGTTCGCACCGCCAACGCGGCGGGACTTCACTTCGACCATGGGCTTCACGTTGTTGATCGCGATCATGAAGATCTCGAGCGGGTCCTTGCCGGACTTGTTCTCGACCTGTTCCAGGGCACCGTAAATGATGCGCTCTGCGACCGCCTTCTTGCCCGATTCCATGATGACATTCATGAACTTGGACAGATCAACGCTACCGAACTTCGGGTCCGGGAGGATCTCGCGCTTGGGTACTTCGCGACGACGTGGCATGGATTCTTCCTTCAATGCTTCAGTTGGTCAGGGCTCTCGCCCCGCCGGGGATCTCCACCGACATCTGGGGGGATCCACTTACTCGGCTGCCGGTGCACAGGCACTCGGGCCGCAAAAATTCGATGACCTCTCGGCCACCAAGACCTTGGCTGTTGAGCCTTACTTCTTCGGACGCTTCGCGCCGTACTTGGAGCGCGACTGCTTGCGATCCTTGACGCCTTGCAGGTCGAGCGAACCGCGCACGATGTGGTAACGCACACCCGGCAAGTCCTTGACCCGGCCGCCGCGCACGAGCACGACGCTGTGCTCCTGCAGGTTGTGGCCTTCACCGCCGATGTACGAGATGACCTCGAAACCGTTGGTCAGGCGCACCTTGGCAACCTTACGAAGCGCCGAGTTCGGCTTCTTCGGGGTGGTGGTGTACACGCGGGTGCAGACGCCACGACGTTGCGGGCACGACTGCATGGCCGGCGACTTGGATTTCGTCACCTCGGTCTCACGACCGTGGCGAACGAGCTGATTGATGGTTGGCATAAGTAACTTGTTCCCGTTTGAAGTCACAACCCCAGCCGGCCCTGGCCTTGAGGGAGCCCCGCGATCGAGGGCCTTCCACAAGCGACAAAAGCGCAGCGCCTTGCGGCACCACGCTCGAATCAACCCCGGTCCGGTTCGAAACCTGGACTCGGGACGCATCAAGACATGCTGGAGAGCCGGCGATTGTAGGCGAGTTCAACCGAAACACACAAGGCGCTATGCTCCCGGACCCTATGAACGACGCCGCCTCCCCCGCTTTTCCGCTGCATCCAGACAACGCCGACGCTCCTGCGCCACGGGTCATCCTGGACACACAGATCGTGATGGACTGGCTGGTCTTCGACGAAGCCACCCTGGCGCCGCTGATTGCAGCGGTAGTAAGCCGGCGCTTACATTGGACCGCCACGCTGGCCATGAAGGCGGAGCTTCTCCATGTGATTGGCCGCGGCGTGGCCGCGCGCTATGCACCCGATCTCGCTCGCATCGATGAGGCCTTCGAACAGCATTGCTGCTTCGTTGACGAGCCGGAACTCGGCATCGCGCGCCCGCGCTGCAGTGACACCGACGACCAGAAGTTCATCGATCTCGGCCTGGCTTTGGCGGCCTCGCGGGCGACGACCCTCATCTCCCGCGATCGGGCCGTTCTCAAGGTGGCCAAACGCGCGGCAAAGCTCGGGCTCCCCATCTTGTCTCCCACCGCCTGGCTGAAGCTGAACGGCTCGACGTCCGCCGGCTGATTCCGTCACGCCAATGAAAAAGGCTGCCGCCCTTTCGGGACGGCAGCCTTTGAATCAAGCCGCGAGCGGCTCGATGTCTTGCGCTTACTCGCTGGCGCCGGCGTCGCTGGCCGCGTCAAGCGCGGACAGCTGGACGGCCGCCATTTCCTCGGCTTCCTGGATGGCGATGGAGCGGCGCTCGGCGTCGTCCATTTCTTCCTTGGCGCGACGCGCCTGGTGGAAGGCCATGCCGGTACCGGCCGGGATCAGGCGACCCACGATGACGTTCTCCTTCAGACCACGGAGTTCGTCGCGCTTGCCCATGATCGCGGCTTCGGTCAGCACGCGAGTCGTTTCCTGGAACGACGCCGCAGAGATGAACGAGTCCGTCGACAGCGAAGCCTTCGTGATACCCAGCAGCACGTCGGCATGCGTGACCGTCAGCTTGCCCTCGCCGCGCAGGCGGTCGTTGGTGTCCAACAGCTCCGAACGCTCGACCTGCTCGCCGGCGATGTAGGCCGAGTCGCCCGGGTTGACGATCTGCACACGACGCAGCATCTGGCGAACGATCACCTCGATGTGCTTGTCGTTGATCTTCACGCCCTGCAGACGGTACACGTCCTGCACTTCGTCGACGATGTAGCGCGCCAGTTCCTCGATACCCAGCAGACGCAGGATGTCCTGCGGATCGGCCGGGCCGTCGACCACCAGTTCGCCGCGGTTCACCACCTGGCCTTCGTGCACCAGGATGTTCTTTTCCTTGGGCACCAGCAACTCGTGCTTGCGACCTTCCGGATCGGTGATCTCGAGGCGGACCTTGCCCTTGGTCTCCTTGCCGAACGAGACCGTGCCGGTCTGTTCCGCCAGGAAGCCGGCGTCCTTCGGCGAGCGGGCTTCGAAGAGCTCGGCAACACGCGGCAGACCGCCGGTAATGTCGCGGGTCTTCTGACCTTCCACCGGGATACGCGCCAGCACTTCACCAGGAGCCAGCTCCTGACCGTCGCGGATCTGGACCAGCGAGCCGACCTGGAAGCCGATCGTCACCGAGTGATCGGTGCCGGGGATCTTCACTTCCTGGCCGTTGGCGTCCAGCAGCTTGACCTGCGGGCGGATGACCTTGGCGGCGCCGCGGCGCTTCGGGTCGATCACGACCAGCGTGGACAGGCCCGTCACCTCGTCGACCTGCTTGGCCACGGTGACGCCTTCCTCGACGTTCTCGAACTTCGCCTGACCGGCGAATTCCGTGATGATCGGGCGGGTCAGCGGGTCCCAGGTCGCCAGGATCGTGCCAGCCTTGATGGTCTGGTCCGCCTTGATGTTCAGCAGGGCGCCGTACGGCACCTTGTGACGCTCGCGCTCACGGCCGTGCGGATCCGAGATGACGATTTCGCCGGAACGCGAAATCACCACCAGTTCGCCCTTGCCGTTCGTGACGTAGCGCATCGTGGCGTTGAAACCGATGATGCCGTCCGACTTCGCTTCGACGCTCGAGGCCACCGCCGCACGCGACGCCGCACCACCGATGTGGAAGGTCCGCATCGTCAGCTGCGTGCCGGGTTCGCCGATCGACTGGGCGGCGATCACGCCCACCGCTTCGCCGGTGTTCACCATGCCGCCGCGACCCAGGTCACGGCCATAGCACTTCGCGCACAGGCCGAAACGGGTGCCGCAGGTCAGCGGGGTGCGGACCTTGACCTCGTCCACGCCGGCAGCTTCCAGCATGTCCAGGATGTCTTCGTCCAGCATGTTGCCGGCGGTCAGCAGGACGCCTTGCGTTTCCGGATGGACGACGTCGATGGCGGCCACGCGACCCAGGATGCGGTCACGCAGGGACTCGATCACCTCACCGCCTTCCACCAGGGCGCGCATGTTGATGCCGTTGTCCGTGCCGCAATCGGTCTCGGTCACGACCAGATCCTGCGTCACGTCGACCAGACGACGGGTCAGGTACCCCGAGTTCGCGGTCTTCAGCGCCGTGTCCGCCAGGCCCTTACGAGCACCGTGGGTGGAGATGAAGTACTGCAGAACGTTCAGGCCTTCGCGGAAGTTCGCCGTGATCGGCGTCTCGATGATGGAGCCGTCCGGCTTCGCCATCAGGCCGCGCATGCCGGCCAGCTGACGGATCTGCGCCGCGGAACCCCGCGCGCCCGAGTCGGCCATCATGTAGATCGAGTTGAAGGACTCCTGCTCGACTTCCTTGCCGTGGCGGTCCAGGATCTTTTCCTTGGACAGCTGCGACATCATGACCTTGCCGACCTCGTCACCGGTCTTGCCCCAGATGTCGACGACCTTGTTGTAGCGCTCGCCGGCAGTCACGAGACCCGAGACGTACTGCTGCTCGATCTCCTTGACTTCCTTCTCGGCGCGGTCGATCAGCTCGGCCTTCTGCTTGGGCACGAGCATGTCGTCGATGGCGATCGAGATGCCCGCGCGCGTGGCCAGCTTGAAACCGGACTGCAGCAGCTTGTCTGCCAGCACCACGGTTTCCTTCAGGCCGCACTTGCGGAAGGACGTGTTGATCAGCTTGGAGATTTCCTTCTTCTTCAACGCCTTGTTGATGTTGGAGAAGGGCAGGCCCTTGGGCAGGATCTCGGACAGCAGCGCACGGCCGACGGTCGTGTCGGTCAGCTTGGTCTGGGCAACCCATTCCTCGCCTTCCTTGACGTACTCGACCAGGCGCACGCTGATCTTGGCGGTGATCTCCACCGCGCCGTTCTCCAGCGCGCGGATCATCTCGGGGATGTCCGAGAAGACCATGCCCTCGCCCTTGCCGTTGGTGCGCTCGCGGGTCGCGTAGTACAGACCCAGCACCACGTCCTGCGACGGCACGATCGACGGCTCGCCCGACGCCGGGAACAGCACGTTGTTCGAGGCCAGCATCAGCACGCGGGCTTCCATCTGCGCTTCGATCGACAGCGGCACGTGGACGGCCATCTGGTCACCGTCGAAGTCGGCGTTGAACGCCGCGCAGACCAGCGGGTGCAGCTGGATCGCCTTGCCTTCGATTAGCACCGGCTCGAACGCCTGGATGCCCAGGCGGTGCAGCGTCGGCGCGCGGTTCAGCAGGACCGGATGCTCCTTGATGACCTCTTCCAGGATGTCCCAGACGACGGGGGTGCCGCTCTCGACTTCCTTCTTCGCGGCCTTGATCGTGGTCGCGATGCCCATCGCTTCCAGGCGCGAGAAGATGAAGGGCTTGAACAGCTCCAGCGCCATCAGCTTCGGCAGGCCGCACTGGTGCAGCTTGAGCGTCGGGCCCACGGTGATGACCGAACGACCCGAGTAGTCGACGCGCTTGCCCAGCAAGTTCTGACGGAAACGACCGCTCTTGCCCTTGATCATGTCGGCCAGCGACTTGAGGGCACGCTTGTTCGCGCCGGTCATCGCCTTGCCGCGGCGACCGTTGTCCAGCAGCGAGTCGACGGCTTCCTGCAGCATGCGCTTTTCGTTGCGCACGATGATCTCAGGGGCCTTCAGCTCGAGCAGACGGGCCAGGCGGTTGTTGCGGTTGATGACGCGGCGGTACAGGTCGTTCAGGTCCGACGTCGCGAAGCGGCCGCCGTCCAGCGGCACCAGCGGACGCAGGTCCGGCGGCAGCACCGGCAGCACTTCCAGCACCATCCAGTTCGGCTTGATGCCCGAGCGCTTGAAGGCCTCCATCACCTTGAGGCGCTTGGAGTTCTTCTTGATCTTCAGCTCGGAGCCGGTCATGTCGTTGCGCAGGCGGTCGATCTCGACGTCGAGATCCATTTCCGCCAGCAGCTTCTGGATGCCTTCGGCGCCCATCAGCGCGATGAACTCGTCACCGAACTCGATGCGCTTCGCGTCGTAGTCGTCCTCGGACATGATGCTGAACTTCTTCAGCGGGGTCATGCCCGGATCCACCACGACGTACGCTTCGAAGTACAGCACGCGTTCGATGTCGCGCAGCGTCATGTCGAGCACCAGGCCCAGACGCGACGGCAGCGACTTCAGGAACCAGATGTGCGCGCAAGGAGCGGCCAGCTCGATGTGGCCCATGCGCTCACGGCGCACCTTGGTCTGGGTGACTTCGACGCCGCACTTCTCGCAGATCACGCCACGGTGCTTCAGGCGCTTGTACTTGCCGCACAGGCACTCGTAGTCCTTGATCGGGCCGAAGATCTTGGCGCAGAACAGGCCATCACGTTCCGGCTTGAACGTCCGGTAGTTGATGGTCTCGGGCTTCTTCACTTCACCGAACGACCACGAGCGGATCTTCTCGGGCGAGGCCAGCCCGATCTTGATCGCGTCGAAATGTTCGTCCGGCGTGAATTGCTTGAACAGGTCCAACAAACCCTTCATACGATTCTCCTGTTCTCTTTAGTTGCGCTCGAGCTCGATGTCGATGCCCAGCGAACGGATTTCCTTCACCAGCACATTGAACGACTCGGGCATGCCGGCTTCGATCGAGTGCTCGCCCTTGACGATGGACTCGTACACCTTCGTACGGCCGTTCACGTCGTCGGACTTCACCGTCAGCATTTCCTGCAGGATGTACGAAGCGCCATAGGCTTCCAGCGCCCACACTTCCATCTCGCCGAAACGCTGTCCGCCGAACTGCGCCTTGCCGCCCAGCGGTTGCTGCGTGACCAGCGAGTACGGGCCGGTGGAGCGGGCATGCATCTTGTCGTCGACCAGGTGATGCAGCTTCAGCACGTGCATGTAGCCGATCGTCGTAGGACGCTCGAACTGCTCGCCGGTGCGGCCGTCATACAGGAAGGCCTGCGTGCGGGTGGGCGTGAGGCCCTTCTTCGCGGCGATGTCGTCCGGATAGGCCAGCTTCAGCATCGCGCGGATCTCGCTTTCCTTCGCGCCGTCGAAGACGAGGGTCGCGAAGGTCGCGCCGTGCTGCAGGTTCTGGGCCATGCCGAGGATCTCGTCATCGCTCAGTTGCGCCAGCTCCTCGGACTTGCCGCCGTTCTGGTTGAACAGCTGGTCCATGAAGTCGCGCAGCTCGGCCACGCGGGCCTCGCGTTGCAGCATGTCGCCGATGCGTTGACCGATGCCCTTGCCGGCCCAGCCCAGATGGACTTCCAGCACCTGGCCCACGTTCATCCGCGACGGGACGCCCAGCGGGTTCAGCACGATGTCGGCAGGCGTGCCGTCGGCCATGTAGGGCATGTCTTCGATCGGGGTGATCTTGGACACAACGCCCTTGTTGCCGTGACGGCCGGCCATCTTGTCGCCAGGCTGCAGGCGGCGCTTGACGGCCAGGTACACCTTGACCATCTTCAGCACGCCGGCCGGCAGCTCGTCGCCTTGCGTCAGCTTCTTGCGCTTCTCGTCATAGGCGAGGTCGAAGCTGTGACGGGTCTGCTCCAGCGAGTTCTTGATCGACTCCAGCTGGTTGGCGATGTCGTCCTCGGCGGGACGGACGTCGAACCAGTGGAACTTCTCGACCTCGGCCAGGTAGTCCTTCGAGATGACGGTGCCCTTGGTGATCTTCTTCGGACCGCCGTTGGCGATCTTGTTCACCAGGAGCTTCTCGACGCGGTCGAACGCGTCGGCTTCCACGATGCGCAGCTGGTCGTTCAGGTCCAGGCGGAAGCGCTTCAGCTCGTCGTCGATGATCTGCTGGGCGCGCTTGTCGCGCTGGATGCCTTCGCGGGTGAACACCTGCACGTCGATGACCGTGCCGTTGGTGCCCTGGTCCACGCGCAGCGACGTGTCCTTCACGTCCGAGGCCTTCTCGCCGAAGATCGCGCGCAGCAGCTTCTCTTCCGGCGTCAGCGTGGTCTCGCCCTTCGGCGTGACCTTGCCGACCAGCACGTCGCCCGGGTTCACCTCGGCACCGATGTACACGATGCCGGATTCGTCCAGACGAGCCAGCTGCTGTTCGCTCAGGTTCGGGATGTCGCGGGTGATTTCCTCGCTGCCCAGCTTCGTGTCACGGGCCATGACCACCAGTTCCTCGATGTGGATCGAGGTGTAGCGGTCTTCGGCCACCACGCGTTCGGAGATCAGGATCGAGTCTTCGAAGTTGTAGCCGTTCCACGGCATGAACGCGACCAGCATGTTCTGGCCCAGGGCCAGTTCACCCAGGTCAGTCGATGCGCCGTCGGCAATGATGTCTTCCGCGCCGACCTTGTCGCCACGCTTGACGATCGGACGCTGGTGGATGTTGGTGTTCTGGTTGCTACGCTGATACTTGATCAGGTTGTAGATGTCGACACCGACTTCACCGGCCACGGTCTCGTCGTCGTTCACGCGGATCACGATGCGGTTCGTGTCGACGTAATCGACCACGCCGCCGCGGCGCGCCGCGACCACCGTGCCCGAGTCCTTCGCAGCCACGCGCTCGACGCCCGTGCCCACGAACGCCTTTTCAGGACGCAGGGTCGGAACGGCCTGACGCTGCATGTTGGCGCCCATCAGCGCGCGGTTCGCGTCGTCGTGCTCCAGGAACGGCACCAGCGAGGCCGCGACCGACACGATCTGCGTCGGCGCCACGTCCATGTACTGGATGCGTTCCGGCGAGGTCAGCACCGATTCGCCGTTCTCACGCGCGGAGACCAGTTCGTCGACCAGTTGACCGCCTTCGTTCAGCGACGCGTTCGCCTGGGCGATCACGTACTTGCCTTCTTCGATGGCCGACAGGTAGTCGATCTGGTTGGTGACCTTCGAGTCCACCACGCGGCGGTACGGGGTTTCCAGGAAGCCGTACTCGTTCAGGCGCGCATACAGCGCCAGCGAGTTGATCAGACCGATGTTCGGGCCTTCCGGCGTTTCGATCGGGCAGACGCGGCCATAGTGGGTCGGGTGCACGTCGCGGACTTCGAAGCCGGCGCGCTCGCGGGTCAGACCGCCCGGGCCCAGGGCCGAGACACGACGCTTGTGCGTGATCTCGGACAGCGGGTTGGTCTGGTCCATGAACTGCGACAGCTGCGACGCACCGAAGAACTCCTTCAGCGCCGCGGAGATCGGCTTGGAGTTGATCAGGTCGTGCGGCATCAGGGCTTCGGTCTCGGCCTGGCCCAGACGTTCCTTGACGGCCTTCTCGATACGGGCCAGACCCGAGCGGTACTGGTTCTCGGCCAGTTCGCCGACGCAACGGACGCGACGGTTGCCCAGATGGTCGATGTCATCGACTTCGCCGCGGCCATTGCGCAGCTCGACCAGGATCTTGACGACGTCGAGGATGTCCTCGTTCGACAGCGTCATCGCACCGGTCGGGATGTCGCGGCCCACGCGGGCGTTGAACTTCATCCGGCCGACGCGCGACAGGTCGTAGGTGTCTTCGCTGTAGAACAGGCGGTTGAACAGCGCCTCGACCGCATCTTCGGTCGGCGGCTCGCCGGGGCGCATCATGCGATAGATCGCGACGCGGGCGGCCAGCTGATCGGCGGTCTCGTCCGAGGCCAGCGTCTGGCTGATGTACGCGCCTTCGTCCAGCTCGTTCGTGAACAGCGCCTGGATGTCCTTGATGCCGGCGCCGCGCAGCTTCTTCAGCAGCGAGTCGGTCAGTTCATCGTTGGCCTTGGCGATGATCTCGCCCGTGTCCGGGTCGACCATGTTCTTGGCCAGCACGCGGCCGAGCAGGAAGTCTTCCGGCACGGTCACATGCTGCGTGCCGGACTGCTCCAGCTGACGCACGTGACGGGCGGTGATGCGCTTGTCCTTCTCGACCAGCACGTTGCCGCTCTTGTCTGTGATGTCGAAACGCGCGACTTCACCCTTCAGGCGTTCGGCCACGAACTCCATCTGGGCGCCCGAGTCCATCAGGCGGAAATTGTCGAAGACGAAGAAGTGCGCCAGGATCTGCTCGGGATTCAGGCCGATGGCCTTGAGCAGGATCGTGACCGGCATCTTGCGGCGGCGGTCGACGCGGAAGTACAGGATGTCCTTCGGGTCGAACTCGAAGTCCAGCCACGAGCCGCGATACGGAATGATGCGGGCCGAGAACAGCAGCTTGCCGGACGAATGCGTCTTGCCCTTGTCGTGCTCGAAGAACACGCCGGGCGAACGGTGCAGCTGCGAGACGATGACGCGCTCGGTGCCGTTGATGATGAACGAGCCGTAGTCGGTCATGAGCGGCACTTCGCCCATGTAGACCTCTTGCTCCTTGATCTCCTTGACCGTCTTCGGCTGCGGGCTTTCCCGGTCGTAGATGATCATCTGCAGCTTCGCGCGGACAGCCGCGGCGAAGGTCAGACCGCGCTGCTGGCATTCGCGAACGTCGAACGGCGGCTTGGCGATGTTGAATTCGAGGAACTTCATTTCCACGAACCCGTTGTGCGACGTGATCGGGAAGGTGGAGAGGAACGCCGCTTGCAGGCCTTCCGGTTTGCGCTTCAGGGGAGCGACATCCTTCTGCAGGAAGTCGACATACGACTCCTTCTGCATCGTCAGCAGATACGGAACGTTGAGCACGCTCACGCGCTTGCCGAAGCTCTTGCGGATACGCTTGCGCTCGGTGTAGCTGTAGGGGGTTGCTTGCGCCATAAAGACTCCGTGTCGAGCGCGCCCCTGGCCTGGAGGCGTGCTGCGTCGGCGACTGGCTGTTCGGGCGTTGCACCACGAAGCTTGGTGGTTGGCCACTACCAACCGCTGGCGGACAACCCCGATCACCGAACGGCACGGAGGGCGTTGCACCCCACGCGTGACGCACGGCTTGACCGCGGTCCGACCAAACCGTTCTCTGCAGTCGGATCAGAGAACACTCGAAAGAACCGTGCATGATACAGCACGATGCTTTCGATTGCACTTTGTCAACCGAAACCGTCCCAGGACAAACCCTGAAACGAGGAAAGGGGAGGCCCCATGGGACCACCCCTCTCGCGGTGCGGAACCCGGTGAACAGGTCACCGGATCCCCACAAGGTCTTACTTGAGTTCGACCTTGGCGCCGGCTTCTTCCAGCTTCTTCTTGGCGGCTTCGGCGTCGGCCTTGGCGATGCCTTCCTTGACGGGCTTCGGAGCGCCGTCGACCAGGTCCTTGGCTTCCTTCAGGCCCAGGCCGGTGATTTCGCGAACGGCCTTGATGACCGAGACCTTCTGAGCGCCGGCGTCGGTCAGGACGACGGTGAACTCGGTCTTTTCTTCAGCGGCGGCAGCGCCACCGGCGGCAGCGCCACCAGCAGCCGGAGCGGCCATCGAAGCGGCGGACACGCCGAACTTCTCTTCAATCGCCTTGACCAGGTCGTTCAGTTCCAGAACGGTCATGCTGTCCAGGGCAGCCAGGAAAGCGTCTTTGTCGAATGCCATGATAGGTTCCTAAATACAGAGAGATTTGAATGCGCGAATGCAGCGTCGATCAGGCCGCGGCGGGAGCTTCTTCGGCAACGGCTTCGGCGCCGCCACCCTTCTGCTGAGCCAGGGCAGCCAGCACGGCCGCGGTGCGTTGCACCGGCGACTTGAGCAGGCCGGCGATCTGCGACAGCAGGACTTCCTTGCTCGGGACAGCCGCCAGCGCCTTCACGCCATTGACGTCCAGAGCCTTGCCGCCGTAGGCACCACCCTTGATGACGAGCTTGTCGTTGGTCTTGGCAAAGTCAGCGATGACTTTGGCAGCCGCGACAGCGTCTTCGGAAAAGCCGTAGATCAGCGGGCCGACCATGGCGTCCGTTGCAGCCTCGAACGAGGTGCCGGCGACAGCACGACGTGCCAGGGTGTTCTTCAGGACATGAAGGTACACGCCTTGGGCACGCGCGGTGACGCGCAGCTTGTTCAGGGCTTCAACGGTGAGGCCACGATACTCAGCTAACGCCAGCGTCTGGGACTTGGCGGCTTGCGCTGCCACGTCGGACACGACGGCTGCTTTCTCGTTGCGATTGAGACTCAAGGTCTACTCCTCACATTTCGCCCTCGACGCGATGTTTGACCACCGCCTCTCGGGCACCGGAATCAGCGACCTCCTGTCAGGAACCCATCGCGACGCATCGCGATTCGAATCCTTTCAGCGGGACCGCCATCTGCGCTGGCTGGAGGCCGGAGCCTCCGATTAAGCGATCTCCCCAGAACTGCGGGATCTCTCGCCAGCGGTCTTGGATGACCTGGCTGGAAAAGCTCCAGCCAGCCCACCAATTCATCAGCATCACGCCAGACTCGCGCGACGCCTCAATTGAATGCTGCTTAGGCGGCGGCCGCGGCGTTGACCGTGCCGACGTCCACGCGGGCACCAACGCCCATCGTCGACGAGACAGCGATCTTGCGCAGGTAGATGCCCTTGCTCGAGGCCGGCTTGGCCTTGTTCAGGGCTTCGATCAGCGCGCGCAGGTTGCCTTCCAGCTTGTCGGTGTCGAACGAGCGACGGCCGATCGTGCCGTGGATGATGCCGGCCTTGTCGACGCGGAACTGGACTTGACCAGCCTTGGCGTTCTTGACGGCGGTGGCGACGTCCGGGGTCACGGTGCCGACCTTCGGGTTCGGCATCAGGCCGCGCGGGCCCAGGATCTGACCCAGGGTACCGACGACACGCATGGTGTCCGGCGAAGCGATCACGACGTCGAAGGGCATGTCGCCCGCCTTGACGCGCTCGGCCAGGTCTTCCATGCCGACGACGTCGGCGCCGGCGGCCTTGGCTTCTTCAGCCTTGGCGCCTTGGGCGAACACGGCGACGCGCGTGGTCTTGCCGATGCCGTTGGGCATCACGACGGCGCCACGGACCACCTGGTCCGACTTCTTGGCGTCGACGCCCAGCTGGATCGACACGTCGATGGCTTCATCGAACTTGGCGGTGGCGCATTCCTTGACCAGGTTGAGCGCGTCGGACAACGCGTACAGCTTGGTCGATTCCACCTTGCCCTGCAGGGCTTGTTGACGCTTGGTCAGCTTGGCCATGTCAGACACCTTCCACGATGATGCCCATCGAGCGGGCGGAGCCGGCGATGGTACGGACAGCGGCATCCATGTCGGCGGCCGTCAGGTCCTTCTGCTTGGTCTTGGCGATCTCTTCCAGCTGGGCGCGGGTCAGCTTGCCGACCTTGTCCAGATGGGGGCGCTGCGAGCCCTTGTCGATCTTGGCTGCCTTCTTGATCAGCACGGTCGCCGGGGGCGACTTGATGATGAAGGTGAAGCTCTTGTCCGCGAAGGCGGTGATCACGACGGGCAGCTTGAGGCCTGGCTCATAGCTCTGCGTCTGGGCGTTGAACGCCTTGCAGAATTCCATGATGTTCAGACCACGCTGACCCAGCGCGGGACCGACCGGAGGCGACGGGTTCGCCTTGCCAGCCGGGATTTGCAGCTTGATGTAGCCGACAATCTTCTTGGCCATGTTTTCTCCTGATGGCAAAGCGACGGCCTCGCCGCATCGCCTGAGTGCTAACGCAAGGGGCTGGTCAGAGACTTACCCTTGCTCCTCTTGTCCGCCTCTCGTTGCGGACTGGTCACGGAAGGTGGTGCCGGCTTGCGCCGTCGGGCACCTTCAAGCCCATATTCCTGAAACGACCGATGGCGGCCGAGGCCGCCATGACGCTTCTTGCGCGATCAGACCTTCTCGACCTGGGCGAAGTCCAGTTCGACGGGGGTCGCACGGCCAAAGATCGTGACCGAGACGCGCAGCTTCGACTTGTCGTAGTTGACTTCCTCGATGCTGCCGTTGAAGTCGGTGAACGGGCCCTCCTTGACGCGGACGACCTCGCCGACGATCCACTCGACCTTGGGACGCGGCTTGTCCACGCCCTCTTGCATCTGGTTGACGATCTTCATGACCTCGGCTTCCGAGATCGGCGCCGGGCGGTTCTTCGCGCCACCGACGAAGCCGGTGACCTTGGACGTGTGCTTGACCAGATGCCAGCTGTCGTCGTCCATGAACATCTCGACCAGCACGTAGCCCGGGAAGAAGCGGCGCTCGGTCACGGCCTTCTTGCCGTTCTTCAGCTCGACGACTTCTTCGGTCGGCACCAGGATGCGGCCGAACTTGTCCTGCATGCCGGCGCGATCGATGCGTTCACGCAGGTTGCGCTCCACCGCCTTCTCCATGCCGGAGTAGGCGTGGACGACGTACCAGCGCTTGGCCGGGCCAGCGGGCGCGGTCGACTCGGTCGCAACGACGTTTTGATCTTCGCTCATCTTGGTCCCTATCCGTTCTCGCTCAGCGCTTCCAACCCAGGATCAGGTCGTAGAACACCCACTCCAGCGTCTTGTCGGTGAGCCACAGGAACAGCGCCATCACCACGACGAACACGAACACGTACAACGTCATCTGGCCGGCTTCCTTGCGGGTCGGCCAGACCACCTTGCCCACTTCCTTGATCGAATCCTGACCGTAGGCGATCAGCGACTTGCCGGACTCCGACGTGAAGAACGCGGCCACGGCAGCAGCCAGCAGCGCCAGCAGGGCGCCCCACTGCACCCACGGGCCTTGCTTGCTCAGCACATAGAACGCCACGATCGCCGCGACCAGCAGCACCACGGCACCGGCCAGCTTGACCTTGTCGGCGCCCGTCGTGACGGTTTCGACTTGAGGATTGGACATTGAACTCACTTCCGTGCCACGACGCTGTGTCGCGGCCTTCATCCACCCAAACATTTGGGCGGATCCACCAGCACCAAAGCCCGCCGAGATGACTCCCGCGGGCTTGGCTTGACCACTAGGACCAACGTTCGCTTATCGCTGATCGTTGGCAGGGGCAGAGGGTCTCGAACCCCCAACCTTCGGTTTTGGAGACCGACGCTCTGCCAATTGAGCTATGCCCCTGTGGTCTCTGACTGAATTACTCGATGATCGTCGCCACGACGCCCGAGCCGACGGTACGACCGCCTTCACGGATGGCGAAGCGCAGACCCTGCTCCATGGCGATCGGAGCGATCAGCTTCACGGTGATGCTGACGTTGTCGCCAGGCATGACCATTTCCTTGTCCTTCGGCAGCTCCACGGCACCGGTCACGTCCGTCGTGCGGAAGTAGAACTGGGGACGGTAGTTGTTGAAGAACGGGGTGTGACGGCCGCCCTCTTCCTTGCTCAGAACATAGATCTCAGCGGTGAAGTGGGTGTGCGGCTTGATCGAGCCGGGCTTGGCCAGCACTTGGCCGCGCTCGACGTCTTCACGCTTGGTGCCGCGCAGCAGGATACCGACGTTGTCGCCGGCTTGACCCTGGTCCAGCAGCTTGCGGAACATTTCCACGCCGGTCACGGTCGTCTTCTGGACTTCGCGGATACCGACGATCTCGATTTCCTCGCCGACCTTGATGATGCCGCGCTCGACGCGACCCGTCACCACGGTGCCGCGGCCCGAGATCGAGAACACGTCTTCCACCGGCAGCAGGAACGCGCCGTCAACGGCACGGTCCGGCTGGGGGATGTAGGTGTCCAGCGCGTCAGCCAGGCGCATGATGGCCTGCTCGCCCAGGTCGCCCGTGTCGCCTTCCAGCGCCAGCTTGGCCGAACCCTTGATGATCGGGGTGTCGTCGCCGGGGAAGTCGTACTTGCTCAGCAGCTCGCGGACTTCCATTTCCACCAGCTCCAGCAACTCGGCGTCGTCCACCATGTCGCACTTGTTCAGGAAGACGATGATGAACTTCACACCGACCTGACGCGCCAGCAGAATGTGCTCGCGGGTCTGGGGCATCGGGCCGTCAGCGGCCGAGCACACCAGGATCGCGCCGTCCATCTGGGCCGCGCCCGTGATCATGTTCTTCACATAGTCAGCGTGGCCCGGGCAGTCAACGTGCGCGTAGTGGCGGTTGGCCGTCTCGTACTCGACGTGCGCGGTGTTGATCGTGATGCCACGCGCCTTTTCTTCCGGCGCCGCGTCGATCTGGTCGTACGCCTTGGCTTCGCCGCCGAACTTCTTCGACAGCACGGTCGCGATCGCGGCCGTCAGCGTGGTCTTGCCATGGTCAACGTGGCCAATCGTGCCCACGTTCACGTGCGGCTTGGTACGTTCAAACTTGCCTTTTGCCATCATGCGCTCCTGGCGATCAGATCAATCAAGAAACGGGATAGAAGAGTTGTGGTGCCCATGGCGCGGATCGAACGCGCGACCTCTCCCTTACCAAGGGAGTGCTCTACCACTGAGCCACATGGGCATCGACACAGGATTGATGACCTTATCAGCAAACCTGTGTCGATATCTCGACACGATACCTATAACTTCCGATGGAGCGGGAAACGGGAATCGAACCCGTGTCATTAGCTTGGAAGGCTAAGGTTCTACCATTGAACTACTCCCGCCCGGGAGTTTTCCAATCCCAACCGCTCGAACCGCGAAGCGGGTGACGATCACCCGCTTCGTTGCTCTTGCATTGGTCTGCCTTGGTGGAGGAGGCTGGATTCGAACCAGCGTACGCGTTAGCGGGCAGATTTACAGTCTGCTGCCTTTAACCACTCGGCCACCCCTCCAAGGCAAGCCCACGACTATAGCACCGTTATTTTTTGGCGCAAACAAAAATTGCGTCGAAAGCTGCTCGCGTGCGATTGGCGCTCTCCGGCTTGGCGTGGACACATTCGCTCGAACGCCACCAGCCCGCTCTCCTGAATGTGGCCCAGCGCACGCACCATCACGCTGCGGAACGGACCACTATTAATACCAATCTGCGACCAAGTGGTCTCATGAGCGCCCCTTGCGGCGCGGACGTGCCGCGCAGGTGACTGCGTACCCAGACACCGCTGTCCATGCGGGTCGCGGCGATGCCACAGCAGGGAAAACACCGGCCTGAAACTGGTAGCAAAGTGGCTTTACCGCTCGTTATAGTGGCATGGCATTGGTTGCATTGAGGTGTATCGGGGGCGCCAGCTGCATGCCACTCCGCCGAAGGGTGTCGTGATTTCAGGTGCCAAGTCTTCATCACGGCCACAACTCCCTGGCCACTCGAGGAGCAGTTCATCATGAAGGTCAACAAGACCCCAATCGCGGCGGCGGTGACGCTGGCGCTGCTGAGCGCGGCATTCGCCGTGCAGGCGCAGGAACAGAAAAAGACGACAACACGCAGCTGGACCAGGTGGTGGTTACCGGCATCCGCGCGTCGCTGGAATCGGCGGCCAACATCAAGAAGAACGCCAGCGCCGTCGTGGACGCCGTGACCGCCGAAGACGTGGGCAAGCTCCCCGATTCCGACGTCGGCCAGGCCCTGGGCCGCATCCCCGGCATTTCGGTGGGCCGCGCGTTCGGCCAAGGCGCCTCGGTGTCGATCCGCGGCACGGACCCGCAGATGACGTACACCACGCTGAACGGTCAGACCGTCGCGTCCACAGGCTGGTATGACCAGATGGACATCGACCGTTCGTTCAACTATTCGCTGCTGCCCTCCGAAATGATCGGCGGCATGGAGGTCTACAAGTCCTCGCAGGCCAACCTGACCGAAGGCGGCATCGGCGGCACGGTGATCGTCAAGACCCGCAAGCCCCTGGACCTGAAGGCGAACACGGTCTTCGGCAGCGTGCGCTACGGCGACGGCACCATCAGCGACTCGGAGAAGGAAGTCTCCGGCCTGTACAGCTGGCGCAACGAGGGCCGCACCTTTGGCGCGCTGATCGCCGCCGGCCTGTCCAAGGGCGACTACATCCGCCGCGGTGTCGAGGCCGACAGCCGCTGGAACGGCGACGTGGCCCCCACCGCCTTCGTGGCGGAGCGCAAGCGCACCTCGCTCAACGTCGCCCTGCAGGCGCGCCCGGTCGAGGGCTTCGAAGTCGGCCTGAACCTGCTGAAGCTGAAGCTGGATTCCGACAGCTCCAACGCCAGCGATTACCTGATGCATGACCAGAATTGCGACAAGCGCAATACCGAGGTCAAGTCCGATCCCTTCAACCCGGACGGCATCTGCCTGCATAGCACGACCACGGCGGCCAACCCGCTGTCGAACAAGTTCTTCCAGGTCTGGGCGCGCGGCGCCAGCATGGACTCGGAAAGCGCCGTGGCCGACGCCCACTACACCCTCGGCAGCGCCAAGTTCGACCTCGTCGTCGGCACGACCAAGGCGGACGGCGGCACCTCGGCCACCACCAACTACCAGACAGGTGCCTTCGGTGGCGCCACCGGCCCCTTCACGCGGCCGAACTGGCAGGGCACGATCGACGCCACCGGCAAGCAGATCAGCATCAACCCGAGCAACAACCAGTCCTGGGGCATCGGCGCCCTGCCGGCGCAGATGTCGCCGGAAACCTGGGCCACCTCCGCCGGCCCCAACAAGGACAAGGAAAAGTTCGGCCAGCTCGACGCCACCTTCGACCTGGACTGGGGCGTCATCAACGCCTTCAAGACGGGCGTGCGCTTTGCCGACCACACCTTCGAGAAGCGCAGCTTCCGTCCGATCTGGAACGCGACGATCACGCCGGTCAACACCGCCAGCCTGTTCGACGGCTCGGTGAACGTCGGCGGCTGGACGGTGCCGCGCGCCAACATCGGTGCGATGCTGGACAACACCAACCGGAACATCGCCGGCTGGGTCGAGGACCGCTCCGGCTATGGCGAGCTGAACGAGAAGAACCGTTCGGTCTACGGCATGTTCGAGTTCGACACCCAAGGCCTGCGCGGCAATTTCGGCGTGCGCTACATCTCCACCAAGGCCACCAGCACCGGCTACAAGTTCGACGGCGTGACCCCGGCCGACCAGTACGCCGGCAACCAGAACTGGGCGACGACCACCACGTCGACCAAGTCGTCCTACAACGACGTGCTGCCGAGCATCAACCTGGCCTTCGACCTGAAGAGCAACCTGGTGCTGCGGGCCACCGCCTCGCAGGCCATCACCCGCCCGAACTTCGCCAACATGTTCGGCGTGACGGTGTCCGGCTACAACGACGACCGCAACGGCAACGAGACCTGGACCATCGGCAACATCGGCCTCAAGCCGATGAAGTCGAGCCAGGCCGACATCGGCCTGGAGTACTACTACGGCCGCGGCAACATGATGTCGGCGACCTACTTCGTCAAGGACATCTCCAACTTCGTCGTCGCCAACGCCACGCCGAACCAGAAGGTCGGGCTGGTCGACCCCAAGACCGGCGTCGACAACTGGACGGTGCAGAGCTTCCAGAACGCCGGCGGCGGCAAGATCCGCGGGGTGGAGCTGCAGGCCAACCACGCCTTCGGCAACGGCTTCGGCGCGCAGGGCAACTACACCTACACCGAAGGCAATGCGCCGGCCAGCAGCTACCTGGACCAGCTGAGCGTGTTCACCCAGTCCTCCAAGCACAACGTGAACCTGGTCGGCTACTTCGAGAACGAGCAGTACTTCGCCCGTCTGGCCTACAACTGGCGCTCGAAGTACATGATCCGCGAAGGCGCGTTCTGGTACGGCAACCGCATGCACGATGACTACGGCACGCTGGACGCCAGCGTGGGCTGGAACATCACCAAGAACCTGCGGCTGTCGTTCGAGGCGATCAACCTGACCAAGGAAGACGACGTCCAGTACGGTGCCGCCGCGGCCTCCAACACCGCCGTCAAGGACCCGCTGCGCGCCGGCTACCCGGCCTGGAGCTTCAAGGGCGAGACCACCTACAAGCTGGGCCTGAGCGCCAAGTTCTGACCGACGCAACGGCGTCACCCCGAAAGCCCGGCAGCCGCCGGGCTTTTTCATTGCGCCGCGGGGACCGGGCCGCCGCGCCAACGGGAGGCGCCTTGTCCGCCGGCCGGTGGCGCTCGTGCGCTAGAAGTCGTAGAAGGTGGTGATGGTCAGCCGGCCCCGGCGCGGGTCGCTGCTGAGCCCCAGCGCCGGGTTGACGATGGCCGAATGCAGCAGGCTGCCCCGGTAGGCCACCAGGCGGTTGAATCGCGCCGGCAGCATGCCCAGCAGCTCGAAGCAGTCGTCCGAGTCGGTGAAATAGCGCGGCGGTGCCGGGCAGCGCGCCATCTCCGCATAGATCAGGTCGCCGTAACGTTCGCGCTGATCAGCGGTGATCTGCTGCAGGCCGCTGGCCTTGTGGCGGTAGAAGGCGGTGCCCCCATGGCGCTCGTCGCAGAGGTAGAGCATCACGGCCATGAAGTGCGGCGTGCTGGCATCGAAATGCGGCACCCGCTGCAGGGGTCCCAGGTCCTCGGGGGCCACCGTCGTCAGCGAGAAGGCGCACGGCGACTTGCGCAGCGGCAATGCCTCGGGAACGCCGAAGTTCAGCCGGATCAGCGGGTCCAGCAGCTCGGTCAGGCGCTCGGTATAGGCCGCAGGCACCGGCGCTCGCAGCCCTGGATAGCCCTTGCGCTCGTCAGCGCCCGGGCAGCGCTCGAAGCGGGCTTGACTGGCCGCCTCGACCAGCTCCTGCGGATGCGCCATGAAATCGTCGATGACGACGACCGGGTGCTCGCCGACCCGCACCGAGCGGATGTCGGGCGGCATGCGAATGGCGAAGGTCTCCGGGCTCATGGAGCGGTATTGTGAGGGTGCAGCCCGCTCAGATCTTCCAATACCAGCGGCGCCGGTCGAGCTCACGCACGATCGCCCACCACACGGCGACGAACACCAGCGCAAACGCCAGCGAGCGCCCATACGGTCCGACGATCGGCTCCAGCCAGCCGAACCCGTGCGCATAGAGCGGTGCCATCCAACCGAAGCCCGCGAGGAGCACCGTACACATCCACGCGCCGGCGTACGCGGCAATCGCATTGACGCCGAAGCTGCGGAACAGTGGCGGCCAGCCGAGGCGATCGATCAGTCCGTGCGCGCCGAGCAGCGCCAATGCGGCGAGTCCCCCGGTGAAGAGCACGAACGACGGCGTCCACAGGTTCTTGTTGATCGGCATCAGGCCGATCGCATCGAGCGCGAAGCCCGCCGCCGCGGCCGTGAGTCCGATGGTCGCGAGCTGCTTCAGCGCGCCGGTGCGCAGCGCTTCGCCGCAGCGCCAGCCGAGCAACGTCGTTGCGAGCGCGCCCAGCGTGGCAACGATGCCTTCGGGATCATGGCCGAGACCGGTGACCGGATCCCACTCATACCCATGCGGCCCCAACAACCACGCATCGACGCGGCTGGCGATGTTGCCGACCTTGTCGAGCGGTCCACCCCAGAGCAGCAACGCGCCGTAGCCGAGGAGCAATGCGGCGATCCACAGACGTTGCCCGGTCGCCCGCCACTGGATGGCGATCAATCCGGTGAAGGCGAAACACAGGCCGATGCGCTGCAGCACGCCGGGAATGCGCAAGGCCGGCTTGCCCATCAGCCACCAGGCCAGCGCGTGCAGCACCAGCCCGAGCACCAGGATGCGCAACCCGCGCTTGATCACCGTGCCGCGCAGCGCGTCACCGCCGCCCGCCTCGATCCGCGCGCCCATCGCGAGGGACAGTGACACGCCCACGATGAACAGGAAGAACGGGAACACGAGGTCCGTCGGCGTCCAGCCGTTCCAGGCCGCGTGCTCCAGCGGCGCGTAGACGTAGCCCCAATCGCCGGGGTTGTTGACCAGCAGCATCGCGGCCACGGCCAGGCCGCGCAGCGCGTCGACCGACGCGATGCGTTTCGAGGGAGCGTTCATGGGAAACAGGTCGGAAGGATCAGAAGTCGCAGCGGCTCTCGAGCGCCGGCTCGCCGGCCGGCACCTGGTCGAGACGCGCAACGCCGCCGGCACGCCAGCGCTTCACCTGCGCCTCCACCGCGGCTGGACTCAATACCGTGTCCTTCGCATGGAAGACCCAGTCGACGTCCTCTTCGTACACGCGCGGCGGGCCACCCGCAGGCCCCTGCGGCAGCGGGCCTTCCGGCGAGAACCACAGGTTGAAGTTGATCGACATCGGCACCACCGGATAGTTCCGCCCGCCGTGATCGTCGACCTTGCGGCCATCGATGAACCAATGCGTGCGGCCGTCGGCGACCTGCATCACCAGCGTGTGCCAGTCCTTGCCCGGCGCGCCCAAAGGGCCGAATTCCTCATGCTGCTGGTTGAAGGCGAGCCAGGGGTCCAGCCGCACCGTCTGCCAGGTGATGCCGTAGATCCGCGTCTTCTCGCTGCCCCAGCCGCCGTTGGGCAGGTATTCCCAATCCAGCTCGCTGAACTCGGGATCGAAGTCGTGCTTCAGCGGGCTCACCACGTAGAAGGTCTGGATCACCGGATCGCCGTCGGCGCCGCTCACCGGCTGATCGCTGAAGCGCACGCGCGCGGCGTAGGTGCCGGCCAGGTATTTGCGCTGGTGGCACACCTGCACCTGCGTCGTGCCCGCGCCGGTGCCGTCGGTCGTGCCGCGCAGACGCAGCTTGCCGTCGACGAGGCTCAGCGCCTCCGGCGCCCAGCGCGCGCCAGGCAATCCCGGATGCCCGGCCGCGCTGCGCGCCGTCCACCCTTGCTGGAACATCGCCGCCGTGTCGGCGTAGCTGAAGTCGTCGAAGAAGAACTGGGGCGCCTTGCCGGCATGCGCGGACAAGGACGCGACGGCCAAGGTCACTGCGAACCAGGCTTTCATACGACACGCTCCACCGGTTCCGCCGCACCTGCCGACGAGGACGAAGATGCGCCGTGCTTCTTTCCGGGCATGCGAATGAACATCAGCAGGATCAGCGCCGGCGCGCCGCAGCCAATCGTCCACAGAAAGAAGTGCTCGTAGCCCATGGCGATCTGGATGTCGCCGCTGATCGTCTTGGACAGGATGAAGCCCAGCTGCATGACCCCGGATCCAATCGCATAGTGGGCAGTTTGGAACCTACCCGGCGCCACGACCTGCATGATGTAAAGGATCATCCCGACGAAGCCGAACCCGTAGCCCAACATCTCGACGGCGACCGCGACACCGACATGCCAGAGGTCGGACGGCATCGTGACCGCAAGGTAGTAGAAGGTCGCGTTCGGTACCGCCATCGCGACGATCAGCACGGGCATCGCGCGGCGCAGGCTCAGCCAGCTGGTGAAGTAGCCACCGGCGATGCTGCCGACAAGAAAGGCCGCCGTTCCCACCGTGCCGTAGATGCCGCCCACCTGCTCTGTCGTCAACCCCAGGCCGCCTTTTTCACGCGGTTCGATCAGGAACAACGGGCCTATCGTCTGCACCTGCCCCTCGGCGAATCGGAACATCACGATGAACAAGATCATCAGCGCGATGCCCGGCTTGTTGAGAAGATCGGCGACGACCTCGCGCAACGTTTCGCCGATGCCGGCGACAGTAAGGTCCCGATGTTCGGTGTTCAACGTGCCTGGCAACGCGTAAGCGTTGTAGGTGGCCAGCAGGAACAACAGCACCGCCAGCAGCCCGAAGATCACCGACCAGGCATTCATCACGCCGATGCCGCGTTCCAGATGGCCCGCCAGCACCAGCAGGCCGCCCAGCGTCAGGAACTTCGACGCATTGAAGAAAGCGCCCTGCCAGCCCGCAAAGGCCGCCTGCTGCTTGTCGTCGAGTGCGGACATGTAGAGCCCATCACAGGCGATGTCATGCGTGGCCGACGCATAGGCGAGCAGGAACAGCACCGCGACGCTGGCCGCAAACCACATCGGAAGCTGCAGCGCCACGACCATGAGCGCGAGGCCCGCAGCACCGGTGTACTGACCTGCCACGACGATCAGCTTCTTGCTGCGCGCCAGCTCCAGGAATGGGCTCCACAACCATTTCATCGCCCAAGCGAGGCCGAGCAGGCCGGTCCATCGCGCGATCTGGTCGTTGGCGACGCCCATGTTCTTGAACATCAGGCCGGCGATCAGCATGACGACGAAGAACTGCATGCCCTGCACGAAGTACAGGCTGGACACCCAGCGGATGGGGCTGCGGTCGCCGCGCGTTCCGGCGGCGGGGAAGTCTTCGAAGAGCTCATGGGGGAGGACCTCGGTGCGGTGCTGTGCGGGGCGGCCTGGGCCGGCTTCAATCCAGCGTGACCGGCGACTGGCCGCCGGCCTCGCCGCGGCCTTGCAGCCAGGCGCCGAGCGCGCCCAGCGCGCCGTCGGCGTAGCCCCAGCTGATCACCGTCGGTGCCGAGACATCCAGCGCCTGGAACGGATTCCACAGCACCAGATGCAGGTCCGGCCGCCATGCGGCGGCGTTGGCGCCGTAGCGCGCCCGGTGCGTCGAGGCCACGATCGTGAAGCGGCCGTCGGCCGGCACGGCGGCCCAGTCCAGCGCCGCGATGTCGCCGAGCGAGACGAACTCGACGTCGCCGTAGCCTTCGAACAGCGCGCGCACCTGGGCGCCGGTCGGGCCGGCTTCGGACACGCCGTCGGTCGGCACCTCGTCCTGCACCAGCACGCGGATCGGCCGGTCGGCCGCCGGCGGCTTGGCGCCGCGCAGCGCGCTCAGTCCCGCGGCCCAGGCGCGGCGCATCAGCACGTCGTCGGCCTCGCGCGGCGCGCCCTGGTAGTCGTCGAAGCGGACCGGGAAGTCGCGCGCCAGCTTGTCCAGTCGCGCTTCGGCCTGACGGCCGCGCCCGACGCTCAAGCCGCCGCGCGTCAACGCATCCTGCAGCGCGTGGATCGCCTGCGCCTGCTCGTCCAGCGAGCCCTGCGCCAGGATCATGTCGGCGCCGGCGTTGATCGCCAGCACCGCCGCCTTCGCGTAGCCGTAGCGTTCGGCGATGGCCTTCATCATCAGCGCGTCGGTGATGACGACGCCGTCGTAGCCGTACTCGTCGCGCAGGATGCCGCCCAGGATCGTCTTCGACAGCGTCGCCGGGTACTGCGGGTCGATCTTCGGATAGACGATGTGCGCCGTCATGATCGACGGCGCCACGTCGCGCAGCGCCTGGAAGGGCTTGAGCTCGAGCGCGTCCAGCTCGGCGCGGGACTTCTCGACCGTCGGCAGGTCCAGGTGCGAGTCGACATGCGTGTCGCCGTGACCCGGGAAGTGCTTGATGCAGCAGGCCACGCCCGCCGCCATCGAGCCCTTCATCCACGCGCCGGCCAGGCGCGTGACGGTGTCCGCGGTCTCGCCGAAGCTGCGCTCGGCGATCACCGGATTCGCCGGGTTGTTGTTGATGTCGGTGACCGGCGCGAAGTTCCAGTTGATCCCGATGCCGCGCAGGCCGCGCGCCACCGCCGCGCCGACCTGCTCGGCCAGCCCCTCGTCGCCCGCCGCGCCCAGCGCCATCGCCGACGGCGGCTGCGGCAGGAAGGTCGCGCGCACGACGGAGCCGCCCTCCTGGTCCAGCCCGATCAGCGCATCCGCGCCCATCGCTTCGCGCAGGTCGCGCGTGAGCTGACGGACCTCCGCCTCGGTGCCCAGGTTCTTGCGGAACAGGCACACCGCCCGGATCCTGTTGTCGCGCAGGAAGGCCGCGGTCGTCGCATCCAGCGTCTTGCCCTGGATGTCCACCATCACCAGCCGGCCCGGATGGAATGCTGTGTCGCTCATGTCGCTCTCTTCTGCCTGGCCCGCGGGTCGATGGCTGGGGGTGGGAATCAACTTGCAATCAATGCGCCGAAGCGCTTCTGCGCCGAAACGCGGATCCGCGATCAACGGATCCGCGCATGCGCGATCAATGCGTCTTGGTGACCTTGGCCAGATGCCGCGGCTGGTCGGGGTTCAGACCCCGCGCCTGCGCCAGCGCCTCGACCATCGGATAGAAGCTCTGCACCGCCGTGATCGGATCCAGGTCCTCGTTGCCGGTGCAGGTCAGCGGCAGCTCGGCGCCCGGCGTGCCTTCCGGCGCCGCCAGCAGCACGCGCGCGCCGCGGCCACGCATCTCTTCAGCCAGCGCCAGCAGTCCGGCCTGGGCGGGACCGCGCGGTGCGAAGACCAGCAGCGGATAGCCCTCGTCCACCAGCGCCATCGGACCGTGTTTCACTTCCGCGCCGGAGAAGGCCTCGGCCTGGATGCCGCAGGTTTCCTTGAACTTCAGCGCCGCCTCCAGCGCGATCGGCAGCGAAGTGCCACGACCGATGACGAACAGCTTGTCCGCGCCCTTGAGCACGTCCACCGCCACGTCCCAGCGCTGCTTCGCGGCCTGCTCCATCGCCTGCGGCAGTGTCTGCAACGCGGCCGACAGGTGCTCGTCACCCTGCCAGGCGGCGACGACGCGCGCGCCCGCCACCAGCTGCGCGATGTAGCTCTTGGTCGCGGCGACGCTCTGCTCGACGCCGGCATGCAGGCGGAACACGTGTTCGGCGGCAGCCTCCAGCGGCGAGCCGTCGGCATTCACGAAGGCGACCGTGCGCGCGCCGTTGGCGCGGAAGTACTGCGTCGGCGAGACCAGGTCCGGGCTCTGGCCCGATTGCGAGAACGCGAAGGACACCAGCCCCTGGCTCTGGATCTTGCTCTGGTAGAGCGTGATCAGCGACATCGGCAGCGAGGTCACGAGCCGGCCCAGCCGCGCCATCAGCAGGTAGGCCAGGTAATGCGACGCGTGGTCCGAGCTGCCGCGCGCGATCGTCAGCAGCGAGGTCGGCGGCTGCTCGCGCAGCGCGTCGCCCAGGGCGGCATAGGCGTTCTGATCGGCGGCCAGTTGACGGGCCACCACCTGCGGCGCGCTCAGCGCCTCATCCAGCATTCGCGAGGTCAATTGCTTCTCCTTCAACGACCACGCACTGCAACTGCAAGCCACGGTCCATCACCACGAAATCCGCCCAGGCGCCCGGAGCCAGACGGCCCCGGTCGTCCAGACCCAAATAGTCCGCCGCGTTCGTCGACACGCGCCGCGACGCGTCCTCGATCGGGAGGCCCAGTTTCAACACCAGGTTGCGCAGCGCCTGGTCCATCGTCAGCGTCGATCCGGCCAGCGTGCCGTCAGGCAGACGCACGCCGCCCAGGCACTTGGTGACGCGGTGCCGGCCCAGGCTGTACTCGCCGTCGGGCATGCCGGCCGCGGCCGTCGAATCGGTGACGCAGAACAGGTGCGGGATGCTGCGCAGCGCGACGCGGATCGCGCCGGGGTGCACATGCAGCAGGTCCGGAATGACCTCGGCGTACTGCGCGTGCGCCAGCGCGGCCCCGACCATGCCGGGCTCGCGGTGGTGCAGGCCCGTCATCGCGTTGAACAGGTGCGTGAAGCCGCCGGCGCCGCGGCCGAGCGCGGCGACGCCGTCTTCATAGGTGCCCAGCGAGTGGCCGATCTGGACCTGGAAGCCGGCCTCGCGCAACTGCGTGACGAGGTCGAGGTGTCCCGGCAGCTCCGGCGCCAGCGTGATCAGGCGGATCGGCGCGATCGCGTGCAGGTCGCGGATCTCGGCGATCGACGCGGCCTTGGCGAAGTCCGGCTGCGCGCCGAGCTTGCCGGGATTGATGTACGGCCCTTCGAGGTGCACGCCCAGCACGCGCGCGCCGCCCTCGGGGCGCACGACGCAGAGCTCGGCCAGGCCGCGCATCGCGTGCCGGATCTCGTCCAGCGGCGCGGTCATCGTCGTCGCGAGCAGCGACGTGGTGCCGTGTTTCGCATGCAGCTTGGCGAGCTGCGCGGCGGCGTCGCCGCCTTCCATCGTGTCGCGGCCGGCGCCGCCGTGGACGTGGGTGTCGATGAAGCCCGGGAGGACGATCGGCAGGTCCTGCGCGCCGTGGCGCACGTCGTACTCCGGCGCGGGCGTCCCGTCGATGCGGACGACGCGTCCCTTGTCATGTTCCAGCACACCGCGGATGAACCCGCTGGGTGTCAATATGAATCCGTCGATGTGCTGGGTCGTCATCCGTCTCGCCTCATCTCCGCGACGAAGTCGTAGTAGTCGCTGCGGCAGTAGGAATGGGTGAGCTCCACGGCCTGACCCTGGTCGAGGTAGCCCACGCGGGTGATGAAGAGCACCGCCTGGCCCACCGGCACCTGCAGCAGACCCGCGAGACGCGAGTCGGCATTGATGGCGCGGATGTGCTGCAGCGCGCGCACCGGCGCGCCGCCGTGCTGGGCGAGGTGCTCGTACAGCGAGGACTCGACCTTCTGCGGATCGGGCAGCACGGCCTCGGGCAGGATCGAGAGCTCATAGGCCATGACCACGGCGTCCGCCAGGCGCAGGCGTTCCAGGCGCGCGACGCGCTGACCGGTCGTCAGGCCGAGCGAGAGCTGCTCGTCCGGCGCCGCCATGGCGAAGCCGCGCGTCAGCCAGCGGCTGCTGGGCTTGAAGCCGCGCTGGTGGAGTTCTTCCGAGAAGCTGGTCAGGCGCGACAGCGGCTGCTCGAGCTTCGGGGCGATGTAGTTGCCGGAGCCGCGCTTGCGCACGATCAGGCCCTGTTCGACGAGGCGGTCGATCGCCTTGCGGGCGGTGACGCGCGAGAGGTCGAGCGACTCCGAGAGCACGCGCTCCGACGGCAGGGCCTCGTCGGCCTGGTACTGCCCTTCGCGGATCGCCTGCGCCAGCTTGTGGGCCAGCTGCATGTACAGCGGCGAGGCGGCGGCGGGATCGGGCTTGAACTGGAAGGGCAGCTTGGTGCTCATCGGGCTTCTCGTCTTCAACGGGGGTCGGAGAGAGCGCCGCGGACCAGCCGCAGCGCGCCGTCGGCCGAGTCGCCCTGGGGCGACACGCAACGGGCCCGAATGTTGCCTGAGAAAAGCGCGGCGAGCCGCTGCGCCACGCTGCCCGCGAGCGACAGCGGCAGCTGCCGCGTCGGATCGAGCGCGAGCGCGAGCTGCTCCAGTTCCGCGACCGCCTGCGCGACGAGCGCCGCGGCGGCCGGATCGGATTCCGATTGTTCGAACACGAGCGGCGCGAGTTGCGCGTACGCATGCTGGCCGGCCTGGGCGACCCAGGCGTTGATGGCGTCGCGGTCCTGGTCGTCCTGGCAGCCGGCAGCGGTCCACACGGCACGTGCCAGCGATCCGGCCTCGACGCGGCCGTCCATCGCCTTCTGCGCGGTCCGCATCGCCTGGATACCGAGCCACGCGCCGCTGCCTTCATCGCCGCCGATCCAGCCCCAGCCGCTGACGCAGACCATCGAGCCATCGGCGCGCAGCGCCTCGCCCACCGTGCCGGTGCCGGCCGCGACCACGCCGCCGGGCCGGCCCGCATGGGCACCGATGACGGACGTGGTGCCGTCGTTCACGAGTTCGATGTGGGCATAGCCGGGCTGCTGTGCGACGAAGGCCTGGGCGTGTGAGGCGACGCCGGCGCCGGAAAGGCCGAGGCCGATCGCGGTCTCGGCGAGCGGCAGCCGGTCGATGCCTGCCTTGGCCGCCGCTTCCTGCACGGCCATCTGGATGTGGCGCCAAGCCTGGGCGATGCCCTGCCCCAGCGCCGACGGTCCCGCCCAGCCCTGGCCGAGCAGCTGTCCATCGACATCGCTCAGCCGGACCCGCGTGCCGGTGCCACCGCCATCCACTCCCACCAGGAAGCGGACGCCCGCGAAGCGCGGCTGCAGAGGAGCGGACCAGGCGTCCGCCAGAGGGTGGCTTGTCATGATTAATACCAGTTTAGTACCAAAAAACGCAGAGCGTCAATTGGTAGCGCACTGGACTTAACCCTGATGCCCGAGCCCCTTTCAGAGGGGTTGCGTGGTTATGACCACCAACGTACCAGTTATGGCTCTGCAAAGAATCGGGAAGATCACGCAGCAGGTGGCCTGCCGAGGCCGCTGGCCCTCACCCCTCTCCCGCAAGCGGGAGAGGGAGTCCGACTGGGGCCATTCTTGCCCCCGCCGCCCCTTGCGCGGCAGCCACCGCATCAAGAGCCATCGCTAGTGGAAATGCCGAGGCCGTCTTGCTCCCTCTCCCGCTTGCGGGAGAGGGTGGGGGTGAAGGCCAGCGGCCGCGGTAGTACGGTCAATCCAAGGACCATCCGAGCTCGACGCCCTGCCCTTTGAGCCAGTTGCTCGCAGCCGAGAAATGCCCACAGCCGATGAACGGCGCCGGCCCCCTCGTGGCGGACAACGGCGACGGGTGGTTGGCCTGCAGCACGAGGTGCCGATGGCCCGCGGCTTCGATCAACGGCGCCTTCGCCTGCGCGTGCGCGCCCCACAGCAGATAGACCTTGGGGGCCGGGTCTCGCGCGGTGGCCGCGATGAGCGCGTCCGTCAACGACTCCCAACCCTTCTTCGCATGCGAGGCGGCGGCGCCGTCCTCGACGGTGAGGCTGGTGTTGAGCAGCAGCACGCCGCGCCGCGCCCATTCGCCGAGATGCCCCGACATCGCCGGCTGCTGCCCCAGGTCGCGCTGCAGCTCCTTGAAGATGTTGCGCAGCGACGGCGGCAGCTTCTCCCCACCGGCACGGAGAACGACAGCCCCTCCGCCTGCCCCGGCCCGTGATACGGGTCCTGGCCGACGATGACGACCTTGACGTTCGTCAGCGGCGTGAGGCGCAGCGCGCGCAGCGGATCGGGCGGGTAGATCACCGCGCCTTCAGCAAGCCGCGTCTTCAGCAGCGCCTCGATGCGCTGACCATCGGCGCCCGCGCGCCACGCGTCGATGAGCGGCTGCCAGCCGTCCCCAGCCGACCAGTCGAGGGACTTGAGCGTCGCGGACATCAGCGGAACAGCGCCGACAGCGCCGCGCCCGGATCGGGGGCGCGCATGAAGGCCTCGCCGACGAGGAAAGCGTTGACCTGCGCATCGCGCATGCGCTGCACGTCGGCCGGGCCGAGAATGCCGGACTCGGTCACCAGGAGACGATCCGCCGGCACGTTTTTCAGCAGCCCGAGCGTCGTGTCCAGCGTGACCTCGAAGGTCTTCAGGTTGCGGTTGTTGATGCCGACCATAGTCGTCTTCAACCGCAGCGCGCGCTCCAGCTCCGCACCGTCGTGCACCTCGACCAGCACGTCCAGGCCGAGGCCCAGCGCGCAGTCCTCGAGCTCGGCCATCAGGCCGTCGTCCAGGCTCGCCGCGATCAGCAGGATGCAATCCGCGCCCATCGCGCGCGCTTCGTAAACCTGGTACGGATCGATCATGAAGTCCTTGCGCAGCACCGGCAGCGCGCAGGCCGCGCGGGCCTGCTTCAGGAACTCGACCGAGCCCTGGAAGTGCGGCGCATCGGTCAGGACGCTCAGGCAGGCCGCGCCGTGCTGCTCGTAGCTCCGGGCGATGTCGGCGGGACGGAAGTCCTCGCGCAGCACGCCCTTGCTCGGGCTGGCCTTCTTCACCTCGGCGATGACGCCACTGCGGCCCGCGTCGATCTTGGCGCGCAGCGCGTTCACGAAACCGCGCGTCGGCTCGGTGCGCGATTCAGCGTCGGCGCGCAGCGCGGCCAGCGGCACGCGGGCCGACGCGGCAGCGACTTCCTCGCGCTTGACGGCGTTGATGCGATCCAGGATGTCAGACATACGATTTTCTTTTCAGGCGTTCGCGGCGGCCTGCCGCTGCGTCTCGGCGACGAACTGGTCCAGCTTCGCGCGCGCGGCGCCGGACTCGATCGCGACACGCGCCTTCGCGATGCCGTCGGCGATCGACTCGACCACGTTGGCCGCGTACAGCGTCGCGCCGGCGTTCAGCAGCACGATGTCGCGCGCCGCGCCGGGCTCGTTGCCGAGCACGCCCAGCAGCACCTGCCGGCTCTCCTCCGGACCGCTGACGCGCAGGTTGCGGCTCGCGACCATCGGCATGCCGAAGTCCTCGGGATGGATCTCGTACTCGCGGATCTCGCCGTTCCTGAGCTCGCCGACCAGCGTCGCCGCGCCCAGCGAGATCTCGTCCATGTTGTCCTTGCCGTAGACGACCACGGCGTGCTGCGCGCCGAGGCGCTGCATCACGCGGACCTGGATGCCGACGAGGTCCGGATGGAACACGCCCATCAGGATGTTGGGCGCGTCGGCCGGGTTGGTCAGCGGTCCCAGGATGTTGAAGATCGTGCGCACGCCCAGCTCCTTGCGGACGGGCGCGATGTTCTTCATCGCCGGATGGTGGTTGGGCGCGAACATGAAACCGATGCCGGTCTGGCGCACGCACTCCGCGACCGCCTGCGGCGGCAGCGACAGCGTCACGCCCAGCGCCTCCAGCACGTCCGCGCTGCCGGTCTTGGACGAGACGCTGCGGTTGCCGTGCTTGGCGACCTGCGCGCCCGCCGCGGCCGCGACGAACATCGAGCAGGTCGAGATGTTGAAGGTGTGCGCGCCGTCGCCGCCGGTGCCGACGACGTCGACCAGATGCGGGCCCGGCTCGATCGGCACCTTGACGGAGAACTCTCGCATCACCTGCGCGGCGGCGGTGATCTCGCCGATGGTCTCCTTCTTGACGCGCAGGCCGATCAGGATAGCCGCGGCGGTGACCGGCGAGATGTCGCCGCTCATGATGCGGCGCATCAGCGACAGCATCTCGTCGTGGAAGATCTCGCGGTGCTCGATGACGCGGGTCAGCGCCTCGTTGTCGGTGATGGGCATGAGGATCTCCCGCTCAGGCGTTGAAGAACCGGCGCGTCGCCGCGACCGCGCGGTCGACGCCCGCGGCGTCCACGTCGAGGTGGGTCACGAAGCGCAGCTTGTACAGCCCGGTCGTGAGCACGCCTTCGGTCTTCAGATGCTCGACCAGCTTCGCCGCGATGCCCTTGTCGACGTCGCAGAAGACGATGTTGGTCTGCGGCGCCTCGACCGTCAGACCCGGCAGGCCCTGCAGTCCTTCGGCGAGGCGCTTGGCCAGCGCGTGGTCTTCGCCCAGGCGCTTCACCTGGTGGTCGAGCGCGTAGTGCGCCGCCGACGCGAGCAGCCCGGCCTGGCGCATGCCGCCGCCGAGCATCTTGCGCCAGCGGTGCGCGCTCTTGATGAGTTCGCGCGAGCCGCACAGCACCGAGCCGACCGGCGCGCCCAGGCCCTTGGAGAAGCAGACCGACACGCTGTCGAAGTGCGAGCAGATGCGCTTCGCGGCGTCGTACGGATCGCTCCCGTCGCGCGCGGCGACGGCGACCGCCGCATTGAACAGGCGCGCGCCGTCGAGGTGGCGCGACAGGCCGTGGCGCTTCGCCAGTTCGGAGGCGGCGGCGAGGTACTCCATCGGCAGCACCTTGCCGCCGATCGTGTTCTCGAGCGCCAGCAGCCGCGTGCGCGCGAAGTGCGCGTCGTCGGGCTTGATGTTGGCTTCGATGTCGGCCAGCGGCAGCGAGCCGTCCGGCGCGTGGTTCAGCGGCTGCGGCTGGATCGAACCCAGCACCGCGGCGCCGCCGCCTTCCCAGCGGTAGGTGTGGGCGAACTGGCCGACGATGTATTCGTCGCCGCGCTGGCAGTGCGCCATCAACGCGCAGAGATTGCTCTGCGTGCCGGTGGGCATGAACAGCGCGGCCTCGAAGCCGAGCCGCTCCGCCAGCGCCGCCTGCAGCGCGTTGACGCTGGGGTCGTCGCCGAACACGTCGTCGCCCAGCGGTGCGGACGCCATGGCGGCGCGCATGCCCGCGGTCGGCTGGGTGACGGTATCGCTGCGCAGATCGACGATCGCGCTGGGATGACCTGCTGCCTTGCTGCCTTCGTTCATCGTGCCAACTCCAGGAAGTTCTTGAGCATCGCGTGACCGTGCTCCGAGAGGATGGATTCGGGATGGAACTGGACGCCCTCCAGCGGCGTCGCGGTGCCGGCGAGCGCGCGATGACGCACGCCCATGATCTCGCCGTCCTCGCTGCGGGCGCTGATCTCCAGCTCCTTCGGGATCGTCGATTCCTCGATCGCCAGCGAGTGGTAGCGGATCACGTCGAAGCGGTCGGGCAGTCCGCTGAAGACGCCTTGCGTGTCGGTCGTGATCGTCGAGGACTTGCCGTGCATCTGCACCTTGGCGCGGACGATGTTGCCGCCCAGCGCGGCGCCTATGCTCTGGTGGCCCAGGCACACACCCAGGATCGGCAACTGGCCGATGAAGCGCTGGATCGCCGGCACGCAGACGCCGGCTTCCTTGGGCGTACACGGGCCGGGCGAGAGCACCAGATGCGTCGGGTTGAGCGCGGCGATCTCGTCGAGCGTGATCTGGTCGTTGCGGACCGTCTTCACCTCGGCGCCGAGTTCGGCGAAGTACTGCACCAGGTTGAAGGTGAAGCTGTCGTAGTTGTCGATCATCAGCAGCATGTCGTTGCTCCTTCGTTCACTTCAGCTTCAGAAACCTTCTTCGACCAGTTCCGCGGCGCGCAGCAGCGCGCGCGCCTTGGCCTCGGTCTCCTTCCATTCGAGCTCGGGGACCGAGTCCGCCACGATGCCCGCCGCCGCCTGCACGTACAGCACCTGGTCCATGACGATGCCGGTGCGGATCGCGATGGCCAGGTCCATGTCGCCGCCGAAGCTCAGGTAGCCGCAGGCGCCGCCGTAGATGCCGCGCTTGACGGGTTCGAGCTCGTCGATGATCTCCATCGCGCGGATCTTGGGCGCGCCCGACAGCGTGCCGGCCGGGAAGCTGGCGCGGAACACGTCCATGTTGCCCACGCCGGGTTTCAGGATGCCCTCGACATTGCTGACGATGTGCATCACGTGCGAGTAGCGTTCGACGGCAAAGGCGTCCGTCACCTTCACGCTGCCGGTCTGCGCGATGCGGCCGGTGTCGTTGCGGGCCAGGTCGATCAGCATCAGGTGCTCGGCGCGCTCCTTCGGATCGGCCTTGAGCTCGACTTCCAGCGCCTGGTCCTGCTCCGGCGTGCCGCCGCGCGGACGCGTGCCGGCCAGCGGGCGGATCGTGACCTTGCGGCCGTCGGGCGTCTGCTCCTGGCGCACCAGGATCTCCGGCGAGGCGCCGACGATCTGGAAGTCCCCCATGTCGTAGAAGTACATGTAGGGGCTGGGGTTCAGCGAGCGCAGTGCGCGGTACAGGCTCAGCGGGGACTCGGTGTAGCGCTTCTTCAGCCGCTGGCCGAAGACGATCTGCATGCAGTCGCCGGCGGCGATGTAAGCCTTGGCCTTGTCGACGGAGGCCAGGAAGTCGGCCTTTGCGAACTCGCGCTCGACCGGATGCGCCTGGGCGCGCGCGACGCGCGGCGCGGCGACCGAGTAGCCCAGCTTGTCCTTCAGCTCGGTGAGACGCTTCTTCGCCTTGAAGTAGGCCTCGGGCTGGCCGGGGTCGGCGTAAACGATCAGGTAGAGCTTGCCCGACAGGTTGTCGATGACGGCCAGTTCCTCGCACTGCAGCAGCATCACGTCGGGCGTCGGCAGACCGCCCTGCGGCGTGGACGCGGCCAGGCGCGGCTCGATGTATCGGACGGCGTCGTAGCCGAAGTAGCCGGCCAGGCCGCCGCAGAAGCGCGGCATGCCGGGCCGGAGCGCGACCTTGAAGCGCTGCTGGTAGGCCTCGATGAAGGCGAGCGGGTCGCCCTCGTGGGTCTCGATCACGGCGCCGTCGCGGATCACGCGGGTGACGGGGCCTTCGCTCTTCAACACGGTGCGCGCGGGCAGGCCGATGAAGGAGTAGCGGCCGAAGCGCTCGCCGCCGACCACCGATTCCAGCAGGAAGCTGTGACGGCCCGGGCCGTTGCCGGCACAGAGCTTCAGGTAGAGCGAGAGCGGGGTCTCGAGATCCGCGAAGGCCTCGCTGATCAGCGGGATGCGGTTGTAGCCGTCGGCGGCCAGGCTTTGGAATTCCAGTTCGGTGATCACGTCGTCAAACCTCTCGTCGAATGCGGCGTGTCGTTTCGGTGATGCAGGGCATCACGACGCGCGCGCAAGCGCTAACTCAGGTCGCCTGTTGGACCTGCCCCGTACGGTAGGGTGCAGAGGAAGTGTGACGGTCCCGCGTCCGGGGGATAGGGGTGGACGGCGGGCGGCAAGCAGCAGGCGGCTTCAGGTGAAGTCGGACCAGGATCGCCAGGGCCAGGCTCCCCGGTCGTTCGACCCCTTGATGTGCTTGCGCGTGATAAACATGGTGCGGATCAGTGTAGCAGGCGACATGGGCAGGAGGATTCCCGGAGGCCCGGCTTCGCATGGCTGTCGGATACTTCGCCTCAGAGTCGACCGTGGAGTCGACCGATCCTTCCGGAGGGAATGGAGACACATGTCCAAGCGCAATGTCCTGATGGCCGCGGGTCTGCTCGCGGCCGCGATGCTGACGCCGATCGCGGCGTCGGCCCAGTCCACGCCTCCGGCGGCTTCCGCGGCGGCCGCGGCGCCGACCACGGCCCCCATCGAGCTGGCCGGGGTCAAGTACGACGGCAACGTCGAGGTGGCCGGCCAGAAGCTCCAGCTCAACGGCGCGGGGATCCGCTACAAGGCGATCTTCAAGGTCTACACGGCCGGGCTGTACATGAACGCGAAGGCGACGTCGCCCGAGGCCGTGCTGGCCAACACCGGCCCGAAGCGCATGCACATCCAGATGCTGCGCGACATCGACGGCGAGGAACTGGGCAAGCTCTTCACCAAGGGCATGGAGCAGAACGCGACGCGCGAGGAATTCGGCCGGTCGATCGTCGGCGTGCTGCGCATGTCGGAGATCTTCGTGCAGAAGAAGAAGCTCAAGACGGGCGAAAGCTTCGGCGTGGACTACATCCCCGGGACGGGCACGGTGGTCTTCGTCAACGGCCAGTTGATCCCTGGCGAGCCCATCAAGGGCGAGGACTTCTTCAACGTGCTGCTGAAGATCTGGCTGGGCAAGTCACCGGCCGACAGCGACCTCAAGGTGGCGCTGCTGGGCGGCGGCAAGGCGGCGGCAGCGACCAGCAACCGCAACGCGGCGGGCAGCAGCCGCTGAACGTGCCGCTCGGGGGACTGTTCAGCCGAGCAGCTCGTCGAGCCGGTCGATGTAGCGCTCCGCAGGTACATCGCGGATCGGTTGGCCGTGGTTGTAGCCGTAGCTGACGAGCGCGATCGGGCAGCCGGCCGCATGCGCGGCGCGGGCGTCGTTGCTGGAGTCGCCGATCATCCACGTCGTCGCGGGCGCTGACCCGAGCGCCTCGCAGGTCTTGAGCAGCGGCATCGGATCGGGCTTCTTGCGCTCGAAATCGTCGCCGCCGAAGACGCGGTCGAAGTAGCGGTCCAAGCCCTTGCGCTTGAGCAGCTCCCGCGCGAACGCGGCGGGCTTGTTGGTCAGGCAGGCCATCGGCAGGCCGAGCGCCTTCAACGCATCCAACCCTTCGATCACGCCGGGGAACACGTCGGCGTGCTCGCCGTTGAGCACCTCGTAGTGACGCTGGTAAAGCGCCCACGCCTGCTCGTAGTGTTCCTGGGGAGCACCGACTTCGGCGAGCACGCTGCGGATCAGGTGCTCGCTCCCCTGCCCGATCGTGTGCTCGACGAAGTCGCGCTGAACCGCGGGCAGGGCCATGTCGGCCGTCACGCGGTTCAGCACCGCGACGAAGTCGCCCAAGGTATCGACGAGCGTGCCGTCGAGGTCGAGCATGAAGGCGGAGGGGTCGGATCGAGTGCGGGCATGGCGGCATCCTAGCCGCGCCTCACTTCTTCGCCGACGGCACCTCGCCCAGCGCCGCCACCTCGGCGGCGACCTCCGCCACCAGCGCCCGCAACCACCGGTGCGCCGGGTCGTCGCGATACCTGACGTGCCACGCGATCTCCACCGGGAAGGTGCCCAGGTCCACCGGCGATGGCAGCACCCTCAATCGCTTATCCGACGCCAGCTTGCGGCAGATCTGCGCCGGCAGCGTCGCGCAGTAGTCGGTCACCGCGACCACTTCCGGCACCGACAGGAAGTGCGTCACCGACACCGCCACCTCGCGCTTCAGCCCCTGCTTCTCCAGCGCCTGAAACAGGCCCACGCGCAGCCGGCCCGGCGGCAGCATGTTCACGTGCTTGAGCTGCTCGTACTGCTTGCGCGTCATCTTGCGGTCCACCGTCGGATGCCCGCGCCGCACGATGCAGGCGAGGCCGTCGTCCATCACGTGCTGCACCACGAGGTTGTCCGGCGGATCGACCACCCGCCCGAGCACCATCGCGGTCGAACCCGAGATCACGCCCGTCTCCGCCAAGTCGGTGCCGAACGGCGTCAGCCGCACGGCCATGTTCGGTGCCTGCTCCCGCAGCCGCGCGACGATCGCCGGCACCAGCACCAGCTCGACGTAGCTGTTCGGCGCCAGCGTCACCAGCTGCGTCGACTTCGACGGATCGAAGTCCTGCTGCCCGAGGATCGCCCCATCCAGGCTTGCCAGCGCGGCGGCGATGATCGGCGCCAGCTCCTCCGCCTTCTGCGTCGGCTGCATGCCGTAGCGCTCACGGATGAAGAGCGGATCCATCAGCATCGCCCGCAATCGCGTCAGCGCGTTGGAGAGCGCCGGCTGCGTGATGCCCAGCCGCTGCGCCGCGCGGGTCACGCTGCGCTCCTCCATCACCGCCAGGAAGACCGGCAGCAGGTTCAGGTCGTATCGCATCCAGCCATGTTGCCCGACGAATATCTGTTGTTCAACGGATAAAACGGATGAATGCCCGCGCCGCTCCAAAAACGACAAGGGCCTGGCGATCCATCGATCCCAGGCCCTTGTCACGGAAGCGTCGCCGCAGCGACGCGCCGCTCAGGAGAACACGCCGACGGCCGTCACCAGCACCCGCGACTGCTGCTCCAGCGATTCCGCCGCGGCGGACGCCTGCTCCACCAGCGCGGCGTTCTGCTGCGTCGCCTGGTCCATCTGCGCGATGGCCTGGTTGATCTGCTCGATGCCAGCCGTCTGCTCCTGGCTGGCGCTGGAGATCTCGCCGACGATGTCGGTGACCCGCTTCACGCTGCCGACGATCTGCGACATGGTCGCGCCCGCCTGGCCCACCAGCGCGCCGCCGGCCTCGACCTTCTGCACCGAGTCGCCGATCAGCGCCTTGATCTCCTTGGCCGCCGTCGCGCTGCGCTGCGCCAGCGTGCGTACTTCCGAGGCCACCACCGCGAAGCCGCGACCCTGCTCGCCCGCACGGGCCGCTTCGACGGCCGCGTTCAGCGCGAGGATGTTGGTCTGGAAGGCGATCCCGTCGATCGTGCCGATGATGTCGACGATCTTGTTGGACGAGCTGCTGATCGACGCCATCGTCGCCACCACCTCGTCGACGACCTTGCCGCCCTGCACCGCGATCTCGGACGCGGACATCGCCAGCTGGTTGGCCTGGCGCGCGTTGTCGGCGCTCTGCTTGACCGTCGCGGTCAGCTCTTCCATCGAGGCCGCGGTCTCTTCCAGCGCACTCGCCTGCGATTCCGTGCGCGACGACAGGTCGCGGTTGCCGGCAGCGATCTCGCCGGCGGCCGTCGCGATCGTGTCGGTCGAGCCGCGGATCTGGCCCACGGTCGTCGACAGGCTGCGCTGCATCCGGTCCATCGCGGACAGCAGGCTGTCGGCATGCGCGCCTCGCAGGTCGACCGCCACGTTCAGATCGCCCGCGCCGATGCGGTGGACGATGTCCGACGCGTACGCCGGCTCGCCGCCCAGTTGCCGGTAGATGCTGCCGGCCAGGCGCCAGCCCAGCACGCCGACCACCGCCATCAGCGCCACGCCGATGGACAGCAGCACGACGGCGCTGCGCCAGAAGGCGTTGTCGATGTCGTCGATGTAATCGCCGAAGCCGATGATCCAGTCCCAGGGCTCGAAGCGGACCACCGCGTAGAGCTTCTCGACCTCGTCCTTCGTGTTGGGACGGGTGCCCAGCGCGATCACGGTGCCGATCTTCTTGCCTTCGAGCGCGGTGCGGTAACGCACGCCGGCCTCCTTGCCGCCCTTGGCGTCGACGATGCCGACGCGCTTCGGGTTCGGGTGCACGAGGTTGACGTCGTCGCTGTAGCCGCGGACGAAGAAGTAGAGCTCGTCCTTGCGGAAGCTGCCGATGATCAGCTTGCCCTGCTTCTGCGCTTCCTCGCGGGTGATCTTGCCCGCCGCTTCCTGCTCATGCAGCTTCTCCAGCGCGGACTGCGCCAGCACGACCAGCGTCGACAGCTGCGCGGTGCGCTCCTTCATCATCGTCTGGCGCAGCGTCGTCAGCGACACCGCGGCCAGGACGACCATGCCGGTCAACGCGGCAAGACACAGGAAGAGGATTCGGGTGCGGAGTTTCATTGGGGCGTGTGGAAGGCTGGCGGGCCGCGCACGGCGGACGGAGTGGCCCGAACGGGCCAATCCGGGTTTATCGGCCAGATCCCCCTGGGATGAACCCTGACGGGCGCTAACGCACGGCGTTATCCGTCACAACCGCACGCATCGGGGTCCGGAGCGTGAAACCGATGCCGGTCCTGCCGTCACCCGAGTCGACGAAGGTCTCGCCCCCATGCATGCGCGCGACCGCGCGCACGATGGCCAGTCCGAGGCCGAAACGGTCCCCCGCCTTGGAACGCGAGGACTCGCCGCGCCAGAAGCGGTCGAACATGCGCCGGCGGATGTCCTCCGGGATCGGATCGCCGGGGTTGACCACGACGATCCGTGCGCCATCGCCGACACCGTCGGCATCCGCCATCCGCTCGATGCGCACCGTCAACGTCGCTTCCTCGGGCGCATGCCGCGACGCATTGGTCAGCAGATTCACCAGCGCGCGGCGCAGCAGCGCGCGGTTGACGGGCAGCCGGTGCTCGCCCTCGACCGAGAGCCGCTGGTGCTTCTCCTCGAGCAGGACCTCGACGAACTCGCCCACGCCCAAGGCCTCGTCGCGCAGCGACAGCTCGACGAGGTCCGCTGCCGCATCGCCCTGGTCCGCCCGCGCGAGGAACAGCATGTCGTTGATCATCGACGCCATGCCCCGCAGCTCCTCGAGGTGGGACTCCAGCACGTCGCGCATCTCGGCCTCCGGCCGGTCGCGAGACAGCACCACCTCCGCACCGTTGATCATGATGGCCAGCGGCGTGCGCAGCTCATGCGCCACGTTCGCGTTGAAGCCTTCGAGCTGGTGCCACGCCTCCTCCATCCGCGACAGCACCTCGTTGAAGCGCTGCGCCAGCGGCATCAGCTCGGCGCTGTCCTCGGGCAGCGTGAGCCGGCGCGACAGCGCGCCGGGCTGGATCACCTCGGCCTCGCGCGACAGCGCCGACAGCGCGCGCAGTCCACGACGCGTCGCCAGCCAGGCCAGCGCGATCGTGCACAGCACGCCGGCCACGCCGACCATCAGTCCCGCGTCGTCGTAGGTCGCCAGCATCTGCTGGCGCGGCCGCGGATCCATGCCGATCAGCACCTGCGCGTCGGGAAAGACCGCGTGGTCCGGCAGCAGGAAATGCGCGCCGCGCAGCTCGACACCGTCCTTGCGGCGCAGCCAGACCTTGTCGCCGTCGCGCTGCACCGACGGCGGCATCGGCTCCGCGCCGTACAGCAGCGTGCCGTCGCGTCCGACCAGCCACACGTTCCAGCGGAAACGTCCGCCGACGCTGGTCGCCGAGAGGTGACGGCGCAGCATCGGGAGGTCGTCCATCGAGCGTGCCTCGCCGATGAAGTGCTTCACCACCTCCGTCTTGCCGAGCAGGTCGGCGCGCTCGTCGGCGATCAGCACCTGCTCCAGCGCCTTGTGCAGCAGGAAACCCGCGGCGGAGAACACCACCACCGCCACCAGCGCCAGCATCAGCACCAGCCGCGCGGAGATCGATCCCAGCCGGCCCGCGCTCATGACGACGGCGCCTCCAGCACGTAACCCATGCCGCGCACGGTGCGCAGCATCTTGGTCTCGAACGGATCGTCGACCTTCGCGCGAAGCCGCCGCACCGCGACGTCGACGACGTTGGTGTCGCTGTCGAAGTTCATGTCCCAGACCTGCTCGGCGAGCACGGTGCGCGACAGCACCTCGCCGCGACGCCGCATCAGCAGCGCGAGCAGGAGGAACTCCTTGTTGGTCAGGTCGATGGACTGCCCGCCGCGGAACGCCTTGCGGCGCGCGAGATCCAGCTGCAGGTCGCCGAGCATCAGCATCGTTTCCGAAGCGCCGCCGGCGCCGTTGCCGGCACCAGATCCCGAACGCACGCCGCGTCGCCGCAGCGCGGTCAGCCGCGCGAGCAGCTCCGAGAACGCGAAGGGCTTGACGAGGTAGTCGTCGGCGCCCTCCTGCAGCCCGTGGACGCGATCCTCGACGCCATCGCGCGCGGTCAGCATCAGCACCGCGACGTCCTTCTCCGCCTTGATCGCCTTCAGCACGCTGAAGCCGTCGATGCCCGGCAGCATCACGTCGAGCACGATCAGGTCGTACTCGCCGTTCAGCGCCAGGTGGCGGCCGTCGATGCCGTCGGCGGCCACGTCGACGACGTAGCCGTTCTCCGTCAGCCCCTTGCGGAGGTAGCCGGCGAGCTTCGGTTCATCTTCGACGACGAGGACACGCATCTCTGCTCCTTGGACGCCGCCGCCGGACTCGATGTCCTGAGGCGGCACGGGCATCACGTCGCGGATTATCGGCAGCAACTCAACGCTGACCTTGCGCGGCCTTGACGATCAGGTCGGCGACCGCCTGCGGCTGCGACAGCAGCGAGACGTGGCTCGCGTTCAGCTCGATCGTCGCGGCGCCCATGCGCTGCGCCAGGAAGCGTTGCAGGTCGGGGTTGATGGTCCGGTCCTGCGTCGAGACGGCGTACCAGCTCGGCTTCACGCGCCACGCGGCGACCGTCGTCTTGCCGCTGGCCACGGCGCGGGCGAAAGGCTGCTGCACGGCGAAGTAGGTCAGCGCCTCGGCGGACGGCAGGTCGCCGGCGAAATCTTTCAGGAAAGCCTCCTGCGACAGGCTGCCCCAGTCGCCGCTCCACTTCAGGCCGGCGGCCGCGGGCGCGGTCGGGAACTTGCGCGTCAGCGCGGGGTAGTCCTCGCCGGCGTCGGGCGCGCGGGCCGCGATGTAGACCAGGCCACTGACCTTGGGATCGGTGCCGGCCTCGGAGATCACCATGCCGGCGTAGGAGTGACCGACCAGCAGCGTCGGGCCGTCCTGCTGCGCCAGCGCGCGCTTCACGGCGTCGGCATCGTCCTGCAGGCTGGTCAGCGGGTTCTGCACCGAGGTCACGTGCAGGCCCTTGGCCTGCAGCAGCGGGATCACCTTGCCCCAGCTGGAGCCGTCGGCGTACAGGCCGTGCACCAGCACGACGTTGTGGACGGCCACCGGCGCGGACTTGGCCGAGGCGGCGGTCGACTGCGGGGCGGACGGCGCGGCATCGGTCTCGGCGTGCGCGATGCCGAAGGAGGCCGTGGCGACGAAGGCGGTGGCCATCAGCTGGCCGAGGAAGGTCTTGCGGTTCATGAGGCTCTTTCGCGTGGAGGGGCGCCGGCGGCGTCCTGGTCATCGGGTGGATCGACAGCGGCCTTGTGCCGACTGCTTGGAATGCACTGTAGAAATCGGGCTCCCACGCGAAACGCACGGCCACATTACAAGTTTGAAATCTTCGGCACGCGTCCCCTTCATTTCCTCCGTCATCCCCAACTTGACAGATTGCGACCGGCCCGCGCCGAGCCTAGGCTGAGCGCTCCACACTGCGGGAGACCCGCCATGCCCTTCGACCAGAACGCGCGCAGCAGCGGCATCGCGCTGGCACTCTCGGGCGGCGGCTTCCGCGCCGTGCTGTTCCACGTCGGCGTGCTGTGGCGGCTCAACGAACTCGGCGCGCTGGGCAAGCTCGCCCGGATCTCCAGCGTGTCCGGCGGCTCGATCACCTCGGGGCTGCTGTCCGTGCGCTGGCCGCGGCTGGCGTTCGGCGCAGACGGCCACTCCGCGCTGTTCGAGGCCGAGGTCGCCGCGCCGCTGCGTGAGTTCTGCGCGCGCAACATCGACGTCGCCTCGGTGCTGTCCGGCGCGTTCAATCCCTTCCGATCCGCCGGCGAGGCCGTCGCCGACGAGTACCGCAAGCGCCTGGGTCTCGACGCCTCGCTGCAATCGCTGCCGGACGATCCGCGCTTCGTGTTCAACGCGACCAACTACGCGACCGGCGTCAGCTTCCGCTTCTCCAAGCCCTACGCCGGCGATTACCGCATCGGCCTGATCCCGAAGCCGCGCTTCGACGTGGCGACCGCGGTCGCCTGCTCCAGCGCGTTCCCGCCGGTGCTCGCGCCGATCGAGCTGGACGTCCGGCCCGAGGACTTCACCAAGGTCGACGGCGCCGACCTCTACGACCAGATCGACTACCGCCGCCGGCTGATGCTGGCCGACGGCGGCGTCTACGACAACCTGGGGCTGGAGACGGTCTGGGGCCGCTACGAGACGGTGCTCGTCAGCGACGCCGGCAAGCCCTTCGACATCGACGCAGGCATCGGCACGATGGCGCCGCGCCAGCTGATGCGCACGATGGACATCGGCCTGAACCAGGCGCTGGCGCTGCGCAAGCGCATGCTGATCTCCGCCTACGCCCGCGGCGATGCGAAGGGGGCGTTCTGGGCCATCGACACCGACATGGCCGATTACCCGGCGACCGAGGAACCGACGCTGCCTGTCGCCCTGGCGCGCGTCGCGGACCTGGCGGCGATCCGCACGCGGCTCGATCGCTTCAAGGAGCAGGAGCAATGCGAGCTCATCAACTGGGGTTACGCGGTCAGCGATGCCGCAGTGCGATCGCGCGCGCCGCACGTGGCGACGCGGCACCAGTCGCCCGCATGGCCCTATCCGAAGCACGCGCTGAACTGAAGCCGCTCAACGGACGTCGCTCCCGCAACACCCCACGATGCCCGACATCTTCCGCATCGAACTGCTGCCGGCGCGCCACGGCGACTGCCTGCTGCTCGAGTACGGCGACGCCGCCCGCCCGCATCGGGTGCTGATCGACGGCGGCCCGATCGGCGCCTACGGCGCCTTGTCACAACGGCTGGCCGCGCTGCCCGCCGACCAGCGCGAGCTGGAGCTGCTCGTCATCACGCACGTCGACGGCGATCACATCGAGGGCTGCCTCAAACTGCTGAACCATCGCGAGCTGGCGACCTTCCGCGACATCTGGTTCAACGGCTGGCCGCACATCGCGCAGCCGCTGAAGGAGCCGCCGCCGCCCCGTCCCGGTGCGACCCACACGACGGGGACGGCGGGCGCAACAGGCGCGGATGTGAACGCCCAGCGCAGCGCGCTGCAGGGCTCGATGATCAGCGTCCGCATCGAGGACCGGCAATGGAACGCGGCCTTCCAGGGCGCGCCGATCTTCGTGCCGGCGATCGGCCCGCTGCCGGTGCGCGAGCTGCCCGGCGGGCTGCGCCTGACGCTGCTCTCGCCGACGCTGGAGAAACTCGAGAAGCTGCGCGCCGCGTGGGATCGCGCGTTGGAACGCGCCGAACTGGATGCCACCGATGAAGCCGCCCTCGGCGCCCGCCTCGAAGGCCGCGCCGCGTTCCGATCCGGTGGACTGCGCCGGCGACCGAAGCCCGAGGAGATGTTGTCCTCGACCGCGCTGGCGCTCGGACCGATCGACGACGCGGTGGCCAACGGCTCCAGCATTGCCGTGATCGCGGAATACCAGGGACGCCGCATCGCGCTGCTCGGCGACGCGCATGCGCCGACGCTGACCGCCGCGCTTCGACGCCTCGCGGGCGCGGCGGGCGAGCCGCGCCTGCGGCTCGACGCGGTGAAGATGGCCCACCACGGTTCCGCCGCCAACCTGAGCGAGGACTTCCTGAGCCGGATCGACTGCGCGACCTGGCTGGTCTCGACCGACGGCAGCATTTTCAACCACCCCGACGACGAGGCGATCCACACCGTCGTGCGCCACGTGCCGGGCGCGCGGCTGCTCTTCAACTACCGCTCGGCGCGCACGGCCCCGTGGGACGACCCGGCCCTGCGCGCCGCGCACGGCCATCAGGCCTTCTATCCGACCGACGCCGCGGCGGGTCTTTCGCTCGACCTCATGACGGGACGCCCGACGTGACCAGCATCGCCGAGGCCCAGGCGTTGTCCAGGCCTTCGTAGCGACGGTAGAGGCGCCGCCGCGCGTGCCCGAAGGCGGCATCCAGCGAGCGGCTGCGCTGCAGCATCCGGTAGAACAGCAGCGCCTGCACCGCCGCCGTCCGGTCGTTCACCCGGCATCGATAACCGAGCACGGCATGGATGCCGGCCTCGGCGGCCAGCGTCGCGAAGCCGGAGTTGCCGCTCTCGCAGCTGCTCAGGTAGACAAAGCGCGTATCACGCAGATAGCTGAGGATGTCGCCGAAGTCGACGCACTGCGGCTCCTCCTTCGGTCCGACGAACAGGAAGCCCGTGCCACCCAGCTGCCGCGCGCCGGCCGGCTGGAAGCAGGTATGGCCGGCGAAGTGGATCAGATCCCAGCCGCCGTCGCCCAGCGCCGCCACGAGGCTTTCCCGGCTGAGCGGTCCGTCGAGGCCGATGACGGTGACGTTGCGCTCGTGGAAGAGCGGCTGGCCGCTGCGCGGATCGGGCCGCGTCAGCAGCTTCTTCACCCGCGAGCATTCGCGCCGCACCGCCGTGAGCGGCGCCAGCTGCAGCGCGCCGCCCTTCAGCTGGTCGTCGTAGGCGGTGCCGTGCGTGTCCGCGCAGATCAGCAGCGCGCGGCGTGCCGCGACCGGACCGGCGAACAGGCTGCTCTGGCTCTCCTTGGCCGCCGCGAGCCGCCGCGACATCGACGCCGCCTTCGCCAGCCAGGGCACTTCCTGCGAGGGTTCGTACATCGCCTCGAGCAGCAGCGGATAGCAGTCCTCCGACACCTCGAAGGTGATGCGGTCCGTCACGTCCTTGCCGGCGTCGCCGAGCTGCTGGAAGGCCTTGAGCCGCGCGTTCTCGCGCTGCAGGCGGAAGTTCTCCTGGTCCTCGCACAGGGCGATGCGGATGCTCTTGCCGATGCGGGAGAACTCCTTGTACCAGTCGGGCTCGTGCATGTACTGCGCCTGCCAGTCGAGCCGCGCCGACTTGCTCACCGTCAGCGGCCCCGCGCCCTGGAACTGGAAGTCGATGCCGTGCATCTCGAAGCGCCAGTTGTCCGCGATCGCGGAGACGCGGATGTCGAGGCAGGGATTCAGCGCCGCGACGCGGGCCCGGCCGCCGCGCACCGCGAGCGTGCCGTTCCCGGCGCCGCCCGCGCCGCCGTCCACGTCGGCACCGTCCGCGCCGGGCGATTCCAGTCCGAGCAGCTCCAGCGCGAAGCTGCCCGCCGACGCCGGATCCGCATGCAGCGTCACCCGGAGCCGGATGCAGGCCATGTTCAGCTCGGTGGTCATCGCGGGCGCCAGCAGCATCATCGGCGTGTTGCCGAGCACGCGGACCTCGCGGCAGAACGCCAGCCCACCGTCCTCGGCGACGACCGCGCCCGCGTCGTCGGCGAGTTGACTGCCGACGATGAGGTAGTCGAAGGGCTGGGCGGTCAGCAGCTCCAGCCCGGTCTCGCGGTTGGTCTCTTCCTGGATCGTGTGACGGCCGAGCTGCCGCAGCTGCTTCTTGATCTGCGGTCCGAGGCTGCCCTGCTGCTGCGGGCTGAGCACGAGGAGGATGTCAGACATAGCCCCTCCGGCGCGGGAAGCTCAGCACGAACTCGGTGTCGCCGTCCGGCAGCACGCCCGCCTTGAGCGCGCCGCCCTGGTTCTTCATCAGCTTGCCGAGCAGCGGATTGGCCAGGCGCAGGTCCGCCTGCGCGGCCTCGGGCGCCGAGAAGCGCTCGCCGTGCCGGCGCGCCGGCGGCAGCCGCCCGCGCAGGCGCAGGAAGACGAGCTCGTCGTCCGGCACCAGCGTGAGCCGCACCATCGCCGTCTCCGGGGCCGCGCGCAGCAGCACCGACAGCAGGCTCTCCACGACGATGTGCATCTGCATGTGGTCGGCCTCCACCTCGACCTTGCGCGCTGCCGTCTCGAACACGACCTTGCGACGCTCCGACGCCGCCAGGCTGGCCAGCAGTGCGTCGATCTCGCAATCGATCCGGATCGTGCTCGCGACGCGCGAGGCGACCCGCGCCTCGCGGTTGTACATGGCGAGCCGCGTGAACGCGTGCTTCACGCGGCCCAGTTGCCGGAGCACCGTCTGCAGCTCACGGCCGCGCGCCTGCTCGCGGGCCGCCTCGGAGGCGAACGCGGCTTCGAGCTGGTCCTCCAGACATGACATCGCCATGCCCAGCGGCGCCTGCGTCTCGACGGCGAGCTCGTAGGCGGTCTCCTCGAGGAACTCCAGCTGCACCGAGCGACGGATCGGCCGCAGGTCGCGCGCGATGAAGACATGGCCTCCGAGCTTGCCGGGGAAGTCGCGCCGCGTGATGAAGACCGGAAGCCCGCCCGCGTCGGCGCCGGACGACGCCGCATCGGACGCGGCGTCGGATCCCCCGCTGGACAGGACGCCGGGCGCGGCATCCGGCGCCTCATCGATGGTAGCGCCCCGGCGGCACACCCGCATCTCGCCGATGCGATCGCCCGCCTCGGTGCCGTCGAGCAGCGCCGCCAGCGGCTCCGGATTCTGGAACAGCGCCAGCAGGCTTCGCCCTTCCAGCGCCTTGCGCGTCACGCCGAACAGCGCCTCCGCCGCCGGATTGACGCGGCGGATCCGCAGCTTCGCGTCGGTCGCGATGATCGGGTCGGAGACGTTGTTGACGCACTCCGTCATCAACGTGAGGTCGCTGATGCGCTCCATCGCGCCAGCCACCTCGTGCGCGATGTCGGCCAGCTGCCGCACGTGCTCCCGCGAGAACGCGTTCACCCGCGGATCGTCGACGTTGACGATGAAGCGCACCCGCTCGCCTTCGGAGAACAGGATGGGCACCGCCAGCTCCGAGCGGATGGGCTCGCCGTCCGGCGTCGGGAGGTACTCGGCGTCCCGCGTCACATCGGGGATCTTCTGCGGCGCCATCGTCCCCACGACCCGGCCGAGGATCCCCTGCCCGAGGCCTTGCGAGTAGTCGCCCCACGAGACGCCGGTGTCCACGGCCAGGCCGTCGTCGCCGCGCCGGGCCGAGGCGACGCGCACGATCGCCTCCCGCGCGCTGTCGATCCGGAACAGCGACACGTGCTGCCAGCCGAAGATCTCGACCAGCGCATCGGACAGGCACCGGCACGCGCCCTGGATGTCGACGCAGCGGTTGAGCTCGCGGAACATCCGCAACTGCCGGCGGTCGCGCTCGCGATCGGCGTGGTCCAGGCTGCACAGCACCGCCTCGATCAGCGGCAGCTGGTTGAACAGGGCCAGGTGCTGCTCGTCGTAGGCGCCGCGCTCGCGGCTGAGCAGCGTCATGATCGCGACGGTCCGCTCGTCCTCGCCTTCGCCGCGCGTGATGCGCCGCCACATGCTGGACTTGAGGTCCATCGCGTGCATCTGGCGGCACATCGGCTCGTCGGCCATGTCGGACCACGGCGGCTCGCTCATCACCGTCTCGAAGTCGTGGACGCCGCCGCACTGGCTCTCCATGAACGCGCGCTGCGCGGCGTTCAGCTCGTACCAGGCCGTCGGCACGTCCTGCCGGAACGGCGGATGGTTGAAGACGATCTCCGACTCCCAGGCACTGTCGTCCTCGACGACGCGCGACACCAGCATCAGATCGAAGGGCAGCTCGCGGCGCAGCGCCTCGGACACCAGCGGCAACAGGTCGGCGCGACCGGCGTGGCTCAGCGTGAGCTCGCGCACCTGATCGCTCAGCACCTGATGCTGCAGGCTGCGGAAGAAGCCCAGCGACCCCACGACGGTGCCCTGGTCGTCCATCAGCGGCAGGCCGGTGACCTCGACGGCCACCTGCCGATCCGGGTCGTCCTGGCAGGTCAGCGTGACGCGGTAGGCGCCGAGTTCGCGGTTGCGGCGTCCGCGCGTCTCCTCGTCGAGCACGCGGCCGGCCTCGCCGGCGAAGAGCCGGTCCAGGCGCAGCTGGTCGACCCGCGCCACGCCGCTCATCGTCAGTGCGGCCGCATTGGCGTAGAGCACGTTGTTCTGGAGGTCCCGCTGGATCACGGCGATCCGCGAGCCGTCGAAGACCGCCCGCTTCATCTGTCCCAGCATCGCGGCGGCCGCCGCCGAGGTGGGCCGCTGCGCGGCGTCGTGTCCGGAGTCATCCATGAGGCCGCCTCCTGGCCATCCCTGGCCATCAATCCCTTGCCGTCATCCCTTGCCAACGGCACGAAGGCTACGCCGATCGGCCGGTCGGCGCGCCTGACAACATAGGGGTCCGAGGGCCGGAAGGGGCCGATTTCATCGGTCGCCCCCGATTTCCGTGGTGCGAAGCGATCGATCGCGGTGTTGAGATCATCCACCGCAGGTATCGGTGGGTGCGCTAGTTCATCAGCGGCAGCTGCGCTTGAAAGTCCACCAGTTCGAGCGCGCGCCGATGCTGGCTTTGCGAATTCCGCCCCCGTAGAGTGACTGCCCTCCCCGCGAAATCCCGCAGTGGAGCAGGCGCCGGCAGCCAGGGCTCGGCGATGTCAGATACCGCTTTGCCAGGACGTTCTTCAGCTCATGAATCCCGACCCCATTCCGCCCGAAACGGGCCTCCGCATCGTGTGGTGGAACACCAAACTCTCGCCAGCGGGAGTGACCTCCAAGACCGGCAACGAGATCATCTCAGCGGCGGCTGAAGTGCTGCTTCGGCTGATGGATGTCGTCAGGGCGGACATCATCGTCCTGGGCGAGATGTCGGATGAGAGCATTGCCGCCTTGCGAGACAAGTGCCCGAAAGGCGTCGCCCGCTACACGTGGCTCCCCGCCTGCCATCGGGCGGGCAAGAGCCGCTTTTCGTTCTGCGTCCTGAGTCGCAAGGACTACGTTCATGTGCAGTTCCAGGATTCCATCCTGCTCGAAGACGGGAAGTCGGTGACCAAGGTGGGGCTGTGTTTCGAGGTCCGCCTGTGGGACAACAGCCAGTGGATCCAACTCATCGTCTCTCACTGGCCCAGCCGCCTCCATCTGGATCGTCAGGACAGCGGACGAACCCACATCGCGGCTTTCCTCCGCCACTGGATCGAGGACCACATCTTCCGAGGCGATCCTCAACCCAACATCGTGCTCGTGGGCGACTTCAACGACGAGCCCTTCGATGAAGGCCTGGAGCGTTATCTACGCGCCAGCAGGGATCACGACAAGATCCAGCGCAATCCGAAGCTCTTCTACAACCCGTTCTGGCGACACCTGAGCTCGTTCGAACATCGGCTGCGCGAGCGACACGCTGCAGACCCGGGCACCTACTTCCATCGTCGTGGCCGGGACACCAGGTGGAGGACCTTCGATCAATTGATCGTCTCTTCCGCGGTGCTCTTCGGCAAGTCTGGCTGGCGCCTGGACGAAGCGTCCACCCGCGTCGTCTCCGAATCGGAGGCCGGCATTGAGATCCGCTCGATGCAACGCACCTTCGATCACCTTCCCATCATTGGACACATTGAAAGGCAGTACCCATGATCGACTTCGACAGGCATATCCGATCCGGTATCGACAATGCCACCACAGCCGATGGAGAGCGCGCGGAGATCGAGCGCATCCTGGGCGAGCTGGACAATGCCATCCGTCGTTGCACGTCCGGCAAAGGCAAGCTGTTCGTCGGCAAGTTCCACAATGCCGACGAAGATGAGGCGATGCGCCTTGCAAGCGTTCCGCTCCGTCTCGTCATCCAGAGCACGGAGGACGGACGCGAGGGACGAGTCATCGCGGGTTGGGAGCCCGGCTCGAACGGTGGATACGCCGCGCACTTGGTCTACGAGTTCCAAAGTCTCTATTGCGGGGATGGCGACGAATTGCTGGAGGAGTTGGCCAACCTGCTAGAAACAGCTCGCGTGGGCCGCGCGATCCAATACTTTGCCAACCGGTGACCCCAAAAGACGAAGGCGGACATCCTTTCGAATGTCCGCCTTACCCATTGACGTCCGGCTTGCGCCTCTGCGTATCCACCACCAAAACCCTGGACCGCATGAACGAAAGAATACGGATCCCCTCTGGATCCAGAAAGGCGGGTTCTCCCCATCGCGGCTTCGGCGGATCGCTGATGCGCGCGTGAGGGATTGCCCTACGCGTCGGGCGACGCATCAGGCGTCTTGAGCAGCCGGTACAGCGTGTTGCGCCCGATGCCCAGTCGCCGGGCTGCGGCGGAGTGGTTGCCCTCGCACGCCTCCAGGACGCTGCGCGCATGCGCCCGGGACTGGTCGCGCAGCATCGTCGGCGCGGTGTCCGTCGAGGCCGCTTTCTGCGCCGGAGTCCGTGGACGAGTAGCCGCCGGTGCGTGCGCCGGAACGAGCACCGGAATCGCCATGGGCTCGTCAAGACACTGGTCCAGTTCCTCCACGAGATCGTCCGGCAGATGCCCGCGCCGGATCACCGACTCGCCAGGCTCCATCAGCGCGCAGGCGATGCGCAAGGCCTGCTCCAGCTGCCGCACGTTGCCAGGCCAGCGGTAGGCGCTCAGCTCCCGTGCCAGCGCCGGGTCGAGCACCACGCGCCGGGTCGGTTCCAACGCCGCCAGCAGGCGCGCCACCAGCACGGGCAAGTCCTGGCGCTCGCGCAGCGGCGGCAGGCACAGCGTCAGTCCGTTGAGCCGGTAGTACAGATCCTCGCGGAACAGCCCCTGCGCGACCAACGGTCGCAGCGGACGGTGGCTCGCGCCGATCAGCTGGAAGTCGACTGGCACCGTCGGACCACCGCCCAGGGGCTGCACCTGCCGGTCCTGCAACACCCTCAGCAGCCGCGCCTGCAGCGCCAGCGGCATGTCGCCGATCTCGTCGAGGAACAAGGTGCCGCCGTGTGCCTCGCGCAGCCGCCCTTGCGCGCCGTCGCGCGACGCGCCGGTGAACGCGCCGGGCCGGTAGCCGAAGAGCTCCGCCTCGATCAGCGTCTCCGGCAGCGCGGCGCAATTCACCGCCACGTAGGGGCGATCCCGGCGCGGTCCGCTGTCGTGCACCGCGCGGGCGAACAGATCCTTGCCGACCCCCGACTCGCCCTGCAGCAGCAGCGGAATCGGCTTGTCCAGCACGCGACGCGCGCGCAGCACCGCCTGATGCATCGCGGCGTCGCCGAGGTCCAGCACCTGCAGGGCGTCGTCCGCCGCCGACTCTCGCGAGGCGTGTTCCCGATCCCGATGCCGCTCCGCGCGCTCATCGTGCCCATCGCGCTCGGCGTTCGTCGACACCGGGGGGACGATCTCCGCATCGGCGATCGCCGGGATCACGCTCGAGCGCGAGCCCGTGCTTGCCCCCGTGTCTGCAACGGGCGAGGACGGACGTCGCCAACCGCGCGGCGCATCGAGCCGCAGCCACAGCGGCGGCGCATCCTCTCGATGCAGCAGCCGAGCGCCTTCGCCGCCCTGTCGCGCCCAGTCCATCAGCTCGGCCCACCGCACCGGCAGCACCGACTCCAGCGGACTCGGCCGCGCCGCGTCCGTCCCGAGCCACGCCTGCGCCGCCGCGTTGCAGCCGAGGATCCAGCCGTCCTCGCTCAGCGCGAGCAGGCCCTCGGTCGGCGTGCCCAGCCCTTCCGGCTGGACGTGGACCTGCAGCCGAAGCCCGTCCGCGTGTCGTGTCTGGAACAGGCGATGCTCCACCATCCGCGCTGCCGATCGCACCAGCGCCAGCGTGTGCCGCTGGAAGCCGCGCTGCTCGCCGGAGATGTCCAGCACGCCCAGCACCCGTCCTTGCGGATCGCGGATCGGCGCCGCCGTGCAGCTGAGGAAGGCATTGCGCTCCAGGAAGTGCTCGCCGCCGAGCACCGCCACCGGCCGCTGCTCCGCCAGCGCCGTGCCGATCGCGTTCGTGCCCCGCCAGCGCTCGTCCCAGATCGCGCCGGGCCGCAGCGCCACGCGTTGCGCGCGGTCGACGAAACGCCCGTCGCCGAGCGCGCCCAGCAACAGCCCCTGCGCATCGGCCAGGATCACGAGTCCGTCGCCATCGCCGGTCTGCTCGAAGAGGTCCTCCATCACCGGCCGCGCATGGGCGACCAGCTCATGCTGGCGCTCCAGCGCGCGTCGCAGCTGCGCGCCGGACGCATGCGGCGCGCCGGGCGGTCGCCCCACCGGACTCAAGCCGAAATCGCGGCTGCGCAGCCAGCTGCGGCTCAGCCCTTCGTCCAGCGTCTCGACGCTGAGCCGGCCCGTGTCCAGCAGCTCGCGCCGCGCTGCGCGCAGCAGTCGCGGCGCCACTGCGGCGCCGCTCGGGGTTTTCACCATGCCGTTGTCTCCTTGGACGCTTCGCTCGCGCTCATCGGGTCGCCCCCGCCGGTTTGAACCGGTCTTGACGCTCAGTGGCGGCTCCGGTGTTCCATTCCGGAACACCTGTGCCGCCGATGCCGTGCCTGCGCCACCTTGGACCGATCCTGACCAAATCGGACCGCGATGGGAAGAGGCTTTCCGCCCGGCAAGCAGGGTCTTGCGCGCGAAGCCGGCGCTGGCACGGCCCATGCAATGAAGCCGTCGGCGTCCTTCGCCTCAACAAACCACGGAGACAACACCATGATCTACGCCAAGCCCAACGCGGCCGGCGCGCCGCTGGAGTTCAAGAAGCGCTACGACAACTTCATCGGCGGCCAGTGGACGGCGCCGCGCGACGGCCAGTACTTCGACGTGATCACGCCCATCACCGGGCAGGTCTTCACGCAGGCGGCGCGGTCGACCGCCGCCGACATCGAGCTCGCGCTCGACGCCGCGCATGCCGCCGCGGAAAAGTGGGGCGCCACGTCCGCCGCCGAACGCGCCAACGTGCTGCTGCGCATTGCCGACCGCATCGAGCAGAACCTGGAGCTGCTCGCCTACGCCGAGACCGTCGACAACGGCAAGCCCATGCGCGAGACGCTGAACGCCGACCTGCCGCTGGCGGTCGACCACTTCCGCTACTTCGCCGGCTGCCTGCGGGCGCAGGAAGGCGGGCTCAGCGAGATCGACGCCAACACCATCGCGTACCACTTCCATGAACCCCTGGGCGTCGTCGGCCAGATCATTCCGTGGAATTTCCCGATCCTGATGGCCGCGTGGAAGCTGGCGCCGGCGCTGGGCGCGGGCAACGCGGTCGTGCTCAAGCCGGCCGAGTCGACGCCGGTCAGCATCCTGGTCCTGGCCGAGCTGATCGCCGACCTGCTCCCGCCGGGCGTGCTCAACATCGTCAACGGCTACGGCAAGGAAGCCGGCATGCCGCTGGCGCAGAGCAAGCGCATCGGGAAGATCGCGTTCACCGGCTCCACCGCGACCGGCCGCGTCATCGCCCAGGCGGCCGCCACCAACCTGATCCCGGCCACGCTGGAGCTGGGCGGCAAGAGCCCGAACGTCTTCTTCCCCGACATCGCCGCGCAGGACGACGACCTGTTCGACAAGGCGATCGAGGGGCTGGTGCTCTTCGCGTTCAACCAGGGCGAGGTCTGCACCTGCCCGTCGCGCGCGCTGATCCATGAATCGATCTACGACAAGTTCATCGCCCGGGCGATCGACCGCGTGAAGGCCATCAAGCAGGGCAACCCGCTGGACACCGACACGATGATGGGCGCGCAGGCCTCGTCGATGCAGCTGGACAAGATCCTGTCCTACCTCGAGATCGGCAAGCAGGAGGGCGCGCAGTGCCTCATCGGCGGCGGACGTGCGCAGCTGGGCGGCGACCTGGCGGGTGGGTATTACATCGAGCCGACGCTGTTCAAGGGCACCAACGACATGCGGATCTTCCGCGAGGAGATCTTCGGCCCGGTGCTCGCGGTGACGACCTTCAAGACGGAGGAAGAGGCGCTGCGCATCGCCAACGACACGCCGTACGGGCTGGGCGCGGGTGTGTGGTCGCGCGACATCAACACGGCCTTCCGCATGGGCAAGGGGATCAAGGCCGGTCGCGTGTGGACGAATTGCTATCACGCCTATCCGGCGCACGCGACCTTCGGCGGCTACAAGGAATCCGGCATCGGTCGTGAGACCCATAAGATGATGCTGGACCACTATCAGCAGACGAAGAACCTGCTGGTCAGCTACTCGCAGAAGAAGCTGGGGTTCTTCTAAAGCCCCAGGCTTCCGTACTGCCACCGCCGCTGGCCCTCACCCCTGCCCTCTCCCGCAAGCGGGAGAGGGAGTCGTTGCACCGAGTGTTGCGAGCTCCCGCAAGCGGGAGAGGGGGCAAGAAGAGACCACGCTGCGAGTGGATCCGGTCGGACTCCCTCTCCCGCTTGCGGGAGAGGGCGGGGTGAGGGCCAGCGGCCTCCGCAGTCCTCAGCTCATCCTGAAGACCGCCACGGCCTGCACCAGCTGCGTGGCCTGTTTCTCGAGTGAATCACTCGCTCCGGCAGACCGCTGCACGAGTGCCGCGTTCTGCTGGGTCGTGCGGTCGAGTTCGCTCACCGCCTGGCTGACCTGGGCGATGCCCGTCGCCTGCTCGCGTGTCGCGTTGCCGATCGTCGAGATCAGCGCCGAGACGCTCTTCACCTGCTCGACGATCTCGTGCATCGCCTTGCTGGCCTCGTCGACCTGACGCCCGCCGGCTTCGACGCGTTCGACGCTTTCCCCGATCAGCTGCTTGATCTCCTTGGCCGCCGCCGCGCTGCGCTGCGCCAGGGAACGCACCTCGCTCGCGACCACCGCGAATCCGCGCCCCTGCTCGCCCGCGCGCGCCGCCTCGACCGCCGCATTCAGCGCCAGGATGTTGGTCTGGAACGCGATCCCGTCGATGACGCCGATGATGTCGCCGATCCGCTTGCTGGACGTCGTGATCCCCACCATGGTCTCGTTGACGTTGCGGACCACCTCGCCGCCTTGCGCGGCCGCGACGCTCGCCCCCTGCGCCAGGTCTTCGGCCTGACGCGCGGCGTCGGCGTTGCTGCGCACGGTGGCGCTCATCTCCTCCATCGACGCGGCCGTCTGCTGCAGGCTCGCCGAGGCCTGCTCGGTCCGCGCGCTGATCTCGTTGTTGCCGCTGAGGATGTCCCCGCTGGACGAGCGCACCGTCACCACCTGCGCCGCCACGTCATCGATGACCCAGCGGAACATCAGCCCCAGCTGGTTGAGCGAGCGCAGCGCCATGCCGATCTCGTCGACCCGGTCCATCTGGAGCGGGTCGCGCGTGTCGCCGCTGGCCACGCGCTTCGCATGCCGCGCGAGCGATTCCATCGGCGCCACGACCTGCGCTTCCAGGAACCACATCGCCAGCAGCGACACGACCACGAAGGCACCGATCCACATCGCGGCGGCGGCGAGCGTCGCGGCGCTCATCCACGCCGACACGATCGCCGCGACCGTCAACGCGAGCAGCGGCAGCCGCACGCGCCAGCGCACCGGCATCGTCTTCAGCATCGAGGTCCAGGCCATCGCACCCGTACGCACCAGCACGCCCTTGTGGATGCGCAGGTGCTTCGCGCGTCCCTCGCGCATGTCGGCGTAGAGCCGTTCCGCGCCGGCGATCTCCTCGGCCGACGGGCGCGTGCGCACCGACATGTAGGCCACCGGCTGGCCGTTGCGCATCACCGGGGTCGCGTTCGCGCGGACCCAGTAATGGTCGCCGTTCTTGCGCCGGTTCTTCACCAGCCCGGTCCAGGACTCGCCGCCCTGCAGCGTCTGCCACATGTCGCCGAAGGCCTCGGGTGGCATGTCGGGATGCCGGACGATGTTGTGGGGCTGGCCGAGCAGTTCCTCCGTCGTGAAGCCGCTGGCCTCGACGAAGGCCTCGTTGGCGTAGGTGACCCGGCTCTTGGTGTCCGTCGTGGACATCAGCGTCGCGTCGGCGGGGAAGTCGTACTGGCGCTGGGTGACGGGCAAGTTCTTCCGCATGGCGTCCTCCTTGACTGTTTGATGCGGCGCACTCCCCGCCGTTGTGGTCTGTGGGAGCAGGTGAAGGGTATGCAAAGTTCGCCTGTCGCGCGAGTCCCTGGCATCCTCAGCGACCAGGATAAACAAATGTCTGCTCTCAAAACATATGTTTGCATCAAGGTTTGAAGCTCTCTAGAATCCGGCGCCATGACGCCCATCAAGGAACCGTCCTCCAAGGAACAGCTGCTGGCGCTGGTCGAGGCCAACCCCTTCATCGGACAGCAGGAGCTGGCGGATCGGCTGGGGCTGTCGCGCTCCGCCGTGGCGGGGCATCTGGGACAGCTGACGCGCGAAGGCCGCATCCTCGGCCGCGCCTACGTGCTGCCGCAGCGTCAGCCCATCGTCTGCATCGGCGGCACGAACCTGGACCGCAAGCTGCGCGCCGTCGGCCCGCTGCGGATGGGCAGCTCGAATCCGGCCCGCCAGCATGAATCGGCGGGCGGCGTCGCGCGCAACATCGCGGAGAACCTCGCCCGGCTCGGCCTGCCGGTGCACCTGCTGACGGCCGTCGGCCGCGATGCCGCCGGGCAGACGCTGCTGACGCAGCTGCAGGGGCTGGGCGTCGATTGCGCGGGCTGTCTGCAGGCGGCGGACGCGGCGACGGGCAGCTACACGGCGGTGCTCGATCCTGAGGGGGAACTGGTGCTCGCGCTCGCCCACATGGAACTGACCGATCGGCTCGATCCGGCCTTCCTGCGACAGACCGCGCCGCAGCGCGCGCCGGCCCGCTGGCTGGTCGCCGATCTCAACCTGCCGCGAGAGACGCTCGACGAGTTGCGCGCCGAGGCGCGTCTGCGCGATCAGCGCCTGCTGCTGGTCGCCGTGTCGGAGCCGAAGATGGCCCGGCTCGGCAGTGACCTGCGCGGCGTCGAGCTGCTGGTGCTGAACCGCGGCGAACTGCAGGCGGTCGTGGGCCGGGCCTTGCCCGATGACGCCGCCTTGCGCGACGCCTGGCGATCGCTGCACGAAGCGGGGCTGCAACGGCTCGTGATGAGCGACGGCGCGGCGGGCGTCCGTTTCTCCGAGGGCGACGACCTCGTCCTGCTCCCGCCTCCGCGGCTGGACCCGGCCTCGATCCGCGAGGTCACCGGCGCCGGCGATGCGATGACCGCCGGCATCGCCGCCGCGCTGCATCGCGACCCCGACGACCTGCGCGGCGCCTGCGCGCTCGGCCTCCAGCTGGCGGCGCTGACGCTGCAGAGCGACGCCACCGTCAGCGAGGCGCTGAGCCCCGCGCTGCTCGTCTGAAGCCTGCTGCCGCAGGTCCGAATCCGAGATCGAATCCCAGATCGAATCCGACACGAATCCAAGTCGAATCCAAGAGAGAGCCCATGACCACGCAAGACCTGATCGACCAGAACCTCCTCGACTTCTCGCCCGAAGTGGCCGCCGCGCGCGCCGGGGGTCGTCCGCTGGTGGCGTTGGAGTCCACGATCATTTCGCACGGCATGCCTTATCCGCAGAACGTGCAGACGGCGCGCGAGGTCGAAGCCATCGTGCGCGAGCACGGCGCCGTGCCCGCGACCATCGCCGTGCTGGACGGGAAGATCCGCGTCGGGCTGAACGACACGCAACTCGAGTTGCTCGGCCAATCCCCCGACGCGATGAAGCTCAGCCGTCGCGACCTGCCCTTCGCGTTGGCGACGGGCCGCGCCGGCGCCACGACGGTGGCCGCGACGATGATCTGCGCCCGCCTGGCCGGCATCGAGGTCTTCGTCACCGGCGGCATCGGCGGCGTGCACCGCGGAGCGGAGACTTCGTTCGACATCTCCGCCGATCTGCAGGAACTCGCCCGCACGCCGGTGGCCGTGGTCTGCGCGGGCGCCAAGAGCATCCTCGACCTGGCGCTGACGCTGGAATACCTGGAGACGCACGGCGTGCCGGTGCTGTCGGTGGGGCAGGAGAACTTCGCCGCGTTCTACACGCGCGACAGCGGGTTGAAGGCGGACTTCCGCATCGACGCACCGGCGGATCAGGCGCGGTTCCTGCGCACGAAATGGGCGCTCGGATTGAGCGGCGGCGCGGTGATCAGCAATCCGGTGCCCGCTGAGCACGAGATGCCACAAGCCGTCATCGACGGCTTCGTCGAGCAGGCACTCCGGGAAGCCGCCGTGCAGGGCATCAGCGGCAAGGCGGTCACGCCTTACCTGCTCGCCCGCATCAAGGACCTCAGCGGCGGCGCCAGCCTCATCACCAACATCGCGCTGGTGAAGCACAACGCCGTCGTCGGCGCGGCGCTCGCCAAGGCACTCGCACGCTGACGGCCGCTGGCCCTCACCCCCACCCTCTCCCGCAAGCGGGCGAGGGAGTCCGACCGGCGCCGGTCCCGCTCGGCCTCTGCTTGCGCGGGGCTTCCGTTCCACACACCCGCTCCAGCTTGCGCGACGCTCCCTTCTTGCTCCCTCTCCCGCGTGCGGGAGAGGGTGGGGGTGAGGGCCAGCGGCGGAGGCAGTGCGCCAGCCTTTTTTCGCCCCCGGAAACGCTCGTTCACGCTCCAATCGCACAGGTTTTCCTCCCGCTCGCGCAGGATTAACCTGAACGAAACAATCATCGAAAGAGCCGGACTTAACCTTCCGCGCCCTTGGGGAGCTTTGCAGAGCGCCCCTCGAAGACTGTCCGTTGGAGAACGTGTTCATGCGCCGCAAGCCCCTCGTCCTATCCCTGATCGTCGTCCTGCTCCTCGCGGGCGGAGGATGGTGGTGGAAGTCGCGGGCCGCCTCCCGTGACGGCGGCGAGGCCGGCCCGGCAGCCGCCGCGCGCGGCGCCTCCGGCCCCGCCGGCACCCAGACCGTCGGCGTCGTCACCGCGCAGCGCCGCGACGTCCCCGTGACGGTCGAAGCCTCCGGCACCGTCACCCCGATCAACCAGGTCGACCTGCGCGCCCAGACCACCTCGACCATCCGCGACGTGCTGGTCCACGACGGCCAGACGGTCACCAAGGGTCAGGTGTTGTTCCGCTTCGACGAGCGCGCGGACCGCGCCAACCTCGACAAGGCGAAGGCCCAGCTCGCCCGCGACAAGGCCGCCCTCGGCGACCTGCAGCGCCAGTACGAACGCGCCAAGGACCTGCTCGCCCAGAACTTCGTCGCGCAGAGCGCCGTCGACACCGCGCTGGCCAGCCTGCAGGGCGGCCGCAGCCTCGTCGACGCGGACGCCGCCGCCATCGACTCCGCGTCCGTCGCGCTCAGCTACAACGAGATCCGCGCGCCCTTCGCCGGCCGCGCCGGCGCCGTCAATGTCTGGCCCGGCAGCCTGGTCCAGGCCAGCGCCACCGGCACGCCGCTGGTCAACATCGTCCAGATCGATCCGATCGCCATCAGCTTCAACCTGCCCGAGACCGAGCTCGCTCCCGTGCTCGACGCGATGCGCCCCGGCGCCACCGGCGCGCAGGTCACGCCGCCCGAGGTCCAGGTCGTCCTGCCGTCGATCGAGGGTGGCCCTTCCCGCAAGGACAGCAAGGGCGGCAAGCCCGTCGAATCCGTGGCCCGCGGCAAGCTGACCTTCGTCGACAACCTCGTCGACGCGACCACCGGCACGATCAAGCTGAAGGCCGAGTTCACCAACGACGCGCAGAAGCTCTGGCCCGGCCAGTACCTGCGCGTGCGCATGACGCTGCGCAGCATGAAGGACGCCATCGTGATCCCGCAGGCCGCGATCATCCTGCGCGGCAACGACCGCCAGGTCTACGTCGTCGGCCCCGACAAGACCGCCCAGCTCAAGCCGGTGAAGCTGCGCTACACCTTCGGCGAGATGGCCGTGGTCGACGGCGTCGACGCGGGCGCGACGGTGGTGCTCGACGGCAAGCAGAACCTGCGCCCCGGCACGCCGCTGCGCACGCAGCCCGCCGCCGTCGATCCGGCCGCCGCCGCGCGCCTGGCCGCGGCCTCGGCGGCTGCCGGCGGCGGCGCCTCCGCCACCGACGTCGCCGCGCCCTGATCCCGGCCTTCCGGCCCCCGCCTTCGACGCTTCGAAGCCTCCCGCCCCACGGAAGCCGCCATGAATCTCACCGAACTCTTCATCCGCCGGCCGGTCATGACCGTGCTGCTGAACGTGGCGCTGGTCGTCGCCGGCATCGCCGCGTGGAGCCGCATCCCGGTCGCCGCGCTGCCCAGCTTCAACACGCCGGTCATCAACGTGCAGGCCACGCTGCCCGGCGCCAGCCCCGAGACGATGGCCTCGTCCGTCGCGCTGCCGCTGGAGAAGCAGTTCTCCACCATCGCGGGCATCACGACGATCTCCTCGACCAACACGCTGGGCAACAGCTCGCTGACGCTGGAGTTCGACTCCGCGCGCGACATCGACGCCGCCGCGGTCGACGTGCAGGCCGCCCTGTTCCGCTCGCTGCGCGCGCTGCCGGTCGAGATGACCACGCCACCGTCCTACCGCAAGGTCAACCCGGCCGACGCGCCGGTGCTGCTGGTGGCGCTGACCTCGCCGTCGATCAACCTGTCCGAGCTCAACGACTACGCCGAGAACCTGATCACCCCCAGCCTGTCGACCATCGACGGCGTGGCGCAGGTCTCCATCTACGGCCAGAAGCGCTTCGCGGTGCGCATCAAGGCGCGCAACGAACTGCTCCAGCAGCGCAACATCACGCTCGACGAGCTGCAGGCCGCCGTCAAGGGCGCCAACGCCAACACGCCCGTCGGCACGCTGGACGGCGCGCGCCAGACGCTGACCATCCAGGCCAACAAGCAGCTGCGCGACGCCAACGCCTTCGGCGGCATCGTCGTGGCCACGCGCAACGGCGCGCCGGTGTTCCTGCGCGAGGTCGCCGACGTCGAGGACAGCTACGAGACCGTCAAGTCCTTCTCCAACTTCAACGGCGAGCGCTCCATCGTGCTGGCCGTGCAGCGCCAGCCCGACGCCAACACCGTCAAGGTCGTCGACGCGGTGAAGGCGATGCTGCCGCGCTTCGCCGCGCAGCTGCCGGCCTCGGCGCAGATGAGCACGCTCAACGACCGCTCGGTGTCCATCCGCGAAGGCCTGCACGACGTCTACTTCACGCTCGCGCTGACGGTGGCGCTGGTCGTGATGGTGATCTTCCTGTTCCTGCGCCGCATGGTCGCGACGCTGATCCCGACACTGTCGCTGCCGATCTCGCTGATCGGCGCGGTGACGCTGCTGTTCGCGCTGGGCTACAGCCTGGACAACATCTCGCTGCTGGGCATCACGCTGGCCGTCGGCCTGGTGGTCGACGACGCGATCGTGATGCTGGAGAACATCTACCGCCACGTCGAGGACGGCATGGCGCCCTTCGACGCCGCCATCCGCGGCGCGCGCGAGATGGCCTTCACCATCATGTCGATCTCGATCTCGCTGATCGCCGTGCTGATCCCGATCTTCTTCATGCCGGGCGTGATCGGGCTGCTGTTCCACGAGTTCGCCGTCGTCGTGTCGCTGGCGATCGGTGTGTCGGCCGGCGTCTCGCTGACGCTGGTGCCCATGCTGTGCAGCCGCTTCCTGAGCAGCCACCATGAGGTGGAAGAGAACGCGCTCGGACGCACCTTCGAGGCAGGCTTCAGCTGGGTGCTGAACAAGTACACCGCCTCGCTGGACTGGCGCTCGCGCGCCGCTGGGTCGTCGGCGTGGTGGCGCTGGCCACCTTCATCGCCAGCGCGTGGCTGTGGATCGTCATCCCCAAGGGCTTCTTCCCGGAAGAGGACATCGGCCAGATCCAAGCCAGCACCGAGGCCGCCGAGGACATCTCCTTCGCCGCGATGACCGTGCTGCAGGAACGCGTCGCGCAGATCGTGCAGGACGATCCGTCGGTGTCGTCGGTGTCCGCCGCGGTGGGCGGCGGCGGAGGCGGCGGCAACGTCAACACGGGCCGGCTCTTCATCAACCTGAAGTCGCGCGGCGATCGTCCGCCGATGCCGCAGGTGCTGGAGCAGCTGCGCAAGAAGCTGCGCGGCGTGCCCGGCATCGCGGTCTACCTGCGGCCGGTGCAGAACCTGCAGCTCGGCGGCCGGCAGTCCAAGAGCCGCTACCAGTTCACGCTGCAGTCGGTCAGCACCGGCGAGCTCAACACCTGGGCCGTGAAGCTGCAGGACAAGCTGCGCAACGACCCGGTGTTCCGCGACGTCACCAGCGACTCGCAGCTGCGCGGGCTGCAGGCCAACCTCGTCATCGACCGCGAGCGCGCGACGCTGCTGGGCGTGCAGATGCAGGACCTGCGCAACGCGCTGTACTCGGCCTTCGGCGAGCGCCAGGTCTCCAGCATCTACGCGGAGAGCAACACCTACCAGGTGATCATGGAGGCGACGGACAGCGACCGCCTCAGCGAGGACGCCTTCGGCAAGATCTATCTGCGTGGCAAGAACAGCACGATGGTGCCGCTCACGGCCTTCGCGAGCGTGAAACGCGAGCTCGGTCCGACCGCGGTCAACCACCAGGGCCAGCTGCAGGCGATCACGCTGAGCTTCAACCTCGCGCCGGACGTGCCGCTGGGCAACGCCACGGCCAAGATCGACCAGTTCACCAAGGAGATCGGCCTGCCGCCGTCCATCATCACCAGCTATGGCGGCGATGCGGCGGTGTTCAAGGACTCGCAGGGCGGCCAGCTGCTGCTCATCGTGCTGGCGATCGCGGTGATCTACGTGCTGCTGGGCGTGCTCTACGAGAGCTACATCCATCCGCTGACCATCCTGGCGGGGCTGCCGTCGGCGGCGGTGGGCGCGCTGCTGACGCTGCAGCTCGCGGGTATGGAGCTGACCATCATCGCGACCATCGGCATCCTGATGCTGGTGGGCATCGTCAAGAAGAACGCGATCATGATGATCGACTTCGCGCTCGATGCGCAGCGCAACGGCGGCATGACGCCGCAGCAGGCGATCCGCGAGGCCTGCATCCTGCGCTTCCGCCCGATCATGATGACGACGCTGGCCGCGCTGATGGGCGCGCTGCCGATCGCGCTGGGCCTGGGCGCCGGCGCGGAACTGCGCCAGCCGCTGGGCCTGGCGGTCGTCGGCGGGCTGATCCTGTCGCAGGCGGTGACGCTCTACATCACGCCGGTGATCTACCTGGCGCTGGACCGCTTCAGCGGGAAGGGGCCGGATACGCGGGAAGTGGCGCAGACGCGGTTGACCGAGCATCCCGCGCCAGGCGTCGCGGACTGACGGGGACCGCCCACCTGCCATCGCCGAGCGCGGCCTCCACGGGGCATGGGGGATCCCTCCAGGACCCCCAAGCCCCATGCCGGCCCGGGATCACCGCGGCGGCATGAAGCCCATGCGGGCGGCAGCCGCCGTCTGGCGGCCGATGCAGCCCGGGGCATGGTCGTTGACCAGCCCCATCGCCTGCATGAACGCGTAGACCGTCGTCGGTCCGACGAACTTCCAGCCGCGCTTCTTCAGTTCCTTGGAGAGCTGGATCGACGTCGCCGAGGTCGCCCGCACATCGCCGCCCTCCTCCGGATCCTCGAAGCGCCAGAAGAAGGCGGCCAGCGAGCCGGCTTCCTTCTGAAGCTCCAGCGCGCGGGACGCGTTGTGGATCACCGCCTCGATCTTGCCGCGGTGGCGCACGATGCCCTCGTCCGCGAGCAGCCGCGCCACGTCGGCCTCGCCGAACTTCGCGACCTTGGCGATCTCGAACTGCTTGAACGCCTTGCGGAAGTTCTCGCGCTTCGCGAGGATGGTCCGCCACGACAGCCCCGACTGGAAGCCTTCCAGGCAGAGCTTCTCGAACAGCCGCCGGTCCTCGCGGACGGGGTAGCCCCACTCGTTGTCGTGATAGTCGCGGTACATGTCGAAGCCGGGGGCCTCGCACCACTTGCATCGCCACTGGCCGTCCGGCCCCTGTGCCAACCGATCGCTCATCGCCGCCCTCCCAGGCGTGTCATGGACGGGCGATTCTGGCCCGGACGCCGCACCGCCTTGGCAGCAGGCTCAGCCGCCGGCCGTCTTGTGGAAGACCGCCTCGTCCGCCGGCCACGTGTGCACGCGCGCCTCGATCAGGTCGAGGACCTGCACGAAGGCGCTGCCCGTGCCGTAGTACGGGTCGGGCACCTCGTCCAGGCCCAGCCCCGTCATGCCGGCGAGGAACAAGCCCAGCTTCGCCGGCGAGACCGCCGGCTTTGCCGCCTTCAGTCCGCGCAGCACGCTGCGGTCCATCGCCAGGATCAGGTCGTAGCGGTCGAAGTCGTCGGTCTTCAGCTTGCGCGAGCGCCAGCGCCGGTCCATGCCGTAGCCGCGCTGCTCCAGCACGGCCAGCGCGCGCTTGTCGACGACGTGCGCGCGCGACGACGCGAACACGCCGGCCGAGTGCACCTCCGTCAGGCCGAGCTCGCCGGCGCGCAGGCGCAGCACCGCCTCGGCCATCGGGGAGCGGCACAGGTTGGCCGCGCAGACCAGCAGCAGTCGGGTCACCGGGTCGACGCTTCCGGACTCAGAGCGCCAGCTCGGCGCGCATGGCGTCGATGACGCTCTTGTAGTCCGGCTTGCCGAAGATGGCCGAGCCCGCGACGAAGGTGTCCGCGCCTGCGGCCGCGATCTCGCGGATGTTGTCGACCTTCACGCCGCCGTCGATCTCCAGGCGGATGTCGCGGCCGCTGGCCAGGATCATCGCCTTGGCCTGCTGCAGCTTCTTCAGCGCGCCGGGGATGAAACTCTGGCCGCCGAAGCCGGGGTTGACGCTCATGATCAGCACCAGGTCGACCTTGTCGATGACCCACTCCAGCACGTCCAGCGGTGTGGCCGGGTTGAACACCAGGCCGGCCTGCGCGCCCTCGGACTTGATCAGCTGGATCGTGCGGTCCACGTGCTGGCTGGCCTCGGGATGGAAGCTCACCAGGTTCGCGCCCGCGCGGCAGAAGGCCTGCGCCAGGCTGTCCACCGGCTGCACCATCAAGTGGACGTCGATGGGCGCCAGCGTGCCGTCGGGCTTCACCGAATGCTTCTTCAGCGCCTCGCAGACCATCGGACCGAAAGTCAGGTTGGGCACGTAATGGTTGTCCATCACGTCGAAGTGGATCCAGTCCGCGCCGGCGGCCAGCACGTTGCGGACTTCCTCGCCCAGGTTGGCGAAATCGGCGGACAGGATGCTGGGGGCGATGCGGTAGGTGGGCGGGTTCATGGCAGGGCGGGCGCGGAGCCGCTGGCGGGGAAAGTCGACGATTGTAGAAAGGCTGGCGCACGCCCGGGCGACGACCGGCCGCGACACCCGCGTCCGGGGCTCAGCGGTAGCGTTCCGCGAGCCGGGCGATCTCCCCGGTCGCGCTGAGCTGGCGCAGCCGGTCGGTCAGGCGTTCCACCACGGCCTCCGGCAACTGGCGCGAGACCACGACGTACTGGGTCTCCTCCTCGAAGATCTGCGGCCCGATGCGCACGCGAGACTCCAGGCCCGCGCCGCGCGCCGCCTGGCGCAGGTTGAAGTCCTGGCCGTAGACCCCGGCGGTGCGGCCGCGGACCAGCATCTGCAACGCTTCCTTGTCGCTGCGCGCGGACTCGATGAAGGACACGTCCGCCTCCTGCAGCGTCGCGGCCAGCTTGGTGCCCTGCGCCAGCAGCAGCGGCTGGCGCCGCGAGAAGGCGCGCAGCTCGTCCCAGGTGCGCGGCGCGCGCGCATCGTCGGCGCGCATCGCCAGCACGTGCGAGATCCGGTACAGCGGCACCGGCAGGTAGCGCATCAGCGCATGGCGGTGCTCGGACTTGAGCAGGCAGAAGAACACGTCCAGGTCGCCGTTGCTCAGCATCAGCTCCAGGCGCCGCAGCGGCACCGGCTGGTTCAGGCCCTCGATGTGCAGGTCCGGATCGGTCCGCATCACGGCCTCGGCGATCTCGCCGCACAGGCCGGGGCGCTGCGGGTCGCCGGACGCGTACTTGGCCGGCGCGCCGGCCTGCGCGGCGCTGCGCAGCGTCAGCGGTCCCGTCGCTCCGGCGCCCGGCACGGCAGGCACCGCAGGTCCGGACGGCGCCGCCATCGCCGAATTCGCGGCGACCAGCCCCAGCTCGACACCGACGGTGACCGCCACGCCGACCAGCGCGCAGCCGCGCGCCATGGCCTGGCGTCGATTGGGACGGGGAACTGCCAACGGGTGTCCTGCCCTTGTCTCCATGACGGATGGCGTCCGGTGCGTGCCGGTCGCGTATGGTGGTCCGTTCGAGCGGGTTCTGTTTTTTGCTCTGTGCGGTAGCCAGCATAGCCCACGTGGGGCCCCGGAGATTCCCTAGAATCCGCCGATGGCCCATCCGCACTTCCACTGCAGCGTCGCCGTCGAGCCGCTCGCCGACCAGACCTTCCCGGACCGCAACGAGTTCGCCTATGGCTACACCGTGACGATCGAGAACCGGGGCGACGTCACCGCCCAGCTGATCGGCCGCCACTGGACCATCGTGGACGGCAACGGCAAGGAACAGGAAGTGCACGGGCTGGCTGTCGTCGGCCATCAGCCGCTGCTGCAGCCGGGCGAGCGTTTCCAGTACAGCTCCTGGGCCCAGATCGCGACCCGCCACGGCACGATGAGCGGCCGCTTCCTGTGCGTCACGGACAAGGCCGAGGTCTTCCACGCCGAGGTGCCCGAGTTCCTGCTGGCCGACACGGGCTCCCTGCATTGATGTTCCGTCGCCAGGGCTGGGACCTCACCGCGCTGCTGAACGCGGCGCATCCGCAAGCGCCGCTCGCCGAGCGCAACCTCTGGCTGGTGCGATTGATCGAATGGCTGCGCCACGCGCCGCTGAAGGACGACCGCGCGCCGGCGCCCGCCGGGGAAGAGCCGGTGCCCCCGCGGCGCCGTCGGCCCCGCTGCCGATCCGCCGCCTCAAGTACCTGCTCCGCATGCTGGAGCGCCATCCGGATCACGCGAAGGCCTTCGCCGAGGTCATCGCCAGCGTCTGGGCCGACGTCGACGCGATCAGCCTGTTCGCCGAGGTCGGCTTCGCGCCGCGCATGGCGCTGTGGAACGAGTTCCTCGGCCGTCTGCGCCGGCGCCTGCTGCCGCTGAGCGCGGACACCAAGGACCTGTCCGAACTCTTCGAGCTGCTGTTCCCTCACGAGGCCGACGAGCAATGGATCGCCGCCGTCGACGACGAACTGCTGGAGCGGCTGGGCCTGCTCTTCGCCGGCGCGCCCGAAGGCGACTGGCGCGAGGAGATGCGCGCCGCGATCACGGTGCTGGTGAGCTCGGTGCGCTCGGCCGGCCTGTCGGGCGCGCTGCGCGTGCGCATGGATCCTCAGCTGCTGGCGAGGCGGCCGTTCCGCAACCTCGCCACCGCGTGGGAGCAGGTCGAGCACGCGCTCGTCGAGAACGACCGGGCCGCCCTGCCCGGCCAGCTGCAGTACCTGCGCGGCTTGCTCGATGAATGCCGGGCGGCGGTGCGCTCCGTCCCCGATCACCTCGAGGAACACGGCGTCTCCGTGGACCTGATGTTCGGCGTCGAGCAGATGCAGGCGCGGCTGCGCCGCGTCGAGGACCTGCTCGCGGTGCTGCTGGCCGATCACCCGCAGCGCGAGCTGCTGCGCCTGGTGGCGGCGCTGGTGGCCGTCGTGCACGACCGGCGCAGCATCCGGACGCTGTTCGCGCGGCACTACTCGCTGCTGGCGCGCAAGGTCGCCGAACGCAGCGCCGAGACCGGCGAGCACTACATCACCCGGAACCGTGAGGAGTACGGCGACATGCTGCGCCGCGCCGGCGGCGGCGGGCTGGTGATCGCAGGCACCACCTTCATGAAGTTCGCGATCATGGCGGTGGGGCTGTCCGCGTTCTGGGGCGGTTTCTGGGCGGGCGTGAACTACGCGGCCAGCTTCGTGCTCATCCTGCTGCTGCACTGGACCGTCGCGACCAAGCAGCCGGCGATGACCGCGCCGGCGCTCGCCGACAAGCTCCGCCACATCGACAGCGAGCCCGGCCTGCAGGCCTTCGTCGACGAGGTCGCCCACCTGTTCCGATCACAGACGGCGGGGATCATCGGCAACCTCGCGCTGGCGGCGCCGATGGTGCTGGTCGTGCAGTTGGCGGCGTGGCTCAGCTTCGGCAAGCCGCTGGTCGGCGCGAAGGAGGCCGAGCACGTGCTGCATTCGCTGACCGTGCTGGGGCCGTCCCTGTTCTTCGCCGCGTTCACCGGGGTACTGCTGTTCGCGTCCAGCCTGATCGCGGGCTGGGTCGAGAACTGGTTCGTCTTCCACCGGCTGGACAGCGCGATCGCGTGGAACCCGCGCATCGTCGCGCGGCTGGGCGCGAGCCGGGCGGGACGCTGGTCCCGCTGGTGGCGCGACAACATCTCGGGACTGACCGCCAACATCAGCCTGGGCCTGATGCTCGGCCTGGTGCCGGCGCTGCTGGGCTTCTTCGGCCTGCCGATCGAGGTCCGCCACGTGACGCTGTCGACCGGTCAGTTGGCCGCCGCAGCGGGGGCGCTCGGGATCGACGTGCTCAAGCACTGGCCGTTCTGGCTCTGCGTGATCAGCATCCTGGGCACCGGCGTGCTGAACGTGGGCGTCAGCTTCTTCCTGGCGTTCAAGGTGGCGCTGCGCTCGCGGGGGATCCGACTGGCCGATCAGAAGCGCGTCCGCGCCGCGATCTGGGCGCGGATGCGCCGTCAGCCGATGAGCTTCCTGGTGCCGCCCAAGGGCTGAGCTCCGACCGTCGACGCCCGGCCGCGGCGTCGCTCAGGCGGCGTCGCGGTCGTCGGGCCGCTCACCGCCCTTGCGGCCGGAGAACATCGTCCACCAGACGATGAAGACGAGCAGCGCGAGGGCGCCGAGCGCCTCCAGCAAAATCACGCCCATGATTCGTGGTCCGATCCGTAGAACTCGCCGCTGGAGCGCGGCGCTGGCGATTCTAGGCGTGCTCGGTGGCGCCGCCGTCGCGCCTCTCCTGCCCCCGCTTCCGCGACCGGATTGCCGATCGATCCGCTGAAGCTGCTGAACGGCGAGGACGACAGCGCCGGTCGGCACGTGCTGCAGCGCGAGCGCTCGCGATGGGTCGCCGCCGCCTGGAACGAGCTGCCCGGCTGGGGCCAGGACCGCGCGCTGGAATGGTGGCCCGCGATGCTGCGCGGCTGCGAGAAGCCGATGCCGGGCTGGGCCGCGATCTGCGCCCAGGCCCGCGGCTTCAAGCCGGGCGGCGACTGGGACGCGATGGTGTGGCTGATGAAGCGGCTGCAGCCGTATCGCGTCGAATCCCCCGAGGGTCAGCGCGAAGGCGTGGCGACCGGCTATTACGAGCCGGAGCTCGCGGCCCGGCGCCAGTCACAGGGCGACTTCCGCGTGCCGCTGCTGGCGCCGCCGCAGGACCTGACGCAGCGCAAGCCTTACGACACCCGCCAGCAGATCGAGAGCAACGCGGCGCTGTCCCGGCTCAGCCTGGCGTGGGTGCAGGACCCGCTGGACGCGCTGGTGATGCAGATCCAGGGCAGCGGGCGGCTGCGAGTGACCGAGCGCGACGGCACCAGCCGCTGGGTGCGGCTGTCCTTCGCGGCGCACAACGAGCAGCCCTACCGCTCGATGGGCCAGTGGCTGATCGCCCAGGGCGAGTTGCGGGCCACCGAGGCCTCGTGGCCGGGCATCAAGGACTGGGGTCGCCGCAATCCGCAGCGGCTCAAGGAGGCGATGTGGGCGAACCCGCGCTACGTCTTCTTCCGCGAGGAGCCGCTGCCCGATCTGGCGGTCGGGCCGCGCGGGGGTCAGGGCGTGCCGCTGACGCCGGGACGCTCGATCGCGGTGGACAAGGCCAGCATCCCGTATGGGACGCCGGTCTGGCTGGACACCACCGAGCCGCTGTCCACGACGCCGATGCGCAGGCTCGTGATGGCGCAGGACACCGGCGCGGCGATCATCGGCGCGGTCCGCGCCGACTACTTCTGGGGCTGGGGCGAGACGGCCGAAGCCCAGGCCGGCCGCATGAAGCAGCCGCTGCGGCTGTGGGTGCTGTGGCCCAAGGATGCGGGCCCGGCCGGAGCCACGACAGGCCCGGCCGGCGGCGGCAAGGTCACTCGGTGACCTGGACGCCCTTCCAGAAGGCGACGCGGTCCTTGATCTCGGCGGCGGCCTCCGAGGGCTCCGGGTAATACCAGACGGCGTCCGGGTTCATGTCGCCGTGGACCATCAGGCTAAAGTAGTGCGCCTGACCCTTCCACGGGCAGGACGTGCGGTGATTGCTGAACGTGGTGAACTCGCGCTTCAGCGAGGCGACGGGGAAGTAATGATTTCCCTCGACCACCACGGTGTTGTCGCTTTCGGCGATGACTTCGCCGTTCCAGATTGCCTTCATTCCAACTCCTCGTGCTCAAACGCAATTTCGCCCATCGGGGCAAGGACATCTTCGTCACCGCCGGCTCCGCGAGAGACCTCGCCCCCGGCAGTTTCGGAATCTGTGCGATCGGCGGCGGCGCGGAGGGCTGGTCCGTCGTCCACGTCGGCCCCGACGGCGATGCCGCCGACCTCGGCGGGGAGTACTACTTTGCCACCTCCGAGGAAGCCCTTGCGTTCCTGAAGGAACTGATCGACCTGATGGTGGATGGCGGGGAGCCGGAGGGGCTCCACGAGGACTGATGTCCTGACCCGCCTCACAACGGCTTCAGGTCCTCCCCCACCACCCGCACCAGCAGGCCCTTGCCCTCGGGCGTCACGCGGAACTCGCCGTACTTTGCCGGTTGCCAGCGCGCGGCCTCGCCCTCACGGAAGAACCAGGCATCGGAGACGAAGGTCCAGCCGCCGCCCTTGGGGGTGAGCTCCAGCAACTGCGTTCCGGGAGGAGGCGCTTCGCCGGGCTCGAGGGCTCTTGCCGACTGCACGACGCCGCGCGCATCGATCACCGCAGCGAGTTGCGGCCGACGCCCCCACAACGGCGGCGTGTCGCCCGCGCGCGGGGTCCAGTCGAACGCCCCCGCACGATTGCGTCCGCCGACGGACGGCAGCTCGTAGCTCAAGCGCATGTAATCGCCCTGCATCAGCGAGCGCGGATCGACCGGCGCGAGCTTCACGAAGACCGGCCGGCCCTCGGCGATCGACCGCTCACGCGCGGCGATCAGGACGTTCACGAGGACAAGCGCCAGCACGCCCGAGCCGAGCAGCAGCGCCCGAGCGCCCCGCCATGCGAGCGAAGGACGCGAGACCTCTTCCGACGATGGCACCGTCGGATGCCACGCCAGCCACCGAACCCAGGCCGCCAGCACCGCGCCCGCCGCGACCAGGGCCAGCGACTTGTGAGCGAGCGGCAACTGCCACTCGTAGTAGAGCGCTCCGATGGCCCACACCGCCGCCGCGCCGGCCAGCGCGGCCAGGCGCCAGCGGCGCGTCGACGCCGTGAGCGCCAGCACCAGGAGGATCCCGCCGAGCGCGGGCATCGGTGCGGCGAGCGCTACCAGCACCAGCAGCGGCGGGACCAACCGCGCCGCGCCCGAGGGTCGCCACCGGCGCCACAGCCACGTGGCCGCGGCCACCGTCAGCACCGCAGACACGGCCCTCGACACCCAGATCAGTGTCACGTCCGATGTCGCCAGCCCCGGCGTCGCGCCCCGGAAGAGGCCGCCGAGCGCGCCGCCTGCCGCGAACGACCAGCCCGCCGCCATCGCGAAGGCGGCCAGCACCGCCACCCACCAGCCGGCCAGCACCGGTTCGAGGAGCGCAGCCTGACGGGCTGAAGGCGCGCGCCGGCCGGCCTGATGCTGCAGCGCCAGCAAAGCCACGCCCACGAGCAGCAGCAGCGTGGCCAACGCCCAGCCGATCCCGCCGTGCCGTTCGTACCAGGTGAGCGAGAGCAGCTCCCTGAAGGCCAGATGGCCGAGGTGCGCCACCGGCGCGGCCATCGCCACGCCGAGCAGCACCCGCATCCACGACGCGTTCAGCAGCAGGATCAACCCCACACCGACCAGCAGCGCGACGACATCGAGGCCGGCCGGGGGCAGGTCTTTCCCCAACGCGAAGAACAGCAGCACGAGCCCCGTGATCAGCAAGGGCACGGCGGCCTGTTCCAGGAACAGCGCGATCCCGCGGGATCGCAGCATCAGCACCGACAGGACGATCAACGAGACCCCGAAGAAGTAGCCGACGCCCTCGCGCTCGATGGCCGAGCCGAACAGTGCGAAGAACATGGCCAGGAACGGCACCGCCGCCAGCCACGCCCCCAACGCCGTCAGCAGCACGACGGGCCAGGGCCGCGGTGCCTCGGGCGGATCCGCGGGCGCGAGCCCCTCCGCACGGGCCTGTTCGATCCAGTGGCCGCCGCTCATGCCCCTGCCTCCGCGCCGCGCAAGCGCCGCATGATCAGGCTGACACTGCCTGCCAGCAACGCACACGCGACCAGCGCGATCAGGAAGTAGCTGCCAACGTCCCACTTCCCATCGGCGATCCAGCGCGCGAATCCCGCCACCAGCAAGGTATCAACCGCCAACGCCAACGCGCTCATCGCGTAGACCTCGCCGCGTCGCCACGCCAGCACCAGCCCCACGCCCATCACGCCGAGTCCCAGGAAGAACTGCGGCGCCACGTCCCTCGCGAACAGACCGCCCAGCGCCGTTCCCGAGACTGCGATCACGGACGCCAGCACCGCCAGCCGCCACGCCCAAGGCTGCGTCGCCGCGGAAGGTCGCAGCGCGAGCCCCGCGCACAGCAGGCCGTAAGCGACGAAGCCGATCGCGTGCACCGGCACCGTGGACGCGTCGAAGCGCCATGAGTGGCCGCCGAAGGTCTCCATCCACAGACCGATCCCGGTCGTGACCACGAGCGCCCACGGCGTCCACGCCAGGTCTGAGCGTGCCGCCCAGGCGATCGGCAGCCCGAGCGCGGCCCAGAGCGCGAACAACTGCCAGGGATCGGCGCCGGTCTGGTAGGTCTGTCCGAAGAAGGCCAGCAGCCCGCCCAGCGTCAGGAACGCCGCCAGCGACAGCGGCGCGCGCCACGGTCGCAGCGCCGCCGCCGCGACCAGGCTGACCGCGAGCACCGCCTGCAGCAGCCCGAAGCGCATGACCCGGCCGAAGTCGTCCCAGTTCGCCGCGACCCACAGGATCAGCCCGAACCCGATCAACCCTGCCGCCAGCGCGCCCGCCCCGCGGCGCAGCGGCGTCCACGGATCGCCCGGCGGATCATCGACGCCGCTGAGCGCGCGCAAGCGCCGTGCGCTGGTCGCATCCAGGCCCTGGCTGGCCGTCCATTGGTACAACTGCTCGTGCAGACTCACGGGTTCCTCCTCAGGATGCGACCGCCCGCAGGGGTCGCCGGTGATGTTCTTCGAGGGAGCCGATTCTTCCTCATCCTTCGTTCTCGCACTGGGAGTTCCACATGGGCCAGATGATCGACTTCGCCCGCCCTGACGGCGGCACCACCAGCGGTTACCTCGCCAGCGCCGGCGATGGCGCGCCGGGCATGATCCTCATCCAGGAGTGGTGGGGGCTCAAGCCTCACATCAAGGAGATCGCCGAGCGCCTGGCCTCCGCCGGCATCACGACGCTGGCCCCCGACCTCTACCGCGGCCGCATCGCCGCCGATGCGGACGAGGCCAGCCACCTGATGGACGGCCTGGACTTCGTCGACGCCACCACGCAGGACCTGCAAGGCGCGCTGACGCACCTGCGCGAGCACCTCGGCTGCGGCCCGGTCGGCGTGATGGGCTACTGCATGGGCGGCGCGCTGACCATCCTCGCCGGCGTCAACTTCAAGGACCTGCAGGCGGCGGTCTGCTACTACGGCATCCCGCCGGCCGAATTCGCCGATCCGGCCAAGATCGACGCGCCTTTCCTCGGCCACTTCGCGACGCGCGACGACTGGTGCACGCCGGAGAAGGTCGACGCGCTGGAGTCCCGCATGAACGCGGGCGGCAAGCACCCGGTCATCCACCGCTACGTCGCGGACCACGCGTTCTCCAACAAGACCCGCCCCGAGGTCTACGACGAGGCCGCCGCCGAGCTCGCCTGGTCGCGCACCCTGGACTTCCTCAAGCAACACCTGGCCTGACCGCCGGATCGCCCGAACCCATGACCTTCCATCGCCGCTGCCTGATCCCCACCGCCGCCGCTGTCTGGGCGCTGATCGCTTCCTCCGCCATCGCACAGACCACGCCGGCCTCGGGGCCGGCGTCGGCGACGGCGCGCGCCGCGTCGGAGACCGCGCCCCCGCCGCTGGATCCGCGTGTGGCGCCTATGCTCGCTGACATCTCTGCCGAGCGCATCGAGTCGACCATCCGCAAGCTCGCTGCCTTCGGCACGCGCCACACGGCCTCGGACACGAAGAGCGACACGCGCGGCATCGGCGCGGCACGGCGCTGGATCGAGGCGCAGCTGAAGGACTGCAGCGGGAAGGCCGGCGGCCGGTTGCAGGTCACGATGGACGCGTTCATCGAGCCGGCGGGCAACCGCCTCTCGGCGCCGACCGAGCTGGTGAACGTCGTGGCCACGCTGCCCGGCGCGTCGGCGGGTACGCCACGTGAACGCATCCTGGTGGTCAGCGGGCATTACGACTCGCGCAACAGCGACGTGATGGACGCGCAGGGCGAGGCGCCCGGCGCGAACGATGACGCCTCCGGCACGGCTGCCGTCATGGAGATGGCCTGCGCGGCGGCGAAGCAGCGCTTCGACGCGACGCTCGTGTTCATGGCCGTTCCGGGCGAGGAGCAAGGTCTGCTCGGCGCCCGCCACTGGGCCCGCCGCGCGCGTGCGCAAGGGCTCAACGTCGAAGGCATGATCACCAACGACATCGTCGGCAGCTCGCGCGGCGACAAGGGCGAGCATGATCCGAAGCGACTGCGCCTCTTCGCCGACGGCTTCGATCCGCTGCTGCGGCTGCTGGTGAACGCCAACGCCAACAGTCCGGCCAACGAGGACGAGGTCAAGACCAACGCGGCGATCCGCGCGCAGCTGCAACCGCTGGCCGTGGCCGGCGGCGGCGAGGAGCTGCCGACGCAGCAGTTCGGCCGTCACCTGAAGGCCGAGGGCGAGCGCTACCTGCCGGACTTCCACATCGACCTGATCCAGCGCCGTGATCGCTACCTGCGCGGCGGCGATCACCTGCCCTTCCTGGAGCGCGGCTACGCCGCGGTGCGTTTCACCGAACCCTTCGAGGACTTCCGCCACCAGCACCAGAACCTGCGCACCGAGGGCGGCGTCGTCTACGGCGACCTGCCGGAGTTCGTCGACTTCGGCTACGTGGCCGACGTGGCACGCGTGAATCTCGCGGGCCTGGCGACGCTGGCGTGGGCGCCGTCGCCGGTGAAGGGCGCACGCATCGATGCGCGCGAACTGACCAACGACACGACGCTGCTGTGGACCGCGAACGTCGACCCGGAGCTGGCGGGTTATCGCGTCGTCTGGCGCCGCAGCGAATCGCAGACGTGGGAAGGGGCGAAGGAGGTCGGCAACGTCACCAAGGTCACCTTGCCGCTGTCCAAGGACAACCTGATCTTCGGCGTGCAGGCCGTATCGAAGTCGGGCCACGCGAGCCTGGCGAGTTATCCGTTGCCGCTGGCGCGATGACCGAGGTCCGAGCGCCTCAGTGTCCCGGTCGGCGGGAGCCGGGGTGCCCCCGGGCGATTTAGCGGAGCCTGCCGAGCGTATGAGCCCGGGGGTGCCCCGGCTCCCGCCGACCTGCTCGGTCCAATGCAGGACTTAGCGCAGCACGCCCTTCCCCAGCCACTGCCCCCAGATCTTCATCGTCGCGCGCTGGTCCGAGAGCCCGGGGTACTCGGCCATGGTCTTGCGCAGCGCCGTCTCGTCGGTGCCGCGCGAGAACACCACCTCGCCGATCGGCCCGTCCTCCAGCGAGTACCAGGCGCCGATGACGCCTTCATCGAGCGCGCGCTGCAGGAAGATCGGCACCGCGTCCTTGTCCTTCGCCTCCGCGCGACTGAACAGCACGATGCGGTGCTCCTCGATCCCGTCGGGATCGATGCCGGTGTGGTGCAACGCCTGATGCACCGTCGCCGGCTGCGCGTTGACCACCATGTAGCCCTCGCGGATGTACTGGTCGGGCTCGAAGTAGCTCAGCAGGATCTGCCGGTTGGGCGCCTTGACCACGACGATGCCGCGCTTCTGCTTCAAGGGATCGCGCATCGGTCCCGCGGCGAAGAGCTTCTCGTCGGCGAAGAGCCGCTTGAAGTTCTCGAGGTGCCCAGTCTGCATCGCCGTGACGGCGGCCTTGTCGTCGGGCACCGGCTTGCCGGTCTCGAGGAAGATGAACCAGTACTGTTCGGCTGCGATCATGGACGGACGGGTCTGTGCACGGGCCGGCAGCGCCGCCAGTGCGGATAACGCAGGGAGGGCCGCCGCCGTGGCGATCAGGGAACGTCGTTGCATCGGAGTCTCCTTCTGTCGTTCACCGGGGCCGTTGTCGGACTCCGGCGTCGACAGACGACTCTACTCCCGCCCGCCGCCCGTGCCGAGCACCTGCAGCGAACGCAGCATCAGCCGGCTGCTGGTGACGTTGGTGGCGCAGGCGACGTTGTGGACGTCGCAGGCCCGGACCAGCGCATTGATGTCGGGTTCGTGCGGCTGCGGCGTCATCGGATCGCGCAGGAAGACGACCGCGTCGATCAGGCCGACTGCGAGTCGCGCGCCGATCTGCAGGTCGCCGCCATGCGGGCCTGACAGCATGCGCTCGACCGTCAGGCCGACTTCCGCCGTCAGGCGCGAGCCGGTCGTGCCGGTCGCCACCAGTTCGCAACTGCCGAGGAAGCCGGCGAACTCGGTCGCGAGCATCACCATCTCGTCCTTCTTGCCATCGTGGGCGATCAGGGCGATGCGCAGGCGCGCGGGGGCGGCGGTCGCCGTCGAGGATCCGGGAGCGGTGGTGGCAGTCATGCCGCGATCGTAGGTCCGCGAGGACAGCGCGCGAGTTACCGGCGCGGTTCTTTCTGCGTCGCCAGCGGCACGTTGCCGACGCCGCGGTTCATCGCGTTGAGCAGGTCGCCGTTGTCCTGGCTCAGCTCCCAGGCGAAGACACCCGCCAGGCCCTGATCGCGCACGAACCGGCCCTTGGCCAGCACCGCCCGCGGATCGTCGTAGCCCATCCAGAGCTTCTGCGTCGGGTTGAACAGCGACCACGACTGCGTCGCCGGATCCCAGACGGACTGGTAACCCGCGCGGCCGTTGCCCTTCGCATCGAGGATGCGGCCAGCCATCTCGCGGTAGCCCTGCGCGCCCTCGGCGCCGGGGTAGGCGCCGGTCTTCGCGGCACCCGCCGACGCCTTGCTCACGCCGGTGAAGCCGCGGCCGTACATCGCCACGCCGGCCACCAGCTTCGAACGCGGCACGCCGGCCTTCTCCAGGTTGGCCACCGCGCGCTCCAGGCTGTCGTCCGCCTGCGGCGACGACGAGCGCAGCGTCGTGTGATGTCCCGCCACCGGCGACCACATGCCGTAGAAGTCGTAGGTCATCATGAAGACCAGATCCAGCGGCTTGGACGCGTCCTTGAAGTTGATCTTGCCGACGATGGAATCCATCGGATTCACGGCTGTCGTCAGCAGGTAGGGACGGCCCGTCTCCGCGGTCAGCGCGTCCAGCGCCTTGCGCAGGTCGGCCATCAGTTCCGCATAGGACTGGCCGTCCTGCGGACTGCCGAGCTGCACGCCGTTGGCCGCACCGTTGTTGCCCGGATGCTCCCAGTCGATGTCGATGCCGTCGAAGGCCGGATGGTCACGCAGGAACTGCTGCGCCGAGGCCGCGAACACCGCGCGCTTCGCCGGATCGCCGACGAGGTGGAAGATCGGATCCGAGCCGCCCCAGCCGCCCACCGACGCGACGATCTTCAGGTGGGGCGCGCGCCGCTTGTAGCGTTGGAACGCGGTGTTGAAGCGCGCATCGATCGGGCCGGTGCCGATCTCGAAGTCCTTCTTGCCGACGCACTTGGCGGCGTCCTTCTCCAGCTGACCCGGGCCGCACAGGCGCAGGAAGGCGTAGAGGACGTGCGTCAGGTTCTGCGGCGGGATGCGCTCGATCAGCTCGACCGGCTCCCAGTTGGGCACGTAGATGCCGACGATCTTCCCGCCGGTGCGCTCGAACTCGACCGGCCTGGCGCCAAAGAGCGGGTAGCCCGGCGCTTCGGCCTTCTGATCGACCTTCGCATCGGCGGCCGGCGTCGCGGCGATGGCGGCCGAGGCAGCCATCGCGCCGAGCGCAGCGATCGCGGCGGTCAACGGGGTCGGGATACGGGACAGGACGCGAACGGACATGCGGGGCCTCCAATGGACGCCGCAGCTTAGCGGATCACGTCAAGAATTAACACCAGTCAAATACCAATTTGACCGATGCAGTGGGTTCGGAGAAACCTTTATGGAGCCACTTCGCGGTGTGTCGGCCCTTCGTCTATGGCGCCACGTCGACCCGAAGCTGCAGCTCGCGGAGCTTCTGCACCTCCGCGTCCCGCGTGCTGTAGGTGTTGCGGTTGGCGCTGGCCGTCACGCTGCCCGTCCGAGCGATCGTGACCCAGATGCCGAGCGGCGCCTGGACAGTGCTGAGGACGTCGGTGCTCGGGCGCTGCTGGCCATCGGGCAGCGAGGTGCCGTAGGCGCCGCCCTGCGGCATCTGCGCCTGATCCGAAGCGCGGACCTCGACATCCACCGGGCTGCGACCGCCGGGCCATTTCGGTCGGACGACGATGCCGCGCACGCGCTCGGCCATGCCCTGGCGGGGCACGACGACCACGCGGTCGCGTTCGCCCTGCTGGCGATCCATCGCCACGTCGACCCACTGGATCGGCGTCGACTCGGTCATCGTGAACGAGGCCTGCGAGCCGTTGAGCACCAGCAGGCGCGGGAACAGCTGCTGACGCTGCTCGCGGTTCTCGGTGGAGAGCGCCACGCCGCCGCGCGCCGAGACGCTGCCGCCGGTGCTCACGACGGTGCTGCCATCGCGGATGCCGGCGACGGTGGAACCGCTGAGTTCGGACTCGACCCAGCGCATCTCGACCTGCAGGTTCTGCTTCGGTCCCTGCGCTTGGACCGGCGTCATCAACGAGGCGCCGACGCCGAGCGCGGCAACGGCAAGGACGGCGAGGCGGCGGTGCGAGTTCATCGCGCCAGCATACGCCGCGAGGACGTCATGTGTTCAATGCCGGCCCGTCCTGCGCCCGCTTGCGGAGCGCCTACTTGTTCAACGCTCTGCAGCGGTCGATGTCGCAGGCGGTCGGCAGCATCGAACGGTATTCGACGACGCTGCCCCAGCTCTTCGGATCGCGCAGCGCGCAGCGTTCGCCCTTGCCGTTGTCGTAGTAGGACATCGTGTCGACGCAGCGCTTCGAGTGCGCCATCAGGCCGAGGAAGTGGCCCATCTCGTGGGAGAGCACCATCTGCAGCGTCTGGTCCGCCGGGTGCTTGGGATTGCGCTCGCGCAGCAGCGCGAAGAGGCCGGGACCGATCGACAGGCTGCGCGCGGTCACGTTGGCCAGCGCGAACTGGCCGCGGCTGCCGACGTCGCTCCAGAGGATCTGGATGGCGTCCTCGGGCGGCACCTGGCCGCTGGGCACGGCGACGACAGCGAGCTTCAGTCCGCAGGCGGACCAGGCCTCGGCGGAACGCTTCACCAGCGCCATCACCTGCGGTTCGCTGAACCAGGGCGGCGCGTTGTCGTGGCGGTAGGCGAAGCGCAAGGAGCGTGTCGCGATCGCGCGGTCGCGGCCGTCGCCCCAGGTCTTCACTTCGCCGGGCAGGCACTGGGCGATCTCCTGGTCGCGCACGGAAGGAATCGCCGGGGGCGCCTTGCCCTTCTCCGGCGGGACGAATTGAGCGTTCGCGCCAAGCGGCGTGAGCCCACCGAGCAGCGCCAGTGCCGCGGCAACGAAGGCACGGGCGAGCCGATGGTGCGCGCTCATGCCCTGGAGCCTGCCGAAGCGCATGGCAATACGCATGTCAGGCTTTCGCGGCCCGCAGCACGCCGCGCACATGCGGCCACAGCAGGTTGATCGCGAGCCCGCTGATCACCAGCGCCGCGGCCATCAGCTTCCACGGCGGCAGGCCTTCGCCGAGCAGCAGCGCGGAGCAGCTCATGCCGAACACGGGCACCAGCAGCGCCATCGGGACGATGGTCGCGGCGGGATGGCGCGACAAGAGGAAGCTCCACGCGCCGTAGCCGAAAAGCGTGTTGCCGACCGACTGCCAGAGCACCGCGCCCCAGGCGCCGAGGCTGGCGTTCTGGATCGCCTCGCCCATCTGCGCGGGGCCCTCGACGATGAAGGACAGCGCGAACAGCGACGGCGCCGCGAAGGCGCTGCTCCAGACAACGTAGGCCAGCATGTTCACGGCGCCGGCGCGCTTGCCGACGATGTTGCCGCTGGACCAGCAGAGCGCAGCCAGCAGCACCATCCCGAGGCCGAGCACGGTGGTCGTGCCGTCGGTGTGCGACGCGATGACGCCGATGCCCGCCGCGGCCGTGACCAGGGCGAGCCACTGGAAGCCCTGGACGCGTTCGCCGCTCATGCGCATGGCGAGCAACAAGGTGAAGAAGACCTGGGTCTGGATGACGAGCGAGGCGAGCCCCGGCGAGATCTGCGAGCGCATCGCGAGGTAGAGCAACGCGAACTGGCCGACGCCGACGAAGGCGCCGTACGCGGCGAGGTTGCGCCAGCCGACCTTCGGTCGCGGCAGCAGCAGCATCGCGGGCAGCGCGGCGAAGGTGAACCGCAGCGCCGCGAACAGCAGCGGCGGGAAGGCGTTCAGGCCCCAGCGGATCACGACGAAGTTGCTTCCCCAGATGGCGACCACGGACAGCGCAAGCAGGAAATGTCGGAGCGGTAGCGTCATGGCGGCCGGGGAGCGAGGGGGATCGTCGACTATGCCTGTTGGGGCCATCGCTGACCCGGTACAGGGTCATGGGAGTGCAACCGGTACAGGACCCGCGCACTTCGGCGGCCGCTGGCCCTCACCCCCGCCCTCTCCCGCAAGCGGGCGAGGGAGCCCGATCCGTGCCAGGACATGGGTGACAGCTGTGCCAACACATGGGTGACAGGTGTTCCGGGACATGGGTGACACCTCTCCGTGCAGTCAGCGGATCCGGGGTGGCTCCCTCTCCCGCTTGCGGGAGAGGGTGGGGGTGAGGGCCAGCGGCGGTGGAAGTGCAAAGGCCTTCTTGCGGCGAGCGCCATCAGCCCTTCGGCTTCAAATGCCCGAGCGGCAACGCCCCGCCCGCCTTCACCTCACCGAGTGAAAAGCTCGTGTGGATGTCCTTCACGTTCGGCAGGTTCAGCAGCGTGTCGATCGAGAACCGGCTGAACGCATCCAGGTCGGTGGCCATCACCTCCAGCTCGAAGGTGCCGGCGCCGCTGATGTAGTGGCACGAGATCACCTCCGGCAGTTGCCGGATCGCCTCCTCCAGCTGCTTGGTCGCCGCGCCGTTGTTGCGGTCCGCGTCCACGCGCACGAAGGCCAGCACGCCCAGCCCCAGCCGGCGCCGGTCGATCTCGGCCCGGTAGCCGGTGATGAAGCCCTGCTCCTCCAGCCACCGCACCCGGCGCCAGGTGGGCGCCGGCGACAGCCCGATCCGTGTCGCCAGCTCCGCATTCGACAGGCGCGCCTCGCGCTGCAGCTCCGCCAGGATCGCCACGTGATACCGGTCGAGTTCGCCGCTTGCCGGAGCACCGGATCCGCCCGCGTCGTCACTCCGATCGGCGCCCCGATCGGTGCCCCGGTCGATCCCTTCGTCGCCGCCCGCGGAACCCGCCGTCGCCCTCATGGTTTTCCCTGAGGCTCCGTTTTTCGATGCCATTCGAATCCCTTTCGTCATTCCGGGAAAGATTCTTGCTCAAACGACCGTCCCCGGCGCAGAACTAGCAAACACTCGCCGGGCGTTGTTTCCTACACTGTTCTCTGCGTTTTCCGCGCGCCGCCATACTTGGCGCGACGGCAGCCAAGGCACACGGCCTCGCCACAAGCGGGGACCGGAAGTCAGCCACCCATCAGGAGACTCCCCGCATGAACGCCCCCTTGCCCGAACACATCCTGCGCGCCCTCGAGAAGGTCACGCTGGATGACAAGTACGCACTCGACGAGGGCCGCGCCTTCATGAGCGGCGTCCAGGCGCTGGTCCGCCTGCCGATGCTGCAACGCACCCGCGACGCCATCGCCGGCCTCAACACCGCCGGCTTCATCTCGGGCTACCGCGGCTCCCCGCTGGGCGGCTACGACCAGGCCCTGATGGCCGCGAAGAAGCACCTCGCCAAGCAGCACATCGTCTTCCAGCCCGGCGTCAACGAGGAACTCGGCGCCACCGCCGTCTGGGGCACCCAGCAGCTCGCGCTCTTCCCCGAGAAGGCGAAGTTCGACGGCGTCTTCGGCATGTGGTACGGCAAGGGCCCGGGCGTGGACCGCTCCATCGACGTGTTCAAGCACGCCAACATGGCCGGCACCTCCAAGCACGGCGGCGTGATCGCCATCGCCGCGGACGACCATATCGCCAAGAGCTCCACCGCCGCCCACCAGAGCGACCACGTCTTCAAGGCCGTCGGCTTCCCGGTGTTCTTCCCCAGCAGCGTCCAGGAGATCCTGGACATGGGCCTGCACGCCTTCGCGATGAGCCGCTTCTCAGGCCTGTGGTCGGGCATGAAGACGATCCAGGAGATCGTCGAATCGTCCAGCAGCGTCAGCGTCGATCCCGACCGCGTCGAGATCCTGATGCCCGAAGATTTCCAGATGCCCCCGGGCGGCCTGCACATCCGCTGGCCCGATCCGCCGCTGGACCAGGAAGCGCGGATGATGGACCACAAGTGGTACGCCGCCCTCGCCTACGTCCGCGCCAACAAGCTCAACCACAACGTCATCGCCACGCCGCATGACCGCATCGGCCTGATCGCCTCGGGCAAAGCCTGGAACGACACCCGCCAGGCGCTGCACGACCTGGGACTGGACGACGACACCTGCCGCCGCCTGGGCATCCGGCTGCACAAGGTCAACGTGGTGTGGCCGCTGGAAGCGACCATCACCCGCGACTTCGCCACCGGGCTGCAGGAGATCCTCGTCATCGAGGAGAAGCGCCAGATGATCGAGTACCAGCTCAAGGAGGAGCTGTACAACTGGCGTCCCGACGTGCGCCCGAACGTGCTCGGCAAGTTCGACGAGACCGACGGCGACCGCAGCGGCGGCGAGTGGAGCCACCCGAACCCGAGCAGCAACTGGCTGCTGCGCCCGCAAGCCGACCTGACCCCGGCCATCATTGCCCGCGCCATCGCCAAGCGGCTGAAGAAGCTGGGCGTGGACGCCGACACCGCCGCGCGCCTGGACGCGCGAGTCGCGCTGATCGACGCCAAGGAACAGTCGCTCAAGTCGGAAGAGAAGACCGCCGGCGGTGCCGACCGCACGCCGTGGTTCTGCTCCGGCTGCCCGCACAACACCAGCACGCGCGTGCCGGACGGCTCGCGCGCCGTCGGCGGCATCGGCTGCCACTACATGGTCACCTGGATGCCGGGCCGCAACACCGCGACCTTCACCCAGATGGGCGGCGAAGGCGTGCCCTGGGTCGGCCAGGCGCCGTTCACCGACGAGAAGCACATCTTCAGCAACCTCGGCGACGGCACCTACTTCCACAGCGGCATCCTGGCGATCCGCCAGTCCATCGCCGCAGGCGTGAACATCACCTACAAGGTGCTCTACAACGACGCGGTCGCGATGACCGGCGGCCAGCAGGTCGGCGAGCGCCCCGAGGGCCACAGCGTCACGCAGATCATGAACAGCCTGGTCAGCGAAGGCGTGGCCAAGCTGATCATCGTCACCGACGAACCGGAGAAGTACGACGGCAAGCCGCTGGCGCCCGGCGTCACCGTGCATCACCGCGACGAGCTGGACGCGCTGCAGCGCCAGTTCCGCGAGATCCCGGGCACCTCGGTCATCATCTACGACCAGACCTGCGCGACCGAAAAGCGCCGCCGCCGCAAGCGCGGCAAGCTGGTCGACCCGGCCAAGCGCACCGTCATCAACGAGCTGGTCTGCGAAGGCTGCGGCGACTGCTCGGTGCAGTCGAACTGCCTGTCGGTCGAGCCGCTGGAGACCGAGTTCGGTCGCAAGCGCCAGATCAACCAGAACACCTGCAACAAGGACTTCTCGTGCGTGAAGGGCTTCTGCCCGAGCTTCGTCACCATCGAAGGCGGTGAGCTGAAGAAGCCGAAGAAGGACAAGCGCGTCAGCCCGTTCGACGCGTCGCTGCCGGTGATCCCGCAGCCCTCGATCCCGAATGCGGTCGAGGCCTGGGGCATCGTCGTGGCCGGCGTCGGCGGCACCGGCGTGATCACGATCGGCCAGCTGCTCGGCATGGCCGCGCATCTGGAAGGCAAGGGCGTGATCACGCAGGACGCGGCCGGTCTGGCGCAGAAGGGCGGCGCGACCTGGAGCCACATCCAGATCGCCAACACCCCGGACGCGATCCACTGCACCAAGGTCGGCACCGCGGAGGCCGACCTGGTCATCGCCTGCGATTCCATCGTCGCCGCCAACAAGACGACGCTGGCCGTGATGCGCGAAGGCCGCAGCTTCGTCGCGCTGAACACGCACGGCTCGCCGACCGCCACGCTGGTCAACGACGCCAACTGGTCCTTCCCCGGCGCCGCCTGCGAGGCCGCCGTGCAGAAGGCCGTGGGCGCCTCGCACCTGGGCATGTTCGACGCGGAAGAGGTCGCGGTGAAGCTGCTGGGCGACTCGCTGTACACCAACCCGCTGATGCTGGGCTTCGCGTGGCAGAAGGGCCGCGTGCCGCTGAGCCATGCCGCGCTGATGCGCGCGATCGAGCTCAATGGCGTGCAGGTCGACAACAACAAGGCCGCGTTCGAATGGGGCCGTCGCTGCGCGCATGACCTGGCCGCGGTGCAGTCGCTGTTCGCGGCCCAGCAGGTCATCAACTTCGTCAAGCGCCAGGGCGTCGACGAACTGATCACCAAGCGCGTCGAGTTCCTGACCGACTACCAGAACGCCGCCTACGCCGAGCAGTACCGCGCCTTCGTCGAGAAGGTCCGTCAGGCGGAAGCGCCGGTGGGCGGCACGCGTCTGACGGAAGCCGTCGCGCGCTATCTGTTCAAGCTGATGGCCTACAAGGACGAGTACGAGGTCGCCCGCCTGCACACCGACACGAAGTTCCTCGACAAGATCAAGGGCCAGTTCGAAGGCGACTTCAAGGTCGTGCATCACCTGGCCCCGCCGATGCTGGCCAAGAAGGACGACCACGGTCATCTGCAGAAGCGCCCCTTCGGCAGCTGGGTCCGTCCGGCGATGGGCGTGCTGGCCAAGATGAAGGGCCTGCGCGGCACCGCCTTCGATCCGTTCGGCCACACCGAGGAACGCAAGTCGGAACGCCAGCTGATCAAGGACTACCGCGCGACCATCGACGCCATCCTGGCCAAGGGTCTCACCACGGAGCGCCTGTCGACCGCCGTCGAGCTGGCCCGCATCCCGGAAGACATCCGCGGCTACGGTCACGTGAAGGAGCGCCACCTGAAAGCGGCGCGACTGAAGTGGGACCAGTTGCAGAAGCAGTGGCAAGCAATGGCGTGACGCGCCACGGCCGCTGCTGACGAACGGCCAAGCGCGGGCTCTCCGCAGGGCATGGGGCGCCCCTCCAGGGACCCCAAGCCCTACTCCGGCCCCACTCCCGCTCGCTGCCCTCGGGCCTTGGCCTTGGCGATCGGGGCGATACAGCCCGCACCGGGATCTCCGGGGCGGGCTGTATGTCTTTGGTCACTGCGCTGGCTTTTTGATGCCCCCGGATGGGGAAGTGCGGATTTCCCGACAACCCACATCGATAGACTCGCACCCTTCGGCCCGTCAGAGGCCGGGTTCGATACACCGTTTCGAGGGAAATCTCCATGACCACCACCCCCTTCGCCCGCACGTTGCGGGCCCTTGCCGGCGCGCTGTTCGGCGCGATGTTCATCGCGGCCGCGCCCGCCTCGGCCCAGTCCGGCGAGAACGAGTTCGCCAAGGTCCTGACCGCGGCGCAGAACGACATCGTGAAGGGGCCGCAGGACGTGAAGCTGTCCAGCCAGGCCGTGCTGCACCTGCCCGAAGGCAAGGTCTACGTCCCGCAGCCGCATGCGGCCAAGCTGATGCGCGCGATGGGCAATCCCGGCGACTACAGCGATCTGGAAGGCGTGGTGTTCCCGCGCGGCGACGGCGACTGGTTCGCGACGCTGCGTTTCGAGAAGTCCGGCTACATCAAGGACGACGACGCCAAGCACTGGGACGCCGCCGACATGCTGAAGAGCTTCAAGGAAGGCACCGAGGCCAGCAACGACGAGCGCAAGAAGATGGGCGGCCGGGCGCTGGAGATCACCGGCTGGGCGCAGGAACCGGCCTACACGGCGGACTCGCACCGCCTGGTCTGGGCGATGAAGTCGCGCGAGGTCGGCGCGGCGGCGAACGAGCCGCAAGGCGTCAACTACAACACCTACGCGCTGGGCCGCGAGGGCTACATGAGCCTGAACCTGGTCACCGGCCTGGACGACCTGCCCAAGTACAAGGGCGACGCGCAGCAGCTGCTGGGCGCGCTCGAGTTCAACGACGGCAAGCGCTACGCCGACTTCAACAGCAGCACCGACAAGGTCGCCGAGTACGGCCTGGCCGCGCTGGTGCTGGGCGTCGGCGCGAAGAAGCTGGGCCTGCTGGCGGTGATCGGCGCGTTCTTCCTGAAGTTCGCCAAGATCATCCTGCTGGCGGTGGTCGGCTTCGGCGGCGCGATCATGAAGTTCTTCGGCCGCAAGAAGAGCGAGTCCGCGGAGTCCTGAGCCGATGACCAAGCTCCTGTTCCTGCTGTTCTCCGGCGTCAAGCTGAGCAAACTGCTGCTCAGCGGGGGCACGATGCTGCTGTCGGTGCTGCTGTACGCCACCCTGTATGGCTGGCGCTACGCGGTCGGCTTCGTCGCGATGATCGTGATCCATGAGCTGGGCCACTTCTTCGCGGCCCGTCACCGGGGGCTGCCGGCCGGTCTCCCCATGCTGATCCCGTTCATCGGCGCATGGACCTCGCTGGAGAAGATGCCGCACGATGCGGAAACCGAGGCCTTCGTGGGCCTGGGTGGTCCGCTGTTGGGCGCCGTCGCAGCCACCGGGTGCTACCTGATGGCGCGGAGCTGGAACATCGACTGGCTGCTCGCGATCTCGTATGCCGGCTTCTTCCTGAACCTGTTCAACCTGATCCCGATGTTGCCTTTCGACGGCGGCCGGATCACGGCGGTGCTGTCGCCGCGGATCTGGTTCGCGGGCGTTCCCATCATGGTCGGGCTGTTCCTGTACCGTCCCAGCCCGATGCTGCTGCTGATCGCGCTGCTGGCCGCGCCGCAGCTGATGAAGGCATGGAAGTACCGCGCCGACAGCGAGGAGGCGCAGACCTACTACGCCGTCCCCGCCCGCGTGAAGTGGGAGTACGCCGCGTATTACCTGGGCCTGGCCGCCTTCCTCGCGATGATGGCGCACGACGTCCACGAGATGCTCGGCGCGGCACGCCACCTCGGCGGCGACGCCTGACGCCGCCGCGTCTCCAGGACGCTCAGTCCGCCGCCACCGACGCCGCCGGCGCGCGATAGAACATCGCCGCCGGCGTTCTTCCATCCTGGCCGCCCGCCCACCGGAAATGCGGATGGTCGGCCTGGTTGTCGACGACGATCATCTCGTCCTGGTTCACGCAACGGACCACCAGGAAGACGTGGTCCTCGCCGTGGTGCTTGTCCTCGCGGCAGGTGCTGCCGACGTCCCCGGCACGCTGGTCGCCGGGCGGCACCTCGATCCAGCCGCGCGCCAGCAGCATCGCCGGCACGTCGATCGCCCAGCTGAGCTCGTTCACCGGGAACCCGGCTTCCCGCATCAGCAAGGTCAAGGTGATCGCGCAGCCATCGGCGGGGTAGACCTCGCCATCCGGGTCGAGGAATCTGCGGGCGGCCCGCGCCTGGGTGGCGCGGAGCCGGGCAGGATCGACCGCCAGGGCCAGCAGCCCGGGGATCCGGGCGCGGTCCGGCACATCGTCGCCGGGGCGGGGGGACGGTTCGTTGAAGGGCAGGGAATGGATCAGCGGCATGGGGGCCTCGCAGTGACTGAAATGAGGGAGTGCATCCCATCGCCTCGGCACGAGGCTGTGGGCGCGCCCCTCAGTGAAGTCAGCCGGCCGAAGTGCTTCAGTCCGGCTTGCGGCGCGTCGACGGTCCGGCGCGCTTCGACGCCTTGCCGCCGCCGGAGAGCTTTACGGCCTTCACGGCCTTGGCCGCCTTGTCCAGCGCCTGCTTCTGACGTGGCCTCAGCCACCCCAGCGAGAAGCCGGCCTGGGCCGCCGCCGGCACATCGCCGCGCGCCATCGCCAGCGCCAGCTGTTCGCGCGCCTGCGACAGGCCGACCTCGAGATCGTTGAGTGCGCCGAGCCGCTGGGCGGCCTCGTGGACGCGCGCCAGTCGCCGGGCCCGGGCCTCGATCTCCTTCCTCGACAGCTTGCCGCCGTCGTCCCCGCCGGGCACGGCGAAGGTCAGTTCCATCGCCAGCCGCAGGCGTCTCAGCCGGCGGCGCAGATGATGCCGCCCCTCGACATCGAGACGATCGAAGCGCTTGAGCTGCTTGTCGGTCCCGGCGCGCCATTGCGCGAGGTGCTGATGGACGAGGGCCAGTCCTTGCTCTTCCTCGGGCGCGGGCGCCGGCGCGGGCCGCGCGAGCCAGCCGATGACCGCGAGCATCCAGCCCTGGATGTCCGGCGTGAGCAGCAGGCCGGCGACATCGATTGGCGTCGTGGGCGGCGCCTCGGAGGCGGCGGACGGACGTTCGACGCGCCAGGCGGCCAGCATCCCGAGGCGCCAGCCGGCTTCGGCCTGCGCATCGGCGTCACGCGCGGCGGTGAGCCGGCGCGACAGCCGTCCGGCGCCGTCGGCGAGCGCCTGCAGCGCGATGTCGTCGTCCGACGCCAGCAGGCGCAGACCGGCGCGCAGGCGGCGGAGACCGACCCGCATCTGGTGCAGGTGCTCGGGCCGGTGGCGCCCGCTGGCGATCTGCGAGGCATTGCCGACGATCGGCTCCAGGCACTCGCGCAACAGCACGTGGAGCGCGTCGTCGCGGGTCATGTCGCCGGTCCAGTGGATCGCGTGCGAATCGGCGACCGGCGCCGCGTCCAGGTTGCGCGCGAGCAGGTCGCCGCGCAGCGCCTTGGTGCGCAGTTCCAGCGACAGTCCGAAGCGTTCGATGGCCCATTGGCGCGCGGTCTCGAGCACGGCGCGGGCTTCGCCGCTCTTCAGTTCGATCTCGAGTTCGGCGACCGGCGTGCTGCGCAGCGTGTCGCCCTCGCCCGCGAGCAGCGCGCCGTGGTCGAGCGCGAGTTCGACCGTGCCGTGCGGCGTGCGCAGCGGACGCGTCAGCCGCGTGATGTCGGTGCGGAACAGCGCCTGCAGCGCGCCCTCGGGCAAGGTGGCGAGCAAGGCCTGCAGCGCCTGCCCGGCGGGATGTCCGGCATGCCGGGTGACGTCGAGCGCGGGGGTCTCCGCGCCGAGCGGCACGTTGTGTTCGAGGCGGGTCATGCCGTCGGGCGCGGCGCCCTTGAGCGTCTGCACCCACACCTCGCCTTCGCGACGCAGCCGCAGCGCGAAACCGGCCTGCGCGAGGTCGCGCTCCGGCGTATCGAAGTACGAGGCCTGCAGGCGCTCCTCCGTCGCGACGGACTTGCCGGTCCCCTCGACCCAGCGGCGCACCGCGGGCCATTGCGAGGCCGGGATCTGGAAACGGAGCTCGATTTCGTTCATCCGGCAGTGTCGCATGTGGAGAACGACACCCCTTCCACGGCGGCAGTCACCCGATCGGACGCGGCCGGGCGAGCTGCGATGTCCATATGAAATGCATATGCATTCCTCTATTTCGAGATATTTGACGTCTTCCCCCGGTCTGCCCACGATGGACTCACCGTGTCCTCCACGGGAACAAGAACCGGAGACTTTCATGCCAGATTCGAGATGGTCAGACCGCCAGGTCCGGCCCCTTCCAGCCCTTCCCGCCGCCCTTCCCGCCGCCAATCCCGCTTTCCTCGCCGCGGCGCCGCTGAGCCTCGCGCTGTTGCTGACCGCCTGCGGCAGCGGCGGCGATGACGCCGACGTCACGCCGCCGTTCAAGCCTGCGGTGATCACCGCACAGTCGTGCAGCGCGGCCGCCGCTTTCACGGCCACCGCCGCGCAAATCAGCCTGCCGTCCTCCGGCGCCGAGATCGCCTCCGCGACCCTGATCGCCGCGGATGCGGCCGGCAACCTCAACGGCAGCTTCTGCCAGGTGCTCGGCCGCATCAAGCCGGTCGATCCGACGGCGCCCGTCATCAACTTCGAGGTCAACCTGCCCGCGACCTGGAACGGCAAGATGCTGCAGTACGGCGGCGGCGGCTTCGACGGCGTGCTGATCACCGGCCTGGACCCGACCAACTTCGCCGGCGCCGACACGCCCACCCCGTTGACGCGCGGCTACGTGACGCTGGGCGACGATTCCGGCCACGTCGGCGGCATCACCAACGGGTCCTTCGCCACCAGCGACGAGGCGCTGCGGAACTACGGCCGGCAGAGCCTCAAGAAGACGCAAGACGTGGCCCGGCTGCTGGTGCGCAGCCTGTACCAGGTCGACGGGCCGCTGAAGAGCTATTTCATCGGCAGCTCGACCGGCGGCCGGGACGCGCTCTCGGCGGCGCAGAACTGGCCCGACAGCTACGACGCGATCTTCATCAACCGCCCGGCGCTGAACTACACCGGCCTGCGGCTGTCCAACATCCAGCTGGGCCGCTCGATCTTCCAGAACGGCGGCGCGGGCTGGCTGAATCCCGCCAAGACCGCCCTGCTGCTGAACGCCGTGATGGCGTCCTGCGATACGCTGGACGGCGTGCAGGACGGGCTCATCGCCAACCTCCCGGCCTGCAAGGCGCGCGCCGATGCCACGCTGTCCAGCCTGCGCTGCCCCAACGGCACCGACGGCGGCGACACCTGCCTCTCCGATCCGCAGATCGCGACGGTCCGCACGATGGCCAGCCCGCTGCAGCTGAGCTACCCGCTGGTCAACGGCGTCACCCGATACGGCGGCTACAACCTGATGGCCGGCATGGTGTTCGGCCCGCCCTACTCCAGCTCGCGCAACTTCGGACCCAACGGCACCGGTCCGCAGGCACCGAACTATCTGGCGGTCACGTCGGGGACCCGGGCGAACGCGCCGAACGCCTACCTGACCGGCGACCAGTGGATGAAGTTCTTCATCACCCGCGACGCCGCGTTCAACACCACCAGCGTGGACCCGGCGAACCCGGGCAGCTGGCAGCAGCGCATCATCGACGTCTCGACGCAGACGGATGCCGCCAGCACCGACCTCGACCGCTTCTTCGCGCGCGGCGGCCGCATCGTCTGGACCCACGGCACGGCCGACGAGGTGGTGAGCACCGACTCGTCGGTCGAGTACTACCAGGCCCTGGTGGCCAGGTACGGACAGGCGAAGATCGACGCAGCGGTCCGCTTCTACCTGATCCCGGGCAACGGCCACGGCGACACCGGGCCGTTCATCCCGGTGTTCGACAGCCTGGGCATCCTGAGCGACTGGGTCGAGAAAGGCATCGACCCCGCGGACAAGATCATCGCGGGCAACAGCCAGACCAAGGCCGCCGCCGACACGTCGCCCGCCGGCACGGCCAAGCGGCCGCTCTGCCGTTATCCGACCTGGCCGAAGTACGTCGGCGCGCCGGCCGATCCCAATCAGGCCGGCAGCTTCACCTGCGCGAGCAGTTGAGCGTCGGGCGCGTCGGGGGCGGCCGACACGCCCGTCTGCGGACCGGATCGATCGAACCACAGGTCGATCCGGTCGCCCGCCCCCGCCACCCGGAGCACGGCGAAGCCGTCGCCCGGGTGATCCGCCCATGCCCCGACCACGCATCGCAGGCGTTGGCCGTCCGGGCCGTCGAACTCGAAGACATCGGGCGCGGCCAGTTCCTCGACCGCCGTGACCGCGAACGGCCACGGCGCATAGAGCGCAGAACTGTGGACCGAATGGATCCGCACCGGCGCGGAATCCTCGCCGTCGACCGCCGAGATCTCCGCGCTCACCCAGCCCGACCGGTGCTCATCGCCCGACAGGAACACCAACCCCGTCGCGCGGTGCCGCCACACGGCGCCGAGCAGCTCATGCAGGCTGTGCGGATAGCCGTCCCAGGCATCGGAGCGCAGGCTGCTCGCGGCGTGCTCCACGGTCGTGCGGCGCCGCGGCAGCGGCAGCGAGCCGCTCATCACGAACTTCGGCCGTCCCGCGCCGCGGGACAGCCACTCGCCGAACGCGTCGCGTTGCGCGATCGACCACAGGCGCGCGCTCGACCAGTTCGCGACCCGGCGCGCCTCGCGCTCGCAGCGTGCGTCGGCGACGAAGAAAGCCGCGCCGCGCCAGTCGAAGTCGTGCCACAGCAGCTGCGGGCCGCCGATGCGGGCGCCGGCTTCCCATCGGTGATCCCAGGCGGCCTGGCGCGCGACGTCGAACCACGGCCCGTTGCCGTCGTGGCTGGCACCGGGGCTCGGCTCCCAGTTGTCGACGATCTCGTGGTCGTCGATCCCGTGCACGACGCGGGCCACCGTCGGCGGCAGCAGTCGCACCGGCCCGGCCTTGAACTCGCCGTAGCCGCGCGCGTAGCGCTCGATGCCGCTGCGGGAATCGGCCAGCCCGCCGCTCGCATCCGCATAGATCTGGTCGCCGGCGAACAGCACCAGCGAGCAGGACCTGCCCCGTGCCGTCCAACGCGTGAACCGATGCAGCCGCGCCAGTGATGCAAGACCTGGCCCCGCCTGCGACGCGTCGAGTTCCCAGCCTGGGCTGACGTCGAGCAGTCCCGGCGGGTACTGGCACGCCGCCAGCGCGAAGCACAGGCCGTCGGCGGTCATGTCGGCGCTCGCGTCGGTGTCTTCCGGCGACGGCACGAAACCATGCGCCCAGCGATGCGGCGGCAGATCGAGGAACTGCTCGAGCGCGCCGTCGACCTGCGCCCGCAGCGCCTCCTCGCCGAGCGCGTGCATCACGCCGCGATGCGCCCCCTCCATGGCGAGCGCGCGCGGTTCCAGGTACAGCGCCACCAGCAGCAGTCCGTGGATGTCCCTCTCGCCGTCATCGCCGTCATCGCCGTCATCGCCTTCCTCGCGGGCCTCACCCTCGCCGCCGCGATGGCCACCGTCCGCGCCCTCCGCGTGCTCCGCCCGGGACGGGACGCGTGAGGGCGGCGGGAACGCGTCCACCGCCTGCGAGATCCGCCACGGCGCACCGGGCTGCCCCACCCCGGGCGGCACGAAGGCCTCGATCCGCCAGGGCAGCGGCAAGGGGTCATACGCCCAGCCGCCGCGCCAGCGCATCGGCACCCACACCAGCCAGTGCGGCCAGCCGCGCTCCGGACGCAGCGCCGTCAGCAACGGCACGCGGCCGGACTCCGGCGGCGCGCGTTCGACGCGATGCCCCGGCGCCTCCGCGCCGATCAGCAGCGTGCCGGCCGCCGCCCCCCGACGGGCCATGCGCGGGAATCCGCTCATGACTGCGGCTCCTCGGCGAGGAAGGCCAGCACATGCGGGAACACCTGCGTCGCGACATGGCGGCCGATCAGGCAGTCCTGATGCCCATGACCGGCGATCACCCGATACCGATAGCGCCCCGGCGCGGCCTGGTCGTAGTAGTCCTTCAGCAGCTCGGCGCTGTCGGCGCTGCACAGCCCGTTGTCCTCGCCGTGCAGCGACAGCACGGGGAACGCCTCCAGCAGCGCCAGGCTCTTGGCGAGGCTGTCGAGGTAGACGCTGGCGCCCTGCCAGTCGGTGATCTCGTGGCAGCGCGCGAAGTGGATCGCCTGCGCGACCGTGTCCATGTTCAGCGGCCCGAAATGGTCGTCGATGAAATCGAACACGGCCCGATCGACGTTGCCGATCGCGAAGTCGCGGCCGTACAGCAGGTCCATGCGATGCCGCGTCGCGGTCCAGGGGTACGCCGCATCCGCCACGGCGGCCAGGGCGGCGGGTTCTCCAGGTCGAATTCCGCGTCGGGATACGGCAGGCTGGCGAGCAGCCGGTCGAGCAGGTGATCGAACAGCGCCGGCGTGCCCTTCGGCCGGAAGGCGTAATCGCTCAAGGGCAGGTAGGGCCGCAGGTACTGCATCAGCACGCCGCGCAGGCTGTTGGTCGGGGACATCACCATCAGCGGCGTAACCTGCGAGATGACCAGCCTCGAGATCCTTTGCCCGAGCGCCGAGCGCAGCGCGAAGTGGCGCTCCCAGGGCTGCTCGCGCGGCTCCAGCAGGGCCATGTGCAGCATCACCGATCCCATGCAGTGCGCGAAGACGTTCAGCCGCTCGCGGCCGGTCTCGCGAAGCACGCGGTCGACGGCCAGCGGGATGTCGTTGAAGGCGGACTCCTCGAAGGTCCAGGGCAGCGTCGCCGTCGGCAGTCCGGCGCTGGTGCGCATGTCCAGCACCCAGACGTCGTAGCCCGCGTCCCACAGCAGCTTGGCCGGTCCGGGCCGCACCGAGTGATGCGCGAAGGTGGTGCCGCTGGCGCTGTAGCCGTGGATCATCAGCACCGGCTCGCCGCCCGGGCGGCCGTAACGCGTGAGGCGGATCAGCACCGGCCGGTCGTCGTCCTCGCGGGCCGGCCGGTCGAGGTCCTGGCGCTGCGCGCCCGCGTCGCCCCAGCGGCCGGCGGCCATCTCGATCACCACGGGGTCCGGCAGTCCGGGCACCGCGCCCGGCAGGCGCGAGATCCGCCGCGGCGGTGCCTCGTCGGGCTTGCGGAAGGTCCAGGCGTGCAACCCGATCGTCATCCGCGCGAGGTAGGCGATCAGCGCGCCGACGTCGCGCGCCGCCGAAGGGACGTCGCGCGCCTGCCGGATGCGCAGCAGCGGCAGGCGCTCGCGGGCGAGGTGGTGCATGTCCAGGGTCAGGACGATGTCCCGCGCGCCCGGCGGCGGCGCCATGCCCGCGACCGGCGTCAGCCGCATGCGGCTCATCTGCGTCCAGGGATTGCCGCGCCGCGTGTAGCTGATCCGCTTGCAGCCGCGCAGCGGCTGGTCGCGCAAGGCGGCGGCCCATGCGGGCAGATCGGCCTCCGGCGCGATGCGCACCTGATATCGCATCAGGCGCGCCTCGCCCGCATGGCCCGCCAGGTGCCAGGCGTTGACTGCCCGCGCGCGCAGTCCCGCCCGCGCCTCGCCCGGCGCCTTCGGCGGCGACCGGCGCCCCGCCCAATCGATCATCCCCTGCCAGGAATCACGCACGCCGCGGTTGATCGCCCAGGCCCACAGGCCGCGGGCGTGTCGACGCAGCGATCCGGACGCCTCGCGCTGGAACAGCGTCAACTCGCCGTCCGACAGTGGCGCGGTGAACAGCGCCAGCTCGTCGCCGCGTTCCTCGTGCGCCCACAGACGCCCGTCGCCGGGGCGGGGGCCGACGACCTCGAAACATCCCGGCCGCCGCTCGCGGGCTTCGAAGACGCGCAGCCGGCTGCCGGGCGCCACGATCAGCCGGCGCTCCGGGCCGGGTCGCAGCAGGTCGACCAGCGCTTTCGGCCGGTAGACGATGCAGAACTCCACGTACTTCAACGGCGAGCCCGGTGCCCCGGACCAGCGCACGAAGCCGCCGAGGCGCTCGCGCACCTCGATCACGGTCGCCTCGTCGGTGCTGTTCGTGCTGTTCGTGCTGGCCGTGCTGGCCGTGCCGACGCTGCCGACAGTGCCGCCGGCCTTCGACGGTGAAGGCGCGACTTGTCCAGGCCCGACGGAACGGCGGAAGACGGGACGCACCGCCTCCCGACGCAGGGTCACCGGCGATGGCGCGCCCAGTTGCCAGAGCTCGGCCAGCCGGTCCAGCGAGCGCTGCGCGAGCGCGCTGATCGTCAGGGCCGGGTTGATCGCGAGCGAGCCCGGCACGATCGCACCATCCAGCACGACCAGCCCGTCGTGCACCGCCTCGCCGTCGCCGGAGAAGACCCGTCCGATCGCATCGACGACGCCGTCGCTGCCGAGGTCGCCCATCGCGCAGCCGCCCAGGGGATGCACGCTGAGCATCGGCCCGCGTGCATCGTTCGTCAGGAAGGCCATCTCCGGCGGCAGCAGCTGCCACAGCGGATTGCGCAGCAGGCGCGCGCCGTGACTGCGGAGGTGACGCTCCAGCGCTTCGTGACGGCGCGCGATCGCAGGCTCGTCGCGCAGCCCGGGCCAGTCGACCTGCAGTCCGCCGGGCTCCTCGAAGCCGTCGCGCCGGACCAGCCGGCCCGTGCCGCTGTCGCGGCCGATGATCGCCAGCGGCAGTTGCCGTTCGGTCACGGACGCGCGGACGGCGAACGGATCGTCGAAGTCGGCGCGCTCCTCATGCGGTCCGGCGTTCGACCGGGCCAGTGCGTCCAAGGTCGCCGCCAGCGCGAAGCCCTCCTCGAACACCGGCCGCAACGCGCCCGGGATCGCCAGGTCCTCGACGACGTGATCCGGACCGGCGTCCCAGACGCCGGTGATCGTCGGCCCCACCTGCCGCGACGCGGGCGGTTGATCCTCGTCGGCCACCGCGTGGACCGCGCGAGGCCATCCGTCACCGACGGCGATCACGTCGCCGTTGGCCGAAAAGGCCTGCCCCAGCATCCGCGACAGCGCCAGCCCGCGCTCCCGCGAGCGCATCAGGATCTCCGTCGACCCCAGGCTGCCGGCGGCGAGGATCACGCGGCGCGCGATCACCTCGAACGGCGCGCCCTGCCGCTGGCGCAGCAGCTCGTCGGTGTGCTGCAGCGTGACGCGCCAGCCGGCGCCCGGAACGGCTGCCAGGGCTTCCACGCTCGCGCCGCAGACCAGTTCCGCGCCCTGGCGCCAGGCCTGCAGCAGCAGGCCCGTGTCGAGCGATTGCTTGGCCTCGTGGTTGCAGCCCGTCGCGCAGTCGCCGCAGGCGATGCAGGGCGCGTGCGGCCAGCCGGCCGCGCCGCGTGGCTGGGCATCCATCGCGACCTGGATCCGCGCCGCGCGGGTGCGTGCCGGATCGAGCGCCTTCAGCGCATCGAGGCGGCGCGGCTTGAATCCGGCCTCCGCGCGCCACCGCTCGATCGTGTTGCCACGGTCGCCATCGCCATTGCCGCCACGGACGCCGAGCAGCCGCTCGGCGCGCTCGAACCAGGGCGTCATGTCCTCGTCCAGGAAGGCCTGCGGCCAGCCGGGCTCGCGGAACACCGCCGGATCGGGCCGTTCCATCACCCCGGCGTTGATCAGCGAGCCGCCGCCCAGGCCGTTGGCCAGCGCGACGCAGACGTCCGGTCCCAGGCGCAGGTCGAAGAGCCCTTCGCGACGGCCCATCGGCGCATCGGCGCCCGGACGCGCCACCCGCACGTGGCCGGGCAGATCGGCGAAGCGGCTGGGGAAGGCGCCGGGCAGGTACTCACGTCCGCGCTCGAGCACGACCACGGCGAGCCGTCGTCCGTCTTCGCCGCGCCGTCCCGCGAGCGCGTGCGCCGCCGCGGCCCCCCGTAGCCGCTGCCGACGACCAGCACATCCACGGCCGCGGGGCCGGGCTCCGGAACCGCCAGCCGCGCGGCCATCCAGTCCTCGAGCGGCCGAGACAGCCAGCGCGTGCCGGTGGGTCTCGGTGGCGCGCCGGCAGCTTCAGGCGAAGCCGAAGGCGGCGATGCATCGGGCGAGGCGCGGGCCGGGGCCTCAGGGGGACTCTCGGCGCCTCCTCGAACGGTCGAGACATCGAAACCCTCCCTGCGATATTCGGCGAGCGCGGCTTGCATCGCGTTGATGAGCAGCTCTTCGGTGACCGGCTTGTGCAGCAAGGTGAGGCCCGCCTCGTGAGCTTCGCGCAAGCGTTCGGGCGCAGTGTCGCCGCTCACGATCAGCGCGGGCAGTCCCGGAAACGCGCTTCGCAGCGAACGCACCGCGCTGATGCCGTCCTCGCCGCCGCGCAGCCGGAAGTCGGTCAGCAGCAGGTCGGGCTGCTGCCCCATGCTCTTGAGCAGGCCCTCGCGGGTGCTGCCGGCCAGCAGCACCTGGCAGCCGTGCGCGCTCAGCAGCGCATGCATCGCGATCCGCACCGGCTCCTCGTCGTCGATCACCAGCACGCGGATCGGCGGCAATGCCGGCCCCTGCGTCGGCGTGGCGCCGGGCCGCACCTGCGCGATGTCGGCGGCCGTCACGTTGAGCATGAAGCTCGAGCCGTGCCCCGGCGCCGAACGCAGCGCCAGGTGCAGGTCCAGCAGGTCCACCAGACGCGTCACGATCGACAACCCCAGGCCCAGGCCCTTGGCGCGGTCGCGCTCCGGATTCCCGACCTGGTAGAACTCGTCGAAGATCCGTTGCTGCTCGTGCTCCGGGATGCCCATGCCGGTGTCTCTCACCGACAGGCGCCAGACTTCCTCGTCCTGGCCGCGGTGGACCTCGATCGACACCTCGCCGCGCGCCGTGTACTTGAGCGCGTTGTCGATCAGGTTGCGCACCACGCGCTCCAGCAGCACGGGATCGCTCTCGACGCAGGCCTCCGGCGGACAGTCCAGCCGCAGCAGCAGGTGCTTGCGCAGCGCGGCGGGCTGGAACTCCCGCTGCAGCCGGCCCAGCCAGGGCTGCAGGGCGAAGACCTGGTTGTTCACCGGCACGACGTTGGCGTCGAGCTTGGAGATGTCCAGCAGCGCGTCCATCTGCGAGGACAGCGAATGCAGCGCCAGGTTCATCTGCGTGACGATGACGCGGCCCTCGTCGTCGAGCGGGCGCTTGTCCAGCGCCGCGCCGAACAGGGACAGCGTGTGCATCGGCTGGCGCAGGTCGTGGCTCGCAGAGGCGAGGAAGCGCGTCTTCGCCGCCATCGCCGATTCCGCCTGCGACAGCGCCTGCCGCAGCTGCTGGTTGCTCTTGTTCTGCTGCAGCCGGATCAGCACCGACTCGGCGAAGACGCGGTAGGTGTCGCGCGCCAGGCCCGTCAGGATCAGGCCGAAGAAGATGATCAGCGCCGACAGCACCCAGTCCAGCCAGCGGTGCTCCGCGCCCGCCTGGTGGAACAGGCCCCACGACAGGGCCGTGGCGAGCGTCACCGGCCAGAGGAAGACCTGGAACACGACGCGATGGCCGGCGGTCGTCGCGACCGCGCCGGCGCACAGGCCCAGCAGCACGATGGTCTGCACCATCCGCTGGAAGTCGCTCAGGTGGGGCGCCGCGATCAGCGAGGCGCTGAAGGCCAGCCCGTTGGCCAGGCTCAGCCACACGGCCCAGTCCATGCGCTGCTCGAGCGGGCGGTCCTGCATCTCCGGCAGCCGGCCCAGCACGGCCCAGCGCGTCACCAGCACCGCATACACGACGGCCAGCCAGCCGTAGGCCAGCCAGGGCGACATCACGGTCGCCGCCATCACCGCCATCATCAGCGCGGCGATGCTCACCGGGTAGGGGACGCGCCGGCCCTGCTTGCCGATCAGGCGCAGCAGTTCGAGCTCGACGCTCGCCTGCTCCGCGCTGCGCTCATCCGCCATGACCGGAACAGACAGCGCCTGGCCGCTGCCGCGAAGGGAACTGCATGGGTTGTGTAAAGCTTGTTCTGGGCCGGCAATATATCTTGCCGATTCCCCGCCCGCCCAAGCGTTCGCCATGCGTCACGCAGATAAAACTATGCCGACCACCGCCACCCTTGCGGGCTTTGGTAGGTCGGCATAGCACTCCTCCCCTTGATCACGACGCTGAGGTCCAGGCAGCGCGCGATCGGTACCCAGTATGCAAAGCGGCCCGAGGGTCCGATATCCCCCTCAAGAGGGAGACACTCTTTTACATCGAACCATTCCGGCTGTGCTCATCCGGCATGTGCATGAGCCGGCCTCGGCTCAGGCGATGCGGACCCGTTCCGCGCCCTGCGTGTCGCGCAGCAGCTCCTCGAGCAGGACCAGGTAGTAGCCGAGCGGCGGCGTGCGCATGCCCGGCCGCTTGGCGAGGTCGTCCCAGCGGCGCAGCTGCAGCGCGGCGCTGGCCTGCGGGTGCGCCATGAAGAGCAGCCGTTCCTCCGCGTTCATCGGCCCGCCCTGCAGCGCCAGGCTGTGGCGCGAGGCGTCGGACAACCCGGGGCCGTAGGCCGGGTCGGTGCTCACCAGGTAACGCTTGGCCGCGACGTGCAGGCGGATCGGCTCCACCACGGCCGGGCCCAGCCCGCCGGCGCGCAGCAGGGGCAGTGCGGTCAATTCGTGCGCGTCATCCCGCAGGGGGAGGCAGGACCACCGTCCATCAGTTGCCCGATGTCGTGCAGCAGCGCAGCGACTACAAGGCTATGCTCCGCGTGGGCCCACTCGGCGAGCTGGGCGCATTGGAGCGCGTGCTCCAGCGCGGTGACGGGTTCCCGGCGCTCGTCACCGTACTGCAGGTGTCCGCGGCGGTGGAACACCGCCTCGATCTTGGCGATCAGGTCCATGGCAACTCCTAGCCATCGCTCCAAGGGCGGAGCGGGCGCCAGTCTCGACCCCGCCCATGACGGATCTGTGAAGCATGGCCGGGGCTCTCATTCAAATTGGATGAACAGTGGCCTCAGTTCCGATGAACCGACGATGTACGGCACGCGCGGACACTCCATGCCATTCCGGACCACCCGACGCCCCAGGTCTTCCCAAGGACGCGAGCCCGACATGACTGCCATCGACAACCCGAACAACGATCCCGACCAGCAGCCCACGCTGCCCGCCGAGACGCTCGACGCCGCCGCGCCGCCCGTGGCCGTGACGTCGGCCGCCAAGCCGATGCCCGCAGTGCCGTCCGCGTCTTCGGCGCCGCCAGTCGCCGTGGTGCCGCCTGCAGGCAAGACCCGGTACGACGGCCTGGCGATGCTCTTCCACTGGGTGCTGGCGATCGCGATCATCGGCACCTTCTCGGTGGGCTGGTACATGGCCGACCTGCCGTTCTCGATGACGCGGCTGAAGCTCTTCAACTGGCACAAGTGGGCCGGCGTGACCATCCTGGCGCTGTCCGCGCTGCGGCTGCTGTGGCGCCTGTCGCATCGCCCGCCGGCCGACCTGCCGATGCCGGGCTGGCAGAAGCTGGGGGCCCACGCGGTGCACTGGCTGCTGTACGCGGCCTTCTTCGCGGTGCCGCTGAGCGGCTGGGCCTACAGCTCCGCGGCGGGCTTCCCGATCGTGTGGTTCGGCGTGCTGCCGCTGCCGGACTTCGTCGGCAAGGACAAGGAACTCGCCGAATCGCTCAAGCAGCTGCACCAGTTCTTCGCCTATGGGTTGGGCCTGCTGGTCCTTGCCCACCTTGGCGCCGTGGTCAAGCATGTCGTCCTCGACAAGGACGGTCTGCTGCGGCGCATGCTCCCGGGCCGCGCCTGAGAGCGCCCCACAAGACCGACTCGAACAACACCTGACCCCGCCGGGCTCCAAGTCCCTTCACAGACTCGCTTCACAAGACTCGCAGAGGACCTCATGACCGCACGCATGGCCACCCATCTCTCGATCACCGCGTTGTCGGTGCTGAGCGCCGCCCTTCTCCTGGTCGCCCCCGCGATGGCGCAGACCAAGCCGGCGGCCGCGCCCGCCGCCGCTGCCGCCGCGGCCCCGGCCAAGCTGATCCCGGCCCAGAGCGACATCGCCTTCACCTTCCGCCAGATGGGCGTGCCGGTGGACGGCCACTTCAAGAAGTTCGACGCCCAGCTGGCCTTCGATCCGAAGAACGCCGCGGCCGGCAAGGTCTCGCTGTCGATCGAGCTGGGCAGCGCCACCATCGGCGACGCCGCCACCGACGCGGAACTGGTCAAGCCCGACTGGTTCGACACCAAGAAGATCCCGACCGCCACCTTCCAGAGCACGTCGATCAAGACGCTGGGCGGCGGCAAGTTCGAAGCCACCGGTAAGCTCACCATCAAGGGCCAGGTCAAGGACGTGGTCGTGCCGGTGGCGCTGACGCAGGCCGGCGGCACGACGACCGCGACCGGCAGCTTCGCGATGAAGCGCCTCGACTTCAAGATCGGCGAGGGCGAATGGAAGGACACCTCCGTCGTCGCCAACGACGTCCAGGTCAAGTTCAAGCTTGCCCTGACCGGCGTGGCTCCGCTGTAAGCCGTCGCCGCCTCGGATCACCAGCCTCCCCTGATTCTTTCCAACCGGTCCGGGTCCTTCGCCCGGTTCCTTTCCATCGCGGTACCCGCCGCGGTTTCCACCACTGTTGCGACCCCTGGTCGACAAGGACCCACCACCATGATGAAGAAAGCCCTGCTGCTCGCCTCCCTGTTCGCCGTCGCCGGCCTGGCGCAAGCCGAAGCCGCGACCTACGCGATCGACCCGACGCACACCTACGCCACGTTCGAGATCAAGCACTTCGGCACCTCGACCAACCGCGGCCGCTTCGACAAGAAGGAAGGCAAGGTCGAGTTCGACAAGGCCGGCAAGTCGGGCAAGGTCGAGATCACCTTCGACATGAACGGCATCAGCACCGGTTCGTCGCAGTTCGACACGCACCTGAAGAGCAAGGACTTCTTCGACGTGGCCAACAACCCGACGGCCAAGTTCGTCGGCGACAAGTTCACCTTCTCGGGTGACAAGGTCGCGACGGTGGCCGGCCAGCTGACGCTGAAGGGCAAGACCGCGCCGGTGACCCTGACGGCCACCAACTTCAACTGCTACGAGAACCCGATGCTCAAGCGCGAAGTCTGCGGCGGCGACTTCGAGACCACCTTCGACCGCACCGCCTTCGGCGTCGACTACGGCATCCAGTACGGCTTCTCGAAGGACATCAAGGTCATCGTCCAGGTCGAGGCCGTGAAGCAGTAATCCCCTCGGGAATACGTCTCACCCAATGCCGGAAGGCCCGCGGAAGCGGGCCTTTCGCGTTTGTGGCGGCCGCCCTGTCTTGGGGCGGAGGGTCTGTCCGGACCTCCGGCCTGTCGCCGGCCGGTGCAGTCCATCCCGCCGTCCGCACGGCGCGTCGCCCGCCGCGCCGGGGACGCCAGGGTCTTGCGTACAGTGCGAGGCATACGACAGGTCCTCCCATGAACGCGCCGACTCCCGCCTCCCCCACCCCGCTCCAGCGCTGGCAGAGCTTCATGAAGACTGCCGAGCAGGTCTTCCATGCCTACGGCAGCTGGCTGGTGTCCATCACCTGGAAGCGTTTCTCGCTGCTGGCGGTGATGCTGGTCATCGGTGCCAACATCCTCCAGACCCTGCCGCCTTTCTCCCTCAGCTGGCAGCTGCCGGTCGAGACGACCGAGACCACCCATCCGCCCAAGGGTCGCGATCGCGATGCGGAACGCGATCGCCGCGAGAAGCAGCGCGCCGCCGACGCCGAGAAGAAGGTGGCCGAGGCCCAGAAGAAGATCGAGAAGGCCACGAAGCCCGCCGACTCCGGCGAGGCCGGTTCCCAGGCCGGGCACGGCGCCTCCGACGCGGTCGAGGGCGACGGCCTGCGCTACGAGGTGCAGATCGACAGCCGCGGCGTGCGCATCGTGCCGCGCCACCCCGTCGCCGCCGCGGCCAGCGCCGCCTCCGCGGCCGACGCCGAAGGCGCCGTCGATCCGACCCTGCCCTCCGTCGACATCCGCATCCCGAACGAAAAGCAGCGCGAAGCCATCCGCGATGCGGTGAAGTCCGCCGCCGCCGACGCCCGGCGTGCCCTCGAGGAAGCCGCCGAGGAAGCCCGGCAGGCCAAGGCCGATGCCGAGGAAGCCCGCGACGAACTCGAACAGGTCCAGCGCGAGACCTCCCGCAAGACGCGCTATCGCACCGTGCACCTGGGCGACTTCCTGGACAAGCTGGCCGTCCTGGTGGTGCTGGCCTCGGCGCTGTTGAAGGCCACCTACAAGGGCCGGCTGCAGGCCGAGGTGAAGGCCGCCAAGGCCACCGAGACCGCCGAGGCCGAATCGCTGCGCCGCCAGGTCGTCGAGGCCCGCATGGCCGCGATGCAGGCACAGGTCGAGCCCCACTTCCTGTTCAACACGCTGGCCTCCATCGACCACCTGATCGAGACCGATCCGCCGCGCGCCTCGCAGATGCAGAAGAACCTGATCGCGCTGCTGCGGGCCTCCATGCCGACGATGCGCGAAGCCAACGCCAACGGCGGCGTGCGCGACCTGGGCCGCGAGATGGCCGTCATCCGGCCCTACCTGGAGATCCTGCAGGTCCGCATGGAAGAGCGCCTGGTGTCCCGCATCGAGGTGCCCGACGGCCTGCTGTCCGCCGAGTTCCCGCCCATGATGATCCAGAGCCTGGTCGAGAACGCCATCAAGCACGGCCTCGAACCCAAGGCCGAAGGCGGCAGCCTGCTGCTCAAGGCCGAGATCGTCCACGGCAAGCTGCAGGTCACCGTCGCCGACACCGGCCTGGGCTTCGGCCGCGCCGCGACCTCGGGCACCGGCGTCGGCCTGGCCAACATCCGCGAGCGCCTGTCCCTCCTCTACGGCAAGGCCGCCAGCGTCACCGTCGCCGAGAACCAGCCGTCCGGCACCGTCGTGATCATCACCGTCCCCTACCGGACGTCCGCCCACCACGCGCCAGAGCAAGGAACACAAGGAGCACACGCATGAAAACGCTGTTCAAGGCCTTCCTCGTCCTCGGATTCGTCCTCGTCGCCGGCGCGCTGCTGCTCGGCTGGGGCATGGTCCATCTGCTCGGCGACGTCCCGGGCGTGCACCTCACCGTCGACGGCGAAGAGGTCATCCTCAGCGGCATGGGGCTGGCGGACGCCTTCGGCGCCGGCATCGGCCTGGTCGTCGCCTTCGTCGTGCTGTGCCTGGTCGTGCCGCTGGTGCTGCTGCTCGGCCTCGGCCTGCCGCTGCTGATCCTGGGCGCGGTCGCGCTGGTGGCCCTGGCCGCGCTGGCCGGCGTCGGCGCGGTGGTCGGCTCGCCGCTGCTGCTCATCGGGCTCGTCGTCTGGCTGCTGGTGCGCGACAAGCCGCGCAAGGCGCCGCGGGTGCCGCCCGCCCCGGCCTCGCCGACGATGACGTCGTCGGGCGAACCCACGCTGCACGCCTGAGCCCGCTCCCGGGTCCCCCTCCGAGTCCACCTCCGGATCGATCCTCACCTGCCCTAACATCGCCTCCCATGAGCGACACCAGCGACACCCCCAAGGCCCGCGCGCCATCCTCGCGGACGACGAACGCCTGATGCGCGAGCAGCTGCGCAGCCGCATCGCCGAAGTCTGGCCCGAGCTGCAGATCGTGGCCGAGGCCAAGAACGGCCTGGAGGCGGTCGAGCTGGTCAAGGAGCACCGGCCGGACCTGGTCTTCCTCGACATCCGCATGCCGGGCCTGACCGGCGTCGAGGCCGCCAAGCAGATCGCGCAGCTGCCCGACGACGACGACTGGGCGCTGCCCGAGATCGTCTTCATCACCGCCTACGACCAGTACGCGGTCGAGGCCTTCGAGCAGGGCGTCTGCGACTACGTGCTCAAGCCGGCCGAGCGTGAGCGGCTGCTGGTCACCGTCGAGCGCATCAAGAAGCGCCTGGCGCTGCGCAGCGGCGAGGTCGAGCCCGAAGGCCCGAGCGCGGGAACCTTGCAGCAGCTGCTGCACTCGCTGTCGGCCCGGGTGAACAACACCAGCGGCACGCCGCAGTACCTGCAGTGGATCCAGGCCTCGGTCGGCCAGACCATCCAGATGATCCCGGTGGAGGACGTGCTGTTCTTCATCAGCGACGAGAAGTACACCCGCGTCCAGACACCCACCGTCGAGGCGCTGATCCGCAAGCCGATCAAGGAGCTCGTCGACGAGCTCGATCCGAAACTCTTCTGGCAGATCCACCGCTCGACGCTGGTGAACGTCAAGGCCATCAACGGCATCGGTCGCGACTTCCGCGGCCGGCAGCTGGTGGGCGTGCGCGGCCTCGATGAGAAGCTGGAAGTGAGCCGCAGCTACACCCACCTGTTCAAGGGGATGTGACGAGGGGCGGTTCGGGCGAAGGCTTCAGTACTGCCACCGCCGCTGGCCCTCACCCCTGCCCTCTCCCGCAAGCGGAAGAGGGAGTTCCAGCATCATCGGCGGGGACGCTTCGGCGTGACGGGGCCCTTGAGTTTGACGCCCGCCGCCGCCATCGCGCGGCGGACTTCCGGGGCATCCTCGAAGGCGGACTCCAGCTCCGGCTGCAGCGTCTCCAGTTCCAGGCGGGAGTCGGGATCGCCGGGTCGATGCACCTTGCGTGAAGACGCCCTCAGGCCCAGGCCGAGCGCCATCAGCGCGTAGAACAGGAAGGCGATCCGCGGCGCGTCGATCAGGCTGTCGAACAGGCCGACGATCACGAAGCCCACCAGTCCGCCCACCACCGCCGGCGCCAGCGGATGGTGACGTCCGGCGCCGAAGGTCAGGCGCATCAGCACCGTCACCAGCAGGCTGGTCCAGAGCGCGAGGCCGAACAGGCCCTGCTCGAACAGCACATGCGCCGGCAGGCTCTTCATGTGGAAGGGCATGTGGTTGCGGTCGCTGGAGAAGAACCAGCGCGCCAGACCGTCGCTGAAATCACCGTTCTGCAGCACGGGCCCGTGGACGCTGTCCACGATCGAGATCGACGCGATCTCCAGCACGCCACCGCGCCAGTTCTGCGTCACCGACGCCACCAGGCGCCGCGGCGCCCAGGCCGGTCCGCCGAAATCGGCCGGCGCATTCCCGAGTTTCAGCTGCACCGGCTGCCAGGCGCCGCCCTTGGGCTCGATGGCGGCCTCGCGGTCCACGCAGCGCAGCGGGTAGAGCAGGAACTTCTCGCAGACCTCGACGCGCAGCTGGGTCTTGAACTGGGTGCGCAGCATCACCGTCGCGGCGACCTCGCCGGCCACCGCCGGCACGCGCTGGCTGAGCCGGAACATCTCGCCGTTGCCCATCATGTGCAGGCCGCTGGTCAGGGTCACGGTCGGGTGAGGGAACGGCTCCGCACCGGGCAGGCCGGAAGCCGGCACCTCGGACCGCGCCGGATTCAGGTGGTAGTCGCCGACACGTTCCTCGAACGGACCGCCGTTGGCGAAGCTCGCCGGAAAACGCCCGCTGCCCTTGCCCAGCAGCCATTCGTCCGCCGACTTCAGCAGCCCCAGGCTCACGCGCCAGTGTTCGAGGCGGCCTTCGAAATCCTGCTGACCCGTCGACATCCGCTGACCGATGTACGCGCCGCCACCCAGTGCGGCCACCACCGCGCAGGCCAGCAGGCAGGCGGTCCAGACGAGACCGCGGGCGCGCCAGCTCGCGGTGCGCAGGTCCGCGCCGACACGCGGCGACCACTGCGTCGCGATCCACGCGGCCGCCAGCATGCCCAGCACCGCGGCGATGGCGACGACGTCCCGACCGCTGCCCCAGTGCGCCGCGACCAGGCCCGCGCCGGCGAGCGAGGCCATCCAGACGATCGCCAGCGCGAAGGCCTGCGATGGCTGGGTCAATCCACCGCGCCACAACCAGGCCAGTCCCAGCCCCGACAGCACGACGATGCCGTCGATCAGGTAGGCGCCCTTGGGCACGAGGTCGATCAGCAGACCACCGAGCAAGGCCAGCAGCAGTGCCGGCAAGGTCGCCAGCACCAGCAGCGCGCGCATCTGTCCGCGCGGCCACGCCGCGCGCGAAGCCGGCATCGCCAGCAGCACCGCGACGCTGCCGGACAGCGCCAGCAGTGCGCGGTAGCCCCCGGCGCCGAAGAGCACCCAGGCCGCCACGGCCGTCCCGGCGATCACGCCGACGGACCAGGCCAGCGGGACCCGGCGGCCCGCGCCCGGGAAGGCGGTGGACGCGGGCGCGTCCTGCCGCGACGCCTCGGGGCCGTCACGGCGCTGCACCGCCCAGAGGATGGCGCAGATCGCCATGCCGGCGGGCACCGCCAGGTAGACGCCGCGGGAGAAGGTCGTCAGCGAGGCATAGAACGCGAGCAGCAGCACCGCCAGCGCGGCCACGAAACGCAGCGGCCGGCGCTCCCGCATCGCCCACAGCATGCCGAACGGCAGGCTCAGCGCCAGCGCGCCGTCCAGCGACGCGCCGCCGACATTCATCTCCCAGAACAGCGAGGTCGTCCGGTAGTCCGTCGAGAAATCCAGCAGGCCGGTGTAGACCCAGCGCTCCCACAGCGCGCCGAGCGAGGTGGTGATCAGCACCAGCACCCAGGCCGCGCGGGACAGCCTCTGCACCGACGAGGGCCGCAGGTCCGACGCCTTCTGCCACAGCGGCAGCAGCAGCAGGACCAGGAAGAAGCTCTTGCCGGCGCGCAGGCTGTTCATCGGTTCCTGGAACCCTTGCCAGAAACCGAAGTCCATCCCGCCGGCCTGATCGAAGCCGCGCCAGACGGCGATGAATGCGGACAGCGCGAACACCGCCATCAGCACCCGCACCGCGGCGCGCCAGCGCAGCGTCCGGTAGCGCCAGGCCACCGGCTTGCGCGGCGGCGCGGTCGACGCGATCGCGAGGTAGCCGCCGGCGGCGACGGCCAGCACCAGCAGGTCGAGTTCCTCGAAGGTGATCCAGCCGGTCCAGGGCGCGAAGCCGATCACCGGCACCAGCGCCGGCACCAGCAGCGGCAGCGACCGCCAGCCGAAGAAACTCGCCACGGCGATGGCGACCCACAGCGCGGTGGCCGCCACCGGCTGCACCGGGTAATGCCGCATGAGCCAGAGGCCGACGGCGGCGCACGCGACGCCCGAGGCCAGCGTGGCCAGGGCTGACGCGCGTCGGGGCAGGACGAACTTCATGCGCGGGCCCGCCCGAGGCTGCTGGCGATGCACCACTGCGCCGGCCAGTAGCTGGCGAGCACCCAGAAGCTGGCCATCTCCAGCGGCCCGGCGAACTTGTTGATCGCCAGCATCGCATCCGACAGCACGAACAGCGTGCCGCCCCAGGCCGCCCAGCGCGCGAGCGGTTCATCCGGCTGTCCGACGCTGCCGCGCCACCAGGCCCAGGCCTGCGCCGCCATCGCCGACAGGCAGACGACATACACCACCACCGGCGCCCGCAGGTCGGCCGGAATGTGCGGCCAGAGCCGTCCCAGCACCGCCGCCGCGATGACGCCGAACATCAGGAAGGGCCAGCGCACCGCCCCCAGCCGCTTGCGGGTGCAGAAGCCGACGATGTAGCAGACATGGGCGGCGAGGAAGCTCACCAGCCCCGGCAGGAAGCCCTGTTCCGGCCAGAGCAGCGCGACGTCGCCCGCCAGCGAGCACAGCAGCCCGGCGCGCAGCCAGCGCGCCAGTCGCGGGCGCTCGGTGCCGCGGGGCCACGCGTAGACCAGGATGAGCACCGTCGTCAGCGGCTTGAAGAGGAAGGCGAGGACCGGCGGGAGTTGCGCCGGTTGGGACAAGGCGAGGATGGCGGCGGCCGCGCTGAGCAAGGTCAGCAACGGGAGCACGGCGGAAAGCCTGGTAGCGGACTTGGCGGCGGAGGCTGTCATGCGCCCGCATTCTGCCGTTTGCCGGTGACGCCCACCCCCCGGATACAGGTGATATGGCAGACCTTACAGGGTCGACACCGATGTCACGATGAGCGCCATGCAGCGCCGGCCTGCGCCCATCGCGCGTGCGGAGCGTACGACACACGGCGCCCGGGCGCTCACAGGTGCGACCACTGCCGGTCGAGCGCCTGCAGGCGCTCGTGGACCGCGGCCTCCGGGACGAACAACTTCTCCGCCAGCCGACGCGCGCTGACGACGCCTTGATTCATGAGCCGGTAGATCGCGAAGTCGGGCATCAGCAGGCCCAGCGCGAAGCGGTGAGCGTCCTCCTCGATGCGGCGCGGGCTGTGGATCGAGAGGTTCGGCGCCGTCTCTGCGGGGACCGGTCCGTGCTCGAGCACGTGATGTCCCAGCGCATGCGCCAGCACGATGCGACGCTGCAGCGGCTCGTCGGCGAGGTTGAGCTCGATCACCGGGCGCTCGTCCAGGGAGAGGAGCCGGCCGCGATAGGGATACATCGGCTCGCGCGCCCCGCCGCGGTCGCGGACCTCGACGCCGAGGCCTTCGGCCAGCGCGTGGACGTTCACCGCCAGCAGGGTCTGGTCCCCATGCGCCTTGCGCAGCTCGTCGGCGAGGACATCGATGGCACGGTGCCGCGCCGTCGCTTCGGCGGGCGTGCCGGATTCTCGGAAAGAGGAACTGGAAAGCGGGACGGCGGACATGGTCGGACTCCTCGGCGGGCGCAGAGGGTCCGGATGCTAGGAACGCGAGCTTCCCCGTGAAATGACTCGAACCAGTAAGAATCGTTCGCCTACCACTCGCACCCACTGTTCGAGTGACAGGTCTTGCCATCCACGGCGTCGATGGCCGTCGACAACGTGCAATCAGCGAGTGCGGGTGGGGCCGGAATGGGGCTTGGGGTTCCCGGAGGGAGGCCCCATGCCCCGTGGAGAGCCGCGCTTGGCCAAGCGCAGGAATCAGCGATCGTCCTTCGCCGCCTGCGCCTGCTTCGCCGCGCTGTCGGCGGCCTTGGCGGCGAGCTGCTCGCGCATGCGCTTGAGCTTTTCGCGGGGGTCTTCCTTGACGCCCCCCTCGCCCAGCTTCATCTCCGCGATGAACCGGCTGGGCACGCCCATCACCGTCTCGCGGTTCTTCTTGCGCCGCCGCAGCGTCGACACCGCCAGCGTCCGCCGTGCCCGCGTGATGCCGACGTACATCAGGCGGCGTTCTTCCTCGACACGCTGGGGCGTGAGCTCGTCGTTCTCGGCCTTGAAGGGCAGCAGGCCCTCGTTGACGCCGGCCAGCACCACGTGCGGCCATTCGAGTCCCTTGGACGCGTGCAGCGTCGTCAGCACGACCTGGTCCTGTTCCTCCTGGCGCTCGGCCAAGGACAGGATCACGCTGATCGTCTGGGCGACTTCGAGCAGCGTCTGGCGGGGGCTCTCGGTCGTGATGCCGCCGTCGGTGGAGATCTCGCCGCCGCAGCGCTTGGCGACCCAGTCGACGAAGTCGAGCACGTTGCCCCAGCGGGCCTGCGCCACCTTCTCGTTGTCTTCCTGGTCGATCAGGTACTGCTCGTAGGCGATGTCCTTGAGCCATTCCATGATCAGCGCCTTGCCTTCCTCGGCACCGACGGCATGGCGCGCGCGGTACTCGAGGTCGACGACGTAGCGGCCGAATTCATGCAGCCCGTGCAGCGCCTTGCTCGACAGTGTGGCCTTGAGCGATTCGGCGAACAGCGACTCGAACATCGACAGCTTCCACTTCGCCGAGAACTCGCTCAGGTGTCCGAGCGTCTGATGACCGATGCCGCGCTTGGGCGTGGTCACCGCGCGCAGGAACGCCGGATCGTCGTCCTGGTTGACCAGCAGCCGCAGCCAGGCGCAGAGGTCCTTGATCTCGGTGCGGTCGAAGAAGCTCTGGCCGCCGGAGACCTTGTACGGGATCTCGGCGCGGCGCAGCGCCTGCTCGAAGATGCGCGACTGATGGTTGGCGCGGTACAGGATCGCGAAGTCGGAGAACTTCGTCGTCGGCTCGTTGGCCCGGATCGCCTGGATGCGGGCGACGGCGCGCTCGGCCTCGTGCTCCTCGCCGTCGGCCTCGATGAGCGAGATCGGATCGCCCTCGCCGAATTCGCTCCACAGCGTCTTCGGGAACAGCTTCGGATTGCCGCCGATCACGTTGTTGGCGGCGCGCAGGATCGCGCTGGTCGAGCGGTAGTTCTGCTCCAGCGGAATGACCTTGAGCTGCGGGAAATCGACCGGCAGCTTCTTCAGGTTCTCGATCGTCGCGCCGCGCCAGCCGTAGATGGACTGGTCGTCGTCGCCCACCGCGGTGAACATCGCGCGGTCACCGACCAGGCACTTCAGCAGCTCGTACTGGACCGCGTTGGTGTCCTGGTACTCGTCGACCAGCACGTAGCGCAGCGTCTCCTGCCACTTGCCGCGCGCCTCTTCATTGGTCTGCAGCAGCTTCAGCGGCATGCCGATCAGGTCGTCGAAGTCGACCGCCTGGTACGCGGTCAGCCGCTCCTGGTAACGCTGCATGACGACGGCGGCGGCGCGCTCCATGTCGTCCTTCGCGTAGGCCAGTGCCTGCTGCGGGCTCAGGTTCTGGTTCTTCCACAGCGAGATGGTCCATTGCCAGGACTTCGCCGTCGCCGCATCAGTCGTGCCGCCCGCATCGCGCAGCACCGACAGCACGTCGTCCGAGTCGAGGATGGAGAACTGTTCCTTGAGCCCGAGGTGGCGTCCGTCCTGGCGCAGGATGCGCACGCCCAGCGAGTGGAAGGTCGACACCAGCAGTTCCGAGCCGGCCTTGCTGCCCACCAGGTGCTTGGCCCGCTCGCGCATCTCCTGCGAGGCCTTGTTCGTGAACGTGATCGCGGCGATGTTCTTCGGCCGGTAGCCCTCGGACATCAGCTTGGCGATCTTCTGCGTGATCACGCTCGTCTTGCCCGACCCCGCGCCCGCGATCACCAGGCAAGGCCCCGACAGGTGATGCACGGCCGCCAGCTGAGCGGGATTGAGCGTGGTCTTGGACATGGAACGTGCGGGACAGGGAACTTCGAGGCGGCCGGGGATGATAGCGGGACGTACAGTGCGAACCATGAACACAACACTTGCCCTAGCCGCCAATGTCGTCGTCGCCCTCGTGGCGCTGATCCACGTCTACATCCTCATCCTGGAGATGTTCCTCTGGACCACGCCCAAGGGCCGCAAGGCCTTCGGACTGACCCAGGAATTCGCCGAGGCGAGCAAGGTGCTCGCGGCCAACCAGGGGCTGTACAACGGCTTCCTCGCGGCAGGCCTGATCTGGGGCCTGGCGCTGGGCGCCGCGGGCGGTCCGGTGAAGGTCTTCTTCCTGGCCTGCGTGCTGGTGGCGGGTCTGTACGGCGCCGCGACGGCCAGCCGCAAGATCCTCTTCATCCAGGCCATCCCGGCGGCGATCGGCCTGGCGCTCCTGCTGCTGAGCTGAGCGGCACCGGAGCCTGAGCGCGGTCAGTCCGGCAGCGCGACGCCGCGCCGGGCCGCCATCTGCTGCAGTTCCCCGCTGGCACGCAGCCGCTGCATGCCGGCGTCGATCAGCGCCGACCATGGCTCGCCCGCCGCGTCGCGGCGGAAGGCGAAGTGCCCGCGCAGCTGCGCGAACGGCGGCGCGCACAGGGCGACCTGATCGCTCATGCCCAGCTCCTGGATCACCGGCTCCGAATTCCGCTGGTTGGCCGCGATCAGGTCCAGCCGGTTGAGCTGCAGCATGCGCAGCGCCGTGTTCAGGTCCCGCAAGGCGGTCACGTTCAGGCCCCGGCGCGCCTGCTCGAAGCGGTCGCCATAGACCCAGCCCTGCACCGCGCCGATGCGCAGCGGCACCAGCGCCTGGAAGTCCCCCCACCAGAGCCCTGCCTCGCGGCGGCGCGCGTAGAACACCAGCGCGTCCTCGTAGAAGGCCTGGCGCGAGAAACGCATCAGACGCTCGCGTTCCGGCGTGCGGTAGGGCCCGACGAGGATCTGCGCCGGTCCATGCCCGATCATGGCCTGCGCCCGCAGCCAGGGATAGAACTCGTAGCGCGGCTGGTGGCCGGCGGGGATCAGGATCGCGTCGAGCAGGTCGACGGCGAGACCGCCCGGCTTGCCGCCGTCGGGCGCGGGCTCGAAGAGCCGCGCGAAGGTCGTTCCGGCGACGACCACCTGCTGCGCCGCGCGGGGACGTCCCGCACCGGGCCCGCCGGGCGACGACGCCTGAGCCCGCACCGTGCCGCTCATGCCGACGGTCATCGCGCCGAGCGCGGCATGACGGAGCAGGTGTCGGCGGAGGGCGTCCATGGGCTGGCCCATGATAGGCGCGGGTTCCGTCGACAGGCAGCCCCGCGACACGGGGATTCAGACGTCGCGCGGATCGGCGCAAGGGCCGCGGGTTTCGGCGGCCAGGTCCTCCGGCACCAGCGCGCCCGGGATGAAGATGGGGGTGCGGATCGGGTCGCGCCCGATGTCCTCGCCATGGGAGCCGTGGACCGCGAACGCGGCCGAGAGCACCGCGTGGACCTGCGCCATCGTCTCGTACGGCGGCGACGAGCCGCCCGCGAAGAACAGCTTGGCGTCACCGATGCCCAGCCCGCACAGGCCGTAGAGCCGTTCGCCGACGCGGGCGCAAAACTGGTCGGCGATCTGGCGTCCGATCAGGGACGGCAGCCGGACCAGGTAGTCACCCGTACCCTTGTCCACCGCCCATCGCGTCGACAACCGCATCCAGTGCGCGTTCTTGCCGTCGATGCAGCTCTCCAGCACGCCCCGCAGCCAGTGCGAACAATCGGGATCGGTCACCGAATCCCGCCAGCAGTTGCGCCAATCCGCGGCGGACATCGGCTGAATGTCGAAACTCACGCACATCCTCCTCGCGTCGCCACCCAGGGCGACAGGAGAACGATCGTAGGCAGGCAGGCCCCCTCGGACAATCCGCCTTCATCGACCGATGCATGACGCGTCCAAGTCGATCGGCCACGCGGATCAGTCGATTCGCATGGGCGTTTTCGAACGGCTCTGCCTCACCCCCGATAGAGGACTAGTGCATCGAGGTGGGTCCCCGACCGGTCTTCGGCCAGGATCGCGGGCGAGGACCGACGGCGCGCTCAGCTGCCGCGCAACACCAGCCAGGCAACGATCGCCGCCAGCGCCAGCACGAGTGCCACGCCCGCCAGGCGTTCCGCCCACGACGCGCGGGAGGAGGCCGGGCGGTCGTCCTCGGCCACCAGCGGCGGCGGCGAGGGCAGCAGCGGCATCGGCGCCGAGGGCGACCCTGACGCGGTGGACGACGGGCGCGTCGACACGGGCTCGACCTCGATCCAGTCGCGCACCGCCTGCGCGAGCAGCTGCCGGTCGGTGAACGAGCGTCCGTCCATCATGGCCCGGTCCAGCAACTGGTCGAGGCTCTCACGCTGCGCGGCCGTCAACGACAGCCACGACTGCAGCGACGCCACCGGCGTGGCGCCGGGTTCGGGCTCCTCCTCGAAGCCGTCCTCGGTCGCATCGCGTCGCGGCAGACGTCCGTTGACGAGCATGCCCAGCAGCCGGCCCAGCGCGTGGGTCTCGCTGTTGGCATCGGGGCGGCCGCCGGCGCGTTGACGCGCGTTGGCCAGCGGCTCGGCGGCGCGCACCAGGGCGGTGGGCGCCTGGCTGTCGCGCGGCGTCAGCCCCTGCCCCAGCCAGTGCAACTGCTGCGCGGGACTGAGCCACAGCGTGCCGGGGTCGAGCTCGTGCAGCACCAGACCGTGCGCGTGCGCCGCGTCCAGCATCCCGATCAGGTCCAGCAGCAGCTGCATGCGCCGCTTCAGCGGCAGGGCCATCGCCACGCGCAGCAGCGGCGCGCCCTCCATCGCCGGCACGACGAGGTAGGGCAACCCGGTGGGACTGAGTCCGCTGTCCAGCGGCGCGCCGTAGGTCGGATGCTGGAAGCGCGACAGCGCTTCCGAGTCTTCCGCGAAGCGCATCAGCACTGCCTGCGCGTCCGAGTCGTGGCGGTAGACCAGGGCCAGGCCGGTCTGCGCGGCGGCCTTGCCGTGCTCGACGCGGACCCACACCCCGGAGGCGCATTCGAAGAGCACCGCCGCGACGCGCCAGACGCCCAGCCGCTCGCCGGCCACCGGCAGCACCGCGGGGCCCCGGGGGCCGGGTCGTGCGGTGCGCGGCTGTCCTGCGCGTGCGGGGCGGGGGCTCGATCATGGGCGCGAATCCTAGCGCAGCGATACTTCGACCCCATGTCCTTCCGCGTCCCCTCTGTCGGCCTGAGCCACCCGCCCGTCGGCGCCTCCGCGGCACGGGCCGCCCCAGGCCCCACGACCGCCACGCCCCGCCCGCGCCCCGCGTCGTCCCGCCTCGCAGCGATGCTGGGCGCCGCGCTGCTCGCGGCCGGGACCGCCGTCGCTTCCGCCGCCGACGCCGCCCCCGCGCCGTACAAGCAGCCGTCCGCGGCGATCCGCGAACTGCTGGACGCGCCGGCGCTGCCGCGGCTCATCCCCTCGCCGGACCGCCAGGCGCTGGCGCTGGTCGAGCAACGCCGCTACACGCCGCTCGAGGAACTGGCGCGGCCCGGGCTGCGCCTGGCCGGCGCGCGTTTCGACCCGCGCAACGCCAGCCAGCAGAACCTGCTCGCCGTGCAGCGCGTGCGCCTGCGCCCGCTGCTCGAGCCGGAGGCGACCGAGCGCGATGTCGAACTCCCCGCCGGCGGCACCTGGCACAACTTCGTCTGGGCGCCGGACGGACAGCGCTTCCTGCTGTCCCGCCGCACCGAGACTGGCGAAGAACTGTGGGCCGGCGCCACCGCCAACGGCCAGCTCTGGCGCATCTACAACGTGCGCCTCAACAACGCCGTCGATGCCGACGACATCGCCTGGCTGAATGCCCGCGAAGCGGTCGTGCTGACCATCCCCGACGATCGCGGCGCCGCGCCCAGCCGGGCGCAGACCGGGCCGGCGATCCAGGAGACGCACGGCAAGGCCTCGCCGGAGCGCACCTACCCGGACCTGCTGCGCAATCCGCGCGACGAGGACCTGTTCGAACACTACGCCCGCTCGCAGCTCACGCTGATCGACATCGCCAGCGGACAGAGCCGCGACATCGGCACGCCGGGCCTGTTCACCAGCGTCTCCAGCGTCGGCACCGGCCAGGCGCTGCTGACCGAGCGGCTGGTCCGGCCGTTCAGCTACAACCTGACCTTCGACGATTTCCCGACGGTGGTCGAGGTCCGCCAGCGCGACGGCAAGGTGATCCGCGAACTGGCCAAGATGCCGCTGAAGCAGGGCGTCGCGATCGACGGCGCACTGCAGGGGCCGAGGGTGTTCTACCCCTCCCCGACGAAGGACGCCGCGATCTACTGGGTCGAGGCGCTGGACGGCGGCAACCCGGCCAACCGCGCGGCGTTCCGCGACCGCGTGATGCGGCTGGATCCGCCCTACACCGGCGATCCCTTCGAGGTGCAGCGCATGCCCTACCGCTTCACGCGGCTGCGCTTCGTCGACGACGGCCTGTACGGCCTCCTGACGGAAGAGGACCGGAGCCGGGGCTGGTCCCGGACCTACCTGCTGCCGCTCAACGGCAAGCAGAGCCGGCCCCTGTTCGAGCACTCGGTGCGTGAACGCTACCGGCACCCCGGCTACCCGTTCATGCGCACGCTGGCCAATGGCCACCAGGTCGCACAGACGCTCAACGGCGACCTGCTGCTGTCGGGCCAGGGCTCGGGGCCGAAGGGCGACCGGCCGTTCCTCGACAAGATGTCGCTGAAGGACCTGAGCGTGCAACGCCTGTTCCAGTCGGCCGAAGGTGTGTACGAACAGCCCATGGCGCTGCTCGAGGACCGCCGCCTGCTGACGCAGCGCGAGACCGAACACGAGCCGCCCAACCTCGTGCTGCGCGAGAACGGCAAGGTCACGCCGCTGACCCGCATCAAGGATCCGACGCCGCAGCTGAAGGGCGTGCGACGCGAGCTGGTGAGCTTCAAGCGCAACGACGGCGTGGAGCTGTCGTTCTGGATGTACCTCCCGCCGGACCAGCGCGAAGGCGAAAAGCGGCCGGCGCTCGTGTGGGCCTATCCGCTGGAGTTCAACGACGCGGCGATCGCGGGGCAGCTGAGCGGGTCACCGGGGCGCTACATGACCTTCTCGGGCATCAGTCCGCTGAACCTGCTGATGGATGGGTACGTGGTGCTGATGGACGCGACGATGCCGGTGGTGGGCGACTCGCGCAACATGAACGACAGCTTCATCGAGCAGATCACGGCGAATGCCCGGGCGATCGTCGACAAGGCGGAGGACCTGGGCACGGTGGATCCGCGGCGGGTGGCGATCGGCGGCCACAGCTACGGCGCCTTCATGGCGGTGAACCTGATGGCGCACACGAAGCTGTTCCGCTGCGGCATTGCGCGCAGCGGCGCCTACAACCGCACGCTGACGCCGTTCGGTTTCCAGAGCGAGCGCCGCTCGCTCTGGGACGCGAAGGACGTCTACCTGAAGCTGTCTCCCTTCCTCTTCGCGAACCAGATCAAGGATCCGCTGCTGCTGATCCACGGCGAGGCCGACAACAACTCCGGCACCTTCCCGATGCAGAGCGAGCGCCTGTACCAGGCACTGGCGGGCCTGGGCGGCACCGCACGCTACGTCCTTCTCCCCTTCGAGGCCCACGGCTACACCGCCCGCGAATCCGCGGGCCAGGTGCAATGGGAGATGAGCCAGTGGCTGAAGGGCTGCGTCGGCGACCCGCGAGTTGAAGCCAAGCCCCGCCCCCCGCCGGATCAGGCGCATCGCAGTAAGCCGCTGATGTGGACTGGCTTGGCCGGGGCCGCCGGCGAAGCCGAAGCCTCCAGGACTGACCCGGCGCGTTCTGTCTGACCAAAGCGAGCCGCAGGCGAGCGGCGGGAGTTGAGCGCCGCAGCTTCGGCTTCGCCGGCGGCCCCGGCCAAGCCAGTCGCGCTGGTGCTAAAGCTGCTTCGCCGCGAACGTATCGCAGTCCCGCAGATCCCCCTGAGCCATCCCCCGCTTGAACCAGCGTTGTCGCTGTTCGCTGCTTCCGTGGGTGAAGCTTTCTGGCACGACGGCGCGTCCAGCGCTGCGTTGCAGCGTGTCGTCGCCGATTTTGGCGGCGGCGTTCAGTGCTTCGTCCACGTCGCCGGCTTCCAGCCAGCCCTTGGACTGCTGGGAGTGATGGGCCCACACCCCGGCGAAGCAATCCGCCTGGAGTTCGACGCGGACGCTGGTCGCGTTGGCGGCCTGTTCGGACTGACGGCGCCGGGCGGCGTCGACCTTGTCGGTGATGCCGAGCAGATGCTGGACGTGGTGCCCGACCTCATGGGCGATGACATAGGCCTGGGCGAAGTCGCCCGGGGCGCCGAGCCGATCGCGCAGGGTCTGATAGAAGCTGAGGTCGATGTAGACCTTGCTGTCGCCGGGGCAGTAGAAGGGTCCCATGGCGGCCTGCCCGAGCCCGCAGGCCGTGCGCGACCGGCCCTCGAAAAGGGTCCTGGTAGGTCTTGCCGGCGGCCTTGAAGAGCGAGGCCCAGACATCTTCGGTATCGGCGAGGACGATGCTGACGAACTTGGCGGGCGTGTCCTGGGGCCGGCTGTGCTCGACCGGGCGCTGGGCCGGGCCGGGCGAGGTCTGGACCGCGCTGCCGTCGAGCGCGCTGAGCACCGTCAGCGGATTGATGCCGAACGCCCAGGACGCGAGCAGCGCCACCACGATGCCGCCGATGCCGATGCCGCGTCCGCCGATCGGCAGGCCGCCGCCACCGCCGCCGCCCCCACTGCCGCGCAGATCCTCGACGTTGTCGCTCTCGCGATTGCCTTCCCACTTCATGGTGCGCTCCTGATGCCGTCCCGTCGGCATGAACCTTTGGCAAGGATGGCACAGCGCGCGTGACGAGGCTGTCGGACAGGGCCCCGATCAGGGGGACAGCGCGGGGTTCAGTCGGCCGCCCGGGCCTCGTTCCCCGCCGCCGGCGCGTCCTGGGCGGGAAGGATCAGGTGGAACTCGGCGCCGCCGTCCTCGCGGTTGGCGGCATAGAGGCGGCCGCCATGCAGCTCGACGATCCGCCGGCTGATCGGCAGGCCCAGGCCGGTGCCGCCGGAGCCGTCCTTGGTGGCGGTGGACTGGACGAAGGGGTCGAAGATCCGTTCGAGCTCGTCGACCGGGATGCCCGGTCCGCGATCGGCCACGCAGAGATGCAAGGCGCCCTCCGCCGTGCGACCGCCGCGGAGTTCGATGGTGCCGCCCTGCGGCGCGAACTTGATGGCGTTGGCCAGCACATTGCGCACCGCCTGCTGGAAGCGCAACGGATCGACGCGCCCGGGCATGGGCGCGGGCAGGTCGACCGCCAGCGTCAACTGGCGCTTCGCGCTCAGCGGCGCGAGCTCGCGCATGACGGCGTCGACCGGTTCGCGCAGGTCCTCGGCGCGCAGCTCCAGCGCACCGACGGCGTCGAGCTTGGACGCGTCGAGCAGGTCGTTGACCAGCGCCAGCATCCGCTGCCCGGAACCGTGGATGTCCGAGAACATCGCCTGCAGACGCTCCTGCCCGCCGCTGCGCATGATGCCGAGCTCGGAAAACCCGAGGATGGACTGCAGCGGCGTGCGCAGCTCATGGCTGATGTTGGCGAGGAACTCGGTCTTGGTCCGCGAGGCTTCCTCCGCCGCGTCACGCGCCTGCCGTGTCAGCCGTTCGGCGGCAGCGCGCTCGGTGATGTCGACCGCGCTGCCCGCATAACCCAGCAGCTCGCCGTCGCGTCGCAGCGGCACGGTGGCGATCTGGTACCGGCGGGGCGCGCCCTCGCCGTTGCGGATCGTCGCCTCGACGCTGCGCACGCCTTCGTCGCCGCCGAACAGGCTCGCCACCGCGTCCCGGTCGGCCGGCTCCGCGATGTCGACCAGCCGGCGCCCCACCGCCTCGTCCGGGCGGCCGCGATGCAACGTCGTCCAGCGCGCATTGACGAAGGTCAGCGTGCCCGCCGGATTGGTCCGGAAGATCACCTCCTGCACGCTCTTGAGCAGCACCCGCATGTCGCGCTCGCGGTCGGCGAGCTGCTCGTGCGCGCCCTCGAGAGCTTCCATGGCCTCCGCCCGCGCCTGCAGGCTGCGCCGCACGGTGATCGTCGCCAGCGCGATCAGCGCCAGCGCCAGCGCGCCGATCAGCAGCAGCCAGCGCAGCCCCGCGTGCCAGCGGGCCAGCACCTCGTCGGTCGACTGCTCGACGCCGACGATGAGCGGGCGCCGCGGCGCCGCGCGGTACGCGACGATGACCTCGCCCGGCAGCGCGCCGGCGCCGATGTAGGTGTCGTGCTCGCGCCCGCGGCGCAGCCCGTCGAAGGCGGGATGGCCGTCCAGCCGCTGGCCGGGGAGCTGATGCAGGGTCTCCATCGCGGCGAGCAGCTGGCCGTCCGTCGACGCCAGCCACGCCGCGCTGCGGCCGGTCGGCAGCGCACGCTGCTGGACCTGCGTCAGCGCATCGGGATTGATCAATGCCAGCAGCCAGCGCGGGTCTTCGTCGCGCGTGCCCGGCGAAATGCCCATCGAGGCGGCGCCGCTCGCGGCCTCGTCGGGCGGCGACGGCAGTTGCAGCAGCAACGGCAGCATGCCGACCGGAGACCCGCGCGCGCCGCGTCCGCGCGCCAGGTCCGCCAGCCCTCGCCCGGGACGCAGCGGCATCAGCATGTCGCGATCCGGCGCGGGCAGGCGCCCGAAGTCGTCGAGCGGGATCTCCAGACCGATCTCGTCGGCGTTCGTGCTGATCAGCACCCGCCCCCGTGTGTCCAGCAGCGAGACGCTGCGGATGAAGGGCAGTCCCACCAGCACATGGCTGAAATGCTCCTCGAGGTGCTGTGCCTCGTGTGGATCGGCCACCGTGCGCGTCAGCCCGTCGCCGATCGCATGCAGCGACAGCGAGGCGGTCTCGATCGTCCGGCTCGCGTCGCTCTCGAGCACCTGCGCCAGCAGCGCGCCGCGGGCGCGGGCCTCGTCGATCGCTTCCTGCCGGCCGACCCAGGCCGGTCCGATCAGCCCGGCCAGCGTGCCCGCACCCACGGCGATGCCCGCCCACAGCGTCGCGCGACGCAGGCGGAGAAGGGATCGGACGGCCGGACCGAGCATGGGGATGACTCCGCCTCAGGGCACGACGATCGCGCCCAGGCCGTGGCGCTCGGCGGCGGCGCGCAGGCGCCCGTCGCGCTTGATGCGCGCCACGAATTCGTCCAGCCGCGCCAGCCACGCGGCATCGCCGCGCTTGATCGCGTAGGCATACGGCAGGACATGGAACGGCCGGGGGAGGCGATCAGCTGCGCCCAGTCGGCGTTGTCCAGCATCCGCCGGCTGTAGGGATAGTCGGTCATGAAGACGTCGGCACGGCCGGATTCCAGTTCGCGCTCCCGCGTCGCGGGGGCTGCACCACCAGCAACCTGGCGCGCTTGAGGGTGTCGCGCATCACCCGCTCCGTCGACGTGCCGGCCTGCACGGCGACCACCACGCCCGACTGGTCGATGTCCTCCCAGCGCTTGACGACGCGGCTCGCCCGGCTCGCGATGGCGTAGATGTCGCTCTGGAGGTAAGGCTGGGTGAAGGACAGCGCCACGGCCCGTTGCGGCAGCACGGCGACGGCGAACATCGCGACGTCGCAGCGTTCCGCCTCCAGGTCGGGGATCAGGCGCTGGAACGAGGACTCGACATAACGCAGGCGCACGCCGAGTTCCTTGGCCAACTCATTGGACAGGTCGATGTCGATGCCGCTGAGCGTCTCGTCGCGCGGATGGCGGTAGGTGATGCCGTAGTAGTCGGGCCAGATGCAGACGCGCAGCACGCCGTGCGCGAGCACGCGCTGCAGCGCGGGACTGGCCGCAGGCGTGGGCGTCGGCGCGGATGCCGCCTCCGGGGCGCCCCAGGCGCCGGCCGCGGCCGCCAGCAGCAGGCAGGCCGCGCCCATCCGGGCCTGCCGGACGCGGGCGGGCAATCCGGTCCATCGCTTCGTCATCGCATCTCCTCGACCCGGATTGCACCAGAGTTCGCCCCATTCGATGGCGAGGGAAGGCCCCACCTCCGACCGAAGTCACACCCGATATCACTTTTATCGCTTATAACTGGGGATATTGCCCACCTACAAGTTTGGTTAATTCGGCAAAATCGACCCATGACAGCCATTGCCCGCACACCTGACGACATGCAAGAGGATTTCAGCACGCGCGAAGTCGCGCAGCGCCTCGGCATGGCCGTCCGATCGGTGCAGCTGATGGTCGACCGCGGGGAACTGCAGGCCTGGCGCACGCCGGGCGGCCACCGCCGGATCCTGCGGACCTCGCTGGACGCGTGGCTCACCGGCCGCGGCCTGGCGCCGACCAAGCCGGCCGAGCTGTCGCCCAACGATGGGGTGCCGCCGCGTCTGAAGGCGCTGCTGATCGAGGACTCGGTCCACTACCAGAACCTCGTCATGCTGCTCGCGCAGCAGGAGTTCCCAGACCTCGACCTGCACACGGCCAACGACGGCATCGGCGGCCTGGTCATGTACGGCCAGCTGCAGCCGGAGATCCTGCTGGTCGACATCCTGCTGCCCGGCATCGACGGCGCGGCGCTGGTGACCAGCCTGCGTTCGCAGCCGCAGTTCGCCAGCAGCGAACTGATCTTCGTCACCGCGCTCGACGAACAGCAGCGGGCGCCCTACGCGTTCGCGCTGGCCGGACTGCCGCTGGTGCACAAGCCCCGCCTCGTGACCGATCTGCCGCCGCTGCTCGGCGCCGCCGTCCAGCGCATCCAGGCCCGTCAGCCGCAATTTGCCGGTTGAAGCCGCCGGGCTGATCATGGCGTCCCGCGTCCGGGTCCTCCTGGTGGAGGACGACACCACCCTGCAACGCTTCGTCTCCATGGCCCTGGAGGACGACGAGGTGCGCCTGCAGGCCTGCATTTCCGTCGACGAGGCGCTGCTCGCGCTCGCGACCCAGAGCTTCGACCTGGTCATCAGCGACCTGATGCTGCCGGGGCGCCACGGCCTGGACCTGCTGCAGACGCTCAAGCAGCGGCCGGCGCTGCGCGGCAACGCGCGCCTGGCCGTGTTCAGCGCCGGCCTCAACCCCGCCGTGCGGGAGCAGCTGGAGGCGCTCGGCGTGACGCGTTTCCTTTCCAAGCCCTGCTCGCTCGGCGAGCTGCAGTCCTGCCTGGACGGCCTGCGCGACGCGACGCCGCCAGCGGCGATGCCGTCGATCCACCAGGCCGCCATCGAGCAGTATTTCGGCGGCAATGCCGCGCTGTATCAGGCCTTCCTGGCGCGCTGCCGGATGCAGTTCCCGCTGGACATCGCCAACGGCCGTCTCGCCTGCGAGCGCGGCGAGCACGTCAAGCTGCGCCACCTCGCGCACAGCCTCAAGAGCGTGCTGCTGACGCTGGGGCACACCGAGGCGGCCGAGGTCGCGAGGCAACTGGAGCTCGATGCGGAACAGGCCGCGACGGGGTCCGAGGATGCCCTCGCCGCCGCGCGCGCCGCCTGGCCGATCCTGGAAGAGGCGCTCGCGCGCCTGCTCTGATCCCGCGGCTCAGATCGCCAGCGGATCCACGTCCACCGCCCACCGCGTCAAGCCCTTCTGACGGCGCTTGAGCGCGTGCAGTTCCGGCAGCCAGGCGCGCAGGAAGCGCTGCAGCTGCGCGCGGTTCCCCGCCTCGATCAGCATCTGGAAACGTTCGCTGTCGGCCACGCGCGCGATGGCCATCGGCACCGGCGGATAGAGCAGCAGCCCCAGCGACAAGGGCAGCGCCTGCGCCGCCTCCTGCGCCGCGGTCAGGAAGTCGCGGGCCGCCTCGACGCTGCGCCCTTCGGCCCGCACCAGCGCCAGATGCGCGAACGGCGGCAGGTTCGCCGTCATCCGTTCATGCAGCTGGCTGCCGGCGAAGGCTTCGTAGTCGTGCTTCAACAGCGACTGGTAGAGCGCGTGCTCGGGATACCAGGTCTGGATCCACATCTCGCTCGCGGCCGCCTGCGCGGCGTCGCGCCCGGCGCGGCCGCCGGCCTGCATCAGCAGCGAGAAGAGCCGCTCCGGCGCGCGGAAGTCGCTGCTGAACAGCGCGCCGTCCGGGTTCACCGCGGCGACCAGCGTGATGCGGCGGAAGTCGTGACCCTTGGCCACCATCTGCGTGCCGACGAGGATGTCGACCTCGCCCTCGTGCACCGCCGCCAGCTGCGATTCCAGGCTGCCCTTGAGCTTGGTCGTGTCCGCATCGATGCGCGCCACACGCGCGCCCGGCAGCGCCTGCGCGAGCTGCTCCTCGAGCCGCTCCGTGCCGCGGCCGAGCGGCGCGATGTCCGGATTGCCGCAGGCGGGGCAGGCGCGCGGCACGCGCGTCGTCACGCCGCAGTGGTGGCAGCGCAGCGTCCGGTCCTCCTTGTGGAAGACCTGGTGCGCGCTGCAATGCGGACAGTCGCTCTTCCAGTTGCACTGGTCGCAATGCAGCACCGGGGCGTAGCCGCGGCGGTTCAGGAACACGAGGCTCTGCTCGCCGCGTTCCAGCCGCTTGCGCATGGCGTCCAGCAGCGGCACCGACAGCGCCGTCGTGACGCCCTTCTTGCGTTCGAGCCGGTTCATGTCGAAGAGCCGGACCCGCGGCAACGCGCCGCCGCCGATACGTTCGGTGAGGTCGACGCGGCGGTAGCGGCCGGCCAGCGCGTGCTGCCAGCTTTCCAGCGACGGCGTCGCCGAACCGAGCACCACCGGCACCTTCTCCAGATGTCCGCGATAGACGGCCAGATCGCGCGCCGAGTAGCGCGCGCCGTCCTGCTGCTTGTAGGACGGGTCGTGCTCCTCGTCGACGACGATCAGCCCCAGCCGCGGCATCGAGGCAAAGACCGCCAGCCGCGTGCCCAGCACGAGTTGCGCGCGGCCCAGATGCGCCGCGAGCCAGTTGCGCAGGCGCTGCGCCGGCGTCAGCGCGCTGTGCAGCGACACGATGGAACGGCCCGCGAAGCGCTCGGCGAACCGCGCCTCGAGTTGCGGCGTCAGGTTGATCTCGGGCACCAGCACCAGCACCTGCTGGCCGCGTTCGAGCGCGGCTTCGGCGGCACGCAGGTAGATCTCGGTCTTGCCGCTGCCAGTCAACCCCCACAGCAGCGCGGGCGAAGGCGCTTCGCGACCGGCCAGTTCCGCCAGCGCGTCCAGGGCCGCCTGCTGCTGCGTGCTCAGCGTCGGGCGCTCCGGCCCGGGTGTCGTCGACTCCGCCGCCGCCGCCGCGGCTTTCGCCGCTTCCGCATCCGCCTTGTCGAGCTTCTTCAACCGCGCCTGCAACTGCTTCGCGTCGAGGTCCCGCAGCTGCGGCGGGAGTACCGCCAGCGCCAGTTCGCCGACGCTGCGCTGGTAGTACTGCGCCGCGAAGTCGAGCAGCCGGCGCCAGCGGTCCGACAGGGGCGGCAACGCATCGAGCGCCTCGCCGACGGGACGCAGTTCCGACTCCGGCAGCTGCTCGCCCTCAGGCAAGTCCTGGCCCTCGGGCAGGTCGTCCCACACCAGCCCCATGACGTCGCGACGGCCCAGCGTCACATGCACCAGCGTGCCCGGGGTCAAGTCTTGCGGGCCGAGGTAGTCCAGCGGCCCGGTCAGCCCGCTGTGCTGTGGCGCCTCGACCGCCACCCGCAAGCGACGCAATGAGGACTCGCTCATCCCGGTCGCCGCGCCATGTCGGCGTCAACGGATGTCAGTGGGGCCGGAATGGAGCTGGGGGTCCTGGAGGGATCCCCCTGCCCCGTGGAGAGCCCGCGCTTGGCCGTCCGCATGCTGCGGCGTGGCGTCCCTCACGGTCTCCATCGACCATGAGGAAAACGCGCCAAGTGCCTGATTTCCAAGGGTGTTCACAACGGGGTCGACAGCCTGTGGATAACTTTGTGGGAAACGCCCCGGCTTTTCAGGGGCCGCCGGGATTGCCGCCGCGGCGGCCCTTCGGCGTCAAATCTCGGGGAAACCTGCATCCCCCTTTGAAATCAACGACTTACGCGCCCATCGGGGAAAGCCCTAGCTCAGAACCCGTGCATGTGCTGCGTTTCGGTGACATGCACGGATTTGGGGATAACTAGACCGTGGCCTTGCGCAGTTTGCGCGAATGCATATGCACTTCGTCGACCAGTTCGGCCACGCTTTCCGGTGGGGTGAACTGGCTGATGCCGTGGCCCAGGTTGAACACATGGCCGCCCCAGCCGCCGTCCGCACGCTGCGGCGCGCCGAAGCTGTCGAGCACGGCGCGCGCCTGCTCTCGCACCGCGGCCGGCGGCGCGAACAGCACGTTCGGATCGAGGTTGCCCTGCAGCGCGACGCGATCCTGCACCTGCGCCCGCGCGCGGCCGAGGTTCACCGTCCAGTCCAGGCCCACGACGTCGGCGCCGGCGGTGGCGATCTCGTCCAGCCACAGCCCGCCGCCCTTGGTGAACAGCAGCTTGGGAATGCGGCGACCGTCGTGTTCGCCCTTGAGTTGCGCCAGCACGCGGCGCGAGTACGCCAGGCTGAACTGCTGGAACTGGCCGTCGGCCAGCACGCCGCCCCAGGAGTCGAAGAGCATCACGGCTTGCGCGCCGGCCTCGATCTGTGCGTTCAGGTAGGCGGCGACCGCATCGGCGTTGATCGACAGGATGCGGTGCATCAGGTCCGGACGCGCGTACATCAGGCTCTTGACGTGGCGGTAGTCGTCGGAGCCGCCGCCCTCGACCATGTAGCAGGCCAGCGTCCACGGGCTGCCGGAGAAACCGATCAGCGGCACGCGGCCGTTCAGCGCGCCGCGGATCGAGCTCACCGCGTCGAAGACGTAGCGCAGCTTGTCCATGTCCGGCACGGCGAGCGCGTTCACGGCGGCTTCGTCGCGGACGACCTTCTCGAACTTCGGCCCCTCCCCTTGCGCGAACGACAGGCCCAGGCCCATCGCGTCCGGCACTGTCAGGATGTCGCTGAACAGGATCGCCGCGTCGAGCGGGTAGCGCTCCAGCGGCTGGAGGGTGACCTCGGTCGCGTAGTCCCTGTTGGTGGCCAGGCCCATGAAGCTGCCAGCCTTCGCGCGGGTGTCGCGGTACTCGGGCAGGTAGCGGCCGGCCTGGCGCATCAGCCAGACGGGCGTGTACTCGGTGGGCTCGCGCAGGCAGGCGCGCAGGAAGACGTCGTTCTGAAGGGGGGCGCTCATGGGGAGGGGATTATGCTCGGGGCCCCCTGCACTTGAATTGCGGGACATGGCACACGATATGCCTCTGCGCACAAGGAGGATCCGCACATGACTTCGACTTCGTCCCGTCTGCTCGCCACCGTCCGCACCACCGCGGCGGCCGCCCTGATCGTCGGCGCGCCGCTCGCGCTCACCGGCTGCGGCTACAACGAGTTCCAGAGCCTGGACGAGCAGGTCAATGCCAGCTGGTCCGAGGTGCTCAGCCAATACCAGCGCCGCAGCGACCTGATCCCCAATATCGTCAACACGGTCAAGGGCGAGGCCAGCTTCGAGCAGGACACGCTGACCAAGGTGGTCGAGGCCCGCGCCAAGGCCACCAGCATCCAGGTCACGCCCGAGCTGGCGCGCGACCCGGCCGCGCTGCAGAAGTTCCAGGCCGCGCAGGGCGAGCTGTCCGGGGCGCTGAGCCGGCTGATGGTCGTCAGCGAACGCTATCCGCAGCTGCAGGCCAACCAGGGCTTCCGCGATCTGCGTGTGCAGCTCGAAGGCACGGAGAACCGCATCACCGTTGCTCGCAACCGTTACATCAAGTCGGTGCAGGAATACAACGTGCTGACGCGCCGCTTCCCCTCGAACCTGACGGCGAAGATCTTCGGCTATGAGACCAAGCCGAACTTCACCGTGCAGAACGAGGCCGCGATCTCCGCGCCGCCGACGGTGAACTTCGACAAGCCGGCCGCGCCCGCCGTCACGGCACCGGCACCGGCGCCGTCGGCGTCGCCCGCGTCGAACTGAGGCCCCGCGCATGCGGGCCGTTCGATTCCTGACGCTGGTCTTCTTCGGCCTGCTGATGAGCGTCGGCCTGCTGCCGCGGGCGCGCGCGCAGGATGTCCAGCCGATACCGCCGCTCAGCGGCCGCGTGATCGACCAGACCGGGACGCTGAACGCCGCGCAGCGCGAGGCGCTCGACGCGAAGCTCGCCGCCTTCGAGCGCGAAGCCGGCCCGCAGATCGTCGTCCTGATGGTGCGCACCACCGCGCCGGAAGACATCGCCGCGTTCGCGCAGCGCCTCGGCGACCAGTGGAAGCTCGGTCGCCGCGATGTCGGCGACGGGCTGCTGATCGTCGTCGCGAAGGACGACCGGCGCATCAACATCCAGACGGCCAAGGCGCTCGAGGGCGCGGTGCCCGATCTCGCCGCCCGGCAGATCATCGAGCGCGACATCACGCCCGCGTTCAAGGCCGGCGACTACGCCGGCGGCCTGAACCGCGCGATCGACTCGCTGCAGGCGCGCATCCGCGGCGAGCACCTGCCGGCGCCCACGCAGCGGACATCGAAGTCCGGCGGCGGCCACAACATCGACATCGGCGAGATCGCGATGATCGCCTTCCTCGCCGTGCCGCTGGTGGGTGCGGTGCTGACTTCCATCTTCGGCCGCAAGGTCGGCAGCCTGTTCACCGGCGCCGGCGCCGGCGTCGTCGGCTGGGGCTTGAGCAACAGCGTGCTGCTGGGCGTGGGCGCGGCGGTCGCGTCACTGATCCTTGTCGGCGTGCTCGGCATCGGCGCGGCGCGTCGGCGCAGCGCCAGCCCGTCCTACGGCGGTTACCGGCGCAGCGCGCATGGGTCGGGCGGCATCGCGCCGCCGATCATCTGGGGAGGCGGTGGCGGCGATGGGGGTGGCAGCTGGGGCGGCGGCAGCGACAGCGGCGGCGGTTTCTCCTCCGACGGGGGTGGCGACTTCGGCGGCGGCGGCGCCTCGGGAGACTGGTGATGGACCGACCGACCGATCGCGACATCCGCCACGCCGGTGACACCAGCCGGCTCGGGCGCTTTTTCCGGCATCGCTTCTGGGACGAAGCCGATGTGCGGCGCGTGCTGCCGCCGGCGGCGCTCGCACGCTTGTCCGCGCGCGTCACCGAGAGCGAGTTGAGCCACGCTGGTGAGATCCGCCTGTGCGTGGAAGCCAGCCTGCCGATCAGCTACCTCTGGCGCGGGTTGACGGCGCGGCAGCGCGCGCTGGCGCTGTTCGGCAAGCTGCGCGTGTGGGACACCGAGCACAACAACGGGGTGCTCATCTATCTGTTGCTGGCGGAGCATGCGATCGAGATCGTCGCGGATCGCGGATTGAACCGGCGCGTCAGCGCGGCGCAATGGCAGCCGATCGTCGATGGATTGCGGCAGTCGCTGCGCGGCGGCCAGTTCGAGCAGGGGCTGGTGGAGGCCATCCGCGCGGTCGAGGCGCTGCTGGCGCAGCACTTCCCGCCGGAGGCCGGCGTCGTGCCGCGCAACGAGCTGCCGGACGCGGTCGTCGTGCTGTAGCACTCTTTGACTGCCTGGGCCGCTGGCCCTCACCCCGCCCTCTCCCGCAAGCGGGAGAGGGGGCAAGAAGGGCGCCACTCGGACTCCCTCGCCCGCTTGCGGGAGAGGGCGGGGGTGAGGGCCAACGGCCGTGGAAGTACTGACGCCCGATCGCGCCTTCAGAGACTCTTGATCGGCTTGAGCTTCCAGCCGAAGCGCTCTTCCTTGAGGCCGCCGGCCACCGGCGGGAACTCGAGTTCCTTGGCCGGGACAGTCACGTCCGGCAGATGGTCCAGCAGATGGCGGATCAGGGTCAGACGACCACGGCGCTGGTCATTGAAGTCGACCAGCGTCCAAGGCGCCTGCTTCGTGTGCGTGTGTTCGAGCATGCGATCGCGCGCGCGGCCGTAGTCCTCGTAATGCTGGCGCGCCTCGAGGTCGATGGGCGACAGCTTCCACTGTTTCAGGGGATCCTCGGCGCGCTCGGCGAAGCGCTCCTCCTGCTGGTGCTGATCTACCGTCAGCCAGTACTTGAAGAGCAGCAGCCCGTCGTCGACGAGCAGGCGCTCCAGCGTGGGCGTCTGCTTCAGGAAGTCGTCGGTCTGCTGCGGCGTGCAGAAGCCCATCACCGCCTCGACGCCAGCGCGGTTGTACCAGCTGCGGTCGAAGAGCACGATCTCGCCAGCGGCCGGCAGGTGCGTCAGGTAGCGCTGGAAGTACCACTCGCCCTGCTCCCGCTCGCTGGGCTTGCCCAGCGCGACGGTGCGGCACTGGCGCGGGCTCAGCGTCTCGGAGATCGCGCTGATGACGCCGCCCTTGCCGGCGGTGTCGCGGCCCTCGACGATGACCAGCAGCCGCTTGCGCGTGTGCTGCAGCCAACGTCCCAGGTTGTTGAGCTCGACCTGCATCGGCTGCAGGCGGTCCAGGTAATCCGACTTCGACAGCTTGCCGTTCCTGTCGCTGCCTTTGTCTCCGCCGTTCTTCGCGCTGCGCTTCTCGTCGCTGCGCTTGCCACCGTTCTTGGACTTCTTGTCGGCCATGCTGGCTCCGTGCCGTGAAGGACGGGCCAGCTTACCGCGCCTCGCCGAGGTGCCGGCAAACGCAGTCGATGCGGCGGACGCGGTGGGAGAGACTCAGAGCAGCTCGAGCGTCTGCATCCCCGCCCAGGTCTCGCCCGGCGGCAGTTCGATCGGCTTGAGCACTTGCGCGGCCTCGACGCACAGCATCTGCTTCCAGCCGCCCTCGGGCATGTCGGCCAGCGCGTCGCCCTTGGCCTGGCCGGGATTCCAGACCACGATGTCGGAGAAGCCTTGCTGGCGGATGGCGACGCGGCGGTCGCCGTCGCGCAGGGTCAGGTCGTGCTTCGCGTCCTGGTAGATGCGGTCCGTCTCCCCGTCCAGGCGCAGCAGGTCCTCGTGCTGGGTGGCCGCGCGTTCCGTCGTCGCATCCCAGTAGGCCAGGCCGGACAAGCCCTGCACGGACGCCGACATGATCTGAGTCAAGCGCAGGTAGGTGTGCAGCGCGGCGGTGAAGGACAACGGCGCGTCGCCCCTGTTCTCGCACGCGAGTTCGATCTGCAGTGCGCGGCCGGCGATGCGGATGCTGATCTCGGCTTCGAAGGCATGCGGCCAGACCATGCGGGTGGCGTCGTCATCCGTCAGGCGCAGGACGGCGAGCGCGTCCTCCTTCCCGGACTCGGCGCTGACCAGTTGCCAGGGCTTGCCGCGCGCGAAACCGTGGCGCTGCAACGGACCCCGGGTCGAGAACTGCGGAAAGATCACCGGCACGCCGCCGCGGATCGCCTGCCCGGTGCTGAAGGCGCTCTTCGGCGACAGGTAGAGCTGCTCGTCCGCGCCGGCCGGCACCCACGACACCAGATGGCCGCCGTGCAGCAGCAGCGTGGCGCGCGCGCCGCCGGGCGCGTGCAGTTCGAGGGCCTCGAGGCCTTGATGGCGGGTGACGGTGATGGGAGTGGTCATGCTCGGAAAAGAAAACCCACCGGCGCGAACCGGTGGGTGGTCGACCAGCCGGCCATCGAGGCCGACCGGTGTCGGGGTTCGGGACGAAGCCCTTAGTTTTTCACAACCTGGCGCGCCCGGGGACCTGGCAGCAGGCCATTGGGGGCGTAGACCAGACGGTTGCCCGCCAGGCTCGCGATCTGGAAGCTGCGATCGGACAGGTTGGCGGCGATCTGGTCCACCACCGCCTTCACCAGCAGGCCGATCAAGCCGCCTTGGCTGTTGTTGTTCTGCTCGGCGCTGGAGGCGCTGGCCTTGCCTTCCCAGAGCAGCGTGCCGGTACGCAGGTCGACCAGCTTGGCCTGCATTTCGACGACGGTTTCGCTCGACAGCACCTTGTAGACCGAGCCGTACTGCTTCACGCCGACGTACAGCGCCGCATCGGCGCCGAAGATCTGACGCAGCTTGGCGGTGTCGATGTTCTGCGCGTCCGACGGCGTCGTGACGCCGTTGGTGCGCAGGGTTTCGTCGACCAGCGTCACCGGCAGCACGTAGTAGCCGGCCTCGGCCAGCGGCATCGACAGGTTGGACAGCACGCCGTAGGTGGCGTTCACGTCCGGCGTGTCGTTCATCGGCGGCAGCACCAGCAGGGACGCCGGCTTGGCTTCCTTGAACGCGGTGTAGTCGTAGGGCTTGGGCGGCGCGGCGCAGGCGGTCAGCGCGGCCAGCACGGCCACCGCGCCCAGGCGCTTGATCAGGGACATCAGATTCGTCATGGTGTCTTTCTCCTGCACGCTCAGACGCCGCTCGCGGCCTTGGCGGGCGCGGCGGCCGCTGCGGCGGCGGTCTTCTCGGAAGGCTTCTTCAGCAGGAAGTCCACATAGCCGGCGGACTCCGGGAACAGCGCGCGTTCGGCTTCCAGATGCGCTCGGGCGGCATCGTCGTTGCCGACCTTCGCATACAGCAGCGCCAGGTGGCCGTGCAGGCCGGGGGCGTCGCTTCGTTGGCGGCCTTGTTCTTGATCAGCTGCGATTCGAGCTGCGTGATCTGGTCGCCGGGTGTCGCGCCGTTGGTCTTGAAGTACTGGTAGACGCTGGTCTGGTAGCCGCTCCATTGATACAGCGGCTTCTGCGGCGTGCCGCAGGCGGTCAGCAGGGCGGCCACGGCCGCGAGGGCGCTCACGCGGAGCGCGCGGGTCATGCGAATGCTCATGATCGGTCTCCGGTTCAGCGGGCGGCTTGCGGCTTCCAGGCGCCGCTGTCGATGCCGGCGACCATCGTGTTGACGGCCTCCTTGATGGCCAGGTCCAGGACCTTGCCGTTCAGCGTCGCGTCGTAGCTGGCGGTGCTGCCGAAGCCGACGATCTCGCGGGTCGACAGCTCGTACTCGCCCGCGCCCTGCGCGGAGTACACGACTTCCGAGGTCTGGCTGTTGACGATGTTCAGCGTCACCTTGGCGTAGGCGATCTGCTTCTTGCCGCGGCCCAGCACGCCGAACAGCGCCTGATCTCCGACTTCCTTGCGGCCGAACTCGGTCACCGAACCCGTCACCAGGAAATCCGCACCCTTGATGGCCAGGTTGCTGTTCTTGAACTTGGCTTCCTGCTGCGCTTCTTCGAGGTTGTCACGGTCCAGCACGCTGAAGCGGTTGGTCTGCTGCAGATGGGCGACCAGGATCGACTTCGACTGGTTGCCCAGGCGGTCGATGGCGTCGGCGAACATGCCGCGCATGAAGCTGGAGCGGTTCTCGAACTTGCCCACGGCGATCGGCGCGCGCTGACCCTGGTACTGGGCCGGGGCCGGCGTCGTGGCGCGCGGAACTTCAATGGTGCGGGACTGTTCGGTGGCGGCGCAACCGACCAGGGCGGTCACGGCGAGCGCCAACGAGGCGCGACGCGCCAGGACGTTGAATGATGACATTGGGAACTCCCTCAAAGATGCCGGCTAGTGGCGCCGGCTGCGTCCCCGGTTCGAACCGGGCGTGCGCAGTGTGCGTCATCGCACTCAGGCGAATCGGCGACTCTGAAAGAACATCGGCAGGAGTGCGAGTTTTTCGCAGTCCTGCCGATGCAGTGTGGTGTCCTCGCCGCACCGGGCGACCGGTGCGGTATCGGAGCTGATGGGGTGGGCTCAGCGCTTGGCGCGGAACTTCCGCAGGGCCGCGATCTGCGCGGCCATCGCGGCGAACTCGCTTTGCGCCTTGGCGAAATCGATGTCGCTCTTGGCGTTCTTCATCGCTTCCTCGGCCGCCTGCTTGGCAGCCTGGGCGCGGGCCTCGTCGAGGTCCTTGCCGCGGATCGCGGTGTCGGCCAGCACGGTCACGACGCCCGGCTGCACTTCCAGCAGACCACCAGCGACGAAGACGAACTCTTCATCGCCGTTGGGACGCTGGATGCGCACGGCGCCCGGCTTGATGCGGGTGATCAGCGGGGTGTGCTTGGGCAGGATGCCCAGCTCGCCGCCTTCGCCCGGCAGCGCCACGAATTTCGCTTCGCCCGAGAAGATCTGCTCTTCCGCCGAGACCACGTTCACGTGGAGGGTTGCCATTGCGTTTCCTTAATCGTTGACCTGCGGCGGCCGGAGCCACCGCGGTAAGAAGGTCCAGTAAGCGAGCAGACGGTGGGCTGGCTAGGCGCCGCGCGGAGCCGGACTGTCGAGTCCGGCGAGCACGGCAACGACGCCAGCGCGCCGTATGCGAAGTCTTACTGGATCTTCTTGGCCTTCTCGAAAGCCTCGTCGATGGTGCCCACCATGTAGAACGCTTGTTCCGGCAGGTGGTCGCACTCGCCGTTCACGATCATCTTGAAACCACGGATGGTTTCCTTCAGCGGGACGTACTTGCCGGGCGCGCCGGTGAACACTTCCGCGACGTGGAACGGCTGCGACAGGAAACGCTGGATCTTGCGGGCGCGGGCCACGGCCTGCTTGTCTTCCGGCGACAGCTCGTCCATGCCCAGGATCGCGATGATGTCGCGCAGTTCCTTGTAGCGCTGCAGCACCGACTGCACCGAACGCGTCACGTTGTAGTGCTCTTCGCCGATGACGTTCGGGTCGATCTGACGCGAGGTCGAGTCCAGCGGGTCCACGGCCGGGTAGATGCCCAGCGACGCGATGTCGCGCGACAGCACGACGGTGGCGTCCAAGTGGGCGAAGGTCGTGGCGGGCGACGGGTCGGTCAGGTCGTCCGCAGGGACGTACACGGCCTGGATCGAGGTGATCGAGCCGACCTTGGTCGACGTGATCCGCTCTTGCAGACGGCCCATTTCCTCGGCCAGCGTCGGCTGGTAGCCCACCGCGGACGGCATGCGGCCCAGCAGCGCGGACACTTCCGTGCCGGCCAGCGTGTAGCGGTAGATGTTGTCCACGAAGAACAGCACGTCGCGGCCTTCGTCGCGGAAGGACTCGGCCATCGTCAGGCCGGTCAGCGCGACGCGCAGACGGTTGCCCGGGGGCTCGTTCATCTGGCCGTAGACCATGGCGACCTTCGACTTGCTCAGGTCCTCCTGGTTCACGACGCCCGCGTCGGACATCTCATGATAGAAGTCGTTGCCCTCGCGGGTACGCTCGCCGACACCCGCGAACACCGACAGACCCGAGTGAGCCTTGGCGATGTTGTTGATCAGCTCCATCATGTTGACGGTCTTGCCCACGCCGGCGCCGCCGAACAGGCCGACCTTGCCGCCCTTGGCGAACGGGCAGATCAGGTCGATGACCTTGATGCCGGTTTCCAGCAGCTCCTGCGACGGGCTCAGCTCGTCGTAGGCCGGGGCCTTGCGGTGGATGGCCGCGGTCTTCTCGCGCGACACGTCGCCGCGCTCGTCGATCGGGTTGCCCAGCACGTCCATGATGCGGCCCAGCGTCGGCTGGCCGACCGGGACCTGGATCATGTCGCCCGTGTTGTAGACCTCGCTGCCGCGGCGCAGGCCGTCGGACGAGCCCAGCGCGATGGTGCGCACCACGCCGTCGCCCAGCTGCTGCTGGACTTCCAGCGTCAGGGTCGTGCCTTCCATCTTGAGGGCGTCGAACACCTTCGGCATCTGGTCGCGCGGGAACTCCACGTCCACCACGGCGCCGATGCACTGAACGATCTTGCCCACCGATTGAGTGTTAGCCATTTTTTCGTTCCTTCAATTCAAATCTGTTGCCTGCGATCGATCGCGAGATCAACCGCTGATGGCGGCGGCGCCGCTGACGATTTCCGACAGTTCCTTCGTGATCGCGGCCTGGCGGGTCTTGTTGTAGACCAGCTTCAGCTCACCGATCAGCGTTCCGGCGTTGTCGGTCGCGGCCTTCATGGCCACCATGCGCGCCGATTGCTCGGACGCCATGTTCTCGGCCACGGCCTGATAGACCAGGGCTTCGGTGTAGCGCACCAGCAGCTCGTTGATCACCGTCGGGGCGTCGGGTTCGTACAGGTAGTCCCATGCGTGACCCGCGGCATCCGTCTCCAGCGACTCCGCCGTCAGCGGCAGCAGCTGCTGCACCACCGGCTCCTGCTTCATCGTGTTGACGAAGCGGGTGTAGCAGAGATAGACCGCCGACAGCTTGCCGTCCGCATACGCGTCCAGCAGCGTCTTGACCGGGCCGACCAGCTTCTCGAGCTGGGGGCTGTCGCCGAGCTGCGTCGCATGCGCGACGACCTTGGCGCCGATCCGGTTCATGAAACCGAGACCCTTGTTGCCGATCGCCACCACTTCGGACTTCTGACCCGCGGACTCAACTTCCTTGAGCTTGCCGGTCGCAGCGCGAAGCAGGTTGGTGTTCAGGCCACCGCACAGACCCTTGTCCGTCGTGACCACCACGAAGCCCACCGACTTGGCCTCCGGATTCGCCACCATGAACGGGTGACGGTATTCCGGGTTGGCCTTCGAGAGATTGGCGGCGATGTTGCCGACCTTCTCCGCGTACGGACGGGCCGCGCGCATCCGATCCTGCGCCTTGCGCATTTTCGAAGCGGCGACCATTTCCATGGCCTTGGTGATCTTCTTGGTGTTCTCGACCGACTTGATCTTGCCGCGAATTTCCTTGCCTGCTGCCATGATTTCTCCTGTGAGGGCCGGGTCTTGCCTGACTTCAGCGAGACCCGGTCATGGTTGCTTAGGCGAAGGACTTCTTGAACGACGTGATCGCGGCGTTCAGTTCAGCTTCCGCGTCCTTGTCCATCGCCTTGTCGTTTTCCAGCTTCGTCAGCAGGGCAGCGTGCGAGGTCTTCAGGAACTGGTGCAGGCCGTGCTCGAAGGACAGCACCTTCTTGACCTCGATGTCGTCCATGAAGCCCTTGTTGGCGGCGTACAGCGACGCACCCATCAGGCTGATCGACAGCGGGCTGTACTGGGCCTGCTTCAGCAGTTCCGTCACGCGGGCACCACGGTCCAGCTGCTTGCGGGTCGCGGCGTCCAGGTCGGAAGCGAACTGCGCGAACGCAGCCAGTTCACGGTACTGGGCCAGGTCGGTACGGATACCGCCGGACAGCGACTTGATCAGCTTGGTCTGGGCAGCGCCACCGACGCGCGACACCGAGATACCGGCGTTGATCGCGGGACGGATGCCGGCGTTGAACAGGTTGGTTTCCAGGAAGATCTGGCCGTCGGTGATCGAGATGACGTTCGTCGGGACGAAGGCGGACACGTCGCCGGCTTGCGTCTCGATGATCGGCAGCGCGGTCAGCGAACCGGTCTTGCCCTTGACTTCACCCTTGGTGAAGGCTTCGACGTACTCGGCGTTCACGCGGGCGGCGCGCTCCAGCAGGCGGCTGTGGAGATAGAACACGTCGCCGGGGAAGGCTTCGCGGCCCGGGGGACGGCGCAGCAGCAGCGAGACCTGACGGTAGGCGACGGCCTGCTTGGACAGGTCGTCGTACACGATCAGCGCATCTTGACCGCGGTCGCGGAAGTACTCGCCCATCGTGCAGCCGGAGTAGGCCGACACGTACTGCATCGCCGCGGATTCGGACGCGGAGGCGGCGACGACGATGGTGTACTCCATCGCGCCGGCGGCTTCCAGGGCGCGCACGACGTTCTTGATCGACGAAGCCTTCTGGCCGATCGCGACGTACACGCAGGTCATGTTCTGACCCTTCTGGTTGATGATCGCGTCGATCGCCACGGCGGTCTTGCCGGTCTGGCGGTCGCCGATGATCAGCTCGCGCTGGCCACGGCCGACGGGCACCATCGAGTCGATCGACTTCAGGCCGGTCTGCACCGGCTGGTCGACGGACTTGCGGGCGATCACGCCCGGGGCGACCTTCTCGATGACGTCGGTCATCTTGGCGTTGATCGGGCCCTTGCCGTCGATCGGCTGACCCAGCGCGTTCACGACGCGGCCGATCAGCTCGGGGCCGACCGGCACTTCCAGGATGCGGCCCGTGCACTTCACGGTGTCGCCTTCGACGATGTGCTCGTAGGCGCCCAGGATCACGGCGCCGACGGAGTCGCGCTCCAGGTTCAGCGCCAGACCGAAGGTCTGCGTGCCATCGGCGGCGACCGGGAACTCCAGCATTTCGCCTTGCATCACGTCGGACAGGCCGTGCACGCGCACGATGCCGTCGGACACGGACACGACGGTGCCCTGGTTGCGCACGTCGGTGGACGCGCCAAGGCCTTCGATGCGGCTCTTGATCAGTTCGGAAATTTCAGCAGGATTCAGTTGCATTGCTTGCTCCCAGCGGCATCCCGCCGAAGCGGGACACCAGGGTGAATCGGGGGGATCTCAGGCAGTCGGGCCGAAGCCTGAAGCCGAGGCTTCAGGCAGTGAGCGCCACTTTCATGCGTTCCAGACGGGCCTTCACCGAGGTGTCCAGCACCTCGTCGCCGACCACCACACGGATACCGCCGATCAGGCCAGGCTCCAGCTCAACCTGCGCTTGCAGCTTGCGGCCGAAGCGCTTCTCCAGCGACGCGACCACGTCGGCCAGCTGGGCCGGCTCGATCGGGAAGGCGCTGAAGATGTGCGCATCGGACACGCCGGACGCGGCGTTGGCCAGTTCGTGGAACTGCTGGACCATCGCCGGCAGCGCCGACAGGCGGCCGTTGGCGATCACCTCGCGCAGGAAGTTCTGAACGCCGGGCACCAGCGACTGCTTGCTCGCCGCGGACACCACCTGGAACACCTGTTCGGTGGTCACTTTCGGGTCTTCGGCGAACTGGCGCAGTTGGCTGTCGCCGGCGACGAGCGCCAGCGCGGCGAGCTGCTCGTTCCAGGTCTTGAGGTCCTGGGAGGACGCGACCTGGAACAGCGCTTCGGCGTAGGGACGGGCAATGGTTGCGAGTTCAGCCATGATTACAGCTCCGTCTTGAGACGGTTCAGCAATTCGGCGTGCACGCCGGCGTTGACCTCGCGCTGCAGGATCTGCTCGGCGCCCTTGACGGCCAGCGCGGCGACCTGCTCGCGCAGGGCCTCGCGGGCACGCACCGACTGCTGCTCGGCTTCAGCCTTCGCAGCGGCGATGATCTTGGCGCCTTCGTCGTCCGCACGCTTCTTCGCTTCGTCCACGATCGCGGCGCCGCGCTTTTCAGCGTCGGACAGCAGCTTCGTGGTTTCGTTGCGGGTCTGCGCCAGTTGCTCGTCGACCTTCTTGTTGGCGTTGGCCAGTTCGGCCTTGGCCTGGTCGGCGGCGGTGAGGCCGGCGCGGATCTTCTCCGCGCGCTCGTCCAGTGCCTTCACGATCGGTGGCCAGATGAACTTCATCGTGACGAACACGAGAAGCGCAAACGGGATCCACTGGATGAAGAGGCTAGCGTTGATATTCACGGCACGATCCTTTCAGTCGTGAAAGGGTTCGGGCTCGATCAGCGAGCGACGGTGGCGAGCAGCGTAGCGGCGAACGGGTTGGCGAACGCGAACAGCAGGGCGATGGCGACGCCGATCAGGAAGGCGGCGTCGATCAGGCCGGCCAGGATGAACATCTTGGTTTGCAGTTCGTTCATCAGCTCGGGTTGACGGGCCGACGATTCCAGGAACTTGCCGCCCATCAGCGCGATGCCGATGGAAGCGCCGATCGCGCCCAGACCAACGATGATGCCGCAAGCCAGAGCGACCAGACCGAGGATGTTTTCCATGTTTTGCTCCTGAGAGAGTTAGATAAAAGAAAGGGAAAAGGAATCGAGAAACGAGGGATCGCGGCTGTCCGTCCGGATCAGTGCGCGTCGTGCGCCTGGCCCAGGTAGATCAGCGTCAGCATCATGAAGATGAAGGCCTGCAGCGTGATCACAAGGATGTGGAACAGCGTCCAGACCGTGCCGGCGAGGACGTGGCCGATGGCCAGGCCGATGCCGGTTCCGGTCAGGGCCCAGCCGCCGCCCATCAGGGCGATCAGCATGAACACCAGTTCGCCGGCAAACATGTTGCCGAACAGTCGCATGCCATGGGAGACCGTCTTGGCGACGAACTCGATGACCTGCATGAGGAAGTTGAACGGCCACAGCGCCCAGTGGTCGCCGAACGGCGCGGCGATCAGTTCATGGCCCCAGCCGCCCAGGCCCTTGATCTTGATGCTGTAGAAGAACACCAGGACCAGGACGAAGGTCGACAGGCTCAGCGTGGTCGACAGGTCGGCGGTCGGCACGACGCGCTGGTAGGCGTGGTGCGCGTCGTGGGCGACATAGTTGGTGAACAGCGTCGGCAGCCAGTCCACCGGCAGCATGTCCATCGCGTTCATGAAGAAGATCCACACGAACACGGTCAGGGCGACGGGGCCGATGACCTTGCGGCTCTTCTCGTTGTGGATGACCGACTTGGCCTGGTTGTCCACCATCTCGACCAGGATCTCGATGGCGGCCTGGAAGCGGCCCGGCACGCCGGCATGAGCCTTGCGTGCGACACGCCAGAGGAGGAACACGGCCAGCAGGCCGAGCACCGTCGAATAGATCAGCGAGTCGAAGTTGAAGACGTTGAAGTCGACCAGACCGGTCTGCTTGACATCCTCGAAGGCGAAATTCTTCTGCCAATGCTGCAAATGGTGGGTGATGTATTCACCCGAAGTCGGCGCGTGCCCTTCTGCTGCCATGGTGGTGTTTTCCGTCTCTATTTTCTGATTCGACCCCGCCGAAGCAGGGCCAGCCAATTTGCCTTCAGGGTCACGACGAGGGTCGAGAGCAATGCCGCCCAACTCAACGATGCGAAACCCATGGCGACCGCCACCAGGATGGCGACCGCCAGAATGATCTTCACCAGCTCCCAGACCGCGAACGTGAGCATCGGCGTGCCCGCGTCCCTGGCTGATTGCCGCGTCATGCCCCACGCCATCAGGGCGTTCGGCACGACGACCGAGACGGCACCGAACAGCGCCGACCAGGTTTTGTCGGCTTGCAGGGACAGCAGACCCCACAGCGCGACCATGATGGCGCCCGTTGCCGCCTGCCAGGTCAACAACGACCAGACGGACATCACCGGGAGCCGGGCCCGCAAGTCCTGCGCTTCTTCTCGCGTCAGGGGCTTGAAAGCCGGTTCGCCACCCGCATCTCCTTCTGTTCCATCATCCCAGGCATCCTTGCTGGCGGTGCCGCGGTCGTTCGTCGGAACGGGCCGGGGCGGCTCTGCGGGCGCTGCGTGCGACACCACGGGTGCACGCGCTGGATCGGGATTCACGGCGTCAGGGGGCGAGCTGCAAAACCACGGGATTATAGGGGGTCTGGCCTGACAGACCCTTAACAGGCCGTCGCGCCTGCCCATCCCCGCCGACTTGACAGCCCGTGCGAACCACGCCTAGGGCTCTCCCGAGCCCTGTTCATCGGCGTTGGCATCACTTGCGGCACCCGCCCGTGCGCGGTGTGCGCGCAACACCTGTCCCCGCGCGGCGGGAGAAAAGGCCCTCAGAAGGCCTTCAGTCTCCCCAGTGTGCGAACTGAACCGGCAAGCCCGCAACGGGTACCCGCATCTTCAGCACACAGCCGGCCCAGGGCTGCGCGGCGAGTTCCGCCTCGCTGCGCTTTTCCCGTGCGGTGGTGACGAAAAGGGTGCGCATGTCCGCACCACCGAAGGTCGGCATGGTCGCGCAGCGCACCGGCAGTTCGACGCGCTGGAGCACGTCGCCCGACGGTGACAGCCGCAGCAACTGCTGCCCTTCCATCATGGCGATCCAGTAGGCGCCTTCGACGTCGACCGCCGCGCCGTCCGGCCGGCCGCCGTAGTTTTCCAGCGACTGATCCGGCGCGCGCTTCTCGAAACTGGCGAAGACTTCGCGTGGGCCGACCGTGCCGGTTTCAGCATCGAAACTCAACCGGTAAATCTCATGGGCCTTGGTGTCGGCCCAGTACATCGTGCGGCCGTCCGGGCTCCAGGCCAGGCCGTTGGACACGGTGATGCCGTCCTGGACCTGCTCGAACGCCCCGTCGCGCAGGCAATAGAGCGCCGATTCCGGCTGGCGCGCATCGTCGATGGTGCCGACCCACAGCCGCCCCTTCGCGTCGGCCTTGCCGTCGTTGAAGCGTCGCTTGGAAGCGTCATAGGGCGGATCGAGCAGCTTCTCGTACGCGCCGGTGGCGGGATCGAAGCGCCACAGCCCGTTGCGCTGCGGGATCAGCAACCGGCCGTCGGGCAGCGGCACGACGCAGCCGGGCTCGTCGTTGAGCGGCCAGCGGGTCGGCGCGTCCGCGCCGTTGTCGAGCCGGAACAACGCCTTGCCCGGGATGTCGACGTAATAGAGGCATTGCTCCAATGGATGCCAGAACGGCGACTCGCCGAGCAGCGCCGGCGTCAGCGACGCGGGCTCGAGGCGGTAGAGGTCGTCCGAGGACGTCGTCGAGGCGGCATGGGGCTGTGAACTCATGCCCCGATGCTATGCCGGTAACCCGACGAAACCCGATCACCCTGCCGACGAACTGGCGGGATCGCCTCGACTCCCATCCGCCCTCAGTCCAGATCGACCTTCAGGTAATGCGCGCCGGCGATGGGATTGAAGTAGTACGGCGGGATCTCCTCGAAGCCGAGGCTTTCGTACAGATCACGCGCGGCCTCCATGTCGTCGAGCGTATCGAGCAGCATGCTGGAGTAGCCCGCCGTCGTGGCGCGATCGATCAGCGCCTGCGCCATCGTGCGTCCCAGGCCGAAGCGGCGGAACGCGGGGCGGATGAACAGGCGCTTCATCTCGCAGGCATTGGCGTAGTCGGAATCGGTCATCGGCCGGAAGCCGCCGCACCCGGCGATCTGGCCGTCGACCAGCGCCAGCAGCAGCATGCCTTGCGGCTCGTCGTATTCGCCGGGCAGCGAGGCGAGTTCCTGGTCGAAGTTCTGGAAGTCCAGGTCGATGTCCAGGCTCTGCGCGTATTCGCGCATGATCGCGCGCGCTTCTTCCCACAACGGGGGCGAATCGGGGCAGATCAGTCGTATCTCGGGCGTGTCCACAGCGGGCGAGTGTAGCGAGGCCGTTCTGGCGATCAAGTGTCGCGTCTAGAGGCGCTCATCAAGGACCGGCGGCAGGACCGTGAGCCGCGAAGCCGGGGCGGGTCAGCAGGCGCTGGTACCAGGCTTCGACCGCCGGCAGATCCGCGTGGGCGATCGGCGCCGCGCGCCAGCGGTGGGCAGACAGACCCAGCACCACATCTGCCAGCGTGAAGCTGGCGCCGAGCACGAAGGGGCCACCCGAGCGGGCCAGCTGCGCGTCGAGCATCGCCATGTGCCGGTTCCAGTTCACGATGCCGGCCTCGATCTGCGCGGCATCCTGATGGCGCGCGCTCTTGCGCACCGTCGCCATGAACGCATAGCGCCAGCTGTTGTTCAGCTCGCCGCCCTGCCAGTCCATCCACATCTCGACGAGCGCGCGCTGGCGTGGCTCGTCGGGCAGCAGGTCGACGCGGTCCTCGCGCCGCGCGAGGTAGCGGCAGATGCTGTTGCTCTCCCACATCGAGAACGAGGCCTCAGACCCGTCGTCGTCGATCAGCACCGGCATCATCGCGTTCGGGTTGAGCGCGCGGAATGCCTCGGCCTTCACGTCGACGTCCTCTCGCGTCAGGTCCAGGCCCAGTTCGGCGCCGGTCCACAACACCTTGCGAACATTGATGGACGCCGCGCGTCCGAGCACGCGAAGTCTGCTCATGCCGAGGTCACCGATGCCGAAGCGGGCGACGAGGCCGATGTGTCCACGGTGGCGAAGCCGAGTACGACGCGGCGCGTCTTGGCCGACTTCTTCTCGATCTTCGTGACGACCACCGCCCCGATCTCCGCCGTGTTGGCGACGTGCGTGCCACCGCAGGGCTGCAGGTCGACGCCGTCGATCGCGAGCAGACGCACGCGGCCGGTGCCGCGCGGCGGCTGCACGCTCATGCTGCGGACGAGGGTCGGATTCGCCTCGAGTTCCTCGTCGCTGATCCAGCGATGGCCGACCGGATGCGCCTCGGCGACGAGCCGGGCAATGCCGGCGGTCAGCGCATCCTTGTCCAGCGGATCGGTCATGTGGAAATCGAGCCGTGCGTAACCCGCCGTGATCGAGCAGCCGTCGACCGGATGCGGCACCAGCGCGCACAGCAGGTGCGTCGCCGTGTGGAAGCGCATGTGGGCGTGGCGGCGGCTCCAGTCGATCCGCGCCGTCACCGGCGTGCCGGCGTCGAGCCCGCTCAGGTCCTGATCCGGCGCGGGCAGGTGCAGGATCTCGCCGCCTTCGCCCTTGCGGGTATCGGCGATGAGGAGCTCGCGCCCGCCCGGCAGCGTCAGCATGCCGGCGTCGCCGGCCTGCCCGCCGCCTTGCGGATAGAACACCGTGCGGTCCAGCAGCAGACCGTGCTCGTCGGCGCGCAGCAGCGTCGCCTCGCACTCGCGCAGCTGCGCATCCTCGCGGAAGAGATCCTGCGTGCTCATCGGGTCCTTGTCGTCACTTCAGCGGCCCGCCAGCGGGCCCTTCCACAGAACTTCAGCGGAACTTCAACGGGAAGCCGGCAGGACGTCATCGAGGTCGCCCGACTGCGTCGGCGCATCGGACAAGGTCCCCTCGATCGCCTCCAGCTCGACCGTGCCCTTGGGCGTCGAGAGCTGCGCGCGCAGGCCGTCACGGGCCTCGAAGCCCAGCAGCTGCACGCCACTCTCGGGCAGCTTGTCGGTCGGATGGGCGTCGCCCTTCCATTCGATGGGCACCGGCAGGCCTTCCTTGCGCAGCCGGCGGCCGTCCTCGCGCAGCGCGATGCGCCAGCTCAGGTCGCCGCGGGCGGCCTCGACCGCCTCGCCGGCATCGACGCCCTCGCCCGACCAGGTGGCCAGCGTCGCGTCCAGGCTCTGCACCCGCGCGACCCAGTGCAGCAGCGACGGGCCGTCCTCCTTCAGGCGCTCGCGCACGGCGGGCTGGTCCAGGTCGAACCAGCGCGGCCGGCCTGGATCCGGAGCTTCCGGGTCGATCGCGATGATTTCCAGGTAGCAGCGCGGATAGGTCGGCGGCCCGCTGATGTTCAGCAGCAGGTTGTGCGTGCCCATCAGCGCATGGCGCCCACCGGGTTGAGGGGACACGCCCAGGACACGTTCGCACCAGGCGCGGCCCTCCTCCAACGTGATCGCGGCGACAACGAGATGATCGACTTCCATGCTCATGGCTTCACAACCTCACCTGACCGTGGATCAATGGCGTGACATCGCCGCCAATCCAGCAATGTCCGCCCTCTTTCGCCACATGCACCCGGCCGGCACGCCCGAGGGCGGCGCCCTGGGCGGCCACATAGCGGTCGGGCGCCAGACCGGCGCCTTGCAGCCATAGTGCCAGACCCGCGTTCAGGCTGCCCGTGACCGGGTCTTCGGCGGGGCCGAGGCCGGGCACGAAGGCCCGCACCTCGAATTGCAGCGGCGAGCCCGCAGGATAAGCGCCAACGACGCCCAGCTTGAGTCGCCCCATGGACACGTAATCGGGTTCGATGGCCAGGACCGCTTCGGCCGAGGCCAGGCGCGCCGCCATCCAGTCCGGCCCGTTGTTGACCCAGACGACGTCCAGCAGGTCCGCGTCCGCGACGCGCAGCGACCGCGCCACCTGTTCGCGCAGCGCCGGTTCGACCGGCCCTTCGCGCAGCAGCGGCGGCGCGGCGAAGGCCAGCCGCGCGCCGTCGCGGCGGATGCGCACCAGGCCGATGGCGCACTCCTGCACCACCTCGCCGGGCCGCTTCGGATCACCGCCGCTGGACAGCCACGCGTGGCAGGAGCCCAGCGTCGGATGGCCCGCGAAGGGCAGCTCGCCGCCGGGCGTGAAGATGCGGACGCGGTAGTCGGCGTCCGGATGCGTGGGCGGCAGCAGGAAGGTCGTTTCGGAGAGGTTCGTCCATTCGGCGAACTTCGCCATCGTGGCGTCGTCCAGGCCCGCGCCGTCGATGACGACGGCCAGCGGGTTGCCCTTCAGCGCCTCGGCGGTGAAGACATCGACTTGAACGAAGCGGCGGAGTTCGGACATGGGGAACCTCGGAAAACTCGGAAAGGCAGGGCGAGTCGATCCGTCCCGCCTGACGAGGCGGTGACGGGTGACGGGAACAGGGGACAAACTCCGACCCCGGACGGGGTCGGCCTCGGTCCCCGTGTGGGAACCGATGACGGCTCGTCGATCAGGGCGCCGTTTCGGCGGTCGTCAGCGCGAGCGCCTCGTGCAGCACGCGGCCGAGCTTGTCGACGCCTTCGGCGATCAGGTCGGGCGTCAGCGTCACGAACGACAAGCGCAGCGTGCGCGTGTCCGGCTGGTGCGCGTAGAACGCGGCGCCCGGCACGTAGGCGATGCCGGCGTCGACCGCGCGCGGCAGCAGCGCCATCGCGTCCAGGCCCTCGGGCAGGCGGATCCAGAAGAACATGCCGCCTTCCGGGGTCTGCCATTCGCAGCCGGGCGGCAGCGCCGTTTCCAGCGCCTTGGCCATCGCATCGCGGTTGGCCTTGTAGCGGGCGCGGATCTTGGGCACGTGCTCGTCCAGGAAGCCGCCCTTGATGACCTCGTGCACCACGCGCTGGTTGAAGCCCGGCGTGTGCAGGTCGGCGGCCTGCTTGGCCTGCAGCAGCTTCGGGTAGAGCTCGCTCGGCGCGACGATGTAGCCCAGGCGGAAGCCCGGCGTCAGCACCTTGGAGAACGAGCCCAGGTAGATGCTGCCTTCCGGCCACAGCGAGCTGAGCGAGGCCGGCGGCGCCTGGTCGAACCACAGGTCGCCGTAGGGGTTGTCCTCGACGATGGGCACGCCGGCCTTGCGGGCGGCGGCGACCACGGCCTGACGGCGCGCCAGGCTCATCACGCGGCCGGTGGGGTTCTGGTAGTTCGGCAGCAGGTACGCGAAGCGCGTGCCCGGCGCATCGTGCGGCAGCGCCTCGATGGCCGAAGGCAGCGGGCCTTCGTCGTCACTGGCGAGGCTGGCGAAGATCGGTTCGTAAGGCGTGAAGGCCTGCAGCGCGCCGAGGTAGGTCGGCGTCTCCACCGCGACCGGGGCGCCCGCGTCGCACAGCAGCTTGCCGACCAGGTCCAGGCCCTGCTGCGAACCGCTGGTGATCAGCACCTGGTCCGGCGAGGCATTGATCCCCAGCGTCGCGACCTTGGCCGCGACCCATTCACGCAGCGGCGCGAACCCCTCGCTGGCGGCGTACTGCAGCGCCTCCTTGGCGTTGTGCGTCAGCACGCGGTCGCAGGCCGTCTTGATGGCCTCCACCGGGAACGTGTCCGCGCTGGGCAGGCCACCCGCCATGGACAGGACGCCCGGCTTCTCGGTGACCTTCAGGATCTCTCGGATGATGGACGGGTTCATGCGCGCGGCACGGCGGGCTTGCGTCCAGGGACTGCGGTTCATGGGGGTTGTCTCCGGTTGAGCGGACCAGTCTAAGGGGTCGACCAGCACAGGACCAATACACTGCGCCATACCACCGCATGATCTGTATCGGCATGGACACCAGCACAGCCAACGCCAGCATGAGCGCTCCCAACAGCGCGAATGTCGCGCCGGTCGCCCTCTCCCGCAACGCCAGCCAGCCGCTTGCGCAGCAGCTGGCGCAGCGCTTCGCGGCGCGCATCCAGCAGCGGCTGCTGCTGCCGGGGCGCGGCTGCCGTCGGTGCGGGATTGCGCGCGGCATCACGGCGTCAGTCCCTACACGGTCGTCGCGGCCTATGACCAGCTGCTCGCCCAGGGCCTGCTCGATGCGCGGAAGAAGCGAGGGTTTTTCGTTCGCGAAACCCGGACGCCGCCGCCCCGGGCGCCGGCCGCCCATGACGTCGCGCCCGCGCCACTGCCGCCGCCGGTGGACGCCAGCGCGTTGATCCGGGGGATGTTCCAGGCGGACGCGCGGCGTTCGCCGGGCCTGGGCACCCTGCCGGCGGAATGGCTGGACCTCGGGCTGCTGCAGTCGACATTGCGCCGCCTCGCGGCCAACGCGGACGACGCGCTGATCTCCGGCTACGGGGAGCCGCTCGGCGATGAGCGGTTGCGGCGCGCGTTGTCGCGGCGGCTGCTGGACATCGCGGTGCAGGCCGCGCCCGACCAGATCATGAGCACCGTCGGCGCGACGCACGGCCTGGATCTGATCACGCGGGCCTTCCTGGAGCCGGGCGACGCCGTGCTGGTGGACGACCCGGGCTGGGCGATCGAGTACGCGCGGCTGTCCCAGGCCGGCATGCGGCTGCTGCCGGTGCCGCGCGGCGCGCACGGGCCGGACATGGCGGTGATGCGCCGCCTGATCGAGGAGCACCGGCCGCGCATGTACGTGACGGTGTCGGTGCTGCACAACCCGACCGGCGCGACGCTGGACCTGGCGCATGCGCACCAGGTGCTGCAACTGGCGCACGCGCACGACCTGCTGATCGTCGAGGACGACACCTACGCGCTGTTCGCGCCGAACCACGCGCCGCGGCTGGCGGCGCTCGACCAGTTGCGGCGCACGATCTACGTCTCCGGGTTCTCGAAGATGCTGTCGCCGGCGTGGCGCGTCGGTTTCGTCGCGGCGAGCCCGGAACGCATGGCGCGACTCACCGACCTGAAGCTGCTGGCCTCGCTGACGACCAGTCCGCTGATGGACCGCGCGGTCGCGCTGTGCCTGGAGCAAGGCCTGCTGCGCAAGCACGCGGAGCGGATCGCGGCGCGGCTGGTCTCCGCGCGCCAGCGCTGCGTGCGGCTGGCCGAGGACGCCGGCTGCCGCTTCGCCGCGACGCCGGCCGGCCTGTTCGGCTGGGTCGACGTGGGCGCCGACACCGAGCGCCTGGCGCCCGTGATGATGGACCAGGGCTGGCTGATCGCGCCCGGCATCCTGTTCAGCCCGACGCGCACGCCGGGCACGCTGATGCGCATCAACTTCGCGACCTCGCAGGACCCGAAGTTCTGGCAGGCTCTGGAGCGGGCGCGCGAGGCGCTCAAGCGCTGACACGCCGGACCGCCCTTGCTCGCTCCCTCACCCCGAACGCTCGTCGAGGGGCCGACGACCGCCACGCATAAGATCCACGCCCATGACGATCTCCACCCCCTCCCCGCCGACCTGGGCGCCGCGCTCGCCGAGGGCTGGACCACCGACACCCTGCTCGACGACAGCGCGTGGTCGCTTGCGGACGAAGGCGCCGCCTATGTGGCGCAGGCCGAACTCGCGAAGCGGCTCGACTGGCTGTCGCCCGGCCGGGTGCAGTTCTGGAAATGCGGCGGCTCGTCGCGCGACGGCGCGCTGGGCAGTTCGCCGCTGCCACCAATGCGGGCGCGCGAGGTGCGAGGCCTGCGCAACGGCGGCGATTTCAGCGAGTTCACGCTGGTCGGCGCCGAAGCCGAGATCGCGCTGCGTCTCGGTCAAGACGTGACCCCGGAGATGGCCGCGGCACTGGTGCCCGGCCAGGCCGAACACCTGATCGATGCGATGTGCGTCGCGGTGGAATGGCTGGGCTCGCGCTGGCAGCGCGGGCTGGCGGCGGACAACACGCTGCGCCTGGCCGACGCGCAGACGCACGGCGCGCTGGCGCTGGGCCCGTGGCAGGCGTGGAAGCCGGGCCACGACTGGGCGAACCAGCCCTGCGAACTGATCGTGGAAGGCCAGCCGCCCATGGGCGGCGTCGGCGGCCACGGCCTGAACGACCCGGCCTGGGTGATGGCCGGCTGGCTGCAGATCGCGACGCGCGGCGGGCAGACGGTACCGGCGGGCAGCGTCGTCACGACGGGCTCGTGGCGCGTGGCCACGAAGCTCGCCAAGGGATCGACGGTCACCGCCCGCTACGAAGGCCTGGGCGAGTTGACCGTCCGCGCCTGACGATCACTTCCCGTCGAGTTCTTCCCAGCGCGTCATCAAGGTCAGCAGCTCGTCGTCGATCTCGGCGGCGCGGTTGGTGACCTCGGTGATGCGGCCGGCGCCCTGCTGGTACAGGTCGGTGCCGTTGAGCAGCGCCTGCAGGTGCTTCTGCTCGGTCTCGAGCGCGCCGATCTGCTTGGGGATCTCGTCCAGCTCGCGCTGTTCCTTGTAGCTGAGCTTGCGCTTCATGGCGACGACCGGTGCCGGCGCAGGGGCCGGAGCAGGCGCCGGCGTGGGCGCGGCGGCCGGCGCCTGGCGCGCCTTGATCTCGGCGGCGCGCTGCGACTGCTGCAGCCAGTCCTCGATGTCGCCTTCGTACTCGCGCCACTTGCCGGCGCCTTCGCTGACGATGGTCGAGGTCACGACGTTGTCCAGGAAGCGCCGGTCATGACTGACCAGGAACACGGTGCCGTCGTACTCGGCCAGCAGTTCCTCGAGCAGCTCCAGCGTCTCGATGTCCAGGTCGTTGGTCGGTTCGTCCAGCACCAGCACGTTGGCCGGCCGTGCGAACAGGCGCGCCAGCAGCAGCCGGTTGCGCTCGCCGCCGGACAGGCTGGACACCGGCGATTCCGCCCGCGCCGGCGAGAACAGGAAGTCGCTCAGGTAGCTCTTGACGTGCTTGCGCTGGTTGCCGATCTCGATCCACTCGCTGCCGGGGCTGATCGTGTCGGCCAGCGTCGCGCTGAGGTTGAGCGCGTCGCGCATCTGGTCGAAATAGGCGACCGACATCTTCGTGCCCAGGCGCACCGCGCCGCTGTCGGGCGCCAGTTCGCCGAGGATCATCTTCAGCAGCGTCGTCTTGCCGGCGCCGTTGGGGCCGATCAGGCCGACCTTGTCGCCGCGCAGGATGGTGCCGGTGAAACCGTCGACGATCACGCGGTCGCCGAAGCGCTTGGACACGCCTTCCAGCTCCGCCACGATCTTGCCGCTCGAATCGCCGGTGGCCACGTCCAGCCGGACCTTGCCCTGCACGTCGCGACGCGCCTGCCGCTCGTTGCGCATCTCGTGCAGGCGCTGCACGCGGGCGACGCTGCGGGTGCGGCGGGCCTCGACGCCCTTGCGGATCCAGACTTCCTCCTGCGCCAGCAGCTTGTCGAAGCGGGCGTTGGCCAGCGCCTCGTTCTCCAGCTCGTAGGCCTTGGCGGCCTGGAAGGCGGCGAAGTTGCCGGGATAGCCGCGCAGCTGGCCGCGGTCGAGTTCGACGATGCGGTTGGCGACGTTGTCCAGGAAGGCGCGATCATGGGTGATCAGCAGCAGCGAGCCCTTGAAGCCGTTCAGCAGCTCTTCGAGCCAGCGGATCGCGTCCAGGTCCAGGTGGTTGGTCGGCTCGTCCAGCAGCAGCACGTCCGGCTGCGCGACCAGGGCGCGGGCCAGCGCGACGCGCTTCTTCAGACCGCCGGAGAGTTCGCCGATCTTGCGGCCGCCGTCCAGGTCCAGGCGGTGCAGCGTCTCGTCGACGCGCTGCTCCCAGTTCCAGGCGCCGATCTGCTCGATGCGCTCCTGCACCCAGCCGAGGTCGTCGTTCTCGTCATGCGCCTCGTAGCGTTCGCGCAGCGCCTTGGCCTCGGCGACGCCTTCGCTGACGACGTCGAAGATCGTCGCCTCCGGGCGCAGCTCGGGCTCCTGCGGCACGTAGACGCTGGTCAGGCCCTTTTCGAGCTGCAGCAGCCCGTCGTCGAGCTTCTCGATGCCCGCGAGGACCTTCAGCATCGAGGACTTGCCGGTCCCGTTGCGACCGATCAGGCCGACGCGGTCGCCGGTTTCGAGGGAGAAATTGGCGCCGTCGAGCAGCGGCACGTGGCCGAAAGCGAGGTGGGCGTTGGAGAGGGAAAGGACAGCCATGGGGGCGATTGTCCTCGATGGCGCAAGAAGGCTTCCGTACTGCCACCGCCGCTGGCCCTCACCCCTGCCCTTGTATGTAGCAAAGTACGCCCAGGCCGCCACAGGCCGACCAGCCCAGGGTAGGCGCTTCGACGCCATGCCGAGGGAGAGCGAGGGTCGTGGCGGCCGACCTCGGTTCGTCATGAACAGACAGCCCGAACGGTTGTGAGGTCCATTGAGGCCGTATCGAACACAAGGAAGGGCGCTGGCATGAGCGAAGAGATCTTCATCGGTGTTGACGTTTGCAAGGCGTGGCTGGACCTGGCTCAGGTACCCGCTGCGCCTGCCGACAAGTCTGGCGCGTTGTCGCCGCGAGTGGACAACGACGAGTCTGGACGAGCAGCGCTGGTATCGCAGCTCAAGAAGCTGGGGCCCACGCTGGTGGTGATGGAGGCCACCGGTGGCTTCGAGGCGGCGCTGGCGAGTGAGCTGTGCGCGGCTGGAATCGCCGTGGCGGTGGTCAATCCCAAGAAGGTGCGCGACTTCGCCCGCGCGACCGGTGTCCTTGCCAAGACGGACCGGCTGGACGCTCAGGTGTTGGCCAGGTTCGCACAGGCCATTCGTCCTCAGGTGTATGCGCTACCGGGCGAGACGCAGCAGGAGATCATCGAGCTGGTGGATCGGCGAGCGCAGCTGGTGACCATGCGGGCGCAGGAGAAGAACCGCTTGTCCACGGTCAAGCACGTGGCACGCACGAGCGTGCGGCAACACATCGAGTGGCTGGATAAGCGGATCAAGGAGATCGACAAGGATCTGGACGGTCGCTTGAAGGACTCGACGATCTACCAGCCCAAGTACGAACTGTTGGACAGCGTGCCGGGTGTCGGTCGAGTCACGGTCACGATGCTGCTGGGGCGCCTGCCCGAACTGGGCACCTTGGACCGCAAGCGCCTGACGGCGTTGGTGGGCCTGGCGCCGTTTGCCGATGACAGCGGCAAGCGGCGCGGCCAGCGCTACATCCAGGGCGGACGAGCGGACATCCGCACGGCGATGTACATGGCTGCACTCACGGCCAAGCGATGCAACGGGCCCATCAAGGCGTTGTACGAACGTCTGCGCCTGGCGGGCAAGCCCTTCAAGGTGGCGATGACCGCATGCATGCGCAAGCTGCTGATCATCCTCAACGCCATCCTCAAAACCGGCCAACCCTGGAGAAACGCCGAAGCCGCTTGACACGGTTGCTCTCCCGCAAGCGGGAGAGGGCGAAAGAGGGGTCAGACCCAGACGCGGTAGGCCCAGAAGGCCTCGTCCTGGGCGACGCGGCGGCGCAGTTCCTCGGGGCTGAAGCCGCTGAGCCGACGGGTCTCGCGGCACAGGTGCGCCTGGTCGGCGTAGCCGTGGTCCTGCGCCAGCGCGCTCCAGATGACGGCACCTTCGTCCTCGTCGAGCTTGCGCACCTGCTGGAAGGCCGCTTCGGCGCGGCTGACGAGACGAAGCGCGCGCAGACTCTGCCCGCTCCACTGCTTGATGCGGCGCTCCGCCTGCCGGACGCTGCGCCCGTGGCCCGCCGCGATCGCGCGCAAGGCCAGATGCTGCATCCAGCCGGCGTAGCCGCGCGGCGGCGGATCGTCCGCCAGCACCTCGTCGCGCACCGCGCGCCAGCGCGGCAGCAGAAAGTCCTCCAGCGTGCGACGGGCGGTCTGTTCGTCGCGGGCCGCGAGCATCGCGGCGTCGAGCGCCCGCCACGCGGGATCGTCGATGAACGACAACGGCAGCATCCGGTCCTTGAGTTCAGCGAGATCGATGCCCGTCATCGCCTGCAGCGCCTCCGGCCGGATCGCGACCATGAACGCCCGGCAGTCGGGCGTCGCCTGGAAACGCTTGGGACCGCCGCGCGGACCGCCGATGACACTGGCGGGCAGCCACGGTCCCGGCTCGCCATCGCGATCGCGATCGCTGGCACCGTCCGTCCCGACATCCAACTCCCTTACGCGCCCGCTCAAGGTCCAGCTCAAGCCGCACAGCGGCGTCGCGGGGAACCAGCTCTGACACTGGGCGTCGGACAAGGTTTCGCCTTGCGTGGTCGCCGCCGACAGGTCCCGCCAGAGATAGGCGTAAAGACAACCCTCCAGCGCGCGAGGCGGGATGTGCAGGCGAGCGATGGTGCAGGGATGCAAGGGAGCGTCCATGCAGCGCAGTCTAGGCGCTCGACGATCGGCGGGCTGGCGCCCGCGGCCTCCTTACTTCCACGGCCGCTGGCCCTCACCCCCACCCTCTCCCGCAAGCGGGAGAGGGAGTAAGAAGAGTGCCTCACGCGAGTGGGAGAAGCGTGGGAAGGGAGCCGGTCGGACTCCCTCTCCCGCACTGCGGGAGAGGGTGGGGGTGAGGGCCAGCGGCGGCGGAAGTACGGGAACGGACGATGTCGCTTCGATTCAAGACGCCTCGTCCGGGCACGGAGACGATGCAATCCCATGAGCCACGTCCTTGCGATCCCCGACACCGTCCCCGGTCCGCGCCCGCGCTGGGCCGGCCTGCCCGAAGTCCTGTCCATGCGCCGCGACTACCTCGGCCACATGCAACGACTGCACCAGCAGTACGGCGACGTCGTCCATCAGCGGCTGCTCGGCCTGGACGATTTCAACTTCTTCCATCCCGACCAGGTCCGCGAGCTGTTGATCGCCGGCCACGACGGGATGATCCGCTGGGAGCGAGCAACGCAGGTCTTCGCCGACGCGCACGGTCAGAGCGTCCTCGTCGCCGAGGGACCGGCGTGGCAGCGGCAGCGCAAGCTGCTGCAGCCCGGCTTCGCGCCGCAGCGCGTGCAGGGCTTCGTGCCGCTGACGGTCGAGGCTGCCCGCCGGGCGCTGGAGCGTCTCCCTGCGACACCGGGGGACACGGACATCGACTTCGAGCAGCTGATGACGCTGTTGACGATGGACGTGATCCTGCGCACGCTGTTCTCGACCGGCGAGCGCGAGGCCGTCGTCGCCGAGGCGTCCTGGGCGGTGCACGAGCTCGGCCGGGTCGCCATGGGCGAGATGTACGTGCCGGCCAGCGCGCCGCTGTGGGCGCCGTGGAAGCTGGGCAAGCGTCGCGCGCTGCGCTCGCTGGACACGCTGATCCGCGGCCATCTTGCCGGGCGCCGCGAACGCGCCCGACGTGGCGAGCCACCGCCGGACGACCTGCTCGAGATGCTGACGTCCCTGCGCGACGCCGATGGCGCGGCACTCGACGACACCGCGCTGCGCGACGAGTGCATGACGACCTTCCTGGCCGGCCACGAGACCAGCGCCGCCGCGCTGACCTGGTGGGGCTGGTGCATGGCGGCGAATCCGGACGCGCAGCGACGCGCGGCCGACGAGGTCGACGCCGTGCTCGGCGACCGGTCACCGACGGCAACCGATCTCACGCGGCTGCCGTGGCTGAGCCTGTGCATCAAGGAGACGCTCCGCCTGTATCCGCCTGCGCCTGCCCTCTTCTCCCGCCAGCTGACCGGCGAGATGGAGATCGCCGGGCTTCGCCTCAAGCGCGGCGCGATGATCCGCTTGACCCCCGGCGTGATTCAGCGCGACCCGCGCTGGTTCGACGAACCGGACGCCTTCCGCCCGGAGCGCTTCGACCCCGCGGCGGGACATCGCGAGATCCCGCGTGGGGCGTGGATGCCATTCGGCGCTGGACCGCGGGTATGCCTCGGCAGTCACTTCGCGCTGATGGAGATCACGTTGATCGCCGCGATGGTCCTGCAGCGCCATCGCCTCGCGCCGGTGCCCGACGCGCCAGCGCCGACCCCGGTGCTCAACATCACGTTGCGCCCGGCGACACCGCTGCACCTGCGCCTGCAGCCGCGCTGAATCGGCGCGCTGAATCTTTTATTCGTGGACGGCGTCCGAGGCGATCCGTAGCCTCGCGACATGACCGCCTTACGAGATCGTCTCGGTCAACCGAACGAAACTTCCGTCCGAGAGTTGGAAGCGCACCCAGCGCATCCGGCTCGGTTGGATGGGCATGTCCTGCTCCACCGAGGCGCCGGTGTCGAACTCGACCGCGCCGGGCGCCGGCTCGTACCAGCCGAGCGCGTCCAGCCGCGCCTCCTGCGCCACGATCTCCGGCGTGGCGTAGCACCACAATGCGCGCCCGATCAACTCGGAGCGCGGCAGGCGGCAATGGTGTTCGCGACCGCGCGACATCGCCAGCAACCGATGGCTGAGGTCGCAGATCAGGTGCACCGCGCCGGGCGCGCGCTCGACCAGGCGGCCCAGTTCGAAGTCGGCGGCGCTGTCCAGCCGCGCGGCCATCAGCCGGCGCAGCGCCTGCTGCTCGTCCAGCGAGGGCGCGGCGATGCCCGATTCCCAGCGCGACACCGTCGTCTGCGACACGCCCAGTTCGGCCCCGACCGCGCCCTGCTTCAAGCGGCGCAGCGTGCGCCATTGACGCAGGCTGCGGCCGAGCTGGCGGGCATCGCAGGAGAGCAGCGGCGAGTCGTTCATGGCGGCGGCGCGTCGAGGCGGGAAGACAAGAAATCGAGGGTCGGGATGGTCGGCCCCGGAGGACCGAAGTGAGGATTCTGCTGTACTACCTCTGCGGCGTGTTCGCCGCAGTGCAATTGGGCAAGCTGGCGGCGCTGTCGCCGCCGATCGCCCGCGAGCTCCAGCTCGGACTGGCGGCGATGGCCGCGTTGACCTCGCTGCTCGAGGTCTGCGGCGCCACGCTGGGCGGCGTGGCGGGCCGCTGGCTGCCGCGCATCGGACTGAAGCGCGCGCTGGCCGCGGCGGTGCTGGCGCTCGCCGTGGGCTCGGCCGCGGCGGGATTCGCCCATGGCCTGGCGCTGCTCGCGCTGGCGCGCCTGGTCGAGAGCCTGGGCTACCTGGCCGTCGTCGTCGCCGCGCCCGTGCTGATCGCCCGTGCGGCCGAGGGACGCCGCCAGGCCGCCGCCATGGCGCTCTGGAGCACCTTCCTGCCGGTGGGCATGGCGCTGGGCACCTGGGCCTACGCGCACGCGGCGGGCTGGGTGGGCTGGCGGCCCGCGCAGGCGCTGAGCGTCGCCGGCGGCGTGCTGCTGTGGCTCGGATTGCGGGCCGTCCGCGTCGACGACGACCCGCACGCCGTCGAGTCACGGCATCCGCCGGGACCGACCGGCGCGCTTCTCTGGGCTCTGGTCGCCGCCTTCGGCGCCTACGCGATCGCGGAGGTGGGGCTGCTCGCGCTGCTGCCCAGCCTGCTCACGCAAGGCGGCATGCCCTTGAGCAGCGCCGGCACCTGGACAGCCGCGGCCGCGCTGGCCAACGTGCCGGCGAGCGCGCTGGGCGCCTGGCTGCTACGGCGACACGGCGCGCTGTCGCGCGCGATCGCCGTCGGCATGGCGGTATCGCTGGGCCTGTCGGGACTGCTCTATCTCGGCGTGATGCGCGATGGGGGCGATGCCACCTGGCAAGCGGCGCTCGCGATCGGCATCAACGCCGCGTCGGGCGTATTCCCGAGTCTGGTCTTCGCGCTGCTGCCGCTGGCCGCGCGGACGCCGGAACGGCTCTCGCTCGCCAGCGGACGCCTGACGCAGTTCGGCGCCTCGGGCGCGCTGCTCGGGCCGCCGTTGATGGGCACGGTGGTCGAGCGTTGGGGATGGAGCGCCGCGGGCGGTTTGGCACTCGCGTTGTCACTGCTGGCCGTTCCGTTGGCGCTCTTCGCGTGGCGATGGCTCGCTCAATCGTCCGACGAGAACCCGGACGCCGCCACGATCGGTCCCCACTGCGCGCGTTCGGCCGAAAGACGGCGCGCGTAGTCCGCGGGCTGCATCGCCAGCGGTTCGCAGCCGAGCTTGGCCAGGCCCTCGACGACCTGCTTCTCGCGCAGCGCGACGCGGACCAGGTCGAAGACCTTGTCGACGATCGCGGCCGGCGTCTTCGGCGGCAGGAACAGGCCGTAGGTCTCGACGCCGATGATGCCCTTGAAGCCCTGCTCGGCGAAGGTGGGCACCTCCGGCGCGAAGCGCGAGCGCTCGTGGTCGGTGACGCCGAGGATGCGCACGCGACCGCCCGCGACGTAAGGCAGCAGGTCACCCAGCAGGAAGCAGCCCGACGCGATCTGCCCACCCATCAGGTCCTGCAGGCCGGGCGCCGCGCCGCGGTACGGCACGTGCGTCAGCGAGATGCCGGCGGCACGCTTGAACTGGTCGCCGAGGAAGTGCGGCATCGCACCGGCCGCGGGCGAGGCGTAGGACGACTGCTCCGGATGCGCCTTGGCCCAGGCGGCGAAGTCGCCCATCGTCTTCACCGTCGCCGGCACCATCGGCCCGACGCCGAAGCCGCAGGTCGCGTTGGCGATCGGCGAGACCGCGATCGCATCGGTGTCCGGCTTGTAGGCCAGCTTCCGGTAGACGTGCGGGTAGATCGTGAACATCGACGACGGACTCATCAGCAGCGTGCCGCCATCCGGCGGCGCGTCGCGCAGCGCGGTCACGGCGAGGCGGCCGCCGGCGCCGACGCGCTGCTCGACGAGCACGTTCTCCGCGAGACGTCCGCGCCAGGCCTCGGCGACGCGCCGCGCGCTGACGTCGACCGAGCCGCCGGCCGGGAAGCCGACGAGGATGCGCGGCATGGCCGCCGTCTGAGCGCGCAGCGGTCCGGACAGGCCGGCGAACGCTGCGCCAAGCAGCAGGCCGGCGTCACGCCGGGTGAGCTTCCGATCGAGGTCGTCCATCGCTTGTCTCCGTCGTTGTTGTCTGTCGTTGTTATCTGCCGCTGCCAGTCGCCGCTGTCATCGTCATCGGTCCTGGTCGTTCGCCGCGGCGATCTCCGCAAGACGCTCCAGGTCCGCCTTCAGTCGCACCGCGCGTTCGCCGAGTCCGCTCATCAGGCGCTCGTCATGCGCGCGCACGCGGCGCTCCAGCACCGTGAGCTGGCGCTTGCCCGCCGCCGTCAGGAACAGCCCCCAGCGGCGCGCATCTTCAGCGTCATCGCGCCGTTCCACCCAGCCACGGTCGGTGAGCCAGTCCGTCAACCGCAGCGCGCCGCTGCGATGCAGGCCCATCGCCTGCGCGAGCAGCCCCTGCCGCATGCCCGGATTGCGTCCGACCAGCACCAGCGCGGCGAAGCGCTGCGGGCTCACGTCGAGCTCCGCGGTCGCGCGGTAGAAGTCCAGGTAGAGCGCGTTCTGGGCACGCCGCAGCGCGTAGCCGAGCAGGTCGTCGAGGACACCGTAGTCCAGCCCGGGCACGGGCAGCAAGGGCGCTTCCGGCGGCTCGGGGACGGCATTCGACGGCTTGGATCGGCTCATCGGGATCAGCTTAGGTACTGTTGCATAGCGCAACTATCTCGCTTACCCTGACCCGAACGAATCCCTGGGAGGACTCCGCCGCCAGCCGCAAGGCGTGCGCGGGGAGCCCTCCAGAGGGCCCCACGACGCCAGGAGACCCCCATGGCCCTCGACATCCTGATCGCCGGCGGCGGCATCGGCGGACTGACTGCGGCGCTGGCGCTGCAGCGCGACGGCCACCGCGTGACCGTCTGCGAAGCCACGGCGGAACTCAAGCCGCTGGGCGTGGGCATCAACCTGCTGCCGCATGCGGTGGCCGTGCTCGACGGGCTGGGGCTGATGCCGGCGCTGCAGGCGATGGCGGTGCCGACCTCGGCGCTGATCTTCGCCAACCGGCATGGGCAGACGATCTACGAGGACCGGCGCGGCCTGGCCGGCGGCTACAGCCACCCGCAGTTCAGCGTGCATCGCGGGGAGCTGCAGCTGATGCTCTGGCGCGAGGCGACGGCGCGGCTCGGTGCGGAACGCGTCGTCAGCGGCTGGCGCACCACGGGCGCTCGCAACGACGGCGACGGCGTCGTCGTGCTCGGGACGGACGCCACCGGCGCGTCGGTGGAACGTCGCGCCGACCTGCTGATCGCGGCGGACGGCATCCATTCGGCGATCCGCCGGCAGTTCCATCCCGAGGAGGGCGCACCGCGCTGGAACGGGATGATGATGTGGCGCGGGACATCGCTGGCCCGGCCCTTCCTCGACGGACGGACGATGGTGCAGGCGGGCCACCGGCGCGCGAAGTTCGTCGTTTATCCGATCGCGCCTCCGCGGCCGGACGGCCTGCAGCTGATCAACTGGATCTGCGACCGTCGCCTGCGCGAGGACGGCCTCGGCGGCGGTCTGACCGCGCCGGGGCGAGAGGACTGGAACAAACCCGGCTCGATCGACGACCTGCTGCCCACCTTCGGCGGCTGGCAATTCCCGTGGCTCGACGTGCCGGGCGTGATCGCCGGCGCGACGCAGCTGCTCGAATGGCCGATGGTCGACCGCGATCCGCTGCCGTGCTGGCGGCAAGGGCGCATCACGCTGCTAGGCGACGCGGCGCATCCGATGTACCCGATCGGCTCGAACGGCGCGACGCAGGCGATCCTCGACGCCGAGGCGATCGCGCGGGTGCTGCGAGGGGAAGGTGACGTGGAGACGGCGCTCGACCACTACGAGGCCGAGCGCCGGCCGATGTGCGCGCGGATCGTCGAGCTGAACCGGCAGGAAGGCTTGGACTACATCCTCGACATGGTCGAGGAACGCGCGCCGGACGGCTTCGATCGCCTGGAGGATGTGATCGATCTGGCGGAGGTGGATGCGTTCGTCAAGCGATACAAGGCGGCGGCCGGGCATCGCCAGGCGCCGCCGGCAGACCTGCCGAAAGGCGCGCCTCCGGCGCTCACGCCGTAGCATCCGGAACCGCCCTCCTCATCCCGGTCATCCAAGCTCCTTGAATCGGGGGCTGCGCCTGGATTTCATGCGGATCGAGGTGAGAGGCGTCAGGCGAAGTCCCTCGAAGAATCACTGCTCCTTCCACAACCAAGCAAGGAGCGGTGAATGGCCTATGCATATTCGGACCGCCTGATGCCTTCCAAGCCGATTCCGCCGCGCGCATCGCCGGCCCATCAAAGCGAACCGCAGCAATTCCACTCGACCGGTCCGCAATGGCTACTCGTCCAAGAGCGGCTGGCCGAGTTGGCGGCGCTGCCCGCGGATTGGAATGACGAAGGCGCGCCTCCCATCTCCGCCTTGGCGCTGGAGATCACCCGGCAACTCCTGGCACTGCGTCCACCGCTCATGCGGTTGAGCGAGCTGTTCCCATCTCCCGAAGGCGGCGTGTTGATGGAATATGTCCGGGGCTCCTGGGACCTCACGGCGGAAATCAGCGCCGACGGAACGCTGGAGATCTTCGGGTTCGAGATCGACGGCACTCTCAAGCTGTTCCCGCATCCCTACCCCTCCTTGAATGCCGAGTTTCTCGTCGCGCTCGACACTGCGGGAGGTCCGGAATGGCCGTGAGGTTGAGCAACGCGGACGAGATCCTGTTCCGGCAGATCCATCCCAGCGGGCTGAAAGCCGGTAGCCCCTGCAGCTCCTGCTTCATGCCCTCGAAGTCAGACAACGCGCTCTTGTCGGTCGACCGATCGACGCTCACGACAGCCGAGCAGTCCCATCGGCTCTACACGAGCAACGACAGGGCATCTGTCGCGGTCTACGGACTGAGCGTTGCCGAGTTCCTGGCATGCGGCGTCACCTGCTTCGAAGATCCGGTCCAAGATCATCCGACCCTCGTGGACAACCCCGCCCATGCCCTTGCCGACTTCTCCGCGCAGAGTCAGACGAGCCGGCGAGTCACCGCGAAGGAATTGAAGCGCCTGGCCATCCGACGTGGTCGTCTGTTCGGTGCCTCATGAACGCACAGGAGCTCTTCGAATGGCAGCCGGTTTGGGATGATCTGCACGAGCTCATCGGCGGTGTCCCAAGACCGGGGCGCGCCAGCGGACCGCCCTTCTTCCGTGTCGTCGCCAGTCTGTCCTCGACGCTCAAGCGGCATCTGAGAGATACCGAGTTCACGACGCTGATCAGAGGACAGGCGCTGCGGGTGGACGATTCATCCCGGCTGAGCCCGTCTTTCAAAGAATCTAGCCCCCAGACTGAGCTGCACCTGCCGCCGCCGGCCTCACTCGTCAGCCCACCCCGTCCTCAACCACCTCGCCCAGTCCTCCCGACCGCTCCGGGAAGCGAGGTCCGCCATCGCCGCATGGTCGTACGGCACGCTGATGGACTCGGTGCGCCAGCCCTGCGCCGTCCGTTCCAGGATCGCATAGCGCGCATCTGGAGAACCGTTCTCCGCGACATGGCGGATCGGATGGTCGTCATCCCAGGCCTGCAGACCGACGCTGCCGGGATTCACCAGCCACTGGCCTCGCGCGCTGCGCAGCACGCGCGGAATGTGCGTGTGGCCGCAGCACACCACCGTTGACGCTTCATCGCCGAGCCGTTCGGCAATCTCCGGTGCCGTCGCCATGCTCAAGCGCGCACCCTCCTGCGTATCGAGGAAGTACTCGATGTCGCTGCGCGGCGTGCCGTGGCACAGGAAGATCTCTTCGCTCCACTGCATCGTCTTCGGCAGCGAACGGACCCATGCCAGTTCCGCCGCGCCCAGCCGCTCGCGCGCGAAGCGGTCGGAGGCGCCGCCCGGCTTCTCCGCCGTGATCGCGAGCAGTTGCCGCTCATGGTTGCCGGCGATGGTCGGCCAGCCTTGCGCCATCAGGTATTGCGCCGTCTCCAACGGCTGCAGCGGCCCCGACAGGATGTCGCCCAGGTTCACGATCTGATCCACACCCCGTCGCCGCACATCCGCCACGACGGCCTCGAGCGCCAGCAGGTTGCCGTGGATGTCGGACAGCAGGGCGATGCGCATGGCGGCCTCGAGGGTGGCAGCGCGGGGCGGCGGTCAGCCCGCCAGTTGCCGCGCGTGATGCACGAGGTGATCGTCGATCACCGTCGCGATGAAGTAGTACCCATGGTCGTAGCCCTCGTGGCGGCGCAGCGTCAGCGGCTGGCCGATGGCTGCGCACGCGGACTCCAGCGCTTCCGGATACAGCTGCTCGACGAGGAACTTGTCCGCCAGCCCCTGGTCGACCAGGATGCCGTGCGGATACGGCGCCCGCTTCTGCGCCTGGATGAGCGCGCTCGCGTCATGCGCGGGCCAGGCGTCGCGGTCCTCGCCGAGGTAGCCGGTGAAGGCCTTCACGCCCCACGGGCAGCGGCTCGGTGCCGCGATCGGCGCGATCGCCGACACGGACGCGAATGCGCCCGGATGCCGCAGCGCCAGCGTCAGCGCGCCATGTCCGCCCATCGAGTGGCCGGCGATGCCGGTCTTCGCCGCGTCCACTCCGAGCGAGGCCTGCACCTGCGGGATCAGCTCCCGCATCAGGTAGCTCTCCATCCGCCAGTGCGTCGCCCACGGCGCCTGTGTCGCATCGAGGTAGAACCCCGCCGCCACACCGAAGTCCCACGACGCCGTCGCACCCGGAAGCGCGCTCGCCGCGTCGCCGCGCGGACTCGTGTCCGGCATCAGCAGCGCGAGTCCGAGCTCCGCGGCCTTGCGCTGCGCGCCGGCCTTCATCGTGAAGGTCTCCTCGCTGCAGGTCAGCCCCGCGAGGAACACCACCAGCCCCTTCACCGCCCGCGCGCCGCCCGGCGGCAGGAACAGCGCGAAGCGCATGGGCAGGCCGATCTCGGCCGAGTCGTGGCGATGGAAACGCTGCACGCCGCCGAAGCTGGCGTGCTCGCCGATCAATTCGAAAGTCATGTCGATGTCCTCCGGCGACCGCGGTCGCCGCCGTGTTCGCGGCAGTGATCCCAGACCGCGCTCAGTGCGCGGTCAACGCGATGCGGCCATCGCCGCTTCCAGCGCATCGATGAACACCGCGCCGACGTCGAAGCCCGTCTGCTCCATGATTTCCTGGAAGCAGGTCGGGCTGGTCACGTTCAGCTCGGTCATCTTGTCGCCGATCACGTCCAGTCCCACCAGCAGCAGCCCGCGCGCCGCCAGCACCGGTCCCAGCGCCTCGGCGATGCGGCGGTCGTCATCGGTCAGCGGCTGCGCCACGCCCTTGCCGCCCGCGGCCAGGTTGCCGCGCACCTCGGTGCCCTGCGGGATCCGCGCCAGCGAGTACGGCACCGGCTTCCCGCCGATCAGCAGGATGCGCTTGTCGCCCTTGACGATCTCCGGCACGAAGCGCTGCACCATCACCGACTGCGCGCCGTTCTTGTTCAGCGTCTCGATGATGCTGCCCAGGTTCAGCGCATCCGCCTTGACGCGGAAGATGCCCATCCCGCCCATGCCGTCCAGCGGCTTCAGGATGATGTCCTGATGCTCCGCGTGGAACGCGCGGATCGCCGCCGCCGAGCGCGTCACCAGCGTCGGCGCGATGAACTGCGGGAACTCCAGGATCGCGAGCTTCTCCGGATGGTCGCGCAGCGACGCCGCCTTGTTGAACACGCGCGCACCCTCGCGCTCCGCCTGCTCCAGCAGGTGCGTGGCGTAGAAGAACTCCGAATCGAACGGCGGATCCTTGCGCATCAGCACCGCGTCGACGTCCGCCAGGGCCAGGTCTTGCGTCGCGGTGACCGCGTGCCACACGGCCAGCTTGGTGCCGGCCTGGCTCGCGACGGCATCCGGCGTCAGCGTCAGCTGCTTCGCCGCATGCGCGGTCACGCGACCGCCGCTGACCCACAGCAGGTCCGGCACCTCGCAGACCCAGAGCTCGTGGCCGCGCCGGGCGGCCTCGCGCATCATCGCGAAGGTGGAGTCCTTGTAGGTGTTGAAGGTCGACAGCGGATCGGCGACGAACAGCAGTTTCATGGGCAAGGCTTTCAGCAAGGAACTTCAGAGATCGGGGTGGCCCCTCTCCCGCTCGCGGGAGAGGGTGGGGGTGAGGGCCAGCGCCCGAGGCAGGATCACGGCCTCGGAGCAGTCCGGAAGTGTTGCACCAAAAGAGAAACCGCACCGGCGACCACGCCCCAGAACGCCGAGCCGATGCCCAGCAGGCTCAGCCCCGACAGCGTCACGAGGAAGGTCAGGATCGCGGCATCGCGGTGATGCTCATCCTTCAGTGCGGCCGACAGGCCACCGGCGATCGTGCCCAGCAACGCCAGACCGGCCACCGCGGCGATCAGCTCACGCGGGAAGGCCGTCAGCAGCCCCACCACCGCGCCGCCCGCCAGACCGATCGCGAGGTAGAACACCCCCGCCATCGCCGAAGCCATGTAGCGCCTCGCCGGATCCTCGTGCGCTTCGCGCCCCATGCAGATCGCCGCGGTGATCGCCGCCAGGTTGAACGCGTAGCCGCCGAACGGCGCGAAGACGACCGACGCGAAGCCCGTCGCCGCGATGCTCGCCGACACCGGCGTCTGGTAGCCCGACGCCCGCTGCGCGGCCACGCCGGGCAGGTTCTGCGAGGCCATGGTCACCAGGAACAGCGGCAACGCCACGCCGACCATCGCGGTCACCGAGAACGACGGCGTGACCCAGACCGGCGTCGCCCAGTCCCAGACGACGGCCTCCAGATGCAGCCGCCCCTGCGAGGCCGCGACGGCGATGCCGGCGACCAGCACCAGCGGGGTCGCATAACGCGGCAGGAAGCGCCGCGCCAGCACATAGGTGAGCGCCATCGTCAGCACCATGGCCGGGGCCGTCTTCGTCGCCAGCACGGCATCCAGCCCGAAGCGCGCCAGCACGCCGGCCAGCAGCGCGGAGGCGATCGCGATCGGGATGCGGTCCATGATCCGTTCGAACCAGCGCGTCGCGCCGGCGATCAGGATCAACACGCCGCAGACGATGAAGGCGCCGACCGCCTCGGGCATCGAGATGCCGGAAACGCCGGCCAGCAGCGCCGCGCCGGGCGTGGACCAGGCGGTCAGGATGGGCTGGCGGGTCCACAGCGACAGACCGAGGCTGGTCAGCCCCATGCCCAGCCCGAGCGCCCAGATCCAGGAGCTGGTCTGGGCCGGCGTCGCGCCGAGCGCCTGCGCGGCCTGGAACACGATGGCCACCGAACTGGTGAAGCCCACCAGCACCGCGACGAAGCCCGCGACCACGGCGGACAGGGACAGGTCTTTCAGCCAGCGATTCATGGCACGGAGCATACCGACCGCCTCGCCCCGGACCCCTCGCAAACGCTCAACGCAGGTTCAACGGACCGTCACGCGCTGCGCCAAACGTGCAGTCAACGAGCGTGGGTGGGGCCGGAGTAGGGCTTGGGGTCCCTGGAGGGGTGCCCCATGCCCTGCGGAGAGCCCGCGCCTGGCTGACCGAGGTCCACCCCCGGCGGTCAGATCTCGACCTTCGACCCCAACTCCACGATCCGGTTGGCGGGCAGATGGAGGAAGTCCGCCGCCGCCGCCGCGTTGCGATGCATGCTCGCGAACAGCTTCTCCCGCCACAGCGCCATCCCGGAGCCGATCGTCGGGATCACGATGTCCCGCGACAGGAAGTAGCTGGTCTCCATCTCATCCAGATGCACCCCGCGCTGCTCCAGCAGCTTGAGCGCGTCCGGCACGTCCGGCTCGTTCTTGAAGCCGAAGTGCAGGTTGACCTGCCAGCAGTCGTTGTCCAGGCTCTCCACCTCGACACGCTTCTCGAAGCCGATCCACGGCACCTCGTGATGCTTGACGCTGACGAACAGGTTCTGCTCGTGCAGCACCTTGTTGTGCTTGAGGTTGTGCAGCAGCGCGTTGGGCGTCACGCCCACCTCCGCCGACAGGAACACCGCCGTGCCCTGCACCCGCGTCGGCGGGTTGATGAACACCGCCTCGAGGAAGCTCTTCAGGTCGATCGCATCTTCGCGCAGCTTGTCCGAGAGCAGCCGGCGGCCCTGCTTCCAGGTCAGCATCAGCGTGAACATGCCGAAGCCGATCAGCAGCGGGAACCAGCCCCCGTGCGCCACCTTCAGCAGGTTGGACGCCAGGAAGGTCGCGTCGATGACGAAGAACGCGCCCGTCGCGACCACGCACAGCCACAGCGGATAGCGCCAGCCGAAGCGGATCACGAAGAAGGTCATCACCGTCGTGATCGTCATGTCGATGGTCACCGCCACGCCGTAGGCGCCGGCCAGCTTGCTCGACGACTCGAAGAACGCCACCGCGACGACGACGAAGGCGAACAGCCCCCAGTTGACGAAGGGGACGTAGATCTGGCCGATGTCGCGCACCGACGTGTGCACGATGCGCATGCGCGGCAGCAGACCCAGCTGCACCGCCTGCTTGGTCACCGAGAACGCCGCCGTGATCAGCGCCTGCGAGGCCACGATCGCCGCCAGCGTCGCGAGCACGAACAGCGGGATCTCCGCCCAGCTCGGCGCGAGCAGGAAGAACGGGTTCTTGATCGCCTCCGGCCGGTCCAGCAGCAGCGCGCCCTGGCCGAAGTAGTTCAGCGTCAGCGCCGGCATCACGAAGCTGTACCAGGCGATGCGGATCGGCTGCTTGCCGAAGTGGCCCAGGTCGGCGTAGAGCGCCTCGCCGCCGGTCACCACCAGCACCACCGCGCCCAGCGCGACGAAGGCGACCCAGCCGTAATGGGTGCAGAAATCGATCGCCCACATCGGGTTGATGGCCTGCAGCACGTGCGGGTTGCCGACGATCTTGGGGATGCCCAGCAACGCCAGCGACGTGAACCACACCAGCATCACCGGCCCGAAGGCCTTGCCCACGCCGCCGGTGCCGAAGCGCTGCACCGCGAACAGCCCCGCCAGCACCACCAGCGAGATCGGCACCACCGCGTCGTGGTACTGCGGCGCGTAGACCTCGATGCCCTCGACCGCCGAGAGCACCGTCATCGCCGGCGTGATGACCGCGTCGCCGAAGAAGATCGCCGTGCCGAACAGCCCGACCAGCATCAGCCCGCGCCGCAGCGTCGGCTTCTCGCGCACGGCCGTCGTGGCCAGCGCCAGCATGGCGATCAGGCCGCCCTCGCCGTTGTTGTCGGCGCGCAGGATCAGCAGCACGTACTTGAAGGAGACCACGACGGTCATGGTCCAGAACAGCAGCGACAGCACCCCGAGGATGTTGTCGTGCGTCATGGGGACGTGCGCGCCGTGGAAGACTTCCTTGAGCGCGTAGAGGGGGCTGGTGCCGATGTCGCCGTAGACGACACCGAGGGCGCCGATGGTCAGGCCGGCCAGGGCGGCCGGCGAACGGGGCGCGTGATGTGAACTCACAAAGGTCGCGGCAGCCACGCGGGCCGCCGGAAGTCGAAAGTGCGTATTGTCTGCCTTCCGTTGTGCAGTGCGTCAATGCCCCCCGCCACCGTTGCGGGGGCGGGGGTTGACGGCCATCACTGGAACACGTAGCTCGCGCTCAGGTTGAAGCGGCGGCCCAGCACGTTGGACGCCCCGCTGTCGTAGTAGCTGAACACGGTCGGGATGCCGTTGGCGCGGTCGTAGTCGTTGGTGACGTTGATGACGCTGGCCGCCAGGGTCAGGCCCTTGAAGCCGCTGTACGAGGCGCCGAGGTCGATCGTGCGGTCGCGGCCCACGCGGCAGCGGTTGAGGTTGGACAGGAAGGTCCGCTGCGCCGCCGTCAGCGACGAGCACACCGTGCTCGACAGCGGATCCGCGTGGTTGAAGCGGATCCAGCCGCGTGCCTGGTCGGTGTCCCACTTGAACGTGGCGCTCGCGCGGGTCTTGGAGATGTCCGAGCTGGTCGTGCCGACCTGGTGCTGCACCGCCTGGCCCTTCACCACCAGCTGGTCATAACGCGCCACGTAGGTGCCGTTGACGTTCATGCTGAACTTGCCCCACGACGTCGCCGGCAGCCGGACGTTCAGGTCGTAGTCCACCCCCGAGGTCTTGGTCCACTCGTTGTTGCCGTACTGGCGCACCAGCATGATGATCGGACCGCTGTTGTCCACGCCCGGCAGCCAGGTCTCGCGGTTGGGATCGCGCACCACCTGGACGTTGCCCGCGCCCGGGTTGGCGTTGTAGTCGTCCATGATGTCCACGCCGCGCTGCGAGCGGATCTCGTTCTTGCGGTGGAAGTACCAGCCGTCGATCGCCAGGTCCGCGTACTTGCTCGGCGTGAAGATCATGCCGAAGGTGAACGAGTTGGATTTCTCCGGCTCCAGCCTGGGATTGGCGCTGATCACCGTCGGGATGCTGCCCGGGCTGGTCGTGCCCGACGGCACCGCGGTGAAGCCCAGCACGTTGCAGTCCCGGTTCACCGACACCGGCGCCTTGCTCACCGGCGCGTTCGGGTTGCTGGTGTCGCAGCGCAGGCTGTCGAAGACGCGGCGCTCCTGGAAGCTGTGGAAGGACAGCGAGAACGAGTTGCCGATCTGCGAGATCGCCGGCGCGCGGAATCCCGTCGCCGCCGTGCCGCGGAACACCATCAGCGACGGCAGCGCCGTCCACTTGAAGCCGGCCTTGCCGGTGGTGCTGTTGCCGAAGTCGTCGTAATGCTCGTAGCGCGCGGCGGCCTGCAGCTCCAGCTGCTTGACCACCGGCAGGCTCAGCTCGGTGAAGGCGGCCCAGGATTTGCGGCTGCCCGAGGCGCCGTTGGCCACCAGGCCGACGTAGTCGCCGGTGCCGTAGACGTCGTCGGGGACGGCATCGAGCTTCTCCTTGCGCAGCTCGGTGCCCACGGCGATCGCGGCCGGACCGCCCGGCAGCTGGAACAGCTCGCGGCTGCCGCGCAGGTCCCAGGAGACCAGCTGCGACTTGCCTTCGTTGTAGGCCGTCGACGACACGCTGTCGATCGCCTCCTGCGAGTTCTGCTTGCCGAACCGGTAGCTGCCGTTGGCGATCGCGGCGTTCAGCAGCGAGCTGCGCACGCGGCCTTCCTGGAAGCGCTCGTTGTTGTTCTGGCTGACCAGCAGCGCGGTGTCGAAGTCCCAGCCGAAGGCCGTGCCTTCCAGGCCCGCCGTCAGGCGCGTGGAGCGCAGGATGTTGATGTCGCCGGTGGGCAGGTCCTCGAAGCGGTAGATCAGCTGCACGGCCTGCGCGTTGGCGGTGCCGTTGGTCGGATTGTCCGGGTGGCCGACCGGCAGGATGATCCCGTTCTGGCGCAGGAAGCTGCCGTCGAGCTTGGGCCAGGTCGTCGCGACCGGGTTGCCCGCGCTGACCAGCGAGCTCGTCAGCGCGTACGGCACGCGCTGCTCCGTCGTCTTGGTCTTCGAGATCATCAGGTCGGCATACGCGGTCAGGTCGTTGTTGATCGCGAAGGTGCCGCGCACCATGCCGCTCTGGCGGTCTTGCTTGGCGACGATCTCGTCCGCGTCGTCGAGGCTGAAGCGGCACAGGCCCGTCGGCAGCGAGCCGGTCGTGGGCAGGAAGCCGCCGGGCCGGTTCGGCACGCCCTGGCCGGCGGTGCGCTCGGCCGGACAGCCGGCCAGCGTGCCGAGGTAGTTCGTGCCCGACAGGTTGTTGTTGGGGACGCTGACGCCGCCGATCGTCGTGGAGCCGGTCAGGCTGGCCGGCACGCGGTAGTAGTTGCCGTAGAACGACGCCGACGAGTCGGGCGTGAAGCGCGCCAGCGAGCCGTTCGAGGTCAGGTACTGGTTCTGCAATGCGAGGTTGCCGCGGTCCTTGAGCTCGTTGGCCATGACGCTGTCGCGCTTGGAGACCTCGATGCCGCCGAAGACGTTGAAGCGCTGCGTGTCCAGGTTGCCGAAGCCGAAGGTGAGCGCGGCGCTCTTCGTCGCGCCGACGCCCTGGTCGTTGGCGCCGTAGGACGCGCTGCCCTCGACGCCCTGGTAGTCCTTGCGCAGGATGTAGTTGATGACGCCGGCCATCGCGTCCGAGCCGTACATCGCCGAGGCGCCGTCCTTCAGGATGTCGATGCGCTCGATCGCCTCCTTGGGGATGGTGTTGACGTTGATCATCGTGCCGCGGCCGAAGTTGACGTCCACCGCCGCGACCGGCGCGGTGCGGCGGCCGTTGATCAGGATCAGCGTGCCTTGCGAGCCGAAGCCGCGCAGCGAGATCGTCGACAGGCCGCCGACGAAGCCCGACGCCGCGCCGTCGCCGATCGAGCCCAGGTCGACGGCGGAGTTCGCACGCAGCAGCTCCTCGACATTGGCATATCCGGAGTTGCGGATGTCCTCGCGCGTGATACTTTGGACGACCGACGGCGTCTCCTTGTCGGTGCGCTTGATCAGCGTGCCGGTGATCTCGACCCGCTCCAGCCGCTTCGAGTCATCGGTGGCGGCGGCGGTGCCGGATGCCGCCGGCGCGGCGGCGTTCGGGGCCTGCTGGGCGTGGGCCTGGCTGGCGAGCGCGAGGGCGACGGCAACCGCGAGTGGTGCGAGTTGCACGGGCTGCAGGGACCGCAGGCGATGCGGACGGGAAATGCGACGGACCATGGGAAGAACACTCCTGTGACGGGACTCGGGGGAGACGGGGTCACGTTAAGGAGGCGTGTCTTTCCGGCCATGATGCTTTGTGATGGACTTGTGAAACTTTGGTTATGAATGCGTCATCCACGTCGCCGGAAGCCGCCGAGCACTTCATCGCCCGACGCATGTCGCTGCGACACGCGCGGATGCTGCTGGCCCTCGCCGACACAGGCAACATCAGCGCCGCCGCCGATCAGCTGCATGTGACGCAACCCGCGGTGAGCAAGACGCTGGCGGAGCTGGAGCACGGGCTGGGACAAACCCTGTTCCTGCGGCGCGGACGCAACATGCAGCCGACGCCGCTCGGACGCCGTCTGCTGGCGCTGGCGCGCAAGCTCGAGGCCGACCTGCAACGCGCCGCGGGTGACGTCGCCACGATGGTGCGCGGCGCGTCCGGCGAGGTGCGCATCGGGGCGACCAACGCATCGCTTGCACGACTGTTGCCCATGGCCATCACGGCGATGAAGCTCGAGAACCCCGGCGTGACGCTGAGCGTCCGCACCCATGCGCTGCGCTCGCTGTTCGAGGAACTGCAGGCCGGGACGCTGGACCTGGTCGTCGCGCGGGCGATGCCTCAGGACGAGCCGCTGGGCCTGGCCCGCGTGTCGCTGCGGCCGCAGCCCGAGGTGCTGACCATGAGCGCGCAGCATCCGCTGGCGCGCACGCCCAAGCTGAGCTGGGCGCTGCTGAGCCAGCAGCGCTGGATCTGGCAGCTGCCGGGCACGCGCACGCGCCTGCTGATGGACCGGCTCTGGCAGGAGATGGGGCTCCCGCCGCCGGCCGACCTGATCGAGAGCGGCGACGCACTGCTCGCGCTGCGCCTGATGCGCGAGATGCCGCTGGTCGCGGTGATGCCGCACGACATGGCGATGACCGCCGCCCAGCGCGGCGTGGTCGTGATCCTGCCGCACACGGTGGACCTCGGGCTCGGCCCGATGAGCGTCTGGCACCTGCCCGACACGCAGGTCGAGGCGGTGGACCGCTTCAGGCAGCTGCTGGTGACGGCGGCCGGCGCCTGCGCCGGCAAGATCTGACCCGCCGGATCCGAGCCAGGACCAGGGCCGCGGGGCCGGAGCGCCGCGCCCCCGCTCGACTCAGGCGTAGTCCTCGGCGTCCGGATCGGTCGTTTCCAGCTCGTAGCTCGCCGCGAGCATCGCGAGGCGGCCGATCACGCCGTACATGTAGAACCGGTTGGGCGCGCTGGCGCCGGGCTTCTCGCCGGGGGCGGGCAGGTGCGACGAATGCGCGAAGGCCAGCGGCACGTAGCTGGACCCCGGTGCGTTGAGGTTCTCATCCTCGGCGCGGTCGGCGTGGATGCGATAGAAGCCGCCGACGACGTAGCGGTCCATCATGTAGACGACCGGCTCGGCCACGGCCTCGTGCATGCGCTCGTGCGTCACGACGCCTTCCTGCACCAGCACCTGCGACAGCGCCGGCACGCCTTCCAGCCTGGCCAGCTTGTCGCGCGCCTTGATCGCGAGCGCGTCCAGGTCCTTCGCGTCGCGGATCGTCATCACGCCCAGGCCGTGCGTGCCGGCGTCCGGCTTGACGACGACGAAGGGCTTCTCCTGGATGCCGTATTCCTTGTACTTGCGGCGCGTGCGCGTCAGCGTCGCGTCGACCTGCGCCTGCAGCGCGTCCAGGCCGGCACCGGTCGTGAAGTCCAGCCCGTCCACCGCGACCGAATGCGGATAGATCAGCCACGGGTCCATGCCCAGCAGCTTCGCGAACTTCTTGGAGACTTCCTCGTAGGCGCGGAAGTGCTGGCTCTTGCGGCGCTGCGCCCAGCCGGCATGCAGCGGCGGCAGCAGGTACTGCTCATGCAGATGCTTGAGCACGTCCGGCGTGCCGGCCGACAGGTCGTCGTTCAGCAGGATGGTGCAGGGATCGAAGTCCTTGAGCATCAGCCGCGAGCGCTGGCGGACCAGCGGCTCCAGCGTCAGCGAGTTGCCGTCCGGCAGCGCGACCGTCGTCGGTTCCTTGACCGACTCGTCCAGCGAGCCCAGCCGCACGTTCAGCCCCGCCATCGAGAAGATGCGGACCAGCGTCGCCAGGTTGGACAGGTAGAAGCTGCCGCGGTTCTTCGCTTCCGGGACCAGCAGCAGGTTCTTGGCCTCGGGGCAGATCTTCTCGATCGCCGCCATCGCCGCCTGGACCGCCAGCGGCAGCATCTCGGGCGTCAGGTTGTTGAAGCCGCCCGGGAACAGGTTGGTGTCCACCGGCGCCAGCTTGAAGCCGGCGTTGCGCAGGTCCACCGAGGTGTAGAACGGCGGCGTGTGCTCCATCCACTCGAGCCGGAACCAGCGTTCGATCGCCGGCATCGACTCGAGCACGCGCTGCTCCAGTTCATTGATGGGCCCGGTCAGGGCGGTGATGAGGTGAGGGACCATGATGAGCGGGCGCCTGGACAGCCGGGGGGCGGTGTTCCGATTCTAGGCACGCCCACATTGGGGTTACTCGCCTCATCTCAAGGGGGCCTCAAAAACTGCCGTACCCTCCCCCGCCGGGCGTGCGGATGACGAAGACGTCCCCCGGCGCCATCTCCACCTGGCCGATGTGGCCCAGGGCCTCGATCCGGCCGTCGACGCGCTCGACGAGGTTCTCCCCGACCGCCCCCGCCTGCCCGCCGGCCATGCCGAAGGCGCCGGAAGTGCGCCCGTTGCTCAGGATGGAGGCCGTCATCGGCGTCAGGAAGCGGACGCGGCGCTCGCCGCCCTCCCCGCCGGGCCAGCGGCCGGCGCCCGCGGACCCCTGACGAAAGGCATAGCTGTCCAGCCGCACCGGGAAGCGGAACTCCAGCACCTCGGGATCGGTCAGCCGCGAGTTCGTCATGTGCGTCTGCACGACCGAGGTGCCGGCGAAGCCGGGTCCGGCGCCGGAGCCGCCCGAGATCGTCTCGTAGTACTGGTGCGTCGCGTCGCCGAAGGTGAAGTTGTTCATCGTGCACTGGCCCGCCGCCATCACGCCGAGCGCACCGTACAGCGCGTTGGTCACGCATTGCGAGGTCTCCACGTTGCCGGCGACCACCGCCGCCGGGAATCGCGGATTGAGCATGCAGCCTTCGGGCACGATCACGTCGATCGGCTTCAGGCAGCCGGCGTTCAGCGGGATCGCGTCGTCGACCAGCGTGCGGAACACGTAGAGCACCGCCGCCATCGTGATCGACTTCGGCGCGTTGAAGTTGTTGGGCTGCTGCGCGCTGGTGCCGGTGAAGTCGACCGTCGCGCGGCGCGCCTCGGCGTCCACCGTCACCGCGACCTGGATGCGGGCGCCGTTGTCCAGCGGCAGCGTGAAGCTGCCGTCCTTCAGCACCGAGATCACGCGCCGCACCGAGGCCTCGGCGTTGTCCTGCACGTGCTGCATGTAGGCCTCGACGGTCGCGCGGCCGAACTGCGTGACCATCGTCTGCAGCTCCTGCACGCCCTTCTCGTTGGCCGCCACCTGCGCGCGCAGGTCGGCCAGGTTCTGCGCCGGGTTGCGGCTCGGATGCGGACCGGCGCGCAGCAGCGCCTGCAGCTCGGCCTCGCGCAGCCGGCCCTGCTCGACCAGCTGGAAGTTGTCGATCAGCACGCCCTCCTCGGTGATGTCCTTCGAGAACGGCGGCATCGATCCCGGCGTGATGCCGCCGATGTCGGCATGGTGGCCACGGCTGGCGACGAAGAAGCCGGGCGTCGTGTCGCCCTCGTCCAGGAAGACCGGCGTCACGACGGTGATATCCGGCAGATGGGTGCCGCCGTGGTACGGGTCGTTGAGCACGTAGACATCCCCGCGGTGCATGGCCGGGTTGCGCGCGATGACGGAGCGGATCGATTCGCTCATCGAGCCCAGGTGCACCGGCATGTGCGGCGCGTTGGCGATCAGCTGGCCTTGCGCGTCGAACAGCGCGCAGCTGAAGTCCAGCCGCTCCTTGATGTTGACCGAATGGGCCGTGTTCTGGAGCCGCAGGCCCATCTGCTCGGCGATGTTCATGAAGAGGTTGTTGAAGACCTCCAGCACGACCGGGTCGGCCTCGGTGCCGAGCGCGCGCGTGTGGACGCGCTCTCGAATCCGGGTCAGCAGCAGGTCGCCCGAGGGCTGCAGTTCGGCACGCCAGCCGGCGTCGACGACCGTCGTCGCGTTGCGCTCGGCGACGATGGCCGGGCCGTCGATGCGGGCGCCCGGACGCAGCGATTCGCGATGGTGCAGTTCGGCATCGCGCCAACCGGCCGGCTGCTCGTCCGCAAGGCAGTACATGCGGACCCGCTCCAGCGGTTCGGGATGGTGCCCGCTCGCGATCGCGGCCTCGACCGGCGCCTCCAGCGACGCACCGGCGGCCAGCGCCTCGACCGAGACGGCCTCGATCACCAGCGCGCGGTCCGGCATCAGGAAGGCGAAGCGGCGGCGATAGGCCTGCTCGAAGGCCTCGCGGATCGTGGCGATGGCCGCCGGCGCCGATCCGTCGAGCGGCAGCGGGCAGGTCAGCGCCGTGTCGGTGCCCTGGTAGCGGACCTGCGCCCGCGCGATCGTGCGCAATGCACCGGCGGGAACGGCTTGCGACTCGAGTTCGCCGCCGGCCTGCGCCGCCAGCGCCGCCGCCGTCTCGCGCGCGGCGGACAGGCCGCCGGCATCGAGCGCGCGCTCGATCGAGGCCTCGCGCATCGCGGTCTGGTCGGCCAGGCCCATGCCGTAGGCGCTGAGCACGCCGGCGAACGGATGCGCCAGGATGCGCGTCATGCCGAGCGCATCCGCGACCAGGCAGGCCGCCTGGCCGCCCGCGCCGCCGAAACATTGCAGCGTGTAGCCGGTGACGTCGTAGCCGCGCGCGACCGAGATCCGCTTGATCGCGTTCGCCATCGCGCCGACGGCGATCTGCAGCGCGCCCGCGGCAGCGTCCTCCGCGGTCATCGGCTTGCCCGCGGCGGACATCTGGCCCGCGAGCTCGTCGAATCGCGCCTTCACGACCGCGCCGTCGAGCGGCTCGTCCGCACCCGGCCCGAAGACTTTCGGGAAATGGGCCGGCTGGATGCGGCCCAGCATCACGTTGGCGTCGGTCGTCGCGAGCGGGCCGCCGCGGCGGTAGCTCGCGGGACCGGGATTCGCGCCGGCCGAAGCCGGTCCGACGCGCAGCCGCGCGCCGTCGAAGGCGATCACCGAGCCGCCGCCCGCCGCCACCGTGTGGATGCTCATCATCGGCGCGCGCATGCGCACGCCGGCGACCTCGGTGTCGAAGGCGCGCTCGAACTCGCCGGCGAAGTGGCTGACGTCGGTCGAGGTGCCCCCCATGTCGAAGCCGATCAACCGGTCGTGGCCGCCCGCCTCGCCCGTCCGCACCATGCCGACGATGCCGCCGGCCGGGCCGCTGAGGATCGCGTCCTTGCCCTGGAAGCGGCTCGCCTCGGTCAGGCCGCCGGAGCTCTGCATGAAGAACAGCCGCACGCCGGGCATCTCGGCCGCGACCTGGTCGACGTAGCGGCGCAGGATCGGACTCAGGTAGGCGTCGACGACGGTCGTGTCCCCGCGCGGGATCAGCTTCATCAGCGGGCTGACTTCGTGCGAGACGGAGATCTGCGTGAAGCCGGTCTCCTGCGCCAGGCGCTTGGCGGCGAGTTCGTGATTCGGCGCGCGCCAGCCGTGCAGGAACACGATGGCGCAGGCGCGCAGGCCCGCGTCGAACGCTGATAGCAGTTCGACGCGCAATGCGGCTTCGTCCAGCGGCTCGATCTCGCGGCCCTGCGCGTCGACGCGCTCATCGGCTTCGACGACGCGCTCGTACAGCAGCTCGGGCAGCTGGATGTGCCGCTCGAACAGTTTGGGCCGTGCCTGCGTCGCGATGCGCAACGCGTCGCGGAAGCCGCGCGTCGTCACCAGCAGCGTGCGGTCGCCGCGGCGCTCCAGCAGCGCGTTGGTCGCGACGGTGGTGCCCATCTTGACGCAGTCGACGCGGTCGGCCGTGATCGGCTCGCCGGCTTTCAGTCCGAGCAGGCGGCGGATGCCTTCGACCGCGGCATCGCGGTAGTGCTCGGGGTTCTCCGACAGCAGCTTGAGCGTCTGCAGCGTGCCGTCCGGTGCGCGTCCGACCAGATCGGTGAAGGTGCCGCCGCGATCGATCCAGAACTGCCAGCGATCGAGGGAGCGATCGGACGAAGAGGTGGCTTGCATCGTGAAGTCCAGAAATCTGAAGGTCGTCGGAAGAGGGTCGAGGGGTCTTCGATGGCACGCGCGCCTGTCAGGCCGGCGCGGGCGCGAGTTCACGCCCCCGGGTCTCGGGCAGCGCCAGCGCCGCGACGATCACCAGGCCGTAGCAGAGCGCCGCCATCCATCCCAGGGTCTGCCCCAGCGGGTATTGCGTGCTGAAGCTGCCGATCAGCGCGGGACAGGCGGCGCCGAGCGCCCGTCCGATGTTGTAGCAAAAGCCCTGGCCCGACCCGCGCACGTCGCTGGGAAACAGTTCCGACAGGAAGGCGCCCATGCCCGAGAAGATGCCCGACAGGAAGAAGCCCAGCGGGAACCCCAGCACCAGCATCAGGCCGTCGGTGATCGGCATCTGGGTGTAGGCCAGCACCAGGATCCCGCCCATCAGCGCGAACAGGATGAAGCAGCGGCGCCGCCCGATCGCATCGCAGAGCCAGGCGCTGGTCAGGTAGCCGGCGAAGGAACCCGCGATCAGCACCAGCAGGTAGCCGCTGGTGCCCAGCACCGAGAGGTGGCGCTCGGTCTTGAGGAAGGTCGGCAGCCAGGTCGTCACCGAGTAGTACGCGCCCTGCATGCCGGTGGCCAGCAGGCTGGCGAGCACCGTGTTGCGCAGCAGGGCCGGCGAGAAGATCCGCAGGAAGCTGGCGCGCTCGCCGCGGGCCTTGGCGCGCGCCTGCTCGGCCAGGTAGACCGGCGGTTCGTCGAGATTGCGGCGGATGTAGAGGATGAGCACCGCCGGCAGGATGCCGATCCAGAACAGCACCTTCCACGCGGTCTCCGGCGGCAGCACCGAGTACAGCCCCCAGAACGCCACCGCCGACGCCGCCCAGCCGATGGCCCAGCTGCTCTGCACCAGTCCGGCGGCCTTGCCGCGGTGCTTCGCCTTGATCGTCTCGGCGATCAGCACCGAGCCGACGGCCCACTCGCCGCCCATGCCGAAGCCCTGCATCGCGCGGGTGAAGAAGAGCTGCTCGAAGGAGGTGGTGAAACCGCTCAGGAAGGTGAACAGCGCGAACCACAGCACCGTCCACTGCAGCACGCGCACGCGGCCGAACCGGTCCGCGAGCACGCCTGCCGCCCATCCGCCGACGGCCGAGGTCAGCAGCGCGCCCGTGGCGATCGCGCCGGCCTGGCCCTTGCTCATGCCCCAGGCCGCGATCAGCGTGGGGATCAGGAAGGTGTAGATCATGTAGTCGAACCCGTCGACGCCGTAGCCGGCGAAGGTTGCGACCAGGGTGCGCCGCTCGGTCGGCGTGGTGTCTCTGAGCCACATGGCGTCGTTCCTCTTTCCAGGTGTCGGTCGGGTGCGTCGATCAGGCCGCGATCAGGCCGCGATCAGATCGCGGTTGAGCAGGTCGGTCACGAGCATGTGCCCCGGCGCATGCGTGATGCAGAAGGGCGGGCGCGCCGTGGCGATCGCCGACTGCGGCGTGACGCCGCAGGCCCAGAACACCGGCAGCTCGTCGTCGCGGATGTCGACGGCGTCGCCGTAGTCGGGACGGGCGATGTCGCCGATGCCGATGCGCGACGGATCGCCCAGATGCAGCGGCGCACCATGCACCTGCGGCAGCTTCGAGGTGATCTGCACCGCGCGGATCGCATCGGCGGCGGTCAGCGGCCGCATCGACACGACCGTCGGCCCGCGGAAGACGCCGGCCGGCGTGGTCGCTATGCTGGTGCGGTACATCGCGACGTTGCGCCCCTGCTCGACATGGCGCAGCGGAATGCCCTCGGCCAGCAGCGCATGCTCGAACGAGAACGAGCAGCCGATGACGAAGGCGACCAGATCGTCGCGCCACCAGCGGGTCACGTCGGTGGGCTCGTCGACGAGCTCGCCGTCCCGCCACACGCGGTAGCGCGGCACGTCGGTGCGCAGATCCAGGTCGGCACCGAGCGCCGCCAACGTCGCGTCACCCGGTTCGGTCACGCCGAGCAGCGGGCAGGCCTGCGGGTTCAGTGCGCAGTAGCGACGGAAGTCCGCGGCGAGCGCCGCCGGCAGGATCGCGAGATTCGCCTGCACGAACTCGCTGGCCAGCCCGCTGGTGTGGCCGGTGAAGCCGCCGCGCCGCGCGGCGAGTCGGACGTCCAGCGCGCTGGACGACGCGTCGGGATCGAGGGGATCGGTCGGGTGGCTCATGGCGGGATCGCGGGGGCTGTCTGACGATGGGGCGGATTGTGGAAGTCCCCCGGCCCCGCGATCCAACGGAAATTTTCCGCGTTCGTTCATCGATTTTTTCGATGACGACAACAGCACTTCCGCTTAGCGTCGAGACGTCGCCGATGCCATGCGGGCTTTCCCGGAAGACCCGCCGGACGCCTTCCCCGCGCCGTGCCGCGCGACGTGATCCAGCGCGGAGTCGAGGACCGACTCCGTCAGCTGCGAACTCGGATCCTCTCGGTAGCTCGCGTGGATCGGCAGCGGCACCAGGTCGGTGTCGCTGCGCAGCACCCGCAGCGCGGTCCGCTTCGCGAGCTGTTCCGCCACGGCCACCGGCAGCGTCGCGATGCCGAAGCCGCCCTCCACCAGCTGCACCATCGCCGAGATCGACGAGATCGCATGCACGCGCGGCAGCGGCAGGCCCGACTCCTGGAACATCTGCAGCAGCGCCTGGTGCGGCTGCGAGCCGCGCTGGAAGGTCAGCAGGTCGTGGCCGGCCAGGTCCGACAGTCCGTAGCGGCGTTTGGTGTGCAGGTCGGATCGGCCGACGAAACCCATCGGCATCGAGGCCATCGCCCGGGTACGCACGCCGCCGGCATCGGCCGCGGGGATCGCTGCGAAGACCAGGTCCTGCGCGCCCCGCCGCACCTGGTCGACCAGCACCGGCGAGGTCTCCACCGTCAGCTCGAGCTCGAAGTCCGGCGTGGCCGTGCGCATCGCCTGCAGCCAGCCGGTGAGCCAGCTGTGCACCACCGACTCGATCGCGCCGATGCGCAGCACCGTCGGCCGGCCCGCGCCGCCGGTCCCGCCCATCTCCTCCTTCACCTGCCGCTGCACGTCGAGCAGCCGCTGCGCCAAGGTCTGGAAGCGCTGGCCGGCGACGGTCAGGCGGAACTGCTTGTCGCGCCGGTCCAGCAGCACGACGCCGAGCTCCTCCTCCAGCGTCGCGATCCGGCTCGACAGCGCGGACTGCGTGATGTGCAGCTTCTCCGCCGCGCGCGTGATGCTGCGCAGCGAGGCGGCCCAGTGGAAGGCTTCGACAAAGCGGAGGTTCATGGCGGCGGATTATGGGGAGGCACCGACGAAAAAGCCGCCCCGAAGGGCGGCTTGAACATTGCAGGAACTCGGTGGTACTCGGGAGTCTCCGCCTGCGCTCGTCGAGCGCGGGCACTCCACGATGCAGGGGGCGTCCCTCCGGGAACCCCCGGCATCATGCCGGCCCCAGTGAGGCTCGCGGGATGCGGGCCTTGGGGTCCGGCGGGGATCACTTGTGATAGGCGGTCTCGCCGTGCGACGAGATGTCCAGGCCCTCGCGCTCTTCCTCTTCGGAGACGCGCAGTCCGATCACCAGGTCGACGACCTTGAACGCGATCACCGAGACCACGCCCGACCACACGACGGTCAGCAGGACCGCCTTCAGCTGCGTGAAGACCTGCGTGCCGATCGAGTAGGCGTCCGGCGCGATGGTCGCGGCCGTCACCCAGTCGCCGACGGCCGACGGGCCGCCCAGGCTCGGGCTGTTGAAGACACCGGTCAGCAGCGCGCCGACGATGCCGCCCACGCCGTGGACACCGAAGACGTCCAGCGAGTCGTCCGCACCCAGCAGCTTCTTCAGACCCGACACGCCCCACAGGCAGGCGAAGCCGGCGACCAGGCCGATCACCAGACCGCCGCCGATGCCGACGTTGCCGGCAGCCGGCGTGATCGCGACCAGACCGGCCACGGCACCCGAGGCGGCACCCAGCATGGAGGCCTTGCCCTTGAGCAGCGCTTCACCGACGCACCAGGCCAGCACCGCGGCGGCGGTGGCGAACAGCGTGTTGATGAAGGCCAGCGCGGCGAAGCCGTTGGCTTCCAGCGCGGAGCCGGCGTTGAAGCCGAACCAGCCCACCCACAGCAGCGAGGCACCGACCATCGTGAGCGTCAGGCTGTGCGGCGTGAACGCTTCCTTGCCGTAGCCGATGCGCTTGCCGACCATGAAGGCGCCGACGATGCCCGCGACCGCGGCGTTGATGTGCACCACGGTGCCGCCGGCGAAGTCCAGCGCGCCCCACTGCCAGAGCAGACCGGCCTTGCCGTTCATCTCATCGACGACGGCGGCGGAGGAGTAGGCGTCCGGGCCCATCCAGAACCAGACCATGTGGGCCATCGGCGTGTAGCTGAAGGTGAACCAGATCACCATGAAGAGCAGCACCGCGCTGAACTTGATGCGCTCGGCGAAGGCGCCGACGATCAGGCAGCAGGTGATGCCGGCGAAGGTCGCCTGGAAGGCGGCGAACACGATCTCGGGGATGTAGACGCCCTTGCTGAAGGTCGCGCCCGGTGCGAAGGTGCCGGCGACGTTGTCCCAGATGCCCTTCATGAACAGCCGGTCGAAGCCACCGATGAACTTGTTCCCTTCGGTGAACGCCAGGCTGTAGCCGTACAGGGCCCACAGCACGACGATCAGCGAGAAGGTGACCATCACCTGCATCAGCACCGACAGCATGTTCTTGCTGCGGACCAGGCCGCCGTAGAACAGGGCAAGACCCGGCACCGTCATCATGATCACCAGCAGGGTGGAGACCATCATCCAGGTGGTGTCGCCCTTGTTGATGACGGGCGCGGGCGCGGCGGCGGCAGAGGCCGCATCGGCGGGAGCCGAGGCGGCAGGCGCGGCGGCATCGGCGACCGGGGCCGACGGCGCGGGCGCCTGGGCGGTGGTCTCGCTGGCGATGGCGGCGGGGGCGGAGGCCGCCTCCTGCGCCATGGCCGCGGGGGCCAGGCTGGTGAAGGCTGCCGCGGCCAAGGCCAGGCAGGCGAGTAGTTTCTTCATGTTGCGGACTCTTTTCGTTGGGTCTTGGGGAAGCGGCGTGCTCAGAGCGCGTCCTGACCGGTCTCGCCGGTGCGGATGCGGATCACCTGGTCCAGCGGGGAGACGAAGATCTTGCCGTCCCCGATCTTGCCGGTGCGGGCGGCGTTCTCGATCGCCTCGATGACCTGCTCCACGACGGTGTCGGAGACCGCGGCCTCGATCTTCACCTTGGGCAGGAAGTCGACGACGTACTCCGCGCCGCGGTACAGCTCGGTGTGGCCCTTCTGGCGGCCGAAGCCCTTGACCTCGGTGACGGTCAGCCCCTGGACGCCGATGGCGCTGAGCGCCTCGCGCACTTCATCCAGCTTGAAGGGCTTGATGACGGCAGTGATCAGTTTCATTCGTAGCTCCTCAGAAGACCTTCTTGACGGACACGACCACGCCGTTCTTGCCGAGGTCCTTGTTCTTGCCACCGATGTAGCCTTCGGCGTTGGTGGCGACGAAGCCGGCCCCGAAGGTGAAGCCGGACCAGTCCTTGTTCACCGTGACCGCGTAGTCGGTGTAGCTGGCCGCGCTGTTGTTCTTGACCTTCTGGTGGCCCACGTGCGGGGTCAGCGAGAAGCCGCCGCCGACGTCGAAGGTGGCGCTCAGGTCGAGGTAGCCGCTCTGCTTGGAGTCGGCGAAACCGAACAGGTTGCTGAGCGAGTGGGAGTACTTCAGCGTCGCGGGGCCGTAGGAGACGGCGCCGTACAGCTCGTTGGTGTTGGCGCTGGTCTCGAGCTTGTTGCTCGGGTAGTTGTAGCGCAGGAAGCCCACGTCGACGGTGAAGCCGCCGCCGACCTCGGTCTTGTAGCCGGCGTAGGTGTCGATCTCGATGTCGGCGTCGCCGCCGGCGTCCTTGATCCACTTGATGGTGGAGGCCCAGGCGCCGATGTAGAAGCCGCTCGAATGGGCGTAGTCGACACCGCCTTGCAGGGCGGGCTTGAGGCGCGTCTGCGAGATGCCGCGGTAGCGGTAGTCGGAGGTGACGCTGACGTTGAAGGACAGCGGATTGGCCTCCTGCGCCAGCGCCGGGAGGGCGATGGCGGCAATGGCGGCGACGGCTGCGGCGCGGACGACGGCGATGGACTTCATGCGCGGGGGCTCCTGATTGTTTGGGGCGACTCTGGGCGACTGCTTTCCGGACGAGGCTTTGCAGCTTTTGTGCCAAGCAATCCCGAAAGCGCAGCCTCCCCCGACAGGGCCCCATTCCGGCTCACAACGCGACGAACGGTTGCCGATCCCGCCCCGTCACGCATCAAAGCGCACCAAATGCATGCGCGAACCGGGGATTGGTTAACCCTTGAAACGCCCCAACAGGGTGCTAGCCGTGAAATCGTTCGCTGCGGACACTGCGGAGCTCATGAACCGAACGAGTGCGGAAGGGCTTCGAATGGCGGGCGACGGAATGCATGAAAGCCGGAGCGACGTGACCGTGCGCCGGGGCCTGCCCCACCGCTGAAGCGAGGCGACATCTCATGGCGATGTCCCTCTCCATCATCCACAGCCGCGCGCTGGATGGTCTGTCGGCTGCTGCGGTCGAAGTGGAAGTGCATCTGGCCAACGGGCTGCCGAGCTTCACGCTGGTGGGACTCGCGGACCTCGAGGTCAAGGAATCCCGCGAACGCGTGCGCGCGGCGCTGCAGAGCAGCGGGCTGGAGTTCCCTGCGAACAAGCGGATCACCGTCAATCTGTCGCCCGCCGACCTGCCGAAGGAAGGCGCGCGCTTCGACCTGCCGATCGCGCTCGGGCTGCTGGCCGCGAGCGGGCAGATCGACGCGGACATGCTCGCGAACATCGAATGCGCTGGCGAGCTCGGACTGTCCGGCGAGTTGCGGCCGGTCAAGGGCGCACTGGCGATGGCGCTCGCGCTGCGCGCCGCCAAGCTCGATCGGGAGCTGGTGCTGCCACGCGGCTGCGCCGATGAGGCGGCGTTGGTGCAAGGGCTCGTCGTGCGTGAGGCGGCTCACCTGCTTGATCTCGTGAACGCCTTGCAGGCGCGCAGCGAGGCGCCTCTTCCGCGCGTGCAGCGCGATCCGCCACCGCGTGGCGAGACGCCGCTCGACCTGCGCGATATCAAGGGGCAGTCTGGACCGAAACGCGCGCTGGAAATCGCTGCGGCGGGCGGACTGAGCATCCTGCTGGTCGGCCCGCCCGGCACCGGCAAGTCGATGCTGGCGCAGCGGCTGCCGACGCTGTTGCCGCCGCTGTCGGAGTCGGAGGCGCTGGAGTCCGCCGCGCTGCTCAGCGCCAACGGACAGTTCCGTCCATCGATGTGGGCGCAGCGGGCCTTCCGCGCGCCGCATCACAGCGCCTCGGCCGCGGCGATGATCGGCGGCGGCTCGCCCCTCGGCCAGGCGAGATCACGCTCGCGCAGCACGGCGTGCTGTTCCTCGACGAGCGCCGTCCTTAGCTTTTCTGGCTCTCTTGTCAATTCGCCGTGAAGGCGACTTTCTTGTTCTCGAACAACAACTTAACCCTGCCCCATCGCAACTTAACCGTTCAACGACGCTTGACGACTGTCAAAAGCCCAGGCAGCGCATGGCGTACATCTCACAACTTGCGGAAGCGTCGTCATGGCATGTACGAAGAGAGCGCCGCGGGCGGCGGGCAATGCGGACTGGCTGCGTCCAAGTCTTGTCTTCGGCGTTCTCCCAGGAAGATTTTCACCTAGGTGTTTACCCGCATTCGGGCTGCGTCGACTCTTTCGCAATAGGCCCCTTCGCTTCACGCCCGGTACCGCCGACAAGGACTACAACGTCGTTGCCGAGTGGGAGAAGCGGCTCAGCGCCGTTGGACTAGACGAACTTCTCGACAAGCCGACTCGGAAGGACGTCGTCGAGCGCATCGGTTCAGGAACCGTTGCACGCGTGCCTGTGGCAGAGAAGGTGGTGGCCTTAGTTGACGCGGATAGGCCCCTCGCACGCACTTGGTTGGAGCGAATTTCCATCGACAAGTTCCGCCCAGTGCATGACGGTCAAACCTACACGTTTGGCCAAGTGACGCTCATCGTCGGGCCCAACGGCACTGGCAAGACCTCCCTGCTTGAGGCCATTGAGCACTTCTATTGCGGCTACAACCGCAGACCCGGCACCTCAGGCAGCCCCAAGATTTCCGGCACGCTGGTCGGCGGTGTGACTCCAATCGCCTCGCCAACTGACGCAGCGCGCATTCGGGCACGTTGCATCAGCTGGTACAACCGAAACGAGCAACGGACAAACCGGATTCTTGACGCATTCACCCGGTTCAACTTCCTCGACACCGATGCGGCCTTCCGTCTGGCAACTGACTCGAGCGCAGACGCGCTCGACATCCCGGGCGACCTGGGCCGACTGCTGGTTGGCTCTGACGCGTCCGGGATATCGGACTACCTCTCGAAGCTCGCTCCAGAGGTCACAACTGCGCTCACTGGCGCGGAGCTTCGCGCCGATGACCTCACCACAAAGCTCACCGAGGCCCAGCTCCAGCTCAAGGAAGTCCAAGGTCGTCCGTCAAACAGCAAGGCCCTCGCAGACGCCTTCCGTGCCGCCCTGGTTGCACTGAAGTGGAAGGCAGCACCGCCTGCAGGCCCGCTCCCAACACAAGAAGAGAGTGGCAGCCTGCAAGAGAGCATTGGCCACCTTGAAGGCGTCCTATCCGCCGGCGTCGGCGCCACAAGCCCGGCCGCGCTTTCGGCGCGCTTCGATGTCGTCCGGAAGGCTCACGAGGCCGCCAAGCCGTTGGAACTGACTCGCGTCGAAAGTGCGAAGTCCTCCAAAGAGCACGGTGACGCGGCGCTACGCGATGAACAGACAGCAGGAGTGCTCGACCGATGGCTCACTTATCTGAGCGCGGGTTATGCGACCACGCTCGCTCGATACCAGGCAGCGAAGGTCAATGCTGATAAGGCGCTTGGCAAGCTCGGGCGATACGCTGCTGCCGAAACTCCAGAAGTGCCCGAGGAGTACGCAGGAATCTCGCTGGAAACCGCGTTGCGCGAAGCGCGGTTAAACCTGCAAAACGCGGAAGCTCAAGTTGTGAGCCTTGAAAAGCAGGCCGCGGCGTTTGGCAAGCAGGCGGCCATGCGTGCAGAGGCGGCCCGTCAGCTACAGACGGCGGCGCAGGCGTCTTTGAACTCGGGACACCCCCGGACGACTGCCCCATCTGTCGCGCCAAATATCAGCCCAGCGAACTTGCCAGTCTGATTGCCAACATCACAGTTGCGCTCGAGCAGCCGGCCGAACTTTCCTTGGTTTCGGAAAGCTTGCTTAACGCGCGCAAGGACGTCGAATACTTTCAGGGGTGGGTCAAGTTCTTCAACTTCATTACGAGTGCAGCTGAGTTCCTTGGCATCCCTCCCGACGCCGAGTGTGCTGAACTTCCTCGGACGATAGTCAAACTTAAAGCTGAGCTGACGCAAGCAGACGATGAACTCCAGGCAGCGGAGAAGGATTGGACGCAGCTATCAAACTCCGGGTTGTCTTCGAACGAACATGACCTTCTTCTGTCAAAAGCCTCTGTACTCGTAGGCACTGTTGACGAGATTTATGACCGTTCAAACGTTGAATCCCTGAAGCAGACCCTTTTGCTCGGCGCCGCAGCGTCGAAGCAAGTGCAAACTCAATCCCTTCAACGCCAACGCGAGGCAGAAGGTGAGTTACAGCTTCAACTGACGGCTGTACTGAGCGATTCGTGGTCCACCCGCGCGAACAGGGATAGTGGATTTGGTGGACTCCAAATCTTGCTCCAGGAGACAACTGCAGTTCAGAATCGCCTGGCCTCCCTGTTGCGCATGGTCGAAATTGACGCGCATCAAAAATTAGCGGAAATCTCCAATGGTCTAGTTTCGGCGTCCATCCTGCTGGCTCAGACTTTGGAGGCAGCAAAAGCTGAAAGCACATCGTCGCAGACTATCATCGCACTGAGTTCCAGCATTGAGCGGCTAACTAACCAGTCGAACGCGGCCAAATCACGAGTCAAAAACCTCCGCACGGCTGCCGAGACTTTGGATGCACTGCTGCTGGAATGCTCAATTGAACATGCGACCAAAGAATCTCTGCTTGCCATCGGCACTCAAATCAATGAGATTTTTAGCCGCATTCACGCCCCAAACGAGTATGAATATGTCGGCAGCGATGGGACCCTCCTACGAACGGTCGCGACAAACCAGACGAGAAACCTTCAACAAGTAAGCACAGGGCAACGCGCCGCGTTCGCTCTATCTGTATTCTTGGCAATGAATCGCACAGCCGAAGCAGCTCCTCCGGTCATACTCATCGACGACCCAATCGCCCATATTGATGACCTCAACGCACTTTCCTTCTTGGACTATCTGCGAGATTTGGCAGTAAATTCAAATAGGCAGATATTCTTCGCAACCGCGGACACAAAGATTGCCGCGCTATTCATCCGGAAGTTTGGATTCCTCGGCGAGGCATTCAAGCAGATTCCGTTGTCCCGATAGTCCACGAAGACGACGTGTCGGGCGTCGTCCTGAACGATGTGATTTGCCTGAAGAACTTATCGTCATTCCGGCCCACATCTGTTGTCTTGGCTCGCAACGCAAGCACCGAGGTCATCGGGCGAGGGGCGTGGCGCTTGACCGCTTAGAACTAGGTCTAGAAATCAGGCCCCTAGCCCCCTTCCCCAGGGCTGCTTTGACAACCTAGCGCTGCACAAAGCTAAGTGCCCGAGTTCCAGCGCATGTCGCTGGAGGCCCTGCGCGAGCCGCTGGAGACCGGTCGGGTCCACATCTCGCGCTCGGCGCATCAGGCGGAGTTCCCGGCGCGATTCCAGCTCGTCGCCGCCATGAATCCCTGCCCGTGCGGACATCTCGGCAATCCGACCAAGGCCTGCCGCTGCTCACCGGACCAGGTCACGCGGTATCAGAACCGCCTGTCGGGTCCGCTGCTCGACCGCATCGACCTGACGGTGGAGGTGCCGGTCCTCTCCCCCGCCATCCTGTCGGCCGCCGCGGACGGTGAAACCAGCGCCGCAGTCGCCGCTCGCGTCGCCGCGGCGCGCGACCGCGCCGTTCGACGCCAGGGGTGCTCGAATGCGATGCTGGCCGCCGGACAGCTCGACGGCCATCTGGGCATGTCGCCGGAGGGCGAGGCCATGCTCCATCGTGCGGCAGCCCGGCTGGCCTGGTCCGCGCGCAGCTTCCACCGCGTGCTGCGCATCGCGCGCACCGTCGCCGACCTCGCGGACAGCGACGTCATCACGGCCCTGCATGTCTCCGAAGCGATCCAGTGGCGCCGGGCGCTGCCGGGGCGCAACGACTGACCCTCGCCTCCGCAGGGCTGAGCCCGTTCCAGAAACGACAACGCCGGCATCGCCGGCGTTGTCGATGAGCTCGCGCGACGCCGCGCGGCGTTTTACTGACGGATCAGCTGACCTTCGCTGGCGCGCACGACGTCGCCGCTCTGCACGCCCGGGTCGTGGCTGAAGGTCATCGTGCGGTTGCTCTGGTCGGCATTGCGCATCTTGACCACCCACACGGTGGTGCTGCGCTGGCGCTTCTCGATCTCGTTGCCGGCGTAGCCGCCCGCGACCGCGCCACCGACCGTGGCGATCTTCTTGCCGGTGCCGCCACCGACCGCGCTGCCCAGCAGGCCGCCGACCACCGCGCCGCCGACGACGCCGATGCCGGTGCCCTGACCCTGGCGGGCCTCGGTGTGCACCGACAGCACCGTCGCGCACGACGCGCAGATGCGGGCTTCGGCCGGCGCCGTCCCGCCCGTGCCGGCGTTGTCCGCATAACCGGTGGAGCCGCCGTCGCGCGACGGCTGCTGCTGCGCGACACGACGCGAGTCGTTGCGCGGCTGGACGGCGTCATCGCCGGAGCGGCGGGCCGCCCGGGATTCGTCCGCGGCGTTGGCGCCGTTGCGGTCGACGATGTTGCCCTGCTGCTCGGTCGCCGCGACCGGCGAGTCGGGCATGGACGGCGCCGCTTGACGCCCTGCGAAGAAGGCCGCCACGACCAGCACGGTCGCTCCCACGGCCCCAGCCGCGATCTTCTGATTGGTATTCAACGCCATGATTCACCTCTTATGGTTTTCCCCTAGCAACGGGGGATGGGCGAAGAATGCCACGCTGTTACAAGTCGCGGGGGCCGAAAACTGTCCCGTTTGTAAAGGGGTGAAACGCGGCCTGTAGGACAAGGCCGCGTCCTGCCGTTTTCGTTGCGCCGGCACGTCGCCCGACGTCGCCCTACGCCGCCCGGATCTGCGGTCGATGCGTCCGTTTCAGCCCAGCAGCGGCGCCAGCGCCCGCTGCGCGTCCTGGTGATCGAGCGCCATCCGCGCCGCCCAGTCCGCCACCTGGTCGTCCCCGATGCGGCCGACGTTGAAGTACGCCGCCTCCGGATGCGCCAGGTAGAAGCCGCTCACGCTGGCCGCCGGCGTCATCGCCATGCCCTCGGTGAGCGCCATGCCGATGTCCTCGGCCTGGAGCACGCGGAACATGTCCCGCTTGACCAGGTGATCCGGACAGGCCGGGTAGCCGGGCGCCGGGCGGATGCCGCGGTACGACTCGGCGATCAGCTCCTCGTTGCTGAGCGTCTCGTCCGCCGCATACCCCCAGAGGTCCAGCCGCACGCGCTGGTGCAGCCGTTCGGCGAAGGCTTCGGCGAGGCGGTCCGCCAGCGCCTTCAGCATGATCGCGGAGTAGTCGTCCAGATCGTCGATGAACTGCTGCTCCTTCTTGTCCACGCCGAGGCCGGCGGTGACCGCGAACAGCCCGATGTAGTCCGGCACCGAGCCCTTGGGCGCGATGAAGTCCGCCAGCGCGCGGTTGGGCCGGCGCACCCCGTCGACGACCGGCCGCTCGGACTGCATGCGCAGCCCGCGCCAGGTCATCAGCACCTCGGTGCGCGACTCGTCGCTGTAGATCTCGATGTCGTCGTCGTTCACCTGCGCGGCGGGGTACAGGCCCATCACGCCGCTGGCGGTCAGCCAGCGGCCTTCGATCAGCCGCTGCAGCATGCGCTTGCCGTCGCTGAACACGCGTTGCGCCTCGGTGCCGACGACCTCGTCCTTGAGGATGGCCGGGAACGGCCCCGCCAGGTCCCAGGTCTGGAAGAACGGGCCCCAGTCGATGCACTGCGCGAGCTCGGCCAGGTCGTAGTTGCGGAACTGGCGCCGGCCGATGAAATGCGGCACCGCCGGCTGGTAGCTCGTGAAGTCGGCGCGATGCTTGTTCGCTCGCGCCTGCGCCAGCGTCACCATCGGCGTCTGCTTCTTGTTGGCGTGCAGCTCGCGGACCTTCTCGTAGTCCGACTTCAGCTCGTCGATGAAGCGCGTGGCGCGCTCGTCGGACAGCAGTTCCGAGCACACGCCCACCGAGCGCGACGCGTCCGGCACATAGACCACCGGCCCTTCGTAATGCGGCGAGATCTTGACGGCCGTGTGCACGCGGCTGGTCGTCGCCCCGCCGATCAGCAGCGGGATCTTCTTCATGCGGAAGTAGTCGTCGCGCTGCATCTCGGCGGCGACGTACTGCATCTCCTCCAGGCTGGGCGTGATCAGGCCCGACAGGCCGATGATGTCCGCGCCCTCGACCTTGGCCTTCGAGAGGATGTCCTGGCACGGGACCATCACGCCCATGTTGACGACCTCGAAGTTGTTGCACTGCAGGACCACCGTGACGATGTTCTTGCCGATGTCGTGCACGTCGCCCTTCACCGTCGCGATGACGATCTTGCCCTTGGAGCGCACGTCCGCGCCCGCGGCGGCCATCTGGCGCTTCTCTTCCTCGATGTAGGGCACCAGGTGCGCGACGGCGGACTTCATCACCCGCGCGCTCTTCACCACCTGCGGCAGGAACATCTTGCCGGCGCCGAACAGGTCGCCGACGACGTTCATGCCGGCCATCAGCGGACCCTCGATCACATGCAGCGGGCGGCCGCCGCCGGCGCGGATGCCCTGCCAGGCCTCCTCGGTGTCCTCGACGATGAAATCGGTGATGCCGTGGATCAGCGCATGCGACAGGCGCGCGCCGACGTCGCCCGCACGCCAGGCCAGCTTGGCGCTGTCGTCCTTGGCGGCGCCCTTGACCGTCTCGGCGACTTCGAGCAGCCGCTCGGTCGAGTCCTCGCGGCGGTTCAGCACCACGTCCTCGACGCGCTCGCGCAGGTCGGCGGGGATCTCGTCGTACACCCCGACCATGCCGGCGTTGACGATGCCCATGTCCATGCCCGCCTGGATCGCGTGGTACAGGAACACCGTGTGGATGGCCTCGCGCACCGGCTCGTTGCCGCGGAAGCTGAACGACACGTTGGACACGCCGCCGCTGACCTTCGCGCCGGGCAGGTTGCGCTTGATCCAGCGCGTCGCCTCGATGAAGTCGACGGCGTAGTTGTTGTGCTCCTCGATGCCGGTGGCGATCGCGAAGATGTTGGGGTCGAAGATGAGGTCCTCGGGCGGGAAGCCGATCTCATCGACCAGCATCCGGTAGGCGCGGGTGCAGATCTCGATCTTGCGCTGGTAGGTGTCGGCCTGGCCGGTCTCGTCGAAGGCCATCACCACCGTGGCCGCGCCGTAGCGGCGGATCAGCTTGGCCTGGCGGCGGAACTCCGCCTCGCCTTCCTTCAGCGAGATCGAGTTGACGATGCCCTTGCCCTGGATGCACTTCAGGCCGGCCTCGATCACCTCCCACTTGGAGGAGTCGATCATGATCGGCACGCGGGCGATCTCGGGCTCCGAGGCGATCAGGTTGAGGAAGCGCACCATCGCGGCCTTGCTGTCGAGCATGGCCTCGTCCATGTTGATGTCGATGACCTGCGCGCCGTTCTCGACCTGCTGGCGGGCGACGCTGAGCGCGGCCTCGAACTCGCCGTTCAGGATCAGTCGCGCGAAGGCCTTGGACCCGGTGACGTTGGTGCGTTCGCCGATGTTCACGAACAGCGTGCCGGCGCCGATGTTCACCGGCTCCAGGCCGGAGAGCTTCATCGGCGGCACGGCGACGGACGTCGCGCGCGCGGCGGCGGAGAGGTCGGAGGCGGAGGCCGGGGCGGAGGAATTCGAAGCGGACATGGCGGCGGCGCTTTTCTGAGCTGGACGTGAGTCGGGACGCGAGCTGAGACGAAAGACGGGGCCGCGCAACTCACCGCAACCCCGCGGAACGCGGGTCGGTGAGCGCCGTTGTGAGGCGGCGTCCGGGAGTCCGACACCGCCGTTCCGAGCCTGGCGGGCACCCGGGTGACGGGACCTGTCGCAACGCTCCTCGGAAACCACCGCCGCCGCAGGGGCGCGGGTGCGGCCTTGCTGGGAGCGGGAACAGCGTGCATTCTACCGATCCGGCCCTGGATTGTTCGTGCCGTATTGCCTTGCCCCGCCTCCGGCGCCCCTATCCTCCCGGGCACAACGACAAGACGACGACACGTCGATGGGAAGGCACCGTGGATCTGGTCCAACTTCCTCCAAACAGCCTGCGCGTGGGACAGGTGCTGACGTTCTCGCTGCGCGACGCGGCGGGACACCTGCTGTTCGCCGCCGGGCATCCGCTGCCCGACACGCCGCAGGTCCGCGACCTGCTCGCCCGCGGCCCCTGGGTGCAGGCGCACGAGACCCGCGAATACCAGCGCGCCCTGGCCCACAAGCTCGACACGATGATGCTGCAGGGCGCCTCGATGTCGGCGCTGGCCAACGCGACCGCCGACTACAAGCCCACCCGGCCGATGCCGGTGCCGCAGCAGACGGCACCGGCGCACACCGCCATCTGGGCCGACCTGCAGTGGCACGCGCAGCAGGTGCTGCGCGATCCGCGGCGGCCGGAGTTCCTGATGCGCCTGACGGAGCTGCTCGACAAGGTGCTGGCGCGCCTGACGCAGCAGCCGGACGCGTCGCTGGCGATGCTGGTGCACGACGCCGGGCAGGAGCCGCTGCAGTACAGCGCGCGGCATGCGCTGCTGTCGCTGGCGCTGGTCGAGATGACCACGCGCCAGCTCGGCTGGGGCGAAGGCCGCCGCCGCACGCTCGGCCTGGCGGCACTGACGATGAACCTGGACAGCGGCGCGCAGCAGGACCAGCACGCGATGCGTCCGGAATCACTCGGCGAGGCGCAGCGCGAGCAGCTCGCCGGCCACGGCGATCGCGCGGCGGCGACGCTGCTGTTGATCGGCGTCGACGACGAGGACTGGCTGACCGCTGTCCGCCTGCATCACGACGCGGGGCCGGGACCGCTGGCCGGCCGTTCCGATGGCGAGCTGATGGCCCGACTGCTCCGGCGCGCCGACGTCTACGGCGCGCGGCTCAGTCCGCGGCGCAGCCGCCGGCCGCTGTCCGCGGCGCAGGCGGCACGGGCGGTGTACCTCGACGAGCTCCAGCAACCGGACGAAGCCGGCGCCGCGCTGATCAAGGCGATCGGCCTCTATCCGCCGGGTTCGCTGGTGCGGCTGGCCAATGGCGAGGAAGGCATGGTGCTCAAGCGCGGCCACAGCGCCAACGCCCCGATGGTGGCCTCGCTGCTCGGGCGCAGCGGCACGCCGCTGACCGCGCCGGTCCTGCGCGACACGCGCCTGCAGGCGCAGGCCATCACGGCCAGCCTCGCGCCGCATGAGATCCGCCTGCGGATCAACATGGACGCGATGTTGAAGCTTTACGGAACCTGACGTCCCTCAGGCGTGGTGGCGGGCCTACGCCGCTGGCCCTCACCCCTGCCCTTGTATGTAGCAAAGTACGCCCAGGCCGCCACAGGCCGACCAGCCCAGGGTAGGCGCTTCGGCGCCATGCCGAGGGAGAGCGAGGGTCGTGGCGGCCGACCTCGGTTCGTCATGAACAGACAGCCCGAACGGTTGTGAGGTCCATTGAGGCCGTATCGAACACAAGGAAGGGCGCTGGCATGAGCGAAGAGATCTTCATCGGTGTTGACGTTTGCAAGGCGTGGCTGGACCTGGCTCAGGTACCCGCTGCGCCTGCCGACAAGTCTGGCGCGTTGTCGCCGCGAGTGGACAACGACGAGTCTGGACGAGCAGCGCTGGTATCGCAGCTCAAGAAGCTGGGGCCCACGCTGGTGGTGATGGAGGCCACCGGTGGCTTCGAGGCGGCGCTGGCGAGTGAGCTGTGCGCGGCTGGAATCGCCGTGGCGGTGGTCAATCCCAAGAAGGTGCGCGACTTCGCCCGCGCGACCGGTGTCCTTGCCAAGACGGACCGGCTGGACGCTCAGGTGTTGGCCAGGTTCGCACAGGCCATTCGTCCTCAGGTGTATGCGCTACCGGGCGAGACGCAGCAGGAGATCATCGAGCTGGTGGATCGGCGAGCGCAGCTGGTGACCATGCGGGCGCAGGAGAAGAACCGCTTGTCCACGGTCAAGCACGTGGCACGCACGAGCGTGCGGCAACACATCGAGTGGCTGGATAAGCGGATCAAGGAGATCGACAAGGATCTGGACGGTCGCTTGAAGGACTCGACGATCTACCAGCCCAAGTACGAACTGTTGGACAGCGTGCCGGGTGTCGGTCGAGTCACGGTCACGATGCTGCTGGGGCGCCTGCCCGAACTGGGCACCTTGGACCGCAAGCGCCTGACGGCGTTGGTGGGCCTGGCGCCGTTTGCCGATGACAGCGGCAAGCGGCGCGGCCAGCGCTACATCCAGGGCGGACGAGCGGACATCCGCACGGCGATGTACATGGCTGCACTCACGGCCAAGCGATGCAACGGGCCCATCAAGGCGTTGTACGAACGTCTGCGCCTGGCGGGCAAGCCCTTCAAGGTGGCGATGACCGCATGCATGCGCAAGCTGCTGATCATCCTCAACGCCATCCTCAAAACCGGCCAACCCTGGAGAAACGCCGAAGCCGCTTGACACGGTTGCTCTCCCGCAAGCGGGAGAGGGAGTTCTTGCAGCGCCGTGGTGCGGTGCGTCAGGCCTCTTCGGTTTCCTCGACCAGCCCGCTGAACAGCTGGCTGCCCCAGCGGCGCGGCTGGTAGGCGGAGACCTTCTGCGCGATCGCGCGGATGTGGTCCGGCGTCGTGCCGCAGCAGCCGCCCGCGATGTTCAGGAAGCCCGCCGCGGCGAACTCCCCGACCAGGCGGCCGGTCACGTCCGGCGTCTCGTCGAAGCCGGTGTCGCTCATCGGGTTGGGCAGGCCGGCATTCGGATAGCAGGAGATCGGCGTGTCGCCGGCCGCCTTCGAGAGTTCCTCGATGTAGGGCCGCATCAGCGCCGCGCCGAGCGCGCAGTTCAGGCCGATCGCGATCGGCTGCGCGTGCCGCACCGAGTGCCAGAACGCCGTCACCGTCTGCCCCGACAGGATGCGGCCCGACGCGTCGGTCACCGTGCCGGAGATGATCACCGGCAGGCGTTCGCCGGTGTCGTCCATCAGCTCGTCGACCGCGAAGATCGCGGCCTTGGCGTTGAGCGTGTCGAAGATGGTCTCGATCAGGAACAGGTCGACGCCGCCTTCCAGCATCGCCTTGGCCTGGTCGTAGTAGGCCTGGCGCAGGGTGTCGAAATCGACGTTGCGGGCGCCGGGGTCGTTGACGTCCGGGCTGATCGAGGCGGTGCGCGGCGTCGGGCCGAGCGCCCCCGCCGCGAAGCGCGGCTTGTCCGGCGTGCTGAACGCCTCGCAGGCCTCGCGCGCCAGGCGCGCGGCGGCGACGTTCATCTCGTAGGCGTAGTCCTGGAGGCCGTAGTCCTCCTGGGCGACGGTGGTCGTGCCGAAGGTATTGGTCTCGATGATGTCGGCGCCGGCGTCGAGGTACTGGCGGTGGATCTCGCTGATGACCTCGGGCTTGGTCAGCACCAGCAGGTCGTTGTTGCCCTTGAGGTCCTTGGGGTGATCGGCGAAGCGCTCACCGCGGAAGTCGGCTTCCGTCAGCTTGTAGCGCTGGATCATCGTGCCCATCGCGCCGTCCAGGACGGCGATGCGTTGCGCCAGGATGGCGGGCAAGGCGGCGCCGCGGGTGTAGGCGACGGCGGGACGGGCGGAGGTCGGGGCGTTCATGACCCCGATTGTAGGAAACGCGTCAATACATCGTGCGGCGCTGGCGATCTTCCAGCTCGGCGTCATAGGCGACGCCGTCGAACGACGCGCTCAGGCCGGCCAGGATGGAGCCCGTCGACGGCAGCGTCGTGCGCTCGACGTGCCGATCCGGATGCCAGAGCCCGGAGCGCTTGACCGCCCGAGCGCACTGGAAGAAGACCGAATGCACCTCGATCACCAGGAACGACTTCGGCAACTGGCCCTCGACCGCGAAACGCTCCCGCAAGACCGGCGAAGCGCTGATGCGGCCGACGCCGTTCACGCGCAGGCATTCACCGATGCCCGGGATCAGGAACAGCAGGGCCAGCGACGGGTCGTGGACGAGGTTGCGCAGGCTGTCGATGCGGTGGTTGCCGCGGCGGTCCGGCAGCAGCAGCGTCTTGGGATCGGCCACCTCGACGAAGCCAGGCGCGTCGCCGCGCGGCGAGGTGTCCAGCCCATGCGGCCCGCGCGTCGCGAGAATCGCGAACGGCGACGCCTCGATGAACGGCCGGTACAGCGGGTGGACGTGGTCGCATTCCTTGTCCAGCGTGGCAGGCGCGGTCGGCGCCTCGTAGACGGTGCGCAGCGCGTCGACGGTCGCCAGATCGTGCGCGCGATCCCGCCAGGGTGCGTCGTTCGGGACGTCGTTCGTCCCGTCCTGCCGATCGAGGCCGGGCAATGCACTCATCCGCCGAAGACCTTCTTCAGGATCGCGCTGCCGGTGCCGACCGGATCCTGGCGGATCTTCTTCTCCTCCTGGCCGATCATGAAATACAGGCCGTCCAGCGCCTTGTCGGTGACGTAGCCCTGCAGGTTGGCGTCCTCCTTGCGGATGAGTCCGAAGCCGGAGGCCTTGCCGGCCACCGCGTTGTACTTCTCGCTCAGCGACTGGCGCTCGGTCGCCTTCGTCACGATGGGCAGGAACTTCGTCGTCAGCGGCGAGCGGGTCTTCTCCTCGAAGAACTGCGTCACCGCGTTGTCGCCGCCGCGCACGATCTTCACCGCGTCCTCGACGCTGATGTTGCGCACGGTGGTCACCAGCAGCTGCCGGGCCTCCGGCATCGCCTGCTCGGCGGCGCGATTCATCGAGGTGATCAGTTCGTCGATGCGCTTGCTCTGGCCGGTGGTGCGCAGCAGGCGCGCAGCGTCCTTCAGCGCACCGGGCAACTCGATCTTCACCTGGGGATTGCCCAGGAACCCATCGGTGCGGCCCAGGTTGGCGAGCGCCGCCTGGGCGCCGCGCTCGAGGGCGGCGCGCACGCCGGTGGCGGCATCGCCCTCGCTCAGGCTCAGCGCCATCGCCCAGGGCGAGGCGCAACCCGCGCCCAGCAGCGCGATCAGGTCACGGCGAAACAGGGTCATCGGAGTCTCCTTCTTGAACTTCAGGGGTGGCCGGCTCGACGGGGTCGGGGGCTGGGGCGGATGCCGGGGCCTCGACGGCCTCGGACGTGTCGTTCGAGGCGTCGATCGCTCGGGTGTCCTCGGCGCCGGCGTCGGCGTCGTCCGATGCAAGGTCGCCCGACGCGGCATCTTCCGACTCCGCGAGGTCCATGTCGATGGCGCCGAACGGGCCGGGACCATCGCCGAGCTTGAACTCGATGCGCAGGCTGTCGCCTGACTCCAGCACCACCGGCTTGCCGAGCACCGGCGTCCCCGCGCCGACCAGCGTGCCGGCGCGCAGCGGCCGGTTGAGGGCCGCCTCGGCGAGCAGGTCACCGAGCGACCACTTCATGCCGGTCTTCGCATCGACGACCGCCTGCTTGCGCCCGTTGCGCATGACCTGCAGCTGCAGCGCCGCGCGGCCGAGGTACCAGGCGCCGGGCAGTTCGTCGGGCGTGACGGCGACCGGCGCGAACTGCAGCGCCGGGCGGCTGTGCAGCGCCGGCCAGCCGTTGGCGAGTTCCTCCTGCTGCACCGGCCGCAGCACCCAGTCGCTGACCAGCATCAGCAGCCGGATCGATTCCAGCGCCTGCGACGGCACGGCGCCCTGCGCCAGATCACCGGTCAACGCGGCCAGCTGCGGCTCCGGCTCCAGTCCCGGCGTGCGCAGGTCGAGCAGTTCGGTCGGCCCGAGCAGCGCCTCGGCGCCGCCGGCGCGCAGCAGCGGCGCGCTGAGACGCTCCGGCCAGGCGAGGCCGCGCTCGCGCAAGGCCTGACCCTGACCCGGGTAGGCCTCCCCGGCGATCCAGCCGGCCAGGCGCGGCAGCGGCGCCAGGCACTGCTTCGGGTCGAACGCGAACGCGTGCCGCGCGCGACCGTGGTTCAGCGACTGCGACAGCGTCTCCAGCTGGGGCGCCATGAAATTCCAGTCGTCGAGCACCTGTTGCAGGCGCGTCGCGATGCCGTTGGCATAGCATGCCTGGCTGAGGTCTCGCGACACGACCACCAGTTGGCCGTCGCGGGATCCGTCGCGGTAGGTGGCAAGTTTCATTGTGGTGAGCGGACAGTCATTCGTCGGGCGATCGTTGGCGGCATTTTCACCTCAGGACCGGGTCGCGCTCGCGGCGGCGGTCGCCGGGGCGCTGATGCTGCACGCGGGGGTGATGGGCGCGCTGTCGGAGCGCCCGCTGCCGCAGGCGGTCGACACCCCGGCGATCGCGACCCGGGTCATCGAGGCCCGGCCCGCACCACCCCCAAGGCCACGCCCGGACCGGCCGCACCCGTGGTCGCTCCGCCCCTCGTGACGCGCGCGTCCCCGCCTCCCGCGATCACGCCCACTCGCCCACCGGAGACCCGCCCCGTGCCCGCGCTGCTCGCATTGCCATTGCGCGGCGACGGCGCCCTCGCCTATGCGTTCGTCATCGACGGCCAACCCGGCGAGGCGGCCCTGGACTTCCACATCGGGAACGGCCGCTACGACATCACCCTCGAACGCCGCGCCGGCGATCGCGAGCTGCCGGTCTGGCACAGCGAAGGTCGTGTCGGTCCGCAAGGTTTGCAGCCTGAACGACACCGCGTCTGGCGCCAGGGCCGCGAGCGCGAACTGCAGATCTTCGACCGGGACGCCGCGCGGCCGGTTCTGCTCGTAGGCGCGCGCGCCTTTCCGCTGTCGGCGGGCACACAGGACCGGCTGTCGTGGTGGCTGCAACTGGCCGCAATGATGGCGGCGGAACCCGCACCGCACCTCGGTCAACGCCTGCGTGTCCCGGTGGCCGGTCCGACCGGTGTCGACGACTGGGATTTCGAAGTGGTCGCGCGCGATGGCGATCGCTGGCTGCTGCGGCGCGACCTGGTCCGCGGCGCCGGCCGTCCCGCGCTGCAGTGGTCGGTCTGGCTTGACGGCCAGCGCGGCTTCCTGGCCGTGGACCTGCGCTTCAGCCTGGACGACGACGAGCAGTGGGCGCTCCGATTGCTGGAGTGAGCCTGTCAGCCGCGCACATGTCCGCTTGACCTCCCTCCCGTGTGTGCGCGTTACGGTTCGTATATCCGTGAAACCCTGTGCGGTTGGCACCACAAATGCTTGAGACACGGTGCAGCGTGTTCCGCAAGTTCTGCCACCATGGGTCATGGCCTGGGTTGGGGGCGACGGGTCTTGAATCCGCCGCAACAGGCCATAACTCCTCCAACCAAGGAGTCCTTCATGCACATGCTCTACGACTCACCGAGCTACATCGTCGTCCAGTTCGATGTTCCGGTCGCTCCGTCCGCTGGCGATGCCGCGCACGCCGCCCAGGTGGACCACACCAACCTGCCTTCGCTGCAGCGTGACGGCTTCGAGATCGTCGACAAGTTCACCCGCAAGGAGATCTTCATCGAGGGGGCCCTGGCCCAGACCTTCCAGGAGGGCGTCGAAGCGCTCATCGAACAGGGTCCCGACGTCGACGACCTCGACGCCTTCATCTCGCAATACGCGAACCTGGGCCAGCAGCCCGTGATCATGCATTGATCGTCAGCCCCTTCCGTTCCCTGAAACGCAGGCAGCCCATCCTTGGCCGACGGGCAGTCAGCGAGTGTCAATGGGGCCGGAGTGGCGCTTGGGGTTCCCGGAGGGAGGCCCCATGCGCCGCGGAGCGCCCGCGCTAGGCCTTCCGCAAGACAGGCGTCCTTCCCCCGGGGCTTGTCCTCCCTCTTTCCCTGCGCCAAGATCGTGCAGCCGCGCCCCGCCGAGGGGTGACGCGGCGAGCGGCGCCCGGGTCCGGGGCCACGTCCGCGTCCTCGACGCCGTCCTCGTTCCGGAGATCCCCTCCCGCACGACCCATGGGCAAGCGCGCGCAGCTTCCGCTGGACTCGCCGGGTCTGTCCGACAGCCCGGTGCTGGACCGCATGTGCTCGCACTTCGTGCTGACGCTGACGGTCCGTCACGCCAACCGCTTCAATCCCCGCCGCGACCTGAGCGGTCTGCTCGCGCTGACGGCGCGTCATCTCGTCTGGCCGCCGCAGGTGCTCTCGCGGGTCCGCGCCTACCTGGCGCGACGCTGCCAGGGCCATGCGCTGTGGGCCGGTCATGAACGGCTGGGCGACACCGCGTTCCTCGCCCGGCATGGCGTCTGGCGCGGTCCCTTCGCCGAAGGCACGCTGTTCTTCTACCTCGACGAGTACATCAAGGATGCGCCCAAGGACCTGCTGGCGCTGCTGTCCTGCACCTGCGACGCGCTCGACGGCCCGTTGCGGAGCCGGTCCACGCTGGTCGAGCAGAACATCGATGTCCTCGGCCACCTGCTCCAGCTGAACGCGGCCGAGCGCGCGCTGCTGCTCTACGGCACGCTGGCGCGCTATCAGCGTGAGCTGCGCGGGGCGCTGGTCGAGTTCAAGGTCAACACCGCACAGGAGGCTTTCGCCGCGATCGCGGAGGTGGCGGGCGTCGATCCGCACGAGGTGGCCGACGCGCTGCGCGCGGGCTCCCGGCTGGAGCGGGTCGGCATGATCGAGAACCTGATCGCCGAACACAACATCACCGACCTCTCCGACCTGATGAAGGTCAGCGAACAGTTGCCGCCGGTGCTGATGCGGGCCTACGAAGGCCCGCAGGACCTGATGGCCGTGTTCACGCGTCCGGTGGCGCCGAGCCCGCTGCAGCGCGCCGATTTCGACTTCATCGCCGAGGACGTGACCCTGCTCGCGACGCTGCTGCGCCGGGCGGTGGCACAGGGGCAGGCTGGCGTGAACGTGCTGCTCTACGGCCCGCCGGGCACCGGCAAGACGGAGCTGGCGAAGGTCGTCGCGCGCGAGGCCGGCCTGGGCTTGTACGAGGTCGAATACGCCGATCGCGACGGCAACGCACTGAGTGGCCGCGACCGCTACCGCTCGCTGCAGATCAGCCAGGTGTTCCTGAAGGCGAGCCGCGAGGTGGCGCTGCTGTTCGACGAGGTCGAGGACGTCTTCCCGCACCTCAGCGGCGATGCCGCGCACCTCATGGCGCGACTCGACGTGGCCTTGGACATGCCCGCGACGATGACCGTCAACGGCAAGGCCTGGGTCAACCAGATCCTCGAGAGCAACCCCGTGCCGGTGCTGTGGATCACCAACCGCATCGAGCACATCGACCCGGCCTTCCGGCGCCGCTTCCAGTACCACCTCGAACTGACCTCGCCGCCGCCGGGCGCACGGCTGGGACTGGTGCGCAAGGCGCTGGAGGATCTGCCGGTGCCCGAGGGCTTTGCCGAGCGGCTGTCCGAGCGCCGCGGCCTGACACCGGCGCAGGTCCGCACCGCCGTGCGCTTCGCGCGGCTGGCCGGGGCCGGAGGCGCCGGAGGTGACGACGGCTCCGCCCTGGCTTCTGAAGAAGCCGCTGACGACGTCGCCGAGCAGGCCGCGGCCAACGAGCGCCTCGTCAGCCGGCAACTGCTGCACGCCGACAAGGCGCTCGGGTTGATCGACGCTTCGCCCCAGGCGCGGCCGTCGGCGACGCGCTACTCGCTCGACCTGATCCATTGCGAATGCCGCTTCGCGTTGCCGCGCCTGATCGAGGCGTTGCGCCGCCGCGGCATGGGGAGCCTGTGTTTCCACGGTCCGCCGGGCAGCGGCAAGACCGCGCTGGCCGAGCACATCGCCTCGGCGCTGCAACGGCCGCTGATGGTGCGGCTGGCCAGCGACCTGATGTCCAAGTACGTCGGCGAGACGGAGCAGAACATGGCCCGCATGTTCGAGACCGCCACCGCCGAGGGGCGCTGCTGCTCCTGGACGAGGCGGACAGTTTCCTGCGCAGCCGCCGCAGCGCCGAGCGGCACTACGAGGTCAGCGAGGTGAACGAGATGCTGGCCGGCATGGAGCGCCACGCCGGCCTCTTCATCTGCACGACCAACGCCTTCGACGACCTGGACGAGGCCGCGCTGCGCCGCTTCAGCTTCAAGATCCGCTTCCTGGCGTTGCGGCCGGACCAGCGGCTGACGATGTTCGAACGCGAACTCGGCACGCCGCCGGGCGCCGCGCAGGCGGAGCGGCTGCGCGCCCTGGACGCACTGACGCTGGGCGACTTCGCCGCAGTGAGGCAGCAGGCCGAGATCCTCGGCGAAGCACTGTCGCCCGATGAGTTCCTGACGCTGCTCGAAGCCGAGCACCGCGTGAAGCCGGAAGTGCGCCAGCGGCGCCCGATGGGCTTCCGGGCCGGCGAGACCTGACCCCACCCGCTTCGGCGGGTGCGCCGCTTGCTTCGGACAAGGCCGGTTCTATGGCATCGTGCCGTCCATGCTGAATCTGTCCCCGTCCCTCTTCCTGAGGCGCGCGTCGCGCGCGCTCACCGCCGGCTCGCTCGCGCTGGCGGCGCTGCTGGCCGGCACCGGCGCGCTGGCCGCGCCGCCGAAGCCGACCTGCCCGCCCGAACCCGCGCCGCTCCCCGCCGATCGGCTGGCCGCCCAGGCCAAGGATCGGGGCCTGATGTGGACCATCAAGCGCGATGGCCGGACCTCCTACCTGTATGCGAGCCTGCACGTCGGCAGACCCGGCTGGGCCGCCCCCGGACCACGGCTGCGCCAGGCACTGGACACGGTCGACGCCGTCGCGCTGGAACTCGACCCGCTGGACCGCGACGCCTGGAAGATGCCCCCGATGCCCGAGCTGCCGCTGGACGCCGCGATGCGCCAGCGCCTGGACGCGCAGGCCACGGCGGTCTGCCTGGAGCCGCGGGCCCTCGCCGCGATGCATCCGCTGCTGCAGACCAGCACCTACATGCTGCTGCGCGCCCGCACGCTGGGACTGGACGTGCGCTACGGCCAGGAGATGCTGCTGAGCCAATGGGCGCGCGACCGCGGCCTGCCGGTGCTGGCGCTGGAGACGCTGCAGGGCCAGCTCGAGGCCCTGCTGCCCGCCGACGCGGAGGCGGCCCGGCATGAACTGCGCTCGAACCTGCAGCAGCTCGAACGCCCGAAGTCGCTGCTGCGCACGCTCGACACGATGGTGACGGTCTACGACCGCGGCGACCTGGCACGCCTGAACCGCTACGCCGACTGGTGCGACTGCGTGACCGACGCCGCCGACCGCGCCGCGCTGCAGCGCATCAACGACGGCCGCAATCCGATGCTGGCCCAGCGGATCTCCGAGCTGCACCAGCGCGGCCAGTCGCTGCTGGTGGCCGTCGGCGCGATGCACATGACCGGTCCGCGCGCACTCACGACGCTGCTCAAGGACCAGGGCTTCGAGGTAACCCTGATGCCGCGGGCCGCATCGCGCTGACCGAGTTGCGGCACACTGGGCCGCCGCCGGCCCGGGCCGGCCGTCCTCCCCCATTCCTTCCCTGGAGTCCCCCATCTTGGACCCCCTGCCGTCCTTCCTCCAATCGCTGTTCCTGGTGCCGCTGACGCTGCTGCCGATCATCAACCCGGTGGGCGTGGCCCCGATCGTCATCGGCGCGGCCGGCGGCGACGACAAGGTGCTCAAGCGGCTCGCGCGCCAGGTCGCGATCAACGGCTGGGTCGTGATCATGGTGTCGCTGCTGGTGGGCACCTACGTGCTGGACCTGTTCGGCATCTCGCTGCCGGTCGTGCGTGTCGGCGGGGGCCTGCTGGTGGCCTACAGCGCCTGGGTGATGCTGACCCGCAACGAGACCGACGAGATGCAGGCCGCCGTCGTGCATGCCTCGCCCGGCGACATCACCGAGGCCGAGATCGTCCGCCGCAGCTTCTTCCCGATCACCTTCCCGCTGACCACCGGCCCGGGCAGCATCGCCGCGGCGATCGCGCTGGGCGCGCAGATCCCGCGCTCGCCGGTGCCCTACGTGATGGGCGCGGGCGTGGCCGCCATCGGCGCGGCCTTCACCGCCGCCGTGGTCTATCTGGTCTACCGCAACGGCGGCCGGCTGCTGATGAAGATGGGCGAGGTCGGCACGCTGGTCATGATGCGGCTGATGGCCTTCGTGCTGCTGTGCATCGGCATCCAGATCCTGTGGACCGGCTGGGCCGACCTGAACCACATTCCGACCTGACGCGGCCAGCGCCCTTCCCGACGTCGGGCAGCCGCCGGCAGGACGTAGGATCGAGCCCATGGCCGCCCCTGGAGGCACCCCGTCCCACGACGGGGCCACCGGCGAGGACGGCCCCGAGGAGACATCATGGCGGACACCGACTTCAGCAAATTCGTTCCGGGCTTCGACTTCCTGCAAGGGCTGATGAAGAACGCCGGCGCGGCGATCCCCGGCTTCAACCAGTGGGTGGCGCCGACGCTGGATCCGGAGGAACTGGACAAGCGCATCAGCGAACTGCGCACGGTGCAGTTCTGGCTGGAGAACAACGCCCGCATGCTCACCGCGACCATCCAGGCGCTGGAAGTGCAGCGGATGACGCTGTCGACACTGCACGCGATGAACGTGCCGATGGCGGACCTGAAGGACGTGCTGAAGACGCCGCCGGTGCCGCCGACTTCGCCGGCTGCGGACGCCCCGCAGCGGGACGCCAAGGCGCACGCCACGCCCGGAACGGACGCCGGGGCGGAACCCGGCATGACGCCCGATGCGAAGGCGGAGGCGAAGTCCGGCGACGCCGCCGGCCCCAAGCCCGCCGGAGCCGACCCGATGCAGTGGTGGAACGCGCTGACGCAGCAGTTCACGCAGGTCGCCTCCAACGCGATGAAGACGGCCCAGACCGCAGCGAGCGCGGCGACCACGGCTGCCGCCTCGGCCACGGCCGCCAAGCCGGCGGCGAAACCTGCCGCGACACCTGCCGCGAAATCCGCCGCCAAGGCCCCCCGAGATCCGCGGCCAAGCCCACCGCCACGCCCGCGGCGAAGAAGGCGGCGCCGGCACGCAAGGCCGCCGCCAAACGCAAGGCTCCCTGAGCCCCCAGCCTCCCGAGGGCCGTTCATGCCTCGCTTTCTCCAGGCGCACGCCACCCATCCCGATCCCCACATGGCGCTGGCCCTGGCCGGCGCGCAGCTGGAGGGGCAGCGCGCCGGCATGACGCCGACGCTGGGGTTCCTCTACCTGACGCATCCCTACGTGCCGCACGCGCAGGCGCTGCTGGACGAAGTCCGCGAGCGCTGGCCGGGCTGCGGCTGGGTCGGCGCATCGGCGCTGGCGGTCAGCGCCAGCGGCGTCGAGTATTTCGACGAACCCGCGCTGGTGGTCATGCTCTGCGACCTCCCTTCGGACCAGTGGCGGATCTTCTCGGGGCTCCGGCCGCTGACGCCGGACTGCGAATCCCGCAGCCTGCTGCTGCATGCCGACGGCGGCACGCCCGACCTGCAGGAGCTGATCAGCGAGCTCGCCCAGCGCTGCAGCAGCGGCTACCTCTTCGGCGGCCTGGTCAGCGGCGGCGATGCCGCGGTGCAGATCGCCGACGGCGTCTTCGAAGGCGGGCTCTCGGGCCTGGCGCTGGGCCCGGACGTGCGCTGGATCTCGCGCGTCAGCCAGGGCTGCCAGCCGCTCGGCCGCGAACGCCGCGTCACCGCCTGCGACGGGCCGCTGGTGACCGAACTCGACGGCCAGCCCGCCCTCGATGCGCTGCTCGAGGACCTGAAGCTGCCCGCCTACACCGGCGAATCCGGCTCGCTGCGCCAGGCCATGCCGCTGTTCCGCCGCACGCTGGTGGGGCTCGGCGACGAGCCCGGCGCCCGGCGTGAATACGGTGCCGAAGTCCGCGTCCGGCACCTGGTCGGGCTCGACCCCGGCCGGCGCGGCATCGCCGTCGCCGAGCAGATGCGCGAGGGCGTGCTGCTGAGCTTCTGCGAGCGCCATCCGGACGCCGCCCGGCGCGACCTGGTCCGCATCTGCACCGAGATCCGCGCCGAGGCCGAAGAGCGCGGCGCGCGCATGGCCGGCGCGCTGTACTTCAGCTGCACCGGACGCGGCGGCCCGCACTTCGGCTCACCGTCGGCGGAGCTGCAGTGGGTGCAGCACGCGCTCGGCGAGGTGCCGCTGGCCGGCTTCTTCGCCAACGGCGAGATCGCCCATGCGCGGCTGCACGGCTACACCGGCGTGCTGACCGTCTTCCTGGACGCCTGATGGCCGGCCGCCGCGACCTGCTGCAGGCCGCCGCGGTCTCGGTCCTCGGCGCCGCCCTGCCGGCGCTGCCGGACCCCGCGACGGCGGCCCGCGGGTCGCCGTCCGGCCCGGCCGCCGCCGCGCCGCCGGAGCCCACCACCGTCATCTACCCCCGCCACCTGCCGCAGCAGGATCGGCAGGTCGACTACTTCATCAGCCTGCTGCACGCCGCCTTGCAACGCAGCGGCGCGCGCTACGCGCTGGTCCAGACGCAGTCGGAGATGGTGCAGAGCCGCGCCCTGCTGGAGATGGCGAGCAGCGATCCCGGCATCGACGTGTTCTGGACGATGACCGACCCGCAACGCGAGAAGAGCCTGCTGCCGATCCGCGTGCCGCTGGACCGGGGACTGATCGGCTGGCGCCTGTGCCTGATGCGCGCCGCCGACCGCGACCGGCTGCGCGACGTGCGCGAGTTGAAGGACCTGGCGCGGCTGACCGCCGGGCAGATGCACGACTGGCCCGACACCGCCGTGCTGCGCGCCAACGGGCTGCCGGTGCAGGTCAGCACGCATTACCAGGGCCTGTTCCAGATGCTGTCGTCGGGCCGCTTCGACTACTTCCCGCGGTCGATCTTCGAGATCGATTCGGAGCTCGCCAGCTTCGCCGAGCAGCAACTCGTCATCGACCCTTACCTGCTGTTGCACTATCCGGCGGCGCTCTACATGTTCGTCCGCCCGGGCCGCCCGCGGCTCGCGGCGGACCTGACGCGCGGCATGGACGCGCTGGTGGCCGACGGCACCTTCGAGCGGCTGTCGCGGCAGATCTTCGGCGATCTGCTGCAGCGCCACCGCATCGACCAGCGCCGGGTGCTGCAGCTCCGCAACCCGCTGCTGCCGGCGCAGACGCCGCTGGACCGCAAGGCCTTATGGTGGCCGCTGCCGGGTTCCCGCTGACGGACTCCCGCCGACGGGGGAGGCGGGTTCAGTCCGGGGTCAGCGCGCGGGGCTACAGTTCGACGCCATGACCGCCGTCCTTCCTTCGACCCACCCGCCGCCCGGCGACCAGGCCGCCGCGCTGGCCGGTTTCCGCGCCGGGCGTCGCGCGCAGCTGGTCCAGGCCCTGCGGGCGGAGCTGCCCGCGCACGCGCTGCTGTGGCAGGACGAGCAGACCCGCCCCTATGAATGCGACGGCCTCACGGCCTACCGCGAACGGCCGCTGGCCGTGGCGTTGCCCGAGACCGAGGCCCAGGTCGCCGGCGTGCTGAAGGCCTGCCATGCGCTGGACGTGCCGGTGGTGGCGCGCGGTGCCGGCACGGGCCTGTCCGGGGGCGCGATGCCGCACGCCGAAGGCCTGACGCTGGCGCTGGCCAAGTTCAACCGCATCGTCGCGATCGATCCGCTGGCCCGCACCGCCCGCGTGCAATGCGGCGTGCGCAACCTGGCGATCTCCGAGGCGGCGGCGGCGCACGGCCTGTATTACGCGCCGGATCCGAGCAGCCAGATCGCCTGCACGATCGGCGGCAACGTCGCGGAGAACTCCGGCGGCGTGCATTGCCTGAAGTACGGCCTGACCCTGCACAACGTGCTCAAGGTGCGCGGCTTCACCGTCGAGGGCGAGCCGGTCGAGTTCGGCTCCGAGGCGCTGGACGCCGCCGGCCTGGACCTGCTGAGCGTCGTGATCGGCAGCGAAGGCATGCTGGCGGTGGTGACCGAGGTCGTCGTCAAGCTGACGCCCAAGCCGCAGCTGGCGCGCTGCATCATGGCCAGCTTCGACGACCTGCGCCGCGCCGGCGACGCGGTGGCCGCGATCATCGCGGCCGGCATCATCCCGGCCGGCCTGGAGATGATGGACAAGCCGATGACCGCGGCAGTGGAGGACTTCGTCCACGCCGGCTACGATCTCGAGGCCGAGGCCATCCTGCTGTGCGAGAGCGACGGCACGCCGGAAGAGGTCGAGGAAGAGATCGCCCGCATGAGCGAGGTGCTGCAGGCCAGCGGCGCGACGCGGATCGAGGTCAGCGAGACCGAGGCGCAGCGCCTGCGCTTCTGGAGCGGCCGCAAGAATGCCTTCCCCGCGTCGGGGCGCATCAGCCCGGACTACATGTGCATGGACTCGACGATCCCGCGCAAGCGGCTGGCCGACATCCTGCTGGCGATCCAGGAGATGGAACGCAAGTACGGCCTGCGCTGCGCCAACGTCTTCCACGCCGGCGACGGCAACCTGCATCCGCTGATCCTGTTCGACGCGAACGATCCGGACCAGCTGCATCGCTGCGAGCGCTTCGGCGCGGACATCCTCGAGACCAGCGTCGCGATGGGCGGCACAGTCACCGGGGAGCACGGCGTCGGCGTGGAGAAACTCAACAGCATGTGCGTGCAGTTCTCGCCGCAGGAGCGGGAACGCATGCTGGCCCTCAAGCGGGCCTTCGATCCCAAGGGGTTGCTGAACCCCGGCAAGGTGATCCCGACGCTGCAGCGCTGCGCCGAATACGGCCGCATGCATGTGAAGCGCGGCGCACTCTCATTCCCGGAACTGGAGCGATTCTGATGGCAGTCCAAGCAGCAGGGGCCGCGGCGGCGGACCCGGAGCCGATCGGCGGCTTCGTCCCCTCGACGCAACTGATGGCGACCCTGGAGGCGATGGCGGCGCGCTTCCAGGAAGGCCGGCCGGTGCGGCTGACCGGTCACGGCAGCAAGGACTTCTACGGCGGCCCGCTGGGCGAGGCCGAACCGATCTCGACGCTGTCGCTCAACGGCGTGATGGCCTATGAACCGAGCGAGCTCTATGTGACCGCGGCGGCCGGCACGCCGGTGGCGGACGTGGAGGCGCTGCTGGCGCAGCATGGGCAACACCTGGCCTTCGAGCCGCCGCGTTTCGTCGGCGCGGCCTCGGGCGGCACGGGCACGATCGGCGGCATGGTCGCGAGCGGGCTGTCCGGTCCGGCGCGCGCGACCGCCGGCGCGGTGCGCGACCACGTGCTCGGGCTGACGATGCTCGACGCGAAGGGCGAGCTGCTGCACTTCGGCGGCACGGTGATGAAGAACGTCGCCGGCTACGACGTGTCGCGGCTGATGGCCGGATCGATGGGCGTCCTCGGGCTGATCGCGCAGGTCACGCTGAAGGTGCTGCCGCGGCCGGTCGCGACGGCGACGCTGCGTTTCGAGGCCTCGCAGGACAAGGCGCTGCTGCGGATGAACCGCTGGGGTGGGCAGCCGCTGCCGATCTCGGCGAGCGCCTGGTGGGACGGCGCGCTGGTGGTGCGTCTGTCCGGCGCTGAAGCGGCGGTGCGCGCGGCGATCCAGAAGCTCGGCGGCTCGGTGATTCCGGAACCGATGGCCGCGCCGTTCTGGCAGGGCCTGCGCGACCAGTGCGATGAGTTCTTCCTCGGCGCGCGCCGCGCGGTGCAGGGCGGCGCGACGCTGTGGCGCATCGCCGTGCCGTCGACGGCGCCCGCGATGCCGCTGCACGGCGAGCAGCTCGTCGAATGGGGCGGCGCGCAGCGCTGGGTGGTGACGCCGATGGCGCCGGCCCAGGTGCGCGAGGTCGTGGCTGCCGCCGGCGGTCACGCGACGATGTTCTACGCGAACGACAAGTCCGAGGGCACCTTCTCCCCGCTCGGTCCGCAGCTGACGCGGATCCACAGGGAGCTGAAGCGGCAGTTCGATCCGGCGGGGATCTTCAATCCCGGGCGGCTCTACCCGGACCTCTGATCCGGGTCCCTGATCGGGATCCCGAAGCGAGACGACGCCCTCAGCCCCCGACACGCAGCAAGCCGACAGCAAGCCGACCGATGCAAACCCACCTGGCTCCCGAATTCCAAGGCACCCCGGAAGGCGAGACCGCCGAGGCCATCCTGCGGCGCTGCGTGCACTGCGGCTTCTGCACGGCGACCTGTCCGACCTACCAGCTGCTGGGGGACGAGCTCGACGGGCCGCGCGGCCGCATCTACCTGATCAAGCAGGTGCTTGAAGGCGAGCCACCGACCGCCGCCACGCAGCAGCATCTGGATCGCTGCCTGACCTGCCGCAACTGCGAGAGCACCTGCCCGTCCGGCGTCCAGTACGGCCAGCTCGTGGAGATCGGCCGGCAGATCGTCGACGCGAAGGTCGAACGTCCGCGCGAGGAGCGCCTCAAGCGCTGGCTGCTGAAGGAGGGGCTGACCTCGCCGCTGTTCAAGCCGGCGCTGCGGCTCGGCCAGGCGCTGCGTCCGCTGGTGCCGGGCGCGCTGAAGGACAAGGTGCCGGCCGCGCCCGGCGCGCGCGCCCACCAGTGGCCGCAGCGCACGCATCCGCGCAAGGTGCTGATGCTGCTCGGTTGCGTGCAGCCGGCGATGATGCCCAACATCAACGCGGCCACCGCCCGCGTGCTCGACGCCGCCGGCGTGCAGACGCTGGTCGCCGACGAGGCCGGCTGCTGCGGCGCCATCCGCTCGCACATGAACGACCACCACGGCGGCCTCGACGACGCGCGGCGCAACATCGACGCCTGGTGGCCCATGGTCGACGGGCACGGCGAGCAGGTCGAGGCCATCGTGATGAACGCGTCCGGCTGCGGCGTGCAGGTCAAGGACTACGGCCGGCTGCTCGCGCACGACCCCGACTACGCGGAGAAGGCCACGCGCATCGCCTCGCTCACCCGCGACCTCAGCGAGTACCTGCCGGAGCTGCTCCAGCCCCTGCGCTCGCGGCTCGGCCAACCCGGCGCGACGACGCAGCGGCCCAAACTCGCCTATCACCCGCCGTGCACGCTCCAGCACGGGCAGCAGCTGCGCGGCGGCGTCGAAGGCCTGATGCGCGAACTCGGCTTCGAGATCTCGGTCGCCCCCAGCGAGAGTCACCTCTGCTGCGGCTCCGCCGGCACGTATTCGGTGCTGCAACCGGTGCTGTCCAAGCAGCTGCGGGAACGCAAGCTCGCCGCATTGGCGCCCCTGGATGCCGACGCGATCGTGTCGGCCAACATCGGCTGCATCCAGCATCTGCAAAGCGGCACCGAGGTCCCCGTCCGCCACTGGATCGAAGTGCTGGACGACGCATTTCTGCATGGATGAGTCATTGACGCCCGCGCCAACCCTGTTGAGGAAGCGTCGCGTCCACGCATCACTTTGCGCCGAAACCCCTCCCACTTGAGGAGGAGTTCTCACCTCAAAGACCCCACTCCGGGCAAACCCGGGCATGCCCATTGCCTGCGGCCCGCAGAATCGCCTCCCATAACAGGAGGGGAGCGCGCAAGCGATCCAACCAGAAAGTGAAATAGGCCGGTCACCGCGTGGTGTCCGGCCTTTTTCCGTCTGGACGATGCACGGCCGCAGCGAGCCTCAGGGTTTCCCCGTCGCGCAGAGCGAGCAGACGCACCGGCGGACGCGCCGGCCCGGCGGACAGAGGCGGATACTCCGCTGTCATATTTGTTTCAGCGGCTTCGACCGGAGCCCGATCCGTCATGACCCTGACCCGTCGCACCTGGCTGCTGGTGCCCGTCCTGGCCGCGCTGACCGCCTGCGCCAACGCCCCGTCCCCCACGACCCCGGCCGGCGCCGCCGGACCGGCAACACCTGGCCCCGCGGCGTCCGACTTCGCGGCGAAGAAGCCGCCCAGGCTGATCGTCTTCATGGTCGTCGACGGGCTGCCGATCCGGCAGGTGCTCGGCTACCGGGACCAGCTCCAGCCGGACGGCTTCAAGCGTTTCCTCGACCGCGGCGCCTGGTTCGCCAACGCGTACTACGGCCACGGCTACACGGTCACCGCGGCCGGCCACTCGATCATGCTGAGCGGCGCCTACCCGCAGCGCAGCGGCATCATCGGCAACGAGTGGCGGGATCCGATGACCGCCGCCCAGCAGTACAACACCGCCGATCCGCGTTTCCAGTACATCGGCAACAAGACCGAGCCGCTGGCCGGCACCAGCCCGAAGAACTACAAGGTCGAGACCGTCGGCGACGTGCTGCGCACGCTGCAGCCGGGATCCAAGGTCATCGGCATCTCGGGCAAGGACCGCGGCGCGATCCTGCCCGCCGGCCACAAGGGCACGGCCTACATGTACATGGGCGGCAGCGGCGAATTCGCCTCGTCCACCTACTACATGGACAAGCATCCCGCCTGGGTCGACGCCTTCAATGCGGCCAAGCCGGCCGACAAGTTCTTCGGCAAGACCTGGTCTCCGATGCTGCCGGAGACGGCCTACGCCCGCAGCGTGCCGGACGGCCAGCCCTGGCAGGCCAACAGCGGCAACGGCAACCGGCTGCCGGCCGTGCTGGGTGCCGGCATGGACGGTCCGGGACCGCGCTTCTACGGCAACATCCTGCCCTCCCCGTTCGGCGACGAGCTGACGCTGGCGTTCGCGAAGGCCGCCGTCGAGGGCGAGCAGCTCGGCACCGACGACCAGACCGACATCCTGTCCGTCAGCCTGTCCAGCCACGACTACATCAACCACGCCTTCGGCCCCGAATCGCGGCTGTCGCACGACCATTTCCTGCATCTGGACGCCTACCTGCAGGACTGGTTCAAGTACCTCGACGCCAAGGTCGGCCGCGGCAACTACGTCGCGGTGCTGACCGCCGACCACGGCTTCACCGACACGCCCGAATGGGCGAAGTCCCAGGGCCGGGATGCCGGCCGCATCAACCCGGCGCAGGTCGTCGGCATCATCAACGCGGGCGTGTCCAAGCGCTTCGGCGAGTTCCACTGGGCCCTCGGCATGTCGGGATCGGGCGTGATCTTCGACGAGGTGGCGATCAAGATGGCTGGCCTCAATCCTGACGACGTCTATGCGACGGCCAAGGCGTCGGTCGAACAGATCGACGGCGTCCAGGCGGCATTCACCCGCGCGCAACTGGCCGGGACGGACACGACGACGCCCTACCTCGAACAGTTCCGCCGCTCCTGGTACCCCGGCATCGCGGCGCCGTTGCAGGTGGTGCCGAAGGCGGGATGGATGTTCGGTTCGCGCGTGACCGGCACCACCCACGGCAGCCCCTACGAGGACGACACCCACGTGCCGCTGCTGACCTGGGGCCCGGCGTGGGTCGGCCAGGGCCGTATCGAGCAGCGTGTCGAGATCGTCGACCTCGCACCGACGCTGTCGGCCCTGCTGCACATCCCCGCGCCCAAGCAGGCGCAGGGCCGGTTGCTGCCGCTGCCTGCCAGGTAGCCCCGACGCCGCCCCGGAGGCGGCCACCCGAGCGCGGATTCCCCCGTTCACCCCACCCACCCGCCACCGGAGCGGGGGCGGGGTGCGTCCGCCACACGGCTCCTGTAGGCTCACCGGTCTCGCAGAAGTGACAGGGAGACCGCCGTGTTTGGCTGGTTTGAAAAACTCGTCGATCCATTCCCGCAGACCCCGGCGCCTCAGCCGCCCAAGGGGTTCTTCGCCTTCGTCTGGGCCGGCTCGCACGGGATGCGCGGGCTGGTGGGCGTGCTCATCGTCCTGACCGCCGGCATCGGCGCGTTCGAGGCGCTGCTGTTCTCCATGCTGGGCTCGGTCGTCGACTGGCTCAGCCAGGTCCCGCCCGCGCAATGGTGGTCCACCCAGCAGGACAAGCTGCTGATGCTGCTCGGCATCCTGCTGGCCAGCCCGCTGCTGATCGCGCTGCAGTCGCTGAGCAAGTACCAGGGCCTGTCCAGCAACTTCCCGATGCGGCTGCGCTGGAACTTCCACCGGCACCTGCTCGCGCAGAGCATGAGCTTCTACCAGGACGAGTTCGCCGGCCGCGTCTCCGCCAAGCTGATGCAGACGGCGCTGGCCGTGCGCGAATGCTGGCTGATCGTCACCGACATCCTGGTCTTCATCACGATCTACTTCGTGACGATGCTGGGCGTCGTCGGCAGCTTCGACGCGACGCTGCTGCTGCCCTTCCTGGGCTGGCTGGCCTGCTACGTCGTGGCCCTGTGCTACTTCGTGCCGCGCCTGGGCAAGGCGGCCACCGCGCAGGCCGACGCCCGCAGCCTGATGACCGGCCGCATCACCGACGCGTACACCAACATCAGCACGGTCAAGCTGTTCTCGCACTCCAACCGCGAGGCCGGTTTCGCCCGCGGCGCGATGCAGGACTTCCTGAACACCGCCTACCGCCAGATGCGGCTGATCAGCGGCTTCGAGATCGTCAACCACGCGCTGTCGATGGGCCTGATCGCCTCCACCGCCGGCATGACGGTCTGGCTGTGGACGCAAGGCCAGGTCGGCATCGGCGCGGTCGCCGCCGCCACGGCGATGGCGCTGCGCCTGAACGGGATCTCGCACTGGATCATGTGGGAGATGGCCAGCCTGTTCGAGAACATCGGCACCGTGCAGGACGGCATCACGACGCTCTCGCGCCCCATCGCGATCCAGGACGCCGAGGGCGCCCGCGCGCTGGACGTGACCCGCGGCGAAGTGCGTTTCGACCATGTCGACTTCAGCTACGGCGGTCGCAAGACCGTGCTGCACGACCTGACCCTGACGATCCGCCCGGGCGAGAAGATCGGCGTGGTCGGCCGCTCGGGCGCGGGCAAGTCGACGCTGGTCAACCTGCTGCTGCGCTTCTACGACGTGGACAAGGGCCGGGTGCTGATCGACGGCCAGGACATCGCCACCGCCACCCAGGACAGCCTGAGACGCCAGGTCGGCATGGTGACCCAGGACACCAGCCTGCTGCACCGCTCGGTCCGCGACAACCTGATGTACGGCCGCCCCGACGCGACCGAGGACGAGATGCGCGCCGCCGCCGAGCGGGCCGAGGCCGTGGACTTCATCGACGGCCTGACCGACCCGAAGGGCCGCCAGGGCTACGACGCCCACGTGGGCGAGCGCGGCGTGAAGCTGTCCGGCGGCCAGCGCCAGCGCATCGCCATCGCCCGCGTCATGCTGAAGGACGCGCCGATCCTGCTGCTCGACGAGGCGACCAGCGCGCTGGACTCCGAGGTCGAGGCCGCGATCCAGCGCAGCCTGTACCGGCTGATGGAAGGCAAGACGGTGGTGGCCATCGCGCACCGCCTCTCGACCATCGCCGCGATGGACCGGCTGATCGTGATGGACCAGGGCCGCATCGTCGAGCAGGGCGACCACGCCGAGCTGCTGGCCCAGGGCGGCCTGTACGCGAAGCTGTGGGCGCACCAGAGCGGCGGCTTCCTGGTCGAGGACGACCCTGAGGAGGCGTCGACGGACGCGCCGGGGAAGGACACCCCGGCGCAGGCGCTGTCGCCTGAAGGCGTCACCCCCATGGGCCGTCCGCCTCATGCCCCCGGATCCATCGTCGGACACGTGGATCAGGCGTCAACAACGGCGAAGGATTCCGCGTAAGCCTGCGCTGACTTACATGGCGTGTGACGGACGCCGCACGCCACCCGTTCAAGGGGTTGGGCGGGGTATCCGGTGGCAGGCTTGTATGGAACACTGCGATCGCAGGTCGGACGGGAGCGCCGATCCGCTTGAGCGTCCGCAGGAATCAGGACGGCATAGCACCACGAAAGCTGAGCATATGGACAACAGCAGCGACACCACCCCGCAGTCTTCGGCCACCCCCACCCCGGTCAGCCCGGTCCAGGGTTCCGTCGTCTCGCAACGCCGCCGCCGTTTCATCCAGGCCGGCGTGGTGCCGGTCGGTCTGACGCTGGCCAGCCGCCCCGCGATGGCCTGGCACTGCAACACGACCTCGGCCTGGGGCTCGGCGATCCTGCGCAACGGCGGTGCCAGCGTGCAGGCGCGTGCCGACGCGGCGGTGATCAACAACACCGAGTGCTGGTACATCTCCAACTGGGCGAACAACTCGGGCCGGTCCCAGGTGCGCGGCGGCAATGCCCCCTGGAACTACATCATCGCCCAGTGGTATTCCGGCAAGACGCTCGCCTACGCGCGTGCGAACCTGACGGTCGCCAAGGTGTTCCCCGGCGGCCTGAAGAACGTCAGCAGCACGTCCAACGTCTACAACCTGCTGAAGAATGATTCCAGCGGTTACGGCACGATGATGATCGTCGCCCGCCTGAACACCCTGTTCGCCGGCAACAGCGTCGGTCAGTGCGTGCTCTCGGCCACCGGCCAGGACATGCTGCTGCAGATGGCCTCGCAAGGCCCCGGCATCTTCAAGCCGTCGAACTCGACCGGCGCGGCCTGGACCCAGGCGGACTACAAGAACTACCTGTACAGCAACTGGCTCGTGGCCTGATGGCCGCAGCCGCCTGGCGCTGCAGGCAATCGCTCGCTGACGTGCTGCTCGCCTGGGAGGGCGAACAGCACGCGGTCTATTTCGACCCCGACAGCGGGGACACCCACCTGATCGCCGCACTCGGCGCGCAGCTGGCCGAATGGCTGGCCGCCGAGCCGCTGGACCGCGACCAGCTGCTGGCGCGCCTGGCCCGGGACGTCGACTGGGACGAACCGCCCACGCCCGAGGCCCTCGCCGACCTGCTGGACCTGCATCTGCGCCGCCTGGCCGACATCCACCTGCTGATGCCGCCGGCGGACCGGGCGGATGCCGTCGCGGAGGCGGCGGAGGAGCCGGTCGCTTGAAGCTGCAGGACGTCGGCACCGCCGGGCTGCGGGCCCGGATGCGCGACGGCGGCGTGACGCTGCGGCTGTCGCCCTTCACCGTGCGCGTGCGCTCCGACATCCCGCACCTGGCCGAGGATGTCGCGGCCATGTACCGCGACTTCGACCTGGTCGAGGACGACGGGTTCGTCGACTTCCACGTCGCCGTGCTGCGCAGCCCGCACTGGCTCAGCCGCCTGCAAGGCCGCGCGGAGTTCTGGTTCGACGGCCAGCGCTCGTTCACGCCGCTGCCGGCCGCGCAGGCGCTGGCGATGCTCGAGTGGGGCATCAACTGGTGCATCGCCGCCCACGCCCATCAGTACCTGCTGATCCACGCGGCGGTGCTCGAACGCGGCGGCCGCGCGCTGCTGATGCCCGCGCCGCCGGGCTCCGGCAAGAGCACGCTGTGCGCGGCCTTGGCGCATCGCGGCTGGCGGCTGCTGTCGGACGAGCTCGGCCTGCTGGACATGGCCACGGGCCTCGTCCACGGCATGGCGCGGCCGATCAACCTGAAGAACGCGTCGATCCCGCTGATCCGGGCCTTCGCGCCGCAGGCGCACTTCAGCGCGTCCATGCCCAACACGTCCAAGGGCACTGTCGCGCTGGTGCGCGCGCCGCAGGACGCGATCGAGGCCCGCGTGGCGCCCGCCCGACCCGCGTGGGTGGTGCTGCCCGCCTGGCGTGCCGACGCGCCTGCGCAGCTGATGCCGATAGACCGCGCCCGCGCGTTCATGGACCTCGCCGAGCAGTCCTTCAACTACGACGTCCACGGCCAGGCCGGCTTCCAGCGGCTGGGACGGCTGGTCGACGCCTGCGCGTGCTACCGCTTCGAGTACAGCCGCCTGGACGAGGCCGTGGCCCACTTCGAGGCGCTGGCGGAGGCGTCACCATGAGCGCGTCCGTGATCGCGCATCACGGCGAGCGCCGCCGTCCGCTGCTGGTCCGCGTGCTGCTGCAGCCCGCGATCGCGGCCGGGCTGAGCCTGGTCGACTGGGACCTGCTGCTGCGCCAGGCGCGGCGCTCCAACCTGGCCGGCAAGCTGGCCGCGCAGATGGAGACCGGCGGCTGGCTGGCCACGCTGCCCGAACAGGTGCAGCCCCACCTGCGCTCGGCGCTGCTGCTGTCGCGCCGGCAGGCGCAGATGCTGCGGCGCGAGGTCGACCTGCTGCGCCAGACGCTGGCCGAGCTGCCCGGTCCGCTGATCCTGCTCAAGGGCGCGGCGTATGCGCTCGGCGGCCATGCGCCGGCGCCCGGACGCCTGTTCAGCGACATCGACCTGCTGATCCCGCCCGCGCAGCTGCCGCGCTGCGAGACGACGCTGCTGGTGCACGGCTGGGACTTCGACGACGACCTGGACGCCTACGACCAGCGCTACTACCGCGACTGGATGCACGAGCTGCCGCCGCTGCATCACAAGCGCCGCGGCACCTCGCTGGACGTGCATCACACGCTGCTGCCGCCGACGGCACGCACGCCGCTGGACAGCGGCGCGCTGTTCGACGCGCCGCGATCGCTGGCCGATTCCGCCGGCCTGCCCGGCGTCTTCGTCCTGCCGCCCGAGGACATGCTGCTGCACAGCGCCGCCCACCTGTTCCACGAGGGCGAACTGCCCAACGGCCTGCGCGACCTGTTCGACCTCGACGCGCTGCTGCGCGAGTTCGGCGCGATCGACGGCTTCTGGACGCGCCTGAGCGCACGCGCGCGCCGCATCGGCTTGTCGCGCCCGCTCTGGCTGGCGCTGCGCTACACGCGGATGCTGCTGGACACGCCGTATCCGGACACGCTGCCGGCAGAACTCGGTCCGCCGCCGGGCGCGCTGGCGCTGCGGCTGTTGGATGCCTGCTACCGCCGCGCGCTGCGACCGGCGCACGACAGCTGCCGGCTGCCCGGCCACGATCTGGCCGAGGCCGCGCTGTACGTCCGGTCGCACTGGCTGCGGATGCCGGTCGGACTGCTGGCGCTCCACCTGACGCGCAAGGCCTGGAGCCGGATGACGGCGAGCCCCGAGGCACCCCAGGTCGACGCGCCCCGCGACGCCTGACCGCCTCCCCGCCCGCTCCCGCAGCGGGGAGCGCCGCGGCCGGGCCCGGCCTTTGCCACGAAGCGCCAGGCCTTCGCTTATGCTCGCTTCCCATGAACCGACCCAAGCCTTTCTCCATGATCCGCGAGTTCCATCTGGCGGACTGGTTCACCCTGGGCAACGCCTTCTGCGGCGTCGGCGCGCTGTTCTCGGTGATGACCTTCCTGCAGACCGGCACGGTGCAACACCTGTATTACGCCTGCGCACTGATCCCGGCCGCGCTGGTCTTCGACGTGTTCGACGGCCGCATCGCGCGCTGGCGCCAGAAGAGCTCCGCCATGGGGCGCGAGCTCGACTCGCTGGCCGACGTGATCTCGTTCGGCGTCGCGCCGGCGGTGATCGCCTACGGCTGCGGCATGCAGGGCCTGTGGGACCGCATCGTGCTGGGCTTCTTCGTGGCCTGCGGCGTGTCGCGACTGGCCCGCTACAACATCACCGCCGAGACCCTGTCCGGCGGCGGCGACAAGGTCGCCTACTTCGAGGGCACGCCCATCCCCACCTCGCTGCTGCTGGTCATCGTGCTGTGGGTCGCCGCCTGGCAGGGCGCGATCGGCGAGGCGCTCTGGTTCGGCACCCTGAAGCTCGGTGGCTTCACGCTGCATCCGCTGGTGCTGCTGTTCGCCGTTTCAGGCTCGCTGATGATCAGCCGGATCCGCATTCCCAAGCTCTGAGCGCAGGGCGGCCCAGGCCGCCGGGGACGCCATCGGGAAGCACCAACGACAAGGCCGCCTCGAGGGCGGCCTTTGTCATGGGCGCGCGCGGCGCGAGCACGCGCCCCCTCGCCGCTCAGGGCCGTCCGCCGACGATCCGGTTGCTGCGTGCCGCGAGCTTCTTCAGGCTCAGCGCGACCGCGTCACCGCCCGCCGCCCGCACGCCCATCGCGGTGGCCCGGCCGGCCTCCGACGGACCGACCGCCGGGCAGGTGCCGTTGCTGCGGTACTGCAGCGCCGCGGCCAGCATGGCCTCGCCGGTGTCGCCCAGCGCATGGTTGAAGTCGTCCGCGACCTGGCAACCCTTGACTCCCGTCGCGCCCGACCCCGCCGGCACGAAGCCGTCCGCGTAGTCGCCGAAGCCCTTGTTGTTGGTGCCGACGAACTCGATCGGGAAGTAGCTGTACCCGCAGTTGTCCTTGGCGGTGAAGCCGTAGGGCTTGCCGCAGGTGGTGCCGCCGACCAGCACGACCTCGACGTCGACGCCGCGCAGGCCGTTGATCAGCGCCTCGCTGGCCGAGCAGGTGCCCGACTGCGCCAGCACGAACACGCGCTTGAGGTTCAGCGCCGGCAGCGGCTGCTGCGACGTGCAGTTGTTGCCCGACAGCAGGCAGGACTCGCTGAAGAACGGCGTCTTCGAATCCGCGCTGGCGGTCTCCGCCGCGCGCCTGCTGTTGTAGCGCAGCTGCTCGAAGGTCTTGCCCGACGTCGCCGTGCCGCCCGCGATCATGTAGGCCAGCTCGCTGGCGATGAACAGGTAGCCGCCGCCGTTGTAGCGCAGGTCGACGACCAGGTCGCTCACGCCGCTGGTGCTGAAGTTCCGCATCGCGGCGATCAGCTGTGCTTCCGCCGTCAGGATGTGGTCGTTGAACAGCAGGTAGCCCACCTTGGCGCCGTCGGCGGCGGTGAGCACCTGGCTCGTCGGCACCGGGGTCTTGGTGATGCTGCCCGCGGCGAGCGTGACGTTGCGCGGCAGGCCGGCATTCGACGTCAGGGCGAAACGGTGGCTGGCGCCGGCGGTGTCTGGGAAGAGCGCCGCGTTGAGCGTGTTCACGCCGGCCGCGTCGGCGACATCCGCGGCCGCGCCGTCCGCAGTCACCAGCGTGTCGCCGCGTCGCACGCCGGCCAGGTCGGCGACGCTGCCCGGTTCGACGAACGCCACCCGCAGCCCGCGCGGCGGTGTCGGCGACTTCATCGACCACTCGATCCCGTAGCCGACCTCCACGCCGCCCTGCGACAGCGCGTTCCATTCGCGCGTGCTCATCACGAAGCTGAACTGGTCCTTGCGCTTGCCGCTGGCGGTGCGTGCCGGCGACAGCAGGTCCTCGAAGTAGGCGTTCAGCGCGGCCCCGACATCGCTGCCGCTGTACGCGGCCGCCGAGGCGTTGATCGACGGCACGTCCTCGCGCCACAGGTAGGCCTCGTCGAGGTAGGCGCGGACCCAGTTCTTCTCGGTGCCCAGGGAGGCGGTGCGCAGGTTGGCCGCGGCCTCCGTGTTGCCCGGCGCGCATTGCTGGGCGTAGCTGGCGCTGGGCTGGACCGGGCCCTGCGAGCCGGTGTTTCCGCCGTTGTTCCCGCCGCCATTGCCACCGCCGCCGCTGCCGTTGTCGCTGCCGTTCAGCGGCGTGCCGCTGGGGCCGCCGCCGCCGCCGCACGCGCTCAGCAGCGCCGCGCCGATTGCGCCGGCCACGGCCAGACGCGCCACCCGCCACATCGCGGATCTGTTCATCGCAACTCCCTCGTGGGACTTCAGTCCCGTGTCTTTTGTCGAGGGCCGAGTTATAGCGAAAAACCGCGACGGGCTGGCGGCTCAGTCGAGCGCCTCCGCCTTCAGGGTGACGAGTGACGCCCCCTCGCCACTGGCGAAGATCGTCCATCCGAGCCAGCTGGCGGACACCGGCAGGTCCAGCGTCTGGCCGGGTTCCAGCCAGTGATCGTCGGGACAGCCGGCGCGGGTGATCCACGCGCGGCCGCCATGGACACGCAGCCGCACGGGGCGACGCAGCCTCAGCGTGATCGGACGGCCGTCGATCGGCAGCACGACGGCGTCCGGTCCGGGACAGGGGGAACGAAGGCCGGCGCGGGCAGGAGCCGGGGCCGGAGCAGCGAAGGGAGCAGGCGGAGCGGTTGCATGTCGTCACGATAAAAAATCGCGCCGTCGTGCTCCATCCACAGCCACCGACCGATGCGAGGCATACAGCCCGCGCACGAGCGGGACCTGTGCTGGCCGGCTTGCCGCTGATCTGTATTGGTCCTTGCCGGGTGGGAACACACAGAATCGATGCATGGACGCGCCGCTGTTACCGCTGTACATGCAACTCGCCGACCGGATGGCCCGGTCGATCCGCTCGGGCACCCTGAAGCGCGGCGAACGGCTGCCGTCGGTGCGGGAGCTGGCGGGACAGCACGGCGTGTCGCTGTCCACGGCGGTCCAGGCCTACCGCTGGCTGGAGGACGCGCGACTGATCGAGGCCCGGCCGCGATCGGGCTATTTCGTCGCGGCGCGCCCGCCGCGGCTGCCGGAGCCCCGGGTCTCGCGGCCCGACACCGCCTCCCGGATGGTGCAGCTGGACAAGCTGGGCGTGCAGGTGATGGCGCTGTCGCAGGATCCGACCTTCATCTCCTTCGGCGCGGCCTGCCCGGGCCCGGAGCTGTTCGACCAGGACCGCGTCCGCCGCGCGATGGCGCGCGCGGTGATGCGCCACCGGGACCTGCTGTGCACCTACCCGCTCGGCCCGGGCATGGAGGAGGCGCGGCGAGCGGTCGCGCGCCATGCGCTGGGACTGGGCTGCGTGCTGGACCCGGACGAGGTCGTCCTGACCAACAGCTGCATGGAGGCCATCAGCCTGTGCCTGCGCACGGTGTGCAAGCCCGGCGACGTGGTGGCGCTCGAATCGCCGACCTACTACGGCTTCCTGGAGATCCTGCAGAGCCTGCACCTGCGCGCGCTGGAGATCCCCACGCATCCGCGTCACGGCCTGTCCCTGGACGCGCTGCAGCTGGCCTTCGAGACCCAGCAGGTCAAGGCGGTGCTGACGGTGCCCACCCTGTCGAATCCGCTGGGCGCGTCGATGCCGGTGCCGGAGCGCCGCCGTCTGGCGGCGATGGTGGCGCGGCACGACGTGGCGCTGATCGAGGACGTGCTCTACAACGACCTGTCCGAGCAGGAGGACAAGCGCCGCGCGGTGAAGTCCTTCGACACGACGGGGCACGTGATGATCTGCGGCTCGTTCTCGAAGACGATCGCGCCGGGGCTGCGGCTCGGGTGGGTCGACGCGGGGCGTTGGGGCCGGGTGTTGCGGCAGACGAAGGCGGTGCAGTCGGGCGGCCAGACCAGCGTGCTGGAGCTGGCGCTGGCGGACCTGCTCACGCAGGCGGGCGGCGGCGCCGCGCTGCGCCAGCTGCGGGCCACGGTCGCGGCCCGCGTCGACCACGCCCGCCAGATGATCGCGGAGAGCTTCCCGAAGGGCACGCGCGTGTCCGACCCCGCCGGCGGCTTCATCCTCTGGGTGGAACTGCCCGAGGGGCTGGACACCGCGCTGCTGTACGAGGCCTGCCTGGCGGAGCAGATCGTGATCGCGCCGGGGATGATGTTCTCGGCGAGCCCGCGCTTCCGCAACTGCGTGCGGCTGGGCGTCGGCGGCCAATGGGGTGAGCAGCATCCGCGCGCCCTGCGCCGCATCGGCGCCCTGGCGAAGTCGCTGCTCATGACCCCCTCCAACTCCTCCGATGACGAACTCGCGGCCTGAAGCGCGCCCAATCTAGGCGCGGAGCACAGCCGTAGCAGCGCTACGGCGCGCATCCGCAACGACGAGTGGGCGTGCTTCAGGCCGCGAGTTGGTCAGCCTTGGAGCCATTCGTCTTTGGGGTCCAACCCCTTTGGGGCCTTGAGGCGCGTCAGCGCGGCCTCGTCCTCGAGCAGCCGCCAGCGCCACCAGTCCGTGCTGATGGACTTGATGAGCGCCGCGTGATGGGCGGCGAGCTTCTCCGGCACGGGCTCGCGCGCACGACCGAGCAGCCGCTGCCCGAAGCCCGCGCCGCGCTCCCCGCCGCCGCCGAAGCTCATGTGGTCAGCGCCCTCCAGCCACAGCTGCGCCTTGGCCCCGGCCGGCAGGGTGTCGTAGACGGCGCGGCGGTAGCGGCCGTCGCGCTCCTGGCCGATCGGGTTGCCGTCGAGGCTGCCGGTCAGGCACAGCATCGGGCGCGTGATGCCCTTGATGCCGCCCGGGAAGTGCCCCGCCGACGGACTGAACGCCGCGAAGGCCTTGAAGTGCGATTCCGTCAAATCGGGCGCGCTGCGCTCCCGGAAGTCGCGTCCGGCGACCGCCAATGTCGTCTGCGCCCCGAAGGAATGGCCGGACATGCCCAACGCCTCCGGCCGCACGCGGGCCCACGCGCCGTGGCCGTCCTTCTGCAGCTTCAGCAGCTGTTCGACGGCGAACTGCACGTCATGCCCCCGCTCGATCAATTGCTCGGCACTCGCGGCGGCCTTCACGCCCTGCAGGCCGCCGCGCCAGATCGCGCGGTCGCTGCCGGCATGCTGCAGGTGCAGGGTCGCAATGCCCGCATCCGCCCAGGCCTGCGCCCATTCGGTGCCGCCATCCAGGCTGCCGCCCAGACCGTGTGAGAACACGACGAGCGCGACCGGTCGATCGCCCTCGGGCAGACGCAGGCGCCAGGGGATGTCGCGCAGGCGGGACTGGTCGCGCCACGTGCCTTGCTGGACGCCGGGCACCGGAGCAGGCACGGCATCGGCGGCGGCATCGGGCGCCGACGCCGGCGCGCTCTGCGCACGCGCGGGGAACGCGGCGGCGGCGCCGAAGGCGGCACCGACGGTGCTTGCGGCGGTCAGGACGGAAGCACGCTTCAGGAGCGCACGGCGGGCGGGGTCGTGAGGCAGAAAATTCATGGCGACGAGGCGGGCAGATGCCGTTCCCGCCCCGGCGGCACCGGCGTGAGGCGCAGCGCCCAGCATACGCCGCCGACCAGCAGCAGCACGCCGGCCACGCCCATCAGCGGCGGCCACTCGCCGCGATGCAGCTGCGCATAGGCCAGCGCGGCCAGCGTCTCGAAGACGATCAGCTGCCCGACCAGCGCGGTGGGCAGGCGCTGGCTGGCCTCGTTCCAGCACAGCGTGCCGAGCCAGGACGCGAACAGCCCGACAGCCGTCATCAGGCCGACGTAGGGCCACAGCCGCGGTCCGGCCGGGAAATCGAAACCGGCCGGCAGCAGCGGCAGCCCCGTGCCGTCGGCGATCGCCAGGACGAGGAAGGCCAGCACCGCCATCGGCAGTGTCACCAGGCCCTGCGCGGTGGCCCAGGCGCGGGGGTTGCGGTCGGCGTGCGCGCGCAGCCAGTCGGCGTTGCGGATGGGATACCAGGTCCAGCAGGCCAGCGCGATCAGCGCCAGTCCCGCGCCCTGCAGATAACGCCCGAGCGCCTGCGGCGCGACGGCGGCCTGCTCGACCTGGTTGACGCAGCCGATGCCCAGCGCGATCAGCAGCAGCGCGGGTGCCAGGTCACGCCAGCGGTAGTGGCCGTCGCGCACGGCATTGCGCCGGTTGGAGCAGACCGCGATGACGACGGGCAGCGTGCCGATGATCATCGTCGGCAAGGGGCCGCCAGCGCGCTGGATGGCGGCCGCCAGCGTCAGGTAGTACAGGAAGTTGCCGATGGCGCTGAGCTTCACCGCGTCGACCCAGTCGGCCCGGGTGAGGCGCTTCAGTTCCCGCCAGTCGATCCCCGCCAGCGGCACCGCGAGCAGCCCGAACGCAAGATAACGGCCCGCCATCAGCATGGCGGCGGGGTACTCGGGCAACAGCAGCGGGGTGACGAACACCAGGCCCCACATCAGGCCGGCGGCAAGCGCGAACAGGAATCCAGACAGCATGCGGCGCAGTGTCGCCCCGCGTCAGGGCCGGCGTCTTGTACCGAGTTGCTGCTGGTAGCGCGCGGGCGTCACGCCATAGCGTCGCGCGAAGCCGCGCGTCAGGTGCGCCTGGTCGGTGAGCCCGACGGCGGCGGCCACCTGCGCGGGCGCATGGCCGGCGGCGAGCTGCCGCTTGGCCTCGTTGAGCCGCAGCGCCATCAGCGCCTGCTGCGGCGTCGCGTGGTGCTGCGCCTTGAAGCTGCGCAGGAAGTGGAAGGGGCTCAGGCCGGCGACGGCGGCCAGGCGGGCGGTGTCCAGCGATTCGTCGAGGTGGGCGCGCATGTGCTCGATCACCGGCGCGAAGCGCGGCGCCGCGCCGTCGGGACGGATCGGCGCGCGATGCGCGTGGCGGCTCAGTCCCTGGACCAGTTCGAGCAGGGCGCTGTCGAAGGCCAGCGGTTCCCGCGCCCGCCACAGCGCGGCGATCAGTCCGGCCGCGCGCGTGGCGGCCTCCGCGTCGTGGGCGACGGCGGCGTCGAAACGCCAGGCCGGCCCGCCGTAGAGCTCGGACAGCAGCGCCTCGTCGAGGTAGACCATCCGGTAGCCCCACGCGTCGGCGGTGGCGGCCTCGCCGGTGTGGATGTCCTCGGGGTTCATGAGCATCAGCGTGGCTCGCGGTGCGAGATGCTCGCCGCCGCGCCAGCGGAAGCGCCCGACGCCCTCGGTGATCGCGCCCAGGCCGTAGGCCTCGTGCGTGTGCGGCTCGAAGCTGTGGCGCAGGATGTGGGCGTGGTACAGCTCCACGCCGGCGCGGTGCGCGGGGCGGCGGTACTGGGCCTGATCCTCGGGATGTTCGAACGCCGTGGGCATGGGGCGCAGTCTATGCGGGGCCTCATGCCGCGCGCCGGCGGCAGCCTTCGCGGCTGGGGAAGGACCGGCTCAGAGCAATCCCGGCGTCATCCCCGTCCAGCGCTTGAACGAGCGCCGGAAGTTGCTCTTGTCGGTGAAGCCCAGCGAGCGCGCCACCGCCTCGCCGCGCTGGCCGCGCAGCAGCATCAGGTAGAGCGCGGCGTGCGCGCGGACCTGGTCCAGCTGGGCCTGGTGGTGCGTGCCGAGCTGCGCCAGCTGGCGCTTCAGCGTCGCCGGGCTGACGCCGAAGCGCCGCGCGCTGCGTTCCAGCGAGGGGTCACCGCCGACCTCGGCCAGCAGGTGGTCGTAGAGCGCGGCGAGCTGGCCGCGGGACGCGGCCTCGGGGTCCGCGCCCTGGGCCAGCGCGCCGGCCGCGAGCGCCGGCCGCCCGGGCACCGCGGCACGCCAGGGCAGCGTCGCCGCGGTCAGCGGCAGCCGCATCGCGTCGACCTGGCAGCCGAAATGCAGGTCGGGGCCCAGGTAGGCCGCGTGCTGCGAGAGCTCGCGCGGCCGGGTCCGGTTGAACGAGAAGGACCACGGCAGCGGCATGCCACCCAGCCATTGCGCCATCGCCACGACCGCGCTCATCTGCATGTCCACCAGCAGCGGCTGCAGGCTGGCCGGCGCGCCGCAGGATTCGGTCCAGACGAGCAGCAGTTCGTCGGCGGTCTCGACCAGCCGCGGCGTCAGCAGCGGCGACAGGCGCGCCGGCCAGTCGCAGAGCACCCGCAGCGCCTGGCGCAGATCGCCGGCCTGCTGCAGGGCCTGGCTCGCCAGACCGTAGTGACCGGGCAGACTCAACTGGCCGATCACGAAGCCGACGTCGCGCGCCAGCGGTTGCAGGGCCGCCAGCATCGACAGCAGTTGCCGCGACGACAGTGTCTGGCCCGGCGCGACGCCGCAGCGGCCCAGCCACTCGGCCGGTTCGATCGCGCGGCTGCGCGCGAACTCGGCCAGCAGCGCGCCCTGGTAGGCCCAGGGGATGAACGCATGGTCCGCGCCGTGATGCACCGCGGCCCGCGTCGGCAGGGCCTGACGCAACACGGCCAGGGCGTCCCCGGCCGCGTCGGTCGACAACCGTGGGGCGGCCGCGTCGAGGCTCACCGCAGCCGCTCCAGCAGCCGCAGCAGCTGCGCCTCGGCGTCCTCCTGCGGGTCCAGCGCGGCACTGGCCATGCGTGCGCTCAGGCGCGCGCGGGTGCGGCCGTCGGCGCACGGATGCACATGCGAGGACAGCGCCGCGAGCAGGTCGCCCGACAGCGCGGAATCCGCATTGGGCATCAGCGCCACGAAGCGGTCGGCGGCATAGCGGCAGAGCAGGTCGCCCGCGCGCATCTGCAGCAGCAGCAGCGGCCCGGTGGCTTGCAGCAGGCGATCGGCCTCGGCCAGGCCGTGCTGGCGCGCCAGCGCGGGCAGGTCCTGCCAGCCGAGCATCACCAGCGACGTTCCCGCCGGGTGCACGTCGCGGTCGAGCGCCTGCTGGCGCCGGATCTGGTCCAGCAGGTAGGCGCCATCGCCGAGCTGGGTCAGTCCGTCGATCTGGGCATGCTCGCGGTAGCCCCGCTCGCGGCCGGCGCGCAACGCGTTCAGCGCGAGCTGTTCCTGCCGCCACAGGTGCAGGCCGAAGGTGAGCCCGACCATCCCGATGACGTGGAAGCCCGACTCCATGCCCATCAGCAGCGTGAACGCGCGCGGGAATTTCCAGAACTCGTCCATCAGGTCCGCCCAGCCGCCCAGCAGCATCCCCGACAGGCCCAGGCACAGCCAGGTGGTGACGCGGCCGGCAGGCCGGCTCGCGCGCAGCTGCACCAGCCACAGCGCCAGCATCACCACGATCGAGGTCTCGCTGACGATGTCGATCCAGCGCCAGAGGTCCACCGGCTTGGCCACGGCCCAGTACCCGAAGGACCAGGTGACGGCGGCCATCGCCAGCAGCAGCGCATGGCCGAAATGACGCGAGCCCGCGACCGGCGCGAGCACGAGCGGCGGACGAGGCAGCACGATCTTCATGGCGCGCGATGCTAGGCGGCGCGTGTGACAGTCGCCGTCACACGGCCCGGCGGGGGTCGGATCGGCTCACCGGCCGGACCCGGCGGAGCCGACGGCGCCGGACCTTGCCGAGAATGCCACGCTGTCACGGACCCGCCATCCGCGCTTCCTAACGTGCGCCGCATCCGTGACTCAGCGACCCACTCCCATGCGCACGCCGCCCCGCCCCACCCTGCTCGCCCTCTGCCTGTCCAGCCTGTTCGCCGCCGCTCCGGCGATGGCGCAGCAAAGCGCCGACCCGAAGGCCGACGCCCGACCTGAAGCGAATGCCGGCACCCAGGCCGGAGCGAGGCCCGAGTCGACGTCCGGCGCGAAGTCCGACGGCAAGAACAACCCCAAGGACAACGCCAAGGACAAGACGTCCGAGGCGAAGCAGCTCGAGACCGTCGTCACCGTCGGCCAGGCCGCGGCGCTGCGTTCCGCGCTCGACAAGCAGGCGGCCGCCACCGGCGTCGTCAACGTCGTGCACGCCGACGGCATCGGCCAGCTGCCCGACAACAACGCCGCCGAGGCGCTGGCCCGCATGCCGGGCGTGTCGGTCGAGCGCGACCAGGGCGAAGGCCGCTTCATCCGTGTCCGCGGTCTGGGCCCGGACTACAACGCCGTCAACATCAACGGCGCGCTGACGCCCGCCTCCGAATCGGATCGCCGCGCCCCCGGCCTGGACCTGGTGCCGGCCGGCCTGATCCGCTCGCTGGAGGTGCAGAAGACGCTGACGCCGGACCAGGACGCCAATTCGCTCGGCGGCACGGTGACCGTGCGCACGCTCAGTGCCTTCGACCAGCCAGGGCGCCTGTTCACCATGGAGCTCGGCGGCAACTACGACGCCAATGCCGCCAAGACCAAGCCGCGTGGCTCGGTGGCCTTCGCCGACCGCTTCGCCGGCGGCACGCTGGGCGTGGCGGTGGCGCTGTCCGGCGATCAGCGCCGCTTCGCCAGCGACAACGTCGAGACCGGCGGCGACTGGGACGGCGACAAGCTCAACAGCTTCGAGCTGCGCCGCTACAGCATCACCCGCGAGCGCGTCGGCGCCGCGCTGAACCTCGACTTCAAGCCGGACGAGGCGTCGCTCTTCTACCTGCGCAGCTTCACCAGCAAGTTCACCGACCAGGAGAGCCGCCAGTCGATCGCCGTCGAGTTCGACGAGGCGCAGGCGCCCGGAGAGACCGGCGACGGCACCGTCAGCCGCGGCCTGAAGGCACGCAAGGAGATCAACAAGTCCAGCGCGGCGGTGCTCGGCACCGAACTGTCGCGCGGCGACTGGAAGTTCTGGGCCGAGGCCGGCGCCGGTCGCGCCAGCGAAAGCAAGCCCGACACGCTCGCCTCGTCGTCGTTCACCGCGGACTTCTCCGGCCTGGGCTACACGGACACCGTCCAGCCGATGCCGACCGCCGTCGCCGGCCTGGGCGACGCATCGCGGTACGCCTTCAACAAGGCCAAGATCGAAAGGAGCAATGCCACCGACCGCGTGCGCCACCTGAAAGCGGACGTGCAGCGGGCGTTCGATCTCGGCGGCTGGGACCTCGACCTCAAGACCGGTCTGAAGGCCACGCGCCGCGACAAGGACAACGAGCAGGAGACCTACGCGCCCAGCGCCAAGGTGCTGAAGAAGGCGCCGTACAACCTGACCAATGCGCAGCTCGGGCTGGGCAACTTCGTCGGCGGCGGATCGGTCGACTATCCGTGGACCTCGTTCGGCCCCGGCATCGATGCCGGCAAGCTGCACGGCCTGTATGGCGGCGTCGACCTGAACGCGTTCCGCGACGCGGTCGACTCCACCGTCAACGACTACGGCATGAAGGAGCGCACCGACGCCGGCTATCTGCAGGCCACGCTGGAAAGCGGCGGCACGCAATGGCTGGTCGGCGTCCGCCACGAGCGCGTGCGCTTCACCGCCGACGGCACCGCGTGGAAGGACGGCGTGCTGAGCGCGGTGCACCAGGACACGCGTTCACGCCATTGGCTGCCGGCGGTGCTGCTGCGCCAGACGCTGAACGAAGGCCTGGTGCTGCGCGCGGCGCTGACGCACTCGGTGGTGCGGCCGGCCTTCGGCCAGCTCAGCCCCGGCGTGACCGTCGACGGCGACGAGGCGACCGTCGGCAACCCGCTGCTCAAGCCGCTGCGCGCGCGCAACCTGGACCTGGGCCTGGAGCATCGCCTGGGCCGCGACGGCGCGATGTCGGCCTACGTCTTCCACAAGAAGATCCGCGACTTCGCGTTCCAGACCGATCTGGCGGGCACGCCGGGCTGGGAAGACTTCAGCCACGTCGAGTCCTTCGCCAACGGCGGCGATGCGACGGTGCGCGGCGTGGAGCTCTCCTGGAGCCAGGTCTTGAGCACACTGCCCGCGCCGTGGAACGGCCTGGTGGTCGGCGCCAACGGCAGCTTCGTGAAGTCGCGCGCGACCATCGTCGGCTACGACGGCGGCCAGCCCGTCAGCCGCCGCATCGCGCTGCCGAGCCAGTCCGATCGCAGCGTCAACCTGAGCCTGGGTTGGGAGTCGCCGGCCTTCGGCGCACGCATCGCGCTGAACCACAAGTCGCCCTACCTGCTCGAGGTCGGCGACGTGCTGGACGCCCGCCAGGACCGCAAGGTCGACACGCAGAACCAGATCGACGCCTCCATGCGCGTGCAGCTGACGAAGCAGCTGCAGCTCCAGTTCGAGGCGCTGAACATCGGCAACGAGCGCTACTACGTGTACCAGGGCAGCAAGGCCTTCAACACGCAGTATGAGCAGTACGGCCGGGCCTACAAGCTCAGCCTGAAGCTGGCGATGTTCTGAAGCGGCGGCACACGATGACGATGACGATGGTGAAGAAGACGATCGGCGCACTCGCGATCTCGGCCGCATTGGCGACTGCGATGTCGGTGATGGGGTGGGCGGCTCACGCGGCGGCCCCGGTGGGCGCGGGGGCCGTGTCCGCGACGATGCCGAAGGCGGTGCTCGAACTCGGCAAGAGCGGGCTGCGGCTGCTCGACGACAAGGGGCAGGTGGTGGACGAGTTCGGTGTCCGGGCCAAGCGCTGGGACCGCCGCCAGTTGGCCGACGGGACGACGGTCGCGCTGCTGCAGGACGCCGACTCCGGCGCGCTGCGCCTCATCGAGGTCCGCGACCGTCAGCTGCGTGAACGCGCGCATTGGACGGGTCCGGCCTTCGATGTGGAAGCCGTCTGCCTGTATCTGGAGCCTCGACAGCAGACGCTGCAGGCGTTCCTGCTCGGCAGCGACGGGTTGGCCGAGCAGTGGTTGCTGCCGGCCTCGGGCGAAGGTCCGGGTCGGGGTCAGGTGTTGCGTCAACTCGCGACCGTGCCCGACGCCAAGGGCTGCGCGGTGCGCGACGACGAGGCGACGTTGTACGTCGCCGAGGCGGGCGTCGGCCTGTGGGCCTTCGTCGCGGATGCCGAGCGCGCGGGCCGCGAACTGGTGGCGCCCGGGCTGGCGCCGCAGGACATGGCACTCTGGCTGGAGGCCCGCGCGGCGCAGGCACGACCCGTGATCCCGGTCGCGGTGCCTTCGGCGCAGACCGAGCCGGTGCGCGGTGGCGGCGATGCCGCGGACGACCCGGCGATCTGGGTCCATCCGACGCGACCGGCCGGGAGCCGCATCCTGGGCACCGACAAGAAACGCGGACTCGCCGTCTATGACCTGCAGGGCCGCGAGACGCAGTTCCTGCCGGTCGGCCGGGTCAACAACGTCGACCTGCGCCAGCGCGTGCGCTACGGCGGTCGCGCGTGGGACCTGGCCGTCGCGACGCAGCGCGATCGGCGCAGCGTGCTGCTGTTCGGGATCGACCGCACGGGCAAGGTCTCGACGCTCGCCGAGCTCCCGACCGGACTGGACGAGGTCTACGGCATCTGCAGCGCGCGCAATCCGGCAGGCGGTCTGGACGCCTTCGTCAATGACAAGGATGGACGTGTTTTGCAACTGCGCGTGACGCACCAGGCCGGCGTGTGGTCGGCGCCGACGGTGGCGTCGATGAAGCTGGCGACCCAGCCGGAAGGCTGCGTCGCGGACGAACCCGGCCGGCAGCTGTTCATCGGCGAGGAGAAGCGCGGGCTGTGGCGCGTGGCGCTGGACGCGGACGGCCGGCTCGGCGACGCGGCGCTCGTCCTGCCAGTGGGCGAGGTGCTGCATGCGGACGTCGAAGGCATGGCGGTGCACCGCGGACCGGCCGGCGCCTGGCTGGTGGTGTCCTCGCAGGGCAACGACAGCTACGTCGTGCTCGACGCGGACGCGCCGCATGCGGTCAAGGGGCGCTTCCGCGTCGGACTGAACCCGGCGCGCGGCATCGACGCGGCGTCGGAGACGGACGGACTGGACGTCACCTCGGCCTCGCTCGGCGGCGAATACGGCGACGGACTGCTCGTGGTCCAGGACGGCCACAAGCGCTGGCCGATGGGCCGGCAGAACTTCAAGCTGGTGCCGTGGCGCGAGGTCGTGCGGGTGATCGAGGCGCCTTGATCCCGCGGGCGCGAGGGCTGATGATCCGGGCCTTTTCAACCCGGGCCTCGGCCCTCAGCCTCCTCGCGCATGTCTTCTGATCTCGTCATCCGCCCGATCGCCCCCTCCGACCTCGCCGGCTGGCGGCCGCTCTGGGACGGCTACAACGCGTTCTACGGACGCCTCGGCGAGACCGCCCTGCCCGAGGCCGTCACGGCCACGCTCTGGTCGCGGTTCTTCGACGGGCACGAGCCCGTGCACGCCTTCGTCGCGGTCCTCGAAGGCCGACTCGTCGGCCTGACGCACTACCTCTTCCATCGCAGCACGTCGCGGATCGAGGACACCTGCTACCTGCAGGACCTGTTCACCGCGGAAGCGGTCCGCGGGCGCGGCGTCGGGCGCGCGCTGATCGCGGCCGTCACGGCCGCCGTCCAGGCGCGCGGCGGGCATCGCCTCTACTGGCAGACGCACACGACCAATGCGGCCGGCCGCGCGCTGTATGACCGCGTCGCGGAGCACAAGGGATTCATCGTGTATGGCCAGGACTTTTGACCCGCGAGGGGGAACGACGCCGAAGCCGGCGCACGGTCCGGTTCCGGTTCCGTAGCCGGACTCAGAACGTCCGGCGGCGCAGGTCCTGGCGCGCGCTTTCCGCGAGGTCGGTGCCTCGGGCACCGCCCTCCGGGAAGGACGCCATGCCCATCTGCAGGCGCACATGCATCGTCACGGCGTCCACGCCATAGGGCGCCTTCAAGGCAACCGCCAGACGATGCTGGACCAGGTGCGACTCGGGGATGCCGGCCTCCAGCAGCAGCACCGCGAAGCTCGTCTCGCCGACCTGCAGGACCATGTCGGTCCCGCGCACCCGGCTGCGCAGACGGCGGCCCACGGCCGCCATCAGTCCGTCACGGGCCTCGAGCGCCGCGGCGCGTGCGTCGACGCCCTCGCCGTCCTCGGTGGGTCCCGTCCCGGCGGACGGGGCCGAGGCGTCGGGCGCCTGGCCGGTCGTGTCAGGTTCCACCTCCAGCCACAGCACCGACAGGTGACCGCCATAGCGGCGGCACTGCGTCAGCTGGCGCGAGATCATGAGGCCGAACTCGGCCAGCGAATCCACCCGGGGCACCCAGAGCGCCGGGGTCTGGCGTGGCGGCTTGGCGCAGCCGATCCGGACCTGCTCCACGGCGTCGGCGGGCGCTACGGCGGCGGTGGACAGACTCATGCGCAACTGCTCCAGGCGGAAGACGGGTCACGCCCGCACACCGTTGCCGGCGGTCCGCGGGTGCGAATGATGTGAGGGTGAGGACACGACCCGCTGAAGCAGCCCGATCCATGCCGGCCTCCCTTGCCACATTGACCAAGCCGTGTCCTCATCTATCTAAAACGGATCCTCGACGGCCATCCCGACATCCGCTAACAAATATCCTCTCAGTGAAAACCCTTGAAATGACGCCAGGAGGGTTCGGATCGCGTCATCCGTCGCCCCAAGTTCTGTAACAAGGTCATACGGGGCCGCTAGAGTTCCGCTCCATGAAGGACATCACCGAACTGCTGCACGATGCCGGTCAAGGGGACCGGGCCGCCGCCGACCAGGTGGTGGCGCAGCTGTACGGCGACCTTCAGCGCCTGGCGCGGCAACGCATCCGCCAGGCAGGAGACCTGACCCTGCTGGACACCACCGCGCTGGTGCACGAGGCGTGGCTGCGGCTCGCCGGCGCGCAGGGGCAGACCTTCCCGGACCGGCGCCACTTCCTGGCCTATGCGGCCCGCACGATGCGTCACGTGGTCATCGACCTGGTGCGCGCGCGCCAGGCCGAGCGCCGCGGCGGCAACCAGCCCGACCTGACGCTGAACACCGCGGTCGTCGAGGGCACGCCGCAATCCGACGACCACATCCTGCGCGTGCACGAGGCGCTGGACGAGCTGGCGACGATCGATCCGCGCCTGGCGCAGGTGGTGGAGATGCGCTACTTCGGCGGCCTGCTTGAGCAGGAAATCGCGGAAGCCCTCGGCGTCACGGAACGGACGGTCCAGCGCGACTGGCAGAAGGCGAGAATCCTCCTCTCGCTGAGCCTCAAGGACTGACCCCCGGGTCGGCGCCGGGGCTCGTTCCCACCGCACACGACGCAGAAGACGCCCACCGATGGACGCACTCGATAAACAGCGCTGGATCGCGTTGAGTCCGCTGCTCGACGAACTCCTGGACCTGGAGGGGCCGGACCGCGCCCGCCGGCTGGCGGAGATCCGGGCCGGCGACGTCGCGATGGCCGAGCACCTGGAGGCGCTGCTGGCGCGCGACGAGGCGCTGAACGAGGACGCGTTCCTGGAGCAGCCCGCGGCGGAGTCGCTGCAGGGGCCGATCCCCTCGGCGGTGCCGCCGCTGGACTTCCGCGGCGAGTCGCTCGGTCCCTACGAGCTGGAGCGCGAGCTCGGCCAGGGCGGCATGGGCGCGGTGTGGCTCGCGAGCCGGGCCGACGGCCGCTTCGAGGGCCAGGTGGCGGTCAAGTTCCTGAAATCCGGGCTCTTCGGCAAGGGCGACAGCGGGCGCTTCGAACGCGAGGGCCAGATCCTCGCGCGGCTGTCGCATCCCAACATCGCGCGGCTGCTGGACGCGGGCGTGCACAACGGGCACCAGCCCTACCTGGTGCTGGAGTATGTCGACGGCCTGCCGATCGACCGGTACTGCCAGATCAACGCGCTGGACGTCGAGTCCCGCATCAAGCTCTTCCTCGACGTGCTGGCGGCGGTGGCGCACGCGCATTCGCGGCTGATCCTGCACCGCGACCTGAAGCCGAGCAACATCCTGGTCACGCACGACGGACAGGTGAAGCTGCTGGACTTCGGCATCGCCAAGCTGCTGGACGACGCGACGCAGTCGGGCATGGCGACCGAGCTGACGCAGCGGGCGGGCAGCGCGTTCACGCCGCAGTACGCGGCGCCGGAGCAGGTACAGCAGGCCGACGTCACGACCGCGACCGATGTCTACGCGCTGGGCGTGCTGCTGTACCAGCTGCTCGGCGGACGCCACCCGACGGCGGACGACACGCAGACCCACCTGGACCGGCTGCGAGCCGTCGTCGAACTGGTGCCCAAGCGCTTGTCCGATGTGGCGCGGGATCAGCTCGATCCGGTCATTGCGCGGCAAGCCAAGCTGCTCAAAGGCGACCTCGACACGATCGTCAGCAAGGCGCTGAAGAAGCGACCGGCGGAACGTTATGCGAATGCTGAATCGATGGCGGTCGACCTTCGGCATTGGCTTGCGCACGAGCCGATCACGGCAAGACCTGACACGCGGTTCTATGTGCTCAGGCGGTTTGTGCGCAGACATCGGCTAAGCGTGGCGGCGAGCAGTGTTGCCGTGCTCGCGATGATGTCGCTGACCGGGGTCAGCGTGCTGCAGGCCAGACGAGCGGAACGGGCGGAGCACCAGGCGCAGGAACGGAGGCAGCAGGCGGATGACCAACTCAGCTACATGCTGGGTGAGTTTGCCGACAAACTGCGTCCCGTAGGCCGTCTGGACTTGCTGGACAGCGTCGGCAGCAAAGCGCTGTCCTACCTGGCGCAGAACGACGAGGCCTCCGTGCAGGAGCGGTTGCAGCGTGCGAAGGCCCTGACGGTGATCGGAGAAGTCCGAGTCTCAAAACGGAACTTCCAAGAAGCGTTGCAGCCCTTGCTTGCCGCCAGCAAATTGCTGGAAGGTCCTGTGCCGGAAGGTGAACTGCTGGGACCGTGGCTCAAGTCAAAAGGAGCGGCGGCGTTCTGGATCGGACATGTCCATTACTACACGCGCGAACTCAATCGCGCGAGCGACGCGTGGTTGGAGTATCGCGATGCCGTGCAGGCGTGGCTGGACGCCAAGCCTTCCGATCGCGATGCGGTGATGGAGTTGTCCTATGCCTACAACAGCTTGGGCACAGCACGTCAGAATTTGGTCGATCTGGAAGGTGCTGCTGACTATTTCCGCCGCTCGATCGAGCTGAAGAAGCGCGGCATGTCAATGGGCGGAGCAACGGATCCGGGGGTACGCCTTGAATATGCGGACAGTCTCAGCTGGCTGGGAAGCGTCTATCTTCAACAAGGGTTGAATGAGGCTGCGGAACGGCTGTTCTCAGAGGGCTCCTCGATCATCGCTGAGGTGCGATCCGCCGCCCCCCAGAACAACGGATGGGCTTATCGGGAAGCGATCATGCGTCGCTGGCGTGCCGATGCTCTGCTGCTGCTCAAGGAACTGCAGGCCGCCCGCAACGAGTCCCGGGCCTCGCTGGACATTCTGCAGCGCATGCAGACGCAGGATCCGTCCAACATGCAGTGGCGGCTCAATCTGCTGATCAGCGAGGTGTTGGATCTGGACGTCAGGGCCAACATGCTGACCGCCGCGGAGCGCCTTGCTCAAGGGCGTTTGCTTCAGGCAAGGTGGGATGAATTCAGCAAGGAAGCTCAGAAACCCGGGGGACGTACGTTGGAATCGCGCGCGCGTTTGCTGACGCTGATCGCCCAGGCGCGCGCGGACATCGGAGATCCCAAAGGCGCCATCGAGGGACTGGATGTCGCTGCGCGTGAACAGATTGCGCTCATGTCTACGCAAGGCACCGACCTGAAGTTCATCGCGATGTACGTCGGGCTTCGTCAGACCCGCATTGCTATTGCCGGGAAGTTGACTCGCGAGGGGCACCCGGACGCCGCGACACTGACCGCGTGCCGCGAGATCGATGACGCGATCGTGAAGATAACCCCAGCGATCCGGGTTCATCAGCAGATCACGGCGGCTTGGGTTGAGGCTCAATCCTGCCTGGGACACGGAGAGCGGGAAGAGGTGAGGCGCGCGGCAGCTTGGCTGCTGCGGGATCGATCCGCCCAACCCTCCTGACCAATATTCCATTCACCAAGGAGAGGGAAATGACATATAGCGTCTACGTCGAAGGCAACATCAGCGAGGACGGCAACTTCGCCGACTGCAAGTACTTCCGCGACCGCGAGGCCACGCAACCCATCGACGGTTCCGAGATTCACATCCCGACGGATGCGGGCGGATGCATCTTCGGGCAGGCCGACACCACCACCCTGCTGCTGATCGGAGCCACATTCAAGACCATCGGATCGGCGCCGGGCATGAATGCCAGCAATTTCTCGCCGGCCAGTGACGAGAACGAAGTAACGATCGTGATGCCGACCACCTCCGTGATCACTAAGGGTGTCGTGCTGCTGTTCTCGACCCCGGGATCGGTGCAGAACCTCTATCCGAGCAGCGATCCGCAGGTCCTGAACGACGGCGTGGGCTGCTGATCTGAGGCCGGATGCCGTCAGCGCGACGGTCCGACCGACGGCGCGAGACTCGGGAGAGCCTCCTCCGCCATGGCCCGTCCCAGCCGGGACGGGTTCACCCGATCCATCACGCGCGCATCGAGCGCGAATTCCTTCTGCTGCGTGTAGGCCACCGCGCCTATCCTCGGCTGGCTGCCGACCGCCTGCGGCCCGAGCATCCCGAACACCGGATAGACGCGCAGCCGCGCGATCAGCAGTCCCTGCGCCGCATCGGCGAACACCGCCGTCTCCAGCACCCGCGTGCAGCCGCGCCGTTGCACTTCCGCCAGCAACCCCTGCAGGTTGCGCGGCACATCGGTCGCGGACACCGGCAGCACCACGTTGACCACAGGCAGGCCGGCGGCCATGAGCGGCTCTCGCGCCGCGAGGTTGAAGGCGCTGTTGGCCTCGTCCCAGCGCCGGTTGGCCGCGGGCTGGTCGGGATCGAAGTTGCGGCCCTGACCGAAGAGCATCACGCACGGCGCGCCGTTCGCGGTCGGCGCCGAAGCCGGTGCCGTCGCGGCCGCGACGGGGGCGCCACCGGCCCCTGCGCCCGCGCGGGCGGTGACGCCACGGCCAGCACACCGGCGGCAGCAACAACGGCAACAGCGGCAACAGGCGCAAGCGCCTTTCGGAAGTGCGGTCTCGACATGGCTCGGATTGTGCGCCGCGGAGATCGCCGCACAATGGCCGGTCCCCCTTGCTGGAGAGAGCGATGCGCGAATGGACAAGCCTCGGCCCCCTGGCCGCGACGACCGTGGCCGTGGTGGCCGCCGCGGCGCTGGGCGGCTGCGCCACGCCGGTGAAAGACGAACGCATGCGCCCCGGCACGACGACCGCCGCCGAGGTGCAGCAGTACTACGGCCCGCCGACGCGCGTCTGGCCGGAAGCCGACGGCGGCCAGACGCTGGAGTACGCGACGCAGCCCTTCGGCCAGACCTGCTACATGGTCCGCGTGGATGCGCAGGGCCGCCTGGTGCAGGTGACGGATGGCCTGTCCGCCGCCAGCCGCGCACGCATCGTGCCGGGCCTCACGCCCGAGCAGGTCACGCGGATCCTCGGTCAGGACCGGAAGCGCGTGTTCTTCAAGCTCAGCGGCGAGGACGTCTGGGACTGGAACATCGCACCGGAGATGAACGGCTACCTGCTGCGCTTCAACGTCCACTTCAAGCAGGGCGTGGTGGTGCGGACCTCGCAGAGCGTGGTCTATCCGGATCGGCGGTTCCTGTGGGATGACTGACCAGGTGGAGGGCGCGGTGCCGGCGTGACCAGTCGCGCCACTCCCGCGCTCCTCGCGTTCTCCTCCTGCTCTCCTCCCAAAGGGGAAGTCCCTCCGCTCCCCTGTGACGGAATCAATACAGCCGGTGCGCTGTCGTGGAAGCGACGCACGGCGCGGTTCACTCCCTCTTTACACTTCGCGCCCAAGAGGGAGAGAAGAGGATGTCGAACCAATCCGTCGGCCTGGCGCCCCGCGCACTGGCCATGGTCATCGACGGCGCATTGATGATCGCCGCGAGCACCTTGTTGATGTGGGCCGTGTACGGCGACCCGGTGTCGAAGTGGAACGACCTGCGCCCCGGCACCATCGCCATCAACTGGCTGCTGCCGCTGGTCGTCTGCGTCGTGTTCTGGAGCTGGCAGGGCGCCACGCCCGGCAAGCTGGTCGCCGGCATCAAGGTCGTCGACGCCCGCAGCGGCGGCCGCCCGTCGCCCGCGCAGGCCCTGATCCGCTGGTTCGGTTATCTGCTGTCGGCGATCCCGCTGTTCGCCGGTTTCCTGTGGGCTCGCGTCGACGCCGAGGGACGTACCTGGCATGACCGCCTCTCCCGCACCGCCGTCGAACGCAGCCGGGAGGCGCCCGCCGACGGCGAAGGCCTGCTCATCGGCTACATCGCCAGCCACTGGCGCGGCGAGCAGAGCCTGGCGCAGAGCTTCTGGATCAACCACGTCCTCCTGACCTGGCCCCTCGCGGCCGGCGTGCAGGGCCTGGTGGCCTGGCTCGCCACCAAGAGCGACGGCCTGCAGGGCGTCGCGATCGCGCTGCTGATCGTCTGGCCGCTGCTGATCCTCGTCGAGATCTGGAGCGCCGTCGGCACGTGGCGCTCGGTGAGCGGCTATGTCGAATCCGGCGGCTCCTTCCTGATCTCCGGTCTGGCGCGCCTGTCCCTGCTGGGCTCGTTCCTGCAGATCGCGTTCTCGCTGGCGCTCGGCGTGTTCGGGGAACTTCCCGAGCTGTGGAAGCTCGCCCGCGGCATCGACCCGATCGGCAACGTGCGCCTGGTCGTCAGCGCCGACGGCCGCACGATGCAGCTGAACGGCCCGATCGGCGCCGGCGACGCCGGCCGGCTGAGGACCCTGTTCGAAACCTCCCCGGGCGTGCGTCTGCTGGAAGTGGCCTCCCCGGCGGCCGCGTCACCGAGGCCGAGCGCATGGTCACGCTGATCCGCCAGCACGGCGTCGGCACGCGCGCGACCGGCAATTGCGAAAGCGCCTGCACGCTGATCTTCCTGGCCGGCAACAAGCGCCAGCTGATGCCGGGCGCGCAGCTGGGCTTCCACCGCGCCAGCAGCGGCACCTTCAATCCGGCCTTCGACGAGATCGCCAACCAGGAGCTCGCCCGGACCTACCGCCGCATGGCGCTGCCGGAGGAGTTCATCCAGAAGACGCTCAACACGCCGTCGCGCACCATGTGGTATCCGCCGCCGGTCGAGCTGGTGCGTCACTCGTTGATCCAGCCGCCGCCGAGGACGCTGGATGTCGCGCTGCCCGACGGCGACAAGCCCGGCCAGTACGCGCCGCTGAGCGATTACGTCAACGCGCTGCGGGCCAGCGATGCCTGGTTCCGGCTCGACCAGCGCTTCCCCGGCCTGATCGACGATGCCGCCGGCCGCATGCGCGCGGCCCACGTCGCGCTGGCCGGTTCGGAGCTCGCCGTCGCCGGCGCGCAGATCGCGGCGCAGAGCGCGCTGGCGCCCAACGTGCGCGAGATGCTGCTGAACGGCTCGCGCGACCTGCGCCGCCGTTACCTGCAGGTGGTGCGCGCGCAGCTGACCGCGGCCCAGGCGCTGGGCGCCGAGACCTGCCAATCGTGGTTGTCCGGCTCGCCCGTGCCGCGCCGCCTGCTGCCGGAAGACGCGATGGCGCTGGAAGCCCTCTGGCTGACCGATGCCGCCAGCGAAGTCCTCCCCACGCGCGCCCGCGCGCCGCAACCGACGCCGCTGGAACTCGAGGTCGTGAGCCGGACCGTCGGCGCCACCGCCTCGGGGGCGTTCTCCAAGCTGTGGACCGACGGCGAGGCCGGGCCCGCGCCCATCACGTGCGAGCGCGCCGGTCAGGTGCTCGACCACATCCAGCGCCGGACGGTGGGCGCACCGCGCGAACTGGCGGAGCGGGTGGTGTTCCAGAACGCGCGCTGAGCCCGGTGCCCGGCAGGGACCTCTCTGCCGTCACCCTCGAGAAGGCCCTCCTCCGGAGGGCCTTCGCGTTTACGGGGGCGGGCGATGGAGGCGCCGCGCGGCGGCCGTCGCAACCGGTCAGCTGTCCTCGCCGAGCCCGGCGGCCGCCTTCGCGCGGATTCGCGCGTGGTAGCAGGCGCCCTGCGGGATGTGCAGCAGGTCGGCGATGCGCAGCATCGTGTGGCGCTCGATGTCGCCGAGCGTGCCGTCGGCGTAGGCCACGCCCCACATCAGCTCGATCAGGCGCAGCTTGGCCGGCATGTCCCAGCGCTCGTCGACCGGCGAGGTGAAGGCGAACAGGTCGGACGCCGTGCGGGCGGTGCGTTCGGCCTGCGCGGTCAGCGCATCGGCCTCGTCCCCGGACATCGCGAACAGCGCCGTGAGGGCCTTGCCCACCGCGGCGCGCTCGACGCCGGCGTTGTCCGCGTCGGCACGCATCACCTCGACCAACAGCACAGCGGCCGCCAGCGGCAGCGACGGCGCGCCGCCGCGCGAGCCGCCGAACGCATCGTCGGGCGTCAACGTGTCGAAGAGATCCATCAACGACTTGAACATGGGGAGATGGTGGCATGGCCCGCCCGCGAGGCCTTACGCACGACTTAAGCAGGCCAGCCAGAGGACGATCCCGCCCTCCCCCGTCAGTGTGTGTAAGCCTTTACAGTGGCCGCCCTCCCGAGGGCCCGCGACCATCCGTGCCGACGGCACTCACGCCGTCTTCACAGGGAGAGTGTGTTGAAGAAGATCCTTCTGCTCGCGGCCATCCTGCTCGCTGCACCGCTGGCTCAGGCGGACTACAAACCCATCGTCCAGGATCGCTACTACACGGCCACGGTCGCCGTGAACGGCGGCAGCGCGTCCTACCGCCAACCCTGGCTGGTCGGAAACGGCCTGTCCTCCGTCGCCAACGACATCGTCACGCTGCCCGCCTCATTGCAGAGCGGCATCAACGCCGAGCTCGACAAACTGCTCAAGGAGAAGTACGGCGGCTTCCTCATCAACGGCACCTTGACCGGCCCGTTCAACCTGCATCTCTATCCGAATGCCGGCTACGTGCTGAGCGACCTGACCGGTCCGACCTACGTCGGCGTCGGCCGGGCCACCCGCAAGGAGTTCGGCGTCACCATCACCTGCCAGGTCACCGTCACGCTGCGCGACATCCTGATCCGAGCCCAGTTCGGTTCCGACGGCAGTGGCACGCCCAACGAGCGACTCGGCATCACCGCCACCACCTCGTCGACCTCGATCTGCGACAACAGCCTGGGCTGGGTGCCGTTCCTGGGCGATCTGCTGAACAGCGTCATCGAGGGCAAGATCAACGACGCCGTCGGCAGCGGCGTCAAGCAGTTCACCAACGACGTGGCGTCGAAGTTCTTCTTCCTGCGGGACGTCAACTTCCAGAACGGCTTCGATCGCCTGCTGGCCAACGTGCCCAACCCGACCCGGCCCGACGGCACGGTCATCTTCCCGCTCCGGGAATTCGTCCGCGACAACGTCGCCTACCTGCTGACCGGCGCGGACATGACGCTGTCCCTCGGCACCTGGGCACCTGTGAACGTCAAGCCGGGCGTCGGCGAGCCGCACGAGACGGTGCTCGTCGGCACGTTGCTGAGCTGGAGCGTCAGCTCCCAGGCGGTCAACTTCAGCGCCAGCCTCACCGATACCGCCGTGGTGCGCTGGCAATACATCTGCCCCAACAACCGCCCGATCTGCAGCGCGCCCTGACTTGCGGATCCCGTAACGACAAAGGCCGCGCCCGGGGGCGCGGCCTTCTTCATGCGATGACGCGAAGGGGCGGACTCACCGCACCTTGCCGTCCTTCCACGCATTCAGCAGCTTCTCGTAGGCGATGGTCTCGCCCTTGGGCTTCTCGTTGGCCAGCTTGGCCCACGGCGCGCCCTTGTCGGACAGCCACTTCTTCGGGTCTTCCTTCTTGTTGAGCTTGGGCGCGCACTTGGCCATGCCGGCGCGCTCCAGACGCGCCATGACCGCGTCCATCTCGTCGGCCAGCGTGTCCATCGCGGCCTGCGGCGTCTTCTCGCCGGTCACCGCCTGCGCCACGTTCTTCCACCAGAGCTGCGCCAGCTTCGGGTAGTCCGGCACGTTGGTGCCCGTCGGCGTCCACGCCACGCGCGCCGGCGAGCGGTAGAACTCGATCAGGCCGCCGTACTTGTTGGCGTTCTTGGTGAAGTAGTCGCTGCGGATGTCGCTGTCGCGGATGAAGGTCAGGCCCTGGATGCTCTTCTTCAGGCTCACCGACTTGGCCGTCACGAACTGCGCGTACAGCCAGGCCGCCGCCGTCTTGTTGGCGTCATGCCCGCTGAAGAAGGTCCAGCTGCCCACGTCCTGGTAGCCGTTCTGCATGCCGTCCTTCCAGTACGGCCCGTTCGGTCCCGGCGCCATGCGCCACTTCGGCGTGCCGTCGGCGTTCACCACCGGCAGGCCTGGCTTGACCATGTCCGCCGTGAAGGCCGTGTACCAGAAGATCTGCTGTGCGATCTGGCCCTGCGCCGGCACCGGACCCGATTCCCCGAAGGTCATCCCGGTGGCTTCCTTGGGCGCGTACTTCTTCATCCAGTCGACGTACTTGGTCAGCGCGTAGACCGCCGCCGGCGAGTTGGTCGCGCCGCCGCGCGCCACCGAGGCGCCCACCGGCGTGCACTTGTCGTCGGCGACGCGGATGCCCCACTCGTCGACCGGCATGCCGTTCGGAATGCCCTTGTCGGCCGCGCCGGCCATCGACAGCCACGCGTCGGTGAAGCGCCAGCCCAGCGACGGATCCTTCTTGCCGTAGTCCATGTGGCCGTAGATCGGCTTGCCGTCGAGCGTCTTCACGTCGTTCGAGAAGAACGCGGCGATGTCCTCGTACGCGCTCCAGTTCAGCGGCACGCCCAGGTCATAGCCGTACTTGGCCTTGAACTTGTCCTGCAGGTCCTTGCGCGCGAACAGGTCGGCGCGGAACCAGTACAGGTTGGCGAACTGCTGGTCGGGCAGCTGGTAGAGCTTGCCGTCCGGCGCCGTCGTGAAGCTGGTGCCGATGAAGTCCTTCAGGTCCAGGTCCGGATTCGTCCACTCCTTGCCCGCACCGGTCATGTAGTCGGAAAGATTCATGATCTTCCCGTACCGGTAGTGCGTGCCGATCAGGTCGGAGTCGGAGATCCACCCGTCGTAGATGCTCTTGCCCGACTGCATCGAGGTCTGCAGCTTCTCGACGACGTCGCCTTCCTGGATCAGGTCGTGCTTGACGGTGATGCCGGTGATCTCGGCGAAGGCCTTGGCCAGCACCTTGCTCTCGTACTCGTGCGTGGTCAGCGTCTCCGACACCACCGAGATCTCCTTCACGCCCTTGGCCTGGAGCTTCTTGGCCGCCTCGATGAACCACTTCATCTCGGCCGTCTGCTTGTCCTTGGACAAGGTCGACGGCTGGAATTCGCTGTCGATCCACTTCTTCGCCTCAGCCTCGCCGGCCCATGCCGTCGTGGCGCCCAACGCCAGCAATGCGGCCACGGCCAGCGCGGAATACTTGCTCTTGTTCACGCTTGTCTCCTGTGTCTGTCGAATCTCCCCCTGCATGAGGACGAATCGCGGCTCCGGGGGAACGGGAAAGCCGAATTCCTTGAAGCTTCAACTACTCGAACACCTGCTCGTTCAACCCTTGCGCAAGATCAGGCCCAGCACCAGCATCGACGCGACGAAGCTGATCCACACGCTGGGCTCGGCCTCGAGCTGGAACCACTCGGCCATCTTCGCGCCCAGGCCGACGAAGGCCAGGTTGAGGTACGCGGCCGTCAGCAGGCCGATGAACAGCCGGTCGCCGCGCGTCGTGCGCATCGGCAGCCAACCCTTGCGCAGCGTCGTCGGCGACTTGATCTCCCACACCGTCATGCCGATCAGCATCAGCACCACGCAGCTGAAGAAGACGGCCACCGGCGTTGTCCACACCATCCAATCGAACATCGTGGACCTCCCTTAGACACGGCCCATCGCGAAACCCTTCGCGATGTAGTGACGGACAAACCAGATGACGATCGCACCCGGCACGATGGTCAGCGTACCGGCCGCGGCCAGCGTCGCCCAGTCCATGCCGGAAGCGCTGACGGTACGCGTCATCGTCGCGACGATGGGCTTGGCGTTGACGCTGGTCAGCGTGCGCGCCAGCAGCAGTTCCACCCAGCTGAACATGAAACAGAAGAACGCCGCCACGCCCACGCCCGCCTTGATCAGCGGCAGGAACACGGTCAGGAAGAAGCGCGGGAACGAGTAGCCGTCGATGTAGGCGGTCTCGTCGATCTCGCGCGGGATGCCGCTCATGAAGCCTTCCAGGATCCACACCGCCAGCGGCACGTTGAACAGCAGATGCGCCAGCGCGACGGCGATGTGCGTGTCCATCAGCCCCAGCGTCGTGTAGAGCTGGAAGAAGGGCAGCAGGAACACCGCCGGCGGCGTCATGCGGTTGGTCAGCAGCCAGAAGAAGACGTGCTTGTCGCCGAGGAACGAATAACGGCTGAACGCGTACGCCGCCGGCAGCGCCACGGCGACCGAGATCACCATGTTGATGCCGACGTAGATCAGGCTGTTGATGTAGCCGCTGTACCAGGACGGGTCGGTGAAGATGGTCTTGTAGCTGGCCAGCGAGAAGTGCTGCGGCCAGAGGCTGAAGCTGGAGAGGATCTCCTCGTTGGTCTTGAAGCTCATGTTGACCATCCAGTAGATGGGCAGCAGCGCGAAGAGCAGGTACGCGATCAGGAAGATCGTGCGCTTGCGGAAACGGCGTTCATCCATGGCCGGCCTCCATCGACTTGTCTTGGGTCCCGAGCGACTGCATCCAGTTGTAGAGGATGAAGCACAGCAGCAGGATGATCAGGAAGTAGATCAGCGAGAACGCCGCCGCCGGGCCGAGGTCGAACTGGCCGACCGCCTTCTGCGTCAGGTACTGGCTGAGGAAGGTGGTCGCGTTGCCGGGACCGCCGCCGGTGAGCACGAAGGGCTCGGTGTAGATCATGAAGCTGTCCATGAAGCGCAGCAGCACCGCGATCATCAGCACGCCCCGCATCTTGGGCAGCTGGATGTAGCGGAACACCGCGAACTTGCTGGCGCCGTCGATGCGCGCGGCCTGGTAGTAGGCGTCGGGGATGGAGCGCAGTCCGGCGAAGCACAGCAGCGCCACCAGCGGCGTCCAGTGCCAGACGTCCATGATGAGCACCGTCACCCAGGCGTCGGTCGCGTCGCCGGTGTAGTTGTAGTCCACGCCCAGCGCCTGCAGCGAGGCGCCCAGCAGGCCGATGTCCGCGCGGCCGTAGATCTGCCAGATCGTGCCGACGACGTTCCAGGGAATCAGCAGCGACAGCGCGACGATCACCAGCACCAGCGATGAGCGCCAGCCCTGCGCCGGCATCGACAGCGCCAGGCAAATGCCCAGCGGGATCTCGACCAGCAGCACCGCCAGCGAGAAACCCAGCTGGCGCAGCAGCGCGCCATGGAGCTCCTCGTCGCGCATCACCGCGGCGAACCACTCGGTGCCGACGAAGACGCGCCGCTCGGGCGAGATGATGTCCTGCACCGAGTAGTTCACCACCGTCATCAGCGGCAGGATGGCCGAGAAGGCCACGCAGATGAACACGGGCAGGACGAGGAACCAGGCCTTCTGGTTGATCGGTTTCATGCGAGGCCCTCCGTGGTCGCCGCGATCAATCGCTCGTCGGCGCCGTAGAAGCAGGTATGGGGATTGAGCACGCGCAGCGCCACGGTGGCGCCGGTCTCGGGCGGCTGCGCATGGGCGGACAGGCGCGCCTTCAGCGTGTGCGGGCCGACCTTCGCGGTGAGCAGCCAGTAGGTGCCGATGTCCTGGACCTGGCTGACCACGCCGGTGATCGTGCCGGGCAGCGCGGGGACGCCGTCGCTCACGTCGTCGACCTCCACGTATTCGGGCCGGATGCCCACCATGAACGGCTCCGCGCGAGACAGGGCCGCACCGGAACCCGGAGGCACCGAGCCGGCCACCGGCTGCCCGGCGACGCTCAGTCCGCCGCCGTCCTCCAGCGCCGCCGGCAGGAAGTTCATGCCGGGCGAGCCGATGAAGTGGCCGACGAAGCGGTGGCTCGGGCGCTCGAACAGCTCGCCCGCCGAGCCGACCTGCACCGCGCGGCCGCGCGTCATGACGACGATCTGATCCGCGAAGGTCAGCGCCTCGACCTGGTCGTGGGTGACATAGATCAGCGTGAGCTTGAGCTCGTTGTGGATCTGCTTGAGCTTGCGACGCAGCTGCCACTTCAGATGCGGATCGATGACGGTCAGCGGCTCGTCGAAGAGCACCGCCGAGACGTCCTCGCGCACCAGCCCGCGGCCGAGCGAGATCTTCTGCTTCGCGTCGGCGGACAGGCCCGAGGCGCGCTGGTTCAGCTGGCCGTTGAGTTCGAGCATCTCGGCGATCTTGCCGACGCGCGCCTTGATCTTGTCGGCCGCCACGCCGCGGTTGCGCAGCGGGAAGGCGAGGTTCTCGGCCACCGTCATCGTGTCGTAGATGACCGGGAACTGGAACACCTGCGCGATGTTGCGCTGCTGAGGCGTCAGCGCGGTCACGTCGCGGCCGTCGAAGCGCACGCTGCCCTGCGAAGGCCGCAGCAGTCCGGAAACGATGTTCAGCAGCGTCGTCTTGCCGCAGCCCGACGGGCCGAGCAGCGCGTAGGCGCCGCCGTCCTCGAAGCTCATCTTCAGCGGCAGCAGCGCGTAGTCGCTGTCCTCCTTCGGATCGGGACGGTACGCGTGGGCGAGGTCCAGGTCGATGCGGGCCATCAGCGGGCTCCCCGGCGCTCGGGGGCGCGTGTCAGCAGGCCGGCCGCGTCGAAGACGTGGACGTGGGCAGCGTTGAGGTAGAGCGTCAGCGGCGCGCCGAGCTCGAAGTCGTGCACGCCGGTCAGCTGCGCGACCAGCTCGCCGATCTGCGTGCGCGCGTGGACGAAGGTGTCCGAGCCGGAGATCTCGGCCAGCTCGACCTCGCCCTGGATCGCGATGTCGCCGGGCCGCTGCGTGACGTGCAGCGCGCTGGCGCGCACGCCCACCGTCACGCCGCCCTGCCCCGGCAGCGCCAGGTCGAGGCCTGGCCGCAGCTGCAGCCGGTCACCCATCCCCTGCGCGATGAGCAGGTTCATCGGCGGATCGCTGAAGGCGCGTGCGACGCGCAGCGACGCCGGGCGATGGAAGACCTCGGCGGTCGGGCCGTATTGCAGCAGTTCGCCGGCATCCATCACCGCGGTGTAGCCGCCGAGCTGAAGCGCCTCGGCCGGCTCGGTCGTCGCGTAGACCACCGTCGACTCCCCGGCAGCGAAGAGCTGGCCGAGTTCCTCGCGCAGCTCCTCGCGCAGCTTGTAGTCGAGGTTCACCAGGGGCTCGTCCAGCAGCATCAGCGGGGCCTGCTTGGCCAGCGCCCGTGCGAGCGCGACGCGCTGCTGCTGACCACCGGACAGCTGCGCGGGCAGCTTGTCGAGGTGCATCTCGATGTGGAGCTTGTCGGCGAGCTCATCCACGCGCTTGCGGATGGCGTCGCGGTCGAGCTTGCCGCGCAGCTTCAGCGGCGACGCGATGTTGTCGCGCACGCTCATCGACGGATAGTTGATGAACTGCTGGTAGACCATCGCGACGTCGCGCTTGCGCACCGGCCAGCCGGTGACGTCCGTGCCGTCGACGGTCACCGTGCCCTCGCTGGGCTTGTCCAGGCCCGCCATCAGGCGCATCAGCGTCGTCTTGCCGGCCTGCGTCGCGCCCAGCAGCACGGTGACCGCGTTCGGCACCAGCCGGAGGTCCATCGGGTACAGGTGCTGCTGCGCGCCGACCTTGTGGCTCACGCCGCGCAAGGTCAGCTCCATGATGTCGGCTCCATCGATGTGTCTCTTCGCATGTCGTTCTTGTGGATCGGTCTCTGGATCGGAATCTCGGCCCGGCGCCCGCGCCGGGGTCAGGTCATGCCGCGGCGGCCGGCGGCTTGGCCCAGAGGTGCTCGCGTTCGGCGAACCACTGGACCACCGCCATCCGCTGCCCCTCGGTGTAGTGCAGCCCGAGCTTGGAGCGGCGCCACAGGACGTCGTCCGCCGCGCGGGCCCATTCCTCGCGGACCAGGTATTCGAGTTCCGCCTGGTGCAGCCCGGGGGCAATTTCCGGACCAAGGTCGTCCAGCCGTTCCGCGCCGCCGAGCACGCGCCCGAGGCGCGCGCCGTAGGCCCGCGCGAGACGGCGGGCCAGCGACGGCGGCAGCCACGGATGGCGCTGGCCGACGGCGGACAGCAGGCGCTGGAAATCGGTATCGGGCCTCTGCGGCGCGCCGATCCAGTCGCGCAGGTCGCCGCCGGGCAGGTGCGCATGCTCGGTCCAGGCGCGGCGGCGGTCGCCGAGCAGATCGCCCAGCAGATCGGCCGCGTCCTCGGCCAGCTTGCGGAAGGTCGTGATCTTGCCGCCCCACACGCTCAGCAGCGGCGCGCCGCCGTCCGAGTGCGTCTCCAGGAGGTAGTCGCGCGTCACGGCGGACGGGTCGCCGGAGGCGTCGTCCAGCAACGGGCGCACGCCGGCGTAGGTCCACACCACGTCCGAGGCGACCACCGGCTCGCGGAAGTAGCGGCTCGCCTGCTCGCAGAGGTAGGCGATCTCGCGCTCGTCGATGCGCGCCTTGCCGAAGCCGGCCAGCGCGTCCGGCGCCAGCTCCACGTCGGTCGTGCCGATCAGCGTGAAGTCGTCTTCGTAGGGGATGGCGAAGATGATCCGCTTGTCCGGGTTCTGGAAGATGTAGGCGTGGTCGTGCTGGAAGCGCTTGTTCACGACGATGTGACTGCCTTTGACCAGGCGCAGGCTCTTGGTCGCGAGCGCTTCGCCGCGCGCAGGCGCGGCGACTTCGCGCAGAAAACCTTCGGCCCACGGGCCGGCCGCGTTGACAAGCGCGCGCGCCTTCAGCGTGCGGTCGCCGTCGGCACAGCGCAGCGTCGCGGTCCAGTGGTCCGCGTGGCGCTTCGCGGCGGTGACGGTCGTGCGGGTGTGCAGCACCGCGCCGTGCTCGCGTGCGTCGAGCGCGTTCAGCAGCACCAGCCGCGCGTCGTCGACCCAGCCGTCGGAATAGACGAAGCCCTTGGTGTATTCGGCCTTCAGCGGCTCGCCGTAGGGGGAACGGCGCAGGTCCACGCCCTCGGAGCCCGGCAGCACCTCGCGCCGCGCCAGGTGGTCGTACAGGAACAGGCCGATGCGGATCATCCAGGCCGGGCGCATCGCCGCGTCGTGCGGCATCACGAAGCGCAGCGGCCACATGATGTGCGGGGCGCTGCGCAGCAGGACCTCGCGCTCCTGCAGCGCCTTGCGCACGAGCGAGAACTCGTAGTACTCGAGGTAGCGCAGCCCGCCGTGGATCAACTTCGTCGAGGACGACGAGGTGTGCGCCGCGAAGTCCGACGCTTCCGCCAGCACGACCTTCCAGCCGCGGCCCGCCAGATCACGCGCGATGCCCGCGCCGTTGATGCCGCCGCCGACGACGAGCACGTCGCATTCCCCGTCCGCGCCAGAGGCGCCGGAGGCGCCGGACGCATCGAGCGCACCGGCGGTGCCTGCATCGGGAGCGGCGCGGTCGGTGGAAATCGGGTCGGGGAACGAGGCGGCGGTCAAGGTGTCTCCTTGGATCGAATTGGCCGGACAGTCAAACGGCCACCCTGCGATGGCCGTTGGAAAGTTCGCAATTCTGTTCTTCTTTTTTCTTTTTAGCGCGAATATGCGCGTTTCGATTGAGGGTTAACCCGATCATTTGTTCGTTTCGGTTCCTTTAGCCTGCGCGCCATGAATCCGAACCCTCGTCAGAACGACCTGCTGCAGGAGGTGCGCGCCCATGGATCGGTGAGCGTCGAGTCGCTCGCCGAGAAATTCGGCGTGACGCTGCAGACGGTGCGCCGGGACGTGCAGCGCCTGTCCGAAGCCGGCCTGGTGCAGCGCTTCCACGGCGGCGTGCGCGTGCCCTCGTCGACCACCGAGAACATCGCCTACCGGCAGCGTCAGGCGATGCAGGCCGACGGCAAGGCGCGCATCGCGCGCGCCATCGCGGCGCGCATCCCGGCGGGCTGCTCGCTGATCCTGAACCTGGGCACGACGACGGAGGCGGTGGCGCATGCGCTGCTGCGCCACAAGGGCCTGCGCGTCATCACGAACAACCTCAACGTCGCGATGATCCTGAGTGACAACCCGGACTGCGAACTGGTGATGGTCGGCGGCTCCGTGCGGCACCGTGACCGCGGCATCGTCGGCGAGGCAGCGGTCGACTTCATCCGCCAGTTCAAGGTGGACATCGGGCTGATCGGCATCTCGGGCATCGAGTCCGATGGCAGCCTGCGCGACTTCGACTACCGCGAGGTGATGGTGGCGCGGACCATCGTCGAGCATTCGCGCGAGGTGTGGGTCGCGGCGGACGCGACCAAGTTCAACCGGCCCGCGATGGCCGAGGTCGCCCGATTGCCCCAGATCGACGCGCTGTTCACCGACGAGCCGCCGCCGGAGCCTTTCCCCGCACTGATGGCGGATGCGGGCGTGGAGCTCGTCGTCGCGCCGTAGCATCGCGACAGGGTTCTCTCAAAAAGCAGTTCAAGAAAACGCCAAGAGCACAACGAGCGAGACAAGCCATGACCTACCTGCTGGCCCTGGACCAGGGCACCTCGAGTTCGCGCGCGATCGTCTTCGACGCGCAGGGGCGCATCGTCGCGATGGCGCAGCGCGAGTTCCGCCAGATCTATCCGCAGCCGGGTTGGGTCGAGCACGATGCCGATGAAATCTGGGAAACGCAGCTCGCCGTCGCGCGCGAGGTGCTGACCAAGGCGTCGCTGAAGGCGTCCGAGGTGAAGGCGATCGGCATCACCAACCAGCGTGAGACCACGCTGGTGTGGAACCGCAAGACCGGGCGCGCGATCCATCACGCCATCGTCTGGCAGGACCGCCGCGCCGAGCCGCAATGCGCCGCGTTGCGCGAGCAGGGTCACGGTCCGCGCATCCAGGAGAAGACGGGGCTGGTCGTCGACGCGTATTTCTCGGGGACCAAGCTGCAGTGGATCCTCGACCACGTCAGCGGCGCGCGCGACGCGGCGGAGCGCGGCGAGCTCGCGTTCGGCACGGTCGACAGCTGGCTGATCTGGAAGCTCACGAACGGCGAGGTGCACGTCACGGACGTCAGCAACGCGTCGCGGACGATGCTGTTCAACGTGCGAGAGAACCAGTGGGATGAAGAACTGCTCGCGCTGCTGCGCATTCCGAAATCGCTGCTGCCTGAGGTGAAGCCGTCGGCTTCCGAATTCGGCCGCGTGGCGCCGGAGCATCTCGGCACGGCACTGATGATCGGCGGCATCGGCGGCGACCAGCAGAGCGCGCTGTTCGGACAGGCCTGCTTCGAAGCCGGGATGGCGAAGAACACCTACGGCACCGGCTGCTTCATGCTGATGCACACGGGACCGCGCTTCCAGACCAGTGCGAACGGGCTGATCACGACGAGCGCGGCGCAGATCGATGCGACGCCGCAGTACGCGCTGGAGGGCAGCGTCTTCATCGGTGGCGCGGTGGTGCAGTGGCTGCGCGACGGGCTGAACGCGATCAAGGGCAGCGGCGAGGTGCAAGGGCTCGCGGAGAGCGTGCCCGACGCAGGCGGTGTGATGTTCGTACCGGCCTTCACCGGGCTCGGCGCGCCGTATTGGGACGCGGAGGCGCGCGGCGCGATCGTGGGTCTGACGCGCGGATCGACGGTGGCACACATCGCGCGCGCGGCGCTGGAGAGCATTGCGTTCCAGAGCGCGGCACTGCTGCAGGCCATGAGCCGCGACGCCGTGGCGGCCGGTGGCGCGCCGGTCAGCGAACTGCGCGTCGACGGCGGCGCGTGCGTGAACGACCTGCTGATGCAATTCCAGGCGGACCTGCTCGGCATCCCGGTCGTGCGTCCGAAGGTGATCGAGACAACGGCGCTCGGCGCGGCGTACCTCGCCGGCCTCACGGCGGGCGTCTACGGCAACCTCGGCGACATCGGCCGCAACTGGCAGACGGAACGCACCTTCCGCCCGACCATGTCGCGCGACCGCGCCGAGACGCTGATGGCGCAGTGGGAGCGTGCGGTGAGACAGGCCTCGGCGCGCTGACCGAGCCCCCCTTCGGGAGGCCCTCTTCAGAGGGTTAGGTCTTCACCAAGCGCATGATCGCGATCAAGGACATGAACTGGGCCATTCGGGCCCGGTTCATGTCCGTTGATTGATCAGAACCCTATCGACTCGCCGGCACCGAGCAGCGTCAAGACGCCCAGCACCGCGAAGATGATCGCCGCGATGCCGTGAACCAGCCGCACCGGCATCTTGTGCGCGAGCTTGTCGCCCACGAACACCGCCGGCACGTTGGCGATCATCATCCCGAAGGTCGTGCCCGCGACCACCGGCCACAGGTCGTTGAAGCGCGCCGCCAAGGCCACCGTCGCGATCTGCGTCTTGTCGCCCATCTCGGCCAGGAAGAAAGCCACGATCGTCGTGCCCAGCACGCCCAGGCGGAACTTGCCGCCGGTCTCCTCGTCATCGATCTTGTCGGGGATCAGCGTCCACACCGCCATCGCGATGAAGCCCACGCCCAGCACCCAGCGCAGCGTCTGCGGTGACACCTGCGTCGTGATCCAGCTGCCGACGGCACCGGCGCACGCGTGATTCACCAGGGTCGCGATCAGGATGCCCAGCACGATCGGTCCCGGCTTGCGGAAGCGCGCCGCCAGGATGAAGGCCAGCAATTGGGTCTTGTCGCCGATTTCGGCGAGGGCCACGAGGCCGGTGGAGATGAGGAAGGCTTCCATGAAAGACTCAGCGGCCGAGACATACCAATGACCATGTCGCCGCCGGCCGCAAAGTCCGGGGACATGGTCAAAGGTCTCGCCAGGCTGGGAACCCGTGGGTTCCTGGCTACCTCGCGCCATGAGCCAAGGCTCAAGTCTGTTGACGCGGGTCTGCTGAATCAGCCCGTCGGGCGACGGGCGGGGTGCAGCGGCTACTCCCCAATGACAGCCTTCATTGTAATCGCTGTCAGTCCCGGCCACGCGCGCTGCGCCGGCTCCGGGGGCCCGCGTCACCGAGCAGCAGCAGATGTGTGCGGGTATCGCGCCAGCTGGAGCCCATCAGCAGCTGCAGCACCGGCGCGCTCACGGCGCGCACGCGCTGCGGCCACTGCACGCAGTCCTCCAGTTCACCGGCGGCCAGCGCCTGCGACAGCAGCGCATCCGGCGCCTCCGCGAGCTGGAACTCCCACTCGCCTTGCGCCAGCGCCTGCGCCAGCGCGAGGTCCTCCGGCGTCACCGGTTCGGCCGCGAGCAGCGGCAGTTGCTCGCGCAACTGCGCGAGCTGATCGGGCACCGCCGCCGCCGGCAGCGTGACACTCAGGCGCCAGCACAACGCGCCGCCGAGCGATTCCATCTCGCTGTCCCACGGCCAGGGCAGCCGTGCCGCCAGCCGTTGGTGCATCAGCGTGCGCGCCAGCTCGCGCAGCGCGGGCGGGGTGCCGCGCGGCACCGGCGTCTGCACGATCAACCGGCAGCCCTGCCCTTGCGGCAAGGGCAGGAATTGCGCGATCGCCGGCGTGGGCGCCGCGGCCGGCAGCGACACCGCCGGCGTCGGGCCGGCGGGCGGCAGCTTCGCCACGCGCCAGCCGCCCATGAAGTCCTCGGCCAGACCGCGCGCGGTCTGCAGGCTCAGGTCGCCCGCGAACAGCAGCACCGCGCGCTCCGGCCGCCAGTACTGCCGGTGGAAGTTCAGCACATCCTCGCGCTTCAGCCGCTTCAGGCTGGCCGAGGTCTGCACCGGTTGCGCCCGCCCGCGGAACTGCCGCCGCACCGCCCACGGCGCGAGCAGCAGCGCATCGGCGCGCCGCAGCACCAGCGCATCGAGGGCGCGGCTGCGGATGTGCTCCAGCGATTCGAAGGCGAGCAGCGGCCGCTGCGTCAGGTCCGCCAGCAGGTTGACCGCGTCGTCGCACTGGTCGGGCAAGGCCTCCAGCACGATCTCCGCCGTCGACGGCGTCAGCTCCAGCCGCAGCGGCAGGCCGAGCAGATCGCCCGCATAGGCGATGTCGGCGGACTCCATTTCCTCGCCGTCGCGCTTCGCGCCCTGCGCGAGCATCGACAACGCCACTTCCGCCAGCCCGTCCTTGCCTGCCGGGTCGCGCAGCCAGCCGCCCTCGCCGATCAGCCGGACCGCCGTGCGCGGCGCGCCGGGTCGCGGCAGCACGACCACGCGCAGGCCGTTCGCGAGCTTCGTCTGTTCCAGCGGCAACGGCAGCGGCGAAGGTGCCGGCGGCGCTTCCGGCGGGCGATCGAATCCATCCTGCGCCAGCGCCGGCCAGGCGGTCGACCCCGACACGATCGCGGCGCCGAGCATCAGTCCGCGGCGGTTCAGATCGACGGTCATGCCGCCACTCCCGCGGCGGCGCCGATGTCCGCGAGCAGCGTCAGCACCGGCGCCTGCACGACCTGCTTGCGCCAGAACTGCTGCACGTCCGCGCCGCTCAGCTTGATCCACACGGCCATGTCCCTGGCTGGCGCACCGGCATCGCCCCGCACCGCCCACGCGGTGCCGAGCGACCTCGCCAGACGGTCCGCGGTCCAGTCGGCCGACAAGGTCTCGCGTCGCAGCAGCGCCTTGGCCTTGTTGAGTTCCTCATCGGTCACCGGCTCGTCGGCCAGGCGCAGTACTTCCTGCTGCAGGGCCTGCGCCACCGGCGCGGCCGTCTGGCCGTGCGCCGCGAGCGCCTGCGCGACCAGCAGGCCCGCGTCGCGATGGGCGTCGAGCCGCAGGCTGAGCTGATGCGCCAGCGCCTTCTCGTCGACCAGCGTGTCGGTCAACCGGCCGGACCGGCCCAGGCCCAGCAGCGCCTGCGCGAGCTGCCACATCGGCGTCGACGGATCGTCGGCGCGCGGCACCTGCCAGACCAGCGCGGCCGCCGGCAGCGGCGCCCGCGCGAGCGACAGCTTCAGCGTCTGGCTCTGGGGGCGGCGCGATTCACGAAGCTCGCGCGGCTCCGCGGCGGGCGTCGATGCGGACGACGAGGTGGACGGCGCGTTGGGGGTCGATGCGACCGCGGACGACGACGGCAGCGATGCCGTGGCGGCGGGCGCCGAGGTCGACGTCGACGTCGACACCGGCCCCTGCGCGCCTTGCGCCGGCATCGGCGGCCGGATCGAGCCGAAATAGTGCAGCACCCAGCGCGCGACCGCCGCCTCGTCGAAGGCCCCGGTGATGACGAGCAGCGCGCGGTCGCACCCGAAGCGGCTGGCGTGGAAGGCGCGCACGGCGTCGATGTCCAGGTCCTTCAGCTGCTCCGGATCGCCGAGCGCGCCACGCTGGTACGGATGCGTCAGGTACCCGCTGCGCTGGACGGCGAGGTCCAGCCGCGCGTAGGGATTGAGTTGCGGCGCCAGCACCGCCTGGCGCAGCTGCTGCCGCGCCGTGGCGAGCGTGTCCGGCTCCAGCCGCGGGTTGCTCATGCGCTCGGCCTCGGCCCACAGCACGCGTTCGAGCTGGTGGGCAGGCACGACGGTCTGCAGCGCGGCGAAGTCCTCGTCGATCTCGATGCCGCTGCGGCCGCCGGCCGAGGCGATCAGGCGGTTGAACTGGCCGGGTTCGAGATAACGGCTGGCGCCGGCAATGAGCCGGAGCACCAGATGCGTCATGCCGCTGCGGCCGGTGGGATCGTCGCGGCCGCCGCAGCGATAGACCACGCGCACCGCCGCCTGCGTGCCGGCGACCGGGCGCGCCAGCCAGAGCAGGCCGTTGGGCAGCCGTTGCGGCTCGAGGGACGGGACACTCATGGGCGGCAATCCTAGCTGCCAATCCGCTGTCAGCAGCCGGTCCGCATCATGGACGCGACATCGTCCTACAAGGCGGCCCACCCGAATCGGGGGCCCGGAAGGGCGATGAGGAGCCCGGCGCGTGCCGGTGCCCCGCACGCAGGGGACAAACGCCCCGCCGTCATCGCCACGCCAAGGAGATCCCGCCATGAGCGCTCTGAATTTCGCCTACACGATCGTCTACGTCGAGGACGTGGGGGCGTCGCTGGACTTCTTCGAGCGCGCCTTCGGTCTGCGGCGACGTTTCCTGCACGAGTCCGGCGCCTACGGCGAGCTGGAAACCGGCGCCACGACGCTGTCCTTCGCCCGGCACGACATCGCTCGCGGCAACCTCGGCCAGGACTACCGGAAGGCCGAGGACGGATCGCCATTGGGCATGGAGATCGGCCTGTCCACGCAGGACGTCCCCGCCGCCTACGCCCAGGCGCTGGCCGCCGGTGCGCAAGGCCTGACCCCGCCGATCACCAAGCCCTGGGGCCAGGTGGTGGCCTACGTCAGGTGCCCGGACGGCACGCTGGTCGAGATCTGTACGCCGATCTGACCGCGGCTGGCGCGACTCACGCGTCGTCCCCAACGCCAGGCCGCGGCTCCACCACGATCCGCGCGTGGCGCTGGAAGGTGAAGTACGCCCAGGCCCAGTCCGCGAACACGCGGACGCGGTTGCGGAAGCCGATCAGGAAGTACACGTGCACGAACAGCCAGAACAGCCATGCGGAGAAGCCGCTGAACTGGATCGACCCCAGGTCGGCCACCGCCGCCTTGCGGCCGATCGTCGCCAGGTTGCCGTAATCCATGTAGCGGAACGGCGCTTCCGACCGCCCCCGCATCCGCGCCAGGATCTGCCGTGCCGCGTGCCGGCCGGCCTGCTTTGCTCCCGGGCTGACGCCGGGCACCGGCTTGCGGCTGCCGTCCTTCTCGAGGCTGGTCGCGGCGGCCATGTCGCCGACGACGTAGACCTCCGGATGGCCGGGGATGTTCATGTGCTCGTCGACGACCACGCGACCGGCGCGGTCCAGCGGCACGTCCAGCGTGCGGGCCAGCGGCGACGCCGCCACGCCGGCCGCCCAGACCTTGGTGCGCGACGCGATGCGTTCCCTGCCGCCGTCGGCGGTCTGGAGATCGACACCCTCCTCGTCGATGCCGACGACGCGGCAGCCGGTCCGCACCACCACGCCGATGCGCTCCAGCTGCGCCTGGGCCTGCGCCGACTGCGCCGGCTTGAACGCCGCCAGGATCCGGTCCGAGCCCTCCACCAGCAGCACCTGCGCGCGGCTGGGATCGATGCGGCGGAACTCGTCGCGCAAGGTGTGGCGGGCGATCTCGGCCAGCGTGCCGGCCATCTCGACGCCCGTCGGCCCGCCGCCGATGACGACGAAATTCAGCCAGGGCGCGCGGCTGTCCGCGTCGGGCAGCGTCTCGGCGCGCTCGAAGGCGCTCAGCAATCGCGCGCGCAGCTGGAAGGCGTCGGCGAGCGTCTTCAACCCGGGCGCATGGGTCTGCCACTGGTCGTTGCCGAAGTAGCTGTGCGTCGCGCCGGCGGCCACGATCAGATGGTCGTAGCGCAGGCGCTGGCCGTCGGCGAGCACGACCGCCCGCGCGTCCTTGTCGATGGCCTCGACATCGGCCATCAGCACCGTGAGGTTGCGCTGATGACGCCGCATGTGGCGGATCGGCGAGGCGATCGACGGCGCGGACAGGCCCGCCGTCGCGACCTGGTACAGCAGCGGCTGGAACAGGTGGTGGTTGCTGCGGTCGATCAGCGTGACGCGGACCGGTGCGCCGTCGAGGACCTTGGTGGCCTCCAGGCCACCGAAACCGCACCCGACGATCACGACATGGGGAAGCACAACATGTGGGTCAGCCATGCGACGCATCGTAGCGGGGATGACGACCCGGACAGGTCATGCCCATGGCCCACAATCGCCGGATGCGCCGCGCCGACCGCCTCTTCCAGATCGTCCAACTCATCCGTGGACGCCGCCTCACGACCGCCGAGTTCCTCTCCCAGCGGCTGGAAGTCTCGATCCGCACCGTCTATCGCGACGTCGCCGCGCTGCAGCAGCAGGGCGTGCCGATCGACGGCGAGGCGGGCGTCGGTTACCGCATGCGGGTGGGCTTCGAATTGCCGCCGCTGATGTTCAGCGCTGAAGAAGCCCAGTCGCTGGTCGCCGCGGTGCGGCTGGCGCAGCCGCAACTCGACGCGGTGCTCGGCCAGCGCGCCGAGGAGGCCCTCGGCAAGATCTTCGCGGTGTTGCCCGGCAGCGCGCGCGCGGCGGCCGAGAGCCTCACCGTCTACGCGCCGCAGCGCGGCCTCGATCCCGCCACGCGGGAGCGCCTGACGCACCTGCGCCAGGCGACCGAGTCCCGCACCAAGCTGCGCCTGCACTACCTCGACCTCAGCGACCAGACCAGCACGCGACTCGTCCGGCCGCTGGCCTGCTTCTTCTGGGGACCGGTGTGGACCTTCTCGGCCTGGTGCGAGCTGAGAGAGGACTTCCGCAGCTTCCGCGTCGACCGCGTACAGCAGCTGGAAATGACGGAAGAGCGCTTCCGCGACGAACCCGGCAAGACGCTCGCCGACCTGCAGCGGCGCGAGAACGCGCGGGAAAACTGGGCCTAGGCCTCAGCGGACCGCGACGCCCTGCGGCAGCACCGCGGCGCGCGGACGCCAGCGCAGCAGCGGCGCCTCGATCCAGCGGTGGAACGGCAGGGCCGCCAGGTTGCTGAGGATCCAGGCCGCCACCAGCGCCAGCGGCGCGAGCGCGTCCAGCATGGGCGCGGGGCTCTCGGCGCGGTGCTCGTACAGGGCGTTCACGAGCAGGCAGACCGGGAAGTGGATCAGGAAGAGCGCATAGGCATGGCGCGCCAGCGACTGCACCGGCGCCTGCCCGTGCCGCTGGAACCACGCCGGCAACGTGCCGCGGCGCCACAGCACGATGACGAGCGCCGTCAGCGCGGCCACCACCAGACGCTCCCGGAACTGCAGCGCGAGCGCGGCGACCATCAGTCCACCGAGGGCCAGCAGGCCGGCGCGACGCGCCGCGGGCGCCCAGCCCTGGCACCAGCACAGCAGCACGCCCAGGCCATAGGCGCCGAAGAAGTACAGGGCATAGGCATCCATGTCGGCCATGCGATTGAACTTCAGCAGCGAGGCGGCGCACAGCGCGCCGACGACGGCCGGCGCCATCCATTGCCGCGACGCGCGCGTCACCGGCAGGCAGCGCAGTCCCCACATCACGAGCAGCAGCAGCGCGAAGAGCTGGAAATCGATCGCCACGTACCAGGCGCCGACGGTCAGCGCCTGAACCGACATCAGGTCGTGCAGCAGCAGCGCGTGGGCCAGGATCTGCGTCAGGTGGACCTCGCCCGGGACCAGTTCCGGCAACAGCGGCTGGACCAGCCACGACGACAGCAGCGTCAGGCCGATCGCCGCCATGAACGGCGGCACCAGGCGCCAGTAGCGCTGCGCCAGCAGCGCCGGCGCCGAGCGGCGCAGTTGCGGCTCCTGCGCCGACAGCGCCCGCGCGCTGAGGTAACCGCCCAGGACCAGGAACACCTGCACGGCCATGCGGCCGTAGTCGTAGAGCCAGCCCGACAGCAGCGGGAACAGGCCGTGCATCGCCTCGGCGATCGGTCCGTAGACCGACAGGTGATGCAGCACGATCAATTGCGCGGCGACGGCGCGCAGCGCGTCCAGCGGGAACAGGCGAGAAGCCATCGGAGGGTCGGCGGAATCGGTCGCCGTGGACTCCCCAGGGGATGCCGTCGGCGGAAAACGAAGCGGCCACCGCGAGGTGGCCGTTGGATTGCGCCGGATTCTATAAGCAAATCAACAAGTTACATCGATGCACAAATTCGGTGACGGTCGCGTGACGCCCGCCTGTCGGCTGTCGGGTCGCCGGTTGACGCGCTCAGCGCCTGGGGCGCGTGCGGGGCGGACGCGGCTTGGGTGCGGGATACAGCGTCCCGTTGAAGATCGCCGCGAACCAGCCGAGGTACCAGTCGACCAGCCGCTGCGGCCACGGCTTGGGAGGCGCTTTCACCGGCAGAGGACGGCCGGAGGGATGCCGGCGCTCGACGGCGGCCGCGAAGGCGGCGAGCCGCGCCCGGAGCGCCTGCAGGCCGGCGACCTTCGACGGCGTCGCCCCTTCGGCCTGGATCACGAGCGCCACGTGCAGCAGTGCGCGGTCGTCGCCGAGCGATTCCAGCCGCAACTGCGCCTGGCCCGTCACGGCACCGGTGCGAGGCCCGCGCCCCTCGAAGCTCAGGTGCAGGCGGCTGGGCGCGTCGAGATCGAGCTGCAGCACGCGTCCTTCGAATCCCGGCAGCGACAGCAGGAAAGCGCCCGGTGCATCGCCGGCCTGGAAGCGCGTGCCTTCGGGCAGGCTGTCCGCGAGCAGGGTCAGGTCGTGCAGCGTCTTCCAGGCCAGGGCCTGGGGAACGGGCAGGACGAGGTCGTCGTTGAGGGCGAGCGTGGGCATGCGGGGATTGTGAGCGCGCATGCCCGGTCCGGCACAAGCGGGAACGAAATTCGCTATGGTGCGCGGATGGACAACATGGACCTGCAGGTGCTGCGCCAGGTGCAGCAATGGGTGGACGCCGACCAGCGCGTCGTGCTGGGCACGATCACGCGGACCTGGGGCTCGGCGCCCCGACCGGTCGGCTCGATCGTCGCGGTCCGGTCGGACGGGCTGATCACCGGCTCGGTGTCGGGCGGCTGCATCGAGGACGACCTCGTGGCGAAGATCCGCGAGGGGACGCTGACCCTGAAGATGCCGGAGTTGATCCGCTACGGCGTCGGCGCGGAGGCGGCGCAGCGTTTCGGCCTGCCTTGCGGCGGGACGCTGGAGCTGATGCTGGAACCGGTCGGCGCGCACTCGGCGATCACTCCGCTGCTGGAGCGGCTGTCGCGCGGCGAGCGCGTGCTGCGCACGCTCGATCTGGCGACCGGTGCCGTCTCGCTGGCGGAGCCGGGCGAGCACGCGCGCGACGGCGCGGACCGGCTGGTGCTGAGCGACGCGCAGCTGGTGACGCACCATGGCCCGCAATGGCGGTTGCTGATCATCGGCGCGGGGCAGATGAGCCAGTACCTGGCGCAGATGGCGCTGGCGCTGGACTACCAGGTGCAGGTCTGCGACCCGCGCGACGACTACCCGTGGACGCTGATCGCCGCGCCGCTGACGCGCGAGATGCCGGACGACGTCGTCCAGCGGCTGAAGCCCGACGGGCACACGGCGATCGTGGCGCTGACGCACGATCCCAAGCTCGATGACCTGGCGCTGATGGAAGCGCTGCGCGGCCCGGCGTTCTACGTCGGCGCGATCGGCTCGCGCGTGAACCAGGCCAAGCGCCGCGCGCGGCTGAAGGAGCACTTCGACCTGACCGACGCGCAGCTCGACCGGCTGCACGGCCCGGTGGGCCTGCACATCGGCGCCCGCACGCCACCCGAGATCGCGCTGGCGATCCTGGCGCACATGACAGCGGAGCGGTACGGCGTGCAGGTCAGCAGCAGCGCGACGCCGACGGAGGGGAGCGAGGCCGGCTGCGTGGTCTGACCACGCTTTGACCATCCGACATGGTCTCTCCTTTCAGACCTGCACGATCAATTCGCTGTACTGCGGCAGTTGCCCATCAGCCGTGATCAGATGCGCTGCCTCGCTGATCGCTTGTGCAATGAGAAGGCGGTCGAAGGGGTCGTGGTGGTGCAACGCCAAAATCATGGTTGTCGCAGCATGCTCAGCGCTGACCGGCAATTCCGCAAAGCCACAGATCTTGATATTCCTGACCAGTTGATCAGGATCCACATCGATTCGACCAATTCGAGCCTTGATCGCAAGCTCCCAGATCGAGACAGCGGAGACATATACGGCGTCCGCCGTATCGATGAGATGTCGCGTCGCCGCCGTCAGTCGTTGGGAGCCTTCGACAACCCACAGGAAGATGTGCGTGTCGAGAAGCAAGGTCATACGCGACCTTCGAAGCTCGCGAGCACATGGTCAGGCAGCGGCGCATCGAAGTCTTCGGAAATGCGGATCTGCCCCTTGAGAATGCCATAGGGGACGCGTCGCTTTGCTGGCCGGAATTCGTCTCGAGCCGACGTCTGGGCGACGGGTGGTGGGCAGAGTGAAGTCGGGAACGGGAACCGCTCCACGGGCTTGGGAATCGTGTTCATCTTGAGCGCTGTCCAAGGAGAAGGAGGACGAATCAGTCTAGGACTCGTCTCTCTCCGGGCTCTTCGTCGAGGCGCTCAATTCGACGGCCGTTTGTCCTGCGTCAAAGATCCGATCGATCGTCGCCGCCAATCGTTGCGGGCAGGCGCCCAAGGGCATCTCTTTGGAATCCGCGAAGGCGGATCTGTGGCAGACGGAGTGACTCGCTTCGCTGGCTCTCGAGATGCCGCCGGACAGGGTCCAGCGTCTGGGACCCACTTGGCGGGGATCCGGCCGACCTCTTGATGTCTGACTCGTTGGGGCAATGGAAACGAAAAAGGGTCAGCACGCCGTGCTGACCCCCGCTCGACGTCAAAGCCCTCTCAGAGGGCGATGCTCATCGCATGCTGTATCCGCGCCCATCCATGCAAGCCTCCACCGCGCGGTTGAACACGCCGGCATCGTTCATCGCCGACGGTTGCGAGGTCGCCCAGCGGTTGCATTCCTGGCGGTCGGCCTCGGTCTGACCGGCCGACTGGCCGTTGCGCGGATAGATGATCGGATCGGGTCGCGGCGGCGCGACCGGCGCGGGGGTCGCCGCGTCGGCGCCGGGCGGCGGCGCGACGACCACATAGCCCGGTCCGGGCGCGGCCACCGTGTAATACGCACCGTTGGCGTAGTAGTACGGGTAGCCGCCGATGCGCAGCGTCACATAGGCGCTCGGCAGGATCGGCACCACGAAGCCCAGCGGCGGGGCGATCACGCGGAAGCTCGGTCCCCACGGCTGGTACCAGACGCCGCCGTGATACCAGTAACGGTTGCCCACGAAGACCGCGCCGCCCGGCAGGCCGCGCGAGACGTAGCCGGGCGCCGGGTAGTAGTGGTCGTGGTGGTAGCGGCTGTCCAGGCGCAGGCCGATGTCGACACGCGCCCCGCCGCCGCCATGATGCTGCGCGGACGCCAGACCCGCGGACAGGGCCAGCGCGACGGGAATCAACCAGCGAAGCTTGTTCAGGCTGCTCATGATCTGCTCGCGCCGTCCGGCGGCGCCCAGGAAGTCCAGACGCCCATTCAACGCCGCGGCGGTCGGCCACGTCTACGGGAGGGCGTTTCGCCGGGGTAAAGAACCATTGCTTCCGCGACGCCTGCGCACGCGTCCCTGCCCGTCGTCAGGTCGCGTCGACCACCTGAGCCGCCAGGACGGCCAGGACCGCAAGACGGATCAGCGATGATTCGCGCCGCCTGGCGCCTCCCCCGTCACGGCACGCACCACGAGACTCTCACGACACATTCACGCCGCCACCACGCGCCGCCCCGACGCCATGATCGAGCTCTACTACTTCCCCAGCAACGCCAGCTTCGCGCCCCACGTCGTCCTGCATGAACTGGGCGTCCCGTTCCAGCTCCGGCTGGTCGACCGCGACCAGGGCGAGCACAAGTCGCCCGCCTACCTCGCGATCAATCCGAACGGGCTGCTGCCGGCCATGCGCGACACGCGCGACGGCGCGGAGGACCTCGTGCTGTTCGAGACCGCCGCGATCCTGCTGCACCTCGCCGACACGCACCCCGATGCCGGCCTGATGCCGCCGCTCGGCAGCGCCCAGCGCGCGCAGGCCTACAAGTGGCTGATGTGGCTGACCAACACGCTGCAGCCCACCGTCATCGCCTACTACTACCCGGACCGCTTCGTCGCGCCGGGCAACACCGCCGGCAGCGCCGAGGTGAAGGCCCAGGCACAGGTCCGCGCGGGTGCGCAGCTCGATCTGCTCGCCGCCGAATTCGAGCGCCATGGCGGCCCGTTCATGCTCGGCGAGCGCTACTCGGTGCTGGACGCCTTCGCGTTCATGCTCTGCCGCTGGACGCGCAATTTCAGCGATCCGGCTCGCAACCGGCCGGCCCTCGGCACCTTCCTCGAACGGATGGCGCAGCGCCCCGCGCTGCAACGCGCGATCGAGACCGAGCGACTGCCGAAGCCCTGGTTCTGAGAGTCCCCGGGCGGCACCGGCATTCCGCCCGGCTGGTCGACACCGCGACCGCTCTCGCGAACCGTCTCGCCTTCACGGCTTCACGGCTTCACGGCTTCAGGACCAGCGTCCCGCGCGCATGCGACCGCACGTCCGCCTCGTCCAGCCATTCGCGGCGGTACTGCCCCTTGGCCAGCAGCGGGGCCTGGTCGCTGTAATGCCGGTCCGGCCAGACGCCGCTCTGCCCCACCGGATTGACGCCGAGCGCCTCCTGCGGCCGCGCGAAATCGATCAGCCGGCGCGTCGACGGCCCGTAGACCACGCCCCAGGGCGCGCTGCCGTTGCGCTGCGCGAGGTTGTTGGGCACCTCGTGCCCGCCGGGCACCGGGAACGGGCCCACGTTGAACAGCTGGTCGAGCGGCTTCTGCTTGCCCAGCGGATGCTCATGCGTCAAGGTGTGGACGGTGTCCCAGCGCCACGCCGTGCGGTCGGGCCCGAGCGTCATGTCGAGGTGCGCGAGCGCGGCCTTCCAGGCGCGGCGCACGATGTCGGTCTGCGTCTCGCGCTGCGGCGTCGACCGGTCGTCCCACCAGGGCGAATCGGCATCCGCCGTCAGCCTCGGCAGCGCCTGGTCGAGCGCGCGCGTGCGGCGCAGGTTCTCGAACTGCACCTCGCCGAGTTCGTCCTTCATCGCCGCGCGCAGCAACTCCGCGGTGAACTGCTGGAACAGCACTGGCGCCACCGCGTCGGCCTTGTAGGCGCCGTTCCAGCGCACCAGCGCCTCGACCAGCGACTGCTCCTCCGTCGAGGCCGACCCGCGCAGCAGCGGGATGATCGGCCGCAGCACGCGCGGGCCATAGTCGGTCTGCACGTCGAGCTGCAGCGCCTGGCTGTTGTGGATGTCCCAGCGCTTGCCCTGGTTCAGCAGCGCGTCCAGCCGCTGCCCCCGGTCGGCCAGGTTGTAGTAGCCCGGCACCGGCGTGCCGCCCGCCGGCTGGTAGTTGGCCGACAGCACATAACCGCGCGCCGGATTCTCCTCGTGCGGATTCGCGGAGAAGGGCAGGAAGCCGGGCTTGTCGGCCTCGTCCGTCGCGCCGTCGAGCACGAAGGTCGGGTTCACGCCCGCCGGCCGGATCGGCAGCTTCGCCGCCGCCCACCAGGCGATGTCCCCGGTCGCGTTGGCCCAGACGACGTTCAGCCCCGGCGCGTGGATCAGGCTGGCCGCCTCGCGCGCCCGGTCCAGCGTGTCCGCGCGGCCCAGCTTGTAGAAGCCGTCCATCACCGGGTTCTCGGTCTCCAGGAAGGCCCACCACATCGCCACGGGGCGCTCGCCGCGGTCGCCCGGGATCGCATCGTTGACGATCGGTCCGTGCGGCGAGCGGCGCAGCGTCAGCACCTGGTCCGGCTGGCCCTTGACCTTGAGCACCTCCTGGCGCGACGTCATCGGCACCCACCGGTCCTTGATCCAGACCTCGTTCGGATTCTCCGGGTTGACCTTCTCGGCGATCAGGTCGACGTCGTCGTTCTGGAACATCGTCAGGCTCCAGCCGAAGCGCTGGTTGTGCCCCAGCAGCGCCATCGGATTGAGCGCGAGGTGATGCCCGTAGAGCTCGAACTGCGGCGTGCGCAGATGCGCCTCCCACCACACGGCCGGGGCCGAATACGCGATGTGCGGATCGCCCGCCAGCAGCGGCTTGCCGCTGGCCGTGCGGCTGCCCGAGACGGCCCAGGCGTTGCTGCCCTCGAACTGGGGCAGGCCGGCGAGCGCCGCCGCGCGGCCGCTGACCTCGGCCAGCCGCGCCAGCATCGGTGCCACGTCGGCGAAGCGGCGGTCCGCCCCGGTCGGCGCGCCGCGGGATCCCGTCCCGTTCAGCGCCTGCGGCTCCAGCGCACCGTCCGGATGCCACTGCAGATCGAAGATGCGCAGGTAGTCCGGCCCGAGCTGGTCGCGGATGGCCGTCAGCGCCGGCTCGGTGCGGAACGCCGCCGCGAAGCTGTAGGCCAGGTAGCCGGCGATGCTGTAGGTGTCGGCGGCCGTGAACGGGCGCCTGGGAATGCCGAGGACCTCGAACTCCAGCGGCGCCGGCCGGCTGGCCTGGTATTGATTGACGCCGTCCAGGTAGGCGTACAGCGCGCGAACCGCGCCGGGCTGCGCCGTGATCGCCGAGGAGGCGGCCGCCAGTTCGTCGGCACGCTGGCGGATGCCGAGCGTGCGGAACAGCCGGTCGGTCTCGACCAGTTTCGGTCCCAGCACTTCGGCCAGCTCGCCGCGCGACAAGCGCCGCAGCATCTCCATCTGGAACAGCCGGTCCTGCGCATGCAGGTAGCCGAGCGCGCGGTAGAGGTCGTCCTCGTTGCGCGCGTCGATGTGGGGGACGCCCCACTCGTCGTAGCGCACGGTGACGGGCGCGCTCAGCCCCGACAGCTGCAGCTCGCCGTCGCGCACCGGCAGCTTCTTGTGGACATGCCAGGCCGCGCCGCCGGCGCCGATGGCCACGAGCGCGGCGAGCGTGATCGCGCCGCGCTTGAGCCAGCGACCGACGCTCATGGGCGGACCGGTCGGCGCAGGTTCGACAGCGCCTCGACGCGCTTGATCAGCTCGCGATCGTTCCAGGGCTTGTGGAACATCCCGTACAGCCCCTGGATCTGATGCAGGCGCGCATGGAGTTCCTCGTGACCGGTGATGGCGATCATCGGCAGGTCCTCGGTGGCCAGGGCGCCCTGCACGGCCTTGATCAGCTCGAAGCCGTCCATGTTGGGCATCTCGAGGTCGGTGATCAGCACGCCGAAGCGGGTCTGGCCGAGCAGCTCCATCGCCTCGACGCCGTCGCGCGCGGCGACGACCTCGTGGCCAGCGTCGCTGAACAGCTTCACCAGCTTGGCGCGCACCACGGCCGAGTCGTCGACCACCAGCAGCGGCAGGCGTTCCTGCGAAGTCTCCGCGGCGGCCGGCACCGGCGGGGGAACGACGGCGGCCGGAGCGGGCGGCAGCGGACGCGGCACGGGCGGCGGCGGCGCGCCGAAGTCACGGTAGTCGCCGCGGCGTACCGTGATGATGATGATCAGGATGGCCAGCGGGACCACGATCAGCAGCGGCAGCAGGAACGGCTGCAGGGTCTCAGGCAAATCAAACGGCATTCGGCACTCCGACTCCTCCCCAAACCGGGCACGCTACACGGTCGCGGGGCGTCACTGTAGAGGAAAAGCCCTCTCGGGGGATGGCCGGTGGATGACAGCCGACGAGCCGCCGCCGCGTTCGCGGGACCGACGTGCTCGCGCCACAGACCCCCTGAGGCGGGGTCGCCGCATCAGGGGGCACGATGGGGAGGTCATCCCGGGCCGGTCCGCCCCCGCATGATTCAGGTCCAGCTCAGCGCGGCGAGGTCGTTCGCGAACAGCGGCGTCCGGGTCCACAGGCCCTTCAATCCGGCGCGCGCCACGGTGATCCATTGCGGCTGGTACAGGAAGGCGGCGACGGCGTCCTCCGCCACCTTGCGCTGCGCCTCGCCGAACAGCTTCGCCCTCAGCGCGGGATCGGCGGCGTTCTGCATGCGGTCGTAGAGCGCGTTGAACGGCTCGCTGCGATAGCCCCAGTAGTAGTCCGCCCGGGCGAAGTTGCCGAAGTCGTGCGGCTCGACATGCGAAATGATCGTCAGGTCGTAGGCCCGGTTGGCGTAGACGCCCGACAGCCATTGCGCCCATTCGATCTGCTCGATCGCCACCGTGATGCCGACCGCCGCCAGCTGCGACGCGATCAGTTCGCCGCCCTGGCGCGCATACGGCACCGGCGGCAGCTTCAGCGACAGGCGCAGGCCGCTGACCTTGGCCTGGGCCAGCAGCGCCTTCGCCGCCACCGGGTTGTAGGCGTTGATCGCCGTGCAGTCGACGTAGCCCGGCGTGTCCGGCGTGACGAAGCTGCCGATCGGCACGCCATAGCCGTCCGCGCTGGCCTGGATCACGGCCTGGCGGTCGATCGCCATCGCGATGGCGCGGCGCACGCGGACGTCCTGGAGCGGCGTGCGCAGGTGGTTCATCGCCAGGATGGTCTTGGCACGCGACGACGCGGTGATCACCTGGAAGCGCTTGGGCTGGGCCTTGAACTGCGTCAGCGCACGCGCCGCCGCCACGCGCGGAAAGACGTCCACGTCGCCCGCCAGCAGCGCGGCGACCTGCGCGGCCGGCTCGCCGATGAAGCGGAACTGCACGCGCGGGATCCGGATCGCCGCCGTGTCGCGGAAGGTGGGCCAGGCGGCCAGCGTCAGGCTGGCGCCGCGCTGCCATTGCGCGACGACATAGGGGCCGGTGCCGACCGGCGCCAGCGCGTCGCGCCGGGCCGGCTGCGGCTTGGTGATGACCGCCGTCGCCTGCCCGAGCAGCGCGGGCAGGTCCGGCTCCGGCTGCTTCAAGCTCAACACCACCGTCAGCGGATCCGGCGTCGCGATTGCCACGATGTTGGCGAAGACGCGGCGATCCTTGTTCTGGCCGCTGGGCGAAGCGGACGCCTCGAACCGGGCCTTCACCGCGGCGGCGTCCAGCAGCGTGCCGTCGTGGAAGCGCACGCCGGGACGCAGCACGAAGGTCCAGGTCCTCAGATCCGGCGAAGCGCTCCAGCGCAGCGCCAGCAGCGGCTGGGCGGTGCCGTCCTCCGCCACCTTGGTCAGAGGCTCCAGCACGTTGTAGAGCATGATTTCGCCGATCGCGGCGGCGGCGCCGGTGGTCGGGTCCAGGCCCGGCGGTTCGAGCGTCATGCCGAGCACCAGCGGGCGCCCCGCGTTGCCTTGCGCGAACGCCGGCAGCGGCGCGGCGAGGGTCGCGCCGACGGCGCCGAGCGAGAGCAGATGAAAGCGGCGGCGGTCCAGGGCGGTCTTGGGCAGGGAGTCCATGGCCGGGGATCATGCCAAAGCGGCGAGCAGGTCCTGCGTGTACGGGTGTTGCGGTTCGCCCAGCACCCGGGCGGCGGAACCGTACTCGACGGCCTCGCCGCCGCGCAGCACCAGCGCGCGGTCGCACAGGACCTCGACGGCCGGCAGGTCGTGGCTGACGATGACGAGGCTGATGCCGTCGCGACGCTGCAGGTCGCGCAGCAGCGCCAGGATCTGCGCCTGCACGGAGACATCGAGCGCCGACAGCGGCTCGTCCGCGACGATCAGGCGGGGCCGCGTCGACAGCGCCCGTGCGATCGCCAGCCGCTGGCGCTGACCGCCCGAGAACTGATGCGGGAAACGCAGCGCGGCGTCGGCCTCGAGCCCGACGGCGGCGAGCACCTCCGCCACGCGCTCGCGGCGCTGCGCATCGTTCATCGGCAGGGCCAGCAGCGGCTCCATCACGCTGCGTCCGACGCGCCAGCGCGGATCGAGCGAGCCGTACGGATCCTGGAACACCATCTGCGCCTGCGGTCGCAGCGTGCGCCGGTGGCGCGCCGGCATTGCGTTCACGTCCTGCCCGTCCCACAGCACGCGGCCTTGATGCGGGCGCTCCAGCGCCATCACGAGCCGCGCCAGCGTGCTCTTGCCCGCGCCGGATTCGCCGATGACCCCGAGCGATTCGCCGGGCTGCAGCGTGAAGCCGATGTCGCGCAGGACCCTCCGTCCGCCGTAGCGTTGGCTCAACCCCTCCACCTGCAGCAGCGGGGTCGCCGCGACGGGCGGCCCCGATGGACTCGACGGACCTGTCGACGTCGAAAGGATCGCGGAGCACGGAACGGTCACGGCGCGACCTCCCAGCAGGCGAGCCGGCCATCGAATCGAGGCGGTTCCGCGCTGCAGCGCGCGGTCGCCAGCGGACAACGCGGCGTGAAGGGGCAGCCCTCGCCGAGCTGCGTCAGTGCCGGCACGTTTCCCTTGAGCGGATGCAGCGCCTGGTCACGTCCGGCCCCGAGCCGCGGCCGCGCCGCCCACAAGGCCTGCGTGTACGGGTGGCGCGGATGCGCCAGCAGCGCCGGCCCGGCGCCCTGCTCCATCACGCGACCGCCGTACAGGATCACCAGGCGATCGACGCGGCGTGCGGTCAGTGCCAGGTCGTGCGAGATCAGCAGCAGGCCCATGCCGCGTTCGGACACCAGGTCGCGCAGCAGGTCCAGCACCTGCACGCGCAGGCGCGCGTCGAGCGCGGTCGTGGGTTCGTCGGCGATCAGCAGGTCGGGCTCCGCGGCGAGTGCCATCGCGATCAGCGCGCGTTGCCGCTGGCCGCCGGACAGCTGATGCGGATAGGCGCGCGCCTGGCGCTCGTCGAGGCCCACGCGCGCCAGCAGCGCCATCGCCCGCTCGCGGGCGGATGCACGGTCCGGCTGCAGGCGATGGATCAGCATCGGCTCGGCCACCTGCGCCAGCACCCGCTGGAGCGGATTCAGTGCCGTCAGCGGTTCCTGGAAGACCATCGCGACCCGACGTCCGCGCAAGCCGCACCAGTCCTTCTCGTCCAGAGCGAGGAGCTCGCGGCCGTCGAGCGCCATCCGTCCTTCGACCTCGGCGCCTTCGGGCAGCAGACCCATCACCGCGAGCGCCGTCAGCGTCTTGCCGCTGCCGGATTCGCCGATGAGCGCGAGACTCTCGCCACGCGCCAGCGACAGATCGATGCCGCGCAACGCGTGCAGGCGCGCCCCTCCGCGACCGGGCAGGCGAACGTGGAGATCGCGGATCTCGAGCAGCGGCGCAGGGTCGCGGACCGGCGTCATCGCGGCTGCTCCTTCGGATCGAGCCGGTCGCGCAAGCCGTCGCCGAGCAGGTTCAGGCCGAGCACCGCCAGCGTGATCGCGACGCCCGGCGCCAGGGCGAGCTGCGGCGCCTCGAACATCAGCGTCTGCGCCTCGGCGAGCAGCCGACCCCAGCTGGCCTGCGGCGGCTGGGTGCCCAGACCGAGGTAGGACAGGCCGGCCTCGGCCAGGATCGCCAGCGCGAAGCTGGTCGTGCCTTGCACGATCAGCAGCGGCATCAGCTGCGGCAGGACGTGTCGCCACGTGATCGACCACGGCCCCTGGCCGGCAACGCGGGCGGCGAGCACGAAATCGCGCGTCCACCAGCTCTTGGCGCTGCCGTTGACCAGCCGCGCGAACGAGGGCACGGCATGCAGCCCGATCGCGGCCATCGCGACCGTCATGCCGGGGCCGAGCGCCGCCGCCAGCAGGATCGCGAGCAGCAAGGCGGGGAAGGCATAGCCGAGGTCGGCGCCGCGCAGGATGAGCGCCTCGACCGGACCGCGCCGCGCCGCCGCGAGCAGGCCCATCGCGGTGCCGGCGATGAGGCCGATGGCGACGGCCACGATGCCCACCAGCCACGCGCTGCGCGCGCCCGCCATCAGACGGCTGAACACGTCGCGACCCAGCTGGTCGCAGCCCATCCAGTGGGCGGCGCTCGGGGGCGCGAGCCGGCGCGCCATGTCGATCTGCTCCGGCGGCCACGGCGTCCAGACCAGCGACAGCAGCGCGGTCAACAGCAGCAGCGCGGTGAGCACGATGCCCACGACGAATCCGGCGCGCTTCATGTCCGGGTCCTCATGCCCACGACTTCCTGTCCGTCCTCATGCCTCGGTCCCCGTGCGCAGTCTCGGGTCGATCCAGCCGTGCAGCAGGTCCACCGCGAAGTTGAGCAGCAGGACCAGGGCCGCGAGTCCCATGACGCCGTTGCGCACGACGATCAGGTCGCGGTTGGCGATGGCCTGCGCCATCAGCCGGCCGAGTCCGGGCAGGGTGAAGACGTTCTCGATGACGATGGTGCCGGCGAGCAGGTTGGCGAACTGCAATCCGCCGAGTGTGAGCAACGGGATCGCCGCATGACGCAGGCCGTGACGCCACAGTGCGGCGCGACGCGACAGGCCCTTGGCGCGGGCGCTGCGCATGAAATCCTCGCGGACGATGTCGAGCAGCGCCGAGCGAGCGATGCGCGCCAGGATCGCAGCCTGCACCAACGCCAGCGAGACCGCGGGCAGCAACAGAGCGCGCAAGCCGGGCCACAGTCCGCCGCCGAGGTCTTCACGCCAGCCGGGGAAGCCGCCGGCGTCGAACCACTGCAGCTTCACGGCGAAGAACAGCACCATCAGCATGCCGAGCCAGAAGCTCGGCACCGCGAGGCCGAGCTGGGTCAGGCCCATGACGAGGTGATCCCCGGCGCGTCCCTGCTGGCTCGCGGCCCACCAGCCGGCGGCCAGCGCGAGCACGACGGTCAGCGCCATCGCGAGCAGGGCCAGCGGGAGCGTCAGCGCCAGCCGCTCCAGGATCAGGTCGGCGACGGGCGCGCCATAGGCATAGGACAGGCCGAGATCGCCTGTCACGAGTCCGGTCAGCCAGTCGAGATAACGGTGCCAGGCCGGCTGGTCCAGGCCCAGCTGGCGCGCGAGCGCGGCGACGGCCTCGGGCGGCGCCTCGGGGCCCATGATCAGTTGGGCGGCATTGCCGGGCAGCCATTCCAGCGCGCCGAAGATCAGCGCCGAGGCCGCCAGCAGCGTCATCAGCAGCACGGCGAGGCGCTTGAGCAGGTGGTTCATGGCGGGCGGGATCATAGGGGCAGCGGTCGGCTCGCGCCTCCACGGCGGGTTCGTCTTCGCCCCCTTGTCGTCAAGCCGGTTCGTATCCGCATGAGGAGGGATGCCGGTTCACCCGTCCTCGCGATTGCCGGCCGCGGACGTCGATCCGATGCTCATGCATTGATCGAACGAACGGCTCGACGCGCACAAGGGCCACCCGACGATGTCCTGCTCATTTCCTACTCATCTGTGCGATTCCGATGTTCTGGAGGCTCGCTATGATTCATCGCAACAGTTCCCCCACCTCTGTGCCCGGCGAAAGCGCGGGATTTCAAGTGGGGGACATCCTTTCTCCCCTCGCGGCCGCCAATGGCCCGCGACCCCTCAAGCCCTTCACATCCACTCACGAGCAGATCGAGCTGCTTCGTCGGCGTGGTCTCGACGTGCATCAAGAGCCGCAGGCTCATGCGGTCCTTCGTCGAGTCGGCTACTACCGCCTTTCTGGCTACGCGCACTCCCTGAAGCAATCCGGCTCTACCGGCAACGCCAGCGCCGAGGCCTTTCATGTTGGCGCTTCGTTCGACCAGGTCGTTGGCATTGCCGACTTCGATGCAGCACTCCGTCTCCTCCTGCTGGATGGACTTGGCACCATCGAGGTTGCAGTCCGCGCAGCACTGGTGGAGCGGCTCGGATCCATCGACGTCGAAGCACACCGCAACCCGAGGCTCTTCGACCGTCGATTCACGTTGCTTGACGCAAGTACCGGCACCTCATCCCACGACGAATGGTTGAAACGCTTTGACGCCCTTTGCGCGAAATCGAAGGAAGAGTTCGTCGAGCACCATCGACTTCGCTATGGCGGGCGGATGCCGATCTGGGCTGCGGTCGAAATTCTCGAACTCGGATTGCTGTCGCGACTGGTGGAAGGCCTCCAGTTCCGAGATGCCAAAGCAATGTCTCAGCACTTCGGCGTGGGGCATCCGATCGTGCTCAGGTCATGGATGCACATGTTCAATGTCGCCCGCAATCGAGCGGCGCATCACGTGCGAACGTGGAACCGGGCCACGACGAAGATTCCGCTGCTTCCGACCAAGGAAGCCCGGCCCGACCTTGAATTCCTGCACGGCGACGAACACGCGAAGACCCGTCTGTTCGGAACGCTCAGTTGCATGCGATCGATGATCCAGGCGATCTCTCCCCAAGACGATTGGCACCGACAGATCAAGGCCCTGATCGCTTCTTTTCCGAGGGCACACGGCCTGTCGTTGCGTGCAGCCGGTTTTCCATCGGGTTGGGAGACGCTCCAGCTCTGGGCCGACTGAGCGCCAGCCCCACGGTCAATGGGCGCGCGCCGCCCTCAATCTACGGTGCACCGCCCTCGCCTGCGGCACCCACCCCAGGCGTGCCCAGCGACGCCACATCAGCAGGCCGCGGATCCACTCGTCGGCGGCGTAGGCGATCCACAGGCCGACAAGGCCCAGCCCCAGCACCTCGCCCAGCAGCCAGCTGCCGCCGGCCAGCACGAGCAGCATCGAGCCCGCGCCCACCATCACCGGGTACTTCGCGTCGCCCGCCGCGCGCAGCGCGTTGATGACGACGAGGTTGAAGGTCCGGCCCGGTTCCAGGATCACGGTGATCCACATCAGCACCACCGCGCTGGCGAGGATCTTCTGGTCGTGCGTGAACATCTGCAGCAGCCACGGCGACGCCGCCGCCGCGCCGGCCGCGACCACCACGCTGATCATCAGCCCGCGCGCGAGCGCCCGCCGCACCAGCCGGTGCGCCTCGTGCAGCTGCCCCGCGCCGATCAGGTGGCCGACGACGATCTCCGCCGCGAAGCCGGTCGCCAGGCCCGGCAGCAGCACGAAATACATCAGCTGCGAGGTGTAGCTGTGGGCCGCCAGCGCCGACGCGCCGAGGTGCCCCGCGATCGCCACGCTCACCATGTAGGCGAGCCGGTACGCGATGTTCTCCGCCGCGCCCGGCAGGCCGATGTGGAGCACGCCCGCAAGCTCCGCGCGCTGCAGGCGCCACCAGTCGGAGGCCCTCGGCCGCAGGTCCAGCCGTGCGCGCCACAACCACAAATGCAGGCCCAGGCCGAACGCCCGGCTCACCGCCAGCGCGACCGCGAATCCCGGCAGGCCGAGGTGCGGCATCAACGTCACCGACAGCAGCAGCTGGGCCACCTGCATCGCCACCAGCACCATCAGGGTGTCGCGGCTGCGCAGATGGGCGCGCATGACGCTCGCCATCGAGGCATTCCAGGCGTCGAGCATCATGGCCGGCGCCAGCGCCATCAGGAAGGGTTGCGACAGCGGCAGCACCTCCGCCGGCGCATTCATCAGGCGCAGCAGCGGCCCCGCGAAAATCAGCGCCATCAACGCCGTAAAGCCGCCGAGCCAGGTGCTCGCGCCGAGTGCCGCGCGTGCGGTCGCATCAGCCACGGCGCGCCGGCCGCCGCCCAACGCCTGCGTGATCACCACGCTGATGCCCGCGCCGATGATGCGGAACAGGATGAAGAGCGTCGCCGCGAGCTGGTTGGCCAGCGCGAACGCGGCGCCGGCGGGATCGGAGATCCGCGCCGCCAGCATCGTCCCGATCACGCCGATGGCGATGCCCAGGCAGAGCTCGAGGAACAGCGGCCAGGCCAGGGCGAACAGGCGGGGGGCCGGCGGGGCGTGCGGGGAAGGCGAGGAGGACGACATGAGGCGGCGGCAGGCAGGTCTGCGCCGCCGCTGACAGCGGTGGACACGACGCGGGGATTCTCTCGTGTGGTCTTCAGGCCGGGGGCCGTAACCGCCATGAAACCCACTTGAAACCGCGAGGGCGCCGGCAGGACGCCCCGGGTCTGTCGTTTCGCCGCCACCGCGGCGGGCGATCGACGATCGCCGGCGCGGGTCAGCCGGCCGCAGGTCCCGGCGGCGTGGCGACCGGGCACATCGGCAGACCGCCGGCCATCAGCGTGGCACGCTCGGCGTCCTCGGCCTGCCGCAGCGACACCAGCTCGGACCGCGCGCCGTAGAGCTCGTCGAGCTCCTCCAGCAGCAGCGCGCGGACCTGCGCCTCGGCCATGGGCGGCAGCGCGCGGACCCATTGGCGGTCGCGCCCGTCCAGGCGGTAGACCACCACCCAGATCTCGCAGGTGTCGATGAATGCGGACATCCGTGCAGCCTAGTCCAGCCGCCCCGGGCTGGCGATGGGGGCAGCCCCCACCTGTGCGCCATATTCATCGAATCGCCGCCCCGGGAAGGGGATCAGCGCCATTCGACGACCGACACCCCCAGCCCGATCCGGGACTCGCGGAAGTTGTAGTCGATGAGGCTCTCTCCGTAGCCGCTGAACAGCTGCAGGTAGCCGTGCAGTCCGCCGCCGATGGGGAAGGCCCATTCCAGCTGCGCCGATCCGCGCGAGCGGTCCCCGCCCTTCAGGCTGTGCCGCGCGGTCAGGGCCAGGACGTGCCGGCCCAGCTTCTGCGTCACCAGCACCTCGCCGCGACCGGCGTAATCCTGGATGCCCGGGTTGTCGTCACTGCCGGTGTTGAGGATGCGCCACCAGGGGCGCAGGCTGACCGTCGTCTCGCCGCGCTCCAGGCTGAGCTCGCCGATCAGCCGGTTCCAGCTGCGCGACAGCGGCACCGCCCGCCCATTGGATTGGTGGTTGAAGCTCAGGCTCACCATGCTGGCCTTCCAGCCGAACGGCAACCCGACGTCGGTCCCGTGGGTGAGGATCAGCTCGGGTTCGTAGTTGGTCTCGCGGAACGGCCGCGACTCGCGCCCGTTGTAGACCTGCCAGCGCGAGTTCTGCGTGTAGGCGCCCCAGACGGAGAACGTGCCGTGGTCGTCCAGCGCCCAGATCTTGGACTTCAGGCTGATCTGGAACTTCGCCTCGTTCTTGTCCAGGTCCAGCGCCTGCACCACGCCGTTGTCCGGACTCTCGGACGACGCGGGACCCGGCGAGCGGTTGGACCGCGAGGTCCAGGACACCGGCAGCAGGTAGACCGGCCGGTGGGGCCGCGGCAGGAAGCGCGGCATCTGGTCGCGGCAGGACAGCTCCCAGCGCTCCGACAGGGTCGAGCCGAGGTAGTTGCGCGCGCTGCCGGACGCTTCCGGCAGGCGCGAGCACGGGTCGTCGACGCGCGGCGTGCTGGCCGCGGCCGCCACCGGCAGGGCGGCAGGGACCGGCTGGAGCCGGACCTGGGCGGCGGCCGAGGGGGCGGCGCATCCGGCGCGCGACCGTTCAGGCGGTCGTAACAGCCCAGGCGCGCGTCGTTGTCGCGGATCGCCGCGCAATCGGCCGGCGTCTTCGCCGCGACGGCGGCGGACAGCGCCGGGTTCTCCGCCGGCAACGCCGCCACCTGGGCGGACGCCTCCTGCGGCATCGCCGCGATGAGGGCCGCCAGCAGCGCGGCGGCCCATGTCATCGCCATTGCCAGACGGCGGCGGAACTCCCTGATCGACAGCATCTTGCTTGGCCCTTGTTCAGTCGGGGCGTCGATTGCAAACAGCGTTCCCGGGTGCGATCGGCATAAGTTGCCAGACGACGCTCCCTAGAATCGGCCGCCATGCAGATGTCCCCTCCCGTCGACCTCGCCCCGCGCCTTGCCGCGACCGGCAAGTCCTGGCCCCGCTGGGCCGCGCTCGCCGCACCGCTGCTGCTGGCGGCCTGCTCGCAGCTCCCCCGCACGCCCTCCCCCGGGCCCGCGGCGGCGCCCGGCGGTCCGTTCAGCCCCGCCGCGCTGCAGGCGCTGCGGCCGGCACAGTTCCGCTCCACGGTCGGCAGCGCCGCCGAGGCCCAGGTCCGCTGGAGCACCGACCGGGCCCGCATCCGGGCTGCCTCGGCCCAGGCGCTGGCCGCGCCCCAGGACAGCGCGGCGCTGCGTGAACTGGCCCAGGCGCTGCGGCTCGTGGCGCACTACCGGACCGAGATCGACACCGCCCGCCCGGCGCTGCTCGCCGCCCTCCCGGCGTTGGACGGGCAACCGGCGGACGTCCAGCGTCCGCTGCTGACGGCGGCCTACACGCTCTATGCGGTCGACGCCGCGGCGCTGCTGCGTCCGCTGCTGCCGCGGCTGACGACGCCACGCGAGTTCGCCATCGCCGCCTACGCGCTGATGCAGACCCGCCAGCCTTCAGACCTGGCGCTCATCCAGTCCCAGCTTGCGCAGCGGGACCGCGCCGAGCCGCGTCTGCAGGCACTGTCCCAGGCGGTCGCCACCGCGCAGGGCCTGCCGCAGACGGCGCGTCCGCCGCTGGCCGACCTGCTGGCGATCCGCCCGGGTCATCCGGTCGTGTTCAGCTTCCAGCGGCCCGGTCGGCAGCAGATGGGCCTGGCGTTGGTGAGGCAGGCCGACGGCCGCTTCGTCCGACGCCCCGACGGCGGCCTGTTCAACATCGAGCAGCTGGCGCTGTCCAGCAGCGGCCTGCCCGGCACGATCACGCTGGGCAACACGCCGCAGGGCCTGTTCACGATCCAGGGCGCGGGACGCGCGGCGTCCAACGTCTGGATCGGCCCCACGCCCTACCTGCACACGAAGGTGCCTGGCGAAGCCAGCGTGGCCGAGTACGAGCAGCGCGCCCCCGGCCCGAACGAGCCCGCCTGGTCGCTGGACCGTTACCGGACGCTGCTGCCGGCGTCGTGGCGCGACTACGCCCCGCTGCAGGAAGCGTGGCTGGCCGGCCGTGCCGGCCGCGACGAGATGCTGATGCATGGCAGCACCATCGATCCGCGCTACTACGCCGGCAGCCGCTACTACCCGGGCACGCCGTCGGACGGCTGCCTGGTGGCGATGGAGTACTGGTCCCCGGAGGGCGTGATGGTGCACAGCGACCAGATCGCCCTGCTGCAGGCCTTCACCGCGCAGGGAAGCGACCGCGGCTACATGGTGCTGATCGAACTCGACGCCGCCCCCACGCCGGTGGCCCTGGCCGAAGTGATCCAGTCCGTGCTGGAAGCCGAGGCCCGCACGACCGGACGCCGCTGAGGCCCCTGGATTACCGTGGGTTATGACGCTCCCGCCGCGTTTCATTGGCAGCGAGGGGGTCCCGCCACTAGAGTAGGCCGCACCTTGCGGGCCTCCCCGTTCCGCCCTGGCCGACCCATGTCCCACCCTCTGAACACCGAAACCCCCAGCGCCCACCATCAAGACCTGGACCTGTACGACAGCCCCCGGCTGATGGAAGTCTTCATCGACGACCAGCGGTCGGCGGTCGAGGCGGTGCGGGCGGCGGCGCCCGCGCTGGCCGTGGCGGTGGACGCGGCCCTGCCGCGCATCGCGGCGGGCGGCCGGCTGCTGTATGCCGGCGCCGGGACCTCCGGTCGGCTCGGCGTGCTGGACAGTGTCGAGCTGGTGCCCACCTTCTCCTGGCCGCGCGAGCGGGCGGTCGCCGTGCTGGCGGGCGGCGAGGGCGCGATGTTCGTGGCGGTCGAAGGCGCCGAGGACGACGAACCCCAGGGCCGGCGCGACATCGAAGCGCTCGCGCCGACACCGGACGACGTGCTGATCGGCATCGCCGCCTCGGGTCACACGCCTTACGTGCTGGGCGCGCTGGCCGCCGGCCGTGCCGCCGGCTGCCTGACGATCGCGATCGCCAACAACCCGGGCGCGGCCGTGCTGGCCGCCGGGGCGTATCCGGTCCTGCTGGACACCGGCGCCGAGGTGATCTCCGGCAGCACGCGCCTGAAGGCCGGCACCGCCCAGAAGATCGCGCTGAACAGCTTCTCCAGCGCCTTGATGGTCAAGCTGCACAAGGTCTACGGCAACCTGATGGTGGACATGAAGGCCACCAACGCGAAGCTGGTCCGGCGCGCCGTCGCGCTGACGATGCACGCCGCCGACACGGACGAGACGGCCGCGCGCGCCGCGCTCGACCAGTGCGGCTTCCACGTGAAAACCGCGACCGTGATGCTGCTGCGCCAGCTGGACGCTGCCGACGCCCAGGCCCTGCTCGCGCGACACGACGGCGATGTGCGCGGTGCGCTCGCGGCACGCTGATCCGCACCCGCCGACCGCACGCGCCCTTCGCACGCAAGCGCTGCAATCCCCGATGCGGCCCCCGTCCGGTTTGCGCCGACACTGAGCGCCATGCACGCTGATTCCGTTTCCCCGGGCGCCCGACCCTGGCGCTGGGTGCCCACGCTGTACTTCGCGCAGGGCATGCCGTATGTGGTCGTGATGACGCTCTCGGTCATCATGTACAAGAACCTGGCGATCTCGAACACCGACATCGCGCTCTACACCAGCTGGCTCTACCTGCCCTGGGTGATCAAGCCGCTGTGGTCGCCGCTGGTCGAGATGCTGGGCACCAAGCGCCTGTGGGTCGTGACGCTGCAGTTCGCCGTCGGCGCGGCGCTGGCGATGGTGGCGCTGACGCTGCCGATGGAACGCGCCTTCCAGATGTCGCTCGCCGTGCTCTGGCTGATGGCCTTCGCCTCGGCCTCGCACGACATCGCCGCCGACGGCTTCTACCTGCTCGCGCTGGAGAAGCATGAGCAGGCCGCTTTCGTCGGCGTGCGCTCGACCTTCTACCGCGTCGCCAACATCGGCGGCCAGGGCGGCCTCGTCTGGCTGGCCGGCGAGCTGCACGACCGCGGCGACAGCTGGGTGCTCGCCTGGCAGGGCGTGATGGCGGTGCTGGCGGGCGCCTTCATGCTGCTCGCGGCCTGGCACCTGTGGCGACTGCCGCGTCCCGCCGTCGATGCCCCGCTCCCTCGCGAGCAGCGCGAGCCGGGCACGTTCTTCCGGATCTTCGCCGCATTCTTCCGCAAGCCCGGCCTGGCGGTGACGCTGGGCTTCCTGCTGCTCTACCGCTTCCCGGAAGCGCAGCTGCTGAAGCTCGCCACGCCGTTCCTGCTGGATCCGCTGGACAAGGGCGGCCTCGCGCTGAGCAACAAGGCGGTCGGCCTGGCCTACGGCACGGTCGGCCTGATCGCGCTGACGCTGGGCGGCCTGCTGGGCGGGTGGATCATCTCGCGCGTCGGCCTGAAGAAGGCGCTCTGGCCGCTGGTGCTCGCGATGCATCTGCCCAACGTCGTTTTCCTCGCGATGGCCTATGCCCACCCGGGCAGCCTCGCCGTCATCAGCGCGGCGCTGGCGGTCGAGCAGTTCGGCTACGGGCTCGGCTTCACGGCCTACCTGATGTACATGGTCCTGGTCGCCGAAGGCGCCCACAAGACCGCGCACTACGCGATCTGCACCGGCTTCATGGCGCTGGGCATGATGCTGCCGGGCATGTGGAGCGGCTGGCTGCAGGACCACCTCGGCTATCCGCACTTCTTCGCGTGGGTGCTGATCGCGACGATCCCGTCGCTGGTCATGACCGCGCTGATCAGGATCCCCGAGAACTTCGGCCGCAGGGAGGCCACCGCGTGAGCACCCCGGCGATCACCAACCCTCCCGGCGGCGACCGCCTGCTGTCGCTCGACGCCTTCCGCGGTTTCGCCATCGCGGCCATGCTGCTGGTCAACAACCCGGGCGACTGGTCCGCCCTGTACGGACCGCTCGAGCACGCCGCGTGGCATGGCTGGACCTTCACCGACTGGATCTTCCCGTTCTTCGTCTTCATCAGCGGGATCTCGATGAGCTTCAGCCTGGCCCGCCGCGGCCAGGCCGCCGACCGCGTCGCCCTGCTGCGCCACATGTGGCGGCGCGGCGCCACGATCATCCTCATCGGGCTGGCGCTGAACCTCTTCCCGTTCTTCCACGTCGAGACGCTGCGCATCCCCGGCGTGCTGCAGCGTCTGGGGCTGATCACGATCCTGGTCGCGCCCATCGCGCTCTGGTGCGGCTGGCGCGCCCAGCTGGCGTGGCTCGTGGGTCTGCTGCTCGGCTACGGCCTGGTCCAGACCTTCGTCGCCGTGCCCGACGCGCAGGGCGTCTGGCATCGCGGCTCGCTGCAGCCGGGCGAGGACGTCGGCGCCTGGCTCGACCGCACGCTGCTCTCCGGCCATCTGTGGGCGCACGCGAAGACCTGGGACCCGGAAGGCCTGCTGAGCACGCTGCCCGCCGTCGCGAGCCAGATCGCCGGCCTGCTCGCGGGTCGCTGGCTGGCCGTGCGCGGCCGCGATCCCGGAGAGAAGGCCACCTGGTTCCTGGTGTCGGGTCTTGCCTGCCTCTGGTTCGCGCAGGTGCTCGACGCCTGGACGCTGCCGATCAACAAGAATCTCTGGACCCCCGCCTTCGTTTTCCTCACGACCGGCTGGGGATGCCTGGTGTTCGGCGTGTTCTACTGGCTGCTCGATGCCGCGCCGCTGCCGCGCATGCGGGACGCGATGGCGCGCCGCCTGCGCCCGCTGGTGGTGTTCGGCATGAACGCGTTGTTCCTCTTCGCGCTGTCGGGCCTGGTGGCCCGGCTGCTCGGAGTGATCCATGTCGCCGAGGGCGTCACGCTCAAGGCCTGGCTCGTCGCGCCGCTGCGCGCGCTGCCGGTGGACCCGCGTGTCGCGTCGCTGCTGTTCGCCGTCGGTTTCGTGGCGGTGTTCTACGGCATCGCGTGGGCGATGTGGCGACGCGGCTGGATCGTGAAAGTGTGAGCGGCCGCCGCGGCGCCGCCAGGTGAGAGCCTTCGATGCGACGACGACAGTGGATGACCGCGGCCCTGGCCGCACCGGTACTCGGTTCCGTGGGGACGATGCTGTCCGGCTGCGGCACCGCCCGGCCGCAGGCCCTGCCCGCTGAACCGGGCGCCGCGCCGGACGATGGCCCGCCGCCCGCGCCGCGCGAGTTCCGCGCCGCCTGGGTGGCGACCGTCGCCAACATCGACTGGCCGAGCCGCCGCGGCCTGAGCGACGCCGCGCAGATCGCCGAGATCCACGCGATCCTCGACAGCGCGCGCGCGCTGCGCCTGAACGCCATCGTGCTGCAGGTGCGCACCAGCGCGGACGCCCTCTACCGCTCGACGCTGGAGCCGTGGAGCGAGTACCTCTCCGGGGTGCAGGGCCAGGGCCCCGGCTACGATCCCTTGGCGTTGTGGATCGAGCAGGCGCACGCGCGCGGCCTCGAGCTGCACGCCTGGCTGAATCCCTATCGGGCAAAACAGAGCGGCGGGAAGTCCGCGTCCGCCGCGACGCACCTGAGCCGCACCCGGCCGGAGTGGGTCAGGAAGTACGGCGACCAGCTCTGGATCGATCCGGGCGAACCGGCCGCCGCGGACCACACGCTGGCCGTCTGCCGCGACCTGCTCACCCGCTACGCCGTGGACGGCCTGCACATCGACGACTACTTCTATCCGTACCCGGTCCAGGATGCGGCCAAGCAGGACATCGACTTCCCGGACGAGCCCAGCTGGCAGCGTTACCTGCTCGGCGGCGGCACCCTGCCGCGCGCGGATTGGCGGCGGGACAACGTCGACCAGCTGGTGCGGCGGCTGTACGAGCTGGTCCGCGAGGTGCGGCCCGCCGCGCGCGTCGGCATCAGCCCGTTCGGCCTGCCGCGGCCGGACCTGCGCCCCGCGGGCATCACGGGGTTCTCGCAGTACGACAAGCTCTACGCCCACGTCGAGCACTGGATGGCGATGGGCTGGCTGGACTACGTGGCGCCGCAGCTCTACTGGCCGCGCGCGCAGAAGCCGCAGGCCTTCGAGCCGCTGATGCGCGCCTGGCAGGGCGTCAACCCGCTGGGGCGGCATGTCTGGCCGGGCCTGTTCACGAGCCGCGCCGCCAACGAGGCCGAAGGCTGGCCGCTCGACGAGATCCCGGCGCAGGTCGACCTCATGCGCACCGCGCCGGCGACGGGCGGGCACCTGCACTTCAGCATGGTCGCCCTGCTCAAGAACCGCCGGGACATCGCCGCCACGCTGCGCGACGGCGCCTATGCCCAGGCGGCGCTGGCGCCGGCCTGTCCCTGGCTGTCCTCGCCGCCGTGTGCGGCGCCGTCGGTGTCGCGCGAACCGGACGGTGGCTGGCGGGCCACCGTCGCCGGTGCGCCGGCGGCCCGCTTCGCGCTCTGGCGCCGTCCGCCGGGAGGCGGGTGGCGCTTCGACGTGCTGCCGTCCGACGGTCGGATCCGCAGGCCCGTTCCCGGGGAGACGCTGGTGCTGTCCGCCATCAACGCGATCGGCGACGAGGGACCGCGCGCGACGTTCGTCGCCTGAACCCGCGCGATTTCTGTCGACTCGGCGCAACGACGCCCCCGGGTCGTGGGCGGTAGTCACGCCTAGGGGAAACCCTTGGAAACTGACTCGAAACAGGGATGGCTCGCTGGCCGCCCCCAGGTCGTCGCGCCCCGGCAAAGGGCCATGTTTCCCCCACGTGTTGCGTTGGTGCACCAACCGCAAACGCCAGTGAACACTTGTCACAGCTCCTCAACAATCGCTGTCCAGACTGCGCCGCTGACGCGTTGGCAAGGCATCGGAACCGGCCCCACAAAAGGGCTCGAATGGCGCATTGACAGCGCGGCGTGAAGGAGAGGTCTCCCGATATTGCCGCATTGATGCGGCAGGTTTCGGCTGGTAGGCTTTTTGCTTCATAAGCGAAGAAGGCCCCTGCATCAGCGGGCCTCGCGCAATAACAAAACGAGGGCGGGCAAGGACGTAACGCGCAGCAAGTCGCGGTGAAGTCGGCCACGGAAAACGTTTGCGGAACGTTTGGCGCCCCCTCGGAACGGGTTTTCGGTCTGACGTCGCACAGGAGCACAGGAAATGAATCAGAGAGATTGGTCGGGTTTTTCGCGGACGGCGCTATCCGTCGCGGTCGCCATCGTGGCGGCCGCGCCGGTGATGGCCCAGAACACCACGTCCGCCATCGGCGGACGCGTGGTCGGCGCTGACGGCAAGCCCGTCGCGGGCGCCACGGTGGTGATCCTGCACAAGGAGTCCGGCTCCTCGAACACGCAGACCACCGACGCCGACGGCCGCTACAGCGCCCGCGGCCTGCGCGTGGGCGGTCCCTACACCATCACGGTGACCAAGGACAGCGACCGCGAAGTCTCCGAGAACGTCTACCTGGCCCTGGCCGAGACGCTCGGCCTGGACGTGCAGCTGGGCAAGGCCTCGACGCAGCTCGAGACCGTGGTCACCACCGGCAGCGCCACCGCGGCGAAGTTCAACAACTCGACGATGGGTTCCGGCACGCAGATCAGCCGCGCCGAACTGGACGCCTACGCGTCGATCGCGCGCAACCTGCAGGACTACGCCCGCAACGACCCGCGTCTGGCACAGACCGACAAGGAACGCGGCGAGATCTCGGCCATGGGCCAGAACTCGCGCTACAACTCGATCACGATCGACGGCGTCGCCATCAACGACAGCTTCGGCCTGGAAGCCAACAACCTGCCGACGGCCAAGCAGCCGATCTCGGTGGACGCGATCCAGTCGGTGCAGGTCAACCTGTCCAACTACGACGTGACCCAGAAGGGCTACACCGGCGCCAACATCAACGCCGTCACGAAGTCGGGCACCAACGAGTACAAGGGCAGCGTCTACTACGTCTATCGCAACGATGACATGGTGGGCAAGCGCTTCGACCGCGGCAACCAGCGCTACACCGACTTCCTGCCCTTCAAGGAAGACACCAAGGGCTTCACCCTGGGCGGCCCGATCCTGAAGGACAAGCTGTTCTTCTTCGTCAACTATGAAGAACTCAAGAGCAACCGCGCGCAGCCGGAATTCGGCCCGATCGGCAGCTCGCTGACGAACAACTCGATCTCGCAGGCGCAGCTCGACGCGATCACCAAGACCGCCAAGGATGCTTACGGCATCGACACCGGCACCGTGATGGGCACGTCGCAGCTGTCGGTCAAGGACTACCTCGCCAAGATCGACTGGAACATCAACGACCAGCACCGCGCCAGCATCCGCGTGGCCCGCACCGAGCAGTCGGACACCAACAACGGTGCCTTCGGCGGCTACAGCGCGACCGGTCTGCAGATGACCTCGCAGTGGTGGCAGCAGAAGAAGAAGATCGACACCATCGTCGGCCAATGGTTCGCCGACTGGACGCCGGACTTCTCCACCGAGCTGAAGATCTCGAACCGCGACTACAACAGCGTTCCGCAGAACAACAGCAACCTGCCCGCGATCGGCATCCGCTTCACCGGCGCGCTGCCCGACGGCGCCCCCGCCGGCTCCAGTGCCAACACCAGCCGCTTCGTCAACTTCGGTACCGAACAGAGCCGGCAGTTCAACGTCCTCGACACGAAGACGATCGACGGCTACCTGGGCGCGACCTGGGTCAAGGGCGATCACGAGATCAAGTTCGGCGGCGACATCCAGCGCAACAAGATCTACAACGCGTTCTTCCAGAACGTGAACGGCAACTACACGTTCGGCTGCGAAAATACCTGGCAGTACAGCTTCGGCTCGATCAACTGCAATACCGCCCCCGCGGCACTGGTGCAGCAGGCCATTCTGGAGAACTTCACCCGCGGCCGTCCGTCGTCCTATCAGGTGCAGGTCCCCGTCGCGGGCGGCACGCTGAATGACGGCGCCGCGCAGTGGACGCTGCAGCAGGCCGGCCTGTTCGTGCAGGACACCTGGAACATCTCCAAGGACCTGAACATCACGGCGGGCTTCCGCGTCGACCAGTTGAACACGGACGACAAGCCGACGTTCAACCCCGCCGCCGCGGCCCCCAGGTGGTCGGTGCGCTGGCACCGACGCCGACCGATCGCTTCGGCATCCAACGTGCCACCGGCGGCTTCGGTCTGGACAATTCGCAGACCGTCGACGGCGAAAACCTGTTCCAACCGCGCTTCGGTTTCAACTACGCGCTGGACAGCCGCGCCGGCCACAAGAAGCAGATCCGTGGCGGTGCCGGCCTGTTCCAGGGAGCGGCCGCCTCCGTGTGGCTGACCAACCCGTACTCCAACACCGGGATGGCCACGCGCATCATCGGCTGCGGTGCCGCTGGCCTGAGCGCCTGCTCGGCCACGGCGTCGGGCGTGTTCAACGCGGATCCGACCAAGCAACCGATCCTGTCCGGCACCACGCCGGCCGCCAACGTCGACTTCATCCAGAAGGGCCTGGGTCAGCCGTCCGTCTGGAAGATGAACCTGGCCTATGACGCCGAGCTGCCGTTCTTCGGCATGAACTTCGGCGTGGAATGGGTCTACACCAAGGTCCAGACCGGCATCTACTACCAGCACCTGAACCTGGGCGATCCGACCAAGACCGGCCCGGACGGCCGCTCGCTGTACTACACGCCGCAGAGCTACCAGGAAGGTTGCTGGAATCCGAACGGCAGCCTGATCACGGCGAACGTGCCGGCCGCGGGCACCACGCCCGCGGTCACCTGCGCCGGCGGCCGCTCGCGCGCGCTGTCGAACGTCAACTACAACAACGTGACGCAGGCGACGAAGACGAAGAAGGGCGACGGCAATGCCATCACCCTGTCGTTCCAGCGCCCGGCGCGTGACGGCTTCGGCTTCGGCGTCGCCTACACGTACACGGAAGCGTCGGAAGTCTCCCCGCTGACCTCGTCGGTGGCGAACTCCAACTTCAACTCGCGCGCCGTCTTCAACCCGAACGAGAACGTGGCCGCCAACTCGGCGTACATGATCCGTGACCGCGTCACCGCCAACGTGACCTGGCAGAAGGCGTTCATCAGCAACCTGAAGACCTCGGTGGGCCTGTTCTGGGAAGGCCGCAAGGGCAAGCCCTACAGCTGGACCTACCTGAACGACATGAACGGCGACGGCGTGGCCGGCAACGACCTGCTGTACATCCCGGCCTCGCGCGGCGCCCCCGGCGTCAAGTTCGCCACCCCGGCGGACGAGGCCGCGTTCTGGAACATCGTCGACAACAACCCGGACCTGGCGAAGTACAAGGGCGCCGTGGTGCCGCGCAACAGCTCGTTCTCGCAGTTCGTGAACAGCTTCGACCTGCGCCTGAGCCAGGAAGTGCCGGGCTTCTTCCCGCAGCACAAGGGCAAGGTCACGTTCGACATCCTGAACATCGGCAACCTGCTCAACAAGAAGTGGGGTCGCATCGACGAGGTGACGTTCCAGTCGGCCGGCGGCAACCGTCGCAGCTTCGTGAACTTCGCCGGCATCGATGCGGCGGGCAACTACGTGTACCGCACCAACGCCAACGCGATCAACGACAACCTGGCCATCCGTCAGGTCAAGGGCGAATCGCAGTGGGCCATCCAGGTGACGGCCGCCTACGAGTTCTGATCCACGACACGATCCGCGATCGACCGGCCCGCGAGGCCGGTCCTTCACGGCACCGCAACGGGCTCCTTCGGGAGCCCGTTTTTCATGGCGCGACGCCGACCCGGCCCGAAGCGTCGGCCCGGCCATCGGGCCATGAGCCCAACTCATACCTGCCACGCGCATTGACAATGGCGAACGCGCGGAGCCCCTCGTAAGCTCCGCGCGCCAACGCCGCCATGAGTCCGACGCCCTCCGCCACCGACGATCCCCTCGCGCCCGACCGGCCTGTGCCGGCGCGCGCGGGCGCCGCATCGCCACCGGTGGGACTGGGCCTGGACGCTGGCGGCACACAGACGCGCTGGGCCCTGGCCCGCCCCGACGGCACGCTGGTCGCGCGCGGCGAGGTCGGCGGCTTCAGCGCGCTGCTGCTGGACACCAGCGCCGGCCGGGTCGTGCTGGCGCAGACACTGCAGTCGCTGGCCGCCGCGGTCCTGTCGCAGACGGCGCCCGGCGCGTTGCGCGGACTTCAGGCCGGCATCACCGGACTCGGCGAACCGGACGGCCCCGCCGGCCGGCAGCTGCGCGCGCTGCTGGCTCAACAGCTCGGCCTGGCGCCCGCGCAGATCCAGTGCGACAGCGACATCGCGCAGGCCTGGCACGCGCTCTTCCGGCCCGGCGAGGGCTACCTGGTCTACGCCGGCACCGGCGCGATCGCGGCCTTCATCGACGACGCCGGCACCTTGCACCGCGCCGGCGGCCGTGGCCCGCTGCTGGGCGACGAAGGCGGCGGCCAGTGGATCGCGCGCGAGGCGCTCGCGCTGGTCTGGCGCCGCGAGGACGAATCGCCCGGCGCCTGGACCGGCTCCCGCTCGCGCGACATCTCTTCGACGAACTCGGCGGCGCCGACTGGCCGACGACGCGCGCGTTCATGTACGGCGGCGACAGCGCGGCACGCCGCGGTTCGATCGGCCGGCTGGCGCTGGCCGTCGCGCGCGCCGCCGAGGACGACGACGCCGACGCGCTGGCCCTGCTGCGCCGCGCCGGCCGCGAGCTCGCCCGGCTACCGCTGGCGCTGGCGCGCCGGCTGGGCCCGCGTCCGGTGAGCGCCGCCGGACGTGTGCTGCAATTGCATCCGGCGATCGAATCGGGCCTGCGCGACGCCCTGCCGCAAGACCTGTCCCTCACCGTCCATCAACCCGACACAGCCCTGGCCGCCGCGCGGCGCGCGGCCCTCGCCTCATGAAAACCAAGCTCCTGACCCTCGCCGCCGCGGCCCTGCTGGCGGCCTGTGCCTCGCCGACGCAGCTGCAGATCGACCGCACCCATGTCTCCGAGAACCAGGACAGCCGCGCGCAGTTCCTGATCCTCCACTACACGGTGATCGACTTCGAGAAGTCGATGAAGGTGCTGACCACCGGCGGGAAGGTCTCGGCCCACTACCTGGTGCAGGACACCCCGTCCAAGGTCTACCAGTTGGTCGACGAGAACCGGCGCGCCTGGCACGGCGGCGTCAGCTACTGGGGCGGTGCGACCAACCTGAACTCGGCCTCGATCGGCATCGAGATCGTGAACCCCGGCTTCACCGAGACGCCGATGGGCCGCGTCTACGCGCCCTATCCGCAGGCGCAGATCGACGACGTGATCAAGCTGGTCAAGGAGATCGTCGCGCGCCAGGGCATCCGCTCGGACCGCATCCTCGGCCACAACGACATCGCGCCCGGCCGCAAGCAGGACCCGGGTCCGGCGTTCCCGTGGAAGCAGCTCGCCGACGCCGGGCTGATCGCCTGGCCGGACCCCGCGCAGGTCCAGATCAAGCAGGCGATCTACCAGGTCGCGCCCGTGCCGGACGCCGTCTGGTTCCAGAAGCGCCTGGCACAGGTGGGCTACCAGACGCCGCAGACCGGCCTGCTGGACACCGCCACGCGTGAAGTGATCAGCACCTTCCAGATGAAGTACCGCCCGGCCGACTTCTCGGGCGGCATGGACGCCGAGACGGCCGCGCTGCTGGAGGTCGTCACGACGCCCGGCGGCCTGGTGATGAAGAAGCCGCTGCCGGCGGACAGCCAGCCGCGCTCGGCGTACTGATCGATCGCCCCCCATCCCGGCTGATCCCGACCGCCTCCGCCACGCACGCCCGCCGCCGCCCGCCTTGCTGAACTTCCTGCTCCGCCGCCTGGCCTCGTTGCTGCCGACCTTGATCGGCGTGACGCTGGTCGCCTTCGGCCTGATCCGGCTGGTGCCGGGCGATCCGATCGCGATCATGATGGGCGAGCGCGCGCTCGACGACGCCACCCACGCGCGACTGATGCACGAGCTCGGCCTGGACCAGCCGCTGTGGCGCCAGTACGCGGACTACGTCGGCGGACTGCTGCACGGCGACCTGGGGCGCTCGCTGGTTTCCCACGAGCCGGTGTCGCACGAGTTCCTCGCGCTCTTCCCCGCGACGGCCGAACTGGCGCTCTTCGCGCTGCTGCTGGCCATCGTGCTCGGCATGGCGCTGGGCACCGGCGCGGCGCTGCGGCGCGGCTCGCTGCTGGACCAGGGCGTGATGGGCGTGGCGACGGTCGGCTTCTCGATGCCGGTGTTCTGGTGGGGGCTGATCCTCATCATGTTCTTCTCGGTGGGCCTGGGCTGGACGCCGGTGTCGGGCCGCATCGCGGTCGAGTACGACGTCCAGCGCGTCACCGGCTTCATGTTGATCGATGCGGCGCTGCACGACGAGGCCGGCGCGTGGCGCTCGGCGCTGCGGCACCTGCTGCTGCCGGCGCTGGTGCTGGGCACCAGCACGACGGCAGTGATCGCGCGGATGACGCGCTCCAGCCTGCTCGAGGTGCTGCGCGAGGACTACATGCGCAGCGCGCGCGCGCGGCCTGTCGCCGGTGCGGGTGGTGCTGGTGCACGGCCTGCGCAACGCGCTGATCCCGGTGATCACGGTCATCGGACTGAAGGTCGGCAGCCTGCTGGCGGGCGCGGTGCTGACCGAGACCATCTTCAGCTGGCCCGGCATCGGCAAGTGGCTGATCGACGCGATCGCGCGACGCGACTATCCGGTGGTGCAGGCAGGGATCCTGATCTCGGCCTGCACCTTCATCGCGGTCAACCTGCTGGTGGACCTGCTGTACGGCGTGGTGAACCCGCGCATCCGCAAGCAGGGCTGAGACGTCCATGAGCGCCCTCCCCTCCACACCTTCGACCACGCCGACGATCGCGCCACCTGGCCCGCTCGCCGAGTTCTGGCGCGGCTTCTCCGCCAATCGCGGCGCGCTGGTCGCGCTGATCGTCTTCACGCTGCTGGCGCTGGCGGCGCTGCTGGCGCCATGGATCTCGCCGCACGATCCGGTGCGGCAGTACCGCGAGCACATGCTCACCCCGCCGATCTGGATGGACGGCGGACAGATGCGCTTCGTGCTCGGCACCGACGAGCTCGGCCGCGACCTGCTGTCGCGCCTGCTGCACGGCGCGCGGGTGTCGCTGGGTATCGGCCTGGCGTCGGTGGTGCTGTCGCTGATCCCCGGCGTGCTGCTGGGCCTGCTGGCGGCCTTCCATCAACGGCTGCTCGCGCCGGTCGTCATGCGCGTGATGGACGTGATGCTGGCGCTGCCGGGCCTGCTGCTGGCGATCTGCGTGATCACGGTGCTCGGCCCGGGCCTGACGAACACCGTGATCGCGATCGCCGTCGGCAGCCTGCCGGAGTACGTCCGGCTCACGCGCGCCGCGGCGCTGGCGGAGCTCGGCAAGGACTACGTCACCGCCAGCCGCGTGGCCGGCGCGTCGACCTGGCGGCTGATGTTCTCGGCGGTGCTGCCGAACTGCCTGGCACCGCTGATCGTCAACGCGTCGCTGAGCTTCTCGGCAGCGATCCTCGAGGCGGCGGGTCTCGGCTTCCTCGGCCTGGGCGTGCAGGCGCCGATGGCGGAGTGGGGCACGATGCTCTCGTCCGCGCGGGACTACATCGTCCGCGCGCCGTGGGTGGTCACGCTGCCGGGTCTGGCGATCCTGCTGTCGGTGCTGAGCGTCAACCTGATGGGCGACGGGCTGCGCGATGCGCTCGATCCGCGCCTGAAGAGGGTGTCGTGATGCTGGAGATCCGCGATCTGCGCGTGCGCTTCGGCGCGTTCCCGGCGGTGGACGGCGTGGACCTCGATGTCGCCCCGGGCGAGGTGCTGGGCATCGTCGGCGAATCAGGCTCCGGCAAGTCGGTGAGCATGATGGCGCTGATGGGCCTGATCGATCCGCCCGGACAGGTGAGCGCCGCCGCGCTGCGCTTCCAGGGCCAGGACTTGCTGGGCATGAGCGCCTCGCAACGCCGGCGGCTGATCGGCAAGGACATCGCGATGGTGTTCCAGGACGCGCTGGCCAGCCTCAACCCGAGCTACACCGTCGGCCATCAGATCGAGGAGGTGCTGGACACCCACCTCGGCCTGCGCGGCGCCGCGGCGCGCCGGCGCGCGACGGAGCTGCTGGAGCAGGTCGAGATCCCCGATCCCGCGAGCCGGCTGAAGGCCTATCCGCACGAGCTGTCCGGCGGCATGAACCAGCGCGTGATGATCGCGCTGGCGATCGCGTGTTCCCCGAAGCTGCTGATCGCCGACGAGCCGACCACGGCGCTCGACGTGACGATCCAGGCGCAGATCATGGACCTGCTGCTGCGCCTGCAGCGCGAGCAGGGCATGGCGCTGGTGATGATCACGCACGACCTGGCCGTGGTGGCGGAGATGGCGCAACGCGTCGCCGTCATGTACGCCGGCCAGGTCGTGGAGACGGGCGCGTTGCCCGAGGTCTTCGAGTCGCCGATGCATCCGTACACGGCCGCGCTGATGGCGGCGATCCCGGAGCACAACCGCGGCGCCCACCGGCTGCAGGCGCTGCCGGGCATCGTGCCGGGCGCGCTGGACCGGCCCGCGGGATGCCTGTTCTCGCCGCGATGCGCGCGGGTGCAGGAGCGCTGCCGCACCGATCGGCCCGATGTCGTCGACGGCGTGCGCTGCTTCTACCCGTTGATCGAGGAGTCCGTCGCATGAGCGCCGTGGCAGACAAGCCTGCCGCCGCCGGCGCGGCGCCGCTGCTGGTGGCGCGCGACCTCGCCCGGCACTACCGCGTGAGCCGCGGCTGGTTCGCGCCGAAGGCGACGGTGCGGGCGCTGGACGGCGTCAGCTTCTCGCTGGCGCCGGGGAAGACGTTGGCGGTCGTCGGCGAATCGGGCTGCGGCAAGTCCACGCTGGCGCGGGCGCTGACGCTGATCGAGACGCCGACCTCCGGCGATCTGCGCATCCACGGCCGCGATGCGGCCGACGCGTCGACGCGCAAGGCCCTGCGACGCGACGTGCAGATGGTGTTCCAGAACCCGTATGCGGCGTTGAATCCGCGCAAGACGATCGCGTCGACGCTGGCGGAGCCGCTGGTCATCAACACGCCGCTGAGCCGCGCCGAGCGGCAGGAGCGCATCGAGGCGCTGGCCGCGAAAGTCGGTCTGCGCCAGGAGCACCTGCAGCGTTACCCGCACATGTTCTCGGGCGGGCAACGCCAGCGCATCGCGATCGCGCGGGCGATGGTGATGCAGCCGGGCATCGTCGTCGCGGACGAGCCGACCTCGGCGCTGGACCTGTCGATCCAGGCGCAGATCCTGAATCTCTTCATGGACCTGCAGGAGGAGTTCGGGACGGGCTACGTGTTCATCTCGCACAACCTCGCGGTGGTGGAGCATGTGGCGGACGAGGTGATGGTGATGTACCTGGGCCGCGTGGTCGAGCACGGCGACAAGCGCCACCTCTTCGCCAAGCCGCTGCACCCGTACACGCAAGCGCTGATCAGCGCGACCCCGGCGCTGCACCCGGCCGACCGCCGCCAGCGCATCCGCATCCACGGCGAGCTGCCCAGCCCGCTGAAGCCGCCGACGGGATGCGCGTTCCATCAGCGCTGCCCGATGGCCGTCGCGCGTTGCGCGGAGGTGCGGCCGGAGTTGCGGGAGATCGATGGGCGGCTCGTGGCCTGCGATGTGATTTGAGGAGGGGGCGATAGGCGCGACCGGCTCCACATAACCCAGTGTTATGGTCCAACCCGCCCATTTCAGTTGTGACCTGGGAAGCGGCGTTTCCACAATGCGCGGCTTGCCTTCCTCCCGATGCGCTCTTTTTTCCCCCTCTCGCTGGCCATCCTCCTGTCCGCCGCGTTCCCCGCTGTTCAAGCGGCCGGCGCTGTGGCGGTCAAGCCGCTCGTGTACTGCACCGACGCCAGCCCCGAGGGCTTCGACCCGGGGTTATGGGATTCGGCCAGCACGAACAACGTCAACAACCAGATGTTCCAGGGCCTGGTGCGCTTCGAGCGCGGCGGCACCGCGCTGCAGCCGGCCCTCGCGACGAGCTGGACCATCAGCCCCGACGCCCGCGAGTTCACTTTCACGCTGCGCGAGAACGTCCGCTTCCACACTCGCCCCTGGTTCACGCCGACCCGCACGCTCAACGCCGATGACGTGCTCTTCACCTTCGGCCGCTTCCTCGACCGCGAGCACCCGTTCAACAAGGCTTTCCCGGCCAACTTCATCTATCCGCAGAACCTCGGCCTGGCCAAGGCGATCGCGAAGATGGAGAAGCTCGACGACCGCACCGTCCGCTTCACGCTGACCCAGCCCAACGTCACCTTCGTCACCTGGTTCGCGATGGCCTTCGCCGGCATCCAGTCGGCGGAGTACGGCCAGCAGCTGCTGCGCGACGGCAAGGCCGCGCAGATCAACCGCCTGCCCATCGGCACCGGCCCGTACCGCTTCCGCAGCTACGCCAAGGACGACGTCGTCCGCATGGAAGGCAACCCCGACTACTGGGGCGAGCCGCAGAAGACGCAGAAGCTGATCTTCACCATCAGCCGCGAGGCACCCGTGCGCGTGCAGAAGCTGCTCGCCGGCGAGTGCCAGATCACCTCGCCGCTGCGTGACATCGACGTCGCCGCGATCGACCGCCATCCGGAGCGCATCAAGCTGGAGAAGATCCAGGCGCTCAACATCTCCTACTTGTCCTTCAACCTGCGCAAGGCACCGACCGACAACCGGCTGGTGCGTGAGGCGCTGGACATCGCCGTCGACCGCGACGCGATCTTCCGCGCGCTGTTCCCGCGCGGCGACGCGATGCAGGCGGTGAATCCCTTCCCGCCCGCGATCCCCGGCTACAACAAGTCGATCAGGAACGAATACAACCCGGACCGCGCCAAGGCGCTGCTCAAGCAGGCCGGCTTCCCGGACGGACTGGACCTCGACCTCTGGGCGCTGCCGGTCACCCGCCCCACGAATCCGAACGGCCAGCTGATGGCGCAGCTCATCCAACAGGACTGGGCTCGCATCGGCGTGCGCGCGCAGATCCGCACCTACGAATGGGGCGAGTACCTCAAGCGCGCCAATGCCGGCGAGCACACGGTCTACATGAGCGGCTGGTCCGGCGAGAGCGGCGACGCGGACGACTTCCTGACGCCCAACCTCAGCTGCGCGACCAACAAGTCCGGCGTGAAGTTCTGCAACCAGGAATTCGAGCGCCTCATCGACGCCGCCCGCGCCACGGCCGATCAGGGCAGGCGCATCGCCCTCTACGAGCAGGCCCAGGAGATCTTCAAGCGGGAACGCCCGTGGATCACGATGGCACACTCGACGGTGTACATCCCCACCAGCAAGGACTTGCGAGGCTTCAAGATGCAGCCGAACGGGGGTGTTGTCTTCGAGAACGTCTATCGTGAATAAGCCTCCCCTTCTTCTCAGCGCGCCGGCCCGAGCGCCGGGCCGCCCCAAGCCGGGCTGGGCCCCCACGGGGGTCGGACGACGTACCCGTCAGACGGGGGCCGACATGAGGCTCCGTCACATTGAAGTCTTCCACGCGATCATGCAGGCCGGCACGATCAGCGGCGCGGCGCAGCTGCTCCACATCTCCCAGCCCGCCGTGACCAAGGTGCTGCAGCACTGCGAGCTTCAACTCGGCATGCCGCTGTTCGACCGCGTCCGCGGCAAGCTCTATCCGACGCCGGAAGCGCAGCGCCTGTTCGTCGAGATCGACAAGCTCAACCGCGACTTGGTCGCGATCCGGCGCCTGGCCGCCAACCTGCGCAGCGGCGAATCCGAATCGCTGCGCCTGATGGCCACGCCGACGCTGGGCGCCTCGGTGATCCCCGCGGCGATGACGCACTGGGCGCAGGCCTTCCCGCGCAGCCGCTGCCAGCTCAGCACCAACCACACGCGCGAGATCGTCTCCGCGCTGCTGCTCGGCGAGGCGGACCTGGCCCTCAGCCTGCAGGACCCGCGCCACCCCGGCATCAAGGCCGAGGTGCTGGCCAGCGGCACGATGATGGCGCTGTGCCCCCTGCACAGCCCCGAGGCGCAAGGCACCGGCCCGCTGCCGCTGGAGGAGATCCAGTCCGAGCTGATCGCGATGGCCGAGGACGACCCGCTCGGCCACATGCTGCACAACGCCAGCGAGGCCGAAGGCCGCCACCTCGACAGCCGCATCACCGTCCAGACCTACCAGCTTGCCCGCGCGCTGGTGGAGGCCGGCGTCGGCATGACCGCGGTCGATCCCTTCACCGCCGCGTCGGCGGACCGCACCCGCGTCAAGGTGCGTCCGCTGGCGCCGGCCATGAGTATCCAGCTGTACCTGCTGACCTCCGCCAGCGCGCCGCTGGCGCAGGCGGCGCGCCGGCTGGTCACCTACCTGCGCGACGCCGCCCGCGCCAACCTCGAGAGCCTGGAGTGACGCGCCTCGGCGTCTGATCTTCCGGCTCCACCCCGCCTCGCCATGACTCCGGACGCTTCCGTCGACCACGCCCCGCCCCCGCCCATCCCTTGCGAGGAGATCGCCTCGCACGACGAGTTCCGTTCGCTGCTGACGATCCCGGGCATCGCGGTGGACCTGCGTTATGCGACGCCCGACAACTTCGTGGGCCGGAACGTCTACGGCGGTCTGGACTGCGCCTACCTTCGCCGCGAATCGGCGGACGCGGTCGCCGAGGCCGCCGCCTACCTGAACCGGCACTGCCCCGGCGTGACGCTGGTCGTGCTGGACGCGTTGCGACCGCAGCGCGTGCAGGAAGCGCTGTGGGCCGAGCTCGAAGGCACGCCGCTGACGAAGTACCTCGCGCATCCGGCGCGTCGCTCGATCCACTCGTTCGGCATGGCGGTCGACGTCACGCTGCTGGACGCCGAGGGCCGCGAGCTCGACATGGGCACCGGCTTCGACGAGATGACGCCGGCCTCGCACCCCGAGTTCGAGGCTGAGCAGCTGGCGTCCGGTGGCCTGACCGCCGATCAGCTCCGCCACCGCGGCTGGCTGCGCGCGGCGATGCGCCATGCCGGCTTCCAGACCATCAGCACCGAATGGTGGCACTTCGACTTCGGCGACCGCGAGCGCGTCCGCCGCGAACTGCCGCTGGTGATCTGAACACCATCCGCCATCGCATCGCGGCACGAATCGCCTAGCCGCCTGGCCGTCTCGGCACGCCTGCCCTCCGGAGATCCCATGACTGCTTCCCGTCGCCAGATCCTCACCGGTGCCGCCACTGCGGCGGCCACCGCGCTCGGTGCGTTGCCTGCCGCGCAGGCCGCGACGCCCGCCCGCGATGCCCGCGCGGCGGCAGCCCACGAACCGCTGCGCGCGCGGCGGCTGAAGGCCGGCGACACCATCGGGCTCGTCAGCCCCGCCAACGCCACCTACGAGCGCGAGCCGCTGGAGATCGCCGTCGAATCGCTGGAGGCGCTCGGCTTCAAGGTCAAGCTCGGCGCCAACGTGCGCGGTCGCTACGGCCAGTTCGGCGGCACCGACGTCCAGCGCGCGGCGGACATCAACGACTTCTTCGCCGACGACGAGGTCGCCGGCCTCCTCGCGCTGACCGGCGGCTCGGGGTGCAACCGCATCGTCGACAAGCTGAACTACGCGCTGATCCGCCGCAAGCCGAAGTTCTTCGGCGGCTTCTCCGACCTGACCAGTCTGGTCAACGCGATCCACCGGCAGACGGGGTTGATCACCTTCCATTGCCCGGTCGCCGGCTCGGAGTGGAACGAGTTCTCCCTCCAGCACTTCCGCGCCGTCGCGATGGACGCGCAGGCAGACCTGCTGCAGAACCCGCAGGGCGAGCGCGGCGCCAACCTCGTCCAGCGCGAGGACCGCATCAGCACGCTGCGGCCGGGTATCGCGCGCGGGCCGCTGGTCGGCGGCAACCTGGCGGTGCTGAGTTCGCTGGCGGGCTCGCCCTACTTCCCGGACACACGCGGCGCGATCCTGTTCCTGGAAGAGATCAACGAGTACATCTACCGCGTCGACCGCATGCTCTCGACGCTGCGCCTGTGCGGTGCGCTCGACCAGTTGGCCGGCGTCGTGCTGGGCAAGTTCACGCAGTGCGGCCCAGGCGACGGCAGCTTCGGCACGCTGACGCTGGACGAAGTCTTCGACGACTACTTCCTGCCGCTGAACGTGCCCGTGTACCGCGGCGCCATGATCGGCCACATCAAGCGCAAGTTCACCGTGCCGGTGGGCCAGCCCGCAGAAATGGACGCGCGCGCCGGCACGCTGCGGCTGCTGTCGCCGGCAGTGCTTTAGGCCCCGAGGCTTCAGCACCGCCACGGCCGCTAGCCCTCACCCCTGCCCTCTCCCGCAGTGCGGGAGAGGGAGTGAGAAGAGCAGCATGACTGCCCGAACCCCGCGCGCTGCGCGCGCCCCTCACCCCCGCCCTTGTATGTAGCAAAGTACGCCCAGGCCGCCACAGGCCGACCAGCCCAGGGTAGGCGCTTCGACGCCATGCCGAGGGAGAGCGAGGGTCGTGGCGGCCGACCTCGGTTCGTCATGAACAGACAGCCCGAACGGTTGTGAGGTCCATTGAGGCCGTATCGAACACAAGGAAGGGCGCTGGCATGAGCGAAGAGATCTTCATCGGTGTTGACGTTTGCAAGGCGTGGCTGGACCTGGCTCAGGTACCCGCTGCGCCTGCCGACAAGTCTGGCGCGTTGTCGCCGCGAGTGGACAACGACGAGTCTGGACGAGCAGCGCTGGTATCGCAGCTCAAGAAGCTGGGGCCCACGCTGGTGGTGATGGAGGCCACCGGTGGCTTCGAGGCGGCGCTGGCGAGTGAGCTGTGCGCGGCTGGAATCGCCGTGGCGGTGGTCAATCCCAAGAAGGTGCGCGACTTCGCCCGCGCGACCGGTGTCCTTGCCAAGACGGACCGGCTGGACGCTCAGGTGTTGGCCAGGTTCGCACAGGCCATTCGTCCTCAGGTGTATGCGCTACCGGGCGAGACGCAGCAGGAGATCATCGAGCTGGTGGATCGGCGAGCGCAGCTGGTGACCATGCGGGCGCAGGAGAAGAACCGCTTGTCCACGGTCAAGCACGTGGCACGCACGAGCGTGCGGCAACACATCGAGTGGCTGGATAAGCGGATCAAGGAGATCGACAAGGATCTGGACGGTCGCTTGAAGGACTCGACGATCTACCAGCCCAAGTACGAACTGTTGGACAGCGTGCCGGGTGTCGGTCGAGTCACGGTCACGATGCTGCTGGGGCGCCTGCCCGAACTGGGCACCTTGGACCGCAAGCGCCTGACGGCGTTGGTGGGCCTGGCGCCGTTTGCCGATGACAGCGGCAAGCGGCGCGGCCAGCGCTACATCCAGGGCGGACGAGCGGACATCCGCACGGCGATGTACATGGCTGCACTCACGGCCAAGCGATGCAACGGGCCCATCAAGGCGTTGTACGAACGTCTGCGCCTGGCGGGCAAGCCCTTCAAGGTGGCGATGACCGCATGCATGCGCAAGCTGCTGATCATCCTCAACGCCATCCTCAAAACCGGCCAACCCTGGAGAAACGCCGAAGCCGCTTGACACGGTTGCTCTCCCGCAAGCGGGAGAGGGAGCAAGAGGAGCGGGCGCTGCGAGTAGAGCCGGTCGGACTCCCTCTCCCGCTTGCGGGAGAGGGTGGGGGTGAGGGCCAGCGGCGGCGGAAGTACGGCTGTCAGCGCCGCGCGACCCAGTCCACCAGCGCGTCGATCGCCGGTCGCGCCTTGGCCGCCTGATCGTCGTTGACGATCGCCACGACGATCCAGGTCTTGCCGGTCGAGTCCGGCACGAAGCCAGCCAGCGCCACGACGTCGCGCAGCGTGCCGGTCTTCATCCGCGCGCGGCCTTCCGCGGCCGTGCCCTTCATGCGACGGACCAGCGTGCCGTCGACACCGGCCACCGGCAAGGTGGCCAGCAGCTCCGGACCGTGCGCGCCGCGCGCCGAAGCCTGCAGCATCGCCGCCATCTGCGCGGCCGAGGCGCGCTCGCTGCGCGACAGGCCGGAGCCGTTTTCCAGCGTCATGCCGGCGGTGTCGATCTTCTGCGCGGCGAACCATTCGCGCACCACGCGCGCGGCGGCCTCGCGGGTGTCCTCGCCGGGCTGTGCCGCCGACGCGCCGAGCCGCAGGAACAGCATCCGCGCCAGCGCGTTGTCGGACGCCTTCATGATCGGGCGCAGCAGCTCCGCCAGCGGGCGGTCGCGGTGTTGCGCCAGCACGCGGGCGCCGTCGGGCGTCGCGCCTTCGCGGATCTCGCCCGAGAGCGTTCCGCCGAGCGAGCCCCACAGCTGTCGCAGCGCCTGCGCCGTCTCCCACTGACGGTCCAGCACGTTCAGCGACTGCGAGACCTGGCACCCGCGCGGAAACTCGCCCGCCAGCACCAGCCGGCCGCCGCCCTCGGGCAGCGCCTCGAAGCGCGACGGCTTCCAGTCGTCGTCCCAGTCCTTGCAGGGCTTGTCGTTCAGCAGGACCGCGCTCGTGTCGATGACCAGTCCGCCGAACTGCGGGAACGGCCGCACCGTCAGACCGCGGTCGTCGGACCAGAAGTCGTACTGCAGCAGACTGCCGTTGAGGTGCAGCGCGTCCGGGATCACGTTGTAGGGGAACTCGGCCTGCTCGTCGAAACGCGGCGCGCCGATGTCCGGCCGCGCCGGGTTGAACAGCCCACGGTCGACGACGATGCCGCCCGCCAGCTCGCGCACGCCGTGGCGCTCGCGCACCTCGCGCAGCATCGCCCACAGCGCGGGCCAGTCGAGGTCCGCGTCGCCTCCGCCCTTGAGCACCAGCGGCCCCTCGAGGCGGCCGTCACGGACCTCGCCCGCGGCCAGCAGCTGGGTCTGCCCCCGGCTGTTGGGACCGAGCCGGTCCAGCGCCACCACCGCGGTGATCGTCTTCATCGTGGACGCCGGCGCCATCGGCCGGTCCGCGTTCAGGCGCAGCCCGGTGCCGGGCGCGTCGAGCGGATAGGCCACCACCGCCAGCGACGAGGCCGGCACGCCGGCCTGCCGCAGCGCGGCCTCGACCGGTGCGGGCGGGGTGTCGACGAGGGTGGCGCAGCCGCTCGTCGCGAGCGCGGCGGCCAGAAGGACCAGGGCGGGGATCGATCGCATGAGCAGCGACTGTATATTCCCGGCCCCGCTGCATTCCCGCAGGTTATACGCGCGAGACAAGCATTCATCGGGACGGAAACAACAAATGGGTGACGTTCCTATGACGGTGAAAACCGCTCGTGCTTGAAGATCGTTCACAGCTCGCAACACAGCAACACCCACAGGTCGCCCCCGCATCGGACGACCGCAGTCGTTGGAGGCGTTTCCAGGACGCCGGACCGGTTAACAAGGAGAAGGTCGTGAAACTGAATCAACTCGCCCGCTGCCTCGTCGTGGTGGGACTGGGCGCCCACGCGGCGGCCTGGTCGCAGGAAGTCCAGAAGATCGAGCGGGTGGAGATCACCGGTTCGAGCATCAAGCGCATCCAGGACGAAGGCGCGCTGCCGGTGCAGACCATCTCGCGCCGCGACCTGGACCGCCAGGGCATCGTGTCGGCCGAGCAGCTGATCGCCACGCTCTCCTCCAACGGCAACGGCCTGGACAACCTGGCCTCCAACGCGGACGTGGTCTCGGGCCAGTCCCGCGGCAACAACGGCGCGACCTCCGCCAACCTGCGCCTGCAGGGCGCCAACGCGACGCTGATCCTGCTGAACGGCCGCCGCATCGCGGCGCACGGCCTCAACGGCGGCGTCGTCGACCTGAACCAGATCCCGATGGCCGCGATCGAACGCGTCGAAGTGCTGAAGGACGGCGCCTCGTCGACCTACGGCACCGACGCCGTCGGCGGCGTCATCAACTTCATCCTGCGCAAGGACTACACCGGCCTGACCGTCAGCGGCTTCACCGACGTGACGCAGCACGGCGGCGGCAACATCTACCGCGGCTCGGTGACCGGCGGCCTGGGCAACATCGACAAGGACGGCTTCAACGTCATGGCCGTGCTGTCCATGACGGACAACAAGCGCCTGGACGGCTCGCAGCGCGACTTCGTCAACAGCTTCCAGCCCGAGCGCGGCCTGTCCCCGGACACGCGCGGCACGCCGTTCGCGACGGTCTTCTTCTCGCCCACGATCACGCCGCCGGTCTACAACGGCGCGACGCTGACCAGCGCCAACATCCTGGACCTGCCGGGCGGCGCCGGTTGCGCCTCGCAGCCGGGCATGGCCCCCTACGCCGAGAAGCTGTGGAACTCCGCCGCCGCGTCGCCCGCCAACCAGTTCGGCTGCGCCTGGGACTCGGGCAAGGCCGCGGTGATCCAGCAGCCGGTGAAGAACACCAACCTGGTCACGCGCGGCATGCTCAAGCTCGGCGAGCACACGCTGACCGGCGAAGTGCTGCTGGGCAAGTCGGAGTCGCAGAAGATCTTCTCCGCCAACCAGATCAGCAGCGGCAGCGCCACGTCGACGATCGGCCTGCCCAACGGCACCAACGTGGCGAGCCCGTTCCGCAACCTGGCCTACCCGTCGAGCGGCGCCAGCTACCAGACCGTGTGGAACGCGCTGGTCGGCGCCTTCCCATCGCTGGCCTCGCAGGCCGGCAAGCCGCTGGCCTTCCGCTGGCGCTGCATGGAATGCGGCCAGCGCGAGTTCGAGACCACCACCGACACCGGCCGCTACCTGGTGAGCATGGACGGCCCGCTGCCCTTCCTCAAGGACTGGGACTACAAGGTCGGCGCCTCGCAGGCGTTCAGCAAGAGCAACTCGGTGCTGGGCTCCGGCTACCAGAACTGGGTCGGCCTGGCGAACCTGATCAACACCGGCGTGCTCAATCCGTTCCTGCTGGCCGGACAGTCGCAGACGCCGGCCGCGCTGGCGGCGCTGGACGCGATCTCCGCGGAAGGCACCAAGCTCTACGGCGGCAAGTACACGACCGACGAGTACGACGCGACCGCCTCCGGCCCGCTGTTCAAGCTGCCGGCCGGCGACGTGATGGGCGCGGTGGGCGTGGACTACCGGATCGAGAAGTACCGCTTCGACGGCAACCAGACGGTCAACACCAACGACATCAACACCTGGATCTTCAACGCCCCGTTCGACAACGTGAACGCGCTGAGCGGCGTGAAGCGCAAGGTCGGCGCGATCTTCGGCGAGACCATCATCCCGATCGTCAAGAACCTGGACCTGAACCTCTCGGTGCGCTACGACAAGTACACCGGCTTCGGCAGCACGACCAATCCGAAGGCCTCGATCCGCTACGCGCCGATCGACAGCCTGGTGTTCCGCGCGTCGTACAGCACCGGCTTCCGCGTGCCGACCTTCAACCAGCTGTTCAACGGCGTGACCGAATCGCCGTACACCGGCGCCGGCGTGCCGGATCCGGCCACCTGCCCGGCCAACGTGGTCAGCAACACGGCGGGCTGCCAGGCGGTTACGTTCAACACCCTCTTCGGCGGTCGCAACGACCTGAAGCCGGAGGAGTCGAAGATGTCCAACATCGGCTTCGTGTGGCAGCCGGTGAAGGACTTCAGCGCGTCGGTCGACCTCTGGGACATCCGTCGTGACGGTCAGATCCAGAGCCTGACGCTGACGCAGATCCTGAACAACTACCAGCTGTTCCCACAGGCCTTCCAGCGCGACGCCAACGGCGTGCTGCAGACGGTGGACACCCGTTGGGTGAACACCGGCGAGACGCAGACGCGCGGTCTGGAACTGTCGATGCGCGGCAGCACGCCGATGAACGGCGGCCGTCTGAGCGCGGGCCTGGACGGCACCTACCTGCTGAAGAAGCGTTCCAAGCTGCTGGACAACGTGGCTTTCGGCCCGAGCGAGATCGGCCAGTTCACGCGGTCGAGCGAGCTGGGCATCCGCTGGAAGCACAGTGCGTACATCACCTACACCTACGGTGATTGGGCCTGGTCGCTGCGCCAGCAGTACAGCACGGGCTACTACGGTTATGTCCCGCCGGGCGTGGCCAACGGCAACGCGTCGGCGCCGGCCTTCGATCCGTGGGTCAAGCCGTACTACCTGCACCACGCCAGCGTGGCCTACAGCGGCATCAAGAACCTGACGGTCACCGTGGGTGTGAAGAACCTCTTCGACCAGGACCCGCCGTTCGCGAACAGCTACGACACGAACACCGGCTCGGGCAGCTCGTGGGAACCGCGTGTGGCCGACCCGCGCGGACGTTCGTTCACGCTGGGCCTGGACTACAAGTTCTTCTGATCGCGACCTGCCTGCCGCCTTGCACGACAGGTACGCAAACATCAAGCCCGCCGGGAGACCGGCGGGCTTTTTTACGCCTGTCCGCCGAGTGCACGGGAGCTCAAGGGAAACACGTTCCTCATGCCCTGCTCCCGGATCGTGTGCAGCAGGCGGAGGACGGGTCCCGTGGGTCGGGCCATGCCTTGCTCGTAGCGGCGCAACAGGCGCGCCGTCGTGTTGAGCATGTTGGCAAAGGTGTAGAGGTCCAGGTCCGCGCTTTCACGAATGATCCGGACTTCCTCGGGCATCAATGGCTCCGCTGGAGCGATACCGACCCAAGCCAGTCGCTGGAAGTCCTCGCCGCTCGCCAAGCCGCAGGCATACATACGGCGTCCGGTCTTCACCATCCGGTCAATCGAGTCGAACTTGCGTTTACGCATCACAGATCACCTCTTTCAGAAGTCCTGAAACGATGGCCCCCGCCAGTTGATCGTCGTTCATCTTTTCGAGGAGCACGTTGGTTTCCTTGCAGCCACGAAGCCTCCATCCTTCGATGTTGGCTACCGCATTCTTCGCATAGCCCTCGATGAAGAACCACGGCCCGCCTTGTCGACGGGCCACGATCACGCGATACCCCTCGCGTTTGCCGGCCCCGGATCGTGCGATCCGTTTCTTGAAGAGTCCACTACCGAGATTTGCATCGATCAGTCCGCGTTCCATTTCCGCCACGGCGCGGCACAGGTCGACGTCTCTGCATCGCCTGCTTGCGCATCCAGCGTTGAAAGCCTTGGACCAGATAGACGGCAGTCATCACATCGTCCCCTTCGCACTACTGCGAGAGGACTGAGTGACAGGTCATGCCCCGGACTGATTCGTCCTGAAGTCGGCCCTCTGACGGGGGGAGGCGAAGCGCTCAGGTCCTGAGCGTTCTCTCGCCTGGATCCAGGGTCACCGCCACGCCGATCGGCAGCGGCAGGTGGGGCGTCGTGTGGCCGCTCGGCCAGCCGGCGAGGACCGGAACGCCGAGATCGCCGAAGTAGTCGGCGAGCACCTCGTCGGGCGAGTCGGCGTCGGTGAAACTGCCGAGCAGCACGCCTGCGATGTCGTCGAGCGCGCCGCCCAGGCGCAGCTGGCACAGCAGGCGGTCGATCTTGTAGGGATCCTCGCCGATGTCCTCAAGGAACAGGACCGAGCCGCGCAGGTCCGGCATGAAGGGCGTGCCCATCAGCGCGACGAGCATGGCCAGATTGCCACCGCTCAGCACGCCGCGCACCGGCGTCGAGCCGCGGTTCAGGGGATGCGGCGCGAGCGCTGGACCGAGCGCATCGCCGACACGGAGGCCGCGGCGCAAGCGCTCCGCCAGCGCGACGGCATCGGCCCAGCCGGCATCGCCCTTGTGCCAGTCCGAAGCCGGCATCGGCGCGTGCCACCCCGCCATGCCGAGCTGCTGTCGCAGCGCATGCAGCGCCGTCAGGTCGCTGTAGCCGATCAGCGGCTTCGTCGATCGGCGCAGCAGCGCGCGGTCGATGCGGTCGAGCAGACGCAGGCAGCCGTAGCCGCCGCGCAGGCCCATCACCGCATCGACTTGAGGATCGTCCAGCGCCTCGTGCAGGTCGGCGAGGCGACGGCCATCGTCCGCAGCCAGATGGCCGAGGAAGGTCGGCCCGTGGCAGCCGGGGTACACCTTCGCGCGGAAGCCCAGGCGCTCGATCAGCGGCACCACGCGCTCGAGCGTGCCGTCCCTCGGCGGGCCGGCGGGCGCGATCACGCCGAGGCAGGCGCGCTCGGGCAGCGGGGGCAGCAGGAAGGTGTCGTCAGCCATGCGGAGCGGGGTGGAACTCCAGCCACGCCGCCATCCGCGCGTCGATCGCGGCGCCGAGCGCCGGGATGCGCCAGGTCGTGGCGCAGCTGGGATGCGGAGCGTACCGCGAGCCGAGGTTGTCAGCAGCGCGATCAGGTAGTGCCGGCGCCGGGGCAGGATGCCGCGCACGATGCCCGCGTCGGAGCTGTAGTTCTCGGTGTTGCCGGTCTTGTGCGCGAACCAGACCTCGCCGCCGGTCGCGTAGCGGCGCAGGTCGCCAGGCAAGGACACCTCGCCCGCATGCAGCCCGCCGTCCGGCTGCAGCCACCGGCCCGGCAGGCGCGCCGGCAGTCCCGGCACCCAGCCCGGCACGCCACCGAGCGCGCTGCTCGACAGCACCTGGTGCAGCGCCTGATCCTGCAGGGCGTGCATCGCCTGGTTGCGGCTCTCGGGCGAGAGCCGCGGCGCATCGGCGCGCAGCCACGGTGCGCGCGGCGCCACCGGGTCCAGCCACCACAGCAGGCGCACCGTGTCCCAGGCGGTCATCTGGATCTGGCCCACGCCCGATCCCGAGCCGTTGCCCCAGCCGCCCTCCGCCGTCGTGTTGGCGAAACGCAGCGTCGTGAGCCCGAGCGAGGCGAACAGCGTGTGCAGCTCGTTGCGCACCTCGCGACCCCCATCACGACGGATCGCGCCGGCCGAGTGCATCAGCGTCACCAGCGCCGAGGTCGCCTCGTTGCTGCTCCACGTGACCATGTCGTAGGCCCAGTCGGACACCGCGCGTTCGCGGCCGGCGTAGATCAGCGGCTGCCACCAGCCGGCGCGCCCCTGATCGACCAGCCGGCCCACGCCTGCCAGCAGCATCAGCTTCAGCAGCGATGCCGGATACGGCGCGACCATGCGGCCGCCGCCTTCGTCCACCTCGCCGGCCAGCGGCGTCCAGTCCATCGTGGACCAGTCGGACGTGGGTCGCCACGCGATCGAGTGGCCCTCGGCGTCGCGTTGATCGGCCAGGTAGCGGATGTTCCGGACCGGCCCTGCGTCCGGCGCGATGTCCGCAACGAGGCCTTCGGGATGCTCGCGCGAGAACAGCACGTTCGCCACGACCGGTGCACCGCGTTCCGGGAACGCGACGACGGCGAGATCGATGCTCGGGAAGTGCCGGATCGCCCGCCCCTCGTCCTGCGGATCGATCGTGGCGCCGAAGTCCTGTGCGAGCACCGACGCGCGCAACGCCTCGGCGAGCGAGGCCGCATCCAGCGCGACGGGCTTGGCGGCCATCGTCATCGCGGGGCCTCAGGCGGCGCGGAGTTGCAGCCCATCCAGCGCGATCGGGCTGGGCTTGCCGGAGACGAGGTCGGCCACGATCCGGGCCGAACCGAACGAGAAGGTGAACCCCAGCGCACCATGACCGACATTCAGCCACAGCCCGCGCAGCGGCGTCGCGCCGAGCATGGGCGCGCCGCTCGGCGTCGCCGGACGCAGGCCGGCCCAGGGCACGGCGTGGTCGTAGTCGGCCGCCTTCGGGAAGGTCTCGCGCACGTTGCGCTGCAGCGCGGCCAGGCGCTTCGGATCGATGCTGGTGTCGTCGCCGACCAGATCGACCATCGCCGCGACGCGGAGCTGATCGCCGATGCGGGCGTAGAGCGTCTTGCGCTCGAAATCGGTGACGCTGACCGTCGGCGGACGGTGCACACCGTTGATCGGCGCGGACAGGCTGTAGCCCTTCAAGGGATACAGCGGCAACCGCAGATCGACGAGCTCCGCCAGCGCGGCGCTCTGCAAGCCGGCGGCCAGCACGATGCCGTCCGCGACCAGATCGCCCTGGTCGGTCCTCAGCGCGGCGACGCGGTCCCCCTCGACGACGAAGCCGGTGGCGTTGGCCTTCACCCGGCCCCGGAAATTCGGATGCCGCGCGAGCCGCTCGCCCAGCTGAACGCTGAGCGCGTGGCAATCGGCGACGGCCTCGCCGGAGGTGAAGATGCCGCCCGCCAGCCACTGCGCGCCGCCATCGCCCAGCGACGGTTCGATCGCGAGGCATTCATCGCGGGTCAGTGCCCGTTCCGGCCCGCCGGCGGGCGTGCGCGCGGCGACGCGGGCGAATTCCTCCGGCTTGCGGTACACGACCAGCTTGCCCGGTGTGCGCAGCGCGATGGCGTCCAGCGCCGCATGCCGCTGCAGCTCGCCGAAGCAGTGCTGGCTGAACGCGCCCAGCTCGAGCAGGCGCTCGGTCGTGCGCTGGTTGACCGGCCCGCGGCAATGGGCCAGGAACGAGGCCAGCCAGCGCCACTGGGCCGCCGTGCCGTCGGGCTTGAATCGCAGGGGGCCGTCCGGATCGAGCAGCCAGCGCAGCGCCTTCAGCGGCACGCCGGCATCGGCCAGCGGCGACACGTAGCGGTAGCTGAGCTGCCCGCCGTTCGCACGGCTCGCACCCGTGCCCAGCGCGGCCTCGCGCTCCACGAGCGTCACCCGGTGCCCCGCCTCCGCCAGGGCCCAGGCGGTGGTGACGCCGACAACGCCCCCACCGATCACGACTAGCTGTTTCATCCCGGACGAATTCATTCTTGAATGGTCCGGGAGGTTACGGATTCACGACACCCTCAGCCAATGAAAGCGGTGCCGCTACCCATAACCTTGTTGAATGCGCGCAAGGGGAATGCCCGCCCCTTTCTTGCTCCCTCTCCCGCTTGCGGGAGAGGGAGTCCGTGTGAGAGGGGCCTGCCGCCGGTGCTTCAGGCGAGCACCGCAGCCATCGCGTTCGCCGTCGCTTCGACGTTGCGCGTGTTCAGGCCCGCGATGCACATCCGGCCGGAGCGCAGGATGTAGACGCCGAATTCCTCGCGCAGACGATCCACCTGCTCCGGCGTCAGGCCGGTGTAGCTGAACATGCCGCGCTGCTTCAGGAAGTAGTCGAAGTTGCGCCCCGGCACCTTGGCCGAGACCACCTCGAACAGCGCGTTGCGCATGGCCAGGATGCGCTCGCGCATTTCCTCGACCTCGCCTTCCCACAGCGCGCGCAGCGCCGGGTCGCCCAGCACCTTGGCCACGACCTGGCCGCCATGCATCGGCGGGTTCGAATAATTGCGACGGATCGTGAACTTCAGCTGCCCCAGCACGTTGGCCGCCTGCGCCGCGTCCGGGCACACGACCGACAGCGCGCCGCAACGCTCGCCGTACAGGCTCATGTTCTTGGAGAAGCTGTTGGCGACGAAGAAACTCAGGCCCGCCGCGGCCAGCGCGCGGATCGCGAAGGTGTCCTGCTCCAGCCCGTCGCCGTAGCCCTGGTAGGCCAGGTCCAGGAAGGCGATCAGCTCGCGCTCCTTCAGCACCGGGATCAGCGCGTCCCACTGCGACTGCGACAGGTCCACGCCCGTCGGGTTGTGGCAGCACGCGTGCAGCAGCACGACGCTGCGGGCCGGCGCTTCCGACAGTGCCTGCAGCATCGCGTCGAAACGCAGGCCGCCGGTCTGCGCGTCGTAGTACGGGTAGCTGCGGCACTCGATGTAGGAGCCCTCGAAGACCGCGCGGTGGTTGTCCCAGGTCGGATCGCTCAGGTAGATCGCGCTGTCGGGGAAGTAGCGCTTGATGAAGTCCGCGCCGACCTTCAGGCCGCCCGAGGAACCCACGCCCTGGATGGTGGCGACGCGCTTGCTCTGGAGCGCCTCGCTGTCAGCGCCGAACAGCAGCTTCTGCACCTCGGTGCGGAAGTTGGCCGCGCCCTCCATCGGCAGGTAGGGACGCGCACCGGCCTGTTCCACCACGGCCAGCTCGGCCCGGCGCACCGAGTCCAGCATCGGGATGCGGCCGTCGTCATCGAAGTAGATGCCGATGGACAGGTTGATCTTCTGCGTGCGCGGATCCTTCTGGAAGGCCTCGTTCAGGCTGAGGATGGGATCGCCCGCGTAGGCGTCGACGTGCTGGAACATGCTGGGAACTCCACGTTGGACTATCGGCTCGCCTCATTATCCCCAGCCGCGCCCGCCCGCACCGGAACAGCCCGTCCGCCGAAGCGCCGATACAGGCCGACGACAATGCCGGCTTCGCATTACCCGCACGACAGAATCACATGATCACGGACTTCAACGCGCGCGGCGCCGCCTGCCTGCCCGGCCACATGGGCATCGAGATCGTCGAGGTCGAGAAGGGCCGCGTCTTCGCGCGCCTGCCGGTCACCCAGCAGGTGATGGCCCCCAACGGCTACCTGCACGCCGGCAGCGTCGTCACGCTGGCCGACACCTGCTGCGGCTACGGCTGCATCTCGTCGCTGCCCGACGGCGCACAGAACTTCACCACGGTCGAACTCAAGTCCAACCACCTGGGCACCGCGCGCGACGGCGTCATCGAGTGCCTCGCCACCGCCGTCCACATGGGCCGCACGACCCAGGTCTGGGATGCGACCGTCACGCACAACGGCAAGACGATCGCGCTGTTCCGCTGCACGCAGATGGTCCTGTACCCGAAGGCCTGATCAGAGCGCCTTGCCGCTGCCGATCGCCATCACCACGCGCGTGACGAGCACCAGCTTCGGTGCGATGGCGTCGACGACCACGTATTCGCTGTCGCTGCTGTGCGCGCCGAATCCGCGGACGCCCAGGCCCTCGATCACTGGCGCCTTGGTCGCCAGGGACGCATAGGCGGCGTCGGTGCCGCCGCCGGTCGGGCGGTCGCGCACGACCAGCTCCAGCTTCTGTTCGTCGGCCAGCGCCTTGACCTTCGCGGCCAGCGCGCGCGACGCGTCGGTCGCCGCCAGCGGCGGGCGTCCCCGGTTGAAGCTCAGCGTCACTTCCGCGTCCGGGACCAGCTTGTTCTGGATGCGCTTGCGCAGCTCGGCTTCCAGGGCGTCGAAGTCGGCGAATCGGTCCGCGCGCGCATCTCCTTGCGCCTCGGCGCGCTCCGGAATCGCGTTGCGGACCGAGCCCGCCTTGGACATCGTCCAGTTCAGGTGCAGACCACGCTTGGGATCGGAGAGATCGCGCGTCTGCAGGATCTGATGCGACAGCTCGGTCAGCGCATTGATGCCCTTCTCCGGCGCCGCGCCCGCATGCGACGAGCGCCCCTTGACCTTCAGGTCGACCGAGGCGATGCCGCTGGTGGCCAGTCGGATCGTGTCCGGCGTGGTCGGACCGCCGCCGCCCTCGAAGGACAGCACCGCGTCATGCTCGCCGCCGAGCTTGGTGATCAACGCGTTCGAGCCGGGCGAACCGATCTCCTCGTCGCCGTTGATCAGCACGGTGATCTCGGCATAGTCCTTGAAACCGACCGACTTCAGCAGGGCCAGCGCATGGAGGATGGTGGCGACGCCCTGCTTGTCGTCGGCGATGCCCAGGCCGTAGGCGTGGTTGCCGTCGATGCGGAAGGGCTGCTGCTTCAGGCCGCCGCGCTGGTAGACGGTGTCCATGTGCGCGATCAGCATCACGCGCTTGCCGTTGGCGTTGCCGCCCTTGAACGACGCCTGCACGATCTGGCCGACCTTGGCGGGGCCGTCGCCCGCGTCCGACGTCGGCGAGGCGATGGTCTTGTCCGGATCGATCAGCTGCACCTGGCCGCCGAGCTCGCGCAGCCGCTGCGCGATGACACCGGCGATGCGGTCCAGGCCCTGGCGGTCGGAGCTGCCGGACTCGATCTCGACCAGTTGCTGCAGCGTCTTCATCAACGCCGGCTGTTCCTTGGCGGCGAGGGCGTGGAGCTCGGGCACCGTCTGCGCCTGCGCGCCGAGGGCGGTCATCGCGGCCAGGGCCAGCGCCGCGCGGCGCAACCGGGGGAAGGAGGAGGAGGCAGACATCGGGGCGGTCATCTTCGGAGTCTCCAGGCGTTCTTGTGGGGGGCGACGGGCCATCCTAGCCATCAAGGCAGCCCGCTTGAAGGCTCGAAAGCGATGGGGCAAGCTCCCGGCCATGCGACGACCGCCGCCAATCGCCCATCGCCTGTGCGTCTGCGCACGGATCGCGCTGATCCTGCACGCGGTGCTGCCCGCGGCGACCGTCGCCGAGGAAGCGCGCCGCAACGTCTTCGATGATCCCTTCATGCAGCTGAGCTCGGCGATCCCGCCGTCCGAGTGTCCGGCCCCGCCAGGACCGCTGATGAGCGAGACCGAAGCCAGGGCACAGGCGCATGGCCGCATCGAGCGCGGTACCAGCTGCTTCCAGAGCGGCCGCTGCCGGCTGCCCAACGCCTATCTCTACGACAAGGAGATCATGCCGCGCGTGCAGAAAGCCGTCGCCGCCGACGGCCGGTTCGATGCGACGACCAGCGTCTGGGCGCTCGGCCAGCGGCGCTGGATCTGGCTGCAGGGCTGCGTGCGCAGCGCCGATGAGGCGTCCGCACTCGAGGCGTTGGTGAAGCAGATCGACGACGTGGAGTTGGTCGTCAACGAGTTGAAGCTCGTCCCCGGCACGTCGGCAAGTCCGGCGTCGGGGGCCTCACGCTGAGCGGGCATGGCCGGCGTCCAGCCACTCGATCCACCGTCCGTGCGGATGCGACCAGGCCAGCGCGTCCGTGCGCACCTCTCCACCGTCGCGCCATTGCAGCGTCCACAGCGTGCCGCTGCCGGGCGATTCGCCGGCCGGGCAGTCCGGCGGCGAGGCCATCGGCGCCAGCTTGCCGACCTCGCCGCTGATCCAGACCAGCCCGCGATCGCGCACCAGCCGACCGATGCGCTCGACATGCGCGTGGAATGACGCGGCGTCGAAATAGGCCAGTACCCAGACGTTGAAGATGACCGGCGTGACGCCGGCAGGCAGCTCGTCCATCCAGCGCTCGAGGTCCGCCAGCCCGTCCTCCGTCCGCAGCAGCGGCACCGGATGCCGCCGGGCGTCGTCCAACGCCCGGTCCAGCCGCACCCGACGCGCGGCGTCGCCCGGCCAGAGGCAGGCGCGCAACCAGCGGGCGGCCACGTCGTCGGCAGGCGCGATGGGCTGCAGATCGACGCCCATGCGCCGGCCTGCCCGCCAGCGCGGCGCACCGAGCAGTCCGGCTGGGCGCTCGCCACGCCAGGTGGTGGAGATCAACGGCGCATCCGGGCGTTCACCGGGCGCCGTCTCGACGCCATCGTCGTAGGCGTAGCGATCGACACCCAGGATCAGGCCCGCACTGCAGCCGAACTCGAACAGGGCCAGCTCGACCGGTTGGGCGCCGGTGCCGCCGAGACGCGACGCGAGCGCCTGCAACGCGGGCCTGAGCACGGCGCAGCGGCCGGTCTCGTTGGTCTGCGTCGTGCGCGTGCGGATCAGTGCACGCAGCGCCGCGTCCTCCCGCCGCACGAAGTCCCGGAGCTGCGCGCCCAGCTCGCCGTCCGGGGCCCGCAGGCCACCGACGCTCGCGTAGTACGCGGCGAGCGGGTGCGGCGCACCGGCCAGGATCCGGTCGTGCAGCGCGGCCAGCAGCAGCACCGGCTTGCGCTGCGTCGGCGGCGCCTCGAGCAGCAAGGCCATGAGCGCCGGATCGGCGGCGATGACCGTGGCCAGCGCCTGGTACAGCGGGTCGTCCGCGCCGTCGGTCTCGGCAAACCGGGTGAAGTGGTGGGCGATGCGCCCGAGTGTGTCTTCCATGGACGGAGACTCTAGGCCCGCCGGTCCCGCCAGAATGTCGGGCATCCGACAAACTCTCACCGCACGCCGTGCCGCCCTCGCCCCCATCGCCCCTGACCGCCGTCCAGGCCCTTTGCGCGAACTTCCCGGGCCTGGCGCTGCCTTCCGCGCCCGGCCTGCGCGTCGAGGCGCTGATGCCCGCGCGCCGGCTCCCGGCGGGCCGGGTGCTCTTCGCCCAGGGTCAGACGCCGACGGCCTTCTACATGGTCGAGGACGGCGAGATCGAGGCCCGTTTCGCCGCGCTCGACGGCCGGATGTCAGTGCTGGAGCACGTGCGGGCGCCGCGGCTGTTCGGGCTCGCGGCCTTCATCACCGGCAAGCCCTCGCGTTACGAGGCGGCGGCCGTGTCGGACAGCCGCGTGCGGGTCATCGGGGAGCCCGCGTACCGTGTCCTGATGGACGAATGGCCAGGTTTCGCCCGGGCCTTGATGCGGGAGTTCGCCGAACGCTTCGAAGGCAACCTCCGGCTGCTGGAGGCCGCACGGCACCTGAGCGCGTCGGAGCGCTTCGGGGTGGCGTTGCGTCAACTGGCCGAGGAACGGGCCGCGCCACCGGACACCGAAGGTTGGCGGTCCCTGCGGGCGACGCAGGCGGAACTGGCGCAACTCGCCCACCTGTCGCGGCAGACCGTCAATCAGCTGCTGCGCGCCGCGCAGGCCGAGGGCCGGCTGCGTCTGCGCTACGGCCGGATCGACGTCCGGCCATGAGCGTCATTCGGCCAGCGCCGCCTCGATCTCGCCGCGGATCGAGGCCGGGGCATCGTTCGGCGCGAAACGCTTCAGCACCTGCCCGTCGCGGCCGATCAGGAACTTGGTGAAGTTCCACTTGATCGCCTGGGTGCCCAGGATGCCGGGCTTCTCGCCCTTGAGCCATTGCCACAGCGGATGCGCCTCCCCGCCGTTGACCTTGACCTTGGCCATCATCGGGAAGCTCACGCCGTAGTTCAGCTGGCAGAACGACGAGATCTCCTCGTTGCTGCCGGGGTCCTGGCCGCCGAACTCGTTGCTGGGGAAACCGACGACCACCAGCCCGCGCGCCTGGAAGTCGCGCCACAGGTCCTCGAGACCCTTGAACTGCGGCGTGAAGCCGCACTCGCTGGCGGTGTTGACGACCAGCAGCACACGGCCGCGGTACTCCGACAGCGCGACCGGTTCGCCAGCGATGCTGACGGCGTCGAAGTCAAAAGCAGTCTTGCCATTGGCGCTCATGGGGGACCTCCTCGTCATCCTCGTGACGGTCCGGGTGGACCGGGGTGCATCCTAGCGCGGCGCAAGGGATCAGACGCGACGCCGCTCCAGGGCCGCCAGCATCGCCGCAGCCAGGATCGCTGCACCGCCGGCGGCAGTTTTTCCGTCCAGGGTGCCGCCGCCCAGCAGCAGCGCCGAGGCGGCCGCGACCGGCACCTCCGTCAGCATGACCACCGCCGTGACGTTGGCCGGCAGGCGCGCCGCCCCGTATTGCAGCGACAGGTTGGAGACGAAGAACAACAGCGCCATCCCCGCCAGCGGCAACAGCCAGGCCGCGCCCGGCAGCGAGGGCCACGGCGCCAGGCCCTGCCCGGCCATGGCCGCGGCGGACAGGCCTGCCACCATCACGCCGCCGGCGAACATCGCCAGCGCCCGAGCGCCGGGGCTGCGGGCGGCTTCGCGGCGCAGCATCACGTTGTTGAACGCGAAGGTCATGCCGCCGACCAGTCCGAGGACATCCGGCAGGCTGGACGGCAGCGGCCAGCCGCCGTCCGCTGGCGCCAGCACCGCCAGCGCGCCGCCCAGCGCCAGGGCGATCCGCAGACCGGCCGACACCGTCAGCGGCTCGCCCAGGACCAGCCGCGCCAGCAGCACCGCCCAGAGCGGCATGAGATAGAACAGGAGCACCACCCGGACCACGTCGCCGGTCGACACGCCCCAGTTGAACGCAGTGTTGGTCATCCCGGCGGCCAGCGTCACCACCCACAGGCCGGGGGAGCGCAGCCATTCCGCCATCGCGCCGCGCTGGCTGGCCAGCACCACGATGAGGGACAGGACGTACAGGATCACCGTCGTCCACAAGGGGTGCATGCCGGCCCCCTCGAACTGGCGGAACGGCCACCAGGACAGCCCCCAGATGGTGGCATTGAGCATCAGGGCGAGGATCGGCATTCGGAAACTGGGGGACAGACGGAGTGACAGACGAAGGGACAGCGGCGCGACAGATGCGCACAAGGGGTGGGGCTTGTGCAACAGTCCCCCCGACAGGGCTTGGATCCGGCCTGCGGACCGGCCAACAATGCCCAGGGTTTGTAGCATGGCGCAAGGACTGACCCTGACCTCCAATCGGGGCGCCGTGCGCCTGTCATGCACGCGGCCTACCCTGTCGCGTGTGACCCGTCCACCAAAGTAGGGAGAGCTTCTTGGATCACCTGGCCTGTTTCGCCCCCGAGGATCTGCAGTCCAAGCCCGGGCCCGACCTGCCGAGCTACCACTGGCGTCTGCTCGCCCAGGGAGACTCCTGGTTCTCGACCGCCCAGGCCAAGCTCAGCGCGCACGCGAACCTGCTCCAGGAACTGGTGCTGACCAAACCCACCGTCGCGATCAATTGCGCCGGGCAGCGCGAAAGCCTGTCCAAGGTGGTGGAACTGGCGTCTTCCCCCGACTTCGTCCGGCTGCTCACCGCGCCGGACGCCCAGGTCTGGGACGGCATCCTGCTCTCCGTCGGCGGCAACGACCTGATCAAGGCGGCGCAGACGCCCACGCAGCTCGACGGCGTGGAAGTGCCGCTGCATCTGCGCCTGCTGCGCAACCAGACCGAATGGGGCCCTCCGTCCGCGGGCGTCGGCCGCTACTTCTCGGAGCCCGGCTGGGCGACGTACGCCGACTACCTGAAGGCCAACCTGCGCCACCTGCTGACGCTGCGCGACCAGGGGCCGTCCGCGGGTAAGCCGATCTTCATCCACTGCTACGCGGTGCCGATGCCGCGGCCGGCCGGCGCGGAAGACGCCGGCCACGGCCCGTGGCTGTATCCGGCGCTCAAGGCCTATGCGATCCCGTCCGCCGACTGGGCGGCCGTCAGCCGCCTGATGGTGATGCACCTGGCCCAGCTGCTGAAGACGCTGATGGCGGACAAGGAGCAGTTCCCGGGGCTGTTCGTGTTCGATTCGACCGCCGTGCCCCTGGCTGCGGCGACGCCGGGCGCCAGCGGCATCAGCGGCGACTGGCACAACGAGATCCACCTCAACCACAGCGGCTGCCTGAAGATCGGGCGCGCCTGGTCGGAGCACATCGACCAGGTGCTGACCACCGGCGGCATCGTCGTGGCGGCGCCGCCGACGGGGCGGGGACGCGCGCGGCGCTGAGGGCTTCGGTACTGCCAGCGGCCTCGGCAGTCAGAAAGAGCACCCCAAAGGAAGACGGCCCCGCGAGGGGCCGTCGTCGCTTCAGCGCCAGCTTCCGCTCAGTGCTTGTCGCTGCGCGCGATCGCCAGGAGCCGCTCGAGCTCCTCGGGATGCTCGCGCTTGTTGTGCTCGTGCCAGCGGCCGACCACCCACATCGTGCCCGCCACCAGCAGGCCCAGGATGGTGATCGAGCCGAAGGCCGAGGTGCCGAAGCGGGTCAGCATCGTGTACAGCGCGCCCAGGCCCAGGATGCAGGCCTGCTCGTTGAAGTTCTGCACGGCGATCGACCGGCCCGCGCCCATCAGGTTGTGGCCGCGATGCTGCAGCAGCGCGTTCATCGGCACGACCAGGTAGCCGCCGATGCCGCCCAGCAGGATCAGGAACGGGATCGCGACCCAGAGGTTGTTGATGAAGTTCAGCACCAGCATCAGCAGGCCCAGGCCGATGCCCAGCGGGATGACGCTGGTGGCCTTGTCCAGGCGCACGACGGCGGAGGCGACGATCGCGCCGACGGCCGTGCCGATCGCCACCACGCCGGCCAGCGCCGACGCCTGCGTCGTGCCGTAGCTCAGCGCCGCGGCGGCCCAGGCGAAGACGATGTAGCGCATGTTGCCGGACACGCCCCAGAACAGCGTCGTCATGCCCAGCGAGATCTGGCCCAGCTTGTCCTGCCACAGCCGCGAGTTGCAGGCGGCGAACTCGCGCACCAGGTCGGTCGCGTTGTGCGAGATCGGCTGCAGCGGCGAATCGGTGCGCGGGATGCGCAGGTTGAAGAGCGCCGCGATGAAGTACAGCACCACCATGAAGGCGATGGCCGCCTGCGGCGCGGTATCGATGCCGGTGTCGATGCCGGGGATGTCGATGGCCAGCAGCCAGGCCGAGGCCCGGTCGCCGATCAGCTGTCCGCCGAACACGGCGCCCAGGATGATGGAGGCGATGGTCAGCCCCTCGATCCAGCCGTTCGCCTTCACCAGCTGCGACGGCGGCAGGAGCTCGGTCAGGATGCCGTACTTGGCCGGCGAGTAGGCGGCGGCGCCGAGGCCGACGATCGCGTAGGCGATCAGCGGGTGCACCCCCACCAGCATGCTCAGGCATCCCAGCACCTTGATGGTGTTGGAGATGAACATGACCTTGCCTTTGGGCACCGCGTCCGCGAAGGCGCCCACGAAGGGCGCGAGCACCACGTAGAACAGCGCGAACATGGGCACCAGCGCGGCGCGCTGCCACTCGGCGGCGCCGCTGGTGCGGAGCAGTTCAACGGCGGCCACGAACAGCGCGTTATCAGCCAGCGAGCTGAAGAACTGCGCTGACATGATGGTGTAGAAGCCTTTTTCATCGACCCGGCATACCTGGAACTGCGGTGAACACGCTGGGTCCACGGGGTGGGGAAAGGGCAGCGCTGCGGCGGGTTTATAGCACGCGCTCGTTTTCGTAACAGCGCTTCACGGGACAGTGTCTCTGTGCTATTCCGCACCGCTTTTCCGACCCCATGGCGCCCTCCCCTCCGCACCGCGGAGGGGCGTGAACCCCTTCATGCGCGGCACAATGGGGGCCCATGCCGCGTCCGATCGAAGCCCTCGTCCACCAGCCCGCCCTGGCCCACAACATCGCCCGCGCCCGTGCCTGCGCGCCCGACGCGCAGGTATTCGCGGTCGTGAAGGCCAACGCCTACGGCCACGGCATCGAGCGGGCGTTCGACGCGCTGCGCAGCGCCGACGGCTTCGCGCTGCTGGACCTGGACGAGGCCCAGCGCGTGCGCGACCTCGGCTGGCGCGGACCGATCCTGCTGCTGGAAGGCTGCTTCGAATCGCGCGACCTGGAACTCTGCTCGCGGCTGAAGCTCTGGCACGCGGTGCATCACGAGCAGCAGGTCGACTGGCTGGCCATGCACAAGACGCACGAGCCGCACCGGGTGTTCCTCAAGCTCAACAGCGGCATGAACCGGCTGGGCTTCACGCCGAGCGCGTTCCGCGGCGCCTGGACGCGGCTGAACGCGCTGCCGCAGGTGGACGAGATCTCGCTGATGACGCATTTCTCGGATGCCGACGGCCCGCGCGGCATCGAGCACCAGACCGCCGTCTTCAAGGAGGCGACGGCCGACCTGCCGGGTTCGCGCACGCTGAGCAACAGCGCGGCGATCCTGCGCCACAGCCAGGACGCGGAGGTGCGGGCCGACTGGGTGCGCTCGGGGATCATGACCTACGGCAGCGCCCCGGACTTCCCGGAGCACGACATCACCCACTGGGATCTGAAGCCCACGATGACGCTGCGGGCCAAGGTGCTGGCGGTGCAGCAGCTGAAGGAAGGCGACAGCGTCGGCTACGGCAGCAGCTTCGTGGCGCAGCGCGCGATGCGCATCGGCACGGTGGCCTGCGGGTACGCGGACGGCTATCCGCGCCATGCGGTGCACGGCACGCCGGTGCTGGTCGGCGGCAAGCGCAGCGCGACGATCGGGCGCGTGTCGATGGACATGCTGGCGGTCGACCTGACCGACCATCCGAACGAAGGCGTCGGCAGCGAGGTCACGCTCTGGGGCCAGGGCCCGCACGGCGCGGTGCTGCCGATCGACGAGGTGGCCCGCTCGGCCGGCACGATCGGCTACGAGCTGATGTGCGCCGTGACCAAACGCGTGCCGGTGCACGTCGAGACGCTGGGCTGAGGCCCGGCGCGCGGCTGCCTGCGTCGGCGTCATGCACCTGGACTGGACGCCGGCCGACTGGGAGCTCGAGATCTCCGCGATCCGGGCCAGCGGCCCCGGCGGCCAGAACGTCAACAAGGTCAGCAGCGCGGTGCACCTGCGTTTCGACATCCGGCGCTCGACGCTGCCGGCGCTGATCAAGGAACGCCTGCTGGCGCTCAGCGACCAGCGGATCACGGCCGAGGGCGTCGTGGTGATCAAGGCCCAGGAATCACGCAGCCAGGAGCAGAACCGCGCCGATGCGGTCGCCCGGCTGATCGCACTCGCGCAGAGCGTGGCGCACACGCCGAAGGCGCGCCGGGCGACGAAGCCGACCTACGGGTCGCAGAAGCGCCGCCTGGAGGCCAAGAGCCAGCGCGGCGACATCAAGGCCGGGCGCGGAAAGGTCCGGGGCGACTGAGCCGGCCGGGGCCGGACGATCGATGAGGGAGAGGACATGTTCAAGGCATTGCGGATCCTGATCCTGCTCGGGATCCTGTTGACGGTGGCGCTCACCACGCTGGTCGGCCGCTGGCAGGCCCAGTCCTGGAAGCGGCCGCAGGTCGTGACGCTGTATCCGATCAACGCGTCGGGCGATCCGGTGACGGATCTCTACCTGGCGCGGCTGGACGCCGCCGCCTTCGCGGACCTGGAGCCGTATTTCCGGCAGGAGGCGGCGCGCTACGGCGTCGCGCTGTCGCAGCCGATGCGCATCGTGCTGGGCAGCCGCGTCCGCGTCGCGCCGCCGACGGTGCCGCGCGACGCCGGACCGCTGTCGGCGATCTCGTGGAGCCTGCGGATGCGCTGGTGGGCCTGGCGCGAGACGCCGCCGAGCTCGCCCGTGCCGGACGTCAAACTCTTCCTGATGTACCACCCGCCGGACTTCGCCGGCGCGCTGCCGCATTCGATCGGGCTGGAAAAGGGCCGGATCGGCCTGGTGCACCTGTTCGCGATGACATCGCAGCAGGCGCAGAACGAGGTCGTCATCGCGCATGAGGCGCTGCACACCTTCGGCGCGACCGACAAGTACGACCGGGCGACCTTGGCCCCGTCGTTCCCCGAGGGCTTTGCGGCGCCCCGCCAGGAGCCCCGCTACCCGCAGACGGCGGCCGAACTGATGGCCGGCCGCATCCCGGTCCGGGAGGGCGAACTGCGGATGCCCTCGAACCTGGGCGAGACGGTGATCGGGCCGGTGACCGCGGTCGAGATCGGCTGGGTGAAGTAACCGGGCGTGTCATCGGCGTTGCGCGCCCCTCCATTCGAGGGGTGCGCCGGCGCTTTGCAAATCTGACATGGAGAGAATCCGACCCGAGAGGGAAGGAACTCCATGAACAAGAAGATCGGCGGGCTGACGCTCGCCCTGGCGGCCATTGCGAGCATGGCCGCGTTGCCGGCGCGCGCGGAGCGCTTCGAAGCCACGTTCACCGGCACGCTGACGAGGATGCAGTCCACCGTCGGCTGTCAGGATTGGGAAAAGATCGTCTGCGAATCGCGGCAGGATCTGTCGCCCGTGGCGCCGATCACCTTCACCCGTTCCTTCGTGTTCGAGGTGGGCGGCCCGGGGATGAGCACCGGCATTGGTACGGGCGTCTTCGAGCCCGCCGTCGACTGGTACGGCCGCCCCATGCGCTACGAACTGGGCGACCAGGCGATGGGCAGCTTGACGAGCAACGAGCCGATCTCCGGCGCGCTGATCCCGGCCGGTGTCCTGGCGCACGCGCAACTCACTGCGCCGGCCACGCTCGCCGGCAGTTACGTCGCCACCTTCCACACCCGAGACATCAGCACCTACCTCGACGCGGTCGGCGGAGAGTCCCGCGCGGACCTGTGGGGCGCCAACGAGAGCGTCGGCTGGACGACCGCGGGCGGGCAGACCGTGGGCCTGATGTTCCAGTTCATGCAGGCGATGCCGTTCGCGGTGACCCAGCAGAACCTGTCCGAGGCGATCTCGGTGAGCGATTTCATTGCGCGCATGAACCAGGACTTCTGGTGCCAGGGCTGCACGCAGACGGTGATCGCCACGGCAAGCGTCCGAGACGGCGGCACCTCCAGCGACTACCTGTTCCACGGCTCGATCGGCGGCTTCAGCGTCCGGCAACTCGGCGCCTCGACCGTTCCGGAACCGTCGACCTACGCGCTGATGCTGGCCGGCGTGGCCGCGATCGGCGTGGCCGCACGGCGGCGCAAGACGGCCTGAAAAAACAAGGCGCATCGCGCCGGTCGAGCACAACGGGAGGGACGACCCATGAAGAAGCAATGGATGGCCGTCGCGCTGGGCGCAGGTCTGTGCCAGGTCGCGATGGCGGATATCACCTTGACGTTTGAGGGCTACTTCACCGCCTCGGAGAAGGCTGTGTGTCCGACTCCGTCGCTCTCCTGCCCGAGCGGCGGGCAAGTGACCGACCTCGGTTTGAGGAATATGCCGGTCACCCAGTCGATCACCTTCGCGTTCGGCGCGATGCCTGGAGACACGACCTTCACGAGTTCGTCGCACACATACATCGATGGCCGCACCAAGCGCCCCGTCGAGGTGATGAACGCCACTCAGTACCACGCGCTCTGGAGGACGCATGACCTGACGGACTCGCAGGTGCCGGCACTGCCATCAGCAACGACGAACCCGCTGGACGGCGCCGTCGGAACCTCGATCGAGGTCTGGAACGGTGCCTACCGATCCCGGGGAGGTACAGCCTGGGCTGACACCGGCATCGCCCGAGGATCCGGCGAGGGATGGATGGTAGGCAACACTGTGTCCTGGATCGGCAACGATGGATCGCTGTTCCAAAACCATCTCTATCTAATGTGGGACGGGCCCTTTGCCGGTTCTCTCGCTAACTATGCCGACGTCGAATCGCCAGACTACTTCCTCCGGATGCTATCCAGTTCAATGAACTGCACGACATGCGTCCGCCTCGACTGGGGCGATGCCTATTGGGCCAATGACCAATCAGTCACGAGCGTCAGACTGACTGGCGTCGGACGCCTCATCTCGGTCGTCGACACCGCCTCCGCAGTGCCGGAGCCGTCCACTTACGCGCTGATGCTGGCCGGCGTAGCCGCGATCGGATTCGCCGCGCGTCGGCGCCAAGCCGGTTGAGCCTTGGCTCGCCACGATTCACGACATCTCGAGGAAGAGGGAAACGATGACGATCCGCTGGATGGCCGCCCTGATGGGCGCAATGCTGAGCCCGGTCGCGATGGCGACCGTCACGGTGACCTTCGAGGGGTTCTACACCTTGCAGAGCCAGTCGACCGATTGCGCGCCGATGGACTGGTCCTGCGTCGGCACGACGACGACGCTGGGCACCCCGATCGCGTTCTCGCAGTCGTTCTCGTTCGAATACGGCGTGTCGCCGGGCCGGCTGCCTTTCGTCACCAGCTCTTCGCAAGGGAAGGACGGCGCCGGACGTGCCTACGACTGGATGACGGCATCGCAGCGTTATGCCAACTTCCTGACCCACGATCCGGCGGACGCTCAAGTCCCGACGCTTCCTGTCGCCACGTCCGATCCGGTGAATCGGACGGGCGCGCAGCTCGACGTCAACACCGTCGCGCGCCGCCTCCGCTCCGTGCACGCGTGGACGGACACCGGCGAGACCCTCCGGAGCGAGGAAATCTTTTCGTTGCACCACGCGGTGATCTGGACCAACGCCGACGGGTCCCACTCACAGGACAGTTTCAGCATCAGCCCGGCCAAGTCCCCGTCTTTCGCGGGCACCGTGGCCAACGCCTATGACGTCACGTCGGACGCCTACTTCCTGGACCTGATGAACCGCCTCGGTGGTTGTGCAGGCTGCCTTACCGTGAACTTGTCGAACAGCTACGCCCGCGCCGACGGCGTGACCGGCGCCACCTCGCTGACAGGGTTCGGCCGCATCGTCTCGATCACCGAGACCGCCGCGGCGGTGCCGGAGCCGTCGACCTATGCGCTGATGCTGGCCGGCGTGGCTGCGATCGGCTTTGCCGCGCGGCGGCGCAAGACGGCCTGACGGCTCAAGTCGCCGCACGCGGATCGTTCAAGACCCGAGGGAGAGAAACTCATGAAGAAGCAGTGGATGGCCGTCGCGCTGAGCGCCGGTCTCAGCCAGATGGCGATGGCGGCGACCTACAAGGTCGATTTCGAGGGCAGCCTGCGCTTCGGTCAGAAGACGGTGGATTGCCCAGAGGAGTCCACCTTCTGCGAGGGCTTCGTGAAGGACCTGGACGTCCGGGACCAGCCGTTCTCGATGAGCTTCACTTTCGAGGTCGGCGCGACTCCGGGGCGCACGAATTTCACCACCTTGCACAGCCAGTCCACCGAGCCGGGTTCTGGTCGCAGCTACGACGCCTGGTCGGCAACCGAGCGGTATGCCAACTGGGTGACAACTGATGCCCAGGCGTCCCAGGTCCCCGCCCTGCCGTCGGCTTCGTCGAATCCTTTCGATGGCGCCGCGGGCGTGACGCACCAGGTCTTCACCTCGGCATTGAGGACACGCAGCGTGCATTCCTTGGTCGGCAACCAGCAGGTGATCCGGTCCACCGATTTCTGGAGCCTGACGAGTTCGGAACTCTGGCTGGACCCGTCCGGTGCCGGCTTCCAGAACCTGGTATCGCTGACCTGGAACGCTCCCTTTGCCGGCGGCACCGTCGACAACTACGACGACCGCGAGCCGCTCGCCTACTTCCTGGGCATGTTGCAGCAAGGAACGAACTGCCTGCAATGCGTCGGCCTGCAATGGCGGGATGCGACGGCGTCAGTCGACGGTCTGTACAGCAGCGTCAGCATCAGCGGCGCCGGACGCCTCGTGTCGATCACCGAGATCACCGCAGCGGTGCCGGAACCGTCGACCTATGCGCTGATGCTGGCCGGCGTGGCCGCGATCGGATTCGCCGCGCGTCGGCGGCGCGCTACCGACACGATCAAGCCCTGATCTCCTCCAGCAGATCGGGGTGCCGGTCGAGCAGCCTCAGCAGTTTGATCAACGCCAATGGCGGCTGCGTCTTGCCGGTCTCGTAACGGGAGAAGGCGTTCACGCCGCCACCGAAGATTTCCCCGGCCTCGCGCTGATCCAGCGCAAGCCTCTTGCGGACCTCCGCGATGAAAGACGGGTCGACTTGTGACGCGTTCACCTGCTTGGAGAATGCGCGCACCGCCCGCATGACGCGGCCAGACTCATCCATGTCCATCGTGACTTCGTCGCACGATGGGCAGAAGTCTCCGGTGACCGCAGGAATGGTCGTCGACACGCCCTTGTAGACATGCTCAATGTCTCGGGTGTCGCGCACTGTCTTCGCGAATCCGCAGGCCGGACATTTCATTTCACAACTCCTTGAATGAGATGAGCACAACCTCCTCGACGACGCTGAGCTTGAGATAGACGCGCCCTCGATTCGTTGTCGGCCGATAGACGTCTTGCCACGCGCGATGGTCGTGATACGTAGTCATGCTCTTGTAGAAGTCGCCCTGGCCCAGCGCCAGGACCACGCCGGACATCTGTTCGTGGTCGAAGCCCAGGGCCTCGGCGCCGAGAGAGGCTGAAAGCGTTGCCCGAATGCGGCCTTCGGATGTCAGCTGCTTGACCGTGCTCAGCGAGTAATGGGCCTTGTGTTTTTCCATCGAATATTAACCTAGTTGGTTAACGACGGAAATGCGCCACTGCCGCTCCGTCATCAAAGACGAAGCCTGTGATCGAACGAAATGGGCGACCTTGCGATTCCGCAAGACCTGGTCCCGGTTCCCGCTTCAGCGGGGAACCATCAACGAGGCGTCAGAACGAACTTCGAACCGTTCGAGGGCATCCGCTCACCGCTGTGGCCGCGTCGCCACGTAGATGCTGCCCAGGCACAGCACCATGCCGGCGAGCGCCAGCATCGTCGGCCGCCAGCCTTCGAAGATCGCCGAGATCCCCAGCGCGATCACCGGGATGACCACGCCGGTCAGCGCGGCGCGCGCCGTGCCCTGGCGCTGCGCCAGCTTGAAGTACAGGACGAAGGCGAACACCGAGCCGAACACCGCCAGGTAGAGCAGGCTGAACACGTACGACGGCGTCCACGCGAAGTTCAGGCCCTGCCCCGTCGCCACCGAGGCGGCCAGCAGGAAGACCGCGCCGTAACCCATGCTCCACGCCAGCACCGGCACCAGCGCCAGGCCGCGGCGGGTCAAGGTCAGCGTCAGCACGTTGCCGATCACCGCGGCGATGACAGCGGCCAGGCCGATCGCCAGACCATAGGCCGCCGTCGGGCGGGCGCCGGTCGAGGCGATCTCCGGCCAGAAGATCATCACCACCCCCGCCACCGCACCCGCGGACGCCGCCAGGAAGCGGCCCGTCACGCGCTGGGCGAAGAAGATCCGCCCCGTCAGCGCGTTGCCGAACACCATCAGGCAGAACAGCACCGCCACCAGCCCGCTCGGGATGTGGCGCTCGGCCTCGTAGACGGAGAAGTAGTTGCCGCTGTACTGGACGATGCCGGTCGCCAGCATCAGCCCGTGCGCCGACCAGGGCAGCGTCAGCGACAGCTTCTGCCAGCGCGCGAAACCCGCCAGCATCAGCGCCGCCAGACCGAAGCGCCAGCCGACCGAGTTCAGGATCGGCACGCCCGAAGCGAGCTGGTACAGGATCACGTGCCACGTGCTGGCCCAGATCAGCGTCGGGCCCCAGAACAACCAGCGGTCGGAAACGGTGGACATGATGTGCGGCAACGATCTGTACCGGCCGCTCGCGCAAGGACGCATTCAGCGGGCCGGTGGAAACGACGAGGCCGCCCTGTGGGGGCGGCCTTTGGTGGGAAGCGACCGCTTCGGCGGGTCGCTCAGGAGAAGCCGGACTGCGGCGCTCCGGTCTGGCGACTCAGTCGGCCGCCTTCTTGAAGGTGGCCAGCAACGCGCCGGCACCGACGAACAGCGAGCCGAAGATCCGGTTCATCGCCTTCAGGTGAGATTCCGAGCGCAGCGCACGCAGCACGCGCGCCGCCAGCAGCGTGTAGCCGGCCATCACGACGGCGTCGGTGAAGGCCAGCGTCGCGCCGATCACCGCGTACTGCTGGGGCAGGCTGTGATGCAGGTTCAGGAACTGCGGCACCACGGCCAGCAGGAAGACCGTGCCCTTGGGGTTCACCGCGTTGATGCCCCAGCCGCGCAGGACCAGGTCACGCCGCGAGACCTGCTTGCCTTCAGCCTGCTCCGCCACCAGCGGCTTGGCCGGCGAGCGCCATTGCTGGATGCCGAGGTACACGAGGTAGGCCACGCCCGCCCACTTGACCACCGCGAAGGCCTGTTCGGACGCCGCGATCAGCGCGCCCAGCCCGGCGCCGACCACCACGATCTGCGTCAGGATGCCCAGGATCAGGCCCATCGTCATGAAGTAGCCGCGCTGGAAGCCGTGATTCAGCCCGGCGCTCATCGCCGCGATGGCACCGGCGCCCGGGGACAGGCTGATGGCCCAGGAGGCCGCGAAAAACCCCAGCCAGACTGACAACTCCATGATCGACTCCTTCGAAGGAGCCGAGTTGTAGCACGTTGCCCTCCGCGACGGCGAAGGTCAGGGAATAGACGGGTTATGCCTGCTGCCACATTCGGAATGCCGCCCCCGGGGCGGCGCTCCAATAATTCCGCGCCATGTCCGCCACCGTCCTGCTCGTCGTCGTCATCGCCTACTTCTCGCTGCTGCTGGCGGTGGCCTGGTGGACCTCGCGCCGCGCGGACAACGACAGCTTCTTCATCGGCAACCGCAACAGCCACTGGGGGCTGGTCGCCTTCGGGATGATCGGCACCTCGCTCTCCGGCGTGACCTTCATCAGCGTGCCGGGCTCCGTCGGCGCCGGCGCGTTCGGCTACTTCCAGATCATGCTGGGCCAGTTCGCCGGCTACGCGGTCGTCGCCTTCGTGCTGCTGCCGCTCTACTACCGGCTCAACCTCAGCTCCATCTACCGCTACCTCGGCACCCGCCTGGGCGTCGCCGCGCACCGCACCGGCGCCGGCTTCTTCATCCTGTCCCGCACGCTCGGCGCCACCGCCCGGCTCTACCTCGTCGTGCGCATCCTGCAGGACCTGGTGCTGGCCCAGTTCGGCATGCCGTTCTGGCTCAGCGCGCTGCTGGTGCTCGTGATGATCCTGCTCTACACGCTCGAGGGCGGCGTCAAGACCATCGTCTGGACCGACACCCTGCAGACCACCGGCATGCTGGGCGGCCTGGTGATCTGCGTGGTGTTCCTGCTCCACGCGATGGGCCTGGACCTCGCTTCCGGCTGGCAGGCGATGCGATCGGCCGGCCTCGCCGACGTCTTCGTCACCGACCCGATGAGCGCCTCGCACTGGGCCAAGCAGCTGCTCGCCGGCGCGGCCATCGCCGTCGCGATGACGGGCCTGGACCAGGAGATGATGCAGAAGAACATCTCGGTCAAGCGCCTGGCCGACGCGCAGAAGAACATGATGGTGATGGCAGCCATCATGACCGTCGTCGTGCTGCTGTTCTTGTTCCTCGGCGGACTGCTGACGATGTATGCGCAGCAGCAGGGCATCAACGCCCATGGCGACCGGCTGTTCCCCGCCGTCGTCATGGGGCACCTCCCGGCCTGGGTGCAGCTGATCTTCGTGGTCGCGCTGATCTCGGCGCTGTTCCCGAGCGCCGACGGTGCCATCACCGCGCTCACCTCCAGCACCTGCATCGACCTGATCGGCCTGCAGGAACGCCGCGGCTGGGACGAGGCCCGCCAGCGCCGCATCCGCAAGGCGGTGCACCTCGGCTACGCGGGGTTGTTCCTGCTGCTGACGCTGGGATTCCGCTGGCTCGACGACCCGAGCATGGTCTCCCTGATCCTCAAGCTGGCGGGCTACACCTACGGGCCGCTGCTGGGACTGTTCGCCTTCGGCATCCTGACGACGCGGACCTTGCGCGCGGGCGTCCTGCCGTGGGTCGCGCTGGCGGCGCCGGCGCTGTGCTGGGTCGTGGACGCCCACCAGGCCACCCTCTTCGGGGACTACCGGATGGGGTTGGAGCTGCTGCTGGTGAATGCCGCGCTGACATTCGGCGGGCTATGGGTCGGGTCACTGCCCGAGCCTTCTTCCAGAGGGAAGTCGGCAGGCTGAAGTACGTACTCGGAATACCAGGTCCGCACCCGGTCTGCCTCCCGAAGGACGGACGGCGGAAAGTCGTATCGGCCCATGAGCGCGATCCCGTTGGTGTCGGGCAGCAACCCGTCTTCAAGGATCAGCCCCTTTCCTTGCGTCCGAGCCAGATGGAGCGACCGATAGCGCCGCCGCAGGATCTTGCCCAGCGCGAGATTGTGGGAGGTGACGACGACCCGCGCATGCGCGGCCAGGTGCTGCAGCACCGCCGCCGCGGCCGCCACGGATTCGATGTTGTTGGTGCCGCGAAAGATCTCGTCGATGATGAAGAAGGCTCCTTTTCCGGCGGCCTCGGCGGCCTTGACCAGGGTTTCTGCGCGCAGCAGCTCGGCCATGTAGAGGCTCTGGCTGTTCTCAATCGAATCCTTGTTCTCGATGCTCACCCAGACGATCACCTCAGGCACCCGCGCGTGGGTGGCGTAACAGACGCCGAAGGCGCGTGCGACCAGCAGATTGATGCCGATGGCGCGTAGCAGCGTGCTTTTCCCGATGCCGTTCTGCCCGCTGAGCAGCAGGCTCTTGTCATCCATCCTGAGGCTGAGCGGCTGACAGTCGTCGAAGAGCGGATTCTTCAGATCGGTGAAGACGACATCGCCTTCCGCCGCCAGCTTGGCCACGCAGATCTGGTCTGTGGCGAGCGCATGCTCCAGGAAGCAGATGTCCGCTTCGCATTCCGCCACCTGCTCATAAACCCGGCACAGCGACGGCAGGGCCGCTTCGAACCGTTCCAGCGACCTGCGCAGCGTCGTGTACTCGCTCATCGCGAACAGGTTGGCATACTCCGCGATCGCGGCGAAACGGTCATAGAGGCGCCCCGAGATCACGGCGTCGAGCCGGCCGATCTCGGCCAGATCGTCGGTCAGCGCCCCGTACAGACGGCCTCTGCAAGCGACGCCGAGTTCCCCCAGCGACCGGGCCGCAGCCAGGGTGAGCAGCAGTCCGGCACGCAGTCTCTTCCACTCCTGAAGGCGCGGAAACAACCGGATCTGGACGAAGCCCACAAGGCCGACGTAGGCCAGCGTCGCACCGATCCCGAGGGTCGCGGGCCAGGCGAACAGCCACTGCAAAGTCCAGACGAGACCCAGCACCCAGGGTGCCAGCCACAGGCGCTCAGCCCAGCGTGGCGATCCTGGTGCCGTGGAACAGATGCGGCGTGATGTCGTCACCGGCGCAGCGCAAGGCCTCCCGGATCGGTCGGGCGGGTTCGATCAATGCGGCGATTTCGGCGGGAGGATGCTCCTGCAGCAGATGGGCCACAACGCCTGGCGCGTCTCCCCCGCCTGAGCCGCCGATAAGTCGCCTGGCGGGCATGGAGGCTGGCCAGCCGGCCGATGCGCCTGAGATAGGCCGGCATGTCCAGATCCAGCCAAGATTGGTCGTCGACGTGCCCGGCCGCGTCGACGACCGTCGCCCGGTCGAGGCTAGCCACCTCGCTCTCCGAAAACCAGTCGTAGGACGTCGTGTACGGACGCGCATTGGCGAACGATTCCGAGAAGACGGCCCGGATTCTCTTGAACCGTCCCGCAACGCGGGCGATGTGAGGCAAGGTCATCGGTCGTTGGTCTGCATGTGAGGGCTCCCGCGGTCAATAGGCCGGGCTGTTCAGATAGTGTTTCACGATCGGCGCGCGGTCATCGCGCAGGCGCTCGTTCGCGTTCTCCGATGGGCGGGATCGGGCGTTCCGCAACGGTGGACTGACCCTCGCCCGCTATCCTGGGACGACGTGCCACACGCACGCTCCGCCACCGCCCATGTCGCACGCCCATCGCGCCCACCACGCCTCGAAGCCCCCGTCGTTTGCCCAGCGCCAGCACGCGCGGCTGCGCTGGGTCGAGGACCTGAAGCGCCAGCTGCGCAGCCGGTTCCTGCTCCGGTTGCATGTCTTCGTCATCGCGATGCTGATGCTCGGCGCGCTGATGCTGGGCGGCGCGGGGCTGCGGGCGATGGGGGTGGAGGCGCTGGCCTGGCGCTACGCACTGCTGCTGCCGGCCAGCTACCTGCTCTACCTGGGCCTGCTGCGCGTGTGGGCGCGGGCGCTGCTGCGTCACGACGGATCGCCGCTGGACGGGATGCCGGAGCTGTTGGACTTCGGCGCCCAACTCGCCGGCAACCTGGGACGCGGACGTCCCCCTGTGCCGTTCCGCAGCGGCGGAGGCGGCGATTTCGGTGGCGGCGGGGCTTCCGGAGACTTCTCCACAAGCGCATCCACATCCTTGTCCACCGACTTGCCCACACCCTTTTCCACAGCTTGTCCGTCGAACCTGTCCACAGCCGGCGACGCGCTGGGCTCGGCCGGCGACGCGGTCGGCGGGCTCGATGAGGGCCTGGTCATCGCCGTGCCCATCGCGCTGATCCTGGCGATCGGCGCGGCGCTCGGCTTCTGCGTCTTCGGACTGTTCGGCGTGGAAGTGCTGCTCGCGGTGTCGGTGGAGGTGGCCCTCGCCAGCATCGCCGGCGGCATGGCCTGGCGGCGCCTGAGCGAAGAAGGCTGGTGGCGATGCGCGGTCCGGCGCACCTGGGGACCGGCGCTGGGTCTGCTGCTGGTGGGCGTGCTGCTGGGCGCCGCCATCGATCACTGGATCCCCACCGCCGATTCGCTGCCGCACGCGTGGCAACTGGTCCGGGTGAAGTAGTCGTCACAGGAGGCTCCTGAGCGGCTCCTGAGCGACTCCTGCCGCGAGCGGGTCGGACCGGCGACGACAATCGGCCCATGGCCACCCAGAAATCCCACTACGTCTGCTCCGAATGCGGCGCCACCAGCGCCAAGTGGCTGGGCCGCTGCCCGTCCTGCAGTGCCTGGAACACCCTCGTCGAGACCGCCGCCGAACCCGCCGCGGGCAAGAACCGCTTCCAGGCGCTGGCCCGCAGCCAGCCCGTCGCGACCCTGTCCGAGATCGAGGCCCGCGACTTCGAGCGCACCCCGACCTCGCTGGAGGAACTGGACCGCGTGCTGGGCGGCGGCATCGTCACCGGCGGCGTGGTGCTGATCGGCGGCGATCCGGGCATCGGCAAGTCGACGCTGCTGCTGCAGGCGGTGGACGCGCTGTCCCGCCAGATGAAGGTCCTCTACGTCACCGGCGAGGAATCGGGCGCGCAGGTCGCGATGCGTTCCCGTCGCCTGGGCCTGGACGGCTCGCAGGTGCGCGTGCTGGCCGAGATCGGCCTGGAGAAGATCCTCGCCACCATCGAGGTGGAACAGCCCGACTTCTGCGTCATCGACTCCATCCAGACGATGTACTCCGAGCAGCTGTCCTCCGCGCCCGGTTCTGTCGCGCAGGTCCGCGAATGCGCCGCGCAGCTGACCCGCACCGCCAAGTCCGGCGGCTGCGCGATGGTGCTGGTCGGCCACGTGACCAAGGAAGGCGCGCTGGCCGGGCCGCGCGTGCTGGAGCACATCGTCGACACCGTCCTCTACTTCGAGGGCGACACCCACAGCAGCTACCGCCTGGTCCGCGCGATCAAGAACCGCTTCGGCGCGGTCAACGAGATCGGCGTCTTCGCGATGACCGAGAAGGGCCTGAAGGGCGTCACCAATCCGAGCGCGATCTTCCTGTCCACGCACGGCGAGCCGGTGCCCGGCTCCTGCGTGCTGGTCACGCTGGAAGGCACGCGGCCGCTGCTGGTGGAGCTGCAGGCGCTGGTCGACGGCGGCGGGCCCAGCCCGCGCCGGCTCTCGGTGGGCCTGGAGCGCGACCGTCTCGCGATGCTGCTGGCGGTGCTGCACCGGCACGCCGGCGTGGCGACGATGGACCAGGACGTCTTCGTCAACGCCGTCGGCGGCGTGCGCATCAGCGAGCCGGCGGCCGACCTGGCCGTGCTGCTCGCGATCCAGAGCTCGCTGCGCGGCAAGCCGCTGCCCAAGGGCTTCTTCGCCTTCGGGGAAGTCGGTCTGGCCGGCGAGGTCCGTCCCGCGCCGCGCGGTCAGGAGCGGCTGAAGGAAGCCGCCAAGCTGGGCTTCTCGATCGCAGTCGTGCCGCAGGCCAACGCGCCGAAGAAGCCGATCGACGGCCTGACCGTCCACCCGGTGGCCCGCATCGAGGACGCCATCGAGATCCTGCGCGGGCTGTGACGGCGCAGGGGCCGGGATCGGCGATGGCGGCATCCGCAATCGCCACACCCGTCCCGGCGGCGGCCCGACGACAATCGCGGGTTCAGCCTCACCCCCTTCGGAGTTCCCCCGCATGAACCGCCTCGTCGGCATCCTTCTCGCCATTGCCGCCATCGTCGTCGGCACCTACTACTTCGGCTGGAAGGGCGCCATCCTGGGCACGTCGGCCGTCATCTTCTATCTGCTGCTGCAGTTCTCGCAGCTGATGCGCGTCATGCGCACAGCCCAGAAGTCGCCGCTGGGCCACGTCTCCAGCGCGATCATGCTGAACTCGAAGCTGCACGCCGGGATGAAGCTGATCGACCTGATCCGGATGTGCAAGTCGCTGGGCGTGAAGGCCGGGGAGCACACCTACCGCTGGACCGACACCGGCGGCGACGCGGTAGACGTGGTCCTGGAGAACAGCGTGGTCACGCGATGGACGCTGATCCGCGCCCAGGCGCCCGAATCGGCCGCCCCCGCCGACATCCCGGCCGCATAAAATCCCCGACTTCGCAGCACCCGGCCCATTCGCGGCCGCAAAAGGAAGACCCATGTCCCTGGACGATCGCGACGGCAAGATCTGGATGGACGGCGAGCTGGTGGACTGGCGCGACGCCAAGATCCATGTGCTCACCCACACCCTGCACTACGGCTGTGGCGCCTTCGAAGGCGTGCGCGCGTACCAGACCGACAAGGGCACCGCGATCTTCCGGCTGCGCGAGCACACCGAGCGCCTGTTCAACAGCGCCAAGATCCTGCGCATGAAGATCCCGTTCACGATCGAGCAGGTCGAGGCCGCGCAGAAGGCGGTCGTCCGCGAGAACAACCTGGCCAGTTGCTACCTGCGTCCGCTGACCTGGATCGGCAGCGAGAAGCTGGGCGTCAGCCCCAAGGGCAACAAGATCCATCTGATGGTCGCCGCCTGGGCCTGGGGCGCCTACCTGGGCGAGGAAGGCCTCAAGCGCGGCATCCGCGTCAAGACCAGCAGCTACACCCGCCACCACGTCAACATCACGATGACGCAGGCCAAGACGGTGTCGAACTACACCAACTCGATCCTGGCCAACATGGAAGCGACCGAGGACGGCTACGACGAGGCGCTGCTGCTGGACGCGTCGGGCTTCGTCTCCGAAGGCGCGGGCGAGAACCTCTTCATCATCAAGAACGGCGTGGTCTACACGCCGGACCTGTCGGCGGGCGCGCTCAACGGCATCACCCGCAACACCATCTTCGCGATCTGCGAGGACCTGGGCCTGAAGCTGGTCGAGAAGCGCATCACCCGCGACGAGGTCTACATTTCGGACGAGGCCTTCTTCACCGGCACCGCCGCTGAAGTGACCCCGATCCGCGAGCTGGACCGCATCGAACTGGGCAGCGGCAGCCGCGGCCCCATCACCGAGAAGATCCAGTCGGCCTTCTTCGACATCGTCAACGGCCGCAATCCCAAGTACGCCCACTGGCTGAGCGTGGTCTGAGCGGGACCTTTCCCCACGAACCGCCAGCCGCCGCAAGCCTTCAAGAACAAGATCATGAGCGCCAACACCACCACGCCCAAGGCCACCGTCGAAGTCACCGCCCAGGACCTGCAAGGTCCGGGTGTCGTCTTCTGCCCGAATCCCAAGATGCCGCTGTGGAGCAACCACCCGCGCGTCTTCATCGACCTGAGCCACACCGGCGAAGGCGCCTGCCCGTACTGCGGCACGCTGTACAAGCTGAAGGCCGGCGAGCACCTGCCCTCCGGTCACTGAGCCACGACGGCCGACGCCTGGGCGCCGGCCGACGCCCGCTCCCTTGAACAAGGAACGAGACCCATGGTGCGCAAGCCTCAGACCGCCCTGCTGCTGGCCTCTCCCGAGGACACCGAAGCGCAGTTCTACGAGGCCCTGCAGGCCGGCGACCTGGAACGCCTGATGGCCGTCTGGGGCGACGAGGACGAGGTCTGCTGCGTGCATCCGGGCGGGCCGCGCGTCGTCGGCGCGGCGGCGATCCGGGCGAGCTTCGAGCAGATCTTCGCCAGAGGATCGATCCCCGTTCATCCGGAGTGCCAGAGAAAGCTGGTCAACGGCGAGACGGCGATCCATCAGGTGCTGGAGCGCGTCGAGATCACCGACGAGGACGGCGTGCAAAGCGCCTGGGTCGTCGCGACGAATGTCTACCTGAAGACGGCGTTGGGCTGGCGCATGGTCGCGCACCATGCCAGTCCGGGGACCTCGCAGGACGTGAAGCAGGAGCTGGCCATCGTGTCCGCCGGCGCGCCCACGACACTGCATTGAGAGGGTTGTCCATGCAGTACCAGGCGCCTCCCTGGTTGCCCGGAGGCCATGCCCAGACGATCTGGCCCGCGCTGTTCTCGCGCCGCTACGTCGGCCCTGCGCCGCAATTCCGCCGCGAACGCTGGACGACGCCGGACGGCGACTTCGTCGATGTCGAGCACCTCGTCGATCCCGCAGCGGGCCCATCGAACGGGCAGGACGCGGTCACGGCACCGGCCGAGCGACCGCTGCTGGTGCTCTTCCACGGGCTCGAAGGCTCGGTGGAGAGCCAGTACGTCCAGGCCTTCGCGGCCATGGCGCAGCAACGGGGCTGGGCCTTCGCGATGCCCTACTTCCGGGGATGCTCGGGCGAGATCAACCTCGCACCGCGGGCCTACCACTCGGGCGACTACACCGAGATCGGCTGGATGCTGGCGCAGTTGCGTGCCTCGCATCGCGGCCCGGTCATCGCCGTCGGCATCTCGCTGGGCGGCAATGCGCTGCTGCGCTGGGCGCAGGAAGCCGGCGAGGACGCCGCGTCGACGGTGAAGGCCGTGTGCTCCGTCTGCTCGCCGGTGGACCTGACGGCTGCCGGCCACGCGATCGGCAAGGGCTTCAACGGGCTGGTCTACACGCGGATGTTCCTGAAGACGATGATGCCCAAGGCCATGAGCAAGCTGAAGCAGCACCCGGGCCTGTTCGACGCCGAGCGGATGCGGCGCGTGCGCAACCTCTACGAGTTCGACAACATCTTCACCGGCCCGGTGCACGGCTTCCGCGACGTCGACGATTACTGGCTGCGCGCGTCGGCCAAGCCACACCTGGCGCGCATCCGCGTCCCGGCGCTGGTGCTGAACGCGCGCAACGACCCGTTCGTGCCGGCACACAGCCTGCCGGAGCAGAGCCATGTCGGCGCGCACGTGACGCTGTGGCAGCCGCGCGAGGGTGGGCACGTCGGTTTCCCGTCCGGCCGCCCGCCCGGCCACGTGCGCACGATGCCCGAGCGCGTGACCGACTGGCTCGCGACGCGGCTCTGAACCGCACGGAAAGGACTCGCATGGATGCCATCGTCGAAGCGGCGCTGAAGAAGTGGCCCAACGTGCCGCACTGCTACGGCTGGTTGGCGCTGGACGCGCGCGGCGACTGGTACATGCGCGACGAGCGCATCCAGGCCGCCGGTCCGTTCCCGACCGTCAAGGGCAGCCGCATCGTGCACGACAAGCTGATCGGCTTCATCGCCCGCAACTACGCGTCGGACGACCAGGGCGCCTGGTTCTTCCAGAACGGGCCTCAGCGGGTCTACGTGCAGCTGGAAGTCGCGCCCTGGATCTGGCGGCTGCAGCCTGACGGCCACGTGCTGAGCCACACCGGTCGAGAAGCGCAGGTCGCCGGCGCGGTGCTGGACGACCAGGATCGTTTGTTCCTGGAAACCGATCTCGGTCTGGGCCTGGTCCACACGCAGGACATGGGGCCGGCGGCGGACGCGCTCGAAGCGGGGCGCTGGACGATGTCGAACGCCACGCATGCCGAACTCATCGCCCGTCATGGGGTGCTGCTGGCGCCGATCGACCCGAAGGACGAGTCAGGCAAGTCCTGACCCTGCGGCGAAGGCGGCGTGATCCGCCGAGATGCGTCGCCCATGAAAAAGCCGACCCGCGGGTCGGCATTCGTGTCTCTGGCGTGCGAGGCTTACTGCGAAGCGCCGGATGCCGGAGCGGCGGGAGCCGAAGCGCCTGCATCGGCGCCGGAGGCGGCTGCGGCGGGCAGCTTCGGGTCGTCGAACTTGGCGCCGCCCTGGTTGGCCATGTAGACGACGGCGCGGGAGATCTCGAAGTCGCTGAAGTCGCCGCCGCCCTGCGGGCCCATGTTGCCCTTGCCCTTGAGGGCGGAGTGCACCAGGGTGTCGAAGCCGCTCTTCACGCGCGGGCCCCAGGCGTCGTGATCGCCGAGCTTGGGCGCGCCGGCCGCGCCGGTCGCGTGGCAGGCCGAGCACTGGGCCTGGAAGACCTGCTCGCCGGACTTCATCGCGGCGGGGTTCGTGAGGTCCTTGAGTTCGATCGAGCCCACGGGCTGGATGCGGGCGGCGACCGCCTGCGCCTCGAGGCCGGTGCCGCCGGCGCCCGGCTTGATCTCGCTGGACACGTAGTTCGCGAGCATCACGATGATCACGATCGGAATGACGAAGGCGAAGAAGACCGCAACGATCAGCTGCTTGGGGGTCTTGATCGGGCCCTCGTGGGCGTCGTGTCCTTCAGCGTGCGTGTCCTGGGCGTTGGCGTGGTCCTGGGTTCCGCTCATGAATTCCTCGTGGCTCGAATCGGATACGGCAGAAGCGAATCCGGGTTTCTGAGGGGGTGTCGGATGACGGACCGCCCTGGGAAAACCGGACCGGGGAACAGCAAATCGGCGCAGTATAGCCAGCCCCCTGCCGCCCCACCCTGGGGCTTTCGTCAAGGTCGGCACGTTGGTGGGGCAGGTGTTGCGCGAGGGTCGCGCAGGTGTTCGCGATGGTGCCGTTTCGACCGGACGCGCATGCTCGGGTCGAGGAGCGTCAGAAGAAGGCTAGAATGCGCGCTTCCCGCGGCGACCGTGGTGAAGTGGATATCATTGGGCCCTCCGAAGGCTTAGTCGCAAGTTCGATTCTTGCCGGTCGCACCAGAACATCATGAGTCGAGGACACCAAGCGCTGTGGCTTCCGGAAATTTTTGAGCGTTTGCTCAACTATTGCCGGATGCCCTGCACGTTCAGGAATTGCCGGAAGCCTCATAAGCGGCGCCCGTTTCGTGGCGCCGTTTTTCTTGGCGAAGCACCGCTGAGGCCGCGTCTTCAGCCAGAATTTTTGCTGCCCTGTATTCGCCCCAGCGAAGTTCCACACCACGGTCCCTGAGCTTCTGATGAAGCGCGCGCCGCGTCACCTTCAGTCCTGACGTGAGCAGCTCCTTCGTCGCACCGACGATCACTGGCTTCAGTGATTCCAGCCTCATCGCGTTCTTCTCTTCGCTTCTCTGATGTCTCAGCAAACGGAAAGCCTCAGCCGCGCTCTTGGCTTCTTCCGGGAGTAGCGAGTACAGCGTTCGGACGTCCACGCGGAGTGCTTCAGCCACCGCTTTCACTGACGCGATCCGGGTGTAGCCGCCGAGCGCTGCGCGCTCAAGGAATTCCCGGAGTTCCTCGATGTCCCGTTTAATAGGCAAACGCCTCTTTCTACCCTGTCTCGGCAGGACGGAGGTGGGAAGTGTTCTTGGCTCTGCTAGCGCCAATACTGACACTTCACCGTCAAGGAGTTCAGTGAGCGGGACTTGATACACGTAGCTCACGCTGCACAAGACGTCCCATCCCGGACGCGCACTCTCGGAGGTCCAAGTCGCGACGACCGACTTGTTCCGTCCGATCTGACGAGCCAGATGCGCCATTCGGCCTTGGTGGTGTTGATTGCCGCCGAATCCTGACCCACCGACCGCACTGATTTCCGTTCAAACCTGACCCACGTATGAACCCTAGCCTGCCGCAACTTGCGGCAGGAGCATTGGAGTGATTGACGTGGCGACACTAAGTGTCATCAGGCGATGGGCCCTGCGTGAGCAGTTGTCCATCCGAGAGATAGCCCGACGCACCGGCCTGTCTCGCAACACCATCCGGAAGTACCTGCGCAGCGACGACAAGGAGCCGTCGTACGCCAAGCGCGAGAGCCGCAGCCGGCTCGATCCGTTCGCGGAGAAGCTGGCCCAGTGGCTCAAGACCGAGTCCGGCAAGAACCGCAAGCAGCGGCGCACCTTGAAGCAGATGCACGCCGAGCTCATGGAGCTCGGCTACGACGGCTCCTACAACCGCGTGGCCGCCTTCGCGCGGGACTGGGCGCTCAAGCGCCAGGAGGCCCAGAAGACGACCGGCCGCGGCACCTTCGTACCGCTGGTCTTCGAGCCCGGCGAGGCCTTCCAGTTCGACTGGAGCGAGGACTGGGCCGTGCTCGGCGGCGAGCGCACCAAGCTGCAGGTGGCGCACTTCAAGCTCAGCCACAGCCGGGCCTTCTACATCCGGGCCTACCTGCTGCAGACCCACGAGATGCTGTTCGACGCTCACAACCACGCCTTCCGCGTGTTTGGCGGTGTGCCCAAGCGCGGCATCTACGACAACATGAAGACCGCCGTGGACAAGGTCCTGAGCGGCAAGGCGCGCGACGTCAATGCGCGCTTCGCCGCGATGGTCAGCCACTACCTCTTCGAGGTCGAGTTCTGCAACCCGGCCTCGGGCTGGGAGAAGGGCCAAATTGAGAAGAACGTGCGCGACGCCCGGCACCGGCTCTGGCAACCCGTGCCCGCCTTCCCGTCGCTGGACGCGCTCAACGCCTGGCTGGAGGAGCGCTGCAAGGCGCTGTGGACCGAGATCTCGCATGGCAAGCTGCCCGGTACCGTGCATGACGTCTGGCAGGACGAGCGACCGCTGCTGATGCAGCTGCCGCGCCCCTTCGACGGCTTCATCGAGCACACCAAGCGCGTCTCGCCGACTTGCTTGGTCACCTTCGAGCGCACCCGGTACAGCGTGCCGGCGTCGTACGCCAACCGGCCGGTGAGCCTGCGCGTGTACGCAGACCGGCTCGTCGTCGCGGCCGAGGGCAACATCATCTGCGAGCACCAGCGGTTCATCGACCGCCGGCACGACACGCTCGGCAAGACGATCTTCGACTGGCGTCACTACCTGGCGGTGCTGCAGCGCAAGCCCGGCGCGTTGCGCAACGGCGCGCCGTTTGTCGAGCTGCCGAAGGCCTTCAAACGGTTGCAGGCGGAACTGCTCAAGAAGCCTGGCGGTGACCGGGAGATGGTCGACGTCCTGGCGCTGGTCCTGCACCACGAGGAGCAGGCGGTGCTGGCGGCTGTCGAGCTGGCTCTGGAGGTCGGCGTGCCGACCAAGATGTACGTGCTCAACGTGCTGCACCGGCTGGTGGACGGGAAGGCCGCGCCACCGCCCGTGGACGCCCCGCACGCGCTGCGCTTGACCAACGAGCCGCAGGCCAACGTGAACCGCTATGACGCCTTGCGCGAAGAAAGGAAGGTCCGCAATGCGTGACTCAGCAACCAACGGGCTCATGACCGCACTGCGGGAGCTCAAGATGTTTGGCATGGCGCAGGCCGTGGGAGACCTGGCCGAGCAAGGCGCGCCGGCGTTTGAAGCCGCGCAGCCCTTCCTGGCTCAGTTGCTCAAGGCCGAGTCCGCCGAGCGGGAGGTGCGTGCCGTCGCGTACCAGCTCAAGCAGGCCAAGTTCCCGGTTTACCGAGATCTGGCGGGCTTCGAGTTTGCGCACAGCGAGGTGAACGAGGCGCTGGTGAAGCAGTTGCACCGCGGTGAGTTCATGGACCGGGCCGAGAACGTCGTGCTGGTCGGCGGGCCAGGAACGGGCAAGACCCACCTGGCCACGGCCATCGGCGTGCAGGCCTTGGAGCATCACCGGCGACGGGTGCGCTTCTTCTCCACGGTGGAGCTCGTGAACCTGCTGGAGCAGGAGAAGCTGAACAACAAGACCGGCCAGATGGCGCACCGGCTGGCTCACATGGACCTGGTGATCCTCGACGAGCTCGGTTACCTGCCGTTTAGCTCCTCCGGCGGGGCGCTGCTCTTCCACCTGCTGAGCAAGCTCTACGAGCGCACCAGCGTCGTCATCACGACGAACCTGAGCTTCAGTGAATGGGCCAGCGTCTTCGGCGACGCCAAGATGACCACCGCCCTGCTGGACCGCCTCACCCACCACTGCCATATCCTTGAAACCGGCAACGAGAGCTACCGGTTCAAGAACAGCTCTGCACAACCCACCCCCAAGGAGTCCAAGACCAAGAAGTTACCCACAGCCTGAGCCTCAAAGGCTTGAACAAGGGTGGGTCAAGATTGGATGGAAACGGTGGGTCAGGATCGCGCGGGAATCAACACTTCTTGGCGACATGGAGCCCGACCGACCACTGGACGAGGTCCTTGCGCCGTTGGCCGAGCGTGTGTGGTGGATTCCGGGAAACCACGATGCCGATCGGATCATCGATATCGAACGCACTTGGCACAGCGGGCTGAGGGACAGGAATCTGCATGGCAGGGTTGTGAGGATTCCGGACGGGCGAAAGATTGCAGGCCTGGGAAATGTGTTCCGCGGGAATGTCTGGATGCCCAAGGGACCGAACGGTGCCGCAGGCGCAACGCCCAACTTCAGCAGCATGCGCCAGCACGCTCGGTCGACGCCTCGCCAGGATCGATACCAGGACGGTCCCCACTTCAAGCACTGGGGCACGATCTACCCTGAGGACTTCGAGCGGCTCAAGCGGCAGCGCGCGGACCTACTGGTCACCCATGAGGCGAGCGGCTATCACCCGTATGGTTTTTCCATCCTCGATGAGCTAGCGCGCGCCCTGGGTGTCAGCCTGCTGGCGCACGGACACCTTCACGATGCGCGGTGGCGCTTTGAAGATCAGTCGCAGATGTGGCGAGCTCAGGGATTCAAGTCCGTAGGTGTGGGCCTGCGTGGCATCACCGCCGTTAAAGGGAACGGCGAGCTGGAGGTGGTCATCCCTGGCGAGCTCGACGAAACGAGCGAACCTCGCACCAGCCGGGCGTGCGCAACTGCGCATCTTGGAGGAGAGAAGCCATGACCGTCGTCGTTCCAGAGGACTTCCCTCGACTACCGGTCGGCGGAGCCCTATCCGGTATGCAGCTCAAGTTCAGTCTGACGCGAGGACCGGATAGCCGATTTCATGAACCTGGCTCCTTGCCAGAAGAGCGGGCTGAGGACTTCCTGCGCTGTTGCGAGGTGGTGGAATGGGCCGCAGGGTTTCTTCGTGAGAAGGCGCTCAAGCCCAAGTATGCGGCTCTGACGACGGAGCAGATGCTGGACAAGTTCAGGGTGAACCTGCACCGCGACTTCGACATGCCCGAAAGTTACCGAATCTGGATTCTTACTCGCTTGGCTGATCGCATCAGTCAACGTTAGTCCAACTGGCCCACGGGTCCAAAACACCTCAAGTTCTTCCTTGGGTGCATGCTGCATGCTGCGTGCGTCGGCGACAGATGGATGGCGATACAGCGGCCGCATCTGGCTGGGTAAACGCAGCACGTGATCCTTGTTCAGGCTGACCCGGGCGCGAGATTCGTCACCGTCGCCATCCATGATCCGGATCCCTTTTCCTTGTGAAGCTGCAGCAGCGCTGCTTCCACCATGTCCGGTGTGGCTGGCTCGGTATTGGTTCGGGCGTGAGTCATCGAAAATGCCCTGGCTCTGGAGGGCACGTCGAAGCCTGGAACGGCCACGATGCCTCAAGGCAGCGCATCGTCGCCTCCAGCGTCGTCTGAGGCCGCGTCTTCTTCACAACACGACTGACAGGGATGGATCCAGTGACTGAGCGCCAATCTAGCGACCTGGAGGTCCAGGGCTTCAACCCAACTGTGCTGTTCCGAAAAAGTTTCAACCTGGGCTGCGTGGATCTGGTGCAACGCGGATCTCTACGAGAAGTCTAGTGCGGATTCAAGGCGCTCATCGCTTGCCTTTCACATGGCCTTCGAGCTCTGCGAACGAGGGCCGCTCGGTCGAATAGAGCACCTTGCGGCCAAACTCGATCGCCACCTGAGGGGCGTAGCCTTGCATCGACGCCAGCAACGTGGTCTTGATGCACTGGAGCTCCTTGCCGGCTTCGTCGACCTTCCCCTCCATCGCACCGGCCAGCGGCTCGGCGAACGCATAGGCCAGCAGAATGCCGAGGAACGTGCCGACGAGCGCCGAGCCGATCATCCCGCCAAGCACCGCCGGCGGCTGACCGACCGAGCCCATGGTGTTCACCACGCCGAGCACCGCGGCCACGATGCCGAAGGCCGGGAGGCCGCCCGCCAAGCGCTGCAACGCGATCACGGCGAGGAAAGCCTCATGGTGATGGGTGTCGATCTCGGCGTCCATCAAGGACTCGATCTCGTGCGCGTTCAGGTTGCCCGAGACCATCATCCGCAAGTAGTCGGTGATGAACTCGGTGACGTGGTGGTCGTTGCCCACCGCCGGGTATTTCTGGAACAGCGGCGAGCTGTGCGGATCCTCGACGTCCTTCTCGATGGACATCAGGCCTTCCTTGCGCGCCTTCTGGAGGATGTCGTACATGAGCGCCAGCAGCTCCATGTAGCGCGCCTTCGTGTACTTGCTGCTCTTGAAGCACGCGGCCAATCCCTTGACCGTCGCCTTCATCACCTTGGGAGGGTTCGTCGCGAGCATGGCGCCTATCGCAGCGCCGAAGATGGTGGTCATCTCGAACGGCAACGCCTTCAAGACCACACCGATGTTGCCTCCGTGCGCGATGAACACGCCGAAGATGCACGCCAGGGCAATGAGCCACCCGATGGCTATGAACATGTCCCAACTCCAGAATTGATGCAGTAATGAGAGAGCGCGGAGAACCTTTGCTCATGACGCGATGCCGGGGCGCGTCGAGGACGCTCACTGAGCGCGGCCAAGGAGGCAGCGAACCAAGATCACTTCCCCACTCGCACGAGCAACACGTACCCGGCCGACTCCGAAACGATGGACAACTTCGCGCGCATCGGCTCGGGCAAGACCCTCCACTGTTTCGAGGAGGCGATCAGAAACTCGTGCCGGTGATCGGGACCCAGGACGGCATCTCCGTCTAGCCAACTCTGCAGCGCGTCCTCCTTGACGACGATGGTGGCGGCGCCCCGCGAATAGAAGCTTGCTGAGTAGGGCAAGGTGTTCAGGAAGCTGACCTCGTCCGCGTGATGTCCGCTTTGTTGCAATGGCATCAGGACAACAGCGGCCGACCGGAAACCTCCGATCTGCGATCGCCAGCCAATGAGTAGCGCCGACGTACCGATCAGCAAGACGATGCCCAAGGTGATCACACCGTTCACCAGCGATCGCCGCGGATCCCGCGAGAGCCATCGGGCCAACAGGAGCGCGAGGGCGGGCACGGCAGGCAGCACGTAGGTCCACAAGATGTTGCGCGATACGGTGAACAGCAGCGCCGGCGCCAGCGCCCATCCGATCAGCAGCACGTTCTCCCCGGCCGTCTTACCGCCGCGCGAGTTCTCCGCGATCGCCGTCCCCAATGCCTCCCTGCGCCCCAGAAGAAGCCACGGCAGCAGAAACGTCCACGGCAGCAACCCTGCCAGCATGAATGCCCAGATGAGGCCCCTCGGCTGGACGTGCGCGGTTCCGTAAAGATCGCCTGCCCACCCGGGCTGGGTGAATCGCTTCCAGTGTTCACCGATGAGGAAGTAGTCGAGGAAGCCTGGGCTGCGCATTTCGGCGAGGACATACCAGGGCACGGCGATCGCCGTAACCACCAGTGCGCCCCGGAACCACGGCAGAAACAACGCATCACGGAAAGCGTCCCTGCCGGAGCACGCATGCGCCGCCATGGGAGCCAGCGACAGCATCACCGCCACTGGCCCCTTTGCCAACAGCCCCAGACCCAGTCCGGTGAACAACGCGAGTGCTCCGAGTCGAACGCCCGCAAGCGTCGTCTCCGAGATTGCCCACCAATAGCCGGAGACCGCCAAGGTGACCGCGAGGGTGAGCGCCATGTCGGTCATCACAGCGCCGGCACTCACGAAGAACAGCACACTGCCCCAAAGCAGCGCCATGCACAGCATCCCCACCCGTCGGCTGAAGGCGTTGGCCCAGCGCCAAATCAGCAACGAGGTCAGCAACGCCGTGAAAAACACCGGTACCCGTGCACCCCACTCGTTGGCGCCGAGCACGCCTTGCCCCAGCGCGGAGAGCCACGTCGACAGCGGCGGCTTCCCCCAGAACACTACGTCGCCCGGCAGGTGAAGCGTGATCCAGTCTCCACCAGTCAACATCAGTCGCGCGATCTCCGCGTACCGGGCTTCCGTGTTGTCAGACAGTGGATAGCTGCCAAGCGTCAGCAGTCGATACACCACAACAATGCCGACGAGCGTGACCATCCAAAGGCTTGTGGCAAGCAATGAGGGTTGTCGGTTCCGATACGCGCCGATCGCAAGCGTGGTCGTCACCATGGCCTCGCACCTACGGTCCACAGCGGCGGCGACGTGATGGCCGGACGGAACTCCTCGATCAGGTAAACCGGCCGGCCTTTGGCCTCCATGAACAGCCGGCTGACGTACTCGCCCAGGATCCCGATCGCCATGAGCTGCAATCCTCCCAGCGTCAGGATGCTGACGATGAGCGTCGGGAAGCCGTGGATCGGCTCACCGAAGAAGGCGGTCTTGAGCAGGAAGTAGACCGCGTAGATGAAGGACGCTGCGGCACAGATCAGCCCGACGTAGGTCGCCAACTTCAGCGGGACCGTGGAGAACCCCACGATGCCCTCAACCGCAAACCGCCAGAGCTTGCGCACGCCCCACTTGGTCGCTCCCTGCACGCGAGCGTCCCGGTCGTAGTCGATCGTCACGGTGCGAAATCCTACCCAGGCGAAGATGCCTTTCATGAACCGGTTGCGCTCAGGCAGGCGGTTCACGGCATCCACAACACGGCGACTAAGCAGGCGGAAGTCGCCCACGTCAGCCGGCATCGATGTGTCCGACAACATGTTGAAGACGCGATAGAAGGCAAAGGCGGAGGCCGTCTTGAGCCAGGTCTCGCCAGCGCGGCTGCGCCGGCGCATGGTGACCACGTCCGCGCCTGCCTCCCAAGCCTTGATCATTTCGGGGATCAGCCCCGGTGGATCCTGCAGGTCCGCGTCGATGAGCACGACGGCCTCGCCTCGCGCGAGGTTCAAACCCGCGGTCATGGCCGCTTCCTTGCCGAAGTTCCGGCTGAAGTTGACGACCCCTACGCGACTGTCGCAAACGCGGAGTGACTCCAGGATTTCGCGCGTGCCGTCGTTGCTTCCATCGTTGACGTACAGGATCTCGATTCGCCGGCTCAGACCTTGCAACGCTTGAGCGAGTTCGTCGCGAAAGGTGGCCAGTCCCTTGGCCTCGTTGAACACTGGGACCACGATCGAGATGGCGCCCTCCATCTCCTTCATCGACGTCGCTGCAACAAGATGCAAAGGCGCTGCAGACCAGGCCGTGAAGATCTCAGCAGACTTCATCATCGGCGCCATCCATGGCTGCACCGAGTTGGGCCTTGGCGATCCTGGCCCATCGTGGGCCGCCGCGCAGGGCATCCAGGCTGTCGGAGCTCGCCTTGGCGAAAAACAGCGACTCACTCAGGCCATGGCTGTCCAGTGCCTGCTTGAGTCTCGCGGCGCGGTGCCGGAGCTCCAAGTCCTTTGGCGCCGAGCTGTGGGTCGCCCCGCCGACCAAGTGGCCGGCGCATCGACGAAGCGTTTGCAAGGTGGACGCACATAAGGCCGGCACGGCCCGCGGCGCGGCCAAACGTGCATGCTGAATGAATGGGTTCTTGCCGACCACCAGGCCCCAGGGCCGCATGCCAGTGACGACATCCACGGTCATCGCTTCGAGCTTGGTCAGTCCGAAGTCCCTGGCCACACGCAAGCGCGCGGACAGGGCCGGGTTGCTCTTGGCGAGCTCGGCGATGCCTTGCGTCGCCTCGGTCTCGTCACCGCCTACAGGCAGCAAGAAGGACCGCAGCAAGCCCTGAGCGTGCATGTCCTGCGCCTGCGCCGCCAAGAACAGCCAGTTCATGCCCTGCTCCGCTTCTCGGAGCGTGCAGGCGGATCGCATCACGATCGCGCCGAGGCGGCGCTGCGCGGAAACGTCGCCGCTGGCCGCAGCCTTCTCCAAGAAGAAGCGCGCCATCGGCGGGTTGGCGACGGAGCTCTGGTTGTTGGCGTGCAACTCGTAGAGCCGCGTCCACGCCTCGCCATACCCCGCGTCAGCCGCGCGAAGGAGCAACGCGGAGGCCTTTCTACGGTTCTGCGCAGGGACCAGCATGTCCCATGTGAGCGCGCCGACATCGCTGCCGCTGAGAGCCAATCCGAGCATCAGCGCGGCGGCCGCGTTGCCGCGATCCACGCAGTCATCGAGCAACTGCTCGATGGCCTTGGTTTCGACGGTAATGTGCACCTCAGGCAGCGAGCGTGCGTAGCTCAGCGCGGCGTACACCTTATCGGCCAGAACAGAGTCTGGAGCGGCGCCCAGCTCCAGACTCAGCGCCAACGCGCGCAGCAGGAGCTGCGGTTCCTTGCGCAACAGGGCCCGGTCCATGGCCAGGATGAGCAGCTCGGACCAACCGACGCCGGGCACGCCCAGCAGGCTCTTGATCCTGCGCACGGCCACCTGGTCCATGTCGGTCGCCGCGCCCTGCAGACCCAATGCCGTGCGCGCCGCGAGCAGCCCACCGCTTGCCGCCGAGCACAACCAACCATGTGAGACCTTGAGGTCGACCATGGTGAGCGAAGTCCAGATCGCCATGCGCAGCTGGGCTTCCGCACTGCCTGCTCGGGCTGCTCGTTCCAGCGTCGCAGTTCTCCCGTGCACGGCGATCTCGTGCAGGTCGAGCGACTCGATGATCAGCCGCTGCGCGTCTTCCTCGCGCTGCGACTCCACTTGGCTCAGGTACTCGAGCCCGAGGGTGACGTGCCGCGGGAATCCGCTCACGCCCTCGAGGTACATCCTGCCCGCCTCGAAGCAGGCCGTCATGTCGCCTTTGCGAGCCCTTGTGATCAGCTGCACATCCTGTCTTCGCATCTCGCGCCTCTCTCCGCACTGGCGCATTTGCCAAGCATCTCAACGAGTTGCCCGGGACCGAACAGGCCTGAGCGATCGGGAGAGTAGTGAGGGGGCATTGACCGCCAACTGACGAGTTGATTACCGGTTCGTCAGCTTCTCGTCGGTGCTATCGCCTCCAAGTCGCCATGTCGAATTTGTGACCTTCACGCTCCTCGCCCGTGATCAAGGCACGTGTGTTCCCTGACCCACGGGGCACGACGATTTAGGCCACCACGCACAAGCACGCACCGGCCCATTCCGTAGAACTCGTGGATTTCCCTGCCTCCTCTTCGTAGCCTTGGCTTCGCTTGAGGCGATTCACGCCTCCTTGCACTGACCATCGAATAGGAGAAGTTCATGAAGAAGCCAGTCCTCTTGGCCTTGGCATGCAGCGCGGTTGCAGGCTCGGCCTTCGCGCAAACCTCGTCCGTCACGCTGTTCGGCGTGGCCGACGTCGCCGTGCGTCAAGTGAAGAACGGCAGCGCTGGCACGGTCAAGGGTGTCACCTCCGGCGGCAACACGACCGGACGCCTGGGCGTGCGAGGCGTGGAAGAACTGGGCGGCGGTCTGTCCGCCGGCTTCCACTTGGAGTCGGGCATCGACTACGACACGGGCACCGCCAACGCGGGCAAGTTCTGGAACCGTCGCTCCACCATCAGCTTGATGGGCGAGTTCGGTGAAGTGCGCCTGGGTCGTGACACGACCCCGACCTACAACAACGCACTGAACGACGAGTTCGGCATCGTGGGCGTGGGTTCGCGCGGCATCTTCGTCTATGGTTCCGGCGCGAACCTGGGCAGCGGCGCGACCACCATCCAGCGCTCGGACAACGGCGTCAGCTACTTCCTGCCCAAGAACCTGGGCGGCGTCTTCGGCCAGTTCCATGTGGCTGCTGGCGAAGGCAACACCGTGGGCAACAAGTACTACGGCGGCCGGGTCGGCTACGAAGACAAGCAGTTCCTCGTTGGTGGCGCCTATGGCTCGACCGACGTCGGCGCCAACGTGTCGAAGTTCAAGAACTACAACCTGCTGTTCAACTACAAGTCGCCCTGGGGCACGCTGCACACCTTGTTCGACGTGAAGAAGTGGGGCGAGCGCAAGTCGACGGAGATTTCCGTGGGCGCGACCATCCCGGTCACGGTCGGCCAGATCCGCGTCGGCTACACCAATGCCAACCGCTCCGGCGGCGCGGTGGGCTCTGGCTTCGCCGACGGCGACGACAGCACCCGCCTGGCGCTGGGCTATGTCTACGACTTCTCGAAACGCACGGCCGTCTACGGCACGGTCGCCCGGGTGACCAACAAGGGTGCTGCGCGCAGCTCGGTGCTGTACACGACGCCGACGGGCATGCTCGGCGGCCAGAATTCATCCGGCGCGGAGGTGGGGCTGCGTCACAACTTCTAAGAAGCCCACTGCAAGGTAAAGCTCAAAGGGGATGCGCATCGCGCATCCCCTTTTTTCCGTCCGTACGTGGCTAAAGCCAAGGCCGTGGGGACTCCTCGCGAAAGTATCTAGGCCAGAAACTCGCGGCAGCCGCTAGGAAATCAGGTTCGGGGAGGGACTCGCGTCCCTCCCCGTACTTCTATAGCAGCAAGATCAGGATGGTGGCGATTGCCGTGACCGGGAAGGCCACGTTGATCTTCAACTTCCCGTACTGCAGTGTCAGCTTGAACATGGCTTGAGGCCTGTCTACGCTGGCAGCGCTGCCAACTTGTCGAAGGTTGGCGGTTTTATATTCGCGCCTTGTGCCGGGCGCTAGCCCTTGGCCTAGCTAGCATGGCCTCGGGCAATCCAGCTCCGTCTGTCTCGGTTGGTTTGCTGCGCACTACGCCTTTTTTTGAGGGAGATTAGCCCCTCTCGGTGCGCGAACCGGTTCGCAGCAAGCAAACGCCTCGACATTCTTCACTTTAAGCCGCTTGGTGGTGCGGCAGCGGGCCTTACCAGGGCCCTAGGAAGGCTCCATCCAGAGTTGTTCCTTCCATGTTCGAAGTGTGACATTCATCACGTGGCACCGTCAACATCGTTGATGTACGGATATCTGCCCAGCCTATATCCGACGGCACTGGGCGCTCGCCATATGCAGGTGGGCCGGCAGGACGATCCGGAACTCCTTGATCTGGCCGGGCTGCCAGTCCTAAATGTCTAACGCCCCTCATGCGAGCATGTTGTGTCAGTCGAACTTCTGGCTGGCACAACACATCAGAGAGGAATCACATGCCACAAGAGAACTTCCACGCCTCAGTGCAATACGACGATCTGCGCGGATCCGCCGCAGCCGATAAGCACGATCATGTTGATATGGCGCGCTTTCTGAAGAATCAAAAGCTGATCGACGACGGCGAGACTCTCGTCGGCATCGAGATGTTTTCCGGCGAGGTGCACACACCGGAGCAAGCGAAAGCTGTGTACGTCACCGCGTATGCAGCGAAGTTAAACGGCTACGACACCTTCCGTGCCGCCGTCGACTCTGGCAATTCTCTTGAGGTCCGCAAGATCAATCTAGAAATGACACTGAGCCAGTTCTTCGGTCTGTTCAAGCGCTTCTCGATCTGCATCTCACCAGATGGTCTGCTTGAACGCAAAGAGATTCACTTCCCAAGCTGATTGCTTGCAGCGTGTTGTGGGTGCATCGGCTCACAGCACGCGATCTTCGGTCAGCGCAGTCGACTTTCTCAGTTGAACCTCGACGTGGCTTGGCTTTAGTCACGTACGCAATTCGCCTTCTTTCCCATCACGAGCGGCGATCAGAACCCGCAGTCGGCGTCCCGTGCTGTCAGCCCTTGCTTGGAAGCGCCGTTGCTTGCTTGAATTCCTGCGCCTCGTCATCCAGCGACGTCATCGCGAGCGTGTACAGGATGGTGTTGCGGGCGAATTCCGCCTGCTCTCGCTCAAGTTCCACCGTATTGCCATCGATGCTGTCTTGCAGCGGCTGGCGGTAGCCGGCAAATGCCAGTGTGCTGGGCGATATCAGCGGCACCTCACGCGCTGACGAGCTCTCTTTGCTTTCCTGATCCTGCGCATCCGCGGCCAGGCTGGAGGCTCTCAGCACCTCGGCGAACGAGATGTCGCGGGCCTTGTAGTTCGGTGTGTCTGCATTGGCGATGTTGCTGGCCAACATGGCCTGGCGTTTCCCACGAAACACCAACGCCTGCGAACGCCAATCCTCGGACTCCTGCACCTGAGCCTGCTTTGAGGCCGTATTGATGCGTGTGTCCTTGATCCCATCCATGGTGTCACCCCCAAAGAGCAGGAGCCGCTGCTGCGGCTCCTTGGGACTCAGGCACGTTCGCCTTCATTCTTGTCGACGTACACGCGGAACGCCTTGTCGGAGAAACCTGCAGGTGCGATCTTGGAAAGATCCACCGACTTGTGGCCGACCACGTCGAACTTCCACGCGAAGGTCTTTCCACCTTGGCGGAACAGTACGGTCTGGCCGCACTCGATGTTGATCGCGCGGCGGCTGTCCAGGTCGACCACGAAGTCCGTCTTCTGTCCGGCGAACGGGACGCCGTAGATGGAGTTGCCGTTCATCAGACGCTCAGCGGGCGGCGCGGCCTGCGCGCTCACACCGACGAACAGACTCGTGGCGATGGCCATCAGGGCAACAGTTCGGTTCATACAGTCTCTCCTTGGCGATGGATGCGTGCCCTACATGGGCAACAACTTCATCCACCATGAGCAGCACTGTAGAAACCGGCGGCTTTCAGCCGACCTGTCGGCCCTATTACAAGTTTGTTAGCTCCGGCCACGCACGTGTTCGCCGCATCTCAATGCCGATGCGTATGGTGAAGATCGGGCACGTGCGCGTGAGCATGCCGACTCGCTACGTGTCGGTGAGGATGGCTATGCTCCCCGGCCGGCATTGGGTCGTGCGCGTGGTCATGATGTCCATCGTCATGCGTGTGGGCATGCTCGTGCTCCATGGCCTCGTGCTCATGTTCATGACTATGCAATTCCATCAGGTGGACGATCACGCCGACCAACATGAGCGCTCCGCCAAGCAATAGGCCCCAGCTCCCGGATCGATCACCCATCAGGAAAGCACCAACAGCCCCGATGAACGGCGCGAACGCGAAGACTGAACCTGTCCGCGCCGCACCAAACGCTCGCTGGGCAAGGAGGTAGAAGCGAAGGCTGAGCCCGTAACCGGTCGCGCCGACGGCCATCAGACCCAGCAACCGCGCGAGGCTTGGTACCTTCTCCCCGACCATCACGGCCACGATCGTCGTCGCGACCACGCCGAGCGACGCCTTGAAGAGCACCACTTGGCCGGGATCTCTGTCCGCGAGCGCCCGGGACAAGGTGTTGTCCATGCCCCAAGCCGCCGTCGCAACCATCACGGCCACCAAGCCTAGCCATTGACCGTCAGCAGCCCGGCCCTGGTCCAGCACGAGCGTGGCTCCGCCCACCATCAGAAGCAAGACCGCAGCCCAGACTCGGCGATCCATGGTCTCGCCATACAGTCGCCACGCCAGTACGGCCGTGAAGACAGCCTCCAACGTCAGCATCAGGGAGGCCCCCGTGCCGCTCGTGCGTTGCAGCCCCCAAGCCATCGCAACGGGGCCAACCACCGCACCGAACAGTGCCACCAGCAACAGGCGCTGCACGTCGATCCGGGTGACGCGCGCTTCACGTTCAGGCGGACGGCGGATGAAGGCGCCGACCACCGCGGCGCCGGCGTACAACAGTGCCGCCGTCGTGAACGGCCCCAGGCCAGCCCCGAGTTGCTGCACCAACGGCGTGCTGACGCCGAAGAGCGCCGCAGCCAGCAACGCGAGCAGACCGCCTCGGAGGGCGGGCCAGCGGGAAACGATCCTGCTGCTCATCGGTGAGTCAATGGAGGGTGAATCGCACCGTCGCGGTCTTGCCCTCGACGTTGTTCAGCACGGCGACGATCTTGTCGCCCTTGCCGAGTTTGACGCCGACAGCGCGCAGCTTGTTGTCGCCAGCTTCCTTCACATCGACCTCGATCTTCTTGGCGCCTTGCAGCACGGTCAATTTGCCGGAGATGCCCTTGGAGGACAGGGGCTCGTCGTGGTCGACCAGGTAGATCGTCGCACCGTCACTCTCGGCGACCAGTTCGAAGTTCACGTCGTTGGTCACCTGCACGATGCCGCCGTGCCGCGGCTCGCCGGCGCCATGCGCCATGGCGGCGTTGAAGCTCATCGCGCTCAGGGCCAACACGCCCGCGTGGATCATGAATCTCTTGTTCATAGGTGAAGTCTCGGTTGAAATGCGGTGCACTCGGGGCGGCACCGCGTGGCCCTCAGGGTCTTGAGTACGAGGTCCGGCGGGTCAGAACGCCTCTCTCGCACGAGCGTCCGGGACCTCGGCAGCCTCCTCCGCCACCGATAGCAGGCGCTCGGTCGGCTTGCGGCCCACCATCCAGAACAGCATCGGTGTGAGCAGCGTGTCCAGCAGGGTGGCGCTCACCAGGCCGCCGAAGATCACGACCGCCACGGGATGCAGGATCTCCTTGCCGGGCGCGTCGCCGGCCAGCAGCAGCGGCGTCAGCGCAAATGCGGCCACCAGTGCAGTCATCAGCACCGGTGTGAGCCGCTCCAGCGAGCCGCGCACGATCATGGCCTCGCCGAAGACCTCGCCCTCGAAGCGGCAGAGGTTGATGTAATGGCTGATCTTCAGGATGCCGTTACGCGTCGCGATGCCCGCCAGCGTGATGAAGCCCACCATCGTCGCGACCGACAGGCTCACGCCCGCCATCCACATCGCCGCCACGCTGCCGATCAGCGCCAGCGGGATGTTGGCCATGATCACCGCCGCCAGAACCGCCGAGCGGTAGCGCGAGTACAGCACCAGGAACATCATCGCCAGAGAGATCGCCGACAGGCCCAGGATCAGTTGCGTTGCCTGCTCCTGCGCCTGGAACTGACCCTCCAGGCTGACGAAGCCACCCGGCGGCAGCTGCGTGCCGTCGATGATCCGGCGGATGTCGCCGACGATGCGCCCCATGTCCGAGCCGTCCGTGTTGGCGTAGACGACGATGCGTCGCCGCCCGTTCTCGCGGCCGATCTGGTTGGGACCGTCGGTCTCCTCGACAGTCGCGAAGCTGGACACCGGCAGCCGCCCGGCCGGCGTGTCCACCAACGTGCGGGCCAGGTCCAGCGGTCCGCGGCGGTCGTCGGGCAGCCGCAGCACCAGCTCGTAGCGCCGTGGGCCGTCGACGATCTGCGCGCCGTGCGCGCCGTCGGTCAGCGCCTGCAAGAGCCTCAGCGCCTCGCCCGGCGCCAGTCCCGTCTGCGCCAGACGCTGCGGATCGATCCGCACCGTCACCTGGGGGATCAGCACCTGCTTCTCTACGGTGAGGTCGACCAGGCCCGGCACCGCGGCAAGCCGCTGGCGCATCTGCTCGGCCAGGCCGCGCAGCGTGTCGGTGTCGTCGCCGAAGATCTTCACCGCCACCTGCGCCCGCACGCCGGAGAGTAGGTGATCCAGCCGGTGCGAGATCGGCTGCCCGACCGCGACCTGCGCCGGCAGCGAGGCCAGTTGCGCGCGGATCCGCGCCATCACGCCCTCCCGATCGACGGGCTCGCCGTCACGACGCAGGTCGACGTCGATCTCCGCCGAATGCACCCCTTCAGCATGTTCATCGAGCTCCGCGCGGCCGGTGCGCCGGCCTACCTGCGTCACGCCCGGGACCTCGCGGATCAGCCGCTCGGCAAGCGCGCCCATGCGGTTGGCCTCCGCGAGCGAGGTGCCCGGATTGAAGACCATTCCCAGGACCAGCGAACCTTCGTTGAATGGCGGCAGAAAGGCCTTCGCGAAGAACGGCACCGTCGCGGCCGCGCCCGCGACGGCCAGCGCCGCGACCAGGATCAGCCGCTTCGCGCGTGGGAAGGACCAGGCGAGAAGCCGCGCATCCCAGCGCTTGAGGCGCGAGACCAGCGGGCTGTCGCCGTGATCCAACCGCTTCATGCGCGGCAGCAGGAGGCTGCACAGCACCGGCGTCACCGTCATCGACACGCCCATCGACGCCAGGATGGACACGATGTAGGCAATGCCCAGCGGCGAAAACAGCCGCCCCTCGATGCCCGGCAGCGCGAACAGCGGCACGAACACCAGCACCACGATCACCGTCGCGTAGACGATGCCCGAGCGCACCTCGACGCTGGCCGAGCGCACCACCTCCAGCAGCGGCTGGGGTTGCGGCAGCAGCCGGTTCTCCTTCATGCGGCGCAGGATGTTCTCGACGTCGACCACCGCGTCGTCGACCAGCTCGCCGATCGCGATCGCCAGACCACCCAGCGTCATCACGTTGATGGACTGGTCCAGCAGACGGAACACGAGCGCCGTCACCGCCAACGACAGCGGGATCGCGACCAGCGAGATCAGCGTCGTGCGCACCGAGAGCAGGAAGACGAACAGCACGATCGCCACCATGATCGCGCCGTCGCGCAGCGCTTCCGTGACGTTGCCGATGGACGCCTCGATGAAATCGGCCTGGCGGAACAGCACGGTCGGCGTGGACAACCCTTTGGGCATGCCGGCGCGCAGCTCGCCGAGCGCCTGCTCGATCTGGCGCGTCAGTTTGACCGTGTCCGCCGCCGGCTGCTTCTGTACGCTAACGATGACGGCCGGCTGGCCGTCGTAGCCGGCGTCGCCGCGCTTGAGCGCCGGTGCGAAGCGCACCTCCGCCACCTGACGCAGCAGCACCGGCCGACCCTCCTTCCACGCGACGGCGACGGCCTGCAGGTCCTCGATCCGGTTGGTACGGGCGATGTGCCGGATTAGGTACTCGCGGCTGTTGAGGTCGATGAAGCCGCCGCCCGCGTTGCCGGCGAAGCCGCGCAGCGCCTGCTCGATCTGCGTCAGCGACACGCCGACCTGCGCCATGCGCGCGGGGTCGGGCTCCACGCGCAGCTGGCGGACGTCCCCGCCGATCGGGATCACCTGCGAGACCCCGGGAATCGCGAGCAGCCGCGGCCGCAGTACGAAGTCCGCGTACTCGCGCGCCTGCATCGGCAGCGTCGCGTCAGCACTGCCTTGCAGCGGCAGCGCGATCAGCATCACCTCGCCCATGATCGACGACACCGGCCCCATCACCGGCGTGATGTCGCCGGGCAGCTGCCCGCGCAGCTGGGCGAGCCGCTCGGCGACGAGTTGGCGATTTCGGTAGATGTCAGTGCCCCAGTCGAATTCGGCGTAGACGACGGACAGGCCGACACCCGAGGTCGAGCGCACCCGCGTCACGCCGGGCATGCCGTTGAGCGCGGTTTCGATCGGGAAGGTGACGAGTTGCTCGACCTCCTCGGGCGCCATTCCGCCGGCCTCGGTGAGCACGGTGACCAGCGGCTTGTTGAGGTCGGGGAAGACGTCGACGGGTGTGCGCCACGCCGTCAGCGCTCCGTAGACGAGCAGCAGCGCGGCGAAGGCCAGCACGAACAGCCGGTTGCGCAGGCTGGTCCTGACGATCCAGTTGAACATCGTCGGCTCCTCAGCGGATCTGGGCGATCAGGGACGCGCCCTGCACCACCACGCGGTTGTCGGCGCCCAAGCCCGAGGTCACGACCACCGTGTGCGCGTCCAGCGGACGTACCTGCACCGGCTGCGGGACGTAGCGCTCGGCGCCAGACTTGATCCACACCACCGGCTCGTTGGCCGGGTTGCGGACGACGGCCTGCGCTGGCAGCACGATGCCCTTGCGGCGCTCGGTGGTCGCGGCGATCACCGTCACCGGCTGCCCGACCGCGAGCGCGGCGCGGTCCGCGCCCGACAAGCGGAAGGTCAGCGGCAACACGCCGTCGCGCAGCGCGCGGGCGGCGCCGATCAGCTGCAGGCGCGGGCCGTCGATGCCGGCCAGCGTCGCGCCGCCCAGGCGAGCGCCGAGCGAGGCGTCGGGCGTGGTCGCTTCGACGAGCAGCCGCGCCGGATCGACGACCTCGATCAGCAGCTCGCGGCTCTCAACGACTTGGCCGACGCGCAGGTCCACCCGCGCAACCACGCCGGATACCGGCGCCCTCAATGGCTCACGGGCATCGAGGCCGGCGCCGATGCTGTGCTCCCGCTCGGCGAGCGAGCGCGCCTCAACGCGCGCGGCGTCGATCTCCTTGCGCGGCACAGTGCCTTCCAGCGATTCGAGACGGCGCACGCGTTGCTCCGCCAGTTCACGCGCGGCGCGCAACTCGGAGCGTTGGGCCTGTTGGGCAGCCAAAGCATACGGATCGGCCTGATAGCGCACCCAGGCCAGCACGTCGCCTTGTCGCACCGCCTGCCCGGGTACCGGCAGCCCCTTCGGGCCGGCCTCGATGCGCCCGCCGTACGTCGACTGCACCTGGCCGCTGGCGTTCGGGTCCGCGATCACGCGCCCAGGCAATTCCAGCGTCGCCGCGGCCTCGCTCTCAGGCGCGATCAGCGTGCGCAGGCCCATGCGCCGCTGCGCGAGCTTGGGCACGTTCACGCTGCCGTCGGGCAGGCGCGCGAGCCCGCCGACGCTGGGCGTGGCTGTCTGGTCCAGATGCTCCCCGTTGGGGCCGTGGGCGCCGGGCGACGCGGCGGCGGGCGTCGCGCCGAGGCCCAGGGCAAACGCAGCCGTGACGATCAGCGCGATATGGATTTCGCCGGCGTTCATGCCTGACCTCCGTCCAGGCGACGCGACAACGCATCGCCGGAGGTCCGATGTCGCCATCGCCAGCCGAGCCCGGCCGCCGCAAGTACGACCGCTACGACGAGCCATCGCCACCAGCCGCCATGGCCGTGGCCCGCCGCATCGCCGTGGCCGCCCGCGTGATCGTGGGTCTCCGCTCCCGCCGTGGCCGTCGTGCCGACCCGAAGCACGCCGTCCATCAGGTCGTTGTCCTTGCCCGCCAGGATGGTGATGACGATCGGATGCTCACCGGGCGTGGCGAGCAGCTTGAGCATCTCCGCGTCGTCGACGGCGTAGTCGCCGAGGTCCGCATGGAAAGTGGCTTTGGCCTTGCGGGCGCCGGATTCGATCTCGACGTCAGCCTTGAGCACCGGCTCGTTAGTGTCAAAACGGTCAATCAGCATCGAGAACTCACCGCCGGCGAGGTGTCCGACCAGTTCGAAAATTTCCGACTTCGCTTCGAGGCGCGGCGCGGTGCTGCCCGCCAAGGGGCCGGACGCGGGCGCGTCAAGGTGCTCGCCATTGGGGCCGTGCGCACCAGGTGCGGCAACGGCTGTCAGCGTGAAGGAGACAAGCGCAGCCAAGAGAAGGCGACGCAAGAAGCATGGGGAACGGGTCATGGCAGTTGTCCGAGAGCTTGTTGGAGGCGCCCCTGCGCTTGCGCGAGGAGGGCCTGCTGGCGATTGGCGGCGGCGGCGGCCTGACCGGCCGCGGCGATCGCGCGGAGGAGTTCCGGCAGCGGCGTCTCGCCGGCATCGAAGGCGCGTTTCAGGTGCCGTGCGCGCTCGCGCAGCAGCGTGGCGCGCTCGGTCTCTGCGGCGACGGCGGCTTGGTTCACGTCGAGCTGACCGCGCGCCAGGGCGAGATCTGCGGCGAGCTGGCGGCGCAGCCGCTGCTCGGCCATCAACGCGGCGTCCTCCTCCGCCAGCGCGGCGGCCAGGCGCGGCGCGCTGTGCGTCTCGGTCCCGAACGGCAGGCGCAGGGACAACGCCACCGTGTGCTCTCTCGGCTGACCGCCGCCGGCGCGGTCCTGCCGCAGGCCGATTCCGAGCTCGGGCGCCCCACCCCGCTGCGCCTTGACCTGCGCAACGCGCTCGCGCGCGCGTCGAACAGCGGCCTCGGCGAAGCGGAGTTCGGGATGCTCGGCGAGCACCGTGTCCGCGTCGGCTGGTTCCGATACGGCCCCCTCTGGCAGTGGCGAATTCGAAAGACCCGTGGAGAGTTGCCATGCACTGCGCAAAGCCGAGTCGGTCTGGCGCGCTTCGCGCTCGGCGGATCGCGCGCTCAAAGCCTCCGCGTGGGCGGCCATCTCGTCGACCGGCGCGAGGTCGCCCGCCCGCACACGCCGGGCGATGTCGACGAACAGCTCATCGAGCAGTTGCCGCTGCGACGCCGCCTGCTCCAGGTCGGCGCCGACCAGCGCCAGGCGCACCGCCAGGTCGCGCAGCTCACCAGCCAGTCGCAGCCGCGCCGCACGCTCGGCGGCGGTGACCCAATCGGACTCCGCCTGCGCGGACTGCGCCTGCTGCCGACGCTGCCCGAAACGCCACAGCGGCAGCGCGAGACCGATCTCGGTCTCGCGGACATCGCGGGCGGCGGCCCCTCGGCCCTCGCGCTGGAGTACATCGATGGCCGGCGGCGCCGCGAGCCAGCTGTGGGCCACCAGCCGCTCGGCATCGGCCTGGCGCCGCCAGCCTTGGCTTTCAGCTGCGGCCAGCGAGCGCGGCCAGGCGCTGGCCAGCGCCTCGGCCAGCGTCGGGCGGCCAAGTGCCGTCGCGTTGCCCGGACTTGCGTCCGATGCTGCAGCCGGCAGGACAACGGTCGGAGAAACGGGAGCGGCAAAGGGAGCCGGTGGAACGGGCTGTGCCCAGACGGCGCAGCCGAGCGCGGAGCCTGCGATCCAGCAGCTCAAGCGCCATGGATGGAACCATGGAGTCGGTATCACGATCTTCCTGACGAGAAGGCGGCGCGCGCCAGGCCATCAGCCGGGCGGACGAACGCCACCAGTCCATGCGAGCGCGCAGGGCCTCAGCCCGCGCATGACGGCGGTGTCAGGGGAGCGTTTTGGGAGGTCGTTCCGGACCGCTCAGGAAGGGCGGCGGTGGTGCTACGGCACCGGCTTGCTCGGGCGCGCCGGCTTGGACACCGGGCACCGACAGGGTGGCATCGGACGGAATCGCCGGTGCGAAGAGGCAGGCATCGTCGATCGCGTGCTGCGTCGACGCGGCGGAGTCGTCCTGATGAAAGCCCCCGCCGTGGTCATCGTGGTGATGGGCCGCACCCTCGAAGTGGAGGATCTCGTGCAGCATCTCCTCGCCCTCGCTGACGAGCACCCCAGCACCTGCATAAGCCAGCGATTGCCAGCCCAGGCAGAAGATCAACAACAGGGATGTGAGCCAGCGGCGCATGAGACGGAAGTGTACCGGAGCAACATCAACTGGCGGCTTGCAAGGCCTGCACGATATCCAGGTGAAGCTTGCGAGACTGATCAGAGAGCAGCCGCATGAGCAGTTGGGCGTTCAAGGTCAGCCGTGACTTGGACGCCAGTTGCACGACCACGCGCACGGCCTTCGCGAGGTCGTCCGATGCCTTCAGAACTTCCGAGAGGGGTCGACCAAGCATGATGGTCAGCATCAACACGGAACTCAACTTCTCCAGGTTTTCTGCTCCTCGCCTCAAGGTCGCGACCTTGCTGGTCCTCAGTGTCGCCGGGAGCGCCAAGATCAACTTATCCACATCCCGCAGACCTCTCACAACCTGATCCTTGAACTGCACCGATCTATCAGTTGCGGCCTCGTCCACTCGACATGCTTCTTCAACACTGGCCATCACTCAAAAATTTTCGCATCTAGATTCCTGACAGCGGGCTGCAGCGTTCGGCGCTCACTCGCCTGCCAAGGGTGAGGCGATCGTCAACCCGATCCGCGTTACCCCATCTGTGCTGGATGCCGACGCAGCACCACCGTGCATCCGCGCGATCGCTGCAACGATCGATAGGCCCAACCCATGGTTCTTGCTCGCACCAGTGCGCGCGGGATCCACGCGATAGAACCGATCGAACAGCCGCGGCAGGTGTTCCTCGGGGATTTCGGCGCCATGATTCAGGACGCCCACATATACCTCGCTGCCCCGAGGTTCGACCTCGATCACCACATCGCTTCCCGGCGTTGCGTACCGTTTGGCGTTGCCCACCAAGTTCGAGATCGCTAGCTGCAGCAGACCCGTGTCAACACTTGCCCGCGCATGGCCCCGAACCACCCCGCGAAGCCCCGCTTCCCGCAGGGAATCCTCGTGGTAATCCAACACCTCAGCGCACAGCTCGGAGAGCTCCGTGAATTCTTCGCGACTGGCCTGGGCGCCTCGCTGCGCGTTCGCGAGAAACAGCATGTCCGCCACGATCCTTGCAATGCGGCGCAGCTCTTCGAGGTTGGATCGCAGCGTTTCCTTGAGCTCCTCTGGCGATCGCGGGCGTCTCAAGGCGACCTCGCTGCTGCTGATCAGGATCGAGAGGGGGTTGTTCAGTTCGTGCGCGACGTCGGCGTTGAAGGACTCCATCTGGCGATAAGCCTGCGCCAGCCGATCCAGCAGTTCGTTGGTCTGGGCAATCAGCGGCTGCAGCTCCTCGACCTGGTCACGCCCGTCGAGTCTGAGCTCCAGGCGATCAGCGCGGACCGCTGCAGTCTGCCGCACGAGCGCACGCAGCGGGGCAAGTTCACGGCGCACGCCGAAGGCCGCAGCGGCGGACAACACCAGCGCCCCGCCGACCGCAGCAATACCGAGCGTCCATGCCAGACGAACCAGCAACTCGTTGTCCTTGCTTCGATCGAAGGCGAGCGACGCCGTGCCTGTGCCGCCCAGATCGGCTGTCAGCGGAACGGTGAATCGCTCCAATTTCACGTCAGGCCCAGGCCGACGTTGGGGCGGCAGAAAGACGTGCCCGGTGCTATCCGCAACGGAGAGCGTGAGTTCGTCGTGTCCGGCAAGGAAGTCGTTGAGGAGATGCCGCACGCTCTCCAGGTCATGGGCGCCCCGCCCTTCCTGAAGAAGATGCTGCACCGCCTCGCGCTTCATGCTCAGCGTCTGGTCCTGGCGCTGATCGAGCGTCAGGAAGATCACCACGTAGACCGCGATGCACACGACCCCCAATCCCGCCATGGACTGCAGCGCCAGACGGCGCAGGAGCCGGAACCTCAAGCTACCGGCGTGGCGAGCGACTCTCATGCGGGACGGTCTTCGATGACGTAGCCCATGCCGCGCACCGTATGGATCAAGGCGCGCTCGAACGGCTGGTCGATCTTGACGCGCAAGCGTCGGATGGCCACCTCGACCACGTTCGTATCGCTATCGAAGTTCATGTCCCACACCTGCTCGGCAATCTCGGTCCTGGAAAGGACCTCACCTTTGCGACGCATCAGCAAGGCCAGAAGGCCGAACTCCTTGGTGGTCAGATCGATGCGCTGGCCCGACCGCACCACCTTGCGGCGGATGGGGTCGACCTCCAGGTCGGCCACGCGGTACACCGATTCCTCCGTCACTTGTCGACCGCCCATTCGCCGACGCAACAGGACCTGCACGCGCGCGACCAGTTCGGAGAAAGCGTAGGGTTTGGTGAGGTAGTCGTCCGCGCCGCTTTGAAGTCCCTTCACCCGGTCCTCTACTCGTGCGCGCGCAGTCACCATGAGGATGGGCACGTCGCTGCTTTGGCGGATCGCGCCGAGCATGGCCAAGCCGTCGATCCCCGGCAACTGGCCGTCGAGGATGAGCAGGTCGTAGTTGTTCACGGAGGCCATGTGCAGGCCGTCCACGCCGTTGTGCGCAACCTCAACGGAATAGCCTTCCTCGGTCAAGCCTTTGCGCAGGTAGTCCGCAGCCTTGACCTCGTCCTCGACGATCAAGATCTTCATGGGCAAATCCCGTTGTTGCTAGTCGATCTCATGCGCTCGCGGCTTTCGCGTCACCGTACGCCAGCAGGCGCAGCGCGTTGATCACCACGATCAGCGTAGAACCCTCATGGAACAGCACGGCAGTGCCAATATTCAACCCGAAGAGCGTCGCCGGAATCAACACTGCGACCACGCCCAGGGAGACCCACAGGTTTTGCCGGATGACGCCGCTCGCCCGGCGCGACAGTCCGACCACGAACGGCAGCTTGGTGAGGTCGTCCGCCATCAGGGCGACGTCGGCCGTCTCCAGCGCAACGTCGGAACCGGCGGCACCCATCGCGATGCCGACCGTCGCGCTGGCCATCGCCGGAGCATCGTTCACACCGTCGCCAACCATCGCCACCTTGCCCTCGTTGGCGCTGAGCTTCTTAATGAAGGCCACCTTATCGTCGGGCATCAGCTCGCCCTTGGCTTCGCTGAGACCGACCGTCTTTGCCACGGCGTCCGCCACACGCTGGTTGTCCCCGGAGATCATGATCAGATCCTTGACACCCAGGTGCTGAAGCTTTCGCATCACGTCCGCGGCGGCCGCTCGAGGCGTATCCATCACACCGATCACGCCAAGGAAGCGTTCCCCTCGCTTGACGATCATCGTGGTGCGGCCCTTCTCGATGAGATGCTGATCGATGCTCCCGATTTCCTGGGGCAGCCCGCCGGCATCTTCAGCGAAGAGTTTCGCCTTGCCGATCCAGACATCGTCTCCACCCACGCGTCCCTTGACCCCCTTGCCTGTCACACTGTGCACGTCCTCGGCGCTGAGAGGCTGGCTCGATCCTGAGATACGTTCTTTCGCGCCGGCCACGATTGCGGCAGCCAGCGGGTGGTCGCTGTGCATCTCCACTGCAAGCGCCACCGCGAGCAGTTCCTCCTGATCAACGCCGGGCGCCGCCTGGACGTCAACCAACTTGGGTTTACCTTCTGTGAGGGTGCCAGTCTTGTCGAACGCGATCGCCGTCAATACGCCCAAGTTCTCCAACGGCGCCCCGCCCTTGATGAGCACGCCGCCGCGCGCCGCTCGCGCCACGCCGCTCAGCACGGCACTGGGCACGGAGATGGCGAGCGCGCAAGGACTGGCCGCCACCAGTACCGCCATCGCCCGATAGAACGTGGCGCTGAACGGCTCATCCAGGACGAGGCCAGCCAGCAGCAGCGCGCCCACAAAGCCGAGCACTGAGGGCACGAAGATGCGTTCGAACTTGGCCGTGAACGACTGCGTCGGAGACTGCTGCTGCTGCGCCTCGGTGACCATCTTCACCACGCGTGCCATCGTGGACTCGGTCGAGCGCTTCGCCACCATGACCTCCAGAGAACCGGAGCCATTGATCGTGCCGGCGAATACACGGCTCGACGCTGCCACGCGGTCAAAGGCGCCAAGCGCCTGCTGCGCGTCGTCCACCGGCTGCTTGTCCACGGGAATGCTCTCCCCGGTCACCGGCGCCTGGTTGACGCTGGACTTTCCGGTGATGACGAATCCATCGGCCGGCATCCGTTCGTTCGGTTTGACGACGACGACATCTCCCGGCTCCAGGGCCGAGATCGGCACTTCCTCGGTGCCGCTCTCGCGTTTACGCAGCGCCGTCTCCGGTGCCAGTTTGGACAAGGCTTCGATCGCACGCCTGGCCCGCCCCATGGCGTAGTGTTCCAACGAGTGACCGAGGCTGAAGAGGAAGAGCAACAGCGCGCCTTCGGCCCACTCCCCCAGCGCCGCAGCACCTGCCGCCGCCACCAGCATGAGCGTGTCGATCTCGAAGCGTCTGCGTCGGATGTTCTCGACGGCCTCGCGTAACGTGAAGAACCCGCCGAAGACATACGCCACGACGTACAGACCAGTTTCCAACGTGGTGGACACCAGCCCATACTTGCCTAGCAGCCAGCCTGCAAGCAGGAGCGCGCCGCACAGCAGCGAGAAGATCAGCTCGGTGTTGCTTCCAAAGATGCCGCCTTCGTGACCATGATCATGACTGCCGTCGCTTTCCGCGCCGTGATCGTGGTCCTCCTTGCCACCGCTTTCGTTGTCGTGAGCGTGCGCAGCGGAACCGGGGCTTCGACTCTTGCGCGTGGCATCAGCATCTGGCGTCGACGTCTCGGCGTCTTCAGGTCGCTTGGATTCAGCCATCTAGTTCTCCGGTTTTAAATGGGTCGTGGGGCCTGCGTCAGCGGCTCAGCGCCGCCTCTTGCCAGACCGTTTCGCTGCTCGTTCCGCTCGTCTCGCACTTCGGCGCTGTCGCCGGTGCCGATATTCCTGAACCGAGTGATAGATCAGGTACACGAACGCAATTCCCCAACCAAAAATGGCCAGGTACTTGAACATCACGTGAAGGGTTTCGTGGGAGCCCGTGCTCATCTGAGTCTTTCGCACGCGGACCCGCCCGCACAGGCGTAGATCGGCCAGGTGCGTACATGAATGGGTCCGCGCTCTTGATTACTTGGCAGCCTTCAAGGCCTTCTCCGCGAGCCCTGTGCGCGGCTCCACCCAATGCGTTTGATCCAGCGCGTCACTACAGGCCTCGGCCTCCATCTGCAGCGTGACATGCGCAATATCAAACTGATCCCGCAGCAGCTGGCGAAGCTGCGTGAGCAACGGTCCCACCGAGGCGCTGTCTCCGTGGACGATGTGCGCGCTCAAGCTGGTCTTCCCACTTGAAAGGGCCCAGATGTGCAGGTCGTGGATTCCAGTGACCCCGGGTGTTTGGGTTATCGCCGATTCGATCGCAGCCACGTCCACGTCGTCGGGCACTCCCTCCAGCAGGATGTTCAGACTCTCCCGCAGCAACACCCAGGTACGCGGAAGCACCCACAGGCCGATGCCCACCGCCACGAGACTGTCGACCCACGCCCAGCCAGTGAACCGAATGACAACCGCGGCCACGATGACGCCGATGGATCCGAGCAGGTCACTCCAGACCTCCAGGTAGGCGCCCTTGATGTTGAGACTCGAGTCCTTTCCGCCCATGAGCATCCGCATGCTCACAAGGTTGACGACGAGACCAAGCGACGCGATGACCAGCATCCCCATCGACTGGACCTCAGGCGGCGACTTCAGCCGCTGCCAGGCCTCATAAAGGATGTAGATCGCCACGGCGAAGAGCAGTAGCGCGTTGAATGCTGCGGCCAGGATCTCGAAGCGGTGATAACCGAAGCTCCGCTTCTTGTCGGCCGGCCGCCGGGCGATGCGGATGGCCGCGAGCGCGATGGCCAGCGCCGCGGCGTCGGTGAACATGTGCGCGGCATCGGAGATGAGCGCCAAGCTCTTTGTCGCGATGCCGCCGATGACCTCGGCCACCAAAAAGCCGAAGGTCAGCGCGAAGGCGATCCAGAGGGAACGCTCGTTACCCCCGGCAGCGGCGGAGTGGTCGTGATCCTTGGACATGGGTCATCTCCTTGTTTGATTCCCATCCTCGGCAACAGCGATTCCCAACGGCCCCGCGCCATGCATTGAGCATCGCGCGGGGCCACGCACGTCAGTGCGCCTCGCCCTTTTCAAGGGTCGATGTCGGGGTCTCGAACTGCTCTTCCTCTTCATCGCGGCGGTGAGCCAGTCGGTAGAGGATGGGCAAGACCAGCAGCGTCAGCGCGGTCGACGACAAGATGCCGCCAATCACGACCGTCGCCAGCGGACGCTGCACCTCGGCACCCGTGCCAGTGGCAAGCGCCATCGGAACGAAGCCCAGCGAGGCCACGAGCGCCGTCATCAGCACCGGACGCAGTCGGGTCAAAGCGCCTTCATGGATGGCATCGTCCAACCGCTTGCCCGACTCGCGCAGATTGCGAATGAACGAGATCATCACGAGGCCGTTGAGCACCGCCACCCCGGACAGCGCGATGAAGCCGACCGCTGCGGAAATCGAGAGCGGGATGTCTCGCAACCACAGCGCCACGATGCCGCCGGTCAGCGCGAACGGGATGCCGGTGAAGACGATGAAACCGTCCTTCATGTTTCCGAACATCGCGAAGAGCAGCACGAACACGAGCAGCAGCGACACAGGGACCACGATCTGCAAACGCTCCGTCGCCGACTGGAGGTTCTCGAACTGACCGCCCCAGACCATCCAGTAGCCCGTGGGGACCTGGACCTGCGCGCCGATCAACTGCTGGGCTTCAGCGACGAAGCTGCCCAAGTCACGACCACGGACGTTCGAGCTCACCACGATGCGGCGCTTGCCGTTCTCCCGGCTCACCTGATTGGGACCCGGCGCCGTGGTGAAGTCAGCCACCTCGCTCAGCGGGATGAAGCGGCGGGCGCCATCGGGGCCGGTCGGCAGCGGGATCGGCAGGCGCTTGATGGCCTCCACGTCGGAGCGCAGCGTCTCGGGCAGGCGGACCAGGATCCCGAATCGACGGTCGCCTTCGAACATGATGCCGGCATCGCGACCACCGACAGCAGTAGCGAGCGTGTCCTGCACGTCCTGGACGTTCAGTCCGTATCGCGCGGTCCGTTCGCGATCCACGGTCACGCTGAGCATCGGCAGACCAGTGGTCTGCTCCACGTTCACCTCAGACGATCCCTGGATGCCTTGCAACAGTCCTTGAATCTTCTGGGCCGTCGCGTTGAGCACGTCCATGTCGTCACCGAAGATCTTCACCGCCACGTCGGAACGCACGCCCGAGATCAGCTCGTTGAAGCGCAGCTGGATCGGCTGCGAGAACTCGTAGTTCTGTCCCGGCAGCTTGGCCACCTCGGCCTGGACCGCGGCCAGCACCTCGTCGCGCGTGCGCTTCGGTTCAGGCCATTCGTCCTGAGGCTTCAGCATCACGTAGCCGTCCGAAATGTTCGGAGGCATCGGGTCTGAGGCGATCTCCGCAGTGCCGGTACGCGCGAACACGCGATCGATCTCGGGGAACTTGGCCTTGAGCGTGGACTCCAGCTGCTGCTGCATCGCGATCGACTGCGACAGGCTGGTGCCGGGGATGCGCAAAGTCTGGATCGCGAAGTCGCCTTCGTTCAGGCTCGGGATGAACTCACTGCCCATGCGCGTGGCCAGCAGGCCCGTCAGGATGACCATCACCGCGGCGAAGGTCAGCACCACGGCCTTGGCGTCCATCACGTAGTTGAGCAGCGGCTCATACGCGCGACGGGCCCAGCTCATCAGCCAGTTCTCCTTCTCGTCGACCTTCTTGCCGATGAACAGCGCGACGGCCGCCGGCACGAAGGTGATCGACAGGATCATGGCGCCGACCAGGGCGATCACCACCGTGAACGCCATCGGGTGGAACATCTTCCCCTCGACGCCAGCCAGCGCGAAGATCGGCAGGTACACGATCATGATGATCAGCTGACCGAACAGCAGCGGTCGACGCGCTTCCTGCGAGGCCAGGAAGACCTCATGGAATCGCTCCGAACGCGTGAGCAGCCGGCCCTTGTGTTCCTGTGCATGCGCCAGTCGGCGCACGCAGTTCTCCACGATCACGACGGCGCCGTCGATGATGATGCCGAAGTCCAAGGCGCCCAAACTCATCAGGTTCGCGCTGACCTTCTGGTTCACCATGCCGGTGAACGTGAAGAGCATGGACAGCGGAATCACCATCGCGGTGAGGATGGCCGCGCGAATGTTACCCAGGAAGAGGAACAGGATGGCGATGACTAGCACCGCGCCTTCGATCAGGTTCTTCTTGACCGTGGCGATCGCCTTGTCGACGAGCTTAGTTCGGTCATACACCGTCACCGCGTGCACGCCCTTGGGCATGTTGGCGTTGATCTCCGCCATTTTCTTGGCGACGGCCTGAGACACCGTGCGGCTGTTCTCGCCGATCAGCATGAAGACGGTGCCCAGCACAACTTCGCGACCGTTGTCCGTGGCGGCACCGGTGCGCAGCTCGCGCCCGATCTCCACTGTCGCCACGTCGCGCACGCGGACCGGAACACCTCCGGCGTTGCGCAGCACGATGTTGCCGATGTCCTCCATGGAGCGGACCTGGCCCGGGGCGCGGATCAGGTACTGCTCACCGCGGCGCTCGATGTAGCCGGCGCCGACGTTGGCATTGTTGCGGTCGAGCGCCGTGACGACGTCGCTGAGGGTGAGGCCATACGAGGACAGCTTGGACGGATCCGGGGCGACGTGGTACTCCTTGGCGAAGCCGCCGATGGAGTTGATTTCCGTCACGCCGGTCACATTGCGCAGCTGCGGCTTGATGACCCAGTCCTGGATCTCCCGCAGGTCCGCGGGCGTGTAGAGCTCGCCGTTGGGCTTCTTCGCACCCGGCTCGCTTTCCACCGTCCACAGGTAGATCTCGCCCAGGCCGGTCGAGATGGGGCCGATGTTGGGCGTCACGCCTTCCGGCAACTGATCCCGGGCCGACTGGATTCGCTCGTTGACGAGCTGGCGGGCGAAGTAGATGTCGGTACCGTCCTTGAAGATGACGGTCACTTGGGACAGGCCGTAGCGCGACAGCGAACGGGTCTGCTGCAGACCCGGCAGGCCGGCCATCACCGTCTCGATCGGATAGGTGACGCGTTGCTCGGTCTCTAGCGGCGAATAGCCGGGCGCGCCCGTGTTGATCTGGACCTGCACGTTGGTGATGTCGGGCACGGCGTCAATGGGCAGCTTCTGGTAGCTGAAGACGCCGAGCGCCGCCATGCCGAGCACGGCAAGCATGACGAGCCATCGGTGCTCGATGGCAAATCGGATGATGCGTTCAAACATGTTGCGTCATCTCTTTAGTGAGCGTGGGACGCGGTGGACTTGCCCACCTCGGCCTTGGCGATGAAGCTGCCCACGGCGATGTAGGGAACGCCGGCCTTCAGGCCCTGGACGATCTCGACGCGCTTGCCGTCGGTGCGGCCGACCTTGACGGGCTGCGCCACGAAGCCACCGCTCGTCTTGACGAAGACGACGGGCTTTTCTTCCATGGTCTGCACGGCCTCGGAGGTGACCGTCACAGGCGCCTCGAACGACTCGCTCTTCATCTCGACATTGACGAAGAGGCCCGGACGCCACGCCGTCTTGGGGTTCTCCAAGGTCACACGCGCCTGAGCGGTGCGGGTGGATTCGCCGATGAGGGAGCCCACGTAGGCGACCTTGCCGATCGCCGACTGCTCGAAGGCTGCGGCGCGCACTGTCACGCTGTCGCCCACGCGCACCAGCGGGAGGTCTTTCGCCGGAACACTGATCTGCGCCCACACCGTCCGAAGATCCGCCACGGTGAACACATTGGCGTCTTCACGCACCTGCTCACCCAACGCGATGTGTTTCTCGACGATGGTGCCGTCGAACGGCGCGCGCAGCTCGTAGCGGTTCAGTGCGCCGCTGTCGATCGTGGCGCCCACGGCCTGCAGCTTCTGACGGGCGTTCGCGACCGCAATCTCGGCTTCACGCATCGCTTGCTCGGCCACCTGAACGTCCTGCTGCGGCGAAATCTTCGCCTCGAACAGGCTTTTCTCTCGTTCGTACGTCGTCTTGGCCAGTTGCAGGCGCTTCTGAGCACCTTGCAGATCGGCGCGCTGGTCGGAGACCGTTGTGCTGCTGACCACCGCGAGCACCTGACCCTTGCGGACCACCTGGCCCAGGGCGACGGGCACCGCCTCGACAACGCCGGCGACGCGCGGCACGACGTGGGCGGTAGTGTCCTCGTTGAACTTGACCTCGCCCGGCAGTTGGTAGCTGGCCGTCAAGGTCGCAGCCTTGGCGGCTTCGATGACGATGCCCGACGACTTCTGCTGCTCCGCGCTCAACGCGATCACGCCCTCGCTCGAAGAGAACGGGAACGACTGCGTTTGGCCGCCGACGATTACCTGGATGACGCCGTCGAAGACGTGAGGTTCATCCACCGGCTGCGCACTGACGAGCGCGTCCTTCTGCGCTGTGAAGCTCAGCTTCTGCTCGTCGCCGCTCGGACGCTTGATTTGGGCGGTGACTTGCAGCTGGCCTGGCGCGACGTCCTTGCCAGCCTGCGACACCCACAGCTTCATACGCGGGGAGCCTTGATCCTCCGACAGCAGTACCTCAAGCGTCACGTTGCCCTTGGAGATGAGTTCTCCACCGCGGCTGCCTTTCTTGGCTTCCTCGTGATGCTCGCCGTCGCCATGACCCTTGGCTTCGTCGTGGCCCTTTTCACCCCCGCCTTGGCCTCACCATGGTGTTCGCCATCTTCGTGGCCCTTGGCTTCCTCGTGTGCATGCGACTCTTCGCCGCCGGACTTGCCGCCGGAAGCCAGGATGCCGACGCCGGCAGCCACGCCCAGCGCAAGGACCACCGCGATGGCGATCGCCTGCTTCTTGCCCGTGCCGGAGCGCAGGCGTTCCTTGAGTTCGTTCTTGGAAGTCATTTGGAAACTCGTTGATGTGTCGTGATTCAGGGACGAGCGTCGGCGCTGCCGAGCCGGCGGTCGATTTCGGCGGAGAGGCGGTGCGCTTGCGAGAGCGCGGTGAAATACTGGCCGCGCGCCTGCAAGAAGGTGCGCTGGGCGTCGAGGACATCCAGGAACCCGAACTTGCCGAGCTCGAAACCGCGACGCGCCGCGTCGTAGGCCGTCTGGGCGCCCGGCAGCACGTCTCGGCGCAGGACCTCGAGCTCGTCCGTGCGGGCATCGAGCTGATCGACCGCCTGCAGGACCTCCGAGCGCAGGCGTTGCTCTTCAGCCTGGGCGAGGGCCTGGGCCGCGTCGCGCTTGCGCAGCGCCTGGAACTGGGCGCCTTGATTGCGATCGAACAGCGGGATCGGGATCGACACGCTGATCAACGGCTGGGTGCGGCCGACGTCAGGCGCACGCTGGGCACCCAGGCCGATGGTGACGTCGGGGACGCCGCGGGCCCGTTCGAGATTGAAGGCCGCTTCCGCGCGCTGCACCTCCATTTGCGCGCGGCGCAGGATCGGCGAATTCTGGATGCGGTCGCCGAGGCTGTCCGCTCCGGGGAGTGCCGGCAACGCGTCAGGGCTGCCGTCGACCAAGGCGATGGACCCTTGCGGGACGCCCATCACTGCGCTGAGCGCCTTGAGCGACGCGGCGAGATCAGCCTGCGCCAATCGCAATTCGATGCGAGCGGTCGACTCGGCCACGCGGGCGCGGGTCTCCTCGGTCGGCGACACCTTCCCCGCCGTCACGCGGCGGCCGACGGCGTCGGCGCCACTCGTAGCGATCCGCTGCGATTCCTGCGCGACCTTGACCCGCTCTTGCGCGATCAGCACCTCGAAAAAGGCCTGGATGGCGCCCGCCCGCACTTCCGCGCGCTGGGTCTCCAGCGCCAGCGCGGCAACGTCTCGGTCACGCTGGGCCAATTCCACCCGCGCAGACCGCTTGCCACCCAGCTCGATCGTCTGGCTCAGGGTCATCTGGGTCGTGCGCGTGGCCTTGCGGGTGTCCTCAGTGCTGAGACCCAGGGTCGGATTGGGGATCAGGCCCGCCTGGCGGATCGCGCCGTCGTTGGACTCCAGCTCGTACCCGAAGGATCGAAGTACCGGGTTTTGCCGCAGAGCGGTCTGCACCGCTCCATCAAGCGTTAACCCGGTCTGGGGATAGAGGGTGCCGCCATTCGGCGCGACCGCCGAGACGTCAGAAGCCGCAGCAGCGGCGGGACGGACTTCGCCGGATTGGGCGAAGGCTTGAACTTGGAAGAGTGCCGCACAAGCCAGCGGCACAAGCAATCTGCGCATCGAAAACTCCAGGGTTGTGGAAACAACTCGAAGGATTCGACGAAGGCAGCGCGGCGCGTGCCGCTAGAAAGGTTTGGGGAGACGAGCCCGCTGCGTTCGCCGAATCAGGCGATGCGCCAATTGGGGCGTTCGGGGTGGTCCGGCGCTTGGCTGGAAAACCGCAGGTCCGCATTGGGACTCATGACCTGCGTAGCCGGGTCTGCAAGTGACACGTTCAACGCGGACACGGGCTTGGCGGCGCTCAGGTGGCAGGTGCCACAGTCGCTGTCGAGACCGAACTTGGACTTGGCCTTGTCACCAGGCGACGGCTTCTTGCCTTGCGCTTGATGCGCGCCCTCTGCGTGCGAATGCACGTGGTGGCCGAAGTGCTGCACTTCGCTAGAAGTCTCATGCTCGCAATAGGTAGCTGCTACACCCCAGGTGAACTGGAAGGGCAGCAGGACCAGCAAGAGGATGGACAGCCAGCGGCGCATGGGAGGGAAGTCTAGTGAGATCGGCGGCTCGTGGGAACCGCCGATCTAGCCTTTAGGGGACATCAGTCGGCATTCGGGCATAGCCCGCGCGGACTTAGCTGCCCTCGGACTCGTTACGGCTCACATGGACCGTGAAGTTCGCGTTAGCAAAGCCTTCAGGCGCAATGTTGGCCAGGTTCACGGCGCGGTGCTGCGCGGAGTCGAACTTCCACGAGAAGGTCTTGCCGCCGTCGCGGAACTCCACGACCTGGCCGCAGTCCACGTTGATGGAACCACCACGCGTAACATCGACGACCTTGTCAGCCTTCGCGCCGCTCACAGGCAGGCCATGAGGCGAACGGCCGTTCATCAGCAGTTCCGATTGGGTTGCGGCTTGGCTGGCGCCAGCGGTCAGCATCACGGCGGCAACGGCGGAGAGGATCGACACGGAAACCTTCACTTTTCTGTACTCCTGTTCGCGAACGCTTCCCTCGATAAAGGGAGACAGAACGTTCATCGCGGAGTGAACTTTAGAAGTCGGCACCTTCCAGCAAACCGTGCCGATTGATTACAAAACTGTCAGCTTCGAAGCGACTTGGCGGTCCTGGGTGGATCCGCTCCTTCACCCGTCTCGTCGGACCCGCCATCAGTACGGGCGACCTCTTTGAGCGGCGCCATCCATCGCAACGTGGCGTAGGTCACGATGCTCAGAATCACGGCGATGTCGTAAAGGCCATAGCCGACGGCACCTCCGACTGCGCCGGTCGCCCACAGGCTGGCGGCGGTGGCGGTGCCCGATGCACGTCCGGCCTGCTTGAGGATGGCACCGCCGCCGATGAACCCCACGCCCGTGATCAGACCTTCGAGGATGCGCGCCTGGCCGATGGAGTCCATGCCCAGGATGCGGATCGCCACCAGCACGAATCCGCAACTCGCGATGGCCACCAACGGAAAGGTTCGAATGCCCGCGCTGCGCTCCTTGCGCTCCCGGTCCCAACCGATGGGTAGCGCAAGCGCGTAGGCGATGCCCAGGTCCATCACGTGCGACGCCACCTCCATCCAATTCACTGGTCCTGTCATTCGGTGCTCCTCTTTGATCTGATCGCGTCACCCGGGCGGACAAGGCCGCGCGAGGTTCCTGACAACTCCGTAATCGCTCCGTCAGGCCAGCGCCCAGGCGTGGATTCCATGATGGCGACACACCGGCCTGCCGTCGCGGCGGCTGGACTCCCAACCTCGATGCATCGGAGCAACCATGTCCATCCTTCGCCGCTTGTTCAGTGGTCACCACAGCGGAGGTCACGGCGGAAACGACCACCGCGGCGGCCATCACCGCCGCAGTGACTACGGCCACGACTCGCACGGCAGCCGGCATTCCGGTTGGGGCCAGCCGACGACAGTGCCCGCGGCCCGCTCAAGCGATGCCACTGTCGCTTGCATGCGATGCAGCACACCGAATGCGGCGGGAGCACGCTTTTGCCAGCAATGCGGCTTCTCGTTGCGACCGATGGCCTGTGGAAACTGCGCGGCGCCGCTGGGCTCCGACAGCAAGTTCTGCCCGAACTGCGGCACGGCCGTGCCGGCCTCATCGGGCTGATCGCTCCGCGGCGTTGACATCGGTCGCGATGGGCACCGGCCCTGCCTCGTCGTATTCGACGGGAGCCTTGCACTCGTTGGGCTTGACGTACACGAACCTCGGCTTCTCCACCGTCGCGATGCCGCCAGCGGGCATCAGCAGGATCCAACTGCGGTGATTGCTGCGATAGCTCACAAGGGCGTACTGCGCGGTACTGTCCTCGAGCCTCCGGCAATCCAACGTGGCTGCGGGCACTTGAAATTCCGCCCCCGACCTAACGGACCAGAGCGTCGCAAGTCGCCAGCCTTGAACTTCGAGATCCCTCGGCACTTGAGGCGTCGAGCATCCCAACAGGAAGAGCGCCACGCACAGCAGGACTATGGCGAAGTGGGGCCGCGAACTGCGGAGTTGGGGAATTGCCGTCATGGCCACGTCCTGGACACGCCGATTGCCGGCAAGGGTCTGAACTGTGAAACCGTCATCCCCGCCGGACACTGACCGGGGGATTACAAGACTGACAGCTAGGGACTGCAGCTGCGCGCATCCGAGCCTTGCATTCGTCCCGAATTCCAATAGAGGTCCATCGATGAACTCACACATCTCTCCCCGCGCCGGCGAGCCAGCGCAACCTCAGGATCTCATCGACGTGAGCGAGCTGCTCAACGCGTATGCCTCGGTCATTCCGGATCTCGAGGATCCTCAGCAGCGGGTGAGCTTTGGCACTTCTGGACACCGCGGCTCGTCCCTGGACGGCGCGTTCAGCGAGCGCCACATCTGGGCGATCACACAGGCGATCTGCGACCATCGAAGAAAGATGGGCGTCACCGGCCCCCTGTTCCTTGGCATCGACACGCATGCGCTGTCGCTTCCCGCGCGCACCAGCGCGCTGGAGGTGCTGGCCGCCAACGGCATCGATGCCCGCATCGCCCCGTCGGGACAGTTCACGCCGACGCCCGCGGTCTCTTTGGCCATCCTGGAGTTCAACCGGCTGCATGACGGTGGCGCACAAGCGGACGGCATCGTGATCACCCCGTCCCACAATCCGCCGAGAGACGGCGGATTCAAATACAACCTCCCACACGGCGGACCGGCGGACAGCCGCACCGCCTCTGCCATTCAAGAGCTTGCTAATCAGCATCTCGCGGAGCATTGCAAGCACGTCCGTCGCGTGCAGGTGCCGCGACCGCTGATGTCCGGCGCGGCTCGCCCCTACGACTTCCTGCAGCGTTATGTCATGGCCGTGGGCCAGGTGATTGACCTGCCGGTCATCCGCTCCTCCGGCGTGCGTCTGGGCGTGGATCCGATGGGAGGCGCGGGCGTGAAGTACTGGGAGGCGCTGGCCGATCACTATCGCATCCCGCTGACCGTGCTCAACAACACCGTGGACCCGACCTTCTCGTTCATGTCTCTGGACTGGGATGGAAAGATTCGCATGGACCCGTCCTCGCGCTACGCGATGACACAGCTCTCTCGTCACAGCTCGGTCTTCGACGTCGCCTTCGCGTGCGACACCGACCATGACCGACATGGCATCGTTTGTCCCAGCAGCGGCCTGCTGCCTCCAAACCACTTCCTGAGCGTGGCAACGGACTATCTGTTGATGCATCGACCTCAATGGCCCGTCACGGCGGCAGTTGGCAAGACCGTGGTGACCACCGCCATGATTGACCGCATAGCACACGGAATGGACCGTCAGGTCGTGGAGACACCCGTGGGCTTCAAGTGGTTCGCGCAAGGACTCCACGAACATCGGCTGGCGGTCGCGTGCGAAGAGAGCGCGGGCGCGTCTTTCCTGCGACGCGACGGCATGGTGTGGACCACGGAGAAGGACGGCATCGTGGCGGGATTGCTTGCCGCCGAGATGACAGCAGTCATTGGAGCTGATCCGGGTCTGTACTACCGGACCCTGAGCACCATCATGGGCACCACCTGGTCCGATCGGGTGGATGCGCCGGCAACTGCCAAGCAGCGGGACCGATTGTCGAAATCCGCGGCGAAAGACTTCCAGCAACGCACGCTTGCCGGCGCCGACATCAAGATGATCCAAACCCATGCGATGGGCAACGATCAGCCCATCGGAGGCGTCAAACTGATAACAGACCAAGGTTGGGTGGCTGTGCGTCCCTCAGGCACTGAGGATCTCTACAAAATCTATGGGGAGAGCTTCGAAAGTGAAGCCCATCTCGCGGAGATGCTGCAGGACGCTCAGGCGGTCGCCGACAAGGTCATGGCGGACTCGGACGATTGAAACTGGACCGCGCTCATGGTTCGGAAACCTGTTGAACCGTCCGGGAGCAGGAGCGCCGGACAGCCACTCCGATTCATCGCTGTGGGGTGCGCAGCGACCCTGATCCACTGGATCACAGGTACGGCGGCAATCTCCTTGTTGGGGCTGCCTCCGTTGACTGCGAACGGGATCGCTTGGTCGATCGCTGCTGGGGTGTCATTCTTCGGCCACCAGCGTTGGACGTTTGCTTCCAGGGGAGCTGAGATGCAGCGGTCGGCGCCACGATTCCTACTGGTTTCGCTTGCAGGTTTGTGCCTCAATCAAGCGTCATTTGCAGCACTGCTTCGCTGGACGGAGCTCAGCTACGCGACCGTGCTTGCGCTCGTGCTGTTGCTCGTGGCCGGCGTCAGCTACGTCGCCAGTAGCCGCTGGGCATTTCTTCGCCTCGGCGCCACATGATGAGGTCGTGGCCGCTTCGATGGATGCTTCAACGAACAAGCTGGAGGGGGCCAGGGGCAGGTCGGCCGCTCTGCATGGCGAGCAGTTCCTCGCCTCTGCGGATCCTCGTGGCGGCGCGCAAGCACAGAAATGCAGTCGGGAAAAATGTGGGAGCGGACACGATGAACAAGCCCAGCGCCATCTGCCCACTCAGCAAGTCCAACAAGAGCAAGAATATTGGGGAGAAGCCGAGCATATAGGTCGCAAAGTAACCAACGGCGAAGAGCCCGCGCTTCACGCGTCGCCTTGAGGGATTCCCGTTCGACCTCTTGAACGAAATCTTCGAGTCGACGGCCGTCTGATGAAACTGGAGCAACGTCCGGGCCACGATGTAGGTCCGAATGGCGGCTCGTGGTTGGGGCAGAGACAGCAAATATGCGACCTCTTCCGCCCCGATCTGGGCGTCGCCAGCGATGGCCTTATGGCCCAGGTCGTACGCGAGCGGATGCAAGCCCGGCTTGCCAACCGCGTCGAAGAACTCCTTGGCAAACCGGTACTCATCTCGGAGCGAAGTGCGCCCTTGACCGATCAGGTCCCGGATCACTTTCCAACTCGCAATGGCGCCCGTCAGCGCGGTGCCCACCAAGCCCAGAACCTGAAACCAAACTGGCAGTCCCATCGCCTCTCCTCCCACTAAGAGCACTCTGCAACACCACCCCGCAATGGCTCAACGTACAGGGGCTTTATGGTGAGGTAAGCGTGCTCGTTATGAACCAGCTCTCCTTCAGATTCCGTCTAGGTTGGGGACTCGGCAGACTGGGTCCGGCGAGCGGGGCTAGCCATGGCCTAGGGTGACGGCTGTCCGGGGTCGCTGCCATTCGCGCGACCATCAAACTGCGACCTTGAACTCCTGGCGGTTGCGGCCTTGAGCTTCGTAGTCGGCTAGCCACTTGGCAGCTCTGCCGCGTCCGCTCCACGTATTGGATGGATTGGCGGGATCGCGGTACAGGACTGAAGCTTGAGCGCCCGACTTTCGAGCTCCCTTGTCGCCAGCCGCTACGTACGGCTCTAGAGCGTCGATGCCCTCAGCAACCGAGAAGCCGGCCGCCACCAGCTTCTTCGCGAACCCGTCCACGATCACCTTGAGTTCTTCACCGCGCTTCTCGTCGATCTGCTTTTCTAGCTCGGTGCGCAGGGCAACGAGTTCGGCGTAGGAGAGGCGGGATACATCGAGCTGAGACATTCGCTACCTGGCTTGTTGAGGTCGCAGCATCGTACTGTGCGTCAGGGCTCGGTCCCCAGCTTCAACCGTCAGTACTTCTGTCTCCAAATATGGGAGCGAAAAGGTCACGGATCGGCACACCGAGCGCCCTTGCTAATCGCTCAACGTTGTCGATGGACGCATTCCTGTGCAAGCGCTCCAGATGGCCTACGAATGTGCGGTGAAGCCCACTTTCAAGCGCCAGCGCTTCCTGAGACCACCCCTTCGCCGCCCGTAACCGTATGAGGTTGAGCGCCAGCTGCTCGCGCGCGCTGACGTCGATCTCTTTGAGCTGACGACGAGGTGAAGACACCTGTGGAAGTCTTCACATATGCCGCCTATGCGTCACCCGCTTTTAAGTCACAATCGTCATCGTGAACTGGATGCGCGATCATGGACTTCAAAGAATTCACGCTCGATAACGGCCAGCGAATCCGCTTGGCCACGGTGACCGGAACGGTCGTGTCGGCCAAAACGAGTCGGAGCGTGACGGTGACTCAGGGAGACCCGCTGGTGCTCTCGAAAGATGTCGCGCTGCCGGGCTCGATCACCACTACCGTGAGAACCAGGCAGGGTCTTTGGCTGCAGGACGACCGAGGTCAAGAGCGCTTCTACAAGCTCGGCGGCTTCGAACTTCCGGCGCGAGAAGGTCACGACGTCTCAATCCTCTTCGGCGCTCCTGCGGGTAGCTCTGATGCCAGCATCTTTGGCGCCATGAACCACACCAGCGGCGACGCGGTCTGCGATGTCATGGTCTTGGGAACTGCGTTGCGTGCGTGGCGCTTCCAGATCGGCACGGTGAGCAGCTTTCTGATGTGGACGCTCTTACCGGCGCTTGTCATCGGGCTGCTCGTGCTCATGGGCGCAGGCGGGAAATTTGATCAACGACTCGGCTACGCGGTCATCAGCGCCATCGCTTGCGTGATCGCGGGCCCCATCCTATGGATGCTCATCGGATTCAATCTGGGTCCCGGCTCGCGGATGAACGAACTCGCCTCTCAAATCAACCAGCTAGGACGGACCGCGCTCGCACAGGCTGGCAGTCATTTGGCCTGAGTAGCGAAGACGGCGCCTTGTCTAGCTCCGAGTGCGTTGCTAGCCGCGAGTCATCGAAGGGGCAGGGACGGGTCAGCCTAGCTCGGGGCTGGGATCTAGGCCGCGACACAAGCGCAAGGTAGGCTCAAAAAGCGCTCCCCTGGTCTGATTTCAAGGCCGCGACACCTGAAGCCGATCCGCGGGGAATCGCTGGTGAAGGAACGATATGAAACCCCTCGACCCCTCGCGCTGGATCACGACGTTGGAAGCCGCGAAACTCAGCGGCTTCAGCCGACCATTTATCGAGCGTCTGCTCGCCGCGGGCGGCTACAAGGGAGAAATCCGCAACGCCTCCGAACGTAAGCGGCTTGAAGTAAAGGCCGATCAGTTCCTCGCATGGATCACGAAATGCTCCGAAGGCACTGATCCTGGCGATCTGGCGCAGATCCGGGCCGAAGCAATTGTGGATGACGACATCCCGACAACAGAAAAGTCCACGCCAGAACTGAGAGCGACGTCGAGGGCTCGCGGATTGGACCTGGCGAAAAGGCTGGGCCGGCGCTGATAGTTGCCTGCCGGCGCTCGTTGAGTCGGATGAGGGGGCCGGTGCGACTAAACCTGAGCGTGGAGATCGGTCAGTGAGGCCATTCGCGACGGAGGCAATTCCATCATCAATGGACGAGTCTGTCGGGTGCATGGGCAGGTGTCTCGTAGGGCAGTGATTGCTAAAGGTGCTGTCGCAATGCCTCAAAGCGAGGAACGCATGTCCAGCGCTCGTAGCAGCCCGCAGCCTAGTACTGGGTCGTCTTGCAGCGGTTGCAGACGGTGGGGCTTTCAACCCGGAGCGGGTCTGTCGGGCACAACGGTGCATTGCCAGCCTGACACAAGCTGTTGTCCCTTCAGACTGGGTACGCTCAATCAGGCTTGGTGTGCGGGCGGCGGCGTTCGGAACGGCAGAGGGCTCCGGGCGGGCTGCAGGACCGCTATCTTTCCAGCATCGACTGGTATCGAACGAGATGGTTCATCTTTGTGAACGCCCATCCAAGCCATGTTGATCGACGTCCACGCTCATCGTGCGGCCGGTAAATTCCCCTACTCCTGCACCCTAGGACACCTTATATAAAGTTATCCACACCAAAATGGGTTCTGCACACAGGTTATCCACAACATTTTGCACAGTTTGGTCTGTAGACTTCCGCCAAACAAGAGGAGCCTGATGAGCGCCACAACCCGAAAGCCGGTGAAGTTTGGAAAGCCTCCAGTGGTGGAGGTGTCATGTGGCGTTACGTTCCGGCTGGAAAAGCCCCTCAAGTCTGGACACGCCGGACTGTACTGGTCGCGCGTTCGCCACGAGTTCCCGCGTTGTGAGGATGCGGCGCCGATCACCGCTTTGTTCGAGACGTCTGACGGCGCACCCAATGTTCAGTACGAAATCCTGGACATGCCGGAGCTTCGCCGCACTTGGCTATTGAACAGTGTCGGCACGCATCTGCTCCAGCTGCAGGAAGACCGTTTCATCTTCAACTGGAAGCGCAACAGCCTCGATGAGCACTACCCCTCATACGACACTGTCATCGCAGATTTCTGGAAGCAGTGGCACCAGTACCGCGACTTCCTGGCTGAGCAGGGCTTAGGGGCGCCGGTTGCAGTCCAACTTGAGTTGACGTACCACAACGTGCTGTTGGGCCACAGCCACTTCCTTCGGGATCATCGGCGCGAGGCTCCTGACTCCAGGTTTCTGCCGGTGTCGGAAGCATTGAATTACCGCGACCAGTTCCTGCTACCGGATAACTGCGGCCGCTTGCATGTGAACGCGCTGTCTGCTCGCCAAGTACAGACGGGCGAAAAAGCCCTGCGCCTTGACTTGACCGCTCGTGGCCTCCCCAAGGAGGCTTCTGAGGAAGGCTGCAAGGGCTGGTTCGATTTGGCGCATGAGTGGATCACTCATGGATTCGCCGACCTAACTACATCCGAAGCCCATGAGCTTTGGGGGAGGACCGCTTAATGGAAGCCGTTTTGACATCTTGGAGACCCGAGCTACCGGCGCAGGGTGCAGTCCGCCGTGCTTGGCAGAAGGTTACGACCCGCAATGCAGGTGTCTCGCGAGGCGAAATCGAGCTGGCCCCGCCCAGCACAGAGGCCTTGCCCGGCGTCGTCATCACTTCTGCGGTCGCGGCCGCAGAAGACAAGCGGCGAATCATCCAAGGTATGTTCTTCCAGTTCGCAGCCGCTCAGGAAGTCTCGAAGGCCACCCAGCAAGCCGCCACGACCTTGCTGTCGTCGCTGCCTGCAGAGGCTGCACTTCCCAAGGTGGCCGTTGACGACGGTGGCATCTTGATGACGTGGGCGGTCGAAGGCAAGGGGCGCACGCTCTTGATGGTTGTCGACAACGTGCTGCACGCTGTCGCCAATTCCGGCACTGCTGAGGCGATTCACTTGGCCGACATACCCTTCGATGGAATTCTGCCCACGGAGGTCCTGAGCGCGATCCCTCGGTAAGCCGAACTCGGTATGGTCGAGGAGATTCCACCCGAGGATCAGGTCAGCCGGCACATCGACGCTCCGCACAAGTGGAAGCCGGCGGAACAAGAGTTCGAGGAGCAACGCCTCTTCGAATTCCCCCGCGACGAACCTGAATCCGTGGTCTGGCGGCGCTACGTGCCCGGCATCGCACAGGTTCACCAGATGGGCTGCGAGCGGCAGGCCGTCAAGCGTCCAACTAAGCCGTCCTACACCTATGTCGGAGCCATCACGGCTACCGCGGAGGCGATCCGAGCAATCCGAGTCAACGGCCACGGGTTCCGGTTGGAGCACGCCCCTGACGAAGGGGAGTGGCATGCGCATGTCTCCTATCTCAAGCTGCCTGACACCGAGTTCAACAAGGCGCACAAGTTGGATTTAAAGGAGCACCTGCGCAATGCCTTCGGTCCGCTGGAGCCGCACAGCTGCGTCGATTGAAAGCGGCATGCGGTTGATCGCGGCGCGAGCTGGGCAGGTGTTGGGGACGCGCCGCGTGTTGGCGGCAGGCCAGGGTGACCGCAGCAACGGGACGTGAGCACTACCCAATGCCGTGTACCGCCTCAAATCGGTACCAGCATCCCCTTGTTCTAGGGAATCGGGGCGCCAAGGTTTGAAGCGTTCATCTTCGTCTTCTACGAGCGAACAAGCCGTTGGCTGTCGGAGACTGCTCGCCGAGTCGTTGCAGCGCGTCATCTCTTGGAGCGCGGCCTTGGCCGCGTCGCTGGTGAACTGCGGCCCGACGCCATCCGCTCAATGGTCGCCGCAGCTGAACGCCGTGCCGTCAGACTGAAGCTGCGGCGACATCGCAGCGGTTGCGGGCCTTCACCCTGGTGGGGCCAATGTGCGGTATCTAACGCCTTGCGATCGTTGGGTTCGCCAGCTCAAATTGCGCTGAGGCGAACGCGCGCATTGACTTGCTAACATCGAGTAGCGCTAGAAAGTGCATTGCGATGTCGACAGTAGATCTGGCGCGCATAAACAATAAAGGCCACCAGGGAGCGGTGCCAATGTATGTCGAAAGTGTCACCATCACCGGGTTCCGGTGTTATGGCCCCATCCCGACGGTCATCCATCTCAGCCCGGGCCTGACCGGGTTCGTCGGGGCGAATGCTTCCGGCAAGACCGCGGCACTCCAAGCCCTGATGCGCCTGTTCGGGGTGACCCGAGCACTGCGCACCGTCGTTCTCTCTGACTTCCATGTGCCACCCACCGAAACCGAGCGCCCAAAATCGCGGGCGCTGACCATCGATGTGCGCATGAGCTTGCCGGAGTTGGTGGACGGCAGCGCCACCGCGGAAACGGTGGCTCCCGTATTCCGTCATGTACGGGTGGAGCGGCCCGGTGGTACTCCGCTATGCCGGTTGCGACTGCGCGCACGCTGGGATGATGACGGTACGGCCGAAGGTACTGTCAGCCAGGAGCTGAGCTGGATCGGGACCGCCGAGCCGGTCGTCCGCGACGACCAGGCTTTCCCCGTAGCGCCCTCCGACCGTGGATTGATCCAGTTGTTCTACACGCCAGCCAGCCGCGATGCAGCCACGCAGATCCGCGCCACGACAGGGGCTCTGGCCGCGCGGCTACTCAGGGCGATCGAGTGGTCAGCAGGGACGCAGTCTGCGGTCAACGCTGCCACGGAACAGTTGACGACCGCGTTTGGCGGCGAGAAGGCTATCCAGGCGATCAGCCAGTCGTTGTCCCAGCGTTGGGGCGCTCTGCACGAGGGCGACATCGACTGCGCGCCGGAGCTCAGCCTGACCAGCCGACGCTTCGAGGAAGTCATCGCGCGCATCGGTGTGATGTTCAAGCGCGGCCCGGCCGGCCAGGACCGTGGCCTGGAAGCCTTGAGCGACGGGCAGCAATCCCTCTTCTATTTTGCGCTGGCGGCGGCCGTATTCGATGTGGAGCGAGCTGCGGTGGCAGGCCGGATCGAGGGGTTCCGATCCGAGGAACTCAGCGTGCCTGCCCTGACCCTCTTTGCGGTCGAGGAGCCGGAGAATCACGTGACTCCGTACTACCTCTCGCGGATCCTGAAGCAAATCCGCAGTCTCGTGGAGACAGGTGCCGGGCAGGCCTTCGTCAGCAGCCATGCGCCCTCGGTGCTCGGGCGCATCCCGCCCGAGGACGTGCGCTATTGCCGACGCGATACGGCCAGCGGTACGTCGACCGTCCAGCCCATTCCGATGCCCGCCGGCAGCGTCGAGGCGATCAAGTTCGTCCGCAATGCATTCCTGGCCTTTCCGGAGCTGTACTTCGCGCGTTTCGTTCTGCTGGTCGAAGGTGACTCCGAGCGCATCGTGCTGCCTCGGCTGGCCGAAGCCCTGGACCTTCTGGTCGATCCGTCCTTTGTGGCCATCGTGCCGCTCGGTGGTCGCCATGTGAACCACTTCTGGAGGTTGTTGAAGGGACTGGGCATTCCGTATGCGACTCTGCTCGACCTGGACCTCGGGCGCGATGGCGGTGGCCATGGCCGCGTCAAGAACGCGCTGCAGCAACTGCTTGCATTGGGAACGCCTCGTGAGCAGATCCTGGCCTTGTCTGACGGCTCCATTCTGACAGACGAGAGCCTGGCAACGATGGATACGTGGGACGGTGCGATGCTCGAAGGCTGGCTCGACTATCTGCAGCGCTCGTCATCGGTCTTCTTCTCTTGGCCCTTGGATCTCGATCTGGCCATGCTGCACGCCTTCCCGGCCGCCTATGCAGCCACCATCGAGGGGACGGGACCGCGTATGACCAACGAGGCCGCCGCCGAGGTGGTCCTGGGAACGGCAGGCCCCGGCTTGGCCGGCTACACCGGCAACGCGCAGCCGTTCCTCGCTCACATGGCCGCCTACCGCTATCACTTCCTGACTCACAGCAAGCCCGCCACCCACCTGCGCGCCCTGGCGCACATCGATCGGCCCGCGTTGCGTGCCGGCATGCCACCGGTACTCCAGCGTGTGCTTCAGCACATCACCGCCCAGGTGTCGCAACTGTGAGCATGGCCTTGCCGCCGCGGCGCATCCCAGCGGCCGACTGGCTGCCGGTGGGCGTCGACAGTCTTGAGCCGAATGCGCTGACTGTGGTGCACTCCAGCGAGCACTGTTCGGTGCTCGCTGGACCGGGCGCCGGCAAAACGGAGTTGCTGGCGCAGCGGGCGGCCTTTCTCTTGCAGACGGGCGCCTCCCCGCCCCGCAGCGCATCCTGGCGATCAGCTTCAAGCGCGACGCCGCGCGCAATCTGTCCCGCCGCGTGCGCCAGCGCTGCCACGCGGATCACGCGAGGCGCTTTGACTCCCTGACGTTCGACGCATTCGCCAAAAGCCTTGTCGATCGTTTCGGCCAAGCACTGCCGGACCGCTGGCGGCCGACAGCCGACTACGGCATCCTGTTTCCGAAGAAGGCCTACTGGATCGACTTCCTGCGACGTGTGGGGCACGCGCAGGACAACCCATTCGGAGCCGCGGCCGTTCAGACCATCCCGGCCGCCGCGTTCGAGCGGCGCCATGTCCTCGACGCCACCCTGCCGGAAGCCGGCTGGCCCACCACCACGGCCGGCCGCTGGGCAGGTCAGCGCTTTTGGGATCAACAGTTGCGCAGCGCCGAGCGCAGCTACCTGTCCTTCCCCATGCTCAGCCGCTTGGCCGAGCTCTTGGTCCGCATCAACGCAGCAGTACGCCATGCTCTGGCCCTGACCTATTCGCATGTGTTCATGGATGAATTCCAGGACACCACCCAGGCCCAGCTCGATCTGGTGCAGACCATCTTCCTCGGCACCTCGACGGTCATGACGGCCGTGGGCGACAACAAGCAGCAGATCATGCGCTTCGCGCTCGCAATGGATGACCCGTTCGGCGCCCTTGAGCAGTCCTTCGCGGCGAAGCGCATCCCGCTGCTCAGCAACTACCGCTCATCGCCCGAACTGGTCCGCATTCAGCACGTGCTGGCGCAGGCCCTGGACGCGAATGCAGCGCGCCCAGAATCCAAGGCCAAGTCAGCGATCTCCGACGCCTGCTGTTCCATCTGGGACTTCACCAGCACGCAGGCGGAGGCCAGCACGCTCGCAGCCTACGTCGCAGGGCAAATGCGCGAGCACGGCCTGCAGCCCACCGATTTCGTGTTGCTGGTCCGGCAGAAGACCGAGGACTATGCCCAAGTGCTTACGCCCGCTTTCGCCGCCGCAGGCATCCCTGTCCGCAACGAAGCCGCTTATGTCGGCAGCCAGATGCTGCAGGAGTTGCTGACGGAGCCGCTTTCGGAGTTGGTGCTCGTGATGCTGCGCCTGGCCTGCGCCGCAAGCGGTGGAACGAGCTGGAGCGAGGCCCAGCATGCGTTGGCCGAGTTGCGCGGCGTTGACCCCACCGATGACCGAGCCCGGCGCGCGCTGGCCCGCGATCTGGACGGCTTCGCCAGTGGATTTCTCCGGCAGCATCCACAGCCCCCATCCAGCGAAGCGCAAGCCCGGTCCATGGTCCAGGCGGTGCTGGCATTCCTGGATCCAAACGCCTTAGTCGCCACGCACGCGCCCTATGGCCAGGGAGACTGGTTCGCCGAGGTGGAGAACAGCGTCGTGCTGCACCTGCTGGCCAGCGCCGCGCAAGCGCAGGACTGGCGTGCAGCGCTGGACGCGTATGAGGGCGCCAACGCGCTCCCTCTGATGACTCTGCACAAGAGCAAAGGCCTGGAGTACCACACCGTCATTTTCGTCGGGCTCGATGACGATGCCTGGTGGAGCTACACCCAGGACCCGGTCGATGCAACGGCCGGATTCTTTGTCGCATTCACCCGCGCTAAGCAGCGGGTGATCTTCTCCTACTCGCCCGAGCGCGGCCAGCGAACGAAGGTCGCGCCGCTTTACGAATTGCTCGACAAGGCCGGCGTGCCGCGCATTGCGGTGGCTTAGCTCGAATTCAGGACAGGAGGCATCCACCATGATCCCGCCCAGCATCTCCACCTTCGGCGCAGCGCCGTCGATGGTGGGCTACCTGTACCAGGTCCGGCTCGCCCTGCTTTGGGCAATCCGGCGCAGCCGTACCAGCGACTTCGTTGTCAGCCTGGAGACATTGGACGACGTGAGTTTCGAAGTCGGCGGAGAACCACTGGCGGTGCTGCAGGCCAAACATTCGCTTATGGCGGCTGCGACCCTGACCGATCTGAGCGCCGAGCTGTGGAAGACACTGCGCGTCTGGCTGGTGGGCCTGTCCAGCGGTGAAATCCCGCTTGGCACAGCGCGCTTCCTGATCACCACCGCTGCGGCCGCGCCCGGAAGCGCATGCGCCGCCCTGGGTATAGAGGGCCTCGACCGCGACGTGGCTGAGGCCGCCAAGCGACTCAAGCATGCAGCGACCAGTTCTACCAACAGCGAGCTCAAGCCGGCTTTCGAGGCCTACCTCGCACTGGAGGAAGCTGAGCGCGAAGCCCTGCTGGCACGGGTCTACGTGATCCCGTCGCAGCCAGACGCCGTCGAGATTACAGAGCAGTTGCAGTCCGAGCTCTACCATGTCTCGCTAAACCATCAGGCGCTGTCGGTGCAGATGCTCGAAGGTTGGTGGTTCAAGCGGGTGCTGAATGAACTGGTCCACCCGGAGGGCGGGATCCCTCGCGCCGAGATCGACGCGCAGATCTCGGAAATCCAGGAATCGCTGAAATCCGACGCCCTGCCGATCGATGAAGACCTCGACGCGCTGATGGTCGCGCTAGAACAACTGCCGGAATTCGCTGATCGCCCGTTTTACAAACAGGTCGAACTGGTCAGCGGTAGCCAGCTGCGCATGCGCAACGCGATCACCAGCTATCTGCAAGCCTTCCGGCAACGCTCTGCCTGGGCCCGCCACGACCTGCTGTTCGATGCCGACCTGGACAAGTACGACAAGCGCCTGCAGGCCGAATGGGAGCTGCAGTACGGCCAGGTCTGCGACGAGCTCGGCCCGGACGCTACCGATGCGGCAATGGCACAGGCGGGGCGCGCCCTCCTGAAGTGGGCAGAAGACGCCCATATTTCCATCCGTTCGGGTGTCAATGTCCCTTGGGTCTGCCGCGGTTCGCTGCACATGCTTGCAGAGGATATGCGCGTGGGCTGGCATCCACAGTTCGAGACCCGGCTGAAAGCCGTCCTCGACGCGGCCGCGCAGGGGAAGACTGCATGACAGCTTGGCAGGATCGCACCATCGAGCAGCGCAACCTGCTCAACCCCGCGTTCTGCGCCGTCGCGGTGTGGCATCTCGCGCGTGGCTACGCCACGGAGGCAACGACGCTCGGCACTGGCCAACAGACACTGCCGTTTGAGCTGGCCTTCGTGGGCGCGAGCCTTGTCCTGCGTGGCCAGACGCGGGAACAATTGCCTCGCACGATCACGAGTTCGCTGGCCACCTGGGTGCACGATCACCCGCTGGAGCGATCGGCCGTCGCCAAGGGCGTGGTCGTGTTGCGGCAGACGGTCCGCGAGGCGTTGCTGTTCGGCGCACAGCACCAGCTGCTCGCGCTGGATGGTCGCCGGATTGCCGCCGGCGAATCGCAAGCCAAGAAGATCAAAACCTACCTCAGCGCATCGACCATTGAAGTGAGGGACTGCATGCGCCAGGCCATGTTCGTCGGTCGTTGGCTGTGCAAGGCGGGCGCGCCCCCAACCGTGTTGGCGCTATTGGGAGTTCAAGCATGATTCAGATTCGCGCCGTGGTGATCTACAGCCACGACGGACGCCACCGCGTGGTGCCCTTCGAACCAGGCCGCGTCAATATCATTTCCGGAGACTCGCGCACCGGCAAGTCGGCCATCCTGGGCATCATCGACTACTGCTTTGGGGCTAAGGAGATCGACGTGCCCGAGGGCAAGGTGCGCCGCAACGTGGCCTGGTTTGCGTTGCTGCTGCAGACACCGCGTGGTCAGGCGTTTGTGGCCCGCCAGTTGCCGACAGGGGACGGCAAGTCCAGCGAGGCGGTCTACGTTCAAACCGACACGGAGGTCCACATTCCCCCGCATCGGCGCTGCGCCAGACGACCAACCGAGAGGGACTGCGTTCGCTGCTGGCCTCGTGGACTGGGTTGTCGGACTACCTGCACGAACCGCCGGCTGGGCAGACGCGCGACGCGCTGGCTGCCACCATCAGCCATGCGCTCACGTTCTGCTTCCAATCGCAGAACGAGATCGCGCAGCGTAAACACCTGTTCCATGGCTCCAGTGATCGATTCGTAGCGCAGGCGATCAAGGACACCCTGCCCTACTTCCTGGGTGCAGTTACCGACGACTACGTCGCCAATCAGCAGGAGCTTAAGCGCGTTCGCTCAGAGATCCGTCAGATCGACCGCCGGCTTGCGGAAGCCGCCGCGATCCGAGGCGATGGCGTGGGTCGCGCAGACACGCTGCTAGCCGAAGCCAAATCGGTCGGAATGAGCGAACTCCCCGATAGCGCAACCTGGCAAGAAAAGCTCGACACACTCCGCGAGATTCAGAACAGGCCGGTGCCCTCGGCGGCGGCAGAGGTCGACGGCGACGGCGAGTTCCGCAGGCTCTCCACCGTGCGCAGTGAACTCCTGCAGGAGCAGCGCACCTTGCAGTCCACGCTTGAGCGTGCCCGCAGCTTCGAAGGCAGTTCGAAGGGCTATTCGGCGGAAGCGCGAGAACACACTGCGCGCCTACAAGCGGTGAGCGTCTTCGAGCATGACCAGCCAGGACATGCCTGCCCGTTGTGTCTACAAGGACTGCCCGAAGCCTCGCAAGTTCCGTCGATCGGCGACCTGCGGGCCGCCCAGGACTACATCGGCGAACGCAGTGGCGCGATGGATTCGGCGACTCCACGCATCGAGACCGCCATCCAGGATGTCGAGACCAAGCTCTCGGATGTGCGGCGCCGCATGGAAGACAACCGCGTCCTGCTGACAGCGGTCAAGCGGGGCAACGAACGTCTGCAACTGGCCTTGGACATGGAAGCGCGACGAGCCATGGTGCTCGGCCGGATCAGCCTGTACATGGAGAACATCCCGCAAATGCCGGACCTCAGTGAGCAGCAGGAGCGACTGAAGGAGCTGCGGCGGCAAGAGGTGCTACTCGACGAGGCGGTCGGTGCTGACACCATCCAGGCCAAGATGGAGTCCTGCCTGTCCAACGTCAACCAGCATCTGTGGAACTACGCCAAGCAGATCGACCTGGAGTATTCCGATACACCCTTGCGCCTAGACCCTCGCAACCTGACCATCGTGGCGGACACACCGGAGCGGCCGGTGCCGATGCGCGAGATCGGCAGTGGCGAGAACCATGTCGGCTATCACATCGTGGCGCACCTGGCCCTGCACACCTGGTTCGCGAGTCGCGGTCGGCCGGTGCCATGTTTCCTGCTATTGGACCAGCTGTCGCAGGCGCACTTCTCTCCCGACACGGTGCCAGGCGAGGGAGTAACTCAGGAGAAAATCGACGCCGATCGCAAGGCCGTGAAGCGCCTCTTCGGCCTGATCTTTGACGTGGTCGCCAGCTTGGACGGCAAGTTCCAGGTGATCATCACGGATCACCCCGACTTCAGCGATGACACCCGTTTCCAAGCCTCGTTGAGGGAGCGATGGCGTGACGGACTCAAGTTGGTGCCCGAAGATTGGCCACGTGCCACCTGAGCGCCCTCGTGTTGGTGTCCAAGACTTTGAGTACGAATGACCGCCAACGGCAGGAGCAGTCATTGGGGCGCTAAGACAGGGGACCGCAGTCAGCCTGAAGCGGTCTCCGAGGGAACGCTTGGCGAGCCGTTCCTTATTCGCGCGCTCGCTCAGCTTGGCGCTTGGCGACGTGAGGAGACACTCCCTTGAGCACTCTTCCATCTTGTAGGACGCCAACCCACCACTGGTCATCCGGTAGCACAGCGGCTAGGTCGCGAGGAGTCAACGCTGTTACTGAGATGCGGAGTTGCTGCGCCAAGGCCAATTCCGCGAGCTCTTCGCGGACTACTTCGGCCGCTGACGGATTCGAGACCAGCAGTGCGATGTCCACGTCGCTGTACGCCGTGTCCTCGCCGCAGGCCACGCTTCCGTAGAGCCAAGCTGACAATACGTGGCCCCCATGTTTGGCGAGCAAGTCACGGATAGTTGCGACAACACCATCCCAGCGTTGCTGCTCTGAGAGAAACAGCCCAACGAGCGCGTTCGCCAATGGGCTGGCACTGTTCAGGGAGTACAGCTGGCTTCGCCCCGTCCCGTGCACCTTCACCAACTTTTGCTGAGTCAGAACTTCCAGAATCAATCGGGTGCCCTGTGGTGACAGGCCTGCAGTGCGGGCCAGATGCGACGCCGAGTGCTCCATTCGGTCCGTGGCCAACACTCGAAGTACTCGCACATTTCCGGCGCTTCCCAAGATTCTTGTCAGAGGGAAACGGTCGTGGCTTTGCGGTTTGGATGGCGCCGGCATGGGGAAAAAACAGGCCAGTCGTAAAGAAAATGAAGTTTCCCTAGCGAAAGATGTATGGCGCCCGAGCTTATCGCGCGGAGGCGCTCCCTTGGGTGCCTTTTGACAGAAAGAGGCGCGGCTGGTTTGCGCATTCATCTAACCCCGTGCGTCCCTCACAGGCCAAAACTCCGTCGCCTCTCAGGGAGGCAACGTTACGAACTTCTGAGCGAAAGGCGGAGCAGGAGCTGCGAGCGTTCAGATCCGAGCTGAGGCGATCCTCCACCACGCTCCATCCGCCCATCCGTAAAGCCCAGAAGGGATATTTGCCTCCCGCGCGGACGATCGAAATGGCGGAAAAATCCGAGAGCTTGATGAACAAGTATTGCCGGAACATCAAATGCTCGCGCTCACGATTTGCCAGAAGCCATCCGGAAGCGAGTCCAAAATCTTGGTCAGCAGGCCACCTTTCCGGCGTTGAACTGCCGGAAGTCGCGATCATGATTTCCCGGAATCCACAAGCGCCTCACCCAGCCAGACAGCCCGGCAACGCCCGGGCTTTTTGCGCCCGGACGCGCGCGGCCCGCATGTCGCATTTCCGTCTCCTGGATAAAGATCGGCACGCCGCGATGAAGGCACACTCAGCAGACACCATGGCAGCCACCGCGCTCTACACCTTCGGCTATGAGGGCTTGACCATCGAGGCGTTCATCGCGCGCTTGAAGGAGGCTCGCGTTCAACTGGTTGTTGACGTGCGTGAATTGCCGCTGTCGCGAAAGAAGGGGTTCTCCAAGACAGCGTTCCGGGAAGGGCTCGCTGCGGCCGGAGTTGCCTACGAGCACCGCCCCGCATTGGGCTGCCCCAAGCCCGTGAGGAACCGCTACAGGGCCGACGGCGATTGGCAGGCTTACACGGATGGTTTTCACGCACATCTGGCCCTGCAGACAGCCGTCATCCAAGACCTGGCGCTGACGACATCGGCGCAGACAACCTGCCTCGTCTGCTTCGAGGCGGATTTCGGCTTCTGCCACCGCACCTATGTCGCGCGCGCGGCTCACGATGCGGGCGCGCCGGCCATTCGGCATCTGACGGCTAAAACAGTGATTGCTGACGTGCCAACGCGTCTGGCAGCCTAGGCGGATATAGCACGCTGACGATCAGCCACTGCTTCGGAAAGCGATGAATGGTGCCCATCAGGAAGAGCACTTCTCGGTTGCGAAATTCGGTGACGAATTTCTGTCGGAACGCGGTCTGCCAATCATGCTGGCGATGCACGTGCCAGTACAACGCTCCAGCCTCCCAGTCCACAAGCTTGTGCTTGAACTCGGCAGTCCCAGCCTCGGTTCGGCATTCGTAGCGGTAGTGAAAGTCGAAGGGTAACTTCTTCAGAGTAGCCAACGTCCGCCGCTCTTCATGGAGATCGAGCAAGCTCTCCTGCTGCTGCTCCTGCAACAGTTTCAGCTTCTCATCCTCCGTCCAGTCCGCGTTATCCACCGGCGTAATGTCCAATCCCAAGAGCCGGCTTGGACGTACGAGTCCCAACGTCACACCTTCAGTCTCGCGCGTCGCGTCGAGGGCTTCGAAGGAATCGAACACGGGAACGCTCCTGATGGCCTCACGTCGAGCCATCCAGTAATCGCGCGTAGATATCGGCTCTCCGTCCAGCTGGAGCGTATCCACCGACACTCGGTGACTCTCCGGCCGAGCATCGTCCTGCGCGCGACGCACCCGTGCCCGAACCCATTGCCACTTCTTAAACTGCTGGTCATCCTCGACGAGCCGGAAAGGCACCGGGAACAGACGGATCAACCGGCCGTCCTCAGACATGCCAGCGACACAAGACGTCTCGACATACCGCGAACTCGGAGAGGGATAGGTCTTGCAGAGAATCAGGATGCGCTGACGGTCTGTCGCCATTCGGTTCTCCCGAAACTATCAGTCGTCAAAGGTGGGTGAAGGATCGGACCACAGCCAGGTCTACTTGCGGAATCCCCCATCGGCGGCCCCACCGACACGCAAATTCGCTCGTGCGGGTGCCGCCATTTGTGCGATTGCTCCGCAAACGGATTTCCCTAGAGTTCCGCACCTCTGTTCCAGCGCGACCGGTCTCAGGTCAAGTCCTCGCTGGAATTGGCTTCACACCCGCCAAGAGGTCTTCGAACCATGTTCCCCGACAAGATCCGCCGCTTCATTTCCGAGCTCGTGCAGCGCACCGAAGCCGGAGAGCTCCCGTGGACGTACGACTATTTCGACGCTGTCTTCTGCACGGCAAAAAACTTCTCCGCGAGGCTGCTCTTTTCCCAGAACTCGCGGGAGTCGTGCACTCAATTCGTCCTGGTCTATCGCGACGCCGAAGACAACCTTTACGACTTCTGCGTCACGAGTCTGGCCAATGACATCGCCGACTATCACCTCGCGAAGCAACTCTTCGACACAGCGCGCGCCAGCGGGATGGCGCTCCCGTTCTGACAGCGCGAAAGATGGACACTGAGGTCACTCCCACCAAGGAACAGAACGCCATGCGCCTCCTCATCCTCGGCGGCACCGTCTTCCTCGGTCGCCACGTCATCACCGCCGCGCTGGCGCGCGGGCACACGGTCGCCATACTGAATCGCGGGCGGCGCGGGGCAGGTCTATTCCCCGAGGTCGAACGCCTCATCGGGGATCGCGACGGCGACATGAGCGCGCTGCACGGCCGCGCGTTCGATGCGGTCATCGACTGCTCCGCGTTCAACCCGGCGCAGGTCGAACGCACCGTCGCCGCGCTCGACACGGGCACGCCGCATGTGGTGTTCGTGTCCTCGATCTCGGCGCATGGCGAGTTCCCGCCGCATCGCGTCTTCGACGAATCCACGCCGCTGGCTGAGGGCAACGAAGGCTATGGGCCACTCAAGGCCCGGGCTGAAGAGGCGCTCGCCCGCGCGCTGCCCGACCGGCACGCGATCGTGCGCCCGGGCCTGATCGTCGGCCCGCATGACCCCACGGGTCGATTCACGTATTGGCCGACGCGCGTCGCGCGCGGCGGCGAAGTGCTTGCCCCCGGACGCCCCGAGCGGCCGGTGCAGGTCATCGATGTCCGCGACCTCGCCGCGTTCTGCGTCAAGCTCGCGGAATCGCGCACCACCGGCACGTTCAACGCGGTCGGACCGCGCCTGTCGATGAAGGCGGTGCTCGACGCCTGCCTCCACGCCGCGCCCGGCAGCGACGCCCGCTTCACCTGGAAGCCGGATGCCATGCTGCTCGTGCTCGGTGTCGCGCCGTGGACCGGGTTGCCGTTGTGGCTGCCCGAAGAGGACCCGGCCTTCGGCGGCATGCTGCTGGGCGGCGCGTCCCGCGCCGCTGCCGCAGGCCTCACGACCCGCCCGATCCAGGAGACCGCCGCCGACACGCTGGCCTGGGCGAACTCACCGCGAGAGGCGGACTGGGACGCCAGCAAGCAGGTGGCGACGCTGGCGCCCGCGCGCGAGGCCGAGATCCTCGCCGGCCATTCCGCCACGGACCGACCGGGCGGCCCGGGCGGCTCCGGCCACCTCAGGTCAACCTGAACACCGCGATCGCCGTCGACAGCCGCTTCGACTGATCCTTCAGGCTCTCCGCGGCCGAGGCGGCCTCCTCGACCAGCGCCGCGTTCTGCTGCGTCATCTGGTCCAGGTGACCCACCGCCGCGTTGACCTGGTTGATGCCATCGCTCTGTTCCTGCGACGCCGCGCGGATCTCGGCAATGATGTCCGTCACCCGCTGCACGCTGGTCACGATGTCGTTCATCGTCGTGCCTGCATCGCTGACCAGCCGCGAGCCCGATTCCACCCGGTCCACGCTGGTGGCGATCAGCGTCTTGATCTCCTTGGCCGCCTGCGCGCTGCGCTGCGCCAGCGAGCGCACCTCGCTCGCCACCACCGCGAAGCCCCGGCCCTGCTCGCCCGCCCGCGCCGCCTCGACGGCCGCGTTCAGCGCCAGGATGTTGGTCTGGAAGGCGATGCCGTCGATGGTCCCGATGATGTCGGCGATGCGGCGCGAGCTGTCGCTGATCTCGCCCATCGTCGCCACGACCTGTCCCATGACCGCGCCGCCGCGCTGCGCCGTCTTCGCCGCGGAGCCCGCCAGCTGATTGGCCGTCGTCGCCGCATCCGCGGTCTGCCGCACCGTGCCCGTGAGCTGCGTCAGCGACGCCGCCGCCTGCTGCAGGTTGGACGCCGTCTGCTCCGTGCGCGCCGACAGGTCCATGTTGCCGGTGGCGATCTCCGCGCTCGCCGTGCCGATGCTGTCCGTCGACCCGCGCACCTCGCCGATCAGGCGCAGCAGCGAACCCTGCATCGCATCCAGCGAACGCAGCAGCTGGCCCGTCTCGTCGCGGCCGTCGGTCTCGATGCGTCCCGTCAGGTCGAAACGCGCGATGGCATCGGCGACTTCGGCCGCCTGCGCCAGCGGGCGCGTGATCGAGCGCGCCAGCCAGACGGCCAGCGCGCCGCCGGCTACCAGCGCCACGAGCCCGAACACCACCAGCGCGATCCGCGCCCGCGCATTCGTCTCGGCCAGCGCCTTCATCGCGCTGTCGATCTGGTCGCGCTGCTGCTGCGCCACGACCCGGATGCCTTCCAGGTACTCACCGGACGCCTTCTGGAACTGCTCGTCGAAGATCTGCTTCGCGCGCGCCATGTCGCCCTGCTTCTTCGCCTCGGTGATGGTGTCGCGGACCTTCAGGTAGGTCTTGCGCAGCTCGATCACGCGGTTGAAGTTGGCCCGCTCCTCGGTCGTGGTCAGCTGCTGGTCCAGCTTCTCCTGCAGCTCGGTCGAGACCTTCGTCGAGGTCGCGGCCGCCTGCGTGAAGAAGGTGGCCAGGTTCGGGTCCGCGCTGACGGCGATGGCCGTCGTCCGCGTCGCCCCGTTGAACACGTTGCGGTACCAGTCGGACGCCACGCGCTCGGTGACGATCGCGTCCAGGTACATCTCCTCGGTCTGCGCCGCCACGCGGCTCAGCCCCCAATACCCCATCGCCGATCCGATCAGCGCAATCACCAGCACGGCGGTCTGGACCAGACCCAGCCGCCGGCCGATGGATCCACGGGCGTTCGCGTTGGACATCATTCTTGTCTCCTCGGACGCCGGCCCGAAGGGAGATCGGACCCGACGCGTCGCGATGTTGGCACCCCGAACGTACACCGATATCAAGCCGCCGTTAAGTCGTGTCGCCCCCCGTGGAACGAGGGGGCGGAGGCGCGGACGATCCTCAGATCCGCGGCATCAGGCGCACCTGCGGGATCGGCTTGAGCGAGCCCAGGTCCAGCGTGCGCGGCTGGCCCGACAGCTTGCGCGGCGTCGCCGCGCCGATGCCGTCCAGACCGGTGAGGAAACGAGCCGCCTCCGCCCGCAACGCCGACGAGCGCTGGTAGCGCGCATCCGTGTCGAGCAGCAGCAGCCAGTCCTCCGGCGTCCCCGCGCCTGTGCCCCTGCTTGTGGTGACGCCGGCGCCCGATCCCATCGCCGCGGCCAGTCCGACCGTCGCCGGCTGCATCACGCCGAGGAAGGTCGTCAGCCGGGCGCGCCGGTGGCTGTCCCAGCCCGCGCCGCCCTCGGCGCCCAAGGGATGGAACCGCGCGATCAGGCGCTCGGCGGCCAGGCCGCCCGCTTCCGCCAGCGCGGCGATCGTGCCGGCGGGCATCGTCAGGTTGAGCCCGCCCTCGTCGGGCCGCTGGCTGATCTGGACGATGCGGTCACGGAAGCCCGGCGTCGGGAACAGGATCTCGTCGCGCCAGTTCTGCATCGTGCCGACGATGCTCCACAGGAAGCCGGTCAGTCCCGCCAGCGGCGCCTTCTCCCGCGCGTCCGGCGCCTGCTGCTCCCAGCCGTCGACGAGGTCGGGCTCCGGCCAGTGGCGCAGGCGGCCGCCCCGGTCGTCCTCGGGCAGATAGGTCCGACCGCTGTCGTTGCCCGGCCCCTCGGGCTCGATCGCATGGTCCGGATGCGGACGCTTCAGGTTGACCGCGAAGGTCGGGTGACGCGGCAGCATCGCGTCGAACAGATGCAGCGGCATGTTGCTGCCGATGCCGCCGTCCGAGAACCAGATCCGCGTCGCGCGCAGTCTCAGGCGGCGGCGTTCCTCGGCGGTCGACGCGGCGCGCACCGCGGTCTGCGTGCGCTGGTTGGCGGTGCGCGACCAGTCCACCGCGTACAGCGGCACCGCCGACAGCAGCAGCGGGAAGCTCAGGCTCATCCGGATCGCGACCACCACCGGCAGGTCGCCGTGCCGCGGCAGCGGGCGCAGCTCCCGGCCCTGGGCGCTCTCGATCACCGGACCGTCATGCCCCTTGTCGAACGGGGCCGCCAGCGCTGCCATCACCGCAGGCGGGAACAGCCGCGACCACTCCGCCGGGTCGTAATAGAACATCGGCGTCCCGGGCCGGAAGGGGATGCTGTAGACCATCTGCTGGCTGACCGCGCTCGTGATCACCTCGAGGTTGATGCGGCGCGTCGCCGGGTCGGGCCCCCACAGATCGCCGAAGCTCAGCGGCGGTCCATCGACGCTCTTGCCGGCCAGCTCGTTGAAATAGCCATGCAGCCAGTCGGTGAGCGCGGCCTGTCCGGCTTGCCCCGTCTGTCCCGACTGCGTCTGGCCGCTGCACAGGCCATAGCCGTTGTCCCTGAGCCCGCGAAGCAGGCTTCGGGTGAAGAGCATCAGGACCACACCGACCACGGCCGCCGCCAGGAGCGCGGCCACCACCGCCAGTCCGACGACGGCAGCCGCTGTCGTCCACGGGCCGGACCCGCTGTCCGGCAGGAGCAACCGGGCATACGGCACCAGCAGCACCGCGCCGGCGCCGGCCATCGCGAGTGCCACGAGCCCATGCATCGCCACCATGCCGGCGAGCACCGACGCCACCGCCGCGCCCGCCGGCTTCCCGAGCGCCCGCGTCAGCACCTCGAAGTGGCGGCGCAGGGCGGGAACCGGCTGGAAGAGCGTGAACAGCCGGCTGCGACCGGGGCCAGGTCTTGCGCCCGGGGACCGGGCCGCCGGCGATTCGGTGCCGAGTTCCTCCGGCAGGCGGGCCAGACGCTCGAACGCGGCGGCATGGCCGCGCTGGCGGCCGAACTCCGCCGCGGCGCTGGCCCCGGCCGCGATCGCGCCCGCCGAGGTGCCGCCGATGTTCTTGAACCGGTATCGAGCAGACAGGCCGGCCACCAGCCGCGGATAGATCACGCCGCTGGTCACGCCCCCTTCATGACGAGGTCGCAATGACTGACCCCGTCCGCCTCCGGACGCGGGCTCCGGTCGGGGGCTTCCTCTGGCTGCCTCATGTCGTCGCTCTCCATGACGCCCGATTCTCCGGGTCCGGAGGGCAGGTGCTGTCAGGATCGTTCCGGTTCGACGTCGCGCACCTTGCCGTCGCGGAGCACCACGCGGTGGTCGCCGAAGCGCGCCACGTCCTCGGGGTCATGCGTGATCATCAGCATCGGCATGCCGATGCGCTCGAGCAGCGTGTCGAGCTCCGCCCGCATGCGGCCGCGCAGGTCCGGATCGAGGGCGGAGAACGGCTCGTCGAGGAGCAGCGCGCGCGGCCCGTTCACCAGGGCCCGGGCCAGCGCGGTGCGCTGGCGCTGCCCGCCGGACAGCTGATGCGGCCGCTGCTGCGCGACGCGCTCCAGCTCGAAGGCCTGGAGCCAGCGGTCGACCGCCTCGCCGCCGTCGTGGCGCGACGGATTCCGCCAGCCGCGCTTCAGCCCGAAGGCGATGTTCTGCCGCACCGTCAGTTGCGGGAACAGCGCGTAGTCCTGGAACAGGTAGCCCAGTCGCCGCTCCCGCGCCGGCATGTCGATGCGGGACGCACTGTCGAAGACCGGATGGCCGTCGACGTAGATCGTCCCTTCGTCGGGCTTCAGCAGACCCGCGATCGCCTGCAGCGTCAGGCTCTTGCCCGCGCCCGACGGCCCGTAGATCACCGTGCGCCGGGCCTCGGTGCTGAAGGCGACGTCGAGCTCGAAGCTTCGGCCGCCGCCCTCGACCCGCTTGCGGATCCGGACCTCGAAGCTCATGCGGTACTCCTCGGGCCGGCCAGGCGTCCGGCGGCCAGCAGCACCACGATGCAGGTCAGCGACACGATCAGCACCAGCAGATTGGCGGTGTCGTCCTGACCTGCCTGCACCGCCTCGTAGACCGCGACCGACAGCGTCTGCGTCTTGCCCGGTATGCTGCCGGCGACCATCAGCGTCGCGCCGAACTCGCCCAGCGCGCGGGCGAAGGCCAGCAGCACGCCGGCCAGCACGCCGCGCCAGGCCATCGGCAGCGTCACGCGGAAGAACAGCGCCCATTCATCGAGCCCGAGCACCCGGCCGGCGCGCTCCAGCTGCGGATCCACGCCTTCGAACGCGGCGCGCGCCGACTTCATGACCAGCGGGAAGGCGACGATGGTCGCCGCGATCACCGCGCCCTGCCAGGTGAAGATCAGGTTGATGCCGAAGGTGTCCCACAGCCAGGCGCCCAGCCAGCCGCGCTTGCCGATGACAACCAGCAGGTAGTAGCCGAGGACGGTCGGCGGCAGCACCATCGGCAGCGTCAGCACCGCGTCCAGCAGCTCCCGTCCGGGAAAGCGCAGGCGCGCGAGCGCGAAGCCCGCAGCCACGCCGAGCACCAGGTTGAGCGCGGTCGCCCACCCGGCGACCTTCAGCGACAGCGCGAGTGCGATCCAGGCGGATTCCACGGGGGACGGCGCTCCTCAGCCGGACGTCATCGGCCGATCAGCCATTCAAGGCTTCTGGAAGCCGTACTTGGCCAGCACCGCCTGGCCGGCGGCCGAGGCGACGAAGTCCAGGAACTGCTTGCCGCCGTCGGCGTTCGTGCCGCCGTTGGTGACGGCGATCGGGTAGGAGATCGGCGTCTCGGTCGGCACGCTGAACAGGATGCGGACCTTGTCCTTCAGCACGAAGGCGTCGGTCGCGTAGACGAAGCCGGCCTCGGTCTCGCCGCGCGACACGTAGTCCAGCGCCTGGCGCACGTTCTGCGCAAAGACGGCTTTCGGCTCGATGGCGGCCCACAGGTTGGCCTTCTCCAGCGCGGCCTTCGTGTAGCGGCCGGCGGGCACGCCTTCCGGCTTGCCGATGGCGATGCGCTTGACGGCGGGCTGCTGCAGCTCGGCCAGCGACTTCAGCGTCACGCCGTTCTCCACCGGCGTGATCACGACCAGCGCGTTGCTGACAAAGTTGCGACGCGAGCCCTCGACCAGCAGCTTCTGCTGCTGGGCCTTGTCCATGGTTTCCTGGTCGGCCGATGCGAACACATCGACCGGCGCGCCCTTGGCGATCTGGGCGAGCAGCGCGTCCGACGCGGCGAAGTTGAACTGCACCTTCGTGCCGGGATGTGCGGCCTCGAAGGCCGGTGCCAGTTCCTTGAACGCATTGGTCAGGCTGGCGGCGGCGGAGACGGTCACGTCCGCGGCGTGCGCGAGGCCGGCGGCCATCAGCGCGAGGGTCAGCACGGCGGCGCGGCGGGCGAACTTGAACGGGGTCGGGCGCATGGCGATTCCCTCGAAGGATGGATACGAAAGTGGCCGCAATATATCCCAGGATATTGCGAAGGACGCCGCCCGAACACGAGCCTGCTCGCCACGCGCACGAGCATTCCCGGCCCCACGAACCTCGATGACCTCAGTGCTTCGAAGCCGGCGACGCCGGTGCCCCTCGGAGCGAACCCTGAGCGAAGCGAAGACTGTGAGCGGAGAGGGGCACCGGCGTTGCCGGCGTGCGCGCCGCTCGTGCCTGTATTCAGCCGGCCAGCAGTTTGAGCAGCTGTTTGATCTCGGGCTTGCAGGCTTGGAGCGCGGTCTCCTCGATCTGCCGATAGAGCGAGATCAACGCCCGTCCTGAGTCGGTGAGGGCGCTTCCGCCGCCCTTGGCGCCGCCTGCGGCGGTGGCGACCGCGGGTTCCTTGAGTGCGCGGTTGGTTTCATCGATGAGCAGCCAGGCGCGGCGGTAGGACATGTCGAGGGATTTGGCTGCCGCGGTGATGGAGCCGGTTTCGTCGAGTGCTTCCAGGAGCGCGATCTTGCCGGGCCCGATGGCGATGACGTCGCCGACGGTGACGCGCATGCGGAGCTTGAGCGTCGGCTTGGGCGCCGGATCGGATGCCGGGTGGGGTGAGGAGCGGGCGGGAGTCGAGCGGGCAACCATGTCCGCATTACACCTGATGCCGCCCGAGGCGCAGCACCTGTCGCGCCTCAGTCCGCCAGCCGCCAGCCGCCGCGCCCGGCCGCCTTGGCGGCGTAGAGCGCGTCGTCCGCGCGGCCGAGCAGCGCCACGTCGCCCTCCGCCCCGCCGTCGTGGCAGGCGATGCCGATGCTGGTCGACAGCTGCAGCGCCTGCCCCTGCAGGGTCAGCGGGGCTTTCACCACCTCCAGCACCTTCTCCGCGACGAGCGTCGCCTCCTGCGGTGAATGCAGGTTCTCCAGGATCAGCACGAACTCGTCGCCGGCCAGCCGGCAGAGCTGGTCGGTCTCCCGGATCGCGCCGCGGACGCGGTCGGAGAAGGCGCGGAGCACCACATCCCCGGCCGCATGACCCAGGGAATCGTTGATCTGCTTGAAGTGGTCCAGGTCCATGAACATCAGCGCCATCGTCCGCTGGTTGCGCCGCGTGCGGGCGATCGATTCGGACAGGCGGGACTCGAACTGGCGCCGGTTCGGCAGCCCGGTCAGCGGGTCGACGCGGCTCAGCTGGTCCAGCTCCCGTTCGACCTGCTTGAACGGCGTGATGTCGGTCGCCAGCGTGTAGACGCCCGCGACGCTGCCGTCGGGGCGCAGGTCGGGCACGTACTCGGCGAGCATGTCCCGCGCCACCCCGTTGGTCTCCGAGCGTGTCTCGAAACGCTGCCGCACGCCCGCCAGCGCCGCCTTCAGGAACGGTTGCCGCTGGGCATGCAGCACCGGGCCGATGACCTCCAGCAAGGTCCGGCCCAACGCCGCCTCCGGCTCCATGCCCATCCAGGTCCGGAAGGTCGCATTGAGGAAACGCAGCCGCTCCTCGGAATCGATGTAGGAGATCAGCACCGGGAGGTTGTCCGCGATCGTGCGCAGGCGGCGCTCGCTGGTCTCGTGGCGCAGCACCGCCTCGTGCAGTTCCAGCGTGCGCGCCTCGACGCGCAACTCCAGCGACGCGTTCAGTGCCGCCAGCGAGCGGTCCTGCTCGGCCTGCCGGTGCGCCAGGTCGGTCAGCGCGTGCGACAGCACCGCCGCCTCGCGGTAACCGCCGACGACCGGGAGCGCGTCCTCGCTCAGGTGACGGCGTTGCGCGATCGCATCGGCCAGCTCGTTCAGCGGCCGGCTCATGCGCCGTGCCAGCCACCAGCTCAGCGGCACCGCCGCTGCCAGCAGCAGGATCGCGCACAGCATGATCTGGCGGCGCAGCCCGTAGTAGTCGGACAGCGCCACGGCCACCGGCTGCCGCACCAGCACCATCCAGCCCAGGCCGGGGTACAGGCCGTAGCCCTGGCTCGGCACGCTGACGGCGAAGTAGTCGACACCGTCGGCCTCGTGATGCCGCAGGCCCTGGCCGTTCTCGGCGCCGATCGGCATCTTCTTGCCCTCCAGGTCCGAGGGACCCAGGATCACCGCCCCGTCCTTGCCGAGGACCAGTGCGTCGGCCTGATGGGACGACAAGGTCGCGTCGATCAGCTCGCTCTTGATCTGGCGCGCCCAGCCCCAGCTCAGGTGCACGCCGAACACCCCCTGCAGTTGACCGCGCTGGTCGAGCAGCGGGATCGCGAAGTCGACGAAGCGCCAGGGCTCGTTCTGGCGCGGCAGCAGCTTCTCCAGCAGCAGCGCCGCGTGCACGTCGCCGACGAAGGGCTGGCCGCCCTTCGCGCCCTGCCACCACGGGCGCTTGGAGACATCGACGCCGTCCAGCAGCCCGCCGGCGGCGGCCAGCACCTTGCCCTGGCTGTCGGTGACGCCCAGCCACGCGAAGTGATCGAAGCCGACCTGCACCTGGTCCAGCGCGCGACGCATCGTCTCGGGGTCGTCGAAACGGCGGAAGGGCTCCAGCTGCGCCAGCACCCGGACTTCCTTGAACTGCTGCGCCATGCCGCGGTCCAGGGCGTCGCGGAAGTCGACCGCCACCTGCCGCAGCGACTCGACCGCACGGCGCTCGGCGTGGGCGCGCGCGAAGTTCTCGATCAGCAGCGCGGAGATCAGCAGGGCCGCCGCCACCGCCGACAGCACCATGGCGGTGAGCCAGCGGCCGAGCGACGCGCGCGAGCCGCGCGGGGGAACGAAGCCGTCGGCGCCCGGTCCGCCGGCGCCGTTCGGGTTGCCGGGCGCCGAAGGCGGCGTCAGGACCTGGGAGTTGTCGTGCATCTTCGCAGTTGTAGCGAGAGCCGGCGCAGCCCGCAACGCGGGATAGTGCCACTGCACCAGCGGCGGGCAAAGCCCGACCCTGTCCGGGCACCGTCGGGGGGCGGGCTGTGCAGGCGCACCAAAAGCGGTCAAGCTGGGGGCCCGTCCGGCCCGCCCGCCGGACGGGGGTGGGCACGGCGCTTGCAACCGGCCCCTTCCGACCGCCACCCGGAGGCGGTCCGTCCCTGGAGACCTCATGCATGCGCTGACCCTTCCGGCCGCTGGCCACTATGACGAGATGCTGCTGCAAAGCGGCGCGATCCGGCCCAGCTACCAGGCCTTCGCGGACTGGCTGCACGCGCAGACGCCCGACGCCCTGGCCAAGAAGCGGGCCGAAGCCGACCTGCTGTTCCACAAGGTCGGCATCACCTTCGCCGTCTACGGCGACGAGGCTGGCGCCGAACGGCTGATCCCCTTCGACACCGTGCCCCGCATCGTCCCCGCCGACGACTGGCGGATGCTGGAGCGGGGCCTGCGCCAGCGCGTCACCGCGCTCAACCGCTTCCTGTGGGACATCTACCACGACCATGAGATCGTGAAGGCCGGCCTGATCCCCGCCGAGCAGGTCTTCGCCAACGCGCAGTACCAGCCCGCGATGCAGGGGCTGGACCTGCCGCTGGGCGTCTACGCCCACATCACCGGCGTGGACCTGATCCGACATTCCGACGGCGGTTATTACGTGCTGGAGGACAACCTGCGCGTGCCTTCCGGCGTCAGCTACATGCTGGAGAACCGCAAGATGATGATGCGGCTCTTCCCGGAGCTGTTCGCGAAGTACTCGATCGCGCCGGTCGCGCACTACCCGGCGCTGCTGCTGAACACGCTGCGCCAGGCCAGCCTGGCCGACAACCCGACCGTGGTCGTGCTGACGCCGGGGCCGTTCAACTCGGCCTACTTCGAGCACGCCTTCCTCGCCCAGCAGATGGGCGTGGAGCTGGTCGAGGGCCAGGACCTGTTCGTCAAGGACGGCTTCGTGTTCATGCGGACCACCGTCGGACCGAAGCGCGTCGACGTCATCTACCGCCGCATCGACGACGCCTTCCTCGACCCGCTGGCCTTCCGGTCGGATTCGATGCTGGGCGTGCCGGGGCTGCTGTCGGTCTACAAGCAGGGCCACGTGGTGCTGGCCAACGCGGTCGGCACCGGCGTGGCGGACGACAAGTCCATCTACCCGTACGTGCCGGACATGGTCCGCTTCTACCTGGGCGAAGAACCCATCCTGCACAACGTGCCGACCTGGCAGTGCCGCAAGCCGCAGGACCTGGACCACGTGCTCAACAACATGGCCGAGCTGGTGGTCAAGGAAGTCCACGGCGCCGGCGGCTACGGGATGCTGGTCGGGCCGGCCTCGACGGCGGCCGAGGTCGCGGACTTCAAGGAACGCGTCAAGGCCAATCCCTCCAACTACATCGCCCAGCCGACGCTGTGCCTGTCGAGCTGCCCGACCTTCGTCGAGCGCGGCATCGCCCCGCGCCACATCGACCTGCGGCCCTTCGTGCTCTCGGGTCGCGAGGTCAACATGGTCGCCGGCGGCCTGACGCGCGTGGCGCTGAAGGCGGGCTCGCTGGTCGTGAACTCGTCGCAGGGCGGCGGGACGAAAGACACCTGGATCCTGGAGAACTGATCATGCTCAGCCGTACCGCCGCACAGCTCTACTGGATGAGCCGTTACATGGAGCGCGCCGAGAACCTGGTGCGCATGCTCGACGTCACGCACTCGCTGTCGCTGCTGCCGCAGTCGCGCGGGGCCGCGACGGAGCTCGCCGCGCCGCTGGCCGTCACCGGCACGCTCGAGGCCTACCAGGCGCGCCATCCGCGCCTGAGCGCGGAGCAGCTCTTCCGCTTCATGGGGATCGACCTGGAGAACCCGGCCTCGGTGCTGTCCTGCATCCGGCAGGCGCGCGAGAACGCGCACGCCGTGCGCGGCCAGATCACCGCCGAGATGTGGGAAGCCATCAACACCAGCTGGCTGGAAGCCCGCGAACTCGCGCGCAAGGGCGTGGCCGAGCCCTCGTCGTTCTTCGACTGGGTGAAAGAGCGCTCCCACCTGTTCCGCGGCGCGACCTACGGGACGCTGCAGCGCAACGACGCCTACTGCTTCATCCGGCTGGGCACCTTCGTCGAACGCGCGGACAACACCGCGCGGCTGCTGGACGTGAAGTCGCAGCTGATTGCGCCGGCGGTGGACACGCTCGCGCCGGTCGATGCGCCGAGCGAGAGCGCGCCCGACTTCTATGCGTGGAACGCGTTGCTGCGCTCGCTGTCGGCCTTCGAGGCCTACCACGCGGCCTACCGCGACAGCCTGAACGGCCGCCGCGTGACCGAGCTGCTGATCCTGCGCCCGGACGTGCCGCGCTCGCTGCGCGCGTGCTGCGACGAGATCCGTTCGGTGCTGCCGCAGATCGAGGCGCGCGGCGGCGACGAGGACGCGGGACGCAAGGTCAAGCAGAGCGCCGGCCGGCTGGCGCTGCGGCTGGAGTATGGTGCGGTGGACGAGATCCTCGAGCAGGGGTTGCATCCCTGGCTGACGGGATTCCTGGAGGACTCGGCGCGGCTCGGCCGGGACATCCAGCAGGCCTACTTCGAGGCGCAGTAACCACCAGGACCGGGCCATGCATCTGCACATCTCGCACGAGACCGTCTACGCCTACGATTCCCCAGTGGCGCGCAGCACGCAGTACCTGCGGCTGACGCCGCGGCCCACGCGCGGTCTGCGCGTGCTGCACTGGGCGCTGGAGCTGCCCTCGCCCGCGAGCGCCTGCAAGGACGCGTTCGGCAACACGATGCATGTGCTGAGCCTGGACGGCCCGCGGCGCGACATCGTGCTGCGCGCGGTCGGCGAGGTCGACACGGACGATGCGCCGCCCACGCCGGATCCGGAAGAAGAACTGCCCTCCCCGCTGTTCCTGCGCGACAGCCCGTTGACGCGCGCGGACGACCAGCTGCGGCAGTTCGCCGCTGGATTCTCGGACGCGGCGAAGGCCGACGCGCACGGCGCGCTGCTCGCGCTGATGGCGGCCATCGGCGAACGCATGCCGTACGTGCGGGGCTACACCGACGCGGCGACACCCGCGGCGGAGGCCTTCGAAACGGGTCACGGCGTCTGCCAGGACCATGCGCAGGTCTTCGTCTGCTGCGCACGATTGCTGGGGCTGCCGGCGCGTTACGTGTCGGGGTACCTCGCGACGGACTTCGAGCATGTGGCGAGCCACGCCTGGGCGGAGGTCCGCCTGCCCCCGGCCGACGGCGCCGCCCCGGCGCACGGCATGGCCGGCGGCTGGCTCGGTTACGACATCAGCAACCAGTGTCTGGCGGACGGGCGTTACGTGAAGCTGGCGACCGGGGCGGACTACCTGGACGCCTGCCCCGTGCGCGGTGTCCGGACCGGCGGCGGCATGGAGACGATGCGGGCGGAAGTGCTCGTGAAGCCCGGCACGTCCGACCAGCAATGAGCGCGCACCACGACGGCGCGCTGCAAGCCTGATGCGCTAACCTTCCGTCCATGACTTACTGTGTTGCCATGCGGCTGCGCGCCGGCCTGCTGTTTGCGTCGGACTCCCGCACGAACGCGGGCGTGGATCACATCGCCACGTTCCGCAAGATGAACCTGTTCGAGCAGCCGGGCGAGCGCCTCGTCACGCTGCTCACCGCCGGCAATCTGGCGACCACGCAGAGCGTGGTCAGCCTGCTGCGCCAGCGCGCGACCGTCAACGGCCGCCACCTGATGAGCCTGACGTCGATGTACGACGTCGCGGAACTGGTGGGCAAGACCTTGAAGGAAGTCGTGGCGCGCGACAGCGACGGCGTCGGCCAGTTGAACCAGGGCGTGGACTTCGGTGCCAACTTCATCGTCGGCGGACAGATCCGGGGCGAGGCGCCGCGCGTCTTCCACGTCTATCCGCAAGGCAACTTCATCGAGGCCACGGAAGACACGCCCTACGTGCAGATCGGCGAGTCCAAGTACGGCAAGCCCATCATCGACCGCGTCATCGACTTCGACAGCTCGCTGGCCGAGGCCACCAAGTGCGCGCTGATCTCGTTCGACTCGACGATCCGCAGCAACCTGTCGGTGGGCCTGCCGATCGACATGCTGCTCTACAAGACCGACAGCTTCGCGCCGGCCGAGCCGCACCGGATCACCAAGGACGATCCGTATTTCAAGACGATCAGCCAGGGCTGGGGCGGCGGCTTGAAGCGGGTGTTCGAGCAACTGCCGGACGACGACTGGTTCGCTTGAGCGGACGGGGCCGACCGTTCCGGTCGAATCGGATCAGGACGGCTTCTGCGAAGCCGCCGCCTTCGGGCGCTGATCGCGGATGAAGGTCAACTCCCCCTTCGCGAGCTGACTGTCCGGTTCATGGGTCAGGGACTTCCGGTAGGCAGCTTCCGCCTCGTCCCAGCGACCGAGTTCCACCAGGGCGTAGCCTTGACCGCGCAGTGCGACGGCGCGTCGGTGGGCCTGTTCGTCCTGGTCATCGAACTCCGCATTGACCTCCGCCTCGCGGTAGAGCGCCAGGGATCGCAGCGGCTGGCCGATCAGCGACAGGACATGGGCGAGCTCGCTCTTGTAGCTCGAGTTGCAGGGCGCCATTGGCAGCAGCTGTTCAAGCACTTCCCGGGCCTCGGGCAACCGTTTCAACTCCACCAGCTGATAGGCTTGGCTGAACAGCACGTTGCACGGCAGGTCATCCATCACGACGATGCGCACCCGCTCGGCGTTTCCCATCGCCTTCAAGGCGACGAAGCGGGCCATCTCCGCGTCATTGCCGCGATGGCAGAAGTAGTCGACGCCCGGCTCGGCAAGCTCGGCTCGCAACTCCTCGCTGAGCGTCTGGAGCTGGGCGAGTCCTTCTTCCTTCTTGCCCGCGCCAACGAGGGTCATGGCGGCGCTGTAGCGCGTCTGGTGTTCCGGAAGGATCCGGGGCACGGGCGCCTCGGCGGCGGCGGACTCCTCTGACGTGCCTTGCGCCAAGGCCAAGGACGCGGCGAGCGTTCCCGCCACCACGGCACCCAAGGTGCGGGCGATGCCATTGAATCGGCTCATGGCGCGGACGGTCCGGAAGTGCCCGCGCCGCCCTCGGACGACGGCGGAACCGGCTTCGCGAGTTGCGCATTGATCTCCTCAAGGATCCGCTCCAGCGAGTCCTCGCCGTAACCACGGTGCATCGCGGCGATGCGACCGTCGCGGTCGATGATGAACAGGTGCGGCAGCGCGTTCACGCCATAGGCTTTCTGAGCGCTCTTGTCGGCGTCGCTGACGAGCAGGAGCTTGAAGTCCTTCATGATGCCGGCCACGCGGCGGAAGACCTTCCTGTCCTCGGTGTTCACCGCGATCACCCGCAGCCGCCCCTTGGCGACGTTCTGCAGGCTCTCGAGCTGCGGCAGTTCCTTCAGGCAGTACGGGCACCAGGTCGCCCAGAAGGTGACCACCACGATCTGGCCGCGATGGGTGGCCAGGCTCAGTTCGTCGCCGCCCAGGGTTCGACCGAGCCGCTCGGGCGCGAGATCACCCTGCGTCAGACCTTCGGCATGGACAGCCCCAGCGACCATCGCGCAGACGGCCAGCAACGTCCCCGCCAGACGGCGGGCTCCGGATCCGAATCTCATGGGTGACTCCCTGTCACGGCGCGCGGTCGACACGCCGCTTCCGTGGAGAGCGATGCTAACGCGCCGGCTTGCAGTCGCAGACTTCGCTGCCGTTGTCGAAGACGACGCGCCAGCGACCGTCCGCATCGAGCCGCCACGTCGATGCGAAGCGCGCGACCAGCTTGTCCTTCACGTGCACCGGGCCGGTGGAGTACCCGAGCTTGCCGTCCGGCAGCATTTCAACGAGATCGGGCGCCCAGGAGAACGGCGCTTCGGGGCCATCGAAAAAGCGTTTCCAGTGCGCCAGCACGGCGGCCCGGCCGCGCAGCGGCTGCTTGCCGTCGATGAAGACCGCATCTTCGGCGACGAACTCGGCGAAGGCCTTGAAGTCCCGCTTCGCCATCGTGGCGGCGAAGGCGACTTCGGCATTGCGCACAGGATTGCCGTCGCCAGCGGCGGATTGCTCCGCGGCTTGCGACGACGTCGTGGCAGCCGTGCCCAACGCACTGGCGGTCAGCGCAAGTGTGGATCGGAGGATCGAGCGGCGGTCGGGCATGGCGGGGCTCCTCGGCGTGCGCGGCCAGTCTAGGCCGCACCCCGGCCCCTGCCATCAGTCATCCAGCGACTTCAGGAACTGCTTCAACTCCGGCGTCCTCGGCGAGCCGAACACATCGGCCGGCGTGCCGATCTCATGGACGCGCCCCTGATGCATGAAGATCACCCGATCCGCGACCTTGCGCGCGAAGTTCATCTCGTGCGTGACCATCAGCAGCGTCATGCCTTCGTCGGCCAGCGACTCGACGACGCGCAGCACCTCGCCGACCAGCTCCGGATCGAGCGCCGAGGTGATCTCGTCGCACAGCAGCACCTGCGGTTCCATCGCCAGCGCCCGCGCGATCGCCACGCGCTGCTGCTGTCCGCCGGAGAGCTGATCAGGCATGGCGTCGAACTTCTCCGCCAGACCGACCCGCGCCAGCAGCGCGCGCGCCTGCTCGGCGGCGTCCCGTTCGGAGCGCCGCTTCACCAGCGTCGGCGCCAGCATCACGTTGCGTCCGACGCTCAGGTGCGGGAACAGGTTGAAGCTCTGGAAGATCATCCCGACCTGCTGCCGCAGCGCGCGCATCGCCATCGCGCTGTCGTGCAACAACGGCTTGTCGGCCACGCGCAGCGATCCGTCCTGGAACTGCTCCAGCCCGTTGATGCAACGCAGCAGCGTGCTCTTGCCCGAGCCGCTCTTGCCGATCAGCGCGATCACCTCGCCGCGCATCACGTCCAGGTCGATGCCCTTGAGCACCTCGTTCGTCCCGTAGGACTTGCGCAACGCGGTGATGCGCACGATCGGCACGCGGGGCGCGGGCATGGTCATCGGCGGGTTCATGTCGTCGATCGGATGGTCGATCACGTGATCGACCAGCTTGTCAGGCAGTGCGGCCATGCTGCTTCCTTTCGAGGTGTTGGGCGGCCAGGCTCACGGGGAAGCACAGCACGAAATAGAACAGCGCCACGCAGCCGAAGACCAGGAAAGGCTTGAAGCTCGCGTTGGCGATCATCCCGCCGGCCTTGGTCAGCTCCACGAAGCCGATCACCGAGGCCAGCGCCGTCCCCTTGATGACCTGCACCAGGAATCCGACCGTGGGGGCGATCGCCAGGCGTGCCGCCTGCGGCAGGATCACATGCCGCAGCTGCTCGCCGAAGCTCATCGCCAGGCTGCGCGCGGCTTCCCACTGGCCGCGCGGCACGGCCTCGACGCAACCGCGCCAGATCTCGACCAGATAGGCACTCGTGTAGAGCGTCAACGCCAGCGAGGCCGCCGTCCACGCCGAGACGTCGATGCCCAGCAGCGACACGCCGAAGTAGGCGAGGAACAGCTGCATCAGCAGCGGCGTCCCCTGGAAGATCGCGACGTAGGCGCCGATCACGCGCTGCGTCTTGCGACCCAGGCCGATGCGCAGGCAGAGCAGCGTTCCTCCGACCAGGCCGCCACCGATGAAGGCGATCAGCGACAACGCGACCGTCCAGCGCAAGGCGAGCGCGAGGTTGCGCAGGATGTCCCAGAGGGTGAACTCGATCATGAGCGCCTCCCGCCGCCGAAGAACCACTTCGGTCCCGCCCAGAGCAGGAGCCGTCGTGTGATCAGCGACAGCGCCAGGTAGATCGCCAGCGCGACGAAGGTCGCTTCGAAGGCGCGGAAGTTGCGGCTGTGGATCAGGTTGGCGGCGTAGCTCAGTTCCTCGGTGGAGATCTGGCCGCACACCGCCGTGCCGAGCATCACGATGACGATCTGGCTGGTCATCGCGGGCCACACGCGCTTGAAGGCCGGCGGCAGGATCACGCGCGTGAAGACCTGCGTCGGACCGAGGGCCAGGCTTTGCGCCGCCTCCCACTGGCCCTTGGGCGCGGCCTGGATGCCGGCGCGCAGGATCTCGGTGCCGTAGGCGCCGAGGTTGAGCGTCATCGCGATCAGCGAGGCGGCCTCCGGCGACAGCTTCACGCCCAGCGCCGGCAGGCCGAAGAACACGAAGAACAGCTGCACGATGAAGGGCGTGTTGCGCAGCAGCTCGACGTAGACGCCGACGCCGCGCCGCAGCGCCGTCGACCCGCAGGCGCGCGCCCACGCGCCCAGCGTCGCGATCAACAGGCCGAGCGGCACGGCGATCACCGTCAGCCCGACCGTCCACGCGAGGCCGCGCAGCAGCAGCGGCCATTCGGCGAGGACGGCGCCGAAGTCGAACTCGATCATGGGCGGCTCCCGGAGTGCCTGCTAAGCGCGATCAATGCCGTCGTGCTGCGAGATCGCCGCTCAGAGCGGCAGCTCGCCCGCGCCGCGGCCCAGCCACTTCTTGGAAAGCGCTTCGAGTTCCCCGCCCTGCTTCGCGGCGGCGACGATCGCGTTGATCTTGGCGAGGAGCGCGTCCTCGCCCTTGGCCACGCCGATGAAGCACGGGCTGTCCTTGAGCAGCAGCTTGTATTCGATGTTCAGGCCGGGCTGGCGCTGCATCAGGTTGCCGGCGACGGCGGCGCTGGTGGCGACCACCTGCGTCTGGCCGGCGGCGAACGCGGCGATGGTCGCGTTGTTGTCCTCGAAGCGCTTGAACTCCAGCGTCGTCGGCGCGACCTTGGCGAGCTCCTGATCCTCCATCGCGCCGCGCGTCACCGCGACGGTCTTGCCGGCGAGGTCGGCGAAGCTCTTGATCGCCAGGCTCTTGGGCGCGAAGACCGCTTGATAGAACGGCGCGTAGGCCGAGCTGAACGAGATGACCTTCTCGCGCTCCGGGTTCTTGCCGAGCGTGGAGATGACGAGGTCGGCCTTCTTCGTCTGCAGGTACGGAATGCGGTTGGCGCTGGTGACCGGCACCAGCTCGACCTTCACGCCGAGCTTGGCGGCGATCAGCTCGGCCATCGCGACGTCCAGGCCTTGCGGCTTCATGTCGGGACCGACGAAGCCGTAGGGCGGGTAGTCGGTCGGGATCGCGATCTTGATGGTCTTGGACTTGGTGATGGTGTCCAGCGCGGTCTGCGCCCGCGCGCCCAGCGACAGGACGCCCAGGCCGAGGCCGAGACCCGCCGCCAGCAGCAGGCGACGCGGCAGGACAGCGCGGACGGAGGGACGGACGGCGTGGCTCATAACAAGGCTCCTAGGTAGGGGGCGGGGGCGGAATCGGAAGCGTCGGCCGTCGCCGCGCGAGCGCGCGAGCGGCGCGCCGGCGGAGCGGAAGACGATGGGACGGAAGGCGATGCGGAGGCGCTCGACGCCAACGGCGAGAGCGCCTGGCGCAGGTGATGCAGCGGGTCGTCGGTCTGCGTCTCCAGCTGCAGCCCGGCCTGCACGCTGGCGAGGTGTTCGGCCATCAGCGCCTCGGCGCGGACGGCGTCGCCCTGTTCCAGCGCGGCGACGATGGCGACGTGCTCCTGGCAGGACTGCGCGGCGTCGTGGGACGACTGGTAGAGCATCGCGATCAGCGTGGTGCGCGCGGTGTAGTCGCGCAGCGTGTCGGCGAGCAGGCTGTTGCCGAGGCACTCGGCCAAGCAGACGTGGAAGTCGCCGAGCAGGAAGCTGCGCGCGCCGATGTCGTCGCCGCGCAGGGCGGCCTTCTCCTGCGCGAGGTGTTTCTTCAAACGCGTGAGCGCGGGTTTGTCGAGCGGGCGTCGGCCGCGCAGCAGGCCGAGCTCGATGACGCGGCGCGCCTCGAAGGCTTCACGGGCTTCGTCGCGGGAAGGCGCGATGAGGTACCAGCCGCGGCGCGCGCTGACGGTCACGATGCCGCGCGCGGCGAGTCGGGTCAGCGCCTCACGGACGATGGTGCGGCTGCAGTCGAAGAGCAGCGCGAGTTGCTGCTCGCCGAGGCGCGTGCCCGGCGCCAGCTTCTGCGCGAGCACGGCATCGATGATGCGCTGGCTGATGTCGGTGGCGGTGATGCCCATGCACGGGGCTTTGCAGCTTCCGTGCCAGCGCGGGTCCACCCTGCCTTCCCAGGCTCGTCTGTCTTGTATGCAAGCCAGAACGACACCCACGCACCGCCGTTGCGCACAAGCTTGGTGTGGCGGGCACTGTCGCAGTGCCTGCCTGGCCGTCAATGCGGCCACGCGGCCTCGATGTCGTTCATCGCAGGCCGGCGAAGACCCTGGTCTTCTTCGGATCGTTCCGCCTGGTCCATCAGGAATGGCGCGTGCTTGATCTTCTCGTAGAGATTCAGCAGTCGACTCTCCGCCCTCTCGAGAAGAGTGTCGTAACGCATCAGCGTGACAGTGGTCTGGGGCCCACTACTCCAGGCCTCCTCTTCCCCGCGTTCGATGTCTTCTCCAAGAACATAGCAATCGATCTTCGTGTGCGCCTTGAAGCATCCGCGGTTCCGAAGCTCCTTCACGTACTTCAACACCTGCGACCGCTCGGTATCCCCGATCTCCGTGCCGGTCGTCTTCAGTTCAATGATTGCGAGATGCTTGATGCCGTCGACCTCATGCGAGCCGCCAAAGGACGGGCAGGCATAGAGCCCGATGCTGCTATCGGGTAGAACCACGAAATCAGGACGATTCCGGGAGCCGACTGCCATCGGATCCTTGAGGAATTTCCGGATCACTCGCGTCATGCCGAGGTTCGCCGTAAATTCAGCTGACTCGAACTCCGGGCCGAACATCCACAACCCGTGCGCGAAGAGCGGCTGCAGTTCGTGGACTTCATCGACACCCACCACGTCGAGCTTGCCGCGAAGCTCGGCCATCAGCCGCAGACGGCACTCGACCTCATTGAGCACCAGCATCGCCATGCTGGCCGGCCAGCGGCTCAGGATGTCGCGGAGCGCGCCCGGATTCGCATTGGGCACGTGCTCATCGTTGCAAGCTTCAATCAATACTGTCTCCTTCGGTTGGGAAGACAGCCAGTGTCTGAAAGAACTTCGGCGCCGAATATGGCGCCGAATTGCAGGAGTCGCTGATATCGAAGTCAGCGTCAGCCGTCGACCCGCATCGAGTAGTCAACCGCCCTCGCGTCCTTGGTCAGGCGTCCGACCGAGATGCGGTCGACGCCCGTGGCCGCGATCCAGCGCAGCTGGTCGATGGCCACGCCGCCGGAGACTTCCAGCAAGGCCTGACCCCCGGCGATCGCCACCGCCTCGCGCATCATCGGCTCGCTGAAGTTGTCCAGCAGCACGCTGACCGCGCCGGCCTTCAAGGCCTCGCGCAGCTGCTCGATGGTCTCGACCTCGACCTGGATGGACACGCCGGCCTCCAGCGCCTGCGCCTGCTGCAGCGCCTGCGTGACGCCGCCGGCCGCGGCGATGTGGTTCTCCTTGATCAGGATCCCGTCGTAGAGGGCCAGGCGTTGATTCGCCCCGCCGCCCACGCGCACCGCGTACTTCTGCGCCAGCCGCAGGCCGGGCAGCGTCTTGCGCGTATCCAGCACCGCGCAACCGCGCGGATTCGGGCTCGCGCCCTCGATCGCGCGCGCATGCGCCCGCGTCGTCGTCGCCGTGCCCGACAGCAGCTGCAGGAAGTTCAGCGCCGGCCGCTCGGCCGACAGCAGCGACCGGCCTTCGGCCTCGATGCGGCAGACCACCGTGTCGGGCGCCATGTCGGCGCCCTCTTCATACGACCACTCGATCCGCGACGACCCGTCCAGCGCGAGGAACACGCCCTCGAACCAGTCGCGGCCGCACAGCACCGCCGCTTCGCGCACGCGGACATGCGCCGTCACGCGCCGGCCCGCCGGCACCAGCCGCGCGGTCCAGTCGCTGACGCCGATGTCCTCGAACAGCGCATCGCGGATGTTGCGCGCGCGGGCCTCGTCCAGGGTCTCGTTGTGGTCGAACATCGTCGCGGGTCTCTGCCTTACGCTCGTTGAAGTTGCTCGTTGAACGGGTTTACTCGGCCTCGCCGATCGTGATCGACAGTTCACCGAAGCCTTCGATCACGCCGGTGATCTTGTCGCCCGGCTTCACCGGACCGACACCTTCCGGCGTGCCCGTGTAGATCAGGTCGCCCGGCTCCAGGTGGTAGAACTGCGACAGGTTGGCGACCAGCTCCGGAATGCTCCAGATCATGTCCGACAGGTCGCCGCGCTGCTTCTCCACGCCGTTCACCGACAGCGTGATCGCGCCCTTCGTCAGGTCGCCCTGCTCTGAACGCGGCACCAGCTCGGTGATCACCGCCGAATGCTCGAAACCCTTGCCCAGGTCCCAGGGCCGGCCGATGGCCTTGGCCTCGTTCTGCAGGTCACGGCGCGTCATGTCCAGTCCGGCGGCGTAGCCCCAGACCGCGTCGCCGGCCTGCTCGGGCGTCGCCTTGAACACCGGCTTGCCGATCGCGACGACCAGCTCCATCTCATAGTGCAGGTTCTTCGTCCCCGGCGCGTAGGGGATGGTGCCGCCCGACGGCGCCAGCGCGCTGGCCGGCTTGGTGAAGTAGAACGGCGGCTCGCGATCCGGATCGCTGCCCATCTCGCGGGCGTGGGCGGCGTAGTTGCGGCCGACGCAGAAGATGCGGCTGACGGCGTAACGCGCGTCGGTGCCGCGCACGGCCACGGCGGCCTGCGGCGCTGGGGAGAAGATGTAGGTGCTCATGACGGTGCGGACGTAACGATCGAAACGATCATGAAAGGGAAGAAGGGTGCGCGCAGCATAACCTTGGCAAATCCGCGCCGCATTGCTAGGGTTGCGGCCATGTTTGAAGCCCGCCCCGCCGGTCAGCGCCTGACCGTCCTGACGTGTGCCCTGATCCTGGCCGCCTGCGCCAGCCCTGGCCCCTCCTCCAACCGTTCCTCGTCCGGCGGCTCCAAGGTGTCCTCCTGGCCCGACCGGGACGGCCCCGACGCCGTCGTCCCGCCCGACCTCAAGAAGGTCCCGGATGCCGTGCCCAAGCTGGAATCCATCCGCAAGGGCGGCCCCAACAAGCCGTATGAGGTGCTCGGCGAACGCTACGAGCCGATCGCCGAGGACAAGCCGCTGGTGCAGAAGGGCCTCGCGTCCTGGTACGGCCGCAAGTTCCACGGCAAGCCGACCTCCAGCGGCGAGATCTACAACATGTACGCGATGACCGCCGCGCACGCGACCATCCCGATCCCGAGCTACGCCCGCGTGCGCAACCCGAAGAACGGCCGCGAGATCATCGTGCGCATCAACGACCGCGGCCCCTTCCACAAGGGCCGCATCATCGACCTGAGCTACACCGCCGCGCTCAAGCTGGACGTGCTCAACGGCGTGGCGCCGGTGGAGATCGAGCGCATCACCTACGAGGACATCCGCACCGGCGCGTGGACGCGCGACCGCGACACGCTGTCGCCCGATCCGAAGGTCGCCCCCGACACCCCCGTCTACGCCGCCGCCACGCCGAGCGGCGCGCCCGACCTGACGACCACCGCGCAGATGCGTCCGGCCGTCACGCCGGTCCCGGCACAGGTGCCGCTGCCGACGCCGGTGATCCCGCCGATGGCCAAGGCGGACCGGCCCGCGACGTCGTCGACGCCTTCCGCGTCGCCCTCGACGGCCCCCTCAGGAATGGCGGACGCGGGCATGACGCCGATTCCCATCACGGCCCTGCCGCCCGGCAGCGATCTGCCGCCATCGGGCCAGTCCAAGGCCGACGCGATGGCGGCCGCCACGGCCGGCGTGATCGCCGCGACCGACCCGCAAGCGCCGGTGCCCGCGCTGAAGATCACCGCCGCTGCACAGGGCTACTGGCTGCAGTTCGGCGCGTTCTCGCGCATGGAAGGCGCCGAGCAGCTGCGCGAGCGCTTCACCCGCGGCATGGAGGAGCTCGCACCGATGCTGACGATCTTCAAGGACAAGAACCTGCACCGGCTGCAGGCCGGCCCGTTCGCGAGCCGCGAGGACGCCCGCGCCGCCGCGGACCGCGTCCGGACCTCGATGGCGCTGACGCCGATCCTGGTCGAACGGCGCTGAGCGCCGCCGGGCGTCACGCGCGCTCAGCGCCCGGCTCGCTGTCCGGGCTGCGGCGGCGAGGCGGTGCAGCCGGCCTCAGCGCCCGCCCGCCACGTCCAGCGTGGCGCCGACGGTGAAGCTCGCGGCGTCGGACATCAGCCAGGCGATCGCTTCGGCGATCTCCTCCGCGCGGCCGAGCCGGCCGATGGGAATGCCCTTTGCCGCCTCCGCCAGCAGCGCGGGGAGCTCCTCCGCAGGGAGGCTGTCGGCATGGATGTCGGTCTCGATGATGCCGGGGCGAATGCCGTTGACGCGGATGCCCTGCCCGATCAACTCATGCCCCAGGCTCAGGGTCAGCGTGTCCACTGCGCCCTTGCTGGCGGCGTAGTCGGCGTAGAGGTTCGCCGATCCGCGCTGCGCCGCGCGCGACGACAGGTTCACGATCGCACCGCCGGGTCCGCCATGCGCGGTGCTCATCCGCGCGGCGGCTTGCTGCGTGCAGTAGATCAGCCCGAAGACGTTGACCTCGAAGACGCGTCGAAGGCGCTCCGGCGTGAGGTCCGGCAGCGAGGCCTTGCGGCCCACCATGCCGGCGTTGTTCACCAGTCCGGTGAGCCGGCCGAGCCGCGCATCGATGTCCGCGAACATCGCCGCGACCTGCGCGGGATCGGCGACGTCGGCGCGGATGGTCACCGCCCGCCGTCCCAGCGCGCGCACGCGGTCCGCGATGGCTTCGGCGGCGGCGGCATCCTGCCGGTAATTGAGGGCGAGGTCATGACCGCGCGCCGCCAGCAGCAGCGCGGTCGCCGCACCGATGCCGCGGCCGGCGCCGGTGATCAGCGTGATCGGGGCGGGCGAGGCGGCCGTCGTCGCCGGGCGATCGGCCTCGCGGGTCGTCGCGGCGAGGCCGCCGGCCCCCTCCGAGTCAGGGACATCATTCGTCATGCACGCGATTGTGCGCGCGACATCGCTTTGCGATGATGGTCCGCATGCCGCCGCTCGACGCCGCCACGCTGCTGATGGTGATCGCCGTGATCGACGCCGTCGCGTGTGTCGTCTGGCTCGCGCTCGGTGATGTGCTGCGCATCGCGCCGCGCGCGTCGCGGCGGATCTCCGCCCATCACGGCCTGCTCGCCTTGAGCTGGTGGCCCGCGCTGCCGGCCTCGATGGAGCGGCTGGTCGGGCTGCCGCTGGACCTCGTCGCCGCCGGCTTCCTCACCGCGGGCGCCCGCGCCCTCACGCGGGATCGCGACAACGCCCGCGACATCATCGCCATCGTGCTGCTCGGCGTCGTCGCCGTCGCCTGCACCGCCGGCGATCCGGATCCCGACCGGGCCCGCGCCTTCTCCAACTTCATCGTCGGCGTGCTGGCATTGATGGCCGCGCGCGACGTGGCCATCGGCACGGGCTTCCGCATCGCGCTGACCAGCGTCCTGGTCCTGCCCTTCGTCGCCTTCGCCATCGTCTGCATCTGGCGTACGGCGACCTTGCTCGGCTGGCTTCCTCCGGCGTACGTCCTGGCGGGACCTGGCACCAACGTGCCGCTGGTCCTGCTGATCCTCGTCGTGGACGTGACCATGGCCACCGGGCTGATCGCACTCGTCATCCAGCGCCTGATCGCGCGGGTGCGCCATCTGATGCGGCGCGACGCGCTGACCGGCCTGCTCAACCGCCGCGCCCTGGAGGAGCACCTCGTCCGCATGCAGGCGCGGACCGACCGGGGCCGGCGCAACGCCGTGCTGGTGCTGGACGTCGACCACTTCAAGCGCATCAACGACGAACTCGGCCATGCCGGCGGCGACGCCGCGCTGCAGCACCTGTCGGCCGTGCTCGGCGAGACGCTGCGCGATGCGGACTGCATCGGCCGCCTGGGCGGCGAGGAGTTCGCGGTGCTGCTGCCCGACACCGACCTCGACGGCGCGTTGCTGGTCGCCGAGCGGCTGCGTGACCTGCTGCAGCGGCAGCCGCTGGCCTGGGGCGACAAGATCTGGCCGATCAGTGCGAGCTTCGGCGTGGCGACGATGCGGTCGGGCGACGCCAACGGCCACGGCGCGCTGTCGAGGGCCGACGCGGCCATGTACGCGGCCAAGGCGCGCGGACGCAACCGCGTGCTCAGCGCCGCCGGCGAAGCGGAGTTCGCCTGATGTTGCCCGTCGCCGATCCGGTCTCGCTGATCGCCGCGCTGGTGGTGCTGTTCGGCGTCGCGGCGGCGGTGTGGCTGATGATGGCCGTCGGCCTGCGCGAGTCGCCCTGGGCCTGCGCGAGCGTCGCCGCCGCGAACGGGGCGCTCGGCGCGTCCTTCCTGCTGCACGACGCGCTCGGCCTGGTGCCGCGGATGACCTATGGCTGGTCGGACTTCCTGTCGGTGGCCGCCTTCGGCTTCATCCGCGTGACGGTCCCGCTGGTCGGCGACCGGCCGGCGCCCTGGCGCGCCACGCTGTTCGTGATCATCGGCGTCGGCCTGCTCACCGCGCTCTTCACGCACGGTCCGGAAACGCTGCCGCACAAGCTGATCCTCTTCGGCACGATGTGCGTGCTCGCGCTGCTGGCGGCCGTCGATGCCTGGCGGCTGATGCGCGCGCGCGGGCTCCACGTGCGCGCGGCGCTGCTGCTGGCATCGCCGCTGGTGGTCGTCGGTCTCCTGCTGCTCTCGCGCCCGCTGGAGGCGGCGCTCGCGCCGGGCCGCACCGAGGACATCGACGTGGCCAGCGCCTTCAACCTCGCGTGGCTGTGGGCCTCGCTGGTGCTGGCGCTGCTGATCAACGGCTGGATCGCCTTCCTGCTGCTGATGAAGCTGGTGCTGGAGATCCGCCGCCTGACCGAGCGCGACCCGCTCACCGACGCCCTCAACCGCCGGGCCTTGTCCGAGGCGGTGGACCTCGAGCACTCCCGTCTGATGCGCGGTCACGGTTACGCGCTGGTGCTGCTGGACCTGGACCGGTTCAAGCGCTTGAACGACACGCTCGGCCACCCGGCCGGCGACGCGGCGCTGAAGTCGCTGGTGGCGCTGCTGCGCCCCTGCCTGCGCGAGGTGGACCGCTTCGCCCGCCTGGGCGGCGAGGAGTTCTGCGTGCTGCTGCCCGATACCGGCATCGCCGGTGCGGCGCTGGTGGCGGAGCGGATGCGGTCGTTGCTCGCGGAACATCCGTTCACGTGGGAGGGTCAGGCCTGGCCACTGACGGCGAGCTTCGGCATCGCCGAGTCCGCCCCCGAGGACGCCAGCGCCGCGGAAGTGCTCAAGCGCGCCGATCAGGCGCTCTACCGTGCGAAGGGACAGGGCCGCAACGTCGTGCAGGCGGTGGAGCTGGAGCCGGTGCCGAAGCCTGCGCGCTGAACCTTTCCGCCGGAGCGGTGCGGCCCGGCGCCCCGGTGGCGCACCGCGTCAGAACCGGCCGCGCACGCTCAGCATCACGCTGCGCGGATCCCCGTAGTTGGGATAGTCGAGGTTGGCCCAGTAGGTCTTGTCGAGCGCATTGCGGACCGACAGGCCCAGGCTGAAGTGGTCGTTCAGCTGGTAGTTCGCATGCAGGTTCAGCAGCACGAAGGCGCCTTGCGTGACCGTCGTCGCGACCAGCGTCGGATGCGGGATGCCGAAGCCCGTGACCGTGCTCTGGTAGTTCAAGCCGCCGCCGACCGTCAACCGTTCCCAGCCGCCGCCGAGCCGGTAGCTCGTGTTCAGCTGCAGCGTGTGCTTGGGCAGGTTGGCATAGATCAGGTCGGACGGGTGGCGCGTGATGCGCGTGTTGGCGTAGCCCGCGTTCAAGGTCCAGCCCGGTGCAAGCTGGCCGGAGACATCCAGCTCGAAGCCCTTGGTCTTCGTGCCGTTCACGCCGATGAAGGCATTGCTGCCGTCCGGCAGCGAGCCATCGGGGACCGAGGTGTCCTTCACCGCATAGTTGTCCTGCTTGGCCTCGAAGACCGCCGCGGACACCGCCAGCCGCTTGTCCAGGAACTCGCCCTTGAGGCCGAACTCCGTGTTGCTGCCACGGACAGGCGCGAGCAGGTTGTCGTTCTTGTCCTTGTTGTTCTGCGGCTTGAACAGGTCGGTGTAGCTCGCGTAGAGCGAGACCGCGTCGTTGATGTCGTAGACGACGCCGAAGTACGGCGACACCTCGTCGGTGACCTTGTACGCGCCGGTCCGGGCCGTGAAGTTGCCGGCCGCGTTGAACGCGTCGGTGCCGGTCTTCCAGTAGCTCAGCCGCGCCCCGGTGATCAGCGACAGCGGCTCCAGGAGCTTCCAGCGACCCATCGCGAAGACGCCGCTCTGCTCGGTCTCGGCGACGCGCTTCGCGCCGGTGGCGCTGAAGGTCGGCGCCGGCGCGTTGCCGTCCCAGGTGCGGATGTCGGGGATGTTGTAGCTCCACGAGGCGACCGAGGTCAGCGTCGGCGTGGTCGTCGTCGTCTTCACGCCGTTGGCGCCGATCACCAGGTCGTGCTTGCGCCCGAACAGGTCGAGCGTGCCCGAAGCGTAGAGGTCGAGGCTGTCGCGCTTCTCCCAGCTCTTGCCGACGGCGGCCAGCAGCTTGAGCCCCGCGCCGGTCTTCGGATCCGGATAGCCGCTGGCATAGGTCCGCAAACTGAAGGTGTTGCCCTCGCTGTGGTTGGCGATGGCCTTCAAGGTCCAGTCGCCGGCCAGCTTCTGCTCGAGCTGCGCGTAGGCCGTGCCGTTGTGGCGCGACCAGCGCGTCCATGGTGGCGAGAAGCTGGTCTCGCGCGGCAGGCCGGCCAGCGAGCCGTCCGAGGCGAAGCGCGGGATCGTGCCCCAGATGGGGCCCTTGGGCACGTTGTTCTGGTCCTGGTAGCCGAGCGTCAGCGTCGTGCTGTCCGTCAGGTCCGCCTCGACCGTCGCCATGAAGGCGGTCTTGGTCTCGCTGTGGCGGTCGCGGTAGCCGTCCTTCTCCTGCGCCGAGGCGATCAGGCGCGCACGCACGCGGCCGTCGCGGGTGATCGGCGTGTTGAGGTCGGCCTCGACGCGGTGGAAGTCGTCCGAGCCCATCACCAGCCCGCCGTAGGCCGAGAAGACTTTCTCCGGCCGCTTGCGGATCATGTTGACCGTCGCGGACGGAATGCCGGCGCCGGTGGTCAGGCCGTTGGCGCCGCGCACGACGTCGATGCGCGAGTAGAAGACCGTGTCGTATTCCTGCTGCGTGCCGCCGCTGTAGGTCGGCACGCCGTCGATCTGGAAGTCGGTGATCTGGAAGCCGCGCGCGAAGTACAGCGGACGCTGCGTGTCATAGAACGACACGTTCACGCCGGTGATGTTCTGCATCACGTCGTTGATGCTGATCAGCGTCTCGTTCTCGAGGCGGCTCGCGTCGAGGCTGCTCATCGACTGCGGCGTCTCGCGCGCGGTCAGCGGCAGGCGCGTACTCGCGCCTTCGAGCTTCTTGCGCGCGGCGCTGATGGTCACGCGGTCGAGCGCGCGGCGGCGGTCGGCGCGGGTCGCGCCTTCGCCGGAGGATTCAGCGGCGGCCTCGGCGGCTTCGGCCGCCTGCGCGTCCGGCGCATCGGCATCGTGGGCAGGCACCGGCGTCGACTGGGCCACGGCGGCGCCGGCGGACAGGAGGAACGCGACGGCGGCCGCGACAGGGGTTCGGGAGGAGCGTGACATGGGAAAGAGCAGCATCGAGCAGGCGTGAGCCCGCATACCGGCGCGCGCAAGCGCACCAGCCCTGGGGAGGGAGGTGGAGGACGAAGGCTTGCGGGATCGGCTCCGGGGTCGCGCGACGCGGGCAACAGGCGTTGCCGGGCGCGAGGGAGCGGAAGATCAGGCTGGCGGGAGGTTCATTGGTGGGCTTTTACCCGCCAGATGAGAACTGTTCTCATTGTAGAAACAGTCTCAGCAGGGGCTGAGGCAAAACCTGTCACCTTGTGCGGTCTTCAGGCCGGGCCTCGTTCGAATCGCCAAGCGCGGGCCAAGCGCGGGCTCTCCACGGGGCATGGGGCGCCCCTCCAGGGACCCCAAGCCCCATTCCGGCCCCAGGGGAAGTCGTTGGTCTCGGCGAGAAGCCGGGTCAAGCCAGGGCGACGCGGTTGCGGCCCAGGTGCTTCGCGCGTTCGACGGCGGCGTTGGCGCGCGCGATGAGGAGATCGGTCGCGTAGGGCGGCGCGCTTGCCAGGCCCATGCTCAGCGTCACGTCCAGGCCCGGCGCGAGCTCGCTCCACGGGTGCACCGAGACGCTGGCACGGATGCGCTCGCAGACCTCGAAGCCGCGGTCCGCGATGGTGTCGGGGAACACGACGAGGAACTCCTCGCCGCTCCAGCGCAGCAGCAGGTCGGACCCGCGCGTGTTCTCGCGCAGCAGTTCGGCGAGTTCCTGCAGCACCCGGTCGCCGATCTCGTGTCCGTGGCGCTCGTTGATGTTGCGCAGGCCGTCGGCATCGATCAGGGCGACGGTCAGCGGGCGGGACTCCTGCTCCGCCGTGCGCAGCAGCGGCGGCAGGCGCGCCTCCAGGCAGCGACGGTTGCCCAGGCCCGTCAACGGGTCCTTGAACTCGGCGGCATCGCGCGCGGCGACGCTGGCCGGGTCGGCGGCGAATTCGGCCTCCATCCGCGAGACGAAGTACTGCGATTGCGCCATCAGCTGCGAGACCGCGCGGCGGCGCTCCAGCGTCCGCGCCTGTTCGAGGTGGAACAGCGAGGGCCCCAGCAGCGCGAGGGCCTTCGCGGCCCGGTAGCTGGCCTGGTGCAGGCGCACGCGCAGGAACAGCGGCACGTCGCTCAGCGGCGGGTTCCCCGATGCGGTGGGCGTGGTGGGCATTGCGGGCGTGGTGGGCCCGCTACCGGTCGCGCCCTGTTCGGTCTCGTCGCGCAGGGCCTGCAACTGCTGCCAGGCGGCGGTGGCCTGGCCGCGCGCGAGTTGCAGCTCGGCGAGCATGCAGCGCAGGCGCCAGTCCAGCAGCCGGAAGCCCGCGCGCGCGCATTCGTCGCGGGCCTCGATCAGCAGCGGTTCCGCTTCATCGAGACGCCCCATCAACAGGAGCACCTCGCCGAAGTTGGAGGCGGTCAACGCGATGCCGTAGCGATCACCGAGCTGCAGCGAATGCGGCCGCGCGTCGCGGGCCAGTTCGAGCGCGCGTTCGAGCGTGCGCGTCGCCTGCTCCGGTGCCGCGCCGTCGCGCTGCAGGTGGTACGCGCCGATCGCGACGGTGCACAGATTCGTCAGCGTGACGACGCGCTCGAACGGCGAGGGGTTGGTGCGGAGCAGGCCCGCGGCCTCGCTCATCAGGCGCTCGGCCTGCCAGGGGTCGCCCATGCGTTCGAAGCAGGCGCCAAGACCGTTCAGCGCGACGGCGTGCAGCCGCAGATCGCCGAGTTCGCCGGCGAGCTTCAGCGCCTCATGCGCGCAGGCCAGTCCTTGCTCGTAGGCGCCCAGCTCGCAGGCCGCGAGGCTCATCCAGCGCAGCAGTTCGCACATCGCGGGGCTGGCGCCCAACGGACGCATCAGGCGCAACGCGCGCTCGCCGACGTCGAGCATGCCGGGCAGGTCGCCCATGCGCAGCCGGAAGAAGCTGCGCAGCTTGCCGGCCTCGGCCTGCTCGTTGATGAAGCCCTCGGCATCGGCGCGGGCCCAGACCGCATCGGCCAGCGCGACGCCGTCGTCGAGCCGCGCCTGCTGCTGCGCGAGACGCGCGCGCTCGAGCAGCTCGCTCAGCGGCAGGCCGTCGAGCGCAGCAGGCAGGGTCGGGTCGGAAGAGGGGTCGCCGGTCGGAAACATCCGGCAAGGTTAGCCGATCAGCGGCGTGCGACGGCCGCTGGCCCTCACCCCTGCCCTCTCCCGCAAGCGGGAGAGGGAGCAAGAGCACCGAGCCTCGCGGGCACTCCCGCAAGCGGGAGAGGGGGAAAGAGGCGCCAGCGCTGCGAGGGGAGCCGGTCGAACTCCCTCTCCCGCTTGCGGGAGAGGGTGGGGGTGAGGGCCAGCGACCGTGGCAGTTCACTTGCTCGTGGGCATCACGAATTCGGCGCCCTTGGCGATGCTGGCGGGCCAGCGCTGCATGACGCTCTTCTGCTTCGTGTAGAAGCGGACCCCCTCTTCGCCGTAGGCGTGCATGTCGCCGAAGAGGCTCTTCTTCCAGCCGCCGAAGCCATGCCAGGCCATCGGCACCGGGATCGGCACGTTGATGCCGACCATGCCGACCTGCACGCGACGCGCGAACTCGCGGGCGACATTGCCGTCGCTGGTGAAGCAGGCGACGCCGTTGCCGAACTCGTGCGCGTTGACGAGGTCCAGCGCCTCGCCGAAGTCCTTGACCCGCACGCAGGCGAGGACCGGGCCGAAGATCTCTTCCTTGTAGATGCGCATCGTCGGCTGCACGTTGTCGAACAGCGTGCCGCCGGTGAAGAAGCCGTCGGGCAGTCCATCGACGCGATGGCCGCGGCCATCGACGACGAGCGTCGCGCCTTCCTCGACGCCGTGGGCGATGTAGTCCTCGATGCGATCGCGCGCCTCGCGCGTGACGATCGGCCCCATCTCGGCGTCGAGCGCCATGCCGTTCTTGATCTTGAGCGCCTTCGCGCGCTCGGCGAGCAGCGGCACGATGCGGTCGCCGACGTCACCGACCAGCACCGCCACCGAGATCGCCATGCAGCGCTCGCCCGCCGAGCCGTAAGCGGCGCCGATCAGCGCATCGACGGCCTGGTCGATGTCCGCATCCGGCATGACGACCATGTGGTTCTTCGCGCCGCCGAGCGCCTGCACGCGCTTGCCGTTGCGGGCGCCCGTCTCGTAGATGTACTGCGCGATCGGCGTGGAGCCGACGAAGCTCAGCGCCCGCACGTCGGGATGGTGCAGCAGCGCGTCGACGACCTGCTTGTCGCCCTGCACGACCTGGAAGATCCCGTCGGGCAGGCCGGCCTGCTTGAAAAGCTCGGCGATGGCCAGGCTCGGCGACGGATCGCGCTCGCTGGGCTTGAGGATGAAGGCGTTGCCGGTGGCGATGGCCAGCGGCGCCATCCACATCGGGACCATGAACGGGAAGTTGAACGGCGTGATGCCGGCGACGACGCCCAGCGCCTGGCGCGTGGTCCAGTTGTCGATGCCGGTGGAGACCTGTTCGGTGTAGTCGCCCTTGAGCAGTTGCGGCACGCCGCAGGCGAACTCGACGACGTCGATGCCGCGGCTGACCTCGCCCTGCGCGTCGGTGAAGACCTTGCCGTGCTCGGCGGTGATCATCGCGGCGAGGCGGTCGCGGTGCTGGTTCAGCAGGTCGAGGAACTTGAACATCACGCGCGCGCGGCGCAGCGGCGGTGCGTCCGCCCAGGCGGGGAACGCGGCCTGCGCGGCCGCGACGGCGGTGTTCACGTCGTCGGCGCTGCCCAGCTGGAGCTGCCGCGCCACCTGCCCGGTCGCCGGATTGAAGACCGCCTGGCTGCGGCCGGACGTGGCCGGCACGCGCTCGCCAGCGATGAAATGGGTGATGTCGGCACCGTCGGTGAAGGCGGCGGGGGCGTTGGCGGACGAGGTCACGGCGGTCTCCTGCTTCTGGGCCCTCGCTGCCGCGCGGACCTGTTGGGGTGGGAACGAGTCTAGGCACCGTCCCCTCCCCTGCCTAGCCCAGATCGACAACCACATTGTTCGATAGACTGAACAATCATGACCCGTCGCGCTCTCTCCCGCCCCCTTCCCCTCCGGCCCTGGGTACCGAGGCGCCTGCCGCGGCCACGCTCGCGGCTCCGCAAGAAGTCGCAGGCGCCTCGCCCCTCCGAGGAGACGCACGGGATGAGTTGCTGTGGTCTCAGCTGCAGGCGCTGATCGCGGTGGCGCGGCTCGGGAGCTTCACCAAGGCAGCGCAGCGGCTGGGCCTGTCGAAGGCGGCGATCAGCCAGCGGGTGGCCGAACTGGAACGTCACCTCGAGCAGCAGCTGGTGCAGCGCACGACGCGTTCAGTGCGCCTCAGCGAGGCGGGGTCGCGACTCGTCGAACAGGCGGAGCCGGGCCTCGCGCTGCTGAGCCGCAGCCTGAGCGAGGCGCGCGAGGCCGCGGGCGCACCGCGCGGGCTGCTGCGCGTGACCGCGCCGGTGGCGCTCGGCAGACAACACGTGGCCCCGGCGCTGCCGGCGTTCTTCGAGCGCTATCCGGAACTGCGGATCGAACTCGACCTGTCGGACCGGCTGGTGCCGCTGGCGCAGGAGGGCTTCGACCTGGCGATCAGGCACACGAGTGCGCCGCCGGAAACGCATGTGGCCTTCAGGCTCTGCGGCTCTCGCGCGTTGCTCACGGCCAGCCCGGCCTATCTGGAGCAGGCGGGCGTTCCGCAGCATCCGGCGGAACTGGCGCGGCACCGCTGCCTGCCCTACCTGCGACCGGGGCCGGCGCAGTGGTTCTTCGAGCGGAGCACGAGCGATGCGGCGCCCGATCGCATCCGCGTGCCGGTCCAGGGCCATTTCCGCGCAAGTAACAGCGAGGTGCTGCGGGACGGCGCGCTGTCGGGTCTCGGCATCGCGCTGCTGCCGGACTTCAGCGCACGGGACGCGATGCGGGAGGGCACGCTGGTCGAGGTGTTGCCCGACTGGCGCGCGGTGGGTTTCTTCGGCGATGCGATCTACGCGATCCACCCGTGGAGCAGCCACACCCCACAGGGCGTGCGCTTGCTGATCGACCACCTCAAGGCGGTCATGCGCGAGGGGTATTGACCCCGGCGCCGACCGGCATCCAGCCTCCCCCACAGTGGGGAGCTACCCCTTACCTGTGGGGCCTCCACCTCCCTCCCATGGGGGCAGTCATCCCTAGAGCGACAGTTTTTTCGCGCGGCACTGCCGCCGAAAGTCGCCCCGGGCGGTCGATGTTGGCCGTCAGGAGACAGGTATGAATTCGTTGTCAGTGATGCGTCGTCGCATGGCCGCCTGGGCGGTCCTGTGCGGTGCGACCGCCGCCCTGCTGGGCATGAACCCGGCTGCGGCACAAACCCTCCGGCCGGACACCGACCTGGTGCCGGGCGTCCAGTTGCGCACCGGGGAGACCCTGCGCGTGACCGGCTATGCCGCGCTGCGGGCGAAGGCCTTGCAATCGCCGCGCAAGGTGCGCGTGATCGCCAGGCTGTCCGCCCTGGCGACCGGTGACGGCGTCAGTGCCGAACCGCTGCGCGCTCTCGGCGAAACGCCCGCCATCCGCGTCGCGCGTGACCAGCTGGTGCTGCGTCTGCGGGCGCGCGGTGCGGAGGCCGTGGCGGGCCTGCCGGACACCGCGCTGGTGGTGATGGAGGTGGACGCCGCGCAGCTGGACGCGCTCGTCGCCAACGGCGAGGTGGCGGAACTCACCGAGGACGTGCCGGTGCCGACGACGCTGGCCGATTCAGGCCCGCTCGTGCGGGCGCCGCAGGCCCAGGCGCTCGGCGCCCGCGGCGCGGGCACCACGGTCGCGATCCTCGACACCGGCGTGCAGTCCAACCATCCGTTCCTGACCGGACGCGTGGTGGAGGAGGCCTGCTTCTCGACGACCTCGGCGGCCAACAACTCGACCTCGGTGTGCCCGGGCGGCGCCTCGAGCAGCACCGCCGCCGGCTCCGGCGCGGCCTGCGCGATCAGCGGCTGCGACCACGGCACGCACGTGGCCGGCATCGCGGCGGGCCGCGCCAGCGGCGCCACCACCTTCAACGGCATGGCACCCGACGCCAGCATCATGGCCGTGCAGGTGTTCTCGCGCTTCACCGACTCGCCGGGGAACACGCCCTGCGCGAGCCAGGGCAAGGCCTCGCCCTGCATCCTGAGCTTCACCTCCGACCAGATCCGCGGCCTGCAGCGCGTGCTGGAGCGGGTCGCCGCCCGCAACATCGTCGCGGCCAACATGAGCCTGGGCGGCGGCGTGAACGCGGCAGCCTGCGACGCGGACGCCCGCAAGGACGTCATCGACGACCTGCTCGCGGCGCGCGTGGCGACGGTGATCGCCTCGGGCAACAACGGCGCGTCGACCGGCGTCAGCGCGCCAGGCTGCATCTCGACTGCGGTGACGGTGGGATCGACGACGAAGACCGACGGCATCTCGAGCTTCTCCAACAGCTCGACGCTGGTCGACATCCTGGCACCGGGATCGAGCATCAACTCGTCGGTGACCGGCGGCGGCTTCGGCGTGAAGAGCGGCACCTCGATGGCGACGCCGCACGTCGTGGGCGCCTTCGCCGCGATCCGCTCGATGGTGCCGGGCGCCAACGTCAACGACATCCTCGGCGCGCTGCAGTCGACGGGCGTCGCGATCACGGACAGCCGCAACGGCGTCACGCGCCGGCGGATCAACATCGAGGCCGCCGTCAACCAGCTGGCGCCGCAGCCTTTCGCGCTGTCGGCCGGCATGCTGTTCCAGATGCACGCCAACGGCCGCATCTGGGCCCACACCGGCGTGGCCTGCTCCGGCACCGCGTGCCCAGGCTGGGTGCTGCTCGACGCGAACCCCGCGACACGCGCCATCGCGGCTGGCGGCAACGCGCTGTACCAGCTGCATGCCGACGGCAAGATCTGGCGCTACACCGGCATCCGCTGCGGCGGCGCCTCCTGCCCGGGCTGGCAGATGCTGGACAACAACCCCGCGACCAAGCAGATCGCGGCGGGCGGCACCGCGCTCTACCAGCGGCATGCGGACGGGAAGATCTGGCGCTCGACCGGCGCGGCCTGCTCGGGCAACAGCTGCCCGGGCTGGACGATGCTCGACAACAACCCGGCCGCGATCGACATCGTCGCGGACGGCACGCGGCTCTACCAGCTGCACAACACCGGCGCGATCTGGCGGTCGACCGGTGCGGCGTGCTCGGGCAACAGCTGCCCCGGCTGGACGATGCTCGACAAGAACGCCCATACCAAGGCGCTGGCAGCGGCGGGCGGGCAGCTTTTCCAGCTGCATGACACCGGCGCGATCTGGCGGTCCACCGGCGTGGTCTGCTCGGGCAACAGCTGCCCCGGCTGGACGATGCTGGACAACAACCCGGCGGCGCGCGAGATCGCGGCCAATGTCGGCGGCCTGTTCCAGCGCCATGCGGACGGGAAGATCTGGCGCTCGACCGGCGCGGCCTGCTCGGGCAACAGCTGCCCGGGTTGGACGATGCTCGACAACAACGGCGCCACAGTGCAGATCGAGGCGACCGCGAGCGGCCTGTTCCAGCGTCACAGCAACGGCCGCATCTGGCGGTCGACCGGCGCGGCGTGCTCGGGCAGCAGCTGCCCGGGCTGGGTGATGTTGGACAACAATCCGGCCACGAGCACCATCGTCACCGCGCAGCCATGAAGTCCCGGTCACCGCGTCTGTCCCGCGTCCCCCTGCCGGTCGGACTGATCGCCGCCCTGGCGTTCATGGCCGCCGTGGTGGCGGGAGACGGCGGCGCGGTGACTGGAGGTCCGGGCGCGACGGCGGCCTCCGCCGCCCGCCCGGCGGCTTCACAGCAGGAGTGTTCCGCGATGGATCGCATCGAAGGCGCCGAGGCGCTGCTCGCCGCCATGGACCTTACGCCGACCCGAGTCGTGCGCGTGCTCGTCAAGGCGAGGTCGAGTCCGGAGGCGCTGGCCGACCTCCAGCGCGCATTGCAGGCGGCGAAGGTGGCCATCGATCCCGTCGGTCGCGGCCCCTGGCTGGTGGCGGAACTCCATGCCGCTCAACTGCGGGCGCTGCTGGCGACGTGCCAGGTGCTGGCCGTCCAGCGTGATCAACCCGCGCCGACGGACTGAGGGCCGCCTCCCGCGGCCGGCCTGCCGCCAGCCCTATCCGAGGGTCCGGGCCATGTACCGGACCCATCCGATGCGGCCCTGCTCACGCACGCCAGCGTCGATGAATCCGGCCTTTTCATAGGCACGCCGTCCGGGCGTGTTCCCTTCGTCGACCGAGAGCACCAGACGCGCCGCCTCCGGCCACTGCTGCCGGACCCAGTCAAAGACGGCACGGAGCGCCAAGGTGCCGAAACCCTTGCCCTGGTGCGCGAGGTCGATCCGCATCGCGCTGATCACGGCGTCCGACGCCTGCGCCCAGGCGGGCAGGCTCGCACCGCGCTTCAGGACGAGGAAGCCGACGATCTGCTGTTCCACGATCGCCAGTCCGGTCACCTGGCCCTCCGCGCTGGCATCGCACACCTGCATGGCGCGCTCGACGCTGCCGGCGAATTCGACCTGTTCCTGCGTCACCGACAGCGTCGAGACGGCCTGCCGCTCGGCATCGGTCAAGGCATCCCAGGATTTCAACGAGATGAGGGCCTCGGCGGGTCGCACGTAGTAGCAATCGAACTCGCCTTCGTCGACGAGCGAGAACCCGTGCCGCTGATAGAAGCGATTCGAGTCGCTCTGCTTCAGCGCGCCGACCCTGACCGGCAGTCCGAGTCGCAGCGCTTCCTCGAAGACGTCCGCCAGCACCGCCGCGCCAAGCCCGCGGCCCTGGCTGGCCGGATCGATGTAGAGGTGGTCGAGCGACAGCCACGCTGTCTGCGGCGTCGTGACGACGAAGCCGACGCGCCGTCCGTCGACGACGATGTGGCGCGTGCGCGCTGGGTCGAAGCTAGACAGGAAGCGCTCACGGGCGCGCTGGGGATCGAAGCGGCCAATGCGCTCGAGGCTTTCGCGCATGGCAGCGATGCGCAGGGCGACAAGTGCTTCGGCGTCGTCGGCGCTCACTGGCGCCAGATGCACCTGTTCAGGCGGAGTCATCAGCGTGGACATGGCGCGGGATCGTAGCGTCGCGAAGGGTCCTCTTGACCGACCCACAAAAAGGACGCCCGACCAGCAGAGCTGACCGGGCGTTGCAAGTCCTAGAAAGGACGTCGTTGGGATCGGTGCCGTCCATCGGGGCCTTGCGGGCCGCGCCGTTGGAGGGCGTGAGATGAACTCTAGGGCGAACCCTGAGCCTGCGGCATCCCCTCAAGGTGGGATACCTGCATGAAATGGTCAGCAGGTGTAAGAGCAACTCCGCATTACGAAAAAATCGCCAGCCTTGCCTCTCCGGACCATGACTTCCGTGCGGCGGCGAACGGAAGACCGGCGAGCCCCTGCCTGGACTGGCCCGCCCGGATAATCCCAACCCATGACCGCGCCCAAGCACCCCAACAAATCCGCGCCTCGCCGGCCCGCCCCCAAGACTTCCGGGGGACCTGCCAAGGCCGGCACGCCGTCGCGGGGTCCGCGGCCGCAGCACGGTTTCGCACCATCGGGGCCATCCGCGCCGTCCGCCGCCACGGCGCCCGCCGCGCCGCCCGAAGCCTGGAGCGATGCCGATCTCGAAGAGCTTCAATCCCTGCTCGACGAGGTGCCCGCGCCGCTGGAACCGCTCGACGTCTCGATGCTCGACGGCTTCCTGGTCGCGGTGATCCTGCAGCCCAAGCCGGTCCCGCTGTCCGACTGGTGGCGCTGGGTGCTGGACTCCGAGGAAGGCCGGCCCGCCCCCGCCCGGTACGACGCGCGGCCGCTGCTGCAGCTCGTCCAGCGTCGAGAGCACGACCTCCGGCTGGCGATCAATGATCGCCAGTGGTTCGATCCGTGGGTCTTCGAACTCGATGAGGACGCGTCGGCCTCCGAGACCGTGCTGCCGTGGGTCGCCGGCTTCGCGCTCGCCGCGGACCTGTTCCCGGCGCTGATGAACCTGGACGAGACCGAGCTCACCGAGCCGCTCGCGCAGCTCTACATGCATCTGGACCCCGAGGACCTCGAGGACGCGGACGCGCTGCTCGAGGAGATCGAGAGCCTGGAACCGCCGGAAGAGCTCGACGACGCCGTCGAAAGCCTCGTGCGCGCCAGCCTGCTGCTGGCCGACGTGTCCCGGCCGGTCCCGGCGCCCAAGCCGCAGCGGCACGGCGGCCATCGCGGGGGCCGGGCGGCCGCGGCGGACCGCCGCCGCGTCGCCTGCGCTGAGGTCGTCGGCGCGCAGCCTTCAGGGCTGAGGAATCGGAGCGCCGGGTCCGACCTGGCGCTTCATCCACTCGCTCATCTCCCAGAGCGTGTGCCCCACCGATTCGCGCGCCGAGTAGCCGTGCGACTCGAACGGCAGCGTCACGTAGCGCACCGAGCCGCCCGTGCCCGCCAGCGCCTGGTACAGCCGCGCGCTCTGGATCGGGAAGGTGCCGGAGTTGTTGTCCGCCTCGCCGTGGATCAGCAGCAGCGGCTCCTTCAGCTTGTCGGCGTAGTTGAACGGCGAGAGCTTCTGGTAGACGTCCTGCGCCTCCCAGTAGGTGCGGCGCTCGCTCTGGAAGCCGAAGGGCGTCAGGCTGCGGTTGTAGGCGCCGCTGCGCGCGATGCCCGCCTTGAAAAGGTGGGTGTGCGCCAGCAGGTTGGCCGTCATGAACGCGCCGTAGCTGTGCCCGCCGACGACCATGTGCTCGCGGTCGCTGACGCCCAGTTCCACCGCCTTGTCGATGACCGCCTGCGCGTTGGCCGTGATCTGCGCGATGAAGCTGTCGTTGACCGTCTTCGGATCGCCGACCACCGGCATGGTCGCGTCCATCAGCACCACATAGCCGTCCAGCAGCAGCATCAGCGGGCTGGTGTTCGCGAAGGTGTTGAAGCGGTTGCCGGAACCGCTCACCTGGCCCGCGGTCGAGGCGTCCGTGTACTCCAGCGGATACGCCCAGACGAAGGTCGGGCGACGCTCGCCGGCCTGGTAGCCCGGCGGCTTGTAGAGCCAGAACGAGAGCTCCACGCCGTCCGCGCGCTTGAAGCGGACGAACTCGCGCTGGATGTCGCGCAGCTGCGGCGACGGGTCCTTGGCATCGGTCAGCGCCTGCGCCGTCGCGAGCGCGGCACCGCCGCGCAGCATCACGTTGCCGGGTTCGCTGACGCTCTCGCGCACGGTCAGGACGCGGGCTCCCTCGGTGTCGAGCACGGCCAGCGGGCGCTCGTAGTGCGCGCTGTCGCCGCCGTTGGCTTCGGAGCCGGACTGGAACACCCGCGTCTTCTTGTTGTCCGCCAGCACGAGCCGGTCGATGAAGGGCTTGTCGCCTTCGGGGCTCGCGCCGGTGCCGAAGTACCAGATCGCATCGCCGTCCAGGCGCACGACCGCGCGTCCCGTCGACTGCATGCGATGCACCGGCGTGCCGGGGTCGCGATAGCGGTCCCGCACGGAGCGCTCGATCAGCGACTGCGCCGGTGAGGCCCCGTCCATGGCGACGAGCGCCGTCGACGTGCGCATCTTCGTCAGGTCGAAGTCCTGCACCAGCGCCTGCCGGCCGCCTTCGAGGAACTCGAGTCGCGAGAGCCGCTGCGGCACGCGGTGCACCTCGCGCGCCTCGCCGATGTACGGCGCGTCCAGGCGCATCAGCCGGTCGCGATGCGGCACCTGGGCGCGGTTGTCGCCGCCGTCCAGCGCCTCGACCCAGTACACCGCGCCGTCCGTGCCGGGCGAGGCGAAGAAGTTGCGCGGGCCGGTGATCACGCCTTCGACCGGCACGCCTTCCTTCAGCTTCACCTTGCCGATGGAGGCGACCTTGCCGTCGACGCCGCGCACTTCGGCCTGGGCCGCGAAATCGTCCCAGCCCACCTGGTAACTGAACGGCGGCAGCAGCCGCATCGTCAAGACCTGACCCGGCGTTCCGAGCGCCTCGAGGTGGCTGAAGATCCCCGGCTCGCCGACCGGCTTCACCGCGCCGGTGTTCAGGTCGATGCGCGCCAGCTGCGAGGTCGCGTGATGCGCGAAGACGGCCGCCTCCTGCGCATTGGTCAGCAGGTCCTGCTGCGTACGCTCCGGCGAGTTGCGCGCGATGGATTCCTGGATCGAAGGACCCGACGGCGCAGCGAAGGTTGGAGCGGCACCGCGCTTGGCCGGCACCGTCAGCGTGACCAGTTCATGGTCGTTGAGCCACACGACGTCGTTCTCGAGCATCGTGTGCAGCTTGAGCTTGGGCACCGCCTTGAGCTTGCCCGTCGCGACGTCGCCGACCCACAGCTCGACGGCCGTGTCAGTGCGGCGGTTCAGCAGGAACCGCTTGCCATCGGGCGAGAAGCGCAGGTGATGGAACGCGCCGCCCGCAGGCAGCACGACGGGACGCGCGACGCCGTCCGCGCCGTTCTGGAGCGGACGCAGCAACAGCGACTCGATCGCGACGATCAGCTGCGGGCTGTCGGTCGCCGGGTCGTAGCGCAGACCGGCCTGGCGCAGCACGGGCCGGGCGAGCTCGGCGATCACGCGCGACTTGCGGTTGACGACGATCGCCAGCGTGCGCTGGTCCGGCGACACCTGGTAGACCGGCAGAGCCTTGGCATCGAGCACCGCGCGGATCGCCTCGGAGGGCTGCTGATAGATCTGCGCCAGGGTCGCGGCGGAGGTCAGGGCCGCGGTCTGGGCCGAACTTGACGCCGCCTCTTCCGCTGGCGCCGCGACCGCGGAGAGACCGCCGAACGCGGCGGACAGGGACAGGGTCAGCGGGATCAGCGACGAGGCGCGAGGCTTGGGCATGTGTCGACACCGTGAAGACAGAGGAAGGCGGCAATCTAGCAGCGCCCTCCCCCGATGTCCGACGTCAGCCCTCCGGGTGATCCCGAGGTTTCAGGCCCGCGGCCTCACGTCCGGATCACGCAGCGAACAGACGCGCCGCATGCAGGCCCAGACCGGTCGCGACCGACGCGAAACGGTCGCCGCGCACCGTCTTGGCGTCGGGGTAGTCCGCCGCGATGCGATCGGCGAGCACGGTCAGGCCGGTCGAGCCGCCGGTGAAGTACAGCGCGTCGATGTCCGACGGCTTCAGCCCCGCACGTTCGACCGTCTCGCGGCCGGCCTGCGCGATGCGTTCGATGTCGCCGCGCAGCGATTCCAGCGCCACGGCTTCGGAGAGCGGCACGGTCAGGCCGGACTCGATCAGTTGCAGGTCGATCACGCAGTCGCCGCCGCCGGCGACTTCGATCTTGGCGTCTTCCGCGCGGTTCGCGAGCTCGTGGCCGAGCCGCTCGTCCAGCACCGTCATCAGCCGCTGATGGTGGCGCGGATCGCCGTAGAAGCCCTTCATGTTGCGCAGCTCCAGCACGCGCTGCGGGCTGTAGCAGGTGTTGATCAGGTGCCAGGTCGCGAGGTCGAAGTAGACGCCGCTGGGCACTTCGCGCGGCGTCTGGCCGGGCTTGGCGGGGCCGAGCGCGCGGTAGCCGAATTCACGCAGGATGCCGGTCAGCTCGATGTGGCGGTCGAAGTCGGTGCCGGCGATGTGCACGCCGTGGCTGGCCAGGATGTCGTCGCGGCGGTCCAGCCGCTTCGCGCGGTCGGGGCCGACGCGCACGATCGAGAAGTCGGACGTGCCGCCGCCGATATCGGCGACCAGCACGAGCTGTTCGCGATCGGCCTGCTGCTCGAAGTCGAACGCCGCGGCGATCGGCTCGAACTGGAAATGCACGTCCTCGAAGCCGACCGCCCGCGCCGCCGCGGCCAGCGAGGCTTGCGCCGCGGCGTCGCGCTCGGGTTCGCCGTCGACGAAGTAGACCGGCCGGCCCAGCACGACGCGGCGCGGTTCATGGCCGCCGGCATCGGACGCGCCGGCCTGCTTGCGCAGACGCTTGAGATAGCCGCTGAGCATGTCGATGTACTTCACGCCGCGGCCGCCGCCGACGTCGGTGACCTGGTCGATCAGGCTCGAGCCGAGGATGCTCTTCATCGAACGCATCAGGCGCCCGTCGGTGCCCTCGACATAGGCGCTCATGGCCGCGCGGCCGAAGGCGCGCGGCGGGCCGTCGGCGTCGTGGCGGCCCTCGGCGAAGTAGAAGACCGCCGTCGGCATGGTCACCTTGCCGTCTTCGAGCGGCACCAGGCGCATCGCGCCCGGGCGCCCTGCGTCGGGCACGGCGACCGCCGAATTGGAGGTGCCGAAGTCGATGGCGCAGAAATCGCGCGGCAGGTCGGAAAGCGGAGAGGACATGGCGGCGCGGCGGAAATGCGAAAAGGGCGCGGATTCTAGCCGCGCCCTGGTTTCAGGGGTTCGGGCGCCCGGATGACGCCGTCAGGGGTTCGGTCGGATCAGGCCGGTTGCAAGTTGCGGACCGCCTTGGCGGGCAGCGCGTCGCCGTAGAAGCCGAAGTCCAGTTCCGGACGTTTCCCGCTCATCAGTTCCGCGAGCGCGCGGCCGGAGCCCGCGCCGTGCGTCCAGCCCAGCGTGCCGTGGCCGGCGTTGATCCACAGGTTGGACGCCTTCTGGCTGCGGCCGATGTAGGGCACGTTGGTCGGCGTGCTGGGGCGCAGGCCGGTCCAGAAGTTCGGCTCTGACAGATCGGCGACGCCGGGGAACAGTTCCTCGTAGCGGCGCACCAGCGACTCGCAGCGGACCTTGGAGGTCGGACTGTCCAGGCTGGTGTCCAGGCCCACCAGTTCCGCCGTGCCGGCGATGCGGACGAAGTCACCCAGGCGCGAGATCGCGATCTTGCGCGCGTCGTCCAGCAGGCTGACGGTGCTGGCCTGCTCCGGCTTCTTCAGCCGCAGCGTGGCCGAGTAGCCCTTGGCCGGGTAGATGTTGAGGTGCTCGCCCAGCGACTTCGTCAGGGCCGGCGCGTACGACGCCAGCGCCACGACGTAGGCGTCGCCCTTCAGCCATTGCGTCTGGCCGGTCTCGCGCGACTGGATCTGCACGCCGGCGATCTCGTTGCCCTGCGCGCCGCCCTGAGGCTGCAGCGTCACGATGTCGTGGTTCCACAGGAACTGCGCGCCGCGCTTCTCGGCCAGCTTCGCCAGCGCCTGGGTGAAGACGCGCGCGTCGCCGGATTCATCGCTCGGCGTGTAGGTGCCGCCGAACACCGCGTGCTGCGCCGAGCGCAGCGCCGGTTCGATCGCCAGGACCTCGTCGCGGCTCAGCACGCGGCGGTCGACGCCGTGGCGGCGCATGATCTCGGCGCCCTGCGCGCCGGCCTCGAAGTCGGCCTCGCTGCCGAAGAAGTGCAGGATGCCCTTCTGCAGGCGGTTGTACTCGATGCCCGTTTCAGCAACGAGCGACTGCAGCGACTCGTGGCTGTAGCGGCCCAGACGCACGAGCTGCTCGACGTTGCGTTCGAACGCCGCCGTCGTGCACTGGCCCAGGAAGGACAGACCCCAGCGCCACTGCGCCGGATCCAGGCGCGGGCGGAACAGCAGCGGCGCGTCGTCCTTCAGCAGCCACTTCGCGACCTTGAACGGCGCGCCGGCGTTGGCCCAGGGTTCGCAGAAGCAGACCGAGATCTGCGCGCCGTTGGCGAAGCTGGTCTCCAGCGCCGCGTCGGGCTGCCGGTCGACGACGACGACCTCGTGGCCCTGGTCCAGCAGGTACCAGGCGGTGTGGATGCCGATGATGCCGGCGCCGAGGACGATGACCTTCATGGAGAGCTCCAGGTGAACTTGTGGTTCTGCTGCGGTTCAGCGGTGGACATGCATGTGTCAGGCCAGCGGGCGCAGGATCAGCTGCAGTCCCAGCAGGGCCATCACGAGGGCGATCAAGGCATCGATGCTGCGCCAGACCGCCGGCCGGCGCAACGTCGGCGCCACCGCCGCCGCGCCGAAGCCCAGCAGCGAGAACCACATCCAGGACGCCACCGAGGCGCCCGCCGCGAAGGGCCATTGCAGGCCGGCCGGCTGCTGCGCGCCGACGGTGCCCAGCAGCACCACCGTGTCCAGGTAGACATGGGGATTCAGATACGTCATGGCCAGGGTGCTGCCCAGCACCGTGGTCAGCGAGGCGCTGCCAGCCTGCGCCTGCAGGCCGCCCCGGGGCGACAGCGCGCGCATCGCCGCCTTGGCGCCGTAGGCCAGCAGGAACGCGGCGCCGCCCCAGCGGAAGATTTCCATCAGCAGCGGGCTCGCGGCGATCAGCCGGCCCAGCCCGAACACGCCCAGCCAGATCAGCAGCATGTCCGACAGCGCGCACACCACGACGACCGGCGCCACGTGCTGGCGCATCAACCCCTGGCGCAGCACCAGCGCGTTCTGCGCGCCGATGGCGACGATCAGGCCGGCTCCGGTGAGCCAACCTTGCAACAGGGCTGCGCTGGGCGATGACATCGGCGGATTGTCATGAGCGTCCCGGCTTTGATGAAGCAGGATTAATATCTCAGCGAATCCATTAGAGATGCTTATGAAAGACCTGGACGCCGCCGGCCTGGACTGTCTGGCCGCGCTGGCCGATGAACGCAGCTTCGAGCGGGCCGCGGAGACGCTGGCCATCACGCAGAGCGCCGTGTCGCAACGGCTGCGCAGCCTCGAGGCACAGGTCGGCCAGTTGCTGGTCGTGCGGTCCCGGCCGCTGCGGCTCACCGATCCCGGCAAGCGGCTGCTGCGCTACGCGCGGCAGCTGGCGGCCTTGCGCTCGGACCTCGTGCGGGAACTCGGCGTGCAGGCGGCCCAGGCCGAACGGCTGCCGATCGCGGTGAATGCCGACAGCCTGGCGACCTGGGTCCTGCCGGCGCTCGATCCGCTGGTGCAACGCGGCCTGCGGGAGGGATTCGGGCTGGAGCTGATCGTCGACGACCAGGACTTCACCCACGACTGGCTGCGGCAGGGCGAGGTGCTGGGCTGCGTCACGACCGTGCCGCAGGCCTTGCGCGGGTGCATCGCCCAGCCGCTGGGCGTGATGCGCTACATCGCCGTCGCCAGTCCGGCATTCGTCGCCCAGGCGTTGCCCACCGGGCTGGGCGCGGCCAACTTCGCGCAGGTCCCGTTCCTGGTGTTCAACCGCAAGGACGACGCCCAGCAGCAGTGGGTCCGCCAGGCGATGGGGCTGCGGTCCGCGCGCCTGAACGCCCGTTACGTGCCATCCAGCGAAGGCTACGTGAACGCGGTGCGGATGGGCTGGGGAGTGGGTGTCGCGCCGGAGCTCCAGGTCCGGCCGCTGCTCGCGAGCGGGGAACTGGTGGCGCTGCGGCCGGAGGTCCAGGTCGAGGTCGCCCTGTACTGGCACCAATGGAAACTCGGCGGCGAGACGGCCTCGAATGCCGGAAAGGCCTCAGCGCCGGAAGGCGGCGCGCCTCCGGCATTGCTGGATCAGATCGGAGAGGCGCTGGCCCGAGGGGCCCGGGACGCGCTGGTCAGCGCTTGAGGGACGCGACCTGGACCTGCGTCCTGGCCTGCGCCTGCGCTTGCAGATGTGCCTGGACCAGGGGCGGCGTGGCCGAGGCGGGCGCGGCGCCCTGCTCGACCAGGCGCATCCGGAATCCGCCTCGCTCGTGCTTGTCCTGGACGGAATTGGCCAACCAGGCGGAGGTCAGCACGACACTGCTGACGATCGCCCAGGTCATCGACTTGTGAATCAATGGAGACATGAGAAAGCAACGGCTTCCGCGAACCAGGGAAGACCCGGAGCATAGTCACCCCTGAATGAGGGGGCATCACACCTAAGTGGGGCACGTGGTTATTTCGCCGCACTGTGGTGAGCACGCCCCAATCTGTGTGTATTTGTGAACACCATTTCGGCGCACCCGCGATCTGGGGATTTGCCTGAAGACGAAGGCGCGCAAACTGTGCTTATCGCGGGGTGCGGCATCGGCACCTCGCGACGGTCACACCCCGTGCTTTCCGACGAGGTCCATCATGCGCATCACTTCCGCCCTCCGCCTTTTCCGTCGCAACTCGCCTGGCAGTCAAGCGCCGGAGCCGGCCGACATGGGCACGGCGTTCGGGATGGAAGCCAGCTTCGGCGACGACAGCGAGTACGAGGACTTCCGGCGCAGCGACTACGGACTGGAGTCCGAATCGGCCCCGCCGGCCACGATCGAGTCGCCGCTGTCCTGGATGGCCGCCCGGCGCAGCTGACGCGGCGAGGCGCCCCTGCGGGCGCCTTTTGCATTGCCGGGATGCGCTTCCGCAGCGCGGGCGGATCAGCGGATCAGCAGCACCGGCACGTCGCTGTGGGCCATGACCTTGGTGGCGACCGATCCCAGCACCAGCTTGCCCAGCGCCGTGTGGCCGTGCGAGCCCATCATCAGCAGATCGAAGCGGCCCTTCTCGGCGACGGCCGTGATCGCCTCCGACGCGTGCCCGGTCTTGACGACGTACTGGGCCTTGATGCCGCGCTTGTCCATGAACGTGCGGATCGGCTTGAGGACCTTCCCGGCCTCTTCCTGGTAGTACTCGGCGAGCACGACCTTGTCGAGCACCGCGGCCGCGCGAGGCGGGACGCCCGGGACCACGTGGACCACCGTGTAGTCGTGGGATCCGCCGAGCCACTCATCGTGGGCGGAGAGGTAGGCCAGCATGCGTTTCGAGTACGTGCTGCCATCGACGGCGACGAGGATCTTCATCGTGATCTCCCTCTGTGACGGCCGACGTCCGGCCTCGGACCAGTGTGGCACAGGGCCGCTTCCGGAAAGCCGCACCCGCGCCGCAGGCTGCGTCGTCCTTGACGTTGGACAATCGCGCTTTCCGACATCCGCCCTCCGCCGACCGCCGTGCGCCTGCAACTGATCTCCGACCTCCATCTCGAACGCCAGACCGACTTCCAGACGATCGCCGCGCCGGACGTCGACCTGCTGGTGCTCGCGGGCGACGTCGGCTCGTACCAGGCCGGCTCGCGGCTGGTGACGGACGACTTCGGCCTGGGCCGCTTCTCGCCGAAGCGCGACGGCGCGCCCTGGCCGCGGGTGCTCTACGTGCCGGGCAACCACGAGTACGACGGCATCGAGTTCGCCACCGCGCACGCGCGGCTCCGCCAGACCTGCGAGGACCTCGGCATCGAATGGCTGGACCGAGAGGAAATCGTCGTCGGCGACGTGCGTTTCCTCGGCACGACGCTGTGGGCGGACTTCGACGCGCTGGCCGCGCGCGAGACGACGCCGACCAAGCAGCTGGCGGCCAGAGAGAAGGCGTTCCGCGCGGCGAATCACTACCTGCGCCGGTTCTCGACGCTGATCGACGGGCAGCACATGCTGGCGGAACGGCAGCGCGACCTGGCGCTGGAATGCCAGGCCTGGCTGCGGGAAGCGCTCGAACGGCCCTTCGACGGCAAGACGGTGGCGGTGACGCATTACGCGCCGACCCTGCGCAGCGCCGACCCGCGCTACGGCCTGACGCCGGGCACGGCCGGCTTCTGCAATTCGCTCGACGACCTGCTGCCCTACGCGGACCTGTGGCTGCACGGTCACCTGCATTGCGCTCACGACTACGTCGTCGAGTCCGCCTCCGGGCCGCGCGGCGACGGACCGCACCGCTGCCGCGTCGTCGCGAATCCGCTGGGCTACGCCAACAAGGGCGAGCAGGAGGACTACCGGCCAGACCTCGTCATCGAGGTCTGAGCCTGTGCCCCGGCCGGCCGAATCGTCGCTTCAGCGCCTGGCGGGCGGACCGTCGTAGGTCCAGAGGTACTCGCGCGGCATCGGTCCCTTGTTGCGACCGCCCTGCTGCGTCTGCTCCCAGGCATGCGCCAGGATGCCCACGGAGCGCGAGATGCAGAACAGCCCCCGCGCCAGCGGCGCCGGGAAGCCCAGCTCGGCATAGATGACGGCGGTTGCGCCGTCGATGTTCATCGGGATGCGGCGGCCGTCCTTGCGCCGCTGCAGCTCCGCTTCCACCGCGCGACCGATCGTCGCGAAGCGGCCGGACACCACGCCGAGTTGCGCCGCCTCGTCGACCAGTTCCAGCAGTCTCGGCGCGCGCGGGTCCACCGGATGGAAGCGGTGTCCGAAACCCGACACGAACTTGCCGCGCTGTTCGATCGCCTCGTCCAGGCCCGCGGCGGTGGCGTCCTCGAGCGAGGCGCCGGCGTCCATGCGCATCGCGATCGATTGCAGCATCTCCACGCACTGCTCGCCCGCGCCGCCGTGCACATCGCCGAGCACGTTGATCGCCGACGCCATCGCGTTGTTGAGCCCGACGCCGCAGGTCGCGGCCATGCGCGCGATGGCGATGCTCGGCGCCTGCGGACCATGGTCCACGGCGGCCATCAGCGCGACGTCCAGCAGCTTGGCCTGCTCCGAACCGGGCAGCTCGCCGCGCGTCATCAGCCAGATCATCTGCGCGAAGCTGACCTGTCCGATCAGGTCCTGGATGGCGTGGCCGCGATAACGGATGACGCCCGGCGACATCTCGATGATCGAGGTGCGCCACCAGTCCGGCACGCGTTGATCGTGCACCGGCCCGCCGTTGGCGCTCGCCTGGTCGTCGTTGGTGCTCATACGGCCTTCTCCTCTTTCAGCGCGGCGCGCTCGGCGGCGCCATAACCCAGCTCCTCCAGGATCGCCTCGGTGTCCTGGCCGAGCCGCGGCGGCGGCGTCGACACGGACGGCGCCTGGCCGTTCAGCTTGAAGCCGGTGCGCAGCACGCGGACGTCGCGCCCGACACCGGGCACGTTCTCGAAATTCGCAACCATCCCGCGATCGGCGACCTGCGGATGCGCCAGCGCCTCCTTCACCGAGTAGACCGGACCCGCCGGCACGCCTGCGTCGTTGAGTCGTTGCCACCACTCGGCGGCCGGACGATCGCTCATGGCCGCTTCCAGCAGATGCTTGAGCTCGGCGCGGTGCTTCAGCCGCGCGTGGCGGTCGACGAAGCGCGGATCGGTCTTCCATTCCGGATGACCGACGGTGTCGCAGACGGCCTCGAACTGCTCCTGCTTGTTGGCCGCGATGTTGAGCAGCCCCTGCCCCGTGCGGAAGGTGCCGGACGGGCTGGCCGTCACGTTGTCGTTGCCCATCGGCTGCGGCTCACGGCCCGCGACGAGCAGGTTCGACACCGCCCACCCCATCGTCGCCATCGCGGCCTCGAGCATCGACACGTCGATGAACGTCGCCTCGGCGCGTTCCTTGTCGGCCAGCGCCGCGGCGATGGCCATCGCCGCCGTCAGGCCGCCGATGGTGTCGGCCACCGGATGGCCGACGCGGAAGGGCGCCGTGTCCGGACCGCCGGTGATGCTCATCATCCCGGACATGCCCTGGATGATCTGGTCGTAAGCGGGCAGGTCGCGCAGCGGGCCGTCCTGGCCGAAGCCCGAGATCGCGCAATAGACCAGCCGCGGGTTGACCTGGCGCAGCTCGTCGAAGCCGACACCCAGCCGCTGCATCACGCCGGGCCGGAAGTTCTCGACGACGACGTCCGCCGTCGCCACCAGCTTGCGGAACACCGCCTTGCCGGACGGCCGCTTCAGATCGATGGTGATCGAGCGCTTCCCCGGGTTCTGCGCCAGGAAGGACACGCCCATGTGCGCCTGGTTCAGCGCGGTGTCGGCGCCGAGCTGGCGGGCGAGGTCGCCGGTCTCGCGCGCCTCGACCTTGATGACGTCAGCGCCCAGGTGCGCCAGCTGATGGCACGCGAAGGGGCCGGCCAGCACGTTGGTGAGGTCCAGGACGCGGACGCCGCGCAGCGGGGATTGGCTCATGCGAGGCTCCGTCGCGCGCTCAGTCGACCTTGACGTTGCCACTGCGGACCACGTCGCCCCAGCGCTTCTGCTCGCGTACCAGGAACTGTGCGGCCTGCTGCGGCGTGCCGGCCATCGGCACGCTGCCTTCGGATTGCAGCTGCCCGATCGTGGCCGCCTTGGACAGCGCCTTCTGCACCTGCGCGTTCATCCGGGTGACGACCGCCGCCGGGGTGCCGGCGGGTGCCACGATCATCTTCCAGTCCGAGGTGTCGAAGCCCTTGAAGCCGCTCTCCGCCACGGTGGGGACGTCGGGCAGCACCGGCAGCCGCACGGCGGAACTGATCGCCAGCGCACGCAGCCTGCCCGCCTTGATGAAGGGCACCACCGTCTGCGGCGTCGCGAAGTAGTAGTCGACCTGACCGCCCAGCAGGTCCGTCGCCGCCGGACCGGCGCCCTTGTAGGGGATGTGGGTCACCTGGATGGCGGCCTGCTTGGAGAACAGCTCCCCCGTCAGGTGGCCCACGGTGCCATTGCCGGCGGAGGCCATCGTCAAGGTGCCAGGCTTTGCCTTGGCGGCGGCGACGAGGTCGGCCACCGTCTTGAAGCTCGAGGACGAGGAGACGACCAGCACCACCGGCTGCCCGGCGACCAGCGCGACCGGCGTGAAGGCCTTGGCCGCGTCGTAGGGCATCTTGGGATAGAGCGTCGGGTTGATCGCCAGGTTGGCCGTTTGGCCCATGCCCAGGGTGTAGCCGTCGGCCTTGCTCTTGGCGACGGCGTCCAGCCCGATGTTGCCGCCCGCGCCGGCCTTGTTGTCCGGGACGAAGGTCCAGCCGGTGTCCTCGCGCATCTTCTCGAGGATCAGCCGCGACACGATGTCCGTGCCACCCCCGGCGGAAAGGGAACGATCAGCCGGATCGGCTGGGTCGGGAAGGCCGCGTCGGCGGCCAGCGCCGCCGTCGCGGTCATGCCCGCGCCCGAGGCAGCGATCAGGGTGAAGGCGGCGCCTCGGATCAGGACCTGCGGGGCCAAGGACTGCTTCATGTCGCGTCTCCGTGTTTGTTCTATCTAGCAGAACGTCAGTTTATTTGATAGAACTGTAGGACGTCTCCGCAGTGCCCGAGACGAGGGATTACCCGTGGCCGAATCAGACAACGCACCTGTCGACAACCCCGAGGCTTCCGCCGAATCCAGCGGCGTCGCCGTGCTCGACCGCGCGTTCGCGCTGCTGGGTGCGTTCGGCCAGGACGATGACGCCCTGTCGCTCGCGGAGCTGTCGCGACGCACCGGCCTCTACAAGAGCACGGTGCTGCGACTGCTGGCCGCGCTGGAGCACGGGGGCTTCATTCGACGACTTCCGGACGGGCAGTACGCCATCGGCCCAGCGCCGCTGCGCCTGGCGACGATCTATCAGCGCTCCTTCCACGTGGGGCCGATCGTGGAGCCGCTGCTCAAGCAGCTCAGCGCGGACACCGGCGAGACGGCGTCCTTCTATGTCCGGCACGGCGAGGCAAGGATCGCGATCCATCGCTGGGAGCCGGCGCGTTCGGTGCGCGCGGCCGTGGCGGTTGGGCAGCAGTACGCGCTGCACCAGGGCGCCTCGGGCAAGGTGCTGTGCGCCTTCTCGAACGACCATCGCGAGGCCCACGCGGCCCTCCGCGAGCGCGGATGGGGCGTCTCCTACGGCGAGCGCGAGCCGGACACGGCCTCGGTCGCCGCGCCGGTGTTCGCCATCGACGGCCGGGTGCAAGGCGCGATCGCCGCCTCGGGGCCGCGGGTGCGGCTGTCTCCGCCCGAGACGATGCTGAACGCCTGCCGCGCGGTGCTCGGCGCGGCGCGTGAGGCCAGCCGACTGCTCGGCGGCGATGTCGCGCTGCTGGACGCAGCGCTGCGGACGGTGTCGATCACCGACTTCGCGACCGGCGGCTGACCATGAAAAACGCCGGCGCGAGGGCCGGCGTCATGCGTCTTCACGGTCTTCGTCGTCACCGTCGTCACGGCGCCTCGGGCGCGGCGTGACGGCCGGCGGCGATCAGGCCGCGCCGTGGCAGTTCTTGAACTTCTTGCCCGAACCGCAGTGGCACGGATCGTTGCGGCCCAGCTTGGGCGTGTCGCGGCGCACCTGCTCGACGTGATAACGCTGCTGCTCCGTCGCTTCCTGGAGGTCGACGACCGTCAGGATCAGGTCTTCGATCGCCTCGTCGATGTTCTTGAGCGGGTGCTCCTGGTTCAGCAGCTCGACGATCTCCACTTCCTCCGGCGTATCGGCCGGCAGGTGGCGGTACAGGCGCGCCAGCAGCGCGTTGATGTTGTCGTCGGCCTGCTCGTGCAGGTCGGGGAAGGTCACCGCGGCGTACTCGAAGCCGCCGACCCACGGCAGCAGCGCCTGGGTGATCGGGTCGTCCGGGAGTTGCTGCGCGTCCGGATCCACCGGCTCGTCGGCGACGGCTTCCACCGCGGCCGGCTCGACGGCCGCCTGCGTTTCGCCGTCTTCGGCGCCTGCGTCCTCGCTGGCTTCTTCCGCGTCGAGGTCCAGCACGACCGGGTAGAACCAGCCCTGCTCCAGCATGCTCTGGTTCAGCGAGGCGAAGCGGCGTTCCACCAGCGAGCGGATGCGGGCCAGCCAGGCGGGATCGACATCGTCGGGCAGGTCGCGGCCTTCGTAGTCGAAGATAGGCGGCAGCCATTCCTCGATCGGGATCAGGCGGGGCTGCACCAGCACGCCGGCCAGGTAGCCGTCCAGCATCGAGGCGTCCAGCGGCTCGAGCGGTTCGGGCGTGATGGCGAGGAGTTCGTCGAGTTCGTCGAACTCGGCGTCGGAAAGGTCGTGGGCAATGCTCATGGGGCGCGATTGTCGCCGCTCAGGTCGGCGGGCGTGTCGATGGGCGTGTTGGCGGCCATGCCGGCGGACGGCGGACGCACCGCGTCGATCAGCCGTTCGCGCATCCAGCGCTGGGCGCTGCGGTCCTCGTTGCGCAGGTGCCAGAGCACGTCGACATGCACCGGTGACAGCGGCATCGGCAGCGGGCGGTAGATCAGCGCGTCCTGGTAGCCGGTGGCGGTGATGAAGGACTGCGGCAGCACCGTCAGCAGGTCCGAGTGCGCCACCACCCGGCCAGCGGTGAAGAACTGGTTGACGGTCAGCGCGATCCGGCGGCTGCGCTTGAGCGCCGCCAGCGCCTCGTCGACGAAGCCGTAGGGGCGGCCGGAGAAGCTCACCAGCAGGTGATGCGCCTGACAGAAGGCATCCAGCGTCAATTCCTGGTCGGCCAGCGGATGCGCCCGGCGCATCACGCAGACGTAGTACGAGTCGTACAGCCGCTGCTGCCGGATCGCCGCCATGTCGCCCTGACCCTTCAGCGCGGCGACGGCGTTCGGGAAGTAGCCGAGCGCGAAGTCCGCCTCCCCCTGTTCCAGCAGCTGGCGCGGGTCGCGCGTGGTGAGCGGCAGCACATGGACGTTGGCCAGGGCCCGCATCTGCTCCAGCTGCTGCATCAGCGGCGGCAGGATCAGCGCGGCGGTCGCATCGGCCATCGCCAGGCGGAAGGTGTACTCCTCGGACGTCGGCTGGTAGTCGCCGGGGTCCAGCGCCACCCGAAGCCGGGTCAGCGCCGACCGGACTTCCGGCCAGAGCCCTTCCGCCCGCGACGTCGGCTTCATCCCGAAGGCCTGGCGCACGAAGAGGTCCTCGCCGAGGGCCTCGCGCAGCCGTTTCAGCGCATGGCTGACGGCCGGCTGCGTCATCGACAAGCGCTCCGCGGCGCGGGTCATGGAGCGCTCGGCCATGACGGCGTCGAACACCTTCAGCAGGTTCAGATCGAGGTTCCGGAAGCTCATGGGCGGCACTTTTTCACGGAAAACGTACGGGATTGGCGAGCGCGCAACGGTCCGATCGACATCGTCATGCCGGTCGTCGGGGCCTCGGCTTGCGCATTCCTTGGCATTCCAGGGCGGGCGACGTGACGCGCATCACGGCCCGGACGCGATCCGCCCAATGATATGCACAGTGTTCATACATTCAATGCCCATCTTTCATTGGCGACATGCCTAGGGCAAACCCTATAGTTCGGTCCATCGGTTCTACAGAGCCGACCCAAACAAGCCAATCAAAGGAAATCGCCATGAGCGTCGCTACCCAAACCTTCGGTCTTCCCCTGAGCCGCACGGTGCGTCGCGGCGGCACGTTCGCCACGATCGGCGCCCGCGTCTGGGCCCGCACGATCACGAACGTCAAGGCCCGCATCGAGTCCGCCAAGATGGCTCGCGCCGAGCGCGAGATCCTGGCCCTCGCCGCCCAGTACGAAGAGAGCATGCCCTCCTTCGCCGCTGAGCTGCGCGCCGCGAACGCCCGTCGTAACGGCTGATCAGCCGACCCCCGCCGGGCGCCGTACGGGCCCGGTCGCGACGTTTGGAGACATCGTGATGTGAGCGCAGGCTCTCATTGAATGTCGCTTCAGACCGAGCAAAGAAAAGCCCGCTTCGAATCACTTCGAGCGGGCTTTGCCTTTTCAGGCCCCCCGGACCCGCCTCTTTCGAGGCGGTCGCCGGGAGGAATCCGGAGAGCGATCAGGCCTGGGCCAGGCGCTGTTCGATCTTGGCCTTGGTGGCGGGCAGCTCCGCCGGCAGGCCCTGGGCCAGCTGGACGAACAGCTCGTCATGGAGCTTCAGCTCCGTCGCCCAGTCCTCGTTCGAGATGTGGGTGACGGTCTTGTACTGTTCCGGCGTGAACGCCAGACCTTGCCAGTTCAGGTCCTCGTAGCGCGGGCTGGTGCCGAAGGCGTGCTCGACGCCCTGGCCCTGGCCGTCGACGCGCTCCAGCATCCACTTCAGGACGCGCATGTTCTCGCCGTAGCCGGGCCAGACGAACTTGCCGTCGGCGCCCTTGCGGAACCAGTTGACGCAGAAGATCGCCGGCAGCTTGGCACCGGACTGGGCCAGCTTGGCGCCCAGGGTCAGCCAGTGCTGGAAGTAGTCCGCCATGTTGTAGCCCATGAAGGGCAGCATCGCGAACGGATCGCGGCGCACGACGCCCTGCTGGCCGGCGGCGGCGGCGGTGGTCTCGGACCCCATGGTCGCGGCCATGTAGACGCCTTCGGTCCAGTCGCGGGCTTCGGTCACCAGCGGCACGGTCGTCGAGCGGCGGCCGCCGAAGATGAACGCGTCGATGGCCACGCCGGCGGGGTTGTCCCACTCGGCGTCCAGCGCCGGGTTGTTGGTCGCGGCGACGGTGAAGCGGGCGTTCGGATGCGCGGCCTTGGCGCCGGTCTCCTTGGCGATCGCCGGGGTCCAGTCCTTGCCTTGCCAGTCGATCAGGTGCGACGGCGCCGTGTCGGTCATGCCTTCCCACCAGACGTCGCCATCGTCGGTCAGCGCGACGTTGGTGAAGATGACGTCCTTGTCCAGGCTGGCCATGCAGTTCGGGTTGGTCTTCTCGTTCGTGCCGGGCGCGACGCCGAAGTAACCCGCTTCCGGGTTGATCGCGTACAGGCGGCCGTCCTTGCCGGGCTTGATCCAGGCGATGTCGTCGCCGATCGTCGTGACCTTCCAGCCTTCGAAGCCGCTCGGCGGGATCAGCATCGCGAAGTTGGTCTTGCCGCAGGCGCTGGGGAAGGCGGCGGCGACGTGGTGCTTCTTGCCTTCGGGCGAGGTCACGCCCAGGACGAGCATGTGTTCGGCCAGCCAGCCCTGGTCGCGGCCCATGGTGGAGGCGATGCGCAGCGCGAAGCACTTCTTGCCCAGCAGCGCGTTGCCGCCGTAGCCGGAGCCATAGGACCAGATCTCGCGGGTCTCGGGGTAATGGACGATGTACTTCGTCTTGTTGCACGGCCACTTCACATCGGCCTGGCCCGCTTCGAGCGGCGCGCCGACGGTGTGGACGCAAGGCACGAACTCGCCGTTGTCACCCAGCGTGTCCAGGACCGCGCGACCCATGCGGGTCATGATGCGCATGTTCACGGCGACGTAGGGGCTGTCGGACAGCTCGACGCCGATGTGGGCGATCGGGGAGCCGATCGGACCCATCGAGAACGGCACGACGTACAGCGTGCGGCCGCGCATGGCGCCGCGGAACAGGGCGTTGTCGCCCTGCTGCAGCAGCGCGCGCATCTCGGCCGGATCCATCCAGTTGTTGGTCGGACCCGCGTCGAGCTTGTTCTTCGTACAGATGAAGGTGCGGTCCTCGACGCGCGCCACGTCCGTCGGATCGCTCCACGCGAGGTAGCTGCCCGGGCGCTTGGCCGGGTTCAGCTTCTGGAAGGTGCCGGCGTCGACGAGCTGCTGGCACAGGCGGTCGTACTCGGCCTGGCTGCCATCGCACCAGTAGACCTCCTTGGCCTCGGTGAGGGCAGCGATCTCGGCGACCCAGGCGACGAGGCGCTGGTGTTTGACGTAAGCCGGTACGTTCAGGCGCAAGCCTTCCATCACAGGTTGGTTCATGGCGGTTTCCAATTTGAGGATATGAAAAGCGGAATTGGGTCAGCTCCGTTCCGGTGGCTCCCGACCCCGTTTTTCAGAGGAGGAGACCGCGGAGCTGACCCAATGCCGCGCCTCAGCGTGGTGCTTCGCCGAACACTGGTTCCAATGTAATCACGCCGTAACTCCAACGCTTGTCGGGGTTATGCGTTTTGGGAATGGTTTGATGCACCAGTCGACAAACGGGTGTCCTGAAGCCTCTTCCGCTTCGCTCGGATATGTGTCGACCTGCTTTACAAACCACGCCAAGCCTGCAAGCGTCAATCGGCAAGCGCTTGACACCATTGGGAATTTTCAAGCTGGCTCGCGTCCTGCTTTTTGGGACTCAGAACAATCCGTCGAACCAGTCATGACCCTGCTCACCCGCCTCCTTGCCTCCGTTGCCCTGTCAGTCGCCAGTCTGGCGAGTCAAGCGTCCACGGTGACGTTCAATACCATCGACAACGGCTGGTACCGGAGTGACGGTCTGCATGACGCATCCGTCTCGAACACGATCACCGGCCTCTACGCCGGTTTTGAGTACCGCAGTTTTTATGCCTTCACGCTGCCCGAACTGGCCGCTGGCCAGACGATCGTGTCCGCAACCATCACCTTCTTCGCCAACGGTGGGAACATTGGCTGGATTCCGGAGAAACACCTGGGCCTGTTCGATTACAAGGGTTCGATCGACGCCTTGCTGGCTGCCACAGGCGGCACAGCAGCGTTCGGCGATCTGGGCTCTGGTGCCTCGTACGGCACGGCGGTGATCCCCGGCGTGTACAACGACGGAACGCGGGCCACCTCGGTGCAGCTGACCGGCGCGGCCTTGAACGATCTGCTGAACGCCAGCGGCAATCGCTTCGTGGTGGGCGCGTCGCTGTTGGACTCGTTCGTGGGCAAGGTGGAGGAAGCTATCTGGGCGGGATCGAGCCTGCAACCGGCGGCATCGCTCACGCTGGTCACGACCCAGGCCGTGCCGGAGCCGGACTCGATCGCCCTGCTGGGCGCCGCCGCGCTGGCCTTCGGTATCGTCGCCCGCCGCCGCAAGGCCAGGTAAGCACCGGATTCCCGGTCTCCGGAGGGCGCAGCGGAAACGCTGCGCCCTTTGTCGTTTCAGACCCGTCGTTCAGGAGGGGAGGTCCGCCGCCTGGCACAGCGCCCGCAAGGCGGGCACCCACAGCGTCTGCGGCGCCGGCTTCGGCAGCTTGACGAGTCCGGCCTCCCCGGCCAATCCCGCCGTGGCGACGCTGCGCACAGCAGCGTCTTCATCGCCGGCCAGCGGGCGCGCCAGTCGTGCCAGGTCTCGACCGACGGCAGCGACTCCGGCGACGAGGCCAGCAGCAGGCCCTGCCCCGTCGCCGCCGCGTCCTGGAGCGCCTCTGGCAGATCCTCCGCCCGCTCGACCTCTCGCGCGTCGAAGCCGCACTGCAGCAGCCGCTCCAGCATCACCTCACGCACCACCGCGCAGCGGTCCCACACGACCGCCACCCAGCCGTCGCCGATGTACTCCATGCCGGCCTGCGTCTGCAGGGCTGGCCATTGAACGTCAGCCTCGGTCGCCTCGATCAGCGGCAGTTCCGTGATGAAGGAGCTCCCCGTCCCGCCGAACTGCGCGCGCTCAGTTCCCCGCCCATCGCGCGTACGGTCTGACGCGCGATCGCCAGGCCGAGTCCAAGGCCGGGCACGTCGCCCAGGCGCCGACCCCGCGTGAACGGATCGAAGATCCGCTCCAGGTCTTCCGGCGCCAGGCCAGGACCTTCGTCGGACACGGTCAGCAGCAACTGTCCGTCCTCGGCGCGGGCCTTCAGCTCGACCTCGCCCGCCTGCGCGTACTTCGCCGCGTTCGACAGCAGGTTGAGCAACACCTGCCGCAGCCGCCGTGCATCCAGCGCCACGACCGCCGGCAGCGATTCGTCCATGACCAGCGAGAGCCGGGTCTTGCCCGCCAGCATCAGCGCCTGCGATTGCAGCGCCAGCTCGTGCAGCAGCCCATGCAGGTAGACCGGCGCGTTCAGCACCTCGAGGTCAGCCTCCGCCGTCGGCTGCCGCGCGAAGCGCTGCAATTCGTCGATCGTGTCGAGCAGCATCACCCCGCCGTGTTCCAGCGCCTGGCGGGTCGACTCGAAGTCGGTTCCCGGCGTCAGCCGGCGCGTCAGCTGCACCATCGACGCCAGCGGCGCCCGCAGGTCGTGGCCGATGTGGCCCAGCAGGCGGCCCTTCGCCGCATCGCTCGCCTGCGCGTGCGCGCTGGCGCGGGCCAGCTCGGCGGTGCGCTCCAGCACCGCCGCCTCCAGCGCCTGCGCATGCCGGAGACGCTCCCGCTGCAACAGCCGCAGCATCGTCACCAACACCGCCGCGGCGCCCGCAGTGCCCACCATCGAAGGCGCCAGCTCGATCCAGTCGGCATACGGCAGGTAGCCGAGCAGGCTGAAATACCGCGGCGCGATGCCCAGCACGACGCCACCGATCGCGCACAGCCACACGCCGCCGACCGGATCGCCGCGCCGCATCGCACGGAAGCTCGCGATCAGTCCGATCGCCGTCAGCAACAGGTTGGTCGGCGCCGCCATGCGCGTGCCGGTCTGGTAATCCGCGACGATGCAGGCGGCCACCGCGACCAGGCTCAGCCCCACCACCGCGACCAGGGCGCGATGCACCGCCGGTTGCGTGGCGCGCAGCCGCAGCACCGTCGCCAGCGCCATCAGTTGGAAGACCGTCGTCAGCGCCCCCGTGGTGCCCAGCGCGCGTTGCGCCCAGTCGGTCGCATCGGGCCAGAAGCGCTGGAAGGCGGTGCCTCGCATCGCCATCTCGTAGACCATCGCGCTGGACAGGAAGGCCGCGATCCACGCATAGCCGCGATCGCGCAAGGACACCGCCAGACCCGCCGCCAGCGCCGCGAGCGTCAACCCCACCGCGGACAGCATGCCGTCGCGCCAGACCCGCCACTGCTGCTCCTCGACGAGCGTTTCCGCCACCCAGAGCGTCGGTTCGATCGAGAGCGCGCCGCGGCTCGCGGCGCGCAGCTGCAGCTCCCAGACTTCGCCCGGCTCGATGCGCATCGGGAAGGCGCTTTCGCGCAGCGCCAGCGGGCGCTGGCCGAAGGCCACGTCGGTACCGGCGCGTTCCCGCATCCATGGCGTCGCCCCACCATCCGGCAGCAGCCGCCGGCGATAGAGCGCCACCGACTCGATCCGTGCCGGGTCCACCATCAGGACGTATCGCGCCGACTCCGCGCCCTCCTGGCGCAGCGTCCAACGCAGCCAATAGGTGTCCCGCGTGTAGCCCGGCGACAGCGCCGCCCGCTCGGCGGCACGCCAGCGCGGCGCGCCCTCACCGGACGACGGCGTCGCGCGCTCGATCCAGAACTGCCCCCGGTCGACCAGCGCCAGGCGCTCCGGTGACGTGCCGTGCAGCGGGATCACGGGCTGCGGATGCGCATCAGCCAGGACTTCGATCGGCGCGTCGGGCAGGGCCATCGGCTGAGTCGGTACTGCCCCTGCGGGCAACGCGGCACCAGCGATCACCACCGCCAGCGCGGCCGCCCAGCGACGCCACCGCGCCATCAGGGGTCCAGCCCTTCGGACGGGGCGAGGTCGGTCGCGCCGTCGCCATCGCGGTCCCGCGCCCGCAATGCCGTCCGGTAGGCCTGCGGGCTGAGGCCGTTGCGCTCGCGGAACGCGGTCGCGAAGTTGCCGGCGTTCGCATACCCCACGTGGAACGCGACGTCCGCGATGCTCATATCGGTGTCGGCCAGCAGACGCTGTCCGGTACGCACGCGCTCGTCGCTGATGTAGCCGGACACCGTCTGCCCCAGTTCCTCGCGGAACAGCGCCAGCAGACGCCGTCCGGTCAGCCCGACCTGACGGCCGATCTGGTTCACCGTCAACGGCTCCGCCAGATGCTCGCCGATGTACTGCCGCGCCGCGGCCAGCAGGCGCTGGTCGGGCGTGCCCGCCTCCGCGGGCGGCGCCGGCTCGACATCGTCCGACGTCGGCGGCCGGCGCGACGCGGCCAGATGCAGATGCACCCGCACCCGCGCCAGCACCTCCTGCGGATGGAAGGGCTTGCTGATGAAGTCCACCGCGCCCTGCGACAGGCCCTCGATCCGGCTGTCGACGTCGTTGTGGGCGCTCAGGAACAGCAGCGGCACGTCGCGCGTCGCGGGGTCGGACTTGAGCAGCCGGCACAGCGCGAAGCCGTCCATGTCGGGCAGCCCGACGTCCAGCAGCGCCAGGTCCGGTGCCAGGCCTTGCGCCTTCTGCAACGCGGCGCGGCCGCTCTCGGCAAAGGCCAGCCGGTAGAGCGGATGCAGCAGCGCGGTCAACCAGCGCAGGTCCTCGGGCTGGTCGTCCACCAGCAGCAGCAACGGGCGATGGATCGCGGAAGCAGGCGCGGCACGGGACATGCGCGGATTGTCCGGGGAGCCTCGCCGGAATGCGCCCGCAGGGTCGGATCCGGTGGGCGCGCAGCGTTCCAAACGCCCATCTGGGGGGGACGGCGCGAGGAGGAAAAACTACCGGAATCGGGCACGGCCTGACCCCCGCCGCCGCCCGTCAACCAATCGCCAAACATGCGCGGCGATTTGACAGAACTCCGGACCGTCTCCGCACGGGATAACCGCGCCCTTGCCAAACACAACCGGAGATTGGGAATGAAGTACAGCACGCGCCGAGGCGCTGCCGGCCTGGGGCTGAGTCTGATGAGCCTGTCCGTCAGCCTGGCCTGGGCGGCGACACCGGACGCCGGCCAGCTGCTCAACGAGCAGCGCCGCCTGACCCCGCCCGCCCAGCGTGGCGACCTCGACAGGGCCCCCGCCGTCAACGCCCCCTGGGCGACGACCAGCAGGCGGGCCTGCGCGCGCGCATCGATCGCATCCGCTTCACCGGGGCCGACGGCCTGATCCCCGAGCCCGAGCTGCAGGCGCTGGTCGCCGACGCCAAGGGCCGCCAGCTGTCGCACAGTCAGCTGCAATCGCTGGCCGCCCGCGTCACCGCGGCGCTGCAGAAGCGCGGTTTCGTGCTCGCCCGCGCCTACCTGCCGCGGCAGGACCTGACCCAGGGTGAACTCGAGATCGCCGTCCTGTCCGGCCGGCTGCAGTCCGGCGCCAACCGCGTGCGGGTGACCGGCGCCGACGAGACGCTCGCGCCGCGCCTGGGCGCGATCGCCGATGCCGCGCTGGCCTCCGGCCCGGTCCGCTACGAGCAGCTCGAACGCGCGCTGCTGCTGATCAACGACGTCCCCGGCGTGCAGGCCCGCGCGACGCTGGAACGCGGCGACGAGCCCGGCACCAGCCGCCTCGACGTCCGCGCCGAGACCGGCCGCGCCTGGGCGCTGGACGCCTCCGTCGACGACTACAACAACCGCTACACCGGCCAGTGGCGCGTCGGCGCCGCGGCCTCGCTGATCCGTCCGCTCAACCGCGAAGACCTGCTGCAGGCCAGCGTGTCGCGCACCGACGGCAGCCGCCAGGCCGCCCTCGCCTACGGCTTCGCCGTCGGCGCCTCGGGCCTGCGCGCCCAGCTGGCGACGACCTGGCTGGACTATCACGTCGGCGAGGAGCTCAAGCCGCTGGATCTGCGCGGCACCGCGCGCACCGTCTCGGCCGGCCTGAGCTATCCGGTCCTGCGCGGCCGCGAGCGCAACCTGTGGGTCTCCGCCGAAGGCGAACAGCGCACGCTGGTCGACGACGCGCTCGGCCAGACGCTGCGCGACCGCCGCCTCAACCGCCTGACGGTCAACGTCTACGGCAACGCCTGGGACAACGTGCTGGGCGGCGCGCAGAACGACTTCGGACTGGGCGTCACCAACGGCACCGTGGCGCTGCGCGAGGCCGGCGACCAGGTCGCCGACGCGATGACCGCGCGCACCTCGGGCAGCTACGACAAGCTGACCTGGCGCGTCTCGCGCCTGCAGACCGCGCAGGCGCTGCCGGGCTGGGGCCTGTTCGTCGGCGGCTACGGCCAGATGAGCGCGCGCAACCTGGACTCGTCGGAGAAGTTCCTGCTGGGCGGACCGTCAGGCGTGCGTGCCTATCCGGTCGGCGAGGCCAGCGGCGACAACGGCTGGGTCGGCACCGCCGAGCTGCGCCGCGAACTCCGCTTCGGCAACGGCCTGGCCGCACAGCTGATCGCCTTCGCGGACTACGGCCGCGTCGAACAGCATGAGCGCCCCTGGACCGGCGCGCTGGCCGGGCAGCCGAACTCCTACGGACTGGGCGGCGCGGGCCTGGGCGCCAACCTCGCCGGCGAGCGCTGGACGCTGCGCGCCAGCTGGGCGCACGCGGTCGGCCACAACGCCGGACGCACCGCCGCCGGCCGTGATGCCGACGGTCGCGACGACCGCCAACGCCTCTGGCTGCAGGCCTCCTTCCACTATTGATCGACGCCGCAGCCGACCTCCAGCCCGCGTCCGAGTCCGCGACCACCCCGACTCCCCGCCCGCTGATCCGGCTGCCTCCATCGCACAGACCGAACAGATCGAAGAGAAACACCATGGGATCGTTGAACCACAGCTACCGGCTCGTCTGGAACGAGCTTTGCGGCGCCTTCGTCGCCGTGCCTGAATTCGCCCGCGGTCGCGGCAAGCGCACCGGCGGCACCGTCCGCCGCGCCATCGCCGCCGCCATCGCCGCCGCCGCCGCCGGCACCTTCGCGGGACCGGCCGCCGCGCTCGATGCGGGCGCGCTGCCCACCGGCGGCCAGATCACCGCCGGCAACGCCGCGCTGACGCAGCAGGGCTCGCAACTGCGCATCGACCAGAGCTCCAGCAAGCTGATCCTCAACTGGAACAGCTTCGACATCGGCAGCGGCGCCTCGGTCCGCTTCAACCAGACCGGCGCCGATGCCGTGGCGCTGAACCGCGTCACCGGCGGCGCGCCGAGCCAGATCTTCGGCGACCTCTCCGCCAACGGTCAGGTCTGGCTGGTCAACAACAGCGGCGTGGTCTTCGGCAAGGGCGCGACGGTCAACGTCGGCGGCCTGGTCGCCAGCACGTTGAACGTCAGCGACGCCGACTTCCTCGGCGGCCGCGCGCGCTTCTCCGGCACCAGCACGGCGCAGGTCCGCAACGACGGCACGATCCGCGCCGACGGCGTGGTCGCGCTGCTGGGCGCCTCGGTGGTCAACACCGGCACGATCAGCGCCGGCCAGGTCGCGATGGCCGCCGGCCAGCAGGTCGCGCTCGACTTCAACGGCGATGGCCTGCTGCAGGTCCGCGTCGACCAGGCGGCGCTCGACGCCGAGCTGTCGCAGGAAGGCCTCGTGCAGGGCCGCCAGGTCGTGCTGAGCGCCCCGAGCGCCAGCGCGCTGCGCGCCAGCGTCATCAACATGGACGGCGTGGTCGAGGCCAAGGGCCTGTCCGAACAGGGCGGCCGCATCATCCTCGACGGCGGCGACAGCGGCCAGGTGAACATCACCGGCCGCCTCGACGCCAGTTCGGCCCAAGGCCTGGGCGGCGACGTGCGCGTCACCGGCGGCACGATCGCGCTGCGCGGCGCGACGCTGGATGCCAGCGGCGCCACCGGCGGCGGCGACATCCACGTCGGCGGCGGCTGGCAAGGCAAGGACGCCAGCCTGACCAACGCGAAGAACGTGAGCGTCGACGCGGGCACCACGCTGCGCGCCAACGCGACGGTGAACGGCGACGGCGGCGAGGTCGTGACCTGGTCGGACGGCCGCACCGAATTCGCCGGACGCGTGGAATCGCGCGGCGGCGATCAAGGCGGCAACGGCGGCCGGATCGAGGTGTCCGGCAAGCAGGAACTGGCGTACAGCGGCCGCGCCGACGCGCGTGCCGCGAAGGGCGCGACCGGCGATCTGCTGCTCGATCCGAGTTCGCTCGAGATCAGCGGCGGCGGCAGTGGCAGCGGCACGCTGACCGGCTCGATCGTCTATGAAAAGGACATCGAGGCACAGCAGGCCAACGTGCTGCTGCAGGCCACCGGCGACATCCTGGTCAACGACCTGAACCTCAACGGCGGTGACGGCAGGATCACGATGCAGCCGAACGTCAGCCTGCGCATCGAGGCCGGCACCGCCAACGGCACGCACCTCACGCCGCCGGCCAACCTGACCGACGGCGCGTTCACGAGCAACTTCGACCTGATGTTCGCCAACGCGAGCAACGTGATGGAGGTCTCCGGCTCCGGCAGCCTCATGCTGGTGGCCGGCGCCACCGGCTCGGGCCGCGTGCTCAACGTGCCGACGCTGATCGCGCACGGCACCGGCACCAATCCGTCCGGCGCACTGCCGGCCCACAATGTCTCCACTCCCGGGAGCGGCACGCCGGGCGCGGGCTCGATCACCATCTACGGCGCCGACGGCGCCACGGTGGGCGGCTCGCTGACCACCAACGGCGGTTACGTCCGCATCTGGGCCGACTCCGACAACGGCGGCGCTGGCTTCTTCACCTTGTCCGCGCCGGTCGCCACCAACGGCGGCAACCTGTACGTGTCGACCGGCAGCGGCGACGTGACGCTGAACTCCAACATGGTGCTGGGCAACGGCCGGATCTTCTTCCGCGCCGACGGCACCCACACCGAAGGCAACAAGATCCTGGCCGGCCTGCTGAGCGTCAGCGGCGACGTCAACATCGACACGCCCTTCGTCTTCAAGGGCGGCGCCAGCATCTACACCGACAGCGCGATCAACTTCGGCAACGTCAACGTCAACCTGAACACCGGCGACGGCGTCCTGACGCTGCGCGCCAACCGCATCGACTGGGGCACCGCGACGCTGCAGAACCTGAGCACCGCGTCCATGCGACTGGAGCCCTACGACCCGGCGACCAACATGGTGCTGGGCGACGCGAACGGCTTCGCTTCGGCGACGACGCTGGCCAAGCTGCCCGGCATCAAGAACCTGACGATCGGACGCGCCGACGGCACCGGCACGATCAGCGTGCCGGGCAACTTCAGCTTCAACGCCGCAGGCAGCTTCGAGATGCTCGACCGCACCATCGACGTCACTGCCGGCACGCTGAACAACACGACAGGCAACATCATCCTGACCGGCGACAACGTCAACCTGTCGCAGACCATCACCGCCTACGGTGGCACGGGCAAGGTCACGATCCGCCAGATGACAGCCGCCAACGAGCTGCACCTGGGCGGCGGACTGAGCAACGCGTCCATCGGCCAGGTCAACGCGGCGACGCTGGAGGTCGGCCGCAGCGACGGCGGCAACCTGGTCTTCGACAACGACATCACCACCAACGCCACCACGGTCAGCCTGAAGAGCGGCGGCCAGGTGATCGGCGTGAACGGCGGCGTGGCCGCGGCCAACGTGGCCGTGACCGCGGGCCAGGGCGCGACGCTGACCGACGACACCTTCAGCTTCACGAAGCTGGCCCTGGACGTCGGCGGCACGACCGTCGTGAATCCGGCCAGCGCCAACGGCTTCACGCTGGGTACCGTCGACGGCGTGGCCGGCCTGACCACGCGCGGCGCCGCCATCGTGACGCTCAACAGCGGCGCCGGCACGCTGGCGCTCGACGCGCCGATCAACTTCACCGGCGGCGCGGCGCAGCTCACGCTGCAGGCCCCGAGCTGGAGCAGCACGGCCAACCAGGTGACGAGCAACGGCGCGCTCGCCACGGTGGTCTTCGACCGCACCGGCCCGGCCACCGGCATCACCGTCGGCGGCACGACCACGGCGGACCTGACCAACACGATGCTGGCGCGCTTCAACGGCGTGAACACGCTGCGCGTGGACGCGTCCGACCTCGACCTGAGCGTCGTCGGTCCGGTCCAGTTGTCCCTGGGCAACCGCCTGGAGCTGCTGGGCGACACCTTCGCCCAGGCCGGCGCGATCACGATGACCAACGGCGGCGTGCTCGTTCGCGCCGAGGCCGGCGGCATCAACGTCGCCAACAACATCAGCTCGAGCGGCACCGTCTCGCTGGACGATCGCAGCACGGTCGGCATCGGCAACCAGGCGGGCGTCGTCATCACCGCCGGCAAGCTGGCGCTTCGCAGCGGCGGCGACGCCAGCTTCGGCAGCGCGCAGCAGGTCGGCACGATCGCGGCGGACGTCCATTCGCTGTCGCTGACCAACACCGGCTCGCTGACCGTCGGCACCGCCGACGGCCTGCAAGGCATCCAGGCCGACGGCACCGTCGCGCTGCGCGCGCAAGGCGCCACCGCGGACCTGACGCTGCAGCAGCAGATCGTCGCGGGCAACGACGGCAGCGCGGCGACGCCGGTCGTCCTGCGCGCGGGTCGCAACTTCATCAACCAGGCAGGTGCGAATGCGCTGCAGGCCGGCAACGGGGGAGCGTGGCAGGTCTACTCGACCTCGCCGCTGAACGACACGCGCGGCGGACTGGTCGCGGCCTTCAAGCAGTACGACGCCAGCTATGGCGACACGGTCCTGGGCAGCGGCAACGGCTTCCTGTACACGGTGGCGCCGACGCTGACGGCCGGCCTGTCGGGCAGCGCGTCCAAGGTCTACGACGGCAACGACCTCGCGGCGACCGGTGGTCTTCAGCTGGGCGCGACCGGCGCGATCGACGGCGACGCCGTGACCCTGGCCATCGGCTCGAACGGCTCGGCCCACTACGACACGAAGAACGTCGGCAACGGCAAGACGGTCACCGTCGGCGGCGTCGTCATCGACGGCAGCCTGAACGGCGGCACCGCGGTCTACGGCTACCGGCTGACCTCGGACAGCGCCAGCGCCGCGATCGGTCAGGTCACGCCGAAGACGATCACCGTCGCCAACGGCGCGGTGCAGGACAAGGTCTACGACGGCAACACGACGGCGCAGCTCTCCGCCAACGGCATCGCGGGCCTCGTGTCGGGCGACGACGCCTCGCTGAACGGCACGGTCAACTTCCTGGACAAGAACGCGGGCAGCGCCAAGGCGGTCAACCTGTCCGGCCTGGTCTTGACAGGCAACGATGCCGGCAACTACCTGCTGGACACCAGCGCCGGCGCGACGGCCGCGATCACGCCGAAGGCGGTGAACGTCGGCGCGATCCAGGTCGGCGACAAGGTCTACGACGGCACGCGCACCGCGCAGGTCACGACGGGCGGCGCCGTCGGCGTCATCTCGGGTGACGAACTCGGTGTCACGGCGAGCGGCCAGTTCGACAACAAGAACGCCGGTGCCGGCAAGGCCGTCGACGTGCAGCTCGGGCTGACCGGTGCGGACGCGGGCAACTACGTGCTGAGCGCGGGCTCGGCACAAGGCACGGCCTCGATCACGGCGCGCACCGTGGACGTCGGCGCGATCCAGGTCGGCAACAAGGTCTACGACGGCACGCGCACCGCGCAGGTCACGACCGGTGGCGCCATCGGCGTCGTCGCGGGCGACGGCCTCGGCGTCGTGGCGAGCGGCCAGTTCGACAACAAGAACGCCGGCACCGGCAAGGCCGTGGACGTGCAGCTCGCGCTGACCGGCGCGGACGCGGGCAACTACGTGCTGAGCTCGGGCTCGGCACAGGCGCGCGCCGACATCACTGCCCGCACGATCCAGGCGCCGTCCGTCGCCGTCGTCGGCGGGGTGTTCAACAGCGACACCACGGCCACGCTGGTCATCGGCGCGCCGCAAGGCATCGTCGCGGGCGACCAGGTGAGCGTCGGCGGCACCGGCCGTTTCGATACGCCCTTCGTCGGCACCGACAAGCCGGTGAACGTGCAGCTGACGCTGAACGGCGCGGACGCGGCGAACTATCGCCTCGAGCCCGCGTCGCTGACGGTGACCGGCGCGGTCAATCCGCAAACCGTGCCGCCGGCGATCGGCGCGCTGGTGGTCCAGCCGGTCGGCGGCAACGGCACGCAAGAGGGCGGCGGCAGCAAGACCTCGAATGTGCCGACCGGCAACGGGGGCAACGGCGGCGGTCTGGGCAGCAGCGTCGCTGCGGTCGCGGCAGGTCCGTCGGGCAATGCGGCGGGCTCGATCGAGCTCGGCAACGGTGGCGGGAACGGCAACGGCAACGGCAACGGCGCGGGAAACGGCTCCGGCAACGGCGCTGCTTCCGGTAGCGGCTCCAGCAGCGGCAACGGTGCGGGCAACGGTGCGGGCAACGGTGCGGGCAATGGCACGGGCAATGGCGCAGGCGGCAATGGCCAAGCCGGCACGGATGGCAGCGCGAGCGGTTCCGGCTCGAACGGCGGCAACGCTGGCGGCTCGGGCAACGGTCTCGGCAACGGCAACGGCGGCGCCGCTTCCGGCGACGGCACCGGCTCGGGCCAGAACGCGAACGGCGCCGGCAACAGCGCCGCCGTCGCCACGGTCGGTCTGGAGCAGATGCTGCGCGACAGCGGCCAGATCAGCCTGGCAGTGGAGGCGCCTGCCTACGAGCAGCCGCGTCAGAGCCAGCTGCCGGTCTACGCCGACCAGGGCAGCTCGGCGCCGACGCCGCTGGGCATGTTCCGTGTCGACGACCTCGGCGACAGCCTGGCGCTGAAGCCGGTGCAGCAGCCGGTCCCGGCGGCCAGCGCGGCGTCCGGCGGCGTGACCCGTCAGGTGAAGGCGGTCGTGGCGCTCGGGGACGAGCGCTCGGCGACGCTGGACGTCGTCCTGATGGCCGACGGCACGCTGCGGGTGCAGGCGCCCGCCACGGCCGCCGAACTCGACGACGACCTCGTCACCACGCTGGCGCTCAGCGCGCTGAAACAGCAGACCGGCATCGCGCCCACCAGCGTGCGGGCCGTGATGCTGCGTCGCGGCAGTTGATCCGCTAATCCGACCCGTCCCCGCGAGGGGATGCCATTCGACGCCGCGGTGCCTCAAACGCCGCGGCGTCGCCGCTTCCGGGGTCCGAGCCCCGCCCGCGCCTCGGGCTCTCCCCAATGTTTCGGGGATCGGCTCGCCTGCCGAAACATCCTATGCTCGGCGCCTCCCCGTCGAGGTCCCCGACGTCCATGTCCGCCCCCACCGGCCTGTCGCTCCGCGCCCGCCTCTACCTGGTCCTGGGCCTGGCGCTCGCGTTGGTCGCGTCGTCCGCGCTGCTCGGCTGGTGGCAGTCGCAGCGGCTGGCCGGCATCGCGAAGTCCCTTTATGAGGACCGCCTGGTCCCCGTCGACCTGCTGCGCGAGCTCGAACACACGCTCGGTCCGCACCAGTTGGGCGCGCTGCTGATCACGCAGGCGCAGCAGCCCGACGCGGCCAAGCTGGACAGCGCCGGCCGCCGCCTCGTCGACGCGACCCGCCAGCTCTGGACCCGCTACCTCGCGACGCGCATGGCGCCGGCGGAGCGGACCCTGATCGTCCGCACCCAGCCGCTGCTCGACCAGCTCTGGGCCACGCTCGCCACGAACCCGCCGTCCACGCCCGACACCTTGCGCGAGCTCAACCAGCGACGCCTCGCGGCGATGCGGATGCTCGACGAGCTGATCGCGTTCCAGCTCAGCCAGGCCCGCGTCGATACCGAGCGCGCGCAACAGGCCGCCACCGAGGCCGCGCACCTCGGCCTGCTGCTGGTGCTGTTGACGGGCGGGCTGTGCAGTGTCGTCGTCTGCACCGTCTGGACCCGCTACGACGACGAACGCCGCCTCAGCCAGGACTCGCGCGAGCGGCTGCAGCGGCTCTATGTCGCGCTGTCGCAGACCAACCAGCTGATCGTGCGCCGCGAGGCCGAAGCCTTCGACGATCCGCGAGCCGAGCAGCGGCTGTTCGAAGGCCTGTGCCGCATCTGCGTCGAGACCGGCCATGCCCGCTTCGCCGCGGTGGTGCTGGTCGACGGCGACCACTTCGAGCGCGTGGCCGAGCACGGTCCGGCCGATCGCCTCATGCCCGGCGCGCCGAAGCAGTGGTCCCGCGACGCGCCCTTCGCACGCAGTTCGATGGCGACGCGCGCCATCCTCGAAGGCCGTCACCAGGTCAGCAACCACGCGCTCGAGGATCCCACCCTCGCCACGTCCGGCGCGCCGCTGATCCCGCCCGGGGTCGAGTCGATGGCGGCCTTCCCGCTGCGCCGCGGCGGCGAGGTCGTGGGCGCGATCACTCTGCTCGCCGGCGAGCGTGGCTACTTCGATCCCCAGGTGCTCGGCCTGATGGACGAGATGGCCGGTGACCTGTCCTTCGCGCTCGATCACGTGCGGCGGGAGCGCGACCAGGCCCGTGAACTCGAGGGCCTGCGCGAGGCGCTGCGCCGCCATGAGTCGGGGCTCGTCGAGACCACGCCGGCGGCGTTCCGGCCCTCGGTGCCCCCGACGCCTGCGGCAGAATCGCCGGATGCAACTGATCAGTCTGAACACGGCCCGCGCTGAACCGCTGCTCATCGACGGGCGCCCGGTCATGACGGGCATCCGCAAGCAGCCGGTGGACGGTGCGCTCGAGGTCCGGCCGCTCGGCCTGGACGGCGACGAGCAGGCCGATCCCAGCGTCCACGGCGGCCTGTCCAAGGCGGTCTACGCCTACCCGTCGGAGCATTACGCCTTCTGGCGCACCGTGCGGGCGCAGGCGCAGGCCGCCGGCTGGGACGACACGCTGCCCTGGGGTGCGATGGGCGAGAACCTGACGATCACCGGCCTCGCGGAAGGCGACGCCTGGATCGGCGACGTGCTGGTCTTCCCGGACTGCGAGCTCGCCGTCAGCGAGCCGCGCTACCCGTGCTTCAAGTTCAACGCGGTGATGGGCTTCAACAAGGCCGCGAAGATGATGACGCAGAGCGGCTGGTGCGGCTTCTACCTGGCGGTGCGGCAGCCCGGCACGATCACGGCGGGTCAGTCCTTCACCGTGCGCCCCGGCCCGCGCGAAGTCTCCATCGCGGAGCTCTTCCGGGCCAAGGGCAAGCGCTGATCGGGAAAACCACCCGTTGACTGCCGAGGACGCTGGCCCTCACCCCCGCCCTCTCCCGCAAGGGGAGAGGGAGTCCGACCGACGCCCTTCTTACCGCCTCGCCCGCTTGCGGGAGAGGGTGGGGGTGAGGGCCAGCGGCCGGGGAAGTACGGAAGCCTTTCTGCTCAGTCCGCCAGCGCCGGATAGTCGGTGTAGCCCTCCGCGCCACCACCGTACATCGTCGCCGAGTGCGCCTTCTGCAGCGGCGCGTTGAGCTTCAAGCGGCGCACCAGATCCGGGTTGGAAATGAAGCTGCGTCCGAACGCCACCGCGTCCGCATGCCCCTTCGCGACGGCGTCGATCGCCATCTCGCGGGTGTAGCCGTTGTTGGCGATGTAGACGCCCTTGAAACGCTCACGCAGCGCGTCGTAGTCGAACGGCGCCACATCGCGCGGACCGCCGGTGTGCCCTTCGATGACATGCAGGAAGGCCAGCTTCATCGGCGACAGCTGCTCCACCACGTAATTGAAGAGCTTCTGTGCATCGCTGTCCTGCCCCGCGTCGTTGACCGGCGTGACCGGCGACAGGCGCAGCCCGGTACGGTCGGCGCCGATCGCGCCGGCGATGGCCGTCATCACTTCGAGCAGCAGGCGGGCGCGGTTCTCGATCGAGCCGCCGTAGGCATCGGTCCGGTCGTTGATGCTGTCCCGCAGGAACTGGTCCAGCAGATAGCCGTTGGCGCCGTGCACCTCGACCGCGTCGAAGCCCGCGGCCATGGCCGCCTTCGCCGCATGGACGTAGGACTCGACGACGCCGGGCAGCTCGTCGAGCTTCAGCGCGCGCGGCGCGGCGACGTCGACGAAGCCGTCCTTGGTGAAGGTCTTGCTGTGGGCCTGGCGGTCCGTCGCCGACAGCGGCTTGGCGCCGCCGGGCTGGAAGTCGGCGTGGGAGATGCGCCCCACGTGCCACAGCTGCACGGCGATCTTGCCGCCGGCCTGGTGCACGGCGTCCGTCACCTGCTTCCAGGCGGCGATCTGTTCCGGCGAGTGGATCCCCGGCGTGTCGAGGTAGCCCTGGCCTTGCTGCGTGATCTGGGCGCCTTCGCTGATGATCAGGCCGGCGCTGGCGCGCTGGCGGTAGTACTCGACCGCGAGCGGTCCCGGCACCAGGCCGACGGAGCGGTTGCGCGTGAGCGGCGCCATGACGACGCGGTTGGCCAGCGAGACGGCGCCGACTTGCAAGGGATCGAAGAGACTGGGCATGACGATGTCGAGGAGGCAGGTGAAGGTGGAGGGCGTCCGGTGGGGGTGCCGGACCACGATGGCACGCAGCTTAGCGAGCGAATCCGGCCTTCGCAGCGCCTAGGCGACAGCCCGGACGTCGGCTGGGGCCTTGCGCGACCTTCACGGCCGGCCCGTAACGCTTGGCTACACTCGCCCGGCTGCCTTGGGGGACGCCGTCCCCGCTCCATGCGGCACACCCCTCCACCGCCCCGACCCGGGAGCCTGTCGATGCCCTTTGGTTCCTCGCTCTCCTCGCTTGAATCCTGGCTGCGCGCGCCCCGCGCCGACATCGGCCGCCGCCGCCTGCTGCAGGCCGGCGCCGCGGTGGCGCTGCCCGCCTGGCTGCTGCCGGTCCAGGCCCAGCGAGGCGGCGCCTCAGGCGCCGTGATGCACGTCGGGCCCGACCATCCGGTGAAGAGCTTGGCGGCAGCGGCTTCGCAGGCGAAGGCCGGCATGACGATCGAGGTCCAGGCCGGCGACTACACCGGCGACGTCGCCGTCTGGCCGCAGGACGACCTGACGCTGCGCGCCGTCGGCGGCCGCGTGCGGATGCTGGCCCAGGGCGCGCACGCCCAGGGCAAGGGCATCTTCGTCACGACCGGCAAGCGGATGACGATCGAGGGCTTCGACTTCGTCGGCGCGCGCGTGCCGGACCGCAACGGCGCGGGCATCCGGCTGGAGCGGGGTTCGCTGACGCTGCGCGACTGCCGCTTCCAGGACAACGAGAACGGCCTGCTGGCCGGCAACGACGCGAGCATCGAGCTGCGCATCGACGGCTGCGACTTCGGTCCGATCGCGCCCGGCGAGGGCCGCACCCACAATTGCTACGTCGGCGCGATCGGCAGGCTGTCGGTGGTGGCGAGCTACTTCCACCATGGCGCGTCGGGCCATCTGCTGAAGTCGCGCGCGGCGGTGAACCACGTCTTCTACAACCGCCTGACCGACGAGACCGGCCGCGCGAGCTTCGAGCTCGAGTTCCCCAACGGCGGCGTGGCCCTGGTGATGGGCAACGTGATCCAGCAGAGCCCGTCGAGCGAGAACTACCACCTGATCGCGTATGGCAGCGAAGGGCTCTCGAATCGCCGCAACGAGCTGCACCTGATCAACAACACGCTGGTCGACCGCCGGCCGGCGGGCGGCGTGTACCTGCGCATGGCGCAGCAGGCGCAGAAGCTGCGGCTGATCAACAACCTGCTGTGCGGCAAGCACGAGCTGCCGGCCGGCCCGGACCGCGAGCAGCACCACAACTACTTCGTCGAGCTGGACAGCTTCGTTGACGCGGACCGTTTCGACTTCCGCCTGCGGCCGGACTCGCCCCTGATCGGGCGCGCGGTGGATGCCGGCACAGTCGACGGGCAGCTGCTCAAGCCGGTCAGGCAGTACCAGCACCCCTGCGGGCTCAAGGAGGTGCCGGCGGGGACGGCGTATTCGCCGGGGGCGTTCCAGGTGTGAGGCCGATGAACAGCTGACTGTCGGCCCGCACCGGGTACAGTGCCGGACATGCTCGCTTATCGACACGCCTTCCACGCCGGCAATCACGCCGACGTGCTCAAACACCTGGTGCTGGCCGAGGTCCTCCGCTACATGGGGGAAAAGGACAAGCCCTACACCCTGGTGGACACCCATGCCGGCGCCGGCGGCTACGCCCTGGATGGCCGCTACGCCCAGAAGAATTCCGAACATGCCGGCGGCATCGCCGCGCTCTATTCGCGCAAGGACCTGCCCGAGCCGCTGCAGCAGTACGTGCAGCTGGTGCACGACTTCAATCCCGGCAAGAAGCTCGAGCAGTACCCCGGATCGCCGGCGATCGCGCGCATGCTGATGCGCTTCGACGACCGCCTGCGCTGCTACGAGCTGCACGGCACCGACCACCGCATCCTCGCCAGCTACCTCGAGGACCGCGCCAACACGCAGGTCCTGCAGCAGGACGGCTTCGCCTCGCTGAAGGCGGAACTGCCGCCGCCGTCGCGGCGCGGCGTCGTGCTGATGGACCCGTCCTACGAGATCAAGGCCGACTACGGCAAGGTCGTCGCCGCGCTGCGCGAGGGACTGCAGCGCTTCGCCGACGGCACGATCGCGATCTGGTATCCGCAGCTGCAGACCGTCGAGTCCGCGCAGCTGGTGCAACGCCTGAAGTCGGCCTCCGAGCCCGTCGCGAAGAAGGGCTGGCTGCATGTGCGCCTGACCGTCACCCAGGCCGACGAACGCGGCTTCGGCATGATGGGCAGCGGCATGTTCGTCGTGAACCCGCCCTTCGTGCTGCACGACAAGCTGGCCGAATGCCTGCCCACGCTGGTGGACACGCTCGGCCAGTACGACGACGCCAACTACCTGCTGGAACAGCAGAGCGCGTGATGCGCTGACGCGCGCCAGCCCGCGCTCACACGACGTCCTCGTCCGGAGCAGCGGATGCCGGTGCCCCCGGCCGCGAATTCCGAGCGGCGAGGAGGAGATTGAGCGGACGGGGGCACCGGCATCCGCTGCGATCGCCGTCCTCGCTCAATGCCCGACGGTGAACCGCCGGCGGATGTGCTGCGGACGTTCCAGCTCGTCGACGATGGCGACCGCTAGGTCGGCCGTCGAGATGTGTGCGGGGCCGTTGGCGTCCATGACTGGCGTGTCGAGACTGACGCGGTAGCTGCCGCGGCGCTCGCCCGGTTCCAGATGCGGCGCGGGCGACAGGAAGGTCCAGTCGAGCGACGACTCCAGGCGGATCAGGTTCAGCGCCTCGCGCGCGGCCAGGGCGCCCTGCTTCCACTGGTCCGGGAACTCCGGCAGGTCAACGATCTGCACGCCCGGCGCCGCATACAGGCTGCCGGCACCGCCGACCACCAGCAGGCGCTTCACGCCGGCGCGCTTCACGCCGTCGTAGATCGCGCGGGTGCCTTCCAGGAACTCGGTGTGGATGTCCGCCACCGACCAGCCCGGGTTGTAGGCGCTGACGACCGCGTCGGTGCCTTCGACAGCGGCGGCGACCTCGGCGGCCTGCTTCGCATCGGCCTTCACCACGGTCAGGCCGGCACGGGCGTCCAGCTTGGCCGGATCACGCGCCAGGGCGACGACCTCGTGGCCGCGGGACAGCAGTTCCTTGAGCACTTCCTTGCCGACGAAGCCGGTCGGTCCGATCAGGGCAACTTTCATGGGGATTCCTTTCGAGGGGTTCCGGGGGAGGCCGGGGGATTTCCGGGGAGCGACCCGGTGTCGCGATGAAGTGAACTGTAGGAACTTCACAATCGCCGCAGAAGTCCTCAGAATCCGACTCCATTCTTTAGACGATCTACACAATCGCCGATGCTGGACCAACTCCGCCGGATGGCCGTGCTGGCGACCGTCGTCGAACAGGGCAGCCTGGTCGCGGCGGCGCGGCAGCTGCAGACGACGACCTCCGCCGTCAGCCAGCAGCTGCGCGCGCTGGAGCGCGACATGGGCGTGACGCTGCTGCACCGCTCCACCCGCCGCATCGGCCTGACGCCGGCCGGCGAGCGCTTCGTGCAGGGCTGCCAGGCGATGCTCGCCGCCGCGCGCGACGCGCAGACCCAGCTCCACCACCTGCGCGACGCGCCGGAAGGCGAGCTGCGCATCAGCGCGCCGGTCGGCGCGGCGCGGCAGATCGGGCCGGCGCTGGCGCCGCTGCTGTCGGCCAATCCGGGGATGAGCCTGCACCTGGAGGTCGACGACGGCTTCACCGACTTGGTGGCCAAGCGCATCGACCTGGCCGTGCGCTTCGGCCGCCTGCCCGACAGCAACTGGGTCGCGCAGCGCATCGGCCAGCGGACGGTCGGCCTCTATGCCGCGCCCGCCTACCTGTCGCGGCGCGGCGTCCCCACGTCGATGTCGGACCTGACGCGGCACGACTGGGTGTTCCTGCGCTCCGACACCGGCGCGATCCGCAGCCTCTCGCTGCTCGGCCCCGACGGCCGCGAGGAGGTGCTGCGCGTCAGCCCGCGCGCGAGCAGCAACAACCAGCTCAGCCTGCAGCAGTTCTGCGAGGCGGGCATCGGGCTGGCGCTGCTCAGCGCCGAGGACGTCGACGAATCCCAGGCGCAAGGCCGGCTGCTGCCGCTGTTGCCGGGCTGGAAGCTGCCGACGCTGCCGGTCTACGTGATGACGCCGCAGCGCGATGCGCAGCCGGCGAAGGTCCGCCACGCCATCGAGGCGCTGGCGCAGGCATTTGCCGGTGCCACGTGATGGCCGACGACCACTGGATCCAGCTGCGGCGCGACCCGCGCACGGGCATCGAGACCGTGCGGGCGCACTTCACCGGTCACGCCTACGACCCGCACGGCCACGACGAACTGCTGATCGGCATCACGCAGCAAGGCGTGCAGCGCTTCCGCTGCAAGCGCGCGCTGCACACCAGCACGCCGGGCCGCGCGATCCTGATCGAGCCGGGCGCGGTCCACGACGGCCACGCGCCGGAGGACGCCGGCTTCACCTACGCGATGCTCTACCTGCCGCAGGACTGGACGGCCCGCCTGCTGGCTCAGCACGGGCTGGGCGGGCTGTCGGCGATCCAGCCGGCGTTCCGCGACACGCTGGCGGAGGATCCCCGGCTCTTCGCGGCGATCCAGTCGGCCTTCGACGCCCTGCATGCCGGCGAGGCGCGACTGGGCTGCGACCAGCACCTCGACCGCCTGATGGGGCTGCTGGCCCGGCATGTCGGCGTCTCGGACGAACCGGTCCGCGGGGACTCGTCGCGGCTGGCGCAGCGCGCCCGCGAGTTCCTCCACGACCGGATGGCCTGGGACGTCGGGCTCGATGACCTGGTCGCGCATACCGGCATGGACCGCTTCCGGTTGACGCGGCAGTTCAAGCAGTCCTTCGGCCAATCGCCGCACGCGTACCTGGTGAGCCTGCGATTGCGCGCGGCGCGTGCACTGCTGGCGCGCGGCCATCGGCCGTCCGAGGTGGCGACCGAGGTCGGCTTCTCCGATCAGAGCCATCTGGGGCGCTGGTTCCAGCGGGCCTACCGCCTGACACCGGCCGACTACCGGCGCCGCTGCACAAACCTTCTAGACCGGGACCCGGGCCCACCGTGACGATGCGTGCTTCGCAGTTGAAGCACGCCGTGCGACGCCCATGTTTGATACGAAAGTGGCCCTCATCGTCCGGAACGACCTGGCGACCTGGCAGCGCCTGAACGTGACCGCCTTCCTCGCGACGGGGGTCGCCGCTGCAGCGCCGGCGGCGATCGGCGAGCCCTACGTCGACGCGCTCGGACGCCGTTACGCGGCCATGCTGGGCCAGCCGATGATGGTCTTCGAGGCCGACCTCGCCGGCCTGCAGGCCGCGCATCGAAAGGGGCTTGAGCACGACCTGACCCTGGTGCCCTACGTCCACGCGATGTTCTCGACCGGCCATGACGAGGCCAACCGCGCTGCCTTCCTCGCGGAGGACGCCGAGCGGCCCGACCTCGTCGGGCTGGCGCTGCGGGGACCGAAGAAGGCCGTGGACAAGGCGATCAAGGGTCTCTCGCTGCACCGCTGACCGCCGCGCCGACTGCACCGCAGACAGCCTCTCGGTTGTCCGCATGCCGTCGTCACGGCGCGCCGCTACATTGGCCCCATGCAACTGAGTCAAGCCGCCTGGGCCCGCATCGTCCCGTTCGCCCTCTTCATGCTGCTGCTGGCGCTGCGGGGCGCCTTGCCGGAACAGAACGCCCTGGGCCTCGATCCGCGCTGGATCTACGCGCTGAACCTCGTGGTGGTCGGCGGCGCGCTGGCATGGTTCTGGCGCGGCTACGGCGAATTCGACCGGCAGAACCGGCCCCGCCTCGGCGAGGCCGCGTTGAGCGTCGCCGTGGGGCTGATCGTCTTCGGCTTGTGGATCAACCTCGACGCACCGTGGATGCAGCTCGGCGAGGCCACCGCCGCCTTCGTGCCGATGACGGCGGACGGCCGTGTGGACTGGCCGCTGATCGCCATCCGCTGGCTGGGCGCGACGCTGCTGGTGCCGGTGATGGAGGAGCTGTTCTGGCGCAGCTTCCTGATGCGCTGGATCTCGAGCCCGCAGTTCGAGACCGTCGATCCGCGCGCGGCCGGGCTGCGGGCGCTGGTGCTGTCGACCTTCGTCTTCATGCTCGCACACACCTTGTGGCTCGCGGCAATCGTGGCCGGCGCGGCGTACGCGTGGCTCTACATCCGCACCGGCAAGCTGTGGTGCGCCGTCATCGCGCACGCGGTGACGAACGGCGTGCTCGGCATCTGGGTGGTCTGGAGCGGACGCTGGGAATTCTGGTGATCCGCCCGAGGGCGTCGACGTCCCTGTCAACGCCGTCGCCGGCGGGACGCGAGCTGCCCCTCAGCGCTTGAGTACCTTGGTCACGGCCGCCGGCCGCTGCAGGTGCTTGAAGCGCTCGAACAGCCAGCAGCGCATGCCCATCACCAGCGTGAACTGGCGCTTCTCCTCGTCGGGCAGTTTCTGGTCCAGCAGATGCTGGCGCGCGAAATCCTCGGCGACGCGCTGCAGCCGGTCGCGCAGCTCGCGCGCCATGCCCGGGCTGAGCTGGCCGTGCACCAGCATCAGCAGCTCCGCGTCGTTGTCGAAGCCGCCGGCGAAGAAGTCCTGCATGACGTTCTCGCGGAAGAAGGCCATCACCGGCCCCTGCGGCCGCCAGCGGAAGGTCTTCGCGACCTGCAGCCGGTAGCGGTTCAACGGCCGCAGCTCGATGATGCCGAGCCGGTCCAGCTGCGCCAGCGCGCGCGTCACGTCCGCCTCGCCCATCCGGTAGGTCGCGACGATCTGTTCGAAGCTCCACTGGCTCAGGCAGCAGATGGCGGTCAGCAGCAGCTTCTCGTCGGCGACGACCTCGCGCTCCTGCTGCAGCGTCAGTTCGCTGCGCAGCGACGTCGACCGGGCCAGGCGCTGCGACAGCTCGGCGAAATCGGTCTTCAGCACGCGGCAGATCTCGTCGACGCGCGACAGCGGCATCTCGCCGCCCGACGCGAACATGCGCTTCACGCTGGACTCGGACAGGTCCAGCGCCGTCGCCAACTGCGCGTAGCTGATGCCGGACTGCTTCAGCTCGGCCTTGATGAGATCGATGAGGGATTGCGTGCTCGCCATGGGGGCGGACGTTAGCGCAAGTCGGTGGCGGGAACCCAACGCGGGTAGCGGCATCCGGGACCGGCCGTCCCGCCCCGCGATACCGCCGCAAGCGGACCGCGTCCGCGGCGGCGCGCGTCCCGACCATCGCGTCCGTTCCAACTTCCACGGGCGCAGACCATGCTCAGCCGACGTCATCTCCTGTGCTGCGGCGCCGCCGCGGCGGCGGGCCTCTTCAGCGCGCTCGCGGCCGATGCCGCCGGTCCCCTGCGCAATCCCTGCGGTCATGCCTCCCTGCCGATCCCCGGCGTCGATCCGCAATGGCTGGCGCGGATCTGGGACGGCATCGATCCCACGCAACTCTGGGACGTCCACGCCCATCTGATCGGCACCGGCGACTCGGGGTCGGGCTGCTGGATCGCACCGTCGCTGTCGCAGTGGTGGCATCCGGTCGAGTTCGCCCGCAAGCACGCGATCCTCAACGGCGCCTGTGTCGATCCGCGCGCCGTCGCCTCGGGGGACATCGACCGCGCCTACGTGCGCCGGCTCACCGCGCTGGCCGACGCGTTCCCCGCCGGCGCGCGCTGGCTGCTCTTCGCGTTCGACGAGGCGGTGGACGCGGCCGGCCACCGGCGGCCGGACTGGACGACCTTCCACGTCCCTGACGCCTACGCCCGCGCGATCGCCACCGAACGTCCCGACCGCTTCGGCTGGGTCGCCAGCATCCATCCGAACCGGGAGGACTCGCTGGAGCGCCTGGACCGCGCCATCGCCGGCGGCGCGCTGGCGATGAAGTGGTTGCCGAGCAGCATGGCCATCGACCTGCGCGACGCCCGGTTGCGGCCGTTCTACGACCGCCTCGCCGCCGCCCGGCTTCCGCTCATCGTCCACTGCGGTGAGGAGCATGCCGTCCCCGGCGCGGACCGCCAGGACCTCGGCAACCCGCTGCTGCTGCGTGAACCGCTGCGCCACGGCGTGCGCGTGATCGCGGCGCACTGCGCCTCGCTGGGCCACGCGATGGACCTGGACCTCCCGCGCCCGCGCTCCGTCCCGGCCTTCGAGCTGTTCGCCCGGCTGATGGACGAACCGGCCTGGCAGGGACTGCTGCTGGGCGATGTCTCGGCGATGTTCCAGTTCAACCGCCGCCCCGAGGTGTGGCGGACGGTGCTGCGCCGCCGGGACTGGCACGACCGCCTGCTGCACGGGTCCGACTACCCCCTCCCCGGCGTGCTGCCGCTGGTCCGGTTGCCCCTGCTCGTCCGGGCCGGCGTGCTGGACGAGGCCCACGTCGCTCCTTTGGGGGCATTGCGCGACCACCATCCCCTGATGTTTGATCTCGCCCTCAAGCGGCTCGCCCGCTCGCAGGGGGATGTGCTGGATCCCGCGGTCTTCGCGACCGCCCGGCACTTCCCCGCGCGGGCGGCGTGAAGGAGGCTCCGGACCGCGGGGCCGACCGCTGCGGGCAGGACCGGACCGGGCGGTAGCACCGATCGATACCGGGACAGGCGGCGGGTGATACTCGCCGCAAATCAGCAGCGGGCCCGGGCCGATGGCGACGACAGTCGCGTCATCGCCACCGGGCACCGCGCCACGGGGCGACGACCCCGGCAACCACACCCGGTCCTGACCGACCGGCACACAGGAGGAAACGACCCCATGACCACCCCGCACATCCGCATCCAGCGCGACACGCCAGCCTGGCGTTATCAGGTGTGGATCTCCTTCGGCATCAGCGTCGCGCTGTGCGCGATCGGCCTGGCCTGGCTGCCCGGCGCCGACCTGGACCGCGCCTTCATGGTCATGGGCTACGTGTTCTGCCTGTCCGCCGCCTTCGCGCTGTCCAAGTACATCCGCGACAACCAGGGCGCCCGCACCGACACCCCGATGTGGGGCCTGGTCGTCTGGAGCGGCTTCGCGCTGGCGATGGCGCTCACCGGCTGGGGCCTGTGGCGCATGGAGGTCCAGCCGGTCTGGAAGGCCTACCTGCTGGTCTGCTGGCTGTACCTGATCTCCAACGTCTTCACGCTGGCCAAGATGCTGCGCGACGCCCATGAGGCCTCCCTCGCCGACGCCCGCCTGCAAGGCCGCCGCGACGCCCTGCGCGAAGCGCCCGCCGCAGCCGACTGAGTCCGCCGGACCCTCCTGGACCTGTTCCGACGCTTCTGGCCTGACCGCCCTCTTCACCCTCTCCGCCCCTTCGCCCGCTTCCGGAGCTCCCGAATGCCTTCCCTGCTCTCCTCTTCCCTGCGCCTGAGCCTGTCCGTCCTGGCGGCCGCCACGTTCGCCGTCACCGCGCCTGCCGCCCACGCCGAAGGCATGCACCACGGCGGCAGCGACGCCAGCCTCCTGCTGTCCGCGCTGCCGGTCGCCGTCTCGGTGGTCGCGCCGTCGGCGGTGCTGGTCGCCGGCGCCTCCCTCGTCGTCATCGGCATCGAGAAGACCGCCCGCGGCACCGTCTGGGTGCTGGAGCGCGCGTCGGACGGCGTCCGCATCAGCGTCGAGTTCGTCGGCAGCGCCGTCTCGGGCGTCGCGACCTCGGTCGGCACCGCGATCGTCGTCACGGCGATCAGCACCGGTTTCGTCCTGTCCGCCGCGAGCGAGGCGGTCGCCTTCATCCCGAACGAGATCGGTGCCTCGCTGCTCCACAACGAGCGCATCACCGACAAGGACCGCGTGACGCGATGAGCGACCGTCACGCCATGAAGACGATCCTGGCGGCGGCCGTGCTGGGAGCCGCACTGGCGGCGGGTCCGGCGCAGGCCGGCCGCCCGTGCGAGAACGCCAAGCCCACCACCGACCAGATCCGGCGCGGCATGAACCTCGCGCAGGCGACCGCCGCGGCGCTGGACCGCAGCGGCGCCGACGTGGTGCTGCTGGCCCGTGCGGGACAGGACCTCAGCGAATACGGGCTGCGCTGGTCGCACGTGGGCTTCGTCTATCGCGAGACGGTGGGCAGCGGCGCCGACGCCAAGCCGGTCTGGCGCGTGGTGCACAAGCTCAACCAGTGCGGCACAGCGTTGTCCGACCTCTACCGGCAGGGCCTGGGCGAGTTCTTCCTGGACAACCCGCATCGCTACGAGGCGGCGTTCTCGGTGCTCAAGCCCGAGCTCCAGCAGGCGCTGCTGCCGGTGCTGCGCGAGAACGCCCGCGCGGCGGCCTTGCACACGCCGGACTACAACATGGTCGCCTACCCGTGGTCGCGCCAGTACCAGCAGAGCAACCAGTGGGCGCTGGAGACCCTGGCGGCGGCGGCCGCGCCGCGCGAGGTGCTCAACCGTGCGCAGGCGCAGGACTGGCTCCAGCGCCAGGGCTACCAGCCGTCGGACCTGCGCCTGTCGACCGCGAAGCGCCTGGGCGCGCGCATCGGCATGGCCAACGTCGCCTTCGACGATCATCCGTCCGCGAGGCGCTTTGCGGGCCATATCGAGACCACGACGGCCGACACCGTCTTCAGCTGGCTGACGCGCAGCGGTTACGGCCAGGCGCCGCAGAGCGTCAAGGCCGCGCCCTGACGGGCCTGACGGCCCCGTCCCGGATACTGACCGATCTCCTCCCGACTCCCACAGCGAGCCCTCCCATGAGCGACTCTTCCCACACCAGCCAGTTCGCGCTGCTCCGCCAACGCCGATTCGCGCCCTTCTTCTGGACGCAGTTCCTCGGCGCGGGCAACGACAACCTGTTCAAGTTCGCCTTCACGGTGCTGGTGACCTTCCAGCTGAGCGTCAGCTGGCTGCCGCCGGCGCAGGCGGGCCTGGCGATCGGCGCGCTGTTCATCCTGCCGTTCGTGCTGTTCTCGGCCACCAGCGGCCAGCTCGCCGACAAGTACGACAAGGCGCGGCTGATGCGCTTCGTCAAGTCGCTCGAGATCGTCATCATGGCGCTGGCCGCCTACGGCTTCTACGCGGTCAACGTGCCGGTGCTGCTGGGCTGCGTGTTCCTGATGGGACTGCACTCGACGCTGTTCGGGCCGGTCAAGTACGCCTACCTGCCGCAGCACCTGAGCGAGCACGAGATCACCGGCGGCAACGGCATGGTGGAGATGGGGACCTTCGTCTCCATCCTGCTGGGCAACCTGGCGGGCGGGCTGCTGGTCGCGACGCCCATCGTCGGGCCGCAGCACGTGGCGATCGCCTGCGTGGTGGTGGCGCTGCTGGGACGCGCGACGGCGCAGGCGATCCCCGCCAGCCCGTCCACCGATCCGAACCTCGTCATCAACTGGAACCCGGTCACCGAGACCTGGCGCAACCTGAAGCTGGCGCACGGCCAGCTGGCGGTGTTCCGCTCGCTGCTGGGCATCTCGTGGATGTGGTTCTTCGGCGCGGTGTTCCTGGCCAACTTCCCGTCCTTCGCGAAGGAAGTGCTGCACGGCAACGAGCAGGTCGCGTCGCTGCTGCTGATGGTGTTCTCGGTCGGCATCGGCATCGGCTCGCTGCTGTGCGAGGTGCTGTCGCGCCGCCAGGTCGAGATCGGCCTGGTGCCGCTGGGCGCCATCGGCATGAGCGTCTTCGCGATCGACCTGTACTTCGCCTCGCGCGGGCTGCCGCCGTCGGCGGCGATGGGCGTGGGCACCTTCCTGGCGAATCATGCGCACTGGCGCGTGCTGGCCGACCTGGGCCTGCTGGCGCTGTTCGCCGGCCTGTACAGCGTGCCGATGTACGCGCTGATCCAGATGCGCGCGCAGCCCTCGCACCGGGCGCGGATCATCGCGGCCAACAACATCCTCAACGCGCTGTTCATGATCGCCAGCTCGATCCTGGCCGGCGCGCTGCTGGGCTCGGGCCTGACGATCCCGCAGCTGTTCCTGGTGGTCGGCATCGCCAACGCGGTGGTGGCGTTCTACATCTTCCTGGTCGTGCCGGAGTACCTGCTGCGCTTCTTCGCCTTCGTGCTGTCGCGCCTGATCTACCGCTTCCGCGTCAGCGGCGACCAGCACATCCCGACGCAGGGCGCGGCGGTGCTCGTGTGCAACCACGTCAGCTTCGTCGACGCGGTGCTGCTGATGGCGGCGAGTCCGCGGCCGATCCGCTTCCTGATGGACCACCGCATCTTCCGCGTCCCGGTGCTGGGCTGGATGTTCAAGCTGGCCAAGGCGATCCCGATCGCGCCGCAGAAGGAAGACGCGGCGACCTACGACGCGGCCTTCGCCGCCGCACAGGCGGTGCTGGACGACGGCGAGCTCGTGGGCATCTTCCCGGAAGGCGGTCTCACGCGCGACGGCTCGCTGCAGGCGTTCAAGGGCGGCGTGATGAAGCTGGTGGAAGGACGCCCCGACATCCCGGTGGTGCCGATGGCGCTGCAGAACCTCTGGGGCTCGTTCTTCTCCCGCGTGGAGCAGGGGCAGGCGATGGTGCGGCCGTTCCGGCGCGGGCTCTTCAGCCGCGTGGGGCTGGTCGCGTCGGCGCCGATCGCGGCGAAGGACGTGACGCCCGACCTGCTGCGCGAGCGGGTGGCGGCGTTGCTCGGTCCTGAGGAAGCTGCGGCCTCGCGGCCGGTGAAGGCGTGAGCCGACGCGACTGACCCGATCCGGTAGCAAGCAAGAAGGCCTCCGCAAGGAGGCCTTCTGCTTTCCGGCCGGCGACGCCGTTGCGCCGCTGCCTCGGGATCAACGGCAGCTTGCCGATGCGATCTTGAAGTCGCTGGTCTTCGAGCGCTTGTAGGTCACTTCGCAGCTCGAGTAGCCGTCGAGCGGGCGTGCCAGTTCGACGCGCGTGCGGAAGTAGCTGCAGACGGCGAAGCCGCCGGACATGCCCTGCAGGTTCCAGCTCTGCGTGCGGGTCGCCCCGCCCTTGCCGTCCTTGCGCTCTTCTTCCTTGTCGAAGATTTCCCCGTTGGGCGAGCCGACCGGGCCGCCGTTGACGGCGAAGTTGGTCAGGTCGTGCTGCGTGCGCTCGCTGCCCGCGGTCGTCGCGGACCAGCCTGCCGGCGCTGACGCCAGCGACTGCGTCGTCAGCGGGATCTGGACCGGACAGCTGAACGGCTCAGGCGCGGCCATCGACGTGCCGGCCGCGGCGAGCAGCATCGCACCGGCGGCGACGTGGAGGATCGACGGACGGATTCGCATGGGGGTCACCACTGGATGGTCGCGTAGTCGAGACCGTTGTTCAGGTAGCTGGCGCGCTTGCCGTGCCTGGCGGGTTCGAAGTACACGGTGCGCTCGGTGATCGCGACGATGCCGTTGTACTGCTCGATGATGCTGAAGCCGATGACTTCACCCGACTTGTCCCGGACGGCGCCGTTGAACAGGCCCGCGTGCTGTCCCGTCGAGTTGTTGGGATAGAAGCCGCCGGCCGTCCAGCCCGTGGCGATCGGGGTTCCGACGGCCAGGCCCGCGACGAGGCGTCCTGTCAGGTCCATGCCCCGCTTCCAGTTGTTCGGCTGCGTCATCGGCGCGTCCGTGTTCTGCTTGACCAGCTCCACGCACGGTGTGGACGAGGATCCGGGGCGGTTCAGCGGCGCCTTGCCGACGAATTGCGACGGATTGAGGACGGCACCGAGATGCTCGGTGAACACGCGGGGAGGAGCGGAAGTGGCCACGGCGGAGGAAGGATCGAGTGAGGTCGGCTGGAGTCTAGGAAGCCGACTCGCTCGCCGCGTCGACCAAAGTCACTTTCCGGGGCTTTCGGGGTCACGCATGGCGATGTCCCCGCCGCATCAACCGCCGGATCCGCAGCTTGATCGCCCTCGCCGAGCGCCACACGGCGCTCGCGCGCACCCATGCCAGCAGGCCGGCCTTCCACACGGTCCAGCGTCCGTAGAGCCGCGCGAACCAGGGCAGGCTCATCAGTGCGGGTCGTGTCAGCGCGAAGATCCGCGCCACCACCGCCGTGCCGACGACCTTCGCGAGCACGATGACGCTGAGTCCCAGGCCCGGCCGCCCGATGCCGATGAGCCAGAGCGCGAGCAGCTTGATCGGCAGCAGCAGCAGGCCCGGCAGGAAGAAGACGACGAGCGCCAGATACGGCGGCAGCCGGCTCACGACGGCTTCCAGCTGGCGCAGCACGGGCAGGCGGCCGATGGCGGCCATCGCGCGCTGCAGCGGTTCCCAGCCCCATTCCTCGAAGAGGATGACGATGGCCAGGACCACCCGGATCAACCAGCGAAAGGGCGCGAAGAGCAACTTCAGCATCACGCCATCTTGGCACGCCCGAACTTAGAACCTTCTGAAGTCCCCGCTCGCAAAACCGTGGCAGGACGGCGCTGGTCGGGGACGGTGAGGTGTGGGGTTTCAGCGCTTGCCGCTGGGGCCCCATACCTCGGCGGCCAACGCCCCGCTCTCAGCAGTCAGGTGGCCTCAGCAGGCCGACCGTTTCAAACCCCTCGCGCGCGATCCGCCGCGAACCGCTGCCTGAAGCCTTCGAAGTCACCGGCGTCCAGCGACTCGCGGACTTCCTTCATCAGGTTGAGGTAGTAGTGCAGGTTGTGCACGCTCGTCAGCATCGGGCCGAGCATCTCGCCGCAGCGGTCCAGGTGATGCAGGTAGGCCCGGCTGAAGTTCTGGCAGCAGTAGCAGGTGCAGGTCTCATCCACCGGCTTCTCATCGGACTTGTAGCGCGCATTGCGCAGCCGCAGGTCGCCGAAGCGCGTGAACATGTGGCCGTTGCGCGCGTTGCGGGTCGGCATGACGCAGTCGAACATGTCGACGCCCTGGCGCACGCCTTCGACCAGGTCTTCCGGCGTGCCCACGCCCATCAGGTAACGCGGCTTGTCCGCCGGCAGCTGATGCGCGATGTGGTCGAGGATGCGGAGCATGTCCGCCTTCGGCTCACCCACCGACAGCCCGCCGATCGCATACCCCGGCAGGTCCAGGTCCTTGAGCCCGGCCAGCGACACGTCGCGCAGGTGCTCGAACATGCCGCCCTGCACGATGCCGAACAGCGCGTTCGGGTTCTGCAGCTTGGTGAACTCGTCCTGGCAGCGCTTGGCCCAGCGCAGGCTCATCTCCATCGACAGCCGCGCTTCCTTCTCGGTCGTCAGCTGGCCCTTGGATTCGTAGGGCGTGCATTCGTCGAACTGCATGACGATGTCGCTGTTGAGCACCGTCTGGATCTGCATCGAGATCTCCGGCGTCAGGAACAGCTTGTCGCCGTTCACCGGGGACGCGAACTTGACGCCCTCCTCGGTGATCTTGCGCATCTCCCCCAGCGACCAGACCTGGAAGCCGCCCGAGTCCGTCAGGATCGGCTTGTTCCAGCTCTCGAAGCGGTGCAGCCCGCCGAACTGCTTCATGATGTCCAGGCCCGGGCGCATCCACAGGTGGAAGGTGTTGCCCAGGATGATCTGCGCGCCCATCTCCTCGAGCGAGCGCGGCATCACCCCTTGACGGTGCCGTAGGTGCCCACCGGCATGAAGATGGGCGTCTGCACGACGCCGTGGTTGAGCGTCATGACGCCGCGTCGCGCGCGGCCTTCGGTCTTGAGCAGTTCGAACTTCAGCATGGCCGCGATTATCGGGCCCCGCGTCCGCTGGGGTTCGCGCGCTGTCGGCGCGTCCCGGGCTCGGCGTAGACTCGGCGCGCAATCGGGAGCGCAGACTCCCCGGAGAAGCATCTTGAGGTCCTGGATCGCCGCCCTCGTCGCGACGGCCGCCTGCGCCATCGCGCCGGCGTCGGCGCTCGCCTGCGGGCCCTACACGGTCGGCCTCTACGAGTACAGCGGGCTCTACTACCGCGACGCGCAAGGCCGCTGGACCGGCATCGACAAGGACGTCGTGGACGAAGTCGCCCGCCGCAGCGGCTGCAAGCTCAAGGCCGTCACCGAGTCGCGCGTGCGCATCTGGGCGCAGATCGCCTCCGGCCAGATGGACATGACGGTCTCCGCGCTGATGACGAAGGAGCGTGAGCTGCTCGTCGAGTTCATCCCCTACATCGAATCGAAGCAGTTCGTCGTGATGCGCCCGGCGCTGGCGGCCTCGAGCGGCACGCCCGCCGCCTTCCTCGCCGACAAGCGGCGCCGCGTCATCGTCGTGCGCGGCTATGTCTTCACGCCGACGGTGGAATCCTGGCTCACCACCCTGCGCATCCAGGGCCGCGTCGACGAGGCGCCCGACCAGCCCACCGCGATCCGCATCTTCAAGGCCGGCCGCGGCGACGCGGTGGTGCTGGGCGCGCACAGCCTGGCCCTCGCGCGACGCGCCGATCCGGTCTTCGCCAATTTCACCGCCCTGTCCTTCGCGCCGAACGAGCGCAGCATCGGCGCCCTGGCGCTGTCCCGCGAGCGCATCCCCCAGGCCGATCGCGACCTCATGCGGCACGCCGTCGAGGAGATGCTCAAGGACGGCACCATCGACGGCTACAAGCACCGGCATCTGGGCGACGTGTCCGAGACGCCGTAGGGTCGGACGCCTTGGGGACGTCGGGCCGCGACAATCGCGCCCATGCCCCACAGCCTCGCCGCGCCGGTCCACGCCGAACTGATCATCAAGAAGAGCCGCTTCATCGGCTGCGTGGAGTCGGTGCCCGATCGGGCGGCGGCGCTGGCACGGGTCGAGCAGCTGCGCGCCGAACACCCCGGCGCCGCCCACGTCTGCTGGGCGCTGATGGCCGGCGGCCAATCCGCCGCCAACGACGACGGCGAGCCCGGCGGCACTGCCGGCCGGCCGATGCTGGAAGTGCTGCGGCACCAGGACCTGGAGGGCGTGCTGGCGACGGTGGTGCGCTACTTCGGCGGCGTGAAGCTGGGCGCGGGCGGCTTGGTGCGCGCCTACACCGACGCCGTCGCGCAGGCGCTCCTCAAGGCCGACAAGGTGCCGGTGATCCGGCTGCGGACGCTGCGCTGCACCCTGCCCTATGCGCAGGAAGGCCTGCTGCGCCGCGAGGCCGAGAAGGCCGGCGCGCAGCTGGTGGACGTGGCGCACGGGGCGCTGGTCGATGTCACGCTGCGGCTGCCGGAGAGTGCCGCCGAGGGATTCATCGCGCTGCTCAACGAGTCCGGGCAGGGACGCATCGGCTGGCTCCAGCCGGACGAATGATCTCCAGGTCCGCAGCGCCCCGCCGACGTGTCTCGCCCATCCGCGAAGCCTCGCCGCCCTCCGCAGCCTAGAATCGCCGGCTGTTTTCCCCACTACCGCGCGAGACTGCCCGTGGCCGCAACCATCCTCCAAAAGATTCCCGCCGGCGAGCGCGTCGGCATCGCCTTCTCGGGCGGCCTGGACACCAGCGCCGCGGTGCACTGGATGCGCGGCAAGGGCGCCGTCCCCTGCGCCTACACCGCCAACCTCGGCCAGCCCGACGAGAGCGACTACGACGAGATCCCCCGCAAGGCCAAGGCCTACGGCGCCGAGATCGCCCGCCTGGTCGACTGCCGCGCACAGCTGGTCGCCGAGGGCATCGCCGCCCTGCAGTGCGGCGCCTTCCACATCAAGAGCGGCGGCGCCACCTACTTCAACACGACGCCGCTGGGCCGTGCCGTCACCGGCACCGCCCTGGTCGTGGCCATGCGCGACGACGGCGTGAACATCTGGGGCGACGGCTCGACCTTCAAGGGCAACGACATCGAGCGCTTCTACCGCTACGGCCTGCTGGCCAACCCGGCGCTGAAGATCTACAAGCCCTGGCTGGACCAGACCTTCATCGACGAGCTCGGCGGCCGCAAGGAGATGAGCGAGTACCTCATCGCCAACGGCTTCGACTACAAGATGAGCGTGGAGAAGGCCTACTCGACCGACTCCAACATGCTGGGCGCCACCCACGAGGCCAAGGACCTGGAGTTCCTGAACCAGGGCATGAACATCGTCAACCCGATCATGGGCGTGGCCTTCTGGAAGGACGACGTCGTCATCAAGGCGGAGACGGTGTCGGTGCGCTTCGAGGACGGCGTGCCCGTCGCGATCAACGGCCGGAGCTTCCCCGACCTGGTCGAGCTGTTCATGGAAGCCAACCGCGTCGGCGGCCGCCACGGCCTGGGCATGTGCGACCAGATCGAGAACCGCATCATCGAGGCCAAGTCCCGCGGCATCTACGAGGCCCCGGGGATGGCGCTGCTGCACATCGCCTACGAGCGCCTGGTCACCGGCATCCACAACGAGGACACCATCGAGCAGTACCGCATGAACGGCATGAAGCTCGGCCGCCTGCTGTACCAGGGCCGCTGGTTCGACCCGCAATGCCTGATGCTGCGCGAGACCGCGCAGCGCTGGGTCGCCCGCGCCATCACCGGCGAAGTGACGCTGGAGCTGCGCCGCGGCAACGACTACACGATCCTGGACACCGTCAGCCCCAACCTGACCTACGCGCCGGAGCGCCTGTCGATGGAGAAGGTCGAGGACGCGCCCTTCACGCCGGCCGACCGCATCGGCCAGCTGACGATGCGCAACCTGGACATCGCCGACACGCGCGACAAGCTCGGCGTCTACAGCCGCAGCGGCCTGCTGGGCAAGCACTCGGAAGGCTCGATCCCGCTGCTGACCGGCGGCGACGAGTAAGGTCCCCCGGGCCGGATCGCTCAAGAGGCGTTCCGGCCGGTTCCGGAGCGTCCTCGCAGGACCCGGAAAGCAAAAAGCCGCTGATCGCTCAGCGGCTTTTTCGTCCCGGGGCGGAAGCCCCGATCCTGGCCGATCAGCCGCGGCGGCGGCGCGCGATGAAGCCCAGCGCGCCCAGGCCGGCGAGCATCAGCGCGTAGGTGTGCGGTTCCGGGACGGCCGGTGCGACGGTCGCGTTGACGTTGGAGCTCAGGAACTCCGCGCGCAGGCCGGTGAAGTTGTAGGTCTGGTCGACCGTGTCGGTCACGACGAACTGCAGCGTGTTCACGCCCGCGAGGAAGCCGCTCGAGGCCGAGAACGAGGTCCAGTCGGCATAACCGCGCTGGCCGGAGATCGACGAGATCGCGACGCCGTTGAGCAGCAGCACGCCGTTGTTGTCCGCCGCCCAGTGGCCGCTGAACGAGGCGCTGCTGGCGTCGAAACCGGTCAGGTCGAAGTTCAGCGTCCAGGTGAACGTCGAATTGCCGGTCGGGCTGTAGTTGGTGTTCTGGTCGGCACCCGGGATCAGCCACGAGGAGCTGGCGGTGTTGGGCAGCCAGCTCGGGAACGGATCCGCGGCACCGTTGCTGACGACGCCGAAGCCGGACAGGCCGGCGGCATTGCCGGTGGCCGTGTACTTGTAGTTCGTGTCGGTGCTGCCGGTCGACTGTCCGGCGCCGGTATTCACCAGGCCGCCGATGGAGGCGGCGGCAGCCAGGCCGCTGAACAGCGCGGCAACGGCAGCGATCGAAGTACGTGCGAACAGCGTCATGGTGAATCCCGAGCGAAAGTAGGTCTTGTGCGGTCGATTGTCCCTAAAGCTAGGGATTCACAACCCCCGTGGGCGCGGGGGACGCCACAGTCCGAAAGAGGGGTCGGGTGTTGCCCGAAGCGTCATTTCGGGTCGGAACGGTCCCGGATCGCGCCAAATGGGCGCATCGCGCCCGATTCCGGCTCACACCGCACCGTCGTCGGGCGCGGCGGAAACGGACGGCGGAGCCGATGCCGATGCCGGCATCGGCTCGATCCTCGGCAGATGACCGAGCTTGTCGGGATTGCGCTGGACGTAGATCGCGCTGATCCGGCCGGGCTCCGTCGAGGGCCGCAGCGCGACGGTCTGGATCGGCTCGCCGGTCGCGCCGTAGACGATGAACCCCGGCAGGCCGTTGACGCGCGCGGGCCGGATGCGCCAGTCGCGGCTGGTCGGCATCTTCACGAAACCGACGAAGGTGCGCGCCACCAGCGCCCCGCCCGCCAGCGTGCGCACCGCCGAGACCTTGCCGCCGCCGTCGGCCAGCAGCACGACGTCGTCGGTCAGCACCTTGGCCAGGCTGTCGACATCGAAGGACTGCAGCGCACCCATGAAGGCCTGGAACAGGCGCTGGCGCTCCTCGTCCTGCACCTCGTGACGGGCGTAGTCGGTCTTGACGCGCTGCCGCGCGCGGCTCGCCAGCTGTCGGCAGGCCGCGGTGCTGCGGTCCAGACGGCGGGCGATCTCGTCGAAGTCGAGCTCGAAGACCTCGTGCAGCAGGAAGGCCGCGCGCTCCAGCGGCGACAGCCGCTCCAGCGTCAGCAGGAAGGCGACCGACACGTCCTGCGCGAACTCGGCCTGCGCCTCCGGGCTGGGCGACCAGTCGCCGGTGTCGTCGATCAAGGGTTCGGGCAGCCAGGTGCCCACGTACTGCTCGCGCCGTACCGCGGCCGATTGCAGCCGGTCCAGGCAGAGGTTGGTCACCAGCCGCGACAGGAAGGCGCCGGCGTGACGCACGGTCGACTCGTCGACCTCGGCCCAGCGCAGCCAGGCCTCCTGGACGATGTCCTCGGCCTCGGCGCGCGATCCCAGCATGCGATAGGCCAGCGCCCGCAGCGATCGCGTGTGCTCGCGGTCGTAGCGCAGCGCGCGCGCCGCGGGCGAGGGATCAAGCGCCGGGGCCGCGGCAGCGGTGCCGGAAGGAATGTCGGGAGCGGTGTCGGTCATGGCGCGTCGTCCGGAGTCGTCTTGCTCACAAGACGACGCAGCCTACTCCGGTGTGACACGACGACGCCGAGACGTCGACGGACGACCCCCGAGGCGGCCGGCCGTCCGGCCCTCAGCGCCCGGCGCGCTCCAGCAGCATCGCGTCGCCATAGCTGAAGAAGCGGTAGCGCTGCTCGATCGCGTGGCGGTAGAGCGCCATGATCGGCTCGTAGCCGGCGAAGGCCGACACCAGCATCATCAGCGTGCTCTTGGGCAGGTGGAAGTTGGTCACCAGCCGGTCGACGACCTGGAAGTCGAAGCCGGGCGTGATGAAGATGTCGGTCTCCCGCGCGCCGGCCTTCAGGCCGCCGCCGAGCGCGGCCGACTCCAGCGCGCGCAGCGTCGTCGTGCCGACGGCCGTGACCTTGCCGCCCGCGGCGCGGCAGCGCGCGATCGCCTCGACGGTCTCCGGCGTGACCTGGAACCATTCGCTGTGCATCTTGTGCTCGGACAGCGACTCGACGCGCACCGGCTGGAAGGTGCCGGCGCCGACGTGCAGCGTCACATGCGCCGTGCCGACGCCGCGCCCGGCGAGCCGCGCCAGCAGCGCCTCGTCGAAGTGCAGCGCGGCCGTCGGCGCGGCCACGGCGCCGGGCTCGCGCGCGAACACGGTCTGGTAGCGCCGGACGTCGTCCGCCGAGTCGCCGTGCGCGATGTAGGGCGGCAGCGGCACATGGCCGTGCTTCTCGAGCAGTTCGAACGGATCGCCGGACAGGCGCAGGTGGAAGAGGCCGTCGTCCGGCCCGCAGCGGCCGAGGACCTCGGCGTCGAAGGCGTCGGCGAAGCGCACCACGGCGCCCGCCTTCGGACTCTTGCTGGCGCGCATGTGGGCCCAGACCTCGCGGGTGCCGGGCAGCACGCGCTCGACCAGCGCCTCGACCGCGCCGCCGCTGGCCTTGGCGCCATACAGGCGGGCCTTGATGACCTTGGTGTCGTTGAACACCAGCAGGTCGCCGGGGTTCAGCAGGTCGGGCAGCTCGCGGAACACGCGATCGACGGGCGGATGGGACCGGCCGTCGAGCAGGCGCGAGGCGCTGCGTTCCGCGGCGGGGTGCTGGGCGATGAGGTCGGGGGGAAGAGCGAAATCGAAATCGCTCACCGAGAAGGTACGGGACATGGGCGCGATTTTCCCACTACTGCCAACGCGCCCCTTGTTGCAGCAGCATCGCCAGGCGACCGTTGCCCTGCAGATCGCCGATGCCGCGGCTCAGCGCGGCGGCGAAGCGCTCGCCCTCGGGCCGGACTTTCGAGAACACCGTGTACAGCGGCACTTCCGACACGGCCGGGTCCAGCCACACCAGCTTGCCGGCGGACTCGCGCAGTTGAGTCTCCAGCAGGTGGGCGCCGACGCCCTTGTCGATCAGCGCCAGATCGACCCGTCCGGCCTGCAGCTTGCGCAGGTTGGCGAGGTCGTCGACGGCGCCCTCCACCGTCAGGTTGGCGGCCTCGAAGCGCGGCGGATTCGCATACCCGTGGACCACGCCGATGCGCAGGTCGCGCAGCGCGGCGAGGTCGTCGATGCGACGCCGGCGGTCCGCGCGGGCCATGAAGCCGACCTGGTTGAGGATCCCGAGCGGCTGCGGGAAACGCATCGTGCGCTCACGCTCGACGGACCGCCAGGCGCCGATGACGCCGTCATGTTCGCCGCGCTGGAATTCCAGCAGGGCCCGCGCCCAGGGGCGGAAGGTCAGGGTCATGGCGTGCCCCGCCTGGTGCAGCGCGGCGCGGGTGATCTCGCAGGCGATGCCGCCGCCGGGCAGGTGGCTGCCGGTGTAGGGCGGGAACTCGGTCGCGACCATCCGCAGCGGCCCGTCGGCCGCGCGCGCCGGCAGCGCCGGCACGGCGGTGGCGGCAAGCCAGAGCAGGCTCTCGCGACGGGAGATCATGGGGCGTCGGATGGCGGGGAAGGAGGTCGGCCCAGCCTATCAGCCCGGCGTGAAGCGCGTCTCCCCGCCGACCCGGGGGAAATGCCCGGTTGCCCCGGCGGAAGCGGCAATCGGTCACGGCGGTCCATGAAAAAGCCGGCCGGGTCTGGCGACACCGGCCGGCTTCAGACGCCACCGCCCGCGGTTACTGGCCGCCGGTCCCCGTGGCCAGCAGCGTGCCGTTGCTGCCGGCGACCCAGCCCGTGCGGGCGTCGACGAAGAACACCTGCGTCAGCGAATTCTGGGTACCCACGAACTGCTTCTGCCAGGTCGCGCCGCCGTCGGTCGTCATGAGCACGGTGCCGTTGTCGCCGACCGCCCAGCCTTGCTGCGCGGTGAGGAAACGGATCGCCCGCAGGCTCGTCGACGGCAGGTTGACGTTGGTCTGGACGACCCAGCTCGCGCCGCCGTCCTTGCTCGACATCAGCAGCCCCGCCTCGCCCGTCGCCCACAGCGTGCCGGCGTCGCTGAAGGCCAGCTGGTTCAGCGCCGCGCCGGTCCCGGAGAACCGTCCGGTCCAGGTCTTGCCGCCGTCCGCGGTCACGGCGACGGCGCCGCCGCTGCCCACCAGCGTGCCGTTGAGGACTCCGCCGAACTTCAGGTCGCTGTAGAACGCGTCCAGCACCGCCTGCTGCGTCCAGGACTTGCCGCCGTCCGTCGTCGCGATCAACAGCTGGCGCTGCTGCGACTGCTGGATCTCGGTCGCCAGCGCGAAGCCGTTCAGGGCGTCGACGAAGTGGAAGGCGGAGACGGTACGCGACGACGACTGCAGCGGCGTGAGCCAGCTCACGCCGGCGTCTTCGGTCAGGTAGATGCGACCGTCGGCGGCGAGCAGCCAGCCCTTCTTCGCATCGACGAACTGGAAGCGCGTGAGCATCGAGTAGTACGAGACCGGCGTCAGCCCGCCGACCTTCACGGTCCAGTCCAGCCCGCCGTTGACCGTCTCCATCAGGTCGCCCTTGCCGGAGAGCGCCAGACCGCGCTTCGCATCGAAGAACCAGAAGGCCTGCAGCGTCTTGCCCGCCGCGTCGGCATCCGGGCCCGCGATGCGGGTCCAGGTCTTGAGACCGTCGGTGCTGATGCGCGTCACGTTGTCCCAGTTGGTGACCAGCCAGGTCTGCGCGTCGATCGCGACAAGCGGCCGATAGCTGTAGTCGAGGCTGGCGACCGTCCAGGTCGCGCCGGAATCGGTGCTCACCTCGGCCACGCGTCTGCCGCTGGTCAGCGAGGCGTAGTTGCGCGACCAGACGCCGCGTCCCACGTTCTCATAGCTGATCGAGGCGCCCTGGGCCGCGTCCGCGGGCAGCGCGAGGGCAGTCCAGTTCCGTCCGCCGTCGACGGTGCGGTACGGGACATAGTTGGCCAGGAGCAGACCGTTCGACGCATCCGTGAACTGCGGCGTGCCGAGCGGGACGTACGGGGCGGTGGGCAGGCCTTGCGGTGCGATCGTCTCCCAGCCCTGTCCGCCGTCGAGGCTGCGCCGGATCGACAGGGAGTAGACATAGCCCTGCCCGTTGACATAGGTCGAGGTGGTGCCGGCCACGATCGCCGCATTGCCGAACAGCTGGAACCCGTAGCCGTAGCTCGGGAAGGTGTTGCTGGACGCCAGCACGAGGGTCGAGGTCCCGCCCAGGTCGTTCGACTTGCGCAGGCCGTCGCTGTCGGACCACCAGAGCGCCCCGTCGGCGGCCAGCACCGGATCCTGCATCAACGAGGCCCGGCGCCAGGTCGCACCGCCGTCCGCCGTCGCGCGGATCTGCCCGTTCATCGCCATCACCAGGGTATTGGCGCCCGCGACCTGCAAGGAGGCACCGGACATCGGCGGTTGCGTGGTCGTCTGCAGGGTCCAGTGGGCGCCGCCGTCCGTCGTCCGCAACAGCGCGCCGGCGTCGCCCGCCGCCCAGCCGTTGTTGAGATCGGAGAAGCGCACGGCCGTCAGCCGCGTGGTGATGCCGGTGGTCTGCCTGCTCCAGGTGGCGCCGCTGTCGCGGGTGCGCAGGATCTCGCCGCCGTCGCCGACGGACCAGCCGTTGCTCGCGTCCACGAAGAAGAAGGCCTGCGGCACGGTGCCGCTCGGCCGCGGCGCCTGCCAGCACCAGCCCGAGTTGTCGGCGGCGGTGCAGTTCAGGCCTTGCACGTGGGCGCGGTTGAGCACCTTCACCGTCCACTTGACCTCCTTGGAGGCGCCCGCGGCGTTCGACACCTTCAGCGTCACCGGGTAGTCCCCGACCTTGGCGAAGTCGTGCTTCGGACTGGCGTCCGTGCTGGAGCTGCCGTCGCCGAAGGTCCAGGCGAAGGTCAGGCCCGCCGTCGCGGCGACGTTGCTCGTGAAGGCGGTGGCCGACACGACGTCGGTGGTCACGGACGCCGCGATCGCCAGGTTGTCCGGAATCGCCACACCCTGCACCGGCGGGGGCGGCGGAGGCGGCGTCGGGGCATCGTCACCGCCGCCGCCGCAGGCGCTCAGCAGCGCGGCACTGATCAGCACGCCGGCCCAGCCGGCGCGCATGCGTTCGTTCATGCTCAAGGGACCCTCCCGATGTTTCAATTTGTTTGCTTTTTGCGGGGCGGATTCTGCACCAGCTTCACGCCATCTGAACGCCTCGATGTCTCGCCCGAACGGGGGATCGTCCCGGGGCAAAATCTCGTCCACATGACCCCGGCCAGCACCGCCCCCTCCCCTGCGCCACCGCCTGCCAAGTCCGCACCGCAGAAGGCGATGGAAAAGATGGGCCTGGCGCGCGACATCGACCTCGCGCTGCACCTGCCGTTGCGCTATGAGGACGAGACCACGCTGACGCCGCTGGGCCGCGCCCAGGATGGCGACACGCTGCAGTGCGAAGGCGAGGTCATCGAGAGCCGCATCGAGATCCGGGGCCGCCGGCAGCTGCTGGTCAAGCTGCGCGACGACGACGGCGCGCTGCTGACGCTGCGCTTCCTCCACTTCTATCCCGCGCACCAGAAGACGATGGCCGTCGGCACCCGCGTGCGGGTGCGCGGCGAGATCCGCGTCGGTTTCTTCGGCCGCGAGATGGTCCATCCGAACTTCCGCAAGGTCGACGTGGACGCGCCGCTCTCGACCTCGCTGACGCCGGTCTACCCGACCAGCGCCCAGCTGCCGCAGGCCTACCTGCGCAAGGCCGTCGCGTCGGCGCTGCGCCGGGCGCCGCTGGATGAGGTGCTGCCGCTGGCGCTGGTGCCCAGGGGCCTGCCCGCGCTGCGCGACGCGCTGAACTTCCTGCACCACCCGCCGCCGTCGGCCGGACTGTCCACGCTGGAGGACCACACCCATCCCGCGTGGCAGCGGCTCAAGTTCGAGGAGCTGCTCGCCCAGCAGCTCAGCCAGCAGCGCGCACAGCGCGAACGCGCCCTCCTGCGCGCACCGCCCTTGCGTGCCGCGCCGGGCGGCCTGCAGGAACGGCTGCTCGCGGCCCTCCCCTTCGCGCTGACCGGCGCACAGCACCGCGTCGCCGAGGAGATCGCCGCCGACCTCGGCCGCCCGCAGCCGATGCATCGGCTGCTGCAGGGCGACGTCGGCTCGGGCAAGACCGTGGTGGCCGCGCTTGCCGCCGCCGTGGCGATCGACGCCGGCTGGCAATGCGCGCTGATGGCGCCCACCGAGATCCTGGCCGAGCAGCACTTCCGCAAGCTCATCGGCTGGCTGGAGCCGCTGGGCATCCGCGTCGCCTGGATCACCGGCAGCATCAAGGGCAAGGCGCGCCAGAAGATGCTCGACGCCGCCGCCTCGGGCGAGGCCACGCTGATCGTGGGCACGCACGCGGTGATCGAGGACAAGGTCCGCTTCCACCGGCTCGGGCTGGCGATCATCGACGAGCAGCACCGTTTCGGCGTCGCGCAGCGGCTGGCGCTGCGCAAGAAGCTGGCGGACGAAGCGACCGGCGCCGCCGGCGCGGGCCCGGCGGGCTCAGGCCCGCTCGAACCGCACCTGCTGATGATGAGCGCCACGCCGATCCCGCGCACGCTGGCGATGACCTACTTCGCCGACCTGGACGTGTCCACGATCGACGAGCTGCCGCCGGGCCGCAGCCCGATCGTCACGCGCGTCTTCGCGGACGGCAGACGCGACGATGTCATCGAGAAGATCGCCGCCGCCGTCGAGGACGGGCGGCAGGTCTACTGGGTCTGTCCGCTGATCGAGGAGTCCGAGGCGCTCGATCTCAAGAACGCCACCGAGACCCATGCCGAGCTGGGCGCCGCACTGCCGGGCAGGACGATCGGCCTGCTGCACGGCCGCATGCCGTCGGCGGAGAAGGCGGCGGTGATGTCGCTGTTCAGCAGCGGCCAGATGCATGTGCTCGTCGCGACGACCGTCATCGAGGTCGGTGTCGACGTGCCCAACGCCAGCGTGATGGTCATCGAGCACGCGGAGCGCTTCGGCCTGTCGCAGCTGCACCAGCTGCGCGGCCGCGTCGGGCGGGGATCGGTCGCCAGCGTGTGCGTGCTCCTCTACACCGGGCCGCTGTCGGACACCGGCAAGTCCCGCCTGCGCGCGATGGCCGAAACCACCGACGGCTTCGAGATCGCGCGACGCGACCTCGACATCCGCGGCCCGGGGAATTCATGGGCGCGCGCCAGAGCGGCGCGCAGCTGCTGCGCTTCGCCGACCTGCAGGAGGATGCGCCGCTGCTGAGCGCGGCGCGGGCGCTGGCGCCCCGGCTGCTCGACGAGCAGCCGCGCGCCGCGCAGCTGCAGGTCGAGCGGTGGCTCGGCCACAAGACTGAATACCTCAAGGCCTGAAGGCACGAGGACCACCGAACCCGGCGCCACTCGAGCGCCCCGGCGGCATGTCACCCGAACCGCGAGACGTCTCCGCGGCACCCATGGTTCCCTCATCTTGCGTTAGGAGAACCTCGTGCTCATGGCTTCAACACTCTCTCGATCGTGGCTGCCCGCCTTGTCGCTGCTGGCCTGCGGGACCGTCGCCCAGGCCGCGCCCCCGTCCGACTGGAAGGCGAAGGACGGCTATTACTTCCGCCTCGAAAGCGACGGCAACGTCGGCTGCTACAGCCCCGACGGCGTGAACTGCACCTGGGGCAAGCCCGTCGAACCCGCGCGGACCCTGACCTGCGGTGCCAGGCACAAGGCGATCTGGGGCGACACGGGCTACGTCCATCAGGATCATTGGTGCAACGTGGTCTACGCCACCTTCTTCGCGAAGTGGACCGACTACAGGATCCTTGGCCACGACTTCATGTTGTCCAAGAATCCGGAAGGCGACACGATGTGCCTGTCCAAGGACGGACGCCTCTGCGCGTCGACCTCGGAGGCGCCTCGGCAGAACGACTGGAAGGAGGTCCGCCCCGTGGTGTGCGGACCGTCGAGCCAGGCCAAGGGGGTCGCACCGGGTACGAGGACCCGTCGCACTGGTGCCGGTCCCGCGAAATCATTGCACGCGGCGTGAACCTGACCAATCAGTGGGCGGGCCAGCCGTGGTCGAGCAAGAACGGCCAGTTCGAGATGGCGTTGCCCGACTGGAGTCAGAGCGTCAATCCAGCATTTGTCGCTCGACTGCGTCTGGGCAACTGGAGCACGGTGCGGATGCAGGCGACCGCCTCCGATGGCAACGCGCTGCTGGCGGCCGACTTCGGTGAGCTCATCGAGTTCTACCTGCCAGGGGAAAACTATGCGTCCGGCTTTCCGAGCCACGCCCTGCAGGGCCGGGAACAGACGCTGGCTTTCATGGAGACCGCCGACCGGCTGTACGCCTTCGGCAGCAACGACCTGAACTCGGCCGTGCTGCCGGCGCCCGCCAGCGACTTCCAGTCGTCGCACCAGCAACTGCTGAGCTACAAGAAGCGCAATGACTACCCGGCGGCGCACCGCAGGCGCATGGAAGGGGCGACAAGCGGCAGCATCCTTCGCCTGATCGCCGTGGCGCCTTACGAGCGCAACGTCAATCCTGAAGTGCTGGAAGCCGTGATGGTGCAGGACCGGATCCTGCCCAAGCGCTGACGGCGCGTGTCGCTCCCGCACCACCCGGTGCGGGCGTCAGGCCGAGCCCCGCGGGATATCGCCGTCCGACGTGATATCGCCGCGGGCCGCGCCGATGGCGCGAACGCCCGGTCACTTCAACCGGATCGCCCAGTACAGCAGGACTTCGGTGCGGGGCGTGTCGATGTTCATCCATTGCTGGCTGGGCTCGGCATTGATCTTGTCGATCGTGGCCTGGCCCGAGATCACGCGACCGAAGACGGCGTACCCGGCGGAGCTGCTCGTCTTGTCCAGGATGGCGCTGTTGTCGACCGAGTTGAAATAAAACTCGCTGGTCGCGGTGTCCGAAGCCGTGCCGCGCGCCATGGCGATCGTGTACTTGGTATTGGACAGCCCGGCGATGCCGGACTCCAGCTTGATCGCCGCCCGCTGACCGGCCGTCTTCTGCACCAGGCCGGTGGTGAATCCGCCGCCCTGCGCGACGAAGCCGGGCACGACGCGGTGGAAGATGGTGTTGTCGTAGTACTTCGCGGCAACGTACTGCTGGAAGTTGTCGACCGTGATGGGCGCGCGGGCGTCGAGCTCGACGACGATCTCGCCGTCGCTGGTCAGCATGCAGACGGTGGAGGCGGCGGTGCTCGCGTTGGACGCGGCCTTGCCGGCGGCGCTGCAATCGAGCGTCGGCGCGACGGTCACGGGATTGGGCTTGGGCGGCTGGGGCGTGTTGTCGTCACCGCCGCCGCCACAGGCGACGAGCAGGGCGGCACCGCCCAGAGCGGCGGACAGCGCCAGCAGGCGCGGCGCGGACGTGATCGAGGAGGGGAAGAGTTGCGGCTTCATGACGGCGTGTTTTCGGCGCTTGTGGCGCCTGCGTTCTGGCAAAGGAAGGCGCAGTATCGTGTCGCGACCTTCACAAAACATTGCCGACGGGGCGCGCGCCGCACGGAATGCGGCAGGGCTTTCCCTGACGGCGTACGCCCTGGGTGAAGCAGCGCACTCTGGCCCGCGCTGGAGGGCCAGGATCACCGACCGAAAGACACTTCCGGTTTCAGAATTCGAGGTTGTCGATCAGCCGGGTCTGGGCGATTTTCGCGGCGGCCAACGCCACCAGCGGTTCCCCTCGCGCGCCGGGCCGAGGTCGTGCCGCCGGCGCAGCGTGAGGTAGTCCGGCGCCCAGCCCGCGTCGCGCAGCGACTGCATCGCGTCGGACTCGATGCGGTCCAGGTCCCGCTCGCCCGCCTGCCAGCGCGCGATCATCGCCTTCAGCGTGCGCGACAGCAGCAGCGCGTCCTGTTTCTGCTGCCCGCTCAGGTAGCCGTTGCGAGAGGACAGCGCCAAGCCGTCGGCGTTGCGCTCGGTCTCTCCCGCGAGGATGCGGATCGGCATCGCCAGCTGGTCGACCATGCGGCGGATCACCATCAGCTGCTGATAGTCCTTCTTGCCGAAGACGGCGACGTCCGGCTGGACGATCTGGAACAGCTTGGCGACCACCGTGCAGACGCCGATGAAGAAGCCCGGCCGGAAATGCCCCTCGAGGATGTCGGCGAGCTCGACCGGCGGATGCACCTTGTAGCCCTGCGGCTCGGGGTACATCTCGCGCTCGTCGGGCGCGAAGACGACGTCGCAGGTCGCGCCCTCGAGCAGCTCGGCGTCGCGCGGCAGCGTGCGGGGATAGCGGTCGAAGTCCTCGTGCGGCGCGAACTGCAGCCGGTTGACGAAGACGCTGGCCACGACGACACCGTCCTGGCCGACGGCCTCCCGCGCCTGGCGCACCAGCGCCAGATGGCCGTCGTGCAGGTTGCCCATCGTGGGCACGAATGCGACCGGGCGGCCGCCCGCGAGCGCGGCGCGCAGGCCGGCGATGTCGTGATGGATCTTCATGATCAGTAGGTGTGCTCGGCAGCAGGGAAGGCGCCGGACTTCACGTCGCTCACATAGCGCGAGAACGCCTCGCCGATCGACGCGGTGCCCTGCATGAAATCGCGCACGAAGCGGGGCTTGCGCCCGCCGCCCACGCCGAGCATGTCGTGCATCACCAGCACCTGGCCGGAGCACTCCGCGCCGGCGCCGATGCCGATCACCGGCACGCCCAGCGAGCGCGTCAGTTCGCCGGCCAGCGCCGCCGGCACCATCTCCAGCAGCAGCATCTGAGCGCCGGCGTCGACCAGTTCCCGCGCGTGCGCCTTGATGCGCGCAGCCCCGGCTTCGTCGCGGCCCTGCACCTTGAAGCCGCTCAGCGCGGTCACGGTCTGCGGCGTCAGGCCCAGGTGGGCGCAGACGGGGATGCCGCGTTCGGTCAGGAAGCGCACCGTCTCCGTGGTCCAGCCGCCGCCTTCGAGCTTGACCATGTGCGCGCCGGCCTGCGCCAGCTGCATCGCGTTCTTCCAGGCCGCCTGCGGCGACTCGTGGTACGTGCCGAACGGCAGGTCCGCGACGATCCACGACACCCGCCGCGCGCGCGCCACGTTGGCCGTGTGATAGACCATCGCCTCCAGCGTGACCGGCACCGTCGTCTGCAGGCCCTGCACGACGTTGCCCAGCGAGTCGCCGATCAGGATCGAGTCCACGCCGGCGTCCTCCATCGCATGCGCGAAGGTGGCGTCGTAGGCGGTCAGCATCGCGATCTTCTCGCCGGCGGCATGCATGTCGAGCAGGCGCTGCAGCGTGACCGGCTTGCGGTCGGGCAAAGCGCCCGCCGGACGCGGCACGGCATAGAGGGATGTCGGCGCGGACGTCGGAGGAGCGGTCGGGGGGAGGTCTGTTCGGTCATGCGAGTCCCCTGGAAGCAGGTCCGGGGAGGGGCCGGGGGTGGGGCGGCAGTGTACCGGGACGGTGCCACGATGCCGCTTTCTGAGGACAATGCCGGCCATGACCCTGACCGAACTGCGCTACATCGTCGCCGTCGCCCGTGAGCGCCATTTTGGCCGCGCCGCGGAAGCCTGCTTCGTCTCCCAACCGACCTTGTCGGTGGCGATCAAGAAGCTGGAGGAGGAGCTCGACGTCAAGATCTTCGAGCGCGGCGCCAACGAGGTGACGATGACGCCGCTGGGCGAGGACATCGTGCGCCAGGCGCAGTCGGTGATCGAGCAGGCCAGCGCGATCAAGGACATCGCCAAGCGGGGCAAGGATCCGCTGGACGGGCCGCTGCGGCTGGGGATCATCTACACGATCGGGCCCTACCTGCTGCCGGAACTGGTCAAGCACTGCATCGACCTCTATCCGCGCATGCCGCTGATGCTGCAGGAGAACTTCACCCAGAAACTGCTGGACATGCTGCGCACCGGCGAGCTGGACTGCGCGATCATGGCGGAGCCCTTCCCCGACGCGGGCCTGGCGGTGGCGCCGCTGTACGACGAGCGCTTCGTCGTCGCGGTCCCGGCGGTGCACCCGCTGGCGAAGAAGGAACGCATCAGCGCCGAGGAGCTCAAGGCCGAGACCATGCTGCTGCTGGGCAACGGCCACTGCTTCCGCGATCACGTGCTGGAGGTCTGCCCGGAGTTCGCGCGTTTCTCGACGGACGCGGAAGGCATCCGCAAGAGCTTCGAGGGCAGCTCGCTGGAGACCATCAAGCACATGGTGGCGTCCGGGATGGGCGTCACGGTGGTGCCGGCGCTGAGCGTGCCGGACCACGTCCCGCCGCACCTGCGCTACGTGCCCTTCGAAGACCCGGCGCCGACACGCCGCGTCGTGCTCGCCTGGCGCCGCACGTTCACCCGCTACGAGGCAGTCGCGGCGCTGCGCAACGCGGTGTATGCGTGCACGCTCAAAGGGGTGACCTTGTTGTCTTGAACGCCCGCAAGACCCGACCCCTTGCCAAGCCGCCTCCGGGCGGCTTTAGTTTTTCCCAATCACCACGTTTGAGCTATCCAAATATCATCATCGATAGTATTTCTCTAAAGTCCTCCTCATGCGCCGCTCAGGTCTTCCTTCCGGGGAGTTCAACGGCGGTCCGGACCCCTACAAAGCGTCCCTGTCTGAAGCATCGAGGAGTGCCCATGAGTGCCAAGCCCCCACATCCCGCCCAGTGCCCGGTCATGACGACGAGCGCCGGCGCGCCGATCGCCGACAACCAGAATTCGCTGACCGCCGGCCCGCGCGGCCCCGTCCTGATGCAGGACTACCAGCTGATCGAGAAGCTGGCCCACCAGAACCGCGAGCGCATTCCTGAGCGCGTCGTGCATGCCAAGGGCTGGGGCGCCTTCGGCACGCTGACCGTCACGCAGGACATCTCCCGCTTCACCCGTGCCAAGCTGTTCGGCGCGGTCGGCAAGCAGACGCCGATGCTGGCGCGCTTCTCGACGGTCGCCGGCGAGCAAGGGGCCGCCGATGCGGAACGCGACGTCCGCGGCTTCTCGCTGAAGTTCTATACCGAAGAAGGCAACTGGGACCTGGTCGGCAACAACACCCCGGTGTTCTTCATTCGCGACCCGCTGAAGTTCCCCGACTTCATCCACACGCAGAAGCGCCATCCGGTCACCAACCTGCGCTCCGCCACCGCCGCGTGGGACTACTGGAGCCTGTCGCCCGAGAGCCTGCATCAGGTCACCATCCTGATGAGCGACCGCGGCATCCCCGTCAGCCCGCGCTTCATGGACGGCTTCGGCTCCCACACCTACAGCTTCTGGAACGCCGACGGCGAGCGCTTCTGGGTGAAGTTCCACTTCAAGACCCGCCAGGGCCATCGCACGCTCACGAACGCCGAAGCCGCCGCCGTCATCGGGCAGACCCGCGAGAGCTACCAGGAAGACCTCTTCGGCGCGATCGACCAGGGCCAGTTCCCGCAGTGGACGATGTCCGTGCAGGTGATGCCGGAACTCGACGCCGACAAGACCTCCTACAACCCCTTCGACCTGACCAAGGTCTGGCCGCATGCCGAGTACCCGCTGATCGAGGTCGGCGTGCTCGAACTCAACCGCAATCCGGAGAACTACTTCGAGGAGATCGAGCAGGCCGCGTTCTCGCCGAGCAACATCGTTCCGGGCATCGGCTTCAGCCCCGACAAGGTGCTGCAGGCGCGGATCTTCAGCTACGCCGATGCGCACCGCTACCGCCTGGGCACGCATTACGAGGCGCTGCCGGTCAACGCGCCCAAGTGCCCCGTCCATCACTATCACAAGGACGGCGCCATGAAGTTCTTCCGCACGCCGACCGGCAACCCGAACGCGTACTACGAGCCCAACAGCTTCGGCGGCGCGACGCAGGATCCCTCGGTCGCCGAACCGCCGCTGCGCCTGCAGGGCGACGCGGCCCGCTTCGACCACCGCGAGGGCAATGACGACTACGCGCAGCCCGGCGCCCTCTTCCGCCTGCTCGGCGAGGAACAGCAGCAACGGCTGGGTCGCAACATCGCGGAATCGATGCGCGGCGTGCCGGCCTTCATCGTCGATCGGCAGCTGGGCCACTTCGACAAGGCGGATCCGGACTACGGCCGCGTCGTCCGCGCCGCACTGAGCACGCTCGACATCGAGTTCACCGTCTGACGACGTCGGAAGCATCTGCAAGGAGCAAGACATGACCCCTCGTTCCGGACAACGCACACTGGGTTGGCTGCTGGTGGCCGCCGGCGCCGCGCTGAACGTGCAGTCGTTGATCGACTGGATGCAGCACAGCGTCGCATAAGCGAAGACCCAAGGCCCGAGCGGCTCGGTCGTTCGCGGCCTAGCGCGCCGTACGTCCAAGTAGAGACCTACTGGTCGCCCCGCAGTCACGCCACCGATCACTGGTATCGGTTAGGCTGCGTGGCGTCTTTTTCCTTCCATTCCTGCAAGGAGTTTCACGATGGCCAAGAAGAGCCCCTCTCCCGCCAAGGCAACCTCCGCGAAGGGTGCGCCGTCCATCCAGATCGGCATCAGCGACAAGGACCGTGCGGCGATCGCGCAGGGTTTGTCCAAGCTGCTGGCCGACACCTACACGCTCTACCTGACCACGCACAACTTCCACTGGAACGTGACGGGGCCGATGTTCAACTCGCTGCACGCGATGTTCATGGCCCAGTACACCGAGCTGTGGAACGCTGTCGATCCGGTCGCCGAGCGCATCCGCTCGCTGGGTCACAAGGCGCCGGGTTCGTACGCGCAGTTCGCGGCGCTGAGCTCGCTGCCGGACGCGCCGACCACGCCGCCCAAGGCGCTGGACATGGTCCGCATCCTGGTCGACGGTCATGAAGGCGTCGCCCGCACGGCACGCGCGCTGTTCGACCTGGTCGACAAGGCGAACGACGAGCCGACCGCCGACCTGCTCACCCAGCGCCTGACGGTGCACGAGCAGACCGCCTGGATGCTGCGCTCGCTGCTGGAAGAGTGATCAGCCCACGGCCTTGATGCGGCCGGCCCGCCCGGCCTCGGCCAGCATCGAGGCCAGCGCGCACGACGCGAGCCGCGCCGTGCGCGAATCGGCGCGGCTGGTCAGCACGATCGGCACCTTCGCGCCGAGCACCACCCCCGCCGCGTAGGCCTGCGCCAGGAAGCTCAGGCTCTTCGCGAGCATGTTGCCGGCGTCCAGGTCCGGCACGATCAGCACGTTGGCCTTGCCCGCCACCGGCGACACGATGCCCTTGATGCGCGCCGCCTCGGCATCGATGGCGTTGTCCATCGCCAAGGGGCCGTCCAGCACCGCACCGGTGATCTGCCCGCGGTCCGCCATCTTGCACAGCGCCGCCGCATCCAGCGTCGACGGCACCTTCGGATTCACCGTCTCCATCGCCGACAGCAGCGCCACCCGCACCTCCGGGAGATGCAGCGCGTGCGCGAGGTCGATCGCGTTCTGCACGATGTCGACCTTCTCCTCCAGCGTCGGCGCGATGTTGATGGCCGCGTCCGAGATGATCAGCGGCTGCGCGTGCCCCGGCACGTCCATCACGAAGCAATGGCTGATGCGCCGTGACGTGCGCAGGCCGCCTTCGCGCCGCACCACGGCGCCCATCAGTTCATCGGTGTGCAGGCTGCCCTTCATCAGCGCGTCGACCTCACCCTTGAGCGCCATCGCCACGCCCATCTCCGCCGCCGCATGGCTGTGCGGCACGTCGACGACGGTGTAGCGCGAAAGATCTACGCCGGCCGCGGCAGCAGCCTCCGACACCTTGCCCGCCGGACCGATCAGGAGGGGTTCGATCAGGCCCAGCGCCGCCGCTTCCGTCGCCGCGAGCAGGGACACGTCATTGCACGGATGAACGACCGCCATGCGCAACGGCGGCAGCTCGCGCACCGCCTCGATGAGGCGGTCGTAGTGCGGATGGGCACCGGGCGCTTGTTCGGTCATGGTTCGATCACCCTGCGTCTCCCTCGGACATTGACAACGAGTCGCGGTCGATGATGCATGCTGCGGTGCAACAAATCAAGCCGAGCGGACCTCGCGAGGCATTGCTGGGAGCAAGGCGAATGTCCGGAACGTCCGACTGGATCCACGACTGGCAAGCGTACGCGACCGACGCGTGGCAGCGCTCGCTGCTGACGCTGGACACGATGCGCGAGCGCGGCAACGTGTTCCTCCACCACCTGAAGGCCGGCAAGCCCGCGCTGCTGAAGTTCGAACATGAACTGCTGATCGACGGCCGCGACCTGCCGCAGCCCTGCAACTACGCGCTGCTGCGCATCCTGCCGGCGGACGGCGACATCGTCGATCCCGCGCGGCGACCCATCGTCGTCATCGATCCACGCGCGGGCCACGGGCCCGGGATCGGCGGCTTCAAGCCGGACTCCGAGATCGGCGTCGCGCTGCGCGCCGGCCACCCGGTCTACTTCATCACCTTCGAGCCGGAACCGGTCGAGGGTCAGACCTTGCTCGACGTCGCGCGCGCCGAGGCGCACTTCATCGAGGAGGTCGCCCGCCGCCATCCGAAGGCGCCGGGCCTGCCTGCGGTGATCGGCAACTGCCAGGCCGGCTGGGCGGTCGCGGCGCTGGCCGCGGTGCGCAGCGACCTGATGGGGCCCATCATCCTGAACGGTGCGCCGCTGTCGTACTGGGCGGGCTCGCCCGAACAGAACCCGATGCGCTACGCAGGCGGCGCGCTCGGCGGCGCGTGGATGTCGGCGCTGTCGGCGGACCTCGGCGGCGACCGCTTCGACGGCGCGCACCTGGTCTCCAACTTCGAGAACCTCAACCTCGCCAACAGCTGGTGGGACAAGTACTACCACCTCTACGCCAACGTCGACACCGAGCGCGAGCGCTTCCTCGACTTCGAGCGCTGGTGGGGCGGCTACTTCCGCATGACCGGCGAGGAGATCGAGGCCATCGTCGAGAACCTGTTCATCGGCAACCGCCTCGCGCGCGGCGAGGTCGAGCTGGAAGGCTACCGGCTGGACCTGCGCAACATCACCGCACCGATGGTGATCTTCGCGTCCTGGGGCGACAACATCACCCCGCCCCAGCAGGCGCTGGACTGGATCATCGACGTCTGGGGCAGCGAGAAGGCGCTGGTCAAGGCGGGCCGCACCATCGTCTACATGCTGCATCCGAAGATCGGCCACCTGGGCATCTTCGTCGGCGGCGGCGTCGCGCGGCGCGAGCATGAGCAGATCCTCGACACGCTGGAGCAGATCGTCGCGCTGCCACCCGGCCTGTACGAGATGAAGATAGCGGCCCGCGATCCCGAAGCGCCGCTGGCGGCGCTGGAATCGGGCGACTACTCGGTGAGTTTCGAGACCCGCACCGTGGACGACCTGCGCGCGCTGAACCCGGAATGCCGCCGCGACGAGGCGCTGTTCAGCACCATCGCGCAGGTCTCCGAGATGAACATGCGCCGCTACCGCCAGTGGCTGCAACCGGCCGTGCGCGCGGTCGGCAGCCAGGCGCTCGGCGACTGGCTGCGCTGGGTGCATCCGTTGCGTCAGCAGCATCTGGCGATCTCCGACCTGCATCCGCTGGCGCCGTGGCTCAAGCAGGCCGCCGACGGCGCTCGCGCGCAGCGCCAGAGCATCGATGCGGAGAACCCCTGGCTCAAGTGGGAGCAACTCGGCTCCCGCGCGATCAGCGAATCGCTGGACCGGCTCGGGCACCAGCGCGATGCGACGCTCGTGCACTGGGTGGAAGCGGTCTACGGGCCGTACGGCCTGGGCGCGCTGCTGCCGCCACGGGACTCGGACCTCGCCTCCGGCGCCGCGCACGCGGCCGCCGATGAGCGCGAGGGGCGCCGCATGGCGCTGGAGCAGGTCGAACAAGGCGGGTTCGCCGACGCCGTCTGCCGCATCCTGCTCGCGGGCCTCGCGCATCGCGGCGTGATACAGCGACGCGGACTGGTGCTCGGCCAGTTGCTGGCCGACTCCCACCGCCGCATGGCCGAGGACGCCGAAGGCGCCGTCTCCGCCGGCGCGGTGCCCAGCGAAGACTGGGCGACGCTCCTGCATCGTCAGGCGCTGATCGTGACCTTCGCGCCGGACGAGGCGATGGCCGCCCTTCCGACGCTGCTCCCGACGCTCGAGGACCGCGAGCAAGCCGTGGCGCTCGCCAGCGCGGTGCTGATGAGCGAATCCGAGCTCGCCGATCCCAAGTCGCCAGCGGCGCGCCATGTCCACGAACTGCTGCACGTCGACCCGGTGCGCGTGGCCGACATGGCGCTCGCGCTGTCGGCACCCACCGCGGCGTCGACGGCGGCAGCGGCAACGGTCTCGATCGCGGCCTCGCCCGCGTCCAGGCCCGCGCGCCGGCGCAAGGCGGTCGCATGAACTCCGCGGCCGTGCAGTTCGGCCGGCTGCTGGCCGGACGCAAGGTGCTGATCACCGGCATCGCCAACGACCAGTCGATCGCCTACGGCTGCGCCCGGGCCTTCCGCGCGATGGGCGCGGACCTGGCGCTCACCTACCTGAACGACAAGGCGCTGCCGCATGTGAAGCCGCTGGCCGACGCGCTCGGCGCCGACATGCTGCTGCCCCTGGACCTGCGCGATCCCGACGCGCTCGACGGGGTCTTCGCCGCCGTGTCCGAGCGCTGGGGCGTGCTGCACGCGGCGCTGCATTCGATCGCCTTCGCGCCCAAGGACGACCTGCATGGGCGCCTCGTCGACAGCAGCGCGGCCGGTTTCGCGATGGCGATGGACATCTCGTGCCACAGCTTCATCCGCATGGCTCGCCTCGCGGAGCCGCTGATGCGCGCGGCCGGCGGCACGCTGTTCACGATGAGCTTCCAGGGTGCGAGCAAGGTCATCGAGCACTACAACCTGATGGGCCCCGTGAAAGCGGCGCTGGAGGCCTCGGTGCGCTACCTCGCGCATGAACTGGGCCCGGCGGGCATCCGGGTACATGCGATCTCGCCGGGGCCGATCGCGACGCGCGCGGCGTCCGGGCTGGAGGAGTTCGACCAGTTGCTGGCCGACGCCGCCGCCCGCGCGCCGGCCCACGCGCTGGCGACGATCGACGACGTCGGCTACGCGACCGCGATGCTCGCGGGCGACCACGCGCGGCTCATCACCGGTTCCACGCTGTACGTGGACGGCGGTTATCACATCATGGGGTGAGCGATGGATGCACGGCTTGAAGGCGAATTCATCGCGGTCGTCAACGCGGGCTCATCCAGCATCAAGCTGTCGATGTACTCGCTGCACGAAGACCGCCGGCTGGGGCCCCTGCGGCTCGAACTGCGCGCGCAGGTCGAAGGCATCGGCACCGCAAAGCCTCACTTCGAGGCCTCGCATGCCGACGGCGCCAAGGCCGGCTCGCGCGACTGGCCCGTCGGCGAGACGCTGACGCATGACGCCGCGCTCGACCACCTGATCGAGTTCGTCACCCACGAGTTCCCCGGCATCCAGATGCTGGGCATCGGCCACCGCGTCGTGCATGGCGGTACCGCGTTCGCGCAGCCGGTGCGGGTGACGCCGCCGGTGCTGGCGCAACTCGAGACGCTGGTGTCGCTGGCCCCCTGCATCAGCCGCACAACCTGGCGCCGATCCGCCGCGCCTTCTCGGCGCTGCCGGGACTGCCGCAGGTCGCCTGTTTCGACACGGCTTTCCACCGCGGCCAGTCCGATGTCGCCGACGCCTTCGCCCTGCCCTACGCGCTGTTCGAAGCCGGCGTGCGCCGCTACGGTTTCCACGGCCTGAGCTACGAGTACATCGCGTCGCGGCTGCCGGCGCTGTCGCCGCGCCTGGCGGACGGTCGCGCGGTCATCCTGCACCTGGGCAACGGGGCGAGCGCCTGCGCGCTGCACCGCGGCCGCAGCATCGCCAGCAGCATGGGCTTCACCGCCGTCGACGGCCTGCCGATGGGCACGCGCAGCGGCGCGGTCGATCCCGGCGTGCTGATCTACCTGATGGACGAGCAGCGCATGGACGCGCGCGAGCTCGAGACCCTGCTCTACAAGCAGTCCGGCCTGCTGGGACTGTCCGGCATCTCCAGCGACATGCGCCAGCTGCTGGCCAGCGATGCGCCGCGGGCACGATTCGCGATCGACGTCTTCGTCCACCGCGTCGCCCGCGAGATCGGCGCGCTGGCGGCGGAAATGGGCGGCCTGGACGGCCTGGTGTTCACCGCCGGAATCGGCGAGCATGCCGCGGAGATCCGTCGGCGGGTGCTGTCGCGCTGTCTGTGGCTGGGGGTGTCGGTGCAGGACGCCGCCAACCGCGAGGGGCCGGCCGAGCGCCGGATCAGCACCGTCGACAGCCGGTGCGAGGCCTGGGTCATCCCCACCGACGAGGAACTCATGATGGCCCGCCACACGTTCCGGCTGCTGGCCGGGGAGGAGTGACCATGCGAACGCCCAAGCAACGCCACAGCCACGAGGAATGGGAGAAGACGGTCGAGGACGTGGACCTCCAGATCGCGCAGCTGGCGATCATGTGCCACGTGCGGCTGCTCGATCCCGGCGTCATCGAGCGCGTGCTCGACAACGACCTGCGCATCTGCGGCGACGGCCACGAAAGCGGCTTCGAGAAGCTGCGCGGCATGCTCTACCTGCACTACGAGGTGCAGACCCGGCTGGCCGAGGAACTCGGCCCGGTGGACGCCGCCGAGGTCGTCCAGCGCGTGCGCCAGCACCTGCTGGTGCGCATCGGCACCCAGCTCGGCACGCTGGGCTCGCCGCAGGCGCCGGGCGGCGCCGGCGGATAACCCCTCGACTTGGGCCTGGCGGGCGACGGCGCTACAGTGGGCCGCATCGCCTTGCGGGTCTTCCGGGTCTCCTCATGCGCATTGCCATCCTTTCCTTCGACGGCTTCAACGAGATCGACAGCTTCGTCCCCCTGGGGCTGCTGAACCGGCTCAAGCCGCTGGGCTGGTCCGCCGAACTGTGCGGGCCCGGGCCGGCGGTCACCTCGATGAACGGCGTGACCGTTCAGCTGAAACACCCGCTCGAGTGGGCCAACGAGGCCGACGCGGTCTGGTTCGGCTCGGGCATCTACACGCGGGCGATCGCGGAGAACTCGGCCCTGCTGGACCGGCTGCAGATCGATCCGACGCGGCAGCTGATCGCCTCGCAGTGCTCCGGCGCGCTGCTGGTGGCGCGGCTGGGGCTGCTCGGCGACGCGCCCGCATGCACCGATGCCTCCACGCGCCCCTGGCTGGTCGAGGCCGGCGTGCGGGTCCTCGACGAACCCTTCCACGCCCGCGGCCCGGTGGCGACGTCGGGCGGTTGCCTCGCCTCGCAGTACCTGTCGGCCTGGCTGATGTGGAGCAAGGCCGGCGAGTCCGCCGCCCGGGACGCGTTGACCTACGCCGCACCGGTCGGGGAGAAGGACGAGTACGTCGAGCGCCTGCTGGCCCGCGTCCGGCCCTTCATGCCGGAACAGTGAGGACTGTCGCGGTGCATGGCCGATAATCCCAGGTTCGCCGCCCCAGAGCCGCCATGTCCACCGATCTGTCCCGCATCCCGTCCGAAGTGCGCCGTCGCCGCACCTTCGCCATCATTTCCCACCCTGACGCGGGCAAGACCACGCTGACGGAGAAGCTGCTGCTGTTCTCCGGCGCGATCCAGATCGCGGGCTCGGTGAAGGCGCGCAAGGCCTCGCGGCATGCGACCTCCGACTGGATGGAGATCGAGAAGCAGCGCGGCATCTCGGTGGCCTCGTCGGTGATGCAGATGGAGTACCGCGACTGCGTCATCAACCTGCTGGACACCCCGGGCCACCAGGACTTCTCGGAAGACACCTACCGCGTGCTGACCGCGGTCGACGCGGCGCTGATGGTGATCGACGCGGCCAACGGCGTCGAGCCGCAGACCCGGCGGCTGATCCAGGTCTGCCGCGCGCGCAACACGCCGATCCTGACCTTCGTCAACAAGATGGACCGCGAGGTCCAGGAGCCGCTGGCGCTGATGGACGAGATCGAGCGCGAGCTGGGCATGACGGTGGTCCCGTTCACCTGGCCGGTGGGCATGGGCAAGCATTTCCACGGCGTGATGGACCTGCGCCAGCAGCGCATGCGGGTCTTCGCGCCCGGCGAGGACCGCGCCGCCGGCACCGAGGAAGTGCTGGACGGCCTGGACAACCCGGCCTACGCCGAGCGCTTCGGCATGCAGTACGACAACGCGCAGGGCGAGATCGAGCTGGTCAAGGAAGCCGCGCCGGCCTTCGACGAGGACGCCTTCCTCGCGGGCCAGCAGACGCCGATGTTCTTCGGCTCCGCGGTCAACAACTTCGGCGTGCAGGAAGTGCTGGACGCGCTGGTCGAGCTGGCGCCCGCGCCGGCCGAGCGCGCCGCGATGCAGCGCGTCGTTCAGCCGGAAGAGCCCAAGTTCACCGGCGTCGTCTTCAAGATCCAGGCCAACATGGACCCGGCGCACCGTGACCGGATCGCGTTCCTGCGCGTGGCCTCGGGCCACTTCGAGCGCGGCATGCGCCTGAAGGTCGTGCGCTCCGGCAAGGAGCTGCGCCCCAACACGGTGGTGAGCTTCCTGTCGCAGCGCCGCGAACTGCTGGACGAGGCCTTCGCCGGCGACATCATCGGCATCCCCAACCACGGCGTGCTGCAGCTCGGCGACACGATCACCGAGGGCGAGGCGCTGCAGTACACCGGCCTGCCCTTCTTCGCGCCGGAAATGTTCCGCTCCGTCGAAGTGGCGGACCCGCTCAAGACCAAGCAGCTGCGCGAAGGCCTGCGCCAGCTCGGCGAGGAAGGGGCGATCCAGGTCTTCCGCCCCGAGGCCGGCAGCGTGCTGCTGCTGGGCGCGGTCGGCCAGCTGCAGTTCGAGGTCGTCGCGCACCGGCTGGAGCACGAGTACGGCGTCAAGGCCCGCGTCATGCCGGCGCGCTACAACGTCGCGCGCTGGGTGACCTGCGACGAGGCCGATGGCGGCGAGAAGGAACTGCGTCGCTTCATCGACCACAACGCGCACCGCGTCGCCTGGGATGCGGTGAATGCGCCGACAGTGCTGCTCGAGTACGCCGGCGAACTCCGCGCGATGCAGGAGAACTGGCCGAAGATCAAATTCCACGCGCTGCGCGAGCACGCGGGCCTGGTCTTCCAGAAGCAGATGGACGCCTGACGGCGTCCACGTCCAGGGTCGGCAGCCGGGTCAGTAGCCGAGCTGCCAGCCGAGCAGCCACAGGCCGGTGTTGATGCCGGAGTAGCGCTCGTAGCCGGCGGTGATCGCGACGTGGCGGCTGAATTCCAGGGATGCGCCGACACCGGCGGTCACGCTGGTCTTGTCGCCCGCATGGCCGCCGTCGTCGCGTGACATCTTGGTCTGGCCGATGCCGAGCCGGCCGTTCAGGCTGAACATCCGGGCCACCGGATAGCGGTAGACGGCGGCGACGCCGACGTGCGTGTCGGGGTACGCGTAATCGCGGCGCGGGCCGAACGGCCGGAACGCGAGGCTGCGTGTGTAGATCTCGGCGCCATAGTTCGCGTTGAAGTAATAGCCGAACGAATAACCGACGGACAGCTGGTCGCCATCGCGCTTGTAGGCCTCCTGGCTGCCGTCGACACCGCCGACGCCCACAGATCCATAGATCAGCGTGTCATCGGCCGCCTGCGCGGTGCCGGCCGTCATGGCCATCACCGCGGCCAACCCGCTCCAGAACTTCTTCATTGCTTCTCCCTTGTGCTCGATACGCCCGGGGTGTCCCAGGGCGGGGCCGGAGGATAACGGCCGGGGTCAGGTCTTTCGTGCAGGCGCCCTCTTTGGAGGGAAAGGGCTTTCCCCAGTCCGGATGCCGTGACCTTGTTGGCGTTATGCGACGACACCGCTGTCGGCCTGTCATGGCGTCTTCCTACACTGCCGCGATGCCCCACGAGATCCAGCCCCCGCCGGAGCGCCGTCTGTGCTGCCTCCTGCTGGCGGCGGGACTGCTGCCGGGCGCATTGCCCGCGGCGCTGGCCGCCCCGGCGCGTCCGCGGACCGCGGCGGGGCCGGCCGAACTGGTCGCTTTCACCGAGAACCTGCCGCCGCTGAACCATGCGGAACACGGCGAGGCGCGCGGCTTCAGCACCGAGCTGCTGAAGATGGTGGCGGCCGACGCCGGCCTGCCGCTGCGCGTGCAGGTGCTGCCGTGGCAGCGGTCGGTGCAGGAAGCAGGACGGCGCGCGGACAGCGTGCTGTTCTCGCTGACGCGCACCCCGGAGCGCGAGACCCAGTACCGCTGGGTCGGGCCGATCAGCCCGCGGCGCATCCTCGTCTACCGGCTGAGCCACCGCGCGGACGTGCGTCCCCCAAGCCTGAAGCAACTCGGCGGTCTGCGGATGGGCGTGACACGCGATTCGGCCGCCGCGCGACAGCTGATCGCAGAGGGCTTGCGGCCCGAGGTCGAGCTGGAACTCGCCATCGACGACGCGACCAACCTGCGCAAGCTGCTGGCCGGCCGCATGGACCTGATCGTGATGCTGGACTGGGCTGCGGCCTGGCACCTGCGCGAGCTGAAGCTGCCCTACGCCACCTTGACGCCGGTACTGCCGATGGACGTCGACAAATCCTACTGGTACGGCCTGCCCGCGGACAGCGATCCGGCGCTGGCGCGGCGCCTGCAGACCGCGCTGGATCGCATCAGGCGGGACGGGCGCTACGAGCGCCTGCGGCAGCGCTACTTCGATTGAAGCGCGCCGAGGCCTGAGCGGCGGGCAGGCAACCCAGTGCCTCCAACGTGCGCTCGATCGCGACATCGAGCGGCGTGTGCGGGACGCCTCCGACGTCGGCCAGTTCGGCGGTCAGGCGCGCCTCTCCCATGCGCAACGGCTCGCGCCACAGGTAGCGCATCTCCGCCACTTCGCGGAACAACGGCACCACCGGCTGAGCCAGGCGTACCGCCCACCAGGGGAAGCGCGTGATCCGCGCCTGCACGCCGGTGCGCCGCTGCACGACACGGCGGATCGCCTCCGCCATCTGACGTCCGTCGGCATCCCAATGGCCCGCGAAGTGGAAGCGCGCGAAGGCGGGCAGCGTCTCGCAGCGCTCGATCAGCGCGGCCATCGCCGTCGCGACATCGGGCAGATAGGCCCATTGATGACCGACGCCGTCAGTCCCCGCCTGCTGGATCCTCGTCACCGGCTTGCCCGGCGTCACGAGGCCCTGGGAGAACCAGCTGTTGGCCGCGCCCGGGCCGAAGAAGTCGCCGGCGCGCAGGATGACGGCGCGGAAGTCGCCACGCTCGGCGCCGGCCTGCAGGCGGCGCTCCATCTCGACGCGGATCGCGCCCTTGCGTGTCACGGGACGCTGCGGCGAGTCCTCGACCGGATGCGGCATCGCGTCGGGTCCGAAGTTGTAGACGGTGCCAGGCAGCACGACGGTCGCGCCACGCGCCTTGGCGGCGGCGATGGTGTTGTCGAGCATCGGCAGCACCAGCTCGCTCCAGCGGCGATAACCGGGCGGGTTCACCGCATGCACGATCACGCTGCAGCCCTGCGCGGCGCGCTGCACATCCTCGGCGACGAGGGCGTCGCCCCGCAGCCAGTGCAGGCCGTCGCGGTCCTCGGATTCAGTGGCCAGTCCGCGCTTGAGTGCCCGCACCGTCCAACCCGCATCGCGCAGGGACCGCGCCACCGCGCCACCGATGCCGCCGCTCGCGCCCAGCACCAGCGCCGTCCGCCGCGCCACGGCCGTCATCGCGGCCAGCATACCGATCGCATCCATCGAGGTCATCGCATCCATCGTCAGCTCCTGCTGGACCGCCGAGGTCCTGTTGGGTGAAGGCATGGGATGGATTCTGGAAAAGAGCGGCTTTCCTGAAAATTACCGAACGTCGATGAGCGGCTATACATTTCTGCATGACCTCAAGGACTGCCCCTCCCGCTGCGAATACCCCCGCCTCCGGCTCCCCCAGTTCGTCGAGCGCAGGCATCGCCTGGGAGTGGTACCGCTCCTTCCTCGGCGTGCTGCGGGAAGGTTCGCTGTCAGGCGCCGCTCGGGCGCTGGACCTGACGCAGCCGACGGTCGGCCGGCACGTGGCGGCGTTGGAAGCGCAGGTGGGGCAATCGCTCTTCGTGCGAACGCCCGCCGGTCTGCTGCCGACGGAGGCAGCGCTGGCGCTGCGGCCCTATGCCGAAGCGATGGACAGCACGGCGGCCGCGCTGGAGCGCACCGCGCGCAGCCATGGCGACGGCGTGCGCGGCATCGTGCGCGTGACCGCCAGCGAAGTCATCGGCGTGGAGGTGCTGCCGCCATTGATCGCCGAACTGCGCGAGCGCCATCCCGCGCTGATCGTCGAGCTGGTGCTGAGCAACCGCGTGCAGGACTTGCTGCGACGCGAGGCCGACATCGCGATCCGCATGACCTCGCCGAAGCAGGAGCAGTTGATCGCACGTCGCGTCGGCGTGATCGAGGTCGGCCTGCATGCGCACGAGCGCTACCTCGCGGCACGGGGGACGCCGGAGTCGATGAAGGCGCTGGTCGCGGACGGCCACGCGCTGATCGGGTACGACCAGCCGGCGCCCTACGTGCGCGAACTGGCGCGACGCTATCCGGTGATGACGACCGAGCACTTCGCGCTGCGCACCGACAGCGACCTCGCCCATCTCGCCCTGGTCCGCGCGGGAGCGGGTTGGGGTTGTGCCAGGTCGCGCTGGCCAGGCGCGATCCGGCGCTGCGCCGCGTGCTCGCGGAGGACCTCAGCATCCCCCTGGAGACGTGGATCACCATGCATGAGGACCTGAGGGACAGCCCGCGATGCCGGGCGGTGTTCGATGCGCTGGTCACCGGCCTCGAACGTCATGTCGAGGCCGGCTCCGCAGGTCTCAGCTGATCACGGCTTGATGCTGTAGTTCGCCGGCACCCAGCGGTAGCCCTTGCCGTCCGCGGCCACATGGCCGAGGCCCGGGAAGGACACGTGCGCGATCGCGACCCAGTAGCCGTTCTTCGCCGCGTCCGCATAGGCCTTCTGGCGCTGCGGCATCGCCTGCTTCGAATCGCTGTCGAAGTTGATCGTGACCGACGGATCCGGGAACTGCACCGCCGCGACGTGCATCAGGTCGCCCCACACCGCCAGCTTCTGGCCCTGGCTCTCGACCATGTAGACCGTGTGCCCCGGCGTGTGGCCGTAGGCCGCATGCGTGCGGATGCCCGGCACGAGCTCCGTCTCGCCGCTGAACGGCTTGAGGCGGCCCGCGTCCTGGTACGGCTTCAGCGCCGCGATCGCCGCGCCGAAGAAGTCCTTGTGGCCCGGCGAGGCCTTCGCCGCATTCGCCGTGTTCAGCCAGTAGTCGGCGTCATGCTGGTCCATCCGGACCACCGCGTTCGGGAATACCGCCTGGCCGTCCTTCGTCAGGCCCGCGGCATGGTCCGGATGCAGATGGGTGATGTAGACCTCGTCGACCTGCTCCGGCTGGTAGCCCGCCGCCTTCAGGTTGGCGAGCAGCTTGCCCGTCGTCGGACCGAACACGCCGTTGGCGCCCGTGTCGATCAGCACCAGCTTGGTGCCGGTGTTGATCAGGTAGCCGTTGATCGAGGTCTCGACCGGCGGCTTCAGGTAGTTCTTCCCCAGCGCCTTCACCACGGTGCCAGGCTTGGCCTTGTCCATCAGCTGATCGACCGGCAGATCGATCGTGCCGTCGCTCAGCGCGGTGATCTCGAAGTCGCCGAGCATCAGCCGGTAGTAGCCCGGCGCCTGCGTCTTCACCTGCGGCGCGGCGGCCTGCACGCCCGCGGCGGCCAGTGCGATCGCGAGGCCGAGCGCGGCGAATTTTCCGGAACGGATCATGGGGAACCTCCTGTGCATGGGATGCGTGTGTTCGGGCAGGCGCGCAGCATAGCCACGCCTTGGGCGGGCCACCCTCCCCGTTCGGAAGAAGCATCGTTCTCCCGCAGGAGATTCCGGTGACACGCCCTCGTCAAGACGGCGTTGTGGCATGTCCTGGCCCCTTCAGGAATCCACCGCGTCGGCGGTCTGCGTCAGCCTCGTGAAAGACAGCTGCGGCGTCATGTGGAACCACAGCGCCGCCACGGCCACAAAGGCCCGAGGGTTAGCCCTTGCGCAATGCTGCGTAAAGGGTTTTACGCTGTCGAGGGGCCCCGCCAGGGCCCTAAATTCCTGGCTCCACTACAGAGGCACCGGACCACCGGCGCCCACCCTTGCGCCGATGAGCAACCTCATCCTGGAGACACGCAAACTGACCAAGGAGTTCAAGGGCTTCACCGCCGTGGACTCGGTCGACCTGCAAGTGCAGCGCGGGCATATCCACGCGCTGATCGGCCCCAACGGCGCCGGCAAGACCACCTGCTTCAACCTGCTCACCAAGTTCCTGATCCCGACCCGCGGGCAGATCCTCTTCAACGGTCACGACATCACCGGCGAGAAGCCCGCGCAGATCGCGCGCCGCGGCGTGATCCGCTCGTTCCAGATCAGCGCCGTGTTCCCGCACCTGACGGTGCTGGAGAACGTTCGCATCGGCCTGCAGCGCTTCACCGGCACCAGCTACCACTTCTGGAAGGGCCTGGGTGGACTGGCGAAGCTGGACGGCCGCGCGCTCGAACTGCTGGAACTCGTCGACCTGCGCGACATGGCCGCGCTGCGCGCCGCCGACCTGCCCTACGGCCGCAAGCGCGCGCTGGAGATCGCCACGACGATGGCGATGGAGCCCGAACTGATGCTGCTGGACGAACCGACGCAGGGCATGGGCCACGAGGACGTGGACCGGGTCACCGCGCTGATCAAGCGCGTCGCCGAAGGACGCACCGTGCTGATGGTGGAACACAACATGAAGGTCATCAGCAGCATCGCCGACCGCATCACCGTGCTGGCCCGCGGCGCCGTGCTGGCCGAGGGCGACTACGCCACCGTCTCCCGCCATCCGAAGGTGCTGGAGGCCTACATGGGCTCCGAGGCCACCGAGCTGCAAGGGGCGCACTGATGGCGTACGCGCTGGAGATCAAGGGCCTGCAGGCCTGGTACGGCGAAAGCCACATCCTCCACGGCATCGACCTGGCGATCCCGCAGGGTCAGGTGTTGACGCTGCTGGGCCGCAACGGCGCCGGCCGCACGACGACGCTGCGCGCCATCATGGGCCTGACCGACCGCCGCAGCGGCTCGATCAAGGTCCACGGCCAGGAGAGCGTCACGCTGCCCACGCACCGCATCGCACGCCTCGGCCTGGGCTACTGCCCGGAGGAGCGCGGCATCTTCGCGTCGCTCAGCACCGAGGAGAACCTGCGCCTGCCGCCGGTGTTCAAGAGCGGCCGCGGCAAGGTCATGTCCGAGGACGAGATCTACGCGATGTTCCCCAACCTCTCCGAGCGCCGGCACAGCCCGGGCACGCGGCTGTCGGGCGGCGAGCAGCAGATGCTGGCCGTGGCCCGCATCCTGCGCACCGGCGCGGACATCCTGCTGCTGGACGAGATCTCCGAGGGCCTGGCCCCGGTCATCGTCCAGGCGCTGGCCCGCATGATCACCGCGCTGAAGGCGCAGGGCTTCACCATCGTGATGGTGGAACAGAACTTCCGGTTCGCCGCGCCGCTGGCGGACCACTTCGTCGTGATGGAGCACGGCCAGGTGGTCGAGTCCTTCAGCGCCGCGCAGCTCGACAGCAAGCGCGCGCTGCTCGACGAGCTGCTGAGCGTGTGACGGACGCCCGCCGCCTCCGTCACGCACGACCCGACATCTGGCTTACCGATAGCGATACCGACATTCCGAGCTTCGAGTCTGAAACCCGCATGGGCCCGTTGAGGCCGTTAGAACAAGGAGACAAGCGATGAAGACGACCCTCAAAACCGTTGCCCTGGCCTCGGTGCTGGCCTGCGGCAGTCTTGGCGCACAGGCGCAGATTTCCGGCGACACGATCAAGATCGGCATCATCACGGACATGTCGAGCGTGTACGCCGACATCGACGGCGCCGGCGGCGTGGAGGCCATCCGCATGGCCATCGCCGACGCGAAGGGCCAGGTCGCCGGCAAGAAGATCGAGCTGGTCTTCGCCGACCACCAGAACAAGGCCGACGTCGCCGCCTCCAAGGCGCGCGAGTGGTTCGACACCCAAGGCCTGGACCTGCTGATCGGCGGCACCAACTCCGGCACCAGCCTGGCGATGGCCAAGGTGGCGGCGGAGAAGAAGAAGCCCTTCATCTCGATCGGCGCCGGCACCTCGCGCCTGACCAACGAGGAATGCACGCCCTACACCATCCACTACGCCTACGACACGGTGGCCCTAGCCAACGGCACCGGCGCGGCGGTGACCAAGTCGGGCGGCAAGACCTGGTACTTCCTGACGGCGGACTACGCCTTCGGCACCTCGCTGCAGTCCGACACCTCGGCGGTGGTGACCAAGTCCGGCGGCCAGGTGCTGGGCGCGGTGAAGCATCCGCTGAACGCGAGCGACTTCTCCTCCTTCCTGCTGCAGGCGCAGAGCTCCAAGGCGCAGATCCTGGGCCTGGCCAACGCGGGCGGCGACACCATCAACGCGGTGAAGGCGGCCAACGAGTTCGGCATCACCAAGACGATGAAGCTGGCCGGGCTGCTGATGTTCATCAACGACGTGCACTCGCTGGGGCTGAAGACCACCGAGGGCATGTACCTGACCGACAGCTGGTACTGGAACCAGAGCCCCGAGGCACGCGCCTGGGCGCGCCGCTTCTTCGAGAAGATGAAGCGCATGCCCTCGTCGCTGCAGGCGGCGGACTATTCGGCGGTGTCGCATTACCTGAAGGCGGTCGAGGCGATCAAGTCCGACGACGGCGACAAGGTCGTCGCGCAGATGAAGGCCACGCCCGTCAACGACTTCTACACCAAGGCCACGATCCGCAAGGAGGACGGCCGCGCGGTGCACGACATGTTCCTGCTGCAGGTGAAGTCGCAGAAGGAGTCCACCGAGCCGTGGGACTACTTCAAGGTCGTGACCCGCATCGCGGGCGACGACGCCTTCACCAAGCTGGCCGACTCCAAGTGCCCGCTGGTCAAGAAGTGAGCTGAGGCCGGAGACACCGCATGACCGACTTCTTTGGCGTCCCGTTGCCGGCGCTGCTCGGCCAGCTCCTGCTGGGGCTGGTGAACGGCTCGTTCTACGCGATGCTCTCGCTGGGGCTGGCGGTGATCTTCGGCATGCTGAACATCATCAACTTCGCCCATGGCGCGCTCTACATGATGGGCGCGTTCCTGGCGTGGATGGGGCTGGAGTACTTCGGCATCAACTACTGGGCGATGCTGCTGATCGCGCCGCTGCTCGTGGGGGTGTTCGGGCTGGTGATCGAGCGGCTGCTGCTGCAGTGGCTCTACAAGCTGGACCACCTCTACGGCCTGCTGCTGACCTTCGGGCTGACGCTGGTGATCGAGGGCGTGTTCCGCTCCTTCTTCGGCGTCGGCGGGCAGCCGTACTCGGCGCCGGAGGCGCTGTCGGGCGCGACCAACCTGGGCTTCATGATCCTGCCGAACTACCGCGCGTGGGTGGTCGCCGCCTCGCTGGTGGTGTGCCTGGGCGTGTGGGTGCTGATCGAGAAGACCTCGCTGGGCGCGACGCTGCGCGCCGGCACCGAGAACCCGAAGCTGGTGCAGGCCTTCGGCGTCAACGTGCCGCGGCTGGTGTCGCTGACCTACGCCGGCGGCGTGGCGCTGGCCGGCTTCGCCGGCGTGCTCGCGGCGCCCATCCTGCAGGTGAATGCGCTGATGGGCTCCAACCTGATCATCGTGGTCTTCGCGGTGGTGGTGATCGGCGGCATGGGCTCGATCCTCGGCTCGATCCTGACCGGCCTGGGGCTGGGCGTCGTCGAGGGCCTGACCAAGGTCTTCTATCCGGAGGCGTCCAACACGGTGGTGTTCGTCGTCATGGCCCTGGTCCTGCTGGTGCGTCCCGCCGGCCTGTTCGGCAAAGAGAAATGAACAAGAAACCGCTGGGCTACGTGGCCCTGTTCATCGCCATCGCGCTGCTGCCCTTCCTGGGCGTGTATCCGATCTTCGCGATGAAGGTGATGTGCTACGCGCTGTTCGCCTGCGCCTTCAACCTGCTGATCGGCTTCACGGGGCTGCTGAGCTTCGGCCATGCGGCCTTCCTCGGCGCCGCGGCCTACGCCGCCGGGCATGCGATGAAGGTCTGGGGCTTCCCGCCGCTGGTGGGCATCGCCTTCGGCACGCTGATGGCGGCGGTCGCGGGGCTGGTGTTCGGGCTGCTGGCGATCCGGCGCTCGGGCATCTACTTCTCGATGATCACGCTGGCGCTGGCGCAGATGCTGTTCTTCTACTTCCTGCAGGCGCCGTTCACCGGCGGGGAAGACGGCCTGCAGTCGGTGCCGCGCGGCAGCCTGCTGGGCATCAACCTGGAGAGCGACAGCGCGCTGTACTACCTGGTGCTGGCGATCTTCATCTTCGGCTTCTGGCTGATCTACCGGACGGTGCATTCGCCCTTCGGGCAGGTGCTGACCTCGATCCGCGAGAACGAGGCGCGCGCGACCTCGCTGGGCTACGACGCGGCGCGGTTCAAGCTGATGGCCTTCGTGCTGTCGGCCGCGCTGGCCGGTCTGGCGGGCGCGACCAAGACGCTGGTGCTGGGTTTCGCGACGCTGACCGACGCGATCTGGACGACGTCCGGCCTGGTGATCCTGATGACGCTGGTGGGCGGCATGGGGACGATGGTCGGGCCCATCGTCGGGGCGCTGGTGATCATCGCCCTGGAGAACAAGATCGGCGACCTCGGCCAGTGGCTGGCCAACCTGACCGGCATCCAGTGGTTCGCCGGGCTCGGGGAGTCGGTCAGCCTGGTCACCGGGTTGATCTTCATCGTCTGCGTGCTGGCGTTCCGGCGCGGGCTGGTGGGCGAGGCGGGCGCGCTGTGGGAGCGGGTCCGGAAGACTTGATCCCCGCGGCGCGACAATGCGGGCCATGACCTCCGCAGCCCCCGCTCCCGCCGCGCCGTCGCGTCTGTCGCTGTACCTGAACCTGATCCGCTGGGACCGTCCGGCCGGCACCTACCTGCTGCTGTGGCCGACGCTGGCCGCGCTGTGGATGGCCGCCGACGGCTGGCCGGGCTGGCACCTGCTGCTGGTCTTCACGATCGGCACCTTCCTCATGCGCAGCGCCGGCTGCGCCGTCAACGACGTCGCCGACCGCGACTTCGACAAGCACGTCAAGCGCACCGCGCAGCGGCCGGTGACCTCGGGACTGATCTCCGTGAAGCAGGCGCTCGTGCTCGGCGCCGCGCTGGCGCTGGTCGCCTTCACGCTCGTGCTGACGACCAACCCGCCGACCATCCTGCTGTCGTTCGCCGCGCTCGCGGTGACCATCCTCTATCCGTTCACCAAGCGCTGGGTCTCGATGCCGCAGGCGGTGCTCGGCGTGGCGTTCTCGTTCGGGATCCCGATGGCGTTCTCCGCGGCGCTCGGCGGCCGCGAATGGAGCCTGCAGGCGATCGCGGCCTCGGTCCCGCTGGCCGCGTGGGGGCTGCTGGTCGCCAACCTGTTCTGGGTGCTGGCCTACGACACCGAGTACGCGATGGTCGACCGCGACGACGACATCCGCATCGGCATCAAGACCTCGGCGCTCACCCTGGGCCGCTTCGACGTCATCGGCGTGATGGCGTTCTACGTCGCGTTCCTCGCGCTGTGGGCCACGCTGGGACTGCGGCTGGGCATGGGGCACTGGTTCCTGGCCGGTCTCGCGGTCGCGGCGGCTCAGGTGGTCTGGCACTACACGCTGATCAAGGACCGCAGCCGCGACGGCTGCTTCAGGGCTTTCCGCGAGAACCACTGGGTCGGCCTCGCGATCTTCGCGGGCACGGTGGTGGATCTGGCGTTGCGCTGAGCAGTCCGCCTCAGGAAAGCCACTGGACGATGACGTCCGGATGCAGCGGCCAGCCGCCCAGGCCGGCGAATCCCATCAGCACGCCGAAGACCGTCGGCACCATCGCCGCCGCGTACAGCCACCACAGCTGCGTCAGGGCGGTCACCGCCAGCATCGCGATCGCGATGGCCAGCAACGCATCGGACAGGTCGAACTGGTCGTCCCGGTAGTTGAGCGCGTCGTAGCGCTGCTGGTCGGCTTCTGCCTGCTTGCGGAGCTCGTCCTTCTTGGCGGCCTGGTCCGCGGCGAGCGTCTCGTAATGCGCGATCGCCTCCCGGTAGCCGTCGGCGGCCGACGCCGGCGCGCCGAGCGCCTGCAGCTTCAGCTGCGTCAGCGTGGCCTTGGCGACCTCCTCCCGCGCGTTGCGCGCCTGGTAGAAGGACCAGTGGTCGATCTTGTCGGCCTGCGCCTGCTGCATGCCCTGGCCGATGTTGTCGTCCTTGATCTTGCAGATGCCCATGAAGGTCGCCAGCAGCGCGACGGTGAGCGCGACCGCCACGTTCAGCCGCGACTGCGGCGGCGCGGCTTCCGACCGCTCATTGGCCTGGCGGGCGGTTTCGATCAGTTCGTCGGGGTCGATGTCCATCGGCGGCGCGGTGTTCAGACAAGGGCCGCGGCAGCATAACGAGCGAAGCTGAGCGGGACCTGTACGCCCGCTTAGCGGCGGCTTAGGGACGGCTCAATCGCCGCCCAGGCACCGTTGGACTCGCGACTGCGGCGCGTTCGCTCAGAGCCGATCCACGCGCGCCAGGGCCGCCACGAGATCCGACTGCGTCAGGATGCCGACCAGCCGTGCCTCGTCGCCGACGATGGGGATGTGGTGATGCCCGGTCGCCGCGAACAGCGGCACCAGGTCCGCCAGCGGCCGGTCCGCGCTGGCCACGCGCACCTGCCGGCTCATGATCTGCCCGACCACCTCCGGCTTGTCGCTGTGCGTGGTCGGCGTCGGTCGGATCAGGTGGCGCAGCCGCGCCGCCCAGTCGTCGTGGACGTCCAGCGAGGCGCCACGCATGAAGTCCGCCAGCGTCACGATGCCGACGACGCGCCGCGCCCGGTCCACCACCGGCAGCGCCTTGATCTGATGCGTCCGCATCAGCGACCAAGCCTCCTGCAGCGGCGTGCCCCACTCCACCGACTTCACATCGCGCGACATCACGTCGGCGCAGCGCAGCGTCGACATCCGGCGCCGTGCGGCCAGCAGGCCGGCCTCGTCGACGATGGCCTGCAGGTCGTCCCGCGGGATGTCCAGCACCTGGTTGTAGTGCGCCAGCACCGTGTCCAGATCGACACCGGTGAACGGCGGTGCGTCTCCCATCGCCCCGAGCGCTCCGCCGGGCCCCTCTGTAGCGCCGCCCTTCGGCGGCGCGGCGGAGAGCGCCGTCTGCGGGTGCGGGTACTTGCGGCCGGTGACGCCGTTGTAGGCCATGCCCGCGAGCACCATCAGCACCGAGTTCAACAGCACGGGATCGAGCACGAAGTGCCAGTCATGGACGCCGCTGAGCACCATCAGCAAGGCCGCGGCGCCGCCCGGCGGATGCAGGCAGCGCAGCAGGAACATCAGTCCGATCGCACCACCGACGGCAATCGCCGCGGCCAGCTCCGGCGTACCGCCGAACAGGTGCACGCACGCGATCCCGACCAGCGCCGAGGCCGTGTTGCCCATGACCACCGCCCAGGGCTGGGCCAGCGGGCTCGCCGGCACGCCGAACACGAGCACCGCGCTCGCGCCCAGCGGCGCGATCAGCCACGGCACGCCCGGCATGTGGCGGGACAGCAGTTCGGTGAGCACGCCCGTCAGCAGCAGGCCCGCGATGGCGCCGGCCACGACGCGCAAACGCTCGCGCGCGTCGACGCGCATCGGCGCCGGACGGAAGGCCTGCAGCCAATGGCGGAACCGACTCATCACCGGCGTGGCCTCGATTTGCGTCTCAACGGTCCGGGATCGCGCAGTGCGACGTCGGGGACGAACATCTCCATCACCCGCAGTTGCTGGCCGTGCCGGGTGAAGACCGAGTTGCGCGACCACTGCATCAGCGCGGGCGCCTCGGTGTCCGTGGCCGCGAGCCATTGACGCTGCATCTGGCGGTGCGTCGCGCCGTGCCGCGTGACGCGACGCGGCTGCAGCTCGCTGCGATGGATGCGGGGGTCGTCGTAGAGCAGATGGCCCAGCGGCCGGCTGCCCAGCCCCTTCAACGCCTTCCAGGGCCCCGCCACCGCGTGACCATGCACCGCGGAACGCGCCCACACCAGCGGTCGGCCGTCGACGCGCAGGATCACCTCGCGCACCAGCGTCAGGCCGCGCCGGGGCAGCCCCAGCGCGGCACGCTCCTGCGGCCGCAGCGGCGCTGTCGTCTGGCGCAGCACCTGGACCTCGAAACGAAGGCCGGTCGCGGCCAGCCGCTTGCTCAACGAACCCGGCGCGCGCAGCCACGCGCGCAGGCCCCAGCGATCAGCGATCCCCATGGATGGAAGCGGCTTTCAGATATCGGTCAGTGGGCGGCCGGCGGCCTCGGGCGCGGTCACGCTCAGGCGCGGCCGAATTCGTCGCCCAGCTCGCCGGCGCGCCGGTGCGCGGCCTTCACGGCGCGCTCGACCGCCTCGCCGACGCCGTCGGCCTGCAGGCTGGTGATCGCGGCATGTGTGGTGCCGCCCTTGGACGTCACCTTCTCACGCAGCACGGTCGGCGAATCGCTCGATTGCAGCGCCAGCGCCGCAGCACCGCCGCAGGTGGCCAGTGCGAGTTCGCGCGCCTTGGCCTCGTCCAGGCCCAGCGCGCGCGCGGCGGCGACCATGTGCTCGACGAGGAAGAAGAAATAGGCCGGTCCCGAACCGGACAACGCGGTGACCGTGTCGAGGTCGCCCTCGCCGTCGACCCACAGCGTGCGGCCGGTCGGCTCCAGCAGCTGCTCGACCAGCGCGCGATCGTCGGCCGTGACGGCTGCGCTCGCGAAGAGACCGGTGATGCCCTGCCCGATGAGCGCCGGCGTATTGGGCATGCCGCGCACGACGCGCGACGCGCCGGTGGCGCGCGCGATCGCGTCGCTGCGCAGACCCGCCATCACCGACAGTTGCAGCGCGCCGCCGACATGCGGCGCCACCGGTGCCGCGGCGTCCTGGAAGAGCTGCGGCTTCACCGCCCAGACGACGGCGCGGGCTCTCGACAATGCCGCGTCAGCTGCGGCGAGCGGCCGGATCCCGAAGTCGGCAGCGAGGCGCTCGCGCTGCGCCTCGAAGGGCTCGACCACCAGCAGGTCCTCGGCCGGGAAACCGGCGCGGCGCAGGCCGCCGACGATGGCGCTGGCCATGTTGCCTCCGCCGATGAATGCGATGCAGGAACTCATGGGGCGGCAGTTTAGTCCCGCCCCCGAGCAGGCGCGGGTCCGCCCCGGGCGCTCAGCGCGCCATCAACGCGCTCTCAGCATCGATGCGCAGAGCGCACCCAGCGTCCCGATCGCACGGCGTTGCGCCTCGTCCATCGGATTGCCGGCGTTGATGCGGATGAAGTTGTCGAAGCGCTCCGAGTTCGAGTACATCAGCCCCGGCCCCAGCCGGATGCCTTTCTCCAGCGCCGCGTCGAACAGCGTGAGCGAGGACAGTCCCTCGGGCAGCTCGACCCACAGGCTCGGCCCGCCGGGCGGCAGGCTGAGCCGCGTGCCCGCCGGCAGTTCATCGGAAAGCGCCGCCACCATCTGCTCGCGCTGTGTCGCGAGCTTGGCCCGCAGCGCGCGCAGGTGGCGATCGATCTGGCCGCCGGCCAGGAACTCCGCCAGGATGGCCTGGCCGAGCATCTCGTTGGGCCGGCTCTGCGCGTACTTGAGGATCTCCACGCGCGGCTGCCAGCGGCCCGCCGCGATCCAGCCCACGCGCATGCCGGGCGCCAGCGTCTTGTGCAGCGACGAGCAGAAGATCACCCGCCCTGTCGTGTCCCAGGACTTGATCGCGCGCTGCGGCGTCTCGCACAGCAGCGCGTAGGTGTCGTCCTCGAGAAGCGCCAGGTCGCGGGCCTCGCAGACCGCCAGCAGCGCCTGCTTCGCGCCGTCCGGCATCACCGCGCCGAGCGGGTTCTGCAGGTTGGGCACGACCACCACCGCCTTGAGCCGCGGCTCGCGCATCGCCGCCGCTTCGAAGGCCTCGACGGACAGGCCCGTGTGCGGACTCGTCGGGATCTCGAGCGCGCGCAGCCCCAGGCTCTCCAGCAGCTGCAGCAGGCCGTAATAGGTCGGCGACTCGACCGCCACCGCGTCCCCAGGGGTCGTCACGGCGCGCAGCGCGATGCCGAGCGCTTCCGTGCATCCATGCGTGATGACGAGCTGCGACGGGTCGAGCTGGATCTGCGCGTTCAGCGCCAGGCGCGACAGCCCCTGGCGCAGCGCGAGCAGGCCTTGCGGATCGGGCTGGGTGCCGAGGATCTCGGGCCGGCGACGCAAAAGCCGCTGGCCGTGCAGCGCCAGCGCACGCGTCGGATACAGCGAGGCATGCGCGCAGGCACCGGAGAGGTTGACCTCCGGCTTCGCGGCGATGCCGCGGGTGAGGATCTCGGAGATGCGCTCGTGCACGCCGACGAAACGCGCCGGGTCCGCTTGCGTCTGGCGCGGCTCGGCCGCACGCGCGAGCCGGTTGGGACGCGGCGGTCGGACGAAGTAGCCGGCGCGTTGACGCGCCTGAAGCAGCCCCTGGCTTTCGAGCAGGCGGCAGGCCTGCAGCGCGGTGCTCAGGCTCACGCGGTGCAGGCCCATCAGCGTGCGGACCGACGGCATCCGGCTCCCCGGCGGCATCGTGCCGGCGGCGATGGCCTGGCGGTAATGCGCGGCAACCTGCGCGTACAGAGGGTCCGAAGCGTCCATGCCGGCGATTCTGCGCCCGTGCTCGCGCGAGGCACCGGAACAGCCGGCGCGCAGTCGATACGGAACAGGCGGTCCGCCCTCGCTGTTACGCAGAACAAAGGGCGCCGCTGTGCCTGTCAGCTCGCAGCGTCGATGGGAACACTGGCGGTCCGTTCCAACGAGGCGCCTCCGGGCGAAGCCGTCATGTTCCTCGCCGCCGTCCTGAGATCCCTGCCCATCCCCTGGCCGTGGCTGGCTGCACCAGCGCACGGGGCCACGCCAGCGCAGGCCAGTCCGGCGCAGGGGGTCTCGCCACCGCACGCCGTGCCCGCGCCGGCCACGCCCACCCGTGTGCCGCCGGCTTCGACGGCGCCACAGGAACTCGGGCTGGTCGCCGGTCAATCGCTGATGCTGAAGCTCGCCCGGGGCACCGTGATGCATGTGCAGACCGGCATCGTCGATGTCGAGGATGCGCCTGCGCTCTGGGCCGACCAGTGCTGGCCGCAGCCACGCCGCTTCAGGAGCGGCGAGGTCTGGGTCGTGCCGCGCACCGGCTGGTGGCGGCTGGAGGGCCGGGTCTCGCGCGACCCGGCCTGCCGGATCAGTGCACGCCCGCCAGCAGCGCGGCGTTCCCGCCTGCCGCTGCCGTATTGATCGTCAACGTCTGCTCCGCGACCAGGCGGTAGAGCTGGCGCGCGTCGGCCAGTTCGACCATCGGCACGACCGGCAGGATCGCGCCGTCGCGGCCTGCCAGCTCGCGCTGCACCGGCACCTGCAGCGTCGCCGGTGCGATCACGCCCGCCAGCCGCGTCGCGCGCAGCACGGCACCGAGCTGGTCCGCGGGCAGCAGCTGCATCGCCGCCGCCGTCACGCCGCCGCGCATCAGCGCCGTGCGCAGTTCCACCGCGACATCGCCACCGCCGACGATCGCCACGGCATTGCCCGCCACCAGCGCCGCACCCAGCGCGCGCGCCAGGTCCTCCGGCGACGCGCCCTGCGCCAGCACCGCGATCACGCCGCGGCCGTGCAGACGGAGCTCGTTGCTCTCGCCGGTCGGTCCGGGCAGCTTCACGTCGACCAGCGTGCGGCGCGCGCCGGCGGCCAGCGTGCGCCAGGCGCCGGCGACCACCGGTGCCTGGCCGGCCGCGGAACGCTCCAGCGCGGTGGCGCGCTCGTCGACCGGACGCTCGGCCCAGCCTTCATGCGCGGTGAACAGCGGGGACAGGTCGGCGCCCGCGCCGGTCGTCGCCAGCGCCGGCGCGTCGGCGGCAGCCTCCACCTTCGGCTGCGCGACGAAGCGCAGCAGGTAGTGCGGACCGCCCGCCTTCGGCCCGGTCCCGGACATGCCCTCGCCGCCGAACGGCTGCACGCCGACCACGGCGCCGATGATGTTGCGGTTCACGTAGACGTTGCCGATGCGGGCCTCCGCGGCGAGCCGCAGCGCGCGGCTGTCGATGCGGGTCTGGATGCCCAGCGTCAGGCCGTAGCCCAGCGCGTTGATCTCGCGCACGACGCCGTCGACGTCGCCGTTCCAGCGCACCACGTGCAGCACCGGGCCGAAGATCTCCTTCTTCAGCGAGGCGATCGTCGGCAGCTCGACCGCCACCGGCGCCAGCAGGCGCGGGCAGCCGTCGGCCGGCACGGCCTCCGCGATCAGCGTCGCCTCGCGCTTCAGGCGCTGGACGTCCTTGGACACGCCGTCGAAGGCTTCGTCGTCGATCAGCGGGCCGACGTCGGTCGCGAGGTCCGCCGTGTCGCCGACACGCAGCTCCTTCACCGCGCCGCGCAGCATCTCGATGACGCCGTCGGCGACCGCCTCGTGCACCGCCAGCAGTCGCAGCGCCGAGCAGCGCTGGCCCGCGCTGCGGAAGGCCGATTGCACGACCGCGTCGATGACCTGCTCCGGCAGCGCCGTCGAGTCGACGATCATCGCGTTCAGGCCGCCGGTCTCGGCGATCAGCGGCAGCGCCGCGGCGCCGGGCTTGGCCGCCAGCTGGCGGTTGATGATCTGCGCGACCTGCGTCGAGCCGGTGAAGCACACGCCCGCGGTCTGCGGGGCGGCCACCAGGCGCGCGCCGACGGTCTCGCCGCGACCATGCACCAGCTGCACCGCGTCGACGGGCACGCCCGCGGCGTGGAGCAGCGCCACGCATTCGCGGGCGACGGCCGGGGTCTGTTCCGCGGGTTTCGCGGCGACCGCGTTGCCGGCGGCCAGTGCCGCGACCACCTGGCCGGCGAAGATCGCCAGCGGGAAGTTCCACGGCGAGATGCAGACGAACACGCCGCGTCCGTTCAGCGCGACGCCGTCGGCAGCCAGGCGTTCGGCTTCATCGGCGTAGTAGCGCAGGAAGTCGATGGCCTCGCGCACTTCACTGATCGCATCGCCCAGGCTCTTGTAGGCTTCCTTGACCAGCAACGCGCAGTACCGCGGCAGTTGCGCCTGCAGCGCGTCGGCGGCGCGGCGCAGGACGGCAGCGCGCTCGGCGACCGGCGTCGCGTTCCAGCCGGCGAAGCCGCCTTGCAGCCGCGTCATCACGGCATCGACCTCCTCCGAGGAGGCCTCGACCATCTCCGGCACCGTGCATTGCGCGAGCGCGTCCAGCAACACCTGGCGCTGCTCCGGCACGGCGAGGTCCAGGCCCGACGAGTTGTCGCGGCCGCGGCCCGCCGTGTCGCGGTACAGGGCGATCGGCAACGGCAGCGAAGCCTCGCCACGGATCTCCGTCATCGGCGAGGACAGCAGCTCTTCCGGCGCCACGGTCGGATCCGCCAGCTGATGCACGAACGACGAGTTGGCGCCGTTCTCCAGCAGGCGCCGGACCAGATAGGCGAGCAGGTCGCGGTGCTCGCCGACGGGCGCGTAGACGCGGCAGGGGATGGTCCCGTCCTTCAGCACTTCGCGATAGACGCCTTCGCCCATGCCGTGCAGGCGCTGCATCTCGAACTTGGCGCCCAGCGCGCGCGCCATCTGCAGGATGGCCGCGACCGTGCCGGCGTTGTGGGTCGCGAACTGCGGATAGATGACGTCGTGATGCCGCAGCAGCGCCTGCGCGCAAGCCAGGTACGACACGTCGGTGTGCGGCTTGTGCGTGTAGACCGGATAGAACGGCAGGCCCTGCTCCTGGGCGCGCTTGATCTCGCCGTCCCAATAGGCGCCCTTCACGAGGCGCACCATGAACTTCAGCCCGTGCTTGCGGGCGATCGCGGCGACCGCCTCCACGACGTCGCGGGCGCGCGTCTGGTACGCCTGCACCGCGAGCCCGAAGCCGCGCCACTGCGGGAAGTGCGTCGCGATGCGCGCCGCCAGCGTGTCGAGCAGCTCCAGCGAGAGCTCGAGCCGGTCGACTTCCTCGGCGTCGATCGTCAGGTTGATGTTGGCCTGCGCGGCCTTCTCGACCAGCTGCCACACGCGCGGCAGCAGCTCGGCGTAGACGCGCTCGCGCTGCAGGACCTCGTAGCGGGAGAACAGCGCCGACAGCTTGATCGAGATGCCGTCGCTGCCTTCCGGCGACTCGGCCTTGCGGCCGGCGGCGATGGCGGCGATCGCGTTCAGGTACGAGGCCTGGTAACGCTCGGCGTCACGCTCGGTGCGGGCGCCCTCGCCCAGCATGTCGTAGGAGAAGCGCAGTTGCGCCTGCACCTTGCGCGCGGCGTCGGCCTCCTTCATCGCTTCCTGGATGTTGCGGCCCAGCACGAACTGGCGGCCCAGCAGCTGGATGGCGCGCACCGTCGCGGCGACCACCGTCTGCGCGCCCAGGCGCTTCATCAGACCCGAGTCGGCCTCGGCGTCGGGCAGGAATTTCTTGGACAGCGAGATCGCGCTCGCCGCCAGGCCGGCCAGCATCTTGTGCGGGCCGTCCGAGGCGCCGTCGAAGTCGGCGCGGCCGAGCTGGTCGGCCGTCAGCGCGATGGCGGTCTCGGCGTCGGGCACGCGCAGCAGCGCTTCCGCCAGACGCATCAGGGCCAGGCCCTCGGCACTGGTGATCGGATACTCGCGCAGCAGCGACTCCATCGCCCAGAACGGCGCCGGATTCCCGCGCACCTGCTGCACCCAGGGCCGTGCCTGATCCACCACCGCCTGCCAGTTCAACGCCTGCATCTCGGCGGCCAGCGCGTGCACCAGCGGCAGCTCTTCGCGATACGGATCCGGCAGGCGGGAGGTCTCCGGCGGGAGGGGGAAGGCGGTCATAGAATCCTCGGATGTTCGTGCGAGGGGCGCTCCCCTAGCGAATAGCGGGAGTTTAGGAAGTAACGCTCCGAATTACTCACCAATGTTTCCGATCTCCACCGCATGGAATCCAGCATGAGCAGCCTCGAGGACCTGGACAAGATCGATCGCCGCATCCTGGGGCTGCTGCAGCAGGACGGACGCATCAGCAACCTCAAGCTGGCCGAGGAGGTGCAGATGTCCGCGACGGCCGTGCTGGAGCGCGTGCGCCGCCTCACCCGCGACGGCTTCATCCTCGGTTACGAGGCCCGGCTGAACCCGGCCAAGCTGGGTGCACAGATGCTGGTGTTCATCGAGATCCTGCTCGACCGCACGGTGCACGACGTCATGGACAACTTCCGCGCCGCGGTCCAGGCCCGGCCGGAAATCCTGGAGTGCCACCTGGTGGCCGGCGGCTTCGACTACCTGCTCAAGACCCGGGTGTCCGACATGGCCGCCTACCGGGAGTTCATCGGCGCGGTGATCTGGACGCTGCCCGGCGTCCGGGAGACACGGACCTACGCGGTCATGGAAGAGGTGAAGAGCACGACCGCCCTGCCGCTGTGAACGGGATCGCGCTGTCCCGGCATCCCCGGCGTTGGCGGGGGTGATTTCCACACACCGCCGCTGGTGGCAAGCGAATTCAAGGGGGAGATGTCCTCCCCGCCAGCCCCTCCATCTGCGGGCTGACGTACGGGCTGCGACAGGATCACCATGGAGTGCCTCTCCCGTGATCCCGAGGTTTCCGAGATGAAGTACCGGTCCCCTCAGACCCCGTCCCAGCTCCCGCTTGCCACGTCCAGGCGGTATGCGGGTGGCGCCGACAGCGAGCTGCCCAGCCACTATGGCGACAGCCGGTTCAGCCATGGCCACAGTCGTTTCTCCGACAGCGGCAGCAGCTTCGGCGATTCCGACTTCGGTGCCGAACCGCCGCCGCGACGGTCGCTCGCCGGGCCGGTGGAAAGCTGGCACGACTCGAGTTTCATCCTGCGCCGGGGGCTCGAAGTCCGCGAGGTCAGCGCCAAGGAGTGGCGGGTGTGGGCGGAAGCGCCTTCCGCGTCGTCTGCCGTCTCCACGTCCTCCGAGCCCGTGATGTCTCGTCGGCGGACGAGCGGCGATGGCAATGCGTGATCAGCGCCGGGTCCCGCGCCCGCGGCGGACTCAGGCCAGTTGCAGACGCTTGGGCACGCGGCGCAGCGGCTCGGGCGGCGGCGTGACGACGAAATCCTCCGGCGGCATCGGACGGCCGTAGTACCAGCCCTGCGCCCAGTCGCAGCCTTCACGGCGCAGCCATTCGGCCTGCTCGATCGTCTCGACGCCCTCGGCCAGCACGTCCAGGTTGAGGCTGCGGGCCAGCACGATGACCGTGCGGGCGATCGCGGCGACGTTGGCGTCGCTGCTGAGCTCGTTGACGAAGCTGCGGTCGATCTTCAGCGTACTGACCGGCATCCGCTTCAGGTAGGCCAACGACGAATAGCCAGTGCCGAAGTCGTCGATCGCGATGCGCACGCCACGGTTGGAGATCCGCGTCAGCAGGCTGATGGCCTGTTCCGCGTCCTCGAGCAGCAGGCTCTCGGTGACCTCGAGCTCCAGCGCACTCGCCGGGCAGCCGGTCTCGCCGAGGATGAAATCCAGCGTCTCGATGAAGTCCGGCTGGCGCAGCTGACGCGCCGAGACATTGACCGCGACCTGTTGCGGCTTGCCGTCCTGGCCCTGCCAGCGCGCGACCTGCGCGCAGGCCTGCTCCAGCACCCAGCGGCCGATCGGGATGATCAGGCCGGTCTCTTCGGCCAGCGGAATGAAGTCGGCCGGCGAGATCGGCCCGCGCGTCGGGTGCCGCCAGCGCAGCAGCGCTTCCGCGCCGATCAGTGCGCCGTCGCTCAGGCGCACCTGGGGCTGGTACTCGAGGCGGAACTGCGCGGCCTCGTTGGCCTGCCGCAGCGCATGCGTCAGCTCGAAACGCTGCTGCACCGCCTGCGTCAGCTCCGGCCGGTAGGCCTGGACCGAACCCCGCGCATGCAGCTTGGCCCGCACCATGGCGACCTCCGCGTTGCGCAGCAACTCGTCGACATGCGTGCCGTCGGCCGGGAACAGCGCCAGGCCGATGCTGGCGCCGACATTGAAGCGGTGATGGTCGATGACGACCGGCTCGTCCATCGCCTGGATCAGCCGGTCGCCGAGCCGCATGGCGGTCTCCTCGTCGACCAGGCCCGACAGCACGACGACGAATTCATCGGCGCCGACGCGCGCGACCGAATCGCTCAGCCGCGTCACGTTGGCGAAGCGCGCCGCCGCCGTCAGCAGCACCTGGTCGCCCGCGGCGTGGCCGGCGATGTCGTTGACGTCGCGGAAGCCGTCGAGGTCGATGTACAGCACGGCCACGCAGGTGTGCTCGCGCTGCGCGTTGCCGACCTGGCGCGCGATGCGGTCGCGCAGCAGCGCCGCATTGGGCAGTCCGGTCAGGCTGTCGTGCAGCGACTGGTGCAGCAGCTCCGCCTCGGTCTGCTTGATGCGGGAGATGTCGGTCAGCACGCTCAGGTACTGCACCTGCTCCGGGTCCCCCGAGGGCCCGGGGACCTTCACGAAGGTCGCCCACATCGGGATCGAGTCGCCGTTCTTGTGGCGCTCGGTGACCTCGCCGCTCCATTTGCCGCGGGTCTCGATGTCGGCCCACAGGGCGCGCAGCTTCTCGGGGTCCTGCTCGGCGTCGCGCAGCAGCAGCGGGCGCTTGCCCAGCAGTGTCTGCCGGTCGTGGCCGACCATCGCGACCAGCGCCGGATTGACGTCGACGATGCGCAGTTCGTGGTCGATGACCATGATGCCCTCGCCGCAATGCTCGTACACGGTGGCGGCGCGGCGGGCAGCGTCGGTGGCCTGCTGCAGCTGGGTCACGTCGCGCGCGATGGCGACCTGGCCCAGGTACTGGTCGTCGTCGAACACGCGGGCGCTGGAGACGTCCAGGCACCGCGCGCCGCTGCCGGCGTCGCTGGTGTCGTCGCGCCAGGTCAGCAGGCGGCCGTCGGACTGCGTGTCGACCCAGCCCGGGGGATTCGGCAGGTCGGCATCACGGCGGCCGATGATCTCCTGCTCGGTGAGGCCCACGGCGCGCTCGAAGGCCGGATTGCAGCCTTCATAGGCGCCGTTGGCGTCCTTGAAATACATCGGGTCCGGGATCGCGTTCAGCAGCGCGCTGAGGCGGGCGCGTTCGTGGCGCACGCGCCGGAGTTCCTCGCGGCGGCGGTGCAGGCGGCCGCGCTGCTGCAGGAACAGGCTGACCATCACGCCCAGCGTCAGGCCGCCGATCACGCAACCGGCGCCCAGCCAGAACACGGTGGAGCCGGAATCGATCCAGGCCGGCAGTTGCGCCACCATCGCCTGCGCCGCGGACGGCACCGCCGCGGGGACGGACGCGGACGCGCCCGCCCATGCCGAGGTGCTCAGGCACGACGGCAGCAGCGCGGACACGGCAAAGCACCCCCAACGACGGTTCAGGCGAAGACGCATGGCTCACCCAAGGATCTTTTTATGAATGGAGGGGCAACAGCTGGCCCCATGTCGGCGCCGTCCGCGGGTGGCGGACGTTCCCTCATGCACGACCGCCGGAGTATCGACGCCGGTCGGAAAATGTTGCTAGGGGTTACAGCGAGGCCGCCACTCTCGTTCCCTGCAGGATTGCACGCTTTGCATCCAATTCTTTGGCCTCGGCCGAACCGCCGATCAACTGCACCGAACGACCCGCCGCGCGCAGCGGCGCCTCGAGTTCGCGCAGCGGTTCCTGGCCTGCGCACAGCACGATGGTGTCGCACTCGATGCGCTCGGGATCGGTGCGATCTTCGCCCTGGCTGATCCACAGGCCCTGCTCGTCGATGCGCTCGTATTGCACCCCGCCGACCATCCGTACACCGTGCGTCTTCAGCGCGGCGCGATGGATCCATCCGGTGGTCTTGCCCAGGCCCGCGCCGAGCTTGCCGGCGCGCCGCTGCAGCAGCGTGACTTCGCGCTCGGCGGGCTCGGGTTGCGGACGGGCGAGACCGCCGCGCGTCTGTTCGGGATCGCCGACGCCCCAGTGCTTGCGCCATGCCGGTGCGTCCAGCGCCAGCGAGTGGCCCTGCTCCAGCAGGAACTCCGCCACGTCGAAGCCGATCCCGCCCGCACCGACGACCGCGACACGGCGACCGACCGGCTTCTCGCCGCGCAGGACTTCGAGGTAGGTCAAGACCTGACCCCGCGCGACGCCCTCGTCCTGTCCGGGGATGCGCGGATCGCGCGGCGTGACGCCGGTGGCGAGCAGCACCTCGTCGTAGTCCATCAGGTCCGCGGCGCCCACCCGCCGTCCCAGCTGCGGCGTGACGCCGAGGAGTTCCAGCCGCCGCTTGAAGTAGCGCAGCGTCTCGTGGAACTCCTCCTTGCCCGGGATGCGTTTCGCGAGGTTGAACTGGCCGCCGATCTCCTGGGCGGCATCGATCAGCGTGACGTGGTGGCCGCGTTCGGCGAGCGTCGTCGCGGCGGCGAGCCCGGCCGGTCCTGCACCGACGACGGCGACGCGCTTGCGCGCCTGCCCCGCGGCAACCGGCACGATGCGCAGCAGCGTCTCGTGGCCGGCGCGCGGATTCACGAGGCAGGAGGCGACCTCCTGCTTGAAGACGTGATCCAGGCAGGCCTGGTTGCAGGCGATGCAGGTGTTGATCTCGTCGGCCCGGCCTTCCGAGGCCTTGCGCACGAAGGCGGGATCGGCGAGCAGCGGGCGCGCCATCGACACCATGTCCGCCGAGCCGTCGGCCAGCACCGACTCGGCGACCTCCGGCGTGTTGATGCGGTTGCTGGTGATCAGCGGCGTGTGGATGCCTTCGGCATGGAGCTGGTCACGCAGCTTCTTCGTGACCCAGGCGAAGCCGGCACGCGGCACGCTGGTGGCGATCGTCGGGATGCGGGCCTCGTGCCAGCCGATGCCGGTGTTGATGATCGTGGCGCCGGCCTTGGCGACGGCGCGCGCGAGCCGCAGCACCTCGTCCCAGTTGCCGCCGTCCGGCACCAGGTCCAGCATCGACAGGCGGTAGATGATGATGAAGTCGGGGCCGACGGCCTCGCGCATGCGGGTGAGGATCTCGACCGGCAGACGCATGCGGCGCTCGAAGTCGCCGCCCCACGCATCGCTGCGCTGGTTCGTGGCGGCGACCAGGAACTGGTTGATGAAGTAGCCCTCGGAGCCCATCACCTCGACGCCGTCGTAGCCGGCCTCGCGCGCCAGCACGGCGCAGCGGACGAAGGCGCGGATCTGGCGCTCGATGCCGCGCTCGCTCAGCGCGTGCGGCGTGAACGGCGAGATCGGCGACTTCAGCGCCGACGGCGCCACGTTGAACGGGTGGTAGCCGTAGCGGCCGGTGTGCAGGATCTGCAGCGCGATCTTGCCGCCTTCGCCGTGCACGGCGCGCGTGATGGCCTGATGCCGCCTCGCCGCGCCGCCGGTCATCAGCGTGCCGGCGAAGGGCTTGGTCCAGCCGGCGATGTTGGGCGCGTAGCCGCCGGTGACGATCAGGCCGACCTGGCCGCGGGCACGCTCGGCGAAGTATTCGGCCAACCGGTCGATGTGCTTGCGCGAGTCCTCCAGCCCGGTATGCATGCTGCCCATCAGCACACGGTTCTTGAGGGTCGTGAAGCCCAGGTCCAGGGGCGACAGCAGCTGCGGGTAGGCGTTCATCGCGCGGATGCTAGCGCCGGACCTCGCGCGCGTTTAGAGAGGTGGCACCAAGCGCGATGACCCCGGGGCCCGGTACTCGCCGGATGCCCGGCCGCCGCCACTCTGTGTCGGCGTTGATATGGAAGTTCACAAAGCCGGCAAGCGGCCACAAGCCCCAGCAACACGGCCCGCGTTCAATCGCCGCATTCTCAATCGGAGTGTCGGACGATGCGATTCAAGACCTGGGCCTGGGGCCTGAGCGTGGCCACCGCAGCCCTGCTGGCCGCCTGCGGCGGCGGCGGCGACAGCAGCTCGGCGCAGATGCGCCTTCTCAACGCCAGCATCGGCTACGCCGCGCTGGACATGGCCGTGGACAGCACGACGGTCAATACTGGCGTCGCCTATGCCGGCGTGGGCAGCTATGCCGACGTGAAGACGGACGCCACCGGCACCGAGGTGCAGAGCAACAACGTCGGCAGCACGCTGGCGTCGTCGACGCCGACGCTGGCCTCCGGCAGCCACTACACGATGATCGCGTACGGCTCGGCGGGCTCGGTGCGCACGACGCTCCTCCAGGAAGACCAGGAAGTGCCGGCCACCGGCAAGTCCAAGCTGCTGGTGCTGAACCTGGCCTCGGACGCAGGCGCGATGGACGTGTACGTCACCGGCGCCGACGAGTCGCTGGACACCGCCTCGACCGTGGCGAGCAGCATCGCGACCGGCTCGGGCAGCGGCTACATCACGCTCAACAGCGGCACCTTCCGCGTGCGTCTGACCGCCGCCGGCGCCAAGACCGACCTGCGGCTGGACATCCCCAGCCTGTCGCTGCCGTCGGCCGGCGTCTCGACGCTGATCCTGACGGGCAGCACCGGCGGCGTGCTGGTCAACGGCATCCAGCTGCTGCAGCAGGGCGCGACGTCCAACTTCCCCAACGCGACCGCCCGGGCCCGCCTGGTCGCCGCGGTGGGCGGCAGCGCGCTGGTGTCCGGCTCGATCGGCCAGACGCCGCTGATGCCGACCTCGGTCGCGCCCACGATCGGCGACTACACGACCGTCACGGCCGGTACGGCGGACCTGTCGGTCTATGTCAACGGCGCACTGATGTCGTTCACCAAGCCGCCGCTGACGGCCGGCAGCGACTACACGCTGATGGTGTGGGGCACGGCCGCCGATCCGAAGCTGGCCGTCCTGACCGATGACAACCGGCTGCCCACCAGCCCGACGACGACGGCCAAGATCCGCCTGGTCAACGGCGTGGCGAGCGCCACCACCGGATTGACGCTGAACGTCGACTACAGCGCGCTGGCGTCGAACGTGGTGGCCGGCACCTCGTCGTCGCCCCAGACGACGGCGGCCTCGACCGCCGCGCTGCTGACGGTGACCTCGCCGTCCTCGACGACACCGGTCTACAGCCTGAGCGACCTCGGCATCCAGGCAGGCTATGTCTACACCGTGTTCGTGATGGGCGACAACAACGCGATGGTCGGCTCGCTGCGCCGCGAGCGCTCTTCCAACTGATCCCTCGAGGAACCTCCTCCCTGTTGGCCACGTCCTCTCACGAGGCGTGGCCTTTTTCCGTCCATCGCTGCTGACGCCCCTGGTCCGGCGTCTGCGGCAACATCGCGGGATGTCCGCGACACCGCCCCGCCCGACCGTGATCCAGGTCCGCCGCCTGCGCCAGCTCTGGCGCTCGGCCGGCTGGCCGTGCCAGGACATGCTGGAGGTGGAACTGCTGGCGCTGGGCTGGCTCGAACGCCGCATCGACCTGCACGGCCGCGAGACCCTGCGGCTCACCGCCCCCGGCATCGAGGTGCTGCACCTCGGACTCCAGAAGAACCGCACCGCCCGCGATCGCCACGAGGATCTGGTCGCCCGCATGGCGGTCGAACTGCAGCGTGCGGGACGCGTCGTCTGGCGCGGCCTGTCGCTGCGCGCCGGCCTGCCGCGCGAGGAGGACCCCGAGCGGATGCGATGGGTGAATGCGATGCCGGACGTCTATTCGGTGCGCAACACCACCGTCGAGGACTACCTCGAACCCGCGGTGCACGAGATCAAGGTCAGCCGCGCCGACCTGCTGTCGGAGCTTCGCCGCCCCGCCAAGTCGCAGGCCTACCTCGCATTGAGCGGCCAGTGCTGGTACGTGCTGCGCGCCGGCATCGCCGAGGTCGAGGAGATTCCGCCGGCTTTCGGCGTGCTGTTCGCCCATGAATCGAACGGCGGCGAGGCCATCCGGTTCGAACTCGGCAGACCCGCGCCACGCCGGCCCATGAAGCCGGACTTCGGCACCTGGATGGTCCTCGCCAAGGCGACCGCGGAACCCGCGCCGCTCGACGAGGGGCAGGACCTGCTGGGCGAGGTCTGACGCCCCGGCGACGGGTGACCTCCGTCGTCCCAGGTTCCTGCGGCGCGGGTCCGACGCGATGGCCGTTTTCGGACCGCTATCCTGCGCGCCTCGCATCACGAGGGAGACCACCATGACCGACACGCAGGACACGTTTGAAGGCGGCTGCGACTGCCGCCAGACCCGCTACCGCATGACCAGCCGACCGATGGTCGTGCATTGCTGCCACTGCCGGTGGTGCCAGCGCGCCAGCGGCGCGGCCTTCGCGCTCAACGCGATGATCGAAGCCGACCGCGTCGAACTGCTGGCCGGAGAGCCGGTGCCGTTCATGAACCCGAGCGCCAGCGGCAAGGGCCAGAAGATCTGGCGTTGCCCGAGCTGCGCGATCGCCGTCTGGAGCAATTACGCCGGCGGCGGCGACGCGGTGCGCTTCGTGCGCGTCGGCACGCTCGACGAGCCGGACCGCCTGCCGCCGGACATCCACATCTTCACCGCGTCCAAGCAGCCGTGGGTCCAGTTGCCGGCCGAGGCGGTCGCGATGCCGGAGTACTACGACGTCCGTCAGCACTGGTCGCCGGAAAGCCTGGCCCGCGGCGCCCTCCTGCGCGCCAAGAAAGGTTAGAAGCGTCCCGCATATCGGGTTCGGCGGCGCGGCGCCACAATGCCGGCTTTCCTCGACATCGGCCGGCTCACGAGGCCGCGATCACCGCCATGACTTTCCACACCTCGATGGCCCGTCGTCTCCGCTCGGCCGCCCGTCTGACCGCCCTCGCCGCGGCGCTGTCCGCGATCGGCGCACTGCCGACCCTGATGCCGGCGGCCGTGGCCGCCAGCGCCTCGGCCTCGGTGTCCTGGCAGGAAGCCTCCGGCGACGCCGACATCGAGCGCGCCTTCACCCAGGCCCGCGGCGAGAAGAAGCCGGTGCTGCTGTACTGGGGCGCCAAGTGGTGCCCGCCGTGCAACCAGCTCAAGGCGACGCTGTTCAACCGCGCCGACTTCATCGAGCAGTCGCGCGCCTTCGTCGCGGTCCACATCGACGGCGACAACCCGGGCGCCCAGCGCCTGGGCGCGCGCTTCAAGGTGCGCGGCTACCCGACCATGATCCTGTTCAGCAACGACGGCCAGGAACTCACCCGGCTGCCGGGCGAGGTCGACGCCCCGCAGGTGCTGCGCGTGCTTCAGCTGGGCCTCGCCGGAGGACGTCCGGTGAAGACCGTGCTGGCGGAGGCGCAGGCCGGCAAGAAGATCTCCGCCAACGAGTGGAAGCTGCTGGGCTTCTACTCCTGGGAAACCGATGAACAGCAGCTGGTGCCCGCCGCGCAGCGCCCGGCGCTGCTGGCGAAACTGGCCGCCGCGAGCCAGGGCGTCGATGACGAGACCACCACCCGCCTGTGGCTGAAGGCGCTGGCCGCCACGGAAGGCGGCGGTTCGCTGAAGGCGGACGCCGCGCTGCGCGCCCGCGTGGACCAGGTGCTGGCCGACGCGGCCGCCGCCCGGGCGCAGATGGACGTGCTGAGCAACAACGGCGATGACATCGTGCGCGCGCTCGCCCCCGCGGCCGGCCCGGATCGCCAGGCGCTGATCGCGAAGTTCGATGCGGCGCTGAAGCGCTTCGAGGCCGATGCCACGCTGTCGCGCGCCGACCGCCTGCAGTCGCTGCTGGCGCGCGTCGAACTGGCGCGCCTGGACCAGAAGAAGGAAGAACTCGCGCCCAAGCTGCCCGCCCCGCTGCTGGCCGAGGTCAAGGCGCACGCCGCCAAGGTCGACAAGGAGGTCACCGATGGCTACGAACGCCAGGCGGTGATCACGTCGGCCGCCTACCTGCTCGGGCGCGCCGGCCTGTGGAGCGACAGCGACGCGCTGCTGAAGGCCAGCATCGCGAATAGCCACAGCCCGTACTACCTGATGAGCTCGCTGGGCAGCAACGCCCGCAAGCAGGGCAAGAAGGACGAGGCGCTGCGCTGGTACGAGGAGGCCTTCAACAAGAGCGAGGGCCCCGCCACTCGGCTGCAGTGGGGCTCGAACTACCTGAGCGCGCTGGTCGAACTGGCGCCGCAGGATTCGGCCCGCATCGAGAAGGCCGCGGCGCAGCTGCTGGCCGAAGCCGAGAAGGACAAGGGCGCCTTCTATGAGCGCAGCGCGCGCTCGCTGCAGAAGGTCGGCAGCCAGCTGGTCGCGTGGAACGCGAACGGGCAGCATGACGCCGCCCTGGGCCGTCTGCGCACCCAGCTGGATGGCGTCTGCGCCAAGCAGGACGCCGGCGACAAGGGCGCCTGCGAGTCGCTGCTCAAGAAGAAGGGCTGAGATCGGGAGACCTCAGCCCATTCCTCTCGCGCTCATTGCTTCAGCAGGCCCTCGGCCTTCATCGCTTCCTGGACCGCCGGCCGCGCCGCGATGCGGCCGCGGTAGGCGACCAGATCCGGGTAGCCGGACAGGTCGACGCCGACGTGCTGGCCCCAGTTCGACACCGTGAACAGGTAGGCGTCGGCCACCGAGAACTGGTCGCCCATCAGGAACTGCTTGCCGGCGAGCTGCTCCTCGACCCACTTGAAGCGCTCATGCAGCTTGGTCCGGAAGACGCCCTTGGCGTCGTCGGAGATCGCCGGGTTGAACAGCGGGCTGAAGGTCTTGTGCAGCTCGGTGGTGATGAAGTTGAGCCACTCCTGCAGGCGGTAGCGTTCCATCGTGCCGTTGGCCGGCGCGAGCTGCTTGCCCGGCGCCTGGTCGGCGATGTACTGGATGATCGCCGGGCCTTCGCTGAGGCGTTGGCCGTCGTCGAGCTCCAGCAGCGGCACGTAGCCCTTCGGATTGATGCCGTAGTAGTCGGTACCGTCCTGCAGCTTGTGGGTCTTGGTGCTGGCCAGCACCGGCTCGAAGGCCAGGCCGGCCTCGCGCAGGACGATGTGGGGTGACAGCGAGCAGGCGCCGGGGCTGTAGTAGAGCTTCATGGGGGTCTCCTTCAGGGAATTGGATCGTACTCGTACAGTCCGCCGGTCGACATCCCGTCCGAGGACCCTCCCCATGAGCACTGCTTCCCCCGCCAAGACCTATGCGTTCGAGGACTTCACCGTGGGCCAGGTGCGCGAGTTCGGCTCGCGTCTGGTCGACCGCGAGGAAGGGCTCGCCTTCGCGGCCGCCTACGATCCGCAGCCGCTGCACCTGGACGAGGCCGCCGCCGACGCCTCGGTGCTGGGCGGGCTGTCGATCAGTGGCTGGCAGACCTGCGCGCTGGTCATGCGCATGATGTGCGACGCCTACCTGCTGGACTCCACCAGCCAGGGATCGCCCGGCATCGACAACCTGCGCTGGCTCAAGCCGGTGCGCCCCGGTGACACGCTGCGCGTGCGCATGACCGTGCAGGAGACCAAGGCCAGCCGCAGCCGCCCGACGATCGGCCTGGTGCGGTCGAGCTGGGAGGTCTTCAACCAGAAGGACGAGCAGGTCATGAGCATGGAGGGATGGGGGATGTTCGGACGCAGGGAAAGCAGATCGGAAAGCTGACCGAAGGCACCCTGCCGCGCGCCTCCCGCTCGCCATAATCGCCGGGCACCAAGGAGGAGCGAGTTGATGACGATGCGTCCCGGGGCAAGCCCTGTCCCCCGAGCCCGGCCGTTCCGCGCCCGCGCGCTGATGGCGTTGGCCGTTGTACCGGCACTGGTGGCCGCGACGACCTTGACGGCCGGCGATGCGCGGGCCGAAGGCGCGGTCTCCGCCCTGAAGCCCTGTCGCGTCGAAGGCGTGCCCACCGAAGTCCTGTGCGGCAGTCTCCAGCGTCCGCTCGATCCGGCCAGGCCTGAAGGTGTCCGCATCGATGTGCACTACGTCGTCGTGCCCGCGCTGGCGCGCAACAAGCTGCCGGACCCGGTGCTGCTGCTCGCCGGCGGCCCTGGTCAGAGCGCCATCGCGCTGACGGCCACCGTGATGCCTCGGCTGTCCCGGCTGAACTATCGCCGCGACCTCGTGTTCATCGACCAGCGCGGCACGGGGCGCTCGGCGCCGCTCGCCTGCCCGGACAACAGCGCCCGCAGCCTGGACGAGCTGTTGAAGCCCGGTGCCAAGGTCCGCCTGCTGGAACAGTGCCGCGACACGCTCAGGCAGCTGCCCTACGGCGACCTGCGTTTCTTCACGACGACGATCGCGATGCAGGACATGGACGCCGTGCGCGCCGCGCTGGGGGCCGGGCGCTGGAACCTGGTCGGCGCGTCCTACGGCACGCGTGCGGCGCTCGAGTACCAGCGGCAGTTCCCCGATCGTGTGCGCCGCAGCGTCATCGACGGCGTCGCGCCACCGGACATGGTGCTGCCGGTGACGTTCTCGCAGGACTCGCAGCGCGCGTTGGACGCCGTGTTCGTCGCCTGCGCGGCCGATCCGGCCTGCGCCGCGCGTTTCCCCGGCCTTCAGTCCGAATGGCAGGCGTTGCTCAAGAGCCTGCCTCGGAAGGTCTCGTTCACGCAGCCGCTGACCGGCCGGCCGGAAGAGGTCACGCTGACGCGCGACAGCCTGCTCGGCCTGGTCCGGCCGCCGCTGTACGCACCCGGCGTGGCCGCCGCGCTGCCCGCGGCGCTGCACGAGGCGTCCCTGGGGCGTTTCGACGCCTTGGCCGGGCTGGCCGGACAGCTGGGCGGCGGATCCCGTTCGATGCGGATCTTCGAAGGCATGCACTTCTCCGTCGTCTGCGCCGAGGACGCGCCGCGCATCGCGGCGTCGACCGAGACGCCCGGCGCCGACTTCGGCACGTTCGACCGCGACCTCTACGCCCGCGTCTGCGGTGCCTGGCCGCGCGGCGAGGTGCCGTCGGCGTTCTACACGATCCCTCCGGCGAAGTCGCCCGTGCTGCTCACCAGTGGCGGCAGTGATCCCGCCACGCCGGAGCGCCATGGACAGCGCGTCAAGGTGGCGCTCGGCGACCAGGCGCGGCACGTGGTGGTCGCCGCCGCCGGTCACGGCGTCGCGCTGACGCTGCCCTGCATGCGCGACGTGCTGTTCCGCTTCATCGACGCGCCGCGCGACGCGGACGCCCTTCAGGTGGATGCGGGTTGCGCCAAGGGCGTGCCGCGCCCACCAGCCTTCCTGCCCCCTCGCCGGCCACCATCGCGGCCGCCGCCTCCGCCGCCCGGGAGTCCGACCGATGATCCGCCTGCATGCGCTCCACAAGACCTTCCAGACGCGCGGCGGCGGCTCGCTGGGCGCGCTGTTCGGCAAGAAGGGCCAGGCCCGCACGGTCGTCGCGGTCGAGCATCTGAACCTCGACGCGCCCAACGGCCGCATCACCGGACTGCTCGGCCCCAACGGCGCGGGGAAGACCACCTCGCTGCGGATGCTGGCGGGACTCTTCCCACCCGACCAGGGCAGCATCGAAGTCGACGGCCTCGACGTCCTGAAGCAGCCGCGCGCGGCGCTGGCCCGGATGGGCATCCTCGGCGACGCGCACGGGCTGTACCCGCGGCTCACGGCGCGCGAGAACGTCGTTTACTTCGCGCGCTTGCAGGACATGCCGATGGACCAGGCGCAGGCGCGCGCCGACGCGCTGGCCGAGCTGCTGGACCTGCGCGCGATCCTCGACCGCCGAGCCGAGGGCTTCAGCCAGGGCGAACGGATGAAGACCGCGCTGGCCCGTGCGCTCGTCCACGATCCGGCCAACATCGTGCTGGACGAACCCACGAACGGGCTGGACGTCGTCGCCACGCGCGCGCTGCGCGAGGTGCTGCGCCACCTGCGCTCGCCGGAGGGCGGCGGCAAGTGCATCGTCTTCTCCAGCCACATCATGCAAGAGGTGGAGCAGCTCTGCGACCAGGTCGTCGTGATGTCCCATGGCCGCTCGGTCGCGACGGGCACCGTCGACGGCCTGCTCGCGCAGACCGGCCGCCAGCGCTTCGAGGACGCCTTTGTCGACCTCGCCTTCCCTGAAGCCGCGCCCGCGCGCCTGGAGTCCGCATGAACGGTCCCTTCTTCAAAGCCTTCCGGACGGTGTTCGCCAAGGAGGTCCTGGATGCCCTCCGCGATCGCCGCACGCTGCTGCGCCTGCTGATCCCGTCGGTCCTGATGGGACCGCTGATGCTGACCCTGATGTCGGGCTTCGCAGCCTCGTTGCAGGAGCGTGCGGAGCAGCGCGAGGTGCTCGTCGCGGGCATCGAGCACGCGCCGACCTTGCGCAACTACATCGAGCGCCAGACCTACACGATCAAGACCGCGCCCGCCGACTATGAGAGCCGGCTGCGCGATGCCAAGCTCACCGATCCGGTGCTTGTAATCCCCGCGGATTTCGAGACGCTGCTGGCGGGTGGCGAGCCGGCGAGGGTGGAGATCGTCAGCGACAGCGCCAACCAGCGTGCCGAGGCCGGCGTCGGCGCGCTGGGGCGGCTGCTGCAAGGCTTCAGCAGCGAACGCACCACGCTGACCCTGGCCATGCGCGGCATCGGCGCGCAGCAGCTGCGCCCGATCGACGTCCAGGAACGCGACCTCGCCAGCATGCAGGCACGTTCCACGCGGCTCACGCAGATGCTGCCCATGTTCATCATGATGGCGGTGCTCTATGGCGCGCTGACCGCGGCGCTCGACAGCACCGCCGGCGAGCGCGAGCGCGGTTCGCTCGAGCCGCTGCTGGTCAACCCCGCGCCGCATGCCGCCATCGTGGCAGGCAAGTGGGCCGCCGTGCTGATGGCGGGGATGCTGGTGGCGGTGCTCTCCAACCTCAGCTTCCTGCCGGGCCAGTGGCTGATGCGCAGCGACGCGCTCGCGGCGATGTTCCAGTTCGGCTGGGGCGAGGCCCTGCGTTTCCTGCTGCTTCAGATCCCGCTGGGTGCGGGGCTGTCCGCGGTGCTGATGGCGCTGGCGATCCGCACCAAGACCTTCAAGGAAGCCCAGGCCAGCACGACGCTCGTGATCACGGCCATCGCGCTGACGCCGATGGTGGCGATCGTCAATCCGGGGGGAAGCATCGTGGCACTTGTGGGTGCCGGGGCTCGGTCAGAACCAGCTGATGATGCAGGTGCTCAAGGGCGAGCCGCTGACCTTCGCGAAGGTGATGCCGACGGTGATCATGGGGGCCTTGCTCACGATCGGCGGATTGACCCTGGTGGCCCGCTCGATGCGCGCGGCGGTGGCGCGATGAGCGGGCGGCCGGTGGCGCACTCAGTGGCGCGTGGCGAGCGCCAGCTGGACCTGCTCCTGCCACGGCAGCATGTGCACGATGCCGTTGAGCTGGATCGCCGATTCGATCGGCGCGAGGACCTCGCCCTCGCCATTCAGGAACTGCATGTTGGTCACGAGCGCCATCGGATCGACCATCGAGACGACCCCGTAAGGCATGCGCACCCAGTCCCACGCCACGCCGGCGGCACCGAACTCGGATTCGCCGCTCCACAGGGTTTGCCCCATGGCCGGGTGATCCTCGTCTCCCGTCACCAACACGCGCGTGCTCAAATGCGCGAACTGTAAGCGGGGCAAACGCTGGACATCACACAATATTCGTGGCCACGCGTACACAATCCAAGCTGGTGTCATTGTCAGAATTGTTTGGTTTGGCTATTGCGGATCGGCGGTTGCTGCTTCTCCCCTTGACCAGAAGTGTGGTCACGAAGCGGTCGACTCGCCAGCTGTAAACCCTGTCAGGGGCGTGAATGCGTCACGTGACCTATGCGGCCCATGCGGGTGCGTGGCGGATCACAGACAGGCGAACAGGTCCGCCTTGGCGACCGAAGAGGCCCACTAGGCCGGCCAAGGGCCGGAGCGATCAATGCTGCAAGGCGGTTATCAATCAGTCCTGGAAGCGCGCTCACGCGAAGAGTTCCGCAGTGAGGTGATTCGCTTCGCGCATAAGCTGGACTTCCAGACGGTCTCGGCCATCACGGTCGTCGACCACACGCTGGCCGAGACCGAGTTCATCACCATCGACAACTGTCCCGTGGGCTATGCCGAGGTGATGCACGCGCCGGAGTTCGGGCGCCGCGATCCGGTCATGCAGCATTGCAAGCGCAACAGCATGCCGATCGTCTGGGACCGCCAGACCTACGCGCGTCACGGCGCCAGCGACATCTGGGAATCGCAGGCGCAATTCGGCTACAGCACCGGCATCTGCCTGGCGCTGCACCTGCCGGAGGGACGGCATTTCGTGCTGGGCGTCGATCGCGACCAGCCGCTGCCCAGCGACTCGGGCCAGCTGACCCGCATGGTCGCGGATCTGCAGCTGTTCGCCGTGCACGCGGTGGACACCGCGCTGCGTGTCCTGCTGCCCGAAGAGAAGGTCACCGAATCGCCGCGGCTCACGCCCCGCGAGCTCGAATGCCTGCACTGGACGATGGAAGGCAAGACCGCCTGGGAGGTCGGCGCCATCCTCAGCATCACTGAACGCACCGCGGTACTGCACATCAACAACGCGATGCACAAGCTGGCCTGCTCCAACAAGCACCAGGCGGTGCTCAAGGCCCTGCGGCTCGGCCTGATTCGCTGATGCTGCCTTCGCCGTCAGCTTGTAAACACTGTAAGAGCTGACAGTTATGCGGGCGTCCGCGCGCTGCTTCAATCCGTTCCGTGCTCAACAAATTCCTGAGCACGTCACCGAATCTGGAGCCTCTCATGCAAGCCCAACCGCAAAACGTCGCCGTCAACACGCAGGTCGAAGAAGGTCTGGTCGAGTTGGACCTGCAGTCCTTGGTGCATGTCGGTGGCGGCGCCCCGAAGGGCACCTGGCTGGTGGGCCAGGCAGTCGTCGTGAGCGTGACCGCCGGGGAAGTCGAACCCGCGCCGAAGGGCACTTGGTAAGCGCTCCTGGCTTCGCGAACCGTCAGGTTCGCAACAAGGCGTAGCAAATCGTGGTGGCGCTGTTCCGCGCCGAGGCACAGGCCTCGCAACAGCAGGCCTGGCTGGGCTCGGTGCAATTGCATCGACCGACCACGTTGAAATGGCTGAGCATCCTGGCACTGGGCGGCGTGATCGCCGTCGGCGCCTTCCTGTTCAGCACCGAATACACCCGCAAGGCCCGCGTCAACGGCCTGCTGGTGCCAGAGCGGGGCGTGATGCGGCTGAGCGTGCCGCAGAGCGCCACGGTCATGGCACGGCCCGTCCAGGACGGACAGCAGGTGCGCGAGGGCGACGTGCTGTTCGTGTTGTCGCTCGACAGCGCCAACCCGACCGGCGACGGCCTGTCGAAGACCTTGAAGGATCGCGAGCAATCGCTGGGCGCGGCACAGGCGCAGCAGCGGGAGCTCGCGCAGAGCCAGGCGACGTCGCTGAAAGCACGGATCGCCACGCTCGAATCCACGCTGCGGCAGGCTGACGCCGAGCTGCAGCTGCATGCCCAGCGCGAAGCGCTGGCGCAGCAGAGCCTGGGACGTCTCGAATCGCTGGCGAAAGACCAGTTCGTCTCGAGTGCCCAGGTCCAGACCAAGCGGGAGGAGTTGCTTGGCTTGCAGGCCCAACGGCAGGCACTGGCGCGAGAGCGCGAGAACCTGCAGCGGGAGGCGTTGGGCTTGCAAGCTGAGCTTCAGGCGATCCCCTTGAAGTCCCAGGTCCAGCTGGGGGAACTGGCACGCGACATCGCCGCGCTGCAGGCGCAAGGCGTCGAGAACGAAGCGCGCCGTCGACTCGTCCTGCGCGCGCCCAGCGACGGCCAGATGAGCACCGTGCTGGCCGAACCCGGGCAGGTCGTCCAGGCCGGCACGCAACTCGCCGCCCTGCTCCCGGCGCGCACGCCGCTTCAGGCCCACCTCTACGCACCGTCCAGCGCCGTCGGCTTCCTGCGGCCGCATCAGGCGGTGCTGCTGCGCTACCAGGCTTTTCCGTATCAGAAGTTCGGGCAGCAGCAGGGCGAGGTGCTGCAGGTCTCGCGCACGCCGCTGCAGGCCGCGGAACTCGCGCAGCTCGGTCTCCCCGCCGCGATGGCGCAAGGCGAGCCGATGTACCGCATCACCGTGCAGTTGCAACGCCAGTCGGTCGAGGCCTACGGACAGGACCAGACGCTCAGCCCCGGTATGCTGCTCGAAGCCGACGTGCTGTTGGAACGGCGCCGCCTCATCGAATGGATCTTCGAACCGCTGCTGAGTCTCGCCCGCCGTGTCTGATGCCCCTGCCCCCGGCGCCACCGTCACGCGCGCCACGCCCGACGGCATCCTGTCGCGGCTGAATCTCGGCTGGCGTCGCCGCCGTCCCGTCATCCTGCAGACCGAGGCAGCCGAGTGCGGCCTGGCTTGCCTCGCCATGGTCGCCGGCGCACATGGCCAACGCTGGACGCTCGGCGAGCTCCGCGACCGTTTCGCGGTGTCCCTCAAGGGCCTGACGATGGCCGACCTGGTCCGCATGGGCGCGCAACTCGGGCTCACCGCCCGCGCGCTACGCGCCGAACCGCACACGCTGCACAAACTGCAGACGCCCTGCATCCTGCACTGGGACTTCAACCATTTCGTCGTGCTGGAACGCGTCGACGGCGACCGTGCCGTGGTGCTCGATCCCGCGCATGGCGAGCGGCGGCTGAGCCTGGCGGAAGTCTCCAAGCATTTCACCGGGGTCGCGCTCGAGTTGCGCCCGGGCATGGACTTCGCGCGCAAGGCGCCGGCCCCCGCGCCCAGGTGGCGCCAGCTGCTCGGCCACGTGACCGGATTGAAGCGCTCGATCGCGCAAGTCCTGGCCCTCGCGCTGGGACTGGAGCTGCTCGGGCTGCTGGCGCCGTTCCTGCTGCAATGGACCGTCGACGGCGTCATCGTCAGCGCCGACCGCGATCTGCTCGTCACCTTGGGCATCGGCTTCGCGCTGCTGGTGCTGCTGCAGGTGGGCGTCGGCCTGCTCCGTTCCTGGGCGGTGATGATCCTGTCGGCGTCGCTGAACCTGCAGTGGCTGTCCAATGTGTTCTCGCACCTGTTGCGACTGCCGCTCGCCTGGTTCGAGAAGCGCCACCTCGGCGACATCTGGTCGCGCTTCTCCAGCGTGCAGGAGATCCAGAAAACGCTCACGGGCAGCTTCATCGAGGCCATCCTCGACGGTCTGATGGTGCTGCTGACGCTGGCGATGATGGTGCTCTACAGCGGTCGGTTGACGGTCGTCGCGCTGGCGGCGGTGGCCGGCTATGCGTTGCTGCGCTGGGGTTGTTTCCGGCCGCTGCGCGACGCGCAGGAAGAGGCGTTGACCCACGAGGCACGCCAGAACACCCATTTCCTCGAATCGCTGCGCGGCGCGCAGGCGATCAAGCTCTTCAATGCGCAGGCGGACCGTGGCGCTCGCTTCGCCAACCTCATCGTCGAGCAGATGAACGCATCGTTGACCGGCCGCAAGCTCGAGCTCGGCATGGTGCAGGGCAACAAGCTGCTGTTCGGCCTGGAGCGCGTGGCCATCGTCGCGATGGGCGCGATGCTGGTGCTGGACAACGCCCTGTCGGTGGGGATGCTGTTCGCCTTCCTCGCCTACAAGGACCAGTTCAGCCAGCGCGTCGCCGGGCTGATCGACAAGGTGGTCGCGCTGAAGATGCTGCGGCTCCAGGGCGAACGCCTGGCCGACATCGTGCTGACCGCGCCCGAGGCGGAGTTCGAGGCGCCGGGCCGCGCGGTACCGCATGACGCCGCGCTGGAGCTCGACGCCCTGCGCTTCCGTTATGCCGACGGCGAACCGGAAGTGATCGCCGGCTGCTCGTTGCGCATCGAGCCGGGCGAGTCCGTCGCGATCGTCGGACCGTCGGGCTGCGGCAAGACCACGTTGATGAAACTGATGCTGGGCATCCATGCGCCGCAGCACGGCGAGATCCGTATCGGCGGCGTCGCGCTGGCGCAGCTGGGCGCGAACGCGTGGCGCGATCGCATCGGCACGGTGATGCAGGACGATCAACTCTTCGCCGGCAGCATCGCCGACAACATCAGCTTCTTCGACCTCGACGTCGATCCGGACTGGGTGCGTGAATGCGCGCGGCTCGCCTGCGTGCTCGAGGACATCGAGGCCATGCCGATGCGCCTGCAGACGCTGATCGGCGACATGGGATCGAGCCTGTCCGGTGGCCAGCGCCAGCGCATCCTGCTGGCCCGCGCGCTGTACAAGCGGCCGCAGTTCCTGTTCCTGGACGAGGCCACCAGCGCGCTCGACGTCGAGCGCGAGCGGCTGGTCAACGCGAGCCTGCGCCAGCTGCCGCTGACGCGCATCGTCATCGCGCACCGCCCGGAAACGATCGCGGCGGCGCAGCGCGTCGTCAGCCTCCAGGGCGGACGCGTGGTGCAGGACCTGCGATCGGTCCAGCACCGCTGAGGAGGCCGTCCCAGGCCCCCTTCCTTCCCGTCAATCGGGCTTGATCTTCGCGCGGGCCACGACCTGCTTCCAGCGCTGCTGCTCCTGCGCAATGAAGGCGGTGAACTGCGCGGGCGTGTTGCCGATGGCCTCGGCCGCGTCGTGGCTCAGACGTTCCCGGGCCGACGCCGAGCGGATCGCCTTCACCGATTCGACCGCCAGCTTGTCGACGTTGGCCGGCGCCAGGTTGGCCGGCGCGCAGAGGCCGTACCACTGCGTCATCTCGAAGCCGGGATAGCCCTGCTCCGCGACCGTCGGCACGTCGGGCAGCTGCGGCAGCCGCTCCTTGGAGCCCGTCGCGATGCAACGCAGCTTGCCTGCCTTGATGAACTGCATGATGGCCGGCGCGCCGACCGAGGCCGCCTCGAGACGTCCCGCGAGCAGGTCCGTCAGCTGCGGGCCGGTGCCGCGGTAGGGCACGTGCAGGATGAAGAGGTCGGCGACCATCTTCAGGTATTCCATCGCCAGGTGTCCGGCGCTGCCATTGCCCGCCGAGCCATAGCTGAACTTGCCCGGGTTCTTGCGCACGAGCGCGACCCACTCCTTCAGGTTGCGCGCGGGCACGTCGGGATGGACGACGTAGAGGCTGGGCACCTTCGCCAGCAGCGTGATGGGCTTGAAGTCGCGGTTGGGATCGTAGGGCAGCTTGTCGTAGATGTACGGGTTCACCGCGAGCGTGCCGATGTGGCCGAGGATCAGCGTGTGCTGGTCCTCCGCGCGAGCGACCTCGCCCATCGCGATGTTGCCGCCGCCACCGGGCTTGTTGTCGACGTACACGGACTGCCCCAGCGTCTTGCTGAGCTCGGCAGCCGTGGCGCGGGCAACGATCTCGCTGCTGCCGCCCGGTGCGAAGGGCACGACGAAGCGCACGTTGCGCGAGGGCCAGGTCGATTGCGCGAGCGCGGGGAGCGACGTGCCCAAGGCGGCCCCCGCGGCGCCGAGCGCGGCGGACTGCAGGAGGAAGCGGCGGCGGTCCTCGTCGGTGGGGATCATGCGGAGTCTCCGATGTGGTCTTATGGAAATTCCGACTCTACGGCGGGTGCGCTGTCAGCGCGCTTTCAGACCGCGCTGCAGGGCGGCGGGCGCCCGCGCCCGCTTCAGCTGCGGATGTCGTTCTTCTTCGGCTGCAAGGCCTTCCCAGGCGCGGACGCGGCAGAAGCCGTCGATTCCGACAGCATCTCCTTGATCGCCTGCGTATCGATCACTGCGGAACGCGCAGCGACACCGCCACGGTCGAAATAGAGTCGGTACTTCTGGCGGAACTCGAAGTCTTCGCTCAATTCACGCAGCGTATCGACCTGCGGCTTGAGCAATGCCTCCGTCTGCTCCGCCAGGCGCTTGCAGGTGTCGCTCCGATCCTTGCCGGCCAGAGAAAGATGATTGCGGCAGTCCCGCGCCTTGAGCGCGAGGGTCTCCACTTCCGTGGTCGCCCGGGAAGCGCGGTGCACGCGCTGATCGCTGACCCGGGCGAGGCTCGGCAGCGACGGCAGTCTGGGATCGACGTTCTGCCGCGAGGTCGGCGGCGCCACCTTGATGTCGATCTCCTTGGCCTCGGCCTCGCGAGGACACGGCGCATCCTGGAACGCGACGGTGCCATCCTTGTTCGTGCATTTGTTGATTGCCCACGCCCCGTCGATCGGCGCCAAGAGCAACGGCAGCCACAGTGCCCACTGCTTCATTCGGAACTCCCTTCCCTGTTTGGGGCGAGAGGATACGGCACCGGTCTGGCCTGGGCGACTCCCTGCAGAGAGGGATCGACGGCAAGCTCAGAGGGGTCGCGTCTCTTCTTCCATCCACCCGAGCCAGCGCATCGCCTGCTCGCGCGAATCACCGCACATGTCTTCGGACGGCGGGAGTGAGCCGCACACGGCGGGCCGCTCCGGTCTGCCGAAGATCTTGCAGCGCAGGGTCTCGTCGAGCTGGATGCAGCGCACCCCGCCGGCTTGCCGTCGGGCATGCCGGGGATCGGGCTGCTGATCGACGGGGCGATGCAGCAGGCGGCGCAGGAGGGGCGGCAATCCATGGGAGGCGGATTGTCGCCGCGCGACAGCCTGGGACGCGAACAAGGTCCGGCAGGCATGGCCCTGGGGCAGTGACTTATCCACAGCCCCGCGTAAAATCATCGCCTCCCTCATCTGAATGCCAGCCGGCTGTTCCATCGCCAGATTCCGCGCCCTGCGCGCATCGCGATGGCCACGATCCACCCGATCGCCGATGCCGCCGGACGCCTTGCCATGCTTTATCCCAAAGAGTTCGACGTGATCGTGGTCGGTGGCGGCCATGCCGGTACCGAGGCCGCGCTGGCCGCCGCCCGCATGGGCGTCAGCACGCTGCTGCTGACCCACAACATCGAGACACTCGGCCAGATGAGCTGCAACCCGTCCATCGGCGGGATCGGCAAGGGCCATCTGGTCAAGGAGGTCGATGCGCTCGGCGGCGCCATGGCTGCGGCGACCGATGAGGGCGGCATCCAGTTCCGCATCCTCAACGGCTCCAAGGGACCGGCCGTCCGCGCCACCCGCGCACAGGCCGACCGCATCCTCTACAAGGCGGCCATCCGCCAGCGGCTGGAAAACCAGCCCCACCTGATGCTGTTCCAGCAGGCCGTGGACGACCTGATGGTCGAGGGCGACCGCGTCGTCGGCGCCGTCACGCAGTCGGGTCTGCGCTTCCGCGCCCGCGCGGTGGTACTGACCGCAGGCACCTTCCTCGACGGGAAGATCCACATCGGTCTGGAGAATTACGCCGCGGGCCGCGCCGGTGATCCGCCCGCGGTCTCGCTGTCGGGGCGACTCAAGGAGCTCAAGCTGCCGCAAGGCCGCCTGAAGACCGGCACGCCGCCACGGCTGGACGGTCGCACCATCGACTTCTCCAGGTGCGCGGAACAGCCGGGCGACCTCGACCCGGTGCCCGTGTTCAGCTTCATGGGGAACGCCGCGCAGCATCCTCGGCAGCTTCCATGCTGGATCACCCACACGAATGAGCGCACCCACGAGATCATCCGTTCCGGCTTCGACCGGAGCCCGATGTTCACCGGGGTCATCGAAGGCGTCGGCCCGCGTTACTGCCCGTCCATCGAGGACAAGGTCAACCGCTTCGCCGACAAGAACTCGCACCAGATCTTCCTGGAGCCCGAGGGACTGACGACGCACGAGTTCTATCCGAACGGCATCTCGACCTCCCTGCCCTTCGACATCCAGTTGGCCGCCGTTCAATCGATCCCCGGCCTCGAGAACGCACACATCCTGCGTCCCGGGTACGCGATCGAGTACGACTACTTCGATCCACGTGCGCTGAAGTCCAGTTTCGAGACGCGCGCCATCTGTGGCCTGTTCTTCGCCGGCCAGATCAACGGCACGACGGGTTATGAAGAGGCGGCGGCCCAAGGCCTGTTCGCCGGCTTGAATGCCGCGCTTCAGGTGCAGGGCAAGGACGCCTGGCTCCCGACCCGCGACCAGGCCTACCTGGGCGTGCTGGTCGACGACCTGATCACCAAGGGCGTCACCGAGCCGTACCGCATGTTCACGAGCCGCGCCGAGTTCCGCCTGCAGCTCCGTGAAGACAACGCCGACATGCGCCTGACCGAAGCGGGCCGCCAATTGGGGCTGGTCGACGACGCTCGCTGGGAGTCGTTCAACCGGAAGCGCGACGCTGTTTCACGTGAAACAGAGAAGCTGAAGTCCACCTGGGTCAATCCGAACATCCTGCCTGCGGCCGATGCGGAGCGACTGGTGGGCAAGGCGCTCGAGCGCGAATACAACCTGATCGACCTCCTGCGTCGACCCGGCGTCACGTTCGATACCCTCTCCGAGGTGGCGTCCATTGCCCGCCCGAGCGCTGGCGTGAACCGCGCGGTTCTCACTGAATCGCTAGGGGTTGACCTCGCCGCTGCCGTCATCGAACAGCTGGAGGTCGGCGTCAAGTACGCGGGCTACATCAGCAAACAACAGGAAGACGTGGCCCGTGCGTCGAACTTCGAGCACCTGAAGCTGCCCGAGGACCTGGACTACGGTCTGGTCACGGCCCTCTCCTTCGAAGCACGCCAGAAGCTTGGCAAGCATCGTCCGGAGACACTGGGGCAGGCGTCCCGGATCTCCGGCATCACGCCAGCCACGATCTCCCTGCTGCTGATCCACCTGCGCAAGGGCCGCTTCAAGGGCTTCACCGATCAAGCCGCCGTCGACCCGACCGCTGCCTGACCTCACCTGCTTCCATTCATCGATGACCGATCTCGACCTCCGTTCCCGCCTCGCCACCGCCGCCGAAACGCTCGGGCTCGGCCTCACCGATGAACAGCTCGACCGGCTGATCGCTTACCTCGGCCTGCTGTCGAAGTGGAACAAGGTCTACAACCTGACGGCTGTCCGTGATCCCGAGGCCATGCTGACCCAGCATCTGGTGGACAGCCTGAGCCTGATCCCGCCGCTGCGTCGTCACGCCGCCGGTCAGCCGCTGCGGCTGATGGATGTCGGCAGCGGCGGCGGCCTGCCCGGCGTGGTCATCGCCATCTGCGATCCGACGACCGACGTCACCTGTGTCGACACCGTCGGCAAGAAGGCGTTCTTCATCGCACAGGTCGCTGCCGAGATCGGCCTCCCCAATCTGCACGCGGAACACTCGCGGGTCGAGCAGTTGAAGACGACACCCTTCGACGTCATCACGTCGCGGGCCTTCGCTTCGCTGGCGGACTTCACGGAATGGACGCGGATGCACCTGAAACCCGACGCGGTGTGGGCAGCCATGAAGGGTCAGCATCCCACTGATGAGCTCACCGAGCTGGCCACGCGCGCGCCGGATCTCTCCGTGTTCCACGTGGAACAGCTGAACGTTCCCGGGCTCGATGCCCAGCGCTGCCTGCTGTGGATCCGTCCCACAGCCTCCATCGGTTAAGCTCCGCCCCTCCCCCGAGTCTGTCCTCCGACCATTCATGGCCAAGATCTTTTGCGTTGCGAACCAAAAAGGTGGCGTCGGCAAGACGACCACCACCGTGAATCTGGCCGCCGGTCTGGCCAAGGTTGGCCAACGCGTGCTCGTGGTCGACCTCGACCCCCAAGGTAATGCCACGATGGGCTCCGGCATCGACAAGCGGGCCTTGTCGCTGACCGTCTACGACGTGCTGCTGGAATCCGCCACCATCGCCGAAGCGCGTCAGCGCAGCGAGAAGGCCGGCTACGACGTGCTGGGCGCCAACCGGGAACTGGCCGGCGCCGAGGTGGAATTGGTCGAACTGGACCGCCGCGAGCAACGCCTGAAGACGGCATTGGCTGCCTCGGCACAGGATTACGACTTCATCCTGATCGACTGCCCGCCCTCGCTGTCCATGCTCACGCTGAACGGCCTGTGCTCCGCGCACGGCGTGGTCGTCCCGATGCAGTGCGAATACTTCGCGCTGGAAGGCCTGACCGACCTGGTCAACACGATCAAGCAGATCCACGCCAACCTGAATCCGGACCTGCAGATCATCGGCCTGCTGCGCGTCATGTTTGATCCGCGCATCACGCTGCAGCAGCAGGTCAGCGAGCAACTGAAGGCGCACTTCGGCGAGAAGGTCTTCGACACCGTCATCCCGCGCAACGTCCGTCTGGCCGAAGCCCCCAGCTACGGCCTGCCGGGTGTCGTCTTCGACGGCGGCTCCAAGGGCGCGCACGCCTTCATCGATTTCGCCAAGGAAATGGTGGCGCGCGTCGGCGCGATGCGCTGAACGATGGCCCCCGAACTGGACGCCCTCGCCCGCCGCGCGGAACTGGCCGGCCTGAACGCGGCCTCCGCGCCACGTGAAGCGCAGGTCGAGGGATGGCTGCTCCGCTTGTCGCCAGGCAAGGCCAAGCGTTCTCGATGCGTCAATGCGCTGGCGGGAGGCACGCTGCCCCTCGATGATCTTCTCCGTCGGTGCCGCCCCAGCTTCGAACAGGCGGGGTTGCCGCTGATTCTCCGGATCACCCCTTCAGCCAACCAGAGGATCTCGATGATCAACTGGCCGCGAAAGGCTGGACCCGCTTCGATCCCGCAGACGTGATGGTGCTGCCAACGCTGGATGCCTTCGACGACGCGGGCGGACTGGTGCCGCTGACGCCGGCCGCCTACGCCGGACTGATCGGCGCACTGCGCGGCTCCAGCAAGGAAGAGATAGACGGCCACGCGCGGCGTCTCGAACAGGCCAGCGTCCCACACCAGGCTTTCAAGATGGCACAGGACGGCGTGCTGCTCGCCTGCGGCCAGATGGCCATTGATCCAGGACCAGCGGGAACACCCGACGGCGGCATCGCAGGGCTGTTCGACATCTTCACGCCGGAGCAGCAGCGCGGTCGTGGGCACGGGTTCCGGCTCTGCGCAGCCCTGCTGGCCGAAGCGCGCCGCCAAGGGGCCCTCAATGCGTATCTGCAGGTCGGGGCCGACAACGTGTCCGCGCAGCGGTTGTACGCCCGTCTGGGCTTCCTCCAGGCCTATCGCTACCACTACCGCAGCGACGACCCTCGCGCCTGGGCGTGAACGCCTAGTCCCGCGCCTGCCAGACCTTCAGCAGCGTGTGGCGGGTAAAGCCCGGCACGAAGTCATGCACATGGCTGATGCAGGCGTAACCCAGGTGCTCGTACATCTCCGCGGTCTCGTCCAGCAGCGTCTCGATCAGCGCGTCGACGCAACCCCGCTTCAACGCCATTGCTTCAAGCTGACGCAAGCAGTCGCCTCCGAAGCCCTCACCCCGATGGTCGGCATCGACCCACAGGTAGCTGACATAGAGGCGTTGGAACTCAGTCCGTCCGGAGGCGCCGGCAATCAGCTCATCGCCGTCGTACAACGCCACGGCAATGTCCTCGGCATCGCTGCCTTGCGCCTGCTGGCGACCGTAGGCGATGACGCCATCCCGGATGGCGTCGAGGTCGTCCTGCGGAACGGCGCCATCCCGGCGCCATTCACGGGGTCCGACCTTTGTCGACGCCATCAGATGCCGTTGACGTCCGGGCCGGTCAGGCCCAGCGATTCGTCCACGCCCAGATGCACGTTCATGCTCTGCACCGCGGCGCCGCTCGCTCCCTTGCCCAGGTTGTCCAGGCGCGCCATCACGAGGATCTGCTGCTCGCTGCCGAACACGAACAGGTCGACGTTGTTCGTGTCGTTGCAGGCCTGCACATCGAAGAAGCCGACGGCCAGGGTGTCCGCGTCGCGCAGCGGTTTCACGTGGATGAATCGCTCGCCTTCGTAGTGCGCGGCCAGCGCATCGCGGACCTGCTGCGGGGTGGTGCCCGCACGCAGCTGGCTCAGATGCAAGGGCACGGTGACGGCCAGACCCTTGTAGAAGTTGGAGACGATGGGCATGAACACCGGCGCCGTCTTCAGGCCGGTGTGGGCCATCATCTCCGGCAGATGCTTGTGGGCCAGGCCCAGCGCATAGGGACGCGGCGCGATCAGCTTCGGGTTCCCGCCCGCCTCGTACTCCGCGATCATCGACTTGCCGCCGCCCGAATAGCCGGTGATCGACGTCGCCGTGACCAGTGCGTCGGCCGGCAGCAGGCCGGCGTCGACCAGCGGGCGCACCGCCAGGATGAAGGCGCTGGCATGGCAGCCGGGGTTGGCGATGCGCTTCGAGTCACGGATCGCAGCGCGCTGGCCCTTCGCCAGTTCCGGCAGACCGAAGGCCCAGCCCGGCGCCGTGCGGTGCGCGGTGCTCGCGTCGATCAGGCAGGTCTTGGGGTTGGTGATCATCGCCGCGGCCTCGCGCGAAGCGGCGTCCGGCAGGCACAGGAAGGCAACGTCGGCGGCATTCAGCAGGCGCGCGCGCTCGGCGGCATCCTTGCGCTTGTCGGCGTCGATGCGCAGCACCTCGATGTCGGCGCGCTGCGCCAGATATTCATTGATGCGCAGGCCGGTCGTGCCTTCCTGCCCGTCGACATACACCGCGTACTTCATCGCCGCTCCTGCAAAATCCGCTGCCTCCGGGACCCTCCCGAAGAAAGCGCGAAGCATAAGGCCAACCGATGTCAACACACGCCATTCCGCCGAATGACCTGGACCTCTCCCCGATCTCACGGCCCGTCTATCTGCTGCCGGGCTGGCTGGATTCCGACCCCGACCATTGGCAGAGCGAATGGCAGCGCGTCCACGGCGACAACCGGATCGAGCAGAACGACTGGGAGTGGCCGCGACGCGGCGACTGGATGGCCCGTCTCGACGACGTGCTGCAGCAGGATGGGCGCCTGCACGATCGACCGGCGCTGCTGGTGGCGCACAGCCTCGGCTGCCAGCTCGTGGCGGCGTGGGCCGAGCACTCGACCCACACGCGCCTGGTCGCCGGCGCGCTATTGGTCGCCCCCGGACACCGAGCGCGAGGAGATGCCGCCACAGCTGCACAACTGGCGTCCGATCCGGCGCCCGCGGCTGCCCTTCCCCGCCATCGTCGTCGCATCGAACGACGACCCGTTCTGCTCGCTCGATCGCGCCGCCGGCATGGCGGCGGACTGGGGCGCCGAGTTCGTGATGGCCGGTCCCCGGGGTCATCTCAACACCGCGTCCGGCCTCGGCGCCTGGCCCGAGGGTCGCGCCCTGCTGAAACGTCTCGGCGGCTGAACCGGACAGAAGCACCCCGCGGACGGCACCCGACATCGGGCTGACGGCCCTCCCCCGGAATCACGGAGAATCGCGCCCCATGGCGACAAAGAAACCCAAGGGCCTGGGCATGGGCCTCGAGGCCCTGCTCGGACCCAAAGTGAGCGACGCACCGGCGGTGCGCGAAGGCGAACCCGGCGTGCTGCCGCTGGCGCAGATGCAGGCCGGCAAGTACCAGCCGCGCACCCGCATGGATGAGGGCTCGCTCTACGAGCTGGCCGAGAGCATCAAGGCGCAGGGGATCATGCAACCGATCCTCGTGCGGCCGATCGCGCCCGACGGCGCGGTCCGCTACGAGATCATCGCGGGCGAACGGCGCTTCCGCGCCGCGAAGCTGGCCGGACTGGCCGAGGTGCCGGTGCTGGTCAAGCCGGTGCCCGACGAGGCCGCCGCCGCGATGGCGCTGATCGAGAACATCCAGCGCGAGGACCTCAACGCGCTGGAAGAGGCGCAGGGCCTGAAGCGCCTGGTCGACGAATTCGGCCTGACGCACGACCAGGCGGCGCAGGCCGTGGGCCGTTCGCGCAGCGCGGCGTCCAACCTGCTGCGCCTGCTGAATCTGGCCGAGCCGGTCCAGAACATGCTCATGGCCGGCGACATCGACATGGGCCATGCGCGCGCGCTGCTGGCGCTGGACGGCGCCCACCAGATCACCAGCGCGACCGAGATCGCCGCGAAGAAGCTCAGCGTGCGTGAGGCCGAGAAGCTGGTCCAGCGCCAGCAGGGCGGCGGCCGTCAGGCCCCGTTGCTGCGCGTGAAGGCGAACAAGAGCCGCGACGTGCTCAGACTCGAGGAAGCGCTGTCGGACCTGCTGACCGCGCAGGTCGAGATCCGCGTCAAGAAGAAGACCAAGCGTGGCGAGCAGGGCGAGGTGGCGATCAGCTTCGGCTCGCTCGACGAGCTGAACGGCTTGCTGCAAAAACTTCGACCGCCCGGCGCGGAAGAGTGATCCCGGCGGGTCCCCCGCTCAGGGGCTCGCCGACCAGCCAATCCACAAGAATGGCACGCGGGATGCGTGCTGTCTTCTTCGTACTTCCCACAGGTGCCCCACGTCGGGGGATCGTCAACTTTCGCGCTTCACAGGCGTTGAACATGGGAGTACAACGGGGTCATGTCTTGCTATCGCGCATCGTTGCCGATGGGGGTAGCATGACCCAAAAGCCGCACCGTCCTTGAGGTTGCCGATCGGCGCACCCACACGGTGGCGGACTTTGGACCAGCATGGGCTGGCCGTTTGCTGATTGCTTGCTGAGCTCGGAAAGCTCTGATGACGCCTTGAGTCATGGACGTCGCCAGAACTTCCTGGACGATGCGAGGTCCGTTGTCGCACGGACGCGCGTCGCCTCCCAATGAACCACTGGAGGTCAGCATGGATGTGATCAGCCATTTCGCGGCTCGCTACGAACGCAGCAAGGTCGAGGAACTCACCCTGGAGGAGTACCTCGACGAATGCAAGCGCAATCCCCTCGCCTACGCCACCGCCGCCGAGCGCATGCTCAAAGCGATCGGCGAGCCGCAGATGCTGGACACGCGCAACGACTCGCGCCTGTCGCGGATCTTCCAGAACAAGGTCATCAAGATCTATCCCGCCTTCGCCGAGTTCTACGGCATGGAGGATGCGATCGAGCAGGTCGTGTCCTACTTCCGCCATGCGGCGCAGGGACTGGAAGAGAAAAAGCAGATCCTGTATCTGCTGGGCCCGGTCGGCGGCGGCAAGAGCTCGATCGCCGAGCGCCTCAAGCAGCTGATGGAGCACGTGCCGTTCTACGCGCTGAAGGACAGCCCGGTGAACGAGAGCCCGCTCGGCTTGTTCGACGTCGTCGAGGACGGCCCGCTGCTGGAGCGCGAGTACGGCATCCCGCGCCGCTACCTCAACCGCATCCTGAGCCCGTGGGCGGTGAAGCGGCTCGACGAGTTCGGCGGCGACATCCGCAAGTTCAAGGTCGTCAAGCGGCTGCCGAGCGTGCTCAAGCAGATCGGTGTCGCCAAGACCGAGCCAGGCGACGAGAACAACCAGGACATCAGCTCGCTGGTCGGCAAGGTCGACATCCGCAAGCTCGAGACCTATGCGCAGGATGATCCCGACGCCTACAGCTACTCCGGCGGCCTGTGCCTGGCCAACCAGGGGCTGCTGGAATTCGTCGAGATGTTCAAGGCGCCGATCAAGGTGCTGCACCCGCTGCTGACGGCGACCCAGGAAGGCAACTTCAAGGGCACCGAGGGCTTCGGCGCGATCCCCTTCGACGGCATCGTGCTGGCGCACAGCAACGAGAGCGAATGGAAGACCTTCCGCAACAACAAGAACAACGAGGCCTTCCTCGACCGCATCTACATCGTCAAGGTGCCCTACTGCCTGCGCGTCAGCGAGGAAGTGAAGATCTACGAGAAGCTGATCCGCGGCTCCTCCTTGGCCGAGGCCAAGTGCGCCCCCGGCACGCTGAAGATGATGGCGCAGTTCGCCGTGCTGACCCGGTTGAAGGATCCGGAAAACTCCAGCGCCTTCAGCAAGATGCAGATCTATGACGGCGACAACCTGAAGGACACCGACCCGAAGGCCAAGTCGCTCCAGGAGTACCGCGACTACGCCGGCGTCGACGAGGGCATGGCCGGCATCTCGACGCGCTTCGCCTACAAGATCCTGTCGAAGGTCTTCAACTTCGATTCGACCGAGGTCGCCGCCAACCCGGTCCACCTGATGTACGTGCTCGAGCAGCAGATCGAACGCGAGCAGTTCCCGCAGGAGGCCGAGCAGAAGTTCGTCGGCTTCATCAAGGAGGTGCTGGCACCGCGCTACGCCGAGTTCATCGGCAAGGAGATCCAGACCGCCTACCTGGAAAGCTACAGCGAGTACGGCCAGAACATCTTCGACCGCTACGTGACCTACGCGGACTACTGGATCCAGGACCAGGAGTACCGCGACACCGACACCGGCGAGGTCTTCGACCGCTCGTCGCTGAACGCGGAACTCGAGAAGATCGAGAAGCCCGCGGGCATCAGCAATCCGAAGGATTTCCGCAACGAGATCGTCAACTTCGTGCTGCGCGCGCGTGCCAACAACGCGGGCAAGAACCCGCTGTGGACCAGCTACGAGAAGCTGCGCACGGTGATCGAGAAGAAGATGTTCTCCAACACCGAGGAATTGCTGCCGGTCATCAGCTTCAATGCCAAGGCCAGCGCCGACGAGGCGAAGAAGCATGAGAACTTCGTCCAGCGGATGGTCGACAAGGGCTACACGCCGAAGCAGGTCCGGCTGCTCTGCGAGTGGTATCTGCGCGTGAGGAAGTCGAGCTGAACCGAACGATTGCCACCGGAAAGGTTCCTCATGACAGGCCTCCAACAAATCATCGATAGACGGCTGTCGGGCAAGAACAAGTCGATCGGGAATCGCGAGCGTTTCCTCCGTCGCTACAAAGACCAGATCCGCGACGCGGTGCGGCGCGCGGTGGACAAGCGCGGCATCCGGGACATGGAGCGCGGCGAGGACGTGCAGATTCCCAAGCGCGACCTGAGCGAGCCCGTCTTCAGCCACGGCGAGGGCGGGACCCGCGAAGTCGTGCGGCCCGGCAACACGGAGCACATCAAGGGCGACCGCGTCGGCAAGCCCCAGGGCGGCCAGGGCGGCGGCGGTGGATCGCAGGCGAGCGACTCCGGCGAAGGGGAGGACGACTTCGTCTTCCACCTCAGCAAGGAGGAGTTCATGCAGGTCTTCTTCGAGGACCTCGCGCTGCCCAACCTCGCCCGCACGACGCTGGCCGAGACGCCCGAGTACAAGACGGTCCGTGCCGGCTACGTCACCGACGGCACGCCGACCAACCTGCATGTCGTGCGCTCGATGCGCGGCGCGCTGGGCCGCCGCATCGCATTGGGCATGGGCAAGCGGCGCGAGCTCCACGAACTCGAGACCCGGCTGCTCACCCTCCAGCAGGAAGAGGACAAGCGCCGGCCCGAGATCCAGGCGCTGATCGCCGAGACCGAGGCTCGCATCGTGCTGCTGCGCCAGCGCCTGTCCAACATCCCCTTCCTGGACCCGATCGACCTGCGGTTCCGCAACCGCATCAAGGTGCCGCAGCCGACGACGCGGGCGGTGATGTTCTGCCTGATGGACGTGTCGGGCTCGATGGACGAGAGCCGCAAGGACCTGGCCAAGCGCTTCTTCATCCTGCTCTACCTGTTCCTGACGCGGCATTACGAGAAGATCGACGTCGTCTTCATCCGCCATCACACCCAGGCGCAGGAAGTGGATGAACAGAACTTCTTCCACGCCACGGAGACGGGCGGCACGGTGGTGTCGTCGGCGCTGGTGATGATGGAAGAGATCATCCGCGCGCGTTATCCGGCAGGCGACTGGAACATCTACGGCGCGCAGGCCAGCGACGGCGACAACTGGCACCACGACAGCGGCCGCTGCCGCGAGCTGCTGGCCGACAAGATCCTCCCGCTGTGCCGCTACTACGCCTACGTGCAGGTGGCGGAGGCCGAACAGAACCTCTGGGAGGAATACGCGAAGCTGGAGGACGAGGTGCACCACTTCGCGATGCGCAAGGCCGTCGAGGTGGCGCAGATCTATCCGGTCTTCCGCGACCTGTTCAAGAAGGAAGGGGCGACCGCGTGACCGCGGTGCCGGAGGACATCACCATGAGCAGTCTGGAAAATCGCCGCAATGTCGGCATGGGCGTCGGTGAGAACGAGTACGGCGGACGCCGGGTCCGGGCACCCTTGACCCAGATGCGGCCGCTGGAGAAGCGGCCGGAGCACCCGCTGCCATCGCCCAGCGACTGGACCTTCGAGCTGGTCGAGCAGTACCACGAGGTCATCCGCCAGACCGCGGAGCGCTACGGGCTCGACACCTATCCCAACCAGCTCGAGGTCATCACCGCCGAACAGATGATGGATGCGTACGCATCGGTGGGCATGCCGGTGAACTACCGCCACTGGAGCTACGGCAAGGAGTTCATCGCCACCGAGCGCAACTACAAGCGCGGCCAGATGGGCCTGGCCTACGAGATCGTCATCAACTCCGACCCGTGCATCGCCTACCTGATGGAGGAGAACACGATGGCGATGCAGGCGCTGGTGATCGCGCACGCCTGCTACGGCCACAACAGCTTCTTCAAGAACAACTACCTGTTCCGGATGTGGACCGACGCGTCGTCCATCATCGACTACCTGGTCTACGCGAAGAACTACGTCGCCGACTGCGAGCAGCGCTACGGCCTGGACGCGGTCGAGGCGACGCTGGACTCCTGCCATGCGCTGATGAACCACGGCGTCGACCGCTACCGCCGTCCGGCGAAGCTCTCGCTGGCGCAGGAACAGGCGATGCGCAAGGACCGCGAGTCCTATGCGCAGCTGCAGGTCAACGACATGTGGCGCACGCTGCCGCGGCGCCTGGAGGACGAGGCCAAGGAAGAGGAGAAGCGCCGCTTCCCCAGCGAGCCGCAGGAGAACCTGCTGTACTTCATCGAGAAGAACGCGCCGCTGCTGGAACCCTGGCAGCGGGAGATCGTCCGCATCGTCCGCAAGGTCGCGCAGTACTTCTATCCGCAGCGCCAGACCCAGGTCATGAACGAAGGCTGGGCGACCTTCTGGCATCACAAGCTGCTCAACACCATGTACGACGACGGCTACCTGTCGGACGGCATGATGATCGAATGGCTGAAGTCGCACACCAACGTGGTGGCGCAGCCGGCGATGACGCAGCTCAATCCGTATGCGCTGGGTTTTGCGATGTACACGGACATCAAGCGCATCTGCGAGAAGCCGACCGACGAGGACCGCGAGTGGTTCCCCGCGATCGCCGGCAGCGACTGGCTGCCGACGCTGGACCATGCGATGCGCAACTTCAAGGACGAGAGCTTCATCGCGCAGTACCTGAGCCCGAAGATCATGCGGGACTTCCGGCTGTTCTCGATCCTGGACGACGAGCATCAGTCGGAGTACGAGATCTCCGCGATCCACGACGAGCAGGGCTACCAGTATGTGAGGCAGGCCTTGTCGCGGCAGTACGACCTGTCCACGCGCGAGCCCAACATCCAGGTGTGGAACGTCAACCTGCGCGGCGACCGTTCATTGACGCTGCGGCACCAGCAGCACCAGGACCGTCCGCTGCACGACGGCGCCCAGGAAGTGCTGAAGCATGTCGCCCGCCTGTGGGGGTTCGGCGTCCAGCTGGAAAGCGTGAACGCACGTGGCGACGTGTCCCGTCGTTGGAGCGTGCCGGCGCCGCAGCACTGAGCCCGGGTTTCTTCAGACGAAGATCTTGCCGGGATTCATGATGTCGTTCGGATCGAGCGCGCGTTTGAGCGCTCGCATCTGATCGACCGCGCCCTCCCCCGCCTCCTGCAGCAGAAAGCCCTGCTTGTGCAGGCCGATGCCGTGCTCGCCGGTGCAGGTGCCTTCGAGCGCGATGGCCCGCGCGACCATCTGCGCGCTCAGACGTTCGGCCGCTTCGCGTTCCGCGGGGAGGGCCGGATCGATCAGATACCCCATGTGGAAGTTGCCGTCGCCCACGTGGCCGACGATGAAGTACGGCAGCCCGCTGGCTTCCACTTCCTCGACCGACACGTTGATCGACTCCGCCAGGCGTGAGATCGGCACGCAGGTGTCCGTGGTCACCGCGCGGCAGCCGGGCCTCGTCTGCAGCGCCGACAGGTAGGCGTGATGACGCGCGGTCCAGAGCCGCGTGCGCTCCTCCGGCGTCGTCGCCCATTCGAAACCGGTTCCGCCATGATCGGCGGCGATCTCCTGCACGGTCGCGGCCTGCTCCGCCACCCCGGCTTCGGAGCCGTGGAACTCCATCAACAGCATGGGCGCTTCGCGCAGCGTCAGCTTGTCGTGCCGGTTGACCGCGCGCACCGCATGCGCGTCGAGCAACTCGCAGCGCGCGATCGGCACGCCCATCTGGATGATCGCGATCGTCGTCCGGACAGCGGCATCGATTGATTCAAACGAGCACACCGCCGCCGACACCGCTTCCGGCAGCGGATACAGCCGCAGCGTGATCTCGCAGATCGCGCCGAGCGTGCCCTCGCTGCCGACGTACAGGCGCGTGAGGTCGTATCCGGCGCTGCTCTTGCGCGCGCGGGAGCCGGTGCGGACCAGCTTCCCCTCGGGCGTCGCGACGGTCAGCCCGAGCACGTTCTCCTTCATCGTCCCGTAGCGCACGGCATTCGTGCCGCTCGCACGTGTTGCCGCCATCCCGCCGATCGACGCATCCGCACCGGGGTCGATCGGGAAGAACAGGCCCTGATGACGGATCTCGGCATTCAACTGACTGCGCGTCACGCCGGCCTGGACGGTGACCGTCAGATCCTCGGCATGAATGCTCAGGATCCGCTTCATCCGGGACAGGTCGAGACTGACGCCGCCCTGGACCGCCAGCAGATGTCCCTCCAGCGACGTGCCGGCGCCATAGGGGATCACCGGCACGCGATGCAGGTTGGCCAGCGCGAGCACCGCCGCGACGTCCTCGTTGCTCTCCGCGAAGACGACGGCGTCCGGCGGCGGCACATCGAAGGGCGATTCATCGCGGCCATGCTGCTCGCGCAAGGCCATCGCGGTGCTGCAACGCTCACCGAACCGCGTCTTCAACGCGTCCAGCATTGCCGCCGGCATCGGGCGCGGCGCAAGCACCGGCTGATGCGTCTGCGGCAATGCCGTCGGTGGGTCACCAAGTGCTTGGGGCGCAGTCATCGCTGTCTCCTGGTTCCACGCGGTCCGAGGAAGAGGCGCTTCCCGGCCGGTGTTGTCCCGTCGATTCTAGGAAGCGCCGTCGCCGCATCCGCTGGCATCGTCGCGCTTGCGCCGCGACCCGCACAGTGACAGCATGGACACACCGCGCGCTGGCTCGCGCGACATGAGGAGTCCGCCATGTCCCATCTGTGGTTATGGACGATCTGGGCCCTGCTGCTGGCACTGCTGGTGGTCGCGACCCTGCGCATGGATTGGCTGAAGGTCTGGTGGATGGATCAACTCCGTCACCTGCCCAACGACGTCGCGGCCCGCGACATCGATCCCGGCGCGCCCGCCGACACACCCGAACCGGGCACGCGCCCGCAGGCGCATCACGTCCCGAGGCCGGTCGGCATTCCCCGCCAGACGGTCCACGACATCCACGGCCACACGACCGGGATGAGTCACCATCGTCCGGTGTTCCACCGCAGCGGCAGCCGGAACTGACGAACGGGACAGGCCGGGCCGACGCACGACGCCCGGGGATCACGACACAGGGTCTGGGCGAGTTGCGGCAAGATGCCGGGTTTGCACTTCCGCAGCCCGCGCGGCACCCGCCATGGCCAATCGACTTTCCCAGATCGCGACCCGCACCGGCGACGACGGCACCACCGGCCTCGGCGACGGCACCCGCGTCCCCAAGGACCATCTGCGCGTGCAGGCGATGGGGGATGTGGACGAACTGAATTCGCAGATCGGCGTGCTGCTGGCCGAGCCGCTGCCCGACGACGTCCGCGACCTGCTCGTCACGATCCAGCATGAGCTGTTCAACCTCGGCGGCGAGCTCTGCATGCCCGGCTACAGCCTGCTGAAGGATGCCGCAGTGCTGTATCTCGACCAGGCGCTGGCCGACCACAACGCCGCCCTGCCCCGCCTGGCGGAATTCATCCTCCCCGCCGGCACCCGCAGCGCCGCGATCGCCCACGTCTGCCGCACGATCGCGCGTCGTGCCGAACGCGCCGTCGTCACCCTGGCGGCGCACGAGACGATCAATACCGCACCGCGCCACTACCTGAACCGGCTGTCGGACCTGCTGTTCGTGCTGGCGCGCGTGCTCAACCGGGCCAACCTGGACGGCAAGGGCGGCGACGACGTCTACTGGAAAAGCGAGCGCATGGCCCGGTATGCCGCCGAGGAAGCCTCGGAGCAGCCCCAGGAAGGCCCCGGGAAGGGCTCCTGAGCGCCTGGACGGTCTGTCTCAGGCCACGGCGGCCGCCGCGGTCCTGAGGCGCTTGACGTAGGCCTCGCGCAACGCGGACGGCGCCACGACCTCGACCTGGCCGGCGTGCCGCAGCAGATCCATCAGCAGCTCGGTCGCGTCGACGAACGGCAATGCCAGCTGCCAGCGGCCGTCCGGCAGCCATTCGCTGCGCTGGGCCGGGTGCCACTCCTCGCTGGAGACCCAGGCCGCGATCTGTGCGCTGAAGATCACCGTCGCCCACTGCGGGTCGCCGCCGGCGAAGATCCCGTACCCCTGGTCCAACTCCCCTTCGAGCTCCTTCAACGGCAGACTGCGCGCGACCTGGTCCTCCAGCACCGCCGCGTCCTCCATCGCATCGAGCGCGAAGCGTCTCAACCCGTCGCTGGCGTGGCACCACGCGTCCAGGTACCAGGTGTTCCGGTAGTGCACCAGGCGCTGCGGAGACACCTCGCGCTCGCTGACCGATCCGCCGCCGGGCCCCCGCTTGCGGTAACGCAGCTTCAGCCGTCGGCGCTTCACGACGGCGCTTCCCACCGTCTCGAAATGCTCCGACGGCACCCGGCGCCGGGCCGTCGAGATCAGCTTGATGCGGCGCGTCATCTCCTGTGCCTCGACCTCGTCGCCCCCCAGCATGCCGGTGAGCTTGTCCAGCATCGGCTGCAGATGACGGCTGAGGAGGCCGTTCTCGTCGAGCCCGGCCATCATCTGATGCATGGTCAGGAGCGCATGCAGCTCCTTCTCGCTGAACCAGACGCCGGGCAGCTCATGCCGCTGGCCGCGCCAGTGCTGGCCGAAGCGGTAGCCGTTCTCGGCGGCGTCGTACTCGATCGGGGCATCCATGCGCTCACGCAGGTACTGCAGATCGCGCTTGAGCGTCGCCGGCGACACCTCCAGCAACTCCCGCATGTCCGCGAAGCTCACGCAGCCACGGCTGCGGATCAGCATCTCGATCTTGTAGAAGCGTTCGGTGCGGTCCATGACGGTCCTCTGCTGACAGATCCGGGTGGCCGACCATCAACTTTCTGTCGATGACCGTTGAGTGGCTCATTCTATGAGCCACCCGCCTTGAATACTTGATCCCAAGCCTGAAGCAGTCCTGCGCATGGCCCCGGTTTCCAAGCCTTCAAGGAGCACCCCCATGGTCGCCACGATCCGCCGCAACGCCAACGACATCGCCATCCAGCAATTGCCCCTGCCGATGACCGCGGTCGAGGCCGTGCTCGAGCCCAAGGACGACACGGGGGCCTCGAGCCATGAACGCGTGGGGTTCGAACTGGGTTGGGACTACGCCCATCACGGGCTGACGCCACCGGTCGACCAGCTGTTCCGCCAATCGCCGCTGCAGCAGGGCTGGCAGCTGGGTCGATCGACCTTCGGTGCGCGGACGCTGAAGTCGCATCGCCATACGCAGCTGTGGCTCTCGCTGCGCCTGCATGCATGGCAGCGCGGTCGCAGTTTCGAGACGCTGCTGGTCACGCCCAACTACCTGCAGCAGCTCGACACGACGTACTGCCCGGTCAGCCGCCTGGCGTTCAACGACGAACAGGATCATCCGCAACGTCGCTCGATCGATCGGGTGCGCGACGACGCGGGCTATGCGGCCGGCAACCTGGCCTTGATGAGCCACGCCGCCAACGTCGCGAAGCTGGATCGCGGATGGCAGCAGTGCTGGGCCATGGCCCAAAGCCTGCGTCAGGGGCCGATGACGATGGCCGGTGGCCTGAATGCCGAGGCCTGGGAACGCATGGCGATCCTGGCAAGCTTCGTGACGCCGATGTCGCACGAGCTGGCGGCCCAGCTTCCGATGCTGGTGCTCCCGCCGAACCGGCTGCGGATGTTCAACCCGGTGCAGGCCTTGCAGGCCCTGGTCACACGCCAACTGGCGACGCCGGGGTGGAGCCAGCGTCTCACGCGTCTCGAAGCGCTGATGGCCTCACAGCAACGCGCCGATTTCTCGAAGTTCGTCCTGGCGCTGGTCCCGCGCGTGCTGCGCTGCCAATCGCTCACCGACCCGATGGAGATCCGCTGGGCCCTCGAGGACGCCTGGCGCGATCCGCTGCTGCAGAAGCGTTGGACGCACTTCGCGCAACAACTGACCCCCGAGCAGGCGGAACAGCTGGTGCAACGTGCCGCCAGCAAGCGGTTGAGCACCGTGCGCGTCCAGAGCCATGTCGCGCCCACCGACGGCTGGGCCCTCGAGCGTCAGGGCTTCCGCTCGGCCGCCTGAGCACCGACGCCGGGCTCAGCCTGGGATGCCTACATGGAGCTTTTCAAGGCCGCCGTTCTGGTCCTGGAGCGCGACGTGATAGCCCTGCTCCTTGAACCAGTCCGCCCATTGCCGGGCGTGCGACTTCTCCGGGAGCCAAGGCCCGGTGCGATCCATGTGGACGCGATTGCCGCGGCGTTCGTAGAACACCACGCGCCACATGTTGGAGGGGATGCGGTCGTGAAAGCTGGACATGAGCGACCGCGGAATCTAGCAAAGCAACAGGTCCCGCTGGGAGGGGGCAACACCTGGAACCATGCCGACATCGCACACACCGTGCAGAGTTGCCGTGCCGCCTGGCTACGACTGTTCGCAGACCATGCCGACAGCACCAGGTCGTCGCACATCAGCAGTGAAGCACCACCTTGCAGCGCGAGTTCGACAAGCACCTGATGAGGCGCTGAAACGCCGCTGATCCGAGGGCCACGCGCCGGCTTCACGACCTCCGCGTAAGGGAGGAAATCCGCGAGCAGTTCCTGCTGCTGCACGTCGGACAACGCGAGCTTCGGATAGGCCAGTGCGCGCATCAGCGTCGCCGCCAGGTCGGGACTCACCAGCGGACGCAGTACGCCTTGCTGCCACGCACGACGCAGGCCGAGCGCTTCGCCGCCGGACATCAGCAACGCGCGCAGGATCAATGCCGGATCGATGACGGCGAGCGCCGGCGGCGCCGTCTTCTTCGATCGACGCGTCATGCGGTCTTGCGCGTGGTCTTGCGGGCGACGGTCTTGGCCGCCGCGACGGGTTTCTTCACGGGCTTCTCGATCTTCGCGCGCGTCACGCGCTTGGCGGCGGGTTTCGCCGCCTTCGACGAAAACGCCATCGCCTTGGCGATGACACCGTCGTCGAGCTCGAGTTCCGCCAGCTTGGCCCGGACCGCATCGCCGCGCTGGATGCGCACCGGCGTCAGCACGACCTGCCCCGCCTGCAGCAGCACTTCGAAGTACTGCACAGGACCGAGCTTGTCGGTGACGCTTTTCGGCAGGGTCAGCTGGTTCTTGGACGTCAGCTTCGCCAGCACGCGATCAGACCAGCGAGCGCTGCAGGCGGAGCTGTTCCAGCGCGCGGCCTTCGACGTCCACGGCCTTGACGCTGTCGTTCTCGGCCTTGAAGCCGGCGATCTCGAAGAAGCGCATCGCGCGCTCGTTGTTCCTGTAGGTCCACAGGGTGACGCGGGTGCAGCCTTCTTCCTGAAGACCTTCCTGGGCCGCTTCGACCAGCGCCTGGCCGACGCCCTTGTCCCAGTGGGCGGGCATGGCGTACATGGCCCAGATCTCACCGGTGGTGGAGGGCGTGCCCTTGTCGCGGGAGCGGTCGAAACCGACGAAGCCCATCACCTCGTTGTCGAGGTGGGCGACCAGCACCTGCGGCTCGCACATGTTGATCGCCTCGCGCCAGTAGGCCTGGCGTTGAGCGACGGAGAGTCCGTTGAGGGCGCTATCGGGCCAGAACTCCTTGTACGCGTCCTGAGCGGAACTCACCTGGATCTGGGCGATGGCCTTGGCATCACGCAGTGTGGCCGGGCGAATCTGAATACTCGACATACTTGGAGAACAAACGCATTTCGGGGAAAGGGCGGGATTGTCCCAGTCAATGCGACCAAACGGGCACCTTGACAGCAAATGTTTTACTGATCTTGATCGGCGCGAGGCGCATCAAGGCGACCCGCGCCTCAAAACTGACGACTGGCGAACATCAGACCAGCGAGACCTGCAGGTGCCGGCGGAAGTCACGCGCGAAACCCGTGGCCGCCTTGTGCCAGTGAGGGCGTGCCACGGCCTGCAATCGCAGCAGCAGCTCGTGTTCGACGCTCAGTTCCCCGAGAAATTCAGCGAGTTCGACGCCGATGTCGCGCTGCATCCGCTGCACCAGTTGCGCAGTCGTCAATGCGTCCGCGAGCGCACGGTGCGCACGTCCGTTGTCCGGCAGTCGATGAAAGCGGGCCAGGGTTCCGAGCTTGCAGTTGGGCGATTCCGGGTAGAGGCGGCGAGCCAGTTTCACGGTACAGGCGAACTCCGGCGCGATGCGCGGCGCCGCTTCGGCACGATCCAGCTCATGCAGCCAGAAACCGCGATCGAAGCTCGAGTTGTGCGCGACGAAGCCGCATCCTTCGGTGAACGCAGCCACCTCGCGCATGACCTTGGCCGCATCGGGCGCGTCCTCGACCATCTCGTTGCTGATGCCGGTGAGGCGTTCGATCATCGGCGGGATCCAGGCGCCCGTGTTCATCAGGCTCTGGTACTGGCCGACGATCTCGCCATCGCGCAGCAGCACGGCGGCGATCTCGGTGGCACGGCCCCCGCCTTGCGGCGAGTTGCCGGTGGTCTCGAAGTCGATGACGGCGATGGTGCGCTTCATGCGGTCGGAGCGGGGTACTTCCGGGCGTTCATGCCGATCTTGCGCTCCACGGCCGACGGCAGGTCGACGCCGGCCCGGTCGGCGATCTGCAGCAGGTACATCAACACATCGGCGATCTCCTCGCCCAGGTGTTGATGGTCCTCGGGCGACAACTGTCGCGATTCTTCGGCGGTCTTCCACTGGAAGATCTCGACGAGTTCGGCCGACTCCACGACCAGCGCCATCGCCAGGTTCTTCGGCGTGAGGTACGGGTCCCAGTCGCGGGCTGCGGCGAAGTCGCGCAGCCGTTTTTGCAGGTCGGCAATGTCCATGGCTTCGCAGTGTGCAAGTCCGGCGCGGGCTGCTCAAGCGCCGTGTGCGCTGCAGGCACACGACAGCAACGTCGCAAAGAAATTTCCCGCCTCTGTTTTCAACATCAAGGTTTTATATATCTCCTTAGTCGTCTTAGTAGAGGGATCGACTTTTTGTGGACAAGTCGAAAATTTCCTTCAAAACCAATGACTTGGGAGCATCAAAACCTTGTGCGTGGAAGGCCTCGTTAGGCTTGCATGGAACACCAACAACCTGGACCGACCGGGGTCGGCCTGTGGAGAACTGGCCAGTTGCCAGAAAGTTTTCCACAGCGTTGTTGGCTATGCAGCGGAGTCCGTCTCGTGCAAGCACCGACGGGAACGGGGATAACTTCCCCGTCCGCCTCAATCGATCCCGACCACCTTGTGCATCTGGATCGACAGCTTCCATTGCGGATGGTCCATGCAATACGCGATGGCGGCCCGGGTGTTCTGCTTCTGCAGGACGGAGTCCATGGGCTGGAGGAAGAAGTGGTCGAAGGCCAGATCCGCGAAGCGCTCCGGCAAGGCCAGAGGCTGTGGATAAACCAGCTTCAACTCGTTGCCCTTCGTCAGGACGACTTCCGCGTCGGCCTTGGGACTCACGCAGATCCAGTCCAGGCCTTCAGGCGCCGGCTGGGTGCCGTTGGTCTCGACGGCGATCTCGAAACCGTGGGCCTTCAGCGCGGTGATCAGCGGCCCGTCGAGTTGCAGCAGCGGTTCGCCGCCGGTACAGACGACGTACGGCGTGCCGGTCCTGCGGCCCTGCCCGTCCTTGGGCCACTTCGAATCAATGGCTTCGGCCAAGGCATCCGCCGAGGCGAACTTGCCCCCGCCCTGCCCGTCCGTGCCGACGAAATCGGTGTCGCAGAAGGTGCAGACCGCCTTCTCGCGGTCCTGCTCCCGGCCGGACCACAGGTTGCAGCCGGCGAAGCGGCAGAACACGGCCGCGCGGCCGGCCTGGGCCCCCTCGCCTTGCAGCGTGTAGAACATTTCCTTGACGGCGTAGGTCATACGGGGATCAGCTCCTCGAAAGGACCGTGGCTGACGATGACGCCGCTGCCGCGGGTCTCGTACAGGTCGACGCGCTCCAGCGGAGGCAGTTGCGCCTTGGCCTGCTGCAGCACCCAGGCCGCCAGGCTGGCGGTGTCCGAATCCGACAGACCGGCGAGTTCATGCAGCGGATGGTGGTCCATGGCCTTGAAGATCGGATCGAACAGCAGTTTCACGTCGCTGAAGTCCATGGCCCAGCCGAACACCTGGTCCAGCGGGGCGCTGAGGTGCAGACGCAGCGTGAAGGTGTGGCCGTGGATGCCGGCCAGCGGATGGCCGGTCGGCGCGCGGTTGAGCTTCACCGCGCTGTCGAGGGTGAACTCCTTCCAGATCCGGTAGCGCTCGCCGTCGAAGTTGGCGCCGCTGGAGCCGGTCTCGTAGACGGTGACCCAGCTCAGCTCGGGCAACTGCGGCTTCAGACGCGCCCACAGCCAGGACGAGATCAGCTCGCTGGTCGGATTCGACAGGCCGTCGATCTCGTTCAGGCACTGGTAGTTCAGCTGCGCATGGAACGGCGCCCAGAGCTCGTCGAGGTGGTCGTAGTCGATGCTGAGGTCGCGTTCACCGAGGTCCTGGTTGGCGTGCAGGATCAGCTCGAAGCCATGACCGTGCATGCGGCCGCACTTGTGGCCCATCGGGACGTTGGGCAACTGGTGGGCGGCCTGGAAGCGATACCGGCGCCAGACATGCGCATGCCCGTTGGCGTCCAGGTCGACGCCGGAGTTCGCGGTGCTCTGGATGCCGACCTGCGTGATGCCGGGGACCTTGAACTCGGTCTCGAGGCGGTGACGGATCCAGCGGGCGATGTTCTCGTCGGTGGGCTGGGTGATGTGCTGGTTCAGCAGCGCATGGTCCAGCGGGGCGATGCAGCGCTCGAGGCAATCGCGCAGCGCGCTGACTTCGCCGCCGGGGAACGGTGCCCAGCCGGACGGCAGCTCAGCGCGAACGGTGGCCAGATAGCTGTGACCGTGGAGACCGCGTGAGCGGTGACCGGGAGGGAGCGCGTCGATCTGACACGCGGACTCGAAGCCCGCCGAAGCGGTGAAAAGCGAGGCTGGAGAAGCAGGTAAAGCAGACATTCCGAGAGTGTGACACGCCCGCTTTTCTTATCTTCTTGTATTGAATATCTCCTTGGTCGTATTAGTAGGTGTTCGCGGGTTCGTGTGGACAATGCCCGAATTGCCTGTCAGAACAACGACTTGCGAACAGGGCAACGATGTGGGCGGAACCCGGGGCAACCGCTGGAGGGAAAGACAACAAGTTCCGGCGGCGCGGAACCGCTGTGGACAACCTGCCAGTTGTTCCTCGCTCATCCCCAGGGTTGTGCACAGGCCTGCCCATCAAGACAAATCGTCCGAGAGGACGAAAAAAGCCCCGCGATGGCGGGGCTTCGTGGGGCGTTGGAAAGACTACTTCTTGTCCGCCGTGTCCGACTTGTCCGGCCAGATGCCCTCCAGCATCTGCGCCAGGCGCGCGCCGCCCTTGATGACGTTGAGGCGCGTCTGTTCGAGGCTGCGAGCGTCATAGCCCGCCGGCGGCGTGGCCATCCAGCGCGGGCCGCGCAGGCTCTGCTGGCGGGCGCCGAAGCTCATGCCGTCGAATGCGTCGCGCGCGCCCAGCAGCGATTCGCTCGCCCACAGCACCGGCCAGCCGTCCGGGTTGCCGGTCGCGGGCGGCACGTCCTTGGCCAGCGCGGGCATCGCTGCGAGCTGCTCGGCGCTCAGCCGTCCCGGCATCCCGTCCCAGTAGCTGTGCAGGTTGCCGCCGGGCGTGCCGTCCGGCTTCGGCAGCGTGATGGCATTCGCGCCGACCGTGTGCGTCTGGGCATCGGCGCCTTGCGTGTCCGGGTCATACGGCTTGCCGTCCGCATCCAGGTACAGCGAGCCCATGTGCAGCGGCTGGTGCATGTCGCCGATCGCGTGCACGACCAGCGCCAGCGCATCGCGCTCGTTGAAATCCATCGGCGGCGTCTGCTTGCCGGTCTTCAGCACCAGGATCGCCGCCTTCAACGCGGGCACCAGGTCATGGTCGCTGGTGCCGATCGATCCCGGGACATAGCGGCCACGCTGGATCGCGACATTGGCGTAGTGGTACTGCTTGTTGCAGGACTCCTCGCCCGGCTTGGGCTCGCACTGCTCGAAGTTGCGCTTCACGTAATCGCGCATCCGGGCTTCTTCCTCGGCGTTGTTCTCGAACACCGCGCATTCGGCGAAGCGGCCGGTCACGGCGTACTTGAAGTCGTTGCCGGTGTCGATGCCCTTGACGCAGTCGTCCCACACGGCGATGTCACGCAGCGAGACCGGACCGAGGATCCGCTTCACCTCGGCTTCGGCACGATGGCCCTTGATCAGCTGGGCAGCGATCTCGCCGACGGTGTTGTGGCCGACGGCGCCGAATCCGAAGGCCTGGCCACAGCAGGCGGCCAGCAAGGACAGCGCGGCCAGGCCGCGCGCAAACGATTTGGTCATGACAGGACACCCGTGTCGAACGATGCGCCGGCGGGGGCCGGCAGGGGATCCAGGATTGTGCATGGGCCCCTATGACAGCCATCAACGGAGATTCCCGCGTGATGGTGCCCGATGGGCGCATCACGCAGCATGGCGTCCGGCTTTACCTCCGCTTTACCGCTGGCGTCCCGCCCTGCCCTTATGCGACCACCGCATGTTGATCCATCAAGCGCTTCGTTCGGCAAATGAGCCGGGCTGCCTAAGCTGGTCCCCATCTTCTTTGGAGCCCCTCACATGACCATCACCGCCATCAACGTCCGCAACCAGTTCCGCGGCACCATCAAGGAAATCGTCGAGGGCCCGGTCGTCTCGGAAGTCGACGTGCAGACGGCGGCCGGACTGATCGTCACCTCGGTCATCACGACGCGCTCGGTGAAGGAGCTCAACCTGACCGTCGGCAAGGAAGTCGTCGCCCTGGTGAAGTCCACCGAGGTGTCGATCGCCACCTTGTGAGCTTCCGGCCCGAGACCAGCAGGAGATCGCCATGGCGCTCTACCCTCTCCGTGCGACGCAGCACAACGGCAGTGCGGAACCGCGTCTGCTGATCATCCCCGGCCTGCACGACAGCGGGCCGGCGCATTGGCAGAGCTGGCTCGAGCAGCAGTACCGCGACGCCCAACGGGTGAAGCAGCGCGACTTCAGCCATCCGGACCTGGAGCGGTGGTCGGAGCGCATCCATGCGCGGATCGACAACGCCGGTCCCGGCGAGTGGATCGTCGTGGCGCACAGCTTCGGCTGCCTGGCGCTGGCGCATCACCTGCAGCGTCATCCGGATTCGCCGGTGCGGGAGGCCTTGCTGGTGGCGCCGGCCGAGCCGGACAAGTTCGGTCTCGCGGAGAGCCTGCCGCATCAACGCCTCGGTCGTCCGACGGCGTTGATCGCCAGCCAGAACGACCCGTGGATGAGCGCGTCGAGCGCGTTGCGCTGGGCCACGCGCTGGGGCAGCAGCTACAGCAACATCGGCCTGGTCGGTCACATCAACACCGAATCCGGCTTCGGCCCCTTCCCCTTGGCCAAGCGATGGGTGGAGGCCGCCCGAGCCCGCGCCGCACGTGAGCGCCGACCCGAACGCGCCGGCATCCTGGAGTGGTCGTTCTCGGTCTGAGCCGGGCTGGTCCGATCACGAACACGTCGTGATCCGCGGGACCGCCCGCTCGCAGGCGCACGTCCGGGGAATCCCTGTCAGGGGCGCGGAGTCTCGCGCCGGACACGTTCCGGGGCTATGGTGAATCTCCATTCGAGAACGAATCCAGGAGACTCCGATGCCCTTCACCATCCGTCTGCACCGCGTCCTGAAAGCACCGCCGGACCGCGTCTATCGCGCGTTCACCGACGCGGCCGCGATGTGCAAATGGCTGCCGCCGCATGGCTTCACCGGCACCATGCACCACATGGATCCGAAAGTCGGCGGCACTTGGCGCATGTCGTTCACCAACCTCTCGGCCGGCGGATCGCACACCTTCGGCGGGGAATACCTCGAACTCGAGCCCGGAAAGAAGCTCCGCTACACCAGCCGCTTCGACGACCCCAACCTGCCCGGCGAGATGGCCACGACCGTCGAGCTGACCCCGGTTTTCTGCGGGACGGAAATGCAGGTCACGCAGGACGGCATTCCCGATGTCATCCCTTCCCAAGCCTGCTATCTCGGGTGGCAGGAGTCCCTGACCCTGCTCGTTCAACTCGTTGAACCCGATATTCCGAACGGCTGATTTCCACGTGGATTCCTGGCAGGGGTTGTCAGGCTCTCAGCGGTTTTGAATGACTGTTTTTGCGTTTTTGGGGCCGCTTTACCCCGTGTTGCCAGGCGCGGGCTCTCCACGGGGCATGGGGCGCCCCTCCAGGGACCCCAAGCCCCATTCCGGCCCCACCCACTCTCGCTGACGCCGCGTTTCTGGCGAGGGTCACGGACGGTGGCATTCGCAGATATCGGCTTTTCCGGTTTCTCCGAATCGTGGAAGTAAGGAAACAAGGAAGGGCGACGCCTTGTGAGGGTCAAGCCCATTGCCTAGCATCGCGCCCATGCGCTTTCTTCCCGTGAACCTGCTGCGATCGGCAACGGCGTCGACCCTTGCCGCGCTGTCGACAGTCGTCGCACTGACGAGCCTTGCATCCTTGATGCCAACGGCGAACGCCGCACCACCCGCAGATCGCTCCGCCACGGACGAAGTCCAGGTCCGACTGATCAGCGCTTCCTCACAGGTGGCGCCGGGACAGACGGTGCTGCTCGCGCTCGAACAGCGCATCGCGCCGCATTGGCACACCTACTGGAAGAACCCCGGCGACTCGGGCCAGCCCACGAGCATCGATTGGAAACTGCCCGCCGGCGCGACCGCCGGCGACATCCTGTGGCCTGCGCCGAAGCGCTTCGATGTCGGCCCCATCACCAACTACGGCTACGAGGACCAGGTCCTGCTGCTGACCGAGGTCCGCCTGCCGCAAGACCTGGCCCCCGGTTCCACGGCCATCGTGAGTGCCGAAGCGACCTGGCTGGTCTGCCGGGAAGAATGCATCCCGCAGCAGGCGACGCTGTCGTTGTCGCTCCCCGTCGCCGCCGCTGCCAAGGACTCGAGCGACGCGTCGAGCCTGTCCGCGGCGCGTGCCGCGCTGCCGGGCAAGGCGCCGTTCGCCGTTGCCGCGCGGATCGAAGGCAGGGATCTCCTGGTCACCTGGCCCGTCTCCGCCGTGTCCGGCGTCAAGCAGGCCCTCTTCATGCCGCAGGACTGGGGCCGCATCCAGCACGCGGCGAAGCCACAGCTCGATCGCGCCGGCGACGACTGGCGTCTGCGTGTGCCCGTCGGCGAGGAACCCGCCACCGCCGGCAAGCCGATGAACGGACTGCTGCTGGTCGACGGCAAGGCATGGGAAGTCAGTCTTCCGGTGACCGGCGTTGCAACGGCGCCGGTGTCGACAACCCCGCCGACGATGACGGTCGCAACACCGGGATCACCGGTGAATGCGTCCTCTGGCAGCGGGGACGCCGACATCAGCCTCTGGACCGCGATGGGCCTCGCGCTGGTGGGAGGCCTGATCCTGAACCTCATGCCCTGCGTGTTCCCGGTGCTGGCGATCAAGGCCCTCGGGTTCCTGCACGGCAATGCGGGCGAGCACCGCCGGCAAGGCCTCGCCTACACCGCCGGGGTGCTGGTCGCGTTCGCCGCACTCGGCGGCGTGCTGCTCGCCTTGCGCGGCGCGGGAGGCAACGTGGGCTGGGGCTTCCAGTTCCACTCGCCGCTGTTCGTGCTGCTGCTGGCCTGGCTGATGTTCGTGCTGGGCCTGTCGCTGGCGGGCCAGCTGCAGATCGGCGCAGGCTTGGCAGGCATGGGGCAAGGCCTCGCGAGCAAGCCCGGTCTCGCCGGCAGCTTCTTCACCGGCGTGCTCGCGACGGTGGTCGCGACGCCGTGCACCGCGCCGTTCATGGGCGCGGCGATGGCGTATGCGCTGGCGCAACCCGCAGTCGAGCTGATGGCCGTCTTCCTGTCGCTGGGCCTGGGCCTGGCGCTGCCTTATCTGGCACTGGCCTGGTGGCCCGCGTTGCAGCGGCGCATGCCACGACCTGGCGTCTGGATGGACGTGCTCAAGCAGGCACTGGCGTTCCCGATGTTCGCGGCCGCGATCTGGCTGGTCTGGGTGATCGCGCAGCAGGCCGGGCCGATGGGCGTGCTGGTGGCACTCGCGGGCATGGGCCTGTTGGCGCTCGCCAGCTGGATCCGCTCGGTGAGCCGGAACTCGTCGTCGCGCTGGCAATGGACCGGTGGCGGCGCCGCGATCGCGTCGCTGGTGGCAGCGGCAGCGTTGTTGCCGACGCTGTCGGCGATCAGCGGTTCGGAGTCACCGGACGCGGCGACGTCGAGTGGTGTCTCACGGACCGCGGCGGTCGACCATGAGCCTTACTCGCCCGAACGCCTGGCGCAGTTGCGCGCACAGGGCAAGCCGGTGTTCGTGAACCTGACGGCGTCGTGGTGCATCACCTGTCTCGTGAACGAGCGGGTCGCGCTGTCCACCGACGAAGTGCGAACGGCTTTCGAAAAGCAGGGCGTGACCTACCTGAAAGGCGACTGGACCCGCCAGGACCCGCGCATCACCGAACTGCTGAAGCAGCACGACCGCAGCGGCGTGCCGCTGTACCTGTTCTATCCCGCCGGGACGGGCAGCGGCGCGCAGGTGCTGCCGCAACTGCTGACACCCGGCATCGTCACCACGGCCTTGCGGGGCGGCGCTACCTGAGTGCCCTTGCCCGCCGCCGCTTCACGCAGGCCCTTCATTTCCACCGCCTTTTTCATCCTGGAGACCCCGTCATGAACATCCCGATGACTTCCACGACTGCTTCGTTCCGTGGCGCGCTTTCGCGTCGTGCCGTGCTGGCCGGTGCCGCGCTCGCGGCGACGATGGCCATGACCGGCATGGCGCAAGCGCAAGCGCAGGCGCAGATCGACCAGCCGGCCCCCGCCTTCAGCGCGACCACGGCCGACGGCAAGACGGTCACGCTGGACAGCTACAAGGGCAAGACCGTCGTGCTCGAATGGACCAACCACGACTGCCCCTTCGTGAAGAAGCACTACGGCAGCGGGAACATCCCGGCGCTGCAGAAGGAGGCGACCGCGCAAGGCGTCGTGTGGCTGCAGGTGATCTCGTCGGCGCCGGGTCAGCAGGGCCATGTCGACGGCGCGACGGCGACGAAGCTGAACAAGGACCGTGGCGCGGCACCGACGCAGGTGCTGCTCGATCCGAGCGGGCAATTGGGCAAGGCCTACGGCGCACAGACCTCGCCGCACCTGTTCATCGTCAATCCGCAAGGCGTGCTGGTCTACAAGGGCGGGATCGACAGCATCGCCACCGCGAAGGCCGACGACATCGCCAAGGCCGATCCGTATGTGAAGACGGCGCTGGGCGAGCTGGCCGCCGGCAAGAAGATCACGCATGCGAGCACCAAGCCTTATGGCTGCTCGATCAAGTACGGCAGTTGAGGTCCTCTGAGTCGCCGTCCGTTCCGCCCGCGCCACGACGCTGAATCGATCTGTCGCATTCTTCCGCTTCTGTCCCGATTCGTCGTGGCCAGGATCGAGCGTTGAGCCGGGCCTGTCGCGGCCAGCCGTTACAGTCCGTGAACAACAGAGAGCGGATGGGATGACGGACAGACGAGCGTGGGAGGCGACCGACCCAGGGGCCTGGCTGGCGGAGCGGACGCTCCACCAGGGCCGCCGGAGCGAGGTCGTCCGGGTGGGCGATGGCCAGGGAAGCACGGCGCTGCTCAAGCGCCTGCGCGATCCGCGCGCCGATCCCGCCGCGGTGGCCCGGCTGCGCCGCGAATTCGAACTGGCGCAGCGTCTCGATCCCGCCTTCGTGCTGCGCCCGACCGCGCTGATCGAGCATGAGGGCCGACCGGCCCTGCTGCTGCCCGATCTCGGCGCGGAGACCTTGCGAGACCGCCTGCGACGCGGCACGCTGGACAACGAGGCGCTGATCCGCATCGCGCTCGATCTGGTCGAGGCGCTCCAGCACCTGCACGGACAGGGGCTCATCCATCGCAATCTCGGTCCGGGTCAGGTCGTGCTGCTGCCTGGCGCGGGCCGCGTGGCGCGCAAGGCGCTGATCGCGGACCTGGGGCTGGCCGCCGAGATCGAGCGCGAGCGGCCGCTGGTCCAACGGGCCGAACTGATCGAGGCGTCGCTGGCGACGCTCGCGCCGGAGCTGACCGGCCGCATGAGCCGCGACGTCGATTACCGGGCGGACTTCTACAGCCTGGGCGCCACGCTGCTGGAAGCGCTGACCGGCGCGCCGCCGTTCAACATCGACGACCCCGCGCGCGCCGTGCATGCGCACCTGGCGCTGGCGGCGCCGATGGCGACGTCGCGCAATCACCAGGTCTTCGCGCCGTTGTCGCAGGTGGTGGCGCACTGCCTGCACAAGGAGCCGGAAGGCCGGTACCAGAGCCATCAGGCGCTCCGGCACGACTTGCAGCTGTGCGAGGCCGCGCTTGAACAGGGGCGCGGTCTGCCCGGCTTCGAGCCCGGACAGGGCGACGCCGCCGTGCGTTTCCAGCCGAGCGGGCGGCTTTACGGTCGCGAGTCGGCGCAGGCGCAACTCGGCCAAGCCTTCGAGGACGCCGCGCATGGGCAGGCCGCCGGACCCGGCCTGGTGGCGGTGGCGGGTTTCTCCGGCATCGGCAAGACCGCGCTGGTGCTGGCCGCGCAACGCAGCCTGCTCGCGCAGCGCGGGCATTTCGCGGCCGCCAAGTTCAACCAGTACGGCCAGGATCGTCCGTACGGCCCGCTGCTGCACCTGCTGCTCCAGCGTGCCGCGCAAGTACTGGCCCTGACCGCGCCGCAGCAGGCGATCTGGCGGGACCGGTTGCGCGAGCGCCTCGGCGCGAATGCCGCGCTGCTCGCGCAGGCGCTGCCGGAGATGACGCCGCTGCTGGCCCTGGACGCGCCGCTGATGCCGGTCGGCCCGGCCGAGGCGGAGAATCGCTTCCTGCGCGCCGTCAGCCAGGGCTTCGCCGCGCTGGCGCGCGAGGGCGAGCCGCAGACCCTGTTCCTCGATGACTGGCAGTGGGCGGACCGTGCGTCGCGCCGTCTGCTGCGCGAGTGCCTGCACGACGCGACGCTGCGCCACACGCTGTTCGTCATCGCCTATCGCGACAACGAGATCCCGCCGGGCCATCCGATCGCACAGGAGCTCGCAGAGCTTCGCCAGCAACTCGGCGAGCGCTTCGTGCCGCTGCGCGTCGGCCCGCTCGGACTTGACGACACCCGTCACCTGCTGGCCGACAGCCTTCATCGGGATCCGGCGGAAGAGGACGTGGGACTCGACGAGCTCGCCCGCCTCTGCCAGACGCGCACCGCGGGCAATCCGTTCTTCCTTCGCCGACTCCTGGAAGACCTCGTCCGTCGCGGCCTGATCCATTACGACACCGCCGCCCAGCGCTGGGACCATGCGCTGGAGCGCATCGCGGCGACGCGCACGGCCGACAACGTCGTCGCGCTGATGCTACAGCAGCTCGAGCGCCTGCCCGACACGACGCGGCAGGCGCTGAGCGTGGCGGCCCTGCTGGGCGCGGGCTTCAACCTCGACAGCCTGGCCACCGCGCTGGATACGCCGGCGGATCTGCTGGCCACCGACCTGCTGCCGGCGCTGCAGGCGCAGTTGCTGGTGCCGGCCAGCGCGCTGTACCGCTATGCGCCGCAGTTGCAGGGCCAGGCCAGCGAGTCGGTGCGTTATGCCTTCGCGCACGACCGTGTGCAGGAGGCCGCGCTGCAGCGCATCGCGGCCGACCAGCGTCCCGCGCTGCAGCTGCGCATCGGCCGGCTGCTGCGCGACGGCCATCGCGCCGCGCATCCGGACCTGCCGCTGCCCTACACGGTGCTGCATCACCTGAACGCCTCGCGCCTGCTGCTGCGCGAATCGCATCACGAGGCCGAGCGCCAGGCGCTGGCCGGATTCAATGCCCAGGCCTCGCGTCAGGCGATGGACGCCGCGGCGTTCGAGCCCGCGGCGGACTATGCGGAACTCGCGCTCGAACTGGCGCCCTGTTCACCGCAGCGCGCAGCCTGGTTGCATCACGCGGCGCGGATGGCCTATCTGGCCGGCCGGCCGTCGCGCATGGATGCGTTGCTCGAATCGGCGATCGCCGATGCCGAGGACAACGCGCAGCGGGCGCGCCTGCTGGAGGTCCGCATGGAGGCCTTCTATGCGCAAGGCCGGCTCGCGGACACCGTCGACCTGGGGTTGGAGCTGTTCCTGCTGCTCGGCGCGGAACTGCCGCGCGCCGGCGGTCCCGACGCGATGGCGCAGGTCATGCAGCTGCTGGCCGACCTGCAGCAGGAGATTGCCGGGATCGGGCTGGACACGCTGGCGGCGCGCGCGCCGATGCGCGACGAGCAGCGGCTGCTGCTGATCTCGATCGCCGCCAAGATGACCGCGGCCGCCTACATCGTCAGGCCGGCGCTGCTGCCGCTGCTGACGCTGTTCCAGGTCAGGCTGATGGTGGACCACGGCCATGTGCCGCAGGCGCTGTCGGCGTACTCGGTGCTCGGCCTGATGTGCGCGGAGTTCCTCGGCGACTACCGCTTCGCCCATGACCTGGGCCGCATGTCGACGCAATTGGTCGAACGGCACGGCTGGATGCAGGTCTTCGCGCATGCGGGCTTCTCGTTCCACGCCTTCCTCAGCCACTGGGTGCAGGGGCTGCGCGTGAGCATGGACGGCCTGATGCAGACCCATCGCAACGGGCTCGAATTCGGCAACCTGCGGCATGCGGGCCTCGGCCTGTACGTGCACGACGTGCATGCGCTGCTGTCCGGCATGCCGCTGCCGGCGCTGGAAGACCAACTGGTCACGCACGGCCAGCGCCTGCGAGCGATGCGTCAGCCGGTCGCGGCGGACTATGAGGACGCGCTGCTCGGCCTGGTGCGCGCGTTGCGGCAGCCCCGGCTGCCGGACGACGGCTTCGAGGGACTGGAAACGCTCGCACGGACCTACGGCGAGCGGCAGGACCAGACCGGCCTGATGTTCCTGCACGGCTGGCAGGCGGTGCTGCATTTCATCGCCGACCGCCCGGAGCCCGCGCTGCGTTTCGCGCTGGAAGCGCGCTCGTTGTTCGCCGCGGGGCGCGGCATGCACGCGCAATCGCTGCTGCTGTTCATCGCGGCCTGGGCGGCGCAGCGCGTCGCGTTGGCCGGCGGCGCACGCGACCAGACGCTGGAGGACGATGCGCTGCGTCGCCTGCAGCGTTGGCGGGATGCCGGGCCCGGACATCTGAACGACCGCATCGCGCTGCTGCATGCGCAGCAGGCGATGTTGACCGGCGCGCCGGAGGAGGCGGTCGACCGGCTGCTCGCGCAGGCGCTGGATGCCGCGACCGGACCGCACGGAACGCCGCTGGACGCGGTGGCAGTGCTGCGGGCACAGGTCGACGCATGGCGGGATCGCGCGCCGGTGCGTGCCGCGCAGGCGCGGTCAAGCCTGCAACAGACCTGGAAGGCATGGGGCGTCCCGGCGCTGGCGGGCGAGGCGATGTCGCAGCCTGTCGACGACAGCCATCCGTCGCGTGGCACCGACGCTGCGGTCTCTGGGGACGACGGGATCCGCGCCGACGCGGCCGACCTCAGTTCGCTGACGAAGGCGGTGCAGGCGATCAGCAGCCAGCCGGACCTGCCGCGCCTGTTGCGTCGATTGCTGGAAGTCGTCGCCGAGAACGCCGGCGCGCAGCGCGCGGCGATCGTGCTGGCGAGCGGCACCGTCGGCGCGGCGGGTGCCATGCGCTGGGTGCTCCAGGCGGAAGCGACGCTCGGCGAGTCGCCGAGGCTGCATCTGCTCGAGCAGCTCCCGCTGGAGCGCGCGGGCCAGCAGCTGCCGCTGGCGCTGATGAACCGCGTGCTGCGCGATGGCCGTCGCGAGCTGATCGTGGACGCCCGCGGCCTGGCCACGATGGAGGACTACTTCCAGCGCCACGCGGCGCCGCCGCGCTCGGTGCTGGCGCTGCCGCTGCTCAAGCAGGGGCAGACGGTGGGGGCGCTGTACCTGGAAAACGCCGCCGCGGCCGGCGTGTTCACTGAAGCGCGGGTGAGCTTCCTCGAGCTGCTGTGCGCCAACGTCGTCAACGCGGTGGACAACGCCCGGCTGGTGGCGGAGCTGCAGGAGCTCAACGCCCACCTGGAACGCCGCGTGTCGCAGCGCACGCGCGAGCTCGCCGACAGCGAGGAGCGCCTGCGCGCGGTGCTCGATCACGCCCCGATCCCGATGGTCGTGACACGCGATCACGACGCGCTGATCGTGTACGCCAACGGTCCGTCGGCGGCGATCGTGGGACGTCCGCTGGACGATCTCGTCGGCAAGCCGGCGATCAGCTTCTACCGCGAGCCCGGCGAGCGGGACCGCATGCAGCTGAAGTTCAAGGAGCATGGCCGGCTGCAGGGCGAGGAGATCTGCCTGCTGGCAGCCGACGGCAGCGAGCTGTGGATGCTGCTGTCGATGGTGCCGGTGGTGTACGACGGCGCGGCGTCGGTGCTGAGCACGCTGGTGGACTTCACCGACCGCAAGCGGCTGGAGATCGAGCTGCAGCGCCTGGCGACGACCGACGCGCTGACCGGCGCGGCCAACCGGCGCTGCTTCCTGGAGCACGCCGACGCGGAGCTGGCACGCAGCCGGCGTTATGGGCTGGAGATGTCGCTGGTGATGATGGACGTCGACCACTTCAAGCGCATCAACGACACGCTGGGCCACGCGCGCGGCGATGCGGCGCTGTGCCACCTGGTGCAGTTGTGCGCGCAGATCGTGCGCAAGCAGGACCTGCTGGGCCGGCTCGGCGGCGAGGAATTCGGGCTGCTGCTGCCGCAGACCTCGCTGGAAGACGCGACCCACCTGGTGGAACGCCTGCGGCATCACATCGAGGTCAGCGGATTGGCCCTGCAGCAGGGTTCGGCGCCGACTGCGCTCACGGCGAGCTTCGGCGTGACGGCGCTGCGGCCGGAGGACCTGCGGGTCGAGGAACTGCTGGGGCGTGCCGACCAGGCGCTGTATCGCGCCAAGGACGGCGGACGCAACCGCGTCGAGCGGCAGTCCTGACGAGTCCCCGCTGCTGGTCGTTGATGTCGGTGGTCGATGCCGGCGGTCGCCGCGGTGTCGATCAGGGATCGATGCGGGACGGCTTGGCGCGTTCGCGATAGAACGCGTCGAAGCGGGCCGCGTAATGGGCCTTCGTCTCCGGCGTGAGCCAGCGCATCAGGCCCTGCCGCAGGTTGGCGGCGCCTTCGGGCCGGCCGTAGGCCTTGTCGATGCCGCGGATCGCAGCGAGTCCCCAAGGCGTGCGCGGGCAGGCGATGCCGGCCATCACCAGCTCGCTGGCGCCCTGGATGGGCACGCTGACGAGGTCCTCCGGATTCCCGGCCATGACCAGCGCCATGTCCATCTCCACCGAGTAGTCGGCGCGCCCGAGGCTGAGCATCTGCAGCACGCGCGCGCCGAAGTCCTTCGGCGAATAGAGCGTCACCGCGCTGTCGACCGATCGTGCGGCGAGCATCTCGTCGAGCGCCGGACCGTAGCTGCGGCCGTCGATCAATGCGCCGCGCAGCGTCGGATCGGCCAGCAGCCGGGGCAGCTGCACTTCGCCGGCGGTGTTGCGCGGCAGCCGCTTGAGCTTGTCGCGGCGGACGATCAGACCCGGCGGCGGCGTGAGCTGAGTGTTGATGAAGTAGGCGGCCTTCTCGCGATCGGGCGTGCGGACCATGTTGGCGCGGCACACCTCGTCGCCGTTCTCGATCATCTGCCAGCTGCGCTTGGCGTTGGCGAAGACGATCTCGTGCCGCACGCCCGGCCATTGCTTCTCGAGGTAGGCGGTCACGCGCGCGGTCACGCCGCTGGCGTCGGCGCCCTTCATCTGGGGCGCATGGTCGGACGCGAGCCAGGTGATCTTCGTGACGGCGGGCGCGGAGGCCGGAGCGGGGGCAGGTGTTGCGCCGGGGCCCTGCGCCCGCGCCTGCGGAGCCGCCAGCAGGAGGACGGCCAGGGGCAGCAAGGACAGCGCCAGGATGGGGGCGAGGCGCGAGCGGATCGGAGTGAGGAACTTCACGGGCGACAGCATACGGCGATCGCTGGGGGCGACTGTCGCGCCGCCCCCATGGCCTGGGTCGCGGACCGGTAGTTGGTCACTGCCCGTCGTATTCCGGCGGGGAGACGAAAAAAGCCCCGCCGACTTGTGGCCGGCGGGGCTGCTCGCACGGAGCGAACGGTCTGGTTGCCTTGGACGCCGTTGAGACAGCGCCCGAGACCGACCGAGGAGACAAACGTTGAATGCGTGAAGCGCGGGTCCGTCGGGACTCAGCGCACCGCGCTGATCTGGTCGAAGACGCCGCCGTCGTCGAAGTGGGTCTTCTGCGCATTGCGCCAGCCGCCGAAGACCTCGTCGATGGTCACCAGCTTCACCGGCGCGAAGGTCTTGGCGTACTTCGCGGCGATCTTGGGATCGCGCGGACGGTAGTAGTTCTTGGCCGCGATCTCCTGGCCTTCCGGCGAGTACAGGTATTCCAGGTAGGCCTGCGCGACCTTGCGCGTGCCCTTCTTGTCGACGGTCTTGTCGACCACCGACACCGGCGGCTCAGCCAGGATGGACAGGCTCGGCGTGACGATCTCGAACTTGTCCGGACCGAGTTCCTTCACCGCCAGGTAGGCCTCGTTCTCCCAGGCGATCAGCACGTCGCCGATGCCGCGCTCGACGAAGGTCGTCGTGGAGCCGCGCGCGCCGGAATCCAGCACCTTGGTGTTGGCGTAGATGCGCTTGACGAAGGCCTTGGCCGACTCGGCATTGCCGCCGGGCTGCTTCAGCGAATACGCCCAGGCCGCGAGGTAGTTCCAGCGTGCGCCGCCCGAGGTCTTCGGGTTCGGCGTGATGACGTCGATGCCGCTGCGGGCCAGGTCCGGCCAGTCGTTGATGTGCTTCGGGTTGCCCTTGCGTACCAGGAACACGATGGTCGAGGTGTAGGGCGAGGCGTTGCTCGGCAGGCGCTTCTGCCAGTCGGCCGGCAGCAGCTTGCCGTGGTCGTGCAGCGCGTCGATGTCGTAGGCCAAGGCCAGCGTGACGACATCGGCGTCCAGGCCGTCGATCACCGAGCGCGCCTGCTTGCCCGAGCCGCCGTGCGAATTCTTCACCGTGACGGTCTCGCCGGTCTTGGCCTTCCAGTACTTCGCGAACGCGGCGTTGTAGTCCTGGTAGAGCTCGCGGGTCGGGTCGTACGACACGTTGAGCAGCGTGACCGAGCCCTGCGCATGGGCCTGGGGCATCAGCGCGGCACCGCTCAGCAGGGCGGCGGTGGCGAGCAGCGAGACTTTGCGGCGAAGTGGATTCACGGGATTCTTCTCATCACGGGGGTGGAGGGGAGCGCTCAATGTAGGCAAGCGCACAGTCCAAGGGAACGAAGAAGATCTGCTTTGCTTTGCATCGTTTCTGAATGAGGAGCCCGCCCTGTTAAGCAGGGAATGCACACAGCGGAGATCGGGGTGGGTCGGTCAGTCTGACTGTGCCGGTATGACGAATAGCACTCGTCTTGCTCCTTGAGCTATATCCAAAGCACGCAGGTAGAAAGCTTTTTTTGTTGTTTGCGGTTCGGGTTGATATTTATTTATCTTCGCCGACCTGGCGCTCGGAGGCTGATAACGATCAACTCGTATCAGGGAGCGAACAGAGGCTCGCCGTGAGGCGACTAACAAACTCAAACTAACAACTTCATGTCACTTTTCGTTAGCAATTGCTTGTGGTGGCCGCGCGGACCATCGTCGGGCGCGCTCCCTGTTCTTGACGCGGCCCAGCAGGAAATTTCTTCTCGTTCCAGCAAGTTTGACGATGCCAGCCGTGGAAGCACCTGAGCGCATGCTTAACGTTCAATGGCTTATTGGCGCGCTTTTCCACGAAGTTTTTGCAAAGGGATCTAATTTGCCTGGCATGGAAAGGCTGTACGAGCACCATGTCCAGCCCATCATTCCGCATCAGAGCCTCCTGTTGCTGCGTTGCACTCGAGTCATGAACGAAGTTTCCATTGCAGGCTCGTTGTATATGGCGCCGGGTAAATCTCCAAGCAAAGGTGGTGGATATCAATGTGCACTCGAACAGTGTGCAGGTCTCGAACGGTGGCTTGAAACGCGAGCCCCGGTCAAAGTTGGACCGCAGATTCGAACTGCTTCAAGCAACAACCAATGGGTGCCAACGGAGTTCGCGGACAGCGTGGCGCACGGCTGGATGGAAAGTGACCAACGGAATTTCAGTTTCTTTTTGCTTTCCAACGCAGGAAACCGCAGTGCCGCGAGAGAGGCGGAGATGATGTGCCTGCTCTCACCTTGCATGCATCAGCTTGCCTTCCACTTCATCCCTCCTGGACGAGCGTTGCTCTCGGGAGATGGGGTGCCATCCAGGGACCTGAGCGCGTTGGCGCCAGGGGACGCTGAACTGCTCCATTGGCTCAGCCTGGGTCGGACCAACAAGGACATCGGGGCCATCCTCGGATTGAGCGACAAGACGGTCCGCAATCGCTTGTCCCTCATGTATGAACGGCTCCACGTGAGCAGCCGTGCTGAAGCTGTCGGCGCCTATCTGCTTGCCGTTTAGGAGTTCCACCCGCCACCGCTGCGTTATCGGAACTGTGGGCTGATTGCGGGGAATCGACAAGATTCCTACTAACACAGTAAAACCGGCTTCTGCGGAGTACATCTGTCCCTTGACCGGAACCGGGGCGACAGCGAAATTAGAGGCCGATTTCCCGCTTCCGCAGTCTCGAATGTCACAGTTGTTCCGACAAGAAGTCATCCGCGCCAAACAGGCGCGATGGCTTGGTCATATCGTCCTGATACGACCCGTCAGTTTTAGCCTGCTCACCGGATTGGCAGTTCTGCTCGGTTTATCCGTGTTGCTGTTTCTCTGTTTTGGACAGTACACAAAGCGAGCTCAGGTCGCGGGAATCCTTGCGCCCGATGCCGGATTGATCAAGGTCAGCGCAGCCCAATCCGGGCGAATCCTGGAACGACGTATCGTCGAAGGGCAGCAGGTCAAAGCCGGGGACGTGTTGTTTGTGCTGAGCAGTGAACAGGAGATGCTGAGCGGCCAGACCTCCGCCACGCAAACGGCCCAACCGGTGAATGAAGCCATATTGACCCAACTCCGCGAGCGTCAGGCCAGCTTGATGTATGAGCGCAGGGAGCAGAAAAAGCAGACCGAGCAGCAGCGCGAATGGTTGACCAAGCGCCTGCAAAGCATGCAGGTCGAGGTCCAGAAGATCCAGCAGCAGGTGGATACCCAGGGTCGACGTTTGGCGTCTGCCCAGGGCCAACTTGCCCGATATCGGGAATTGAGCGAGCAGAAATTCGCTTCCGAATCGGCCCTGCAACAGAAGCAGGATGAATTTCTCGATCAACAGGGTCGACTCCAAGCCCTCGAGCTGGCGCTGCTTCAGATCCAACGGGAGCAGGCCTCTGTGCAGAGCGATCTCGTGCAACTGGACAGCAAGAGTTCCCGCGAGCAGGAACAGTTGAGCCGCGCCGTGAGTGAACTGGGGCAGTCGGGACTGGCCAGCCAGTCCCAGCAGCGCTGGGTCATCACCGCGCCCAGCGACGGTCTGGTCACTGCCATCAATGCTGATCCTGGTCAGTTGGTAGGCCCGCAGGCGCTGCTGACCCTGCTGCCCAGCCATGCCCAGTTGCAGGCCCAGCTCTTCGCACCAAGCCGCGCTGCGGGCTTTGTCGAAGCCGGGCAGCAGGTGCGCATCCGCTATGCCGCCTATCCGTATCAGAAGTTCGGTCAGTACGACGGCGTGGTCCTGAATGTGTCGCGCAGCGCATTGCCCGCGGCGGAACTGCCGGCCAGCCTGGCCAATCTGGGACAGCAAGGAACGGGCGAAGGCCTCTATCGCATCACCGTCAAGCTGGCGGCCCAGCAGGTGACGGCCTATGGCAAGCCCGTGGCACTCAGCGACGGCATGCAACTGCAGGCGGACATCCTGCAGGACAGTCGTCGGTTGATCGAGTGGGTGTTGGAGCCGCTGACGACCTTGAGGGGCAAGCTGTGACGGCCCTTCCCGCGAAGGACAGCGGAGCCCGCGCGGCAGCCCTTGTCTCCTCGGCACGGATCTTGACCGATCGCCTCAATTTCCGGCACGGCCAGAGATTGCCGCTCATCGTGCAGACCGAGGCAACGGAATGCGGCCTGGCTTGCCTGGCCATGGTCGCGGGGTTCCATGGGCATCAAACCGATCTGGCCACGCTGCGTCAGCGCTTCAGCATCAGCCTCAAAGGCGTGGCGCTCAAGAACGTGATGGACATGGCTTCGTCGCTGAACTTCGCTGCGCGCGCGCTGAAGCTGGAACTGCCGCAGTTGGGCAGACTCCAGGCCCCCTGCATCTTGCATTGGGACATGAATCACTTCGTGGTCTTGAAGCAGGTGCTGCGGGCAGGCAAGGGCCTGGTGATCCACGATCCGGCACGGGGAGAATTGCGACTGAGCATGGAGGAGGTCTCGGCGCATTTCACCGGCGTAGCGCTGGAGCTGAGACCGACGTCCGACTTCGAGAAGAGACAGGCGCCTCCCCGTATCGGCCTGCGACAGCTCATGGGCGAGGTGACGGGGTTGAAGCGCTCCCTGATCCAGATCTTCCTGCTCACGACGGTGCTGGAGATCCTGGCCCTGGTCGCCCCGTTTTTCATGCAGTGGGTCATCGATGGGGTGATCCTTTCCCTTGACCGCGACCTGCTGACGCTGCTGGCCTCCGGGTTCGGTCTCCTGCTCCTGCTTCAGACGCTGATCGGCTGGGTCCGCTCGTGGGCCGTGCTCTACATGGCGACCCATCTGAACCTGCAATGGGTTGCCAATGTGTTTACCCATCTGCTCAAGCTGCCGGTGAGCTATTTCGAGAAGCGGCATCTGGGCGACGTGATCTCCCGTTTCCAGTCGGTCGGCACCATCCAGAAGGCGCTGTCCAACAGTTTCGTGGAAGCATTCGTCGACGGCTTCATGGCGCTCGCCATGCTGATCATCATGAGCTATTACAGCCTCTGGCTGACCGCCGTGGTGATGGTGTCGATCGCGATCTACGGCGCGGCGCGATGGCTGGCCTTCCGGCCACTGCGGGAGGCCACCGAGGAGCAGATCGTCATGTCCGCCAGGGAGCAGAGCCTGCTCCTGGAGTCGGTTCGCGGCGTGCGGGCCATCAAGCTGTTCAACCATGAGCAGGAACGGCGGGCACGCTGGCTCAACGCCGTGGTCGACTCGATGAATCGCGGCGTCGCGGCTCAGAAGATCACCCTCAACATGCAGACCACCCAGCTGCTGGTGGCCGGGCTCGAAAACATCGCGGTTGTCTGGCTGGGCGCACGCCTTGTGATGGACGGCGCCTTCTCGGTCGGCATGCTGATGGCGTTCGTGAGCTACAAGACCACGTTCAGCCAACGCCTGACCTCGTTGATCGACAAGCTCATCGAGCTGAGCATGTTGCGGGTGCAGGGAGAGCGCCTGGCCGACGTCGTGCTCACCGCGCCGGAACCAGAGGGCGCGAACAACGTTGCCGCGGCACCGCAGGGAAGCGCGCTGGAGATCAGGGACCTCTGGTTCCGCTATTCCGACGCGGAACCTTGGCTGCTGCAGGGCGTGAATCTCAGATTCGAAGCCGGCCAATCGGTGGCGTTGACCGGACCGTCGGGTTGCGGCAAGACCACCCTGGTCAAGCTGATGCTGGGTCTGCTGCAACCCTGCCGGGGCGAGATCACCTACGGTGGTGTGCCGCTTCATCAATTGGGAAACAGGGCCTATCGCGAGCACATCGGCGTCGTGATGCAGGACGACCAGCTCCTGGCCGGCTCGCTCGCCGACAACATCGCCTTCTTCGACCAGAAGCCGGACATGACGCGAGTAGCGGGGTGCGCGCATCTGGCCGCCATTCACCATGAGGTCATGCAGATGCCCATGAACTACAACACGCTGGTGGGTGACATGGGCACCAGCCTGTCGGGCGGCCAGAAACAACGCATCCTGCTGGCGCGTGCCCTCTACAAGAACCCCAAGATTCTTTTCCTGGATGAGGCCACCAGTCATCTCGATGTCGAACGTGAGAGCCTGGTGAACGCGGCCGTCAGAGACCTGGAGATCACCAAGATCATGGTGGCGCACCGCGTCGAAACCATCGCATCTGCCGAGCGCGTGATTCGCCTCGTGCCGGGAGGCCTCCACCTGGAAGACGTCACCGCCCCCGCCCTGACGATGGCCGGTTGACATCGCGCGGCAGTGCCGCACCCACCACATTCGCCACTGGCGACACCTCATTGCGTCGAATCATTCGATGGAATCGGAACGCTCACCCGCATCAGTTGAGCATATTGAGAGATGAAAAGATGAACCAAGCAAACTTCATGGACGCTGCCGTCGAGAACGACTTCAGCTTCATCGAAATGACCGAGCAGGAAATCGGCCAAGTGGCCGGAGCAGGCATTTGCACGGACGTGGTCACCGGCTTCTATGGCGGCCTCGGGGGTGTGCTGTTTGCCCCTGGCGGCCCTGCTGGTGTGATCGTTGGCGCGACGCTCGGCGGTGCAATCGGCGGCCGTGTTGGCGCCGCGCTCTGCGACTGATCGTCGAGCGTGAACTGAACTGAAACTCCCCCGAACGGGAGACTGAAGCGGCGGGCCCGAATCTCTCAAGAAGCGCACGGCAATCCATCGATTGGGCTGGCCGGCGATGACAACGGGTGTTCGTGGCTCTCCGCCATCCACTGGATCTCCTGAAGATCCAGGAAAACGCGCCAAGACTCGCATGTTGCTTCAACTGCTCGACATATCCCTGGTGCTCACCAGCGCGCTGCTCTTCCTCGTGTTTTCGGTCGCCGGTTCCGCGGCGCTCTTGAAACGATCGGGCGTCAAGTCGGACCTCGCCGCGCCGTTGTCCCGCTTCGAGCAGGTGGCCCGGACGCGCGTGTTCGCGACCTTCGAAATTCTGCTTGCGGCCTGGTTCGTCGCGCCGAGGAACAGCTTGTTGCCGGGGCTGGCAGCTGGGTTCGCTCTGCTAATTGCCTTGCTGGGTCTGTGGCAAGGCAAAGCCTGCGATTGCGTCGGCTCGTACACGCCGGCCAGCACTCGTCACCAGCAGCTGCTTCGCTTGGCGATCTCTGGAATCGCCGCGCTTCATCTGATGGTCGACCTCACCTTGCGGCGGGCGGAACCGAATCCCCTGCCTTCGCACACTTCCACGGTTTGGATCTTCACCTGGGGTCTTGCTGCGATCCTGATCCTGAGGGAGGCCTTGACTTCCATCGCGTATTCGCCGGAGGGACCGGAACGGATTCCACACCCCGCCGAAAGCCCGGCGATGCCGGGTGCCCGAAAAGAGATCAGCCCCCGGACGCTCGATCCCGACATGCCGCTGGGATACCAGGGAGAGCAGCCGATCCTGTTGAAGAACGCATTTGAGCGGAATCGGGTGGCCCTGGTGGTGTTCGTGTCGGAGAACTGCTCGTACTGCCGGCAGCTGCTGCCTTACATCGGCGTGTTCAAGGCCAGTTTCACGCCGAGCTTTTCCATCTGGATCGTCTACGGCTCCAGGCCTGAAGCGGCCGAAGGAGAGAACCACGATGGCGTGCTTCTCGATGAGAAGAAGGTGCTCTTCAATTCATTGGGGCTGACCGGTGCGCCTGCGGCGGTCCTGCTCAGTGGCGATCGGTATGCGCCGATGGCGCCGGTGAGCTACGGCGTGGAACGAATCCGGCTGTTGCTGACCATCGCCTACAACTTGGTCCATCCTGAAAAGAAGAAGGCGGAATAGATGAAACACAAGGTCGGGTACGGGTTGGCGATCGTCGTCGGCGCGCTATTGCTGCACTACCTCTTGCCAAATGAATTTCCCGGCAGCCTGTCCCTCGCGTTTGGGATCCTGTTCTACGGCTTGTTGAGCTATTTCGGCGGCCTGCGCATCGGCGGCCGGAGAGACAGACCGGGTGCTGAAAAGAAGAAGGCCGAGAGCCCCGCCAACGAGTGAGGCGTACAGGCGGCGACCCCAAGGCGGTGGCTCGAACGGGTCAATCCGACCCGTTGGGCGAGACCCGCGCCTGCTCCACCAGCTCGCGCGACAGCGGCGGCGCGAAGGTCTCGATGAACGCGTAGACGTAGTCGCGCAGGTAGGCGTCACGCCGCACCGCCAGCCGCGTCAGGTTGTCCGCGAACAGGTGGCGCGCGTCGATCGCGCGCAGGTGGCGGTCGCGTTCCTCGTCGTAGGCGATCGCGGCGACGATGCCCACGCCCAGGCCCAGCTCGACGTAGGTCTTGATCACGTCCGCGTCCATCGCGACCAGCACGACGTTCAGGTCCAGTCCCGCCGTCGCGAACGCCTCGTCGATGTGCGAGCGGCCGGTGTAGCCGGTCTCGTAGGTGATGACCGGGAACTCGGCGATGCGCTCCAGCGTCAGCACGGTGCCGGCGGCGGCTTCGGCCTCCAGCGGATGGCCCGGCGGCACCAGCACCGTGTGGGTCCAGCGGTAGCAGGGCAGCGTCAGCAGCTGCGGATGCAGCGCGAGCGCTTCGGTGGCGATGCCGATGTCGGCCTCGCCGTCGATCAGCAGCCGCGCGACCTGTTGCGGCGAGCCCTGCGTGAACTGCAGGCTGACCTCCGGATGCGATTCGCGGAAGTCGCGCACCGCCGGCGGCAGCGCGTAGCGCGCCTGGCTGTGCGTCGCCGCGATGCGCAGGTGACCGCTGTCGGCGCGGGCGAAGTCCTCGCCGGCGCGGCGCAGGTTCTCGGCTTCGCGCAGCAGCCGCTCGACGATGGGCATCACGTTGCGGCCCGGCTCCGTGAGCCCGGTGAGCCGTTTGCCGGCACGGATGAAGATGTCGATGCCGAGCTCGTCCTCGAGCTCGCGGATCTGTCGGCTCACGCCGGGCTGCGAGGTGTGCAGCGCCTGTGCCACCTCGGTCAGGTTGAAGTTGCGGCGCTGGGCCTCGCGGACGGATCGGAGTTGTTGGAAGTTCATCGTCGGCCACACATCGGGGGGAACGTCAGCCGATGCGGGCAGACATCGGAAAGCGTCGGGGGATCGGAGGACGTCGCAGGACGTCGGGGAGACGTCGCTGACATCGGAAAATCTCGGGAAAGCGGATTGCTTATGCGGATTGATTATTCGAATCCGCGCGCTCCGTGTCCTCCAACAAAAATCGATAAGCATTCCTGCGCTCGACGCATGTGCATAGAAGATGAATCGCCGTTCCCTGCTGCCATCGTTTCCGTCGTCGACCGCCGCGTTCGCGATCGCCTGCGCCCTGTTCGCGCCGTCCACGACCTGGGCGGTCGACAAGATCACCTGGCTGATGCCCGAGCTCGACACCGTGGCGCCCCCGTCGCCCGGTGCGGCGTCGGTGCCTGTGCGCCGGGGTCTGGCGCAGCCGCTGTCGGACTATCTGGCGGCAAATTGGGGAACGCCGGCGAAGCACGAGGTCCTCATCGCCAACGTCAAGCGCAGCTGGCGCATGGTCGAGGACGGCGAGCCCGCCTGCCACCTCGGCGTGCTGCGCACGCCGGAGCGCGAGGCCGTCGCCTACTTCTTCGACACCCATCTGATCCCGCCGCATCAGCTGATGGTGCGGCGCGCCGCGTTGGCGAAAGTGCCGCGCCTTCCCGACGGCGACGCGGACCTCGAGAAGATCTGGGCGGACAGGCAGCTGCGCGGCGCGATCGTCGCGGGACGCAGCTATGGCCGCGCGCTCGACGCCTTGCTGGCCAGGCGGCCGGCCGGCGTCATCGATGAATACACGACCTCGGACTTCGGCGGGAACATGCTGTCGATGATCGCCATCGGCCGCGCGGATTACACGATCGAATTCGATTTCGTGCTCGCCAACCAGCAGGAACTGCGCGCGGCCGTCGTCGCCGGCAATGCGGGCGGGGCGAGCGGTGCTGGCGTCAATGGCAAGGTGTCGACCGCCGATCTCGTCAGCGTGCCGATCGAAGGCTTCAGCAGTCCGGTGATCTCCGGCATCGCCTGCCCCCGCAACGCCTGGGGCAAGCGCACCATCGAGCAGGTGGAGCGCGTGCTCTCCACGCCGCAGGCGCGGCAGTTCATGCGCGACGAGTTCCTCTCCCACCTCAGTCCGGAGGCCCAGGCCCGCTACGGTCCGCGGATCGACGCGTTCTACTTCTACGCAAAGCCGGCGGTCAGCGCGCCGCGCTGAGACGCCGCATCAGGACGCCGCATCAGGACGCTGCGCTCAGGCGTCCGGGTCCATGGCCTCGCGCACGGCTTCCTCGGTCAGCTCGGCCACGCACTCCTGCAGGAAGCGGTAGGCGAAACCGCGCAGGTAGTGACCGCGCTTGAGCGCGATGCGCGTCGTGTTGGGCGGGAACAGGTGGCTCGCCTCGATCAGCTGCAGGCCGGCGTCCCGTGCGGGCTCGAAGGCCATCGCCGCGATCACGCCGACACCCAGCCCGATCTGCACGTAGGTCTTGATGACGTCCGCGTCCAGCGCCGACATCACCAGGTCCGGTGCGAGACCCGCGTTGGCGAAGGCCGCGTCGATGCGCGCACGGCCGGTGTAGCCCTCGTGGTACGTGATCAGCGGCTGCTCGGCGAGGCCTTCCAGCGTCAGCGGCTGGCGCGTCAGCGCGTGCCCTTCCGGCACGACGACCGCGTGGCGCCACTCGTAGAACGGGAAGGTGACGAAGGCGTCGTCCTTGCCGAGCGCCTCGGTCGCGATGCCGATGTCGGCCTCGCCCGATTGCAGCAGCGAGACGATCTCCGACGGACTGCCCTGGTGCAGCACCAGATGCACGCGCGGGTACGCGGCCTTGAAGCGCGCCACGACCTGCGGCAGCGCGTAACGCGCCTGCGTGTGCGTCGTCGCGATCGTCAGCTGGCCCTGGTCGGCGCTGCTGAACTGCTGCGCCAGGCGCTTGATGTTGCGCACGTCCTGCAGCATGCGGTCGACGACGACCGCCAGCTCCTTGCCCGGCTCGGTCAGCCCGAGCAGGCGCTTGCCGCGACGCTGGAAGAGCTCGACGCCGAGCTCGTCCTCCAGGTCCTTGATGTGCTTGCTCACCCCCGACTGCGAGGTGAACAGCGCCGCCGCCACCTCGGTCAGGTTGAAGTTCTGCTGCACCGCCTCGCGGACGATGCGCAATTGTTGAAGGTTCATGGGCGCGGGACCGCTCGCTCTTCGGCTCGTCGATCGATGTCGATCAGGCGGCCTGATCGATGCCGAACAGGCTCAGGCGCGAGGCCTGAAGGCGCACGTGCTGACCGGCGGACAGCTGCAGCGCCTCGGCCTGCTCGCGGCTGAGTTCCGCTTCCAGATGCTCGCCCTGCGCGCCGCGCAGCTCGACACGCGCGGCGGCGCCGAAGGCCAGCACGCGTTCGACCGTCGCCGGCAGACCCGGCGCATCCTGCGACGGGATGATCACCAGCTCGTGCGGACGCGCATAGGCCTGCACCAGACCTTGCTGCGCACCTTCGATGGACGCGGCGGCACCCTGCGCCAGCGTCTGGTCGCCGACGCGCACGATGCCGCTGTCCACGCGGCCTTCGAAGCGGTTGACCGCCCCGAGGAAGCCGTAGACGAAGGGCGTCGCCGGACGCTGGTAGACCTCGATCGGCGAGCCGACCTGCTCGACGCGGCCGTGATCCATCAGCACGACCCGGTCGGCGACTTCCAGCGCCTCTTCCTGGTCATGCGTGACGAAGATGCTGGTGATGTGCAGCTCGTCGTGCAGGCGGCGCAGCCAGCGGCGCAGTTCCTTGCGGACCTTCGCGTCCAGCGCGCCGAAGGGCTCGTCCAGCAGCAGCACGCGCGGCTCGACGGCCAGCGCGCGGGCCAGTGCGATGCGTTGGCGCTGACCGCCGGACAGCTGCGGTGGATAACGATCGGCCAGCCAGTCCAGCTGCACCAGCTGCAGCAGCTCATGCACCTTGCGCTTGATCTCCGCTTCCGGCGGACGCTGCTTGCGCGGCTTCACGCGCAGGCCGAAGGCCACGTTGTCGAAGACCGTCATGTGGCGGAACAGCGCGTAATGCTGGAACACGAAACCGACTTCGCGCTCGCGCACATGCGTGTCCGACGCGTCGGCGCCGTCCAGCAGCACCTGGCCGCGGTCGGCCGTCTCCAGCCCCGCGATGATGCGCAGCAGCGTGGTCTTGCCGCAGCCCGACGGGCCCAGCAGCGCGGTCAGTTCGCCGGTGGGGAAGTCCAGGCTGACGTCGCCCAGCGCGGTGAAGCTGCCGAAGGACTTGTGGATGTTGCGGACCTGGATGCTCATGCTTCTTCCTTCACGATGCTGCGGACAAGACGTCCGCCGGGCCGTCCCAAGGACGGCTTGCGCCCCTCGGGGGCCGCGCTGTACTCAGCGCTGGGGGCCAATACGTTCTGCCTGCCATTCCACGAGCTGCTTGAGCCCGAGCGTCACCAGCGCCAGCAAGGCCAGCAGCGATGCGACCGCGAATGCCGCGGCGAACTGATATTCGTTGTAGAGGATCTCGACCTGCAGCGGCAGCGTGTTGGTCTGGCCGCGGATGTGGCCCGAGACCACCGACACCGCGCCGAACTCGCCGAAGGCGCGCGCGTTGCACAGGATCACGCCGTAGAGCAGGCCCCACTTGATGTTGGGCAGCGTCACGTGCCAGAAGGTGCGGAAGCCGCTGGCGCCGAGCACCGTCGCCGCTTCCTCCTCGTCACGGCCCTGCGCCTGCATCAGCGGGATCAGCTCCCGCGCGACGAAGGGGAAGGTCACGAACACGGTGGCCAGCACGATGCCGGGCACGGCGAAGATGATCTTGACGTCGTGCTCCTGCAGCCACGGTCCGAACCAGCCCTGCGCGCCGAAGATCAGCACGTAGATCAGGCCCGCGACCACCGGCGACACCGAGAACGGCAGGTCGATCAGCGTGATCAGCAGCTGCTTGCCGCGGAAGTCGTGCTTGGTGATGGCCCAGGCGGCGCACACGCCGAAGACGATGTTCAGCGGTACCGAGATCACCGCCGCCAGCAGCGTGAGCTTGATCGCGGAGACCGCGTCCGGCTCGATCAGCGAGGCGAGGTAGGTGTCCCAGCCCTTGCGCAGCGCCTCGGTGAAGACGGCCGCGAGCGGCAGCAGCAGGAACAGCGAGAAGAAGGCCAGGCCCAGCGTCAGCAGCGTGTAGCGCACCCAGCGCTTTTCTGCCGTGGCGGGGTTGCCCTGGTAGTGGCCGGCCGAGCGGGCCCGGCCGAGCGATGCAGCGGATCCGGCCATGTCAGCGCTTCCCGTCCAGTCCGTTGCGACGCAGGCTCCAGGCCTGCAGTCCGTTGATGCCCAGCAGCAGCAGGAACGAGAACACCAGCATCACCACCGCGATCGCGGTGGCGCCGACGTAGTCGTACTGCTCGAGCTTGGTGATGATCATCAGCGGGGTGATCTCGCTGACCATCGGCATGTTGCCGGCGATGAAGATGACCGAGCCGTACTCGCCGACCGCGCGCGCGAAGGCCAGCGCGAAGCCGGTCAGCAGCGCCGGCGTGAGCATGGGCAGCACCACCAGGCGGAAGGCCTGCCAGCGATGCGCGCCCAGCGAGGCGGCGGCTTCCTCGAGCTCCGTGTCCAGGTCCTCGAGCACCGGCTGCACCGTCCGCACCACGAAGGGCAGGCCGATGAAGATCAGCGCGATCAGCACGCCCAGCGGCGTGAAGGCGACCTTGATGCCCAGCGGCTCCAGCCACTTGCCCATCCAGCCGTTGGGCGCGTAAAGCGCCGTCAGCGCGATGCCGGCGACGGCGGTCGGCAGCGCGAAGGGCAGGTCGATCAGCGCGTCCACCAGCTTCTTGCCCCAGAAGTCGTAGCGCACCAGCGACCAGGCCAGGATGAAGCCGAAGATCACGTTGATGAACGCGCCCAGCAGCGCCGCGCCGAAGCTCAGCCGGTACGAGGCCAGCACGCGCGGCGAGGTCGCCGCGGCCCAGAAGGCCTCGGCGCCGTGGCCGGCGGATTTCAGGAAGACCGCGCACAGCGGGATCAGCACCAGCAGCGAGAGATAGAAGAGCGTGAAGCCCAGCGTCGGTGCGAAGCCGGGCAGCACGCGGCGTCGCTTGCGGGCGGGCGCGGGGGCGGCCTGCGTCGCGGGGAGCACGGCGGTGTTCATCGTCGGGTCGGGAGCTCGGGGATCAGGAGAGTGAACGGACGATCAGCGGCGCGCGGCCATGATCTGGTCGTAGGTGCCGCCGTCGGCGAAGTGCGTCTTGCCGACCTTGGCCCAGCCGCCCAGCGTCTGGTCGACGGTGAACAGCTTGATCGGCGCATAGCGCTTCTCATGCTTCTTGAAGATGGCGGCGTCGCGCGGACGGAAGTTGTTCTGCGCGATGATTTCCTGGCCTTCCGGCGTCCACAGGAAGTCGAGGTAGGCCTTGGCCAGCGCGGCGGAACCGCGCTTGGCGGCGACCTTGTCGACCACCGCGACCGGCGCGTCGGCTTCGATCGAGATGCTGGGCGCGACGACTTCGAAGTTGCCCTTGCCGAATTCGTTCTCGATGAGTTCAGCTTCCGATTCGAAGGTCAGCAGCACGTCGCCGATGCCGCGTTGCGTGAACGTGGTCGTCGCACCGCGGCCGCCGCCGTCCAGCACCGGCACGTTGGCCAGCACCTTGGCGACGAAGTCCTTGGCCTGCGCGTCGGTGCCGCCCTTGGCGATGACGCTGCCCCACGCGGCCAGGTAGCCGTAGCGGCCGTTGCCGGTCACCTTGGGGTTGGGGATGATCACCGAGATGCCGGGACGCGCCAGGTCGGCCCAGTCCTTGATGCCCTTCGGGTTGCCCTTGCGGACCAGGAACAGCATCGTCGAGCTGTAGGGCGCGGCGGCGTTCGGGAACTTGCTGCGCCAGTCGGCGCCGGTCAGGCCCTTCTCGGCGAGGGTGTCGACGTCGGTCGCCTGGTTCATCGTGACCACGTCGGCCTCCAGGCCGCCGATCACCGAACCGATCTGCTTGGACGAACCGCCGTGCGACTGGTTCACCGTGATCGTCTGGCCGGTCTTGGCCTTGTACGAGGCGACGAACGCCGGATTGACCTGCTTGTAGAGCTCGCGCGCCACGTCATAGGAGACGTTCAGCAGCGTCGTCGGCTGGTCGGCTGCGCTGGCCAGCATCGACGAACCCAGCAGCGGCACCGCCGCGGCCAGCATCAGCGCCTGGCGGCGCGAAGCGGAGAACAGGGAGCGGGTGTTCTGGTGGGCGTGGTTCTGGGTCATGGCGGACAGGGCAAGCAGGCGTGGGCCGGCGACGTTGAAGGTCGGGCTGCGAAGCTTGCCAAACAGTCCTTATTCCAGGAACGATTGTTTGGGCATTTGCTTATTTCGCATAACGCATATGCAAACAAGGCAGAAGGCCAGGACAGATGAAAAGCGCCAGGACCGCGATCGGACACCGCCGGAAGCGCCTCCCCCAAGACCCCGAGGGCGGCCCCCGGTCGCGACCTGGGCTCTCACCATGCCTTCCCGGCGGCCGTACTGCCGCCGCCGGCGGGGGCGACATGGGCGCGCCCCGTGGAACGGAGTCTGGATCGCGAAGCCTCGCATCGCCAATGCGCAATGGGCGCAAGCTGCTGCGGGCCCGTCATATGCCCGGTCAGGCAAGGACTGGCGCCTGGGCAACCGGGTGCTCCGGCCCTCGTCCCCGTCGTTCCCCCTCAAGGGCGACCCGGGTGGCGCCCTGTGGACAACTCGGATAGTCTGGTGCCTCGAAGGCGCGACGGCCGTACCGGCCGCGCAGGGAGAGAACAACATCGGAAGAGCGAGGAACCGCCTCCATGATGAATGCCCCGATTCCCGACAACGAAGCCGACCGGCTCCAGGTGCTGCGCGAGCTGCTGATCCTGGACACGCCGCCCGAGGAACGTTTCGATCGCATCGTCGAGTTCGCCGCCGAGGAATTCGGCGTGCCGATCGCGCTGATCAGCCTGGTCGACGACAACCGTCAGTGGTTCAAGGCCCGCTTCGGCCTGGCGGTGTGCGAGACCGACCGCAAGAGCAGCTTCTGCGGCCATGCGATCCACGTTTCCGAGGTGATGGTGGTGGAGGACGCGACGCAGGATCCCGCTTCGCGGACAACCCCATGGTGCTGGGCGATCCGAAGATCCGCTTCTATGCGGGCGCGCCGCTGGAGGTGCGTCCGGGCGTGCGCATCGGCACCTTGTGCCTGATCGACCGGCGACGACGCGCGCTGGACGCGACCGACCTCGCCATCCTGATGAGTCTGCGTGACCTCGCGGTCTCGGAGCTGGTGGGACAGACCGTCGAGGAGGGCCAGTGATGCCGGGAACACAACGACACCTGCTGCTGGTCGATCCGCACTCGCTGTTCCGGCGCACCGTCGCCATGGTGGCGCGGCAACTGCAGATCGCGGAAGTCCATGAGGCCAGCAGCCTCGAGGCGGCCCACCGGCTGCTGGAGAGCCAGCCGATGGACGGCCTGCTGCTGGACATCGGCCAGGGGCTGGATGCGCTGGCGCTGCTGCAGAGCGTGCGCGCCGGCGCGCTGCGCTGCGCGGCGGGCACGCCGGTCGCATTGACCGCGGAGGCCTGCGATCTGTCCACCGCGCAGCTCTACAAGGAGCTCGATGTGCGGCGGATCATGCTCAAGCCGTTCAAGGTGAAGACGGCGCTGGAAGTGATCCAGGATCTGGCGAAGCCGGCTGCGCCTCCCGGCGCGCCGCACTAACGCAGACTCGGCAGTCAACCGGTCATTCAACCCAATGCTGAGCCACCCACGGCGGCGGCAGCACAAAGCTGCGCAGGTGGCGCCACCGGTGCTTCACACCGCCGGCGAACGCGGCGCGGAAGTGATCCCACGGCTTCTCGTGCGGCGGGTCCTGCGTGTTCCAGCGACCCAGCAGCACATCCGCCGGATTCGGACCGCCCGGGAAGGTCACGATGCGCGCGCCCGAGGGCAGGCGCGCCGGCTTGAAATAGCGCAGCGGGAACGCCGGCAGGCAGTGCAGGCGGAAATGCCGCGTCCACAGGTGCGGCCAGAACTTGATGCCGCCCGGCACCGACGCGGTCACCCAGTGCTGCTCGAAGCCGTGCTTGTCGGCGACCGCCTGCGGGTTGGCGCGGAAGTTCTCGATGATGTGCGGGTACTTGCCCACCGGGAAGCGGAACACCGAGGTCTGACCCAGGCGCTGCATCGGCTTGGCCCAGTTGCGGGCCAGGATCACGTCGTCCGGATGGCCGTGCGTGAAGTAGCCGTCGACGTTGTCGACGATCACCGAGTCCAGGTCGACGAACAGCACCGGGCCCGACAGGCCGGTCTTCTCGCCCATGTCGGCACTCCACATCACCAGCTTGCGCCACTTGCCCAGCGACTTCTTGGGCCATTCGCAGCCGAGCTCCGGCAGGTCGTAGGCATCGACTTCGGGGCGCAGGCCTTCCGCGTTGTCGGTCAGGCAGACCAGGCGGAACTCGCCGGTGATGTGCCGACGCAGCATGCCGTACAGGCGGTTGACGTACTCAGGGCCGTACGCGGTTCCCCATTTGACGCAGATGACTTGTTTCACGGGGCTCTTGCTCCTCTGGTTGTTATCCCTACTTGCTTCGGGGAAGTGCATCACTATACGCATGCAGATGTAAACCAATTGCAAACGGGGTATTCCGCGCGACGGCGCCTGGCAGCCAGGGCTTGCACCGTCCTCGCCCACCCGGGCGATCCTTGGATCAACAGGGGTTGAGCGGGGTCGTTATTCGGTTTCTGCGCTAGGACATGCCGTCCGCTTCGTTCCGGTGAGGCGGGCCGATGCCTAGAGTCGGCGACCATGACAGCCCTCGCCCCGCCCCTCCCCAATGCTGTTCCGGTCCCCGCGACCGCGGCCTTTGCCGATGCGCCGTCGCAGCACTTCGAGATCAATGCCTTCGATGAGCCGCTCGGGGCCGAGGTCGTGGGGCTGGACCTGACGCGTCCGCTGAACGAGGCCGACTTCGCCCGTCTGCATCGCGCGCACCTGGATCACCACGTGCTGGTGTTCCGCGACCAGCGCATCACGCCGGCGCAGCACATCGCGTTCAGCCGTCGCTGGGGACCGCTGCAGATCCACGTGCTGCGCAACTTCCAGCTGGCCGGCCACCCGGAGATCCTGCAGGTATCCAACGTGCGCGATGCGCAGGGCCAGCCGGTCGGACTGGGCGACGCGGGGCAGTACTGGCACTCGGACCTCTCGTACAAGGAACGTCCGAGCCTGGGCTCGCTGCTGCATGCGCAGGAGCTGCCCTCCGAAGGCGGCGACACGCTCTTCGCCAACCAGCACCACGCCTACGACGGCCTGCCGCTGGCGCTGAAGACGGCGATCGCCGGCAAGCGCGCCGAGCACAGCTACCTTGCGAAGTACGAGGAGCTGCGCGCGCGCAACCCGTGGCGCCCGAAGCTCACACCGGAGCAGATCGCCGAAGTGAAGCCCGCGTCGCAGCCGATCGTGCGCACGCATCCGGAGACGGGCCGCCGCGCGCTCTTCGTCAGCGAGCACTTCACGACGCGCGTGCTCGACGTGCCCGAGGACGAAAGCCGCGACCTGCTGGAACAGCTCTTCGAGCACAGCAGCCGCAAGAGCATCGTCTACCGCCACCAGTGGCTGCCGCACGACCTCGTGTTCTGGGACAACCGCTCGCTGCTGCATCTCGCCACCGGCTGCCCCGATCACCTGCGCCGACACCTCTACCGCACCACCATCGAAGGCGACCTTCCCGCATGAAACCCCACCGCCCCGCTCTCCTGAAATCCCTGCTCATGGGCGCGCTGGCGGCCGGGCTGTCGCTGTCGACGCTCTCCGCGCACGCGGAAGGCAAGATCCGCATCGCCGAGCAGTTCGGCATCGTCTACCTGCTGCTGAACGTCGCGCAGGACCAGCAGCTGATCGAGAAGCACGGCAAGGCCGCAGGCGTCGACATCCAGGTCGAACGGGTGCAGCTCTCCGGCGGCCCGGCGATCAACGAGGCGCTGCTGTCCGGCAGCATCGACATCGCCGGCGCGGGCGTCGGTCCGCTGCTGACGCTGTGGGACAAGACGCAGGGCAAGCAGAACGTGCGCGGCATCGCGTCGCTGGGCAACTTCCCGTACTACCTGACCAGCAGCAACCCCGCGGTCAAGACCATTGACGACTTCGGCGACAAGGACCGCATCGCATTGCCCGCCGTGGGTGTGTCGGTGCAGTCGCGCATCCTGCAGCTGGCCTCGGCCAAGCGCTGGGGCGACGCGCAGTTCAACAAGCTGGACCGGTTGCAGGTCGCGTTGCCGCACCCGGAGGCGACTGCGGCATTGATCAAGGGCGGCACCGAGATCAACGCGCACTTCGGCAACCCGCCGTTCCAGGAGCAGGGCCTGGCGGGCAACCCCAACGTCCACATCGTGCTGAACAGCTACGAGGTGCTGGGCGGTCCTGCGTCGGCGACGGTGCTGTACACGACGGAGAAGTTCCGGCGCGACAACCCGAAGACCTACAAGGCCTTCATCGGCGCGCTGGCCGAGGCGGCGGACTTCATCTCGAAGAACCCGGAACGCTCGGCCGACATCTACATCAAGAACGAGAACTCCAAGGTGCCCAAGGAGCTGCTGCTGAAGGTGATCAAGAACCCGGAAGTGCAGTTCAAGATCACGCCGCAGAACACCTTCGCGCTGGCGACATTCATGCATCGCATCGGCGCGATCAGGAACAAGCCGGCGTCGGCGAAGGATTACTTCTTCGACGATCCGCACAACGCGGCCGGCAGCTGAGCATGAGCGCGGTGCTGGAGCAGCTCGACTCGGTGCCCGCCTGCGAGGCGTGCGACGGCGTGGCAGGTTCGCTCCCGCAGGAGCGCCAGGCGCGCTTGCGGGTCGATGGCGTCAGCCTCGACTACAAGAGCGATCGCGGCGTGGTCCGCGCGACGCACCGCGTCGGATTCGACGTGCTGCCGTCGGAACGCTTCGTGCTGCTCGGCGCGTCGGGTTGCGGGAAGTCCTCGCTGCTGAAGGCGGTCGGCGGTTTCGTCACGCCGGCGGAAGGACGCATCCTCGTCGACGGCAAGCCGGTGAACGGACCGGGGCCGGACCGCATCGCGGTGTTCCAGGAATTCGACCAGCTGCCGCCGTGGAAGACGGTGCTGGAGAACGTCGCGTTCCCGCTGGTCGCGTCCGGGACTGCGTCGCGCAAGCAGGCGCTGGATCGTGCGCGCGATTGGCTGTCCCGCGTGGGGCTGAGCGACTTCGCATCGGCGTATCCGCATCAGCTGTCCGGCGGGATGAAGCAGCGCGTCGCGATCGCGCGCGCGCTGGCGATGAAGCCGCGCGTGCTGCTGATGGACGAGCCGTTCGCGGCGCTCGATGCGCTGACGCGCCGGCGGATGCAGGACGAGCTGCTCGCGCTGTGGGAGCAGGAGCGCTTCACGCTGCTCTTCGTGACCCATTCGATCGAGGAAGCGCTGATCGTGGGGCATCGCGTGCTGGTGCTGTCGCCGCATCCGGGACGGGTGCGCGCCGAGCTGAACGCGCAAGGCCTGACACCGGCGCAGCGTGCCGCGCAGGCGCAACGCATCGAGCATCTGCTCTTCGGCGATGAGCCGATCGCGGAGTCGACGGCTGCGGCCGAAGCCACCGCGGCGGCTGCCTCTGCCGCAGTGGCCCTGAACTGAGGATTCATCGATGACCGTCACCGTGCTGCCGACGCAGCGGCCGCTCGATCCGCCCCTGCGCGCGGAGCGTGAGGAAGCGCTCGCCGATTACGTGCCTGTGCAGGCGACGTCGATTCCGCTGTGGCGCCGCGCGCTGGATTCGAGCGCTTGGCGCCAGGCCGCCTTGCTGGCGCTGCTGGCCATGCTCTGGGAAATCGCTGCGCGCGCGGCGGACAACGATCTGCTGTTCCCCTCGTTCGTCTCCGCGGCGCGGGCGCTGTGGGAAGGCTTGTACGGTGGCGAACTGCTGGTGCGGGCGGGGATCTCGCTGAAGCTGCTGTTGCAGGGCTACGCGCTGGGTGTGGTACTGGCGCTCGGGCTGACCGCGCTGGCGACCTCGTCGCGCTGGGGTCGGGACTTGCTGTCCAGCCTGACGGCGATGTTCAACCCGTTGCCGGCGATCGCCTTGCTGCCGCTGGCGCTGCTGTGGTTCGGCCTGGGTTCGGGGAGCCTGATCTTCGTGCTCGTGCACGCGGTGCTGTGGCCGCTGGCCTTGGCCGCGTCTGCGGGTTTCTCGTCCGTGCCGGAGACGCTGCGCATGGCGGGTCGCAACTACGGACTCACGGGACCGCGCTACGTCGCGCAGATCCTGCTGCCGGCGGCGCTGCCGTCGATCTTGTCAGGCCTGCGCGTGGGCTGGGCCTTCGCATGGCGGACCCTGATCGCCGCCGAACTGTTCTTCGGCGCGTCCTCGGGCCAGGGCGGTCTGGGCTGGTACATCTTCCAGAACCGCAACGAACTGCAGACCGATCGGGTCTTCGCAGGTTTGGCCTTGGTCATCCTGATCGGCTGGCTCGTCGAGCGCCTCGTCTTCAGCACCATCGAGAAGGCGACGGTCACGCGGTGGGGCATGCAGCGATAGGTCCCTGGTCAAAGGGCAGAACACGCATTCGATTTCGGAGCCGCTAGCTTGATCCCAGCACCCTCTCCCGTCACTGACTGGTTCTTGTGCTCCTTGCCAGCGCGCTCACTGGATTCCGTAGTCCCCCTCGCATGAATGCGTGGAACCGATCGATCGCCGAGGGCGCGGTGACAGGTGTTGCGCGCTGTCGGCTGCTTCTCCGCTCGACCGCGTGCGCGAGCCGCGACAGCCCGAAGCACATCACGAAGTAGCACCCGGCCAGCATCCCGTACACCGCCACCGGCTGCACCAGCACCTGCGCGTTGACCTGGCCGGCGATGAAGGACAGTTCCGACAGCCCGATGATCGTGCCGAGCGAAGTCTCCTTGATCGTCGACGCGAACTGGTTGACCAGCGAGGGCAGCATGTGGCGCAGCGCCTGCGGCAGCAGCACCAGCCGCAAGGACTGGCCCCGCGACATGCCCAGCGCCTCCGCGGCCAGGCGCTGACCCGAGGGCAACGACTGCAGACCGGCGCGCACGATCTCGGCCAGGTAGGCGGCGTCGAAGATCACCAGCGCCGCCAGCATCGTGTTGAACTGGTCCGTCTTGTGACCGGTCACCGCCGGCAGGAAGAAATACGCCCAGAACACCACCATCAGCAGCGGCGTGCCGCGCACGACGTAGACCAGCGCGGTCACCGGCCAGCGCAGCCAGGCGCGGCGGCTCACGCGAGCGACGCCGAGCAGCACGCCCAGCGGCAGCGCGAGCAGCAGCCCCAGCGCCGCCAACACCACCGTCAGCGCCAGTCCGCCGAGCGGTCCGTTCGGGTACTGCCCCACCAGCACGTAGAGCCAGTAGGTGTCGATCATCTCGGCGATGCTCATCGCGATGCGCTCCTCGTGCTCCAGGTCATCACGATCGCCTCAATGGCCGGCCGGCCGCACCGGATAGCGCCGCTGGTACAGGACGCCCGCGCCGGTGATCAGCATCGACACGCCTAGGTAGGTCGCCGTCGCCATCGCGAAGGTCTCGAAGCCGCGGAAGGTCGCGGACTCCACGCGCTGCGCCTGGTACATCAGCTCGGCGGCGCCGACGACCGTCGCGATGCTGGTGTTCTTCCAGAGATTCAAGGTCTGCGAGATCAAGGGCGGCACCGTCGCCCGCAGCGCCTGCGGCAGCACGACCCATCGCACCGAGCCGGCGAAGCGCAGGCCCATCGATTTCGCGGCTTCCCATTGTCCCGGCGGCACCGATCGCAGCCCGGAGCGCACGTCCTCGGCCATGAAGGCCGCCGTGTAGACCACCAGCGCGGCGAGCGCCGCCGCGGCCTCGACGTTGCCGGCGTAGAGCCACGCCTTCACGCCGTCGGGCAGCAGCTCCGGCACTGCGAAATACCAGAACAGCATGTGCGCCAGCAGCGGCACGTTGCGCACGGCTTCGACGTAGGTCCAGGCCAGCGCGCGCAGCGGCGGGAACGGCGCCAGGCGGGCGAGCGCGATCAGCGTGCCGAGCGGCAGCGCGATCACCAGCGCGAGCACCGTCAGCGTCAGCGACAGCCGCACGCCGGCCAGCAGCCAGTCGAGGAACTGCCCTTGCAGCAGCACCGAGAAATCGAGATGAGGCATGGAATCGACGCTTCCCGCAATAAACAACGCCCCGGCCTAGGCCGGGGCGTGCTCGCATCGGATGACAAGGTAGATCAGTTCATCTGGGTCGTGCTCAGCCCTCCACTTGGTCGCTATCGATCTTGAAACTGCGCGTCTGGAACTTCAGACGCGTAGCCGGTCCGTACCACTTGTTGAACAGCTGCTCGGCGGTGCCGTTGGCCTCGAGCTCGCGCAGCGCGCCGTCCACCTGCGCCTTCAACTTGGTTTCGCCCTTGCGCAGGCCCAGCGCCAGCGGTTCGACGCTGAGGTTGGCCGACAGGATCTCGTACTGCGACGCCGTCGGGCCGAGCTTGGCGTACTGGTCGAGCAGCGACACCTCGTCGTTGACGAACGCCACGCCCTTGCCCTGCTGCAGCGCCTGGAAGGCCTGCGGTCCGGTGTCGAAGGTGACGACGTCGACCGACGGCACGGCCTTGCGGACGTTGGGTTCCTGCGTGCCGCCCTTGATGGTCACGACCTTCTTGCCGGCCAGCTGGTTCAGCGCCTTGATGCCGCTGTCCTTCTTGACCAGCACCTTCTGGCCGGTGACGAAGGTGGTCAGCGAGAAGTCGATCACCGCCTCGCGTTCCTTGTTGTGCGTCAGGCTCGCAGCCAGCACGTCCACATGGCCCTGCTGCAGCTCGGGGATGCGCGCGGCGACCGCCAGCTGCTTCAGGCGCAGCTTCACGCCGAGCTTCTGCGCGACCGCCTTCGCCAGATCGACCTCGTAGCCGACGATCTCACGCGTCTTCGGATCGATGAAGCTGTTGGGCTCGTCGGTGCCGAGCACGCCCACCACGAGCTCGCCCTTCTTCCTGATGTCGTCCAGCTGGTCCGCATGGGCCATGCCCAGCATGGCAGCCGAGGTGGCGATCACGAGCAGGGCGCGGCGGGTCACGGTCAGGGTCATGGCGTCGGTGTCCTTTTTGGGAATCGGTTGAGCGGTGGTTCGCGATGGACATCAGCTTAGGAACCGAGGCCTTCACGCGGAACGAACGGATGGGCATATGCATGCGCGGCTTTCGCACGTCCCCTCCCCATCCCCTTCATCGACTCGGAGTCGCGCTTGCGGCATGCTCGGTCCATGACCCTCCTCCACGACCGCGTGCCCGTCATCGACATCTCGGGCCTGCACGACCCGGCGAGTAGTGATCCGGCCTCGCCGGGTGGTCATCGCGCGGCCCTCCAGATCGGCGAGGCCTGCCGCGCGCACGGCTTTTTCTATGTGAGTCACCACGGCGTCGATCCGGCGCTGATCGAACGGCTCGACCGGCTGTCCCGCGAGTTCTTCGCGTGGCCCGAGCCGGAGAAGCGCCGCTGGCCGATGGCCGACGGCGGTCGCGCCTGGCGCGGCTACTTCAGCGCCGGCGGCGAGCTGACCTCGGGCCGGCCGGACTGGAAGGAAGGGCTGTACCTCGGCGCCGAACTGCCGCCGCAGGATCCGCGCGTGCTCGCCGGCACGCCGCTGCACGGCGCCAACCTCTGGCCCGACGTGCCGGGATTGAGGGACACGGTGCTCGAGTACCTCGACGCCGTGACCGCCGTCGGCCAGCGCGTGCTGGGCGGCATCGCGCTCAGCCTGGATCTGCCGGCCCACTACTTCCTGTCGCACCTCACCGCCGATCCGCTGGTGCTGCTGCGGCTCTTCAACTACCCCGTGGTACCGGCCGACCCCGCCGTCGACGCGCCCTGGGGTGTCGGCGAGCACACCGATTACGGCCTGCTCACGCTGCTCTACCAGGACGACAGCGGCGGCCTGGAGGTCCACGGCCGTCGCGGCTGGATCGCCGCGCCGCCGATGCCCGGCACCTTCGTCTGCAACATCGGCGACATGCTGGACCGCATGACCGCCGGGCTCTACCGCAGCACGCCGCACCGGGTGAAGCTCAACCGCGGCACGCGCGACCGGCTGTCGGTGCCGCTCTTCCTCGATCCGTCCTTCACCAGCCGCGTCCAGCCGATCGCCGGCCTGCCGCCCGCCGAGGACGACAGCGCGTCGCGCTGGGACGCCAGCAACGTCCACGTCTTCGCCGGCACCTACGGCGACTACCTGATGGGCAAGGTCGGCAAGGTGTTCCCGGAACTCGGCGCGTCGGTGCTGCCTTGATCGCCCTGAAGTGATCGGTGATCGCCTCGTCGCAGCCGTCCCGCCATGACGACCCTGGCCGCTCATGCCATCCGCGGATAAGCTGCTGCGACAACCGCGCTTGGAGGCCATCGCTTCCAGCGGATAACCTACGCGGTTTGCCCGCGCCTGGCACCACCCCCGCCGGACGCGTCGCCCGACCATCCCACCAGGATCACAAGGAGCGCCCATGAGTGCCAAGGAGACCTCTTCCACCCCGCTGCAGCAGCCGCCTGAACGGCCCGCCGTGCTGGACCTGATCGGCAACACGCCGCTGGTCCCCGTGCACCGGCTCGACACCGGCCCCTGCCAGCTGTTCCTGAAGCTCGAATCGCAGAACCCCGGCGGCTCGATCAAGGACCGCATCGGCCTGTCGATGATCGAGGCCGCCGAGCGCGACGGCCTGCTGCCGCCCGGCGGCACCGTCGTCGAGGCGACCGCCGGCAACACCGGTCTCGGGCTCGCGCTGGTCGCGCGGGCGAAGGGCTACCGCGTCGTGCTGGTCGTGCCGGACAAGATGTCCGCCGAGAAGGTGCTGCAGCTCAAGGCGCTGGGCGCCGAGGTCCACATCACGCGCTCCGACGTGGGCAAGGGCCATCCCGACTACTACCAGGACCGTGCCGCGCGCCTGGTCCAGGACATCCCCGGCGCCTGGTACGCCGACCAGTTCAACAACCCCAACAACCCACTCGCCCACGAGACCACCACCGGTCCGGAGATCTGGCAGCAGGTCGGCCACCGCATCGACGCGCTGGTCTGCGGCGTCGGCTCCGGCGGCACGATCACCGGCCTGTCGCGCTTCTTCGCCAAGGTGCGCCCGGGACTGGACGTGGTCCTGGCCGATCCGGCCGGCTCCATCCTCAAGGACTTCATCGAGACCGGCAGCTTCGGCGAGGCCGGCTCCTGGGCCGTCGAAGGCATCGGCGAGGACTTCATCCCGCCGATCGCCGACCTGAGCGGCGTGCGCCACGCCTACTCGATCACCGACGAGGAAAGCTTCGCCACCGCGCGCGACCTGTACCGCGCCGAAGGCATCCTGGCCGGCTCCTCGACCGGCACGCTGCTGGCCGCGGCGCTGAAGTACTGCCGCGCGCAGACCACGCCCAAGCGCGTCGTCACGCTGGTCTGCGACACCGGCACCCGCTACCTGTCCAAGGTCTACAACGACCCGTGGATGTTCGACCAGGGCCTGCTCAAGCGCGCCACCAAGGGCGACCTGCGCGACCTGATCGCGCGCCTGCCCGAGGACGGCGCCGTCATCAGCGTCAGCCCCGAGGACACGCTGGCCACCGCTTTCTCGCGCATGCGCCAGGCCGAGGTCTCGCAGCTGCCGGTGCTGAAGAACGGCAAGCTCGTCGGCCTGCTCGACGAGTCCGACCTGCTCGCCCAGATGCACATGGACGCGCGCCACTTCAAGGACAGCGTGGACAGCGCGATGAGTCATGATGTGCAGACCCTGCCTCCCGGCGCGCCGCTGTCCGACCTGATCGCGCAGCTGCGCAAGGGCCTGGTGGCCGTGATCGCCGACGATCACGCCTTCCACGGTCTCGTCACCCGTTTCGATCTCTTGAACCACCTGCGAAAGGGCTTGTCATGAGCCACAACGACAAAGACAACCAGGGCCACGCGCCTTTGCACGGCGCCGACCTGCGCTTCGACACCCGCGCCATCCACGGCGGCCAGCACCCCGATCCGACGACCGGTGCGGTGATGCCGCCGATCTACGCGACCTCGACCTACCGCCAGCAGAGCCCCGGCGTGCACCAGGGTTACGAGTACGGCCGCACGCACAACCCGACCCGCCAGGCCTATGAGCGCGCGATCGCCAGCCTGGAAGGCGGCGTGCAGGGCTACGCCTTCTCGTCGGGCCTGGCCGCGATGGCCACGATCCTGGACACGCTGGACGCCGGCTCGCACATCGTCGCCGGCGACGACCTCTACGGCGGCAGCTACCGCCTGTTCGAGCGCGTGCGCAAGCGCAGCGCCGGCCTGCAGGTCACCTACGTCGACAGCAGCAAGCCGGAGAACGTCCGCGCCGCGCTGCGTCCCGAGACCAAGATGATCTGGATCGAGACGCCCAGCAACCCGCTGCTGACGCTGACCGACCTGGCCGCCGTCGCGAAGATCGCGCGCGAGCACGGCGCGCTGGCCATCGCCGACAACACCTTCGCCAGCCCCTGGTCGCAACGTCCGCTGGAGCTGGGCTTCGACGCCGTGATGCACTCGGCCACCAAGTACCTGAACGGTCACAGCGACGTGATCTCGGGCGTGGTGGTGGTCGGCGGCGAGCAGCGCCAGGCGGCGCTGCGCGAGCAGCTCGAGTTCCTGCACAACGCCGTCGGCTCGGTCGCCGGCCCGTTCGACAGCTTCCTCGCGCTGCGCGGGCTGAAGACGCTGGCGCTGCGCATGGCGCGCCACAACGAGAGCGCGCTGGAACTCGCCGGCTGGCTGGAAGCCCAGCCCAAGGTGCGCCGCGTGTACTACCCGGGTCTGGAGAGCCATCCGCAGCTCGCGCTGGCCAAGCGCCAGATGCGTGGCGGCGGCGGGATGATCAGCGTGCAGCTCGACACCGACCTGGCCGGCGCGCGCCGCTTCCTGGAGCGGGTGCAGATCTTCTCGCTCGCGGAAAGCCTGGGCGGCGTCGAGAGCCTGATCTCGCTGCCCGCGCTGATGACGCATGCATCGATCCCGGTCGAGACGCGCAACCGTCTCGGCATCACCGATTCGCTGGTCCGGATCTCCGCCGGCATCGAGGACATCGAAGACCTGCGGGACGACCTGAAGGCGGGTCTCGCCGCCATCTGACGACACCGATCCGACGATTCCTTCGGGACTCTTTGAACGCGCCGAGGCCGGGAGGCCTTCGGCGCGTTCTGCTTTTCCGAACCGCAGTCCGCACAAGAAACGAAGTACGACGTGAAGAATGCGTGAAGATATGCGCGTCAACCGCGCGCTGAGGTGAACCGCCAGGGGCATGGACTCCACCTGATCGGGTCGAAGCGCTGTCGGAAAAACCTTCGCTTGGCTCGTCTTAACTTCCGTTTAAGCGAAGCTCGTTATCATCCAGGTTCGTTTTTCTCGGAGGCCCCGCCATGTCCACCCTCAACTACCGTCACCTCCACTACTTCTGGGTCGTCGCCAAGGAGGGCGGCTTCGCCCGGGCGGCCGACCGCCTGGGCATGGCCGTGCAGACGATCAGCGCGCAGGTGCGGGAGCTGGAGCGGTCGCTGGGCCATCAGCTGCTCAAGCCGGAAGGCCGCGGCCTGGTGCTGACGGAGGCCGGCCAGGCCGCCTTCGCCAGAGCCGAGGAGATCTTCCAGATCGGTCAGATGGTGCCGAACGAGGTCCATGAGGCCGCCACGCAGCGCGTTCAGCGCCTGTCGGTGGGCCTGTCGGACGGCTTGTCGAAGCTGGCCGCGCACGCGCTGCTCGCGCCGGTGCTGGACACCCCGCAGTTGCGCCTGGTGTGCCATGAGGGCGAGGTCGACCAGTTGATCGGCGAACTCGCGCTGCATCACCTGGACCTGGTGCTCACCGACCAGCCCGCGCCGGTCAACCCGACGCTGCGCATCACCAGCCAGTTGCTGGCGAGCACCACGGTGGACTGGTACGGCCCGGCCGAACTGATCGAGCGTGCCAAGCGCGCGCCGAACAAGGGCTTCCCGTACGTCCTCGAGACGCTGCCGGTGCTGCTGCCGACCCGCCACGCCTCGCTGCGCTCGGGCCTGGAGCGCTGGTTCGAGCAGCACCACATCCGCCCGCAGATCGTCGGCGAGTTCGAGGACAGCGCGCTGATGAGCGTCTTCGCCGCCCGCGGCCTGGGCGTGTTCCCGGTCAGCCGCCTGGGCGCCGACGACCTGTCGCTGATGGCCGGCCTGCACCTGCTGGGCCAGACCGAGGTGGTCGAGGACGTCCATGCGATCTACTCGCGCCGCGGTCAGAACCACCCGCTGGTGGCCAAGCTGCTGGAACGTCGCGGTACGCCGATCAACCTGAACGAACTGGAAACGGAAATTGCTGCAGCAAAATGAGTTTTAAGCAGGTTTATTCGATGTGATGGTGGCGTTAAGGTCAGCCCCTCATGCGCGCGCGAGCGTGCTTCCCGTTCGACGGCTTGCTCGGTGCAAGCGGCCTGAACGGCTTCAACGACTTCCCCAGCTTCAGGAGAACTTCTCATGAGCGACTTCCAACGACAACCGGCGTCTCCCCAGAGCTGGACGCCCGCCACCGCGAACGGCGGCGATTCGGTCTTCACCCAGCGCGCCGACGTGGCGCGCGTGCTGCGCAACACCTATGCGCTGCTGTCGATGACGCTGCTGTTCAGCGGCGCCGTCGCGGCCGCCGCAGTCGCGTACAACCTGCCCGCGCCGGGCATGATCATCACGCTGATCGGCTACTTCGGCCTGCTGTTCGCGATCCACAAGACGCAGAACAGCGCCGCCTCGGTGCCGCTGGTCTTCGCGCTGACCGGCTTCATGGGCTACACGCTGGGCCCCTTGCTGGGCGCCATCCTGAAGATGGCGGGCGGCGCCAGCATCATCGCCATGGCGATGGGCACCACCGGCGCGACCTTCCTGGTGCTGTCGGCCTACGTGCTGGCGACCAAGAAGGACTTCAGCTTCATGGGCGGCTTCCTGTTCGCCGGCATGATCATCGCGATCCTGGCGTCGCTGGCCAACCTGTTCTTCCAGCTGCCGATGCTGTCGGTGGTGGTCTCGGGCGTGGTCGCGCTGCTGTCGGCCGGCATGATCCTGTTCCACACCAGCATGATCGTGAACGGCGGCGAGCGGAACTACGTGATGGCCACGGTCAGCCTGTTCGTGTCGCTGTTCAACCTGTTCACCAGCCTGCTGAGCATCTTCGGCTTCGCCGGTTCCAGCGACGACTGATGCCGCTGGTGGTGCAAGCTGAGCAGGACAAGCGATGAAGACCTTCCTGTGGTCCGTGACCGGGCTGTTCGCGCTGCTCTGGAGCGGCCTGGCCTGGGCCACGGCGGGCCTGGTGCGCTGGACGGTGGAGGCCCTCTCCACCGGCCGCGCGGCCGAACTCGGCAAGAGCGCGGTGGAGTTCAAGTTCCCCGCCTGGCTCGAGCCCTTCCTCGACACCGGCCTGCTCGAGGCCGTGCAGGCCGCGGTGCAGTGGCTGCTGGAGATGGCCGGCACGGGCGCGCCGATGGCGGGCACGGCGATCGGCTGGCTCGTGCCGGTGGTCTGGGTGACCTGGGCCTTCGGGCTGACGGTGCTGCTCGTGATCGCGCTGGTGCTCAATCATCTGATCAAGCGTCTGCCGAGCGCCGGGACGACCGGACTTCGCGCGGCGGTACTGCGCTGAACGGCGCAGGCGACACGCATTGAACGACGAGGCGCCCACGGGCGCCTCTCCTGTTTCAGGCGCCGGCAGGGAGCGCGACCATGAAGCGATAGAGACAGCACTCGTCCTCGTGGAGGGTGCGGATCTCGCGGGTGATGTCGCCGACGGCCCGGCCGCGGATGACACCTGGCCAGAACTGCACGGCCGGCGTGTTGGCCATCAGGTGGTAGACCTCCCAGCGGCCGGGGAAGCGGGCCAGCACCTCGCCCGCCGCACGCGCCGCCAGGCCGTGCCCGCGGTAGCCGCGTGCGAGGAAGAAGTAGCCCATGTTGTGATCCGAGTCGGGCTGCTCGCACTCGCCGTCGACGACCGCGAAGCCGGCGAGTTCGTCGCCGACCCAGATCAGGAACGGATGCACGTCGTCCTGGGCCCAGTACGGTGCCTTGGGACGCAGCTGGTACCGGCCCTCGTGCGCGAACGCCACCGGCGTCCATTCGCTGAGGTCGTAGTTGTAGAACTGCATGAGGTTCTCGATGCGCGGCAGGTCGTCGGGCGCCGCGCGCTCGATCCGGAGCGCCGGACTGTCCGGCAACGGGACCGGGATCGAGTCGTCGAATGCTGAGGGTCTTGTCTCCATCGTCGCTTTCTTGTGGCGCTCTTCAGGCGCTTGTGGGGAACGCGTCGTCGAACGGCGATCTCACGCCCGCCAGCGCGCGGATGCGGTCCATCCAGCCCAGCACCGCCAGCGTCTCCGCATGCGGCACCACGGGGCTCTCGATCTCGCCGGCGCGCGCGCAGCGCATCGTTTCGCGGATCTCGTTCTCGAAACCGTTGATCTCGAACGGGCGTTCGATCGTCTCGGACGTGCCGCGGGCCGGCAGCCACTGGGCGCGCGTGGCCTGCCAGAAGGTCTCCGGCAGCACGATCGCACCGGACTCGCCGAAGATGTGCATCGTGTTCGGCGCGAAGGTGTCGATGGCGCACTGGAACTGCGAGGTCAGCCCGTCGCCGAAGTCGAGCGTCACCGCGAGTCCCGCCTCCACGCCGGTCGGCGCGAGCCGCGCTTTCACCGCCAGGTCCACCAGCGGCGGCACCTCGCCGAGCGCGTACTGCAGCACCCAGCGCGTCGACGTCAGGTTGTAGATGCCGACGTCCAGCAGCGCGCCGCCCGCCAGCGCGGGGCTGAAGATGCGGCTGCCGGGGTCGTAGGGCGCGGGGAAGCAGAAGCTCGACTGCATGCCGCGCAGCGCGCCGAGTCGGCCGTCGCGCAGCCAGGCGGCGAGGTCCTGGTACAGGGGCAGGAAGCGCGTCCACACCGCCTCCATCAGGAAGGCTCGGTGCGTGTGCGAGGCCGCCACCAGGCGGCGGCCCATCTCCTGGTTCGGCACCAGCGACTTCTCGCAGAGCACGGCCTTCCCGGCCTGGAGCGCGGCCAGGACGTACTCGTAGTGCTGGCCGTGCGGCGTCGCGACGTAGACGCCGTCGACGGCGGGATCGTTCATCACCGCGGCGGGGTCGGTGTGGGCGAGCACCGCGGGCTCGCCGGGGCTTGACCAGCGTTCGGCGAAGGCGGACGCGCGTTGCGCGTCGCGGCCGCAGACCGCATGCAGGCGGCAGCCGTCGAGCTGCGCGACCGCCTCGGCGAAACGATGGGCGATCGAGCCGGGGCCGATCACGGCCCAGTGGAAAGTGCGTTCAGACATGTGCGGTGATGCTAATCGGGCGGACCCGCCGCGGACGGCTGGCGGTCCTTGATCGCGGGGCTCTCAGGGTTGTCCCGGGGCGGGTTCTCCACGGGGCGGACGGCGCCCATGGCGTTCGGATCCGGCAGGGGCATCGGCTAAGGTGACGACCTCGCACAACACGCATGCCCGCCCACAAGACGGGCCCCGTTCCCATGAGGATTCCCTTCGTCCTGGCCGCCACCGTGGCCCTCGCCGCTCCCGTGATGGCCCAGACGGCGCCGCCCGTCGCGGCCCCCGTCATCAACAATGCCGCCACTGCCAGACCGGCTGGGGACGCGGTCGCGGCGAGCGCACCGGCCGTGGCGAACCTGCTGCTCGCGCCGAGCACGCTGCCGCTGCAGTACCCGCCCTTCGACAAGATCTCCGATGCCGACATCGGTCCCGCGATCGACCAGGGCATGAGCGAGCAGCTCGCCGAGGTCGCCGCGATCGCGAACAACCCCGCGGCGCCGACCTTCGACAACACCATCGTCGCGCTGGAACGCGGCGGCCGCACGCTGGGCAGGGCGACGACGCTGCTGATGAGCCTGACCGGCGCGGACGCCAACCCCGCGCGCCTGAAGCTGCAGGCCGACTACGCGACGAAGCTGGCCGCGCATCGCGACGCGATCCAGCTGAACCCGATGCTGTTCGCGCGCATCGAGTCGCTGTACCAGCGCCGCGCCGCGCTCGGCCTGGGCGCGCAGGAGCAGCGGCTGATCGAGCGCCAGTACAACCAGTTCCTGCGCGCCGGCGCCAAGCTGGACGAGGACGGCAAGGCCCGCATGAAGGCCATCAACGCCGAGATGGCGCAGCTGGGCGCGCGCTTCAACCAGAACGTGCTGGCGGAGGTGAACGACTCGGCCGTGACCGTCGACAGCCTCGACGAGCTGAAGGGCCTGAGCGACGAGCAGATCTCCGCTGCCGCGACCGCCGCGAAGGAGCGGGGCCTGGACGGCAAGTACCTGATCGCGCTGCTGAACACGACCGGCCAGCCGGTGCTGGCGCAGCTGGAGAACCGCGCGCTGCGCCAGCGGATCTACGAGGCTTCGGTGGTGCGTGGTTCGCGCGGCAACGCCTACGACAACACCGCGCTGGTGTCGCGCGTCGTGTCGCTGCGTGCCGAGCGCGCGAAGCTGCTCGGCTTCGCGACGCATGCGGACTTCGTGCTGAAGGACGAGACCGCCCGCAACCAGCAGGCCGTCAACGGCATGCTGCGCCAGCTGGCGCCGGCGGCGGTCGGTGCCGCGCGCCGTGAAGGCGCGGACCTGCAAGCCATCATCGATCGCGAGCAGAAGGCGAACAAGCAGCCGACCTTCCAGCTCGCGGCCTGGGACTGGAGCTTCTACAGCGAGAAGTTGCGGGCCGAGAAGTACGGCTTCGACGAGTCGCAGCTCAAGCCCTACTTCGAGATGAAGAACGTGCTGGAGAACGGCGTGTTCTACGCAGCCGGCCAGCTCTACGGCCTGAAGTTCAAGCAGCGCCACGACCTGCCGGTCTATCACCCGGACGTGCTGGTCTACGACGTGTTCAACGCGGACGGCTCGCAGCTGTCGATCTTCATCGCCGACATGTACGCGCGGCCATCCAAGCGCGGTGGTGCGTGGATGAATGCCTACGTCGACCAGAGCGGGCTGATGAACCAGAAGCCGGTGGTGGCGAATCACCTCAACATCCCGAAGCCCGCGGACGGCAAGCCGACGCTGCTGACGTGGGACGAAGTGACGACGATGTTCCACGAGTTCGGGCATGCGCTGCACGGCATGTTCTCGAACGTGAAGTACCCGAGCATGGCCGGCACCAAGGTGCCGCGCGACTTCGTCGAGTACCCGTCGCAGGTCAACGAGATGTGGGCGGACTGGCCGAGCGTGCTGGCCAACTACGCGAAGCACTACAAGACCGGACAGCCGATGCCGCGCGCGTTGCTGGACAAGGTGCTGGCGGCCAAGCAGTTCAACCAGGGCTTCGCGACGACGGAGTACCTCAGCGCCGCGAGCCTGGACCAGCGCTGGCACCAGCTGCCGCTGGACCAGGTGCCCGGTGCCGACGGCGTGATGGCCTTCGAGGCCCAGGCGCTGCGCGAGGACGGTTATGACTACGACGCGGTGCCGCCGCGCTACCGCACGCCTTACTTCAGCCACATCATGGGCGGCTACGCGGCCGGCTATTACGCGTATGTCTGGTCGGAGGTGCTGGACGCCAACACCGTGCAGTGGTTCAAGGCCAACGGCGGCCTGAAGCGCGAACTGGGCGACGCGTTCCGCGCGAAGCTGCTGTCGCAGGGCGGCAGCCAGGATGCGCTGACGCTGTTCCGCGGCGTCGTCGGCCACGAGCCGCAGATCCAGCCGCTGCTGGAGCGCCGCGGCCTGGTCATCGAGAAGACCAAGACGGCCGGCAAGCCGCAGGCATCGACGCCACAGTAAATGGGGGAGATAGCCCACCCGGAGGTGGGTTGTCACCTGTGATTCGTCAAAGGGCGCTCATCGAGGCGCCCTCTTTCGTTTCTGGGAGGAACTTTCCGCACCAGACTTTCCGCCATGTTGTCGTGGTGGGGCGGTGCGGATGGATGAGATTACGAAGAAGTGGTTTGATGTGTCGACGGTGGAAGTACGTCGGGCGGCGGAACTGGACGGATGGCGCTCAGACGATCGAGCTCCTTGAGGCCAAGCGGCTCGGCAACTTCTCGAGGGTGACGGTCCATGCAGTTGGCGATCGCAGCAGCTTGGACGGACCCATGGCAATGAACGGCTACTTCGTGTGGGCGCGCATGGGGTTCAACGCAGTTCTCCCGGAGGACTTGAAGGAGCATCCGTCGATGCCGCGGGCTGCCTTGGGAAGCTTGGATCTGAAGCAACTCCTCCGAAGCCCTGGGGGTGAGGAATTCTGGTTGCGCTTCGGGCGCAGCATGCATCTAGAGTTCGCACTGAAGGAACCGTCCGACTGCTGGGATCAATTCGAGCGCTACGCTCGCAGCCATAACATTGAGGTCACACCATGAACCCCTGGGAAATCGCCGCGCGCGTATGCCGGCCCATGTCGACCGAAGAGGCGAGGCGTCTTACGCAACAGGAGTGTGGGTCCAAAGAATATGGCGATACCGACCCTTTGCTGGAGGCTGAGATCCAGGAAATGCTCGCTCGCATCAGGGTCGCTGAACGCGAAGATCGCGAGCGCGCTGGCAAGTCTTGAGTGAGGCGACGGGCGCTGAACTCACCCGCCCGTCTTGTCCAGATCGCTCGTGTCCTCCGTCCCCTGCTGCGTGATCAGGCGCTGCATCAACGCGAAGAACCGGTCGTAGAACTGCCCGGCGGGGATGGTTTCCGAGGCGACCTTGACGAGCGACTCCGTCGACGACGACAGCGGCACCGAGATCGAGCCGATCGCGCTCACGCCCAGGCTGGTGGAGTTCGCGCTGCGCTTGACGTTGTAGCGGTCCTGCAGCGCCGACACGTAGGCCGTCGCGAGCTTGCCGCTGCCGCCCTCCGGCACGCACACCACCGTGAAGCTGATCTCCACGTGCACTTCGCCTTCCGGCTGGAAGCGCTTCGTGCCCGAGATCGAATCCGGCAGCGCGATGCCGATCACGTACCCCTGGCTCAGCAGCGCGCGGCGCGCGGCCTCGCAGGTGTCCTGAACGCTCGCATCGAACAGGCGCGAGAAGGTCTCGTCCGAAGCGAAGCGTTCGTTCTGATAGACGGAGTTCTTGCGCTCGGCGGCGGTCGGCCCGAAGGTGCCGCAGCCCGTCATGAACGTCGCAGCGATGGCAGCCATCGCGAGCGGGCGGAACGTGGCGGAGAAAAGGAAGCAGGGCGTCGGATCATCATCGTCGGGCCGTGATCGGCCAGCGACGGATTATCCGCGCCCTGTCTTAGGGAAGTTTGAGGGTGCCGCTCAGTGCGTCGTCTGTGCCGTCAGCACCGTCTGCCATTCGCCATCGACGCAGGCCGACAGGTGTCGGGCACTGCCGCGGCAGCGCTGCCAGTGCTCCGTCGCCGCCGACAGCAGCGCCGGCCAGTACGGATGGTCGCCGGCGCAGCGGCTGCGCGGGATGACCAGGGCGAGCTCCTGGACGTCCGCCCGGCCATCGGCGTCGATGTAGGACAGCTGCGCCTTGACCACCACCGTCAGCGGCGTGGAGAGCAGCAGCTCGGCGTTCACGCAATGGGAAGGGCGGAAGTCCGGATGGGCGGGAGCCGGCGCCTGGGCGGCGCTTCCAACGGCGGCGGAGAAGGTGTTCATCTTGTTCTCGTCTCAGGTCTCTTGTTCGATGCCTGCATCCTAAGAACAGGGGCTCGCCCACCCTGTGGGGGCGTTGCGCGACGCCTTGTAGGACAACGCCTCATTCGACCCGTCGGCATTGCCATTTCCGCTTGTCCTACAAGACATCGCGGACGCGGACGACAGGGCCGGCTGTTCGGCATCCGTAGAGTTGATCCCAGCGCACCACGGGGTGCACAAGGAGCTGACAGATGGGCATCGCCGACCACCATTCCCTCGCCTTGCACGTTCATGAATTCGCCTGCCAGGTCCAATGGACCACGGTCAGCGACCACGAACCGGTGCTGGGTCTGGAAGCGGCGCTTCCTTATCTGCTGGACCATGCCCCCGCGACGTTCGCCGAGCCGGCCCCTGCTGTCGTGTCGTCAGACCGCCACGCCGCGTGAGTCCGAGCCTTTTCATCAATCGAAGGAGATCAACATGATGATTCGAGCCACCGTTCTCGCCCTGGCCACTGCTGTGGGCGCCCTGACCCTGCTGCCCGGCTGCGCCGTGACGCGCGGTCAATCCTCCGTCGGCGAATACGTCGACGACGCGGCGGTCACCACCGCCGTGAAGTCCAAGTTCGTCGAGGCCAAGTCGGTCGACGCCTCCTCCATCCACGTGGAGACGCTGCAAGGCGAGGTGATGCTGTCCGGCTTCGCCAAGAACGCCAACGAGAAGGCCGATGCCGAACGCCTGGCCCGTGAAGTCAAGGGCGTGAAGCGCGTCAAGAACGAGATCGCGATCCGCAACTGATGCGCTGACGCGATTCACCGATCGTGTGTCCGAGGGCGGCCTGACCACCCGTCCCTGGATACACCGCGCAAACGGACGGTCTGCCTGGGCAACCCGTCCGTTTGCGCGTACCCGCTTGTGGTTCCAAGCAGTACGCGAGTCTTTCCATGGACGCCCAGCCCGCCAGCGCCGCCCTCACCTGTTTCCTCGTCGAGGACAACGCCGTCATCCGGGAGAACCTGGTGGCGACGCTCGAGGAGATGGTGGACCTGCGCGTCCTCGGCCATGCGGTCGACGAGAACGGCGCGCTGAACTGGCTGTCGCAGGAGCATGCCGACTGCGATCTGCTGATCATCGACATCTTCCTGGCGCAGGGGACCGGCCTCAACGTGCTGCAGGCCGCCAGCCAGCGCATGCCCGGCGCGCGCCGCGTCGTGCTCAGCAACTACGCCACCCCGGACATGCGCCAGCGCTGCTTCGCGCTGGGCGCCGACAAGGTGTTCGACAAATCGGCCGAGCTGGAGGACCTGCTCGCCTACTGCGGCGGCCTGGCCGACGCGGCCCACCGCGACGCCGGCGATGCCGCTACTCGATCAGCCCGTTCTTGAGGGCGTAATACGTCAGCTCGCTGTTGGTGTTGAGCGAGAGCTTCTCCAGCACGCGCGACCGGTACGTCGACACCGTCTTCACGCTCAGCGACATGCCGTCGGCGATGTGACCGACGGTCTCGCCGCGCGCCAGGCGCAGGAAGACCTGCAGCTCGCGCTCGGACAGCGTGTCGTGCGCCGCCTGGTCGGCCGGGGAGCCCAGGCCCTCGGCCAGCAGCTCGGCCACGGCCGGCGTGATGTACTTGCGGCCGCGGAACACCGTGCGGATCGCCGTGGCGATCTCTTCCGGGTCGCATTCCTTGTTGAGGTAGCCGCTGGCCCCCTGGCGCAGCAGCGTGGTCGCGTAGTGCGTCTCCGGGAAGCCGCTGAGGATCAGCACCGGCAGTTCCGGCTTGCGGGCCTTGATGGCGGCGAGGGTCTCGACGCCGCTCTGGTCGGGCAGCGAGAGGTCCATCAGCATCACGTCGAGCTCGCCGGCGCGCACGAGGTCCAGCGCCTCGCGGCCCGATCCGGCTTCGCCGGTGACGCGCAGGTCGACTTGTTCGGAGAGGAATTGCCGCAGCCCGGCGCGGACAATCGCGTGGTCGTCGACGATGGCGATTCGGATCATGGTGGCGATGGTCAAGTGAGCGAAATCGCTCAGGGAGTGTAGAGGATGAGCCTGAAGGACACCGTCACGAACCTGGGTCGCAAGACGTGGGCGATGCCGCTCGGCGTATTCGTGGCCCTGTTGATGATCCTGATCAGCGAGCTGGCCTACTTCGGCGCCATCTCGCAGATGGACCGTCTGGACACGCTGGGGCGGGCCCGGATGGAACTGCTCCGGCTGATCGCCCGCGTGACCGACGCGGAGTCAGGGCAACGGGGATACCTGATCACCCGCCGACCGGAATACCTGGATCCTTACCGCTTCGCGGCCGAGGACGCCTCGCAGGGCCTGAGCTCCCTGCAGCGGATGTACGCGCAGGTCGGCGCCGACGATGCCGAACGCCGCAGCAAGGAGATCGCCGTCGCCGTCAGCGCCAAGCTGAGCGAGCTGCAGGAGGTGCTCAAGCTCTACGAGAGCGGCCGGGAAACCGCCGGCCGCGAACTCATGATGACCGACATCGGCCGCGACCAGATGGAGCAGATCCGGCGCCGTTCGGCCGAACTGCTGACCGACGAGACCCGGCGGATCGCGCTCGGCACCGGTCAGGTTTACGACACGCTGATGATGAGCCGCATCGGCGTGGCCGGCATGACGCTGCTGAGCCTGATCGTGTTCGTGCTGTTCGTGCGCAAGAGCCGGGCGCTCGACGTCCAGCGCGCCGAGCAGGCGCAGGAGGTGCGATCCGAGCGCGACCGGCTGGAGGTCGAGGTGTCGCGCCGCACCGCCGAGCTGACGCAACTGGCCCGCCACCTGCAGACCGCGCGCGAGGACGAGCGCGCCCGGCTCGCCCGCGACCTGCACGACGAGCTCGGCGCCCTGCTGACGGCGGCCAAGCTCGACGTCGCGCGGCTGCGGCCCAAGCTGCAGGCCGGAGCGCCTGACCTGATGCAGCGCCTCAACCACCTGACCGAGACGCTCAACAGCGGCATCGCGCTCAAGCGCCGGATCATCGAGGACCTGCGCCCGTCCACGCTCGACCAGCTGGGCCTGGTGCCCGCGCTGGAGATCCTCAGCCGCGAGATGTCCGAGCGGCTCGGCGTGCCGATCACGGTGGAACTCGATCCGTCGGTCGATCTGGTGCCCAGCGCCCAGCTGACCGCGTTCCGCCTGGTGCAGGAGGCGCTGACCAACACCGCCAAGTACGCCCAGGCCACCGCGGTGACCGTGGCGCTCAAGCGCGAATACGCGCAGGCGATGGTGATCGTCACCGACAACGGGCAGGGGTTCGACCCCGCCCGCCTGGCGCTCGGTTCTCATGGGCTGCTGGGGATGCGTTTCCGCGTCGAGGCCGAGCGCGGCCAGCTGCGATTGCGCAGCGCGCCGGGGCAGGGCACCGAGGTGTGCGCCTGGCTGCCGCTCAAGCGCGACGAGCCGGACATCCCGCGGATCGATTTCCCGATGCCCGGCCTGTCGGGGGCGCCTGAGGTGGCGACACCGCCGGCGCCTGCCGCGGGTCCCGCGCAGGGCGGACAGTCGCCGGCCGGCGGCGGGCTGTAGCCGGACCGCCGTCGCGCCGTCGTCAGGCGGTGATGGGCTGTAGGTCGGCTCCTACGTCCGGCCGGGACGCCGGGCGACCGCCGCTTCCGGCGGGCACCGACCGGTTGTGGACGACGGGCTGACTAGAGTGAAGTCATGGATCCGCGGCCACCCGCGGAATGTTTGCGGAAGTTCCGCACCCGCGAAAGGAACCTCGCCATGAAGCACTCTTCCCGCCCCGCCGCCCTGTCCCTGCTGTTGCCCGCCGTGGTGGCCGCCGTCGCCCTGACCGCCTGCGGTCGCGAGGATGACGGCCGCACCGCCGGCCAGCGCCTGGACGACGGCATCTCCAAGATGGAGCAGAAGTCCGAAGCTGCCAAGCAGGACACCCAGCAGGCCATGGACAACGCCGGCGCCAAGATGGAGCGCGCCGCCGACAAGGCCGGCGCCGCCATCGACGACGCGCAGATCACGACGGCCATCAAGGCCTCGCTAGCCGGCGATCCGAAGCTGAGCGCGCTCGACGTGAAGGTCGAGACCGAACGCGGCCACGTGACGCTGGACGGCAGCGCGCCGGATTTGGCCGCGCGCGACCGCGCGGGCTCGATGGCGTTGGCCGCCAAGGGCGTCCAGTCGGTGAACAACCGCATCAAGGTCAACGGTTGATCCAGGCCGACGGGCGAACCTCCTCTGCCGCCCGTTGACCGGGGCCCCGGACCGCGTCCCGTGACGCGGCGCCGGGGCTTTCTGCTTTCCAGCCCGCTTGCCGGCGGCCCGAGCGCGTATGCCGTTGCGCTGGACGGGCCCCTGGGGAAATCCCGCCTTCGTGTCGTATTCGTGTCGATTCGTGAAGCCGCTTAACAGCGTCGTCATCAGCGCTGACTAGCGTGCCGCCCTGTCCCGTCGGGCGTGGCCGCGACGGACTTCCTCGATCCACGAAAGCACGACATGAAGAAGACGACCGTCCATTCGGCCGCCGGCATCCGCCGGCTGGGGCAGCCCCTGATGACGCTGATTGCCGTCGCGGCGCTCGCCGCCTGCGGCAGTGGCGACGATCAACCCACGGTGCCCACGATCCAGTCGCGTCTGGTCGACGCGCCGGTGGAAGGCGTCAGTTACACCCTGGCACCGAGCGGCACCAGCGGCAAGACCGCCGCCAACGGCGTCTTCACCTGTGCCACCGGCGACACGGTCGCCTTCACCGTCGGCGGCGTGGCGGTGGGCAGCGCGAAGTGCGGGGAGACGATCTCCGTCGGCGACCTGGCCGGCACCGCCGCGTTGACGGACGACAAGCTCGGCAACCGCCTGGTGTTCCTGCAGGCGCTGGACGAGGACGACGATCCCACCAACGGCATCAGGATCCCGGCGGCGGTGCACGACGCCCTGGCGGGCAAGACGCTGGACTTCGCCGCCGCCGCGGCCGACTTCGACAAGGCCTTCGCCGCGCTGCTGCCGGCCGGGCAGACCGACGTCTACGGACAGGCCTATGCGGCGCGCGCGATGAGCGACAAGCGGCGCGCGGCGGCCGTCGAGCACTACGAATCGACGCTGGCCACGCTGCTGGGCAAGACCGAGACGAGCAGCGCCACGCAAGCCACCGCCGGCGGCGCCGTCGCGATCACCAAGTTCCAGATCAAGGCCGCCGACAACCAGTACGTGCCCTACGAGGGCGCCAACGCCGACGCGAAGAAGGACTTCCCCAAGGGCTTCTATCCGGCCGTCGGCTCCGGCCTGGTCTACAAGGGCAAGAACGCCGCTGGGGCGCTGGAGTTCTGGGGCATCACCGATCGCGGCCCCAACGGCGACAGCCCGAACGCGCCGCGTCCGGACAACGGCGCCGTCGTCACGACGAAGATGTTCCCGGCGCCGAGCTTCTCGCCGTCCATCGGCCTGATCACGCTGGGCAAGGACGGGGCGGTCATCTCCGCGCTGAATCCGCTGAAGAACGCCGACGGCTCCGCCGTCACCGGCCGTCCGCTGCCCTTCGGCACGGTCGGCAGCAGCGCCGAGGTGCCGCTGTCCGACACGCTGAAGTACGACGGCACCAAGGGCGCCTTCGACGCCAACGGCCTCGACAGCGAGACGCTGGTCTACGACGACGCCAACAAGGTGTTCTGGACCTCGGACGAGTACGGCCCCTTCATCGTCAAGATCGACGCCGCGACCTTCAAGATCATCAAGCGTTATGCCCCCGGCACCACCGCGGGCAGCTTGCCGGAGGTGCTGAAGAACCGCCGAGCGAACCGCGGCATGGAGGGCCTGGCGATGGATGTCGCCGGTGGCAAGCTGCACGGCTTCCTGCAGAGCCCGATCGACCCGGTGGACAACGCCGGCAAGAGCATCGAGGTCGTCGACAGCGCCGACATGGACCAGGACACCAAGAACACCGACAAGGTGAAGGTCCGCGATTTCGCGCAGTTCGCGCGCTGGATCGAGTTCGACCCGAAGACCGAGACCTCGAAGCTGTACGCCTACCCGCTGAGCTATCCGCTCGCCGCCAAGGGCGAGAAGTGGGATCGCAACCGCACCGGCAGCGCCAAGCTGGGCGATCTCGTGTCGCTGGGCAACGGCAAGTTCATCGTGGTGGAGCAGGGCGCCGACGCGACCGGCGCGGTGCGCAACTTCCTGATGCTGGTCGAGGTGCCGGCCACGGCCACCGACATCGCCGCGATCGGCATCGAGCTCGAGAAGAACAGCATCGACGGCGTGACCGCTTCGGCAGTGAGCTGGGCGAACGTCGTGAAGCTGAAGAAGACGGTGCTGCTGGACCTGAACGCCGCCGGCTGGAAGGCCGAGAAGGCCGAGGGCCTCGCGATCGTCGACGGCAGCACGCTGGCGCTGATCAACGACAACGACTTCGGCCTGAAGACGGTGCTGGTCGATGCCAAGGGCAAGGTCGTCGCCGGCGATCCGACCGAGTGCACGGTCGACGTCAACGGCGTGATCGCCCAGGACGGTGTCTGCGCGGCCGGCGCGGTGCTGTCGCGCGTGACGCGCGGCAACGAGGTCGACCGCCTCACCCACCTGTGGCTGTTCAAGTTCCCGAAGGCGCTCGCTTCCTTCAGCGTGCAGTGACGGCCGGCGGCGCAGCGCGCACGGTCCGCCGTGCCGCGCGGCGCTTCCGGGGCTAGCATGGGTCCATCCCATCCGATGGAGCGACAACCATGTACGCCAAGATCCTGGTTCCCGTCGACGGCAGCCCCACCTCCAACGCCGGCCTGGCGGAGGCGATCCGGCTGGCCAAGCTCAGCGGCGGCGAGATCCGCCTGCTGCACGCGCTGGACCTGCAGGCCTTCGCGATGATGTCCAGCGCCGGGCTCGGCATCACGCCGGACAACTTCGAGCAGATCCGCGCCGGCGGCCAGAAGGTGCTCGCCGATGCCTCGGCCGCCGTCGGCGCGGCGGGCCTGCGGGTGTCGACGCAACTCAGCGAAAGCCTCTCGTCCCGCGTCAGCGACCTCGTCGCCGAGGAGTGCCGGAGCTGGGGCGGCGAGGTCATCGTGCTCGGCACGCATGGCCGCCGCGGCCTGTCGCGCGCGCTGCTGGGCAGCGATGCCGAGCTGATCGTCCGCTACGCCGAGGTGCCGGTGCTGCTGGTGCGCGGGCCGAAGGAGGGCTGATCCCGGCGCAGGCCCCGCCTGCCAAGACGGGTCTACCCGAGGTGTCGTCCGGCACCCCGCGGGGGTGGGCGGCTGGCGGAGAATGCCCGGCAGCACCCACTTCCCGCTGTCGAGCATGACCTCTCACCTCCTCGCCCGCACCGCCGCGGCCGCGCTCGTCGCGGCCGTTTCCTTTGGCGCCGCCGCCGACGCGCGCGCACAGAACGCCGCTCCGGCTCCCGCCGCGGCGACCCCGGGCCCCGCCGCGGCGCCTGAAGGGCCGCTTGACCAGCTGCCCTACACGCCCAGCCTCGACACCGCCGCGATGGACCGCGGCGCCGATCCCTGCGAGGACCTCTACCAGTACGCCTGCGGCGGCTGGATGGCGGCCAATCCGATCCCGCCGGACCAGGCGCGCTGGTCGGTCTACGCCAAGATGGCCAATGAGAACCAGCGCTACCTCTGGGGCATCCTGGACAAGCTCTCCGCCGCCGATCCGCAGCGCAGCGCGAACCAGGTCCGCATGGGCGACTACTTCGCCGCCTGCATGGACGAATCCGCCGCCGATCGCCACGCGCTCGCGCCGCTGCGCCCGCTGCTCTCGCGCATCGAGGCGCTGAAGGACCGCCGCGACCTGCCGGCGCTGCTGGCCGCGCTGCACCTGGCGACCAACAACGAGCGCGTGCTGTTCCACTTCACGTCGGGCCAGGACATGGCCGATTCGACGCGGGTGATCGCCTTCGCCTACGCGGGCGGACTGAGCCTGCCCGACCGCGAGTACTACTTCAAGACCGACGAGAAATCGCGCACGCTGCGCGAGCAGTTCATCGCCCATGTGGCGCGCAGCTTCGAGCTGCTCGGCGACGCGCCCGAGGCGGCCCGCGCACAGGCCAAGCAGGTGATGGCGATCGAGACCGCGCTGGCGCGGGCCTCGCTGAGCCGCGTCGACAAGCGCGATCCCTACAAGGGTTTCCATCCGATGAACGCGGCGCGCCTGCAGGCGCTGACGCCGGGCTTCGACTGGGCCGCGTACCAGCGCGGACTGGGCCTGGACCCGCAGGCGGCCTACAACGTGACCGAGCCGGCGTTCTTCAAGGCGCTGTCGAAGGAACTGCGCCAGCGCGACCTCGCGCCGCTGCGCCACTATCTGCGCTGGCAGCTGGTCAGCAGCCAGGCGCCGACGTTGTCCGGCGCCGCGGTCCAGGCCAACTTCGAGTTCTTCGGCCAGACGCTGCAGGGCGTGCCGCAGGTGAAGGCCCGCTGGAAGCGCTGCGTCGAACTCGTCGACGCGCAGCTCGGCGAGGCGCTGGGCCAGGAGTTCGTCGCGCGCAACTTCAGCCCGGACCTGAAGGACAAGACGCTGACGATGACCCAGCAGATCGAGGACGCGATGGCCGCACGCATCCAGTCGCTGGCCTGGATGAGCGCGACGACCAAGCAGCGCGCGGTGGAGAAGCTCCACGCGATCGTCAACAAGGTGGGTTATCCGGACCGCTGGCGCGATTACGGCGCATTGACCGTGGCGCGTGACGACTTCGCCGGCAACGTGATGCGCGGCAACGACTTCGAGCTGAAGCGCCAGCTGGCGAAGATCGGCAAGCCGCTGGACCGCGGCGAATGGGGCATGACGCCGCAGACGGTCAACGCGTACTACGACGCGCAGATGAACGACATCAACTTCCCCGCGGGCGTGCTGCAGCCGCCGCTGTTCGACCCGAAGCTGGACGACGCGCCCAACTACGGCAACACCGGCGGCACGATCGGGCATGAGCTGATCCACGGCTTCGACGACGAAGGGCGGCAGTTCGATGCCAAGGGCAACCTGCGCGACTGGTGGACGAAGAAGGACGGTCAGGCCTTCGAGCAGCGCGCGGCCTGCGTGACGAAGCAGTACGCGCAGTACGTGGTCGTCGACGACATCCGCATCAACAGCAAGCTGACGCTGGGCGAGGACCTGGCCGACCTGGGCGGCCTGGTGCTGGCGCATGCGGCCTGGAAGGCGCAGATCGCGGACATGTCGACACCGCCGGGAGACCGCGACGGACTCACGCCGGAACAGCGCTTCTTCGTCGGCTTCGCGCAATGGGACTGCAGCCATGCGCGGCCTGAGTATGCGCGCGTGCATGCATTGACCGACCCGCATTCACCCGGGCGCTACCGGATCAACGGCGTCGCGGTGAACATGCCCGAGTTCGAACAGGCGTTCCACTGCAAGCCGGGGCAGAAGATGGTGAAACCCGACGCGGAGCGCTGCCGGGTCTGGTGAGCCGGCGAGAGCGCCGGGAGGCGCTCTCGCCCCGACTGGCCGATCGTTCGGCCAATCAGCGCGTCAGCCGATCAGCAGGTCCTCGGCCGTCTTCCCGGCGGCCAGGGCGTCCTTGAACCAGTTGGGCCGCTTGCCCACGCCGGTCCAGGTGTGGCCGGCGCCGTCGTGGTACTTCGGGGCGCCCGCACCGCGCGGGGCCTTGACCTTGCGCGCGCCCGCGGAGGCCTTGGCGGTCTTGGCCGCTCTGCCCCGGCCGGCCGGCTTGGTGGCGCCGGCGCCGAACAGCTCCTCAGCCGTGAGTCCGTAATGATCGATGGCCTCGCGGATGCGGGCGACGACGCCGGAGATCTCCTTCGCGCGCAGCGAGTCGGCTTCCTTCTTCAGCTTCTCGATCTGGGACAGGACTTGCTTCAGGGACTTGGCCATTCAACGGGCTCCATTCGGGTGTTTGACATCGGGCATTCGCCTCTGCGTCGCAGACCTCCCGGTCGCGACTGTAGCGCTTGATGGTCACCGATGCGGAAACGACACAGGCCCTGCCCTCGATTCGGGACCGATTCGACTCAATTCAGTAGGCGTCGGCGCGACAAATGCGCCGATGAGGCAGTCGATCCGATGTCCCATTGCGCATTCATTGCGCTTCGGCAAAAACGCCGATTCATGGCCGATTCAATGCGGCGACAGCCGACGACTCCTCCGTAGAGTGAACCGTGATTCACCACATTCACCGGACGGAGTGCCGCGATGGTTCGTTCCACACACCCGATCAATACGCCGACCTATCTGCGGCTGCGCGACCAGATCCGCGCCGACATCGAGGACGGTTGCTGGCGGCTGGGGCAGCACCTGACGCTGCATGAGCTGAGCGTGCACTACCGCGTCAGCAACGTCCCGGTGCGGGAGGCCCTGCTGCAGCTGCAGGGCGACGGCATGGTGGACATGCGGATGAACAAGGGGGCGGTGGTGCGGGCGGTCGACGCGCGGTTCATCGACGAGTACTTCGATGTCCGCGAGGCCTTGCAGGCGATGCTGCTGTCGCAGGCCTGCCGGGCGGCATGGACCGGCTCGGCGCAGACGCTGGCCGGCGTGACGGCATTGCTGCGCCCGCTGGAGGAGGCCACGCGCTTCGGCCGCGTGCGGGAGCTGCTGGCGGCGGACGATGCGTTGCAGGAGCACCTGGGCCGGCTGGGCGGCAATGGCCAGGCCCTGGGCATGCAGGCGTCACGCGGGCGGCTGCTGGAAGCCTTCCGGCGCGCGCGGGTGGCGCTGTGGGCGCCTGAACTCGAAATCCTCGTCGTGCAGGGCGAAGCGATGCTGCAGGCGCTCCGGCACGCCGATCCCGTCATTGCCAGCGAAGCGGTTCGCCGTCACGTGGCGGCGTCGCGCACCTACATGACGAGGTTGCTGAAGGTGCCGGAGACGCCGGCGCCGAAGTGACGACGACCGCTTCAGAGCGGCAGCGAACTCGCCTTCAGGCAGCGCAGCACGAAGCTCGACTTGCTGTGCCGCACGCCGGGGATCTTGTAGAGCTTCTCGCGCAGCAGCCGTTCGTAGTCGCGCGTGTCGCGGACGGACAGGCGCAGGACGTAGTCGTAGTCCCCGGACACGAGATAGGCGTCGATCACCTCGGGGATCGCCTCGAGGTGCCGCGCGAACTCGGCCATCGCGGCATCGGTGTGCTTGTTCAGCGTGAGCTGGACGATCAGCTGCTCCGGGCGGCCGACCTTCTCGGCGTTCACCTTGACGGTGTAGCCCTCGATCACGCCCGATTCCTCGAGGCGCTTGATGCGCGTCCAGCAGGGCGACGTCGTCAGTCCGACCTCTTCGCTGACCTCCTGCAGGCTCGCACGCGCATTGCGCTGCAGGGCCCGCAGGATGGCGCGGTCGAACTTGTCGAGCTTGATTTCCTGATCCATGGCAACTCTGAAGGAAAGTTTGCTGCGATGGCCATTCTAGGAGGTAAGAACGGCAACGCTTCCCGGGGAGGCCCGGGATACTGACCCGCATGAACGCATCGATCGACAGCGCCGTGCTGGGCGCCCCTGAAGTCATGACGCGCAACGGCGCGCAGACGCTGCTGGACACGCTGGTCGCCTGCGGCGTGGACACCGTCTTCGGTTATCCCGGCGGCGCGGTGCTGCCGCTTTACGACGCGCTGCATGGCGAGCCGCGGCTGCGCCACATCCTGGTCCGTCACGAACAGGCGGCGGTGCACGCGGCCGAGGGTTACGCGCGCAGCACGGGACGGCTGGGCGTGGTGCTGGTGACCTCGGGGCCGGGGATGAGCAACACGACGACCGGGCTGCTCGATGCCTTGTGCGACTCGGTCCCCGTGCTCTGCATCAGCGGGCAGGTGAACAGCGCGGTGATCGGCACGGATGCGTTCCAGGAGTGCGACGCGCTCGGCATCTCGCGCCCGGTGACGAAATGGAATGCGCAACTGCGTCCTGGGGACGATGTGGCGGCTCGCGTGCGCCAGGCCGTGGACATCGCGCGCGGCGGACGCCCGGGACCGGTGCTGCTGGACGTGCCGAAGGATGTCCAGCTGGCGCCGACGCGGTCGACGGCGAACCGGCCGATCAAGACGCTCAGGGAAATGCCGGCCGTGGACGTGCGCGCGGTCGAGCTGGCCGCGGACTGGATCGCAGGTGCGCAGCGGCCGGTGTTCTATGGCGGCGGTGGCCTGATCAATGCGGGCGAGACGGCCTGTGCGGCGTTCGCCTCGGCGGTGGCCCTCAGCGGCGCACCGTGCACGCTGACGTTGATGGGCCTGGGCGCGTTGCCGGCGTCGTCGCCGCAGTGGCTGGGCATGCTCGGCATGCACGGCACGCTGGAGGCCAACCTGGCGATGCACCACGCGGACCTGATCGTCTGCGCGGGCGCGCGTTTCGACGACCGGGTGACGGGCCGCCTGGAGAGCTTCGCACCCGGTGCGCGGGTGATCCACCTGGACGTCGATCCGGCGTCGATCGACAAGGTCCGCCGCGCGGATCTCGCGCTCTGCGGCGATGCGCGCGTGCTGCTGCCGCGACTGCGCCATGCGCTGGAGCGCCGCGCGATGCCGCGGGAGCGGCTCGCCGGCTGGTGGACGCGCATCGACGCGTGGCGGGCGCAGCGCTCCCTGGCTTTCGAGGACACCCCCGACGTGATCGCCCCGCAGGCGCTGATGACGCGACTGCAGGCGCAATTGAGGGGCCGTGACGCCATCGTGTCGACCGACGTCGGCCAGCATCAGATGTGGGCGGCGCAGCACCTCGCCTTCGAGCGGCCGCGACGCTGGCTGACGTCCGGCGGCGCGGGCACGATGGGCTACGGCCTGCCCGCCGCGATCGGCGCCCAGGTGGCGCATCCGGACCGGCTGGTCGTCTGCGTCAGCGGCGACGCGTCGATCCTGATGAACCTGCAGGAGATGGCCACGGCGCGCCAGCATCGGGCGGCGGTCAAGGTCGTGCTCTGCAACAACGGGCACATGGGCATGGTGCGCCAGTGGCAGGAGCTGCACCACGGCGAGCGCTACAGCCACAGCTACAACGCGTGCATGCCAGACTTCGTCGCGGTGGCGAAGGGATTCGGCTGGCAGGCCCGTCGCGTCGAGCGGCGCGAGGACCTCGACGCCGCGCTCGCCGGGTGCCTGGCGAGCGACGGGCCGTACTTCCTCGACGTCGCCGTCGCGCCGGCGGAGAACTGCTTCCCGATGATCCCGGCGGGGAAGGGGCATCACGAGGTGATGCTGGGTCGCTGATGCCCTCCCGGGACTCAGTCCGACAACGCCCTCATCACCGCATACAGATCCGACTTCCCCTCGAACCCGATGCCCGGAAGATCCGGCAGGGTGACGTAGGAGTTCTCCACCTTCACGCCGTCCGGGAAGCCGCCGAAGGGCTGGAACAGGTCGGGGTAGGACTCGTTGCCGCCCAGGCCCAGGCCGGCCGCGATGTTCAGCGACATCTGGTGTCCGCCGTGCGGCACGCAGCGGCTCGCGGACCAGCCGTGTTCCTTGAGCATGTCCAGCGTGCGCAGGTACTCGACCAGCCCGTAGCTCAGCGCGCAGTCGAACTGCAGCCAGTCGCGATCCGGCCGCATGCCGCCGTGGCGGATCAGGTTGCGCGCGTCCTGCATGGAGAACAGGTTCTCGCCCGTCGCCATCGGGTTGGCGTAGTAGTTGCGCAGCGTCGCCTGCAGCTCGAAGTCCAGCGGATCGCCGGCTTCCTCGTACCAGAACAGGTCGTACTTCGACAGCGCCTTCGCATACGCGATCGCCGTGTCCAGGTCGAAGCGGCCGTTGGCGTCGACGCACAGCTTCTGGCCGTCGCCGAGCACGCTCAGGATCGAGTCGATGCGGCGCAGGTCCTCGTCCAGCGAGGCGCCGCCGATCTTCTTCTTCACCACCGAGTAGCCCCGGTCGATGTAGCTGCGCATCTCGTCCTTGAGCTTGCCGTGGTCCTGGCCCGGGTAGTAGTAGCCGCCCGCGGCGTAGACGAAGACCTTGCGGTCGGGCGTGCCGGTGCCGTAGCGCTCGGCCAGCAGCTGGAACAGCGGCTTGCCCTCGATCTTCGCGACCGCGTCCCACACCGCCATGTCGATGGTGCCGATGGCGACCGAGCGCTCGCCGTGGCCGCCCGGCTTCTCGTTGGTGAACATCGCGTCCCAGACCTTGTGCGCGTCGAGGATGCCGCGGCTGTCGAGCAGCGAATCGGGGTCGGCCTCGAGGATGCGCGGGATGAAGCGCTCGCGCATCAACGTGCCCTGGCCGTAGCGGCCGTTGGAGTTGAAGCCGTAGCCCACCACCGGCTTGCCGTCGCGGATCACATCCGTGATGACCGCCACGAGGCTCAGGGTCATCTTGCTAAAGTCGATGTAGGCGTTGCGGATGGGGCTGCTGATCGGCAGCGTCTTTTCTCGGATCTCGACGATCTTCACGGGGAACTCCACTTCGGGTTGGCTGGGAACGGGTCGCATGATCCCGCCGGGCCCCCTCGCCAGGCCAATTCAGTTTTCTTAGCTTTTGATGCTTTGCGGGCACCGCCCCGCCCCGCGCCGCCACTCCCCCGCCACGACCGCAACGACCGCCGTACCTTCTCCATGACGCTGAACCTGAGCTGGATCGATGACTTCATGGTGCTGGCCGCCAGCGGGAACTTCTCGCGCGCCGCGGAAGAGCGCCACATGACCCAGCCCGCCTTCAGCCGGCGCATCCGCGCGCTGGAGGAGTGGCTGGGCACGGACCTCTTCGACCGCAGCTCGCAGCCCGCGCGGCTGACCGACGCGGGCCTGTGGTTCCGCAAGACCGCGCAGGAGCTGCAGGCGCAGGTCGCCCGCGTGCCGGGCGAGGCCCGCGCGATCGCGGAGGCTAGCTCGCAGACGCTGCGCTTGGCGGCGACGCATGCGCTGTCGTTCTCGTTCATGCCGCGCTGGCTGCGCGCGCTCGAGGCCCGCACCAGCGTGGGTCCGGTGAACCTCGTCTCCGACACGCAGCAGAAATGCGAGGCGCTGCTGCTGCAGAGCCAGGTGCAGTTCGTGCTCGCGCACGGTCACCGGCAGGTGCCGGGGCCGCTCGACGAGGCGGCGTTCGCCTGCGTCGTCGTCGGCCACGATCAATTGCTGCCGGTCTGCGCGCCCGACGCGACCGGGGAACCGATCCATCCGCTGACGGGCGGCAAAGGCCTCAAGGGTGCCGCGGTGCCGCTGCTCGCCTACAGCTCGGAATCGGGGCTGGGGCGCGTGCTGCGCGAGGTGAAGGGCGCGGCGCTGGACCGGCTCAACGTGCAGCCGGTGTTCACGGCGCACCTGGCGTCGGTGCTGCGCACCATGGCGCTGGACGGGCGCGGCGTGGCCTGGCTGCCGAAGATCCTGATCGGGGACGACCTGGCCGCCGGGCGCCTGGTGGTCGCGGGGGACAAGGACTGGCACCTGGACCTCGACATCCGCCTGCACCGCGACCGCGGTGCCATGGGCGCGGCGGCGGAGACGTTCTGGACGGCGGCGGCCGGAGACAACGGCGCTTCGACCTGATCCCGGGATGAATGCCGCATGAACGCGCGCGTCGCGCAGCGCCCCCGCAGTGCCGGGGCGGCATCAAAGCCAACAAATCCGGCATTGGTGTGAAGCGGTGCGGGTCTCGATGATCGGTGCTGGCCGGGGCGGTCGCCTCGGGCAGAGCCACAGATCCCATCAGAGGACATCGAGGAGACACGCATGAAGAACATCCGCAGGCGGCTGGCGCTGACCGGCCTCGCGGCGGCGCTGGGCGTCGTGACGACGCTGGCGCGGGCCGAGTTCCCGGACAAGCCGGTGACGCTGATCGTGCCGTTCGCGGCCGGCGGGCCGTCGGACAAGATCGCCCGCGACCTGGGCGAGGCGCTGCGCAAGAAGCTCGGCCAGACCGTGATCGTCGAGAACGTCGGCGGCGCGGGCGGCACGCTGGGCACCTCGCGCGTGGCCAAGGCGCCGCCCGACGGCTACACGCTGCTGGTGCACCACATCGGCTTCGCGACCGCGCCGTCGCTCTACCGCAAGCTGCCCTACCAGGGCATCAACGATTTCGCCTTCCTCGGCCTGATCAACGAGGCGCCGTCCACGCTGATCGCCAAGCCGTCCATGCCCGCGAAGACCTTCGACGAGCTGCGCAAGTTCATCGCCGCCGACCCGACGAAGATCAACCTCGCGCATGCCGGCGTGGGCTCCGCGTCGCAGCTGTGCGGGCTGATGCTGCAGTCGGCGCTGAAGACCAACCTGACCTCGGTCCCGTACAAGGGCACCGGACCGGCGATGACCGACCTGATGGGCGGGCAGGTCGACATCATGTGCGAGCAGGCCACCAACGCCGTGCCGCAGATCGAGGGCGGCAAGGTCAAGGCCTATGCGGTGACCAGCTCCCAGCGGATGACGCTGCCCGCGCTCGCGGCGCTGCCGACGCTGTCGGAAGCCGGCCTGAAGGACTTCAGCGTCACCGTCTGGCACGGGCTCTACGCGCCCAAGGACACGCCCGCGCCGGTGCTGAAGAAGCTCAACGACGCGCTCAAGGCGGCGTTGAAGGACCCGGACCTGATCAAGCGCTCGGAAGCGCTGGGCATCAGCGTCGTCAACGACGGCCGCCTCGAGCCGGCCGGCCACAAGCACTTCGTCGAGACCGAAGTCGCGCGCTGGAAGAAGGTGATCGAGGCGTCGGGGCAGTACGCCGACTGAGGCCCGATGCCGCCGCGTCCGACGGAGCGGCGGCTGCTTTCAGCCCATGCTGCGGAGCACGTTCTCCGCCGCCTGCTTCACATGCTCGCCGCACAGCCGCGCGGCGAGCTCGCCGTCGCGCTGCTCGATGGCCGTCACGATCGCGTCGAGTTCCCGCAGCGTCTCGGGCAGCCGTCCCGGCTGTGCCATCGAGATCCGGCGCAGCACCGTCACACGGTTGTTCAGCTGCTTGAGCATCTGCCCCGCCACCGTGTTGCCGCAGCCCTCGACCAGCACGTCGTAGAACTGGTTCTTGATCGTCAGGATCCGGGCACGGTCGCCGGCGCCGTGCGCCTGCGCCAGATCGGTCAGCGTCGCGCGCAGCGCCGCGCGCTGGGCGTCCGACGCGTTCGTCGCGAAGCCGCGCCCGGCCAGGCTTTCCAGGCTGGCGCGGACCTCGTAGATCTCGCGCACCTCGTCGCGGGAGATGCTGGTCACCTCCGGCCCGCGGTGCGGAATGATCGTGATGAGCCCCTCCGCCTGCAGATGCTGCAGCGATTCGCGCACGCAGGAGCGGCTGACGTCCAGGCTCTCGCAGAGCTCCCGCTCCGACAGCTTCTGGCCCGGCGCCAGCACGCCGTCCAGGATGGCGGTGCGGAGCGCTTGCGTCGCGCGCTGGCGCAGTGACGTCTCTTCCCGGGCAACTTTCACGAGGCTCATGGGCCGGATCCTACCTGTGGGCGGGCGATGTCCGGACGTCCGGATCACCTGATGTTCATACAGACTGATTGTCATACAACACGACCAGCCTGCTTTCAATCCACGTATTCCCAATGTCGGATTGTCAGACAATCCGACTACATTGACCCATCGACGCGCGGCAGGCGACGCGTCCCTTCCACCCCCATCACCAGGAGTTTCCGATGACCCGTGCGTACGCCCCGAAGAACCAGGCCCTGTTCGACCAGGGGCTCTCGACCCGGCGCGAGGTGCTCGGCGCCGAGTACGTCGACAACTCGATCAAGAACGCCACCGACTTCAACATCGACATGCAGGAGCTGGTCACGCAGTACTGCTGGGGCGACGTCTGGAACCGCCCGGGCCTGGACCGCCGCACGCGCTCCTTCCTGAACCTGGCCATGATCACCGCGCTGAACCGACCGCACGAGCTGAAGCTGCACGTGCGCGGCGCCATCAACAACGGCCTGACGCGCGACGAGATCAAGGAAGTCTTCCTGCAGACGGCGATCTACTGCGGCGTGCCGGCGGCGATCGACTCGTTCCGCGTTGCCGCCGAGGTGTTCAAAGAGATGGATGCCTGAGGAGCCGCGGCCATGACACAGATCGGATTCATCGGCCTGGGCATGATGGGCACGCCCATGGCCCACCTGCTGCACGCCGCCGGCCATGCGCTGGTCGTGCAGGACGCGCGGCCCGAGGCGGCGGCCCTCTTCGCCGAGGCGCATCCCGGCACCCGCATCGCGAGCGGCGCCGGCGCTCCGGACGACTACGCGGCCTGCGACGTCCTCATCACCATGCTGCCGAACTCGGACATCGTCGATGCCGTCGTCGGGCCGCTGGCCTCGCAGCTCAAGCGCGGCGCGGTGGTCGTGGAGATGAGCTCCGCCGATCCCAACCGGACCCGCGCGCTCGCCGAGCGCCTGGCGGCGTCCGGCATCACGCTGATCGACGCGCCGGTCTCGGGCGGCGTCAAGAAGGCCGTCGCGGGCACGCTCGCCATCATGGTGGGCGGCGACGTCCCGGCCTTCGAGCGCGTCCGTCCGGTGCTGGAGACGCTGGGCAAGGCCATCACGCACGTCGGACCGGTCGGTGCCGGTCATGCGCTGAAGGCGTTGAACAACTACGTGTCCGCCGCCGCCCTGATCGCGACTGCAGAGGCGATCCACGTCGGTGAAGCCTTCGGCATCGCCCCGGCCACGATCGTCGACGTGATCCAGGCCTCGACCGGCCGCAACAACACGACCGAGAACAAGGCCCATCAGTTCATGCTGAACGGCGCCTTCAACTCGGGCTTCTCGCTGGCATTGCAGGCGAAGGACGTCGGCATCGCCGCGTCGCTGGGACGCGCGATGGGCCTGCCGATGGCGCTGGCGCAGGACGTGTATGCGATGACCGCCGAAGCGTCGGAGTCGCTGGGCGCCGGCGCGGACCACACCGAGCTCTACCGCTTCGTCGGCAAGGCCTGAGGCGATGAGCGCCGTGTTCGACGTCGTCAATCCCGCCACCGGCGAGCGCGTCGCGCAGGTCCGCAAGGACTCGGCGCAGGACACGCTGGCGGCCGTCGAGGCGGCGCGCATCGCGCAGGTCGAGTGGCGCCGGCGCGGCGGCCACGCCCGCGCCGAGGTGCTGCTGCGCTGGTTCGATCTCGTGATCGCGGAGACCGAGGACCTGGCGCGCGTCATGGTGTCCGAGCAAGGCAAGCCGTTGGCGGAAGCGCGCGCCGAGATCGTGTATGCCGCGAGCTACATCCGCTTCTATGCGGAGGAGGCCAGGCGGCTGCATGGCGAGACGATCCCGGCGGCCTCGCCGGACCGGCGCCAGCTCGTGGTGCGCGAGCCGGTCGGCGTCTGCGCCGCGATCACGCCCTGGAACTTCCCGGCGGCGATGGTCACGCGCAAGGTCGCACCGGCGCTCGCGGCCGGTTGCACGATGGTGCTCAAGCCGTCGGAGCTGACGCCGTTGACCGCGTTGCGGCTGGCGGACCTCGCCCTCGAAGCCGGACTCCCCGTCGGCGTGCTGAACGTGGTCGTCGGCGACGCGGTCGAGATCGGCGCGGTGCTCACGTCCTCGCCGGCGGTCCGCATGCTCAGCTTCACCGGGTCCACGCCGGTGGGCCGGCTGCTGATGGCGCAATGCGCGCCGACGGTGAAGAAGCTGGGACTGGAACTCGGCGGCAACGCGCCCTTCATCGTCTTCGACGATGCGGACCTCGACGCCGCGGTGGAGGGCGCCATCGCCTCCAAGTTCCGCAACGCCGGCCAGACCTGCGTCTGCGCCAACCGGCTGTTTGTTCAACGCGGTGTCTATGAAGACTTCGCCAGGCGCCTGATCAAGCGCGTCGGCGCGCTGCGGACCGGCAACGGCCTGGACGAGGGCGTGACGCAAGGTCCGCTGATCAACGAGGCGGCGCGGCGCAAGGCGCTGTCGCACGTGCGCGATGCATTGGATCGCGGTGCACGCCTGGGCATCGGCGGCGAGGCGGTCGACGGCCCCGGCTGGTTCATGCAGCCGACCGTGCTGCTCGACGTGAAGGCCGGCATGCGCTGCCTGGACGAAGAGACTTTCGGCCCGGTCGCGCCGCTGGTGGCCTTCGACACCGAAGCCGAGGCCGTCGCCTGGGCCAATGCCAGCGAGTTCGGCCTGGCGAGCTACTTCTACTCGCGCGACGTGGCGCGCTGCTTCCGCGTCGCGGAGGCGATCGAGTCCGGGATGGTCGGCATCAACACCGGCGCGATCTCGAGCGAGACGGTGCCGTTCGGCGGCATCAAGCAGTCCGGGCTGGGGCGTGAGGGCTCGCGGCACGGCCTGGACGAATACACCGAGCTGAAGCTGATGAGCTTCGGCGGCATCGGCGCGGCCTGACAGGTCGCGCCGGGACGCCCTTCACTTCCTGCATCGACAGACACGCAGCAGCCGGCGATGGACCGGCGGCGCACTTCCTTACCCCCTTGGAGCGAGACATGCGAAAGATTGCGAAGAAGGTCCTGGCCGTCACGGTGACGACGGTCTCGATGGCGGTGGCGACGGCAGCGTCCGCCGCCTATCCGGACAAGCCGATCACGATGGTGATCCCGTACGCGACGGGCGGCTCGACCGATGTGATCGGCCGGCTGATCGCGGAGGCGATGACGCGCGACCTCGGTCAGCAGGTGATCGTCGAGAACGCCGGCGGTGCCGGCGGCACGATCGGCACGGCGAAGGTGGTGCGCGCCGCGCCGGACGGCTACACGGTGCTGCTGCACAACATGGGGATCGCGACGGCGCCTGCGCTGTACCCGAAGCTGACCTTCGACGCCAACAAGGACCTGGTGCCGATCAGCCTGGCCGGCGACGTGCCGATGATCCTGGTCGGGAACAAGAACTTCGCGCCGGCGACGGTCGCCGAGGTCATCAAGCAGATGAAGGCCAAGCCGGGCGAGGTGCGCTTCGCCCATGCGGGCGTCGGCGCGACCTCGCACCTCTGCGCGATGCTGTTCAGCCAGACCACGAACACGACGGTGACCATGGTCCCGTACCGCGGCACCGGTCCGGCGCTGCAGGACGTGATCGCCGGCAACGTCGACCTGATCTGCGACCAGCCGGTGGCGACCGGCCCCCACGTGGCGGCGGGGGCATTGAAGGCCTATGCGATGGCGACCAAGGCCCGCGTGCCGCAGCTGCCGAACGTCCCCACCTTCGCCGAGAGCGGCCTCCCGGGCTTCGAGCTGGCCGTCTGGCACGGCGTGTACGCGCCCAAGGGCACGCCTGCGGCGGTGGTGACGCGTCTGAACACGGCGCTTCGCAACGCGCTGGCCGATGCCAACGTCGCGAAGCGCTTCCAGGAGATGGGCGTCGTCGCGCCGCAGGGCGACCGGCTCAAGCCGCAGGCGCTCGGCGCGCAGACGGCCACCGAGATCAAGAAGTGGGATCCGGTGATCAAGGCCGCAGGCGCGAAGGCGGAGTGACGACGGACTGACGGTGTAGCCGACGCCTCAGCCGGCGGTGCCGCGGCACACCGGCGTGTCGCGAATGACCGCCGGGATGTCGCGGTCGACCGTGGCGTCCGGCCCGCCGACCGCCTAGAGTCCAGGCGCATGAACATCGCGCCGACCTCTCCCGTCCCGACGCCGTCCGACGATTCACTGCTCGACCATGTGGTCTGGCATGCGCTCACGGGGAGGCAGGCCGTGCTCGCTGCCGGGGAGGCCGACGCCTGGCGGTTCGCGTCGGACGTCGGTCCCTTCGGCGCCTTGAGGCCCTCGACGATCGGCACCCCCGCGCAGCTCACCGGGCTGCTTCGCATCGGGTCGCCCGTCGTGCTCGTGGTGGCGGAGGACGACCGTCCGTTCGGCGGCCTCGTGCCGTTCAGGCGGGCGCCGGTCGATCAGATGGTGCTGGTGGATCCGTCGGCGATGGCGTCCGTGCCCGACATCGGGACGCTGACGATGGACACGGCCGACGTGCCGGACATCCTCGAACTTGTGCGCGCGACGCAGCCCGGCCCTTTCGGGCAACGCACCCTTGAGCTGGGCCGCTACCTCGGCGTCCGGCTGGAGGGGCGGCTCGTGGCGCTATCGGGCGAGCGGATGAAGGTGCCCGGCTTCACCGAGGTCAGCGCGGTCTGCGTCGACCCGTCCTGTCGCGGCCGCGGATTCGCCGCGTCGTTGATGAAGGCGGTCGCGCAGGGCATCCTCGCTCGCGGGGAGACGCCCTTCCTGCACGTGTTCACCGACAACCTCTCGGCGATCGCGCTCTACGAGCGCCTGGGCTTCCGCCTGCGGCGCCGGTTCAGCGTGAACTTCTTCGACGAGCGTGCGTTCAGCACCGCCGACGCGCCGGATGCGCCCCATGCGCTCAGTGCGCCATCGGATCCATCAGGTACACCCCGTCCGACAGCGCCTTCTTGACCTGGCGCGTCGAGTCATCGACGGTGATCTCGACGGCACCCTGTTCGATCTCGTCGAGCGACTGGCGGACGACGTCCTCCGGCCGGGCCTTCGGCACCTCGAAGTCGCGGATCATGTCCGTGTCGATGAAGCCGCCGTGGAAGCCGGCGACCAGCGTGCCCTGCGGCGCGAGTTCGGCGCGCAGGCTGTTGGTCAGCGCCCAGGCCGCGGCCTTGCTGACGCCGTAGGCGCCGAGCATCGGCGTGTTCACCCAGCTGAGGATGGACAGCATGTTCAGGATCGCGCCGCCGCCGTTGCGGCCCAGTACTGGCGCGAACGCGCGCGCGACGTGGAAGATGCCGAACAGGTTGGTCTCGAGCTGCTCGCGCAGGACGGTCTCCGCGTTGTCGCCCGCGATGCCGCCGACTCGGCCGATACCGGCGTTGTTGATCAGCAGCGTCACGTCGCCGCAGGCACGCGCGGCGGCGGCGGCCTGTTCCGGCCGGGTCACGTCGAGCTGCACCGGCACGACGCCGGGCAGCGTGATGGTCGAGACGTCGCGCGCTGCGGCGTAGACCTTCTTCGCGCCGCGTGCGAGCGCCTGTTTCGCGAATTCGAGCCCGAGGCCCCGGTTCGCGCCGGTGATGAAGACGACGGCATCCTTGATCTGCATGGAACTTCCTTCTGCGCCGCGGCGCGTAGTTTCATATGACGACTGTCATATTGATGGGCAAAGAGAAGGGACCCGGAGGTCCCCGATGGAAAAAGGATCAGCGTGCCGGGCGGATCGGCTGTGAGGCGGCTTCAGCGTGTTGAGCCAGCAGCGAGCGCTTCGTGCTGTCGAGGATGGCGATCGCCTGTTCGCGATCGCCGATGGCGCGGGCCATCTGGAGGGCGCCGACCAGCGTCGCGGCGATCGGCCAGGCGAACTCCGGCGAGGCGCCTTCGCCCAGCGCGTCCAGCACGAGGCCTTGCATGCCCAGCAGCAGTCCGTGGCCCTGGCCGCGCACGGCGTCCGATTGGCGGGGCATCTCGGCCACCAGCGCCGCGACCGGGCAGCCGCAGTCGACATTGTCGATGCCGCTTTCATGCAGATAGGTTTCCACCAGGGCGCGGAACGGCGGCACGCCGGCAGCCACGAGCCGATCGGCATGGCTGTGGTGCACTTGGCGGCTGTCCTGTCCGGCGCGCAGTGCGGCGGCGCACAGCAGGTCGTCGCGGGACGCGAAGTGGGCGTAGAAGCCGCCGTGCGTGAGCCCGGCCTGCTTCATCACGTCGGCGACACCCACGCCGTCGAAGCCGGCGCGGCGGACGGTGCGGGCGGCGACGTCGAGGATGCGGTCGCGGGATTCTTCCTTGCGGGTGGAGCGGGAGGACGACGAGGCGTTCATGGAGCGGAGCGTAATATGATTATCATCATATGTCAACGAGGATCCTCGCGTCCTCGCCGAGCCCGGTCTGCAGGGGCGGCGGTTCGTCCTCGGCGCCCGCCTCGGAGGCTCAGTGGCCGAGCTGTTGCGCGATCAAGTCCCGCATGCGGATCGGCGGGCGACCGAGCAGGCGCTCCAGGGCCGGGTCGACCGTCGAGAACTCTCCCTTGCGGGCGGCGTCGTAGAAGCCCAGCGAGATCGCCACGATCGCCGGAGGCAGACCCCTTTCCTGGAGCTTGGCCCGCAGTGCGTCCACGGGATGGGTGCATCGGACCACGGGCTTTCCCATGAGGGCGGAGGCGATGGCCGCCAGGTCCGACAGGTCCAGCGCCTCCGGACCGGTGAGTGGCGGCGTCGGGCCGCTGTCCCGGGACGTGTCGATCAACACGCGCGCGGCGGCTTCAGCGAGGTCCGCATGGGCCGTCCAGGACACCGGCCCGTCGGCCGCCGTGTCGAAGGCGCCGGACCGCATCCCCTCCGCCAGCATCGCCAGGCCGCTCGATCCGTAGAAGCCGTTGCGCAGTGCGGTCCACGCCAGCCCGCTGGCGCGAAGCATGTCCTCGGTGGCGGCGTGCTCGTGCATCGGCGGAAAGGCGGAGTCATGGCCCGCGGCCATATGACTCGTGTAGACGATGCGCTCGACCCCTGCGTCCCGTGCCGCGGCGAGGGCCACGCGATGCTGTCCGAGCGAGTCTCCGCCGTAAGCCTTCGCATTCGAGGAGATCAACAGGAGCTGCTTTCCACCCTTGAAGGCGGACGCCAGGCTGGGCGGATCCGCGAAGTCGCCCTGCCGGACATCGACGCCGAGCGCGGCGAGGTCCGCCAAGGCGATGGGGTTGCGGCTGACCGCGACGAGGCGCCCGACGGGCACTCGCTGCGCGAGCTGATGAACGATGGCGCGGCCAAGCTTTCCGCTGGCTCCAGTGACGACGAACATGGCTGATCCGATCAATGTTTCCGTTGATAACAGTTGAATGATGCCATTGATACATCAAAGATAGCAAGCGGCTGTTATCGGCGGAAACATCGTGAGGTATCGTGCGAGCCTATGAAACGAGTGCAGCCTGTGGGCGACGATCCGAGTCCCGCCGATCCCAGCCAGGCGGACATCAACCGGGCCCGGATCCTGGAGGCCGCCATGGCCCTGATCGACCGGGAAGGCCAGGAAGCGGCGACGACGCGTGCGGTGGCTGCCGCCGCGGGCGTGCAGGCGCCGACGATCTACCGGCTGTTCGGCGACAAGCGGGGGCTGTTGGACGCCGTGGCGGTGCATCGGCTGAACATCTACGTCGCCGAGAAGTCGACGAGGATGCCGGACCCCGATCCGCTGGAGGAGCTGCGCGCGGGATGGGACCTGCATGTGGCCTTCGGCCTTGCGCATCCGGCGCTCTTCGCGATCCTGAACGGGCAGGGCACGGCCGGCGCGACCGCCGAGATCACGCAAGCGGGATTGGCGGTCCTTCAGCGACGGGTGAGGAACCTCGCCTTGGCGGGGCGCCTGAAGACCAGTGAGGCGCGCGCCATCGACCTGATCAAGTCCGCCGGGACCGGCACGGTGCTGACCTTGCTGTCGCAGCCGGAAGGCGAGCGTGACCCCGGGTTATCCACGGCCGCCCGTGAGGCGGTCATCGCCGCGATCACCGGGGAGGCGGGGGCCGTGTCGGATGCGGGACCGAGCGCGGCGGCGGCGGCGCTTCGGGCGTCGCTGGATCAGACGATGGCACTGAGTGCCGGGGAGCGGCTGCTGCTCAGTGAGCTGCTCGATCGCATCGCCCGGGGTTCCGGGTCTTGATCAGCGGCCTCAGCGCAGCAATTCCGCCAGCGAAGGATCCACACCCGGCGGGGGCGCGTCGCAGTCGCTGCTGATCCACTTGTGAACGGAGGACGAGTCGTAGCTCAGCGGCTGGCCTTGCACGGTCGATCCCTTGAAGGAGACCTTCACCGTGGCGGTCGACTTGTCCTTGACCTCGTAGGTGCCGGCGCCGGTGCCGCTGACCATGTCGCTCTTGCAGCTCATCGTGAAGGTGCCGCTGGCGGCGTCGGCGGGCTTGAGCTGCGTGGTGCATTGCTCGACGCTCTCGGGTTTCGGGAGCGCGAACTCAGCGGACTTCTGGCAGTCCAGGTGCGGGCTGCCGCCTGCGGGCAGACCGAGCTGCGCCATCGCGGCCGACAGGCTGCTCTTCTGCTGCGCGGTGAGCGCGCCCTTGATGTCGAAGATCGTCGGCATCTTGCGGCCGTTGAGCGTGTTGACACTCGCGCTGGCCCACAGGCCGGGCTTGACGCTGATCGACTGGGCCTGGACAGGTGGCGTCGCGGCCAGCAGGCCGAGCGACAGGGCGATCAGGGAAAGGGACGCGGAACGGAAAGCGAGAGCGCACATGCAGATGATCTCGTGGATGTCCGGGGAGGACGACGAGGGCAGTCTACGGAGCGGTCTCGTGCGCGTCCGCCACCGCTGAACCCTTCACAGGGGGCGCGCATGACGGAGGTCATGTCGGCCTCAGGCCCTTGGCGAGCTCTGCAACAAGCGTCAGATGAACCGACCGGAATTTCCGGATGGTTGAAACCTCGATCAGGGCGTCTCGAGCGACGACGGTCCGTCGCAGGACGTCTCCTGGATGCCGCAGATCTTGTCGAGCCAGGCACGGAAGCGACCCTTGGGGAGACCGGTGCGTGCGGAGGGCGAGACCTGCAGCAGCGGCCGTAGGTCCGCGGGGAATCGTGCCTCGTCGTAATCGATCTGCACCCAGGCGCCGCGGCAGTCCACGGGACGACCGGCTTCGATGGCCCCGTCACTGTCGAAGAGCAGCTCGTCCTTGAATCTGACGGACGCGGCGGCGTCCTTCGACGGACGCGTGCGACCCGCACTGGCCTGCGACTTCACGACCAGCTTGCGCCCGCTCACCCAGCCTTCGCCGTCATAGACCGGGCGAGCGGGTTGGCCGGTCAATGCCTCGTCGTCCGCTGCATCGCGGATACGGAACCAGCCATTGGAGGCGGCAGTGACGGTGACGCGGATGCGGACCTGCCAGCCCGTACCGTCGGACCAGACAGGCGGAAGCGTCCCCAGCACGGGCGCCGTGCTCGAAGGGGCCGCGCGCACATTGAGCCCGGCCGCATCGGTCTCTTCGACGAACGCGGAGAAACGACAGCTCGCCGGTTCGGGCGGACCGCCAGACGCGCGGGCCGCGTCGGCGAACACTGCGCAGCCCGCCAATGCCGCCAGCAGCGAGGCGGCGGCGCGGAAGTGTTCATTGACCATCGACCAGCACATAGAGGTAAGAGGGGTTACCTCGTTGATCGGACGGCGGTCACTGGTCATCGGTGCGGTTCATCGTGCCTGTGGAGAACTCATCGGCAAGATGCCGACTGCATCTTGAGCAGGCCACTCGGAGCGGCAGTGGAGATGACCGTGCATTCGCGGTATCCCGCCAGAGGACGGACCAGCGACTGTGTTGTTGCGCGATACAGGCAGATTGCGTATGCGTCTTCGTACTGAGCGACGTTCCAGGTCAACCTCTCTGTCAGGCCGCCTCGCGCATCGCGCTTGTTCGATGCCTTGTCGTTGATCGTGGCATCGGAGACATCGACCGGGCCGAGGTTGACACGAAAACCGGTGAGTTCGTGTCTTGGATAGGGCGTCGACGTCGTCACTGTGAACCCCTCGGGCACCTGGTCGAGCTTCTGCTCGGTCTTCGGCAACTCGACCGGGCACTCGAACGGGGTCGGTGCAGCATGCAGAGGAGACGTCACCAGACTGAGCACGAGCAGCACCGCAACGGACGAAGGCAGAGCGCTCACCATTGGATGGTCGCGTAGGCGCGTCCGTTGTGGAAGTAGCGTTTCGAGCCCTTTGACCATCGTTATGTCCGCGCCCGTTGCGGATTCCAGGCTTGCAACAAGGCCCACAACGCAGCCACCGTCAGCAGGAGCGAGCGTGCCAGATGCGCCAACTGCAACTGCTGGAAGGCGGCGTCGGTGAAGCCGTGCTCCTGCATGTCGCCCTGCGCACCAGCGGCCCAGGGGGTTGTGGCGACGGACAGCAGCCACAAGGTGGCGATGCCCCACAGCGCGCGCCGCGAGAAGCGGCCCGGCGAGGCCCATAGGCCTATCGCGGCGGCCAACGCGCCTACGCCATAAGGCAACACCACCACCGGGAGCTTGCGCGTGTAGCCGCGCGCGAAGGCCTGGAAGGCGGCATCGCTGACGCCGGCCATGTCCACATGGATGCGGTATACGTTGAAGTACAGCAGCCAGCCGACGCCGACACAGGACCAGATCAGCGCGAGATGGGCGGCCTGGAGTGCGTCGGCCGCGCGGCCATTGACGAGGAGCGGCGGCGCCCTGCGGGTGATTCCCGCCGTGACCAATGCGCATGCGTAGAGCAGCAGCGCCGCTCCGAGCATGACCAGAAAGCAGATGAAGTAAAGCGGCATGCGACTCTTTCTTCCGCGCTGAGGCGCCGCGGATGATAGTCGCGCCCTCTTCGTGACGGTCTTTTCTGCAGGCCCTCTTCGAGGGGGTCTACATCCCTGTTGTCGACGACGGGTGTAGCCAATGTGCGGGACCGGGCTCAGTCCCTGTGTCGCGTGCTCAACTGCTTTTCGAGCCCGCTCAAAGCTTCCAATTCGATGCGATCAGCCTCGACGGCATCCGCCTTTCGCCGCATGGAATCGAACCTTTCATAACGCTCGTGCGCGATCTCGGTCATCGTTTGGTGACTGACGCGACCAGCGCCCTGAAGCACGGCTTGCTCGTTGAACTCCATGAAGCTGTCGACGTATTTGCGCCAGTCCGCCATGCGGAGGCTCTTGCGCTGCTGCGCTCGGAGTTCCGCGAATTCGAGGAACGTGCTCACAATGCGGTTGAGGTGTTCGAGTTCGTCGTTCGCCAGATAGTTCTTGGCGACGACGACATCCGATTTCCGAATCCTCTGGCCCTGCCACGAAGTCAGCGCCATTTGCGGATGCTCCGGATCAGCGCGCTGAACGACCAGTTCAGCAGCGGTTTTGCCCGTGACCGCGAAGAACATCTTGTTCTGAACCTCCGCGAAGAAGATGCGAGTCACCTGCTCGTCGTCGGCGTAGTCGACGGAGAGCGAGAAGAGATCTCGCACCTTTTGATAGAAGCGCTTCTCCGACGACCGAATGTCGCGGATGCGTTGAAGCAACTCGTCGAAGTAGTCCGCCTGCTCCGCCCCTTTCAGGCGCTCGTCGTCCATGACGAAGCCTTTGAGGAGGTATTCCTTCAGGTGGGTTGTCGCCCACTGGCGGAACTGCGTGCCGCGCGGGGATTTCACGCGGTAGCCGATCGCCAGGATCATTTCAAGGCTGTAGAGCTTGACGGGTCGCCGGACCTGGCGGGTACCCTCCACTCGAACTATTAAGTCCTCCTTAATAGTTGCCGAACCTTGGAGTTCCCCCTCGTCCAGCACGTTCTTGATGTGGATGTTGATGTTCGGAACCGAGGTCTCGAAAAGCTCTGCCAACTCCAATTGGCTTAGCCAGAGACTGCCTTCTGTGGCCCGAAGGAAAAAGCGGGCAGCGCCATCCGCTGTGGCGTACAGGACCAGTTCGGCTTCAGGCTTTTGCTCGCTCACACCATGACTCCCACGTCGGGCAGAAATGCAGCACTCTGCCGTGACCAGTTTTCACAACCACTACCCAAGAATGCAGAAATGGCCCATCCCGCTAGAGATGAGCCATTCGTTGTAGCAGCGCAAGCTCTGCTGAGTGCCAGGGATGGCCGGGCCGACGATCACACGTCGATATTCGCCGCCCTCAGCGCGTTCTGCTCGATGAACTCGCGGCGCGGTTCCACCTCGTCGCCCATCAGCATCGTGAACACGCGGTCGGCCTCGATCGCGTCCTCGATCTGCACGCGCAGCAGGCGGCGGACCGTCGGGTCCATCGTCGTTTCCCACAGCTGCGCGGGGTTCATCTCGCCCAGGCCCTTGTAGCGTTGGCGGCCGACGCTGGACTCGGCCTGCGTCATCAGCCACGCCATCGCGGCGCGGAAGTCCGCGACCTTGCTTTCTTTGGCCTTCTCGCCCTCGCCCTTGCGGATCACGGCTTCCTCGCCCACCAGACCCTTGAAGGTCTTGCCGGCCTCGGCCAGGACTTCATAGTCCGCACCGTGCACGAAGTCCGCCGTGATGATGCTCGAGCGCACGTTGCCATGGTGACGGCGGCTGATGCGCAGGAACTGCTTGTCGGTGCGCGGATCGACCTCCGCATGCACCACCGCGTCGTGCAGCGCGACCTGCAGCGCCGTCGCGGAGATGTCCGCCGCTTCCTTGGTGTCCAGCCCGAGCGTCAGGCCCGAGGCCAGCAGATGCAGCGCCTCGCCGTCCATCCAGGCAGACAGGCGCTCGATCACGTTCTGCGCCGCCACGTACTGGCGCGCCATCGTCTCGAGCTGCTCGCCCTTGAGCACCGGACCCGTGCCGACGCCCGCCGTGTGCAGCTCGGCGTCGTTCAGCGCGACCTTCAGCAGGAAGCCGTCCAGCTCGTGGCCGTCCTTCAGGTACTGCTCGTGCTTGCCGACCTTGACCTTGTACAGCGGCGGCTGCGCGATGTAGATGTGGCCGCGCTCCACCAGCTCCGGCATCTGCCGGTAGAAGAAGGTCAGCAGCAGCGTCCGGATGTGCGCACCGTCCACGTCCGCGTCGGTCATGATGATGATGCGGTGGTAGCGGAGCTTCTCGGGATTGAAGTCGTCGCTGCCCGCGCCGCGGCCGATGCCGGTGCCCAGCGCCGTGATCAGCGTGATGATTTCATTGCTGGTCAGCAGCTTCTCGTAGCGCGCCTTCTCGACGTTCAGGATCTTGCCGCGCAGCGGCAGGATGGCCTGGAACTTCCGGTCGCGGCCCTGCTTGGCGGAGCCGCCGGCGGAGTCGCCCTCCACGATGTAGATCTCGCACAGCGACGGATCCTTCTCCTGGCAGTCCGCCAGCTTGCCCGGCAGGCCCATGCCGTCCAGCACGCCCTTGCGGCGCGTCATCTCGCGCGCCTTGCGCGCCGCCTCGCGTGCCCGCGCGGCCTCGACGATCTTGCCGCAGATGATCTTGGCGTCGACCGGGTTCTCCAGCAGCCAGTCCGTCAGCTTGCTCGCGACGATGTCCTCCACCGGGCCGCGCACTTCGCTCGACACCAGCTTGTCCTTGGTCTGCGAGCTGAACTTGGGCTCCGGCACCTTCACGCTGATCACGCAGGCCAGGCCTTCGCGCATGTCGTCGCCGGTGACGTCGACCTTGGCCTTCTTGGCCAGCTCGTTGTCCTCGATGTACTTGTTGATCACCCGCGTCATCGCCGCGCGCAGACCCGTCAGGTGGGTGCCGCCGTCGCGCTGCGGGATGTTGTTGGTGAAGCAGAGGACGCTCTCGTTGAAGCCGTCGTTCCACTGCATCGACACCTCGACACCGACGTTGGTGTTCTGGTCCGACATCTTGTCGCCCTGGGCGTGGAAGATGTTCGGGTTCAGCGGCGTCTTGCCCTTGTTGATGAACTCGACGAAGCCGCGCACGCCGCCCGCGAAGGCGAAGTTGTCTTCCTTGTTGTTGCGCTCGTCGACCAGGCGGATCTTCACGCCGTTGTTCAGGAACGAGAGCTCGCGCAGGCGCTTGGCCAGGATGTCGTAATGGAACTCGGAGTTCTGCGTGAAGATCTCCGTGTCCGGCAGGAAGTGCACCTCGGTGCCGCGCTTGTCGGTCTCGCCGACGATCTTCATCGGGCTGGTCTCGAAGCCGTCGCGGACCTCGATCACGCGGTCCTGCGGGAAGCCCTTCTTGAACTCCAGCTGGTGGACCTTGCCCTCGCGGCGCACCGTCAGGCGCAGCGTCTTGGACAGCGCGTTCACGCAGGACACGCCCACGCCGTGCAGGCCGCCCGAGACCTTGTAGCTGTTCTGGTTGAACTTGCCGCCCGCGTGCAGTTCCGTCAGCGCGATCTCGGCCGCCGAGCGCTTGGGCTCGTGCTTGTCGTCCATCTTCACGCCGGTCGGGATGCCGCGGCCGTTGTCGATGACTGAGATCGAGTTGTCCGTGTGGATGGTGATGACGATGTCGTCGCAATAGCCGGCCAGCGCCTCGTCGATCGAGTTGTCGACGACCTCGAACACCAGGTGATGCAGACCCGTGCCGTCCGAGGTGTCGCCGATGTACATGCCGGGGCGCTTGCGCACCGCCTCCAGCCCTTCCAGGATCTGGATGCTGGACTCGCCGTACCCCGCGCCGTCGTTCTGCGGCACAGGCGTCGGGGTGTTCTCAGGAGTGCTGTTATCGGTCATCGGAAGGCTGTTCAAGGCCGCGAGCGGCCGTTTGTCAAACTGTCTGGAACCCCCGCTTGGCGGGGGCCGGGGGTGCGCAACATGCCCGCTCTGCGGAGCGAAGGTTGCGCAGCAACCTTAGATTCGCATCGGCATGACGACGTACTTGAAGCCGCTGTGTTCGGGGATGCTGAGCAGCGCGCTCGACGAGCTGTCGTTCAGGTCCACGCGCACCATGTCCTGCGACATGTTGGCCAGCACGTCCATCAGGTAGGTGACGTTGAAGCCGGTCTCGATCTGGTCGCCGCCGTAGTCGATCTCGAGCTCTTCCTTGGCTTCTTCCTGCTCGGCGTTGCTCGAGGCGATCGACAGCAGGCCCGGGTCGAAGGACAGGCGCACGGCCTTGAACTTCTCGCTGGTCAGGATCGCCGCGCGCTGCAGCGCGGCCAGCAGCGGCTGGCGGCCGATCAGCACATGGAAGCGGTGGTTCTTCGGGATGACGCGGTTGTAGTCGGGGAACTTGCCCTCGACCAGCTTGGTCACGAATTCCATGCCGCTGAAGCTGAACTTGGCCTGGTTGCCGGCGAAGCGCATCTCGATCGGCGCGCTCTCGTCGTCGCCCTTGCCGCCGTCCTTCAGCAGGCGCATCAGCTCCAGCACCGTCTTGCGCGGCAGGATGACTTCCTGCTTGGGCATCTCGGTGTCGGTCTCGGCCTGGGCCAGCGCGAGGCGGTGGCCGTCGGTGGCGACCAGCGTCAGCATCTTGCCTTCGGCCACGAACAGGATGCCGTTCAGGTAGTAGCGGATGTCGTGCACCGCCATCGCGAAGTGGACCTGGTTGATCAGGCCCTTCAGCGTCTTCTGCGGCACGTTGAACGCGGGGCCGAAGTCGGCCGCTTCCTGCACCAGCGGGAAGTCGTCCGACGGCAGCGTCTGCAGCGTGAAGCGGCTCTTGCCGCCCTGCAGCGTCATCTTGCTCTGGTTGGACGTCAGGCTGACCGTCTGGTCCGACGGCATCGAGCGCAGGATGTCGATCAGCTTGCGCGCGCCGATGGTCGTGGAGAAGTCGCCGTCGTCGCCGTCGAATTCGACCGTGGTGCGGACCTGGATCTCCAGGTCGCTCGTGGTCAGCTCGACCTGGCGGCCCTGCTTGCGGACCAGCACGTTGGCCAGGATGGGCAGCGTGTGGCGCCGTTCCACGATGCCGGACACGGCCTGCAGCGCGGCAAGCACTTTGTCCTGGCTGTCTTTCAACACGATCATGTCAACCTCTCTCCACTGTTGGCTGTACGGGCGAACGCGGCATTTTCGCTGAAGGCGAAGGCGTTTTTCCTCATCCCTTCAGCGTTTGCTCCAGGACGTGCAACTGCTGGTTCAACTCGGTGTTCTTCTGGCGCTCGCCGCCGATCTTGCGGACCGCGTGCAGCACCGTGGTGTGGTCGCGGCCGCCGAACAGCTCGCCGATCTCCGGCAGGCTCTTCTGCGTCAGTTCCTTGGCCAGGTACATCGCGATCTGGCGCGGGCGGGCGATGCTCGCCGGGCGCTTCTTCGAGTACATGTCCGCGACCTTGATCTTGTAGAAGTCGGCCACGGTCTTCTGGATGTTCTCGACCGAGATCTGCCGGTTCTGGATCGACAGCAGGTCCTTGAGGGCCTCGCGCGCCAGCTGGATGTTGATTTCCTTGTGCGAGAAGCGGCTGTAGGCCAGCACCTTGCGCAGCGCGCCTTCCAGCTCCCGCACGTTGGCGCGCACGTTCTTCGCGATGAAGAAGGCCACGTCCTCGGGCATGGGCGCGTTCTCGGCGTCGGCCTTCTTGATCAGGATCGCGACGCGCATCTCCAGCTCGGGCGGCTCGATCGCCACCGTCAGGCCGGCGTCGAAGCGGCTGGTCAGGCGCTCGTCGATGTCCACCAGGCCCTTCGGGTAGGTGTCCGACGTCATGATGATGTGGGCGCGCTTGGCCAGCAGCGCCTCGAACGCATTGAAGAATTCTTCCTGCGTCCGGTCCTTGCCGGCGAAGAACTGCACGTCGTCGATCAGCAGCAGGTCCAGCGAGTGGTACTTCGCCTTGAGCTCGTCGAAGGTCTTGCGCTGGTAGTTCTTGACGACGTCGGAGATGAACTGCTCGGCGTGCAGGTAGAGCACGCGGGCGTCGGGGCGGTCCTTCAGCAGCGCGTTGCCGACGGCATGGATCAGATGGGTCTTGCCCAGGCCGACGCCGCCGTAGATGAACAGCGGGTTGTACATCTGGCCCGGCGCGCCGGCGACGTGCAGCGCTGCGGTGCGCGCCATCTGGTTGGCGCGGCCCGGCACCAGCGTGTCGAAGGTCAGGCTGGTGTTGATGCGGTGGCGCGTGGCGCTGGGCGGGAGATTGGCCGGGACATTGGGGGCCGCGCCCTGGATCAGGCTGGCGGCGGTCGCCGGCGCGGCGGGCGCGGCCGCCGCGGCCGGACGCGCCGCAACCGCCGCGTGGTCGGGGGCCAGTTGCGCGGCGCCGGGGCCGCCACGCAGGCCGTGCTGCTGAAGCACCTGGCCCATCGTCATGCCGGACGGCGAGGTGCGGGGCAGCGGCGCGATGGCCTCGCGCGGCGCCAGCGACAATTCCAGGCGCGCGGGTTTTCCGGCGAGTTCGGTCAGGATGGCCTCGATCCGGCCGGCGTACTGGCTGCGGATCCAGTCCAGCTTGAATCGGTTGGGAACGCGGAGCGACACCAGGACGGCCTCGTGGCCGTTCTCGTCCTGCTGGGCGACCTCCGCGGGGGCAGCGGCCGGATCCAGGTATTGAATTGCTGTTCAGGCAGTTCGGCGGCCAGGCGTTCGCAACCGCGCTGCCACAGGGCCGCACCTGACAAGTCTGCGCTCATTGTGGAAAACTTATTCTTCGAGCGGCCCGATTGTACCGATCCGGTGCCGCGGAGTCTGGGTTATCCACAGATTTTTTCCCCCGGTCAAGTGCTGGTAATCCCCGTGGCGACCTGCATCCGGATTGACCCTGACGCAAATCTTTGCTGTAATCGCGGGTTTTCCGGACGCCCGGACGTAGCTGCGTGGACTCTCGCCTGGGTTCGTTGCTTGGGCCTCCGCTTTTTCGAGCGGCTTCCGACATCCCCCGATGTCCGTGCGCGGTGCCACAGGCCAACAGGCCAGTGGCGCGAGGCGGCGGGAAGTACCGAGATTTCCTAGAGGTTGAACATGAAACGCACTTATCAAGGCTCCAAGACCCGTCGCGCCCGTACCCACGGCTTCCTGGTTCGCATGAAGACGCGTGGCGGCAAGGCCGTCATCGCTGCTCGTCGCGCCAAGGGCCGCAAGCGCCTGGCCGTCTGAGCGACACGCCAGACGTCCTTGCCCGCACCGTGATCGGCCGCGTCGTACGATCGGCCGATTTCGAGCGCGTGCTGGGTACGCCCAGCCGCGCACGCAGCGCGCACTTCGCCGTGCACCACCTGGCCGACAGCCCCACGCTGCCCAAGCGCCGTCCATCCACAGGACCGGCTGACTTGTCCACAGGTGATGCACCGATTCATCCCCAAGCTGTGGATGAAACGCCGATGGCGACAGTGCCGCCCACTTCTGCAGCACCCGCTCCAGCCGCGCCCGACCGGGCCTGGCTGGGTTACGTCGTGCCCAAGCGGCATGCGAAGCGCGCCGTCACGCGGACGCTGCTGAAGCGCCAGATCCGCGCGGTGTTCGGCGATCTGCCTGAACTGCCGCCCGGCCTGTGGGTGGTGCGCCTGCGCATGCCTTTCGACCGCAAGCAATTCCCCAGCGCCTCTTCGGACGCGCTGCGCACGGCTGCGCGCGCGGAACTGCTGCAGCTGACGCGCAAGCTGGCACGACCGCCGGCTTCGGCGCCGGTCGGCTGACCGGACCCGGGTTCGGAAAAACGACCATGGATCCCCGCCCCGGCCTGTCGACGCGTTTGCTGATGGGGCTGGTGCGCGGCTACCAGTTGCTGTTCAGCGCCTGGCTGCGAGCGGGTTGCCGCTACAGCCCGAGCTGTTCCAACTACGCGATGCAGGCGCTCCGGCAGCACGGCGCCGCCGCCGGCACCTATCTGGCGGCCGCACGGATCCTGCGTTGCAACCCATTCTGTCTGGGCGGACACGATCCCGTGCCCGACAATCCGCCCCGCCTGTTCACCCGATTGCTGCGTCCGTCCGGATGCCGGCCGGGGGCAGCCTCTTCAACCGCCAATCCAAAAGCTTCCCATGACTGATATTCGCCGCACCATCTTGTGGGTGGTGTTCACGATGTCGCTGGTCCTTCTGTGGGACGGCTGGCAGCGGCACAACGGACAGCCGTCGCTGTTCCACCCGGCGCCGGCGAAGGTCGCCACCGCGCCGGCCGGTCCGGCGTCGGCCGCTTCCGCCGCCGCGTTGCCGGCGGCTGCCGGCGCTTCCGCCGCCGGAACGACCGCCGCGGCCCCGGCCCCGATCAAGAACGAGCTGGTCACCTTCACGACCGACGTCGTCAAGGCCACGATCGACACGCGCGGCGGCAGCCTGGTCCGCGTCGAGCTGCTCAAGCACGCCGACGACACCAACGCCAGCGGCCACGTCGTCATCCTGGACCCGATCCGCAACTACAGCGCCCGTTCCGGCCTGCTGAACGTGCCGAACGCGCCCAGCGACCAGACGGTGCTGACGCTGGTCGACGGGCCGCGCGAGCTCAAGGACGGCCAGGACGCGCTGACCGTGCGTCTGGAAGCCGACCAGGGCGGCGTGAAGCTGGTCAAGACCTACACCTTCAAGCGGGGCGACTACGCCATCGGCGTGAACCACGAGGTGACCAACACCGGCGCCGCGCCGGTGACGCCGCAGCTGTACCTGCAGCTGGTGCGTGACGGCCACATCGACCACACTGGTCCGTCGTTCGCGCCGACCTCGTTCTCGGGCCCGGCGATCTACACGGACAAGGCGAAGTACCACAAGCTGTCCTTCGACGACCTGAAGAAGGGCAAGGCCGAGTACGAGAAGAACGCGGAGGACGGCTGGGTCGCGATGGTCCAGCATTACTTCGTCAGCGCCTGGATCCGCAACGACGCCGGCCCGCGCGAGTTCAACGTCCGTCCGCTCAACGAGAACCTGTACACCGCCGGCGTGGTGATGAACTTCGCCACCGTCGCGCCTGGCGCGTCGGCCAAGCTGGACGACGTGCTGTACGTCGGTCCCCAGGAAGAGAAGAAGCTGGAAGTCCTGGCCCCCGGCCTGGAACTGGTGAAGGACTACGGCATCTTCAAGATCCTGTCCAAGCCGCTGTTCTGGCTGCTGGACGTGCTGCACTCGCTGCTGGGCAATTGGGGCTGGGCGATCATCCTGCTGGTCGTGATGCTGAAGGCCGCGTTCTACGGCCTGAACGCCAGCGCGTACCGCAGCATGGCCAAGATGAAGGCGGTGAACCCGCGCATCCAGGAAATGCGCGAGCGCATGAAGGACAAGCCGCAGCAGATGCAGCAGGAGATGATGCGCATCTACAAGGAAGAGAAGATCAATCCGCTGGGCAGCTGCCTGCCGATCTTCCTGCAGATGCCGTTCTTCATCGCGCTGTACTGGGTGCTGCTGTCGAGCGTCGAGATGCGCGGCGCCCCCTGGGTGATGTGGATCCACGACCTGTCCAAGCCGGACAGCCTGTTCGGTCACCTGTTCGGCGCGCCGATCGGTCCGCTGCCGCTGCTGATGACGGCGTCCAGCCTGCTGCAGGTGTGGCTGAACCCGCAACCGGCCGACCCGGTGCAGGCCAAGATGATGTGGATCATGCCGTTGGCCTTCAGCGTGATGTTCTTCTTCTTCCCGTCCGGCCTGGTGCTGTACTGGCTGGTGAACAACATCCTGTCGATCGCCCAGCAATGGATGATCAACAAGCAGATCGGCGGAGCCGCCGTGAAGAAATAAGGGCGACCGGCGCGGGAGGCATTCGGCAATTCCTCACGCGCTTCCCCGAGCCCCCGCACCCCGGGGGCTTTTTTCGCCTGTTCACGGGCGCTTAATGGGGGCCATGCGGGGGTCGCTTCTCCACCCGGCTTGAGGTGGTGGAGAACCGGAGGCGCCAGGCGCCGGCTCACGAGAGTCGGCGACGAGGCCTACCCCGCGCCATTCACGACAACGGCGATGCCGCCCCTGGGCGCATCGCCGTTTTTCATGGGCGCTGCGAGACAATCGCGGCCATGCTGTCGCGCCATCAGGATCCCATCGCCGCCATCGCCACCGCGCCAGGACGAGGGGCGGTCGGCATCGTGCGGGTGTCCGCGCCTCAAGACCTGACCCCGCTGGTGATGGCGATCTGCGGTCGCGCGCTGAAGCCGCGCGAGGCGACCTATCTGCCGTTCCGCAGCGCGCAGGGCGAGGCGATCGATCACGGCCTGGCGCTGCTGTTCCCGGCGCCGCACTCGTACACCGGAGAGCATGTGCTGGAACTGCAGGCCCACGGCGGTCCGGTGGTGCTGCAGCTGCTGCTGGCGCGCTGCCTGGAAGCCGACCCCGCGCTGAGGATGCGCCTGGCCGAGCCCGGCGAATTCACGCGGCGCGCGTTCCTGAACGGCAAGCTGGACCTCGCGCAGGCCGAGGCGGTGGCCGACCTGATCGATGCGAGCACCGAGGCGGCCGCCCGCAGTGCCGGCCGTGCGCTGGCCGGCGCGTTGAGCGGCGAGGTCGGCGGGCTGCGCGATGGACTGATCCAGTTGCGCATGCTCGTCGAGGCGACCTTGGATTTTCCGGAGGAAGAGATCGACTTCCTGGAGCAGGCCGACGCACTGGGCAAGCTGCGCCGCCTGCTGGTCCGCGTGGAAGCCTTGCTCGACCGCAGCCGGCAGGGTGCGATCCTGCGTGAGGGCATCAAGGTGGTGCTGGCGGGACAGCCCAACGTCGGCAAGAGCTCGCTGCTGAACGCGCTGGCCGGTGCCGAGCTGGCGATCGTGACGGCGATTCCCGGCACGACGCGGGACAAGTTGAGCCAGACCATCCAGATCGAAGGCGTACCGCTGCACATCAGCGACACGGCGGGCCTGCGCGACACCGAGGACGAGGTCGAGCGCATCGGCGTGGCGCGCAGTTGGGATGCGATCGCAGATGCGGACGTGGTGCTGTTCCTGCACGACCTGACGCGGGTCGGCCATGCTGACTACGAGTCGGAAGATGCCGAGATCCGCCGACGGCTCGCGAGTGTCGATCCGGCGCGGATCCTGCAGATCTACAACAAGGCCGATGCGCACGCACCGGCGTCCTTGCCGGCGGGGGCGCTGACGCTGTCGGCGAAGACGGGCGAGGGCCTGGACGTGCTGCGCCGCCAGCTGCTGCAGCAGGTCGGATGGCACGCGGTGCCGGAAGGGCTCTTCATCGCCCGCGAGCGCCATGTGCAGGCGCTGCGTCGCACGCGCGAGCACATCGAGCTGGCGCTGCTCCAGGCCGAGGCGCAGCCGCCGGCGCTGGATCTGATGGCGGAGGAATTGCGCCTCGCGCATGACGCGCTCGGCGAGATCACGGGCGCGTTCACCGCCGACGACCTGCTGGGGGAGATCTTCAGCCGGTTCTGCATCGGCAAGTGATCCGGGCTCAATGTCCGTCGAAGTCGACCAGCGAGAAGACCTTCAGTCCCCCGTCACGCAGCCGCTTCGAGCCGCCCAGCTCCGGCAGGTCCACGATGGCCGCCCCTTCGATGACTTCGGCCCCCAGGCGCTCCAGCAAGCGCTTGCCGGCCATCATCGTGCCGCCGGTCGCAATCAGGTCGTCGATCAGCAGCACGCGATCGCCCGCCTTCACCGCGTCGGTGTGCATCTCCACGGTGGCGCTGCCGTACTCGAGCTCGTAGGTCTCCTGCACCGTCGTGAACGGCAGCTTGCCCTTCTTGCGGATCGGCACGAAACCGACATTCAGCTCATACGCCAGCACCGAGCCGATGATGAAGCCCCGCGCATCCAGGCCGGCGATCGCATCCGGGCGCTCGTCGAAGTAGCGGTGAACGAACTGGTCGATCAGCACCCGGAAGGCGCGCGGATTCGAGAGCAGCGGCGTGATGTCGCGGAACTGCACGCCTGCGGACGGCCAGTCCGACACGGTGCGGATCTGCTGCTTCAGGAAAACGATCGGATCCTGGGTGGGGTCGGCGTGCGGCATGGACGCGATTGTCGCGCCGTGGCCGCGTGGGCGGTTCAGGCCGTCTGCTGCTGGCAGATGAGGCGCGCCCTGCCCGCCTGCTTGGCCTCGTAGAGCGCCGCGTCCGCCGTCTGGATCAGGCGCTGTGCCGCGTCGCCGTTCTGCGGGATGAGGGACGCCACCCCGATCGACAGGCTCACCGAGCGTCTCACTGGCGAGCCCACATGCTCGATCGCCGCCAGCCGCACGCTGTCGAGGCAGCGCTGCGCCACCACCTGCGCGCCCGCCAGGTCGGTGTCGACCAGCAGCACCGCGAATTCCTCGCCGCCGTAGCGGCAGATCGATTCGCCGCCGCGGCCCGCGCAGCTGCGCAACAGCGTGGCGACGCGTCGCAGGCAGTCGTCGCCGGAGACATGGCCGTAGCAGTCGTTGTATTGCTTGAAGTGGTCGATGTCGACCATCAGCAGCGCCAGCGGCCGGTTCGCGCGGGTGGCGCGGTGCCATTCCGTCTGCAGCAGCTGGTCGAAGAGCCGCCGGTTGCCCACGCCCGTCAGGCCGTCGGTCGTCGACTGCCGCGCGAGCAGCTCGTTGGCGCGACGCAGCCGCTCCTCCTGGCGCTTGCGCTCGGTGAGGTCGGTGACGATGCAGACGTACAGATGGATCGTCTCGGTGCGGACCTCGGCGATCGCCAGCTGCAGGTGCAGCGCCTCGCCGCTGCGATGCCGCGCGGTGAATTCGCGTGGCTGGCCGAGCAGCGCGCGCGGGTCCAGCGGCGCCTCCGGCGTCGCGCCGGGTTCGGGCACGGTCGAAGCCGCCGTCCCCAGCAGCATGCCCAGGTGCACGCCTTGCAGTTCAGGTGCCGTGAAGCCGAACAGCAGCTCGCAGCTCGGGTTGGCCTCGAGCACGTGCCCGCCCGAATCCAGCGTCAGGATCCCGTTGGCCGCCGATTCGATCGTCGCCCGCAGCTGCGCCCGGCTGGCGGCCAGCCGCTGCTGCTCATGGATCAGGTCCGTCACGTCCATCCGGACGCCGACGATGCCGCCCGAGGGGGTGCGCGACTCGTAGATGCGCAGCCACATGTCGTCATGCACGCGCTGCAGCAGGGGCGTCATCTGCTGGCCGCGCGCCTGCTTGCGCTCCTCCAGCCATTCGGGCTCGCGGCCGCGGGCCTCGGGGATGCCGCCGCGGGCCAGCGACTCGCGCACCAGGTCCTCGAAGGTGCTCTTGTGCTGGAAGTGCCGCAGCATGTGCGGATAGATCTCGACCAGCCGCTTGTTGTAGGCGATCAGGCGGTCGCCGGCGTCGAAGATCTCGACACTGGCCGGCAGGGCATCGATGGCTTCCTCCATCGTGCGCTGCGCGAGCTTCGCCCGGGCCTGCGCGCGCGCCAGGGTCGACACCACCGCGACCGCCAGCACCACCGTGAGCACCAGCGAGGCCATGCCGACCCAGGCCAGCCACCCGTCGACCGCATATCCGCCCAGCGTGACCGTCAGCACGATGGCCTGCAGGCCGACCAGCAGCGCGAACGCGAGCAGCGGCCAGGTGCGGACTTCGGCGAATCGGTTCATCGCGGGAGCGGCGCGTGGGAAGGCGCCCGGAAAAATGGGTGGCTGATCCTAGCCACCGGGCCCCGTGATGAAAACCGCTCTCCCGGGGGAGAAGCAGGTTCCTGCGACGTCCCCCCGTTGGTGTGATGCCACGCTTTGTGCGTGACGGTGTACGACAGTCTCAGCCGCCGCGGGTGATCGGCATGTCGCCGGCGTTGGGCAGGGTCATGTGACGGGAGAGTTCCAGCTTCGCCAGCGAGTTGCGGTGGACCTCGTCCGGACCGTCGGCGAAGCGCAGCGTGCGCTGCCCGGCCCACATGTAGGCCAGCGGCGTGTCGTCGCTGACGCCCATCCCGCCGTGCACCTGCATCGCCCAGTCGATGACCTTGAGCGCCATGCTCGGCGCCACGATCTTGATCATCGCGATCTCGGCCTTGGCGACCTTGTTGCCGACGGTGTCCATCATGTAGGCCGCCTTCAGCGTCAGCAGGCGGGCCTGCTCGATGCTGCAGCGCGCCTCGGCGATGCGTTCCTGCGTCACCGTCTGCTGCGCGATCGTCTTGCCGAAGGCGACCCGCGAGATCGCCCGCTTGCACATCAGCTCCAGCGCCCGCTCCGCCGCGCCGATCGAGCGCATGCAGTGGTGGATGCGTCCCGGGCCGAGGCGGCCCTGGGCGATCTCGAAGCCGCGGCCCTCGCCCAGCAGGATGTGGTCCACCGGCACGCGCACGTCCTTCAGCTCGATCTCCATGTGGCCGTGCGGCGCGTCGTCATAGCCGAAGACGCTCAGATGGCGCTTGACCGTCAGGCCCGGCGTGTTGGCCGGCACCAGCACCATCGACTGCTGCTCATGGCGTCCCGCGTCGGGATTGGTCTTGCCCATCACGATGTACAGCGCGCAGCGCGGATCGCCGGCGCCGGACGACCACCACTTCGTGCCGTTGATGACGTACTCGTCGCCGTCGCGGTCGATGCGGCACTGGATGTTGGTCGCGTCCGACGAGGCCACGTCCGGCTCCGTCATCAGGAAGGCGGAACGGATCTCGCCGCGCAGCAGCGGCTCCAGCCAGCGGTCCTTGTGGGTCTCGCTGCCGTAGCGCTCGATCGTCTCCATGTTGCCGGTGTCCGGCGCCGAGCAGTTGAAGACCTCGGGCGCCCAGTACACGCGGCCCATGATCTCGCACAGCGGCGCGTACTCGAGGTTGGACAGACCTTCCGGCGCGCGCGGCGAACGCGGCAGGAACAGGTTCCACAGGCCGGCGGCACGCGCCTTCGGCTTGAGCTCGTCGATCACCTTCGTCGGGATCCAGGCGTTGCCGCCGCGGCGGTTGGCGGCGATTTCCTCGTGATAGCGCTTCTCGTTGGGATAGATGTGCTCGTCGAAGAAGGCGAGCAGGCGCTCGCGCAGCTGGTCCACCTTGGGGCTGTAGTCGAAGTTCATGGGGAGGTCCTTCAGCCGCGTTGGCTGCGATAGCGGAGGTACTGCGCGTACAGCGCTTCCATCGTGGTGGCCCGCTCATCCGCATGCAGCGGATGCGACGGGGCGAAATTGCAGACACGCAACAGCCAGCTGCCGGGCGAATCCCCGGCCGGTGGTGCGACGTCCAGCACGTTGATGCAGGCTGGCGACTGGACCCAGCTGCCCAGCATCACGCGCTGGCCGCCGGTCACCGCGTGCGAGAGGATCGCGGCGTTGACGACGCCGTGCAGCACCAGCAGCGCGCAGTCCCAGTCGGGATCGGCCTGCAGGCGGGCGACGCCGCCGAGCACGCGGTCGAGCAGCTCGCCGACGCTCTCGCCGTTGAGGAAACGCTGGGACTCCGCGACCGGGCTGCGCTGCAGTCCGTTGAAGGCCTGCGCCAGATCCTCGTTCGGGATCTCGCCGAGGCGGCCCCCGCGGATCTCCTGCCATTCGGGCCAGGTCTGCGGGGTCAGGTCGGGCTGTCTGGAATGACGCAGCACGAGGTCCGCGGTCTCGACGGTGCGCGGCAGGCCCGAGACGATCGCGCGATCGAAGCGCACGCCCGCGGCGCGGAAGGCCTCGCCGGCGGCCCGCGCCTGCGCGAGGCCGTCGTCGTTGAGCCGCACCTGCTCGGGCAGCACCGGTCGGCCGGTCGAGCCGTCGAAGTAGGTCACCGCGCCATGGCGCATCAGATAGATGCGACGGCGTTGCGGGCTGCGGGGCTGGGTGTCCAACATGGCAGGCAGTGTGGCGCAACGAGGCAGACCGCACTGTCACGCAGGCGGCAGGCCTTCACGCGGGCCACAATCCGCCGGACGCGCGATGCGCGCGCCATTCTGTTCTTCCTGCTGCTGTTCTGACGCCTTGGTGACAAGCCCATCCCCGACGCCCTTCCATCGCCCCCACGGTCCGCATGCAGTCGGCGAGGTTCCGCTGCGCGACGACATCCAGGCACTGCGCGCGATCGCCGTGTTGTGGGTGCTGCTGTACCACGCCCAGATCCCGGGCGCGTCGGGCGGCTACCTCGGCGTCGACATCTTCTTCGTCATCTCCGGTTACCTGATCACCGGCCTGATCCAGCGTGCGCTGCAGCGGGGCGACTTCTCCTTCCGCGCGTTCTACGGGCGTCGTGCACGACGCCTGCTGCCGGCCGCGTACGTCGTGCTCGGCGCGACCCTGCTCGCGGCGCCATGGGCGCTCAACCGCAGCGAGCAGATCGACTTCGTCGGCCAACTGCTCGGTGCGCTGGGCTTTGCCAACAACGTCGTGCTGTGGCGGCAGACCGGCTATTTCCAAGGTGCGTCCGACCTCAAGCCGCTGCTGCACTTCTGGTCGCTGGCGCTCGAGGAGCAGTACTACCTCCTGCTGCCGGCGCTGCTCTTCTTCAGCCCCGCGCGACTGCGGGCCGGCGCCGCGCTGCTGGTCACGGCCGCCAGTCTCGGCCTGCTGATCTGGTGGCAGCCCGTCGATGCCAGCGGCGCGTTCTACCTGCTGCCGACGCGCGCGTGGGAGCTGGGCCTCGGCTCGATCGGCGCGTTGATGGGCCTCGCTGGCGCGAGATCGGTGCAGCGGGTGTTGCGATGGCTCACATGGCCGGCGTGGGTGTTGCTCCTCGTCGTGCCTGCCGCGCCGCAATGGTTCGGCACCGCGCATCCCGGGCCGGCGGCGCTGGTCGTCGGACTCGGGACGCTGGTCCTGCTGCTGCGCGAACCCGTCGGCCTCCCGCGCGCGGCCGCGCCGCTGATCCGCGTCGGCGACTGGTCCTATGCGCTCTACCTCGTCCATTGGCCGCTGATCGCGATCCTGCACAACGCCTGGGTCGGACTAAAGGCTGATTCGCACGCGTTGATGGCGTGGCGCATCGGTGCCGTGCTGATGGCGTTCCCGTTGGCGTGGGCGCTGCACCGCGCGGTCGAACGACCCGCCAAGGCGCTGCTGACAGGCCGACGGGGCGCGCTCATCCTGGGCACCTCCACCTTGGCGCTCGCAGCCGGCGGTATCGCGCTGGCGTTGCACAAGCCGGCGCCGGGCTCGATCGACTTCGTCGAGCTGCGCAAGGCCAACTACGGCCTGTCCGCCAACTGCGACGCCGAAGAGCCGTTCGACGGTCGCGAGGATTGCCGCACGCGTCCCGGCGCGCGCTGGATGGTGTGGGGCGACTCCTACGCCATGCATCTGGTGCCGGGACTTGTCCGGGTGGCCAGCGACCAGGGCCTGGTGCAGGCGACGAAGTCCTCCTGCGGCCCCTTCCCGGGACTGACGCCGGTGCGGCCGTCACTCGGCCGCGGCAACAGCTTCGCCTCCCCTGGATCGAGCAATGCCAGGCCTTCAATGCATCCGTGCTGCGCTGGCTGGAACGGCACCCGGAGATCGACACGGTGGTCCTGTCGAGCCTGCTGACGCAGTACCTGGATGATTCGAAGTACGAGCTCCAGCGCACCCGCAGCGGCGAGCGCCTGCGCGGCGGGCCGGCCATGCGCGCCGCGCTGCTCGACGACATGACCGCGACGGTGAAGCGGCTGCGCGCGATGGGCAAGCGGGTGATGGTGGTGGCGCCGCCGCCGTCGGCGCCCTTCGACATCGCGGGCTGCCTGGAGCGGCGACAGGCGCGTCGTTGGACGATCGGCGCGACGCCGGGTTGCGTGATCGACGAGGCGGACGATGCACACCGCCGCGCTGCCGAGCACCGCTTCGTCGCCGACCTGGCGAAGTCCGACGCGCGCCTGCCGGTGCTGCGTTTCGAGCCGCTGCTGTGCGACGGGACGACGTGCCAGGTGGAGCGCGACGGCGTGCCGCTCTATCGCGACCAGGGCCACCTGAGCCACGAGGGCTCGCGCCTGCTCATGCCGGCCGTGATGTCCGAACTACTCGGCGAACGGCAGATCGCCCTCGCCCGAGGTCCTCGGCAGCAAAACCGTTGAAGGACGGGGCTGATGGGGGACGGCATTGCTGGGGGTTCAGGCGCTGGCCGCCTGTGGCCCCCTGCAATGGCGGCCAACGCCCCGGCCTGTGCACGCGGTCGGTCTTCAGCCGACCAACAACCCGTGTTCAGCGCGCGCCAGCGCCTCGGGCGTCCCTGACACGACGAGGGTGTCCCCGCCCTGGAGCACCAGGTCATCGCTCGCGTCCTTCACGGCCCCGTTGGGCCGGCGCACGGACACCACGCTGACGCCCCAGCCCACAAGACCGATCTCACCGAGCGTGCGTCCTTCGAGGATGCTGGCCATCGGCAGACTGATCGATTGGAGCCTGGCCTGATCGCGTTCTTCCGACGTATCGTCGTCGGCCCCGTGGAAGTAGCCGCGCAGCAACCCGTAGCGGCGATCCCGCGCGTCCCGCGCGATGCGCAGCACCCGTCGCATCGGCACGCCGACGAGCGCGAGCGCGTGGCTCGCGAGCATCAGCGAGCCCTCGATCGCTTCCGGCACGACCTCGGTCGCGCCGGCGGCGCGCAGCTTCTCGAGGTCGGTGTCGTCGATGGTGCGCACGACCACCGGCACATGCGGCGCATGGCCGCGGACCTCGTGCAGCACCTTCAGCGCCGACGGCGTGTCGTGGTACGAGATCACCACCGCGCTCGCCCGCGTCAGGCCGGCCGCGATCAGGCTGGGCAGCCTCGCTGCGTCGCCGAAGACGACGCTCTTGCCCGCCGCCGCGGCCTGCCGCACCCGGTCCGGATCCAGGTCCAGCGCCATGTAGGGGATGTGCTCCGTCTCCAGCAGCGTGGCCAGGTTCTGCCCGCTGCGGCCGTAGCCGCATATGATCACGTGCGCATCGGTCTTGATCGACTTCTTCGCGATCGTCGTCAGCTGCACCGACTGCAGCAGCCAGTCGCTCGCGGACAGCTTCATGACGATGCGGTTGCTGTGTTCGATGATCAGCGGCGTCACCAGCATCGACAGCACCATCGCCGCCAGCACCGGGCTGACCCACTGCGCCGCGATCAGGTTCTGCTGGGCGCCCAGCGTCAGCAGCACGAAGCCGAATTCCCCGCCTGCGCCAGGTACAGCCCGGTACGCAACGCGACGCCGGTGGGCGCGCGGAACAGCTTGGCCAGCCCCGCCACCAGCACGAACTTCGCCAGCGTCGGCACCAGCGCCAGGATGATGACCAGCGGCCACTGGAAGACCAGTGTCTGCCAGTCCAGGCGCATGCCGATGGTGATGAAGAAGAGCCCGAGCAGCACGTCGTGGAAGGGCCGGATGTCCAGTTCCACCTGGTGCTTGTATTCGGTCTCCGCGATCAGCATGCCCGCGACGAACGCGCCCAGCGCCAGCGACAGTCCCGCATGCTCGGTCAGCCAGGCCAGGCCCAGCGTGACCAGCAGCAGGTTCAGCATGAAGAGCTCCTGGCTCTTGCGCCGCGCCACCAGGGTCAGCCAGCGCCGCATCACGTGCTGGCCGCCGGTCAGCAGCAGCACCAGCAGCACCACGGCCTTCAGCCCGGCCCAGCCGAGCGACTCGATCATCTCGGCGCCGCTGCCGCCCAGCGCCGGGATCAGCACCAGCAGCGGCACGACGGCCAGATCCTGGAACAGCAGCACGCCGATGACGCGCCGGCCATGTTCGCTTTCCAGCTCGAGCCGTTCGGACATCAGCTTCACGACGATGGCTGTCGAGCTCATCGCCATCGCTGCCCCGAGCGCCAGCGACCCCTGCCATCCCAGGTCCCAGGCCCAGCCCATCCAGCCGAACAGCCAGCGCAGGAAGACGTTGCCCAGCATCGTCCCGCCTATGGTCACGACCACCTGCAGCAGGCCGAGCCCGAACACCATCGACCGCATGCTGTGCAGCTTGGGGAGGTTGAACTCCAGGCCGATCACGAACATCAGGAACACCACGCCGAACTCGGCCAGGTGCTGGACGCCGGGCACGTCGCTGGCGAGCGCCAGCGCGTTCGGTCCGATCACCACGCCGACGACCAGGTAGCCCAGGATAGGGGGCAGCTTCAGCGAGCGGCAGACCACCACGCCCAGCACGGCGGCGATCAGGTAGATGAGGGTCAGGTCCAGCGCGGTGAGCATGGCGGCGATGGTACTGGCGGGCCGCGACCGGCTGGGGCCGGCCGAGTGGGGTTTGCGCAACCCGGAGCTCTCCGACGGGGGCTCGCGGGCGTCCGGGACCCTGGGCGTTCATCGGCCGGGGACTTGGCTTTGGTCATGTCCCGGGCGCAAACTAGCCCCCTTATGCATGGGGCGCATGCCCGCATGTGCACTCGGCTTTGCCGCACGTGGCGGACGGGCAGGGCTTCGGGGTACCGTTCGCGCCACCGAAAAGTTACGGAGCATTTCATGCCCAACCTGTCTTTCGTTTCCCCCACGCGCAACAGTCCCTGGGGCACCTACCTGTCCCAGATCGACGCCGTCGAGCCCTATCTGGGCAAGCTGGCCCGCTGGGTGGAAACGCTGCGCCGCCCCAAGCGCGCGCTGATCGTGGACATCCCCATCGAACTCGACAACGGCACCATCGCCCACTTCGAGGGCTATCGTGTCCAGCACAGCCTGACCCGCGGTCCCGGCAAGGGCGGCGTGCGCTACCACCCGGACGTCACGCTGGAAGAAGTGATGGCGCTGTCGGCCTGGATGACGGTCAAGAACGCGGCGGTGAACCTGCCGTACGGCGGCGCCAAGGGCGGCATCCGCCTGGACCCGAAGACGCTGTCGATGAAGGAACTGGAGAAGGTCACCCGCCGCTACACCAGCGAGATCGGCATGATCATCGGCCCGACCCAGGACATCCCCGCGCCTGACGTGAACACCAACGGCCAGATCATGGCCTGGATGATGGACACGTACTCGATGAACGTCGGCGCGACCGCCACCGGCGTCGTCACCGGCAAGCCGATCGCGCTGGGCGGTTCGCTTGGCCGCGTGGCCGCCACCGGCCGCGGCGTGTTCGTCGTCGGCCGCGAAGCGATGCGCCGCCTGAACGTGAACCTGGAAGGCGCGCGCGTCGCCGTGCAGGGCTTCGGCAACGTGGGTTCCGTGGCCGCGAAGATGTTCGCCGCCAACGGCGCGATCGTCGTCGCGGTGCAGGACCACACCGGCACCATCCTGAACGAGAACGGCCTGGACATGACCGACCTGCTGGACCACCTGGCCCGCACGGGCGGCGTGGGCGGCTTCAAGGGCGCCGACCGCATCGACAACGAGAACTTCTGGGACGTGAAGTCGGACATCCTGATCCCGGCCGCCCTGGAAGGCCAGATCACCGGTGAACGCGCCAAGCGCGTGCAGACCCGTGTCGTCATCGAAGGCGCCAACGGCCCGACCACCCCGGACGGCGACGCCGTGCTGGCCGACCGCGGCATCATCGTCGTCCCCGACGTGATCGCGAACGCGGGCGGCGTGACGGTCTCCTACTTCGAGTGGGTGCAGGACTTCTCGTCGTTCTTCTGGACCGAAGACGAGATCAACGTCCGTCTGGACAAGATCCTCGTCGGCGCGTTCAAGGGCATCTGGGATACCGCGGAACAGCACAAGATCCCGCTGCGCACGGCGGCGTTCACCGTGGCCTGCACGCGGGTGCTGGAAGCGCGCGAAGAGCGCGGTCTGTACCCCTGATCCAGCGACCGCGGTTTCTCGCGGTTACAGCGGAACGGGCGCCTCGGCGCCCGTTTTTTCGTTGTCGGTGGAGCGCACGACTGCATCGGTCCGGGCGTTGGCCGCCATTGCAGGGGGCCACAGGCGGCCAGCGCCTGAACCCCCAGCAATGCCGTCCCCCACCACCTCCGTCCTTCCACGGTTTTGCTACCGAGGACGTCGGGAGAGGGTCAGTGGGTGATCTTCGTGCCGAGCACTTGCAGGAACTGCGCAATCCAGGCGGGATGGGCGGGCCAGGCCGGCGCGGTGACGAGCTTGCCGTCGGTGACCGCCTGGTCGACCGGGATGTCGGCGTAGCTGGCGCCAGCCAGCTCGACTTCCGCCGCGCAGGCGGGGTAGGCCGAGACCTTCTTGCCGCGGATGATGCCGGCCGCCGCCAGCAGCTGCGCGCCGTGGCAGATCGCGGCGATGGGCTTGTCGGCCTGCGAGAAATGCTGCACCAGCGGCAGCACGCCCGGCATCGTGCGCAGGTACTCCGGCGCACGGCCGCCCGGGATCACGAGCGCGTCGTAGTCCTGCGGCTTGATGTCGTCGAAGCTCGCGTTCAAGGTGAAGCGGTGTCCCGGCTTCTCGGAGTAGGTCTGCGCGCCCTCGAAGTCATGGATCGCCGTCAGGACGTAGTCCCCGGCCTTCTTGCCGGGACAGACCGCGTGGACCTGGTGGCCCACCGCCTGCAGCGCCTGGAACGGCACCATCAGCTCGTAGTCCTCGACGTAATCGCCGGCCAGCAGCAGCAGCTTCTTGCCCATCGCATCTCTCCAGAGTCGTTGCAGGAGCGCCGATTCTGGGAGGTCGCGTTCGTCAGGGCGATGAATCCGTCATGTAACCGCGTCGGCGTCGCGGGCTCGCAGCCACGGCGCCGCGGCGACCGCCAGCGTCCAGCAGATCCAGCCGGTCCACATCGTGTGGCTGGGGTAGTGCGCGCCGCGCGCCATCTGCGCGAAGCCGTAGAGCACGCCCATCGTCACGACCGCCCCCAGCGCGAACCGTGCCTGCCGCGGATAGGCGCGCCGCAGCATGAAGAACACGCTGAAGAAGGCGAAGGCGGAACTCGCGTGTCCCGAGGGGAAGCAGTGGCCGGGGCCGCCGTCGCGCAGGCCGAAGCGCCAGTGCGACACGTAGTGCGCGACGCCGCCGAACTCGGCCAGGTCCCAGGGGCAGCTCGTGGTGCTGCCCTGCTTCATCAACGGGATCAGGATCAGGCTGACCGCCGTGAGTGCCACCGCACCCCAACGCTCGCGCCGCGTCAGTCCGGGCCACAGGGGCCGGACGGCGTTGATCAGCAGCATCACTGCCAGCCCCGTGGCAACCCAGCGTCCGCCTTGATGCAGCAGGCCGGAGGTCATCCAGTGGTCGCGCAGTGCGAAGCCGCGCGCATCGGCGAAAAGCCGCACGACGGCCAGGTCCCACCCGGCCAGGTCCCAGAGCAGCAGCGCCGCCAGGCCCGCCAGTGCGACCAGCCAGCCGCGTCGCAGCGCCGGGAGCGACATCGCCCCGACGGGCGACAGGACCGGCGTCGCGGTCGAGCCGGCGCCGAGCTGGAGGGAGGACAGGGGATGCGGCTTCACGGCTCGCAGTGGGCGCCGCGGCGCTGAAGTCGCCCTGAAGTGAAGCTGAAGCTCGGCTGAAGACCCGCGCCGTTTCGCACATCGAGGCGGGTGCTCGCGCGCCGTGTCGGCGGCTGCTATCTTTCCCGTCCGGCGATCCGGCCTGAAGGCCGCCCTCATTCCATGCGACTGCTGCTGCTCGAAGACGACGAACTCCTGGGAGAAGGCCTGCGCGACTTCCTGCGCGCCGAGGGCCATGCGGTGACCTGGGCCCGAAGGCTGTCCGAAGTGCTGCCACGCCAGCATGAGGAGTTCGAGGCGCTGCTGGTCGACTGGCAACTGCCGGACGGCTCGGGCCTGGACTGGCTGCGCGGGCTGCGCCAGCGCGGCGTGTCGACGCCGGCGCTGATGCTGACCGCGCGGGATCTGCTCGCCGACCGCCTGCAGGGGCTGGACAGCGGCGCCGACGACTATCTGGTCAAGCCCTTCGCGCCGGAGGAACTCGCCGCCCGCCTGCGCGCGGTCAGCCGCCGCCATGTCGGCGCCAGCAGTTCGCAGCGGCGTTACGGGGACGTGGTGCTGGACCTCGCCTCGAAGCGCGCGACGCGGGACGGCCACGCCGTCGAGCTCACCGCCCGTGAATGGGCCGTGCTGGAGGCGCTGGCGCAGCGCGCCGGCCGGCTGTACCCGAAGCGCGACCTGGAGCTGCAGGTGCTCGGCGACGACGCCGAGGTCCTGAGCAACGCGCTGGAGGTCCATGTGTCGAGCCTGCGCCGCAAGCTCGGCCGGGAACTGATCGAGACCGTCCGCGGCCTGGGCTACCGGCTCGGGCCGGAGGCCGCCTGAACGTGGCGGAGCACGCGCCCACGGGTCCGCGCCGACCGTCGATCGCCGGGCGCCTGGCGCGCCAGCTGCTGATGATTTCCGCCTTCTGGGCGCTGTTGGCGGGCGTCAGCGTCTGGCTGGTCGTGCAGGAGGAAGTCGACGAGCTGCTCGACGAGACCCTGCAGGCGTCCTCGCAGGTGCTGGGGCAGCTGCTGCGCCAGAGCAGCGCGATGCCGGCGGAGATCGCCGACAACGACGACCTCAGCACCCACTTCGCCTGGCAACTGGTCGGAGCGGACGGGGCGCTGCTCCACCGCTCGCCGCTGGCGCCGGTGAACGCGTGGAAGCTGCCGCCCGGCTTCAGCGACTGGCAGGACGACGGCACGGACGGCGACGACTGGCGCGTGCATGTGCGCCCGCTGCCGACCGTGGCCGGACCGGGCTGGCTGATGGTGGCGCAGACCAGTGCCGAGCGGAAGGAGGTGCGCAGCCGCGTCGGTCTCGCCAGCGCCCTGTCGGCCCTGCTGGTCGGGGGCCTGTGCATGATGTGGATGAACCGGCGCGCGCGGGCGGAACTGGCCCCGCTGGCCGAGTTGTCCAGCGCGCTCGCCGATTACGACCCGCTCGATACCCGTCAGATGCTGCCCGAGCAGCACCGCCAGGAACTGGCCGGGATCCGAGCGGCGGTGCTGGACCTCGGTCAACGCCTGGCACAGCGCGTGGCCAACGAGCGCGCCTTCAGCGCCCATGCGGCGCATGCGTTGCGAACGCCGCTCGCGGGCATGGACGCGCAGCTCGCGATGGCGCTGCGGGAGGCGCCGCCCGAATCGCGCGCCCGGCTGCAGCGCACCCGCGAGGCGGCCGACCGGTTGCGCCGGGTGGTGACCGCGCTGCTGACGCTGTTCCGCACCGGGATGAGCCTGCGCTGGCAGCGCCTGGACCTGAACGAGCTGCTGTCGCTGCTGCCGCTGCCGGACGGCCTCGCGCTCGACCTGCCCGGGGACGACGCCGCCATCGACGCCGATCCCGACCTGCTCGCCGCCGCGTTGATCAACCTGATCGACAACGCCTTCCGGCATGGGGCGTCGCAGATGCACCTGCGCCTGCATCGCCTGTCGGACCGCGGCCTGCTGCTGGTGCTGACCGACAACGGCGAGGGGTGCCGGACTGGCAGCGCGTGGACCTGAACGATGCGCTCGAGCGCCAGCAGTACGAGGGACGCATGGGGCTGGGGCTGATGATGGCCGACCTGGTGGCCCGCGCCCATGGCGGAAGCCTGTCGCTGCCGTCCATGACGGCGGGCTTCTGCGTGGCGATGCGCCTGGGTCCGGCGCCGGACTGATCCGACCCCGGCGGCTACACTTTCGCCCTTATGACGACCCATGCCGCCCTCACCCATTCCCGCGCGCTCGACGTGGCCCGCGCCGCCTTGAAGGTCGAGGCCGACGCGCTGCTGGCGCTCGGTCCGCGCCTCGGTGAATCGTTCGAGCAGGTGGTGCGGACGATCCTCGACAGCGCCGGCCGTGTCGTGGTGATGGGCATGGGCAAGAGCGGCCACGTCGGCCGCAAGATCGCCGCCACGCTGGCGTCCACCGGCACGCCCGCGTTCTTCGTCCATCCGGGCGAGGCCAGCCACGGCGACCTCGGCATGGTCACCCCCGGCGACATCGTGCTGGCACTGTCCAATTCCGGCGAGAGCGACGAGCTCAACGCCATCATCCCGGTGCTCAAGCGCCTGGGCGTGACGCTGATCGGGATGACGGGCGGCCTGTCCTCGTCGCTGGCCAAGCATTCGGACTTCGTGCTGGACTCGCGCGTGGAGCAGGAGGCCTGCCCGCTGAACCTGGCCCCGACCGCGAGCACCACGGCGCAGATCGCGCTCGGCGACGCGCTGGCCGTGGCGCTGCTCGACGCCCGCGGCTTCCGCGCCGAGGACTTCGCGCGGTCGCACCCGGGCGGCTCGCTCGGCCGCCGCCTGCTGACGCACGTCCGCGACCTGATGCGCAGCGGTGACTCGCTGCCCCGCGTCGGCGCGGACATGCCGCTGCTCGACATGATGCGGGTGATGTCCGACAAGGGCCTGGGCTGTGCCGTGCTGGCCGATGCCGACGGCAAGGTCGGCGGCATCTTCACCGATGGCGACCTGCGCCGCCTGATCGAGCGCGGCACCGATCTGCGCGGCCTGACCGCCGGGCAGGTGATGCATCCGAATCCGCGCACGGTCGCCGCCGACGCGCTGGCCGTCGTCGCGGCCGACCTGATGGAGCAGGCGCGCATCACGCTGGTCCTGGCGGTCGACGACGAGCAGCGCCTCGTCGGCGCGATCAGCATCAACGACCTGATGCGCGCGAAGGTGATCTGATGAGCGGCTCTTCTCCGGTGGTGCGCGAACTCAAGCCCGCGCTGTCCTTCCCCCCGAGCTGCTGCTGAAGGCGCAAGGCCCGGCGCTCGGGCTCAAGGCCGCGATCTTCGATGTCGACGGCGTGCTGACCGACGGCCGCATCTACCTCAGCGAAGCCGGCGAGACCATCAAGGCCTTCGCCACGCTGGACGGCCATGGCATGAAGCTGCTGGCGCAGGGCGGGATCGTTCCCATCGTCATCACCGGCCGGGACTCGCCGGCGGTGCGGCGCCGGGTGGCCGATCTCGGTTTGCCGCATGCGGTCTACGGCGCGAAGAACAAGCTGGCCGCGGCGCAGCCGCTGCTCGATCAACTGGGGCTGCACTGGGACGAGGTGGCGGCGATCGGCGACGACTGGCCGGACCTCCCGCTGATGGTGCGCGCGGGCTTCGCCTGCGCGCCGGCGCAGGCCCATGCCGAGGTCAAGGCGGTGGCGCACCACGTCACCGCCGCCGCCGGCGGACACGGGGCCGCGCGCGAGTTCTGCGACCTGCTGCTGATCGCGGCCGGCCAGTACGCGAAGCTGTTGAACGGCCACCTCGAGACCCTGGACGGGAGCGGTCACTGATGGCGGCACTCGTTCCGCCGCCGACCGCCCCGCGCCGCCGCGCGCAGCCGTTGCTGTGGCGCCTGCAATCGATGCTGGCCAATTACGTGCCGCTGCTGCTGATGGCGATGCTGGCGGGCTTTACCTGGTGGCTCATCAAGAACACGCCGCAGCTCGAGGCGCCGCGCGAGAAGGTCGCGCCCAAGCATGAGCCGGACTACCGGATGAACGGCTTCGAGGTGCAGCGGTTCAGCAGCGACGGCCGGCTCACCGGCCGGATCACCGGCACCGAGATGCGCCATTACCCGGACAACGACACGCTGGAGATCGATACCCCGGAACTGCGCGCCTACGGCAAGCTGGACGAACTGCTGGTCGCCGATTCGCAACGCGGCGTGTCCAACGGCGACGGCAGCGAGGTGCAGCTGCTCGGCGACGTGAAGGTCAAGCGCTACCCGAATGGCGACACGTCGAAGGCGCCCGATCTGGAGCTCTACGGCGAGTTCCTGCATGCCTTCGTGCCGCAGCAGCAGATCCGCTCCCACCTGCCGGCGCGCGTCGTCGGGATGGGCGGCGAGATGCAGGTGAAGAGCTTCGTCTACGACCAGCTGACCGGTCGTCTGACCTTCAGCGGCGGCGGTCGCGCGACCTTCGCGGCGCAGCCCGGCGTGCGCCCGTCGCTGCAGCCCGCCAAGGCCGCGGCAAAGGCCGCCGAGAAGGCTTCCGGCAATGCCGCCAACGCCGCGACGGGTACTGCCGGCACGGCTGCCAAGCCGGCGGCGAGACCCGCCAAGGCGGCTTCCGGCACCGCGACCTTCAGCAGCAAGCCATGACCCGACTTGTCTACATCACCGGTGCCTCCAGCGGCATCGGTCAGGCGCTCGCGCTGCAGTACTACCGCGAGGGCTGGAATCTGGCGCTGGTCGCGCGCCGTGTCGAGGAGCTGGCGGCCTGGGCTGAACAGCAGCGCCTGGCGCCGTCCCGGTGGCGGGTCTACCGCGCCGACGTCAGTGACATCGAGGTCATCGCGGCGACGGGCCGCCAGTGCATCGCCGAGCAGGGCCTGCCGGACGTCGTCATCGCCAACGCCGGCATCAGCATCGGCATGGACACGGCGATCTACGAGGATCTCGCCGTGATGCAGCGCCTCTATGCCACCAACAACATCGGCCTGGCCGCGACCTTCCATCCGTTCATCAGCGCGATGCGGGCGCGACGCAGCGGCACGCTGGTGGGCATCGCCAGCGTCGCGGGTATCCGTGGGCTGCCGGGACATGGCGCTTATTGCTCGAGCAAGGCCGCGGTGTTCAGTTATTGCGAGAGCCTGCGCGGGGAATGTCGGCCCGACGGCGTGAAGGTCGTGACGATTGCACCAGGGTATGTCGATACTCCGCTGACGCGCGAGAACCGCTATGGGATGCCCTTCCTGATGCAGCCGGAAGACTTCGCGCGCAAGGCCTATGCGGCCATCGAGGCGGGGGCGCGGGTGCGCTTCATCCCGTGGCAGATGGGCGTCGTGGCGCGCCTCATGCGGCTGCTGCCGGGCGCGGTCTTCGATCGGCTGCTGGCGGGGCGTCCGCGCAAGCATCGTCAGGGCGAGAGCTGACCCTGGCGCACTGCCACGGCCACTGGCCCTCACCCCAACCCTCTCCCGCAAGCGGGAGAGGGAGCAAGACAAGGCCTGGCACTGCCTGAGGCCCCACCCGGCGAACGGGTCGGCGAATCAAGAGCCGATCACCCAAAGAAAAAGGCGCTCCGAGGAGCGCCTTTTTCATTGCGAAGCGGGATGGACCCGCCTGCCGTGCGTGGCTCAGTAGCCGCCGCGACCGCCGCCGTAGCTGCCGCCGCCGCCACCACCGTAGCCGCCACCGCCGCCGCCGCCGTAACCGCCGCCGCCGCTACGGCCACCGCCGTAACCGCCGCCGCCGCCACTGCGACCACCGCCGCCGCCACCACCGTAGCCGCCGCCGCCACCACCGCCGTAGCCGCCGCCACCGCTGCGGCCACCGCCGCCGCCGAAGCCGCCACCACCGCTGCGGCCGCCGCCGAAGCCGCCACCGCCGCCCGGACGGTCTTCACGCGGACGAGCCACGTTGACGACGATCGCGCGGCCGTCGAGGGCCTGACCGTTCATGCCGTTGATGGCAGCCTGCGCTTCATCGTCCGTCGACATTTCCACGAAGCCGAAGCCCTTGGAACGTCCGGTCTCACGATCCATCATGACCTTGGCGGAAATGACGGTGCCGAATGGCGCGAATGCCTCCTGGAGCGACTCATCTCGCACGCTGTAAGCGAGGTTGCCCACGTATAGCTTGTTTCCCATGGGGGAAGCCCTTTCAAAACCAAATAACCCAATGTGCTGCTTCAACCCATCGTGAACCACTCATACGAAGGCGCTGCATTCAGGCGATCCGATTATGTGTGACAGGATTGGCGGTTCGCAACGCGTCAAGCTGGTTGTTGTTTTTCAGCTTATGCGCACAAACCCCGAGCAGTGTCAGAGGCGCTCAACAATTTCCGCCTCCGGCCCTTTGGAGGGGCAAATCAGACTCCCGAGTCCCTCGATTCGTGCTCGGTGTTTTCCACTATGCGGATGCAACCCTGCTGAAATCGCACATCGTGTCGCCCATCGCCCCACCCCACCCACTTCCGGACAAGGCCCTTGCCACGCCGCGCCTGCGCATCGTCTCGCTCGTCCCGTCCGTGACGGAACTGCTGTTCGCACTTGGATTGGGACCCTGGATCGTCGGCCGCACCGGTTTTTGCATTCACCCCGCGCCGGCGGTGTCAGCAATATCAAAGATCGGGGGGACGAAGGACGTCAACCTCCCGAAAGTGAGAGCGCTGGCGCCCACGCATGCGGTGGTCAACGTGGACGAGAACCGCCTCGAGACGGTCGACGCCCTGCGAGACTTCATCCCCCATTTGGTGGTGACCCATCCGTGCGGTCCGGAAGACAACCTCGGCTTGATCGCGCAGATCGTCGAGATGGTGGAGGTTTTTGCCGCCGAACAGGGGGTCAGGTCTGAACCCGCCGGAAGAAATGTCACTCGACGGGAGGAAATTTCCTACCTCGACGGGGCGTTGCCGGATGTCCCCGAACTCCGTGACCGCGCCGACCGCCTCGCCGCCCGGCTGCAGGAGGCGCTGGCCGCCTGTCGGTCCTTCCTCGCCGATCGACCGCCGGCGCAGGGCCCGCGTCGCGTGCTCTATCTGATCTGGCGCGCGCCCTGGATGACGGTGGCGCGGGACACCTACATCGCGCGCATGCTCGCCGAAGTGGGCTGGGACACCTGGCCCCCGGTCGACGGCGGCCCGCACGGCGCGGCGCGGTACCCGGTCGTGACGGGTGAGGAGCCCTGGCTGGCGGAGATCGACGAGCTGCTGCTCAGTTCCGAGCCCTACCGCTTCGGTGAGGAACATCTGGCCGAAGCGCAGGCGCTCTGTCCGAACGCCCGGGTGCGGCTGGTCGACGGCGAATTGATCAGCTGGTACGGGCCGCGTGCCGCCGACGGGTTGCGTTACCTCCGCGAGCTGGCGGAGGCGAAGCGCTGCACAACTCCGCGATGATCGCGGACATGAGCACGTCTTCCGCCGCCGCGCCTTCCGCCATGTCTCCTGTGTCGACACCGTCGCCCGCGCCGTTCGCCGGCCAGGTCCTGCTGCTGGAGGACGACCCCGCCATCGCCCAGACCGTCAGCTTCGTGCTGGAGCGGGAGGGCTACCGGGTCCGCGCCTGCGGCTGGCTGCACGAGGCACGTTCGGCGCTGGCCTCCAACGCGCCGGACCTGGCGATCCTCGACGTCGGCCTGCCGGACGGCAACGGCCTGGACCTGTGCCGCGAACTGCGCCAGGGCCCGCTGGCGCGGCTGCCGGTGCTGGTGCTGAGCGCCCGCAGCGAGGAGGGCGACAAGGTGCTCGGCCTGGAGCTCGGCGCCGACGACTACCTGGCCAAGCCCTTCAGCAACCGCGAGCTGGTCGCGCGGGTCCGGGCGCTGCTGCGCCGCGCCCAGGCGCCGGTGGCGCCGGCCGCGCCAGCCATCGCCGGCTTCGTCGTCGAAGCCGAAGGCTCCCGGGTGCGCTTCCACGGGGAACTGCTGCCGCTGACGCGCCGCGAGCTCGGCCTGATGCTGCGCCTGCTGAAGGCGCCGGGACGCATCCACAGCCGCGACAGCCTGCTGGACGCGGTCTGGGGCATGGACGCCGACAGCGGCGACCGCACGGTGGACACCCACATCAAGACGTTGCGGGCCAAGCTGCGCCAGGTGCGGCCCGACCTCGACCCGATCCGCACGCACCGCGGCATGGGCTATTCGCTGGAGTAAGGGCGGATGCGCCTCGGCCTGCGACTGTTCCTCGGCTTCTTCCTGGTGGCGGGGCTGAGCGCCTTCATCCTGCTGCGCGTCGTGCTGGGCGAGTTCAAGCCCAGCGTGCGCGAGGTGATGGAGGACATGATGGTCGACACCGCCAACCTGGTGGCCATGCTGGCGCGCGATGAACTCGCCGCGATGCCGCCGGGCGGCAACCTGAGCGGCACGCGTTTCGCGCAGCGGGTCCGCGACTACGCGGAGCGGCCCGTGGACGCTCGCATCCTCAGTGCCCGCAAGCGCTCGCTGGATTTCCGCATCTACGTCACGGACGCCACGGGACGGGTGGTGCTCGACACCAGCCCGACATCGGCGGTGGGACAGGATTACTCGGCCTGGAACGACGTCGCGCGCACGCTGCGCGGCGAATACGGCGCGCGCACGACGCCGGAGCAGCTGACGCCTTACGGCAACGCGGGCGATCTGGGCAATGGCAAGGACGCGCAGGGCAGTCCGGTGATGTACGTGGCCGCGCCGGTGCGTGTCGGGAACCGCACGATCGGCGTCGTCACCGTCGCCAAGCCGGCGGCGGCGGTCCAGCAGATCATCTTCCGTGCCGAGCGCCGCATCTGGATCGCCGGCCTGTCGCTGCTGGCGGTGTCGCTGGCGGTGGGCGTCGCGGTGACCGTGTGGATGATCGCGGCGGTGCGGCGCCTGCGGCGCTACGCCCAGGAAGTCCAGATGGGCCAGCGGCAGGTGCCGCCGAAGGTGCCCGGCGAGCTGGGCGATCTGGCGCATGCGATGGAGGCGATGCGGGAACGGCTGGACGGGCGCGAGCGGCTCGAGCACATGGCGCGGGCGCTGACGCATGAGCTCAAGAGCCCGCTGGCCGCGCTGCGCGGCGCCGGCGAACTGCTGCAGGACGAGCTGCCCGACGCGGACCGGCAGCGCTTCGCCGCGCAGGTCGTGTCGCAGAGCGAGCGCATGACGGAGCTGGTCGAGCGGCTGCTCGCCCTGTCCACGCTGGAACTGCGGCGCGGACCGGCGCATCCGCGTCCGGTGGCGCTGGTCGGCGCGGTCGACGAGGCCCTCGCGTTGCTCGGCGACCGGCTGACGCAGCAGGGGCTGACTGTGCGCTGGCTGCGCCGCGATGCCGTGGAGCTGCAGGCCGACGCGGAAATGCTGGCGCTGGCCATCAGCAACCTGTTGACGAACGCGATCGACTTTGCGCCGTCCGGCTCCGAGCTGACGCTGCAGGTCGGCGTCGCGTCCGCGAGCGGCACTCACGGCGCCAGCGCCTTCTTCGAACTCCGCGACCATGGCCCCGGCGTGCCGGCGGGCGCGTTCGCGCAACTGGGCGAGCGCTTCTTCTCGACGGCCCGGCCGGGCAGCCTGCGCAAGGGCTCGGGCCTCGGGCTGGCCATCGTGCGCCAGATCGCCGGCCTGCATCGCGGCGAGTTGCGCTTCGAACCCGCCGAGCCCGGCCTGCGCGTGAGGCTCGCCTTCCCGCTCTTCACGGCCGCTTCACAAACTTCGTCCTGAACTCACCGCCGCTCCCGAGACTGCCGCCTTCCGTGGACCGCCGAGGGGCGAGGTGAAGGAGATGCAGATGAAGGCGCTGTGGTGGAAGCTGGTGATCCTGGGCGGCGTGACGCTGCTGTTGCTGTTCGTGCTGTTGCGGATCGGCTGGCTGGTGGACGAGCGCCAGGAGCGCCAGCGCGCCGCCGAGGCCGGCGTGGCCGCGGCGCAATCGGGCCCGCAGGTGTTGCTCGGACCGCTGGTGCAGCGCAGCTGCTCGGAGGAATGGGAGTCCGTCAGCGGCACGGGCAAGGACCTCACGAAGACGCCGGAACGGCGCGACTTCGTGCTCTCGGCGGTTCCCGCCGAACTCAAGGTCGACGGCACGCTGAACCAGGAGCAGCGCGAGCGCGGCCTGTTCAAGGTGAACGGCTATGCGGGCGAGGTGACGTTGCAGGCGCAGTGGGCCTCGCTGGGCGCGCTGACGCCCGTGGCGGAGCACAAGGGCAAGCTGAGCTGCGAGGACCCGCGCGTGATGTTCGCCGTCAGCGACGCTCGCGGGCTGCGTGCCGTGACGGTCAAGCAGGGCAATCAGGCGCTGCCGGTCCGGCCCGGGACGCGCCACGACAGCTACCCGCACGGCTTCCATGCCTCGCTGCCGAACCTGGCGCCGGACCAGGCGCTGACGCTGTCGTTCGCGATCAACCTGGTGGGGATGACCGACTTCGGCATCGTGCCGGCCGCCTCCGCGACGCAGGTCAAGCTGCGCTCGAACTGGCCGCATCCGAGCTTCGGTGGTCGTTTCCTGCCGATGTCCAAGCTGATCGACGAGCGCGGCTTCGAGGCGCAATGGCAGGTGACCGAGCTCGCCACGACGGCGCCGCGCGACGTCCTGGCCGGGTACGCGCTCCCGGGGGTCCAGCGCGATCCGGAGGCAGGCCGTGCCTACGCACCGAATCCGGTGCCGGGCCGTGAGGGCAGTCCGGGCGTCGTGGCCGACACGCTGGCGTTCTCGATGATCGATCCGGTCAACCCGTACGTGATGAGCGACCGCGCGATCAAGTACGGCCTGCTGTTCATCGTGCTGACCTTCGTCAGCGTTGGTCTGCTGGAACTGCTGTCCGGCAAGCGCGTGCACCCGGTGCAGTACCTGCTGGTGGGCCTGGCGATGACGCTGTTCTTCCTGCTTCTGCTGAGCTTGTCCGAACACCTGGGCTTCGCGCTGTCCTACGGGATCGCGGCGGGCGCGGCGATCGGGCTGCTGAGCTTCTACGGCGCGGCGATGCTCGGCGCGGCCCGTCGCGGGCTGGGTTTCGGCGCGCTGGTCACGGTGCTCTACGGCGCGCTGTTCGTGCTGCTCAACCTGGAGAAGGCCGCCCTGCTGGTCGGCGCCTCGCTGCTCTTCGCGGTGCTGGCGGCGGTGATGGCGCTGACGCGACGCATCGACTGGTACGCGCTGAACGGGCGCACTGCGGATCTGCCGGAAGCGGAGCCCCTCGCCACTCGGTGACAACGTGGTTGCCGGCCGCCCGTGGCTCGGTCAGCATGGGTCTTCACAGACCCATCACGACAAGAGAGACATGGGCGGAGACAACCCAAGCAGCGACCGCGACGCGGCGCCCGAGACCGCCTCGGGCCGCTTCGACATCATCATCGTGGGCGCCGGCACCGCCGGCTGCCTGCTGGCCAACCGGCTCAGCGCCGACACGTCCAAGCGCGTGCTGCTGCTCGAGGCCGGCGGCCGCGACGATTACCATTGGATCCACATCCCCGTCGGCTACCTGTACTGCATCGGCAATCCGCGCACGGACTGGCTGTTCAAGACGGAGCCCGACGCGGGCCTGAACGGACGCAGCCTGCGCTACCCGCGCGGCAAGGTGCTGGGCGGGAGCTCGAGCATCAACGGGATGATCTACATGCGGGGCCAGCGCCGCGACTACGACGGCTGGGCCGAGGCGGCCGGCGACGGCGCGTGGCGCTGGGACGCGGTGCTGCCGTACTTCCGCGAGCATGAAGACCATTGGCGCCTGGACGAGGGCGCCGAGCGGCCACCCGGGTTCGACCCCGCGATGCACGGGCACGGCGGGGAGTGGCGAGTCGAGAAGCAGCGCCTGCGCTGGGCGGTGCTGGACGCGTTCGCGGCGGCGGCCCAGGAAGCCGGCATTCCCGCGACGCCCGACTTCAATCGCGGCAACAACGAGGGCGTGGGTTATTTCGAGGTCAACCAGCGCAACGGCTGGCGCTGGAACACGGCGAAGGCTTTCCTGCGGCCGGCCTGCTACCGGCGCCCCAACTTCGAGATGTGGACGGGCGCGCACACGCAGCGGCTGCTGTTCGAGCAGACCGACGGTGAGCTCCGGTGCGACGGCGTGCTCGTGCGCACGCCGCATGGGCTGGAGACGGTGCGCCTGAATCCGGGTGGCGAAGTGCTGCTCGCGGCCGGCGCGATCGGTTCGCCGCAGCTGCTGCAGCTGTCAGGCCTCGGGCCGGCGGCACTGCTGCAACGCCACGGCATCGAGGTCGTGAAGGACCTGCCCGGCGTCGGCGCCAACCTGCAGGACCACCTGCAGATCCGCGCGGTCTTCCAGGTCGACGGCGTCAGCACGCTCAACACGCTGGCGTCGAGCTGGTTCGGCAAGGCGCGCATCGGACTCGAGTACGCGCTGCGCCGCACCGGACCGATGAGCATGGCGCCGTCGCAGCTCGGCGCGTTCGCGAAGAGCGGACCGGACAAGGCGTGGCCCGATCTGCAGTACCACGTGCAGCCGTTGTCGCTCGAAGCGTTCGGCGAGCCGCTGCACGCGTTCAACGCGTTCACGGCGAGCGTCTGCAACCTGAATCCCACCAGCCGAGGCACGGTCGCGATCCGCAGCGCGGACGCCGCCGATGCGCCGTTGATCGCGCCCAACTACCTCAGCTCCGCCGAGGACCGCGAGATCGCCGCCCGCAGCCTGCGCCTGACGCGGCGCATCGTCGAGCAGCCGGCGCTGTCGCGCTACCGGCCGCGCGAACACAAGCCCGGTGTCGAGTTCCAGACCGACGAGGAACTGGCCCGCCTGGCCGGCGACATCGCCACGACGATCTTCCACCCGGTCGGCACCTGCCGCATGGGCCGGGCCGACGACGAGACGGCCGTCGTCGACAGCCGCCTGCGCGTGCGCGGGGTGGCCGGCCTGCGCGTCGTCGACGCGAGCGTGATGCCGACGATCACCAGCGGGAACACGAACTCGCCCACGCTGATGATCGCGGAGCGCGCCGCCGCCTGGCTGCGCGCCGGGGAGTGATCGGGCGCCGGTCAGGCGCCGATCACAGGACCGTCAGGCGCTGAAACGTTCCTCGATGTAGGCCAGCAGCGTGCGGATCGTCTGGGCCTCGCCGCCGACCGGCCGGCCCGGACGCGCGATGTCGTTCCAGGCGAACAGGTCGATGTGCAGCCAGTCCTGCTCGGGCGGGATGAAGGCCTCGAGGAACAGCGCCGCGTTGATCGCGCCGGCCAGCGCGCTGCGGCCGGTGTTCACGATGTCGGCGATGCTCGAGGTGATGCCTTCCTTGTAGGGCGACCACAGCGGCATGTGCCACAGCGGGTCGTCCATCTTCAGGCCCAGGTCGACCAGGTCGCGCCCGGTGTCCATGTGCTTCGAGAACAGCGCCGGCAGCTGCGCGCCCAGCGCGATGCGGGCCGCGCCGGTCAGCGTGGCCAGGTCGATGATCAGTTCGGGCTTGGACTCGGTGGCGTAGGCGAGCGCGTCGCACAGGATCACGCGGCCTTCGGCGTCGGTGTTGCCGATCTCGATGTGCAGGCCCGCGCGGGTCTTGATCACGTCGCCCGGACGGTAGGCGTTGCCGCTGATCGAGTTCTCCACCGCCGGGATCAGCACCTGCAGGCGCACCGGCAGCTTCAGCGCCATGATCAGCGTGGCCAGGCCCAGCGTGTTGGCCGCGCCGCCCATGTCCTTCTTCATCTGGCGCATGCCGTCGGCGGGCTTGATGTCCAGGCCGCCGGTGTCGAAGCACACCCCCTTGCCGACCAGCGTCAGTCTGGGGTGCTTGTCGCTGCCCCAGTTCAGCTCGATCAGGCGCGGCGCGCGGGTGCTCGCGCGGCCGACCGCGTGGATGGCCGGGAAGTTCTTCTTCAGCAGGTCGTCGCCGACGATCTCCTTGAACTTGGCGCCGTGCTGTTTGCCGACGACGGCCGCGGCCTTGGACAGCTCTTCCGGACCCATGTGCTCGGCGGGCGTGTTGACGAGGTCGCGCACCGCGGTCATCGCGGTGGCGATCGCCAGACCGCGCTGGCCGTCCGGGCTGCTCTTGATCAGCAGCTGCGCCGGCTCACGCTTGCGCGGCTTGTAGAGGTCGAACTGGTAGCAGCCCAGTTCCCAGGACATCGCGGCCGCCTCGTCCTGCAGCGGCAGGCCGTCGGGCGACAGGGTGTAGACGCCTTCCGGCAGCGCGAGCGGCAGCGCCGCCAGCGCGAACGGGTGGGCGGCATGGGCCACGCCGGCGAAGACCTGCGCCAGCTTGCCGTCCTCCCCAGGCACCAGGGCGAAGGTGTCCGGGGCCGCGGAGAAGCCCAGCGTCGCCAGCCATTGCTGGGTGCGCTTGGGCAGCTTAGTCGCGAGGGCCTGGTAGGCGGCGCGGTCGAGCGCCAGGATGGGCGTGGCGCGGGCCACCGAGTTCTTGAATTGGACGTTCATCGATGCAGCGGCTCGCCGCGGGTCGCGCGGGGAGCCGGCCTTGGGGGTTGGCGGTGAGCCATTCTCGCTCGGGCTGCCGTACTTCCGCCGCCGCTGGCCCTCACCCCCACCCTCTCCCGCAAGCGGGAGAGGGAGCAAGAAGAGCGCCGGCGAGCCTCCGTCTCCCGCTCGCGGGAAAGGGGGTAGGAAGGGTGTTGGGGCGGCCCCTCTCCCGCATCGCGGGAGTGGGGGTGAGGGCCCGGGGTCCGGGAACCGCTCAGCAGGACTGTCGCAGACGCGACAGCAGCGACTGGGCCGCGGCGGTCGTGCCGGCCGGCGCATTGGGGCTGGCGGCGGACATCGCCGGATTGTCCTGGGCCGCCTGGATCAGCCGCTGCGCCGCCGCCGGTCCCGGCAGCACCGGCCCGATGAAGCAGACGCGTTCGCCCTGACCGATCAGCAGCGTCGGGAAGGTCTCGACCTCCAGGTCGTCGACCAGCTCCGAGTCGTCCTCGATGTCCACCCACAGGAAACGGGCCCCCGGATGCTGCTGACGCAGCACGGCGAAGTCTTCCCGATAGGTGTCGCAGGTCCGGCACCAGGCGGCGCACAGGCAGGCGACCAGCAGGTCGGACGACCCCTCGGAAGCGGGGGCCGGCACGGGCGACGAGGAGGAAACGGCGGACATGGGACCGGAGCTTAGCCGAGTTGCCCGGAGGGCGAATGCGTTCGCTATACGTCCAAAGCACCATCCTGGTGCCAGGTGCGTGACGATGGCGCGAGCTTTGTTCAGATTTGTGAGCAGGCTGTCAACGGAGTCCCGAAGGCCTGCGTTAGCTGGCACAAAGCGGTCATTGCCAGCGGTCTTCCCCCGCTCGATGCCGCCGAAAGCCAAGAAGGTCCCCGACCATGATGAAGTCCCATATCCGTACCGAATCCCAGCCGCGCCGCCTCCCGATGCCGGAACTGGCGCAGCACGACAAGGGCCGCAAGCACGAGGCCTTCGAAGTCCCCAGCCTGGGCTGCGACCGCCGCAGCGTCGCGCGCGCCCTGCGCTTCGACCGCAAGCGCTGATCCCCGGCGCGGGGCCGCCCCGACTCCGGGCGGCGGCCTCGCCCCTCGCGCCCGTCAGTCCTCGTCGTCCGGGGACTGCAACGGCGCCAGCAGCCGATCGATCTCGTCGGCGCTGAACTTCTCCAGACGTTCCCCTCCGTCATGGCCCAGCAGGCCGTCCGCCAGCGCCCGCTTGCGGGCCTGCAGTTCGAGCATGCGCTCCTCGATCGAGCCCTCGATCGCCAGCTGATGGACGAACACCGGCCGGGTCTGGCCGATCCGGTGCGCCCGGGCATGCGCCTGCGCGTCGACCGCCGGGTTCCACCAGGGGTCCACCTGGATGACGGTGTCCGCGGCAGTCAAGGTCAGCCCCACCCCGCCCGCCTTCAGGCTGACCAGCATCAGCGGCGCCTCGCCCGCCTGGAAGCGCCGCACCACGTCGCCCCGTTTGCCTTCCGGTGTGTCGCCGGTCAGCTTCATCAGCGGGATCCGCAGGGCCCCCATCGCGGCCTCGATCAGATCCAGCATGCCGGTGAACTGCGAGAACACCAGGATCGTCCGGCCCTGGGCAATCATTTCGGGCACCTTCTCCTGGATCCATTCCAGCTTGGCGGCCTCCATGCCGTGGGGCAGCGCGATGCCCGGCACCAGCCGCGGATCGCAGCAGACCTGACGCAGCTTCAGCATCGCGTCCAGCACCGACATCAGCCCGGATCCGAAGATCTCCGAGTCCTTCAACAGCCGCCGCACCAGGTGGTCGGCGCCGATGCGGACGCTTTCGTACAGCTGGCGCTGACGACCCTGCAAGGGAATGCGCTGGACGAGGACGGTCATCGGCGGCAGGTCCTTGGCGACCTCTTCCTTCAGGCGCCGCAGGATGAACGGTCGCACGCGAGTCGCCAGCTCCCGGGCGCGGCGGGCGTCGCCGGTCTGCTCGATCGGCTTGCGCCAATGGCGGGCGAAGGACCGTGACTCGCCGAGGTAGCCCGGCATCAGGAAGTCGAACTGGGTCCAGAGCTCGCCCAGGTGGTTCTCGAGCGGGGTGCCGGTGAGCACGACGCGCTGGTCCGCCTGAAGCCGGCGCAGCGCCCGCGCCGCCCGCGAGCGGGGTTCTTCACCGCCTGCGCCTCGTCCAGCACCAGCACCGAGAACCGCGGCTTCGACAGTGCCCGCACCTCGCGCCAGGCCAGGCCGTAGCTGCACAGCAGCAGGTCGATGTCGCCGAGCGTCTTCATCACCTGGGCCCGCTCGGCCGGATCGGACAAGGTGGCCACCCGCAGGTCGGGCGCGACGCGCGCGGCCTCCTGGGTCCAGTTGAAGATGAGGGAGGTCGGCGCGACGACCAGCGCGGGCGATGTCAGCCGACCGGCCTGCTTCTCGACCAGCAGGTGTGCCAGCGCCTGCGCGGTCTTGCCCAGGCCCATGTCGTCCGCGAGGATGCCGCCGAGCTCCTGGCGCGCCAGATATTGGAGCCACGCCAGGCCTTGCAGCTGGTAAGGACGCAGCGTGATGCCCAGACCTTCCGGCGCCGTCGACGCCGGCGGCGGGCCGGCGTCGCGCAGGCGCTCCCACATCGTCCGCAGTTCGTCGGCGCCGAAGACCTGCCAGCGGCTGTCCGGCCGGTCGAGCGCCGCCAGCCGCGCCGCCTCCCACGAGGTGAGCTTCACCGGCCCGCGCCGTGAGCGCTGGGCGACCAGGACGTCGAGCAGGTTGAGCATCAACCGCTTCAGCGGCGCCGCCGTCGAATGCAACCGGCGTCCGCCGGGCGCCTTCAGGCTGATGATGGCGTCATCGTCGATGCCGGCGATCGCGTCGGCGTAGAGCCAGCGGCGGTCCTTGCGCAGCAGGTCCCAGATCATGGGTGCGAGGTCGACCCGCTGGCCCTGCACCGTCACGCCCAGGCTCAGCATCCAGGAGCCCTTGCGGCGCGAGAGCGCCAGCGCCGGCAGGCGGTCGCCGCTGCCGGGCGCGATCGCGGTCCCGACGTCGACCGGCACCTCGTCCTCCGGCTGGATCTCCAATGACCACGCGTCGATCGCGACGCTGTGGTGCGCGAAGCCGGGCAGGAAGTCGATCTCCCAGCCGAGCTTGCGCAGCCGGGGCACCTCGTCGGCCGCGAAGTCGGGGAACAGGTCTTCCTGCGCCAGCGTCCAGCACGGGGTCAGGCCTCGCCCGAAGGAGGCGTCGCGCCACTGCAGCATCTCGACGTCCACCGGGTGCAGCGGCAGCGCCTGCCATTGCTCGAGCGACGCCGGATCGGCCGGCCAGCGTTCCAGCCTCAGCAGCGACACGCGATCGCCGCGCGGGCCCAGCTTGCCGTGCGGCCGCAGGCCGAGCAGGCCGTCGCCGCGGTTGAGCGTCTGCAGGATCAGTTTCGGCGGGAGCGGGGACGGCGGCGCGGTCATCGGGGAGGCATTGTCGACGCGCCGCCGACCTCCCGGCTCAAGGCGCCGGCCGGATGCAACCGGCTCAGCCTTCCTTGTTCTCCCTGGGCTCCCTGCCGTCCTTCGGCGCGCGCGGCTTGGGCAGGCCCGTCTTCGCGAAGTCCGCCGGCACGCGCATCAGCGCGGCCTCCGGTTCGGCGCGGCGGATGTTGCGCAGCTGGTAGTTCTGTTCGCCGCTGCGCGGATCCTTGGTCTGGACGCTGACGGTGACCTTGAGGTCCGGGGAGGTCCACACCTCTCGCGAAATGACGATCGGCTTCTCGTTGCCGATCTTGCCCGCCGGGATCGTGCGCGTCGTGCGTCCGCCGGTGACCTTGAGTCCGTCGATCTCCTTGGGGGGCAGGGCGTTCGGTGGCGCGTCCTGACCATTGAGCTGATCGTTCAGGATCAGCGGTTCGATCCGCATCGCCACGGCCGGTGGCAGGGGCGACATCGGCGTCAGCGGGCCCAGCGGGCCTGGCGGCGTTTCGATGCGGATCACGCGGACCTCCTGGCCGCCCTCGCCCGGGGCGACCACCACGGGGGTCGCCACGCGCACGCGGGTCGAGGCGGTCGACGGCGCGGCCGGCGGCGACGGTGGCTTCGGCGCGTCCACGCGTTGCGCCGTGTCACCACGACCGAGGTTCTCGCGCGCCCAGTCGCGCATCTTCCGGCCGTATTCGCGCATCTTGTCGTTGTAGTCCCGCATCTTGTCCTGGTACTCGCGCATGCGTTCGCCGTACTCGCGCTGGGCCTCGGCGTCCACGCGCCCGCCGCCGAGATAACGCGCGGTCTTGCGCTCGGGATCGAGCAGCCAGTTCTCGCCGCTGACCGCATCGCGCAGGTAGACCATCTTGCGCCCCTGGCGTTCGACTTCCTGGCGCGTCCGGCCTTCGCCGTCGCGGCACAGCTGGCTGGTCTGCTGATGGACGATGCGATTGCCGTCGGCCAGCGGCTGGACGGTTTCATGCACCGCCTGGGCGCAGTACGGCGCGCCCTTGACGATGCGCTCGGTGCTCAGGATGTGCATCGCGACGCCGGATTCGGCGATCAGCTCGGCGACGTCGGGCACCGGAGGGACCGGCGGCACCGGCGGGACGACGGCGGGCATCACGGGGGCGCGGGCGGCGCCGGCTGCGCGCCCGGGTCCGGCGACGCGTGTGCGGCGGGCTGGGCCTGGACCGCGAGGGCGGTGAACGCCAGGGCGAGCGTGGTGAGGGAAGTCTTCATGGCGGTCTCCAGGGAAGGAAGCAGGTCGTCGTTCAAGGGAGCGAAGGGGAATGGCCGGTCTCGGATCGATCAAGGCATGACGCGCATGGCGAGCACATCACCGGAGGCGTGCACCAGCAGTTCGGCGCGTACCGGTGCGGCGGCCTCCGCGGGGTCGTAGGGCAGACCCAGCAGCGCGAGGCGTTCACGCGGGACCTCCGCAGGAACCAGCCACGCGGTGCCGGTGCCGGCCTTTTCGAAAGCGGCCCAGCGATCGGCGGACACGAGCACGATGAAGCCGCTGCCAGGGTTGGCCATGACGGTGGCGCCCGACTCGCCCGGCGGCGCGGAGCCCAGCAGCCAGACGCAGGCGACCAGGACCGACGCGCACAAGGCCGGGCCGGCGAGCGCCCATCTCCAGCGGCCGGCCTTGCCGGCCTTCTGCCGTGCGGCGAACTGCCGGCGCATCGCACCGAGGACCGCGTCGTCGCGCTCGAGCGGCGGCGTGCGCTGGCGCAGGTCCTGGGCGACCGCCCACAGCCAGTCGGCCAGGCGCGCGGTGCGGGGCGGGGAGGGGTCGGTGGTCTTCATCATGCGGACTTCGATGAGCGTTCGATGGCGTCCGCGGCGGCGGACGACCGGGGCGGGCTCTCCTCCTGCAGCGCGGCCAGCAGGCGCGCCCGGCCCCGGTGGAGGCGGGTGCGCAAGGTGTTGAGTTCGACACCGGCGATGCGGGCGGCCTCGGCATAGGCCCGCTCCTGCAGGTCGACCAGCACGATGGCTTCGCGGAAGGGCCAGGGCAGGGTCTGCAGGGCGGCCCAGACGCGTGCCTGGTCCTGCGCACGGACCAGCTGCTGTTCGGGCGCGTCGGCGGGGTCGTGGGGACGGTCGTCGGCGTCCTCGTCATGGGCGACCGGCAGGTCCCGCCAGCGTGCCAGCAGGTGATGCCGCGCCATCCCGGCGAGGTAGGCGCCGAGCGGGCCTCTGCCGGCGTCCCAGCCCTCAGGCCGGCCGGCGAACTGGACGAAGGCCTCCTGCATCGCGTCCGCCGCCCAGTCGGACTGGCCGCACAGCGCCAGCGCGTAGCGGTAGACGCCCGGCGACTCGTTGCGGTACAGCGGTTCCAGCGCGCTGGCATCGCCCTGGCGCAGGCGGCGCACCAGCGCTTCGCTGACGGCGACGTGGGTGGGCGGGCGCTCGGGCCCCTCACCGTCGGCAGGCGCGGCGGCGGGGTCGGGGCGGGCGCGGCCAGCCAGGCGGGTCCAGAAGCTCATCGGGCGTTCGGCGTGCGATGCGTCGTGGGAATGGCCAGCGACGGTCGTCGCCGGGACGTCAACAGCGCGAGTCGTTTCCGCGCAGCATGAACGTATTGCGGGAGAAGTCCGGAAAGTTCCCGGCTCGCACACAAGAATTTCGCCAGACCGAGCCGAGGCCTGCGAATCGGTCAGTCATGCCCCATGTTTCAGGGGAATGACACTTCCACGCCACACCGGGCGACCCTCGCCCGAAGGTCGAGAACAGTGCAGCGTGCGATGTGCGCAAATCGTTTTCGATGGGGCCATTTCACGCAAGTGAGCGCCGGCTAACCGTTCCATCTTGGTGCATGCGCCGAGTGGAAACCCCAAGTGCGTGCATGGGGGACGAGTCCTAGGATCCACCCCACTCGACGCGACACCCGTCCCAGGCCGGCGACAAGCCGGCACAAATGGGGGTTGCCTACGGGGGCTGAGGAGACAAACAGATCAAACCAACACCAACGAATAACAGTGACACTGTCACAATTCGCGGGCACCTGAATCAGGTGCCCGTTTTGTTTTCGTGGCCTGGTTTTGCGCGCATCCCGCGATCGTTCTCGGCCCGTCTTCGCGGCCCCGGGGCCGCCTTTGCGAGTCGTTGCTGATGATCGAGTTGTTGACCGCGGCCGTGGCGTCGCTGCTGGCCGGATTTGTCGATGCCGTCGTCGGCGGCGGCGGACTGATCCTGGTGCCCGCGCTGTTCAGCGTGTATCCGAACGCCGCGCCGGCCACCCTCTTCGGCACCAACAAGGGTGCCGCCATCTGGGGGACGGCCTGGGCCACCCACCAATATGCCAAGCGCGTGACGCTGCCGTGGCTGGCGCTGATGCCGGCGGCCGCCGCCGCGCTGGCCGGCAGCTTCGCCGGCGCCTGGGCCGTCACGCAGGTGGACCCGAGCGGCCTGCGCAAGGCCTTGCCGGCGATCCTGCTGGGCGTGCTGCTGTACACGCTGGCGAAGAAGGACCTCGGCCGTCACCACGCACCGCGCCACGAGGCCGCGACGCAGACGCTGATCGCCAGCGTCATCGGCTTGACGATCGGTTTCTACGACGGCTTCTTCGGGCCGGGCACGGGCAGCTTCTTCGTGTTCCTGTTCGTGCGCCTGCTGGGCTTCGACTTCCTGCATGCGTCCGCGACCGCCAAGCTGATGAACACCGCGACCAACTTCGCGGCGCTGGTGCTGTTCGCCTACAAGGGCCACGTCTGGTGGCACGTCGCGGCGGTGATGGCGGTGGCCAACGTCGTCGGCAGCCTGGTCGGCACGCGCATGGCGCTGGCCAAGGGCGCGGGCTTCGTGCGCGGCATGTTCGTCGTCGTCGTCTCGCTGCTCATCCTCAAGACCGGCTACGACGCCTTCCTGCGCTGACCTCCGGGCGTCGCGTGCCGCCCCGCGGGCACGCCAGACGCCCTCCGAACAACACCTCCATCGCTTTCCGCCAAAGGCGGGATGCCGGCGGCCCATTGCCCGGGCTACCATCCGTCCAAACAACCGCTGACCACCATGCCTGTCGATCCTCAACTCCGTGCGCTGGATATCGAGATCCCCACCCAGCCGGACGTGCTGGTCAAGCTCTCGCTGCTGATGGCGGACGAGGACATCGACCTCCAGGCCGTCTCCGGCCTGGTGGAGACCGACATGGCGCTGGCCGCCGCCGTGCTGAAGGCGGTGAATTCGTCGCTGTACGGCCTGCGCGGCCGGGTGCAGACGGTGCACCAGGCGCTGACCTACCTGGGCATGCGCGAGGTCGCCGCGATCACCTTCGAGATGGGCTTGCGCGCCGCCTTCCCGCCGGCCGTCGAGCTGGAACCGGTCTGGACCCGCGCGGCCAAGCGCGGCCTGCTGATGGGACGGATGGGTCAGATGCTGGGCGTCGATCCCTGGGCCGCGCACTCGGCGGGCCTGTTCGAGGAATGCGGCAAGGCGGTGCTCTACCGCCATGCGCCGGGGCACTATCCCGCGATGCTGCGCGCCACCGCGAGCGACAAGGAGCTGGTCCAGCTGGAGCACACCGCCTTCGGCGTCAGCCACGACGCGCTGGGCGCGGCGCTGTGCGAGAGCTGGGGCCTGGCGCCCGCTGCCGTCGCCAGCGTGCGCTACCACGTGCAGTTGCAGCACGAGCTGGTGATGCCCGAAGCGATGCAGCGACGCGGCGTCGGCGCGATCTCGCTGGTCGCCTGGACGCTGATGAACAAGCCGGAAGCGCTGGACGAGACGGTGATGGAGATCGCCCCTCAGGCGCAGCTCGACGAGACGCTGATGCTGCGCGCCGCGCGCCGTGTCGAGGAGCAGCTGCAGCAGGCCGAGACCCGCGGCCGCTGAGGCCCGACGCCGGGCGCGCTCCCGGCCCCCTCTGACTCAGGATGCGAGGCAGATCCGGTCGCGTCCCATGTGCTTGGCCAGGTAGAGCGCTTCGTCCGCCGCCTGCAGCAGCGCCTGCGGGCTCAGGTAGGGATGGCCCGGCTGAGAGGCGGCGAGGCCGGCGCTGATCGTCACGATCCCGTCGTCCGGCATGCCGTCCGGCAATGCGCCATGCGGCACCGCGAGCGCACGCCAGCCTTCGCGCAAGGTGTCCAGCAGGCCCTGCGCGGCGTCGATGTCGAAGCCGGGCAGCAGCACCGCGAACTCCTCGCCGCCGAGGCGGGCGACCAGGTCGGTGTCGCGCTGGAAGTGCTCGGCGAGCAGCCGGGCGAGCCGTCGCAGCACCTCATCTCCCGCGCCGCGCCCGTGGTGCTCATTGAACGGCTTGAGGTGGTCGACGTCGAGGATCGCCAGCGCCAGCCGTCCCTGGTCGCGCTGGGCCCGCTTGAACTCGCGCCGCAACGCGGCGTCGAACTCCCGCCGGTTGGCGATGCCCGTCAGCGCGTCGTGACGTTCCATCGAGGCCAGTTCACGCCGCTTCACCTCCAGGGAACGTTCCGCCTGCTGCAGTGCGCGGTGCTGGCGGGCGATCTCTTCACGCAGTTCGCGCCCGCGTGACTGCTCGCGATGCAATTCGTCGCCCAGCGAGGTCCGGACATGGTCCAGCGCCTGCTCCAGCTGCAGCAGTTCGCGGGGTCGCGGTTCACCGGGTTCGAGCCAGGTCAGGCTCTGCGGCGGCAGCGTGGGATCGAAGCGGCTCGCCTGCGCCGACAGGTGGCTCAGCTGCCGCAGCAGCCAGCGGTCCAGCATGAGCGCGGCCAGCAGGCCCAGCGCCGTGGCGAGGGTCAGGTGGATCAGCGCCGATCTCAGCAGCGGATCGCGGCGCAGCGTGTCGCCTATCGTCGAGGCCGACGCCTGCAGGCGCAGCTCGCCGCTGCCGGCCAGCGAGAACTCGGCGCTCTGGCCCGGTTCACCGTCGTCGTCGGAGAGCGCGCGGAACTGCTCGCCCTCGCGGGTGCGCAGCTCGACGCGGCGGAGGTTGTGGCGGGTGAGGATGTGATGCAGCAGGCCGTGCAGCGCCTCGGGCCGTTCCAGCCGCTGCTGGAGGCTGTAGGCCAGCGGACCGGCATAGAGCAGCGGAATGGCGCTCAGGTCCGCGTCGGCCTCCGCGGCACGGCGCTGCGTCGTCTCGCGCAACTGCCAGCCGCTGGACAGCGCGACGAGCAGCAGCCCGAACACGAACAGCGCCAGCAGCGGGCGGGCGCCTACCGAGATGCGGATGGCCTTGTGGGTCATGCGTGGATGCCAAGCCTGCGACAGAAGTCGCGCTATACACCGTCAAGTCCTCGTCGGACCATTGTGCCGAGCCGTGCTCGCTGGCTTCCCAGGGGAAACTCCAAGCCGGGACGGGCCGCAGATTTGCCCCCCACACCTCAGGGGGAGGCGATGAAACGAACTGCCGTGGCCGCGTGGCTGCTGCTCGGGGCCGGCGCGGTGAGCGCCGATCCGGGCTATTACCTGGTGCGTCCGTACAGCGAGGCGGGGCAGACCACGCTCGACCTGCGCTACTGGCATGTCGATCCGCCGGACGAGCCCGCGACGCTGTGGCCCGAGGTCGGCCTGCGCTACGGCGTGAACGCGCGATGGAGCACCGAACTGCTGCTGAGCTGGATCGGGCCGACGCTGCACGAGCAGACCTTGAGCTCGATCAACTGGGTCAACCAGATCCTGTTCACGCAGGGGGACACGCCCTACGACCTGGGCCTGCACCTGCAGGTCATCCGCAATCGCGGACAGGGCAATGCCGTGGAAGCGGGCCCCATCTTCCAGACGGAATGGGGGATGACGCAGTTCAACCTCAACGTCTTCTTCAGCCATGACGCGGGAGCGCGCCGCCAGAACCCGACGAAGCTCCAATGGCAGGCGCTGCACCGCTGGCAGCCGGGCTGGCGCTTCGGCGTCCAGGGCTTCGCCGAGCCCCGGTCGTGGCGCGCGGGACCGGTCGCGAAGTTCGACCTCGGCGGACGGGCTGAGTTGACGGCGGCCTACCTCTGGGGGAACACCTACCGCAGCCGTGGGGACATGCTGAGCGCCTCGCTCCAGGTCGGTTTCTGAAACCTAGAATCCGCCCGCCCCGCTCACCTTCCTTCCGAAGGCGCGCGAGGCAGCGTTCTCAGGGCGGGGTGGAAGTCCCCACCGGCGGTATCCGGGGCGCGGTCGACAGACCGACGACCCCGGGAGCCCGCGAGCGCCCGGCACCGCCCTTGCGGCGCCGGGGTCAGCAGACCTGGTGAGAAGCCAGGGCCGACGGTCATAGTCCGGATGAAAGAGATCGCGTCCATCGTCGGCCTCGCGGGCCGGCGCAAGCGTTCGCGCCTGCGCCGCCGGGCGGCCGCGGTGTGCGTGCGCGCCCTGATTCATCGTTCCAACCGAAGGGTTCACATGAATCAGACCAAACTCCACTCTCCCTCCTCCGCCGCTCCCCGCGTGGCCATCGTGTCCGCGAGCTGGCATGCCGACCTGGTCGGCCGATGTCGCGAGGCCGCCATCCGCGGCCTCGAAGCCGGCGGGCCCGTCCGCGTCGAGACCTTCGACGTGCCCGGCGCGTTCGAGATTCCGCTCCATGCGATGAAGCTCGCCCGCAGCGGGCAGTTCGATGCGGTGCTCGCGTGCGCGCTTGTCGTCGATGGCGGCATCTACCGCCACGACTTCGTCGCGCAGGCCGTCATCGACGGCCTCATGCGGGTGCAGCTCGATACCGGCGTGCCGGTGTTCTCCGCCGTGCTCACGCCGCTGGCGTTCCACGAGCACGCGACGCATCACGGGTTCTTCCATGAGCACCTCGTGATCAAGGGCACCGAGCTCGCCGGCGCCTGCCGGGCGACGCTCGAGGCGTTGCGCAAGTTGGATGCCTTGAGTGCTTGAGCGCCTGAGTGCGTGAGCGTCTTGCCGGCGGCGCTCGCGTGCCGTCGTCAGGCGCGGCCCTGCACAGGATGGGAGGCCTCGCGTCCGCGAACCTCCCACCCTGTTCCGGGCCCAGTGACATTCGCGGTGCGCGCTATGAGCGCGGCGCTGCGGCGGTCAGTTGGCGTGAGGTCACGAACCTCCGCGGCTGGCCGGTCACCGGATCGGTGAAGGCGATCTCGCGCGCGAGCAATTGCAGCGGCCGCGTGAAGTCCACCGTGTCCTCGACAGGCTGCAGCACCGGATAGATGCGGTCGCCCTCGATGGGCAGATCCAGCGCGCACAGCTGGGCACGCAGCTGATGCTTGACGCCACTGTGTGGCCGCAGCTCGTAGCGGGCGCGATCGATACCGAGGCGCTCGATCAGCGCGATGCGCGTGCGCGCATTCGGTACCGCCCCCGCCTCTTCGATCGTGCGCATCTGCATGAAGTCGACGGGGTGTTCTTCGAGTCGACTCTCATAGTCGAAGGGCAGGCGCGCGCCGATGTCGTCGCGCCACGGCGCGATGGCCTCGTAGACCTTCTCGACATCGCGATCACGGAACAGGCGCTGGTACGCGTCGCGCGTGGCCGGTTGCACGGAGAACAGGGTCAGCCCCGCCGTTTCGCGATCGAGCCGGTGCACCGGACTCAGGTCCGCCAGGCCCGTCTCGCGACGCAGGCGCGTCAGCAGCGTCTGTTGCACGTAGCGGCCCTTCGGCGTCACCGGGAGGAAGTGCGGCTTGTCGGCCACGAGCAGGTGCTCGTCGAGATGCAGGATGCGCGCCTCGAAGGGCACCTGGGGTTCGTCCTCGAGCCAGCGCCAGTAGTAGACGCGGCGTTGTGCGCGATACGGCGCATCGGGCGCGAGCGGCGCGCCGGCGTCGTCGAGCACGTCGCCGCGCGCCATCCTTTCAGCCCAGTCGTCGCGGGCGACCAGCGGCAGGCGTTCGGCGAGGAAGTCCAGCACCCGCGTCCACGGTCCTGGCGGGCAGGCCAATGCGCTGGCGGCGACACCGTCGCGCAGCGGCAGGGCGAGCTTCAGCGGGCGGGCCATGTCGACAGGCAGGGGTCAGCCGGTGGCGGCATTCACTCGATCTGCGCCGGACCCCGCGCGCGCTCGTCGAGGAACCGGTTCAGGCGTTGCAGGTCGTCGGCGTCGATCGGCACACTGTTGCGCCACGACTTGATCCACGCCTCGCGCTGGGGGTCGGCGGCGAGCTGCCGCACCGCCTGGTCCATCGCCTCGATGGCGCGGCGGCCCTCCGGCGTTCGGCTGCAGCCGGCGGTGGCGATCGATGTGCTGCGGCCCTCGGCCAGCGGCAGTTTCGCGAGTTCGGGAGCGCCGGGATGCGCGGCGTTGTACTCGTCGACGGTGATCGGGTACTCGAGCGTGTAGTCCATCCGCTTGGCCCGCAACATCGGCAGCAGCTGGGCGCCACGGCCGGCGACGATCGAACGCGGCGCGCGTTCCGGATTCGCGGCGAGCAGCTTGTCGATGCGCGGTCCGTAGCTGCGGTCACGCGGCAGCAGGCCGGTGAGATCCGTGCGGCGCAGCAGGTCGGCGAGTTGCAGCGGCTGGCCGTTGGCCTCGAAGCGCGACAGATCGTCGCGCCGTACGACCACATGGATCTGGCGCGACATCATGGCCGGGTGCAGCGTCGTGAAGTACAGCCACTGCAGCCGTTCGGGCGTGCGCACATGCAGCACCGAGCACAGCGTCTCGCCCTGCCGCACCTGCGCTTCGAAGCGCGGCAGGCTGAGCTCGATGAACTCATGCCGGAACTGCGGCATGCGCTCGATGAGCAGCTTGAGGAAACCGTCGACCTCGCCCTGGCCGAGCTCGTCGGCACGTTGCGGCGGCTTGCCGTCGCGATAGACGAAATGCGGCGGCATGTCCTGCACCATCCAGCGCAGGAGCGGCGGGGCCGGAGGGGGCGATGGCTGCGCCGCGGCAGGCGCGACGGCCCCGAGCGTGCCGAGCGCGGCGACGATCCCGGCCATGACGACCGCGATCGCCGACGCCAGGCAGCCCGCGGCGGCGCGGACGCGGCGGCGGGCGGGCGTCGGATGACGGTCGGGGGTCAGTCGCCCTCGACCCATTCCACCTTGGCGCCGAGGCGGGTGATGTTCTCGGCGAACTGCGGATGGGCGCGGCGGACCGGCGTCGCGTTGCGGATCACGGACTTGCCGGGGATGCTGGCCGCGACCATCAGCAGCGCGATCGCGACGCGGATGATGTAGGGGCTCTCGACCTCGGCGGGGCTGAGCGTCTTGCCGCCGAAGGTCACCATGCGGTGCGGGTCGGACAGGAAGGCATGGGCGCCGAACTTGGACAGCTCGGTGGTCCAGCCCATCGCGCCGTCGTAGACCTTGTTCCAGAACATCACGCTGCCCTCGGCCTTGACGCCGAGCGCGACGAAGATCGGCAGCAGGTCGACCGGCAGGTAGGGCCAGGGTGCCGCTTCGACCTTCTGCAGGATGTTGCGGGTGAAGGGTTCCTTGACCTTGAGCTGGCCGTCGACGACGGAGCGCGACCAGCCGTCCTCGTGGAGGATCTGGACGCCGAACTTGGCGAAGGTGCGGTCGATCAGCGGGAACTGCTCGGGCTGGGAATTCTTGACCCGGACGTCGCCGCCGGTGATCGCGCCCAGCGCCAGGAAGGTGACGATCTCGTGGAAGTCCTCGGCGAAGGTGAACTCGCCGCCGCCCAGGGATGCGACGCCGTGGATCGTCAGCCGCGAGGTGCCCAGGCCTTCGAGCTTCGCGCCGAGCATCTGCATGAACTGGCAGAACTCCTGCACGTGCGGCTCGCTGGCGGCGTTCATCAGCGTCGAGGTGCCATGGGCGAGCGCCGCGCAGAGGACGAAGTTCTCGGTCGTGGTGACGGAGGCGTAGTCGGTCCAGTGGTCGTTGGCGCGCAGCTGGCCCTCGACCTTGACGACCAGGCCGTCGGCGGCGCGGTCGACGTTGGCGCCGAATCGCTGGAAGACCTCGACGTGCGGATCGATCTCGCGGGCGCCCAGGGTGCAGCCCTTGACGTCGTCCTCGATGCGGGCGGCGCCGAAGCGCGCCATCAGGCCGGGGACCAGCATGATCGAGGAGCGCATCTCCTCGGGCAGGTGGTCCTTGGCCGGGTCGAAGTGGGTGTCCAGGTGGTGCAGGTCCAGCACGCCGCTCTTGAAGTCCACGGACACGCTGCTGCCCAGCTTGCGGAAGACCTCGAGGATCTTCTTGACGTCGGTGATCTCGGGCACGCCGTGCAGCCGCACCGGCTCGCGCGTCAGCAGGGTCGCGCAGAGGATGGGCAGGACGGCGTTCTTGTTGGCCGAGGGAACGATGCGGCCCTTCAGGGGCGAGCCGCCGTGGACGATGAGGTTGGACATGGCCTGGCGCGGGCGCGCGGGTGGAATTCGGTGGACGAGCGCGAATTATCGGGGGTCGCGGAATGCCCCGGCGCTCGAACGGGACACGGGATTGCATCTTGCAACCTCACCCCGGGGCGACGCCAGCGAAGGTGTGCTCCGGCGACGGAGGAAATCCTCCGGACTCGCCGCGCCGGGCCGTCGCCCCGAGGCGACGGATGTAGGGAAGTCATGGGCGTCGGACGAGGAACGCCCTCGCCACAATCCCGCCCCATGATCCCGCCCGTCGATCCGTCCCCCTCCGCGGCCGTGCCCTCGGTGCCGGAGGCGTCCGTGCCTTTGCCTTCCCCGGCGTCCCCGGTGTCCGCGGCGTCTCCGGCATCCTCGCCGGTCCGCCGGCTGCTCGCGAAGCGCCGCGGCGCTTCGGAGGCCGCCGAGGACCCGCGCGACTGGATCACGCCCGAGGATCTCAACGTCGCCCCGGCGCTGCTCGGCCTGCCGCTGGCCTCGCCCTGGCAGCGCGCGAAGGCGATGGCCGTCGACGTGGGGCTGGTGACGGTGCTCTCGAACTTCGGCAACACGCCGCTGCTGGGCGGTTGCTGCTGGGTGGCGTATCGCTGGTACAAGCGGCAGCGCGCCTCCCGCGGGGAGGTCCAGCAGGAGTCCGGCTGGCTCGGCTGGGCGCCGGCGCTGTGCCTGGTCGCGTTCGGGCTCTACACGAGCACGATGGAACACATCGACGAGCCGACGAAGCGGGCCCGGCGCGAGGCCGTCGCCGCCGCTGCCGTGGACAAGGCCGATCGCCACGACGACACCGACACCACCGACGTCCACGAGGACGTCAAGGACCTCGTGAAGCACGCGGTCGCGACCGCCACGGCGGCGGCCTCGGCCGCGTCCGGATCGGCGTCCGGCGGGCTGGAGCAGGAAGTGATTCGGCGGGTCGAGCAGGACGGCGAGCTCCAGCGCAAGGCGGATCGCGTGCGCATCAAGGCGCTGCAGGAAGAGGTCCGCACACTCAAGGACGAGGCCAAGCGCTCGCCGCTTGAAAAGCTCCGCCATTGGTGGGAGGTCGTGGGCCTGAACCTGGTCTGGGCCTTCGTCTACTTCGTGGCCTTCCCGCTGATCTGGCCGGGCCAGACGCCGGGCAAGAGGCTGATGGGCCTGCGCATCGTGGAGCTGACCGGCAAGCCGCTCAAGCCGATGCTCTGCGTGCGCCGCTACGGCGGCTACGCGGCCGGCGCGACGACCGGCGGCATGGGCTTCCTGCAGATCCTGTGGGACGCCAACCGCCAGGGCCTGCACGACAAGGCCGCGCATACCGCCGTCATCGACACGCGCAATCCACGCCGCCTGCGCCTGACCGGAGACCTGACGGGCTGAGCTCAGCCCTTGGGATCGAGCCGCTTCGCCCGCGCGAGGCGCCAGGCCTCCGCCGGATCGTCGCCGTAGACCTCTTCGGCCGTCGTCGCGGTCTCGCGGCGGTGCGTGTCGATCGCGATCCGCTTGTCGAAGACGAAGCACTCGCCGCGCCAATCCGCGTCGGCATCGGGCATCTGCTCGAAGTAGTTGAGGATGCCGCCGTCGAGCTGCCGCACGGTCAGCCCGCGGTCGGTCATCCAGCCGGACAGCTTCTCGCAGCGGATGCCGCCGGTGCAGTACATCGCGACGGTCTTGCCTTCGCGCTGCCAGGCCTCGGCGTGAGCGTCGATGTAGGCCGGGAAATCGCGGAAGTGCCGCACGCCCGGATCGATGGCCCCATCGAAATGACCGAGCTCGAATTCGAAGTGGTTGCGGTTGTCGAGCACGACGACGTCGTCGCGCCGGATCAGGTCGCGCCACTCGCGCGGTGAGACATGCGTGTCGCGCGTGTCGGCCAGCCCGGTCACGCCGTCCAGGCCGAAGGCGACGAGCTCCGGCTTCTCATGCACCTTCAGCAGCGTGAACGGGCGCGTCGCGCAGAAGCTGCGCTTGAAGTGCAGGTCGGCGAACGGCGGCTCGGCACGCAACGCGGCTTCGTAGGCATCGAGGGCTTGGGGCAAACCGCCGATCGCGCCGGTGATGCCCTCCGGGGCCAGGAGCAGGTTGCCGCCGATGGCGCGTGCCAGCGATTCGTTGAGGTCGCGCAGCCGCTGCGCGAGCGCCGAAGTCTCGTCCAGCCGGACGAACTTGTAGAACGAGCTGTGCTCGTGAGATTGCTGGTGCGATTGCGCTTGCGGTGACGCGGCGGAGGACATCGGAGGGACCACGGAAGACGGACGCCGTAAGGCAATGAGGAACGGGAAGCAGAGCGGATGGTACCGAGGTCCGATCCGACGTTGCGGTGGCGCCGGTTCAGTGGCCACGCGATGCCCGGGAGCAACCCGGGTGCGGGACCCGTACTTGCCCGCCTAGAATCCGCCACTCTTTTTCGCCCTTCCGGGGGCCCACCGCCGTGTCCGATCGCCTCGCCGTCCTGCCCCAATACCTGATGCCCAAGGGGGCCATGACGCGGTTGGCCGGTCGCCTGGCGGGCGCGGAACTGGGCGGTTTCACGACCTGGACGATCCAGCGCTTCATCGCCAAGTACGGCGTGAACATGGCCGAGGCGGCCGAGTCCGATCCGACCGCCTACTCGACCTTCAACGACTTCTTCACGCGGGCCCTGAAGCCCGGCGCGCGACCGCTGGCCGACGCGCCGCTGATCTGCCCGGTCGACGGCGCGATCAGCCAGTTCGGCCCGATCCGCTCGGACCAGATCTTCCAGGCCAAGGGCCACCAGTACTCGACCACCGCGCTGCTCGGCGGCGACCAGCAGCTGGGCGCGCAGTTCCGCGACGGCCACTTCGCGACGATCTACCTGAGCCCGCGCGACTACCACCGCATCCACATGCCCTGCGCCGGGCGTCTCGTCCGCATGGTGCATGTGCCGGGCGACCTGTTCTCGGTGAACCCGACGACCGCGCGCGGCGTGCCGGGCCTGTTCGCCCGCAACGAGCGCGTGGTCTGCCTGTTCGAGGGCGAACACGGTCCGTGGGTGCTGGTGCTGGTGGGGGCGACGATCGTCGGCTCCATGGCCACGGTGTGGCATGGCGTCGTCAATCCGCCGCGGCCGGGCCGGCTGCGCACCTGGCATTACGAGAACGAGCACTTCGCCTACAAGCAGGGCGAGGAGATGGGCCGTTTCCTGCTCGGTTCCACCGTCGTGCTGCTGTTCCCCAAGGACCTGCCGATGCAGTTCAACGCGCAGTGGCAGCCCGGCGGCGCGGTGCGCCTCGGCCAGTCGATGGCCACGCTGGGCTGATCGCCCGGGCCCTGGCAACCCCTGTCCCTCCGACGGGGGCCCGCCTTTGCGGGACAATCGCCGTTTTGCGAAACGACGGCGACGAGCTCCCATGACCCTGCGTGTCCTGACCGGCATCACGACCACCGGCACCCTGCACCTCGGCAACTATGTCGGCGCGGTGCGCCGCGCCATCGCGGCCAGCCGCGAGCCGGGCGCCGAGAGCTTCTTCTTCATGGCCGACTACCACGCGCTGATCAAGTGCGACGAGCCGGCCCGCATCGAGGCCTCGCGCCTGCAGATCGCCGCGACCTGGCTGGCCGCCGGCCTGGACACGAGCCGGGTCACCTTCTACCGCCAGAGCGACATCCCCGAGATCCCCGAACTGACCTGGCTGCTGACCTGCGTCACCTCCAAGGGCCAGATGAACCGCGCGCATGCCTACAAGGCGTCCGTCGACGCGAACGTCGCCGCGGGCGAGGACCCGGACGCCGGCATCACGATGGGCCTGTACAGCTATCCGATCCTGATGGCCGCGGACATCCTGATGTTCAACGCGCATCGCGTGCCGGTCGGCAAGGACCAGGTCCAGCACATCGAGATGGCGAGGGACGTCGCGCAGCGCTTCAACCACACCTTCAAGACCGAGCTCTTCACGCTGCCCGACGCCAGCGTCGACGAGGAGATGGAGCTGCTGCCCGGGCTGGACGGCCGCAAGATGTCCAAGAGCTACGACAACTCGATCCCGCTGTTCGAAGGCGGCGAGAAGGCGCTGCGCGAGGCGATCTCCAAGATCGTCACCGACTCGCGTCTGCCCGGCGAGCCCAAGGAGACCGAGGGCTCGCACCTGGTCCAGATCTACGACGCGTTCGCGACCCCGGAGCAGCGCAGGAACTTCCGTGCGGCGCTGCAGGCCGGCCTGGCCTGGGGGAGGCCAAGGACCAGCTGTTCGCCCTGATCAACGCGGAGATCGGTCCGATGCGCGCGACGTACGAGGCGCTGATGGCCAATCCCGAGAAGATCGAGGCCATCCTGATGGAAGGCGCCGCCAAGGCGCGCGCGATCGCGGGTCCGCTGCTGGCGCAGGCGCGCGAGGCGGTCGGCCTGCGCCGCTTCAAGGCCCTTGCCGCGCCGGTCGCTCAGGCGGCCAAGGCGAAGTCGACCGTGCCGTCGTTCAAGCAGTACCGCGAGACCGACGGACTCTTCTACTTCAAGCTGCTGGCGGCCGACGGCACGCTGCTGCTGCAGAGCACCGGCCTGTCGCAGGGCAAGGAAGCCGGGCAGTGGGTCGCGAAGCTCAAGCGTGAAGGCGCGGCGGCCTTGGGCGATGCGCCGGTGTCGAAGGAGACCGGCGACGAGGTGCTGCTGCCGGCGCTCGAGGCGCTTGTCGCCGCCGAGCTGGAAGCGGCGGCGGCAAAGGGCTGAACGAAGCACCGAGCGCGTCGGCGAGAGCCGGGGTGCCCCCGGGCTCATACGCTCGGCAGGCTCCGCTGAATCGCCCGGGGGCACCCCGGCTCCCGCCGACCGGGAGACCGGGAGATCGAGCGGTGTCGAAAGGAAACCCTGGTTTAGGGTGCCAAGTCGATCACGTTCATCGAAGAAACCCGCTCGTTCGGCGACGTCAGGCGTCGTAGTCTCCGGTGTTGATTCCGTCACGATTCAACACCACAAAAAAGGAGACCACCGATGTCCACGACGACCCGCCTGCCTGCCGATTCCCTGGCGCTGCAACGCCTCTATGCCTGGGAGCTCGACACGCCGGACCGGGTCACGCTGCGCCAGCCCCTGGGCGGCGGCGTGGTCAAGGACTTCACCTGGAAAGAGGTCGCCGATCAGGCGCGCCGCATGGCCGCGCACCTGAAGACGCTGGGCCTCGAACAGGGCTGGGAACCCGGCGCCCGCGTCGCCATCCTGTCCAAGAACTGCGCGTGGTGGCTGATGAGCGACCTCGCGATCTGGATGGCCGGGTATGTCAGCGTGCCGCTGTACCCGACGCTTGCCTCCGACACCGTCCATCAGATCCTCAGCCACAGCGAGGCCAAGCTGCTGTTCGTCGGCAAGCTCGACGGCTGGGAAGGCATGCGCCCCGGCGTGCCGCTCGGGCTGCCCTGCATTTCCTATCCGGTCTCCCCCGAGGACGTCCAGGACACCTACGACCACTGGGATGCGATCTGCTCGGAGACCCCGCCGCTCAAGGGCAAGCCGATCCGCGCCGCCGACGACCTGGCCACCATCATCTACACGTCGGGCACGACGGGCACGCCCAAGGGCGTGATGCACTCGTTCGGCAACTTCGCCTGGGCCATCGCCACCGGGCTCAAGCGCATCCCGCTGACCGAGCGCGACCGCATGCTGTCCTACCTGCCGCTGGCGCACGTCGTGGAACGCGCGCTGGTCGAGCACGGCTGGCTGCACACCGGCATGACGGTCTACTTCGCCGAGAGCCTGGATACCTTCGCCGCCGACCTGCAGCGCGCGCGGCCGACGGTGTTCTTCTCGGTGCCGCGGCTGTGGACCAAGTTCCAGCAGGGCGTGCAGGCCAAGCTACCGCAGCCCAAGCTGGACCTGCTGCTCAAGCTGCCCGTCATCGGCAACCTGATCCGCAAGAAGATCCTCAAGGCGCTGGGCCTGAACGAATGCACCTTCGCCGCCGGCGGCGCCGCGCCGATGCCGGTCGCGCTGCTGAAGTGGTACCGCACGCTGGGCCTGCCGATCAACGAGGGCTACGGCATGACCGAGAACCTCGCGCTGTCGCACATCACCGTGCCGGGACGGGATCAGATCGGCAGCGTCGGCCCGGCCTATGACGGTGTGCAGACGCGCCTGGATCCGATCACCGGCGAGCTGCAGATGAAGAGCCAGGCGCTGATGCTGGGCTACTACAAGCAGCCCGATCTGACCGCCGAGACGCTGACCGCCGACGGCTGGCTGAAGACCGGCGACAAGGCGGAGATCTCCGACAAGGGCGCGCTGGCCGGCTGCGTGCGCATCACCGGCCGGGTGAAGGACCTGTTCAAGACGAGCAAGGGCAAGTACGTGTCGCCGGCGCCGATCGAGGACCGCCTGGCGACGAACGCCGCCATCGAGGCCTGCGCGGTGACCGGCGCGAACTTCGCGCAGCCGGTGGGCATCGCGATGCTCTCGCCGGAGGCCGCCGCGCGCGATCGCGCCGGACTGGAGCAGGAACTGGCCGCGCATCTGGAGAAGGTCAACGCGCGGCTCGACCCGCATGAGCAGCTCGAGTGCCTCATCGTCACGGCGACGCCGTGGACCGTCGACAACGGCCTGATCACGCCGACCTTCAAGGTGCGCCGCAACCGCGTGGACGAGGTCTACGGGCCGCGTCTGGAAAACTGGATCGCCCAGCGCCGGAAAGTCATCTGGGCGGACTGACACGCCCTGCCCGCGGCTGACGCATGATGGGCGGATGAAACGCGGATCCCTCAAGCGCTGGGCCGCCCTGCTCAAGGGCGAACTGCTCACCGTCTTCTACGCGGCTCGCGACCCGGAGGCCCCCTGGCTGGCGCGCTTCGTGGCGATCGCGGTCGCCGCCTACGCGCTCAGCCCGATCGACCTGATCCCCGACTTCATCCCGGTGCTGGGGCTGCTCGACGATCTCATCCTGGTGCCGCTCGGCTTCTGGCTCGTGCTCCGGCTGATGCCGCCGCAGGTGATCGTCCGGGCGCGTCTGCGCGCCGCCGAGCAGCGCGGCCGGCTGCCGCGCAACCTGAAGGTCGGCGCGGCCATCGTCGTGCTGTGGGTGCTGCTGATGGTGCTGCTCGTCGTGTGGCTGGTGGGCCGTGGCGGTGCGCCCGCAGGCGCCATCTGAACGGGCGCCTCAATCCGCGCATCAGCCAGCAGCTCAGTCCGGGCCGAGGCCCTTCTTCGCCAGCGTCTCCGCCACCCACTCGATGAACACGCGCATGCGCGCGGACACGTAGCGGTTGGGCGAATAGACCAGGTAGACCGGCACCGCGTTGTGGTGCCACTCGGGGAACAGCGGCACCAGCTCGCCGTTGTCGAGCTGCTCCTGGACCGCGTACTTCGCCAGCTGCACGATGCCCAGGCCCGCGAGCCCGGCCGCCACATAGGCGTTGCTGTCGTTGACGTCGAGGCGGCGGCGGCCCTCGACCTCGATGCGCTCGTCGCCGCGGTGGAACACGAACGGGAACACGCGCCCGGTCCGCGACGAGAAGTAGCCCACGGCCTGGTGCGGCTCGAGGTCGAGCTCCTGCGGCGTGGCCGGCGTGCCGTGCCGGGCCAGATAGGCCGGCGACGCGCAGGTGCAGAACTGGATCTGCCCGACGCGCCGAGCCACGAGGCCGGCGTCCTGCACCGCACCGACACGCAGCACGAAGTCGACGTTGTCGACCAGCAGGTCGATGGCGCGGTCGCTGACCCCCAGCGCGATCTGGATGTCGGGGTAGCGTTCGTGGAAGTCCCCCAGCGCGGGGATCAGTACCCGCGATCCGGTCAGCGTCGTCACGTCGACGCGCAGCCGGCCGCGCGGCTTGCTCTGGTCGTGGAGCATCCCCTGGTCGATGGCCTCGAGCTCGCTCAGGAGGGCCATGGTCCGCTCGTAATAGGCGGCGCCGTCCTGGGTGACCGTCACCTTGCGGGTGGTGCGCGTCAGCAACTGCACCCGCAATCGCGCTTCGAGCGCCTGCACCAGCCGCGTCAGGCTGGCCTTGGGGAGATCCATCGAGTCGGCCGCCTTGGTGAAGCTGCCGGTTTCCACCACCCGGGCGAACGCCCGCATTTGCACGATCCGGTCCATCCGATGCCCTTGATCTGGCGGCCCGGGAGGGGACTGCTGGGGGCCGCGGCGCGATTCTCCGGGATTCCGCACGGTCGTGCGCGTTGCGCGCCCATTTCCCGGGTCACGAGCCGTGTCGCCCTGTTTCGGGCGAATGTCGGATGAATATGTCGCTTGCGCCTGTTGAATAACCGATGGGTACCCGATAGGGAAGCGGCGATGCGGATACTTAATCCCGGCTTAGGCAAAGAAAACCCCCTCGGCGAGTAGTGGCTCATCCGAGGGGGTATAGGCGGTCGATGACGGACAGGAGGGAGGAGTGCGGAGAACCGCCACCGACCAGGGCCGGAGCCCTTGACCTCAAAAAGTGCTCTCTACCAATCTATTGTTCGAGTTCTCTCTCAGGGGGTTGCTTGCAGGCGGGTATCAGGAAACAGGAAACGGGAGTTCAGCGGCCGGCGACGGCGGTGGCCGGGGCGCTGCCGCCGAACTTCTTCACCAGGGTCGCGTAGTACGGCGAGCTGCGCAGTTCGGCGTACTTGGCCTTGGCGGCGTCGCGGCGCGCGTTGTCGTAGCCGTAGGTTTCCGACTGCTCGACGGCGGCCAGGCCGGACTCGCGGTAGATCTCCAGGTCGGCCAGCACTTCGGCGCGGCTCACGGCGCTGGCGGTGTTGACGGGCTGGGTGTGCGGGTTGTCGTTGGCCATCGCGCTGCCGGCCACCAGGGCGGCGGAAGCGAACAGGACGGAAGCCAGGATGTTCTTGGAGGTCATGATCTTTCCTTTCAGATTCGGTCCCAGGGCAACAGCGAAGGGGCACGGGGTGGATGATTCGGCCCGTCGATGGCGCCAGGGTTTCATTCCGGTGTCGTTTTGAAATCCGTCGGTTTCCCGGAGGTTTCAAACCGTCGCCTGGAGGAGATTCCCGGGAGCGGTGTCGATGTGTCGATGGGATGAACTATGAACGATAAGGGTTCACCCTTAAATCCATTCCTTCGCAACAGTCCGTTGAAAAGATCGGAACAATCACTGCGCGAATATCGCGCGGCGCGCGCCGGGGGCGGGCATGATGGCGGCCTTTCGGGAGATGACTTCGATGCTTGGCACCCACGATCTCGGCCTCTTCATCGCCTCCGGCCTGCTGCTCAACATGACGCCGGGTCCGGACTCGCTGCTGATCATGGCGCGCAGCGCCACGCAGGGCTTCCGCGCCGGATCGGCCGCGGCACTGGGCATCGGCGCCGGCACCTGCGTCCACATCCTGGCGGCGGCGCTGGGGCTGTCGGCGCTGCTGTCCGCCTCCACGGCGGCGTTCACCGTGGTGAAGCTGCTCGGCGCGGCCTACCTGGTCTACCTGGGCGCCGGCATGCTGTTCAAGCGCCGCGCCGCCGAGGACGGGGCTGGTGACGGGGGCGACAGGAAAACGCTGGCGGTTCCGACGGCGCCTCCCGCGGCCCCGCTGCGGAAGATCTTCGCGCAGGGTTTCCTGACCAACGTGCTGAACCCCAAGGTCGGACTGTTCTTCCTGGCCTTCGTCCCGCAGTTCATCTCGGCCGACGCGCCGAGCACGGCGGCGGCGTTCCTGTTCCTCGGCGCCGTGTTCAACGTGAACGGGATGCTGTGGTGCCACCTGCTCGCCTGGTCGAGCGCGGTGGCGGGCGCCCGTGCACGTGGGCAGGGGTGGGCGCGCACGCTCGGCCGATGGCTCAACCGCGGCATCGGCGCACTGTTCCTGGCCTTCGGCGTGCGACTGGCGATGGCGGAGATGGCCTGAGCGCTCATGCCGTGCGCGTGGCGTTCGGTTTGTCCGAACCGCGTCTGCGGGTTTTCCATCGCGGGAGTAGGCTCCCGCCATGACTGCCAAGACCCCTCCCCTTGCCGGTGGCCCGACGCCGGCGTCCGGCGTCTCCGGACACTACACCGCGCACGAGAAGCGTGACCGCATCCTGGCCATCGTCGGCGCATCCTCCGGCAACCTGGTCGAGTGGTTCGACTTCTACGTCTACGCCTTCACCTCGATCTACTTCGCACACGCGTTCTTCCCGAAGGGCGATCCGACGGTCCAGCTGCTGAACACGGCGGGCGTGTTCGCCGCAGGTTTCCTGATGCGTCCGATCGGCGGCTGGCTGTTCGGCCGGATCGCCGACCGCCAGGGCCGCAAGACGGCCATGATGATCTCGGTGCTGATGATGTGCGGCGGCTCGCTGGCCATCGCCTGCATGCCGACCTACGAGACCATCGGCGTGCTGGCGCCGGCGCTGCTGCTGGCGGCGCGGCTGTTCCAGGGCCTGTCCGTCGGCGGCGAGTACGGCACCAGCGCCACCTACATGAGCGAGGTCGCGCTGCGCGGCCAGCGCGGGTTCTATGCGTCGTTCCAGTACGTGACGCTGATCGGCGGCCAGTTGCTGGCGGTGCTGGTCGTGGCGATCCTGGAGCAGACGCTGACCGATACGCAGATGCACGACTGGGGCTGGCGCATCCCGTTCGCGGCGGGCGCGGCGACGGCGGTGATCGCGTTCTACCTGCGCCGTTCGCTGGCCGAGACCGCGAAGGCCGAGCAGCTCGACCGCAAGGAATCGGGCTCGATGCGCGAGCTGTTCAGCAAGCACATGCGGTCGTTCCTGATCGTGCTGGGCTTCACCGCGGGCGGATCGCTGGCCTTCTACACCTACACGACCTACATGCAGAAGTACCTGGTGCTGAGCGTGGGCATGGACAAGAAGGTGGCGAGCACGGTGATGACGGCGGCGCTGTTCGTCTACATGTGCATGCAGCCGCTGTTCGGCGCGTTGTCGGACCGCATCGGGCGGCGCACGTCGATGCTGTGGTTCGGCATCCTGGGGGCGGTGTGCACCTGGCCGATCCTGTCGGCGCTCAAGGGCGTGCAGAGTCCCTACGCGGCCTTCGGCCTGATCATCGTGGCGATGGCCATCGTGTCGCTGTACACCTCGATCGGCGGCCTGATCAAGGCGGAGATGTTCCCGCCCGAGATCCGCGCGCTGGGCGTGGGCCTGTCGTATGCGATCGGCAATGCGATCTTCGGCGGCTCGGCGGAGTTCGTCGCATTGAGCCTCAAGTCCGCGAACGTCGAGAGCGCGTTCTACGTCTACGTCTCGGTGATGTGCCTGTTCGCGTTCCTCGTCTGTTTCCTGATGCCCGACCTGCGCAAGCATGGGCATCTGAACGAGGTGCACTGAGCGTCAGTCCGCGTCCCTCATGCCCAGGTGGTGGGACAGGTACATCTTCCCGCGGAACCACGACTCCCACCTGCCGGCCTTGAGCCGGTCGAGCACCGGTCCCTTGACCTCGCTGAGGTCCAGGCGCCGGCCCTGGCGCTCCAGTGTCTCGTGCAGCTCCTTCAGCGCGCTCAGGCCGCTGAAGTCGATGCTGTTGACCGGTGACATCTGCAGCAGCACGCGCCGCGTGGTCGGGTGCGTGTCGAGGTGTGCCTGGACGACGTCGGCCAGGCTGCGACCGTTGAGGAACAGCAGGCTCTCGTCGATGCGCAGCCCGAGGACCTCGGGATCGAGTTCGACGTGGTGGCGCTCGACGTTGCGGTAGTGCTCGGTGCCCGGGATGCGGCCGATCAGCGCGACGTGCGGCCGGGCGCTGCGCTGCAGCAGCAGCGCGATCGCGCTGGCCACGCCCAGGCCGAGCGCGGCCGTGATGCCCACGAAGATCACCAGCAGCGTCACCGCCGTCATCAGGAGCGCCTCGGCGCGGTCGTAGCGCCAGGCGTCGGCATAGGGGCCGAACTTCAGTCCCGACAGCACCGCGACCATGATGCTGGCCGCCAGCACCGGCTTGGGCACCCAGGCCAGCAGCGGCGACATCGTCAGCAGCACGAGCCCCATCATCGCGGCGACGAAGACGCCGGTCATGCGCGTGCGGCTGCCCGCGTCGCTCATCAGCACGCTGCGCGAGAAGCTGGCGGCGGCAGGCATGCCGCCCGAGATCGCCGCGGCCAGGTTGGCCACGGACAGGCCCATCAGTTCGCGCCGCGCGTCGACGCGCTGCCCGACGCGACGCGCGAGCGATTCGGCCACGGCCAGGCTGGACACGTAGCCGAGCAGCCCGATCAGCGCGGCGCCGGGGAGCATCGCGGTCCAGAGGTCGGGATCGAGCCGCGGCAGCGTGAAGACCAGCGCCAGGGGCGGCAGCTCGCCGACGCGCGGCAGGCCCTGCGGATCCCAGCCCCAGGCGACGCCGATGCCGATGAGCAGCACCGCCAGCGGCGCGATGCGCGAGACGAAGCCCTTGGGCAGCCGTCGCACCACGACGAGCGCGAGCAGCGACACCACGCCGAACAGCGCCGCGACGCCGCGCCAGTCGAAGCCGTGCTCCGCCATCGAACGCCACAGGTCCGGCAGCGTGCCGCCGGTCGCCGTCGAGCCGATCAGCACCGGCAACTGGCTCGCGGCGATGGCGATCGTCGCGCCGGATTCGAAGCCGTGCAGCACCGGCACAGACAACAGCGCGGCCAGCGCGTGCAGCCGGAGCAGCGCCGCCGCGCCGAGGAACAGGCCGACCTCCGCGGACAGCACCAGCGCGGCTTCGCTCGGACTGACGCCGGCGGGCGCGAGCTGCAGCGTCTGCATGATCATCAGCGCCAGCACCGCCACCGGGCCGATGTTCAGGAACGGACTGGAACCCAGCGCCGCGTAGAAGAGTGGTGGCAGCAGGCTGGCATAGAGGCCCACCTGCGGGGGCAGGCCCGCGAGCATCGCGTAGGCCAGGCTCTGCGGAATCAGGAGGACGCTGACCACCACGGCGGCGACGAGATCGTCGCGCAGGGCGTCGCGCAGATAGGGCCGGAAGGCGGCGGGAGAGGGCAGCGTCGGCATGGGGGAGGCCGCAGGAGCAGCGCGCGGCAGTATAGGGGCCGCCTCTCCCGCGGAGGCCGCCTCCGGCGCGCGCGCCGGCTTCGCCTCGCCCATCGGCCTGTTCGCCGGCGGCCCATCGGCTTCCCCTTGGGCGCTCAGAGGATCAGCGACCCGGACGGGTTGTGCGGCGGGACGCGGGGCAGCGGCGGCGTCCGCGGCTCCAGCAGGTCGATCGACAGGCGCAGCGTCAGTTCCTCGCCGCGCGGCAGCGGCGACAGCCGCGGCGTGTCCGGTGTCATCAGCCGGAGCTGGACCGACGTCCGCGTCGGATGGCGCTCGAAGCTCAGCGTGTCCATCGGCGGTTCGCCGCGCAGCAGCACGAGGCGCCCGCCGGCGCCGCTCAGCGTGGCGATGCCGCACCAGGGATCGCGCCGCGCCGCCTGGCCGCGACCGGGCAGCTTCACGACGTCCAGGGTGTCGTCCAGCCATGCGGCGTCGGCGAAGTCGTCCGGAAAGTTCAGCAACCAGCCCAGTCGTGCCGGCATCGGCATGCGGCTCAGGTTGCGCACCGACAGCGTCCAGTCGAGCCGGTGCTCGTCCAGCCGCAGCGTCTGGCTCGCCTGGAAGCCCCAGGTCCCTGGCGCCGGGCTGCACGGATGCAGCATCAGCGTGACCGCATCGGCGGCCTGATGGATGAGGCGCCAGGGCTCCTCGAAGGCGCCTGGATCCGGCACCAGGCGCGCCATGTCCTCGGGCACCTCCGACGGGGGCACCAGTCTCACGGCACCGCCGCCGACCAGCGTGCCCCGTTCGATCAGCAGCGGGCGCAGCCACGATTCCTGACCGCCGGTCCCGCTCGCTCCCAGCCAGCGCAGCCGTCCGCCCCGATCCGGCGCGATCGCCGCGCGCCAGCGCCCCGATTTCAGTTCGATCACTTGACCCACACGCGTCCCCATGTCCGAAAGCGGCGCAGTCTGCGCGCGGGGGACAGGGGTCGGGTCTACTGAAAGAGGGGTAGATCCCCGCCAGCCTGATGCATCGAGGTGGGACCGCTGCAAGGCCTTGCGGGAAGGCCGGGGGCCGCCTAGGCGCTGGCGATCAGCGCCGCGATGCGCTCATCGGACAGGCGGATCGGCGAGGCGTGCGCCGGCAGCAGGGCGACCACGGCGTGGTCCTCGCGGCTGCTGTCGCGCAGCACCGGCGTGTGGCGGGGTTCGCCGTTGGCATTGGTCAAGGCGGACACCATCGGACGGTGCGCCTTGTCGCCGTTGCGCACGACCAGTCCGACCTCGCCGCTGGCCAGCCGGACCAGGCTGCCCGGCGGGAAGATGCCGAAGGACTTGATCAGCGCCGCCGCCAGCGGACTCTGGGCCGCCATCTGGTGGAGCTCCCGCCCCGCCTGGGCCGCGCTCATCGCCGGCCGGTTGGCCCGGCTGCTCAGGCGCGCGGTGTAGATGTCGGCATAACGCAGCATCTCGGCCAGTTCGCCGACGTCGCCGATGCCGTGCGGGTAGCCGCGCCCATCCGGGGTCTCGTGGTGCTGTAGCACCGCTTCCAGCCAGTCCGGGTCGTCGATGCCGGCGGCGCTCAGCATCTCGACGCTCCGGATCGGATGCTCGTGGATCGCCTCGCGCTGCATCGCCGTCAGCGGCGACACCTGGCTGGACAGGCGCGCCTGCAGGTCCAGCATGCCCAGGTTCATCGTCAGCGCGGCCTGGAAGGCGCGCCGCTGGTCGTCCGGTCCCCAGCCCAGATAACGGGCCGCCGCGTGGCAGGCCGTGGCCGCATGCAAGGAATGCGTAACGCCGTAGTGCCCGCTGGTGGATTCAGGTTGGCGGACGACCTGGGAGAGTGCGACCTCGGGCGAGCTGTCGATCAGGGTCAGCATCAGCGCCGTCGCGCCGTCGAGCGCGCCGGCCATGCGGTCCGGCGAGGCCGACAGCGCGTTGCGCACATCCTGCATGCCGCGGTCCCACTCCTCGGGAAGCCGGTCGCGCAGGTAAGCGGCGGAGCGCGTCGGCGCGGGCGTCGCCTGCCGCGCCGATTCGGCGAGCTCGTTCGCGTCGACCAGCGCGCCGCGGCGCATCAGCGCGTCGAGCTGTGCCGCGTCGGCGATCACCTGTCCGCGCGCGAGCAGCAGCGTCCGGTCGGTGTCCCGGACGCTGAAGGCGAGCGGTTGACCGAGGACGATCCGGTTCTTGACCGATGACAGTGAACAGACACGCATGAACGACGTGAGGAGCGGAAGGGAGGCCGGCCGCGCTCCACTTGTCTTCAAGTTGTAACGCGGGCGGCTCGCACTCTACATCGTCCGTTCGGGGCTCGGACTGAGCCGTCCGGGCGTCCCTGGGCCCTCCTGGAGAGAGCCCACGCCCACTTCGTCACGAAATGCCGGCCGCCCCAGGGGTGGACGGAGCGATCGCCGGCCCCTTCCGGGGACGAGCGGGGGCGGTTACTGGATCAGCGCGCCGCCGTCGATGTCGATGATGCTGCCGGTGACGAAGGGGTTGTCGATGACGAAGAGATACCCCGCCGCCAGGTCCTGGACCCGTCCCGCGCGACCGGCCGGCAAGGTCGAGGCGGCCCTGGCGAGCATCGCCTCGCGTGCCTCGGGCGCCATGCCGGCGTAGGCCTCGGTGTCGGTCAGGCCCGGGCTGACGACGTTCACGCGCAGCGGGGCGAGTTCCCGCGCCAGCAGCTTCGCGGAGGCCTCCAGCGCGGCGTTCATCGCCGTCTTGACGAAGGTGCCCGGAACGGCGCGGCGCGCCAGGAAGCCGGACGTCCAGGTCAACGTGCCGCCCGGACGGAGCCGGCCGGCGGCCGCGCGGGCCACGGCGATCGCGCCCCAGAACTTGATGTCGAACGCCGCCTTGGCCGCGTTCAGGTCCAGCGAGGCCACCGGCCCGCCGGGTGCCTGGGAGCCCGCGGTGAAGACGACGTGGTCCACCGGCCCGATCGATTCGAAGAAGGCAGCGACGGCAGCCGGATCCGAGACGTCGAGACCTGTCGTCAAACCCGCGGCGATGACCCGGCCGGGGCGCGCGGCCAGGGCATCGGCCACCGCGCGGCCGATGCCGGAGGTGCCGCCGACGACGACGCTGACGGTGTCCGCCGTGAAGGTGTGCCCCGTCGGCGAGCCGGCGGCCGCAGTCGAGTTCAGGGTGGAGGGCGTGCTGATGAGGGGGGCCATGGCGTGTTCCAGGTTGTTTGATGGTCCCCAGTCTGGAGTTGGGCAAGACATCGTTGAATCGGCTGAAGGGCTAAGCTTTTTCAAAGAAAATCGAACAATGACCAGGATCGCCGACCTCGAATTGCTGGTGCGCATCGCCGACCTCGGCAATCTCACAGCCGCCGCGAAGGCCTTGGACTGGTCACCCGCCGCGGCCAGCGCGGCGCTCAAGCGGATGGAGGAACAGCTGGGCTTCCCGCTGTTCGTGCGAAGCACCCGCAGCCTGCGTCTGTCGGGCGAAGGCCAGCGCTACCTGCCGCATGCGCGTGCCGCACTGCGCGCGCTGACCGATGGCCGGGACGAGGCGCTCGCCGGACGGGAGGCGCTCAGCGGCGAGCTGCATCTGACGGTGCCGTCGGACCTGGGGCGTCACGTGCTGCTGCCGTGGCTGGAGCAGTTCCAGGAACGCCATCCGGCGCTGACGCTGCGGTTGCAGATCGGGGACCCGTTGACGGACCTGCTGCGGCGCCCGGTCGATGCCGCCGTCCGCTACGGCCAGCCGGCGAGCGGCACCCAGGTCGCGCTGCCGCTGCTGCCGGATTGCCGCCGTGTGCTGGTCGCCGCGCCGCATTACCTGGCGTTGCACGGGATGCCGGCATCGCCGGAGGACATGGCACGGCACGAGGCCTTGCGCTACCTCGTCGCCGGAGAGGTGCCCACCCACTGGCCGGTCGAGATCGCCGGCCAACCGGCGGCGTTGCCGCTGTCCGGGCGCCGTGTCGCCGACGACGGGGAGGTCGTCAAGCGCTGGGCGCTGGCGGGCCTGGGGCTGGCCTACAAGTCGTGGCCGGATGTGGCCCAGGAGCTGGCCAGCGGCCAGTTGGTCCACGTCAATCCGCACTGGCGCGGCGACCTGGCGCCGCTGCACCTGATCGTGCCCGGCCGCGCGCAGCTGTCGCCCGCGCTGCGCCAGGTGCGGGATGAACTCCGCCGACGCCTGGAGGAATTCGCCCGGTCGATGCCGCGCTGAAGCGCCGCGTCAGGCTTCAGGCCACGTCAGTTCACGTCAGGCGCGCTGGCGCGCGCAGCGGGCGCTGCCTCGGTCGGATGGCAGGCGCACGCCTCGCCGTGTGCCGCGGACACCAGCTCTTCCAGGATGCCGCAGGCGTGGTGGTCGTGGTCCGCGTCGCAGCGCTTCTGCAGCGCCACCAGCTGCGCCTCCAGCGCCTTCATGCTCTGCAGCCGGGCGCGCACCTTGCCGAGCTGGGATGCCACCAGCACATCGACCTTGACCAGTTCCTCGGGGTCTTGCGTCTCCAGGCTGTCCAGCAGCAGCGTGACGTCCGCCAGCGACATGTCCAGCGCGCGGCAGTGCCGGATGAAGGCGAGCCGCTCCAGGTGGGCATGGGCGTAGTCGCGGTAGCCGTTGTCGCTCCGCGCGGGCGGAGGCAGCAGACCGCTCTTCTCGTAGAAGCGGATGGTCTCGATGTCCACGCCGGTGGACTTGCTCAGTTCGCCGATTCGCATGCCGATCAGCATAGCCGCTTGACCTTGGAGCGGCTACAGACTATCCAATCGACCCCATGGCACATCAGGAACACGATCACCGCCCCGCCGCGCCCGAGTCCGCCGCGCCCTCCTGCGGCGGATGCTGCGGGCACACGGCCGTCGCGCCAGCGCCGGCGCCCGCCCCTGCCGCGCACGCGCGTCGTCACGATGTCGACCCGGGTCATGAACACGGGCATGGTCACGACCACGACCACGACCACGACCACGACCACGACCACGACCACGGTCATGGCGCGTCGTGCGCCGCGCCGGCCCCGAAGTCGCCGGCCCCGAGCGCCGAGGCACTCGCGGGTACGACCCGTCAGCGCTACTTCATTGCCGGCATGGATTGCCCGACGGAGGAAGGCCTGCTGCGCAAGCAGCTGCAAGGCAAGAACGGCGTGGTCGCGCTGGAGTTCGACCTGATCAACCGCCTGCTCGATGTCCATCACCGCCTGCCCGACGACGCGCCGTTGCGCGCGGCGATCAGCGCGGCCGGCATGAGTGCCGAGCCCATCGAGGCTGAAGCCCCGCCGCCCGCCCCGCCGCCGGCGCTATCGAGCGGTCTGAAGTGGCGCATGGCGATCGCCGGCATTGCCGCCATCGCGGCGGAGACGCTCGCGTTTTCCGGCTTCGACGAATCCGGTCCCGTGGTGATCGCGCTGTCGGTCGCGACGATGCTGCTCGGCGGTCTGCCGACGCTGCGCAAGGGCTGGATCGCGCTCAAGAGCGTGACGCTCAACATTCACCTGTTGATGAGCCTGGCGGTGATCGGCGCGATCGTGCTGGGCCAGTGGCCCGAGGCGGCGATGGTGGTGTGGCTGTTCGGGCTGTCCGAGATGATGGAGAGCCTGAGCCTGGCCCGCGCGCGCGACGCGATCCGCGCGCTGACGCAGCTGGCGCCGGAGACGGCGCAGGTCCAGGGGCCGGACGGTCGTTGGACGTCGGTGCCCGCCGCGGACGTGGCGATCGGCGCGCGGGTTCGTGTCCCTCCGGGCGAGCGTGTGCCGCTCGACGGCCGCCTGCTCACCGGTCGTTCCAGCCTGAACGAAGCTGCGTTGACCGGCGAAGCGATGCCGGTCGACAAGGCGCCCGGCGATGCGCTGCTGGCCGGCAGCATCAACGGCGACGGCTTGCTGGAGATGGAGATCACCGCCGGCAAGGGCCACACGCTGCTCGACCGCATGGCCGCGGCCGTGCAGCAGGCGCAGTCGCAGCGCGCGCCGACGCAGGCGTTCATCGACCGCTTCGCCCGCGTGTACACGCCGGCGGTGGTGCTGGTGGCGGTCGCGCTGGCGGTGCTCCCGCCGCTGCTGGGCCTGGGCACCTGGAGCGACTGGATCTACAAGGGCCTGGTCCTGCTCGTGATCGCGTGTCCGTGCGCGCTGGTGATCTCGACGCCGGTGACGGTCGTCAGCGGCCTCGCCTCGGCGGCGCGGCGCGGGATCCTCATCAAGGGCGGTCTCTACCTGGAGCGCGCCCGGCAACTGAAGACGCTGGCCTTCGACAAGACCGGCACGCTGACCGAAGGCAAGCCGCAACTGGCGGCGGTGCAACCGCTCTACCCGTCGGTGAATGCCGACCAGGCGCTGCACCTCGCCGCGCGCCTCGACGCCGGCAGCACGCATCCGCTGGCGCAGGCGATCGTCGCGGCGCATGCGGAGCGCCTGGGCACGATGCTGGAGCCCGTCGATCACCTCCAGAACCTGCCGGGCCTGGGCCTGACCGCGCAACTGGACGGCGCCGATTTCGCGCTCGGCAATGAACGACTGGCCGAGCAGCGCGGGGCCGTCGACGACGAGGCCCGCAAGGCGGCCCGCGCGCTGCAGGCGCAGGGCCACACGCTGGCCTGGCTGATGCGCGGCGCGCAGACGCTGGCGCTGCTGGCGCTGTCGGACACGCCGAGACCCGAGGCCGCCGAGGTGCTGAAGACGCTGCGCGCACGCGGCCTGACGCTGGCGATGCTCAGCGGCGACCAGCGCGCGAGCGCCGTCGCGATGGCGGGCCGGCTCGGCATGCCGGAGGAAGCGGTGCGCGCGCCGCTGCTGCCGCAGGACAAGCTCGACGCGATCGCGAAGCTCGCGGACGAGCAGGGACCGGTCGCGATGATCGGCGACGGCGTCAACGACGCGCCGGCGCTGGCGCGCGCCGACATCGCGATCGCGATGGGCGCCGCCGGCAGCGCGACCGCGCTGGAGACCGCGGACATCGCGCTGATGCAGGACGACCTGCGCAAGCTCCCCGAGCTGATCGACCTGTCGGAGCGCGTCGCGACGGTGCTGAAGCAGAACATCGTCGTGGCGCTGGGCCTGAAGGCGATCGTGGCGGCGCTGACGCTGGCGGGCATCGGCTCGTTGTGGCTGGCGGTGCTGGCCGACGCGGGCGCGAGCCTGCTGGTGGTGCTCAACGGCCTGCGGCTGCTGCGCGAGGAGCGCCCATGACGGCCGTCCGGACCTAGGGAGAGCCCTAGTGCCGAGGGACGGGTTCACGCTGACCTTTCGCTGACAATGGCGCCGCCTGCCGCTGGCGGGCCCTGAAGGATCGGATCGATCCGGGGGCCTGGACCAGCGGCAAACGCGTTCTGATCCCTGGAACGCGGTTTCCCGTGACCCGGAGCGCCGGGTCATTGATTCCTCAGCGATCCACCAGCGATCGATCACGGAGCGTCGTTTGAACACAATTCAAACTCCCGGAGCGCGGCAGACCATCCTCGGCCAGCCCAACAGCCTGTTCGTCCTGTTCTTCACCGAAATGTGGGAACGGTTCTCCTACTACGGCATGCGGGCGCTGCTCGTGCTGTACCTCATCTCCGAGGCCGCCAAGGGCGGCTGGGGCTGGACGCGCGAGGAGGCGACCAGCCTCTACGGCACCTACACGATGCTGGTGTACCTGACGCCGATCATCGGCGGCTACATCGCGGACCGGTTCCTGGGCACGCGGCGCTCGGTGGTGCTGGGCGGCTTCATCATCGCGGCCGGCCACATCGCGCTGTTCTTCGACACCAAGGCGACCTTCTACGTCGGCCTGGGTCTGGTGATCCTGGGCACGGGCCTGTTCAAGCCGAACATCTCGGCCATCGTCGGCCAGCTCTACAACAAGGACAACGAAGGCCAGCGGGACGGCGGCTACACGCTGTTCTACATGGGCGTGAATGCGGGCGCCTTCTTCGGCATCTCGCTGTGCGGCTACATCGGCGAGAAGATCGGCTGGCACTACGGCTTCGGCCTGGCGGCGGTCTTCATGATCCTGGGCGCGCTGCAGTTCTGGCTGGCGCAGGGCATCTTCGGCGACATCGGCGGAGTCCCCAGCAAGAACGCGCCGCTGGTGGACGCGAGCGAGCCGCTGGACGACACGCCCGCGCACATCGTGCGCGACCGCCTGATCGCGATCGGCGTGTTCTCGTTCTTCACGATCTTCTTCTGGTTCGCCTTCGAGCAGGCCGGCGGATCGATGACCATCTTCGCGGCCGACTACACCGACCGCGCGCTGGTGGGCACGAGCGGGCTGATCTTCAAGATCGTCAACTCGCTGATGACGCTGATCCCGGTGGCGATCCTGAGCTGGCTGCTGGTCAAGCTGGGCCGCAGCACCGAGGGCCTGTACAAGCTGTCCAACCTGCTGCTGGCGCTGGCGCTGGCGGTGATCTGGGGCCTGTCGCTGTGGATGCTGGGGCGTGAGTTCCAGATGGAGCAATCGGAGATTCCGGCCACTTGGTTCGGCGTGCTGAACTCCTTCTTCCTGGTGATCCTGGCGCCGATGTTCAGCAAGATGTGGGAGCGTCGCTGGAACCCGAGCGGTCCGGTGAAGTTCGGCGTCGGCCTGGTGCTGCTGGGCCTGGGCTTCGCGGCGCTGTCGTACGGCGCGTCGGGCATCCCGGCGGGCGCGAAGACGGCGCAGGTCAGCATGATCTTCCTGACGCTGGCCTACCTGCTGCACACGATGGGCGAGCTGTGCCTGTCGCCGGTCGGCCTGTCCTACATCTCCAAGCTGGCGCCGGCGCGCCTGCTGGGCCTGATGTTCGGCGTCTGGTTCGTCAACGCCGCGATCGCCAACAAGATCGCCGGCATGACGGGTTCGTACATCGATGCGATCTCGTCGACCTACTCGATGTCCACCTTCTTCCTCATCTTCACCATCGTCCCCGCGGGCGCCGGCGTGCTGCTGATGCTGCTCAGCCCGCTGATGAAGAAGCTGATGCACGGCGTGCACTGAGCGCCGCGCCAGGGTCCTTGCGGACCTTCCCTCAAGAACCCGGGCCATGCCCGGGTTTTTTGTTGGCGGCGTCAGGCCCTGCTGTTTGATCAGTACATAAACTTTAGTTATTGTTTATGTACGGAATGCCCCTCTATTCTTTGGAACCGCCATGCCAACTGCCGCCTCGAGCCAACAGGCGTTGAAGCTGAACTTCAAGGAAGACACGCTCACCACGGTATCGAGAGATGCCTTGAGAGCAATGGCCAAGAAGCTTGGATTCAACGAAACGCAGACCGTTCTCTTCGCCCTTGCCCGGCTGAGAGATGAGGTCTTCAACGAACAGGAAATGGAGAAGTTCATGCCACTGACAAAGGAACATCACGAAGAGATCGCGAAGGCCGAACCACGTCGCCGCGGCAAGGTGCTGGACTCGCTGCTGTGAGGTCACATGTACTGGACGCCGCGTCCCAAGTCGGGTGACATCGTCCAGTGCCGGTTTCCCGAGCGGGTCGGCGTGCCAGGACCCAAGGAGCGTCCTGCACTGGTACTTCAGGTTGAAGAAGCCATTGAGGATCCGGACGGCTGCGTGGTCGTCGTCGCTTACGCAACCTCCCGCCGCACTCACGTGCTGTTTCCCGGAGAGTTTGCGATCGAGCCGAACAGCAAGACCGGCCTGACCAAGCTGACGAAGTTTGATCTGGTCAATCAGCGGGTGCTTCCCTTCGATGACGAGTGGTTTGGTCCGGCCCCTGGGAAGGGGCCAAAGCATCCCCGGCGTGGCCGACTCGACCTTGCCAGCGAATCGATCAAACGCAGACTCCACGCCGCGATCCTGGAGGCCAGGCAGATGCGAAAGCTGCTTCCCTGATGAGGCCCCCTCTCCAATGCGAAGGGTTGGTCGATGAAGCGAAGCACCAGTCCGGGGCGGGTCCGCCACCCTTGCCCAATCCTCCGAACCCCCACCCTCCTGACGTTTTCCGGCAGTGTCTCCAACGAGACTTGCTCACAACCTTGCCCAGGCAGTCAATCGTTTCAAAGAAGCCCTGCGGCAAAGGGACAGGTATTGCCCTGGGCACTGGCTGGTGATTCATGTACCGCGTACATTCCGCCGCACGCTGCGGTGCAACAGATGCCGTGGGCGTTTTCGGGAGTGATGCATGGCTGGACCTTCTTTCAATCGCAACGCCGTCGCCGGCGCCCTGGTGGCGCTGCTGCTGAGCGCCTGTGGACAACAGGATCAACAACAACAGCATGGCGGCCCCCGCCCGTGACGGTCGCCCCGGCGATCGCGCGCGAAGTCCAGGACTTCGATGAATTCACCGCGCGCCTGGAAGCGCCCGACACCGTCGAGATCCGCGCCCGTGTCGCCGGAACACTCGACAAGGTCCACTTCCGTGAAGGCCAGGTCGTCAAGAAGGGCGACCCGCTCTTCACCATCGACCCGCGTCCGTTCCAGGCCGAGGTCGCCCGCGCCGAGGCCCAGGCCGCCGCCGCCCGCACCGCCAGCGAACTGAGCAAGTCCGACCTGGGCCGCGCCGAGAAGCTCGTCGCCATCCAGGGCGTCAGCCAGCAGGAAATCGACCAGCTCAAGGCCGCGGTCCGCAACAACGAGGCCAACATCCGCGCCGCCGAGGCCGCCGTGACCCAGGCCAAGCTGAACGTGGAGTTCACCCAGGTCCGCGCGCCGGTCACCGGCCGCAGCTCGCGCGCCAACGTGACGCCCGGCAACCTGGTGAACATCGGCGATCCGGTGCTGACCACCGTCGTCTCCAGCGACAAGGTCTACGCCTACTTCGACGCCAGCGAGGCGACCTTCCTGAAGTACGCCGCTGCCGCGCGCGCTGGCGGCGCCAAGCGCGAGCAGGCCAGCAAGGTCCATCTGGGTCTGGCCAACGAGCAGGGCTACCCGCATGAAGGCCGCATGGACTTCGTCGACAACCGCCTGAACCCGGCCACCGCCACCATCCGCGGCCGCGCCGTGTTCGACAACAAGGACGGACTGTTCGTCCCCGGCCTGTTCGCGCGCGTCAAGCTGGAAGGCACCGGCTCCTACACCGCCACGCTGATCCCCGACCGTGCGATCGGCACCGACCAGGCCAACAAGGTCGTGATGGTCGTCGGCGCCAACAACATCGTGGCGCCCCGTCCGGTCCAGGCCGGCGCGCTGTTCGACGGCTACCGCGTGGTCCAGGGCGTCAAGCCCGGCGAGCTCGTGATCATCGACGGCCTCCAGCATGCGATGCCCGGCGCGCCGGTCACGCCGCAGCAGGCCAAGCTCGACGACAAGGGACGCCCCGTCGCCGCGCCGCAGGGCGCCGCCCCTGCCGCTCCCGCCGCGTCGTCGAAGTAACCCGACGCGAGGCCGTCCATGGATATCTCACGCTTCTTCATCGAGCGGCCGCGCTTTGCGTCGGTCCTCTCGATCTTCATCTTCCTGGTGGGCCTGCTGGCGATCTTCCGGCTGCCCATCTCCGAGTACCCCGAGGTCGCGCCGCCGCAGGTCGTCGTGCGCGCCCAGTTCCCGGGCGCCAACCCGCGCGTGATCTCCGAGACGGTGGCGACACCGCTCGAGGAACAGATCAACGGGCTGGAAAACGTCCTGTACTTCGACAGCCAGGCCACCGCCGACGGCGGCATGACCCTGACGGTCACCTTCAAGATCGGCACCAACCCGGAAGCCGCGGAAACGGCGGTCCAGAACCGCATCAACCGCGCGCTGCCGCGCCTGCCCGACATCGTCCGGCAGATCGGCGTGACGACCGAGAAGTCCAGTCCCAACCTGACCATGGTCGTCCACATGGTCAGCCCGGACAACAGCCGCGACGCGCTGTACCTGCGCAACTACGCGCAGCTGCAGGTCCGCGACGAGCTGCTGCGCGTGCAGGGCATGGGCTCGGTGCAGGTCTTCGGCTCCGGCGACTACGCGATGCGCATCTGGCTGGACCCGGCCAAGCTGGCCGGTCGCGGCCTGACCGCCTCCGACGTCACCAACGCCATCCGTGAGCAGAACACGCAGGTCGCCGCCGGCGTCGTCGGCGCGCCGCCGGCGCCCAAGGGCACCGACTTCCAGCTGCAGATCAACACGCAGGGCCGCCTCGTCACCGAGGAAGAGTTCGCCGACGTCATCGTCCGCACCGACACCGCCACCGGCGGCCTGGTCCGCGTGCGCGACGTGGGCCGCGTCGAGATGGGCCCCGGCACCTACGCGCTGCGCAGCCTGCTGAACAACAAGGAAGCGGTCGGCATCGGCATCTTCCAGGCGCCGCAGTCCAACGCGCTGAACATCTCCAAGGATGTGCGCGCGACGATGGAGCGCCTGAAGGCCAGCTTCCCGGCCGGCGTCAGCTACGACATCGTCTACGACCCGACGCGCTTCGTCGCCACGTCCATCGAGAAGGTGATCCACACCCTGATCGAGGCCGTGCTGCTGGTCGTGCTGGTGGTGATCATCTTCCTGCAGACCTGGCGCGCGTCCATCATCCCGCTGCTGGCCGTGCCGGTGTCCATCGTGGGGACGTTCGCCGTCCTGCTGCTGCTGGGCTACTCGATCAACACGCTGACGCTGTTCGGGCTGGTGCTCGCCATCGGTATCGTGGTCGACGATGCGATCGTGGTGGTCGAGAACGTCGAGCGCAACCTCGAGGACGGGCTCACGCCGCATGCCGCGACGATCAAGGCGATGCAGGAGGTCTCCGGGCCCATCATCGCGATCGCGCTGGTGCTGTGCGCGGTGTTCATCCCGCTGACCTTCGTCCCGGGCCTGTCGGGCCAGTTCTATCGCCAGTTCGCGGTCACGATCGCGATCTCGACGGTGATCTCGGCGTTCAACTCGCTGACCCTGTCGCCCGCCATGGCGGCCTTGCTGCTGCGTCCGCACGACGCGCCCAAGGACCCGATCATGAAGGTGATGGACAAGCTGTTCGGCCGGTTCTTCCACTGGTTCAACTGCTTCTTCCAGCGCCGCAGCGAAGGCTACAGCCGCGGCGTCACCGGCATCCTGCGCCGCAAGGGCGGTGCGCTGGTCGTCTACGCGATCCTGCTGGGCCTGACCGCCCTGCTGTTCACGCGCATCCCGTCGGGCTTCGTGCCGGCGCCGGACAAGCAGTACCTGATCGGCATCGCGCAGCTGCCGGCCGGCGCCACGCTGGACCGCACCGAGGAAGTCATCCGGCGCATGAGCGACATCGCGCTGAAGGTGCCCGGCATCCGTGACTCGATCGCCTTCCCCGGTCTGTCGATCGCCGGCTTCTCGGCCGCGCCCAACGAAGGCATCGTGTTCTTCGGCCTGGACGAATTCGAGAACCGGACCACCGCCGACAAGTCCAAGGACGCGATCCTGGGCAAGGTCAACGGCGCGATCCAGCAGATCCAGGGGGCGCGCATGTTCGTCGTGCCGCCGCCGGCGGTGGACGGCCTGGGCAACGCGGGCGGCTTCAAGGTGCAGGTGCAGGACCGCGCCGGCCTGGGCGAGCAGGCGCTGTTCGGTTCCGTCTGGGGCACGCTGGGCCCGATCTACGGTGACCCGAAGAGCGGCATCGGCACGCCGTACTCGACCTACGACATCAACGTGCCACAGCTCTTCGCGCACGTCGACCGGGTCAAGGCCAAGCAGATGGGCGTGAAGCTGCAGGACATCTACGACACGCTGCAGATCAACCTCGGCTCGCTGTACGTCAACGACTTCAGCCGCTTCGGCAAGACCTACCAGGTCATCGTGCAGGCGGACGCGCCCTACCGCGCCAACGCCGGCAGCATCACCGACCTGAAGACGCGCAACGAGAAGAACGAGATGGTGCCGCTGGGTGCGCTGATGAACGTCGATCCGACCTTCGGGCCGACGCGCGTGACGCGCTACAACGGCTTCCCGAGCGCGGACATCAACGGCGCGGCCAAGCCCGGTTTCTCCAGCGGCCAGGCCGAGGCGGAGATCGAGCAGCGCCTGAAGAACCTGCCGCGCGGCATGACCTACGAGTGGACGGAGCTGACCTACCAGGACCGGCTGACCCGCGACATCAAGGTCGGCGGCTTCGCGATCCCGACGCTGGGCGCGGTGCTGGCGATCTCGGTGCTGCTGGTGGTGCTGGTCCTCGCGGCCCAGTATGAAAGCTGGTCGCTGCCGCTGGCCATCATCCTGATCGTGCCGATGTGCATCCTGTCCGCGCTGTTCGGCGTGTGGCTGTCGCACTTCCCACCGTTCGCGCAGGCCGGGGATCTCAACATCTTCTCGCAGGTGGCGCTGGTGGTGCTGGTCGGCCTGGCGTGCAAGAACGCGATCCTGATCGTCGAGTTCGCCAAGGAGCTCGAGGAACGCGGCGAAGCGCTGCATGACGCGATCATCCACGCCTGCCGCATGCGGCTGCGTCCGATTCTGATGACCTCGATCGCGTTCTGCGCCGGCGTCATCCCGCTGATCCTGGGCTCTGGCGCGGGCAGCGAGATGCGTCGTGCGATGGGCATCGCGGTGTTCTCGGGCATGGTCGGGGTGACGCTGTTCGGCATCTTCCTGACGCCGGTGTTCTACGCGCTGCTGCGCAAGAGCACCGAGAAGAAGCGTGCTCACGCCGTCGAGCTGCGTCATCAGATCGATGCCGCCGCCCATCCGTTCCATCCGGGCGTCGACGACGCCGACACGCCCAAGGGCGGCACGCCTTCGCCGAAGGGGGCGCATGATGTTCTACCGAGTCTCTCTGATGGCCGCCGCGGCGGCCGCGACGGTGGCGCTCACGGGCTGCTCCACGGCTCCGGCGCCGAAGAAGTCGGAAGTCGCGGTGGCCGGCGGCTTCGCCAACGCGCCGCAAGGTGACGGCGCCACGCTGGCGCAGGCGCCGGTCGGCCGCTTCTGGCAGGGCTTCAACGACAGCGGGCTGGACGCGCTGGTGAACCGCGCGCTGCAGGCCAACACGGACCTGCGCATCGCGTCGGCCAACCTGCGTGAGGCGCGCGCGCTGTCGCGCTTCGCCGATGCGCAGCTGTTCCCGACCGTCGACCTGACGGCCGGTGCCGGCCGCGTCCGCGCGCCGGACTCCCAAGGCAATCCGCAGAGCAACAACGCGTTCTCGGTCGGTTTCGACGTGCGCTGGGAGGCGGACCTGTTCGGTCGCCTGTCCGACGAGCGCCGGGCCACCGCGGCCGAGCTGCTCGCTGGTGAAGCGGGTCTGCGTTCGGCGCAGGTCAGCGTCGCGGCGGAAGTGGCGCGCAACTACTTCGAGCTGCGCGGCCTGCAGGAGCAGCTGCGCGTGGCCCAGCAATCGCTGGAGACGCAGCAGGGCGCGCTGAAGCTGGTGGCTGGCCGCCAGGAAGCGGGCCGCGGCAACGGCTTCGACACCGAGCGCGCTCGCGCGCTGGTGCAGAGCACGGCGGCGACGATTCCCGCGCTGGAGATGTCGCTGGCGCGCACGCGCTACCGTCTGGCCGTGCTGACGGGCCAACCGCCGACGGCGCTCGACGTGGAGCTGTCCGACGTCAAGCCGCTGCCGGGTCTGAAGACGATCGCGCTCGACCGCATCGGCACGCCCGAGGATCTGCTGCGCCGTCGTCCTGACGTCCGCGCTGCGGAGGCGCAGGCCGCCGCGGCGGCGGCGCGGGTCGGCGTGGCCCGTTCGTCGATGTTCCCGCGCATCACGCTGGGCGGCACGATCGGCCAGAACGCGACGCGCATCGGCGACCTGGGCGATGGTCCGGCCTATGCGTACAACCTCGGCGCGCAGCTGGTGTGGAACCTGCTCGACTTCGGCCGCATCCGCGCGCAGATCGCGGCGGCGGACGCGCGCAACGAGGCGGCCTTCGTCAGCTACGAGCGTACCGTGCTTGCCGCGCTGGAGGAGACCGAGGGCGCGCTGGTGACCTACAACCGCAGCCAGCAGCAGGCGCAGGCGCTGTTCGACGCGGCCGTCTCGGCGGAGCGCGCGGCCAACATCGCGCGTGAACGCTTCAAGGTCGGCATCAGCGATTTCCTCGCGGTGCTGGACGCCGAGCGCGAACTGCTGACCGCGCGCAACCAGCTGGCGCAATCGCAGACGGCGGCGGCGACCTCGCTGGTCGGCGTCTACAAGGCGCTGGCGGGCGGCATCGACGTCGAGGCGCCTGCGCCGACGGCGATGCGCTGAGGCGGGTTCCGCCACAACGAAAAAGGGGCTTCGGCCCCTTTTCCTTTTCCCGCCTGCGATTTCCATGTCAGCGCAACACGTCGCTGTCCTTGGCCTCCTTCAACAGGCGCGCACGATCGGTCGGGAGCAGAAAGCCCAGCGCCGCCGCACGGTCCGCGGCAGCTTGCACGGCCGCGACGTAGCCCGCGTGATTGCGATAGCGCTCTTCGAGTGAGCGGCGCGGATCCCCGTTGGCCTCGCGCTCCGCGCGCGTCCGCGCGAACGGCACGTAGCCACCGGCGTAGTTGCAGACCTGTCCCGCGTGGATGCCAGCGGCTGTGATGTTCCAGCCGAGGTAGGTGCCCAGCGGCGCCATCGACAGCACCGTCGGTACGCCGCCCACCTCGTTGCCATCGGCATCGACGCGCGGCACCTTCGCCGGCAGCACGCGTTTGATCTTCGGTGGAATCTGGTCGGGAACACCGGATGCTTCGACGCGGTCAAAACCTGGCCCCCAGTCGTAATCGAAGACGGGGAAGATGAAGTTCTCCGGCAGGAAGACGCGCTCCGGAATGCCCGGCACGCCGCGGGGGAACCCCATCGCCTCGCGCGTCGGCTCGACGAGCTCGCCGCGCGACAGCATCGGATACCGGCTCGGCGGCGGGGGCGTGCCCTTGAGCACCCAGTCGCGCATCGCCGCGCTCAGCAGGTTGCGCAGCTCGCGATGCGGCAGCGGATTGGGCGCCAGCGTCGCCTGCCCGAAGTTGTTGCCCGGACAACTGAACGACGCACTCTCCGGTTCGTGCCGGAAGCCTCCCGCTCCGCCGCCATGCGGGCTGCCGGCGACGTAGTAGCGGCGCACGTTCGGCGCGAGCGGGATGTCGACGTCTGCGGACGATCCGACCCACGCCAGCGACAGCTTCAATGCGTAGACCTCCGCGGCGCCGAAGTGCTCGAACACCTTGGGACAGGTCTTGCTCGCGGTGCAGCGGGTCAGCAGTCCCTTGGCGGGCAGGTCTCGCGCCTTGTCCGGCCAGTCGACCCACCATTGCGGGCCTTCGCTGCCCATCTGGAAGACCTCCAGCACGCCGTCCGGCTGCGCCCAGCGGGCATTCGCGGCGACGCGGCGGCCCGCGATGATGGCCCAGGCGCCATCGTGGATCTGACGGCCTGCCTCGTCCTGGTTCAGGCCCATGAACAGGAACTGCCGGACCATGTTCCCCGACTGCGAGACGCCGCGGATCGCGCTGCCGCGCACCTGGCCGGCGATCGGGTTGGGCGTGCCGGTGTCGTCCGCCTTCGTGTGGCGGAAGAACGCGCCGACGTCGCGGAACGCGGCCATGCCGACGCCCAGCACGTAGGCATTCCCTGCCGTGTAGACGAGCTGGTAGACCTTGTCCGCCTCGAAGCCGTTGCGAAGGCACACGTGGACCGGCAGGTTGGCCGGCGCGCGCGACGGATCGATGTCGATCGGCGTGCCAGGGAAGGGTTGTGCGCGATCGCAGCGGGCGAAGGCCCAGTCCTTCGGATCGACGGTGCCGGCGGTCGTGATGCGGCCGTCGACGGTCTCCTTCGTGTGGACGGTCAGCGTCGCGCGGGCCGTGTCCAGCGAAACCGGCAGGTAGGGCATCGGATTGCCCTGGACCATCAGCGGCTGCGAGTCCGGGCCACCGCGATTGACGACGCGCGCCATCACCGGGCCGGTCACCGGCTGGCCGTCGATGCGCGCGACGGGCACACGGACGTAGTGGTTGAGCGCCGCTTCCGGCCGCGTGCGCGGCACGCCGGTGTTGCCGGCGTTGTCGGCCTGCCAGCCGCTGCGCAGGCCGATGTCGCCAGCGGCCAGCTCGCCCGGTTGCAGCCGGACCTCACCGCCGCGGTTGGGCACGTCGTGCCACAGGAAGCCGCTCGGACTTCGGCGACCGACGGGTCGCGTGAGCACCCAGTTCGTCTCGTAGCGCACGAGGCCGTCGGCATCCGCGCCGAGCCTCAGGTCGGTGATCACCGCGTTGTGCGGGTCAGCCGGATCGAGCTCGCCGAATGCGCGCCCGCGGATGCGTTCGTAGCCGCGCTGTTCGCCGATCAGCGGCGCTACCTCGTCGACGAAGATGCGCGTCACGCGAGCCTGCGCCGCGCCCGCCGCGAGCAGCCCGAGGGTCGTGGCCGTCAGCACCAGCGCCGCCGGAAAGCGACCTCGCGGTCTTGCGTTGTCCATCGCCGAGTCCTCCACCTTGCGCTTCCTGATGAAGCCCGGGTTTTACCTCGGCGGGCGACCGCGCATCACTGGCCCTTGAACAAGCCCTGGAACTGCCGCGACACCGGCAGCTTCTCCACGCAGCCCTTGAGCGAGAGCTGCATCGTGTTCTCGTCGACGCGCGTCGCGCTGGTGATGAAGCGGCTGTTGACCAGCACCGAGCGGTGCACCTGCCAGAACACGCCGGGGTCGAGGTCGCCGAGCAGCTCCTTGAGCGCGGTGCGGATCCAGGCCTCGCCGTCGCGATGGACGACACGGGTGTAGCGGCTGTCGCTCTGGAAGAACAGGATGTCGTCGGGCGCGATCAGCTGGATCTCGCGACCCTGGCTGGCCTGGATGGGCCGCATCGCGGGACGCTGAGCGGGCAGCAGCTGGCGCAGCAGCTCCAGCGTCGCCGCGGGCATCGCCGGCAGGGTTGCGCCGCGGATCCCGTCGTCGTCCGATCCTTCGTCGTCCGTCACGGCACCTGGCGAGGCCTTGCGTTGTCTCAGACGCTGCAGGCACTGCTCGAGCCGCGCATCCTCGACCGGCTTGAGCACATAGTCGACGGCACCCGCCTCGAAGGCCGACAGCGCATGGTCGCCGTAGGCGGTGACGAACACGACCTGCGGCGGCTCCGCCAGCTGCGACAGGCGCTGCCCGACATCGAGGCCGGACATGCCCGGCATGCGGATGTCGAGGAAACACAGCTGCGGCTCATGCTCAAGGCAGTCATCCCAGGCGTCGCAGCCGTTGACGCTGGCCGCCACGATCTCGATCTCCGGCGCCAGCCGCGCCAGCGCGGCGCGCAGCTGCTCGCGCGGGCCTTCCTCGTCGTCCGCGATCAGGGTGCGGATCTTCGTCGTCATGTGGTCTCCCCCGTGTATCCCTGGCCATGTCCTTCGAGGCGTCCTGGCGACATTCGCCGGGTCCGCTCGATCCGTGATCGTCAGGCGCTCGGCACCTCGACCCACGCCAGGCAACCCGGCGCGTCCTCGGAGCCCGGCTTCAGCCCCAGCGCGGCGCGGGTGCCGAACTGGGCCTTGAGCCGCTCCCGCGTGTTCGCCAGGCCCAGGCCCTCGCAGGCGCCCGGTGCCAGGCCCTGGCCGCCGTCCTGCACCTCCAGGCGCAATCGCCCGTCCGCCGCCTTCACCCGCACGGCGATGTGCCCGCCGCGCAGGCTGGGCTCGATGCCGTGCGTGATCGCGTTCTCCGCCAGCGTCAGCAGCGTGCCGGGCGGCAGGCTGGCGTGGGCGATCGCGGTCCGGGCCGTCTCGTCCGTGTCCAGCGACCAGCTCAGCCGCTGCCCCAGCCGCGCCTGCATGATGTCCAGGTAGCTGCGCACGATCTGCAGCTCCTGCTCCAGCGGCAGCCGGTCCTGCTCGAACATCGGCAGCGTCGCCCGCAGGTAGCGCGTGAGCGAGCGCAGCATCGGCCCGGCGCGGTCGTCGCGGGTGTCGACCCAGTGCTGCAGCGAGGCCAGCGTGTTGAACAGGAAATGCGGCTGGATCTGTGCCGTCGCCAGCCGCTGCGCCATCGCGATGCGCTCGTCCTGCGCGTCGAGCTCGGCCAGTCGCGCGCTCAGCTGCTGCGTCCGGTACAGCGTCAGGAACCACCAGGACGACACCGTCAGCGTCATCCCGCCGGCGACGAAGGGCAGCAGGTCGCGGGCCTCGGCGCGGAACCCCGCCTTCACCATGCCCAGCGTGAACAGCACCATCAGCACGCTGAGCGCGAAGGTGGCGCCGTTGAAGCGGGTGCGGGTCGGCTGGCGCCACAGCCAGCGCGCGACGCCCAGCCCCAGCGACGCCATCCCCAGGCCGCCGATCAGGATCACGTGGGCCAGTTCCCGCGGCAGCATCGTGTAGAAGACCAGCCCCAGCACCAGCACGTTGCTCATCACGTAGCTGTCGATGACGGTGGACCAGGTCTTCAGCCCGGTGCGCGCGATCTCCGCCTCGGTGAAGGTCCGGCGCGGGCCGGGGAACAGCCACTGCGTCCAGTCCGCCTTGCCGGTCCCGGCCGGCGGGGCCGGCGGCGGGGCGGCGGGCGACGGGGAGGGACCGCTCGCGGCGGACGGCTTGGCGTCGGGGACCGCGTCGGCGGAAGCGCTGGGCGAAGTCATGGGGCGAGTCTAGGCGAGGGGGCCGGCGGTCGCCTCCGGATGCGGCGAATGGCGGTTGGCGGGGACGATCGGCCCTGGGTCGCGGTCCGGCGGCGGCTCAGCAGAGCGGCTCGCCGCCCACGAAGACCTTCAGCGTGCCCGGCTCGATCGGAATCCAGGCCTCGCCGCGCGTCAGCGGCTCGGTGGCGACGATCGCGATGCGGTCGTCCTCGGTGGTCTTGGCGGCCAGGTCGACGCTGACGTCCTCGTCCTGCAGGGTCACGTGGCCGAACGGCGGCTGGCGCAGCAGGTAGTGCAGCTTGGTCGAACCGTGCGCCCACAGCGCCTGGCCGTTGGACAGCAGCATGTTGAAGGTGCCGTGCCCGTTGAGCCGCGGCAGCAGCTCGCGCAGCGTGTGGTTCAGCTCCTCGATCGCCGGCATGTCGGCGTGCGCCTTGGCCAGCTCCTGCATCAGCCAGCAGAAGGCCTGCTCGCTGTCGGTCTGGCCGACCGGCTTGAACGCCGCGTGCAGCCGCGGCGCGAAGCCCTTCAGGTCGCCGTTGTGCGCGAACACCCAGTAGCGTCCCCACAGCTCGCGCACGAACGGATGGGTGTTCTCCAGCGAGACAACACCCTGCGTCGCCTTGCGGATGTGCGCGATGACGACGTCGCTGCGGATCGGGTAGGTCTTGACCAGCTCCGCCAGCGGCGACACCCGGGCGCTGTGGTGGTCGACGAAGTGCCGCAACCCGCGGCCTTCGAAAAACGCGATGCCGAAGCCGTCCTTGTGCTCGTGCGCCCGTGTCGCCAGACCGGCGAAGCTGAACATCACATCGGTCGGTCGGCGGGCGTTCATGCCCATCAGCTGGCACATCGCGGTCTCTCCAGGCTCAGGTCGCTGCGCTCATCATGCACGGGTCATTCCAGGAACAGACGCGTGATGCCCTTCAGGCTGACCAGGTTGCCGGGGTTGCTGGTCTCGTTGAGCACGCCACTCATTCGCTTCAGCAGACGCGGGCTCTTCTGCGCGCGCCAGATCAGCAGGTCGGCCAGCCAGGGGAAACGGTTGACGCGATTGCCGCGCTCGTACAGGTCGTACTTCGGCTGCAGCGCGCGCAGGCCTTGTTCGTACTGCTCGCGGACCTGGGCGTCGACGGCGGCTGCCGTGGTGCCCGCGCGGTGCGCGAGGATGGCTTCCGCGGCCAGCAGGCCGGTCTCCATCGCCTTGCCGATGCCTTCGCCGGTGAACGAGTAGGTCGAACCCGCCGCCTCGCCGGTGACCAGCAGCCCGGGCCGCGTCCAGCGCGCGCCGTTCAGCGTGCAGCGCAGCGGCGCGCCCTTGAGCTCGCCGACCAGTTCGCCCTCGGCCATCAGGCGCTTCGCCGGCGGGTAATGCTCGACGAAGGCGTCGAAGATGGCGCGCAGGTTGACGTCCTTCTTCTGGCCCTTGCCGGCCATGTCCTTGTGGCTGTCGGTCACGCCGACGCCGATGTTGAAGCTGCCGTCCGGTGCCGGGAAGATCCAGCCGTAGCCCGGCTGCACCGGCTTGCACCAGACGACTTCCAGCGCCTTGATCTCGCCGGCCATGGCCGGCGCGCGCACGTACCCGCGTAGCGCGACGCCGCTGGGGGTGTGGCGCTCGCACATGCCGGCGGCCGTCAGCGCCTTGGGCACCGCGCCGGTGGCCAGCAAGACCCAGTCGGCGGCGATCTCGTGGGGCTGGCCGTCGATCGTGAGCCGTGCGCCGCGCACGCGCCCCTGGTCGTCTTCCAGCGCCGCCTCGAAGCGCGCCGGTGCCAGGAAGCGCGCGCCGGCCTCCTGCGCGCCGAGGTTCAGGATCTCGTCGAGCTGCTTGCGCGGCAGCACCGCGAGGTGGCCCGGGACGTCGATCCGGCCGCCGCGCGGGCCGATGCAGCCCACGTGCGCCGAGCGCTGCGCCCTGGCCATCACCCGGTCCAGCAGGCCCAAGCGTTCAAGCGCCTTGTGGGCGTCCGGTATCAGTCCGTCGCCGCAGACCTTGTCGCGGCCCAGCGGCTGCTGGTCGACGAACACCACGTCCAGGCCGGCCCTGGCCAGCCAGCGTGCGGCCGCGCTGCCGGCGGGGCCGGCGCCGATGATGAGGACCTGACAGGCGGCGGGCAGCACCGCGGACGACTCGAGGGACATGGTTCGGACGGCAACGAAAACGGCCATTCTAGGGAGGCTGGCCGAAAAAAGCGGGAGGTTGCCCTCCCGCTTCGGTGCCGCGCTGCCGCGGCGATGTATGGACACGGGCCGCGAGGCCCGCCTCGATCAGAACGAGTAGGTCGCGCGCACGTAGTAGGCGCGGCCCGTCGGGTCGGCGTAGCGCGAATCCCAGCCGCCACCCTGGAAGAGGTCTTCCTGGTTGGTGTACGGCGGATCGCGGTCGAACAGGTTGCGCACGCCCAGCACCAGCGAGATGCTCTTGGTCGGCGCCCAGCTGCCGTACAGGTCGAAGGTCGTGTACGACGGCGCACGGGCGTGGCTCGACGGGTCGAAGTCGGCGTAACCCGACTTGTAGCGCATGACCGCGCCGGCGCCGAACTGGTCGTAGTGCCAGTTCGTCGTCAGGTTGTGCTGCCAGCGGAAGATCGGGCCCGACTCGCCGTAGTTGCCCACGTTGCTCACCCAGTAGCCGTCCTTGAAGTCCTGGAACTCGTACTTGGCGACGTAGGTGCTGTTCAGCCCGAAGTCGAACTGGCCGATCGGGCTGTTCAGGCGGTACTGACCGCTGAAGTCGATGCCGTTGGTGCGCACCTTGCCCAGGTTGAGCTCGGTCGTGTCCACGTAGCCGCAGTTCGGTCCCGGGCAGTTGCTGGCGAGGGACAGCGTGTCGCCGGGGCCGAAGTGGAAGTACTGCTGCAGCGCCGGGAAGTTGTAGTAGTTGTTGAACAGCGCGAACTGCGGGATCGCGCCGATCTTGTCCTTCAGGTGGATCCACCAGAAGTCCACGCCGACGCTGGCGTTGGCCACCGGCTCGAAGACCACGCCCAGGGTGGCGCTCCTGGACTTCTCGGGGCGCAGGTTCTTGTTGCCCGCGTTCAGGACCTGGAACTGGCCTTCGCACTGGCTGCCGTTCTCGCCGTCCTTGCACAGCAGCGGGTTGGCGTAGGTGCCGCCGGTGTTCGTGAACGCCGGGTTCGCGTACAGCTCATACAGCGTCGGGGCGCGGAAGCCGGTCGAGGCCGAACCGCGGAACAGCAGTTCCTTCATCGGCTGGAAGCGGAAGCTGACCTTGGGGTTGGTCGAGCTGCCGAAGTCGCTGTATTTGTCGTAGCGCAGCGAGCCGGTCAGGTCCAGGGACTTCAGCACCGGCACGTTCAGTTCGCCGTACAGCGCCGAGACGTTGCGCGAGCCGGTGGCCCGCGCCGTCGGGTCCACGCCGGTGGAGGCGGAAACCTTGGACGCGAAGTCGGTGTTGGAGGCCGAGGTGAACTTCTCATGGCGGAACTCGACGCCCAGCGCGAGCTGCGACGGCCGGCCGGCGTTGAACCAGTCGGCCAGGTCGCGGCTGGCGTGCGCGCTCACGTTGGAGACCTCGCCCTTGGCGGATTCCAGCAGGCCGTTCAGCGCGGCTTGCGCCAGCAGGGCGGAGCCCACGGCATCCTGGTCGCCGAACGGGTTGATGCGGCCGTCGGCCAGGCCGGCGGCGATCAGATCGCCGTCGCCGTAGCCGCTGACCAGGTACTGGTCGACCTTGTTGCGGTTGTAGGCCAGGGCGACCGAGTAGTCCCAGCCCATGCCGTTGCCGTCGGCGGACAGCACCAGGCGCTGCTGGTTGTTCTTGTTGGTCTGACCGCGCGAGCCGTTCGGGAAATCTCGCCAGTAGACGTCCACCGGCTTGGTGATGTCGATGTTGGAGCCCGCGGGCGGCACCGGGTAGTACTTGGTGCCCGGGTTCACCGCGTAGCCGCCGTAGGGCACGGGGGCGACGAAGGTGGTGACGCGGTTGGAGGCGGCGAACAGCTCGGCGCCCAGCGTCAGGTTCTCGTTGACCAGCAGCGAGCCCTTGAGCATGCCGGAGGTGTTTTCAGACGCCGGGATGAAGTCGACGAACGACGCCGTCACCAGCTTGCAGGTGTCCTTGGACAGGATCATCTGCTCGCCGCTGCAGGCGGTGCCGGTGGGGTTGTAGAAGGTCTTGCTGTCCTGCGTGTAGTTCGCCGGCGAAGTGCTGGACGACAGGCCGCCCGGGATGCGCTTGTTGAAGTCGCGCTCGGTGCCGCCGATCGCATCCTGCTTGCGGTAGGACAGCGAACCGAAGACGTTGAAGCCCTGCTTCTGCAGGTCGCCGTAGCCGAAGCCGGCGCTCATGCTGCGCGACTTGCCGCCGGTCTTTTCCGGGGCGTCGGCGCCGACGGTGATCGTGCCGCCCTGGTAGTTGGACTTGGTGATGAAGTTGATCACGCCGCCGATCGCGTCGGTGCCGTACAGCGCCGAGGCGCCGTCGCGCAGCACTTCGATGCGCTCGATCGCTGCGAACGGGATCATGTTCAGGTCGGGCGCGGTGCCATCGACGGCGTTGTTGGCGATGCGCTGGCCGTTCAGCAGCACCAGCGTCTTGTCGGCGCCGATGCCGCGCATGTTGGCGAACGAGGCGCCGCCGGTGTTCGAACCGATCGATTGCGCCGCGTTGGTCGTGGCCTGCACCGACGACAGGTTGGCCATGACTTGTTCGACGGAGGTGATGCCCGACTTCTTCAGGTCGTCCATCTTGACCACCGTCACCGGGACGGCGGTCTCCGCGTCGACGCGCTTGATGGCGGACCCGGTCACGACGACCCGCTCGAGCTGGGTCTGGTCCGTCTGGTTTTGAGCCAGCGCCGAGAAGGACGCGGCCGCAAGGGTGGCGGCGACTGCCAGGCTCACCGCGTTCAGTTTGTACATATCTGCACCTCAAAGGGGAGAAGGCTCGCCCTCCTTGTGGGTGCGGCGAACCGGAAATGAAACGGCCCCGCATCGCGAGGCCTGAACCAAAGTGTGCGGACGATTGACTAAAGGTCATAGGCCATCGTTCGATAAGCGCACCTATTAACGGAAGCCCCACGCAAATCGGCGGCAATGGAGGGTTTTCACTGACAGGTTGATGACGATTCGGTCGTGTCGATGCGACAAAACAGGTTTTTACGACTGCTTTACACGTACGGAAATGTCGGAATAGATTTTTTGACCATTTGTTCGAAGGTCGCGCATCACGTGAGATGGCCGTTAATTTGTGCGAAATGGATGTTTTGAAGAAACCACACCTGTGCTGGTTCGAGGGACGTTGTCGGCAGTAACTCTTTTGAAGATCAATGGGTTATCAAATTTGTAAATGAGCGTGAACATGGCATTTTCCAAATAGCAATGAATTCCATGGCCAATCTGCGCTAAGCATTTCAGATCGGGATCGTCAGGACGAAAAAAACGCCCCGTGAGGGGCGTTTCGTATGCATACAGCAGGCGGCTGGGCCGCCTGACCGTGGCGATCACAGGCTGTAGCGCAGGCCGATGTAGTAACGGCGGCCGATGGCGTCGTAGATCGCGGCGGTTTCCGCGCCGGTCACGTTGCCCGGCAGACCGGAAATCACCGGCGCCGGCTTGGTGTTGAGCGCGTTGTCGATGCCCAGGTAGATCTGGGTCGACTTGCCGATCTGGTAGGTGCCTTGCAGGTCGAGGTAGTACTTTTCCTTGACCGACGCTTGGTTCTTCGTCGGGATCGTCACCCACAGGTCGGGGTTGTTGATGAACGTGTCGTCCAGGTGCGACTTGCCGATGTAGGTCGTGGTCGCCGACAGGCCCCAGGCGCCGATGTTGTAGCCCAGGTTCAGCAGCCAACGGTTCTTCGGCTGGCCGATCTCGCCGTCGAAGCGGTCTTCCTGCGAGTCCGGCGTCGGCTTGTTGTAGGCCTTCTTCATGAAGGTGTACGACAGGCGCGAGTTGAACATGCCGCCGCCCAGACGCGTTGCGTAGGTAGCGGTCACGTCGATGCCCTCGACGAAGTCGCCGCCGGTGTTGGCGTTGGTCTCGTCGATGAACTCCAGCGAACCGGCGCTGTTGGCACCCTGGTCCGTCGGACGGCGGGTGATGTACTGGCAGTACGTCGCATCGCCGTTGTAGCACTGGGTCAGCGCGTACTGGCGTCCCGGGGTGTTGATCGCGTCCTTGATCTTGATGCGGTAGTAGTCCGCCGTGAAGGCCAGGTTGCGGACCAGGTCGCGTGGCGTCACCACCAGACCCAGGGTGAACGAGCGGCCCTTCTCGGCCTTCAGGTTCGGGTTGCCGCTGTCGAAGCCGCTGACGCCCTGGGCGTCGGCCTGGTTCAGTGTGAACTTGCCGTTGGCGGCGACGTTCGCCGCCACGCCCGGATCAGCCAGGCAGCGCGTGGCGCGCGTGCTCTGCTCGGCGGCGGTGACGCCCGTGCAGGGGTCGACGAGGCCGGTCGGGAAGGTCTGGCTCGGCGCCTGGTACAGCTCGCCGATGTTGGGCGCGCGGGTCGACTGCGCGAGGCTGGCACGGACACGGAAGGTCGTGTTCAGCGCCCAGTCCAGGCCGCCGTTCCAGCTTGTGGTGCTGCCGACGCTCGAGTAACGGCCCTGGCGCACCGCGGCCGTGGCGTCCAGCGTCTTGACCAGCGGCAGGTTCTTCAGCAGCGGGAAGCGGCCTTCGACGAACAGTTCCTTGACGTTGAAGCTGCCGGCGGTGTTCGGCAGGGCGTTGCCGGCGTTCAGGCCGGTCTGCGTCAGCGCGTCGAACTCGGTGCTGGACGATTCCTTGCGGTATTCACCACCGAACGCGACGCCCACGGGGCCCGCCGGCAGTTCGAAGGGTTCGCCGGAAACCGAGAAGCCGCCCAGGGCCTGCGTGGTCTTGGTGTTCAGCGACGACGGGGCGTGCAGGTAGGCCGCGGCGGCGGGGCTCAGCGTGTTGGCGCCGAACACGTTCGCCGGGACGCAACCCTGCGCACGGGCCACCGGGTCGATACAGATGACTTCGGTGCGGTTGCCGTTGTTGTTGACGTCGTTGACGTCGGTCATCACGGCCAGCGCGTTGCGGAAGTTCATGACGTTGACCTGGCCGGTACCGGTCTGACCTTCCTTCGTGAAGCCGTAGCCCAGGTAGGTGTCGTAGTTCCAGTTCTTGCCGATCTCGCCCTTGACGCCGCCGATCACGCGCAGGGTGTCGCGATCCGCCTTGTTGCCACGCACGGCAATGTCCGACATGCGGCGGTTGAAGCTGAAGTCCTTCAGGCCGTCACCGTCGCGGTCCACCGCGTTGTTGTAGATCGTGTCGGGCACCAGCGGGTTGCGGACCTTGACGCCGTTCACCAGGTTCTCGGCAGGGATGAAGCCGCTGTCGATGATGTCGGTCGACGCCAGCGGGTACGGTTCCAGACGTGTCTTGGTCTTGGTCGAGGCGTAGTTGCCTTCGAAGAACACCGAGTGCGATTCGTTGAGGTTGAAGTCGCCCTTGGTCGCGAGCATCAGGCGGTCGGTCGGGATCGCGATGGTGCGGTAGGCCGAGCGGTCGAAGCCGGTCGCGCCGACGCCGTCGCCATTGGGGCCGTTCGTCGACACCGGGATCTGGTTGCCGCTCTTGTCGTAGGTGAAGGAGCTGTTCGTGCCGCCCGCGTTGCGGTAGGTGAAGACACCCTGGGGCGCGAAGCTCGAGTAGAACGGACGGGTCGGGACGAAGATGTCGGCCGGCTCGCCGGTGAAGCCCGAGGTGGTGTACTGGTCGACCGCCGCGAAGTCGCGATCACGCGAGTACACGGCGCCCTGCTTGGACCCCGACAGGTTGAACATCAGGTTGCCGCGGTTGTCCGGGGCATTCATGCCGAAGGTGGCGCTGAACTTGCGCTTGGTGTCGTCGCCCTTCTGGCTTTCACCGACCTGAGCGTCCAGGATCATCCCCTGGAAGTTGCGCTTCAGGATGATGTTGACCACGCCGGCGACCGCGTCCGAGCCATAGGTCGACGAGGCGCCGCCGGTCATGACCTCGACGCGTTCGATGAAGTCGGTCGGGATGCTGTTCAGGTCGACCGCGCTGTCCCCGGGCACGCCCGAGACGTAGCGGCGGCCGTTGACCAGCACCAGCGTCCGGTTGGAGCCCAGGTTGCGCAGGTCGATGGTGGCGACACCGGCGCTGGACGTCGAGAAGTTGGAGTTGGTGCGGCTGATGCCCGGGGTGCCGAACACCGGGTTCTTCAGCAGCAGGTCCTGCAGGTTGGCCACGCCGGAAGCGGCGATTTCAGCGCCCGTCAGGACCTGGATCGGCGCCGGCGATTCGGCGTTCAGCGACAGGATGCGGCTGCCGGTGACTTCCACGCGCTCCAGCTGCTGCTGCTGGGCGGGGGCGGTGCTTTGTGCGAAGGCGGCGGAGTAGACGCTCAAGCAGGCCAGCGCGGCCAAGCTGATCGAACGACGTTGAAACATGAGAGCTCCTCGTGGGAAAGCGTTGACCAAAGTCCGCCGGCCGCCCCTTGTCGTGGTCGCTCGATTGTTCGATGGGGGTGCCCGGAGTCGTTCCCGTGGGAGCCGGCGGCGATGTGGAACCAGTGTCAATTAATGGAACGAGATCGCCCTCACGGGTTCGTACCAATTGAGCGCTTTCCGCGGCGCGGGGCTGGCCTCCCGGCCAACCGGGTTTGGCCCCATGACCAGCGGTATCCCTATGACAACAGGCATGGGTGACCTCTGGCCAGCGTCACTTCTGTGTCACCGATGAAAGATTTCTTCGCACCGAATCGTTGCCGACCGGCAACATGGTGTAAGCCGGCAACACCGAACTTTGCGTTCCTTGCTAGGGGATTAACCTAGGTAACACGTTTGCGAGCGGCTTCGGACGGCCGGTTTACACGCTGTCAGACAAGGAAAGAAAGCCCTGGGACCGAAGTCGCAGGGCGATCCTGGGGAGCTTCGGGCGCCTGTCGACCGGAGAGGTCGGCAGGCGCCCGAGTCCGGCGCGGCGTCAGAAGCCGTAGGCGGCACGCACGAAGAAGGCGCGGCCCAGCGGGTCGGAATAACGCGGGTCATACCCGCGCTGCGAGCGGGACGACTGGTTGGAGAACGGCGGGTCGGTGTCGAACAGGTTCTTCACGCCCAGCGTCACCGAGGTCGCCTTGCTGAACTTGTAGGTGCCCGACAGGTCGACCAGGGTGTACGAGTCGACATTGCCGTAGAACGACGCGCCGCCGACGACGGTGGTCGGATCGTTCTGGTCGCGATAGCCCGACTGATGGCGGATCGCCAGACGCGCGCCCCAGTTGTTCATCGCCCAGGCCGCCGACACGTTGTGCTTCCAGCGGAACACGACGCTGCCGTCGTTGTAGTAGCCCAGTCGGGTCTTGAAGGCGTCGGCCGGGCTGGTCTGGTAGTCGTACTTGTGGACGTAGGTGGCGTCATAGGCGAGCGACAGGTTGCCGTAGCCGCCGAGGTTCTGGCTGTAGGCGGCGCTGAGATCCAGGCCGTCGGTCTTCACGCGGCCGATGTTCTCGTTGTGGGTGATCAGGTAGCCGATCGCCGGGCTGTTGGCCCACAGGCCGCCGCAGCGTTGCAGGTTGACCTGATCGGCGGCGGGCAGCTGGTTGCAGCGGATGATGCGGTCGGCGTAGCGGGTCGAGTTGGCCAGCATCGTGTCCACCGGCAGCACGTCGATCTGGTCGCGCAGCTTGATGTTCCAGTAGTCGACCGACAGCGTCAGGGCCTTGATCGGCTCGAAGACGGCGCCCAGGGTGAAGGTCTTGGACTTCTCCGGCTTCAGGTTGGCGTTGCCGCCGTTCTGGACCTGGGGCTGCTGTCCGCAGTCGCGGCTGGCGATGCCGCCTGCCGAGGTGATCGGCTTGCCCTGCGCATCGCACAGCAGCGGGTCGTTCTTGGCGCCGGCCGTGAAGGTGACCGCCAGCGGCGCGTACAGGTCGTCCAGCGCGGGCGCGCGGAAGCCGGTGTTGTAGGACGAGCGGATCGCCAGTTCCTTCATCGGCTGGAAGCGCAGGCCGATCTTCGGGTTGGTCGTGCGGCCGGCGTCGGAGTAGTCGTCGGTGCGCAGCGCCAGCTGGACCTCGAGCATCTTGTGCACCGGCAGCAGCAGCTCCACGCCGAGCGCCTTGACGTCGCGTTCGCCGCCCACGTGGTTGGGCGAGCGTCCGGCCGAGGGGATCGCCAGCACGACGGCGTCGTTCGTGTCGCTCTTGTAGGACTCCTTGCGGAACTCGGTGCCGATGGCGATCGCGGCGGGGCCGCCGGGCAGGTCGAAGATTTCCTTGCTGATGCGGGCGTCGACGCTCTTGGTCGTGCCGACCGCGTTGGCGAAGACGCCGGCGCGCTTGGCCTGCTGGATGATCGCCAGCTGGGCCGGGGTGGCCTCGCCGAACGGGTTCAGGTTGCCGGCGGCGACCTGGGCGCGAACGAAGGGCGCGTTGACATAGCCGTCGACGGCGGCGTCATTGGCGGTGCTGCGCGAGTAGAGCGCGCCCACCTTGTAGTCCCAGCCCAGGACCACGCCGGACAGGTCACCCACCAGACGCTGCGCTTCGGAGTGGGCGCCGTTCGTGCGGGGACCGGCAGGCACCATGCGCCAGCCGACGCTGATCGGCTGGGTCAGGTTGATGCCGGGCGTGGTGCGCGGGAAGAAGGGATTGCTCGGCTGCATCGTGATGCCGGTGACCGGATCCGGGGCGACGCGCGAGGTGTTGTCGTTCGTGGTCTGCGTGCCTTCGAGCGAGAACTGATGGTTCTCGTTGAGCTTGAAGGTGAAGCGGCCGGCCAGGGTTTCCTGGTCGACGTCCGGGATGATGTCGATCGTCGAGCTGAAGTCGAAGATGCAGTTCGCGGCGTTGGTCGGATTGGAGACCGACAGCGGCGCCTGGCAGCCCGGTGCGGACGGGTTGCCGCCGCCGGTGCCCTGGGTGAAGTTGCCGGGGAAGGTGGTGCCCGAGCTGCCGGCGACGCCGCGTTCGCGGATGATGCCGGTCTTGGAGAAATCGCGGTCCAGCGCGCGGACGCGGTCCTGGCGGCGCTTGTCGTAGGAGGCCCAGAAGTTGATGCGATCCTTCTCGAGGTCGCCGAAGCCGACCGTGACGGACGCGCCTTCCTTCTTGCCGCCGTCCTCGCTGGGGCGGGTGGCCTCCACCACCACCTGGCCGCCGCGGTAGCTGGTCTTGGTGATGAAGTTGATGACGCCGCCGATGGCGTCCGTCCCGTACACGGCGGAGGCGCCGTCGCGCAGCACCTCGACGCGGTCGATCACGGCGAACGGGATCGAGTTCAGGTCCACCGCGGTGGCGCCGAAGGCGAACGCCGTCATGCGGCGGCCGTTCAGCAGCACCAGGGTCTTGTTGGTGCCCAGGCCGCGCAGGTTGGCATAGGCCGCGCCACCGGTGCTCGAGCCGATGGAGTTGGAACCCGTGCTGCTCGACTGGCTCGAGGCCAGCAGGTCGATGATCTGTTCGACGCTGGTGACGCCGGACTGGCGCAGTTCTTCCGCCTTGATGATGGAGATGGGCAGGGCGCCTTCATCGGAGATCGACCGCTTGATGGCGGAGCCGGTGATCTCGATGCGTTCGAGCTGCGTGGCCGACTGGGCCTGCGCGGCGCCGATCGAAGCCGCAAGGATCGCGGTGGCGATGCTGACGCGGCGGAGTTGAAGCGAAGAGGACATCCCTACTCCCAAGAAATGGCAAAAATGATTGCGGCGCCGACGAATTTTTGTCACTCGACACTGCGTTTAAGTGAAGAAACTTTAAGGAGTAGAGAATTCGAGGGATCTCGGGGACGCCCCGTAAGGGTTTTCGATGCTTGAGGCACGCCGTTTGCCATGGTCAGCGTGCCGAAAGGCATGCGGATGCCGAAAGTCACCATGGAAGATTTTGTGGAAATGATGAAATCGATAGCGTCAGAAACAGAAAAGCGGCCCGGAGGCCGCTTTTGCACATGAGACGTACGCCGAACGATGCCGGCGATTCGCGACAGATGGTTACTGTTGTCTGAACATTCAGCGAGCGCCGGCGGTTCCCGCTGCCTTGCGCTTCTGCCGCCAGGCATGCAGCAAGGGTTCGGTGTAGCCGCTCGGCTGTTCACGTCCCCTGAACACCAGTTCAAGCGCGGCCTGATACGCCATGCTGTTCGGATGGCCGGACATCGGTTCGTATGCCGTATCACTCGCGTTCTGACCATCCACTACAGCGGCCATGCGTTCGAATGTCGCCCGAACTTGTTGTTCGGTCACGACGCCGTGATGCAGCCAGTTCGCGACGTGCTGGCTTGAGATGCGCAATGTTGCACGGTCTTCCATCAGCCCGATCTGGTTGATGTCCGGCACCTTCGAGCAACCGACCCCTGATCGATCCAGCGCACCACGTAGCCGAGGATGCCCTGGATGTTGTTGTCGAGTTCCTGCTGCTTCTCCGCGTCGGTCCACGACGGATCGGCCGCCACGGGGATCGTGAGCAGGCGCTGGAGCAGTTCGGCGCGATCGACGCCGGGGGCCTCCGCCTCGATCTGCTGCTGGACCTGCGCCACGCTGACCTGGTGGTAATGCAGCGCGTGCAGCGTCGCCGCAGTCGGGCTGGGCACCCAGGCGGTGTTGGCGCCGGCCTTCGGATGGGCGATCTTCTGTTCCAGCATCGCGGCCATCAGATCGGGCATCGCCCACATGCCCTTGCCGATCTGGGCGCGGCCGCGCAGACCGGCGCTCAGGCCCGCCAGCACGTTGTTGCGCTCGTAGGCCTGGATCCAGGCGCTGGTCTTCATGTCGCCCTTGCGCAGCATGGGACCGGCGAGCATCGCGGTGTGCATCTCGTCGCCCGTGCGGTCGAGGAAGCCGGTGTTGATGAAGGCGACGCGGCTGGGCGCTGCGGCGATGCAGGCGGCGAGGTTGACGCTGGTGCGGCGCTCCTCGTCCATGATGCCCAGCTTGACCGTCGAGGCCGGCAGGCCGAGCAGCTGCTCGACGCGACCGAACAGTTCGTTCGCGAAGCCGACTTCGGCCGGGCCGTGCATCTTCGGCTTGACGATGTAGATCGAGCCCCGGCGCGAGTTGCGCAGTCCCGAGCCCGACAGCTGCTTCAGGTCGTGCACCGAGATCAGCGTCGTGATCACGGCGTCCAGGATGCCCTCGGGGATCTCGCGACCGCCGTCGAGCAGGATGGCCGGGTTGGTCATCAGATGGCCGACGTTGCGGACGAACAGCAGCGAGCGGCCCGGCAGCACGACGTCGTCGCCGCCGCTCGCGGCCTTGTAGACGCGGTCCGGATTCAGGCGGCGGACGAAGGTCCGGCCGCCCTTGCTGACTTCCTCGGTCAGCGAGCCGCGCAGGATCCCCAGCCAGTTGCGGTAGGCCAGCAGCTTGTCCTCGGCGTCGACGGCGGCGATCGAGTCCTCGAGGTCGAGGATGGTCGACAGCGCCGATTCCATCAGCAGGTCGGACACGCCGGCGGCGTCCGTCTGGCCGATCGTCGAGGCGCGACCGATCTGGATCTCGAGATGGATGCCGTTGTGGCGCAGCAGGAGGGCCGTCGGCGCGGCGGCATCGCCCAGATAGCCGACGAACTGGGCCGGATCGGCCAGCGCGACCGTGCGGCCGTCCTTCAGCGCGACGGCCAGCGCGGTGCCGACCACCGTGTAGCCGGCGGCGTCGGCGTGCGACGCGCCGGCCAGCGGCGCGGCCTGGTCCAGCACCTGGCGCGCGAAGGCGATGACCTTCGCGCCGCGGACCGGGTTGTAGCCGCCGGCGCGCTCGGCGCCGTCGGTCTCCGGGATCACGTCGGTGCCGTACAGCGCGTCATAGAGCGAGCCCCAGCGCGCGTTCGCCGCGTTCAGCGCGTAGCGTGCGTTCAGGATGGGCACCACCAGCTGCGGGCCGGCCTGGATCGCGAGCTCGGCGTCCACGTTGGCGGTCGTCGCCTTCGGGTCTGCCGGCAGCGGCACGAGGTAACCGATCTGCTTCAGGAAGGTCTGGTACGCCGCCATGTCGGCGATCGGGCCGGGATGGGCGCGATGCCAACCGTCGATCTCGGTCTGCAGCCGGTCGCGTTCGGCCAGCAGCGCGGCGTTCTTCGCCGCCAGATCGTGTGCCAGCGCGTCGAAACCCTGCCAGAACGCGGCCGGCTCGACACCGGTCCCCGGCAGCGCCTCGGTCTCGATGAAACGGGCCAGGGCGGCATCGACCTGGAGGCGGTGGTGTTGGCTGCGTGCGGTCATGACGGCTCCGAAAGACGGTTCAACGATGCGTCGACTGTAGGTCGTGAGGCGGCGGCCATTCATGTCGACCCCGGTCGGAGATCCCTGACTTTTTTGCACAAATAACAACGACCAGGGTCGTCATTCATTGCTTCTGGCGGCGCAACGGTCCAACAATCGACGCCCATGGATCGCCTCAAACAGATCGAGTCCTTCGCGCTCGTTGCGACCAAGGGCAGCCTCACCGCCGCCGCACAGGCCGAGGGCGTGGCGCCGGCGGTGATGGGTCGGCGCCTCGATGCGTTGGAGGCGCGGCTCGGCGTGAAGCTGCTGCTTCGCACGACGCGCAAGCTCACGCTGACGCATGAAGGCATCGCCTTCCTCGAGGACTGCCAGCGCCTGCTGGCCGAGTTCGCCAGCGCCGAGGCCAGCGTCAGCGCCGGTGGCGTGAAGGCCAGTGGCCATTTGCGGATCACCGCGCCGGCGGGCTTCGGCCGCCGCCATGTCGCACCGCTGGTGCCGGCGTTCCTGTCGCGGCATCCGGAGGTCAGCGTGTCGCTGAACCTCAGCGATCGCGTCGTCGACATCGTCAACGAGGGCTTCGACTGCGCGGTGCGTGTCGGCGATCTCAGCGATTCCAGCCTGATCAGCATGCGGCTGGCCGACAACCGGCGGCTGTGCGTGGCCGCGCCCTCCTATCTGAAGCGCGCCGGCACACCGAAGCATCCGTCGGAGCTGATGCGGCACGAGTGCCTGACCTTGAGTTCCGACGCGAGCCAGACGCGCGGCTGGGCCTTCCGCATCGACGGCCAGGTGCAGCATCTGCGGCCGAGCGGACGGCTCGATTGCAGCGACGGCCAGGTGCTCCACGACTGGTGCCGGCAAGGCCTCGGCCTCGCGTGGCGCAGCACCTGGGAAGTGGCCGCGGCGCTGCAGGCGGGCGAGCTGGTCAGCGTGCTCGACGACTTCGCCGCGCCGCCCAACGGCATCTTCGCCGTGCTGCCGCAGCGCAAGCACCTGCCGCTGCGCGTGAGGCTCTGGATAGACTTCCTGAAGGAGCACCACGGCAGCCCCGACTACTGGACACGTGCCTCCACCTGGGAGACCCCATGACCCTCGAAGCCCTGCTCGCCGGCCTGCACATCGTGGCCATCCTCAGCCTGGTCGTCTTCCTGTCCAGCCAGGCGGCGCTGTGCCGCAGCGAATGGATGAATCCGGCCGTCGTGCGCCGCCTGTCGCGGCTGGACATGATCTACGGCGTGACCGCCGTGGCGGTGCTGCTGACCGGCCTGGCCCGCACCTGGTGGGGCTTGAAAGGCCTGGGCTGGTACTGGCACCAGCCGCTGCTGCATTTCAAGTTCGGCATGTTCGTCGTGATCGGGCTGATCTCGATCAAGCCGACGCTGACCTACCGCCGCTGGCTCAAGACGCTGGACGGCGGCGGTGGCCTGCCCAGCGAGACCGAGATCCGCGCGACGCGCCGTCTCGTCATGATGCAGGCGCACCTGCTGATCCTGATCCCGATCGCCGCGGTGATGCTCGCGCGCGGCGTGCTGGTCAAGTAGTCGTTAGTCGGCGGGGTCACGCGGCGTCGCATGGGGATGCCACGCTAGGCGCAGACCGGAGCCATAGCGGCGCTATGGCGAGGATCTGCAACGACGCGCGGCGCCCAATGCGGCGTTGCGTTACTTCGCCGCCAGGCACTCCTTCATGAAGGCCTTGTGCTCGGCGCTCTTCTTGCCCGAGGTCTTGAAGTCGGCATTGCAGGTCGACATCTTCTGCTGCTGCGGCGTCAGCTTCTTCGCGGGGGCCGACGCGGCCTCGCCCTTGAGGCACGCGCTCATGAAGGGACTCTTCTCGTCCTTGCTCATGCCCTTGGACTGCTTGCTGCAATCGGACATGCGCTGCTGCTGAGGCGTCAGCTCCTTCTTCGGCTTGGCATCGTCCGCAGCGTGGGCGCCCAGCGCGGCCAGCGCGAGCAGGGCACCGGCGAACAGCGAGGTCGGGGTCAGGTGTTTCATCACTCTCTCCTACGGGGCTACAGGGGGTTGGGGAAGGACCTGTGGGCAGTTGAGCACAGCAACGGACGGCTCTCAAGAGCGGTTGACGGCCGTCAAGAGAATGGGTGACCCGCTTCAGTCGACACGATTCGACGCCCATCTGCAGGCGCGAGTCGGTCGTTCACTCACATGATCCGACGAGGAGACGCCAGCGCCTCATGGGCGAGGTGGAGCCGCCTGACAAGAACCTGTATGAAAGCCCGGTCGAAACGGTGCTGGCACTCGGGGCTGAGCTGCCCCAGCGAGTCCGGCGTGAACGACACGGTTGTGCAAAGTTGGGTCACCTTGATGTCGGTGCTGTGGCGGCGCAGGTCGGGATTCGGCGCCAGGTAGGCCATCTCGCCGACCGAGGTGCCGGTGCCCAGCGTCGCGACCAGCGCGCCGTCGCGCCAGACCTCGACCTCGCCCTGCGTGATGATGTGGAAGGTGTTGCCTTCCTGGCCCTTCTTGAACAGCAGGTAGTCGAGCGGATAACGGCGCCACCGCGCGCGCCGCACGACTTCCCAGAGCTCGACGTCGCCGAAGCCCGCGAAGAACTCCAGCCCGCGCAGCAGGTTGAAACGCTCCGAGTCCTTCACCTCGTTGAGCCGCGCCAGGGGCACCAACTGCTTCGCGACGAGTTCCGACAGCGCCTGGCCGAAGGACTCCCAGTCGGGATAGCGCTCGGACGGGTGCTTGTAGAGCGCGCGCTGGATGACCGCGTCCAGCTCCGCCGTCACGCCGCCGCGCTGTCCGAGCAGCGGTTGCGGCGCCTGGTGGTAGATCTGATGCATCAGCGCCATCTGGTTGGGCGCGTCGAAGGGCGGGCGGCCGCAGACCATGTGGTACAGCACGGCGCCCAGCGCGTAGATGTCGGCCTGCGCGCCGACGTCGCCGCCCTCGATCTGCTCCGGCGGCATGTAGGCCAGCGAACCGACGCGATGCACCTGCGTCATGTCGGCATTGAGGTTGAGCGCGCTGCCGAAGTCGCTGACCTTGACGTCGGTGACCTGACCCTGGCTGTCGAGCACCGCCAGCAGGTTCGCCGGCTTGATGTCGCGATGCACGACGCCCTGACGGAACACGTAGGACAGCGCCATCGCGCACTTGAAGCCGAGTTCGACGATCTGGTCCAACGGCAGCAACCGGTCGTTGCGGCAGAAGTGCTTCAGCGTGACGCCGTGGACGAACTCCATCACCAGGTAGGGAAGATCGCCGTCCTGCACCGCGTCGAGGATCTGCACGACGTTCGGGTGCTGCAGCCGGCCGGCCAGCGCGGCCTCGGCGGCGAAGAAGCGGATGCTGAGCGTGTCTTCCTCGCTGCGGCCGCCGGCCGACCAGGCGCGCATGCGCTTGATGGCGACCTCCTGGCCCTTGAAGTCGTCCATCGCCAGGAACACGTCGCTGGTCGCGCCTTCGCCCAGCCGTCTCAGCACGCGGTACTTGCCGATCTGCTCCGGCAGGTCGGCCAGTCCGCCGAGCGTCGATTCGGAAAAGGTGGAGGGACGGAGATCGTCGGAGGCGCTCATCGGAGGGCCATCCTGCCCCAGGGAGAGGGTGCGGGCAAGGGGTGCCACGGTCTCTTACAGGGGAGGTCCCCTAAAATGCGGCCCCATGATCCAAGCCAAGCAGGAATTGCTCGCCGCCCTCGGCACCGTGCTCCAGGGCCTGAGCCAGGAGGCCGTCGACGCCGGCCTCATCAAGGCCGCGCCCGCCGCCGCCTTCGAGAACCCCAAGCAAGCCTCCCACGGCGACTTCGCCTGCACGGCGGCGATGCAGCTGTCCAAGGCGCTGAAGAAGAACCCGCGCGAACTGGCGCAGACGCTGATCGCCCAGCTGCAGGCGCAGCCCGCGTTCGAGCGCTGGGTCGATGCGCTGGAGATCGCCGGCCCCGGTTTCATCAACATCCGGCTGAAGCCGGCGGCCCGCCAGGCCGTGGTCGGCGAGGTGTTCGCGGCGACGTCGCGCTTCGGCCACCAGCCGGCGCGCGACACCTCGGCGCTGGTCGAGTTCGTCTCCGCCAACCCGACCGGCCCGCTGCACGTCGGTCACGCGCGCCAGGCGGCGCTGGGCGATTCGCTCTGCCACCTGTTCCAGTCGCAGGGCTGGAAGGTCAGCCGCGAGTTCTATTACAACGATGCCGGCGTGCAGATCGGGACGCTGGCGCACAGCACGCAGCTGCGCATCAAGGGCTTCAAGCCGGGCGACCCCATCTGGCCGACCGAGGAAGACAACCCCGAAAGCAAGAAGTTCTACAACGGCGAGTACATCCAGGATATCGCCGAGGCCTTCCTGCGCAAGGAGACGGTGAAGGCCGACGATCGCGAGTTCACCGCGTCGGGCGATCCGGAGGACATCGACTCGATCCGCCAGTTCGCCGTGGCCTTCCTGCGGCATGAGCAGGACTTGGACCTGCAGGCGTTCGGGCTGCGCTTCGACAACTACTTCCTCGAGTCCTCGCTGTACAGCGGCGGCCAGGTCGAGGACGCGGTGGCGCGCATTGTCGCCAACGGGAAGACGTATGAGGACGGCGGCGCGCTGTGGCTGCGCGCGACCGACTACGGCGACGACAAGGACCGCGTGATGCGCAAGTCCGACGGCACCTTTACTTACTTCGTCCCGGACGTCGCGTACCACGTCAACAAGTTCAAGCGCGGCTTCTCCAAGTGCATCAACGTGCAGGGCAGCGACCACCATGGCACGATCGCCCGCGTGCGCGGCGGCCTGCAGGCCACCGGCGTCGGCATCCCGGAGGGCTTCCCGGACTACGTGCTGCACAAGATGGTCACCGTCATGAAGGACGGCAAGGAGGTCAAGATCTCCAAGCGCGCCGGCAGCTACGTCACGCTGCGCGACCTGATCGACTGGACCAGCCGCGACGCGGTGCGCTTCTTCCTGATCAGCCGCAAGGCCGACACGGAGTTCATCTTCGACGTCGATCTCGCGCTCAAGGCCAACGATGAGAACCCCGTGTTCTACGTGCAGTACGCGCATGCGCGCATCTGCTCGGTGCTGCGCAAGGGCGCGGAACAGGGCCACGACGAGGCCGCCGTGGCCGGCGCCGACCTGTCGCTGCTGAACGCGCCGACCGAAGCCGCGCTGATGCTCAAGCTGGCGGACTATCCGCGCATGCTGACCGCGGCGGCACAAGACCTGGCCCCGCACGACGTCGCGTTCTATCTGCGCGACCTCGCCGGCGCGCTGCACAGCTACTATGGCGCCGAACGCGTGCTGGGCGACGACCCGGCCCTGACGCGCGCGCGCCTGGCGCTGCTGGCCGCGACGCGGCAGGTGATGCGCAACGCGCTGGCGGTGCTGGGGGTGTCGGCCCCGGACGCGATGGAACGTGACTCGCAGGAGCAGCAATGAGTAAACAGAAGCAGCGCGGCGGATTCGCCATGGGCCTGATCGTGGGCCTGCTGCTGGGGCTGGGGATCGCGCTGGGCGTGGCCCTGTACGTGACGAAGGCCCCGGTGCCGTTCGTCAACAAGCTGCCGCAGCGCACCGCGGAGCAGGACGCCCAGGAAGCCGAACGCAACCGCAACTGGGACCCGAACGCGCCGCTGGCCGGGCGCGCCGGGGCGAAGGCCGCGTCGGGCGTGGTGACGCCGGCGGTGACGCCGCCCGCGACCCCGCCGGCGCCGCAGGTCAGCACGGGAACGACGCCGGCACCGGCGGTCGAAGGCCGTCCGGTGGAACGCACCCCGGCGGTTCAGCCGCAGGCCCAGAGCCAGATCCCGTCCGTCAAGCCGGAGCAGCGTCCCACCGAGCCGCGCGCCGACGGCGCGCGTCCCGACGGCTCGCGCGGCAGCTTCTTCGTCCAGGCCGGCGCCTACACGCGCATGGAAGACGCCGAGCAGCAGCGCGCCAAGCTGGCGATCCAGGGCTTCTCGGCCAAGGTGATGGAACGCGAGCAGTCCGGCCGCACGGTGTTCCGTGTCCGCCTGGGCCCGTTCGACACGCGCGACGAGGCCGAGGCGCAGCAGAAGAAGCTCGAAGGCGCCGGTGTCGAGGCCAACCTCGTGGCGATCCAGCGCTGAACGTCCGTACGACGCGCGTATCACCCCGATACAGCCGTCATGCAACGTTAATGCCGCTCTAAGTTTGACTTTCTAGGATGACCGGCCGCTGCGGCGCCGGTCGCAGCGGAACCCAACAAGGAATCGAAGATGAAGCGTCGCGAATTCAACGCCCTCACGGCCCTGTCGACCGCCGCGGGCGGTGGTGTGCTCCTCGCCGGCGCGCCGGCGCAGGCGCAGGGCGGCCCGGTCGAGGGCCGCCAGTACCAGCGCCTGGCCACGCCGGTGGCGGGCTCGACGCCGGGCAAGATCGAGGTGATCGAGTTCTTCTGGTACGGCTGCCCGCACTGCTACGTCTTCGAGCCGACGATCGAGGCCTGGGCCAAGCAGCTGCCCGCGGACGTGGTGTACCGCAAGGTCCACGTGGCCTTCCGCGCCAACGTGAAGATCCACCAGCAGTTGTTCTTCACGCTGGAAGCGATGGGCAAGGAAGCCCAGGTGCGCCCGGCCATCTTCAACGCGATCCACCGCGGCGGCCAGGCCCTGTCCGACGTGGACTCGATGGCGAAGTTCCTGGCGCCGCTGGGCGTGGATCCGGCCAAGTTCAAGGAGACCTACAACTCCTTCACCGTGCAGACCAAGAGCCAGCAGGCCGAGAAGCTGCAGAACCAGTACAACATCGACGGCGTGCCGACCGTGGCGATCGGCGGGCGTTATCTGACGTCGCCGGCGATGGCCGGTTTCGGACTGCGCGTCAGCGAGGAAGAACTCGGCCAGCGGTGCATCGCCGTCGCCAACTTCCTGCTGCCGCTGGCGCGCAAGGGCGCCTGAGTACGGCGGCGGCCGCTGGCCCCACCGGCAGAAGTCCTTCGGAAGCGCCCCTCGTGGGCGCTTTCTGCTTTCTGGCCCCTCTGTTGGGGGAGATCGGGGGCCAGGGCTTGCGCAACCCAGCGTCCGGGGCTTAAAGTGATATCACCTTTTTGGAGGAGTTGGTGATGAGCACGACCGCAGTCCCGAAGACCCCCTGTCGCGCGCCGCCGCGCCGGCGACGATGGAGCGCCGTGCCGGGACGGCCAACGGCTACGCCGCGCTGCTGATCGGCCTGGGCCTGCTGGCCTTCGCGGGCTGGCGCTTCTTCGCGCTGGGCCATGACGCGGTCGGCCTGCCGCAGCTGGCGCTGATCGTGGCCGGCCTGATCCTGCTGTCGGGCCTGTACATCCAGCAGCCCAACGAGGCGCGCCTGCTGACGCTCTTCGGCCGCTACGTCGGGACCGACCGTGTCTCCGGGCTGCGCTGGACGATCCCGCTGTTCATGGCCAAGCGCCGGCTGTCGCTGCGCGCGCGTAACCTGGACGCACCGACGCTGAAGGTCAACGACAAGCGCGGCAATCCGGTCGAGATCAGCGCCGCGGTGGTGTGGCGCGTCGAGGACACGGCGCGCGCGGTGTTCGAGGTCGACGACTTCGAGCAGTACGTGAGCATCCAGGCGGAAGCCGCGATCCGGCATGTCGCCTCGCAGTTCGCGTATGACGAGGGCGACGACATCGACAGCCAGGAGATCACGCTGCGCGCCGGTGCCGACGAGGTGATGGCCGCGATGATCGCCGAGCTGCAGGCGCGTCTCCAGCCCGCCGGTGTCAGCGTCGAGACGGCCATGCTGACGCACCTGGCCTACGCGCCGGAGATCGCGCAGGTGATGCTGCGTCGCCAGCAGGCCGAGGCCATCATCAGCGCCCGCAAGAAGATCGTGCACGGCGCGGTCAGCATGGTCGAGGAAGCGCTCAAGGGCCTGAGCGAGCGCGAGATCGTGCAGCTCGACGATGAGCGCAAGGCGGCGATGGTGTCCAACCTGCTGGTGGTGCTGTGCTCCGACAAGGACACGCAGCCGATCATCAATGCGGGCACGCTCTACAACTGATCGCATCCCGGGAGCGGGCATGGCCACGACATCACGCACCCCATCGGCCGGGACGGCCGCGACGACGGTCGATCCCCGGAAACGCAGCGGCTGGAACCCCTGGCGGGCCCTGTTCATCGCGGTCTGGGGCGCGCACCTCTCGTTCATCCTGCTGTCGGCGGGATCGTTGCCCGCCGTGGTGATGGATGCGTCGCCAGGGGGCAAGACCTGGAGCCGGGACGCCTTCGTGGCGATCTCCCTCGGCATGGGCGTGCTCGTGCCCGCGTTGTGCACCTGGGGCGTGGCTTTCGTCGCCCGGCACTTCACCGGCGTGTTGAACATGCCCAACAAGGACTACTGGATGGCGCCGGAGCGCCGCGCGACGACGCTGGTCCTGCTGGGTCGGCTGATGTGGCCGCTCGGACTGCTGATCGTGCTGCAACAGGCGGGATCGACCGTGATGACGCTGGCGTCGGTGATGCATTGGCCGCTGGATCCCCGGCTCCCCCTGGCGGGCGGCGTGCTGTGGACCGCGGCCATGGTGGCTTGGGTGGGCGTGGTGCTGTGGATCTTCCGGTTGCCCGATCGTCGGGCCTCGTCCTCATCTACCTCTACGTCTACGTCTACGTCCACCGGCGACCGCCAGAGACCGCGCGCGCCTCATCGCCGCCCGGGCCGTTGACGACGGAGCCACGGAGCCACGCAGCCATGGGCAGTCCCGGCAAGAAGCAGTTTCCGCTGCGCCTCGATCCGGCGTTGTGGGAGGAGATCGAGCGCTTGGCCGCGATCGAATTGCGCTCGTCCAATGCGCAGATCGAACTGCTGCTGCGGGAGGCGCTCAGGCGCCGCGGCATCAAGCCGGCGCTGTCCCCCGCGCCGCGCCGCGGCCGTCCGCCGGTGGGCGGCGTCGACGCTGCCATCGAGGGCGACGAGGTGTCCGGCTCCTCCGACCTGTCCCGCAACGCCAGCAGCGCCAGCAGCGCCAACAGCGCGGACGACGCGGACGAATGACCCGTCCCTCGTCCCCGGCATCGTGGCGGTCTGCAGACTTCGCACGACCGTGCTAAATTCTGTTCCATGGAAGCCAAGACTGCCCGCAGCGAGCTGACCCAGAGCGCCATCGTCGATGTCGCGCTGGAGATGGCGCGCCTGGACGGTCTGGACAGCCTGTCGATCGGGGAGGTGGCCAAGCGGCTGAACCTGTCCAAGAGCGGCGTGTTCTCGCGGATCGGCTCGCGCGAGGCCTTGCAGGCTGCGGTGCTCGACGCGTTCGAGAAGGTCTTCCAGCAGGAGGTCATCCTGCCGGCGCTGCGCGAGCCGCGCGGCCTGCCGCGGATGGATGCCATGGTGCGAGCCTGGTTGCACCGCGTCGAGGGGCCGCACGGCAACTGCCTGTATGTCGCAGGTGCCTTCGAGTACGACGACCGAGACGAAGCGATGCGCGACCATCTGCTGGACGGTGTCCGCCGCTGGCGCGCCACGTTGCGGCGCACGCTGTTGCAGGCGCAGGACGCCGGCCAGCTGCGCGCCGACGCCGACCTCGATCAGCTGATCTTCGAGCTCGACGGCCTGTTCACCGCGCTGGTCCGCGAGGTGCGCTTCCTGCGTACGCCGGACGCCGTCGATCGGGCCTGGACCAGCTACCGCCGCCTGATGGCGCCCGCGCTGGTCCCGGGCGCCCTGCCTTCCACCGCTTCTTCCCCCACTTCCCCCGCCTGAGGCCGCTGCCCATGAACCGCATCGGCCTCATCGCGACCACCAATTTCGCACGATCGTGCGAAGTCGCTGACGGCCGCTGCCGCAGCGTCGTTCCCCGACCTTCAAGGAGTCGACCATGACCGTCCTGCTGATCCTGAGCCTTCTGTTCGGCGGCGCACTCTGGCGTGCCTGGGTCTCGTGGCGCCGGCTGCTGAAGCAACTGCCGCGACGCAACCACGACATGGTGCTGTTCTGAGTCCTGGCCCGAGGCCGAGACCGCTCCTCGCCCACTTCGCCCGTCTGGCCGCCGGTCCGCTGCCGAGCCCCCACCCGGTCACGGGATAAGCCGGAGTGGCGATGCCATGAGCGCTCCTTACACTCGATGGCTTGTCCCATTGAGGTAAGTCCATGGCGTGGTTGATGCGCTGGCGGCCCGTGACCGTCGGCCCCGAGAAGGCGATTGCCCCCGATGAACGCCTGTCCTGGCCGCAGACCGCGGCGCTCGGCCTGCAACATGTGATCGCCATGTTCGGCGCCACCGTGCTGGCGCCGCTGCTGATGGGCTTCGATCCCAACGTCGCCGTGCTGATGAGCGGCGTGGGCACGCTGCTCTTCTTCTTCCTGACCGGCGGCCGCGTCCCGAGCTACCTGGGCTCGAGCTTCGCGTTCATCGGCGTGGTCATCGCCGCGACCGGGTATGCCGGCAGCGGCCCCAATCCCAACCTGCCGCTCGCGCTGGGCGGCATCATCGCCTGCGGCGTGCTGTACACCGCCATCGGCCTGCTCGTCTCGGCCACCGGCAGCGGCTGGGTCGAGAAGCTGATGCCCCCCGTGGTGACCGGCGCGGTGGTCGCGGTGATCGGGCTCAACCTCGCCTCGGTGCCGATCAAGAACATGGCGCCGACCCCCTTCGATGCCTGGATGCAGGCGGCGACCTTCGTCAGCGTCGCCGTGGTCGCGGTCTTCGCGCGCGGGATGCTGCAGCGCCTGCTGATCCTCGCGGGCCTGATCCAGGCCAGCCTGATCTACGCGCTGCTGGCCAACGGTTTCGGCCTGGGCGCGCCGATCGACCTGTCGAAGGTCGCGGCGGCGGCATGGATCGGTCTGCCGCAGTTCCATGCGCCGGTCTTCGACGGCGCGGCGATGCTGATGATCGCGCCGGTCGCGCTGATCCTGGTCGCGGAGAACCTCGGCCACCTGAAGGCGGTCGGGGCGATGACGGGCCGCGACATGACGCCCTTCCTGGGCCGCGCCTTCATCGGCGACGGACTCGCGACGATCGCCAGCGGCGCCGTCGGCGGCACCGGCGTCACGACCTACGCCGAGAACATCGGCGTGATGGCCGCGACCCGCATCTACTCGACGGCGGTCTTCGTCTTCGCGGCGCTGATGGCGCTGGCGCTGGGCTTCTCGCCGAAGTTCGGCGCCCTGATCCAGGCCATCCCGCTGGCCGTGATGGGCGGTGTCAGCATCGTGGTGTTCGGCCTGATCGCGATCGCTGGCGCGCGCATCTGGGTGGACCACCAGGTCGACTTCCGCGACCCGCGCAACCTGATGGTGGCCGCGATCACGCTGGTGATCGGCACGGGTGACTTCACCTTGAAGCTGGGTGGGTTTACCCTGGGCGGCATCGGTACCGCCACCTTCGGCGCGATCCTGCTGCATGCGCTGCTCCGGCGCGGCCGCACGGACTGACCCCACACCGCGTGCACGGTTGCGAACTCGTGCACGCTTCACCGGGTCGACAAGGCCGAGACGCCAGTCACGGGACGTACAACTCGACATCAGCACGATGAGCAAGGTTGGGGTGTTGCGAGCAGCGGTGGAAGCACAGTCGTCGGTGGGCGTGGCCGGCAGGCAGACGCGTGCGCTCGCGGCCCTTCGCGTCCCGGTCCTGGCGCTTGCCGTGGCCCTGACGCTGCCGTTGCTGTCCGCGTGCGGCCCGGGTGACGGCGCCGGCTCGCGCGGGACTCCCGCCTCGGCCGGGCCCGCGGTGCAGGATCGCGCGCTGCAGGCCGAACTCGAGCAGCAGGAGCGCGTCGGCCAGGCGCATCCCCGCGAGCACGTGCGCGAGCTGCAGGCGATCGAGACCCGCGCCGAGGTCGGCAGCGCCGAGCGCCTGGAAGCGCTGAGCCAGCGCGCGGCCCTGCTCGCGCAACTGCGCGACCGCAGCGGCCATGAGGCGGCGCTGGAGGAGCTCAAGGCCTGGCCCGAGGCCGCGCCGGCGCGGGGGCAGATCCCGCTGGCGCTGATGCTGGCGCGTGCGCAATGGCTGAAGGCCAACGGCGAACTGGGCGCCGGCGCCCGGCTGCTGGGCGGTCTGGCCGACATCGACGCCGCGACCGCGGACCGGCGCCTGATGTGGCGCGCCACCGAACTGCGCGCCTACATCCAGGGCGACTACGGCGAAGTCGATGCGGCGGTCGAGAGCGGCCTGAAGGCGCTCGAGCAGGCGCGGGCGATGGGGTCGCGCTGGCGCGCCGCGGCCACGGAGGCGACCCTCGCCTTCAACTACTACCGCAGTCAGCAGACCGACCATGCCAAGCGGACCGTGCGCGAGGCGCTGGGCGCCGCGCAACAGGACCCGGACCCCGTGCTGCTGTATCAGGTCCACACCATCCTGGGCATCGTGCACTCGCAGGACGAGGATCCGAAGTTCAGCCAGCAGGCGCGGGAACAGGCGCTGCAATACGCGCGCGAGGCGCAGGCGCCGGGTCTGCAGGCCCTCGCGCTGGGCAACCTGGCGGACTACGAACTGCGCAGCGGCAACTATGCGCGGGCGCTGGACCTGTCGACGCAAAGCCTGGCCCTGGCGCACGAGACCGGTGACATCTCGACGGAGATCCTCGCGCGCTACAACTCGGGCATCGCCAAGATCGGCCTGCGCAAGCTGGAGGAGGGCAAGCGCGACGTGCTGCAGGCGATCACGATGGATGCCCAGCGTGAGGCCGGCAGCTACACGGCCGAATCCTGGCTGGAGCTGGGCACCTACCTGGAGAAGTTCGACGACCTGCCCGGCGCAGTCCAGGCCTTCCATCAGTCCCGCAGGGAATTCGACGAGGTGCTGCGCGACGAGACCCGCAAGGCGGTGCTGGAGGCGCAGGCGCGCTTCGAGGACCAGCAGCGCCAGCGCGAGATCAAGTTGCTCAACCAGGACAACAGCCTCAAGGCCGAGCAGATCCGCACCCGCGATCTGCAGCTGAAGCTGTGGGCGGAAGTCGGCGGCTGCGTCCTGCTGTCCGGCGCCCTGCTGGCGTTGGCCTACCGGCGCATCCGCCGCACGAACGCCGCGCTGGCGCAGACCAACGAATCGCTGCGCGTGCAGAGCGAGCGCGACCCGCTGACGGGACTCGCGAACCGGCGCCACTTCCAGCAGGCCATCGCGCAACGCACCCGAGAAGGCGGGCTGCGCGGCAGCCTGTTCCTGATCGACATCGATCACTTCAAGCGCATCAACGACCAATGGGGCCATGCGGCCGGCGACACGGTGCTGGTCGAGGTGGCGCGCCGCCTGCGTGGCGTGCTGCGCGAACAGGACCTGGTCGTGCGCTGGGGCGGGGAGGAGTTCCTGATCCTGGTGAACTCCGAGGCGACCGAGGACGCGCGCCAGCTCGGCCAGCGGCTGCTGGACCAGATCGGCGGCCAGCCGGTCGATCACGGGCCGTTGCATATCCCGATCAGCGCGTCCATCGGCTTCGCGAGCTTCCCGATGGCGCCGCAGGACCTGACGCTGGCCTGGGAGCGGGCCATCGATCTTGTCGACACGGTGATGTACATGGCCAAGGCGCATGGCCGGAACAAGGCCTATGGCGTGGCGGCGATGCAGGCGCGCGACGTCGACCAGCTGCTCGCGCTGGCGGGGCGCATCGAGTCCGCCTGGCACCAGGGGCAGGTCCAGCTGGTCAGCCTGCTCGGGCCGACGCAGGAGGCGCGCGCATGATGGCCCGCGCCTGCCTGATCGCTGCGGTGACGGCGGCCCTGCTGGGCCTCGCCGCGGCACCGGCGCGCGCGGAGATCCCCGACCGTGCGCTGGATGCCCAGCTCGCCCAGCTGGACCGCTTCGGCTACAACGAGCCGGAGAAGGCCGCCCAGCAGCTGCGCGTGCTGCTCGCGGAGCCGGCGCATGCGCCGCATCGGCTCCACATCGAGTACACGCTGGGCCGCAACGCGGTCCAGGCCGGGCGCCCCGACGACGTGCGCCGCATCGCCCGGGAACTGGAGGCGAAGCCGGGCGGCCGCCCGCTGTCACGCATGCTGCTGGCCGAGTTGCAGGACCGGCAGGGACAGACGGGCCGCTCCGGCGAGATGGCGCAACTGGCGCTGGATGAACTGGCGCCGGCTTGTGCGCCCGCAGCGACGGCGGCGGCGATTCCCCCGGCTGTGATGCGCGCGTGATGATCCAGGCCCTGCGGCTGGTCGCGCGGGCCCAGGGTGCGCGTGGCGAGTACGCCTTCGCGGAGACCTCGTTGCGGCGGGCGCTGTCGCTGGCGCAGGCCGTCCAGGACCACAGCGTGACCGGCACGATGATGGGATCGCTGGCGGTCAACAGCCAGGTCCGGGATGAGGCGGCCGCGGCCCAGCAGTGGATGACGCAGGCCTGGCAGCTTGCGCAGGGCGACGTCTCGGCGATGAGCCGCGCGAAGATGGTCGAGTCGATGGTCGCGTCCCGGCGCGGGGACCGGACCGCACAGCTGGCCGCGCTGGAGGACGCGCTGCGGCTCGCCGAGCAGTCGGGCGGCCGACGCGACGTGGCACTGTTGCAGAACAACCTGCTCGATGCCTACATCCACACCGACCAGTCGGCCAAGGCGGTGCAGCTCGCGCGGCTGGCGCTGCCGGTCGTGCAGTTCTACAACGACCAGACGGTCGAGCGCACGCTGCGCCACAACCTGTCGGTGGCGCTGGTCCAGCAGCGCCAGTTCGAGGCGGCGCGGCGCGAGAGCGCGCGCGTGCTCGAGATGGCGCAGGGCGACTTCGATCCGGTGCGTCGTGCGCTGCAGCTGCGGGAGCTGGGCGAGGCCTATGCGAAGGTCGGCCAGGCCAGGGAAGCGCTGCGGCTCTATCACGAGGAGCGCGCGCTCAGCGCCGACACGGCGCGCCGCAACCGCGAGTCCTCACTGCAGCAACTGCGGCTGAAGTACGACAGCGAGGCCAAGCAGCGCGATCTCGAGCTGCTGCGGCGCGAGCAGACACTCCAGGACCGTGAGCTCGGCAACCGCCGGCTGGCGCAGTACGTCGGCGTCGGCCTGGCGGCGCTGCTCGGTCTGTCGCTGATCCTGATCGGCGTGATGCTGGCGCGTGTGCGCGAGGCCAACCGCAGGCTCAAGGCCAACCAGAGCCTGCTGCGCGCCCAGAGCGAGCGCGACCCGCTGACGGATCTCGCCAACCGCCGGCACTTCCTCGCGGTCATGGACCGCCATGCGAAGGACATGTTCACCGGCGCGCTGCTGATGATCGACATCGATCACTTCAAGCACGTCAACGACCGCCACGGCCATGCGGCCGGCGATGCCGTGATCATCGAGGTGTCGCGGCGCATTGCGCAGGCGGTGCGGGCGGAGGACCTGGTCGTGCGCTGGGGCGGCGAGGAGTTCCTGGTCTTCGCGCGCAACGTCGCGCCCGACCAGCTGCAACTGCTGGCCGAACGCGTCCTGTTCATCGTCGGCGGACAGCCGGTGGAGACCGCGGCGGGACCCTTGCGCGTGACCTGCTCCATCGGCTTCGCGCATTTCCCGCTGCCGCCGGCGCAGCTCGCCCTGCACTGGGAGCAGGCGGTCAACTGGGCCGACATGGCGCTCTACACCGCCAAGTCGCAGGGCCGCAACCGCGCACGCGGCATCGTCACCGTCGAGGCCGGCGATGCCCAGGCGCTGATCCAGATCGAGGCCGACTTCGACGCGGCCTGCAGCTCCGAACGCGTGCAGCTCCAGACGCTCCTGGGTCCGGAATCCCCCGAGGTCCCCGGCGCCGGCTAGTCGCCCATACTGGGGCGGCCAAGATCACAACATCGGAGACGCCCCCATGAGCCTGAACCGCCGCGCGCTGCTGGCGCTGTCGTCCACTGTCTGGCTGCCGGACCTCGTCCGCGCGCAATCGACCTGGCCCTCCCGGCCGCTGCGCATCGTCGTGCCCTTCCCGCCGGCCGGCACCACCGACCTCATGGCGCGCGCGATGGCGCCCGAACTGCAGAAGGCGCTCGGCCAGCCGGTCATCGTCGAGAACAAGCCCGGCGCGGGCGGCAACACCGGCTCTGCCGACGTGGCGCATGCGACCGACGGGCACTCGCTGCTGATGGGCACCGTGGGCACGCACGCGATCAACCAGTCGCTGTATCCGAAGATGCCTTTCGACCCGGTCAAGGACTTCGCGCCCATCACGCTGGTCGCTGCGGTGCCCAACGTGCTGGTCATGAATCCGGCGAATGCGCAGAAGTACGGCATCAACAGCGTGGCCGACCTGGCCCGCGTCGCCAAGGCCAATCCGGGCAAGCTGAACATGTGCTCCAGCGGCAACGGCACGTCGATCCACCTCGCGGGGGAGCTGTTCAAGAGCCTCACCGGCACCTACATGATCCATTTCCCGTACCGCGGCTCGGGTCCGGCGCTGCTGGACCTGATGGGCGGGAACATGGACCTGATGTTCGACAACCTGCCCTCCGCGCTGCCGCACATCAAGTCCGGCAAGCTCAAGGCGATCGCGGTCACCAGTGCGAAGCGCAGCGAGGCCCTGCCCGACCTGCCGACGATCGCCGAGAGCGGCGTGCCGGAGCTCAAGGGGTTCGAGGCCTCGTCGTGGTTCGGGTTGCTGGCGCCGATCTCGCAGCCGGCGGATCAGGTCGCGCGCGTGCAGCGCGAGGTGGCGAAGGCCCTGGCGACGCCCGTCATCAAGGAGCGTCTGGCCGCGCAGGGCGCGGTGGCCGGCGGCGGCACGAGTGCCGAGTTCGCCGCGCTCATCGCCCGGGAGACGACCAAGTGGGCCAAGGTGGTGAAGGTGTCCGGCGCGAAGGTCGACTGAACTCGCCCCGCCCGCACCCCACCCCCACCCTCGAGACCGTCCTCAGTTCGACGGCGACACCGCCGGTTTCCCCGGAGCGAACCCTGGACCGCAGGGAAGACTGTGAGCGCCGGGGGAAACCGGCGGTGTCGCCGGAGCACCCGAACAAAACCTCAGAACTTGAAGTCGTAATCGATCGTCAGCGGCGCATGGTCGCTGAAGCGCTGGTCCAGGTAGATGGCTTCCCGCGTGGCCAGATGGGCCATGCCGGGTGTGGCCAGGTGGTAGTCCAGCCGCCAGCCCACGTTCTTCGCCCATGCCTGGCCGCGGTTGCTCCACCAGGTGTATTGCTCGGGCTTGTCGTTGAGGACGCGGAAGACGTCCACGAGGCCGATGTCCTTCTCGAGCAGTCGCGTCATCCAGTCGCGCTCCTCGGGCAGGAAACCGCTGTTCTTGCGGTTGCCCTTCCAGTTCTTCAGGTCGATTTCCTTGTGGGCGATGTTGACGTCGGCCACGAGGATGAACTCGCGCTCCGCGCGCAGGGCCATCAGGTAGGGGTACATCTCCGCCAGGAAGCGGAACTTCGCGGCCTGGCGCTCCTCGCCGCTGGAGCCGCTGGGGAAGTAGCAGCTGATGAGGCTGAGCTTGCGGCCGGGCTTGTCGAAGCGCTTCTCGATCCAGCGGCCCTCGTTGTCGAACTCGCTGCTGCCGAAGCCGACGATCACGTCGCTGGGCGTTTCCTTCGTGTAGAGGCCGACGCCGGAGTAGCCCTTCTTCTGCGCGTAGTGGAAGTGGCCGGTCAGGGTGTCGTAGCCGGCGAACTGGGATTCGACGACGTCGGCTTGCGCCTTGAGTTCCTGGACGCCGACCACGTCGGCCTGCTGTGGCGGCAACCAGTCGAAGACGCCTTTGGTGGCGGCCGAGCGGATGCCGTTGAGGTTGAGGGTGATGAAGCGCATGGACGGGGCCCCTGAAAGAGGGCGGCAGTATCGCAAAGCCCCGTTCCGAAGTTGGCAGCAGCCGGGCGGAACATGCCCGCCGCCGAGGGGTGGCGCTGCACCAGTTAGCGCCCGCACCGTGCGCCGTCCACGCCCATTCGGGCGACACGCGAGCAGGTGCAGTATTTGGGCAACAGAAACCGCACCTCCATGGTGCGTGGGGTGACGTCTTTATGACGAACTTGCTAGATTCGCGTCCACCGCGCCAACCCGCGCCCACATTTTTGCTGCCTGCGACCTCGGTTTACCCATCGGTGTCGCAGCCGGTACCCCCGGTTTCCCCATCCTTCCCCGGAGTACTCCCCCATGAATCGATTCGCCACCCAGCGTGCCGCCGTTCCGGCCCTGCGCGAGGCCGCCGCGGCCGTGTCGCTGGCCTTGCTCGCCTGGCCTGCGCTGGCCCAGGACGCCACCGATGCGGCCACCAAGGAGAAGGGGCAGCTGGAGACGGTGACGATCACCGCCGAGCGCCGGGTCGAGAACATCAAGGAAGTGCCGAACGCGGTCACGAAGATCTCCGGCGAGAAGCTGGATGTGCTGAATTCGGCGGGCCAGGACGTGCGCTTCCTGTCGGGCCGCGTGCCCAGCCTGAACATCGAATCGTCGTTCGGTCGTGCCTTCCCGCGTTTCTACATCCGCGGCTACGGCAACACCGACTTCCGCCTGAACGCGTCGCAACCGGTCTCGCTGGTGTATGACGACGTGGTCCAGGAGAACCCCATCCTGAAGGGCTTCCCGGCCTTCGACCTGGCCGCCGTCGAAGTGGTGGCGGGCCCGCAGGGCACGCTCTACGGCCGCAACACGCCGGCCGGCGTGGTGAAGTTCGATTCGGTGAAGCCGTCGCAGCGCCAGGAAGGCTACCTGAACGTCTCGTACGGCAACTACGGCACGATGAACCTGGAAGGCGCCGCCAACGTGCCGCTGACCGGCGACTGGGCGGCCCGCATCTCCGCACAGATCCAGCATCGCGACGACTGGGTCAAGAACCAGGTGCCGACCGGCAAGACCGGCGAGCTCGAGGGTTACGACGACCGCGCCCTGCGCCTGCAGGCGCTGTATCAGCCGCACAAGGATTTCAGCGCGCTGTTCAACTTCCACGGCCGCGACCTGAAGGGCAGCGCGCGCGTGTTCCGCTCGTCGATCATCAAGACCGGCACCAACGACCTGGTCGACGGCTTCGATCCGGAGAAGGCCTACACCGACGGCGTCAACGAGCAGACCCTGCACGCCACCGGCGGCAGTGCCCGCCTGCGTTGGGGCCTGGGCGCGATCAACCTGTACTCGATCACCGGCTACGAGTCGGTGCGCCCCTTCAGCCGCGGCGACGTGGATGGCGGCTTCCAGTACTTCGGTCCCAAGCCGTACACGCAGGAAGGCCAGGCGACCTTCCCGGCCGAGTCGTCGAGCTCGATGAGCGGCCATCGCCAGATCACGCAGGAGTTCCGCGTCGAGTCCGCCGCGGCCGGCCCGCTGCGCTGGCAAGGCGGCCTGTACCTCTTCGACGAGCGCTACACCGCCCGCAGCACCGACTACACGACCTCGACCGGACTGGCCGCCGGTTATGTCGACACCTACCAGAAGAACACCGCCTGGGCGGCCTTCGGCTCGGTGAACTACGCCGTCACGCAGGACTTCCAGCTCCGCGGCGGCCTGCGCTTCACGCACGACAAGAAGGACGTGAAGGTCTCCAGCGACTACACCGACCTGAATACGTCCACCGGCATCACGGCCGACACCAAGGACTCCAAGTGGAACTGGGACGTGTCCGGGACCTACAAGGTCACGAAGGACACCAACCTGTATGCGCGCGTGGCCACCGGCTTCCGCGCCTCGTCGGTCCAGGGCGCGTCGCGCTTCGCCGGCCAGTCGCAGGCCGATCCGGAAAACGTCACGTCCTATGAGGTGGGCGTGAAGTCGGACTTCTGGGACCGTCGCGCGCGCCTGTCGGCCAGCGCCTTCACCTATACCGTGAAGGACCTGCAGCTGACCGCCGTCGGCGGCCAGAACAACGCCAACCGTCTGCTGAACGCCAAGAAGGCTGAAGGCAACGGCGTCGAACTGAACCTGGAAGTCCTGCCGGTCGATCAACTGCTGATCACCCTGGGCGGCAGCCTGAACAACACCAAGATCCGCGACAACACGCTGTCGCTGCCGGCCTGCGGCGGCGGTTGCACGATGACGGATCCGCTGGTGGCGGGCTCGACGACCAACTACAGCATCGACGGCAATCCGCTGCCGAACGCGCCGAAGTGGGTCGCCAACCTGACCGCGCGTTATTCGATCCCGACCGCGGCCGGCAACGAGTTCTACATCTACACCGACTGGGCCTACCGCTCGAAGGTCAACTTCTTCCTGTACGAGGCCAAGGAGTTCACCGGCAAGTCGCTGACCGAAGGCGGCCTGCGCGTGGGCTACATCTGGAGCAACGGCAAGTACGAAGTCGCCGGCTTCGTCCGCAACATCACGGACCAGATCCGTGTGACGGGCGCGATCGACTTCAACAACAACACCGGCTTCATCAACGACCCGCGCACCTACGGCGTCCAGTTCAAGGCGATCTTCTGATCGGCTGAACCGCGTCCTCTCGCGCAGCAGAGCGGCCGGCGCGCCGCCCTGCAAAAATCGGGCCTGCTTCCGGCGACGGAGCAGGCCTTCTTCTTGCTTGAAAGGCTGGATTCAGGCGACATGACACTCTGCGTCACCCTCGGGGTGGCGACGACCCGCGCCCTACAATTCCGCCCCAATTTCACTGACACGTCCCGACGTCGCGCCGCCATGACCTCCGCCGCCTCCCTGCAGGATTCCCAGGACGACCTGGCCCAGGAATTCGTCGCCTTCGCCGTCGATACCGGCGTGCTGCGCTTCGGCGAGTTCAAGACCAAGGCGGGCCGCCTCAGCCCGTACTTCTTCAATGCCGGCCTGTTCGACGACGGCCTCAAGATCGGCCGGCTCGCGCAGTTCTATGCGCAGCGGCTGCTGGCCTCGGGCGTGGAGTTCGACATGATCTTCGGCCCCGCCTACAAGGGCATCACGCTGGCCGCTGCGGTCGCGATCGAACTGGCGCGTCTGGGCCACAACAAGCCGTTCGCCTACAACCGCAAGGAGGCGAAGGACCATGGCGAGGGTGGGACGCTGGTCGGCGCCAAGGTGCAGGGACGCGTGCTGATCATCGACGACGTCATCTCCGCCGGCACCTCGGTGCGCGAGTCGATCTCGATGATCCAGGCGGCCGGCGCCACGCCCTGCGGCGTGGCCATCGCGCTGGATCGTCAGGAGAAGGCCGCCGAGAACGGCCAGGATCTGCCGTGGTCGGCGGTACAGTACGTGCGTGACCAGTTGAAACTGCCGGTCGTCGCCATCGCGGGACTGTCGGATCTGCTCCAGTATCTGCAGACCACCAGCAGTACCGCCGCGTCCGCCCATGCGACAGCGGTCCATGCCTACAGAGATCGCTACGGAGTCTGATGAGCGCTTTCCTCTCACGCCGTCTGCTGTCCCGATCGATCGCGACCTCGGCGTTGTCTGGCCTGCTGCTGGCCGTTGCGCCGGCGGGTGTCGCGCTGGCGCAGACGAAGTCGACATCGACTTCCAGCATCTACACCTGCACGACGCCTGATGGCCGTCGCCTGACTTCCGACCGTCCGATCCCTGAATGCCAGGCGCGCGAGCAGCGTGTATTGAACTCCGACGGCTCCGTCCGCAAGATGATGCCCCCGGCGTTGACGCCCGAGGAGCAGGCGGTAGCCGACCAGCGCAAACGCATGGAGGAGGTCCAGCGGGCCGCCCAGCAGGATGCGGTCCGGCGCGACCGCAACCTGCTGCAACGGTATGCCGACCTCGCCGCGCATCAGCGCGCGCGGGAAGCGGCGCTCGATGACATCCGCGAGGCGATGCAGCAGTCCGAGAAGCGCCTGCAGGTGCTGGCGACGGAACGCAAGCCGATGATTGAGGAGGCCGAGTTCTACAAGAGCAAGCGCATGCCCCTGAAGCTGCAGCATCAACTCGACATGAACGATGCCTCGGCCGCCGCACAACGCGAGTCGATCGACAACCAGAAGGCCGAGATCGTGCGCGTCAACAAGATCTATGACGAGGAACTCGCGCGACTGAAGCGGCTGTGGGCCGGCGCGGCGCCGGGCTCCCTGGAGCCGACGGCGCCGGTGAAGCCGCCAGTGCAGGCCTCGCCGGCCAGCGGACGCTGACGCCCGCGGCCGCAGCGGCCGTGGAAACACCTCGGGCCGGCGTGCAGCCGGCCCCACGGCTCAGGCGCCGAGCTTCTTCTTCAGCAGCTCATTGACAGTGGCCGGATTGGCCTTGCCCTTGGCCGCCTTCATCGCCTGGCCGACCAGCGCGTTGAACGCCTTCTCCTTGCCGGCGCGGAACTCCTCGACCGACTTGGCGTTGGCGGCGAGCACCTCGTCCAGGATGCGTTCGATCTCGCCGGTGTCGTTGGACTGCTTCAGGTCCTTGGCGTCGATGATCGCGTCGACATCGGCGCCCTCGCCCGTCCACAGCGCCTCGAACACCTGCTTGGCCGAGTTGTTGTTGATCGTGCCATCCTGGATGCGCTTGATCAGCGCGCCCAGTTGCGCTGGCGACACCGGAGCGCTCTCGATGCCACGCTCCTCGCTGTTCAGCCGGCGCGACACCTCGCCCATCAGCCAGTTCGCGACCAGCTTGGGCGCGCCGCACAGGTCGCGGGCGGCTTCGTAGAAGCGCGCCGTGGCCAGGCTCTGCGTCATCATCGTCGCGTCGTAGGCGGGCAGGCCGTCGGTCTCCTGGAAACGCGCCGCCATCACCGTCGGCAGCTCGGGCATCTCGCCGCGCACGCGGTCGATCCATTCGGCCGAGATCATCAGCGGCGGCAGGTCCGGATCGGGGAAGTAGCGGTAGTCCGCCGCATCTTCCTTGGTGCGCATCGCGCGGGTCTCGCCGGTGTTCTCGTTGTAGAGCACCGTCGCCTGTTGGATCGCCAGGCCGTCCTCGATCTGGTCGATCTGCCAGTTGACCTCGAAGTCCACTGCGTCGACCAGATGGCGGAAGCTGTTCAGGTTCTTGATCTCGCGGCGCGTGCCGAAGGGCGCGCCGGGCTTGCGCACCGAGACGTTGACGTCGCAGCGGAACGAGCCCTCCTGCATGTTGCCGTCGCAGATGCCCAGCCACATCACCAGCGCGTGCAGCGTCCTGGCGTATTCGACGGCCTCGGCGCCGGAGCGCATCTCGGGCTCCGAGACGATCTCCAGCAGCGGCGTGCCGGCGCGGTTCAGGTCGATGCCCGACTGGCCGTGGTAGTCCTCGTGCAGGCTCTTGCCGGCGTCCTCCTCGAGGTGGGCACGGGTGAGCTTCACGACCTTCTTCTCGTCGCCGACGAAGAACTCGATGTGGCCGCCCTGCACGACGGGGATCTCGTACTGGCTGATCTGGTAGCCCTTGGGCAGGTCCGGATAGAAGTAGTTCTTGCGCGCGAAGATCGACAGCGGCGCCACCTTTGCGCCGACCGACAGGCCGAAGCGGATGGCGCGCTCGACCGCGCCGCGGTTCAGCACCGGCAGCGTGCCCGGCAGCGCCAGGTCGACCGCGCTGGCCTGCGTGTTGGGCGCCGCGCCGAAGGCGGTCGACGACCCGCTGAAGATCTTCGATTCGGTCGAGAGTTGGACGTGGTTCTCCAGGCCGATGACGACCTCGTAGCCCCGCACCAGTTGACTGTTCTTGCTCATGTCGTTCACACCCCCGCCGGTGTCTGGCGGTGCCAGTCGGTGGCCTGCTGCAGCGCGTGCGCGGCGTGCAGCAGCGTGCCTTCCCTGAAGTAGTTGCCCAGCAGCTGCAGGCCCACCGGCATGCCGCCTTCGCCGTTGCCGACCGGCACGCTCATGCCGGGCAGGCCGGCCAGCGAGCCGGGCAGCGTGAAGATGTCGGCCAGGTAGGCCTTGACCGGATCGTCCGCGCCCTCGCCCTGCTTCCACGCGACCGTCGGCGCCACCGGGCCGGCGATCAGGTCGCAGTGCTGGAAGGCCTGCTGGAAGTCGTCCGCGATCATGCGGCGCAGCTTCTGCGCCTGCAGGTAGTAGGCGTCGTAGTAGCCGTGCGAGAGCACGTAGCTGCCGATCATGATCCGGCGCTTGACCTCGGCGCCGAAACCTTCGGCGCGGGTCTTGCGGTACATCTGGTCGAGCGCCGAGTTCAGCTTGTCCGCAGGATCGAAGGCGGCGGACGTGCGGTGACCATAGCGCACGCCGTCGAAGCGCGACAGGTTCGAGCTCGCCTCGGCCGGGGCGATGATGTAGTAGACGGGAATCGCGAGCTCGGTGCGCGGCAGCGACACGTCGACCAGCGTCGCGCCCAGCTTCTCCAGCTCCGCCAGACCGGCGCGAACGGCGCCGTCCACGTCGGCGGAAAGCGCGGCCGGGAAGAATTCCTTCGGCAGGCCGATGCGCAGGCCCTTGAGCGGCTGCGCCGCGGTGGCGCCTTCACGCGCCGTCAGCATCTGCGCGCCGAAGTCCTGCGGCGGTTGCTGGACGCTGGTGGCGTCGCGTTCGTCGAAGCCGCTCATCGCCGACAGCAGCAGCGCGCAGTCCTCGGCCGAACGCGCGAACACGCCCGCCTGGTCCAGGCTGGAGGCGAACGCGATCATCCCGTAGCGCGAGCACACGCCGTAGGTCGGCTTGATGCCGGTGATGCCCGAGAAGCTGGCCGGCTGGCGGATCGACCCGCCGGTGTCGGTGCCGGTCGTCGCGGGGACGAGGCCCGCGGCCACCGCCACGGCCGAGCCGCCCGAGGAGCCGCCAGGCACGCGGGTGCGGTCCCAGGGATTCAGCGCCTTGAAGTAGGCGCTGTTCTCGTTGGCCGAGCCCATCGCGAACTCGTCGCAGTTCAGCTTGCCCAGCGAGACGGTGCCGGCGGCGTTCAGGCGCTCGACGACGGTGGCATCGAAGGGGCTGAGGTAGCCCTCGAGCATCTTCGAACCGGCCGTGGTCGGCATGTCACGGGTGACGAAGATGTCCTTGTGCGCGAGCGGCACGCCGATCAGCGCGCCGGCTTCGCCCTGCGCCAGGCGTGCGTCCGCCTCCTTGGCCCGGGCGAGCGCGTAGGCCTCGTCGACATGCAGGAAGGCGCCGAGATCCTTCGTCGCGGCAACACGCGCAAGCAGATGTTGCGTCAGCTCGGTGCTGGAGACGGTCTTGGCGCGCAAGGCGCGGCCGAGCTCGGCCACGCCGAGGTGGTGGAGGGACGGGGTCATTCGATGACTTTCGGGACCAGGAACAGGCCGTCCTCGACGGCGGGAGCGCTGCGCTGGTTGAGCTCGCGCTGGTCGGCTTCGGTGACGCGGTCCTCGCGCAGCCGCAGGGCCACTTCTTGGACCGCCGACAGCGGCGTGTAGAGGGGATCGACGCCGCTGGTGTCGACCGCGCTCATCTGCTCGACGATCGAGAAGAAGCCGTTGAGCTGCGGCAGCAGGGCGGCCTGCTCGTCGCCGGAAAGTTGCAGCCGCGCCAGTTTGGCGATGCGGCTGACGTCGTCGTGGGTGAGTGCCATGGGGAATGTCTCGTGGGCCGGTCGGACAGGCTGGGCGCCCGGCGCGCGAATCATTCGATGAACGCTGACGGAAGCCTTGCAGACGGGCCAAACCAGGGGGTGATCAGTTATTATCCCCGCTTATCTCCATGAGCCGAGGCTGCCAGCGCAGCCTCGTTCCTTATGGCAAGGAATCTCGCTCGCGCGGACGCCGCCGGTCCGCGCGGTACCCCGACCCGAACCGCCCCGAATCGCAGCCGCCCGGACAGAACGCAGACGAACGCCGCTTGATGCCGTCGAATGCCGCCGATTGCGTGTAGTTCGACGATGACGGGCGGCTCCAGGTGCCGAAGCGTCTTGTCCAGGTCTTGCCTACACACATGTTCGCCTCCCTGCGCCGCTACTTCTCTACCGACCTCGCCATCGACCTGGGCACCGCCAACACGCTGATCTACGTCCGCGGAAAAGGCGTGGTGCTGGACGAGCCCTCCGTCGTCGCCATCCGCCATGAAGGCGGTCCCAACGGCAAGAAAACGATCCAGGCCGTCGGCCACGAAGCCAAGGCCATGCTGGGCAAGGTCCCCGGCAACATCGAGGCGATCCGCCCGATGAAGGACGGCGTGATCGCCGACTTCGTGGTGACGGAGCAGATGATCAAGCAGTTCATCAAGATGGTGCACGACACCAAGCTGCTGCGTCCCTCGCCCCGCATCATCATCTGCGTCCCCTGCGGTTCCACGCAGGTCGAGAAGCGCGCGATCCGCGACGCCGCGCTGGGCGCGGGCGCCTCGGAGGTCTACCTGATCGAGGAGCCGATGGCCGCCGCGATCGGCGCCGGCCTGCCGGTGTCGGAAGCGTCGGGCTCGATGGTCATCGACATCGGCGGCGGCACGACGGAAGTCGGCGTGATCTCGCTGGGCGGCATGGTCTACAAGGGCTCGGTCCGCGTCGGCGGCGACAAGTTCGACGAGGCCATCATCAACTACATCCGCCGCAACTACGGCATGCTGATCGGCGAGCCGACGGCGGAATCCATCAAGAAGAACATCGGCTCGGCCTTCCCCGGCTCCGAGGTCAAGGAGATGGAGGTCAAGGGTCGCAACCTCAGCGAAGGCGTGCCGCGCAGCTTCACGATCTCGTCCAACGAGATCCTGGAAGCGCTGACCGATCCGCTGAACCAGATCGTCTCGGCCGTGAAGAACGCGCTGGAGCAGACCCCGCCGGAACTGGGCGCCGACATCGCCGAGCGCGGCATGATGCTGACCGGCGGCGGCGCGCTGCTGCGCGACCTGGACCGCCTGCTGGCCGAGGAAACCGGCCTGCCGGTCCTCGTGGCCGAAGACCCGTTGACCTGCGTCGTCCGTGGCTGTGGCATGGCCTTGGAGCGCATGGAACGCCTGGGTTCCATCTTCACGAACGAATAAGCAAGCCTACTGCGCGGGCGCCAGGCGTCGTTGGGCGGTGCTCGGAATCCTCACGTACAGGAAGTACGCTCCGGTTCCTGCGCTCCGTCCGCCTAGCCTGACACCCGCTCGCTACGGCCGATACGTTGTCAACGAGCGTTGTCGTCGGATCATTTGAAAGTCTGAGATCCCTCTCATGCCGCTCGGCACCCTGGATCGAAATCCACCGCCGCTGTTCCGCGAAGGCCCGTCCGCACTGACGAAACTGGCCTTCTGCTCAGCGCTGGCGATCTTCCTCATGGTCGCGGACTCCCGCTTCCAGTTCACGGCGCCCGCCCGCGCGGGGCTGGCGCTCGCGCTGCATCCGCTGCAGCGCGCGCTGCTGGCGCCCGTCGATGCATGGGAGCAGGCCGGCGACTACGCCCGCGGCATGGAGAAGGCCACCGCGGCCGAGAACCAGGCCCGGCAGCAGCTCGCCTCGCAGGCGGTCATCCTGAGCCGCGCCGCGCAGCTGCAGGCCGAGAACACGCGCCTGCGCGCGCTGCTCGACCTGCGCGAGGCGCTGCCGGTCAAGGGCCTCGCCGCCGAGGTGCTCTACGAGGCGCCGGATCCCTTCTCGCGCCGGATCATCATCGACCGCGGTGGCCATGGCGGTGTGCGGCTCGGCGCGCCGGTGGTCAACGACGCGGGCGTGCTGGGTCAGGTGACGCGGGTCTATCCGCTGTCCGCGGAGGTGACGCTGCTGACCGACCGCGATGCCACCATTCCCGTGCTCAATACCCGCACGCAGCAGCGCGGTGTCGCCTACGGCGGCGAGCGCGGCGTGATGGAGCTGCGCTTCATCGCCGCCAACGCCGACATCAAGCCAGGCGACGCGCTCGCGACCTCGGGCCTGGACGGGCTCTACCCGCCGGGCCTGCCGGTGGCCAAGGTCGCCGAGGTGGAACGCCGCGGCGATACCAGCTTCGCACGTGTCGGCCTGGCGCCGATCGCGCAGCCCGACAGCGCGCGTCACGTGCTGGTGCTGGAGCCGCTGGAAGGGCAGGAATCGGCGCGCACCGAGGCCGCGCAGGAAGCGGCCAGTTCGGCCATCGCCGCTGCCGCGGAAGCCGCCAGCAGGCCGGCGCGCGCTCGCGCGGCCTCGGCCGCCTCCGCGCCCAAAGGAGGCACCCGATGATCATGCCCCGTGGCGCGAGCCAGCTGCTGCTGCCCGCCAACCCCCTGTTCATCGCATTCAGTCTGGTCGTCGGCCTGCTGATCGACATGGTGCCCGTCGGCCGCCAACCCTGGATGCCGGATGTGCTGGCGCTGGTGCTCGTGTTCTGGAATGTCCATCAGCCGCGCCGCGTCGGTGTCGGCTGGGCCTTCGTGTTCGGCCTCATGATCGACGTGCATCACGGCGCGCTGCTCGGACAGCACGCGCTGGCGTACAGCCTGCTCGCCTTCGGCGCGGTCGCGCTGCATCGCCGGTTGCTGTGGTTCACGCTGGGCGCTCAGGCGCTGCATGTGCTGCCGCTGTTCGTGCTCGCCACGACCATCGCGGTGATCGTCCGGCTGATCGTGGGCGGCATGTGGCCGGGCTGGAGCCTCGTGCTGGCGCCGCTGCTGCAGGCGGCGTTGTGGCCGGTCGCCGCGGCGCTCCTGCTGGCGCCCCAGCGCCGCGCGCCGGATCCCGACGCGCACCGCCCGCTCTGAGCCCGCCGTGATCGGGCCCGCGATGACGGTCATCAAGAACCTCCAGGCGGAGCTGAGCCGCTTCCGGCTGCGGCTGTTCGCCGCAGCCGCGTTCGTGCTGTTCTGCTTCGGCCTGCTCGTCGCGCGGCTCGTCTACCTGCAGATCACCCAGCACGACACGCTGCTCGAGCGCGCCGAGACCAACCGTGTCTCCGTCGTCCCCATCGTGCCCAACCGCGGCCTGATCGTCGACCGCAACGGCGTGGTGCTCGCGAGCAACTACTCGGCGTACACGCTGGAGATCACGCCGTCGAAGGTGCCGGACCTCGAGCGCACGATCGACGCGTTGTCCGCGGTGATCGAGATCCAGCAGCGCGACCGTCGCCGGTTCAAGCGCCTGATGGAAGAGAGCAAGAACTTCGAGTCGCTGCCGATCCGCACGAAGCTGACCGACACCGAGGTGGCCCGCTTCGCCGCGCAGCGCTTCCGCTTCCCCGGCGTGGACATCAAGGCGCGGCTGTTCCGCAACTATCCGCTGGGCGACGTCGGCGCCCATCTGCTGGGCTACATCGGCCGCATCAACCAGGCGGAGAAGAAGTCGATGGACGACTGGTCCGAAGAGGACGTCGCCAACTACCGCGGGACCGAATACATCGGCAAGCTCGGCCTGGAGCAGGCTTACGAACGCGAGTTGCACGGCCAGACCGGATTCGAGGAGATGGAGACCAGCGCCGGCGGCCGCGCGGTGCGCCGGTTGCGCAACCGCCCGCCGACGCCGGGCAACACGCTGCACCTGTCGATCGACATCAAGCTGCAGGCGCTGGTGGAACGCCTCTACGGCGACCGCCGCGGCGCGCTGGTCGCGATGGACCCGCGCACCGGCGAGGTCCTGGCCTTCGTGTCCAAGCCCAGCTTCGACCCCAACCTGTTCGTCGACGGCATCGACGTGGACAGCTGGCGCGAGCTCAACGAGGACATCGACAAGCCGCTGCTGAACCGCGCGCTGCGCGGCACCTATCCGCCGGGCTCGACCTTCAAGCCCTACATGGCGATGGCCGCGTTGAACACGGGCAAGCGTGCCGCCAACGTGGTGATCCAGGACAACCTGAACTTCAGCTTCGGCGGACGTGTCTTCGGCAGCGCGACCGGCGACCGCGCCGGACCGAAGGACATGCGGCTGGCGATCGTGACGTCGTCGAACGTCTACTTCTATTCGCTGGCCAACGAGATGGGCGTGGACATGATCCACGACCAGCTCGAGCCGTTCGGCTTCGGCCGCAAGACCGAGATCGACCTGCAGGGCGAGGTCACCGGCCTGCTGCCCAGCACCGAGTGGAAGCGTCGCGCGTTCAAGCGGCCGGATCAGCAGAAGTGGTACGCCGGCGAGACGATCTCGCTGGGGATCGGCCAGGGCCAGAACAACTTCACGATGCTGCAGCTGGCGACGGCGATGTCGACGCTGTCCAGCGGCGGCGAGCGCTACCGGCCCCGGCTGGTGCGGGAGATCGAGGACGTCGTCAAGCATACGCAGCGGCGCGTCGCGAGCGATGCGCTGGCGCCGCTGGCGCTGCGCAAGGCGGATGTCGACGTGATCCGCAACGCGATGCATGACGTGACGTTGGAAGGCACGTCACGCGCGGTGTTCGCCGGGGCGCAGTACCAGAGCGCCGGCAAGACCGGCACGGCCCAGGCCGTCGGCCTGCGCGCCGGCCAGACCTACAGCAGCATCAAGGCGGACGAGCGCAAGCGGGACCATTCCTTGTACATCTCGTTCGCGCCGTACCAGGCGCCGACGATCGCCGTGGCGCTGATCGTCGAGAACGCGGGCTTCGGATCCGAATCGGCGGCGCCGATCGCGCGCCGCGTGTACGACTACGTGCTCACCGGCACGTATCCGAGCGAAGAGGACATCGCCAAGGTGCGGCTCGGCCAGGTCGGCGCGCCGATCGGCACGCCGCGTCGCGTCGATGACATCCCGCTGCCCAACGCCGCGGCGAGCGCGCCGGAGTCGGCGTCCTCGGCGGCCTCCGCGCCGGCGTCGACGCCCGCCACGTCGCCGAAACCGCCCATGGCAGCCACGCGGTCCGCCGCGGCGGCACCACGTCCCACGTCGGGAGCCTCACGATGAGCGCCGTCTTCAGCAAACCCAGCCTGCTGCAGCGCGTGAAGCCGCTGTTCCAGGGATTCGACATCCCGCTGCTGCTCGCGATGGCCTGGCTGATGGGGCTGGGCCTCATGTGCATGTATTCGGCCGGCTACGACCACGGCACCCGTTTCGTCGATCACGCTCGCAACATGGTGCTGGCGATGGGCGTGCTGTTCGTGACCGCCCAGGTGCCGCCGCAGCGGCTGATGCAGCTCGCACTGCCGCTGTATGCCCTCGGGGTGACCTTGCTGATCGCGGTGGCGCTGTTCGGCATCACGAAGAAGGGTGCGACACGCTGGCTGTACGTCGGCACGCAGATCCAGCCGTCGGAGCTGCTGAAGATCGCGGTGCCGCTGATGCTGGCGTGGTGGTTCCAGAAGCGCGAAGGGCAGCTGAGATTGCCCGACTTCATCGCCGCGTTCCTCCTGCTCGTCGTGCCGGTCGGCCTGATCGCGAAGCAGCCGGACCTCGGTACCTCGCTGCTGGTGCTGGGCGCGGGCCTGTACGTGATCTTCTTCGCCGGGCTGTCCTGGAAGCTGATCATCCCGGCGCTGGTGCTGGCCGGTGCTGGCATCACGGCGCTGGTGTTCAGCGAGGACCAGATCTGCCAGCCCGACGTGAAATGGGTGGTGCTGAAGGACTACCAGAAGGACCGCGTCTGCACCTTGCTGGACCCGACGAAGGATCCGCTGGGCAAGGGCTTCCACATCATCCAGGGCGAGATCGCGATCGGCTCGGGCGGCGTGACCGGCAAGGGCTTCATGAAGGGCACGCAGACGCATCTGGAGTTCATTCCGGAGCGGACCACCGACTTCATCTTCGCCGCCTACGGCGAGGAGTTCGGACTGATCGGGGCGGCAGGACTGCTGATCGGTTTCACCGCGCTGATCCTGCGCGGACTGGCGATCGCGCACGAGGCACCGACGCTGTTCTCGAGATTGCTCGCGGGGGCGATCACGCTGAGCTTCTTCACCTACGTGTTCGTGAACATGGGGATGGTCACCGGCATCCTGCCCGTGGTGGGCGTGCCGCTGCCGTTCATCTCGTATGGGGGGACCGCGATGGTGACGCTGGGCCTGTCGCTCGGGATGCTGATGTCGATCGCCAAGAGCCGGGGCGGAACGCAGCGCTGAGCGGACGGCGGGACGTCAGGCGGCGGCGTTCGACAACGGATGCGCCGCGAACCGGACGGTGAAGCGCGCGCCGGGGCCGACGCCCTCCGACTCCGCCTGCCGACGTGCCCGCGTGTCGTCGACCGCGATCTCGGCCTCGTGCTGCTGGACGATCTCGCGCACGATCGCGAGCCCCAGGCCGGAGCCGTCGACGTTGGTGCCCAGTGCGCGGTAGAACGGCTGGAAGACCTGCTCGCGTTCCGACTCGGCGATGCCGGGTCCCGAGTCCTCCACCTGCAGCACGCAGACCTGCCCGAACGGGTCTTCGACCACACGCACGGTCACCGTGCCGCCGCTCGGCGTGTAGAGCAGCGCGTTGTCGACGAGGTTGCGGATCAACTCGCGGATCAGCAGCGGATGCCCGTTGACACGCAGACTGGCCTGGCTCGCCTCGGGACCTTCGTAGCCGAGATCCAGCCGCTTTTCCATTGCGCGCGGCACGAAGTCCCGCACGGTCTCGATCGCCAGCACGGCGAGGTTCACCTCGCTGCGCCGCGCGGCGTGCTCCTGGTCCTCGGCGCGCGCCATCGCGAGCAGCTGGTTGACCATGTGCGCCGCGCGCTGGCTGGACACCGCGATCTGCTTCAGCGAGCGTCGCAGCTCCGCCGGTGAACTGCGGCCCTCGTCGATCTCGCGCTGTGCCAGCTCGGCCTGCGTGCGCAGGCCTGCGAGCGGCGTCTTCAGCTGATGCGCGGCATCGGCCAGGAAATGCTTCTGCGAGCGGATCGACTGGTCGAGGCGCTCCAGCAGATCGTTGATGGCCTGCACCAGTGGCGCGACCTCGTCGGGGATGCGCTGTTCGTCGATGGGGCTCAGGTCCGAGCTGTCGCGCGATCGGATGCGTCGCTGCAGATCGTTCAGCGGCGCGATGCCGCGCGCCAGCGCCAGCCACACCAGCAGCACCGCCAGCGGCAGGATCACGAATTGCGGCAGGATGACGCCCTTGATGATCTCGTTGGTGAGCCGCGAGCGCTTGCCCAGCGTCTCCGCGACCTGCACCAGCATCATCTTGTCGCTGCCCGCCATCCCCTCCGGCACCACCCACAGGTAGGAGATGCGCACGGCCTCGTTGTTGACCTCGTCGAAGCGACGGTTGACCTCCCAGGGGACGATAGGCGGTTCCACTTCGGGCACGGGCAACTGCGCGTCGCCGCTGAGCAGTTCGCCGCGCAGGCCGAGCACCTGGTAGTAGACGGTGTCGGATTCATCCGCGCGCAGGAGCGCAGCCGCTTCCGGCGCGAGCGCGTACCGCGAGCGTCCGCGGCGCGCCGCCGCGTCGCCCGGCGCCGGCTCGGTCACGACCTGCAGCCCGAGCGTGCGCGCCATCTCGTCGAGTTCGCGGTCGTACGGCTTGTTGGCGATGCCCTGCGCCACCAGCCAGGTCAGCGCGACGCTGATCGGCCAGATGACCAGCAGGGGCGCGAGCATCCAGTCGAGGATCTCGCCGAACAGCGAGCGGTGGCCGGAGGAATCAGCCGCCATGCGGCCGCTCAGCCGGGAATCTTCTCAAGGCAGTAGCCCAAGCCGCGTACCGTGGCGATGCGGATCGGTCCCTGTTCGATCTTCTTGCGCAGTCGATGGATGTAGACCTCGATCGCGTTGTTGCTGACTTCCTCGCCCCATTCGCACAGCCGCTCGACGAGCTGGTCCTTGCTGACGAGTCGCCCGGCGCGCTGCAGCAGCACCTCCAGCAACGACAACTCGCGGGCCGAGAGTTCCACCATCTGCTCGTTGATGTAGGCGACACGGCCGGTCGCGTCGAAGGTGAGCGGGCCATGACGGATCACGCTGGATGCGGTGCCCAGGCCGCGGCGCGTGAGCGCCCGCACGCGGGCCTCGAGCTCCTGAAGCGAGAACGGCTTGGCCATGTAGTCGTCGGCGCCGAGGTCCAGCCCCTTGACGCGTTCCTCGATGCTGTCCGCGGCGGTCAGGATCAGGACCGGAACAGACGAGCCGCGAGCGCGCAGGCGTCTTAGCACCTCCAGGCCATGCAGCTTGGGCAGGCCGAGGTCAAGGATCAGCAGGTCGAACTCGTGGGACGCGAGTGCCGCATCCGCTTCGCTGCCGCTGCCAACCTGATCGACGGCGCAACCCGATGCCCGCAACGAACGCAGCAGGCCGTCGGCCAGGACCTGGTCGTCTTCGGCGATCAAGATGCGCATGTGTCGTCCCCTCTGGTTATGAAGACATTCTAGGGAGCGGCCCGCTGGTGTTCCCTAGGCGTTTCCGAGGCGTCTGCCAAGCGGCTGCCGGAGGTGCGGGGTCAGGCCGGCGACAGGTTCGCGGGGGGACATTTCCCACCAATGATGGAAAGGAGGGGGTTGGCGGCGACTGGCTCATCCAGTGAGCGACCTGCTGCCTAAGATGGCTGCATCGATCAACACCGGCGCTGCAAAGTGGCCCGGCAGGTTCGACAAACCACTGTACAGATATACAGATTGCGCCATAATCCGTCGCAGCCAACAGGAGAAGATTGCATGGACGCCCCCGTGAAGAACGCCAACACCGAAAAAGCCAAGGCCCTGCAGGCCGCCCTCGCCCAGATCGAAAAGCAGTTCGGCAAGGGCTCCATCATGCGGCTGGCCGAAGGCGAGAAGATCGAGGACATCCAGGTCGTCTCCACCGGCTCGCTGGGCCTGGACATCGCGCTGGGCGTCGGCGGTCTGCCGCGCGGCCGCGTGGTCGAGATCTACGGGCCGGAATCCTCGGGCAAGACCACGCTGACGCTGCAGGTCATCGCCCAGATGCAGAAGCTGGACGGCGTGTGCGCCTTCATCGACGCGGAGCACGCCCTGGACGTCCAGTACGCGCAGAAGCTGGGCGTCAACCTGCAGGAACTGCTGATCAGCCAGCCCGACACCGGCGAGCAGGCCCTGGAGATCGTGGACTCGCTGGTGCGCTCCGGCTCGGTGGACCTGATCGTCATCGACTCGGTCGCCGCGCTGACGCCGAAGGCGGAACTCGAAGGCGAGATGGGCGACTCCCTGCCCGGCCTGCAGGCCCGCCTGATGAGCCAGGCGCTGCGCAAGCTGACCGCCACCATCAAGAAGACCAACTGCACCGTCGTCTTCATCAACCAGATCCGGATGAAGATCGGCGTGATGTTCGGCAGCCCGGAAACGACCACCGGCGGCAATGCGCTGAAGTTCTACGCCTCGGTGCGTCTGGACATCCGCCGCATCGGCTCGATCAAGAAGGGCGAGGAAGTCATCGGCTCCGAGACCAAGGTCAAGGTCGTGAAGAACAAGGTGGCGCCGCCGTTCAAGACGGCGGAGTTCGACATCCTCTACGGTGAAGGCATCAGCCGTGAGGGCGAGATCATCGACATGGGTGTCGCGGCCAAGATCGTCGAGAAGGCTGGCTCCTGGTACGCCTACAGCGGCGAGAAGATCGGCCAGGGCAAGGACAACGCGCGCGAGTTCCTGCGTGAGAACGCGGATCTGGCGGTCGAGATCGAGAACAAGATCCGCGACTCGCTGGGCATCCCGTTGCTGGGCGCCGCGCCCGGCGGCGACGCCGAGTAAACGCGGGGCGCACGCATGCCCCCGTCCGACGGTCGGCGGGGTCGTGCCTCGCAACCGCTGTCGCTGAAGGCTCGCGCGGTGGCGCTGCTCGCGCAGCGTGAGCACAGCGCGATGGAGCTGCGGCGCAAGCTGCTGCGCATCGCGCGCGACCGGCAAGACGAAGCGGCCGTCGAGGGCTCGGAGGCGTCTCTCGATGAGTTCGTGAAGGACAGCGAGTCGCCGGACCTCGCCCCAGAGGTCGACGCCGTGCTCGACTGGCTGAAGGCCAACGGATATCTCGACGAGTCGCGGTTCGTCGAATCCCGCATCCATGTGCGTTCGCAGCGTTTCGGCCAGCGGCGCATCGAGCAGGAGCTCGCCCAGCATGGGCTCTCGTTGGACGCGGAGCAGCGGTCGACGCTGGCGGCCGGTGAACTTGAGCGAGCCTGCGAACTGCTCAGACGGAAGTTCGGCGACGGCCCGTCCATCGACGCCGCGGCATTGGCCAAGCGCCTTCGCTTTCTCATCGGACGGGGTTTCGGCGGGGACCTTGCGCGCCGTGCGGTCCGTCAGGTGGCTGCGGGCAGCGACGACGACGCGTGAGGTCTGGCGAGGAACTCGGGTCCGACGATGGGTCGTGCCGCCTGAAAGAGCGACAGCGCCTGAAACTCCCCGAAACTTCGTGCGTCATGAGCACCTTGCGACGCGCTGACAAGCCCACGCCGGTGCGCGTCTCAACCGCGCCAAGGGCTTGATGCAACGCAGCATGCTACATTTTCGGCTTCGCAAAACAGCCCGCCGGCGTTCGTCCGCGGGCGTGTTTTCGCGTGTTTGCATCGGTTTTATGTCTTCCTCCGCCTCCCCCGAGCGCCATCCACCGCATCCCCGTCGCTCCGTCGACGCGCGGTCCTATGGCCGCGACGACGGGTGCCTTGTCGCGGTGGCCCGGCTGGATCCGGCGTTGCAAACCTCCTCTCCAAGCCGGCACCGCGGAGCGTCCGCGGCACCGGTTGCTTCTTCCTGATTCATCCATCAAGCGAGACCTCCCTATGAAGATTCACGAGTACCAGGGCAAGGAAATCCTGCGCCAGTTCGGCGTGCCGGTGCCGCGCGGCATTCCCGCGTTCACGGTGCAAGAGGCGGTCGAGGCCGCGCAGAAGCTGGGCGGCCCGGTCTGGGTGGTCAAGGCGCAGATCCACGCCGGCGGTCGCGGCAAGGGCGGCGGCGTCAAGCTGGGCAAGAGCCTGGACGACGTGAAGGCGCTGTCCGAGCAGATCCTGGGCATGCAGCTGGTCACGCACCAGACCGGCCCGGTCGGCCAGAAGGTCCGCCGCCTGTACATCGAAGAAGGCGCGGACATCAAGAACGAGCTGTACGTCTCGCTGGTGACCGATCGCGGCACGCAGAAGGTGGCCTTCATCGCGTCGAGCGAAGGCGGCATGGACATCGAGGAAGTCGCCCACTCGACCCCCGAGAAGATCATCACCGAGTACATCGATCCGCTGACCGGCATCACGACCGAGCAGTCGAAGAAGATCGCCGCGGCCATCGGCCTGAGCGGCGCTTCGGTGGACCAGGCCGTCGACCTGTTCGCCAAGCTGTACAAGTGCTACATGGACACGGACGCGTCGCTGGTTGAAATCAACCCGCTGAACTGCGATTCCAAGGGCAACCTGGTCGCCCTGGATGCCAAGTTCAACTTCGACGCCAACGCCCTGTTCCGTCACCCGGAAATCGTCGCCTACCGCGACCTGGACGAAGAAGACGCGGCTGAAATCGAAGCCTCGAAGTTCGACCTGGCCTACATCTCGCTGGACGGCAATATCGGCTGCCTGGTGAACGGTGCCGGCCTGGCGATGGCCACGATGGACACCATCAAGCTGTTCGGCGGCGAGCCGGCCAACTTCCTGGACGTCGGCGGCGGCGCCACGGCCGAGAAGGTCACCGAAGCCTTCAAGATCATGCTGAAGAACCCCGAGGTGAAGGGCATCCTCGTGAACATCTTCGGCGGCATCATGAAGTGCGACACCATCGCCGAAGGCGTCATCACGGCCTGCAAGGCCGTCAACCTGAGCGTGCCGCTGGTCGTCCGCATGAAGGGCACCAACGAGGAGCTGGGCAAGAAGATGCTGGCCGACTCCGGCCTGCCCATCATCGCCGCCGACACCATGGCCGAAGCCGCGACCAAGATCGTCGCCGCCGTCAAGTAAGCCGCAGACCCAGCCAAGGAATACGACATGAGCATCTACATCAACAAGGACACCAAGGTCATCACCCAGGGCATCACGGGCAAGACCGGTCAGTTCCACACCCTGGGCTGCCAGGCCTACGCCAACGGCAAGAACGCGTTCGTTGCCGGCGTGAACCCGAAGAAGGCGGGCGAGAAGTTCTCGGACATCCCCATCTACGGCACCGTGAAGGAAGCCGCCGCCCAGACCGGCGCGACCGTGTCGGTGATCTATGTGCCGCCCGCCGGCGCCGCCGCCGCGATCTGGGAAGCCGTCGAGGCCGACCTGGACCTGGCGATCTGCATCACGGAAGGCATCCCCGTCCGTGACATGCTGGAAGTGCGCAACAAGATGAAGGCCAAGGAACTGGCCGGCGGCAAGAAGACGCTGCTGCTGGGCCCGAACTGCCCCGGCCTGATCACGCCCGACGAGATCAAGATCGGCATCATGCCCGGCCACATCCATCGCAAGGGTCGCATCGGCGTGGTCTCGCGCTCGGGCACGCTGACCTATGAAGCGGTGGCGCAACTGACCGAAATCGGCCTGGGCCAGTCCTCGGCCGTCGGCATCGGCGGTGACCCGATCAACGGTCTGAAGCACATCGACGTGATGCAAGCCTTCAACGACGATCCGGACACCGACGCCGTCATCATGATCGGCGAGATCGGCGGACCGGACGAAGCGGAAGCCGCCCGTTGGTGCAAGGCCAACATGAAGAAGCCGGTGGTCGGCTTCATCGCCGGCGTGACCGCGCCTCCCGGAAAGCGCATGGGCCACGCCGGCGCGCTGATCTCGGGCGGTGCCGACACGGCCGACGCCAAGCTCGCCGTCATGGAAGAGTGCGGCTTCACCGTGACGCGCAACCCGTCCGAAATGGCCAAGCTGCTGAAAGGCCTGCTGTAAGTAGCAGGAAAAACCTGATGCCAGAAGCCGTTGCTGCGTAATTTCACGCACTGCGGTTTCGGGGGCGGGCGCGGACAATCCAGCCGCACCCCCGAACCAATGAAGGGGCCCATCGGGCCCCTTCCTTCGTTTGCCCCTCCAACGCTTTAGACTGGGCCCTCGTTGCGCGAGGCCCGGCGCGGGTTCCCCCACATGGACATGCTCACCAGCCCCGAGTTCTGGCTCGCCGTCGGCCAGATCATCCTGATCGACATCCTGCTCGGCGGCGACAACGCCGTCGTCATCGCGCTTGCCTGCCGCAAGCTGCCGCCCAATCTGCGCACCAAAGGCATCCTCTGGGGGACCGCCGGTGCCATCGTGCTGCGCGTCGTGCTGATCTTCTTTGCGCTGACGTTGCTCAAGCTGCCGTTCCTGAAGCTGGTCGGCGGTGTGCTGCTGCTGTGGATCGGCATCAAGCTGCTGATCCCGGAGGCTGAGGACGGCCACGAGAAGCTGGAAGCGAGCGACAAGCTCTGGGGCGCGGTCAAGACCGTCATCATTGCGGACTTCGTGATGAGCCTGGACAACGTCATCGCGATCGCAGGCGCCGCCGAAGGCGCGGGCGGCCAGCATCAGATGCCGCTGGTGATCTTCGGCCTGCTGGTGTCGATCCCCATCATCGTCTGGGGCAGCCAGCTGGTCATCAAGCTGATGGACAAGTTCCCGATCGTGATCACGCTCGGCGCGATGCTGCTGGGGTGGATCGCCGGCACGATGCTGGTGACCGATCCGGCCCTCAACAGCTGGGTGCCGATGCAGCCGGGCAGCAAGCCCGGCACGACGGAAGTGTTGCCGCAGGTGTATTACGCCCTGGGCGTCGGCGGCGCGCTGTTCGTCCTGCTCGTCGGCAAGCTGCTGGCCGCGCGCCGGCCGGCGCAAGCCTGACGAAGGGCCCGCCATGTCATGAGCGCCTCCGGCTTCCTGAAGCGACTGCTGGGCCGGGGTGCGTCTGACGACGAGGGACTGGGTGCGTCCGACACCCTGCCGACGACGCAGCCGATGCCACGCGCTGCCGGCGTGGCACTCGACGACTACGAGATCGGCGAGGAGCTGGGGCGCGGCGCAATGGCGGTCGTCCATCGTGCCGTGGATCGCCGCAACGGCCGGACCGTCGCGATCAAGCGCCTGGCGCTGCAACGCGAGTTCGCGCCGGAGGACCTGATCGACGTCCGGGACCGCTTCATGCGTGAGGCGAGCGCGGCCCGGCACCTGGATCATCCCGACATCCTGCGCGTACTGGACGCCGGCGAATGCGCCGGCGAAACCTGGATCGCGATGGAATACGTCGTCGGACAGGACCTGAGCCACCACACGCGACCCGGGCAGCTGCTGCCCCTGCGCGAGGTGCTGCTGCTGGGGGCGCGCCTGGGGCGGGCGCTGCAGTACGCGCACGGTCATGGCGTCGTCCATCGCGACATCAAGCCCGCCAACGTCATGCTGGAACGGGAGTCCGGCAGCGTGAAGATCATGGACTTCGGGATCGCGCGTGTCGCGGACGGCAGCCGGACGCGCACGGGACTGGTCCTGGGCACGCCGTCCTACATGTCGCCGGAGCAACTGGCAGGTCTGCAGGTGGATGGTCGCAGTGACCTTTATTCGCTGGGGGCCATGCTGTTCCAGCTTCTGACCGGTCATCTGCCGCACCAGACCGAGTCGATGGCCACGCTGATGCACCAGATCATGAATCAGCCAGCGCCGGATGTGCGGCGGCTCCGGCCCGAACTGCCGGAGTCGCTGGCGATGGTCGTGGCGCTGTCGCTGGAAAAACGCCCGGAATTGCGATACCAGCGCGGTGATACGCTGGCACAGGATCTGGAGTCGGTGTTGAGCCAGATTCCGGTGGAACTGGCCAATAGCACAGGCGCCACACCCCCCACCGGCGGGACAGGCATTCGAGCAAACTTTGCGGCTACAGTCCCAGGGCGCAGTGCACAATCCCCTTCCCCCAGCCGATCCCGCCAGCAAGACATGACCCTGGAGTTCTTCAGCGCCACCGATACCGGTCGTGTGCGCGACAACAATGAAGACTCGGTTGCCCTGGAACCGGGTGTCGGGCTCGCAGTGCTCGCTGATGGCATGGGGGGCTACAACGCCGGGGAGGTGGCCAGCCAGATGCTGACGACCTTCATCAAGTCGGAGCTGGGGCGATGGCTGGCCGAAGCCGGTCAGCATGCGACCGACATCGATGTTCGGCGCGCGATGGACATCTGCGTGGACAACGCCAACCGGGCGATCTTCAACGCCGCCAATACCAATCCGCGTTATGCGGGCATGGGGACGACGCTGGTGCTGGCCGTGTTCCGGGAGCAAAGCCTGTTGCTGGGACACGTGGGCGATTCGCGGGCCTATCGATTTCGAGAAGGCCAGCTCGTGCAACTGACGCGTGACCATTCGTTGCTGCAGGAACAGCTCGATGCAGGTCTACTGACGCCGGAAGAAGCCGTCTTCAGCAGCAACAAGAATCTGGTCACGCGAGCCGTTGGCGTCGAGGATACGGTGATGCTGGAGGTACACCAGCACGAGTTGCTGCCCGGGGATCAGATCCTGCTGTGCAGCGATGGTCTTTCCGACATGGTCGATGACGTCAGCGTTGCGCAAGTGCTTCAAAGCCACAACGATCTGCCCGAAGCGGCGCAGGCGCTGGTGGACACGGCCAATGACATGGGCGGCAAGGATAATATTGCGATCGTTCTGGTTCGCGCGGAAAGTCGCACCAAGCCATGGGCGTGGTGGCCATTCAGTCGCAACAATGGGCGCCGTTGAGGCGGCCCTCTACAAATAAAGACAGGACTCGAGGTCAAGCATGGGCAAGCTGGTGGTGTCGCTCGACGGTGTGGTGATCAAGGAAGTGCAGATCACCAAGGACAAGACCACGCTCGGCCGGCGGCCGTACAACGACATCGTCATCGACAACCTGGCGGTCAGCGGCGAACACGCCGTGCTGCAGATGGTCGGGGCGGATGTCTTCATCGAGGACTTGAACTCGACCAACGGCACGTACATCAACGGCAAGGCGATCAAGAAGCAGTTGTTGTCGCACAGCGATGTGATCGAGGTCGGCAAGTACAAGATCAAGTTCCTGATCGAAGACAACGCTGACTACGAGAAGACGATGATCCTGCGCCCCGGCACTGCCCCGAGCAGCGGCTTCGGTCTGCCGTCGTCGTTCGGTGGATTGGGCCCAGCCCCGGTGTCGACAGCGCCAGCCGCGATCAAGGTGCTGAACGGACCCGCCGCAGGTCGCGAGGTTTCGCTCACCAAGGTCGTGACGACCGTGGGCAAGCCCGGTGTCCAGGTGGCGTCGATCACCAAGCGGCCAAGCGGCTATGTGTTCGCGCACGTTGAGGGCGGTGCTAGACCGGTGGTGAATGGCGCGCCTTTGACGGCCGAATCGGTTCCCCTGAAGAACGGCGACGTGATTGAACTGGCGGGTACACAGATGCAGTTTGTTCAAGCCTGATCGTGGCCATCGCGATTGGAAGGGCCCTGTGGGGCCCTTTTCGCTTCTGGCGGCTCGTGGGACGGGCGTGGTTTTGGCGCGCCATCCTGTATCGAGATGATTCGCTTTTGTCGGGCGAACACCTACGCGCGTGCATGTTTTCACGGCATCGGGCCGAGGTCGCGTAAGCGACAGCAATAAATCTTCGAATCGAGGATTCGGCGCTTAGCGCCGCTCGAGGGTGCCTCTACAGTCTCCCGCATGAAGATTCGCGTGCTCGGTTGCGCCGGAGCCCTGGCGGCCGGCTACAGGACCACTTCCTTCCTGCTCGACGACGATGTGCTCATCGACGCCGGCAGCGGCGTGGCTGAGCTCACCGTGGACGCGATGGTCGAGGTGGACCACATCCTGGTCACGCATTCGCATCTGGACCATGTGCTGGCGATCGGACTGTTGGCCGACACCGTCCAGCGCCGACGCGCGCAGGCTGGTCGCCCCCAGTCAAGGTACACGCACTGCCCGAAACGCTGCAAGCACTACGCGCGCACGTGTTCAACGGTGTGATCTGGCCTGATTTCACACGCCTCCCGTCACCCGAGCGACCGGCACTGACATTCCACGAATTTGCCGTCGGTGACCGGCTGGACCTGGGGGCGGATCGACGCATCGAGGTCATCAGCGCCGCACACACGGTGCCAGCGGTGGGATTTGCTGTCGATGGGGGCGCGGTGGGGCACTGGGTCTTCACCGGTGACACCGGCCCGAACCCGGCGCTCTGGCAGCGGCTTTCTGAGATCAAGGTGGCGCACTTGATCATCGAGTGTGCATTCGGCGATGAGGAATGTGGGCTGGCCGGCATCAGCAAGCACTTGTGCCCGACGACGCTCCGGGAAGAGCTCAAGAAACTCGGTGGTGCGATCGATGTGCACATCACTCACATCAAGCCGGGAGAGCGTGCTGCGGTCATGGACGCTGTGCGGGCGCTGCGCACCACGCACAGGATCTCGGCGCTGGAGAACTTCCAGGAGTTTTTGCTCGTTTGACGAACTTCAGCAATGGTTTTGCTGATCGCAGCCCGCGCCGGACGACCGCCGCGGGCTGTGTCGTTTCTGAACGTAAGAGCGGGTGAACGAAGCGATCTGACAAACCTTGTCAGGGACATCGCGGGTGACAAATCTGGGCAGCTGACTGACAAAAAGCGTCACTTGAAGTCCGGCGCACGGCCGCCAGTCCGTGATGTCATGCACAGATCAGGGAGTTCGACGGCTGGCACGAGCCCTGCGTACATTGGGTTTGTCTCTACCCCCACTTCCTCTCTGGAGTTTTTATGAAGCGCGTTCAACAAGGTTTCACCCTGATCGAACTGATGATCGTCGTGGCGATCATCGGTATTCTGGCTGCCGTGGCTCTGCCGGCCTACTCGGACTACATCAAGAAGTCCAAGGTCACGGAAATCATCGGTGTGGCCAGCCAGCCCAAGGCTGCCATCCAGGAATGGCTGTCGGTGAACGGCTCTTTCCCGGCTGACGGCACGAAGCTCGGTCTGGAATTCAACTCGACAAAGTACGTCCAGTCGCTGACGTACACGAAGGGCACCGACACGTCTGTGACGCTGGCCGCCAAGGCTGCAACCACCGGTATCGGCGCCGGCGTTGACGGCAAGAACCTGGTTCTGACCGGCACCCGCGAAAGCACCACCGCCGACCAAATGAAGTGGACCTGCTCCAACGGCGGCGACGAAACCACCGGCATCGCCCTGAAGTACCTGCCGGCTTCCTGCAAGCCGACCTAATCTGGTCTAAACAGATCAGCGGATGGCTTCAATGCCATCTTCTTGAAAGGGAGCCCTTGGGCTCCCTTTTCATTGGTCGTTCCGCTGCCCTGCGTCGGGCGGAGCTGCGGCGTTACCATTTGGCTAGCCTTGAAAACGCCTCTCATCTCCTCAATGCGCATGACCCGCTGGCTGCTGATTGCGCTGGCGGTGTTGCTCTGGGCTGTGCCGTTGATGCACAGTGCTTGGCCGGGTCGCTTGGGGCCGCATGACTTCTCCCGCGTCGCGCAGCTGCTGGTACTGCTGATCGCGGCATGCGCGTGGGCCTTCTCGACGCCAAGATGCTCGCCCCCTTAGAGCTTTCTGTTCTGGGCCCGCACCTCGTGTTGGCCGCGCTGATCGGCGCGTCCTGCCTGCATGCCGCGCATCCGCTCATCGCCCTCCGGGAGGTGGCGCTCTTTATCGGCTTGCTGTTGCTCGCTCGGACACTGGCACGATGCTTTACCGATGATGCCCAGGTGCGCGATCGATTCCTCGATGTGGTGGCCGTCGGCGCGGCGGCCTATGGCGTGATCTGGACCCTCATCCTGCTGGTCGGTGCAGTGTTGCAACGCGAGCTCTTCTCGCCGTGGGACATCATCTTCGGTTTCGACAATGGTCGCTTCCTCAACCATGTGCAGTCGATCTCCTTGCCGCTGGCGGGCGTCGTGCTGCTCAGGCCCGGCGCACCGCGTTGGCTGAAAGCGGCCGCCGGCATTGCGCTGGTCACCGGTGGCGCGATCCTGTCGTTGTATCTGGCCCGCGCCTCCATCCTTGCCTTGCTGGTAGGCGCGGTCGTCACGGTTGCCGTCTTCGGCCGTGCGAGCGCGCGGTATGTGCTGACGATTGTCGGGACCTTGGGCACAGGCGCCGTCGTCATGGGTTTGCTGTGGGTGTTCTGGTTCCAGCACGCCTCCGAGGCGATGACCGACAACATTCTGAGCCCCCACTTCCGCGGCTTCCTGGTTAATCAGGCGCTGAGCCTGTTCGCGACCTCACCGTGGCTGGGCGTGGGGCCGATGCACTTCACCAACACCGTCAACCTGATCGCGGGCCATCCCCACAACGTCTACGTGATGGTGCTGTCGGAGTACGGACTTCCCGCCACGCTGCTGATCTTTTGGCTCGCGGTCAGATTCCTGCGGCGGGCCTTCAGTCGAGTCCGTCGACTGGTAGTCCACCAGCCGGTGCTAGCCTGCGCTCTGCTGGCTGCGACGGTGTCGATGCTCGTGGACAGCGGTTTTTCCGGCAACTGGGTCATGCCGATCTCGCAGATGTGGATCGCGGTGCTGGTAGCGCTGTTGATGTCGCTCGGACCCGCGGCGAAGCCGACCGAGACCGCGCAACGTGCGCTGCCGCGAGTGATTGGAAGTGCGCTCGTCCTGTCGACGCTGGTGACGACCACCGGCCTAGCGCTCATGGAAGTTCCGGACGACATCCCGCACCTGCATACTGGTCAGCCGATGAAGAAGCCGATCGGCGAGCAGTTCCTCAGTTTTCGTTTCTGGTCCTACGGCTGGTTTTGATGACGACATCCATGAAAGCCCCCTTCGAATGGCGGCGCCGTGCGGGCGCCTCCGCCGTCCATCTACTCAGCTGCCTGGTGGTCGCGGCACTCGTGGCAGCGCTGGTGCTGTTGCTCTGGTATCCATGGCCCTATCGCGTCATCTCCGGGGGCGAAAAGCTGCTCTTCCTCGTGATGGGGGTGGACATCGTCATGGGGCCGTTGATCACGCTGGCGATCTTCGACATCCGCAAACCGATGCGCGAGCTCAAGCGCGACCTGACGATCATCGTTGCCCTGCAATTGGCGGCTCTGGGATACGGGCTGCACACTGTCTACATCGCCCGCCCGGCGGTGCTGGCGTTGGAGGGGCAGCGCTTCCGTGTCACGACCGCCAATGACGTGGCGAGCGAGGAACTCCCTCGCGCGGTCGAAGGCCTGCGGTCGTTGTCGCTGGACGGGCCGCGCCTGGTCGCCACCGCCGAACCGTCGGACACGGAGCGCGGCGATGTCATATTCAATGCGTTGGCAGGCTCCGATATCGGCTCGCGTCCGCTGTTCTGGCGCCCTTGGGGCGCCGAGGGCCGCCAACAGGCGTTGAAGGTGGCGCGACAGCTCCAGCCGCTAATGGCCCGTGCCAAGGACCGTGCGGCCCTGGATGAGGCCATCGCCCGGACGGGCAAACCCGTGGAGCAACTCGCTGTGATCCCCATGATCGCGCGCAGCACCGACTGGTCGGTGCTGATCGACAAGACCAGCGGAGACCCCGTCGGTTTCGCACCGCTCGACGGTTTCTGATCCCGCGCGGCGGATGCGCCGCGTCGGGCGTTAGAGTTCCGCCCTGACCTCACGACCCGGATCGTCCATGACGCTTGCCGCGACGGCGCCCGCCGCCGATTTTCCCGCCGCCGCCATCGCGCCTCACCGCCAGATCCTGACCCTCCTCGGGCTGCTGATCGGCGTGACGCTGGCGCCGCTGATCGCCTACAACCAGACGCCATCTGCCACGCTATACAACCAGCTGGCAGCGTTCGCGGGCCTCGGCTTGCTGGTCGCGGGACTGGCGTGGGGACGCTCCCTGGAGGCCGGCTGGCGGCCTGACGGCGTGTCGCTTGGCCTGCTGTTGATGACGGCCGTGGCGGCCGTCGCGCCCTTCACGCATGGACTCCCCTGGTCCATGACGCTCACGAGCATGGCGATGCTGCTCGGCGCGCTGGTGGCGGTGCAGGTCGGTGGCGCGGTCACGACCCGGCAGCGCGATGCGGTGCTGACGCTCTTCTGTGTCGCGCTCGTCGGCGCGGGACTGCTGAGCGTGGTGGTCTGCATCGTGCAGATGTTCTTCCCGGAGCTGGCCAACGGTGTCCTGATCGCGCGATCGGGTGTCGTCGGCAGTGCCGTCGGGAACATGCGGCAACCCAATCACCTCGCCAGTCTGCTGATGTGGGCCTGTGTCGGCGCCGTCTGGCTGGAGCAGGGCGGCTGGCTGGGCCGGCGGCTCCGCAGCGTGCAGGCGGGAACGGCAGCGCTGTACGTGATGCTGTTCCTGTTCGTGTTCTGCGTGGTGCTCAGCGGTTCCCGAACCGGATGGATCGGTATTGCCCTGCTGGTGATCTGGGGGGCGATCGATGGGCGGCTGGCGCCTCGTGTCCGAATCGCGTTGGTCTCCACCGCGGCCATGTTCGGGATCTGCTGGGGCCTGATGGACCTGTACGCCGCAGGGGGTCATCACGCCTTCCGTGCACAGTCGCGGCTTTCCGACGAAGGCGCCGGGTCGCCGTCGCGTCTCGCCATTCTCAAGAACGCCGTCGGCCTGCTCGAGCAGTACCCGCTGACGGGCTCGGGCTGGGGAGATTTCAACCTGGCTTGGACCCTGACACCCTTCCCGGATCGGCCGGTGGCGTTCTTCGACCACACGCACAACCTCGAGATGCAGTTGCTCGTCGAGATGGGCCTGCCGTTGGGATTGTTGACGCTCGGCCTGCTGGCCTGGGGCTTGGCGACGGGGCTCTGGCGCGCCATTCAAAGCGGACCCGCCGGGCACTGTGCCGGCATGCTCGTCGCGATGATCGGCGTCCATAGCCAAGTCGAGTACCCACTCTGGTATGCCTATTTCCTCCTGCCTGCCGCGCTGGCCTTCGGCCTGTGCCTGTCGGGAAAGCGGACCGCCGATGTGCCGGGAAGCGCTCCGGTCGCGCGGCCAGCGGATGCGCCGGTGTCTCGGCGCCCAGCACTCGCCGTGCTCGGACTGGCCATCACGGCGGCGGTGCCGCTGGTGGTCGTCGACTATCTGCGCATCGTCCACATCTATGCGCCGCCGGCGGGCGCCGCGTCGCTCGACGATCGAATCCTCGCAGGCCAGCGCTCTCCGCTCTTCGCACTGCAGGCCGACTATGCCGAAGCGACCGTGCAGCCTCCCGGCGCGGTGGCGCTCGAGGCGTCACGGCAGACTGGGCACCATCTGATCGACACCCGCCTGCTGATGGCCTGGGCGAAGTCGCTCAACGCGGTGGGCGAAACCGACAAGGCCCGCTACCTGGTGCAGCGGCTGCGCGAATTCCGCAATGCGGCCAGCGAGGAATGGCTCGGCGAATGCGAGGAAGTCGTCGCGCTCGGTGCGGCGGCAAAGCCGTTCCAATGCGAACCGCCGCAGCGCGAATACAGCTTCCGCGAATTGCGCTGACCGCGTCCTTGAGGAGGGTGAGGACCTTCAGAGGCGGCGCAAAGCGCTCAGACCTCGGCGTGCCACTCGCCCGACTTCCCGCCCTGCTTCTCCAGCACGCGGATCTGCTCCATCACCATGCCGCGATCCGCCGCCTTGCACATGTCGTAGACGGTCAGCAGACCGACCTGCACGGCGGTCAGCGCTTCCATCTCGACGCCGGTGCGTCCCAGGGTTTCGACCTGCGCGGTGCAGATCACGGCATTGGCCGGCTCATCGAGCTCGAACTCGACGGCGACACGCGTGATCGGCAGCGGGTGGCAGAGCGGGATCAGGTCCGAGGTCCGCTTCGCGGCCTGGATGGCGGCGATGCGCGCCACCCCGATCACGTCGCCCTTCCTGGCGTTGCCATCACGGATCAGCGCCAGCGTCTCGGCCTTCATCCGGATGCGGCCCGAGGCCCGGGCCACGCGGTGCGTGACATCCTTGCCGGAGACGTCCACCATGTGGGCTTGTCCGTTGGCGTCAAAATGGGTCAGAGGCGAGCTCATGAGCGCGGCAACAATCGCGAAACCGAAGAGCTGTCATCATAGGTCCGGCCCTGGAGATCCCTTGAAGCGAACGAACCCCATTCCCTTCACCCGACGCTGCCTGGCGGCGCTGCTCAGCGCAGCCTTGCTCGGCCAGGGCGCCGTCGCGCAGGTGAACCTGCCGGCGCTGGGCGACTCGGTGTCGGCCGACGTCAGCATCAGCGCCGAGAAGAAGCTTGGCGACCAGGTCATGCGGCAGATTCGCCCGGACCCGGACTACATCGACGATCCGCTGCTGCTCGAGTACGCGCAGAACACCTGGCAGCCGCTGGTGGACGCCGCGCGCCGCCTCGGCAACATCAGCGATGACACCAGTGACCGCTTCGCCTGGGAACTCTTCCTGGTCCGTGACCGCTCGGTGAACGCCTTCGCGCTGCCGGGTGGCTACGTCGGCATCCATCTGGGCCTGATCGCGATGACCGGCGCGCGCGACGAACTGGCCTCTGTGATGGGGCACGAGCTGTCGCACGTCACGCAGCGGCACATCGCACGCAGCATCGTCGGCGACGCCCGCACCAGCGCGCTGGCCACGGTCGGGCTGCTGCTGGGTGTCCTGGCCGCGGCGAAGAGCCGCAGCATCGACGGTGCGCAGGCGGCCATCGTCACCAGCCAGGCGGCGGCGGCGCAGGCACAGCTGAACTTCTCGCGGGACATGGAACGCGAGGCCGATCGGGTCGGCTTCCAGGTGATGACGCAGGCCGGCTACCAGCCGGCCGGCATGGCCAGCATGTTCGAGCGCATGGAACAGGCCTATCACCTGATGGACTCGGGCGCCTACCCCTACCTGCGCAGTCACCCGCTGACCAGCGAACGCATCGGTGAAGCCAAGGCACGGCTGGGCACGAGCAGCCAGGCCAGGCTGGTCGGCACTTCGGAACATGCCTTGATGGCGGCGCGTGCGAAGGTGTTGATGGACCAGCGGACCGACCCTTGGCGGGTGCTCCAGGGCCTGGACGCCGGATCGCGGGCCGGAGAGAAGAACATCGACCAATTGGCCGCCCGCTATACCAGCGCACTGGCCTCGATCAAGCTGCGCGACTTCTCCCGCGCCGAGGCCACCTTGAAGACCGCCGATGCCTTGGCCGGTCTGCTGGGAGCCGATCCGGGCGCGAAGCGCCTGCTGGTCTACGCGCACGCTGAACTGGAAGTGGCTCGCGGGAAGCCTGAAGCCGGCTTCGCGGCGCTGGAGCCGTTGAAGAACGAACGCTCGCGCCCGATGCTGATGATCCGTGCCGACCTGGCGCAGGCGGATCCACGCCCGGAGGTGAAGCGTGAAGCCGCCGAGGCGCTGCAGACGCACCTCGCGCTGCATGCGCAGGATGCGCTGGCATGGCAGGAAAGCGGCACCTTGTGGCAGCAGCTGGGTCAACCGTTGCGGTCGCTGCGCGCGCAGGGAGAGACGCGGGCGGCGCTCGGTGACATCACCGGAGCGATCGACCGTCTGGCCTCCGCGGAGCGGCAGGGCCGCGCGAGGTCAGCCGACCAGTTCGAGGCTTCGGTGATCGACTCGCGCCTGCGCGACCTGCGCTACGAGCGTCGCCAGATGTTGATGGAGATGTATCCGCGCGGCGTGCCGCAGGGCGCCGAGCCCTGACCGCGAGTCACTCGCTGTCGGGGAACAGGCGTTCGATCAGCACGTCGATCGCCATGCCGCACAGCGAGTAGATCAGCGAGCCGATCAAGGCCGCGCTGAAACCGGCGACGGTGAAGCCGTCCAGCACGCTGGCCGTCGCCCAGAACAGCAGCGCGTTGATGACGAAGAGGAACAACCCCAGCGTCAGCAGTGTCACGGGCAGCGTGAGCAGGACCAGTACCGGTCGCAGGATCGTGTTGAACAGACCGAGCACGAAGGCCGCGATGAGTGCGGTGACGAAGCCCTTCACCTGCACGCCGGGATAGAGATGCGCCACCAGCAGCAGCGCGGCGGCCAGCAGCATCCAACGGGTCAGCGTTTTCATGCGCTCAGCATACCGGCATCGATCATCAGGAAAATACGAACTTGAAATCGACAACAACGCAGGATAATTCGAACCTTCCGAAGGGGAGTAGCCGCGCGGCCCAGGCCGCGGCAGACGCCCGTCAAGACGTTGCCGTGAAGGCAGCCGGGCCCTGCACCTGATGCCGGATTCGCAAGGTCGCCAGACCGCGAACCGCATCAGCCTTGCAAGACCCTTCGGCCGCACCGTGCCGCCCTCGTGGCGGTGCGTTGTCGTTGAAACCGGGACGGCGCATGCTCGGGCACGCCGTCCGCCTCTTGCAAGGAGCTCTCATGAGCACGATCGTCCCCATGTGGCTGTGGGTGGTATTCGTCGGCATCGTCGTGGTGTCCCTCATCCTGGACTTCGTCGTCCTGCGCAAGCAGGGCGCGCATGACGTGGGCGTCAGGGAAGCGATCAACTGGTCGCTGGTGTGGGTGGCGCTGAGCGTCGCCTTCATGGGCCTGCTTTGGTGGGCCGTGCGCGACGGCACCGGCAGCACGGAACTCGCCAACACCAAGGCGCTGGAGTTCATCACCGGCTATCTCATCGAGAAGTCGCTGGCGGTCGACAACATCTTTGTCTTCCTGATGATCTTCACCTACTTCGCGGTGCCCTCGGCCTACCAGAAGCGGGTGCTCATGATGGGCATCATCGGCGCCATCGTGCTGCGCACGGTGATGATCCTGGTGGGCGGCTGGCTGATCGCGCAGTTCCACTGGATCCTCTATCTCTTCGGCGCCTTCCTGCTGATCACCGGCATCAAGATGTGGTGGGCGGCCGGCCAGGAACCCGACCTCGAGGACAACCCGGCGCTGAAGCTGCTGCGCCGCGTGCTGCCGGTGAGCAAGAACTTCGACGGCGAGCGCTTCTTCACGCTGGAGAACGGCAAGCGCATCGCCACGCCGATGCTGCTGGTGATCGCGCTGGTGGGCATGACCGACGTGATCTTCGCGGTGGACTCGATCCCGGCGATCTTCGCGATCACCAACGATCCGTTCATCGTGCTGAGCTCCAACATCTTCGCGATCCTGGGCCTGCGCGCGATGTACTTCCTGCTGGCGGCGATGGCGTCCAAGTTCCATCTGCTCAGCTACGGCCTGGCGGTGGTGCTGGTGTTCATCGGCGCGAAGATGATGCTGATCGACGTGATCAAGATCCCGGTGCTGCTCTCGTTGGGCGTCGTGGTCGCGATCCTGGCGATCACGATGATCTGGAGCCTCAAGACGGCGCCCAAGCTGCCCGTGTCTCCGGAAAGCAAGGCCGAACCGCTGAACTGAGGACGACGACGGGCATGGATTGCCCGTCGGTCTCTTCCCCGAAACCCGCGCGACGCGCCAGCGTCCCGCGGGTTTTGTGCTTTACAGAACAGAAACAGGGACGTCGCGCGTTCGCCACGCGCAACGACCTCCGCAACGCAAATCTTTGACACACTCAAATGAGAATGCTTAGCATTTGCGGCCTTTGAGACCCGTCCGGCCTCAATCACCCGCCACCGCCAGCCAGTCGCGACCAGGGAGGGGCCTCGCCACCGTGCGCCGTGAAGCGTCGGGACGACGCCGCCAGCACGCGCAGCCAGCCGAGCCGATTCCAACAAGAACTTCCCTCGGAGCTCGATTCCATGTCCCGCTACATCAAGAGCCGCAAGCATGCGGTGGCCCCGCTGGCCGCACTGGCCGCCTCCCTGACCTTCCCGCTGGCCCACGCCGCCGAAACCCCGGCACCCGCAGACGCCTCGACCGCTTCCGCCGCCGCCGCGCCCTACCTGCCGCAGGTGAAGGTCGAAGGCACGGCCCAGTCCGACTACAAGACCGACAAGAGCGCGTCCTCGAAGCTGACCCAGCCGCTGCTGGAAACGCCCAAGACGATCTCGGTGATCAAGAAGGAAGTGCTGCGGGAGCAGGGCGCGGTCTCGCTGATCGACGCGCTGCAGAACACCCCCGGGATCACGATGCAGCTGGGTGAGAACGGCAACACCTCCGCCGGCGACACCTTCCAGATGCGCGGCTTCTCGGCCAGCACCTCGACCTTCGTCGACGGCATCCGCGACCTGGGCGCGGTCACGCGCGACGTGTTCAATATCGAGCAGATCGAAGTCGTGAAGGGCCCCTCGGGCGCCGACACGGGCCGCGGCGCGTCCGCCGGCTACATCAACCTGATCAGCAAGCTGCCGCAGATCGAGAACTCGATCGACGGCGTGATCACGGTCGGTGATGCCAGCCGCAAGCGCGCCTCGATCGACGTGAACCAGAAGGTGATGGACAACACCGCCGTGCGCCTGAATGCCGTGTGGCAGGACAACGGCGTGCCGGGTCGCGACATCGTGGATCGCAAGACGCACGCGATCGCGCCGGGGATCGCCTTCGGCCTGAACACGCCGACGCGCTTCTTCCTGTACTCGCAGCACGTGCGTCAGAACAATGTGCCGGACGGCGGCATCCCGGCGATCGGCTGGGAAGGGTTCACCGTCGCGAACCCGGCCGCGGGCGCGACGCCCGCAGTCATCGCGGGTCTGAACGCGCTGAAGACCGCCGCCAAAGTGGACTCCGACAATTACTACGGCAGCCGCAACGACCGCGAGAAGGTCAAGGCCGACATGGTCACGGCCAAGCTGGAGATGGACATCGGCAACGGCCTGACCGTGCGCAACACCTCACGCTATGGCCGGACCCACATGGACCGCGTCATCACCGGCATCGTCGGCATCACGAACGTGCCGGGCACGGGCACCGCCGCCGGCATCGTGACCGCGGACCCGTCGACCTGGCAGATCGCCCGCTCGCGTCAGCGCGTGGACCAGACCAACGAGATCCTGGCCAACCAGACCAGCATCAACGCCGCGTTCAACACCGGCGGCATCAAGCATGACCTGGCCACGGGCGTCGAGCTGATGTACGAAAGCCAGGACAGCCTGGGCTTCGGCACCACGACCCAGAGCATCAATGGCGTCGGCTACACCGCCATCGCCAACCCCGCGGCCAACCTGTACAACCCCAACGCGAACGACGTGCTCGGCATGCCCTACCGCACGGGCGCGGACAGCGAAGGCAGCACCATCACGCAGGCGATCTATGCGCTGGACACGCTGACCGTGACCGACGCGCTCAAGCTCACGCTGGGCGTGCGCACCGAGCACTACAAGATCAAGACCACCACCGGCTCGGTGGTCCTGGCGCAGGGCGCCGCGACCGGCTCCAACATCAACACGATCAGCACCTCGCGCTTGAACGCCGGCAAGTGGATCACCAGCTGGAACCTGGGTGCCGTGTACAAGCTGGCCGACAACGGCACGGTCTACGCCGCCGTGGCCAACTCGCTGACGCCTCCCGGCAGCGCCAACTTCTCGCTCAGCACCTCGGGTCAGGCCAGCACGGCTGCCGATGCGCAGGAGACGAAGAACGTCGAGCTGGGCACCAAGTGGGACCTGCTGAGCAAGCGCCTGAACCTGACGGCCGCGCTGTACCGCAGCGAGAACGACGGCCAGGTGAGCGTGGACGCGCTGACCAACGTCGCCACGCAAGGCGGCAAGACCCGCGTGCAAGGGATCGAGCTGGCCGCAGTGGGTCAGCTCACCAACTTCTGGCAGGTGACCGCCGGCGTCCAGACCATGGACACCAAGCAGATCAACCAGCGCGCCGCCTCCACCGCCACCAACCCCACCCAGACGGTGACGGACGGCGTGCGCTGGTCGCCGAAGTGGTCCGCCACGCTGTGGACGTCGTACCAGTGGAACGACTGGACCGGCGCCGTCGGTGCGCGTCACACGTCCGAGCAGAAGCGCGTGGTCACCGTCGCCGCGGCGCCGTCGACCGGCCTGCCGGAACTGCCGGCGTACACCGTGATGGACGTGATGGGCGCCTACCGCGTCAACAAGAACGTCTCGCTGCAGCTGAACGTGACCAACGTGTTCGACAAGAAGTACATGAGCTCGTTGAACAACGGCGGCGGTCGCCTGGTGCTGGGCGCTCCGCGCGCGGCGACGCTGTCGGCCAACATCGGCTTCTGATCGACGCCTGAGCGTTTGAGGTAGCGTACGGCCGGCCCGTCCCTGTCCTAGCAGGGGCGGGCCGTCGTCCGTCCTCACCTCCTGAATTGATTCGATCCGGACATGCTTCTTCACATCCCCGAAGTGCTCAGCAAGCAGGACGTGCGCGAGATGCGCAAGCTCCTGGACGCCGCCGACTGGACCGACGGTCGCGCGACCGTGGGCGAGCAGGGCGCGAAGGTCAAGCAGAACCGGCAGCTGCCGGTCGAGCATCCGGCCGCGCGCGAGATCGGCGCGCACATCCGCGAGGTGCTGGCACGGCATCCGCTGTTCATCTCGGCGGCGCTGCCGCTGCGCACGCTGGCGCCGCTGTTCAACCGCTACGAGGGCGGCGAGCATTACGGCTTCCACGTCGACGGCGCGATCATGCGCCAGCAGGGCAGCGACCAGCCGCTGCGCAGCGACGTGTCCTCCACCCTTTTCCTGAGCGAGCCCGACGAGTACGACGGCGGCGAGCTCGAGGTCGTCGACACCTACGGCACGCACGAGGTGAAGCTGCCCGCGGGCGACCTCATCGTCTACGCGAGCACCAGCCTGCATCGCGTGACACCGGTGACGCGCGGCGCGCGCGTCTGTTCGTTCTTCTGGACGCAGAGCCTGATCCGCCAGGACTGGCAGCGGGCGATGCTGTACGAGCTCGACCAGACCATCCAGAAGCTGCGCGGCCGGCTCGGCGACGACGCCGAGACGACGGCGCTCACCGGCCACTATCACAACCTGCTGCGGCTCTGGGCCGAGACATGAGCGGACCCAAGCGCACGAATCCAGGCGGCCATGCCGGCAGCCCTGCGGGCAGCGCCGTGAAGCGGTCCGGCTGGCTGAAGCAGCTGCACCAGTGGCACTGGATCAGTTCGGCGATCTGCCTGATCGGCATGATCCTGTTCGCCGTCACCGGCATCACGCTGAACCACGCGGCCGACATCGAGTCCAAGCCGGCCATCGTCAGCAAGACCGCGCAACTGCCGGGAGAACTGGCCGCGCCGTTGAAGCCGAAGTCCGCCAACGAGCCCGACAGCAAGGCGCCGGTGCCGGTCTTGGTTCGCGCGTGGCTGACCAAGGAGCTGGGCCGCGCGATCGACGGCCGCGAGGCCGAGTGGAACCGCGACGAGATCTACCTCGCGCTGCCGCGCCCGGGCGGCGACGCGTGGATCCGCATCGCACGCGACAGCGGCGAGGTCGAGTTCGAGGACACCGATCGCGGCTGGATCTCCTACCTCAACGACCTGCACAAGGGCCGCCACGCCGGCGTGGCCTGGAGCTGGTTCATCGACATCTTCGCCGTCGCCTGCCTGCTGTTCTCGATCACCGGCCTGCTGATCCTCAAGTTCCATGCGGTCAGCCGCCCCAGCACCTGGCCGCTCGTCGGCCTGGGTCTCGTGATCCCGGCGCTGCTGGCGCTGCTGCTGATCCATTGATTTTTTCCGCTCCGAGCCGCCGCCAGGATCCTCCCGACCTTCAACCGAGACTCGACCATGAATCGCTCCGCAAGTCGTACCCTCCTCCAGCTCGGTGCCCTCGGCACGCTGGGGACCCTGGCCGTGGGCTCCTCCGCCTGGGCCGCCACCGTCCAGCTCAAGCTGGAAGTGCCGCGCCTCAACGTTGCCGAATACCACCGTCCCTACATTGCCGTGTGGGTCGAGAAGGCCGGCGAATCCGGCCCGGCCGTCGCGCAGCTGGCCGTCTGGTACGACACCAAGAAGCAGAACAACGCCGGCACCAAGTGGCTCAAGGACATGCGCCAGTGGTGGCGCCAGGGCGGCCGCAACCTGACCGTGCCCGCCGACGGCGTCACTGCCGCCACGCGCGCCCCGGGCGAGCACGCGATCTCGCTGGACACCAGCGCCGCGCTCGCCGCGCTGCCTCCGGGCAAGTACGAAGTGGTCGTCGAGTCCAGCCGGGAGGCCGGCGGCCGCGAGGTGCAACGCCTGCCGCTGACCTGGCCGGTCAAGGCCGCCGCGACGGAGAAGGCGCAGGGCGAGCACGAGCTCGGCGCGCTGGAACTGACGGTCAAGCCCTGATCGCGTCGCGACAGGCTCCACGACAAGACACGGAGGAACTGACCATGATGAAGACTTCGATTGCTGCCCGGATCGCTCCCGTCGCGCTGGCCATCGCCGCGCTGCTCCCGCTGACCGCGCAGGCGCACATGACCTGGCTGCTGCCCAACAAGGCGGCCTTCGACGGCAAGGAGCCGGTGGCGTCGTTCGACGCGGCCGTCTCGGAAGACCTCTTCAACTTCGAGCGCGCGCTCAAGCTGGAGACGCTGCGCATCACCGCGCCCGACGGCAAGACCGTCGAGGCCGAGAACCGCAGCGCCGCCCGTCACCGCGAGAGCTTCGACGTGAAGCTGACGCAGGACGGCACCTGGCGCGTGAGCAACGTCAGCCAGTCGCTGATGGGCGCGTACAAGCAGGGCGGCGAGACCAAGCGCTTCCGCGGTACCAAGGAGAGCTTCGCCAAGGACGTGCCGGCCGACGCCGAGGTCACCGCGCTGACGGTGATGAGCAACCGCCAGCAGACCTTCGTCAGCAAGGAAGAGGCCGGCAAGGTCGATTTCAAGCCGGAGGGCGACGGCCTGGAACTGCTGCCGCTGGGTCCGGTCACCGACCTGAGCCACGGCGACAAGACGAAGTTCCGCCTGGTGCTGGACGGCAAGCCGGCCGCCGACGTGCAGCTCAAGCTGATCCGCGAGGGCAACCGCTACCGCTACAAGTTCGGCGAGGTCGAACTCAAGTCCGACGCCAAGGGCGAGTTCACCGTCGAATGGACGGAGCCGGGCCGCTACTTCATCGGCGCGAGCACCGGTCCGGCACGCGGCCCGAACGCGCCCACCGGCACGCGCGAAGCGCCGGTGCAGCGCGCCAGCGTGAGCGCCACCTTCGAGGTGCTGCCGAAGTGAACGTGACCCGCGGAACGATGGCGACGCGGGGCGCGGGCATCGCGCTCGAGCCGCGCGTCCTCGTTCCGCTGCGCATCGAGGGCGAGCCGCCGGCGCTCGGACAGGCCGTTCATGCGCTGGCCGGCGAGTCGATGGGAACGACCTGGTCCGCGCGCTTCATCGGTCCGGCGGGCTTGCGTCTCGCCGCGATCGAGGCGGCCGTCGTGCACGCCTGCGACGAGGTGATCGCGCAGATGAGCAGTTGGAATGCAGGTTCGGACCTCTGCCGCTTCAATCGTGCGGCGGCAGGCACCTCGTGTCCGTTGCCGGACGGCTTTGCCACGGTCGTCGATGCGGCGCTGCGGATCGCCGCAGAGAGCGATGGCGCCTATGACCCGACCGCCGGCGCGCTCGTCGCGCTGTGGGGCTTCGGTCCTTCGGGCGAGACCGCGCTCGCGCCGCGCCACGATGCGCCCGGCTTCCGCGCACCGTCGGCCGAGGACTGCGATCGCGTCCATTGCGGCTGGGATTCAGTCCCGTGGGATGGAGCGCGACGCGTGCTCACCCAACCCGGCGCGGCCACGCTGGATCTGTCGGCCATCGCCAAGGGCTTCGCGGTCGACCGCGTGTCCGCCGTCCTCTCGGCGCTGGGTCTTCCGGACCACCTCGTCGAGATCGGCGGGGAGCTGCGCGGTGCCGGGCTCAAGCCGGAAGGTCAACCGTGGTGGGTCGACCTGGAGCCGCCGTCCGCCGATTGCGGCCTCGCGCCGGTGCGCATCGCGCTGCACGGCCTGTCGGTGGCGACCTCCGGCGACTACCGGAAATTCTTCGACGAGGCCGACGGGCCGCGGCGTTCCCACACCATCGATCCGCGCAGCCGGCGTCCGATCGAACACGGCCTGGCATCGGTCACCGTCGTGCACGGCAGCGCGATGTGGGCCGACGGCTGGTCGACGGCGTTGATGGTGCTCGGCCCGGACGAGGGCCTCGCGCTCGCGGAGCGCCTCGGACTGGCCGCGCTGCTGGTGCGGCGTCGCGCGCCTTCTGAAGGCGGCGGCTTCGAGGAGCGTTTCTCCACGGCGATGCGCGCGCTGATGCTGTGATGTCCTGATGGCTGCGATCCTGTCCCGACCCGCGACGGCCTTGCTGCTGGTCGCGCTCTACCTGCTGATGTGTGCCGCCGTCTGGTGGCGACATCGCCGCCGGTTGCGGCAGGCGGCCGACGCCGCTGCCGCGTTGCTGCCCGCCGCCGACGCGGGCCCGACGGTGCTGGTGCTGCACGCGAGCCAGACCGGCCAGGCCGAGGAACTCGCCTGGCAGACCGCCAAGGCGCTGCACCTGGCCGGCATGCCGGTGCGCGTGGCGTCGCTCGGCGAGATCGATCGCGACGCCTTGCGCGGTGCGCGTCATGCGCTGTTCATTGCCAGCACCTACGGCGAAGGCGATGCGCCGGACAGCGCCGCGCCATTCGCGCGTGACGTGATGGCGGCCGACGGACCCGCATTGGACCTGTCTTCGCTCGAGGTCGGCGTGCTGGCGCTGGGCGACTCGACCTACACGCATTACTGCGGCTTCGGGCGTGCACTCGATGCCTGGTTGCACGAGCGCGGCGCGCGGCCGATGTTCGACCGCATCGACGCCGATCGTGCCGACGAGCACGCGCTGGCCCAATGGCGCCAACGGCTCAGTCACTTCGCGGGTACCGCTGATCTGGCGGAATGGGAAACGCCGGTCTACTCGTCGTGGCGCCTGAACGCGCGGCGGCATTTGAATCCGGGCAGCCAGGGCGGTCCGGTGTTCCATCTGGAACTGACGCCGGCGGACGGCTCGCCGCTGCCGGTCTGGGAAGCGGGGGACCTCGTGCAGGTGTGCGTCGCGACCGAGGGTGCCGACCAGGCCGGCGACGTCGACCACGACGCGCAGCGGCCGCGCGAGTACACGATCTGCTCGCTGCCGGCTGACGGACGCGTCGAGCTGATGGTCCGCCGCACCACGCGCGAGGACGGCACGCCGGGACGCTCGTCGGGCTGGCTGACCGAAGGGCTGCCGCTCGACGGCACCGTCGCCATGCGCCTGCGTGCGCATGCGAGCTTCCGCATCGGTGGGAACGCCGATCGCAAGCTGATCCTCGTCGGCAACGGGACCGGGTTGGCGGGACTGCGCGCGCATCTGAAGGCACGGGCGATGACCCGCATGGACACGTCGAACGCACCCGCGTGGCTGCTGTTCGGCGAACGCGAGTCGGCGCACGACGCGCATTACCGCGACGAGATCGACGCCTGGCAGCGCGACGGCCTGATCGCGCACGCGGACTGGGCCTTCTCGCGCGACCAGATCGAGCGCGTGCATGTGCAGCATCTGCTCGAGCGCCACGCGCAACGGCTGCGCGAGTGGATCGCGGACGGCGCCGCGCTCTACGTCTGCGGCAGCCTGCAAGGGATGGCCGGCGCGGTCGACGCGGTGCTGCGCGAGTCGCTCGGCGACGCCGATGTCGACGGCCTCATCCGCGACGGCCGCTACCGCCGCGACGTCTACTGAGCGGCGCATCGCGGTCTCGCGCCGGCGCGCACACGACTCGCGCACGACGCGATGACCACGGGGAACCCCGTAGGTGAAGACGTGCGGCGCGCGTAGGACACGCGGAGATTGATGCGCGCCTGCGACAAACACGGGGCCGCACGTTGACTTCGGGGCCGTTTCCCCCGGTAAAGCCTTCTCAATGGCAGAGGTGCGCAGTACCATTGCCCGCGCAGGGTGCCATCGAGTACCGAAGGCGTCAGACCTTCACCAGGGCCCGGCACATCAACAACCCTTGATGGAGAGAATCGAAATGGCAACTGCGAAGAAGGCTGCGCCCGCCAAGAAGGCGGCACCGGCCAAGAAGGCGGCTCCGGCGGCGAAGAAGGCCGCCGCTCCCGCGAAGAAGGCGGCACCGGCGAAGAAGGCCGCGCCCGCGACGAAGGCGGCAGCCCCTGCGAAGAAGGCTGCCGCGCCCGCGAAGAAGCGCACCCCCAACGCCGCCTTCATGAAGGCCCTGACCCCCAGCGCCGCGCTGGCCGCGATCGTCGGCGACAAGCCGCTGCCGCGGACCGACGTGGTGAAGAAGGTCTGGGAATACATCAAGAAGCACAACCTGCAGGACCCGGCGCAGAAGCGCGTCATCAACGCCGATGCCAAGCTGAAGGAAATCTTCGGCAAGGCCAAGGCCGACATGTTCGAGATGACCCGTCTGATCAACAGCCACCTGAAGGATTGAGCGGCCGGGGCCGAGAGGCTCTTCCGCATTCCGGACAAGGCCCGCTTCGCGCGGGCTTTTTGCGTCCGTCTTGCGCCGGGAGTGCGTCCGTCTTGCGCCCGTCTCGTGGCCCGTAGGGACCACGCTCAGCGAGCCTCAGAGCCGTTCAAGCGCCGCGCGCAACTGGCGCACGTCGATCGGCTTGAGCCAGTAGTCCTGGAAGCCGGCTGCCCGCGCGCGCTGGCGCTGGTCATCCATCACGTCCGCAGAAAGCGCGATGCAACGCAGCTGGGCGAATTGAGGCTGGGCACGCACCAGGGCCATCAACTGCAGACCGTTCATGTCGGGCAGGTTCATGTCCATCAGCACCAGCGACGGGGTGGCGCGCGACAGGGCGTCCATCGCCTGTGCGCCGGTCTCGGCGATGTCCAGGGTCCAACCGGGCATCAGACGGAACACCTCTTCCATCAGCACGATGTTGATGCGGTCGTCCTCGACGTAGAGGACGTGGCGGGCGGCGGTGGGGGACGACATGGCGATGACTGGCAGGGGACACGGAGACGATAACAGTGAATGCCGCCGACGGCAGCGTTGTCCATGCCGCCGGTGCTTTTACCCACGGGTGTGCGAACTGTGAGGCCGGTGTGACAAAAACCACGCGCGACCACACCCCCGGCTGAGGGGAAGGCCCGGAGCGACGGGGTTTCGCTCCCTACACTGCCGATCAATTCCTGTCACATCTGGTGATTCAAGCCCACCGATCGATACAGGAAAGACTGCCGGCAAGGCCTGACCCCGACGAGGTGTTCTCACGGAGGCGGCCGCCGAATAAAGAGACTTGTCATGTCGTTGGTGGCCGCATTCGCGCTGGCCGCGTCCACGGTGACGCTGCCGAACTGCTCCTGGGATCGCCCCGGGGTCAACCCATTCATGGGTGATCTGGTGGCGGCCGTCGACCGGTACAAGGACATCCCGCCGGCGACGCGCGCCAAGCTGAAGAGCCGCATGGCGGAGCGCCAGTACGACGAGATCGTCGACATCCATCGCGACAGCATCGTCGGCCGCTACGACTACGGCACCGAGATCCGCGACATGCACTTCGGCGCCGGCTCGATCTGCAAGACCGTCACGCGCGGCAAGTGGACCGAGCAGACGCTGGAACGCGGACTCGTGTACTGCGAGGACGGCCAGTGCATCCTGGTGCCGACGGTCTGCCGCAATGTGAGCCGCATCTCGCGCGGCAAGCTGAAGCCCGCCGCGGGCGGCGCGCAGACGGCGAAGAATGAAGACGATCCGCTGATGTTCGAACCGCCGGCAGCCGGTGCCGCGGACGGCGGCGGCGACCCGGGCAGCTTCGCGCGCACGGCGGGCCTGCCGCCGACGGCGACATCCGATACCAGTCTGCTCGCGCCCACCACGCCGGGTAGCAGCAGCGGCCTCTCCGGTGGCGGGCCCGCCCCTGCGCCCGCCGGGAATCCCGGCATCATCACCCTGCCTCAGATCCCGCAGAACAGCGGTGGCAATGGCGGCAGCCTGCCCATCGTGCCGGGTGTGCCGGAGCCGCAGACCTGGTTGCTCTTCGCGCTGGGGTTGGGGGTGTTGGCGTTTGCGGTGAAGCGTAAGACGGCCGTCTGACTTCACTGGTCGTCTCGATCCGAACGACCGAGCCGTGCGATGGAGATGGCGCCGTGTTGGATCAGCCGCGCGCGAGCAACGGCTTCAGGTAACGGCCCGTGTGGCTCGCCTCGCAGGCGGCGACGTCTTCGGGCGTTCCCGCGACGAGCAGCAGTCCGCCACCGGATCCCCCTCCGGACCCATGTCGATCAGCCAGTCGGCCGTCTTGATGACGTCGAGGTTGTGCTCAATGATGACGATGGTGTTGCCGGCGTCGCGCAGTTGATGCACGACCTTCAGCAGCAGCGCGATGTCCGCAAAATGCAGACCGGTCGTCGGCTCGTCCAGGATGTAGAGGGTGCGGCCGGTGTCCCGCTTGGACAGCTCCAGCGCCAGCTTGACCCGCTGCGCCTCGCCGCCCGACAGCGTCGTCGCGCTCTGTCCCAGCTTCACGTAGCCCAGGCCGACATCCATCAGCGTCTGCAGCTTGCGCGCCAGCGTCGGCACCGCGCTGAAGAACGGCAACGCATCCTCCACCGTCAGGCCCAGCACCTCCGAGATGTTCTTGCCCTTGTAGAGGACCTCCAGCGTCTGGCGGTTGTAGCGCTTGCCGAAGCAGGTGTCGCAAGGGACGTAGACGTCGGGCAGGAAGTGCATCTCGACCTTCAGCACGCCGTCGCCCTGGCAGGCCTCGCAGCGGCCGCCGGCCACGTTGAAGCTGAAGCGGCCTGCGCCGTAGCCGCGCTCGCGCGCGGTAGGCATCTCGGCGAACAGCTCGCGGATGGGCGTGAACAGGCCGGTGTAGGTCGCCGGGTTCGAGCGCGGCGTGCGGCCGATCGGCGACTGGTCGACGTTGATGACCTTGTCGAAGGCGTCCATGCCCTCGATCTCATCGTGCTCGGCCGGCTCGGCATGGCTCTGGTAGAGCTTGCGCGAGACGGCCGCGTACAGCGTGTCGTTGACCAGCGTGCTCTTGCCGGAGCCGGATACGCCCGTCACGCAGGTCAGCAGTCCGACCGGGAACTCCGCGGTCACACCCTTCAGGTTGTTGCCGCGCGCATTGACGATCTTCAGCGTGCGCGGATCGGGGCTGTCGGACAGCGCATGCCGCTTCTTCGGCACCTCGATGCGTTCGAGGCCGCTCAGGTAACGACCGGTCGACGACTCGTGGTTGGCCGCGACTTCCTCGGGCGTGCCCTGCGCCATGATCCGGCCGCCGTGGACGCCCGCGCCCGGACCGAGGTCCAGCACGTGGTCCGCGGCACGGATCGCGTCTTCGTCATGTTCGACGACGAGGACGGAGTTGCCCAGGTCGCGCAGCCGGCGCAGCGTGGCGATCAGGCGGTCGTTGTCGCGCTGGTGCAGGCCGATGCTGGGCTCGTCCAGCACGTACATCACGCCGGTCAGGCCGGAGCCGATCTGCGACGCGAGCCGGATCCGCTGCGCCTCGCCGCCGGACAGCGTGTCGGCGCTGCGGTCCAGGCTCAGGTAGTTGAGGCCGACGTCGTTGAGGAAGTGCAGCCGCGAGGCGATCTCGCGGATCACCTTGTCGGCGATCTCGGCCTTCGCGCCCTTGAGCTTCAGACCTTCGAAGTAATGCAGCGCCTCGCGCAGCGTCGCGTGCTCGACCTCGTAGATCGGCTTGCCGCGTTCGCCCTCGACGGCTTCGGCCGGCTGGAGCAGGACGTTGCGAGCCTCGCGACGCAGGCGCGAGCCCTCGCACTGGGGGCAAGGCTTGGCGCTCTGGTAGCGCGCGAGTTCCTCGCGCACCGCGGCCGAGTCGGTCTCGCGATAACGCCGCGTCAGGCTGGGCAGGATGCCTTCGAAGGGATGGGCGCGCTTGACGCTGCGCTTCTTCCCGTTCGCGCCCTCGGCCTCGTAGGTGAAGGTGATCTCGTCGTCGCCGGAGCCTTGCAGCAAGACCTGGCGCGCCTGCTCGGGGAGCTCCTCGAAGGGCAGCTCGATGTCGAAGCCGTAGTGCTTGGCCACCGTCTCCAGCATCGAGAAGGTGTACGCGTTGCGCCGGTCCCAGCCCTTCACCGCGCCGCTGGCCAGGCTCAGCGTCGGGAACGCGACGACGCGATCCGGATCGAAGACGGTGACCTGGCCGAGACCTTCGCAGGACGGGCAGGCGCCCACCGGCGAGTTGAAGGAGAACAGCCGCGGCTCGAGCTCGGGCAGCGAATAGCTGCAGATCGGACACGCGAACTTGCTGGAGTAGATCGCTTCCGTGCCGCTGTCCATGTCCAGCACCAGCGCGCGGCCGTCGGCCAGGCGCAGCGCGGCCTCGAAGCTCTCGGCCAGACGCTGGCGCAGCGTATCGGCGCTGTCGTGGCGCAGCTTGATGCGGTCGACGACGACGTCGATGTCGTGCTTCTCGGCCTTCTTCAGCGCCGGCAGTTCGGTCACCTCGACGGTCTGCCCGTCGACGCGGAAGCGCACATAGCCCTGCGCCTGCAGGTCCTGGAACAGCTCGACGAACTCGCCCTTGCGATCGCGCACGACCGGGGCGAGGACCATCAGGCGCGACTCGTCGGGCATCGCCAGCACCGCGTCGACCATCTGGCCGACGCTCGACGCCTCCAGCGGCAGATGGTGGTCGGGGCAGAACGGCGTGCCGGCGCGCGCATAGAGCAGGCGCAGGTAGTCGTGGATCTCGGTGACGGTGCCGACCGTCGAGCGCGGGTTGTGGCTGGTGGCCTTCTGCTCGATCGAGATCGCCGGCGACAGGCCTTCGATGACGTCGACGTCGGGCTTGTCCATCAGCTGGAGGAACTGCCGCGCATAGGCCGAGAGACTCTCGACGTAGCGGCGCTGACCCTCGGCGTACAGCGTGTCGAAGGCCAGCGAGGACTTGCCCGAGCCCGACAGCCCGGTGATGACGACCAGCTGGTTGCGCGGCAGGTCGACGTCGATGTTCTTGAGGTTGTGGGTACGCGCCCCCGGACGCGGATCATCGGCGTCTCGCCGACCGGTCGCATCGCCTGGCCCAGGTAGCGGCCAGGGTTCGCCTGCAGTGCGGCGCCCGCCTTCGGCTCGGCGCCGGGCTCGGACGGGGCGGGGGCGACGGGCGGGACTTTCGTGGACATGGGGGCCGGGACACAACTGGAGTCGAACTCGCCATGATAGGGCCAGGGCCGGCTCCGCGTCGGGCCCTGCTGACATCGCGTGGCAGCGGGAGGAATGCCTAAATCCTTCTCGGCGACCCCGTCTTTGCGGGGGGCGTCCACTTTTCGGACGTGCAGAATCAGCCATTCCCCTCCTGCCCACCCCTGATTGATGAAGCTCAAAGCTCCGTCGCTGTCGCTGCGCAGTGTGATCCTGCTTGCGGTGGTGATCGGAATCGCCGTGCCGGCGCTGGCGCTGGTGGCGTTCAGCGACGCCTTCATCCGGCGCAGTCTGGAGCCGGTGCTGGAAGGCCAGCGCGCGGCCGTGCTGACGCTCGCCGCGAACGGCCTGGCCGAGCCGCTGTGGACGGTGGACAGCCCCGCCGTGCAGCGCGCGCTGGACCAGCTGCTGTCGGACGTGAATGTCTGCGCCGTCGAGCTCAGCGAGGAACGCGCCGACACCCGCGACATCGTCCGCACCAAGTGCAGCCCCGGCTGGCCGACGGTCACGCTGGCCGCGACCATCCAGCGCGATGCGCAGGTGCTGGGCAGCCTGCGGGTGCAGTTCGACGACGCCGCGCAGGAGCGCATGCTGGAGGAGGGCCGTCGGCAGACCGCGCTGATCGTCGCGTTCCAGGTCGCGGCCGGTGTCGTCATCGTGCTGCTGGTGTTCTATCTGCGTCTGGTGCGCCCGATCGACCGCCTGAAGCGGCTCGCGAGCGCGATCGCCGAACGCCAGCCGGTGCCGCGCCTGCGCTGGAACCGCAACGACGAACTGGGCCAGCTCGGCGTGCACCTGGACCAGATGGGCCAGCAGATCGCCGGCCTGCTGGCCGACATGGAAGGCAAGAACGCGCAGCTGCATCAGCTGGCGATGTACGACCACCTCACCGGACTGCCGAACCGGACGCTGTTCCGCGAGGTGTTCCTGCACGAGGCGGCCGTGGCGCGCCGCGAGCAGACGCACCTGGCGCTGCTGTTCGTCGACCTGGACCGCTTCAAGGCGATCAACGATTCGCTCGGCCATGCGGCCGGTGACCGCATGCTGCTGCAGGCGAGCGAGCGCCTGCGTCAGGCGGTGCGGGAGTCGGACCTGGCCTGCCGCGTCAGCGGCGACGAGTTCCTGCTGCTGATGCGCGACTCCAGCGAGCACGTCGGCGTCGCCGCGCAGCGCCTGATCGAGGCGCTGAACGCGCCGCTGCAGCTCGAGGGGGTGTGGCGAGCGTGTCGGCGAGCGTCGGCATCGCGCTGTTCCCGCGCGACGGCGAAGACTTCGACACCCTGGTCCGGCACGCCGACCTGGCGATGTACCGCGCCAAGCAGATGGGCCGGTCGCGCTACAGCTTCTTCCAGCAGGACATGGACGCGGCCGCCGTGGAGCGGATGGAGCTCGAGCGCGAATTGAAGCTGGCCCTCGAGCGAGACGAGCTGCTGCTCCACTACCAGGCCGTCGTCGACGCCCGCACCGGCCAGTGGTCGGGGCTGGAGGCGCTGATGCGCTGGCAGCATCCGCAGCGCGGCCTGGTGATGCCGGGCCAGTTCATCGAGCTGGCGGAGGAGACGGGCCAGATCCTGGCGCTGGGCTGGAGCACCATCGAGCAGGCCTGCGCCCAGCTGGCGCGCTGGAAGTCGGCGGGGCGGCATCCGGGGCCGATCTCGATCAACCTGTCCGCCCTGCAGTTCCGCGAGCCGCGGCTGGCCGAGCGCATCGCCGAGGCGATGCGCCGGCATGCGGTGGCGCCCGGCGAGCTCGCCATCGAGCTGACCGAAAGCTCGCTGCTCACCGACACCGATACCGTCCTGCAGACCTTGTCGCGCCTGACGGACCTCGGGCTCAGCCTGTCGGTGGACGATTTCGGGACGGGGTATTCCTCGCTCGCCTATCTGAAGCTGCTGCGCCCGGCGCGCCTGAAGATCGACCGGGCGTTCGTCCGGGACCTGCCCAACAGCGCCGACGACCGCGCGCTGGTCCGGGCCATGATGGGCATGGCCGAGGCCCTCGGCATCGACGTCGTCGCCGAGGGCGTCGAGACCGAGGAACAACGCGATGCGCTGCTGGCCCTCGGCTGCTGGCAGCAGCAGGGCTATTTCTATTGCCGGCCGCAGCCCGCCGTGGCGCTCGCGGACCGGCTGGCCGTCTGGCCGCCCCAGGCGGGGGCATCCCGGGTCGCGCAGGTCTGAGACCGCCCCCCTAACTTCCGTTCAACCGGCTGACCGGCATTTCGGCGCGCGATTGCGGCAATTCGTCGCGTCCGGATGGTCTTGTCATTTCCGGCGGCGCACAGTCCACCCTCGTTGACCTTCCAGGACAGGAAAGACACCGCAGGGGACCGCCATGAACGACGCAGCAAAGACCTTCCTCACCGCCCTGGCCGCCGTGGCCAGCGCCGCCGTCATCGCCTTGTGGCTGGCGGACTCGAACGAGGCCGCGCGTCCGTCCAACACCCTGCCCCTGCACTGGGCCGAGCAGACCGTGCCGGGACCTCAGGCTGATCGGGCCGATCAGGCCAGCAAGCCGCACGGATGACCGTGCGGCTTGCGCTCCGATAGACGCCACGCTTCCCCCGGCATTTCGAAGCCCGCCTGACCAGCGGGCTTCTTTTTTGTCCGTTCCGTGTGTCCGTTGTGTCCGACATGTCCGCGGACACAACGGACACGATCGATCAGAACACCGATGGAATGGGGCATCCGGGCGATCGACGATGCCGGCCACCTCCATTCGTCGCGATTCCGCGCAGTTCACGCCGCCGTCGCGCGCATTCGTCGCTTGTGCCTCGCGAAGCGGGGTCGCAATGACGACACTGACTTCACTGACACACGCAACCCCTTCCAGGAGATCGACATGAGCACCACCCCTTTCAAGACCCGTTCCACCCGCAGCCCGCGCATCGGCATGACCGGCGCGGCGAGCGTCAAGGCGTTCGCCTTCGGCATCGGCGCCACGCTGGCGATCGCGTTCAGCCTGCTGCACGTGCAGGAACAGCGTGAGCAACGCGCCGCCGTCATCACGCTGGATCCGGTGGTCATCACCGCCAAGCGCACGCAGCTGCCCACCGTCTACATCACCGGCCGTCGTGACACGTCGGCCGACGGCCAGCGACTGGCTTCGGCCGCGCAGGCCGGTTGCACGACCCCGCTCTGCTGAGCTCCCGCGGTTGCGCCGTCAGGGCGGCGACCGCGGCTGATCAGCTGTAGCGCTCGCCAACGACAACGCCCGGCATTGCCGGGCGTTGTCCTTTTCGTCATGACGATCGCGTGACGCGACGACGGGCCCGGACTGGACGGGGGTCAGTCCTCGCTCAGCACGCGCAACAGCGCCTCGCCATAGGCCTCGAGCTTCTTCGCGCCGATGCCGCTGATGCCGGACATCTCGTCGAGCGACTGCGGCTGCACGCGCGCGAGTTCCGCGAGCGTGACGTTCTGGAAGATCACATAGGCCGGCAGGCCGTGCTCGCGCGCCACCTCGGCGCGCCAGGCCTTGAGCGCGTCGAAGCGTCCCTGCGCCGCCGCGTCCAGATCGGTCTCCGCCTCCGAGCGCCGTGACGACGAGGCGCCCGACCGGCTGGACTTGCTCCGCTTGGCCGGCGTGGCGGGTTGGCGCAGCAGCATCTGCACCTCGCCGCGTAGCACGGCCTTGGCGTCGCCGCCGAGGGACAGGGTGTTGTACTCACCCTCCGTGACCGCGTAGCCGAGCGCGATCAGCTGGCGGATCACCGCGCGCCACTGCTGCTCGCTGAGCGACGCGCCCACGGCCCAGGTGCTCAGTTCCTGATGCCGGTACTGCTTGACCTTGTCGGTCTCCTTGCCGCGCAGCACGTCGATCAGGTGGCCGGAGCCGAAGCTGAAGCCCGTCACCTGATGAAAGCGGTAGATGCACGACAGCGCCATCCGCGCCGCTTCGGTCGCGTCCCAGGTTGCGGGCGGGTTCACGCAGTTGTCGCAGTTGCCGCAGGGCTGGCTGTCCTCGCCGAAGTAGGCCAGTAGGCGCACGCGCCGGCAGTCGATGGCCTCGGCCAGCGCCAGCAGCGCGTCGAGCTTGCCGCGCTGCACCTGCTTGAACTCGTCGGTGGACGGGCTCTCGTCGATCATGCGCCGCTGCTGGACGACGTCGGCCAGGCCGTAGGCCATCCACGCCTCGGCGGGCGCCCCGTCGCGGCCGGCACGGCCGGTCTCCTGGTAATAGCCTTCGATGTTCTTGGGCAGGTCCAGATGGGCGACGAAGCGCACGTCGGGCTTGTCGATGCCCATGCCGAAGGCGATGGTCGCGACCATCACGATGCCGTCCTCGCGGAGGAAGCGGTCCTGGTGGCGGCGGCGCTGGTCCTGCTCCATGCCCGCGTGGTACGGCAGCGCGTTGATGCCCTTGGACTTCAGCCAGTCGGCGGTCTCGTCGACCTTCTTGCGGCTCTGGCAGTAGACGACACCGGCGGCGTCCTCGTGCTCGTCCTGGATGAAGCGCAGCAGCTGCTCGCGCGGGCTGTCCTTCTCGACGATCAGGTAGCGGATGTTGGGCCGGTCGAAGGACGCGACGAAGATCTGCGCCTCCTCGAGCTGCAGCCGCTCGATGATGTCCGCGCGGGTGATGTCGTCGGCGGTGGCCGTCAGCGCGATGCGCGGGATGTCGGGGAAGCGCTCGTGGAGCAGGCTCAGCGACAGGTATTCGCTGCGGAAGTCGTGGCCCCACTGGCTGACGCAATGCGCCTCGTCGATCGCGAACAGCGCGAGCAGGCCGCGCTCGTACAGCGACTGCATCTGCGCGATGAAGCGCGGCGTGTTGACGCGTTCCGGCGCCGCGTAGAGCAGGGTCAGGCGGCCGGCGAGCATCTCGCGCTCGATGCGCTGGGTCTCTTCGAGCGTCTGCGTGGAATTGAGGAAGGAGGCGTTGACGCCGGCTTCCTCGAGGGCGCCGACCTGGTCGTGCATCAGGGCGATCAGCGGACTGACGACCACGGTGACGCCGTGGCCGGCGCGCTGGCGGGCGATCGCGGGGATCTGGTAGCAGAGCGACTTGCCGCCGCCGGTGGGCATGAGGACCAGCGCGTCGCCGCCGGCGGTCACGTGGTCGACGATCGAGGCCTGCTGGCCGCGAAAGGCGCTGTAACCGAACACCTCTTGCAGGATGTCGAGCGGGACGGGATGATGGTTGGACGAACTCATGGAGCGCTCGATTGTCCCGTACATCGGCGGGTCCGTCGTTCAGCCGGGCTTGACCCGGCGGGAACGCGGCGCAGAGCGGCATCGAACCTCCACAGCACAGGCAGACACGTCGACATGATTGCTGCGCCGTTGCCCGATGACGAGAATGCCCGCCTGTCCACGCTGCGCGTGCTGCAGGTGCTGGACACGGACCCCGAGGAACGCTTCGACCGCCTGACGCGGATGGCCAGACGGCTGTTCCAGGTGCCGATCGCGCTGGTGAGCCTGGTGGACGCGGACCGGCAGTGGTTCAAGTCGGCACAGGGCCTGGACGTGTCGGAGACGCCGCGGGACATCAGCTTCTGCGGCCACGCGATCATGTCGGACGACATCCTGCTGATCCCCGACACGCACGCGGATCCGCGCTTCGCGGACAACCCGCTGGTCAGCGGCGGGCCGAGGATCCGTTTCTACGCGGGCTGCCCGGTGCGCGCGCCGAGCGGGCACCGGCTCGGCACCTTGTGCCTGATCGACCGCGCGCCGCGGGGCTTCGACACGGACGACCAGGCGACCCTGCGCGACATGGCCTTCATGGTCGAACAGCAGTTCGCGGCGATGTACATGGCGATGGTCGACGAGCTGACGGGACTGGCGAACCGGCGTGGCTTCGAGTCGCAGGCGGGGCACGTGCTGGCGCTGTGCCGGCGCAAGCAGTGGCCGGCCACGCTGCTGTACTTCGACCTGGACAACTTCAAGCATGTGAACGACCGCTACGGTCACGCGGAGGGCGACTGGGCGCTGAAGTCCTTCGCGGACATCCTGCGCTTCTGCCTGCGGTCCTCGGACGTGGTGGCCCGCACCGGCGGGGACGAGTTCGTCGCGTTGCTGAGCGGCACGGCGACCGAGCAGATGGCGCCGGCGCTGGAGCGGGTGCGCAACCAGGTCGGTGCGCTCAACCTGCGGGCGCAGCGGGGCTACGAGCTGGCCTTCAGCGTGGGCGACGCGGCCATGTCGGGTGAGGAACCGCTGGCGCTCGAAGAGTTGATGCAGCAAGCGGACGCGGCGATGTACGCCCACAAGCAGTCGCGACGGCGGATGAACTGAGCCGACGCTGCTCATCCAGGTCGTTCAACGGCTTGTGGCCGGTATCAGGTTGGCGTTTTCGAGCGATCGCTCCGGGATGGAGCGGGCGGCATAATCCGACCCCTGCGCCGCGTTTCGGCAAGCCGGACCGGCCCGAAACAGCCAGCAGACGCCCGAAGCGCACGTTCCGGGCGATTGGCGGCGCAAAAGTTTCCCTTTCCGAACACCCCAACCATACGCAAGCGAAGGCAACCACCATGGCCTCGGTCAATAAAGTCATCATCCTCGGCAACCTGGGCCGTGATCCCGAACTGCGCTACACGCCGAGCGGCAGTGCGGTGTGCAACGTGAGCATCGCCACGACGCGCAACTGGAAGAGCCGCGAAGGCGGCGAGCGCCAGGAAGAGACCGAATGGCACCGTGTGGTGTTCTACGACCGCCTGGCCGAGATCGCCGGCGAGTACCTGAAGAAGGGCCGTCCGGTCTACGTCGAAGGCCGCCTGAAGACCCGCAAGTGGCAGGACAAGGAAGGCAAGGACAACTACACCACCGAGATCATTGCCGAGCAGATGCAGCTGCTGGGCGGCCGCGACGGCGGCGATGAGATGGGTGGTGGCGGTGGTGGTGGCTACAGCCGCGAACAGCGCGGCGGCGGCCAGGGCGGTGGTCAAGGTGGCGGCGGCAGCGGTCGCGACAGCGGCGACTTCGACGCCCCGCGCGCGCCGGCGCCTCGCGCCGCAGCCCCTCGCGCCCCGGCCCCCGCGCCGAAGGCCGCGACCGGCTTCGACGACATGGATGACGATATTCCGTTCTGATCGATCATCGGACACGTGCCAATGAGAAGGCCCGCAGGAATCGCTTCCTGCGGGCCTTTTTGCTTCAGTGCGTGAAGCTTTGGAGTCAGTCCTTCGTCTTGGACTTCTGGTCCAAAGTCGGCACGTTGGCCGTACGCGGCGAAGGGAAAGTGAGTGTAGCCACACGTGCCGCATCTTTCATGGTCTGCCGAAGTTCCTGCGCCTCCTTTTTGGCTGGGCTGATCTGTCCCACGATTGACAGATTAGTGCTGCTTGATGCCCAGGGGGCCCCGTTCTGCCCGTTATTCACGAAGGCTATGCTGGGCGGTTTCCGATTTTCGGCTCTTCTTGCGACTTAGTCATGCGAGGGGGCATTCCCCGACAACCAGGGGAGTGTTCGCATGACCAACGGAAAACAACGATGCACACATCAGAAGCTGATGCGGCCGTAGAGGCCCTCGACGACCGCGCCCTGCGTGCCAGGCTGGCGCACACGGATTGGGAACATGACCCCCTGTTCGTGCCCAGCGAGCAGGTCTTTCGCATGTTCCGCCGCACCCGCGAGGAAGCGGACGTTGGCCGCGTAGGGCTGCTTTCAGAGGTGTTGTCACGGCGCCTGCTAAGCCTTGCCCGCGGCTTTGCGGTGCGCAGCGGCATCTACCCGGGCAGCATCGGCGACCTCGACCAGGCCTCCGAAGAGTTGTCCCAGTTCGTTTGGGAGTGCCTGGTCACGCGCCCTCTGGATGCGGCGCATGCGGAGAAATTCTTCGGGCAGTTGTTCAACCGGCGTGCACTCGACTTCCAACGTCGCACGCTGGCCAAGAAGCGCAAGCTGCAGGACAGCCTGGATGCCATGGACTGCTCGCCCGAAGACGACGACCCCGACAAGACCATCCGCAAGGTGTCGGCGCTTAGGCAGCACACCACGCCAGCCGACGCCTTGGCCAGCAAGCAGGAGCACGCGCAGGTCGCCGCTCGCTTGCAGGTCGTCCTCACCAAGGAGGAGCATTACGTCTACACGATGCTCTACGTCGAGGAGATGCTGGTCAAGGAGATCGCGTCCGCGCTCGGGGTCACCACTCGAACCGTCAACAACTACAAGAACACCGCCCTCGACAAAGTCGCAGAGATGCGGAAGGAGTTCAACAAATGACATCGCCCGCCCGTAGGCTGTCGCTCGACGAAGTTCTGGACGAGTTCTTCTTCTCAGCCGACAAGCCGTCGCCCGCCATGGTTCTTCGAACCTGCGAGGCACACCCGGAATATCGCGAGGACATCCTCGAGTTCGCAGCCCTTTGGGCGTCGCACGACGCCTCGCCCGAGGTGGCAGCGGATGTCTTGGACGTCCCCGAGGAGTCCGTGTCGCGCCTGCAGAGCTTTGTCCTCAATCGTATTCACGAGCTGGATGGCAAACCGACGCCGGCCTCGGATAGCGAGGCCGTCAAGCGCGCCGTCTCCGCCTTGAAGGGCGCGAAGCTGGCAAAGGCCGCTACGGCTGTTGGTTTTGGCAGCAGCGTCCTGCTGCTGGTGAAGGTGCTCACAAGCATCCCCAATGTCCCCGCGAGGGTCATGAGGGATTTGGCACAGCATCTTCAGGTCTTGCAGGCAGACCTTCAGCAATGCCTCGCGCAGCAGCTCGCCGGCTCAAGGAAGATGAGCTACAGCTCGACCAAGCCGCCAAACTCGGCCGGTGCGGAAACCTGGGAGAGCGCTGTTCGCGCCTTGCCGGTCAGTGAGGACGAGAAAAAGCGGCTGCTTGCGTTCCAGGAGGGTGATGCCCCGTGACACCCTTCCAGCGCGCTCGTGAAGCTGCGAAGCAGCTGCGGCAGGAACTCTTCAAGGAGGCTGCCGGGACTGGCATCGTGTCCAGCGTAATCATTGACGCAGTGGCCCAGGAGGATGTCGGGAACTTCACGATTTCCGACGCGCATTCTTCGGACAAGACACTCGGGGGCGCCGATGCGGTCCTCGACCACGATTTCAACCTCATCGTGGTCCGCAACGACGTATCGACGTGCGAGCGCGCCTTCCTCATCGCGCACGAGTTCGGCCACTGGAAGCTGCATCACGAGAGCCACGAAGGCTGCCACAAGGTTGTCGAATCCACGCTGAAGCCCGAAGAGGGCGACACGCTCGGCGCACAGAAGGTCGAGGCCTATGGCGCGCGCGAGCGCGCTGAACTGCAGGCGAACACCTTCGCCCGCGAGTTACTGCTGCCGAGAGACGTTGCCCGCAACCTGTACTTCGCGGGGAAGACGGCGGAACAGCTCTCGATGGAACTGGACCTGCCCCTGGAGCTCGTCAGGCAACAGCTGTTTGACGGCCTGCTGCTTCCTGAGCCGCCGCCGGAGGTCCCGAAGCCGCCGAAGGTCATCATCCCGACGCAGGAGCAGATAGACGCCGCACAATCCAAGGCCGTCACATCGTTGGTCAAGGCAGGCCCGGGTACCGGCAAGACCGCCACGCTGATGATGCGCGTGCAACACTTGCTTGCATCGGGCGCGAAGCCAGAGGAGTTGTTGCTGCTCACCTTCTCCAACCGTGCGGCACGGGAGTTGGTGGACCGGCTGAAAGAGCTCGGCGTGGCCAATGCCCACGACATGTGGGTGGGCACTTTCCACGCCTTCGGGCTCGAGTTCCTCCGCAAGAACTGCGAGGAGTTTGGCCTGGTATCACGCTTCGGGGTCGCGGACAAAATGGCCGAGATTGCCATGCTGGAGCCGGAAATCTACGGCCTGGGTTTGCAGTGGTTCAACCCCCTCGGTGACCCGCTCGACTGGCTGAAGACCGTCGTCGAGGCCATCCAGCGGGCGAAGGACGAGCTGGCCAACGCCGGCGACTACAGCGCGGCCGTGGAGAAGGCCGCGAATGACACGCCTGACGACCTCCTTGCGAGACGACGAGACGTCGCGAGGCTATACAGCTGCTACGAGTCGAAGATGGATGACAACACCCGTCTCGTCGACATGGGCGACCTCGTGATGCTCCCAGCGCTCGCGCTGACGAACAACTACGACAGCTTCAAGGCCAGCGTCGGCAGGTTTAAACACATCCTGGTTGACGAGTACCAGGACGTCAACCGCGCGAGCGCACAGCTCGTGAAGGCTCTCGCCGCGTACGCCGACACGCTCTGGGTGGTCGGCGATGCACGCCAGGCCATCTACCGGTTCCGTGGTGCGTCGATGCGCAGCATCGTCAACTTCGGCGACGACTATCCGGACCACCAGCCTTTTCCGCTCAACGAGAACCGGCGCAGCTACGAAGAAGTCGTCCGCGTCTTTGAACATTCAGGACGCGCGACCCACCCGTTGCAACTCATCCTGCCGCTGGACGATGTAGAGCCGGCTCGCGGCGCGAGTGGCGTGAAGCCCCGCCACGTTAAGTGCCCTACCACTGACATTGTTCGCGGTGAGGTTGCGGCGAACATCGCCCGTATTCATGGACTCGGCGTCACGTACCGAGACCAAGTTGTGCTCGCGAGCACCCACGAAACCTGCGGCGACACCGCTGCAGCTTTGAACGCTGCCGGGATACCTGCCCTTCACCTGGGCGACATCTTCCAGCGGCCCGAGGTCAAGGACCTGCTGGCGTTGCTTCAGGTCTTCATCGACCGCTCTGGCAGCGGTCTGTTGCGCATCTCCCGCCTGCCTGGCTTGGAGATGCCGTCCACCGACATCGACCTCATCCTCGCTTGGCTCGACCGGTTTCGGCCAGACCCGTTGTCTTGGTTCGACTCGCCGCCACCGGGCCTCTCTGCCCTTGCCATCTCCGCGCTGCAGCGATGGAAGGCCGTCTTCGAAGGGCTTTCATCCAAGGAGTCGCCGTGGGACGTCATTTGCACACTGCTGCTGGACCGGACGCGCATCCTGGACCCGCATCTGTTGGGGACCGGCATCCTCGACGTCACGCGGCGCATCGCCCTCTGGCAGCTCATCTACTTCCTGCGCGTGCCCGACGGCGGCCACGCGTACCAAACCGTCGGCAGCTTCATCTCTCGCTTGCGCCGCCGCCTGCGCATCGGTGATGACCGCGAGCTCCGCGTGCCGCCGCCTGAAGCCGACAGCCTCAATGCCGTAGCAGTGATGACTATCCACGGCAGCAAGGGGCTCGAGTTCGAAGCGGTCCACCTTGTCGACATCGACGCCAAGCACTTCCGCATGGGCGCTGACCCGGACTTGGTGCCGGAATCGTTGCTGCAGTCACTTCAGCACAGCGAGAACTTCGAGGAAGAAACTGAGGCCTCAAACAAGCTGTACGTTGCGCTATCAAGAGCACGAGAGCATCTCGTCTTGTACGAGAGCCAAGGCGCGTACAAGGCGCAATGCGTGAGCGCCATCGCACACGCAGCCCATCTTCTCCAGCCGGTTCAAGGGTTTGCGACCGCACCCAAAGCCGCAATACCGACGACCAAAGGTGCAGCGGGTCATGCGGGTGCCTGCGAGTTTCCAGGCTTCTTGACCTACATGGTCTGCCCGAGGCGCTACTACTACGATTTCATCAAGAACCTCAAGCCAGCAGCCGGACTGCATCCTGCAGCGCTGATTGAGGGCGCGGTGATGCGCGAACTCTTCGTTTCCTACGGCGCCGACGCTTCAGTGCCTGCTAGCGAGGTGGACGGCGCCTTGGCGTCACTAGGCCATGCCTTCAAAGACTCGCTGCCTCACCTGCGTGCCTACGCCGACGCGCTACTGTCTGCGGGACGCAGCCTGACAGGAGTACCGCGGGCGGCCATGGCCAAGCCGTTCCAAGTCACGTGCGCGGGGCTGCAAATCACCGTGATGGCACACCGCATTTCAAGCTCTGGCAACGCCTACACGATTCACTTCGTCCGCACCAAACCGTCCGGCAAACTCGGGCGGCAGAGGTCTGCAATCCGCTGGCTGCTGAAGTACTTGGCTGCAGCGAACACGAGCTACTCCTTCTCCGCCCGTATTCACGTTCTCAGCACGGGGGAAGAAGAGACCCTGTGGCCGGACGGACCTAGGTTCGACAACAAGTTTGCGATGGCAGCCGCGGAGGGCCTCCTGGCCGGCAACTTCGAAGCTCGCCCCAACCCCTGGGAGTGCCCGAAGTGCAGACACTTCCTGCACTGTCCAGCCTAGCGACTAGCTCAGTCCTTGCTCCGTAGCGCCGCCACCGGTCCCACTCCGGTCGCGGCGCTGTAGGCGTTTCACTCGAGCGCCTGCTTCTCGCGCATGAACTAGTGCGTGAGCGCGCCCGGCGGGCTGCGCCTGCCAGCTCATGTCAGAGCGCGATGTTCCTCGCATCCGCCGCAAGGCGCAGCGTTGACGAGCGCCCACGGCTGGGCCTGACGTCCCAATCCATGGCGCCGCAAGCACGCCACGTTCCCCGCGCGGGACGGTTTCCGATTTCCAGGGCTCCCTGCGACTTACCCAGCATGAGCAGCGCATCCCGTGCCGCTCACCTAGCTGACAAAGGTTTGTCCAAAATGCCCACGCGCATCTACATCCAGTCGGAACTCTTCCCCGACATCAAGTTCATCGAAATCAACGACGAGGCCACCATCGAGGAGGCGAAGCACGCCGCGTTCGCGCTGCTGCCGCCTGGCACCGACCTGACCGACCTGAAGCTGTCGGTCGAGGACGACGAGGACGGCGCCCACCACGGCGCCACCCACGTCAAGCACCTGAAGAAGGAGCACGGCATCCGCCTGCACCTGCACCGCTGCCTGGTGGTGGAAGTGCAGGTCCGCTACGGTGGCCAGGTCGTGCACCACAAGTTCCGCCCGGCCGCCACCATCGGCCGCGTGCGCCTGTGGGCTGGCGAGAAGGTGGGCATGTCGCCCGGCGACATCGCCGAGCACGTCCTGCAGATTGCCGGCACGACCGAGCAGCCCGACGTGGACATCCACATCGGCACGCTGACCAAGTGCCCGCAGTGCTCGGTGACGTTCGACCTGGTGCCCGCGCACCGCATCAACGGCTGAGGGAGGGGTATGGCACCGGACGAGCAATCGCTGCGTGCCGACCTCGTGTCGGCACGCTTCCTCTCGGGCGAAGACCGCAACCGCTGGCAGTTCAAGAAGCTGGAGTGGCCCTTCGTCTACATCAACGTCACCGCCCGCGACCGCCGCGAGTACACGCTGCGCCTGAACTGCAGCGGCTTCCCGATGAACCCGCCCACGGGCACGTTCTGGGACCTGTCGACGGGCTGCAGGCTGACGTTCGACAAGTGGCCCCAGGGCGGCGAGCGCCTGCAGCTGGCCTTCAAGCCCGGCTGGCAGGGCGGTGACGCCCTCTATATCCCGTGCGACCGCGCAAGCATCGTTGGTCACGGTGACTGGTTCGCCCAGTATCCGCAGCTCATCTGGAAGCCCGCCAAGGGCATCAGCCACTACCTGGAGGTGGTCCATGAACTTCTTCAGAGCCGCGACTATGTCTGCGCACCGGCTTGAGCTGCCGGCCACGCTCTGGACCGACCTGCTTGCGCATCTGCGCCAGCAGGGTGGCGGCGTGCGCGAGAGCGGTGCCTTTCTGCTCGGCCACAAGACCGACGCCTGCCGCGTGGTGACCCGCTTCCTGCCCTACGAGCAACTGCAGGCAGACGCCCTTCAGGGCGACTACGTCCAGCTGGAGGCGGCGAGCTTCGCGAAGCTGTGGGAGGTCTGCCGCGCCGAAGGCCTGAGCGTCGTGGCCGACGTTCACACGCATCCCGCCGGACCCGGCCAGAGCCGCTCTGACCGCACCAATCCGATGGTCGCGCTGAGAGGGCACATCGCACTCATCGTGCCGCGATTTGCCACCGGCAACCCGCGCCCGCGTGACCTGGGGCTGTACGTGTACGAGGGCAACCACCGGTGGGTGTCGTACTCGCGTTCCGATGTCGAGCGCCTGCTGCGACTTACCGATGCTGGAGTTCCGAAATGAATGATTTCAACGCCGAGTCCATGCACCGCCTGGCCAAGATGGCGCTGGACGCTGGCGAGGTGGCCTCGCCCGAGGAAGCTGTGGCGCTGTTCTCCCGCTACCGGCTGCGCATCCATCTCGGCGCGGGCTGGGCGGGCACGCTCGCCGGCCAAGCCTGCTTGCTGACGGCCCTGAACACGGCCGTGCGCGCTTTCCTCGGCGGCGTCGAGGTCTATGGCGACCTGGAGAACACGCTCGACGTTCCGCTGTACCAAGGCCGCAGCGCCCGAGGTGTCGCCGAAGAACTCGGCGGGCAGGTCGCGGACACCACGTCCACGGCGCTGCCGACGCTGGTCATCGGCGCCGCCCCTGATGGCGCGCTGCCCGAGTTCTGTGTGCGCCTGAGCTGGGACCACTGGCGCTTCGAGATTGCACCGGCCGCTGAAGGCAGTACGCTGGCGTGCGCTGACGACAACCCGCTGGCCGGCATCGGCGCGGCGGCCCTGGGCGTCAACGAAGCGTTCATGCACGTCCGTGGCGACCTGGCAGAGGCGGGCCACCGCAGCGTTGGCATGTCGCTCTGGAATCCGCTGGCGGTCGCCGACTGGCGCAGCGATGCGCACAAGGGCCCGGCGCTGGCCTACCTGCCGAAGTCGCTGTGGCTCGTCGGCTTGGGTCACTTGGGTCAAGCGTATGCCTGGACGCTGGGGCTGATGCCCTATCCGCTGGAAGCGCGCCCGCATCTAGTCCTTCAAGACTTCGACAAGGCCGCCAAGTCCAACCTCAGCACGTGCCTGCTGCTGTGGGCAGCGGACCTGCTCAAGCCCAAGGTCCGGGTGGTCGCAAGTCGCCTGGAGGTTGCAGGCTTCACGACTGCGCTGGTGGAGCGTCGCTTCGGCGCCGCGCACCAGGTCATGGCCGAGGAGCCCACCACGGCACTCTTCGGCGTCGACAACGTGGCCGCGCGCCGCGACCTCGACACCGCCGGCTTCTCGATGGTCGTCGAGGCCGGCCTGGGCAGCGGATATCGCGACTTCCGGAACATCCGCCTGCACACGTTCCCAGGTCCGCGCCAGCCGTCGGCAATCTGGGCGGCGGCGTCGACGGCCCAGGCCACCATTGAGCTGAACGCCGCCTACAAGAAGCTCGCGGACGAGCACAATGACATCTGTGGCATGACGCTGCTCGCCTCGCGCGCGGTGGCCACGCCCTTCGTGGGCGCGCTGGCGGCCGTGCTGGCCATGGCCGAGGTGATGCGTCCGCTGCACGGCGGCCTGGTCCACGCGGCCCTGGACGTGCAGATGAAAAGCATGCGCCATCGCACCGGTGCAGCGCCCGCGGTCTACGGTGGCCTCGCACCGGCCTTCGTTCATGCCGACAAGGAGTTGGTCGGCCGCGTGGGCAAGTCGACGTGAGCGGGCGTCGCTACCGGCGCCGGCGGCGGGACGACCTATCGTCGGCGGTCGACGGCGTCGCGCGTATCGCCGCGAAGCTCGGTCCGGTCGGTGCCTTGTGGACGGGCGTGATTGGCTTCGCCTTCTTCTACGCGGTCCTGCCGGCCTGCGTCCTGACTTGGTGCGAAGGGCGTAAGGCCGCCCTCAACGGGCCGGCTGCGGCCATCTTCGCGCACGCGATTGACCAAATCGTATGGCAGCGCGTGATTACGCCTTCCCAGTGGGCCGGCATCGCCACGCTCTTGGTCTGCGGCGCGATTGCAATCTGGAAGCTGTTCGACCAGGCTGACCTCGAAGACGGCGACGTGACATTGCTGAGTGCAGCCTCAAGGTTCATCAGCCGCCTAGTTGGGCATTGAGCCGGTCAAGTTAGACAGCACTTTTTATACTTTCGTCCGCTTCCGCAGGGACATGGCGCGTTGCGGCCGACCTTTAACCCCCTTGCCGCACTGACCATCTGCGGGAGCAGTTCCGATGCTCGTTGGGGCTTATTCATACCGGCCGTCGCACGGTCCATCTCGGCCGACTGCTCCCACGGAAAATCGAGGGTTATACCGAACTGAACATCGCCGTCAGCGTCAATGGAGACACCGAACCACTGTGGAGCGCGTTGGGCGTACTTGCGCCGGCGACAGTAATCGTCGAGTGAGGCTATTGATGCTGCATCGGACGTCCGAGAGCAATGAAATGTGAAGCCGCCTTTCGCCCCGTCAGTGGACAGGGTGAAGTCGTGGCGTTTCCCGTCGAATCGAGTCTGCCGGATAAGCGATTCGATACCCCTGTTGATGGTTCCTGCGGAGTCTTCGCTTATGGCCAGCAGCGCGAGGCCGAGCTCTAGCGTTGCTGGCTCTGCTCGGTCCTCTATCGCGGCGACTAGGCGCTCAAAATGCGTCCCGACCATCCTCGTCAGAATGCCGGGTGGTGTCCTCTCGCCTGGCATATTTTCCCGACGCACCGTCATCGCTACGTCCAGGTCGACGTTGATAGAGTCGTCGAGATGGACCATGTCGTACTCGCCGCTCAGCCAGAGGTTCATGCGCAGGTGATAGGCCAGAGCCGTCAGTTCGTGGCTAAGGGTTATCTCTTCAATCGCTGAAGTGCGGAGTTGGGCATAGCTCAGCAACCTGAGGGGCGTCGCCAACATCTCGGTCATCGTGTCGAGCAAAAACACGTCCATGATGAACGGTGCCCGGATGACGTCGGTCGTTTGGTATTTCAGAAACTGACGTGCCTGGAAGGCAAGCGCTGGATAGTGCTCAGCGACCACACTGAACAGATGAATCTCCTTGATGGTCGCGGGCAGCCGGACTTCGGTGCCGCTCGCATCGACCAGCCTGCACCCGCCAGTCATGAGCTCGTTGGCACACTTCCAGCCTTGGTCGTATGAATCTTGGATTGCGCCAGCGAAGTCCTTCTTCAACTGCCCATCGTTCCCCTTCCTCGCCTCAATGGTCAGCTTCTTCGCTTTGCACTGAACGATGATGAGTCTGTCGGCGAATGCCACCAGAACATCCGCCTCGCCAACGATGGCTTTGCCACGGTGAAGGTTGACGTTTGAATGAACATGCTCGCGGCCGAAAACGGCTGCCAAACGGCGTGACGAGTACTGCTCGATGAATGCACCGCGGTTGTCCTTCGCGGTTGGCCAGTAGGCCTTGTCTGCGAGCATCCAGAAGAACGGCGACTCGTACAGCGCTTCATAAATCGCATAGTGCTGGAACAGCAGGAACGTTCCACGGTCTGTGGGCAACAACGGGGTCGCCGCCAGCGCGCTGAAATCGCCGAGTTCTTTGAAGTTCTCGTTGTGACCAGAGAACAGGAAGGTTGTCAGGAAAGCATCGACCGCTGGTCTCGCGACTCCACTTCGATGCGCTACCTCTGACGCGGATAGCTCAAATACAGGCAGCCATGTTGAAGGCTCCGTCCCCGCTCGGCGAGCCTCCGCGAACAAGGCTGTCGACTTGTCATCCATGAGCTTGCACATCGCGTGGGCAATCGCTCGGCCCTGCGTTGACGTGAATCCCTTGTTCTCGAGAAGCCAGGCGTCATCGGCTCCGTATTTCTCAGGCAGCAGGTCGCGGTACTGGAAGGCGTACGCGGACTCGCCCCCGTAGAAGATGGGTTCTCGGAGCATTGCACCTTGCCAAATGTCCGGCTCGGCGGCAGCGGACTTGCCCGCTGCCGCCGAGACTATCGTCGCCCACATCGGATGGGACATCGCGCGGTGCAGTTCCTCCATCAATGCGTCAGTCCGCTCGACGTAGAACTTGAGAACCTCTCGCGCGTGCTCGTCCAGCACTAGGGGAGCCTTGACCATCAACCCAAGCAGCGTGTTCACCTCCGTCCGGATAAGGCGGTCATGCCCGAACATGCCTTCCATGTCGGCCGGTTGGAGCTGCCCGCTGTACTTGATGATGGTGTCGCGATGGCAGATATGTGCAATCGCGTGCGGATAGCCAGGGGAGGCGGTGAGCGCAGTGAGGTCTTCAAGAATCTGCGCTTCTGTGCGTGGCGCTTCGAGCAAGTGAAACTCCCTAGTGGAAATGGCGTCGACGCGGCCTGCATCGCTTGTTCCACAACTAGATATTCCGTCGAATTTACGCGGCTGACATCCACAGAAGCGCCAGTGCAGCCAATTGCAGACCAGACGCTATGCTGCGCCCATGAAAATCGCTTGCATCGGGTGGGGCTCGCTGGTCTGGGACCCGCGTACCCTTCACTGTGCCGGCGCTTGGCTGCCAGGGGGCCGCTGCTGCCCATCGAGTTCGCGCGCACATCCAAAGATGGCCGGCTGACGCTTGTTCTACTTGATGGCGCCCAGGTCGTTCCCACGAGGTTTGTCGAGTTGACCTACGACTCCGCCGAGGCTGCACAGATGGCACTTGCTGCCCGAGAGGGTAGTGGCGTTGCGTCCATTGGGCTTTGGCCTGGACCGGAGCCAAAGTACGCCGTTGGAGCACCAGCTATCGCTGAGTGGGGGCAGCCAAGGGCTTTGATGCGGTGGTCTGGACGGCGCTGAAGCCGAAGTTCCGTGGCGCTGCTGGACAAGTGCCCAAAGATGCCGGCGATGTGCTCGACTACCTCCGTGGACTGGATGGTGAAGCCGCAGCACGAGCGCGCGACTATGTATGCAGGGCGCCTGCGGAGGTTCGCACACCATTCCGGGCGGTCATCGAGGCCGAACTCGGCTGGGCGAACGGCCAGCCCTAAACCAGGGGCCACTGCTGGCGCTGCATCGCTACCCACAAAATTAGCGCTGTAGGGCCATTTCGACTGGAAACAGAGGTGCTCACCGCGGACAACCCAAAAATCTGTACATCGCTCGCCCTGAAACTCCTGTCACTCACTTGGAAGCCTCTAACAACATTTTTTAGTGGCAATAACCGTTCTGATCGGTTCGACTCTCTTCGAGTCGATGTCTGAACGAACAAGGCCCGCTGGCATGACTGCCACGGGCCTTTTTCATTACCAATGAGCGGCCGTTGTCAGGGCTGCACAGCCACCGTCAAATCCAACTCCACACTCGCGCCCTTCGGCAACGCATAGACCCCGACCGAGGTCCGCGCATGCGTGCCCGCCGGGCCGAGGATCTGCACCAGCAATTCCGACGCACCGTCGGCCACTTCGCTGAGCTGGGTGAAGTTCTGCGCGCACTGCGTGAACACGTTCAGGCGCAGGATCTGCTCCACCGCGTCGAGCGAGCCAAGTGAGCGCTGCAGCAACACCAGCGCACGCATGACGCAGATCTTCGCGGCGAGTTGCGCGCGCTCGAGATCCACATCGGCGCCGACGCGGCCTGTCACCACGACGGTGGTCCCGACTCGCGGCACCTGGCCGCTGAGGTACACGGTGTTGCCGTCGCGGGTCAGCGGCTGGTAGTTGCCGCCGGCCTTGATCTCGCCGTCGAAGTCATAGCCCAGTTGCTGGGCGGCCTGGGTGAGGGCCTGGTCTCTGCTCATGGTGATCTCGTCGAATGGGGAATGGCCCATTCTCACGCGATCACCCCTTGTGATCGGACCTCACATCCATCACGACCAGACCGGCAAGCATCACCAGCGGTAATAGCAGCGACCAGAACTTCCACCCCGCATACGCGAACGCCCCCGACAGCGCGCCGACCGCAAACGCCACCACCGGCCAGATGAACCGCTTCAGCCTGTCCCGTACCTCCGGGCCGGCCGCGCCGCGCAGCAGGTCGACGCTGTCGATCACCACCTGCGTGACGTTCCCGGTCATCACCGTGGTCGGCGTCAGCGCCGGCCATGCCAGGCGACCCGCCGCGTTCTGCACGCCCATCGCGGCCGTCATGAACAGCCCCGTCGCCATCGCCCACGGCGCATCCGGCGCGAGCGCCGCCCCCGCCGGCACGCTGCAGACCAAGGCCACCAGCAAGAGCACCGTCTGCATCACCAGCAAGGGCCGGCTCGCCACCGTCTTCGTCCGCTCGCAGCGCAGCGCCACCAGGCGCGCGAGCGCCACCGCCACGATGAAGGTCGGGAACACCAGCAGCTTCAGCAGCACGCTGTTGGCGCTGGCGCGGCTGAGCTCCGCGCCGATCAGCACGAAGTTCCCCGTCACGTGCGCGGTGAACAGGCCGAACAGCGCGACGAAACCCACCGTGTCCACATAGCCGCCGATGAAGCCCAGCGCGAGGCTCGCCAGCAGCAGCTTCTTCGCGCCGGTCATGCCGCCCCCTTGCGTTCGAGCACCGCGATCCGCGCCGCCATCGCCAGCGCGCAGATCAATCCGAGGTGCTCGAAGAACGCGTTCTTCGCCATGAATCGCGCCTGCCCGCTCAGGTCCCAGAAGTTGTTGGCGACGAGCATCGCCACCAGCGTCAGCACGCCCAGCGCGCCGGCTGCCAGCCACACCTGGCGGTTGACGATCAGCAGCACCGAGCCGATCAGCTCGACCGCGATCGCCAGCACCGCCCACAGCATTGCCGGCTGCAGGCCGAAGTGCGCCTGCTCCGCGACCGCGCCGGGGAAGTTCATCGCCTTGTCGATCCCGCCGATGAGATAGGCCGAGGCCAACCCCACCCGAAGCAGGCACCCGAAGGTGGGCCATTGCAGGATTCCCTCCACCCATCGGGGGGCGGCAGGGGAAGACGTTTTCATCGCTCGGAATTCGCTCATCGCCTGTCTCTCATCACACCGCCCAGCAGGCGCAGCCCAACGCGCCCCAGAAGCCGCGCAGGTCCGACGCCGGAATCTCCGAAGCCCACGCGTTTGCATGCGCATGCCCGTGGACGCCGCAGGCCGTGTCGCAGCAGGCGACGCGCTGCATCGCCGCCTGCAGCGGCTTGCCCTCCGCGCCCCACGCGCCATAGCCGCCGAAGCGCCGCACCGGCGACCAGTCCGGCATCGCCGGCGGCGGCGCCGAGTCGTCGAGTTCGGCGAACTCCCCGCGCCCCACACGACCTTGCCACCGACCATCGTCAGCAGCGCGCTCGTGTCGGCGATCTCCGATTCCGGGCAGCCGAAGAAGTCGCGGTCCGGCACGACCAGATCAGCCAGCTGGCCCGCGGCGATCTGACCCTTGTTGCCCTGCTCGTTGGAGAACCACGTGACGTTCTCCGTCCACATGCGCAGCGCCGCCTCGCGGTCCAGGCAGTTGCGCTGCGGCGTGATCTGCAGTCCGCCGACGGTACGCCCGGTCACCAGCCACGACAGCGACACCCACGGGTTGTACGAAGCCACCCGCGTCGCGTCCGTTCCTGCCGAGACCTTCATGCCCCGGCGCAGCATCTCCGCCACCGGCGGCGTCGCCTCGGCGGCGCGTGCACCGTAGCGCTCGACGAAGTACTCGCCCTGGTAGGCCATGCGGTGCTGCACCGCCACGCCGCCGCCCAGCGCGGCGATCCGGTCCATCGAGCGCGTCGAGATCGTTTCCGCATGGTCGAAGAACCAGTTCAGCCCGTCGATCGGCGTGTCGCGATGGACCTTCTCGAAGACATCGAGCGACCGCGAGATCGTCTCGTCGTAGGTCGCGTGCATGCGCCACGGCCAGCGGTTCTGGACCAGGATGCGCACCACCTCCTCGAGTTCGCCTTCCATCTGGTCCGGCATGTCCGGCCGCGGCTGGCGGAAGTCCTCGAAATCGGCCGCCGAGAACACCAGCATCTCGCCCGCGCCGTTGTGGCGGAAGTAGTCGTCGCCCTGCTTGTAGGTGACCGACTGCGCCCAATGGAGGAAGTCCTCCTTCTCCTGCCCCGCCTTCTGGGTGAACAGGTTGTAGGCCAGGCGGATCGTCAGCTGTCCGGCGTCGGACAGCTTCTGGATGATCTGGTAATCCTCGGGGTAGTTCTGGAAGCCGCCGCCCGCGTCGATCGCGCCGGTGACGCCCAGCCGGTTGAGCTCGCGCATGAAGTGGCGCGTGCTGTTGAGCTGGTACTCGAGCGGGAGCTTCGGGCCCTTGGCCAGCGTCGCGTAGAGGATGGAGGCGTTCGGCTTGGCCAGCAGCAGGCCCGTCGGATTGCCCGAGGCGTCGCGCAGGATCTGGCCGCCCGGGGGCTCCGGTGTCTCGCGCGTGTAGCCGACGGCCCGCAGCGCGGCGCCGTTCAGCAGCGCGCGGTCGTAGAGGTGCAGCAGGAAGACCGGCGTGTCCGGCGCGATCGCGTTGAGTTCATCGATCGTCGGGAGGCGCTTCTCGGCGAACTGGTGCTCGGTGAAGCCGCCCACCACGCGCACCCATTGCGGCGCGGGCGTGATGTCGACCTGCGCCTTCAGCATGGCCATCGCATCGGCCAGGCTGCGCACGCCGTCCCAGCGCAGCTCCATGTTGAAGTTGAGACCGCCGCGGATGATGTGCAGATGGTTGTCGATCAGGCCCGGCAGCACGCCGCGGCCCTTCAGATCGATGCGCCGCGTCGAGTCGCCGGCGAGCGCCAGGATCTCCTGGTTCGCGCCGACGCCCAGGAAACGGCCGTCCTTGATCGCCACGGCCGTGGCGGTCGGCCGCGCGCGGTCCAGCGTCGTGAAGCGGCCGTTGAACAGCACCAGGTCGGGCGTGGTCGTCTCAGACATCGCGGGTCTCCTTGGTCGTCGTCTGCGTGTGTGGCTGCGTACCCGCCTGCAGCTTGGCCTTCTCGCACCCGGGCATCTGGCCGAACATGTGCGGACGCACCTTCTGTTCGATCCAGCTGGCCTGGTGCGTGTCGCGCTGCAGCCATTGGCGCACGAGCGGCGGGATCTGCTCGCCGGCGAGGATGCCCAGCAGGCCCACCAGCGCGATCACCGGCGGCGCCGGCGAGCGCACGTTCAGCACGCCGTAGATCACCCCGACCAGCAACCCGACGGCGGCCGACAAGACATAGGTATTCATGAGAGCCGCCTTCCTGCGGAGGTGCCGATCGGGAGAAACGCGTGAGGACGCGCAAGGAGGGCGATCAGCCCTCGTGGGCGTTGAACATCGACTTGGCGTAGTTGATGCCGATGCCGTACGAGCCGCCGACCTTCTTCGCGATGCCGGTGGTCAGATCGTAGGTCTCGCCGCGCGCCCAGTCGCGCTGCAGCTCCAGCAGGTACTGCAGCGAGGTCATCGGCTGCGCGCCGGCCTGCACCATGCGCTCGACCGCGCGCTGATGCGCCTCGGCCGAGACGTCGCCGCAGGCGTCGGTGATCACGTAGACCTCGAAGCCCTGGTCGATCGCCGACAGCGCCGGGCCGACGATGCACACGCTGGTCCACAGGCCGGCCAGCACGATGCGCGGCTTGCCGATGCGGTTGATCTCCTCGATCACCGCGACGTCTTCCCAGGTGTTCATCGAGGTGCGGTCCAGCAGCTTCTGGCCGGGGAAGGGCGCGGTGATCTCCTCGAACATCGGGCCGGAGAAGCTCTTCTCGGCGACCGTGGTCAGGATGGTCGACACGCCGAAACCGGCGGCGGCCTGCGCCACCAGCGAGGCGTTCGTGCGCAGCTCGTTGGCGGAGATCGAATGCGTGGCGAAGGCCATCTGCGACTGGAAGTCGATCAGGACCAGCGTGTGGTCCTTGGGGTTCAGCAACTTGGCGCCGGGGGCGGCCTTGGCGATCGGGGTCATGGACATCTCCTTCGAGGGGGTGAAAGGCCGATCCGCACCCGATGGCGTCGGCGCCATCGAGCGTGCGGCGATCGGCCCGGAACGATCAGGACTTGGCGAAGGCCAGCAGGTCGGCGTTGAGCTGGTCCTTGGCGGTGACGGCCAGGCCGTGCGCGCCACCCTTGTAGACCTTCAGCGTGGCCTTGGGGGCCAGCTTCACCGACAGCTCGCCGGAATGGGCTATCGGGACGATCTGGTCGTCGTCGCCGTGGATGATCAGCGTGGGCACGGTGATCTTCTTCAGGTCTTCGGTGAAGTCGGTTTCCGAGAACTGCTTGATGCAGTCGAACTGCGACTTCAGCGAACCCTGCATGCCCTGCAGCCAGAAGCTGTCGCGCGCACCCTGCGACACGACCGCGCCCGGACGGTTGGCGCCGAAGAACGGCGTGGTCAGGTCCTTGTAGAACTGCGAGCGGTCCTTCTGGACGCCGGCGCGGATGCCGTCGAAGACCTCCTTGGGCAGGCCGTTCGGATACGCGGCGGACTTCATCATCGTCGGCGGCACGGCGCCGACCAGGACGACCTTGGCCACGCGCTTCGTGCCGTGACGGCCGACGTAGCGGGTGACCTCGCCGCCGCCGGTCGAGTGGCCGACCAGCACGGCGTTCTTGACGTCCAGCTTGTCGAGCACCGCGGCCAGGTCGTCGGCGTAGGTGTCCATGTCGTTGCCGTTCCAGCTCTGGCTGGAGCGGCCGTGGCCGCGGCGGTCATGCGCGATCACGCGGAAGCCGTTCTGGCCGAGGAAGAGCATCTGGTCTTCCCACGCATCGCTGCTCAGCGGCCAGCCATGCGAGAAGACGACCGGCTGGCCGCTGCCCCAGTCCTTGTAGAAGATCTGGGTACCGTCCTTGGTGGTGACGTAGCTCATGGGGGCTCCTGGCAGGGGGTGTGTGGAAGAAGAAGTGGAAGGGGTTGCGGCCCCGGCGCCGTCGGCCAGCGCGAGCGGCAGCGCCGCGGCGAGCGCGAGCTGGCCGCCCAGCGCGAGCACGTCGCGGCGGGTGGGGTCCGTGGGGAGAAATGCGGTGGTCATGGCGGGGCTCCGGGGATCACCTCATCGTAGGAACCGATGCCCCGGCAAACCAGCCGCCGATGGCGCACCCGCTGCTCTCCCGTCGGAGGCAGACGTCCGTGACGCCGCGTTGCAGACGGGGCCCGGAAGGGCTGCGGACGATGACACGCGCCGGCAGCCGACGACCGCGGCCGACGACGGGCTATCGGCGGCGGCGGCCGGCGATGGCTACAGGCGGACTACAGGCGGAGGATGCCGCGCTTGAGCGCGAGCACGACGGCATGCGTGCGGTCGCGCGCGTCGAGCTTGGACAGGATGGTCTTGACCCGCGCCTTGATGGTGTCCTCGGACAGCGACAGCTTGCCGCCGATCTCGCGGTTGCTCATGCCCTGGGCGATGTGCTCGAGCACGTCGATCTCGCGGCCGGAGAGCTGCTCCTGGCCGGCGTGGGCGGCGATCTCCTGCGCGACCTCGTTGGGGATCCAGCGGTTGCCGCGATGCACGGCGCGGACCGCGTCCAGCAGTTCGGTGCGCAGCTGCGTCTTCAGCAGGTAGCCGCTGGCGCCCAGCTTCAGCGCCTGCCAGGCCTGGCCGTCGGACTTGAAGGTCGTCAGCACGATGACCCGCGCGGCCGGGCTCAGCGCGCGCAGCCGCGCCAGCGCCTCCAGCCCGTCCATGCCCGGCATCTGGATGTCCATCAGCGTGACGTCGGGGCGCAGCCGCTCGTAGGCCTGCAGGCCCTGCCAGCCGTTGTCGGCCTCGCCCACCGGCGTCATGTCCGGCTGCTCGCCCAGCACCGCGGCGATGCCCTCCCGCATCAGCGGGTGGTCATCGACCGTCAGGACGCGGATGGGATCGGGCGCGGGCACCATGGCGGCGATCATAGGCGCGAGCCCCGCCGGACGTCCCAGTTCCAGGGGGCCGATACCCTTTCGGGTAAACGTTGTCGACTCGACCGGGGCTATCGCGGCGCAGCATCGCTTCCGATGATCGGGCGTCTCTCAGGGAAGCGCTTTCAACGCCTCCCCCGGCGCCCGTTTCACGGTCCGCCCTGCCCTTCATTGCCCCTCACCGCCCCGGGAGCCGTCCATGTCCCTGATCGAGCGCCTCCATGCCGTCCCGGACGCCGTCCTCGACGCGATCGTCCTCCACCGCAATCCGCTGCTGCGCGCCGGCATCGCCGCCGCGCTGTCGCCGTTCTTCCGCGCTCATGACGCCGGGGACGACGCCGGCTTGATCGCCGAGTCGGGCGTGCTGCCGACGCTCGCCGCCGGCCCGTCGGGCCGCGTCGAGCCGATCCGGCTCGTCGTCGCCGATCACGAGGGCGCGCTGCAGGCGCTGGCCGGCATGCCGCGCCGTGGCGCCCCCGTCGGACACGGCGGACACGGCGGATCCGGCTCGCCTGCCGGCTCCGGCCTGCCTGGACCGCACTGGCTGGTCGTCAGTCCCGTGGTGCATGGCGGCCGGGTCCGCCAGGCGATGGCCGCGGGCGTGCTCGGCTACGTGCACGCCGCCTGCGCGCTGGAGGAGTTGCGCGATGCCGCGCGCGCCGTGGCGGCCGGTCGGCGCTACCTCTGCCGCACCGCTGCCGGCGCCGTGGCCGAGGGCTGGCTCGGCGACGACCTGACCCCGCGCGAGCGCGACGTGCTGCGCATGCTGTGCCTCGGGTTGGACAACAAGTCGATCGGCCTGCGGCTGGGGGTCGCGGCCGGCACGGTCAAGACGCATGTGAAGACCCTGCTGCAGAAGCTCGGCGCGCGCAGCCGCACCCAGGCTGCCACCGAGGCGCTGCGGCGCGGGCTGCTCGACGACGAGCCGCTGATCGACGATCCCTTTCCGCATCCGGTGCGCGTCGCCGCGCGCGGGCCGGCGCAGGGGCTCTACGGGCTCCGTCCGCTGCCTGCCGCGTGAACGGGACGTGACGCGGCGTGGTGCGGCGTGATGTGGCCCGACCCGACGTGACGCGGCGCAACCGGAACGTGACCCGGCCATGGACCGCATGGCTGCTCGCGGCGGCCTGCCTGCTCGGCGCCGGCCTTGCGCCGGCTCATGCGGCCGGGGAGGGACCGCCGGACTTCTCCCACCGGTCGTGGACCGTCCGCGACGGCGCGCCGCCGGACGTCTGGACACTGGGCGGCGGACGCGAGGGCGTGCTCTGGCTCGGTACCGGCATGGGCCTGTACCGCTTCGACGGCCTGCGCTTCGAGCGCTACCGGCCCGGCGATCCGTCGCTGCCGGCACTCAACATCAACGCGCTGCTGGTCGACGACGATCGCACGCTGTGGCTGGGCTTGTTCGACGGCGGCGTCGTGCAGCTGCGCGAGGACCGGGTCGTCCGCCACGGCGCGGCCGAGGGACTGCCGGGCGGCCGCGTGCTGCGGCTGGTGCGGGCATCCGGCGCGCTGTGGGCGGCGGCGGGCAAGGGGCTCGCGCGCTTCGACGGCCAGCGCTGGCATCGCGTCGGCGAGGAACAGGGTTATCCGGAGCCCGGCGCCGAATACCTGTTCCGCGACCGGCAGGGCACCCTGTGGGTCAGCTCGGGCGAACGGCTCTATCGCCTGGCCGCGGGCGCCGACCGGTTCGACTACACCGGCGTGGCCACCGGCCGCTCCGCGGTGATGACCCAGGACGGGCAGGACCGGCTCTGGCTGGCGGACGGGCGCGGCGGCGTGCGTCCGCTGGGGCTGCCGGGGTCCTGGCGCGCCTGGGCCGCGTTGCCGGAGACCGCCCCGGCGCCCGGACCGGTGCGGGCCGACGACCTCGCCGCGGCGGCCTTCTCGCCGAGCGTGGTGTCCTCGCGCGACGGTCAGCCGGTCACCCTGGTCAAGCAGATGCTGTTCGCCAGCGATGGCGGACTGTGGGTGACGGTGAACGGTCGCGGCGTGTTCCGCACCGACGCCGCGGACACGGCGCGGCTGCCGGCGGGTGAGCAGCTGGACTGGGCGCGCGGGCAGTGGTTCACCGTCGCGGACGGCCTGGGCTCGTCGATCACCGTGCCGCTGCTGGAGAGCGACGACGGCGAGATCTGGGTCGGCACCAACGTCGGCGTGAGCAGCCTGCGCGCGCACCGCATCCAGCGTGTCACGCGGCTCGAGGACGCGGCCGCCACCGGCTTCAGCGTGCAGCCGGACGGCACCGGTGTGCTGCTGTCGAGCTCCTCCGCGAGCTGGCGCGTCGATCCGCCGGGCGGTGCGGTGCGCGAGAACGGCGTCGATCCCCGGCCGCTGTCGCGGCGGCCGGCCACGCAGGCGGTGCGGGCGACCGACGGCTCGCTCTGGCTCTGGGACAACGAGACGCTCTGGCGCTCGCCGCCGGGCGGGCGATGGGAACGCTGGAACCTGCCGCTCCCCGCCGGCACGCGGGCCGCCGCGGACGCCATGGCGGCGGATCCGACGGGCGGCCTGTGGTTGTCGCTGCACGAGGCCGGGGTGTTCCACGCGACACGCGCCGGCCTCGAACGGGTCAGCGAGGCGGACCTGGACGGCACGCCGCCGGGGACGATCGCGGTCGATGCGGACGGCGCGGTCTGGTTCGGGCACGACGGCGTGCTCACCGGCATCGACGACCGCGGCCGGCACCGGCGCTTCGGGCCCGGGCAAGGCTTGCGCACGGGCCGCATCCTCACGGTGATCAACACCCGTCACGGACTGGTCGTCGCGGGCGAGAACGGCGTCGCCCTGGGCCGCGACGGGCGGTTCGCCACGATCACGCTCGACCGGGATCCCGCCTTCGGACGGGTTTCAGGCGTCGTCGAGTCCTTCGACGGCGACCTCTGGCTGAACGGCGCGCGCGGCCTCGTGCGGCTGGCGGCGGCGGAGGTGCCCTCGCTGTTCGTCGAGTCGGCGCACCCGCTGAGCTACCAGCTGCTCGATGCCGCCGACGGCCTGCCGGGTGTCGCGCGACAGGCGTCGGCGACACCCACCGCCACGCGCGATGCGCGCGGCCGGCTGTGGTTCGTGACCAACCTCGGGGTGGTCTGGCTGGATCCCGCACGGACGAAGCGCAGCGCGCGCGAGGTCGGCGTCGACGTGCAGGCACTGATGGCCGGGGGCCAGGACTATCCGGCGGCACAGGGGCAGCAGTTGCCCGAGGGGACCAATGCGTTGACGTTGCGCTACGCCGCCCGCGTGCTCAGCAAGGCCGAGCAGGTCCGCTACCGGTTCCGGCTGGTCGGCGTCGACGCCGGCTGGCGCGACGCCGGCACGCAGCGCGAGGCGACCTATGCCAACCTCGGTCCCGGCGACTACCGCTTCGAGGTGCTCGCGTCGAATCCGGACGGCCTGTGGAGCCGCCAGCCGACGGTGCTCGCCTTCCGCATCGCGCCGATGCTGCATCAGCACCCGGCGTTCCGCTGGGCCGTGGCGCTGGCGTTGGTCGTGGCCGTCTGGGGCGGCTACCGGTTGCGCGTGCGGTCGCTGCAGGCCCGGTGGCGACTGCGGCTGGCGGACCGCCACCGTGAGCGCGAACGCATCGCCCGCGACCTGCACGACACGCTGCTGCAAGGCTTCCAGGGCCTCCTGCTGGGCCTGGACGCGAGCGTGCGGCGCGTCGCCGACGCGGCGTTGCGCCAGAAGATGGAACGCGACCTGACGCGCGCGGAGGCGTTGCTCGCGGAGGGGCGTGATCGCGTCGGGCAACTGCGGCAGCGGATCGACGACGAGGACGCCGCGGATCGCGAAGGTCACGGCGACGGCGATGACGACCGTGGCGACGGCGGCGACGGTGACCGCGGCGGAAACGGCGGCGATGGCTGGCACGGACGTGCCTGGATCGATCGCCTGGCGCGCGCCGGTCAGGACCTGATCCGCCCGCCGGGCCAGTTCCGGATGCGGGTGCTCGGGACGCCGCGCGCGTTGCCGGCGTCGGTGGGGGACGAACTGCTGCTGATCGCGCGCGAGGGCCTGACCAACGCCGACCGCCATGCGCGGGCCACCGAGGTGACGCTCGAACTCGATTACCGGGTCGACGCCGTGGCGCTGACCGTGCGCGACAACGGCATCGGGCTGGCGCCGGACTGGGAGTCGGGCCAGTCACGCGGCCTGCGTTACGGCATGTGCGGGATGCGCGAGCGGGCGCGGCTCATGGCGGCGGGGTTTTCCGTGCGCAGCGTGCCGGGTGCCGGCACTGAACTGGTGCTCCGCGTGGTCGATGCGCGACACGCGGGACGGCGGGGGCGCTGGTGGCCGTCGCGCGTGCCCGTCTCCCCGTGAAGTCCCGGAGGGTCAGGCCTGACCCCGCTTCCTAGAATCCGCGCGCAGTCGAGGTCCGATTGCTTGAGGAGGGAAAAGAGATGAAGAAATTTGCCGCGCTGTCCGCGCTTTGCCTGTCCATGACCGCCGCGCTGCCGGCCTTCGCCGATCCTACGCCGGTGCCCGACATCGCGCAGGCGCAGTCGCTGCGCGACGCCGTCCGCGCCGACCGCAAGGGCGTCGTCCTGAAGGCGCTGGTCCTGGACGAGGCGCAGACCAAGAAGTTCGTCCCGGTCTACGAGGCCTACGAACGCGAGCTCGCCGCCCTGAACCGCCAGTTCACCCGCATGTCGGTGGAGTACGTGCAGATCGGCGAGAAGCCGACGAACGCGCAGTCGAAGTACTTCTCGCGTGGTTACCTGGGCTATGTCGACGCGGAGCAGAAGCTCTACAAGAAGTACCACCCGCGCGTGGTCAAGGCGATCGGCGAAGTGGGCGCCGCCCGCTTCCTGTCCGTGGAGCGCCGCATCCGCGCCCTGCAAGACTACGACCTCTGGATCTGAGCCTGCTCTGAGTTCACAGCGGTCATCGGTTTCTCGACTCCCTCTCCCGCTTGCGGGAGAGGGCAGGGGTGAGGGCCAGCGGCGGTGGAAGTGCTGAAGCCTTCTTGCTGACTGCCGAGTCCGCTGGCCCTCACCCCACCCTCTCCCGCAAGCGGGAGAGGGAGCAAGAGGGGGCGAGGCGGATCTCAGATCCAGCCGAGATCGATCGCGCGCAGGACGGCCTGCGTGCGATCACGCACGCCCATCTTCGCGAACACCGCGGAGCAGTGGTTCTTGATGACGCCCTCACTGTTGCCCAGCAGCGCGGCGATCTCGGTGTTGCTGCGGCCGCTGGCGACCAGCCTCAACACCTGGAGTTCCTTCGGGCTGAGCGTCTCCGGCTCGGGCGTCGCGGCGAAGGCACGCTCCACCGGCGCGCGTTCCATGCGCTCGGTCAGCAGCGGCCGCAGCGCGGTTGATCCGCCGACCACGTCGCGCAGCGCCTGCACCAGCGTGTCCGGGCTGATCGCCTTCAGCAGGAACCCTCGCGCCCCCGCCCGCACCGCCTCGTCGAAGGCGGACGTGTCGTCGAAGGTCGTCAGCAGCACCACCGGAATCTTCAGCGCCCGCGCCGCCAGGGCGCGGATCAGCCCGATCCCGTCCAGCCGCGGCATGCGCATGTCCGACAGGATCACGTCCGGCTGCTCGCGCGCCAGCAGCTCCAGCGCCTCGGCGCCGTCGGACGCCTCGCCGATCAGGCGGATGTCGTCGTGCAGCGCCAGCAGGCCCTTCAGGCCCTCCCGCACCAGCTGCTGGTCTTCCACCAGCAGCAGCTTGATCGTGTTCTCGCTCATGTCGTCTCCTTCCCTGGATGGCGCCGGCCCGCTTCAGGCGCGCCGCGGGCAATTCAATTCGATCAGGAATCCGGGGTGATGCCGCAGCACCTGCATCGTCCCGCCCAGTTCGGCCATGCGTTCCTGCATGCCCTTCAGGCCGTTGCCCTCGCGCAGCTTGCGCGTGCCCCGGCCATTGTCGTCAACCCGCACGCGCACCTGTGATCCCGCGGCCGGCAGCGCGGCCCGGGCAGGATCACCGGCAGCGAATGCCGCCCCGCCGGCCGGTGCCGCCGTCGCGTCGACCGCTTCCAGCGTCACCCGCACGTGCGTCGCGCCGGCATGGCGCACCGCGTTGGTCACCGCCTCCTGCACGCAGCGCAGCAGCGCGTGCGCGCAGCGCGGCGTCAGGTCTTGCGCGACCGGGTCCAGCGCCAGCTCGATCTGCGTGCTGGCGATGCCGTCCGCCAGCGTGCGCAGCGCCGCCTCGAGGTTGATGCGCTGGCTTTCGCGCTCGCGCGACACGGCCGCGCGGACCTCCGCCAGCAGACCCGCCGCGCCCAGCTTGGCCTTCTCCACCGCCTGCGCCGCGCCCGGCTCGTCGTGACGCTGGAGCAGCGCCTCGCTGAGCTGCAGGTGCAGGTTGAGCGCGGTCAGGTGGTGGCCCATCACGTCATGCAGCTCGCGCGCCATGTGCAGGCGCTCGGCGTAGCGCAGCTGCTCGATCTGCAGGCGCTCGCCGGACTGCTTCTCCGCCAGCATCGCCTGGAACCAGCGGCGGCGCTCGCCCTCCGCGGCGGCCAGCCGCCCCAGTCCGAAGGCCATGCCGTGCAGTGCCACCATCGACATCGACAGGCCCAGGCTGTTCAGCCACCAGGGCATGTCGGGCTGGAGCTGCTCCAGCCGCTGCGCCTCGCTGGGCAGCAGCCAGTACAGCGCGACGTTGATGACGACCTGCGCCAGCGCGACATTGAAGGCGCGCCGCACGTTGAGCAGCAGCGCCGCCAGCACGGTGACCAGGAAGGGCAGCCCGGGCGTCACCAGCAGCGCCAGCAGGTTGAGCAGGAGCACCCGCGACAGCGCGTTGCGGGGCGGCAGGTCCAGGTGCTGCTGGCGCGCCAGGCGCCAGAAGTGCCAGGCGAACACCATCACCAGCGCCAGGCAGGTGAGGACGAAGGGGGCGTCGTGGGTGGTCCCGCCGGTGCGGCGGTAGAGGCTGGCCAGGACGCCGTCGTAGGGCTCCGTCTGGTTGCCCATCAGGCCCCAGATGGCCGAGCCCAGCTCCAGCAGGCAGATCGCCAGGGCGGCCACGCGCAGCACGAAGGCGGGCTGGGCGATGCGGGCGAGCAGACGATCGAGGGGGCGATCCAAGGGGCGATCCAGAGGACGATGCAGACAGGGCCGACACGGCCGACAAGGCGCCAGCGTGCCACAGGCGACGTCCGGCAGGGAAGGGGCGCATTGTCATGGGACCGCCGCGGGGCGGTCCCGCCCATGCGACGAGTGCCCCGAATCGCCGGATGAGTTGCGGGCCGCGCCGCCCGGGACGGCGCTTCCGGCCGGGCCTAGGCGATCGCCTCGGCGATCACGCCGCCGCCCAGGCAGACGTCGCCGTCGTAGAGCACGGCGCTCTGGCCCGGCGTCACCGCCCACTGCGCCTGCGGGAAGTCCAGCCGGATGCTGTCCTGGCCCGGCGTCAGCGCGCAGGCGGCGTCGGCCTGGCGATAGCGCGTCTTGGCGCCGAAGCCGCCGAAGGCTGGCGGCCGGTCCGTCCAGCTCAGGTCCTGCGCGACCAGGCCGCGGCTCTGCAGCAGCGGGTGGTCGTGGCCCTGGACGACGACCAGCGTGTTGCTGTCCAGGTCCTTGCGGGCGACGAACCACGGCGCGTGCTCGCCGCCGCCGCGCGGCGCGCCCTTCTCCTTGACGCCGCCGATGCCCAGCCCCTGGCGCTGGCCCAGCGTGTAGAACGACAGGCCGACGTGCTCGCCCACCTTGCGGCCGCGCTCGTCCTTGATCGGACCGGGCTTCTGGGAGAGGTAGCGGTTGAGGAACTCGCGGAACGGGCGCTCGCCGATGAAGCAGATGCCGGTCGAGTCCTTCTTCTTCGCGTTGGGCAGGCCGATCTCCTCGGCGATGCGGCGGACTTCGGTTTTGGGCAGGTCGCCGACCGGGAACATCGTCTTCTGCAGTTGCGCCTGGTTGAGCCGGTGCAGGAAATAGCTCTGGTCCTTCAGCGGATCCAGCCCCTTCAGCAGCTGCACGCGGCCGTCGACCTCGCGCACCCGGGCGTAGTGCCCGGTGGCGATCTTCTCCGCGCCCAGGCGCATCGCATGGTCGAGGAAGGCCTTGAACTTGATCTCGGCGTTGCACAGCACGTCCGGGTTGGGCGTGCGGCCGGCCTGGTACTCGCGCAGGAACTCGGCGAAGACGCGGTCCTTGTATTCGGCGGCGAAGTTGACGTGCTCGATCTCGATGCCGATGACGTCCGCCACCGCCGCCGCGTCGACGAAGTCGATGTTGGAGGAGCAGTACTCGCTGTCGTCGTCGTCTTCCCAGTTCTTCATGAAGATGCCGACGACCTCATGCCCGGCCTGCTTCAGCAGCCAGGCCGTCACGGCGGAATCAACGCCGCCGGACAGGCCGACGACGACGCGTTGCTTCTTGGGAGTCATGGGGCGGCATTGTCCCAAAGGTCGGCATCACCCAGTCCGGGCGGGGTCGGAACGAGGGCGGCACGCCCGTCCGTGACGCAGGACACGCCCGAGGGGCGATCCCCCCATCCGGGTGTCAGGGATGGCTGACAAGGGTTTGCGCCGATCCCGACAGGCGCTCGCGGCAACGCCGACTCCACCGGCGCCCGGGGCGGGAAGAAACTGAATGCAACAGGGAGCACCAGATCATGAACATCGTCATCGTCGACGGATCCATCACGGCACGGGCGCAATGGCAGGCACTGCTGGCACGGGAGCGCCAGATCCACGTGGTGGGGGAAGCCGCGGACGAACAGTCCGCCGTCGAGACGATCATCCAGGCGCAGCCGGACGTGGTCCTGATGGACCTGGCACTGCAGCCGGGCAGCGGCCTGCGGGTGCTGCGGGCGATCCGGCAGCTGGGCGTGGGCGCCCGGGTGATCGTGCTGACCCACAGCTATTACGAGGACATGCGGCGCGCCTGCGCGGAGCACGGCATCTCGGGCTTCTTCGAGAAGGGCAGCCAGACCGACGAGGTGCTCGCGATCCTGCGCGGCTGGCTCGCGCCGCTGCAGCCCGACGAGCACGCGCGCCAGGCCGCCGTGGACGGGCTGGACGTGGCGGCGCGCACGCACGTGGCCTTCGACGAACTGGCCGACCTGGCCTGCGACATCAGCGGCGGCGCGATGGCGGCCGTGGGCCTGGTCGACGGCGACCAGCTGCGCCTGATCGGCACCTCGGGCCTGCACCTGCGGCTGATGCCGCGTGCCCGCGGCCTGTGCACGCACGTGATGCACCACGGCCATCTGCAGGAAGTGCCCGATACCTGGCACGACCAGCGCTTCGTCGACCATCCGCTGGTCCAGGGCGCGCCTTATGTGCGCTTCTATGCGTCGGTGCCGCTGTCGCTGTCGACCGGCGAGGTCGTCGGGAGCCTGTGCGTGATGGACCGGCTGCCGCGCCGCCTGCGCGAGCGGCAGCGCGAGTCGCTGACGACCCTGGCGCGCTGCGCCGTCAACGAGCTGGAAGCCTGCCGGCGCGCGCCGCGCCACAGCGAGCAGGCGATCAGCGCCGCCATGACCCTCTGAACCCGCGGCGGGCCGGCGCCGCGCAGGACGACGGGCCCCTCGGGGCCCGTCGCCGTTGCGGGCGGCTCAGCGCATGAGGCTCAGTGCGGCCAGGCCCGCGGCGCGTAGAGCGACGGGTGGCCGCTCACCGCCTCGATCGGCAGCCGGCGCCCCGCCGCGTGATCCTCGATGCACTGCAGGATCAGCGGGCTGCGATGGCGGTCCTGGCTGGCGCGGATCTCGTCCAGCGTCAGCCACAGCGTGCGCTGGATGGGCTCGTCGAACGGACGTCCCGGGATCTGGTCGCCGACGCGGCCGGTGAAGGCCAGCCGCACGTAGGTGACGTCGTCGTTGCGGTCGGGACGCAGGAAGCGCGACATGTAGACGCCGAGGAAGGCGTCCGGCGTGAACGGCCGGGCGGTTTCCTCGAGGACTTCGCGGACGACGGCGTCGATCGCGGACTCCGCCTGCTCCAGGTGGCCGGCGGGATTGTTCAGCAGCAGTCCGTCCCGGGTGAGCTCCTCGACCAGCAGGTAGCGGCCCTCCTGTTCGATCACGGCGGCGACGGTGACGCTGGGCTTGAATCGTTCGGTCATTGGTCCTTCCTGATAGGGCGGCGCGAGCCGCGGCGCCAATGCCGGGAGCGGCCACCGCTGTGGGTGCGGGCCGCATTGTGAACGCCGAAAATGAAAAACCCCGGCATGCCGGGGTCTTGTCATTCGGACAGGGGATCAGCGGCGGCCGCGATCGTGGTCGTCCCGGTCGCGATCCGGGCCTCGACCGTGGTCCCGGTCATGGTCGGGACCACGGCCATGATCCCGGTCCGGGCCGCGATCGGGCCCCCGGCCGTGACCGTGGTCATGGTCGTCGCGCCAGTCGCGGCGGCCGTCCGGACGCCAGCGGTACTCGGTGTGCTCGCGGCGGTACTGCGGTGCGTACACGTCGCGGTACCAGGTCTCGCGGACGAAGTACACGGGGCGGCCGCAGGCGTTGTAGCGTCCGCAATAGCGCGCCCAGTTCTTCTGGTGGCCCGGGGGCACCATCAGGTAGACGGCGGGTTCCGGCGCGGGGACGCGCTGGACCAGCACCGGCCGTTCGTACACGACCTGCGGACGGACGTTGCCGATGTCGATCTGCCCGTAGAAGCCCGGCTCGCCGATGCTCACCGACACGCCGACGTCGGCCGCCCGGGAAGCCATCGGCACCAGGGCCGCCATCGCCAACGCACTGCTGAAAACAATTTTCTTGATCATGGGGTGACTCCTTTCGGGGGTCATTGGACGCCTCCATTTAACGCCGCTTTCACCCCGGCGGACGACCGCTGTTCACCACTCGAAACAGCATTGCCGGCAGGTTGCCGACCCGTTGCCTTCGGGTTGCGGACAGCTGTCTCCCTGGTGAAAACCCCTGTCGCGGGCGAGCCTCGCCCAAGGCGGTGACCCGGTTAAGCTCCCCTCGACCCTGAATCGGACGGAGGACCTCCAGATGCTGATCGGTGTGCCGCAGGAAAGCGCGGCGGGAGAGACGCGCGTCGCCGCGACGCCGGAAACCGTCAAGAAGCTCGTCGCGCAGGGCCATGCGCTGCGGGTGGAGCAAGGTGCGGGCCTGAACGCCAGCGCGACCGACGAGGCGTTCGCCGCCGCCGGCGCGGAGATCGTCGGCCGCGAGGCCGCCTTCGGGGCCGACCTGGTGCTCAAGGTGCGGTCCCCGGATCCGGGCGAGCTGCCGCTGTTCAAGCCGGGCGCCGTGCTCGTGGGAATGCTGAACCCGTTCGACCGCGACGGCCTGCAGCGTCTGGCCGATGCCCGCCTCACCGCCTTCGCGCTGGAGGCCGCGCCGCGGACCTCGCGCGCCCAGAGCATGGACGTGCTGTCCAGCCAGGCCAACATCGCCGGCTACAAGGCGGTGATGCTGGGCGCCTTCCACTACCAGCGCCTGTTCCCGATGCTGATGACCGCCGCCGGCACGATCAAGGCGGCGCGGGTGGTGGTGCTCGGCGTCGGCGTCGCGGGCCTGCAGGCGATCGCGACGGCCAAGCGGCTGGGCGCGGTGATCGAGGCCTCGGACGTGCGGCCCGCCGTCAAGGAGCAGGTCGAGTCGCTCGGCGCCAAGTTCATCGACGTGCCCTACGAGACCGACGAGGAACGCGAGGCCGCGGTCGGCGTCGGCGGGTATGCCCGTCCGATGCCGCCCAGCTGGCTGCAGCGCCAGCAGGTGGAGGTCGCCAAGCGCGTGGCGCAGGCCGACGTGGTCATCACCACCGCGCTGATCCCCGGCCGACCGGCGCCGGTGCTGGTCACCGAGGAGATGGTCCGCGCGATGAAGCCCGGTTCGGTGATCGTCGATATCGCCGCTCCGGCCGGCGGCAACTGTCCGCTGACCGAGCCCGGCCAGACCGTCCGCAAGCACGGCATCACGCTGGTCGGCGAGACCAACCTGCCCGCGCTGGTCGCGGCGGACTCGTCCTCGCTGTACGCGCGCAACCTGCTGGACTTCCTGAAGCTGGTGCTGACGAAGGAGGGCGGCTTCGCGCTGCCCGCCGACGACGACATCGTGACCGCCTGCCTCGTCGTGCACGAGGGCCAGGTGTTGCGCAAGGCCTGAGCGCCAGCGCCGCCCCCCGTTTCCTCGTTTCCCGGAAGGAGCTCTCCGCATGGACGCCGTCTCCCCCACCCTGATCAACCTGACGATCTTCGTGCTGGCCATCTACGTCGGCTATCACGTCGTCTGGACCGTCACGCCGGCGCTGCACACGCCGTTGATGGCCGTGACCAACGCGATCTCCGCCATCGTCATCGTCGGCGCGATGCTCGCGGCCGCGCTCACCGAGACCACGCTCGGCAAGGGCCTGGGCACCTTCGCCGTCGCGCTCGCGGCGGTGAACGTCTTCGGCGGCTTCCTCGTCACGCGGCGGATGCTCGAGATGTTCAAGAAGAAGGAGCGCAAGGCGCCCGCCGAGGCCAAGGGCGACGGGGCCGGCAACCACGTGACGAAGGGCTGATCCCATGTCGATGAACCTCGTCACGCTGCTCTACCTGATCGCGAGCGTCTGCTTCATCCAGGCGCTGAAAGGCCTGTCGCATCCGACGACCTCCATCCGCGGCAACGTCTTCGGCATGGCCGGCATGACCATCGCCGTGCTCACGACCGGCGCGCTGATCCTCAAGCTCGCGGGCGGGCAGACGCTCGGCCTGGGCTACGTGCTCGGCGGCCTGGTCATCGGCGGCGGCATCGGCACGGTCATGGCGCAACGCGTCGAGATGACCAAGATGCCGGAGCTGGTCGCCTTCATGCACAGCATGATCGGCCTGGCGGCGGTGTGCATCGCCGGCGCCGCGGTCGTGGAGCCGCACGCCTTCGCCATCGCGCCGCGCGGCGAACCGATTCCCGGCGGCAACCGCATCGAACTCGCCCTCGGCTGCTTCATCGGCGCGGTGACCTTCTCCGGTTCGGTGATCGCCTTCGGCAAGCTCAGCGGCAAGTACAAGTTCCGGCTGTTCCAGGGCGCGCCCGTCACCTTCCCCGGCCAGCACTGGCTGAACGCGATCCTCGGCCTGGCCGCGGCGTTCTTCATCTTCGGCTTCTGGCATTCGCAGAGTGCGATGGATTTCATCCTCGTCGCGCTGCTGGGCTTCGCGCTGGGCGTGCTGCTGATCATCCCGATCGGCGGCGCCGACATGCCGGTGGTCGTGTCCATGCTGAACAGCTATTCCGGCTGGGCGGCGGCGGGCATCGGCTTCTCGCTCAACAACAGCATGCTGATCATCGCGGGATCGCTGGTGGGCAGCTCGGGCGCGATCCTGAGCTACATCATGTGCAAGGCGATGAACCGCTCGTTCTTCAACGTGATCCTGGGCGGGTTCGGCGCGGAAGCCGGCGCCGCGGCCGCCACGACGCAGCAGCGCAACGTGAAGAGCGGCAGCGCCGACGATGCCGCCTTCATCCTCGGCAATGCCGAGAGCGTCATCATCGTCCCCGGCTACGGCCTGGCGGTGGCGCGCGCGCAGCATGCGGTGAAGGAGCTCGCGCAGAAGCTGATCGACAAGGGCGTGACGGTCCGCTACGCGATCCATCCGGTCGCCGGCCGCATGCCCGGCCACATGAACGTGCTGCTCGCGGAGGCCGAGGTGCCCTACGACCAGGTGCACGAGATGGAGGACATCAACGCCGAGTTCGGGCAGACCGACGTCGCCATCATCCTCGGCGCGAACGACGTGGTGAATCCGGCCGCGTTGCAGAAGGGCAGCCCGATCTTCGGCATGCCCATCCTCGAGGCGTACAAGGCGCGGACCATCATCGTCAACAAGCGATCCATGGCGGCCGGCTACGCGGGCCTGGACAACGAGCTCTTCTACATGGACAAGACCATGATGGTCTTCGGTGACGCGAAGAAGGTGGTCGAGGACATGCTCAAGGCGGTCGAATAGGACTGCGGTAGTCCGCTGTCGGAACACGCGCGGACGCCGACGGCCTTCTCCCATCAGTTTTGATGGATGGCCTACCGGCATCGGTGGGAGATGTCGGCGTTGACGGCAAGTGGAGGTCAATGCGGCCGCCGGCCAACATGAACAGACTTCAGGGTCCGTCGCTCTCCTCTGTTCATCATGTCCGACACCCCAGATCTGTTGACCGGCGCTCGCGCGCTGCCGCCTGCGAACAGCACGCCGACGCCCAGGACGCGCGATCGGCGCGTCCGCCCCGAGGACAGTCGGGAGGACGAGGTCGTCGATCCATCCGGCGAGGCCTCGGAAGAAACGACCGCCGCCAGCACCGCTGAAGCCGTGGCCGTGCCGGGTGACGTCGTTGCGCCCGACGGGGCGCCCGATGCCGGCACGGTAGCGTCCGAGGCACCGCCTGCCGCCGCCGCGCCCGAGGGAGAGAAGCATGACGACCGCTATGCCGCGCTGCTGGCGGCGGGCATCGGTCTGCTGGGCATCGGGGGCGCTGCCGGCCTCGCGGGATCGTCGTCGGGCAGCGCGCCGCCGATCGCGACCATCGATCCGCCGAAGCCCGAACAGCCCCGGCAGGATCCCCCGTGTCAGGGCAGAAGCCGGATGCCGGCTCCGGTTCCGGTCCCGGTCCCGATCATCCGGGGGCGGACCTGCCACCGCCGGATCCGTCCAAGCCTGGGGAACCCAAGCCCGACCAGCCCAAGCCGGATCAACCCAAGCCGGATCAACCGCAGCAACCCGACCCGGCCAAGCCGGACCCGGACCCCACGACGCCGACGGACCCGGATCCGAAACCCCCGGCGCCTGTGCCGGCCGCGCCTCTGTTGTCGTTGGCGGTGGATACCGGCAGCAGCGATCATGACCGGATCACCTCGTCGGGCTCGGTGAACGTCTCGGGTCTGGAGGCAGGCGCCACGCTCGCCTTCAGCCTCGACGGAGGCAAGACCTGGACCGCGCACGGCGGCGATGCGTTGCTGCCGGATTCTCTGTTCGGCACCGACGGTGAGAAGCATCTGACGGTCCGGCAGATCGATGCGAGCGGCAACGAGGGTGTCGCCGCGGAACTGTCCTTCGTGCTGGACCGGACGGCGCCCGACGCATTGCATTGGACGATGCCGGCCGACAGGCCGGCGCTCGGCGCGGCCGACAGGATCGTGCCGCTGGGCGCCGAGGCAGGGGCTCTCGTCGAGTACCGCCTCGCCACGACGGCCGCGTGGCAGACCGCCGTGGACGGGCAGATCCCGATGTCGATGTTCCACCAGGACGGAATCGCGCACCTGGCGGTGCGTCAGACCGATCTGGCCGGCAACGTGGGTCCGGTGACGACGCTGACCGTCAATCTCGACGCCACCGTGCCGCACGCGCCGACGCTGGCCCTGCAGAACGACACGGGCGTCAGCAGCACCGATGGCATCACCTCGTCGGGCAATGTCGTCGTGGGCGGGCTCGAGCCCGGCGCCAGGCTGCTGGTGAGCACGAATGGCGGCGACTGGGACGAGTGGGCGGCAGGCACGGGCGTGGTGAATGTGGATGCGCAGTTCCCGTATGGCGGCCAGCCGACCGTGCAAGTCAAGCAGGTCGATGCCGCCGGCAACGCCAGCGTGGCAGCGGCGCTGACCTTCACGCTGGACCAGGAGGCGCTGATCCCGAACTGGACCTCTTCCAGCAGGCATCAGCAGACAGGCGGGGCCGCACCGGACCAGGTGAGCCTCAATGCGCAGGATGACTTCACCATCAGTCTCCACAGCCTCGGCGCCCGGCATCAGGACAGCCTGGCCTACCGCGTCGATGGCGGCGCCTGGCGGGACGCGCCCGCTGACGGCCATCTCCCCTTGAGCACGTTCGGGGCCGACGGCAAGCATCTGCTGGAGCTGCGGGAGACGGATCTGGCCGGCAACGAGGGCCTGAGGAAGGTCGAGGTGACCCTCGACGCGACACCGCCGGTGGCGCCGACGCTCGCGCTTTTCCACGATGACGGGCCGAGTGCGACGGACCATGTGACCACCGATGGCCGGGTGGTGATCTCCGGTCCGGATCTGCTGGGCCTGGACTTCCAGTCCCGCCTCAACGGAGGGGGCTGGGTGGACGAGCGGCTGGGGGACAACTCACCGCGCAACTACCCCAGCGTCGGCGAGACCGACCTGGAAGTGCGGTTCATCGATGCGGCGGGCAATGTCGGTCCGTCGAGTCATCTCCATTACACGGTGGGTGATCCGGACACGACACCGTCGCCGTCTCCTGGCTCGGCGAAGATCCAGATCCCGAACGATCCGGCAATCTCATCGCTCTGGAACACGGCCTATACGCAGTCGGGAACGATCCTGGTGTTCAACGCCTCGAATGGGGAGTACCGCTGGGACGACGGCGCCTGGAACGCGCTGGGCGACGGCACGATCCGCAAGGAGCAACTGCCCGGTGAGGGCCTGCATACGCTGTCCATCCGGACGCAGGATGCGGCCGGTCACCCGGCCCTCACGCAGCGTCAGTTCACGATCGACGACACCAAGCCTGAGGCGCCGCATCTGGCGCTGATCCACGACACCGGCGCCAGCGACACCGATCTGCTGACGTCCGATCCCTCGCTGCGGGTGACCGGGCTGGAGCCGGGGGCGACCTGGGTGTTCTCGGGCGGCTTCGATCACATCTTCCACTATGGATCCGGCGACACGATCTCGAAGGCGGATCTCCATCTGCCGAGCGAAGACTATGCCGGACTGGTCCGTGTCACCGTCCAACAGATCGACCAGGCAGGCAACCTCAGCGACTATGGCCGGATCGACCTTCAGCTGCGCCCCGATGGCGCCGTGATCTGAGCGTCGCCGACCCGCCCCCTAGGTCCGAGGTGTCGCCGACACCCACGATGACCTAGCATCTGCCGCGGCCGGCCTCTTGCGGGGCCGGCCGTTCCCTTTCATGTGCGGCGTGGGGGCGACTTGGCGGTATTCACCCGATCGATGGAGGTCCGTCCGACAGCGGCGACGGTGTCGATCCGGCGGCTCGCGCTGCTGGTGGCGCTGCCGTTGCTGGTGCTCTGGGTCGTCCATCTGTTCTCCCAGCACTACGGGACAGCAATGCCGGCGCAGGTGCTGCGGCTGACCGAAGCGCGTCTGCTGCCGGGCGATGCCCGCGATCCCGCACAGGTGCCCGGCGCGTTGCCGGAGGCCAGGCCCGGTGCGCCGTCCCGTGGGCATGCCTCGCCGGAATCCGCCGCGTCGGCCGTCGTCTCGCAGCCGTTGAATCCGACGGCCACGCCGACGCCGATGCCGTCGACGATCCCGAGCACGCCGGCCGTGCCCCTCGCGCCGGGGCACGTGGTCGCGTTGCCGGTCCAGATCCACGACACCGACGCGCCAGGTCCCCTCTGGTTCGCGCTCGACTTCCGGCTGGACCGGGCCGCCGAGGCGCCGTACTGGCTCGTGATCCAGCATCGGCCGGCCGCGACGGTCTATCTGGACGGGCAGTTGATCGCGACTTCCAGCCCGGGCAGCGGCTACTCCGCCGAGGACGAGGACGACCTGGCGCAGCGCGGCCTGCTGCTCGCGGGACGACGCCTGCAGGTGAGCATCCCGCCTGCGATGCTGCCCGCCGGAGAACATCGGCTCAGCCTGCGCCTGGCGCGCCCCGGCTTCGAAGGCGCCGGCCTGTCCGCGCCGCTGCTGGGCCCGTCGGAGCAGATCCGCGCGTTGCAGGAGGGACGCCGCTTCTGGCAGGTGATCCGCGTGACGACGGCGCTGGCCGGCTTCGTGATCGGCGCATTCATGCTGATGGTCTGGCTCGCCCTGCGCCAGGAATGGCTGTATGGCGTCACCGGCCTGTTCTGTCTGTGCACCGCGTTGCTGCTCACGCCCTACCTGCTCAACGGCGCGCTTTTCCCGGCGCCGTGGTGGCGTGTGGCGCTCGATCTGGTCGACGTGCTGTCGAAGGCGGGCCTGCTGTTCCTGGTGGCACGGCTGTCGGGCATCGGCGCGCGATGGCCGGAGAAGGTGGCCGTCGCGTATCTCGTGCTCGGCACCGTGATCGACGGCGCCGCCGCCTTCCTCGGCTGGAGCTGGACCGACTTCCACCATCCCTGGCCCTGGTGGGCCCTCGGCAGCCGCGCCGTGGTGCTGGGCGCCGCCGCGGTGCTCGCGGCCCGCGCCGCGCTCGCGACGCCCCGCCGCGCGCACCTCGTCGGCGCCTGTGCGGTGGCGCTGTCGGCCTGGGTCTGGCTCTATGTGAGCTGGTTCGCGCTCGTGCTGTCCCGGCAGATGAGCGTGGTCGACATCAACGTCGTCGGCCATGCGGTGCTGATCGCGATCGCCGGCGTGGCGCTGCAACGGCGCTTCGTCGGCTCGCTGCGCGACGAGGCGATGGCGCGCATCCGGCTCGAGCAGGCGCTCGATGCGCGCACCCGCGAACTGCAGGACCGCTGGGAGGACCTGCAGGACAGCGAGCGCCAGCGCAGCGCCGCGCAGGAACGCGAACGGCTGCTGCAGGAGATGCACGACGGCCTCGGCTCGCAGCTCGTGACCGCGCGGCTCTGCGCCGAGCGTGGCGTGTCGCCGCAATCGCTGGTCGAACAGCTCGACGAATGCATCCGCGAGATGCGGCTCACCGTCGATGCGCTCGCCGTCACGGATGGCGACCTCACGCTGCTGCTGGCCAACCTGCGGCACCGGATGGCGCCGCGCCTGCAGGACGCCGGACTCGAACTCGACTGGCAACTGACCGACGTGCCCTTGCTGCCGACGCTGCGCGGCACCGGCGGCCGTGAGCTGATCCGCATCGTGCAGGAGGCGCTCAGCAACGTCATCCACCACGCCGATGCGACGCGGGTCCGCTTCTCCACGCGCGTCGACGAGGCGCGGGGGCAGGTCTTGCTGTCGATCGTCGACAACGGCCGAGGGATGGCGGCGGACCTGCGCCAGGGCAACGGCCTGCGCGGCATGCGTCGCCGCGCGGAACGGATCTCGGCCGAGATCGACTGGCGCGCGCCGGAAGAGGCGCCGATGGAGGGCGGCACCGAATTGCTGCTGCGATTGCCGCTGCGCGCCGGCGCGTGAGACCGGTACTGCCGTGGTCGGCGCGAGACGCAGGACGCGCCTTCGCGCGCGCAGGCACGATGCGGGCCCGCCATCGCGTGGCATCGACGCTGTTTCCTGCGCGTTCTGGAGTCATCTCTCCACTTTGTGCGGTCTATCGAATCCCCTGATGGGGCGCCGATGGCGATCGGCGAGAATCCGCGCCGTACCTTGGAGACAGAACAATGGAGAAGAACTGGCTGAAGCACTATCCGGCGGGGGTGCCTGCCGAGATCGATGCGGACGTCTATCCCTCGCTCGTCGAGCTGATGGAAGCGGCGTTCAAGCAGTTCCCGGAGCGCCCCGCGTACAAGATGCTGGGCAAGTCGATCAGCTTCGCGCAGATCGACGAGGTCTCGCGCGCGCTGGCCGCGTACCTGCAGGGCCTGGGCCTGGAGAAGGGCGATCGCGTCGCGATCATGATGCCCAACATGCCGCAGTACCCGGTCACCGTCGCGGCGGTGCTGCGCGCCGGCTACGTCGTGGTGAACGTCAATCCGCTGTACACGCCGCGCGAGCTGGAGCACCAGCTCAAGGACGCCGGCGCGAAGGCGATCGTCATCGTCGAGAACTTCGCCGCCACGCTGCAGCAGGTGCTCGCGAACGTGCCGACCAAGCACATCGTGCTCGCGGCGATGGGCGACATGCTGGGCTTCGCCAAGGGCATGGTCGTCAACTACGTCGTGCGCAAGGTCAAGAAGCTGGTGCCGGCCTTCGAGCTGCCCTCGGCGGTGCGCTTCAACGACGCGGTCTCGAAAGGCCGTGCCCAGACCTACAAGCGTCCGGCGGTCGGTCCCAACGACATCGCGGTGCTGCAGTACACCGGCGGCACGACCGGGGTGTCCAAGGGCGCGGTGCTGCTGCATCGCAACCTGGTGGCCAACACGCTGCAGTGCGAGGCCTGGTACCAGCCCGCGCTGAAGAAGAAGCCGGCCGATGAACAGCTGATGAGCGTCTGCGCGCTGCCGCTGTATCACATCTTCGGTTTCACCACGAATCTGATGCTGTCGATGCGCGTCGGCGGCTGCAACGTGCTGATCCCCAACCCGCGCGACCTGCCGGCGGTGTTCAAGGAACTCAGCCGCCACAAGATCCACAGCCTGCCGGCGGTCAACACGCTCTTCATGGCGATGGCCAACCACGCGCAGTTCAACACGGTGGACTGGAGCGGGCTGGTGATCTCGGTCGGCGGCGGGATGGCCGTGCAGCAGGCGACGGCGCGGCTGTGGCTGGAAAAGACCGGCTGCCCGATCGTCGAAGGCTACGGCCTGTCGGAGACCTCGCCGGTCGCGTGCTGCAACCCGACGGACAGCACGGCCTACACCGGCTCGATCGGCCTGCCGCTGTCCGGCACCGAGGTGACGCTGCTCGACGACGACGGCAACGAGGTCCCGTCCGGCAGCGCCGGCGAGATCGCGATCCGCGGTCCGCAGGTGATGGCCGGTTACTGGCAGCGGCCGGACGAGACCGCCAAGGTCATGACGTCCGACGGTTACTTCCGCACCGGCGACATCGGCACGGTGGACGAGCGCGGCTTCTTCCGCATCGTCGACCGCAAGAAGGACATGATCCTGGTCAGCGGGTTCAACGTCTATCCGAACGAGATCGAGGACGTGCTGACGCAGATGCCGGGCGTGGCCGAGTGCGCCGCGGTCGGCGTGCCCGACGAGAAGGCCGGCGAGGCGGTGAAGGTCGTGATCGTGCGCCGCAACCCGGCGCTGACCGAAGCCGACGTGAAGGCCTTCTGCGAAGCCAACCTGACGGGCTACAAGCGCCCGCGGATCATCGAGTTCCGGACCGAACTGCCAAAAACGCCGGTTGGCAAGGTGCTGCGTCGTGAATTGCGCGACAAGAAGTAGCAGTCGGTAGCAGTTTTAGGGATTGCACTTGGGCGAAACCCGCCCTTGACGCCCTAAAGTTCGCCCTCCTGAGGAGGAGGCAAGGCCGTGCTCGAAGAACGCTACGAAAAGACAGAGGCCGGGAGGGCGGAGATCAAGTCGCGCGCGCTGGTGCAGGCGCGCGTGGCGCGCAACCTGTTGCTGGTGATCGACGCCAGCAAGTCCGGCGGTGACTGGGTGGGCGTGGTGCAAGGCGCCGCGCCGACGGATCTCGAACTGCTGGTGCAGCATCAACTGGTGAAGGTGACGGCCGGCGCGCCGCTGTCGCGGCCCATGGGTCCGGCATCGATCGCGACCCCGATGGGAACGGGCGGACCGTCGTCGCGGATGAGCGGCGCTTCGGCCTCGCGTTCCGCGGCGTCGCGGCTGGCGGGGGCACCGACCTCGTCGCTGCCCTTCCAGGAGCTGTACACCGCGCTGAGCACCTTCGCCAAGCAGCAGGGGCTGCTGAAGGGCTACAAGATCGCGCTGGAGGTCGAGCAATGCGCCGACATCCACCAGCTGCAGACGCTGGCGCTGGACATCATCGACCGCGTGCGTGCCGCCAAGGGCGACGCCGCGGCGCACGAGCTGCGTGCGACACTGGGGTTCAACTGAACCGGACCGCCTGACTTCCTGGAGGCGGTCCTTCCATTGTTGGGAGCCCCTCCATGTCCACGTCCTACCGCGTCGCGGTGCTGGTCGGCAGCCTGCGCAAGGCGTCGTTCAACCGCAAGCTGGCCCTCGCGCTGGCCGATATCGCCCCCGCTGAGCTGAAGCTCGAGATCGTCGAGATCGGCGCGCTGCCCTTCTACAACGAGGACGACGCGGCCGAGCCGCCGGCGGCCTGGGTGGAGTTCCGCAAGGCGGTGAAGTCCGCCGACGCGGTGCTGTTCGTGAGCCCCGAATACAACCGCTCGATCCCCGGCGTGCTGAAGAACGCGCTGGACGTGGGCTCGCGTCCGTACGGACAGAGCGCCTTCGACGGCAAGCCGGCGGCGGTGTTCACGCTGTCTCCGGGCGCGCTGGGCGGCTTCGGCGCGAACCACCATCTGCGCCAGGTGCTGGCCTGCCTGAACACGCCGCTGCTGCCGTCGCCGGAGGTCTACCTCGGCGGCGCGGCCGACATGTTCAAGGACGACGGCAGCTTCGCGAAGCCGGAGACGGAAGCCTTCCTGCGCAAGGTCCTGACGACCTTCGCGGCCTGGGTGGGCAAGCACAAGGGGTGAACGTTGGCGGCGAGGTTGTTTGTCGAGCAGCCGCTGGGTGCGGTCGGGCTCGAAGATGAGTTGGCGCTGCCCTCCGGGGCGGCGCGTCATGTGCAGGTGCTGCGGCTGCAGCCGGGGGACGAGGTCACCTTGTTCGACGGCAGCGGCGACGAGTGGACCGCGGTGGTCACGGCGATGGGGCGCAGCGAGGTCCGTGTCGCGCTGAAGGCGCGTCAGGCGGTGGATCGCGAGCTCAGGCGTGCGGTGACGTTGGCCGTGGTGATGCCGGCCAACGACCGGATGGACGGCATCGTCGAGAAGGCCTGCGAACTCGGCGCGGTGGCGATCCAGCCGCTGATGAGCGAGCGCTCCGTGCTGCGCCTCAGCGGCGACCGCGCGGACAAGAAGCGCGCGCACTGGCAAGGCGTCGCGATCGCGGCCGCCGAGCAGTGTGGTCGTTCGAAGCCTCTGCAGGTCGCGCCGGTGAAGACGCTGGCGTCCTGGCTCGCCGAGCTTCCCGCCGATGCCGACGAGCAGCGGTGGCTGCTGAGTCCCGTCGCTGCGCAGCCGCTGTCGTCGCTGACCTCGGCATCGAGCGATACGCAACGCATCACCGTCCTCAGCGGTCCCGAAGGTGGCCTCAGCCAGGTCGAGGAGCAGTCCGCCCGCTCACGCGGATTCAGCGCCGCGAAGCTCGGTCCGAGGATCTTGCGAGCCGACACTGCGCCGCTGGCTGTGCTCGGCTGGCTGGCGCTCAGCGAAGCCTGAGGCGAGGCTGGCCAGCAGTTCGTCGACGACATCCTTCATCGGGCGCCCGCGATTGTTGTCGGAGTCGTCGATGCCGCGATCGAGCGAGGCTTTGAACTCGCGAAGCCGCTCTTCCCGCTGCAAGCGCATTGCTTCCGTTTGCTGTGCATCCATTCGTCGATCCATTTCCAATCTCACGACCGCTCCCACGAGGCCAGCAGTGACTGGTGGTCTCGCGACATCTGCATGACGTGTGTGACCTCGACGGTGTCGTCGTCGAGGATGCGATAGAAGATTCGATAGTTGCCGTGCGTGCGGCGGCGAAAGCCGGCTGTCTCGAAGCCTGAGATCACGGGATATGACTCGGCCATGTGGCCGAGGCCCGCGATCTTTTCGTGCAGTTCCCCGATGAAAGAATCTGCACGGCGCTTGTTCTTGCGCGCGATGTACTGGTGTATTGACCGCAAGTCCGCCCACGCCTCCGGGTGGAGGCTGACCTTCATGCGCTGCGGTCGCCCTTGATTCCCAATTCCCGGTAAAGGCGGTCAAAAGCCTCTTCTACGGGGATGTACTCTGAAGACGGCGTCGACAGCCTGCTCTCAAGCAGCTCCTTGAACGCTTGTGCTTGAGCATCCCGCCAGCCCTTCAGCTCCTCACTCTCGCGCAGCACCTGCGTGCGCGACGAATACTTTCCGCTCTCGATCAGACTCAGCACGATGGCCTCCAGTTCGGGTCCCAGATCTGTGTGAATCATCTCGGTCATTCCCTCGAAAAGAAATCGCATCGTCGGGTGAGACTCATCCCCAGCAAGGGGGCCCACCTTCGGCGGAGTTACTCGTCGGAGTCAGTGTTCCCTGCGTTCTGCTTGCGAGCCGAGCCGGCGACGAGGTCGAACTTGAAGAGCCGGCATTCGATGGGTCCGTTCCACATCGGGATGCGGCGCGACTCCTTGAGTCGCATCTTGCTCGGCAACTTCATTTCCGGGCACAGCAGCCACGCGGTCCATCCCGCCGGATGCTGCGTGTAGGCGCGCTTCCAATGCGCTGAGAGGCGCGGGAAGAAGTCGTCGCCCGCATCGCGCTCTTCGGACAGCGCGCCGCCGTCCAGGCGCTGCGTGCCGGCCTTGCCGCGGACCTCGATCCGCTCGCCGTAAGGCGGGTTCAGCATCAGCGTGCCGGCCATGTCGTCCGGCAGCGCCGGCGCGGGACGTTCGAGCGCGTCACCGCCGTTGAACTGGATGTACTGCGCCACGCCGGCTCGCTCCGCGTTGCGTCGCGCGAAGTCGACCATCCGGAACGACACGTCGCTCGCGAAGATGGGCACCGCGGACGGACGCTCCGCCGCGCGGGCCTCTTCCTTGATCGCGCGCCACGCAGGGAGCAACGACTGGAATGGCTTCAGCTTCTCGAACGCGAAACGGCGCTGGATGCCCGGCGCGATGTTGCAGGCGATGGTCGCCGCTTCCACCGGGATCGTGCCCGAGCCGCAGCACGGGTCGTGCAGCGCGCCGCCCGCCTCGCGCGTGCCCTTCCAGCCCGCCGCGGCCAGCATCGCCGCCGCGAGTGTTTCCTTCAGTGGCGCATCGCCCTTGTCCTCGCGCCAGCCGCGCTTGAACAGCGATTCACCCGAGCTGTCGACGTAGACCGTCGCCAGGTCCTCGGTCAGATGCAGCTGCAGCGGCAGGTCGGGCCAGCGCGTGTCGACGCTCGGCCGCTCGCCGGTGGCGTCGCGCAGGATGTCGCAGACGGCGTCCTTCACCCGCAGCGTCGCGAAGTTCAGGCTGTGCAGCGGCGAGCGCTGCGCGGTCGTATCGACGCGCAGCGTCTGCTGCGGCGTGATCCAGCGCGTCCAGTCGACGGTGCGCGCGATCGCGTAGATGTCGTCCTCGTGGCGGTACTCCTCGCGCGCGACCTCGATCAGCACGCGCTGCGTGAGCCGGCTGTGCAGGTTGAGCCGCATCACCGCCGCGAGCGTGCCGTACAGGCCGACGCCGCCGCGGAAGGCCTTCGGGCCCTGCAGGCAATCGTCCGGGCCGAGGATGTCGCGCACCTCCGCCTCCAGCCAGTCTTCGACGCCGGCAGCGCAGGGCAGGAACAGGTGATAGGCGGAATCGGACATCGTGGGTGCGGCGTGAGTCGGGCGCAGAGCCGCCCGGGAGGATCAAGCGGCTGATTGTCCCACCGCCGGCCTGGCTGATCGAAGCGCTGCTGGCCCTCACCCCCACCCTCTCCCGCAAGCGGGAGAGGGCGTGAGAATGCACCGAGCCATTCGGAGCAGGACCACTGGGGTGGCCCCTCTCCCGCACTGCGGGAGAGGGCGGGGGTGAGGGCCAGCGGCGGTGGCAGGACGGCGTCAGCGCGACTTGCGCAGATTCGCCGGCGCGAGCTTGAGCGCCTCGCGGTACTTCGCGACGGTGCGTCGCGCCACAGTGATGCCCTGTTCGCCGAGCATCGTCGAGAGCTGGCTGTCCGACAGCGGACTCGCCGTGTTCTCCGCCGCGATGAACTGCTTGATCAGCGCGCGCACCGCCGTGCTCGACGCGTTGCCACCGGCCTCGGTCGACAGGCTCGACCCGAAGAAGTACTTCAGCTCGAAGGTCCCCACGGCGTGGCCATGTACTTGGCGGTCGTGACGCGCGAGATTGTCGACTCGTGCAATCCCAGCTCGTCGGCGATCTCCCGCAGCACCAGCGGTTTCATCGCCAGCTCGCCGTGCGTGAAGAAGCCGCGCTGCCGCTCGACGATCGCCTCGCTGACGCGCTGGATCGTGTCGAAGCGCTGCTGGATGTTCTTGATGAACCAGCGCGCCTCCTGCAGCTGCCCGCCCAGCGGCGAGTTGCTGACGCCGCCGCGCGTGGCGCGCAGCGCCTGCGCATACAGGTCGTTGATGCGCAGCTTGGGCAGCACGTCCGGATTGATGGACACGCGGAAGTTGCGCCCGGACTTCTGCACGATCACGTCGGGGATGACGGGCCGGTTCTCGCTGCGCGCGTAGCGGCGACCAGGCTTGGGTTCCAGCCCGGCGATCAGCGATTGCGCATCGCGCAGCAGCTCCTCGTCCGCGCCGGTCAGCGACATCAGCCGGCGCCAGTCGCGTTTGGCCAGCAGTTCCAGGTGCCGGCGGCAGATCACGATCGCCAGCGCCTGCTCGGGCGAGCGCGGCAGCGTGCGCAGCTGCAGCTCCAGGCATTCGCCGAGGTCGCGCGCGCCGACACCGGCGGGCTCCATCGACTGCAGCCACTTGAGCGCGACCTTGAAGCGGTCGAGCAGCTCCTCGCGCTGCTCCAGATCGGCGTCCTCGCCGAGGATCGCGGCGACGATCTCCTCGAGCGGATCCTCGAGATAGCCGTCCTCGTTGAGCGATTCGATCAGCGCCAGCAGCGCCGCGCGGTCCACCGCGCTGAGGTTCATGCCGGGGATCTGGCCGCGCAGCACGTCCTGCAGCGATTCGTCGGGCGCTTCGGTCTCGGGACGTTCATCATCGTCACCGGAGGACGACGACGCGCTGCCGGGCGTCTCGCGGATGCCGTCGAAGTCGTCGCGCTCGGTGCCGTTCTCCCAGTCGTCGCGCTCGGTGGTGCCGAATTCCTCGGCCCGCATCTCCTCACCGGCGGGCGTGTCCCCGGCGGGCGCGTCCGACTCGGTCTGCGCGACGCGCTCCTCGCGTTCCTCGCGCTCGGTCAGGCGTTCCTGCGTCGCGGTCGGCAGCGGCGCGTCGAATTCCTCGTCGGTCTCCAGCAGCGGGTTCGTCGCGAGCATCTGCTCCACCTCCTGGTGGAGCTCCAGCGTCGACAGCTGCAACAGACGGATGGACTGCTGCAGCTGAGGCGTCAGCGCAAGATGCTGGGACAGGCGAACCTGTAGCGTCGGCCTCATGTCGACTCCCGGCCCTTACATCTTGAAGTGTTCGCCGAGGTAGACCCTGCGCACGTCCTGATGCTCGACGATGTGCTGGGGCGTGCCTTCGGCGAGCACCGCCCCTTCGCTGATGATGTAGGCGCGGTCGCAGATGCCCAGGGTCTCGCGCACGTTGTGGTCGGTGATGAGCACGCCGATGCCGCGCTGCTTCAGGAAACGGATGATCCGCTGGATCTCCAGCACCGCGATCGGGTCGACGCCGGCGAAGGGCTCGTCCAGCAGGATGAAGCGCGGCTGCGTGGCCAGCGCGCGGGCGATCTCGACGCGGCGGCGCTCGCCGCCGGACAGCGCCGGCGCGGGCGTGTCGCGCAGCTTCTCGATCGACAGCTCGTTGAGCAGCTTGTCCAGCTCCGCGTCGATGCGCGAGGAGGGCCAGGCCTTGCCCTTGTCGTCGAGCTGCAGCTCGAGCACGGCGCGGATGTTCTCCTCGACGTTGAGCTTGCGGAAGATCGACGCTTCCTGCGGCAGGTAGCTCAGCCCCATGCGCGCGCGCTGGTGGATGGGCAGGGTCTGCACCGGCTGGCCGTCGATCTGGATCTCGCCGGCATCGGCGCGGACCAGGCCCACGATCATGTAGAAACTGGTCGTCTTGCCGGCCCCGTTCGGACCGAGCAGGCCGATCACCTCGCCGCTGTGCAGGTCGAGGTGGACATCCTTGACCACCTTCCGGACGCCGTAGGACTTCTGCAGGCCCCAGGCCTGGAGGCGGCTGCGGGAGGGATTCGTGGGGGTTTCCGTCATTGCTGGGGCGACTGGCGAGGCGTCAGGTTGATGCTGGGGCGCAACGGCAGCGGGGCGCTGCTGGCGGGCGGCGGCTCACTGGCGGCGTTGCGCGGCATCAGCACGACACGGCCGCGGCCGCTCGGATGCGGCGAACCGGTGCCGGTCTCGACGACCAGGCGCTCGGTGCGGTTGTCGTAATTCAGCGTGGCGCCGGACAGCGCCTGCTTCAGCTGGTCGCCCTGCATCACCCGCGCCTCGGCGTTGCCGACCAGGCGGATGGTCTCGGTGCGGGTGTCGTATTCGATCTGGTCGGCCCGGCCCTCGATGCGCTCGCCGGGCGTGTCCCGGTCCTGGCGGAAATGGACCTGCTTGGCGGAGGTGCCGTTGGCGTAGGCCTGGTAGTAGCCGTCGCTGGTCTCCTGCACGTCCATGCGATCGGCGCGCAGCTCCATCGAGCCCTTGGTCATGATCACGTTGCCGTTGAACTCGGACCGCTGCTTGACCTTGTCGATCGCGCCTTCACGGTCGAAGACCAGGTTCAATGGCTTGGCGCGGTCCTCCTTGGCGGCCTGCGACAAAGGCGCGGCCAATGCCAGCGCGAGCGCGGTCGACAACAGCAGGGGGCGGCGAAGCGACATGGGGGGATCCTGACGGCACAAAACTTGCTGGCCATTCTAGCCATCGCTGCGAGGAGGAGCAGGCGCCCGGCCCGCGTGAGCGAGGGGCCTAGTCTTCGCGCTTGTGGAAAGTTCGGTTTTGGTGCATTCCGCAGGCGGGCGGGGGACCGAGCAGGAGCCACCCGACTGGGGGCCCTTTTCTCCATCTCCCTCCTTCGCTTGTCTCCCGGCAAGCGAATTCCCTCCTTAAGTTCCGAAAAGGGCCCCCAGTCGGGCGGCTCAGGCAGCGCTCGCTGCAGGCTCCGTGCCTTGGTAACCGCGGGGAACCGCGCCCAGCAGTCGCTTCGTGTACTCCTGCTTCGGAGCGGCCAGCAGCGCGCGGGCATCGGCCTGCTCGACGACGTCGCCGTGCTGCATCACCAGCACCTCGTCGGAGATGAACTTCACCACCGCCAGGTCATGGCTGATGAAGATGTAGCTCAGACCGAATTCGTCCTGCAGGTCCTTCAGCAGGTTCAGCACCTGGGCCTGGACCGAAACGTCCAGCGCCGAGACGGCCTCGTCCAGTACCAGCACCTCGGGCTGCAGCGTCAGGCAGCGCGCGATCGCGATGCGCTGGCGCTGGCCGCCGGAGAACTCGTGCGGGTACTTGTGCAGCGCCGACTCGTCCAGACCGACCTTCTTCAGCAGCGCGCTGGCCGTGGCGATGCGCTCGTCGTGGCTCCCGCCGATGCCGTGGATCTCCATCGGCTCCAGCAGGGTCTGCACGATCGTGAAGCGCGGGTTCAGCGAGGCATACGGGTTCTGGAACACGACCTGGATCCGGCGGCGCATCTTCTGCCAGTCCGGGCCGTTCATCTTCAGCAGGTCCTGGCCTTCGAAGAGCACCTGGCCGCCGGTGGGCTCGTGCAGGCGCAACAGCGTCAGGCCCATCGTCGTCTTGCCGGAGCCGGACTCGCCCACCACGCCGAGCGTGTGGCCCTTGCGCAGCTGGAAGTCGACGCCCTTGACGGCCTTGAACTCGGTCTTGCTGAACAGGCCCGACTTGAAGAAGAAGCTCTTCTTCAGGCCCTTGACCTCGAGGATCACCGGCGCGTCCGGGTCCTTGGCCTTGCCCGTGCCTTCGGACACCAGGCGGCCGGCGATGTGGTCGTCGATGACCATCAGCCGCGCCGGGTTCTCCGTGAGCGAGGGGCGGCAGGCCAGCAGCGCCTTCGTGTACGCGTCCTGCGGGTGGTGGAAGATGTCCGCCACCGGCGCCTTCTCGCGGATCTCGCCATGGCGCATCACCACGACCTGGTCGGCGATCTCGCCCACCACGCCGAGGTCGTGCGAGATGAACAGCATGCTCATCTTGTGCGATTCCTTCAGGCGCGCGAGCAGCTCCATGACCTGACGCTGGATGGTCACGTCGAGCGCGGTGGTCGGCTCGTCGGCGATCAGCAGCTTGGGGCTGCAGGCCAGCGCGACCGCGATCATCACGCGCTGCTGCTGGCCGCCGGACATCTCGTGCGGATAGCTCTTCAGGCGCCGCTTCGGATCGGGGATGCCGACCTCGTTGAGCAGCTCCTCGGCGCGCACCAGTGCCTGGCGCCGGGTCATGCCCAGGTGCTTGATCAGCGGCTCCATGATCTGGTCGGCGACCGGGAACACCGGGTTCAGCGAGCTCATCGGATCCTGGAACACGCAGGCGATCTCGCGCCCGCGCACCGACTGGAGCTCGCGCAGCGAGGTCTTCAGCAGGTCGCGGCCCTGGAACAGGATCGCGCCCGTGCGCTCGGCGTTGTCGGGCAGCAGGTTGAGGATGGACATGGCCGTCACGCTCTTGCCCGAGCCGGACTCGCCCACCAGGGCGACCGTGCCGTTCTCCGGGATGTCGAAGCTGACGCCCTTGACGGCCAGCTGGCGCTGCATGACGCCGTCGACCTTGCCCATGCGGAAGGCGACCTTCAGGTCTTGAATGCTCAACAGCATGGCGTTACTCCAGACCGCGCAGTTTGGGATCGAGCGCGTCGCGCAACGCATCCGTGAAGAGGGCGAAGGCCGTGACGAACACCGCCATGAAGCCGGTCACCGCGGCCAGCTGCCACCAGTAGCCGAGGATCAGCTCGCTCTGCGCCTCGGCCAGCATCGTGCCCCAGGAGACCTGGTCCACGCTGACGCCCAGGCCCAGGTAGGACAGGATGACTTCGCTCTTGATGAAGCCCACCACGTGCAGCGAGAGCTGCACCAGCGCGACGTGCGAGACGTTGGGCAGGATGTGCTTGAACATGCGCGAGCTCTTGCTCGCGCCGATGGCCTCGGCGCTGCGCACGTATTCGCGCACGGAGTGCTTCATGAACTCGGCGCGGACCAGGCGGTAGATGCCGGTCCAGCCCGCCAGGCCCAGGATCATGACCACCGGCAGCACGCCGCGGCCGAAGACCACGGCGAAGGCGAAGATCAGCAGGATGTTGGGCATCGCCGTGAAGACGTTGTAGACCCACTCCAGGAAGTCGCCGACTTTGCCGCCGTAGAAGCCCGAGAGCGCGCCCAGCACGGTGCCGATGAGCGTGGCCACCAGCGCGGCCAGCACGCCGACCATGATGGAGATCTCGGCGCCTTTGATGGCCTTGGCCAGCACGTCGCGGCCCAGGCGGTCGCCGCCGAAGGGCAGCGTCTCGGCGCGCGGCGCCTCGTCGGTCTTGTACTGCTTGGCCTTCTCGGTCCACTCGGCGTACTTGGGCGCGAGCGGGTCGATGTCGCTCAGGTCGACGTTCGGGCCCTTGGGCTGGGCGATGGCGCCGGCGCTCTCGGCCGGCGCGGGACCCAGGAAGGTCGGCGGCGCGTTGGGCACGCCGGTCTCCTTCTGCCAGTCGCGGGCCACCAGGCCCAGGCCGGCGGCCAGCACCAGCAGCAGCGACAACGCGACGACGACCATCGCGAACATGCCGAGCTTGTCGGACTTCAGGCGTCGCCAGGAGGCGTGCCAGACGCCGCGCGAGCGTTGCGGCTTCGCGGCCGCCGTTTGATTGGACAGCACTGCGCTCATTTGAGGACCACCCGGGGGTCAACCAGCTTGTAGAGGAGGTCGGTGATCAGGTTGACCACCATCGTCAAGGCCGCGATGTAGATCGCGAAGGCCTGGATGACCGGATAGTCGTTGCGGTTGACCGCCAGCAGGATCTCGCGGCCCAGGCCCGGGATCGAGAAGAAGACCTCCAGCAGGAAGGAGCCGACGAACACGCCGGGCAGCGCCACGGAGATGTTGGTCATGATCGGGATCATCGCGTTGCGCAGCACGTGCTTGAGCAGGATGGTCTTCTCGGTCAGGCCTTTGGCGCGCGCGGTGCGCACGTACTCATGGCCGATCTCGTCGAGGAAGAAGGTGCGGTACAGCCGCGTGTACGGCGACAGCGCGACGGCCACCGCGACCAGCACCGGCAGCGGCGCGTAGGTCGTGAGGTTGGTCCACAGCGAGTCGCTCCAGCCCTGCACCGGGAACCAGCCGAGCCGGAACGCGAAGAAATACTGCGCCACGATCACGTAGACCAGCAGCGAGATCGACACCGCGACCGTCGTGAGGATCATGACCGCGCGGTCGGTGAGGCTGCCGCGCATGTAGGCGACGGCCAGCGCGAACGGGATCGCGAGGATCACTTCGAGCACGAGGATCGGCAGCATCACCGTCAGCGTGGCCGGCATGCGCGTGGCGAAGAGGTTGGCCACGGACTCGTTGGTCGCCCAGCTCTTGCCCCAGTCGAAGGTGACGATCTGCTGCAGGAAGATCAGCAGCTGTTCCCACACCGGCTTGTTCAGTCCGAGCTGATCGCGGATGGCCTCGATCTGGTCCTGGCTGGCGTTCAGGCCGCCCAGCACTTCAGCGGGATCGCCGCCGAACCATTTGAAGAGGAAGAACACCAGCAGCACGACCCCCAGCAAGGTGGGGATCATTTGCCACAGGCGCCTGATGAGATAGGCCGCCATACGCGCGGGACTCCAAGCAAGCGCCGCCGTGCCCGATGTCGGACCCGGCGACCGATAAAGACAAACCCCGGACGCTTGTGACGGCCGGGGCCTGAGGGTCGAAAACCACGCGCGAGTCTACGTGAGCGCCTGCAGGCCCCGACCCGGCATTTGCCCTGAATCCATCGGAGAAAACTGATGAAGCATGCTCGTGGAAGCAGGGTCGTTCATCCGCAATGCGCCCCTGTCGCCCGCGCGTTCGCGGTCTCGGGGTTGTTGGCATGGCGGGCGCGGACATCGCCCACTAGACTGGCGCGCTTTCGAATTCAAGGACGGCATCCAGATGCGACGCGGCATGGCCGGGACACGATCCCAGGCGCTCTTACTTTCGGCATCTCTCGCGTCATCCCTGGCGGTCCTGGCGACGTTCACGGCGATCCCGTCGAGCGCGCTGGCCGCCGATGACGCCACGCCCGCGGCCACGGCGCCCGCGCCCAAGGTGCTGCGCTACGCGATCCGCGTCGCGGAGACCGGCTTCGATCCGGCCCAGGTCACCGACCTGTACTCGCGCAACATCACCGCCGGCATCTTCGACGCGCCGCTGCGCTACAGCTACCTGGGCCGTCCCTACCGGCTCGAACCCGCCGTCACCGACGGCATGCCCGAGGTCAGCGACGACGCGCGCCGCTTCGTGTTCAAGCTCAAGCGCGGCGTGCTGTTCAGCGACGATCCCGCGTTCAAGGGCAAGCCGCGCGAACTCACCGCCGACGACCTGATCTACACGATCAAGCGCCACTACGACCCGCGCGTGAAGAGCGGCCACCTGTACCGCTTCGAGGGCGCGAAGATCCTCGGCCTGTCCGAGGTGCGCGCCGAGGCGCTGAAGAACAAGACGCCGTTCGACTACGACCGCCCGGTCGACGGCCTGCGCGCGCTGGACCGCTACACGGTCGAGATGCGCGTGGCCAACAGCGATCCGCGCATGCTGCTGCACTTCGCCGATCCGATGGTGGGCATCGTGGCGCGCGAGGTCGTCGAGTTCTACGGCGACCGGATCATGGAGCACCCGGTGGGCACCGGCGCGTGGAAGCTCGGCGAGTGGCGCCGGTCCTCGCGCATCGTGCTCGAGAAGAATCCCACCTACCGCGACGAGCGGTATCACGAGGACGTCGCCACGGCGAAGCCCGGGCTGGCCGATGCCGTGCGTCGCCTGCAGGGCCGCAAGCTGCCGCTGATCGACCGCGTCGAGATCGCCGTGATCGAGGAAAGCCAGCCGCGCTGGCTGTCCTTCCTGCGCAAGGAATTCGACCTGCTCGACGACCTGCCGGCGGAGTTCGCACCGGTCGGCATGCCGCAGAACAAGCTCGCCCCCAACCTGGTGAAGGAAGGCGTGAAGGCGGTCCGCTACGAGCGCGCGGACGTCGCGATCTCCTACTTCAACATGGAAGACCCGGTCGTCGGCGGCTACACGCCGGAGAAGATCGCGCTGCGCCGCGCGATCGCGCTCGGCGTGGACCTGGACCAGGAGATCCGCCTGCCGCGCCGCGGTCAGGCGATCCCGGCGCAGGGGATCATCTCGCCGGGCGTGACCGGCTACGACAAGGGCTTCAAGTCGGAGATGAGCCAGTTCGACCGGGCGCGCGCCAAGGCGCTGCTCGACCTGTACGGCTATGTCGACAAGGATGGCGACGGCTGGCGCGACCTGCCCGACGGCAGCCCGCTGGTGCTCGAATACGCGACGCAGCCCGACGGCCAGAACCGTCAGCTGGCCGAGCTCTGGCAGAAGAACATGGATGCGATCAACGTGCGCATCCGCTTCAAGATCGCGAAGTGGCCCGAGAACCTGAAGTCCGCCAACGCCGGCAAGCTGCAGATGTGGGGCATGGGCTGGAGCGCCGACGTCCCCGACGGCGAGAACTTCCTCGGCCTGGGTTACGTCGGCAGCAAGGGCCAGTCCAACAAGGCGCGCTTCGACATGCCCGAATACAACGCGCTGTACCGTCAGCAGCACGGCATGCCGGACGGTCCCGAGCGCCTCGCGGTCATGGACCGCGCGCAGAAGCTGCTGATCGCGTACATGCCCTACAAGGTCCATGTGCACCGCATCTTCACCGACATGACGCAACCCTGGGTCATCGGCTACGACAAGAACCTGTACCAGCGCGACTTCTACTCGTACGTCGACATCGACACCGACGCGCTGACCAAGGCCCACCTGAAGAAGTGAACTGACGCCGTGACGATGCCCCGCGCCCGATCTTTCCTGTCGACACTGCGCGGGCCCGTCCTCGCGTCCGCGCTGGCGCTGGCCGGCGTGAACGCCGGGCACGCGGCGGCCTCAGCGCCAGAGGCCGCACCGCATGCGGGGACGCCATCGTCCGCCGGGCCCAAGGTGCTGCGCTACGCCTTCCGCGTCGCGGAGACCGGCTTCGATCCCGCGAAGATCACCGACCTCTACTCGCGGATGATCACGCCCCACATGTTCGAGGGGCTCTACACCTACGACCAGCTGGCGCGGCCCGCGAAGATGAAGCCGCTGACCGCGGCGGCGCTGCCGGAGGCCTCCGCCGACTTCAAGACGTGGACGGTGAAGCTGCGCCCGGGCATCCGCTTCGCCGACGATCCGGCGTTCAAGGGCAGGACGCGCGAACTGACCGCCGAGGACTACGTGTATTCGTTCAAGCGCTTCGCCGATCCGGCGGTAGCGTCGCCGAACTGGAGCGAGATCGAGGAACTGGCGCTGGTCGGCCTCAACGAGTACCACGAGCAGGTCCGCAAGTCCGGCAAGCCCTTCGATTACGACAGGCCCATCGAGGGCCTGCGTGCGCTGGACCGCTACACGCTGCAGCTCAGGTCGAAGGAGACGCGGCCGCGCATGATGGAAGTCTTCGCGCAGGGTGACCTGTACGGCGCCGTCGCGCGTGAGGTGATCGAGGCCTATCCGGGCGACTCGATGGCCCATCCGGTGGGCACGGGACCGTTCGTGCTCAAGCAGTGGCGGCGCAGTTCGTTGATGGTGCTGGAGCGGAACCCGGCCTACCGCGAGCGGTTCTACGACCAGGAAGTCGACCCCGCGCCCGACGACACCGAAGGCCAGGCGCTGAAGGCCCGCTTCAAGGGCCGCCGCCTGCCGATGATCGACCGGGTCGAGGTCGGTGTCATCGAGGAGAACCAGCCGCGCTGGCTGTCCTTCCTGAACGGCGAGTACGACTTCATCGAGCGCACGCCCGAGGACTTCATCACCCAGGCGATGCCCAACGGCAGGATCGCGCCCAACCTCGAGAAGCAGGGCAAGCACGCGTACCGGACCGTCGCGTCGGACGTGCTGTTCACCGTGTTCAACATGGAAGACCCGCTGGTGGGCGGCTACACGCCGGACAAGATCGCGCTGCGCCGCGCGATCGGCCTGGCCATCGACGCCGGCCGCGAGCTGCGTCTGGTGCGCCGCGGCCAGGCCATGCTGGCGCAGTCGCTGTACATGCCGGGGACGACCGGCTACGACCCGGACTTCAAGAGCGACATGAGCAGCTTCGATCCGGCGCGCGCGAAAGCGCTGCTGGACCTCTACGGCTACGTCGACAAGGACGGCGACGGCTGGCGCGACCGGCCCGATGGCAGTCCGCTGCTGCTGGAGAGCCTGACCACGCCCGACCAGTTCCAGCGCCAGATCGACGAGATCGTGCGGAAGAACCTCGACGAGATCGGCGTGCGCATCGTCTTCAAGCCGGCGAAGTGGCCGGAGAACCTGAAGTCGCTGCGCGCCGGCAAGTACCAGATCTGGTCGCTGGCGACCTCGGCGTCCAAGCCGGACGGCCAGGACTCGCTGGCGCGGATGTACAGCGGGCAGATCGGCGCGCAGAACTACGCGCGCTTCCGGCTGCCGGCCGTCGACAAGCTCTACGACGAGGCCTCGCACCTGCCCGACGGGCCGGAGCGCCTGAAGCTCTTCGAGGAGACCAAGCGCTACGCGGTCGCCTACATGCCGTACAAGTACCGCGGCCACCGCTTCATCACCGACATCGCCCAGCCGCAGCTGGTCGGCTACCGCCGTCCGCAGTTCTGGCAGAACTGGTGGGAGTACGTGGACATCGATCCCGACGCCGCCGCGAAGTTCAAGCACTAGGTCAGGCACTAGGCCCCGACGTTTCAAGGTCCCGACATTCCATGCGTGCACGCCGTTCCGTTCCGTTCCTCCGCGCGACCGGCGCGTTGACGCAGGGCGCCGTGGCGCTCGCCGTCGTGGCCGGCGCGCTGCTCGCCACCCTGGCGACGTCCGCGGTCGCCGCGCCGCCCCCCGTCGCCAGGCCCGCCGAGGCGCCGCCCGCGAATCCGGACAAGCCGGAGAAGGTGCTGCGCTACGCCTTCCTCGTGGCCGAGACCGGTTTCGATCCCGCGCAGCTGAGCGACCTGTACTCGCGCATCGTCACGGCCCACATCTTCGAGTCGCTCTACAACTACGACTACCTCGCGCGTCCGTTCAAGCTCAAGCCCAACACGGCGGTGGCGATGCCGGAGGTGTCCGAGGACTTCCGCACCTGGACCATCAGGATCCGTCCGGGCATCTACTTCGCCGACGATCCGGCGTTCAAGGGCAAGCGGCGCGAACTGACCGCCGAGGACTACGTCTACAGCCTGAAGCGCTTCTACGATCCGGCGACCAAGGGGCCGCTGTACTCCAGCTTCAAGCAGGAGGGCATCCTCGGCCTGGAGGAGTTGCGCGTCGCGGCGCTGAAGACGAAGAAGCCCTTCGACTACGACAAGCCGGTCGAGGGCGTGCGCGCGCTGGACCGCTACACGCTGCAGTTCAAGCTCGCGGAACCTCGGCCGCGCTTCATCTACAACCTGGCCGGCGGCGACACCTACGGCGCGGTGGCGCGCGAGGTCATCGAGACCTACGCCGGCAAGACGATGGAGCACCCGGTCGGCACGGGGCCCTTCATGCTGGAGCGCTGGCGGCGCGGCTCGCTGATCCGGCTGGTGAAGAACCCCGGCTTCCGCGAGGTCTTCTACGACGCCCAGCCGGCGCCGGGCGACACGGAAGGCGAGCAGCTGGCGGCCCGTTTCAAGGGACGCAAGCTGCCGATGGTGGATGCGGTCGAGATCAGCATCATCGAGGCCGGCCAGCCGCGCTGGCTGTCCTACCTGAACCGCGAGTTCGACCTGCTCTATCAGCTGCCGGAGGAGTACGCGGACGTCGCCATCCCGCACGGCAAGCTCGCGCCCAACCTCGACAAGCAGGGGATGAAGCTGTACCGCGTGCTGGCGAGCGACCGCACGATGTACTACTTCAACATGGAGGACGCGACGGTCGGCGGCTACACGCCGGACAAGGTCGCGCTGCGCCGCGCCATCGGGCTGGCCACGGACGTGCCGACCGAGATCGTCACCACGCGCCACTTCCAGGCCGTGCCGGCGCAGTCCGTGATCGCGCCGGGGACCTGGGGCTACGAGGACGACTACAAGAGCGAGAACAGCGACTACGACCTGGCCCGCGCCAAGGCGCTGCTCGACACCTACGGGTATGTGGACAAGGACGGCGACGGCTGGCGCGACAAGCCCGACGGCAGCCCGCTGCTGCTGGAGGTGGCGTCCTCGCCGGATTCGCGCTCCAAGCCCTATGACGAGCTGTGGCAGCGCGACATGGACAAGCTGGGCATCCGGATGCGCATCCGCATGGCGCAGTGGCCGGAGAACCTGAAGTCGGCGCGCGCGGGACAGCTGATGATCTGGCAGCTGGGCTTCAACAGCTCGACGCCGGATGCGCAGCTGGGACTGGAGCTGCTCTACGGACCGGCGGCCGGCGGGCAGAACCTGGGCCGCTTCAAGCTCGAGCGCTACGACGAGCTCTACCGGCAGATGATGGTGCTGCCCGACGGTCCCGAACGCGCGGCGCTGCTGCGCGAGGCGCAGAAGCTGCTGACGGCGTACATGCCGCAGAAGTTCCGCGTGCACCGCATCGTGACCGACATCGCACAGCCCTGGGTGGTCGGCTACCGGCGGCCGTTCTTCAACCAGATCTTCTGGCCTTACGTCGACATCGAGACGGACAAGCTGCCGAAGCGCTAAGACCTTCTTACTCCCTCTCCCGCTTGCGGGAGAGGGCAGGGTGAGGGCCAGCGGCCGTCGCAGTACGGCAGAGCGAGCCCGGGCGATCGAACCGGTCACGCGCGTGACGGCCAGCCCGAAGGATCTCGGCTACCGTCAGGACTCGACAAGGAGTCCCGCATGCCCCCGACCCCGCAGATCGACCACTACCGCCGTTTCCTGCGTGAGCAGCGAGGCCTGGTCTTCGACGACTACGCGTCGCTCTGGGGCTGGTCGGTGACGGAGCTGGACGCGTTCTGGCGCAGCATCTGGGACCACTTCGACCTGCGCTCGGAGACGCCCTTCGAGGCGGCGCTCTGCGAGGAGCGCATGCCCGGCGCGGTCTGGTTCCGCGGCGCGACCTTGAACATCGCGGCGCAGGCGCTGCGGCACGTGGACGCGGCGGAAGCCGCGGGCCATCCGGCGATCGTCCACGCGAACGAGGCGATGCTCGCGCGCGGCGAGCTCGGCGAGATGCGCTGGTCCGAGCTGCGACGCCAGGTCGGCGCGCTCGCGGCCTCGATGCATGACCTTGGCGTTCGGCGCGGCGACCGCGTCGCCGCCTACCTGCCCAACGTGCCGGCGACGGCGGTGGCCTTCCTCGCCGTCGCGAGCCTGGGCGCGGTGTGGTCGGTGTGCTCGCCGGACATGGGACCGGTGGCGGTGCTGGACCGCTTCCGCCAGATCGAGCCCAAGCTGCTGATCGCCGCCGACGGCGTGCGTTACGCGGGGCAGGACATCGACCGCATGGGGATGCTGGGCCAACTGCTCGACGAACTGCCGACCGTGACGGACGTGGTGCTGCTCGGCAACCTGGATCCGCAGGCCGATCCTGCGCCGCTGGCTGCAGCCGGATCCGCTGCTGCTGCCGGTGGTCCTGCTGTCACGGAGGTGGCCGGGGCGAAGACGACACGCCGCGCCCACCGCTGGGACACGCTGATCGCCAACACGCGATCGCACGCGCCGGAGGCGGTGCCTTTCGACCATCCGCTGTGGATCGTCTATTCGAGCGGCACGACGGGCCTGCCGAAGCCGATCGTGCACGGACACGGCGGCGTCCTGCTGGAGATGCTCAAAGGCGCTATCCACAACAACGTCGGCGCCACGGCGGAGACGGGTGACCGCTTCCACTGGTACAGCTCGACGGGCTGGATCATGTGGAACTGCCAGGTCGGCGCGCTGATGGGCGGCACGACGATCTGCCTGTTCGACGGCAGTCCGGCGGGACCGAAGGACGCGCCGGACTGGAGCACCTTGTGGCGCTTCGTGGCGCTGTCGGGGGCGACCTTCTTCGGCGCTGGGGCGGCGTTCTACGCGAGCTGCCTGAAGGCCGGCGTCGAGCCGCTGACGCACGGCGACCTCAGCCGCCTGCGCGCGATCGGCAGCACGGGCAGCCCGCTGGCGGACGAGAGCTACGACTGGATCTGGGCGAACTGTCCCCGGCCTGAGGGCCGGCCGATCTGGATCTGCATCATCAGCGGCGGCACGGACTTCGCCGGCGCCTTCCTCACGGGGCTGATCACGGAGCCGCTGGTGCGCGGCCAGATGCAGGTGCGGAGCCTGGGCGCGGCGGTGCACGCGTTCTCGGAGGTCGATGCGGACGGACAGGGACGGGCGCTGATCGACGAGGTCGGCGAGCTCGTCTGCACGCGGCCGATGCCGTCGATGCCGCTGTACTTCTGGGGCGACCGGGACCACGAGCGCTACCTGTCGAGCTACTTCGACATGTACCGTGGCCCCAATGGCGAAGGCGTCTGGCGTCATGGCGACTGGCTGCGCGTCACGCCGTCGGGTGGCGGGATCATCTACGGTCGTTCGGACGCGACGATCAACCGCCACGGGATCCGGATGGGCACCTCGGAGCTGTACCGCGCGGTGGAGACGCATGCGGAGGTGCTGGACAGCCTGGTCGTGGACCTGGAGTACCTCGGCCGGCCGAGCTGCCTGCTGCTGTTCGTGCAACTGCGCGACGGACTGACGTTGGATGACGCGCTGCAACTGCGCTTGAAGACCTCGATCAAGAAGGCGCTGTCGGCGCGGCATGTGCCGGACGAGATCCACCAGGTCGAGGCGATCCCGCGCACGCTGTCAGGCAAGAAGATGGAGCTGCCGATCAAGAAGCTGCTGCTCGGCGCCACGGCGGATCAGGTCATGAAGCGCGACGCGATGGCGAATGCGGAGGCGGTCGCGTGGTATCAGCGGTTCGCCAAGGACCGCGCGTAGTCCGCGCTCCAACGCCACCTTTCAACGTGTGACACGTTGGGGGGTGAGGGATGGCGAAGTGACCTCCTCGCAATCGGTCATCAATTGATGCACCGCTTTCAACTGTTTGTCGACCAGAGCTTTCGAGATAGGGGCATCCAGCTCGTAGTCGGCGATCGCTCGTAGCTCCCGCTGCTGCCTGAGCAACTTGCTGATGGCCACCGATCGCTCCGATTCGACAGTGCTGCAGGCCTGGGCGGGATGCCGAAGTCGCGAGATCAATTGAGCGTGGACGCCACTGAATGGATCGCATGAGCCGCGCGCCGGAAGGCCCCCTCCCAGGCCAGACATCGGTGGTACGACGCGTAGTACGCGCGGTTGATGGACGCGCGTTGGGACGCCTCATCCGAGCGGCAACCGAGCTCGCGTGCGAGCCTGTGCCAGGCGCTGGGTTTGTTGGACATGACGAGCTCCAGGAATCTGCGTGGACAAGCGATCAGCAGGGGCCACCATCGGTCAGACGAAGGTAGAACGAATCGCGATCCAGGCGGTGACTTCGGAGGACGTCGTCGAGTCGTTTGTCCCAGGTGTTGGCATCCTCGTAGTCCAGCGAGGTATGCACGTCATATCGCGCCCAAGATCCTTCGTCAGTCTGGAAGGTGCAGAGCCAAGGCGTGCCTTCAAGGCGAATCCGATGGCGCCTCAGGAACTCTCCGGTCAGGTGCAGCATGGCCAAGGCATCCGACGGTGAAATCCTCTGATGCTTCAGGACTTCCTTCATGGCCCCCGCGGAGGCGTCCCAGTCCTCCATCGCACATCGGGCGATGAGGTCGGCGTCGGCTGCAGCGCCAAAGGCCACATGCGGGTGTCGCAACGCGTGAATCAGCGCGTCGAAATCTGCCTCGTTCGCGTCGGTTCGTTGAACGGGCAGTGACGTCACCGAAGTCTCGGCATCGGGACGATCGTTCTTGAATTTCACGCTCATTGTTCGCTCGCTTTCGTCGGTGGGTCTGGTGACCCGATGACTGCAGTGTCGGCAGAGAGGGCGCTTGCGTCTTTCCTCCAAAGTGCGGACTCGATGGGGGCGCTGATTCAGGGAGGTCAGTCCCCCTGCCGATACTGATCAAGGTCATTGCCCGCCCTGCGTTACATGACGCCTTCGCGTCGCTCCCGCGACGCGCCCCCGCTTCCAGGGACGGCGGCCCCGCGGGCAAGTTCCAGGCCCGTCGCTGACACCGACCGTTCACCGGTCTGTCACCCCGCCCTCTGAACATCCGCCGCGTTCCTCCGCGACCGCGCCATCAAGACCTGACCCCCGGGCAGATCGGCGTGCGGCTGCGGCGCTTCCTGTCCGCGACCTCCCTGGAGTCCCCATGCGCAAGCCCTTCGCCCGCTCCCTGTCCGCCCTCGTTACCCACGGCATCACCCGCGCCTGCCTGCCGCTGGTGCTGGCCGTCGCCGCGCCGTTCGTGTCCGCCACCGTCGTCACCTTCGACGACCTGGGCGACGACGGCTTCGTCCCCGCCCACTACGCCGGCCTCGACTGGTCCGCCAGCTCCTGGTTCCAGTACGCCGGCGAGCAGGCCCCGTACACGCCGCATTCCGGCGACCGCCGCGCCACGCTCGGCTTCGACGGCAGCAGCGCCACCAGCGCCATCGGCTTCCTCACGCCCAGCACCTACCAGGGCGCCTGGTTCTCCGGCTTCGACGGCGTCAGCGTCGCCGTCGACCTGTACCTCGGCGGCGCGCTCGTCGCATCGACCTCGCTGCTCAACCTCAGCGACAGCCCCGCGTTCCTCGGCAGCGGCTACGCCGGCCTCGTCGACCGCCTCGTGTTCCGCAGCAACGATCCGGCCTTCTTCGTCATGGACGACCTGACCTTCGCGTCCGCCGTGCCGGAACCCGCCTCGGGCGCGCTGGCGCTGGGCGGCCTGGCCGTCGCCGCGCTGGTGATCCGCCGCCGCAAGGCCGCGTCGTCGTCCACCGTCTCGTCCATCGCCTGAGGAGCCCCGCCATGACGCAGCAGCAACCGCCCCGCCGCCAGTTCCTCCGCGCCGTCGCCGGCGCCGCCGGCGCCACCGCCGCGATGACCAGCTTCCCGCCGGCCATCGCCCGCGCGCTGTCCATCAAGGCGGCCGTGCGCACCGGCACGATCCAGGACGTCGAGCACATCGTCATCCTGACCCAGGAGAACCGCTCCTTCGACCATTACTTCGGCACGCTGAACGGCGTGCGCGGCTTCGGCGATCCGTTCCCGGCGCCGGTGGCGGACTCCGCCAACGTCAAGGGCCGCTCGGTCTGGGTCCAGCCCACCGTCAACAACGCCGCGCCCGGCGCGATCGCGCCCTTCCACCTGAACACCGCACAGAACTTCGCCTTCATGCGCGTCAGCGGCACGCCGCACTCGTGGACCGACGCGCAGGCCGCCTGGGACCACGGCCGCATGAACAACTGGCCCAAGGCCAAGCAGAACCACTCGATGGGCCACTTCAAGGAGCAGGAGCTGCCCTTCCAGTTCGCCCTGGCCAACGCGTTCACGCTGTGCGACGCGTATCACTGCGCGACGCAGACCGGCACCAACACCAACCGCCTGTTCATCTGGACCGGTACCAACGATCCGCTGCGTCTGGGCAACGGCCCGTCCACCGACAACAGCCACGACTGGTTCAACCCGAACCCGCTCGACGACTACACCTGGACGACCTACCCTGAGCGCCTGCAGTCGGCCGGCATCAGCTGGCAGGTCTACCAGAACATGGACGACAACTTCACCGACAACTCGCTGGCCGGGTTCAAGGTGTTCCGCGACGGCTGGTACAACCGGCCGGGCTTCTCGCAGGTGCTGAAGGACCGCGGCATCTCGACGCGCGACCTGGACCGGCTGCGCGACGACGTGATCAACAACCGCCTGCCGCAGGTGTCGTGGGTCGTCGCGACCGCGGAGGGCTCCGAGCATCCCGGCCCGTCCAGCCCCGCGCAGGGCGCGGACTACACAGCCAAGGTGCTGGACGCGCTGACCTCGAATCCCGATGTCTGGGCCAAGACCGTCCTGTTCATCAACTTCGACGAGAACGACGGCTTCTTCGACCACGTACCGCCGCCGGCCGCGCCGTCGTACGTGAGCTGGAACGCGAACCCGGCGCAGGCGGTGCTCGCCGGCGCGTCGACGGTCGACACGACCGGTGAGTACTGCGAGATCCTCAACGGCGCCTCGGCCACCTACCTGCACCGTCCGTACGGCATGGGCCCGCGCGTGCCGCTGTACATCGTGTCGCCTTGGAGCAAGGGCGGCTGGGTGAACTCGCAGACCTCGGACCACACGTCGGTGCTGCGCTTCATCGAGGCGCGTTTCGGCGTGAAGGAGACCAACATCGGCGCCTGGCGTCGTGCGGTCGCGGGCGACCTGACCTCCTGCTTCAACTTCGCCGATCCGGAGGACAGCGAGTTCTTCTCGAAGCTGCCCGACACCGTCGCGCTCGCCAACAAGGCGCGCGCGCTGCCCGGCACGACGACGCCGGCGATTCCCGGCTCGCTGCAGTTGCCGTCGCAGGCTGCCGGCGTGCGCCCGGCGCGTGCGCTGCCTTACGACCTGCAGGCGACCAGCGCGGTGACGCCCGGCGCGGGGCCGAACGCGACGGCGATCGCGGTCACGTTCCAGAACACGGGCAGCGCCGCCGCCGTGTTCCATGTCTACGACCGCACGCGCCTGGGCGAGATCCCGCGCCGCTACACGGTCGAAGCGGGCAAGCAGCTCACCGGCAGCTTCACGCCGCAGAGCGCGGGCGCGTACGACCTCTGGGTCCTGGGTCCCAACGGTTTCCATCGCCACCTCGCGGGCAATGCGCGGCGTGCAGCGGCGGCGGGCCAGCCCAATCCGGATGTCATCGCGAAGTCCGCGCCGGCGACCGGCGAGCTGGTGCTGACGCTGGTCAACACCGGCCCGGTCGCGGCGGCTTTCACCATCGCGCACAACAAGTACCAGGGCACGGCGCCGCGCACGGTCAACGTGCCGGCGCGCAGCAGCAGCGAGGTGCGGGTCCCCGTCGCCGTCGCAGCGCATTGGTACGACGTGTCGGTGCGGGTGAACGGCCAGACCGACTTCCTGCGCCGCTTCGCCGGCCACATCGAGACCGGCGCGCCGTCGGTCAGCGATCCGGCGATGGAAGGCGTGGCGAAGGCGGATCAGTACCGCGTGCAGGGCGTGTAAAGGTCTGCCGTCGGCAGGGTTGGGCAGGACGCGGGAGCGTTCCTTGCCCAACCCGGACCTCCCCATGAAATCACGGAGGTCCTCATGTCCGTCGTGCGTCTTCGTCCACAACGACAACCGCGTTCCGTTCTTCGATCCACCGTCGCTGCGATGGTGGCTGCCGTCGCATTGGGTGCGACCGCCACCGGCGCGCACGCGCAGTCCGGCGGTGTGCCGCCGGATGCCGCCGGCTTCACCGAGTACGTCGCCGCGCAACTGCGCCAGCAACTGGGCGACGGCACCGTCGTCGTCCGCGAACCGCTGACGCTCGGCGTCGCGGACCAGCGCACGCGGCTCGACAAGCTCTATGCCGGCTGCCAGACCAACCGCGGCAATTGCGCCGACGACGTGAACGTCTTCGTGAAGACGACGACGCAGCAGTTCCGCGCCTCGACGATCCCCGCGACGCGTGAATCGCTGCGGCTGGCGGTGCGCACGGCCGCCTCGGTGCAGCAGGCGCAGCGCGAGGTCGGCGGCGACGCGACCACCTTCCGCCCGCGGCCCTTCATCGGTCCGCTGGTGACGGTGCCGGTCTTCGACACCATGCGTGCGACGCGGCTGATCAGCGAGAAGGACTACAAGACGCTGAACCTGTCGGTCGACCAGGTGCGCGAGACCGCGCGCAAGAACACCTACGACGCGATGCCGCAGGTGCTGCAGCACGCCAAGCCGGTGCCGGCGGGCGAGGTGGGCAAGCTCGACGGACCGATGCTCCAGCCCAGCCGGTTGATCTTCATCGACGACTGGAAGCCGCTGGCCGACGCGCAGAAGGGCAAGCTGATCGTCGCGGCGCCGGCCAACGACACGGTGCTCTACGTCGGCGACGACGACGCGTCGACGCTCGACGCGCTGCGCGCGCAGGTGCGCGACCTGATGGGCAAGTCCGCCAATCCGCTGACGGACGTGCTGCTGCGGTGGTCGCCGTCGGGGTGGGTGCCGGTGCAGTGAGGGGTGCGGCGGCGACGTGGCTCGCCGCCGCTGCCCACGGACGGACCATCGCGGCGCGTCCGCTTCCTCCGCAACAGTCGCGGTGGTCTACCGCGCCAGATGCCTGCGGATCAGTTGTCGTCCCATCGACCAGCCCACGCGCTGAAGGGCGAGCAGCCAGCCGCCCGTGAGCCACAGCGTGCCGACGGCGACCAGTGCCAGCATCGCCGGTGGGCTGTCGGCGGGCAGCAGGCGTGGCATCACGCTCGCGAGCAGGATGGCACCCAGCGTCATGCGCAAGCCGGCGATCTGCGCCAGCCAACTGGTCAGTACCGGCAAGCCGACCGTCATCAGCGCGGCCAGCGCGGGCCACCCGCCGTGCGGACGCGCGGCCTGCAGCCGCCAGACGGGGTTGGGCGTGTACAGGCCGGCGCGCAGTACCATCGGGCCGGCCAGCAGCCATGCCGCGAGCAGACCCGCAGGCAGCGGCGCCAATGCGCCCGGCAGCAGCATCAGGTAGAGGTAGAGCGCGGTCTGTGTCATGCCGGTCGCGAGATCGTCAGGCATGGCCAGCATCACGCCGACGAGCGCGGCCAGGATCGCCAGCGGCACCAGCCAAGCGTGCACGGGGTCCTGCATCGGGAACTGGATGTCGACATGGCCGGCGATGCCGCTCGCGGCGACCAGCGCCGCGCCGATCCACGACCAGAGGTGGGGCAGTCGCCCCACGCGCAGCCTTCCGAGCGGCGATTCCGCGATCTGCTGCCGGCCGTTGCGCAGCGAGCCCATCAGGGTGTCGAAAACGAGGATGCCCAGGGGCAGCGCAACGCCCGCCACCACGGTGCGGCTCACCGCGTGCGGCCAGTCGAGCCCGGTCGCGAGATGGAGGCCGAAGAACAGGGCCAGCATCAGCAGGAACTGCCAGGCCTGCACCCGCTTGATCAGGAGGAGGGCCGCCTGCTGCTCGGCGCGGTCCGCGCCGAGGCGCCGCAGCAGGAAGCCGCCGGCGTGATGCAGATGCAGGTGGAAGGCGTAACCCATCAGGGCGGCGGCCAGCGAGGCGATCGAGCGGTCGCGGCCCTGCATCGATCCCGCCAGACGTGCGACGGCGGCGGTCGGACCGAACTCGCGCAGCACCGCGGGATCGGTCACCGGTCGCGGGAACTCCCGCAGCAGTTCAAGCAGCGCGGCGGCGCGTTCCGCGCCCAGCCGGCGTTCGGTGCGGAAGTCCTGCTCCCATCCGAAGTGGTCGCGCAGCAGGTCGATCATCCCGACCGGCAATTCGCCATGCGTTTCGAGGATCAGATGCGCGAAGCACATCGAGGCGTGGTCCTGCGCCTCCAGCGGCATCGCAAGCAGCGCCTCGCGCAGCGAGGGCACGGCGGCCACCAGTCGTGGCTGGCCTTGCCGACGCAGCTGGAGGAGCTCTTCGCAGAGCGACTCGGGCGTGCGCCAGGCCGGTACGGGTGGCGTCTCGGGTCCGGGCCGGGGAGCGTGCCGCACGGCAGGCTGCTCCCGCGCAACGGGCAGCGCGCGCGGCGACGCGTCGTCGTCATCGCGCGGCAGTGGCAGAGGCGGCAGTTTCGCCAGCGAGGCTTCGCGAGCCGCAGCAACGCGCCCGGCATCGACATCGGCAGCGACCGCGACATCGGGGGCGGCCGTGGCTTCAACCGCGGCCACGGCCTGGTCTCCGGGCGGGAGCGGCAGATCGACCTCAGGCGTCGGCGCTTCTGCAGCCTGCTGGTGCCGCCGCGCATGCGCCACAAGACGGTCGTAGGCCTCGCGCAGCGCCTGATACGCCTGCGCGTCGTCGTCGGGCCGGGTCTTGCGCAGCGTCTTCGCGTAGGCGCGCTTGATCTCGCCGAGATCGGTGCTCGGGTCGGTCAGGCCCACGCGCGCGCAGTCTGCATGCCAGGCGTGCGTCCAGTGTCCGGTGTCGCTCATCGTGGGGTCGCTCATCGGTGCTTCGCTGGGGACTGCGCCATCAGTCGCCGTCCCGCCGCCCAGCCGAAACGCTGCGCGGCGAGCATGACCGCCAGTCCGACCGGTATCGCGATCAGGGCGGGCCAGGTCGGTCGATGGGCCTCCAGCAGCGCACCTGCGATGCCGGCCTCGATCATGAAGGTCGACATGATCACGCGCTGGCCGCAGCGCGTGGCCAGCCAGGCGAACAGCGTCGGCAGTCCGACGGTGCCCAGCAGCAGGGCGGCCAGCGGTCCGCCGCGAGGCCAGCGGGGCAGTGCGTCGCGGACGGGCTCGGATTCGGGCCGGTAGATCCCCTGGGACAGGACGAGCGTGCCTGCCGCCACCCAGGCCGCCGCGAATCCCGCCCAGAGCGCGGAGTAGGAGGACATCCCGACCACGAGGCCTCCCCAGAGGAGGACGCCCGACAGGATCATCGCCCGTGGCAGGGGCATCAGCAGGAAGGCCGTGATCGTGCAGAAGACCGCCATGCCGAAGCGCCCCGTGCCGCTGAGGTGGAGCCAGGGCGTGACCGCGCCGCCCGCGCCGGCGAGGGCGAAGACGGCCACGGCGATCCAGGGCGTGACCGACTCCCAGAAGGTCTTGCGTTGCGGCTCCTGCGGCGTGACGCCCCCCATCATCTGCAAGGCGGCGAGCAGCAGTTGCAGCCCGGCGGCGGCCACTTGCATCAAAGCGGCCCCTGCGGCGACCTGCAAGGCGATGCCGGCAGCCTGCAGCGGGGCGCCGCTGACCAGCATCGTCAGCACCCAGACCAGGGCCGTCATCAGGATCAGATGGACGCCTTGGGCCAGCAGTGCGGTGCGACGGATGTTCCGGTCGTCGACCGGATGGAGGCCGAGGCGACGCCGCAGCGGTTCGCCCGCCCGCTCCAGCTGCGCCGGCAACGCATCGCCCATCAGCAGGACGGCCAGGTACCCGCGCCGTCGCGACGCCGGCTGGCGGGCTTCCAGCCACTGGCTCAGTCGGACCAGGACGCCATATTCCTCGAGCACCGCCGGATCGCGGACCGGCACCTGCCCGCCGGGCAGTCGTCCGATCAACGCGGCGTAGCGGGTCGCCCCCAGGTGTTGCCCGCTGCGGAAGTCCTCGATCCAATCGAAGTGCTCGTCCAGCAGCGCGAAGAGTTCAGGCGGAACAGGCCGATCGAGCTGGATCAGCAGATCGGCCATGCGGATCGAGGTCTCGGTCCGCTGCGACAGTGGTACGGCTTGAAGCGATCGTGCGAGCTCCGGCAGGGCGTTCGAGAGCGGTTCGCGGCCGGCCTGCACGAGCGTCTCGATCCACTCGCAGAGCGCTTGCGGCGACCGGTGGAGGACGGCGTCGTCAGCTTGCGGATTCTGCGAAGGCAACGATGAATGTGACGGCGCCGATGATGGTGACGGCGTCGGCGCGGCCGTGACCGTGATGGTGGCCGTGGCTGGATCGTCGATCGCCGGTCCGGGGTCGTGCGCCGCGTGCGGGTCCAGGCGCGCCGACGCCTGCCGCGCGTGTGCGACGACGCGGTCGTAGGCCTCGCGCAGCGCCTGGTACGCCGCCGCATCGTCGTCCGGCCGGGTGACTCGCAACGTCCCGGCGTAGGCGCGCTTGATCTCCGCGAGGTCGACGCTCGTGCTCGTCAACCCGATGCGCGCGCAATCGTCCGGCCAGGACGATGCCCCGGGTCTGGTCGTGTTCATCGCCGCGCGGGTCAGAAGCGGAAGCCGCCGTCCACGCTGTCCAGCGCCTCGCGCATCTGCTGGCGGGCCTGGCGGATGACGCGCGGGTCCTGCGTGTCGAGCGCCTGCTCGAACTGCCCCAGCCACGCCTGGATCGCGCTGCGCTGTTCACCGAGGCGGTCCTCATACAGCCGCTTGGCGCGCTCGACCAGATAGCGGTTCTCCTCCTCGTCGCGCGGATGGCGCTTGAGCGCGCGCAACTGCTTGAGCGCCTCGGCGATCTGCGTCTCGCTCATCTCGGTGGCCGTGTTGCGGATCAGCAGGCTGGCGGCATGGCCGCCCAGCACGTCGCGCACGTCCGCCTCCAGCAGGCCGTTGGCGTCGTAGGTGAAACGCACCTCGATCGAGGCCTCGCCGGCCGGCGCCGGCGTCAGCGCGAGTTCCAGCTTGCCCAGATGCAGGTTGTCGCTGCCCACCGGAGACTCGCCCTGGCGGATGTCCAGCTCCACCATCTTCTGCTGGTCGAAGACGCTGTAGTAGCGCTGCACGCGCGACACCGGCACTGGCGTGTTGCGCTCGATGATCGGGCTGAACCGGTCGCCGACGCGCTGCTGGCCGACCTGCTGCGAGGTGATCACCCCCAGCGAGAACGGCATCACGTCCGTCAGCACGACCTCGTCGAGCGCCGCGTCGCGCGCCTTCAGACCGGCCTGCACGGCCGCGCCCTGCGCGATCGCCTGATCGGGATCGATGGTGCGCAGCGGCAGGCGCTGGAACAGCCGCGTGATCATCTGGCGGATCATCGGCATGCGCGTCGCGCCGCCGACCAGCACCACCTCGTTCAAGGCCGCGGGCGAGAGCTGAGCGTCCTGCAGCGCGCGCTCGATCGGGCGGCGCAGGCGCTGCAGCAGTTCGGCGGTCGCGGCCTCGAAATCGGCTCGGCTGATCTCCAGCTCCGCGCGGCGGCCGTCCAGCATCAGGCCCATGACGGCGCTCTCGCGCTCGCTGAGGTCGCGCTTGGCCTGCTCGGCGGCGCGCCACCACAACGCGGGATCCTTCTGCAGCCGCTCGCGCTCGGCCAGCGACAGCGCGCCGCAGCGCTCGATGAACAGCTTGCCCACGGCGTGGGCGAAGTCCTCGCCGCCCAGGCGTGTGTCGCCGGCGCTGGCGCGCACCTCGACGACGCCGTCGAAGTACTCCAGCACCGACACGTCGAAAGTGCCACCGCCCAGGTCGAACACCAGGAAGGTGCTGTTGTCGGGCCGGTCCTGCAGGCCGTAGGCCAGGCCGGCGGCGGTGGGCTCGTTGAGCAGCCGCTCCACCTTGAGTCCGGCCAGTTCCCCGGCGGTGCGCGTCGCGCGGCGCTGGGCCTCGTTGAAGTAGGCGGGGACGGTGATGACGGCCTCGGTGACCGGCTCGCCGAGGAAGGCCTCGGCATCCGCCTTCAGCGATTGCAGCACCAGCGCCGACAGCTCTTCCGCGCGCAGCGTCCTGTCGCCGAGCCGCACGGTGCGCTCCGTGCCCATCATCCGCTTGAAGGCCTGCGCGGTGCGGGCCGGATCGGTGGCGGCGCGCTCGCGGGCGGCCAGGCCGGTGATCAACTTGCCGGCGTCGTCGATCGCGACCGCGGAGGGGGTCGCGAAGTCGCCCAGCGCGTTGGGGATCAGTTGAGGGCGGCCGTCGCGGAAGACCGCGATGAGGCTGTTGGTCGTGCCGAGGTCGATGCCGACGATCATGGGAGGCAGAGGGGTCGGGTGTGGTGCGCGGCGCGAGGCCGCGGGCGCGCCTGAGCGCGAGGCGGCGGCAGGATATCAGCGCCCTGCCGCCGCCGACCCCTCGTCCGCCCGGAGGCCCCCTCACGGGGGAGAACATCCGAGGCGAATCCGGCGACCTGTCACACCGCGGTGGCGCCCGCGTTGCGCACCGTCAACAGATCGCCGAGCTGCACGCGACGCAGGAACTCCGAGCGGATCCGGTCGGCCACCGCGCTGACCACGTTGCTGCCGTCCTCCGAGGGGTCGATGTGGACGCGGAACGGACGCTGGCCGAAGGGCGTGCCGACGACGTCGACGACGGCCCGCGCCACCTCGGTCGGATCCGCGTCCGCCGGCTCGGCGGCGGCCAGGTTGGTCATGATCTCCTGGGCCAGGCCTTGCGTCGGACCGCTGTCATAAGCCGCCACGCGATCGACGTCGCCCGGCGAGCCCGAGTGCACGAAGTGGTTGGTGCCCTTCGTGAAGGCGCCCGGGACGACGATCGCCGTCTCGATGCCCCAGCGCGCCAGTTCGCCCGCATAGCTGACGGCGACCGCATCCATCGCCGCCTTCGCCGCGAAGTAGGGTGCCAGGTAGGGCGGCGTGCCGCCGCGCGTGCTGCTGCTGCCGATCCACAGCAGCAGGCCGCGGCCCTGCCGGCGCAGCTGCGGCAGCGCCGCGCGGTTGACGCGCTGCGCGCCGATCACGTTGACGTCGTAGAGCTGCGCGTACTGCTCCGGCAGGAAGGCTTCCGCCGGGCCGAAGGCCATGTGGCCGGCGTTGTGCATGACGACGTCGAGCCGGCCCTGCTCGGCCACGATGCGGGCGATGGCGGCATCGGACGAGTCCTGCGACTGGACGTCGAGTTCCAGTGCGTGCAGCTTCACGCCGTGCTCGCGCGCATAGGCGTTGACGGCGGCGACCTGCGGCGCGTTGCGGCCCTGCGTGGCGCGCATGCTGGCGTAGACGGTGTGGCCGGCGTCGGCCAGCGCACGCGCGCTCATGGCGCCGAAGCCGCTCGAGGCGCCGGTGACGAGGATGACTTGGGAAGACGAGGTCGACGTGCTCATGACAGTGCTCCGGAATGAAGGGACTGAAGACAGGACTGAGGAGAAACGGCGCGGCGCCTGGGCGCTCACGCGAAGCCGCCGTTGGCGCGCAGGACCTGGCTGTTGATCCAGCCGCCGTCCTTGCCGACGAGGAAGGACACGGTGTTGGCGATGTCCTCCGGCGTGCCCAGGCGTTCCAGCGGCGCGACCTTGGCGACGCTGTCGATCTGCTCCTGCGACTTGCCCTTGAAGAAGAGCTCGGTGCCGACGGGCCCCGGGGCGACCGCGTTGACGGTGATCGAGCGGCCACGCAGCTCGTTGGCCAGCACGTGCACCAGGCCCTCGACGCCCGCCTTGGAGGCGATGTACGGGCCGTAGTTGGGGAAGGACTTGGCGATCACGCTGGTCGACAGCGCCACGATGCGGCCGCCGGCGGCGACCTTCTCGGCGGCATGCGCCAGCACCAGGAAGGCGCCGCGCAGGTTGGTATCGATGACCTGGTCGAAGGTCTCCAGGCTGGACGGCTTGATCGCGCCCATCGGCATCACGCCGGCGCTGTGCACGACCGCGTCCAGGCGGCCGTGGCGGCGCAGCGTCTCCTCGAAGAGCGCGGCGACCTGGCCCGCATCGGACACGTCGGCCTGCACGGCGGTGGCGCGGCCGCCGGCGGCTTCGATCGCGGCGACGGTCTCCTGGGCCGCGGCGGCGTTGCCGGCGTAGTTGACGACGACGGTGTAGCCGTCTGCGGCCAGCCGCTTGGCGATGGCCTGGCCGATGCCGCGCGAGCCGCCGGTGACGAGGGCGGTGCGCAGGCCGCGGTCGGTGGAGATCGAGGACGAGATCGGGGCAGCGGTCGAAGAGGAAGAGGCGGTCATGGTTCGCTCCAAGGGTTGTCGGAAGGGGGATGAAGGACTTCCGGGTTGCGATGGAACGAATTCTGGTTGTTGATCGGATCCGGAAAAAGGCGTGACAATTGGCTTGTCAGTTCAACCTGACTCAACAAATGCCTGCGAGGATGCGGGAATGGACCGATTCGAGACCCTTCAGCTGTTCACCCGGATCGTGGAGCTGCGCAGCTTCACGCAGGCGGCGGCGCATCTGGACATCCCCCGGGCGACGGCCACGCACGCCATCAAGGCGCTGGAGGCGCGGCTGGGCACGCGGCTGCTGGACCGGACCACGCGCGACGTGCGGCCGACGCTGGACGGCCAGGCGTACTACGAGCGTTGCGTGATCGTGCTCAACGAGCTGGACGATGCCGAGGCCTCGTTGAAGCAGGTGGCGTCGAACCCGCGCGGGGTGCTGCGGGTGGACATGCACGGGGTGCACGCGTCGCAGATCGTGCTGCCGCGCATCGACGAGTTCCGCGAGCGCTTCCCGCAGATCGAGCTGGTGGTGAGCGGCGGCGACCGGCTGGTGGACCTGGTGCGCGAAGGCGTCGACTGCGTGCTGCGCGCGGGCACGCCGCGCGACTCGACGCTGGTGGCGCGCAAGCTGGCGTCGATGCCGCAGGCCATCTGCGCGAGTCCCGAGTACCTGGCCCGCGCCGGCACGCCGCGGCATCCGGACGATCTGCCGTGGCACCAGACGGTGCGCTTCTTCGCCAGCGGCGGCGGGGTGGACTATCCGATCGAGCTCACCGTGGACGGGCAGCTGCGGCGCTACGCGCTGCCGGGCTGGATCTCGGTGAACGATGCCCAGAACTACTACGCCTGCGCGCTGCGCGGCTGCGGGCTGATCCAGGTGCCGCGCTACCACCTGGAACCGGACCTGCGCGCCGGGCGGCTCGTCGAGGTGCTGTCGGGGTGGGAGAGCCCGCCGATGACGTTGTCCGTGCTCTACCCGCAGCACCGGCAGCTGTCGCTGCGTGTGCGGGTGTTCGTGGACTGGCTGGCGCAGCTGTATGCGGAGCGATTCCCGGAGTCCCCGCCTCCGGCGTGACGCCGGCTTCTCGTCTTATGCAGCCGGGAAGTGTCTCGCGGCGATGTCCGCGACCCGGCGACCATAGAGACGCGCCGTCTCCAGGTCACCCGGGGACATTTCATCCGGAGAGGCATCGGCCGGCGTCTGCGCCATCGAGCCGAGGAATGAGCCCATCCGATTCACATCGTCGCGCTGCGAGGCCTTGGTGTTGGAGGACTTCACCCCCATGCCCACCCAGATGCCGGCGTGCTGCGCTGCCAGCAGGCTGAAGTACTGCAGCGTCGCCAGCTTGTCGCCGTTGACGCTCGCGCTGTTGGTGAAGCCGCCGAAGACCTTGTCCTTCCACAGATCGGCGAACCAGGGCTTGGACGACATGTCCGCGAACTTCTTGAACTGCCAGCTGGGGCCGCCCATGTAGGTGGGGGATCCGAAGATGACGAAGTGCGCCGCGTTGATGTCCGACCAGGCCTGATCGGAGAGGTTGCCTTCGCTGTCGATCTGGATCAGGGCGGCCCCTGAACCCTCGGCGATCGCGTCGGCGACCCGGGTGGTGTGGCCGTAGCCGGAATGAAAGATGACGACGCCGTTGGACTTCGTGGAGAGGGTGTTCATGTCGTGATTCCCAGAGTGGAAGCCGACTATGGCGCTCGCTTCTATGGCGATAAAGTGTCCCAATGAGAATGCATTGTTCTCCCTGGAAGTCACAATGAAGAATCTGGAACCGCTGGCAATCTTCGTCCGCATCGCCGAGATGGGCAGCTTCACGCGGGCCGCCGAGAGCCTCGGCATCCAGAAGGGCCGGGCGTCGATCGTCGTCCGCGAGTTGGAGGCCCGGATGGGCGTCCGTCTGCTGCACCGCTCGACCCGGACGGTGCAGCTGACCGAAGATGGACGAAGCTTCCATGCCCGCGCCCGGGCAGTCCTGGCCGACGCCGAAGAGCTGGAGGCGATGTTCGCCGGGAGCGAGGCCCCGCTGCGCGGTCGCCTCCGCGTCGATCTGCCGACCGAGTTCGCACGCTCCACCATCGTCCGGGCCTTGCCGAGCTTCGTCGACGCCCATCCCGACCTGGTGCTCGAGATCTCGAGCACCGACCGTCGCGTCGATCTGATCCAGGAAGGCATGGATTGCGTGCTCCGGGTCGGCGGGATCGTCGACGAGTCGCTCGTGGCGCGACGGCTGGGCGTCCTTCCGATGGTCAATGCGGCGAGTCCCGCCTATCTGGAGCGATTCGGCGTTCCCCGGTCGCTGTCGGACTTGCTGGATCAAGGCCATCGCATGGTGCATTACGCGCCGACGCTGGGGAGCCCGCCCGTCGGTTGGGAGTACCCGGATGGGAGCGGCTACCAGACGCTGTCGCTGCCGGGCTCGATCAGCTTCAACAACGTGCAGACCTATCACGTCGCGGGTCTTGCCGGACTGGGACTCATCCAGGCCGGGCGCGCCAGCCTCACGCCCTTCCTCGCCAGCGGCGAGCTGGTCGAGGTGCTGCCGGGATTGACGCCGAAGCCTCTGCCCGTGTCGGTCGTGGTCGCGCATCGGCAGAACCTCCCCGACGGGTGCGCGTCTTCATCGACTGGCTCGCGCAGACTCTGGCGCCACATCTCGACGCCTAGCGCGCGAGGGGCTCGCACGCAGGCGGGCAGAGGGAGAATCGCCGCCTGCACCGCCCCACGTCGGCTAGACAGCCTGTCGCTGTCTACACCTGGTGCGGTCAGACTGCTCATGACCGACGCTCAATACAAGACCTTGCCGCAGTGGCCCAACGCTTATCCGGCCAGCGGCGCCAGCGCCACCCTGAAACTCCTCAACGAGGATTTCATCGTGACCGAGCTGCCGCTGCAGCTGCCCTCCGGTGGGGGCGAACACCTTTGGCTGGACATCGAGAAGAACGGTGCCAACACCGCCTTCGTCGCGCAGCAGCTGGCCGAGGCCGCCGGCGTGGAGGAAAGGGACGTGGGCTATGCCGGCCTCAAGGACCGCTACGCCATCACCCGCCAGTGGTTCAGCATCTACCTGCCGAAGGGCGAGACGCCAGACCTGACCCTGCTTCAGCACCCCGAATTCAAGGTGCTGAGCCAGAGCCGCCACGTGAAGAAGCTGCGCCCCGGTGATCTGCAGGGCAACCGCTTCCGCATCGTGCTGCGCGACGTGACCGGCGACCGCGATGCCATCGAAGCCAATCTCAAGTCCGTGGCCTCGCAGGGCGTGCCCAACTACTTCGGTGCCCAGCGGTTCGGCTTCGAGGGCGGCAACGTCGAGCAGGGCCGGGCCATGCTGGCGCGCGAGATCCGCGTGCGCAACCCGAAGAAGAAGGGCATCTACCTGTCGGCGGTGCGTTCCTTCGTCTTCAATGAAGTGCTGGCGCTGCGTATCCATCAGGGACTCTGGGGCAGGACCCTGCCCGGTGACGTGATGGACGAGTCGGGCCGGCCCACCGGCCCGCTCTGGGGACGGGGCCGCGTGAGCACCACCGACCAGGCGCAGGCGCTGGAGAACGGCGTGGCCGAACCTCATGCCACCTTGTGCGACGGCATGGAACACGCCGGCCTGGATCAGGAGCGCCGTGCCCTGGTGGCGAGTCCGGCGGACATGTCGTGGGCATGGCCGCAGGCCGATCAGCTGGTGCTCGAGTTCTCCCTGCCCGCCGGGAACTACGCCACGTCCGTCCTGAACGAGATCCTCCGCACCACGGAGCCTGACCGGCACACGGAGAGCGAGTCCGCGACCGGCGAATGACGGTGTCCTCCCGTCGAGCCCGGGGTTGACGATCTGTCGCCTTGTGTATTACTGTACTGATACACGCTGACGATGCCGTCGGCGCCGACACCTGACCGATGGACGCCGACCTCCTCTTCAGCATCAACCCGGGCTCTCCCGAGCCGATCTACCGCCAGCTGGTGGAGCAGCTGCGCCGCCGCATCGCCAGCGGGCAACTGGTGGCGGGGGAGGAGATCCCGTCGGTGCGCGAGCTGGCGCAGGCGCTGGCGGTGAATCCGATGACCGTCTCCAAGGCCTTCGGGCTGATGGAGGCGGAAGGGTTGGTGGAGCGCCGCCGCGGCCTGCCGATGGTGGTGGCGGCGCAGCATCAGAAGGCGATGAAGACGCGCGGCCGCGTGGAGCTGCTGCGCCCGACGCTCGAGAAGGCCGCCGCCGAGGCGCGCCAGCTGGAGCTGCCGCCGGATCAGGTGCTGGCGCTGTTCAAGGCGCTGCTCGAGGACCAGGGAGAGACGCGATGACGCACATGCTGAAGCAGACACTGCACGAGACGCTCGATCACACGATGACCATCAGCCCGGCGCAGAGCCGGGCGCTGGGCGACGACGCCCTGGCCGAGCCGCCGGTGCGCGCCAGCGGCCTGCGCGTCGACTTCAAGGGGCAGCCGGGCGTGCTGGCCGGCCTGGACTGGTCGCTCGCGCAGGGACAGGTCGTCGGCCTGCTGGGCCGCAACGGCGCGGGCAAGACCACGCTGCTGGAGACGCTGCTGGGCCTGCGCGAACCGCAGGCCGGCGAGGTGCGGCTCTTCGGCCAGCCGGCGCTGACGCCGGACGACGCGCTGCGCGCGCGGCTGGGGTATGTGCCGCAGCAGTCGGCGCTGTTCGAGGACTTCCAGGCCGGCGACCTGCTGCGCTACTTCCGCAGCTTCTATCCGCGCTGGAACGACGCCAAGGTCGATGGGCTGATGTCGCGCTGGGAGATCCCGCGCGACCGGCGCGTCGCCCAGCTCTCGCAGGGCCAGCAGCAGCGGTTGTCGATCATCCGCGCGCTGGCGCACGAGCCCGACCTGCTGGTGCTGGACGAGCCCGTCGCCAGCCTCGACGCCGCGGGGCGGCGCGACTTCCTGCGCGAGCTGGTCGACCAGGTGCTGGACCGCGGCACGACGGTGCTGTTCTCGACGCACATCCTGTCCGACCTGGAACGCGTGGCCTTCAATGTCGCCTTCCTGAGCCGCGGCCGCATCGCGCTGCAGGCGCCGCAGGACGCGCTCGCGGAGGAGATCCGGCTGCTGTCCGGGCCGGTCGGCCGCCTGCAGGCGGCGGTCGACGCGCACGGCGGCCAGGTGCTGGGCCGCCGCGACCTCGGCGAGCAGCCGCGCTGGCTGGTGCGCTTCCCCGAAGGACGTCTGCCCCAGGGAGATGCCGCGCTGCGCTGCGAGGCGCTCAGCCTCGAGGACCTGTTCCTGGAGCTGACGCAGTGAACGCCGCCATGAAGGCGCCAATGAACGCCGCGTTGCCGTCGCCCGGTCTCGGCGGCCATGCCGCCGCGCTGCGCGCGATCGGCCGGTCGCTGCGGCGGGTGTGGTGGCTGCTGCTGCCGGTGGCGACGATCACGGGCCTCGCGTCGATCAGGTCGGCCTCCGCGGCCGGGGCCGCCTTCTGCATCTCGACCGCGATCCTGCTGCAGTTCGCGTGGTGGATCTGCGGCACGTCGCTGACGATGCAGAACCATCCCGACTCCGCGCGCCTCGTGCCCGGGCATGTGCGCCAGCTCCGCGAGGTGGCGGTCGCGCTGTTCTTCGTGATCGCCGTGGCCGACGGGTTGCTGATGCACGCGGTGTTCGGCCGATTCCTGATGTTCACGATGATCGCGGGCGCCGCGATCGTCGGCTTCGGCGTCACGATGCGCTGGCCGTGGGCCTGGTTCGTGATCTGGGTCGCCCCGTGGTTCGTCGGTCCGTTGCTCCCGGACGCGGGGCTCTGGCGCAACGCGGCGAACCTGATGCGCGACTGGCACGAGCAGCAACCGCTGATGCAGACGGTCCTGTGCATGCTCGCGATGGCTGCGGTCCTGTGGCGGATGCTCCAGGACGGCGATGCGGCGCATCGGCGCTCCTGGCGCGCGACGCGTCAGATCCGGGACATGTTCTCGATGAAGGGCGGGGCCCATGCCCGTCCGCCGGAGACCCGGCTCGGCCGCGTGCTCGCGAAGCCGTTCTCGTGGGGACTGCCGGCGTGGCGCGAGCATCTGCTGCGCACGGCGTCGCCGACCGCCGACAGCGTGGTCGCGCGGGCCGAGATCGCCGCGATGCGCGGCGCTCATTGGTCGTCCATCCTGAGCGCGGCCGTCGTCGTCGTCGTCCTGCTGCTGGTCGCGGAACTCGCGGCGCTGTTCTGGCTGCCGGAATCACGGGGGACGAAGGTGCTGCAAGGCGCGCTGCCGGGCAGTTCGTTCGGGGTGATGTGCGCGTTGTTCGGCCCGATGCTCAGCGCGACCACGACGCTGTATCGCACCCGCGCCGAGCAATCCCTGCTGGTGCTCGTCCCGGGCATGCCGCGCGGCGAGGCGATGAATCGCGTGATGGCCCGACGGCTGCTGACGCAGTTCTTCGTCGTGCTCGGGTTCGGCGCGGGATCGCTGCTTCTGATGGCCGCGCTCGCTCCCGGCGATTGGTCCGACGAGATGCCGCTGATGGGTCTGTACTTCGCCGCGACTGCGGTGCCGGGCTGCCTGCTGCTGTGGCTGGACTGGTCGCGCCAGCGTCAGCCGGGCGCCGCGCAGTCGGGCGTCATGATCCTGGCCATGGTGCTGGCGATGGGGATGGGCGTGGCGGGCCACCGGCTCCTCGACCTGTCGCCCTGGCACATCCTGGCCGTCACCGGGCCGCTGACCGCGGCGCTGGGTGCCTGGCGCTGGCGCGCGGTGCGCCGCATGGCGCCGTTCTGGCCGGTGGGCCGGCGCGCGGGGGACTGAGCGCGCGGGAACGTCCGCTCAGACGGCCTGCTCGGCCCGTGCGCTCAGATCGGCAGCTCGGTGTAGTACCGCCCACCGTGGAAGATCAGCGGCTGCGCCTGTTCGGCGCGGGTGCAGGCCTCGACCTCGCCGACGAAGATGACGTGGTCGCCTTCCTCGTACTGGCTGCGATTCGCGCATTCGAAGACGGCCGCACAGCCCTCCAGCACCGGGGCGCCGCCGCAGCCTTCTCGGAAGCGCACGCCGGCGAAGCGGTCGATGTCGCGCGTGGCGAAGCGTTGCGCCAGCTCCTTCTGGTCGGCCGCCAGGATGTTGATCGCGTAGTGCGAGCCGCGGCTGAACACCGGCATCGAGCCGGCCCGGCGCGCCAGGCTCCAGAGCACCAGCGGCGGCGACAGCGACACCGAGTTGAACGAATTGGCCGTCAGTCCGACCAGGGTGCCGTCCTCCGCGCGGGCGGTCACGATGGTGACGCCGGTGGCGAACATGCCGAGCGCCGCGCGGAACTCCTGCGGGTCGAGCGGCGAGGTGGCACAGGTCGGAGACGGCGTGATCAGTGGCGACTGGGACATGATGACCGGGATTGTCGCCTGCCTAGAATCCCGCCATGGTTGATGCTGACTTCTCCCCCGACGCCGATGTTCACCTTCCTTCGGCGCCCGCCTACGGCTTCGGCCCATGCGATTGCCGCCGATGCGGCGCGGACGGTGCCCCGCGTCAGCCCGCGCGGCGTCTGTTCACTGGACTGATCGCCGCCGGCGGCGCGCTGGCGCTGTCTCCCGCCTGGGCGCAGGACGGGGTCGATGTCGGCAAGCAGAGCCGCTTCACGAAGCTGGTCTCGGCCGAGCAGGTCGAAGCCGCCGCGCAGCAGCAGTACGCGCAGATGATGCGGCAGGCCCAGTCGCAGAAGGCGCTGGCCCCGGCCAGCAACGCGCAGCTGATCCGCCTGCGGGCGATCGCGCAGCGGATCATCCCGTTCGCTGGCGCATGGAACGCGCGCGCGCAGCAGTGGCGCTGGGAAGTGAACCTGATCGGCAGCAAGGAGCTCAACGCGTTCTGCATGCCGGGCGGCAAGATCGCGTTCTATTACGGGATCCTGCAGCAGCTGCAATTGAGCGACGACGAGGTCGCCATGATCATGGGCCACGAGATGGCCCACGCGCTGCGGGAGCATGCCCGCGAGCGCATGGGCAAGAACATGGCGACCAATGGCGCGATCCAGCTGGGCGCCGCGATCTTCGGCCTGGGCGACTTCGGCCGCGGCGTGGCCAACATGGGCGGGCAACTGCTGTCCCTGACCTTCAGCCGCGAGGACGAGAGCGAGGCCGACCTGGTCGGCATGGAGCTCGCGGCCCGCGCCGGTTACAACCCGCAGGCCGGCATCACGCTGTGGGAAAAGATGGGACAGGCGAGCAAGGGCGCGCCGCCGCAGTTCCTGTCCACGCACCCGTCCGGCCCGACGCGGATCCGCGACATCGAGCGCACGCTGCCTCGGGTGCAGAACCTGTACGCCCGCGCGTCCAAGCCCGAGCAGCGTTACCAGCCGCCCGCCAAGTCCTGACGGAGGACGGCGGGGACCACGGGCAAGCACGGGGAGACACGGCGCCGCTTTCGGGGCCTGATGGCTCGAAAGGCCGATGCCATCGGCCTTCCCTACGGTTAGGTGTTGGCACAGCGATTGCCGAGGCCGCCCACGAGGGTCACACTAGGCCCCGTCCACCTGAGGGTCCACATGCCGGGTCAGGAGCCATCGCACGGGCCGGGTGCATCCCCCGCACCCGAGGAAGGCGTCGCGCACGTCGGGGCGGCGCTCGACTACGTCACCGACGCGGTGATCCTGCTCGAGCACGACTGGACCATCGAGTTCGTCAACGTCGCCTTCGAGCGCGCGAGCGGCCGGCAGCGCGAGGCGTTGATCGGCAGGAATTACTGGACGACGCTGTCCGGCGCGATGGGCGAGCGCTTCGATGTCGAGGCCCGCTCCGCGATGCAGACGCGCGCCGCGCACATCTACGAGGAATTCAACGCCCGCCTGAGCAAGTGGTTCGAGTGCCGCGCCTTCCCCTGCGAGCACGGCCTGGTGGTGCTGTTCATCGACGTCACGATGCGCAAGGCCGATGAGCTGACGCGCGTCGACTTCGAGGAGAAGCTGATGCGCATCCAGCGGATGGAATCGCTGGGCACGCTGGCGGGCGGCGTGGCGCACGACTTCAACAACATCCTGGCGGCGATCCTCGGGCACGCGGGAATGATGCTGGACGAGCTGCCGTCAACCTCGCCACTGCGCGGGCACATGCAGCAGATCAAGCGGGCCGGCGACCGGGCGCGTGAGATCGTGCAGCGCATCCTGGCCTACGCGCGCGGCAGCGGCCATGAACTGTCCAAGCACAAGCTGCGGCCGCTGGTCGAGGACAGCATCGGCCTGCTGCGGTCGACGCTGCCGGCGTCGGTCCGGCTGACGGTGGACCTGCACGGCGACGACTGCGTGGCGACGGTGGATCCCGCGGAGGTCCAGCAGGTCGTGCTGAACCTGTGCACGAACGCGTGGCAGGCGATGCCGGGTGGGCACGGGCAACTGCATGTCAGCCTGCGGGCCGTGCATTTCGATGTGCCGCATGCGTTCGCGATCGGCCGCGTGGCTCCCACGCACTACGCGGAACTCAGCGTGCGTGACGACGGGCACGGCATGGAGGAGGAGGTGACGAAGCGGTTGTTCGAGCCCTTCTTCACCACCAAGCCGCGCGGGCAGGGCACGGGTCTGGGGCTGCACATCGTCCACGGCATCGTGCATGCGCACGGCGGCGCGATCGACGTGCAGTCGCGGCCGGGGATGGGGACGGTGTTCTCGGTCTACCTGCCCGTGGCGGGCAGCGAGACGGCGACGCTGGACACGGCGGCGCTGGCGAAGGTCGCCGACCCTGGCGTGGGCGAGCATGTCCTCTATGTCGACGACGATCCGATCGTGCTGATGATGGTGGAGGCCCTGCTGAAGAAGGCGGGCTACGACGTGCGCACCTATGCCGAGCCGACGGAGTGCCTCGCCGACATCGAGAACGGCCGCGTGCCGGTGCAGCTGCTGATCACCGACTTCAACATGCCGGGCATGACCGGGCTGGAGCTGGCGGTGGCGGTGCGCGAGACCTTGCCGACGGTGCCGGTGATCGTGACGACCGGCTACATCGGCGATGAGCTGACCGATGCGGCCGATCGCATGGGCGGCGTGGCGGTACTGCAGAAGGAGCGGAGCTTCGAGGAACTGGTGGAACTTGCCGCGCCTCGCGCTGCGCGGCTTCCCGGAGTCACGGTTCCTGGACACGGGCCTCTCGCCGCTCTGAAGCCGTCTTGCTCCCTCTCCCGCTTGCGGGAGAGGGTGGGGGTGAGGGCCAGCGGCCGGCGCAGTCCTCAACCCCAACGACCACCGACGAAGGGATTCGTGCGGCGCTCCTCGCCGAAGCTGCTCTCCGGCCCGTGGCCGGGCACGAAGACCGTGTCGTCGCCCATCGGCCAGAGGCGCTCGTTGATCGAGCGGATCAGCGTGTCGTGGTCGCCGCCGGGGAAGTCGGTGCGGCCGATGCTGCCGGCGAAGAGCACGTCGCCGACGAAGCAGCGCTTCGCGCTCGCGGAGTGGAAGACGACGTGACCGGGCGTGTGGCCGGGGCAGTGGCGCACGGTCAGCGTCTCGTGGCCGATCTGGACGGTGTCGCCATCCTCCAGCCAGCGCGTGGGCGTGAACATCTCGGCCGGCGGGAAGCCGAACATCGCCGACTGCTGCGGCAGTCCGGCGATCCAGAACTGGTCGCCCTGATGCGGTCCGACGATGGGCAGGTCGCGCAGGCGCGCGAGCTCGCCGGTGCCGCCGGCATGGTCGATGTGGGCGTGGGTCAGCCAGATCGCCTTCAGCGTCAGGCCCAGGCGGTCGATCTCTGCGAGCAGGCGGGGGATCTCGCCGCCCGGGTCGACGATCGCGGCTTCATGCGTGACGTCGCACCAGACGATGGAGCAGTTCTGGCGGAAGGGGGTGACGGGAACGGTGTGGTCGCGGAGGGGCATGGGGGCGATACGAAAGCTCGCCCCGATTATCGGGCGCGACTGCCGGGTGGCCGTCACCGGAGGTCAAGAGGCATCACGCCTGACCCAACCGCTCCTTCGCCAGCTTCGTCCCTTCCGCCAGCGCCTGCAGCTTGCGCCACGCCACGTCCCGTCCCATCGGCGCCAGGCCGCAGTTCGTGCACGGGAACAGTCGCTCCTTCGGCACGAACTCCAGCGCCCGGCCGATGGTGTCCGCCACCTCCTCCGGTGTCTCGACCACGTCGCTGGCCACGTCGATCACGCCGACCATCACGTCCTTGCCGGCCAGCAGCTTCATCAGGTCGGGCGGCACATGGGAGTGGATGCATTCCAGGCTCACCTGGTCGATGCGGCTGCGGGCGAGCGCGGGGAACACCGCCTCGTACTGGCGCCATTCATCGCCCAGGGTGCTCTTCCAGTCGGTGTTGGCCTTGATGCCGTAGCCGTAGCAGATGTGGACCGCCGTCGTGCAGGTCAGGCCCTGCGCCGCGCGCTCGAGCGTCTGCACCCCCAGTCGGCCGCCTCCTTCATGTAGACATTGAAGGCGGGCTCGTCGAACTGGATGATGTCCACGCCATCCGCCTGCAGTGCCAGGGCCTCCTGATTCAGCAGCTCGGCGAACGCGAACGCCAGCTTCACCTTGTCGCCGTAGAAACGGTCCGCCACGGTGTCGACGATGGTCATCGGTCCCGGCAGGGTGAACTTCAGCTTCTTCTTCGTGTGTGCCCGCGCCAGCTGCGCCTCGAAGGCATGCACGCGCCCCTTCAGGCGCAAGGCGGACACCACCTGCGGCACCATCGCGTCATAGCGGTTGTCGCGGATGCCCATCTTCACCTTGTTCTCGAAGTCGATGCCCTCGACCTGCTCGAGGAACCCATGCACGAAGTGCTGCCGCGATTGCTCGCCGTCGCACACGATGTCCAGGCCGGCGTCTTCCTGCGCCTTGATCCACAGCAGCGTCGCATCGGCCTTGGCCTGGAGAAGCGCGTCGCCTTCCGCCCGCCATTGAGGCCAGAGCTTGTTGGTTTCAGCGAGCCAGGCCGGCTTCGGCAGACTGCCGGCGATGGAGGTTTCAAACATCAGGGGATTCCTTTCAGGCAAAGACGGGTGCGGCGAGTGATCTCGCCATTCATTCGGCGTGTGTTCGGCGGATTCAATCGACGGATTCAACCGGCGGGTTCGAGCTCGACATGGGCCGCCCATTGGTCGAGCAGGTGCCGGTAGGGCTTGATGAACTGCTCCTCCGCGAACTTCCCCTGCTTGACCGCCAGCTGGCTGCGCTCCTCCCGGTCGTAGACGATCTGCGTCAACGAGTAGTCCTGGTGCTTCAGGCTCGGTTGGTAGCACTGCCCCGCCGCGGAATTGGCGTTGTAGATCTCGGGGCGATAGATCTTCTGGAAGGTCTCCATCGTGCTGATGGTCCCGATCAACTCCAGGCTCGAGTAGTCGCCCAGCAGGTCGCCGAAGAAGTAGAACGCCAGCGGCGCCACGCCGTTCGGGGGCATGAAGAACCGGACCTGCATCCCCATCTTCGCGAAGTACTGGTCGGTCGACGACAGCGCGCTCTGCTGGTATTCGACGCCCAGCACGGGGTGGACATTCCCGGTCCGCCGATAGGTCTTGCTGGTCGACGCGCTGATGCAGATGACTGGCCGCTTGTTGAATCGCGCCTGGTAGGCGCTGGAGTTCGCGAACTGCCTGAACAGCTTGCCGTGCAGGTCGCCGAAGCCTTCCGGCGTCCCGAATTCCGGGCGGTCCACGTTGTACGCCGGGAGCAGGACGCTGAAGTCGTAGTCGCGGACATAGGAGGAGAAGTTGTTCCCCACGATGCCGTCGATGCGCTGACCGGTCTTCCGGTCGAGGATGCTGGGCTGGAGGATCTCGATCAACGGAAATGCCGCGTCACCGCCTTGAGCGTCAACGCTCATCTCGACGGAGATGATCTCGAGCTCGACCGTGTAGCGGTCACCCGTCGGGTTGTCCCAGTGCGCCAGGTCATTGAAACGGTTGTCGATCATCCGCAGCGTGTTGCGCAGGTTCTGCTGCCGACTCGCTCCGCGGGCCAGATTGGCGAAGTTGGTCGTGATGCGCGTGCTGTCCGACGGCTGATAGTCCTCATCGAAGCGGATGCTCTTGAGGTTGAAGGTGAAGGCTTCGTTCATGGCAGTGGCGTGGGCTGATTTCTGGGAGAGGCATCGATCGCGGTGTCAGGCCGCGACCCGGTCCTCGGCCTGGGGGGACGTGGCGTGGCGGGCCAGGTCGATCAATGGCAACGACCGCTGGACCGCCAGGGCGGCCCGCTTCAGCAGGGCCTCGTCGCGCAGGCGGTAGTCGATGAAATCCTTGTCGGTCGCGTACACGCCCAGCGGCAGGGTGCGCGCTTGGAAGAAGCTGAAGAGCGGCCGCAGCTGGTGGTCGATCACGAGGGCATGGCGCTCGCTGCCGCCGGTCGCGGCCAGCAGGACCGGCTTGTCGATCAGGGCGTCCTGATCGATGAAGTCGAAGAAGTGCTTGAACAGGCCCGTGTAGGAACCGCGGAAGACCGGGGTCGCCACCACCAGGACGTCGGCCTGCTCGACCGCGACAAGCTCGCGCTCCACGGCGGCGGGCAGGTGGGAACGCCAGACCGAGCCGGCGAACTGCGGGACCAGCGGACCCAACTCGATCAGGTGCTGCTCGCAGGGGACCGCCTCGGCGATCAGATCCAGCAGGTGCGCAGCCAGGGCCGCGGACTTGGAGGGGCGTTGCATCCCGCCGGAAACGGCGACTAGACGGAGGGGACGGGTCATAGGGAGCGGATGCTAGTCAGGGGAGGCCATGACGTAAAATGGTGAATTCTCACGAATCCATGAAAATGGCTCATCTGAATGCTTGAACGCATCCATCTCAGCATCGTTCAGCAGGTCGAGAAGCAGGGGTCCCTGACGGCGGCCGCCGGCGTGCTGAACCTGACCCAGTCCGCCCTGAGCCACAGCATGAAGAAGCTGGAGCAGCAGCTGGGCGCCGACATCTGGCTGCGTGAAGGCCGCAGCCTGCGCCTGACGCAGGCGGGCCAGTACCTGCTGGCGGTGGCGAACCGGGTCCTGCCGCAACTCGATCTGGCCGAAGAGCGCCTGGGCCAGTTCGCGCTCGGCGAGCGCGGCGCGCTGCGCATCGGCATGGAGTGCCACCCGTGCTATCAGTGGCTGCTCAAGGTGGTGTCGCCGTATCTCACCGCCTGGCCCGACGTGGACGTGGACGTGAAGCAGAAGTTCCAGTTCGGCGGGATCGGCGCGCTCTTCGGCTACGAGATCGATCTGCTGGTCACACCTGACCCCTGTTCAAGCCGGGACTGAGTTTCGTGCCGGTGTTCGACTACGAGCAGGTGCTCGTCGTGGCCAAGGGGCATGCGTTGGCGGGGGCGAGCTATGTGAAGCCCCAGCAGCTGACCCAGGAGGTGCTCATCAGCTATCCCGTGGACATCGAGCGCCTGGACATCTACAGCCAGTTCCTGCTGCCGGCCGGCGTCACGCCCCGGCGCCACAAGGCCATCGAGACCACGGACATCATGGTGCAGATGGTGGCCAGCGGCCGCGGGGTGGCCGCGCTGCCGCGCTGGCTGGTCGACGAATATGCGGCCCGGATGGACGTGGTGCCGGTGCGGCTGGGCGCACGCGGCATCCCCAAGCAGATCTTCCTGGGGGCCCGCGAAGCGGAGACCACCATTGACTACGTGCGGGCCTTCATCGAGCTGGCCCGCCAACCAGGCGCCGCGATCGCCGCCGCGCGAGGCGCCGACTGAGGACCTCTCTCGACGGCGAACGGTTACCTCCGTTGCATCGTCGTGCGCGGTGTTGGAGAGGGAGTGCCGCATCATCGGCACCGCTGCAGTCCCACTCCCCTCGAGCACCCGCCGTGACCCAGACTTCCCGCTCTCTCCGCGCCTCCGTCGTCACCCTGCTGACCTGGGCGGCCAGCTCGACGGTGCTCGCCGCCGGGGCCACCACGACCTTCCGCAGTCTCGAGGCCGAGTCGGGCACGCTGGTCAACGGCGCGCGCCTGGTGTCGCTGACGGCCGCGCCGACCACCCGCTTCGCGAGCCCCGAGCTCGAGGCCTCCGGCCATGCCTACGTCGCGCTCACCGCCACCGGCCAGGAGGTGTGGTGGACCAACACCACCGGCAAGCCGATCAGCTTCATCAACCTGCGCGCCAGCATCCCGGACGCGCCGGCGGGCGGCGGCATCACCGCCACGCTCAACCTCTACGTCAACGGCGTGTTCCGCCAGCGCCTGAACCTCAACTCGCGCCAGAGCTGGCTCTACGAGGGCGCCGAGTACCAGGCCAGCGACCAGAATCCCGCGAGAGGCCGGCCGCGTGCCTTCTTCGACGAGGCCTCCGCCTTCGTCGTGGGCGAGCCGATCGGCCCGGGCAGCACCTTCTCGCTCAAGCGCGACGCCGACAACACGGCGGCCTTCTACAACATCGATGTCATCGACGTCGAGAACCCGCCGCCGCCGCTCCCGCAGCCGGCGAACTCGATCTCCATCACCAGCTGCGGCGCCGTGGCCGACACGGCGCCCACCAACGGCGCGGGCAACCCGCAGGCGCGTGACAGCACGGCGGCCATCCAGAACTGCCTCAACCAGGCGCAGGCCCAACGCAAGACGCTGTGGGTGCCGCCCGGCATCTTCTATCTGAAGGGCAGCGACGGCCTGGTCGGCCATGGCGTGACCATCGAAGGCGCGGGCATGTGGTACAGCACGATCTACCGCGACGTGCCGCTGCCCTACACCCGCGGCGGGCTGGGCGCGCTGTTCCAGCTCACCTCGGCGACGGTGCGCAACCTGCACCTCGACTCGAATGCGCGGAGCCGCGAACCGGTCGACGGCGCCGGCGGCGCGATGGACATCACCGGCACCAACTGGCTGGCCGAGAAGCTGTGGACGCAGCACGTGCTGTCGGGTTTCTGGGCCTCCGGCACCGGCGGCGTGGTGCGCGACAACCGGCTCACCTCGATCTGGGCGGACGGCTGCAACCTCAACAACGTGTCGATGGGCGCCACCGTCGGCAACCACCTGACGGCCACCAACAACTTCGTGCGCGGCACCGGCGACGACGCGATGGCGATCAACTCGGTGAACTACAACGACACCGGCAGCGGACGCGTGTTCTACACGGCGATGGCCAACGCCACGCTGAGCAACAACACGCTGATCGGCGCGTGGAACGGCAAGGGACTGGGCATCTACGGCGGCAGCGGTCATCGCGTGACCGACAACCACGTCGCCGACACGGCGCGCTACATCGGCCTCGGCCTGGGTCGTTTCGGCGTCAACGGCAGCGACCTGCACAGCACGCGTGTCACCGGCAATCGCGTCGAGCGCGCCGGCGGCAACGGCTTCGACCAGGGCCAGCCGGCGCTGCAGATCGGCAACGGCGGTGACGGGCAGAACGTGGGCGTGGTGGACGACCTCTACGTGGCCGGCAACACCGTCGTCGGCGCGTTGTACGACGGCATCGGCTTCTCCGCCGCGAGCAACGTCGTGCTGGAGCAGAACACGGTGGTCGCGCCGTGGCGCAACGGCATCGTCGTGCAACCCCCGTTCTATCCGGCACCGAGCGGCAGCGCGCGCATCACCGCCAACGCGGTGCAGACGCTCGGCAACGGCGCCCAGCCCTTCATCAACAACTCGGGAGGCTTCCGTGCGACCTTGAGCCAGAACAGCTGGCAGCTCGGCCGCAGCGCCGGTGCCTTCCGCAGTCAGCCGATCTCCCTGCCGGGCACGCTGCAGGCGGCGAACTACGACAACGGCGGCGCCACTGTGGGCTACAGCGTGTTGTCGCTCAACGGCTCGGCCAGCAGCTACCGGCCCGATGGGGTCGACCTGGAACAGACGTCGGACGAAGGCGGCGGCTACAACGTCGGCTGGACCGGCAGCGGCCAGTGGTTCCGCTACACGGTGAACGTGCCGAGCGCGGGCAACTACACCGCCAGCTTCCGCGTGGCCTCGCCTTCGGGCGCGCCGCGGGCGCTCCATTTGGCCGATGCGTCGGGCCGCAGCCTCGGTGGCGACATCGACGTGCCGGCGACCGGCGGCTGGCAGACCTGGACCACCGTCACCGCCACCGTGCGGCTGGCCGCCGGCCCTCAAGTGCTGACGGTATTCCAGGACGCTCCCGGCTGGAACCTGCGCCGCATCATGTTCGCGCCGCGTTGAGCCGCGCCATCGTCCAGCGCATCGCCGGCCACGCGACCCGGCGCACGAGGAACGAGCTCAGCGCCAGCACCGAGCCGATGAGGATCGGCAGGATCGAGCCGAAGGTCCACGCCATGCCGACGACGAAGCCGAGCAGGTATTCGGCGCGGTACGTCGGCCATGAGATGCCGCTGAGCAGGAGTGCCAGCAGCACCAGCGCGGCGTGATCGGAGGTGCCGAGGCTGAAGGCCAGCGACAGGCCGATGCCGGCACAGGCGGCGCCCAGCGCGGCGGTCACGATGGCGCGCGTCGCCGCGCCGGAGGTCGCTCGGCGCAGGAAGCGGCCGGCGAGGATCCACGTCAATGCGGGCAGGGCGACGATGCCCCAGCCGTTGGACACGGACGGCAGGTCCGGATTGGCGAGCAGGTGATGGCTGAGGATGCCGCCATGGGTCCACTGCCAGGCGAGGTGGGCGAGTTCGAGCAGCGCGACCACGATCGTGAGCAGCACGCGCGGACGGCGGGTCTCCGCAACGGTGGCGGGGGAGAGGGACATCGCGCGCTCCTGGCGTGGAAGAAGCCGCGATGGTCGGCGCAGGGGCCAGGCCTTGCGCGGCGAAAGCGATGAGACGTCGAATGCGTCGGATGGGCCGGCGATCAGCCCGGCTGTGGTGCTCGGGTGTTCACCGCCAGTTGGTCGGCGAAGGCTCTCCGGTAGGCCGGACGCGCTTCGCCGCGCGCGACATAGGCGGCCAGTCGCGGGAATTCGTCGAGCATTCCCGTGGACCGCAACCGCAGCAGGACGTGCACCATCATCAGATCCCCCGCGCTGAAGGCGCCGTCGAGCCAGTCGGCGTCGCCCAGTCGCTCCGACAGCTGCTGCAATCGCGTCCGGACCCGCGTCTCCAGCAGGGGGAGCCGGGCCTCATGCCAAGGCTTGTCGCGTTCGAACAGGCGGGCCATCGTCAACTCGAGGATGGGCGGCTCCAGGGTGTTCACCGCGGCGAACATCCAGGTGACGGCGCGCGCCCGCGCGTCGGCATCGTCGGGCAGCAGGCCTGGATGCCGTTGTCCGATGTGAAGGACGATCGCGCCCGTCTCGAAGAGCGTCAACCCCTCCTCTTCATAGGTGGGGATCTGGCCGAAGGGATGAAGCGCCATGTGCGGCGCTTCCTTCATGGCCAGGAACGAGACGAGGCGGACGTCGTAGGCGAGCCCGGCCTCCTCCAGCGCCCAGCGCACGCGCGTGTCGCGCGCCAGCCCCTTGCCCCCGTCTGGGGAACGGTCGAAAGCGGTGATGGTGATGGTCATGGCGGTGATCCTTGCACGGGGTGTGCATGGGAACGACGAACGACCCTCACCGCGATCGACACGTGAGCGCAAGAAAGCGTGCCGCGGGACCTTTCAGCGACCCGAACGGAAGCCTCGGACCGCCAGCCGTGCGAGGACCGCGGCGACCACGAGCGCCACGCCGTCGAGGACGAACAGCTCGACGCCAGGACCCGCCCGCTTGGCCATGTCGGTCGATCGGCCGAAGTGATTCGCACCGAGGCCGTAGGCCTCGACGAAGGCCATCGCGGTGATCCACGCCGCCGCCGCGACGGTCGCGATGGCGAGCACGGTGGCCACATTGGCCTTGAAGTAGCTCTTCTTCCTGGGGGTCGTGGTCGGCGCGTGGTCCGCGACCGCCGCCACGTCGAGATCTGCCTGCATGGTCATTCCTCCGATTGCTCCAGGAGGCGTTGTATGAGGCAAGCTCGATCACGCGTCCCGTCGTGTCGTGAACTGCGGAATGAAGCGTTGAATGGGGTTGCGCCGAGGGCGGATGGAGGAGCGGTCAGACGTGAGTGGCGCCGACGATTGCAGGGCCGAAGGGTCGCATGCTCCAATCCCTGCATGCCCAAAGACGCCGTCTTCCTGTCCGGCACCGAGAACCGCTCGATGTCCTCGGCAACGGTCATCCCGGTGCTGCACTACCCGGACGTCGCGGCTGCGGTGGCGTGGCTCGTGCGGGTGTTCGGCTTCAGCGAGCGCCTGCGCATCGGCAGCCATCGGGCGCAGCTCGATATCGGATCCGGCGCCATGGTGGTGGCGCAAGGCGATGCGCCAGCGGAGCCCGTCTTCTCGATCATGGTCCGCGTCGCGAGTGCCGATCAGCACGCCGCGCGAGCGGCGACCGAGGGCGCCACGCTCTTGTCCGAACCGCACTCGTTCCCGTATGGGGAGCGCCAGTACACGGCCTCGGATCTGGCGGGATACGTCTGGACCTTCTCGCAGTCCGAGCGCGATGTCGACCCGGCGTCCTGGGGCGGTGAGCTTGTCGCCGATCAGCCGGGTTCGAGTTGATCCGTCGCCGCACGCGAACCAAGAAGGAAATCGGCCTGGTACGCCGTCCCGGACTCGAAGACGCCGTGGGCGTCCTGTCATCCGGCGCTGCGTACCAGGCCGTGTCGCCAGGCGGGGGACTCGCCTCCCCGTCGAGTCTTAGAGCGAGTTGAGGAACGCCAGCAGTGCCTGCCGGTCCGCCGTGCTCAGCTTGATGAAGCGCTGGCGGCTGGCATCGCCTTCACCGCCGTGCCACAGCACCGCTTCGGTCAGCGTGCGGGCCCGGCCGTCGTGCAGGTAACCCACCTTCACGCCGTCGCCCGCCACGCGCTCGGTGTACCCGATGCCCCACAGGGCCGAGGTGCGCCATTGGCTGCCGGTCGCCTGCGATTCCGCGAAGTTGTCGGCCAGCTCGCTGCCCATGTCATGCAGCAGCAGGTCGGTGTAGGGCTTGATGGTCTGGTTGCGCATCTCGGCCAGCTCGGTGCCCGCGCCCGTCTTCATCTCGGCGATGTGGCAGGCCGTGCAGCGGATGGTGGAGAACACCTTGGCGCCCGCCGCGACCTTGACCGGGTCCACGTCCAGGTAGGACAGCGGGGTCACGCCCTTGGGGAAGCCGCTGACGAGGCTGCGCTGCGCCGGCACGCCCAGTTGCGCGACATAGCGCGAGAGCAGGGTCAGCTCGTCCTCGGTGACGCCCTTCTCGACCTTCTTGTTGTTGCACTGGGCCGGGCCGGCCAGGCAGTCGCGGTTCGGGTAGACCGGCGACGTGACCGACATGTCCAGCAGCAGCGCGTTGGCGGTCTGGTGACGCAGGCTCACCTTGGCGGCCTTCCAGCCGTAGCGGCCCACGCGCACGGCACCCGTCTCCGGGTCGTACACCAGGTTGGCCTGGCCCTTCACGCCGTCCTCGTCCGCGGTCGTGCGCACGCGGGACAGGATGTCCGCGTCCGTGATCGCCTCCAGCAGACCCATGCCGATCACCGGCTGCGCGCTGCGCAGCGAGAACACCGTCGGCGTCGGGCCGTCGAAGCTGACCTTGGGCTTGCTCAGGGTCACCACGGTGCCGTCGGCCAGCGTGACGTTCTTCGTGTCGAAGCCGGCCACGCGCACGCCGTTGCCCCAGTCCTGCGCCGCGCCGGTGGTGGCCGAGCGGGCGTTCATCTGCACGGCCTCGCCGTACACCGGGTGGGGCAGCTGCTTGCCGTTGGCGTCCAGCGCCGCGACGCGCACGGCCATGGTGTCCAGGCGCTGGTTGAGCACCTGCGGCGCCAGGCTGCGGCCGTTGTTGATGTGGCAGCCGAAGCAGTTGGTCTGGTTGAAGCGCGGCCCCTGCAGCTTCACCGCGTCGGTGTTGCGGTCGTTGCCCTGCTCGTTGTGATCACCGGTCCACATGTTGGTGTGGAACCAGCGGCGACCCTCGACGAAGCGCTGCATGTTCTGCATGCCGATCTGGAGATTCGGCTGCTGGAACATGAAGGTCGCGTTGTCCGCGTAGTCGTACGAGACCGACCCGGTGCCGCCCGACAGCGTCTCGACCGGCAGCGCCGCGTTGTTCAGCCGCGGCTGCACGCCGTACTGCGGACGCAGGCCGCTGCCCACCACGTAGGTCACCTCGTTGGTGTAGTACCGGAAGTTGCCGTTGTCCTGGATCGCGTCCATCGCCGCGCGGCTGGAGAAGAACGAGGGGGTGAACTCGATGGCCTGACCCACCTTGAGCGGGCTGGCCGGGATGTTGACGCCGTTGGGCACCATCACGCCGTTGGCGTTGGGGGACAGGTCCTGATGGCCGGGCATGTTGTCCAGCACCACCGAGCAGCCGTCGTTCGCGCCGATGACGCCGCCGTAGCCCGTGGTGGGCTTGAGCAGGGCGTTCTGGGGCGGCTTGGGCACCACCGGGCAGGAGGTCTTGTCGACGAAGCCGTCGGTGTAGGTGGTGCGGTCCAGCAGATTGCCGGGCGACATCCAGCCGTAGCCGGTGACGTTCGGATCGTCGGTGCGGCGGAAGAACGAGTGGCCGCCGCCGCGCTGCGCCTGCTGGAAGTACTGGTTGACGATGAGGGTCGGCTTGGTGACGCCGGCCACGCGGCTGTTGTCGATGAACTCGACGCCCCAGGTGCGGTTCTTGAAGTAGTTGGCGATGAAGTTGAGGTACGCGCCCGGGCCCTTGTCCTGCGGCTTGCCGTTGGCATCCACGGTGTCGTTGGGGCCGAAGCCGATCTCGTTCCAGTCCTCGCCACGCTCGCGGCCGTGGCGCGAGCGGCCGACGAAGCCCATGCGGGTCACCAGCGTGCCGTCCGGCAGGGTGAACTGCGTCGTCTCCAGCGTCGCCGGTGTCGCCGGCGTGACCACCGTGCTGTTGGCGGGCGGCGTCGGGACGGCGGAGGCGGTGAGCAGCGGCAGCGTGTTGTCGCTGCCCGGCGCGTTGAAGCTGACCTCGAGCAGCGAGTAGCCGTACTGCGTGCCGCGGGCCACGCCCTGCAGGCGCAGGTAGCGCGCGTTGGCGTTCAGGTTGAAGAACTCTTCCGTGCCGCCCTTGCCGCCGGCGACATACCGCAGCTGGTACCAGGTCTCGCCGTCATCGGAAACCTGCAGCGCGTATTCCTTGCCATAAGCGTTCTGCCACACCAGCTTCATGTAGCCGACGGGGGTCTTGGCGCCGAAGTCGAACTGGATCCAGGCCTTGTCGTCGAAGGCGCTGGCCCAGCGCGTGTTCAGGTCGCCGTCGAGCGTCTTCTGCGCGGTGTCGCCGTTGTTCTCCAGCGCGCTGGAGGTCGCCTTGATGCCGGTGATGGCCTTGCCGGGCTGGCTGATGTCCAGGCCGGTGGGCGACTGCAGCGACGGGGGCAGCGAGGGCGTCGGGGTGCCGCCGCCGGAGGGCAGGCTGGGCGGCGCGGGCGCGGGCGGAGGCAGCTCGGGCTCGTCGGTGCCGACGGGCGACGACGCGGGCGGCGAGGCCGGCGGTGAAGCGGCAGGAGGCGAACCGGCAGGGGCGCGCCGGCCACCGGCGGGTTCGCCGCATCGCTGGAGGAACCGCCGCCGCCGCCGCAGCCGGCCAGCGTGCCGGCGGCGCTGAGGGCGACGACCGCGCTGAACACGAGGCCCCAGGGGCTCAACGGGCGCAACGGGCTCGGGGGGCTCGGTGGGGCGGGGCAGACCGACGTCGGGTCAGCCTCTGAAATGTTGTGGCGCATGGCGCTTCCTGCAGGTCCGATGGAACGAGACACCAGCGGGCCGCGAACGCGTGGCCCAGGTGGACTTTTGCCTAGTTCAAGCAGAGAACGTGCCGGTTGCGCCTGGTCACAAAGTGCGGTCAGCGCCGCGAATCACGGGTTCAGTACCCTTGGCGCTAGTTCCAAAGAGGTAGTTGGACGGCAGTCGGGCGATACGCGGATCAACACCAGGGTCAGGTTTTGTCAGCCCTGACATCCGATGCGACAAATAGTGTCACTTTGATCCGGGACAAGCCGTGCGGTCACACGAGCACGCAGTGTGCGACCGCGCCGAAGTGGCAGCCGCTGCCCACCACGACGAACAGGTGCCAGATGCCATGGGCGTGGCGGCTGCAGCCCGGATTGGCGAAGAAGTAGGTCCCGACGGTGTAGGCGCCGGCGCCGGCGACGAACAGCGTCACGCAGGCCGCCGGCAGCGCCTGGAGCGCGGGGATGCACACCAGGGTGGCCAGCCAGCCGATCGCCAGGTACACCTTGAGCATGGGGCGCTGGACGTCGCCCCACACCGTGCGCCGGATCCCCCACAGCGACACGAGCCAGACGCTCGCCAGGGCCACCCACCGCAGCCAGCCGCCGCCGGTCAGGACCGCGAACGGCGTCATCGTGCCGGCGATCAGCAGGAAGATGGCGCAGTGGTCCAGCCGGACCCAGAGGCGCTGCCGCCGACCGCGGGTGCTGTGGCAGAGGGTGGAGGCCGCGAACAGCGCGATCAGGGCCGCGCCGAAGATGCAGGCGACGGCGACGCGCCGGCCGCTGCCCGTGCCCGACGCCTGGTACGCCAGCCAGGCGGCCGCGGGAATGGCCGCCAGCAGGCCCAGCAGATGGGTGCCCGCGTTCAAGCGTTCGCCTGGGTACATCGCCGCCCTGCGCGTCATGAGATGGCCCAGCGTAGCCGGGTCATGTGACGCTCCGTCGGGCGTCGGCGCCCGCGGCGGCCTCAGGGCGGCCTCACGGCGGCATCACGATCCGGTCGGGATCACGAACGCCCTCAACTCGACCATCAGCCCGTCGCGGAAACGCCAGACGTCGCAGTAGGCGTTCCGGACTGGCTGCCCGTCGTCGCCCTGGCTCTCGATGGTGCCCAGCGCGATGACGAAGTCCCGCTCGGCGACCAGGTCGGTCACGGTGAACGAGGGCGCCTCCGCGTAGCCGGTCGACATCCACTGCCGCACCGCCGCCTTGCCGTCGAGCGTGTCTTCGCCGACTGTGGTCCACACGATGTCCTCGGCGCAGAACGCCAGGAAGCCTTCGGTGTCGCCGCGCGTGATGGCGGCATTGGCGGCCGTCAGGGCGGCCTTGTTGCGATCGGACATGGGGGCTCCTGGATGAGGGCGAGCCTCGGCAGGGCAAGCTGCGCGCCGGTGCCGGCTTCTCCCTCCCGGGGTCGCCGTCGCGATCGAGCGGTCAGTCGTTCAACGGTTCAACGGCTCAACGGCTCAACGGTTCAGCGTCTCGGCGCCGAGTCCTGCGGCGGGGCATCGCAGTGCAAGCCCGCCACGCCCAGCGTCCGCGCCGCCGCGCAGGCGTTGATGGCGCCGGACGTGCCCATCGAGCCCAGCAGCGCGCGTTTCAGCCGCTCGGCATCGGCCGTCGGCACGGCCGCGCGCAGCAGCGCGATCACGCCGGTCGCGTGCGCCGCGGCGAGCGAGCTGCCGGCGTCGATGTCGTAGCCGCCGCCGGGCACCGTCGTCAGCACGGCGCGCCCCGGCGCGGCGAGCCAGCCTTCCGAGCCCGCGGCCTCTCCGGTGCTCGCCACCACCAGCGTCCCCGGCACCTCGCTCGGAAATCCCTTGCCGAGCCGCCCCGGCGGTGCCGCCGCCACCAGCACCGCGCCGCGCGACAGCGCGTGCTGCGCGAGCCGCGTCAGCAGCGGATCGCTCGGACCGCCCAGGCTGAGGTTGATCACGTCGGCGCCGTCGGCGATGGCCGCGCCGAGCGCCTGCGCCAGCGTGAACGAGTTGCAGCGCGCGGGCGCCGGCCCCGCGTCCGCGCCGGCCCGAGCGACGTCGGTCCAGCAGGCGCGATAACTGGTCATCACGGCGCCGGGCGCGACGCCGACGATGCCCTGCCGGTTGTTCACCTTGGCTGCGATGAGCCCCATCACCTCCGTGCCGTGGCGCTCCGGCACGGCATCGACCTGCGCGCCGCCGCCGGCGACGTAATCCCGCTGGCCCGACACCTGGCCGAGCAGGTCCGGATGCCGGGCGTCGACGCCGGTGTCGATCACCGCGACCTTGACCCGCGCGCCGACGCTCACCTGCTGCAGCGCCGCCGTGGACATCTGCTGGAAGCCCTTCTGCAGGCCGAAGTAGGGATCGTTGTAGAGCGAGGTCGTGGAGGACGCCGCGGGTGCCGGCGGCGGGACCGCCGCGGGGGCGCCACCGGCGCGACGTCCGGCGCGGGGCCGGCCAGCGTCTCGAACTCGTTCAGCGGCTGCGCGAGCTTCACGCGCGTGTCCTGGCGCAGACGCGCCAGCACCGCGTCGACATCGTCGCCCGCGCCCAGCGCGTAGAGCATGCAGCGCAGGTTCAGCGGCGCGATGGTCCAGGCGGCCTGCTCGCGCAGACCGTACTCGCGCGCCAGCGCTTCGGACATCGCGAGGGCCCGCGCGCTGCCCGCATAGCCCGCCATCCGGCGGTAATCGCCGCGCGCCGACCCGCCGGCGCCGGGGAGCGGCTCGCCGCGGTCCTCGACGGCCAGGATGATGCGGCGGTCGTCGGCGGTGGCCATCGAGGGCGGCGTCGCCGTCACGGGTGGCGCGTCGACCTGCGCGCTGACTGGCGCGTCGCCGGAGGCCGCATGGGCCGGACCGCTCAATGCGACGATCGCCGCCAGGGCGGGCAATGCCGCGGCGACCCGCCCGATCCAGCGCGAGCGCGTACGCCCTCTCCCGCTTGCGCGAGAGGGCAGGGGTGAGGGCCAGCGCACGCGGCCGTCGAGGAGACTCCCCAAAGTCCTGGCAACGTGGTCGAAGGCAGGCATCGCTCAGCGCCCCGGCGCCGCGGCGCCGACCGGCTCGGCGAGCAGCACGCCCGGCTCCGCGCGCAGGCGATCGACCATCGCGGGAACGGCCTCGACCGGCGCCGGCTGCAGCGGCGCGAGCAGCAGGCTGCTCGCGTCCTCGTCCGCGCCGACGATCCGCAGTCCGTGGTGCGTCAGCACCTGCCGCAGCCGGCCCATGTCCACGCGCTCCTCGGGCACCAGCCGCACGACCGCGCCCGCGGGCAGCGCGGCCGGCTGGCTCAGCGTCACGTAGTCGGCGGGCGGATGGCCGTCGCTCCACAGGCGCAGGCCGAGCACGCACATCGCCACCGCCTGCACCGCCACCGCCGCCGTCAGCCAGCGCGTCGTGCGCGAGCCGCCGTCGTTGGCGGAGGCGCCGCGCGGCCCTTCGACCGGCGTCACCGGTCCCGCGTCGCGGTCGCGCGCCCACAGCCGTTCCAGGCCGGCCTGGATCGCGGCTTCCTCGGCTTCGCCGCCGGCCGTGCCCGCGGCGCCCGATGGACGCGGCGCGTCCTGCATGCCGCGGTGGATCTGCTGCTGCAGCGCGAGCTCGTCGCGGCAATGGGCGCAGTGCGGCAGGTGTGCCTGCACCAGGCGGCGCTGCTCCGGCGTCGCCGTGCCGGCGACGACCCAGGCGATCGCGTCCCACACCTGGCGGTGCTCGTTGGGTTGACCCATCGCCGGATCGCCTGCGGGAAGTCCGGCGCGGTCGGAGGGGGCATCGTGGGAAGTCATCGGATCGGTCCTTCAGTGCCGCTGGCCGGGGAATCTCGCCGCCCAGCTCGGGCAGCACGTTGCGCAGCCGGACCCGCGCATGGAACATGCGGGCCTTCACGGTGCCGGTGGCGCAATTCATGATGCGGGCGATGTCCTCGCAGGTCTCGCCCAGGTAGTACGCCAGCTCCAGCGTCACCCGCTGTTCCACCGGCAGCGCCGCCAGCCCGCGGGCCACCCAGTCGCGCAGTTCGCGGTCGGCGGCCTCGTTGAACGCGGGCTCGGCCATCGCCAGTTCGGCGTCGCTCACGGCGGAGGCATTGATCTCCTGCGCCGTCACGCCGTCGCGCAGCGCCTTCAGCATGCAGCGGTAGGCGATGCCATGGATCCAGGTCGAGACCCGCGACTCGCCGCGGAAGTTGCCGGCGGTCCGCCACACGATCCACAGCGTGTCGTTGACGACCTCCTCGGCCAGGTCGGGCCGGCCGCAGCTGCGCAGCACGAAGCGCGACAGCCGCGGCTGGCAGTGCCGGTACAGCTGCTCGAAAGCCGACCGGTCGCCGGCCGCGGCGGCCTGCAACCAGGCACGCAGACGCGACTCGGCGGCCGTGTCCGCTTCATTCGGAACAGGTTGAAACATGGGCGACTGATTTCTGCAGAAGTGTCCCTCATGGGTGCCAGAATCGCCGCCGATGGTTGCCGTGCCCCCAAAAATCTCGCTCGAGCCGTCGCCTGGCTGGCGTCGGGCCTCGTCGCGTCGGGGGGCGTCGCCGCGCAGAACTGGGGCGGCACGGTGGCGGTCGTGAGCGAGCGCGTCTCGCGCGGCATCAGCCTGAGCGGCGACCATCCGGGCGCCACGGCCGACCTCTACTACCGCGACGACCGCAACTGGAGCCTGGGCCTCGGCCTGGGCACGATGCGCATGCGCAACGGGGCGAAGGCGGAGGCGATCCTCTCGGCGACCCGCTGGTGGCAGATCGACGACCGCCGCGTCGTCACGCTGTCCGGCGCCCACTACGCCTATGCCGGCGGCGGCAACGCGGACCGGCTGCGCTACAGCGAGGTGTCGCTCGGCGGACTCTGGGACGCGGCCGCGTGGGGGCAGTGGGGCGCGACGGTGTCGGTGTCGCCGGACCTGGCCGCATACACCTCGTGGGGCTACCTCGGGCATCGCGGCGCGACCATCGCCGAGCTGACCTGGCACCGCCGCCTGGTGGATGCGCTGGCGGCCGACCTGGGCGGGGGCATGGTCTCCAACTGGGGCCATGGCAGCGGGTCCTACCGCTTCGCCAACGCCGGGCTGTCCTACACCGTCGGGGACTGGCGCTTCAGCGCGTCGCGTCTCTACAGCTCGCTGCCGCAGCGCGGCGACCCGTCGCTGCAGCGCTGGGTCGCCGGCGTGGCCTGGTCGTTCTGAACCCTCCCGCAGTCAGCCTGACTGCTGCTCCAGGAACCGCTGCGCATCCAGCGCCGCCATGCAGCCGGTACCGGCGCTGGTGATGGCCTGGCGATAGATGTGGTCCTGCACGTCGCCGGCGGCGAACACGCCCGGCACGCTGGTCATCGTGAAGAAGCCTTCCGAGCCGCTGCGCGTCAGCACGTAGCCGTCGCGCAGCTCGATCTGCCCGCGGAAGATCTCCGTGTTGGGCTTGTGCCCGATCGCGATGAAACAGCCCTGCAGCTTGATGTCGGTCGTCGTGCCGTCCTGCGTGCGCTTGAGTCGCACGCCGTTCACCCCGCCGGCGTCGCCCAGTACCTCTTCCAAGGTATGGAACACGTGCAGCTCGATCCTGCCGGCCTTGACCTTGTCCATCAGCTTGTCGACCAGGATCGGCTCCGCGCGGAACTTGTCGCGGCGATGGACCAGATGGACCTTGCTGGCGATGTTGGACAGGTACAGCGCCTCCTCGACGGCGGTGTTGCCGCCGCCGACGACGCAGACTTCCTGCCCGCGATAGAAGAAGCCGTCGCAGGTCGCGCAGGCGCTGACACCGCGGCCCATGAACGCCGCTTCGGAGGGCAGGCCCAGGTACTGCGCCGACGCGCCGGTGGCGAGGATCACCGCGTCGGCGGTGTAGACCGCGTTGTCACCCGTGAGCGTGAACGGACGCCTGGAAAAGTCGACGCTGTTGATGTGGTCGAAGACGATCTCGGTCTGGAAACGTTCAGCGTGCTGCTGGAAGCGCTGCATCAGTTCCGGGCCCTGCACGCCCATCACGTCGGCGGGCCAGTTGTCGACCTCGGTCGTGGTCATCAGCTGACCGCCTTGCGCGATGCCGGTGACGAGCAGCGGCTTCAGGTTGGCGCGCGCGGCGTAGAGCGCGGCGGTGTAGCCGGCAGGGCCCGAGCCGAGGATCAGCAGGGCGGTGTGTCGTTGGGGGAGGCTCATGTCGGTTCTGCTTGGCGTTTCGTCACGGATCACAGCTTGGCGCGGTCCAGGCGCTGGGCGAATTCGTCGGCCGGCAGGAAGCCGATCGTGCGGGCGGCGGCGAGTTCCTTCCCCTGCGGGTCGAAGAACAGGATCCCCGGCGGGCCGAACAGCTGGAAGCGCTTGAGCAGCGCCTTCGCCTCGGCGCTGTTGGCGGTCACGTCGGCCTGCAGCAGCCGCGCGTTGCGCAGCCGCGGGGCGATCGCGGGGTCGGAGAAGGTGAGGTGCTCCATCTCCTTGCAGGCGACACACCAGTCGGCGTAGAAGTCCAGCATCACCGGCCGGTCCGACGACGCGAGTGCCGCGTCGAGCTGCGCCACCGTCGTGATGCGCTCGAAGGTCGGCGCCGAGGTGGCGCGCGACGCGGCCTTGGCGCTGGCGAGCGGCAGACCGTCCACCGGGCCCCGCGCCAGATGGCGCAGCGGCATCAGCACGCTGTCGCCGCCGGACAGCGCGCCGCCGATCATCGCGGCGGACCACAGCGCCACCAGCGCGCCGCCGGCCTTGAGGGCGCGCGGCCGGCCGGCCTCGAACGCACCCAGGCAGATCGCCGCGACCAGCGCCACCGCGCCGATCAGGAACATCAGCGCGCCGGTCGGCAGCACAGGCGAGACCAGCCACAGCGCGACCGCGATCAGCAGCAGGCCGAAGAAGGTCTTCACATGCTCCATCCAGCGGCCCGCGCGCGGCAGCAGCGTGCCGGCGGACAGCCCGAGCAGCAGCAGCGGCACGCTCATGCCGCAGGCCAGCGCGAACAGCGCCGAGCCGCCCAGCACCACGTCGCGGGTCTGGCTGATGTAGACGAGCGCGCCGGCCAGCGGCGCCGCGACGCAGGGCCCCACCAGCAGCGCCGACAGCCCGCCCATCAGGAACACGCCGACATGCCGGCCGCCCTTGATGCGGTTGGACGCGTTGTTGACGCGGTCCTGGATGAAGCCCGGCATCTGGAATTCCCAGACGCCGAACATCGACAGCGCCAGCACCGACAGCAGCAGCGCGAAGCTGCCCAGCACCCAGGGGTTCTGCAGCGCGGCGGCGAAGCCCGAGCCGAGCAGGCCGGCGACGACACCGGCGCTGGTGTAGACCATCGCCATGCCCAGCGAGTACGCGACGGCCAGCGAGAAGCCGCGCGCCCGCGAGACCGGCGCGCCCTGGCCGACGATGATCGACGACAGGATGGGGAGCATCGGCAGCACGCAGGGCGTGAACGAGAGCAGCAGGCCGCCGAGCAGGAACATGCCGACGACACGCAGCAGGCTGCCGGACTGGAGCGCGGCGGCGCTGCTGTCGACGGGGGCCTGGTCGGCGGCGGAGGCCCCGGCCGTCGAGGACGACGACGGCGTCGCGGTGGTGCTCGCGGACGTCGACGCGGCCGGGGTTCCGGATCCCGTCGGCGCCGCGTCCTCGATCGGCGCGGACAGCGCGTCCGGCTGCGCCTCCCAGCGCGCCTTCAACAATCCGTCGCCGCCTCGTTCCAGATGCACCAGCGCCTGCTGCGGCGGATAGCAGAGTCCGCGATCCGCGCAGCCCTGGTAGCGCACCGTCAGCGTCTGCGGCACGACGCCCTGCGGCAGCGGCTGCACGACGCGGACGGCGTCGGCCCACAGCGTCATCGTCTTGTTGAAGTTGGGATCGAAGACTGCCTTGCCGGCCGGCAGCCCCGGCGCGGGCAACGCGGCGCCGTCGGCCTCGATGGCGAAGCGCTCGCGGTACAGGTGGTAGCCGGCGGCGATGTCGAATTCGACGACCACCGCGGACGTGGCTGCAGCGCCTGAGCCGCCCGCGCCCTCCGCAGGCGCTTCGATGCGAGCGCGTCCCGGGAACGCCTGGGTGGGTTCCAGGAACGCGGGTTGATCGATCGCCGCGCGGGCGGGTCCCGGGGCGGTGACGGCCAGCGCGAACGCGGCCGCCGCACCGGCGAGGAAGGTGGCGAGGAGTCTCATGGCGAGGTCGGAAGTGGGATCAGTTGGTCGGGGTCGTGCGTGCGGACCTGGCCGTCGGCATCGACGAGCAGGAATCCGACGCCCGGCGTGTTCAGGCGCGAGGGCGCGTCGGCGCCGATCAGCATGGCCATCGTGGCCAGCGCGCCGGCCGCGACGCACAGCGGCGCGATGACGCTGACCGCCTGCCAGTGGCGGACCGGCTGCCCGCTGCGCGGATCGAGGATGTGGCAGCAGCGCCGGCCGTCGGGGGTGATGAAGAAGCGCTCGTAGTCGCCGCTGGTGGCGAGCGCGCCGTCGGCCAGCGGGATGCGGGCGCAGACCTCGTCCTCGCGGCGGGGATGGCGGATCGCGAAGACCCAGGGCTCGCCGTCCGGCCGCGGACCGATGACGCGGATGTCGCCGCCGAGGTTGACGAAGCCGTGGCGCACGCCGAGCCCGCGCAGCGCGGCGACGGCACGATCGGCGGCGTACTCCTTGCCGATGCCGCCGAAGTCGATCTCCATGCCCGCCTGCGGCAGCGCGATGGCGCGCCCGTCCCATTGCACGCGGTGCCAGCCGATGCGCTGCCGCAGCAGCGCCAGCGCGTCAGGCGCGGGCTCGCGGCCGGCCTTGAAGTCCCAGGCGCGGCGCAGGCAGCCGCTGGTGATGTCGAAGAGGCCGTCGCTCTGCCGATGCAGCTCGGCCGCGAAGTTCAGCAGCTGCGCCGTCTCCTCGTCGACGGCGACGGCATTGCGGCCGGCCCGCGCATTGATCGCGGAGATCACGCTGTCGTCGCGATAACGCGAGTACTTGCGCTCGATGCGGCGCACCTCGGCCTCGACGGCCTCGCTGGCGTCGGCGGCCAGGTCCGCCGCCACGCCGCCGAGCACGACCTCGTTGGGCGAGGCCATCGCGGTGAAGGCATGGCGGTGGACGGACCACATGGCGCGCTCGTCGGTTCCAGCGGGGCGGTCGGTCAGAACCGGTGGGACAGGCCGACCTGCAGCCAGTCGGCCTGGAAGCGGTCCAGCCCCGGCGAGCCGCTGCCGCCCAGGCGCCAGGCGGCGCGCTGTTCGTAGTGCTCGAGGCTGAGGTCGGCGGTCCAGCGGGGCGCGATCTCGTAGGCGACCTTCATGCCGACGGTGATCGCGCCGAACGCGGACAGCCGCTGGTCCGGGGACAGGTATTGCGGCGAGGTCGCCGTGTAGCCCGGCGGCAGCGGCGCGCCGAGCGCGGCGTCGTAGACCGGGTCGTAATAGAACTTCGCGGCCCGCTGCGTCGTGTAGCGCAGCGACGGCGTCAGCGTCCATCCGCCGGACAGCGGCTGCACCCACGCCGTCTCCAGCGTGTTGGCGCGCACGCCGAAGCTGTCGGCGTAGTAGCGCCAGCTGCTGCGCAGCGTCGCCTTCCAGTCGGTGAAGTGGTGGTTCCAGCGCGTCATCAGCGTGTACTGCTCGCGGCGGTCGGGGCGACGGTCCGGGAACTTGTACGGGTCCGAGTACATGCCGTGGCCCCAGCTCGCGCCGAGGCTGAGCTGCACCAGGTCCACCGCCGTCCAGGCCTGCGTCACGCCGGCGGTCAGCTGCGTCGTGTTCCGGCCGCGGCTGAGCGTCGGGTCGTCGGAGGAGCCGATCCAGTCGTCGCTGAAGGCGGCGCCGATGTTCCAGGTGGTGTTGTTGTCCTCGCTGGAACGGCGATAGCCGGCGGAGACGGTGCGCGAGCGGTAGTCATGCTCGGTCGAATACGCGGCGCCGAGCGACCACGCATCGCGGTCGTTGTAGCGGGTGACCTGGATGTCGCCGGCCTTGCGGGTCTCGTCGAGCCGCGAGGCGCCGGAGACCGCGCTGTGATAACGCGGCGAGGCGCCGGAGACGCTGTCGTTCACCAGCGAGCCCTCGACGGACCAGCGGCCCGCGACCGGCACCATCAGGTAGACCGACGGCGCCGTGACCTTGATCCGGTCGAAGCCCGGCTGGCGGTCGCGGTAGTGCAGCAGCTTGACGGACATCTCGGCCTGCTCGGGCGGGGTCTCGGCGAGCGCCGGAGCCTGCAGACCCGGGAGCAGCAGCGCGGCGGCGAGCACGCCACCCCAGGCGCCGCGGTGGCTGCCGGCGTCCTGAGGGGTGGCCAGGCGGTCGTCCGTGGTCATGTCGTGCTCAGTTGCAGCCACAGCCACCTCCTCCCACGCCGTTGCCGCCGGAGGCGTTTTCCTTGCTCGTGTAGATGTGCTGCGCGAAGCGGTCGCCGAGGACGTCGCCGCCCATCGTCATCTCGGGACGGGCGAGCGCGCCCTTCTCCCAGGCTTGGGGAGGCTGCATCGCGCAGCCGGTGCTGGCGAGCGCGACCAGCGCGGCGATCGCGGCCGGCGCGCGGCGGCGCCAGGAGGAAGTCAGGGACATCGGAATCTCCTTCAAGAGGTCTTCAGCGCGGCGGCGATGCGGGCTTCAAGTTCAGCCTCGTCCTCGGCGCGGAAACCGCTGTGCTGCATCAGCACGCGTCCGTCGGGGCCCAGCAGCACGGAGCTCGGCATCGTCCGCACGCCGACACGGCGGGCCGAGTCGCCCTTCGGGTCGAAACCCAGCGAGACGTTGGCGGGCACTTCCTTGAGGAAGGCCTGGGCATCCGCGCGGCTCGCGTCCAGGTTCACGGCGACGATGCGCAGGCCCTGCGCGCCGTACTTGGCCTGCATGCGGTTCATCCACGGGAAGGACTGGCGGCACGGGCCGCACCAGGAGGCCCAGAAGTCGACGTAGGTCACCTTGGCCCTGCCGTCGTGCAAAGGGACCGGCGCACCGTCGGCGCTCGGGACGTTCGCGACGGGGAGCGGCTGGCCGACATCGACCGCCGATGCATCCATCGGCGTGAGCGCCAGCGTCGTTGCCAGGCCGACAGCGGTCAGCGCGAGGGGCGCCGCGCTGGCGCTGCGGCGACGCCACAGGATCAGCGCAGAGAGGCCCGCCATCACCAGCAGCAACGGATCCGCCGCGCCGGTGCCGGCACCGATCGTGCAACCGCCGCCGCCGCTGTTCGACGCTTCCGTGCTGCCCGGCGCACCGCGCAGCGCGACCGTCGCCGTGGCGGGCGTCATGTCGCCCTGCAGCGTGAGCGTGCCGGTGTCCGTGCCCGTGGGCGCAGAGGCGGCCGCGGCGGCGCCCAGCCAGCGCAGCGTGACCTGGCAGTTCGCGCCGGGCTGCACGGTGAAGGGCGCGGCGCCGCAGGCGTTGGTGCCGGTGGTGGCTATCGAGAAACGGGCGCTGTCCACGCTCAGCGCGCTGACGTGCAGCACGCCGGGGCCGCTGTTGGTCAGCGTCAGCGGTCGGCCGTTGGTGTCCGCAGGGCCGAAGTCCAGCGAGGTGGCCGACAGCTGCAGCGCCGGTTGCGGCGGTGCGAGGCCGACGCCGGCCAGCGTCAGCGGCGCGGGCAGGGAGGCGTTGTCGGCAACGACCGCGGCCGTGGCGGCGCGGGCACCGACGCCGCGCGGGCTGAAGCCGATGGCGAGATCGCAGTCGGCGCCGACCGCCAGCGAGGCGCCGGCGGCGCAGGTGGAGGTCGTGTCGACGCGGTAGTCGGCGGCGGCCTCGCCGGCGAGCGCGAAGCTGCCCAGCGTGGCGGCGACGTCGCCGGTGTTGCTCAGCGTGAAGTGCTTGAGGCCACCGTCCGCGCCCATCGTGACGGTGCCGAAGTCGGCGCTGGTCGCGGCGGTCCAGACCAGGATCGGCGTGTTGGTGAGCACGCCGGTCCCGCCCAGCGCGACAGTCTGCGGGGAGGCGGCCGCGTTGCTGGTCAGGCTCAGGGTGCCGGTGGCCGCGCCGGCGCCGGCCGGGGCGAAGCGGACCGCGACGGCGCAGGTGCCGCCGGCGGGCACGCCGCCGCTGCAGGTGTCGGTCGTGGTGAACGGGCCGGTGGCGGCGATGGCGCTGAAGGTGAGTGCGGCGTTGCCGGTGTTGGAGACGGTGATCGTCTGCGCGGCGCTGGTCCGTCCGACGGTCAGGGCGCCGAAGCTGAGCTGCGCGGTCGACAGCGAGGAGACCGGCGTGGGCTGGGCCTGGCCGGTGCCGCTCATGGCGATGTTGACGTTGGCGGTGGCGTTGCCGGCGGTGGGCGCGATCGCCGCGACGGCCAGGGTGGCGGCGCGCGCGCCGGTGGCGGCTGGCGCGAAGGTGGCGGTGACGGTGCAGGTCGCGCCGACGGCCAGCGGCGTGCCGACGGCGCAGCTGCCGCCGCGGGTGAAGTCGGCGGCGTTGGCGCCGGTGACGCCGATGCTGCTGAAGTCGAGCGAGGCGGTGCCGGTGTTGCTCAGCGTGACCGTGCGCGCGGCGGAGGCGCTGGCCAGCGGCTGGTTGCCGAAGTCGAGGGTGCTGGCGTCGGCGGAGAGCACGGCCGTCAGCGTGACATTGCCGGTGCCGGTGAGCGCGATGGGGATGGGCGTGGCGATGCCGTTGTGGCTGATCGTCAGCGCGCCGCTGCGGGCCCCGGCGGCGGTCGGGTGGAAGACGACGCCGACGGTGCAGCTGGTGCCCGCGGGCACGGTCGCGCCGCAGGAGCCGCCCTGCACGGCGAAGTCGCCGCTGGCGACCGCGGAGAGGCTGCCGAGCGCGGCGATGCGGCTGGCGCTGATGGTGATGGTGGAGACCGCGCTCGACTGGCCGACGGCGGTCTGCGCGAAGCTGATGGAGGCGGGCGAGTTGCCGAGGTAGGCGGCGATGTTGGCGATGTCCGCGGCCGAGACGGCCCCGCCGACGCCGCCCATCTGCGGAATCGTGTTGATGGCGTTCTGGATCATCGCCGGGTTGTTGCGGCCGCGGTCGACGACGGCGGTGGAGGCCACCGTGTGGCAGGCGGCGCAGACCTGCGAGAACTTGGACTGGCCGGCGATCGGGTCGGCGGCGAAGGCGGGACCCGCCAGGACCGCGGCCGTGAGGGCGACAGTCGCGACGATCGCGCCGGGAAGGGCGGTGCGCAGGGGAAGGGTCATGGCGGGAGCCTCGTCAGGATGAAGAGAGGGAAGCAGAAACAGAAACAGAAACGGACGCGGTCGACGACAGCGGCGCCCCGGGCGCGGGAGCGGACGTCGACAGGAGGAGCGGCAGCAGCACCGGCGCGGCGAGCAGCCAGCAGGCGTTGAAGCCCGCATGCCAGGCGATGCAGCGGGGCAGTGAGCGGTGTCGCCGGTAGCCGCGGCCGATCCACCAGGCGGGCACGGCGGTGGCGAGCGCCAGCAGCAGCGCGGAAAGCGGCGGCGCGGGCGTGACGATGGCGAGCACGATCGCGTGCGCCGCGCCGAAGGCGAGCGCGGTCAGCACGACGGCATGGCGTCGCGCGGCGGCGGCGCGTGCGGTCGACAGCCGCTCCTGGAGGCCGAGCCGGAAGAGGATCTCTTCGAAGCAGGGCGCGAGCAGGAGCTGCCGGAGTACGACGTCCCAGGGGATCGGGACGGGGAGGAAGAGCGGCATGGGCGCGGCGGAAATTCACGCAGGGGTTCTGCGTAGGTGCCGGCGCGCGGAAGAAAGGTTGCGAACGCGCAGAGGCGTTACGAGTCGGTCACAAAAGGGATCGGGGCCGTCGCCCCGGGGCGAGGCGTTCAGCCGCGTCGCCGGCCGGCCATTTCCTCGCCCATCACCCGCTGCTCGGGGTCAGGTGTTGCCGCCCGGGCCGCCGGATACGCGTCGTGGTCCTCGGCATCGAGGTGACGCCGATAGAGCGTGGCGAAGGCTCGCCAGCGCTCACGCGCGGTGGCGAGCTTGTCGTCGGGCATCGGCCCGTCGAGGATCGCTTCCAGGTCCGGAACGATCGCGGCCCAGCGCGCTTTCATCTCCCGATGGTCGGCCAGCAGACGGTCGGCGAGCTCGCCGTTTCCGTGCTCGCGCAGGCGAGAAAAGACGTGCAGCTCCTCGTCCTCGTGATGCAGCGGCGCGGCGATCGTGAAGTAGCGCAGCACGTCCCTCGCGGCGTCCCGCGCCTGCGCGTCGCCGCCGTGCGTGGCCACATGCGCGCCGAGGCGTTCGAGCAGGTCCAGCGTCCGTGCCATCCGCTCGTGGCACGCGGCCATCAGCGCGAAGGGCTCGTCGAAGCCCGCGGCGGGGGCGGCGTGCAGGAGAGTCATGGATGGACGTCCCGCGTCATTGCCGAGTCACCGCCGGAATGCGCCTGGGCCGCGGTCCCGGATCACTCCAGGTAGTGCCCCATGCGCTTGCGCTTGGTCTCGAGGTAGCGCTCGTTGTGCGGATTCGCCGCGATGCGCAGCGGCACCAGCGCCTCGACCTCGATGCCGCCTTCGACCAGCGCGTCGCGCTTCTGCGGGTTGTTGGTGATCAGCCGGACGCTCTTCACGCCCAGCAGGCACAGGATGTCGATGGCGTCGGCGTAGTCGCGCTCGTCCTCGGCATGGCCCAGGCGCAGGTTGGCGTCGATGGTGTCGACGCCGGCTTCCTGCAGCGCGTAGGCGCGCAGCTTCTCGACCAGGCCGATGCCGCGGCCTTCATGACCGCGCATGTAGATGACGATGCCGCCCTCGTCCTTGAGCAGGTCCAGCGCGCCCTGCAGCTGCGGACCGCAGTCGCAGCGCAGCGACTGGAAGACGTCGCCGGTCAGGCACTCGCTGTGCACGCGCAGCAGGCCGCCGCGCTCCTGCAGCGGACCGACCGACAGCACCAGGTGCTCCGAGCCCGTCGCCGGGCTGCGGAAGGCCCGCGCCTGGAAGTCGCCCAGCGTGGACGGCAGATGCACCACTTCCCACTCGGTCGCCCCTTGCGTCCCCAAGGGGATCTTCTCGCAGTGATTCACAGCCATCTCTCCAGCTTCGCGCCGGCGTCCTCGCGGACCGCCGGGTGGCGTCGTTCATTCGATCGTTCGTTCATGTCGTGCGATGCGCGCCCGTCGGAACGACGGCGCGCACGTGCAAGGCCAGCAATTTAACCCGTCTCAGGGAAAACGCGCTGTCCGGTCGTGGAGAGGCCTCTCGGTCGCCAGGGCGTGGGCATGCAAAATCGGTCGCACCGATACCGCCCCTGGGACGCCCATGACCGCTCTCCCGCCCGCCGCCGCGCCTGCATCCACCCCGATGCTGCCGACGCCGCGCTTCGACGAATTCCCGCGCTACGAGGCGCTGACGCAACTGCTGTTCAGCTACGCGGAGGCCTGTCCCAACCTGGTGTCGGTGCGCTCGCTCGGCAAGAGCTTCGAGGGCCGCGAGATCTGGGTGCTGATCCTGACCAACACGGCGACCGGCATCGACGTCGAGAAGCCCGCGTTCTGGGTCGACGGCAACATCCACGCCGCGGAGCTCACCGCCTGCACGACCTGCCTGTACTACCTGCACGACCTGCTGAGCAAGTACGGCACCGACCCGCAGGCCACGCACCTGCTGGACACGCGCACGATCTACATGGTGCCGCGCCTGAACCCGGACGGCGCGGAGCTCGCGCTGGCGGACCGGCCGCGTCACATCCGCTCGTCGACGCGGCCGTATCCGTTCGACGAGGAGCCGGTCGAGGGCCTGAGCGTCGAGGACATCGACGGCGACGGCCGCATCCTGACGATGCGCGTCGCCGATCCGCACGGCGGCTACAAGAAGCATGCGGACGATCCGCGCCTGATGGTCCCGCGCCAGCCCGGCGAGTTCGGCGGCGAGTACTACCGCCTGATGCCCGAGGGGCTGGTCATCAACCACGACGGCTTCAGCATCAAGGTCAACCGCGACAGCGAGGGCCTGGACCTGAACCGGAACTTCCCCGCCGGCTGGCGGCAGGAGTTCGAGCAGGTCGGCGCCGGCCCGTACCCGACCAGCGAGCCCGAGGTGCGCGCGATGGTGGACTTCATGGTGGGCCATCCCAACATCGGCGCGGCGATCAGCTTCCACACGCACAGCGGCGTGATCCTGCGGCCCTGCGGCACGCGCAGCGACGACGAGATGCCGCCGGAGGACCTGTGGGCCTTCCAGCGCTTCTCCAAGCTCGGCGAGCAGCACACCGGTTATCCGGCGGTGAGCATCTGGCACGAGTTCAAGTACCACCCCAAGGAAGTGATCACCGGGACGCAGGACTGGGTGTACGAGCACCTGGGCGCGCTGTTCTGGGTGGTGGAGCTGTGGTCGCCCAACAAGGAAGCCGGCATCACCGGCTACAAGTGGATCGACTGGTTCCGCGACCATCCGGTGGAGGACGACCTCAAGCTGCTGAAGTGGAGCGACGAGCACTGCGGCGGCCAGGCGCACGTCGAGTGGACCTCGTTCATGCATCCGCAGCTGGGCCCGGTGGAGATCGGCGGCTGGGACAAGATGAACTTCTGGCGCAACCCGCCGCCGCACCTGCGCGAGCGCGAGGCGGCGCGCTTCCCGGCGTGGATGAACCAGATCGCGTTGAGCCTGCCGAAGCTGGAGCTGCTGCGCACGGAGGTGCGTGCGCTCGGACCGGACACGTGGCGGGTGCGCATGGCGGTGGGCAACAGCGGCTGGCTGCCGGCCTACGTGACCAAGCAGGCGCTGGCGCGCAAGCAGACGCGCGGCGTGATGTTCGAGATCTTCCTGCCAGTGGATCCGGAGGTCGGGCTGGTCAGCGGCAAGCCGCGCATGGAAGGGCCGCAGCTCGAGGGCCATGCGCCCAAGCAGACGCAGCTCGCCTTCCTGCCGGAGCGCGACATCACCGGCGATCGCGCGTATGGCGAATGGGTCGTGAGAGCGCCGCAGGGCACGCGCCTCAGCCTCGCCGCGTGGGCGGATCGGGCCGGTACCGTGAGGACCGAAGTCACCCTCGATTGACGCGGGTCGTCAGGTCAGTGCCGCGGCTCGTTCTTGTCCTGCTCGGCTGCGGCGATCACGGCCTCGCGCCACAGGCGCGCGGGAATGAAGGTCCTCAGCTGTTCCATCGCGCGCTCGACGAGCGCCGGATGCAACTCATGGCCGATGTTCGGGAGCACGTCCGCCGTGATGTCGGCGCCGAGCGACATCAGCTCGCGGGCCGCGTTCAGCAGCGCGGGGTAGGGCAGTTCGCTGTCGTCCTTGCCGTGCAGCAGATGGATGGAGACATCCTTGGGCGCATGCTGCGGCCAGTAGGCATACGCGCTGCCGAACGCGAGCACGCGACCGGCCAGTGCCTCTTCCTGCTGCAGCGCCTCCAGCGCCAGGATCGCGCCCTGCGAGAAGCCGCCCAGCGCCACCCGTCCCCATTCCAGATCGAGCTTCTCCGCCCAGCCGCGCACCAGCGCGACCAGCGACGGCACGGCCTCGGTCAGGCGCTCCGCCTTGGCCGCGTCGTCGCCCTGCTCGGAGTACCACTGGAAGCCCGCGCCGCCGCCCGGGATGGCGTCGAAGGGCTCGAAGCCCTCGGGCAGCACCAGCGCCGCGCGCGGGTATTGGCGGTGCAGTGCCTCGGCGAGCGGGCGCATCTGTTCGGCGTCGCCGCCGGCACCGTGCAGCAGCACGAACAGCAGGTCGGGGGCTCCGTCCTTGGGGAGCAGCACATGGGCTTGGGTCATGGCCCGATTGTCCGTCACGTGTTGTCGATGCGCTCCAGCGCCGCCCGGATATCCGCGGCGTTCGTGGGCCTGACCAGGCGTTCCACCTCCTGGCCGTCGCGCATGAAGATCAGCGTCGGCCACAGCTTTACCTTGAACGAGCGCCCCAGCGGCCGGCCCTTGCCGTCCTCGACCTTGATGTGCTGGACCATCGCGTGCCGGCCGTCGAAGGCCTGCGCCAGCAGGGGCTGCGCGGCCTCGCAGATGGGGCACCACGGGGCGCCGAACTCGAGCAGCAGCGGATGTCCCTTCGACAGCGAATCGACGGCGTCGCGGATGGGCTCGGTCAATGCGTATTGGGGGGTCATCGGCATGGGAACTCTCCTTGATCTGTCAGAGGCCACCGCCCGGTCGGAACGGTTCCGGCGGAGCGGAGCGGGCGGAGCCGGTCACGCCGCGGCGCGGCGCAGGCTCATCTCGAACACCACGCCTTCCGGCACATTGAATGCCCGGATGCTGCCATCCATCTTCGCCAGGTAGGTCTTCGCGACGAAGAGCCCCTGGCCGCGGCGTTCGCCGTTGACCTGCGGGGCGGTGTCGGAGACGCCGTACTCGAAGATCTGCTCGAGCATCGCCGCATCGATGTGCGGCCCCTGGTTGCGGATGCGCAGCAGGACGAAGCCGGGCTCGCCCGCCTCCAGGGTGATGGCAATGGGCGTGCCCTCGGGCCGGTAGCGGTCGGCGTTGCGCAGCACGTGCGTGACGGCGTCCTCCAGCGCGTAGGCCTCGGCGTGCACCGGCTGCGGCTCGGGCAGGGCGGTCTCGAAGCTGACGTGATCGATGCCGGCGTAGTGCGCGTTCGCGGCCACCTCGCGGCAGAAGGCCGCCAGGTCCAGCGCCTCGGTGTGCAGGTCGGCCGAGGCCAGCGCCTCGCTCGGCGGCGCGCTGCCGTACAGCACCTTCACCGCCTGCTGCATCCGCTGCACATAGCGGTGGCTGGGATCGTCGCCCGCGCCGTGCAGCACCATCAGCGACTGCAGCGGGGACATGATCTCGTGACCGACCGCGTGCCACATCTCGCGCTCGCGCTCGGCCCGGAGCTGCTCGCGGCGCAGGCCGTCCTTCACGCGGGTCAGTGCGTCCGCCAGGCTGCCGGCCAGGATGCCCAGCTCGTCGCGGCCGCGCAGGTCGGCCACGTCGAGTTCGCCGATGCGCTGCTCGGCCCGCGCGTCCTGCATGTTGTAGGAGACGGCGGCCGCGCGCTTGGTCAGCACGGCGATGCCGCGGATCAGGCCGAGCTCCACCATCAGCCAGGCGAGCGCGATGGCCGACAGCATCGCCGCCGCCAGCCAGGCCAGCGGACGCGCCTCCAGCGCCAGTTGTCGGTCGAGGCTGCGCAGGTCGCCGCGCAGGTCGAGCCGGTAGCGGCCGCTCGGCGTGGCCACGTCGTCGGACGCGGTCAGCCAGCGGACCTCGGCCGCGTCGGTGCCGGCGCCGACGCCCAGGATCTCGCCCTGCACCGGCAGGCGCCGCATCACGTGGATCAGCCACGGCAGCGCCCGTTCCGACAGCTCCGGGCCGCGACGTTCGGCGATCGTCGTCGCCTGCTTGCCCAGACGCTCGATGCGCAGCGTCTCGCCCGGCTGCAGCGAGGCGCCGATCCGGTCGAGCGACAGCGCGAGCGATGCGCCCGGCCGGGCGCTGTCGAAGAGAACTGGCATCGATGCCGATGCCGATGCCGATGTGATGTCTGCATCGGAGGCCGCCGCCCTGGCGGGCACGGCATCGGACGCAACGGCGGCAGGCGGGGTGGATGAGCCGGTGGGTTCCGACGGGCCGAGCAGCTCGACCCGCACCCGCATCTGGTCCAGGTCCGCTGGCGGCCAGACCGGGCGGGCGCGGCGGCCGGCGTCGTCGAAGAGCGCGTCCTGGAACGCTTCCACCGGGAGCCGGATCGAATAGAAGGTGCGCCGCGCGCAGTCCGGTCCGCTGCTGCCTTCGGCACACGGACCTTCACGCCACAGCCAGCCGCGGAACTCGCGCATCGGGCGCGCCTTGCCGGGCAGCTGCGGGCCCGCGCCGAGGAAGCCGGTCAATCGGCCCCGCTGCGTGCCGTCGGCCGAGGCGGCGCCCTCGAAGGGCGCGATCCAGGTCTGGGTGCTGCCGCGCAGCTTCAGCGTCACGCGCGCACGGTGAACGCCGCTCAGGTCCAGCGCGCCGTGCTCACGGCCGGCGAGCGGACCGCTCTCCAGGCTGCCGACCAGGTAGAGGAAACCGCCCGCATAGGCGTTCGCGCCGACGGCTGCGCACAGGCTCGCGCCGTCGGGCCAGCGCAGGCCGCAGCCGGCCATCTCGACGGCGCGCTGCGCCTTGTTCTGGTCGTCGAAGTCGATCGCCGAGAACGGCAGCAGCACCGGTGCCTGGCCGTCGCGGTCGCCCGCCCCCATCGTCGGATTGAGCAGCGCCAGCTGACCGCTCGGATGGCGCAGCTGCAGCACGATCTCGGACAGCGACTGGCGGAACCCCTGCGCATAGCGCTGGTAGGCGCGCTGCTTCTGGTCGATCAGGACGGTCAGCACCAGGCCGATCGTCGCCAGGGCCAGCAGCAGGAAGGCCAGGTGCACGACCGCGCGGCGGCGGAACGCCGCCAGGCCCAGGCGCGGCACGACCAGCGCGGGCAACTCGACCGGTCCAAGCTTCATGCCGCGTCCCTGTCGGCACGCATATCGGCGCTCACCGCGGCCCCGACCACCGGAACCCGCGCATCGGCACGTTCTCGATCGCGTCGAAGCTCGGATCGACTTCCTTCAGCGCCTCGCGCAGCGTCGACACGTGCTTGCGGACGTTGTCGCGGGTGCGGCCGCTCTTGACGACGTCGTACAGCTCCTCGTACGACACCACCTGCGGCGCGCGCTGGTACAGCGTGGCGAGGATGCGCTGCGCCGTCAGCGGCAGGTTGATGCGCTGGCCCTTCCACAGCGGGCTGCGCTGCCAGAGCGGATCCAGCTGCAGCGCCTCCGGCGCGGCCGCGACCGGTTCGGCGGCTTCCCGCGCGCGCGCGGCGCGCAGGATGTCGAGGAAGGTGTCGATGAACTCGGCCTCGTCGAAGCTGGTCTTCTGCAGGTAGTCCCAGGCGTCGAGCGCCTTCATGATCCCGCGGTAGATGGCGGCCGGCATCGCCGACACGACCAGCACCGGCGTGCCGGCGTTCAGCTTGTTGATCTCGTTGATCAGCGCGATGCCGGCGTTGCGCTCGCGGCCGAGCTCGATGTCGAGCACGACCATCTCGTAGCGCTCGCGCGCCAGCGCGGCCTCGGCGGCGTCGCGGTCGAACCATTGGTCGACCTGCAGCTCGGGACGCGCGGCGCGGATCCAGCCGGTGAGCTGCTCGCTGGTGGGGCGGTCGTCCTCGATGACGGCGACCTTGTTCCTGGGGATAGCCATGGCGCGGATTATCGACAGCGTGGCGTTCACCGGCGCGACCGGCCTGTGAGGGTTTCTTCCGGACCGTGAAGGGACCGGCCGACGCCCGCATTGAGGCTTCCGGGCCCTTTCCGGACCATGAGCGACATCCCAACACCCGATCGACGGGAACCCCGGAGGACCTCATGAACGACCGCCTGCAATCGATCCGCAACGCCGCCGCGCGGCTCAAGGCTCGGCTGCCCGGTTTCTCGCGCCGCAGCCAGGGCGACGCACTCGGTGACGAGTTCGGCGGCGAAGGCGCCGGTGCCGGTGGCCTGGGCGCGCCGCTGAAGCGTGCCGGTGCCGGCCTGGTCCGCTGCCTGCCCTGGCTGGCCGGCCTGACCGCCGTGGCCGGCGCGGTGGCGCTGCTGGTGACGCATCCCCCGTTCACGAGGTGCCGCGCGGCGCCGTCAGCCTGCGCACCAACGTGCTGACCGGCGGCGTGACCGAGGCCCGTTCCGGTTCCATGCTCCAGATCCCCGGCCTGCACGATGTCCGCGATCTGCCGGTGCGTGACCGCAGCTATCACCCCGAACGCTTCGCCCGCGCGGACGGCGAAGCGCCGCTCCAGTCGCTGGAAGGACTGTCCCTGGGCCTGGACCTGACGGTGCGCTGGACCGTCGACCCGACGCGCCTGGCGCAGCTCGCCGCCTCGCTGCCCGACGACATCGAAGGCGACGTGATCGCCCCCGCATTGCAGGGCATCGTCTACCGCCAGATCGCGACGCACACGGTGCGCGAGATCTTCTCCACGCAGCGCGGCCCCATCCAGGCCGCGCTGGAGTCGGAACTGCGCCGCAAGCTGGCGCAGGACGGCATCGTGCTGCGCGGCCTGGAGATCGGCAACGTCGACCTGCCGCAGGAGTACCGCACCGGCCTGGAGAACCTGCTGTCCGAAGGCCTGGCCAGCGAGAAGATGCGCTACACGCTGGAGCTCAAGGAGAAGCAGGTCAAGCAGACCGAGCTGGAAGCGGCCGCCGAGAAGGTCCGCCGCGAGACCTCCGCGGAAGCCGCCGCGCGCGAGCAGATCATCGCGGCCAAGGGCCAGGAAGAGGCGATGAAGCACGTGCTGCCGTTCAAGCAGCGCCAGGTCGAGCAGCGCCAGCTGGAAGCCGAAGCCGAGCGCGTCGCGCGGGTCCGCATGGCCGAGGGCAACGCGCAGGCGCGCGGCATCGAAGCCGAGGGCGAGGCCAAGGCGCGCGAGAAGCTGGCCGACGCCGAGGCCTATCGCCAGACGCGCATAGGCAAGGTCGCGGTCGACCAGATGGCCGCCGAAGGCGCGTTGCTGAGCCGCCATCCGCTGCTGATCCAGAAGGCCATGGCCGACAAGCTCTCCGACAAGGTGCAGGTGATCATCGCGCCGCCCCCGTCGGACGGCGGATTCATCGGCAAGACGCTGCTGGGGACGAAGCAGGAGACGCGTCCGGAAGGCCGTCCGGAAGTCGAAGGCGAGGGGACCTCGCAATGAGCCGCCATCGCGCCCCCGCGTTCCTGATCCCGTCCCTGATCCTGAGTCGAAAGGGTTCCGATATGTGCCGCCTGAAGGTCGTGATGGCCGCCGCGATCGCCGCCGTCGCCGTTCAACTGCTCTGCGTCCACTCGGCCGATGCCGCCACGTCGACGGCGGCGTCCACGAGCGCGCCGGCCGACGATGCCGCGCCGAAGCCGCCGATCAAGCGCGTCTCGCCGGACGACGCGGCGCCGCGCACCGCGCTGGTGGTGCAGGACAGCGTCGCGATGCGCGCGGCGGCGAAGGACTCCTCGCCGGCGCAGGCGCAGCTCTGGCGCGGCGAGGCGCTGGAGATCCGCGGCGAGCGCCCGGACCACTTCCAGGTCTACGACTACCGCCGCGAGCGCGGCGGCTTCGTCCGCAAGTCCGCGTTGCTGCCGCTGAGCGGGCCGGCCGCGCAGCCGGACGCACTGCTGGCCGCCCTGCGCGTCGTGCGTCAGCAGCCAGGCTCCGAATCGCTCGGGCTGGGCCTGGCTGCTGCCTATGTGCAGGCGGCGAGCGCCGCGCAGATGAACGGCGCGGACGGCGCCGAGGCGCTCGACGCGATGGGCACCTTGGCCGAGCGCCTGGCCGATCGCGCCTCGCGCGCGCAGTCCCGCCCGGACGGTGCGACGGTCGCGCCGACCGCCGCCGAGACGCAGGTCGCCGCGCAGCTCGACGTTGCCGCGCGCTACGGCCTGCGTTTCCGCACGCTGGAGCGCGAGGCCGGGGCGATGCAGCTCTGCTACGACGGCGAGGCGTTCCGCCGCGTGCTGGCGATGCCGTCGGCGACGCCGGAGCAGAGGGCGCGCGCCGCGCTGTCGCTGACGCGCGTCGACTGTCTGGATCCGGTCGCGACGCCGCCGCAGCGCGAGCAGATGGACCAGTGGCGCGCGGACGTCCTCGACAAGGTCGACCTGCATGACCCGGCATTGGCGACGCATTGGCGCAACCGCGTGCTGATGCGCCAGTCGGGCGTGTGGAGCAGCCTGGCGTTCATCCGCGCGCGGCGTGCGAGCGTGGCGGGCGCCGCCGGGGCGGCCGTTTCACCCGCGACCTTGCAGGTCGACGCTTCGTCGGCCGCATCGCGCCGCTCGCTCGAAGCCTTCGCCCGCGTCGTGCCGGCGGAGCTTTCCGACGACGACCAGCCCGCCTACAACGACGCCGCCATGCGCGGCAACGCGATGCGCTGGGCGGCGTTGCCGGCCGGTGCGTCGGAGCAGACGCTGGGCGCGGTGAAGCTGAACGTCGCGGCCGGTCAGCCCGGCGAGACCTGCCTCACCCTGACGATGAACGGCGCGAAGGAAGGCAGCGCACCGCTGCTGCGCCATTGCGCATGGGGGCTGGTGATGACGGCGTCGGCGCGGATCAACCGCGAGGGCAACGCGATCGCGATCGCGTCGGTGCCGGCGGACGGCTGGCGCGAGCTTCAACTGCTGCGCCGCACGTCGCAAGGCTGGAAGGTGTCGGTGCTGCCGCCGGTGGCGGCACAGCCGGGCCTGGGCTACGCGGAGTTCGCCGGCTGGGTGCCCGGCGGCAAGGAACTGCTGGTCGCGCGTGAGTCCCGCGCCGAAGGCCGCTACAAGCGCAGCTACGAACTGGTCGACCTCGACACGCTGGAGACCAGGCGCCAGACCGGCGATGTGGCGATGCTCGGTGCGTTCCAGCGATGGCAGGCGGCGGATTGGAAGGGCGCGACGCTCAGCCTGCGCTGAAACAAGCGATCGACCGCGCTCGAACCAGAAGTTCGAGCGCGGTCCATTTGTTCAATCCGCCGTGAGCTTCACCAGCACCTGCCTCAGCCGCTGCGCGTCGATCGGCTTGGTGAGGAACTCGTTCATCCCGGCGGCGAGCGCCTCGTCGCGTTCCTGGACCAGTGCCGCCGCTGTCAACGCGATGATCGGGAGATCCGCCGCGTCGTAGCGCTGGCGCAGCTGGCGCGTCGCCTCGTGGCCGCTCATGACCGGCATCTGCACGTCCATCAGCACCGCGTCGAAGGGCTTGCCCATGCTGGCCGCGGCCATCACCGCCTCCACCGCCTGGCTGCCGTCGCTGGCCTGAGAGACCTCCGCGCCCCACTGCTCGAGCATGGCCACGGCGATCATCATGTTCACCGGGTTGTCCTCGACCATCAGGATGCGGCGTCCCGCCAGTTCCGCGTCGTCCGCCGGCGCGCGGCGTTGCGCGCTCACCGGTGCCGGCGCCGCGGGCAGCGGCAGCTCGGCCCAGAAGGTCGCGCCCGCGCCGGGCTGGCTGTCCACGCCCACATCGCCGCCCATCAAGGTCGCCAGCTCGCGGCAGATCGACAGGCCCAGGCCCGTGCCGCCGTAGCGGCGCGTGGTCGACTCGTCGGCCTGCGTGAAGGGCTGGAAGAGCCGCTCGTGCATGGCTTCGGCGATGCCGGGACCGGTGTCGCTGACCTCGACGCGCAGTCGCCGCTCGTCCACCCGGCGCACCTGCACCGCCACGCGGCCCTGCTCGGTGAACTTCAGCGCGTTGCTCAGGTAGTTGCTCAGGATCTGCCGCGTGCGCACCGGATCGCCGATCACCCAGGCCGGCACCGCGTCGTCGACGTCGATGCTGAACCCCAGCCCGCGCGCCTGCGCCAGCGTCAGGTACCCCATGCGCATCGTCGCCAGCATGTCGCGCAGCGCGAAGGGCACCGTCTCCAGCGTCAGCCGGCCGGCCTCGATCTTGGACAGGTCCAGAATGTCCGACATCAGGCCCGCCAGGCTCTCTGCGCTGTCGACCATCTGGTCCAGGTAGTGGCTGCGCGTGTCGCCGTTCAGATCCGGCTGCTGCAGCAGCCGCGCCAGGCCGACCAGGCCGTTCAGCGGCGTGCGGATCTCGTGGCTGATGTTGGCCAGGAAGGCGCTCTTGGCGCGGTTGGCCGCCTGCGCCTCGTCCTTGGCCTGCGCCAGCGCGGCCTCGACGCGCCGGCGCTCGGTCACGTCTTCCATGATCCAGATCGTGCCGCCGCGGCTGGGGTGGTTCGGGTCCACGGCACGCGCCAGGATCCGGCACAGGAAGCGACTGCCGTCGCGGCGACGCATCAGGCGTTCGACCTCGACCTGCTCGCCCGCCGCCAGGCGCGGTCCCAGCTCGTGGCCGACGGCCTCGTAGTCTTCCGGGTTGGGCCACACGACGCCGCCGGCCTGGCCGATCAGCCCGCCGGCGGGCCAGCCGAACATCTCCTCCACCAGCCGGTTCGCCTGCACGAAGTGCTGGTCGCGCGTCAGCGCGATGCCGATCGAGGCGTTCTCCAGGATCGCCGCATGGACCAGCCGCGTGCGCTCGGTGTCGCTGACGTCGCGCGAATTGACGACCAGGTAGGACATCCCGTCCATCACGAAGGGCGCGGCCGACAGCAGCATCGGGATCGTCTGCCCGCGCCGGTTGACGAAGCTCGCCGGCAGGTCGCTGACGCGGCCGTGCTGGCGCAGCGCCTCGACCAGCCGCTCGCGGTCGGCGATGTCCTGCCAGATGCCCAGCTCTTCCGAGCTGCGGCCCAGCACCTCGTCGGCGGTGTAGCCGCTGACCAGCTCGAAAGTCTTGTTGACCATCACGTAGCGGCCGCTGACGGTCTCGGTCAGCGTGACCACGTCGGGGCTGGTCGCGAACAGGTGGGAGAGCAGCGCCTCGGAGCGGCGCAGCGCGTCCTGCGCGCGCGAGGTCTCGGTCTGGTCGATGAAGAAGGACAGCGTCGCCGGACCGGTGGCCGCGTCCACGCGCACGCTGGTGGCCTGCACCAGGCGGCGGCGGCGCGACAGGGTCCGCAGGCGGAACTCCGTCATCGGCAGCATCGCGCCGACGGGCATCGCCTCGATCTTGGCCGCGCGCTGGCGGGCGCGTTCCTCGTCGCCGGGCTCGTAGTGCGAGAACAGGTCCTGGCCGATCATCGACGAGCGCTGCGTGTAGCCGAACATCGCCATGGCCGCCGGGTTGGCGTCCATCACGCGGCCCCAGCGGTGCAGCACCAGCGGCGACGGCGAGCGGCGGAACAGCTCGCGGTAGCGCGTCTCGGTGGCCACCATGGCCTGTTCGGTCTGGACCTCGTCGGTGACGTCGCGGCCCACGCCCCAGTAGCCGCGGAAGTTGCCCTTGGCGTCGAAGCGCGGCTCGCCGCTGACCGACACGTAGTGCAGCGTGCCGTCCTCGGACGTGCGGCGCATCACCAGGGCGCGGAACGGGCGGTGGGATTCGAGGTCGGCGCGGTGGGCGTCGAGTTCCTCGTCGGAGAGGCCCAGGTGCTCGATCTCCCACGGTGCGCGGCCCAGCCGCTCGGCCATCGACAGGCCCGAGGCGCCTGGGTTGTGCTCGGTCAGGTGGGTGAAGCGGAACTGGCGGTCCATCTCCCAGTACCAGTCCGCCGCCATGTTGAGCAGGTGGCGGAAGCGCGCGTGGCGGTCGTTGACCTCCTGCATCGCGCGCCGGATCAGCTTGGCCGTGCCCAGGCCGACGACCAGCCCGGAGGTCAGCAGCAGCAGCTGGGTCAGCAGCCGGGCGGTGAGCCCGACCGGCGCGGTGCCGACCTGGATCCAGCCGCCGAGTTCCGCCGAGGCCAGGCCGCCGAGCGCGGCCAGTCCCAGCCCGAACAGCGACAGTCCCGCGCCCAGGCCGATCATGCCGGTGCCCAGCGCGACCATCAGGCCCATGATGCCGAGGCTCGCCGCGTTGAGTCCGAGCTGGCGCGACACCGCCAGCGACAGCGCCGTGGCCATCGCCAGGCACATCAGCGCGACCGCCGCCGCGGGGCCGTGGTGGGACGGGAGGCGCCAGAGCATCGCCAGGCCGGCGAAGGTGGTCACGAGCGCCAGCACGGGCGGCAGCAGGCCGCCCAGGGGTTCCGAGGCGCCGGCGCTGGCCAGCAGCATCAGGCCGGCCATGCCGGACAGCAGCACGCAGGCGGCCATGAACAGCCGCGCGGCGCGCCATTGCAGCGTCGCGGGCAGGCTGTCGCCGCGCGACAGTTCGTGCCCCACCAGACTGCTCAGATCGTCCTGGGAATCCTTGCTCACTCGACCCCGCCCCAACTCGTTATGGATGGACATGCCCTTTCTCTCCTTGGAAAGGTCCGGGGCGAGCGGCATGCCAGATCGGCGTGCGGCGGCCCGGAATTGCAACGTCCGGTAACGGAGTCTCGGTGAGCCGAGGGTGTTCTGCAGAGGCGTGGAATCCCGAAACGCGCCCGGTTCGGTGCGCGTTCGAGGTTTTTGCCAACTAGTTGGCGGGCGTCACCGCCGGCGGATCAGGCCGTGGCGGCCGGGCGCAGCGCGTCGCGTGTCGCCAGCGCCACACGGCGGGCGGCAGCGGCGAAGTCCTCGCTGGCGGACGCGTACAGCACCGCGCGGGAGGAATTCACGATCACCGTGCCGCCGCCCTGGCGCCAGCCTGCGGACACCGTCGCCGCGGCGTCGCCCCCTGGGCGCCGACGCCGGGGATCAGCAGGGGCAGCGTCGGGGCGAGGGCGCGCACGCGCTCGATCTCCTTCGGGTAGGTCGCGCCGACCACCAAGCCCAGCTGGCCGTTGACGTTCCAGTCGCCCTCGGCCAGCGCGGCCAGGTGCTCGAACAGGCGCGGCTGGCCCGGCACGTCGGCCAGGCGCTGCATCTGCCAGTCGTCGCCGCCCGGGTTGGAGGTGCGGCACAGCAGGAAGGCGCCCTTGTCGGCGTAGCGCAGGTAGGGCTCGACGCTGTCGCGGCCCATGAACGGCGACAGCGTCACCGCGTCGGCCTGGTAGCGCTCGAAGGCCTCTCGGGCGTACTGCTCGGCGGTGGCGCCGATGTCGCCGCGCTTGGCGTCGAGGATCACCGGGACGTGCGGCGCGTGGCGCTTGATGTGGGTCATCAGCTGCTCGAGCTGATCCTCGGCGCGGTGCGCGGCGAAGTAGGCGATCTGCGGCTTGAACGCGCTCGCCACGTCCTTGGTGGCGTCGACGATGGCGGCGCAGAAGTCGTAGATCCGGCCGGCGTCGCCCTTCCAGTGGGTCGGGAACTTCGCGGGATCGGGATCCAGCCCGACGCAGAGCAGGGAGTCGTTCAGGCGCTCGGCGGCCTGCAGCTTCGACATGAATTTCATGTGCGGTATTGTCCCGCTTTTGCTTGCGATGACATCCGGGGCGACGTCCCCGGGCGCTGGGAGGCGGGGATGGACGTGTTGAGAACGGCGCGCTTGCGCCTGCGGTGGTTCCGGCAATCGGATGCGGCCTTCGTCCGCGGGCTGCTCAACGAGCCGGCCTGGATCGAACACATCTACGACGCGCAGGTCCGCACCGACGAGCAGGCTGCGGCCTGGATCCGCGAGCGGCTGGAGGCGCGCTACTGGCTGCTGGGCTACGGGTTCTGGGCCGTCGAGCGGCTCGAGGACGGGGAGCTGCTGGGCCTGGCCGGCGTGATCCAGCGCGAGGGGCTGCCGCATCCGGACATCGGCTACGGCTTCCCGGCGCGCTTCTGGGGCCACGGCTACGCGCGGGAAGCCGCGGCGGCCACCTTCGACTACTGCCGGCAGGCGCTCGGCCTGCGGCATCTGCTGGGCACGACGGCCCCGGAGAACCATCCGTCCGGACGTGTGCTGCTCGCGATCGGCATGAGCGACGAGGGCCTGCAGCAGACCGAGGCGCACGAGGGGCTGTCGCGTGTCTACAGCTGGCATGACCCGGCCCCGCGGGACGATGCCGGGGAGATCGCCGCGCTGCGCGCGCGCTGGCATGCCGCGCTGCGTGGCACGGCGAGGCCGGCGCTGATGGCCTGCGTGACGCCGGAGACCGTCGACCGCGTGATGGCCAGCCGCACGGATCTCTCCCCGCAGGCTCTGGACCACCTGGCGCAGCGCTGGGCGCCGCTGGCGGACGATCCGACGCTGCGGGCCGTGCGCACGCCCGCGGGCTGGCGTCTGGACGTGCCGGCGGACCGCTGAGGTCCACGACCACTGCCGCGCGCGTGCGCAGGCGCGCTTAAGCGTGGCTGAAGTCGGCGGGGAGGGCCTCGCCTATGCTCGCTGCCATGGACATTTCTGCTCAGACCGGCGCGCGCATCCTGCTCATCGAGGACGACGAGCGCCTGGCGCAACTGGTCGCCGACGCGCTGCGCAAGGCCCATTACGCGGTGACCGTCTGCGGCGACGGCCTGGCCGGCGAGGCGCTGATGCGGCAGGAGACCTTCGACCTGGTGCTGCTGGACGGCAACCTGCCGGGCAAGGACGGCTTCGACGTGCTGCGCGACACGCGCCGCGATTTCGCCGGCCGCATCGTGATGATGACCGCGCGGGACGACGACATCGATCAGGTGCTGGGCCTGGAAGGCGGCGCGGACGACTACATCGCCAAGCCGGTGGCGCCGCGTGTGCTGCTGGCGCGGCTGAAGGCGCTGCTGCGCCGCGACGCGCTGCCGGCGGCGCATCCGGTCGGCGAGGCGCTGCACTTCGGTCCGCTGACGCTGCTGCCGCAATCGCGGGAACTGCGGCTGAACGGCGAGCCCGTCGTCCTCACGACCGCCGAGTACGAGCTGCTGAACTTCCTGGCGCATCGCGCGGGGCAGGTCGTCAGCCGCGACGACATCATGCAGGGCCTGCGCGGACTGGAGTTCGACGGCCTGGACCGCGCCATCGACGCCCGCATCTCGCGGCTGCGCAAGAAGATCGGCGACGACGCGCAGGCGCCGGTGCGGATCAAGACGGTGCGCGGGCAGGGCTATCTCTTCGCGATCGACTGATGGCCGCGATCACGCTGCGCGCCTCGCTGCTGCGGATGGCGCTGGGACTCGGGCTGGCGGTGCTGGCGCTGATCCTGCTCGTCGAGGCCCTGGTGCTGATCGGCGCCTCCGAGGTCACCAACGACTACGTCCGCAACTTCATGCGCGGCACGGTGGACCTGCTGGTGCGCGACCTCGCGCCGCTGGACCCGCCGGCGCGGCGCGAGCGGGTGCGCGAGCTGGACGCGCAGTTCGACTATCCCGTGCGGCTGATCCGCACCGACCTGTCGCAGCTCAGCGCGGACCAGCGCCGCCGGCTCGAACGCGGCGAGGTGCTGGTCACCGGCTTCAACCGCCGCATCTACGCGGCGCTGCCGGGCGAACCCGACCAGCTGCTGCTGCTCGGCCCGCTCGATTCCAAGCGGGCCGGCGAACTGCCGAAGGAACTCGCCGCGCAGCTCGGCGTCGCGGTGGTGATCGCACTGGCCGTCGCGCTGATCGCGTGGTGGCAGCTGCGGCCCTTGTGGCGCGATCTGCGCGGACTGCAGCGCGCGGCGGAGCGCTTGAGCGCGGGCCGCCTCGACACTGAACTGCCGCCGTTGAAGAGCCGGCTCTTCGCGCCGGTCGCCGCGGCGACGCGGGCGATGCTGGAGCGGCTCGCGGCCGCGATGGCGACGCAGCGCGAGCTGACGGGCGCGGTCTCGCATGAGCTGCGCACGCCGCTGGCGCGGCTGCGCTTCGCGGTCGATGCGCTGGTCGACGAGGAGGATCGCGACCGCCGCGAGCAGGCGGTGATGGCCTGCGAGCGCGACATCGCCGAACTCGACGAACTCATCGACGCGAGCCTGACGCTGGCGCGGCTCGACATGGGCGCGTTGCAGCCGCATGTGATGCAGGGCAACCTGGGCGACATGCTCGCGAAGGAGGCGGCCTCGCTGGCGCCGCTGCTCGACGGCAAGGCGCTGGACACCGACCTGCGCCTGCCCGACGCCTTGCCCTTCGACGAACGGCTGCTGCCCTATGCGGTCCGCAACGGGCTGCGCAACGCGGCGCGGTATGCGAAGGGCCGCATCCTGCTGACGGCGTGGGTCGAGGCGGGCCAGCTCTGGCTCGCGATCGACGACGACGGCGAAGGCGTGCCGCCGTCGCTGCGCGAGGCGGCGTTCGAGCCGTTCAAGCGGCTGGAGCGCAAGGGGCGGGGGACGCGCGGTTTCGGTCTGGGCCTGGCCATCGTGCGGCACGTCGCGCACGCGCACGGCGGGCATGCGCGACTGGGCGAAGCGCCGCGCCTCGGCGGCGCGCGGCTGCTCCTCTACTGGCCGGCTGAAGCGGCCTGAAGATCCGAGTACTGCCCCCGCCGCAGTGCGCAGACCGCCCCGCGTGAAGCTTCGTCAAGCGCCGCGTGCACGGCTGTCATCGACCGTCACACAAGCGCTCAACTCACGCCACAGACGCGGCGCGGTCGAATTCCCAGAATGAGCTCCATGTCGAACGAGCCTGATCACTGACCCAGGCGACCCGGAACGACAGATCGATCAACAGCTCTGAAGGAGTTCCAGATGAACAGCAACAACAACACGCGCACTTCGATCAACGGCAAGAAGGCCGGTCTGCTGGCCGCCGCGGCCGTCGCGCTGACCCTGGGCGTCGGCGTCGCGCACGCCGATCCGGTGACCCCGTACTACATCGGCGGCGACGTCGGCAAGACGACGCAGCGTGTGGATGGCAATTCGCAGAAGCGCACCTCGGACAGCTACAGCATCTTCGGCGGCTACAAGTTCAACGAGAACTTCGCCGCTGAACTGGCCTACACCGACCTGGGCAAGGTCGACTTCGGCGGCGTGACCGCGAAGAACAAGGTGTACTCGCTGGACGGCATCGCCCGCGCCCCGCTGGGCAAGGGCTTCGGTGTCTACGGCAAGGTCGGCGTGGCGTACGCCGAGCGCGACTTCAACAACGGCCTGGGCGACAAGGACAAGACTGGCCTGAAGCTGGGTGTCGGCGTCGACTACGCGCTGACGAAGAACGTCTCGCTGCGCGCTGAAGCCACCCGCTTCAATAACATGCCGCAAGCCAACGGCTTCGACAAGAAGGACGATCGTCTGAGCATGGGCCTGGCCTACCAGTTCTGATCGACCGGCGACGGTTGACCGGTGCCGATTCCCCCGGCACCGGGCCTGACGGGGCTGCTCCGAGCGACACCCGAACCCCGATTCCCCGCCAGGTGCAAGGGCAGTGCAGCAATGCACTGCCCTTTTTCATGGGGCCCGGCGATCGGGCCGGTTCGCACGCCGCGCGGTTCGCGACGTGGCAAGACCTGGCGCCGGCAAGCGGTCGGTGACAACGCGGACTTCCCCCAGGCATGCATACTTGTTGAGGTTATTTGCGGCGATCAAGCGGGTCGCTCCAATGGACTTGTCACAACGTCGTGACGCCCTCTGAGTCCATTAGGAGAACATCTTGAAGTTCATCACAACGAGCCCGTCGCAGCCCCTCGTCAAGTCGGCATCGACGACGTCTGGCGGATCGCAGGTCCTGGCACTCTGCGAACTGTCCGACGCCGAGATCGACACCGTGTACGGCGGCGATTCGTGGGCGGGCACGCCCGCAGGGCGCGCGACGGCGGACGGCGCCGCCTGCGCCAATACGATCCTGACCTGGAGCGGCATCGGTGCCACCGTCGGCAGCATGGGCGGCAGCTTCATCAGCGTGCTGGGTGGCTGGGCCATCGGCGGCGGTCTGGCGGCGAAGTTCTCCCAGGCCTGCAACGCAGCGCGGTGAGCGCCGACGCGCCCGCGCGTCCGTGCCGGGGCCGTCCATTCCGGACGGTGGCGCGCATGATCGCGGCGGGCGCAGGGGCCCGGTTCGTGCTCATGCTGCCGGGCTGCTGCGCGGCCTGGTCCTATCCGACGCTGGTCGTGGCCCTCCTCGGTGCGCTGGCGTGGGGGCCGTCGTCTTCCGGGTGACGCTGGTGTTCCTGGCGGCCGCCGTCGACGGCACCCGTCCCCGGCTCTCGCGAGCCGGCGTCGCCGTCCTCGGGGTCGTGAGCGCCGCGATCGGCGCGGAGGCCTTCTGGGCGATGGCGGCGGTCGCGCCGGAACCCCTGATCGGCAGCGCGCTCCAGGTCATCGCCGTGGCGTGGGTCGCCTGCTGCGCGCTGCTCATCCGGCACCGCTGGCGGCAACCCGGCACGATTGACCGGGACGACTGATCGACCGGCCGACGAAAAAAGGGGCAGTGCCGATGGCACTGCCCCTTTGTCGATGTGTGGCCGATCAGATCCGCTTCGCCAGCGCTTCGGCGGTGCCGGTGTAGTTGCCCGGGGTCATCGCCAGCAGGCGCTGCTTCTCGGCCTCGGGCAGTTCCAGACCCTGGATGAAGGTCTGGATCGATTCGCGCGTGATCGCCTTGCCGCGCGTCAGTTCCTTCAGACGCTCGTACGGATTGGGCAGCGCGTAGCGGCGCATCACCGTCTGGATCGGCTCGGCCAGCACTTCCCACGACGAATCCAGATCGGCGTCCAGCGCGGCCTGGTTGAGTTCCAGCTTGTCGAGGCCCTTGGTCAGCGAGTCGTAGCCCAGCAGCGCATAGCCCAGCGCCACGCCCATGTTGCGCAGCACCGTCGAGTCCGTCAGGTCCCGCTGCCAGCGGGAGATCGGCAGCTTCTGGCTCAAATGCGTCAGCACCGCGCTGGCCAGGCCGAAATTGCCCTCGGCGTTCTCGAAGTCGATCGGGTTGACCTTGTGCGGCATCGTCGACGAGCCGATCTCGCCGGCCTTGGTCTTCTGCTTGAAGTAGCCCAGCGACACGTAGCCCCACACGTCGCGCGACCAGTCCACCAGGATGGTGTTGGCGCGCGTCACGGCGTCGAACAGCTCGGCCATGTAGTCGTGCGGCTCGATCTGGATCGTGTACGGGTTGAAGGTCAGGCCCAGCTGCTTTTCGATGACCGACTGGCTGAACGCCTCCCAGTCCTTCTCCGGGTAGGCGGACAAGTGGGCGTTGTAGTTGCCCACGGCGCCGTTCATCTTCGCCAGCAGCTTCACCTCGGCGATCACGGTGCGTGCGCGGCGCAGGCGCGCCACGACGTTGGCGATCTCCTTGCCGACGGTCGTCGGGCTGGCGGTCTGGCCGTGCGTGCGGCTCAGCATCGGCGCGGCGGCGTGGGTCTGGGCCATCGCGGTCATCTTCTCGATGACGCGGTCCAGCGCCGGCAGGATCACCTGGTCGCGTGCGGCCTTCAGCATCAGGCCGTGGCTGGTGTTGTTGATGTCCTCGCTGGTGCAGGCGAAGTGCACGAACTCGCCGGCGCCTTCCAGCTCCGCCTTGCCGGCGAACTGCTGCTTGATCCAGTACTCGACCGCCTTGACGTCGTGGTTGGTCGTCTTCTCGATGTCCTTGATCGCCTGCGCATCGGATTCGGAGAAGTTCGTCACCAGCGCCCGCAGGAACTCGCGCGAGGCCGTCGACAGCGGCTTCAGCTCGGCCAGTCCGGCGTCGGACAGCGCGATGAACCATTCGATCTCCACCTGGACGCGGCGGTGCATCAGGCCGAATTCCGACAGCAGCGGACGCAGCGCGGCCATGCGCGACGCATAACGGCCATCCAGGGGCGACAGGGCGGTGAGGGCGGAGAGATTCATGGCGCGCTGGGGCCGGAACCGGCCATTCAGGGGTGGGACAAACCCGAGGATTCTACAGAGCGGGTCACAATGGCGCCCGCTTCGCCCAGCCGCCGCCCGAAGGAGGGCGTCCGGCGGGGCGGGAGGCGAGGACTTTGAGGGAAGGTTCGAGGGAAGGCATGCAAGTGAGAAGTCAACGCAAGGGCGCCGTCTGGATGACCGCCCAAACGCTCGTCATGGCCGCGGCGTCCGCCGTCACGATGACGCTGATGAGCGGCTGCAAGCCTGCCGGGGACGCGCCCCGGCCGCTGGCGCCGGTCGAGGCCGCCTCCGCCAATCCGGCCGTCAGCGCCACGCTGCTCAAGCAGAGCGACGAGGTGCTGGCCCGCTACCGCCAGATGATCGTGCTGATGGACGGCGAAGGGGCGCTCAAGCCCGCCGAGCGCGAGGCGGTGCGATCGATCGGCATGCTGCTCTTCCACGACATGCAGGAGAGCATCCGGGCGCTCGTCGAGACCGCGGGCAAGAGCACCGATGCCGCCGGCCTCGCCGCGCTGTCGGAACTGCTGGACCGCATCGAGCAGGAGCCGTCGTGGTTCGACGCCGACCGGCTCGCATTCAAGGAATTCCTGACGCAGCTCTCGCAGCAGTTCTCGACCTCGCAGAGCATCGCCGGCCTCAAGCTGGCCAAGCGCGCGGGCGAGGACCTGGGCGTGCTGGCCGAGATCGAGAACGCCTACGAGCAGGAACTGCGCGACACCTTCGGCCGCTTCGCGCAGCGCGGCATCGTGCCCAAGCGCGAGAAGTGGACCGACTACGTCGCCAAGCTCAAGGGCCTGTACGCGCGTGACCGCATCCTGAAGGACTACGCGACCATCCTGCCGGACCTGCAGGCGCGTCCGAGCGTGACGGACGGACCGGAAGACGCAGCGCCCGCGGCCCCCGCCACGCAGACGGCCCAGGCGCCGGCCGCGACCCGCGGACCGACCAAGGCGGAGCGCGAATTCTTCGGCCGCCAGCTGCCGCCCAAGACGGTGCTGCTGACCTTCGACGACGGCCCGCATCCGCGCTACACCGACGAGATCCTGGAGATCCTCAAGCGCTACCAGGCGCCGGCCGTGTTCTTCGAACTGGGCCGCAACCTCGGCAGCGTCGACGCCAGCGGCAAGGTCAAGCCCGGCCCCGGCAGCGAGGTGGCCAAGCGCGTGCTCGCCGCCGGCCATCCGATCGCGAACCACAGCTTCAGCCACGGCGTGATGTCGAAGTTCGAGCTCGACAAGGTCCGTCAGGAAGCCAGCTCCACCGAAGCGCTGCTCGACGCCGCCGGCCGCGACGGCCAGGCGCTGTTCCGCTTTCCCTACGGCGCGCGCAACGACGCCGCGCTGGGCGCGATCGAGGCGCTCAAGCTGCGCTCGATGATGTGGAACGTCGATTCGCTGGACTGGTCCGACCCGATCCCCAAGTCGATCGCGGCGCGTGTGCTGGGCGAGCTCGGCAAGCAGCAGCGCGGCATCGTGCTGTTCCATGACATCCACGCGCGCACCGTCGAGGCGCTGCCGCTGGTGCTGGACCAGCTGAAGGCCGAGGGCTACAAGTTCGCGGCCTGGAAGGACGGCAAGATCGTCGCGGCCGAGACGCCGGCCGCCGACGTCGCGCCGCCGGATCTCGCCGGCGCGAACCTCTATCGCGACAGCGTGGCGCTGGTGATCGGCATCGACCAGTACAAGGCCTGGCCGCGGCTGCAGCATGCGGTGCGCGACGCCCGCGCGATCCAGGAGACGCTGCAGACGCAATTCGGCTTCCGGCCGGAGAACGTCACCACGCTCACCGACGGCGACGCGACGCGCGCCAACATCCTGCGCGCGCTCAACGGCATGGCGCGCAAGGGCGGCGACGGCAAGCTCAAGCGCGACGACCGCGTGTTCGTGTTCTTCGCCGGCCACGGCAGCACGCGCAAGCTGCCGAGCGGGCGCGACGTCGGCTACATCATCCCGGTCGACGCCGGCACCGACGACCTGCAGACCGACGCGATCGCGATGCCGCAGCTGCAGGAGCTCAGCGAGGCCCTGCCGGCCAAGCATGCGTTCTTCGTCATCGATGCCTGCTACTCGGGACTCGGACTGACGCGCGGCGGCGCGCCGGGCGGCAGCGCCAACTTCGTGCGCGACAACGCGCGCCGCATGGGCCGCCAGATGATGACGGCCGGCGGTGCCGACCAGCAGGTCGCGGACGACGGTCCGGGCGGCCATTCGGTCTTCACCTGGACGCTGCTGCAGGCGCTGTCCGGCAAGGCCGACCTCAACGGCGACGGCCTCATCACCGCGACGGAGCTGGCCGCCTACGTCGCGCCGGCCGTGTCCGCGATCGCGCACCAGACCCCGGCGTTCGGCAGCCTGCCGGGCAGCGAGGGCGGCGAGTTCATCTTCGAGCTCGCCTCCACGCAGGAGCAGGCGCTCAGCGGCGACAGCAACCAGCTCGACGTCAAGACCAGCGCGCTCGCCAAGCAGGCGGACGACGCCCGCAACGCGCAGCTGCAGCCGGTGGCGCAGGCCTCCGCGCCGACCGGCGCCGCGCCGGGATCACCGGCGGCAAGCGCCACCGCGGTGCAGGTCACGCTGAAAGGCCTGGACGGCACCGACACGGCGATCGCGACCAGCGCCGCGCCCGCGCCGACCAGCGCGCGCATCGCGGCGCAACGCGCCAACGACCGCGGGCTGCAGCTCTACAAGGAACGCCGCTACGACGAAGCCGAGGCCGCCTTCACCGAGGCGCTCAAGCTGCAGCCGAAGTTCGCGCTGGCGGCCAACAACCTGGGGTTCATCTACTACAAGCGCGACAAGCCGGCCGAGGCCGCGCGCTGGTACCGCAAGGCGATCGAGATGGACGGCAGCCGCGCGCTGGCGCACCTGAACCTCGGCGACGCGCTGCTGCGCGCGGGTGACGACACCGGCGCCCGGGCCGCGTACCAGGCCTTCATCGAGCTCTCGCCCAAGCATGCGCGGGCGGCGGAGCTCAAGGCCTGGATCGAGCATCCGGACAGCGCGAAAAAGCCGGAGCCGCCGCGCTGAATCAGCGTTGAATGAGCGGTGATCCCGCGTTGAACGAGCGCCGATCCGGCGTCGATCAAGCGTTGGAAAGGACCGACGGCGGGCGGGTTGTCCCTGATGTAAGGGGCGTTCCGCCTGCTGCTTAATCCGTCCTTTCCCGCTCGGTTGACGACTGGTTACCGCTTCTTTCGATGCTTTCCCTGGCCTCCGATGGCGTCGCACCGCGCCTCATCCGCGTGCATCAGATCGATCCCCTTGCCTGGGCGCCGCTGCTGGCGGCCAGCGAGAGCGAGGGGCGGCAGATGCTGCGCCGCCTGATGGATGAATGGCGCAGCGGCGCCAACCGCTACGAACAGCCCGGCGAATCGCTGTGGGCCTGGCTGGCCACGAACGGCCAGGTGGTCGCGGTGGGCGGCCTCAACGTCGAGCCCCCGCCCGGGCGTCCCGGCACTGGCCGCATGCGTCGCTTCTACGTGCATCCCGACTGGCGCGGACACGGCCTGGCGAAACGCCTCGTGAACGCCGTGCTCGCGAGCGCGCAAGGGCACTTCAGCCGCCTGCACGTCAATTGCGAGGAAGCGGACGCCGCGACGTTCTGGACCCGGTGCGGCTTCGCACCGATCGACGCGACCCTCGATGCGATCGAGCGTCCCGCCCGCTACACGCACGTGCGGCTGCTGCCGCAGTTCCAGGCCGCGTAGTCAGGCCGCTCAGCCAGGCCGCTCACTCAGGCTGTCTTCGGCGGCCAGTGCGTCGCGCACACCTCCGCGACCTGCGGCAGCGCCTCGATGCGTTGCAGCAGCGCGGAGAAATCGGGGCGATGGGCCTCCAGGTGCTTCCTCGATCCCGACCACTTCGACACGATCACCGCCATCGCGTCGAGCGCGCCCGGCTTGGCGCCGCTGAGCCAGGGCTGACCGGGGAACATGTCCGCGAAGATCTCCCAGTGCCTGTGCAACCGCGCCCGGGTGCCGGCGACGATGGCCTCGCGGTCGTCCTTGCCGTCGCGGGTCGAGTAGCGTTCCGGGTAGTCGATGATGCTGATGCAGCTGTAGCAGTTGGCGGCGATGTAGACGAGGCCGCGCAGGATCTGGTCGCGCCGGCGATCGCTGTCGCCGAGCAGTCCCGCGGCGGGAAAGCGCAGGCCGAGGTGCATCAGGATGGCGCCGCTCTCGGTGAGCACGTCGCCGTCGGGCGTGTGCAGCGTCGGGATCTGCATCAGCGGATTGAGCGCGCGCAGCGCGTCCTGCTCCGAACCGCTTTCCCACGAGGACGCATGCACCGTGCGGTACGACTGGCCGCACCAGCGCAAGCCGATCTCGACGATCGCCGAGCCGGAGCCCGGGGTGCCGTAGAGGACGTAGCCGGCGTCGGACGCCGAGGGCGAGGCGGTCATCGCGATCTCCGCGGAAGTGGTGCGGAGGGAGTGTAGGAGGCGTCCCGGCGGGTGTGTGCGTCACCGGCCCAGGGGACGGCGATACACCCGAATGAGGGCGGCGCCGCTGTCGCCTGCGGGCATCAGTCCCCGGGGGCGACTCGGTAGAATCGGGCCACACCATGAAGCTCATCGGATCCCTCCTCAGTCCCTACGTCCGCAAGGTCCGCGTCGTCATGGCGGAAAAGAAGCTCGACTACCAGTTCGAGCTGGAGGACGTCTGGGGCAGCGACAACATCCTCAAGATCAATCCGCTCGGCAAGGTGCCGTGCCTGGTCATGGAGGGGCAGGATTCGATCACCGGCGCGGTGTTCGATTCGCGCGTCATCGTCGAATACGTCGACACGCTGTCGCCGGTGGGCCGGATGATCCCCGAGCGGGGCCGCGAACGCTGCGAGGTGCGCACCTGGGAGGCGCTGGCCGACGGCCTCATCGACGCCTGCGTCGCGGCGCGCCTGGAGCAGACCTGGTCCGGCCGCGCGCCGGAAGAACGCAGCGACGCCTGGGTGGAGCGCCAGATGGGCAAGGTCCTCGCCTCGCTGCAGGCGATGGCCAACGGCCTGGGGGAGAAGAACTGGTGCTCGGGCAACCACTTCACGCTGGCGGACATCGCGCTCGGCTGTGCGCTGGGCTACCTGGACTTCCGCTTCGCCCAGATCGACTGGCGCGCCGCGCACCCCAACCTCGCGAAGCACTTCGACAAGCTCATGACGCGTCAGAGCTTCCAGGACACGCGGCCGCCCGCGGACGCCTGATCCGCTGACTTCCCGCCGGTGTTTCCAACTGGGCCCACAATGGCCCGGTCCGGCGGGGGATCGATCCAGATCGCCGCCGTCCTGATATTCCATTGACGGATCCCGGGAGGATTGGATGGGTGTGAAGCGGGTGCTGGCGCCGGTCGGGCGCTTTTTCGGTGGCGTGTGGTGGTTCCTGAACGGCACGCGGCGCGTGGTGTTCACGCTGCTCTTCTGGGTGATCCTGATCGCCCTGATCTGGGCGGCGGTGCATGGCGGCAAGCCGCTGCAGGACAAGACGACGCTGGTGCTGGACATCCGCGGCGATGTCGTCGAGCAGTTCTCCGGCTCGCCGCGCGACCAGGCGATCGCGCAGATCAAGGGCGAGGCCCGGGCGCAGACGCGCCTGCGCGACATCCTGCGCGCGCTGGACGCGGCGGCCAAGGACGACCACATCGTGCAGGTCGTGCTGAACCTGGACCAGTTCGGCGGCGCCACGCCGGCCGCGCTGCATGAGATCGAAGCCGCGCTGACGCGCTTCAAGACGAGCAAGAAGCCGGTGGTGGCGGCCGGGTTGGCCTTCGACCAGCGGGGCTACTACCTGGCCGCGCAGGCCACCGAGGTCTACATCCACCCGATGGGCGGCGTGATGATCGAGGGCTACGGCCGCTATCGCAACTACTACAAGGACGCGCTGGACCGCGTGGGCATCTCGCCCAACGTGCTGCGCGTGGGCACCTACAAGAACGCGGTCGAGCCCTACTTCGCCAACGGCCCGTCGCCGGCGACGCTCGAAGCCGACGCCTATCTGTACGACGAGCTCTGGGCGCGCTACCAGACCGTGATCGAGACGGCGCGCAAGCTGCCGAAGGGATCGCTGCAGCGCTCGATCGACGAGCTGCCGCAGCGGCTCAAGGCGGCCGGCGGCGATACCGCCAAGTTCACGCTGGCCGAGAAGTGGGTCGACGGCCTGAAGACCGAGGACGAGGTCGAGGCGCTGCTCGAGAAGCGCGGCGCCAAGGACGAGAAGCGCCTGCGCCAGATCAACCTGGGCGCCTATGTCGCGCAACTGCCGCCGAAGCTGCCCAAGCCCGAGGGGCAGGTCGGCGTGATCGTGGCCGAAGGCGAGATCGTGGACGGCAGCGCCGGTCCCGGCAAGATCGGCGGCGAGTCGATGTCCCGGCTGATCCGCCAGGCGCGCGAGGACGACAAGATCAAGGCCGTCGTGCTGCGCGTCAATTCGCCGGGTGGCAGTGCCTTCGCCTCCGAGCTGGTGCGCCGCGAGCTGGAACTGACGCGCGCGGTCGGCAAGCCGGTCGTCGTGTCGATGGGCGGCGTGGCCGCGTCGGGCGGCTACTGGATCTCGATGTCCTCGGACGAGGTGATCGCCGACGCGTCGACGATCACCGGCTCGATCGGCGTGTTCGGCATGCTGCCCACCGGCGAGAAGCTGCTGGATAAGCTGTCGGTCCACACCGGCGGCTACACGACGACTTGGCTGGCCAGCGGGTATGACCCGCGGCGCCCGCTGGATCCGCGCATGGCGCAGGTGGTGCAGTCGTCGATCGAGCACATCTATGCCGACTTCACCGGCAAGGCCGCGCAGGCGCGCAAGAAGTCGCCGCAGCAGATCGACGCCGTCGGCCAGGGCCGCGTGTGGACCGGTGCGCAAGCCCTGGAGCGCGGGCTGGTCGACAGAAACGGCCTGCTGTCCGACGCGATCGCCAGCGCCGCCAAGCGCGCCAAGCTCGGCGACGAGCCGACGGTGCGTTACGTCGAGCCGGACCGCAGCGCCTTCGACCGCGTGCTGACGAGCATGGGCGATGCCGCGGCACCGTCGCTGCGCGGCATGGTCATGCACGCGCTGGGCGGCATCCCGGCGGTGCCGGCGCCGCTGCGCGAGGCGCAGGTCGACATCACCTGGTTGGCCGAGCAGGCCGAGGCGGGGCCGGCAGGTTCCAGGCCGCCGGTGCGCGCGATCGTGCACTGCCTCTGCACCGCGCCGTAGCTATACTCCCCGCCGATGGCGCCGATTTGTCCGGCTTGCGGGCGCCCAAGAAATGCAGCTAAAGAGGGACACCCGATCCATGGATCGAGACCCGGTGTTCCGCTTCAAGCAGCGGCGCCGGGTTTTGTTTTTTGAGGTGTTCCATGGGATCTGTCGGTGACGTCACACCGCAGCGCTTGTTGTTCGACGAGCCGCTGACCTTGCGCAGCGGGGCCCGCATCGCGGGCTACGAGTTGATGGTCGAGACCTACGGCCGGCTCAACGAGGACAAGTCCAACGCCATCCTCGTCTGCCACGCGCTGAACGCCAGCCACCACGTGGCCGGCACGCATGCCGGCATCGACAAGAGCGAGGGCTGGTGGGACAACCTGGTCGGTCCGGGCAAGCCGCTGGACACGGACCGCTTCTTCGTCATCGGCATCAACAACCTGGGCTCGTGCTTCGGCTCGACGGGCCCGATGCACCTGAACCCGGACACGGGCCGCGTGTACGGCAAGGACTTCCCCGTCGTCACCGTGCACGACTGGGTCGACGCGCAGGCGCGCGTGCTGGACCGCTTCGGCATCCAGAAGCTGGCGGCGGTGCTGGGCGGCTCGCTGGGCGGGATGCAGGCGCTGGACTGGTCGCTGCGCTACCCGGAGCGCCTGCGCCACTGCATCGCGGTGGCAACGGCGCCCAACCTGTCGGCGCAGAACATCGCGTTCAACGAGGTCGCCCGTCGGGCCATCATCACCGACCCCGAGTTCCACGACGGCTTCTTCTACGAGCACGGCGTCGTGCCGCGCCGCGGGCTGCGGGTGGCGCGGATGATCGGCCACATCACCTACCTGAGCGACGACGTGATGGAGGAGAAGTTCGGCCGGCAGATGCGTTCGGCGGAACTGGGGTATTCGACCTCGGACATCGAGTTCCAGATCGAGAGCTACCTGCGCTACCAGGGCGACAAGTTCAGCGAGTACTTCGACGCCAACACCTATCTGCTGATCACGCGCGCGCTGGACTACTTCGATCCGGCGCGCGAGCACGGCGGCGACCTGAGCCGCACCTTCGCCACGGCGTTGTGCAAGTTCCTGGTGGTGAGCTTCACGACCGACTGGCGCTTCTCGCCGGCGCGCTCGCGCGAGATCGTCAAGGCGCTGCTCGACAACAAGCGCGACGTGTCCTACGCCGAGATCGACGCCCCGCATGGCCACGACGCCTTCCTGCTCGAGGACCCGCGGTATCACGGCGTGCTGCGTGCCTACTTCGACCGTATCGCGAAGGAGCACGAGAAGCCGATGCCGGGCGGCGCGCCGGCACCGGTCTCGCATCGTCTGCAGGGAGTGTCGGTATGAGCGATCGCGCGGTGATGGACATGATCGCGGCGCTGGTGCCGACCGGTTCGCGCGTGCTCGACCTGGGTTGCGGCACCGGTGAGCTGCTGGCGCACCTGCAGGCGACGAAGGGCTGCACCGGTTACGGGGTGGAGCTGGACGATACGAACGTGCTCGCCTGCGCGCAGCGCGGCGTGAACGTGATCCAGCTCAACCTGGAAGAGGGCCTGGCGATCTTCGAGGACCAGAGCTTCGACGTGGTGCTGCAGCTGGAGACGCTGCAGAACCTGCGCAACACCGAGGCGATGCTGCGCGAGACCGCGCGCGTCGGCCGGATGGGCGTCGTGAGCTTCCCCAACTTCGCGCACTGGCCGAACCGGCTGCAGGTGCTGTCGGGCCGGATGCCGGTGACGCGCGTGCTGCCATACCAGTGGTACGACACCCCCAACATCCGCGTCGGCACCTATGCCGACTTCCAGATCCTGGCGCGCAAGTGCGGGCTGCGGGTGCTGGACAGCTTCGGCGTGCAGGAAGGCCGCCAGGTCCGCGTGATGCCGAACCTGATGGCGAGCATGGCGGTGTTCAAGTTCGATCGGGATTGAGCGTCGACGAGCCGGGTCGCTGTCCAGCGACTCGCGTTCAGTCCTCGTAGCGTCCCAGCCGCACCATCGTCTGTCCGCTCAGGCCGGCGCGGCGAGACGGCATGATCAGCACGCACGCGTCGTGCGGCGTGACCCATCGGCGATCGCCGTCCTCGGCCAAGGGCGTGCCGGCGTCGGGGATCACCTTCAGATGGTGCGTCGGCACCAGGAAGCGGAACGCTGGCGTCACCGCGGTCACGCCCTCGCCGACACGCACCAGCCGTTGCCGTTCCGGCGCCGCCACGCGCAGCTGCGCGTCCGCCCACGCCGCGTCGACCATCTCCAGATGGCGCAGGAAACGCAGCGTCACGTCGAGCGCCATGTCGGCGCTCTCCGGTTCCCAGTGCGAGCCGCACTCGACCAGCACCGCCTGCCGGTCGCTGCGTGGATCGGCGAACCCACCGCGGTCGATCAGCCGCAGGCCCGCCGCATGGCCGGTGTCGACCAGCAGGGTTTCCGGCTGGCCCAGGGCCTTGGCCAGCGGCACGCTCTTGTCCGTCATGCCGCAGATCGTCAGCGCCGGTGCGCCGGCCTCCTGCATCGAATGCAGGTCCAGCAGCACGTCGGCGGCATCGACGAACGGCGCCAGCTCGCGCGCCCGCCGCAGCTCCACCGACTCCCGCGCGCCGCGCAGCACGGCGTCGTCCCAGACGCGGTTCATGTCCTCGTCGACGCAGCGCGACGCGAACGGCTCCAGCGCATTGAACCGGCCGAAGGCCTCGACGTTGGCGAAGGCCAGCACCAGCCGGCCGCGCAGCGGCGTCACGCCCTGCCTGAGCAGCGCATCCAGCGCGATCGCGCCGCACAGCTCGTTGCCGTGCGTCAGCGCCACCACCATCGCCGTCGGTCCCGGCCTGCCGGAGTCCAGCACATGGACGAACTCGACATCGGTCCCGGTGCCGCGGCGCCAGCGCTCGATCGCCGGCGGCTGGAGCCGGACCTCCGGGTTGAAGGACGGGAAGGACTCGAGCAGGGCAGGCGTCATCGTCTTCGAAACGTGGGGGCGTCCACGGCCGGTGGACATGCCGGGCGATCCTACACTCCGGCCTCATGAAGACTCTCACCGGCCATGACGGCCTGCCGCTGCACTGGCGGGAATGGGGCGCCGACCTCTCGCTGCCCACCCGGGGCACCGTCCTGATCGTCCACGGCCTGGGCGAACACATCGGCCGCTACGAGGCCGTCGCCCAGCGCCTGAACGACTGGGGCTGGCACGTCGCCGGCTTCGACCAGCGCGGCCACGGCGCCTCCGGCGGCCCGCGCGGCGACATCCCCCGCCGCGACAGCCTGCTGCTCGACCTGGCCGCGACCATCGACTGCCTGCGCGCCGACGACCGCAAGGGACAGGGGCCGCTGATCCTGCTCGGGCACTCGATGGGCGGCGCCGTCGCGGCGCGCTTCGTCGCCGGCGCCCTGGAGAACGCCCCCTGGTCGCGCCCGGTCGACCGGCTCGTGCTCAGTTCCCCGGCGCTGGACCCGGGCCTGTCCGCCTTCCAGCGCGGGCTGCTCGGCGCCACGCTGCCGCTGGTGCCCCACCTGGCGGTCGGCAACGGCCTGGATGCCGCCTGGATCTCGCGCAGCCCCGAGGTGGTCCAGGCCTACCAGGATGATCCGCTGGTCCACGACCGCATCACCCCGACCCTGGCCAAGATGATCGCCACCTTCGGCGCGGAGACCCTGCCGCTGGTGCCGCGCTGGACCACGCCGACGCTGCTGATGTGGGCCGGTGCCGACCGTTGCGTCGCGCCTGCCGGCAGCGCCGCCTTCGCCGCCGCGGCGGCAGCGGGTGGTGCGGTGCAGGCCGTGCCCTTCCCGGGCCTGTCGCACGAGATCTTCAACGAGCCTGAGCGCGAACAGGTCTTCGCCCGGCTGCGCGCCTGGCTGGGCGCACGCTCCTAGAATCGGCCGATCCACCGGAATCCCGGCCTGGCGTCCGCACCCGGACTGCCACCAGGACCCGGTTCCGTCACTTTCCGCCCGGACCGGCCGCCCAACGCGACCCCGGACCCAGCCAAGGCGGCCCACCGGCCGCGCAGGAGACCCGCATGAACGCACGTGATCCGTCGTTGCCGCTGCAGACCGATGAAATCAGCGCCCTGGGCGCCTTCGCCGAGAAGGTCTGGGACCAGGAGATCGTCCCCGCGCTGACCGACTACATCGCCATCCCCGCCAAGAGCCCGATGTTCGACGCCGACTGGCAGGCCAACGGCTACATCGAGCGCGTCGTCCGCGACGCCGCCCAGTGGGTGGAAGGCAAGAAGATCCCCGGCCTGAAGCTGGAGGTCATCCGCCAGGAAGGCCGCACGCCGGTCATCTTCTTCGAGCTGCCGTCGACGAAGCCGGCGAGCACCGACACCGTCGTCCTCTACGGCCATCTGGACAAGCAGCCCGAGTTCAACGGCTGGCGCGCCGACCTCGGCCCGTGGACGCCCAAGTACGAGGACGGCAAGCTCTACGGCCGCGGCGGCGCCGACGACGGCTACGCGATCTACGCCTCGATCACCGCGCTGCTGGCGCTGGACCAGCAGGGCATCCCGCGCCCGCGCTGCGTCGGCCTGATCGAGGCCTGCGAGGAGTCCGGCTCCTACGACCTGCCGGCCTACATCGACCTGCTCCGGCCGCGTCTGGGCAACGTGTCGCTGGTGGTCTGCCTGGACTCCGGCGCCGGCGACTACGACCGCCTCTGGATGACGACCTCGCTGCGCGGCATGGTCTCGGGCGTGCTCAAGGTCGAGGTGCTGACCGAAGGCATCCACTCCGGTGACGCGTCGGGCGTGGTGCCGTCCTCCTTCCGCATCCTGCGGCAGGTGCTGGACCGGCTGGAGGATTCCAAGACCGGCCGCCTGCTGCCCGAGTCCTTCCATTGCGACATCCCCGGCGTGCGCTTCGAGCAGGCCCAGGCGACCGCCGCGATCCTGAAGGAAGAGGTCTACAAGCGCCTGCCCTGGGCCTGCGGTGCCGACGGCGCGCCGGTGCTGCCGGTGACCTCCGACCCGGTCGAGGTGCTGCTCAACCGCACCTGGCGGCCGACGCTGTCGGTGACCGGCGTGGACGGCTTCCCCGAGCTGAAGAGCGCCGGCAATGTGCTGCGTCCGTACACCGCGTTCAAGCTGTCGCTGCGCCTGCCGCCGCTGATCGACGGCAACGAGGCCGCGCTGAAGCTGAAGGCGCTGCTCGAGGACAACGCCCCGTACAACGCCAAGGTCAGCTTCGTGCCGGACGGCCGCGCCGGCGCCTACGGCGCCACCGGCTGGAACACGCCGGAGCTGTCGCCGTGGCTGAGCCAGGTGCTGGACGACGCCAGCCAGGCCCACTTCGGCCAGCCGGTCGGCTACATCGGCCAGGGCGGCACCATCCCGCTGATGAGCATGCTGCAGAAGGGCTTCCCGGCCGCGCAGATGATGGTCTGCGGCGTGCTGGGCCCCAAGAGCAACGCCCACGGTCCCAACGAGTTCCTGCACGTGCCCTACGGCAAGCGCCTGACCGCTGCGGTGGCGCAGGTGATCGCCGCGCACCCCTGACCGCCGCGGACCCGGTCGGCGGCTCACCGGTCGCCATGGTCCGCTGATCGACGCACAGAGAGGCGGCCCGCGGCGACGCGGCGTCCGCCCGGAGGAGACGGGATGGATCAGGTCAAGGCGATGCGGGTCTTCACCCGCGTGATCGACGAGGGCAGCCTCGCCGGCGCCGCGCGAGCGATGGACCTGGCGCCCGCCGTGGTCACGCGGCTCGTCGCGGATCTCGAGGAACACCTCGGCGCGCGGCTGCTCAACCGCACGACGCGGCGGCTGTCCCTGACGGACGTCGGCGAGGGCTACCTCGAGCGCTGCCGCCGCATCCTCAGCGACATCGAGGAGGCGGAGGCGCTCGCTTCGGCGGCGACCAACGAGCCGCGCGGCACGCTGCGCGTCCTCATTCCCCCGGCCATCGCGATCCACCAGCTGGCGCGGCACATGGCGCGCTTCCATGCGCTGTACCCGCTGGTCAGCGTCGAGCTGGTCGCGCCCGGCCCCGTCGACACGCTCGACGAGAGCTTCGACATCACCGTCATCTCCACCCGCAGCCCGCTGCAGGGCGACTTCATCGCCCGCAAGCTGGCGCGCACCGAGGTGATCCTGTGCGCGTCGCCCGAGTACCTGGGCCGGCGCGGCAAGCCGCAGCATCCCTCGGACCTCAAGCAGCACGACGTCATGCTGCCGCCCATCCACGAGCTGACCCGCGGCGTGACCTTCGAGCGCTGCGGCGCCGACGGTCTCACTACCGAAAGCTTCTTCGCGATCCCCAGCCGGCCGGTGATGACGACCTCCTCGGTCGACACCAAGTACGCCTGCGCGCTGCACGGGCTGGGGGTGGCGGGGCTGCCGTCCTTCGTCGTCGGCGACGCGCTCATGGAAGGGGCGCTCGAGCGCGTGCTGCCGCAGTGGCGCATCTACAGCTACCAGCTGTGGGCCGCGATGCCGACCCGCAAGTTCGTCCCGGCGCGCACCCGCGCATTCATGGACTTCCTCGTCGAGATCTTCGGCGGGAAGGACGAGGATCCGTGGCTCACCGCCGCGGGTTGCCCGTCGTACCGCGCCGCCCAGGAGTTCCTGGCCGCGCAGGCCGCGAAGGCCGCCGCCACGCCGGCCGAGGGCGATTGAGGCGTCGCGGCGCCCGGCCGCGCCGCATCGGCGCTTCAGCGCAGGCTGAAGCCGACCTGCGTGTACTGCGGCTGCAGATCTTCGATCAGGCGCAGCAGCGGCGACAGCTCGATGTAGCGCGTCGCCGTTTTCACGACGTAGGCGTAGAAGCGCGGCAGGTCTTCCGCGTAATGCGGCTTGCCGTCGCGGTGCTTGAGCCGGCAGAAGATGCCCATGATCTTCAGCTGCCGCTGCAGCACGGTCCACTCGAGGCGGCGCCAGAACAGGCCGAAGTCCAGCGCCATCTCGTGCGGGTCCTCGCCGTTCGGGTCCAGGCCGAACAGGCCGGCGCGTTTCGCGCCTTCCCAGTAACGCACCGCCCAGTCGAGCTCCTCGGCCTCCTCCCAGGAGATGAAGGCGTCGCGCATCAGCGAGGCGATGTCGTAGGTGATCGGGCCCATCACCGCGTCCTGGAAATCGAGGATGCCGGGCGTGGCGAAGCTCGCGCCATCGCCGCCGGTCCCCGCCGGGCAGACCATCAGGTTGCGCGGCATGTAGTCGCGATGCATCGGCACGCGCGGCTGCGCCAGGACGTTGGCCGACAGCAGCGCCACCGTCCGGTCCCAGTAGCCGCGCTGCTTGTCGTTCCAGGTCTTGCCGTGGTGGGCCTGGACGCACCAGTCGACGAAGATCTGCAGCTCGCGGCGCACGAAGGCCTCGTCGAACAGCGGCAGCGCGCCGTCGGCGCGGGCCGCCTCGCTGGTCTGCCAGCGCAGCAGCGTGGCGGTGGCGTCGCGCATCAGCGCGCGGGGCACTGCCGTGTCACCCGCGCGCTGCGCGGCGAGCAAGGCGTCCAGGTAGGGCGCGTTGCCGAGGTCCTCCATCAGCGCGAAACCGAGCGCCACGTCGTGCGCGAGCATCCGCGGCACATGCAGGCCGCGTTCCGCCATCAGCGCGCCGACCTTGACGAAGCTGGCCACCTGGTTGGGCGCGGCCGGGTCGTCCATGATGATCAGCGTGCCGCCGTCCTCAGTGGCGATGCGCAGGTAACGGCGGAAGCCGGCATCGCTGCTGGCCGCGGCGAGCGACGCCTCGCGCAGTCCGTGCGTCGCCACGAGCGGCGCCAGCCAGCGATGGAATCGGTCGGCGCGATCGGCGTCGGGCCAGGGCGGGGTCGCGGCGTGCTGGGCGTGCGGGTCGGAAGCGGTCATCGGCGGGGGAAGCGGAAGGGCCGCTGCGCGAGCGGCCCCGGGGTCGGTGACAAGGCGCTCCGGCGGTCCTGCCGGCTCACGAGCCTCGTGGATAATGATTCTACAAACCCCGGGCAGCGCGGCGCGATCGACGCGCGGCCGCCTGACCTCTGCAAGACGCTGCCCGCCTGATGCGCCCACCGGTTTCCCGTCCCCGTCCGATCTCGCTGGCCGCCGCGCTGGCGGTCGCCTTGCCTGGCTTCTCCGCGGTCTGCGCGTCGTCCGCGCAGGCGCAGGAGTCCGCCGGTCAGCCGCTGATCCTCAAGTCGGTCAAGCAGCTGCACCAGACCAAGCGCAAGGATGCCCGTCCGGCCATGGCGCTGAGTGCCGACCGCATCACCAGCGACATGGACCAGACGTCCACCGCCGAGGGCGACGTCCAGTTGCGTTACGGCGGCATGCTGCTCCGGTCGAAGTCCCTGCGCTACGACTACCCGCAGGATCTGGCCACGGCCGAGGGCGATGTCGAACTCAGCCAGAACGGCGCCGTGCTGCGCGGTCCGAAGCTGGAGCTGTTCGTCGACAAGTTCGAAGGCCAGCTGCAGAGCCCGACCTATTTCTTCGCCGCGACCGGCGGCAGCGGCAGCGCGCGGGCGATCCATTTCCTCGGCGACCAGCGCATGCGCGCCGACGAGGCGACGTACTCGACCTGCCCGGTGTCGGAGAAGGGCGAACAGGACGCCGCCGATGCCGCCTCCGGAAAGGGCAAGCGCGACTGGGAGCTGGTCACCAGCAGCCTGAACCTGGACTTCGACGCCGGCGAAGGGGTCGCGAAGAACGCCGTGGTGCGTTTCCTCGGCGTGCCCATCCTGGCGGCGCCGTCGCTGAGCTTCCCGCTCGGCGACCAGCCGAAGTCCGGCCTGCTGCCGCCCAACGTCAACATCGACAACCGCAGCGGCGTCGAGTACAGCCAGCCCTTCTACTGGAGCATCGCGCCCAACCGCGACGCGACGATCACGCCCTTCGTGATGACGCGCCGCGGCCCCGGCGTCGATACCCAGTTCCGCTACCTGGAGCCGGGCCACCGCGGCCAGATCGACTACGCGCTGTTGCCGCACGACCGGGTCACCGGCATCTCGCGCTGGGACCTGCGTCTGAACGCCGACGGCGACGTGATGCCGAACTGGACCTACAACGTCCACACCGAGCGCGTCTCCGACGACAACTACTGGAAGGACCTGCGCAGCCGCATGCTGTCGCAGACGCCGCGCCTGCTGTCGACCGACCTGCGCACGCAGCGCGACTACAGCTTCAACTGGGGCGAGATGCAGACCTACGCGCGGGTCCAGAAATGGCAGCCGCTGCAGGTCGCGGAGACCCAGGACCGGTTCGCCTCGCCCTATCAGCGTTCTCCGCAGGTCGGCGTGCGGCTGCAGACCGGCGCCGACGAATCGGTGCTGGCCGGCTACCTCCCGACCGGCCGCCGCGCGCGGCTGGAGGGCGGCCTGGAGCTCGAATACAACCGGTTCGACCTGCCCGGCGGCGCGCTCGGCTCGCAGACCCAGACCGGCGAGCGGGTGCACCTGCTCGGCCACGTCAGCCTGCCGTTCAGCGGCGCGGCCTGGTGGCTGATCCCGAAGATGTCGGTGAACGCGGCGAGCTACAACCTCGACCAGGCGATCGACGCGACCGGCCGGCGCTCGATCGGCCGCACGATCCCAACCTTCAGCGTCGACCACGGCTGGATCCTGGAGCGCAACACCTCGCTGTTCGGCCAGGCCATGCGCCAGACGCTGGAGCCGCGCGTCCTGTACGTCAACACGCCGTACCGCGACCAGAGCGCGATGCCCAACTTCGACGCGGCGCCGCGGGACTACAACTTCGATTCGGTCTTCGCGGAGAACCAGTTCTCCGGCGTCGACCGCGTCAACGACGCCAACATGCTGGCCTTCGGCGCGACCACGCGCTGGATCGAGGACGAGCGCGGCGAGGAACAGCTGCGCCTGGGCATGGTCCAGCGCTACCTGTTCCGCAACCAGCAGATCACGCCGGACGGCTCGCCGCAGACGCACCGCCTGTCCGACGTGGTGCTGCTGGCCTCGGCGCACTTGAACCAGGCCTGGTGGACCGACAGCACGCTGCAGCTGAACTCCGCCGACGGCAAGGTCGAACGGACCGTGCTGCGGCTGCGGTATTCGCCGGGCCCGTTCCGGACCGTCAGCGCGTCCTACCGCCTCGCCCGCGGGCAGAGCGAGCAGGTCGAGCTGGCCTGGCAATGGCCGCTGTTCGGCCCGGACCGCAAGTCGATCACCGGCGGCGCGGGCTGCGCCGGCGCCTGGTACGGCGCGGGCCGACTGCAGTACTCGATGCGCGACAAGCGCTTCACCGATTCCGTGATCGGCGCCGAGTACGACTCGGGCTGCTGGATCCTGCGCGTCGGCGCGGAACGCCAGGCCACCGGCCGCGCGGAAACCAACACCCGACTGATCCTCCAGCTGGAGCTGGTCGGCCTGTCGCCGCTGGGCTCCAATGCGCTGAAAGTGTTGAGAGACAATATCCCGGGTTACCGTTCGCTGAGCTCCGAGCGCTCGGCTTTTGGCACATATGACTGAACTGCGTTCGATGCGATATCTCCAGCCGGTGGCGGCCACCCTCCTGTCCCTGAGCGCCGCCCTGGCCGGCTCGGTTTCCTCGGCGCAGACGACGCCCGCTCCAGCCGCTGCGGCCGCAGCCTCCGCGCCCGCCGCGGCGGCATCGACCCCGGCGGTCAATCGTCCGGTCGTCGAACAACGACAGCTCAAGCCGGGCGACTACATCGCCGTGATCGTCAACACCGACATCGTGGCGGCGTCGGAAGTGATCCAGCGGACCGAGCGTGCACGCGAGGAAGCCCGCCAGCGCGGCCAGACCGTCACCAACGAGCTGCTGCACAAGCAGGCGGTGGACAGCCTGGTCGACGAGCGCGTGGTCGTGACCTACGCCCGCGAGAACGGCCCGCGGGTGGACGAGCCGGAACTGGACCGCGTCGTCGCGAACGTCGCGACGCAGAACAAGCTGACGATGCCCGAGTTGCGCCAGCGCCTGGCTGCCGAAGGCATCGACTTCAAGCGCTTCCGCGAGAACCTGCGCGACCAGATGCTGAGCGAGCGCGTCCGCGAGCGCGAGGTGCAGGGGCGCATCCGCATCACCGACGGCGACATCGACAAGTACCTCGATGAGCGCCAGGCCGCGCTGCAGGGCCGTGCGCAGCTCAACATCGCGCAGATCCTGGTGCCGGTCCCGGAAGGATCGAGCGTGGCGGTCGTCGCGGAGCGCAAGGCGCGCGTGGACGCGGCGCTGGCCCGCATCAAGGCGGGTGAGGACTTCGCCAAGGTCGCCCGCGACGTGTCGGAGGACGCCAACAAGAACCGCGGCGGCGAGATCGGCCTGCGCGCGGCGGACAAGCTGCCCGACGTCTTCGTCGAGGCGGTCAAGGACCTGAAGGACGGCGAGGTGAAGCCCGAGCCGCTGCGCTCCGAGGCCGGCTTCCACCTGCTGAAGCTGATCGAGCGTCAGACCGGCAAGGCGTCGATCAATGTGGTCGTGCAGACCCATGCCCGCCACATCCTGCTGCGCCCGTCCGAGCAGCTGAGCCCGGAGCAGGCCACCCGCCGCCTGGTCGAGTTCAAGCGCGCGATCGAATCCGGCCGCGCCACCTTCGAGCAGCTGGCCCGCGCCAACTCGGAAGATGGCAGCGCGCAGGAAGGCGGCGACCTGGGCTGGGTCTCGCCGGGCGGTTTCGTCCCCGAGTTCGAGCAGGCCATGGACGCGCTGCCGCTCAAGGGCATTTCGGACCCGGTGCCGTCGCGTTTCGGCATCCACCTGATCCAGGTGATGGAGCGCCGCGATGTCGTGCTTGACAACAAGCAGCTGCGTGAGCAGGCCCGCAATGCGCTGCGCGAGCGCAAGTACGACGACGCCTACAACGACTGGATGAAGGAAATGCGCGCCCGCGCCTTCATCGAGACGCGCGAGTGGCTGGACTGACTGGCCGGGACTGAGTTCATGGGACATGTCGCGCGCAAGCGCTTCGGCCAGCACTTCCTGACCGACAAGGCCATCATCGACGGCATCGTCGATGCGATCGCGCCGGGCGAGGATCAGGCCATGGTGGAGATCGGCCCGGGCCTGGGCGCGATGACGCTGCCGCTGCTGCAGCGCCTGCCGGCGTCGAGCCGCCCGCTGACGGTCATCGAGCTGGATCGCGATCTCGCCGCCCGCATGCGCAAGCGCGGCGACGTGACGGTCATCGAGTCCGACGTGCTGAAGGTCGACTTCGCCGCGCTGGCCGCCGAGCGCGGCCGCAAGCTGAAGGTCGTCGGCAACCTGCCGTACAACATCTCGTCGCCGATCCTGTTCCACCTGCTGGGCTTCGTGGATCACGTGGTCGACCAGACCTTCATGCTGCAGAAGGAAGTCGTCGACCGCATGGCCGCCAAGCCGGGCAACAAGGATTTCGGCCGGCTGAGCGTCATGCTGCAGTGGCGTTACGACGTCGAAGCGCTGTTCGACGTGCCGCCGGAAGCCTTCGATCCGCCGCCGCGGGTCGATTCGGCGATCGTGCGCATGGTGCCGCTGTCGGCGCCGGCGAAGATCGACGAGGCGCTGCTGAGCGAGCTGGTCGCGTCGGCGTTCTCCCAGCGCCGCAAGCTGCTGCGGCATTCGCTCGGCAAGTGGCTGGAGGCCCGCGGCTTCCAGGGCGAATTCGACCTGCAACGCCGCGCCGAGGAAGTGCCGGTGGCGGAGTTCGTCGCGCTGGCGCTCGCGGTCCAGGGCTGAGCCATTTCCGCATCACGCGTGTCCTCGCGCGATGGGCCCGGCCAAACAAAAGGCCTTCCGTCGCCGGAAGGCCTTTGCGTCGAACCCGGAGGTCAGTCGTTCTTCAGATCCTCATGCGGCGCTGAGCCACATGGACGTGTCGAAGGCGCTGCACATCATCGGCATGTTCATGCCGAAATTCGGATTCGGATTCGCCTTGGTGCTCTTGAGCACCGGCTTCACCTCGGGGGCCACTTCGGTCGCCCGCTCCCAGGAACCTTGTTCTTGAGAGCGGGCTACTGAAAAGAATAGAAGCACCGGAATGACACCTTCCGCTCGGCCCAGAAATCGGCCGCCTCGCGGAAGACATCGAGCAACTGCTCGCGCGCTTCACGATCGAATTTCGCATGGTCCGGCAACTGGTCCAGCACCACGACGAAACCTGGTTGCGCCCCCGACTTGTTGACCAGGTTGGTCATGCAGTCGTACAGCGCTTCCATGTTCTTGCCGAAGTGGGCCGGGAACAGGAAATTGCTGGCAATCAATTCCAGCACGTCCTGTTTGGTCTCCGCTGGAGACAGGTCGGCGTACAGGAAGTGTTGGCCGGCGTCCTGCGCGGCCTGCATCAAGTCCTCGACCCGGTAGGCTCTGATCGCCTGCACGATGTTGGGACGGACTGTCTGCAAAAGCATTGTCGCGTTCCTCCTAGATGGGGGTTCCGAGTTCATGTCCGACACGGCCCATGACCCCGGACAGAACCCGCTGGGGAGCCTGCGATCGTCGGTGGCGTGGGCTGGATCAGAGAGGGTTAACCCTGAACTCTGAAACCGAGATGGTACAGAAACGGACTCGAATGCTCAAGCCGGGGGTGACCAGAATGCCCTAAAAAGCGGCAATGTCAGCGTGCGCACACATTCGCTATGGCTCTTGCACGCCATGGGCGTCATGCCACAGAAATTCACTGGTGAGCCGCTACAAACTTTTTCTATAGGCCGGGCCGCCAGTCGGGTTTAAGGGCCTTCCGGCCCCTCTTTGGAGGGGGCTGGAAGGCCCGGGACCGAATAATCTTCGGCCCGGCGGCGGCCGGGAATCAGCGGGCGGCGTTCGCGTCCGCGACGGTCAGGGCCGTCATGTTCACGATGCGGCGCACGGTGGCCGAGGGTGTCAGCACGTGGACCGGCTTGGCCGCGCCGAGCAGCACCGGCCCGATCGCGATGCCGCCGCCGGCGGCCGTCTTCAGCAGGTTGTAGCTGATGTTGGCGGCGTCGATGTTGGGCATGACCAGCAGGTTGGCCTCGCCCGTCAGCGTGCTGTTGGAGACCAGCTGCTCGCGGTAGTGCGGGTCGAGCGCGGCGTCACCGTGCATCTCGCCGTCGGCTTCCAGCCAGGGCGCCTGTTCCTTGATCAAGGCCAGCGCGTCGCGCATCTTGACCGCGGACGGGCAGTTGCTCGAGCCGAAATTGCTGTGCGACAGCAGCGCCGCCTTCGGACGCAGACCGAAGCGCATCATTTCCTCGGCCGCCATCTGCGTGATCTCGGCGATCTGCTCGGCGGTCGGGTCGTAGTTGACGTGGGTGTCGACCAGCATGACCTGGCGACCCGGCAGGATCAGGCCGTTCATGCAGGCGAAGGTCTTGACCCCGGGGCGCTTGCCGATGACCTGGTCGATGTACTGCAGGTGCATCGCGGTGTTGCTCCAGGTGCCGCAGAGCATCCCGTCCACTTCCCCTTGTGCAGCATCATGGCGCCGATCAGCGTCAGCCGGCGGCGCATCTCGATCTTGGCGAGCTGCTGGGTCACACCCTTGCGCTCGGTCATCGCGAGGTAGGTCTGCCAGTAGTCGCGATAGCGCTGGTCGAACTCGGTGTTCACCACCTCGTAGTCGCGGCCTTCCTGCAGGCGCAGGCCGAAGCGTTCGCAGCGTTGCGCGATGACTTCCGGGCGGCCGATCAGCGTCGGGCGGGCGATGCCCTCGTCGATGACGATCTGCACCGCGCGCAGCACCCGTTCCTCTTCGCCTTCCGCGTAGGCCACGCGTTTGTGCTTGGCCTTCTTCGCGATCTGGAAGATCGGCTTCATCGTCGTGCCGGAGGCGTAGACGAAGCTCTGCAGCTTCTCCAGATACGCCGGCATGTCGGCGATCGGACGAAGCGCGACGCCCGAGGCCTCCGCCGCCAGCGCGACCGCCGGGGCGATCTTCATCATCAGGCGCGGGTCGAAGGGCTTCGGGATCAGGTACTCCGGGCCGAAGCTCAGGTTCGCACCGGCGTAGGCCGCGGCGACGACCTCGCTCTGCTCGGCCTGGGCGAGCTCGGCGATCGCGTGGACGGCGGCGATCTCCATCTCGTCGTTGATCGTCGTCGCGCCGCAGTCCAGGGCGCCGCGGAAGATGTACGGGAAGCACAGGACGTTGTTGACCTGGTTCGGATAGTCCGTCCGGCCCGTGGCCATCAGCGCGTCGCCGCGGATCGCGTGGACGTCCTCCGGCTGGATCTCCGGATTCGGATTGGCCAGCGCGAAGATGATCGGCCGGGCCGCCATCGAAGCGACCATGTCCTGCTTGAGCACGCCGCCCGCCGACAGGCCCAGGAAGATGTCCGCGCCGGCGATCACGTCGCGCAGGCTGCGCTGTTCCGTGGGCTGGGCGTAGACGGCCTTGTCCGGGTCCATCAGCTCGGTGCGGCCTTCGTAGACCACGCCGGCCAGATCGGTCACCCAGATGTTCTCGCGCGGCAGGCCCAGCTTGACCAGCAGGTTCAGGCAGGCGAGGGCGGCAGCGCCGGCGCCCGAGGTCACCAGCTTCACCGACTTGATGTCCTTGCCGGCGACCTTCAGGCCGTTGAGCAGGCCGGCGGCGACCACGATGGCGGTGCCGTGCTGGTCGTCGTGGAAGACGGGGATCTTCATCCGCTTGCGCAGCTCGCGCTCGACGTAGAAGCAGTCCGGCGCCTTGATGTCCTCGAGGTTGATGCCGCCGAAGGTGGGCTCCAGCGCGGCGATCACGTCGACCAGCTTGTCGAGGTTGTGCTTCTCGTCGATCTCGAGGTCGAAGACATCGATGCCGGCGAACTTCTTGAACAGGACGCCCTTGCCCTCCATCACCGGCTTGGAGGCCAGCGGGCCGATGTCGCCCAGGCCGAGCACGGCGGTGCCGTTGGAGATCACCGCGACCAGGTTGCCGCGCGAGGTGTAGCGGAACGCGTTGGCGGGATCGGCGACGATCTCCTCGCACGCGGCGGCCACGCCCGGCGAGTACGCCAGGGCCAGGTCACGCTGGTTGATCAGCTGCTTGGTGGCCGCGATGGCGATCTTCCCGGGGGTCGGGAACTCGTGATATTCGAGAGCGGCCTGGCGCAGCTGCGCACGTTTTTCTTCGGACGTGGACATGGGGGACTCTTCTGGTTGAAACCGGTCCGCCGTCGTGGGCCGGGTCGGCGATTGTAGGAGTCCGCCCCGACGGCGGCAGTGCGGACTATGCGTATGCTGCATGTCGGCAGGGCCGCAGGCACATACGCGAAACTGCGCATCGCCAGGGGCGTCCCGCGCGCCATACTGCCTGCCCCGCGCGCGCGGCAGACGGATGACGCGGCACGTGCCTGGGCGATCCTTTCAAGCGCCTTTCACGCCACGTTGACGTCACGTTCGCGCCCCGCGTCCCGACCCTCGCCCGACCTTCCGTTCGACCACCGCTTGCCTGCTCCCACCATCATGCGGCCCGCCGCCCCCTTTCCTCCGATGGCGCAGGGCGTCCGGCCCCGGCGCTGGCGTCGCGCCCTGCTGTGGGGGACGCTGGTCGGGCTGCTGCTGGTCGCGCAGTCGCTGCTGCTCTCGCTGACCTTGAGTCATGAGGCGGCCCGCGCGCAGGAGGCGTCGGACCTGGCCGCCGCCGAGGTGACCGCACGTGCCAAGCAGCTGATCGGCCGCGACCTGCAGGGGCTGCAGGGCCTGATGTGGGCCGAGGATGACGACTGGCGCGGCAACGCCGCCGCGCAGCTGCGCCAGACCCGGGTGCTGCTGCGCATCGAGCTGCGCGATTCCGAGCGCCAGGTGCGCCGCGCGGTCGACTCGCCGTATGCGCCGCCGCTGTTCTCCATCCTCGCGCGCGAGCAGCTCCAGATCGAGACCGAGCTCGCCTGCATCGCCGCGCTGCGGCAGGGTACGCCGCTGTTCTCGCGCTCGTATTTCGTGCCGGGACCCGGCGGCGACGGCATGGAGGTCGCCGACCTCTGCCTGCCCCGCGTGCGTGCCGGGGAGCCGCGCTCCTACGTCGTCGCGACGATGGGCCTGCGGCCGCTGCTGGAGGAGTCGGTCTCGCAGGACCAGGCACGGCGCTTCGAGATGTCCTTCGTCGAAGGCGACGGCACGCGCCTGGCGCGCACCGGCCTGACGCGCGGCACCGGCTTCTACCTGTCGGAGCGGCTGCTCGACCTGCCGGGCCTGAGCCTGCAGCTGCGCGTCGACAACGCCACCGGACGGCCACAGCTGATTCCGAACCTGGCGACGGCGCTGGTGCTCGGTCTGTCGATGGCGCTGTTCGCGCTGGTCATCATCCTGGCGCGCGACACCCGCAAGCGCGCGCAGGCGGAGCACGCGCTGGCGGAGTCGCTCGCGTTCCGGCAGGCGATGGAGAACTCGCTGATCACCGGGCTGCGCGCGCGCGACCTGGACGGCAACATCAGCTATGTGAATCCGGCGTTCTGCGCGATGGTCGGTTATCCGGCGGAGGAGGTCGTCGGCACCGGCCGTCCGCCGCACGCACCGCCGTACTGGCCGCCCGAGTTCACCGACGAATACTGGCGCCGCCACCACGACCGCGAGGCGCGCTGGGAGGCCGGCCTGCCACCGCGCGAGGGCTTCGAGACGGTCTTCGCGCGCAGCACGGGCGAGCGCTTCCCGGTCATGATCTACGAGGCGCCGCTGCTGAATGCCGAAGGCCAGCAGACCGGCTGGATGAGCGCGGTGCTGGACCTGAGCGCGCAGCGCAAGGTCGAGGAACTGTCGCGCCAGCAGTCGGACCGGCTGCAGGCCACCGCGCGGCTGGCGACGGTGGGGGAGATGGCGTCGCTGCTGAGCCACGAGCTGAACCAGCCGCTGGCGGCGATCGCGAGCTACGCGACGGCCTCGATCAACCTGATGGTGCGCGAGGCCGACGATCCGCAGACGCCGGCGATGGTGCGCCAGGCGGTGACGCGCATCGCGGAGCAGGCCGAACGCGCCGGCCGCGTGATCAAGAGCGTGCACGACTTCGTCAGACGCCGCGAAGCGGCGCGCGAATGGGTGAACGTCGAGCAGCTGCTGGACGCGGTGCTGCCGCTGATCCGGCTGCAGGCGCGCAAGAGCGGTGCGCGCATCGAGATGGATCTCGCCAAGGGCCTGCCGCGCGTGCGCTGCGACCGGACCATGGTCGAGCAGGTGCTGCTGAACCTCACCCGCAATGCGATCCAGGCGATGGATGGCCCGACGCCGCTCGCCGATCGCGCGCTGATCATCCAGGTGAAGCGGCTGCAGCCGCGCTGGTTGAGCTTCGCGGTGATCGACCACGGGCCGGGCATTCCGCCGGAAGTGGCGCGCCAGCTGTTCACGCCCTTCTTCACGACCCGCACCGAGGGCATGGGCCTGGGCCTGAGCCTGTGCCGCACGGTCGTGGAGCAGCACGGTGGCGCCATGGATTTCGAAAGCCGCGTCGCGCCCGCGTCGCCGACCGGGACCGAGTTCCGGTTCAGCCTGCCGTGCGAGGATGCACCCGGGTCGGCGCAGAAGCCGGGCGCCGACCGGTTCCCCATCATTGGATCTGGAGAGTCGTCCCCATGAAGCCGCAGTCCCTGCCGATGGTCTACCTCGTCGACGACGAGGAAGTGGTGCGCGATGCGCTCGCCTGGCTGCTGCGGTCGCGGCGCCTGCTGTCCGAGGGCTTCGGCAGCGCCGAGGCCTTCGAATCGATGCTGGACGGCCTGCCGCGCAGCGGGCGCGACTGGCCGTCGGCGCCGAGCTGCCTGCTGCTCGACGTCCGGATGCCCGGGATGAGCGGCCTGGCGCTGTTCGAGCGGCTGATCGAGCGCGGCCTGCTGGAGACGCTGCCGGTGATCTTCCTGACCGGCCACGGCGACGTGCCGACGGCGGTGGCGGCGGTGAAGCAGGGCGCCTACGACTTCGTCGAGAAACCGTTCTCGGACAACGCGCTGGTGGACCGCGTCGAGCATGCGCTGGCGCAGAGCGCCGAGGCGATCGCCGCGCGCGATGCGAAGTCGGCGCTGGGGCATCGCGTCGGCGACCTGACCGAGCGCGAGCGCGAGGTGATGCAGCTGGTCGTGCAAGGCCTGCCCAACAAGCTGATCGCGGACCAGCTCAACATCAGCGTGCGCACGGTGGAAGTCCACCGCGCGCGTGTCTTCGAGAAGATGGACGTGAAGTCCGCGGTCGAGCTGTCCAACCTGCTGCGCGGCGACAATGCCGCCCATGGGTGATTCTTCTGAAGCATCCGGCGCGTCTGCCGGTGCATCCGCCGGTGCATCTGCCGGCAGTTCCGGCATGGCCGAGCGACGGGACGGACCTCCGCTGGGCGAGTTCGACCTGATCGACCGCTTCTTCGGCCGCGCGGGGCGTGCCGGCCGGACCGAGGGCGGCGCGGTGACGCTGGGCATCGGCGACGACTGCGCGGTGCTGACGCCGTCGGCGGGCCACCAGTGGCTGGTGACGGCGGACATGCTGGTCGAAGGCCGGCACTTCCTGTCGACGGTCTCGCCGCGGCGGCTCGGCCACAAGGCGCTGGCGGTGAACCTGAGCGACCTCGCGGCCTGCGGCGCGACGCCCCGGGCCTTCTTCCTGTCGCTGGCGCTGCCGCGTGTCGACGAGGCCTTCCTGGCGGGCTTCGCGCAGGGGCTGTTCGAACTCGCCGACGCGCATCACATCGTGCTGGCCGGCGGCGACACGACGGCGGGGCCGCTCAACATCAACATCACCGCCATGGGCGAGGTGCCTTCGGGCCAGGCCCTGTTGCGCTCGGGCGCGAAGCCTGGCGACGACGTCTGGGTCAGCGGCACGCTGGGCGATGCACGGCTGGCGCTGGAAGTGTTCCGCGGCACGCTGTCGCTGAGCGCGGCGCAGTTCGACGAAGCGCGGATGCGGATGGAACTGCCGGAGCCGCGCGTCGCGCTAGGCCGCGCGCTGCGTGGGATCGCGACGAGCGCCGTGGATGTGTCGGACGGCCTGGCCGGCGACATCAGCCATGTGCTGAAGCGTTCCAACGTCGGCGCGACCTTGCGGCTGGCGGATCTCCCCGCTCGGCGGTACTGGGCGCGATGCCGGAGGACCTCCAGCAGCTGTGCCTGCTGAGCGGCGGCGACGACTACGAACTCGCGTTCACCGCGCCCGCTGATGCGCGCGAGCGTGTGCTCGACGCGGGGCGGGCATCCGGCACGCCGGTGTACCGCGTCGGTCGCATCGATGAACAACCTGGCCTGCGCGTCGTCGACGGCGCGGGGCGTCCGCTGCAGGACACGCTGCAGAGTTTCGATCACTTCAAATCATGAGCGCGGTGCGCCCCACTTTCGGCTTCATGGCCAGGCATCCCGCGCACTGGATCGCGATGGGTTTCGGCAGCGGGCTGGCGCCGAAGGCACCGGGAACGGTAGGCACGTTGTGGGGCTGGGCCGCGTTCGCGATCCTGAACCTGTGGCTGACACCGCTGCTGTGGGGCGTGGTGATCGCCGCGAGCATCCCGATCGGCTGGTGGGCCTCGACGGTCACCGCAAGAAACCTCAAGACCTGCGATCCCGGTTCGGTCGTGTGGGACGAGATCGTCGCGATCTGGATCGTGCTGTGGCTGATCATGCCGGCGGGCTTCTGGTGGCAGCTGGCGGCGTTCGGCGTCTTCCGCTTCTTCGACGCGGCGAAGCCGGGCCCGGTGCGCTGGGCCGATGCGCTGTTCAAGATCGAGCCCGGGCAACCGGTGACGGTGTGGCAAGGCTTCGGCATCCTGTTCGACGATCTCGTGGCGGCTGCATGTACGCTTGTGGTGTTGGCCGGCGCGAGGGCCTTGCTGCACTGAAGCGCTGAGGCGCCGGCGCCGGCGCCGATCGCATCCATCCACGGATCAGATCATCCAGATCCATCGACGAGGAGATCCCCATGCTGTTTCCCGACGAATCCGAACTGATCGAACGCATCGCTCTGGCCCTGATCCAGCGCAAGGAGCGCATGGGCACCGCGGAGTCCTGCACCGGCGGTCTAATCGCGGCGGCGTGCACGAGCCTGGCGGGCTCGAGCCAATGGTTCGAACGCGGCGTGGTGAGCTACACCAACCAGGCGAAGACGGAGCTCCTCGGCGTGCCGGCGGCGCTGATCACGCTGCATGGCGCGGTGAGCGGCGAGGTGGCCGAGCAGATGGCGCGCGGCCTGGTGGCACACGCGCCGATCGACTGGGCGATCGCGGTGACCGGCGTGGCCGGGCCGGGCGGCGGCACCGAGAACAAGCCGGTCGGGACAGTGTGGCTCGCGCTGATGCACGGCCGGCAGCGCGTTCGGGTGTGGAAGGAACACTTCACCGGTGACAGGCATGCCGTGCGCTCGCAGACCGTGCGCGCGGGCCTCGAGGCGCTGTGCGATGCGCTCGAAGACCGAGACTCCTGAGCAGTCAGGGTTAGGAACGCGATCCCTCTTTCGCGTCCGCCATCGCCTGGTATTTGGCGATCAGCCGATCGAAGACTTCGTCCGCGGGTTTGCCTTTCCCTGCTGTGGCCGCAGCCTTGCCGCGAGAGATGGATTCTTCAAACGCCTTCATCCAAGCAATGCGGTTGGCGTGTCGACTCTTGGTTGTTCCGATCTCGGTCATGCAGTGTGCTGAGTCTGGTTTGTTTTCAAGCATTGAAGGCCCTCGCGAGGTCTTGAGATGAATGAAGAATGCGATGAACCATGACACGCTGTGCCATGACGTTCACGGAGTAGAAGATGCCGTATCGCCCATGACTGCGGCGCCGGATGTGAGGGTAGGGGCGAAGGCGGGCGGACGGAAATGACTCAGCCATGGTCGACAGCCCGTTGACCTTGGCCATCAGTTCGGCCAGGAACGACGGGGCACGCGAAGGGTTGTCCCGCGCGATGTATTCGCCAATGGAGTCCAGATCTGCCCGCGCCTTCCGAAGAAGGCGGACGATCACTTCTTCGAGTCCGCCAGGGCCTGGTACTTGGCGATCAACGGCAGGAAAACGTCTTCGACGCTTTCGCCCTCACTGGTGGCCGCCTCGGCAACGCCTTCGGCGAAGGAGTCCTCGAACGCCTTCAACCTGGCCTCGCGCCAAGCCTGCAGCTCCACGCTGTCGCGCAGCACCTGTGTGCGCGACGAATACTTTCCGCTCTCGATCAGATTCAGCACGATGGCCTCCAGTTCGGGTTCCAGATCTGCGTGAATCATCTCGGTAGGTCCTGCAAAAAGAAATCGCTTCAGAGGGGGAGATCGCATCCCCAATCAGCGGGAGCAGCCTTGAGGGGCTTGATCGCACGAGTGAGTGAATCAAACTTGACCGACGTTCACACCAGGCAAGACCTGTCCCTCACAGCCCAGCCAGGATCGTGTTCGCCTGCGCGTCGTCGAGATCCGGCGGCTGCCAGCCGCGGAGCCAGTCGGCGAACTTCTCCGCCGGCATCGGCCGCGACAGGAAGTAGCCCTGCCCCTGGTCGCAGCCCAGCGTCTGCAGCAGCGTCCATTGCTTGGCCGTCTCCAGCCCTTCCGCCACCACCGTCAGCCCCAGGTTGTGAGCGAGCTCGATCGTCGAGCGCACGATCTTCGCGTCGTCGATGTCGCGCTCCATGTTCATCACGAAGCTGCGGTCGATCTTCAACTCGTCCACCGACAGCTGCTTGAGGTAGGCCAGCGACGAGTAGCCCGTGCCGAAGTCGTCGATCGACAGCTTGAAGCCCAGCGCGTGCAACTGCTCCAGCGTCTGCAGCGCGCGCTGCGGGTCGTCCATGATCGCGGACTCGGTGATCTCCAGGCACAGCGCCGGCGGCGGCACGCCCGCGACCAGGTCCGCCACCTTGATCGGCAGGTCCTGGTCCATCAGGTCGCGCGTCGACAGGTTCACGCTGATCGGCAGCGCCAGACCGTCCCGCTGCAAGCCCATCCACGCCTGCGCCGACGCGTGCAGTACCCACGCGGTGATCTGGCGGATGAAGCCCGTCTGCTCGGCGAAGGGGATGAACTCCATCGGCGGCACCAAGCCGCGCGTCGGGTGCTGCCAGCGCACCAGCGCCTCTGCGCCCGCGATCTTCTGGCCGTGCAGGTCCACCTTCGGCTGCAGGAACAGGCGGAGTTCCCCGGCGTCGATCGCGTGCCGCAACTCGCTCAGCAGCGAGAGCGATTCCTGGCTCGCCGCATCCATGCTGGGGGCGTAGACCTCGCACCCGCTCTGGCCGCGCTTGGCCGCATGCATGGCCAGTTCCGCCCGCGCCAGCAGCAGCAGCGGATCACGCCCGTGCTGCGGGTACAGCGCCACGCCCATCCCCGCCGACAGGTCCACCGTCTGGTCGTCGATGCTCAGGGCGCGTTCGAAGTCGCGCTGGATGCGCTTGCAGATCGCCTCGGCCCGCGTCGCGCCGGCGCCGTCGATCAGCAGCAGGAATTCGTCCCCGCCCACGCGCGCGATCAGGCTGACCTCGTCCTTCAGCAGGTGCCGCAGCCGATCCGCCACCGCCCGCAGCAGCCGGTCGCCGAACGGGCGCCCCAGCACGTCGTTGACGTGCTTGAAGCGGTCCAGGTTCAGCATCAACAGCGAGAAGCGTTCCTCGCTCTCCGCCATCCGTCTCGCCAGCGCCTGATGGAACTGCTCGCGGTTCGGCAGGTCCGTCAGCGGATCCCAGAACGCGAGCCGGTTCACCTCTTCCTCGCGCGCCCGGATGCCCTGGCGCATCGCCTCGAAGGCCTCCGCGAGATCGCCGATCTCGTCGCGCGAGGGCCGCGTGACGGGCTGCGCATAGTCGCCTTGACCGAGCCGGTGCGCCGCGCTCGCCAGCGCCTTCACCGGCCCGCTGATGCGCCGTGCCGTCAACACCGCGCCGATCGCGAACAGCAGCACGCCGACGCCGCTCAGCCCCAGCAGCATCCATTGCAACCGGCGGTAGGGCGCCAGCGCTTCATCGACCGAGCGCAACAGCAGCACCGCCACCGACTTGTCGGTGTCGCCGCCGTGCGCCAGCGGTTGCAGCCGCGCCTGGAACAACTCGTCGTCGAGCGGCAGATGGAAGGTTCTCGCGTCGCGGTCCGCTGCGCCCAGTGTGGGCAACGACTGGACCGCACGGGCGGTCGCGGCCGGATCGAGCACCGACGCGAGCACCTGCCACTGCCCCGTCGCCGATTGCGCCAGCAGCACGCCCTGGATGCGCACGATGCGCTTGAGTTCCTGCAGCTGGTCGCTCTTCAGTTCGAACCCGGTGAAGATCCAGCCGCCCAGGCCCGCGGCGCGCATCCGCGCGACCACGACCTGGTAGGCCTTCCCGTCCAGCAGCAGCAACTGGCTCTGCGCGCGGCCCTGTTGCTCGCGGGTGACGCCGCGCAGCAGCGGTGTCACCTTCGCCGCGATCGCGTCGGTCGCCGTCACCAGCTTGAACGAATCGTCCGCATACCCGATGAACGCGGCGTCGCCGCGCTCGCTCAGGTTGGTGAAGACGTCCTGCAGCATGGCGCGCAGTTCCTCGCCCTGGATGCCGGCGGACACGAGCTGGCGCAGGCCGTAGTCGGACTGCAGCAGATCGGCCACCAACCCGCGCTGCTGGTTGTCCTCGTCGATGAGCTGGACCAGGATGCGTTCGCCGGCCTCGAGTTCCTCGGTCACCTGCGCGCGGGCATTGCGTCCGATGCCCTGGTCGATCAGCGCGAGGTTGAGCAGCTGGACCACCAGCAGCAACGCCAGGAACAACGCGACGATGCGCCCTTCCAGCCGCCGCAGGTTGAGGAAGTCCGGCCAGCGCATCGCGCGTCAGTCCTTCAGCTCGACCTTCAGCACACCGGTCGCACTCGCCCCCACCGTCAGCGGCTGCGCGGTCGGAGCGGCATTGCCCAGGCGCGATGCCCACAGCCGCAGGCGGTGGTCGCCGGGCGGCAGGTTCAGCCTGACCTCGCCCTTGGCGTCCGTGATGCCGAAGGCCGGCGTGTCGACGACCACGATGTGCGCGCTCATCCGGTCGTGGATGTTGCAACCCAGTTGGGCCACGCCCGGCTTGTCGAAGACCACCGGCTCCGACGGCGTGCCCGAGTACAGCTTGAGCTCGAACTTCTTCGTCGGCGAGAACGAATAGACGTGGTGGCGGACGGTGTCGAAGTTGGGAAAGTTGACCGCGGTGCCGGTCTGCACCACCAGCAGCTGGGGCTGGAACTGACGGTCGCGCTGGGCCATCTGGGCGACGACGCCCGCGGCCGGCTTGGCCGGCTGGCCTTTCAGTTCGACGGCGACGGCCGCATTCGGCACGGGCGCGCCGTCGGCGTCACGGACCTGGATCGTCCAGTCCGCTGCGTGGGCCGCGGTCGCGCTCAGGAACACGCCCGACAGCATCGCGGCGGCCATCGACAAGGGGGCGGAACGGAAGGGACTCATCAGCGACGCCAGGTGGACGACAAGCGTCAACCATAGCGGGTTTTCTGGGCCGGCGGGCGCAGGGCTTGCTCCAGCAGGAGGGCCAATCGCCCCAGCGCTTCCCAGGGGTCGGCCGGCCATTCCGGGTGGCGCAGACCCTTGACGATGCCGTCGCAGATCTGCGCGGCGACGACCAGCCGCGTCAGCGCCGCCCCGTGCAGTTGCGGCACGATGCGCTCGAAGAGGCGCTCCTTCGGGCCCCAGATGCGGGACTCCCGCAAGGCCATCGGCAGCGGCTTGCCCGCGGCCACCGCGTCGTGGACGCGCTTCAGGCCGCGGATGTCCTCGGCCATCGTCCAGTGCACCAGCACGGCGGCCTCGCCCTCGGCCTTCAGGCCGTCGAGCATGCGCAGCACGCGGCCCACCTTGCCGCTCAGCAGCGCCTCGCTGAGCTTGAAGACGTCGAAACGCGCCACGTCCAGCACGGCGGCCTCGATCTGCTGCAGGCTGAGCTCGCCGGCCGGGTGCAGCAGCGCGAGCTTCTGCAATTCCTGGTGCGCGGCGAGCAGGTTGCCTTCCACGCGGTCGGCGAAGAACTCCAGCGCCCGCTGGCCGTCCGGTCCCGCCGCGACCGGCTGCCCCTGCTGCTGCAGGCGCCGGGCGATCCAGGCAGGCAGCTCGCGCCGCTCGACCGGATCGACCTTCACCGACACGCCGGCGCTGTCCAGCGCCGTGAACCAGGCGCTGCTCAATTGGGTCTTGTCCAGGCGGGGCAGGGTCACCAGCGTCAGCACGTCCGGCGGCAGGCCGTCGACGTAACGCTGCAGCGCGTCCGAGCCGTCCTTGCCCGGCTTGCCGCCAGGAATGCGGATCTCGATCAGCTGCTTGTCGGCGAACAGGCTCATCGCCTGGGAGGCCGCGATCACCGAGGCCCAGTCGAAGTGCGCGCCGCTGACGATGAAGACCTGCCGCTCGTTGTAGCCCTGCTTGCGCGCCTCGGCGCGCAGGACATCGGCGGCCTCCTGCGCGAGCAGCGGCTCGTCACCGTGCACCACGTACACCGGCTTGAGTCCCTTGGCCAGGTGGCCGGCGAGTGCGTCGCCCTTGATCTGCATGCGCGCGGTCCGTCCCGGGTCAGGTGGGGAGGTGCACCGCCGCGAGGCGGCGCAGCAGCAGGCCGACGGCTTCCACCTGCATGGCCTTCTGCAGCGAGTTCTCTTCCTGCTCCTTTGCCAGCGCCGCGCTTTCGCTGTAGTTCATGTCGCGCGTCAGGCGCAGCTCGGTGCGGGGCAGCAGGATGTCCCCGCCGGCCGTGCGCAGCGAGTAGTCCAGCGACAGCCGCAGCTGCCATTCCGTGATCTGGCCCGCCGCGGTCGTCGCCACCGAGGTCTTATCGCGGATCTCCCGCTCGGCGTCGATGATCACGTCCGCGCGGTTCGGGTCCTCGACCAGGCGGACGGTGCTGCGCTGCACCTGCCGGCGCAGCTCCTGCGCCAGCGGCGAGTGCGGGACGAAGCCGGTCAGCGCCAGCGTCTTGAAGTGGTAGACCGGTTCCTTGCGCAGCTCGAAGCCGCAGCCCGTCAGAAGGCCGGCCGCGCCCACGGTACCCAGCGCGCCCAAGGACGCGAACGACGACAGCAGATCACGGCGCTTCATCATGCTCACACCACCACGTTGACGAGACGACCCGGCACGATGACGACCTTCTTGGGCGCCTTGCCTTCGGCGAATTTCTCGAAGTCCGGACTGGCCAGCGCGATCGCCTCGATCGCGGTCTTGTCGGCCGAGGCCGCCACCTTGATCGCGCCGCGCAGCTTGCCGTTGACCTGCAGCATCAGCTCGATCTGGTCCTGCACCAGCGCCGACTCGTCGACCTGCGGCCAGGCGGCGTCCAGCAGTTCGCCCAGTTCGGCGGCGAAGCCGAGCTCGTTCCACAGCGCATGCGCGATGTGCGGGCAGGCCGGGTAGATGACGCGCAGCAGCACCGAGAAGCCTTCGCGAACCGCCGCCGACTGGCCTTCGGCCTTGAAGCCTTCCAGCGCGTTCAGCAGCTTCATCGCGCCGGAGACTACGGTGTTGTACTGCATGCGCTCGTAGTCGTACGAGACCTGCTTCAGCACCAGGTGGACCTCGCGGCGCAGCGCCTTGCCGTCGTCGTTCAGCGCGGCGAAGTCCGCGCCACCGGCCTTGATCGCGTCCACGTGCTTGGTGCCGAAGCCCCAGACGCGCTTCAGGAAGCGGTGCGCGCCTTCGACGCCGGCGTCGTTCCACTCGAGCGTCTGCTCGGGCGGCGACGCGAACATCACGAACAGGCGGGCCGTGTCGGCGCCGTACTCGTCGATCAGGGCCTGCGGGTCGACGCCGTTGTTCTTCGACTTCGACATCGTCGTCATCTCGTACTCGAGCGGCAGGCCGTCGGCCTTCAGCGTGCCGCCGGTCGGCACGCCGTGCTCGTTGCGGATGACGTCGACCTCGTGTTCCCAGTAGTAGTTCTTGCCGGCGTCTTCCGGCTTGCGGGAGAAGGCGCCCTTCAGCACCATGCCCTGCGTCAGCAGGTTGGTGAAGGGTTCGCTGAACTTGATCAGCTTCAGGTCACGCATGACCTTGGTCCAGAAGCGCGCGTACAGCAGGTGCAGGATCGCGTGCTCGATGCCGCCGATGTACTGGTCCATCGGCATCCAGTAGTCGGTGCCGGCGGCGACCATCTGCTCCGGATTGGTCGCGTCGCAATAGCGCATGAAGTACCACGAGCTGTCCACGAAGGTGTCCATCGTGTCCGTCTCGCGCTTGGCCGCGGCGCCGCACTTCGGGCAGCTGCAGTCCAGGAAGTCCGCGCGCTTGTTCAGCGGATTGCCGCTGCCGTCGGGGATGCAGTCCTCGGGCAGCACGACGGGCAGGTCCTTCTCGGGGACCGGCACCGCGCCGCAGGTGGCGCAATGGATGATCGGGATCGGCGTGCCCCAGTAGCGCTGGCGGCTGACGCCCCAGTCGCGCAGGCGCCAGGTCGTCTTCTTCTCGCCCAGGCCCTTGGTGCCGACCAGCTCGGCCACCTTGTCCACCGCCTGCTTGTGCGTCAGGCCGTCCAGCACGCCGGAGTTGATGCACAGGCCGCGCTGCTTGTCGCCGTACCACTCGGCCCAGGCGTCGGTCGAGTAGGCCTCCTCGCCCACCGCCACGACCTGCTTGATCGCGATGCCGTACTTCTTCGCGAAGGCGAAGTCGCGCTCGTCATGCGCGGGCACGCCCATCACGGCGCCGTCGCCGTAGCTCATCAGCACATAGTTGCCGACCCAGACCTCGATCTGCTCGCCGGTCAGCGGGTGCGTCACGAAGAGGCCGGTCGACAGCCCCTTCTTGTCCTGCGTGGCCAGCTCGGCCTCGGTCGTGCCGCCCTGCTGGCATTCCTCGATGAACGCGGCCAGCGCGGGGTGGGTCTTCGCGGCGTGCGCGGCCAGCGGGTGCTCCGGCGCGACGGCGCAGAAGGTCACGCCCATGATCGTGTCGGCGCGCGTCGTGAAGACGTAGAGCAGGCCGCCCTGGATGGGCTGGCCGTCCTCGCCGGCGATCGCGTGCGGGAAGGCGAAGCGCACGCCCTCGCTCTTGCCGATCCAGTTCTCCTGCATCAGGCGCACGCGCTCCGGCCAGCCCGACAGGTAGTTCTGGTCCGACGGATCGGCCACCGCCGCCAGCAGTTCCTCGGCGTAGTCGGTGATCTTCAGGTAGTAGCCGGGGATCTCGCGCTTCTCGATCGTCGCGCCCGAGCGCCAGCCCTTGCCGTCGATGACCTGCTCGTTGGCCAGCACGGTCTGGTCGATCGGATCCCAGTTCACGACCTGCGTGCGGCGCTCGGCGATGCCGGCTTCCAGCATCTTCAGGAACAGCCACTGGTTCCAGCGGTAGTAGTCCGGCTTGCAGGTGGCGATCTCGCGCGACCAGTCGATCGCCAGCCCCATGGCCTGCATCTGCGACTTCATGTACGCGATGTTGTCGTAGGTCCACGCGGCCGGCGGCACCTTGTTCTTCATCGCCGCGTTCTCCGCGGGCAGGCCGAAGGCGTCCCAGCCCATCGGCATCAGCACGTTGTAGCCCTTCATGCGCAGCTGACGCGTCAACATGTCGTTGATCGTGTAGTTGCGGACATGGCCCATGTGCAGCTTGCCGCTCGGGTAGGGCAGCATGGAGCAGGCGTAGAACTTCGGCTTGGACGCGTCCTCGACGACGCGGTAGGCGTCGCGGGCGTTCCAGTGATCGCGGGCGGCCTGTTCGACCTCGGAGGGGGCGTATTTCTCGTTCATGGTGGCTCGGGCAACGTAGCCGTCGATTGTAGGAGGCCGCGCGCGGCCGCCCCATCCTCTGTGGGCGGGCCACCCAGCGGGGGTGAGCGATCAGCGCTTCGGGGGAGGCGTGACGCCCTTGTCAGGTCCGGTGCCATCGGCGGGCTCGCCGTTCTCGGCGACGAACGCGATCCGGTTCAGCCCTGCCTTCTGCGCCCAGCCGATCAGCTGCGCGACCTTGCCGTAGGGCACGGACTGGTCGGCACTCAGGCGCAGTTCGGCATCGGGCTGGCGCTGGGCCAGTTGCGCCAGGCGCTCGCGCATGGCCTTGGCATCGAGCTTGTCCTCGCCCAGCACGTACTCGCCCTCGGGCGTGATCGACAGCGCGATGAAGCTCGCGCCGGGCGCGGGCGACGCGGCGTCGCTCTTGGGCAGATCCAGCTTGAGCGCGCTGCCCATCAGCGGCGCCGCGATGATGAAGATCACCAGCAGCACCAGCATGACGTCGATCAGCGGCGTCATGTTGATCTCGCCCATCGGCTTGGGCGCTTCGCGGCGTTCGAGGCGGCCGAACTTCATCGCGTGCGGGTCCGGGGGGAGCGGTCGGGCAGGGCGCTCAGGCGCCGCCGACGAGCTCGCGCAGGTCGTGCGCGAAACCTTCGAGCTCGGCCTCGCAGGCGGCGACCCATTTGCCGAACAGGTTGTAGGCCAGCACCGCCGGGATCGCCACGGCCAGGCCGGCGGCAGTCATGATCAGCGCCTCGCCGACCGGGCCGGCGACCTTGTCCAGGCTGAAGTTGCCGGTCGACGAGATGCTCAGCAGCGCGTGGTAGATGCCCCAGACCGTGCCGAACAGGCCGACGAAGGGGGCGGTGGCGCCGATCGTCGCCAGCACGACCTGGCCCCGGCTCAGGCCGTTCAGCACGGCATGCAGCGCGTCGCGCAGGCGGCGCGTCAGCTGCGAGGTCCTCTGCGCGGAAGCGGCCAACGTGCCCGGCGCGCTGTCCTGCATCGCGGCGTCGATCAGCGGCAGCATCAAGGCGCCGCGATCGAGGGTCTTCAGCTGGTCGCGCCCCTGGCCGACGTCGGGCGCCGCCCAGAACACCGGCAGCGCGCGGCCGAGGTCGGTCCGCGCCCGGGCCAATGTCCAGCCGCGCCAGAAGATCAGCACCCAGCTGCACACCGACATCGTCAGCAGCAGCAGGGAAACGAAACGGGCGACACCGTCGCCCGCTTGCCAGAGGTGGATCAGTTCGGTCATCGCGTCGCGGGTCGGGCGCCGATCAGGGGCGGTCGCGGGCTCAGGCGATGCCGAGCACGTCGTTCATGTCGAACAGGCCGGTCTTGCGCTCGCCCAGGAAGCGCGCCGCGCGCAGGCTGCCCTGTGCGAAGGTGGCGCGGCTCGAGGCCTTGTGGCTGATCTCGATGCGTTCGCCGACGCCCAGGTACATCACGGTGTGGTCGCCGATCACGTCGCCACCGCGCACGGTCGCGAAGCCGATCGTCGACGGATCGCGCTCGCCGGTCACGCCTTCGCGGCCGTAGACGGCGCAGGTCTTCAGGTCGCGGCCGAGCGCTTCGGCGACGACTTCGCCCATCTTCAGCGCGGTGCCGCTGGGCGCGTCGACCTTGTGGCGGTGGTGGGCCTCGACGATCTCGATGTCGTAGCCCTGCGCCAGCGCCTTGGACGCCTGCTGCAGCAGCTTGAGCACGACGTTCACGCCCACGCTCATGTTGGGCGCCATCATGACGGCGGCGCGTTGCGCGAACTCGCCGATCTTCGCCTTCTCGTCCGGGCTGAAGCCGGTGGTGCCGATGACGGTCCGCACGCCCAGCTCGGCGCACAGCGCGAGGTGCGCCATCGTGCCTTCGGGGCGGGTGAAGTCGATCAGCACGTCCGCCTGGGCCAGGCCGGCCTTGACGTCGCTGGAGATCGCCACGCCCGTGGTCTGGCCGAGGAAGGCGCCGGCATCCTGGCCCAGCGCGGGGCTGCCGTCGCGATCGAGCGCGGCCGCCAGTTCGAGGTCGTCCGATGCCAGCACCGCCTCGACCAGCATGCGGCCCATGCGGCCGGACGCGCCGGTGATCGCGATCCGCAGACGGCTCATCGACGGGGCTCCAGCGGCGGGTAGTCGCGCGTCGGGCCGATCGGCTCCGGCGCCGAGGCCGCGGCGGTGCGCACCGGCGGCGGCAGCGCCTTGCGCTCCTCGTCCGTCAACTCGAGCTTGGGCTCCTTGCCGCGGAGCTTCAGCGTGTTGATCGACGCGATGAATTCCTTCTCGGTCGGCAGGTCGTCCGGCGCGTCGATCTTCGACAGCTGGTCGCCGTCGAAGGTCAGCAGGATGTGGCGGTTCTGCGGTGCGGCGCCCTGGCGCCGGATCGTGAACACGTAGTCCCAGCGGGCCTCATGGAAGACGTCGGTCAGCAGCGGCGAGCCGAGCACGTCGCGCACCTGCGCGCGCGTCAGGCCGGGCTTCAGGGCCGCGATCTGCTCCTTGGTGACGACGTTGCCCTGGACGATTTCGACGCGATACGGCGTGACCAGGCCGAGCACCTTCTCGCCGCTGACGGAGAGCGCGTCGAACTTGGGCATCTGCGAGCAGCCACCCAGCGTCAGGAGACCCAGGGCCAGGCCGGCCACGGCGGCGCCCGTGGCGTTCCGGCGTGCAATGCGGGGGATACGGAAATTCAATGACATGGCACGTCTCGGCCGAGGCGCTAGGACTATGATCGGCGGATTCTAGCGGCACGCACCCACGCTCTCCGCAGGCGCCAACCCCATGAACCGGTCAGACGAAATCAAGAACAGCGGGCTCAAGGCCACCTTGCCCCGCATCAAGATCCTCGAGATCTTCCAGACGACCCAACAGCGGCACATGACCGCCGAGGACGTTTACAAAGCTTTGCTCGATGAACGCGCGGACATCGGTCTCGCGACGGTCTATCGCGTGCTCACGCAGTTCGAGCAGGCGGGATTGCTGTCGCGCAACCACTTCGAGTCCGGCAAGGCCGTGTTCGAGCTCAACGAGGGGCATCACCACGATCACCTCGTGTGCCTGACCTGCGGCTTCGTCGAGGAGTTCTACGATCCGCAGATCGAGGAGCGTCAGCACGCCATCGCGCTGGATCGCGGCTTCCAGCTGCAGGAGCACTCGCTCGCGCTGTATGCGAACTGCGTGAAGAAGGACTGCCCGAACAAGGTCGTCCGCTGATCGGCGCCTGTCTCCGCGGCTCAGACGACAAGGGGCTCCGCTGGAGCCCCTTCTTCATGGCGGGATCGACCGGCCGATAAGCCGGGCGGGTCCTCAGTTCGTGTCGTTGAGGCCCTGCTCGATCGCGCGTTGATGGCGCTCGACGAACTCGCGGTAGGTGTCGATGCCGCGCAGCTGCAGGATGGTGTTGCGCACGGCGGCCTCGACCAGCACGGCCAGGTTGCGGCCCGCGTCCACGGCGATCACGACCTTGCGCACCGGCATGCCCAGCACGTCCTCGTACAGCGGCTCGTAGGGCAGGCGTTCGAAGTCGCGCTCCATCGTCTCCTTGCGGACCAGGTGCACGATCAGCTTGAGCCGCATCTTCCGGCGCACCGCCGTCTCGCCGAAGATCGCCTTGATGTCCAGCAGGCCGATGCCGCGGACTTCCAGCAGGTTCATCAGCAGTTCGGGGCAGCGGCCTTCGATCGCCGTCTGCGCGATGCGGAAGAAGTCCACCGCGTCGTCCGCCACCAGACCGTGGCCACGGCTGATCAGCTCCAGGCCCAGTTCGCTCTTGCCGAGGCCGGATTCGCCGGTCAGCAGCACACCCAGGCCGAGGATGTCCATGAACACGCCGTGCCGCGTCGTGCGGTTGGCGCAGACATGCGCGAGGTAGGCGCGCACCAGGTCGATGACGTGGCCAGCGCTTTCGGCGGTGGTGAACAGCGGGATCTCGGCGCGGTCGCACATGGCGACCAGGCGGTCCGGCGGGACCTGGTCGTCGGCGACGATGATCACCGGCGGTTCCAGCGTGACGATGCGCGCGATGCGGCGGTCCAGCACGTCGCCGGAAGCCTGGCTCAGGTAGCCGACCTCGCGCCGGCCCACGATCTGGACGCGGTACGGATGGATGTAGTTCAGGTAGCCGACCAGGTCGGCGGCCGACTGCGCGTCGCGCAGTGCGGCTTCGTCGAAGCGGCGCTCAGGATGCGCGTGGCCGGCGATCCACTCCCAACGCAAGGCTTCGCGGTGTTCCTCGAACAACCGGTCCGCGCTGATGGAGGTGGCTTTCAAGTGCGGTGGGCCGTGGTCGTGGCGGTGAGGAGGCGGCGTGCTGCGTCGGCGCTCAGGCGACCGACTTCAGCGGTTCCCAGTCGGCGATCAGGCGATGCACCGTCGCGGCGTCGGACTCGGTCTTGAGGCGCTCGCGCAGTTCGCGGTCGGACAGCATCTCCGCGATCTCGGACAGGATCTCGAGGTGTCTCTGCGTCGCCGCTTCGGGCACCAGCAGGAAGATCAGCAGCGTGACCGGTTCGTCGTCCGGCGCGTCGAAGCCGATCGGCTGCTGCACGCGCAGCACGGCGGCCAGCGGATTCTTCAGGCCCTTGATCCGGCCGTGCGGGATGGCGACGCCATGGCCCAGTCCGGTCGACCCCAGACGTTCCCGGGCGAACAGGTTGTCCGTGACCGCGGCGCGGGAAATGGAATGGTTGTTCTCGAAGAGCAGCCCCGCGTGTTCGAAGACCCGCTTTTTGCTGGAAGCGTCCACATCGACCAGCACGTTGCTGGCGGGAAGGATGGCGGCGAGACGGTTCATCGGGCATGTGCCAGTCACGACGACCGGCGGGCTGGGGGAGCAGCACTGCGCACCAGCGGGGCGCAGATTCGAAGGTTGAGGGACAGGATTATAGGAATCCCGCCACCGGCAGGGGTGTGACGGATGCGACGCTCCTGTGAAAACGTCGTCCTTGGTGTTGCATTGCAACAATTCTCGGCAAAAAGGCGGCCCGATGGGCCGCCTTGCGGGCGGAACCCCGGGAAATCCCCGAGGTCCGCGGGAGGTCTCGCCGCCGGCCTGGGCCGCGACGGGGGCCGGTCATCCGGCGTTCAAGTCCATGCGCTTGGCCGATTCGTGATGATGGTTCTGCACACGGTCCTTGTGGCGGCAGACCTGCCGATCCAGCTTGTCCATCAGCTCGTCGATGGCCGCGTAGAGGTCCTCGTGCGAGTGCTCGCAGAAGATCTCCCGTCCCTTCACATGCAACGTGACTTCCGCGCGTTGGCGTCGATCCTTCTCCTTCTGCTTCTCCACGGTCAGCAGGACGTTGATGTCCACGACCTGGTCAAAGTGCCGGATGACCCGGCTCAACTTGTTCAGCACGTACTCACGCAGAGCCTGTGTCACTTCGAGATGGTGGCCGCTGATGGTCAGGTTCATAAAGCCTCCTTTCACAAGGGCTTGGTCGGAAACGGGTCGGAGTCGGCGGCGGATGCCGCGGGAAAAGAGCGGTTCAGGGTCTTGGGGTGGTCCTGGGGGTGGGGGCCTTGAGGCGGTGGAGAAATCGATGTGGGTGGAAGGCCACGCCGCCGACCGGGAGTCGGAAGCGTTCGGGAGCGGATGGAGGGATCAGGAGATGGCGTCGGAATGAACGGTCCGCGAGGGACCCGGAAGGCCGCGAGGGCCGATGGCATGCGGGTTCTGAGGCGACATCGATGAAGAAGACGAGTCCAGTCTGCACCCGATCCGGGACCTGGGCAAGTGATCAAAAGCAAGGTTTGGGGGCGAATATTCCCGCCTTGCGGCATGGCGAGGTCCGTGCTCGAATGCTGGGTGTTGTGCGGCGGACGCTCCTGAGCGCTCTTCCTTGCCGCCCCCGAGGACGCGATGTGATAATTCCGTGTCCCGATTACTGGAGTTTCCCTTGGACAGCGACCACCCTCGGTGGCCATCCACTCCAGCGTCAATCCGCCGCAGCTTCTGAGCGTTCCGCGTCACCGCACCAACGCCGCCGCGACGCTTGTCCGGAGTGAGACGGGCCACCTTCGACCTGCATCCCGCGCGCGCCGCTTTCCGGCGCCGCCCGCTCCCTGACAAATCCTGCGCCGCGACGATCCCGAGGGTCCGTCAACGCGCACTCAGGCTTGCGCGTTCGCCAGAGCGCGTCACCGCCGACGAAGGACCTGCATGCTCAATGTTTTCACGCTGGACAACGGCCGCCTCAAGGGAGGCATGGTCCAGGAGGAGATCGCGACCGCCGCCGAACTGCTCGCGCGCACGGACGACGGCCGCGACCCGGTCTGGGTCGACCTGGAGTCGCCCACGCCGCAGGAGAAGGACTGGATCCGCGAGCGCTTCGGCCTGGTGATCCCCGAGGACATCGTCGACGAGGATCTGGAAGAGTCCGCCCGTTTCTACGAAGAGGACAACGGCGAGCTGCACATCCGCTCCGACTTCCTGATCGACGACATGGAAGCGCCGCGCAACGTGCGCGTGGCCTTCATCCTGTTCAACAACGTGCTGTTCTCGGTCCACAACGAGGACCTGCCGGTGTTCCGGCTGCTGCGCCTGCGCGCGCGCCGCATCCCCGCGCTGATCGAGGATGCCAAGGACGTGCTGCTCAAGCTCTACGACGCCGATGCGGAGTACTCCGCCGACGTGCTCGAGGGCATCTACGACAACCTCGAGAAGGTCAGCGCGCGCGTGCTGAAGAAGGACGTCAACGACACCGAGGCCGGCGCGGTGCTCGCGGCGATCGCCCGCGAGGAAGACCTGAACGGCCGCATCCGCCGCAACGTGATGGACACGCGCCGTGCGGTCAGCTTCATGATGCGCAGCCGCATGCTCAATGCGGAGCAGTTCGAGGAATCCCGGCAGATCCTGCGCGACATCGATTCGCTCGACTCGCACACGGCCTTCCTCTTCGACAAGATCAACTTCCTGATGGATGCCACCGTCGGCTTCATCAACATCAACCAGAACAAGATCATCAAGATCTTCTCGGTCGCGAGCGTCGCGCTGCTGCCGCCGACGTTGATCGCCAGCGTTTACGGCATGAACTTCGAGGGCATGCCGGAACTCCACTGGAAGTACGGCTACGTCTTCGCGATCGGACTGATGATCGCGTCGGTCACCGCGCCCTTCATCTACTTCCGGCGCAAGGGCTGGCTCGCCTGAGCCTGTCGTCCTGCCGGACCTCCTCGACTCCTCCCGGCGCAAATACAAAGGGCCTCCGCGGATGCGGAAGCCCTGGGTATAAAAGTAGCCTCAAGACGCCCCTGGCCAACGAGGGAGGGAGGGAGGAGGAGGAGAAAGGCCTCGGGATTGCAGCTTCACGAGGAAGCAGGTCTTGCGGCTGAAAGTGGATGCGTTGACTGTACTCCCATCGCTGCCGGGATCGGTGGAAACCCGGAATGCCCTCCCAGACCGCTGCGCCTTCCGGCCCGTTTAAGCGTCCTCAAAGGGAGCGCTGCTACCGGCTGTCGACGCTGATGTCTGTCTTCAGCGATGTGTTGAACGAGCCGTCATGGTGCAGCGCATCGCGGTCGATGTCATCCCACCGATGAACGAATAGGTGAGCAACTGTCACCGCTGTCCCGCCTAGCCGGGACAGTTTTCAGGGTGATGACGACCCCTCGCCACAGGCGCGCCGATTGCCAAATCCCGCGCCTTTCGTTCAGCTTTTACAAGCGATGGTGGCGCGGGAGATCAGGTTTTCCGGTTCAGCGCAGCGGCGACCTGCTCATTGCGGTTGCGCGACCAGCTTGTCCACCGCCTGGGTGAACTGCGTGCTGTCCGGACTGACGCCGGACGCGAAGCTCATGACCTGCTTGCCGTCGCGCGAGATCAGGTACTTGTGGAAGTTCCACTTGGGCGACTGGCCCGTGCGCTTGGCCAGATCGGCGAACAGCGGGTTCAGGTCGGATTTTCCGGCGGCCACGTTGCTCTTGCTGAACATCGGGAACTTCACGTTGAAGGTGTTCTCGCAGAACTCGGCGATTTCCTTGTTGCTGCCGTACTCCTGGTTGCCGAAGTCACCGGACGGAAAACCGAGCACCACCAGCCCCTTGTCCGCATAACGCGCCGAGAGGGCTTCGAGCGCCTTGTACTGCGGCGTGTAGCCGCAGAAGCTGGCGGTATTCACCACGAGGACCACCTTGCCCGCATACTGGCAGAGCGCCTGGGGCTTCTCGTCCTGCAGACGGGGCATCTGCCGGTTGAGCAGTTCGGGGCATGCGGCGCCCGACGTTGAGGTCGCTGCGGCGGTCTCGACCGCAGGCGCGGCATGGGCGGAGGTCGCGGCGAAAGGCGCCGCCAGCGCCAGCAGGAACGCGGCTCGCCGGAGCAAGGAACCGAAGGACGGGGTCATGTCGTTGTCTCCTGGGATCGGTAAATCCGGATGGGTCGAAAGCCGGGGCGCTGCGCAAGAAGCGAACGCGGCCTCAGGTTCGTCGGAAGTGCGATTAGGCCAGATCGCCCCACGAGCCGATGGCGTAAGGGAATGTCATGGTGCGGCCGGTAGAATCCGCCGCGCTTAACAGGACGCAGACAGATGCTTTATCCCGAACTCTTCAAGCAACTCGAGGCCGTGCGCTGGAACATGGACACGGATATCCCGTGGGACAAGTTCGACGCGTCCAAGCTGACCGACGACCAGGCGCGCACGATCAAGATGAACGCGATCACCGAGTGGTCCGCGCTGCCGGCGACCGAGATGTTCCTGCGCGACAACAAGGACGACAGCGACTTCTCGGCCTTCATGAGCGTCTGGTTCTTCGAGGAGCAGAAGCATTCGCTGGTGCTGATGGAGTATCTGCGCCGCTTCCGTCCGGACATGGTGCCGACCGAGGCCGAGCTGCACGAGGTGCGCTTCGAGTTCGACCCGGCGCCGGCGCTGGAAACGCTGATGCTGCATTTCTGCGGCGAGATCCGCCTGAACCACTGGTACCGCCGTGCCGCCGAATGGCACACCGAGCCGGTCATCAAGGCGATCTACGAAACGCTGTCGCGCGACGAGGCCCGTCATGGCGGCGCCTACCTGCGCTACATGAAGCGCGCGATGACCAAGTTCGGCGACGAGGCGAAGGCCGCGTTCGCGAAGGTCGGCGTGCTGATGGCGTCCGCGCGCCGCACGGCGCAGGCGCTGCACCCGACCAACCTGCACGTGAACGCCAAGCTGTTCCCGCGCGACACCATCCAGAGCCGCCTGCCGGATCCGGAATGGCTGGAGCGCTGGCTGGACAAGCAGATCCAGTTCGACACCGTGTGGGAGAACAAGGTCGTCGAGCGCATCCTGCACAACATGAGCCTGTTGATGGAGCGCAGCTTCGCCAGCGTCCAGGAGCTGAACCGTTTCCGCAAGGAGCTGACGCAGCGCCTGGCCCAGGCAGCGCAGCAGGCGCAGGGCGGCGACGCCGCGCCGCAGGCGACCTGACCCCGCGCGCCACCCGATCGCACGAAGGCCCGCTGATGCGGGCCTTTTCTTTTCCGCTCGAAGACGCGCGGCGCTCGCACATGGCCCCGGGACATGCGCGCCGGGCCGGAGACGGCCACAATGCGTCATTCCTCTTTCCTCTTGTTCCAAAGCCATCCGCCGAACGCTCATGAAGTATCTGCACACCATGGTCCGCGTGACCGACATCGAAGCCTCCATGAAGTTCTACCGCGACGCGCTGGGACTGCAGGAAGTGCGCCGCAGCGAGCACGAGGCGGGTCGCTTCACGCTGGTCTACCTCGCCGCGCCCGGCGATGAGGATGCCCAGATCGAACTCACCTACAACTGGGATCCCGAGGCCTACACGGGCGGCCGCAACTTCGGCCACGTCGCATATGCGGTCCCGGACATCTACGCGGCCTGCCAGCGACTGATGGACGCCGGCGTGACGATCAACCGCCCGCCGCGTGACGGCCGCATGGCCTTCGTGCGCTCGCCCGACAACATCTCCGTCGAACTGCTGCAGGACGGCCCGGCGCTGCCACCGGCCGAGCCGTGGATCTCGATGGCCAACACGGGCGCCTGGTAATGATTCGAACGCTTGCCTCCCTGTTGCTGGCCGTGCCGCTGGCCTGTGCCGCGCAGGCGCAGGGCAAGCTGCTGTTGACCGGTGGTGTGAGCAGCATCGACGGCGCGGCCGGTGGCGGCCTGACCCCGTGGGCGCTGACCGGCAGCTATGCCACCAGCGGCCAGATCGGCGCCACGGCCTACTTCACGCGCCTGCCGGTGCAGGACTACAGCCTGTCCGGCTACGGCGCCTCCGTGGCTTTCGGCGAGCGTGCCGAACTGTCTCTCGCGAAGCAGGACTTCAGCGCTGGCGGCACCGGCGCGGCGCTGGGGCTGCCAGGGCTCCGCCTGAAGCAGACGATCCTCGGCGCGAAGGTCCGGCTGGGCGGCGACGCCGTACTGGATGCCGACACCTGGATGCCGCAGATCGCGCTGGGGGTCGAGTACAAGCACCTCGATGCTGGCGGTCTTGCGCCGACGCTGGGTGCGCTCGGCGCCAAGCGCAACGGCGTGGACGTGTACCTGAGCGCCACCAAGTTGTTCCTTGCGCAAAGCACCTTGGTGAACGTGACGCTGCGCGCGACGCGGGCCAATCAGAACGGCCTGCTGGGCTTCGGCGGCACGGCCAGCAGTCGGTATTCGCTGATGCCTGAGATCTCGGTCGCGTACCTGATCAACAAGGAATGGGCGATCGGCGCGGAGTACCGGATGAAGCCCGACAAGCTCAATCCGTCCGCCCTCGGCGACGGGCTGCGTGAGGATGACTGGAAAGATGTGTTCGTCGCCTGGGCGCCGAGCAAGCATGTCTCGCTGACGGCGGCGTATGTGGACCTGGGGCGCGTGGTGCCCGGCATCCAGCCGCGTCGTCAGCGCGGGGTCTACGGGTCGATCCAGTTCGCGTACTGATCCCCGGCGCGGTGCTGGCGCCGTCACGACGAATCGACGAGGAGGCCTGGACGATGCGATCTGCTCGAAGGATCTGGACGGCCGGCGCGCTGGCGCTGCTGATCGGCGTGGGTGTCCATGCCAACGCGGCGGACGACGCGCTCTACCGCTCGCTCGGCGGCGAGGAGGGCATCGCGCGCATCGTCGACGGCATGATCGATCGCGCGTATGCGGACGACCGCATCAAGAAGAAGTTCGACGGCGTCAATCCGAAGGCGCTGAAGGAATCGATCCGCAAGCAGTTCTGCCAACTCAGCGGCGGACCCTGCGTCTACGACGGTGAGACGATGGTGAAGTCCCATGCGCACCTGGCGCTGGACAAGGCTGACTTCAATGCGCTGGTCGAGGACCTGCAGTTCGCCATGGACGACCAGAAGGTGCCGTTCACGGTGCAGAACCGCTTGCTGGCGCTGCTGGCGCCAATGCATCGGGACATCATCACGCGGTGATGGCCGACGACCTCGACGACGACTGATCGACAGCGCGTCGACAGAAAGCAGAAAGCCCGGCAGAGCCGGGCTTTCTTGAATCTGGTGGCCAAGGGCGGAATCGAACCACCGACACGCGGATTTTCAATCCGCTGCTCTACCAACTGAGCTACTTGGCCGTGAGACTGGGTCTCGCTCCGTTGTTCCAGGTCTTGCGTCCTGTGCCGAACAACGAAGACAGCGACTATAGCACTAAATTCCGCTGCCGCGCTTGTTTCTCGACAAATCGACGCCGAGCTGCTTGAGCTTGCGGTACAGGTGGGTGCGTTCCAGGCCGGTCTTCTCGGCCACGCGGGTCATCGAGCCGTTCTCCTTGGCCAGATGGAATTCGAAGTAGCTCTTCTCGAACGCATCGCGTGCCTCGCGCAACGGACGGTCGAGCTCGAAGACCTGTTCCGATGCCAAGCCCTGGTGCGGCAGCGGCGTCACCGGCGCGAGGCCCGCCGTCTGGACCGGCAGGGTGCCGGTCGCGATGGGCGGCAGCGTCTCGGGACGCGGGTAGCTGTTGCCGATCACCGTGCCGATCACCGGCGCCGCCGGTGGTGCCGGCCGCGGCGTGGTCTTCACCAGCGCCTGCTCGACCGCGCGCAGCAGCTTCTGCAGCGTGATCGGCTTCTCCAGGAAGGCCATCGCGCCGAACTTGGTCGCTTCGACCGCCGTGTCGATCGTGCCGTGGCCGCTCATCATGATGACCGGCATCGTCAGCTGGCCGGTGCTGCCCCACTCCTTGAGCAGCGTGATGCCATCGACGTCCGGCATCCAGATGTCCAGCAGCACCAGGTCCGGGCGCGCACGCTCGCGGCTCGCCCTCGCCTGCTGGGCGTTCTGTGCGAGTTCGATGGTGTGCCCCTCGTCGGAGAGGATTTCGGACAAGAGGGCCCGGATGCCCAGTTCGTCGTCAACAACAAGAATGGTTGCCATGTATGCCTACTGTTCACGCGGCCGAGGCGCGTCCTGCGCAGGGCTCGGTGCAGTCGCGAGTTTTGAAAATGATAACGAAACTTGTGCGCCACTCGGCGGCAGGTCGGTACCGCTGGACGCTGGGAGATTCACCAAGCGGATGCGCGCCCCGTGCTCATCGGCGATTTTCTTCACCACCGCGAGCCCCAGCCCCGTGCCCTTGGTCTTGGTCGTGACGTAAGGCTCGAAGGCGCGCTTCAACACGTTCTCGGCAAAACCTGGCCCGTTGTCGACGATCACCAGCCGCAGCGCCCGCAGCTCGCCGGATTCGGTCAACGCCTTCTGGGTCCGCACCGTCACGTGTCCGTCCGGCTGATGGCTGACCGCGTCCAGCGCGTTCTGCACGAGGTTATGGATCACCTGCCTCAGCTGCGGCGCATCGCCCAGCATCAGCGGCGGGTCCGTCGCCAGGTCCGCCGTCAACTGGCCCGCCTCCTGCGCTTCGGCGTACAGCGTCAGCACTTCGGCCACCAGTCCGTTCAGGTCCAGCGGCGCCAGCTTGGCCGCCGGGAGCCGAGCATAGTCCCGGAATTCATTGACCAGCTGCTTCATCGCCTGCACCTGGTTGACGATGGTGCCCACCGATCTCACCAGCATCGCCTGGTCGGTGCCCTCGAGCTTGGACTCGAGCTTGAACTGCAGGCGCTCCGCCGACAGTTGGATCGGCGTCAGCGGGTTCTTGATCTCGTGCGCGAGCCGCCGCGCCACCTCGCTCCACGCCGCGGAGCGCTGCGCCGACACGACCTCGCTGATGTCGTCGAACACCAGCAGCCGCGCGTCCTGCGGCAGCAGCGCGCCGCGCACCAGCAGCGTCAGCGCGGTCTTCTCGTCGAGCTGCAGCTCGAACGAATCCTGCCAGTGCTCGCGCTCGCCGGCCTCGGGGCTGCTCTGGAGCTCGAAGCGCTGCCAGATGTCCTTGCCGAAGGCCGCCAGTACCGGCAGGTCCTCAAGCGGCCGGCCCACGTAGGCCGACAGCGGCAGCTTCAGGATGCGCGTCGCGCCGGGATTGACGGTCTCGATGCGGCGTTCGGCATCGAACACGATCACGCCGGCCGTGAGGTTGTCGAGGATGGTCTGCACATGCGTGCGCGCACGCTCCAGCTGCGTCACGCTGAGCTCGACCAGCGCTCGCGCATCGGCCAGCTGCTGCGTCATGTCCGCGAACGACCGCGTCAGCCCGCCGAGCTCGTCGCGCGAGCGGAAGACCGGCTTGGCCTTCAGGTCGCCGGTCGCGACCTCGCGCATGCCCTCGGCCAGCAGCAGCAGCGGCTGCACCAGCTGGTTGGACAGCGCCACCGCCAGCAGCAGCGCCGCGAACACCGCCAGGATCAGCACCAGCGTCAACGTGTTCAGGTACATGCGCCGCAGGCCGTCGCGCAGCAGCGAGCGCTGCAGGTACTCCTGGTTGGCCGCGGACACGTTCAGCGCATTGCTGATCACCTTGCCGGAGATCTGCTTGACGACCATCAGGTAGCGGTCGCTGTTGGTCAGCTGCAGCGCGCTGCTCGGCAGCAGCGCCAGCGACCGGATCCGCGCCTCGCCCTGTACCGCCAGCTGCTCGTCCTCCAACCCTTCGAGCCGCGACGCGATGCCATTGCTGCGTGCCTGCGAGATCAGCGCGGCACTGGGGCGGGCGGGGATCTCGCTCGACTCGCCGCCGGCGGACAGCATGACCTGGCCGTTGCCCGCGACCAGCGCGACGCTGCGCGCGCCCATCTGGTCGCGCAGGCGCTCCAGCGCCAGCGGGGCCAGCGCGCCGTCTTCCCAGCGTTCGGCGGCGGCGCGGGTGCGTACGGTCTGTTCCGTGCGCAGGTTCTCCAGCGTGTCCTGGCCCAGCGCCAGGCCGGCCTCCAGCGCGCTGGCGAGGCGCTGGTCGAACAGGCTCTCGATGCTCCGGTTCACGAACTGGAAGGACACCGTGTAGATCAGCAGGCCCGGCACCACGCCGACGATCGCGAAGATCCCGGCGAGCTTGAGCAGCAGCCGGCTGCCGAAGCGTCCGCGCTTCACCCGCAGCGCGAGCCGCGTCCCGGCGACGCCGATGACGATGATCAGCGCCGTGGCGACCGCCACGTTGACCCAGAACAGCCAGACGTAGTGGCGTTCCAGGAAGCCGCGCTGCGCGGTCGTGCTGATGGACAGCAGGAACACCAGCATGCCGATGGCGCCCGCGATCGCGGTCAGGGAGATCAACCACGCCAGGCGGGCCGACTTGGTCACGGGTCAGGGTCCTTGCTGGATCAGGGGGATGGGAGGAACGGCGGACAAGCGGCGGACGGGCGACGGAAGAGGGATGAAGGCCAGGTTCGCGAGTGTGCGCGTGTTCAAGGCTGCGGCCGGTTGGGAGGCGGCGTGGACGGCGCCTCCAGGGTCAGCGTCAGGTTGCGGTCGACGCCCAGGGTCCAGCCCTGGCTGCCGCCCAGGCCGATCTGCATCGGTCTCGGGAGTTGCGCGGTGTCCAGCTTGTAGCTGAACTCCAGGTAATAGCGGCCGTCGTCCTCGATGTCCTTGGTCTCGGCGACGCGCCATCCGGACACGCCGCGCAGTGAGGCGATCGCCTCGCCCAGCGTGTCGAAGCTCTGGTGCAGGCCGCCGGTGCTCACGCGGTACTGGCGCGTCAGCGGCTGCCAGGTCAGGCGCCAGGTCCGGCTGGCCTGCGCGACGCGGGCGTCGCGCCAGTACCAGCGGTTGCGCAAGACCTGGACCTCGGCGACGAAATAGACCGCCACGCCCTTGAGCAGGGCCTCCTCGGCCTGCCGGGGCAACTCGAAGCGGGTGCTGAAGCTGACGGCCAGTCCGTCCTCGACGCGCTCTGCGTTCAGGGCCTGCAGCGCCACGCCCTGGGCCAGCGCCCAGCCGTGCAGCGCCAGCAGCGCGCCGACCAGGGTCAGGCGCTGCCACCAGGAACGCAGCGGAACGGAACGGGACGGCGGGGACACGCGGGCGGATTCAGGGGGAAGTTCTCGGGTCAGGTCTTCTGCAGCAGCGCGTAATAGAAGCCGTCGGTGACGGCCGGCGCGCCGGATGCGGAGTCCTGCGGACCATTGTCCGCGAGCGGCAGCAGATGCCCGGCCCCCTGGTCGAACTGACGTGACCGCGCATCGCCATGGCGTTGCAAAAACGCGTCGATCTGGTCCTGGCCTTCCGCCTTGAAGACCGAGCAGGTCGCGTACAGCAGCCGGCCGCCGGGCTTGAGCAGCGGCCACAGGGCCTCCAGCAGCTCGGCCTGGATCCGTGCGAGCGACGGGATGTCGTCGGGCCGGCGCAGCCAGCGCACATCCGGATGCCGGCGCACGATCCCCGACGCGCTGCACGGCGCGTCCAGCAGGATGGCGTCGAAGGGACGGCCATCCCACCAGGCGGCGGTGTCGCGGGCGTCGGCGGCGCGCACGGCGCCCTCGAGCTTCAGCCGCTGCAGGTTCTGGCTCACCCGTTCCAGCCGCTTGGCATCGGCGTCCAATGCCAGCAGATCGAGGCGGTTGCCGGCAAGTTCCTGCAGGTGGGCGGTCTTCCCTCCGGGGGCGGCGCAGGCGTCGAGCACGCGCGCGCCCTCGCCGAGTTGCGGCCATGCCTCGCCCGGGGACAGATCTTGCGGCTGCCGGTGACCCAGCAGCAGCGGGGCGGCCAGCTGTGCCGACGCATCCTGGACCGACGCATGTCCGCCGTCGAAGCCGGGCAGGGCCTGGACCGGACGCGGCTCGTCGAGCACGACGGCCTGCGGGAACAGCGCGCCGGCCGGGTGCGCGGCGATGCCGGCCTCGCGCAGACGGGCGAGGTAGCCCGGCAGGTCGTCATGCGCCGGATTGACCCGCAGCGTCATCGGCGGCTTCTGCTGATTGGCTTGAAGCAGGCCTTGCCACTCGGCGGGCCAGTCGGTGCGCAGGCGGTCCTGCCACCAGCGCGGATGGTTGAAGCGGGCGACGGGATCCGCTTCGGCGGCGGCGACCAGCGCCTCCCGCTCACGCAGGAAGCGTCGCAGCACTGCGTTGACGAAGCCCGCGCTGTTGGGCGCGCGCTGGCGCACGGCATGCACGGCCTGATCGACCAAGGTGTGGTCGGTGTAGGCGGTCTCGCCCGGCCACAGCAGCGCCAGCGCGGTGATCAGCAGCGCGTCCACGCGGGGCGGCGGATTCTTGGGCGCGAGCGTGGCGCGCACCACCTGGGCGGCGCCGAGGCGGCGCAGCACGGTGAAGCTCAACGCCTGCACGCCGGGGCGGATATCGGCGGGGCTCCGTGCGAGCCACTCGGTCAGCGAGTGGCCGTCGCGCACGGCCTGGACCGCGTCGGCGGCACCGGTCAGGAGCCGATGAAGCGGCGGCGCACCGCCGGCGGAAGGATTCTTTGGGGAGGGGGCAGACACCGGTGGAGTTTAGTGGCGATGGCAGCGAGCGCTTGTGGGGCCGGAATGGTGCTGGGGGTTCGCGGACGCGATGCCCCCTGCACCGTGGAGTGCCCGCGCTTGGCAACTCGCACTGAAGCACCTAGCTTTCGCCATCCCATTCGGAAGCCGCGACAATCCTGCCCATGACGAGCACCCTGACCCTGAGCCCCGACGAGTTGGCCGCGCTGCCCACATCGGACCGCATCCGCTACCGGCTGGTGAAGGCTGGCAAGCGCCACCACGCCAACGACAACATCGCCGAGTTCATCGAGGCCGGCGAGCTGGACCAGCTGCAGGCCGAGGTGCAGGCGCGGATGCACGAGGTGCTGCAGTCGCTGGTGATCGACACCGTCAGCGATCACAACACGCAGGAGACGGCCAAGCGCGTCGCGAAGATGTTCGTGAAGGAGGTCTTCGCGGGCCGCTACGCGCCGCCGCCGCCGGTCACCGAGTTCCCCAACGCCGAGCGCCTGAACGAGCTGATGATCGTCGGCCCGATCACCGTGCGCAGCGCCTGCTCGCACCACCTGTGCCCGATCATCGGCAAGGTGTGGATCGGCCTGCTGCCGAGCGAGCATTCGAACCTGATCGGCCTGTCCAAGTACGTGCGCCTGACCGAGTGGATCATGAGCCGTCCGCAGATCCAGGAAGAGGCGGTCGTGATGCTGGCCAACGAGCTCCAGGACCGCGTCAAGCCGGATGGTCTCGCGATCGTGATGGATGCGGACCACTTCTGCATGCACTGGCGCGGCGTCAAGGACATGGACTCGACGATGACCAACAGCGTCATGCGCGGCTCCTTCCTGAAGGATGCGACGCTGCGCGCGGAGTTCCTGGCGCTGATGAAGAACAAGAAGGGCTGATCGCTCCCGCGACCGGTGGAAAGGGCCCGCCTGACGGGCCCTTGTCGTTGCCGCTCAGAGGCTGCGCGCTTCGCTGAAACCGACGAAGCTCATCAGCACGCGGGTCGGGAACTGCCGGATCGCCGCGTTGTAGGCGTCGACCGCCTGGTTGAAGACCTGACGCGAGAACGCGCGCTGGCGGTCGATCATCTTGAGTTCGTCGACGGCGCCGCCCAGGTCCGGATCGCTGCTCAGTTCCGCGTGGTGCTCGACCAGCGACACCATCCGCGTCAGCGCGGCGCCGTGCACGGCCGCGGCGATCGCCAGCTGCGCCACCGGATCGGCCGCGTACGGCCGGGTCCGCACCGCCTGCGTCGCGGCCTTCGCTTCCGCCTGCGCGGCGGCCAGCGCGTCGAGGCTGGCCTGCTCGCTCGGCAGCCGGTCGCGCAGGCGCTCCAGCAGCAGGTCACCGTGCGCGAAGCGGCGCGTCAGCGCGTCATCCAGCTGCGCGAAGGCCTTGCCGATCTCGTTGCGCAGCAGCATCACGCGGTTGTAGGCGCCGATGCTCCAGAACGCCAGCACGGCGGCCAGGCCCCACAGCCACCAGTTCAAGTGCCATCCGGTCACGTCGTTCATGGCGTCGTCCGCGGCACGGTGCTCAGGGCGCCACGACCGGGGTGGTCGACTGGCCGAGCTGGAACTCGTTCCAGCCCTTGGCGCGCAGCTCGCAGGCCGGGCAGTGGCCGCAGCCCCAGCCCCAGGCGTGCCGGGTCTTGCGCTCGCCGAGGTAGCAGGTGTGGGTGTGCTCGATGATCAGGTCGTTGAAGGCCTCGCCGCCGAGCGATGCCGTCAGCGCCCAGGTCTGCGCCTTGGTCAGGAACATCAGCGGCGTGTCCAGCGTCATCGGCGTGTCCAGCCCCAGGCTCAGCGCGACCTGCAGCGCCTTGAGCGTGTTGTCTCGGCAGTCCGGATAGCCGGAGAAGTCCGTCTCGCACATGCCGCCGACCAGCACCGAGGCCCCGCGCCGATAGGCCAGCGTCGCGGCGAAGGTCAGGAACAGCAGGTTGCGGCCGGGCACGAAGGTGTTCGGCAGGCCGTTGGCTTGCAGCTCGATCGCGCGCTCCTGCGTCAGCGCGGTGTCGGAGATCTGCCCGAGCAGGCTCAGGTCGAGCAGGTGGTCCTCGCCGAGCTTGGCCGCCCAGTGCGGGAACTGCGCGGCGATCTGCGCGCGCACGGTCTGGCGGCAGTCGAGCTCGATGCGGTGCCGCTGGCCGTAGTCGAAGCCCAGCGTCTCCACCTCCGCGAAGCGGTCCAGCGCCCAGGCCAGGCAGGCGGTGGAATCCTGGCCGCCGGAGAACAGCACCAGCGCCTTGCGGCGCGAGGCGTGGACGGCGGGGATCGGAGCGGTGGCGGCGTCGGACATGGGGAGATGGCGGGCAGGGGACCCGCGGTTGTCGGGGAAAGCGGCAGGCCGGAAGTGTGCCAGCACCGTGATAGCGTCACCGGCCTCAAGGAGGAAAAGCAATGCAACGAGTGTTCATGGCGGGCGCCATCGCCGCCGTCATCCCCGGCCTGGCCGCGTTCACCGCGCCGGCCGTCGCGGCGACAGGACCCGCCGCCGGATCGTCATCCCAGCCCGCGTCCGCGATCGCCCAGGTGCTGCTGTATCCGGGCGGCGCCCAGGTCGATCGCACGCTGCGCGTGCCGGCCGGGGCGACGCAGGCGCGCTTCGCCTGCCTGCCGGCCGGTCTGGAGCGCGATGCGCTGCAGGTGCAGGCACCGGCGGGCGTCAACCTCGGCGAACTCAAGATCGAGCGCGCCGCGCGCGACACGCTGCCCGAATGCCGCCAGCGCGATCCGCGCGTCCGCGAGATCGAACAGCAACGCACCGCCGTGGAGGCAGAGATCGCCGGCGTCGACCTCGCGCTCGGCTACCTGAAGGGCCTGTCGGACCGCGAGGCCCGGCCGGGACCCGCGCTGGCGGCGAGCCTCGACACGCTGCGCCGCAACGCGCAGGACCTGACGATGAGGAAGCAGGCGCTGAGGGAGCGCCTCGTCGACCTGGGCAACGAACTCACGGCTGCGAGGACGGAGGCGCCGACGGCCTCGGCGCAGGTGTCGGTCGTGACCTTGCGGCTGTCGACGGCACAGGGCGGCGACATCGGACTGTCCTACCGCGTGCCGAGCGCCGGCTGGCAGCCCCAGTACCGCGCGCGCCTGGACACGACGGCCACCGCCTTGTCGATCGAGCGCCTGGCGCAGATCGCGCAGACCAGCGGCGAGGACTGGATCGACGTGAAGCTGAAGCTGTCGACCGTGCCGCCGCGCCAGACCGTGTCGGTCGCGCCGCTCGACGCCTGGACGCTGGGCATGGCGGCGGAGCGCTATCAGGAGATGGCGGAGCGTGCCTCCCGGTCGCGCATCGTGATGGCGCCGAAGATGGCCATGGCACCCGTGCCGGCGCCCGTGGCGGATCTGAACACCGTCCAGATCACCGGGTCGTCGGTCGCGCCGCCGGTGCGCTTCGACCCGAGTGTCTTCGAGGGCGAGTTCGGCGCCGAGTACGAACTGCCGCAGCGCGTCACGCTGCGCGCCGACGGCGCGATGTCGACGGTCACGCTGGGCCGCATCGCGGCGGAGCCGCGGCTGCTGGCCCGCGTCCAGCCCAAGACCGTGGAAGCCGCCTACCTGATCGCCGAACTGCCGCGCCCGCAGGGCTCATGGCCGTCGGGGCCGGTGCAGCTCTTCCGCGACAACGCGTTGATCGGCGAGACGACGCTGCAGTTCGGCACCGAGACCACCTGGACGCTGCCCTTCGGTACCGATGAGCGCCTGCGCGTGCGCGTCGATCCGGACAAGCGCGACGGCGCCAACAGCGGCTTCATCGGCGCGCGCCGCGAGGTCGTGGTGACCCGGCAGTGGCAGGTCGAGAACCTGCGCGGCCGTCCGGTGACGCTCCAGGTCCTGGAGGCCGCGCCGGTGCCGGAGCACGAGGACATCCGCGTGCAGGCGCAGTTCACGCCGCCGGTGACGAAGGCCGGCTGGCGCGACCAGCCCGGCATCCAGATGTGGGAACTGCCGCTGGCGCCGAACCAGACGCAGCGTTTCCAGGCGGTCTACAAGATCAGCGTGCCGAAGGACGCCGCCGTCTCGGGCATGCCTTGAACGGTCACGGGCCCGCGAAGGGCCCGTGCAGCGTGCTGACGCTGGCGTTGGCGCGCAGCGACCTGGAAGGCTCGGGCGGGATCAGTGCCTGATCTCGCCCTGGCCGAGCACCACCCACTTCATCGACGTCAGTCCCTCCAGGCCCACCGGGCCGCGGGCGTGGAACTTGTCGGTGGAGATGCCGATCTCGGCGCCCAGGCCGTACTCGAAGCCGTCGGCGAAGCGCGTGCTCGCGTTGACCATCACGCTGGCCGAGTCGACCTCGCGCAGGAAGCGCATCGCGCTGACGTGGTTGGTCGTCAGGATCGCGTCGGTGTGGTGCGAACCATGCCGGTTGACGTGCGCGATGGCCTCGTCGAGCGAGTCCACCACCTTGATGCTGATGATGGGCGCGAGGTACTCGGTGTCCCAGTCCTCGGGCGTCGCGGGCCTGAGCAGGTCGCGCGGCACCGCTTCCAGCAGCGCCAGCGTGCGTTCGCAGCCGCGCATCTCCACGCCCTTGGCGGCGAACACCATGCCGATGCGGGGCAGGAAGTCCGCCGCCTGCTTCGCATGCACCAGCAGCGACTCGGTCGCGTTGCAGGGGCTGTACTTCTGCGTCTTCGCGTTGTCGACGACGGTCACCGCCAGGTCCAGGTCGACCTCGGCGTCGACATAGCTGTGGCAGTTCCCGTCCAGGTGCTTGATCACCGGCACGCGGGCCTCGCGGCTGATGCGCTCGATCAGGCCCTTGCCGCCGCGCGGGATGATGACGTCGACGTAGGCGGGCATCGCGATCAGCAGGCCCACCGCCGCGCGGTCGGTCGTGTTGATCAGCTGCACCGCGTCGCGCGGCAGCCCGGCTTCCTCGAGGCTGTCAGCCACCAGCGCCGCGAGCGCCAGGTTGCTGTGCAGCGCCTCGGAGCCGCCGCGCAGGATGCAGGCGTTGCCGCTCTTGATCGCCAGCGAGGCGGCCTCGATGGTGACGTTGGGGCGGCTCTCGTAGATCATGCCGAACACGCCCAGCGGCACGCGCATCTGGCCGACGCTGATGCCGGTCGGACGGCGCTTCATGCCGGTGATCTCGCCGATGGGGTCAGGCATGGCGGCGATCTGGTCGCAGCCTTCGGCGACCGTGGCCAGCACCTTCGCAGTGAGGCGCAGGCGGTCGACCATCGGCGCTTCCAGGCCGGCGGCGGTCGCGGCGGCGAGGTCACGTTCGTTTTCGGTCGCGAGCGCCGGGCCGGCCTCGCGCAGGCGGCGGGCGAGGGCCGTCAAGGCGAGGTTCCGGGCGGCGGTCGGGGCGGCGGCCATCAGCGTCGCGGCCGCGCGGGCCGCCTCGCCGACGCCGGTCATGTAGGCGCTGAGGTCGGTCATAGGTCTTGGATTCTGACCGATGCCCCGCCGCCGCCGCCGCGCCGGGGCCATCGAAAGCCGCAAGGACAGCCTTCGCGGTGTCACCCATCTCCTGGCACGGGTGTTACCCATGTCCTGGCACGCCCCTGTCACCCATGCTGTTCGTGGCAGAGGGAGCGGGTGGCGTACTGCCTCGGCTGCTGGCCCTCACCCCTCCCTCTCCCGCAAGCGGGAGAGGGTGAAAGAAGGGGGTTTCACGTGAGCGGGAGCAGCACAAGAAGGACGCCGGTCGGACTCCCTCTCCCGCTTGCGGGGAGGGCGGGGGTGAGGGCCAGCGGCCGAGGGAGTGCGGAAGCCCGGGTTCCGGGTTTGTCCCGAGAACCCGGCACTTGCGGCGTCCATGTCGGATCTTCTACAGTTGTAGTACGACAGGTGTAGAAATACAGGATCCGATGATGGACGAGTCGATCAACGACGACGGCAAGGGCGACGTGTCGCTCAGCGAGCTGCAGCTGGCGCTGATGCGCGTGCTGTGGGCGCGCGGGCAGGCCAGCACCGCCGAGGTGGCGGAAGCGCTGCGCGACCAGCAGCGCCCGCTCGCGCACACGACCGTGGCGACGCTGCTGTCGCGCCTGGAGAAGCGCGGCCTGATCGCCAGCGAGCGCGACGGCCGTGCGCTGGTCTACCGCGCCGCGGTCAGCGAGCCGGCGGTGCAGCGATCGATGGTGTCGGGGCTGCTGAGCACGCTCTTCGGCGGCCGGCCCGAGGCGTTGCTGAGCCATCTGGTCGAGGAGGGCGACCTCGGCGACGATGACCTCGCCAAGATGCGCGCCCTGCTGAAGAGCAAGGGAGGCCGCCATGATTGAAGCCCTCACCGGCTGGTTGTTGAACTACCTGCTGCACAGCACCGTGCTGCTCGGGGGTGTCTGGGCGCTGGAGCGCGCCGGCTGGCTGAAGCATCCCGCATGGCGCGAAGCCTTCTGGCGCGCGGCCTTCTTCGGCGCGGTGCTGACGGCGAGCGTGCAGCCGCTGACGCAGGCCACGCGGATTGCGCTCCCGGACGCGTGGATCTCGACGTCCGGCGCCGCCCTGGCGCCGGCAAGCGAGGCCCAGCCGCCGGCGGCCCTGTCCGCCGATGCGATGTCAGCCGATCCGATGCCCGCAGATGGGACGGCGGGCGACGCCGATCGTCCGCACGCGGTCGCCTCGGTCTCGGATCGCCCGGTGATCGTCGAGGACGACCCCTGATGCCGCGGCGCGCGGTGCTGCAGGACATGCTCGCGGCGCTGCTGCTCGCGTGGCCGCTCGTCGCGTTGCTGGGCCTGGGCCTCACCCTGGTCCGCTGGCTCGCGCTGCGGCGCGAGGTGCGCGCGTTGCCGCAGAGCGAGGACCACGAGCTCCGGCAGGCCGCCGCGGAACTGGCCCACCAGGCCGGCGTGCAGGTGCCGACGCTGCGTGTCAGCGCGACCTGGGCGAGCCCGCTGGTCGCGCCCGGCGGTCAGATCTGCCTGCCCGACGCGCTGATGCGCCGGCTGGAAGGTCAGCAGCGCGTGGCCGTGCTGGCCCATGAGATCGCGCACCTGCGCCGCCGCGATCTGGCCTGGCGACTGGCGGCGAGGTGGGTCTCGCAGCTGGGTTGGCTGCAACCGATGAACCGTCTCGCGATGCGCCGGCTGGACCTGCTGGCGGAACTCGCCTGCGACCGCTGGGCGGCCGTCGAGGCCGGCGCGATGCCGCTCGCCGAGAGTCTCTACGTCTGCGCGCGCGACAGTGCCCCGGCGGCCCGCGGGTCGCGTCCCATGCCGGTGCTGGCCAGCGCGATGGCCGCCACCCGATCCCCGCTGATGACGCGCATGCATGCGCTGCTGGAGGAGTCCCCGATGTCCGAATCCACCCCTGTCCGACGCCGGCTCGGTCGCCTGGCGCTGGCGTCCGGCCTGTGCGTGCTCGCCCTGGCGGTGCCCATGCTGGTCATCGGCAAGGCGCCGACCATCAACTTCGACCTGGGCAGCGTGGGAAGCGCCGTGTCGTCCGTGCTCGGCACCGGCAAGGTCACGCGCATCGTCAGCATCACCGATGACCACGACCGGCGCGTCCGTTTCGACGGCGACATCGTCTTCAATGCGGAGGAGACCGACATCGTGTCGCTGGACCGCAAGCTGGAGATCTCCGAGACACAGCACGGCGTGACGCGCCGCGCCGAGATCGTCAGCGACGGCAAGGGCGGGACCGTGCGCCGCTACTGGATCGACGACGATGCGCACGCGCTCGACGACGCCGGACAGGAATGGTTGAGCGGGCAGATCGCGCTGCTCGCCGAATCGACGCAGGGCAGCGATGCGCGGACCCGCCGGCTGCAGGCGCGGGGCGGGGTGGCCGCGGTGCTGGCGGACATCGAGAAGCCGTCCGATCCCTTCGTCCGCAAGAGCCGCCTCGATGCGCTGCTGGCGACAGGTCCGCAGGACGATGCGACGCTGTCGCGGCTGATCGCCATCGCCGGCCGCCTGGCCGACGGCTTCCAGCGCCGCTCCGCACTGCAGGCGATCGTCGAGCACCGGGCCTTGTCGCCGGCGCTGCAGCGCGAGGTGCTGGCCGCCGTCCACCAGGTCGACGGCGACTTCGAGCGTCGCCAGGTGCTGGAGGCGATCACGCCGCAGCTGGTTCGCGACGACGCGGTGCTGGGCGCCTGGCAGCAGGCGGTGAAGGAGATCGGCGGAGACTTCGAGCGGCGCTCGGTCATCGTTACGCTGATCGAGCAGCAGGACCGGGTCGACCGCGCGGTGGCCTTGAACGTGCTCGGCGCGATGGACGGGCTGGACGGCGATTTCGAGCGCGCACAGGTCCTGGTCGCGCTGGCCGAGCGGATGCCGGTCGACCCCGAGCTCATCGCCCGCTACCGGCAGGCCGCGCGCGGGCTCGGCACGCATGAGCGCGGCCGTGTCGAGCAGGCCCTCGATCATCTGACCCCGTCGTGATCCCGCCGCACGATGAGGGACACCGCGCCGCCGCCGCCGATTCGATGACCTGTTGAACAGGCTCGCCGGGCGGTCCGGCGGCACGACGGAAAACGGGCGCCGAGGCGCCCGTTTGCGTTGATCCCCGCGCGCTGTCAGCGCGGGCGGGGGTCAGGTCGTCACGGCTTCGCGGCCGAGGCCGGCGCAGACGGCGCGGTCACGTCGACCGGCGCGCCCTGCAGGTCGCGGATCTCCAGCGGCTTGCGACCGAAAGCCTCCAGCTGCGGCAGCACCTTCGTCTTGTCGCCGACGGCCACGACGATCAGCGCCGCGGGATCGACGTAGGTCTTCGTCGCCTTGTAGGCGCTGCTCGCGTTCACGGCGCCGTACTTGCGCGGCAGCGAGGTGATGCTGTCCGCCGGCGCGCCGACCGCCCACTCGCTGGCGTAGCTCGAGGCCACGACGCGGTTGGTGTCGAACAGCCCTGGCAGCGCCAGCAGCTGCGCGTTGCGCACGCGGTTCAGCTCGTCGGCGCCCATGGGCTTGGCGCGCATGCCGTCGATCTCCTTGAACATGTCGGTCAGCGCCGGGCCGGTGACGTCGGTGCGCACGCTGCCGCGGATGCCGAACAGGCCGCTGTCGCGGTTCATCGTGTAGGCCGAGTAGATGCCGTAGGTGTAGCCCTTGACCTCGCGCAGCTGCGTGTTGATGCGCGACGTGAAGAGACCGCCCATCGCGGCGTTCATCACCTTGATGTCCTCGGCGTCGGGCGTGCCCGCCTTCGGGCCCGGGGCGACGACGCTCAGCGCGGTCTGCGGCGCGTTCGGCTTGTCGACCAGGATCACACGCGCGGCGACCGGGTGCGGCGCGCCGGTGTCGACCGCGGCGGCGGCCGTCGCCGGACGCTGCCAGTTGCCGAACAGGCGCTCGGCCAGCGACTTCAGCTCGTCGGCCGAGATGTCGCCGGCGACCACCAGCGCGGCCTGGTCGGGCCGGTAGTGCGTCGACCAGAACTGGCGCAGCGCGGCGGCGTCGGTGGCCTTGATCGAGGCCTCGTCGCCGATGGCGGCCTTGGCCAGCGGATGGCCTTCGCCGTAGATCACGCGGTTGGCGACGACCGAGGCCACGGCCGGCGCCTGCTCGCGCTGCTGCTGCAGCGCGGCCAGGCGCTGGTTCTGCAGGCGGGCGATCTCGGCGGCGTCGAAGGCCGGATGCAGCGTCACGTCCGCCATCAGCGCCAGCGTCTGCGCGAAGTTGCGCTTCAGGCTGCTGGCCTCGATGCGGGCCTCGTCGCGGCCGGCGCCGGTGCTGATCGCCGCGCCCAGCGCGGCGGCCTCGTCGGCGATCTGCTGCGCGGTGCGCGTCTGCGTGCCCTGCTGCAGGATGCCGGCGGTGAAGCTCGACAACCCCGGACGGTCCGTCGGATTGGCCGTCTGACCGGCGCGCACGACCAGCGTCGCGCTCACCAGCGGCAGGCCGGGGTTCGGCACGTGGATCAGCGTCAGCCCGTTGGCCAGCGTCAGGCGCTTGCCTTCCGGCAGCACCGAGGCCTTGGCCTTGCCGCCCTTGGGCTGGGTCTTGCGCCAGGCGACGTCGGGGTTCATCGACTCGCGCTCGCCCTTGGCGGCCTTCTCGGGCATCGGCGGGGTCGGCACCTCCGGCGCCAGCTTCTGCTCGCCGGGTGTCGCCAGCACGACGACGCGGGCGTTCTTCTTCAGCTGCTGGGCGACGACGTCGCGGATCTTCTCCGGCGTGATCGACTGGTAGCGCGCCAGGTCCTTGCCGATGTAGTTGGGATCGCCGGCCTGCTGGTTGTAGTAGTTGATCTGGTCCGCCAGGGCCTGGACCTTCTCCAGGCGCGCCAGCGTGCTGGTCTCGATGGCGGCGCGGGCGCGTCCCATCTCCTCGGGCGTGGGCGGATTGACCGACAGCTCGGCGACGGCGTCGTCGACGATCTTCTGGATCTCGTCCAGCGACTTGCCGGGACGCGCGATCACCTCGACCGAGAACACCGAGCCCAGCGACAGCGAGTACTGCTGCACCTGCACCGACTGCGCCAGCTGCTTGTCGTAGACCAGCGTCTTGTAGAGGCGGCTGGACTTGCCGCCGCCCAGCACGTGCGAGGCCAGGTCCAGCTCGGCGTCGCCGGGCTGGAACACGGCCGGGGTGTGCCAGGCGATGTCCAGGCGCGGGAGCTCGATGCGGTCGGTGACCTCGACGCGCTTCTCCTCGGTCAGCTTCGGCTGCGGGACGTTGACCGGCGGCACCGGGTCACCGGCCTTCAGCGGGCCGAAGTACTTCTGCACCAGCTGCTTGGCCTGCGCGGGATCGAAGTCGCCGGCCAGCACGAGGGTCGCGTTGTTCGGGCGGTAGTAGCTGCGGGCGAAGGCCTTGACGTCGTTCAGCTTGATCGACTGGATGTCGGCGTGCGAGCCGATCACCGTCGCGCGGTACGGATGGCCTTCGGGGAACAGCGCCTGGTACAGCGCTTCCTCGACGATGCCGTACGGGCGGTTCTCGACGGACTGGCGGCGCTCGTTGCGCACGACGTCCTGCTGGTTGGCCAGCGAGACCGAATCGACCTCGTCGATCATGTAGCCCAGCATGTCCGACTTCAGCCACAGCCCCAGTTCGAGCTGGTTGGACGGCAGCGTGAAGAAGTAGTTCGTGCGGTCGAAGTCGGTCGAGCCGTTGGAGTCGGTGCCGCCGGCGGCGTCGATGATCTTGTCGGCCGAGCCGCGCGGGATGTGGCGGGTACCGGCGAACATCAGGTGTTCGAACAGATGCGCGAAGCCGGTCTGGCCCGGGGCCTCGTTGCGCGGCCCGGCGTGCACCCACAGGTTGAAGGCCACCAGCGGCAGGCGGTGGTCCTCGACCAGGATCACCTCGAAGCCGTTGGCCAGCTTCACCTTCTCCAGCTTCACGTTGAGCGTGCCGCCGACGGTGGAGACGGCGCTGGTGCCGGCCGCGGCCGGCGCCGCGAGGGCGCTGTTGTTGATGCCGCCGAGGGCGGTCAGGACGGCCAGGGTGATGGCGGCGGGTGCCGCGGGCTTGAATCGCATGGTGGGACGCTTCCCTTCTATGTTGGTGCGGGGCTTTTAACCAAAGCGGGCGCCCCTCACAAGTGCCGGAACTCTGAAAGATCAAGGTTCAGCGAGTTGGAACCGACCGGGAGGCCGGATCCACGTCAAGGCCCCATGAACGTCCCGTCAGGGCGAGACATCGTCAAGGCGCTTCGTCCGAGCCCGCGTCAAAGCGGGCGCAGCATCAGCTGCTGATGGAGCGGCAGCGGGTCGGCGCCGAGCGCGCGCAGCGCCGCACCGCCGAGGTCTTCGCGCTGCAACTGCGGCACGCGCAGACGACGCTCAGGGTACACGGCGGCGAGGGCCTGGATCAGCGCGCGGGCGTCGGCCTCTCGCGGGGCGATGAAGCTGTGGACCATGATGGTCTCGTCGGGGAGGCTGAAGACGATCTGGCTGTCGGCGGTCTGCCAGCCGTGGTAGTCGATGCCATGCCGGATCGTGGCCGCGGTGACCTGCAGCGGCAGGTCGGGGATGCGGTGCTCGGCGGCTTCCAGCCAGCCCAGCAGGTGCGGCATGTCGATCGCGTGGAGCGTGCCGCCCGTCGATGGCGCGATCGTGCCGGGCTCGGCCACGAAGCCGAAAAGGTCGTGCTGCTTCCGGAAGCCGCGTCCCTCATACAGGCGTCGCGCGCGCTCGTTCTGCGCGAAGACTTCGAGCTCCACGGCCCGCATGCCGGCAGCGGCTGCGCGGGCGATGACGTCGTCGAGCAGCGCGGGTGCCGCGCCGGTACCCCGCGCGGCGGGCAGGGCGCCCATGGTCGCGAGACGCCACCGGGTCGACACCGGCCGCGGGGCGACGAACGCGAACGCCAGCGGTGCGCCGCTCGCGTCGAGCGCGACGCGCGACAGCGGCAGGTCGACGCCCTGGCGCGCGAGGAACATCGGCCACTGCGCGAGCGGGATCTGGAACGGGCCGATCAGGTAATCGGCGAACGCACCGGTGAACGCGGCGTGGAGGATCTCCGGCGCGACTTCGTCGCCGCGGACGAAGGCGAAGGGGAGGCCGCGTGTGAAGGGATCATCGATGCCGTCATGTCGTCCTTGTGCTCGTCCTTGGGTTCGTTCCTGCGTCCGGAATCGGAGACCGGCAGCGGAGGCTCAGGTCAGCCACGCCGGGATCGCCAGCCAGATCGGCGCCGTGGCCGCGAACAGCAGCGTGCCCAGCACGATCGCGCCGGAGGCTTCGGCCTCCAGCGTCCGGTAGCGTTGCGCGAACATCATCGCGTTCGATCCCGGCGGCAGCGCGGCCATCATGACGATGACGGCGAGCGGCATGCCCGACAGCCCGAAGCCCCAGTGCGCGATGCCCAGCACCAGCGCGGGCAGCACCAGCAGCTTGAGCGCGGCCAGGCCGAGCAGCGTGCGCATCGCCCCGCGCGGCATGCCGTAATAGGACAGCGACATCCCGATCAGCACCAGGCACAGCGGCACCACCGCGCTGCCGAGCATCTGCAGCACCTCGTCGAGCACGGCCGGCAGCGGGATCCCGGTGGCGTGCCACGCGAAACCGCAGAGCACCGGCAGCACCACCGGATGGATGACGGTGTTGCGCATCGTCGTGAGGAGGGTGCGCTTCAGGCTCGCGCCGCCGCTCGTGTGGCGGGCGAGGTCCATCTCGACGAGGACGGTGGCGATGGTCAGCAGCGTCAGCGCATGCAGGCTGACCACGGTGATGTGGACCGCGAGGCCGCTCTCGCCGAACACGCCGGCGACCAGCGGCACGCCAACCTGCAGCGTGTTGCCGAAGCTGGCGGTGATGCTGCGCACGGCCGGGGCGGCGGGGCTCTCGGGATGGCGCTTGCGTTCGTACAGGTAGACGGCGACCAGCATCAGCACCACCGGCGCGAAGAACGCGGCCACGGTGAGCCAGGGCAGTGCCGAGATCTCCACGCGCGCGGTCGTGCGGAACATCAGCGCGGGGACGAACAGGTAGAACGCGATGTTCGAGAGGATCCGGGCCGGGTCGTTCTCGCCGCCGGCCTTGCCCAGCCAGCGCATGTGCCCGACGAACCAGCCCATGCCCGCGGCGATGAAGATCGCCAGCAGCTTGTAGAACAGGACGGCAGTCATGGCGAAGCAGTATGCCGCCCGGCGCGAGAGACCCGCGCGCCGCCCGCACAGCAGCCGCCGTTCCACATGAGGTCAACGATCGCCACTGGGGCCGGAATGGGGCTTGGGGTCCCTGGAGGGGCGCCCCATGCCCCGTGGAGAGCCCGCGCTTGGCGAAGCGAAGTCCGAGAGTCCGTCTCAGGACGCCAACGGCAGTTCCAGCGCGAAGCTGAACCGGCTGCCCTCATCCGGCGAGGTCTCGACCGTGATCTCTCCGCCCATGAGCCGCACCAGCTGCTGGCTGATCGCGAGTCCGAGCCCGGTGCCGCCGGTGCGGCGCGACTGGTCGGCGACCTGCTCGAACGGCTGGAACAGGCGGTCCATCTGCTCCGGCGCCATGCCGATGCCGGTGTCGGAGACGGTGAAGCGCAGCATCAGGCTGCTGGGTCCCTGCGCGACGATGTCGACGGCCAGGCCGACGCGGCCCTGGTCGGTGAACTTCACCGCGTTGGAGAGCAGGTTGAGCAGCACCTGCCGCAGCCGCTGCCCGTCCGCCCGCACGCGCGAGGGCAGTTGCGGGTCCAGCTGCACGGCGAAGGTCAGGCCCTTCTCGGCCGCGCGCGGCCGCATCGATTCGCTGCAGATCTCCAGCAGCGCCCGCAGGTCGAGCGGGCTCAGCTGCAGCGTCAGCTTGCCGGCCTCGATGCTGGCGACGTCCAGCAGGTCGGTGATCAGCACCAGCAGGTGTTCGCCCGATTCGCGCATCAGGCGGATGCGATGCTGCTGCGCTTCCGTGAGCGAGCGGTCCATCTGCAGCAGCTGCGCGAAGCCGAGGATCGCGTTCAGCGGCGTGCGGAACTCGTGGCTCATCGTGGCCAGGAAGCGGCTCTTGGCCTGGTTCGCGGCCTCCGCGCGCTGCTTGGCCTGGGACAGCTCGACGGTGCGCTCGGTGACCAGCTCCTCGAGATGGTCGCGATGCTGCGTCAGCTCCTGCTCCGCCTGGCGCCGCAGCGTGATGTCGCTGACCAGGCCCTCGATGCGCGGCGCGCCGTCGAGCACGAGGTGCAGGCTGAGTTCGACCCACAGGTCGCGGCCGTCGCGGGTCGTCACCAGCAGCGGCACCTGCTGCAGCAGCCGGTGCCGCTCCAGCGCGCGTGCCAGCCGGCGGTACTCGTGGCGCTCGATGCGCACCATGCGACGCAGGGTCACGCCTTGCGCGTCCTCGGGACGGCCCAGTCCCAGCATCTGCGCCAGCGCCTTGTTCACGCGCAGCAGCCGCCCGTGGCCGTCGGCCTGGAAGATGCCTTCGGCCGCGTTCTCGAACAGGCTGCGGTAGCGCTGCTCGCTGCTGCGCAGCCCTTCGGCGAAGTCGCGCAGCTTGCCGCTCATCGCGTTGAGCTGCTCGGTCAGGTCGCCGATCTCGTCGGCGTGTTCGGGCTCGATGTGCGCGCCGAGCTCGCCGCTCGCGACCCGCTGGGCCAGTCCGCGCAAGCGCGAGACCGGGCGCTCCACCAGCCGCCGCACCAGCACGTAGCTCGTGATCGCGATCGCCAGCAGCACCGTCGCCAGCAGGCTGGCCACCAGCCGGCGCGTCTCGCCCAGCGTCTGGTCGATGTAGCTGCGCGTGTACACCAGCGTCGCGCGGCCCAGCGCGCCCGCCGGGCCTTGCGTCCCGGCGCGGTGGCTGAGTTCGAACTCCAGCGTCAGGGGACGGACGGCCGGCGTCTGGCGCGTGCGCTGCAGCGTTTCCAGCCCGGGCGCGGCCAGCGTGATCGACTGGACCTCCGGATCCGCCATCACCGCGTCCAGCAGTTCCGACAGCGCGGCGCTGTCCAGGTTCCAGACCGGCTCCGCGAAGCCGCGCGCGACCAGCTGCGCCATGCGCTGCTGGCGCTCGACCAGCGCCGTGTTGAGTTCGTGCTCGTGGCGGTCGACCCAGTACAGGCCGATCAAGCCCACCAGCACCGTCGCGCTGAGGCTCAGCGCGGCGACCAGCCGCGTCTGGATGCTCAGCGTCGATCGACCCATGACCGCATGCCCTCTCCTGAATCGCAGAATTGTTTGCGGTCGAGTGTCGCGCAAATGCGAGGCGCGTCCGGGGATTGAGGCACGAACCGACCCCCCAGGATTTCACGGGTTGCGATTTGGGGGAGCGCGAAAGGTCCTCTGGCGCGCCCGCCTGCGCCGGACCGCGGACTAACGCGGTGCTGACGGCGGCGCGGCGGTGAACTGCGGCGCCAGCCGCGCCTCGCTCCAGCGCCAGGGGAGGGCGCCGCGGCGGCGCAGGCCGCCGGTGAGGCGCAGGGTCAGGCCTTTCACCTCGTCGTTCCAGGTGACGGCGGCGTCGGCGGCCAGGTGCAGCAGCTCGCCGCGGGCGTAGTCCGGGATCAGCAGTCCCGCGCGCGGGTGGCGCAGCAGGTTGCCCAGCGTCATGAAGAAGCGGTTGCCGGGGAACTCCGGCATCCAGAGCGCGATGCCGCCGTCCAGCCGGCGCTGGATCCGGAGGAACCCCGGCGGGCCGCCCCGGTGCGAGACGTCCACGCCGTCCGAGCGCCCGTCGCCGGGCACCGGCGCCGAGGCGCTGGCGATGAACAGGGTGTCCGCCGCCTCGATCAGCGCCAGCGCGCCGTCGTCGAGCGCCGCGTCCAGCGGCTGCGCCAGGTCGGGCGGGGTGTCGTCCCAGGCCAGGGGATCCCTCGCCTGGATGTACTTCGGGCAGTTGCCGAAGCTCTGCACCACGCCGACCGACAGGCTTTCGCTCGACAGCGAGATCAGGCGCCCGTTCATCCGGTTGCGCCGCCGCGTGTGCGGTTCGAGGCCGAGCAGCCCCACCGGCGCGCCCGGACCCCGCGCCCGCAATGCGGCGAGCGCGGGATCCTGTCCGTCGAGCGCCGTCGCCAGCGCCATCGTCCGGGCATCCGGCGTCGTGACGAAGCCGGGCGGCCCCGCCAGCATCGTCGCCCAGGGCTGGCCGGCGGCGTCGATCGCGCCGAGCAGCATCGTGGGCAGCTTGGCGAACAGCTCGCGGTGCTGGTCGGGCATGTGGTCACGGACGACCTGTGCACCGATCTCGGCCATGCGCTCGCGGACGCCGACCGCTTCCTGCAGGGCCTGTTCGCCGGGGTGCCAGGTCGTGTCCATGGCCCGGCCTCAGAACCTGTCGGGCAGCGGCTTGAAGCCGGGCAGCGCCTCGATGCGCGCCAGCCAGCCGCGCAGCCGCGGGTAGTCGCCCAGCGACACGCCGCCCAGGGGCGCCTGGGCCGTGTAGCCGTAAAAGGTCACGTCGGCCAGCGTCGGCCGGCCGGCGACGAGGAAGGCCGTGCGCGAGAGCTGCTCCTCGACCATCGCGAACAGCCGATGCCCCAGCGCCAGCGAGGCGGGGTCGACCTCAAGACCATTCAGCGCGCGGAAGCGCGGCGTCGCCGCGCCCGGTCCGAGCAGGCTCACCGACAGGCTGAACCAGCGCTGCTGCCAGGCCGCCTCGACCGCGTCGCGCGGCAGCCAGCCGGCCTCGGGCGCGTACCGCGTGGCGAGGTAGACCAGGATGGCGTTGCTTTCCGGCAGCACGAGGTCGCCGTCCTCCAGCACCGGCACCTGGCTCAGCGGATTCATCGCGACGAAGGCGGGCAGCCGCTGATCGCCATCGCGCAGGCTGATGTCGACCACCGTGTACGGCAGGTCGAGCAGGGAGAGCAGCAGCTCGACGCGATGGCAATGGCCGGACGCCGCCACGCGGTGCAGGCGGAACGGGGCGGACGGGCGGAGGACGGGGGCGTTCATCGGGGAGGGCTCCGGCGGAGAGGTCGTTGGAAGCCCGTACCGTATCTCTTGCAGTCGATGGTGAGAATCTGAATCGGAGATCATTCAGAATTGCAGCTGTCGAAATAATGAGGCGCCGCTTTCCTCAGCCGCGGCGTGGTCCATGGACCAGCTCGACCGCTTGCGCTGCTTCGTCGCCGTGGCCGACACGCAGAGCTTCGCCGCCGCCGCGCGCCGTCTCGGCTGCTCGGCGCCCGCGGCGACGCGCGCCATCGCGTCGCTGGAGCAACGCCTCGGCGTGCAGCTGTTCCAGCGCAGCACGCGCTCGGTCCGGCTGACGGAGGCCGGCGAGCGTTTCGTCATCGATTGCCGCCGCATCCTGGGCGATCTCGACGAGTCGGAGGCCGCGGCCGCCGGCGCGCAAACCGAGCCGACGGGGCTGCTGTCGCTGACGGCGCCGTCGATGTTCGGGCGCCGGCATGTCGCGCCGCTGGCGACCAGCTTCCTCCAGGCGCATGCGCGGATCCGGCTGAAATTGCTGCTCGTCGACCGCGTCGTGTCGCTGCTGGAAGAGGCGCAGGACCTGGCCGTGCGGATCGCCCACCTGCCGGATTCCGGCCTGACCGCCGTGCCTGTGGGCGCGATGCGGCGGGTGATCGTGGCGTCCCCGGACTACCTGGCGCGCGCCGGCGAGCCCCGCACGCCGCGGGAACTCGCCGACCATCGCATCGTGGCCAGCTACTTCGACGGCCAGAACATGACGCCCTGGCGCCTGCGCGACGGCGTGCTGGCGCTGACGCCGACGCTGATGGTCAACGACAACGCCGCGGGCATCGCGGCGGCGGTGGCCGGGGTGGGGCTGGTGCGCTGCCAGATCTACCAGGTCGTGGACGAGCTGCGCGACGGCCGGCTGCGCATCGTGCTGGCGGACCACGAACGGCCCGCCGCGCCGGTCCATCTCGTGCATGCCGCGGGACGGCGCGTCCCCGCGCCGCTGCGGCTGCTGATCGACCACATGGCCGCGGGGCTGCGGGCGCAGCCCGCGCTGGGCGGGGACGGCTTCCTGCGCTGACGCCGACAGGGGTGAACCCCGGTGCGATCACCCGGTGCGATCGCCATGAAAAGGCGCCCCGCGGGGCGCCTCGAGGACAGTCCGGAAAGGCGCTCAGCCCTTGGCCGTCGCCTTCTTCGCGGCGACCTTCTTGGCCGCCGGTTTTGCGGCGGTCTTGGCGGCGGTTTTAGCCGCTGTCTTCGCGGGAGCCTTGGCGGCCGGCTTCCCGGCCGTCTTCGCGCCCGGCTTGGCGGCGCGCGGCTCGAACTCGAACATCACCTTGCCTTCCTTCTTGTCGTAGGCGAGGAAGGCCTTGAACTTGCGGCGCGTCTTGTTGGAGACGAAGTTCTCCAGCAGGTCCGTCTTGCCGGTCGCCAGCAGCTTGGTCATCTGCTCGGCCTCGATCGGCTGCTGCAGGATGATCTTGCCGCTCTTGAAGTCGCAGGTGATCTTGTCGCCGACCGCGTGCTCGCAGACGTAGTTGCTGCCGAAGTCGAAGACGCGGCCGTTGCACTTCGGGCAATGCCCCAGCGCGGTGTGGCCGCTGAAGTCCACCGGCTCGCCGTTCTCCTCGGCCTTCTTGGCGTCCTCGCCGAAGTCGAACTCCAGCTTCCAGTTGTCGATCTCGGCGTCGAAGACCAGCGCCAGCTCGGCCGTGAAGGGCCAGCCTGCCTTGGAGCGGAAGCCCTCCAGCGGGCCGACCTTCTTGTCGCGCAGGAAGGTCTCCACCTCGGCCAGCTCGAAGCTGCGGCCGCCCGGGATCTTGGGGATGGAGAAGCCGCAGCCTTCCGCATTGCCGCTCTTGCCGGTGCAGGTGAAGCGGCGGTAGTTCTCCTTGACCACGCCGCCGCACTTCGGGCACGGCGTCTTCAGCGTCGCGTAGTCGCCGGGGATGGTGTCGCGGTCGTATTCCTTGGCCTTGCGCACGACCTTCTCGGTCATCGCGGCGATCTCGGCCATGAAGTCCTCGCGCTTGAGGCGGCCCTTCTCCATCTCGGACAGCTGGAACTCCCAGTTGCCGGTCAGCTCGGGCTTGGACAGCTCGTCGACGCCCAGGCCGCGCAGCAGCGTCATCAGCTGGAAGGCCTTGGCGGTCGGGATCATCTCCCGGCCTTCGCGCAGCATGTACTTCTCGGCCAGCAGGCCTTCGATGATCGCGGCGCGCGTGGCCGGCGTGCCCAGGCCCTTCTCGGCCATGGCCTCGCGCAGCTCGTCGTCGTCGACCAGCTTGCCCGCGCCTTCCATCGCCGACAGCAGCGTCGCTTCCGTGTAGCGCGCCGGCGGCTTGGTCACCAGCGCCTTCACGTCGGTGCTTTCGGTGCGCACGACCTCGCCGGCCTTCACCGGCACCAGCATCGCGCCGCTGGTGCCCGGTTCGGCGTTCTCGTCGGTGGCTTCCTTGCCGTAGACGGCCTGCCAGCCCGGCTTCACCAGCACCTTGCCGTTGGTCTGGAATGCATACGACTTCTCCGCGGTCTTCACCGTCGAGATCCGCGTCGTGACCTGGAACTCGGCCGGTGGGAAGAACACGGCCAGGAAGCGCTTGACGACCATGTCGTAGAGCTTGGCTTCGGCCTCGGTCAGGCTGCTGGGCGCCTGCAGCGTCGGGATGATCGCGAAGTGATCCGACACCTTGGCGTTGTCGAAGACCTTCTTCGTCGGCTTGATGTAGCCCTTGTCCAGTGCCGTGCGCGCGTGTTGCGCCAGCGGTTGCAACGGGCCGGGCATGGTCGCGCTGGCGATCATGCGCGCCGTGTCCTGGGCCACGATCAGGTAGTCCTCGGGCAGGTAGCGCGAGTCGGTCCGCGGGTAGGTCAGCACCTTGTGCTTCTCATACAGCGCCTGCGCCAGGCCCAGCGTCGTCTTGGCCGAGAAGCCGAAGCGCGAGTTGGCCTCGCGCTGCAGCGTCGTCAGGTCGTACAGGCCGGGGCTGGCCGTCGTGCTGGGCTTGGATTCCTCGGTCACCGTGGCGGGCTGGCCCAGCGCGGCGGCGGCGATCGCATCGGCCTCGGCCTGGGTCCACACGCGGTCGGCGCGCTGCTCCGGATCCTCGGCGTTCTTCTTGAACGCGGGATCGAACCACTTGCCCTCGTACTGGCCGGCCTCGGCGTCGAAGTTGCCGCGGATTTCCCAGTAGTCGCGGTACACGTGCTTGCGGATCTTCTCCTCGCGCTCGACCACGATGGACAGCGTCGGCGTCTGCACCCGGCCCACGGTGGTCAGGAAGAAACCGCCGTCGCGCGAGTTGAACGCGGTCATCGCCCGCGTGCCGTTGATGCCCACCAGCCAGTCGGCTTCCGAGCGGCAGCGCGCCGCATCGGCCAGCGGCAGCATCTGCTGATCGCTGCGCAGCTGCTCGAAGCCGTCGCGGATCGCCTGCGGCGTCATCGACTGCAGCCACAACCGGCTCACGGGCTTGGTCACCTGCGCCTTGGCCGTGCCGGCGTACTGGACGATCAGGCGGAAGATCAGCTCCCCTTCGCGTCCCGCGTCGCAGGCGTTGATCAGCGAGGTCACGTCCTTGCGCTTGATCAGCTTGACGAGCGCGTTGAGGCGCCCCTTGCTCTTGTCGATCGGGTTCAGATCGAAGTGGGGCGGGATCACCGGCAGGTGGGCGAAGCTCCACTTGCCGCGCTTGACGTCGAACTCCTCCGGCGCCTTGATCTCCACCAGGTGGCCCACGGCGGAGCTGACGACGTAGTCGTCGTTCTCGAAATACTCGTCGTGCTTCTCGAACTTGCCCGACAGCGCGGTCAGCGCCTTGACGATGTCCTGGGCCACCGACGGCTTTTCCGCGATCACCAATGCCTTGCTCATGCGCTTGCTTCTTTCCTCTTCGTTCAGGCGTCCAAGATGTTCATGAACGTCTGCCTACAATCCGGCCTCGCGCGCTCACGCGCCTACGTACGTGTGTACACGCGCGCGCACCCATGAATTCAATGTACCGGACTCGCTCCATGCCGCAACCGCGCCCCGCTCCGAGTGTTCCCGCCCCCGCCGACACCGCCGTCGCGCCGCCCGCCACGAAGCGCGGCGCCCGGATCCAGGTCCGGGCCTCCGGCGTGCACGGCCGCGGCGTGTACGCCCTGGTGCCGCTGCAGGCCGGCGAGAAACTGATCGAATACAAGGGCGAGCGCATCGACTGGGACGAGGCGCTGGAACGTCATCCGCACGATCCGTCGCAGCCGGACCATACCTTCTACTTTCACCTTGAGACCGGCGGGGTCATCGACGCGGCGGTCGACGGCAACCAGGCGCGCTGGATCAACCATGCCTGCAGCCCCAACTGCGAGGCGCGGGAGATCGACGGCCGGGTGTTCATCCATGCGTTGACGGACATTTCCCCTGGCGAGGAGCTGTTCTACGACTATGGTCTGGTGATCGACGAGCGCTATACGCCCAAGCTGAAGAAGCGGTTCGAATGCCGGTGCGGCACGCCGGGCTGCCGGGGCACGATGCTGGCGCCCAAGGACAGGAAGCGCTGAACGGCGGTCCGGGCGCGCCGGAGGGGTTGGCGGTCGCCGCGGGACCCTGTCAGGTCCTACAGCCACCGATTCATGGTGCGGGCCCCCGGGTGGGGGTCATCTCCCTCTAGACTCCGGCCATTCACGACCACCGGGCAGCTCGGCCCGGGAAGACCAAAGACGGGATCGCAGGATCACATTCGCGGCGATGCAAGAACATCAGAACTGGGGCGCAGAGGCCCTGTGGCAAGACCTGGAGCCGTTGCTGCCGGGGCTCAGCATCGAGGTGCTGGCGCGGGTCGAATCGACCAACGCCACGCTGATCGAGCGCGTGCGCCGCGACGAGGGCACCGTGGCGGCTGGCCGTGCCGGCGATCGTCCGTACGGGCGCCGCCAGCACGACCTGCACCCCTGCCTGCTGATCGCGGAGCACCAGACCCACGGCCGGGGCCGGCAGGGCCGCGCCTGGCACAGCACGGCCGGCGCGTCGCTGACCTTCTCGCTGTCGATGCCGGTGGAGGTCGCGGACTGGTCCGGGCTGTCGCTGGTCGTCGGCGCGGCGATCGCCGAGGCGCTCGACCCGGACGGCAGCCGCCTGGGCCTGAAGTGGCCCAACGACCTGTGGCTGGACGAGCGCAAGCTCGGCGGCATCCTGATCGAGACGGTGCCCGCCGGCAGTTCGCGCATGGCGGTCGTCGGCGTGGGCCTGAACGTGTCGGACCGCGCGAAAGTCGCGGAATCGCAGCTCAACACCGGTTTCGCCTGCCTGCAGGAACTGATCCCCGACGTCACGCCGCCGGAGGCGCTGGCGCGGCTGGCGCCGGTGCTGGTGAAGGCGCTGGCGGCGTTCCCGCAGAGCGGCTTCGGCGCCTGGCGCGAGCGCTTCTCGCGCCGCGACCTGCTGCAGGGCAAGGCGATCACCGCCGGGCTGCTGGAAGGGACGGGCGCGGGCGTCAACGATCGCGGTGAACTGCTGATCGACACCCCGCAGGGCCGCCAGACGGTGAGCGGCGGAGAAGTCAGCGTGCGGCTCGGCGGCGCCTCCGCCGGACAGGGGTAAGCCACGATGCTGCGCGCCGCGGTCGTCCTGCTCTTCGTCGTCAACGTGCTGGTGTTCGCGTGGAACAAGGGATGGGTCGCCGGCATGGCACCCGCCGCGCCGCGCCTGGACCAGCAGATCAATCCGGAGCGGCTGGCGCTGCTCAACCAGACGGCCGTCACGCAGCTCGCGGCGCGGTCCTGCCTGGAACTGGGCCCGCTGATCGGCGATGAGCTGCTCAAGCGCGCGAATGCGGCGCTGTCAGGGGCCGGGATCCCTGCGTCCTCGATCGAGACCACGGCCGTCAACAGCGGCGGCGTGTGGGCGCTGGCCACGATCAAGATGCCCAGCAAGGACTTCCGCGAACGCAAGGAAGAGACCTACCGCGGGGCCAAGATCGCCTTCGAGCCGCTGCAAGGCTTCCCCGACGAGCAGCCCACGCTGGTGCTCAGCAAGCACGACAGCGAAGCGGCCGCGTTGGCTGCACTCGACGGCATGACCAAGCGCAACTACAAGGGCCTGCGCGTGATGCGGCTGCAGGAGCCGCTGCAGCAGACGACGCTGCGACTGGCACGGCTGGACGGCACCCAGTCCGGGAAGCTGAATGCACTGGCCAATCCGCCGTGGGGCGAGAAGCGCAAGGACTGCGCGGTGCAGGCGCCCGCCGCGTCCGCCCCGGCAAGCGCCGCTAACGGATCAGGGTCGGGCGCGAGCCGCTGACGGCAAGGCCTGACCCTCTCTCGCTTTCAAACGAGAGCAACGCGCAGTGCTGGATGCAAGGTCTCCCTCTCCCGCTTGCGTGAGAGCAACCGTGTCAAACGCAGACAGCGGTGGAGGTTCTCCCTGGGAGAGGCAGCGGTGGAGGATGCTCCCTCTCCCGCTCGCGGGAGAGGGCAGGGGTGAGGGCCAGCGGCGGCGGAAGTACTGAAGCTTCTGGCCGTGTTCCCCACTTGCGGGAGAACGCCCACCTGACTTGTCCGGCGCGTTGGCCGCCGAGGCATGAGGCCCCAGCGGCAAGCGCTGAAACCTCACGCCTCACCGTCCCCCACCATTTCCGTACGGCCCCGGTTTTGCTACCGGGGACTTTGTGGGTCTTTGGCTCGTTTACTTCGAGCGGATCTTGGCCGGACGCGGCCTCGGCCAGCGCAGCGCCACGATCGCCAGGGCCAGCGCAGCCAGCCACAGACCGCTCATCGCGCCACCACCGCCACCACCCGACGACGTGTCGGTGGGCGTGGTCGGGGTTGTCGGAGTCGTCGGCGTAGTGGGTGTCGTCGGCGTGACCGCAACGACCGCCGCATTCGCATCCAGCATGCCCGCGCCGCAGGTGCTCGTCGTGCAGTTGCATTCGAGCTGCGGCTGCGTGCTGTTGCCGGCCACGCACTGCGCGACACCCGCGGCGGCCGGCGGGAAGGCCCGGGCCGACGACTGCAACGCGGCCTTGATCTTCGCCGGTGTCAGCGTCGGATCCACCTGCAGCATCAGCGCGATCGTGGCGCTGACCAGCGGCGTGGAGAAGCTCGTGCCGGTGCCGGTGTAGTTGAAGGCGTTGCTGGCCGCGACCGGGGTCGTCGAGCCACCATTGGTCGTGGACAGGATTGCGTACAAGCAGGGGCCGGTCAAGTTGATGCAGTTTCCGCCCGGCGCGCTGATCGTCACTTGAGGGCCGAGGTTGGAAAACCCGACCTTGGTGCCAGCGTGGCGCAAGCCGGCCACTGCGATGACGCCCGAGCAGTTGGCTGGCGTTCCAACAGCGACCCCCTTCTTTCGTCGGATCGTCGTTTTCAACACCGTTACCAGCAGCTGCAACTACCGTGGCGCCTACCGCAGCCGCTGCATTGATCGCCAACTGGTACTCCGAGTTGGAAGCGCAGGCACCGTCGCCGCCCAGGCTCAAGTTGATGACCTTTGCTGGCGTGCTGTTGGTCGGCAGGCCGGGCACCGAGACGCCTGCGGACCATCGAATTCCCGCAGCGATGTCCGACGCCCAGCCTCCGCACTTGCCGAGGACCCGCACGGGTTGGATCTTGGCGCCATAGGCCAGTCCGGCCATGCCCTGACCATTGTTGGCGACTGCAGCAATCAAACCCGACACGCGCGTCCCGTGCCAGGAGCTGGTGCCATTGCCGATGTCGTCGGCCGTGCAACTGGTGCCGAGGCGACCGCTGTCGATGTCGGCCTGACTCACCCAGTCGCCGGGATCGCTCGGATCGCTGTCGGGGCCGTCCCCGTCATTGGCAGCGGCCACCGAGGTGGCGTCGCTCTTGCTGCCGAAACCGATGATGTCGTAGCCGCCGACGAACTGGCCCGCCAGGTCCGGATGGTCCATGCGCACGCCGGTGTCGAGCACCGCGACCACGACGCCCGTGCCGGTCGCCTTGTCCCAGGCGGTCGGCGCGTTGATCGAGGACAGCACCGTCGAGTCCGGCGCCTTCAGGTACCACTGGCCGGCGGTGACGCCGTTCTGCGCGGCGGTCGCGTACAGCGGGTCGTTGGGCACGGAGAAATGCTTCCACCAGCGGTCGACCTCGACCGATTCCACGTCGCTGTCGGCCGCCAGCCGCTTGGCGAGTTCGGCCGAACTCATGCCGTTGGCGGTGTAGACGTGGGTGCGGCTGTCCAGGCTGCGGCGCGCCTGCAGCGTGGCGGCGTGCCGCAGGCCCAGCGTCGTGCCGCGCACCTGCGCGATGTCCTTCGCTTCGGCAGAGCTGGCCCGCATGGCGAGCGGTCTTGCCTTGACCGCATCCGCCTGCGCCTTGAAGCGCACGATCACCCGCGCGAAGTCGGGTTGCTGATCAGGTCTGAGGGCGGTCTTGGTGACCGCGCCGGCGGTGCCGATTCCGAACAACGCGAGTACGGCGAGGGCAGCGGCCAGACGCTTCGGCAAACACAGCACGGACATGCGGAAACTCCACAAAACTGAGCTGACCAGTTTAGGGGGAGGTCGCTAAGAAATTGCTAATGCCACGACACAGTTGCTGCCAGACGCCACCTCCAAAGGGGGATTCCTCACGCAAGGAGAGGCCGGCACGCTGGAAATTGGTGACCGATCGTATCCGCGCGGATTCCGGGCTGCCAGTCAGCGCATTCGGGGCGCCGAGGCGGAAACGAAAAAGCCCCGCCAGGGCGGGGCTTCGGGAAGGCGGCAGAGAGACCGCCCCGATCGCTGGGTTCGCCTTACTTGGCGACGACCTTGACCATCTCGAGCACCTTGTTCGAGTAGCCCCACTCGTTGTCGTACCAGGACACCAGCTTGACGAAGGTGCCGTCCAGGGCGATGCCGGCGTCGGCGTCGAAGATCGAGGTGCGCGGGTCGCCGCGGAAGTCGGTGGCAACGACCTTGTCCTCGGTGTAGCCCAGCACGCCCTTCAGGGCGCCTTCGCTCTGGGCCTTCATTTCGGCGCAGATCTCGGCGTAGGTGGCGTTGTTGTTGAGCTCGACGGTCAGGTCGACGACGGAGACGTCGGAGGTCGGCACGCGGAAGGACATGCCGGTCAGCTTCTTGTTCAGCTCGGGGATCACGACGCCCACGGCCTTGGCGGCACCGGTCGAGGACGGGATGATGTTCTCGAGGATGCCGCGGCCGCCGCGCCAGTCCTTGTTGGACGGGCCGTCGACGGTCTTCTGCGTGGCGGTGGTGGCGTGCACCGTGGTCATCAGGCCGCGCTTGATGCCCCACTTGTCGTTCAGCACCTTGGCCAGCGGGGCCAGGCAGTTGGTGGTGCAGCTGGCGTTGGAGATGATGGCCTGGCCGGCGTAGGTCTTGTCGTTGACGCCGTAGACGAACATCGGGGTGTCGTCCTTGGACGGGGCCGACATGATCACCTTCTTGGCGCCGGCGGTCAGATGCTTCTCGCCGGTTTCCTTGGTCAGGAACAGGCCGGTGGCTTCGACGACGATGTCGGCGCCGACTTCGTTCCACTTCAGCTCGGCGGGATCCTTGACCTGGGTCAGGCGGATGCGCTGGCCGTTGACGATCAGCGTGTTGCCGTCGACCGCCACGTCGCCGTCGAAGCGGCCGTGGACGCTGTCGTACTTGAGCATGTAGGCCAGGTAATCGGGCTCGAGCAGGTCGTTGATGGCGACGATCTGGATGTCCTTGAAGTTCGCCACGGCGGCGCGGAACACCATGCGGCCGATGCGACCGAACCCGTTGATACCGATCTTGATGGTCATGAGGAAAGTCTCCTGCGAGTGAAATGAATCGATGACGTCATGGGCGCGTCGCCCAGCCAGTGGACGTCGTGCCGCGGAGGTGTTCGGTCCGGCGTGCCGAGCAGGGCTGCGAGGCAGCGGGCTGGGTCGCCGGGAACCCTCGATTTGAACAGATAGTCGACGGCCGGCGTTCCGAACGGGTTACCGGGTTTCACCGCCGGCGACAGGGCGGTTACATGGCCGGGGCGGTCAGGGCGCGGCGGCGCCCGTCGTGGCGGCCGGCTGCAGCCGCAACGGACCGCAGCCGACGTTGATGCGCACCGTGCGGCCGAGCAGCCGTTCGAAGCGCTCCGGCTTGAGATCCATCTCCAGCCCCGCGAGCCAGGCGAGGAACTCGGTGCGGTTGCTGTCGTGTCCGCCGCCGATCTCGCCCACGCGATTGGGCATCGCCGGCTTGCCCAGGCTCCAGGCCACGGTGAAGGGGCAGTTCATCGTGTTGAAGTCGAAGTCCGCCTGCTGCTCCCGGATGCCCTTGATGTTGGACAGGAACTCGCCGAGGCTGACCTCGTCCTTGAAGGAGGACCTGCCCGCGTCGTTGACGCGCAGGACGAACTGCTGGATGAAGGTCACCGGCCGCGCGTCGGGGGCAAGGCAGGGCAGGCGGTACTCGCGGGCGCGTTCCAGGAAGGCGTCCTGCGTGTTGCCGCTGGTGGAGCCGTAGAGCACCTCGGTCTGCGGCGGCTGGTCCGGCGCGGTGAAGGTCAGCCGCACGAAGGTGTTGCTGACGGTCTTGCGGTCGAACTTCGACGTGTGGAGCTCCAGCTTGTCGGCCGGTGTGCGCAGGCAGCTGCGCATGGCCCGCTGGCGCGCGGGATCCTCGTCGCTGACGGGCAGGGACCAGGTGACGGGCCGGAGTTCGTGCGGGCGGAAGATGAAGGTCTGGACGGCGCGCAGCGGCGCCTGGCCGGCGACGTGGCAGGGCAGGCGATAGGCGGCGACGTAGGCGCGCACGGCGTTGACGATGCGTTCGTCGGCGAAGCGTGCGAGCACCTCGACGTCCGGCGCCCGGTCGGCGGCGCCGAAGCTCAAGCCGACGCGCACCGTGCCACCGAGTTCGAGCCGCCGCGACTCGGCGGGGTACTCGATCGGGGCGGCAGGCTGCTGCAGGCAGCGCAACGGGCTGGTCGCGGGGTCTTCCGGAAGCAGGCTGATGTCGTTCTGCTGGGCGTGGGCGGAGCCGCCCGCGAGCAAGGCGGTCAGCAGGCCGAGCGCGCCCGCCGCGGCGGCGAAGGAGAGCCGTGTCATCGTGTTCCTCTTGTTGATCTTGTCCCTGTTTCCGCCGCGCGGTCGTGCCGCCGGCGGGCGGGCGCAGTCTAGGCGCTGGGGCGTGAAGATCCAGTCAGGGAAACGGGGGACGAAGGGTCAGGCCTTGCCGGAGGCCGTCGGCGTGCGCCAACGAAAAAATAGGGTGCTGAGGCACCCCTTTGCTGACGTTCATCGAAGCGGTCGCGGTTTGCTTCAGGCGCGCCTTGCCCAGCACCACCTTGACGGTGTCGACGACGTTCTCCGGCGCGAAGCCGAAGTGCTTGAACAGCACGTTGGCCGGGGCCGATTCGCCGTATCGATTCTCAGAGGCGCGGTGCGAGAGGTCGCGTCAATCGCGGTGACGACCGAGCACGAAGCCCAGCAAGCCGATACCGATCACGCCGAGGCCAAGCCAGGGCAGGTTCTTCCGTCCCTCGGCGGCGCTGGACAGCGTCTGGCGACGCATGGCCACGACCTGGTCGTAGCGCAGGATCTCCTGCGAGCCCCTGTGCAGCTCGTACAGCAGGTTCTTGGCGGCGGGGTCGTAACCGACCTTGACGCTCTCGCCTTGCAGATCACGGAAGGCGTCGCCGGCCCAGTCCTTCGGAATGCTCACGATCACCCACCCTGACGACGTCTGGATCGTCAGTTCGACAAACGTCGAGACGGGGAGGTCGCCGCTGCGAGGCTTGCGGGTGAGCTCCCTCTGCTGCGCGGCCCTGCCTTGCGCGACAGTGAGGCCGGCCTGTGCCGGCACGTCAGGCGGCGGGGACCGGGTGCGATCGTAGATCGGGCCGGAGAACAGCAGCAACACGCCCGCAATGATGGCGGACAGGGACCAACCATGCTTCATGAGTCCTCCCGGTGATGGGCGGCGCAGGGAATGCGCGTGACGAGCCGGAAAGCCGGTGATGAAACGAAGAAGGGGTGCCGAAGCACCCCTTGCTGCGCCGCGCGGCGCGAGGCCGCCGCGGTGACGACCCGTGCCGGCGTCGATTACTTCAGGCGCGCCTTGCCCAGCACCACCTTGACGGTGTCGACGACGTTCTCGGGCGTGAAGCCGAAGTGCTTGAACAGCACGTTGGCCGGGGCCGATTCGCCGTAGGTGTCCAGGCCGACGACGGCGGACACGCCGTACTTCCACCACAGGTCGGTCACGCCGGCCTCGATGGCGACGCGCGGCAGGCCTTCCGGCAGCACGCTCTTCTTGTACTTGGCGTCCTGGCGGTCGAACAGGCTCGAGCAGGGCATCGAGACGACGCGCACCGGGATGCCGGCCACGGCCAGCTGCTGCTGGGCCGCGATGGCCAGCTGCACTTCCGAGCCGGTGGCGATCAGCACCGCTTGCGCCTTCTTCTTCAGGCCGACGTCGGCCGGCTCGCTCAGCACGTAGCCGCCGGTGGTGATGGCGTCGACGGCCTCGCCCGACTTCTTCAGGTAAGGCAGGTTCTGGCGGCTCAGCGCCAGCACGCTGGGGCGCTGGCTGTTGGCCAGGGCCAGCGTCCAGGCCACCGCCGTTTCAGCGGTGTCAGCGGGACGCCAGACGTCCAGGCCCGGGATCAGTCTCAGGCTGGAGACGTGCTCGACGGACTGGTGGGTCGGGCCGTCTTCGCCCAGGCCGATGGAGTCGTGCGTGAACACGTGGATGACGCGCTGCTTCATCAGCGCGGCCATGCGGATGGCGTTGCGGCTGTAGTCGCTGAAGGTCAGGAAGGTGCCGCCGTAGGGGATGAAACCGCCGTGCAGCGCGACGCCGTTCATGATCGCGGCCATGCCGAACTCACGCACGCCGTAGTTGATGTGGCGGCCGCCGTTGGAGCTGCCGTCCTCTTCCAGGCGGAAGGCGGGCGTGCTCTTGGTGTTGGTCAGGTTGGAGCCGGTCAGGTCGGCCGAGCCGCCCAGCAGCTCGGGCATCGCGGCGGTGAAGGCTTCCAGCGCGATCTGGCTGGCCTTGCGGGAGGCGACGGTCTCGGCCTTCTCGTGCGCGCCGATGACGGCCTGCGCGGCGATGTCGGCGAAGTTGGGCGGCAGCACGCCGGCGATGCGGCGCGAGAACTCGGCGGCCAGTTCCGGGAACTGCGTGGCGTAGGCGTCGAACTTCTCGTCCCAGGCCTTCTCGAAGCCGGTGCCGGCGTCCTTGCCGTCCCAGTCGGCGTAGACCTCGGCGGGCAGCACGAAGGGCTCGTGCGACCAGCCCAGCGCTTCGCGGGTCAGCTTGATTTCCTCGGCGCCCAGCGGCTCGCCGTGGGCCTTGGAGGTGTTGGCGCGGTTCGGGCTGCCCTTGCCGATGTGGGTCTTCGCGATGATCAGCGACGGCTTGTCCTTGCTGGTCTTGGCCAGCGCGATGGCGGCGTCGACGGCGTCGACGTCATGGCCGTCGACCGGGCCGACGACGTTCCAGCCGTAGGCGGCGAAGCGCTTGGCGGTGTCGTCGCCGAACCAGGGCCCGACCTGGCCGTCGATGGAGATGCCGTTGTCGTCGTAGATCGCGATCAGCTTGTTCAGCTTCCACGAGCCGGCCAGCGAGCAGGCTTCATGGCTGATGCCTTCCATCAGGCAGCCGTCGCCGAGGAAGGCGTAGGTGTGATGGTCGACGATGGTGTGGCCGTCGCGGTTGAATTCCTTGGCGAGCTGCTTTTCAGCCAGCGCGAAGCCGACGGCGTTGGTGATGCCCTGGCCGAGCGGGCCGGTGGTGGTCTCGACGCCGGGGGTGATGCCGACTTCCGGGTGGCCCGGGGTCTTGGAGTGCATCTGGCGGAAGGCCTTGAGCTCGGCGAGCGGCAGGTCGTAGCCGGTCAGGTGCAGCAGGGCGTAGATCAGCATCGAGCCGTGGCCGTTGGACAGCACGAAGCGGTCGCGGTCGGCCCACTGCGGGTTGGCCGGGTTGTGGCGCAGGTGGCGCTTCCACAGCGCGACGGCGATCTCGGCCATGCCCATGGGGGCGCCCGGGTGGCCGGAGTTGGCCTGCTGGACGGCGTCCATCGCCAGGGCACGGATGGCGTTGGCCATCTGGGTGGTGTTCGGGGTGACGACGGCAGCGCTGGTCTCGGCCATGGTGTTGGTCTCGGGCAGGGGTTGGGGCAAACCCGAGATTCTAGTGAAGGTGCCGGGGAGCGGCTTCCGGGTGTGCGCGGGGTGACGAAAAGTGGCCGAAAGCGTATCGCTGAGCGGGCTCTAAACTCGCGGCCTCAATTTCTGGACCCATCGATGCGAGCCATGATCCTCGCGGCCGGGCGCGGCGAGCGCATGCGGCCGCTGACCGACCACACGCCCAAGCCGCTGCTGAAGGTGCGCGGCAAGCCGCTGATCGAGTGGCACATCGAGGCTTTCGCGTGCGCGGGCATCCGGGACATCGTGATCAACACGGCGTGGCTGCACGAGCAGTTCGAGGCGACGCTGGGCGACGGCGCGCGATTCGGCGTGACGCTGCATTACAGCCACGAAGGCGAGCGCTACGGCCGCGCACTGGAGACCGGCGGCGGCATCGCGACGGCGCTGGACCTGCTGTGCGCGGACGGCGACGACGCGTTCTGGGCGGTGTCGGCGGACATCTTCATTCCCGACTTCGAGTTCGACGCGTCGAAGGCTGCAGCCTTCGCGGCGAGCCCGCTGCTGGCGCACCTGTGGTTCGTGCCGAAGCAGCCGCGGCATCCGACAGGCGACTTCGGCATCGACGCGGCAGGCTTCGCGACCATCGATGGCGACCTGGAGGTCTACAGCAACATCGGCCTGTACAAGCGCGCGTTCTTCGACGGCGTGACGCCGGGCGAGCACCAGCGCATCCGGTTCAGCCTGGACCGTGCGATCAAGGCGCGGGCGGTGACGGCGGAGCTGTACACCGGGCCGTGGGCGAATGTGGGTGCGCCGGAGCAACTGGAAGCGCTCAACGCGCAGGGCTGAAGGCGAGTCGCCCGTTTGAGATCGCCTGGCGATCTCAAAAATGCTCAGGCCAACAGCTTTCTGAGGCCGGTCTGGAAGGCGATGGTCAGCACGCCAATGATGAAGGCAGCCAGGAAGCTGGTGTCCAGGATGAACTTGAAGGCTACCAGCATCAGCAACGGCGCGACCAGCAACCCGCGCAGAGGTCCGAGCAGCATCACGCCAGCAATCACGACCAACACCGACACGACGCCCGCGGCCGCGCAGCGACCGACGCTCGCTTCATTCGCACCGACGATCTTTGCGGCGAACCAGATGCAGCCAAAGCTGGCGATGGTCGAGACGACCATGGAAAGCAGGCTGAAGGTGGCGAAAAGGGTACTCATGACGGGCGTGCTCTGACAGTGCGGAATTCGAAGCGCGCGAGTCTAGATGCGGCGCGTGTGCCCGCAAGACACTCCGAAGAGGGATGCGGCAGCGAAAACTTGAGTGGATCGTTGCGGCTTTCCTCTTGATGACGGAATCGCCGAAGTGCCTTGACCTCTATCGGGCGCTCGCTTCAAGTTGGTGCAAGCCTGAATGACAAGACCTGACCCTCTTCCCACCTAGGAAGGAACTGCGAGAAGTCTTTGATTTAAATCAGAGGTCCATCAGGTCGATGCGCAGAGCATGCGTACTCGTGATTCCGATTGCGGCTCGACAAAGGAGAGCGGCGGTTGAGATCTCGTTCAGCCTCGTTGAATCGATCTGGAGAAGTAACCCGTGCCCATCTTCCATCGCACCGCGCTGGCCCAAGAGCTGGCGACCCACATCCTGGACGACGACCTTGCACCTGCACGGTCCGGCCTGTTTCTCGGCGCCCGTCGTCGCACCGGCAAGTCGACGTTCCTGCAGCAGGACCTCTGCCCCGAGCTGAAGCGCCGCGGCGCTATCGTCATCTACGCTGACCTCTGGGAGGAGCGCGACCAGGATCCCGGTGACGTCATCGTTGAAGCCATCCGCGAAGAGCTCGCTCGGCATGAAAGCGTCGTCATGCGCTTTGCGCGTTCGGCCGGCATGGAGCGAGTGAACATGGGTGGGGTCGCCTTCACCATGGATCGGGTCGGCCTCGGAAAGCAGGTGTCGTTGGCGAAGGCATTGGCCATGCTCTCAGATGAATGCCAACGAATGATCGTGCTCATCGTCGATGAGGCGCAGCATGCGATCACGACGGACAAGGGAAGCAACGCGCTCTATGCGTTGAAGGCCGCTCGGGACAAGCTGAACATGGGGCCGCACCACGGCCTTCGGATCGTGGCCACCGGATCGAATCGCGACAAGCTGGCCATGCTGGTGGAATGGAAGGATCAGGCATTCTTCTGCGCTCCGATGAAGGAGTTTCCGCCGCTCGGAGTCGACTACCTGAACTGGATTTGCGAGCGTGCACCGGCCTCCGCGGCGTTGAAGGCGGGAGCGTTGTCCGCGCTCTTCGAGCGCTCGGGCTACCGTCCTGAATGGATGCAGATCGGCCTGAACGCACTTGCTTTGCGAGACAACTGGACCCCGGAAGAGGCTGCAGCGGTGTTTGCCGAGGCCATCGAGTCACGGGCCGATTCGCGCATTCAGAACCTGCTGGCGTTGATCGGACTGCTCAGCCCGCTTCAGTCGGCGGTACTCCGCGTGCTGGCCGCACAGGGCCGGCGTTTCGTACCGTTCTGGAACCGTACTTTGGAGACCTTCCGGTTGGTGATTGAGCAGGACGACGGCAATGATGTCGACGAACCGATCAACGTCGAGACCGTTCAACAGGCCCTGGATGCGCTCAAGGACAAGGGATTTCTCTGGCGCTCCGTCCACGGCGTCTATGCCCTGGAGGAGTTCGGCATTCGTGAGGCGCTGGAGGAGGGGCGCCTGCTGACGGAGTCGACACAGCGTGTCACGCTGATGGGGCGCCAAGCTGCCTGAAGCGGCACGCAGGCAGAATGCCGCGCTTCCAGCCCTCGAGTAGCAACTCTGCGGCGACCTTCTACGCGAAGGTCGCCGCGGTCGGGTCGATCACCTCGCCGTCCCCACCGGCCTTCCCGCCCAGCGCTCGCATTGCTGCCGCACCAGCTCGTTCAGCAGCTGTTCCTTCTCCACGACCCCGCGCGCCCATGTCGCGTCGTTGCCCTGCCAGCGCATCTCCTCGCGGACATACCGCAGCGCCGGTTCCGCCTTCAGCGCGACCGCGTGCGGCTCCAGCGCGTGCAGCGTGACGTTCAGGTCCTCGCGCAAGCTGCGGTGCTCACCGCTCTTCGGATCGACGAAGGTCCCGTCGAGCCCGAACCGGCATGCCTGGAACCGGTTGAACGTGTAGGGCAGGTAATCGTCCTCGTGCAGCTCGAACGGCTTGTCGTGCGAGATCCACCGCGCCAGGCACTGGATCAGCGCCGCCAGCGCCGAGGCCTTCTCGATCGTCAGCGGCGTGTCGAGCACCCGCACCTCGATCGTCCCGAATTCGGGCTTGGGCCGGATGTCCCAGTAGAAGTCCTTCATGCTCTTGACGACGCCCGTGTGGGTCATCTTCTCGAAGAACACCAGGAAGTCGTCCCAGGTCAGCACGAAGGGCGCGCGTCCCGACAGCGGGAACGCGAACACCGAGTTCAAGCGCGCCGAATGGAAGCCCGTGTCATTGCCCTGCACGTACGGCGAGGACGCCGACAGCGCGATCAGATGCGGGATGAAGCGCGACAGGCCGTGCAGCAGCCGCAGCGCATGGTCCGGACCTTCGCAGCCGATGTGCACGTGCTGCCCGAACACCGTGAACTGCTTGCTCAGGTAGCCGTACAGCGACGAGATCTCCTGGAAGCGCGGCTTGTCGAAGATCCGCTGCTTGCTCCAGTGCTGGTACGGGTGCGTGCCGCCGCCCGACAGGCCGAGGTTGAGCCGGTCGGCGCTGCGCACCAGCGCATCGCGCGTGGTGGTCAGCTGCTCCAGCACCTGCTCGTAGTTCGTGCAGACGTTGGTGCAGAGCTCGATCATGCTGTCCGTGATCTCGGGCGTGACATCGCCCGGCACGGTCTCGCCCTTCATCACCCGCAGCAGGTCCTTGGACCCCGGCATCAGGTCGTAATCGTGGCGGTTGACGATCTGGAGTTCGAGCTCCACCCCCATCGTCAGGGGTTTGGAGATGGCAAATGGTTCGAGGCTCATCGCTTCGCAGCCTCCTTGACTACAGGCGTTTCAGGGTGATGCTCGCCGGCGAGGCGCAGGCCCCACTGCACGGCGATCGGTCCGACCAGCTCCATCAAGGCGATTGTCGAAAGGATGACGGGCGCGAGCAGCGCCGCAGTCTGTGGATGGTGCAGCTGCACTTCGCTGAAGAGCACCAGCATCGTGCCGGACACCGGGCTCAGGCACACGGCCAGCGCGATGCCCTGGCGGGCGTCGATGCCGCTCAGTCGCGCCATGCCGGTCAGCGCCAGCGCCTTGGCCACCAGACGCAGCAGCAGCAGCGCCAGGGCCAGCACCGCGCCCATGGCCAGCGCCTGCAGCGTCCACGCGGAACCGACCGCGACGAACAGCATCAGCACCAGCACCCCGCCCGCCGTGCCGAAGTGGCGCGGCCAGACCCAGGGCCGTTCGGTCGTGTTGCGCAGGATCATGCCGGCCAGCAGCGGCACCAGCAGCGTCGACAGGTTCAGCACCCGGGCCACGCTCAGCGCCACCAGCACCAGGCCCAGCAGCATCAGCACCGAGTTCTCGTTGCGCAGGTCCAGCCGCCGCATCAGGTTGGCGGTGAGGCGTGCCAGCAGCGCGGCCACGATGATCGAGCCGATGAAGGCATACAGCGGCTGCGCGACGGCCTCCAGCCAGTCGCCCTTCTGGTCCAGCGCCAGCCAGCCCAGCAGCAGCTTGTGCGCGAGCACGCCGTAGATCGTGTTCAGCGAGGTCAACGCGAGCATGCGCTCGCTCACCTGACCGGCCGCGCGCAGCTCCGCGCCGACCCGGCCGACGACCGCGGCGCTCGAGGCCATGGTCAGCACCGCGCAGCTGAACGCCACCAGCGGGCTGACGCCCAGCAGCATCAGGCCGATGCCGACGACGACGAAGGACGCGAGCGCCTCCGCCGCGCTGGCCCCGAGCAGCGCCTTGTTGTTGCGCAGCCAGCGCAGGTTCACGCGCGAGCCCATCTCGAACAGCAGCAGCGCCAGCGCGAGATCGACGACGAGCCGCAGCCGCGCGTCCAGCGCGCCGTTGGCGAAGATGCCGTGGCCCAGCGCCGCCAGCACCATGCCGACGACGCTGTAGCCGACGACGCGGGGCAGGCCGAGGCGGCGGTTCACGAATTCGCCGAGCACCCCGGCGGCCACCATGGTCAGCGAGGCCCAGAACAGCCAGTCGGGTTTGGGCGGCCAACTGCTGAACTGCAGGAAGTTCGCAAGGTCGTTCATCAAGACGAAGGTTCTCCTCGAGTCGTGGACGGCGGCCAGTGCCGGACTCCGGTGGGCCGTGGGAGCCCCCGATCATCGGGCCAATCCGGTCGCCATGGCGGCGTTGCCGGACAGGCGCTGGCAGCCTTTACTTGTCGGCTTTACCGATTGCCGGTCATCGACAACCGGGCGGGAGCGTCATTTGCCGTCACCGCGCCGTTCTCGTCGCCCTTGTGGCAATCGGCGGACCGGGCGGTGATCCGGACGGGCCGTGCCGCGAGGGTCAGGACTTGCCGGCGTCGATCGACCGCGCGCTGGCGGATCCGGGATCGGCCGGCGGCGAAGAGCGGACGACCGTCAGGTCGCCGCTCACCAGCCAGTCTGCCATCGATTCGCGGGAGCGCTGGCGCAATGCGCCCTCGACGTCGGCCGGACCGTCGGCCGCACTGTCTGCCGGCGGAACGCCGATGACGCCCTCCCACCCGTTGCGGCCGCCGCGCTTGACCGCATACAGCGCCTCGTCGGCGAGCGCGATCGTCGCGGCCCAGTCCAGCGCGCGCGGGAACGCCGGCGCGAGCGGGAAGGCCGCGAAGCCCACCGAGCAGGTCACGTCCACGCTCCGGCCCTCGCCGAGGTCGAACGGCGCGCTGCTGACCTGCCGGCGCGCGCGTTCGGCGAGGTCGGCCGCATGCGCCCGCGAGGTGTCCCGCGCGACGATGAGGAACTCCTCGCCGCCCCAGCGCACGAGGTAGTCCGCCTCGCGGAACACGGCCATGAGCCGCTCGCGCATCTGCTGCAGCACCGCGTCGCCGGCCGCGTGGCCGAGGCGGTCGTTCAGCGCCTTGAAGTGGTCCAGGTCGAGCAGGAAGAAGATCAGGTCGCCGTCGTCCGGTGGCACGCCGCCTTCGCCGCGCGCCTGCTCGTGCCGGCGCACCGCGAGCGCCACGTCCGCGTCGACATGCTGCGTCAGGAAGCGGCGGTTGCGCAGCCCGGTCAGCGGATCGGACAGGCTGGATTCCTCCAGCGCCACCGTCTTCGCCTGCAGGTCGAGCGAGAGCCGCTCCAGCTCGGCGGTCCGCGCCCGCACCTTGATCTCCAGCGCCAGCTGCGACCGCCGCAGGTAGGAGGTCCGCAGCGCCACCAGCAGGTAGACCAGCAGGATCAGCGTCGCGCCGCCGAGCGTGCGCGCCCACCAGGTCTGCCACCAGTCGGGCAGCACGCGCACGGGGATGTCGAGCTCCAGCGGACTCCACACGCCGTTGCGGTTGGTGCCGCGCACGCGCAGCCGGTACCTGCCCGGATCGAGGTTGGTGTAGACGGCCACGCGCAGGTCCGCGCCGGTGCTGATCCACTCCGGATCGAAGCCCTCCAGCTGGTAGGCGTAGCGGTTGCGTTCGGGCTCGCTGAAGTCGAGCGCGGCGAACTCCACGCTGAAGCTGCGGTTGTCGGCGCCGATCGTGAGCCCCTGTTCCGGCAGCTTGCCGGCCGCCAGGCGCTGGCCGTCCACGCGCAGCTCGGTCGTGACCAGCGCGGGCTGGTAAGCCCAGGCCTCGAAGCGCTCGGGCGTCACCACCAGCACGCCTTTGCTGCCGCCGAACAGCAGCCGGCCGTCGCGCGTCTTCAGGTAGGCGCGGAACCAGCCGGTGCCGATGTCGACGCCGTCGGCGTTGGTCAGTTCGTAGTAGTTGTCCTTGACCGGGTCGTAGACGAAGTTCTGCGACCAGATGCGGCCCTCGCCGTCCTCGAGGAGGTTGGCGCCGAAGGCGCGGCCGATCACGCCGTGCTTCTCGCTGATGCGGTCGAATTCGGCCTCGCGGCCATCCCAGCGGGTCAGCAGGTGCAGGCCTGCGGCGGTGTCGACCCACAGGCGCTGCTTCGAGTCGACCAGCAGACCGACGATCGAGTGGTGGCTCATGTCGCGGCCCGGCCGGGCACGCGCGACGATCAGCTCCGTGCCGCCCGGGTTGAGGCGGTACAGGCCCTTCTCGGTGCCGACCCAGAGGCCGCCGTCCTCGGTCTCGGACAGCGCGTTCACGTCGCCGGTCAGCGGCTGTCCACCTTCCTGCCGGAGCCGCACCGGCGTCGACGCGGTGCCAGGCGCGGCACCCGGGGCGGAGCCGGACGCCGTGCGTGATGCGGGACTTGGTGCGGAACCCGGTGAGGCGCTCGGTACGGCGCCAGGTGGGGCGACGCCGGGCGGCAGCCGGTAGAGGCCGTCCTGCGTGCCGATCCAGAGCGTGCCGTCGCGCCCGGCGAGCAGCCGTCGCGCCCGGCCGGTGCCGGCCTGGATGACGCGCAGCAGCTGCCGATCGCGGGTGTACTGGTGCAGGCCGCCGTCGCTGCCGAGCCAGACCGTGCCGTCCTTCATCTGCACGAGGCTGGAGATGCGCCCGCCCGACAGGCCGCCGCGCTGTCCGGGCGCGGGCCGCAGGGTGGCGGTCGAGCGCAGCTGCTCGTCGAGCACGGTCACGCCGCTCTCGTTGCTGCCGAGCCAGATCTCGCCGGTGTCGAGCTGCATCATCGCGCGCGTGCTCGGATCGATCAGTTGCGCGTGCTTGCCCGCGTCCCGGCCACGCACCCAGGTGCTGGTGTTCGACGGGTTGTGGCGCTGCAGGCCGCCGCCGTAGCCGCCGGTCCAGATCCAGCCGGCGCGGTCGCGCATCAGCGCGCGGACCTCGTTGCCGCCGAGACTGCCGCGGTTCAGCGGATCGTGCTTCATGACGCGCAGCAGCTCGCCGCCGGCGACCGCGCGCAGCTCCAGCCCGCCGTTGCGCCCCAGCCAGAGATGCCGGTCGTCCAGGGCGACGAAGGCGTTGACCGAGCCGTTCACCGCCTCCTCGGCCCGCTCGAGGAGCGTGCCCTCGCCGGTCTTCGGATCGATGAGGGCGAGGTCGCCCTGCTGCGTGCCCGCCCAGACGCGGCCGTCGGGCGCGACGAACAGGCTGAGCACGATCTTGCCGGCCAGGCCCGGCCTGCCCGGTGTCGAGAACACCGGCTCGAAGCGGTCGGACCCGGCGCGCTTGCGCGCCAGGCCTTTCCAGGTGCCGACCCACAGCGACCCTTCGCCGTCGACCGCCAGCGACTGGACGCGGTCGTCGGGCAGGCCGCCTTGCGCGCGGTCGGCCTGGCGGAAATGCTGGAAACGGCCCTCGACCGGGTCGTAGCGGTCCAGGCCGTGGCCGATGGTGCCGATCCAGAGCTGGCCGTCGCGGTCCTCGGCCAGGGCGCGGATCGTGCCGGCGGAGACCGCGCTGCGCGGCAGCTGCGGGTTGGCGTCGGAACGGAACAGCGACAGCTTCTCGCTCTGCGGGTCGTAGGCGGCCAGGCCGTCGGCCTCGGTGCCGATCCACAGCCGGCCGTCGCGCGCGACCAGCAGGGCGCGGATGAAGCCCAGGCTGCGGGCCGAGCGCACGCCGTTCTCGATCGGGGCGCCGGGTTGGCGGAAGTGGTAGCCGTCGAAGCGCACCAGCCCGGCGCCGGTGCCGATCCACAGGAAGCCGGCACGGTCCTGGGCCACGGCGGAAATGATGTTCAGCGGGACCGGGGCGTCGATGCCGACGGTCTCGAAGCGCGGCTCGGCGAGCAGGGAGACTTCGGGGGCGGCCGATGCCGATGCCGATGTAGGTGCAGTCGAGGATGCGGCGGGCTGCTGGGCGCGGCCTTCGTCCGGCAACGCCGCGACGCCGCGCGGCGCGATCGCCATGGCAGCAGCCAGGACCAGCACGACGGCGGCGCACAGACTCGGCAGCAGGGGAACGGCACGTCGTCGCAGCATCGCGCGGGATGCTAGCCGTCCTCCTGCCGGGAATGCGGCACCGGCGCGACAACCCGGCCCCGTCAATGAGGGGCTCGGCGGGCGGTCTGCGGACAAACCCCGAGGGCTTACTTCGCCAGCGGCAGCGTGATCGCGTCGATGCGGGCCAGGATCTCGGGCGTCAGCTTCGGCGTGACCGCCAGCGCGCCCAGGTTGTCCTGCAGCTGCGAGAGCTTGCTCGCGCCCAGGATCACCGTCGACACGCGCGGGTTGCGGTTGATCCACGCGATGGCCAGCTGCGCCAGCGTGCAGCCCAGTTCATCTGCGATCTTGCCCAGCTCGGCGACCGCGGTGTTGCGCTGCGGTTCCTGCAACTGCTCGCGCAGCCGGGACATGCTCTCCAGCGCGCCGCGGCTGCCCTCGGGGATGCCGTTGCGGTACTTGCCGGTCAGCAGGCCGGAGGCCAGCGGGCTCCACGTCGTCAGCCCCAGGCCGATGTCCTCGTAGAGCCGCGCGTAGTCCTTCTCCACGCGCTGGCGATGGAACAGGTGGTACTGCGGCTGCTCCATCACCGGCTTGTGCAGGTGGTGGCGCTCGGCGATCTCCCAGGCGGCGCGGATCTCGTCGGCGCTCCACTCGCTGGTGCCCCAGTAGTGGGCCTTGCCCTGCGTGATCATGTCGCTCATCGCACGCACGGTCTCCTCGATCGGCGTGTGCGGATCGGGACGGTGGCAATAGACGAGGTCGATCTCGTCCAGCCCGAAGCGCTGGAGCGAGCCGTCGATGGCCTGCATCAGGTACTTGCGGTTCAGCGTGTCCTTGTAGTTGACCGTGGTGCCCGACTTGTCGATGCCCCAGTAGAACTTCGTCGACACGACGTAGGTGTGGCGGCCCCAGCCCAGCTGCCTGAAGACCTGGCCCATGATCTCCTCGCTCTTGCCGAGCGCGTAGGCCTCGGCGTTGTCGAAGAAGTTGATGCCGGCGTCGCGGGCGGCGGCCATCAGCTCGACGGCCGAGCCGGTGTCGACCTGGTTGTGATACGTCACCCAGGAGCCCAGGGACAGTTCGGACACCTGCAGGCCGCTGCGGCCGAGTCGACGGTATTGCATGCTTCTCTCCATGGTTGCTGTTCTCAGAGGCGCGCAAGCGTAGCCGAGGCCGCAAAGGCTGTCAGACGGCAGGCTGAATGTCCTGCCGCCGCCGTCCCGCCCCGTCGGGGCCCCTGTGCGGCCTGCGCGGCTCGCGCGCGGTGGGCGCTGTCCGAGCCGCGCCGCGGGAGGGCGGCGATATAGTGATCCGCCACCGGTCGCCTGACGTGACCGGAGCCGTTTCACGGGTCGATGCCATGCCCCAGTCTTCTGACTCCGCCGTTCATGACGGCGCCGCCTCCGCGGCCGCCGACGCCTTCGATGCCTCCTTCGACGGCAACGCGCCGCCGCTGCGCCTCGCGGTGATCGGCGCGGGCCCGGCGGGCCTGGCGCTGGCGCTGCTCGCGGCGCGTTATCTGCCGCAGGCGCAGGTGAGCCTCTTCGACGCCCGGCCGCTGGAACGCGACGTCTCCGGCGATCCGCGCACGATCGCGTTGTCGCTGGGCAGCGTGCAGCTGCTGCAGCGCCTGCGCGTGTGGCCCGCGGCGCAGGCGCAGGCGATCCGCGAAGTCCACGTGAGCCAGGCGCCGCCGACGCTCTCCAGCCCGTGGTTCGGCCCATCGGGCGAGCCCGAGGTGAACCTGTCCGCGGCGGAGCAGTCGGTGCCGCAGCTGGGCGCGGTGCTGCCTTACGGGCAACTCGTGGCCCCGCTGCAGGCCGCGTGGCAGCGGATGAGCGCGCTGGAGCCCCGGCGCCTGATCAGCCGGTTCGGCCAGGCGGTCGACGGCATCAAGCAGGACCGCCCCGACGAGGTCGAGATCGATGCCGGCATCGCCGAGCGCTTCGACCTGGCGGTGGTCGCCGAAGGCGGCGTGTTCTCCGATCAGGCGCGCAAGGCGCTCGCGCACGACTACAAGCAGAACGCCTGGGTGGGCACGGTGACCTTGTCGCCGGACAGCCCGGCGGGCGTGGCCTACGAGCGCTTCACGCGGCGCGGTCCGCTGGCGCTGCTGCCGCTGCCGGACCGCGACGGCCAACGTCGCGCCGCGCTGATCTGGTGCCAGCCGCACGACGAAGACGAGGTCGCCGGCCTGACCGACGCACAGCGGCTGATGGTGATCCAGCAGCAACTGCCGGACCGCGTCGGCCGTCTGCAAGGCATCGGTCCGCTGAAGTGTTTCCCGCTGGGACTGAACGCCGAGCGCACGCTGGTCGAGGGCCGCCGGATCCGCATCGGCAATGCCGCGCAGACGCTGCATCCGGTGGCGGGGCAGGGCCTGAACCTCGGCCTGCGCGACGCCTTCGCGCTGGTCGAGTCCTTGCGGCGCGATCCCCAGGTCGACACCGCGCTGCGCCGCGTCGAATGGCAGCGCGCGCCCGACCGCTGGGCAACGATCCTCACCACCGATTTCCTGGCCCGCAGCTTCGCCTGGCGCTGGCCGGGTCTGCCCGCGGCGCGCGGCCTGGGCCTCGCCGCGCTGCAGGCGCTGCCGCCGCTCAAGCGCGCGCTGGCCGGGCAGATGATGTTCGGCCGACGATGAGCCGCCTCCGACCGCGACCCTTCCCATGAGCAGTCCCCCGGGCGCGGCGAGCGGCGCCGACGCCGCCTCCCTCCACGACTACGCCGAACCCGGCACCACCGCCTACCGGCGCATCGCCTTCGCGCTGTTCCTGGCGGGCTTCACGACCTTCTCGCTGCTCTACAGCGTGCAGCCGCTGCTGCCGCTGTTCGCGGCGGAGTTCCATGTCGGTGCCGCGGCCAGCGCCTTGTCGCTGTCGCTGGCGACGGGCGCGCTGGCGTTCGCGATCCTGTGCGCGGGCGCGCTGTCGGAGAGCATGGATCGCAAGCGGCTGATGTTCGCGTCGATGGCGATGGCCGCGGTGCTGAACCTCATCGCCTCGGTGGTGCCCAGCTGGCACGCGATGCTGGTCGCCCGGGCGATCGAAGGGCTGGTGCTGGGCGGCGTGCCGGCGGTGGCGATGGCCTACCTGGCGGAGGAGATCCACCCGAAGGGCCTGGGTCGCGCGATGGGGCAGTACGTCGGCGGCACGGCCTTCGGCGGCATGATGGGCCGGGTCGGCGTGAGCGTGCTGAGCGACGCCTTCGGCTGGCGGCCGGCGCTGTTCGTCGTCAGCGTGCTGGGTCTGGCGGCGGCGATCGGTTTCTGGTTCCTGCTGCCGCCGTCCAAGCACTTCGTGCGCCGGACCGGCGTCAAGCTCTCGGAGCACGTGGCCGCGTGGCGCGGGCACCTGACGCATCCGATGCTGCCGCTGCTGTTCGCGATGGGCTTCCTGATGATGGGCATGTTCGTCGCGGTCTACAACTACGCCGGCTTCCGGCTGATGCGCGCGCCGTTCTCGCTCAGCCAGAGCGCGATCGGGCTGATCTTCTGCGCCTATCTCTTCGGCATCGCCGCGTCGGCGGCGGCGGGCGGCCTGTCCGACCGCTTCGGCCGCGCGCCGGCGCTGCTGTCGGGCATCGCGCTGGCGATCACCGGCGTGCTGCTCACGCTGACGACCTGGCTGCCGGCGGTGATCCTGGGCATCGTGCTGCTGACGATCGGCTTCTTCGTCGCGCACTCGGTCAGCAGCGCCTGGGTCGGCGCGCTGGGCGGCCGCAGCAAGGGGCATGCAGCGTCGCTCTACCTGCTCGCGTACTACATCGGCTCCAGCACGCTGGGCGCGATGGGCGGGTGGTTCTGGGACCACAGCGGGTGGGGCGCGCTGGTGGGGTATGCGCTGGTCGTGTTGCTCGCTGCCGCGATCGCGGCATGGACGCTGCGGATCCGCCAACGCGCGCTTGTTCAATGAGGCAGCTTTAGGTCATTTCCCGCCGCACCTGATTCCGAAGAATCCAGCCTCTCATGATCTCCGAGAGGCTCCATGCAGAACGACGCTGTCCTTGCCCGCTCCACGCCGGCGACTCCCCGATTCCCCGAAGAAGACCTCCACTTCTCGCTCCCCGCGGACGCTCGACCGGCCGCGCCCTTCCGCGAGGAGTTCCTCGATCCCGAGCCCGGACTCTCGCCGATGCGGGCCGGTCGATGCGCCTTCATCCAGGCGCTGGCGCGCCCACTGGATCGCCAGTTCCTCTCCGAGTTCCTCGTCGACTTCACCTGGGCGTCGTCCTTGCTGGAAGGCAGCAGCTACTCGGTTCTCGACACGGCCGCCTTGCTCGAGTGCGGGGAGCGCAATCCGTCCAAGCCGATGGACGAGGCCGTGCTCGCGCTCAACCACCAGCGCGTCGCGGAGCACCTCTGGTCCCATCGCGAATGGAGCGTCGACAACGTCTGCAGGATGCATGCGCTGCTGACCGACGACCATGGTCTGGCGGAGGTCTGCGACTCCGATCACTTCCTGCCGATCGAACAGCGCGGCAAGCCTCGCGAGTTCCAGGACATCCGCCTCCGTCAGTCGGCTTATCTGCCGCCCTTCCGGCCGGGAACGGGCCACGCGACCTCGTTGCTGGGCCAGGTGATGGCCATCGCCCGCACCCTGCATCCGGTGCAGGCGTCGTTCTACCTGCTGACGCGCGTGGCCTACATCCAGTCCTTCGCCAACGGCAACAAGCGGACGGCGCGCATCGCCGCCAATCTGCCGCTGCTGGAGTCGGGGATGCTGCCGCTGTCCTACGTCGACGTCGACAAGGCCGAATACCTTCGCGGCATGGTGGCGTTCTATGAGCTCGGCAGCGCCCGGGTCATCGAACGGACCTTCATCCGCGCCTATGCGAAGTCGGTCGTGCGGGCGAGCCGGGTGCCCGACGACATGCGCTCGGAAGGCTTCGACGCTGACCAGGTCAGCGAGCATCTGGCCGAGTACATCACCTCGGGCCGGCGCCCTGCCGACAGGCATTCGGCAGCCTTCCTCGCCTGAGCGGCAAGGGGGCCTCGATGCACCGTCCTGGCGCGCCGTGTCCACACGTCCACCTAGCTGACACGAGGCTGAACACCCCGATCGGGGTTTCCGAGTAAGTAGTGGCATGCGTGCAATTCGACACGCTTGATGCACCATGTGCCGAGAAGGCTGACGCCCAACGACGGGCCGTTTGTTGTCTGACGGCTTCCTCGTTGGAGGGTTGGCATTCCGACCCCTCATGCACAAAGACCATTCGGAGACAAACATGAAGTTCAGCGCGCGTTGGATCACCGCTACCGCACTGGCCGCCGCCAGCTTCGCCGCGACCGCGGCCGACCCGATCAAGATCGGTGTCTCGGGACCCTTCACCGGCGGCTCGTCGTCGATGGGCGTCAGCATGCGCGACGGTGTGCGATTGGCGGCCCAGGAAATCAACAAGAACGGCGGGGTCTTGGGTCGGCAAATCCTGCTCGTCGAACGCGACGACGAAGCCAAGAACGAACGCGGCGTCCAGATCGCCCAGGAGCTGATCAACCGCGAGAAGGTCGCCGCCACCGTCGGCTTCATCAACACCGGCGTGGCCCTGGCCGCGCAGCGCTTCTACCAGGACGCCAAGATCCCGGTGATGAACAACGTGGCCACCGGCTCCGTCATCACCCAGCAGTTCAAGGACGCGCCGGACAACTACGTCTTCCGCAATGCGGCCCACGACAGCATCCAGGCGCCGATGATCGTCGAGGAAGCCGTCACCCGCCGCGGCTTCAAGAAGGTCGCCATCCTGGCCGACTCGACCAACTACGGCCAGCTCGGCCGCGCCGACCTGGAGAAGGCGCTGGAGCTCAAGGGCATCAAGCCGGTCGCCGTCGAGAAGTTCAACATCAAGGACGTCGACATGACGGCCCAGCTGCTCAAGGCCAAGGAGGCCGGCGCCGAGGCGATCCTGACCTACGGCATCGGGCCTGAGCTGGCGCAGATCGCCAACGGCATGACCAAGCTCGGCTGGAAGGTGCCGATGGTCGGCAGCTGGACGCTGTCGATGGCCAACTACATCGACAACGCCGGCCCCGGCGGCGAAGGCGCGCGCATGCCGCAGACCTTCATCCAGGAACCGACCACGCCCAAGCGCCAGTCCTTCATCGTCAACTACCTGAAGACGTTCAACCCGAAGAACAGCCGCATCGATTCGCCGGTGTCGGCCGCGCAGGGCTATGACTCGATCTACCTGCTGGCCGCCGCGATCAAGCAGGCCGGCGGCACGGAGGGGCCCAAGGTCAAGGCCGCGCTGGAAGACCTGAGGACCCCCGTCGAAGGCGTCGTGACGACCTACAACAAGCCGTTCACCAAGACCGACCACGAGGCCATCACCGCCAACATCCCGGTGTTCGGCGAGGTGAAGGGCCAGCGCGTCGTGTATGCCTACGAGGCCGACTTCAAGGCGGCCTCCGAGGTCAAGGTCAAGGACGTCAACGCCAAGGGCGCGATGCCGCAGAAGAAGTGATCCCCGGACGGCCGCCTCGCGCGGCCGTCCTCTTTTCCGGCCGCCGTCCCGGGCCGTGATCCCAGGGCGCCGTCGTTCGCGACGGCGTCTCCGTTCCCTCCAGCAGTTCCGGACTCCGTATGCAGATCCTGACCCAACTGGTGTTCAGCGGCATCGCGCTCGGCATGATCTACGCGGTCATCGCCTTCGGCTACCAGCTGACCTTCTCGACTTCCGACACCCTCAACTTCGGCCAGGGCGACGCGCTGATGCTGGGCGCGCTGGTCGGCCTGACCCTCGTCGGCCACGGCGTCAACTACTGGCTCATGATCCCCATCGTGTGCCTGTTCGGCGCGCTGCAGGGCGCCTTCGTCGAACGCATCGGCGTGCGGCCCGCCATCAAGATCAAGTCGGAGTTCGGCTGGATCATGTCCACCATCGCGCTGGGCATCATCTTCAAGAACGTGGCCGAGAACGTCTGGGGCCGCGACGACCTGAAGTTCCCCTCGCCGCTGCCGGAAGCGCCGATCCAGTTCCTCGGCGCCAACGTGCTGCCGATGGAGATCCTCGTCGTGGGCGGCGCGCTGGCGATGATGCTGGCCGTCGAGCTCTTCAACCGGCGCTCGATCTACGGCCGCGCCGTGGTCGCGACCTTCAACGACCGCGATGCCGCCAAGCTGATGGGCATCAACACGGGACTGGTGATCACCTTCTCGTATGCACTGTCGTCGCTGACGGCGGCCTTCGCCGGCGTGCTGATCGCGCCGCTGACGCTGACCGGCGCCACGATGGGCGCGGTGCTCGGCCTGAAGGCCTTCGCCGTGGCCATCATCGGCGGGCTGACCTCGGGCATGGGCATCATCGTCGGCGGGATCATCCTCGGCATCGCCGAAACGACCACCGGCTTCTACCTCTCCACCGGCTACAAGGACGTGCCGGGCCTCGTGCTGCTGCTGATCGTGCTGGCGTTCAAGCCGGCCGGCCTGTTCGGCAAGACCGCGATCAAGAAGGTCTGAGTCCATGAGCGCCACTGCCAAGATCAATCCGAAAAAACTGGTCGCCGGCGCGATCGCGCTGGTCGCGCTGATCGCCTTCCCGCTGGTGTCCGGCAATCCGTACTACATCCACCTGGTCGAGACGATCCTGATCTACGCGATCGTCCTGTTCGGGCTGGACATCGTCGTGGGCTACACCGGGCAGGTGTCGCTCGGCCACGCGGGGCTGTTCGGCGTCGGCGCCTACACCGCCGGCGTGCTGGTCATGAAGTTCGGCCTGCCGATCTACCTGACGCTGCCCGCGGCGATCGCGGTGACGGCGGGCTTCGGCGCGCTGCTGGCGCTGCCCGCGCTGCGCGTGACCGGCCCGTATCTCGCGATGGTGACGCTGGCCTTCGGCACCATCATCCAGATCCTCATCAACGAGATGGACTTCCTGACGAACGGGCCCATGGGCATCACGCTCACCAAGCCCCAGCTGATGGGCCACACGATGACGGAGGACGAGTACTACTGGCTCGTCGTGGTGATGCTGATCGCGTCGCTGGTGTTCGTGCACCGCGTGCTGCGCTCCCACCTCGGACGTGCGTTCGAGGCGCTGCGGGGCAGCCCGGTGGCGTCGGACTGCATGGGCGTCTCGGTCTACCGCTACAAGGTCTACGCCTTCGTGATCAGCGCCGGCCTGGCTGGTCTGGCGGGCGCGCTCTACGCCTACTCCGAGCAGTACATCTCGCCCAACACCTACAACTTCGAGCTGACGGTCTTCTTCCTGCTGGCCATCATCATGGGCGGCCGCAAGACCCGCACCGGCGCGCTGCTGGGCGCGGCGATCGTGGTGGTACTGCCCAAGCTGCTCGACGACCTGGAGCTGTTCCGCTACGTGTCGGTGATCTTCGCGGTCCTGGTCACCGCCGTCACCGTGGTGGCCTACCGCCGCGGCAAGGTCGACCTGAAGCAGGCGGCCATCCCGGTGGTCGGCAGCATCGCGCTGGCGGCGCTGTCCTTCGTGCTGCAGTCGATGACCGACTGGCGGCTGTCGATCTTCGGCCTGATCACGCTGTTCGTCGTGTACTACCTGCAGGACGGCATCGTCGGCTTCGTGCGCAACGCGCTGCACATCAAGGCCAAGCCGGTGGGCGAGGGCGGTCCGGTCGGCGAGAAGCCGTCCGACGCCATCTCCCGGGCCGCGGGCGCGGGAGCAGGCGACGAGGTCCTCATCGACGCGCGCGGCGTGCTGATGCAGTTCGGCGGCCTGAAGGCGCTGAACAACGTCGACCTGCAGGTGCGGCGCGGCACCATCCACGGCCTGATCGGGCCGAACGGCTCGGGCAAGAGCACGATGATGAACGTGCTCACCGGCATCTACGTGCCGACGGCGGGCGAGTTGAAGTTCGTCGACCGCTCGCTGGTCGGGCGGACCTCTGCGGACATCGCGCTGTCGGGCATCGCGCGGACCTTCCAGAACGTGCAGCTGTTCGGCGAGATGAGCGCGTTGCACAACGTGATGGTGGCGCTGCATCACAGCTTCGGCAGCAACCTGGTGCAAGTGGCGCTGCACTCGTCGCGCTACACCGAGGAGGATGCCAAGCGCGCGCGCGCGCCCTGAGCCTGCTGGAGTTCGTCGGCCTGGCGGACCTGGCGTTCGAGGAAGCGCGCAACCTGCCGTACGGCAAGCAGCGGCTGCTGGAGATCGCCCGCGCGCTGGCGCTGGATCCGCGCCTGCTGCTGCTGGACGAGCCGGCGGCGGGGCTGACCGCGCCCGACATCAAGGAGCTGATGCGCATCATCGGCAAGATCCGCGACCACGGCATCACGGTGATCCTGATCGAGCACCACATGGACGTGGTGATGGGCATCTGCGACGTGGTGTCGGTGCTGGACTTCGGCCAGAAGATCGCCGAGGGCAAGCCGGCGCAGGTGCAGGCCGATCCGAAGGTGATCGAGGCCTACCTCGGCGGCCAGGCGGCCTGAGCGCGGAATGCAACGGAACGAACTGACATGCTGAAGATCGAACAATTGCATGCCGGCTACGGCAAGGTCGAGGTGCTGCACGGCATCTCGGTGGAGGTGCCCAAGGGCAAGGTGGTGACGCTGATCGGCTCGAACGGCGCCGGCAAGACGACGACGATGCGCGCGGTGTCCGGGATGATCGCGCCGAGCTCGGGGCAGATCACGCTCAACGGCAAGCGCATCGACGGGCTGGAGTCGTACCACATCGCCCGGCTGGGTCTGGCGCATTCGCCGGAAGGGCGCCGCGTCTTCGCGACGATGAGCGTCACCGACAACCTGCGGCTGGGCGCGTTCCCGCGCTACACGGGCGCGCGGCCGAAGGGCGACGTGGAGGCCGACCTCGAGAAGGCGATGGAGCTGTTCCCGCGCCTGAAGGAGCGGCGTCAGCAGCTCGCGGGCACGCTGTCCGGCGGCGAGCAGCAGATGCTCGCGATGGCGCGGGCGACGATGCTCAATCCCGAGGTCGTGCTGCTGGACGAGCCGTCGATGGGGCTGGCGCCCATCCTCGTCGACGAGGTGTTCCGCATCATCGCGCGGCTGAAGTCCGAAGGCGTGACGATGCTGCTGGTGGAGCAGTTCGCGGCGGCGGCGCTGGCGGTGGCCGACTACGGCTACGTGCTGGAGAACGGCCGCATCTCGCTGCACGGGCCCGCGGAGAAGCTGCGCACCGATCCGGCGGTGAAGGCGGCGTATCTGGGCGGGGGCACTGACGGGAGCCATGCGACAAATCCGGCATCGTCCTACTTGAACGGGTCGGAATCCCGACGACGTCGACCGCGAATGGGCAGGTGTCATCGGCGCCTCGACTGCCTAGAGTGATTGCATCGCCCAGCCGGGCTTCAAGCAGTCGAGGTGGACGTATGACGACGTCTCAACGTGAACCGGATCTGCCGCCTGTCGAGGCCTGGAAGCGCCAAGGCCTCTATCCGTTTTCCCGCGATCCGGAGACACCGGTCGAGCTGCTGGAACGACAACTGTTCGACCAGGTCGCCTGGCATTTGTCGCGCTTCCATCCCGTGTTCCGCACCCTGGCGCCGGAGGCGATCGCACTCCAGTTCCGCATGTTGAGGCAGGCGGTCGAATGCGGTCCGGAAGAGCTCCAGGTCCTGTTGACGGAGGTGCTGGATCTGCCGATCGAGGAGCGCCAGATGCTGGCCGAGCTGCTCAAGGACGTCTCGCTGTCGTCGGTGATTCGAGAGGCCCATGTGGTCACTCAGCGACTTCTGCTGCTCGACGGATTGGAGACCCTGCTCTTCGACGAAACGCTTCAGCCGCATGTCAAGGAGCGCGGGGAGCTGCATCGCATCGTGTCCCGGAACCCCTGGCTGTTCGGTGACGAGTTCGCGTTGTCGGTCGACAACCGTTCGTTGACGGAGGTGCTGCGCAAGCACCGCGAACTGCTGGGCCATGAGATCGCGATCGATGAACCGCTCCAGATGCCGGGCGAGAAGCGCTCGGTCATCGATCTCATGTTCTCCCGCGCGACGAGGCGACACCAGCCATCGACGCTGGAGCACCTCGTGGTGGAGTTGAAGGCACCGCACGTCGCGATCGGGCGCAAGGAGATCAACCAGATCTCCGGCTATGCGCTGGACGTCACGGGCGACGAGCGCTTCCTGTCGGTGAAGGTCCGGTGGTCGTTCTGGCTGGTAGGGCGGGACATCCAGGAAGGCTCGCGGAATCTGGCGAGGCTTCAGGAGGAACTGCATTTGCGCAGCCCGTTCAACTATTCCGTCCACGTCGTGACCTGGGCGCAGGTGATCGACGAGAACCGGGCACGACTCCAGTTCCTGCAGGAGAGCCTGGACTATCAGGCCAGCCGGCAGGCGGGACTGAAGCATCTGCAGCGCCGCTATCCCGACTGCCTGGGCGAGGTCGTCCAGCGCGCGCAGGAGCCGCAGGCAAGGTATGCGCGAGCCGGATGATCCGAGGCGAAGGGGCGGCTCGGCCGCCGCCCTCGCCCGTCGTCAGGGCTGGTCGGTCAGACGAACATCCCGCCCGACGCCTCCACGCGCTGCGCGTTGATCCAGCCGCTGTCGTCGGACAGCAGCGAGGCGACGACCGGGCCGATGTCGTCCGGCAGGCCGGCACGGCCGAGCGCCGTGACCGACGCGATGAAGCCGTTCACTTCCTTGCTGTCGCGCACCGCGCCGCCGCCGAAGTCGGTCTCGATCGCGCCGGGTGCCAGCGTGTTCACACGGATGCCCCGGGCGCCGAACTCCTTGGCCATGTAGCGCGTCATCACCTCGACGCCGCCCTTCATCGTCGCGTACGCGCCGTAGCCGGGCACCGTGAAGCGCGCCAGGCCGCTCGACACGTTCAGCACGCTGCCGCCGTCGTTGATCAGCGGCAGCAGCGTCTGCGTCAGGAAGAACGGGCCCTTCAGGTGCACGCGCATCAGTTCGTCGAACTGGGCCTCGGTCGTGTCGGCGACCGGCGTGTGGACGCCCATGCCGGCGTTGTTGACCAGGTGGTGGAAGCGCTCACGCTGCCAGTGCTGCTTCAGCGTCTGCTTCAGCGCCTCGGCGAAGGCGGGGAAGGAACCGCTGTCGCCGACGTCCAGCTGCAGCGCCGCCGCCTGGCCGCCGAGCGCGCGGATCTCGTCGACGACCGCCTGCGCTTCGCCCTGCTGGCTGCGGTAGGTCACGATGCTGTCGATGCCGCGGCGCGCCAGGTGCACCGCCGCGTTGCGGCCCAGGCCGCGGCTGCCGCCGGTGATCAGGGCGATCTTGGGGGGATGAAGTCGTCATGGGGAGCTCCTGTGGGGGCGTGTTGATCGGATGCAGGAACTTTATTGATCGACGAATGGCGTATAAACCGCCTAAGTCTGATTTGACCGTTCGTCCAAGGTGAACAAATGAGCGACGACACCACCCTGTCCCCGTCCTCTGCCTCGTCCTCGTCCTCGTCCTCGTCCGCACCGATGCCGGCGGCGACCGATGCCGGGAAAGCCGATGCCGCGAAGACCGCCGCACCGGTCGCCGCCGCGGTGGGCGGGACGGCGTCTCCCCCGCCATCGATCGACACGCTCCAGGTCTTCGTCCGCGTCGCGGAGCTGGCCAGCTTCACGCAGGCGGCGCAGAGCCTCGGGCTGCCGAAGGCGAGCGCCTCCACCGCGGTCCAGCGGCTGGAAGCCAGCCTGGGCACCCGTCTGTTCCATCGCACGACGCGGCGCGTGCAGCTGACGCAGGACGGCCAGGCCTGCTACGAGCGCTGCAAGGACCTGCTCGCCGACCTCGACGACATGCAGACGATGTTCCAGCCGGCGGCCAGCGGGCTGCGCGGCCGGCTGCGGGTCGACATGCCGATGCGGGTGGCGCACGACATCGTCGTGCCGCGGCTGCCGGAATTCCTCGCGGCGCATCCCGGGCTGGAGCTCGAGCTCAGCAGCACGGACCGGCGCGTGGACCTGGTCCGCGAAGGCTTCGACTGCGTGCTGCGGGTCGGGCCGCTCAGCGACTCCAGCCTGGTCGCGCGACCGCTCGGCGTGATGGAGATGGCGAACCTGGCGAGCGCCGGGTACCTCGCGGCGTTCGGGACGCCGCAGACGCTGGAGGATCTCGCGCAGCATCGGCTCATCCAGTACGCCACGACGCTCGGTCAGCGCTGCCCCGGCTTCGAGTGGTGCGATGCGTCGGGCGCGACGCGCTTCGAGCCCATGGCGGGGGCGCTGACGGTGAGCGACTCCGGCTCGTACACGGCGGCCTGCCTCGCGGGCCTGGGCATCGTCCAGGTGCCGCGCCACGGGTTCGAGGCGGAAGTGCTCGATGCCCGCCTGATCGAAGTGCTTCCGCAATTCCGGCCCGCGCCGATGCAGGTCCACCTGCTCTATGCGCACCGCCGGCAACTCCCCCGGCGCGTCCAGGCCTTCATGCAGTGGCTGGCGGACCTCATGGCGGCACGTCTGTTGCCGCTATCCTCTGCATCCTCGGCCCCCGCCTCCTGAACTCCTCCGCTCAATTGCGTTCCGACCCCCTCTTGGATCCGCATTCCGCCCTTGCCCGGCAAGCCCGCGCGGCACTGCAGGGCGGAGACGCCGTCGCTGCGCAGTCGCCCGGCGAGGAGTGGCTGCTGCTGGCGCTGGAAGAGGGGGACGACGCGCAGCGTGCGCAGGCGCTGCTGCATCTGGCCCGATGCGATCGGGTGCTGCACCGGCCCGGCGAGGCCCGCGTGCGCAGCGAGCTCGCGGCGCGTCTGTTCCGGCAGCAGGGCGACACGGTCGGCGAGGCCGGCGCGCTGTCGGTGCTGGCGCACAGCGCATCGACGGCCGGGCATCACGAGGAAGCGATCGAGGCGGCGTTGCTCGGCCTGCGGCTGGCGCAATCACGTGGCGATGGCGCCGCGCTGGTGGTGGCGCTGCAAGACCTGGGCGCGTGCCATGTGTGGGCGCGCAATTTCGACAAGGCGGCGGAAGTGCTGCGGCAGGCCGTCGACGCCGCCAATGCGAGCAAGCCGCGGATCAGTCCGCTGATCGCCTGCCTGTGGCTGGCGCTGGGCTCGCTGCTGGCCTATGCGGGCGAACGCGAGCAGCGCGGCCAGTTGCCGCCGTTGGGACCGCTCGAAGGACATCTGATCACCGCGCGGCATCTGCTGTCCGAAGGGGACGCCGAGTCGCACTGCTGGTGGACGCTGATGCAGACGATGGCGCAGATCTGGAAGGGCGCCACGGCGTACGCGCAGCCGGAGCTGCAGCAGACGCTCGCGCAATTGCCGGAGCAGGAGCGCCATTGGCTGGTCGCGCTGGCGGGCTGGGTGCAGGCGGAACTCGCGTGGGCGCGTCGCTTGTGGCCGCAGGCGCGGCGCGCGGCGGCGCAGACGGTGACGGCGGCGGACGCCGTGCAGCACGAGCCGCTGGCGCAGCTCGGCGAGCTGATCGCCAGCCAGATCGAGGAACAGCAAGGGCAGCCGCAACGCGCGCTGCAGCGGATGCGCGCGCTGCGCGAGCGCGAGGCGCGCGTGCGCATCGCCAGCCTCGCGAGCCGCGAGGCGACGGTGCAGTGGCAGCTCGACGCGCGCCGCAGCGAGCGCGACCGTGCGCAGCTCGCGGACGAGGCGCTGCGGCTGGAGAAGCTGTCGATGGAGGATCCGCTGACGGAGCTCGCGAATCGCCGCAGCTTCGAGGATCACGCGCGGGCGCAGCTCGCGGGCGGTGGCGTGGTGAGCCTGGCGCTGATCGACGTCGACCACTTCAAGCAGGTCAACGACCGGCACTCGCACCTGGTCGGCGACCAGGTGCTGAGCGAGATCGCGCGACTGATGCGGCAGCACGTGCGCGAGCACGACGTCGCCGCGCGCCTGGCCGGCGACGAGTTCGTGCTGCTGCTGCGCGGCGCGACCGAGGACATCGCGCAGCAGGCCTGCCTCCGGCTCGACGAGGCGGTGCGCAAGCACGACTGGTCGACGGTCTCCGAGGGCCTGCAGGTGAGCATCAGCATCGGCGCCGCGCAGCGCCAGGAGGGCGACACGCTGGAGACGCTGATGGCGCGCAGCGACGCCGCGATGTACGCCGCCAAGCGCGAGCGCAAGAGCGCCGCGATGGCAGGCACCTGGCTCACCGACGAGAGCGAAGGCGAGGGCGATTCGCCGGATTGATCCCGCGCGCCAACGGCACGCGTCTCGATCAGATACGCAAGAACCTGCGTGGCGGTTTCGCCGAAAACGGGGCGGAGGTCGACATCGGTGCCTCTGAACCGGACCAAGAATGAAAGCCTCTTCTGCTCTTTGCCGTTAGGAGGTTTCATGACTGTGCTGATGGACGCTGCGGCTCACGACACGCCGCCAATCCCCCCACCCAATTCGCCCATCCTGGGCCGAGTGTCTAATGCCTTCGATGTGATTCCGGGGCCGTACTCCATCACGGCCCAGCGTCAACTCGAGGCGATCAATCGCCTGATCCGTCTTCGTGAGGAGGGGCGTTTCACGCCTCCGCCGGTCGGCGCGGGCAAGGGGCACATGCGCTACGACGCACCTGAACGAATGCTTGCGATTTACTCGAAGCACCGTCAGCTCCTGGAGGAGCCGCGGGGTGGCGGCGATGTCGTGGCGTGGACTCGGGAGACTCGCGGCTGACCCGCAGGGGCCTCAGTGCCCCTGCTCCCTCGCCCGCTTGAGCAGCAGTTCCTTTTCGCGCTCGTTGCCGGTCATCGCCGCGGCGCGTTCGAATTCCTCTTTCGCTTCGGCATTGCGGCCGAGCTTGGACAGCAGGTCCGCGCGCACGCTGGGCAGCCAGTGGTACTGCTTCAGCGCGGGCTCCTCCATCAGCCGGTCGACGATCTCCAGTCCGACCGCGGGACCGAAGGCCATGGCCAGCGCCACGGCGCGGTTGAGTTCCACCACCGGCGACGGCTGCCGCAGCGCCAGCGCCTCGTAGAGCGCCGCGATGCGCGGCCAGTCGGTGTCCTCGGCACGACGCGCCCGCGCGTGGCAGGCCGCGATCGCCGCCTGCAGCGCGTACGGCCCCAGGCCGTGTCCGTCGTCCAGTTCGGCGGCCAGGCGATCAGCCGCCTCCAGCGCCGTCAGGCCGCGCTCGATCGCCGCCGCGTCCCAGGTCGACCGGTCCTGCTCCAGCAGCAGCACCGGCTGGCCTTGGGCGTCGACCCGCGCCGCGGCGCGCGAAGACTGCAACTCCATCAGCGCGAGTAGGCCCAGCACCTCGCCTTCGCGCGGCGCCAGCTTCACCAGCATGCGGGCCAGTCGCAGCGCCTCGTCGCACAGGTCCTGGCGGATCCAGCGCTCGCCGCTGGTCGCGGCGTAGCCTTCGTTGAAGATCAGGTAGAGCACTTCCAGCACGGCGGAAAGCCGCTCCGTCAGCGCCTCGCCGCGCGGCAGCTCGAAGGGCACGTTCGCCTCGCCCAGCGTGCGCTTCGCGCGGACCAGCCGCTGTGCCACCGTCGGCTCCGATTGCAGGTAGGCCCGGGCGATCTCGCCCGTCGTCAGGCCGGCGACCATCTTCAGCGTCAAGGCCACCCGCGCCTCCAGGCTCAGCACCGGGTGGCAGGCGCAGAACATCAGCCGCAGCACGTCGTCGCCGATCTCGCGCGCCGCGCGGTCGTCGTCCAGGCTTTCCACGAAGTCCGGCACGATCATCGCCTCGCGCGCGTCGAGCTCATGGCCGAGCTGCTCCAGCTTGTCGCCGCTCAGCTTCACATGGCGCAGCCGGTCCAGCGCGCGGTGCTTGGCCGTGGTCATCAGCCAGGCCGCCGGCTTGTCCGGCAGGCCCTGCCGGGGCCAGGTCTCCAGCGCGGCGACCAGCGCGTCCTGCGCCAGCTCTTCCGCCAGCGGCACGTCGCGGGTCAGCCGCGACAGGGCGCCGATGATCTTGGCGGATTCCTGCCGCCAGACGGTCGTGATCGCGCGATGGGTGTCGTCGTTCATGCGCGCGATCGTACGCGCGCCGGGTGGGACTCAGGCGCCGGGGAACTGCGTGATGTCCATGTACATCAGCTCCCAGATGTGGCCGTCCGGGTCCGCGTACGCCTGGGAGTACATGAAGCCCATGTCCTGCGGCGCGCGCGGCACGGTGCCGCCGGCGGCCAGCGCCTTGGCGATCAGCTCGTCCACCTGGGCCTTGCTCTCGCAGGACAGGCAGGTCAGCACCTCGGTCGTCGTGTGCGCGTCCGAGATCCTGCGCGGCGTGAAGGTCTGGAAGAACTCCTCGACCAGCAGCATCGCGTAGATGTCGTCCGAGATGACCATCGACAAGGCCTGCTCGTTGGAGAACTGCGGATTGAACTCGTAACCCATCGCGGCGTAGAAGCGCTTGCTGCGCTCGACGTCCTTGACGGGCAGGTTCACGAAGATTTGCTGGTGGCGCATGAGGAAGCTCCAGGGTCGGGGTTGGGGGAATGCGGTGGGTGTCCACACTCCCACGACGGTTCGCCCCCGCCGATTTCGACAGACCGGCGTCCGGTCCTCGAAAAACTGTCAGGCCTTCGATTCCGCGTAACACGGGGCCATCGAGCGGACCTCCACCGTGCACCACTCCGCCGCCGGGCATTCGCGGGCGATCGCCAGCGCCTCCTCGCGCGTGGTCACGTTCAGCCAGAAGAAGCCGCCGACCATCTCCTTGGCCTCGGCGAACGGGCCGTCGACCGTCGTCATGCGGCCGTCGCGTTTCGCGACGCGGGTCGATCCGTTGACCGACTGCAGCGACTGCGCGGCGTGCAGCAGGCCCTTGGCCTGGAGCTGGTCCGCATACGCGGTCATGCGGTCGTAGGCCTCGCGGCCTTCCTCCGGCGTGCGCGCCTCGCGCTGGCCGACAGGTTCGTTGATCAGCAGGATGTAGCTCATGCGGGTCTCCGTGGATTGCGTGCCATTGGACACCACAGGCCCCCTCCGCTGTCAAAGGTCAGGGCGGGAAGGCCGCCGCTCACGCCGCCCGCCGTCGATCCGCCCGGCGCGCTGTCGATCCGTCGTTTCCCCCGGCCGCGCGGCCGCCACGGCTCCCTACACTGCGCCGCATGACCCCCGCTCCGTCCCGACCCCTCTGGCGCGATGCCCGCCGACTGCGCGCCTCCTGGCACGCCTGGCTCAGCAACGACGCCCAGCCCAGCGGCCCCGGCTGGCTGCAGTGGGTCTGGACCGTGCTGTTCTCCTGCACGCTGGCGATCGGCTTCACGGTCCTGGGCTTCGTCCTGAACGCCCGCACCGCCCGCTGGACCGATCCGGCGATCTGGGCCTGGTGGTACTGGAAGAACGTCGTCGTCTGCCTGACCATCGGCCTGACCATCCAGACGCTGTTCACGCTCTTCGTGCCGCTCTTCGGCGGCCGCGCCCGCATCCGCGGCTGGGCGGACTGGCAGCGCACGGTGTTCTTCTCCGCGGTGCCGCTGCTGGGCGTGCTGATCGGCTGGGTGCCGGGCATGTGGCTGGCGGGCCTGGCGGACTGGGTCCGGCTGGACTGGTCCCAGGGCGGGAAGATCATCGGCATCACCTCGGCGCTCTCGCTGTGCATCACCTTCGTGCTGCATCACTGGTTCGCGTCCAAGAACCGCCAGCTTAAGGCCGAGCGCCGCGCCACCGAGGCCCAGCTGCGGCTGCTGCAAGGCCAGATCGAGCCGCACTTCCTGTTCAACACGCTGGCCAACGTCCACTCGCTGATCGACTACGACGCGCCCAAGGCCAAGGAGATGCTGGGCGCCTTCACCGCCTACCTGCGGGCCTCGCTCGGCGGCCTGCGGCGCGAGACGGGGCCGCTGGACGACGAACTGTCCCTCGCCACCGCCTACCTCACGGTGCTGCAGACGCGGATGGAAGACCGGCTGCGGTTCGAGATCCACGCCACGCCGGAGGCACGCCTCGTGCCGCTGCCGCCGATGCTGCTGCAGCCGCTGGTGGAGAACGCGGTCCACCACGGGCTCGAGCCCAAGATCGAGGGCGGCACCGTCCGTGTCGACGCCGGGCTGGGCGCCGGCTTCCTGGTGATCGAGGTGCGCGACGACGGCGTCGGCCCCGGCGCCTCGCGCCGCGCCGGCAACGGCATCGCGCTGGCCAACCTTCGCGAGCGCCTGATGACGCATTACGGCGACCGCGCGTCGCTGACCCTCGAACCCGCCGAACCCGGCTGCCGCGTCACGCTGCGCGTGCCGCTGGAGGCCTGAATGCCAATTGGCCTGATGGCCTGATCCCCTTCCTCTTTTCATCACCGACCATGACCGCACCCACCGCGCTGATCGCCGACGACGAACCCCACCTGGCCCGCGCCCTGGCGGCGCAACTGGCCGCCGTCTGGCCGGAGCTCGACATCGTCCACATCGCCCGCAACGGCCAGGAGGCCGCCGAGCAGATCGCGGTGCTGCAGCCGGACCTGGCCTTCCTCGACATCCAGATGCCGGGACTCACCGGACTCGAGGTCGCCGAGGGCATCGAGGGCGACACGCGCGTCGTCTTCGTCACCGCCTACGACCAGTACGCGGTGCAGGCCTTCGAGCAGGAGGCGATCGATTACGTGCTCAAGCCGGTCGAGGCGGAACGGCTCACCCGCACGGTCGAGCGGATCCGCCGGGCGCTGGCGAAGCGGGAAACGGGCGCCCCCGGCGACGACGGCGTGGATGCGCGGCTGCTCGCCGCCCTGCAGCGCCTGAACGCACCGGCCGGCGCGGCCGCGAAGGCGTCCGGACTGTTGCGCTGGGTCCGGGCGACGCAAGGCGACCTGATGCACCAGGTCCCCGTCGACGAGGTGCTCTTCTTCCGCGCCGACGACAAGTACACCTGCGTCCAGACCGCGACGACCGAGTACCTGATCCGCACGCCCATCCACGAGCTCGCCGCGCAGCTCGACGGCGACCGCTTCTGGCAGGTGCACCGCTCGACCATCGTGAACCTGGACCATGTGAGCGGCACCCGCCGCGACGAGCTGAGCCGGCTGTTCGTGCGCGTGCGCGGTCATGCGAGCGAGCTGCCGGTCAGCCGTGCCTACGTCCACCTGTTCAAGTCGATGTGACGCCGCGGGCCGGTTGAGCGCCCTGCGGCCGTCCTCGCCGTCTCACTTGAAGAACCAGTAGCCCACCAGGATCGCGCCCACCAGGCCGACCACGTCGGCCAGCAGTCCGCAGGTCAGCGCGTAGCGGGTCTTCTTGATGTTGACGCTGCCGAAGTAGACGGCCAGCACGTAGAAGGTGGTCTCGGTCGAGCCCTGGATGATCGCGGCGAGCTTGCCCTCGAAGCTGTCCACGCCGTAGGTCTTGAGCACGTCCACCATCAGCCCGCGCGCGCCGCTGCCCGACAGCGTCTTCATCAGCCCGACGGGCAGCGCGGGCACGAAGTCCGTCGGCAGGCCCAGCGCGGCCACGCCGGCGGCGATGCCCCGCACGACGAACTCCATGCAGCCGGTCGTGCGGAACACCGAGATCGCCACCAGGATCGCGATCAGGTAGGGAATGATCTGGATCGCGACGCCGAAGCCCTCCTTCGCACCCTCGACGAAGGACTCGTAGACGTTGATGCGGCGCCACGCGCCCACCGCGATGAACATCGCGATGATGCTCAGGATCACGCCGCTGCCCAGCAGGCCGATGTACTGCGACATCACCTCCGGCGGATAGCTGTGCAGCCAGCCGAAGACGGCCGCCATGATCGCGATGAAGCCGCCGACGAACACCAGCACCGGCGCGCTGAACAGGTTGATGCGCTGCACCCAGGCGACCGCGATCAGCCCCGACATGAAGGAGATGAAGGTCGCGACCAGCGTCGGCAGGAAGATGTCCGCCGCGTTGAAGCCGACCAGACCCTGGTCCACCGCCATCGCCTGGCGGATCGCGATCACCGAGGTCGGGATCAGCGTGATGCCGGCGGTGTTCAGCACCAGGAACATGATCATCGCGTTGCTGGCGGTGTCCTTCTGCGGATTCAGCTCCTGAAGCTCCTTCATCGCCTTCAGGCCCAGCGGCGTGGCGGCGTTGTCCAGCCCGAGCATGTTGGCCGAGAAGTTCATGACCATCGAGCCGCCCGCCGGATGGCCGCGCGGCACTTCCGGGAAGATGCGGCCGAAGAACGGCCCCATCGCGCGCGCAAACAGCTGGATCACGCCGGCGTTCTCGCCGACCTTCATCAGGCCCAGCCACAGGCTCATCACGCCGACCAGGCCGAGCGAGATGTCGAAGCCGGTCTTGGCCGTGTCGAAGATGCCGGTGAGCACCTGCGTGAAGATGGTCAGGTCGCCCTGGACCAGTCGCGCCAGCGCGACCGCGAAGCCGATCAGGAAGAACCCGATCCAGATGAAGTTGAGCACCATGGGCGCGCATTATTCCGGTGCCGCGTGCCATCGGGCGGCCGCGACTGGGGATTGCGAGCATCACCTTGTGGGGGCGGGTCATAACCGGCGTCGGATCGCCTCGACGGCCCGGCTCGACGGCGGTTCACCGACGGTTCAGCGGCGCCGGCTCAACGGGGCGGGCCCGGCGGGCCGCCGCTCAGCCTTCCTCGAGGAAGCGCTCCCGCACTTCCAGCACCTGCGGCAGCACGCCGATAAAGAGCTCCACCAGCGCCGGATCGAAGTGCCGGCCGGCCTGCGCGCGCAGGTGCTCGACGGCCTGCTCGATCGGCCACGCCGGCTTGTAGGGCCGGATGCTGGTCAGCGCGTCGAAGACGTCGGCGATGGCGACGATGCGCGCTTCCTGAGGGATCGCCTCGCCGGCCAGTCCCTCCGGATAGCCGCTGCCGTCCCACTTCTCGTGGTGGCCCAGCGCGACCCGGCGCGCCAGCCCGAGCAGCCCGGTCGTCTGGTCGCCGAGGATTTCCGCGCCGATGGCCGGATGGCGGCGCATCACCGTCCACTCCGCCTCGGTCAGCGGGCCCGGCTTCTGCAGGATCGCGTCGGGGATGCCGAGCTTGCCCACGTCGTGCATCGGCGCGGCGTGCAGCAGGTCGTCGGCCTCCTGGTCCGTCCAGCCGGCGGCCAGCGCCAGCAGCTGCGCGTAGTGGCTCATCCGGACGACGTGCCACCCCGTCTCGTTGTCCTTGTATTCGGCCGCGCGACCGAGCCGCTGCACGATCTGCAGCCGTGTCTCGCGCAGCTCGTCGGCGCGCACCAGCGACAGGTGGGTGCGCACCCGCGCACGCACGACCGGCGGGCTCACCGGCTTGGCGATGTAGTCCACCGCGCCGGCCTCGAAGCCCTCGGTCTCGTCGCGCGAATCGGCCAGCGCGGTGACGAAGATCACCGGCGTCCGCTTCGTCGCCGGTTGCGACTTCAGCACCCGGCAGACGTCCAGGCCGGACATGCCCGGCATCATGATGTCGAGGAGGATGAGCTGCGGCGACTCGCTCTTCGCGAGCTCGAGCGCCTTCTGGCCGTCGCGCGCGAACAGCAGCCGGTAGTCGTCCTGCAGCACGTGCCGCAGCACCTGCAGGTTGGCCGGCTCGTCGTCGACGAGCAGCAGCTTGGGGCGATGGTCGGCGATCACGACCTCCATCATCGCGCACCTGACGCCGCCGCGGCAGCCGCGCTCAGTTGCGTGCGCAGCGATTGCAGCAGCAGCAGCGCCGCGTCGAAGTCGAAATCGTCCAGGGCCTGCGACAGCGGCGCGATGCGGTCGACCCCGAAGGCGGCCCGGAGCGCGGCCAGCGATTCGTCGTCGAGCTCGCTGCGCTTGAGCGCCGCGGCCAGCCGGTCGATCAGCGTCTTCTTCTCACGCAGTTCCTGCGCCACGGCGACCGCCGTGGCCGACGGTTCCGCCAGCGGCATCGATGCGCTCGCCGCGAAGCCGGACGGCGTGCCGTCGAGTTCCGCGACCGCGTCCAGCGTGTCCTGGAGCGCCAGGGCGAGCGTGTCCACCAGCGCCATCAGGTCGTCCTGCCTGCCGAGCCGCAGCGCCGACTCGACCGGCTGCGCGGCCGCGAGCAGCCCCGGCATCGCCAGGCTGCCGGCCACGCCGCGCCAGCGGTGCACCAGTCCGCGCATCTCGATCCATTGCCGCGCGTGCGTCAGCTGATGCAGCCGGGCCACGCCGTCGCGCTGTTCCTCCGCGAAGCGGCGCAGTCCGCGCTGCCACGCGGTCACGCTGCCCCAGAGCCGCAGGCCCTGCTGCCAGTCCAGCGGTCCCGCCGAGGCGCCGGAGATGCGGGTGTCGGTCGCATGCCGCGTCGACGGCACCGGGCCGGCGACGGCCGGCGAGCGGCCCGGCGTCAGGCCCAGCACGCGGGCGATCTCGGCGAACAGCCGCGCCGGTTCCACCGGTTTGACCGCGAAGCCGTCCATGCCGGCGGCCAGCGCCGCCTGGCGGTCCTCTTCCAGCACGCTGGCGGTCAGCGCGACCACCGGCGTGTGGCCGCGGCCCTGCGCATGCTCGAAGTTGCGGATCCGGCGCGTCGCGCCCAGGCCGTCCAGCCCGGGCATGTGGACGTCCATCAGCACCGCGTCGAAACGTCCGTCCGAGAAGGCCTTCAGCGCCTGCAGCCCGTCCGAGGCCAGCGTGACCTGGTGACCCTCGCGGCCCAGGATGATCTGCAGCAGCTCGCCGTTCTGCGCCACGTCGTCGGCCACCAGCAGCCGCAGCGGTGGCAGCGTGACGGTCACTTCGGCGGCCTCCGCCTCGGCGGTCGCGGCATCGCCCGCCGGCAGCGGCAGCCAGACGTGGAAGGTGCTGCCCTGGTCGACTTCGCTCTCGACCGTGATGCGGCCGCCCATGCGCTCGACCAGCTGGCGCGAGATCGTCGTGCCCAGCCCGGTGCCGCCGAAGCGGCGCGTCGTCGAGGCGTCGGCCTGCGCGAAGGCGTCGAAGATGCGGTCCAGCCGGTCGGCGGCGATGCCGATGCCGGTGTCGATGACGGACAGGTGGATCTGTCCGCCTTCCACCCGCATGCGCAGCGTGACCAGGCCGCGCTCGGTGAACTTGATCGCGTTGCCGACCAGGTTCAGCAGCACCTGCTGCACGCGCAGCGGATCGCCCTGGAAGAAGCGCGGCTCCGCGCTCGGATAGTCGAGGTACAGCGCCAGGCTCTTGCGCTGCGCCAGCAGCTTCAGCGAGTTCAGCGCCTGCTCGCACACGGTGCGCAGCGAGAAGTCGACCACCTCCAGCTCCATCGCCCCCTTGTCGAGCTTGGCGGTGTCCAGGATGTCGTTCAGCAGCGAGAGCAGCGAGCGGGCCGAGCCGCGCACCGTCGTCAGGTGGCGGCGCTGCGAGTCGGTCAGCGTCGTGTCCAGCAGCAGCTCGGTGAAGCCCAGGATGGCATTCATCGGTGTGCGGATCTCATGGCTCATGTTGGCCAGGAAGGCGCTCTTGGCCGCGGCGGCGGACTCGGCGCGTTCCTTGGCGTCTTCGAGCTGGCGCTGCAGGCGCTTGGGCTCCGTGATGTCGAGGATGACGCCGTCGATCCACTGCGGCGCGCCGAGCGCGTCGCGCACCGCGCGGCCGCGTTCGGAGACCCAGCGCTCGCCCGCTTCGCGGGTGTGGACGCGGTACTCGATCGAATAGGGCGCGTCGGCGGCGACGGCCGTCTCGACGGCCGCGTTCACGCGTTCCTGGTCGTGGCGGTGGATCAGCGCGGCGAAGTGCTGCGTGCCGTCCAGGAAGTCCTGCGCGGCCCAGCCCGTCAGCTCTTCGACGGCATCGTTGATCAGCAGCATCGACCAGTCCGCGTCCATGCGGCAGCGGAAGGTCACGCCCGGGCTGTTGGCGATGACGGTGCGGTACTTGGTCTCGCTGTCGCGCAGCGCCTGCTCCATCGTGAGCATGCGGCGACGCTCGTCCATCAGGTCGGTGTTGAGCCGGCGCAGCGCCAGCAGGCCGTTGGCGCCGGCGGTGATCGCGCTGATCGCCAGCGCCATCACGGTCACGGCGAGCGCCAGCCAGCCGGCGTTCTCGATGCTGCTGTTGCAGGGGCCGTCGCCCAGGCCGACGAAACGCGCCGCGCCCATGGCCGTGTAGTGCATGCCCGCGATCGCGCAGCCCATCACGATGCCGCCGAGGGCGATCGCCCAATACCGGGGGATCCGGCCGGCCAGGCCGAAGCGGATCCACAGCGCCAGCATCGCCAGCAGCACGGCCACGACGATGGAGGCGCCGAACCAGACCGGGTCGTAACGCAGCGCGACGGACATCTCCATCGCCGCCATCCCCATGTAGTGCATCGCGCCGATGCCCGCGCCCACGAGCACGCCGCCGACGATGAGCCGCCAGGTCTCGAGCTGATGGCGGGCCAGCAGCGCCAGCGCGACCCAGGACGCGATCAGCGCCGGGACCATGGAGATCGCGGTGATGTGGCCGTCGAAGGCGATCTGCGCGCAGAGCTGGAAGGCCAGCATGCCGATGAAGTGCATCGACCAGATGCCGCCGCCCAGGGCCAGCGCGCCGGTGGCGAGGATGGCCTGCCGGCGCCAGCCCTTGGCCGGCTTGGCCACGCCCGCGACCTGCAGCGCCAGCGCCGAGGTCAGCGAGGCGACGACCAGCGACAGCAGCACCAGCGGCCAGTCATACCGGCCGGTGAGCAGCAGCGTCGGGGCGCCGTCGCGGAACAGGAAGAACTGCGGCAGGACCGCGAGGAGGTCGGACACGGCGGGAGCAGGGCTTGAACTCGCGCGAGCGCAAGACCTGGGCATGGGAGGAGGGCGTCATGGTGCCAAGAAGCGCCGTTCGCCATACGGCACAAATGCGCGGCATCCCGCCCGCAAATGAAAGCGCCCCGCGTGTGCGGGGCGTGATGCGGCGGATATCGCCCAAACCCGGCCGACCGTCCGGTCGGCGTCGGTGTCGGGGCTCAGAACGCGGGCACTACCGCGCCCTTGTACTGGGTCTGGATGAAGCGCTTGACGGCGTCGGTCTGCAGCGCGGCGGCCAGTTTCTTCACGGCCGGGGCGTTCTGGTTGTCGTCACGCGTGACCAGCCAGTTGGCGTAGGGCGACTCGGCCCCTTCGATCGCGAGCGCGTCCTTGGACGGGTTCAGCTTCGCTTCCAGCGCGTAGTTGGTGTTGATCAGCGCCAGGTCGACCTGCGGCAGGATGCGCGGCAGCGTGGCGGCCTCGATCTCGCGGAATTTCAGCTTCTTCGGGTTCTCGGCGATGTCCTTGGTCGTGGACAGGATGTTGGCCTTGTCCTTGAGCTTGATCACGCCGGCCTTGTCCAGCAGCAGCAGCGCGCGGCCGCCATTGGTCGGATCGTTGGGGATCGCGACGGTGCCGCCCTCGGGCAGCGCGGCCAGGCTCTTGTGCTTGGTCGAATAGGCGCCGAACGGCTCCACGTGCACGGCCGCGACGGCGACCAGGTGCGTGCCCTTGCCCTTGTTGAACTCGGTCAGGTAAGGCTTGTGCTGGAAGAAGTTGGCGTCCAGGCGCTTCTCGGCGACCTGCACGTTGGGCTGGACGTAGTCGGTGAAGACCTTGACCTCGAGCTCGACGCCCTGCTTGGCCAGCTCGGGCTTGATCAAGTTGAGGATCTCGGCGTGCGGCACCGCGGTGGCGGCGACGGTCAGCTTCTCGGCGGCGGCGGTGCCGGCGGCGGCCAGCGACAGGGCCGCGACGGCGGCGGTGAACAGCTTCTTCATTGGTAAAACTCCTCAGAGGGACGATGCCGGGTGCCTGCTTGGGGCCACGGCGATGAAAGGGGAGGCGGGGTTTCCTGGCGAGCCTGGCTCGGTGATCGATGGCGATGGCGGGCTATCGGTGGGACACGCGGGTCACGAGCCAGTCGCCGAACATCTGCAGCAGTTGCACGAGCACCAGCAGCAGCACGACGGTCACGACCATGACCTCGGTCTGGAAGCGCTGGTAGCCGAAGCGGATGGCGAGGTCACCCAGGCCGCCGCCGCCGATGACGCCGGACATCGCCGTGTAGCCGACCAGCGTGATGGCGGTGACGGTGAGCGCGGAGACGATGCCGGGCAGCGCCTCGGGCAGCAGGCCCTGCCACACGATCTGGCGGGGCTGGCGCCCATGGCGAGGCCGGCTTCGACGATGCCGCGGTCGACGCCGCGCAGCGCGGTCTCGACCAGGCGCGCCAGGAACGGCGTCGCACCGACGACCAGCGGCGGGATCGCGCCGGCCACGCCGAGCGAGGTGCCGGTCACGAGCAGCGTGAACGGGATCAGCACGATCAGCAGGATGACGAAGGGGAGCGAGCGCAGGATGTTCACGACGAGGGACAGCAGCGTGTACACCTTCGGCGAGGAGACCAGCCGGTCGCGGTCGAAGAGGTAGAGCGCGATGCCGAGCGGCAGGCCGAGCAGCGCGGTGAACAGCAGCGAACCGCCGAGCATCAGCAGCGTGTCGCCACCGGCGGTGGCGATCTCGGGCCAGTCGATGGCTTTCAGGGTGTCGAGCAGGGACGGGGTCGCGGCGAGGCTCATGCGCGCAGCTCCTCAACCTGCACGCCGCGCTCGGCCAGCAGTTGGCGGGCGGCGGCGTGGTCGCCGCCGCTGACGGCGATCGTCAACTGCCCGTAGGGCTGTTTCTTGATCCGGTCGATGCGGCCGGCCAGGATGCCGAAGTCCAGATTCGCGCGGCGGGCGACCTCGCCCAGCAAGGGCTCGTAGGTGCGTTCGCCGAAGAAGGTCAGCCGCCAGAGGCTGCCCGCGACATGCGCGTAGTCGTCGCGCTGCTCGCCTTCGTCCACATGTTCCGCAGCGAGGACGAAGCGCTTCGCGGTGCCCGAACGCGGGTGCAGGAACACCTGCGCCACCGGGCCCTGCTCGACGATGCGGCCAGCCTCGAGGACCGCGACGCGGTCGCAGACGCGGCGGACCACATCCATCTCATGCGTGATCAGGACGATGGTCAGCTTCAGTTCGTCGTTGAGCTCGGCCAGCAGGTCCAGGATGGAGCGGGTGGTCTCAGGATCGAGCGCGCTGGTGGCTTCATCGCACAGCAGCACCTGCGGGTCCAGCGCGAGCGCGCGGGCGATGCCGACACGCTGCTTCTGCCCGCCCGACAGCTGCGCGGGGTACTTGTCGGCCTGGTCGGCCAGACCCACCCGGGCCAGCAAGGCCTGCACGCGCGGAGCGATCCGCGCGGCATCCCAACCGGCGATGCGCAACGGCCATGCGACGTTCTGCGCCACGGTGCGGGAACTCAACAGATTGAAGTGCTGGAAGATCATCGCGATCTTCTGCCGGGCGGCACGCAGGCCGGCGGCGTCCAGCGCCTGCAGGTCCTGGCCGGCCACGACGACCTTGCCGCCGTCCGGTCGCTCCAGCAGGTTGATCACCCGCAGCAAGGTGCTCTTGCCAGCCCCCGACGCGCCGATGATCCCGAACACCTCGCCCGAGTCGATCTTCAGATCCACGCCTTGAAGCGCCGGAACACGGCGGCCCTCGACGTCATACGATTTGTGCAGGCTTTGAAGTTCGATCACGGGAAGAAGAAGGACGCTAGCGGCAGGTGAGACCCGTTGCCGTCGTGCGCCTCTTTGGGGCGGAAACCGTGATGCTTAGGGATTACCCGGCGTTTGGCAAGCAATCAATGCTTATATGCATATGCCGGGGTGGGGAATCTGCTGAATTCGAATAACGGCAAGCGCGCCTTCTCCACGCCGAACCCCAGTCGAACTCCCTCTCCCGCTTGCGGGAGAGGGTGGGGGTGAGGGCCAGCGGAAGTGGCAGTCAACGACACCTCCACCCAGGCAAGGGTCAGTTCTTGCGTGAGGCTGCTGGCCCTCACCCCTGCCCTCTCCCGCAAGCGGGAGAGGGAGTCAGAGAGCGAGGTCTGCTCAGGCTGGAAGAGCGAGCGATGCGAGCTCACGGATCAGGTCCGCAATGTTGTTGCGCAGCGCCGATTCCGTGGCAATGCGCAGCTGCTCGCTCGGATTGAGGCTGTCGTCGATGCCGGCCTTCTGCGTCGTGCGCAGCGTCCGCTGATACAGCACCTTGCCGCCGCCCGCGACCCGCTCGGTCAAGGTGTAGCGGATGGAGAGGGCCACCTCGGGGAGCACCGGCACGTTCGGCTGCGCCAGCGCCAGGACCTCGACCTGCAACTGGTAGCGGCCCGTTTCAGGCACGTCCGGCATCAGCCCCAGGCGCCGGAACGACTCCTGGTAGGTCTGGTTCAGCGTCATCGCGTTGATGCGGCTTCCCCACCACATCGAGGTCTCCTGGCCGCCAGTGACCGGCAGCAGGTCGATGTTGCGCCGCAGCTGCGGACTGAGCCACGAGCGCAGCTGCAGCGATTCCATGTCCGTGATCGAGGACTCCAGCGGCCGGGCCGGCGTGCCGCATCCCGCCAGCAGCGCGCAGGCGCACGCCGCGGCAGCCAGCATGGCCGGCGCGGAACGGAAGGGAGCGGGACGACGGTCGATCATGCCGGGCATCTTGCCTCCGTGAACCGGGCACCGATCGCCCGAAGTGGACCGCTTTCGAGCCTCAGTGTTCGGGGTCAACGTCAGAGGCCCTGTGCCGAAGGCTCAGAGCCGGCGATGCTGCAGCGCTGGCAACTGCTCGCGCACCTGCGCGATGCGCGCGGGAGCTATCTTCGCGACGGCCAGGCCCTCGCCCTCGGGCACGCAGGCCAGGACCTCGCCCCACGGGTCGACGATCATGCTGTGGCCCCAGGTGCGGCGGCCGTTCTCATGCGTGCCGCCCTGCGCGGCGGCGATGACGTAGGCCTGGTTCTCGACGGCGCGGGCGCGCAGCAGCAGTTCCCAGTGCGCCTGTCCCGTGGTGAAGGTGAAAGCCGCCGGCACGCTGATCAGATCGAGCGGCCGTTCGCCGCTGAAGCTCATCGCCCGATACAGCTCCGGGAACCGCAGGTCGTAGCAGATCGAGAGCCCGACGCGCAGCGCGGGGCCGTCGGGGATCGCCGCGTCCACGGTGACCGGCGCCTCGCCGGCCTCCAGCACGCGGGCCTCGTCGTAGCGCTCGCGGCCGTTGTCGTAGCAGAACAGGTGGAGCTTGTCGTAGCGCCCTGTCAGCGACCCGTCCGGCGCGAAGACGCAGGTGGTGTTGCGCACGCGCGCCGCCGGCACGGGCTGGCCGTCGAGGGCCATCGGCAGCGTGCCGCCGAGGATCCAGACGCCGTGCTCGCGGGCCGCGCGGCTGAGCGCGCCCTGGATCGGCGCGTCGAGGTCGCCGGGCCGCTCGGCGAAGGGGAGCTTGTCGGTGTCCTTGTGGCCCATCAGGCAGAAGTACTCCGGCAGCGAGACCAGCGCGGCGCCCTGCCGGGCGGCCTCGCCGATCCAGTGCCGGGCGCGTTCGAGGTTCTCTTCGAGCCGGGTGCCGGAGACCATCTGGATGGCGGCGACGGTGACCGGCGCGGTGGCGGCGGTGGCGGCGGTGGCGGTGGCGGCGCGCGGCCCGGCGTTCGTGGATGGCGTGCTCATGGGGCGGACTCTCCTTGCGCGGTGGCCGTGCTGTTGTAGCTGCCCTGCGGCTGCGCGCGGCGCGGCAACTGCTCGATGCGGGGATCGGACCAGGTGCCGGTGACGCGGAACTCTTCGCTGTTGGCCGCGGCCAGCGGCTTGCGCAGCAGCCACTGCGCCAGGAAGGCGCCCAGCCCGATGGCCGGGTTGACCGCCGCATAGGCGAGGGCGGCGCCGCCGGCGTTGATCTCGGGCAGCACCAGCACGTGCAGGTCCTGGGTCTCGGCGGCGAGGTCCGCGCTGCCCTCCATGAGCACCGCGGCCTGCAGGCCCTTCATGCGCAGGTTGTCGCTGCGGGCCACGCCCTTGCCGATCTTGATGTCGCCGGTGACGCTGTCGAAGGCGAACCCTTCCGAGAACACGTCGCGGAAGTCCAGCATCAGCCGCCGCGGGATGGACTGCAGGCTCAGCACGCCCAGCAGTCGCCCGACGCCGGGCTCCGCCTTGAGGAACTGGCCTTTCTCCATCTCGACACTCAACTGGCCGCTCATGCTCGCGTAGTCCGGCGACAGCGGCGACCCCTGCCACGAGACCTTGCCGGTCAGCTCGCCCTTGCCGCCGCGCAACACCTGGCCCTGGCCGAGCCGCTCCATCAGCTGGCCCCCGTCCGCGACGTCGAGCTTCCAGTCGAGCTCGGTGCGGCGCAAGGCCTGACCCGGTTCGGGCGCCCATTTGCCGGAGGCGCTCAAGGTCGCGTCCGGGCTCTTGAGCACGAGCCGGCTCAGACGCCAGTCGCGGGCGTCGTTCTGCTGCTGGGCATCGATCTCGAGCCGGCCCAGGCGCTTGCCGCGCAGTTCGAAGTCCTCGACGACGATGTCCAGCGTGGGCACCGACCGCGGCTGCTTGTCGAGCAGCTGTTCGACGCCGTCGACGTCGCTGCGGGGCACGGACAGCCGGGACAGGCGGGCGTAGACACGGCCCGGCTGGTTGGGCTTCTCGGGCCGCACCTCGATCAGGCCGCTGAGCTGCTGCGCGTCCATCGAGACCCGCCAGCCCGCGCCGGCGTCGTGCGAGATGCCGGCAGTGACGCCGTTCAAGGTCCGGCCCGACACCTGCAGCGTCTGCGCCTTCAAGGTCAGCTGCGACGGGGCATAACCGCCGTCGGCCATGCCGTCGGTCGCGCTGTCGAGTGCCGCGCCTTCCTTCGCGCCGGTCAGCCCCGGCAGCGCGGTCTGCCAGGCGTCGGCGTTGAACTGGTCGAAGCTGGCACGCGCGACGACGCCTTGCGCCGGCAGTTCGGGCAGCTTCTCGCGCACGGCGACCGCGCCGCGCAGGACCTTGGCCTCGTGCGTGACGTCGCGCTGGTAGAGCGCCTGGACCGGGCCCGCCTCGACGCGCAACTCGTCGCGCAGCGTGCCGGCCGGCGCCGCGGCGACCCGCGTGGTGACGCGCAGGGGCCAGGTCTCCTCGGCGGCCTTGTGCATCGGCGCCGGCAGGTTCACCGCGATGCCCTGCATCGGGCTGGCGACGGTGATCTCCGTCTGTCCCTTGACCACGCCCAGTTCGAAGCGCACCGCCGCCTGACCCGTCATCACCGACGCGGCCTGCTGCAGTCCCAGCTCCGGCGCGTTGCGCAGCGCGTCGGCCGTCACCGTGCCCTGCGCGGCGAAACGCATCGCGCCGTCGGGCTGGCTGCCGCCGTCGAAGCTCGCGTCGCCGCCCAGCACGCGCGCCTGGCCGTTCCGGATCTGCAACCCCTTCTGGTCGAAGCTGACCAGCGCCTTCGCCTGGCCCAGCAGCGGCGTGTCGGGACGGAGGCGCACATCGTTGCCGGTCAGCGTGACCAGGCCCTTCACCGTCGTGTCGTCGATGTGCATCAACGGCAGCCGCAGGTTGAGCTTGAGCGCCAGCGGTCCGGTGGCGGTCGTGTTGTCCAGCACGTGGCTGGTCAGTGCCGCGACCGGCGAGTTCTTCACGTAGCGCAGCCCGTCGACCAGCGCGCCGCGCGCCTGGCCATCGATCTCCAGCACCGGGGCGTGGTGGTACAGGTCGGCGATCGCGCCCTGGACGTTGAACACCTCCACGCCCATCAGCTTCGTCTTCGCGTTGCGGATGCTCATGGCCGCGCGGTCGAAGATCAGCTCGGCGTCCAGCTGCTCCATCACCGGCCAGGGGGATTGGAAGGCGGGGCGGTCGTCCTCGGCCGGATGGCTGGGCACATAGGCGAGCGTCAGGTTGCGGACCTGGCCCGAGACGCGGAACTGGCCCTTGCTGCGCGGCGCGTCGAACGGGAAGTCGAGCAGGTCGCCCTGCAGCCGCACCTGGATCTTGTGGACGGAGCCGTCCCGGATCGCGTCGCGGACATACCGCCGCGCCTCGTGGCCCATCGAGGCGGGGAGATACCGCAGCACGCGCGGCGCGCTGATCTCCTCGATGCGGCCGGTCAGGTCGAGCTTGCCCGCGTCGTGGGGACGCTTGCCCTCGCCGCTCTGCCAGGACCCCTCGACCTCCGCGCGCAGGTCGTCGTTGGCGAAGCGGACCCCGTTGAACTGGACGGACCAGCGCGTACGGGGCTCGGCGGGTGCCGATGCCGCGCCCGCGACCGAGGCCGCCGCCTGCGGCGGCCGGGCGGCTGGCGCCAGGGCCGGGGTGGTGGGCGGCGCGCGCTTGCCGGCGGCCGGGGCCAGTGCCGCGGGCCGCTGCGCCTGCCAGCGCAGGGTGGCTTCCGCCTGCTTCAGTGGCAGGGTCGCTTCCTCGAAGACACCCGGCAGCGTCACGTCACCGTCCTTGATCGCCAGCGTGGCCGTGCCGCCCTGTTCGTTCGCGTCGAACTGCAGGTCGGCGCCGCTGACGCCGGGCCGGCCGGTCGGCGGCGCGGAGCCGGGATCCGCCGGCGGCTCAGGCGCCGCGGCGGTCAGATGCAGATGCTGCAGCTGGCCCTTGGCGCGGTAGGCGCGCGGAGCGTCGAGCGAGCCGTCCCAATGCAGCTGCAGCGCGTTGAGCAGGCCGGCGGGTTTCATGTCGGCGATCAACTGACGTTGCGCCTCGGCCAGCGGCAGGCGGGCCAGGATCTGGGCGCCCAGCGTCAGGTCCAGCTGCTGGGCCTGGAAGTCGCCCCCGGTCAGCACGCCGGTCTTGGCGTCGCGCTTCACGTCCAGCGCCCAGTCCGAGCGGGGCCAGTCGAGGCCGTCGCCGGCCTGGAAACCGAGTTGCTTGGCTTCCAGCGACAGCGATTGCGGCGTCTGCTTCAGCACCAGCCGGCCGCCGATCTGGGCCAGCGCCAGTTCCGGCAGCCCCGGCGCGACGCGCAGCTTCACCGCGCGCAGGCCCATGTCCAGGGTCAGGCTGCGCGGCTCGCCGCGGTCCACGTCCAGCCAGGCGCGCAGCGCGCCGTCGCCTTCATTGAGCTCGAAGGGCAGGTCGACATAACGGCGCAGCTCGCTGACGTCCGTGCGCGGCAGGTGGCCGAAGAGCTGTCCGCTCCAGCGCTTCAAGTCGCCGGGCCGGTCCAGCAGCGACTGGGTGAACTCGCCGCGCAGCGTGAAGCGCTCGCCCCAGCCGGCGGGCGGCGTGGCGTCCAGCCGCAGCCGGTGGCGGCGCAGGCCGTTGCGCAGCACCAGGTTCAGGTCGAAGAGTTCCAGCGGCGGCGCCGCGCGCAGTTCGTCGACCCAGCGGATGCGCCCGTGCAGGATGACGAATTCATGCTGCTCGAAGAACCAGTCGGCGGCGTTGTCGGAGGCCTGCGTGTCGGACGGGCCGTCGACACTGAGGCCGGCGATGAAGACGCGGCCCTGGGCGTCGCGGCGTAGCAGCAGTTCGGGGCCGTCCAGCAGCAGCTGGGAGAAGCGCAGCTCGAAGGCCAGCAGCGAGCGCGGCGACAGCGCGGCGCTGACGCGCGGCAGGTGCAGCGCCTCGTGTCCGGCGGCGTCGACGACCCGCACGTCGCGCAGGTCCAGCGTGGGGATCCAGCCCGAGGATTTGGCGCTGATGGCGCCGATCTTGACGGGTACCCCCAATGCCTGGGTGGCTTGCTTTTCGAGCTGGGGTCGCCAGTCGTCGATGTGGGGCAGAATCGCCCAGTGCAATGCCAGCCAGGCCGCGATCAGCAGGGAGAAAACCCCTGCGGAAGCCACTCCGAGCCAGAGGGCGCAACGTGCCCACCAGCGTCGCTTCGCGACCGCGGAACCGGAGTCAGGACTGGTGGCGGCGGACGAAGACATGTAAGGGTGGACGGCGGTCGCCGAATCTAGCACAGCCATTCCGGCCATGAGCCAGCGAGAGCATTCTTTACCGATGGATTCAGTTGCCCTGGCAACCCCCGACCCGGCAGGCGCCTCGACGCCCGCCGCGTCCGCGGACCACAGCCGTTTCGTTCAGCGCATCCGCCGCCGTTACGCGGCGGAGTTGTCGTTGCTGCCGCCCGGACTGCCGGACGACGTCACGATGCGCGCCGTCGTGGACCAGCTCCGGCAAGCCGGACGCCCGCTGCCCGCCGCGCTGCGCGTGATGCGACAGCTGGTGATGGAGCGGCTGGCCGTGCTCGACGTCGAGCAGGGCGCCCCGATGACCGACGTGACCCAGGCGATGACGCACCTGGCCGAGGTGGCGCTGGACATCGGCGTCGCGGCCTGCCGCGACGAGCTCGACGCCCAGTACGGCGCGCCGCGCGACGCCGTCGGCCAGGACATCGACTTCTGGGTCGTGGGCATGGGCAAGCTCGGCGGGCGCGAGCTCAACGTCTCCTCCGACATCGACCTGATCTATGTCTACGAGGACGACGGCCAGACCGAAGGCAACGCCGCCGGCGGCCAGAAGATCTCCGCGCACGAGTACTTCGCCCAGCTGTCGCGGCGCCTGTCGACGCTGATCGGCGACGTGACCGAGGACGGTCAGGTCTTCCGCGTCGACCTGGCCTTGCGGCCCAACGGCAACTCCGGACCGCCCGCGGTCAGCATGGCGATGCTGGAGGAGTACTTCCTCGTCCAGGGCCGGGAATGGGAGCGCTTCGCGTGGCTGAAGAGCCGCGTGGTCGCGCCGCGCGCCAGCGTCAAGGAAGGCCGCGTGATGCAGCTGCGCAGCCTGGTGACGCCCTTCGTCTACCGGCGCTACCTGGACTACGGCGTCTTCGAGAGCCTGCGCCAGCTGCACCGCAAGATCCGCGACGAGGCCCAGCGCCGCGCCGCCGGCCGGCCGGAGCGGGCCAACGACGTCAAGCTGTCGCGCGGCGGCATCCGGGAGATCGAGTTCATCGTCCAGCTGCTGCAGGTGGTGCGCGGCGGTCAGTTCCCCGAGATCCGCACCCGCTCGACGCTCAAGGCGCTGACGCGGCTGGCCGCGCGCGGGCTGATGAAGCCCGAGACCGCGACCGCGCTGGCCAAGGGCTACGACTTCCTGCGCCGGGTCGAGCACCGCATCCAGTACCTGGACGACCAGCAGACGCACTGCCTGCCCGCGGCGGACGAGGACATCTCGTGGATCGCGCGCAGCCTGTGCCTGACCTGCAACAGCCACGCCTGTCCGCTGCTGGACAAGCTGATGGAGGTGCGGGAGCTGGTGGCGACCGAGTTCGATGCGCTGCTGCATGACGGCGTCTCGCCGGGCGGCAAGGGCAACTGCAAGAACGGCATGTGCGGCGGCCCGCCGCTGCCGATCGACAGCGAGGAGTTCCTCGACAAGCTGCAGCCCGAGCTGGCGGAGAACGTCCGCCGCTGGGCGCAGCAAGCGCGGGTGCAGAACCTGCGCGAGGAGTCGCGGCTGCGGCTGGCCAAGCTGGTCGGGCGCGCGGCGCTGGCGGTGCGCCAGGGCGAATGCACGATGGACGCGGCGCAACGCTTCGTCGACTGGATCGAGCCGCTGCTGCGCCGCGAGAGCTATCTGGCGCTGCTGGTCGAACGACCCGCCGTGCAAGGCCGGCTGCTGCGCCTGCTGGGCCTGGCGCGCTGGCCGATGCGCTACCTGATGCAGCATCCGGGCGTGATCGACGAACTGGCCGACGCGCGGCTGCTGCACGAGCGCTTCGACGGTCCGGCCTTCATCCAGGACCTGCAGGCGCGCCACGACGCCTGGGCCGAACACGGCGAGGCGAGCGAGGACGCCCTGCTCGACAGCGTGCGCCGCGCGCATCACGCCGAGGTCTTCCGCACGCTGGTGCGGGACGTGGAAGGGCAGATCAGCGTCGAGCAGGTGGCCGACGAGCTGTCGCTGCTGGCCGATGCGACGCTGCAGTGCGTGCTCGACTGGGCCTGGGACCGACTGAAGCAGAAGCACCGTCCGGCGCCGCGCCTGGCGGTGATCGCCTACGGCAAGCTGGGCGGCAAGGAGCTGGGCTACGGCAGCGACCTGGACCTGGTCTTCCTCTTCGACGACGAGGACGAGAACGCGTCCGAGATCTACGGCGCCTTCATCCGCAAGCTGATCACCTGGCTGACGATCCGCACCGCGGCCGGCGAGCTCTTCGACATCGACACCGCGCTGCGGCCCAACGGCAACTCGGGACTGCTGGTGACCTCGCTGTCCTCGTTCGAGAACTACCAGGGCGGGCGCGGCAGCAACACGGCCTGGACCTGGGAACACCAGGCGATCACGCGGGCGCGGTTCTGCGCCGGCGATGCGTCGCTGGCCGAGCGATTCGAGGCCACGCGCCGTGCGGTGCTGACCGCGCCGCGCGATCCGGCGGCACTGCGCGAGGAGGTCGTGGCGATGCGAGAGAAGCTGCGCGCCGCGCGGTCCGTGCGCGCCGGTTTCTTCGACGTCAAGCACAGCCCGGGCGGCATGGTCGATGCCGAGTTCGCGCTGCAGTACCTGATCCTGGCGCACTCCGGCCAGCATCCGGAACTGCTGGCCAACGCCGGCAACATCGCGCTGCTGCAGCGCGCCGAGGCCTTCGGCCTGCTGCCCGCCGACGTGGGTCGCGAGGCGGCCGACGCGTACCGTGAACTGCGCCGCGTGCAGCATCGGGCGCGATTGAACGAGCAGTCGACCTCGCTCGACGGCGAGGCCGCCGAGGCGCTCGCGCCGCAGCGCGACGCGGTGCTCGCGCTCTGGCGGGCCGTCTTCGGCTGAGCACAGGGAACGGGACCGGATGCCGGGACGCGCGTGGCTCCTCGTGGCGATGGCACTGGCCATCGGCTCGCTGGTCGCTTGGATCCAGGCACCGCCGGTACAGGCCGCGCTGGAATGGCGGCCCGGACTCGCCAACGCCGAACCGTGGCGCGCCGTCAGCGCCGCATGGCTGCACTGGAGTCCTCAACACCTGATCGCGAACCTCGCCGGTTGCGCGGTGGTCGGGCTGCTCGGCATCGCCGCGCGGCTGACCGCGCGTGACGCGGTGGCGTGGCTGCTGGCCTGGCCGCTGACGCAGTGGGGCCTGCTGATCGAACCGTCGCTGGAGCGTTTCGGCGGCGCGTCCGGCGTGCTGCACGCGGGCGTCGCGGTGGCCGCCATCGGCATGATGCGGATGCGCGCGTCCCACGGACGGGAGCGCGTGATCGGCCTGCTCATCGGTATCGGGCTGCTCGTGAAGGTCGCGGCGGAGCGGCCCTGGTCGGCGCCGGCCCTGCGTCACTGGGACGGCTGGAACATCGCGATCGCGCCGCTGGCGCACCTGACGGGGCTGCTCGCCGGCGTGGCGACAGCGCTGCTGTGTGCGTTGGCCGCGCGGGCCTGGGCTCGTCGCATGGGCCGCCGGGCATGATCCGGCGCCATGGAACGCAAGCAGCATCTCGACAGCACGGCCGTGGTCATCCTCCTGGGATGCTGCGTGCTGTGGGGCCTGAACCAGGTCGCGGCCAAGGCCGCGCTGACCGAGATCGGCCCGTTGTGGCAGGCCGCCTTGCGCTCAGGGCTGGCCGGCGTGCTGGTGTGGGCCTTCGCCGCGGCACGCGGCATCGCGCTGTTCCGGCGTGACGGCAGCCTGCCGGGCGGGTTGCTCGCCGGCCTGCTGTTCGCCGCCGAATTCGCCTGCATCTTCGTCGGCCTGCAATACACGACGGCGTCGCGGATGGTGGTCTTCCTCTACCTGTCGCCGTTCGTCGTCGCGCTGGGCATGCCCTTGATCTCGCCGGCCGAGCGGCTGACGAAGCGGCAGGCGGTGGGGTTGCTGGTCGCTTTCGGCGCGGTGGCTTTCGCCTTCGGCGAGGGGCTGCACGGGACCGGTCGGACGATGCAGTGGCTGGGCGATGCGCTGGGCGTGTTCGCCGCGCTGCTGTGGGGCGGCACGACGCTGGCGATCCGTGCGACGAAGCTCTCGTCCGCCAGCGCGGAGAAGACGCTGCTGTATCAGCTGGCGGTGTCGGCGGTTGCGCTCGCGGCCGGCGCCATGGCGACGGGCGAATCGATCCCGCTCGACTGGTCCTGGCGGCTGCTCGGCCTGTTTGGCTTCCAGGCGGTGATCGTGTCGTTCGCGAGCTACCTGCTGTGGTTCTGGCTGATCCGCCACTACCCGGCGACCAAGCTGTCGAGCTTCACGCTGAGCACGCCGCTGTTCGGCCTCATCGCGGGCGCGCTGCTGCTCGGCGAACCGATCACCCCGCGGTTGATGCTGGCCCTCGCGGGGCTGGCGGCGGGGATCGTGATGGTGAATCGCTGACGACATCAGCGTGCCTCCGCGTGCGCTGGCGGCCACCCGCTTCGCATCACCGTCCGCCGATTCGCCTGCCCGAATGTCCTGACGGCGCCGCCACCGGACAGTGACCCCCTCGCTGCCGGATGAGGTCGGGCGCCCGCGTGACGCGCGGCGTTCGCCTCCTGATGCCGCCGGCAGGCCACGTCTGCAAAGGAAGGCGCTCATGTCCAACACCATCCAAGGCCGCGGTATCCCGTCGCCGATCGACACGACGCCGACCCCGACGCCGAACACCACCGGCACTCCCACCTCCGCCACGCCCACGGGCGGCCAGGGCGGATCGTCCACGCAGTTCCAGGGGCTGGAGGGGCGCTCCTCGCGTCCTTCGTCGCCAGGGGGCGTCAATGCGGGGCCACGCCGCACTGCATCGTTGCCGACGATGCGCACGCAAGAACAGCCGCAGGTGCCGCAGCGTCCGCAGACACCAACGCAGGGACAGGGCCAGACGCAGGCGACGCCTCAGCGCGAGCGTCCCGTGCTGCCGCCACTGCAGACCTCCGGCCTGTCGCAGGGCGCTGTGCAAACGCAGACACAGCCGGCGTCCTCCGGCACCATCTCGCCGACTACGACGCCGCCGAATTCGCCGACCACGCCAGTCTCCGCGACGACGACGCCACCGAATTCGCCGACCACGCCAGTCTCCGCGACGACGACACCGCCGAATTCACCGACCACACCGGTCTCCGCGACGACGACGCCACCGAATTCGCCGACCACGCCGATCTCCGCGACGACAACACCGCCGAATTCGCCGACCACGCCGATCTCGCCGACGACAACGCCGCCGAATTCACCCACCACGCCGGTCTCGCCCACCGCGACACCGCCGAATACGCCAACGACGCCTGCCGCGACGACAAGCAACAGCGCGGCGGCGAGCAGCAGCCTCAACGCCGGGCCGCGCCGTGCGACGTCTTTGCCGACCCTGCAGACGCAAGAGCAGCCGCAGGTGCCAGTCCGTCTGCAGACACCGTCGCAGAGCCAGACGCAAGGGCAGGATTCTTCTCAGACGCCGGTGCGGCTGCAGCAGCCGCGACCGTCGCCGGCCAGGCCGACCTTGTCCCTCGACACCCGGCGCACTTCGACCCAGGAGGCCGTTCAGCCCTCTCCGAAGCCATTGGTCGACAACCACGCGACCACGAGCAACCACGCGACGACAAGCAATCACGCGACCACGAGCAATCACGCAACCACGAGCAACAACGCGACTTCAAGCACCAACGCCGCCGCCGCCGCCGCCAACACCGGGACGTCGAGCACCGCCGCCACCAACACAGGCAACGCGGCCACCACGACCACGGCCACCGCGGTCGCTGCGGCGCCGACCCAGCTCCCGCCGGCCAACGTCTCCGGCAAGGAGCTCACCGATGCCTTGCTGGCCACGCTCGGCCAGCGCGCGACGACCTACGGCGGCGGCCACGCCATCGCCTGGGCGGTGCAGGCGATCACGCTGATGAGCGCCGGCGCGGCCGGCGCGTCGAAGGAAGCGCTCGGCGTGTCGTCGAGCGTCCTCGGCGGACTGGCCGCGGCGCTGGGCAAGGAGTTCATCGGCGAGCACATGAAGACCAAGCCCTCGCTGGGCGCGACGATCAAGCTGCCGGGCGACACCTTCATGCAGCGCGAAGGCCCGCGCGTGATGGCCGGCTTCAACGACATGTGGACGGCGATCGCCGGCGGCATGAGCGGCGTGGCCCTGGCGGGCAAGCTGACGCCCGCGATGACGGAGGCCTTCAAGGCCAAGGGCATGTCGGACCCGATGGCGCAGGCCACCGCGATGATGGTTACCGCCGTGGCGCAGCGCGCCGTGAGCGCCGGGTTCGACACCGTGTCCGACCTGACCAGCACGGTGATGAAGAGCAAGCTGCCCGGCGCGACCGGCGGCACCTCGGTCAACGACAAGGTGGACTACGCGACGATGAAGGCCGGCATGGCCGCGCGGATGATGATCAACTGGGGCCTGACCCTGCCTGTCGGCATCCCCGTGGGCCTGGGCAAGACACTGTCGGACGCCAACCCGTTCGCGAAGGCGGCGGCGTCCAGCGCGCCGGCCTGGGCCGGTCTCAACGTCTGGATCAACACCAAGATGAACCTGGCGCCGATGTTCAAGAAGGACGAGCCGGCGGCCACCACCCCGCCGATCGCGATGACTGCGATGGGGGCAGGGAACGACAACAACGTCTGACCCTCCTGCGGCCCCTGCCGTCCGGGCCGCGGTCCGCGACCCGCCCGGGCGGCGCCCGCGGTGCCGTGCGCTTCAGAGTTCGATGATCCCGCGCTTCAGCGCGATGGTGACCGCATGGGTGCGGTCCTTCGCCGACAGCTTGCCGAGGATGGTGCGCATGTGGACCTTCACCGTCTCCTCGGTCAGCGAGAGGTGCTCCGCGACTTCCTTGTTGGCGTGGCCGAGGGCGACCAGGCGCAGCACCTGCGTCTCGCGCAGCGACAGCGCGCGGCTGCCCGCATGCTGGGCGAGGGCGGCCTCGATCGCCGGCGGCAGCATCAGCCGGCCGGCGTGCACGCCGCGGATGGTGTCCAGCAGCTCGGTGCGCATCAGCCCCTTGAGCAGGTAGCCGACCGCGCCGGCCTTGATCGCCCGCGCGGCCTGGAAGTCGCCCGGGAAGGTCGTCAGGATCACGATCCGCGCCTGCGGGAATTCGCGGCGGATGGCGGTCATCGCCTCGATGCCGTCCATGTCCCGCATGCGCAGGTCCATCAGCGTCACGTCGGGCTGGTGCTGGCGGAAGCGCGACAGCGCCTCCAGGCCGGTCGTGGCCTCGGCCACCATGCGCATGTCGGGCTCGGCGTCGATGACCGTCGTGATGCCGCTGCGCATCAGCGCATGGTCGTCGACAGCCATCACGGTGATGGGGGAGGAGATCGGGGCGGAGTCGTTCACGCGAGGTTCCGCGGTTCGGCGGTCAAGGTCGGGCGCCCCGCATCGTGGGCGCAAGGGCCGAAGCGTAGCCGCAGCGGGCGGTGCGGATCATCCCTGGGGATGATGGCCCTCCCTCGAAAGAGTTAGGCCGGCGGTTGTCGCGCGCGCGCCTCGCCCCCTCCGCACGGCCGATGCGATCCGCGGGCCGCTTCTGATAGTGTTCCGGCCCCATGAGGTTGTCGTCCGAGATCCCCGTTTCCCCCGAGGTACGCGCCCGGTATCGCCGGTGGCGGGATCGCCGCGCGTGGTGGCGGCGACGGGTGGGATGGCGACCGGCGGCAGGGCGATGAGCGGGACGGCAACGAGCGGGACGGCGATCAGCGGGCAAGCGATCTGGCTGGCGATGCTTGCCGCGATCCTGCTGCTGATCGCGGGGCCGGCCCGGGCGCTGGATCGCGATCTCGCCCTGAACCAGTTCCATCACCGCGCCTGGACGGCGGCGGACGGCGTGCCGATGGAGACCTGGACCATGGCCCAGACCGTGGATGGCCTCCTGTGGATGGGGGGCCGAACGGCCTGACGCGCTTCGACGGCGTGCGCTTCGAGCGCTTCCGGCCGGTGCCGCCCGAGGAGTTCCCGTCCGGCACCGTGGCGAAGGTGCTGGCGACGTCCGGCGGCGACCTGTGGGCGGCCTTCTTCCCGCGCGGGCTGGTGCGGATCCGCGGCGAGCAGGTCTGGCGCGTGCCGGCGGCCGAGCCGGTATCGACGGCCCGGATCCGCTACATCGCCGAGGACGCGGACGGCGCGATCTGGGCCGGCGGCACCACCGAGCTGTTCCGCTTCCAGAACGGGCGCTGGGAGCGCATCGGTTCGTCTTGGGGCATCGAAGGCCGCGCCATCGACGGCGTGGTGGTCGATGGACGCGGCACGGTCTGGCTCTGCGACAACGATCGCCTGCTCGGCCTGCCGCAAGGCGAGTCGCGCTTCCGCGCCGTCGGCGAGTGCAAGGACGCGACCAGCCTGCAGGTGCTGCGCGGCGAGGCGTGGCTGGTCTTCGCGGACGAGATGCGCAAGGTGCCGGCGCTGTCGCGGATGGCCATCGCGCGTGATCCGCGGCTGTCGACGCGCCGCGGGTCGTCGACGGTGGTGGACCGCGACGGCAACCTGTGGACGGTGTTCTGCCCGGCGGGGCTGTGCCGCCGCCGGCTGCCCTGGCCGCTCGCGGGCGACCGCGTGCCGCTGACCGGCGGGTACGAGCGTTTCGCCGCACCGGAGGGCCTGTCGGGCGACTTCGGGATGATGATCGTCGAGGATGTCGAAGGCAGCCTGTGGGTGGCGACCAAGACCGGGCTGGACCGGTTCCGGCGCGCCGCGCTCGTGCCGGCGCCGATGCCGCGCGCCACCAGCAATTTCGCGCTGGCGGCGGACCCCGACGGCGGCGTGACGGTGGCGGCGTTCTCGCCGGTGGCGTCGACGGTGTGGCGGCTGTCGGGCAATGCCGGCGAGGCCGCGCAGGTCTCGGCGCCGAGCGCCCAGATCACCGCAGCGGGCCGCGACCGCCAGGGCCGGCTCTGGCTGGTCGGGCCCGCGGGGCTCTGGCGTCGCGACGGCGCGCGCTGGCTGGAGGTGCCCAGACCGCCGGGGGTCGGCGAGCGCTGGATCAGCGGCATCGTGCCGTACGGCGACGGTCTGATGGTCGCGTTCCAGCGCGGCGGCGTTCAGACGTGGGAGGACGGCCGCTGGTCGCCGCTGTCGCTGCCCGGCCTGCCGACGCCGCTCGAGGCGTCGGTGGCGCAGGCCGGCGGCAGCACCTACTGGTTCGGGCTCAAGGACAACCAGGTGCTGCGCTGGACCGACGGCGCGGTGCGCCGCTTCGGCCCGGCGGAAGGTGTGGATGTGGGCGACGTGCTGCATGTCTACGCCGGGCGGTCGCGTCTGCTGGTCGCGGGCGAACGCGGCGTGGCGATCCTGTGGGACAACCGTTTCGTTTCATTGACCACCGAGGCGCCGGAGACGCTGGCCGGCGTGTCCGGCATCGCCGAGACCGCGGACGGTGACCTGTGGCTCAACGGGCGCAAGGGCGCGGTCCACGTGCGGCGCGACGATCTGCGCGTCTTCCTCGCCGACCCCGGCCAGCCGCTCAAGGTCGAGGTGCTGGATACGCTGGACGGTCATCCCGGCGGCGCGACGGCCTTTTGGCCGCAGCCGAGCGTCGTGGAGGCCTCGGACGGGCGGCTCTGGTTCGCGGGCACGACCGGGGTGGCCTGGCTGGACCCGCGGCGATCGCGGGCCAATGCGGTGGCGCCGGTGGTGCGCATCACCGGGCTGCGCGCCCATGGCGTCGACTACCCGCCGGGCGCGCCGGTGACCCTGCCGAAGAACGCCGAGATGATGGAGCTGCGCTTCTCCGCCGCGAGCCTCGCGGTGCCGGAGCGGGTGCGCTTCCGCTACCGGCTGGACGGCGTCGACCATCGCTGGCGCGACGCGGGCGCGCGGCGCGAGACGGTCTACAACAGCCTGGGCCCGGGCAGTTACCGCTTCCACGTGCTGGCGATCAACAGCGACGGCGTCGAGGCGCCCGAGGAGGCGGTCCAGGACATCGTCATCCCGGCCGCCTGGTATCAGACGGCGGTGTTCCGTGTGCTGTGCGTGGCCGCGGTGATGGCGCTGGTCTGGGGCCTGCACCGGTTGCGGCTGCGGCAGGCCGCGCGGCGCGCGCGCGAGAAGATGCGCACCCGCATGGCCGAACGCGACCGCATCGCCCGCGAGCTGCACGACACGCTGCTGCAGGGCGTGCAGGGGCTGATCCTGCGCTTCGAGGCGCACTCGGCGCAGCTGCCGGCGGCGCATCCGGTGCGCGCGGCCATCGATGCGGACCTGGTGATGGCGGACGGCGTGCTGGACGAGAGCCGCCGGCGCGTCATGTCGCTGCGCGGCACCGCGCAGACGGGCGCGAGCCTGCCGCGGGCGCTGGAGGACATCGCGTCGCAACTGGCGCGAGACTACGACGGCGAGTTCCGGCTGGAGATCGTCGGCCGGGAACGGCTGCTGCGGCCGGAGGTCCGGGACGAGCTGCGGATGATCTTCGGCGAGGCGCTGCTGAATGCCTTCCGGCATGCCCGGGCGAATCGCATCACGATGACCTGGCGCTTCGGATGGTGGCGGCTGCGCGTGGAGCTGCGCGATGACGGTGAAGGCATGCCCGTGGCGCTGGCAGAGAGCGGGCGGCCGGGGCACATGGGGTTGGCGTCGATGCGGGAGCGTGCGCGGGCCGTGGGCGCGAACTTGACGATTGCCAGCGCGCCGGGGCAGGGCACGAGCGTGACCTTGACGATGCGTGCCTCGCGCGCGACTTGATGACTTGCAAACTTTTTCATCACGTCCCACTTGCACACCGATGAAGGCTGTCGGCACAATCGCGCCGCCTGACGGACATCAAAGAATGGCCCGCAGGCAAAAAGGGAACGATTCCAAAGCAAACGCGGAATCGGCAGGGAGGAAGCCGCTGAGCCAGTGACAGGACTTGCGCCGTGAGGTGCCAAGTCTTGCTGCGCGCGTGTGCCCGCACTCCCCGCCGGTGACCGGACAGGGAGTTTCAAGTGAGCTCGACTCGGCAAGACCAGGTGGTGTCAACCAAGCGCGGCATGCGTCGCGGCGTGTGGGGCGCGGTGGCGCTCGCGCTGCTGCTGGCCGGATGGAGCGCGGCGCGCGCCACGGGCTACGTGTACGACGACCTGGGCCGGCTGGTGCAGGTGGTGCTGCCCAACGGCAGCGGCACGCAGTACGTGTACGACGCGGCGGGCAACATCACGGCGGTGCGCGCGGTCAACGCGGGCACGCTGAGCATCACGAGCTTCACGCCGGAGTCGGGGTCGCCGGGCAGCAAGCTGACGGTCAACGGCAGCGGCTTTGCGACCAGCCTCGCGGGCAACACCGTGACCGTCGGCGGCGCGAGCGCCACCGTCACGGCCGCGACGGCGTCGCAGCTGACGGTGACCGTGCCCGCGGGCGCGGTGACCGGACCGGTGAAGGTGACCACGGGCGCCGGCAGCGTGACCTCCGCCAAGCCGTTCACGGTGGTCAGCAGCAAGAGCCCGACGATCGCGAGCTTCACGCCGGTGCTGGGAACGACCGGCACGACGGTGACGTTGACGGGCACCAACATCCAGACGACGGCGTCGGACAACCGGCTGCTGTTCAACACGAGCGGCCTGGCCACGCTGAGTGCCGCCACGGCCACGACGCTGACGACCAAGGTGCCGTCGGCCGGATCATCCGGTCGGCTCACGCTGTCCACGCCTTACGGCAGCGCGGTGAGCACCGCCGACTTCCTCGCCGTGCCGGACAACCGTTCGGCGAGCAACGTGGCGGCGTGGACGCGCATCGCCGTGGGCGGCGCGGGAGCCACGTTGGGCATCCCGGCCGCGGGCAAGCATGGCGCGGTCATCTTCGACGGGAGCATCAACCAGCTGGTCACGCTGGACACGAGCGGGAGCACGCTGGGCGGCGCGCTGGGCTATGCCGTCTATGGACCGCAGGGCACGCAGCTGGCCACCGGCAGCGTGAGCGCGTCGCAGCCGCAGGCCTATCTGCCGACGCTGACCGCAGCGGGCACCTATGCGGTGTTCTTCGATGCCGGCGCAGCGGCCACGCTGAAGGTGGCGGCGGTGACGGACCAGGGCTTCGCGGTGGACGCGGGGCGCAGCACGATCAAGGACGTCTTCCCGGGGCAGAGCGCGTCGGTGCCGTTCACCGGCATCGCGGGACAGAACCTCGGCTTGGCGTTGAGCGGGCTGAGCTTCACCGGCGCGGGAGCGACTGCGGCGGTGACGCTGCAAGTGGCCAAGCCTGACGGCACGGTGTGGCTGAGCAATGCGAGCTGCCTGACGAGCAATCCCGGCGCCGCGTGCGAACTGAATCTGAGCGGGCTGCCGGTCAGCGGGAACTACACGATCAAGGTGTCGAACCCGGCGGGCAACCGGCCGATCGCCGCGGGCGTGCTGACGCTGAGCAGCGACAAGACCGGCACGCTGGCCAGCGGACAGCTGCAGTCGGTGGCGGTGCGCACCGGCCAGAACGCGCGCCTCGCGTTCGCGGCCACGGCCGGGCAGGTGAGCACGGTGTGGCTGGGCAACCAGAACGCGACGCCGATGGTGGACCTCGCGGTGACAGTGCTCAAGCCCGACGGCTCGGTCGCCTTCACGCAGACGCTGGCGCAGAGCGTGCGCGGCGGCTACCTGAGCGTGACGGCCACGGACAGCGGCAATTACACGGTCTTCATCGATCCGGCCTATGGCGCGTCCGCGAACCTGGAGCTGTTCCTCGAACCCGAGATGTCCATGCTCGCCGTCGACGGCGCATCGGTGCCGCTGGCGAGCTCGTCCGGCGCCTACGTCGCCTTCAACGGCGTGGCCGGCGACGACCTCGGCCTGGGCCTGACGGGCCTGGCCTTCCCGAACGGCAGCGGCACCGCCACCCTGGTGGTGCGCCGTCCCGACGGCGCGGTCATCAACCAGGGCAGTTGCTCGTCCGGCAGCCCGGCCGGCGGCTGCGACCTGAACCTGGGGCAGTTGGAGGTGACCGGGCTGTACCGCGTGCAGCTGATCCCGTCCTCGGCGCAGGTGTCCGCGGCCAACTTCCTGCTGAGCCGCGACAAGGTCACGGCGCTCAGCGCGGCCACGCCGGCCACGGCCTCGCTGCGCGCGGGCCAGAACGGCCGCTTCACCGTGCAGGGCACGGCCGGCCAGCCGATGAACCTCTGGGTGGGCAACGCCGTCAGCAATCCCGCCGACGTCAACGTCGCGGTGAACCTGCTGCGCCCGGATGGTGTCTCGATCAATTCGACGACGCTGTGGACCACCGGCAACGGCTCGGCGTTCACCATTCTGTCGGCGCCGGCGACCGGCACCTACACGATGTTCGTCGACCCGGGCTTCGGCGCGGGGGCGACCGTGCAGGCCATCTCCGAGCCGGTGGCGACGCCGGTCGCCGTCGACGGCGCCGCCGTCAACATCGGCGCGACCCTCGGCGGCTACGGCACCTTCACCGCGACCGCCGGCCAGAACCTCGGCCTGGGCCTGAAGGGCCTGGCCTTCGCCAACGGCGTCAGCGGCACGGCGACGCTGCGCGTGGTGGCGCCGGGAGGTTACGTCTGGCTGAGCGCGAGCTGCTCGAGCGCGAGCCCGGGTGGCGGCTGCGACCTGAACCTGCCCAACGTGCCGGCGACCGGGACCTACCAGATCCAGCTGGTCGGCAACTCCGCGCCGATCACCGCCGGCAGCGTGATGGTGAGCAACGACCTGGTCGCGACGCTCCCGTCGCCGGGCGTGTCCAACCTGGCGCTGCGCGCCGGCCAGAACGGTCGCTACACGATCGTGGGTACCGCCAGCCAGCAGCTGTCGCTGCAGTTCGATGCGCCGGTCACCGATCCGGCGTCGCAGAACGTGGCGATCGCGATCTACACGCCGAACGGCAATCTCCACTGGCAGACCACGCTGAACGCCGGCACCGCCGCCAACGCGATGACGCCGCCGCTGCTGCCCGAGGACGGCAACTACCTGGTGTTCGTCGACCCGGCCTACGCCGCGTCGATGAGCACCTCGCTGACGCTGGGCAACACGCCGGTTCAGCCGCTCGTCATCGACGGCGCCGCGACGGCGCTGGGCGGGACCAAGGGCAACTACGCCGCCTTCACCGGCACGGCCGGCCAGAACCTCGGCCTCGGCCTGTCGGGCCTGGCCTTCAACGGCGGTACCTCCAGCCTGGTCTACGTCACCGTCTACAGACCCGACGGCGCGGTGCTGGCGTCCAGCAGCGCCTGCTACTCCGGCAGCAGCTGCGGCATCAACCTGACGCGGCTGCCGGCTTCGGGCCGCTACCTGGTCCGTGTGACCCAGGGGGATCGGAGCCGGTGACGGCGATGAACCTCACGCTGAGCACCGACGTCGGTGGCACGCTGAACGCCGGCGCAACCGCGCAGGCCCTGTCGATGCGCGTCGGGCAGAACGCGATGCTGGGCTTCACCGGCACGGCGGGACAGCCCGCGACGGTGCGCTTCAAGGGCGTCGGTACGACGCCGGCGGGTCAGAACCTGGCCGTGTCGCTGCTGAAGTCCGATGGCTCGCTGATCATCGGCACCTCGGGCAGCACGATGACGGATGGCGGCCAGCTGCATGTGCCGAGCCTGCCCAGCACTGGCAGCTACTTCGTCTTCGTCGATCCGGACAGCGGTGTGCCGGCCACGCTGTCGGTGATGCTGGATCCCGCCGACGATCTCCAAATCGACGGCCCGTCGCTGACTCTGGCGGGACCGATCGCCACGGACAAGGCGGTCTCGTACAAGTTCACCGGGGCGGCGGGCCAGACGCTCGGACTGGGCCTGAGCGGCATGAGCGGCGACGGCTTGGTCTACGTCGATGTGCAGTCGCCTTCCGGCAGCCTCCTGACCAGCTCGGCGTGCTACCCCTACTACGGCAGTTGCGGGCAGAACCTGACCCTGCCGGCGGCGGGCAGCTACCTCATCCGGCTGCGGCCGCTTGCCAGCCCGCTCGCCGCCGGAGCGCTGACCCTGAGCAGAGACGCGGCCCTGCCGCTGACCGCGGGGACGCCGCGCACGATGACGCTGCGCGCGGGCCAGAACGGCAGCGCGGGCTTCCAGGGCACGGCGGGCCAGCCGGTGACGATCCGCTTCAAGGACGTCGCGACGGTCCCGGCCGATCGCAGTGTCAATGTCGCGCTGCTCAAGCCCGACGGCACCCAGATCGCGTCGAGCGACGGTCGCGCCGGGTCCGACGGCAACCAGCTGTACGTGGCGAGCCTGCCGGCGAGCGGCACGTACACGCTGTTCGTCGATCCGGAATACGGCTCGCCGACGACGTTGAGCCTGGCGGTGGATCCGGCGGACGACATCGCCGCCGATGGCCCGGCCAGCCCGCTGGCTATGCCATCGCCGACCGGCACCGTGCATGCGCGCAAGTTCACGGGCGTGGCGGGGCAGACGCTGGGTCTGGCCCTGTCGGGCCTGGCCGGCGACGGCGCCCTGGCCCTGGAAGTGCAGGGACCATCCGGCGCCAACCTGGTCTCAATGACCTGCTATGCGTACTACGGCGGCTGCGGGCTGAACGCGACCTTGCCCGCGTCGGGGAGCTACCTGATCCGCGCCCGGTTGTTCGGCGGCTCGATCACCGCGGGCAGCATGACCCTCAGCAATGACGCCGCCACGACCCTGGTCCCGGGCACGCCGCGGGCGATGACGCTGCGCGCCGGGCAGAACGGGCGCGCCGCCTTCCAGGGCACGGCGGGCCAGCCCGCGACGCTGCGCTTCAAGGACATCGCGACGGTCCCGGGCGATCGCACCCTCTATGTCACGCTGTTCAACCCGGACGGCAGCCAGCTCATGACGGCCGACGGCCGCACGTCGAGCGACGGCAACCAGCTGTATGTGCCGAGCCTGCCGGCGAGCGGGACCTACACGCTGTTCGTCGATCCGGACTATGGCGCGCCGGCCACGCTGAACGTGACGCTGGATCCCGCCGACGAGATCGCCGCCGACGGCCCGGCCAGCCCGCTGGCCATGCCGTCGCCGACCGGCACGGTGCACACGCGCAAGTTCACCGGCGCGGCGGGGCAGACGATCGGCCTGGCGCTGTCGGGCTTGACCGGCGACGGCTCCGCGGCGCTGGAGCTGCAGTCGACCTCGGGCGGCACGCTGGCGGCCGTCACCTGCTATGCCTACTACGGCGGTTGCGGACTGAACGCGACGCTGCCCGCGGCGGGCAGTTACCTGATCCGCGTGCGGGTGTTCGGGGGCGTCTTCAACGCGGGCGACATCACCCTGAGCAACGACCTGGCGACGACGCTGGTCGAGGGCTCGACCCGGACGCTCTCCCTGCGCGCGGGGCGGAACGGCCGTGTCACCATCCAGGGGACGGCGGGCCAGTCGGCGACGATCCGCTTCAAGGATCTCACGACGGTCCCGGCCGATCGCACCGTCTACGTCACGCTGTTCAACCCGGACGGCAGCCAGCTCGCGTCGACCGACGGGCGTACCTCGAGCAACGGCGGTCAGATTCAGGTGGCGAGCCTGCCCGCCAGCGGCTCGTACACGCTGTTCGTGGATCCCGACTACGGCGCGGCGACCGAGCTGTCGCTGGTGCTGAACCCGTCGGCGGACCTGACCGTGGACGGACCGGCGCTGGCGCTGGCGCCGGTGGCGCAGGGCTCGCCGCTGGTGCTGCAGTTCAACGGCACGGCCGGCCAGAGGCTGGGCCTGGGGCTGAGCGGTCTCGCCAGCGCGAGCTATGCGACCCTGGAGGTACTGACGCCCAGCGGCGGCTACCTCAACGGCGTCACCTGCTATCCGTCGAACGGCGGCTGCGGCATGGACCTCAACCTGCCGGCCGCCGGGGCCTACCTGGTCCGCATCCGGGCGATGGGCGCCGACATCACGGCCGGCTCGGTCGTGCTGAGCAGTGATCGCGGTGGCTCGCTGGTCGCCAACACTCCGCTCGCCGTGTCGCTGCGCGCGGGGCAGAACGGCCGGCTGAGCTTCAACGGCACGGCGGGCCAGCCGGCGACGATCCGCTTCAACGGCGTCGTGACGACGCCGGGCGGGCGCACGGTGTACGTGTACCTGGACGGTCCGGACGGCAACCGTCTGATCTACGACTACGCGTCGACCTCGAGCGACGGCAGCCAGATCCATGTGCCGTCGCTGCCGGCCAGCGGCATCTACACGCTGTTCGTCGATCCGATGGACGGTGCCGCGGCCCAGTTGTCGATGACGCTGGATCCCGCGTCGGACCTCGCGGCGGACGGTGCGCCGCTGAGCCTGCCAGCCATGGCGTCGGGCGCGGCGAAGATCTTCGTGTTCCGGGCGACCGCGGGACAGAACCTCGGCTTGGCCTTGAGCGGCCTGACGGGGGACTACTACGTCAGCATGGCGGTGCAGGGGCCATCGGGCATCTTGAGCTCCACCACCTGCTACGTCTCCAATGAAAGTTGCGGTCTCAACCTGTCCAACCTCGCGGCGGGTTCCTACCTGGTGCGGGTGAGTACACCGGGCGGCGCGCTGACGGGCGGGGCGTTGACGCTCAGCAGCGACCGCGGCGGCGCGCTCACGGTCAACACCCCGCTCGCCGTGTCGCTGCGCGCGGGGCAGAACGGCCGGCTGAGCTTCAACGGCACGGCGGGCCAGCCGGCGACGATCCGCTTCAACGGCATCGTGACGACGCCCGGCGGGCGCAGCGTGTACGTGTACCTGGACGGTCCGGATGGCAGCCGCCTGACCTACGACTACGCGTCGACCTCGAGCGACGGCAGCCAGTTGTACGTGCCGTCGCTGCCGGTCAGCGGCAGCTACACGGTGTTCGTCGATCCGATGGACGGTGCCGCGACCCAGTTGTCGATGACGCTGGATCCCGCGTCGGACCTCGCGGCGGACGGTGCGCCGCTGAGCCTGCCAGCCATGGCGTCGGGCGCGGCGAAGATCTTCGTGTTCCGGGCGACCGCGGGACAGAACCTCGGCTTGGCCTTGAGCGGCCTGACGGGGGACTACTACGTCAGCATGGCGGTGCAGGGGCCATCGGGCATCTTGAGCTCCACCACCTGCTACGTCTCCAATGAAAGTTGCGGCCTGAACCTGTCCAACATCGCTGCGGGGACCTACCTGGTGCGGGTGACGGCATCGGGCGGCGCGCTGACGGCAGGCGCGTTGACGCTGAGCAGCGACCGCGGCGGCGCGCTCACGGTCAACACCCCGCTCGCCGTGTCGCTGCGCGCGGGGCAGAACGGCCGGCTGAGCTTCAACGGCACGGCGGGCCAGCCGGCGACGATCCGCTTCAGCGGCGTCGTGACGACGCCGGGCGGGCGCAACGTGTACGTGTACCTGGACGGTCCGGATGGCAGCCGCCTGACCTACGACTACGCGTCGACCTCGAGCGAAGGCAGCCAGTTGTACGTGCCGTCGCTGCCGGTCAGCGGCACCTACACGGCGTTCGTCGATCCGATGGACGGCGTCGCGGCTCAACTGTCGATGACGCTGGATCCCGCGTCGGACCTCACGGTGGATGGCGCGGCGCTGAGCCTGCCCGCGATCGCGAGCGGCGCGGCGAAGATCTTCGTGTTCCGGGCGACGGCGGGGCAGAACCTCGACCTGGCCTTGAGCGGGCTGGCGGGCGACTACTACGTCAGCGTGGCGGTGCAAGGGCCATCCGGCGGCGTGATGAGCAGCACCGGCTGCTACGTCTCGAACGGGGGCTGTGTCCTGAACCTGGCCAATCTCGCGGCAGGGCCCTACCTGGTCCGCGTCCAGGGATCGGGGGGCGGTGACGGCGGGATCGCTGACGCTGCGCACGCGCACGACGCCATGAACGCTGTGATTTCAGCGAACGTCCGCGCCGGGCGCGCGGGACTGCGGTGAGCAGACAAGACGAACACGCAAAGCAAAGAGGTTTGCGATGAAAGCAGGGATGGTGAAGTCGATGACGGGGCTGGCGACGGCCCTGGGGCTGGCGGGCGTGCTGGTGCTGGGGGCGATGTCGTCGTACCCGGTGAGCGCGGCGCAGACGGCGCAAGGACAGGGCCAGGCGGCGAACGCCTCCGCGGCGGTGCTGCAGTTGCTGGGCGCGCGCCCGGCGGCGACGGCGGGTCAGAGCGCGACGCAGCTGCCCGACGGCGGCTGGCTGCTGCTGGGCGGCACGACCGGCGCGGGTGCCGGCGCAAAGCCGAGCGCCGGGGCCTGGCGGGTGGATCCGGTCAAGGGCGGCACGACGGCGCTGGGCACGCAGCTGGGCGTGGCGCGCAGCGGCCATACGGCCACGCTGCTGCCGGACGGCACGGTGCTGGTGCTGGGCGGAACGACCGCGAGCGGCGTGACCAACGTGGCCGAGCGATTCGATCCGGTGTCGGGCGGCTTCACCACGCTGGGCGCGGCCGGGGTGCTGGCGCGCAGCGGCCACACGGCCACGGTGCTCTCGGACGGCCGAGTGCTCGTTGCCGGCGGCGTGGACGCCAAGGGCGCGGCGGTGCGCGAGGTCGAGGTCTACGATCCGATCACTGGTGCTATCGAGCGCGCGAGCGACAGCGTGACTCGCCAACAGCACCGTGCGGCACTGCTGCCGGAAGGTGGCGTGCTGCTGTGGGGCGGCACGGATGCGCAGGGTCAGGCCTTGCCGCGCGGGGCGCTGTACGACGCGGCGGTGCAGCGCTGGAGCGCGGTGACGGCTGAAGCCGCGGCGCAGGCGGCGAAGTCGCTGGGCGGCGCGGGTGCGCCGGCCGTGCTGGAGAGCCAGCCCGCCAGCGGCGCCGCGCAGGTACCGGTGGCGCAACGACTGATGGTGCGCTTCAGCAAGCGCATGGACGTGGGCAGCTTGAATGCGGCCACGGTGACCCTGGTCGGCCCCAACGGAGCCGTCAAGCTCGATGCAGTCGGCGTGGAAGGCGGCGTGCTGCTGTTCGTGACGCCGCGCCAGGAACTGCTGCCCAACGCCGCGTTCACGCTGTTCGTGCAAGGCGCCAAGGACGAGTTCGGGCAGGCGTTGCCGATGCAGGCCATCGGCTTCCGCACCGCGGCGCTGGGCAAGCCCGGCAAGGGCAATGCAGCGCCGGGCAGCGCGGCGGCGACCCCCGCGCCGGTGACGGCGGCACCCAAGCCGACCCCGGCCGCGTCGGCGCCGGTGGTGATGGACGAGGACGAGCGCTGGATCCCCGGTCAATCGAACTTCGGCGGCAACTGGACCAGCGGACGCCGGCACCAGGCCGAGCGCACGCTGCCGCAGCAGCCGCGGGTGCGCTGGGCGCTGCACGGCGACCCGGCGTTCGCCAAGCTGCGTCCGGCGGACGTGGCGGCCAGGCGGCTGCCGCGCGCGCCGCAAGCCCGCATGGGCGACGGCACGTCAGTCAGCGGCCAGGTGTTGCGGCTCAACGGCAAGCCGCTGGCCAACGTGACGCTGGCCATCGGGGAGCGGCGCACGCGCACGGACGCCAACGGCGAGTTCACGCTGCGCAACGCGCCGTCGGGCCGCCAGATCCTGGTGATCGACGGGGGCACGGCCAACAACGGCGAGTACAAGTACGGCCGCTACGAGTACGGCATGGAGGTCACGGCGGGAGAGGACAACGCGCTGCCGTTCGTGAGCTGGATGACGCCGCTGGACACGGCGCACACGGTGACGATCGCGTCGCCGACGACCGCGCCGGTGGTGCTGACCAACCCGGCGGTCCCGGGGCTGGAGCTGCGCATCCCCGCGGGCACGGTGATCCGCGACACGCAGGGCAAGATCGTCACGGAGCTGAGCCTGACGGCCATCCCCGTGGACCAGCCGCCGTTCCCGCTGCCGGCGTTCCCGGTGCCGGTGTACTTCACGGTGCAGCCGGGGGGCTCGCACCTGGTGGGGATCGACGCGAAGAGCGCCAAGGGCGCGCAGCTGATCTACCCGAACTTCGCGGGCTCCAAGCCGGGCACGCGGGTGAACTTCTGGGACTACGACGCGAAGGAGCGCGGGTGGTTCATGTACGGGCAGGGCGCGGTGTCGGCCGACGGCAAGCAGGTCGTGCCGGATCCGGGCGTGGTGATCTATGAATTCACCGGCGCCATGATCGCCAAGCCGGACCTGGCTCCGCCGATGGGCCCGCCGACCTGCGGCGCCAAGGGCGGCGATCCGGTGGACCTGTTCACCGGGCTGTTCCTGAACGAGGAGACCGACGTCGTCATCAACGACGTCACGCCCATCAGCATCAGCCGCAGCTTCCGTCCTGCCGACGACACCTCGCGTTCCTTCGGCATCGGCACCAGCCTGAACTACGACACCTATCTGGTGGGCGACGCGTATCCCTACACCTACCAGTACGTGATCCTGCCCGACGGCGGCAAGATCCTGTTCCAGCGCGTGTCGCCCGGAGGCGGCTACACGGACGCCGTCTACAAGAGCGTGGGCTGCAACGGCAGCATCTACGCGGGCGCGATCCTGAAGTGGGACTCGACCTATCCGGGCGCCACCTGGAGCGTGACGCTCAAGGATGGCACGGTGCACTACTACCCGATGTCCTACAACGCGGCCGACTACCGTGCGGCGGCGCTGGTCGGCATCCGCGATCGCAACGGGAACCTGACGACGCTCACGCGCTCCAGTGGAACCGGGCTGACGAAGGTGACTTCGCCCAACGGGCGGACTGTCTCGCTGACCTATGACTCCGCAGGACGCATCTCGAAGATCACGGACGACATCGCGCGTGAGTGGAAGTACGAGTACGACGGGCAGAGCCGGCTGGTCAAGGCCATCGACCCGCTGAACAACTTCCGCCAGTACACCTATGAGACCAAGGCGGTGGATCCGTCGAAGTCGATCGGCGGCGTCACGTCCACGACCAACATGCTGACCGTCGTGGACAAGCGTGGCAACACGATGGTCACGAACGTCTTCGACGACGCCGGCCGCGTGTCCAAGCAGACCTATGCGGACGGCTCGACGATGAGCTTCAGCTACGGCACGACGACGGTGAAGACGCCGCCGCGGCTGATCATCACCTGCTGGGTCAGCGGCGGCGGAACCTCGGCACCGGGGACCGGCTGGTCCGGGGACGGCGCCACGGCGAACCACTGCATGAGCTACGGACCCGGCGTGGCGGTGGTCGGGCAGCTCGACACCACCGATGAGCGCGGCACGAAGTCGCGCCATGTGTTCGACCAGTTCGGCAACGTCACCAAGCTGATTCGGGCCGTGGGCCTGCCGGAAGAGCAGACCACCGTCTACAACCGGGACGAGAACGACGGCAACCTGCTAAGCCAGGTCGACCCGCTAGGGCGGAAGACGGCCTATGAGTACGACACGCTGGGCAACATCACGAAGACGACCCTGCTGGCCGGGACGACCGGCGCAGTGTCGATGTCCATCACGTACGAACCGACCTACAGCCAACCACTCGCCGTTACGGACTTCAACGGAAACACGTCGACGCGCCAATACGATGCCTTCGGCAATCTGACCAGGTTCACGGACGCGTCCGGGGTCGCGATCACGAGAGCGTACGATTCACAAGGGAATGTGCTGACCATCCGCGATGCCCTGGGACACGGTCCGACGATGGCTTACACCGGAGGAGACCTGACGTCGCATGTCGATGCCGGAGGGGCTCGGACAACGATGTTCTTCGACGGCACTGGACGCCTCAAGGGCGTGACCGATCCTCTGGGACGCTCGACCTTCAAGGAATACGATGCCCTGAATCGGTTGACGGGGGCGTCCGACCCGAAGGGAGGGCGCCTGCAGGTCACCTACGATCCGAACGGCAATGTCCTGACGCAGACGGACGAAAGGATGAACAGTCAGACGTTCGCCTATGACGCCATGAATCGCCCTGTCTCCGAGAAGGATGCGGCCGGTCGATCGAGCTTCACCACCTATGAACCGGGCGGGACGATGGGTCGGCAGACCGACCGCAAAGGTCAGGTGACCACGGTGATCCAGGCCGATGCGTTCGGTCGTCCGATCAAGGTCGGATTCGGAGCCTCCGAGGAGTCGCCGAATGTGTTCAAGAGCACTGTGACTTACAGCTGGGATGCCGCTGACCGTGTGACCTCCATCGTGGACAGCGTGTCGGGGACGATCACCAGAAGTTACGACGACATGGATCGACTGACTACCGAAGTCTCCCCGCAAGGGCAGGTCGGCTATACGTATGACCTTGGCGGAAGACGAACCACGATGAGCACGCAGGGACAGCCGACTCTTCACTACCAGTGGAGCGATGGCGACCGCTTGATCCGCATCGAACAGGATCCGGCCCCGATCAACGGCAATGTGGTGCAGGTCGTCGCGATCGACTATGACGAGGTGGGCAGACGCAAGCGCATTGCGTTGCCAAACGGTGTGATCGGCACGGTCACTCACGACATTGACGGACGGATCGCCTCCATCGTCTACAAGGGGGCATCCGGGCAAGTCCTGGCGGACGTGAGCTATGAGCATGATCTTGCCGGGCGTCGTGTCGCCTCGAGCGGCAGCATGTCCACGAGCCTGAGCGACACCGCGGTGACCTCGGCGGAGTTTGATGGGGTGGGGCGGCTGACCCAGCGCAATGGACAGGCGTTGACCTACGACGCCAACGGCAATCTCACCAGTGACGGCAGCAGCACGTTCGTGTGGGACGAGCGGGACAGACTGATTGCCGTTCAGGGGGCGAATCCGACGACCTATGGGTATGACTCTCTAGGACGTCGCACCTCGCGCACCGTCAACGGCTTGGCGACCACTTTCATGTACGACGGCTTGAACGTCACGCAGAAACGCAGCGGTGCAGAACTGACGGCCATGCTCGGTGGTCTCGGGCTGGATGAACTCTTCTCGCTGTACGGAGGCACAGGGCAACGGCATCTCTTGACGGATGCCCTGGGTAGCACGCGTGCCGTCGCCGATCAGGCTCAGAGCGTCGTCAGTCGTCTCGACTACAGCCCTTATGGATTGCAGGCGACCACTGGCGCGGTCGCGCCGGAGTGGCAGTACACCGGGCGGGAGAACGACGGAAACGGATTGTATTTTTACCGGGCTCGCTACTACAGTCCGGAGCAGGCGCGATTCATTTCGGAAGATCCCCTGGGATGGAGCGCGGGGCAATCGAGTCCCTACGCGTATGTTGGCGGCGATCCGATCTCCATGAACGATCCTCTGGGGCTTCTGGCCTACTGCACACGTCAGGGCGAGTCGATCAACATTCGCATCCCGATCGAGATCGAGGCGTCCTCGCCAGCGACACCGGCGCAAATCACTCAGATGAAGCAGAAGATTGAACAAGGCTGGTCGACCAAGAACTTCAAGGTGTCCGTGGACATCGGTACGTTCCCGGCGGCGCAGCGAAACCTCGTCAGACTCAAGGCGGGTTCGGGGACCTCGGGCGTGAATAACGCAGGGAACATGGGCGTCTGGTACACGGGCAACGATCCCTGGACCTATATGCACGAAGGCGGGCACCTCATGGGCTTGGATGACGGATATGAGCTAGGCAAGGTGGTAAACGGAAAACAGGAGATCCTCTACAAGCCGGGCCGGAAGAACAGCGTGATGGGTCTTTACGGAACCCTGCCGACCGATGAGGATCGTCGTTCGGCCGCGGCGGCCTGCGGGTGCGGACGATGAAGGGAGTCGTCGTTTCCTTGCTGCTGCTGTGCGCGGCGTCTTGCTTCGCCGCGGACTGCGTCGGGAGCGGAGGCCCGGAGAACCCTCACGAGTTTTTCGAGCATCCCATTCCGGGTTTCAAGGAAATGACGGGAGTTGCCAGGGAGAAGGCACTGGCGGCCCTGTCCGGCAGAACGCTGGCCCCTCTTTCACTTAAGGCGTTCAAGGCTTATGCCGGGAAGTCCGCGGTGCGTCGTCATCGCTATTTCGTCAGGGCGCTGGCCTATACCGATCGTCAGAACGGCGGGTTCACGGTGTATCGCCACGCAGATGAGATCCTGGTGCTCTACACGCTGGTGGGACAACCTGGCGGTTGCGAGGACAGCGTCCTTGTGATCGAGGTGGATCAGCCGTTGAGGGTGGGCCACTACGGCGTCGGAGCCGTGAGATAGAGCCTCGTCGAGACGTGGGAAGAGGTCGCGGATCTATCGCGCATGCAGGCTGAGGTGGCAGGCCTTGCGCCGCGCGCCGACATCATCCTCATCGCCGCGATCCCCCAAAGTGCAGAGCTGATCGAGCAATCGCACGGCCGCCGTCACGGGGGATTTTGCTTTTCACTTCCCCCTTGCGCTTTCTTGACGCCGCTGGGCAGAAGCCCCCCGCCTGACGGACATCGAAGAATGGCCCGCAGGCAAAAAGGAACGCTTCCAAAGCAAACACGGAATCGGCAGGCAGGAAACAGCTGAGCCAGTGCCAGGACTTGCGCCGTGATGTGCCAGGTCTTGCTGCGCTCGCTGCCGCTGCCGCAATCCCCCGAAAGTACGGATCTGCTCGATGAGCCACACGGCAGTCGTAACGAGAAGATTTCTCTTCACAGGCCCCTTGCGTTTTCTTGACCCCACTGGGCAGAATCGGCCCGCCTGACGGACATCAGAAGAATGGCCCGCAGGCAAAGGGGAACGATTCCAAAGCAAACGCGGAATCGGCAGGGAGGAAGCCGCTGAGCCAGTGACAGGACTTGCGCCGTGAGGTGCCAGGTCTTGCTGCGCGCGTGTGCCCGCACTCCCCGCCGGTGACCGGACAGGGAGTTTCAAGTGAGCTCGACTCGGCAAGACCAGGTGGTGTCAACCAAGCGCGGCATGCGTCGCGGCGTGTGGGGCGCGGTGGCGCTTGCGCTGCTGCTGGCCGGATGGGGCGCGGCGCGCGCCACGGGCTACGTGTACGACGACCTGGGCCGGCTGGTGCAGGTGGTGCTGCCCAACGGCAGCGGCACGCAGTACGTGTACGACGCGGCGGGCAACATCACGGCGGTGCGCGCGGTCAACGCGGGCACGCTGAGCATCACGAGCTTCACGCCGGAGTCGGGCGCGCCGGGCAGCAAGCTGACGGTCAACGGCAGCGGCTTTGCGACCAGCCTCGCGGGCAACACCGTGACCGTCGGCGGCGCGAGCGCCACCGTCACGGCCGCGACGGCGTCGCAGCTGACGGTGACCGTGCCCGCGGGCGCGGTGACCGGACCGGTGAAGGTGACCACGGGCGCCGGCAGCGTGACCTCCGCCAAGCCGTTCACGGTGGTCAGCAGCAAGAGCCCGACGATCGCGAGCTTCACGCCGGTGCTGGGAACGACCGGCACGACGGTGACGTTGACGGGCACCAACATCCAGACGACGGCGTCGGACAACCGGCTGCTGTTCAACACGAGCGGCCTGGCCACGCTGAGTGCCGCCACGGCCACGACGCTGACGACCAAGGTGCCGTCGGCCGGATCATCCGGTCGGCTCACGCTGTCCACGCCTTACGGCAGCGCGGTGAGCACCGCCGACTTCCTCGCCGTGCCGGACAACCGTTCGGCGAGCAACGTGGCGGCGTGGACGCGCATCGCCGTGGGCGGCGCGGGAGCCACGTTGGGCATCCCGGCCGCGGGCAAGCATGGCGCGGTCATCTTCGACGGGAGCATCAACCAGCTGGTCACGCTGGACACGAGCGGGAGCACGCTGGGCGGCGCGCTGGGCTATGCCGTCTATGGACCGCAGGGCACGCAGCTGGCCACCGGCAGCGTGAGCGCGTCGCAGCCGCAGGCCTATCTGCCGACGCTGACCGCAGCGGGCACCTATGCGGTGTTCTTCGATGCCGGCGCAGCGGCCACGCTGAAGGTGGCGGCGGTGACGGACCAGGGCTTCGCGGTGGACGCGGGGCGCAGCACGATCAAGGACATCTTCCCGGGGCAGAGCGCGTCGGTGCCGTTCACGGGCACGGCGGGACAGAACCTGGGGCTGTCGCTGAGCGGCTTGAGCTTCACCGGGGCGGGGGCGACTGCGGCCGTGACGCTGCAGGTGCTCAAGCCTGACGGCACGGTGTGGCTGAGCAATGCGAGCTGCCTGACGAGCAATCCCGGCGCCGCGTGCGAACTGAATCTGAGCGGACTGCCGGTCAGCGGGACCTACACGATCAAGGTGTCGAACCCGGCGGGCAACCGGCCGATCGCCGCGGGCGTGCTGACGCTGAGCAGCGACAAGACCGGCACGCTGGCCAGCGGACAGCTGCAGTCGGTGGCGGTGCGCACCGGCCAGAACGGCCGCATCGCCTTCGCCGCCACGGCGGGGCAGGTCGCCACCGTGTGGCTGGGCAATCACGCCACCGATCCGTCGGTGAGCATCCCGGTCACGGTGCTCAAGCCGGACGGCTCGGTCGCCTTCACGCAGACGCTGACGCCGGACGTGCGCGGTGATTACCTGACCGTGCAGGCCGCGCAGAGCGGCAACTACAGCGTCTTCATCGATCCCGCCTACGGCGCGTCCGGCACCTTGCAGATGGTGCTCAATCCCGCGGTGAGTGAGCTGACCATCGACGGCGCTCCCGTGCCCCAGAGCTCCGCCCCCGGCGCGTATGCCGTGTTCAACGGCGTGGCCGGGCAGAACCTCGGCCTGGGTCTGAAGGGTCTGAGCTTCCCCAACGGCGGCACCGCGACGCTGATCGTGCGCCGGCCCGACGGCACGGCCATCGGCCAGGCGAGCTGCTCGTCCAGCAGCCCCGCCGGCGGCTGCGACGTGAACCTGAGCAACCTGCCGTCGACCGGGCTCTATCGCGTCCAGCTGATCCCGACGTCCGCGCAGACCGCGACGGTCAACTTCGTGCTGAGCAGTGACAAGGTCACGCCGCTGATCGCCGCCACGCCTGCCACCGCGTCGCTGCGCGCGGGTCAGAACGGCCGATTTACCGTCCAGGGCTCGGCCGGGCAGCCGATGAACCTGTGGGTGGGGCAGGGCGTCTCCGATCCCGCCAGCGTCAGTATTGCGGTCACGGTGTTGCGTCCTGACGGCGGTGTCGCCGGATCGACGACGCTCTCGAGCACTGGCAACGGCACGGCGTTCACGATCCCGTCGGCGCCTGCGACCGGCACCTACACCATGTTCGTCGATCCGGGCTTCGGCGCGGCCGCGACGGTGCAGGCCGTGTCCGAACCCGTAGCGACGCCGGTCGTCGTCGACGGCGCTGCTGTCAACATCGCGGTCGCCCCCGGCAGTTACGGCAAATTCACCGGCACGGCGGGGCAGAACCTCGGCCTGAGCCTGCGTGGCCTGGCCTTCGCCAATGGCGTCGTCGGCAGCGCGACCCTGCGCGCGGTCCAACCGAACGGCAGCGTCTGGCAGAGCGCAACCTGCTCGAGCACCAATCCGGCAGGCAGCTGTGAACTGAATCTGTCCAACCTGCCGGCGACTGGGACCTACCAGATCCAGCTGATCGGCAATACGGCGGCCATCGCGTCGGCCACCGTCACGCTCAGCACGGACCTCGTCGCCACCCTACCGTCTGGCGGTGCCGCCAACCTCGCGCTGCGCGCCGGTCAGAACGGCCGTTACACGATCGCGGGCTCGGCCAACCAGCAACTGTCGCTGCAGTTCGATGCGCTGACCACCGATCCCGCCGCACAGAACGTGCCGATCACGCTCTACACGCCGGCCGGCACGCTCTTCTGGCAGACGACGGTGAATGCCGGATCCGCCGGTGTCGCGATGACGCCGCCCTTGCTGCCCGAGACTGGCAACTACCTGCTGTTCGTCGATCCCGCCTTCGGCGCGTCGATGAGCACGACGCTATCGCTGGGCAACACCGCGGTGCCACCGATCGCCATCGACGGCGCGGCCACGGCGCTGGGCGGGACGAAGGGCCTGTACGCCTCGTTCACCGGAACGGCCGGGCAGAACCTCGGGCTGGGCCTGTCGGGACTCGCGTTCAACGGCGGCGCGTCGAGCTACGTCTACGTCTACGTGTCACGTCCCGACGGCACGCAACTGGTGTCCAGCAATGCCTGCTACGCGGGGGCGTCCTGCGGCCTCAACCTCTCTCGCCTGCCGGCCTCGGGCCGCTATCTGGTGCGCGTGGTGCCAGGCAACTCGGCGACGGTGTCGGCGATGAACCTGACGCTGAGCAACGACATCGGTGGCGCGTTGACGGCGGGCACGCCGCGCGCGGTAACGCTGCGGTCGGGTCAGAACGCGATGCTCGCAGTCACGGGCACGGCGGGGCAGCCCGCGACGGTGCGCTTCAAGGGCTTGACCACGACGCCCGCCGGCCAGAGCATCAATGTGTCGCTGCTGAAGTCCGACGGCTCACTGATGACCTCCGTGGCCGGCAATACGTCGGTCGACGGTGGTCAGCTGTTCGTGCCGAGCATGCCCAGCAGCGGCAGCTACTTCGTCTTCGTCGATCCGGACAATGGCGTGCCGGGCACCTTGTCGGTGGCCCTGGATCCGCCCGACGATGTCGCGATCGACGGGCCGTCGGTGAACCTGCCGGTTCCACTGGCCCTGGACACGGGCGCCTCCTACAAGTTCACCAGCGCAGCGGGTCAGACCCTGGGCGTGGGTCTGAGCGGCATGGCTGGCGACGGGGCCTTGGCCCTCGACGTGCAGTCGCCGGCCGGCAGTTCGGTGAGCAGCACCACCTGCTACGCGAGCTACGGCACCTGCGGCATGAACCTGACCCTGCCGGCCACCGGCAGCTACCTGATCCGTGTCCGGCTGTACGGCGGCACGCTCACCGCCGGATCGATCGTCCTGAGCCGCGATGTCACCGCGACGCTGGCGGCGGGCACGCCGCGGCCGCTGTCGCTGCGCGCGGGGCAGAACGGCCGCGCGAGCTTTGCGGGGACGGCCGGCCAGCCCGCGACGATCCGGTTCAGCGGCATCACGACGACGCCCACGGCGGACCGCACGGTCTACGTGTCGCTGTTCAAGCCTGACGGCAGCCTGCTCCTGTCGACGAGCGGCACGACCTCGTCCGACGGCAACCAGCTGTATGTCGCGAGCCTGCCGGCGAGCGGCACCTACACGGTGTTCGTCGATCCCGACTACGGCGCCGCGACGGCGCTGACGCTGGCGCTGAATCCGGCGGACGACATCGCCATCGATGGCGCCGCGTCGACCCTGTCGCAGCCATCGCCCACGGGCACGGTGCATTCGCGCAAATTCTCCGGCGTGGCGGGCCAGACCCTGGGGGTGGGCTTGAGCGGGATGACCGGTGACGGGGCCGTGAGCTTCGAGGTGCAGTCGCCTGCCGGCACTTCGGTGACCAGCACCACCTGCTACGCGACCTACGGCAGCTGCGGCATGAACCTGACCCTGCCGGCCACCGGCAGCTACCTGATCCGCGCCCGGCAGTACGGTGGCACGCTCACCGCCGGATCGATCGTCTTGAGCAGCGACGTCACCGCGACGCTGGCGGCGGGCACGCCGCGGCCGCTGTCGCTGCGCGCGGGGCAGAACGGCCGCGCGAGCTTCGCGGGGACGGCCGGCCAGCCCGCGACGATCCGGTTCAGCGGCATCGCGACGACACCCACGGCGGACCGCACGGTCTACGTGTCGCTGTTCAAGCCTGACGGCAGCCTGCTCCTGTCGACGAGCGGCACGACCTCGTCCGACGGCAACCAGCTGTATGTCGCGAGCCTGCCGGCGAGCGGCACCTACACGGTGTTCGTCGATCCCGACTACGGCGCCGCGACGGCGCTGACGCTGGCGCTGAATCCGGCGGACGACATCGCCATCGATGGCGCCGCATCGACCCTGTCGCAGCCATCGCCCACGGGCACGGTGCATTCGCGCAAATTCTCCGGCGTGGCGGGCCAGACCCTGGGGGTGGGCTTGAGCGGGATGACCGGTGACGGGGCCGTGAGCTTCGAGGTGCAGTCGCCTGCCGGCACTTCGGTGACCAGCACCACCTGCTACGCGACCTACGGCAGCTGCGGCATGAACCTGACCCTGCCGGCCACCGGCAGCTACCTGATCCGCGCCCGGCAGTACGGTGGCACGCTCACCGCCGGATCGATCGTCTTGAGCAGCGACGTCACCGCGACGCTGGCGGCGGGCACGCCGCGGCCGCTGTCGCTGCGCGCGGGGCAGAACGGTCGCGCAAGCTTCGCGGGGACGGCCGGCCAGCCCGCGACGATCCGGTTCAGCGGCATCACGACGACGCCCACGGCGGACCGCACGGTCTACGTGTCGCTGTTCAAGCCTGACGGCAGCCTGCTCCTGTCGACGAGCGGCACGACCTCGTCCGACGGCAACCAGCTGTATGTCGCGAGCCTGCCGGCGAGCGGCACCTACACGGTGTTCGTCGATCCCGACTACGGCAGCGCGGCGGGCCTGTCGCTGACGCTGAACCCGTCGGCCGACCTGACCGCGGATGGTCCGACGAAGACCCTGCCAGTGCCCGTCCTGACGACCACGCCGCTGGTGCTGCAGTTCAACGGGACGACAGGGCAGACGCTCGGCCTGGGGCTGTCCGGCCTGGTGACGTCGGGCTACGTGGCGCTGGAGGTGTTGAATCCGGCGGGCAACAGCGTCAGCAGCACCACGTGCTACGCATCGCCGGGCGCTTGCGGCCTGGACCTGTCCCTGCCCACCACGGGCGCCTACCTCGTCCGCATCCGTGCGATGGGGGCGGACCTCACGGGTGGCAAGGTCACGCTCAGCAGCGACACTGGCGGAGCACTGCCCGCGAATGCACCGGTGGCACTGACCTTGCGTGAAGGGCAGAACGGCCGCTTCACCTTTGCAGGCACCGCGGGCCAGCCGGCGGCGATCCGATTCAAGGGCGTCGCGACGACGCCGGCGGGGCGGGGTGTCTATGTCTATCTGAACCGTCCGGACGGCAGTCGTCTGGCGTCGGATTCCGGGTCGACATCGACCGACGGCGGCCTGCTGAACGTCGCCTCGCTGCCGGTCACCGGCACCTACACGGTGCTGGTCGATCCGTCGGACGGCGCGGCCGCCCAACTGGCGCTGACGCTCAATCCGGCGTCCGACATCGCCGTCGACGGCACGCCGGTGGCGCTCGCGGCGATGGCCGCGGATTCGGCCAGAACCTTCGTGTTCAAGGCGACGGCGGGGCAGAACCTCGGCATGTCGCTGAGCGGTCTGACGGGCAACAACTATGTCAACCTGACGGTGCTGGCTCAGTCTGGCGGGACCCTCGAGTCGACGAGCTGCTACATCTCCAGCGGCAGTTGCGGCCTGAACCTGACCAATCTGGCCGCGGGGACCTACCTGGTGCGGGTGTCGGTGCCGGTCGGCGTCTCCTTCACTGGAGGCGCGCTGACGCTGAGCAGCGACCGCAGCGGCGCGTTGACGGCGGGGACGCCGGTGGCGATCACACTGCGCGACGGGCAGAACGGGCGCTTCACCTTCGCGGGCACGGCGGGCCAGCCGGTGTCGATCCGGTTCAACGGCATCACGACGACGCCGGACGGCCGGTCGGTCTATGTCTACCTGAATCGACCGGATGGCAGCCGCGTGACGTCCGACTATGCGTCGACGGCCAACGGCGGTGGCCTGCTGCATGTCGCTTCGCTGCCGGTCACCGGCACCTACACGGTGCTGGTCGACCCGTCGGACGGCGCGGCCGCGCAACTGTCGCTGGCGCTCAATCCGGCGTCCGACATCGCCATCGATGGCACGCCGGTGGCGCTGTCGGCGATAGCGGCCAGCGTGGCAAAGACCTTCGTGTTCCAGGCGACGGCGGGGCAGAACCTTGGTGTGGCGCTGAGCGGCCTGGCCGGCAACAACTATGTCAACCTGGCGGTGCAGGGGCCGTCCGGCAGCCTGGTCGACTCGACCAGCTGCTACATCTCCAGCGTGAGTTGCGGCCTGAACCTGCCCAATCTGGTGGCCGGGACTTACCTGGTGCGGGTGTCGGTGCCGGCCGGCGTCTCCTTCACAGGAGCCACGTTGACGCTGAGCAGCGACCGCAGCGGCGCGTTGACGGCGGGGACGCCGGTGGCGATCACACTGCGCGACGGGCAGAACGGGCGCTTCACCTTCGCGGGCACGGCGGGCCAGCCGGTGTCGATCCGGTTCAACGGCATCACGACGACGCCGGACGGCCGGTCGGTCTATGTCTACCTGAATCGACCGGATGGCAGCCGTGTGACGTCCGACTATGCGTCGACGGCCAACGGCGGTGGCCTGCTGCATGTCGCTTCGCTGCCGGTCACCGGCACCTACACGGTGCTGGTCGACCCGTCGGACGGCGCGGCCGCGCAACTGTCGCTGGCGCTCAATCCGGCGTCCGACATCGCCATCGATGGCACGCCGGTGGCGCTGTCGGCGATAGCGGCCAGCGCGGCAAAGACCTTCGTGTTCCAGGCGACGGCGGGGCAGAACCTTGGTGTGGCGCTGAGCGGCCTGGCCGGCAACAACTATGTCAACCTGGCGGTGCAGGGGCCGTCCGGCAGCCTGGTCGACTCGACCAGCTGCTACATCTCCAGCGTGAGTTGCGGCCTGAACCTGCCCAATCTGGTGGCCGGGACTTACCTGGTGCGGGTGTCGGTGCCGGCCGGCGTCTCCTTCACAGGAGCCACGTTGACGCTGAGCAGCGACCGCAGCGGCGCGTTGACGGCGGGGACGCCGGTGGCGGTGACGCTGAGGGATGGCCAGAACGCCCGGTACACCTTCGCGGGCACGCAGGGGCAGGCCGCGACGATCCGCTTCAGTGGGTTGACGACGACGCCGGCCAATCGCACGGTCTACGTGTACTTGAACCGTCCTGACGGCAGTCGCGTGACCTCCGACTATGCGTCGCCGTCGAGCGACGGCGGGGCGCTCTATGTCGCGTCGCTGCCGGTCACGGGGACGTACACGGTGTTTGTCGATCCGTCGGACGGCGCGGGCGGGCAGGCGACGTTGGCGCTGAACCCGGCGCCCGATATCGCCGTCGATGGTGCCGCGCTGTCGCTGCCGGCAATGCCGGCGGGCACGGCGAAGACGCTCACGTTCCAGGCGTCTGCGGGGCAGTACCTCGGCGTCGGCCTGGGTGGCTTGACTGGCGGCAGCTACGTCGGTCTCGCGATCCAGGGCCCGAATGGCGCTGTGGATTCGACGACCTGCTACATCTCCGAGTCGCAGTGCGGACTCAATGTGCCGAGCACGGCGGCGGGACTGTATGTGGTGCGCGTGTCGGCCACGTATGCGCTGAGCACGGGCGCGCTGACCGTGAGTCGCGACGTGGCCGCCGCGATGACGGTGGGCACGCCGTATCCGCTGACGTTGCGCCAGGGACAGAACGGCCGGCTGACGGTCACCGTTCCGGCGGGCGCGAGATCGCTGGTGGTGGGTACACCGTCTACCACGCCGTCGGGACGCTATGTCTCCGTTCGGGTGCTCAACGCGAGCGGCTCGACCGTGGCGAGCGGCAACTACTCGACCAGCGGCGGAACGATGGCGCTGGGCACGTTGGCGGCGGGCGCCTACACGGTGATCGTCGATCCGGATTACGGCGCGAGCGCGTCGGTGACCGTGACGATGCAGTGAGCAGGCTGGGCGGCTCAAGCACAGGCGAACAAGAGATTCACGCAAGAGGGTGGCGATGAAAACAGGAATGGTGACTTCGGTGTCGCGTCTGGCGACGGCCTTGGGGCTGGCAGGCGTGCTGCTGATGGGGACGATGTCCTCGTACCCCGTCAATGCGGCGAATGCGGCGCAAGGTGCGCAGGGGCAGTCGACGTCGGCTGCCAACTCGCCGGCAGCTGCAGCGGTGCTGCAATTGCTGGGCGCGCGCCCGGCGGCGGCGGCGGGTCAGAGCGCGACGCAACTGGCCGATGGCGGCTGGCTGCTGCTGGGCGGAACGGTGGGCGCGACAGCGAGCATCAGCTCCAGCGGAAGCTCAGGCAAAGATTCCAGCACTGGCGCGGCCAGCAAGCCCAGCGCGGGCGCATGGCGCGTTGACCCGGTCAAGGGTGGCACGACGGCGCTGAGCACGCAGCTGGGCGTGGCGCGCAGCGGCCACACGGCCACGCTGCTGCCCGACGGCACGGTGCTGGTGCTGGGCGGAACGACCGCGAGCGGCGTGACCAACGTGGCCGAGCGATTCGATCCGGTGTCGGGCGGCTTCACCACGCTGGGCGCGGCCGGGGTGCTGGCGCGCAGCGGCCACACGGCCACGGTGCTCTCGGACGGCCGAGTGCTCGTTGCCGGCGGCGTGGACGCCAAGGGCGCGGCGGTGCGCGAGGTCGAGGTCTACGATCCGATCACTGGTGCTATCGAGCGCGCGAGCGACAGCGTGACTCGCCAACAGCACCGTGCGGCACTGCTGCCGGAAGGTGGCGTGCTGCTGTGGGGCGGCACGGATGCGCAGGGTCAGGCCTTGCCGCGCGGGGCGCTGTACGACGCGGCGGCGCAGCGCTGGAGCGCGGTGACGGCTGAAGCCGCGGCGCAGGCGGCGAAGTCGCTGGGCGGCGCGGGTGCGCCGGCCGTGCTGGAGAGCCAGCCCGCCAGCGGCGCCGCGCAGGTACCGGTGGCGCAACGACTGATGGTGCGCTTCAGCAAGCGCATGGACGTGGGCAGCTTGAATGCGGCCACGGTGACCCTGGTCGGCCCCAACGGAGCCGTCAAGCTCGATGCAGTCGGCGTGGAAGGCGGCGTGCTGCTGTTCGTGACGCCGCGCCAGGAACTGCTGCCCAACGCCGCGTTCACGCTGTTCGTGCAAGGCGCCAAGGACGAGTTCGGGCAGGCGTTGCCGATGCAGGCCATCGGCTTCCGCACCGCGGCGCTGGGCAAGCCCGGCAAGGGCAATGCAGCGCCGGGTAGCGCGGCGGCGACCCCCGCGCCGGTGACGACGCCGGCCAAGCCGACCCCGGCCGCGTCGGCGCCGGTGGTGATGGACGAGGACGAGCGCTGGATCCCCGGTCAATCGAACTTCGGCGGCAACTGGACCAGCGGACGCCGGCACCAGGCCGAGCGCACGCTGCCGCAGCAGCCGCGGGTGCGCTGGGCGCTGCACGGCGACCCGGCGTTCGCCAAGCTGCGTCCGGCGGACGTGGCGGCCAGGCGGCTGCCGCGCGCGCCGCAAGCCCGCATGGGCGACGGCACGTCAGTCAGCGGCCAGGTGTTGCGGCTCAACGGCAAGCCGCTGGCCAACGTGACGCTGGCCATCGGGGAGCGGCGCACGCGCACGGACGCCAACGGCGAGTTCACGCTGCGCAACGCGCCGTCGGGCCGCCAGATCCTGGTGATCGACGGGGGCACGGCCAACAACGGCGAGTACAAGTACGGCCGCTACGAGTACGGCATGGAGGTCACGGCGGGAGAGGACAACGCGCTGCCGTTCGTGAGCTGGATGACGCCGCTGGACACGGCGCACACGGTGACGATCGCGTCGCCGACGACCGCGCCGGTGGTGCTGACCAACCCGGCGGTCCCGGGGCTGGAGCTGCGCATCCCCGCGGGCACGGTGATCCGCGACACGCAGGGCAAGATCGTCACGGAGCTGAGCCTGACGGCCATCCCCGTGGACCAGCCGCCGTTCCCGCTGCCGGCGTTCCCGGTGCCGGTGTACTTCACGGTGCAGCCGGGGGCTCGCACCTGGTGGGGATCGACGCGAAGAGCGCCAAGGGCGCGCAGCTGATCTACCCGAACTTCGCGGGCTCCAAGCCGGGCACGCGGGTGAACTTCTGGGACTACGACGCGAAGGAGCGCGGGTGGTTCATGTACGGGCAGGGCGCGGTGTCGGCCGACGGCAAGCAGGTCGTGCCGGATCCGGGCGTGGTGATCTATGAATTCACCGGCGCCATGATCGCCAAGCCGGACCTGGCTCCGCCGATGGGCCCGCCGACCTGCGGCGCCAAGGGCGGCGATCCGGTGGACCTGTTCACCGGGCTGTTCCTGAACGAGGAGACCGACGTCGTCATCAACGACGTCACGCCCATCAGCATCAGCCGCAGCTTCCGTCCTGCCGACGACACCTCGCGTTCCTTCGGCATCGGCACCAGCCTGAACTACGACACCTATCTGGTGGGCGACGCGTATCCCTACACCTACCAGTACGTGATCCTGCCCGACGGCGGCAAGATCCTGTTCCAGCGCGTGTCGCCCGGAGGCGGCTACACGGACGCCGTCTACAAGAGCGTGGGCTGCAACGGCAGCATCTACGCGGGCGCGATCCTGAAGTGGGACTCGACCTATCCGGGCGCCACCTGGAGCGTGACGCTCAAGGATGGCACGGTGCACTACTACCCGATGTCCTACAACGCGGCCGACTACCGTGCGGCGGCGCTGGTCGGCATCCGCGATCGCAACGGGAACCTGACGACGCTCACGCGCTCCAGTGGAACCGGGCTGACGAAGGTGACTTCGCCCAACGGGCGGACTGTCTCGCTGACCTATGACTCCGCAGGACGCATCTCGAAGATCACGGACGACATCGCGCGTGAGTGGAAGTACGAGTACGACGGGCAGAGCCGGCTGGTCAAGGCCATCGACCCGCTGAACAACTTCCGCCAGTACACCTATGAGACCAAGGCGGTGGATCCGTCGAAGTCGATCGGCGGCGTCACGTCCACGACCAACATGCTGACCGTCGTGGACAAGCGTGGCAACACGATGGTCACGAACGTCTTCGACGACGCCGGCCGCGTGTCCAAGCAGACTTATGCGGACGGCTCGACGATGAGCTTCAGCTTCGGCACGACGACGGTGAAGACGCCGCCGCGGCTGATCATCACCTGCTGGGTCAGCGGCGGTGGAACGTCGGCGCCGGGGACCGGCTGGTCCGGAGACGGCGCCACGGCGAACCACTGCATGAGCTACGGACCGGGGATCGCCGTGGTTAATCAGGTCGACACGACGGACGAGCGCGGGATGCAGTCCCGCTATGCCTTCGACCAGTTCGGGAATGTGACCAAGCTGACCCGGGCCGTTGGCCTTCCTGAGCAGCAGGTGACGGTCAACAACCGCGACGAGTTCGATGGGCATCTCAAGAGCCGTGTCGATCCGCTCGGGCGCAAGACGGTCTTCGAATACGACCTGCTGGGCAACATCACGAAGACAACTTGGCTCGCTGAAACAGCCAACGCCGTGTCAACGAGCACTACTTACGATCCGGTCTATAGCCGTCCCTTGACATCGACTGATCTCAATGGAAACACGTCGATGATGCAGTACGACGCGTTCGGCAACCTGACCCGATTCACAGACC